>NZ_OZ224217.1:132500-4476936 GCF_965152605.1 Nitrospira sp. M1
AGCGACTGTTTACCAAAAACACAGGACTCTGCTAACTCGTAAGAGGAAGTATAGGGTCTGATGCCTGCCCGGTGCTGGAAGGTTAACTGGAGATGTTAGCCGCAAGGCGAAGCTTCGAAGGGAAGCCCCAGTAAACGGCGGCCGTAACTATAACGGTCCTAAGGTAGCGAAATTCCTTGTCGGGTAAGTTCCGACCTGCATGAATGGCATAACGACTGGAGCGCTGTCTCGGGGAGAGACTCAGCGAACTTGTTGTTCCGGTGAAGAAGCCGGGTGCCCGCAACTAGACGGAAAGACCCTGTGCACCTTTACTACAACTTGACATTGTGTGTTGGGCGAGTATGTGTAGGATAGGTGGGAGGCTTTGAAGCGGGAGCGCTAGCTTTCGTGGAGCCATCCTTGAAATACCACCCTTAGTTTTCTGACATTCTAACCTGGCTCTGTCATCCAGAGCAGGGACATTGTCTGGTGGGTAGTTTGACTGGGGCGGTCGCCTCCCAAAAGGTAACGGAGGCGCCCAAAGGTTCCCTCAGGCTGGTCGGCAATCAGCCGTCGAGTGTAAAGGCAAAAGGGAGCTTGACTGTGAGACGGACACGTCAAACAGGGACGAAAGTCGGGCTTAGTGATCCGGTGGTTCTGTGTGGAAGGGCCATCGCTCAACGGATAAAAGGTACGCCGGGGATAACAGGCTGATTTCCCCCAAGAGTTCACATCGACGGGGAAGTTTGGCACCTCGATGTCGACTCATCGCATCCTGGGGCTGAAGCTGGTCCCAAGGGTCGGGCTGTTCGCCCGTTAAAGCGGTACGAGAGTTGGGTTCAGAACGTCGTGAGACAGTTCGGTCCCTATCTGTTGTGGGCGGAGGTGATTTGAGAGGGTCTGTCTCTAGTACGAGAGGACTGAGATGGACGGACCGCTAGTGTGCCGGTTGTCGCGCCAGCGGCAGTGCCGGGTAGCTATGTCCGGTTTAGATAACCGCTGAAAGCATCTAAGCGGGAAGCTAGCCTCAAGATAAGATCACCCTGGAGGTTTACCTCCCTAAAGGCCACTCAAAGACTATGAGTTTGATAGGCTGGGTGTGGAAGAGTTGAAAGGCTCGAAGCTAACCAGTACTAATCGGCCGTGAGACTTAACATCATTTTGCTCTTGATAGACATGGTCATAAATAAAAATAAGGCGTAGCGAACATATCGTATAGACATGGTTTCGTGTTTTAATGTCTACGAAGGGTTTCTACGATCTTACAGGAAATTTCTCGGTGACCATACCGGAGGGGTCCCACCCGTTCCCATCCCGAACACGGAAGTTAAGCCCTCCTGGGCCCATGATACTGCAGCTGCGAGGCTGTGGGAAAGTAGGTCGTTGCCGAGATTATTTTGAAAGCCTACCATCCCAATTATTGGGATGGTAGGCTTTCTTTTTATGAGTGAATGGTGAGAAAAGTTGGTGCCAGGTTACCAAAATGAATTTATAGCCGTTTCAATTATAGCGAAACCAAATTATTTCTCTGCCGAATGTCTATCATATCCATAACGCAACACGATACGTCGTATAAACGGACATCTATTCGAAGGGCTATAACTTCGTACGCTTTAAGCGTTTGATACTGTGTTGCAAGTCCTCACTTGGCCACCTGTAATCTAGACCGGAGTACAAGGAGGATCACAACAACGAGTGCCTGTCAGGCTCAGCTGGGTCACTCAACGACCGTGTACAAGGACACCTGGAAGAGACAGGAGTTGCACGCAAGATCGCGCGAACAATTGCCCGTCAGGCATAACCGGTTGGCTCAACGACTGTATCCAAGCAGACTGATGTGTATTTGGATTTGATTTAATACGGAAGGCGCCAGTTTTCTATTGAGACGTTATGCCGAAGCTGCGGCTACGGGTATTTCTTTTGGCGGATTGATATGTGGTCGATGGAGCGCATCGTAAACTGTTGGGTATGTGGGAATGGTTTCCGGCACATGAGCAATATTGAGTTCATTGCGTACAGCACTTAGTGGACTAACAAGAGATAGTGATCCTTCATTGTCCTGAAAATATTCGTACGCAAAATGCAAAACACTAATGACTTTTGGGTCTAAAAAGTATAGTGATGTAAGGTTGACGACGACATGGTCGTGCCCACCAGTATGTAATTGCTCAATAGTTTCCACAAAATGATCATGGTCGGTTTCATCAAATCTTCCACAGCAGTCTAAGATGACTGCTTCCGGTTGATGTCGTTGGTCAATATACATGAAGTCTCCTTTCGGGAACTGGTGTTAATGCCACCATATACACATTAAATCGGTGAGTTAGCCAAAAACCTTAACTTGGAGGCGTGTAATAGAAAATTCTGAAGCCGTCAGGATTGCGATGGAAGTTGTCCTTTTAGGTGCTGAGATAATCAGAACTACCGCCTCCAAGGATACCTTTTTGATCTGAATATCGTTGGAGCAGGACTCCAAGATAGATGATCTATAAAGTTGCTTGTAAGGATGGATGGAAGAGTAACCATGTACACCCAAGCATCTCAAATCCCATGCACCAGTTGGTCATGAAACACAAACGCAAATATACTCAGCGGTTGGCCGGGAGATTTGGAGCAATCGTCTTCAAGGATACCGATAATAGACGCTCCAGATGGACACGATAATAACGTAGATTTGCTTATAAGGTTGCTTCATAAAAACAAGGGAAATCGTGCACAAGGATGTTTGAAATTTCAATATGAAGCCGCAATTCAACGATGTGTATATTATGCACGGCTGTGTGATATGGAACTACCGCATTCAATGACGCTGAGCAACGAACAAACCGTATTTATTGTAGAGTAAGAATTATTTTTTAGAACAGCTCCTACGACAAAACTGTAATATAAAAATGGATAGCTTGTAATGGAGGGTGTAACGTGAAAACGAGTCAGTCAGTTCGTGTGTTTCGAAGGGCACAACGCTATATCCCTGGAGGGGTTAACAGTCCTGTTCGTGCGTTTGGGTCAGTAGGCGGTACTCCTCTTTCAATGAAAAAAGCGAAAGGCTCATATGTAATTGATGTTGATGGGAATCGGTATATTGACTATGTACTTTCTTGGGGGCCGATGATTCTTGGTCATGCTCATCCCAAAGTATTAGAGGCTATTATTGAAACCGCTAAAAATGGAACGAGTTTTGGCACCCCTTCCAGTCAAGAGGTTGAACTTGCGGAGTTAGTAACAACGATGGTGCCGTCAGTGCAGCGTGTGCGACTCGTCAATTCCGGAACTGAGGCAACCATGAGTGCCATACGTCTCGCACGCGCATATACCAAGCGAGATACAATCATGAAGTTCGAAGGCTGCTACCATGGTCATGCCGATCACTTATTGGTCAAAGCTGGATCAGGAGTTGCCACACTTGGGATACCTGATAGTCCTGGAGTGCCAAAGGCGTTTGCTGGGCATACCTTAACCGCTCGGTATAATGACATCACAAGCGTTGAGCGATTAGTCAAAAAACATGGGAATAAACTTGCTTGCATCATTGTTGAACCGATCGCCGGAAACATGGGAGTGGTGCTCCCGCATCCTGAGTTTTTGCTTGCATTGCGTCACCTAACAAAAAAACATGGAATCCTACTTATTTTCGATGAAGTAATGACTGGATTTCGCGTACACCCTGGTGGAGCCCAAGCGCTGTTCAAGGTGAAACCAGACCTCACATGCTTAGGAAAAGTTATAGGAGGAGGATTGCCGATCGGAGCGTATGGCGGAAGAAAAGACATTATGGAGATGATTGCCCCGGCAGGGCCGGTCTATCAAGCTGGAACGCTATCGGGGAATCCGGTTGCCGTTGTCGCCGGAATTGAAACCCTCAAGCTATTGAGCGAGCCAGGTGTCTATGAAGGGTTAGAAAAGAAGTCAAAAAAATTAGAAGAAGGATTGGGCGAAGCAGCTAAACAGGCTAAAGTCCCCTATTACCAAACACGCATGGGGTCGATGCTTGGTGGATTTTTCGCCAAAGGGCCCGTGTTCGATTACGCGAGTGCCAAAAAGTCTGATACAAAGCGCTATGCCAAATTCTTTCATGGCATGCTTAAGCAGGGCGTCTATTTTGCGCCTTCACAGTTTGAAGCGGCTTTTCTATCGACAGCCCATTCACTGGGAAGTATCGACAAAACAATCTGCGCTGCAGAGAACGTAATGAAACGATTGCGCTAATTTATTTTTCTATTCCTCAATCATCGTCGTCGTCATCATCGTCATCATCCTCTTCGAGCGCGGCCTGGCGCATTTGCTCTTCCATCGCATTGTGGATGAGCATACGAAGAAACATGGAAATGACGGAACCTTTTTCTAAGCTTCCACCAGGTGGAACGGCAATTCGGCCTTCTTCCACCATTTTATCCAGCCACTGTTTTTGATCAGGGGTAATATGGAGTGGAACTTCGATTAACGGAATCTTCCCAAACATATCCATAACAACTTCCTCCTACTACCAATGCAATAATGTCTTAAGATCTTATAAACGGTCTTTGTGATGCACGGGGGCATCAAAGCACGCGCCTTTTGATTTTGTCAATCAATTTATTAAATGCAGGAGATGGATTTCTTCTGTTGGGAGAAACGGATAGGTCTTTGTGTATGAGAGAAAAGAAATAACGGTATGCTTAGATTAATTGTCGAAATCCGATCTGACAGGCGGTGTAAGATTATATCAAGCTGTCATCAAAAGCGGACGTTCAATAGATCTTTAGGTTTACGTCGCGAATGGCTCAAGTCGGCCAAAAGCTGCCAGTGATATGCTGTGCATAAACACAGTTAGATCTACGTACATCGCAAAAATCAGTACCGACTCAAGAGTATCCCGAGGGAATCGTTTGGGTATTCCGTCGGACCGGCACTGTCGTCACCCATGGTATGTCCTCATGATTACCGTGCACCAAAAAGAGACCCTCATCGGGGAGTGTATCGGACCCTTCAAGTTGACTGACCGCGCGTTCAAATGAGTCTTCGACCAGTTCCTGGACATTGCCCGGCTCTTCGTGAGTTGCTACCAACTGTACAGATCTTTCCTCTCCGAAGGGGAGGACAGCAACAACAGCCCCGTGGGTATCCTTACTCATCCGAAGCACCTTTTGGCTTTGGACCACAGCCACAGACAAGACTGTCATTCTGTCGCGGTTTGCCGAGGGTTCTATGAAGACGACTGATCTCTTTATCTAACTCTTCCAACCCAGACTCAAAATAATATTTGTCGGTTTCGGCTCTGTTCCCATCAACGACCCAAAGCATTCGTTTGTAGAAATCTTCTCTTGCAAATCGCTCTTCGGGTTTAATCGGAGAATGTTGAAACTCTACTACCAGACCAAACGGTGTTTGTACATCGGCAATGTGTTTTTCTCCAGTGGCCGGATCAGTATGAAAGACCTCTTGCCAAGCGATGGGGAAACAGCTTTTCCAGGTTCTATACCATTTTGTCTCGGGCTCCCACCAAACATCACAAGACCTTTTGCCTTTATGCGCCCAATGCCAAACCTTGTACTGTCCACATTTTGGAATTAGGCCTGTTTTGCAGCCGGGGCATGCTCCTTTTGCTTTAGGAGTTGCCTCAATTCTTTCGCCTTCTGATAAGGCAAATCTCACGATGATCGAATGTTCATTTCACATAACCCCCAGATAACTCGTCGCCAAGGACCGGAGCGATGAGACGGTTAGTTTGATTCTGATGTTACATCTCGGCTGTATCACACTACGATTCTCTGCTCTTCGCCGGAGTACTTCTTGACGAACTCATCAAGCTTAAGTGAGAAGTGATTCGCGAAGACTCTATATCGCGCTGCTCGGACGACACCCCGGTTGAACCTGCGAGCTTCGGAAGAAGATAGCTGAAATGTGTTCGTATGCGTGTATGGGCGTTTAGGAGTACATACAAGGGCTAGATCGCTTCGAAGATTCATAAGGAGTTCTGCTCCGGGATGTGCTGGTCCTAGCTGATTCAGACCAACAGCGGTGCCCGAAAAGACAACGGGATTGTCGGACGTTACAAGAGAAACGTGCTTGGGTGGAACAAAGAATTGCCAGCTCTTGGTCAATGCTCCATCGGCGATGTTCTGAGCAGCTTCGATCATCGGTTTCAAGGAAACCCATTGCTTCGCGGTTACAGAGAAATCATCGAGATCAAGGCCTTCTGGTTTGTTAGGAATGTGCGGGGCAACGATATGAAACGTACGTTGCGCGATCTTCGTATAGAAATCTTCAATCCCTTCTCTAAAGCTCGGCACCCTGGTCATTGAGAGTCCAACGAAGAACGCGAGAGTTGCTCGGTCCTCGTCGTCTAGTCTTGTAATCCCGCCGATTTGCGGGGAAATGTTTCGAATAGTTTCTGGTGCCTCGTTGTCGATGGTCTTACCTAGCAAGTTCTCTAGGGTATCGAGATCGATGCTGCCATCATCACGCTCCTGCGCATAGTACTCAGGCGCCCAAGCGATTGACCGAATTGATTTTTTTCTCGGTTTTCGTTGGGACCGTTTGTCGTACACCCATACGAGGTTACGAGATTTCTCCGCACTTGTTGAGAATCCGCGCAGATAGCCTTGAGGGACGAAATGGTGGCGCATTGCGTTCATTGGAGACCTAACAATGTTTAGATGGATCTGTGTAAGAGGACGGGTCTTCGAAATTCGGTTCGGATAACACGCATCGAGTCTTCTGATCAATACGCCAGAATTGTTATATCTTCAATTAGTTACGCCCACAAGTCCAGTTATTTTGGCATCATATTCTGGTCAGGATAATGCTACTTATTTGAATAAACTCACAAAAGAGTTAAATTAATCCATCCCCTTTTCTCTTACTTCTTTGCTTCATAAACTAACATCACCACGATGTCTGCTGTGGGTCGATAGCGACCTGTTCCATCATACTGCTTGAATGTCTGTTTTGGAGATGAAGGCTATATCTGACTTTGTCCGTATGGTCAGATCTGACCCCTACACAACTTAGGTAAGGTCTAAAACGTCGGCCATGGTGTAGAGTCCAGGGGGTTGCGTGACAACCCATTCAGCAGCACGTAAAGCCCCCATGGCAAAGGTATCACGAGAGTGGGCTCGGTGGGTGATTTCGATACGTTCTCCGGGTCCACCAAACAAGACGGTATGATCGCCGACGATATCTCCTGCACGAACGGTTTGGACGCCAATTTCTTTGGCCTTCCGTTGTCCGATCATCCCGTGCCGTTCATAGACCCCGACATCTTCTAAGTTCCAGTCCATTCCTTCGGCAAGGACTTCAGCAATTTTGAGGGCCGTGCCACTTGGCGCATCTTTCTTCTGATTGTGATGGGCTTCAATGACCTCAATATTGTATGTGTCGCCTAACGCTTTGGCGACTTTTCCAACGACACTCAACAGCACATTGACGCCGACACTCATGTTTGGGGCAAAGACGCAAGGAATGTGTTTGGCGAATTCTTTCAGCTGTTGAAGTTCAGCTTGATCGAATCCTGTCGTGCCTATCACCATCGATTTTTTTTGTCTGACGGCGAGTTGCAGATTGAGCAGGGTGGCTTGAGGTGCGGTGAAATCAATGATGACGTCTGCATTCTGCAGAACATCCCCAAGCGTATTTTGTATGATCACCCCTGCCCGTCCACTCCCAGCTTCTTCTCCAGCATCTCGATCTAATGCAGGATGGCCAGGGTTTTCTATAGCCCCAGCAAGTTTCATGGTCGCGGATTCCTGAACCAAGGCAACCAATCGTTTTCCCATACGCCCAGCGGCGCCCATAATAATGGTGTGAATCATCGTTACATGAACCTTAGTTGAGACCACAAGTCTTCATGGCGTGGAGTAATTTTTCCTGATGTTGATGAGCAATCGAAGTGAGTGGGAGGCGAAGTTCATTCTGAATTTTTCCCATCTTCGACAGTGCAGCTTTCACGGGAATAGGATTGGTTTCATAAAACAATGCAGTAAACAACGGACTGAGTTTGTAATGCAGTTTTCTCGCTTCGTCGTAGTTCCCTTTTGATGCCAAGTTGACCATATTGGCCATGTCGGCTGGAGCCACATTGGCTGTAACAGTAATGACGCCTTTGGCGCCAATCGCCATCATCGGAAGTGTTAACGGATCATCGCCGGCCAGCACCGTCAAGTTGTCACCGCATTGTTCGATAATGGCTGAAACCTGAGATAATGATCCACTCCCCTCTTTGACGGCAACGATTGAAGGAATGTCCGAGAGCCGTGCGATCGTTTCAGGTAGCATATTCACGCCTGTTCGACCCGGAATATTATAGAGCACTAATGGAATATCCGACGCCTTGGCCACAGCGGAATAATGCTGAAACAGTCCCTCCTGCATCGGTTTGTTGTAGTAGGGGGTGATGAGGAGTGCCCCGTCAGCTCCGGCATCTTTTGCATGTTTGGTAAACATGATGGCTTCATCGGTGGAGTTCGATCCTGTGCCGGCAATAACTTTTACACGCCGGTTCACGATCTCGACTGTCAGGTCCACGACCCGCTCATGCTCTTTCGGTGTCAACGTGGCTGACTCACCTGTTGTTCCACAAGGAACAATACCATGAGTACCGTTCGCAATTTGAAATTCAATCAAATCGGCGTAGGCGACTTCATCAAATTTTCCGTTGTTAAATGGGGTCACAATTGCAACTAAAGAACCTGAGAACATCTTAACCCCTCAATAATGATGAACACGTCCTAAAGACGGCAATGAGTACGGTTTCGCCTCTCTGCTTGCCTGACGTTCGTGAATGTTACGACCCATTCGAATTCAAAAATGCTGGGATTGTTTCCCCGCGGATCAAGTC
The DNA here is from genome assembly GCF_965152605.1 of Nitrospira sp. M1. Lineage (NCBI taxonomy): Bacteria > Pseudomonadati > Nitrospirota > Nitrospiria > Nitrospirales > Nitrospiraceae > Nitrospira > Nitrospira sp. M1. The sequence goes on from NZ_OZ224217.1 coordinate 141,295, forward strand.
GGTATATGTTTCCCGTGTACGGATAACATGTATTTCACGACCTTTAATCAACACCTCTGGAACACGAGGTCGTGAATTATAGTTTGAAGCCATGGTGAAGCCGTACGCACCGGCACTCATGACGGCTAAAAGGTCTCCAGACACGGTCTCTGGTATGGAGCGGTCTTTTGCAAGAAAATCTCCTGATTCGCAAATGGGGCCCACGATGTCAACGGTCTTTACCTGATTCCCTGACGGTTTTCGTACATGTTGAATGTCGTGGTAGGCATCATACAAACTGGGTCGTAATAGGTCGTTCATCGCTGCGTCCACAACCACAAATTGCTTGGCTTCCGTATCTTTATTGTAGAGGACGCGAGTTACCATGACTCCGGCATTGCCAACAATTGATCTCCCAGGCTCCATAATCAACTGACATTTCAAATCTTGGAGAAGGGGAGAAATGGCTGCAGCAAGTTCCTTCGGGTGTGGCGGAACTTCATCGGAATAGGTAATGCCGAGGCCACCACCAATATTGAGATAACGAATGCCGATTCCTTGAGCTTTCAGGGATTCAATTAACGCTAAGATTTTTTTGAGCGCATCAGTAAATGGAGTTAATTCGGTCAGTTGAGAGCCAATATGGCAATGGACTCCGACAACGTCAATGTGCGCCAATTCAGTAGCAATCTTGAATTCCTCCAAAGCCCGTTCTGCACCGATACCGAATTTGCTTTTCTTTAAACCTGTAGAAATATACGGATGTGTCTTGGGGTCAATGTCCGGATTGATTCGAAGTGCGACTCGGGCACGAACCCCCATGTTTCCAGCGACTTCGTGTATCAACTGTAGTTCACCTGTTGATTCTACATTGAACATTAAAATGTCAGCTTTCAGAGCTTGTTCAATTTCATCCCCTGCTTTGCCGACACCGGCAAATACAATTTTTTGAGGAGGGACTCCCGCCTCCAGTGCACGAAAAAGTTCGCCTCCAGAGACAATATCGGCTCCGCTTCCCTCTTGTGCCATAAGCCGAAGGATCGCGATATTAGAATTGGCTTTCATGGCATAGGCAATGGTGTGTGGAATCGCACCGAAGGCTTGGTCAAACGCTCGAAAATGTCGAATGAGCGTTTGGTAGCTGTAGATGTAACAGGGAGTGCCGACTTTGTGAGCAATCTCTTCCAGGGACACGTTTTCGCAATACAGTTGGTTATCTTGATAGTGAAAGTCATGCATAGAATAGGATCTCTTTATAAAAGGTCAATTCAAGTCTTATGATTTTTTATCGTGCGGCTTGTCGTATCGAATGAGCAATGTTCTTGATTCAAAGTATTTTCATGTTCTTTGTGTGACGTTCCTAACGGTGTGGTCTCACCCAATGTTTTTCTTAAACAACGAAGCGTATCTTTGGTCTTTGTCTATCGGAACTCACAACAGTTTTCAGTCGATATTCGTACGTTTATCGTGTACCCACGGGACGAAGAGCAGGGAGTTGGACAGATTCCTCTTCTATTGGTATCAGTAATTCCCCGTCTTCACCTAACTGAGGAGGAGGCTGCCGTTGTTCACGAATTTTGGCCTCTAGACCCACTTCTTCTGGCGCAATAGGAGGGCCAGCTGCCCCGCACGCAGTGCAGAAACAGAGCAGAAGGATAATACTAGAGGCTCGTATAATTGCGGTTCTCCCCACGTTCCATGTTAATTGATAGGTGCCGTTCATGGTCTCTGGAAATTCAAGCTGTAAAGTTCAAGCATTATAGCAGGCGTTTCTCTAACGCACGCAACCTCTTTTCAACCTGTTTTCTTGCCGTTCCTCCAATTTGAGCTTTTCGCTCAATTGCGCCTTCTGGGGTTAGTAAGGCCAACGCATCTTTTGAGAATCGAGTCGAGTGCGATCGAAGTTCCGGTAATGTGATGTGAGCCAGATCTTTTTTCTGCTCCGCACACTGCCCTACGAGATTTCCAATGATGGCATGGGCTTCGCGAAAGGGAATTCCCTTTCGCACAAGATAGTCAGCGAGTTCCGTTGCAAAGAGTAGCCCGGATTGGACGGCCTTCGCCATGATATCTTGCCGAACCTTGAGTCGTTTGATGAGTTCAGTATAGATGTCTACGGAGTCTGTCGCAGTGTCTAGCGCGTCAAAAAGCGGTTCTTTATCTTCCTGTAGATCTCGATTATAACTGAGAGGTAACCCTTTGAGTGTAGTAAGGACCGACATCAAATGACCATAGACTCGTCCAGTTTTTCCTCTGACTAACTCGGCAACATCAGGGTTTTTTTTCTGCGGCATCATGCTACTTCCGGTGCAGAACGAATCGGACATTTCAATAAACTGAAACTCCTGGGAAGACCAGAGAATGAATTCTTCGCTCATTCGTGATAGGTGCATCATAAGAAGCGAGCAGGCATTCAGCACTTCGACGACGAAGTCACGGTCTGACACGGTATCCAGGCTATTGGTTGTGACGGTGGGAAAGTCGAGCAGTTTGGCCGTAACGTTTCGATCGATTGGATAGTTCGTTCCTGCGAGCGCTCCTGCACCAAGTGGCAAGACATTCAGCCGCGTTAAGGCATCCGTGAGTCTTCCTTTATCTCGCTCGAACATATCCACATAGGCTAAAAAGTGATGGGCAAAGAGAACAGGTTGCGCTCGTTGAAGGTGCGTATAGCCAGGCATGATGACTTTGAAATACCGTCGGGCCTGGACGATCATCGACTTTTGAAGTTCGAGCAGTCCTGTCGTTAAGGTCTTAAGGGAATCTCGAACGTACAGGCGAAGGTCAAGCGCGACTTGGTCATTGCGACTTCTCGCCGTATGCAGCTTGCCGCCAAGCGGGCCAATGAGTTGAGTGAGTCGGCGCTCAATACTCATGTGAATATCTTCATCTTCGTTTCGAAATTCAAATCGACCCCGTTGAATTTCACGTAGAACTTTCTCGAGGCCCTGAATAATCGTTTGGCATTCGTGCCGTGTCAGCACTTTTGCGTGGTGGAGCGTTTTGCAGTGGGCAATACTCCCTTGAATGTCGTAAGGATAGAGTCGTTGATCAAACGGCAGCGAAGTCGTAAACCGTTCTACAAGATGATGGGTGCGCTTCTTGAATCGCCCGCCCCAAAGTTTTGTTGGCTGGGTATTCGAAGATGCTCCCTTTGTGGTTTTTGTCGATGGACGAACTTTGGAATGACGTGGTGATTTCGATGTAGAGTTTTTTGAGTTACGTTGGGCCATTGACAATCCTTTACCTATCGTTCTTTTTGTTTCTCCCAGTTTGCATGGCCAGTCGCAGCGCATTGATCCGGATGAATCCCGTTGCATCCCGTTGATCGAATCCCTGTCCTTTTTCGAATGTCGCAAGATGTTTGCGGTATAACGACTGAGGGGATCGTCGACCAGTCACCGTACAGTTTCCCTTGTAGAGTTTGAGGCGCACGGTTCCCGTCACGTCTTGTTGGGCTTGATCGATGGCGGTTTGAAGCATCACGCGCTCTGGCGAGAACCAATATCCGTTGTAAATAAGTTCCGCGTAGCGTGAAATAAGGCTATCACGAAGATGGAGGACCTCTCGATCCATGGTGATCGACTCAAGCCCTCGATGAGCGATCTGTACAATCGTTCCGCCAGGTGTTTCGTACACGCCACGCGCTTTCATTCCGACATACCGGTTTTCTACAAGATCAACACGGCCGATACCGTGTTTTCCGCCAAGACGATTGAGTTGATGCAGCAAGGCCGCGGGTTTCAACCGTTTGCCGTCAATGGCAACAGGATCGCCGTTCTTGAATTGAATCTCGATAGATTCAGCTTTATTCGGCGCACGTTCAGGAGAGACCGTCATTTTGAACATGTCTTCCGGCGGGGCGACCCAGGGATCTTCTAAGATTCCTCCTTCATAACTGATATGGAGGAGATTGAGGTCCATGCTATAGGGTTTCGCCTTGGTGACTGTAATGGGAATGCGATGTTTTTTCGCATAAGCGATCAGATCCTCCCGTGAAGTAAATGACCATTCACGCCATGGGACGATCACTTGGATGTCAGGAGCCAGTGCCGCATAGGCCAGTTCAAACCGAACTTGATCGTTTCCCTTGCCGGTGGACCCATGACTGACAAATGTGGCGCCTTCTTTTTGAGCGATTTCGATTTGGCGTTTTCCGATCAAAGGACGGGCAATTGATGTTCCCAGCAAATAACTGCCTTCGTAGATCGCATTTGCTCGTAACATGGGGAACACATATTGTTTGACAAATTCTTCTCGAAGGTCTTCAACGTAGACCTTCGAAGCTCCCACGGCTATGGCCTTTCGTTTAATCTCTTGCAAGTCTTCGCCTTGGCCTAGATCGGCACAGAAGGCAATGACCTCGCATTGGTACGTATCTTTGAGCCAGCGTAGGATGGCTGAGGTATCTAATCCGCCGGAATACGCGAGCACAACTTTATTCTTGGGTTGCTGGGATGATTGAGGCGCTGATGTTCTTGTTTTTGCTGGTTTTCTCATGACTGAATTCATCCTAGTGTAGGGGGTACGTGTCACGCAATGTGTGGTATGTGTGGACGTTGTTACGTCTCGCCATCCAATGCGTATTCTTGTAGTTTTGGAGCAGGTCTTGAATTCTGGCGACGTGTCAAAACTATTTTCCTAGCCAATTAATTAAAATGGCATTTTGCATGTCGAGACGGTTTTCCGCTTGTTCTAAGACCACGGCCTGTGGGCCGTCGAGCACGCCTGTTGAAATTTCCTCACCTCGATGAGCAGGAAGACAATGCATGACAATGGCATCAGGTTTGGCCTTTCGTAGTAGCCGTTCATTGACCTGGTAGGGAGTCAAGGCCTTGAGCCGCCGTTTCTGTTCCCGCTCTTGTCCCATGCTAATCCAGACATCCGTGTAGAGCACGTCAGCGTTCCGAACTGCCGCTATCGGATCTGAGGTGACTTCGATCCGTGTTTTCGTTTTTAAAGCTTTTTCTTGTGCCCAATCCACAATTTTCTGGTCTGGCTCATACCCCGTTGGACACCCGACCGACACATGCATGCCCATGAGTGCACCGGCTTCTAAGAGAGAATGCGTCACATTATTCCCATCGCCGATATAGGCTAGCTTTAAGCCTTTGAGCTGTTTCTTTTTACGTGTAATCGTGAAAAGGTCTGCAAGGATCTGGCAGGGATGGCATTGATCGGTGAGTCCATTAATCACGGGTATCGTTGCATAGGTGGCCCAGTCTTCAAGTGTGGTTTGGTCGAATGTTCTGACGACCAGACCATCTACATAGCGAGAGAGGACCTGTGCGGTATCGGCGAGGCTTTCCCCCCGGCTCAACTGAATTTTCTCAGAATCCAAAAACAGCGATTGTCCCCCTAATTGGTTCATGCCCGCTTCAAACGAGACCCGTGTGCGGGTAGAGGGTTTTTCGAAAATGAGGCCAAGAGTTTTTCCGACTAACGGTCTCGGTGTTCGACGCGCGCGCCGCTTTCCTTGAAGCGATTGGGCCTGTTTGATTAAAGCAGCAATGTGTTGACTGGAAAGACTGGCGATCGTCAAGAGATCTTTGCTGGTTTTTCGAGAAGTTCGTGTTGTTGATCGAGCCATAGGATGATTTCCTGCAATCGTCAAGTGTGACTGGTGATTACTGCTGTTTGTTTAAGACATCTGTAAGGGTTGTTAAAAGCACATCAATTTCAGCTTGAGTAATAGTCAGCGGTGGAATGAATCGAAGCACGCGTCCCATTGTGCAGTTAATGATGACCCGACGGGCAAGGCAATCCATCACGATTGGTTTCCCATCGACTGTGAGTTCCATGCCTTGCAATAATCCACGACCACGCACTTCTTTAATAATGGGAAAACGCTCCTGCAGGGCTAAGAGCCCTTTGTGCAGATAGGCTCCTCGCTCATGACCTCGCTTGAGTTCTCCCCCTTCGAGAAGAATCCGGAGTACCTGTAGTGCAGCCGTGCACGCGAGAGGATTTCCACCAAAAGTTGAACCATGGGTGCCGTACGAAAAAGCTTGTGCAACTTCTTCGATGGCAAGACAAGCCCCGATTGGAATGCCCCCGCCTAAGCCTTTGCCTAACGTCATGATGTCCGGTTGAATGCCAAATTGTTGGTAGGCAAACAAGGTGCCTGTGCGTCCCATTCCCGTTTGAATTTCATCGAAAATCAGAAGGATGTTCCGTGCCGTACAGAGGTTGCGTACAGCCTTGAGATAGTCCGCATTCCCGACAACGACCCCACCCTCTCCGAGTATGGGCTCCAGCATAATGGCGGCTGTTTGCTCGGAAACATTCGCTTCTAGTGCCTGAAGGTCGTTGTACGGGACGTATTTGAAGCCTGGAACGAGCGGTTCGAAGCCATGCTGGACTTTTGTCTGGCCGGTCGCGGTCAGCGTCGCCAGCGTTCGGCCATGGAAGGAATTCTCCATCGTGAGAATTTCCGACCGGTTGGGACCAAAATGATCATGGCTATATTTTCTCGCTAATTTTATCGCCGCTTCATTGGCCTCGGCTCCACTATTCGCAAAAAACACTTTGTCAGCGAATGACTGTTGAGCCAACTCACGCGCCAGTTTGGCTTGCGGTTCTGTGTAAAAGAGGTTTGATGTATGAATGAGCTGGCGAACTTGTCGTTCGATACTGGCGATCAAATCTGGATGGCCATATCCCAAGGCGTTGACCGCAATACCCCCCACGCAATCCAGGTAGGCTCGCCCCTCTGCGTCGTAGACTTTGCTTCCCTGTCCACGAACAATGGACAACGGAAGCCGGTCATAGGTATTCATGACATACTGATGAGTGATGGCTTGAAGCTCTTCTGTCAACATGTATCGCGAAGCCTAAATAATTTTCAGGCAACCCGTATTTACTTGCGCGGCTACTAATCCGCCAGTAAATGAGGGAGCCAACGTAACCTTGGGTTAGCGTAGTGTTTGGTAATCATTCTCCGTTTGACGTCGTAGGTTTTTTCACGCATCGATTCTGTTCGTCATGTACGGTCATGCTGAAACCTTGATGAGGTCCGTTGAGAATGAGAACAGACCTGCAATGGGTTAGCGGATTAGTAGGCGCGAAAACCCGCGTGAATACAGGCGAATCTAGCATACAGGTTCTTATGTTCGCAATATGAGTTGGTGTGTGATTACCTGTGAGGTCATTGGGAGGGGAGTATGAGGAAATGTTAGCTGTCCGGAAAAGATGTGATTGGGGAAGCTGATGAAGTTGTCACATCATAACAGTACAGCAATTGGCTTATTGTGAGGCAGATTGTCGTCGGAGGTCGTGGGCGAAGCCAAGTTTGCTTAAGATCCAGATGAGCCACTTGGATGGATCAAAATTATACCATTGTGGGCCGTTACGATAATCGCTTTGGTACATGTGATGGTAGTTATGATAGCCTTCGCCGAATGTGAGGAGCGAAACGATCCAGCTATCTCGACTCGAGTCAGATGAGCCGTGTGGTTGATTACCCCAGAGATGGCAGATTGAGTTAATGAAGAACGTGGAGTTGAGCACGAAAAATGTTCGTGCCACGCCGGCCAAGAGGAAGCAACTCACTCCGCCAATCCATCCGTTATAGAGAAACCCTACGACAAACGGAAGCAGTAATCCGGCGAGTACGACGGCGATATAATTTCGATGTTGCCACATGACGAGAGGGTTTTGCTTCAGTCGAGTTTTATATTTGTCGTATCGCGATGGATCTGTTTCTTTCCAGAAGAGCCATCCGCAATGACTCCACCAGAACCCGAGCTTGGCGTTATAAGGGTCTTCGTCTTTGTCGCATTGCGCATGGTGGCGAATGTGGTCGGAAGCCCATTTGAGGGCAGAATTTTGTAAGGCCATGCCGCCGGCAATCAGCAACATCATCTCGACCCACTTGGCGCATTTGAAACTTCGATGTGAAAATAAACGATGGTATCCAACCGTGATCCCGAGTCCGGTGAATACATACAAGATCGCAAACATCGTCCAGTCCACCCAAGAAAAATCGTAATAGTATGTAAATATGGGCAGCCCGATCATTGCTCCTACGACGATTGTGCCAAAGAGAATAGTGGTGAGATAATCGAATTGTCTGACGGTGGCGTCCATCTATAGAACCTCGGTCTTCAGTGAATTCAACTCGTCAAGCTGTTGAAGTATAAAAATGAAACTTCCGGAAGGAAGTTTCGAAACTGACAGGTGCTTATAGGATACACGCAGACGGAAATCTTGTCAAAATGAAATATTGTGTATATTCACGGTCTCGGCACGGATTATTGATTACCGAAACACCCTGCGTGAGCCAGTACGTGAGACGGAGGAAAGCGTCGGAGGCGTATCGTGGGTTTGGAGTGAGGCTGCGACGTGAAGCGAGTTGCCTCCATCATGGCGTAAAGCAAATCATGATGGAGGCGTGGGTCGATTTCGTTATGTTTTTGTCTGGGCCCATAGGCTGACACGTTCTCAACGCATAGAGACTATGCATTGAGGTCATGACAGCATGCGGATATTAGTATTTGTAGCTGTCTTCTTTAAATGGCCCGTCCACCGAGACATTGATGTAGTCGGCTTGAGTCTGAGTCAATTTAGTAATGACTCCTCCAAAGCCACGTACCATATGCGCGGCCACCTCTTCATCTAAGCTCTTAGGCAAGACCTGTAGATAGACGTCTTGGATTTGTTGACTGGCAAATTTTCGTTCGTACAGATAAATCTGAGCGAGCACTTGATTGGCAAATGAGCCATCCATAATACGAGACGGATGCCCGGTGGCGTTCCCCAAATTGACAAGGCGACCTTCGGACAAGAGAATCAGGTGGTCGTTGCGGGACTTGTCACGATAGACTTTGTGGACTTGAGGTTTGACTTCTTCCCATTCCCAATGTTCACGCATATAGGCCGTATCGATCTCGTTGTCGAAATGTCCAATATTACAGACAACGGCTCCAGCTTTGAGCGATTGCAGCATGGCGGAGTCGCAAACATTAAAGTTCCCGGTCGTGGTGACGATGAGATCAGTATTCTCTAACAATGTCGTATTGATGTGTTCGACTTTTCCGGTATTGACTCCATTATTGTAGGGAGAGACCACTTCAAAGCCATCCATGCAAGCTTGCATGCCGCAAATCGGGTCAATCTCAGAGACCTTCACGATCATGCCTTCTTGGCGAAGTGATTGCGCGGAGCCTTTTCCGACGTCACCGTATCCGATGACCAGCGCTTTTTTCCCGGCGAGCAAGTGATCCGTGCCCCGTTTGATGGCATCATTTAAGCTGTGCCGGCATCCGTACTTGTTATCGTTTTTTGATTTCGTGACCGAGTCGTTGACGTTGATGGCTGGGACCTTCAGCGTCCCTTTTTTCAGCATTTCTTGAAGTCGATGTACGCCGGTGGTTGTTTCTTCAGTGATGCCGTGGACATGGTCGAGCACGGCAGGATATTTTTCATGAAGCATCAAGGTTAAGTCGCCGCCATCATCGAGGACCATATTGGCATCCCATGGTTCACCATCTTTCAATATCGTTTGCTCAAGGCACCATTCATACTCTTCGGCCGTTTCACCTTTCCAGGCATAGACAGCAATTCCGTTTGCCGCAATGGCTGCGGCTGCATGATCTTGCGTCGAAAAAATATTGCAGGATGACCATCGAACTTCCGCACCAAGCTCAATCAATGTTTCAATGAGCACGCCGGTTTGAATCGTCATGTGAATGCAGCCGAGGATTTTCGCGCCCTTGAGCGGTTGGGAGGCTCGATACTTTTCCCGTAATGCCATCAACGCCGGCATTTCAGTTTCGGCAATCCCAAGTTCCTTTCGCCCCCAATCGGCGAGGGAAATATCTGCGACTTTATAATCTGTTGTTTTTGGGTCTATGGTGGCTGCTGTGCTCATATGCTTTGAATCCTTTCTCATTAGATCAACGTTCTTGACTCACCAACAACACAGGGGAGACCGAATCAATGCTCTGTCCTGTCTCGCGATGCATTCGTGGCTGTGGTTATATGCCGGCTTCGCGCCGAAGTATGGTGGCTTTGTCCGTTTTTTCCCACGTAAATCCTGGTTCGTTGCGGCCAAAATGACCATACGCCGCTGTTTGCTTGTAAATAGGGCGCCGTAATTTCAGGTGTTCAATAATGCCTCGAGGATTTAACGGGAAATGTTTGCGGACGAGCTTCTCAATGCGTTCCGCTGCGGTTTTTTCGGTGCCTTTTGTATCGACGAGTACCGAAACGGGGTTTGGGACGCCAATGGCATATGCCAGCTGAACTTCGCATTTATCAGCAAGCTTTGCCGCAATAATATTTTTGGCAATATAGCGAGCCATGTAGGAGGCTGAACGGTCAACTTTGCTGGGGTCTTTGCCAGAAAACGCTCCGCCACCGTGGCTACCGACGCCGCCGTATGTGTCCACAATAATTTTTCTACCCGTGAGTCCGGTATCGCCCATGGGCCCGCCTGTGACGAATCGTCCAGTGGGGTTGATATGGAATTTCACGGTTTTGGGATTATACAGTTTCTTGGGCATCACGGGAGTGATCACCTTGTCCATGATATCTTTTTCGATTTTTTTAGATGTGACGGAATCGCTATGTTGAGTTGAGACGACAATGGTGTCAATTCTCACAGGTTTTCCATTTTTATATTCCACGGTCACTTGGGCTTTTCCGTCTGGTCGGACCCAGGGCAAGATATTTTTCTTTCGAACTTCCGCCAGGCGTCGAGTCAGCTTATGGGCAAGGACGATCGGCATTGGCATAAGTTCGGCTGTTTCGTTAGAGGCATAGCCGAACATCAGGCCCTGGTCTCCAGCGCCTCCGGTATCAACTCCCATCGCGATGTCTCCGGATTGAGCATCGATGGCCGTTAACACCGAACAGGTTCGGTGGTCGAATCCCCACGTGGCATCTGAATACCCTACTCCTCTGATCGTTTCCCTTATTATGTCAGGAATTTCAACGTATGCTTTGGTTGAGATTTCACCAGCGACAAAAGCCAAGCCAGTCGTCAGAATAGTTTCGCAGGCCACTCGACAATTTTTATCTTTTTTGATGATGGCATCTAAGATTCCATCAGATATCTGATCAGCAATCTTGTCTGGATGGCCTTCTGTCACGGACTCTGACGTAAAGAGAAAGTTGGATCGTCTCATTAAATAGTATCCTCTATTTGGTTTAGGGACAATATGGACCTAACGAAAAGTCCATGATATAGGGTCCCTGTGTGATGGATAATCGGCGGGCAAGACTTACACTTTAATAAAGAAGTACCCCTACATGTCAATAACAAATTTAATCTTTTTGTTTTAACTGCAAGCCATACCAGGGTTTTTTGAGTGCATTCCCAGCGAAGATTGAAAGACGGAGTATGTAAGATTGCTGAGGTAATGATAAGGGAGAATTCCCATTTTGGCAGTATTTGGGTAAATTGAAATGACTCGAAATCCTAATCATGAATCTGAATGTCTCTCCTGCTAATTGTTTATGTGAAATTACTGAGATGCTGATGGTAATTGCCTTCTCCTAAAATACGTTTAAATACGTATTGGTAACTCTCTGATTGAGTCAGGAGATGGTAGCTAAAATCACGATCAGAAAAGAGCTTCTTCAGCGTTATCATTGAGTTGCATTACCTAAATATCGGGTGTTAAGATCACGCGTCATCTCCATATGAACCCTCGTCACAGTCAGGTCAAGATCGCTCTTCTTTCTAGGCTTGAAGAGGGTAGTTATTCTGTGCGCACTCGCTGGTCGTGAGAGAAGTTTTAAGGAGGCTGTTTAGATGTACAAAACAATATACATTCCTGTTGATAATTCAGACCATTCCAATAAGGCGGTGGATCTGGGTGTGGCATTAGCAAAGACGTTTGGCTCCAAGATTGTTGGAAGCCATGTGTATGCTGCCAAAATGCATGATAAGCGTTTTAAGCAAATGGAGGCAGGTCTTCCTGAAGAATACCACGATGAAAAAGAACTCGACCGTCAGCGGCAAATTCATGATTCACTGATTACTCGAGGTCTGCAAATCATCACGGACTCATATCTTGATTATGTCGATCAACAGTGCACAGAAGCCAATATTCCGCTTGAACGTCGATCGCTTGAAGGTCGAAACTGGAAAGTGTTAGCCGAAGACATTGGCACGAACGGATACGACTTAACCATTATGGGTGCACTGGGTGTTGGAGCTGTCAAAGATTCGGTCGTGGGAAGCAATACGGAACGAGTCGTACGACGTGTGCGAAACTCCGATATGCTGATCATTAAAGATCTCAAAGATACGCAAGAAGGTAAGATTGTCGTGGCTGTCGATGGTAGCCATTATTCCTTCGGCGGCCTTAAAACGGCTTTAGCCCTTGGGAAAGCGTTAAATAAGCCTGTCGAAGCCATATCCGCTTTTGATCCATACTTTCATTATGCTGCATTCCATAGTATTTCCGGTGTGTTAAATGAGGAAGCTGGAAAGGTTTTTCGGTTCAAGGAGCAGGAAAAGTTACATGAAGAGGTCATCGATAGTGGATTGGCCAAGATTTACCAGTCTCATCTTGACGTGTCTCGTGATGTTGCTCAAGACGAGGGTGCCGATATCAAAACTACCCTGTTGGATGGCAAGGCCTTTGAGAAGGTCATTCAATATGTTCGAAAAGAACAACCGTGGCTGCTTATTGTTGGGCGCATTGGCGTCCACAGTGATGATGATATGGACATTGGAAGCAACGCAGAGAATCTTCTTCGAGCAGCGCCGTGTAATGTCCTAATCTCAAATCAAAAATTTGTACCACCGATTGACACGCAAGCTGAGTATACTATTGCTTGGACAGAAGAAGCCCTAAAGCGGATGGAGAAAATTCCTGTTTTTGCCAGAGGTGTTGCAAAGACTGCTATTCATCGGTATGCCATTGAAAAAGGACATACGATCATCAGCGATTCTGTGATCGATGCAGCCATTGGTGATATTCTTCCCAAGGGCGCTATGGATGCTATGAGAGCGCTGGGAGGAAACCTGGATGCCGCGGGGATTGACCGCGATACGATGCAGGCTGATGATTCAGTGGCTAATGATCTGATGGGTTCGTCGCTCAGCGGGATGATGACTCAAATTGTTGAGGAAAAACCGTCTATCAATCCTGGCGTAAGTGCGGCGAATCAGTCATATCTTGATCGAATGTCTCGTGCTTATTATGTGTGTAATGGGTGTGGATATATAGGGAAGGGCGATCCCGCACCTGTGAAATGTCCAGTCTGTGCAGCAGATGGTGCGCAGTTTAAAGAGGTTGATAAAGCTATCTTTGATGCTGCAGCAAAAGCGGAAGGCGAGCTTGAAACACATCTTGCGTATGATGACGTACCGATGCAGTGGACTAAGGACGCCAAGGAGGCCATTCGTGCTGTTCCGGCTGGATTTCAACGGAGGCGAGCAAAAGCAAGGATTGAAAAATCAGCAAGAAAGTTGGGGATGACGACGATTACCTTGGAGTACGCGTCGCCGACAATTGAAGAAGCAGCTGCAGAAGACTACACGCCAATTTTTGCCAATAAGGCACCTTCAAATGGGGAACCCACTATGAAGTCAAATGGAACTGATGGTCAAGATGCGGAACCCTCTCCTTACACATGGGAGCCGGCAGCCACCGAGCGGTTAGAGCGGGCTCCGGCTGGCTTCATGCGAGACTGCACAAAGGCTTTGATTATCAAACATGCTGAAAAGCTGGGCACGACAGTCATCACCATTGATGTTGCCAATGAAGGTATTGAACAGGCGAAGCATACAATGGAAGAAGCGATGAAGACTGGAAATGTCAAAGATATTATTGCAAACTTGACTGGTTCAGGAGAGAAATCAGAAGCTCCCTCAGGAGCTGGCCAACATGGGTAAGTCTCTTCCTGTACTTAATTCGCAAGGCAATCTAGTCAGTCAATCGGCATTTCCTTCCAATGTGATGAAGTTTGATTCGCCAGTGACCGGGGGATCAGATAATCCATATGATGGCCGAACGGTTGATGATTTTAAGCCCTACCTGGTTGCGCTCAATCTCACCAAGCGATGCAATTTAAAGTGTGATCATTGCTATCTCGACGCCACAACTAAGCTCGGTGGAGGCAATGATGAGCTGACCACTGAAGAATGCTATGTGCTCATTGATCAAATTGCCGAGGTCAATCGTGGCTGTCTTCTGGTCATTACAGGAGGTGAACCCTTAGTCCGTCCAGATATCCTGGACATCGCTAGGCATGCGGTCAAAACAGGGTTTATGGTGGTGTTTGGAACAAATGGGATGCTCATTGATGATCGGATGGCGAAAGAGCTGGTCGACATTGGTGTGATGGGTGTGGGGATCAGTATTGATTCACTCGACCCAGAGAAACACAATGCGTTTCGCGGTCTTGCAAAGGCCTGGGAAGGCGCACTTGCTGGCATTGAAGCCTGTAAGCGTAATGGCCTTCAATTCCAGATACATTTTAGTGCCCAACCTATGAATTATCAGGAATTACCAGAGGTCATTGATTGGGCGCATGATCTTGGAGCCAAAGTCCTCAATGTCTTCTTCATGGTCTGTACCGGCCGCGGGGAGGAACTCTCTGATATCACATCCTCTCAATATGAAGAAGTCCTTGGCTATCTGGTTGACTGCCAAGACAAGTATAACGACATGCTAGTCCGGGCTCGCTGTGCCCCACACTTTAAGCGGTTGGCGTACGAAAAAGATCCTAATTCACCTATTACCAAAGCTCAGGGGTATATGGGGGGCGGCTGTTTGGCTGGGACGAATTATGCGAGAGTCACGCCAAATGGGGATCTCACACCCTGTCCCTACATGCCGCTTTCTGCTGGAAATATTCGTGAGAAGAGCTTTGTGGACTTGTGGGAACGATCAGATATTTTTGATTCGTTTCGCTACCCACATCTTAAAGGCAAGTGTGGCGACTGTGAGTACAGTGAAATTTGTGGAGGATGTCGGGCAAGGCCCTATGTTGATCACGGGGATTGGCTTGATGAAGATGAATGGTGCCTCTATACACCAAAAGGTGGGGATAAAGTTGAAGTCGCCTTTAATGTTCCTGAGACCACGTCTGTTGTGTGGGACGACGCTGCGGAGACTCGACTGAATCGTATCCCCTATTTTTTACGTGCCATGGTCAAGAAAGGCGTTGAACGCCAAGCGGTCGAACGAAATCTGTCAGTCGTAACGATTGAACTCATGGAAGAACTTCGAAAAAAGCGGTTCGGAAATGAAACGCCAGTGTTTAAGTTTTGATTGAGCGGCAACCATCCTGTGTTGTTGTATCCGACCTCAAAAATCCGGCCATTGTATCGATCTGTGTCAGGCAAGTTGGTCAGCTAATAAAAATTTAATTCGTTATTATCAAGAAATATAGTTCTATGGAAGCTCTTCAAGCGGTCTTTACAGACCTCAATCAAGTTATTCCTATTCTTGTCCATTGGCTGCATTTACTTTCTGCCGTCGTCTGGATAGGTGGACTGGCCTTTTTGGTTATGGCCGTTACGCCAGGACTCCGAACATCTGTACCGAAAGAATATATTCGACCAATTACCGAAACATTTTACCTACAGTACAAGCGAGTTGTGGGCGTCATTCTTGTTGTGGCGTTGTTCACAGGTGGGCTGAATCTTCATTATGTGAGTAAAGCCATGGAGCTTATGACGGGCGATGGCATATCACATAACGCCAAATATCTCACGATCTTTTTTATCAAACTGAGTTTAGTGTTAGGGGTTTTAACGATATTTCTCTATACCGTGATCTTTAAGAATGAACCGACAGGAGAAGAAACGTCTGAAGAAAAAGAAGAGATGGTGTATGAGCCAGTCCCATTCCAACGGGGAACGCTGTGGATGGGGGTATTTATCATCCTTTGCGCAGCAGCCATGAAGCATTTACATAGTTAGGCATTCCCCTGCCACACTACCCACCTTCGATGAATTGAGCGTCATGACTCGCTGGTATCTCTCATCTTCGCTTTGAGGGTGCTGTAAGATAGAGACAAGAACATATACGAGACTTCGTTGACTATAGCGAAACCAAATAACTTCCAAACACGAAAATACAACTATAGCCGTTCCAATATACTTCCGTCTGTACGACGTGTGTTTTTGCGCTGTGTACAAGATGTACATTCGGCTGGAAGTTACTTGGTTTCGCTATAACCCAACGCGGTGCAACGTGAACATTAAGGAAGGTTATGCCCGCCTGGATGACCTGCAGACGATTGACGGTTCAATCACGAAGGGTCAATCAGCATTCAACGGGACGACATGTAGACTCGGCAAAACTGGAACGGCTATAGGCGTATCAGGCTTTTTCGCCATACAGCCAGATACAATTAGGTGTTTGTAGCTGGCGATCCTGGCCATTCATGCATCGTGATTGTTCAGAAATTTTTACTGTGATAGTGTCGATTGCTCTAGACGGAAATGACGTGTCTGCATGGGGCGTTCTGTATGGTGATGGTTATGAGAAAATTTCATTCAATGCCTTCGCGGCGTAAAAAGAAAACAGTCGAAAAAGGTGAGAATCTTCCACTGCCTGCAATCGTGGAATCGACTGGACCGGTATTGCCGCAAGTCGTCATCATTGGGCGTCCTAATGTTGGAAAATCCACATTATTTAATCGAATTGTTGGCTCGCGAAAAGCAATCGTCGATGATCGACCTGGTGTCACGCGAGACCGTAATGCCGCACCTTGTGCCTATCAAGGACGAGTGTTTCAGCTTATCGATACCGGAGGCTTGGATCCATCAGCTTCTGAGGGCATGCTGTCACAAATCAAACAACAATCTGAAATGGCTATTGCCGAAGCCGACGTCTTGATTTTGGCGATGGACGGACGGAGCGGTTTAACTCCGCTTGACGAAGAAATTGCTTCATTGGTTCGAGGTATTCAAACGCCAGTGTTTTGGGCTGTCAATAAGGTTGATACACATAAGTCAGAACCGCTACTCGCAGACTTTTATAAACTTGGACTTACGGAAGTTTTTCCAATTTCAGCAGAGCATGGGATTGGGGTAGATGAGTTACTCGAGGCTATGCTCCCATACTTTCCTAAAGGGGATGAAGAGGAAAGTTCTCGGAATATTCCAAAAGTTGCGGTGGTGGGCCGACCGAATGTTGGCAAGTCAACGTTTGTTAATTTGATTCTTGGTGAAGACCGGTTGGTTGTGAGCAATCAGCCTGGCACAACCAGAGATCCAGTTGATACAGAGGTTTCGTATCGGGGCTCGTCTTATATTCTGACCGATACCGCAGGTATCCGACGGCGCGGACGAATAGACCGAGGAGTTGAGGGATATAGTGTGGTTCGTGCCATGCGTGCTCTCGGGCGTTCTGATGTTGCGATTCTGTTATTAGATGGAGTCGAAGGGGTGACCGAGCAAGATTCAAAGATCGCAGGCCTGATTCAGCGACAGGGGCGCGGGTGTGTGCTCATGGTCAATAAATGGGATTTACGGACGCAAGACCCAGAAGCGCAAATGCGGTATGAGCAAGAATTACAGCGGAGATTCCCATTTTTTGGTTTTGTGCCGGTCGTCTTTGCGTCGGCATTGAACCCAGAGACCATTGCGCAGGTCTTTCCAAAAGTCAATACGGTGATGTCTGAGTTTGCAAAGCGAATTCCGACTGGACAGTTGAATCAGTTTTTGCAACGTACGTTAGAGAAAAATCCTCTCCCGCTTCGAGCAGGGAATCCGGTAAAGTCCGTTTATATCACACAAGTCGCGACCAGACCTCCAACTTTTGCGCTCTTTGTGCGGCATTCTGGAGATGTGAATGCTACCTACCAGCGATATCTTGAAAATGCACTTCGCGATGTCTTTGGCTTTATTGGTACTCCCATCAAGGTTCTGGTTCGTAACAAAAACCCACCACCACCACCTCAGTTGAAGCCCACGCCAAGTTATAAGCTTAAGCCCAAGCCGAAAAGCAAACTCAAACCAGCAGACAGACCAAAGCCCACACGCACACGTTCGAAAAGGGTGAAAAGGTAATAGGGAGAAAGAAAGGAGTATTGTAAGACTTCTGAAGCGTCACTGTTATCTATTGATCATGCAGCGTGGCTACGCCTTTACCGTGCTGATCGCTTCGGCTTTTTCTTCATCACGGATTGCCGTCCCATTTGGGAGAGTTCGCGAAAGTAATGAACAAACGTTCGTATGCCGCCAGAGGCTTGCCCCCAATCAAAGTACTCATTGGGTGCATGGTACCCATGTTCAGGAAGACTTAATCCCATAAACAGAATTGGGACATTCCATGTTCGGTCTAGATGGTCAATAGCTCCGATAGACCCACCTTCTCTGACCATGACCGGAGCTCTGTCAAATCCAGCCTGGACAGAACGGCGAAGTGCCTCGGCATACGGCCCCGTCGAGAGGCCTCGAAACGGTTCTAATTTTCCATCACTGATAATCCGAACATTCGGATTAATGCTTTTCACATGACGCCTCAGAAGTGTAAGAATTTTGTCTGGGCGTTGATTGGGAACCAATCGCATGCTGACTTTGAGCTCTCCTGATGCGGGCACAATGGTCTTTACGCCCGGTCCGATATGTCCGCCGGTTAATCCGTGAATTTCAAACGTGGGAGCTGCCCAAATTCGCTTCAACAACTCTGTTCGATTATCGGTGCGAAGTGAACGCAGTTGATACGCTTGCTTGAATCGATTGACGAGAAATCCTGAGGCAAGAAATTCCTTGAGCTCTTCTTGGGTTGGCTTCACGACCTTGTCATAAAATCCTGGGATCTTCACGTCTCCTGACTTCGCATCGACGCAGGCGTTGGCCACTTCACATAATTCAGCAAGAGGATTGCGGGCGCCTCCCCCTGTTAATCCGGAATGGACGTCGGTCGTACCGGTTTGTAAGGTCATGCGGGCTGAAAGAAGGCCACGAAGGCCGCAGGGAATCGCTGGGCGCTGCTTGGCGATCCAGATAGTATCGGACACTAAGACCGAGTCTGAACGGGGGACGAGCGCCTGCTGTCGCAATATTTCAGCAAAATTCGGACTTCCAATCTCTTCCTCCAATTCCCACAAAAACCGGATATTGAGGTGAAGCTTCTCTTCAATCGCATAGCGTGCGGCAAAAAGTGCGGCGAGTGCGGGTCCTTTATCATCGGTGGTGCCTCGGCCTCGATAGCGATCTGACTCTTTTTGAAAGGTAAAGGGGGAGTGACGCCATTCAGGTTCATTTGCCGGTTGCACGTCCAAGTGATTATAAATCGTGACGGTGGGATAGTGGTTTCCCACAAACCACCCACCAGATACAGCGGGATACCCGGAGGTTTCCACCATTCTAGCTTCGGCTCCAAAACTTTTTAGAATACGTGTTGCTTCCATACCCATTTTCCGAATATCGGGTGCATGGGCAGGATCGGAACTAATGGACGGAATTTCGACCATCTGTGCAAGGAGGTTTTCGTACTGAGGTCGGGAACTTTTAATATAGGACTCAAGATGCGGGTCATGCTTATGCATCGTTCGATTTTCCCCAGATAAATAAAACAGTCCGCATTATACCATGACACGACTGTTTTTCGAGTGAGGAATTGTTTTGATTAGCCTCAAAAGGCTTTTTTACGGATCAAATGGGACACTATAGCAAATCCAAATAAGTTCCAATCAGGAGAATACCACGTACTCCGCGCGGTACCATGTTTCAACGAGCGGAAGTTATTTGGTTTCGCTATAACTGTCTGCGCGTCCCTGCTTGCTGCAACCAACAACCGTGATGCAAGCAATGAGACTCGATTGGATTCGCTCACATTAAAAATAAAAAGGAACAGGGGAGAAGGAGAGGAGAAAGATTGCCAAGGCACTCCAGGCAACCCATATTCGTGTTGTGCCTAAGCTTGATTTCGGATCAATAACCGGCGGGTGAGACAGCCCAACGAGTCCTGCAAGGCAGGCCCATAATATCCACCCAGGCCAGCCAATTAACCCGAGAAACACCAAGATGGGAACGGCAAGAAGGGCTAGTGTTCGTTGTCGTTGACCAAAGACAGCATAGGCGACGTGACCGCCATCGAGCTGTCCTATTGGAATGAGGTTTAACGCGGTCACAAAAAATCCAAACCAGGCCGCAAAACCTATCGGATGAAGGACAATATCGTGGGTTTCAGGAATGGGGCCAAATATGATCCACGCTACAAATTGCAAGAAGAGGGGTTCGCCCAATTGGAGTCCAAACGTTTGATGGCGTGGGACGACTTCTGAAAGAGATAGCCCAATAATTAATGCAAATACGGCGGCGATAAAACCGGTAATCGGGCCGGCTACGCCAATATCAAACAAAGCGCGTTTTTGCATAATTGGAGATTTCATTCGAATGACGGCTCCAAAGGTCCCGATGAAATGTGGAGGACCTGGAATGAACAACGGAAGAGAGGCTGGTACTCGATGAATACGCGAAAGGACATAATGTCCTAATTCATGGGTAACTAAAATCCCCAGAAGTGTACCGGCAAAAGGGAGCCCGCGAATGAGCGAGCCTGGATAGTTCACGAGAAAATCCCAAGCTCCACTGACAGGTTTGGTATTGAGGTGAAGCGCTCCAGCCCAGAGTGTTGTCAAGATCGTGAACAGAAACAGGATAGTCGGGAGAACCCACATTGAAAATGTCGTGGCCATGGGCTGGGGGTGCGAAGCACTGTCATCCTGCCATTCTTGGGGGTATTGAGAGTCTGAGAGTCGATTGGGACTCAAGGGATCGGACGGTTCCTGCTCACATCCTTCCGTATCCTTATCTGGAGGAGACAATAAAGAATGAAGTGGGTTATGTTCCGGCCTCTGAGGGTTAGGCGATTTTTCGTCCACAGTTATCGAGTTTCTGACGAACCAGCAAGAGGCTGATTCGCATCATGGATTAAGTGTTACGCGAATGGATTAAATTGCTGTTCTTCTTGGACCGTTGTCGATGGTCCATGGCCAGGCAACAGGACGGTATCGCTCTCAAGGCTAAGGACAATATTTCTAACGGAGGCTAAATGGACTGGATAGAGTGAAAATGGATTTGACCGACCAACCGATCCAGCAAAAAGCGTGTCACCAACAAAGCACAGCGATTGCCCGTTATTGTTGAGATGAAAGCACAAGCCTCCAGGTGTATGCCCCGGTGTGGCGAGACATTCAATCGTGCGAGAGCCAATTGGAATCTTCTGTCTATTTTGAGGAAACGTGAGGAGTGACTGAGGGGGCTTCCAAGAAAGAAGGTCAAGATCTTCTTGCCCCAAATACACGGGAACCGGCCAGCGTTCCAGTATTTCCTCAAGACCCCCTGCATGATCGGTATGACCATGTGTCAGGCAGACGCCTTTGAGGTTCAGTTGATGAACCTGAAGTGTTTCAAGCATTTGTTTGGGATTATAGCCCGTATCAATCATCAATGATTCTCGCGTCATGAGATCGGACAGTAAGTACCCCTTTACCTCGTACCCGCCTATATCTCCTAACACCGTTGTGATGAGTCCATCTTGCGATATCCAAGATGGAGCGGCCTTTGGTGTCCAACCATCAAGCGCAATGCTGGATAAAGGTTGTGCGCGAAGGCTAAGTACTTGTGACAGCGTGTTGACTTCATCGCTGGTGGGCAGTCGAGAGCCTTGTTCAAGCGCTTCCAGGTCGTGCTGGGACAGATAGCTGCGTTGAGTGACTGCCGATAATGACAAATCTTGCCCGTGCCGGGACTTTTTTATAATGTCGCAGAAATCGTCTTCTAAGCTCATTATGCGATAGGTCCAAAAGGCCGAATTCGTGAAACGTCGTTCGTTGCTCGTCTCTCGTGAGAAGCTCTCTTTGCATTTATGCAATACGAGAGACGAGATACGCTTCACGAGTAACGTTACTCTATGATACTCGATTGCGCCATGCTTGAACCATAGCGGCATCGACGTCGACAAGCATAACCCTTTCCAGAGATTGCGGCGAGAAAGAAAGCATTTCATTCATCATGTGCTCTGCAGCATCTGTAGGAGGAACACCTCCAACTCCGGTGCCCATTCCCGGTAAGGCCAGCGACGCAAATCCTTTGCGATCCGCTAACTGCAATGCGGCGCGAGTTGCGAGAGCTGCGTTCTTGGCCGGGATTCGCATGGCCGGTTCCGACATCGTGGGGGCATGGATAATTCCCTGAAACGCGGTCTTTCCTCCTGAAGTCAGAATTGCCTTTCCCACAGGGATGGGAGCCTGTTGCATTGCTTCTGTTTCAACTTCAGGGCCAGCAGCACGCCTGATCACACCAGCAACTCCTCCACCCATTAGTCCATAGCTGTTTGCGGCATTGACAATGACTTGAGCAGCGACATCAAGGATGCTGCCCTGTATGATTTGAATTTCTAAACGCACTTAGGTACTAGTTGTTATACGAATGATGGCTTAGGTTAGCATACGGTCCTAGCATCGTAAATCTAACCAAATTGCATGGCTCTCTACTTCGTTGTATCGCCAATGCTGGCTGTCAATTGGACTCTGTGAGTATGGCCTTTTTACTCAGTCGCTGCTGATCGTAATATGATCGCGTGTGGTTATCTTGAGAAATTTCTTAGCGGCGAATGAATAAAAAATCGCTTTGTGAATGTCAAGATATGATTTGGTCTTGTCCTAATTCCTCGATTGTACGATACTTGTGAAGTATGCTGATGGAAGAATAGCCTTTGAGGCATTCTTTCCTCGTCATTTGCAGGAATCATGAGAGTGTTTTTATTCCATTCTTGTAATAGTTGCTTTTGCCAGTACGGTGATTGGAGCGAGCGTGAGTTCGATTCCTATTTCATTCATCGTCATTCATTTATCTTGCAGCATTCACAGTTTTTATCGTATGAGGTTTTACTATGAGGGGGAACTATGCAAAAAGTCATCCCGATCTGTTTTGCGACAGCCATTGTGTTTGGTTGCGCATCTATCGATGAACGAGAGGTCGTCCAAACTCTTCCCGATCCGCCCCGTTCGCAATCTCACAGTTCTGTCGCTACGACATCTGGGCAAGGCGGGGGCATGGAGTCTCGAGTGCTCAAACGAAAGGTCGCCATCGCGCGGTTTACGAATGAGACCAAATATGGAGCCGGACTGTTTACAGATAAAAACTATGACCGAATCGGTAAACAAGCATCGGATATCTTAGCGGCAGAACTCACGAAGTCTGGCAAGTTTATCGTGCTGGAACGCACAGATTTGAATAAATTGGAAGCTGAAAGCGAACTGCTTGGTTTGACATCTGAAGAATTCAAGAAAAACCTCGTAGGTGTGGATGCACTGATCTTGGGATCTGTTGTTGAATATGGTCGAAAAGATACGGGAGATGTTGCGCTATTTTCTCGATCCAGAAAACAGGCGGCACATTCAAAAGTAAATGTCCGCTTGGTAGATCCTCGAGCAGGCCATGTGTTCTTTAGCGAAGATGGGTCTGGCGAAGCGTCTTTAGATTCTCAAACTATTCTTGGCCTTGGCGATCGCGCCACCTTCGATTCAACCCTTAATGATAAAGCCCTTTCTGCATCGGTGGCCAATCTTCTCGATAAAATTCTGAACAAACTTGACGATAAGCCGTGGACAAGTGGAATTCTTGCGGTCGAAGGGGAGCAAGTGATGATTTCTGGTGGAGAACGGCAAGGCTTAAAAGTTGGTGATCAATTAAAAGTTATGGTCCCTGGCAAGGTGCTCAAAAGTCCACAGACGGGATTCAATGTGCAGCTTCCTCATACACAAGAAGGTCTCCTGGAAATTGTGGGATTTTTTGGCGATTCAGAAACCAACGAAGGGTCAATCTGTACAATAGTCGAGGGACCTACTCCAACGACGAACCATCTTATTCAATTCTAATGGAGAAGAGTGTCATGAGCTATAGACCCTTGAAACATGGGATTGTCATCCTGTTGGGATGCCTGGTCTTTTCTGGATGTGGATTACTCGCACCTGTGTTAGGACCTGTCTATCAAACGTCAACGAGCAATGTGGATCAGGGAAAAGATCAAGGGTTCATTCGTTTTGCGAATCTGACGGGTGATGACCTGATCTCTGTCGATGGAAATTCTGTGGGAACGGGCGAAAAGTTTACTCCTGATGCCTTGCTGGCATTGTCGCCTGGCACGCATACGGTCGAAATCACCAACGGTGGTTCAAGTGTCTTTAACCGCAAGGTTTTTATTGGCACCGGATCAACGAAAACTATCGAGCTTCCATAGAATATGATGCCACGCGTCCTTCTCATGATTATTGGAGTTCTCTGTGTCTTAACCTCTGTGGGCTGCACGAGTTCACTCTTTCATTGGGGTGAGTATGAAGAAAGTTTATTGCTGCGATATGAGGATACGAGCGAAGAAGGTCAATTAGAAGCGTTTACTCTGCTTCAAGAGACAATAGAAGAAGCTGAATCCAAGGAGGGGAGACTGGCGCCCGGTGTCTATGCCGACTATGGCTATCTGTTATTTAAACGGGGCAATGCCAAAGAAGCGGTGGTGTATTTTAACAAGGAAGCGGTTCTCTACCCTGAGTCAAAGTACTTTATGGATTCGCTTATCTCCAGAATACAAGGTCAATCTGGAACATGATATTCCGAATCTTGTTGGCCGGGTTCTTGGTGGGGATAAGCCTGCAAGGTTGCATCACTCCTCCGCCAAAACCTGATTACTCACAGTTCTTTGAGCATCATCCACGTTCGATTGTGGTGGTGCCGGCGTCGAATACGACGACGGCCGTCGAAGCTCCTGTTGTCTTTGATACGACAGTCACGAGACCGCTGGCCGAGCGTGGTTATTATGTGTTTCCGGTTTTTCTCACCCGGGATGTGCTCATTGACCTGGGATTGTCCGATGAAGGAGTCCTTGCCGAAGCCTCGCCTCAACGATTCAAAGACGTATTTGGGGCCGATGCGATACTCTATGTCACGATTAAAGAATGGGTCACGTCCTATATTGTCATTAGTTCGTCAGTCAGAGTGACCGTCCATTATAAATTGGTCGACACGAGTTCAGGCACGGTACTCTGGGAGCAAACGAGAACGGCCGTGCATCAGAGTGGTGCCGGTGGAGGAGGAAATCCAATTGCTGCCCTTATTGTCGCCGCGGTGGATGCTGCAGTCACAGCCGGTGCAGTCGATTACCGACCCTTAGCAATCCAAGCCAATACGATGGCGGTGAATCCCAAGGGCGTGGGCATTCCTGCCGGTCCTTACCATCCTGACTTCCGAAAAGACTACCCCAATTATCAGTAATCGTCTCAACTCTCTTTGGAGTATTTTTGTTCATACTCTAAGACAGAGAGAAGCATTACTCGATAGAGGATAGGTATGAGATACTTTTTGACGTTGAGTTGCTCGTGGCATTCACGAGAATCTCAGTGTTGTTCTCAAGAATATGGTCACGCAAGATCTGCAGTTTAGTTTCTTTGAGCATAGTCTGGCGATAGAAGGTCACCTCTTCAATATGTCCGCTAAATTTATGTTTTTGATAAAATGATCGCTAAGAATGGTCTACCAAAAAGTTCTTGACATGATGGGTGATCTCCGGTAGTTGTTACGAGTAAAGACGTGTTTCGTAATCTGTTAATTACTTCAAAGGGGGATTTATGAAAAGAGGACTTGCCCTGTTGTTTGTTGCAGCGTATGCATTAATGTTGACAGCATGTAGCGGAGTTGGTGGGCTGAATCAGCCTAGTGCGGCTTTTGCGGTTGCTGGCATTTACTCTGATGTGAAAGGTGGAACTCAAGTTCTCGATAATGGAGTGGCTGCAACAAAAACGGGGAAATCGTGTAGTAACCAAATTCTTGGAATTGTTGCCAGTGGCGATAATACTGTGGAAACAGCCATGGCTGATGGCGGTATTTCAAAACTTGTCTATATAAACTATGAGTACAAAAATATTGTGTGGGGAGTGTGGACGCAGCTATGTACGGTTGCGCGAGGGAATTAAGCTCCGCAATATAGTTTGTCTTACAGAAGTCTTTCACTGACATGTTAAAAAGGGTCCCGCCGAAATGTGAGTTTCGGTGGGACCTTTTTTTGTTGGCTTATCTGGAAGAGTCTTTTTGCCATTGCGTGAACGTGATCTCAATCACTCTTCTCCTCCATCCAACATCTTTATGAAAAGCATACTCTTACTGATGGTGGCAGTAATCCTTGTTGGTTCTACAGATGAACTTATGGCACTGGATGAGATCGATATATATTTGGGGGGATATGCCCAAGGAAGCATGCCGTTAGATTCGAATAAAGATATTCGGGTACATGGGCGAACTGTTCAGCAGTCGTCGATTGGTGGTGGATTGGGCGGGGGAGTAAAAATTGGGCTATTCCATGATGTAACCAAGCGAATACTCGGTATTGAGTTGGAATATGGTGGAACGGGAGGAGATATTCGTGTTCAACCAATTGGTCGCCAAGGTGAGTCAACAAGTGATCTCGTGACTCTCCATTCTATGGTAAATCTTATTGTCCGGTATCCACATAAGCAGATCAGGCCGTATGTCGGGGTTGGAGTTGGTTCGTCAAGCGGACTGTTGATTAATGCGAAAGTGGAAGGACGGAAGAATAAAAACGTAGAAAGTGCCATCGCCTTCGGACATCAGTACTTTGCCGGGTTGCACATGAATGTGAGTGAAAAGATATTTTTATTCGGGGAGTTTAAATATATTCGTGCGAAGTATCACTGGAAAAAGTTCTCAGTTGATTATCGGTCGCAATCTGTGGTTGGGGGAATTGGGTATCAATTTTAGCGATTGTCAAAACTTTTTCCAAAAGAATCTTTCTGTGTCGAGTTTCTCACTATGATGTTCGTATCGTCAAATGCATTCACGTTGATATTCAAATCAAAGCTTGGCGTGTTGATAAGGTGTGGTGTCATGTTTAAAAGAAGGCTTGTACCCTGAGCATGACTTCATTGTCATGATCGCGGTGGTTGAATTCTGTGCGTAGTGCCCAATTTTGGCTGAGCGTATAGCGTTGCCCAAATGAGACTCTGAAGTCATCGGATTGTTCACCGAGTGGATAGTAAAAATAGCCTATTGAAAATAAGGCTTTCCAATTGTCTGTGAGATTCGTCACAACCCCGCCTGTCACTCCAGGTCCGATGCGGTGGTGATCGTCAAATGCTCCACTGATGTTTGCATCACCTTCAGCAAACATAAAGTAGACTTCCCGGTTAATGACATCTGTTTCGAATGCTCCTCCGATACCAACATTAACATTGCCGTTACTGCAGAGATCGCAATCTCGTGTCTTGATCGTTTCCATGCCCAGGTTGAGTTTCCATGATGGATGTGTAAATAGCGAGTCTATTGGAGACAAGGATAAAACGTTTGCAAAGGTAAAACGCTCGAGTCGAAATTGATTTCGCTTTTCGTAATGCCGTAGTCGCAAGGATACGAGCTCAATCTGTGCGTCACGTGTATAGCCTGTATCAGGGTCGAGGAGGTCATGGTAAGCCCCTCTGATGGAAAATTGTTCGAATAACTCGTCTTCTCTCCACCCAAATCCGATGCCGACTCTGGACGTTTCATGTCCACGTTCAGGGGACGTTGTAAATGGTTTAATCGTAAACTGCGGTGATTGAATGCCTAAAAGGCTTCGCCTTACTAATACTTTTTGGGTTAAAGCCTTGATGTCTTTGACGTTGTCCTGTTCAGTGCGACTCCTATAACGAAGATAGTCTGCTGTCAAATCTAAAAGGAATGCCTGTCGTGTAGGTGAGAGTGTTTCAAGGTTTGGTAGGGTGCGTACAGTCGTGTCGGATGTAACTTTATGAAAAAGCGCAATTTCATTGTCTCGTAAGGCCTCTTGCTTTCTTTTAATTTGAGTGTTGTGCGCGGGTCTATACACGATATCCTCAACAAGACCTTCTTGTTTCATTAAGAGTCTGATGGTGTCTGCCGGGATAGTCCAAAATTGAAAATTGTCTGTAAGGTGAATGTCCGGATTTGCAATTTCAAGTAATGAAAGTATGTGATAGGCGCAATTTTCTTTAAAGAAAAAATAATCAAAGTAGGCGTTTCCCATCTCCCAGGCATGCAAAAGGAGTCGGTGCATCTGTTTTGGTGAGAAATTTAGCCGATATTCCCAAATGTCTCTGTTTTCTAGATCTCGATACTCTTTGACCTTCATGTAATAGGGTATGGTTGAAAAAAATCCCTTGTATCCACCAAAGATCCCCTTCCAAGCATATTCAATCCCTGCATGTTGTGGTACATCTGCCGCATAATTGATCGTATACGCCAGGATTCGTGTGTGTGCCGTTTGGCCTTTTTGGTCAACTCGTAAAAATGTATGACCAAACATTGAGGCGGGATTGTTCATGAATGCTGAGGGGAAAATAATCGATATATTGTCAGGGTTAAGTTCGTTGATCCATGACGCAAAACGTAGGCATGGTAAAGGATGAAGACGTTCGTCGTCGAAATGTAGTTTTTCTTTTAACCAGAAGTAACGGCCCCTGAGGGCGCATTGTGCAGGTTGTTGAGATCGCCCAACAGGATCGCGTGAGAAGAATTGACGAAGTGTGGCTAGTAGCTCGGCTTTGGGATCGGTTTTCCCGGATTCAGCCATAAAAAAACCAGGATCATCGACTTCACTTGTGTATCCGCCTAAGGTGTTAGGTTTGTAATGGAGAAGTAAGTGCCAGTATCGTTTGTCGAAGAGATGCTTGTCGATTGCCTGTTGTTGGAGTTCCTGGATATATGTCGTGTTCTCAGCCGCATGTGTAATGACCGGAGATAGGGATAGAGATAGAGAAGCAAGGCTGATTGTAAAAAAAAATGAAATGGGCCCCAGCACGTAGGCTAGGGCCCGGAAGGTGTTATCGAGTTGAGAGTTGAGCCAAGACAGGGTGGACAACCATTGAGTCATGCAAGGCTTTTACCACGGCCTTTGGCGTCGTTTCACCATTATTCAACAGAGAGGTGTATTTTTCTTGAGTCATGGCAAAGAATTCCGCATGGTGAGCTTCTGGAACGCCCATCAACGTGGCCATGGAAGCCAAGTGCTCCCCTTGTCCCTGCGCCATTTCTTGGGAAAGATTCTCAAAATTCACAGCGGCAAAGACGTTGACCTTTTCTTTCATGACAATCGTACCGTCATTGGTGCATCCTGAGGTTCCAGAACTGATGCCGAATGTTTGGCTTCCGAATGTTCCATTGGTTGTTGCCATAAGCACTTGAGTTCCTATTGCATTCTGATTTGCACTACTACCAGACCAGGCCAAATGGCCTAGACCGCAACCCGGGCCACTGTTTGGCGGGTTGCCAAAGGCAAGGCCAGTGACTCCCAGGGACAGTACTGTTGTCAAACACATCATCGATAACTTTTTACCCATGCGCTTCCTCCTCAAGTTATGGTTATTATGGCTCTCGGTCCACCATGGTCCGATTCGAAACTAATTATAGCAGAGGCATTTGATATGAAAAGAGAAAAATTCGAATAGAAAATTGTCTCAGGTATGACTTGATTAAACGGCTTTCGGGATGGGATGTGGGGAGATGTAGGTATTTTAGCCGGTCGGGCGCATAACCCTTTCGATATTCTGACGTTTTTGCAGAAGATTTCTGAGTGTTCGGTGTCCATCAAGATAGGTAGGGTGAATGCGAGTTAAATCTGATAGCGTTGAAACGGCTTGATCGATTTTTCCGTGATCGAGAAAAACCTTAGAAAGTTGAAGCCACGCTTCGAGACTGGATGGATTGTGGCAGAGTAGTTGCTCATACGTCTGAATGGCTTCGTCTGGGTTTCCCTGCTTGAGGCAATTTTCTGCAAAGGACAGGTACATGTGCGTATCAAGAAAAGACGTGTGCTCTTGACACTCAGCTTGAATCCAGCCCACGTTGATGTCTGGGCGAATAGTGGCGACTTTTTGAGCGACAAGGAATTGATGGAACTCATGACGCGGTTCTTCCCCTTGCGGGGACCCAGCGTGTCTCTTTTTAACCTCTAACAATTCAAATCCTCTGTCCTGTAGCTTTTTGTTGAGTTCATGGTAGTCATAAAAACGGACTGCGATGGTATCCTCCATCGGGGCATCGGGTTGATTTCCAATAGGGATTTGGAAGACGAGGAGCCCTTGCTTTTTGAGGACACGGTTAATTTCTTCTAGATATCGGTCAAACACAGGACGCGGCATGTGCTGAAATGCGACGTACGAATACACAAAGTCAAAGTGGCGATATGGAAAAAGTTTTAGATCGACACCCGATGTTTCAAATGTTGCGGCATTGGGAATGTCTCGTAGCCAGGCCTTGCTTTTCATAATCATTTCAGCTGATACGTCGATTCCCATCAGTTTGTGAAAGGAGCACGAGAGGGGTTTTAATACTCTGCCGATTCCGCATCCAATATCTAGCCCTGTCCATCCTTTCCTGTAGCGTGGCCCAAGGGTGGATAAAATGGCGTCAGCTGTCCGCTGTCCAGATTCAGCAAAGACCTCTTCGTTCTCGTAATCTTCTGTCGCAATCCAATATCGCGTGTGATGTTGTGCCCGACGATCCCAATCGTGTTTCATTTTTGTGATGATGTTCATGAACAATTCCTTGGATCTATGTACTGTGCTGTGTGTGAAACCCTACGCGTCTGTATAGCGACTGACAAAACTTTCTATGGAATGGTGCGGTGCAGACGTTTTGGCCTGATGAGCTTCCTACGCTAAAATTTCAAACTGATAGAAAATTATTTAGCAAGATGTTTGCCAGGTTCATCCAAGAATTTTTATGCTGTTTAAGACTTGACGGTGGGTGATGCCTTGAGCATTTTGCCTTCGCCAAGGGCTGCTGAGTAACCGCAAAGCAATACTAGTTTTAGGCAACAGACTCCAGTTGATGGGCAAGCGATGCCTAGCAAAATTTGAATACTTGGTAACGTGTAGGAAATAGTAATTAGTGTTCATAGAGAGAAAGGCAATGAGTAACTGAAACGAATTTTTTAATACGAAGTTTTGCCTATGTATTAGGAGTGTTGTGTTGCTTGATCTCGCGTTTGGACTCACTCTTTGGTTCTCGCAATGCTGAGAGATTGTGAGTTTGTTGTGAGTTCGCAGTGCTTTCTTAAGGGCATCTCTAAAAACCGTCCTTTTCCGCGATTGCAGCGTCAGCCGTGTGCTCAAATCCTCATGTATTGGCCTCTCGCCGCGTTGCTCGACTGCCCAAGCTTGAGACGGTTCAGGACGCCGTGGCTGTCCTCTTTGCTCTACCGACTGTCACAGAAATTCGCTCGAGACACTGCGGTTTTGCGCGCGCGACTTCCTTGCACTCACGAAAAAATCCTGGTTTTTAGAGGTGCCCTTAATTGCAAATATTGAAAAAATACGTTGAGGAATTTTTCATTGCTCAATACTTCGAAATGGGAGAAGCAAGGAGTGCGTGTGATATATAGGAGAGATCGCAGGCGAATGTATTACACGAACAAATCTATCTGTGGTTGATTTAGAGAGGCAGGGTTTTTTGACTGTTCTTTAGTATCGTCTTCTTGTTCTTTGGCTAACTCTTGTCGAGCTTGTGCCTCCAATGCAGACGTGGATGCTGCGACGGCCCGATCTTGTGAGGACGGATCGGCTGGGGCTAAGGCGGCGGCTCGAATTTGTTGAGCTTTGCGAATCGTCGCTTCAGGGTCTCCGGCAATTGGAGATGTATCAATGTTTACTTCTCCGCCTACGGCATATTGCCGTCCGTCCGGCCCTCGTTCATAGGTAAAGCTAGCTCCACCTTTCGCAAGTCCTCCGGCAGCAGCGCTGTGGGCGTGCTCATGAGCACGGACTTCTTTGTCGCGTGCTCGAAGCTTTGCAATCTCTTGCTGTTCACCTTCATTTTCGGGAGAGGAGGCCCCAGCTTTACGGGAATTGACATTCGTTTTTGGCTCAAAGAAGTGAGCAGGAGAGTTATACGATATTGTCGTGGGAGAAATTTCCATCAAGACATATCTTTCTATATTGGTAAATAAGAATAATATCGGTATGTTAGGGCAAAAACTCAATTGCGCTGGTTGAGGAGGTGTTGAATGTGTCAAGTTGGTTTCGTTTTTTGTTGTTGTTACATTTCTGATTGATTGTGAGTAGGATTGGGGGAAGTCGAAAAGTGGATTTTCATGAGTCAGATTTATAAGACAATACTGGTTGGTTGTGTACGTTTATGAGCGAGGAGTCATTATGCGAGCAGCTGAAAAAGAATTGCAGACGAAAAAACTATGGTACCTCAAGAAGATTAAAGTGTTTTCTGACCTGTCGTGGCAAGAACAAAAGGAATTTGATCGCACGACTCGAATAGTACGCTATCGAAAAGGTGAGCGAATTGTCCTATCTGGTGATTCTAATGAGCATGTTTCTTTAGTCCAGGAAGGTCAGGTGAAAATCTCAAAAGTGAGTAAGGATGGACGTGAATCCACTCTAACAATTCTTGAGTCTGGGGAAATTTTTGGGGAAATGGATGCGTCAAATCCTGCCTCGTATGAATCAATACTGGAAGCGATTGAGCCAGTGGCTGTCTGTGAAATTCAGCGAAAAAATTTTGATAAATATATTCAGACCTATACAGATATTGGAGGAAAGGTTTTAACGTTTACGGGTGGTCGTATACGACAGCTTGAAACCAGAGTGCATGATCTCGTCTTTAAAAGTCCCTCAGCTCGGCTTGCCGCGCTTCTCGTGGAATTAAGTGAGACGATGGGGAAATTAGAAGATGGAGTGATTGAATTACGAATCCGGTTAACGCATGAAAATCTCGGAAATTTGATCGGGATTTCAAGAGAGACGGTGAGCACGCTCATGGCGCAATTTGTTCAATATGGGCTTCTTGAGCAAGAGCGTCGGTATATTCGCATTCTTGATATAGTGAGGCTCGCTACTGTGCACTAAACAACTTTTCTCGTCTACACCTCCCTGACTACGCTTGCGTTTCATCCAATACAGTAAAGAAACCACATGTCATTCGCTTTGAATACGCAGTGAGACGCGTGACCACGAATCTAAATTATTAACGTAGCGGAGTATTCAGGAATTTCAATCCTGAGGAGAGTCGGTTTTGGCTTCGTCTCGGTTATTGTCGGCATGCGAGAAAATTGACAGTGAGGGGGAGTGAGTGGAAGATGAATTGACGAGAAACTTTGTGGTCAGAGAGCTCTTATGTGAAACGACGCAACCTCTTAATGACTAGGTCGGTTTGCTTGTTTTGTTTGGTGATGGATCTTGCTAACTGTACTAATAAGAAAGCCAAGAAGGCCAAGAGGTAAATAGTCAGCGTTGTGTGTAATTCCGAAGATTGTGCTTCGAAGACCGTTTGAGCATTCTTGATCACTTTATCAGCCGCCGCCGCGCCTCCCAAGAGAGTCATCGTGATCATGGAGCCTATGACCATTCCACAAAATAGTTTAAACATAGTAAAACCTACCTATTTTTTATGTGTACAAGCCTATGAATATATCTATAGCGAAACCAAATAACTTTCACCCGAATATACATCATGTACACAGCGCAAAAAACACACCTCGTACAGACGGAAGTAAATTGGAACGGCTATAGAGAGTTTTCTCCCAAGCAACGATATTGAATGGTACTCATGACTCATTGAAGGAATACATACCTCCGATGGGGTATTCTTTCTAAGCCGTAACTGAAAAAATCGAAGCGGTGTCAGGAAGGTTGCTCAAGTGCTAGCGAAACAATTGAGAGGAATTCGCTGAAATTACAGGGTTTGTTCAGAATTGCATAAGCGCCAGCATTACGTGCTCTCGTCTTATCTGATTCATCAAGATTTCCACTGAGCAGAATAATCGGAGGAGAAGGAGTCTTCGATTTGCTTGAAAGACGTTCGATAAATTCTAGGCCGGTTAAAACCGGCATTTTATTATCCGTCACAATCAGGTCTGCTTGTCCAGAGTCTAACCATTCTAAGGCCAATGCCCCATTGATCGATTCAATGCATTCCAGGCCTTGTGATTCGAGCACTAGCTTAAGGGCCCGTCGGGCGTCATGGTTATCGTCGACTAATAAGACTCGTTTCATGTGTTGTGTTCTCAGTTAACTCCACCAAAGTCATCAGGTCGTGATGACTTCAATCAACCATGTTTGACCGGATGTTAGCTATTCCCCTTTTGGGGGGTATGTCGAAAAACTTGAGGATATCTTAGGCGCATGACCTGCAGGCCATTTCTGCAGGGCTTAATCGTTGATCGTGTTATGGCGTAGAAGAGTCAAGGATCGTCCACCCTTTTTCTTCCATACATCCTGCAAATGAGTAGGTATTAGCAGAAATGCCTGTTGTGCCGGTGTTTAATATGGCATCTTCACAAGCAAGTCGATCGTGTTCAAAATTATTAGAAGATGCGCCTGGTTTGTACCACTGCTGTGGTCCAGATGAGCAGCCAGCAACAAACGTAAAGACGCTGAACGTGATGATGAGGCTTATACCAAGTCGCATGAATACCTACGTGTGAGTTCCATTTTCTATTTCATAGTGAAAAGTGGGCTAATTTTACGCCAGTCTTCGTTAAGGTTCAACTCTAACGAATCAAATCATGGCAATTGGATTCTAGGTCACGAACGTTCAACCGTTGGATGTCTATGTCAGCTTAGAACCAATACACATCATTTCCGACAGATGAAGCCATGTTGTCGCAGGGTGAGTTGAAAACATGGAATGGCAATTATTTGGATTGGTTGTCATTTGCACCTGAATTACGCTCTTTACCGAAGAATAGGGCTAGAGATTTCCTAGGTGGTGATAGGCATTGCATAAATCTGGACGTGCTCAATAGGCATTCAGCAGGTTCTGAAATTTTATGAAAATGAACCTCATTACTGTTACTCAAATGGTTCCTTCGTGTTTAGTGAGAGCAAAAGAAACCGATAAAGATACTATCACTTGTTGAATTCCTATATCCGTCCCTATTAATTTCCAAACGTCTGTCATGAGTTAGGACATTGACTTGAGCTATTGAGCTATCGTATCCAGGTGACCTGTTGGAGGTTATTGAGTTTCGTCAGCATATACTGAGTTTTGAATGAGTAATTCCATGATAAAAATTCTTGTGGCAGATGACGATCCCGTTACACTAGCGCTCCTTGTTCGTGCGCTCTCGGGGTTTGGGTATGAGACTATTGAGTGTGGGAATGGGACTGAAGCTCTCGATAAACTGAAAAATGCAGATGGGCCAATGCTCGGTATTTTGGATTGGGTGATGCCGGATTTACATGGACCTCAAGTATGTCAATCTCTTAAGGAGGTTGAGAGTGCAAATATGCTGTACCTTATCTTGGTCACATCGAAAGGTAGTCGTACCGATGTTATTGAAGGGTTTGAGTCTGGAGCGGACGATTACATGACCAAACCTTTCGATTTGCAAGAACTTCTGGCTCGGGTTCGTGTTGGGGTTCGTGTTCTCTCGCTACAGGAAAAACTCGAGGAACGTGTGCAATGGCTCGAACGGGCCCTGGTGGAAGTGAAGCAGCTTCAAGGACTGCTGCCGATCTGTAGTTATTGTAAGAAAATTAGGAATGATGAAAATTATTGGCAGCAAGTTGAAGAGTATTTATCACATCGTATCGATATTCAATTTAGCCATGGCGTGTGTCCGCATTGTTTTGAGAAAGAAATTGCCCCTCAATTAAAAGCCATCAAGGAAAGTAAGTCCTCTTCTAAGGTTCTCCCTTCCTAGACCCATAGATCGCAACGTATTGCATGTTGATTTTCAACGCCTGAGGGTGGATGTTCACGAAACATTTTTAGATAGTGAGCACTCGGATTTGCCTTAGAGGAGACGTTATCTCGGAATATGCACAAGGCAGGTAACTTAATCGGGATTAGAGGCGGCTTCTTTGAGGGCCCATGATGCCCAGAGGTGGACATTGGGTGTCGGGTCGGCTTCCACGGCTTTCTTGAGAACGGTCACGTCATTTTTCCCGCCAAGTTTGCCAAGGCGAAACGCGGCTTCAGTACGAACTCCTTCATCAGGATCGTTCAGTAGAAATGTTCGAAAAACTATCAAGGCACGAGTATCGGCAAGTTCACCAAGTCCAGCTAAGGCTGTCTGGCGTACACGAGCGTCTTCATCTTTTACCGCATCAAGAAATATAGAGTAGGAAGAGGGAATTTCCAGTTCGGTGAGTGCTTGAACCACAGCCCGTCTTGTCGAAACTTCTGAAATCAACAAAACCTGCCGTAACAGATTTGATAATGTTTCTTCCGGTACGACATTACGAAGTGCCCTAGCAGCAGCCTGTTTCACTTGAATTGACGAATCTCCTAAGGTGGTAATGAGTGCTAAGGCTGAATGGTCGGGAAGTTCGGTTTCCATTTGTCCGAGGGCCCAGGCACTATATTCTCGAACTACGGGGTCCTCATCGCTTAATGCAGACGTTAATGCTGGAATGCCTTTTGAGTCAGCCACCTTGCCAAGGGACATGGCTGCGGTACGGCGCATGTCAGCGCTTGGGTCATGGGCTAAGAGGTCGGTGAGGATTGGAACCAAAGAATTGGCATCGTGAGAGCGAGGTTCCATGGAACAGCCTATGAACGTCGTAAAGGCGATACTACTCACAAGCAGGAGATGGAATGGATAAAAAAGCAGCAACCTGATCAAGGGCTAGGTTCTAGAAGGTGGTTCGTTACTCTTTAGGCGGAGCGGGTTGTTTGGCAGCTTCAATGGTCTCTTGCATTTCTTTTTCGGCTGCCTCCATTTCGGCTTGAATGGTCCGCATTTCTGGATCAATGGAGTTTTTAATGTCTGAAGCTGCATCCCGAAACGTTCGAATAGCACTGCCAAGACCTTCTCCCAAGGTTTGCATATCCTGAGGAGCCGGCGCCACAGCCGGCTGTGCTTTGGCTTTCATAGCCGCTTGTTGGGCTTGGACCCGAGCAACAGCCTGTTTATTGACAATGGCAGAAGGCCGTTTCGCCATAGGCTTTGTTTGTGCTGAAGCCGGTAACGCTGGATATGTTGGAGCAGACATAGACGGGGCTGCCATGCTTCGTTCCTCCATCGTCAGAGGTGGTGGAGCCGTATTTGTCGATGCCTCAGCATGTTGAGCTGTTTTCGGTTGAACGACTTCTGGCCCAGCCCCCTTGTACAGCAGAGCGGCTGTTGTTCCAGGAGTGAGTTCCGGTCCTGGTTGATACGGTTGATTAGAAGGAGGAGCTTGTTGGGGTTGGGCATTCGTCGGCGATTGAGCTGAAGCTTCCGGTTGAGCCTCTGAATTGGCTTGAGTCGGTGCTTCTGGCTCCGGTGCGTTTGGATCGACAGGCGGAGGTATGTCATTCACCTCTTTCTTAAAGCCTTTTAAGGCCTTTCCGACGCCTTCCCCAATTTGTGGGAGCCGACCGGCTCCAAATATGATCAGAACGATGACCAAGATAATAATCAGCTCTGAGAACCCCATTGTTCCAAACATGTTGCTCTTCCAATCCCTATCCGACGGAATCGTTGATCAATTAAAGGTTTTTCCTAAGAAACTGTATCCTTCAGGGCAAGGGGGTGTCAACCCGCGAATCGTCATCAGGAGAGTGGACGCTCTTTCGAACTTGGCCCATTTTTCCTATTTGAGTAGGAATGGCGGTCGATGCTGTTTTTGAGTAATACGTGAATCTCAACAAGTCGAAACGTGAGAATAACAATTGTATTTCTCCATGAGCATGATAAAATTCACCATCGATGTCTACGCATTCTTCACCACGAGTTCCACCCTATCGCATTACACTGTTTTATGGACCGGAATATCTTGAAGGTTCGCCCCAAATCATTCAATGTATCTTTAATGTCAAAAAAAGAAGTTGGAAGGGCGGCGTACAAATCGTTGTCGATGTCGAGCAATCGCAGTACACACGAGTGGGGGCATCTGTTCAGTTCGATGAATGGTTAGAAGGCATTGTCGCGCAGCTCCCGGAAGATTTCCGGTCTGAGAGTAAAGAACGAGCCAAAGATCTTTTTGCTCAACAAGTGTGTCTCATGAAATTACAGCAAGCTATTCAGCAGGGAATCAAACAGGAAAACAGTACATTAGAGCATGAGATGTTGGTTGAAGAGTTAGACACGGCGACGACCCAAGCAGCCGAACAAATTAAAAATCAGGTTCTGACCGAACTCGATGTGCAAGAAATTGTGGCTCAGGAGTTTTCATAAATGAATGTTGTGCAACACACGAATCCCTGTAGTGCTAGGGGGGTATTCCGCATGTGTAAGGGCATATCACTTTTAGGAATCAGCTGCCATGTGAGATGCCATGAGTCTTGACGAGATGCTTGGTGAAATAGTTACACGTTCGTGTGTGAGCGTACGTGAGTGACATGTGGTCCTAGATGCTGGAACGAAACCGTGCCGGCTGACTTACATGATTCGAGTCGATAATAATTTAGGAGAGTTTGACAGAGCCCAGAGAAATGAAAATTCCTCAAGCAGTGGTAATTTTATCTATTATGTTTGGAAGGGAGGGATACATTCCATGAGTACTTATTCTATGAGACATCGACCGATGAGTGGTGGGCGTGGAACAATGGCTTTGATCGTCATGTGTTTTACTGCCGTTATGCTGTTGCATCCAGGCGCAGTGTTAGCCCAAGAGGAGGAGAGTCAAGGCAGTGAGGCTGGATTGGGAATTGGGAGTGGTTTGCTGACCCTTGTGTATTTCCCGTTGAAAGTTGTGTATGCCGTATTGGGTGGTGTGGTAGGAGGGTTTACCTATGTGTTGACGGGTGGAGACCTTGAAACGGCCCAAACAGTGTGGAAGCCAAGTTTCCACGGGACCTATGTCATTACGCCTTCGCATCTGAAAGGCGATGAAGCCGTGCGATTTTACGGTGTGTCTCCCTATGAAGATCAATAGTCATTGAACCGATAAGTATGAGAGGCATTGTTGTACGTTTGTGAAGGTGAGCAAGCATGAAACCTATCATAGGCATTACGCCTGATTATAATGCTGGCGATCGTGAAGATATGGGCGGAAAGGAGCCGACCTATTTTCTGCGAGCTCGGTATGTGCAAGCCATAGAAGATGCGGGAGGGCTTCCTATTCTGTTCCCATTGGTCATCGATAGGGTCCGGCAACGTCAACTCTTGTCCCAGGTTGATGGACTCCTGGTTACAGGAAGCGGGTCGGACTTAGATCCTCAGTTGTATGGGGAACGCCAGTGTGTGCCATTTCGGCAGATGAGTCATCAACGAAGCAGCCTCGAGCTGGGGGTGAGTAAATTAGTGTATGGAACACATCATCCAACATTAGGCATTTGTGGTGGAATGCAATCTATCAATGTGGCTTTAGGAGGGACGTTAATCCAGGACATTGCCGTACAGCATTCGACGGATATTGCGCATTTGCCGCCTGGTTCCGCCACGAAGAAGGCACATGGAATTACGATTGCACCTCAGACCCTCTTGCACAAGATTGTTGGCAAGTCTTCGATCCGTGTGAACAGTTCACACCATCAATCCGTGAAAAAAGTTCCAGGTCGATTGGTGACGAGTGCCGTATCTCCTGACGGCGTCATCGAAGCCATTGAGGCGCCAGCCCATCCTTTCCTTCTTGGCGTGCAATGGCATCCTGAGTTTCTCTATAAGCACGATCCTCTCCAAAAGAAATTGTTTCAAGCCTTTGTGAAAGCCGCTAAGTCTTTCAAGATCTCACGCGCCAGGCGGTCAGCATAGAGACCGTATTCGGCAGGCTATACGCAATCACGGAATGTTTTAATTGAACGTTTCAGAGCTGGAGGCGCGTTATTCACTCGCCTGTGCTGGCTTGGCTTCCTGGTTGGACGTGACGCTGGCAGCAGGGACTTCCTTGGGAGTCTTGACTGGAGTGGGAGCAGCGTCCTGCTGAGGTGGAGCAGGGTTGTCCTGAGTGGCTTGTGGAGACGCAGGTTTGGCCGGAGGTGATGCGGTTGCAGTTGCCGGAGCGCTCGGTTTGCCTTTTTCCTCTGCTGCTGCTGAAGCTGCAGGCTTAGGGGCTGCGGGTTTGGGCGGGGGTTTGGGCTTTTCCGGTTTGATGCCACCCTCCCAATGGGGTCCTGAATACATTTCAGCAGAAAGATCGTTCTCTTTCCATTTCGCCTCAAAGGCTGCTGCAGCCTTATTCGGCGTTTCTCCACTGCCTACGGTACGATTCCAAGGATACACTCTTGGTGAAATATGGCACACAGCCTCATCTCGTCGCATGTAGAGCGCGATAGGGTTTCCTCGATAGGGCCCTAGGAAAATATGAACTGTGCCGACAAACTCAGGGAGTGATTCCATCCTTACCTCGATCCCGTCCAAAAAAAAATATAGTGCCACAAGGTAAGTAGAAACGGCAAGGTATGGGGAGAGAAAAGTGTTGAATGAAATGGGGAACGAATCGTGATCGATCAAGAGGTGAACGAGGATTGTTCTTGGATAAGGGTTAGAGCGTCACTGTTGAGGGAGGAGGCACCTCACTTTTTCTCACTAAATAGAGAGAAAGCATCAACACCAAAATGATGACGACATGAAGGCCGAGGTCCATCAGGTAATGATAGAAGGTTTCTTTGGGAATGCCTTTGATATGGGAAAGTTCAGCGCCGGTGGTCAGAATTTTTCGAACGGAAGCAATGACGCCGACGTGAAGGAATGGTTCGAGGCGCACACGCTCGGATTGTAAAAATCCCAGAACGGTTCGAAACAGCTCAAGCAGAATAATGACGAGCAGTAAATCATTGATCAGTGTGATAGATGCTTCCAGAAAACCGTCAGGGGCTTGATGAAAAAATTCCATCCAGCTGTATCCAAAAATCAGCATGCCCAGGACGAGAAAGCTTAAACAGGCGGTGATGTACCCCCACCGGTCCAGCCATTGCATCCATTTCACCCATTGTTTTGTCGATTCTGGTGTCCAGCCGTGCATAGGAGTGTTTTCGCTTTAGGCATTGCCCGTTTGAGGTGTATTGGGATCGGTGGCCGGGCCCCGCATCCCACTTCCAAATTCCAGGGTTTGCATGGCGGCCTCGTTCACGGAGTGGCCGCAACAGATAATTTCCTGAAATCCTGCTCCGCCATCCATGACCATCATGCGGAGTCCGCAGGATCCAGGGAAAAGCTTTTTTTCGTCAAGTGTCATGCCGACCATGAGGCTGCCCTTTTTCCTCCCTTTGCTGGTTTCCGGAGATGAGACCACATCCTCTTCGGTCAGGTCATGTCCGCAACACCGCAACTTTTCGAACCCTTCACCTCCGCTCATAACCTTGACGACAAGTCCGCAGGAGTCTGGATAGTGCTTTCGTTCATCAATGATATCGCCTTTTTTCAGTGCCATGTTCAACTTCCTTTCTTTGGCCCTCTCGAAAAGAAGAAATTCGTATTCGAATACCTATGAATGGATGATTACGTGTCTACCTCATCAGATTGCAGGATAGCATGTCTATAGCGAACCCAAATAACTTCCACCCGAATGTACATCATGTACACAGCGCAAACATAGAGGAAAGTTATGCCCGCCTGGATGCCCTGTATACGATTGACTGTTCAATAACGAAGGGTCAAGCCGAATTCAGTGGATCGACATGTAACTGATTCGGCATAACTGGAACGGCTAGAGCACCTTGAATATCCCATGTTCTTCAATGCTGAATGGTTTCAGGTAATGTGTTGTAGCCTTTAGGTTTGAGTCGAGGTCATGGTTTGAATGTCCGCGAGAAGATTCCGATGCATAGGCGACCCGACGATGTTGGTGATTTCATCGTCATTCACGGGTGCGTAGGGAGTGAGAAAACGTTGTTTGAGCGCGGAAATTCGAGACAGGCTGGCATCTAGCCGACTTGTAGAGATTGCACCAGTCTTGACGGCCCCTTCGACAGCTTCAATGGCTTCAGCCTGACGAGTCTGTTGATGGCAAATCAGAATGAGGTCAACGCCTGCCTGAATAGATCGAACGGCGGCATCCCCCATGGTCATATGTTCAGCAATGGCATTCATTTCAAGATCATCGCTGAGTATGACGCCAGAAAAGCCAAGTTCATCACGAAGAAGCGTTGTCATAACCCTGTGTGACAGCGTGGCGGGAACGGTGTCGTCAAGCGCGGGGTAATGAACGTGCGCACTCATCAACGTTTGGAGCCCATGCGCGATCGCCGATCGGAACGGATGCAGTTCAATCTGCTCCAATCGTTCTTTGGCCAGCGTCACCACTGGTAATTCCTTGTGTGAGTCCTTGGTTGTTTCGCCGTGTCCAGGAAAATGTTTTCCGCAGGCAATGACGCCATGGTCGTGTAGACCGGAGATGGTGGCATTGCCCAATGTGCAGACTGTCTCTGGGTCTGCGCTGAATGCTCGATCCCCAATAATAGGGTTTGACGGGTTCGTATTAATATCCAAGACAGGAGCCATATTCATATTGAACCCGACTGCGCGTAATTCTTGGGCGGTTACGGCGGCAGCTTGATAGGCGAAGTCCGATGATCCGCATGCCGCGACGGTTGCAGCGGGCGGGAAGATCGTAAACCCTGGCGGCAAACGCGACACCTTTCCCCCTTCTTGATCGATAGCCATCAACAAGGGGGAAGAAGTCACAAGCTTCTGCAGTGAGTTGGTCATCCGTGCAATTTGATGCGCGTCGACTAAATTACGAGAGAACAGGATGATACCTCCAGGTTGATAGGCTTGAATCCAAGCGCTCAACGCTGAAGACACCTCCGTTCCGTCAAATCCGATCATAAACAGTTGACCGACTTTTTCGCGCAGCGTCATCACTCAATCTCTCATTTACGAGGTTTCGCGACAGCATTCAAGAGATATTGAATGAGGAGTCGAGTGCCAATAGCCGTAGGTCCTTTGCTGATGCAAGGACGATCGGATGCACTCCAGTCGGTACTCGCAATATCAAGATGAACCCATGGAAATTTTCCGACAAATTGTTGAAGGAACAGGGCTGCGGTGATCATACCGCCTCCACGGCCTCCGATATTTCGCATATCCGCGACATCACTTTTTAACTGTTCAAAGTATTCATCCCACAGCGGCATTTCCCATACGCGTTCACCTGAACGTTCGCCTGCCTGCCTAAATTGATCTTTGAGTGTGTCATCATTGCCCAACATCCCGATCGCAAATTGTCCGAGTGCGACAATACAGGCGCCCGTGAGAGTGGCAATATCAATGACGCAGGCGGGTTTTAGGCGGTCGGCATACGCCAGGCCGTCGGCGAGAATCAATCGACCTTCGGCATCGGTGTTTTGCACTTCGACGGTTTTACCCGAGAGCATGGTTAAGATATCGCCTGGTTTCGTGGCTCTTCCTCCCGGCATATTTTCAGCAACGGGTAACAGTCCGACTACATTGAGCGGTAGTCGCAAGCGGGCAGCGGCACGAACGGTCGCCAGCACTTCTGCGCCTCCAGTCATGTCGGCCTTCATGTGTTCCATATTTTCTGAAGGTTTCAGGGAGATCCCTCCTGAATCAAACGTCACCGTTTTTCCAACAAAGACAATAGGTTTCTCCCCCTTTTTCCCGCCTTGGTATTCCAAGATAATAAACTGTGGAGGATGTTGACTGGCTTGTCCTACTCCCAGTACGCCACCCATTCCCAGTTGTTTCATCTTGGCTGGATTGAGGACGGTTAACCGAACCTTCTTTTCCTTCGAAATTCTCTTAGCTTCTTCGACAACGCGAGAAGGCGTCATCACATTGGCTGGATGGTTGCACAAATCTCGCGCAAAACAGGTTGCCTCACCTGTCGCTTCGCCTCGCTCGATGCCCTGTTTGACGGTATTGAGTAATGAGGGTTTATCGACCAAGATCGTCATGCTGCTCAAGGGTTTACTCTTTTTGGAGGAATCGGTTCGGTACGGTGTAAAGCGATAGTCCCCTAAAATTACGCCATCGACCATTGCTTGAGCGAGATCATCTGGCCATAGCCCTGATCGATCAAGTCCGAGTAGTGTGGTGGCAAATGTGCGCGTTTCCGTCTGGCAGACGCGCTTAGCAACGGTTCCCATCGCCTGTCGTACGCGATCAAGCGTGAGATCTTCGCGCTTTCCAAGACCGACGAGCAGAATGCGTTTTGCCGGAACGGCGCCACGAGT
This sequence comes from Nitrospira sp. M1, assembly GCF_965152605.1. Lineage (NCBI taxonomy): Bacteria > Pseudomonadati > Nitrospirota > Nitrospiria > Nitrospirales > Nitrospiraceae > Nitrospira > Nitrospira sp. M1. Next base: position 185,237 of record NZ_OZ224217.1, read on the forward strand.
ATGTATCAAGACGGTTTGATTGGGTTTTCCCTGAAACTCTCCACTTTTTCGCATTTCGGTCAATTGTCCGCTGAGATTTCGGTCCAGGGGTTGGATGGTTTTTCCAATGCCGGTCTCGCCTTCGTATCCCGGAATCACCAACACTTCTGTTGGAGTTCCCGTCAGTGTTCCTTGCTTCACAGTAGTTTTCATGCAGTCCTCATCAGAAAGTTAAAAGTTTGACGTAACAGTGAAAAAAATGAAATGGCTCTAGACGCCACGCAGATCCGGGGCCCAAATGTATTTGTGGAGTTGTACTTGAAAGCGAACGGGCAGGTGATCCTCAAGAATCCATTCAGCTAAGGATTGCAGGTCGAGTTCACCAAAGACGGGACTGAATAAAATCGAACATCGATCGGGTAATCCATAACGTACTAAAACTTCTTTCGCCCATTCATAGTCATGGCGGTCTTTTAGGACAAATTTGGCTTCGTCTTTCTTGGATAGCCGGTCAATGTTTGACCAGTCCATGCGATCCACCATGCCGCTGCCGGGGCATTTCACGTCGAGGATGACATGGGTGCGCGGATCAACCGGCGTAGTGTCGATCGCCCCGCTGGTTTCGAGCAACACGTCAAAACCCTGATCGCACAAGAGGGATAAGAGTTCCGGCGTCCCGGATTGGCTAAGGGGTTCTCCGCCCGTTACTTCGACCAGCCGGCAATCATAGGCGTGTATCCGTTCAAGAATGGCCTCGAACGTCATGCGGTCTCCTCCATGAAATGCATAGTCGGTGTCGCACCAGGTACATCGAAGGGGACAGCCTGTGAGGCGGACAAACACACACGGTTGTCCGGCAAAGGAGGACTCACCCTGAATGCTGTGGAAAATTTCTGTAATTTGAAGGTGAGAAGTCGTCAAATCCATCAGGAATCGTTTGGAGTCAGTAACAGAACAACGTATCAGTGACCTCATGACAATACAATCTTAACACACATTGTACGTTTCGTATTTCGTCGTTTGTGAATTGTATCTTGTCATACGAAAAAGCCTAACCCAGAAAGATTATCTCTCGAGATACGAGATACTAGCGACGTGCGACGTGCATTATACCCATTCAGTGACCGGCCACCCCTGCTCTCGGGCCCTTCGCGTCATTCCGCGAATGGGATTCACCACAATGGGATTGCCCACCACCTTTAAGGCTTGGTAATCCCCTGGACTATCGCCATACGCGTAGCTGCGCGTCAGATCCAGGTGATACAGAGTGGCGAGATCTTCAATGATGCGTCGTTTCCCTTCACCGTACGGGAGTGGGGCATAGACTCGGCCGGTGTATCCGCCTTCCGTGGTCTGGAGTCGTGCGGCTTGGACGATGGAGACGCCCAACACCTCTGCAAGCGGTTTGACGAGAAAATCCGGCGATCCGCTGATTAACGCGACATGATGTCCGGCTTGTTGATGGCGAGAGAGAATTCCTTCTCCTCGAATCGAGAGCTTTGGACACACCTCATTGCGCACAAATTCCTCAGCGAGCGGTTCGATAAACCCTGGCTGCTGACCAACCAAGTAGAGTTTATGTCGACGGAGTGGGCTGAGCGAAACCGGCGGGATGCGTTGCGTTAAAAACCACACGCTCTCTCGCATCTGCTGAAACCCAATCACGCCTAACTTCCACAAATGCCGAAAAAATAGGACTTCGATCGACAGGCCGGGGATTAAGGTATTATCAACATCGAAAAAAGCCCCAATCCAGTTTTCTTGATATTCAGGCGACGGAAGCTGAGAAGAAGGCTTTGACATGAAATAATTATGAAAACGTTTAAGATGAATGGATGAATCGTCAAAAGAATCTCTAAATTTTACTTACGCCCCAGTTCGTTGACAAGGGGAAAAAAGCGATTCATAATGGGGGCCGAGTGCCGAAGTGGTGGAATGGCAGACACGCACGTTTAAGGGGCGTGTGGCGCAAGCCGTGCGGGTTCAAGTCCCGCCTTCGGCACCAAAAACACAGAAATCTACAGTTTACTCGCCAGCTTCAATATTCGAACATTACCACAGAAAATAGCTAGGACTTGAACCGGGGGTTTTGAAGGGGGTATGTCCCCTTCATGGGGTGACCGGAGCGTAGCGGAGGCACGAGGGGGCGTGGCCCCCTAGTGGGAGCATAGCCAGGCTTCCGCTCATGCGACTTCAAGTGCCCGCCTTCGGCACCAAACTCTTTCTTCCTCGCGATATCCTCTCCTTCTTTTCAGATAATACCGAGTGCCCGATTTGATTGGTAATCCCTTGCCTGAACGTACAAGTGTGCGTTCGAATAGGTTAAGGGATGTTGGGAATTTCAAATTGACGGATGCATGAGGGCAGTGTGGTATTTCTATGGTATACCAGATTTGGTATTACTTCCTGGGTCGGAGGGGGAGCATGAGCACGAGTCGAATGACTGAAAAAGGCCAAATCACCATACCGAAACTGTTACGAAACCGCCTAGGGCTACACCCTGGCGATGAGGTTGAATTGAGGGAGGTGAAAGATGGAATTCGAGTACAAAAGAAAGCATCACCTGCCCGCTTTGCAAAATATCGTGGGTTTTTAAAACCGCTCAAAGGAAAAACCTCGGATGAGCTTATTGAAGATATGCGTGGACAATGATTACGGCGGTTGATATCAATATTCTTCTTGATCTCCTCATTCCCGGTTCTTCAAATGTTAAGGAAGCTCAGCATCAATTAGACGACGCGAGTGAAAAGGGCCAGGTGATCCTTAGCGAAGTCGTCTTAGCCGAGCTTGCAGCATATTTCCCAAGCTCTCATGTATAGGAAGTATTTCTCGCGGATACCAGGCTCGAACTCCTGACGAGCGACCAAGAAGTGTGGGTTCGTGCTGGTCAGGCCTGGGGAATGTATGCCAAACGCCGAAAGGCTGTCATGGTCTGTGCGAAATGCGGGCTGAGCCAACAGGTCCCCTGTACGCAGTGCCAAGCTCCACTACGGATTCGACAGCATATCGTGGCTGACTTTTTGATAGGACCGCATGCGGAACTTCGAGCCGATCAGCTATTAACCCGAGATCGCGGATATTACCGCCCCTACTTCCCAAACCTTTCTCTCGTCTGATCGTAGTCTCGATGTTTCCCTGAAAATTCATTTTCTGCCATCACATGTAGGCATAGAGGGCAACAAAAAACTTATAAGCCCTTGATTTTAGGCATTTTCACTCATTTAAAATCTCTTAATCTTTAACCTTACTTAAACATCTATAGTCTTGTTCCTATGGACATCAATATCCATCACGGGTCTGTTGAAAAAAGCCGCCAGCGGCGTTCTCGCCATTTTGCCGTGCTCACGTATAACCAGTACGCTCCGCGCGTCAAAATGGCTGTGGCCTTGCTGGACGGACTTTTTTGAACCGACCCGAGGCTTCTGACATCCAACACGTGCTCGAGGAATATTGCAGCTCGATATCAGCATTATTCAACACTCCCATCACTTTTCCTCAAAGAAGGCTCCTAGGCTTCGTGTTTTCTAAACGCTACGCCACGTCGCACCTAAAAATTTACACCTCCCCTGCGTTCGCTCCTCTCACTTGCCCCATGCTTCGCATGGGTCCCGGAAAAATTCCTAGACAGCGACGACAACGAAAAAACCGCATGGACCACGGTTGGCACCGCCTTTCAACATGACAAAGGCAGTATTTCCCTGCGATTGTTCGCCAATATTGCGGTGTCCGGTGACGTGGTGTTATTCCCGAAAGATGATGACCCGGCGGAAGACGAATAGAGCAGGGGACTGTATGCATCATGTCCCGCGACGCGCTCAAGCCGGGAACGGCCTTCCGCGCTACCAATGTCAAAGACGATATTTTTGTCTTCGTACAACCGTGTTCGCTCATTGAAGGGGATGGATTATTTCGGCGGTTCAACATGAAGGCCGGATTTATTGAGCCGAACTGGTATCGCTTTAAGATGGACGCCAACCATTTACAGCAAACACGTGAATGTGATTTTGTCGGATAAGCGTTATTGTGGAGTGCGACGTGCAAAGTCGTATTGTTGATTGTCTGGTGGAATGGACATCGTCTAACCAGACCTGCTGTGCCGTCAGCAGTAGCCTACTGGCCCATGCGCCGGGAGTAATCGCGGGGTGTGAAGCGGCCAGGACAATGTACCCCGGTGCGAGCCAAGAGAACGCTGCGAAGCAATCTTTGGTCTGCCAGCACCAAGGCGGATCGGGGGCTAGGCTTGATGGGAAGGTTAACTCAGGTGAATCGGTGATAAACCTCGTTAAACGTAACAGGCTCAAGGTGCTGATAAGCCTGAACCAAAATGATGTGCGGTGGGTTGTTCCTTTTTCACATAGGAACACACGGACCATAATGCCGTCGGGGAATAGCCGGAACCTACGCCATCGCGTCAATAACACGAAACACGGTAAGCCCGTAGTGCTGCCATGCGAATGGCAAGCCAACCGTAAGGAACGCTGATGGCAGTGCGGGTAGAAGATGCTGGAGCAAGCGAAGGCCGTTTTGTAATGGGACGGATAGGGGCACAAAGGTGAAGATACCTAACCTGAAAAGGTGCAGACTTCCAGCAGGTCTTTCTTGATGAGAACGTTGGCAGAACTTCTTGTACGGAAGAAACGCAAATGAACGCGAGTGCGAACACCGCGTGTGCCTCTTTCGGCAACCCGGTGTGGTGGGAGCATCTTGATTGGCGCACCACACATCGAACAGTTAGGAAGCTGCAAGCCCGTATCGTCAAGGCCACGAAGGATGGTCACCGCGGCAAGGTGAAAGCCTTGCAATGGCTGCTGACCCACTCACTGAGCGGCAGGGCCTTGGCCGTCAAACGAGTGACCGAGAATCAAGGCAAGCGGACGCCGGGAGTCGATGGAGAGATCTGGACAACCCCGGCAGCCAAAACCAGAGCCATGTGGTCACTCAGGAGATGCGGCTACACGCCGCAACCACTGAGACGGGTCTATATTCCCAAGTCGAATGGAAGACTCAGACCTCTGGGTATTCCGACGATGAGGGATCGAGCAATGCAGGCGCTCTACCTGCTGGCTCTTGATCCAGTATCCGAGACACTGGCAGATCAACATTCCTATGGGTTTCGTAAGGGACGGTCTACCCAGGATGCACTGGCTCAGTGCTTTCTGGTGTTGTGCCGACCACAACGGTCGCCTCAATGGGTGTTAGAAGCCGACATCAAAGGATGCTTTGACTACATGAGCCATGACTGGATGCTGGCACATATCCCAATGGATACGTCCATTCTTCGGAAATGGCTGCAAGCGGGAATGGTGGACCAGGGCCAGTGGTTTCCGACGGAGGTGGGCACCCCGCAAGGCGGGGTCATCTCACCCACGTTGGCCAACGTGGTTCTGGATGGATTAGAGCGCAGGCTCACTCATCGGTTTCCTCGACGAGGGGGCAAGACGCCTCATCCCAAGGTTCGTCTGATCCGTTACGCGGACGATTTTGTGGTGACCGGTGCGACGAAAGACACACTGGAACAGGTGCGGGAAGAAGTGGCCGCGTTCCTCGCAGAACGTGGTCTTTCCCTAGCACCAGAGAAAACACGGATCGTTCATCTCGCAGACGGATTCGATTTCCTCGGATTCAATGTCCGTACGTATCAGGGCAAACTGCTGATCAAGCCGTCGAAGGACGCGCAACGCAGGATACACCGACTCGTGCGACACATTATTGGAGGAAGTAAAGCGATCACACAGTCAGACCTCATCGATTGGCTGAACCCCATTATCAGAGGATGGGCCAATTATTATAGGCATGTGGTATCGGCAGCGACCTTTCACACGCTCGACTATGTGCTCTGGAAAGCCTTGTGGCGATGGGCGGTGCGGCGACACCCGAAGAAAGGACGGCGTTGGGTAGCCAAACGGTATTTCCAGACGTTTGGCTCGCGGTCCTGGTTATTCGCCTGTCGGCATGCTACTGACCAACACGAAACATCGGAATGGATGAAACTGGCCTTCGCGTCAGAGACGCCAATCCGGCGGCACGTGAAGGTGAAAGCTGATGCCAATCCCTACGATCCGGAATGGTCTCGATACTTTGCAGGACGTAGGTCGGTCGTGGCCGGACTGAAAACCAGTCTTTGAAAGGCTTGAGCCGGATACGGGGAAACTCGTCTGTCCGGTTCTGAGAGGGGTGGGTGACAGCGATGTCACCTACCTACTCGATAAATACCGCGCTTTTTTTGCTAAGCATTCAATTGCTTAACATTCTGTATTTTCCACACCCTCATCAAAACGATTTACTGATGTGCTGGCATGTCGAATTTTTCAGGAATAAGCCGATAACCCATGGCTTGCATAATCGCGTTGATATTTTCAAAGCGCGGGTTGCCATCTTCTGATAACGCTTTTTGCAAACCTTTCCGGCTCATACCTGCCGCATCGGCCGTAGCCGTGACACCTTTCACACGGGCAATCATGCGCAGCGACGATAAAAGCGCCGGAGTGCAATTATCTTTTGCAAATTCTTCAAAACACACCGTCAGATAATCATCGATTTCTTCTGGGTGTTTGAGAAAATATTCTTCTTCGACTTCATCAAAACTTCTATATTTTCTTCTCTTAGCCATCGCTCAAATACTCCTTCCAATATACTTTGGCGTTTTGTATATCCTGCTGCTGCGTGCTTTTCTCTCCACCACAAAGCAGCACCACGACATCACGCCCTTCTTCACCAATGTAGACCCGGTAGCCTGGTCCAAACGTCATTTTTAATTCACTGACACCTTCTCCAACTGATTTACAATCGCCATAATTGCCCTGTTGTAATCGGCCAATACGAATTAAAATACGTTTACGGCCCATCGTATCTCGAAGGTCTTCAACCCATTCGGAAAACGGCTCTTTTCCGTTTTTATCAACATAGACAATGACCCGTTTCGGGTGCGTTACTTTAGCCACTGACTGTTCTTCCTTTCATTGTACTATAGCGTACCATGGTACGCAAGAAGCTTTTTTGCAAGCTTTTTCTTCTTTTCATTTGTGGACAAAAATCCATAATTTCTTAGTGTTTTTTGCGTTCCGGCAGATAATTTCATCATGATTTCTGCTGCCTCACTGAGAACCCCATTTAATAGCGCTGTTCGTAATTACAAACCTGCGAAAATCCGCCCGCGCCGCACCGGCAGCAAATTTTACAATCCCAAATTTAATCTCAAGCCTAAGCCCCTCATTCAAAAACCACGCATGCGTAAGCGCACCCGCAAGCCAAAGTGGACAAAATAGGTTTTTCCCTCGACAACATTATGGCAACTTCAGATAAGAAAACCCCACCACTACACAAAATCCGTATCGGTGCGATCCAAGCGGATATCTGGCAGGTCATCCCGGAAAAGGGTCACTCGTTCCTCACCGTGTCATTCTCACACTCGTACAAACGGGGCGAGCAATGGAAAACCGGGCATTCCTTCCAGGCACATGAATTGGAAGCTTTGAGCGACGTGGCTGCTGACGCGAAAGCGTGAATGAAGCAGTACTGTCACTCACATCCGGGGGGGTGGCCTAATGGCTGCCCTCCTTTTTTTTGAACAATTGGCAGCGAATGTACCGTGCAGCAAATAACAGATTCATCAGTAAAAAGATGTCGTCCCTGAAAAACCTTCTGAAGCCGCAACTGCATGATCCTCGTTTAAATCGATATTGTGAATCATCTCCAGCGAAGCAGGCGTCAATCAAATTCTCAATATTTGGTGAAGTTTTTCGATACCGTGTAGCTGATTTCCTGGTTTGTAGCCTTTTCGATCTCTAACCGGGCACCTTTATAATTAACAACGTTACCCTCATTAAGATCCATGGTGAAGTTGGTGGTAAAAGGCGCTGAAATTCGGTCACGAGTAAATTCACGATAGGTAAAATTCAGGATGTTTCCAGCTTTACCATTATATTCGATAATTTGCTGTATGGCGCTGGGTTTTGAACAGATACTATCGGGCTTATAGGTATAGCTGCCAAATGAACTATCAAAACAGCCGGACCAAAAATCGTCAATGCAGATTTCATTGTCAGATTTTTTATAGCTAACGACACTTCCAAAACTGCGGATTCCACCAACAAAGTTTATAAACCGGATGGCCCTTCGATCAAAACTGAAGAACTCTGTCGATTTGGGGCCGTACCGGCAGAACGTTGCGTTATCAATTTCCGCATACTTTCCAGTAATTTTATCGACCTCCAGAACATCAGTTCTAAAGCCCTTGCCCTGCATTAATAATCGTTCGCCAAGGTAGGCGGTACTGGGAACCTTGAGTGGTGGATAGGAAATATTCTGGTAGGCAATATCTGGCGTACTTGTACAGCCTGAAAACATTAATAATATAACCAATACCGCAAGTAATTTAGGCATAACCTATTCCTTTCTGCTATTAACTCGATAAATGGCGTAGCTTTTCCGTGAATGGTGTAAATGTCTGGGTAATAAATCCAATGTCGATGCCCATCTAATGTGGATAGCCAACTACACCACTTTATGAGGGTTTTAAACAAGCCAAAATTGCCGACAGGGGGAATTGAAATAAATTACTGGCGCGCATTCTTGACATATCTAGCCTAGCCTCCACCGCGCATCTGTGATGATTCATTTTGCTGATCAGTTTTTTCTTGCCTGATGAATCTAAGCAGTCAATAACGCGATTGCATAGGGCCTTGTAGGCTCTATGTATAATACTTGCAGTCAAAATGGCTGTGTGTTAGATGATGGGATTATGAGTACATGTCTGGTGAAATGGCCCATGTCGCGGTGCGTTCGTTTTGCGATGCTGTTAGGTACGTTGTGTCTTCTGTTGGGCCTGGCTTCGTGTGCTTCGGCGCCTGGATTATCTACTGAGGCCCGAGACTTTCAGGTTGGACAAATTATTGAAGTGAAGACTGGGAAGGTTATTGAGTATGGAACATTGGCGTCTGAATTGACAGATGTGGATGTCGTCTATATTGGTGAAGAACATTATACGCCTTCACACATTGATGCGGCTGTTCAGGTTTTAAATACGTTAGTCGATGCCGATCAGAACCCGGTCTTGGCGATGGAAATGTTCAGTTGGAATGGGCAGTCTGCACTCGACCAATATACTCAGCAGCATGCCCTGACTCAGGAGCAATTTCTGAAGGACTCTCATTGGGAAGAAAATTGGGGCTCCGACTTTACCGGCTATGAACGCTTAGTCCAGTTTGCGAAGAAACATCGGCTTCCGCTCTATGCGCTCAATCCGCCACGTTCGTTGGTGCGAATGGTTTCCAAGCAGGGGCTCGAAGCAGCGTTGCGAGATCCAGAGATGGAGAAGTGGGGAGTCAAGAAAGACATGTCGTTGAAAGATCCTGAATATGAAAAGGTGATTTTTAAACCCATAGAACTCTGTCACCCTGGCTTACCGAAAAACATGTATGACAGGTATTATCAGGCCTCCATTTTTCGAGATGAAGGCATGGCGAAGATTATTACGGAATATGTCAATCGAAAGTCTCAGGACCAGGGTCCGTTGGTCAGTTATACTGGCGGTGGGCATATTCAATATGAGGTTCCGGTTCCCAAGCGAGTCAGGCGAGATGCCTCTTCGAGGTTAAAAGATGTCTCGATTTATCTTATCGCTTTAGACCCTGTGCGAGAAGAGGAAGTGCAGGAAGCGATTGAGGAAGGTATTGCCGATTACATTTGGTTGAGAGCATTGGGTCCCAACGGGCCACAGCCTCGCTGTGGTTAAAAAGCGTCTTTCGTGAAGTGTCACTCGTATTTCGTCAAAGACAAAGAACGATTACCACTGACCCGCGATGAGGCTTTGATTTCCTCTGTTGATTTTTGGCGTCTTGATTCATCAGAATACGAACTTCGTTGTTGTTTGATTATTTTGAAGGAGGAACAATGGGAGATCCGATTATTATTCCCCAAAAGCTACCGTACATTTTGGAAATGGAGCCAGGAACCTACTATTGGTGTAAATGTGGGCGATCAAAAACCCAACCATTTTGTGATGGGTCCCATACTGGAACCGAACATACGCCAATGGAAGTGGAACTTACAGAAGCAAAACGGGTCGCGTGGTGTGGCTGTAAACACACAAAAAGGCCGCCTTTTTGCGACGGTACACATTCACGAATTGAAGAGTAGCTTCAGCCGGTGCCTTGACTTTCGCGTTGCTTCAATTGCTAATACCCTTAAAAGCTTAACTTTTTCAATTAGTTATATGTTTAGCGTTCAGTAGTCTGAAGATCGAAAGGCTTGGTTAAAAAAATAAGGCCTGGTTATTGCGAAAGGTCTTGTAAGTTTTATAAAATTCCAGCCTATTCAAGATTCAACATCTGATGATCTATTAGAAATCATAGAGCAAAAGGAGGGACCCGCAATGAAAGGCATATCAAAAGGTTTTCTGGGATCGGTCATGGCTCTCGCACTCAGTGCTTCTCCGGCATTGGCGAATGCGCCGGGTGGCGGCTATGAGGGTATTACCGCCATGTATGTCGGCTTCATCGCTGCGATCCTTGGGTACGGCGTCTACGATATCTTTTTTAAGAAGTCATAAGCCGCACCGAGTAAGAAGTTTTCTCACATTTTAAAACCTTCCGGATCTGTGTTCGTCCAGATCCGGAAGGTTTTTTTATGTCCACTGTGCTAATGCGTGGCTTACGACGTGCGAGGGGGTTGTGCACGTAGGAGCGGTTCTAAGTACGTCATAAGATGTTCCACGATGACTTTATAGCCTTCTCCTGTCGGGTGGATGCCGTCCGCTTGATTGAGGGATCGATGTGCAGCGACATCTTCTAAGAAAAATGGCATAAAGGGCACATCAAACTCGTCAGCCAATTGGGGGAATATTTCTGCAAATTGTGATGTGTAGTCGAACCCATAGTTTGGGGGAATTTTCATGCCAGTGAGCAAGATGTGTATTTGACGATCTTGAAGGCGTTGAAGAATTTTCTGAAGATTTCCATGAATGGCCTTGATGGGCTGCCCTCGGAGCCCGTCATTCGCTCCTAATTCTATAATAACAATGCTAGGTTGGTTTTTCAGAACCCAATCTAAACGGCGTAGCGCTCCGGCGGTGGTATCGCCGCTGACGCCTGCGTTTACGACATGGTACGGATATCCGGTCTGATCTAAATGTCGTTGTAAGCGGGATGGATACGATTCATCAGGTGGAACCCCGAGCCCAGCGGTCAAGCTATCGCCAAGTGCCACGATTCGCGGTCGGGTATCTTTTGCCGAATGCGTGGCATGTTTGTTCGGTCGTGTGGTCGTCGCCACTGCTGAATTTGTGTGTTGGTCGGAATTTTCTGCAGAAAAAGTCGTAGAGGATGGCAAGGTCTGTTCGTCTGCCGTGTCACACCCTGAGGCGATCATGCAGATTGCGCATAATATTGGTATCATAAGAAACAGGTGAGTGAGAGGATTCCATCTGTGATCCATGATCCTCCACGTTTCGAATGTTGCAATGGTGTTTGGTCTGAAGTCTGCGCTCATGTGTCCCTCGTATTTGCCCTTCTCTTTACCATAACGAATTTATGATTGTTGTCCAGAATCTCGTCATGGAATTGAGAGCTGGGAGTCACGTCGTTCCCATTCTCCATGATATCACTTTTGAAATTCCTCAAAAGCAAGTTGTCGCCATTATTGGTCCATCAGGAAGTGGGAAGTCTACACTTCTCGGCCTGCTTGCCGGGTTAGATAAACCGACTCGAGGGTCTATCTCGATTCATGGGACGGATATCACGGCATTATCTGAAACAGAGATGGTGCATCATCGTCGACAGCATATCGGGTATATCTTTCAATCATTTCATCTTATCCCAACTCTCACCGCTCTGGAAAATGTGGCGCTTCCCCTTGAATTGAATGGTGATCCGGGGGCGATGGATCGAGTGCGAGAATTGTTACAGGCCGTTGGGCTGGAGGATCGTCAGGACCATTATCCCGTGCAACTCTCAGGGGGTGAGCAACAGCGTGTTGCGGTTGCGCGGGCTTTTTCGACAAAGCCGCCGGTCCTCTTGGCCGATGAACCCACGGGGAATTTGGATAGTACAACGGGCGAGCGTGTCATTCACTTGCTCTTTCGTCTAAATCAAGATCATGGGAGCACCATGGTCCTGGTCACTCACGATCAGTCGTTAGCAGACCGGACCGAGCGCGTCATTTCCTTACGTGATGGAGAAATATACGCAGATACCATGGCGGGGTCCTGATAAAAAACAATTTGTTACATCTATCCAAAGAGAATATGCAAGTAGTGTTCAGGGTATGAAGTCTCAGGTACTCCAAGGGCACATTCAATGGGAAGATCACGGCGAATGAACCCCTCTCTTTGGTTGGTGCGTCAAGAGATGCCTTGAACATGAAATCTCAGGTGCTCCAAGGGCACGTGCAATGGGAAGATCACGGTGAATGAACGTCTCTCTTTGGTTGGTACGTCAAGAGATGCCTCGAACATGAAATCTCAGGTGCTCCAAGCGCACGTGCAATGGGAAGATCACGGTGAATGAACGTCTCTCTTTGGTTGGTACGTCAAGAGATGCCTCGAACATGAAATCTCAGGTGCTCCAAGCGCACGTGTAATGAGAAGGTCATGGCAAGGGAACGTTTCTCTTTGGTTGGTGCGTCAAGAGGTGCCTTGAACATGAAATCTCAGGTGCGCTTTTCAATAATTATGGCGTGGCGGGAGGTTCGGGCGAGCTGGCACCGTTTTGTCTTTTTCTTTATTTGTATCGCGATTGGTGTGGGTGCGGTTGTTGGCGTAGGGTTGTTTGCGGCAAACGTTGAAGACGCTATTTTTCATGATGCGAGGAGCTTGCTCGGAGGCGACCTCGAAGTCTCCTCTCGCCGATTCATGAGTGAGGACAGCCGGGAAATCCTGAACGCGCTTCAAGCGCGAGAGATAGAGGTTTCCCATGTCAGTGAACTGGCGGCGATGGTTGCCGTTGTGGACTCAACGGAGAAGCCCTCCAGCTCTGCACCGGCAACACAATTAGTTGAACTCAAAGCTGTTGAACCCTCCTATCCACTCTACGGGTCAATTGAGACCAGCCCCGAGGCGTCACTGGCTTCCTTGTTAGCCGGTCAGGCATCGAACTGCGAAACGCTTCCATGTTTTGGGGCGATTGTTCAAAAGTCTCTGTTGATCAGTCTTGCTGCTGACATCGGCGATCAGATCATGATTGGCCAGGCACAATTCAGCATTACGGGGATCATCCAAAAAGAACCCGATCGTGTTGCGAGTGCCTTTAGCCTTGGTCCTCGCGTGTTGGTTTCTCGTCAAGCCCTTGAAGCCACGGAACTGCTTCAGCCTGGAAGCCGCATTCGCGAGCGTTATCGGCTTCGTGTCCCACCGTCGCAATCATTGGTGCCACTATTAGGTGAACTGCGAGGGCGTCTCGCTAAAGAGGGCGTCCGTGTTGTGAGCTTTCAAGATGCTCAACCTCGGGTGCGACGCTTTCTGGATCAGTTGTCCACGTACCTCGGGTTAATTGGCCTGACAACCTTGTTTATCGGTGGTATTGGAGTAGCCAGTACGATTCAAGGATATCTTTCTCAAAAAATGGCCAGTATTGCCATACTGAAAACAATTGGAGCTGAGACAGGCTTTATCATCAAGACGTACTTATTCCAAAGTCTTCTCATGGGAGGTATTGGAAGTCTACTCGGTGCAGCGCTTGGTGTGGCTCTTCAAGTTGTCATGCCCACTCTCCTTGGAGGATTACTGCCCTTCTCTATTGAATTGACGCTCTCGCTCACTCCTGTGTTGAAGGGGCTCATTTTGGGATTGCTGTCGACTGCAATTTTTACGCTCTGGCCATTGCTTACCATTAGACATGTTCCGCCGGCCTTAGTGTTTCGAAGGGAGATTGACCGAGCGAACGTACAGGGTGCCCCGGAGTCTTACTGGGATCGATTGAAAAAAGCCATAAAAAGCGTTCTTCAAGATCGAATCCGTCTGATGACGGGCGGAGTGATGGGTGTCAGTTTGGCTGGATTGGCCATGTGGCAGGCGAACTCTATCGCATTAGGCCTGTTTTTCATTGCTGCCTTTTTGGCGGCCTTGCTGTGCCTGTTGCTTGCGGCTAAATTTCTGCTGCACGTGTTGACCCTCTTACCGCGTTCCCGAACGTTTACGATACGCAATGCGATCAGCAATCTTCGTCGACCAGGGAATTTCACCGCTGGCATGACCGTCGCGATTGGAGTTGGCGTGATGGTGATTGTGTCCATTGTGGTGATTAAAACCTCTCTTCTCGATGCCCTGAGTGAGCGGATGCCAGCCAAAGCTCCGTCATTTTTCTTTATCGATATACAGCCTGACCAACGTGAGATGTTTGAACAGACGCTTCAGCAGTGGGTGGACCGTGATGACTATCAATTGTCGCCGGTCGTTCGATCTCGGTTGACGGCACTTGAGGGTACCCGTATTGATCCGGAGGCACATAAGGGCAAGCGAAACGGGTGGTACTTCACTCGAGATTATGTCTTGACGGCACTCGCTGATTTGCCCAAGGACAACACCATTGTCACGGGGAGTTGGTGGGATCGTGATGACGCCTCTTCACCCACTCTCCTCGCTTCAAACCCTGAGAGTCCAGCACCTTTATCGATCGAGGAAGAGGCGGCGAAAAATCTCGGTCTTGATCTTGGCTCCATTGTCGAACTTGATATTCAAGGAGTTCCTCTGTTCGCAAAAATTGAAAGCACGCGAAAAGTGGATTGGGGAAGTTTTTCGACAAATTTTTTCATGATCCTGTTTCCTGGAGCATTGGATGGTGCCCCCATGACCTATATTGCGACAGCACGAGTCTCGCCAAACAATGAGATTCCCTTGCAAGAAGCCCTTGTGGCACGTTTACCGAATGTGACGGCCATAAACGTGGGCGACGTCTTAGAGAATATCGCCAATCTGTTGCAGCAGTTGTCCTGGGCCATTCAGGGGATGGCGCTGTTATGTATTATTAATGGCACGATTGTGATGACGGCTGTTCTTGCCACGACCCGATACCGACGTCTCTATGAAGCGGCCATCTTAAAAGCCCTTGGAAGTACTCGGCGGATGATTGCCCAGTCACTCGCCCTTGAGTTTGGATTGCTCGGCAGTGTGGCCGGGATTATTGGCATTCTGTTGGCCTGTGCGTTGTCTTGGGGAGTTCTTTACTTTTTCTTGGACCTGACGTGGTCTGTTCCAGTTGTTCCCCTGGTTCTTGCCTGTGTGTTGACCATTCTTCTCACGCTCATCGTTGGGTTTTTCAGTAGTTACCGTCTGCTCGCTCACCCGCCGCTCGCTGTTTTGCGAGAAGAGTAAGAGCGCATCTCTTTCGCTTGAATCTCGTTTCAGTCCCCCTCTCAGTTTCCCCCATTTCTTTTGATATCTATTTTGATACGTGGTGTGTGTAATTGGATAACACGTATGTGGCAATCTGTGATTCCCACCCGTATGGGTGTGCTCTTATCCAGATTAAAGACAATAATAACAACGAGTTAAAAGCGTGAAATATGATGGGACTGATTACTTGTTCCTTGGTATGTCCCTTGCTTTATTCCAGATCTGTCAGTCGTTTTCAATGTGTGAGACGAGGAGCAAGACGATGGAAATACTTATAGTAGCAATCATCACAGGACTGGGCCTTCTTATAGGAATGTTTATCATTTGGCAGGATTATCGTCCTTCGCCTATTTCACCAACCGGGTCGGACGAGTCTGGAACCGATGAAAATCTTGAGAAGTGAAAACCGATGACACGTTTTTCACGTAATGCATTGCAAGGGGTCTGGTGAAAATGTCTTTATTCTTTTACCCGCTTAAGCCGTCAAGGGAGAATCGACATGGATTATGTTGAACCCGTATCTACCACTGTTGGATTGAATCCACTGTATTGTGCCAGGAAATGTATTCTGGTTATTGATGACGATCCATTGGCCAGGTCGATTCTTCGTCTACTTTTCGAGACGGACGGCTATCAATGTATTGAGGCTGAAAATGGAGCCGTAGGGCTGGTCATGCTGGAGCAACATCAACCGGATCTTGTGGTGACCGACCAAAATATGCCGGTTCTCACGGGGATTGAGTTTCTTGAATGTCTGGGAAAAAAGAGTCGCCGAAAAGTTCCTGCCGTCATTTTCGTGTCTGGAGATTCGAGCTTGGAGCTGAAAACACAAGCACTGCAGTCTGGTGCCAGGGCCGTACTTGAAAAACCGTACGATATTGATGAAATTCGCACATTGGCCAATTGGCTTCTCGAGTCGGAACGGACTGTTTCATTTGGTACGTCTTCGGTGAATTGACTTTATTGGTGAACAAATAGCAATGTCGATATACAGAAAGACCGTTGCGGCTAAGAATGTGACGTGATTTATGTGAAAGACGTGTGTATCCTGCTGCGGCCTATGGTGAGGCTGCACGAGTCAATGGCCATTCATGATGTCTTGAGCATACGGTGTAACGCATTCAAATGCTTAATAGATTGTGTTCATGCTCCTAGCGTGGAGCGATAGGTGTTCGTGCGAGTACCCTCAAAAATTCTTCCACAGGTCCTTCCGCCCCTTTCATGTAATTTTCCGGTATTTCTCTAAAAAATGTAGGTATTTTGCACGATGGTGAAGGGTGGACCCTTCGCTTCGAAAGGCGTGTCATACGCAGAATTCTTTGTGTCTTATCCATAACATACTGATTACGAAGGGGTTTCTGTAAGACTGAAAACCGGCATTACGTTTGCTTTCTTTTAGTAATGTCCCTGCTGAATGAGCGAAACGTTTTTTTGCGAGTCAGCGATAGCTGGCATGTGCGGGTGTATTGATCGATTGAAAGGTCTGTTTGATGGAATATCTCCAATCCCCTCCCTTATTGAGCCTACCGGATTTCTTCTTTACTCAAAATCCAATGGCCTTCGGTCCATGTGGATTTTCTTATCATGACCAAATTCCTCCTGCGTATTGTTTAAGATGTGTATCTTAAATAGGTACGAGCCTGCCATGTAAGCCGGGGATTGGATGAAGGCACTGGGGTCGACACCCCAGTGCCGCGCTCATTCGAAGGCCCAACACGTCTCTGCTGTCTGTTCCCTCCAAGACTTCACACTTTTCATACAATCTTCTTGTAACGTCGGACGTCAAACCGATCGTGTAAACTTTGCTGTCGACACGAGATTATTCATCAGGTATGTTTCATGGCGATTATTCCCTGAACGTGAAGGATGAATAGTGAGTCTAAGTCAAGAAATAGATCAAGAACTTCCCCTCCGCCATCTTGTGCTCATTGATGCGTCGAGCTTTATCTTTCGGGCGTATCATGCCATTCGGCCGCTGAATGCCCCCGATGGAACCCCTGTGAATGCCGTCTATGGGTTTATGCAAATGCTTATGAAGCAAATGGACGATATGGAACCCAAGCATGTTGCCGTGGTGTTTGACGTTGCAAGGATTACCTTTCGAAATGA
This sequence comes from Nitrospira sp. M1, assembly GCF_965152605.1. NCBI lineage: Bacteria > Pseudomonadati > Nitrospirota > Nitrospiria > Nitrospirales > Nitrospiraceae > Nitrospira > Nitrospira sp. M1. The sequence continues at coordinate 202,650 of NZ_OZ224217.1, forward strand.
TCTGTCTCCAGAATATAAAGCCAATCGCCCTGACCCGCCCGATGAACTGATCCCGCAATTTGCACTCGTTCGCGATGCGACACGGGCGTTTAATCTTGATTGTATTGAATCCCCGGGATTTGAAGCCGATGATCTGATTGCGACCTATACGCATTTGGCGCTTCAAACAGAAGCGACGGTGACGATTGTGTCATCCGACAAAGATCTCATGCAGTTAGTGTCCGATCGTGTCAGGATGTATGACGGGATTAAGAATCGGTTTATTGGGACCAAGGAAGTCAAAGAAAAATTTGGGGTGTTCCCTGAAAAAGTGGTTGATGTCCAGGCGCTGGCCGGTGATCCCACTGATAATGTTCCAGGCGTGCCTGGCATAGGGATCAAGACGGCGGCGCAACTCATTAATGAATACGGTGAACTTGATACGTTGCTGGCTCGAGCTTCGGAGATCAAGCAAACAAAGCGGCGAGAAAATTTAATTGAGCATGCTGATAAGGCTCGGTTGTCGCGTGAACTTGTCCGGCTCAGAAAAGATGTTCCGGTGACGGTTCCGCTTGAAAAACTTGGCCGACGGCCGGTTGACCGAGAGATGTTAATGAATTTTCTCTCCAAGCTGAATTTCAAAGCCATCATCGATCGAATTCAACATAAGTACCCCGCAGCGGATCCTCTCTCGAATCCAGCGGTACTTCCCGTTCAACCGTCACGCACGTCAACCAAATATGAGCTTGTTCATACGCTATCGGCCCTCCAAGACTGGGTTGATCATGCATATCGTGCAGGATATGTGGCTGTTGATACCGAGACGACATCGTTAGATCAAAGCCGAGCTGAGCTTGTCGGAATTTCTCTGTGTGTCGTATCGACTCAGGCCTGTTATATACCAGTTGGCCATTGTAATCCTCAGATGTCGGGCGATGCCGCGCCTCAGCAAATTCCACTCAATGAGGCGTTAGATATCCTTCGTCCGTTATTGGCCGATCCCTCAGTCTTAAAAGTTGGTCACAATATCAAGTATGACATGGTTGTGCTGGCTCGTTACGACGTCGTGGTGGCCCCAGTCGATGATACGATGTTGCTTTCATACGTATTGGAAGGGGGGAGTCATGGGCACGGTATGGATGAACTTGCCGAATTATACCTTGGACATACAACCATCAAGTACAAAGATGTGACGGGAAGTGGAAAGACGCAAGTGACGTTTGATCAAGTCCCGCTCGATCGAGCCGTCGATTATGCGGCAGAAGATGCCGATATCACGCGGACACTACACCAAATGCTTAAGCCACGATTAGTTCGAGAGCATATGGCGACGGCCTATGAAACGCTCGAGCGTCCGCTCATTCCCGTGCTTGCCGCAATGGAAAGTGAAGGGATAAAAGTTGATCTCGCTCAACTTAAACGGCTGAGCGCGGACTTTCGTCAACGGCAAGGCGAATTGGAGAAAGTCATTCATCACCTCGCAGGACGATCCTTTAATGTTGGGTCACCCAAGCAACTTGGCGAAATACTCTTCGATGAGCTAGGACTTGAAGGCGGGCAGAAAGGCAAATCCGGGACATACACCACCAGTGCCGATGTGCTGGAGTCTCTTGCAGGACAAGGCCATGACCTCCCGGCAAAAGTATTGGAATGGCGTCACCTGGACAAACTGAGAAGCACCTATACGGAAGCGTTAGTCGAACAGATCAATCCTGTCACCAAACGGATTCATACATCCTATGCCATGGCGTCCGCCTCTACGGGCCGCTTGTCATCGACCAACCCGAACCTACAGAACATTCCAATTCGAACAGAAGAAGGACGAAAAATTCGTCAGGCCTTTATCGCTGAGACCGGACATATACTTCTTTCCTTAGATTATTCCCAAATTGAACTGCGTCTCCTTGCCCATATCGCCGATATTGATGTTCTCAAGGATGCATTTCGAGAGGGGCAGGACATTCATGCTCTGACAGCCAGTCAAGTCTTTGGTGTTGATGTCGAAAAGGTCGACGCGTCGATGCGTCGAAAGGCCAAAGCCATTAACTTTGGCATTATCTATGGCATCAGTGCCTTTGGGTTAGCGCGTCAACTCAGTGTTGAGCAACGTGAAGCGGCGACATACATGAAAACATACTTTGAACAATATCCTGGCATTCAAGATTATATGGAACGCACCAAGCAGTTCTGTCGAGAACATGGCTACGTGCAAACGTTGTTTGGTCGACGGTGTCATGTGCCAGGAATTCTTGATAAAAGTCCTGCGAAACGAAACTTTGCCGAACGTGCCGCCATTAACGCGCCTATCCAAGGCGCTGCGGCTGATGTGCTGAAACGTGCGATGATTCGTGTTCCGCCGGCCCTGAAAGAGCATGGATTAGATAGTAAGGCCTATATGCTCTTAACCGTCCATGATGAATTAATCTTTGAAGTTGCCGAGTCTGCCGTTGAACAGACATCACAGGTCATCAGGCAGGTAATGGAATCAGCCACATTGCCGGCACTTAAATTGTCCGTTCCACTCATAGTCGACGTGGGACAAGGACCTTCATGGGATGAAGCACATTGAGATCTGTAAGTGAAATAGGAGTATGGAGGTTTGATTTTAGTTCTCTAAAATCAGAAGCTGCATCATGAAAATCGCAACTTGGAATGTGAATTCAATAAAGGTCAGGATTCCGCATCTTGTGGAGTGGGTGAAGCAGGCGCAACCTGATGTCGTGTTGTTGCAAGAACTCAAGGCTACCGAGGAGCAATTTCCTCGTGAGGCAATCGACGAGTTGGGGTACAACCTTGCCGTGGTTGGACAGAAAACCTATAACGGGGTCGCAATTCTCTCGAAGGTGCCCATTGAAGTTGAGCAGACTTCTCTTCCTGGCGATTCATCTGATGAACAAGCGCGGTATGTGGAAGCAACGATTGGTGATGTTCGTATCGCTTCGATTTATTTACCCAATGGCAATCCGGTGAACACGGAAAAATTTTCGTATAAGTTAGCGTGGATGGACCGATTGCTCGCACATGTTCGAACATTATTGTCGTATGAAGAATCTCTCGTTCTTGGTGGAGATTTTAATGTCTGTCCGACTGATGATGATACCTATGATCCTGAAGGCTTTGCCGATGATGCGTTGTGCCGACCGGAATCACGCGCACGCTTTCGCGAATTGTGTCATCTCGGGTTCATCGATGCGCTTCGTGTCCTTAATCCTCAAAACGGCCTGTTCACGTACTGGGATTATCAAGCTGGACGTTGGAACAGAGACGAGGGATTACGCATTGATCATCTCTTGTTGTCGCCACAGGCCACGGATCGATTGCTGGCCTCCGGTGTAGACAGAGACCCACGCGCAATGGACAAACCATCAGACCATACACCTGTCTGGTGTGAATTGTTCAGTTCTTAATCCCACGTTTCCTTCACAGCAACTTTCGATATAATCGTTGGCAATGGTTTCATTTGATCGCGCTCTGTTCGCGAGGTTGGTTTGGCTGTTATGATTTTGTCAATGGCATGAGGGGGCTGGCATGTTGTGAAAAAATCATCTATTCTCTTATAAAGACGAGAAACTTCTCGTATAGCATGGTTGATTGGGAACAGGTACGAGTCCATGGAAAGTATTAAGTTTGGGACATCAGGGTGGCGAGCGATTGTTGCCGATGAGTTTACCTTTAGAAACGTACGCATCGTGTGTCAGGGGATTGCGCAGTACCTACGACAAGAAAAAATCGGTCAGCGTGGAGTTATCATCGGATACGACACCCGCTTTATGGGTGAACGCTTTGCTCAGGTAGCCGCTGAAGTGTTGTCGGCTCATGGAATCCCGTCACTTCTTTGTGATCGAGACACGCCAACTCCGACAATTTCCTACCACATTCTCCACCGAAAACTTGCGGGTGGTATTAATATTTCTGCGAGTCACAGCCCGCCAAGCTACAATGGGATTAAATTTACCCCGTCGTGGGGTGGCCCGGCTCTGCCGGAGACGACCAAAGCCATTGAACAGCGTATTATTCCGCTCCTGCATGGCGAATATATCAAGTGGCTTCCCTGGGAACGGGCCAAAGCGGATGGTCTGGTTCGCTATCTGGATGCGAAGCCGGAATACCTCACTGGATTATCCACGCATATTGATTGTGAAAAAATTCGTGCGCGACGACTTCGCATCATCATGGACCCGCTCTATGGCACCACGCGCGAGTATTTAGATGAATTCCTCAGGCAAGCCGGATGTAAATTGGCGATGCTTCATCATTGGCGTGATCCGTATTTTGGTGGATTACGTCCCGAGCCAGCACCGGATACATTACGGGACCTTCAAGATGCTGTTCAGCGAGAACAGGCGCATCTGGGGTTGTCGACAGATGGCGATGGTGATCGGTTTGGCGTGGTTGATGCTGACGGGACGTTTGTTGCCCCAAATCTCATTTTTGCCTTGCTCTTGGACTATCTGATTCAAACACGGAAATGGACCGGATGGGTGGCTCGGTCTGTGGCCACGACTCATCTCGTGGATGCTGTTGCTAATGTACATGGGCTCTCTGTTCATGAAACGCCAGTCGGGTTTAAATATATTGGTGAGTTACTTGCCAAAGGGGAAGTCGTCATGGGAGGGGAGGAAAGCGCCGGACTCTCGATTCAAGGACATGTTCCTGAAAAGGATGGGATGTTGGCTTGCGCTCTTGTCGTTGAAATGGTGGCGCACACGGGGAAAACATTACGAGAACTTCGTGACGACCTCTTTCATCGAGTCGGGACGATATTCACGGCACGTGAGGATTTCACGATTGATGAAGGGGTTCGTCAATCGTTACATGGTATTCTCGATCATCCCCCTCAAACGTTTGCGGGGGCGGAAGTTGTGCAGGTGAATCGATTAGATGGATGTAAATTGTTATTCGGAGATGGGAGTTGGTTTCTTCTCAGGCAGTCAGGCACCGAACCCATTGTTCGTTGTTACAGCGAGGCCAAAACAGAAGAGCGTCTCAATCAGATTGTTCAAGCAGGTCGGATTCTTCTCAAGCACTAAAATCTCTTCAGACGTGCATGTCGTCCAAATGGACTCCCTCAACAGATCATCCGCTCTAATTGATCGTTAGAGCTGTCCTTCCATTTGGGACTATCCGATGCCGCAAGCGTCTAATTATTAGACGCTTGCGCGATATTTTCATCAGGCACTTCTTCCGAGGCGATTTCGAGAACGGCTGGGTCGGCTTTCACGGTATCTTTGGAGACTCGCTTTTCATGCATCTTCTTAATTTCGGTTTCTACAGCTTGAAATGCATGTCGAATCGCTTCTTCAAATGTTTTCGCCTCTTTTCTGGCGGTGACAGTGTGTCGACGAGGAATGGTGAGCAACACGAGGGCTTCAGCATTATCCGCCCCTTTTTTATGATGAGCATTTTTCGTCAATGTGACTCTGGCATGGGTAATGTGAATGGAATCGGTCTCGAGTGCCGCCACGCGAGTTTCAATTTCAGTCTTCCAACGAGGGGTCATCCCCACATTGCGGCTTTCAATCTTGATGTCCATGGAACCTCCTCATGTCACCATAAAAATTACCAAAAACTTTGTATAAATAGTTTCGGGCAAACGGATAAAGATCTTGATGAAACCTCCTGTTAGTGTAAAAATTTCCTAGCCATCTGTCAAAAGATAATCTCGGACAGGTGATTTCTTGATAGGCAAAGACTCCACATCGTTGAATCTCAATGCCTTTTGGCACTGTAACAGTTCTGAGAGCAAAGAGACTATAATTCACTATGTATTTTTAAAAAATATAATGGACGTTGGTTTGTGGTTATGACAGACATGAAGGAGGATAGCATGGATATGAGTCGAAGAAATCTCTTGAAAGTTGGAGCGATCGTGGCGTTAGGGACGTTTGTGAAAACGATGGGGCTTGGATTTGCGGGTTCAGAACCATCAACGGGCTCCTTTTCAATTGTGAAATCTGAAGAAGAGTGGAAATCCATTCTGACTCCAATGCAGTATCAGGTGCTACGGGAAGAAGCCACCGAACCACCATTTAGCAATGCCTACCATGATAGCAAGGCAAAAGGCGTCTATGAATGTGCCGGATGCCAGCTCCCATTATTTTCTTCAGACACCAAGTTTGATAGTAAGACCGGATGGCCAAGTTTCTGGCAGCCCGTGTCTGAGTCTGCGGTTGAAACCAAGACGGATTGGAAGTTGTTGTATCCTCGGACCGAGGTCCATTGCCGACGATGTGGCGGGCATCTCGGGCATATTTTCGATGATGGGCCTGAACCAACAGGTCTTCGTTACTGCATTAACTCCGCTGCGCTCACGTTTGTGTCTGCCTAAAATGTTTGGCTTGAAACCTATAGCGTTTTGATGTGTGTCATCTTTTCTTGTGCTGTGGGGACAACGGAAATATCCCGACTCGAATATGCGTTACCAAGTGAGATGCTTATGGGATATTCTCAGGCAGATGCTAACGCGGATATGTCCCCAGATCTGAATTTTTATTCGGCTTGATTCTTGTTCGTAAAGTGCTGGCGAATGAGGGTTTCAATGGCTGGAAAATGTCGTTCAGGGATATTGCGCATACGTTTGCGGCAATTTGCAAGGGCTTGCTCGGCGGTCTCATACGATGCCGTCGAAGAGAGTAAGTTTCGGTAGTATTCCTTCAATTTGAGTTCAGCAACTTTTTCCAGAGAAGATGTCCCAGCAATCGAAACGGCCGCACGATGCACATCACAATCATGATCAACCAACGCTTGGAATCCAAGTCCTTTCAAGCGTTGTGTGACGGTGCTTCTATCCCAGGCAAGGGTTTTGGCCGTGGCTTGCATGTCAAATCCATGCTGTCGGAGCGTCGAGAGCACGAAGGCATCTTCACGGCGAGCCATCTCATCTTTCCCGCCTAAGTTCTCGGGTTTGTCATCCAGGTTGAGTGTATGCACGGTTGTTCCTTCTCTCTCTCTTTGAGGAAGGCGTAAGTCATCTTCCGTGAGGAGAGATCCTTCGTCGGCAAGGGCCACGGCCTGTGCCAGGGTTTGTCGAAGTTCTCGTACATTTCCAGGCCATGCATAGTCATGAATGGCGTCCATGGCACCTTGTGATAGTTGAACTGGCTGTCGATCATGGTCACGCGAAAGATCGGCAATGATGTGCTGGGCGAGTAGCGTCATATCCTCTTTCCCACGCTCACGAAGGGGAGGAAGTGTAAAGACGAGGCTTCGCAGGCGATAGTAGAGATCTTCTCGGTAGAGCCCTTCGGCTGCCGCTTGGCTTAGGTCGCGGTTCGTCGCGGTAATAATACGAACGTCGACTTCAGTTGGTGTTGATTGTCCAACGCGATAGAACGTGCCATTTTCTAAGACTCGTAATAATTTGGCTTGAAGGTCTAACGGCAGTTCCCCAATCTCATCCAAAAAAATGCTCCCCCGATCCGCAGTTTCGAGAAAGCCTCGTCGGCTGATGGCGCCAGTGAACGCGCCTTTGACATGCCCAAACAACTCGCTCTCAAATAACTCTGGTCGAATGGCGGCCATATTGACTGAAATAAATGGGCTTTGCGATCTGCCGCTCAATTGATGGGCTGCGTGGGCGAACAGCTCCTTCCCTGTGCCGGTTTCTCCGAGGATCAGAATCGGACTGTTGGTGATAGCCGTTTTTTTCAATTCTTGAAATGTTTTCACGATGAGCGGAGAACAGGTGAAGATGCCAAACCGCGCACATTCTTCTTGAAGAGTCTGTTCGTCCGACTCAAAAGTTGATTGCTTGCTGTCGGAATGTGCAGGCGAGACTTTGCGTAGATCCCTGAGTTCATGTTGAAGCTGTTCAAGTTGTTGGCGGGCTTCGTCGGCTTCTCCTTCGGCTTCACGTAATCGTGTTCGGGTTTCATCTTCTGTCGTAGCCAGGCTTTCAAATTGCTGAGATGTGTTCTCGATGTGTCCCCTTGCTTCTCCTAACTCTTCTTCGAGTTGTTCCACACGCAATTCTTTTTTCGCAAAGTGTTCTTGCATGAGAGTCAATTGTCTGCTGGTGTCTTTGACTTGCTCACGAACGTTTTTCCGTTGTTGATAGAGGGGCCAAATGGTTATCCCGGCTAACGTGCCCATGAGTGCGAATGTCGGGCTGACGACAGGCCAGACGGACCCTGTATCCATAAACATCCCCATCGTTACGGCATAATATGTCAGCATGACGACTCCGATAGCTCCCCATCCCCAGCTGTCTTGTCTCCACGCGGCCAGTAAGGCAATAATCATAATCACACTCATCGTTCGTAAGAGTCCGGAAAGCCAGGAGGATTGGGTGAGCCATGAATCTGTGAGAGCCGAGTTTACGAGGTTGGCATGCAAGAACCCTAGCGGCGCAGTTGATTCCAACGGAGTTCCCAACATCTTCGTGTTCTGAGTAACGGGAAATAACAGAACAATTTTCTCGTGAACGATTCTGGCGAGTTTTGTGTCTTCGCCGTTCTGGGTGAGTTCAAAGATCTTGGAAAATGTATACGTGGGAAACGGTTGATCAGCCCATCGACCGGCAAACGAGATTAACCCTTGTGGTAGAAGATGAAAGGAATCGCCGCGTTTGTATGCTGAGGCGATGGCCAGTCCAAATGGCAATGGCTTGGGATTGTCGGCTATCTGTTTCGATGAAAGTCCACGAAAAATTCCATCTTCATCGGCAGTTAGCATGAACCAGCCTGTTGCTTGCGCTTCTTTTGCAAACAACGGTTGAATGGTTGATGGGTACACGACATTTCCAGCTTGCTTGGTGGCCTCTAGGAGGTGAGCATTGCCAAGCACATCACCGCATTCTGAAGAATTGGGTACGTCGACATGCACGGCTGGTGCGATGACGGAAGCTCCAGCTTTTTGCAATGCGACAATTGTGCTTGCGATAATCGATGAATTCCAACGGTGATGGCCACATGATGCGGGATCGTGCTCATCGAGCGTGATAAGAATGATCGACGGATCGACTGTGGCCGGTGATATGGTTTTCACATGCCAGTCATAGGCGGCCACTTCTACTTGAGGGAACAGGAGTGTTAATCCATATCCGCACACCATTCCCAATACGCCAAACAGCAGGCCGGCGATTGCGATGCTTCTCGCATGGTTGTCTAAGAAACGTTCAGAGGTCAAAGATCTTGCCACCTTCTGATGGGACGTTATGGCCTACAAGCCTGTTCTGCCGCCTGTACGGTTTCTGAGTGTGGAAGATCGCCACGGGCGGAAATTTTTCTTAAAAATTTACAGGATCCTGACTTCTGCTCTTGAGCCGTTTCAAGAAAATAACGCAAAATTCGTTCATCGTATGGCTTCAATTGTCCTTCCATGCCATTCACGTACAACCGTTCAAGGTGTTCATGAGCCGACTCATCAAATGCAAATGCTTCTTGGAGTAACACTGGCAGTGCCTCTCTCACACGTTCGTGTTGCAGCAGTTGTGCGCCAAGGCTTTGTTCAAAAGAGTAGCCGTCAATATTGGGAATGGTTTGTCGCAATGCTTGGCGAATAAGAAAAAACCCGCTCAAAATTTCCTGTGTCTTCGAGGAAGAGAGTTGATTCTGCATGAGTTGGCGGCGAAATTGTGAGAGTCGTGTTTTGGCCTTCAGCCCCGTGTCAGTCGATGTTCCGTGAGAAGAAATGCGAGCCCACCAAATCATGGCCATTGGAATGTTTTGGTCGACTCCGCTTCCGTTGGCATACATCGATGCGAGCAAACTTTGTGCGTCTTCGATGCCAGCTTTCGCGGCTGCTTGCAAGGGCGCGATAGCTTCTTCTGAGCGATTGTGTGCACGAAGGATCACTCCAAGGTGATATGATGCATCAGCAAACTGTGGTTCGAGTTGAGTGGCTGTTCGCAATGCTTCAATGGCTTGCGTGACCGCACCCATGTGGTATTGCACTTTCCCTAAACTGAAAAACGCTTGTGCCCATCCTGGTTTCAGCTCGGCCGATTGTTGAAAATGCCGCAACCCTGTCGCCCATTTCTTTTCCAGCACTGCAAGTGTACCGAGTTGATAATGTGCATCGGCCCAATCCGGGTGAAGGGTCAGTGCCTGTTGAAACTCTCCCATTGCTCCTCGAGTATCCCCCATCATCAAGAGTGCTAAGCCGATATCGTAATGAATATTGGCAGCCATCGAGTCGGGTGGATGGGACTGAAGCGTCTGCCGCCACGCGCTCGAGGCTTTCGCCCATTCTCCCAGGTGAGCCCATGTGGTGCCTAATAATTGTCTGGCCGTGAATTCTTGCGGTTGAATGAGCAGGACCTTGTGCAGTGGATTGAGAACGGCTTGCCATTCCCCTTTGTGTGATAAGGCGACTGCCAGATTGAAGTAGGCTTCCGGGAGATAAGGATCTAACGCAATGGCTTCCTGAAATGCGTCAATGGCCTGAGCGGTTTCGCCTTCAAGCAAGCGAACCAATCCAAGATTTGCATGGGTTTTGGCGAGTTGAGGCTGCAGTTCAAGCGCTCTGTTCCAGGCATCCTTTGCTAACTGAAATTCGCGAATTTCGTAATAGGCGACTCCTAATTGATGATGAGCCATTGACCATGTGGGATGCCATGTGATGGCCTCTTGAAATTTGGTAATGGCATGGAGGGCATTCCCTTTGGCCAAATAGCCGAGACCTTCTGCATAGTGCGCTTCGGCGAAATTGGGTTGGATGCGCAGTGCAGTGCTCCATTCGTCCATCGCCTTGTCAAGTTGACCTTGACGAAGCAAGTTTACGCCATAGTTATAGGACACGAGCGCAGAAAGATGATAATGGATCGGGATGTCAGCAGGATCCAGGCGTTGTGCGTGAGCCCAGGCAGCGATAGCCCCGGTCAAATCTCCACTCTTGGCAAGGACAACGCCAAGATTGTACTGCGCATCGGCGTAGCCTGGTCGTAGTCGAGCAGCCTCTCGAAATTCATCAATCGCAATATCCAGTTCGTTGGTTAAGAAGAAATCGATGCCTAAGCGAAGATGGTCTTCTGCTTGTTGCTCTGAGGTGACGGAATCGTTTTCGGCCACTTGCCCATACGAAAGGTGAGGCGTGAGGCTTCCTGTAACGATAAGAATGGTGATCAGGCCTGCGTGGACTGCCGCAAGCATGCGATCCCTCAGTAAAGGAAAGAAACAGACAGAAACTTTCAGTATCATAGACCAAGACACCGTAAGAAATATGCTTAGAGCTGTAAGCGCAGAAAAAGACGACGTTCTCAATGTTCTCGTGCTTTCAATGTATAAGGAAATCGAGGAAATTGGAAGAGGAAGGCCTTGGCGGTGTGAAGACAGGAGGCTGCCCAGAGCCCCCTGTCATACTCTTGCATGGCTTCTGTTTAGGCTTGCGCGGCTTCTTTGAACAGATGCACATCCCGTTGTGGAAACGGAATACTGATACCTTCTCGATCGAACGTCAGTTTGAGTTGTTCATGCATATGAAAATAGACAGCCCAATAATGCTCGGGGCGGACCCAAGGACGCACGGCAAAGTTTACTGAACTATCCGCATGCTCGGAGACATACACATCGGGCGCCGGAGATTGAAGTATCCTCTCATCGGCGGCAATCACCTGATGAATGACATCTTTGGCTTTCAAGACATCATCGCCATAACTAATGCCGAATGTCATGTCAATTCGGCGATGGGGTTCGGCATTGAGGTTGGAAATACAGCCATTCGATAATGGCCCATTGGGAATGATAATTCGTCGGTTGTCGGGGGTAGTGAGGATCGTCACAAAGATTTGAATTTCTTTGACGACTCCTAAGAACCCCTGCGCTTCAATCAAGTCGCCCACTTTAAACGGCCGGAAGAAGAGGATCAAGACACCACCGGCAAAATTCGCCAAACTTCCTTGGAGCGCGAGCCCAACGGCTAGGCCAGCGGCCCCAAGCATGGCGATAAACGACGTAGTTTCAATGCCGATCATCGACGCGACGCTGATTACCAGCAGAGCCTTCAGGAGGATCCCAGCCATATTGCCCAAGAATCCTCGTAATGTCACTTCAACCTGGCTTCGTTCCATTGTGTGGTCGACGAGCTTCACGACTCGTTTCACGAGCCACCACCCGATGATCAGGGTGAGAATTGCGAGCAGGAGATTAGGTCCATAGGTCAATGCAAGGTTGAGCGCCCAATCGGAAGTGTGTTCCAATTGATCCATCATACAACTCCTTATGTAGGGTGAATGAAAAAGCGAGGGGGATATCCGTCACTATGGAATGTCTCGTGAGTAATGTCTACTATTTTTTGAAAAAACCACGACAACAGCGAGCATATGCAGGAATGAAATTTACGTAGGTTGGAGCATTGCGATGCTGTGTGCTCTGACGTAGAGATTCAAGCAAGAAGTGTTCGTGCATGTGACATCCGTTCCCGTGAGTATGCTTCGCCTATTCTCGTCAAGAATATTTTCATGACTGTTCAGTCTTTCGCTGACTGACTATCTCTTGTATTCTTACGTTCATGAAAGCGAGACATTCTGAGTCTGCACCTCAGATGCATTTCGTTCCGTAATGTTGCCAGCGTAAGAATGGGTAAAGGACACATATGACATCACGATTCATCCATGGACTGCATTTTGATAATTTGCGCGGCGATGTGTTTGGTGGAGTAGTTGCCGCCGTAATTGCGCTTCCGCTAGCTCTTGCCTTTGGCGTGGCGTCGGGTGCCGGGGCAGTTGCCGGATTGTATGGCGCCATTTTTATCGGGTTTTTCGCAGCCGTATTTGGAGGAACGCCTGCGCAAGCTTCCGGCCCTACGGGTCCCATGACCGTCGTCTTCGCAGGCATGCTCGCGATGTTTGCCGATGAACCGTCCATCGTCTTTACCACGGTCATCATGGGGGGCATCATTCTGATGCTCATGGGAGCCTTTGGTGTAGGACAGTATATTAGTCTGGTCCCCTATCCCGTTATTTCAGGGTTCATGAGCGGAATCGGAGCGATTATCATTATTTTGCAATTAGCCCCGCTGTTGGGTCATGAATCACCTGGAGGGGTGGTGGCGAATCTCATGGCGCTTCCTCATGTGATGAGTGCGCCGATGGTTCAGGCGACGATACTAGGAGTTCTGGCGTTAGCCATCGTCTATTTGACGCCGACCGTTATCGGTAAATTCATTCCTCCATCATTACTCGCTCTCCTCGTGTGCACGCCTTTGGCCGTCTTCTTTTTTCCTCAAGCGCCAATTATTGGCGACATTCCGCAAGGGTTTCCAGCGTTACTCATTCCCAATTTTCGAATCGATGCGCTGACAGTCATGATCGAAGAGGCCTTTGTGATTGCTTTCCTCTGCGCGATCGACAGTCTTTTGACGTCGCTGGTGTGTGACAATATGACCAGAACCCAACATGATTCCAATCGAGAATTGATCGGTCAAGGGATTGGAAATGCGGTTTCAGGTTTGTTTGGCGGTTTACCCGGCGCGGGTGCGACCATGCGTTCGGTGGCGAATATTCGTTCCGGTGGCCGCACGCCCCTATCTGGAATGTTGATGGGATTGGTGCTGCTGGCCACCTTATTGTGGTTGGGGCCACTTGCCGAGCAAATTCCCTTGGCGGTCCTTGCCGGTATTTTGCTCAAGGTCGGCGTCGATATCATCGATTGGCGATTCCTTCGGCATGTCTTCCAAGCACCTCGTGCCGACGTTATCATTATGGCCGTTGTGTTGTTTATCACGGTGGCCGTTGATTTGATCACGGCAGTCGGGGTCGGCGTGGTGTTAGCGAGTATCTTGTTTGTTAAAGAGATGGCTGACCTTGAACTCGCCAATATGAGTGTGATTACGGAAGGGCATCAAGAGTCGCCGTTGTCGCCTGAGGAAAAGGCGGTCTTAGATCAGAATGCTGGAAAAATCGTATTGATTCATGTGGATGGACCCATGAGTTTCGGGTCTGCCAAAAACATGGTCAGGCGGATTGAGACAGTTCCGGGTCTCAAAGAGTTTACGAGTTGCGTGTTGGATTTATCGGATGTGCCGGTTATTGACGGGACATCGGCTATGGCCATCGAAGATATGCTGCGGATCATTCAGGCACACAAGCAACATCTGTTTTTTGTCGGTATGCAACCACATGTCATCGAAGCGCTTGACGGGCTTGGCGTACTTCGTCTGATCAGGCCTGGACATCGTTATGCCCAACGTCTCGATGCACTTCGTCATGCGGCGGAAGCTATCGGGTCGACGTATTCCGACGGCACATCAACAACGACAGCATAGTGAGGTTTGCTCGAAGGGTGAGAGTGGAGTGCTCTTGAATCCTTGAACGTTTGCCCCTTGCGTGACATGACTATTTTCAGAAAGTCGCAAGTATTGAAAAATGAGGAGTAAGCCGTGTCTGAAGAACATGCCGTGAAATATTTGAAAGATTATAAACAACCTGATTACTGGGTGAAGCATGTTGACCTAACCTTTAATCTCCGCGATGGGGAGACGTTGGTCAACGCTAAATTGCATGTTGTAAAAAATGGTGTGCACTCTAATGCACTCGTTCTCGATGGCGAAGAACTGGAATTGCTGGCCGTGAAGCTGAATGACCAGAACCTCGACAACGGCGCGATTGTGTCAGAAGGCTACGTGGTTGATGCCGCGTCCCTGTCTCTTCAACCCACACAAGATGCGTTTACGGTAGACACGCTCGTCAGAATTCATCCTGAACAGAATACGGCACTTGAAGGACTGTATACATCAGGTGGCAACTGGTGTACGCAATGTGAAGCCGAAGGGTTTCGGCGCATTACCTATTTCTCAGACCGTCCGGATAATATGGCGACCTACACCACCAAGATTATTGCTGACCACACCACAGCGCCTGTCCTCCTTTCTAACGGCAATCTTATTGATCAAGGGCACATGGATGATGGGCGTCATTACGCAGTATGGGAAGATCCGTTCCCCAAGCCCAGCTATTTGTTCGCCCTTGTCGGAGGTCATTTAGAATGCCTTGAAGATACCTTTGTGACAACAAGCGGTCGTCACGTCGCGTTGCGCATTTGGGCCGAGGCCAAGGATCTCGATAAACTTGGGCATGCTATGGCCTCGCTGAAAAAGTCCATGAAATGGGATGAAGAAGTGTATGGTCGCGAATATGATCTCGATCTGTTCAATATTGTGGCTGTTGACGATTTCAATATGGGTGCTATGGAAAATAAGTCGCTCAATATCTTCAACACCAAGTATGTGTTGGCGCATCCTGCCACAGCCACCGATGCCGACTATGAAGGCGTTGAAGGTGTGGTCGCACATGAATACTTTCACAACTGGACAGGCAATCGCGTGACGTGCCGTGACTGGTATCAACTGTGTTTAAAAGAAGGATTGACGGTCTTTAGAGATCAGGAATTTTCTGGCGATATGGGGTCACAAGCGGTGAATCGTATTACCAATGTCAGAAGTCTTCGCATGAGTCAATTCCCTGAGGATGCCGGGCCGATGGCGCACCCGCCGAGACCGGGACAGTTTGTCACCATCAACAATTTTTATACAGCGACTGTCTATAGTAAAGGCGCTGAGCTGAATAGAATGTTGCATACGCTTTTGGGAAAAGAAGGTTTTCGCAGAGCGTCGGATATATATTTTGACCGGTTCGACGGACAAGCGGTTACCGTAGAAGACTGGGTGCAATGCATGGAGGAGGCTTCCGGTCGGGACCTCAGTCAGTTCATGCTGTGGTATACCCAAGCTGGTACTCCTGAAGTGAAAGCCAATTGGTCCTATCAGAAGACCACGCAACAATTTACCCTCACGCTTGAGCAAGTTGTCCCGACAATAGACAATCAATCAAGTGGGCAACCCAGACACATTCCGGTAAAGTTTGGATTGGTGGGTCCTGCGGGTCAGGACATCCTGCAGGATGTTTTGGAGCTGACCAACGAGAAGCACACGTTTACATTTGAGCATGTTCCGCCTGACTCTGTTCCTTCCTTGTTTCGCCATTTTTCCGCTCCTGTCAAACTGGACGCTCCATATACCGACGATCAATTGCGTCATCTGATGGTGCATGATCACGACGGATTTAATCAGTGGGAAGCCGGGAACCGATTCCTTACGGTGAAACTCTTGGAGCAGATTGACCGTTATGAATGCGGGAAGGAAATTGTTGTTCACGACGATGTTCTAGATTCTTTTCGTCGTATTTTGAAACGAGCCGACATGGATCGTGCACTCATGAGTCTCGCGTTAAGCTTACCCGTCTATCATGAGTTGGCGCCTAAGCGAGACGTGATTGATCCGCACGCCATACTGGCGGTCCGTAAAGCATTTTTAGAAACATTGGGGCGTCAGTTACACGATGAATTTCTTGAGACGTACACGGCTCATTATGATCCAGGCAAGCGGTATGATCGTGAAGATGCTGGCCGCCGTAGTCTGCAAAATACCGCACTCGCCTATGTATCACATTCAGGAGATGCTGAGGTCGCTAGACTGGCCGTCAGACAATATAGCCAGGCCAATAATATGACGGACCGTTATGCTGCGCTGAATATCATCATCAATATGGATGAGGCTCAATCGTATCGGGACGGCGTTGCACAACATTTCTACTATCAATTTGAACGGGATGCCTTGGTCGTGGATAAGTGGATTGGCGCATTCGCGAGATCGCAGTCCGATGATATTCTACAGGTCGTGAAAGACCTGACAGCGCATGCGGCGTTTAAATCCCCCACGCCGAACAGAATGCGGGCTCTCTATGGGGGCTTCTCTCAGGGCAACCCCAAAGGCTTTCATGCGAAAGATGGATCGGGCTATGCATTTGTCGCGGACTTTATTATGGAGCTTGATCAAAAAAATCCTCAAGTGGCCTCAAGAATGATTGGGGCATTTGAAGAATTCAAACAACATCGACAGGACTTACAAGATAACATGAAAGCCCAATTATGCCGTATAGCATCAACGAAGAGCCTGTCAACGGATCTTAGTGAAAAGCTGGAACGGTATTTGGGGCATGACATGTATGTTCAGCTTAGGGCTGGAAAGGCTGCGGAGCAACCGCGAGACCAATAAGCAAAGAGCAAAGTGGGTTGAGACACAGAATCTTGCCGTGTTCCTTTTGATAACAAAAGAGGACACATTATAAAACAAGGGTCTTGACCCCCTTTGCCCACTTGGAATCGTTGGCTAACATACGATCGGAGCTGACGGCATCAGGGAAGCGCGATGCACCGCAGCTCAATCGTAGACGTTAGGCGCATAGTGGACATAAGAAGCTAAATGAATAAGAACATACCTTTAATGCTTGACTCTTCGGTATATAAGCAAGTACCGAACCTGAACTCGCAACTGTTCGAGGAACTTGTTAAGTATACTAGAACTGATATATACAAGCTTTATATCCCGGAAGTGGTTGAAAGAGAGTTTATATCCTGGGTTAAAAAAGGTACGCAAAAAGCTATCGATGATGTTGTAAGTGCAACTCAGTCGTTGAATAAGTATTATCAAGAGCCAAATATACTAGGTATCGATCCCGTAACTTATCCAACTGAATTTATTGCAAACAGACAAATCAATGAAATACTCAATAAGGTTTTGAGTAATTGGAATGCTTTCAAACATAAAACAAACGCTACTATAATTCCTATACGTGACAATCACGGGAGTTTGGTGATGGATGCATATTTTGAAGGTGGTAAGCCTTTCAATGAAATTAAAAATCGTAATGACATACCAGATGCATTTATATATTGCGCCATAAATGACCTACTTAAGGTAAACGAAACCGTAATATTTGTAACACAGGATAAACGTTTTACAAAAAATATACAGAGTCAAAAGATACAATGTTTTGAGCGTGTGTCTGATTTACTATCCTCCGGGCCTGCGAAGATAGATGGTAATTACTTTAACTCCCTCGATGTTAATGATAAAACGTATATCTTATTTAAGATATACTTTGATGAGATACGTAGGAAGTTGGTGAAGGAAATAAACTTTTCTGATTTTGTAAATGAAAAAGTAGAAGACTTACTGGATTTCGCTTTAGGAGAACATCACGATGTTTCAACAAGCGTGGTTGATATGAAATTTGACACTAGCGAAATTAAAACCATCTCTCGCATGTCTATCCTTGTTCCCTTCACCGCCGAAACGTTACATGCTGTGGATTCCATAGTAAGTAAAGATGAGTTGGCTGAATTAGATGATCAACGGTTAAAGAGTATCGAAAAAGAAGTCGATGACAATGGTGATTTTAAAGTGTGCGAAAAACACCAATCATTGGTCGGGGGGCATTTTAGTGTGGCATTCGAAGATACAGATCCGACAACCTGGAAGAAAGAAAAGTTATCGGACCATGCTTGGTCAGAGCCAGAAATAAAAGAAATATCTGTCTCTCTAGAGGATATAAAGATAAATGCTTAACAAAGCAAAGCGCTACTGTCGGACAAATTTCCCGTTGCGCTTCAAATTTGCTGCAGAGTAAGGGGTCATGATGCTTGTTAATGACAAAAAAGGGGACATTCTACTTTTTCTGCGTGTTCAATTTTGATGACTTCTCGTAAGCATTAACTTGTTCCTGGTGGGAGCCAATGCGTGGTGTTTTTCAGTGGATGGATACAACGTGGCTGATGATAGGACGTCAGAAAAAGTAGAATGTCCTCCTTCACCTACGAAGTCTTTCGCGAAGCGCGTGGTGCACTTCCAGGTTGAATATGGCAATATCAAAGCGAGGGAGGACCAGGAATGGTTCAGGTTCTTGACCTGCTCAAAGGAAGCGATCATCCCCTCAAAGACCAGAAAATCGTGTTGAAGGCCCAAATCTTCTTCTGGCTCATTGGCGCGACGGACGGGCACGCCAAGAATTTCAGCATTTTTCTCGGTCCTGGTGGCAGTTACCACCTGACTCCTCTCTATGACGTCCTCACCGCTCAGCCGAGCTTGGAAGTGCGTCAAATTGAAAGCAAGCAAATGAAGCTTGCCATGTCGGTCGGCACAAAGCGGCACTATCGAATCGGCCTCATGTACTCATCCGGCTATTCGACGCGGTTGGACATGGGCAGGCCTCGCTGTTTCCAGCCTGACATGTGACCGTCCAAGTAAACAATACTTTTATACCCCATCGTCCAGAAAGTGAATTTCCCGATCCACGCTCTTGGGCCATGCTCGCAATACAAGACAATCGGGTCTTCCGGTGTGGCCTTTGTCTTCTCGTGACGGCTCCAAATGGCGTAAAAAGGCAGATGCACAGCGCCGGGCACATGCCCGGAATCGTATTCATTTTGCGAGCGGACATCCACGATCACTGGGGCGGTGTGCGTTTCAATGGAGGCTAACAGTTGCTCTGCGGTCATATCGGACAGCCCTTTCTTCGAACATGAGACAAGAAGAGTAAATACGCCGAACCCGAGGACCCAATGTAATTGAGTTACGCCACGCATGGTTTTTTAAATGAAGCACATGAACTGAACTGTTTTTTGGACAATCCTTTTGGTTGTGGTGAGCGTTTAAACTCTCGGCAACTCCACAAGTATACCTGGCTCCCCTCATTTTTATGCAGAGGTAGGGGCCGCTGCCCGGTTCGACGAGTTGTTCCAGGCAGCCTAATCCTACGGGTTCAAACAGCTTTATCCCCCAGGATTCCGGTTCAATGCCTGAGCCCACACTCCCCCTTTGCCCCAGTCGCCCGCTCCCACGCACCATGGCGCGTCATGCTGGGATGGATCCATGGGACCAGCCCTGGCAAACCTTCCTCGCATGGTGATTTTCCGCAAGTCAGTGAGCAGGTGCCCACAGATTCCCCCACCGAGATCTTTGGTACTTTCCTGTTCGACCCAAGCGACCGTTTAAAGTTCCTATTCCCGAGGTGCCGTAGGGCAAGAATACGAACCAGTCATTATATGGAGCAATAACTCCTGAGTTTCTCTCATAAAAAGCGCTGGTTTTGGTCTTGACAATGGGAGTACTATAGTTCAATTCCTGTCAGGAATTATTGGTTTGCGAGCGCGTCGATCGAAGCCCATGAGTGAATCAAGCCACAAGCAGAAATGGAGGATCCATCATGAAGATGAGAGGCTTTTGTTTGGGACTCGCTGTTGGAACTATTTCCACTTGCCTACTCGGTCAGTGGGTGTTCTCAGCTGCGAGCGAGGAGACAATTCCGCTCAAGGGCATATCCCCTAAAATTGTCGCCAATTATATACATAGTATAGTCCAGGCGGATCGAACGTTTTACACGAGCGAGATTGTGGAGCGGATGCAGACGCGAGGCATTGTCACCGCCTCGGAACACTGGAAGGAGGACGGAGATCTCCCTTTACCCGCGCAATTTTTACTCGAAACAGGGCGGCTCGTAGCTGGAGAACCCAATGGAATTCGATTCCGGCTGATCAGCAATTGGCCGATAAATAGAAGGAATAGACCAACGACAGAGTTTGAGCGGACCGCGCTGACGAAAATCCTCGCGAATCCCGATCGTCCCTATACAGGCGTTACAACCGATGGCAAGGCTCGTGTCTTCCAAGCACTCTATGCCGACAAAGCCCTGTCTTACAGATGCGCCGATTGTCATAATGTGCACCCCAGAAGTTCAAGAAGAGATTTCAAGGTGGGAGACGTGATGGGTGGGATTCTTGTAACGATTCCGCTTCCCCAATAGGGAAGGCCAACCGAAGAAGAGCAACCCTCATCGATGCGACATGTGGGGTAAGCTGGCTGGAAAAGGAGATTTCTAGACATCTCGTCATGCGTGGCGTGACGATCGGGCTATGCCTCGTGCCTCTGTTGGGGGGCCTCTGCTACCATGTGATCAATCGCGGCAACGCAATGAGTTTTGGCGAGAGTGAAAAGCCGGTGTAAAGAGGTAACTCAATCATGAATGGTCCCTACAAAATCGACACTCCGCTTGGAACTGGCCGG
Organism: Nitrospira sp. M1; assembly: GCF_965152605.1. Taxonomy (NCBI): domain Bacteria; kingdom Pseudomonadati; phylum Nitrospirota; class Nitrospiria; order Nitrospirales; family Nitrospiraceae; genus Nitrospira; species Nitrospira sp. M1. Next base: position 223,464 of record NZ_OZ224217.1, read on the forward strand.
TCGTATGTGCTGAACGGTGCGGCTCATCGTATCCAAGCATTTGATTGTACTGCTGATGCCGAGTCATTCTGTGAACATATGAATGAGGCGTATCGCATAGGAGTGGCCGCTTCTCAAAAGTGCAGCGAATGGACGGCAGAATTCCCGACGGAAGAAGGCTGTTATTGGGTTTTGGACAAACGTCTGGTAAGCGATTTGAACCCAGGTCTCTATTTGATACGCATAAAAGGGGCAGGGAGTAAACAGTGGATAGAGCATATGGGGACGGCAGCCGTGACCACTCATGAGGAATTTGAAGAGTATAAAACCAGGGATTTGCTGTATTCGCGGGTTCCCCATCCGCAGCTTCCGAGTAAATCATCGGGCTAAGAAAAGCCAAGACAAATTATCCCGCTGTCCGGCTCACCCGTAATTTGGCTAGACGGTCGATCAGGGCATCCCGAACTGAAGTATGAATGACTTCGGGAAAATCAGTGGGTAATTCGCTTTCGATTGTATGAATGGCCGCCTTTCCCGTATCCACCATTTCCTCTATCGATTCACGAATCAGGGCTTTGGGTAGTCCGGCTGCATCACCAGTCTGAATGAAATGCCGCCTGATAATTTCGCTGATGTGATAGTGACGGCTGGTGCCAATCGACATCGCGAGCTTCATCTGCTTGCGTTGAATCTGACCCGCACGGAAGTTTGGTTGTGCCGTGAGTACATCATAGAGCGGCGTTAACGAATAACTGCCACCCGGCCCAAGAAAGAGACTGAAATTCTTGGCATGCCCGTCTGTGGCACCAATCAACCAGAAAAGAATTTGCGCTTTCAACACCGTTTTCTGGTCTTTGCCAGGGTCGTCGCTGCCCTTGAGTAAATCTAAGACTTCGACTATTCCTGGTCCGCCATCACGTTGATATTTTCTGGTCGGTGGCACGGACAGTGCCTGACAGCAATCCTCTTGCGGTAAACGCAAGAGTCGCTTATCTTTCGTCCATCGCCGGTCAAAGCGTTCGATCACCAGCGCCTTTGTCTTGCCAAATGTGCGAATATCCGCTTTGGCGACCGGTAGGCTAAAGGCTGCCGCCAGTTTCAGACAGTAATATTCATTTTCGACACTGCTCGAAAGGTCAAGACCGTTCGGCAGCGGACCGATCTGTTTTTTGAAAATATGGGTGGTTGGTGTCGTCCCATGTGGTTTGAACCATTTTCCTTTATACCGGAGCAGTGCCGTCTTTTCCTGGGCCCCAGCTATTGATATCCGAAACGCATCATCACGGCTCAGCCCCATAGGGGCTTGCGCCAAATTATTGAGCAGTTTTTCTATGGCGACATTCGTGACTGCCTCGCCGGAAATGTCCATGGTCCCCAGGGTAGGAACGGCTTCATCCTTACTGATAAATTGCAATGCCCCGACACAGTCGCGGCCAATGGCCGCAAGTAGGCTGTAGGCATCAGTCCCTGCCGCGCCAACTCTTTCCGCCACACGTCCGCGGAGTGCGTCCGAGTCCGGCAAAAGGTTTTCAACTACTGCCATAACCGGTTCTCCACGGAACGGATCTTCCCGTAATGGCAGGGAGAGCGAAATCGGAATCGCATGTTTCCACGCTAGCCAGCTTTGGTCATATTGAAACGCGACAGCCCCGCTTACCGCCTTCTCAAGCTGACCAACCAGGCGATTGTTCAAAAGCACATGTAGCGGACGATGTTGGCGGGACCGTGCCATCAGAAAATATCCTCGATTGCGGCAGCCGATCCTTTGGATCGCCGCACGATCTGAAACTCCAGATCAAGAGAGGCCAGAACAGCAAGAATGGTTTCCATGGTCGCTGCTGGATTCCCGGTTTCGAGCTGAGAAATAGTCGCCTGACGCAACCCCGCCTTTTCACCAAGCTGCGTTTGACTCAAGCCCCGTTCCTTCCGGGCTTGGCGGACCAGATTGCCGATCTGTTTTGGATTGCGTGCAAGATGACTCATTCTCTTCCTTTTATTTAGCTACAATATACGCTGCACGGTATAATTATGCAATATTAGAATTAGCGTATATATTATAATTATACGATAAAAGGTATATCGGTGGGTTATAGTTTGGCGTATGCAGCCGCCTATTACATTTTTTTTTTGAGGAATGGAATTTGCTGTTATCCGTAGGTTGCAGTTGTGTTTGAGGGTAAGAGAGGTATTTGAAAGCTCCGACCTTATACTCTAAGGCGAAGCGCACCGTTCTTCTTGTCCTTCCTCAGCATGCAATATGCCTGACTCTGGCCAAGGGATACGGACGTATTTCCCGCATCGTAGTTCAATGACGAGAGGATGTGATGCTTCAGAAGGTTTGGGTTTTTCTTTGAGTACAGGTTTGGGGGGAGAGCTATCCTCTGGCATGACGGTGGTCATCGAGTCAGAGTGCTCGGGTATTATGGATGGATAGAAAAAAGGGATAGGGCGATGAAATTGAGGAAATTGAGGAAATTGAAAGAGCCGCCGTTTTACCGTTGGTTTTTGTCTCGGCACTTGCACCCTTGGAGCAGGCCTCTGTGTTATCTTTGATTGTGATGTTCCCCCTCTGATCGTGGGAAGTGTTGGCCCGTTTTGAATGGTGTGCGTCCCATGGCGAGACAACACGATGTCACTCCTTCCAGCTTTTCCAAGAGCATTCGCGGATTCTCCCCAAACCCCACAGATGAGCAGTGGAATGAGGAGAATGAGAAGGCGAGTGAGTCGAGAGTGACATCTCATGAAATAGCTCATTGGTAATGCTGGTATGTCCCGTTGAATGTTAAGAAGGAATTCAGTGGTATTCTCTTCATCTAGGAAAGATGCTGTCAATAGATTCGAAGGCTCTGGCAACTTGATAAACGTAAAAATTGTGGACAGCTCTAAACGCATCAATGCGTTATAGCCATTCCCATATACTTCCGTCTGTACGATGTGTGTTTTTACGCTGTGTACATGATGAACTTCCGGCTGGAAGTTATTTGCTTTCGCTATAATTTGTGTGTTTCATAGGACTTCCTGCCATGATCGGACTGGAGATGTTACCGTGAGCTTGTTGTGTGACTATTAATTTGCCGTACCTCAATCTGGTCCATTCAGATAATGACGTTATGGTGGCTGGACCGTTTTGTCGTCACCGCCATTGAACATATGCTTCTAAAGTATTGAGAATGAAGGACAATTGTCGGCCTCGCGATATTTCATTTGATAAGATTTGCTTCTAGAGAATGTGGTGATATCGTACAAGAATCGCAATATGCCATATTGCCTGGTGCAAGAGGCATCGTGAAGCGACACAGGTGTGGATTTCTCTATGATGCAATTATCTGAGTGTAGGGTTGTGGAAACAGTTGATATAGTCATAGTGGCGAGATAAGGTGTAGTTGGTTTTGTCGTCAACTCTGTCGATTCAAGCACGACAGCTTGTCTTTTGATCATTTTCTTTTGAATTCACAGCGTTTTTTCCATTACTCGTGAGGTCATTATGCCATTCTCCGTACAAGAGCCTCAGCGTTCTTCCCTGAGCGTCTCGAAGTCTTCACATTTGCAGCAGTTAGAAGCCGAAAGTATCTATATATTTCGCGAGGTTGTGGCTGAGTGCGAAAATCCGGTAATGCTTTATTCGATTGGGAAGGATTCCTCGGTGCTACTACATCTGGCACGCAAGGCGTTTTCCCCATCCAAACTGCCCTTTCCCCTTCTTCATGTCGATACAACGTGGAAGTTTAGTGAGATGATTGAGTTCCGTGGAAAGATTGCGGATGAGTATGGACTAGACCTCACTGTGTATACGAATAGCCGTGGTCTCGAGCAAGGCATGAACCCACTGACTCATGGATCCTCGCTATGGACGGATGTGATGAAAACCGAGGCCTTGAAGCAAGCGCTGGAGAAATATCGCTATGATGCAGCGTTTGGCGGGGCGCGCCGGGATGAAGAAGCCTCTCGTGCGAAAGAGCGAGTGTTGTCATTTCGCACGTCAACTCATCGATGGGATCCGAAGAATCAGCGCCCAGAGCTATGGAATATTTATAATACTCGAGTGCGAAATGGAGAAAGTCTTCGAGCTTTTCCCTTGTCCAACTGGACAGAAATTGATGTATGGGAATATATCCATCAGGAAAAAATCCCGGTTGTGCCGCTCTATTTTGCCAAAGAACGGCCAGTCGTTGAGCGAGATGACATGTTGATCATGGTTGACGACGACCGCCTCCCTCTCCGTCCTGGTGAAAAGCCAGTCATGCGATCTGTACGGTTTCGTACACTTGGCTGTTATCCCCTCTCTGGGGCAATTGAGTCAACCGCGTCTAGTTTGCCAGAAATCATTCAGGAGATGTTAGGTTCAAGAAATTCGGAACGTCAAGGACGACTCATCGATCATGATTCGGTCGGTTCAATGGAAAAGAAAAAACAAGAGGGGTACTTCTAATGCCCTACGATTCTCACGAAATCCAACACGAACCTGAGACTGCCTGCCCAACGAGCACCGAACTGGGGTTGTTGCGTTTTATGACCTGCGGAAGTGTGGATGACGGCAAGAGCACGTTCATCGGTCGATTGTTGTGGGACTCGAAACTCGTTCTTGACGATCAGCTCACCTCGCTGGAATCTGAAAGCAAAAGAGTCGGGACGCAACAAGGAGAGATCGACTACGCGTTACTGGTCGATGGGTTACAAGCTGAACGCGAACAGGGCATTACGATCGATGTGGCCTATCGATTCTTTTCGACCGGTAAGCGAAAGTTCATCGTTGCCGATACACCAGGGCATGAACAGTACACACGGAATATGGCTACAGGCGCCTCAACGGTTGATTTGGCTGTCCTGATGATCGATGCCCGCAAGGGGGTTCTGACGCAGACCAAGCGGCACAGCTTTATCCTTTCGTTACTGGGAGTCAAACATATCGTTCTTGCGATCAATAAAATGGATTTGGTGGACTATTCAGAAGAGCAATTCGACTCGATTCAATTTGAGTATGCGTCCTTTCGTGCGTCCTTAGATTTCGAGAACGTTGTGGCCATTCCGATTTCAGCCTTAAAGGGTGACAACCTTCTCTATCCAAGTGACGCCATGTCGTGGTACCAAGGCCCGACGATCATGAGTTATTTGGAAACAGTCCATATCAATCAAGATGTCACGGTCAAACCATTCCGGATGCCTGTTCAGTGGGTCAACCGTCCACATCTGGACTTTCGTGGATTTTCTGGCACGATTGTCAGTGGAACCTTACTTCCTGGAGACTCTGTTGTCGTTCCTTCTTCCGGGAAAACAAGCACCATTGAGCGAATTGTGACATTTGACGGAGATCTCGAGCGTGGAGTGGCTGGTCAAGCCGTCACGGTGACATTATCTGATGAAATTGATGTCAGTCGCGGTGAAGTCCTGAGTGATCCTCGTGCACGACCGGATTTTGCCGATCAGTTTGAAGCCAAACTTATTTGGATGCATGAAGAGCCGCTTTTGCCTGGCCGTCGTTATCTCATCAAGATCGGATTTCAAACGAGAATCGCCCAAGTCAGCGCAATCAAATATAAGGTCAATATCAACACGCTCGAACATCTTGCCACAAAGACGTTGGAACTCAACGAAGTGGGTATCTGCAATTTTTCACTGGATCACCCAGTGTGCTTTGACGCCTATCAGGACAATCGAGATACTGGCTCATTTATTTTAATTGATCGGTATACCAATGGGACGATTGCTGCTGGCATGATCGATTTCGCCCTGCGTCGTGCTCATAATATTCATTGGCAATCCGTAGATATTCATAAAGCGGCTCGTGCGCAACTGAAAGGGCAGAAACCATTTATCTTGTGGTTTACCGGGTTATCAGGGGCAGGAAAGTCTTCAATTGCCAATCTGGTGGAAAAGAAACTGCACTCTTTGGGCCATCACACCTATTTGTTGGATGGTGATAATGTGCGGCACGGTCTGAATCGAGATTTGGGTTTTACCGACGCTGATCGCGTGGAGAACATTCGCCGCGTGGCAGAAACTGCCAAGTTGATGGTCGATGCGGGTTTGATTGTGCTGGTCTCGTTTATCTCACCTTTTCGAAGTGAGCGGCAAATGGCCCGTGCGATGGTAGAAGATAAAGAGTTTCTGGAAGTCTTCATCGATACTCCTCTGGAAGTGTGTGAACGTCGAGATGTGAAGGGGCTGTACAAAAAAGCTCGAGCCGGCGAAGTGAAGAACTTTACGGGAATCGATTCTCCATATGAACGTCCTGAACATGCTGAAGTTATCATTGACGGTTCAAAGGATACAGCGGAGCAGGCCGCATTAACCATTTTTGATGAACTTGATCGTAAAAGGCTTTTGTCTAGTGATTAAGATGCCTTAAATCTAACGTTCCCATACGCGGTTGCAAGTCTGTTGTACCTGTTTGAGGAAATAGGAATGCGGAAAAAAATACTTGAAGCCCTAATCCCTAACAGTTTCTCATTATTATAGCGAATCCAACTCTTCATCATGAGAAGGCGTTTCTACGTTGAGTAATAACGTAACGTGAGACAAGCATTCCTCTCCTCATGGTCTCCCCACCGGTAAGTCATCTATTCAACCCTGCTCTGGAAGAGCTAGAAGTACATGTAATGCGTGAGACGATGAATCTCTAATTTGACCATGTGGTCTTATGCAGAACGTGTCGCTGTTTGAGAAGACTGAAGTCGTCGGGCTCTCATCACGAGGTCGACTTTGTGGACAACGACGATTCGATATATCGTCGATGTATGTCGGTATAACAATCTCGAATTAAAGCCTCGATGGTGGATGGGGCACCGAAACGATCGCTAAAACCTGGGTCCATCGGATCGATGGCAAGTTTCGCTGCACTGAGAAAGTGATTGATGAGGTCACGCGGATGCTCATCGCCGATCGCGAATCGAATGGTGGTCGGGCGAATACCGGCTTCAGCTAGGGCCGTTTCGTCGAGCTCGGAATGCGTGGTCAACGCCGGACAGCTAACGATAGTGTTGGACTGGCCCAGTGAAATCATGTGCCCGAACGTGGGTGACAGCGAATCAAAGAAACGGTGAAATGCGTCAGGCGAAATTTTATCCATATCGATCGTAAACAGAGGTGAGGGTAAACCGAGAAATAGCAGTTTTTCTCGCAGAGCCGCATTGGGGTGGTTGTTCAGTGCGTTCGAACGCACATTGATTTGAGGATGAGTGTCGAGGAACTGGGCGAGGATTTGTGTGTTGATGCACTTGGCCAGCATGCGTATGTCAAGCGTTCGCATGCCCTGAATAACCTCAAAGGCCGAATCGGCGTTCAGGAATGCACCTTTCACGTAGTACACATTCCAGAACATGGTATCGCGCCATGATTGAGCGCCATCGGATTGGGCTGTTTCATCGGGTTCATACCCCTTCGGGGCGAACATGTCGTGAGTACGACCGATGACCGTTCCGGCAATGACGGTGCCGGTGCCGCTGAGGTCCTTGGTATAGCTGTGAATCACAAAGTCCGGACGTTCGTCGTGATCCTCGCGTTGCAGGGGGCGGACCAGGAACGGTGTGCCAACCGTGGCGTCAAGCATGACCCGTAATCCTTCGCCGTGGGCGTTACGGCAGATCGCCGGCACGTCCAAGACGTCGCCGTGTGGATTAGACGGTGACTCCAAATACAAATAGGCCTTACGTCCGGCGGCGAAGCGATCGGCGTATTTCTTTTTAACGTGCGTCCAGCAAATGGCGAAGTCTGCCGCCTCACATCCATCGAATTGTTCAACGGCAATTTCAAGATTGCCTTTTTTGGCATACCAATCGTAAATAAGCTGATGGGCTCCGCCGTAGATATTGCGGCTGGTGATCAAGACATCGTCACGTCCAAGTACGTGTGACAATACGCCGTCGATAGCGGACATACCGCTGCTAAAGTTCCATGCGAAGTATTGATCGGCATAGGGGCCGGCTTCAAGGTCGACGACAAAATTCGCGAGAGAAATCGATGTGGGATTCAATAATCGGGAATAGATCTCCAGCAGAAGTTCCTTACCCTTGAATGCATCTTCGATCCATTCGGCGCAGGCATAAATATAGGTCGCTGTTCGGGCAATCACGGGTGTGGCCGAAAAAAGGGCGGTGACGTTATCGAAGACGGCGTACGGTCCCTTGGTTGTTCGGGTCGATGGATGGTAATCCAATGCCTGGTACGTTCGCCGAAATGGGTTTTGCGCGGTGTCCAACAATTTCGCCAGTTGGAAGGAGAGAAACTTCTTGGCATTGAAGTAGGCGATTTGATCACTGCGGTCGAGTTCACCAACGGTTGTGAGCGTCAGATTCCATAACAATTCGAAGTCGGTCTGTGATTCGTACAGGCGTTGGGTCACCCGGGCGAGAATTTGTCCGAACTCGCTATCGGCATCAATACCAAAATGCGCCAACTGTTCGGCAACCAGCGCTTCGGCGCTATTGGCAGCTGTTGTATTGCGTTTTGGCGACAGCTTCCTCATTCCCGCAAGGATCTGTTTTTGAGATGGGGTTATTCTGTCCATGGACATATGCTCCGTCTATACGCCTATCCTTCCGGCGAATGAATACACTATACCTGTATTGATCTCTTTCTCAAACCTCAAACGAATCGTTGCATACAGGGCCGTGGCAACAAGAAAGACTTGAAAAGCTTCCGTTCCCTTTTTATCGTCACGGATCCTTTTCTGGTCAATGCTCCACTAGGCGAGCCGTGAGAATATTGATGGACTGAAGATTTTGAAACAGTCCCGCCGATTATGAATATTGGTTTTCATGTGGCATTCATGTAATCGCTATGTGAGACGAATGTTCAGGCGCCCAATATCTCTGGTTCATTAGGCAACAAGAGCATTTTCATTATATAATGATGATAGACGTTGAATCGTCATATCCTTTAACACAATAGTGGACACATGGATTCTATTCATGGGGCATAAGGCAATGGAACGGCCATCAGCGCTGGGAATCAAAAAAGTGTATTCGATTGAATTTGTGGTGGATTACTTCGACCGCAGTCGTGACTTCTACCTCAATAAAATGGGATTTGCTGAGACCCATCAGTCCACACAGGATTGGGAGGATAAATTCAAAAGTAAAGCCATCTATTTTTCCGCCAATGACATTAAGATCATGGTGTCATCTCCGCTGACGACCAACAGCTATACCGCTCAATATTTGAAAACATTATGTCCGGGAATCCGTAAGGTTGTCCTTCAGGTAGAAAACCTGGATCAAACGATCGACTATTTGCAAGATCATCATGCGACGTTTGTCCACAGGGAGAAAGACATTCATTCAAAACATAGCCGCCACCATTTTATCACCATCGCCTCTCCGATCGGTTTTTTAGAGTTCACCTTCCTGGAAATCGAAGGACCGGACGATGAAATTCCCATGTTTGAACGAATCTCTTCGCCATCGCATGAGCATTCACCATTGAACAGCATTGATCACATCACCGTAAACGCAAGAACCATCTATCCCATTTGGAGTTTCTTCGAGCAGGTCATGGACTTCAAAAAATTTTGGAACGTGTCCTTTCATACACCGGATTTCAAGTCTGGAAAAAAGGGAACAGGGTTGTTCTCACAGGTCATGTATGATCCAGGCTCTCACGTGAAATTTGCTTCCAACGAGCCACTGTATCCTCATTTCAATGACTCTCAAATTCAGACCTTTGTGGATAAAAACCATGGCGCGGGGATTCAGCACATTGCGTTGGCTGTGGATGACCTGGTGGATACGGTAGAAAAATTTCGATCAAAGGGAATTGAATTTCTCGAAACTCCCGATACCTACTACGACCTCTTACCGGAAAGAATGGCCAAACAACACGTCGGCGAACTCAAGGAAGATCTTGCGGATTTAAAAAAGCAAGGCATATTGGTGGACGGTGAGGATGGCCATTACTTGTTGCAAATTTTTCTGAAGGACGCCTCTCTTCTTTATCAAGATGAAAGCGCAGGGCCATTTTTTTATGAAATCATCCAGCGGTGTGGGCATGGAGGATTTGGCGAGGGAAATTTCCGGGCCTTGTTTGAAGCCATCGAATTGCAGGAACCCCTGCAATGAAACTGTTGAGATACGTGACCCAATCGGGAGCGAAGGAGCATGGTCTTCTGATCGAAAATAAAGTTTATCCTTTGATTCACATGACCACCACGGAGGCGTTGGATTGGCTCAAAGAGGGAGACCAGCATTGGGAAAAGATTTTGCAACAATCTCCAGTTCCCTTATCGGAGGTCACACTTCTGCCTCCGGTGGAACGTCCTGGGGCGTTTTTAGATTTTTATACATTTGAAGACCATGTTCGCACCGCCCGAAAAAAGCGTGGTCTGGACATCGTGCCTGAATGGTATGAGTTTCCTGTCTGGTATAATGGGTCCACCCGATGTTTCAGCGGGGATGGCACAACGGTTCATTTTCCGGAAAACGAAAACAAGAAAGATTATGAACTGGAATTGGCTATAGTCATGAAAAAGACATGTCATGGGATAGGCGTTGAGGAGGCGGCTGAGTATATTGGAGCCTATACGGTTGTGAACGACTTTAGCGCCCGTCAACTCCAGGAAAAAATCATGAAGGTGGGTCTTGGTCCCGCGAAAGCGAAAGACTTCAATACCGGCTTGGGCCCCTGGCTGGTCACACCCGAAGAAATCTCTGATTCCCGAAACCTGAATATGCGTGCCTGGGTGAATGGCGAATTATGGTCGGAAGGTAATAGCGGTTCATCCCACTTTACCTTTGCGCAAATGATTGCATTTGCTTCAGAAAATCAAACGCTGTATCCGGGAGATATTCTGGCGAGCGGTACGGTAGGAACGGGATGCGGTCTTGAACAGGATCGGTTTCTTCAAACCGGGGACAAGGTGGAATTGGAAATTGAACGTATTGGGAGGCTGACCCATTGGGTCGGATGAGCGATGTTCAAATATTTGCAGATGGGAGATATGCCGTCAATGCATCATACCGCTCATTATGCGGGCGATCGTTTATTGAATGAATATTGTTTTACGCGCGAAGGGTTTGAGGAACCTTTCTCTATCCTGTATTTATACCACCCTCCCACCGGGGAGGTGGAAAGCAAGCCGTATACAGATGCGGCTTGGGGTTCTCTCGAAAAACGGGACACCACACTGTTACAGAGACGACATTTCAGAAGTTCAAGGGAGCAACCCCAGGGTCACTTTATCAGCGGGCGCACTCCGCTTGCTTTCAACGACGATCTAACCTATGGCTTGTGCCATCCCGTGGAGCTGGACTCTGCCTTTTTCGCCAACAACGATGCAGATGAACTGTTTTTTCTGGCCCAGGGTGAAATCGATATTCAAACCCTGTTTGGAAAACTCAAACTGGTATCAGGAGATTATCTGATCCTTCCCCGGTCATGCCCGTACCGGTTCAACTTTTCCAGTCCCCCCAAACTGATCTATGTCGAAGCGAAACAGCACCTTTCTATTCCTGACAATTTCATGAACGTTCACGGCCAGTTGAAAATGGATGCTCCCTATTCAGAGCGAAGTTTTAAATGTCCCGAGTGGGATGCTGAGTTAATGGAGCGAGACGAGCCGGTTTCTATCGTCCGTAAACGGCAGGGGACGTTCACACATACATGTTATTCAAACAATTATTTTAAAATGAGTGGATGGGATGGGTATGTCTATCCCTATGCCATTAATTTGAGCAACATTCAACCGAAAACCGGCAGGGTGCATCTGCCGCCGGTGTCACATCTGACCTTTACGGGTGGAGGATTCGCCGTAATGAGTTTTCTCCCACGGATGCTAGACTTCGATGAACACGCCGTTCCTTGTCCCTTTTACCATTCTTCCGTAGATTGCGACGAACTGCTGTTTTACCATTCCGGCGATTTTACCAGCCGGAAAACCATTGAACGTGGTTCGATCAGCTTTCATCCATCCGGCATCCCGCATGGTCCGCATCCTGGAGCTTATAAGAATTCAATTGGGCGTAAAGAAACAAATGAGCAGGCTGTGATGGTCGATACGTTCGCTCCCGTGTTTTTGACACGGCAAAGCGAAGGGTTAGAGGATCCCGATTATCCTACAAGCTGGCAGGAGAGCACATCATGACCCTTCACACGGAGTTTTTCGACATTCACCCTGCCAACCATTTTTGGGTGGACATCTATCATTTGATGAACTCCATCGTACAGCCGCGTCCCATAGCCTGGATCTCGAGTGTGTCGGAGACGGGTAAGTTTAACCTGGCCCCGTTTAGTTACTTTAATATTTGCTCTATGAATCCCGCGATTATCTCAAACTCTATTTTTTTCAACCGGGATGGATCGGAAAAAGATACATTAAAAAACATCAAAGCCACGGGGAAATATGTGGTGGGGACGGTTTCCTTCCATGCTGCTGAAAAAGCCAACGCTTCTTCCGCTCCTTACGATTCCAATGTCAGCGAATTCGATGAGGCCAAAGTTCAGCCTATACTTCGCGGTCACGGGGAACCGCCGTTTATTTCGGAAAGTCCGGTTCAATTGGTGTGCGAACTCAACCAAACCATTCCACTAGGTCAAGGGGCGGGAGTGGGAACCCTTGTTCTTGGCAACGTGAGAAACATCCACCTGTCTACGCAACTCAAAGATAGTGAGTGGCAAAAGGGAATAGCACCTGAATTCATGGGCAACGTTGGCCGAATGGGCGACGACTTTTACACCAAAACGTCGGATGTGTTTCGAATGCCACGCGCAACGGTAGACAAATAACAGTGTGATATACTAAATGGGTACAGCAAAAGAGGAAACTTACATCTACAGTGCGTTACGAACGCCCATTGGAACATTCAATGGGGCCTTGTCTTCTCTGACAGCGCCTGAGCTTGGCTCGATCGTTATTTCCGAAGCACTCAAGAGAGGTGGAATCGATCATGATCAAGTGGATGAAGTCATATTCGGAAATGTCGTCTCCGCTGGCGTCGGCCAAGCTCCTGCCCGGCAAGCCGCACTGAAAAGCGGCCTTCCAGATCATATTGGTGCGACCACTATCAATAAGGTCTGCGGGTCGGGAATGAAAGCGGTCATGATGGCGGATCAAGGGATTCGGTTGAATGAAGCCCGATTCATCGTTGCCGGAGGAATGGAAAGCATGAGCCAGGCCCCCTTTCTGGTTCCTCAAATGCGCCGTGGACGTAAGTTGGGAAATGCGCAAATGATTGACAGCCTCATCTGGGATGGTTTGTGGGATCAGTACGAAAACGGGCACATGGGAGAATTGAGTGAAAACGTTTCGCAACAGTATTCTGTTTCCCGTGAAAGGCAAGACGCGTACGCAATCACCAGTTACGAACGAGTGAGGATGGCACAGAAAGATGGCGTGCTTGCCCGGGAAATCGTCCCCGTGCACGTAACCCAACATGGGCATTCGGTGGTGATTGAGCACGATGAGCAACCTGATTGTGATGATCTCGGCCAATTTCCTTCCCTTCCCTCCGTCTTCGATAAAACAGGTGGAACCATAACCAAAGGCAATGGAGCGAAAATCAGCGACGGAGCTGCAGCATTGGTGATCGGTAACGAATTATCGACTTTGACCCCAGTTGCCAGAATAGTAGGGTATGCTACCCATGCACAATCTCCGGCCACGTTCGCTCTGGCTCCGATCGATGCGGTGAAAAAGGTTCTTGAGCAGTGTCGTTTTCAACTACACGATATTGATCTGTTCGAGATTAACGAAGCCTTTGCTGCGATGTCCTTAATCGTGCACGATCAATTAGGACTGGATCCTGAACGGGTCAACGTGCATGGAGGATCAATTGCTCTCGGCCATCCCATTGGGGCAACGGGAGCGAGGCTTCTTGTGACCCTGATCAATGCGCTGAAAAGCAAAGGGTTACGACGCGGTCTGGCCAGTTTATGTATTGGCGGCGGGGAGGCGACGGCCATGATCATAGAGATCGTGTAGCCGCTGAACGACAAAGGGATTCCTGTATGAAGGAGATCCTCTGGCAACCCGATACGGAACGTGTGCAACGGTCGAAGATGTTCCGGTTTTTACAGGCCGTGAACAGGGAATTCTCTAAGGATTTCACTTCTTACGTCGAACTCCATCACTGGTCCGTTCAACACATCGAGGCGTTTTGGGATTTTTATAGAAGATATTCGGGCATACGATTTTCCCGCCACCCGGATGAAACCCTCTCATCTCTGTCCATGCCCGGCGCCCGTTGGTTTCCTGGCGCAGAACTCAATTACACGGAAAACTTACTCACAGCACCACCCGGAAAACCCGCCATTCTCAGTAAAGTAGAGGGACAATCTCTTCAGACGCTCACGTACGGCGAGCTCACAGTTCACGTCAAGCGGTTTGCCTCATCTCTTTTATGTTGCGGCATAAGACCTGGAGATCGGGTTGCCGGCTATCTTCCCAACGTCCCCGAAACCATTATCGCCATGCTGGGCACCGCGGCCGTGGGAGCCATTTGGACCTCCTGCTCTCCCGATTTCGGACCACAAGGAGTCAAGGATCGATTCGGACAAGTGGAGCCGAAGGTGCTGGTCTGTGTCGAAGGATATATGTACAACGGAAAACGGTATTCCGTCATCGAAACATTAAAGGCTATCATCCTTGATATTCCTAGCCTGCAGCAGATTATCGTTGTTTCCCCTGACAATGCAGCGTTGGAAGCCGAGAGGTTGCCCTTTCATACGATCTCGACGTGGGAGCAATTTGTCAGCACGGAAGATCACGTAAGTTTTTCATTTAGCCATTTTCCTTTTGATCATCCATTGTTCATCATGTATTCCTCGGGAACCACTGGTTTGCCAAAGTGCCTTGTGCACGGGGCGGGCGGAACGTTACTGCAACATCACAAGGAACATGCTCTGCATACAGACATCGGACCGGAGGATGTAGTGTTTTATTACACGACTTGTGGTTGGATGATGTGGAACTGGTTGGCGTCGACTCTGGCACAACAGGCAACGATCGTTCTGTACGAAGGATCCCCCGGTTTTCCGGACTTACACGTCTTATGGGATTTAATCGATGAGGCGGGAATTACTGTGTTTGGAACCAGCCCGAAATTTATTTCACAGAATTTCAAACAGGGAGTGAATCCATCGAAATCACACGACTTCCCTTCGCTTCGAGCGATTTTGTCGACAGGTTCTCCTTTGGATAAAGAATGCTTTAATTGGATATACAACACGGTGAAACACGACGTTCAGTTATCGTCCATCTGTGGAGGGACAGACATCATCTCCTGCTTCATGTTGGGCAATCCTATGCTCCCCGTTCGGTCGGAAGAAATTCAGTGTTTGGGGTTGGGAATGGATGTTGTGGCACTGGATGAGAACAACCGTCCGGTTGTCAATCAAAAAGGGGAGTTAGCCTGCCGTGCTCCCGCTCCATCCATGCCGGTCGCCTTTTGGAATGATCCAGAGGATGCCAAATATATTACAGCCTATTTCGACAAAGTCCCCGGTGTCTGGATTCATGGGGACTACATTGAAATCAGGGATGATGGGGGCGTTATTGTATATGGGAGAAGCGATACCACACTGAACCCTGGTGGCATCCGCATCGGCACTGCGGAAATCTACCGAATCGTTGAGAGCATGGAAGAAGTGGCGGACAGTCTGGTCATCGGTGTGGAAGACAATCATGACATACGAATGATTCTTTTCGTGGTTTTACATAAAGACACCGATGGCTTGTCTCTCTGCAGGGAAAAAATTAAACAACAGCTTCGAGAAAAAGCCACACCCCGGCATGTGCCTCATGAAATCTACGAGGTGAGAGAAGTACCTAAAACGTTGAATGGTAAAAAAATGGAATCGGCGATTCGAGATATGTTTCAGAGAAAAACTCTGCTCAACACATCGTCCATGGCCAACCTGGATTGTTTAAAAGAATTTGAGGAAATCTACTCCACCCGATCGTTGAGGAAAGGCGGATGATGCTGCTTGTGAGACATCAAGTATTGACTCAAGAAGAAACCGTCTCAATTTTTATTTCTTTCCGTGTTTGATCCAGGCCTGCCCAGAACGTATAGATGGAGTTCAAGGCCTTCACCCCCGCATCGATAAACTTTTGGCCATCGAACTCCGGCTTAAAAAACGAGTCCTTCAGTTCATCCAGGACGTTATCACCGTGCCCTTTTTCACTATTAAAATGGAAGAGGAAAAATTTCAAAGGAATGGCCGAAGCATCACCGAGTTTGTTGTTCGTATTATACATCTTTATCCCTGTAATCAATTCTTTCCAAAAATTATTGGATTCGGCGGCTTCCCCGTTTCCAATGCCCCACGCCGCCCACGTTTCGATGGCGTAGCTTGCGCCCCGGCCAACTTCACCATCCTTGTTCCCATACGTTTCTTCGAGTCCCTTGATAAAGGCGCGGGTGGACGAGGAGGCCGAATTCCAGCTCCCAAGTTTTTCTGGATCGAGGTTAAGCGGACGGGCAGTTTCTCTTAGCCAATTGATATGCGCCCACTGGGTTTTGAATGGTTGATTTTCTGTGGAGCCGTCAGAATTGAGTCGCACACCCAATTCGTTCGCTAAAATATATCGTGCATGTGTTTCAGCCTCCAGGTCTGATGCATTCAGAACTCGCATCAATTGGGCCAGCAAAAACCATTTTGAAAAGACGGCAAATTGTTCAAACAAGTCAATCAACTGCTCTTCGGTTGCATCGCCCTGCTTAAACCATTTGCAATAAGGATTATTCACGATAACTGGATGACTATGGATTTTATCCTGTACGCTCTCCCAAAAGTCCTCAAAGCGGTCTTGTTTTACAGCATTCATGATGAACCTCTTGATCTAATTGTACACAACCCAATCGTCTCGAGAATGTCCAGTCGTTTCCCCAACACAGAACGAATCAACTAATATCTCATATGAATATTTTACTGTAGTAATGCATCAGGGGAAAGGTAATTCGTAGTGGTGGGTGTGGATGAGATGACGTGGCTAAAGGATTGCCAGCCTCGGCCCAAGAGGGTTGGAATATTTCTGTGGTCTCTGAACGATGTCAAAGGGCTGCTGAATACTCTCCGGAAATAGGAAAACGAAGCTCGCTCAAATGGTTCGAGCTCATGAGGTGGGGACTCGATGACCTGAGGGATCTTTTTATCCCTAGAGAAACTTATGGACGACTGCTAATGTATCGCTAATTGAGTCAATTGACCTATATAACTTGTTATGTAAGTGATAAACCTAAACTTGACTCTTTGAATGACCATTTGAACAAGAATGACCCTAAGACGAAAAGGGCGGAAAAGGGCTTGTCAGTCATTTATTCATGCGTGGAGTTTAGTGTTTAGCTGTTTAGCTGTTTAGCTGGGTCAGTAATATGAAGTAAGCAGCTTGACCTCTATATTAACTTGATTCTTACGACAAATCCTGTATTCTTCTTGCGTACTAATTTGTGAAATACATGAGACAAATTTAAGTTGTGGTTTAAAGTGCTCAGAGAAATTCCCAAAAACCGCCCTTCGAAGTACTGTCACATTCTTGAATATCTTCAAGAAGCCATTGGAACTATTACATCAATTGTACTTATGCCATGACAGAAGAAAGTTCCAGTAAGCTTGCCAAGCTCCGTGACCGGAGTAAAGAGCTAATAAAGGAATGTGGCTTAAATTGGACTCACGCCCACGGAATCGCTTGGCTTGAAGAACGCATCAAGCTCTGGCCTACGGATTGGGGAAAAGATCTAATAATCTTGATATATGGTGATTTTGCGCCACTTAAAGAGCCTCTCGATTTGCCTTCATTGGGCATTCAAGTGTCTAACAGGCGTGAGGAAGGATCAGCCATACGCGGGGCCAATACTGTCCATAAGGCTACAGTGAAGGTTGAGGGGAAAAACGTTTCTTCGCTTATCGAAGCGGCTCGAAGAATCAATACCTTCCTTGGATCGTTTACTCTTGTGGAGTGGGGCAACTCATCTTGCGGCTGGTGGTCATGGGTAACGCATGGTTCGGGAGGAGTCATCGTCACCAATTTGGCTCACGAAGACTTGCACAAGGCTGTTGAAGGAGTCCTATCACTTTCCGAGGAGGCTCGACCAAGAGTTGATGCGGCCTTGTTTTGGATTCGTGAGCCGCGGAATCTACTGCAGAATTCTTATCGAAGCGATACACTCCGGATTTATTCAGCTTATTGGAATGCATTCGAATGCCTTGTAGAGGCTGTGGAGATTATTAAGCCTCAACAAAAGTTAAGCAGGATCGAGAAGCAAGCGGCTCTGGATAACATCTTGTTGCGTGAGTATGGTGGAAAAGTGACTCCAGCTTATATTCAGAGGGCTTATAAGGAAATCGTTGATCCTGGACTACCTACTAAAGCGGCGCATGCTTTAGAGGTCTGTTTTGGGTCCTCCGCTTCGCATTACATTTACGAATGCTTTCGTCGACCCGACGAAACAAATCGGTTGTACAATATTAGGAATGCTATCAACCATGGTATGGTAGACGACGAAAATCCTGACGAGCTTTTGAGAGTTGAGTCTCGCCTTTCGAAGCTCTGGATCATAATTTGGAGAATGTTTGCCTGCTTAATTCCATTTCCGGGGCCGATAGATAATGAGGTAGACAACAGTCAACATCACGGCTAATTGTTCGCTAAGTGCTTGAAGTCAGGTCTAGCACTAAGACTAGGTATTTTCGCTAATGAGAATGGCCTTCGTCGGCAGTGCCTAGATTGGTCCGATTATTTTGTCGATACAGTTTTCTAGAGCGGTTGTATTTGTAAGAACATGAACGATGCGATTCAGGTAATAAGGAGCAGCCCTCTTTATGCTTCTACGTCAGTAGGAATGCGAATTGGCACTTGTGGGATGCAATCACCCAATCAGGGTGTCGTGGAGATGAAGCGTTATCCTTCTTCCTTTATTCAGCCGGAACAGCCAAGACCGGACAGTGCGCCTTTCGAACAATCTGTTCTGTGGTACTTCCACGTAGAGCATCCAAAAATCCTTGATGACCTTGCGTGGGCATCACAATAAGGTCAGCCGCTAATTCCTGCTCGACTTGTAATATCTCTTCAACAACGTCACCATGTCGAGCGATATAGTTCCAGCTACCGTTGTGACGTTGAGATGAATCGCACTCGGGCATCTCTTGCTCATCGCCAATATAGAGCACCGTGACGGTAGTCTGTGCACAGTCTAAGGCATTGATCAGTGTCGTAATGGCCTGTAAGGCAACTGGTGGCTGTGGTTCATGGTCTATAGGAATAAGATTTTAGGGTCAAGTCTAGTTTTATAATGTTATAAGTTGATATATATTCGAGCGCTATGGCCAGACCGTTCCGCATTGAATTTGAGTGGGCGTGGTATCACGTGATGAACTGTGGGGTCAGCCGTCGGAAGGTATTCACCACGGATGAACAACGCCAGTACTTTCTCGCCTTATTGGCCGCTGCCTATGGTTGAAGTCAGGTCTAGCAATATGACTAGGGATTTTCGCTAGTGGAGAATGGCCTTTGTCGGCAGTCTCTAGATTGGTCCGCTTATTTCTTCGATACAGTTTTCCAGAGCGGTTGTATTTGTAAGAACATGAACGATGCGATTCAGGTAATAAGGAGCAGCCCTCTTTATGCTTCTACGTCAGTAGGAATGCGAATTGGCACTTGTGGGATGCAATCACCCAATCAGGGTGTCGTGGAGATGAAGCGTTATCCTTCTTCCTTTATTCAGCCGGAACAGCCAAGACCGGACAGTGCGCCTTTCGAACAATCTGTTCTGTGGTACTTCCACGTAGAGCATCCAAAAATCCTTGATGACCTTGCGTGGGCATCACAATAAGGTCAGCCGCTAATTCCTGCTCGACTTGTAATATCTCTTCAACAACGTCACCATGTCGAGCGATATAGTTCCAGCTACCGTTGTGACGTTGAGATGAATCGCACTCGGGCATCTCTTGCTCATCGCCGATATAGAGCACCGTGACGGTAGTCCGTACACAGTCTAAGGCATTGATCAGAATTGTAGGGTCAAGTCTAGTTTTATAATGTTGTAAGTTGATATATATTAGAGCGCTATGCTTGAAGTCAGGTCTAGCAATATGACTAGGGATTTTCGCTAGTGGAGAATGACCTTCGTCGGCAGTCCCTAGATTGTTCCGCTTATCTTGTCGATACAGTTTTCCAGAATCGCTGTATTTGTAAGAACATGAACGATGCGATCCAGGTAATGAGGAGCAGCCCTCTTATGTATCCACGTCAGTAGGAATGCGAATTGGCACTTGTGGGATGCAATCTCCCAATCAGGGTGTCGTGGAGATGAAGCCTTATCATTTCTCTTTTATTCAGCCGGAACAGCCAAGACCGGACAGTGCGCCTTTCGAACGATCTGCTCTGTGGTACTTCCACGTAGAGCATCCAAAAATCCTTGATGACCTTGCGTGGGCATCACAATAAGGTCAGCCGCTAATTCCTGCTCGACTTGTAATATCTCTTCAACAACGTCCCCATGTCGAGCGATATAGTTCCAGGTACCGTTGTGACGTTGAGATGAATCGCACTCGGGCATCTCTTGCTCATCGCCAATGTAGAGCACCGTGACGGTAGTCTGTGCACAGTCTAAGGCATTGATCAGTGTCGTAATGGCCTGTAAGGCAACTGGTGGCTGTGGTTCATGGTCTATGGGAATAAGAATGTTTTGTAGTGTGAGCGTTCCGTTCTCTGGTGATACAAACCCATCGGTGGAGACGGGAATAAATAAGGTCATGATTTTAGATTTTCGTGCTACGGGCTCAGACACAGAATGAAAAAAAGGTCGTCCACCCAGTTGATGCGTTGCCAGGACAAGGAGATCTGCAGGATGACGGTCGAGATGTTCGAGAATTGAGGATGAAGGATCTGTTCCTCTGTACAGGATTTTTTCAACTTCAATCTTGGAATGCGGGGTATGCTGTATGAGATTGTCTTGAAAGGGGAGATCCCACTTGGCCAAGGTCGCTCTCACTGATGGAAATTCTTGCCAATTGAGTTCCTCTAAATGTTCATTGACATGGAACAGCGTTAACCGTGACCGGGTGGCCCACGCCAGCTTGAGCGCATGCGCAAAGGCAATTTCTGGCTGTGACGAAAAGTCTGTCGCATGGAAAATGTTATTCATGTTTTAGAGAGAAGAACGATGCATGAAATGGCATTGGTTTCTCTGTCTCTTTTACGTGTACAGGATAGTATTATTACATGTTGGAGTCCAGTGCCACATTGAATTAGGAGGTACACCGCGAGCTTCGCGGAAAGACTTTATAGGATGTCCGCTAGACGGTTCGTTAATGCTATTAGGGTCAAGTCTAGTTTTATGATGTTATAAGTTGTTATAATAGAACGCTATGGCTAGACCGTTCCGCATTGAATTTGAGGGGGCATGGTATCACGTGATGAACCGTGGGGCCAGCCGCCGGAAGGTATTCACCACGGATGAACAACGCCAGTACTTTTTGGCCTTGTTGGCCGACACTTCTGAGCGCTTCAACGCCGAATGGCATGCCTATTGTCTCATGGACACTCATTATCATTTGCTGGTACGGACTCCTGAAGCGAACTTGCAACGAATCATGCGGCATGTTAATGGACTCTATACCCAGTTCTATAATCGAACAGAAGGACGAGACGGCCCTTTATTTCGAGGTCGATACAAGGCCATCTTGGTAGAGGCACAGGCATATTGGACACAATTATCCCGCTACATTCACCGGAATCCATTAGAAGCCAAATTGGTGAAACGGCTTGATCGGTATCGATGGTCCAGTTATCCCGCCTACATCGGCAAACACAAGCGTCCGCCATGGCTCA
The DNA here is from genome assembly GCF_965152605.1 of Nitrospira sp. M1. Taxonomy (NCBI): domain Bacteria; kingdom Pseudomonadati; phylum Nitrospirota; class Nitrospiria; order Nitrospirales; family Nitrospiraceae; genus Nitrospira; species Nitrospira sp. M1. The sequence continues at coordinate 245,203 of NZ_OZ224217.1, forward strand.
CCAGCCACTACATCCTGAAATCCCTGGCCTCTCGAGGAGCGATTGATGCCTACAAAGCGTACGTCGCTGAAGGCATTGATGATGAAATTGTAGAGTTTTATGCGAAGAGTAAACAGCCTCCAATTCTTGGAAGCGATGCGTTTAAGCAAACTCTCAAGCTACGGAATAAAAATATTGACGTGCCAGATCTGCGTGAGGCACGAGTTCGGCTAACGGTCAAACGTATCGTCGAGGTCGTCTGTCAACACTTGAATGTAACAATGAAGAGCGTTTGGGCCTTGAAACGAGGACGAACGTCGAGTAACCCAGCCAGAGGCATGGCGATGTACCTGTGTCAACACGTGGGGAACATGAAATTACGTGAGATCGCACGGAAGTTTGGGTTAAAGCACTACGCCAGCGCGAGCAGCAGCATTCGCCAGTTTGAAGCTCGCTTAGCCAAAGACCGGCAACTGCAAAAACATCTGAAACAAATAAAGCTAGACTTGACCATTTAACATAACTTGAATTCAAGTAATATTATAAAGCTAGATCTGACCCTATGAATATGAAGACCCTATAAACTCACGATTTTTAGACCGCCAGAATACATTTCTTATTCCATCTCCCCAATCCTCATAAGCCTCTCTATATCAGCTCATTCTTGGAATTACTTTGAGCTGTTTTGCTTGACATTTCTCAAGCTTCCTCCCATAGTATTGTTGAAATCTTCAACAAAAGGAGTCCTGCATGGCGACGGTGAATTTTAGTGTGCCAGAACCGGTCAAGGCTGCATTCGATAAGACGTTTGCTGGTGAGAATAAAAGTGCGGTGCTTACCCAGTTGATGCAACAGGCTGTCGATGAGCGGGAACGTGCGGCACGGCGGTCACGAGCTATTGAAAAGCTGTTGGAGTTGCGTAAAAAGGTCAAGCCGATTCGTGAAAATTCTATACGGCGAGCGAGGAAGAGTGGGCGCTCATGATCAGTTTAGTTTTGGATGCAAGTGTGATCATGAAATGGATTCTTTCCGATCATGCGAACGAACCGGATACTGGAAAAGCTTTAGATATTCTTCAGGCCATGAACGATGGTCATATCACACTACAAGAACCGCCACATTGGTTAGCTGAGACGGCTGCTGTCGTCTCCCGTCTTTCACCAAAGGTCGCACACGAATCTGTTGGCTTGTTATACGCTATGGAAATTTCTGTTCTGAACGGACCAGAGATTTACCAGAGAGCGTGTGATTTGGCTATTGAGTTACAACAGCATCTTTTTGACACGTTGTATCATGCAGTGGCCTTCTGCCAGCCAGATACTATATTGATAACTGCCGATGACCGCTATTATCGCAAGGCATCAAAAGTGGGACGTATTTTACGACTCCGAGATTATCGCCTAGAAGACGTGATCGCTTAGGAACGTATACTATTGTGGTTGAGCGGGGTTTTCTTTCGATGTCCTGGGATGGACGTGCGTCGATCGATTTGATCTAAACGATGCCGCTGACAAGAAATTGGAGCGGGAAAGGGGATTTGAACCCCCGACCCTCGCCTTGGCAAGGCGATGCTCTACCACTGAGCTATTCCCGCTCTCTGTATAGTCCTGAGATCCGATTTTAGTGTTGTGGTCTGGGGCTGTCAAGTAATTGAGTTAGCAAAGATTTTTCTGAAATAGTATTGGTAATATTCTTGTACACCTCTACTCATGCACAATGTGCTTAGATGATGGCATACCTGGTCCTAGTCCGGTAACGAGCCTTGATGTGCACGACCTAAGAACTTGGCGATCTTGCTGTTTCAGCATATAATTGAAGTCAGTGGTAGCATTTAGATGCTGGGGAGTGTTGAATAATGCTGATATCGAGCTGCAATATTCCTCGAGCACGTGTTGGATATCAGAAGCCTCGGGTCGGTTCAAAAAAGTCCGTCCAGCAAGGCCACAGCCATTTTGACGCGCGGAGCGTACTGGTTATACGTGAGCACGGCAAAATGGCGAGAACGCCGCTGGCGGCTTTTTTCAACAGACCCATGCTGATATCTATTTGATTGGCTCTCTGCAAAAGGTCAGGCATCGTGTTGGGACGATTGGTAGTTAGGAAAATTCTGCTGTAATCCGATACATAGAGTGAGAAAAGGTCTGCGGACGTATTTTAAGGGAACTTTCTCCACTACCAACCTTGCGATAATACGAAAAACTCATACAATATCTGTTATATACGTCTTCATTCTTAGCAATTGGAGGAGTCATCATGCATGTGAGTGTTATTGGAACTGGCTACGTTGGGTTAGTGACGGGAGCATGTTTTGCCGAATATGGCATCAATGTGACCTGTATGGATGTTGATTCCAAGCGTATCGACAAATTAGAAAAAGGCGAAATTCCTTTTTTTGAGCCAGGATTAGCCGAACTTGTCACAAAGAATACGAATGCTGGACGACTGAAGTTTACGACTGATCTCTCAAAGGCCGTGGATGAAGCGCTTGTTATTTTCATTGCCGTAGGGACTCCGTCGAGAGACGATGGGTCTGCGGATTTATCATTTGTAGATGAGGTGGCCAAAAGCATTGGCAGTCGCATGACGGGGTATAAAGTTGTGGTAACGAAGTCTACCGTTCCGGTCGGGACTGCCGAGCGGGTGCATAAGCTCATTGCTGAAAATCAAACAACGCCTCAAAAGTTTGGAGTATGTTCAAATCCTGAGTTTTTACGCGAAGGGTCAGCGATTGAAGACTTTATGCGCCCCAACCGGGTTGTCATTGGAGCGGATAGTCAGGCGTCTGTCGCGATCATGAAAGACCTCTATCGGCCGCTCTATCTTATTGAAACGCCTATTGTCATTACCGATGTGCCTACTGCAGAAATGATCAAATATGCCTCTAACGTGTTTTTAGCCACAAAAATATCATTTATTAATGAAATGGCGAATCTCTGCGAAAAAGTCGGAGCGGATGTCCAAGTCGTCTCAAAAGGCATGGGACTCGATCATCGCGTTGGCTCGAAGTTCCTGCATGCGGGGCCTGGGTACGGTGGATCGTGTTTTGGCAAAGACACTGCTGCGCTTATTCACATTGGTGAGACGGCAGGCTATGAGATGCAGGTTGCCAAGGCCACGAAGCGGGTAAATGAAATGCAGCGAGTCCGTATGCTTGATAAGATTCGCGACACATTAGGGAGCGTTCAGGGCAAAACTGTGGCGATATTAGGCTTGTCGTTTAAGCCAAATACCGATGATATTCGGGATTCGCCAGCGTTAATGATTGCTGAACAATTACTGAAAGAAGGATGCACGGTGCGTGCGTACGACCCGGAAGCGATGGAAGAGTCGTTGAAAGCGGTGAATGGCTTAGTGGCGTGTCAGGATGCCTATCATGCCGCAGAGGGTGCGCATGCGCTTATCTTGGTGACTGAATGGAATCAGTTCCGGAGCCTTGATTTTGAGCAACTGAAAACGCTTGTCAAATCTCCATGTCTCATTGATTTGAGAAATGTCTATGAGCCAGACCGGGTGGCGGAGCAGGGATTTTATTATGTGTCAGTTGGACGGCCACCTGCCGGAAGCCGCCCTTCTTGATCCAATGTTGAACAACGCCACCAACAGCGTTGTTGTGCCCGCCGGTCGCTCGTGAAGTTTGGAGAAAGAGCGTGAAGTGTCCTGTGTGAAGCGTGAAAGAAAAGCCAGAAAACCCTTCTTACGAAATACGCTTCACGAACGACGAAATACGTTTTTTTCTTTTACGAACGACGTTTCACGAATTAAACTTTGGGTTTGTAGCCCATACGATCCAGCACTTTCATGATGCGTTTGGTGAGTTTCGGATCTGCTTCACCAAGCGCATCAGCCAACGGTGCCACCGCTGGTTTTCCAATCTTTCGCAAGATCTCTGTTGCAGATTGCCGCATGTCATCCTCTTCCGAAATCAGGAGAGGAATGATTTGCGTCACTGAGGGTGCGCCGATTTTAATGAGGGCTTCATAGGCTCGGTGCCGAACGTCTCCTACTTCATCGTTCAGGGCTTCGACTAATGGTTTGACTGATTCTTCGGCCTTCAGTTCTCCAAGAATTTCAGCTGCATATTTTCTATTCAACCAATGTGTGTCTGTAAGGTCCAATAACGCAGCTTCAGCTTTTTGCACATTGGGGTCTTTGGCGCGAATCCGGAATTGTTTGACGAGTCGCTTCCCGTCAGCTTCCATGACTCGAAGTGTCGCGCCATCTCCGATGTTAATTTTTTGAAGATCTTCGAGTGCTTCATCTGAGACGTCTAACAAGACTGTTTTACCGTCATACGCCAAGAGCTCAACTTCGATCTGTTTGGCTTCAATATTGATTGCGGTCACATTCTCAGTGACGAGATTAAACCCATCCTTCTTTGTCCCACTTTTGGGACCGATCTGGACAAGTTGTGCTGGAGATTCGTCTGCCATTATTGCTCCTTTCACCTTCTTACAAAGAGATGAAGTCTATTCAATGTTTATGATTTTGCAGAGTCCGGGGTCCACCCGAAACTACTAAGGGCCCCTTCGACTGTGTCTCTGACCATTTCGTTTTCGTCTTCAAGTAACGGCACGAGCGAGGTGACGACCCGCTTGTCACCTAATCGTGCCAGTGATTCTACCGCGTTTCGTCGAACTAACCAATCCTCATCGGCTAGCGATTGAACTAATGGATCGACGCCGCGTGGATCACCAATTTTCCCCAAGGCTTCTGCCGCATGTCGACGGACGATCCAATTCGGTCCTTGCAGTTCTTGAATCAAGGCGTCTGTTGCTCGAGAGTCACCAATTTTTTTCAAAACACGGGCGGCATCTTCGCGTAGCGTCGCATCCATCAGAGCCTCAACGAGTGCCGGGACCGCTTCGGGGTCGCCAATCCGTTCTAACGCCCACACGGCTGCATTGCGCACCGCACCATCTTTATCCCCTTGGAGGGCTTTCATCAGGGGGGCAACGCCACGAGGTGATTTAATTTTCCCCAGAGCCGAGGCGGCTTGCTCTCGGACCATCCATTCTTCGTCCTCGGCTAACGCCTCGATCAATGGCTCGATCGCCGGTTCCCCAATTTGCGCGACCGCACTAGCCGCGGCTTCTCGAACAACCAAGTCATCTTCCAAGAAGAGATTAATTAACTTGGGAACGGCCACTTCTCCAATTTGACTCAGATTCGTGGCCGCATGATTCCGAAGGGCTTCGTTATCATCACGAAGTGATGCGAGTAGTTGTTCAACGCGATTGGATTCCTCCATCGTTTCTATTCCTTTCCTGCCCAAGCTTCTTCATCCAATTGAGCGTCAAGGGCAGCTAATTTGTCAAGGATGATTCCTGAATTATATGAGATCAATCCGTCTCGATCAGTTTTCAGTTGTTTAAAGAGTTCCACATGTGGTCGGAGCACTTCGACATCTTTGATTTTTTCCAAAGCCTCAACGGCCAAGACGCGAAGAGGACGAATAGGAATAACTTCAATCAGTAAGTCCACGGGGCGCGCGTCACCAAGCAGCCCTAATGATTTCGTGGCCAGTTCTTTCACGCCTGTGTCTCCATCGACGCGAAGTCGCTCCATTAACGGTTCGACGGCGCGTACATCTGAAATTTTTCCCAAGACGTCGGCTGCTGCTTCTCGGACGACCCAATCATCGTCTTCAAGATATTCAATCAAGATTTCAACCGCTGGGCGACCAATGGGATGAAGTTTAATCACGGCTTCTTGTCTTGCGCCTTCTCGGAGTTCGGATTCTTCAACATTGGCGAGTTCGTTCATCACTTCATTAATACGATCTCGAATCGCACTGAGTTTTCGCAGTGTCTCCATTGTGATATGGCTAATCGCAGGATCGCCCATGGCATCGACCAACGCATCGGCAGAGCGTGGATCTAAAAGATGGTCGAGAATCGTAGCGGCGGTAACTCGTGCAGATTCTTCTGGGTCATGGAGCATCTCTGTTAATGGCCCGATGGATGTGGGAATAGAGCCAAGCAATGCGGTCACCGATTCTCTGTGTTGCTCATCTTTAAGCAGTTTCACCAGTTCCGCGGCAGTGGGTTCGTCCAAAATGCCTGCCATTTGTTCGAGCGAGGCCAAAGCAGCCTTGCTCACAGCCTCATTCTCATCAGCTATCATTTTGACGACGGGAATGCCGGCATGAGGATCTCGAATGCGTGCGAGCATCCTGACCGCTTCAACTTTGTATTCAGGTGTGCTCTTAGCCATGGCCTCGATCAAGCCGGCAACAGCTGGGGGACCACCCTTGAGGCATGCAACGGTCGATCGCATGCGTCGCCAGTCTTCTTCGTGATTCAACTCGGAAATGAGCGTTTCTAATGTTTCTTTTGGCATTCTAAATATCGCAAGTGTATAGAGATGTTTCCTATAGCCGAATTTGTCCAGGCCTCCAGCCTAAGCGAGCAAGCGTCTCTTTCACGTGGAACCGAATATTGTCATCAGTTTCAGCTTTGTACATAGCCACAAGTGGTGATACGGCTGGTTTTCCAAATTTGGTCAACGCTTCGGCGGCTTCGACTCGAATAAGCGTGCTTTTCAGACCTTGCTGAAGGGTTGGAATGGCACGTGCGTCACCGATTTGCGCCAGAGCTTTGACTGCCGCTTCTACGGGGGGCAAGTCTTCCTGATACAAGCCATCTTCGCACGCCGCCATGCGTCCTTCATAGGCTTTGGTTACCAAATTCTTAATAATCTTTGTCAGCGTGGGTAACGCTTCTGGGGCACCGATCTTTCCGAGTGACATAATCGCCTGAGTTTTCAACGTAGGCTGGTCGAGAATTGATAGAAGAGGTTTTACTGCTCGTACGTCGCCAATTTCACCAAGCGCACGAATCGCGTCCTGCTTGACAGCTGTGTCAGGGTCCTCTGTCATAAGTGTAAGCAGTGGTTCGACGGCTGCTTGATGTTTTAATAACGCTAAGGCTTCTACCGCGTGGAGGCGAACCTTCCAGTCTTTATCTTTTAACAGCTGCAACAGAGGAGGGAGAGAAGCCTCACCCAATGCGGCAATGGCTGTTCCCGCATCATCTCGCACAGCGGGAACCTTGTCTTGGAGTAATAAAATGAGTGTCTCGATGGCTCGTGGGTCGCCAATCTTGCCAAGTGCTTTCGCGGCATGACTGCGCACAATCCAATTGGGATTCAGGAGTGCGGCGATGAGTGGGTCCACGACGCGATCATCACCAATGGTAGCGAGTATGGAGGCGGCTATTTCTTGAACATTGAGGTCCAGATCTTGAAGCGCGTGTCCTAGGGGTGTGACTGCCGGTTCACCAATTGTTGTAAGCGAGGTTGTGGCAGCCATGCGAACTGCTCGATCAGAATCTTTGAGTGCTCGAATAAGAGGTTGGACACTTCGAGGGTCCTGAAAGCTTCCAAGTGCTGAGGCCGCGTCTTCACGGATTCCCCAATCGCGGTCGTTGAGAGCAGAAATATGTTCGGCTACACTGTCTGCCATAATAATATATTCCTAAGTAATATTTAGGCAAAGTCAGAATATGCCCCACGTCTTTCACGAACCGTGGAAATGCCATGACTACAGCGAAACCAAAAAACTTCCAACCGAATTTACATCATGTACACAGCGCAAAACACACGTCGTACAGACAGAGATAAATTGGAACGGCTATAGTCAAATTGACGTCTCACGTTAGCACAGCGTTTTTTGGGGGGTCAACTGAATAGGTAGGCTTGGGATCGTGTGGGTTAGTGGGGTGGTAAGACTTCTTGCTTGAAGGATTTTAAGAGGGAGAGAATCATCAGGACAATGATGAAGGCAAACGGAAAGGCCGCAATAATGGATCCTGTTTGAAGCGCTTCGAGGCCTCCAGACCACAGGAGGACGGCAGCGGAAACTGACTGGATGACTCCCCACGTGAACTTAATGTGGTTAGGAGGATTTAAGCTGCCATGGGTCGTTAAGGTGCCGAGGACAAACGTGGCTGAGTCCGCAGAGGTGATGAAAAATGTGCTGATCAGGAAAATGGCAATCATTGACATAAAGGTTCCAAAGGGGAATTGTTCTAAAACTGTAAACAAGGCGACTTCGATACCGTTTTTGTCGATTGTTTCTCCGATCGGCACGTGATTGAACAATTCGAGTGAGATGGTTGTGCCTCCAAAGACTGAAAACCAAAAGGCACAGAACAGTGTAGGGACGAGAAGAGTTCCGAGGATAAACTCACGAACGGTGCGGCCCTTGGAAATACGGGCGATAAACGTTCCGACAAACGGCGCCCAGGCAATCCACCAGGCCCAATAAAACAGGGTCCAGTCGTGAATCCAAGTCGAATCAGTCAGCGGGGCTAAGTTGAGACTCATAGTCGGTAAGTTTTGCAGATAGTTCCCGAGCCCAGAGGAGAAGATCTCCATAATAAACTTTGTTGGTCCTAAAAACAGGAGGAAGCACAGAAGGGTTGAAGCCAGTATCATGTTCAGATTGCTTAAGTATCTGATACCTCGTTGCAAGCCTGTCTGGGCTGAAAGCATATAGAGGACGGTCACAATTCCAATTAATGTCAGCTGAGTTACCAGTGTATTTGGTATCCCAAATAAGTAGGAAAGTCCTCCGCTGATTTGCACAGCTCCGAACCCTAACGATGTTGCCACGCCGAAAACTGTGGCAAATACGGCGATTGTGTCGATGGCAGCCCCCAACATTCCATCAGCATGTTTGCCAATAATGGGTTTGCAACTGAGGCTGATGAGTCCTGGAATGCCTTTCCGAAATTGAAAATAGGCCAAGACTAAGGCCACTATGGTGTAGATACCCCATGGGTGAAGCCCCCAATGAAAGAAGCTGTATCGTATGGCCATTCGTGCGGCTTCAGGTGTATTTGGTTGCCCCGTAGGAGGATTGTGAAGGTGGGAATTGGGTTCTGCCACACCCCAGAAGACCAGGCCAATACCCATTCCGGCGCAGAAAAGCATGGCAAACCACGTGAGCAGCGGAAATTCAGGTTTGGCTCCATCAGGGCCAAGGGGGATGTTCCCATATCGGGAGAAAATGAGAGAAAATGCCGCGAGCAGGAACGTTGAGGCCGAAAGGACATAGAACCACCCAAAGGAGTTTAGGAGAGATTTTTGAGCCGCACCGGTCACCTCAGCGAGATGGCTTGGAGCGAAAGTTCCCCAGCTGAGGAAGGAGACCGCGAGGAGTAGGGAGATTTTAAAGACGGGGGTCGTTGATTGAATATTCATGCAGCTTGCCTTGGGGATAGCACAAATTCTAACCGTGAACAAGCAAAAATATGAGAAATAGTTAGTGGGCAATCACGCGAACAATACTGCTATAGCCGTTCCAATTGACTTCCGTCTGTCCGACGTGTGTTTTTGCGCTGTGTACATGATGTCAATTCGGTTGGAAGTTATTTGGTTTCGCTATAGCGTTGAGTCATCTACGTGTACGCTTAGAGCCATCCATAGCCTAGAGTCCTCGCTTCCTGCTGAGAATTTTAAATGTAAATATATATTTTCATTGTGTTTTTTTCTTACATTTTTTGCAGGAATTCGATCGGTGAAGGCCGGAAGGGTTGCAGGAGGTCTTCGAACTCGTTAGACTGTCGGGAGATTTTTGGGGCTTCCTGCGACTCGTAGGAGCGCATGGTGGCCCTTTGCTATTTTGCCTCGATCCCTTATTACTCTGCCTAATTCGTTTGGGCAAAAGCTAGCAGGAGCAACCTATGGCCAAAGAACAGCAATACGGCGACAATCCAATCGCTCAGCGGAAAACGGATCAGTATAAAAAGGAGTACGTCCAAGGATTCGTCCAGAAGTGGGATGCTCTGATTGATTGGGATGCTCGCGCCTCCAGTGAAGGTGATTTTTTCATACGAATCCTTCAAGAGCGAGGAGTCAAACGTGTTTTGGACGTTGCGACAGGGACCGGATTTCATTCCATTCGGCTTCTTCGCGCAGGATTCGATGTCACCAGTGCTGATGGCAGTCCAGAAATGCTGGCTCAAGCCTTTGAAAATGCGAATCAGGCCGGGTTTATCATGCGGACCGTCCATGCGGATTGGCGATGGCTAAGCCGGGATATACACAATAAGTTTGATGCAGTGATTTGTTTAGGCAACTCGCTGACGCATCTCTTCTCCGAGCAGGATCGGCGTAAGGCCCTAGCCGAGTTTTATACGGCTCTCACGCATGATGGCGTCCTTATTCTTGATCAGCGAAACTACGACGGCATTTTGGATAACGGTTTTACATCCAAGCATGTGTACTATTATTGCGGCGATAATGTGAGTGCCAAGCCTGAGTACGTTGACGAAGGCCTTGCACGATTTGAATACCAATTCCCGGATGGTTCGCAGTATCACCTCAATATGTATCCGCTTCGAAAAGAATATACTCGTCGTCTCATGCATGAAGTGGGATTCCAGCAAATTAAAACGTACGGTGATTTTCAAGAAACACATAAAGTTGAAGATCCAGACTTTTTTGTCCATGTTGCTGAAAAGCGTTATAGGAATGAAGAGCGGGCACATACTCCGGTCCAATCAACGACTTACTCGCAAGCCGTCGATACGGCAAGAGATTACTATAACAGCTCAGATGCTGATCGGTTTTATGCCACGATTTGGGGTGGAGAGGATATTCACGTCGGACTCTATGAAAAAGAGAGTGATACTATCTCAGAAGCGAGTCGGCGGACGGTTGAAAAAATGGCTTCGTTAGTCATGGGGATAGATCAAAAGAGTCGCGTACTTGATATTGGTTCTGGATACGGTGGGTCTGCGCGTTTCTTAGCCAAAACCTTTGGCTGTCACGTTGGATGTCTGAACTTAAGTGAAATACAAAATAAACGAAACCGTGAGCTCAATACTGTGCAGGGAATGAGCCTTTCCATTAATGTTGTTGATGGGAGTTTTGAGGATATTCCACTGCCTGACGGATCTGTTGATATCGTCTGGTCTCAGGATGCAATTCTGCATAGTGGGAACCGGAAGCGTGTCATAGAAGAAGCGGTTCGGGTCTTAGCCAAGGGTGGCCAATTTATCTTTACCGACCCGATGCAAAGTGAGGACTGTCCTGCGTCGTCGCTGAAGCCAATTTTAGACCGCATTCATCTCGATTCTCTTGGTTCGATTCCTTATTATCGTAAGATTGCAACTGAGCTCGGTCTAAAAGAAGTTCAAGCGCTAGATCTCTCAGAGCAATTGGCAAATCATTATGGACGAGTCCTCAAAGAAATCAACGCACATCGCAATACGCTCATCCAAGTTTGTAGTGAAGGATATGTCGAGAAAATGAAGGAAGGGTTGCAGCATTGGATTGATGGTGGGAATGCTGGTCACCTTACCTGGGGAATACTCCACTTTCAGAAAGTATAAAATTATTAGAAGTGTAAAAAAGAGGAAAAGCCCACTCACAACATGTGAGTGGGCTTTTTTATTATTCGGAGATAATGCCTACAAGTACGAAAGCAGGCGATCAAACATCATCGTTCTATTTTAAGATCCTTAGCGGGTTTCGCAAAATCCCCAGAAGTTCCAAAACGGCCCTCTAATCCTAAAACGTTTGATGTGTCTGTATATTCAGGGTTTTGCTGAGACTCTTTTTCTTCGACTTCAGGTTCCCACCCTAATTTGTCCAGTGTATCGAGTATGACGCTTTTGAGTGCGCTGGATGCTGTCATTCGTGTGGAGGCAAACGCTAAGACTCGTTCGCTTTCCCTTCCAACCTTTGAAAGATCAGGGTCATGTAAAAACGAAAGGAGAGGTTCAATGGCGTTATCCCCAATGAGGACGAGAGATGCTGCGGCATAGTCGCGTAAGACAATATCTTTAAGCAGCAAGATAAGGTCGGGAATAACCCTTGGATGTCGGAAGTGCCCCAAGGCTGTTGCCGCGGCTTCTTTGATGAGCTGGTCTTCGCTGATGATACATCCGGGTGTTGGAGTGCCTTGCTGATGAATGCCTTTACCTTTAAGCGCATCAAGTACGGCAGGGAGCGCTCGTGGATCGCCAATCATGCCGAGTGATGCAATAGCATGACGTTTGACCGACCCGTCTTTCATTGCTTCAAGTAAGCCGTCGACTGCAGTAGTGTCGCCAATATTACCTAATGCTATGGTGGCATCTTCTCGAACAGCTCGATCTGGATCTTTTAGAAGTTCAATTAAGGCTTCAACAACACGGGTTTCTTTGACCCAGGCCCGACCGATCTGATAGTCGGTTGTCATGCCGCCTAGTGCTCGTACTCCATGGCATCGTACGACAAAATGTGGGTCTTTGAGCGTTTCAATTAAGGCACCAACGGATGGTGCGCCAATAGTGACCAACGCTGTTCCGGCAGTTTCTCGAACAATCTTCGATGTATCTTTAAAGAGTTTAATGAGTGGAGGAATGCCTTGAGGGTCACCAATTTTTCCTAACGCTTCTGCGGCCGCACTCTTTACGGCACCGTCACGATCTCGGCAGGCGAGGGTAAGGCCTTTTACGGCTTGAACATCTTTGATTTCTCCGAGTACTTTTGCTGCCTGTTCTCGCACTCTCCATCGCGTGTCTTTCAGGCACGTGAGCAAGTGCGGTGAAACCGACAGACCAATTGAAGCCATGGCTTGGACAGCTTCACTCTGGACTTCCATCATATTGTCATTAAACAGGACGATAAGCCCTTCGATGGCTTTGTCTCCACCAATTTTTGCGAGTGCCCATCCTATTTGGACTCGAACCGCCCAATAGTCATCTTCAATGGCTGCCAAGAGTGGCTCAAGGGTCGTGGGATCACCCAACTCAGCCAATGACTTAGCCGCTTCTTCGCGAGTGACATCATCAACGTCTTCTAGGGCTTCAAGCCAATCTTGCGCGGTTTGTGTCATCGTTATTCCTTCTATATCGTCACAGCGATTCGTCAATAATAATCAGGGTCTTGCGGGTACGGTTGAGTGTGACTGCATGTCACCGTGAGTTTTTGGGTTTCTCGGCCTTGTACGCATTGGTCTAGTGACTTGTCGTAATTCAAGGTGCCCGATAATGTGACATTGAAGAAAAAGCTAAACGTATAGGTTCCAAATTGGTATTTCCCAGGCTTGAGTTCAAGAGATTTGATTTCTTCTGTTGAATACGCGTGGTTGCTTGCCGGATCCATAATTGAAATGAGCGGGGTAATCCCGGGGACCTGCCACTTCGTGGGTGGATGCAGTGTGCTTGGATCAACGGTTATAGTGAATGTTCGGAGCAATGGGTTTGTTGGTTCAGATGCGAATGCCATCGCGTGTACGAAGATGCAACTCATCAGGAGTACGCAGGACACTCTCATCAGGTTTCGATATCGCAATCGATACGACAATGAGGGTTTAGTACAAGCCTTCAAGGTCATTTTCCGTTGTTCGATGTTCGGGTATGGTTTCAAAAATGTCTTCAACAGCATGACTTTCCCATTCGGTATGAGTCTTAAGCCCAAGGGCATACAAAATTGTGGCTCCAGTGTCCAACAGTGAGACGGGACGTTGAATGGCGTATCCTTTTTTCACATTCACACCGGAAACGATCCATGGAACGGTGTGGTTGAGAGGCTTGGTTGAGCTTGTTTTATCTGAATTGCCATTCTTTCCTGGGGTTGGCAAGGCTCTAGCATTTAAACTTGTAACCAAAAACATGGTTTTATCTAACACCTGAAGTTCTTGGTAGTTTTCTTGAATCTTTCCAATAGCCGAGTCAATTTCGCGAATTGATGTTTTGTAGGCATCCGAATCCCACCCATGCTTTTGGCCACTTCTGGATGCTGTGGGCATATGAACCAATAGCAAGTTGGGAACGGCAATTAGCCGAAAGCCATGTCCTTTGTCGCTTGTCACTTTTTTCAGGTAGTCGCGAATATAAACCGAAATCGTATCGGGATTGCAAAGGGGTTTCGCGATGCCGCAGGTTTGTGAGTCTACATAAATTTCTGGTCGCGAAAGTTGGTAAAAACGTTCATCCATAAAGAACACGGCACTGTCCCGTCCGCCGGCGAGGTCCATATAATCAAACACCGTTGGAGATCGTAGGAAGGAGCGTGCAAAGTCATATTCTTCCCATGCTGACGTTATGCGATGTTTGCTGATGGGAAGTCCAGTGAGCAGCGACGCCATCGTTGGAACGGTCAACGGTGGTGTCAATGACTCAGCTGACCATGTGACGGCTCCCTCTTTTGCAAGCGAGTTGAGCGTCGGCATGTCGCCTGACAGCACGGCATCTTTGCCAATGCCTTCTAGTACGACCAAGATGATATGATCGGGTTGCTTAGCTTCTGATGGCCCTAGAAATGTTGTGCTTGTAAGAATGAAAGCGAGCAATGCCCAAGTAAGCTTCGTGAGGAGAGAACCATATCGAGCGGAACGCGTCAGGAATGTAGTGAAGTTCATGTCTCATTCATCCAGAAAGAAAATTATGTATGGAATAATGATGGAAAACCCTCAACCTTAGCATGTGAATTTTCAAGCGGTCAACTGATGAAATGGTCGACAAAGCCCCCTGCTATTGTGAGGTGAGTGTTCCGATCCCGAACTAAAAAATCGTCGTTGCCCCATTGCGTAGAAACATCCGTTCAGGTTAAGAGAGAACGCTGATACTCAAGATTTTTATCGTGAAGGTAGAGGCCTATGCCGCAAGATAATAACTTTCAACATGCCAAATATTCTCGTTCCAACCCCGGAGATCGAGTGGCATACCCGGTCTTTCAGGAAGGTGAACGCTATGAAAGTCCTGGATGGTTTGCCTCTATGGGGCAAAACGCGAAGCGATTGAGTGATGCTGGTGTTCGGGGCATGGTGTTTGTCAGTGGGCTTCCGTATGGCGACTTATTTGGTGTTGGTCGCCTTGATGAGGTGGGAGGACTTAAGCGAGGGTACTCCAGAGGAATCCCCGGAATAGAATCGTTGCTCACCCTGCTCCGCCCAGCTTCCAATCAAATTCTGAGCGAGAGTGATACTCTGAAGCCTCCTCTGGCCAATGCTCCTGAGGTTCAGAGGCAACTCGATGTGTTGGCGAACGATGCCGGGAACTTTTCATCAGAATCTATGGCCATGTTTCAGCGAGCCATTGATCAGCATGATCAAAGAGAAAGACCTTTGCGACTTGGTCGTTTCGTCTGGTCTAGCCTGAATCATCATTTGGGTCGAGTGAAAGCGGCGTTTGACCTCATTGAGTTTCTGGAGCAATGGGCCCAAGAGCTGTCGTTGTCTGCCAACGAGCGGCTTGTGGTCCACGTTCATGGTCATGCGGGGCAGGTGCTGAGCCTCATGTCGAATTTAATTGCTCGCGGAGAGTCATCGAATCGTCAAATATTATTCCAGGTACTTGCCGCTCATTATGAACGCACACATGATGCTGAGGTCACAACTGACCGACTTGAGACGCTCTATCGTAAGCTGACGGAACAGCCGTTTCTCGGCGGGGCCGCATTAGATGTGGTGACTTATGGTACGCCTGTTCGAGGTGGATGGGAAACGGACGGTCTGGGGCATTTGCTTCATTTTGTGAATCATAGGCCTGTGAGAGGTGACGGCAAGCAGTGGTTAGCAAAAATGGAGTTGCCGCAGATTGCCTGGGAGCTTCCGATAGTCTCTGGGGGAGATTATGTTCAGCAGTTAGCCTTGGCAGGAACTGATGTTGTTCCGGCGTTGCAGCAAGATGAGCTTGTTATCCAGGAATTGTGTGAAATCGTTGAGCCGTACGATGGATTCGAGCGATGGCTTGAATGTGCTCGTCGTGGGACCCGCTGCCAAAATGATGGGAGTTGTCTATTGGTGGATTATCATGTCGATGGAGAGTCTTCACCGCGAACCCATTTGTTTGGACATGCCTGCTATACAGAAAAGCGGGCAATGTTATTTAACACGACGGAGTTAGTGAATCGCTTGTACTAGATGAGCGTCGATTATCTCTGGTGTTGATAGCTAGCCGTCGCTAGGTGGAATTTATTTATTCAAATATAATGAAGTCGTAAAATGAAAAATATATAAATGAAAACAATTACTTACATTGAATTGCCCGTTCGGACTAGTAAAGATATAGTCTTAAAGGCACATTGATTCTTACGAAAATCCTATGGTATCCCTACGGTCTTTGTTTGACCAGCTCACTCATTAGCTTGAACGATATGGTGCATTTCTTATGATTGTTGGCGTTCCAAAAGAATCTTATCCAGGTGAACACCGAGTAGCCTTAGTCCCTGGTGTTCTTGAATCTCTGAAGAAAACTGACCTCGAAGTCTTGGTTGAAAAAGGAGCTGGCGAGGAAGCTGGATATCCTGATTCGGCTTTTACCGACAAGGGGGCCAAAATCGCCGAGACTCGAGCTCAAGTGTTCGAAGCTTCCGATTTTATCGTCCAAATGCGGTTATTAGGAGCCAACCTCGATCAGGGGCAAGCGGATCTTGCGTTCCTTCGAACTGGGCAAATTTTAATTGGGATGGCTGAAGCCTTAACCGAGCCGCAGTCCGTGAAAACGCTTGGTGATCGAGGCGCTTTGGTCTTTGCCATGGAACTGATGCCTCGAATTACTCGAGCGCAAAGCATGGATGTGTTGTCAGCTATGGGTACGGTGGCAGGCTATAAGGCCGTGATCTTAGCCGCAAATTCTCTTCCGAAAATGTTTCCCATGCTGATGACGGCTGCCGGCACTGTCACTCCTGCGCGAGTTCTCATCATTGGTGCTGGCGTTGCGGGGCTACAGGCCATTTCTATGGCGCGTCGGTTGGGGGCAGCGGTTGAAGCCTATGACATAAGACCCGCGGTCAAAGAGCAGATCCTTAGCCTTGGGGCGAAATTTGTTGAATTGCCTATTGAAACGAAGGATGCTGAGGACAAGGGGGGATACGCCAAAGTCCAGGATGAGGCATTTTATCAAAAGCAACGAGAACTGCTGGCTCGAGTTATCGCTTCGAGCGATGTCGTGATCTCTACGGCTGCTGTACCTGGGAAAAAAGCTCCGGTCCTTGTCACGGCTGATATGGTGGCAGGTATGAACCCAGGATCCGTCATTGTGGACTTAGCGGCTGAACGAGGCGGAAACTGTGAGTTGACCAAACCCGGCCAGGTTATTGTGTCGAATGGTGTGACCATCCATGGTCCGGAAAACCTGCCAAGTACGGTGCCTTTTCATGCCAGTCAGATGTATTCCAAAAATATTGCCACATTTTTACAGCATCTGGTGAAAAAAGGTGAACTGAAAATTGATCTCGATGATGAGATCACCAAGGGAACGCTACTGACCCGTGATGGGGAAGTCATACATCCACAAGTTCGAGAAGCATTAGGGCTTTCAGCTAGCTCGCAATCTTAGGCAAGGGGTTTCGTACGATGGAAATGTTCATCATGGCTTTCACAATTTTCGTGCTCGCCATTTTTGTGGGATTCGAAATTATTACAAAAATCCCTCCGACTCTTCATACGCCTCTGATGTCCGGATCAAATGCGATTTCTGGAATTACGCTTGTTGGAGCCGTGTTATCGGCTGGAGAGCAAGTCACCACTCTCACAACGGTTTTAGGCGTGTTGGCGGTTATTTTTGCGACCATTAATGTCGTTGGTGGTTTTATGGTCACGAATCGCATGCTTTCGATGTTTAAGAAGAAATAGTACCCGAAATGTTTTTGTGGAATAACAAGGAATAATCTAAATCTCATGTCTGGCGTCCTCATTAATATTGGATATTTGATTGCTTCGGTTCTCTTTATTTTAGGACTAAAGGGACTCACTCATCCTCGTACGGCTGTCCGTGGAAATCTTCTTGGCGCAACGGGGATGTTCGTTGCCGTCGTCTTAACGCTTGCTAATCAGCGAATCATCAGTTTTGAAATGATTTTGCTTGGAATTGTGATTGGTGGAGCAATCGGGGCCGTGCTTGCTGTAAAAATTCAGATGACCGAAATGCCTGAATTGGTGGCACTGTTTAATGGATTTGGTGGCATTGCATCTGTGTTGGTGGCGGGAGCCGCCTTATTTGAAAGTGCTCAAGGAACAGATGTTCCTATAATACAGTTGACTATTGCCATCGCGGCTTCGGGCCTTATTGGAGCCGTTACCTTTTGGGGCAGTCTTGTTGCATTTGGAAAATTAAAGGGTCTGGTGAATGAAAATGCCTTTTTGTTTTCCGGGCAGCAAGTCATCAATGCTGGGCTCGCCATTGTTACATTGTCATTTGCAGTGTGGGTGGTAATCGACCCAACAAGTGTTGTGGCCTACTGGGGGCTTGTTGGTACTGCCTCAATTCTCGGCGTTTTGTTAGTCATGCCGATTGGTGGTGCGGATATGCCTGTTGTGGTGGCGTTGTTGAATTCCTATTCCGGTTTAGCTGCGGCCGCAAATGGCTTTGTTTTGTCTAATAACGTGTTGATTATTACTGGGTCATTGGTTGGAGCATCTGGTCTGATTTTAACGCAGATCATGTGTAAAGCCATGAACCGGTCATTGACGAATGTCTTATTCGGAGTGCTGGCTCCAGTCGGAGGCGGTCCAAGTGCCGATGATGTGTATGCAGGCAAAGTGAAGTCTGCTTCACCAGAAGAAGTGGCATTGCTGTTTGATGCGGCTCGTCGTGTAGTGATTGTTCCAGGGTACGGAATGGCTGTTTCTCAGGCTCAACATCCTGTCGCAAGTTTGGCGGCTCTTCTCGAAAGTCGTGGGGTGACGGTTGAGTATGCGATTCATCCAGTAGCTGGCCGAATGCCTGGTCATATGAATGTGCTTCTTGCCGAAGCAGATGTGCCGTATGAAGCGTTAAAAGATATGGATGAAATTAATGAAACCTTTGATCAGGTCGATGTGGCCCTGGTCATTGGGGCAAATGATGTCGTCAACCCCGTTGCACGCACCGACCCTTCTAGTCCTATTGCTGGAATGCCTATCATTGATGTCGATAAAGCCAAGACGGTGGTCGTGATTAAGCGAAGTCTCAGTCCAGGTTTTGCTGGTATCCCTAACCCACTTTTTGCCCTTGATAATTCCCTGATGATGTTCGGGGACGGGAAAAAAATGGTTTTAGATATGGTTGCCGCATTAAAAGATAGTTGAGTTCGGTTAATGTTTCATAAAATATTGAAAATAAAGAGTTATTTTAATATTTTTTAATTGGGATTCAACTATTGCGAGGGGCATGAAGGCGTGGTAAAGTAAGGTCCTTGGTTATTAAACTTTAAGAAAAATTAAGGCTGAAATCATGGAAGTCAGAGTCATTAACAACAACGTAGAGAAAGCTCTCAAAGTCGCCAAGAAAAAGCTAGCCGCCGATGGTCTATTTAGAGAATTAAAAGCCCGCCGATTTTATCAAAAGCCTAGTGTCAAACGAAAAGCCAAGGAACGTGAAGCTGCGAGACGTCGACAAAAGTGGCTCTCAAAGCACCGTGTCTTTTAAGTTCTAGTCCTATATTCAACGTATTTATACCTAAGGCTACACCTCTTCTTCCCTTCCTGGTATTTTCTACGATACGTCTTCATAATCTTCACCAATAATGAGGGATCAGGATGTTCATGCTGTCCTACGCATTGTTAAGGAAGAGGTGCGACAGTGGCCTGCTGCACTTCTCGGCGTTTTGGCTGCAGAGTCTTCTTCCCCGTTTCAAATACTGATTTCATGTATACTGAGTCTTAGGACAAAAGATGACGTAACTGCAGAGGCCGCTCGTCGACTATTCTCTCTCGCTGCTAATCCTTTTCAGATGAGTCAACTGAAGCGTGAAACGCTTGAGCAGGCCATTTACCCTGTAGGGTTTTATCGTACGAAGGCCAGGCAAATTCTTAATATTTGTCAAAGGCTTACTACTGTTTACCATGGAAATGTTCCACATTCCATTGAAGAGTTACTTACGCTCAATGGAGTTGGCCGAAAAACAGCAAACCTTGTTGTGACAATTGGATTTGGTCAACCTGGCATTTGCGTAGATGTGCATGTTCATCGGATTTGTAACCGATGGGGATACGTCAAGACCAAAAATCCATGCGAAACAGAATCAGTATTACGGAAAAAACTTCCTCGCCGTTACTGGATACACTTCAATGACCTCCTTGTGACATTTGGCCAAAATCTCTGCAGGCCGCTTTCTCCCCATTGTCGTAGCTGTCTTCTCTCTAAGAAGTATTGCGCCAGGGTTGGCGTAACCTCTTTTCGATAGCGTAATCCCCTTCGCTTTTTCTCAATAGACGAAATACGAAGCAACGCGTAACTTGCGAGTTTGAAGTTACAGGTCATTTTTTATGTTACCTTTTCGTATCGCTTGCATTTTCTTTAAAGTGTTGATTTTACATGAGTTTTATTGAAATTATAAAATGAGCATATTTTTATTACCAAAACAACACATTTTATTTATTGGCATTTATTAGAATTTTATTAAGATAAATTACAATAAATTCATTATTTTCAAATATTTATGAATTTTCATTGAGGTAATTTCCTGATGGACCAAATATTGCTCAGTATTAGGCAGGAATATCGAGGTCTCGATAATTCGATGCTTATTTATATGAAGGTAATAAAAATTAAAAAGGAGGTGATAACCCATTTCAGCTTTATTGTGAGAGGTGCAGTATCACTGGGCCGAATTTTCGGTCGTTAATTTAGGAGGTGCATGCAATGTTTCTTTCTAGACGGCAATTTTTAAAAGTCTCAGCGGGCACGGTGGCCGCGGTGGCGTTGGCGGATAAGGCGTTAGCCTTAACAGCCTTGCAACCGGTCATTGAAGTGGGCAACCCCCTGGGCGAGTATCCCGACCGGTCGTGGGAGCGGGTGTATCACGACCAGTATCGCTATGATTCCTCGTTTACGTGGTGTTGTTCGCCGAACGATACGCATGCGTGTCGGATTCGGGCCTTTGTGCGCAACGGGATCGTGATGCGAGTGGAGCAGAACTACGACCATCAAACGTATGAAGATCTCTACGGCAATCGGGGGACGTTTGCGCATAATCCGCGGATGTGTTTGAAGGGCTATACGATGCATCGCCGGGTGTATGGACCCTATCGGTTGAAGGGGCCGCTCATCCGTCGCGGCTGGAAGCAATGGATGGATGATGGCAGTCCGGAATTCACGCCGGATGTGCGCAACAAGTATAAGTTCAACGCGCGCTATCTCGATGACATGCTGCGGGTGTCCTGGGACACATCGTTTACCTACCTCGCCAAAGCCATGATGATTATCGCCAATCGGTATAGTGGGGAGTCCGGAGCCCGCCGCTTGCGTGAGCAGGGCTATGCCCCCGAGCAGATCGAGATGATGAAGGGGTCAGGCGTACGGACCATGAAGTTCCGGGCCGGGATGCCAGTATTGGGCATCATTGGAAAAATGAGCGTGACCCGGATGAACGGAGGCTGTGGGGCCTTACTCGATACCTATATCCGGAAGGTCAAGCCAAACCAAGCGCAAGGTGGCCGGTATTGGAACAACTATACCTGGCACGGGGACCAAGATCCCTCGCAACCCTGGTGGAACGGGACGCAGAACTCCGATTGTGACTTGAACGACATGCGGTTTTCGAAGATGAACACCAGTTGGGGCAAGAACTTTGTGGAAAACAAGATGCCGGAAGCCCACTGGAAGCTCGAGAGCATAGAGCGGGGGGCCCGGGTGGTGGTGATCACGCCGGAATATAACCCGACGGCGTATCGGGCGGACTACTGGATTCCCATTCGGCCGGAATCGGATGCGTCGTTCTTCTTAGGGGCGGCCAAGATCCTGCTGGATGAAAACATGTACGATCATGATTTCTGTAAAACGGCTACGGATATGCCGCTGTTGGTGCGGACGGATACCTTGCAGTATCTGGATCCGCGGGAGTGCGTCAAAGATTACAAGCTTCCGGACTTCTCGAACGCCTATTCCGGCAAAGTCCAAACGTTGAGCCCGCAGTATGTGGCGCGCTTAGGCGGGTTGATGGTGTGGGATTTGAACAAAGAGCAAGCGGTGCCGATTCATCGGGAATTGGTGGGCTGGCACTTTAAGCAAAGCGGAATCGATCCAGCCTTGATGGGGACGTTCCGGGTGAAGCTCTTGAATGGCCGGGAAGTGGATGTGATGCCGATCTTCCAGATGTATCAAGCGCATTTACAGGATTACGACTTGGATACGGTGCATCAGATCTGTCGGTCGCCGAAGGACCTCATCGTGCGGTGGGGCCGGGATATCGGGACGATTAAACCGGCGGCGATTCATAACGGGGAAGGGGTGTGTCACTACTTCCATATGACGCAAAACGGGCGAGCGGCGGCCTTTAACCTGATTGTGACAGGGAATATCGGGAAGTTTGGGTCGGGCTGTCATACCTGGTCGGGGAACTATAAGGCCGGGGTGTGGGCGGCCACGCCATGGTCCGGTGGTGGTTTAGGGGTGCATACCGGAGAAGATCCGTTCAATATCACGACGGATGCCAATGCGCATGGGAAGGAAATCATCGTCAAGTCTTACTATTATGGCGAAGAAGTGGGGTATTGGAACCACGGGGATACGGCGTTGATCGTGAATACGCCGAAGTATGGCCGTCGGGTGTTTACCGGGAAGACGCATATGCCCACACCGAGTAAATTCCGGTGGGTGGCCAACGTCAACGTGTTAAATAATGCCAAGCATCACTATGACATGGTCAAGAATGTGGACTCCCACATTGAGACCATTGTGCATCAAGAAGTGGAGATGACTTCGGACGTCAATCATGCGGACGTCTCGTTTGCGGTCAATACCTGGATGGAGTTTACCTATCCGGAAATGACGGCAACGGTGTCGAATCCTTGGTTCCAAGTGTGGAAGGGTGGGATTCGGCCGCTCTATGACACGCGGAATGACTTGGATACGACGGCCGGGGTGGCCGCGAAGCTCACGCAGATGACGGGCGATGGGCGGTTCCGGGATTACTTCAAGTTCGTCTATGAGAACCGGGTGGATGTGTATGCGCAACGGCTCATGGATGCCGGGACGACGTCGTACGGGTATAACATCGATACGATGCTCAAGAGCGAGAAGGGCTGGATGGTGATGTGTCGGACCTATCCGCGCCATCCGTTCTGGGAAGAGACGAACGAGAGCAAGCCGCATTGGACGCGCAGTGGACGGTTGGAGACTTATCGGGTGGAGCCGGAAGCCATTGAGTACGGGGAAAACTTCATTGTGCATCGGGAAGGGACGGAAGCGACGCCGTATCTGCCGAATGCCATTATGTCGTCGAATCCGTACATTCGGCCAGATGACTACGGGATTCCGATCACCGCGCAGCATCACGACGATAAGACGGTGCGGAATATCAAGCTGCCGTGGCAGGAAATCAAACGGTACTCGAATCCGTTATGGGAGAAAGGGTATCAGTTCTATTGTGTGACGCCCAAGACGCGGCACCGGGTGCACAGTCAATGGTCGGTGAACGACTGGGTGCAGATGTATGAGTCGAACTTCGGCGATGCGTACCGGATGGATAAACGGACGCCGGGGGTCGGGGAGCATCAGTTGCACATTAACCCGGCGGCGGCGAAAGATCGGGGGATCAATGACGGGGACTATGTCTACGTCGATGGGAACCCAGTGGATCGGCCGTATCGGGGCTGGAAGCCCAGTGACCCGTACTACAAGGTGGCGCGGTTGATGATTCGGGCGAAGTATAACCCGGCGTTCCCGTATCACGTGACGATGGCCAAGCATGCGCCGTATGTGTCGACGGCCAAGTCGGTGAAAGGGCATGAAACGCGGCCGGATGGGCGCGCGATTGCCATGGATACGGGGTATCAATCGAACTTCCGGTATGGGGCGCAGCAGTCGTTTACGCGGAGTTGGTTGATGCCGATGCATCAAACGGACTCGTTACCGGGCAAGAGTGGTGGTAAGTGGAAGTTCAAATGGGGCTTTGAGATTGATCACCATGCGGTCAATACGACGCCGAAAGAATGTCTGATGCGGATTACGAAAGCGGAAGACGGCGGCATCGGCGGACGGGGGCCATGGGAGCCGGTTCGGACCGGGTTTACGCCGGGTCAGGAAAATGAGTTCATGATTAAATGGCTCAAGGGTGACCATATTAAGATCAAAGTGTAACCCGGCTTGCTGGGGGGCCACGCGACGTCCAGCGTGGCGTCGGGCCCCCCAGGAGCCACGGGCCTCATGTGACAATCGACTATTATTGTATGGTGGTATAACCAGACGAAACGGAGGAAATCATGCCAGAGGTGTATAATTGGCAATTAGGCCGGAAGATGCTGTATCCGTATGAAGAGCGGCATCCGAAATGGCAGTTTGCATTTGTGTTCAATATCAACCGGTGCTTAGCCTGTCAGACGTGTTCGATGGCGGATAAGTCGACGTGGTTGTTCTCGAAGGGGCAGGAGTACATGTGGTGGAACAACGTGGAGACGAAGCCCTATGGGGGGTATCCGCAGTTCTACGACGTGAAGATCACGCAGTTGATTGAGCAAGTCAATCCCGGGGGGCAGGTCTGGAACGTGCGGGTGGGGCGGAAGCACCATGCGCCGTACGGGGTGTTCGAAGGGATGACGATTTTTGACGCGGGGGCGAAGATCGGGCAAGCGGCGATCGGGTATATCCCCACGGACCAAGAGTGGCGGTTTGTGAATATCTATGAAGATACGGCGACGTCGATGCGGGCGCTGGTCGAAGGCGTCGATAAGACGGGGTTCACGAAAGAAGAGCCGTGGAGAATGAGTGGAAGTAGTTTGCCGGAGCATGAGACGTACTTCTTCTATCTGCAACGGATCTGTAACCACTGTACGTACCCAGGGTGTTTGGCGGCGTGCCCGCGGAAGGCCATCTACAAGCGGCCGGAAGATGGGATTGTGTTGATCGACCAGAACCGGTGCCGGGGATACAAGAAGTGTGTGGAGCAGTGCCCGTTTAAGAAGCCGATGTATCGGGGGACGACGCGGGTGACGGAGAAGTGTATTGCCTGTTATCCCCGAGTGGAAGGCAAGGACCCGTTGACGGGGGGCGAGCCGATGGAAACGCGGTGTATGTCGGCGTGTGTGGGGAAGATTCGCTTGCAGAGCCTGGTGAAGGTGGGGGAAGATGGGTTATGGGCGGAAGACCGCTGGAACCCGTTATACTACACGATCCGGGTGGAGCAGGTGGCGTTGCCGTTGTACCCGCAATGGGGGACGGAGCCGAATGGGTACTACATTCCGCCCCGGCAAGCGCCGCGGGGGTATACGCGGCAGATGTTTGGGCCGGGCGTGGATAACGCGATTGAGAAGTATCTGGTGCCGAGTCGGGAGTTGTTGGCGGTGCTGCAGTTGTGGCGGGCGAGCCAGCAGATTCTGTTCCGGTATGATGTGATCCCTGGTCCGAAAGTGTTTGAGACCCAGATTCACGGGAAGAAGTTTGAGATGTATAACGATACCGTGTTGGGCTTTAACAAGTCGGGCAAAGAGGCGGTGCGGCAGCAGGTGGAAGAGCCCATCTATGTCCGCCCGGCGGAACGGGTGAACTGGCTGTAAGTCGTTCTGACGACACACCAGAGAGACAACACCAGGCCTGGAGGGGAAGTTCCCCTTCAGGCCTGGTGTGTTTTAAGAGAAGGGTGTGTTGATTCTTCATGCACGTATCATTATATATCTAACGTCTACTTAAGAAGTTTAAGCCAACTCTGAATGCACTTCCGTCTGTACGACGTGTACGGATTGTGTTGTAGGAGTGATGTGAATTCAGGACTATTGGGTTTCGCCATCTATTATGTATGCATCTGCAAGATACGGTGCTGAATATTTCAACGATGCTTCAAGTGTTGGAAGCTCTGAGGATTCTAGCTACTTTTCGTAGGTATATATATTTATATTTAATGGTAATGTTTTCTTAATAAATATGACTAGGTAAATTGTATATTTCTCTCTTATACGAAATTTGGTGAGTTTGGGTTGTTGTCAGATTTGAACTATCTTTCGCTAGGCAATGAATATTTGAGAAATACGGGGAAAGTGAATATGTGTAGTGATTAGTCGAAATATTACTCGCTAAGTTTTCTGAAAAACGGAAAATACAGGTAGATATTTTTAGGAATCAATGTTAATTTGAAAACAGGGTTGGCTTCATTCAAACTTATATATAAAGACTGTGGTGGAGGTGTCTGTTAACGCTGACATTCCTTTTGCAGCTCAGGCCGTTCGCTTTGACGAGATACTCAAAACTGGCACGATTCCTAAGGAATATCTTGTCAGCGACTATATCGCGCAGCAATGGGTTGAACGCTTGGTGCATTACGTTTTAAGTGTTCCTGGAACAAGCTATACAATGCCTCAACTTGCGGCATTGTTAGAACAGCTTGATCCAACCAATCAAGTGTTTTTCTTTAAGCGACTTAAGGAAACAAGCCCCAATAGTTTGAAGCATTTTGCGCCATTATATTATGGATTTATGGCTGAGTTTCATCCTTTGTTGTTTACATGAGGGAGAGAAACTGTAAGTTTTCAGAAAGCCTATTTCATAAATTGTATTATTTTTTATAGGAGATACAGCATCCGCCTGGTTGGGACGCTGACCGCAAGGTCGAAACAATTCAAAGGAAATGTGAAGAAATAAATTTGAGAGCTTTAAGGTGGGAGAACAGGAATGAATTCAACTTTACACAAGGCCGTTTCAAGTTTTTATAATCTTATTTATGAGGGCCAGGCATTTGCGAGTAGCATGGGTAGAATAGATGCTGCCGATCAGGAACGATATTTTGGACGTGTCGAAGGCCTGAACTGGGTCCTTGATCGTTGCCAAGAAATAGAAGATGTTGATGTGAATTTAACGACCGCATCGCTCCAAAAACTTCTAGGCGATGTGAAGTCAGACCTTGAACATGAACTCTCAATTCAACGACGTGAAAAGGGTAGACGAGCTGATGGACGGGAAGAAGCGCTTATTTTTGTCAGTGACTATCTCACCAGCCTTATCACCGCCACTGGGATTGAATCTAGTAAGAGTCCGGTCTAAAAAGCTATACATACAGGGTTGAAGTTTCATCTTCTTCCTCGTATTCCAAGCATTGCATATATGAAAAAAATGTCTGTATGGATGACGCAAAAAATAAAAAGGCCGTCCGAGAGTGGATTATCTTTGCGTTGTGTCTTGGCCTTGGGGCACATGTCACCTTAGGATTGGTGATACATGATGCCGAAAATTGGAAGCCGCAAGCTTCCGGAATGTATGGCCTCCTCATCAGCTTGGCCATTTATGTGATGGTGCAAGTTGTGCGGTCTATTTGGTGGATTGTGAAAGGCGAGTCAACGGAAGAGCATTTCGATTGATGCAATGGCTCTCGTCAACCCGAAAGGACACACATCTGTGTTCCGAGGCAAGAGTGCTTATCTCACGGTTCACTTTCTAGCATAATCCCTTCTTCGATTAGCATAATAGGAATTTGGTCTCGAATCGGGTAGAGGATTTTCTTGTCTTGGCGAATCAGACCGCCATCCAATTTTTCCTTGACCGGTTGCCCTGCCTTGTTCAGAGTCTCTCCGCGTTCGATTGCAGTATTTACCCGTTCAATCAGTTGGGCATCAGCCATTAAGACGTTTAACTTTGTTTCTGGGCAACAGAGGATTGCTAAGAGTCCAGGGTCTATGGTTCCTTTATTGGCGTTGTCCACTGGTTCTGCCATGGCGTACTCCTTTATCGAATCGTGTCACATTAACGAGCCCAACAAAATGTATCACTCTCTTTGACAAGACACAAGCATTCAGTGAGGTGTAATCCCGGTAGGTCCCTTGAGAGTGTTGAGTATTCATGTAACTCATATCTCGTAACGTCAGCCGGTAACTTTCCTCACCCCATCACGATTTCGGTGAGAATTGATGAACGAATCAAGTTAATCTGATACAGTACAGGGTGCATGAGAGCTATAGCTTTTTAACTTTTTCTCAGTACCTATGCTCTGACGCCTGCTGGCTCTAGCCGTGCCACGACTCTTTCATGCAGTTGACGTGTATGCTTGCGTTCGATTAGGCATGTGCATTCCGTAAGAAAGGATGAGGTTTCGTTAGAGTCCGTTGAGTGAACGCCTCTCATACTGGGCGGGCTTGTTTGAGAGAAGCGAGTTAGCCCGCACCACCAAATGGTGTTCATCTCATCAGATAAACCTGGCCTGGGCGTTCATGGTTTTGGGTCCTTTTGCCGAAACAAAAGGGCCTCGGTCGCCGGGACGAACCCCGGCAGAGAGCAAAAACCTAGGACGATAAAAAAGGCATACGATTAATGAGGGAATGAGAAGGGCCATGTTCTTAAGCAAAAGCTCCTCTGCACTATAGCGAATCTCAATTTGGTCCGGTTAATATCTAAGGACTTTCAACGCGGTGTCGGCTTCAAGGGTAGGGAAATTCAGTGAAACGACTATAGCACTTTCCAGACAAATAGGTCTTAATGAAAAGTTAAAAAACTATAGCACCATGTTTCAAAAATTTTTATCACAAATTCAACGGTATTTTTGGACAGGGTTAATCATTATCATTCCCGCCTGGGGAACATTTTTAATCTTATACACATTGTTTGATGCGCTTGATCACATGACGGTGGATGTGTTTCAAGCAGCGTTTCATGTCAAGGTTCCAGGGTCCGGCATTGCCTCTTTTGCCATTCTCGTGTTGCTCGTTGGCATGGGGATGACGCATTTTGTTGGTCATCGAATTCATACCAACATTGAGGAATCCGTTGAGAAAGTTCCATTGGTTCGAAGTATCTATAACACGCTCAAAAGCATGGCGGATGTTATTAATTTTAAAGAACGTTTTGGCCAAAGCAAGGTGGCCGTGTTTCCCTTTCCGCGAGATGGGCTGTGGGCAGTCGGGTTTATCATGGGCTATGCCCCACGATGGCTGCAGGTTTCTCATGATGATGCGCTGGTCATGGTCTTTGTGCCAACGGCCATTCATCCTTTTACCGGCTATTTAGCCTTTATTCCCGAATATAAAATTCATCTCATACGATTACGTCCTGAAGAGGCGATGAAGTTGGAGTTCTCAGCAGGGCTCTACCGTCCCTCGCCCGGGTGGCTCAATCCACCCTCTAGTTCGGCTTAATTTTCATTCAATTTTGGTGCCTTTGCCATGACTGACCAACGACAAGAAAAAATCGTGATTCGGGATGCCGTGTTGTCGGACATAGATTATCTCGTGAAATTTAATACGGCAATGGCCTTAGAAACTGAAGGACGAAGTCTCGACCAAACCGTGTTGCGAGCCGGTGTTCAGGCCATATTTGAACAGCCTTCACGCGGATTTTATTTGATCGCAGAGGTTCAAACAGAAAAATCGAAACCTGTCGTTGCCGGCCAGCTTTTGATCACCTATGAGTGGAGTGACTGGCGAAATGCAAATTTCTGGTGGATACAAAGCGTGTATGTCCATCAAGATTGGCGACAGCGGGGAGTGTTTCGTGCGCTGTACCAACATGTCTATGAGCAAGTGAAGGTGCGTCGAGACGTGTGCGGAGTGAGATTATATGTTGAGCAAGATAATGCCACTGCGCGATCAGTGTATGCCAAGGTTGGCTTAGAGCTCACGCCGTATCGAATGTTGGAACGTGATTTTATGCCACCTCCAAAGCTTGGAGACTCGCAACATGTTCCGTAGCGAACTACTCTCACCAGTCCTTCATGGACAAGCTAGCTGTGTGCTTGTTAGGCTTCTCGTTGCTACTATGTGAAAAAGCCCAATGGGTTGATAGGTGCTTTTCACGATCCAAGCGCAATTCCCATTATGAATAGCCAAATATTCGAGTGTGTGCCATGCAATATCATGTTGCCGTTTCTAAAGAAGCCGATGTCGAGAAAGCCGTCGACGCTCTGCAGAAATCGACCATTCGGTCGTTAGGGCAGACGTCTCCTGATTTAGCATTCCTCTTCTTTTCGTCTTTCTTTTCTGAAGAAGCCCATGCCTTACATGCATACGTTCAGGAAAAGATTTCTCCACAGAATTTGGTGGGCTGCATGAATCATGGGGTGATTGGTGATACGGAAGAATTTGAAGAGCAGCCAGCCATCATCTTGTGGTCTGCTGTGCTTCCAGATGTGACGATGACACCAATACGTTTGACGGCACACGAACGTGATGGACGTCTTTCTCTAAAAGGATGGCCGCAAGATTTTCATACCCATTCTCAACACCCATACTTTTTTCTTTTTGCCGATCCTTTTACGACTCCCATTGATGAAGTTTTTGCCTCAATCGATCAAGACTCTCCAGGCTCTGTAGCCATAGGAGGGATTGCCAGTGGTGGGACCGATAGTGGTGAAAATCGACTGGTGCTCAATCGAGATCTCTATGACAGTGGAGTTGTGGGAGTGGCCGTAAGTGGACGAATCGAGGTTCGAACCGTCGTTTCTCAGGGGTGTCAGCCAATTGGTGAGCCGTATGTGGTGACAAAGTCTGATCGAAACATCATCTATGAATTAGGTGGTCAGCCCATGTTAGACCGATTAAAGGCTACGATACAGGGTGTACGTGAGACGAGTCAGCATGCGACACAATCCATTCAAGTTGGTCTCGCCATGAATGAATATCGTGGGAAATTTGGACGAAGAGATTTTCTTATTCGAGACCTGATGGGGGCCGACGAAAAATCTGGCGGTGTAGCCATCTCGGATATCGTTCATGAAGGGCAAACACTGCAATTTCATCTGCGAGATGGCAAGGCGGCTGACGAAGAACTGCGAACGCTTTTAGAGGAAGACCATCGAATCCATCGTAATCGTCCAGCGCAAGGGGCCTTGCTCTTTAGTTGTAATTGTCGCGGGACACGATTGTTCTCCGAGCCTCATCATGATATCACTGTCTTGCGGGATCAACTCGGGAATGTGCCCACTGCCGGGTTTTTTGCCGGAGGAGAAATCGGGCCGGTCGGTGGGAAAAACTATCTGCATGGTTATACTGCGAGTGTTGCCCTGTTTTGTGATCCCTCTATCGCGAGTTCCTAATCATTCCAATCTTTCACGTTGCGTAAGAAGCAAAGGAGAAAGCCCATGAGTAGAACCTTGAGTAAGAGTGGCATCATGATGTGTGTAATGAGTCTATTGTTGTGTGGTCTTAGCACAATAGTTCAGGCAGATGATGGAAGCGTTGTGACGACCGATTCTGGGTTGCAATATGTGGATGTTGTTCCTGGTGATGGCCAAGAAGCAAAAAAAGGTGACCATGTGGTTGTGCACTATACCGGCACGTTAACTGATGGAACGAAATTCGACAGTTCTAAAGATCGAAATGATCCGTTTTCCTTTCCTCTTGGCGCAGGGCAAGTTATCAAAGGATGGGATGAAGGCGTCGCAGGCATGAAGGTCGGTGGGACGCGCCAACTAATTATTCCGCCAGACTTGGGTTATGGCGCACGAGGAGCAGGGGGAGTTATTCCTCCGAACGCGACGTTGAAATTTGATGTGGAATTACTCGAGGTCCGATAAGGTTGTGAAGAAGATAAATGTTGAAAAGCCATCTGACAAATGAATAAAACGCCACTCTATGAAGCCCATCAGGGGCATGGTGCCAAGCTTGTGGATTTTGCAGGCTGGTCGATGCCACTGCAGTATTCTGGTGTCATCGATGAATATCATGCAGTCCGGCAACACGCTGGTTTGTTCGATGTGAGTCACATGGGTCGTCTTATGTTTTCAGGGAAGGGGGCTCTCGATTTTTTGCAATGGGTTACCACGAACGATGTTGCCAAATTATCGTTGGGGCAGGCGCAGTATTCGATGGTGTGCAATCCTGAAGGCGGGATTAAGGACGATGTCTTTGTGTATCGTACCGGCTTAGACGACTATCTTCTGTGCGTAAATGCCTCAAACCGAGAGAAAATCAGTCTATGGCTATCTGAGCAACAAGTTAAACGGCCGAATGGTTTTACGCTTGAAGATGTTTCAACTCAGATGGCGCAACTCGCTCTTCAAGGTCCCTTGTCTAAAAACATCTTATGCGAAATCCTGAAAGATTCTTCACTTGATGAACTCAAGCCGCGTTGGTGTCTGAATACAACGGTATCAGGTGACCATGTTCTTATTACACGAACAGGCTATACCGGAGAACTGGGGTACGAGCTCTATCTCTCGGCTGAACGCGTGCCTGAGCTGTGGCAACGCCTAATCGAGGCTGGAACGCCGCATGGCTTAAAACCTGCCGGCCTGGGAGCACGTGACCTGCTGCGTCTTGATATGGGGTATTTTCTTTATGGGAATGATCTTACCGAAGAAACCACACCAGTCGAAGCTGGAGCAGAATGGGTTGTGGGATTTCAAAAGCCGGAGTTCATTGGGTCTGCAGTTCTGAAAAAACAAAAGCAGGATGGACCTAAGCGACGGCTTGTGGCTTTCGAGTTGCTCCAAAAGGCCGTTCCCCGACATGACATGGCGATTTATTCAAAAGACGAACAGGTTGGACAAGTTAGTAGTGGGAATTTATCGCCTATTCTCCAAAAGGGCATAGGCTTGGGCTATGTAGCGCCACAATATTCAAGCGAAGGGACATCGCTTGAGATTCAAGTACGTGGCAAGAAAGTGCCAGCTGTCGTGGTGAAACCTCCATTCTATAGACGAAAAACCTCGTCTTAACCTTTCTTTCCATCTTTCCTTTACTTTATGAACGTCAAACACATCTATTCCGGCAAATTTCTCACGTACAACATTGATACCGTGACGCTCCCCAATGGAGCCACGGCTGAATTGGAAATGATTCGGCACCCCGGCGCGTCTGCCATTGTGCCGGTGAAGGACGACGGAACGGTCATCTTGATTCGTCAATTCCGTCATGCGGCGGGTGGGTTTATCTATGAAATTCCAGCGGGAAAGTTGAATCCTGGCGAAGATCCACGTGATTGCGCGGGTCGTGAATTAGAAGAAGAAATTGGGTATCGAGCTGAGAACCTAGAATTGCTTACGAGTCTCTTTACCGCACCAGGATTCACCGATGAGGTGATCCATGTATACAAAGGAACCGGGTTGGTGAAAGGTCAACAGCATCTTGATACGGACGAAGTGCTGGAGATTCTCGAATGGCCGCTTGAACAAGCCATTGCCGAAATCAAAAAAGGCACGATTCGTGATGCGAAAACGATGGTGGGGCTGCAGATGGTGTATTTGCAAATGAAGGGTTGAGAAGTGTCAGGTATTAAAGTTGATTAGGAACCAATAATTTCATTCAATCCTTCGATGACCAGCGTAAGTTCTTCTTGACTCAATTTCCCAAGTCGTTGCCCAATACGTTCTATTGCCAGGGTTCGAATTTGACTGATCTTCACCCATGATTTCTTAGGAAGTCCCTTCGATTCAATTTCAAGAGTGAGTGGGAAGGCAGCCCGCTGTGGTTGGCTTGTGAGGGCCACTGCTATCACCGTACCGGAGCGTTCATTAAAAACGTCATGGCTCAAGATGAGAACCGGACGACGCCCCGCTTGTTCATTGCCACGAACAGGGTTGAGCTCTGCCCACCGAATTTCTCCCCTTAGTATTCTGGCCACTCTGAAGTGTCCTCAGATAAGCCTTCCTCAGCCAACGATTTTTCAAACCTTGGGTCAAGCTTAGCGCATTCCTGAGCCAATCGGCTTCGTTCCAACCTTGCAAGTTTTTCGTCTACGGCCTCCTGAATGGCCTGGCTCCTGTTAGGAAAGGAGGCCTTATCAACGAGTTGATCCAAGCGTTTCAACGTCGACTCATCAAGAGATATGGCAATTTTCGATCTGGGCATCTGTCTCCTTTAAGTATGACAATACGTCATACCATTGAATTCGTCAAGTTTGAAAGGAAATGCTGCGGCGGTGTTAGATTTCGTAGACGGCATCATTCATAGGGCTGACCACAAAAAATTTATCCCAGACGACAGGCTTCTTAATGTACTTTCGAACTTCTTCTTGCTTGGTTCCATAGCCAATGCGATCGATGAATATGAGTCACCATGTCGAATATTTTCGCCTGACTCGCTCAATTTTCTAAGGGTTCTCGTCAATGTATGCTTCCATGTTTCGTATGATTTCTGAGACGACGTAACCCTGAGGTATCCTTGTCAGTGGGCTGACCTATACAGAATACTGTGTCTTCAGTTTTGGTTTCCCAGCGTTAGATGGAGCTGAAAGCCCTTTGCTATTGGTAGATGTAGTGGATACTCACTAGGGCCGACTAGAAACTCATCCAGAGCACTACTAATGCTAGCTCGAATCGACCTCCATCGCGGGCAAGATTGTTTCAAGCATAGGGTCACAAATTTTAACGTCAAATTCTCGCACCAAACATTTTTGAGTTCTGTCTTATAGGGTAGGGTTATACACCTTCCCCCACTTGTCCAAGCTTTGCACGGAAATCCCTAATCGCCTTACGACATCGCTCACGGCGTATCCTCGCTCGATGACCTGCTTGACCACTTCTTTTTTCAATTCATCTGCATGTCGCCTCTTGGACATGACCGGCCTTCCCTTCCATGCTTTACATTCAAGTATAGGACTGTCATCTGGTTTGGCGGAAGTTCAGGATGATGTTCTCCGAGTCGAATTGAATGTTTGAATCGGATGCTGCTGAATTGTTTCCTAGTCATAATAAAAGGTGACCTTGTTATCGAATAGGATACATCACTGTATCTTTTTATATGTCGCAACCGGATCTGATGCACTATAGCGAAGCCAAATACCTTCCAACCGAATTTACATCATGTACACAGCGCAAAACACACGTCGTACAGATGGAAGGAAATTGGAACGGCTATAGTTGTATTTGTAGAAGAAGCTATTCGCGGCATCGATTATGTGTCATATGACCTAGGAAATTATTTTGTCACATGATTTGAACGTTGGCATCAGGCTTGCTTTCTGAAAGTGATAAATCAGCCGACTACAAAAAAGTGAATCAATGATCGCATGATGAGCTGAGAAAACTCATGGGACAACCCCTCATGACATTGCCGAAAACATGTTTTGTAATTATGCCGTTTGGGAAGAAACTTGACGTAAATAAGAAAGAAGTGAATTTTGACGAAGTTTATTTACGAATCTTTAAGGAGGCCATTGAAGAACTCGGTCTTCAGTGTATTCGATGTGATGAAATAGAAAAAGCGGGTTCTATTCATGGAGACATGTTTGAATATATTTTGGAGTCAGGTGTTGTCCTCGTTGACATTACCACTCTCAACGCCAACGTGTTTTATGAATTAGGAATTCGGCACACCCTAAAAAATGCTGTCACCGTATTGGTTCGCCAAAAAGGAACACATGCACCTTTTAACATCAAAGGATTGCGAGTGATCAGTTACGACCCCGATGATCTCAAAAATATTCAAGTCACAAGAAAGTCCATACAATCGTTTATTGACAATGGGATGAAATCGAACCATACAGACAGCCCGGTGCATAAAGTTCTGAATATCCGGATAAGCACAGATCCAAAGCCAATTCACAAATGTGAGGTGTATGAATATCCATTGCGAGCGATTTCCCAAAAACGTCTTGGTCTCATTACAGGGGATATTCAAAACATTAGAGGAATCGATGGGTGGGTCAATTCGGAAAATACGAATATGCAGATGGCTCGATTTTTTGATCGATCCATTTCTAGTGTGATCAGGTACTTGGGAGCAAAAAAACATCAAACTGGTCATGTAGTGGAAGATACGATCGCGGATGAATTATCAAGGATCATGGAGCACTATACGCATGTTCCACCCACAACGGTTATTGCAACGGAAGCTGGAGAACTCGAGGCGACGCATGGTGTAAAGAAAGTCTTTCACGTCGCTTCAGTCGAAGGAGTTCTTGGGCAGGGATATTGTCCCATTCGAAATGTTGAGGCTTGTGTGACGACAGTACTGCAAAAAGCCAACAGTACAGAATATTCGAGCTTGAACCTGCGATCCCTCTTGTTTCCGATTATTGGTGCAGGAACAGGGATGGGTAATTTGTCAAATACCGCTGAAAGGCTCTTTCATGCTGCGATCGCTTATCTCGAGTCTCATCCAAGCTGTGCGATTGATCGAGTGTACTTTTTGACGTGGAGTAAAAATGAACTTGAAGTCTGCCAAAAGGTCTTGATGAGTGTGGAGCAGGTCATGCACGAAGAACAGATTGCGACATTTGACTCTTTGAAAACAAATGGAACCTTGGCTCCCCTACGGAGCGAGAAAGTTCGTAAGAAAATTTCGTTAACACGAAAGAAGTCAGCCAAAGTATAACCTGAAATGTCTGTTAATTTTTGACCTAGACAGAATTGTTAGAAATTTCAATAGAGCATATGCGAGCCATTGAGAGTGCGGATGTTGGTTTATCAGCAGAGATGTCTACGGTCTCTCAATTATGAGTGTGCAATTTGACTAACAAACAGTAAGAGTTAAAGGAATGGCCAGCGGGCAGTTGCTAGAGAGTAGAGTGAAAGGTGTCCAGTCATGAATGGCAATGGATCTCAGGGACAGAGAGAACTGGTTAAGCAAGTCAAAGATGGAAATTGCATTCTTTTTCTTGGTGCAGGTGTTCACGCTCCCCCAAGTGATTCACGCTATTCGTATCCAGAATCTGAACGAGTTCCGCTTGGCGGAACACTCGCAAGTGAGCTGGCGGAAGAATTTGAGTTTAAGACTGAATTTCCTGACGACTCCCCTCATGATCTCCAGCGAGTATCACTGTTTATCGAACAAAAAGCAGGTCGTAAGGTACTCGTTGATTCTGTGAAAACACGGTTGAGAGATGGGAAAAGACCTTCACCTGCTTTACGAATGTTAGCGGAACTGCCCTTTAAGATTATCATGACCACTAACTTCGATTCTTTTATGGAATCTTCTCTTCGAAAGGTGGAGGTCAATGGACAAGAGAAAAGTCCAAACGTTCTTGTCTATGATTGCGACGGGGATAAGCCCACAGAGGATCCCAATGACGATCCTTCGGTGGTGCGCCCAATCCTATTTAAGATGCATGGTGATTTAGAAAAAGAGGAATCTCTTGTATTGACTGATGAGAACTATATCCATTTCATTCAACGAATGTCGGATAAGGATTCCATTCATCCCCTGCCTGAAACGATAAAGTATCGGCTTCGAAAATGGCCAACCCTGTTTATTGGGTATAGCCTCAAGGATTACAACCTACGGCTCCTCTTTAAAACCCTACGATGGCGGCTGGACTCATCAAAGTTTCCTAATTCGTTCTCTGTTGATCGAAGCCCAGACCCACTTCTGCTCAATGTTTGGCAGAATGAGCGGCGAATTATATCGTTTATTTCTGAAGATTTATGGGATTTTGTTCCTTGGTTATACAAGGAAGTAACAGGAAACGAGTTTACATCATGAGCGATCAAACGCTCGACACCGCTTTAACCTTTCCGGAAAATCCCTTCCCCGGAATTGCACCATTTAGCTACGCAAGTCGGCATGTCTTTTTTTCGAGAGAAGACGAGTCAAAAAAACTTATTCGCCTCATCGTTATGTACCGTGCGGTATTGTTGTATTCGGCATCGGGTACAGGGAAATCCTCCTTGATCAATGCAGGGTTGATCCCCCGTGCCATCGAAGAAGGATTCCAACCGGAACGCGTTCGGGTGCAACCAAGATTCAACGAAGAAATTGTCATTTCGCGGATCGCTATAGAAGAAGAGGGGCGACCGCCGTTTCGTCCTTCCATATTTACCACAGAAGAGTTTCCGAAGGTTGTGTTGTCTGTTGATGACTTTGTCAAGACGCTTCTTCAGGAATCTTCACACACTCCACCACTTATCATCTTTGACCAGTTCGAAGAATGGTCCACTCTGTTCAAAAAACACTCAACTGACAAAGAAGTGGGTCAGGCCACTGCTCCCTACGCGAGAGTACTCATGGCCATCGGGACACTTCTGAACAATCGGGAATGTCCATTTAAGTTACTTTTTGCTTTTAGAGAGGACTATCTTGCCCAATTGACACCGCTCTTGAAGCAATGTCCTGATCTCCCAGACCATTACCTGCGGTTGGAACATTTAAAGAGTTCACAGATTTATCAAGCAATACGGGGGCCGTTTGAACTGAAAGGTCGTCCTTATCGAGCGGAATTCAGCCAATCCCTGGCTAAAAAAATTCAGTCACAATTTCAGGAACGGAGTGAAGGAGGGGATGTTCGCCTTCCAGAAGTACAAATAGTGTGTAGTAATTTATATGAGAAAGGAAAAACTTGTAATGATTTTGAACAAATCTTTCAAGAAGAAGGCGAAGTTAAAGGAATATTAGAACAGCATTTAGAGCAGGCGTTGGCGTCACTGGAAATCCATCAACAGACACCAGCGGTCTACCTTCTTATGGATTTACTGACGCCGGATGGGACGCGAAACGTTGTTGAACATGAAACCTTGTTGAAACACGTTGATAGCGACCTGGAAAACGGGCCTAAGGCAATTTCACGTGAATTGCTTGAGTTAACATTGAAAAGTCTCGATCATGATCTGAAATTGATTAGAAGAGAAGTTCGTGGCGAGAAACAATTCTGGGAAATCTCAAGCGAATTTTTAGTTCCCTGGATAAGGCGAAAGGATCAAGAACGACGAGAACGGATAGAGAAAAAGAAGCTAGATCAAGCTGAAGAAGATGCGAAGAAAGAAGGTGATCGGGCAGAGTTACTGCGACAGCACAAGAAAATGGCGATAGTGGCTGCCGTGGGAATGCTTGCTCTTTTTCTTGCGGCTTGCGTGATGTTCGTCATAGCCTTGAATGCAAAGCAGAAAGCAATTGAAGCAAAGCAAGAGGCTATCGTCAGTGATGTGGTGGCAGAAACGAGGGTGAATATCGATGTTGATCCGGAGCTAAGTATCTTGCTTGCCCAGGAAGCAGTTAAGCTCACAGAGCTAAGAGAACCATACGACATAATCAAGAGAAAAGCGAGCGATGCGTTGCGTCTAGCGATACAGTCTTCACAAGTCCGTTACACGCTTCCTAAGGCGGATGAGTGGATGCTTACTGTCGCTTGGGGTCGAGATGAAAAGGGGAAGTTATTGGCCACTGGCAGTTACGACAATTCTGTGAATGTCTGGGAGATTGTCTCGGAGACACCGGCATTAGAGTTAAAGCGGATAGCTACCTTTGCCCATACTGATAGGGTTAACGCCGTCGCATTTAGTCCAGATGGACATTGGTTGGCAATCGCTTGCGGTGATGGGGAGGCCAAGGTGTGGAAACTTGCTTCGAAAGACCTGAGATATACCACAGGACAGGGAGAAGATGGCCATAAAAATAGTGTGACTGACGTCGAATTTAACGCAGATGGCAGTCTATTGGCCACCGCTAGTAAAGATAACACTGTGAAAGTCTGGGAGTTTGACGCGGAGGTACCAAAGTCACAGTTAGAACAATTAGAGCTGAAGTATTCCTTTGATGATGAAGAGTATGACGGTCATACTGATAGGGTTAATGCGGTCGCGTTTAGTCCGACCACCGACAAGAAGTGGTTGGCTACTGCCAGTCACGATGCAACGATAAAGGTGTGGGACGTTGAGTCAGGAAGCCTCTTGCACACACTTAAGGATCCTGATAGTTCTTCCATGAACTGGATATACGATGTTGCCTTTAAGGAGGATAGTTCTCGACTCGCAACGGCAGGGAAGGACGGGATGATCAGCATATGGAAAGAGGGTTTGGAGGGAAATTTCACACTTCTTAGAAAGCTTGCCGGCCATCGCGGTCGAGTCTATAGCGTGGATTTTGGTCCTGATGAACGCCTTATAAGCGGAAGCTTTGATGGAACTGCGAAATTATGGGATACAGAATCCTGTACTCTACTTGGCACATTTTCCGGGCACCTTGATCGAGTGCGGGGGGTAGCTTTCTCTCCGGACGGAACACATGTTTCGACGGCAAGTTGGGACAACTCGGCCAAAATCTGGTCCACGCGATTTAATGAAGATCTATTGACGATTGATGGTCACGTCGACGAAGTCAATAGGGTTATATTTAGTCCTAATGAGAAGTATATGGCTACAGCTAGTACGGATACGACTGCAAAAGTGTGGGAAGTGGAATCGGGAAACGTGAAATATACTCTTGATGAAGGTGATAATGACGGTCAGACACATACGAAATCGGTCAATGCGCTCGCGTTTAGTCCAGATGGCCGGTTATTGGCTACGGGCAGTAGTGATGCGACTGCGAAAGTCTGGGATATGTCTTCGGGAGAACGGACAATTAGTGTGAGTCATGAGGTTACAGACGGTACTGGATCAGTAAACATGCTGGCATTTAGTTCAGATGGAAATTATTTGGCTACTGCAAGCAGTGATGCGACGGCGAAAATCTGGGAGGTCAGCTCGGGAGATATGACGGTTGAATGTGTAGGCGAGCATGATAAAAGACTAAATGCAGTTGCTTTTAGTCCTGATGGCAAGTTTCTTGTGACTGGAGGAAAAGATGATAAAGCGGTCATATGGAAATGGGATACGTCTTCATGTCATAAACACAAATTATTTGAACATAATACTGATATCAATGCTGTAACATTCAGTCCTGTTCAGCATGGTCTTTATGTGGCCATAGCCAGTGACGACGGCACAACTTTAATCTGGGATGCTGAGACT
This sequence comes from Nitrospira sp. M1, assembly GCF_965152605.1. Taxonomy (NCBI): domain Bacteria; kingdom Pseudomonadati; phylum Nitrospirota; class Nitrospiria; order Nitrospirales; family Nitrospiraceae; genus Nitrospira; species Nitrospira sp. M1. The sequence continues at coordinate 285,616 of NZ_OZ224217.1, forward strand.
GAAAATACAATGCCGCTCGATGACAAGCAGGACTTTGAAGTTAGAGATGTTGTTTTCAATGGTGACGGTTCTCGTCTAGCAACGGCAATGAGCAATGGAGAAGCGAAGGTATGGGAACGAGACATTAAAAGTGAAGGTTATGACTTAAATAAGAAAAGTTATAAATTATTAGGCACTTTCACTGGCCATGCTGATCGCATCACAAGCCTAGCATTTAGCCCTGATAGTCATGTATTGGCTACAGCGAGTTTGGATCATACTGTCCGCTTAATTACGCTTGACTCGAACAGGTTAAAGGAGCTGGCGAATGCTCGCAAGACACGCTCAAAGTTAACGGAAAAGGAGTGTGGAAAATACAAAACCATTCTTTTTGATCACTGTGAACCAATACTACTCGTTGCCCGTGGGGACGACATGGCCAAAGCAGGCCATGTTACGGCAGCAATTGAAATATATAGAGCAGCGCAAGCACTCGATGACAGTTTGCAGTTCAATCATGAAAAGCGTGCAAAGAAAATAGCTAAGATCGGTGAGCTTGAAAAAAAGAGGAGCCTCTCGAAAGCTGGATATGTAAACACGACAAAAGTCAGCCATCAAAATACAAATGACTTGATTCCAACCTTAGATAGAGAAGAGGTGCAAAACAAAACGGGCAACTTCAAGAAAGCTGCTTAGGTAAGCCTCTTAGCTAAACGTTGTGCCACGCGGGTCATGGCGGTGGAGCGATCGGCGGGATCAAGAAATACATTTAAGATGTAGATGTTTTTTTCATCGCCCATCGCACGATTCAAGCCTTTGACTAACTCATCGTAGGTACGGATGAGCAGTCCAATTCCCCCTCCGATCAGGTCGCAAATTTTTTCATAATGCCATTCTTGCAGATCATTGAAGGGACCTTCGAGAATTTCTCGTTCGGTGGTGTACCCATGGTTATTGAGTACGATGACGATGGGAGCTTGTCCGTGACGAAGGCATGTGCTCAACTCTGTTCCGGTCATTTGAAAGGCGCCGTCTCCGACAAGGACGACGATTCGTTTCGAGGGATCGGCAAAGCCAGCGCCTAATGCCGCAGGCATGCTGAACCCCATGGAGGTGTAATAGGCCGGAGAAAGAAATTCAGCACTTTGATGGACGTGAAGATCGGCAGAGGCAAAGAGCGATTCTCCCACATCGGCGATTACCAAGTGGTTTTCTGTTAATTGACTATCGATATGCCCAAAAAGGCTGTGGAGGGTGACTGGTGTTGAAGAAGATGGCTCTTCAAAGAGGCGCGGGTCCTGTTTAGGTAATGGTCGTGTTGGGAATGAAGGTAAGGGGGCAGAAGACAGTGCTCGCACAAAGTCTTCAAATCGGACATCGTCATAGCGATGATGTTTGATGGTAATGGCATCAGCAGTTGCATTAATTGTTCTGCCCGAGGCTAACAACTTTGTATGTACCTTGATATCGTCAATATCTGTCAGAACCGTGCCCATTGTCAGAAGGCAGTCTGCCTCATCGACAAACGCCAGCACGTCCTCTCGACCTACCAGTTCCCCATAGACTCCAATATACAACGGGTGATCTTCTTGAATAACCGATTTACCCAAGAGTGTTGTGGCGATTGGCACATGCATGCGTTCAACTAATTGACGTAGATCTTCCTGGAGTCCAAATCGATAGATTTCTGCACCAGCTAACAGAACTGGACGTTCTGAGTCGGCTAATATTTCCTGGACTTCGCCCACGGCTTCCTTCAGTGCGACCGGATCGCTTGAACATTCTGTTTCTTTAGGAGCCGTGCTTGATTGGATATCGACAGGCGTCAGTACCATATCACGAGGAATTTCCAAATAAATCGGTCGTTTATAGCGTCGTAAGGCCGCGAGGGCTCGATCAATATCCTGTTCTGCCATTGCGGGGTCATCAAGAATCACTGAAGCGACCGTGACTTTGTCAAATACTTCACGTTGAGTGGTGTGGTCCCGAACCATATGATGGAGGAAGGGATTTTGAATGCGTTCCGCCTTTCCGGGAGATCCTGAAAGCACCACGACCGGTGAACGCTCGGCGTAGGCACAGGCCGTGGCATTCACAATATTTAACCCCCCCACACAATAGGTGACGCAGACCCCACCAATCCCATGAATCCTGGCATAGGCGTCGGCAGCAAACCCCGCACAATCTTCACGAGTGGTCCCGATATGCTGAACTGGCGATTCTTCGATCAACTTATAGAGGGTCAACACATAATCGCCTGGAATGCCAAAGATATGATGCAGGCCAAGGTTGTGCAGCCGTTTGAGCAGGAGCGAGCCGATCGTTTCAGACATGGGCTTGTTTCCTTTGTTAACCATTTACTTAATTATACCGAAAAAGACTACTACGAGGAAAAAATCGTCTATTCTGGTGGCGTTCTTCAAATTGCGATATCAAGGACGATGGGACTTTTTGCATTCTCGGCCCATACGATGCGCTAATATGATCGATGAGGAGAAGTCTGGATGACAGTCGATTCCGTGATGATTACAAAGGTTGTTACTGTGGATATGGATGACAGCCTTGAGTATGTGCGGTCCATTTTTCTGAAAGCCAGGTTTCATCATCTCTTAGTCTGTAGTGACAACCAATTGGAAGGGGTGATTACTGAAAAAGATCTTTGGCAAGCCCTGAGTCCCTACGTTGGAACGTTGTCCGAGACCGACCGTGATTTAGCGACCTTACAGAAGCGTGCGCATCAGGTCATGCGAAGACATCATCCAACGGTGTCACATGAAACAACGATTGAAGACGCGGCGCATCTCCTGCTCGATAAAGATATTTCTTGTCTGCCAGTCGTGACGCAAAGTGGAATGATCGAAGGCATTGTTACCTGGAAAGATATCTTTCGAGCCTTTCTTCAGCAGTCATCGCATTAAGCAATTATCTACACAGAGTTCCATTTCTTGTCGGAGTAACTGTGAGAGTGCGTATCACTTCTCATACGTTGTATATCCAAAGTCATACGTCTTCCTATTCATGCCTGCCTGCCATGTTTGTTGCGAATCCGCTTCACGAACGTAACCTGTTCATCTTTCATTGATAGTAGAGCGCATCGACTTCTTCGGAAACCCATCATTCAAATTGGTGCGGACTTTGCTCAATATCTCCATCGTGATGCAAGAAAGATTGAGGGAGGCAAGCGTCTCTACCTAAGGACAAATAGGGGTCGGTAGTTCTTCAAGTGATCGTCTTTATTGTTCAATCGAATGCTCAAGGAGGGGTGGCGTATGGCATGGGAATTCATCGGAGCTGGGTTGTATCTGTTGGGTGTCTTGACGGTGTTTGTGATGACTCTGACAAGGTCTCAATGTCCAATCTCGAATGAAGATACCAAAGATCCTGAGTCAAAATCGAAAGAAGTTGATTACAAAAAAGCGGCATAAGGGAAGAGAATTGGACTTTTTCGTACTCGAAGACGCGTAATTCTTGTGAACCATCTATTTGAAACAACTGAGATGTGTTATGTGGAATACTTTTTGCTCAACTACATGTTTGTGATGTATGAATTGTCAAATCCTGGGCTGGGTAGAATCATTCGGAACTGCAGTGACGGTTCCTGGTGCATCTGTTCGGAAACGGATGGAATGAACTATCCAGCAGGCCAGGGTTTCGTTTCAGGATGTTTTCAGATGCCCACTCAAGCATATTTTGAATGATATCTTTTGCGCCATCATTCGCGCCGACTTACCTGGGTCTGAGAAGGACAAACATCCAAATTAGGAAAACTTTCACAACTGAATACCACGAACGAATAGGAACGGAAAACCTTTAACAGGCTACACATTCACGTCACATGGTGGGTCTATCATCCACGCTCAACACTTACCTCTCGAATCAGAGGGACAAAGAAGGAGCCTGACGCATGAACTGGAAGGCATATATTTACACCGTAGGTAGAAAAATACGACGATACCGACGACAAAGATTTTTAGCATTTCATGTCCATGATTAAAGGATTGATTTTTTCACACTGTCTTTCTTACGCTCACAAGTGGTAGGAAGATGGGACCCTATATATAACGGTACTGCATAGAGGGAGTGTCTTTATGTCTGTACCAGACCATTCTCACCCAACGTTGTTCTCATAGAACGGCCCTCCATCTGTCGCACTTAATTCCTCCATACTCTTCGAGCCTTTTTGATTCTAATAGTTTTGGTGAGCTTCATTTCGGTTCATTCCCTTCTTTTCACCAGGATCAGGATGTTATCTCTATAGAAGGGTATTCGGAAAAACACCTAGTTTTCTGGTATAATCTCATTTATGAGCGTTCCAATAGATCGTTCAAATTATAAAGTTCGAAAGATGAGTCTTGGAGAAGAAGGACGAAATTCCGATTTCGCCAACCTGACTCCGAGTGAGCGTGTTGCACTTGTTTGGCCATTAACCGTCCAAGCATGGGCGTTTAAGAATGGAACGTGGGATGAACCGCGACTTCGTCGAGATGTTGTTCGCATTCAACGAAACTGGTGCTGATTTTATGATCGTCGGAGCGCATGCGGTGGCCGCTCACGGCGAGCCTCGTGCCACGGGTGATTTGGACATCTGGGTGCGGTCTACGGCAGATAATGCCGATCGGGTTTTCAACGCTCTGAAGCAATTTGGTGCACCCCTGGCCAATCTCTACGAAAGATCTTTCCCAGCCAAATATTGTATTTCAAATTGGGGTTGCTCCTTCGCGAATTGATGTGCTCACTTCGATTACTGGTGTGGTCTTCGATGAGGCGTGGAAACGCAAAATTCCAATCACAATTGAAGACCTCACAGTCTTTTGTATTGGGAAAAATGATCTTCTTATGAATAAAAAGGCTACAGGAAGGCCAAAAGGTTTAGCTGATGTAGATTCTTTAGAGAACTTCTAAGACAAGGTAAACAGAACAATGGCTGACAAAGAATTTGTATTGAATCTCGGAAAATTAATGGTTGCGGCGGCATGGGCTGATGGAAAGCTAGAGGCAAAAGAAATCAATGCGTTGAAAGAGTTGTTATTTCTCCTGCCGGAGATTTCCGGGGAAGAATGGATGAAGTTAGAGTTATATATGGAATCACCTGTGAGTGAGGAAGAGCGTCAGGAATTGTTGACGCGTGTCTTGAACGGCATCACCACGAAAGAAGAGAAGGCATTGGCTCTTTCGACATTAGAAAAACTCGTCCATATCGATGGGGAGAAAAAAGAAGCCGAATCGGCTGTGGTGGAAACGTTGCGGCAAGACATTGATTCAAAGAGTACGGGACTATTGGCCCATCTTGGGAATCCTCTTCGGAGAGCGATCAGCTCTCGAACAGGTTCGTATGGAAATGATGGTGGTCGGGAGAGCCGACTTGAGGACTACATAAAAAATACCGTGTATTACCAGCTTGCCGCAGAAATGACAGCGCGGGGTCTCACGTTCTCATTGCCCGATGGAGAAATTCGAAAAGTCTGCTTGGCCGCGGGCATCATGGCGCGGGTGGCTTGGGTCGATAAAGCCTTTTGTGAACAGGAGCAGAATTCTATTAGCCGAGCCTTAGCTGACGGTTGGCAACTGCCTGAAGACCAGGCGCAGTTGATCATGGAAGTTAGTCATCAGCGCATCATGAAGGGCCTGGATTTTGTGCAGTTGACCAAAGGATTTTGTGCGCGGACGACGGTCGACGAGCGTCGAGCCTTTCTCAAGGGGCTTTTTGCTATTGCGAATGCTGCCGGCAAAACCTCAAGTGAGGAAATCGAAGAAATTCGCGCAATTTCTAAAGGCTTAGAACTTGGTCATCAAGAATTCATCGAGGCGAAACTCACCATTTCTCGTGAAGATCGAAGCGGGTTATAGGCGTTAGGGTTCTTTCTGTCCACCTTCCAATCGATCAATGACGGCTGCTCCGACGGCATCACTCCAGACATTGACCGTGGTTCGGCATCGGTCTAGAAACCAGTCGATCACTAAGATCAGCGAGACGCCTTCGATGGGAAGGTCGACGGCTTTTAAGACAATGACCATCGTGACGAGCCCGGCTTCAGGAATACCTGCTGCGCCAATGGCCGAAAGCGTCGCTGTGAGCAGCACGATAATCGTTTCTCCCAGCCCCAATTCAATCCCATAGCTTTGCGCGATAAAGACGGCGGCGACGGCTTCATACAACGCCGTGCCATTCATATTAATCGTGGCCCCAAGTGGAATCACGAAGCTCACCGTTCGTCGAGAGATATTGCCCTTCTCAATAAGGCTTTCAATGGTCAATGGCATGGTGGCCGAACTTGAGCTGGTGGAAAAGGCTGTCATGAGTGGAGCACTCATGACCTTAGCGTAGGCCCCTATCGATTGTTTTCCCAGAAATCGAAGCGCTATGGGCAAGATGATGAGCCCGTGCAGAAGAAGTGCAAGAATGACGGTTCCGGCATACGCCCCCAATGTCTGGAGTTGTGGCCAGAATCCCGCAAATCCTCCAGCTTCTCCCAACCGGCCAGCAATGAGTGCGCCAATCCCAATGGGGGCAACCCACATCAATACGTGCACGATGCCCATAATGGCTTCGTTGATGCCTTCAAACAGTCGAATGACAATATGGCCCTTTTCTCCGATTGTGGTCAGGATTCCTCCAAACATCAAGGAAAAGACAATTAGTGGAAGCACATCTGTATTCGCCATTGCGGCAAACAGGTTTTGCGGCACCATGCTTGTGAGGATTGTTTTCAATAAATCTCCAAGTGTCGTGGGCTTATCTTCCATGCGTTTCGAAACATCCTGCACCGATTCGCTTGTTGGTTCCATGGCTTGATTTTCAAGCGGTGCGCCAGGATGGATCGCGAGCACCAGAATCAGTCCAATAGCGACGGCGATGGCTGTCGTTGTCATAAAAAACAGGATGGTTCTCCCGCCTAATTGACCTAACTGTCTCACGTCGCCAAGGCTACTGACACCCACGATCATGGAACTCATCACCAATGGCACAACCATGACAAACAGTGCACGAAGGAATAGTTCTCCAAGAAAGGCCACAGTTCTTCCGGCTTCAGGAAGGAACCCACCAAGAAGAATCCCGCTGAGGATTCCGAGGATGATCAGTAGCAGAAGACGGTTTGAGGAGTTTGAAGCCATGAATTTAAGGAAATCTTACACTGGTGCAGTGCTTAGTGAGGCGATAGTCAGCAACGTCGTGCTCTCAAATACGTTGAGAGAGCTTGTGGTTGTCCGTTGGGGCCTGAAGAAGGCAAATCCATCTCTGCTCAGGACTTAGGATTGAAAACTTTCCATGGGTGGGCAGGTACAGACGAGGTTCCGATCACCATACACGTTATCAATTCGCGAGACCGCAGGCCAAAATTTCCTGGTGCGTAGCCAGGGGAGTGGAAACGCGGCCTGTTCTCGTGTGTAGGGATGATCCCATTCCGAAGAGGCTATGTGATCAATAGTATGAGGAGCATGCTTTAGCGGATTGTTATCCCGAGGAAGGCGGCCTTCTTCAATCTCAGCAATTTCTTTTCTGATGGTGATGAGGGCTTCGCAGTAACGATCTAATTCCGCTTTCGATTCACTTTCTGTCGGCTCAACCATCATGGTTCCCGGGACCGGCCATGAAATTGTCGGTGCATGAAAGCCGAAATCCATGAGCCGTTTAGCAATATCTTCGACTTCGACCTCTGCACTTTTTTTAAACGGCCGTAAATCCAGAATAAACTCGTGTGCCGACAATCCATTTTTCCCGGTATAGAGCACGGAGTAATGCTTCTCTAATCGCTTGGCCATGTAGTTCGCATTCAGAATCGCAATTTGTGTGGCTTTGGTGAGACCGTCTGCGCCCATGAGTGCGATGAAGGCCCAGGAGATTGGGAGGATGCTCGGGCTGCCATATGGCGCAGCGGCGATGGGACCAATAGCCTGATCTCCACTAGGATTATGCACGGGGTGACCTGGTAAAAATGGCGCAAGATGGGTTGCTGAGCCAATCGGCCCCATTCCGGGACCGCCGCCTCCATGTGGAATACAAAAAGTTTTATGCAAGTTGAGATGGCAGACGTCAGCTCCAATATCTCCAGGCCGGCAAAGTCCAACCATGGCATTCATGTTGGCCCCGTCCATGTACACCTGTCCTCCATGGTCATGCACAACCTGACAGACTTCACGAATAGTTTCTTCAAAGACGCCATGAGTTGACGGATAGGTCACCATCAGGGCCGCCAGAGTGTCCTTGTGTTGCTCAGATTTAGCTTTGAGGTCAGTCACGTCAATATTGCCTCGTTCATCACAGGCCACAGGGATCACCTTTAGTCCAGCAATGACTGCACTGGCTGGATTGGTGCCATGTGCGGATACAGGAATGAGGCAGACGTTTCGTTGCGTTTCCCCACGATGTTCATGGTAGGCCTGGATCACCATGAGGCCAGCATATTCCCCTTGAGAGCCAGCGTTGGGTTGAAGCGAGACCGCGGCAAACCCAGAAATCTCGGCTAACCATTCTTCTAGCTGGTGGAACACTGTTTGATAGCCCTTCGTTTGGTCTTGCGGCGCAAAGGGGTGGAGTCGCCCAAATTCTGGCCAAGTCACGGGAATCATTTCCGCCGTGGCATTCAATTTCATTGTGCAGGACCCTAACGGAATCATAGAGTGAACCAGTGAAAGGTCCCGATTCTGAAGGTGATACATGTATCGAAGCAATTCATGTTCTGCGTGGTACTGATTAAAGACCTCATGGGTGAGAAAAGATGTGGTCCGTGCATGAGGCATTGGGATGGCAGAGTCGATAGTCTGTGAAAGTTCATCCAGCGTAAATGGACGCTGTTCTGTTTGTGAAAATACCTGGAACAGCCGCTCGACTTCAGCAGGAGTTGTGGGTTCATCAAGCGATAGCCCATAGGTCCCATCCGTAAACATTCGAAGATTGATTCGTTGTTTCTGGCAATTCTCCAGAATCTGATCATGGGAAAGTGCCGTTGACTTGATATGAAGCGTGTCAAAGAATAATTCGTTCTCCACCTGACAGCCAAGTTTTCGGAGTCCTTCCGCCACACAGAGCGTGAGCACACGAATGCGTTGAGCCATCTGTCTCAAGCCGGCCGGCCCATGGTATACGGCATACATGCTGGCGACATTGGCAAGCAGCGCTTGAGCCGTGCAGATATTGCTGGTGGCACGGTCGCGTCGAATATGCTGTTCGCGTGTTTGGAGCGCAAGTCGATAGGCCACGTGACCATGCGTATCCCGTGACACGCCAACCATCCGACCGGGCATCTGCCGCTTGTATTCTTCTTTTGTCGAGAGAAAGGCAGCATGGGGGCCGCCGAATCCGAGGGGAACGCCAAATCGTTGACTTGACCCTACCGCAATATCCGCTCCGAATTCTCCAGGTGATCGAAGAAGTGTGAGTGCAAGAAGGTCTGTCGCAACGACGACGAGGGCGCCAGCTTCATGCGCGCTTTGTGCGAGAGATTGATAATCTCGAACAAATCCCTTCGTAGTTGGATAGTGCAGTAGCACTCCAAAATATTGCGTGTCCTGCCAATGAATCTGTTCCGGGTTTCCAGTATGAATCGTAATGCCGAGCGGCTTGGCTCGTGTCTCAATGACCCCAATCGTTTGTGGGTGGCAATCTTCCGATACGAAAAACGCCATGCGATCGGATTTGCTAATTGCCCGGCACATGGTCATGGCTTCTGCGGCAGCTGTTGCTTCATCTAATAATGAGGCATTAGCGAGTGGCAACCCTGTGAGGTCGGTGACCATGGTTTGGAAGTTCAGCAGGGCCTCTAATCTGCCCTGGGAAATTTCGGCCTGATACGGCGTGTATTGGGTATACCAGGCAGGATTCTCAAGGATATTTCTGAGAATGACGGGAGGGGTAATACAGTCGTAGTAGCCCATCCCGATAAATGACCGGTTGACATGATTGTGGTTGGCGATACGACGTAATTCTTCAAGTACGTCTTGCTCGCTGCGATGTGCATGAAGCCCAAGCGGTTGTTTTAATCCAATGTCTTCCGGAACGGTGCTTTTCACCAAGGCATCGAGGGAAGATACCCCGACGGTCCCAAGCATTTCTTGGATATCGGAATCCGTCGGCCCTATGTGTCGACGGGGAAATGTATCGAGTAAGGCTAAGTTGTGCTGGTTGTGACTATGTGACATGGTTGCCTAATTGACCTACGTGAAAATGTTGAAAAGCAAGGGAATGTTTGGTTCGCAACCCAGGGTTTTTCCCGATAAAGTTGAGATTCAGAGCATGGTTCAATCTGAAATCGAGGTGTGTGTATCTGAAAACAAGAAGACGGTTGCCGAATCGTTAATCATCAGTAGTGCGCGTTGCACTGACACGAAATACATGACCATCCCTGAGATGCCTGTAGATGGTCGTGCTAGGTTCTATTGCTCACAGGGTATCATGATCTCCAGGCTTCTGCAAAGGAATCCGTGACAGGGAAGAGATGGCGAAATGTATGAGGCTATGCGGAAAGGGGTAGCTCAGTGCGAACGAATCCGAGCCAAATGAAGGTTGCCAAGCGTCACGCATTTACGGTAGAGGAGAGACATTGAAGTCAAAGCAACGTTCGACTTTCTTCATCTTCATGAGGCCTTTTTATGATTGTACTCTCAAACATTCAGACATTATATGACGGCACATCAGCGACTAGAGATGCGGTTCACGAACATGTCGACGTGTGGATTGATGAGGGGAAAATCGAAGCCGTTCAGCCTCATAATGTGAAGCGTCCTAAGGGTACAGCAGTGACGCGCATTGATTGTACTGGCTATACGGTTACGCCTGGCCTCATCGATTGTCATGGCCATGTGACATTGTTTGGCGTGGGTCGAGAAGACCTTGAACGCATGGGTGGGCCGGAAGGCTTGGTCTATTCAGAACGTATTTTGTATACAACGCTCGTGAATGGCGGGGTCACGACGATGCGTGATGTAGGAGGTGCGACCCATGTGCTCAAGCGTCTCGTCGATCAGGGCGTGATTATTGGTCCACGACTGAAGATTGCCATTTGCATGCTATCCACGACTGGAGGACATGCGGACTTTCTGGGGCCGGATCGTTGTTGTGGACAGGTCTCGGCCTTGTGGCCACCAGGCCCCGGCAGACCCTCCAGCATTGTAGATGGCCCCTGGGCTTGTCGAAAGCGTGTCCGAGAAATTGCCGCTTGCGGAGGGGATCTTGTCAAGATTTGCGCAAGCCCAGGTGTGGTGTCGCCGTCGGATAAACTTGAGGATCGGGATTTCACGGCTGCTGAAATTGGTGCGATTTGCGAAGAAGCTGCGGCGCGAGGCATGTATGTCGCAGCCCATGCTCATAGTCAAAATGGCATTGCCTTAGCCATCGAGCATGGAGTCAAGGACATTCAACATATCTCGTTTATGGATGAGGCGCTTGCTGAACGGGCGTATGTGAAAGGCTGTACCGTGACCCCAACCTCATGGATTGGCCAAGCGCTGACCCAGGCCGAGGATCTCACGCCTTTTGTGAGGCAAAAGGTTCAACAAGTCACAGAAGTTCATGCTCAGGCGGTTCAAGCTGCGTTTAAGACTGGTCTGAAGATGCTTGGCGGTACCGATCCTATTCTTCCTGGCATGCATGGTCGCAATTATATGGAATTGGTCTCGTTGATGAATGATGGCGTCCCAGCGTTATCGGCATGGCATGGCATGACCGGATTGGCTGGAGAACTTGTCTGTGAGGGAGGAGCAGGAAAAGTGGCTGCGGGTTTTCCTGCGGATCTTTTGGTATGCCAAGCCAATGTGGTTGATGATCCACAACGCTTTGAGACTGGTGCGTTATTTGAAGTGATTAAGGATGGCGTGGCCTACCGCCAGGGGTTGCCAAATTTTCCGAACAAAACTTTTGAAGAATGTGTGAGCGAAGCCTTGAAGGTGAAGAGTGAAGGCTAATGTGGAGAAAATCTGTGCCTGCGAAGCGGTTACGCTTCTGCGGCCTGTTGTGTTGGTGAACCGTCGGTTATGTCTTCGCTTGACTCTTGCATATCAACCACTAAATCACCTTTAGGCGAGAAAAACCCCTGGCCATCGATCTGGACTATGCCATCGCAGTTTTCCTGGAAGAATTCAAGGATCCACCCATTAAAATCATAGCCTTCGTCCGTAATGTCATTCTTGATCATTTGAATGGTGGCGATAAATTGTGCTCGAGTCACAAACTCTCGAGCAATTTGTCCTTCCATATGATCGAATGGGGAGAGACGATTTAAAAAGGTTATTTGCTCTTCGTCGTACACCTCTTTATACGTCCCCTTGTTTCGCACGCAAAAGAGTTGTAGTGGTTTTCGTTCTCGATGATATCCGAGCGAGATATGCGTCCAGTCCCAGTCATCAAGAGCCTCAGGGTCTAGGGTCGGGATGAGTGGCGTTTGATTCTTGGCTTTGAGGAAATCTAAGAGTAATTTCAGCGGCGGAGTGTCCGCACGTTGGCAGAAGACTCGAGAGTATGCAATGTCTTGTTTCGCTGGTTCGTCGCCACTTTGTGGAGATGCGATTATGGGAAGCTCTTTAGCCATAATAGATATCTTATCTTTACAATTAGATGATAATAAATTATAACTTTCTTTAACAGTTCTCTACTGTATAGTGCAATGAGGGCAGCCTGCAAGAGAAGCCTCAGATCAACGAAAGATTCTACATCAGTTTTACGTCACACAATGCAATGATTATGACCACTCAAAATATGATTTCGACTGTGTTGACAGGGTATTGTGCATCCGGTACACTTCCGCCCCGTTACCTGTCTAAAGGGTACACGCGTGCTTCATAGAACATGCATGTGTGACTTTCGCCTCTTTATTCGTAGGGGAAAGGGGCTTTCCTTCCATTGGTAATATCTTTACAAAGACAAAAGCTGGCGGGTCACTGTTAATTAACATCTACTCTGAGGAGGAGGTCTGTATATGGGAAAAGCGATGACTAAGTCTCAGATTGCCGATCATGTAGCGAAGAAGGCAGACATTACGAAGAAGGTCGCTACGCAAATTCTTGATGATTTGGCTGAATTGTCCTACAAGGAAGCCAAAAATTCATTTACGTTACCAGGAATTGGGAAACTGGTTCTTGCCCATCGTAAGGCTAGAATTGGTCGAAATCCGCAAACGGGCGCAGCCATTAAGATTCCGGCCAAGAAGGTTTTGAAATTCAGGGTCGCGAAAGCCGCCAAAGATAAAATTCTAGGCGTCAAGAAGTAAGTTTACGGCCCATTAGACTTTCCCCCTCCTAATGGCCTGTCTCCTGTCGATAGTTCTTTTAGGGCGCACATCATATTTGTACGATGCTCAAAAGGGGCAACGCCAGCTAAACGCGTTGCCCCTTTTGCTGTCTGGTTTTGTGTCTGTTGAGTTTGGAGCTGTTTCCTAGTTGAAGGCTGACGGTGATGTGCTATAGCCGTTCCTATATGCTTCCGTCTATATGACGTGTGTTTTGCGCTGTGTACATGATGTACATTCGGCTGGAAGTTATTTGGTTTCGCTATAGTCAATAGAGTGATGGCGTGAGTCCACTTCTTCCCATTCCATCGTGTGCGACAAGATTCACAAAATCCCCTTCGTTGACCTTCGTATCTTCACTAGCAATTCGCCTGTTCACCGTCACCATTAGCTTTTTCTCTTTCAATAATTGAAAGACGTCTCGAAGGGGCTTACCCTGATTTCGAATCAGTTGTTTGACTGAAGTTGGTTCTGCTATTTCACACCCAATTGTCCGCTCACCTTCCGTGGTCTGTAACTCTCCCATCAGTGCAATGGTTACCATAATGCGCTCCTGTTCAGATAATAAAACTGCTCAAGTCCCAAAGAAGTCCCGTCGCAACATTATGCTGACGGTTCTTCGACTACCTCTTCAGTGGCAGATGCCATTTACTCAGAGTTATCCGACTCTGAGTGGTCAAAAGTCAACACGTCTGATGGTCATTGCTTCTCAATGGTGACCGTGGACTGCACATTATAACGAAACGAAAGACTTTCTGAATGGAGCCGGATCTGGCTAACACGTGTTTCTAGGTTAGCTTGGACTCAAGCGAGGCGCCCAGCTATACTTCTAAGGGTGGGACGCTCTCTTGACCGTTCCTGAACGAGGCCAACGGGCAGAATCGTATACTCCAAAATGGGAAACGCATGTATCGAATTATTATTATTCTCCTCCTGCTGATTATCTTATTTTACATGGTGCGGCGTGCCTTTCGCGATTGGAATAAAACTGAGGAGACTCAGGGGCTATTGGCCAAGGATGCGATGATCCAGGACCCGGTGTGTAAGGTCTATATTACGGCTGACTCTGCCATTACGAGAAAAGTCGAAGACCGAACGTATTATTTCTGTAGTCACGATTGCGCAAACAGTTTTCTTCAGAATCATCCCTCCTGAAGCTTGGAGAAAGACCGTGAAGCGTCGTTTGTAAAGGGTGAAGCGTAAGAGAAAAGCCAGAAGATTCTTTTTACGAAATACGAACGACGAGATACAAGATACGTTCTTTATCTTCACACGAGATACGAGTCACGAGATACGTTTTTTTCTCCAGTGAGTGAGCCCCCGCACGATGATCCCGAGCCTGCCGTACATCCATAGCAGTGAGTTCCTGTCATGATTGGGCGATGTTCGAGCGTACGAATGTCAAAGTTGGCGATCGTGGTAGGCGAGGAGGGGTGAGTGGTGAGGTTGAGCATTTGATTAAAGTCACAGTCATAGAGTATCCCATCCCATCCGATGCTGATCAAGGATCGGCACATGAGACCAGGTATGGACGTCGGGTTAAAGCTGTTGACTAGCAGTTCAAGATATTGGTCTGTTTGTCCATTGGCCTCTAGTTCATCGAGAAACCGACGAATCGGCATATTGGTGATGGTATAGAGGTTGTTAAATGCAATCCCAAAACGTGACATCAGCTCTTTTTTATAATCAACTTCGAGTTCCGTCTGTGAAGGGGGAAGATTTGGTCCAAGAGGGTTGTAGACCAGATGTAGATGAAGGTTGCTTCCCTCTCTGCCATAGCCCAACGTGTTGAGTTGTTGCAGCGCGGTAATGCTGCGATCGAACACGCCTTTCCCTCGCTGTTCGTCCACATTATCTTCTATGTAGCATGGCAAGGATGCGATAATTTCAACGTGGTGTTCTGCGAGGAATTGAGGAAGGTGTCCTTTGCCTTTGACAAAGAATACTGTCAAGTTGCAACGGTCGATGACCTTTCGGTCGAGCTTTCGGCATTCCGTGACGAAATATTCAAAATGCGGGTTCATCTCCGGAGCCCCGCCGGTAATATCAACCATCGTGATTTGCGGGTACCGTTTGAGGGCGGATAACACCATATCCATGGTGTCTACCGTCATTATTTCCGTGCGTTGTGGACCGGCATCAACGTGGCAATGGTGGCAGGTTTGGTTGCAGACCTTTCCTATATTGACTTGTAAGCTCGTTATGGTGCTGGCCGTCAGGCATGGAATCCCATGGCTGGCAATCGTCTCGTCAAAGGAAGCCATGTGAGTATTCTGTAACGGCACGGTCGTGGGTTGCGAAAGAGGAATCTCCCGTATCATAGCAAGAGCTCCTGTCGTGTTGATGCGCCGAAGCAGAGAACAGGCATAGAGTGTTTCCGTAATATCCTGTTCATGGTTAACAGCATCCGTCAGTCGGGCCACAGGATGTTGTTGTTTGCGGTGTGACAGTTTCGCCTGCGCGGTTAATGATCGCAAAGTATTGACGATAGGCATCGTTTTCCAACACATCAAGTGTTTTTGAACATATTTCCATCGGATGGCCACATGTAAAGTTGTGGTCATCATCGTCAGACGCTTCAAGAAATGGCCCTGTCAGGAGGGCAAAATGTCCCTCCCATTTGCAAGGAACATTTTCGGGTAGCACAGATCTCCATCTGGGGTCTTCACGCGTCAGTGCAATGGGGCTGTCCGTCAGTACAAAGTAATCATGGTAGGGGGCACTCAGCAGCAATTGTTCTGTCGAGGCATCAATGGCTTGTGGGATCCCACGAGTAAACCTGTGGCCTTGTTCGTCCGTGACACGACTGAATGGTCCGGTAAAGGTTGCATAGTGCACTGACGATTGGGCTGATGCCGGGGGCAGTTTGTACCCGGTCAATGTTAACGATAGAAAGTGAATGCCATCAATGATGCGCCAGGGAATGAAGCCAACCTGGTGAATTCCTCCAAATCCTGCCTGCCGCAATCCACCCCAGTAATCACTGAGCGTCAAGGCGCCGGAGAGGCAGTCTCCCCATTTTTCTTTGTCGTGAATCATATAATTGGGAATTGGCTGGTCCGCCACAATATCAGAAATGGAAAAGCGGCCGCCGGGTTTAAGCACGCGATACATTTCCGCGAAGACTTTTAATTTATCCGGGGCAAGGTTAATGACGCAGTTGGATACGATAAGATCAATGCAGTGATCTTCAACAGGCATGGCATCGGCAAACCCTTTGCGGAAGTCGACATTGGATGCAGGGTAGCCCAGATTGGTAGCGACAATAGGAGCTTGGCTGCGAGCCAGCGCGAGCATTTCATCGGTCATATCAATGCCAATGACCTTGCCTTCTGCTCCAACGCGTCGTGATGCATCAAAGCAATCAATCCCACCGCCTGACCCAATGTCCAGAACGGTTTCGCCGGGTTTGACGGTGGTGAGGCCTACGGGCGTTCCGCATCCGTAGGAGACTTTTAGAACCGCCTCTGGAATGAATTTCCCTAATTCTTCATGGTTATACCCAGTTGGACAGCACATCTCTTCACCGGTTGTTACGGCTTTGGCGTACCGTTCACTGACCGCTTGTGTTATGGTTTCGTTCTGCATAGTTCCTCGTCTATTGAAAATTAGCAATGAAGTCTGGGCGACAGACGTTTTTCTACATGCACGGCTCTCCTCTCCGAGTCATCGGCTGTGTGTGGAGTCTAGAAATTACCAGAAATGTTACAAAATTTCTCTTGTTTGGTATCCAGTTGAGGGTTTTTTGTAAGCGTTTGTGTTACCCCAGGAACATAATTATGTATGAATCCGTCTTGCTAAGAGGTGGCTAGTCAGCACACAAGAGGAGTCCACGGCCACGGTGGTTGTCGGATTCACCGGAATTGAGCGGCCTATTATCGGGAGCAAGGGATTTCCAGCTTTGTGTATAGAGTACAGGTGTCCACGGCCACGGTAGTTGTCGGATTCACAGGAATTGAGGGGCCTATTATCGGGAGCAAGGGGTTTCCAACTTTGTGTATAGATTACAGGTGTCCACGGCCACGGTAGTTGTCGGATTCACAGGAATTGTTGGGCCTATTATCGGGAGCATAGGGTTTCCAACTTTGTGTGTAGATTACAGGTGTCCGTGGGCTTGGATGCGATAGTGTTTTAGGCCTTTTGCTACTCTGTATTACTCTTTAGGTGAAGTGATATTCGATTTCATGATGAGCTTTCAGGCATCAAAGGTGAAGGGGATTCCATCCACTTTTATCCTGTTATCGACCAGAATCTGAAGATGAAATAAGTATAACATATTGAATTTCTCTATGTTTTTTTCTAGTTCTCATATAGGTACTGACTTTGCTATATAATTAGGTACGTGTTTCAAGCCGTACGCCCATACAATTTCTAGAGAGGATTGCGAGGACTATACTCATGCCGCTTGTCCAATGTCCCGAATGCCAGAAAGAAGTATCTTCAGAAGCTCTCTCATGTCCGCAATGTGCCTTTCCCTATCCGGGGAAAAAGGACCGTTTGAACGGAAAATCCAATGAGACGCTCCTTGCTTGTCAAGATTGTGGGAATCCCATATCCAAGTTTGCCTATGCGTGTCCTCATTGTGGCGCTCCGACGGCCAATCATCAAGTCAAGGACGGGAGTCCAGTGGCTTCCGAGTCTGTACCCGAAGTGTCGGTTGCAGCAGAAGAACAAACATGGCTTTGCCCGAATTGCGGAGTGCCCTATACACGTCGCATCAAGGGAGCAAAGGGAGGACGTGAAGGCTCAGATTCTCCGATGGCCAAGCTTCCTTCAACGAATGCGCGTCAACAGGATTTTCAGGACGAAGAGTTACAAGGGTTGGATGGACGATCCGCCGTTGATGCGATGATTCTTCGGAAAGAACGAAAACGAAGTCCTCTCTGGGAAGAGGCGAAAGCCATGTATGAAGAAGAGTCGCAGTATCCTCGACCACGAAAAAAGTGGAGTCTCACTTTTCTTGTCATTCTAGCCGTCCTTCTCGTCTGTGTTGTGTCATTTGCCTTTTTAGGGCTGAAAGGCCTCAATCCGCTTGAAGCTCTCGTGTATTTGCAGATGTAGTCTTACTGTTCGCCTGCGTTTGACTTTCCTTATATCTACACAAGGTTCTGGTTCCTCTCATTACTGAGGTTCAATTTTCATTGCGACTTTACAACGTTTCCAGCATGCGGATTACATGTGTTCTAGCCTAGGGCGCGATAGTTCTGCATGGTCACGCAAAGCTCATAGGCACAATCTACGTTGATGTCTGGCGCTATCTGATGTCTCCATTATAAGTGTTCTAGAGCACGGTAGTTGTGAATTCCATAGCTACTGACATGGAGCCTTTGTTGCCAGTCAGTTACGTTCTTGGAATGTGGATTACACGTGTTCTAGCCTAGGGCGCGATAGTTGAGAGTTCCATGGTCATTGAAATGCCACATGGTTGTGAGTAGATGAAGGCAAATTGAATTTTGGATCACAAGCGCCCTAGTAATCCAAATCCTCCGATGTGAAGGGGTCTGATGGTTTTTTGCCTAACATGCGTTCTAGGACGTGGTTCATGGTATAGATGTCGTTATCAAATCCTCCATGTGTCGTACTTCGGGTCCTCCTGCCATCCACTCCATTCGAATAGATGAACTGGGGTTTCGATCTCACGGTCTTGACCAGTTTCTTAAAAATTTGCATGCCGAGTAGTGGCTTTGCCTTGAGGTCCGGTAGAGGAGGGTTGGGCCGGCGTTCGAGCGCATTCGACACGAGATAGAGAAGGGACTTTCGGTAGATTCTGGCCACTTGGTCGTCTTGCTCTAGTTCGTCCTTTAAGTTGTAGATCGTGAGATCTTTGATTTGTAATGTGGTTTTGCCTTCAATGACGGGCAAGTAATGCGAGTGATATAAATCGACGGAGCAAGCCGGAGCAAGTAATGTGCAGGTTTCAACTTTGAGCTGATAGCGTCTGAGTGTGTGAAGCAGATGGGCAATCACGATTGCTCCTGTGCTGTGCCCAATAAGATGGATTTTTTTGGTTCTTGTTGATCGCTTGATATGTTTGGTGAATCGATTCACGGCGTCGGTTCCTGCACCGTGGGGAGCGAAGGCATCATGTGCGTCTTGTTTCATTTCTTCCCATAAGAGAGTGCCCGGTCGCCGAACCACGCCTTCGATGAAGCGATCGGTCCAATCACTCAAGCCGCCGACCCGGTCGGAGGCTTCATTCTCCTTTCGGAGAATTAAGTCTTTGAGTTCCTCCACCAGACCGGTGTCATACATAATGTGAAACGGGTAAACCCCATTACTTTTAAACCGTTCTTTTAAGGCGGCAATGCGATTGGCTGAAGCCTTTGGTGAATTAAGGCCACCATGCATATAAAACAGCAGATGTTGGTATTTCGTGCTCTTTCCCACCAATTCGGCCGTTTGTTCGACGTCTTCAGGGGTACTCCAATAGCGTCCTGATGTGCTGTAGTGCCCGTCATCGACATGAACAAAATGGCCGGCAATGTGTGAACGCGGCGTGGGTGAGGCTTCGACCTTTTGCTCTTGCTTAGCCGTTAATATTGCGGTTTCCGGCTTAAGGTCAAATATTTGGGGTGTTGGAAGGGCTAGACGGAAAACCCACGCGTCCATGATGTTCGTAATCCAGTCTTCGTAGGTCCAGAGCGCAATGCCGTCTTGTCCCCACTTCGTTCCCCACGAGTTTTGAACCCAGAAGCCTTGGTCGTTGTAGCCAACGATAACAAAGGCATGTCCGCCCTCAGGCTTTTCATGGTGCGCAATGATTCCGGTTTTGGGATTATCCCATCCGCGATGAACCTTGGCCGATACGGCAATGATGCCTGTTTCATTGAGCGCGGCATGAAAATGTGAGATTTTTGGCTGGACGCGGTAGTAGGCCCCAACCGTGTTGTTGCGCGCGTCTTTGGCGCGTTCGATGGTGAGGTCTCCTCGGTGTTTCTTTCCGACGCGGTACGGCCAGAATTCTTCCGAGCAAACTCCCATGTGTTTCCAGCCCTGAATCGCTCCACGGATACTTGAACCATCGTATAACTCTCCAGGCCATTCATCATGCCGTTTGGCCATTTCATAGAGCATGCGGGGGCTGACGCGGTAATTCCGGTTTTCGAGAGGGTTCAAATAGTTAATCGCGGCGGCAATGGCAAATCCTGTGCAAGCCCCTTCGCTTTTCTGATCCAGAATATAGAGCCCCTTAGGCGCATCAACTGACTGTTTGAGTGGGATTAACGCGGGTTGATAGAGCCAGTCTCGGGCATCGGGAACATCCTGCAGAACATTCTTCAGTCGTTTGTAATTAGGCATAGAGACTCCATGGTGTAGAGGGGGGTGAACACATTCAAACATGAAGATGAGAGAGAATCAGGCATTAACACATCCAATGCTCGTTTGGATCTTCTGTCAGATGGGGATGCAAAATAGATGTTACACCAATCAATCTATTAGTGGTCGTGAGCTTTTTGAGATTTTTTGATGCGAAATCTGATCATTTTTGATAGGTTTCCGTCAATAGGTGAACGACTAACGTGTCCAGTGCATAAATCTTTCGGTTGATCATGTATCGGATGGGATAATAAATGGTATCGAAAAAGATACAGACTATGAAGGCGCGTTCCCGTATATGAGGCTTGCGTGGTTTTCACACTGCTGCTTCACTATTATTTCGGTGAGTGATATATCATGAATAGTTTGTGCGACTGCAGCATTGGATGTGCTCGATAATCGTAGATATACCATGTTCGTGTGTGTAGAAGACGTGCAAATTATTCTCGTTACCAAAGTGAGGAATATATGAAATTGGCGATTCGAATGATTACGGTTATCCTCTTGTTGGCCTTATCGGCTTGTGCGTCAAACAACATCCGCACATTAGGAAAAGGTGAGAATGATCTTGGCACGTGGGAACGTACTCCCATTTGGTTTCATTCAGCCCTCTACTATCCATCGGAAATTAGCCTTAATTTCCCTGGATACATCATCGGCATAGAAAAGAGTCCCAAGGAATTAATCTCAACAGATGGGGATGTGAATACGGTGGTCATTCCCAATGCAGGAAAAAAGATTGGAAAGCATATTGCCAGGATTGGCGAAGATGACAAGTTGTTGTATATCTCCCATATTCTCGAAAACTTTGGTGATCAGCATGGGTTGAAGTCTTGCGTCCATTATAACGCCTACTATCGAGTCGATGATCCAGACACGCATATCCAATTTTGCCAACCACACGAAGCGCGAGAGGTTGCTCCCAAGAAGGCCTATGCCGAAAGTTGGAATGCTCTTGATCTACTCAAACAGGATATTCACAACAAGATCCAAGACTATCCATATACGCATATCGTCGTTGGTATGATGGGATGGAATACGGATCAAGAAGAAGCTGTTCGGAATTTTAATTCGGTTGCGAAAAATGTACGATTGGCGGCGGATGCTGCGGGAGCCGAGGACTTCAAGCCAATGTTCATCGGGATTACGTGGCCGAGTAAATGGGCCGCCGATTGGATTACGCCGATTGTCACGCTGTTTAGCTATGGGAACAAAGCCGATGATGCCGATGAAATCGGGTTCGGGTGGCTTGGCGTCCTGTTGCACGATACCTTGCAGGAGTTACCGAAGGATATTCCTGTTGTCGTACTTGGCCATAGCTTTGGCGCACGTGTCTCCAGTATGGGAGTCTGCATGGGGCCGGCAATTGTTAAAAAGCTGGGAGATGCGTTATTGCCTCGCAACACGATCCCACTCTTGATCAGTCTGCAAGGGGCCTATTCCATGAATCGCTATTATGAGGATAAAGGGAGAGAGGGAATCTTCTACCCGGAAAGCTGTAAGAACGCGCAGCATGTCGTGTTGACGGCTTCGAAATATGATGAAGCCATGGATAATAAATCGTACGTGCCGTTTGTCGGAAACGACACCACGTATGCCGATTACTGTAGCAAGAAAGAAAAGTCAGAATTTGACTGCGTTAAAACTTCAAGTGACGGGACCGTGAATCTGCCAACTGCGAGCCAGAAACACAAAACGTATATCGACGCAGATGACCTCATTAAATACAATGCCTATGGATCAGGCGGCCTCGCGCACAGCGACATATATCGAAAAGAAATGGGAACCATGTTGTGGAAGGTGATTTCAGCTAAAGTATCAAGTAGGCCTTAACTTAGGGGCGGCGTATTCGCATTGAGGATCTCATATAGATGGGTATTTCATATATAGAATCTTTATTTTCTACTGCAATAAAAATTTTTGGTTTGAATGGAAAGTCAACAACTCTTAGAGAATATCAATTACGCATATAAGAAACGGCTATCAGCCACAGAACGTACCCATCTTTTACGAATGAAAAAGAAGTTGCTTCAACAGGTCATTGATGTCTTAAAAGACGGTACTTCGATTTCTGCTCCCTATCCCAGCGCGCGAGACGAACACGGAAATTCATGCACCGTTAAAAGTACATTCCGTAAACGGTCATAGCTTGACCGCATATCGTGTACTCCGTCCTCCGCCAATGGGATTAAAAACATCTTTGTCTACGAGATCCTGAAGATCACGCGTTGCTGTTGCTTTCGACGTATCCGTAATCGCCATGTATTTTTTTGCATTCATCCCACCTTCAAATCCGTTCGGCCCTTCTTCGAGCATCCGCCGCAAAACTTTTAATTGTCGTTCATTGAGTTGAGTCTTAAACCGGTCAAAAAGTTTGGTCTTTTTCAATGTAAATTCGATGTGTTCTTCTGCCTGGTTCTGCGCCTCAAATACGACATTGGCGAACCAGTTTACCCATTCCGTAATCTCATTACCCAGTTGGCCCTTTTGTAAAGCGGCATAATACTGCTTGCGGTGAGCTTCGATCACCCGTGATAAGCTTAACACGACAGGTCGGCCGACCCCCTGAGATAATGCTTTTTCGGACAGGGCCCTCCCTATTCTTCCGTTCCCATCTTCGAACGGATGAATCGATTCGAAATACAGATGACATATGGCCGCCCGCACTAAAGGATTTTTAAGGTCCGCTTTTCCCCCTGGACCTGTGGTATTAAACCACCGAATAAACCGCGTCATTTCTTTCGGTACCCGGTTGGAAGGCGGGGCTTCAAAATGCACTTTCTCTTTTCCGATAGGACCGGATATAACCTGCATGCGTTCGGAATGAGTGCGCCATGCACCAGCCATAATCCCGCGGCTACTCGTCATAACCATCCAGTGCCAGGAAAAAAGTTTTTCCTTCGTCAACGGTTCCGCAAAGCTATCCCGCACATCGATCATGAGACGGGCAGCACCTTCCGCCCGTTTATCGGGAACCTGACCCACAGAATCGCCCAAGCCCAGATTCTTGCGGATGGAAGACATCACATCCTTGCGGCTCAGAATTTCACCTTCAATCTCTGATGTCTTGACGGCTTCGGACGCCATCATTTCAATGACTGCCTCCGTTCGCATATCCTCCGGCAGAGCTTTCAGAATGCCACTGGCCAGGCCAGTTTTTTCGGCAAAAGCGAGCAGTACGTCCTCAATGCCTGTAAGGTCATACTGAAACTCAGGCCAGTCCTTTTGTTCCCAGTTATATGACATGAGATGATTAAATCATGTAATTGGCTCACAATCAATAAAAAAATGAGCCGAATAACCATATTATTCGGCTCATAATTCTTGTTTCTACAGTAGCCTTATTTGGATTTATTCATTGTCCAACTGGTGGACGAACCTGCCTGTTATATTGATCCATGTCCAGCCGTTGGCCAGCGGCATTGGGTTGAATCTCGCGCCGATGATCGCTTCCATCCAAACCACCAAATTCAGGACTTAGATAGAACGGTAACTTTTCACTTTGCTTATTGAATATTTCGCCATACGGAACTTCAGTTGTTGGTTGTTCAGATCCTTTGATTGTCGGAGGTGCTTGGGAGTCTGAAGATTTAGGGGGTGCGCTGGAATTGTTAACTTCCATCATGTGCGGAATGGTGGGGTGTTTGGTCGTATTGGTAGTTTGGCCGATGGTCAGATCGATATGTCCTGTAAGGAGTGCAAATAGCAAAAAACTCGTCATGATTACGTTATCTACTTTCTCTTTATGCATGAACATCCAGGCTAGGGTTCATTCAATATGCTACCTCTATATACAAAATCATTATAGCACGGTTTGTTCTTTTGTGAGATTTGGTGGATAACCATGTAATAATAGTACTTATTTTTGATATTGTGTAAATTGTCAATATTCATGTCTGACCCTAAAGTCTAATGCATGTCCAAAATGACTTTCATTAGGAAAGATCCGCCTCCGCTTCCCATTCGTGGGAGGGAAGGGTTGGGGAAATAACATCATCGAGAATCGAGACTGTGCCCATGAGTGCGTGCTGAGAAAATTGATGAAGGCGAGGAGTGGGAGGGATCAATTGGGCAACGGGTTTTCCCCGTTTCAGAATGGTGATGGACTCACCCTGTTGGGCCACCTCATCTAAAATAGCCAGACATTTGGCTTTAAGCTCAGAAGCCTGAATTTCTCTCATGTGAATAGTGTAACTGACTGGTCATTTATGGCCAAGTCAATGTTTCAAACAGATATTTTTTTTGTGACAAAGGAAACACGTTGGGTTTAAGGGCTGGGTTTATTAGGCATGCGTATGGCACTCAACGCTCGAGAGTATTTTTGACAGGCATCGTATTAAGCAGGTACCTTAGTTCTTCAGACTACTTCCTGTTTATCCAGAAGGTGTGGGCAAACAGTCTGTTCTCATGCCAGACCCCATTGTTGCTCTAAAATATCAAATTTCATGTCTGATCCTATAATCTGTAAGTTGCCGTCTCTTATACAAGTGAAAAAAATAAAATTATTGCTCAGAGGAATGATAAGCCTTTCTTAATTCCAGTTTTTTGGAATTTACTATGCGTGGCCTATGAGTCAAAAAGAATATGAAAAAACCGCAAGCCAGCCTAATTCCGTTGTAGTCTTGAAACGAACATCACTTTCACCGGTAGGCAAAGGCTGATCTTTTCGAATGCCATCGCCAAGAACCTTGGCATTAGGGTTGACCATCACACCAAGACCCAAGTTAAAACTATCCCCTCGCTGAGTAGCAATGTCAGAGGCTACAATATTGGCTCGTTTGAATCCCACCATTATTCCCGCTCCTACGGCCTCAATAATGTTGTCAGTTCCTGGCCGCACGCCTACAAAGGGTCCAACTCCCCAATCTCCTTGACCTAATCCACAACAGAACTCCATTTTGGGTGTAAAAAAATAGTGTGACTCTAGAAGGAAATTGGCAGTTGTATTATTATCTCTATCCACGCGTACGATACCGTTCGCATCCAAAGCTGCAGATTGAATTCGATCTCTTGCGCCAGCTTTGATGGTAACCCCAATAGCCACTCCAAAACCAAATCCACTAAACCTTGCGTCAGCTTCGTTTTCTAACTGTTCCTTTATTGAGAGCTTCTTGATTTGTTGAAGAGTTTGCTTCATTTCTTTAGTTATGAAGTCTTGAAAAGACGAATCTCCAGAAGATTCATCATATCTTTGTTTCCAATAGAGAAGAGTTTTGGCATTTACTACAGCTGTCTTAACATCTCCGGTGAACGAAAATAAACGGACTGCATTTTCTAGACTTTCCTGTGCTTCTTGAACTTTACGCTTTTGTATGAAGATATTTCTTTTTGACTTTGCTGAACTTTGCATTAGCTTTAATAAATGGCTTTTTTCTTGAATCAGTGTTTCATTATGCCCAACTATTAGTCTTGCTTGCGCTAATCCTTCTTGTATTTTCGGAGTAATTTCTGCTTGAACATTGGTATAAGAGAGCACCAAAATCAGAAGTGTCGATGTGAAGCAGAAATTTCGTAAAAAACTCAGGAAATATGACGTGTTTCTCAATAGAAGTACACCTTTACTATCTTAGATTGTTTGAGTAATATGACCAACTTTGCAGACTTATTTTAAAAGGAATTAGTTCGATATTGCTGAGATGTGCTGACCAAATATTTCAATAAAAACAGTTTTTCTTTCTCTCATTCTCGAGTTTCTTGTCTGGTGTACTACCTGTAGGTACTTTCCAACATTGTTCGTTCCAAAATCGAAATCTTCCTGAAAAGTCACTGTGATTTTGGGGTATGCCGTCGCGTGGCCCTCCCATACTGCTGCCTCCTCCCGGAAAACGTTTGATTGAAATGTAAGGTCTGATTGCATCAGGGGTTGTGTGGAGAGAGAGCATGAAGTTCGTGAAACGTCCAGAAGTCCGATCCATAGGCGTATTGGGAGTTGAGAGAAAGTTGTCAATCCATACAAGCAGGGAGCCAGTTGGTGGAAGATTCCCAAAATTCGTCTCACTCGTTTCAGCAAGCTCATGTAGCATGAGATGATATACTCTCGGCATGGTAGTTCCTTGTTTTAGATTTTCTTTTTGACGTTGTTCCATAAACGGGAATATGCTGTCCTTATAATTATTGGTGGTTGATGCGGCCGCCATAAAAACGATGTTGTCAATTGGAAGACAGGATCCAAAATCACGAAGAATATGGTTGACAATGATTGCTCCCATACTATGCCCAACCAAGGTGATCGACCATTTAGAATAATTTTCTTGAAGAATGCTTTCAGCGAGTTTTCTCAAGAATATCGAAAGAGCTCCACCCTGTTTGACTTGAGTTAATCCTTGCTTCTGTTCGGCAATGGCTTTACAAGCCTGAATTCTCGTGGAAAATTCTGCGGGATGAGAATGGGAAATGGTTAGAGCGTTTGGACTTGAGGAGAGTGCAGCTTGAATCATTTTTGAATGAGCTGGGTCGGTCTGAAATTCATTTTCAGTGTGTAAAAGAAGATCGGTCCGGCGAAGCATGTTTTCCCATGCGCTTTTCCCCAACGCATCAATCCAGGGAGAAGAAAAAAACTTGAAGGGATAGGTTGCGGCAGTGGTAAATGACCCCCATATGCGGTCTTTCCAAAATAGTGAATCCACTTGGCGCCCGAGCCAGAATGGGAATTTCTCAGTTGTTAGCGTTTTAGCAATTGTATTTGCGTCACGTTCGGCTTTAGCTAGATCGAAAAAATTAAAAAACCAGTTGTCTTTGTCGGATGGCCAGGATGTTAAGTCGTTGGCGATGAGCGACCACCAAACCATGGGTGCACGAAGAATTCCTCGTCCTAGATCTGTGGCAAGGTAGGTTGGGGAGGAGAGCCAGGCCCAGCGGTCGGTTTTCCCCTGCCGAACACTCGTGAGATGTTCTCCATAGCTACTGAAGAGGGCCGAATCCCAATTGACAAATATTGGATAATAGTCATCATTTGAATCTGCTTTGATTTGCTCTGCAAGCTTACCAGCTCTTTCATTACTGTCTTCCCATTTGTTGAGTCCACCATGGATATATAATAGGATCTTGCGTGTTGTCTTGTGCGAAAAATGAACTTTCATTGATTT
Source organism: Nitrospira sp. M1 (assembly GCF_965152605.1). Classification (NCBI taxonomy): domain Bacteria; kingdom Pseudomonadati; phylum Nitrospirota; class Nitrospiria; order Nitrospirales; family Nitrospiraceae; genus Nitrospira; species Nitrospira sp. M1. The sequence goes on from NZ_OZ224217.1 coordinate 313,214, forward strand.
GATGAGCTGATCGGTATATTGATCATAGGCATTGGTCAAGTAGGTCTCGTCTTCATGTGTGGACCAGTTTCTGGCATCCTCGCAAGAGGTCGATGCGATAGGCCGGCAAGTGGAGGGTTCGATGGGCAGAAATGGCGTCCCCGCTTTATCCACGATAATAGCGTGCTGTTCGAGGATTCCAGAGTGACGGAGCGTTTCACTGCAGGCAGTCATTTGAAAAATCAGGAATAAGAGCAATACGGTTAATAACCGATCTTTCGTGAGGTTCAATGCCGGGATGGTGATGGTGTTGAACGGCCCGTGCCTAAAGCTGCCCATTTCTTGATCTCCTTGGCGTCAAAAATTTTGACAATACGCGTTGCATTAAAAACTAAAGCCGATGCTTGGGCCGGCGAGAATAAACCATTCACCCGCATCGGGCCCTGATAAGTTGTACCCCACTCCCATGGAGATAAAATCATTCAAGATCCCAATCGTAAGGGCGGGTTGGACCGTCAACATACTATCGTCTTTGTCCTGTGAGACGAAGATGGTTGGAGCCACCGAAAAGAGGGGGGCGATCTTGGGCAACCCTTTTTCCGGATTGAAGTAGTCAACGATATCTCTGGTCGTCGCGCGGCATGCGGTTGGGACATCAGAAATTTTCGTGGTATTTGCTTTTGCCAGTTGAGCTTCCGTGTACCATCGTAGCGCAAGGCCGAAGCCTGCGGCTTGATCGTTAAAGGAAGACTTCTTGTCGGCCAAGTTGTATCGCAACAACGAATAGGTGGTGATGTTGCCCGCCGAAGCTTGATCTAATCCCAAAATACTATCGCCGATGTTTTCCCCTTCCTTGTCTGGATTTTTTCTGTACGACACGCAGATGTCCGTTTCCTGGGTTTTAAGGACAATGTGTTTCTCTCCTTCGATGAGTAATCTATTCAGATGAGTTTTTTCTTCGTTAGACGGAGCTTTAGCCCCAGGCGTCGTGTAGGTTTTCCAAAGCTTATACGCTAAGGTCCCGTCTGAAGGAGTAAGCGAAAATTTGTTGGGCTTTCCTCCTGCGGGTGCAGGCGTGATGGTAACCTCTTCCCAGAGGGGAACGGCAGGGTCTAGCGCTTGATTTAACAGCTGAACGATATCACTTTTGAGTTCATCGACGGTGGCTCCGCTTGGTGGGGTAAAGCCATCGATCTTCACATTGAGTTTAACCGTTCCTCCACCGCCTGGGGCTACGCTGTCGATCTGTTTAGATTTTTCCTTGAGGTATTCATCTAGCTTTGTTGTAGGGGTTTTGAGGTCCTTGATGAGTTGGAGGTAATTTTCAATATCTGGCACTGAAAAATCATGTGTTGAGGATGCTGATGATGGACTAGACATAAAGATGAGTGTCAGTGCACAACAGGAAATTAAGGCCATTTTTATCATGCAATCCTCCTTTGTGTTTTGTCGGGGCATGTGGGTTTGTGTTTGTCGATTATTCATTGGTCATCCTTGAACGAAAATGATTCAAGTTGAAATATTGTCGTGTTGTCATGATTTATTCGTAATGTGAATCGGCTCATGTCGTTTTGTAATTCTCTCGTGCTTGAGTAGCTTCTTTGAGAAATAGTTTGAAGGTGGCTGGGGCCATGCTGACGCGTACCTGATACATCGACTGTTTAATGGTTGGACAGTAAGCGCCTAAATCCAAGATAAATTTGTATGCGTCGTACCCGATTCGAAAGGCATCCACGTAGATGACCGGTATGTCATTTCTTTGGACAGATTCTTCTTCGTTATTGGGCATAACCATCCATCGTGCGTTATCGCATGGCCCTCGTATCTTTTTATTAATGTGGTATTTCTAATGAAACAGATGGTGCAAGATTGATGTGCAAAAGAACGAGCGAGCCTTCTTTAGATAGAAGTGCTTGAAAGGATTCAGGTTCAGAGAGTTTTTGACCTAAGTTGCTCGGAAAGATATAGGGAATATGTAACAGGAGTTGTGACGAGTCTTTAGTGTTCTGGTATACGAAACGTGCGCTGGGCTTGTGGCTCAGTATGTTTAGAAAACCATCGACGACTATTTCAATCGCGCTATCCATGGTGCTTTTGAGCCTTCAAGTGGTTGAAGAGGTGGGTTGTGAAATAGTTGTTCTGAATGGGTAAAGATGTGTAACAAAATTTGTGACAGAATTCTGTCATATTGTTACGAAATGTTACAGAGGGGGATGCACTAATGGGCTGAATTCCTCAGCGCCCAGAGCTTGCCATGGGTCTTTCTTGGGCTACTGTAATAATTGACTAACGGTGCTATATGTAGTACCATTTTAAAATGAAAATAGTTTTGGACACCAATGTTGTTTATGCTGGATTGTATTCTTCACGCGGAGCCTCCTATCAAATTCTCCGATATATTGAACAAGGGATAGTCACTATTAGTCTTTCAACGGCACTCCTGTTTGAATATGAAGAAATCTTAAAGAGAAGTAGGGCAACATTGAAGTTAACGGTTCGGGAAATTGAACAATTACTCGACTATTTTTGCCATGTGAGTGAGCACCACAAAATATTTTTCTTATGGCGTCCGTATTTGAAAGATCCGAAAGATGATCATATCTTAGAGTTGGCGGTGTCTTCTCAGACAGAAACGATTGTGACTCACAATATGAAAGACTTTCGAGATATTCGTCGTTTTGGAGTAAGAGCCATTACTCCGAAAACATTAATGGAGGAACTTGCATGAGCGCGTTAAACCTACGCTTACCCGATTCAATTCATAGGCATATCAAAGAGGTAGCAAAAAAAGAAGGTGTGTCGATCAATCAGTTTATTTCTTCGGCTGTCACTGAGAAAATATCTGCAATCATGACCGACGATTATTTAAAGAGCCGGGCAACACGAGGGAAGAGAAAAGATTTCAAAAGAATCCTGGCTCAGGTTCCAGATCGTCGTCCGCTTCCTGGAGATGAACGGTGAAGAGGAAATGCTACTGTTAGTCTGGTGTGCCGTTTGTACGTAACCCAATGATCACGAATGCCTAATTGCTATAAGTTTTCAAGTCTTTGCCGCATCGATTCGTGACCTTGTACTTGAGCATTTTTCTATAAAGCGTCATGCGGGACCATTGGAGTTTCTTGGCAGCTTTGGTTCGGCTCCATTTTGTGCTGAGTAGCGTAGATAAAATGAGATCACGTTCATTCTGGGGGAGTGATTCGCATTCTTTGGCTTTCGTTTGAAACTGAGGCGGAAGGTCCATGCGTCTTGTGGTTGGCGTTGGCAGATGAATGAATGATGCTTCTATAAGGTTTCTCAGTTCTCTGATGTTGCCGGGCCATGAATACTGCAGTAGCGTATTGAGCGCTTCTTCTGTAAACCCTTGGACTTCTCTATGAAATTTTTGATTGAATTCTCGAATGAAGTGTTCGGCCAGAGCAGGGATGTCTTCTTTCCGTTCACACAGAGGTGGCAAGTGAATTCTCGCAACATTCAACCGATAGAATAGATCAGATCGAAACTGCTTTTGACTCATAGCCTGCTCTAAGTCCTGATTGGTTGCAGCGAGCACGCGGATATTGAGTTGATGCGTATCCCGGCCACCGAGTCGTTGCACTTGCCGCTCTTCTATGGCTCGTAGGACCTTGGCTTGTGCCGAGAGCTCCATATCTCCGATTTCATCAAACAGAATTGTCCCATCTTGTGCTTGTTCCAGTTTCCCTTGATTACTGCGAGTCGCTCCCGTAAAAGCGCCTTGTTCATGGCCAAACAGTTCGCTTTCCAGCAATGTTTCTGGAATGGCAGCGCAATTTATGCTCACAAAAGCTCCATTGTGGCGATCGCTGTTCCGATGAATGGCTCGCGCAACGACTTCTTTACCGGTTCCGGTCTCTCCAGTGATCAGGACATTGCTCTGTGTCCATGCAATCCTTGCAATGTCGGCACGGACAGCTTGAATGGCTGCTGATGTTCCGACGAGAATGTGGGCTAGCACATCGATATCCTGTGGTTTTTTTTCTTGCTTCACAAGATATTGAATAGAACCTTGATTAAGCCAGTATGTGACACGCTCTGAAAATTCTTCATGGGTGAAGGGCTCTTTGATGTAATCGTTGATGCCTGTTCGTAGTGCAGCCAGTGCAAGGTCTTCGGAACTTTCTCGTGTGATGAGCAGAAGTGGAATAGTCTGGTCGTATGCGCGGAGTTCTTTCCCGAGTGCAAGCCCACGCAATGCACGTGTATGTGAGACATCAATAACGACCAAATCAGGACGACTTCCATTATGGAGCATACCGTTACGTACTGCCTGGTGGAGGTTATGAGCAATTGTGATATTGTAGCGCTGCGACTCGTGTTTTAGATGTCGATGAAGTTGTTTGTTCTGTTCCAGGATAAGCAACTGAGGGTTCGGTTGGCCATAGGTTTCTGCTTGGGGGGTACGCACTCATCACCTTCCTTGGTTGATATCAAAAGGTAAAAGCAAGTATGAGACCGCAGAATTCTGTCGTGAGCAGTAAGGAAGATTCTTCGAACGTGTTAATAAAGGTGTGACGTATCTGGGTGTGGTATTGAAGAGTCCAAAGAGTATAGCGAATCCAAATACGTTCCAGCTGAGGTCGATCAACTAACCCCGCGCGATTACTCACTTCAAGCATGTGGAAGTTATTTGAAACGGCTATATACCTCAAACGGTACGTATCGAAATAGATACAAAGTGTATCCATTTCGATACATTGAAAGTCGTACCGTACGTTAGAAATTGTGTGTATTTTGCAGATGTGGCGAACAGAGTCTGATTAATGGGCTCATTGTTCGAACGTGTAGGGTGGGCATATTACTCTAGTGAGGAGAGCGAAGCGGTTGGGTTACTCACTTTTCCTAAAAACAGGATGATGCCTGTTTGATTCTCTCGGATTACGAAGAAGAATGGATGATCGGCTCGGAACACCACCGGCTGAGGGACTTGGAGACTTCGGCCTTCCATCGCGACTCCGGTTGATCCTGCGGCTTCGGTACCTTCTTCGTTGACTTCTAGGAAGCTTTGATGAAACACGGCCGCAAGATGTAAATCCTCAGAATCGCTCAGTCCAGAAAAGTCCGCTTGCTGGTCGAAGGCGAGTGGCATACCTAGTGAGGCGAGCGTTTGACGAAGATCAAGCCCAACGCTCAGGTGAAATCGAGGAATAGACGCTTTGACGTTTCGTGGTTTCAGTGATGCAAGCAGTTTTCCAAGATTAGGGTTTTTGAAAGGATTTTTTTGTTCTGTCAGTCCTTCACCCTGCTTTGGGAGGAAGAAGATCATTGAAAGACGATTCCCAACGTAGGGGAGTTCAAGGATTTGCATCGAGTTTGTGTCAGCGTATGGAAAGCGATGTTGTTGGGTCATAAGGGGAACATTGGTTGACAGCGTAGGAGAAAGCCAGAATTGAGATTGTTGCGTCTTATTTTTTTTAAATGGACTTGTCCAGAGTCCTTGGTAATGAGTTGCCGTGACAAGTAGCAAACGGGTCAGGGCGTCTAAGTTTCCTGGGGGAATGAGATCGGGTATTCGCTCATTGGTTTTGTGTTCCACCCATTGATTAATGGTTTGCCGTGAGATGTCCGTACTCTTCTGGAAATCTACGGAATTGGGGGAAGCCTGGTAAAGTTCTTGCGACTGTTTGATAAAGTCTTGAAGAAGGTTAAGGGAATGATCAACCCATATCCCGCTCGCGATATTCAGATCAATCCCTTCAATTATGTTTACAGTATTGAGGACTTTTCGAAGTTCAAGCATGTCGTGTGGCGTTTCCCTTGGATCAAGCGGCCATCCAAAAACCTGTGATATTTGTGCGCGTGTTTTGCCTCTGGAGCCAATATACGCCATGGACAGTGCAGCTGAGGTGCTATAGGGGGTAAGAATGATATTGTCTAATTGCTGATCTGCAAGCGTATTAAAGAGTTTCATTGCAAACGTGTTATGCATTGTCGTCATGTCTTGGAGTGCTTTCGTTTGCCTGGCTTCGGTCAGAGAAGGCGTTCCTAAGAGACATGTGGTTATGAGCAAGAGAAGAGAAAATTTTTGCCATTTCTGCATGGCATTGCCCCTTTCATTTCTCTGACTCAATTTCAAATGATGAGGCATGTGCTAAGACGGCCATGACCTCCGAGAGACTTCTCTCGGAGGTCATGATCGGTCATGAGTCGAAATCAACAAGATCGTTATTCGTTGGTTTGCACAAAAATCTTGTAGTTACCGACTTGTGTATCGTGATAGAGCTTGATTCGAACATGATAGGTGCCTGGTACGAGATCGGTCGTGATCCTTGAATCGCGCGTGTTCGCATCAATATCGTCGTTCTCTTGGACGAGGGTCGTCTGACTATCCGGTCCAAATAGGGACATGACGGTATCGACCGATGCGGTCTCTCCTCGTGTTTCTATAGTATAGGACCCGGCCTTCTCAACAGTGAAATCAAACATGTTCTCGGTTCCTGGGGTCGCGATAGATCCTTGTGTTAACGGAGGACTGATAGGAATCGTGTTTGAATCTGGTTCCGGCATGGTCCCATTGCCGATATGGCCATCAATCCAACGAATGAAATTCGACACGCGCGTATAGACACCGGGAAACTCAGGTCTAGCACATCCAATGCCGAAACTCACCACGCCGGCTAAGCGATCCGTATCTTCCGCGCTGTCCACAACCATGCCCGGTCCTCCGCTATCGCCTTGGCAGGAATCTTTGTTGAGCTCGGCGGCGCACAACATATTTTCCGTAATCGTGACACCTGTGCCATCATATTGGGCTTGGCAATTTGTATTGGACACGATAGGCAACGTGACTTCCATGAGGTCATCAGACGCCATGCCTCCCTCTTCGAGCAGGCCCCATCCGACAACCGTGTAAGGCTTTCCAGGTGCTGCTAGGTCGCCGTTTTCACCAATCAACGAAATCGGCGGTTGTGCAGAAGGGTTAGCAAGTTTAACTAAGGCAATGTCGGAATCACTGGTATTTGAATCATAATCTGCATGATTAATCACTTGAATCACATCATGCACTTCTCCACCGCTTTCTTGAAGATTCAGACGTCCCAGGATGACTTTGTGGCCGACCTGCACGGTACAGTGAGCGGCGGTTAGGACCCATTCAGGGGTAATGAATGATCCACCGCAAAAACTGAACAACGAACCATTTTGTCGTACTAGGGCAATCGAAGCTGCCCATGGATAATCTCCACGCTCTGCCGGTTCCCCACCCACGATTCTGGGTTGAAGTCCTGTTCTGGGTTTGGGTGCGCCTAGTTGACGTTGGAACGCCTTTGCTCGCTCACGAATGCGTTGGATGCGCTGTGTGTCGTCTTGAGTCAGACCTTCAATCGATGGTTCAGCAGTCCAGCCTAACCGCTCAGTGCCTACGGTCATACATGAGATGACTAATCCGATAGCTGCGGCCAGTGACGTACATTTAGAAAAGGTATTCATGCGTTTCATACTATGGTGTCCTTTTTACAGGTGAAAAAAAGCACAAAGGCCTGACCTGTTTCATGCCTTTGTCAAAATAATACATAAGCCTCTATGGTTGTCGTCTCGTCAGACAAGCTCAAGGTGATACATCCTCAACGTTTCTGTGCAAGCTTGACAGCTTTCCGTGCATTGACTCTGCCATAGCCATACAATTGGCTATGGCCGGAGGCATCATAGTGCCCATTGGCCTGGTCAATTTTGTCGCTCGAATCTTTGATTACATCCTTCACGTCTTTCCATGTAAGATCTGGATTCACCGATAACACCAACGCCGCGATTCCTGCCACGCCTGGACATGAACTTGATGTTCCTCCGAAGCGGTTGGTATAGGATCCCTGTCGATCCCCTAATCGACTCCGACCTGGATTATAGCCAGCAGCTCCTGAGCGATCCGTCGTCCAGATTCCTCGTGTCTGTGCTGTCGATGCGTAGTCCTTGCTTGGAAAGCAACACCAAATCGCCTTGCCAAAATCGCTGTAGACACTGCGTGTACTGTGATCATTGCACGCAGCAATGGCCATGACACGTTCGTTACTGGCATAGCCGTCTTTATCCACGCTTTCGTTCCCGTTGCCGGCGGCCCATGTGACGACACATCCCTTGCCACCTCGACCCTTTTCGGTGACATATTCAAGAGCAAGTCGAGTGGAGTCGGGGAGTAGATGTTCGGTTTTTCGCTTTGGATCTTCCGCATTTCTCCAATCGGCGTCTCCCGGACCCCAGCTACACGAAATGATATCGGCTCCGTGATCAGCAGCCCAGACTAAGGCCTCAGCTTCGTCTTGAGACCCTGAACCGGAATCGAGTCGAATCGGCATAAGTCTCGCTTGAGGCGCGACACCGGAGGCTCCATGCTGGCCATTGGCGCAGGCGACTCCAGCGCATGGTGTCCCATGGTTGTCTCGTGATCCAGGCCTCGGATCTTCAACCTTTCTCGTCGCATCCCAAGGATGGACAATTTTATGTCGACCGGAGAATTCTTCATGTGTGAGATCAAAGCCGTCGTCAATCACGGCAATGGTGATGTCTTTTCCTTCCGTGATCTGCCAGGCTTTTTCAATGTGCGCATGGGCGCTGATGCGGTGTCCGCCGATGGTTGTTGGTTTCAGGTGCCATTGTTCTGGAAACGCACTACGACGTTGAACTTGTCGAATTAACTCTGGGTGACAGTACTCCACAGCGTCTTCCCGTAAGAGTTCTTCGGCAATGGAGAAAACCTGTTGCCCACAACCCTTCGGTGCAGAGACAAAATAGCCATTGTCGGTATAGGAAACTTTTCGTTTGATGGAGAGTCCATAGTCATGTAACAGTCGTGTGCACGATCGCTGGCTTTGATTGGTTTGAAATGTCACGAAAAGATTTTCTGTGTAGATAACGGGCACTTTAGACTTTCGATCCACTAAGACGCGTCCCGCAAATTCGATATCGGTTTGAGTCTTAAACGCATTCCTCACTTGGGCACAGAGTTTCTTGACTCCTCGTTTTGCACGAATGTGATGCACTTCAACTCCCGATCCAGAAAGTTGAAAATTCAGCTCAAGTTTGTCTAATAGGCTCCAGGCTTTTTTTGATAGCATGTTCGGGTCTAGCCTTCCTCGATCTTCCGTCCGAAGAATGACATGCCGGGCACTCTCAGTTAATGAACATTTCTTCCCCTTCTTCCCTCCATATCGAAAGCTAGGCATAGTCGAACACTCTCCTTTCTTTTTGAGTAGTGCAAAAAAAAGACCAGGATATGATCTCGATGGGGCTACTGGATAATCTCTGAAGATACCGGAAAATAGAGGGAAACATCATTCTCATGATGCTGGAAATAGTTCTTCATTGAGACATGTGTATCGAAAGAGATACGTTATAGCGAATCTAAATACACATCAGTGTGCTTGGACACGGTCGTTGGGCAAACTACATGGGCCTGACGGCTATACATCGTTGTGCCTTGCGGCACCTTCTGTCTCGATTACAGGTGCCCCAAGTCCAGTTGAACCAGGAGAACATTCAACGTGGTATAAACGCTTCAGGATACAGAAGTTCATTGAATCGGCTATAAGTATCTCTTTGACTAGTTTGGAATGGATTAAGTCAAACTGCTGCAAGTGTGTAGCGTGGAAGTTTGGAATCGATAGACGGCTAGACTAGGATAGGGGAAAGGGCAATACGAGGAGTGTTAGCCGCCTGGGAGGATAGACAGGGCGGCTGTTGCGGGTGGGGCAATCTTGGAGAACATTAACGTTGCTGAAACGGCCCAGTCAATGAACGCTCCAGGAAAAATTCCTAAGAGTAAGGTCCCGGCGACGCAGACGTAGACGACGGTTTTAATCGGTAACGATACGGTGACTGGAGTTGAGTCAACCGGTTCATTGATATACATCTTTTTGACGACGATCAGGTAGTAATACATGGAAATGACGATGTTAATGAGCCCGACGATCAACAGCGTATAGAGTTCTTCTTCGATGGCGGCTACGAATAAGTAGAGCTTTCCAATAAATCCTGCAAGCGGCGGCACCCCAGCTAACGAAAGTAAAAATAAGAACATGGCTGCGGCTAGAAACGGCGAGCGGCGATTGAGGCCATTGTAGTCTTCAATTTCATCGCTTTTAATGAAATTACTCACGGCGATGATCACCGCAAACGCGCCGATGTTAGCAAATAGATAGGTGAGCAGATAAAACAAGATGGCGTCGCTGCCTTGTTTGGTTCCAGCGGCTAGCCCGACCATGATGGTTCCGATTTGGGCTATGCCGGAATAGGCCAAGAGGCGTTTGATATTCTTTTGCGCAATGGCAACAACGTTTCCATACGTCATCGAGATAATTGAGGCGCAGACAAACATCAAGATCCACATGGGTTTGAACGATGCCAGGCCGACATAGAACATGCGGATTAAAATAGCGATGGCTGCGGCTTTGGGAGCAATGGAGAGAAAAGCGGTGACGGGAGTCGGGGCCCCTTGATAGGTGTCGGGAATCCACGAGTGAAATGGTACGGCGCCGATTTTAAACCCGAGTGCGGCAAAAATGAGCAGAAACCCTATTGCGAGTCCGTAGCTTCCAGGGTTTCCAGCCATTTCCGAGAATATGAGTGTTCCAGTTTCCCCATAGACCAGGCTGATCCCGTAAGCTAAGAGTCCTGCCGCAAAAACACCCAAAATGAAAAACTTCAATCCAGCTTCACTCGAGCGGATGTCGTCTCGGAGATAGGCCACAAGTACGTAGAACCCGAACGTTGAAAACTCAAGCGTGACAAAGACGGAAATTAAATCATTTGCCGAAGACATGAACATCATGCCGAGACCTGACATCATGACCATGAAGTAGTATTCACCTTTGAAAAATCGAAAGCCTTTGACGTAATCAATGGAGATAAAGATAACCATCGCGGTGGCAAGCAATATCAGAATCTTAAAAAAGATAGAGAGGTGGTCGACCACATACATGTTTTTAAAAAGGGTGCCGATTATTCCGGCCTGGTCAAACCAAATGAGGATGAGGACGGTGGCAAGGAGTCCACCAATACTGAGATAGGCCAAGGTCTCGTGTTGAACCTTGCGCATGGAAAAGTCGACCGATAACACGGTGCACAGCCAAAGGGTCAGGAAAATTTCCGGCAGGACCAGAAGGAGATCTGAGCCTGTAAGTGTAAGGTCAAATATCATCATAACGTGTTATGCGCAGCATGAGAGGTCTGTAACATATGCTTACGGCAACAATCCTTGTGAATGTTGGCTGACTTGATTGACAACGGGAGCGACCTGATTGATCCGGTCGAGCATGGGTTCTACCGTTGAGCGGACCACGTCATAGAAATGCCCTGGGAAAATTCCTAGCGAGACACTGCAGACGATCAGCAGAATCAGTGGCATGCGATCAACAAATGTTCTGGCATCTTGCGCATGGCCATATTCGGGTGAGAGTTCTCCATAGAACAGCCCACGCATCATCTTAAATAAGTAGGCGAGTGTCAGCACAATGCCGAGTACCGCCACGATGACCTGGAAGGGATACTTCTCCCAACTCCCCACAATAATCATAATTTCAGCAATAAAGTTGACGGTTCCTGGCATACCTATGGAGGCCATACAGGCAACAATAAACGCTCCTGAGATGAAGGGCATCTTCTTCATCAGTCCTCCAAGCGAAGGAATGTCTCTGGTATGAGTTTGGTCATAGACCCACCCGGCCATCGCAAACAACATGCTGGTGGCTAAAGCATGGGCAAACATATAAATGACGGCGCCAGTCAAGCTGATGTAGTCCAGCGCTGCCATACCTAAAAAGATATACCCCATATGCGAAGAACTGGAATACCCGATAATATACTTGGTGTCTTTTGCAAAGTATGAGACCAGCCCACCATAGATAATGCTGAATACGCAGAGCACGGCGGCGATCCAAATCCATTCTCGTGTGGTCTCGGGAAGAATTTCATAGCCAACTCGAATAATCGAGAAATGTCCAAGCTTCATCAATACGCCAGCATGTAGCATACTGGTGGCAGCCGGTGCTGCAGCATGTCCGACTGGGGACCAGGAATGTAATGGCCAAATCGGTGCGATCGAGGCAAACCCGAAAAACACCAGAAACCAGATAATGATTGCGAGTGTACTGTTTTCCTGGATGCCCGTCTGTTCTCTGAGGGCCACGATATCAAAGGTATGCAAGCCGGAAAAATGGTAGATCAGCAAAATGCCCATTAATGCGACGACAGCTCCCGCGGAGAGAAAGAGGGTGAGCTTCATGGCCGCGTACTCTTTGCTGTTCGACCCAAAATTGAAAATAAACCCGACAGAATCGCGGAGCTTAAGTCCTTCGGGATCGGTCATGGAGAGATAGCCTTTGGTGTGGCTCCCCCACATGCCTAACAGGACATACATGGGCAACACGGACATCTCATAGAAGAAGTACAGGAAGAACAGGTCCAGCGACATGAAGACGCCAATAGTCGCTGCGGCCAGGATCAACAGGAAGATATAGAATTCTTTGATCCGGTCTTGAATGTGCCAGGAGACAAAGACACCGGCGAACAACAGTATGGCCGAAGCAAAGACGAGTGGGCCGCCGATGCCATCCACGCCGACATAAAAGGCGATGCCCAGTTCTTCGGACCAGGGAAATCGTTGCACAAATTGATAGCCGGCCTTTTCCGTGTCATAGGCGAAGAAAATATAAAACGAGGCAAGCAGGCAAATGCCGGATGAGACGGCCGCGATCATGCGTGTAAGCAGTTCTTCTTTTCTGGGGACAAAGATCAATCCGATTGCCCCAAGAAATGGAGCAAATAGGATAATCAGTAGAGAATATTCACCCATAGTCTTAATCCTGTACCACTTGGCTAAGCACGTGAGAAGCTGGTGTCGTCATCGCCGCACTACCGTGATTCAGTCGATCCACCACTTCTTGTACCGACCCGTTCATCATGCGTAAAAATGGAGATGGGTAAAGACCGATCCAAAAAATCATCACGCATAGCGCAATACCAATTCCCCATTCCCGTGTATTGAGATCCTTGAGACCCGCAGGAATGGATTTATGCAGTGGGCCGAAAATCGCTCGCTCGTAAAACCATAAGAAGTACGCGGCGGCAAAGATAACTCCTGTGACGGCAATTGCTCCGTAGACCCAATAGGCTTGAAAGGCGCCGAGCAAAATCAGAAATTCACCCACGAATCCGTTGGTTCCGGGAAGGCCAATTGAGGCCATGCCGATGATGAGGAAGAAGGTCGCCAGTAGAGGCATCTTTTTGGCGAGCCCACTACATTCATGGACATTGGTGTGTCCCAGCCGTTCATAGACAAATCCAGCAAGAAAGAACAAGCCTGCGGTACTGAATCCAAGGTTGATCATCGTTAAGAGGCTGCCTTGAATGCCTTGAAAGTTCAATGCAAACAGACCAATGACGACAAACCCTAAATGGCTGATACTGCTGAAGACCAACAGGCGCCGGAAGTCCGGTTGAATAATCGCGACGATTGCGCCATAGACAATGGCAATGAGTCCAAGTGTCATCACGATGGCGACGACGGTCTCATCGCGTGAGGCATCGGGAAGCAGAGGAAAACTAAATCGCAGAAAGCCATAGGTGCCCATTTTAATGCCGGCCAGCAGAACAGATGTTGGGATGGGACCCTGCGTCAAGGCATCGGGAAGCCAGCTATGAAACGGAAAGACCGGCGCTTTAAACGCGAATCCCATAAAAATAAGCCAGAAAATCAATATTTGCTGGCCGACTGGAATGGGAACCGACAGGAGGTCCACGAGGTCAAAGCTATAGGTCTGTTTTACGGAGTAATAATTCAAATCAAGCAGGCAGAAGCCGACTAACATGAAGACGCTGCCTAATAGGGTGTACAGGACGTACTTTAAGGCGGCATATTGGCACTGAGACCCAAGACCCCATAACTTGATCATGAAGTAACTGGGAATGAGCATGAGTTCCCAGAACACAAAGAACAAAATGAGGTCGATGGAGACAAAAATGCCCATAATGGTGGCTTCAAGCGCCAAGAGACTCATGAAGAAAGCTTTAGGATGAATCTTGACGGTATCCCAGGCGTAGAGCACTAAGAGCACGCTTAGGAATGCGGTGAGCCCAACGAAGAGAATGCTGATGCCATCAACCGCCATGTGATAGCTGATACCAAGTTGCGGAATCCAACTATAGCGCTCGGAAAATTGCATGGCAGCCGTATCCGGGACGAAGCCCATCAACAACCAAGCCGAGACGAAAAATTCCAGAACGACAATGCCCAGGGCAGACTTCTTGATCAAATCCTGATCCTTCATGGCCCAGATGATTATGGCGCCAAGAAGCGGAAAGAACGTGAGAAACGTCAGGATGGGAAACCCGGCTTGTAATTCTTCTTGCATCGTTTCGTAGTACTTTATAGCCGTTTCAATGAACCTTTAATGCTTAACATGTGTAACTGCGCAAAGTGAATGAAAATGGTTATCTGGGCCTTCTTTGGATTCGCTATAAATTATTGTCCAAATGCTGTGGCACTGGTAAACCACAAGAACGCCACATGGACCAGTATGGCTAACCCGATAATAATAATAGCGGCGTAATGATGAACCATGCCGCTTTGGAGTTTTCTCCAGGCCCAAGCTGCTATGTGATGTCCATACCCAATGACATTGAGCCCAGCGTACATCACATGTTTTTCGGTCCAGGTAATCCCTGCGGCACTCACATCGGTCATGTTGCCGATGCCAATGATAAAGCGATCGATAATGTGTCGATCAATCCAATCCCATATTTCTCCAAGCCGCTTGCACGGCTCGACAATGATCTTGTCATAGAATTCGTCGACATAATATTTGTTGAGTAAGGTCGTATATGCCCCGGAAGCTTTGTGCATCCATTCGTCAGCGAGGCCAGGTTTGGTGATATACATGTGACGGGCTAGCGCCCATCCAGACACGGCAATAAGGGTTGCAAACGTCGCTAACCCAATCAGCAGGCCTACATTGACTTCATGGGCTGCTGCACCGAGCGGTGTGGCGACATCATGAAGAAATCCGTGAAGTAGTCCATGTTCAGGCGGAAATCCCAGTAGTAACCCTCCGACGACTGAGAGGCCGGCAAGGACCATGAGGGGTACTGTCATGATGTTTGGTGATTCGTGAATGTGCGATTCGACTTTTGGATCGACTCGTGAAGATCCATAGAATGTCAAATTCGTCAATCGGAACATATAAAAACTGGTGAGAAATGCTCCAATGGCTGCAAGCACATATAAGAAATAATGGTGATGGATGAAGGCATGCGCCATGATTTCATCCTTACTCCAGAATCCGGCTAACGGTGGAATACCTGCGATAGCGATGGTCCCGATCAGAAAGACCTTATAGGTGATGGGTATTTTATTATGCAGGTCGCCCATTTTCCGGATGTCCTGTTCGCCTTCCAGTGAGTGAATGACCGCACCGGCGGAAAGGAACAAGAGGGCTTTGAAAAACGCATGTGTTACCACGTGAAAGATTGCTGCCGTGTACGCACCAATACCACAGGCTAGGAACATGTACCCCAATTGACTGACGGTGGAGTAGGCCAGAACGCGCTTGATGTCGTTTTGTACGAGTCCGATGGTAGCGGCAAATAAGGCGGTGACGCCGCCGACAATGCCAACGGTGGTCAGTGCGATTGGTGCCATGTCGAAAATAGCGTGATTTCGAACAATCATGTAGACCCCGGCGGTTACCATAGTCGCCGCATGAATCAACGCGCTGACCGGAGTCGGTCCCTCCATCGCGTCAGGGAGCCATGTGTAGAGGGGAAGCTGAGCGGATTTCCCAACTGCGCCGACAAGCAAGCACAAGGCGATGGCAGTAGCCATTCCCGTGGAGAGCTGGGGGGCTTGTTCAAGGACCTTTAGATAATCAAGGGTTCGGAATTCGACGAAAATTAAAAAGACCGCAAGCAGAAATCCAGCGTCTCCAATGCGGTTGACCACAAAGGCTTTGGTGGCGGCTTTTCCAGCGGATATTTTTTCGTAGTAGTATCCAATCAGCAGATAGGAACAGAGGCCGACGCCTTCCCAGCCGATAAACAAGACCAGGTAATTGTTCCCCATGACCAAGAGCAGCATGGAGACCATGAACAAATTCATATAGGTGAAGAAGCGGGTAAAGCCCTCTTCTCCGTGCATGTATCCGATGGAATAGATGTGAATCAGGAGCCCAACGCCCGTAATGACCATCAAAAAGACTGTGGTGAGCGGATCAATCAGGAAGGCCAGGTCGATGGAAAGGTCGCCTCCAAAAATCCAAGAGTAGGCCACGACTTCTCGTGGAGTGGGATCGGAGATGACATGGCCCAAGACACCGAGCGTACACAGAAACGACAGGCCCACAGAGCCAAACGCTAACCGCCCAGCCAGTTCGGTGGGATACCGAGACCCAAATAGTCCGTTTGCGATAACGGCCAGAAGCGGAAAGATGGGAATGAGCAGAACTAAAAGATCAAACACGTTACCACTTTAAAATATTAATTTCGTCGACATTGGTGGCAATCTTGCCACGGAAGACGACGATAATAATGGCAAGCCCGATCGCCGCTTCGCCAGCAGCAATGGCAATGATAAACAAGGCGGCCATTTGACCAGCCATCGATTCGAGATAATGAGAGAACGCCACTAGATTAATATTGGCGGCATTCAGCATGATTTCAACACACATGAGAACGACGATAAAATTACGTCGAACCAATACGCCAACCAGTCCTGTCATAAACAGGATGGCGCTGACGGCTACATAGGCTTCAAGAGGTATCATTATAAAAACCTATGAAATGACGGTTCTTTTCTTACTCACTCAGGTTTTGCCTCGATAGTCGACGGTGTTTTCGCCAGCACAATAGCGCCGATAATGGCGCCAAGCAAAAATACTCCAACGATTTCAAATAAGAGTAAATAGTCACTGAACATCGTAATGCCGATGGCCTGACTTGGTCCTGTTGCGAGCAGTACTTGCGGAGAGGCGGTGCCTTTGACCCCACCATACGGTGACTGCAGCAGGAGGAATAAGAGTTCACAGAATATTCCGACAGACGCAAAGAGGACAAGCGCATATTTGCGATGCAGATGCTGCTCTTCGGTTTTGAGGTTAAGCAACATCAAGACAAAGAGGTAGAGAACGAGAATGGCCCCTGCGTAGACGATGATTTGAACGGCAAAAAGAAATTCGGAATTCAGGAGAACAAACAGCCCGGCAACATGGAGCAGGAGCGTCAGCAGCGCGAGGCCACAGTGCACGGGATTTCTGAAGGCCACAGTCATGACCCCGGCCACGATACTAATCGTGGAAAAGTACGCAAAAAGCAACCACATCATCGTGAAGTCTTACGAATCCTGAGATTTTTCAACAGGAACAGGGAAATGGTAACGGTAGGCGATACTCTCTTCCCCCTCTTTTTCTTGGTTATGCGCATAGAGATATTTTTTGGCGTCGTCTAAGTATCGTTCGCCAATATCGTACAGCCGCTCTTTGTCGAAGAGGAGAGTCCGTTTATCGTGTGTGGAGAATTCATACAATTTCGTCATGGCCAGCGCATTGACCGGACAGGCTTCAACGCAATACCCGCAAAACACGCACTTAGTGATATCGATATAGAATTCAGTTGCATACCGTTGAAGGGGAAGCGACTTATCTTCTTCGCTAATCACCTTGATGCATCGGGACGGACAGGCGGCTTCGCAGAGGTCGCAGCCGACGCAGCGTTCTTTCCCATCATCGTAACGTAATAAACCAAGTGCGCCGCGGTGGGCATCAGGAATCGTTCGTTTTTCTCTTGGATATTCAAAGGTCATGGGACGATGAAACATGTGCTTAAACGTGACTTTCATCGCATCCCAAATTTCGCGAAAAAAGACCGCATCGAGTATTTTTTTAGACCAATTATTAGACTGAGTTGCCATCAATTGTTCCTTCGTCAGGTCACGTTTTTTCAATAGTCACGTGTGCGAGCTTGAAATAGGGCACATGTGTGTGCGGATCAATCTGGACCGACATCAAATCTTTCACGGGAGGATCATTGAAATGCTCTGGGAAGCCACAGCTTCCAGGCATGATAGACAAATCTGGCTTAACGCCGAGTTCAACACTCATGGCATCAGATGTGACACGAATGTGGTCGTGAGTAGAAAGGCCGAGTTGCTCGATATCTTGTGGATGCATATGCAGTTTTTTCGTATTCGGGGCAATCGCCAGGAGTCCAGAGGCTTGAGTCGAAAGTTTTCCAGAATGATACAGCAATTGAATCATTTTTAACGCAAACGGTCGTGGCGTTTGAGTCGTAGGAGGCGATTGCTCATAGCGAGAGCCGACTTCGGTAGAATATCCATTGTGCAAGTAGGCTTCAGGATTGACCGCTACTTTTGATGGTTGGCCAAGATTGTAATATCCTGGCAGGATCTTCATGATTTCTCGTTGAATATCGTTGGTCGTCTCAAAGTCGAGTGAAGCCCCGAGCCCGTTCGCAATCCCTGCCATAATATGCCAATCAATGGCGCTTTCATCTAGAGGATCGAAGACGGGTCGAAGAAATTGCACTTTACCTTCTTGATTGGTGACGGTGCCATCTTTTTCTGCAAAGGTTGTAGCGGGAAATACGACATGAGCCAGCGCGCTGGTTTCAGTCATAAAAGGATCTTGGCAGATCAACACTTCAAGATTCTTGAGTGCGGCTTCAACGTCACATGATGCTGGAAGTGTTCCCAACGGGTTTTCTCCAACCACGTAGAGTGCTTTGATTTCACCGCTTTGACATCGTTTGAGGATATCCAGGAGAGAATCGCCTTGTCCAGCTGGCGGAAGCTCCGTCAGCCATGCATTCGAGAACTTTTCCCGTGCCTCAGGGTTATCATAGGCGAGTCCGCCAGGGAGAAATTCAGGGCCGACTCCCATGTCTAATGCCCCTTGTTCATTGGCTTCTTCGGTTAAGGTGTTAATCCCGCAACCAGGTCTTCCGATTTTGCCAGTCACCCATAACAGATCAATCAAATTGAGGACGTGATGATAGCCCTTGGTCTGTCGAACGATGCCTTCGCCACAGAGAATAATCGAGCGAGACGCCTCTGCGAAAATTTTTGTGACTTCGTTGATGTGCGATACCGATGTTCCGGTCTGTTCAGCGATCTGGTCGAGCGTGAGAGAGTCAATCGCTTGCCGTAATGCCGCATAGGCTTCTGGGGATTGTTTGACCACATCTTCATCAACGAGATCTTGCTGGATTGCTGATTTGACCAGCCCTTGCACAAACAAGCCTTCGGTTCCCGGTTTTACGATTGTCGGATGTGACGCCAAGGTTGCCATGTTCGTTTGTGCAGAATCCACAACGATCACGTGGGCTTTATAGACACCTAACGCCGCTTTGACCCGGAGACTCGCGACGGGATTGGTTTCCGTAATATTGGATCCAATGAGCAGAATCGCTTGAGCCCGTGTAATTTCTTCAGAAGTATTGGTCATGCGTGTGGCGCCGAGTGCATGCTGTGCCGCGCGAACAAAATTGACATGTCCGTACCGTGCACTACTATCGATGTGGTTTGTCCCGATGACCGTACGCATGAACTTTTGAAAGACATACAGGTCTTCATTCGTGCATCGAGCGGTAATGAGTCCGGCGATGGCTTGTTCTCCATAGGTCTTTTTGACATACGCCAAACGACCGGCAGCAATATCAAGGGCGTCGATCCAAGGCGTTTCTGTTAATCCGGCTTCGGTGCGTACCAGGGGAGACTTCAAGCGGGTTTTGCTGTCGATAAACTGAAACCCAAATCGACCGCGGACACACAATCCACCGTGCCCATTCACCGTATCGCCACGATCCCCCCATTTATTTTTCCAGGATAAGGGAGAGGTGACACGTGTGACTTCCGTGTCTTTTGTTTCGACATACATTTGGCATCCGTCACCACAGTAATTACAGGTGGTTGTGGTTTTTTTCAGTTGCCAGGGCTTGTAGGCGTATTTGGAATATTTGTTTGTAATCGCGCCAACTGGGCAGACGGCCAGGCAATCTCCGCAAAACTCGCAATCCAGGGCTTGATCGCCTTTGGCAACAACCTGGGTAAATCCACCTTTTTTCATAAATTGCAAGGCATCGATGCGTTGGACGTCTTTGCAAATATTGATGCATTCGCCGCAGGCAATGCAGCGGTTCATATTGAAGTCGAGGACGAGACTGCGTGTGTCTTCAGGGATATTTTTCTGCTTCGCGTTTGCGAGGTCAGTGACGCCGTGTTCAAACGCCATGTCTTGGAGTTCGCAGTGGCCATCGGCATCACATACCGGGCAATCAAGAGGATGGACCGATAAATGCTTTTCTACGCCTTTCTTTCGAGCAGCAAATAAGTCGTCACCTTCCGTTCGAATCACCATGCCGGCCGTTGCCTTTGCTGTACAAGAACGAACAGGCGCTTTTTTCCCTTCTTGCATGACCAGGCACATTCCGCACGATCCGAAAGGGTCAAATGTATAGTGATAGCACATGGCTGGGACGATTTTCCCGGTGCTCGAAATGACATCGTAGAGCGAAACGCCCTCTTTGGCGGTGACAACCTCCCCGTCGAGCGTAAGCTCAATCGTTGTGGCTTCTGTATCTGGTGATGTAACTGGCTTTAATCCCATATTCTATCCTCTTAACATGCATGCAAAACGTACAGTGTCAAAATACAAAGTTCTGAATTTTGTATTATCTATTTTGCATTATATCTTTCACCGATCACATTCCCCCATCACAATATCATAGGTTCCAAAAATGGTGATGGCATCAGAGATCATATAGCCGCGGGCCATATAATCGAAAGCACCCATATGAATAAACGATGGTGAGCGAATTTTCATCCGGTAGGGTTGGCCGCCACCGGTACTCACAATATAAAACCCGAGTTCGCCTTTATGGGCTTCGGTTCCACAGTAGATTTCTCCGACTGGTGCATCAAATCCCTGGGAAAAGAGCTTAAACTGCTGAATCATGGATTCGAGATTTTTAAATACACGATCTTTCGGAGGCAATGTCACACTTGGGACATCGGCCATCACGGGACCTGGTTCCATTTGATCCATACATTGTTGAATAATCTTGATGCTTTCCCGCATTTCTTCAATTCGAATCCAATAGCGATCGTACGTGTCGCCATTTTTCCCAACGGGGACACTAAACTCACATTTGGGATATGCCCCATACTGCTCATATTTTCGTAGATCATAATCCACCCCAGATCCACGAAGCGAGGGGCCGCTAAGCCCAAAACTCAGGGCATCTTCAGCTGAAATGGTTGCGACGCCCACGGTTCTGGCTAGCCAAATGCGATTTTTGTCGAGAAATACGACGTATTCATCAATCTTTGGAGGGAAGTAGTCCAAGAAGTCACGAACCTTTTTGATCAATGAATCGTTAAAGTCCCGTTCCACGCCTCCAATTCGGTACCAACTCGTGGTCAACCTCGCTCCACAGAGTTCGTCAAACCAGTCGAGTAAAATCTCTCGGTCACGAAAGGTATAAAAGAAGACGGTCATGGCTCCAATATCGAGAGCCTGTGTCCCTAACCAAAATAAGTGCCCAATGATTCGTTGGATCTCGGCGACGATCGTTCGAAGATATTCCGCACGGTCGGGAATGGTCATGTCCATCAATTTCTCAACCGCTCGGCAATACGCGAAGTTGTTGTACATGGCGCAGACATAATCCAGCCGATCCGTATGCGGGATGAATTGATGGTAAGTTCCAGCTTCCGCCAGCTTTTCCACGCCACGATGCAAATAGCCCATCACCGGGGTGGATTTGACGATACGCTCACCTTCAAGCTCCAAGATGACCTTCAACACGCCATGTGTGCTCGGGTGTTGAGGGCCCATATTCAGAAGAAGCTCTTCGGTCCGAAGGGTCGGGAGCGACTCTGTTTCAGGATGTTCGGGATCGACCTTATAGATCGTTTCCCGTTGGTCTTCCATGCGGTGTGCCATAGTTACAGCCTAATGCAAAGTGTCAATTGCAAAATGTAAAATTGAAGCCGAAAAAATCCTCATGCCTTTTAATTTTTTACTTTGCATTTTTAAATTTACATTTCTCCTTACGCCGGATCATCCAGGAAATCAAAGGTATCTCGCCAGCCTTTTCCTTGGAGAGGGAAATCCTTGCGAAGCGGGTAGCCTTCCGGATAGTCGTCGGGCATGAGAATTCGACGAAGATCAGGGTGGTTTGCGAAACGAATGCCCATCATATCGAAGACTTCCCGTTCCATAAACTCAGCGCCTTTCCATAAATCTACCATTGAGTCGACGATGCAGTCGTGTTCAGGGACTCTCGCTTTAATTCGAACGCGGTGCCGCTTTCGAATAGATTGGACTTCATAGACGACTTCAAATCGTTCGTCTTCGTCGGGCCAGTCCACGGAACTGACATGAACCATGTAATCGCAATCCATGGCTGGATCTTCACGAAGAAACTGGCAGACGTCGTGTAGCGCTTCGCGTTTAACTGTAATAGCCAAGTCTCCCCGCCACTCGTCAGCTTTGACAAAACCATTCGGGAATTTCGCTTGTATGTGTTCGGCTATCGCGTGCATGACAATCTCATGTGGCCTAACGTTGCGCGTATACTGTTCCGAAGGCACGAATGCTGGACGTCATTCTTATATTTTGATGTTTTGCACTTTTCATTTTGCCTTTTTCACTATACTCCTAGACTTTGACCTGATCCGGCTGTTTGGTGAACACGCGTTTTTGCATGATGCGGTCTTGAAGTTTCAAAATGCCATCAAATAATGCTTCTGGAGTTGGCGGACAGCCTGGAACATAGATGTCCACAGGCACAAAGCGATCAACGCCTTGCACCACACTATAACTGTCGTAAATATTGCCGGAAGTGGCGCATGATCCCATGGAAATGACATATTTGGGTTCGGGCATTTGGTCATAGACCTTCCGGATCACCGGTGCCATGCGGCGGCAGACGGTGCCTGAGACAATCATCAGGTCAGACTGTCGTGGTGAGCCACGAAAAACGCCGGCTCCATACCGGTCGATATCGTATCGCGCGGATACGGCTGCGATCATCTCGATTGCACAGCAGGCAAGGCCAAAGGTCATGGGCCACAAGGAGCCTTTTCGAGCCCAATTCACGGCTTTTTCTAATGTTAAGGTGACGATGCCGAGATCACCATCTTTGTCAGGTTTTCCTATTTGTACTAATCCCATTCCAGCGCCCCTTTTCTCCAGGCATATACGTAGGCCACGACAAATAGCCCAATGAAAATCATCATTTCAATAAACCCAATTAACCCAGTTTGGTTAAATGTAATTGCCCAGGGATAGAGGAAAATAACCTCGATGTCAAAAATCACGAAGAGCATGGCAATGACATAGTATCGAACAGGAAACGGCATACGAGAGTCAGAAAATGGTTCGCTGCCGCATTCATAGGTGCTGAGTTTTTCCGTTTCCGGGTATTTGGGTTGGACCAAATAGGACAAGACGAGGGTCACGACACCAAAGCCAAGGGCAATGACAATGAAAATTAGAACCGCAGAATAACTGTCTAAATATTCGATGAATAGGTCAAAGCCAGCCAAAACAAGGACCTCCGAAAGCAAAAAGTCAGTATTTTCTCACGAATCGTGCATCGTAGCACCTAAAAATTTTGCTAATCAATGGAACAAAAGACCTAAGACTAGCAAGAAAGGCCCAATATAACTGATTCGAAAGAATTTTTCAGGTCACAGAGATTTGAAAGAGTATCAGATTGTATGTGTCGCGAGATGGGAAGGCTGTCGTGTCATTATGTGAAGCAGTGAGAATCTAGAAATATGGGCAATTGTCTCTCCTTGTTATTCAGTGAACTCAGACACGAATGGGGCGTGGTCGGCTTCGGGATATTTCGTATCGAACCTGAATGGCAAGCTTTCGTCATGAAGGTTCTCATTATAGATCATTGCTCGCGTAAAGAATGGTAGCAGCGACTGTGAGATCACCATATGATCCAAAAGGTTACCCTGTCCATGGTGATAATGGCTAAAACGAACAGAGTCAGGGATTGAGAGGCTACAGGGAATTAAAACTTTTCCTCGTAGATCGGGGTTGTCGGTGTTTTCGACTTTTCCACAGATGGCTTCGACCGGGACTTCCCCAGGCTCGCCATTGAAATCTCCGCACACGATGATTTTTGCCTCAGGATCGCTATCAAGCAGATCGTCAATCACCACACGCGTTTCTAGGGCCTGTCCGACCCGTTTAATCGATGAAAGAAAACTGCCTTCTGCCCAGCCGCCTGCACTATTCCAGGAAAACCCGTCTTTTTGTCCAGGAATGGGTGTCCCGATTCTGGACTTGAGGTGCAGATTAAGCATGTGGATCTTGCCAAGCTGAGGATGTTGAATCTCGGCATGCAAGATTGGACGTTCCCAGCCAACCTTTTTTGCCTCTGCCTCGTGAGGAATGGCGGTGACCCGGCGATAGAGCAGCTCATCGATGCGCGTATTTCGATATTGAGCTGATGCGGTAATGGGATACCGCGACAAGATGACCAGGTTTCGTTCGTTGTAGGCCTCTCCCGCAGCGGTCATGGTATGAACCCGGTGAAACGTTTCGTATTCGGTACCTTGCAGTACCGTCTCCAATGCGGTTAAGGCTCTCTTTGGATTATTGCTCGTATGGTCCGGGAGTTCTTGTCCATGAACTTCTTGCAAGCACAGGATATCCGCATTGATGCGGCGAAGTGTGGCTTGAAGTATCGGAGTCCGAACCTCCAATGATGGGTTCCTCTCATCTGTTTTGTCATCGAGGTTTTCAATATTGAATGTGGCCACTCGTAACATTGCAGTCTCCTTGTGATGTTCACTCTTTGTGAGGCATCGTATTGTGCCGTTAGCATGCTGATACGGGCGTCTTACATGAAGACAATCCCTCGCAAGAAATGATCCTGCAATAAAGCGGAGTCGAACACGTTAATATTATTGAATTTTCTAAAATGTAGAATGCAAGGAAGGTGGGAATGTTATCGAAAGAGATACAGGCCTGTATCTCTTTCGAGAGACTCGAGCTATGTCGTTGGTCTGCGTCAATTGAGGAGTCTTCTTACACTCCGTTATTGTGGAAGACTCCTGCTTGGAGTGTTCCCATAATTTTTCTGGACAGATGGAGGATCGCTGCCATGAATGAGCAACTTGAACGGAATAAAAAGAACGCTATGAGTTTCTATGATCTAATGTTTAATCAATGTAAGCCAGCTGAAGCCATGAAGCGATATGTTGGCGACGTATATATTCAGCATAACCCGCTCGTCGGTGATGGAAAGAAGGCATTCATTGAGTTTTTCGAAAAAATTGCAGAAGAGTACCCCGGCAAGCACGTTCATTTTAAGCGCGTAATCGCTGAAGGTGAGTATGTCGTTCTGCATTGTCATCAGGAATGGCCAGGGGATAATGATTATGCAAGTATCGATATATTCCGTTTTGATGAACGCGGGAAAGTGGTTGAACATTGGGATGTCTTGCAAATCGTCCCCGAGAAATCAGCTCACGACAATTCAATGTTTTAATAGTCCGACCAGACATGCTTCTTCCACAGTCGCAGTTCATTTCATGAGAAATTTAGGGATGTTTGCGTATGAGAGCTTTTAAGATTCTTCTGTTTCTTGGGAGGGAGCGTGGCCAGTTTTATTCATGTTCGATGATGGCATGCGAAGTTGTTTGGGTGGGACTGACGATGAGGAGTCCTCCCATTCATCAGAGAGGGGATAGACGGCTTTAGCTTTACTGCGCCGGTGGATTTGCGTGTTAATCCGTTTTTTCGGTTCAGAAGAGCCAGAGGATTTGGAGTTGTCAGATTTTTCTTGGTCGTTCATGTCGCGTCCTATTGACCAGCATCAGGTGTCGGGGCCGACCATAAAGGAACCTCTGTCGGAGCTTGCTGCAGATCGCTATTGTCGTATGGTTTTTCATTGCCCGTCAGCCCATCTTCATAGGAGTCGACCCATATTTCACCTAACTCTTGTTCAAATCGTCCATTGTTATTCAGGTCGATCCAATAGAACAAGGGATCGGCTACGGTAATGACGGAGGGTGTTCCGAAATCATCCAGCCACACTTTATATGTGCGTCTGGCTGTCATGTAATTCACGGCTCCTGTCCCGGTCATATCAAAGCGACGGAAAAACATATCATTCCGCCAGTCGTAAAACGCTTCTATTTCTCGTTTGTCGAATTCATCGGGCTCTTCCGGCAGTTGGGTTTCCGGTTTCCTGTCCGGTTGCATATGTGGAAAAGGAGATGGTGTGACGACTGGGATAAGATGACGTGTTGATGGCTTTTTGATTTTTGATAAGGTTTCTGCCCCGAGAGAGTCTATTCCCAAAACACTAACGAATCCCATGATAGCGACGAGGGTTAGAGATAGTGCTGAGGAACGCACGTAGAATTGGTTGCGATGTGAAACATGATGAAAGTGATAGGGCATGACTACACCATATCACTGGAAATTTTCAACGGTCAAACTTGGCATGATCTTCTTCGTTGTCTGTTGCTACTCGCGTTGCTAGAATGTCTTCTCCCCACCTATCTATTCAATGTTTGCCGATATTGTCTTTCCTCAACGTCGCTATCGAGTCTTTACCTACCGCATTCCTGCGCGCCTGACAGGTCGGGTTCAGGTGGGGAGTCGAGTGCTGGTTCCGCTTGGGCGTTCCTCCACACAAGGACTCGTGTTCAAACTATCTGACGAGTTTTTAGCCCCGTCGATTCGAGAAGGATTTTCTCACCATGACCTTCGCGAAATTATCGCGATAGTCGATGCACCCTCAGATTCATCCCTGAGCCCGGTGTTGCTGCAATTAGCGAATCACGTTGAGACGTATTATTTCGCACCTCCAGGTGCTGGACTTCGACTCATTCTCCCGCCAGTAGCCTCGAATCGCGTAGCGAAGCGCATAGTTCTTACGGAAGCAGGCAAGGAGGCGAAGGACGGATCACGGCTTTCACCTGATCAATCTACCGTTCTTACTCGTTTAGCAAAGACACCAAAAGGATTAACGCTCGCAACTCTTCTTAAGTCAATCGATGGGAACAGTTCCGCTATTGCGGGGCTTAAGCGTCGGAGGTTGATTCAGGAAATTGAATGGGTACGGGACGCACCAGAGCAAACCGCGGCGACTCCGATTGTTCATTCTACTGTTTCCCATTCCTTATCCGATTCTCGAAAGGAGTTAGTGGAAGTATCGTCTTTTCTTCATGACACAAATCTTGAGGCTGAGACTCCCTGGTTGACGCGTATATGTAAAGCGCTTTCCGCTCAACAGTATGATGAAATTCTTCTGGATGCCTCTCGATCTATTCGAGAACGTTATCTCATCAATGTTATTCGAGAAACGCTTGATCGCCACCGCACAGTATTGGTGCTTTGTCCAGAAGTGCAACAGGTGTCTCGTTTGGTTGATGGGTTGCGAACCGTATGGGGAGCACGTGTTGCCGAGTACCATGGCGACCTTTCTGCACGGGTCCGTTCTCAGACCTGGGAGGATATTCATAGTGGTCGATTTGACGTTGTCGTTGGGACGCGACTGGCCATTTTTTTACCGCTTCAGTCCGTCGGGATTATTTGGGTGGATCAAGAAGAAGATGCCTCATTTCAAGATGAACACAGTCCGTATTATCATGCACGAGATGTTGCCAGAATGCGTGCTCAATTGGAGTCAGCCACGCTTGTGCTAGGCTCTTCTCACCCTTCGTTAGAAACGTTTCACCAATTGGGGCAGGCAGGTGAGGCGGATAGGTTTCAGGAGCAGAATCTTCGAAAACCGGTCAATATTGAAGTCGTGAATTTGCGTGACGTTGATTATGGAACCATCTTGTCCAAGAAAATGGCGGGCGGTATACAACAGGCATTGGAAGGTAAGGGGCGAGTTGTCGTGTTTTTGAACCGCAAAGGGTTTTCTCGTTCACTGACATGTAAAGACTGTGGGCATGTGCCGCAATGTACAAAGTGTGGCGTGGTGTTGATCCTCTATCAAAAGCCGGCCCGTCTGCGATGTTCGTACTGTGGGGCGGTTCATGTTCCGCCAATGGTGTGTCCGAAGTGTCAGTCAGTGCGGATTGAGGCTGCGGGATATGGAACTGAACAACTTGAGGCTATGATTCAGAAAAAATTTCCCGATGCCTGTGTCGCCCGGTTTGATCGAGAAACAATCAAAACTTCCTTGCAAGAGAAAACGATTCTTGAGGATTTTCAAAACAGAAACATCTCTATCCTTATTGGGACGGAGCTGTTGTTTCATGTTGATACATTTCCACCCGTGCAATTTGTCGGGATTCCCAATGCCGATGCCGGACTGCACTTTCCGGATTTTCGATCGGCTGAGCGAACCTATCATCGACTGCAGGATGCCGTGGGATTACTTGATGAAGCGGATGCTTCATCTGCTATCGTCCTTCAGACTTTGCTTCCTACCCATTATGTGATTCAATCCGTGACTCAGCAAAATCCCTCTATTTTTTATCAGGAAGAGCTCAGCACCCGTCTTGCCTTGAACTATCCACCATATTCTCTGCTTATTCATGTTGTTGTATCCGGGGCACGTCCTCAAGCTGTGGAACGAATTGCTCTGTACTGTCGAGAGCGACTTTCGTCGACGAATAGTGCGAGCCACGCAAAGTCTCGGCCAGCTACGCAATCTTCTACTGTAAGGTCGGAGAATATCTTAGGCCCTTTGCTTTCGCCTCATGCAAAAAGTCCTGGTTTGACTCGCTATGTCTTGATCATAAAAGAGACAGATCCTATCTGTTCTCAGGAGCTGGTAAAACGTCTACAGAAAGATCTGGCCATTAAACTCAGGCAAGAACGAGTCACGCTGGAGATCAAAGTGAATCCTGTCAATATTCAATGACTTGAACCAAAAGACTTATAGCCGTTCCAGTTATGCCGAATCCGTTACACGTCGACCAACTGAATACTGGTTATAGCCGTTTCAAATAACTTCCGCTGGTGGAAACGTTGTACCGCGCTGAGTTCGTTGTATTTTCCTGTTTGGAACGTATTTGGATTCGCTATAACCCTTCGTTATTGAACCGTCAATCGCCTGTAGAACATCCAGGCGGGTATAACCTTCCGATGTTTGGAGCGTGTGACACCGCGTTGAAAGTCTTTTGGCATTATAGCGAAACCAAATAACTTCCAGCCGAATGTACATCATGTCCACAGCGCAACAACACACGTCGTGCAGACGGAAGTAAATTGGAACGGCTATAACTGGACCGAATTGAGATTCGCTATAACCCCAACGTTATTGAATTGTGTCACGTGTGAAAAGGTAGAGGAGATGTACAAGAACGACAAGTCTAAAATTTGTGAAGGTTACTGGCGTCGCTTTCGTTTTCTTCTATTTTTTGAGTCAGGTGGTGGTTCCGGTGATTCAGGAAGTGGTGGTTCGCCTCGACTTCGTTTGTAAATGCCATAGGCAAAGGTCATCCAAAAGACGCCAGAAAAAATGCCAAACAAGACTGCCGTAAAGATTCGTTGAAGATCTTCTAGTGGGGGCTCAGGTCCCAAAGCCTGAAGGTCCATCATCTGGATAACGGGCCACGCTAAACTTTCTACCCCTAAGATCAAAGTTGTGGCTGTCCATATATGGGCAATCGATTGAAATCGCCATGCGAGAAGTCCCGCCACGCTTAACGAGATAGCGAATCCAAGAGGAAGGGATAATTCGCCAAGAAGTACCCAGAGCCCAATGGTCACAACCAAGCTTCCGAGGACGGCGTTAAGATTGACAAAAATATTTTTATCCAAAAAATCGCTCACACATGAAGGTTGTAGCCGTTCCAGTTATGCCGAATCAGTTACATGTCGATCCACTGAATACTGGTTATAGCCGTTTCAAATAACTTCCGCTGGTGGAAACGTTGTACCGCGCTGAGTTCGTTGTATTTTCCTGTTTGGAACGTATTTGGATTCGCTATAACCCTTCGTTATTGAACCGTCAATTGTATACAGGGCATCCAGGCGGGCATAACTTTCCTCTATGTTTGCGCTGTGGACATGATGTACATTGGCTGGAAGTTATTTGGTTTCGCCATAAATTTAAAAATGATTTAGGAAGGCAACGCGGTACGATACCACATGTCAGGCGAGGGAGTAATCTTTAGATGATGGTTGTTCGATGAACGAGGCGTGGTTGTGACCGAAACGTCTGATCCGATTAGTTTTCGGAAAAGGATTGCTTGGCGAGAGAGACTTCTCCGGGATGGAGCAAGAGCAGTGAATCGGCTTCGAGCGGATCCTTATGAAAGAGCGCATAGATGAGAAACAACTGTGGAGTTTCTTCAGGGGGAAATGCAAGCAGCACCGGGACTTCGACAAAGGCCGCCGGCGTCTCAAGTCCGGCAAGTCGCAACCGAACGGCAATTAAGACATCACGGATACGATTGTGTAATTCTTCGTCTGATAAATCAGTAGAAGGACAGATTCCTCGAGTCCATAGGGGTTTCGTCATCCCTACGGCTAGCTCAAGACCAATATTTTTCGCTTCTTCAGAGACATCCATCAAATATCCAGCTTCTATGGCCTCGCGACGCGAATGAATTTGTTGTACGGACTGTTCATCGATGAGTTCAATCTCAGTCTTACCCTGTTCGTCGGTTGCTACATCAACTTCATTCATTGGAACAGGAACCAGTTCTCTTGATTCTTCAGGTGCTTCAGCATGGAGAGGCGAATCGACGGAAGTGGTTGATGATTTGTCCAATGTAGCCAGAATCCCGTCATATACGGCTTTCGCCGACTGGGACCATTTGGGATTAAATGGCAACCCACGAAAGGCGGCTTCTGAAGCCTTCTTTTCATCATGTGTGAGGGGCCGAGGTTGTGTCATGCTTTACAGTTAATCACTCTTCCGCTAGTTGTCAAGTTTTGAAAAACAAAAAGTAAGTGTTTTCTACTGATTAGTATAGCATAATTCTCTCAGATATTTCAGGACTGACCTGAAATCAAAGCGATCGGTACTGAAATTTTGGCCATATGATTCACGAGATTCGTCACACTCGCATCCATCATTTCCATTAAGGGTCCAGGATACAGCCCAATCCATAATACAAGAATTGCTAATGGAATGACTGTCGCCAATTCACGATTTGATAAGTCGGGTAGTGCGGCTGCGGCTTTAGTATTGGGTTCGCCCAATGCAACCTTTTGTAACATCCATAGCATGTAGGCTGCCGCCAGGACGATGCCGCCCATGGACAGGAGAACCATAGCGAAACTTGTCGAGGAGGCCCCGACAAGGACTAGAAATTCTCCGATAAAGTTACACGTGCCTGGAAGACCGAATGCGGCAACCGAAAACAGAAAGAAAAACGCGACAAATCTTGGCATGGGTGTATGCAACCCGCCATAGTCACCGATGGCTCGGCTATGAGTTCGGTCATACAATTGTCCAACAGAAATAAATAACGCTCCTGTCGTGAGTCCGTGATTGAACATTTGCAAGATGGCGCCTTGAATGCCCTGACTGTTGAAGACAAAAATTCCCAGGGTCACGAAGCCCATATGGGAGACGGAGGAGTACGCGATTAATTTTTTAAGATCCGATTGCGCCAGTGCCATATATCCGCCGTAGACAATGGCAAAGACGGATAACCAGAGAATGTAGGGCGCAAACATCGCTGAGGCTTCGGGAAACATTGGCAGGCAAAAGCGCAAAAATCCATAACCGCCCATTTTTAAGAGTATGCCTGCGAGAATGACGCTCCCAGCGGTTGGAGCCTCGGAATGGGCATCAGGCAACCACGTATGGAATGGAACCATTGGCATTTTGATGGCAAATGAGAGGAACAGCGCTACAAACAACCAAAATTGCACGGTAGGCGAGTAGGTTTGTTTGCTCAATACAAGCAGATCATAGGTGTGGCCTCCTTCGAGATACAGACCCAATATGCCGACGAGTAATAGTAAACTTCCTGTTAGGCTGTACAGGACAAATTTAATTCCGGCGGCGCTTTGATTGGGACCTCCCCAGAGAATAATCATGAAATACATGGGAATCATTGTGAGTTCCCACAACATGAAAAAGAGAAAGAGGTCTAGGGCCGTGAAGACGACGATCATGGCCCCTTCAACCAATAGAATGAGGGACATAAACGCGCGGACACGAGTTGTGATGGCATTCCAAGAGCAGAGGACGCACAGTGGACATAGCAGCGTTGTGAGGAGCACCAAGAGAATGCTGATCCCATCAACTCCAACGGCATATTGAATGTTAAACGTGGGCATCCATGCCATCCGCTCGACAAACTGCATGTCCTGTTGTGTGAAGTCAAAATTGAGACACAAGAGGATGCCCAATCCAGATTCTACGATTGTCGTTCCCAACGCCACTCGCCGAATCCACTCTTGATCCTGAACGAACGCGAGTAGAGCAATTCCTAAGAAAGGAATCGCTACCATCCAGCTAATCATATGATCTGCAAATATGGTCATGTGCGTGAATTGTATCGTTTATCGTGCACCCAATCGTATCGCTTCCCACTTAGGTTTTTTCGACTACACATATTCGTAAAGCCTTCTTCTCGAATCATCAGCAACGTGTTACAAACGAATTACATTAAGACATACAATAGGCCGGTTGCGAGGACCAACCAAAACACCATGACGAGTAATTGATGTTGAATGGTGCGCGATTCAACTTCTTGCAACAATTGCCCGGCTGCATCGCTCCGTTTCCCCATCCCTCTAATATTTTGATCCAATAAACGAATGTCCACGACACGCCACAGCCAACGACTGACTCCAATGCTTTGCTGTCCGATACCGATCACGGCGCGATCAATACCTTTTACATCGATGACTCTCCAGAGCCATTGAGCAAAGTGAAGAGACAATGTGGCGATCATATGAATGGCTGCATCTATCCCACGAATATCAACAATCCGCCAGAGCCAGTTGGCAAATCGAAGCGTTGGTTGAACAATATACAATTCGTACAGTTCGTCAAAATACCCTTTGTTTAAAAACATGACATACAGGGTTTTCATGAATGGTGATTGTCTGGCAAAGGGGCTTTCCGCACGTCGGTGAATCAATAAGGCATAGGCCCACCCTCCGATTGCGACGAGGAGTGGAAGAATGATCCATGGCCCTAAACCCAGAGAAGATTGGTCAAAGGCATCAATTGGAGGAGGCGAAACAGTTACGGAAAGGGCTGGGGTGAGAAATTGTGTAAACCAAGACCATAAGGCCATGAGTATCATCACCATGAGTCCGCCGCCAACACCGAGGCCTATCAGGTGAGAAGGTGAAAATATTTGAGGCCGTGCAGCCACTGATAATGGGTTCTTCGTGTCATGTTTGACAGGGCCATGTTGAAAGAGCGAGACGATTCCACGAAAAAGATATATCGCTGTGAAAAATACTGTTGTGAGCCCAATTACCCAAAACCCGATCTTGGCGGAAACAAAACTCTGAGCAATCCACACAGACTCGTAGGGACCAGAAAAAATAACAAAAGGTGGAAGGCAGGCTAAGATTAATGCGCCAACATAGAGTGTCCACGGGGGTTGCGAAGGGGCACCATGCTGAGAGGGGATATGATGGTGTGCGTGTGCTGTACGAAGGGAATTGCCAGTCGACAAAAATAAAAATGCCTTTAAAAATCCATGGGCAAGTAAATGAAATGTGGCCGCCACAAATGCGCCAATTCCGCAGGTCATGATCATAAATCCGATTTGGCTGATGGTCGAATAGGCCAAGGCCTTCTTGATGTCACTTTGGGTGAGAGACACAATGGCGGCAAATAGTGCAGTGACGGCTCCAACCACGGCGATGAGCGTCATCGCAAATGGCGAAAGGATGATCAACGGACTTAATCGAATCAGAAGAAATGGGCCGGCATTCACCATGGTTGCCGCGTGAATCAATGCGGAGACGGGCGTAGGGGCTTCCATGGCAAATGGCAACCAGACATGAAACGGCATTTGTGCGGATTTTCCCATCGCCCCAATGAATAAACACATCGGAATGATGGTGAGAGAGTGCACAGGGAAATCTAGCCCCATCCACCCCAACATATTAATCGTGTGCTCCTGCATGCTGTGAGCCTGAGACACAATGTGTTGAATGTCGAGCGTTCCAAATGTGAAGAAGGTCACGATGATGCCGAATCCTAATCCGACATCAGCCACGGCGTTGACGAGAAACGCCTTCGTGGCTGCCCGGCATGCAGATGGTCTTTCCGACCAGTGGGAGATCAAGAGATACGAGCACATTCCCATGATCTCCCAACAGATAAACAGCATCAGCAGGTTGCTGCTACTGACTAACATCAACATGGAAAAAGTAAATAACGCGATGACGGCAAAAAACCGGTTATACCGCGGATCTCCAATCATATAGTTGGATGAGTAGACATGCACCACACCGCTCACGCCTGTCACTAACAACAGGAGAAGTACGGTGAGTTGATCAACGTACATCCCTAAGTCAATGATGAGCGACCCGGATTGAAAGAGGCGGTACAGAGAAATTGAGATGGGACCATGTTGGACAACCTCGACAAATGCCCACACAGACAGAGCGAAGGAAAGGCCAATTGCAGGAATTCCGACACGGTGACCGTTCTCTCCCCATCGTGAACCGCCGAGCACAAGTGCTAGCGATGCGAACAGAGGGAGAAGT
Source organism: Nitrospira sp. M1 (assembly GCF_965152605.1). NCBI lineage: Bacteria > Pseudomonadati > Nitrospirota > Nitrospiria > Nitrospirales > Nitrospiraceae > Nitrospira > Nitrospira sp. M1. The sequence goes on from NZ_OZ224217.1 coordinate 347,836, forward strand.
GGGATCAACGTAAAAATAGACATGGTGTGACTCAAAGGCCTGGCGGGAGAGCATGGTGAAGTATGAGCCCAACGATTGGGTCGCTCCCAACGCCGAGGATGATGATTGCCGCAGAGGTCGCTAATACACTGAATTGTAATGCTATGGGCGTTTCAGTGACCTGTGTATCCGAGGGGATCGATGGGGCTCGAAACAGATGTTCGAAAATTTTGACGAAATAGGCCAATGTGAGCAATGTGGACAGTAGGATGGCGCCAACGGCGACATAGTTATTCGCTTCGAGCGCGCCCAAAATGATGTACCACTTGCCAAAAAACCCACCTGTGGGAGGAAGGCCAATCATGCCCATGGCCATGATGACGAGTGCTCCGATCAACCACGGAGCCTGCTTGCGAATGTGTCCGAGATCCTCGACATGGCGGATGCCATATTGTGAAATGACGATCCCGATAAAGAAAAACAATGCGGCTTGCATGACGGCATCATTTAATAAGTAGAAGATGCCGCCTGCAAATCCTGTTTGATTTCCCTGACTCACGCCTATGAGGATAATCCCGATATGGGAGATTCCTCCATAGGCAAACATTCTTTTAATTTCATGCTGTGTGTATGCAAGCACGGCCCCAATGACGGTGGCAAGTGAGCCCAGGACTCCAACGAGCAACAGGACGGGAATATCTTGAATTACCGTTTGAGCCCCCAAGACCCAAAAGATAATTCTGACCCACCCAAGGAGGGCGACCTTTGTGACAAGTGCCGCTAAGATTGGTGAAACGGATTCCGGTGCACTGGAGTAGGCATCTGGAAGCCATGCATGAAATGGTACGAGAGCCATCTTGATCCCCAATCCGATAAACATAAACAGGAGACCACCGACAACCGCTCTCGATGTGAGTAAGTGAGGAAGCTTATCGGCCATATCTGCCATATTGAGTGTGCCACTTGCTGCATAGAAGTAACTGACGCCCAATAAATAGAGGGACGCTCCCAAGGTTCCTAATATGAGATAGCGAAAGGCGGCAAACAAGGCCCGACCGCCGGCGACACCCACCAGGGCATAACTGGCGAGAGCCGCGACTTCAAGAAAGACGAAAAGATTGAATAAGTCTCCGGCAAAGGCAATCCCGGTGAGGGCCGAAATAAGCAGTAAGATTAATGTATAGAAATGAACGATTCGACCACCAAGATTTTGGGGTGCGGTGGCTCCGGCGAATACCAATGCGAGGAACCCTAAAAAGCTTAACATCACGAGAATGATGCTGGCTAAAGGGTCGGCGACCCACTCAATGCCGAGAGGGGCTGTCCAGCCACTAAAGGCATAGCGAATGGTGCCGTGTTTCAACACGAAATGCAGATTGAGTAGCGAAAGCACAATCATAGCGCCAAGCACGCCCACGGAGATCAGGCGGCTCCATTCTCGGTGTTTCAGGCATGCCATTGGCATTGAAATGGCTGCAAACAATGGAAGCAAGAATAGGAGAGCTGGTACGTGTCGACTCATTCCAACCTTTTCAAAATTTCTTCTTCGTCAAGACTTCCGTATGTTCGGTAGATGGCCGAACACAAGGCTAAGGCGACTCCAAGAGTTGCCACCCCCACCACAATGGCCGTTAATGTCAGGACATGCGGTAACGGGTTGCTATAGTCGATGGCTTGGACAGGGGCCGTTGTTGACAGTAAGACTGGAACCGTCGCACCTTTCTTGGCACTGATGGTTACGAGGAAAAAAATGACGCTGGTTTGCACGAGATACATGCCTATAAGTTTTTTGACAAGATTGTAGCGCGTGACCATGATGTAAAATCCCCAAAGAAATATGATGACAAAAATGAGAAAATTGGGGCGTTGAAAGAGAGCCGCGATGACATCAGCCATTGGTTGAATCCTCAATGATTTCTTCGGCGGATAAGCTAAAGACGATGGATATGGCCGTCACGGCGACATCGACGGCGACGCCAATTTGCGTCAGAACAATGCCGAGTGACCGACGTGCCGCTGTTTCAAGGCCTGGAATTTGTAAATATGCATAATTGAGAAATTCTCCCCCTCCGATCAAACATAGTCCGCCAACACCGGCAAAAATCAGCATGCCGAGACCATCGCCATGCAAGACTTTCTTTGATAATTGACTTCGTGAGGCATCATGTCCGAAGACGAGAATGGCCAGGACCATGCTGGTGCCTAGAATGACCCCCCCCACAAACCCTCCTCCAGGTCCATATTGCCCAAAAAACAGGACATAGAGGCCAAAGAGTTGAATGACGGGTATGAGGAATCGTCCTAACGATTGAACGATGATGCTATCATGTTGTCGAATCATGAAACTTTTCTCCGCAACAATAAAACGCAAGCAATGCCAGCGGTAAAAATCACGACAGTTTCGACCATCGTATCAAGCGATCGGTAATCCATCAGCACAGACGTGACGATATTCGGAGTGTGTGTATCGTGAATGCTCTGTTCAATATAGGTTGGCGAAACATGAGCGTTCGCCGGAGAATTTGGGTCACCAAATTGAGGAAGATCCTTTGCCGCATACAGTAGTAAAATTCCCAGTAGCGGCAGTCCGATCAGTGCAGCCATCGGCGGAGGGGGACGACGAATTCGACTGTCCTTGGGGGCTGTTCCAAACAGTGTCAACAGAAATAACACCGTCGCTAAGCCTGCTCCAACGACGGCTTCCACGAAGGCCACATCCACCGCCCCCAGCCACGCCCAGACGAGCGATAAGAAAAAGCTGTAGCAGCCGAGCAGTAAAATGGCGCTCATGAGGTCTTTGACTAAAATGGCCCCAGCGGCTGTCACTAGCAGGAGAATGAGGAGAGGAATTTCAAATGAATAGATCATGTTGATTCTCTTTGCCAGGGTTTCAATCCTGCACGAAGGGCTGCGCGAATGGTGGCATGAGCGATCACGGGGTTTTGAAGGTATAGTAAAATCAAGACGGCCAAAATTTTGAGCACGTTTAAGCTGAAGCCTTCATGAACGGCTATCCCCACCAGCATCAAAAAGGCTCCAAGGGAATCAGTGATCGAGACCGCGTGCGAACGCGTAAACACATCAGGGAGACGTATCACTCCAATTGCTGCCACAATCAGAAAAAAGAGTCCGGCGAGAATGAAGATAATGGCGAGTACGTCCATCTTAGGGGAGTCCCTTTTGTTCGAGATATTTGGCGACAGCCAAGGCTCCGACAAGATTCAAGAGTGCATAGCCAGTTGAGATGTCGATGAACATCTCAACGCGCTCATGTACGCTGCCAATCAGTATGAGTAGAATTATTGCTTTCGTGGATATGCCATTGAGACCCAGTACACGGTCAAAAATGGTCGGCCCCTGAAGGACGCGATATAAATAGGCTCCAATTAATATCGCGAGGATAAGCAACACAAAGAGGAAGAAGGTATTCATGGACTTGTGCCTCCATTCCCAAACACCGAAGCAATTTTTGACTCTAACCGACCACTTCTGACGTCTTCGCTTGACACGTCATCCAGGGTATGAACGATGAGTGTCGAATCATCAACTTCGGCGGTGATCGTTCCTGGTGTCAAGGTGATAGAATTTCCCAGGAGGACCACGCCTGCTCGATTGCTCAAATTCGTCTTCACGCGGAGTAACTTGGGAGCAATGGGGAGGTTGGGGTCGAGAATCAGTTTTGTCACGTGGAGACTGCTTTGGACGATTCGGAAAAACAGCCAGGGAAGAAATAGGATCGTCTTTCCCCAGATGCGAAAATTTGGGACAAAGGGTGAATGTCCAGAATTGATCCAGGCGACTGTGAATGACGCCGCGAGCCCCAAGCTCAGATGAATCCAATCAAAACTGCCGGATAACATGACCCATAACACGAACAGTGCCGTTGTCTTGAGCAATAAAAATTGAGAGGATATGGGTCTCATACGATCTCCTTGATGCTGCTATTCGCACCTGTTCCAGGAGAGTAAACTCGTTGGCCCTCTTGGACACGCGAACTCCGTGCGTGCATTGTCATAAAAAAAGCCAATCGGATACCCTTCGATTTGTATATTCGAAAAGCCTCAGATTGGCTTGTACTGTTCCCGCCGACTAACAGTTAGCTATCAGCTCTATCTGCTATACGTATGTGTACACGAATGAATCGTGGCTCCCATAAACTCAGTCAGAATTTGACAAAGATCCTGGCAGCATTCACGGAAAATTTCTCATAGTTGTTCCAATAAACTTCCGACGTAGAATGTGGGCAAGCCAAAATGGTTCAGGGAAACTTTCTTGAATGTCGTCATGGTCTTATACCAGTGATCCATTCCTTGCTCAACAGATGAACGTGTACTGAATGAAGAATTCTCATGCCAATGGCCTGCTATGAATGACTTCCCACGTCGCATCTGGATTATACCGATGAAGTTCACATGTTTTCGGGTCTAGGGCAACAAGGTTCATCCATTGGTTATGATAAAGCTGCTGCAAAAGGACATGCTTCTGAATAATCGACGCGATGATGTGAGGCGACGCTTCAATAATGGATAGCAATCGCATGGGTTCGTGGTAATGGGTTTCGCCATCATTCACGGTCTGCAAGGGAAATCCCATTTGTAAATCACTTTGGCTTCCCAACATCACGCCCACGCCTGAAACCACATTATGAAGGACTTTGCTTCCACTTCCGTAGTGCCACGGGTCAACGCCGGAAAAGTAATAGCCTGTATTAATCCATTCTCCCACAATCAATGGCGCGGTCATGATTTTTTCGAGGATGGCGCCTTCGTTGTCTGGCTGAGGGTCGTAGGAATGCAAAAAGACTCGACCTCCTAGATCAAGTCCTTTCGTGAGCGTTCGTCTCCCTATTAAGAAGACCGCATTTCCGGCTAGTCCCCATTCTGGTCGAGGGTTCGCCCAGTCGAAACTTCGTCCATCGACATGGGTAAACGCTTGTTCGGAAGACATCTCTGTTGGTGCTTTGGGGATGCGATGACAGCGTTCCAGCGCCTGGTTCTTGCCAGCAAGTTCAAGATCTTTCTGTAATACTCGTAAATCTGTTGCATGGCTCACGGGCAAATCGTCTAGATCATAAAATGTCACTCGATCTGTTGTCGTATTATGTTTTCCAGGTAGGAACCAGGTGTCATGAGGAATCGCGAGACCGTTGCTGCGCAGGATGGTCCGGACATCTGGATTATTCGCCATGGCGGCAAACACTCGCGCATTCGGATCTCCAGGATTGCCTCCGCATGCTCCACAGTCTAATGCGCCATAATACGGATTATTATCTGTCTCGCTTCCGTGTCCGCAGAGCACGACGAAGCGACCATAATTGTGTGTCAGCCCCATCGCGCGAAGTCCGTTTTCGATAAACGTGGCTTGCTCCGTCAGCGTGAATCCGTGAGCCAGTCCAGAGGGAACGTCTTCGACCTCTTCATCTTTTTGTCGTGGCTCTTGCGTGTCAGTCGTGGAAGAGATGGACATTTCGGTCGGAACTGAGGACTGTAACCAACGTTGAATGGATGAGGTGAACGCATGAAACGGTTTGTGAACGAGAGTTTTGCCAACCAATCCGATGCTAAAGAATATTCCTAAGAGATCAATGAGCATCAATGACCCGATAGGATTATGTTTGAGATCATGAAACAGGTGATCGCCTAGTTGCTGCCATCGAGTGCCAGAAGAATATTTCTGCAATGATTCCTGTTCTCCTGGTCGAGGCTGTTCTGAAACAGCGTGGTTGGGAGAGAGTAATACCGGACAGAGAATTGCCCACTCCTCACTGTCAAAGGCTTGATGACTAATTGGAATGCCAAAAAAACCTGCAAACCCGAACGTGTCATATGGCCCTTGGACTTCGATGTGGCGGCGGAACGACTCCGATCGTACATCAATGCAGAACACCAATTGTGCCCGCGGTCTCGTGTCGTCTAACGTGGCCACTCCTCGATGATCGACAATTTTTTGGAGGATCTCTCTTCGAAAGCTTTCTTCGTAGGCTTCGAGCCATACAGGTCCATGCCGATCTGAAGGAAAGGCGTCAAGCCAATCGAGCAATAACCGTGAATCGGAGGATGCAAGGTTGTGGACATCAATGGGCGATAGTTCCAAGAATTGAGCTAGATGAAATAATCGCCATGCATCATGGCAGGTTGCATGTTCTATGGGGTTAACGGCATGAACGTCTGTTAACATTCTGGCCTGATAGTCATCCGCGTGCTTGTGCCAGTACGAACGTAAGGCTGACAGTGTTCCGTCTATGCTCCATTCTTGCTGACAGGTGACGTGTGTGAATTCCACTTCGTAGAACAGACGTACGGCGAGATATTGAATGGTATCGATGGGATGTTGTTGCTGCGCATGATATGCGGGATGTTCTCCAAGCCAACGCACATATCTGGCCCAGCCGGGTAATTGCGATAACTGGCGTGAGAGGTAGTCACGCCAGCGTTCCTGTGGAATTCCAAGGCGATGTAAATTGAAGGCAAGTGCGTCTTCAGGATGAGATGGAAGATCAAGAATTTTTTGTCTGAATCCTTGAATGCCAAGAAATTTTGCCGAATAATCGTGTTGGGCCAGTTCACGCCACGCGCGATAAAAACCTTCCTGCCGTTGCGGCATGTCCCATGACGCTAACCCTTCATCCACAAATGTTGAAATCCATTTAATCAGTTGATTGTTGATCTGCTCAACGAGGCAACTTCCAGCTAGGCTATCGACCCAGTCGCTGATTGTTCGTTGCTCTGGAATGGAAATATCTATGGATGGTACTGGGCTGTCAGATTCTTGAGCCTTGGCTTCAGCTGAATGATGATTGTCAGAAAGAGAGTCATACAGCGCCAATGAGGCTAATGTGCTTTTCCAGAGATTCGTGAGGTATGCCTCTTCAGGATACTCTCGACAATGTTCACATTCTGTGATTGTTTGCTCGACAATCCGTTTTTGGGATGCATCTGGAAGGTCCTGGCGAAATCGTTTAGTCGCTTCACCGCTGCTGAATTCCCATTGCTGGAGCGTGGGATCTAATACCTCAAATCCAAATACGATATGGAATCGCCAAACGTCTTTGGCGGTAATTTGACGACTTCCTATGTTGAGAGTGGCCTGTTGGCCTTGTCGAGGTCCGACTCGTGTGAAGGCTTGCGTGAGACTTTCCGGTGTAATACGTCCTTTGTGATAGAGCTGGCGATACTCGTGATTCGGTAGATACCCATTGCCGCCTAGAAGTTGGTGCCCTTTTCTAACGGCTTCATCAAAGGGAAGATATTCCAAGCCATGAATGGGATTTTGAGCGACCATGGTCTTCATCGGCCAAAATGGGGCGATGGGTTCACTGGCTTCTCGAATGATCTGACGTAGATGCTCGCGTGTTTCTGGAGAGAGTGTCCTCGCGTGGTCTCTTGTCGTTTCAGATAGCATCGTGACTTGGCTGTTTTACATTGTTCACGAAAAGTGATGCCTTGTATGATCCAATCATCAACGCGTTCCTGGCTTAAGACAAAGGATTCCAGTCGTTATGAAAAATGGACGAACAAAAGGCGAAGCTGAAATGGCGATTCGTCATGCCGTGCTCCAATTCGACATTGAATGGACGCCGTCTCTCGTTGTGCCTTTTCGGGAAACGTTAGGTGTGGAGCGTGTTGCGGGAGATTCCTGGCTTATGTGTTGTTGTGCCTGAATCATCGGTCCTGTCACTCTAGGGGCACCCAATGGTCTACGCTTGAACGTGAGTCATCGGGTTTCATCGCAAGGCTTAGCTATATCTGTGCTTTCTTTCGTCCCGCCTCTGGATGGTTTGACAGAGGTTGATGGTCTTCTAATCCTGTAACGATCAGGGCGGCATCTCGCTCCTTAAAGTTTTTTTCCATTTCATGGAGTTTGCCCATCGTTGTATGGTCGACAAGATATGTTTCCGACAAATCCAAGGTTACGCGTGGTTCTTCTGTCAATTGCTCCAGAGTTTTCTTTAACGCAATCCATGTACTGAAAATAGCCGAGCCTTTGACTTTGACGGTGACGCCGGTTTTCTCGTTTCGTTGGACGCTGATTTGTGGTTTGAACAGGGAGGAAGCCGGTGCGCCATTTTTTAAATGCAAAAGAATATTGATGAAAATGCCAATGGCAATACCCATTAATAAATCTGTGGCCAACACGCCAATGACTGTTGACACAAAAATAATAAATTGTTCTTTCCCCACGTGATACGTGTGAATGAATTCTTGAGGAGACGCGAGGCGAAATCCGGTAAAGACCAACATCGCCCCAAGAGCGGCAAGGGGGATTTGATTAATCACGCCTGGTAGCAATGCCACAAAGAAGAGCAGAAATAACCCATGAAATGCGTTTGAAAATCGAGTGCGTGCGCCATTGTCGATATTGGCCTTGCTCCTCACAATTTCTGAAATCATTGGAAGTCCGCCAATGAACGCGGCAATGGTATTGCCAACGCCGACGGCTAACATGTCTTGATCGTGGTTGGTCTTTCGTTTCCATGGGTCTACGCTATCGATAGCCTTGGCGCTCAACAAGGATTCAATGCTCCCAATCAGCGCAAACATGAACACGTATTTCCACCCGGTCGGGGTCATTAGTCCTGAAAAGTCGGGAAACGTGATTGCGCTGAACATACTCTCTGGAACGGCGACGAGAAAGTTTTTGCCCAGGGGGTAGTCTTGCCCATTGAATGTGTAAGTCTGTTCCTGGCTGAAATCAAAGAAAATGGCAAGCGGGACCGTGACGAACAGGACCATCATGGGGGCTGGAATCATTTTCAGCTTGGGATTGTTAATAAACAGGTAGCTAAACATAATGATCAGGCTGATGAGCCCAATGAGTCCGACAAGCGGATTCATTTCCATGACACATTGAGGGATTTTTGCGATTAACTCCAGTGGATTGCCCTCCGGGCTCACTCCCAGTGCGATAGGGAATTGTTTAGCCATAATGATGATGCCTATGGCTGCGAGAAGACCGTGGATTGCCGATGATGGAAAAAATTCTCCCAAAATTCCAGTGCGAAACATTCCAAAGAAAATTTGAAACACTCCGGCGGCGACACCGACACCTAGCGCCAGTCTGTAGGCTTGATAGTCAAGGGCTGGATCTTTCCCGCCGGTGAAGCCAAATTCGGTGACGCATCCAATGGCGATGACAATGAGGCCAGCCGCAGGACCTTTGATCGTAAGCTCTGAATTGCTAAAGAACGTTGCAATCGCTCCCCCGACAATTGCAGTAAAGATGCCGGCGATGGCAGGGTACCCGCATGCCAGCGCAATGCCTAAGCACAGAGGCAGGGCAATGAGGAAGACGAGAAAGCCTGAAATTAGGTCAGCTTTCCAGTTCTTGGGAAGCTCGGACAGTACACCTCTTGGAATTATCGTTGTTCCTGAAGTCATGAATACTCGATCCTTGTGATGTTCAGAGGATTCTTGCCTGGAAAGATGGTCTTGGATCGCTGTATTTTGCTGATGTTCGGCTTTACGCTAGGATCTTGTTTAGGTAGTGAGCGATTTGATGAAGTTGTGTGACGAGAGAGGGTGCTCAAGAAGCTGAACGAGTTGAGTGTTGACTGTTTGCTCATACCCATTTCAAGTTTTTGGCAGAAGCATCATTATTAATTGAATGCTTTCGCGTTGTCATATCCTGGCAGGGTCTGGCGATAACCCTATGATATTACGGTATTCAACTGATGAAATTGGTCAAATCTTAGATAGCTGTCATGTGTGCAGCGGTGGTCGACTCGTTTGTAGGCATTCTAACGTTACGGAGAACCGTACGAGTCATGTGCATCGTCTGTTTTGAAATGTGTCAAAAAAACCAGTCAGGTTCATGATAGACATCACTTGAACATATGACTGGTCATGATACGGTTGCTTGGCTGCGAACGATTCGTGCTTTTGGGTAACCTTGCACGTATCTGGTTAAGATGGCGCTCGCGTAAGTACCGTCAAGCCTGAAACGGTTAGTCAGATGACTTCCCGGAAACACCAAGTCCTGTTAAGTTATACCAAAGAGTTTAGGGGCTGTACAGTAGAGGCATGCCCTGCGCGAAAAATCAGCGAAAACATGTGGTGGATGGAAAGCTAGGTGCAGTATAGCGTCGGATATCTGTAGCTTTACAGGCTGTATTAGCCGTAAATGTTAAACATGACAAGGACTGAGACGATCCCAATAACAGCTAAGTCTAGTAATGGTTCCATGTTGTTGACCTCTCGCTTGCTTTCGTGTGCTGTTTTGAAAAATACATTCTTATTTATCCGAACGAACAATAGAATAAGCAAAAAACAGTCCAATATGCTTTTTGTGTTACTAATTTAATAACATGTTGAATTTACTAATATTTAATTTAATTTAATGGGAGTGATATTTTTTGCGAGGTACTTTTCGTGCATTTTCGCACGCTATTGGTTGTGCGAAATTGCACGAAAATGATGACGTACTTGGTCATATAAGCTAAAAAGGATAAGGGAAATTATTGGCTAGGGTCATCCATGGCAATGAAGCGATTCAACTATTGGATAGTCTTGCGTGGTGTATCGCGACCTCTTTTCATTCTGACATTGAGAGTTTTTATACATATTTAAGACCAAAAATGGCTTCTATCGCGATCCCTCTTTGGGGTTGAAACTTTCACCTTTTTCCACCCAGCTTAGAAAATGTGAAGATTCCGAACTATAGCGAATCCTCATACATTTCAGTCGAGCCACCATGGCTTTCCCTGCGGAATTATAGCGAAACCAAATAACTTCCAGCCGAATGTACATCATGTACACAGCGCAAACATAGAGGAAAGTTATGCCCGCCTGGATGCTCTGGATACAATTGACGGTTCAATAACGAAGGGTCAAGCAGCATTCAGTGGATCGACATGTAACTGATTCGGCATAACTGAAACGGCTATAGCCTCTGGCCCTCTCACTTAACCACAGAAAATGTTTGCACTATTTCATTATAAATCGGTTGAACAAGAGGAAATTTCATCTGCTGAGCTATCTATTAGCGAATGGAATGTTATCTTTACATAATGCCGTTGCGAAAAGAAAAAAGTGTGCGCGAGGGAGGGGTTGTAATTTCTCAAACACTATTTATTGAATGCCGCGAGCTATATTTTTGATAATTTTTATTGCATGATGGTACCCATCTGGTATACCTTATATGGTTTTTCAATCCCCCCAAACAATCTAAGGATGTCTGACTACTAAAATCATTTGGAAACGAATCAAGTAACTTCTCCTGGATTGTTATCTCCTGAGGACTCGAGATTCCTACGGCTGAGAAAGGATCTATGCACGTATGCTTGAAATACGAGAAATCGTAACGAAATGTTTGAGGACTGTGATATGTTGGTTCGACACTCAGTCTGATGTCGGGGTAACCTCTGATCAAGATAGTCGTGCCATGGATCTGATGCGCGCGCTTCCCTTCATTGCGCTCCATGTTTCTGTCCTGACAGTATTTTGGGTGGGCTGGAGTCCTGTGGCTGTGCTGGTGGCCGTGTTGTTATATGGGATTCGTATGTTTGCGATTACAGGGTTTTATCATCGTTACTTTTCGCATCGATCATATCGCACGTCCCGGTTTATGCAGTTTGTCTTTGCTATCGTCGGATCGAGTGCGGCGCAACGTGGGCCATTGTGGTGGGCGTCAAATCATCGCATTCACCATGCTCGGTCTGATCAACCGTCTGATGTTCACTCGCCCGTCCAGCATGGCCTGTGGTGGAGTCACCTGGGTTGGTTTTTATCGTATCAACAGCTTTCTGCCCAGCATCAGCGGATCAAAGACTTTGCCCGGTTCCCTGAATTACGCTTTCTCGATCGCTTTGATGTGCTTGTCCCATTTATATTGGCGGTCGGTTTATTTTTCTTTGGAGAATGGCTAGGCGCTATTTCTCCAGGTCTCGAAACTAATGGATGGCAGATGTTGGTGTGGGGATTTGTTATTTCGACTCTTGCCTTGTACCACGGGACCTTCACGATCAACTCCCTTTCCCATCGCTTTGGCACTCGACGCTATCCCACGACAGACAATAGCCGAAATAATCCTTTCCTCGCGATCATCACGTTGGGCGAAGGGTGGCATAATAATCATCATTGGTATGCCAGCTCAGCCAGGCAGGGGTTTCGATGGTGGGAAATTGATATCACCTACTACCTACTGCTGGTGTTTGAAAAGTGTGGGTTGATTTGGGACGTTCGGCCAGTCCCGGCTTGGGTGCTGAATCAACAGAGTCGCAATTCGATGGGAGAGGCTTCAGATACTAAAAAGATTGCGGTATGAATTTCTCCTGTACACTCTTTTGATTGATTATCGGTGTATCCTTCGTCGTTGACGGACATGTGGTGAATGCCTGTTAGAAGCCTTTGTCTGTGTATGAAAGTTGCTAGCAGGGAAGCCCCGCCTCTCTTTCTGTTCGTGGGGCCTGGTTGACTCCTCCTGTTGTATTCTCTCCTTCCTTTATAGTCCCAATCTTCACATAGACCCCAGTTGGTTGTGAGTCTCCAACCAGGGTACATATGTGTCGTTGCGAGCAATGAATAACGATTATAGCGAAACCAAGTAACTTCCAACCGAATTTATATCATGGACACAGCGCAAACATAGAGGAAAGTTATGCCCGCCTGGATGCCCTGTATACGATTGACGGTTCAATAACGAAGGGTTATAGCGAATCCAAATACGTTCCAAACAGGAAAATACAACGAACTCAGCGCGGTACAACGTTTCCACCAGCGGAAGTTATAGCCGGTCCGGTTCTCGTTCGCTTATATGACGTGTGTAGTTGCGTCTGGTATGTGCTGTCAATTCGGCTAAATGTTTCATGATTTCGCTATAATTGAAACGGCTATAACCAGTATTCAGTGGATCGACATTTATAGCGAACCCAAATAACATTCCAGCCGAATTTACATCATCCACACAGCGAAAAAACACACGTCGTACAGACGGAGTATATTGGAACGGCTATAACTGATTCGGCATAACTGGAACGGCTATAATCAACCATTCGACTTTTAGTCGTCATCCTCTTCGTCATTTGAATCTGAAAACGTATTCTTGTCCAGTACGAGTGCTCTGGCGTTTATCGATTGGGTTGGTCGATTGTTCCCGTGGATGGGACAACAGGAATTGTCAAAGACCGCAATGAGCTGATTAATCTGTTCGCGCGATAGTTCGATGGGGGTTCGAAGGACATGCCATTTTACTTGTTCGGTACATGGAGGGGTTGTGAGTGAGCCCATGTAGCCAAAGTATCGTTGATCTTTGGGGAGAAGATCAGCAATGTTGACTTCTTCGGCTCCAACAAAATGATCTCCTTTGTTCATGACGGCATCCAAGTGATCGAAGACTGGCTTGAGGGCGACATTTTCTTGGCCTTCTTTGACTAGTAATGCGACCACTGCAAGTTGCGATGGATCGTCTTGCCGGCTGTGCACGATGTGAATTTCCACATCAAAGAGCGCGCCGTGTTCAAACGAATGTTCAGAAGGACTATGAAAGTGAAATTGCCGTACATCAAATACCGATCCGAATTTCGCGAGTCGTAATGTACTTCCTATTTCATACTCAACCTCTACCGTATGTCCGTTGTTGAGAATTTCAAGAGGTGTTTCATGGTATGAGAACTTCAGGTTTCTCTGATCTCGCAGTCTGACTCGTTCTTGACGGGGAGTGAGTTTTGACTGGCTGAGATCAACTGGCGATTGTTCTTTCCCGTTCCCGCAGAGGGGAGCAAGTGTATTCCACTGATCAGGAGTCACATCCGGAGACTCATAGCCAAACTCCATCCTCGCCTCCGCTTCAAGCGCTTCCATGGCATGAACTGTTGGCGATGTGTTGAGCCCAGTAAGTAGGGTCAACCCAAGTCCTAGGGTAATTCCAGCGCGTAACATTCCTCTTTGCATAACGTCTGCCTCCTCATAAAAGTATAAATGGGGAAAAATGCAATAGCCGTTTCACATCACTTTCAGCAGTTATTTCGCTTTGTGAATCGGAATGATTGAGTGGACATTCTTTGGATTCGCTGTTGTGTCATGGCTATCTGTATCTGTGTTTTGTAACATTAAACAACATAATTTACGGAACACTATAAGACGAGTATTCATCAAGACGCAGTTGTCCGTCGCAGTATTGTCCGGTTGAATGTATTTCAGCTATGTGGTGTCTGTGGAGAATTGACTCCACAAAAGATAGATGTCGAGGTTAGTTATTAGCCCTCTACATTTTTGGGGTGAGGCGGGTGCTTGTGAACTGTACGGACTTGATCCAAAATTGCGTGTTGCGCATTGCTGTGAAGCCTGTCAGGCATGGGGGGCCTCCTTTTGGGTGAATGATGAAAAATACTTGAATGATTATTGTAGGAATGTATGAAGAAACGTGACCAAAAGTGAGCAAGGGTTATGCCTTTCTCAGGCAATTTTTAATTCGGTTGTATATTCAAGGGCTTACACGTCATCGTCGACAAGTGGCTTGAGCATAGCCTTGTTGAGAGTGGAGGATTTTTCAGACACTTTATTCTGCCTATTAAAAGAAACCCTACACATGAAACCCAAGAGCGGATGGATTGAAGAGGAAAAGCCGGAAGCAATGAGTGAGAAAAGGTTGCAGTGCAACAAGACATAATAATTGTACCTTAGTATTCCCTGAACACGAGACGACTTATCTCTTGCAATTCGTACCTTCTATTCTTCCTGCCAATTGCCTTTCCCATCAATGCTGCCGTGTTGTGAATCCAAGTTTGGATCGCGAACCTTAATACAGGCTGAAATTCATTTTCAGCGTGGTCTCATGCTGCAATAAGTATGATGCCGACAGAGTCAACAATCTTTAACCACTACGGAGGCATCATGAATGATTCACGCATTATCAGGACGTGCCCTTTGCGGTATGCCGTAGGTCAATGATTCGTGGATGGTAACACTGGTCGTATCGAATTATTACCATGCAGTCTAAGAGCTAAGGCCCAGTGACAGACAAACCTGATTATTTGCTGGGTCGTCCAGATGTTCATTTCAATTCAATCAAGGAGAATTCTCATGACTACACGCATGATGTTTTTAGTTGTTGGATGTATTGTATTGAGTGCGCTTACTGTTTCGGCGCAATTTCGGGGAGCCGGGAGTGCCGATGTTCGAACTGTGTCAGCTGCTCAGGAGGCTATCGATGATTCTTGGGTTTCACTCACAGGGACGATTGTTCGCCAAGTATCCGCAGAGCGATATCTTTTCCAGGATGCCACTGGGACGATGATTGTTGAGATCGATCATGAGAAGTGGGGAAATGTGCAAGCGAATCCGCAAACGACATTGCACATTTCAGGCGAAATCGACAAAGAGTGGACGACGACCGAATTGGAAGTGGAAACAGTCGAGGTGGTCAATGCCTCAGGTCAAGGTCCCAGTCAAACCCAATAACCTCAAAGAGGAAACAATGTTTAAGGTTTCATGTCCTTCATCAATGTGGTGAAGGGCATGAAATCAAATTTTTTCAGAAATGAACTGTACGTCCTAGGCGAGAGTAATGTTCAAGTGCGACGTATACTTAGGAAATTTCAGATTGTTTCTATTAGAAGAATCGCTTGCCCCCTCTATATTCATGAATCGGGTTCATCGACAGCCGGCCATTCAAGGCTGGCCCTCACACCGCCTAGCGGAGAGTGGTGTAATTGCAGTGTTCCACCGTATAGGGCGACGATATCATGTACGATATTGAGGCCTAACCCATGTCCAGGTGTCGTTTCGTCAAGGCGGCGTCCACGCTGCAGTGCTAACGCCAACTGTTCTTCAGAGATCCCAACGCCATCATCTTCTACAATCAACTTCCACTGACCATTGTTTCGTTCACCATGAACTTCAACACGCGTTTGAGCCCATTTACATGCGTTGTCTAGTAAATTGCCGAGCATTTCCTCCAAGTCATGTCGATCTCCTTGAAACGAACAGTCTTCTAATCCGCTAAAGTGAATATGGAGGTTTTTGTCTTTGTAGAGATGATTCATGGAAAAACGCAAGTCTTCTGCCAATGGTGCCACGTTGATGCGAGTTCGTAGCAGTCCCCCAGCTCCGGCCGCTCTGGCTTTGGACAAGTATCGATGGATGGAGTCCGTCATACTTGAGATCTGGTCTTGGAGAATTTGCCGACTTTCCCCTTGAATTTCTCGTGTTTCATTATTGAGGACTGTCAACGGGTTCTTCAGTGCGTGAGCCAGATTGGCTGTCTGTGTGCGTGCCCGCTCCAGGAGTGCGGCATTGTGATCAAGCAGGGCATTCAGCTCGGATACCACTGGTTGGATTTCACGAGGAAAACTCTCGGGTAGCCGAGCTGTGTGCCCTGACCGGGTTTCCGTTAACGCAACTTTTAACTGTCGCAATGGTCGTAGTCCAAATCGAATTTGCAGTAGGACGGCACCAAGTAACCCGATGCCTAAGGCGGTCAGTGTAATCAGTAACATTTTAGAAAATTGCTGAACATCTAGATCAATATTCGATATGGGACCTGCCACAACAAAGGTAAAGTAGGCATTGGAGTCCGGAAGTGTCACTTTCTCGCTCAACGCGCGTAATTGACCTCCTGCAGGCCCAATGCTGTACTGATACTGTAAGCCGCTTCCTATAGCTGGATCGTTGGTTTGAATACGCTTATCCCAGAGCGAGCGCGATTTCGCTTCCAGTTTTCCATCTTTGAGAATTTGCCAATACCAACCAGAGAGTGGGCGATGAAAACGAAGATTGGAGGGGCTCCATGTCATCCGTAAGCGTCCGTCTTGTGGGGATATTTCACTGGCGGCTATATTCCCTTGAAGTTGATCAAAGAGAAATGCATCAAAGCGCTGTTCGAGGTGTGAGCGAAATAATTGGACGAGGAGGATATCGGTAGCAACAAGGGTTAAGATAACCCAAATGCTCGAGGTGAGAAGAAGGCGGAGTGTGAGGGTGTTACGTGTGTTCATCAAAAGTTGTGAGCTGATACCCTTTTCCTCGGTGTGTGGTAATAAATGACGTGCCGAGTTTTTTTCGTAATCGGTTCACGAGGACCTCAATGACATTGGAATCGAGGTCAAAGTCTTGGTTGTAAATATGTTCGGTCAATCGTGTTTTGGAGATGATGGCATTTGGATGGTGGAGAAAATAGGATAATGTTCTGAATTCTAGTGCCGTCAACTCAAGAGGAATGTTGTCAAGGAACACCTGTTGGCTGCTTGTGTCGAGTTTGACCGACCCCCATGTGATGACAGGATTCACCTGTCCCGTTGCGCGTCGGATTAAGGCTTCCACTCGTGCGACCACCTCTTCCATTTCAAAGGGCTTGGTTAGATAATCGTCTGCTCCTGCTCTCAAGCCGGTTACTTTTTCCCGCCAGGTATCTCGTGCGGTCAACACAAGAATCGGCATCATCCGACCTTCTTTCCGCCAGTGTTGTAAGATGGTTAATCCTTCCTTTTTGGGAAGACCAAGATCAAGTATGACGGCATCATACGATTCGGTCTGGCCGAAATATTCTCCATCCTCACCATTATGAGCAATATCCACGGCATAGGCCATTTTACTCAGGGCTTTTGCCAATTGTCTTGCGACGTGGTGATCGTCTTCGACGACAAGCACTCTCATGTTAGAAGACTCTTTTAGGAAGCATTCGGGCTGTCTCGTCGTCCTTTGACATTCAGAAGGTCCATGCTTTTGGCATCATACTCCACCTCAAGTACGTTCCCTTGAGGTGTGAGAAGTTTGACTTCATAGATCCAATGGGCGTCGTCGTCTTCTAACTCAATTTCAAGGATGATGCCATCGAACTCTTGATTGATTCTGGTCAAGAGTTGCTGAATTGGCGCAAACTCCGTTTTTAATTGCTCGTAGGGTAATGTCTTGTCTTCTGCGTAAGCAGGAAGAACGGACCATCCGAGTCCCACCGTTAGCACAATTGTCCATGTTATGAGCGTCAAGATAATTACCCATGTCACAAAGGATCTGTTTGAGTGTGCGCTAGGATTTTGTTGATATGTTCTCATATGTTCCTCCATACCATAAGGTCTCATTATATTTTAGACCTTATCAGAGAGAACCTTAAGCCAAGCTGAAAGATCACTTCAGCGTGCCTTAAAGCACTGTGGAGTATGGTGTATTCATGAATATCGTCACTCTTTTCAACCAAGGGGGAACTATGAGAACGGAATTTCATGAATGGGGAAGGCAACCTTGGCATTCTCCAGGGGAAATTGTTGAGGGGTTACAGCGACAGCATTATCATGTGTATGCCATTGAATGTGAAGATCACTGGTATGCGGTTAATGCCTATGATCCACAAGGGGCACAGGTCGAGTTAAAGGTGAATCCCAAAACGAGAGAAATCTTTAGCTGGATCATACGAAGTCCCAACATAAACAATCAAAAATTCGAGGAAGGATTATGGTTTGAGGAAGGAGTTGTGACTATGCCTGAAGCAACGGTTACGATCTCACAAGAGCTTGTTTGTCTATGAGAGACTCAAGGCGTTTCCGGATATGACATCGAGCTCGTCTCTGTGTGTTTAGAGAAGGGTGAAGAACCTGGACGATGTGTATACATTAGAGTATTCACGTCTCATGTTCTTTGGAATACTGTTGTGAGATTATGGGAAGCAATGGTGTTCCATTGTGCAAGCATATCACCCATAACGTATTGAATCTGGCATTATGTTTCCCCACAATACGTCATTCCTCAGTATTTGTTCTTGCCTAGATAACTCACAAAAAACTTCTTCGAAGTGTCATGACACTCTTCTGCAAAACCTGCCAAGCAGCATTGTGTGTTCGATTCAGGTGTTGTTGAGTCAATGATACACCGAAAGGTACACGGTGTCTGATTTTTTCTTGTCCCAAGGAAATCGATAGAGGGTTCGAATCTGGCTGGAATATTGTCCAATGTTGGCTTGTTGCCAAAGACCTTGTTCATAGTAGTGTTCATTGTCTGCATCATTGAGAAATCCTGCGTATTTCTCATCGGTAAAAAAACTCACGGCCCAACTGTTTGTCCACATCGGTTGACAGTGTTGGACATAGTCATCGACTTGATCGAGGAGCGCTTGAACTTGTTGAACATTGGCCATTATCGCTTCAGTGGTTCGAAGGAACAGGACATCATGATCTGGGGAAACGCGAATAAGGTGGATGCTGCGTGCGCGTGCACGGCATGCCGTCTTGTCGATGGGTGTGTGATCGGGTTCTCCTGCATCCCTTTTGGGTATCGTGATGCTGTTGGGTGCATGGGCGTCACAGACAAACTTTAATGAAGGTGGAGGGCAGTCCCAATTCAATTGTACCCCGAATGTTTGAATGTCGGACAGCAGAGAAGGTATCCGAGGGTTTAAGGCGATGGTGTCCTGGATTGATTCACCGGGAAGAAGCCGAACTTCTTGTGAGCCGACATCCCAGAAAACCGTGCGTTGTGTGATTGGGCTGTTGTCCGCATCTAGCCGAAGAGCTTTGAGCCACTTCGAGTCATTTGGGGGATTCCAGGGCAGATCATGAACGTCGACTGTGATGGGATTTTGACTGATATTCGTCAAATGGATATGCAGGTCATACTGTTGTGGCTTGGGCTTCTTTACAACAACCGTCATGGATAGTGGCAACCGAGGCTCGTCTTCCGAAACTGCGGCTGAGCTGATTGAGTGAAGTGGAATGACGAGGAGAAGCCAAAGGAAGAAAATTAGTTTGTGGCATAACAATAGGTGCATTGAAACGTTCCCGTACGTGTTCGTGGAGTTAATTTCCGACATCA
This sequence comes from Nitrospira sp. M1, assembly GCF_965152605.1. NCBI lineage: Bacteria > Pseudomonadati > Nitrospirota > Nitrospiria > Nitrospirales > Nitrospiraceae > Nitrospira > Nitrospira sp. M1. The sequence continues at coordinate 367,551 of NZ_OZ224217.1, forward strand.
AATCCAATTCCAAAAATTAATGCTTCATCCAGTTTTTTGTTGTTAAATAAGGGACGGCTGTTGAATCGAATATCATATTCGAAGGTGACATACATATATTTATTCAATTTTACCCGCAACCCTTGCCTTGAGTTGATACGAATTGCGGTACTTTGTTTCCCGAAGTCTTGAAAGCCTTGATGGTTTAAGAATACTTCTACTCCATTGGAGATAAGCCAGTATTTCCAGTCGACAGCCCACAGTCCCGTTGGATTCTGTATGGTTTTCCTGGATTTGAAATCCTGAAGTACATACCCTGGTCCGACAACGGCAGACAATGAATGCTCTTCGTCATCGAAGAATTGATAGCCTAAGCCGACGGTGGTTGAACTTCTCACCGTTAAATCTTGGAATGAGTCTTGTTCGAAGAGTTCATCAATATTCAAAAAGATTTTTTCTGAGACAAAGTAATCGTAATTGAGGTTCCCTCTGGAATTTCTGGCCGTGACGATGTCGTTTGCCTCGCCGTAGTTATATTGACCTCCAAACCCGGCACGGTGAGTTTTGCGAAAGCGAAAGGTCCAATCGGCAGACGCATTTACCGCTTGCGTAGAAGAGTTTCCGGCCGTTCGGTTTCCGCCGAGCGATGTATTGCCACTATACCGAAATACGGGCAGCGGATTAATCGAGGAGATCATTGCCATCGATATCTTTCGAAGCTGGACCTTCTCTTCTTTGGGGGTGACGATTTCTTCTGGGGCGACCATAATGACTTCTTCCGGGTCTGACGTAACCACGCTTCCCCGCAATCGCGAACCATCCACAAGTTCAATCGTTAATGGATTGGCAGAAGACAACCCTTCAATAACACTCCAGTCAAGGCTAAACTCACCTCCGTACGTTGTTCGAAAGATCAGATAGCCTTCTTCCATCCTCACGATGGTGCCGGTGATGCGGTCACCGTTGACAAACTGGACCTCATCCGCCCAGCTGACGTTCAGGTGCCCGAGCAGTATTGCGAAAACGAGCAAGAGCGGCCAGAGCGGTCTGTAGAATAACGGTAGTATCATGAGGCGGGCTTGTAGAAATGGGTTGCGGGATTCTTGGTCCTCAGAATCTTGCCGACTCAATACACAGATAGGTCGTGTATCTTGAGTATTTGCGTGCGTATCTGGTCTGACCCTCCATGTCTGAGCATGTTCAGTCATTGAATTCCATGGTTAGTAAGACATGGTGTGCGCTACAGTGTTTTGAATAATTGTCGTCTAGACATTCTCAAACAAGCCCTATTCGGCACATGCGAGCAATTTTTATGACCGGGCATAAGGAGAAATTTTCATTTTTCTTGCCCGTTTTCGCATCTCAATGGTGTCATGCCATGCTTGCATTGTGAGTAATTCGTCCATATCCAGATGAAAAGCCATTTCTAATCGTAGAGCCATCTCCGGTGACAGTGTGGATTTTTCATTGAGCAAATCTGACAAGGTTGCACGCCGCACGCCCAAAATAACAGCAGCTTTCGTTACACTCAAACCGTGTTCAACAATAACTTCCGTTTTGATGAACGCTCCCGGATGCACCGGATTTGCGACATTCTTTGGCCCAGCTTTTTTCATCGGTGATAATCCTCTATCTATAGATGTACTGTAGAACCGTACTATTGCAAGTTGTTGTTCTGAATTAATTCAGGAAATCTCAACACGATAGCGAATTCAATGAGTTACCATGAGAGGCCTAAACCATAAACGCTCAACAACAGTTTGTGCCTTCCTAGCTCTACTTCGAATTGCTGTTCTAACTGAATATCTAGATTGAAAAGACAGGTAATGGCTACGTTTTTCAAGAAAACGAGATGCTTTTGGAGTAGAGGAGCCCACAAGGTTCTTGCCAGATTGTTTTGCCTGAAACACCCGCTTGCTAAGCAAAGGTTGTGCGACAATTGTTAAATTGTATAAGAACCGCGCCATTCATTTTATGCCTACTGGACAAAAGAAATGAGACGATCTATTGCCGATGTCGAAGAAGCGGACTGATACACTCGAGGCCATCTCAAATGAGCGGATTGACTTCAATGATACTCCCAAATTGGATATGGAATCTTGGGGAAATGCGAAATGGGTTGAGCCGGATAAACCTCAATCACTGACCATATTGAAGGCCGATGGTTCTATCTGATGGAAGAGGAACGCTGCGCTTACTTCGACGCCTCCCTTGAAGAAGACCGCATTATCCGCACCTTCTGCTATACGCTACATGATAAGGGAGTACGGATTCCCAAAGCCTTAGTCTTGCAGCCCTCCAAAGTTGATCTCTCAGAAAAAGCGATCATAATCCGTTTGCTTAAAAAATGCGAGAAAATTTTATGGCAAGCGATTCCGGTTAGTGCTTCCTATCCCGATATCTTGGAACTGGCTCACGTCATCCTATTACAGATTTCTAAAGGTATCAGGCCATTTTCGGGAGGTGTGTAGCACCGCTAAATACGGATGGTATTTTTCTTAATGGAATACGCCAAGATATAGGGCAGGCTGGGAATAATCAGTTCTCGTGTTTTGGGGACCCGTCCGGTTCGGCCTAATTCGGGATGGTGTTCAAGCGAATTGGCTGAGGTTTCGATTTTGGTCAAGACCCGGTAGGCGGCGGGATCATCTGCGGCAATGGTGTGTCCGATCTCTTGTCGGTCGTCAACTGCTTCCTTGAGCCACACCAACTCCATCATGATTTGAACGATTCAACCATATCACTGACCTTTGAGCGGGAATAGAACTTTCCGCCCTTGTCGGCGGTTTTGAGCCGCTGTCGAATTCGTTGTTCCTGCCACTGATACACATCAAGATAATTCTCAATCGCCTCGCTAATCAGCCAGTTTCTTGATCGCTCGAAGTCTGCGGCAATTTGCTCCAGCTTTTTTTGTGTTTTGACGGGCATGCGCACCGTGACATTTCCGGTATCCTCAGTCATGATTATGTCCTTTCGATTGCAATGTATTCTCTTCCATTCATATCACCAAATCGATGCTTCTTCCAACAATATCTGGTAAATCGACAGGTTGCTTTCAGATTTTTTGCCTGAGGTTGATCGCTGAGACCGATCATATGCTTTTCGTGATGGTTCCTACCCCCCATGATTATGGCCCCTACCCTTATTGTGTGATTGAGGGTAGGTTAACCTTTGGCTCCTCCTCCGCTGTTAAATGAGAGTTCTCATTTCCCTGGGTTTAGCCTTGCTATTGAGTTTTATGACCATCTTGGCATGAGTTCTGGTCGCTTTTTTGGGCAGAAAAATCATGTGGCTGTTGTCCTTGAGCGCGGGTCCCTGGTTGAGGCCGATCGAGCTATTGGACGGGCCTATTATCGATTAGCGGATGAGTAGTTCTTTGAGGGATTCGCGAATGATGAGTTCGAGGCTTGGGTTATCACCCAGTTTTTCTCGACTTTGTTTGATGGCTTTCTGAACATCGGCTGTGCGATAGCCGAGGTTGGTCAATGCCGATTCGGCATCGGTTTGTAAGGAATCTTCGGCGGGGAGTTGTTCTCCGGGTAATGCATCAGCGGAAATATATTTGGCGACTTTGTCTTTGAGCTCGAGCACTATACGACTTGCGGATTTCTTCCCGATTCCCGGTGTGGAGGATAACTTCTCTACGTCGTTGTTTTGAATCGCCGCAAGAATGTCTTTCACGCTCAAGGTTGATAGCGCACTGAGCGCTAATTTAGGGCCAATTCCACTAATGCCGGTCAGTAAGGAAAAGGTTTCTTTTTCCGCCGGCGTCAAAAATCCAAAAAGTTGAATGGTGTCATTTCGTATGTGGGTAGAGATAGCGAGTGTGACTGAGTCTTTCAGGTGAGGAAGGGCAAAGTAGGTACTGAGGGCGATGGAGATTTCATAGCCCACGCCTTTGACATCAAGGATAACCGTTGACGGTGATTTCGAAAAAAGTTGGCCGGTGAGTTGTGCAATCATAATTTATCCGTTTCCAAGATATCTGCATGGCAAGGCGTGTTTAGCTTATCGTTGAAGGCGGAAAAAGTCTACGCAGCGTGACTTGGGAGCATCAGAGTTGGATTGGTCAAACTGAAGCGAGAGGAGGAAGAATTTCAAACTATACGGCGGAAGCAAGCTTTTCCATAATTTCATCTGAGATATCGAAATTGGCATGAACTTTTTGAATGTCGTCATGGTCGTCCATGATTTCGACAAGTTTCAAGGCTTGTTCTGCGGCTTTTTCGTCGAGTTGAATGTGGTTCTGTGGCAAGAAGGTGACTTCCGCAAAGGTCGCAGGTATTTCAGCATTTGTCAGCGCGGCTTTCACCGCTTCAAATTCAGTTGGTGCGGTGATGACTTCAAAAGATGATGGGCTCTGTTTCACGTCTTCTGCTCCAGCTTCCACGGCGAGAGTGAAGAGCCGATCTTCATCCACCTTATCCTGTTCGACAATCAGCAAGCCCTTTTTTTCAAACTGCCAGGCGACGGCGCCGGCTTCGGCCATGTTGCCGTTGTTTTTGGTAAACATGCTGCGGATTTCGGCCACGGTGCGATTTCGATTATCCGTCATCACTTCCAGGAGAATCGCCGTCCCGCCAGGCCCGTATCCTTCCAGCATAAATTCTTCGACCTCCATGCCGGGGAGTTCACCTGTGCCGCGCTGAATGGCACGTTTGACCGTATCGGCTGGCATGTTCACTTCTTTGGATTTGGCAATGGCTTGCCGGAGGGCGGGATTCCCATCGGGATCTCCTCCACTTCGAGCGGCGATTGAGATTTCTCGAATGACGCGCGTAAAAATTTTGCCACGCTTGGCGTCTTGTGCACCTTTGTGACGCTTGATTGTCGACCAATGACTATGACCACCCATAATGTTTTGCCTTAATCTCGAAACGGAAGCCCTGTCAGTGAAAGCCGTGTACCGTTGGTCATCTGCGCTGAAGTACTCGTATCTAGGAAAAAATTTGTATCATAGGGTTGAAGAAGGAGTCAATGTGAATGATAAGTGTAAATACATAGCTTTCTTGCCAGGGAGTCTCTGAGGCGTGGTTTGTCGATGTTGCTCTGGAAGACGTTGGAATTCAGGCATGGAAGACGCCGTTCATTGATTCATGGAAATGGAACTGTTAAGGAATGCCCATGCGCGTAATTTTTATGGGGACACCGGATTTTTCCGTGCCAACCTTGGCTACGCTCATTGATTCCGAGTATTCGGTCGTGGGGGTTGTGACCCAGCCTGACCGCCCGCGAGGCCGTGGGAAAACCGTGAGCCCTTCACCGGTGAAGCAATTGGCGATGACGCACAATGTTCCAATTCTTCAACCGGAAAAAATGAAGCATCCTGAATTCTTGTCTGCCTTGCAAGCCTGGCAACCCGATGTCATGGTGGTTGCGGCGTTCGGCAGAATTTTACCAAAGGTCATTCTGGATCTTCCTCCACGCGGCTGCCTGAATGTTCACTCTTCGTTATTGCCGAAGTATCGTGGCGCGGGACCGATTCAGTGGGCCTTGATCAATGGTGAAACGGAGACTGGTATCACGACGATGTTGATGGATGAAGGCATGGATACCGGACCGATTTTGTTGCAAGAAACGGTGCCGATTGAATCTGACGATACGGCAACGGAACTTTCTGACCGGTTAGCTCAGGTTGGGGGGCAGCTTTTGCTAAAAACTCTTCGTGTATGGGAATCCAACGATATAACTCCGACTGTCCAAGATGGCACCAAGGCCACCATGGCTCCAATGTTGCGAAAAGAGGATGGTGCGATTGCATGGACTCAACCAGCTACCACGATCCATAATCGGATTCGAGGACTTTCGCCATGGCCAGGGGGATATACCTTTTGTCGGCAAGACCGGCTGTCCATCTGGAAGACTGTCCCATATGACGATGATCCAGAGGTGACAACGTCTTCAGAGCAGCCTGGAACTATTGTCAGCGTGGGAAAACACGAGATCCTCGTAAAGGCTGGAAGAGGTGTGCTTGGGATTACGGAACTGCAAATGGCCAATCGAAAGCGTATGAATGTTTCGCAATTCTTAGCTGGCTATCCGTTAACGCCTGGCATGCGTTTCACTGCGCATCCCGAGAACTGAAGTCGATGAAGTGTCGTTGCGTTCCCTTTTTTATGGTGAGAAGAATTTGATTACCTCTAGGTGTCCTGGGCTTTTCTGGTAAGGAGTGTGATGATGACTGAGCGTGAACAGGCAGCGATTGACTCTATTCAACTTAAACTCAAAGAGCTTGAGCAGATTCACGCGAAAGCGTTGGAGGCGTTGAACGCGGTTCAAGGTCGAGACCAGGTAGTGAAGTGGAAAAAAGAGGCCTTAGATTCACTGAAGGGGAAAATTAGTGAAGCGGTTGAACGGCAATTAGCGAAAGATTGGCTTGAAACGTCGTATATCGTTGGAGATTTGTTTGATGAGTTATCCGATGATGTCGATATGTGTCGCCGACATCTCAATAAATTACTCAAAGACATTCAAGTGCATGGATTGCCTCATGAGGAGTAAGTCGGGCAGCAGACAGTCGATTCTGGCGTGCGAAGGACTCGAAACGCTATGAGTCAACGTGAAGATTTAATTGCCACTCAAAATGCGAGAGTTGCGGAAATCATACTTCAAGGTCATGAACAGTCTCCGTGGCATTATCACACCCAATTGACTGAGTTTGTGTTTTGCTTGCATGGCCACATTGAGGTTCATTGTGGAAATTCCTGACTCTCGAGTTTATTTAGCGCCTGGTGAGCGTTATGACGTCAAGGCAATGGTCGAACACCGGGTGGTCAATCCCTCTGCTGATGTCGCTAGGTACCTCCTGGTTCAACATGGAATCCATGACTTTATAGAAATGGATGTGCCTTCAAGTGTGCGGTGCTGAGTGCGATTCAACTCGTAGCGCTGTTCAAAAGGCGTCGCTACTTTTTCGCAAGAAGTGTTTTTCTCATGTCTTCATCTGTTCCTCCTTACCCTCGAAAGCGATTTGGTCAAAATTTTCTTGTCGATCAAAATATTGTCAAGAAAATTGTGGCTCGTGCAGCGATTTGTCCTGGAGAGACGGTCTTGGAAATTGGTCCAGGCCGAGGCGCATTGACTAGGGTTCTGTGCCAAGTCGCCTCGCGTGTGTTGACCGTTGAAATTGACACGGAACTTTTTCGGTATCTCCAAGACGATCTGACGTCGCATACCAATCTTGAGATGTCGTTAGGTGATGCCTTAGCCTACCCGTTTGAGACGCTTCCACCTGACACGGTGGTTGTCGCCAATCTTCCATATAATATTTCCACGCCACTGTTATTTAAGCTGTTTGACGCGCGTGCTTCGATTGACCGTATGATTCTGATGGTTCAACTCGAAGTGGCGAAGCGGCTAGTCGGAAAAACGGGAACGCGTGACTATGGTGTGCTTTCAGTCCTGGCTCAGTATTTTGCTGATGTTGAGTTAGCCTTTAAAGTCTCAAGAACCTGTTTTCGTCCAAGACCAGATGTAGAGTCGGCCATTGTGGAGTTACGTCTGAAACCGGCGTGCGAGATGGATCGTCCAGAGGACATTCAGCAGTTTGTGCGAGTCGTGAAAGCGGCATTCAGTCATCGACGAAAAACGTTATTGAATGCGATGCGTGATGCGGGAATGGTCTCCGATGTCCTGAAGTCGGTGTTTGAGCGGACGGGGATTCACGGAGGCCGTCGTGCAGAAACGTTAACGGTTCAAGACTTTCAGCGACTGGCTCACATGCTCTCACTTCCATAATCGTTCCCCTTTCCCTGAACTCTTTCATCCGGTCGATTTGTGCCGCGAAGGATAGGGGCTTGGAAAAGTTGGAACGCCTTTCGGTCTATGGTTTGTTTGCTAAAGAGAAACACCTATGCTAGGATTTATTGTATGAGTATCTTCCCTAGTACCGCCCGTTCTGGCAAGAAGGGCCGAAAGCCTGGAAATTCGCCGTTAATGGCGCAAATCATCGGGATTCTCTTGACGACGTTTGGGGTCTTGTCATTCCTGGGGGTTGCCTCGTTTCATCCCCATGATCCCAACCTTTTCGTTCAGCAAGATCCCTTTAGTTATGCTCCAGATAGTGCCGGGTTCCATAATTGGATTGGAAAGGTTGGATCCACGTTGGCCTTTGCCCTCATTAGCGTGATTGGTGGGGCGGCGTATCTGGCTCCTGTTTTATTAGTCATTTTAGGGCTTGGTGCCTGGGTGAAACAGGATGTTCAATTAAAAGTCCATCATGTATTAGGCGCCGTTCTGGCCATTCTCTCACTGAGTGCGCTCTTTCAGCTTCGGTTTCCTTCTGTTCCCACGTTCAGTGATGTGGCTGTGGGGCCGGGCATGGCTGGAGGGATCAGCGGGTATTGGCTTACGTTCATTTTAGAACAAAACTTTGCCTATCTCGGGAGTCATATTTTACTGGCGGCCGCACTCGTCGTCTCGCTGGTTTTGCTCGCGCCGACCTCTATTCCAGGAACTGCTCGTCGCCTGACGGAATGGAGCGGCTCCGCGAAAGACGCAGTACAGGAACGAATGGCACGCCGAGCCATTGAGCGAGAGCAGAACAAGGCTGTGAAACCCAATAAAGCTGTAAAAATTAATCGTTCTACGCCGATCCGTGGAGGGATCGGTGGGTTACTTAGCTTTAAAAAGACTGAAAAATCATCCGGTGAACTTTCAGCGAAACCTGAAGATGCTCCGATCGTTCATGACTCCGATGATGCGCTGAGTTCTTCTCCCCGACGCCCAGCCGTTCCCGTGTACGGCTCAGTTTCAAAAACCTATCGACCACCGTCTCCTGAAGATCTGCTCACGACTGTGCCGGGGCGTTCTTCCCGTCAGACTGATCAAGTGTTGGAAACGCAATCTCAAGTCTTGACTCAGACGTTGGAGAATTTTGGCATCGAAGGAAAAGTGACTGAAGTGCACCCAGGTCCAGTTATTACCATGTATGAGTTTGCTCCAGGGCCGGGCATTAAGGTTTCTCGGATTGTCAATTTGGCTGATGATTTAGCCATGGCACTCAAAGCATTGAAAGTTCGGGTGGTTGCACCGCTTCCTGGAAAATCGACAGTTGGCATCGAGGTGCCCAATCCGATCAGAGAGACCGTGTCGTTGAAGGACATGTTAACCAGTTCCGTCTTTGTGCGGTCGCAGGCAAGGCTCGCTCTTGCGTTGGGTAAGGATATCTATGGGCATCCTGTGGTCGCTGATCTGCGAACCATGCCGCATCTCCTCGTCGCTGGGGCTACTGGCGCTGGAAAGAGTGTTGGCCTGAATTGTATGTTGCTCAATATTCTCTTTACGGCACATCCGGATGAAGTCAAATTGCTACTGATAGATCCCAAGGTGCTTGAGCTTCAAGTGTATGATGGGGTTCCGCATCTCATTCGTCCTGTGATTACAGATCCAAAATCAGCGGCGCGAGGATTGACGTGGGTGGTGCAGGAGATGGAACGCCGCTACCGCATGTTGGCTGAGCATGGTGTGAGAAGTATTGATGCCTATAATCGGAAGGTTGCTGACGAGCTGCAGGCATCACGTTCGTCAAAGTCTGCGAAGAAGAAAGTGAAATCCTCCAACACGGAAGATAGTGAATTAACGTCTGATGATGCTACGGATGAGCCGTTGACGCATCTTCCATACATCGTGGTCGTCATTGATGAATTTGCTGACCTGATGATGGTCGCCCCCAAGGAAGTTGAAGACCGTATCGCGCGCTTGGCTCAAATGGCGAGAGCTTCAGGTATTCACCTTATTTTGGCGACGCAACGGCCTTCGGTTGATGTGGTAACTGGGCTGATCAAGGCGAACTTTCCGGTGAGAATTGCGTATCAAGTGTCTTCCAAAATCGATTCACGCACGATTCTGGATGCCAATGGAGCTGAGACGCTGCTTGGGAAAGGCGACATGCTGTACATGGCCTCTGGTTCTGGTCGCATCACTCGCTTGCATGGTCCGTTTGTTTCCGATGACGAAGTGCGAGAAGTGGTCGAATGGGTAAAGCAGCAGGCCGCACCGGTGTATGAAGATGAAGAATTTTTCTCGAATCAGGAGACTTCGCAAGATAATGAAGAGCGCGATGAAACCTATGAGCGAGCACGAGAGGTTGTGATGGAGTCTGGGCACGCCTCTGCATCGTTTATTCAACGACGTCTTCGAGTTGGCTATCCGAGGGCGGCTCGGATGATTGAACAAATGGAAGAGGAAGGTTTGGTGAGCGCGCCTGGGCGGGATGGGCGTCGAGAATTGTTAGCTCGTCAGGCTGTAATTGGAGAAGCCGGATGAAACGTGTCGTCTTGCTTGTCTTTCTCATGTTTCTCTGGAGTGACCATGCGATAGTCCTTGCATCGCTTGCAGAGGTTCAGGCTTTAGTCAAAAAGGTCGATGCCCGCTATCTCAAGACTCAGGATTTGCAAGCAGAGTTTTCGCAAGAAACGCAAATCGAAGGGTTTGACAGTCGACTGTCTTCGTCGGGCCGAGTGTTATTGAAAAAGCCGGGGTTGCTTCGCTGGGATTACCAGAAGCCTAATGTTGAACAAATACTTGTCGATGGCGATCACGTGATGTGGTATGTGCCTGAGCATCAACAGGTAGTCAAAGGGAATCTCACGCAAATGTCGGCTTCAAAAGCTCCACTGACATTGCTGCAGGGAGTTGGGAAGCTTGGTGAGCAATTTGATATTACGACTTCCTCTGATGACAACCCCGACAATGGTAAGCTTCCTATTGTTGTTCTCGTACCGAAGCTTGAAGATCAACCGACTTCAACCGTGACGCGTATCGAGTTAACCATCGAGCCCACGTCTCACCTCATCCGTCAGATTGTCTTGTATGAGAAAACGGGGAATATCTCGACCTTACAGTTCTCAAACATCCGCACGAATCAAGGACTTGATACGAACGTGTTACGATTAACGATGCCTGATGATGTCGTCGTCGTAGACGCACCAACTATGTAATCATGGACGCAATGCCCTGTGCGGGGGAAGATGATTGACCATGTCTGAGCGAGTCTTAGTGGTTGATGATGATCGAGGTGTCCGAGAGGCTCTGGCCGAATATCTTGCCACGCTTGAGTATTCAGTGGCGATGGCCGAAAATGGCGTGGAAGCACTCAAGCAATATCAGCAAGATGAAGTCGATATTATTTTAGCTGATTTGATTATGCCGGATATGGACGGCATGGAGTTATTAAAACGGATTCGCGAAGTCAATGACGACATTATTTTTCTGATGATTACCGGCCACCCATCCATTAGTACGGCAGTGGGTTCCATTAGTCTTGGCGCCGATGACTACATCACGAAGCCGTTTCATCTTGAGGAGGTGAAGACGCGAGTCGCCAAGGCTGTTGAAAAGCGGAAGTTGAAGGGTCGATTAAAGACCTCGCAGGGGCTGGTGTGGGGTCTCATGCTGTCCATTCCATTATGGCTTCTCCTTGGCATTATCCTAGTCATTCTTTTGAAAGGATAATGACCCCCTTCCCGTGTGTGTTAGCCTGTCGTGGCATTCATCCGCCAGATTTCCCATGAAATGGTTTCTTCGATGGTACCAATTCGTGATCGTTGGGATGGTGGCGCTGTGGTGTCCCATCGAGACGTCTGCCTTTTCCGGGGATATTAAGAACGATCCGAGTCAATTCCTCGAAAAGTACTTGTCGTTGGATAAGCGCGGAGCTCGCCTTGAGGTTGATTCCCAGGAAGTGTTGGCCCCTTTTGTTTCGTGGACCGAGGAGCCGGCATGGGGTCGAATTGTCGTTATTTCAGAATTTCACGTTATCGAAGATGTCGATCAATGGGAAATCCTGACCAGTACGGAGATGCTCATTCCCGTGACATTCGATGTTGTCGGGACCATGTATTGGGAAACGGCGACCTTTCTGTCTGAGCCGCAGAAGTATCTGGAGTACTATCATGTCAAGGCCATTCATGAGCGTTGGCGAATCGTTGGTCCACTGCTGCCGCCCCATGTGGGAAAGAACCGGTTAGTGAAATTCATTCGTTTAGCACAATTAGAGGAACGTGATGACATGCGAAAAAAGAAATTTCAACAACTTCGTGAGCAGCTAACGCAGGCACCATGATGATGGGGCAAGGGTTTGATCGCCAGCAGGTGGAGTTAGTTCTTTTTGATTTGGATGGGACGTTGATCGACTCGAAGGTGGATATCGCCAACTCTGTGAATTTCACGCTTGGAGATTTAGGGTTGCCGCAACGAACGCTTGAGGAAATATTCAGTTTTGTAGGTGATGGGGTCAAGCAGCTGTTGCGGCTTTCTGTCGGCGAGGGGAATGTGAGTCGATATGAAGAGGCTTTGCGTATCTTTCGTCTGCATTATCTCGCACATTGTATGGATAACACGGAATTCTATCCAAAAGTTAAGGATGTGCTTTCCAGTCTGAATGGGCGGCACTGTGCCGTTGTGACGAATAAAACGCTGGAATATACGTTGCAAATTATTCAAGGGCTCGGCGCGGCAGGTACCTTTGCCGCCATTGAAAGTCCGCGGGATAGTTCTGAGTTAAAGCCTGACCCTGGCATGCTTCTCAGAGTCCTTGAGGCGCTTGACGTGTCCGCTGAGAGAACGCTGATGATCGGCGATAGTACGAATGATGTCCGGGCCGCTCAAGCCATTAGCGTAAAAGTGTGTGCGGTGGGGTATGGCTATGGAAACCGGGACAAAGTGACGGCCTTACGTCCAGACTTTTACTGTGATACTCCTGAGGATTTGTTGACGATGATCGCCGGGCGGTAAAACGCCTTTTCCCCTCGATGTTGGCTTTGCCTTGCCAGCACAGTTTTCCCCTTCGTGCGGATGGACCCAATCACTAGGTTATAGCCGATTTAATGAACTTTCGTGCCCTTGAAGCGTGTACGACCGCGTTGACAGTCCTCACTTGGACGCCTGTAGTAGAGACGGGAGCTTCAGCAAGATCGCGACAACAATTGCCCTTAGGTACAGCCGGTTCGTTCAACGACCGTGTCCATGCATACTGATGTATGTGTGGATTCCCTATAGCAGCGAAGGATTCGGCTCTTGGTTGCGATGGGAGAGGGGTTTCCCTGTTGTAACATGGGGCGCTTTTCTTTATGATGGCCAGAAATTTATCGGGTGTATAACCGCTATCAGTGAAAATCAAAGGAAGCTCTATGACAAATCCGCTTGTAACATGTCTTGATATGGAAGGTGTGGTGGCTCCAGAAATTTGGCTTGCCGTGGCTGATCATTTTGATGCGCAAGATCTGAGGATGACGACCCGGGATATTCCTGATTATGATGAACTCATGCAGAAGCGATTACATGTTTTGCGAAAGCATGGGATTACCTTGGAGAATATTAAGAGCATTGTTGAGGGGCTCATGCCGTTAGAGGGCGCCGTACCGTTTCTGGCTTGGCTCCGGGAGCGTTGTCAGGTCATTATCCTTTCTGACACCTACTATGAATTCGTGTCGCCCTTAATGAAGCAGTTGAACTACCCGACAATTTTCTGCCATTCGTTGGAAGTTGATGAGCAGGGGTTTATCAGTCAGTATCATCTTCGTATGCCTGATCAAAAACGGCATGCCGTTCAGGCATTAAAAAATATTGGATTTCGGGTTATCGCAGCCGGCGACTCGTATAACGATATATCGATGTTAAAAGAAGCGGATGCGGGAATCTTTTTCTGTCCTCCTGAGACGATCAAAGATGAGTTTCCACAATTTCCCGTCACGCGGACATACGAGGAGTTTCAATCCCATCTCGCGCGTGCCGGTGGCTTTGCAATGTGAATATTCTTGTGCACTGAATGTGTTAATGTCGGTGTGCAGTGCTTAGCTTGCACACGTTCCGAAGGAGAGTAAAGGAAGCTCTCTGAAGGCTAGCAAGCGAGTCTGAAGCCGTATTCTTTCCTCTCTCTGTACTGAATCTGGCTTGCAGGCTCATCTGCTCAATGCGTAGTTTTGGCCTTTGGGAAGGCTCCTTGGCACCTGTCAATTCATGATGATGCCCACGTGAGCATCAATTCCTTGAGGCTGATAAGTCGTGTATTTCCTCTCCCTCACTCAGTCACGCGTATTCATATCATTAACAAATTTCAGGTCAAAAAGTAGCTGAAGGGGCTGTCGTATCATGAGATCCTACTGTTCCTTGGTCAGTTTTTAGAAAGGAGAATGTGAATGAGCTCTTCTCTCGCAAGAATGGGTCGTGGTTTGATTATTGTGCTGAGTCTAGGTTTGCTTGCAGGGTGTTTAGGCAATCGCAATTGGGAGTATCCTCCATCTTCAACTGGAGCATTCCTGGATACAAAAGCCAAAATGCCGCTTTCGGCGAAGGCTGTGGTGTTGCCCTTTGAAGATCTTCGAGGGAAAGATATGAAGGAAGAATATTGGAAGGCGTCGATCCCGTTAGTTCGTTATGGCGAAACAACATATGATCGACCTGAAGAAGCGGCCAACCCTGAAGAGGTGGATGTTGTAAACTTTGATCCGCCCAATGACTTTGCAAAGGCTACGGTCGCAGAACTCCAAGAAGCTGGAATTTTTTCGTCGGTTGCGTTTGCTGAAAATGACACGGCGGTTCCAGCAGATTTAGTGTTTCGGGGGCGTTTACAATCTACGGAGTGGAAGCGTCGTCTCGATACCTATTTTTTAGGGCCGATTGGTGTTGTGTTTTGGTTTTTGGGGGCGCCAATGGGAGAAACGGAAACGGCTGTTGAGTTGGATTTACGGTTAACGCCAGCGTCTGATCCTTCTAAGGTGTTATGGAGTATGGCAATGGAGTATGAAGGCGAAAAGTACGACAGCCCGTATTATAACCTTCAAGATGCTGTCCAGAGTTATCCTGGCGCTTTGCAAGAGGCGTTGCGTCCAGCAATTATTGATTTGGTCCAACTTGTGGATGAAGACCCCAGTCGTCTGTACGCTGGAAATTAAGTACAAATTGGTATGCTTGTATGTACGAAATGTTTGTTTAAAGGAAAGTCAGTGTATTTTTGACTATTTGCGTGAATAGATTTTGATTGATTGCCATGCTGTTCAGCGCGGTTGTTAGGCATTCTTGAGTGTATATGGCTTTAGGAATCGCAAGAATCAACCGATACATTCTATGTGGGAAAGCTGCGATTTGAAGTTCTTTCGTAGTAGTGCTTAGGTAAATAAAAGAATGGAGTTATGTCTGGAGAAATAGTTGTCTTCGTCACTGCTGGGTCCGAGTCTGAGGCAAAGGCCATTGCCAGACGAATTGTGCAGGACAGGCTTGCTGCATGCGTGAATATTGTTCCAACGATACAGTCTGTGTTTGAGTGGGAAGGAAAGGTATTGGAAGAGCAGGAATCTCTCCTCATCATTAAGACAAAGGCCGAGATATTTGATATGTTGGAATCAGTCATCAAGGCACAACATAGTTATAGTGTTCCAGAAATTATCGCACTTCCCATTCAGGTGGGGGCTGCGGACTACTTGGAATGGCTCGGGCAAGCAGTGAAACCTGCGATCACGCAAGAGTAATGAAGGCCGTCAATTTTTTTTCAAAAGGGTAGAATTTTTTGTCACCATATTGTTAGGCTAGAATGTGGTCAAACACAACACTTCTCGTGGCTCATTTACATGAAAAGCATAAAAAGGTAAACAATGAAAGGTTCTGAAGAAAGCTACTCAATCATTGTTTTTCGCGGGGCGCGTTCGAATCCATTGCGGATCAAATTGCGGAAGTCCACCGTACGGTATTCGCTTATCGCCGGACTCTGTCTCCTTGTCCTTCAAAGTGGAATTTTGACGCATTACATATTTCAACGAAGTCAATTGGCTGAGTTGGATGGGCTTCGGCAGGAGCTGGCAACCTCACGTGAGCGGACGGGAGTATTTGGTGTTGAGGTTGATAGCATGAAAAAACGAATGGTGTCTTTAGAACACCTCAATCGCAAGCTTCAGACAATGTTTGGCTTAGAGCCTGATGAAATTGAGGGAGTCCCTAGCTCTGTGCCAGGACAGGGTGGCGAAGAATTTCCATACGATAGTCAGGCCATGAGTTCGGAGAAAGATGATCAGGTTTCTGATGCGAATGTCTATTTGACTTCCACGGGAAAGGAACCAACGGAGCATGAAAGAATTCGAGACATTGAAGTCGGGCTTCGCTGGATTGATACACAGTCAAAGGTGGAGAAAAATATTCTTGATACCCTGCTGAACACCGCAAATCTTCGGGCTGAACGTTGGGCTTCCACTCCGTCCATTTGGCCGGTCAAGGGGCCAATTACCTCAAAGTTTGGGCCGCGTGTTTCTCCGTTTACAGGAAAAAAAGCCTTACATGCCGGCATTGATATTGGGTCGCCTCGAGGTACTGAGGTTCGAGCGCCTTCTGCAGGGAAGGTTGTTGTCGCTGCCTATGATGCCAGAATGGGGAAATTTATCCGCATTGATCACGGTTTTGGCATTGAAACCACCTATGGTCATCTCTCCAAAATGAATGTGAAGTATGGACAAAAAGTCAAGCGAGGGGTGTTAATTGGCCTTGTAGGCAGTACCGGTAAGTTTTCAACAGGTCCGCACTTACACTATCAAGTTGCTGTAAATGACCGCGTTGTTGATCCGGTCCAATACATCCTCGACTAGACCGATGTTTTTAGTTTTGCTACTGCATACTTAATTCTTTCTAGAGTCCCACCTAAAGGTCCTACCGCTTCCCTTTTCGTTGTATGGTTTTTCCGGTGGATTGCCCCCTGGATTTACCCAACATTCTCCGGTCAGGTCATGTGTGCATGATCGTGACGTTTTGCTAGTTGTTCATCGAATAATTCGTTCTGCCCCCAAAGGCCTAAAGGTTTTATGGCTTAGGTAGGCCTTCTTTTTGGCCTGGTGGGTCTTCTTTGGAGTTGAATCGGATGCGTGACAGGTTTATCATGAGTTTAATGTTACAGAAAGGAATGTCTGTAAATGACTAATTATTTGACATCATTTGAATCTCTTTGCTAGGTTTCTTCACTGATATGGGTGAATCTACCTAATTTTGTCTGTCGTAAAAATTAGAGTTTCTAGAAAAGTCTTTAAATTTTCCCAATGGTTATCATTTAAAACACGAAGAAGGAGGAGTTAAATATGAGCCTCGATTATGTGAAATTTACTCCAGGTTTTGATCGATGGATGCCAAAAGAATATCGGGATATGGTTGACCATGGTCCTTTTGGAAAAAAGACCTCTGTTTCACAAGTTGGGACTTTCAAGGAAATTCTTGAAGAACACCCAATGTGCGCAGGATGTGCGATGACATTATTCATTCGCTTAGCCATGATTGCATTCCCGAACCCTGAAGACACCATAACTGTAGGGACGGCCGGATGTGGTCGCCTTGCGATCTCACAAGCTGCTATTCCATTTGTCTATGGTAATTACGGAGATCAAAACGGTGTGGCAAGTGGGTTGACGCGAGGTCTTAAACTCAGATTTGGCGATAAGCCAAAAGACGTTGTTGTGATGGCGGGTGATGGTGGTATGGCAGACATTGGTTTTGCTCAAACTCTTCACTCATGGTTTAGAAAAGAGAAGTTCACCACTATCATGTTGGACAATGAAGTCTATGGAAACACCGGTGGACAGGAAAGTGGTATGACGAATAAGGGCCAAGTGTTGAAGATGGCTCCTGTAGGCAAGAAGTTTGAAAAAATGGATATGTTAGGGATGGCGAAGGTGGCGGGTTGTGCATATGTCGCGACTGTCGTTCCGAATAATCCTCGCCGAGTTGAGAGCGTAATCAAGAAAGCCGTGTTAATTGCCAGAGAAGTTGGGCCAACATATATTCAGGCCTATACCTCTTGTAATATTGAATACGCAATTCCCACTGACAAAGTGATGGAAGATGCCAAGGACGTTGAAAACGATCGTTATAAATTCTCCGAGTATCTGACTGACGATGCCAAGCAAGCTCTTGGTGAATTATATGGGTACAAAGAATATCTTCCAAAGGCTGCCAAAGCTGTAACTGCAGGTTAAGGTTGGGAAGATCGTTATTCATGTACTTCTAGAATTTGTACGTTTCTTGATTGGACCTACGGAAGGATTAAGGAGGCAATAAGATGGCTATTCGGTACAACATTCGTATGGCTGGTGTTGGGGGGCAAGGCGTAGTAACGGCCTCTCATATTTTTAGTACAGCCGTGATTAATGCTGGAGGGGAAAGTACTATTGTCCCCTTTTATGGTTCAGAGAAACGTATGGCGCCAGTAGAAAGCTATGTCAGGATTTCAGATGAGCCGATCTATGAAATCGGGGAAATCACGTTTCCGCATATTATTATGATTTTTCACCCTCAAGTGATTACCCATGGAAAGAGCTATACAAATCCGTTCTATTTTGGATTGAAGAAGAACGGAGTTGCATTAATCAATCATGACACTCCAATGAAGTTGGAACCAGACCAAAAACGAGAATTAGAAGAACTTAACGCGAAGATTTACTATATCCCTGCAACAACGTTATCGCTTGACGTGGCGGGAATTGACCTTGCCACTAATATGGCTATGTGTGGAGCAATTGGTGCCATTACAGGTTTGACCAATATGGAAGCACTAGAACAAGCCGTAAAAGACCGATTCCTTGGGAAAGGATTCGTGGTGTCCGGGGGAACGGCAGCATTAGATAGTGTGGTGGAGAGAAAATTTAAGAAAAAATCAGAACTGATTGGCAAAAACCTGGCAGTCGTGAAGGCGGCATGGGATTATGCTGTCGAGCATGGCTGGGACATAAAAGCCGCCGAGGCTAGGGCAGCGGCTACGGCATAAATATTTATATAAGAATATGAGGATTCAATGTATTTAATTGCTTATATCGATACTGAAATTTGTGCGGCCACCAGTTGTAAGTTGTGTACGCAGTATTGCCCAGAGGCGAACACTATCCTCTATAATAATGAGGCTGGTAAAGACAAAGGGCTGAAGTATGGTTCGGCCTATGTTGCAGTCGACCGGTGCAAGGGGTGTGCGCAGTGTGTCTGGGTGTGTGACAATATGGCAAAGCATAACGCCATTAAAATGGAAATGATCGATCAAGTTGGTGATTCAGCGTTGACTGAGAATATTACGTATGGGGATAAGAATACGACCGTAAAGTTGGCTAATCCTGTACGAGGGTAGCAACGCGGAAGTTCGATAGTTTTCTTGATCAAGAAAAAATGAAAAATTATGGGGTGATCAATTGGAAGCAACTCAAGATGCAGAAGAAAGAATTGTAGAACCAGGCCCAGCAGGATTCCATCCTCCGTCAGCAGCCGAATTGGGAGTTCTTCCTCCTAAGACAGGGTACGGCCTAAAGTTTGGGAATGTCGTTCAGGAAGAAAAAGCGATGGAAGAGATGGCGAGGTCCATGCTGACCAGGAAGAACGCGACTATTTTTCCTGGCCCTCTCGTTCTGTGGAACTGGAATGATCATGCTGCAGATAAGGCCAAAGCTGTATTAGAGCTGGCTGCTCAATTGCCGGAAGTCATGATCATCCCGATGCCTGATTATCGACCGAAATACCCAAAAATCGAACCAGAAGAAATGATTAACCCCAATCATCCAAATCTTACAATTTGGGGTAATAAGATTGAAGCCTGTATTTTTATTGGTGTGCATTGTCATTATGCCAATCTTACGTTGAAAATGATTCGAGCTGGAACGAACTGTTGGACCTCTGCAATTTGCGCTGAGCAAGGTCATGAAGATGCGATGTTTACTGTGAGAGATTCAGATGCTGAAAAAATTCGACGTATTGCTCAAGTCTTTAAGCGAGTTCGTGAGGAAATGGGTATTTCCGTTCCGGACAATGGAGAAAACGTCCGATATACCGGGCTTCAATCTCAAGTTCATGCTGGAAAGACGCACACCAATCCATTAAACATTTCACTTGGTGAATCTGGTGGGGCTAGTGCTGCAGCTTTCGGTCATCGACCTGAGAATATGCAAAGTGAAGGATAAGAAAAGCTATTAGCAAGGTAAAATTGTAATTTTTTCACGAATCAACCATAGCATTTATGATAATTAGAGTCATCAACTGTCATAGAGGGGTGAACCCATGAGTGAAGCACTGGAACCTGAAGTCAAAACAAATCCGCAAGGCGACCCTATCACAGCAGCTCCTGCGCCTCCTCCATCCCAGGCTGGGAAAAAAGACCCGCATGCTGAAGCCAAAAGGCAAAAAGTTGTTACTCCAGAATATATGTTTAATGAGGCTCCACGGGAAAGAGAATTTATTACTGGGAGTGAAGCTGCCAAAGAAGCCGTGCGTCGTTCCAATGTAGACCTTTCCATTGCGTATCCCATTACCCCTCAAAGTGAAACAATGCAGCTCATCGGCGTACTCTACGGGGAAGGGTATGTTAAAGAATATTATCGCGGTGAAGAAGAATACGGTGTCATGTCAGCCATCGCTGGTGGTTCTCGTGCAGGAGTCAGGTGTTTTACGGCAACTGCCGGTCCTGGAACTCTTCGCGGCCTTGAGCCCATCGCATCGTGGCCTGGTCATCGTCTGCCTGCCGTGTCCATGTTTACGTGTCGAGTTGTGAATGCTCCATTAGCCATTCAGCCAGACAATATTGAAATTGCTTATCTTTTGCATTGCGGGATGATTGTCTTTCATGCTGAGAACCAACAAGATCTCTTTGACTACATTATGAAGGCGTTTATTATTAGTGAAAAAAATGATGTGACGCTGCCTGTCGGAGTCTGTTGTGATGGATTCTTTGTGACGCATGCCCGTGGGTACTGTTCGATGCAAGATAAGAGTTTGAAACTTCCAGAACGTGAAGCATGGCGAGGCGCCGTTCCCGTATTAGACGCAGAAAATCCTCCAGCTCGATTGTCACGAGATGCTCCAGTGCAAAAGTCAAATTTTATGGCCTATAACATTCATGCTGTTTGGCAGCAAGAGGTGTGGGCGGCAGTTGAACGATCTCGGAAATATATTGACCAATACATGGATGGGTTGCTGGAAACTCAAAATGTAGAAGAGGCAGACGTGTTGCTCGTTGCCTCTGGAAGTGCCGCTGCTCAATGCCGGGAAGCCGTTCGTGAGTGTACAGAAAAAGGCATAAAAGCTGGATTGATTAAAATTAAATCTTTACGACCATTCCCGACTGCAGAACTTCGCAAGCTTTGTTCAAAAGCCAAATTAATTGTGATTCCAGAGTTTAACTTTGTTGGATGGCTTTCTAAGGATGTGGCCGCAGCAATTTATGGATATTCCAATGCTAAAATCGTTGCTGGTCCGCATGTCTATGGTGGAATGTCAATGCCTGTTGAAATGATAGTTGATGAAGTGGTCTGTGGGCTTTCAGGAAAGAAATCCAGTACCGTTCCGTCCTCTGCAATTATGGGTTCGGTTGATCCTGATGCCGTTGCGCATTTCATGCAAAATATTTAGACATTTTCGACGTTCTCGCATTTAGGAAATTTTAAAAACCCGTCTCAATCTGAGGCGGGTTTTTTTATGTGTGTTCATTAGATGCCCCTGTGCCTGTGTAAGATTTCAATCTTGAGTATCGTGAACGCCTTATCAGTCTCTATGAGTTACTTTTTATATTATAGCGAAACCAAATAACTTCCAACCGAATGTACATCATGTACACAGCGCAAAACACACGTCGTACAGACGGAAGTCAATTGGAACGGCTATAAGAAGAGACTCAACGCTCAATGCCGATGAATCCCTTTACGTCACCTTCTTCACGATCCCAATATCATCCGGCAACGATTATCCGAGCTCTCTATGATTGGGTCATTCAATGGGCAGACACACCCTATGCAAAAGTTGCGTTGTTCTTGATTGCATTTGCGGAATCATCTTTTTTCCCTATTCCACCTGATGTTCTCCTGATAGCGATGGGAGTGAGTGCGCCTTCTCGCGCCTTGAGTTTTGCTGGGATTTGTTTGCTCGGCTCTGTTGTTGGAGGTATGGTCGGGTATGCGATTGGAATGGGGATGTGGGCCGTTATTTCGGGGTGGTTTTATGCGTATGTGCCGGGATTTACGCCTGAAGTATTTGACAAAGTCTCAACGTTGTATAGCGATAATGCATTTTGGGCGGTCTTCGCAGCGGGGTTTTCGCCTATACCGTATAAAGTGTTTACCCTTGCAGCTGGAGCATCGCACATTGACTTCATGACATTTGTCGTCGCTTCAATTTTTGGTCGCGGCCTGAGGTTTTTCATCGTTGCGGGGGCCTTGCGAATATTTGGTCCGTCAGTGAGGCAAATCCTAGAAAAGTACTTTGACCTACTTTCCATTGTATTCCTCGTCTTATTAATTGGAGGGTTTGCTCTTGTTAAATTCCTGTTATAGCAATACCTGCTCATGCATGACCGCGTGCAATGGGCGGTGACGTCTCTGCGAGGCACGTGAGGAGTCTTTTGTGCCTTTGAGTTGTTGAGTGTATGTCTATTTACGTAGAATCTCCATGATCTTGTTAGTGACACCATGAATATTTTTAATACGTTGACTCGAAAAAAAGAACGATTCGTCGCGCTTGAGGATAGTCATGTTCGTATGTATGTGTGCGGCGTGACGGTTTATGACGACTGTCACTTGGGACATGCTCGAAGTGCGGTGGCGTTTGATCTGCTGTATCGATATCTCCAGCACAAAGGATATTCCGTGACATATGTACGGAATTTCACGGATGTGGATGACAAGATTTTGAAGAGAGCACAGGAAGACAATGTGCCTTGGACGGATATCGTCAAAAAGTATATTGCAGCGTATTATCGTGATATGAATCGTCTACGAGTCAGGATTCCTGATGTCGAACCTCGTGCAACCGAACATATGCCTGAAATTATTGACATGATAGCGGTATTAATTCAGAAAGGTTTTGCCTATCAGGTCGAGGGCGATGTGTATTACGAGGTGGGTGCCTATGAAGCCTATGGGCGTCTCTCTGGTCGTAAGAAGGAAGAACTGTTGGCCGGGGCACGCGTTGACGTGGATGTACGCAAAAAGGATCCCATGGACTTTGCCTTATGGAAAGGCGCCAAGACAGGTGAGCCTGGCTGGGAGAGTCCATGGGGGCCTGGAAGACCAGGGTGGCATATCGAATGTTCAGCCATGTCAATCAAGCACCTTGGGAAGACCTTAGACATTCATGGGGGGGGGAAAGATTTGGTTTTCCCTCATCATGAAAACGAAATGGCGCAATCATGTGCGTATACGGGAGAAGAATTTGCGCGGTATTGGGTCCACAACGGATTTGTCACAATCGACCAAGAGAAAATGTCAAAATCTTTGGGGAATTTTTTCACGATTCGAGAAATATTTGAGAAGTCTCCTTGGAAGAAAGAAGAGCCTGGAAAAGAAGATGACGTGACGGCGGAGGTCTTGAGATATTTCCTGCTTTCGACCCACTATCGAAGCGATCTGAATTTTTCCGATAAAGCTCTATCTGAAGCCAAGTCGGCTTTGGATAATATCTATGGTCTATTTGAGCGACTGGAAGAGTCTAGACAAGAAGATCAAATTGAAAACAGCCAGCTTCTAGAAAAAATCCTTACCGAATTTTCACAACAATTTGAGCATGTCATGGATGATGACCTCAATACCCCCAAGACCTTGGCCGAGTTTCAGCGGCTTCGTGGAGATATAAATAAATGGTTGGCATCGGGAGGATTGACGAATCAAGCGAAAACTCAAGCTCTCGAGTGTTTTCAGAAATTTGGTGCTCCGCTTGGTCTTTTTCAGCTTCCGGTACAAGACTGGAAATTTAGCCAAGTTCAAATAAGTGGTACATCTAGATGGTCGTTTAGTGCATCTGCAGATCCTACTATCATTAATGCACCTGCCACTAATGAGTGGATTGAACAACAAATCGAAAACCGATTACAAGCCCGGAAAAGGAAAGACTTTGCCACGGCCGACAAAATTCGCCAAGACTTGGCGTCCCAAGACATCATCCTCGAAGACCGACCGGACGGCACAACCCGCTGGAAACGATAACGGGCAAGAGTTCGTCTACGGTCTTCATGCACTTCGAGAAGTTCTCCGGGCCGGTACTCGTTCCTTGCTACGTCTTCACGTGATTCGTGAAGATGCGCAGTATACTGAAATTGTACGGCTTGCTCGTTCGCAAGGTGTTCCAATTTCAGTCGAGCCTCGTGACCGAATCAATCGGCTTGTATCACAAGGTAACCATCAGGGAATTGTTGGTCTTGTTGCCGCTAAGTCGTATGTTGATGAAGATGAGTTGCTTGACCAGGTCACACAGCAGCACCTGCCAGCATTTGTCATTGTCTTAGATAACGTACAGGATCCTCAAAACCTTGGAGCCATTCTCCGGACGGCGGACGCTGCTGGAGTCCAAGGTATCTTTATTCCTAAGCATCGCTCGGTGGGGTTGACGAGTGGAGTCGCTCGAGCCTCTGCCGGCGCCATTGAATATATGCAGGTCGCTCGAGCTGGCAATACCAACCGGCTGTTAGAAAAGCTCCAATCTGCCGATGTGATGACCTATGGCCTCGATCCATTGGCTGATGTACCGTACACTGACGTAGATCTCACGGGACCAACGGCATTGGTGTTTGGCGCGGAGGGACAGGGGATTCGCCCTGGTGTCTTAAAAAAGTGCGATCAACGTGTATCTATCCCGATGCTGGGACGAATTGATTCACTGAATCTATCAGTGAGCGTTGCGATTGTATTGTTTGAAGCAATGCGGCAGAGACGTCTGGCTGAAGGATTGAAGGGGAGTCCTACTTCACCTGGATAAGACCTTCCTGAATGGCGGCATTTAGGAGTTGGGCGGCATTCGACACACGAACTTTCTTCATCATATTCGCCCGATGGGCTTCGACGGTCTTCACGCTAATCTTGAGCCGTTGGGCGATTTCTTTGTTCTTGAGTCCAGACCAAATGAGCTGCAAAATTTCTTGCTCTCGATCCGTTAAGGCTTCTGGTCGCTTACGCTTGACTGGAGGAAGGTCACGTTTTTTCACTGGTGGAATTCCTAGCATGCATGCATCAAAGTATGACAACCGTTAAACTAAGTAGGGGATCGTAGCAGGCCACTTTCTGAAAGTAAACTCATGATTTTACGTAGATTCGACTAATATCAACGTGAGTGGGAGATGTCCATGATACCGTTGCTGCTAGAGTATGGATCGGTATGTTTCTTTGGGTTAATTATCGGAAGTTTTTTGACCGTCTGTATACACCGCATTCCTCAAGATCTCTCCATTGTGTTTCCTCGTTCTGCCTGCGTACATTGTCAGCAGACGATATCCTGGTATGACAACATACCTGTCGTGAGTTTTCTTATTCTGCGTGGGCAATGCCGACATTGCCACGCATCGATTCTTCCACGTTACCCACTAATCGAATTATCGAATGGGCTAGGGTACGTGGCCATTCTTTGGCGCTTCGGGTGGGAGTGGGAGTCGGTGATTTATGCCATATTGTTTTCTGCGCTCTTAGTGATTACGTGGATTGATTGGGATCATCAAATTATTCCAGATGTCATTTCGTTGCCGGGGATTGTGCTCGGAGTGCTTGCGGCGTCAACGGTGCTGCCAACTGGGTTTGTGAATTCCATGATCGGGGTGCTGGTGGGTGGAGGGGTCTTGTTAGGCATGGCCTGGATCAGCCCCTACGTATTCGGCAAGGAAGGCATTGGTGGAGGTGATATCAAACTGCTAGCAATGGTTGGGGCGTTTCTTGGCTGGAAGGCGGCCTTGCTGACACTCATGTTAGCCTCGATTGTTGGTGCAGTGATCGGTGTGATTCTCCTGGTTGTTAAGATTATACAAAGAGGACAGTATATTCCATTTGGTCCGTATTTGGCCCTTGGAGCGACTTTGACCATGTTCTTCGGAACAGACCTGATGAATTGGTACTTTGGACGATTTTGATGAAACTGAATGTGACGTCATTGCAAGCTCGAGGTGGGTATAGCCTCATTGAGCTGGTGACGGTATTAGGATTGCTGGCCATCGTCTTTCTGTTCAGTCAATCCTGGCTTGCATCTCAGTTGCCAAAATGGCGATTGAATGGCGCCGTGCGGCAGGTGGTGTCAGACTTCATGGCAGCAAAGACGAAGGCTGTGACGCAAGGCAACAAACAACGTATTACATTTCTTGATGCGCATCGTTATTCAATGCTGGATGACGACAACAATAATGGGAAGCCAGACCCAATGGAGCTTCTGAGCATTCGTGATATTCATTTGGACTATGAAGATGTCATGCTTGTCAGTACGAATCATCCAATTTTTCATCCGCGTGGTACCGCTTCGAATCTTGCAACCGTGACCCTTTCCAATGCAGCGGGAATGAAGCGTGTCACAGTTGGCATTACAGGCCGAGTGAAGATTCAATCATGAATACGAACATGTTCATTCTGGACGCACTTAATGTGTTCTCGCGAGTGACCACGAATCGCGGAAGTAGCTTGTTGGAAGTCTTGATGGCTATGGTGCTGGTCTCTATTGTGATCGTAGGGATTTCTGGCTTCTCCACCGTGTCAATCACTGGGATGTCATTGAGTCAGAAAATGACGATTGCTGCCACCTTGGCGCAGGATCAAATGGAAGAGGTCCATCGTGTTGGGTATCAACGGTCAATAACCGGAGTGGTCACCAGTACGGAACCGTACGGTGCAATGAGTGACGCCCCGTTATTCAAACGAACTGTTGTTGTTGAAGCCGAGATTCCGGCGTCGGGCATGCAGACAGTCACTGTGACTGTGGCCTGGGATGCTGATGCACATGCGACGTCGCTCTCCACTCTATTAACGGAGTAGAGAATGGTGGAAAAGGTGAAAAAAGATCAAGGATTTACGCTGATAGAGGTCGTCATCACTCTTGCCTTAAGCGTCGTGACTGTAGGCACGATTTATACGGTGTATTCCAGTCAAGTCAGAGCTCAAGTTGCAAGAGACGATACGCTCGACATGCAACAACATGCTCGAGCAGCCATGGATGTCGTTGTCCGTGAGCTAAAAATGGCTGGATATGATCCACGTCATGTCAATCAAGACACCAATCCCGTCAATGACTTTGACGGGATTGTCTATCATCCCACACAACTTCACATCAAAGCCGACCTCAATGGCAATGGAAGCCCGACGGATTCGCATGAATTCATTCGCTATTCACATGATCAGGAGACGTTGACCTTACGTCGTGATACAGGTGGTGGGCGGCAGCCGTTGGCTGAACATATTGAAAGTTTTTCCATTCAATATTTTAATCGAAACGGCGTTCCAACAATCGACGCACGACAGATTCGGCAGGTGGCCGTTACCGTCAAAGCCAGAACCGCAAGACCTGATCAGCGTTATTCCCTCAATCAAGGGTATAGGACATTCACGTTGCACTCACGAATTACGCTCAGGAATATTGGATTGTCATAGAGCGAATACGCGTATGATGGACGTACTCAACATCGGCAATTGCTCACGAAAGCATACGCAAGGTGTTGCGTTAATTGCCGCGCTCATTCTCATGGCCGTCTTAAGTGTCATGGGAGCAACCGTGCTGACCGCGACGTCAACAGAAATTACGATCAGTGGAAACTATCGGCGGGGAGTCGAACGTTTCTATCATGCCGAAGCGGGGATTGCTGAGGGGAGAGCACGGTTGCGTGGAGATGTGCGTAGCAATCCACAACTGATTGAGGATTCTACGAAAGCCTACGACCCTCGGTGGACTGCGTATATCCTCACCTCCGCCAACTGGAGCTCATCACACGATTCGACGTTTTACAAAGGTCATACAAACTATTTTCCCGTCGTTGGTAATCAACATAATTCCATTGTGTTACAGAATAGCCTTCAACGATCTTTATCCTACTGGGTAAAGGTGAAGCACAAAACTGAATATGATGCTGAGCGAGATGGACATCGATCTGACGCTCCTCATTATGTCGATAGTGATGGAAGTCTCAAAACGCATACGCGAGCGAATGCTGGCCATGTCATACTGTATGGCTATCCAACGGCAAACACCGTAAGGCCACTGGAATTCACAAGCCATGCCCCGATAGAGGGATCGTATCCTGTTGAACGAATTGTATCATCAGCCGGTGGAATAGGTGGGGCGGCGACGATTGAGGTCGATGTCGTTCATCCTCCAATCCCCCATGTCCTTGCAGCAATTTACGCAAAGGAGGGCGCATCCTTCGTGGGTCCGTTGAATGTCTTGAGCGGAAATGATCAATGTCGCATAGCGTCTTCCAAGCCACCGATATATACCAGCAGTGCAAAGCCAGCAACAGGTCCAGCTTCGTTTTCTGGGGTTCCACCGTCTCCGCAGCAAGGCGTGCTAGAGATATCTTTGTTGCACGTGATTGATTCGTTAAAGTCTGGGGCTAACCTCGTGACGACCCATCAGTCTGGAGTCAACTGGGGGAATATGTCATCCTCGCAAACGGTGTTAGTGGATGCATCGTCAATGCCTGGTGGTATCTCAATAAGACATATGCAAGGAGTTGGAATTCTTCTCATCGTTGGTGATGTTATTCTTGAAGGGCCAGTGCACTGGCAGGGACTACTACTCGGTACAGGAACCATCCGTGTGAATGGAGCGACCGGGTCAATACGAATTGAGGGAGCAGTCTGGACGAATAAGCTTGTTGATCTGGGCGGCTCATTCAGTGTGGCGTACGATAGTTGTGCCATCAAGACTGCCGTTCTCAGTCAACCACTGATTGTTAAGAAGTGGAAACAACTTCTGTAAGACATAGTAAAAAGCGGGGCAGGGATTTCTAGACAACGATACATATCGTTATTCACTTCAACCTCTCCTCACTCTGATCGAACATGTATATTTTTTTATCCAGCGCGCTGGCCGTAATTTTCTGGTTATAGCCGTTCCAATATACTTCCGTCTGTATGACGTGTATTTTTGCGCTGTGTACATGATGTACATTCGGCTGGAAGTTATTTGGTTTCGCTATAAGCGTTTCTTTTCGGGTGTCGCATGGTCCAGGCGAGAGTCAATAACGCTAGCAGGAGTACGACTGGGACAGGAAAGGCTCCCATTTCTCCTGCGCGAAGGTGGGTAATGGAAGCTCCGATCATCGTCAGACTCAAGAGAAGAACGCCATATAATCTTCCTGCCGGAATGAAGAGTCCAATCGCTCCTAGCACCTCAATCGTTCCCGTGACATAGACAAACCATAGGGGATAGCCCCAATGGGCAAATTCTTCTGCATGAGCCGTTGGATCCCATAACTTTGAACCTCCGGCAAAAAGAAAAATGATTCCAAGCAGGATCCAAAGGCTTGTTTGAATCAATTGTTTCATGATGTTTACCCAGTCTGATTGAAGATCTGCAACGCTCACTTCCACTGTAGCCAGTTTTGTAACTGAAGTCTACTCACAAATGAGAGGATTCATCCTTGTTCATGGTCATTGAGATCGGGTTTGCAGTATGAGCTTGTATTCATGCGACTCCATACAAGAGGTGAAAGAATTCTTTGAGAATAATGGAGGGGTTTCAGGTTCAAAAAGCGAGGATGTCGACTATAGCCGTTCCCATACATTCCCGTGTGGAAGACGTGTGTGATTTCGCTGTCTTGGCTACTGCTTGTCGACACTTCACGTGAGGGACGATCCCAGCCCTGCTTCTATTCGAATTTTCGACGTTTCCCAAAAATCGTTGCTATGGTCACTTCTGAATGCTCTGTGGATTCCGACAAAGTTGTGTTCCACTTTTTTTGCATTAAAATATGAAGATAGTGCTAATATTGAGTCTCAATCCCTTGTAGCCTATCCAGTCTTCTCTGTCATATGCAAAGATTTAAAGCCATCGCTCTGGTAAGCTTGAATCACAACAACCCCAAGAACTCACTATTTGAGAATGCTGTGTGGCGTTTCTTCCACATGAGGTTCTCAATGTGTGTGGTGATCGATACTGTATATTGTGGACGTTCCACACCATGCATCCCGTCTCTACGCTCGTGTTTTTTGATGAACGGGATCATGCGTTGGACCATGGCATCATAGAGCACGAGGGCTTTGAGCCTTATGTTTCGCTATAACCTGTTACCATTCCTGAGTTGTTTCTCAAATATTTCATGATCGAGCAAGTCTTCAATCCGGCGAGTTACGTATTCAGTATTTATGCTCTCCCTACAATTGTGACTGCCGTCGTCGTGTTCTTGGTCGGTCTTACCGTCTTCATTCGAGAACGAGGCTCGGTTGTCAGCTGGTTGTTTGTGGCTATGGTTACGCCATTTTCACTCTGGTTCTTTGGGTTTACGTGGATGTATTGCGCACGTTTGGAATCGGTTGCGCTCTGGTGGGTCGAGTTCGCATATATTGGAGTTCCCTGGATACCCGCGGCGATCTACCACTTTATGGTGGAGATTCTCAAACTCAAAGGACATTGGAAAAAGATTGTCTGGTTTAATTGGTTGCTTTCTTCGGCGTTTTTTGGGGTGACATTGATGTCGGATGCCATGATTGCTGGACTATATCAATATTGGTGGGGATTTTACCCCAAATATGGATGGTTGGGCGTGCCGTTTATGATCTATGTTTCCGGCATGATGATTAGCGGATTGTTGTACTTTCGGTTTAAGTATACACAACTGCATTTGGATCCCCAAAAACAAAGGGCCAAGTGGTTCTTGATTGGGTTTGGTATTGCCTATTTTTCTTGTGTTGATTTTCTTCCAAAGTTGGGGGTTGCGGTTTACCCTTTTGGGTATCTGCCGATTTTGACGTTTACCCTTACGTCTGCCATGACAATCTGGCGATATCGATTGGTGGATTTGACCCCAGCGTTCACCGCTGAACGGATTCTTGACACTATGCGAGGGGCCGTTCTGGTGGTTGACCTTGCAGGTGTTATCCGGCTTACCAATAGAGCCACTTGTTCGTTGCTGGGATATCAAGAATCCGAACTTTTGGGGAAAGCTATTTCAGTGATTTACCCCTCACCTCCTCTTCTTGAGTTGCAAGTGTACGCGCCCTCTGGGAATTGGACGGTTCAAGATGAAGAAACTTGTTGGTTTAGCAAGACGGGTAAAGCCATTACGGTCAGTATGTCGGCTGCTACCGTTGCTGATGTGACGCGAACAACCTTGGGGGTCGTGTATGTAGCTGACGATATTTCTGAACTCAAGCGAACAGCTCAAGAATTGCGCCGGAGTAAAGAAATATTGGAGACCCGAGTACAAGAACGAACGTTGGAATTGACGCGGGTGAACGATGAGCTTCTCCGCGATACCATCGAACGAAAAAAAGCTGAAGCGTCACTTCGGGAAAGCGAGGAGCGGTTCAGGCTCGCACTCAAAGCTGGCCGAATGGGTACATTCGATTACGATATTCATGCCAATGTCGTTTTCCTGTCTCCAGAGCTTGAAGTAATTTTTGGTCTGACTCCAGGCACGTTTGGTGGCACGTTTGAGTCATTTATGCAGTTTATTCACCCAGAGGATGTAAGCAGTGTCAGACGTACCATACAGGAGTCTATTGCCAAGGGAGGATCTTCTGACTTCGAATTTCGTATCCGAAAGCAGAGGACACAGTATGAAGTTCGAATCGCTGGACGAGGGCAAGTGTTGACAGACGAACACGGTCATCCACGTCGTGTTACTGGCGTGGCTTTTGATGTCACCGAGCGTCACCGAGCGGAGGAGGCCCTTCGGCAGAGTGAATTGAAGGTGCTGCACATGCAAAAAATGGAGGCGATTGGAACGCTGGCAGGGGGGATCGCTCACGACTTTAACAATATTCTTGGGTCGATATTCGGCTATACAGATTTGGCCCTGATTAAGTTACCTGCGCATGCTGAAGAGCGAGCGTATTTGGAAAAAGTTTCGACTGCGGCCTGGCGGGCCAAGGAACTGGTTCAGCAAATATTGGAATTTAGCCGGCAGAAAGCACCGGAACGTCACGCGATTCATCTACATGTCGTGGTGAAAGAAACGCTTCAACTGTTGCGGGCAACCCTTCCGAAAACCATTCAGATCCGTTCCTATCTCGCAACTGAGTCGGATACCATTTTGGCGAACACGACACAGATACATCAGGTATTAGTGAATCTCTGTACGAATGCCGAACATGCAATGAGAGAAAAAGGTGGGATTCTTGAGGTAAAGCTTGGTCCAGTTGACATCACTCAAGAGTTTGCGACCTTGCATCCCATTATTCAGCCGGGGCCTCATGTGAAACTTACCATACGAGATACGGGTCGTGGCATACCCGCCCATGTCATCAAGCGAATTTTTGAGCCATTCTTTACAACAAAGGTGGTTGGTGAAGGAACAGGGATGGGCTTATCTGTTGTCCACGGCATCATTACCAGTTGCGGTGGTTCTATACTTGTCGAGAGTGCCGTGGGGCAAGGGACGACTTTTGCCATGTATCTTCCGCGGGTTGAAGAGTCGTTACCTGACGTTCCTGTGAAAAAATCAATTCGATCGGGAAAAGGCTATGTGTTGCTGGTTGAAGATGAAGAGATTCTCGGCGAGGCCGTCCAAAAGCTTCTCATGCAATTGGGCTATGAGGTGGAAATGCAGCAGGAGAGTCGGCAAGCGCTGAAGGTATTTCAGGATGACCCTTCACGGTATGATGTCGTGATTACAGATCAAACAATGCCACATTTAACGGGGGAACGGTTAGCAAGTCATCTTCTGGCCATCCGACCGGATTTGCCAATTATTCTCTGTACGGGGTTTAGTCACACGATCAATCAAGAGAAAGCGATGCAACTTGGGATCCGAGCATTTTTGAGCAAACCCGTCTTGATCCATGATTTGAGTGTTGTCCTTGAAAAGGTGTTGAATAAGACGCCCGAGCCTACAACGTTTGAGTAAGGGGAGTGAAAGAATTGTCCGTCAGTCTCTCACGCAATCGAGCCGGGCTTCCTAAGAAACCCGGCTCGATTTTTTTACACGTGAGGGACAGCCTGATTGTGTGCGGTTATCCCAAACTGGCCACTATTTTGTTGAGCGTAGCGCTCGGACGCATCCCGTCCCTGACCTTGTCCGGGCAAGGATGATAGTAGCCGCCGATATCGACAGGCTTACCTTTACTGGCTTTCAGTTCATCCAGAATTTTATCGATATTGCTATCAAGTTCTTTGGCGATCGGAGTAAACTTCTCCTTTAACTCTGGATCGTCGTTTTGTGCAGCGAGTTCTTGAGCCCAATACAGCGCTTCCCACACATGGGTTCCGGCGTTATCTAACTCACCAAGTACCCGGCCTGGGGCCTTTCGATTGTCCATGAGTTTCCCGGTTGCCCGGTCAAGGGTATCGGCCAGCACCTGAGCTTTCTTATTATTCTTACTCTGACTGAGATGGGCAAAGGATTCGGCGAGTGCTAAAAATTCTCCGAGTGAATCCCAACGCAAGTGCCCTTCTTTCACAAACTGTTGCACATGTTTCGGTGCGGATCCTCCCGCCCCGGTTTCAAATAAGCCACCGCCATTAATAAGAGGGACGATGGATAACATTTTGGCGCTGGTTCCTAATTCCAAAATCGGGAAAAGATCAGTGAGATAATCTCGAAGCACATTCCCTGTGGCAGATATTGTGTCTTTCCCTTCCTTGGCGCGCTTCAAGGAAAGTTTCATGGCATCAACTGGAGGCAAGATTTGAATGTCGAGACCGGTTGTGTCGTGATCTTTCAGATACCGGTTTAGTTTTTCAATGAGTTGCGCATCGTGAGCCCGGTCTTTGTTTAACCAGAACACGACGGGTGTAGAAGAGGCTCTGGCCCGTTTCACGGCCAGCTTGACCCAATCTTGAATCGGAATATCTTTGACTGTACACGCACGGAAGATATCACCTTTTTCGACTGGGATTTCATGTAAGACCTTCCCTGCTCCATCAATGAGGCGAATGGTTCCATTGTCAGCGGCTTCGAAGGTTTTGTCGTGTGAGCCGTACTCTTGCGCTTTTTGAGCCATCAGGCCGACATTGGGTACGCTTCCCATGGTTGCAGGATCGAATTCGCCATTCTCTCGACAAAAGTCTACGACGGCTTGATAGATGCCCGCATAACTGCGATCGGGGATCATGGCCTTCATGTCATGTTCTTTCCCATCCGAACCCCACATCTTACCGGAAGTACGAAGGGCTGCGGCCATTGACGCATCAATAATGACGTCACTCGGGACATGAAGGTTGGTTATGCCTTTGTCTGAGTCCACCATGGCTAAGTCTGGCCCGTTCTTCATCGCGGCCTCGATATCCGCTTTGATTTCCTCTTGCTGAGCCGCCGGTAATTTGCCAATTTTGGCATAGACATCACCCAACCCATTATTTGGATTGACGCCTAATTCTTGAAAGACCTTTCCATGTTTCGTAAACACGTCTTCAAAATAGACGGTCACGCCATGACCAAAAATTATTGGGTCAGAAACCTTCATCATCGTGGCTTTCATATGTAATGAAAGCAACACGTCTGGAGTTTTCTTTGCTTCGGCAACTTGTTCCTTGAAAAATTTTCGCAACGCACTGACACTCATCTTCGTCGCATCAACCACATCACCCTTGTCGAGGGCGACTTTATCTTTCAGCACTTTCGTGCTGCCATCAGCACCAACAAATTCAATGCGACCGTTTCCAGCGGATTGTTCGGTAATCGTGGCTGATTTTTCGTTATCAAAGAAGTCTCCGCCAGACATGCTGGAGACATGGGTTTTTGAATCTTTCGTCCACTTCCCCATTCTGTGCGGATTCTTTTGCGCGTATTGTTTTACCGATGTCGAGGCGCGACGATCGGAATTGCCTTGCCGTAACACCGGGTTCACCGCGCTTCCTTTTACTTTATCGTACTTGGCTTGAATAGCTTTTTCTTCATCATTCTTAGGATCTTCAGGATAATCGGGAATGGCATAACCTTGTTCTTGCAATTCTTTGACGCATGCTTGGATTTGAGGGATCGAAGCACTGATGTTCGGAAGCTTGATGACATTCGCATCTGGCGTCTCGACCATTTCACCAAGTAAGGCGAGATCATCGGGTTGTTGTTGTTCCGGCTTCAGTTTTTCAGGAAATTGCGCAATGATTCTGCCGGCTAACGAAATATCTTTTGTGCCAACGTTCACGCCAGCCGTGCTCGCGAAGGCTTGAATGATTGGGAGAAACGATCCGCTCGCGAGTTCCGGTGCTTCATCAACTTTTGTGTAAATGATATCTGGTTGTGATGACATGATGGATACCCCTTAAATAATTTTGGTGAGAAATAGGTTGTTTGGTAATTTCTTGCTCACATTTTCAGAACTGAGAATTTTAAATGGATTTTTTCAGATGAGCAATCAACCGAAGGGCCCATGAGAAGTAGGGAGACTAAAGACCCAGAATAGACCTTGAAGGGCATGTCATCTGTCTATGTAAAAAATAAAAACCATTGAAAATCAACTGTTTAGTATATTTTTTGAGATGAGTGTCAAAGTATGATCCATGGTTATTGAGTAATATAATGTGAAGTGGGCTAATAAACGTGGACGCTCGTTTAGGTGATAGCCTACAGCTCAAACAAGTCGGAGTAAGGCCTACAATATTGTAGTGTGATCTATCGTCACTAGCTTTCGACAGCGGCAGATGCGGCAACGTATGAGTCGGAAAGGCAATTGCTGGGATAGCGCGTCGGTGGAATGGATATTCCGAAGTCTGAAACCTGAGTGGACCTGCCCGACGGTTATCGAATATTCGAAGAAAGACAGCAGGATCTGACTGCGTGTTTGATGGGAGATTGCCAAGAGGAACGACCGCATTGCTAGAACGACTATCTAATGGCAAGAGAAACAGAGGCAACTTTAGCAATCCCCCAACGCAGGGGCTACAAAGACTTGCGCACTACACGCTGTATCAATACGCTATCACAAGCTCAATCGGTGATCCTATTCGGGAAAGGACAATAGAGACACTATA
Organism: Nitrospira sp. M1; assembly: GCF_965152605.1. Taxonomy (NCBI): domain Bacteria; kingdom Pseudomonadati; phylum Nitrospirota; class Nitrospiria; order Nitrospirales; family Nitrospiraceae; genus Nitrospira; species Nitrospira sp. M1. Next base: position 403,332 of record NZ_OZ224217.1, read on the forward strand.
GTCAAATGGTATTTCTTCGTAATTTCGAAATCGAACAGGGCGCTCAATGCTAATCCGCACACCCAGTGTGAAAACTGCAAAACTCAACAAAAATTTTATTCTCAAGTTATTTGTTGGGAAGAACCTGAATTCGCCCCCCCCATGCTGAATGCATTTTCGTAGACGGATTACCTTGCCTTAGTGCATTCGCGGAATTCTTCTCGTGCCAAGGCTAGAAGTTGCCAGTATTCACAGGATATTTGGGTTTCGATTTCTAGAACGTACAATAGAACCCTTATCTAAGGCATGATGATTGCTTTCTCCGCTCTTGTCAGGATTTGATCCAATAATAATTCTTAGCAATATTCTAAAGAGAGAAACATTGTGAATCATGTCACGCCTTACCATGTTGTCGATCACATGGTGTGTAACTGGCTGGTGGGATAAGTCGTGGTTTTTCTATTTTCATAAGAAGTTTTTTGCAATTTGGAAGACCTACCGTTCTCTTTTTCTCTCAGAAGTCTGGGCGTGCTCTGTTGAGTATGTTTGTCATTTCCAATCTGCAAATTACTGGAAGCAGGATGTGGAGTGTTGAGCTGGTCGCTTTGCTCTCAGGTCCAGGTCAGGAAATTAGTTGGTGAAGTATTCTTTGTTGACGTGGGTTTTTACTCCGCATAAGAGTCCGTTTTCACAATACCTCACTCGGGTCTACCCACAAATCGTGGGGCATCGTGTGTATCCATCTCATTCAAATGAAGGTTTTTCCTTGTGAGTTGGGGGAGAGCCCGGCCAGTGGTGTTTCCCAAGCGGTTGCGAGGCTGGCACTTTATTCTGTTCAACTTCACGCTCGGTCTCGCGCACATCCTGGTGATGTTCAATGCCGGGTCCTATGTAGCATTGTTGCCTCATGTGGCTGGTGATCTGGAGGGAGTGCTGCCGAGTTTCCTGACCTGGGCACAGACGGACTTCATGATTGCGTTGGCGTTGGGCATTCCCATTGGCCGAACCTTGTCTGGACGGTTTGGCCAATACCGAATGTTCATTGTCTCGTTTATTCTGTACGCCGTTGCTTCGTATCTGGGCGCTGTCAGTCAGACGCATTGGGAGTTTCTGAATGCCCGCATCATTCAAGGGTTTGCAGGCGGCCTTACGATTTTTCTTTCTCAAGACATGTTGTTAAGCGAGTATCCAGACCGACTCAAGTCGTTGGGATTAGCGATTTGGAGTCTGCTCACTATTGCGCCATTTACCATTGGTCTTCCTGTGGGTGGATGGATCGCGGATGATCTCGGATGGCGTTATTTATTTTATTTGGACATCGTACTCTCCTTAGTCATTTCAGGTTTCATGGGTGCCTTACTGTTTCGGCGTGGATTTTATCCCCAGCGCATTCGGTTCGATTTTATTGGCTTTCTCCTTCTGGCTTTGATTTTAGGTGGTATCCAAACCATCCTCAACATGGGGAACGATTTCGACTGGTTTGATTCGCCCTTTCTTCGTGGTGTGCTGGTTGTCGTCATTGTGGCTTTTCCCTGTTTCGTTATTTGGGAGCTAGGCGAACGCCATCCGGTCTTAGATGTACGCTTATTCGCCGATCGCAATTTTACAATTGGCGTGATCTGTTTGGTGGTAGGGTTCTTTTCGATCCAAGGACTCCTCACGCTACTGATTGTCCAGATTCAATTATTGTTGGGCTATTCTTCACTCCTTGCCGGTTTGGCACTTCTTCCTCTGATGTTGTTGGGGGCCCCGATGATCGTCGTGATGCACGAACTCTCCAAACGGGTTGATGTTCGTATGCTCGCGAGCCTTAACTTTATTGGATTTGCTTTCACTTTGTACTGGATTGGCCTGTACGACGATCCTCACTCCTTTGATCAAATTTTTTGGCCTATGCTACTCGAAGGTTTTTTTCTAGGTTCATTTTTCACCCCGCTGACCGTGCTCACCCTTCACAGATTGTCTGGCGTACAAGTGATGCGTGCAGCGGAAACAGCCAATCTGTTGCGTATCGCCGCCGGGGCGTTTGGCATTACGTACCAAGAGATCGTGCACTTTCGACGCACCCCCTTCCATCAGCTTCATTTATCGAACCATTTTGGGGGAAGGCAATTTTCCTCCTTCGATGTGCTGGGAGGATTCTCGTCCAAGCTAGAGGGTGCCGGCCTCGATTCCGGCATGGTGAAGGGCAAACTACTCGAACTTGTCAAACAGTATGCCGGCATCCTGGCTATGAGCGACGCATTTCTGCTTGCCAGCTACCTGTTTGCGGGATTGGCCGTACTTGTCTGGTTGGCTTATCCTACGCAACTGCCTTTACAGCCAGGTCAAGAAGAAGAGTTGCTGGAAATGAGGGCTGAAGAGCTCATGGAAGAACCGTTATGAGTGCTCAAGCTGTGTTGAGACGATGTCGGATGTTTATGGGTGGTCTGGGATGTCTGTTGCTGGGCGTCGGTTGTGCCTGGATTCCACCTGACAAAGAACAGGCGAAATACTTAGAGCCGTCTTCTATGGAGCATACACTCTCCCATGCGACCCACCATGAACCGGATGGTCCGATTCCACAATGGCCAAAGGACTGTTGGTGGAAAGAGTTTGCAAGTTCTGAACTCGATCACGTGATCGATACGGCTCTCGTCGATAATCCTGGTCTCAAGGTCGCAACGGCTCGTTTGCGCGAGGCACACGCCCTCGTTCGTGTCGAAGGCGCGAGGCTCCTTCCGTTCCTGGAGGCAGATGCCGAGCTGACTGCAGAGCGCATTTCAGAACATGGCGTATTTGCCGCCCTCAATCCTGAGGTGGCTGGGATTAGTATCCTTCAGGGTCTGATCAATCCGTTGAGTTTTCGTTGGGAGCTGGATTTTTGGGGAAAGAATCGCGCCATGATGGAATCCGCTATAGGCCGGGAAATGGCCGAAGATGCGGAGCGAGCGGAGGTGCGGCTGTTGTTGACGACTGCCATCGCGCGGTCCTATTTCCGTGGTGGAGCGTTGCGTCGACAGCTTGAGGTCATCGAGGGAATGGTGGAGAGTCGACAGGAGTTAGTGAATCTGGCAAAGATCCGGTTTCAAGCCGGCCTGGATGATGGCACTTCAGTTCTGCAGGCTACCGCAGACTTAGAAGCCGTGATCAAGCGTGAAGCCGGTACTCGTGAGCAGTTTGATTTTCAACGGTACTTGTTGGCCAAATTGAGCGGCCACGGTCCTGATTGGGGGCAGGATCTGTTCACCGACACGGCGACTCTCCCGCGACGAATTCCCTTGCCCCCAGAACTGCCGATCGGGTTGTTGGCGCATCGTCCGGATCTGGCTTCGGCCAAATATCGAGCCGAGGCTGCTGCCATGCTCATCAAGGTGGCAAAAACTCGATTCCTCCCTACGATCGATTTAAACGGTTTTGTTGGCTTGAGGGCTCTGACATTGGCGAGCGGGACCGGGGCCCTGGGGAATTTTCTGTTTTCAAGTTCCAGCCTCGCCTACGGTGGGGGGCCAGGTCTTCGGCTTCCTTGGTTCGAAGGCGGCCGTCTTCGCGGGGAATTGGAGGCGCAACGGAGAGAATACGACATGGCCGTCGAGCTGTACAACGAGACTTTGCTGGAGGCCATGCGTGAGGTAGCTGATAGTCTGAGTGTCTGGCATGAGACTCGCTCCATGCTTGAGGCGCACCGTCGTTTGCTGACTTCGGTGAGTGACGACTGGCGCCTCGTTGAAGTGCGTTTTCACAGTGGGTTAGATGATCGTCGTGAGGTGTTAACGCAGTATCTTGCCGTGCTGGATCAGGAATTCGCATTAGAGGCTCTGGAAAGTGATCAACTTGTTGCGATGGTGGATTTGATCGAAGCCTTAGGCGGTGGCTACCCCATTCCAGAATCTCCTCCAACTATAGATTGAAATGATGAGTACACCAACCGTAAAAATTCGTCCGAAAGAAATTCGTAATAGACGTAACCGTCGCCTTGCGGTGGTTGCCCTGCTACTCTTTGCTGCTACATTGGCGTACGGCGGGTATTGGTGGTACTACGCTCGTTTTTGGGTGTGGACTGATAATGCCTTTATTGCCGGGAACCTTGTCAAATTGGAGGCGCAGGCAACCGGCATTATCACTCAGGTTCTTGTTGAGGAAACTCAGCATGTGCAAAAGGGGGATCTCCTTGTTCGTCTCGATGAACATCAGGCTCAGGCCAGATTAGGGCGAACACGCGGCTTATTGGGTGAGGAAGTTCGCAGAATTTCATCGTTACGAGCCCAAAGACGGAGGGTCCAGCAAAAATTTGCTTCACGAATGGCGCGACTCAATTTGATTCGACACGATGTCGTCCGTTTCCGTGAGGCGCTCCCCAGCGGTGCGGTCTCTAAGCAGGTTCTTCAGAATGCCCTTGATCAGATGCGAGCACTTCAGGCTGAGGTCATGGAAGTGCGTGAGGAATTTCAAGCACTCACAGCAGAGGTTGGCGGTGTGGATATCATTCATCATCCGGCTGTTGAAGCTACTAAACATGAATTTATTGGAGCCTATCTGGAATATAGCAGGCAGCGTATCCGAGCACCGGCTTCAGGCTATGTCGCCAGACGCAGTGCTCAGGTTGGAGATCAGGTTCATCCAGGAGTGCCATTAATGACCATCGTGCCTTTGGACCATTTATGGGTAGAAGTAAACTTGAGAGAAACCGAAATGCGTCAAGTTCGGCCAGGACAATCGGCACTGGTGCATGTCGATGTCTATGGGAAGCAACACACCTATCATGGGACGGTCGAAGGACTGGTTCCTGGCACTGGAAGTGTTTTTGCCTTGCTTCCGCCTGAAAATGCGACCGGTAATTTTATTCATATTGTCGAGCGCGTGCCTGTGCGCATTTCCTTGCTGAAAGAAGAGGTCTTGGAGCACCCGATCCGTCCTGGATTATCGACGAAAACCTACATTAACGTGAGCGAGGCAGGACAACCATTAGATGTCTCGCTAGCCACGACTTCCACTCATGAGTATGAGACAAATATCTATGCCGACGAATTGACCATGGCAGAATCTATGGCTCAAGAGATCATAGAGGAGAATCTAATTTTGGAGCACGATCTTTAAAGGTTCGGAGGCAGGAGCAAGGAGGAGTTAAAGAGCAGTGTTTGTATAAGGAATCTTGGCATATTGAAATAGTATTCTTGATCATTATGGTTCGACTTCGATTTATTAAGTGCTCTTGCAGGAAAAAATGATGCAGTGTCTGAAGTGGTCTAATATGCGTGGGCATTCATTAAGGTGAGGGATGCGGGACTAAGCTGGGACGGACGATGCTCGCAACACACAAGGTCCTCATCTCAGTGAACCGCAATGTGTCCAAGCATTGGAAGCCTAGGTGAAGCGCGTGAAAACGGAGAAAGCGATTTAAGACAAAGCAGCCCAACTCTTAGCCTGCCCCACGCCGTTCGATTTGCGTTAATGAAATAAGTACAGAAAAACAATCCCCTCACCGTGGTCAGTCAGACTTTTGGTCTCGGTCGAAGGGGCTGTTATGCATGGCGGAATTTCCCTTGGTGAACGCTCGCTGGGCACCGACAGAACAGGCTTGGCAGGTGCATCGACGTCGTCGTGGAGACCAAAGCGGACGTGCTGAGCGGAAGGCAATGATGCCTGCCTGCATCAGCTCTCGCTGAGCCAACAGGCGACGGTCTTAAGGGTTCGTTGCGACTGCCTCTAGTATCGGCCCCAACCGATCTCTGAGGGCGAGTAGCCTCCGGAAATCAGTTGCATCTGAAGTTCCCGTTTGCGGCCGGCCAGATCTTCGGTACCTCTTGTGCCAAGAAAACGTCATGGTGGGTCGGACATATGTGGGGATGCTTATGCGACGAATGGGTCTGGAATCGCCCTACCATCGACTGCGGATATGTCTATCTGGCCAAAGGCTTTGTATCTCTAGTCTCGGGGGGCGATTGGTATGTACGCCGTGTGCTGGCCAGGCGTCGGTTAATCACGCTGGATGTCCAATTCTTCCTTAATTGCGTGAGGTTATCCTCGACGGTTATAAAATCCCAGGCTTCATGAGTATGAATCAGGGCAGTTAGTTTACGAGTCATCTGTTTACGGAGTGTTCCTCGACGCAGGGAATTCGACTCAGTATGGATGGGCGAGTTGTCTGGCGCGATACTATTGTCGTCGAATGCTCCTGGTGATTGGAGCAACATGAATCTTGGTATTAATGTCTGTTTTGGTAATTACTGTTTTCAGAAACCGTATCATTGTTGTACGGGAAATTGTTTGTGTTCTTAGGCTATAAGGTTATATTTCATAAGAGTTTGATTTATTTGATCATTTAGACGTAAAAATGCACTGATTCCCTCTTGGTTTCCTTGTCTGGCTCCGGCCTTTCTTCTAGGGCTTCAGGGTGCAAAGTTGGGTCTTTTGATTGGTTGCGAAGGGTGCTGCATCTCCGTACAATCCACAATCTCCACGCGTTGTGGTTCACTCTAGACTTGTCTTTATTTTAAGGTAGGGCAAAACTATGGCTAAAGTTCTTGAAGGCCCTGGAATGGGTCTCCTTCAAAAGTGGGGGTTGAAAACCCCGAATTATGTTGTGGTGAGTTCTGGTGATGAGTTTGATCAATTAGCGAACGCCAATGACTGGCTGACTAAAAGTAAGCTTGTTGTGAAGGCTCATGAGGCTTTGGGGTCTCGGTTCAAACTCGGTCTTGTGAAGGTAGGGTTGGATCTTGCGAAGGCCAAATCTGCCGTTCGCGAAATGTTAGGAAAGCAAGTTGAGTCGGTCACGATTAAAGAAGTGATCGTGTCCGAAGCTATCGATCACAAGGAAGAATACTACGTTTCAGCAAAGTCCACCCGTGAAGGCGTGGAAATTATGGCCACAACTTATGGTGGCGTAGAGGTTGAGGCCAATTGGGAAAAGGTGAAACGTATTCTTGTAGACATCGGAGGGGCTCCAACTGATTCAGAGCTTTCGGCTCTTTCGAAAGATGCTGGGTTTACTGGTGATACCGCCTCGAAGATGGCTGAGTTCCTGAAAAAACTCTACATCTGCTTTGATAATGAAGATGCGCAATATTTAGAAATTAATCCCGTTGTGAAAGACGGAAATGGCGATCTTGTCGCACTGGATGCGGTGACGCTTTTGGATGGTGATGCAAAGTTCCGTCACAAGGATTGGAACTTTCCGTTTGCCGCTGAATTTGGTCGGGCCTATACCAAAAATGAAGAAGAAGTCATGGCCGTTGATGCGAAAGTCAAAGGTTCCGTCAAGTTGATCGAAATTCCTGGCGGAAATATCGCGATGTTACCAGCGGGCGGCGGTGCAAGTGTCTATTACTCCGATGCTGTCGTTGCTCGAGGGGGAAAGCTGGCGAATTATGCGGAATACTCAGGCGATCCTCCGGATTGGGCTGTTGAAGTTCTCACCGAAAAAGTCTGTTCACTCCCAAAGCTCAAGCACATTATTGTTGGGGGAGCGATTGCCAATTTCACCGATGTAAAAAAGACCTTTGGTGGAATCATAAATGCTTTCCGAAAAGCCAAAGCCGAAGGGAAGTTGGATGGTGTGAAAATTTGGGTGCGACGGGGAGGTCCGAACGAGAAGCAAGGACTCGCGTCCATGCGCGCCCTCCAAGATGAAGGTTTTGATATTCATGTATTTGATCGCACGACGCCGTTGACAGATATTGTCGATATGGCGATGGCGGCGAAATCATAAATTTGAATTTGAGGCTTAGGAGACACTTTCGATGAGTATTCTCGCAACCAAAGACACACATGTGGTTATTCAAGGAGGGGTCGCAGGCGTGAATGCGGCTCGTCGCATGGCCGAGTTTCGGTACATGAATAAGCAGCCGTTGAACGTTTCAGCGTTTGTCTATCCGCCTGATGCTGGAAAGACCAATGAGATTATTTGCGGAACGGAGTTGGTGGCGATTCCAATTTATAAGTCAGTGGCTGAAGCAACCCAAAATCATCCCGAGATTAACACCAGTCTTGTCTATGTCGGTGCCGATCGCGCCTATGCCGCGGCGAAGGAAGCATTGGATGATGCACATATCCAAACCGTTTCAATGATCACCGAAGGCTTGCCTGAAAAAGATGCCAAATTACTCGGGAAGCATGCCCGTGGGTTAAAGAAAACGTTCAATGGCCCTTCCTCAATTGGAGTGGTTTCGGCCGGCGAATGTCGTTTGGGCGTGATTGGAGGAGCCTTCGATAATTTGGTTTCCTGTAAGCTCTATCGCCCTGGTTCATTTGGCGTGATCACCAAGTCTGGCGGGCTATCGAACGAAATTATTTGGATCTGCTCGCAATTCGCTGACGGCATTACGACCGCAATCGGTATTGGGGGTGACGCCTACCCAGGAACCGACTATGTCAGTTACTTGGAAATGTTTGAAAACGATCCTCAGACGAAAGCGGTGGTTATTGTTGGTGAAATGGGAGGCGACTTGGAGGAGCGTGCCGCCGAGTGGTATGGCGCGAAGAAACGTCGTATTAAATTGCTTGCTGTAGTATCGGGTTTCTGTCAAGAAAGTCTTCCGAAAGGCATGAAGTTCGGGCATGCCGGTGCGAAAGAAGGGTTAAAAGGAGAAGGGTCAGCTCGGGCGAAATCGGAAGCATTGAAAAAGGCCGGAGCATTGGTCCCGGAAACCTTTGGCGCGTTGGGGCCTGCGATTAAAGCGACGCATCAAGAACTCTTGAAGAGTGGCGAAGTGAAAGCCATCCCTGAGCTTGCTCCTGCGGATGTGCCGCGGCTTCCCAAAACTGTTGCCGAGGCCAAGAATGATGGTGAAGTTCTCGTCGCCCCATTGATTCGGTCCACCATTAGTGATGATCGTGGAGATGAGCCGCTGTATCAAGGGTATCCAGCTTCAGAACTCATTAATAATGGGTACGATATTCCGCATATCATCGGTTTGTTGTGGGATAATCGTTTGGTGACAAAGCAGGAAGCCGAAATCATCAAGCGAATTATTATGTTGTCAGCCGATCATGGGCCCTGTGTCAGCGGTGCGTTAACGACTGTCATCGCGGCTTGCGCTGGCATTGGCCTATCCCAGGCCGTAGCCGCTGGAATGATCATGATTGGGCCTCGTTTCGGTGGAGCGGTGACCGATGCCGGTAAGTGGTTTAAGTATGCCATCGACAATAAATTGTCTGTTGATGATTTTCTGGGCTATATGAAGAAGAATGTTGGGCCGGTTCCTGGAATCGGTCATCGTGTGAAAAGTTTACGGAATCCTGATAAGCGAGTGAAGGAACTCGTTGGATATGTCAAGAGTCTTGATATCGAGACTCCGCATTTGGACTTTGCGCTCGAAGTTGAAAAAATCACCGCGACGAAAAAAGATAATTTGATTTTGAATGTCGACGGTACGATGGCAGCGGTGTTGGTTGACTTGAAATTCCCAGTTGATAGTTTGAATGGTTTCTTTATTCTGGCTCGAACGATTGGCATGATTGGCCATTGGACCGATCAAAAACGTCAAGGGAGCCGACTGATTCGTTTGTTTGACTATTTGGTGAATTATGCGTCGCCAAAGCGTCGCGAAGTTCCACCTTTACAATAACGCAATTTTTATTGTCCTCTGATTGCAAGGGTCGAAACCGACAGCTGGCAATCGGAAAGAGACGGAGAGAATGCCATGTCCCTAGAACTCGTACAAAAGCTGTATGCCTCAATGCCAAGCGTGGTGGAAAAAGCACGGAAGAAGTTTGGTCGTCCCCTCACGTTGGCTGAAAAAATTTTAGTTTCCCATGCGGATAATTTTGATTCACAAGTCTGGGATCGTGGGAAGGCCATGTTGGCGCTTCGTCCAGATCGAGTGGCCATGCAGGATGCCACTGCGCAAATGGCGATGTTGCAGTTTATTCAAGCGGGAAAGAAGCAAGCCGCGGTTCCCAGCACGATTCATTGCGATCACCTCATACGTGCTGAAATGGGTTCTGAAAAAGATCTGATGATCGCCAATGATGAAAATCGAGAAGTCTATAACTTTCTTGCCTCTGCTGGGAAAAAATATGGCATTGGGTTTTGGAAGCCAGGGGCCGGGATCATTCATCAGGTGGTTCTTGAAAATTACGCCTTTCCAGGTGGACTGATTATTGGAACCGATTCTCACACGCCAAACGGGGGTGGATTAGGGATGCTTGCCATCGGCGTCGGTGGTGCAGATGCCGGCGAAGTCATGGCTGGGCTGCCCTGGGAAGTCTTACATCCAAAATTGATTGGTGTGAAGTTGACTGGGAAGCTGAACGGGTGGGCGTCACCCAAAGATGTCATCCTCTATATCTGTGGGAAGCTAACGGTGAAGGGCGGAACCAATAAGATTGTCGAATACTTTGGCCCTGGCGCAGAAACTATCAGTGCCACAGGAAAAGGCACGATCACGAATATGGGGGCTGAACTGGGCGCAACCACATCGGTGTTCCCATTTGATCAAAAAATGGTTGCGTATCTGAACATCACGGAGCGGGAAGATATTGCGAAATTGGCTGAAGCCAATCGTGAACTGCTGGTTGCCGACCCTGAAGTCTATGCGTCACCGGAAAAATATTATGACGAGATTGTGGAAATCGATCTGTCAACGCTTGAGCCGCATGTCGTTGGTCCGCATTCGCCGGATTTGGCTAGGCCAATCTCCAAGTTGGCGGCAGAAGCCAAGGAGAAAGGGTATCCAGTTGAATTGAAGGCGACCTTGGTCGGTAGCTGTACGAACTCGTCGTACGAAGACATCGGACGTGCCGCACATATTGCTCAACAGGGTCTCAAGGCTGGCCTCAAAGCCAAAACCGCGTTTCTTGTGAGTCCTGGGTCTGAACGAATTTATCACACGATGAAGCGTGATGGATTCATGAAAACATTTGAGGATATGGGGGCAACGGTCTTAGCCAATGCCTGTGGTCCGTGTATTGGACAATGGAAACGTGCGGACGGAGTGAAAGGTAAGGCAGACTCGATCGTGAGCACCTTTAACCGGAATTTCCCAGGTCGAAACGATGGCATTGCCGAAACGCTCTCCTTTTTGGCGAGCCCGGAAGTAGTGACGGCGTATGCGTTTTCCGGTGATTTAGGATTCGATCCTGTGAATCAGACGATTAAAACCGCTGATGGGAAAGATCTCAAATTTGATCCTCCGCAAGGCGAAGAACTGCCAGCTAATGGTTTCGCAAAGGGTGAAGAAGGATTTGTTCCTCCGGCAGAGAATGGAGAAGGACTTGAAGTTGACCTTCCACCGACAAGCGAACGCTTACAGTTGTTGCAACCATTTCCCAAATGGGATGGGAAGGACTTTGACAAACTTCCACTTCTGTTAAAAACAAAGGGTAAGACCACAACCGATCATATTTCTCCAGCTGGACCATGGCTCAAGTTTCGTGGGCATCTCGACAAAATTAGCGATAACATGTTCTTGGGTGCCACGAATACATTTTCACCCGAGCCTGGAAAAGGCACCAATGTTCTTACCGGCGAATCAGGGCTGAACATTGCGCAAATTGCTCGTGACTTTAAAGCAAAAGGCGTTGGGTCATTTGTGGTCGGTGATGAAAACTACGGCGAAGGAAGCAGTCGGGAACATGCGGCCATGTCTCCTCGATTCTTGGGCGTGTTAGCTGTTCTGACGAAGAGCTTTGCACGGATCCATGAGACGAACTTGAAAAAACAAGGTGTGCTTCCCATGACATTCGCGAATCCGAGTGATTATGATCAGATTGAGCAGGAAGACCGGTTTTCTGTACACGGACTGAACAATTTGACTCCTGGGCAACCCATCGATATCACGATTCACAAGAAAGATGGGAAAGAAGTGAACATTAAAGCCAACCACAGCATGACCGAACAGCAGATTGTGTGGTTTAGAGCTGGGTCGGCGTTGAACGCCTTAAATTAACATTTCCATTTCCCGACGGATCATCATGACTGCTGATGCATTTAATAAAGAACGTACGTTAGATCAAGAGGAAGGTCTTCAACCTCAAATGGTCACGGTTGAGATTGAGGGAAAACCCTTCCAAGTTCCAGCTGGCATTACGCTGATCAAGGCTCTCTGGTATACCGGCCAAGAAGTGATTCGTGGTGTCGGGTGTCTTGGCGGATTTTGTGGAGCGTGTGCGACGTACTATCGAACCAAAGATGATCCGAAAGTCAAAACATGTTTGGCCTGTTCGTTTGCAGTGGAAGACGGCATGTCGTTTTCATTCATGCCGGCCTTCCCTGCGAGAAAAGCCACGTATGACTTGACGGAGCTCAAGGATCCTAAACAAGATCTTTTTACGTTGTATCCAGAAGCTCCTCTCTGTCGGAACTGCAATGCTTGTACCGAGGCCTGTCCACAGTCTATTGATGTGCGTGAAGGAGTCTGGAAGGCGGTGTTTGGTGACTTTCAGGCTGTTTCGGAAATGTTTATGGATTGCGTCATGTGCGGAATGTGCGCTCCGGTCTGCATTGCTGACATTGCGCCCAATCTCGTGGCCGTATATGCAAGTCGTGCTCAAGGGGTGCATTTTACGGATAAGCCTGAAGGCCTAGATACACGAATTCAAGCGATTGAAGAAGGTCGCTATCAGGCCGACTGGGCAAGAGTCCTGAAGATGTCTGATGAGGAATTGCAGCAGGCATCTGCGAAGATTCCGTAAAAGAATTCAACGTGAAAAGTCGAAAATATATAATGAAAATTGCGAACGGGATTAAGAGAACGTTCTCTTCGCTTTACATTTTTCACTAGAATTTCACTTGTTCTTGCCTCGGTAACTCTAGAACACGATAGTCGAATATTGTAAATAGCCATCTATATTTTCATTTTTTAATGCGTCAGGTTCCTGCTCAAGATGGTTTTTATTACAGGTGTTCTCAGGCACGATAGATGGTAGATAGAAAGTCGTTGTGGTCATATTCTGTTTGCTGTTTTTGTTAGGCTATTCGAAATATTACATTACTTAAAGGTACCCGAGTGGATCTTCCTACTCTCCATGACGTTGTTCATAAGTCTCGCGATAAGCGTCGAGCGCAATCCATCCCGAAGTTCACTCCCGCTGAGCGCGATACGCTGATAAAAAAATATCATCCTGATCATCGTGAGCAGGCGTACAGGCCGATTACGTTTGGTCCGAATGCTGGCGATCAGACTGTCAGAGAGCTCGCGTCTATTTTAGAAGGTGAAAGCCCTATCCCGCCAGACCTGCCTCTGATTCCGGACTATTCCGTCGATGTGCTTGTCGTGGGTGGCGGGGGTGCGGGGTGTGCGGCTGCTTTGCATGCCCATGAGGCCGGAGCCAATGTGCTGTTAGCAACCAAGCTGCGGCTTGTTGACTCTAACTCGGTGATGGCACAGGGTGGGATGCAAATTGCTGTGGCTCCTGACGATTCTCCCGTTCAACATTTTCTTGACACCCTCAAGGGTGGTCATATGAAGAACGACCATGCCCTCTTGAAAGTTATGGTTGAAGAGGGGCCAACTATCGCCAAGTGGTTACTTGGGTTAGGGGTCTTGTTTGACCGAGATGCCGATGGCAATCTTCACGTCAAAAAAGGTGGAGGAAGTTCTAAAGAACGTCTGCTGACCTGTTCTGACTACACGGGTCTGGAAATCATGCGAGTGCTAAAGGATGAAGTCCTCAACCAAAAAATTCCGCTTCTAGAATTTGCTGCGGCGTTAGAGCTGCTCAGTGATCCGCAAGGAGCGTGCACTGGAGCGGTGTTGCAGGATTTGGACAACAAACGGCTTATTGTCGTCGCGGCGAAAACGGTCATCCTTGCAACGGGCGGAATTGGCCGGTTGCATATTCAAGGATTTCCGACAAGCAATCATTATGGCGCGACGGGTGATGGATTAGCGATGTCTTATAGAATGGGGGCCCCTTTAGTTCAGATTGATACCTTTCAATATCATCCTTCGGGAGGTGTGTATCCAGAACAATTAGTCGGAGCGTTGGTTACAGAAGGCATCCGGTCTGAGGGTGGGCATCTTGTGAACGCAAACGGTGAGCGATTTGTCAATGAACTTGATACTCGCGATGTAGTCTCGTCGTCGATCATTCGTGAATGTGAGGAAGGACGTGGAGTCAAATCCGACTCTGGAAAGGTTGGCGTCTGGTTGGATACACCGCTTCTTGAAGTCGAGCATGGTGAAGGAACATTGGATAAGCATTTTCCGGCGATGGTCCGCCAATATGAGCGATACCAAGTTGATATTCGTAAGGATCCTGTGTTGATTTATCCAACTCTTCATTATCAGAACGGTGGTGTGAAAATTGACGAAAACAGTGAAACGCCTGTGAAGAATCTATTTGTTGCCGGCGAAGCCTCTGGTGGACTTCATGGACGTAACCGATTGATGGGAAACTCGCTGTTAGATCTTATGGTCTTTGGAAAGCGCGCAGGCTTAACCGCCTCTGCACGAGCACAGTCAGATGCGCAAGGTCCATTAACCCTCGACCATTTGACGCGATTTCGAGCCGAAGCCACAAAACATGGTGTGACGAACCAGGTCACATCTCCGATGGTGTTGCCAGCCTATACACGAAAATCCTAACTCGGCGTTCAATGCGTCACGAGTGTGTACGGTGTTCGTCGCATAGCAAAAAGGATCAGACATGAACATTCATGAATTTCAAGCGAAACAACTCTTTGCCCAATACGGTGTGCCAGTGCCGAAGGGAAAAGAAATCAAGAATGCGCGCGCGGCAGAGAAGTGGGCTGCGGCCTTGGATACGCCTGTCTATGTGGTTAAGGCGCAAATTCATGCCGGTGGACGTGGAAAAGCCGGGGGCGTCAAAATTACCAAGAATAAAGATGAAGTGCCAGGTCTCGCCACGGAATTGATCGGGAAAACCCTTGTGACACATCAAACGGGTCCTAAGGGTCGAAAGGTCAGACGGTTGCTCATTGAAGAAGGGGCGGGAATCGATAAGGAACTGTATCTCAGCCTGCTGGTGGATCGTGATACTGGTCGTCCGACATTTATTGCGAGCACCGAAGGTGGAATGGAAATCGAAGAGGTTGCCGAAAACACGCCGGAAAAAGTCTTGAAAGAAGCCATAGACCCTGCAGTCGGATTTCAATCCCACAATGGAAGAAATTTAGCATTTGGTCTGGGGTTACCTACACTTGAACCAGCGGTGGTCAAGCCGTTTTTTCAAATGTTGGAAAATCTTTATCGTTTATTCATGGAAAAAAATGCCGCTCTTGTGGAAATTAATCCATTGGTGATCACCACAGATAAGCAACTAATTGCCTTAGATGGCAAAGTTTCATTTGATGACAATGCCTTGTATAAGCATCCAGCTATTCTCAAGTTTCGTGATTTGCATGAAGAAGAGCCCATGGAAATTGAGGCGGGCAAGCATAACCTCAATTATGTCAAGCTTGATGGAAATATTGGATGTATGGTCAACGGAGCCGGACTGGCAATGGCGACAATGGATGTCATTAAATTAGCAGGCTCAGAGCCGGCAAATTTTCTGGATGTCGGAGGCGGGGCCACGAAGGAAACCGTCGCGGCTGGTTTCAGAATTCTTTTAAAAGATAAGAAGGTTAAAGGCATATTTATTAATATTTTTGGTGGAATTGTTCGATGCGAGCGAATTGCCCATGGCGTGATCGATGCTGCCAAAGAAGTCGGTATTAAATTGCCAGTTGTTGTGCGACTGCAAGGGACGAACGCGGAAGAGGGCCGAAAGCTTCTTGCGGAGTCTGGACTGAAAGTTGACGTGGCCACCGATCTTTGGGAAGCCGCTCAGAAAATTGTCGCATTGTGCAGCAAGAAAAAGAAATCTTGAAATGTATGACGAATCCACCGATTGACGGTTCACGAACGAAGGGTCGGTCAGCATTCAGTGGATCGACATGTAACGGATTCGGCATAACGAAACGGCTATAACCGAGTTGCCATCATCGAAAGGTTCTACGAATGAGCATACTGGTCGATAAAAACACGCGTGTTGTCGTACAAGGAATTACCGGAAAAGAAGGGTCATTTCACGCCACGCAATGTCAAGCTTACGGGACCAAAGTAGTCGCAGGCGTTACGCCTGGCAAGGCTGGTCAAGAAGTTGAAGGCATTCCGGTTTTTAATACCGTACGCGATGCCGTGAAGAAAACTGATGCCACGACCTCGTTGATTTTTGTGCCGCCACCCTTTGCGGCTGACGCGATTTTAGAAGCCATCGAGGCGGGCGTGTGGTTGATTATCTGTATTTCTGAAGGTATTCCCGTGAACGACATGGTAAAGGTCAAGCGAGCGCTTGAAGGTCACGCCACGAGACTTATTGGGCCAAATTGTCCGGGAATTATTACTGCGGACGAATGTAAGATCGGCATCATGCCTGGCTTCATTCATAAAAAAGGGAAAGTGGGCGTGATCTCCAGGAGTGGGACGCTGACGTATGAAGCCGTGAATCAGTTAACGCAACTGGGTCTTGGAGAGACGACGTGTGTGGGGATCGGAGGCGATCCAATTATTGGTACGGGTTATATCGACCTTTTACATATGTTTGAAGAGGATGACGAAACCGAGGCGGTTGTGATGATTGGTGAAATTGGTGGTGATGCCGAAGATAAGGCTGCGGCGTATATCAAGGAGCATGTCACCAAACCGGTCGTGAGTTTTATCGCCGGAATTACGGCTCCCCCCGGTCGTCGTATGGGCCATGCCGGGGCAATCATCACAGGCGGAAAAGGCACGGCCGCCGAAAAGATGGCGACCCTCGAAGCCGCCGGCGTACATGTCATCAAAAATCCAGCAGAGATTGGTCAAGCAGTAAAGACGGCATTGGGCGGATAGCTGTCTTTCTTAGCTTGCCCGATGAGTCAAGGCTCGTTATTCAGAAAACAATGGAACCCACCGTCCGTCAAATCCTCCATTCTCAGCTTTATGCCAGCCCTCCGGTAACCATTCTCCGGCTTCCTGTTCTGGCGAAGGTTTGCTTCTAAGATTGTCACTGCCTTCGTGTGCAAAGTAGTCGTGTTGATTCCAAACTTCGCCACGCGCTTCATACGCGTCCCGCGTCCACTTTCCTTCGTTCCCCCAGAAGTACGTCCCCCAAAACCAGTGTTTTCTAGGATATCCAGTCCGTTTGCCTTCTTCGCTGCCATCGAGTGAACGTTGATGAAAGTCTTGAAGGCCTGCCGGGATGTTGATCGTTTGTCCAGTGATTGATGACTGAATGGGTTCGGCCAGTTGAATATGAACGGGTGTTCCCGTCCAATGGATGTTGGACTCTGTGCCGTTGGCATGAATCCAATGGGTTGGGAAGACGTCAGCCAGGTCCTGAAGTTCATACGTGATTCGCTTGGTTTTTTTTGTCTTGATGACTTTGTCATCATCTTTTCCTGATGCCAGGTTGGCGGCATTCTCAGCGTTGATGCTTTGGGCGTTCCAGAAGGCCGTGGCGTCCTTGGCGTCTCGATCGACGAAGACGTAATGAAACGGTTTGTCATCATGACCACTAATGTCGACTTTCGCTCGGCCATCCAGAAATTCATTCAATTCATCTTCAACAAACCGTAGTTCGCCTTTTCGTGGTCCAGTCGAGCCACGCCACTTGGCTTGCCAAACAAACAGATGTTTTCCGGTAAGCGATTGCGGAGTATTCATGTTGTCAAGGTAATGAAGGTCAGGATGCCCCCCGAGCCGACCGGTGTGCTTGGAGTGAGCGGTGAGCACATAATAGCCGATGGTTTCTCCCTGCCCAGGCCCTGTATCCGTGACATGATTAAGGCGAATTTCAATGCGTTCCCAATCATGAATGTCTTCGTTTTTACAGATGATTTGTTCGAGTTTTTGGCAACCTTGCATCGCATGGTAGACGTGATAGAGCAGAATTAAACTTTTTTGATCGTTCTGCATAAACTCAATTGCCGCAGTGTACAAAGTCGGCTGAATCTTCCAGTTTGCGTGACCCTTGCGATCTATAAATTTGCTTTTTTCTTTCTCCCAGTTTTTTCGATTAGTACTAAAATTCCCATCTTGATCAAAATTGAAACTTGTGATCCAGTCATGACCTCGAGTCTTCCCTTTAATCTTGTTCTCATCGGCTCGTTTCAAGATGATCGGTGAGTAATAGTGAAGAAAACTTCTTCGTTGGTCATCGGATAATATCCAGCTCGTATTCGGGTTGGAGAATGCTGAATCCGCAAAGGTGGACGCTCCAAGTATCAGTATTCCAATAGCACACAGTAAAGGTTTCACGGTATTGGCTCCTTCTCTTAAGGCGTGATGTGGTGGAGGTATCGTGATCAGTCGTATAGTACTGTTCTCATAGTGTTTGTCAATCTTATATTTTGTGAGTTCATATGTATGATGTAGTGATGATTAGGGCTGTGTATTGTGTGTTGTGAGTACTTGCATGGATACTGCTAGTCCTGTCTTGTTACCTGCATGTTCTTGGGTATTCGTAATAGATGAGGGGAGGGAATTGGTGTCGTATGAAAATTTTACGTAAGTATTTCACGAAACGACCGATGAAGAACAGTGTAAAGGTCTGATGATGCAAGTAATGGAACGATTACAAGACGGTGTGTTGGTGCTCATGATCTCTGGTCGTCTGAGTTTTTACTCACGGAAAGTCTTTCAAGCTGTGATTAGAAATGCCGAAACGACCAACGTGCATCATATCATTGTGAATATGCGCGAGGTGACGGCGATGGATAGCGCGGCCCTAGGGTTTTTTGCATTGGCACATCTGACCCTGATGGATAAGCATGTCGGGATGAGTCTTGTGTCCCCACCAACGCATATCAAAAAAATATTAGTCGATGCGAATTTTTCAACAATGATTCCAACCTATGAAACGGAAAGGCAAGTGTTAGCCGAACGTGCGTTTGTGCTTGGGAGCACGACGTAACCTTCCGTCCATCTCCTCCTATTGACCTCGCCTTGAGCCGCATATTTCCCCTGTCCACGCAAGCATAAGCCTTCACCTTCCCCCAAAAAATCTTCTGCCATTTCCAAGCAGTGTTTTGCTACAATTAGCCTGATGTATCGTCTTACAACAATTCCCGTGTGGGTTATGAAGGATTGTCGATGAACGAGCAGTCTGAGTACGTCAGTCGAGTTTCGGCCTTGCGCGATGAACTTTCCAGGAGAAATTTGTCTGGGTTTATGATTCCGCATGCCGATGAATATCAGAATGAATATACCCCTGACTCTGCCGAGCGCTTACGGTGGGTGACTGGTTTTAGCGGCTCTGCGGGGGTTGCTGTGGCATGGCAAGATACCGGAGCAATTTTTGTTGATGGCCGGTATGTGTTGCAAGTGAAGACTGAAGTGCATCCATCGTGCTTTGTCCCATACCATACCGCGGAATTATCGGTTACGGACTGGTTATCTTCTCTATTGCAACCGGGATCAAGACTCGGGTATGACCCGTGGTTGCATACATCCGATGATGTCGAGCGATTGCGAGTCATTTGTGAGCAGGCCAAGGCGGAACTCGTTGCTACGACTCCGAATCCGATAGATGCTATTTGGATGGATCGTCCGGCTGTTCCGCTGACTCCAATGGTGCCTCATCCCTTACCTTTTACCGGAAAAGATTCACGGGAAAAGCGTGAAGAGCTTGGGAAGAAGCTGAGAGAGGACCGAATTGGAGCTGCAGTGATCACCGCTCCGGATTCTCTCGCATGGTTGTTGAATATTCGAGGGGATGATCTTGCGTATACACCGTTATCGTTGTGCATGGGAATAGTCTTTCATGATGGTTCGGTGCGATTGTTTATTCCCCAACAAAAACTCACGCCTCAGACTCTTGAACATTTGGGACCGTCCGTCTTTCCGTGTTCACCTGATACGTTTGAAGATGAATTGAAGAAATTAGGACAACAAAGCATTCGCGTATTATGTGATCCGAAAAAAACTCCTTCCTGGATTGTCGATTGTCTTCGACAGCATAATGTGATGATTCGCCACGGTAATGATCCTTGCGTCCTCCCTAAAGCGTGTAAAAACGAGGTAGAAGCGCAGGGAGCTCGAAACGCTCACATACGGGATGGCGCAGCGCTGTGTCGATTCCTTGCCTGGCTGGATCGAGAAAGTGTCAGTGGCAAGGTAACGGAGTTGGACGCTGCGACCTATTTGGATGAGTGCCGACGAAAAAATGATCTCTGGAAGGATATGAGTTTTCCAACCATTTCAGGGGCTGGAGAAAATGGGGCGATTATTCATTACCGTTCGACTCCTGAGTCTAATGCTCGACTTGCTCCTGGTACGCTGTATTTGGTGGATTCCGGGGCGCAGTACTTAGACGGGACCACCGATGTCACTAGGACTGTCGCAATTGGAATGCCGACTGATGAACATCGTGATCGGTATACCCGTGTCTTAAAAGGGCATATCGCCTTGGCCTCTGTGTGTTTTCCTAAGGGGACGACAGGTTCGCAGCTTGATGTGCTGGCTCGAAGATCTCTCTGGGAAGTGGGCTTGGATTATGATCATGGAACTGGGCATGGTGTGGGAAGTTATCTGGGGGTTCATGAAGGTCCGCAACGAATATCAAAGGCGGGTGGATCGGTTGCCTTGCACCCTGGGATGATTGTTTCAAATGAACCGGGGTACTACAAAGCTGGAGCCTATGGGATTCGGCTGGAAAGCCTTGTCCTCGTGACTCCATGTTCAAATCTGGCAGGGGCTGAACGAGAGCTTTATGCTTTCGAAACACTGACGCTTGCCCCATTTGACCGAAGGCTCATAGAGCCGTCATTACTGAGCGAAGAGGAAATCGCTTGGGTCAATGCGTATCATGCTCGCGTATGTGAGGTCGTGTGTTCGTTGGTGGATGATGAGACTGTTCGATGGTTGCGAGATGCGACCTATCCTCTGTGATCCTTGTTAAACGATACTGATGATTGGAGATACTGTGAGTGTTGATATGACGGATGGAGAAATTGCTGAGCAGATTCAAGGCCAATTAAAAAATAACCCAGAGGTTGAGTCTGTGGTGGTAAAAGGACAGTTGCTGCAACTCCACATTACCGAATCTCTCTATAATCGACTAGCCAATGATCGTGAACGAGGGAGGAAAATTGTGTTGACGCTCATGCAATCGATGAAACGGCTGACTGAATCAACAGATGTGACGGTCTGGGTATTTTGCGGAAAAGAGAAAATGATTGAAGGAAAGGTCAAAGATTGGGGAGGAGATAACGTCAACTTTCTCTATGACTTGTAATCGAGAGGAGTTTTACTAGGGATAGTGCCGTCGTGAACAAAAGGTGTTGAGATGAGCCATAGCTATATATCCCTCTGGTGCTGGCGTAATCCGTTAGCGGGTCTCAAATCCTTCGGGGAGGGGGCCAAGCCCTGGCGGAAACCCAGGTTCCCAGCTAGACAACCGCTTGCCACCTAATAATCCAAGTGCACAATGCCAGTATCCATCCTTCGTTTTGGCGACTTGCCAGCGGGTTCCATCGCCGCTGAACCATATCCAAACTCGAAGTGCTTGTGTTCGTTGACTCATCTGTACCATTCCTCAATACTCTTGTATCTCTCGTAATAAATCAATTTTTTCGTGATGCTTATTCTACCATGAATTCATGTGAGTTTGCTCTTATTTAATTCTAGACTTGACAAGTTGCCATTCCGATATGCAAAGGTGTGCTCATGGATGTGCCAATGAATGAACCTGCTTCGCAACCTCCTCTCGCACACGGGCTTCAGGCGGAATATTCTGATGATGTTCAGGTTGTCACGTTACCAGGGAAGTCGATTATCCTGATTGGAACGGCGCATGTCTCCCAGGAGTCTGCTGATCTTGTTCGAACCGTTATTGAGCAAGAGCAGCCTGACTGCGTGTGTGTGGAATTGGATTCCAGACGATTTGAGGTGCTTGCCCAACCAAAGCGCTGGGAATCGCTTGATCTTAAAGAGATTATTCGAAAGAACCAGCTCAGTACATTAATGGTGAACCTCGTGTTGGCGTCGTACCAAAAACGTCTTGGCGATCAATTGGGGGTTATGCCTGGTACCGAAATGTTAGAAGCGACCAAGGCCGCTGAGCAGTACCGCATACCTGTGGAGTTATGTGATCGTGATGTGCGGGTTACCATGCGACGCGCTTGGAGAACCACGCCGTTTTGGCGCAAAAGTTTGTTGATGTCATCGCTTCTGTTTAGTGTCTTTGATACCACACAAGTTTCAGAGCAGGAGATTCGCGACCTCAAAAAACAAGATGCGCTTTCGGACATGATGGAAGAGCTGGGCAAAGAAGTTCCAACTCTTAAAAAAGTGTTGATTGATGAGCGTGATCTCTATTTGGCCAAAAAAATACGAGATGCAAAAGGTGATCGAATTGTGGCTGTCGTTGGTGCCGGCCATATGCCGGGAATCCAACGCACATTAAAAGAGCAACAGCCAGTGAATGTAGAAGAGCTGGATGTGATACCACCTGTTTCAGGCGCGTGGAAATGGGTCGGGTGGAGCATTCCTGCGATCATTGTCGGGTCGATCATCTACATTGGCTTTGAAAAGGGTGCAATAGCTGCAGGTGAAAATGCACTCTTTTGGATTTTAGCCAATGGAATTCCAAGTGCCATTGGCGCTATTCTGGCTTTTGCTCATCCATTGACGATCGCGACAGCGTTCGCCTCAGCACCCTTTACAAGTTTGACGCCAGTGATTGGTGTCGGGTATGTCACGGCATTTGTTCAGTCCTATGTGCAACCTCCACTGGTACGTGAGTTTCAAAGTGTGGCAGAAGATATTGCCATCCCGAGGCAATGGTGGCATAGCCGTCTGTTGCGAGTATTCTTAGCCTTTATTCTCCCCACAATCGGCAGCATTATTGGGACGTATGTTGGGGGAGCCAAGATCGTGTCGAATCTCTTTTAAGCTGTATTGAAAGACTGTTCCTAAGCGTTGAGGGTTCAATCGTGGCAAACTCTTGCCACGTGAATCGCCGGTGCCCTCGTTATGAATCAGTGATTGCTCGCTTAGACGTATGTTGGAAGATACATTTTGGGCAGGTATAGTGTATGAAGCGCCCTTCTCCGACAAGCCGTTTTCGCATCTTGGTTTGGCACCATCGGCATTGACGGTCTGGCAGAGCCGGAGACAACTGTGGTGAAGTCGCGGACGTTGAACTCATTGCTGCATTCTTATGAACTTCTAAGGGGTTTGTCAATGATTCACTCTAGACAAAGACAGTTTTTTCTTAGTTTTGTCCTTGTTGTCTTCTCTATTCTGGGAATTGACCGAGTCTGGGGTTCAGAAACGTACCAAGAGCCACGAACCCTTACGGTATCTGAAGAGGGGAGTGTGCAGGTAGCTCCTGACAAAGCTGTCGTGACGCTCTCAGTCGAAACGGCGGGTGAGGCCTTAGAAGGGGTGCAAGATGACAATAGTAAGAGGATGAAGCGAGTGCTGGATCGTTTGCAGAAGTTGGGTATCAAACCGGAGCGTATGCAAACCTCTTCTTTATCAATTACGCCTCAATACCCTCCAAGGTCTCGGCAGCAATCTCATCAGTCAACGGGGCCTCACATACCAAAAATTATTGGATATACCGTGACGAATACGTTAACGATTGAGGTGTGGGATCTTGCAATCGTCGGGCGTGTTGTGGACAGTGCGCTACAGGCAGGGGCGAATCGTTTTTCACATATTACCTGGGCATTACGGGATAAGAGCCCGTCTGAATTGGAAGCTCTTGAACGCGCCGCCCAAAAAGCTCGTGAAAAAGCCCGTGCTCTGGCTCAGACGCTCAATGTGAAATTAATTCAGCTGTTGGCCGTGACAGAAGGAGGATCTTCTTTTCTTCCACGACGAGCGACGAGAGGGCGGGCAATGATGAGTATGGCGATGGAAGATGCTGGATCGACTCCTGTCTCACCAGGAGAACTTACCGTTCGTGCGTCGGTAACCTTAGTCTATGAAATTAGTCAAGAGTAAGGATGTGCATATGAGTATGCATCATTCCAATGATCAATGTTTCTGGAAATATATGCCTCATATGGCATCATCGGCAGTTCGTTTGTCAGAAGAACGTTTGGCATTCATTTTTTCGCAATACATAGGGTGATGTGAGCAAGAGTACAGATAAGATTCCCGCACTTGTCGTCTCAGGGTTTCTCGGGGCTGGAAAAACCACATTGGTTCGTGGACTGTTGCAAGAAGCGCAAGCCTCTGGACAGCGTCTTGCTGTGGTTTCCAATGAGTTTGGAGAGCTTGGAATCGATGAAGCGCTCTTGAGCGGTGACAATCCTGGGGGATATGTCGAGTTAGAGGGCGGATGCGTCTGTTGCCAGTTGTCAAACGAGTTATTGACGACTCTTCAGGATCTGTATGAACGGGTTCGGCCAGACCGTGTCATTGTTGAGACATCTGGTGTGGCGTTGCCATTTGATACGCTCACGACATTTTGGCGAGAGCCTGTGTGTGCATGGGCTGGCGAGAGCTTGGCTGTGGTTGTGGTGAATGCTGAACAAGTGGTCCAGGGCCGTGACTTGGAAGGCACATTTGAGCAGCAGGTGTCCTCTGCTGATATTCTTGTCTTGAATAAGATGGACTTGATTTCTCACAGCCAGATTTGTCAATTGGAAGCGACGATTCAGGAGTTTGCGCCAGGTACGCCAATTGTGCAGAGTGAAAATGCAAAGGTGAACCCCGAAATCCTGTTTCCTCCCAATCCTCAGGATATCATGAAGCGGCGTGTTGATCCGCACACGTGTGGCTCCGACCATGTTCATGAACAATTTTCTAGTTATGTCTTATCTATTGATGATGGATTAGAGGAAAGTGTCCTGAGAGAACGGCTCTCCGCACTGACGGCGTTGCGTGTGAAGGGGGTTGTTCGTACGGCATCGGGGCTGCGCGTTGTTCAAGGCGTTGGACCTCGGATTGATTTCGTCGATCCTCCTGCGACGCTCCCCCCTCATCTCATTGGCCAAATTGTTGTGATTCATCGAGCGTAACAGTCGCATTCTCTTTCTCGTCAAAGTTTCTCTGCTCCAAGTCGCCAATTCTCGTTCAATAAACATTGTCATGCGAGAGCACAGGGTATGGCACTGTGTCTTTACAAAACTTAAACCATATTTCTATTCCTGACTATGTTCGCTGTGTGTATAGCCGACCAATTATGGCGAAACCGCATGTACATCACGTACGCAGCGCAACAAGATATATCGTACAAGCAAAAATGAAAAGAACGGCTATAACCTGGCCTTGAACACCTGTAGTAGACACATGAGTTGCAGTAAGATCGCAACAAAAGACGCCCGTCATGCTCATCTGGCTCGCTCAACGATCGTGTTCAAGAACACCTGTAGTAGACACATGGGTTGCAGTAAGATCGCAACGAAAGATGCCCGTCATGCTTATCTGGCTCGCTCAACGATCGTGTTCAACCTTACTGGTGTGCATTAGGATTCGCTATCGTATTGCTATAATTCCTCAGTCATCCTATTATTTTATGTACCCCTGCCTACAAACCTAAAGCCACATGCGATGGAGGTGCTTATGAGGATCTTCGGATCTCGAACATTACTCGTTCTTTGCCTATGGGGTCTCTGTGTCCACCCCATGGTGTATGCCAAAAATGAGTTGTCAAAACCCTCCAGGGAACAGGAAAAGTTCGAGATTCTCTATCATGAAGTTCTCCCGCCCATGATTCTGGAGAGTCGAAAAGATGATGAAACTCGACAGGAGAGTGATACGTCGAGGTGGACATGGTCGTTTGAAAGCTTTGGCCGGTCATTTATCCTGCATCTTGAGTCGAACGATCGCTTGATCGCCAAATTAGCAACAGCGCAACGTCAAAAAGTGGATGATGCGCATCAACTCTATAAAGGGAAGATTGCCGGCATCGACAAATCCTGGGTGCGACTCACACGGATCAAGGATGATTGGTATGGGATGATGTGGGATGGGCATGAGGTGTATGTCATTGACCCGATGTCAGTCATTGAGCCTGCGCTTCCTGGGCCTTCATTAGCGCGACCTTCCGCTCTTGGTATGTATCGATTGTCGGACACAAAGGAATTGGAATCGCAAACATGTGGGGTCGGCCATGGCGCCATGCATGCCAATTCGATCAATGATTACAACGCGCTTGTGCAAGAGCTGCAGGATCGAGTCACGGCCAATGCTGAAGGGGCGAGCCTTAACCTTGACATGGCCGTTGTGGCAGACGTGGAGTTTTCTAACATGCAGCGGAATGTCTATGGAACGTCGACGAATGCGGCGGTCATTGCGCGCATCAATGTGGTCGATGGTATTTTTTCAGAGCAGGTTGGGGTCCAGATTAATCTTGTCGAAATTCAGGAGTTGACGAATAACGGATCGTTAACCTCTACAGATCCTCGAACTCTCATTGATCAATTCGGAAACTTCACCAATGCACCTTCATTTACTCATCCTGGCGTGGCACACCTCTTTACCGGGAGAAATTTAAACGGCAGTACTATCGGCATTGCGTATATCAGTGCATTGTGTCATTCACGCTTTGGTGTCGGGGTTAATGAGGTGACCGGAGGAGGGACAGCCCGTGCGCTCGTCGTGGCGCATGAACTCGGACATAATTTTGGAGCTCCTCACGATGCGGAGTCGGGATCGGCTTGTGCGAGCGCGCCGAACACGTTCCTGATGAACCCGATTATTAATGGAAGCGATCAATTCTCCCAATGCAGTGTCGCGGAAATGCAGCCGGAAATTAACCGTGCGTCATGTATTTCCGTGCTTAACTTCGATCAAAGTGATCTGCGTGTGGATGTGCTTGGCGACCCGTTTGAATCGGTCTTAGGCAATGCCTTCTCCGTTGCCGTTCGAATTCATAATGATGGACCTGCTCGGGCCGACGCGGTCACAGCGAACGTCACCTTCCCCGCGCAAGTACGAGTGCAAGGTGCGACAAGCAGTTCCGGGAGTTGCTCAATAGCAGGAGGACGTCAGGTGAGTTGTGGTGTTGGGAACATCCCTAATGGAGGAAATCGAACCATGACCCTCACGGTGCAAGGCCAAGCTATTGGAATGTTTGTTGGCCGTGTGGAAGTTGCGTCAAACAATGATCCACATACAGCAAACAATGTTGATGTCGCAAATATTCGAATAGGAGCCGCTCCATCACCTCCCCCTAGTGCTGGAGTCTTTATGAACTTCCAGCCGACGAATGCCAGTACGCCTCCAGGATATCAGTCGGATACCGGCGCTCCCTATACGAGTAGTCGTGGGTATGGCTGGTCGACTCGCGTGAATACGCGGGAACGTCAGGCGGTGAGTGATCAGCGGTTGGATACGTTTATCCATTTCGATCAGGGCACCACCGCAACGTGGAATTATGATTTGCCGAACGGCACGTATCGTGTCACGTTAGTCAGCGGTGATCCGAGTTATCCGCAAGGTCCGCATCATATTACGGTGGAAGGCCAGACGGTATTGAATCGAGTGTCGACGGCGCCCAAAGAATTTAAGACGATTACCAATGCGTCGGTGAGGGTGACGGATGGCAAGTTAACGGTCGTGTTACGTCGAGAGTCGGGAAATAAGAAGACGATTTTAAACTATCTGATGATTGCCCCGTCAGGCTCTACATCGCCTCCTCCTCCTAACCCTCCACCTCCGCCGGCTCCCCCGTCACCACCGCCGAATGGCGATGTGTTGATTAACTTTCAGCCGGCGAATGCCAGTACGCCTGTAGGATATCGGGCGGATAGCGGGGCTCCGTATGCGGGCAGCCGTGGCTATGGCTGGTCGACGCGGGTCAACACGCGGGAGCGACGGGCGGTGAGTGATCAGCGGTTGGATACGTTTATCCATTTCGATCAGGGCACCACCGCAACGTGGAATTATGATTTGCCGAACGGCACGTATCGTGTCACGTTAGTCAGCGGTGATCCGAGTTATCCGCAAGGTCCGCATCATATTACGGTGGAAGGCCAGACGGTATTGAATCGAGTGTCGACGGCGCCCAAAGAATTTAAGACGATTACCAATGCGTCGGTGAGGGTGACGGATGGCAAGTTAACGGTCGTGTTGCGTCGAGAGTCGGGAAATAAGAAGACGATTTTAAACTATCTGATGATTGCCCCGTCAGGCTCTACATCGCCTCCTCCTCCCCCCCCACCTCCGCCGGCTCCCCCGTCACCACCGCCGAATGGCGACGTGTTGATTAACTTTCAGCCGGCGAATGCCAGTACGCCTGTAGGGTATCGGGCGGATAGCGGGGCTCCGTATACGGGCAGCCGTGGCTATGGCTGGTCGACACGGGTCAACACGCGGGAGCGACGGGCGGTGAGCGATCAGCGGTTGGATACGTTTATCCATTTCGATCAGGGCACCACGGCAACGTGGAACTATGATCTGCCGAATGGGACGTATCACGTCTCGTTGGCTAGCGGTGATCCGAGTTATCCGCAAGGTCCGCATCATATTACGGTGGAAGGCCAGACGGTGTTGAACCGGGTTTCAACGAGGCCTAAGGAATTTAACACGATCACCAATGCGTCGGTGAGGGTGACGGATGGCAAGTTAACGGTCGTGTTACGTCGAGAGTCGGGAAATAAGAAGACGATTTTAAACTATCTGATGATATCCCCTGTTCCGTAAAGCAGGATGTTCTAGGGCTGCTGCTCTGTCAGCAAATGCGACGAGTGTGCTTGTAGTTGTTCGTGAAGGCTGGGGTCCAATTTTGCCTGATAGAGGGTTTTGGCTTTCACGAGAAGATCGAGGGACACATTCTGTACACCGTGTAAGTCTGCTTCGTACAGGTTAGCTCCGGTGAGGGATGTGTCTCGAAGGTTGGCTTCTCGCAGATCGGCATTGATCAGACTTGCTTCTCGAAGGTCGGCGAAATGCAATGTGGTACGAATGAGCTTTGCATTGGTAAGGTTGGCCCAGGGCAATGATGAGCGCGTTAAATTCGAATCGGTAAGGTCTACATCAGACATGTCCGCTCGAATCAGTCCTGACCCGCTCAGATCGACCATGACCATGTTGGCCTTAGTCAGCGAAGCTTTGATGAAGTTGGATTCAATAATGTCTGCCTCGGCCAAGTTGGCTTCATGTAAAATGGCTTCAGTAAAATCTGCTCTCATTAAATAGGCATCTGACAAATCCGCCCCGGTCAGATCCGCATGACTCAAATCAACACGTGTGAGGTCATACCCTGACAAGTCCGCGTCACGAAAGTCAGGCTGAGCATCGGGATTCGTTCGTCTAAACTTATTCCACGCCTCAACTCCGCCATTGAGAAGTAATGTCAGGTGCTCGGGATTAGCCATGGCTGATCATATGCAGAGACAGTGCTGAGGAAGCCTCAGTAAGGCGCAGACAAGAGATTCATTTGGCTGGGGACTATCGTTTCTTTAAGTATTTGAGGAATTCTGAGTCAGGACTCAACACCATTGTTGTATTATTATCTTTAAACGTTTTTTTATAGGCTTCCATAGTGCGAAAAAATTCAAAGAATTTAGGGCCTTCTCCATAAGCTGTCGCGTATGCCTTATAGGCTTTTGCGTCGCCGTCTCCCTTAAGCTCTTTCCCAGTTTTATATGCGTCGGCCAAAATGATTTCTTTGTCTTTTTCTGCTTCAGAGCGAATTTTTTGAGCTTCTTCTTCTCCTTCCGCTCGATACTGTTTCGCCTGCCGTTCTCGTTCAGCTTGCATGCGTTGGAAAATGGCCTTTTCATTTTGTTCAGGAAGATCCGCCCGTTTGATTCGAACATCTGAAACTTCTAGCCCATATGCCGAGGCAATTTTGTTAGACCGTTCCGACACAACTTTCATGATGAGCGCGCGATTGGCCGAGACAATTTCTGTAAGCTCATGACGCCCGAGTTCCACCCGCAGCTCTGAGTAAATGATATCATCTAGTCGCTGCAGCGCTCCCCGTTGATTTTGAAATGCCTGATAGACGCGAAGGGGATCAATAATACGCCATTTGGCAAAGTTGTCGATCACAATGGTCTTTTTGTCTTCGGTAATGACATCGCGTGCCGGTGCGTCATAGTCAAGCAGTCGCTTGTCAAAGTATGTGACTTCTTGGACGAAAGGGACTTTAAGTTTCAGGCCAGGGTCGGTCACGGTTCGAACTGGTTTTCCTAACTGCACGACGATGGCGGTTTCCGTCAGGTCGACGATGAAAAACGGTGAGGCACCAAGGACAACCAGTAAGACCAACACACCTACTAATCCAAATAGGATGTTTTGCTTGTTCATGATCCTGCTCCTCCTTCCCTAGATTGCGATTTCGGAAGTCGGTTGAGTGGAAGATAGGGCAGTACATTATTCCCGGCATTGGAGTCCAGGATGACTTTTTCCGTGTTGGCGAGAATTTTTTCCATTGTTTCAATGTAAATGCGTTTACTGATGATGTCTTTGGATAGTTTATATTCTTTAAATGTTTTCAAGAAGTGATTGGCTTCTCCTTCAGCCCTAGTGATTCGTGCTTGGGCGTAGGCTTTGGCTTTATTCACTTCTTGAGCGGCTTCACCCTTGGCTCTTGGGAGCAAATCATTTCGATATCCATGAGCCTGGTTGATCAGTTTTTCGCGATCCTCTTTGGCGCTCGCCACATCTTTAAACGCGGCAGCCACGGCTTCTGGCGGATTGACATCCTGTAATTGGACTGTCGCGATTTGGACTCCAGCTTGATACTGATCAAGAATGCCTTGTAATAAGTCCTGAGTGGTCTGCTGAATTTCGGCTTTTCCAACGGTCAGGGCCTCATCAATTTTATTTTTGCCGATGATCTCGCGCATTGAGGCTTCAGCGGCGTTGTGAATGGTCGCCTCGACATTCGTTACTTGGTATAAATAGTTGCGGGCGTCACTAATTTTATATTGCACGATGAATTCAACTGATAAAATATTCATGTCACCCGTGAGCATGAGGGATTCACGAGGGATGGAACGTGCCCGTCCGCGTGGATCCGTACGAAACCCCACTTCGACTCGATGGAGTTTTTCCACTTTGGGAGTCTGCACGGTTTCCATGATGGGGATTTTAAAGTGCGGGCCGGGTTCCTCTGTTCGCACCACATCCCCAAATCGTTTCACAAGCCCTTGTTCGTCAGGCGCGACAATAAACACGCCTTGCGAAAGCACGAATACGGCGGCGACGATGAGAATGACGGATTTAAATCCACCGCCACTCGGCGTAAACCGCTTCATTTGTTCCTGAGCTTTTTTTAATGCTTCATCGAGTGGATCTTCTCCACCTCGTCCCCAAGGGTCTTTGGGTTCCCAAGCCATGCACGACTCCTTACTTTATAGAGAAAAGCTGCGACATTGACGAATAATCCGAACCTGCCTTGCACGTTATCAGAAATCTAGCGAGTGGGCAATAATCATTTGAGTCGTGTACTGACGTTGAAGGGTTGTGGTGTTGATGCCGTAAATCCCTTATAAATACAAGCAGGAAGCAACCGTTTCATGATGTATCATGGAGCATGTATGGTCGAGCCACAGCGTACGGACAAAGGAGATGAGCATGTCTCGTGCGTATTCGTATCGCTATCTGGTTTTTAATAAACCCTATGGGGTACTTTCCTCGTTTACTGATCCTGATGGTCGACAGACATTAGCTGACTACATTCAGGTTCCATCGGTGTATTCGGCTGGTCGATTGGATCGAGACAGTGAAGGGCTTTTGTTGTTAACTTCTGATGCGTCACTGCTTCATCACATTACTGACCCTCGTTATAAGTTGTGGAAGGAGTACTGGGCTCAAGTCGAACAGATGCCTTCTAACGAAGCGTTGGCGTCCTTGCGTCGAGGGGTGTTGGTGAAAGGGAAGCGCACACGGCCGGCTGAAGTCTCGATGATGATGTCTGAGCCACAGGTGTGGTCTCGAGCTGTTCCCATTCGATTTCGAAAACACATTCCGACTACCTGGCTTCGCATACGCATACAAGAAGGGATGAATCGGCAAATTCGAAGGATGACGGCAGGGGTAGGCCATCCAACACTCCGTTTAATTCGCGTTGGTATTGGTCCTATCACCCTTGGTGGTCTCCAACCAGGCGAGTGGCGTGAACTTACGAAGGGTGATGTCGCAAGCCTTGAGGCCGCCTATCCTTAAGGCCGCCTATCCTTAAGGCCGCCTATCCTTAAGGCTTTCTCCATGACCCTCAATGCCTGAAGGGAGTTTGTCCTCCTGAGTTCGAGGTAATATTGGTGGGTATTTGGGGAGATTTAGCTAAAGAGAGAGGTGTCGAGCGGAATGTTACTCTCAAATTACTTGATCATTTTGTTCTCTACCGGTACAATAAGTCGCTTTTTCGTCAAATTCGTATCATGTCATGAGTCTGTTCTTGCACACTTCCGTTGTTCGCTCTTCTCTACTGGGCAGGAAGCGTTGACGAGCGAATAACGACACGCCAGTTGTTTGGCCACCCACGTTCTCATGAAAGACTTTCAGTATACGTCAAGAGGAGTGCTGTGCGATTCGAATAACAATGACGTTTACCCTTCTGCATGATCCCCATGCGTCGGCACATCGATAATTTTCTATTCAATGCGTAGGAGACATATCTAACATGGCGGTAACGATTATTCTTGTGTTGTCCCTTCTTGGACTAGCCGTGGCGTTTTACTATTCTTCGTCAGTCAACAAAATTCCCATTGACATGGGTGTCGATGATGCGGATACCAGGCAACGTCTTGCGAAAATCCATGCGGCTATTTCCAGTGGGGCTATGGCCTTTCTGAAGCAAGAATATAAAATTATGGCCATCTTCATGGTGGTCTTTGCCGCGATTATTGCGATTCTCATCGATGACCATCATACGGACTATGTGAACGAAGGCATCTACACGGCTCTTGCATTTATCTTTGGCGCAATCATTTCTATTGCCTCGGGTTTCATTGGTATGAAGATTGCCACGCAAGGTAATGTGCGGACGACGGTCTCAGCGAATCAATCCCTTTCAACGGCATTTAATGTGGCACTGCATTCTGGTTCCGTGATGGGTTTTGCGTTGGTCAGTTTAGCCTCCCTCGGGCTTCTGATGGTGTACCTTGGGTTGGCTGCGATTATGCCGGCTCAGCTTCCAACGCATATTCTCATGGAAGTGATTGCTGGATTTGGTCTTGGCGGTTCATCGATTGCGTTATTCGCGCGCGTCGGCGGCGGCATATTTACAAAAGCGGCTGATGTCGGAGCTGATTTAGTTGGAAAAGTTGAAGCGGGAATTCCTGAAGATGATCCACGAAATCCTGCGGTGATTGCCGATAACGTGGGTGATAACGTTGGTGATGTGGCTGGAATGGGGGCTGACCTCTTTGGCTCCTGTGCCGAAAGTACCTGTGCCGCGATGGTCATTAGTGCTGTGGCGTTTTCCGGAATGGTTGATGCGCTCTTATATCCCATCCTTATCTCGGCTATTGGGATTCCGGTGAGTTTCCTGACAATGATGATGATCAAAGTTGATTCGGAAGATCAAGTTGGTCCAGCGCTCAAGAAAATGTTGATCATCTCCAGCGCGTTGATGGCGGTGGTCATGTTGTTCGTTACGAAGATGATGCTTCCCGATACGTTTGAAATTGGTGGAGAGGCATACACGGATTTAGGCGTGTATTTTTGCTTTTTGACGGGATTAGTTGCAGGACTCGTTGTCGGTCTCATGACAGAGTATTACACGTCGCATGATTATGCGCCGGTGCGTGAAGTCGCCAAATCGTGTGAAACGGGTTCGGCCACAAACATTATCTTTGGTTTAGCGCTTGGTTATCAGAGCGCCGTGGGCCCCTACCTTGCGATTGGTCTAGCCATTTATATCCCGTGGATGTTGGCAGGCATGTATGGGGTAGCCATTGCCTCCCTTGGAATGCTGGGAACGCTGGTCATTGCGCTCACAATCGACGCATACGGTCCTGTTTCTGATAATGCTGGCGGTATTGCTGAAATGGCTGGTATGCCCGAACATGTTCGTAATCGGACCGATGTGTTGGATGCGGCAGGGAACACCACGGCAGCCATTGGAAAAGGTTTTGCCATTGGTGCCGCGATTTTGACGTCGTTAGCTCTGTTTGCCGCGTTTCTCACGCGAGCCGATTTATTGCTCAAGGAGCAGCATGGACCAGACTACGACCTCTTGGGTAGTATTAACTTGCTAGATCCATTGGTCTTTACTAGTTTGTTTATTGGTGCCGTGCTACCGTCATATTTCTCTGCTATGACGATGAAGTCCGTTGGGTCTGCCGCCTATGAGATGATTGAAGAAGTTCGTCGTCAATTCCGAACGATTCCTGGTCTCATGGAGGGCAAAGCTGAGGCGGATTATGAGCAATGTGTTGCCATTTCAACGAAAGCCGCACTCAAGGAAATGATTGCACCGGGCATTTTAATCATGGGCACGCCACTCATCACCGGGTTCCTCTTTGGCATTCAAGCCGTTGCAGGAATTCTTGCTGGATCTCTTGTAGCCGGTGGGGTTATTGCCATTTCTTCTTCCAATAGCGGCGGAGCTTGGGACAATGCCAAAAAATACATTGAGAAAGGGAACCTTGGTGGCAAGGGTACTGAGACTCACAAAGCTGCGGTCGTGGGGGATACGGTCGGCGATCCACTTAAGGATACTTCTGGGCCATCGCTCAATATTCTCATTAAACTGTCGGCTATCCTATCACTCGTCTTTGTCCCATTTTTCGTGCAGTATGGTGGGTTGCTGACGCAGTAATACGTTCCACGCACTCAGAGAAAACGGTCACTCAATTTGACGAGAGATGCGGATGTCCGTAACTCTCTCGTATCATGGCGGCGATAGTTGCCGTTGGGCTCTTTTTTGAGTAGGGTTGTTCCCCGCTGGATTGGCTACAAATTTCGATAATGAGCATGCTTATATTATTGTAAGTATGACAGTTTTATAAATATTGGAAATTCTAGATATTTTTTCTCGTGGTCTTGCCCATCGTTCAGAAATAACATAGAATTGAATTATCTTATATATTTCTCGTTCTTTGTTTCCTCTTCCCCTCTTTCTCTTGTCTTTATACCAATTCCATAAAATTAAGAAATTCAGGTTTTGACCCTGTAGTCTTAGGTAGTTTTCGCTGCCTTGAGAATTACAAAGGTGTCTGGATCTGAACGTGTAGGGTTCTGTTGCACTGCCTATTCTGAGTGTAAGGAGAACGGTGTTTCCGTGAAACGTATGCTGATACATCCTCCTCAGGGTCCAGTTGATGTTCATCAAGTTCCAAAAGAACAACACCGGACTGACTCGATTGTGTTGACGAGTCGTCCGTATCGTTCCAAACGAGAATTTCTGTGGAGCATTCTCGTGCTGACATTAGGGGGTGTGGCCTTCTCTTTGGATCAAACAGTCAATGTCGGCATGATCGTTGGCGTGATGTATGCCTTGTGTGTGGTATTTGCCTCTCGCCTTTCGTTTGCATATGCCGTGTATGTTGCGGCAACGGTCTGTTCCCTTCTCTCGCTCTCTGGTCTTTCCTTTGTTGACGTTGACCTGGTTGGATGGAGTGATGTAACGGATCGCCTGTTGATTTTATTGGCTATCTGGGTTGCAGCATTTCTGTCGATGCTGTGGGATGCACCTCTGGTGCAGGAGCAAGGCCGGCACTCCAAGCAACGGCCTTCGTCTACTTCAACCCTGCATGCCGAAGTGACGACGTCCGAACCTTTCGCGGAGACAGCACGTGCTCCTCAAGAATATGGTGACGACCTTGCGCAACTCAATCAAGCGCTCTTGCAGAAAAACTATGAATTGGAAACCCTCATTAATGTCGTGTCTCACGATTTACGATCTCCACTTGTGACGATTCAGGGGTTTAGTAAAGAATTGTCTGATTCTTGCGATCGTCTTCGCGCGTCGATTGGAGCGAACAAGAACGTGAATGCATCCGACGTGGCGCATTTGCTGGATGAAGAGATTCCAGAGGCCTTGCAATATATTCGTGCTGGCGCGGATAAAATTACGAGCGTCCTCTCCGGTATTTTGCAATTTTCGCGATTGGGGAGGCTCTCGCTTACCTGTAACCCACTTAATGTGAACGCGATTGTGCATGACATTGCGACAGTCATGGAGTATCAAATGAAGGAAAAAGGCGTGATGCTTCAAATTGATGATCTTCCAGATTGTATGGGCGATGAAACCTTATTGAGTCAGGTTTTTTCAAATCTCATTGAGAATGCGTATAAATATCTTGATCCAGCCAGGCCGGGCGTGATCCGGATTACCGGAGAAATCAAAGACGAAAAATCGCTGTATACGGTTGAGGATAACGGAGTTGGTATTCTGGAGGATCATCAGGGAAAGATTTTCGAAATGTTTCATAGACTGGACCCCAAAGAAGGATCCGGCGAAGGGCTTGGACTGACGATTGTACGAAGGATCGTCGAGCGTCACCAAGGCGACGTGTGGGTGGAGTCGGAATTTGGTTTGGGAACGAAGTTTATGGTCAGTTTCCCCTCTGCGACTACGGTTCAACAGAAGGGGTATGTGTGAGTCAAGTTCCGATGATCCTTATTGCCGAAGATGATGACGGTCACGCAGCGCTGATTGAGCGAAATCTCCAACGTTCCGGTGTGAGTCACGCGTGCACCCGGTTACGGGATGGGCAAGAAGCGCTGGATTTTTTATTTCAGAGAGGGGAGGGCGCTATACGAACTCAGAACCGCCCGTATATTTTGCTTCTAGATATTAATCTTCCCAAAGTCAGTGGCCTGGAGGTGTTGAGGCAAGTGAAAAGTCATGCCGAACTCCGGAAGATGCCTGTCACGATGCTTTCAACGACGGACGACCCTCACGAGGTCGCCCAATGCCATACCTTGGGATGTAGTTATTATATCACCAAGCCGACTGAGCCTGAAGTATTCATGAATGCGATTGCGCGTCTCGGACAATTCCTTACTATCGTACATGTTCCTCATATTCAAGGAAACATGATGAGCCCTGTGTCATAGTCTCAAGTGTAGGAAGTGATGTGATCGGCAACCGGCTCTCTGTCGCATGCCGTTCATTGAGACACAGACCTCAGGTGGTGGCACATTGGTGATTGAGGAACGAGCGTGAGGCGAATTCAAGAGCAGATTACGGCTTGATCCATTGACGACGTAGGGTGCGTGCTTGTGTGGTGCTCGACTTCTTGTTGGCTTTTGTCTTGCGATATCGCCAACCGAGAGCTCGTAGAATGCGGCTGATATGATCTGGGTGATATCGAATGCCAAAGATTTTTCGAATGACTTTTCTCACATGGCTGCACGTCCAATAGTCTGCGCGCAGTTTCGCCGCTCGTGGCCCCTTCCGTAAGATTTTTTCCAATTGTTGACGTTGCTGCCGGG
Organism: Nitrospira sp. M1; assembly: GCF_965152605.1. Taxonomy (NCBI): domain Bacteria; kingdom Pseudomonadati; phylum Nitrospirota; class Nitrospiria; order Nitrospirales; family Nitrospiraceae; genus Nitrospira; species Nitrospira sp. M1. The sequence continues at coordinate 440,516 of NZ_OZ224217.1, forward strand.
TCAGGCGTGAAGGTCGGCCGGTGTGGGGCTTAGACTTTAAGGCCTCGGACCCTCCCTCTTCCAGCGCATCCTTCCAACGTTTGACGGAGGATGGAGCTGCGCCGATATGACGGGCTACTTCACGAATGCCTTTTCCTTTCGCCAACATTTTGGCGGCAAGGCGTCTTCGGGCTTCAAGTTTTGCTGGACTTCCTTTCGGGCGCATATTCATTTTTTCGGTACCGATCGGCTAAAGCTTAAGGGGAAATTTCATATGGTGAAAAAAAAGGAATGGCATGCGTTGGATCATATGGTGGTATTCCTCGTTCTCGTATGCGTTATAGCCGTTCCAGTTATGCCGAATCAGTTATAGCCGTTCCGATATACTCCGTCTGTACGACGTGTGTTTTTGCGCTGTGTACATGATGTACATTCGGCTGGAAGTTATTTGGTTTCGCTATAAATGTCGATCCACTGAATACTGGTTATAGCCGTTTCAAATAACTTCCGTTGGTGGAAACGTTGTACCGCGCTGAGTTCGTTGTATTTTCCTGTTTGGAACGTATTTGGATTCGCTATAACCCTTCGTTATTGAACCGTCAATTGTATACAGGGCATCTAGGTGGGCATAACTTTCCTCTATGTTTGCGCCGTGGACATGATGTACATTCGGTTGGAAGTTATTTGGTTTCGCTATAATGCACCGTGCGTCTATTATGAATCTGACAACATTTCCTTGAAGAAAGAAGCGTGAGCGCATGTTATGTATGCCCACTCTTAAGAGTTAAAACATAACTTGTGAGGTCATGTAATTGTGAGTCGGTCAACGGAAATTTAGGCATAAACGAGCCAGGAGACACGGATTGTGGATCTTTGAAGTGACGGATATGCCACTCTCGATCTGGTCGTCGATCTGCGACATAGGAAAGGTCGGGAGCAATGTTGGCTCCATCGCCATGGATACGGTGACAGGTTTTGCAGGCGAATTTTTCAACGATCGCCTGGCCATTGGCTATTGCAGGGTCGGTTTTTGGAATCGCATAGAGATCACGTAAGGAGATACCGAGTAACGCGAACACCGCGACTAAGAATGCTAACCCGCCTCCCAAAATCCGTGGACGGGTTGAGGGGACGCGCTCTGGGTTACGATCAAGAAACGGTAACGCAAATAGGCAGAGAATGAAGAGAGCTGGCAAGGCCCATGAGGCATAGGGCACCAAAGGGCCAGGGGCATACTTCAGTAATTGGTAATGAAAGAGAAAGTACCATTCCGGTACCGGGATGAACGAATGGTCTGACGGGTCCGCCTTGTCTGCGAGTGGAAACTCCACGGCATAGGCGAGTGTCGCAACAGTGAGAAATACGATGAGCATGACCACCGCATCCATATACACTTGACGCGGATAAAATGTTTCGCTGTGTTGTGTGGCTCGCGCTTCATCGTGTGGTCCGGCAGGGCCGACTCGTCGCAAGATAAAGAGGTGGAGCATAATGCCGACCATGATGATGGCCGGAAGAATCATGACGTGAATGGCAAAAAAGCGGGAAAGCGTGAGTGCTCCGAGCGTTTCGCCCCCACGCATGACACGAACAAGAAAATCGCCGATGACGGGCGTGGTTCCAGCCATATTAATGCCAACCTGCGTGGCCCAATAGGCATTTTGATCCCATGGAAGGAGATAGCCCGTGAATCCAAAGCCCAGCATGAGTAAGAGCAACACCACACCCACCATCCACATCATTTCACGTGGACGTTTATAGGCACCATCAAAGAAGACTTGGAGCATGTGCAGGCCAACGGCTAACATCACGGCCGATGCTCCCCAATGGTGTAGCCCTCGAATGAACCATCCGAACCAGACGTCATTCTGTATATATTGAACGGTGTCATAGGCATGGTCAGGAGACGGGACGTAATAGATCGAGAGGCACATACCGGTAATGGCTTGGAGTACAAACAGAAAAAGGGTGGCGGAGCCAAACACATAGTTCCAACTCGCTCCGCCAGGAATGGGTTCGTCCAACAGTGTTTGCTCAATCGGTTTGAGTTTGAGACGATCATCAGCCCACTGGTAGAGAGAAAATCCCATAGCTTATAACTCCACCTGTTCGGATAACCCCGATTTAAATTCTTTATAGATGACCATAAGTTGACCGTTTTCAACTTTCATGGGTAACGAGTCCAACGGACGAGGCGCTGGCCCCGCCTGGACGGTACCCTTCAGGTCATAAATGCTTCCATGGCAAGGGCATTTAAACAGACGGTCTTGTCCGTCCCATCGAAATCCGCAACCTAAATGTGGACAAATGGGAGAAAACACGGTGACTTTATCCTGGGAATGTTTGATGGCCCAGACGCCTTTTGTTGACTTTGTTTCATGCCATCCGTCTTTTATGGTGACGGTGTAATCGAGAGCTTTGGGCTCATGAAGCGGTAAATCTTCAATGGCGCTAACGGGGACCCATTCCTTCTTGCGACGCTGAAACGCAGGAGCGACAACGTATCCCAGTATGGGTATCGTCATCGAAAGTCCGATAAAGGACGCAATGATTGCGGTCACTCGTGTGAAAAATGAACGGCGGGTTCCGACTGGGGTGGACGTCCCGGATTCGTGATGTTGAGCCGAAACAGGTGTCTCAACTTCCATGGAAAAACCCTCCACTTTCTCTGGTTAATGCAAAGTTAATGCTTAGATTCTAGGAGGTGACGGTTAAGTCACCGTGGTGAATCCACGAGTTCGTCATACACGTCGAGTGACACGATGCTCCTTTGAGTCTAGAGCCTCTGCGTCCATGTCCTTGAAGCAACTCCGTTAGTTCATCAAAAGACGTAGTGTGTGAAAACGCACTGTACGAAAAAATGACGGTCGTGTTCGTGCGTCTACGAGACTCACAATCGAGCAAAAGGCTGGGCATGCGATTCGAGTAGCGTGAGGAAATGTCGTGGCTCATGATTTTGAACCCCAGGTCTATGGAAAAGACCTGAGCATTCAGCAGGTTCAGAAACGGTTCCCGTACGCCCTCATAAGAAAAGACTTTCGTAGAGACGTTTCAAACCGTCAAGAGCAAAAGGCATCTCCGGGTTCAGGACTGTGCCTGCAATGTCTTGTCCGGTACCGCACTGCCAGAGAAATATCAGGAAGAATAAAGGCGGGATAAAATATGGTCGTATCTATAACATAACTATATCACAGTGTTTTAAAAGTGCAACGTTGATAAGGGAACGTATGGGACGAGGCGTGTCGTGCGGCAGGTTGCTTGTTCCTTTCTGATCTGTCTTGTAGACTGATTACTGATCATTTTCCATTTCTCAAATCGTGTTTGCTCGGCAAGGAGCGTGATGGCTGAGTCACGAACCTATCCCCAGGAAGTCAAGATTGATAGCGCCCTGTATCGCTATGAGCGCGTATTAAAAGACGATTTCTTTTCGATAAATTTGTTGTATCGAAACGAACACGGCCAAGGGTATGTGTTAAAAATCAGCGATTTTCGATTTGTGGGTGGTTTTGTCTTTCGTCCGCTTGCCGGCCTGATCTCACGTCACGAGTATCGTGTGTATCGGCGTGTGGCGGCGATTGAAGGCATTCCGGCCTTGGGTCCACGGTGGGGATGGCGAGGATACTTCCATCGCTATATTGAAGGAAAGACGTTGCATGAAGTAACTCCTCATGGAGATCTGCCGGAAGACTTTTTCGCCCGGCTAAAAGAGTTACTCGCAAAGGTCCATGACCAGAGAGTGTTCTATGTTGATTTAAATAAACAAGGTAATGTGATTTGTTCACATGATGGACACCCCTATTTAATAGACTTTCAAATCTCTCTCGCGTTTCCGACTGGGGGTGGATGGTGGGCACATGTATGGACGCGAACCTTCAAGCGGCTTATTCAGGAAGATCGTTACCATCTCTATAAACACAAAAAAGCTTTTCATCCTCATAAAATGACTGCTGAGGAGTTAGGTTTTGCAACACGTTCTCAGCTGAATGAACGATACGCTCGGTATATTGCACGACCATATTTGCGCGTAAAGCGGCTGCTGTATCCGCATGGAAGTAATGAAATTATTTGGTACAAATGGAAGAAAATGAAAGATAAGACTGTTCAGATGCCCTGAGCCTTTGATGGACAAAAAAAGTTATCAACTTTGGCTTTGGGATCGTCTGTTCCCCAGGAAATGGACTTGTCGAGTTTTTGGAGGCGTGGGATATGTTTCGAGCAATGAATATAGGCTTCTTCAATGTCGACCATTACCCATCGTTCAATTAAACGCACGGTCCCGCCTATTTCATAGGTGTCTTCTAGGAACGAGAGCGAGGCCGGAATTTGATCAATCTGACAGATACGTGCCTGTCCGTTGACATGCAGTCCAACGGTCGTGTCGAAAAAATCGACGAACACCAGACCGATATGGGGATTTTCGAAGATATTTCCTAAGCTTGCAAACACACCGTTTCCACGAAATTCCGGGAACGCAACTATGTGGTCGTTAATGACGTGGACGATTCCGGGCTTACCGAATCGTGGCGAACAATCGCAATTGCCCTTGGCGTCAGCGGTAGCGATGAACACCATTTCCTGCCTTTGAATAAACGCCTGCATGTCGTCGGTCAAGTGATCGTGCATCTGTCGAAGATAAAATCGCTTGGCCCGCTCTTGACTGCGGAATTCTTCCTGTAATTGGTGCTCGCCTTCTGACCCGCTCATCTTTGCCTCAATATTCATGCTTCCCGATAAATGCGGTAGGTATAAAATAGCCTACTACAATGATGGGTGGAAAAGCATCTCCCCATATTGAGGGTTTGCTGTATCGACAAACGTGTGACGGTGACGTGAGTAACTGTGCTGTTAAATTTATTGACGTACCGAAGTTGGCCCTGGCGGAGCATAGACGGTTTGTACCCCATTGCGTCGGTATACATGCACGCGCGAGGGTGTTTGTGAGTAGAGTGCCTGGGCCAACTTATCGGGGAAGAAATATTGTTGTGAAAGTTGAATCATTGGAGCGGTAAACCGTTTTAAGAAATCACTGGTTGCCATCGTGCAGAACATGGGGAAGGTCCAGGTTGAAAAACTGCCTGCTGGATGTGAGGCATCAGTTCCATGAAGGAGGATTTGCTGTAATTGCTGAGCCTGCGTGTTGGGTACGTCCCATTCGAAGACTTCGAGGCTCGTATCATGCAAGGTCCAACGCCATTTTGCGAACGTGTCGACATCCGGAGGATTGGAGAGAATGAGGTCGTTCCTACGTTGAATTCCCATGGGAAATGATCCATGTTCGGCATTCCAGTCGTCATCGAAACGTCCATAATTACCTCCAGGATCCCAAAAAATGACATGACCTTTTTGTGTCACTATTCGTAACGCTGAATGACTTGTTTCCAACCCGCTGTAGGTAATGAATACTTGCAGTCTGGCGTGAGTGGACTGCTTGCGCCCATCAATTATTTGAGAAGGCTGTGTTATCCAGTCTTGGGGTAGATACGGGGCTGGTCCTGCAACACATCCAGATAACATCGTTATCTGAAAAAAGAGAACAAACATGCTGCGTATGAAACACGGGATGGTCAAGGGGTTTCCACTCGTCTCGTGCAGAAAATGTTGTGGTTGTTAAGGGTCGCCATTCGCGTTACGTAAAATTCGCAGTGCCACGGGTCTAACCCAACAAAGGGACGAAAAGTTGCCTAGCTACTTAAGGTTTATCTTCTAATTCTCTGCAGCCATACTTTTCAGGCCGCGTTGAGTTTTGCTCTGAACCAGATTGCCCACCTTTTGCCAGGTCTGTCCATTTTAACCCCGTTAGAACAAGAAGCCTACACCCATCCTCCACGATTTTTCGCACGTCGAACGGAAATGGTTCTGCGACTGTCCCGCCAGTTTGCTAGTCGTCGCTCACACCCTTCGCTCATCAACCAATCGCGTGGGCTTTCTGCTCAGCTGTGCCTATTTTCGATGCGACGAAACGCTTCTTCTCCATCCAGCTCTTTCATCGGCACGACATCGAGTTTATTGCCCAGCGCTGGGATTGAGCGCTCAATCGGTTGATCTGCGGCGTGAGAGTAAGTACACCCGTATTCGCCATCAGCAACGCATTCGAGCCTTCTATGGCTTCACCCTGTTTGATGCTGACGCTCAAAAGGTCCTCAAGGCTGAATGACGTCCCCTGGTCCAGGCCTACCTCTCTCCCCAGCAAATCTTCTATCGTGTCGTGGATGTGTTGAGCAATATCAAAATCGCTCCGCCGAGCTATGTGGCGCTGCGTACCTTACTCCACGCCATTCGGCATGGGGCCGTCGTGTGTTGGCAACATATTAATCTGCTTGGAGAATATGCTTTCTCAGAAGAACGGCTGCAAGATTCGGTCGGCATCAAGCCCCCGAAACTCATCGCCTAACGCAGGTGTAAAAACGTGAGGTAAAAACACCAATTCGTTAATGATTTCCATGTGTTAGACAAAATCATAGGCAACTTTTCGTCCTTCTGTTGGATTAGGCCCTACCCTCCGTTCCGTTGTGCGTCACTTCGCCCAGAAACGGCCTTTATCTACTAGGTCAGCTTTTAAGGTAAAAAGCTACTAGGAAGTACGTTTATTTTCGATCTGTAGGAGGTCTGTGTTCGTTTAAAAATATTTTGCCTACGGAAGCCAATTTTTTCTTAGCACTTAGAAGGCAAATTTGAGCGAAAAAAGATTGGGTAGGGCATAGGGCTTTTGCTTGCCAGTGGTGTACTTACGGTGTAATATTGCACCAATGCTGGTTACTATGGGAGGACAATATTATGTCGAGACAAAGCATATCTTTTACTGAGCCAAACGACAAATGGCTTAAACAAAAAGTCGGAACAGACGGCGAATATAAAAGTAATAGTGAGGCAGTAAATGATCTGATCCGGAAAGCTCGCAAAGAGCAAGATGAAATTGAATATATTCGGGCCAGATTAATTGCCTCTGAAAAATCTGTTCAAAAGTCCGGATGGGTCGATAAAGATAAAGATCAAATCCTTGCAGGGATTAAAGACAGATTGCGTGCTGATGGGGAATTATAGGCTTTCGCCGGAGGCAGAAGAAGATTTATATCGAATTTATCAATGGGGTTGTCGTAAACATGGCGAGGCTGCCGCTGATGAATATTATTTAGCTTTCTTTGAGCGTTTTGAACAACTAGCAGAGCAGCCATATTTATATCCTGCCGTTAATCATATCCGTGAGGGATACAGAAAAAGCTTGTGTGGTGTGGATACCATTTATTATCGTGTAGTTGGTGAGACGGTCGAAATTATGAATATTTTAGGCCGACAGGATAGAGACGAATGGCTTTGAATACCCTCAATTAAGGTGCACATTTCTTGTCTTCATTAAAAAACATAGATGCCATATTACATATCTTGTAAGGAACGATCGAGCTTCTCCTGTTGGAGCCGCACTAGAGCACGCCACTTCTAAGACGGCATCAAGCATATGGCGGAACCACCATGTACCTTGTGACCGATATTGACATGCCGCCCGTCGAGAAACAGAGAGAACGGGCGCAGAAACATTTGCACAGCTCACTGTGTTTAGCATTTTGGGGAGATTTTGAATTGCTTAATTACAACATTCATCCTTTACTCTATGAAAAGCCAAAAGAGACTCAAAAAGGCACTGTTTAGTGTGAGGCTGGTGAACACTTTATTGGGAAAAGTATTTACCTTCCTTCTAAAATTATAAATGCGTTTCAGGAATCATGCGTTCATGCAGCATACGTACAATGTCGATGGTTTCCCCGATCAGCCGGTAATAAATGACGTGGCGATTGATGTGAATGGAACGATAGCCCTTCCGCACTTTGTCCTGAGATTTTCCTCCAAGAGGGTTGTTGCCAAGCCTCCACATTCCCCGCATCGAGTTAGAGTAAATATTCAAAGGCTTTCTCTTCGCCCAATTTTTTGAAGCTATAGTGCCAAATGTCCGTTAAGTCATCTTCTGCAAGAGGGCTATTGACCACTTCATACATGTAAACCCGCTTCTCGCCTAGCTTTACGGATAATTTTTTGTATATCAAGCGACGTACTTTTCCCACTGTTTTCACCATCAATGAGGGATTGCCGTAGGGCTTCGAGCTTTTGTTCTTCTTGTTCCATGAGTCGCAATGAAGCGCGGAACACTTCACTCGCGTTGCCGAATCTGCCGCTATTGATTTGGGTAGAGATAAACTGCTCGAAGTGTTCGCCGAGATTGAAACTTGTTGTTTTTGCCATGGGAATACCTGCCTTTCCATTACTATATTCTAGTAATCTAGGTAAGGAAACATTCATCTTATTTTGGAAGAATTTTTGTATAAAAGTGAACAGATGGCTAGCGAATTGTTCACTTCTCACGGAAAACGTAAATATTTAACGGCCAAGGAACAAGAGCAATTTATTCTAACGGCTAGCCAGCAGGAACGTGCCGAGGTTCGCGCGTTTGCTCTTACATTGGCTTATACAGGGTGCAGAGTTTCCGAAGCCTTAGAACTTCCCAGAACGCATTGCCCTTTCGGTCAAGGCTATTATGTTCAGGATATTGAAACAGCGGGAGAAGGTTAAATTTCGTTCTGTTCCCTGCCTTCTGAATTTGCTCGATGCGTTAGAGCTGGTTCACGGAATCAGGAAAGCCAAAAAATCAAAAGTAAGACGATGCCGTTATGGACATGGGGGCGAACACAAGCGACGAAGCATATTGGGGAGATTATGGCCGAGGCTGATATTCACGGCGATCACGCCACGCTGAAAGGGTTACGACATGGTTTTGGTGTTCGGATGGCCACACAAACACGCAACCCACGTCTTGTGCAAAAATTGTTGGGGTATACCAACCTTGAAACAACGGCTATTTATATGGACTTGGTGGGCGAAGAAGTCCGCGCCGAAGTTATGGCCGCATGGTGAGCAATTGCTCGGCCATAAAAGTATAGTAAGCACGCCTTTGTATTTGGGTGTCGATGGCCGTATCAAAAACAAATGCCATCATTTATGCTGATTTGGTTACACTCTATTTGAGATTATTTAGAGGTTAGATAAGGCTTAACTGACTTGGGGGAGCATCAACCCTTTTCGAAAGACCAATCTTATTATCAAAACTACGAATGTTTTCTGGAAGGCATTTTGAAAGAAGTGACTTGATGTCATCCAATGATTGGATGGTGAGGAATTCTTTTTTTGGTGAAAAGTACAACGCAACTTGTTTCCCGCGTTCGACAAGATTCAATACATTATTCAGCGTCCCGTTGCTTATGCCATCCCATAACATCAAACCATAATCAGCTTCCTCGCTCATAGCCTTATCTTTAGCAGCGTAGAACGCAAAATTCTTTTCCTTCCCATTCATCTGAATGTTGCGCGTTTCCCATTGACCAATGTTGTTTCGACATTCCGAGCCAGCACAAAATATCGTGACACTCCTATAGCCACGGTCGGCTAAATAGGTTTGCATGGCTTTATCTGCACCATTCGCATCGCCTATCAAAATAGACAGCTCTTTTTCCATCACATTTTCAATCTGAGCGCGAATAACTTCGTTCAAAACACGGGTTTTTCTTGATCCACCGAAAAATACTACTTCCATTATTGGCGCTTTCCAGTCTTCGTAAATGTCAAAACAAAAACCTTTTCCGGTTGCCCTTCGATTAGACAATCACAGATCGTTCGCAGCGTTGCACCTGAGTCGTAGATGTCATCAAACAATTATACTCTTTGTTCGATGACTTCCTCAACCAAAACCTCATACGCCCCATCTAGATATTGGGATCGCTGGTGGATAGGGATATTTTTTAATGTTGATGTCTCTTTAACCTTTTTAATTGCTGTCGTCGATACAGGTATATTTAATGCCGCTCCAATTTCATTCACCAAAAGCATTACAGGCTGTTCCCTCCTCTGCTTCGACGGAGGAACCGGAATAATAATATCAATATCCCAGTTCTGTTCTTTTATAAAGGTAGCTGCTGTTTCTACTAATTCGCTCACTCCTGATTTTTGTTGATGGTACTTTAATTGTTTTATCCGTTTCCCTACTTCGGTGTACGTCGTATCAAATTGCATATGACTGCCTTGAGATTCGCCGATAGGAACACTACCTAAGCTGTGTGCGTCAAGCGCAACGCCTATACTCCAATTACCAGAAAGATTTTGTGGGTTAATTTCGAGCATTTCTTAAATCCTAACCAAATTTGATTTTGCCTATTTCGGCTATGGTATGTCCCCTACAAAGACATAATAAAAGAATAACATCGTAAACATACAATTGCACAAGAATACGTGTAATACCCTATACCCTAAAGCCGACCCGTTTTAGGGCATCATCTACGATCTTTGCTTTGTTGGATTTTTTGTTTTACGAACCCTTGTAAGCTTCCCCGTCAAGCGGACAATTCATTAGTAGAGTTTTCCTGCGTTGACGTTGGCCCCAGTCATGGGGCCGGCGATGGCCTCCATGGAAATTTGAGACTAGAGACTTTCGGTTTGGTGGTCATACATCACCATGTCACTCTGGTACAAAAGACCAGAGCCCCCCAAATGTCAAATGCCGTTTGCCAACCACAGGGTCAAATCCGATGCCAGTCGCACACAACGGGCAATAGGTCACCACGACAGGTTTTCCTGATAGCAAATTATTGACGATTTCGTGCCAATTGAGAATCTTGATGGGATAGGCCTTTGTCTTGTTGCCTTCGAGCAAGCCGAGAAATCGGTCTTGGTCATTCAGAAACGTGGCTTTTGTTGCTTGAATAAACACTGGATCGAGGATGGCCGGAATTCCGTCTTTTGAAGGGCCGCCTGAGAATATCTGATCGAGGGGTATGCTGTTGTTTGAAAAGTCAAATTCTTCGGATGGTGTGTTGGAGAGACCCAACAGAAACAGGCACGCGAACGCTATTCCTCCAATGGCGAGCGTGGGTATTGTTGTAGCAGACAATGTCTTCACGTGTGTTTCTCCATCGGTGGAGCGCATGGCCCTCGACTAGCGAGGCCCGAAGTGGTAGCTGAATTCAATCATGTGAAAATCGACGCCTCGACTTGGCCCGTAGATTGTGGCATCGGACATGTGGTGAAATCGATATCCGACTGCCACGTTTCCAGGAAGATGAAAACTGACTCCCCCATGTGCAATGAATTGGAACGGACCTCCAATATCTTGACGGCCAAATTCCCAATCACTGATGAGTGCTCCACCGGCTCCAATATCTAATGTCATGTTCCAGGCATTTTTTGTGAACGCGAGGCCCGGGGTGAGCTCTGTAATAAACCCTAAGTCACCAGCTCCGCGCAATATCCCTGCCGAACCATTGAGTCGCCAATGGGTGTTCCAACCCGACGGACTTTCCCACCCTACCGGTACGTTAATAAATCCAAATACGTCAAATTGTTCAAAGTCTTCTTTTTCGCCTGGCGGCAGTCCAGCTTCCTGAAAATTCATGCCACCACGAATGCCAAGGCCCGTGGTATCAATAGTCTGTGCCCACAACAGTCCCTTTGAGTTCATAAGAAACACAGAGGTAGCAAGAAAGACGATGGAGAGTATTCTGAATGTGGAAGACTTTCCTGGGTTGTGCATATAGCTAGAGAGGTGGCAGTCATAAATAGAATGTTTGTCTGAATGGATTGTGGATGATTGAATCTTCATAACCCCATTATTCCGTCCTTACTCTATAGTCGGAATAACCGTTGAATATTTTTAATTTTTTGAATAACAGTATTCGAGTATGGATTCACCTTGACATTGTTTTTTCCCAGTGCAGCATAAATCATTGTAAGTTCTGGAAAGAACAGTCTGACAATCTGGTCAAGTGTTACAACGTAGTTGGTGATTGTGTCCCCTCTTACTGGTTTAAGGTTTCATCGTTCTATAAGATAGATGTGCTGGATTCACAAGATTAAGGTTTCTCTAGAGAAAATGTGTCGAGACTTTTAAACATTTGAGATTCAAGTGAATGAACGGAATCTAAAATACTACCCTGCTCATGTCCAGTCCTCTTCAGAGCCACATTCAGTATAGTTATCCAACCTCGGATACCTTGCTTCTTACATTAACCGGAGCATGGAGTTTGCGTGATGGATTGCTGAACTTTTCAGAAACAGAAAAAGCCATAAGTTCGCCTCCAAATATTAAAAAATTGACTTTCGATACGCAGCAGGTGACGCATTGGGATAGTAGTCTCGTGACATTTGTCCTCAGGATTCTTGCCTACGGTTCATCTCGTCATATTGAGGTTGATCGCACACATCTTCCAGAGGGCGTTCAACGTCTTCTGAATCTTGCGACGTCAGTTCCTGAGCGAGATGATGCGAGACGAATGGTCATTCATGAGGCCTGGTTGGCTCGTGTTGGCAAGAACGCCGTGGCGACTGTCGAAGGGGGGAAGGCGATGGTCGCCTTTATTGGAGAGGCGGCCCAAGCCTTTCTGTCGTTTCTTACGGGGAAGGCTCACTTTCGTCGATCGGATTTTTTCCTGATCATTCAAGAATGTGGAGCCCAGGCGCTTCCGATCGTCTCACTCATTAGTTTTCTCGTTGGACTCATTCTGGCTTTTGTGGGTGCCGTTCAATTGCAGCAATTTGGCGCGCAAATCTACGTGGCGAATTTGGTCGGGTTGGGGATGGCGAGAGAAATGGGAGCCATGATGACGGGTATTATTATGGGTGGGCGGACTGGCGCATCGTTTGCCGCTCAACTCGGAACGATGCGGGTGAATCAAGAAATTGACGCCATGACCACGCTGGGGCTCTCGCCCATGGAATTCTTGGTTCTCCCCCGCATGCTCGCTCTTTCGCTCATGATGCCGTTACTCTGTCTCTATGCCGATGTGCTTGGCATCCTCGGTGGCATGGTTGTGGGAGTGACCATGTTGGACCTGGGTTTCATTGAGTATTTCAACCAAACGCAGGCGACGTTAAGTTTGATGGACTTCTTCTTAGGTCTGGTCAAAAGTGTTGTTTTTGGTATTCTTGTGGCCATTGCTGGATGTTTACGAGGTATGCAATCTGGAAATAGTTCTGCTGCAGTTGGGATTGCCGCCACGTCTGCTGTTGTCACCAGCATTGTCTTCATCGTCGTGTCAGATTCAATTCTGACAATTCTTTATGATGTGCTTGGCGTCTAGCAGGATGTTGAAAAAGTCCGCCATCTGTAGACTCGTCGCCTGTAGAGGAAAAACGTATCTCGTCGTTCGTATCTCGTATTTCGTGTGAAGAGTTTTCGGTCTTTTCTTCACGAGCAACGAGCGACGCATTCTGAGACGAACGACGTTTCATGAATTTGGCCTTGCTTGGGTTTAACAGAAATAATGCTGGAAGCCAAATCTCATATCGCCATTCAAAACCTGACGATGGCATATGGTGACTTTGTGATTCAACGCGATCTAGACTTTGTGATTCAACGTGGCGACATCTTTATTATCATGGGTGCGAGCGGGTGCGGAAAAAGTACGCTCTTACGGCATCTCATAGGATTAAAGCCCCCAGCTACGGGTGATGTTTTGTATAGGGGAAAGAGTTTTTGGAATGCAGATGCCATGCGTCGTGAACAGATGATGCGGCGATTTGGTGTCTTATTTCAAAGCGGGGCACTCTGGAGTTCTATGACATTAGCTGAAAATATTGGGTTGCCCCTGACTGAATATACACATTTGACTCGGCATGACATACGAGAAATCGTGGCACTCAAACTCGCATTGGTAGGATTGGCAGGATTTGAAGCGTATTACCCTCATGAGATAAGTGGCGGGATGCAGAAACGAGCGGGTTTAGCTCGAGCGATGGCGCTCGATCCGGAAATTCTGTTTTTTGATGAACCATCTGCAGGGCTCGATCCGATCAGCTCGCGGCATCTCGATGACTTGATTCTTGAGCTTCGTGATAGTCTTGGTGCGACTGTAGTCATGGTGACACACGAACTGCCGAGTATTTTTGCTGTTGGAACGAACTCGGTTTTTCTCGATGTCGAAACAAAAACCATGTTGGCTGTTGGTCCACCACGTACGCTGTTAGAGGAATCACCCAATCCCCAAATTCACAGGTTTCTGACGCGGGGAGAAACGGAAGGCGTGAAGCGTGAAGCGTGAAGCGAAAGATGAGATACGATACCAGATGCACGACTTTATCGTTTCGCATGCCATGACAGGTGATGAACTGTGAGTAAACGAGCAAACTCAACACTCATCGGAGCGTTTGTGATCGGTGCCGTGGTACTAGTCGTGATTGGTGTCGTGGTTTTTGGTAGTGGAAAATTCTTTAAAGATAAACTCATCTATGTTCTGTATTTTGATGACAATTTAAAAGGGTTAAGCGTCGGCGCTCCTGTGGCATTTCGGGGTACGAGGATTGGGGCGATTGCAGATATTAAGGTGGTGATCGATGCGCAAGGTGAGTCCATTCGAACCCCTGTTTTTATGGCACTAGAAGAGGGGGCCGTCGAGGTGGTGAATATCGGACCTGATACAATCATGCCTCAAATTGTCGAAGAAAAAGATCGGGCGTTTCTTGGGAAAATGATTGAAGAGCGTGGATTGCGCGCACAATTGCAAATGCAAAGTTTAGTGACAGGAAAACTCTTGGTTCAGCTTGATTTCTTTCCAAGCAGTCCGGTCAAATTACACACTGGCTTGGATGATCCGTACCCGGAGTTTCCTACCATATCGTCGAGTCTCAGCCAATTGACCCACAAACTTGAAGATCTTCCGATTCAGGCCCTAGCCGCAACTGCACTTCGCGCCATTCAAGGGTTAGACCAGCTCCTCAATTCTCCTGATGTCAAAGGGCTGGTTACGGAGAGTCGAATTTTGGTGAAAGACCTGCGTGACCTGACGCATGTGATGAATCGAGAACTGATGCCGGTGATGGCGGGGCTTGACGATACCATTCGCGAGACGGAAGACCTGGTTGGCAATATCAATTCGCAGGTTCAGCCGTTAACCGGAAGCTTCCAGGAAGTAGCTGAGTCCGCACGCATGAGTCTCAAGCAAACACAAGAAACCTTGTCGGCTATCCGTCGCGTCGCAGGGAAAGATTCTGCATTACCGTATCAACTCGCGAGTACGCTGAAAGAACTTAAGGCCGCAGCTCGATCAATTCGAGTATTAGCGGATTATTTGGAGCAGCATCCAGAGGCGCTTCTCCGAGGAAAGGATGGTCAATGAATCCGTACGTCTCCAGTGGTGTTCGATTCATCGTCGTTCTAACCACGCTGACACTATTCAGCGGCTGTGGTTCAACGCCATCCACGCGATATTACCAACTACAATCGATCTCAAATCAAGAGGTCGATTCTCAGAAAAACCAGGATTCGGCAAGAATAATTATCGGTGTAGGGCCTGTGGAAATTCCCTCTTATGTGGATCGCGATCAAATGGTTATCCACGCAGGTGAAAGTGAGGTTGAGCTGCTAGAGTTTGATCGTTGGGCCGAACCCTTGGAGAAGAATTTGACAAGAGTGTTGATCGCGAACGTTTCGCAACTCTTGTCTGATGGTGGGACCACCGTTGTGCGATGGGATGATGCTCTGTCGCTAGACTATCGTGTTCGTATTGAAGTTCTGCAATTTGATTTTACGAAGACTGGAAGTGTCTCTCTCGGCGCTCGCTGGATACTTTCAGAAAAAGATAGTCAAGAACCGTTGCTGATTAAAACTTCACGATTTACCAGTATCGGCATTCCCGAAGACTACGGCTCTCTCGTTTCAGAAATGAACCGGCACGTTGAATCGCTGAGTCGGGAGGTTGTGGATGGATTCACAAAGGCCTTGTCGGGAATGATCTAGCATGCCATGTTGTCTCGCATATGTTACGGATGATTGAGGTCTTGTACCCGAAAGGAAATGTGGTTATGGGCAAATTGATTTATATGCTTATCTTCGTTCCTCTGGTTGTGTATGCGCAGAGTCCGGAAGGGATGCCCCCGAACTTGCAAATGAACATGGAACAAATGCAGAAGGCCGCGGCATGCATGGAACGTCTAGATCCCTCTGCATTTGAGGAGTTGGAGCAGGTCGGCCAAAAAATGAAAGCAGAAATTGATGTCCTTTGCCGAGCTGGAAAGCGCGACGAAGCTCAGGCTAAAGCGCTAACCTTCGCCAAAGAAATGATGAGCCGGCCTGAAATGAAGAAAATGCAGGAATGCAGTAAGCTGGCAGCCGGCATGATGCCGAAAATGCCCTATCAGAAAATTCAAGAAATGGGTAAAGACCAACATGTCTGTGATGACTTTTAAGCCTGCAAAAATTGAGAGACGAGGCTCAGGGTTTTAGGGGAGTAGTTCTCGTGAATTAGACATGCATTCATGAGTTCACTGTAGTCCATTAAAAAATGTTGAGTCCACGGGTTGTGTTTTCGAATTAAATATGAGTCGCCAGGTGGAATTTCTGAATCTTAAGATTGCGAATGTTGTAATGACTCAGTTGTGAGGAATAGGTTTTTATATGTATCTTTTTGAGTACGGGGTAATCTTATTCAATCTTCCGACCTGTGGGGGACATGACTTCGAAGATTCTTAAGTGATTTTTTTATAAAGGCATGAATACCCTTTAATTAAGAAGGTTTGGTTAGAATACTCAGTGAAGTTTGTGATGCTATGTACAATTTCTGCAACAGTGTTGCAGGCCCATTTTGCGACTTCTGGAGTTCCAACCAATTCAATCAATCCCACCGGACGATCGGTGGGTAGTTGGGTCGACGGTTCATTGAATTTTAGAAGTTTTCTTGATCTTAGGCCATCAATAACCTTTTTTTGATGAGTAGTAGAGTCTAAAGTAAATTTCGGATATCCGCTAGAATCCAGTTCCAAAAACTTTTCCCCCTTGAAGTGAACGAGGGCATTCCTAAGATCGCATAAAAGTTTCAAGTCCTGAAATGGTTTCTTCCCTTTGTCAAATTCAATATTTGTCAATTTTCTTTTTACATTCAATAGTTTTTCTTCGAGGTAATCCCGATCAAATTCAGGTTTCTTGATTTTGCTATTTGACTCCCCTAGCGAATCTGGTATTCCTGGGTTATCTGCGTCATCAAATGCTCTGTCAAGCATCTCGATTTCATTAACAAAGCATTCCAGGCTCATTATTGAAAAGATAATAGGAATCAGGGCTTGAGTTTCATGTCCCAATTCAATTGAGCTTATAGAATCTTGGGCAACCTGGAAGAACATAGGAGCATTGGAAAACTTAGGGATAGATCCATTGGACATTGATTAACTCCAAATAGAGATGATTGAGGTGTTGGTATTTCATTATTCATTATTATCATCAAAATGCTTTGCATCTGTTATCGTCGGCTCTGTTTATAAGGATTATAGTAAATTCGCCTGAGCGTCGTTCAAAGTAATCATTAGGTCCATCAGATCTGTGGAAGAAGATTGAAAACCAAACCGTGCATAAAACTGTTTGGCTTCTTCAGAGAGAGCATGGACGACAATGGCTCGAATTCCGGCAATATTCGCGGCTTGTAGCGTGCGCTTCACCGCGTCGGCAAGAAGATCGCCACCTAGGCCTTTCTTTTGCCAATTCAGATGAACGCCCAGGCGGCCAAGAATCATGACCGGAATCGGGTCTGGCATGTTGCGTCGGATGCGGCCTGGAGAGTCCGCACATTGAACCGCACCGGTGGCTAGTGTGTAATACGCGATGACGTGGTTCTGATGGCAGACAACATATGTTCGCGATGCACCAGAAGCCTCATTTTTCATTGCACGACGTTTCAGCCAGCTGTTGAGAGTATCATTCCCACAAGCAAAGTCATCAAGAATGTGTTTTGCGTCAAGAGCTTCAGGCGGGCGCGGTGTGGTGGGCTGGTCTGCGCTTAGCTTTCCCAAATCGGTTTCCGGTTGAGTAATTCTTTGAGTTTAGGGTTAGGTTGTGTCGGTGCATCTAATGCATTGATGAATGCCTGATAGTCTTTTTTGCCAAGATTAAACAGGCGGCGGTCAAGGAGAACATCTTCGGCTTCACGACACACTACATCCAGAACAAATTCCGTCACCGTCTTATCAGTGATGGCGCATGCGCGGTCTATTAACGAACGTGTATGGGGTTTTACTCGAAGATTAATATTTTTCGGGTGACTTTTTCTGTGCGGTTTAACGGATTGTTTATTCATAAAGGTCCCTTGTCTTTTTACTTATTATCCTACTATGTGCGCACAATGTCAACACTTTTATCTGAGGGAGCTGACATCGTAAGGTCGCCAATATATCGATGTTAGATGTTTGGCAGTATTCACCCTTCTTTTCTCAGGCTTCGCGAATCCATGCGTGTGTCTGATTGATCTCGTTGAGTTCAAAAGTTCGAACATTCGCTGAATATATCGTGTACATGATTCGCGAACGCCTATGAGCCCATCTACGGTCGCTTACCACTGTGACGTATATAAATTTTCCGACATTACGAAAGTAGAAAAGTCTATTCAAATATGAATGTGGGGAAACTGTGACGATTGTGAAATTTTACCATGTTACACCAATGTTAATTGCGGGTTACGGGTAAGTTAAGTAAAATCACAATTAAGACGGATTGACGATACATTGAGGAGGTGCATTATGAAAAATAAAACGATTCTCCTGGTGCTTGTCCTATTACTATTCATCTCAGGCTGTGTCTCGTCATCTCCATTTCCCATGAATGGTAGTCAGGCTCTGAAATCAGAATCGGAGTTTGGCGTGTTAACCGCACAACCTGATGCCTTTCAAGGTCGAGCTATTAAACTGGCTGGACGAATTATTGGCGTTGAGACGACAGCTGAAGGAACCATGGTGACGGCAGAATGGTTGCCCTATCCTGATGCTGAATATATGGGGCCCGTGAGTGCTGGAGTGGAATCACCTGGGCAATTTGTTCTTTTCTATCCTGGTCAACTCGATGCTGAGGGAAAGTTATACGGGAATAAATTTCTTGTGGTTGGAGAAAAGGGAGGCTCTCAAGCTATGACGGCAGTCAGGGGAACATCCCAGTCGCTCCCGTATATCGCGGCTCGCTGCCTCCATGTTTGGAAAACAGGGAATGCTGACATTGAAACGGAATCGTACACTGAGTATTCCTATCCTGCTGAAGAGACCTATTGTTCTGATATTTAACGACGGTGTTTGTGTAAGAGCAGTCCCTGCTCAGGCCTGAAGTTCTAGGCTTGGCAGGGACTTTTGCTATGCGGTGTGTACGTCACGTTAGAGTCGATGATATGCATGAGTGAGTGTGACGGATGTATTACACGCTTGAAAGATGTTCCTTTCACACGCCAATTCATATTCTTCTTTGGCTTCCTCATGGTCTCCTACCATTGTGAGCGCAATGCCTCGGTTGTAATGAACCAATCCGCCGTCGGCTCCAAGACGAATAGCTTTTGTGAAATCTTTGATCGCTAACGTTGTCTCGCCATTCAACAGCTCCAAGAGCCCTAGGCTTTCATAGGCTTGAGGGAGTGTCTGATTGCGGCTGATCGCTTGTTCCAAGTTTTTCCTGCCTTCCGCCGTGTCTCCAATTTGCAAATAGGCCACGGCTCGGTTGAGATAGATGTCAGCTTGCGAATGATCGAGCGCGAGAGCTCTTGAGAAGTCACGGATAGCACTCTGATATTGTCCCAATCGATTAAAGGCTAATCCACGTTTATTCAATGTGTTCACGGAATCTGGAGAATGTTGAAGAATATGTGAAAACTGCTGGAGAGCCATATCTGGATATCCTGCTTCTAAATACACGATTCCAAGGTTTTCTCTATATTGGTGATGCTGAGGCGCGAGTCTGATCGCTTGGGTAAAGTCTTTAATAGCATGTTGCCAATGTTTTTGCTTGGCATACACAAACCCTCGAGCATTGAGAAGCATGTGCTGCGTTGGGTTCGCTTCAAGAGCCTCTGAAAGTCTGTGTTCTGCTTCACTGAATTTTCCAGTGTGAAATAATTGTTCGCTTTCAGCAAGGGTGGACGAGGAGACGGCTGACATGTCGTCTTTTGCATGTATCCCTGTACACCCAAGGTGGCTTCCCAGCAGGGTAATTAGGAAAACCCATTGCATACATCGACGCACTTTTTGAAAATCTCTAAACATACTTAATTCTCCTTCATGCTTGTATGAAGCATAAAGTGAGGGGATTACAGTAAAGGGTCAGCCATGTTACATCGATGTAACTTTATGCTGTCCGATGTATGATGAATATGAAGTATTCAGGTGGTGCAGGTGGTGAAATAGACAAAGAAGTCAATGAGGTGACAGTTCTAAAAGTTTGTGAGAAGAGAGAGATGTTGTGAAGAAATTGAAGGACGGGATTTACTGCGGAGGAAGTTCCATGCCTAGGTTTGGTGCTGTTGCTCGAATAGCTCCTGCAGCAGTCATTTCCTGAAGTGCCTGTTCGGAGTCGTCTGGCTTGCTGTTCATTCCGCGTATGCCATCCTCAAGCACGACGGCGTGTAACCCAAGTTTGATGCCATCCAATACGGTGTGTTTAACCCAATACTCCGTCGCAAGGCCAACGACATAAATGGTTTTGGCTCCTTGGTCTTCGAGGTAATCTGCGAGGGACGTTCCGTCAAACCCTGAATAGACTTCTTTTTTAGGATTGGTCGCTCCTGAAATAATGAGGCTTCCCGTTGGGAGATGCAGGTCTGCATGGAATTGCGCGCCTCGTGACCCTTGAATGCAATGAACTGGATTTGGCCCGCCTTGTTCTTGAAATGAACAATGGTTGGGAGGATGCCAATCGCGTGTAGCCATAATGGTAGCCCCGTGATGTTGAAAGTACGCAATGTATTGATTGATGGGTGGGAGAATCTGATCACTGTGTGTGACAGCCAACGCACCACCAGGGAAAAAGTCATTTTGCAGATGGATGAGAAGGAGTGCGCATGTGTGATCCGGCTGCAATTGTGCTGGAGTGGCCGTCTGGGGCTTAGTGGATTTCTTGGCAAGTTTCATGACGTTTATGCCACGATTTCGGTGCCAATCCCTTTGTCCGTAAAAATTTCCAGCAAGATGGCATGAGGAATTCGTCCATCAATAATATGAGCCTTATGGACTCCTCCGTGCAGCGCGGCCAAGCAGGCATGGACTTTCGGTAACATGCCTTCGCTGATGATCTTTTTTTTGACCATACGTTCTGTGTCTTTTCGTGACAACGTCGGGACGTGATGGTTGTCGGCATCACGAATCCCTTTCACGTCGCTGAGTACGAGTAGTTTTTCAGCATGCAGCGCGCCAGCGACACTTCCCGCCACGAGATCGGCATTGATATTGTGGGTTTTGCCTTTTTTATCGACACCTATGGGGGCTATGACCGGAATGAAATTTTCTTCTAGGAGTTTGACAAGAATGTGGTCATCGACTTTGTCGACCTCGCCGACTAATCCGTAATCATGATCTTCAGGGGTATCTGTTCCGCCGGAAAGACTGTGGACCAAGGCTTTGGCGTTAAACGGTTTGGTTAAAAACAAGCGTCCATCTTTTCCTGTGAGGCCGACGGCTTTTCCGCCATGTTGATTGAGCATACTCACGATTTCTTTATTAATTTTTCCTCCGAGTACCATCTCGACGACGTCCATGGTGGCTTGGTCTGTGATCCTCACCCCATTCAGGAACTTTGGCTTAATGCCGAGCCTGTCGAGCATCGTATTGATTTGCGGTCCACCTCCATGAATGACTACTGGATTCAAGCCGACATACTTTAACAGGACGACATCTTCAGCAAATCCCTCCTTGAGATTGTCGTCAGTCATGGCCTTTCCTCCATATTTAATCACAATGGTTTTGCCGGCAAAGGTTCGAATATAGGGAAGGGCTTCGATCAGAATGTCAGCTTTTTTAATCAATTTTTCCATGTGAGTAGGGAATGTACGGGTAAATAGGCTTGGGTCGTGTGAGTGATCTCGGCGATACGTGGACTCTAGAGAATAAATCGACTCAGGTCTTGATCTTTCACGATGTCACCAAGATGTTTTTTGACATAGGGAGCATCCACGACGACCTTTTTATCGGTGAGCTCTTGAGCTTCAAATGAGACTTCTTCCAATAACCGTTCTACGATCGTGAAAAGTCTTCGCGCACCAATATTTTCAGTTCGGTCATTGACCTCTACGGCCGTGGCCGCGATCTCTTGAATACCGTCATGCGTAAAGTCGAGGATAACTCCTTCGGTTTCCAATAGCGCTTGATATTGTTTGACGAGTGCATTTTTCGGTTCAGTCAAAATGCGTATTAAGTCTTCTTGAGTCAAGGCTTCTAATTCAACTCGAATGGGAAATCGTCCTTGAAGTTCTGGAATGAGATCAGCTGGTTTGGACACATGGAACGCACCGGCTGCAACAAAGAGAATATGGTCTGTGCGGACAGGCCCATACTTGGTGTTGACCGTTGAGCCCTCCACGATTGGGAGTAGGTCACGCTGGACGCCTTCCCGTGAAATGTCGGGTCCTGTTCCTTTTTCCCGCCCAGCAATTTTGTCAATCTCATCTAAGAACACAATGCCGGACTGTTCCGTCTTATCGATGGCTTCCTTCGTGACTTCGTCCATATCAATGAGTTTTTGAGCTTCTTCTTGCGCTAAGACCTTTTGCGCTTCGGGTACTTTCATCCGGCGGTTTTTACTTTTCCCGGGCATGAGTCCACCCAACATATCTCGTAAATTATTTTCTAAGTCTTCCATACCTCCGACATTGGAGATGATGCCGACTGGCAAGCCTCGTTCTTTTACTTCAAGCTCGACATGTCGATTGTCGAGTTTGCCTTCTCGTAATTGTTTCCGGAGTTTTTGACGAGTGTCGTCAGCTGTATCATATTTGCCCGCTTGATCTTGAGTCGAGTCTTTGGGTTGTTGCGCGGGTGATGACGTTGGTGGAAGAAGGAGGTCCAGAATTCGATCTTCGGCTAAATCTTCAGCCTTCTTTTCCACTTGTTCCAGGTATCGAGTTTTGACCATGTTCACGGATAGTTCCGTTAAATCACGGATGAGTGACTCGACGTCTCGCCCTACGTATCCGACTTCCGTAAATTTCGACGCTTCAATTTTGATGAACGGTGCATCATCAAGCTTTGCCAGGCGACGTGAAATTTCGGTTTTTCCAACGCCAGTTGGCCCAATCATGATAATGTTTTTTGGGTAAATTTCTTCGCGAAGCTCTGGGCTCAATTGTTGTCGACGCCATCGATTTCTGAGCGCGATGGCAACCATCCGCTTGGCGTCACGTTGTCCGATCACGTATCGATCAAGTTCGTCTACGATCTGCCTTGGTGTGAGGCCCTCGAGTTGGCTTGGGCGCTGTGTTGTTTCGTGGTCCATAGTATTAGATCGTCAACTCCTCAATAATAATATTGTGGTTCGTATAGATATCAATTGCTGCGGCAATGCCCATGGCATGCTCGACAATGTGTTTAGGTTCGAGAGCCGTATGGGCAACCAGTGCACGTGCGGCAGCAAGTGCATAGGAGCCACCGGAGCCAATGGCCATAACCCCATCTTCCGGTTCGACTACATCACCGGTGCCTGAAATTATAAAGGAATGCTCACGGTTCGCAACCGTGAGGAGGGCTTCCAATCGTCGGAGAACACGATCGGTTCTCCAGTCTTTGGCTAATTCCACGGCGGCGCGTGTGAGATTTCCTCGGTATTCTTCCAGCTTCGCATCAAATTTCTCAAATAGGGTGAAGGCGTCAGCTGTTGCTCCGGCAAATCCTGCCAGGACTTCGTTGTTATGCATTTTTCGTAACTTCTTCGCATTGCTTTTCATAATCGTCGTTCCGACTGTGACTTGACCGTCACATCCCATCGCAACGCCGTTAGATTTTCGAACACAGAGAATCGTGGTTGAACGTATAATCATACATAGCCCTGACTGTATCGGGAGTTAATGAATAGGTTTATCCGCCTGCCCGAGGGTGAGCGCGATCATAAACTTCCATGAGGCGATCGGTTGCGACGTGAGTATATTTTTGTGTGGTGGCTAATGAGCTATGGCCGAGGAGTTCTTGTATGGCGCGCAAGTCCGCTCCTTCATCAAGAAGATGAGTGGCGAACGAATGCCGCAGCGTATGCGGGGCGACGGCACCATGAGGAAGCTGTTGTGAAAATTTCTTCACGATGCGTGCCACGCTTCGACTGGTGAGACGGCCTCCTCGAACATTTTTAAAAAGTTGGTGGTCCACATGGGCCGTAGTTTTCTGTTCTCCACCAGCTTGCTCGTTCTTTCCCTTTTGTCTGCATTGCTCTCGATAGTCTTGTAGGGCTTGGATTGCCACATCGCCGACCGGGACGATACGTCGCTTTTTCCCTTTCCCTTGAACCCGGGCAATGCCAGATTGGAGATTCACATCATCCCAATCTAACCCGACAAGTTCGCTGACTCGTATTCCCGTTGAATAGAGCGTTTCAAGGATGGCCCGATCTCTTGTGGCCATAAAGCTTGCCCCTTCGGGGGCTTCCATAAGTGTTGCGGCTTCATCTTTCGTGAGAACCTTGGGTAAGTGTTGGCCTTGTCGCGGCGTTCGAACCTGTGCCGCAGGATTGATGTCTGCCCATCCTTCATGCGTTAAGAAACGATAAAAGCTTTTGAGTGTCGCAAGTTTTCTTGCCAAGGTAGACTTTTTTTCATTTTTTGTATCTAGCCACCGTAGATAGTTCCGAATCGTTAGGTTGTCAACTGATGCCGGAACTGATGTGGCCTCCGGATGAGCGGACGTGGTTTTCACGAAACTTGCAAATTGTCGCAAGTCGGAACGGTAGCTGCGAATGGTTTCAGGTGACGCGTGTTGTTCAACGTCGAGAAACGTCACGAAAGCCCTGATCGCGTCATCCATTTGGTGAACTCTTCTTCAGCTCGTTGTTGAATCCTCTTTCGCTTTTCCTGCTTGTCCCGAATCGGCGCAGGAAAAGGTGGGAATAGCCCGAAGTTGGTGTTAATGGGTTGAAAGAATTTTGCATCGCTTGTGGTGATGTAATTGAGTAAGGCTCCATGTGCGGTCGTCTCCGGTGGAGAGATAATCGGTTGACCGGCCAAAGCTTTGGCTGCATTTATTCCCGCCAGGCCTCCGCTCGCAGCCGCTTCAACGTACCCTTCGACGCCGATGAGTTGCCCAGCAAAGAATGTGTGCTCTTGTGTTTTGAGCTGAAGCGTATCTTTTATGAGGTCCGGAGAATTCATGAATGTATTTCGATGGATGCTCCCACACCGAAGAAATTCCGCCTCTTCAAGGCCTGGGATCATTCGAAAGACCTTTTTTTGCTCTGGATACGTGAGCTTTGTTTGAAAGCCTACCATATTATAGCAAGAGGCATGGATATTTTCTGGGCGAAGCTGGAGTACGGCGTACGGTCGTTTTCCCGTTTGCGGGTCAATAAGCCCGACAGGTTTCAGCGGACCAAACAGGAGCGTTTGTCTTCCACGTTCTGCCATGACTTCAACGGGGAGGCAGCCTTCAAAGTAAGGGATTTTTTCAAATTCTTTGGATTGCACTCGATCAGCTTCGGTTAAGGCATCGTAAAAACGGTCGTAAGTTTCACGATCCATGGGGCAATTGAGGTAATCGGCGGTACCTTTGTCGTATCGAGATGCGAGAAAGACTTTGGTCATGTCGATGGAATCAGTATCAATGATGGGTGCGATAGCATCAAAGAAGTACAGGTTCTTGGAATGCGTCAGTTCACTCATCGAGTTGGATAAGCTGTTGGAGGTCAGTGGTCCGGTTGACACGATACTCACCGCATCATCAGGAATCTCTTTTATTTCTTCTCTTAGAATTCGTACGTTGGGATGAGCTTCAAGGGCCTGAGTCACGCCTAACGCAAATCGGTCGCGATCGACGGCTAGCGCTGATCCTGCTGGAACTCGCACTTCATCGGCTATGCGAATGATTAAGGAGTTTAGCCGCCGCATCTCAGCTTTCAAGATACCTGGGGCGCTTAATGCGTCATTTGACCCGAGAGAGTTTGAGCATACAATTTCTGCAAGATAGTCCGTTTTGTGGGCTGCGGTCTCTTCTTTCGGGCGCATTTCATAGAGGGTCACTTTGGCCCCCTGATTGGCGGCCTGCCAGGCGGCTTCCGACCCGGCTAATCCACCTCCGATGATGACAATATCGTCTCGCATGTTTTTCATAAATTCGAATGAAGGTTGAGCAACGTGATACATAAAAAGAAAACGAATTCTAAGAGCCTTACGAAAAATCTGTCAACCGCGGATTTGTTCGGTGATTGGGCTGATTGATTGAATGACGTGGTCGTGACAGGCTCCATTTGTCGCCACAAGACCTTTCGTATTTTTTAGGGTATCATACCCGTAAAGGATTGCCTCACCATAAATGTTGGTAAATCGTCCGCCTGCGCCTCGTATGATAGCTTCTGGTGCGCAGGCATCCCATAAGCTGGTAAATGGGCCGGGCTCAATGTAGGCATCGGCATCGTGTTTCGCGATGGCCCCAATTTTCAACCCGACACTCCCGCACGGGAACTCTTTGGTTATGCCAACGTGGTGTTTGATGGTATCGATCTTCGGGTTTCGATGGGAGCGGGAGACAATAAGGATGAGCGATTCTGGTTGTTGATTTGTGGAGGCTTTGAGTGGTGTCCGTCCAGAAGTCGTTTCCATGGAAGCTTCCCGGTCAGTCAGTCCGGTATAGAGAATGTCTTGAGCTGGTTGATAGACGACCCCGAGTTGGGCGTGGCCATCAATGGCCAGTCCGATCATAACCGAAAACTCTCCATTTTTATTGATGAATTCTTTGGTGCCGTCGAGTGGGTCTACATACCAAACCCTGCCTGTTGCTGAAAGATTGATTGGTGCAGGACTTTCTTCAGCCACGATGACATCTTGTGGGAAGTGTTGCTTGAGTCCATCAACAATGATGGTATTGGCTTGTTGGTCGGCTTCAGTGACGGGGTCGGACGGTCCTTTGTATGATACCGAGAAGTCTTTTTCGTAGATTTTCATAATGTGCGTGCCCGCTTCCCGAGCAAGGCGAGAGGCTGTTGTTAATTCTGACGAGAGATCGATCATTCACTATGCTCCTTGTCGTGGTGAGAGGTGGGTTGTCGTGCCATGAATGTGCGTAGCCAAAGGCCTTGTACGGTGTCGGCACTGAAATGGATGGCCATAATCTACATTAATATAACGGAAACTTAGATGCTTCGTGTCATTATCCTTATTGCTATTCTTGTTTTGCTCTTGGCTGCGTTTTTTCTCCCTCAATTTCGACGTGCGCTCTGGATAACGTTGGCGGGAGTGATCAGTGTCGTCGCTCTCATTATTTGGCTTGATAACCGTGAACGAGAACTTGCTCATTCGAATTTCCCGCTTTCGCACGTTGTACTTGAACGTATGCAGGCGAAGCCAGGGTTAAATGCTAAATCCTATGTGGTGAGTGGACGGATTCTCAATCAATCTCCAGTGAATCCCTTGCATCAAGTGATCGTTGAAGTCACCGTGAACGATTGCGAGCGTGATGTTTGCCAAGTTATTGCTCAAGAGCAAGGGCGTGTTTCGAAGGAAGTTCCTCCTGGGCAGGCCAGAGATTTTCAAATTTCCATTCCGTTTTCTTCTTCCGTTCAGGTGCAAGGGGAGGCGGAGTGGGCCTATCAGGTCATCGATGTGAATGATCGATGAGTTGGCCGTAGGTCGTAATGTGCCTATAACGACTGTTGAGTTTTGATGAGATCCTCCATCCTTGGCATTTGACAAGGTGTAAAATGTGTCCCTATACTGAGCGTTACCTCTCTGTTAGGTAGGGCGAAAGACTCATGTTTGCGCTTCTCGTTAGTCTAATTAAATAAACGCTTGGGCCTTTTTCGAGGTTGCGAATATTCCCTGTTTCCCATAGAGTGAAGAATACTATGGATGTCATTACAACAAGAGGCTAATTTTATAACTCATTGGAGATTTTAAAGAAAATGACCACACGTTATAAGGTAATGCCGGGACCTGAACACTTTCTTCCTCCTTCAGCTGCGAGTATGGGGAATAGTTTGCCGGATCCTGGGCAGGGACATATTCATGGATCGATTGTGCCAGAGGAACAAGCGATGGAAGAAGCCGCTACGCAATTTCTTTCTGCGAAGGTTCCCACCATTTTCCCTGGCCCGCTCGTGCTCTGGGCATGGAATGAAAAAGCGGCGAAAAAAGCCAAAGCGATTCGGCATCTGTTTGAGACCTTGAAGGATTCTGTGGCCTCCACTCAAACGCCAATGCTTATCCCCATGCCAGATTATAGACCGAAATATCCTAAAATAAACCCAGAGATTGAGATCAATCCTAATCATCCAAACTTGACCATTTGGCATAATAAGATTGACGCGTGTATTTTTGTCGGGGTGCATTGTCACCAAGCGAATTTATCACTAAAGATCATTCGTGGTGGAACGGATTGTTATACGATCGCCATGTGTGCGCAGGCTGGGCATGAGGATGCCATGCTTTCTGTTCGGGATACGACCGCTGATAAGATATTGAGACTGGCGGATTGGGTGAAAAAATTAAAGGGAACGGTCGAGCCACCAAAGTAGCAAGAGGCGTATTGACTATCTGAACGTAAATATTTTTCGAGTATCTACCCTAATTAGTCGCGTGACTTTCGTCTTAAATGACTTCGGGTTACGCCCCTAATGTGAACTAAATCATATAAAGGAGGCCGTACTCATGGCGACTCAATCAGTCATCGGTCAAAAAAACAATAAAGGGCAAACGTTTACCGATCCCAGGCACATGATGCATGAGGCGCCAAGGACGCCTTCATTTTTCACTGGCAGTGAAGTCATCAAGGAGGCTGTACGTCGAGCTTCTTGCGATATCATGGTCGCCTACCCTATTACGCCACAAAGTGAAGCAGCTGCGTTATGCGGTGAACTTTTTGCCGAAGGATACATTGGCGATTACTTCAGAGGGGAAAGTGAATTTGCCGTCATGTCACAATGTGCAGGTGCGGCTTTTGGTGGAGCTCGCGTGTTTACCACCACCGCGGGGCCAGGGACTATGCGCGCCATGGAAAATTTTCCGATGTGGGCAGGAGCTAGGCTTCCCATTCAGATGATTGTGACCTGTCGAGGTATTAACTCGCCGCTTTCAATTCAACCTGATACTTTGGAAATTTCCTACTTAATGCAAACGGGAATGCTCGTATGGCATGCAGAAACTGCTCAAGATTTCTATGACTGGATTCTGTTGGGGTACATGGTTTCAGAAGAGCCAGACGTTCATTTGCCGTTGGCCTTATGCTGTGACGGATTTTTCGTGACCCATACAAAAGATATGGTCGATCTTACCCCAGTTGATATGTGTCTTCCACCGTATGACCCCTACCGGTCACCGGTTCCATGCATGGATATGGAATGCCCACCAGTCCGCATGATGAGAGATCCGTTTGTGATGAAAAGTAACTATATTAGCTATGCAACTCATGCAAGTTGGCAGCAAGAAGTGTGGGCAGCTGTTGAACGGTCTAGAAAGCACACAATCGGTTGGATGAATGGATTGATTGATACAGAGAATACTGATGCGGATGTTGTTGTGGTTGCATCTGGGACTGCAGTTTCTCAAAGCCGAGAAGCTATTGCGATTTTAGAAGATGAAGGCATCAAAGTTGGGCTGGTGAAGGTCAAGACCTTGCGGCCATGGCCAGGAGAGGAAATTAAAGAAGCCACAAAACATGCGAAGCATATTATTGTTCCTGAATTTAATGTCACTGGTTGGCTTGCCCGTGAAGTGAAATCCACAATTCAAAATAATGAACGGGTCCATGCTGGTCCCCATGTCTGTGGCGGCATGACCATGCCTCCAGAAATTATCGCTGCAGAGATCAAGACGGTATTGGGTGTGAAGGCACCTTCGCTCGCCGGACGAGGAGGCTGAGAAGCCTTGTGAGTATTTTATGAGGGCATTTCTCTCAAACAGATAACGAATAAAGGAGCTATTTATGAGCAAAGAACGAATAAAGATTGCAGAAGAATTGTTTGAAATTATGCCTCCTGAATATCAGGACTTAGTTCAAAGGGCCACATACGGGAATGAGCAACGAGGATGGAAAGACATTGGTAATGCAAAGGAGCTTATTGAAGAGCATTCTCTTTGTGCTGGTTGTCCAGAGTCCATGGCTTTTCGGTATATCCTTGCGTCATTGCCAAACCCTGAGGATACCGTCATGGTTGGATCGACGGGATGTACAAGCTTAGTCTTTCCGCATGTGGCTGTTCACAATATCCATTCCTTGTTTGGGAACCAAAATGCAATCGCCTCTGGGCTTAAGCGAGCGCTTAGCGTTCGTTTCCCGGATCAACACAAAGATGTGGTGGTATTGGCCGGAGACGGAGCAACTGTCGATATTGGATTGGACATGACTTTGCAGGCGTGGTTCCGTCAGGAAAAGTTTACGACTATTTGTTTTGACAACGAATTGTATGCCAATACTGGTGGGCAAGAGAGCGGTCTGATGCAGAAGGGATTTGTGGCGAAAATGGCTCCAGTTGGAAAGACCTTCGAAAAAGTTCGTCTTCCTGAAATTGCAAGAGAATCTGGATGTCACTATGTTGTGAATTGCACGGTGAGTAAACCAAATTTAGTTGAAAAAGTTATTAAAAATGCTATTCATGTGGCTAGAGAGATTGGGCCAACCTACTTGCAGTTGTATACGCCGTGTATTTTAGAAATTGGGAAGAATAGTATGGAAGGCTTGCAGGAAATGCGTGACTCTGAAAAGCCAACCGAACGATTTGCTTACAAAGAATACGTGAGTGAACCGGCGAAGGAATTGTTGACTGAGATGGCAGCTAAGGAAAAAGAGCGAAAAGCTGAGGCTAAAAGGCAACTCGCTAGCCAAACGGTATAAGCTGATAGGACATGTGAGAGGAGATATCCCATGATTTTACGTCGAATCAATATACGAATGTCTGGGCTTGGAGGGCAAGGGGCCGTGACGGCGGCTCATGTCATGGCCATGGCTGCATCGAAGGATGGAAAGTTTGCTATTTCGAATCCATTTTTTGGGGCCGAAAAACGCATGGCACCTGCTGAGAGCTATTGTCGAATTGGAATAAGAAAGATCTTTGACCGTGGCGAACTTGTGTTCCCAGACGTTATTCAAGTGTTTCATCCTCAGGTCATCACTATGGGGAAGAGTTACACGATGCCATTTTATTCAGGGATCAAAGAGGGTGGGTTGGTAATTATCAATACGGATATGCCACTCTTAACGGATGAAGATGTGAAGCGTCTCAAAGATTTGAATGTGTCGGTGTTTAATATTGCCGGGACAAATATTGCTCTTGACGTCGCGGGCACTGAGTTAGCCACGAACATGACCATGATTGGTTCTGTGGCTGGGATCACCAAGTGCGTAAGCATGAATGGTTTGGACTTGGCCTTACAAGAACGATTTGGGAAGAAATTCGTTGCATCCGGTGGTACAGCGACTTTAGACGAGGCCATTAAGAAGAAGTTTGCCAAAAAAGAAATGTTGTTGAAAAAAAATCTTGATACGGTTGCCAGGTCGTATGAAATGGCTGCGGAATGGGCGGAGAAAAATAATGTGGAGTTAATAGTTGGAGAGCCCGCTGCTGCCGCATAATATCGAGAACCTCTCTCAGTGAAGGAAAGAGATAGATGTATAATGTTGCCCTAGTGACAGATGAGAAGTGTGTAGCGAAAAAAGGCTGTCGGCTTTGCATTATGTATTGTCCTGAAGCCAATTGCCTTGATTTAAATTCTGAAAAAATGGTTGCCGAGGTAGCTATCGATCGGTGTAAGGGCTGTGAGCTGTGTAAAGTTGTGTGCGATGCAGCAAAACATCAAGCAATTGATATGGTCGCTGTGAGTTCGGATGGGAAATTGATGGACCAAGCG
Source organism: Nitrospira sp. M1 (assembly GCF_965152605.1). NCBI lineage: Bacteria > Pseudomonadati > Nitrospirota > Nitrospiria > Nitrospirales > Nitrospiraceae > Nitrospira > Nitrospira sp. M1. The sequence goes on from NZ_OZ224217.1 coordinate 472,285, forward strand.
GGTGAAGCTGCTGAACTTGGCCAAGCTTATCAGGGCTAACGAAACGTTGTCTTAAGAAGGCCTCGCGATTTTATCTTGAGTATCGCGAGGCTTTTTTACGTTTTCTGTCTTGTTTTGATGAATGATAGGTGGCTATCAACATCTATAACCTGTCGCAGTTTTCAATCGACAGGAAAGGTAAGATCATGAGTGATGAATTGCGAGAAAAGGTGGCGGGAATTGGAGCTGAAATGCAGCAATTCCACAGTATGCTCCAATCCAGAGCGGTAGAAATGGAGACATCAGGCGGTGATCCAGAAGTGGTCACGAAGCTGATAAATGGTGCTGATGCGATGAAAGATAGTGCGAATATTTACTTGTCTTGGGCGCGGCACTTTGTGGCACTTTCTGATGGTGGGGCTTCTGAAGCTGAGGAGGGTGAAGAAGATTCCGCAGACTTCCAATTTTAATTGCTTGTGAAACTATCCAGGTCTCGTCTGCATCCTTAAGGTGCCTGTAATATGTAAAATTGAACAGTCTTATTTATGGATCTGTGAGTTGAGGGTTTGTTTATGGTAGGCGTTGTGAATGAAATGGATAATTCAGTATTGACCATTATAGTGAGTATGGTATAGTTTCATCGTTTTTCTTGTCCATACATTGATCCTAAGTGTATTCCTCGGTAGCTCAGCTGGTAGAGCGTTCGGCTGTTAACCGAATGGTCGCAGGTTCGAGTCCTGCCCGGGGAGCCATATAAAAGGCTAGCGAACATATTCGCTAGCCTTTTCTTTATCATTTGTCTGCCTTACCTACTTGTCTCGCCTACGGGTTAATGTGCTTCTTTTACGAGATTCTTATTCCACTCGGGAATTTCGATCACTAAATTTTTCTCCCCATTCGGTACACATTGACAGGCCAATCGTGATTGAAGCGACAGCCCTGGTGCCTCCTCAAGCTGGTCGTCTTCGTCCTCGGTTGGTTCTGGGCAGGTATCGAGTCCTTCTTTGACGATCACATGGCAGGTGGAGCAGGCGCAGACTCCTCCGCAGGCATGTTCCAAGTCAATGCCGGCGCTAAGGGCAATATCTAAGACGCTACCTGGCAAGCCAGTATCACCGTAGGGTATTTTCTCCGGATCAACCTTGATTTCTCTCGTATCGTCAGGTGCCTTAAAGGTAATGGTGAATGATTTTGTTGCAGGTTGTGCCTCAATTTTTTCGATATACGGATTACTACCTCCCATGAATTCTCCTTTATAGTTTCGTTAATTTTAATAACTTGCTTGGCTATTTGTGGAAAAATTGTCTAAGTGCTTAGCTTTCCTTGAAGTTAGAACATAGACTCATTTAACTCCGACGATTTGAATCTCCGACCATTTTAGTCTTGACTAGGTGCGGAGGTCAATGCTAGCATAAGTACGAGTACAATAGTCGGGTTTAGTAGCTATTTCAAAAGTTTATTATGTTAAAACTCTCCAAAAAAGCTGATTATGCGTTGATGGCCTTACACTACATGGCGTCTATCCAATTTGCCGACCTGACAGAGGCGCGTGTCGTCAATACCAAGGAGGTTGCAGAAGAATATCATATTCCTGTTGAACTTCTGGCTAAGGTGCTTCAAACATTAGCGAAGCAAGATATTATTGAAAGCCATAATGGACCCAAGGGCGGGTATATCTTAGCACGTGAACCAAAATTCATTACCATTGCGCAAGTGTTAGAGGCGATTGAAGGTCCGCTTGGTATTGCTGATTGTTATCACGAAAAAGAGGATTCATCATGTGATCAAATGGATCGTTGTAATATTCGTACCCCGCTTTTACGTGTTCAAGAAAGTATTGCTCAGTTATTGAATAGTATGTCCATCGAAGACATGATGGTGGGTTCTCCATTAATTATTGTTGAGTCGCGTAATGCAGAAGGAGTGCAATTATGAAGTTGCCGATATATTTAGATAATCATTCCACGACCCCATGTGACCCAAGAGTCGTGGAAGTGATGCTTCCGTACTTTACCGAGAAGTTTGGGAATTCTGCGAGCCGAAACCATAGTTTTGGGTGGGAGGGTGAAGAAGGCGTCGATAAAGCTCGAAAGCAAATTGCGCAGTTAATTCATGCTGATCCAAAAGAAATCGTATTCACCAGTGGTGCGACGGAGTCTGACAATTTATCTCTGAAGGGTGTGGTGGAGATGTATCGTGAAAAAGGTGATCATATCATCACCAGTTCCACCGAACATCGAGCCGTCATCGATACCGCAAAAGCTTTAGAGAAAAAAGGTGTGAAGGTAACCTACCTGGATGTTGGTAAGGACGGAATGGTAAATCCTGAAGATGTCCGAAATGCCATTACTGACAAAACCATTCTCATCTCTATTATGTTGGCGAATAACGAGATTGGGACAATTAATCCAATTGCGGAAATTGGGAAAATTGCTAAAGAAAAGGGTATCATTTTTCACTGCGATGCCACGCAAGGCGTTGGAAAAATTCCAGTTGATGTTCAAGAGTTAGGTGTTGATTTACTGGCTTTTTCCAGCCATAAAATTTATGGACCCAAGGGCATTGGGGCACTTTATGTACGTCGCAAGGGGCCACGAGTTCGTCTTGAACCCATGATTCATGGTGGTGGGCATGAGCGAGGGATGCGGTCCGGAACACTTCCTGTTCCTCTTGTCGTTGGATTTGGTAAAGCCTGTGAACTCTGTGAACAGGAAATGGCCAGCGAGGCCGAACGGCTTATTAAGCTACGTGATCGTTTGGAGGAAGGTATTACCAAGGAACTTGAAGAAGTCTATTTGAATGGGCATCGTACCGAGCGTTTGCCAGGGAACCTTAACCTCAGTTTTGCCTACGTCGAAGGTGAGGCCTTGCTGATGGGTGTAAAAGAGATTGCTTTGTCGTCTGGATCGGCCTGTACTTCAGCGACCCTTGAGCCGTCATATGTTTTACGAGCCTTAGGCGTTGGATCGGATCTCGCTCATTCATCCATCCGTTTTGGTCTTGGGCGGTTTAATACAGCAGAAGAAGTGGAGTATACGATTGATCGTATGGTTAAAGCCGTCAACCACTTGCGCGCGATGTCACCGCTTTACGAAATGGCGAAAGAAGGTGTCGATCTGAAGACCGTGCAATGGGCTGCTCATTAATAAAATTGATTTCACTGTTTTTTGTCAATATAAGGAGGTTTACATCATGGCCTATAGCGAAAAGGTAATTGACCACTACAACAATCCTCGCAATATGGGAAGCTTCAAAAAAGAAGAGGATGGTGTGGGAACTGGGATTGTCGGAGCTCCTGAATGTGGCGATGTTATGAAACTGCAAATTAAAGTCGAGAACGATACAATTGTGGATGCCAAGTTTAAAACCTTTGGGTGTGGTTCCGCGATTGCGAGTTCAAGTTTAGCGACGGAATGGTTAAAGGGAAAAACCGTTGAAGAGGCAGGGAAAATTAAGAATACGGAAATTGTGCAAGAGTTGAATTTGCCTCCAGTCAAAATTCACTGTTCCGTGTTGGCAGAAGATGCCATTAAGTCAGCTTTGACTGACTATAAGAAAAAGGCTGAGGAAAGCCCGAAGGTTGAGAGCGCAGCCTCGTCATCGTAGATAACGATACGTGTGGACTTGCGTAAAAGAGAGGAGTGGATAATGGAAACAACGGATACCACAGAAAAACCAATCGTGAATTTGACAGAGGCTGCCTTAAAAGAGGTGAAACGTCTGCTTGATCTCCAAGGTATTACAGAGGGTGGGCTTCGCCTTGGGGTTAAAGGCGGTGGATGTTCAGGTCTCAGCTACACCACCAATTTTGATGAAAAAATTGGTGAGTTCGATTCAGTCTCTGAAGTCGATGGCGTAAAAGTCATCATTGATGCCAAAAGTGAAATTTATTTATCTGGCATGACGCTCGATTATGAAAAAGATATGGTGAGTGGTGCCTTTAAATTCATCAATCCCAATGCGAGTAAAACATGTGGGTGCGGGGAGTCGTTTTCCGCGTGACCTAGTACAGATACATTGTCAATAACGGTTTTTGTCTTGGACGTTGACGGGCATGGCAGAGTTCGCCGTGCCCGTTGTGCGAGAAGCGTAGAAACTATGGGACACCATCACGGTACACATACATCATCTCGAGAATTGCCAATGGCACGGAGTATGTGCTGGCATTGCCAATCAGAGGTGAAAGGTGAATATCTCTGTGGCCAGTGCGTCAAAGTCCAGCCACTGTCAAAAGATTTAGATTACTTCACTTGCATGAGACTGCCTCGATTGTTAGATATCGACCAGGCAAAGCTCCAAGAAACATTTTATGACCTCAGCCGAACATTTCATCCAGACTTTTATTCGAACAAGGATGATCAGGAGCAAGTCATTAGTCTTGGCAATTCAGCACTGCTCAATACGGCGTATCGAACATTAAAGGACCCTATTCAACGTGCTGAATATTTAATTCGATTAGAGGCAGGATCGGTGAAAGAAATCCGGTCAAATCCTCCAGCCGACTTGTTTGACGAAATTTTAGAACTCCAGGAAGATTTGGATGAATATCGTTCACTTTCTCCTGATACCGATCAGGCACGGATGGCTGAGTTACGTCAGAAGTTGCAGGGAAATCGTGAAGCCCTTGAGCAACGTCAAGCTCAAATGGAGTCTTCCCTAAAAGAGAAGTTCAGTGAATGGGATGCGATTCAACGCCGATCACCGAACTCGACGGATGCGAGAGAAGAAAAAGATGCCCTATTAAAATGTATGCAGGAAATTCTTTCAGATAAAACGTATGTTCGTAATATTGTCAACGATCTCATTGAAACCGCAGGGTAGGGTCATGAATCATAATGCTTTTATGAGAAACGTGTTGTTACTGGCTTGTGGCTATTGTGAAACACAGATTATGTTCCTGAGCCCGGACGGGAATATTTTCATTTCAGAACCGAGCGGAATAAAGAAAGACGACGAAAGAACACTATGTCTCGTATAGTTGGTATAGATTTAGGCACAACCAATTCATTGGTTGCATATATGACTGATGGTCAGCCTCAAGTGATTCATGGGCAGCATGGACAAGCCAAGGTCCCTTCCATTGTTGGGATGACTGATAATGGTCTGATTGTGGGAGAGGCCGCGAAAGAACATTTGCTGAAAGATCCATCCCGTACGATTTACTCCGTCAAACGGTTTATGGGAAAAAGTTTGGAAGATGTAACCGACGAACTCACCTATTTCCCGTACGCCTTACAGGAAAAAAACGGAGTCATTCGAATTGTGATTGGTGAAAAAACGTACTCGCCACCACAAGTTTCCGCGATGATCTTAAAAGAGCTGAAAAGTCGAGCTGAAACGCAGTTGAAGGAAAGTATTACGAAGGCGGTCATTACGGTTCCCGCATACTTTAACGATAGTCAACGACAAGCCACGAAGGATGCTGGGTTGATCGCTGGGCTGGAAGTCTTGCGAATCATCAACGAGCCAACTGCTGCGGCGCTTGCCTATGGCCTCCAAAAAAAGACCCAAGGATGCATTGCGGTCTATGACTTAGGTGGAGGGACATTTGATATTTCCATTTTGCAACTCAAAGATGGAATTTTTGAAGTACTCGCGACAAATGGCAATACGCATTTGGGGGGAGATGATATTGATCGGCAGGTATCAGATGTGTTCATACAGGAAATACAGGAAAAGTTTTCCATCGATCCTCACAAACATGAAGATTTCATGCAAGTGATCAGACTAGAAGCCGAGCGACTGAAAGTGCAGCTTTCAACTGATGAGACGGCAATGGTCAACATGGAGTTGCCTGATCAACTAGGAATGTATCAACGAGAATGGACCAGGGATGAGCTGGAGTCGTTAGTCAATAATTTAATTGAACAGACGTTAGAACCTTGTCGACTTGCCTTGAAAGATGCGGGGCTTCACACGGCTCAAATCGATGAAGTGGTCTTAGTTGGTGGAAGCACGAGGATGCCTTTAGTCCGTCGGCGCGTGCAGGAATTATTCGGCAAAGAACCTCATTGTGAATTAAATCCTGATGAGGTCGTGGCCCTTGGGGCAGCGGTCCAAGCCGATATTCTCAGCGGAAACAAGAAAGACATGCTTCTGTTGGATGTCACGCCCTTGTCGTTAGGAATCGAAACAATGGGCGGCGTCATGAGTGCGTTGATTCGTCGAAACACCACGATTCCCACGAGTGCCAAAGAAATGTTTACCACCTATGTTGACGGGCAAACATCCGTCGATATTCATATTCTTCAAGGTGAGCGCGAGTTAGTGAAGGATAATCGAAGCCTGGCGAGATTTCAGTTGAAAATGCCGCCCCTGCCGGCGGCGGTGCCTCGGGTGGAGGTTACGTTTCTCATTGATGCGAATGGCCTGTTACATGTTACGGCGAAGGATATTCGAACAGAAGAGGCACAATCGGTTCAGGTAAAGCCTTCTCATGGGCTAACTGATGACGAAGTGGAAAGCATGGTCCGGGAGTCTTTTGAATTTGCTGCCGACGATATTAAGCAACGACAAGTGATTGAGGCTCGAACGGAAGCGGATGCCATACTTATGGCCACCGATAAAGCTTTGCGGCGTGGGAAAGATTTAATTCGTCAAAACGAAGTGGAAGCTATCGAACGAGTTCTGGGAGAATTAAAGACCGTCAAGGAAGCTGATGATCATCGTCTTATTCGTGCGAAGATAGGTGAAGTGGAGAAAGTTACGCATCATCTTGCTGAAGTATTAATGGATTCCACACTGAAAGAAGCATTAGAAAGTAAGAAAATTTCAGATTTTTCTGACAGTTGAAATCAAGCCATAGAGGAAATTATGTCGCAAGAATTAACATGGGATGATGTAGAAGATATTGGTATACGGCTTCAAGAGGAACACCCAGACCTTGATCCGCTCACGGTGAGATTTACCGACATGCATGCCTGGATTGTCGCCTGGCCTGAATTTACGTCTGATCCGAAAGGTTCAGACGAAAAAAAGCTCGAAGCGATTCAAATGGCCTGGCATGAAGAATATACCGATAACAAATAGCGCCACCGATTCAGGAGTTTTATTCAAACAGCGGGCTAGCGGTGGCAGAGGATGGACCAATTTGATCCATCTCGAAAAAGTCTAATGGCGTGGGTTTCGTGGTGACGGGTTTTGAAGGTTCTGTGCCTTCTGCGAACACTTCAGTGCTAATATGTGTTGACTCCTGGGACGGGAGTTTCCCTGTTTGAGTATCAACTTGTGCAAAGCGGATGCCCTCCGGAATGGAAAATGTCGTTACGGGCAAGGGTTGTAGGGATTTAGCCATATAATCAGTCCATATCGGTAAGGCCGCGTGAGCCCCAGACTCGAGGCGACCTAAGGTTCGAACCCCATCAAACCCTACCCACACTCCAGTCGCTAAGTTTGGCGCATAGCCGACAAACCAAGCATCACGATAACTATTGGTCGTTCCCGTTTTTCCTGCCAGTGGTCGACCAATGGATTTGGCCCTTCGACCTGTTCCACTTTGAATGACGTCCATCATCATATTGGTAACCAGATACGCCGTTTCTTTAGAAACCGCTTGTTGTGGTTCAAAAATATGTTGTTCCAGGACTTCCCCTTCCAAGTTTTTCACCATGGTAATCGTATACGGTGGAAGCCATAGTCCTTGGTTGGCAAATACCCCATAGGCGGAAGTAATTTCTTGAAGGGTGACGCTTGACGAGCCGAGCGCGAGGGAAAGGTCTTGACTCAGGGGGCTCGTAATCCCAAGTGATGTGGATAAGTCCAGCACATCTTGCACTCCAATCTGTTCCAATAATCGAACAGTGGCTGCATTACGTGAATGTCGCAAGGCTTCGCGTAACGAGATCATACCAAAGAAACGTTTTTCGTAGTTCTCAGGTTTCCAGATTTCTCCGTCGTCTTCCTGTTCATAGACGACAGGGGCATCAAGGACTAAGGAGGCTGGAGTGTACCCATTTTTCAAGGCTGCGGCGTAAATAAGGGGTTTAAACGCTGAGCCGGGTTGCCGTCGAGCCGTGATGGCACGATTGAACTCGCTCCGTTGAAAATCATAGCCTCCGACCATGGCGAGAACAGCGCCGGTTCGAGGGTCAAGGGCTAACAGGGATCCTTGAACGAGAGGAGTTTGATCGAGAACAAACTCTCCAGCTTCGAGATCTCCATGTTTGGTTGTGACTTCAATGATGTCTCCAGGTTGCAAGATCTCTCTGGCGGTCAGATTTGTTCGAAGAACAGCCTCAGTCACTTCTTTGCCCCGTTTGAGTCGGCGGTGAGCCCACGCCATATCGGCCAGTGCAATGTGGCCTTTGTAAACATTTTCAACCAGAATTTCAGCTGACTTGTCCGAGGTTTTCGTGACAATGGCTTTTAAGATCTCATGAGGATTGGGTTCATCAGGGGATTTCACAGGATTTTCTGTGAGTTCGGTGAGGGGTTGATTGCCAATCGGTCCTCGCCAGCCTTGACGTTTGTCCAATTCGTGAAGCCCTCGATGCACGGCTTCATCAGCCGCTTTTTGCATGGCGACGTTCAAGGTCGTATGAACTTGTAGTCCACCTTTGTAGACCATCGTTTCTCCGTAATGCGCGACGAGCGTTTGACGAATATGTTCGAGGAAGTACGATGCGATTGGTTTTAACGATTTTCGATGGAATGTCAGTTCGGCCTCGATGGCTTCCTTGGCTTCTGCTTTTGAAATGAAGTTTGTCTGAACCATGCGGCCCAAGACGTGTTCCTGCCGGTTTTTAGCCAACTCAGGATTACGATAGGGCGAATAGGTGTTCGGAGCCTTGGGTAGGCCAGCTAAGATTGCCGCCTCTGAGAGCGTAATGTCGGAGAGATCTTTGGAAAAATACGTTTGCGAGGCAGAGCCGACTCCGTAGGCGCCATGACCGAAATAAATTTGATTTAAATACATCTCTAGGATTTTTTCTTTACTCAAGATCAGTTCCATCTTAAAGGCGAGGATCAGCTCACGTATTTTTCGTTTATATGTGCGTTCTCGCGAAAGGAACAGGGTTCTTGCCAGTTGCTGGGTAATGGTGCTGGCCCCCTGAACCTTTCCTCCACTTTTGAGATTGGTCCATGCTGCGCGAAAAATCCCAACCACGTCGAGACCGGGATGTTCAAAAAATCTTGAGTCTTCCACGGCGACGATGGCATTGATCAGTGATTGAGGGATGCCATCGATAGGAATATAGATCCGACGCTCGACAAAAAATTGGCCAATGACATCTCCCTCATCAGAGTACACGCGGGTAATGAGGCTTGGTTGATAGTCTTGCAGCGATTCAAGCGAAGGTAAGCCTTGGGTTCCCACCCAGAGTATGCCGATCAGCCCTCCAAGCATAAGCCCACCACATAGGGCAATACTGATAACCAGTTTTCTGGAAAACAGCACACGTTTTAGAGATGTTCGAAACGATCGCTTATCTGCCATGAATGGGCGCTATCGGGGTGAATTCGTTCTCGTTGAAATATAAGGCTGGAAGGAATATTACTTCGTTACCACATATTTTTACGATACTCTGCATTTGGGGAAATTACAAGAGAGTAAGCAATATCTTCTTCGTAGAGCCATGTGCCCCTTGCTTATAGCCGTTGACATGTAACTTCCACATGCAGGGAGTGTGAGTTTGCACACCTGAATATGAGAGAGGCAGTCTTGGAGCAAGATTCTCAGTTCTGTGCAGGGGAAGATGAGACATCTAGGCCTTTTACGCGTGTTGACAAAGATTTCGATCCCATGTTACCAACTTTGATAAGATAGTCAGAGTCCTATTTTGTCTTTAATAACAGGGAGGATATGTCCATGTCCGATGTTGCAGCCGAAATTAAAGTTGGTGATCCAGCTCCTGATTTTACCATGAAGGATCAGGATCAAAATGATGTCAAACTTAGTGACTTTCAAGGGAAAAAGAAGGTGGTTCTGGCATTTTATCCATTAGATTGGAGTCCTGTCTGTACAGGGGAAAACAAGTGCCTGACTGATGATTTCCCAAGTTTTGAGTCAAGTGATTCAGTTTTGTTTGGTGTAAGCTGTGATAGTTTCTTTTCACACAAGGCCTGGGCCGACTCGCTTGATCTCAAGCACAAACTCTTAGCAGACATGGATCGATCCGTTAGTAAATCATATGGACTTTATTTTGAACCACTGAATTGTTCAAAGCGCGCAACAGTGATTGTGGGGAAAGATGGTAAGGTCGGGTATGTGAAAGTCCAAGAGATTAAGACGGCACGAGATGACAAGGAAATTCTCGAAGCGCTTAAATCGATGAATTAATGCCGATACACCTTGATGAAAAGGGGATCTCAAGAGAGATCCCCTTTTTTGTATCATGGCTGGCCAGCGGGCCACCAATGATACGAGATACGGAGAAAAACGATATGCCTGGAACCGTAGAAAACGTCACAGACGAAAACTATGAAGAGTTTAAGCAAGCCGCAGGATCTGTGGTGGCCTATGGTATTGCGTCCTGCGACCCTTGCCAAGCCTATGACCCAATTTTAGAGGAGACTGCTGCGAAATATACGAATGTCCGTATCGGCAAAGCGAAAATGCATGTTCCAGGAAAATGTCGAGAGATTAAGAAGCAGCACACCTTCGAGACCTATCCCACCACTCACTTCTTTGTCAGTGGAACACTTGTGTTGACTCGAGCAGGAAAAGTCGAGTCTCCAGAACTCGCTCTCTTAATCGATCAGTATTTATTAAAGACGAGCTGAGTTTTTGAGGAAACGTCACTCCCCATTACCCGCGATAGACCGCGTGTGAGTCAGTCTCTTCGCTCACGGCAATATGAGTCAGTGCGGCTTCAGTCATCTTGTCTTGAAGGGCATGCCACGTGACACGTGCAATGTGAGATTCGCTAGGCGACGCATCGTGAAATGCTTCATCCTCTGAAATGTTTTTCCCGTTAAACCTCTCCAATATTTTTTCATTCACAACTTGGTCGAGTGATCCGAGATTGACGACTTGTCCGGTGTCGGAGGCGATAGGGCCTGTGACCGTGATGTCTACAGTATAGTTGTGGCCGGTTGTGTGCCCGTGAGGAAGGTTTTTAGCTGCGGAAAAATGATACCGTCTCGTGATAGCAGCATGTGGGGATTGCGTTGATCCGTTGTTCAGCAGTTCGGGAGTCACTTCGGCAAACAGCGTATGATCTTCATAAAGTTTGATGCGATCGACTGGGGGCATATGAGGATGCTCTGCCAATCGTTGCCATAAGGTGACTGCGAGGTTTTCGGTTGTGGGAATCCTGTCTGTGAAGTACGGGGTGTCAAGGTTGAGGTTTTTATGATCAAATTCTTTGAGCACATCCCACAGGTAAATCTTCAGGTCATATAAATTAATGATCATGCCGTTGACCGGGTCAATCGGACCACAGAGCGTGACTTCAAGCATGTAGTTGTGGCCGTGGGAATGTTTATTATTGCACGGCCCAAATACCTCTTTATTTTTGGCATCATCCCAGTTGGGGTTGTGATAACGGTGTGAGGAACAGAACTCTGTCCGTTTCGTTAGTGTCGCTTTTGCCATGTGAGTATCTCCAACAAGAAAAAGGGGCTTGGTTATGTCATCATAAAGAGATGCACATCCAAGCCCCTTTAAGAGGATCTACGAGATTCGATGATTAGGTCGAGAAGGAACTGCCACAACCACAGGTGCTCTTGGCCTGAGGATTCTTAATGGCAAATCCAGACCCTTGCAGACTGTCAACATAGTCCACTTCTGCACCACTTAAGAGTGGAGCGCTTTGTGAATCAACGATGACCTTTACCTCGCCTTTTTCAATCATGGTATCGTCATCACCAATCTTATCTTCGAATGACATCCCATATTGATAGCCGCTACATCCGCCACCTTTGACGTAAATACGCAGCCCAACGGCATTTTCTTCTTCCACTATCATTTCTTTAATCTTTTGCTCGGCAATCTCAGTGATGGTTACCATATCTATTCCTCCACCTTTATAAGTTGATGAAACTAAAAGGAAAATCTGTTTCTTCGTGAGTCTTTCATTCTAACAAGCACTGACTATGTTGTCAATTGAACCGTGAGTGTTAACCTATTGATTTTGCAAGACTTTCCTTATGATTTGCCTGCGCCTGTCCTAACAGATAACCATTATTTGAGATCTTTCAACCACTCTTCGCGCAATTCTTTTGGAATCAGGACTTCAGCTTGATAGTGAGGATGCGTAATGTTGAGGGAAGCTGGAATATCGAAATTCCCCAATAATTGACGAAATGGTGCCTGTGTTTTAAATCGTATAAAGTGCACGGCGCTGATTTTGTCTTCTTTACTATGCCCGGCTTCAAACTCAGCATAGGTGGCTTGATCGCCGACTCGAATGGCCAGAGTATCAGAGCGGTCAATTTCTTGAAATGAATCCAGCAATTCTTGAATACGCTCAGAATCAGTAATTTCGATGAACAGCGTTGCGCTTAATTCTTCAGCTTCGGGAAGCAGTGCATTATAGACGTCAATTTCGTCTTGGATCTTTCCGGCGTCAAAGATGCGTTCCGTTTTGAGCATTTCTTGAATTTGATAGACGATGGTCTCTCGATTTTCAAAAATGACTGTCACGAGGTCGCCAATAGCGATGCGCCGACGTTTTTTCAAGGCAATGATCTGTTGCCGAATGGACGACCGTTGTTGTTCATAATCAGCGTGGGACAGAAGGTCTTGTTGAGTCACTTTATTCATGAAGGTAGTCCATAAGAGTCTCGAATTATTTGAATAGGATGCCGAGCGGTCTTGTGTGAATCTTGTGGAATGCCGCGTGCCTGGTCAAGCTGTAGTGCAGAGAGCGGACAATCGGAAGCCACCATATCTACGGTATCGTTCTCGATGTCTCGTATGGCCTTCTTCGCAATGTTCATTGATAGATCAAAGAACTCCACCTTCGCACCCCATGTTCCGTCATGGCCCGAGCATTTCTCGATCAGTTGAACCTTGGCACCGGTGAGTTCCATGAGTTCTTTGGATTTAAACCCAATATTTTGATCCCGAAGATGACAGGGAATTTGGTAGGCCACACGACCGGGATTTGTGGGAAAGTCGACGGAAAGCGTTCCTTCCTTCTTCAGTTTCATCAGGTATTCGCACACATCAAAGGTTCGTTCCGCCATGTTCTTAATTGGCTCATTGTCGGGTAAGAGGTAGGGATATTCTCGTTTCAGCATCAGACTGCAACTTGCGGTTGGAACAATAATGTCGTGTCCGGACTCCAGGTAGGGTCGAAACGTGTCGTAGTTGGCCTTCGCCGTTTCAATCATTTTGTCGGTATCGCCAAGGTCAAACAAGGGCATTCCGCAACATTGTTGACCTTCAGGCGTTACGACGTCGATGCCATTCTTCTCCAAGACTTGCACTGTGGCTTTTCCAATATCCGTCGCTTGATGGTTGACCATGCAACTGGGAAATAGGGCAACTTTTCTTTTCGCAGTGGATGGGGTCGATGAGGTCTTTCGCTTAGACCACCAAGATGGAAACGATTCTGACTGAAACGGCAGGATCTGCCGATTGCGATGGACTCCCATGACTCGCTCCATGAGGTTGCGGACCCAAGGTGTTCGCAGTGCCCAGTTGGTAAGAGGAGCCGTCAGTGTGCCAACTTTTCCGATCAAGTCTGTTTCAATGAGTAGGCGGTCACGCCAAGTTGCGCCTTTTTCGGCCACGCGTTGTTTCTTCCACGCCGCCATTAATCGAGGGAAATCAATTTCATATTTGTGTGGTGGAGAATACGGACAGTGGTTAAAGCAGAGCTTGCAGTAGTAGCATTCCTGTTCAACCTGCTCGAAATCTTTGGCTGTAAACTTGTTGACGTCATTGTCGTAGTCATCAATACGATCAATGAGCGTGTTGAAAGACGGACAGAGATTAAAACACCGTCGGCAGCCGTCGCAGATATCAAACACGCGCAATGTTTCAGTCTCAAGTTGCGGGCGATCCCAGCCTGGCGTAATGAGTTCAAAGCCTTTCACATGTGCCTCAGTTCATCAAGTTCAATGATAGCGTCTGGAATGAAAACCCCAGACAGGAAGGTCATGTTCCTGTCTGGGGTAGGGGAGAATCTTGTCTGCAAGCTTATAAGGAAAGAGATTCTAACCCTTTGGTGAAGCGATTGGCGTGAGACTTTTCGGCCTTGGCCAAGGTTTCAAACCATTCGGCAAGCTCATCAAATCCTTCTTCGCGTGCCGTCTTAGCCATGCCTGGATACATTTGCGTGTACTCGTAGGTTTCACCTTCGATTGCGGCCTTTAGATTGGATTCGGTGTTGCCAATAGGTACACCGGTTGCGGGGTCACCGACTTCCTTCAAGAAGTCTAAATGTCCAAAGGCATGTCCGGTTTCCGCTTCAGAGGTATCACGGAAAAGTCCTCCAACATCTGTATAGCCTTCGATGTCTGCACGTCGCGCAAAATAGAGATATCGGCGATTCGCTTGCGATTCACCGGCAAACGCGGCCTTTAAATTTTCATGACTCTTAGTTCCATTCAGACTTTTACCCATTACTCAGCCTCCTTTAGTAGAAAAATAACGAACGAGTGAAAAGAGATTTATACTTTCTGTGCACGACAACGCTTGCAATAGCCACGAAACTCCACTTGATAGTCTGTAATCTCAAATCCCGTTGGTAGCCCAGCAGGAAATGAAATTTCATTCAATTTTTTATCCATCACATCCACAATGGAATGACACTCCATACAAATTAAATGATGATGTGGAGAAAGGTTCCCATCATACCGTGCTCGCTCATGCCCAACATTCACTTCACGAACTAACCCGGCCTGCTGCAAGACCCCAAGTGTGTAATAGACCGTATTCTGTGAAATCATCGGATAGTCTTGTGAAACGTGCCGGTACAGATCCTCAGCTGTCGGATGGCTCGTCGTTTCCACCAACGCTTTATATATAGCTGCCCGTTGGGGCGTGCTCTTTAAGCCTTGGTCTTTAAACCGCTGTCGGATAGCCTCAGAAGAAATTTGCATATGATTCTCTTTTAGGAACCATTACTAATTAGCAAATTGTAGTGATGCGGTCAAGTGAAGGAAGTGTTATTCACCCTGAATACAATTTCATCGCCTATCAGGGGCTTCGTTCCGAAGAGGGACGAAGCCAAGGTGAGGGCAAGGTTCAGTCATTAAGAATAGGATTCATTGCTAGACCTGACATTTCGGAATACAAAAAAACTGAAATTGAAGATAATCAAGCCATGACCCCAATTATAAAAGGTTGTGTCCCCTTTACTTAGGACTCCCACTTTTCTTGAGGTGCCTCTTCAAGGCGTCTTGCTTTTCCGATAAAGCTGTATATGAGGATCCATCGTACACTAATAAATCTTCACGGGGCCATGTGAGTGCATGAAAAAGTGGAAAGATACGTTGTGATCTATGAATCTTGGCTGAAAATTATACGTAAAGAAACGGAAAAGTAATGACACTAGAGCTTTCTATTAGTGAAAGACTGTCTTTAGACACACCTGTTGATATTCAATCTATGGCAAATAAGGTGAGACGATATCGTAAAGACGATGTTGTGAGTCTCGGCTTGGATTTAGTGTGGGCAGACTTATGTAAGGATAGTGAGATGCGCGGTTTCGCTGAAGGTCAAAGAATCGTGATGCGAGCGTATGGGCCGAAAATAATTCTTCTTGGTTTGTCTGCCGCCAATAATCATAGAACTATCACAATTAATTCAGTGCAATTTCACAATTTATGTCATGACTATCTTGGATTGCCGGAGACTGTCAATTATCCGGAATTTATAAATGCAGAAGCTCAGGAAATTCATAAGACACTTGAGCAACAAGGTTGGCTAGATCAAAGATATCTAAACCTAGATATATTGAAACGTTGTTGCCTAGATATTTTCGTGTCAAGGTCAATAGGAAGTCAGAGTAAAGGATATAAATCTAATATGTCGGAAATATATACGGACTATGGCCTCTTAGAGCGACTTGATGAGAGAAGCAGTGGTGATGTTGCAATCATTTCTGAAAAAACGTTTGGGCTAAATCTTCTGCAATTATATAGAGCTAGTTTTTTCTTATACGCAATGGCGAACGCCTCACGTAATAAAGGGAGGATAGACTTTGAAGATTTTAGAGCAGAAGCGGCGCTGTTAAATACACTTCAAATTTCAGAAGAACAAATAAAAGCTTTAGCAAAACAATTAAGTTTTCCTGAAGAAAACTTACGATGTGACTGGTTTAATCCGCTTAAAGATTTCCACCCCATGCATCAGAAATATCACCCCGATCCGTTATCTGCGAAGCCTTTGATATGCTTGAGAGGTAGCAATAAAAAGCAATTTATTTTGCCTTCTCCCAGAAGTTTTACAAGAAGCCTTCGAAGTGCCATTTATGGAAGCATTCTGCAATGTAGCCAGTTCAGTGTTTTGGGAGACGTTATCGAGGTTCATATACAGAATGCATTAGAGAATATTTTTGGTTCTGATAGTGTTTCAAAGATAGAACATGAGGGAAAGAAAGCTGATATATTTTTGCAGTTGAAAAAGATAAATCTGATCATTGAAACAAAGACTGCGATTGCCAGTGTTGAAGCGCGTTCTATAATGAGGCCAGAGGACATTAATAATATCTGGGAGAGGTTTTACAATGCTTCTGTTCAATGTTCGGAGTCGATTAAAAAGCTAGCAACACCCGCTAAAATCAATATCCCTGTGATTCTTGTTGCGGATCATATCACCGCGGAAGCTATGCCGTTTCTATTGTTCGCCCACAGATCTGGATTGTTAAAGGATTTGGGTATCGAGGGAATTCAGTATTTATCGTGGAATGCGCTAGAAAACACGTTGTCAGGAATCTCGATTGAGCAATTCGAAAAAACCCTAATTGATAACTATGAAAAACTTGCCCATGCAGAAGTGGCGGATTTGCTAACTCTAAATTTTGAAGCCTCAGAACCCGCTCATAACTATGAACATTTAGCAGAATATAAAAAACGCCTTCTCATTTCTAAAGACAATGGTTGTTCCTGACTAACTTATCGCTACCTGTCTATTTTGACTTCAGATAACTCCGCTTTTTGGGAGGGCGGCCAGCCTATAAAAAGAGCGCGCTACTGAATGAGGCTTTTCAATTTACGTCTACCGTGCCTTAAATGGTTTTTTATAGACCTTGCTACGGTGGGCGATATGGATCACCAAAACGACTAATTGTTTATCTTCGATACGGCAGACGACACGGTAATCGCCGATTCGATATCGCCAAAGACCGGAGAAGGAAGATTTCAGTGATTTGTCTAAGGTACAGGGATCTGAGGAAGGGGCTATACGTTCATCGAAATACGCGATGATTTGTTGCTGGACTTTCTTGTCCAGTTTTTTCATATCTTTGACAACACGGCTGTCATATTCAATGGCCCAGGCCAAGTTCCTGCCTCATTTCTTCGCTGCTCAGACGCTTGGCGGGATTTTCAAGACGTTGTTCGGCAATATAACGATCCTCAAGTTCGTCAATATGTTCTTCGATGAGCTGCTTGATATAAAAAGTCTTGGTCCGCCCTGTACTGGCAGCCAAGTGATCGAGTCTGCTTTCTAGTTCTTCACCCAAACGTAAAGACGCCATAGTGCACCTCTATGGATTAGATGTAATACATGTATTAACCATACTTCGTATAGCTCAAGCTGTCAAATCCGTTTGTTAGTTTATGTGTCCAATTTGACATCAGATGATATGGGTTATATCATCAAGTCATCATGGCAAGGACGACTGTTGATATCGATACCCCGATTCTCAATGAATTAAAGCAGCTTCAGAAGAGTGAGCATCGTTCATTGGGACAGCTCGTTTCGCAGTTGTTGGCAGAAGCGTTGAACTCTCGTAAGCAACCGAAACAAACGTCTTCTCTCAATTGGGTGTCTCAATCCATGCAGGCGCGGGTGGATCTAGCGGATAAAGAAGCCGTTTATGCTGCGCTTGATGAAGACACCCTGTGAGTTTTTCTCTCGATGTTAATATCCTGCTCTACGCCTCGGATCGATCCAGTTCCTTTCATTTAGCTGCCAGTGACTTTCTTGAGCAATGTGCGTCGAATAGAGAGCTCTGTTATCTCGCATGGCCCACGTTGATGTCGTATTTGCGTATCGCGACGCATCCTCGAATTTTTACCCACCCCCTTTCACCAAATGAAGTTCTTGCGAATATTGAGGCCCTGCTCAATCTTCCTCATGTCCGGTCGTTGTCGGAAGAGGAGGGATTTCTTGAGATCTATCGAGAGGTAACTGGTGAGATGCCGGTACGTGGAAATCTTGTGCCGGATGCGCATCTGGTTGCCCTGCTTCGCCAGCATGATATTAAAAAACTGTATACTGCAGACACTGATTTCCTAAAGTTTTTCTGGTTGGATGTTCGAAATCCCTTTGCGTAAGTTTACCTCGCTCATATTCCGGAGAGTCATCCCGAAGTTCGTGTATCATATATTGTAAGTGAAGGTACGTAAAATTCTTCGAGAGATGATCGCCCTATTTTTTTGTTTTTTTATTCTCGTTGAGAGTGTTTTTTGTGTTATAATGTGCGTTGTAACGTGGAGGCGATGCCAATGATTGACTTGACGGTTCGGAAAATTGGGAATTCCTTAGGTGTCTTGTTACCCAAAGAAGTCTTAACGCGTTTGAAGCTCAACGAAGGCGAGAAGCTCTTTCTCGTCGACGCCCCAGATGGCAGCTACCGGATTAGCGCGTATGATCCAGACTTTGAAAAGGACATGAAGATCGCGAAAAAAGGTATGTCGAAGTATCGGAATACCTTACGTGCGCTTGCCAAATGAAGGATCCATTGTGGGTTAGTAAAGAACTCGTGTTGGCCATGCACGAAGAATTGCTTGCGGAACATGGAGGGGCCACTGGTTTGCGGGATAAAGGCCTGTTGGACAGTGCTCTGGTGAGGCCAGAGAATCTCTTTGCTTATGAGAAAGCGGATCTTTTCGGTCTCGCCGCGGCGTATACCCACGGTATCCTAAGAAACCATCCCTTTATAGACGGTAACAAGCGCACAGCTTTTCTGACCGGGTATGTATTTCTCGGTAAAAATAAAAAGGAATTGGTTGCCTCAGAAGCTGAGGCCACTCAGGTGATACTCGATCTCGTGAGCAAAAGGCTGACTGAAGCGGAGTTTGCCTTGTGGCTGAAGGAGCACTGTCAGTAAACAAATGTGGTAATTCCTTGTCAGACGAAATATGAGCGACGAGATACGTTTTCTAGAGGATCCCAACAGATTTTGAGCAGGACGATGAAGACGACAACCAGTGTGATGTAGCGCACGAGCGCTTGCCAGATGAGAGATGTGGTGGGGGGGTTGGATGTCGAGTTCAGATTTCGTAAGTTTGCCTTTCAACAGCTAGCCAGCAAAGAGGGCGATCAGCATGCCGGCGAGTGGCAGCATGATGTTAGACGTCAGGATGTCGAGCAGTTTCGAAAAGTCTGCACATGATGGTTGCTGTTCGCTCCCTGTTTCGTCCTGGGACGGCTTCCCTATTAGGCGGCAATGAAGTCGCTTCGTTGTCGCTTCCTGGTCGGTGGGTTTTTGGGACCCACTTGCTGGAGGTACTGGTTTAGCAGGATTTTGGGGTCCATCAGATGGCCACAGTTCACGCATCGTTGTCCCGATCCCCAGAGATACCCACCTTGGAGCATATCCATATAGTCGGTTTTTACCAAGAGCCCTTGGCAGCGAGGGCAATGTGGGGTTTCCTTGTTTTGCTCTGTCACTCCGTTGTGGCTGTTCAAATTCGCTTGCATGGTCTATCCCTTTCTTTTTCATTGTTTAAAGAACAATGTGTATCCCTTCATGACTGTAGGGAAGGCAAGGGCAATGCCATTGTCGCGGACGGGGAGTCATGGGCGTTGAGAGACTTTGAGAGGTAAATGTGAGCTTAAAGGGAGTGTGTATTTTGGATTGTATTCAACGAGATTCTAAAGATTGAAATGAGATTCAAAGTTCTTACACGTTTCATTGATTATCTATTTAGATACGCACTGTACAGGATGAGATAACAATGGGTTTGTCTGATTTGAATAGGTGAGAGTCTCTGTAGAGGTTGGCAAAAAATAAAGAAGTATTGTTAGTAGCGAGGTCATGACAGAGCTGCTTATTCTTTGTCGTGAGCTGTTTCCGCATTCCCAACGCTTCCACCCTCATCCTAGCCTTCTCCGTAAAAGGGAGAAGGAACCGTTGCCCCGATGACGAGATACGCTTCACGAGCGACGAGATACGTTTTTACAAAACGCCGATGGCGTTGAGCAGAACGATAAAGACCGCGACGGGTGCAATATAACGCACGAGGGATTGCCAGATGAGATAGATAGTAGAATTTTGAATATTGAGTTCGGATTTGGTGAGTTCAACTTTCATGAGCCAGCCGGCGAAGACAGCGATCAATATGCCGCCAAGTGGAAGCATGATATTGGACGTGAGAAAGTCCAAAAGCTCAAAGAAATTCAAGTCAAAAAACGTAACCTCTTCCCAAATATTAAAAGAAAATACCGTGCCCAATCCGAGAAGCCATGTGGCGAAGCCAGAGCAGAGGGATGCCGTAATACGTGACATGCCATAGGTTTCGATCAGCCACGTGACCAGCGGTTCGATGAGTGAAATCGACGAAGTCCATGCTGCGACGAGCAGCAGTATGAAAAATAACGAACCAAATGCGATGCCTCCGGTCATGTTCCCGAAGGCGACGGGAAGCGTTTGGAAAATCAAACCTGGCCCAGATCCGGGTTCCATGCCGTTGGCAAATACAATTGGGAAAATTGCCATACCGGCAAGCAAGGCTACGCACGTGTCTGCCAGTGCGATGGCCACGGAGGTGCTGGCGATAGAGGTGCCTTTGGGAACGTATGATCCATAAATCATAATCGTGCCCATGCCAAGGCTGAGACTAAAGAAGGCTTGTCCCATGGCGGTGAGCATGCTGGATCCCGAGAGTTTGCTGAAGTCAGGAGTGAACAGAAAGGCTAAGCCCTTTCCGAAAAATCCCGTCGTCATACTGTAGCCCACCATCACAAGGAGTAAGACGAATAGCGTGGGCATGAGATACTGCACGGCCTTTTCCAGTCCACCTTGAACGCCTCCTGCCACGATGCTCATGGTGATAGCCATAAAGATGGTATGCCACAGAAATAGAGTGCCGGGACTTCCCACAAATTCCGAAAAGGTCGAGGCGGCCATCTCTCCGGTGGCCCCGCTAAATGTGCCTATGCCTGATTTAAAGATATAGGCCAATGTCCACCCGCCGATCACGCTGTAATACGACAAAATCAACATGCCAGCGATCGTGCCTGACCAGCCGATTATCTGCCACCATTGGCTGGTCTTCGTTTCTGCGGCGAGGACACGCATGGAGTTGATTGGGGTGGAGCGACCTCGCCGGCCAAGAAGAATCTCAGACATCATCAACGGAATTCCTAGTGCTGCCACGCACACGATATACACCAACACGAATGCGCTTCCGCCGTTTTCGCCAGTGAGGTAAGGGAATTTCCAAATATTGCCGAGTCCGACAGCGGCCCCGGTTGCGGCTAAGATAAAGGTCCAGCGTGAGGACCACTGGCCGTGCATGGATTGTTCTGGAAGGTGTGCTGCCATACTGTTCCTACGGTTCTACACTATAGGTATATTGAGGAAAGTTACGTCCGTTAGAAAAAGCTTCATAATGAAGTCAGAATGAAAAATGAGTCCCAAGCGGCAAGATCGTGGCCTTGTGTACGATAATCGAGTGGGCAATGGCTGATGAGTCACATCCTTTGGTGGAGAGCGATGATCCTACTCCGAGTGAGATAATAGGCGCCCAAGTAGCCTGCGGAGTGTACCGAGTGCTTTTCAGGGTTTCAAGGGTTTTCCCTTACGATTGTTGTTGTCAGATACTATGGGTACTTTCAACACGCTTATGAGAGACTTGCTAACTGTGAGCGACCTCATTATATTCAAAGACTCCGTGAAAACCCCAAGATTCGCGCGTTATTTATACCATACGAGGTTCTATGAGTTCTGACAAGAAAGCACAGCGGGTGATTGCACTGGCGCCGATGCCGCCGGAAAAGTCTGCCTATGCGCTGGCGCGCTACAGTCGATCCCCAGATTCTATTGAAGAGAGTCTGGCGTGGGTGCATTCACATTCGTCGGAAAAGTTCTGGGAACAATTTTATTTTGCTTATGGCCATGGTTCTATCGCGGACTTAGGGCATGTGACGATCTGTTTTGAAAACATCTCGGAGCTTGCAGCTATCCGGATTGAAGATGAACCCTTGTGGGATGGCCAAGCCAAGTCGAGTCGCTATCAAAACTTTGAAGCCAGTGGATGTTTTGTGCCCGCCTCCATTCAAGATCCAGAAACAGAAGGCACATACAACGGTATTCTCAACAGTCTCTTTACCGTCTATCGAGAATTAACCGGTCCCATTCAGCAATTTCTCTCGGAACGTGATCCGAGACCAGAGTCAATGCCTGAGGCGCAGTACCGTAGGACGATTGCCGCGCGGGCGTTTGATGTGACGCGTTACTTACTTCCGTTGGCTGCGAAGACCAATGTTGGGCAGGTTGTGAGTATTCGGACGTTGGAAAAGCAAATTGCCAGGCTTTTGTCGGCACAATTACCAGAACTCAAGTCTATCGGAGAAGACTTGAAGGAAGCGTGCGCCAAAAGGCCGTCTTCGATATGGGCCGATCTTGAGAAAACAGATGCGAACAAGGAAGAGCCGTTAGCGCCAACGCTGGCTCGTTACGCGGTTCCAAGTTCCTATCAATCAGACGTCTATCGTGATCTTTCGCGAGTCGGAAAACGGATTTTACAGAATGCGGGATTGGATCGTCCGGAAGGATGGGCGGGGCGAAGTCTTCCTGTAGACCTGATTGAACCGCACGAGCCGTTAGACGAATTGGTGACGACGTTGCTGTATCGCGTGGCCCATGCCCCGTATCGCTGTCTGTTGGAGTTGGTCCAGCAATGGTCAAATGAGCAAAAGTATGACTTTGTTGCCGTGGCGCTCCAATCGCGTGGCCCGCATGATGAACTGATTAAAGAGTTTCGTTCAGGCTATGCCTTTATTTTTGACATCCTTATGGATATCGGAGGATGGCGGGACATGCACCGTCATCGTCGTTGCCAGCAGATTCAGCAAAACTTCACGACGATGCATGGATACGATGTGCCGCCGGTGCTCAAGGAGGCAGGGGTAGAGAAAATGTATAGTCAGGCCATGGACGCCGTGCGGCAAGACATTGAGCAACTTCGTAATACCAGCCAGGAAGGGGCGCTCTATGCCATTCCTTTTGGTTTCAGGGTGCGTTGTCTCTTTAAGATGGACTATGCTGAGGCGGAATATATGTCGCAATTGCGGTCGGGGGTGAAGGGGCATTGGTCGTATCGAACGATTGCGTGGTTGATGAAAGAAAAAATGGTGGAACGGTATCCGTATCTCGGCAGCTTGATTCAAGCGACGCCTCCGGATATTGAAGATACGCTGACGCGGTAACGTTGAAAGCGTTGAAAAAGCCCTGTCGACGACATTACTTTGGCTCATCGCATGTATTTCACATATTGCGTGAAAGGACTCTTCTGGATTTTACGAGATACGCTTCACGAGCGACGAGATACGCTCTGATGGTTTGAGTTCAGAGCCGGAAGAAAGATCTGTATTAATGAAGCATGAAGAAGTCATAGTTGAAGCGATACTCAAGGGAGAGTGGGAGAAGGTCCTCCGCGAAGCGACAGAATGGGCAGAGGGGCCAGACAAGAGTCCTTGCGCATTTTTTGCCATTAATATTGCGAGTTTGATTCAAGGCAATTTTGCCAAGGCCTGGCATGTACATAGTCAGGCTTTGGAGGAGCCTGAAGACATAGCTTCTGTGAGAAAGTGGGTGGAGACGGTACGGGAACGTTCTCCTGATAATAGCCATGTTCAATTAGTCATAGGCTTATTTCTCGGGCAGTCGGCGAAATCTGAAGAATCAGTTGCCTGTTATGAGAAGGCGATTCAATTGGATCCAACCTCTCCATACCCCCATTTTTTTCTGGCCCAGATTTTTCTGCTCAAGGAGCGGAAAGATCTGGCGATTAAATCGTATCGTGAAGCTGTGAAGCAGGATCCGAGCTATATTGCCGCTCGACTGAATCTCGGTGTTGTCTACCAAGAACAGGGGCAATTGGAAATGGCCATTCCACAATATCGGGAAATTTTAAAGTTACGTCCTGACGATGCCGTGGCCCATACCAATTTAGGATGTGCATTGGCGGAGCAAGGGAAAATTGAGTCGGCTATCATTGAGTACAAAAAATCCTTGGAGCTTGTGCCGAATGATCCAGAAGTCCATTTCGCACTTGCAGCAATTTATGAGACGAAGGGCCGCAAGGATTTGGCGCAGCGCGCCTATGAGGAAGCGCTTCGACTTGATCCAGACTTCTTCCCTGCTGCAACAGCTATCGCGTGGTATCTCTTTGAGAAGGGACGTCCTGATGCCGCGTTAGATTATTTTAGTAAAGCGTTGCAAGCTAATCCAAATGATGCCAGCGCCACATTTGGTGTGGGCCAAGTGTACGACGCGAAGGGAAAGGAGGACATTGCATCCTCTCATTATTGTCGTGCTTTGGACTTAGAAAAAGACCCAGACCGCAAGTCGCGTATTTTAAACTTTATCGATCGAATTGGGAGAGGGAGAGGCTGAGATCCCTGGCAGTCTTATGGGGCTTACGCTAGACGAAAATTATGTCGGTTGCTGAATAGATGTGTCGTGGGTTGCCTAGGATGTCGTCAATGATTGTTGGAGAGCGCTGATTTGTGCGCTGGTATTTCCACCCTTTGCCAGTTCAGTCTGAATCTGTTCTTTGAGGTAGGACGAATAGCCTACCTTCTCAAGTAAGACCAGTAAAAATTGGTCCGCAGTTGCGGAAGTCTGTTGTGTGAGAACTTCAACGATATCGTCACTCACGGGCACATAACAGTCTCCGATGTGGAGGATAAGTTTATAGTAATCCCCTTCGCCTTTTTGTTCAAAACGCAGTCCATTCATCTATTGCCTCATATGCGTATAATCGTCAAAAGTCATTGGAAGCAGGCGCATTTTAGGCTATTGTCTGCGACAAGACAAGTTCTCAGCTCAGCTCCTTGACTGGTCTTGGACCCTATGCTAGCGTAGCCTCTTTTTCCAGGAAAAATTTAGTTGTAGGAGCCTTCCCTCCTCAGACACATATTCTTCAAACGTAACATCATTGTGTGTTTTCAGTGGAGCGTGTGATAAAAGTTAATCTTTATGTGTGGGTTCATCACCTTAGGTAAATTTCTACGAAAGCCTTTCGTTTTTTAAGAGGAGTCATATATGTCGCGAGTCTATAATTTTAGTGCCGGTCCTGCCATGTTGCCAGAGCCAGTTCTTCGGCAAGCTCAAGCGGAGTTGCCCGATTGGCATAATGCCGGGGCTTCGATCATGGAAATGAGTCATCGGGGTAAAGAGTTTGTTTCTGTAGCCGCTGATGCCGAGCAGGATGTCCGTGATCTTTTGGGTGTCCCAGCTAATTATAAAGTCTTGTTTTTGCAGGGCGGAGCTAGCACACAGTTTGCGACCATCCCCATGAACCTTTTACGAGGTAAATCCAAAGCCGATTATATTTGGACCGGCGCATGGGGGAAAAAGGCTATTAGCGAAGCCAAAAAATATTGTGACGTCAATGTCGCCGCTTCTTCTCAGGACGATAACTTTTCGAGTATCCCAGCATTTGAATCCTGGAAATTAGATGCTGATGCCGCCTATGTGCATTATACGCCAAATGAAACGATCGGTGGGGTAGAATTCCACTGGGTGCCTGATGTTGGAGGCGTTCCGCTTGTGGCTGATTTTTCTTCTACGATCTTATCCCGTCCTATAGATGTGAGTCGTTTTGGAATTATTTATGCCGGTGCTCAAAAAAATATTGGACCTTCTGGTGTGACCTTGGTGATTGTTCGGGAGGATTTGATGGGGCAAGCCTCACCAATAACCCCAAGTGTCTATGATTATGCTCAGCAAGCCGAAGCGGATTCGATGTTAAACACGCCGCCTACCTATGCGGTGTATGTTGCAGGTCTCGTGTTTAAGTGGTTGAAGGAACAAGGTGGTCTGAACGCGATAGGGAAAGTCAACGAACGTAAGGCACAAAAGCTGTATGCCGCCATTGATAATTCAAGTTTCTATAGTAATCCAGTTGAGAAGTCTGCTCGTTCATGGATGAACATACCATTTGTCCTGGCCAATGCTGATTTAGACAAAGAATTTCTCGCCGGAGCCACGGAAGCGGGGTTAACCACGCTGAAAGGTCACCGTTCCGTTGGTGGGATGCGAGCCAGTATTTACAACGCCATGCCTGAGGTCGGAGTTGATGCGCTGATTGCCTACATGGCTGATTTTGAAAAACGCAAAGCCTAATACGTTGCTCCTTTGTAAGAAGGAAAGAGGAGGTTGCTTAAAAGATACCTATGAATATTTTAGTGAGTGATAAATTGTCTGCTCGTGGAGTTGAAGTGTTGGAACATGCTGGGTTTTCGGTTGGTGTGAAAACCAAGTTGTCCAAAGAAGAGTTACTCAAAGAAATAAAAGACTATGAAGGGCTCATTGTGCGCTCCGCTACCAAAGTCACGAAAGAGGTGATTGAGGCGGGTGGGCGACTGCGCATCATCGGGCGAGCCGGGACGGGGCTTGATAATGTCGATACTGATGCGGCAACCCGACGCGGAATTGTTGTGATGAATACTCCAGGCGGGAATACCATCACAACAGCCGAGCACACGATGGCGATGGTCGTGTCGATGAGCCGTAAGATTCCCCAAGCCACGGCTTCTATGAAAGCCGGGAAGTGGGAAAAAAGTAAGTTCATGGGAGTGGAATTGTACAACAAGACGATGGGGTTGGTTGGGCTCGGTCAAATAGGCTCCCATGTGACCAAATTAGCCCAAGGACATTTCATGAACGTGATCGGGTATGACCCGTATTTGGCAAAAGATCGTGCCCAGCAGATGGGGATTGAAGTTGTTGAATTGGCAGAGCTGTTTCAGCGGGCCGATGTCATCTCTGTGCACACCCCGTTGACGAATGAAACGAAGGGTCTGATTAATGCCACGACGATCAAGGACATGAAAGACGGCGTGATGATCGTGAATTGTGCAAGAGGCGGCATTATCAATGAGCAGGACTTATATGACGCGTTGAAAGCCGAGAAAGTGTATGCGGCGGCGTTTGATGTATTTGAAGAAGAGCCGATCAAGGCTGATCATCCTTTGCTGACGCTCGACAATTTCATCTGTACGCCGCATATCGGGGCTTCGACAGAAGAAGCGCAAGAAAACGTGGCGATTGGGATAGCCGAGCAGTTTGTGGATTACTTTAAGCGTGGTCTGGCCCGTGGCGCGGTGAATGTTCCGTCGGTGTCGCCAGAGGTCCTTCCTCAGCTCCAGCCATACTTAACGCTGGCCGAGCGTATGGGGCATTTCCAAGCTCAGCTCATTGAAGGGGGAGTCAAATCTGTCACGGTAGAATATTTTGGTGAAGTGGCCGGACTATCGGTGGCCCCACTGACCATTGCGGTGCTCAAGGGCTTGTTATCTCCGATTCTGGAAGATGTCATTAACTTTGTGAATGCTCCAGTTGTGGCGAAAGAACGTGGAGTCGAGGTAAAAGAAGTCAAGAGCAGTGACGCTGGCGATTTCACCAGTCTTATTCGTATCAAAGTCGACACGGGGCAAAAGAGTTATCATCTCGCCGGGACGCTCTTTCATCGACAAGAACCTCGTATCGTTGAGATCAACCAATTCCAGGTCGAGGTGATTTGTGATGGACAAATGATTTTGATCGACAATGTTGATCGTCCGGGCGTCATTGGGACCGTTGGGCGAATCCTTGGTGAACATTCGGTGAATATTGCGCAAATGCAATGTTCTCGAGCCGAACAGCAAGGTGGTCAGGCTCTGTTGATCCTCGGGTTAGATTCCCCTCCTCCGGCAGAGGTTTTAGATGTTGTGAAGCGAGAGGATGGGATCCTCTCGGCGAGACTCGTCGATCTCTCTAAAGGTCACTAGGTGGGCCAGGCCTATTCTTTTCCTGGGTTCAAACGATAACCACGAGTCGATTTTTCTCTTTAACCTTTCTATGAAACCGGCGCGCTCCCTCATTCCAATCGGAACGGCTACGTTTGGGCCGGATACCGCGCGCCGTGTCCGAACATTAGAAAGTCAACTCATCACGCTTCTCTCACGATGGGGTTATCGTGAGATCATTCTTCCAACCTTTGAATATCTTGATGTCCTGTCTGGCGGCCTTGCTCCGGAAGTATTAGAGAAGTGTTATAAATTTGCGGATTGGACCACGGGTCGTATCCTTGTGCTCCGTCCGGACATCACCGCGCAAATTGCACGAATTGTTGCGATGGGAATGGGCGGTGCAGGCCTTCCCTTACGGCTGTCGTATCGCACGACCGTCTTTCGCTATGAAGCGGAACATGCTGGACGAGAACGGGAGATTTTCCAGGTTGGGGTTGAGTTGATTGGGCTGGACGATGCCAATGCCGACGCTGAAGTCTTGATGTCCCTCATTGAGTTACTGAAGGCTGTGGGTCTTCCAGACTTTAAAGTCTCGCTTGGCCATGTCGGGTTTTATCATGCCTTGCTAACGAAGTCTGGTTTATCGGAGGCTGGGCAACGAAAAGCGGAATCCGCGGCGGCCCATAAGGATCTCCCCGCACTAGAAAGTATCTTAGGCCAGGAACGCTTGCCTCGAAAGAAAACACAGGTCATTTTAGATGCCGCTGGGCGTTGTGGGCAGGATGAGGTGCTGGAATGGGGGAGGTCGGTTGCTGGAAAAGATGTGGCGTTAACGCGACCGCTTGAGCGTTTAGCCAAGGTCTATCATTTACTTGACCTTGCGGGACTCAAGGATCATATGTTGTTAGATCTTGGTGAGTCTCGAGGATTTGATTATTATGACGGTGTGGTATTCGATGTCTTTACCTCGTCACTTGGTTCTGAGCTAGGGGGGGGAGGTCGGTATAATCATTTATTAGGTCGATTTGGACGAGATTTACCCTCAACAGGGTTTGCCCTTAATATGGATCGTGTGGTTGCGAGCTTAGATCCCATCGGATTCCATGCCGGAGCGCAGGGCGTGCCGATCTTGCTTATGGCTCCTCTTAAACAGTTTGGTGTGGCATATAAGTTAGCACAGCGGTTACGAAGCGAAGGGTTGCAGGTTATTCAAGAAGCCGTGGTGGTTGGAAAATCTGCTCTGATTCATCACGCGCGTGATCGTGCAAAAAAAATGGGGACAGTCACAGCTATTATCTTCGGTGCTCCTCGCGTACCTCCTCACTCTGTTGTGCTGATGAAATGTGCATCTCAACAGAAGCAACCTCGCCTGTCGACGGTCGAGTGCCATGAATTGCCAGACCTATTGAATGGACCGCCTCATGTCAGTGTCTGAAATGACCGATCTCCGTCTGCCTCCACAAAATCTGGAGGCGGAACAATCTGTGCTTGGCGCGATTTTACTTGATAACGCAGCCTTAAACCGTGCGATTGAGATTGTATCGGAAGAAGATTTTTATCGGTCAGCTCATTGCATTATCTACCAAGCGATGATGACGCTCTCGGAGCACAATGAGCCGGTTGACCAAATTACATTAACCGAACACCTGAAAAGCATTGGCGAATTAGAGAATATCGGCGGGGCATCGTATATAGCTGAACTCGTCCACATGGTAGCCAGTGCCGCGAATATCCGATACCATAGTAAGATCGTCCATGATAAATCCATGCTGCGTGGACTGATTCGCACGGCCACAGATGTGGCGACTCGAGGGTATGAAGGAACAAGTCCTACTGATGAATTGTTAGATTTTGCAGAACGAGAGGTTTTTCGTTTAGCGCAAGGAAAGTTAGGGCGCTCGTTTCTGCCAGTCAGCGACATTATTAAAGAAAGTGTAGAAATTGTTGATCGTCTCTACAGTCGTAAGGAACGTATCACGGGCATTCCAACAGGATATGCCAGACTTGACGATCTTACGGCAGGGTTACAGCCTTCCGATCTCATCATTATTGCTGGTCGGCCAAGCATGGGTAAAACCAGTCTGGCGCTCGGGATTGCGGAAAATGCGTCAATCAAAGGCAATGCCGTGGTTGGGATCTTTAGCTTGGAAATGTCAAAAGCCCAGCTTGTGCTGAGGATGTTGAGTTCACAGGCGTTGCTCGATTCTCATGCGCTTCGAACGGGTCAGCTATCCAGTCATGATTGGAAAGCCTTGACGAATGCGGCGACTCGTCTGGAGGAGGCGAAAATTTACATCGATGATTCCGGCAACCTTTCCGTGCAGCAAATGCGAGGCAAGGCCCGTCGCCTCAAGGCCGAGCACGGCCTTGACCTGTTAATTATTGACTATTTGCAGCTCATGGAAGGTCGGCGAGATTCTGAGTCGCGGCAGCAGGAAATCTCTGATATTTCGCGTGCACTGAAGGGATTGGCGAAGGAGCTTGATATTCCAATTATTGCGTTGTCGCAGTTAAGCCGCGCGGTTGAAAATCGGACGGATAAAAGACCCGTACTTGCTGACCTGCGGGAATCTGGTGCGATTGAGCAAGATGCCGATGTGGTCATGTTTATTTATCGTGATGAAGTCTATGACCCTGACACAGAAGAAAAGGGTGTGGCTCAAATTCTTGTTCGTAAGCACCGAAATGGTCCTATTGGTGAGCCTCGTCTTCACTTTCATGAGCAATATGCGGCGTTTCGAGATCTTGAGGAGCATCAACAGAGCCAGTAAAATATCGATTATAAATTTTTTTCATTGTGAGATCCCGTCTGTGTGCCGATCATGATAGAATACACATGAACTTGGTGATCGTGATCTAGGTGGATATTTTGGGTCGTCAATATTGGGAACATTTTTCTTCTTGTCGGGCACGGCTCTCGCTCGTGTTTCTCGCCACTCCTCTGTTGATTTTGTCGTGCGGTACCGCCCCTCAGGGAAATCCTAAGCTTTCTCCCCCTCCACGTCCTGTGTCTGTACAGGTGAATCCTCAAGCCTACTATCACTTTCTTCGCGGTTATATGGCTGAATTGGCCAATAATCCAAGAGAGGCCATCGCGGAATATCGAAAGGGATTGCGAGTTGATCCTGATTCAGCATTTTTAAAATTACGCATTGCGACGCTACATTTTTCGAATAGTGAGATGTCTTTGGCCGTTGAAATGGCCAATGCCATTCCGTTGACAGAGGTTGAGGATGTCTCTCATCTAATGCAGTTAGCGCGCGTGTATGCGGGAACTGGTCATTCGAAGACAGCGCTATCCATTTTCGATCGCGTGATTGCCGCATCCCCAGGAGAAGAGCAAGGGTATGTTTCAAAAGGGATGCTTCTTTTGGGTCTTAAGCGGACAGCGGAAGCTAAGGTTATCTTTGAAACAGCAATCGCTCAAGTTCCACGTTCTTCTGCAGCCCATTACTATCTTGGCATTACAATCAATGAATCAGGTGAAGTCGATGCGGCAGAGCAGCATTTTAAAAAGGCCATAGAATTACGGACAGACTTTCGCCGTGCCTACCAGAGCTTGGCCAGTTTGCATGAGGATCAAAAGAAGCAACAGGAATCTGCTGATGTGTACGAACAATACCTGCGTGAGGTAAACCCTCATGATAAAGAATTTCGCTTGCAACTTGTCAGGCTATATCTCATTGACCACTCGTACGAGAATGCCTTGAAACAATTAGCGTTGCTTGCAGCAGATCATCCAGATGATTTGAACATTAAAGTTCGTACGGCGTTGATTTATGGCGAAATGGGTAACTATCAACAAGCGATTGATGAGCTGACCGCAATTTTACAGGCACGACCCAATGAGTTGCGCGTTCGCGACTATCTGGGCCTTATGTATGAAGAGCAGAAAGATTTTCAGCAGGCGATAGACACCTATCAAGCCAATCTCAAGATTAACCCGCAGTACTATGACAGTTTATTACATCTTGGGTTTTTGTCTTACCGCCAAAAACAGTACCCCGATGCCGTCTCACACTTAGAGCAAGCGAAACACATTCATCCGAAGCGATCAGAGCCATATTTATTATTGGGTCTCACGTATCTTCAGCAAGAAGACTATGAGTCTGGAGCCCAAGAGTTTGAGGAAGGCATACAGCAAGATCCGACGAATGCAGATCTCCACTTTAATCTGGGTACGGCCTATGACAAATTGGATCGATTTGACGATGTTGTTCAGGCCATGCAACATGCATTGAAATTGGAGCCGGAACATGCCGATGCCTTGAATTATCTCGGCTATAGCTACGCGGATCGTGGGGTTCAGGTCGAACAGGCACTCAAACTCACTCAACGTGCTGTGAAATTAAAGCCGAATAATGGATATTATATCGATAGCCTCGGTTGGGCTTTGTTCAAAGTTGGGCGAAGTGAGGAGGCTCTGGCAACGATTAATCATGCGTTGTCGTTAATTGCCGATGATCCAGTTATATTTGAACATCTTGGTGAAATATACCTTCAACGGGATGAGTTAGACAAAGCTCAGAAGGCCTGGGCGCGGTCACTTGAACTTGATTCGTCGAATGAGCGATTGATCAAGCGGTTTCGAGATCAAGGATTTGGTGAGCCGACTTCACAGGGTACACTCCAGTCAGAACTTCCCAAAGTCAGTCATAGCGCTTCTGAACATTCCTTCACTCCCTAAACGTATGTAGAAATCACGGGCGGCAGCGGGTCACTGTTTTTATAACTTTGCCGAAGTTCCTCTGCCCCTCATTTGGGCTATTGTCAGTCATTGGGGTGGTCTCGTACATATGGAATATCGCATCACGAATTGTTTACTTAGGCTTCCATTTGGGTTGACCGACAAGAGACTCGAATGAAGTGGAACGCGTCTGACTGTCAGTTGTGATGTTCATAGATCGAATGCAGTATGGGAATAGACAAATGATGGAGCTTCTTGCACAATAGTAGCAGTGGTTGTGTGATAGCTCGTTGTAAGCAACACCCCCAGAATGTCGAGTGCATTAGGGTCGCTTTATCCGTAGGAGAATTCATATGAGAAAGCACGTACGCAATAGACAAGGGTTTAGTTTAACCGAGCTTATGATTGTCGTGGCGATTATTGGTATACTTGCGACTATTGCCATCCCCAAGTTTATGACGTATCAAGCAAAGGCCAAGCAGACGGAGGCCAAGAATAATTTGGTCGCTATTCATACCGGTGAGATTGCGTATTTTGCAGAAAATAATGGCTATATTGACGATTTTAATGCAATAGGGTTTGCGGTGAGTGGTTCATCGCAACGGTATTACTATGAAATTGGAAAGTCTAGCCTCGGGACGCTTCCGCCTGGTTGTACCGCATCAACCTTGGACCAGGCGACGCCAAACAGTTTTGTGGCTGTCGCCATTGGAAATATCGATGGTGATACCACCTGTGATGTCTGGGCCATTGATCAAGATAAAGTGTTAACAAATGTGACCAATGATGTTTCATCGTAGGAAGTCCGGGCA
Organism: Nitrospira sp. M1; assembly: GCF_965152605.1. Classification (NCBI taxonomy): domain Bacteria; kingdom Pseudomonadati; phylum Nitrospirota; class Nitrospiria; order Nitrospirales; family Nitrospiraceae; genus Nitrospira; species Nitrospira sp. M1. The sequence continues at coordinate 505,790 of NZ_OZ224217.1, forward strand.
CTCCATTTAGGTCATGATGGTCGCAGGGTGTGTTCTGTCTGATTCTCCCCGAAACGAAATTTGATTCGACAATGATATTGCCTTTCTATGGTTATAGCCGTTCCTATACACTGCCGTCTCTACGACATGTGATATTGCGTTGTCTTGGCGACCCTTATCTATAAACAGGAGTGGACAGGGTTAATCCCGGCGGCCTATTCTCGGCTTTTTCCCGGTGATGGCAAAGATCATAGCCAAAGTTACCTCTTGGAAGTTATGTCATTTCGCTATAAAGTTTCCGATTGACCTACCCGATGGAAAAGATGAATGTCTGTGATAGCCATACGAAGGTGCTCAAGGAGGAGTGATAGATGAAGATGTTGGAGAAAATTAAAGATCGTTCAGCCAAAGTTGGCGTTGTTGGTCTCGGTTATGTTGGACTTCCTCTTGCCGTTCTTCAGGCTAAAACAGGGTTTTCTGTCATCGGAATCGATTCAGTCGCTGAAAAAGTCGATTTGGTCAATCAAGGGAATAATTACATTGGTGATGTAGATGACGTGGAGCTCCACGAGGTTGTGGAGAGTAAGAAGCTTGTCGCCACCACCGATTTTTCGAAGTTACAGGATTGTGACGTTGTCCTTATTTGTGTGCCGACTCCGCTTACCAAAAATAAAGAGCCGGATATTACTGCGATTTTAAAGGTGACAGAGCATCTTGCACGGTATGCGCATCCAGATCTTTTAGTGGTGTTGGAGAGCACCACATATCCAGGTACGACAGAAGAAGTGATTCTTCCTCGATTAGTAGAGCGGGGCCTGACGGTTGGAAAGGATTTATTTGTGGCCTTTTCTCCTGAACGGGTAGATCCTGGCAATGAGGACTTTAAGACGCATAATACCTTCAAGCTCGTTGGTGGTGTGACGGAAGGTTGTCGTGAAGTGGCGAAGGCCTTTTACGAACAGTCTATTGTCAAAATATTTCCGCTGAGTTCTCCGCGCGTGGCGGAAATGGCCAAAGTGTTTGAGAACGTGTTTCGTTCGGTGAATATCGCATTGGTCAATGAGCTCACGTTACTATGCGACCGAATGGACATTAATGTGTATGAAGTGATCGATGCTGCGGCGACCAAAAATTTTGGGTTTATGCCGTTCTATCCTGGCCCAGGCGTTGGCGGTCATTGTATTCCTTTGGACCCCTATTATTTGGCGTGGAAATCGAAGGAATATGATATTCATACTCGATTTATCGAATTGGCCGGCGAAATCAATGAAAATATGCCCTATTACGTTGTCAGTAAACTGCAGCGTGTGCTCAATCAACGTGGCCAATGTCTGAATGGAGCGCAAGTGTTAGTGTTGGGAGTCACGTATAAGGCCGATATTAGCGACGAGCGTGAATCGCCGGCGACAAAAGTCATGGAATTATTGCAACGTGAAAATGCCACGCTGGTGTATTCGGATCCCTTTGCTCCAAGCATTTCTATTGCAGATCGGCAGTATAAATCTCAAGAACTCACCCCAGAGCTCGTTGCCAAAAGCTCGTGTGCCCTTATCTTGACGGCCCATTCGGCTTTTGACTATGACATGATTGTCAAGCAGGCATCTGTCGTGTTTGATACTCGTAATGGAACGAAGCATGTCCAGCATGATCGAGAACGTATTATTTTGCTTTCGTGATGATAAGGGGAAGTAGATCATAGTTTTGACGTCACTGTTTCCCTTTCGTCCTTCCTTCCGTTCCTTTCTTTAGGCGAACCTGCCTTCATCTCAATCTCTCGCATTGCGTTGACAGTGCCTAGGTGTTTTGCTATAAGCAATAGTCCTCTACAGCATAAGGGGTATCGTGGGGGTATCCCTATGAATGCTCGTGCATTCTCTTCATCGGTGTTTTCATATACCAGACGTTCGCAAATAATTTATGAGGATTTTCAAGCAACTGTTGGTGCGTCTTTCTGACAGTTTGTTATCGAATGTTCATCCAGCCTTAAAGTCCCGTGCGACAACGCGACATACCCCAGACCTGAAACTCGTTTCTCATAATCCCAATCCCGTACCTTCGGCTCCGTCGTCTTCAAGCCGTGCGTCCTCGGCAACGCTCGGTCATGCTGAGTCGATTGAAGAGGCATTGCTACGAGGGGAATCCTGGTTCCTCTCTCACCAAAATAGAGAGGTGGGATACTGGGTCGCTGAACTCGAAGCCGATACGACGCTTACCTCTGAATATCTGATGTTGAGAAGATTTATGGATCGCGTTGATCCCGAGCGGGAACGGAAGGCGATGCATTACCTGATTGACATGCAATTGGATGAAGGGGGATGGCCAATTTATTTAGGTGGTCCAACAGATCTCAGCGCATCGGTCAAAGCGTACTTTGCCTTAAAGCTCTGTGGCGTCTCGCCTGATGAACCGTTCATGAAGAAGGCACGCGAGTTGATCCTTGATCGTGGGGGCGTGGTTGAAGCCAATGTCTTTACCAAGATTACCTTGGCATTATTCGGACAGTACCCCTGGAGAAGGGTGCCGAGCATGCCGGCTGAAATTATGTTGGCGCCTCAGTGGTTGTATTTTAATCTGTATGCGGTGTCGTATTGGTCGCGCGTCGTGATTATTCCCCTTCTCATCATTTTTGCAAAACGACCTCTTTGTCATATTTCGAAGGCACAAGGGATTGAAGAACTGTTTGTTCAGCCTTCGAACCAGGTCGACTATTCACAGGTTTCGCCTTTTACGAAGGATGGAGTCTGGTTGAGTTGGCGGAACTTTTTTGTCTGGATTGACTCGGTTCTGAAACTGTATGAGATGTACCCCGTGCAATCGCTACGAAAGCGTGCCGTCAAAAAGGCTGAAGCCTGGATGTTGGAACATATGCAGGGGGAGGGAGGGCTGGGAGCCATTTATCCAGCCATGGCGAATTCAATCGTGGCCCTGCAGGCGTTAGGCTATTCGGTTGATCATCCGCAGATTGCCAAAGCACTGAAAGAAATCGAAGCTCTTGAGGTGTATGCACCGTCTCGTGATGGGGGGAGTCAAAGAGGAACGCTGCATCTTCAGCCCTGCGTCTCACCTGTTTGGGATACGGCATTGACCTTGGATATGCTTGTTGAGCGTGGGTTGAAAGCTGATCATCCGTCGTTATTGCGTGCAGCCTCCTGGTTGCGATCGCGTCAAACCGACAGAGTCGGCGATTGGGTCGTGTCGTCACCCGACGCTCGTCCCGGCGGTTGGTACTTTCAGGGTGAAAATGATTGGTATCCAGATGTGGATGACACGGCCGCTGTGGTCATTGCCTTGTCAAAACTTGAGACAGAATTGCCGGCTGATCGAGATGACGCGATTCGATCGGGTTGCGAATGGGCCTTAGCCATGCAAGGGTCCGATGGTGGTTGGGGAGCCTACGATAAAGACAATAATCGTCTTATCTTCAACAAAATTCCATTTGCCGATCATGAGGCGCTACTAGATCCGAGTACAGCCGATCTGACCGGCCGATGTCTCGAAATGTTGGGCACATTAGGGTATGATCGCTCACATCCAGCGGTAGAGCCGGCTTTAGAGTTCTTGCAACGTGAGCAGGAAGCGGATGGGAGTTGGTATGGTCGTTGGGGTGTGAATTATGTCTATGGGACATGGTGTGTGCTCTCGGGGCTTCGCGCGATTGATATTGATATGACCGCTCCGTGGGTTCAAAAAGCTGTGATTTGGTTAGAAACGGTTCAGAATCATGATGGAGGGTGGGGCGAGTCGTGCGAGTCCTATGCTGATCCTGGTCAGGCTGGCCGAGGTGAAAGCACTGCGTCGCAGACCGCGTGGGCATTGATGGCCTTGCTTGCGGCAGGCGCCTCAGATTCCATTAGCGTCGTGCGCGGCGTGAATTACTTGCTGCGTCATCAACGGCAAGATGGGGTATGGGATGAGCCTTTTCATACAGGAACTGGATTCCCCCGCGTGTTTTATCTCCGCTACCATGGGTATTTCAAGTATTTCCCCTTGTGGGCCCTGGCGATGTATCGAAATATCAAGATGAATGGCCAGTCACGAGCTGATGAATTGCGCATTGCCACACAGGCAGCCCGACGACATCATCAAAAAAACCTCTAAGCGATCAGTAGATCTGTGAGGCCAATTGTCTCATCCGAGGTTCCCCAAGTTACGCTTGCCATTTTTACTGCGACTCGTTGGGAATATCAGGCTGTCCTCAAAGCTTTGGCGGTAGAGCAAACGACCACCATGGCTGGCGTTCGATGTGCGATTGGGCGTCGAGGGAAGGCGCACGTCTCTGTATTTCAGTCAGGTATCGGTCCTCAAAAAGCCTATGACATCTCTCGGTCTGTGCTCAGTGATGCATCGTGGGATGTCGTGGTGTCTTCAGGGTTTGCCGGAGCGTTGGTTCCGTGTTCCATTGGTGCGATTGTGGTTGGTCATGAAGTGATGATGGATGCAGCCTCAGTTTTCCCTCATTCCCCTGGCCAAACCCCGATTGTGTGTGACGATCGGTTTCGAAGTCATGCTTTACGCCTTGCCCGTTCCATCGATAGCGGAAGTCAGTTCGGTCACATCGTATCTCTTTCACGCATAGTCGGAACTGGTGCGGAAAAAAAGATTGTGGCCGACCGGACACATGCGGTGGCGCTCGATATGGAAAGTGCGTCATTAGGGTATGTTGCGCAGACTCAACATATTCCGTTTATGGTGGTCCGGACCATATCGGATTTGAGCGATGAAGATCTTCCGATAGATTTCAATTTGTTTCTTCATCCAGGCGACTGGATGAAAGGCGTGGGTGAGATAATACGGAAACCTACATCCGTACTCCACATACTTCAATTACGAAAACACATGGTGGCGGCTTCTCGAAGTCTCACCCAGTTTTTTCAGATATTTTTGGAGGAGGTTGGACAACGCTATGACTCGCAACGCCGCACCTCTACAAGTTGACGTGGACCTGTGACTTGGTTTTATTGCATCAACCCTCTCCCGTGGTAAGATTGATAGGAAGTTAATGGAAGGATCTCCCAATAAGATTCAGACGTTGCGTAAAATGAGGAAGGGCTTGGTCAGTCCTTGCCAGACGGGACGTTTTGAATGTCGTGTAACGTTTTCCATGGCCCAGAGACTAATTTGTGTACGTCATGGTATTGTAGGGAATGCACAATAAGGTGAACAGCTTATGAACCAGCGTGCAATGGAGCATCGAATGAAATCAAACTGTGGATTACGTGTGACTGTCCTCGGTCTTTTTCTCGGGTGTGTGCTTGGAGTGTCCTCTATTGGGCATGCCGCTGATGCTGGGTCGGCAACCGAGGCTATTAAAGGCACCATTGATCGGGTTCTCGCTGTCTTGCAACAGAAAGAATTGCAGAGTGAGGACAAAAAATCAGAGCGCCTGACGCGGTTGATTGAGGTGATCGGTCAACGCTTTGACTATGAGGAAATGGGAAAACGGACGCTCTCGCGAGAATGGGGTAATCTTAATTCGCAACAGCAGCGGGAGTTTGTGGCTCTGTTTCAACGATTTCTTACCAAGTCCTATGCCGGCAATGTTGACTCCTATTCCGGAGAAAAAGTCGAGTATCTGAAAGAACGCACGAAGGGCAATTTTGCTGAAGTGCAGACGAAGGTCATCTCACCGAAGTCTCGTGTTCCTATCGATTACCGCTTGCTCAAAAAAGGTCAGGAGTGGCGAGTGTATGATGTGATTATCGACGGGGTGAGCTTGATGAAAAACTATCGCGGGCAATTTGCGCGTATCCTCAAAACCTCCTCGTTTGAAGGTCTGTTGACGAAATTGCGGACGAAAGCCGATCAGGCGACTCAGCCCTGATTGGGTTGTGTTTCATGCCTCATTGCCGTTGGTTTCTGAGTACCCTCCTTTTTTTGTTCGCAGTCTCTCTCAGCATATGTCCGTCTCTTGCCTCGGCCAGTCAGTCTATCTTTGCCGTTCCGGCTATTTCTGCATCGAAGAACGATGGCCAAGACTTTGGCCTTATTATTCCTGTCCTTGAGTCCGACGACGAGGGAAATCTTGTCTCGCTCATGGCGCCCATGGCGATTCATAATTCATTTTTGGGAGTCCGTGGGACCATGAACTATTACCGCTATTGGTCTGCTGGTCGCCAAATGGAGTTTGTGGGGTCCTACACCGAGGAGATTGAACGAAAGCTGAAAATTCGTTACCAGGATCCCGGATTTATCCAAGGCTTATTTTTTCTGGATGTGGGCGCCGAGTTTTTTAAAAACGCCACAAAACGGTTCTATGGGATTGGGCAGACGACGCCAGAAAGTAACGAATCCAACTATACGAGCCGGGAAATTGGGGTGCAATGGAGCTTTGGGGTGCATCTGAACGATGTGACACGGCTGATGATTGGACAGCGGTATCGTGATGTGGAAGTGCAGCCGGGCGGTGTGAAGGCTCGGCCATTTACGGGAGTTCGGTTCGCCGGACTTACGGGAATCGAGCGGACGGCAATCTTGGCGAATCGATTAGTTTTTCAATATGACACTCGAGACAATCTCATCACGCCAACCGCTGGAACCCGTGCTGAGGCCTACGCTGAGGCCAGTCATAATTTTCAACGGCAAAGTCTTAATGATTTTGTGTATTTTCGGTATGGCGTCGATGTGCGAGCGTTATTCCCGACCCCATCAAAGCGAATGATCTTGGCTATACGCGGAAATGTTCAGTTGAGCTTTGGCGATGGGATTCCTTTTTATGAACGAAGCTCCCTTGGCGGTCAACACAACTTGCGTGGGTTTGGTGAGGATCGTTTTATTGACCGGCATTTGGTGTCACTGAATGTTGAAGAACGAATTCATGTCCTTGGGGTTCGATTTTTTAATGTGAACGTAGAGTTTGAGGTCGCGCCCTTTGTTGATATGGGGCGGACGTATAGTAATTTTGAATTCAGACAGTTTAGTGAATATGAGGTGACTCCAGGAGTTGGGTTCCGCGGAATTGTTCGTCCAAATGTGGTTGGGCGCGTAGATTGGGCGTACAGTAAAGAAGGAGGAGCGGTCTTTGCCGGGTTGGATTATCCGTTCTAGGCAATGAGAGACGTAAAAATGGTAGGATTTTTTTCAGCATGAGCGAGGAAGGCGTGGAAACGAGGGGACAGTCTATAGCGAAACCAAGTAACTTCCAGCCGAATGTACATCATGTACACAGCACAACAACACACGTCATACAGACAGAAGTATATTGGAACGGCTATAGCCGTGGAAGGGGTTTTGGTTTTTTGAAATGGATACCTTCTCGGCAAGTCGTTGGATGGATTGTGTTTGCGTGTGTGTGTGCCGCAAGCGGTCCGGTGTGGGCTCACCTGGAGAGAGCTGAGCACATTCAGGTGATTCAGGAAGATATTCAGCGATTAGAGGCTGTAACGCAAGTAAGTCCCAATGAGCCGCAGGTCTTGAGTCGGCTTGCCGGACTGTATTTGCAATTAGGTGACCTCAGTGCTGAAGGAAATACGCAACGAATCGCCATCCATGAAGCAGGCGCTCGTTTGGCGAAGCAGGCTCTTACGCACGATGAGTCGCTTGCCGATGCGCACTTTTTTTATGCTGCAAATCTCGGGAGTGCCACGCAACTCAAGGGCCGTATGGCTTCTGCACTCGTGGTAGATGAATTGAAATTCCATGCGAACAGAGCCGTGGAGTTGCAGTCTGATCATGCCCCGGCCTTGCATATGCTTGGCCGGATGTTGGATGAATTGCCGTGGTTTTTAGGGGGAGATGAAGATGCCGCATTGGCCTACTTGAAAAAAGCTGTGCTGGCTGATGAGCATGATACTCACGCACGACTTGATCTTGCGAAGCTCTATGTCAAAAGAAAGAATGTGGCTGCGGCGACGAAAGAGCTACGGAATATTGTTCAACGTCACCCCTCCGAACAGAATTGGAGTTGGGCGTTTCGATATAAACCTGAAGCCGAAAAGATTCTTCAAAAGCTTGAGGGGAATGTGCAGAATTCAGCCGAATCGCATTAGCATATGACTTCTTAAGTTGGCAACAAGATTTCTTGACTTGTTTCCCTGTCTATGGGAGAATTACAGGTATAATGAAAACTACGTAGTATTGTCGATTCCTGTATGTTTTCCTGCCCTGGCGACGAATTCAATATGAACAGCGAAAGGTTATAGCTATGTCGATACTACAACGGATTGAGAGTCCTGCAGATCTTAAAAAATTATCGCCCGAAGAATTTCCTGAATTGTGTCAGGAAATCCGGAGCTTAATCATCTCTGTTCTTTCGAATGTCGGTGGGCATTTAGCGTCAAATTTAGGCGTTGTGGAGCTCACAGTCGCGTTGCATTACTTGCTTGATACCCCGAACGATAAAATCGTGTGGGATACGAGTAACCAAGCGTACGCGCACAAACTTCTCACGGGTCGACGAGAGCAATTTCATACATTACGGCAGTTTGGCGGGATGAGTGGGTTTTGTAAGCGTGAAGAAAGCGAGTATGACGCGTTTAACGCCGGACATGCGGGAACTGGCGTATCGGCGGCTGTTGGCTATTCCGAAGCGCATGAACAAATGGGACTCCCTCATCGGACGGTCTGTGTCGTGGGGGACGGAGCTTTGACGGCAGGTATGACCTTGGAGGGGTTGCAGCATGCTGGCGATCTCAAGAAAAATTTAGTCGTGATCCTCAATGACAATCAGATGTCTATATCTCGAAACGTTGGGGCAATTTCGGCGTACCTCAATCGAACGTTTACCGGTGAATTCTATACGCGATTACGTGAAGAAACGTCGCAGCTTCTCGAAACTATTCCCCAGATTGGTGAGCCAGTCAAAAAGATGGCGATTCGGGCGGAAGAACTGGCCAAAGGGTTTTTACTGCCAGGTCTGCTCTTTGAGGAATTAGGCTTTCGTTATGTTGGGCCGATTGATGGACACAACTTTGAGCATTTGTTGACGACGCTGGACAATGTGCTCAAATTGAAAGGTCCGACACTTCTTCATGTCATTACCAAAAAAGGCTTAGGTTTTGAGCCGGCTATGAAAAACCCGGTTTGGTTTCATGCCTGTTCACCCTTCGATGCGAAAACTGGAGAGCCGACGAAAAAAGCCACAAGGCCTTCCTATAGCGCAATAGCGGTGAAAACCTTAGTCGATATGGCCAAGGATGATAAGCGAATTGTTGCGATTACGGCGGCGATGTGTGAAGGCACTGGGCTGGCCGCGTTTGAAAAGGCCTTTCCTGATCGAATCTATGATGTGGGAATTGCCGAGCAGCATGCCGTGACCTTTGCCGCAGGCTTGGCCGCTCAGGGCATGCGCCCTGTCATTTGCATGTATTCAACGTTTCTGCAACGGGCCTACGATCAAGTGGTGCATGATGTGGCGACGCAAAATTTACCCGTCACGTTGTGTATTGATCGTGGAGGGTTGGTTGCGGAAGATGGGACAACGCATCATGGAGCATTTGACTTTGCCTTCTTACGACATGTGCCCAATATGGTAGTGATGGCTCCAAAAGATGAGAACGAACTGCAGCATATGATGAAGAGCTGCATTCATTATGACTGTCCCGTTTCTGTCCGGTATCCACGCGGGGCAAGTCTTGGGGTGCCGATGGATGCGACTCCAGAGCCTTTACCGCTTGGGCAAGGTGAGCTCTTGCGAGATGGAGACGATGTGGCATTGATCGCGGTTGGGGTGTTAGTGCACCATGCGATGGAGGCCGCAGAACGGCTGGCTCAAGAAGGTATTTCTGCAGCAGTCGTAAATGCACGCTTCGTCAAGCCTCTCGATAACGAGTTAATCGGAACGGTCGCCAAGAAGGTGAAATGCTTGCTGACCATGGAAGAAGGGTGCCAGATGGGTGGGTTTGGATCAGCCGTGCTCGAGTCGTTGTCTGATCAAGGTCTCTGGCATATTCCGACCAAGGTCTTAGCGCTGCCAGATTTTTATATAGAACAGGGTCCTCAAGACCTTTTGCGAGAAAAATATGGGCTAACGGCGAATGGCATTTATGACCAAGCCAAGGCCTTGCTCGCACGAGTTCCTCTCCACACTGTGATGGATTAGTCTGGAATACTATCGTGTATATCACTCGTAGGAAAACCAAGCAAATACAGGTTGGGAATGTCAAAATTGGCGGAGATGCGCCAATTTCCGTTCAATCCATGACTATTCCTCATCCCAGCGATGTGAAGGGTACGCTTGAGCAGATTCATCAGTTGGAGCAAGCTGGGTGTGAACTGATTCGAGTTGCCGTACCCGATGAAGAGGCTGTTGCGGCCTTGTCGAAGATTAAACCTCACATGACCGTTCCACTCATTGCCGATATACATTTTGACCATCGCCTTGCACTTAAGGCGGCTGCAATTGTTGATTGTGTTCGCATTAATCCTGGCAATATCGGGCCGTGGTGGAAGACGGAAGAAGTCATAAAGGCTGTCAATGACAACGGCATTCCGCTGCGAGTTGGCGTGAATGGTGGTTCTCTTGAAAAGCCAATTCTTGAGAAGTATGGCTATCCCACGGCTGAAGCCCTTGCAGAGTCTGCCTTAAATGCGGTGCATGCGTTGGAAGATGTTGGCTTTACCAACATGAAAGTGTCACTCAAGGCCTCGGATGTTCATATGGCGATTGATGCCTACTGGTTGTTTGCGCAGCAATCTAATTATCCCTTGCATATTGGCATCACGGAAGCCGGAACGGCGATGACTGGTGCGATTAAGTCTTCCATGGGCTTGGGGTGGCTTCTGTCGCAAGGCATTGGCGATACCTTGCGGGTTTCGCTTGCCGCTGATCCAGTGGAAGAAGTCAAGGTTGGGTTTGAAATATTAAAGTCCTTAGAGTTGCGACATCGAGGGGTGAATGTGATCGCCTGTCCGACGTGTGGCCGTGTGGAAATCGATGTTGTTCGTATGGCGAATGAATTGGAGAATCGGCTTGGTCATGTCAAAACTCCTTTGACCGTCTCTGTGCTTGGCTGTGTGGTCAATGGCATCGGAGAGGGGAAGGAGGCCGACATTGGGATTGCCGGTGGGCAAGGTTCTGGTATTTTGTTTAAAAAAGGGAAGCTTGTTCGCAAGGTTCCGTCAGAAGAGTTGATTGATGTGTTGATTCAAGAAGTTGAAATGATGGCTCAGGAAAAAGAAGCGGAGTTGGCGAGTACGGGTCAAGCAGATGTAGCCCTTCCAGCCTTTCAATCCTCTCAGTTTCCTTCTTTCAACAATTCAGAAGACGAAGAAAAAGTGATTGGACGAAAAGAAATTCCTGTGTTGCCTGCGCGTTCGTAATGTTTTGCAGCTACACGTCTCTGTCATTCTTGTCTTCGTTGACTGATAGTCTCTATAATACGCCTTCGGGCGCCGTACCCAAGTGGCTAAGGGAGCAGTCTGCAAAACTGCGATTCAGCGGTTCGAACCCGCTCGGCGCCTCCATATTTTCTCTGTAACCTTTCCAACTCAAAAAAGTCTAATATACTATGATCATAGGTCAATATTCGATGTATCGTATAAGGAGAGCATGATGGCTGTACCAGTCTCTCAGATGTATACCGTTGCAAAGTACGTGATCACTCAAAAAGTTAAGCGGGTTGAGCGCTATCCCCTCGTGCTCATGTTGGAGCCTCTTTTTCGCTGCAATCTTGAGTGCGCCGGATGTGGGAAAATCCAATATCCTGATCATGTTCTTGATCGGCGGTTAACTCCAGAGCAATGTTGGGCCGCCGCTGATGATTGTGATGCGCCGATCATTAGCATTCCCGGGGGAGAGCCGTTGATTCATCCGGAGATGCCCAAAATTGTCGAGGGCTTGGTTGAGCGGAAAAAATATGTCTACTTATGTACCAACGCCATTCTTCTTGAGCGGAAACTGTCGGACTATGCGCCCTCTAAGTACTTGACCTTTAGCGTTCACATGGATGGTCTTAAAGATGAACATGATCATGCGGTGTGTCGAGAGGGAGTCTACGATGTGGCGGTGAAGGCGATTCGTGCGGCTCTTCAGCGTGGCTTTCGCGTAACCACCAATACCACATTATTTAACGATGCGAACCCTTCTCGTGTCCGTCAATTTTTCGACGAGATGATGGGGTTAGGCGTTGAAGGGATGATGATCTCGCCAGGCTATAGCTATGACAAGGCTCCAGATCAGAATAGTTTTCTGAAGCGCGAACGGACGCATGCGCTGTTTACGCAACTGCTCAGTGAGCGAAAGCGGGGCTGGCAGTTTAATCAGTCTCCACTTTTCTTGGAATTTTTGATGGGGAAGCGAGAGTATGAATGTACGCCCTGGGGCAATCCCACGTATAATATTTTTGGCTGGCAAAAACCCTGTTATTTGATCCAAGATGGCTATGCATCGTCGTTCCGAGAGCTAATGGAAGAGACGCCCTGGGAGCGTTATGGAACGGGTCGAAATGAGAAATGTCAGGATTGTATGGTGCATTGTGGCTATGAAGCCTCAGCGGTCGAAGACACCTTCAGTTCTTGGTCAGGGTTTTTAGGGACAGTCAGATCCACGTTATTTCCTCATGTGACTTCCTAGGTTTCCCCTATGGAGTGTACGTCTCTCTCTTACTAGGTATGGATAATCATCAACAATCACCGTCTGCTGCGAAAAGCCTTGAGGGGCAAAGGTTTCAATTATCTGACCCTCAAGAGCGGCAACGAGTCATTGATTTGGCCTTTGACTATCGCGGAGATGTGAGGATTGAACTGCAGTCCGGTGAGTTGATCGAGGGGTATGTCTATGACCGAGATGTGCAGTCCTCGTCTTCGACCATTAAAATTTTTCCTAAAGGCCAGTCTGGTATGCGGAGCATTCCATATGAAGACCTTGCCGTTCTGGAATTTTCTGGAGAAGATACGGCCTTCGGAAAATCTTGGGATGACTGGGTCAACAAGATGGAGAAGTTATCGCAGAAGAAAGCTTAACGTTCCTCGCTCGTCACGCATTCCTTCCTCCTTCGTTTTCCGTATTGTCCTTTTCTCGCCTGTTTTAAAGTCTTTCATTGTACAGTGATACATATGGTTGATCCTGTTGCTTTATCTTTGCGTGTGCCTACGTTCTGCAACTGTTCGTTTTGACCTCATCACACATAAAATTATCATTGATGAAGATTGACGAAAATGCCGGTATTCTAAGAAACATTGTGCTGTCATCATTGACGATTACCTCTTGTCTGTGCTAGAAACCACGGACCTTTTTTGACTATGAAGAATCTAACTATTTTTCAGTTGAATGCTTCAATCTTTGATAGCCAAGAAATAGTTTTCAAGCATCGGAATATAGTAAAGTCATCGAAGCGAGACCTAAAGAATCAAAGCAATGAAGCCTGTGTCCGCAAGTGTAGAATTATTCGTGTTAAAAGAGTATCGGTTTAGCCTCTGATTGTGCTAAAAGCTTGCGTGGTTTGATGAGGTATTGATTGGGCTCGTAGTTTTTGTATCTTTACTATATACACGATCAATGATTTTTTACTTGAGCGTTTCAGGCATTTATCAGTGTACGGTAAATGTTCGGTATGGCAAGTGGGGTAGGTGGTGAGTCTGGGCCTTGGGCGGAATGATTTTGTCTTTGTGTGATTGTTTCATGTCGCTCGATCTCATTATATTTTTCTGGACAGACAAAAGTCATGAAGAGCAAAGGTCGCGTCTCTCTATCCACTTATAGCAGAAAGGTGAACTACTAAGGAGACCATTACTGGAATGGAAGTGGGTAGGTGTTGAGCTTGCAAAAGCTGTGGCAATTCCACTTACGTAAGACGCTGACTGCATGCATAACCAGGTGTAATAAAAGACACATTCATTCATTGAGTTGCTGAAAAGCTTGATGTGGGTAGCGCTTTTGTTTCTGGCTTTATGGCAGGGGAAAGCGCTTTTTTGCGAGAAAGACAAAATGTGTTTGTGTGAAGTAGTCGGCATGTGTCCTTGATGAGTTTGTATATCACAACGTTCAACTAGGGGGTTATATGAAGCAGAGTTATAGTTTTAGAAACGTCTTATTGGTCGGTCTATCCGTTGCTGGATTAACCCTCACGGCATGCGGTGGAGGATCTGAGGGACCTCCAAAACCTCCGCCGCCAGCTCCACCAGAGTATGCGGATAAACACATGCCTCCAGATCACTGGGGAAATGCAGATATTATTGCCGAAGGGCAGGCCATTTACACCGGTCAGCAAAACATTGATGTGAATTGTGCAAGCTGTCATGGAAAGAACGGGAAGCCGGTCAAGGCTGGAGCCCGTGACTTCAGGCAGACCGAACACATGAAATTATATTCGGATTCGCAATGGTTCTGGCGCGTGTCGGAAGGTGTAAAAGGAACAAAAATGAAATCCTGGAAGAGCAAGCTTTCAGAAGATGAAATATGGAAAGTTATTGCCTTTGAAGCGACGTTTGGTCTTAAGGGGCTAGAGTATGACGTTGCAAAGAAGCAATGGGTTCCAGTGGGTACGGCCGGGGCGGCAGGAGCCGCAACTGAAGAAGCTCCAGCAGCAGAAGCTCCAACCGATGAAGCTCCAGCAGAATGAGTTGGAGCTAAGCGGAGGCAAGATCTTAAAGTTTTAGTTAAACCAAGAAGATTACAAGTTGTTCATGGGGCACATGAAAGCTAAAGAAGGAGGGCCACGACCCTTGAAAACATTAAGCCGAAGTCTACTTTTCTTGCCAGGCTTGTTGGTGCTAGGTGCGGCTGCTGCGTATGGGCAGGCCCCCGATGCGCCACCTGTCGATTTCCCCTATGCTGGAAATCGGACAGCTGTGTGGGTTGTGGCTCAGTTGCACATCTTATTTGCGGCCTTCATTCTTGGCGCACCAATCTTTGCTGTTGTGTCTGAATGGCTGGGCTACAAGAATAACGATCCGAAGTATGATCGCCTAGCAAAAGAGGTCACCAAGGTCACTGTCATTCTCTACAGTATGACGGCGCTCACTGGAGGCCTCTTTATATTTGTTTTATTGGGCACGTACCCTGACTTTACGACATGGCTCATCAAGCATTTCTTCCTGGTCTTTGCAGTTATATACCCTCTTTTGTTTATTGCAGAAACCATCATTCTATACACCTACTTCTATTCTTGGGATTCAATGAAGGGGAGTAAGAAGGCAAGGCACATCGCGTTAGGTGTCTTATTGAATTTGGTTGGAACGATTACCCTGTTCGTCATTGACGGGCCTACCGCATTTATGAACACGCCTGCTAAAGCGGCGGAAGGCATGTCGCTTGTCGAATTCATACAGACGGCTGGTTTATGGGACAAGGTGGCCAACTACAGTTGGATGCCTTTGAATTTGCACAGGCTTGTGGGCAATGTCACGTTTGGTGGGTTTATCGCCGGGCTTATAGCAGCCTACATGTATATGCGTTCCCGAACTGATGAAGAGCGTGCGTATTATGACTGGATGGGCTTTATCGGCAATCTCATTGGGGTTGGCGCTCTCCTCCTTCTCCCATTCATGGGTTATTTGTTAGCTTATGAGCTTTGTGACTATGACGCGTCGATCTGCCCCTACATGATGGCCGACCAATTGTCGATGTTTTTTGAAATGCAAGGCGCGATGATTGGTCTTATCTTCCTTGCCAGCAATTATTATATCTGGCTCAGTATGAAGCGAATTCAGGGGGTTGAACAAGTTCGAATTTCTGGATTGGTGATGATTGCCGTTATTGTGATGCCTGCGGTAATGGGACTCGCATGGAAAATGTTTCCACCACCGGAATGGCAGTCTTTGATTTATCTCGCGGCGCTCGTGATCTTGCCGCCGGTGCTCAGTCGGTTGCCTGGATTAAAGTTTACGGTATCAGCGTTTACCATGATCAAGGTTGGATTTTTGATGATTGTTGTGGCTGATGCAATTTGGATGACGCCGCATGGGTTTGTTGCGACACAAGGGGAGGCCACGCATGCTTTGGAATTGCCAGAGTGGGCTCAGGAGCTTGCCTTGATGCCGGCGAAGAATGCGGCGGCATTTACCTTGGTGTATTTAACTATTGTTAACTATATTCTCTATAATCGTGGAATTCGCGTAGGAAGTATTTCGTGGGGGAAAATCGACTTCGCCTCTCAATTCGTTCTCATTTTCTTGGCATTCAGTGCTATTTGGACGATGGGTCTTATGGGAACGGTTCGGTCGTTGACTCGAAAGTACTTTCATGTGTACAACCTGCTTCCAGATTTTACAGCTGAAGCATTTACGCCTACGCTGGCTTATTCGGCGTGGTGGATCACTGGATGCACGGTCGTGTTCTTTACCGTCGTGAGTTTTGCCATCATGGTGACTTTGCGCATCACAAAAGATAAGGCTCCTGAAGCGCAGGGAGTTCCTGTTCCAGAAGGGGCGAAGTAATTTCAGCGATATAAGGGAGAAGCGAATGGCTCAGCAAAGTCTCGTGGGTAACATCATGAAAAAGGGAATTATTGGAGTCATTATTGGCGTGATTTTAGTCGTGGTTGCCAAGCTGACTGGTTTCCCATTCGTGTTTCAAGTGATGTTCTTTTCGTATGCCATGTTGGGTGCTCTCGTGTTCATCTTACTTGATGCCCCAACGATGAATCGTCTTGAAGGACCGAAGGCTGCAATTGGGTTGGTTGTGTTCTATATCGTACTCTCTGTCATGTTCACGGCAGGGGCGAGTGGGCTACCTCAATATGACCCGGAAGTTGAAAAAGGTAAAATCGATAAGTTGCTTAAGGCGCGAAAAGCTAGAACTCAAAAAGGAAAAGCTGAGGAACTCATTGCACGTGCAAAGGCACTTGATGAGCGGGCGATAGCGATCGATAAAAAGTTGAACTCGTTGGGTGGTGGGAATATTGAAGTCGTTGAAGAGGTTGTCCCTGCAGCTTCAGGTGCTGGAGGAGATATTGTGGCTCTCGGGAAAGAGCAATGGGAACTGCAAGAGTGCTACAACTGCCATAAATTAGGTGGTGAAGGTGGTAAAAAACGTGGACCGGTAATGGATAACATTGGAAGTCTGATGACGCCAGAACAGCTTAAAGAAAAAATCCTTTATCCAAAAAGTTGGATGGCGGAAGGCTTTGATAAGCAGTATAAAAAAGGCAAAATGCCTGATAAGTATAAAGATCTGATGTTTGATGAAGAAATTGATGCCCTTGTTGCCTATCTTGCAACTCTGAAGAATACATCGGTGGAAACTCCAAAACCCATTAAGATGAATTAAACCTTGATTGTAGGCATTTGGTGTTATGCAACCTAAGTTAACTGCAAAAGCTCGAAGTAGTGATGGTGAGGTCGGAAAGATCTCAAAAGTCATCATGGACCCCATTTCTCATGAAGTGAGCCATGTTGTTGTTCAAGAGTCTGGGAATCAGGGCCAGGAGCGTTGTGTGCCAATCGGCGACGTTCAAGAAATCCTGAGTGAAGAAGAAATTGTTCTTCGTTGTTCGACCTCAGAGTTTGGACAGTTTCCCATCTTGAATAGAGATCAATATGTGACCACTCACGAAGTAGAAATTGCGCATCTCGAAGATAATATTCATGTGAATCCAGGGGAAGTGCTAGTTCCCCTCCCATGTTTAGAGCGTGATGTCCCGCGTCGAACGTTTTTTACAAATATGACACATGCGATCGGAGCCCTGATTGCATTACCCTTTGCCTTTCCGGTCTTAAAGTACCTGATGAAACCGATGTATAAGCCGTACGATAATGCATGGTTCAATGTTGGGAGTGCTAAAAAGCTGTCAAAGGAAAATATCGGCTATCAGTTTAAGTTTACTCGCGGTTTTAAGGAAGCCTTTATGCCTGAGCAGCAGATTGAAAAAAACATTTGGGTTGTAAAGGCTACTGAGGAAGTAAAGAAAGCTGTGTACGAAGGCGAGGATAGAAAGTTTTATGATGATAAGGGTGATGTCATTTGGGTCAATAAAGCCAATTCACCGTTTATTGGATTCTCTGGAAAGTGTCCTCACTTAGGGTGTGGCTATAAATGGAGAAGGACGAAAAACTATCCTGATGGCGTCTTTTTATGTCCATGTCATCTGAGTATCTATGATGAGGCTGGAAAAGTGATAGATGGACCGGCACCAAGAGCGCTCGATGTGTTACCGCTCGATGTGAATGCTGGTGGAGAAATTAAAATTATTGACGTTGAGTATAAGGCCGGCGTCAAAAACCAAATCAGACTTTTGTAACTCCCTTACTACAACATCATGAATGATCAGCAACGTACCGCGAATGAACCTAATGCGTTAGAGAAGGTTGTGGACTTTGTCGACGAGCGTGTTGGCTTAAAGACTTTACAGGCCAAAATGCTCAATGAGCCTGTCCCTGGAGGGTCACGATGGGCGTATGCCTTTGGCTCTTGTCTTCTCTTTATCTTTATCCTCCAAGTGGTCACGGGTATTTTGTTGATGTTTTATTATGTTCCGAGTACTGACCATGCGTACGACAGTACTCAGTACATTATCCACGAAGTAGAGTATGGATGGTTTTTGCTAAGTTACCATTTCTGGGGATCCTCAGCGATGGTGGTGATGGTCTTTGCGCACATGTCGCAGGTTTTTCTGTGGGGTGCGTATAAAAAACCACGAGAACTTATATGGCTCGTAGGGTTAGCCCTTTTTGGTATCGTGATGGCTTTTGGTTTTACCGGCTATCTCCTCCCTTGGGATCAACGGGCGTATTGGGCAACCGTCGTCGGTGTCGAGATCATGGATAAAACACCAATTGTCGGAGATTTCATGGCTCGCTTTTTAAAGGGAGGCCCAACTCCAGGCCAGATGACGTTAAGTCGATTTTTTGTGATTCATGTGATGGTATTGCCTGCAGGGTTAATGGGATTAGCGGGGCTGCATATCTTTTTATTCCGCAAGGCAGGTCCTGCTGGTCCGTTCAGAGGAACTCCTGAGGAATTGAAAGCGAAGACCGATTACTTTTTCCCACGGCAAATATGGAAAGACATCGTGGCAATGGCCACAGTATTTCTAATCGTTTGTTGCTTGGCATTTATTGAACCCGTCACGCTGCTCGAACAGGCGACCCCGGATCCTGGAGATTATCATCCAGAGCCTGAATGGTACTTCCTCTTTCTATTTCAGCTGTTACGTTTAAAGATGTTTGGTGGAGAGTTTGGGCAATTTCTTGGGGCTATTGCCATTCCTGGGGCATTTATGGCTTTTCTTGCAGCGCTGCCGTTTATTGATACCAATCCGCAACGCGATATTTTTAAGCGTCCCGTTGCACTGGTTGGCTGGATTGTTATTATGCTCGGTATTTTAATCTTTACGGTGTCTGCCATTATTAATAGAGAGTTTCTCCACTAGTCGTAAGGCGAGAATTTCTTGTCTGAAGAATACATGGCCTTGGAAATGTCAATTTTTTTTACATTGAGACACGTAGTTATTGCACATGTCTAATACAAAGCTTGGGCTCTTAGTTTTTTGGCCTACCTTCTGGACTGGCTTTCCCATAAAGATGGTTATCTGTCTCCTGCTTCTTGCGGGTGGACTACGTCCCTGGAAAGGTCTAGGGATTGAATTCCTTCTACTCCTTTCCATCCCTATTGATATTTGGGCGTTAGGTCTTTGTGCAAGAACGGTCTTGTTGGAACGGCTCAGTATTGATTCAAAGCCAGGATTAGGCTTGAGGTTGTGGTGGAAGTGGGCACTATTTAGTGTCATCTATTTGCCACTTTTGTACTTTACCGTCGGGTTTGTGAAGTCCATTTCAAAAAGCATCACGACCAGTATTGTCGAAACAATTAAAGAAAGTGTCTGGGCGATTCCTGTTGCCGAGCAAATCACCATTGAACTAGTCATGTGGGGGAGTGTCACCAGTGCGGTATTGGTGTTGCTCACGGTAGGATGGTTCTACGGGTTAGGCGCATTGGCTCAACGAGAAGTCAATGCCTCAACATCGAAAGACGGTAACTTTGAGCAAATCGTTCACTTTTGGGATAAAATTCGTATTCCTGCCGATCAGGTGCTTCTCTTAACCTCGTTTACGTTTGTCGGGGTTGTCATGGTATTTCTTTTTTGGGGCTTGTTGCCAGAAACAACGCCTCATCCACATGATGAATATGTGTATTCAAATGTGGTAAAGATAGAGCCGCCTGTAAAGCCGTTAGAGGTCTTAGCAAATACAGAGAAGGTGCTTAAGAAAGCAGAATTAACTATTGTTGAGTTAGAAAAAGAACAAGACGCCGACGGTGGAAAGCCAGACGAAAAAAAGAAGCCTGAAAAAACGACAGAGGGAAAAGCACCATCTCCCCCTAAATAACGGGGTATAAAATGACCGGGTATTCATGGTTTTTTATAACGTGTGGGTGAGGAGAAAGTAATCATGTACGGAAGACCTCTACATATCCTCAGGAATTCAACCTTTCCAATATCGGGGGTATCTCTTCTCAAGTGGGGTGGATTACTTATTCTTCTCCTATTCCCAATCCTTGCTTGGGCTCAAGATGCCGCAACGCAGGCAATGTCGGTCGAGTATCGGGATCTGCCTGGTATTGGTAGCCGCAACATTATTTGGATCGTGGCCCAGCAGCATCTATTACTTGCCGGGTTTGTGTTGGGTGTTCCAATCTTTGCCTGGGTGTGTGAAATCGTCGGGTGGAAGACAAATGAGCCACGCTATGACAAGCTCGCAAAGGAATTTACAAAACTTTTAACATCAGCATATGCCACAACGGCTCTTTTTGGAGGAATCCTACTATTTCTTCTCGTTGGACTCTATCCAAAGTTAATGGCCTATCTCACCGATATCTTTTTCCCGTCATTTATTGCCTATTGCATCCTCTTCATTCTTGAGACTGCGACTTTGTACATGTATTGGTACGGATGGGATGCAATGCAGGGTCGGAAAAAAGCTTTTCATATTTTTCTTGGACTGTTACTCAATCTCTTTGCACTCGGAATTATGATTGTTCCAAATGCATGGGCGACGTTTCAGGCCAGCCCAGTTGTCGTTGCCGATGGGACCGCTATAGAAAGGGCTTGGGCAGCCATGCAAAATCCAACATGGTGGCCAGTCAATATCCATCGATTAATTGCGAATGTGGTGCTTGGCGGATTTATCTGCGGGGCGTATGCAGGCGTCAGGTACCTCCTGGCGGTCACAAGAGAAGAAAAAGAGCATTATGACTGGATGGGATATGTAGGTAACTTCATCGGTGTATTCGGAATGTTGCCGCTTCCATTTGCTGGCTATTGGTTAATGAGAGAAATCTATCAGTACAATCAGCAAATGGGCATTACGCTGATGGGGGGGTTCTTAGCCTGGCTCTTTATTCTTCAGGCTATGCTTATAGGTGTGTTGTTTCTCGGGGCAAATTATTATTTTTGGCTAGGTATTGCTCATCGAATACCTGGTTCTGAAGGTCAATATAAGAAACCAATCATGGCCATGTTGGTTGTTCTCTTGGCCTGCCTTGCAGTTTGGATGACTCCCCATTCGCTTGTTGCCAGCTTAGCAGAAGCTCAAAAAATGGGAGGTACTCACCATCCACTCCTTGGAGTGTTTGGAGTTATGTCAGCCAAAATGACCGTGTCGAATCTCATGATTCTCGTCACGTTTATGAGTTTCATTATGTATTGGCGGGCGGGAAAAGTTGAAACGGCAGGATGGGCAAAAGCCGCAAAAGCCTTGATGGGAGTATTATTAGCCATTGCTGGAATTGCGGTTATCGTCCTTGGTGTCTGGGGATACTTTGTTCCTGCAATTATACGAATTAACTATTTCTCAGTGGCACAAGTGCTGATTGTGATATTCATCATGGTAACCTTTACACCGTTAACGGCTCTCTTGATGAAAAGTGCGAAAACAACCACAGAAATGGTGTGGGGTCAGATGCCAGTTCGGGCTGGTTATAGCTTAGTCTTGAATGCGGTAATGGTTATTTTGCTGATGTCCTTGATGGGTTATGCACGATCGTCTTCTCGGGTTCACTGGCATATTTACGGTGTCATGCGCGATACATCTGAATATGCCTACTCTCCAGCATTGGGCTATGCCGCAGCATTTATGTCACTAAACACCTTTGTGTTTTGTCTATTAGCTGCATTTATCTTTTGGGTCGCAACATTAGGTGATAAAGCGAAGAATCAACCTCCAGGCGGACAGGAAGCGAAAGTACCACCTATGGGAAGCGCTGCGCCAGCAATGGCTGGAGGGTCTCCGAGACAGGATGAACTTTCGTCAAGAGAGACAGGCTTCTGAATTGTCATGAAGGTAACAATGAAAAGTGAGGCACCATGAGTGAAGTTGCATTACTACAATTAATTGGATTGATTGTTGTAGGGCTGGGTATCAGTATCCTCCTTTTCATTAAATCGAAATTTCTTCGTGTCATTGGATTTGTCATTATTGTGCTTGGGTCATTTAGCCTTATGGCTCTGAGTGTTCCTCAAATGGCTTCTCTTCCCCCTGCCATTGAATCGTTTGACATTGCTAGTGTGAAGTCTCCTGATGATCTTGCCTCTCTTGGGCAAAAAATATTTTTCAGTAAAGGGCAGTGCGCGCTCTGTCATTCTATTGGACCGAGTGAATCTGCGCGGTGTCCCGACCTTGCCGGGATAGGCGCAAAGCTTGCTCCAGAGTTTATTTATGAGAGTTTGACCGATCCACAGGCATATATCTATTTGGACTTTCGGCATGATCAATTACCGGAAGAGTATCCAGCGCAAATGCCGTATATCAACAAAAATCCAATTGCTCTAAGCAAGCCAGAGATATACTCGGTCATTGCATTTCTTCAAAAGATGAGTGGAGAACCGATTAGTATTAAAGTCGAAGACATTTTGAGCCCTGAGTCAGACCAAGAAGAAGAGACCGTTGCCATTCATGGCACAGGCAAAGCCAGTTCTTCCGTTGTCGTCGCGCAAGCCACGACCAAGGGCTCCAAATAATTCTTAATTAGGAGTAGCGTTATGAAAGGCCCACTTGTTTCTACAGCGATTCTTCTCGTAGGAGTCTATGTCTTCTTGGCGTTTCTTCTTCCTCTCTTTACCGCACCATTGCCAGCAAGCCTTATTTATTTATACTTGGCGATTACGCTTAGTGGTGCCATGATTTACCAAACGATGAGTGCTGGTGGATTGGAGTCCTTTATGGGGCCAATTTATCGTTTCTTATCCGGTGAAATCGATGGCCCGGCCAAATCGGCGAGACTGTTGCTCTTGATCGTGTTTCCTCTTCTTGTTGGATGGCAAACCTATACGAAGCTAGCGCCAAGTGATTTACCGCCTGCGGAGAATAGGACCATTCATCCAGCGCCACCAGGAGAATTTGTTGGTTTAGCGAATCCCTATCCTGCGAATGAGCAAAACATACAAGAGGGTAAAGGTATCTATGCTGCCAACTGTTCACCGTGTCATGGTCCAAATTTTGATGGGAAAGGAACGGCTGCTCCAGGCTTTAATCCTCCACCAGCAAACTTTGCAGACCCGGGAACAATCGCTCAACTACAAGAATCATATTTGTTCTGGCGAATAAAAAAAGGTGGTGTGGGCCTACCAATTGAAGGAATGCCGTGGAAGTCGGCAATGCCACGATGGGAACATGAGTTAACCGATGAGAAAATATGGAAAGTAATAATCGGTGAATACGATGGCGCCGGGCAATCTCCGAGAACATGGGAAGAAGAAGAATAAAAGATTCAATTGGGTTAGGTGAACCGATGGTAGATAGGTATGAGAATATGAAACACTGGCTCACACGTTTTAGCACAGGATTTTGTCTCACGCTTGTGGGTGTTTTTTTCGTGTTCCTGACAAGTTCTGTGTATGGCAGCGATCCACCTCCAGCAGGTGCCCCAGCCAGCGTCTCGGTTCGAGTCTATTTGTCTGAAAGCGCTGTGCCAATTGACGATCCACAAGCCTCAGCTTGGGATTCTGTCGCTGAGTCAGAGTTCAATTTGTCTCCTCAAGTCCACTGGCCTGATCGTTTACAAGAAGCGACAGTCAAGACAGTGAAAGTTCGTGGTCTACACGATGGACAGAACATTGCCATTCGTGTGGAATATCAAGATCCAACGCAAGACGCTGCAGATGCGGCGGCTTTAGAGTTTATGGTTGGTGATCAAAAAGCGCATTTTGCTCATGGGCAAGAGATGCTTTTAGTCGAAGGCGGACCGGTTAATATTTGGTACTGGAAAAATGAAACAGGTACAGCAACGGATATGAGTGCGAAGGGATTCAAAACCCTCAGACCTCAAGAACAGCAAGATGTCTCCGCTAAAGGTATTTGGGAAGATGGAACATGGAATGTCGTGTTTTCACGACCTCTTGAAACCGGCGATGAGCATGATATTCAAATTACTCCAGGGACTTGGACCAGCGTGGCTTTTGCCTTCTGGGACGGAAAACTTGTTGATGGTGCCGTGAAAGAAAAAGGCAGTCAAAAGGCTGTGTCTTCGTGGTGGTCGATTCGCGCTGAGCCAGCACCAGATAATTCTATTTTTGGCTATGTAGTATTGGGGCTCTTAATTGCCGCAGCGTTTGAATTTTTCCTCATCAGAAAACTTCGTAAAGGACAGGCCGTATGAATCTCTCGCAGCAGTCCAGGCGTCGGTGGGTATGGCCGTTAGTGGTCAGCTTGGGTCTTTTGTTCATCGTGAATGGCTGTGCCTTGTTTGAGGATGAACAGACGGCAAAAGGAAAAAAGATCTATCGTCATTATTGCATGCATTGTCATGGAGAGTCTGGAAGGCAGGGAGAAGGATTTAATTGGGATAGCTTATCGAATATGGAATTTCCGCCACCAAAAGACCTTTCTGATTCATCCATGGGCGACTCGATCTCCGATGAAGACATATTTAATGCAATTTCCCGTGACATGAAAGATACGACCGATCAAAAAGTTGTCGATGATGTGGACTACTTTGGTGTGGCGACGATGCCGACCTTCAAGTATACACTTTCAGAGATGGAAGTTTGGACACTTGTTCGATATGTACGGTCACTTCATGGAGGTGACTTTACCTTCGATGTGGAGGGACGACGTCAGCAATTGGAGTCCGAACTTGAATCAGCGACTCAAGTTCTTGAGACAGCCTCACAGGCACTTGAAGCTGCAGAAGCCAAGAGAGATGCCGAAGTGGAAGCCGCAGAGGAAGCTGCGGAAGCGGCTGGCGATGAGGATTTTGAAGCAGAAGAAATCGAATTGCCTGAAGAAGAAGTTGCAACGCAGGCTGCTATTAAACAGAATGAAGCGAAGCTCGCGTTTGAACGATTTGCCAAACGCCCTAAAATGACGGTTGCGCGTCCAGACCTGACGGTGTCCGATGAAGAGCGGGTAACATTAGAGGAAACTGGAAAGCATCTCTATTTCAATAAATACGGGTGTAATAGTTGTCATAGCATTGCGGGAGAAGGAGGCCTTGTCGGGCCCGTGTTAGATCGAGCTGGATTTCGGTTAAACGCAACATGGGTTTATAAATGGTTGATGTATCCGCAAGGTATTAAAAAACACACCAAAATGCCTAATTTGGGATTCAATGATCAGGATGCCAGGGCAGTGACGGCGTATCTCGAAACACTTCGAGCTCCAAAACCTGATAAATCCATCGCTCCTGTTGTTTCAGAAGAATAGGGTTTAGACGAACCCAAGCCAGAAGATTACGAGTATCGCTGTTCCCACCCACACGTGTTGTTTAAACATTGAAAAGTACACATGTGTAGGTTGCTTCTTGACGAGGATCAAGGATTGGTAGATTAAAAATACGCTAATTCCAGCAAGCCCTCCATAAAAAACTTGCCCTAAGCCCATTGTCCATCCGGCCATTCCTACAAACCCAATCGTTAGCGCGGAACACGTTCCGACTCCAAGCCAAACATAGGATCCAAAGAGTATCGCTGATGACTTAACGCCGATTTGTAGGTCATCCTCTTTGTCCTGTAACGCATAGATCGTGTCGTAGGCAATTGCCCAACATATTGTTGCTGCAAAGAGCAGCCATGCCGTGGTATCAAGATTATTGCGTACTGCCGACCAGGCCATTACACTGCCCCAGCCAAAAGCGACTCCTAAGATGAATTGTGGGATGTGAATATATCGTTTGGCGTAGGGATAGATCGCGGCGAGTAGCAAGGCAATTGGACTTAAGGCCATGGTTAATGGATTTAAACGCCAGACCAAGACACCTGCCAATACGATGATCAGTGAAGCCAAGCCTATTGCTTGACCAGGTGTAAGCGCTCCACTGGCTAATGGGCGGTGTTTGGTGCGATGAACCTTTTGGTCGATCGATCGGTCTGCAAGATCATTGAAAATGACGCCGGCACTTCGCATGAAAAACGATCCGAGCATAAAGATCGCTATGAGCGTAAAGTCTGGATTTCCTTCTGATGCCAAAACTAAAGCCCAGAGTGATGGAAGAACAAGCAACAATGTTCCACTTTGATTGCGGAGTCGAATCAGTCGAGCATATGCCGAAAGGATGGATGGCGTTTGAGGAGGTAATTTTGACGAAGAATCTACTGAAGGAGTGGGGAATGCGTTGAACATTTGGGAGACATGTCCCTTACGGGAGCCGGTTCATTGAGCGAACGGCCGTCGCATTGTAAGAATAGAAGGTAAGGTCTATGGTCGTAGAGACGAAGACGCTCATAGCATGCAAGCGGACATCATCACTATTTTACGCTGAATCGTGTGATGCAGAGCACATGCTCTGGATCATGGGATGGTGCCACGACAATCATCCAATCTCCAATTGGATTACCTCTATGCAAAGCTTTTGAGCTCCACATTCGATACCCTGGTGATGGTGTAATTGGAAGGTTCACTTCGGCTATTGTCTCCCAGCCATTTTCCAAATGTTGATGCCATGTGTGGCGAATGGCTCCTTCTGAAGAAGAAGCAATGCGTGTCCAAAAGAAGATTTTGCGTCGGACTAAAGAATTCACGACTGGGAGGTCGGATTGACCATTTTTATCCTTTTCGCAATGTGCCGCTGGCAAGACTGGAGTCGAGGGTTCTCGATTCCGAATAGAACTGGCCAACGAAACATCAAGAACTTCAAAGTCAGCCCACGCGTAGCCGCTATATATGAGACTGGTTCCAAGAATCAATAACGTTAAGAGAAAACGCACGAGGACTACCCCTATCAGTTAAGTGACTGACAATACAGTATAATTGTGTCCTCAACTTAGGATATTGGGCTATTCTTGTCAACGACTAACTCCGGGAAAGCCTTTTCAGGAAAGGCAAACGAAGAAAGTTGACGCCTCCTCCTTAAGAACGGTATAAAATGGCTACGGTTGTCCAGCAATCCTTCAATTTTCTCAGGACTTCCCATCAATGTTTTGCCCTTCTCTCCTTGACTAGTCAACGAGCCAGGGCCGGCGTAGCTCAGTGGTAGAGCAACGGTTTCGTAAACCGTAGGTCGGTGGTTCAATCCCACTCGCCGGCTCCAGTTTACTCGTATTATTTTTTCATATAGGTTCCCCTACATGGCTGTCTGAATGTCGCGATCGGTCGTGTCGGCAGCTCTATTCAAGCTGACTTGTGGGTGGGTACGCAATGAGAAAAAACACGCAAAATCATGGAAAAATCGTGCACAGTTAGCGGATTCCGTATTGAACATTGAAAGACTGAACGCATCAAAATTGATGTTAAAGCCGCTTGGATGAATTGCCGATAGAATTACACTATGGACAGGAAACACGAAAGCGTTTTTACACACACCCATAGTAGGGTCACGGCATGAGCCGGTATCCTCATGAACCTTAGGAGGAGAGTTTATGGCAACCGTTAGCGAATTAGACGTACCGACACAAACTGTGACGAGTTACGGAGCCTTAGAATCACAGAAGACATTTCAGGTTCCCACTCAACCGGTAGACGGCAAAGGTGAGGTCGTAGCGTTTATTGGTCCTGGAGTGGAATTTAAAGGAGAAATTTATTACGAAGGTAGTGTCCAGATCGATGGAAACATGGATGGACAAATTCACACGAATGGGACGTTATTAATCGGTGAACAGGCAGTCATCAGTGCCAAAGTGAATGCCGGGTCAGTCATTAGTAAAGGGAAGGTTAATGGCGACATTGTAGCCAATAAACAGGTGCAACTTCTTTCTACTGCTATCATGGATGGTTCCTTGAGGACTCCTGAGTTATCAATGGAAATTGGTGTCGTGTTTAATGGAGATATTTCCATGAATTCGGGCAGCGGTGTTTCCAGTGACCAGTCAGCGATGAAGTATAAGGAGCCGGCTCCGTACCAAAAACCCAATGGCAATACCGGTCAAAACTTCAGCAATGCCGGGAAAAAGAATAAAGGTTCAGAAACCTCAGCCAGTTCTTCCGAGTCTACAGGAACGGATACCAATACTGACAAAAATTCAACAAATGGCTCTTCAACCAAACCTGAATCTGGTAATGCCTTGAAGTAACACAGCAATCCACTCATATTATCGCTTGTCGTGATGGGCAGTCTTCTGGTTGACAACAGGATACGTTGTGAGTCAGGTGGCTGCCCATTTCTATTTTGTCACGCACATTCTCACTGTATTGAACGGCCATAGAGATTGTCTTGCTGGTTGTCATAGTTTGTCTGATACTGAGAATGTTCCCGCGTCTTTAGACTATAGTGATACCAAAGAGCTTCCAACCGAATTTACATCATGTACACAGCGCAAAAACACACGTTGTGCCGCCTGAACGTAAGGAAGGTTATGCCCGCCTGGATGACCTACAGGCGATTGACGCTTCAATCACGATGGGTCAATCCGCATTCAGTGCGACGACATGCAGATTCGGCATAACTGGAACGGCTATAGCGGCCTTTCATTCACGCAACCCAGTTATCCATCCGTTTCCCTTCCGTTCTTGTCATCTGGTGTGTCAGATTGCATGTCGTTGTTGGTTGATGGATTCACCAGTCCGCAGCGTGTCCCTAAGTAAGATGACCTGACACGGACTGTTCCTGGCTAACTCTCTGGAATTAGGAGCCTTTTGGAGCTATGGACTATCCTTTGTTGTAGGGTCGTCAGTCAGATTTACACGATTGTTTCGTCCCACCTTTCTTCTCAAACGCAAAAGAACGTTCTCACGCTCTTCCTTATTTTTAAGTGCTAGGTATTCTTGTGCATTGTGTCAGTTCTATGCCGAAAAACAACATGGGCATGCCCCTTGCTCAAGCTAACCTAGGAATGCACAACTTGTAGCATAGAGAGTGAGGACAACATGAAGACATGTGATAAGTGCCAAGGGTCGATGGTCATTGAACGAGCGGTTGACCTTGAAGTTGGGCTTAAAATGTTTTACTACGCGTGTTTAAATTGTGGTCGACGGGTGCAAGCGGAAAAGGAACCCAGGCCCTTAGTTCATTAAGAAAAGGAGACGCACAATGTCAACATCGACAAAGCAAACAGTACGACCACTCACCCATGATGAAAAAAAAGCTGCTGAGGCGGCATTTCGAGGTGCTCCCTTTAATCCAAAGTGGTCAGAAGCCGCGAGAAAGGTGTATCAAGGTATATCCGGAGCCGTCGCCAATAGACCGAGTGACGTCCTGAGTGAGTTGGCTTCGCCAACACACAAGACGAGTCTGACGACTGCTACCGTCGAAAGAAAATCTCGGTCTCGAGCCAAGACGAAAATTCCATAGAAGTGTTGCGTGGGGGCATTCCAATTTAATGGGAATGTACCCCACATGAACGTGATCTCCCCTCATCTCTTCCCCGCATTATCATCGTATTCATGACTACTGAAGGCTATTCCGTTTTCCCGATCGTCCGTATCGGTAGTGTTGAAACGCAGATGTCTGTCTTGAACGGTGAGCCTACCGCTTGCGTTTTTCGGACGACATCGCTTAATAGTGATCGATGATATTTTGAAATAGAAGGATGGCTTGATAATAGGCGGAATGCAGCGATTGCACCTCTCAACAGAGACCAGCAGTGTAGGGTAAGACCATAGTTGAGGTGTGTTTTTGCTGTCACTGTGAGATTCCAGCAATCGCAATAACCTGCTACACTTTCATGAGTCAATGAAAATCTCTACTTGCCTATAATCATACATGGACGTAGATACTCTCTCGAAAATTGTCATCACGTGGAGTTGTGAGGAAGAAGATCCTGCCGGACAGTTTCTTTCGCTTCATGATCGGCAACGAGCAGAAAAGCTCGCTCGTGAAACCCATGGGTCTGCTGAGACGGATGCAGCTTTACGTGTTTCGGAAGAACGGTTTGTCATAGACCGTGCGGAACGTCTTACGGCTACACTCGAAAGGCGATACTCGGTTTTCCGTCTTACGCGTCGTTTGACTCAGCGGCACATTCCGCTTGTCTTGATTGGTACCCTGGCCATGATCGGAGGGTTCTTGACCGACCCGATTGGGCCAGAGGGACATATCAATCTTTTACATTTTCCATTGCTTGCCTTGGTGCTGTGGAATATTGGTCTGTATATGTGGTCGGGCATGAATTGGCTCGTGTCACGCGCAAGAACGAATGCTCGAGTTGAGGGTCTCGCACAGTGGCTAGCGACATCGGGGCTTGCAATTTCACAACTGAACGTCCGTATCGTTCAACGAAAAAGCCCGGAAGAAAAACACTGGATAGTCGCATCTTTGACGCGATTTTTTAGCCTGTGGAGTTCGCTTGTGGGGCGGGCCGTTCGTCTACAAGGCAAGTCTATTCTGCATGGAGCGGCGGCCGTCCTCGCAGTGGGAGTTATTCTCGGGATGTACCTGCGAGGGTTTGCCTTTGAATATCGTGCGAGCTGGCAGAGTACTTTTCTTGAAACCGAACAGGTTCATGGTATTCTCGGCATAATTTTGTTCCCAGCATCAATCATCTTAGGCGTGGATTTTCCTTCTCTGCAGATGTTGGCGACGCTTAGGGCGCCTGGGAGTGAAAACGCTGCAGTCTGGATTCATCTGTGGGCGGTGACGTGTCTGCTGGTTATCGTGATACCAAGAATCGTTCTCGCGCTTATTACAAGACGAATAGCGATGACGCAATTCGAGTCGTTGACGCTTCCACTAGACGAACCGTATTTTCAGCGAATGCTGGCTCCCTTTCGGGGCAATGGAATCTGGGTTGAGGTGTTGCCGTACCAATGTCAACTCGATCATTCTCTAACCGAACGTCTTGAACGATGGTGTTTGCAAATGTTCGGGAATGCCTCGTCCGTGCAGACACGATCTTCACTTCCCTATGGAGAAGTGGAATATTCTATGAAAATAGAGAAACGCATTCCCCTGCGGGTGCTCATAATCTTTGATGTCACAACGACACCTGAGCATGAGGTGCATGGCGCATTTCTTCAACACATGCAAGATCATGTCGCATGTTGGTCTGCAGGGGGATCGCTGTTGATTGTCGTTCTTACCGGAACATATCAAAAGGGAATGAATCAACAGCGACAACAGGAACGAATGCAATCTTGGCAACGTTTCATGAGCGGGCATGGCATAGAGCCTCTGTTCTTTTCTTCAGCAATCGAAAACGATGAGCTGCTGAAGCAGGCGACGGGAAAATTATGGCCGGCACATTCTCAAGAGGTACTGTGAGTCAGACGGTCACGTCGGATATTACTCTCTCCATTATTTCGCACACCAATATCGGGAAGACCACATTGGTGAGGACGCTGCTGCGTCGTGATGTCGGAAAAGTACTGGATCAAGCGCATGTGACCGATCAGAATGAGAAGTTCACGTGGTTAGAGACTCATGATGGGGCACGATTACATATTTGGGATACACCGGGATTTGGTAATTCGGTTCAACTGTTGAAGGTATTGCAGAGGCAAGAACATCCAATCGGATGGATGATTGCGCACGTATGGGACCGTTTCAAGGATCGCCCATTATGGTGTAGTCAGCAAGCTCTCAAAAATGTGCGAGATGAAGCTGATGTGGTGCTGTATCTTGTCAATGCGTTAGAAGATCCAAGTCTGGCGAGCGGGTATATACAACCGGAAATGGAACTCCTTGATTGGCTGCAGAAGCCCGTGCTGGTGGTTCTGAATCAAATCGGTTCCGAGAGTGGAACGCAAGAACGAGAAGCGTGTGAACGTGATTGGCATAATTTGTTCAAGCCGTATGCTGTCGTGCAAGGCATTGTGAGCCTTGATAGTTTTTCGCGATGCTGGGTGCTTGAAGGCATGCTACTGGAACATGTCCGGGAACTGCTCCCTTCAATGGCTCAAGAGACCATGGGGCGTTTGACTGAGAGTTGGAAGGTCCAAAATACCGAAGTCTTCAAGAAGTCTATGAACCGGTTAGCCCAAGTCTTAGTGCGGGCGATGAGCGATGAGGAAGTCGTGAGTGAGACAGGACAACTTCGAAAGGTAAAAATCAAACGCGCCGCTCAAGATTTGTGTCATCGGCTTGAACAGGACATTCGTCTTGCAATGCAAGATTTAATCGAGTGGCATGGGTTGGAAGGTGAGGCCGCTATCAAAATTCAATCACAATTACACGATGTCACCGTTCCAATAGAGTCTTCAGTCATGGAGGAGGCCTTAGGTCGTGCGGCGTTGGGAGGCTTTGGAGGGGCTGCCGCAGGCACTGCCGCTGGTGCAGCCATTGATGCTGCAACGGGAGGAATGTCGTTAGGACTGTTTGCGTTGACTGGCGCATTTCTTGGTGCATTAGGTTTAGCAGCCTGGGGAAAAGACGTAGAAATAGGAGAGATCTTAACCATTCGATGGGTGCCGGAGTTTCTTCATACACTGACCCAAGATCTTCTTCTACGCTATATGGCGGTAGCCCATTTTGGTCGAGGCCGTGGAAATTTTCAGGATGATCAAGCTAGCCCCCTCGTTTGGCAAGAGGTGATCCGAAAAGGGTATGAAGGCGAGCAGTCAGCATTTCAGCAAATATGGGAAGCAGACCATGAGCGTGAATCTCACGATGTGAACGAACGAACTCGCATTCTTACATCGCGACTTGAGTCTGTGGCCCGCACGGTTCTTTGTGAATTGTATCCCGCTAGCAAAGATATACATGTGTAATACAGCCAACCCTGTGTGTCCGAGGTCTGATGCAACATTCTCTTCTAGCGAATGTTCTGTGCTGTAAGAATGGGTGAGATATCCGCTGGCGAATAGGTTGGAGGTTTGACCCATTTCCCGTCTTCTCGTTTATGTCCTCCTATTTTGCTCATGTTCGAGCGATGCACTTCCTGAAAAATAGGTTCCATATCAATGCCGCACGAGACTGCGGTGCCGTACACCACATAGAGAAGGTCGGCGAGTTCCTTCGCGATATTCGGAAGGTCTTTGGCTTTCATGGCCTCTTGGAGTTCATCGAATTCTTCTTGGATAAGACGAGTTCTTAACGTTTGCGTGGGTTCGTCCAGGGTTGTTGGTTGATCGGCGATATGAATATCAAATTCTTGATGGAATGCGAACACCATTTGTTGAGCCTCGTTCACGTGTTTGTCTACCTCCCTTTTCCCCTCCTTATAAAAGAGGGGGTGTACTTAGAGTGCTAATAAGATATAGATGTCGTTGACGTTGGTTCCAGTGGGACCTGTCGTGATGTGACCTCCGGCTTGTTGAAAGAATGAATAACTGTCATGAGCCTTCAACGCATTCATGGCATTGACGCCTTTACGGTGTGCTCTGGCTATCGTGGTGCCATCGACTATTGCGCCCGCCGCATCAGTTGGGCCATCGGATCCATCCGTCCCAAACCCTGCCACAATCATGTTGGAGAGTCCAGATATGCCAAGAGCCGCAGAGAGCGCACATTCTTGAGCTCGGCCTCCTGTGCCTTTACCTGTGACTGTTACCGTCGGTTCACCGCCCCAGATCACGCAGGCAGGGCGTCGGATTGAAGATGCAGATTTATGTATACGTTTAGCAAAGGCTGCGATCAAGGTTCCAGCTTTTCTGGCCTCACCTTGCAAGGCAGTCGGTTGGACGACAGGGCGAAGACCTAACTCTTTGGCTGTTTTTGCAATGTGGCGTACCGCCAATTGATTATTTCCAATAATAACATTCTGGACTCGTTTCAATCGTGGGTCTTCCGGTTTGAGCGTTTCCTGTACGACTCCATCTATGCCCTGTTCAATATGATGCGTAACCGCGAGGGGTAAACGTTTCCAGAGACTATAGTGCTCAAGAATATGGCGAGCCTGAAGAAATGTGCTTGGATCCGCGGCCGTCAATCCTGAACCAATGGTTTCGAGATGATCGCCGATGACGTCAGAAAGAATAAGGCTCAGGACGGTAGCCGAAGTGGAGGCTATGAGTTTCCCGCCTTTGATTGCCGACAGATGTTTCCGTACGACATTCATTTCCTGAATACTGGCTCCACTTCGGAGAAGCAATTGTGTGGTACGTTGTTTGTCCTTGAGCGTCAGGCCTTCTGCTGGGGCGGCCACAAGACTTGAGGCTCCACCTGAAATAAGCACAATGAGTAAATCTTGAGCGGTCAGAGATTTCAGCAATTGCTGGAGAGCCTTGGCTGCGCGGGTGCTTCTGGAGTCTGGAGTTGGATGGCCGGCTTGAAACGCCTCGATATGCTGCATCGGCCGTTTGGGAAGATCTTTGACAACAATGATTCCACCTTCCAACCGCTTGCCAAGAAGTTGTCTCAACGCCTTGGCCATGCGTGCCGAGGCTTTCCCGGCTCCGATGCAGACAATCCGATTATATCGTGTCAGGTCATACCGTCGTCGTTGGACCCATACGGTTTCCCCTTGTCTCGTGCAATGCTTGTGAATGCCTTTTCCCGGATCTGCCGCTGTGAGTCCAGCCTGGATGAGTTGCTTGAGAATAAATTTGGTGTGTCGGTTGGGAAAGTGAATGGTCATGGATAAAGTGAGTTGCCGGTATGGGAGTGTATTCGGCTCCTATGGTACCATCGTTGCAATGTCATCACTCAAGGTTTTACATCAAACGGTGTCTGATTGCACGTTGTGTCCGCGCTTGACGAAGTACCGTCGTGAAATTTCGCGAGTCAAGGTCAAGCGCTTTCAAGATTGGGACTATTGGGGGCGGCCCATACCGGGATTTGGTGATCAAAAGGCAAGGCTCTTTGTTGTTGGGCTGGCACCGGCGGCGCATGGGGGAAATCGAACGGGACGAGTCTTCACTGGTGATCGAAGTGGCGATTGGTTGTATGACGCACTCCATCAATTTGGTTTCGCGAACCAGCCCGATTCCACTCATGCGAAGGATGGTATGAAATTGAAGGATTGTTATATTGCTGCGGCTGTACGTTGCGCTCCACCGGCTAACAAACCTCTCAAAGAGGAGTTTGATGCCTGTCGGCCGTATCTTAAAGAAGAATTTCGTTTGTTGAAGGGTGTCAAAGTGGTTGTCGCTCTTGGCAAAATAGCCTTTGATGAATATCTCAAGACATGCCAAGAGTTAGGCTTTGCGGTTCCTTCGCCGAAGCCTAAATTTGGTCATGGAGTCTCCTATGTCCTCCCATGGCATGTGACGTTGCTTGGGTCATACCATCCGAGCCAACAGAATACCTTCACGGGCAAGCTCACGCGCCCGATGTTTTATGAGGTCTTTCAACAAGCGCGTTCTGTATTGAAAAATAAGACGTGACGCGAAGGCCTGAAACGTGAAGCGATGCAGGGTAAGAAGAGGCTTCCCTTCACACTTCACACTTCATCTGCTTAAGACGTTTTGGGTGAATTTTGTTTTTCCCAATCAGAGAGAAACTTTTTTAACCCACTATCCGTCAATGGATGTTTGATCAGCTGCTGAAAGACACTAAAGGGCAAGGTGCAAATGTGTCCGCCGGCCAGTGCGGCTTCGACAACATGTTGCGGGCTGCGCACACTGGCGACCAGGACCAGAGTGGGGAAGTTGTAGTTGGTGAAGATGGTCACAATTTGCCGAATGAGCTCCATGCCGTTACTGCTGATATCATCCAGGCGGCCGATAAATGGAGAGACGCACCAGGCCCCAGCCTTTGCCGCAAGTAGTGCTTGAGCCGGTGAAAAACAGAGCGTGACGTTGACGCGAATCCCTTCGCTGGCAAGTTGTTTGGTGGCTTTCAATCCCTCAGGAATCAGGGGACATTTGACGATGATATTTTTGTGAATTTTAGCCAGTTCCCGCCCTTCTTGCACCATGGCGTCAGCATCCACACTGACCACTTCGGCGCTAATCGGACCGTCTACAACGCTGCAAACCTCGAGCAGAAGATCTTTAAAGTCCCGTCCTTCTTTCGAGACGAGTGAAGGATTTGTTGTTATGCCATCAATAACTCCAAAGCTCGCGGCTTCCCGAATTTCTTTGATGTTGCCGGTATCGAGATAAATTTTCATAGTCTATCCTTTGGTGTTGATGTGAGAAATACTATCTATTGTAAGCAGAGGATAGTTGTTTACACAATTCGAAGAGTGCCATTTGATTGGTCTTTGTTTGACGAATCTCCCTGCAAGGGCTAGAATTTTACTAAGGTTATGTCTATCGTATCTGGCAACGAAGCCCTCAATTGTCAGTTGGAACGAAATCAAGACGACATTCTGCATTATAACATGATGGGTGGTATGGGGGTGTGATGTGATTGGACGATTAGTTGGTGTGCTAGTGATTGGATTGATGGTATCCGCGTGTGGGGGGAATCCTTATCTTGAAGCTTCGTTAAATCCTGCCGAATTTGAAGGGAAGGATAAGGCGTGGTTTGAAGAAAAATGGGGGACGCCCACCGGGAAATCTCAACGGTTTTTTGGAGGAGAAACGTGGGTGTATCACCGGATGGCTGGTGGAGAAAAACATTTCCCATTTTTTAATTTCTCCCCGAACTCGTGTGAAATAACGTTAGATTTTGACAAAGACGAGAAGTTGGATTCGTATGATTACACGGACTGCTAAGGCACGATGGGATAGGTAGGCAATGATGGGATGGATATTCTTCTGTGGTACTCGAACGTGGCCTTGTAAAACGTTTGGTTGGCAGTGCGTGGCTCATAATCCCGCCGGGTGTATCGGATGACGTGCATTCTTCGCAAGGCGTCCGACTCTCAGCAACTTTTTTCACTTGCGGCCAAAGAATTCTGTGAAATTGCGGAAAAGGCTGTTGCGCGATCTGGAAAGATGGTTGTGGCATTGGCTGGAGGTTCGACTCCCAAGGGGCTTTATGAACTCTTGGCAAAGGAGCCCTATCGATCGATGGTCGACTGGGAAACGATCCGTTTCTATTGGGGTGATGAGCGACATGTTTCGCCTGACCATCAGGACAGCAATTATCGAATGGCACAGGAAGCTTTACTGTCACACGTACCAGTGATTCCTGAGCACATTCACCGCATGAAAGGGGAGTTGCCCAAAGCCTCAGATGCTGCGGAAGCCTATGAGGACGAATTACAGGAAGAGTTTAACTCGCCACCAGAAGAGGTGCCTGTTTTCGACCTCATACTCTTGGGCATGGGGCCAGATGGCCATACCGCCTCGTTGTTTCCTGGGACAGATGTGGTGCACGAGTCCTCACGGTGGGTTGCTGCGCCTTGGGTTGAAAAATTTCAAACCCATCGCGTGACCTTGACTCCCGTCGTCCTGAATCAGGCGCGCCACGTCATGTTTCTGGTAAGTGGGACCGAGAAAGCGAAAGCCCTTCATGCTGTACTAGAGGGGCCTCCGGACCCAGACCAATATCCTTCTCAGGTCATTAACCCGCTATCAGGTCAGTTGCTCTGGCTCATCGATGAACAGGCCGCGAGTCTCTTGGAAAAGACGACATTCCAACCCCAATGAAAGGGTCACAAGACTATGAATGTGATGAACGCGCCATTGGCATTCATTCAAGCCTTACATAAAGCCTCCGTCACATGTCGAACTCCGGAGTGTAAAGGTGTGGTCACGGTTGATGATCGTACACATCGTGATGATCGTGTGAAAACTTTCAATTTTCACTGTGCCCAATGTAAGTGGAACGAAGAGATAGCCGGGGAGTTGCAAGTGGATCCTCCCTGGGATGAAGCCGCATTAATTGAGATCACTGAGGAACATCTTTTACACCTTGAACCGGTATGCCCGCATGATCAGGCTCCTGTGCATTTCCATTCCCTCCCCAATCCTCGACGAAAAGCGCGATACCAAATTTCCTGCCACTATTGCGGCCGCCAAGCTGAACTCGAATGGCCCCCCGCCGAAGCTAAGTGGTAGTGGATACTTATAATCTAAATATCACATGGTGTCTGATATCATGAAAGATTGCCTGTAGGCATGCCAGAGAATGCACACCTATCGTATCCACCTGCCCACCTGTAATCAATATGTCATTTGCGACCTGATACCATAAAAGGTTGTCTGTCAATTGCGGGAACTGTGTCAGCATCACCGTGGCCATCTAAGTCACCTGTAATCGATATGTCATGGTGGGTCTGATCTCATAAAAGGCTGTCTGTTCATTAGCTTGAAGACCAAAAACAATCGTGGCCACCTAGAACACCTGTAATCCTGACGTTCGAATGCCAAGTGATTGAGTTGAATATTGGAATATCATGAGCCTCTGGACTGCTGAGCGTTCGTGTTCTAGGCACCTGTAATCCCGACGTTCAAGTGCCAGGTGATTGAGTTGAATATTGTAATGTCATGAGCCCCTGGACCGTTGAGCGTTCGCGGTCTAGGTCACTTGTAATACAGGTATAAATGAGGTGCATGAGTTCAGGCAGAGATATTTGCCTAGGCGTACCGAACTACCGTGGTCAAGTCCACCTATTGATCTATATCAGTAGGTCTTTAAAGTCATCTTCTCATCCGCTTTTCTCCTATTTCTCCCTTCTCAATTTCTTCTTGACAAATAAGGTAAGAACTTTAGGATAGGTTCTATTGAAAAAGTGACATTCAACTTTTTTGTACAGACGACCATCCGAATGGGGAAGGGGATAATCTCATTTGAGGGGAGATGGACGTCGACGCCATTCGACAAAAGGTCAAACGAGGCTCACCGTTTGATCGACAGGTCTGGATATAACGAATGGCAAAGTGATTGGACCTTGAGTTCAGTATGAATCTGGGTGAGCGTCCCTGTCAGGGATCATCAAGACGTATGCCTTAATAGTAAAAAGGAGAATGTCCCCTTTTTAAGTAGAGAAACAACGGTTCCAACAGGTGATGGACAAGATTATAGCGAATCCAAAATGTCACCTGGTCGGCATGCTTGGACACGATAGTTTTGAATACTCACCGACTCTTGCCATACATTTAACGTTGATAACTCAACAGCTTACCTGCTGCATGTATGACAGGTGTCCAAGTCCAGTCGAATAATCCTGACGCTCTTCGCGGTATCAAACACTTCAAGAGGTGGAAGTTATAGCCGTGCTTTTGAATATTCGCTTGTACGATGCGTATGGTTGCGTTGTGTACGTCTAGTCAATTCGGCTGTACGTTCTGCGGTTTCGCTATAATTGAATCGGCTATAAGTGGTTGGTACGGAAGCATCGAGAAAGCCTGTAGTGCTTTCCGTTGTAGTTGTAGTAGAAGAGTCTTTCAGTATCAAGGTTATATTCTAACGCAAACATGTTGACCTCTTTACCACTTGCAAGGGGAGCGCCCGCGTTCCAACCGGTGAGGGTCTCAGATTGACCCCCAGCGAAACCTTTGATACTTTGCTGTCGGACGAAAAGGGTCGTTTCCATTTCCTATTTCTGTAAAATGTCTTATATCTTTTGATTTCTGGTGGTCCATTCGGTGGAGTGGAATAGATGTCGTATTTTGAGCGAATCCAATTCTATTATCTGTTTTGTGATTCTTTAGTAGGCGAGTAGAATCGTTTCGTACAACTCACCTGAGTTGGTGCAGCGAGAATGAAGGCGCAAATTTCCGTGAATTATTCGTCATTTTGGAGTCGGGACCTGGTAGTCACACCTAATATGTACTTGCCTGTTGTTGCACCAGTTCTTGGAAAAATTGAGGGGGAGCTTGTGTCTACAACGCCCAAGAAAACCGGAACTAGAACCCCGCAACTCATCTTGGCTGATCGATATACGCTTGCAATGCATAACTCAAGGAGGAACCGAATGAAACGCTTCAAACTCAAGCCTACCTTTCTGAGTCTTACTGTAGGTTTCCTTCTCGTCCTACTATCGGTGCCCGTGAGTGCGAAAAATGGAAAGAATATACTCTATGAAGTCTGGGGCGCCGATCAGTCTAACTCTGTGAGCAGTGTTCCCGCCCGCGGTACAATAGGCAGTTTGATTTGGGTATGGAACAGCGAAGACATCCATAGCCAGCTCACCAATGGCACGACGGCTCAACCTCTGGGCTGTGATGGAAATAATACTCCTGGTGACGGTCCCTGCGATCTGCTCAATGTGTTTCCCGGCACATTGGTCGAGCATGATAGCAATGGCGTGACCGGTGCGTCCCTCGACGACTACGACTATGGGCGCTTACACGGGGCACTGCCGGATCCACAGAATCGCTACATGAACATTAATCTGTTCGGCCCTGGCAACGGCTTTATAGGAATCATGGACGGTGCGACCAAGGAAGCCGTCGCGTTGTTTCGCGTGACCGGCACGAGCTCAGGTCAGCGGGTGCACATGTCGTTTTGGAACAGCGATGGCAGCGCCCTGCTGATCGCCAACCTGGACGGTAAAGTGCTCGAGCGCATCGACATCGCCCGCGATACAGATGGTTCCATCACTCAAGCAGCCTTCAATCGTTCTGCCAGTCTTGGCGTTGGCAAAAACCTGGCCGTGACAGCGGAGGTTAAGGTTTACCTGGGGCAGAATGCGCAAGGCAACCCCATGATCGGTACGATTACCGGCGACTATAGCAACGCCGATCTGGGCGATCTTACCCCAGCCGGTAAGTGTCGAGAAAATGGCTGCATCAGCGGTACAGATGGCGATATGGGCGGTCGCGTTAATAACGTAATTATTTGCCCCATCGTTTCTGCTAACGATTACGCGTATATCACCATGGGCGGTGGTGGGCTCTTGGTGGCCAACACCAGGACCACGCCGATGACTATCGTCGGCGAATACGGGCAGGAAGTGATTAACGGCGCCGGTTGTGGTGGCATTCAGGTGGGTGATCACATGTGGCTCAATGCCGGCATATCAGCGTCAGCCGCTGGTAACGTGCATTCGACTTTCACCATCTATACGCTCGATGATCGTGTGTTCAATACCGTTCAGGCAGAGAACACACCCCTGCCGGTGACAGTCTACAAAGACTCGGATGCCAGTGATGGTAATGCGGCCAATACCGCAACCATTGGCAACCTGGGTGGCGATCCGTCCCCAAACCTGACCGGGCAGCTTCCAGGGACAAGCACCCGACGGGACAGCCATGGCATGGCGCGGACGCTGTC
Source organism: Nitrospira sp. M1 (assembly GCF_965152605.1). Classification (NCBI taxonomy): domain Bacteria; kingdom Pseudomonadati; phylum Nitrospirota; class Nitrospiria; order Nitrospirales; family Nitrospiraceae; genus Nitrospira; species Nitrospira sp. M1. Next base: position 546,936 of record NZ_OZ224217.1, read on the forward strand.
CGGCAAGCACGTGCACACGGTGGATCGCATCCAGAACATAGTTGAGGTTATCAATACTAAAACCCTGGCCAGAACGACCTATGACCTGGCCTCGGCCAACGGCATGGGCAATGGCGTAGGACCGTGCGATGCCGCGTCTGTCACATCAGAAAGTGGTTCGACGGGCGACCCAGCCCTGCCTCCCAACGATGCCGCACCAGATCTGCTAGAGAATACACCAGATGGCAAGTACCTCGCGGTGGCACTGCGCGGGCCTATACCCGTTTCAGTCACCCATGCAGCGCAGGGTAGCTGCCCCGGTGTTGGAATCATTCGACTGCTGGCAGGCGGCAAAAGGGGCAAGCTTGCCACCGTACTGCGCACCACCAATACGATCGACGACACACCGGTCAGTGCACCGGGCGGTCATATCTATGCGGGCACCGAACATAGCGATATTCACGGGGCCTCGGTTCGCACTCGGGTAGAAGACATGAAGTAATCGCGTCATCGGGGGCAGGCTAAGGCATATGTCTGCCCTCAAATTTTTCATCTAGGAATGAGGGACCCTAATAAGCTAGTGAACACTTCGAAGGAAAGGGGGCATTCATCTTTTTTTATAGAGGGGCCTGTTGCTTGTTTTAAGACATAGGGCCTAATCCTCTGAATCACCTTCACGCAGTCAGGGTTTCCTTTGCAGCGTTTCTGCATCTGAATCATGGTGAAATTCGCCGACTCAATATTCTATAACGACACTTTCATAGAGCAAATCAATAGATCGGCTATGTACGCCGTGTTTTATTAGATAGCTGGAGTTTGGCGGCTGCTTTTTGCAAGGAAGTATCTGCTGTCCATAGAGCGCATCCTGTCAACTGCGCGGCTGCTAACAAGTTCATATCTACCCACCCTATCCCTGTTCCATAGAGTTTGTGAGCTTCTAAAAGATGCATCACTTCGTGATGTTCTGGAATGTGTGTTTCGGGAAGGGCGCAAAGCAAGGCAAGTACTTCTTTTCGATTCTTCAGTCCCCCACAAGCAAGTTCGCCAACGATGAAGGGATGAATGAGTACCTGTGTATCTTGAAGCAAGGACTCTAGGCGAGGGCTTCCATATCGAAAATGATTGACCCAGATTGATGTGTCGACCAGGGTCATCGTGTCTTGGGCGATCGTCGTCGTGGAGGCAACTTTAGGTGCTTCTCTGATCCTCCGAGTTGAGCAAGTCGCAATGCAGCGTTTTTAGAAATCAATGCCTCAAGACCAAGCCTCACCAACGAGGTTTTTTCAGAAATTCCCGTGAGGTTTGCGGCTTTCTCAAGAAGGTCATCATCGATGTTTAATGTTGTCCTCATATGCATTAATATGCATTGTATATGCATATATGTCAATGGGGTATTTCTCGTCTCGTATCAATCATGGAAAATAGGGAAGATTGCGAACCCACAGGTAATATGGCGTATTCTTCAAAAAGGAATAGGGGGCATTCTTCTTATTAAAGCTATCTGCTCTCTATGACAAAGTGATATGGCTAGGAAAATGGAACATTCTCATTTTTAACGATACAGTATGGGCAAAAAGAAAAATGTCCCCTTTCCCGTAGTCATGTCAGGTCTTCGGCGACAACCCCAAAATGTGCTGAAGCGGATCAATGTAATTCCAGGGTTGATTCCTGAATGATACATTTTTCGAAATTTCGAAAAATGTTGAGAATGGTTAAACGATGAATGATCAGACAGAGGGGAGGAAGGTAGGCACCGTTTTTTCAATGCCTTGCAAATAGATCGGGAGAAACTAAAACTATTACTATAGTACAGACTTTACGTTTTGCTATGATAGCAACTACACAATTTGATACATTCCTCCTCCTCGCTACAGCGTAGGAGGTGATGAAAAGTTAGATTCGGGGGTTGAGATGTTTAATTTTAGGGATATGACGATAGGGAAGCAGGTGGGCTTAGGTTTTGGGGTCATCACACTTATTTTAATGGGAGTGGTATTGCTTACCATTCAGCAAGTAAAAACTATGGAGGTCATCACGAAGAGGGTTGTCGACCTTCGAACTCCCACGGCTCATGCCAGTCTTATGATGTTAAATGGTATCAACCATTCCCTGGCTTCGCTGCGTGGGTGGATTTTCCTGGGAGATCCCAAATACCAGACAGAACGAGCTCTTGCCTGGGCAGAACAAATCAACCCATCCCTGAAGCAGATGCATCAGCTTGCTCCCCACTGGACAGATCCAGAAAATAAGGCCAGGTTACAATCCATCGAAAAAGAAATCGTTGCTTTTAAGAAGACCCAAGAGAAGATCGAAGATATCGCACAAACCCCGGAAAATTCTCCGGCACAAAAAATTCTATTCGATCAAGCGGAACCTTTGGAAAAAACCATCGTGGCCACCGTGTCTAAAATGATCAAGCAGAATATGAAAGGCAAAATTACTTCCCAAAATCAGCACCTGGTAGAAATTCTCGCGACTATAGAAACGACAACCAGTCTGGCTTTGGAAAGAGCCGACGAGTTTTTGTTATCTGGCAAACAAGAGTTTAAAAAGGAATCTCTGGAAAACTGGGGAAAAAGTGCTGCGTCTATGGACGCATTACAGGAAAAGAAAAATAACTTTAGTAAAGAGCAGTTGAAGAATTTTGAATCCCTGCAAGATGGACTGAATCAATTCGAGCCTTTACTGAAAGAAATTATCCGCATTCGGTCAGGAGAAGATTGGAACCGGGCTAATTATTTGGCGAAAACTGAGGCTGCTCCTTTAGCATTTCGAATCAAGGAACTCTTGAATGAAATGACTGTGCTTCAGGAGCAATTGCTGGAAAATGATGTTGAGGAGATTTCCAGCAGAACGCATTATTTAATTGTTCTTTTAGTGGCATTGTTTTTTACGGCGGCACTAATCAGCGGTGTGTTGGGGGCAAACATCACTCGCTCAATCAGCGAACCCATCCTGGATGTTTGCAAACTGGCAGATGAGCTGGCGCATGGAAATTACAAGGGGAAACGCCTCCCAGTTCATTCCCGAAATGAATTGGGCACCCTGAGCCAAAGTTTCAACCAACTGTTGGATCGATTGCAGAAAGAAAAATCACAGGATAAAGACTGACGTGTTGCGAACAATTCAATGGCCGCATGCGCGCAAAGCAAGATGTCTTTTGCCGTTGGAATTCCCCAATAACCCCCATCCCACCAAGGTGGGGTTGTCACGCCTACACGCTATGATATTCGAATCACTCATCGAGTGATGTCATTCTGGCTCGCACTGACAACTCAAGACCGTTTTCTCTGAATTTCCGTATCCACTCGTCAATCTTAGACATGACCCGACGGTCCACAAGTTTCGTTTCTGTCATATCCACGGTGACCCGCTTCCCTTCCAGAAAGAAACGATCAAGGTGTTTTCTCAGAGGAATCCATGAACTGAAAATGATGGAACCTCGTAAAAAAATTGTGACAGACTGATCTCTTTCATGAATGATCTTGGCATTCAATCTGAAGATAGACCCTCCACGAATAAAATGCATGACAATGCTGACTACAATTCCAATTGCTAATCCTTTTAAAAGATCAGTCGCGAGTACACCCAATATGGTAGAGACAAAAATAATGAACTGGTCTTTTCCCTCACGATACACAGAGACAAACTCATCGGGAGAAGCCAGACGAGATCCTGTGATGACCAATAACGCTGCCAAGGCAGCGAGAGGAATTTGATTAATAACTCCTGGAATCAATGCCACACATATCAGTAAAAACATTCCGTGGTAAAAATTGGCAAACCGGGTTCTTGCCCCATTATCAATGTTGGCCTTACTTCGAACAATTTCAGAAATCATGGGCAACCCGCCAATGAAAGCCGACAGGGTGTTCGCTGTACCGGTGGCCAACAAGTCTCGATCCAGATTTGTTTTTCGACCCCACGGATCAATCCCATCAATAGCCTTGGCACTCAGAATGCCCTCTAAACTTCCAATGATCGCAAAAAGAACTGTATATTTAATTCCAGTCTCCGTGGTTATTCCTGAAAAATCCGGAAAGGTTATGGCATGCAGCAAATTCCCTGGAACATTGACTAAAAACTTTTCGCCTAGTTCGTAGATTTGATGATTGAACGTATAAGACCCCTTCTCCCCAATTCCTAAAAGTATGGCTATTGGAACAGTGATCATTAACATCAACATGGGTGCGGGAATGACTTTCAATTTTTGATTTTTTATATAGCTATAACCCACCACAATGGTAAGGCCTATAATCCCAATTAACGCAACTTTCGGGTTCATGTTCATGACAAAGGAAGGGATACCAGCGAGTAACTCTAGAGGAGCTCCCTGTGGATTCAATCCCATCAATACAGGAAATTGTTTTGCGATGATGATGACTCCAATGGAAGCCAGCAAACCGTGAATCGCCGCTTTCGGAAAAAGCTTTACAAGGATTCCTACGCGAAAAAGTCCGAGTATAATCTGGTATACGCCTGCCACAACCCCAACGCCTAGCGCCAAGCGATAGGCCTGAAAGTCCTTCGCCGGATCCTCCCCGCCCGTAAAACCAAAATCCTGAACGCAACCCAATGCAATAACAATCAAGCCAGCTGCAGGTCCCTTAATTGTCAGTTCTGAATTGCTCAGGAAGGTGGCAACAAGACCGCCAATAATGGCAGTAAAGATGCCCGCCACCGCGGGATATCCTGAAGCCAGAGCAATTCCCAGACACAGCGGCAAGGCAATAAGAAAAACTAAAAATCCAGAAAGGATATCGTTTTTGGCATGGGCTTTAAACCCGTCAAGATTCCCCTTGGGAATTTCAGTAGAATCGGATGACATACTCATGGATAGTGTTTCCTCTATCGGATGCTTTAAAACTAATCCGTAGTGGTCATGCTTGATCTTCCCCTGGAAGATCGGACACATTATATAATAATTCGAAACGAGATGTTGAATGAAGTGAACACGCAGTCAGCACAGTCGGGAATTTCAGCAGGAAACGGTTGCGTTGGTGGTGGAACATGACTGTAGTTGTGTGGTCGCTGGGCGAAGTTTAGGCTTAAGTGTGGTGTTGATTGAGCTGTGGAAGGACGAACTGGAAGCCTATAAGGCAGAAGCTTTCCCCAGACAAGGAAAACGCCTCATCAAGCAACAATCATTCAAGACCGCACGGAACCGTTAGGCGATCTTTTTTGAATGTTTCTATACCCGGCAGCGTCTCCACCAAACGCTCGGCTATCGCAGTCTCGAGGCGTTTGTGAAGGAGGCGTCTGACTCTCAACGTCGTGTCTGTATTTTTAGGACCACCTCATCCATGCTTTAATTCATTATCAAAAAATGTGGCCTGATATCGATAAGAACAAGAGACATGAACATACTGAATTCAGTCGAGAAACGACGGTCCCAACACGTGATGACAAGATTATAGCGAATCCAAAATGTCACCTGGTCGGCATGCTTGGACACGATAGTTTTGAATACTCACCGACTCTTGCCATACATTTAACGTTGATAACTCAACAGCTTATCTGCTGCATGTATGACAGGTGTCCAAGTCCAGTCGAACAATCCTGAAGCTCTTCGCGGTATCAAACACTTCAAGAGGTGGAAGTTATTGCCGTGCATTTGAATATTCGCTTGTACGATGCGTATGGTTGCGTTGTGTACGTCTAGTCAATTCGGCTGTACGTTCTGCGGTTTCGCTATAATTGAAACGGCTATAAGTGGTTGGCTCGGGAGCATCGAGAAAGTCTGTAGTTTATCCCGCCGTGAGAGAAGAGTCTTTCAAAATCATGGTTCTATTATAAAGAAAGTAACATGACCTATTATTTGTGAGATCAAGACCTTCAGAGAGAGCTAGCGATCAGTCTATAATGAAGAAATGTACAGGCCTGGTTACGGGTCGATCGGTGGTTCAGTACCGTCAATTTATCAAAGCTCAGAGGGATAAGGAAGAAGTATGAGTGGCTTACTTGCCCTGCTCGATGACGTTGCTGCAATTGTAAAGCTAGCAGCCGCTCAACTCGACGACATTACAGCACAGGCAGCTAAGGCCGGAAGCAAGGCGGCAGGTGTTGTGATTGACGATGCTGCCGTTACCCCAAAGTATGTGACCGGGCTTCCGGCGGCCCGTGAAATCCCCATTGTTGCCAAGATCGCCAGAGGCTCCCTCTTCAATAAGCTCGTCATCCTTTTGCCAGTGCTACTACTGTTACATGTGTTCGCACCATGGATGATTCCTCCGCTGCTCATATTAGGGGGGGCATACTTGTGTTTTGAGGGTGCTGAGAAAATCTGGCATGCCCTCACACATCATAACGACAAAGGTCCGCAAAAAGCTGTAACTCTCGATGCGGCACATCTCGAAGAGCAGCGTGTGAAAGGCGCGATCAAGACAGACTTTGTTCTGTCCTCTGAAATCATGACCATAGCGCTGACGTCGATTAGTAATGACAGTCTTTGGGAGATGGCAGGAGTGCTTGCGGTTGTTGCGGTCATGATTACGGTTCTGGTCTATGGTGCTGTCGCACTTCTCGTCAAAATTGATGATGTTGGGTTACGCCTCAGCGAGTCTAGCGGAATTGAGGTTGTGCGTGCCTTCGGACGCGGCCTTGTTACTTCAATGCCCACCGTCCTGATAGTGATTTCCGTTGTCGGGACGGCAGCCATGCTGTGGGTGGGTGGAAGTATTGTGATCCACGGGCTACACGAAGTGGGTTGGTCTTGGCTCTACAACACGATTAATGCCATAGCCGATGCAGGTGCAGGTAGTGCTGCGTCAGGTCTTGTGGTGTGGCTTATCACGGCCTTTGGGGATGCGGTGATTGGGTTATTATTCGGATTGTTCTTAATGCCCATGGTGAACATTCTGCTCAAACCCTTTGACCTACTTTTTCCTGAAACAAAACCGAATAGCAGCAAGACATAAGTGGTCACAAGCTGGGTTAAGGAAAAGGGACATTCACCTTTTTGGCGTAGGAATGGTGCGGCTTTCTCTTGTCAGAAGTGTAGCTAGAACACCGTACATGAAAAAGTCTCCTTAAATTGTTAAGGGAAAAGTAATGCGTTGAAGTGGTTGGAAAAAAATAAGAATGTTTCCTTTTACTGGTTATCCACAATTTTCCACCCTTACAGAAAAACCTGTGCCCAAAAATCCAATGAACACAAGATGATTTCCCTGCTGTTGGGACTACTCACCGAATCTTGGTGGTGGTTTTTGATTGTTCAGATCGTTTAATGAACAGAATCAGTTCAGGGAATCATCAACCGCTCTTTCAAGAGTACGCAAAAACACCCGATGGAAACACAAAAGGCCTTTTGTGAATACGAGGACGTGAAAGCGTCTGCGCTGAAGAACTGTGAGGCAAATCTTGCCTCCAGTTTGGTTAGGGGGGAGCCAATGAGCAAAACCACAGAGTGGGTACCTACACGAAGCAATCAAGAATCTGAAGAAGACCTTGAATCCGAAGTGCTCCTGTCTGATCAAGATGACAGCACCATCAAGGTCGGTCAGCGGATAAACCGACCGACATGTCTGTTCGTCATCCTGGTGCCTCTCCTGCTGCTTGGAGTGCCGCTTGGCTATCAGGCCGGCATGCTCGAAACCCTCGGGTACGAATCTAAGTCCATCAAAGGCAGCGGGTTTACGAGCACTCAGTCAGGAATGTCCTTAGGTGTCAAAACCATGTACTTTTTAAAAGGGCAGACAGTCTTTGTGGACTATGACGCAAACGTCAAAGCTGGATCTTTATGGATCAAGTTTTACAATGTCACATCCATGTTGGACGCAGACGCCTGGGATCGGCATAAGGTGGAGTCTACAGGAAAAGGTACCGCCAGTTTCGCAGTGGAGAAAAGCGGATGGTACCGATTGGCCTGGGATGGCACCGTACTAGGACAAAGTCCGGCAGGATCAGGCTACGACATTGACTACACTCTCACCTGGGGCATGCGGTAACGATAGGCCATTTCATGATCATCACAAGAGAAAAAGTGAATTCGATTGAGAACCAACGGCCCCTACAGTTGACGAATAAGATGATGTCGGTGGAGCAAATATGAATGTGCCCTATACCATGAAAAAGTCACCTTAAATTGTTAAGGGAAAAGTAATAGGTTGAAGTGGTTGAAGAAAATTGCACTTATGACTTGAATTCAAGAGCTGTTTTAATTCGATTGCCCGGTGATTGCACGAACTCGAATAGATAGAGATATTACCTGATCAACATTATCAACGAAGCCATTAAGCTGCTCAGCAAGCTCACGCTTTGTTTTATCGAATGATCTCTCCATGGGAGGTAGGTTATTCATACTATCGATCAGACTTACAAGAGAGTCTTTACAGATTTGTGCATTCTGTTCTATGGATTGCATTGATGCTATGAGCCTAGGCATATCCTGATTTTCAGGCGTATTAGTATGGGGGATTTGTGTTAAGACTATTTCTAGAGCGTTACCAGTGTTAGTCCACCGCTCTCTAAACTTGGCGTTGAGTAATTTCAATTCATCATGATGTACTTCGTACTGTTTTGCCAGTGATCTAAGCAGGTCTCTCGCTTGGCGAACATTGTTTCGTCTCGCTGCTTTTTCCAATTTTGGTGTTGAGACTGTGGCTTGCTTCCCAATCTCTGTAACATGTTCCCTAAGTTCCTCAATGATCTTAGTCAGCTCTTCAAACCCCTCTTCTACTTCTATCAGACAGTCAAGATAGCCAGGCTTTTCTACCTCCCTATTGCTCGTAGCAGTTGATAGCTTTGATGGTGATAACATTGGCCTATCAAGTGCCTCTTCTCCTCCAAAATCCATGACTGGATTTCCAAATATAATCTCGTTCCTTGCGATTTGGTTTGCTAGGGTCGCAAGTCGTTCTTTGGCATCTTTAAATCGATCAAATCGAGTGTCATACTCAATTATTCTGTAAGGTCGAAGGTCGAAAGGAATAGAGCCAATATCTTGAGTAAGTAAGACAACAGGCTTTTTTAAGGCATGAGCGAGGCCAAGTTCATAGTAAACGTTTGGATTAGAATCGGTGAGGTCTGCGACAATAATGTCTGCAGTGATAAGTGCTGTGACAACATCTCGAAGAATATTTTGCTGACTTGTGATGTCATCACCTCGATAAACATGAAAGCCAGCTTCAGAGAAGGTATTGTGAATAAGATTTTCATATACTGCATCGAACGACTCGTCGAATGGCATTACAACAAACGCTTCTCGTTTGTCTTTTTGTTCAGACATAATAATACACGTCAAAATACTAAAGAAAGGTACTTAAGTTTGTTCCACCTAATTGGAAGATAATGGCCGATTCTTGGTTTTAGTTTTTTTGTATGAAGAAGAATACACAATCTGGCCTATTTATCAAGAATATTTATAGCTAGGCTCAGATCCTGCCATGACATGGTCGATTTGCTTGCTGTTGCTCTATGTGATGCGAACCCCGTGATTTCGATTTTCGGCTTGGCTTCTTGGTTGGTTTGTATATTAAAAAGAGGATCTGAACACTTATACCTGCATAAATACGGGTCAAGTCTGTTTTTATAAGATTAATTTTTCAATGCGTCCCGTTTCTTGCTGATGGACGTCTTAACTTCTCGCGCTTCGCTCGAGGTTCGAGTTGGTTTTCCTGCAGTACTCAGCTTCCTTCCGATCTTCCTGATTCTCCAAAATAGTTCACTTTTCTCTGCGGGTTCTTCTGAGGGCTATGAAATAGTCTTCCCTTCTTTCCTACCCACGACCACGGAACCACCGCAGATATGAAATTCTGTGTCCAGAGTTGGTGTGGAAGACCTGAGGCAGGCATCATATCTCGCGTGCTCTATGGGTCAGTTGAAAAAAGCCGCCAGCGGCGTTCTCACTAAATTGTGGTGCTCACGTACAAAATGGACGTTCCGCGCCAGAATTTGGTTGCGGCCTTGCTGGACGGACTTTTTTGAGAAAGGGGACATTCTTTTTTTTAGCGATGGAACAGAACCCACTTTTCTTGTAAGAAACTTAACGATTCCATCGTTTCAGATAACATTTTCTTTCTAATCTATTTCGATAAAGTGAGAATAGCATGAGACAATAAAAAGGAGAATGTCCCCTTCCCTTTTGCCCCTTTTGCATTTTAAAATTTTCAACCCTGACTTCATAAGAGCCCAATAATTTGACCCCTTTGTGGCGCCGACCATCAAAAATAACGAACGCATTGAAATCCGATAACAAACCGTAGGGGCAAAAGATTTTTTGCCCTTACATGTGCCAGTCTTCAACCTGCAATTTATCGATACGTGTGAATTCTTTGACGTTGTGCGTAACCAATATGGCCTGATGAGCAAGTGCCGTTCCTGCAATTAACATATCAAGAGGGCCAATCGGACGACCCTTGCGCTCAAGTTGAGCACGAATCATCGCTGAACTCCTGGCTTCTTTGACCGTGAAAGGCAAAACGGTAATGAGAGAGATCATCTCTTCAAGTTGCTTCAGTCTTTTGCGAGGAGCCTTGGATTTGGCAATGCCCACCTCCAACTCATAGACAACAACAGAAGGGATACCGATTTCTTTAGGTGGGATGCTTAAGAGTTTTCGGGAAACACTTTCACGACCCTTGAAGAAATAAATGAGTGTGTTTGTATCAATCACATACATTAGAATTCCTCACGCACGGTATCAGTGCCTTGCGTGCTTCGTATTTCTTCTGCGGTGGGAAAGTCTGACCATGCACCTGCAAGCTTCAATGCCGATTCAGGCCATTCGTCTGCGACCTTTTCCTTGATTAACGAAGCAATCCATTTACTTTGAGAGACATGCATGGCTTTTGCCGCCTGACGCATTTTTGCCTCAATCTCAGCTTCTAAATATATGGTGACCTGACCCATCTGACACCTCCGTTGAATTTTTAAATTATATGTGTAAGTATATGTGAATAACTGAAATATATCAATAGTGACAGAAAGAGCCAATCCCCATCGAATCGTCATTACGGCATGTTTTAAGCTTGAATCTAGTGAATGATTAATGGGATCAGAGAGGTGGTCCTACTTTCTTGGACAGATTTGCGGCAAAGTTAAGCGACAATTCATTGGTTGATGTTATGCCGCTTGCTTCGCCTCTTCAGAGTCAGGGTTCTGTAGATGAGAGAGGGTAGACATCTCATCTGGGGGGTGTCCATTGAAGGTCGAATGAGACCGTGTTTGGGTGTAATGGCTCAACCAAACGCCAATGTGAGTCCGAGCCTGAGCGCCGTTCTCCAAGGCCTGAAATACGGGTCAAGTCTGTTTTTATAAGATTGATTTTTCAATGCGTCCCGTTTCTTGCTGATGGACGTCTTAACTTCTCGCTTTGCTCGAGGTTCGAGTTGGTTTTCCTGCAGAACTCAGCTCCCTTCCGATCTTCCTTATTCTCCAAAATAGTTCACTTTTCTCTGCGGGTTCTTATGAGGGATATGAAATAGTCTTCCCGTCTTTCCTGCCCACGACCACGGTACCATCACAGATATGGAATTCTGTGCCCAGTGTTGATGTGAAGGACCAGAGATTGGCTTCATGTCACATGTAATATATCTGAAAGACTTTTAACAACAGATATGACGAGTTCTCCCCATCAATCGAGAACGCGGTAGCGTCGAATGTGATTTGGAGCTCTTTCCATGCGATTCTATATTTTACGTAATCAGGAGGTCGTTTTGGCTTCTGGTGCAAAGAAGTTTGGCGAATGGGTGGAAACGGCTGATCGGGTGGTGAGTCACACGCAGGTTGCCGATGTTGAGGTGTCGACGGTGTTTCTTGGGATCGATCATAAGCTTTTCGCGGGGCCTCCTCTCCTGTTTGAAACGATGGTGTTTGGTGGCGATCTTGATCAAACGTGCCGCCGCTGTTCCACATGAGATGAAGCCGTGGCGCAACATGAAGCCATCTTGTCGGAAGTATTAACCCGCATGTATGGCTACTACAAGCCCGGCTGAACTTGTGCCGTTATCGCCATGCCATTCGATGGATTAATGCGTATAGATGACACGCAACGCAGACAGCTTTACGGTACTGCTTTGTAAGCGCTCTTCCAGATCGGAAATTTGCGTGCTCAGGGCTTGAATTTCTTCCATGCGAATGGTCGGGTTTCGCTTTTTCAGGGTACGCAGGCGTTGTAATTCCCCATCTAATTCTGCATGCATCGCCGCGATGGCTGTCTTGCGAATTATAGGGAGTTGTTGGGTGGCCATTTCCTCAATGATTTGTATTTGTTTTTTTACTGTTGCACGTGTCTTTTCGATCATTTTCCGTGCCACTTCCTGATGGATTGTCTTTAAGAGCTGTTCGTAGGAGTCAGGTGGTAGTTGGCGTGCAAAGTTTTTCCCTTCCTGGTTGACCATCAAGCGTAATGCGTTGCACGGAAGGAAGCGACCGATGTCTAAGTAGGCGGGAGCGGGGCAGTTGGGTTCGAATAGGGCTTCGATAAAAATTTGACGAGGGGGAAATTGTGGCATGTGTAGCGTACAGATGCTGACCCTGCCTTTGTCTCCGTTCACAATCATGTCGATTGTCGCACGCACCAATGGATGTTCCCAGGTCAGAAACTGCATGTCTTCTCGCGCAAGCGCGGTCTCGCGGTTGGTCGTGACGGTCATGCCGTCTTCGGGTAACTCAGGAAATTGTTCGACCTCTAAATGTGCACCCGGTCGCAGAATCCAACTGTTGAGCGAATGATCTTCAATTTCAACTCCAAAACAATCAAACGTGTGTTCGAGATATCGTGATAACACGTCCGCCTGTTCATTGTGATTGATTTCTTCAATCAAGGGGTCGGCAATGTCCTTCCGGCAACCACTGAGTTCGAGTAAGCGATTTCTCCCGAGGTTGAGTTGCTGGGTCTTTTCTTCGTGCAGATGCTGACATTCACGGATAAACTGCTCTTCATCGGGGTGGTCGCCATGAAGGTACGTGGCAAATTGTTCATTCATCTCGGCTTTTATGTATGGGCCGGTGACACAACTCTGCTCAAACGCATTGAGTGCATGATGGTACCAGTGGCTTAGCCGTGCTTCTCTTGAGCCACCTGCAACAGGCACGTGAATATTAATATCGTGCTGCTGTCCGATTCTATCCAGGCGGCCAATGCGTTGCTCCAGTAAATCAGGGTTGTCGGGCAAGTCGAACAACACGATATTGTGTAGAAACTGAAAGTTACGGCCTTCGCTGCCTATCTCCGAGCAAATCAAGAGTTGCGCACCATCCTCGGCTTCGGCAAACCAGGCGGCCGCGCGATCTCGTTCCAGGAGATTCATATTTTCGTGAAATACGCTGGCTCGCAGGCTATATTTCTGAAGCAGTCTTTTTGCCGTGGCTATCGCGGTCTCGGCTGTTGCGCAAATCAAGAGGACTTTGTGCGGCGATAGTTCGCGTAGTTTGTCTGACAGCCAGTGAATTCGAGTCTTCTTACTCTCATCCTCAAGTACAGCAGGAATGTAATGACGCTGAGGAAACCCGCTGATGGTCGCGCGCGAGTTTCTGAACAACATACGGCCCGTGCCGTGTTGATCAATTAACGTATCGATAATGTGTCGTCGAAGTTTGTGCGCTTTGTCGTTTGCCGCATTGATGGCCTCTAGCTCGATGGAGTCGCTATCCTCAATGAGTAAACGTAATCGCGTGAGATCGCTTTCCGTCATATCATGATTGTCGAGTAGCAGATTGACGAGCTCAGTCGTTTCCGCATGTTGTTTCTCCTCGGATATATAACTTTCGAGCGAGTGGAAACGCGCTGGGTCGAGTAGTCGTAGGCGGGCAAAATGCCCCGCCGTGCCGAATTGCTCAGGTGTGGCTGTCAATAACAGCACGGCATCTGTCTGATGAGCCAATGTCTCGATGTGTCGATATTCCCGGCTGCTCTCACTTGGTGTCCACTCAAGATGATGCGCTTCATCGACGACCAACATATCCCATTCGCAAGCCGCAATGAACGGAGCGATCTCATCGCGACAGGCAAATGTTAATCCGCATAACACGAGGGAGAATTGATCGAAATAATTCTCTATAGGTGTCGGTTCTTCAAAATCGTCAACCTCAGGGTCATCATTGGCATAATACTGCTCATCGATGATGGTGAAGAGTAAATTAAAGCGTCGTCGCAATTCCACGAGCCACTGATTGAGCAGTGGCTCTGGTACGATAATGAGTGCACGGTGTATTTTTCCGGTCAGTATCAGACGGTGTAGAATTAACCCGGCCTCAATGGTTTTGCCGAGTCCCACTTCATCGGCGAGTAGTACACGAGGGGCTGTTCTCTTTGAGACTTCATGGGCAATATACATTTGATGTGGAATCAGGCTGACACGTGGCCCGTGCAAGCCAAAGCTTGCTGAGGTTTGTTGTGTGGCCAGGTGTTGCAGGGTGGCCGCGCGCAATTCAAACCAGTGGTTGCTGTCAATTTGCCCTGCAAGCAGTTTGTCTTGAGGTAAATTAAACGTCATGTCATCGGACAGTTCACTTTCATGTAGGGTGGCCGTTTCGCCAGTGTCTCGAATGCCGTGGTAGCGTAGAGTATCATTGACCTCTTCGATGTTGGTAATCGACAGACACCACCCATCAATACTTGTAATTGAATCACCAACATTAAATTTGACGCGCGTCAGCGGGGCAGTATTTTTTGCATAGGTGAGCGTTTCTTTAACGGCGGGAAATTCTATTTGAACTGTGCGCACGGTTACGTCTTGGACGATGCCCAACCCCAGGGCGGCATCGTTGTCACTGACCCAGCGTTGGCCGGGAGCAAAGTTATGCATCGTGTTCGTTCAAACTCATGTAAAGAAAGGGGATGTTTCCCTTTTTAGCGATGGAATGGAAACCACTGTCCTTTTCAAAAACGTCAAGATAACACAGTTCCTGATAACATTTTCTTTCTAAATTCTGATTCATACTCTAGGAGTAATGTCCTTCATCACTTTCCTTGGGTACAATGTCTCCGGGTGAGTTGATGAGTGTGTCATCCCATCATCAACGATGAGTGAGGCAAGAGAAATTACACTTATTGTATGAATTCGCGGAAAAACTTTCCGTAGCGAATGTATGAAACAGGTCTTTGAGCAGAATCTTTCGTATAAACTCGTCTTACGCCTCAGTCAACAATATCCCGGTTCGAAGCATGTCAAAGATGTTGGATTGACGGGTGTTGATGAGGCTATTTGGAAGCTAGCCTTGGACCAAGCAATTCACCGTCGTTTTCCAAGACACTGATTTCTTGCACCGTAGTCTCCTCCGCGGACACCCACCTCAAGTGATCCAATGACGAATCGGGAATTGTTCGACACGGCATATCTATGACCTATGTATCCGTGAAGAATCTGTCATCAAGGAATTTCTGAACAGTTCGAGTGAGGCTCTGCTCGTCATTACCTAAGTAAAACTTCTATACGCCTCACAGATCGTAGGTTCATTGAAACGGTTCTAGGCCCAGTCTGTTGAAAAATGAGGAAGGCCGATCAAAAAGTTCAACTTACGCAAACAGGTGCGCAGGTAAGGTAAGGGTGATTCCGAATGTCGAAGCAGGCTTGATGCCTGTAGGGTGGTGATAGGTGATCGTGCCATCAAGTCCTATCACAATGACTTCTTGAATGCCTGAACTTAGGTAGGCTTGGATTTTATAGTTGATTTCGGTTTCACGGTTTCCTGGCGATAGTACCTCGACAACCAAGTCGGGAGCTTGGGGAAGGTCTTGGCTCGTAGTGCCAACCGGCCATTTTTCACCTGGCATCCAGACGACATCTGGAACGCGGACGCCAGCTGACGTGGTGAGGATAGCAGCCTCGACCACCGCTTCGCCTCCTAGTTGGGTGCGCAGCTGAAAGGCAATTTCGGCACATAGGCGTTGATGCCGATTGCTAGGCTTCGGGCTTAAGATAACTTCTCCATGTTCAGTGAGCTCATACCAATCGGGCAGTTGTTCGTTCTGTGCCATTTCGGCCCAAAGATGGGATAAGGCGTCTGGTGAAAGAATTGTATCGGTCGACATGGTATTTTTATCCTAGGAGGCTCAGGAAGCCCTGTCAATTAAGGTTCAACGTCTCATTAGATGCGCAGTGTATGTAATTGAGAATCACTCCATTGCTGCAAGTCTTAGCTCGTACAGGGAAACGACATTCATTGCAAGAACAAGAATCATCAGTATCAAGCGTTACGGAGTCCACGCCAATTTCGGCACGAACAACAGCCGCAGATGGCTTGATTTCGGGGGAGCGTTACAATCGTACGTTCATTGAAACGGTTCTAAGCGTTCTCGTCCTCCTAGGCCACCTGTCATCCGCGCTATGAGTGAGCATGGTGATGAGATCAGAAATGGAGTATCATGAGAGCCATTGATTCACAGAACAAACGTGACCTAGGCATTTCATCAAAGATTTACTCATTTACGCCACATGAAAAAAATTAAAAAAAAGAAAACCGGAAATTCTCGTGCACTTCCCGCCTATGTCATTGGGTACACGCATGCCGACCCACCGCCGCCAGGGTATGTGACTGCCTGGTTTGATCAGCAATATGGCGGACCGTTGTCAATTCAGTTTCTGAGTCAAACCGGTCATGCACAATTTGAGGCGGTTCATACGCAATGGCGAGCCCGGATTAATATGTCCCCTGATTCTCAAACAGCCAAGACGTGGAATGAACAGCTCCATTGGGAACATACTTCAGTTATCGAGGTGTTCCCTGGTTCCAATAGCGGACAGTCTAAGCTTGATGTAGTGTTGCATGTCGCACGGCTGGCTCGCGGCTTGACGCTGTTAACGGATGGGACAGCCTTTGATGTGTCCGCAAGCGTGTATCTCAATCCTTCGGATTGGCAAGATCAGACATTGACGACGTTTTTCCTGGACGAGCACATTCAGATTGAGCAGCGAGAAAAATTGGAATCAGGACAAGTCTGGTTTTATACGCGTGGATTAAGCAAGTTCGGTCTCGATGAACTGGAATGTCTTCGCCCAACGGGGCTTTCTGAGGCCGTTGTCAAAGAAGTCCTCGAGGAAAGTGCAGAATATGTGGTGAACCATGGGAGTGTTCCAAAAATTGGTGAAGTCATTAACCTACAGAATACTGGCCGAGCCGTCACGATCGTCCGTCATCGTACAGATCAATCCTTTGGAAAGCCTGTAGCGCTTCGTGAATTGAGATGGGAATGACCGAGGGGCCAAGAGTCAAATAAGCCGAGAGCTTGGCTGAATGGGGTTAGGCATTAGGTGGGGTTGCTCCAGGTTTCTTGTTAATCACATTCATCGCGAGCGCAATCATTGAACCCACGTCTGAAACACTAGCCGGGAGCACAAGCGTATTACTGGATTTGGCGAGTTCGCCAAATTCTTGAATGTATTGTTCGGCAACTCGTAGTTGAACGGCTTCGTATCCACCGTTGTTTTGAATTGCTTCGGCAACTTTTCGAATGCCTTCAGATGTCGCCGACGCGATGGCCAGAATGGCGGCTGCCTCTCCTTCTGCCTCATTAATCTGTTGTTGTTGCCTCGCCTCCGAAGCTTTGATCACTTTTTGCTTTTCACCTTCGGCATTATTAATGGCTGCGTCTCGCTGTCCTTCTGAGGTCAATACCACGGCGCGCTTCTCCCGCTCAGCCCGCATCTGTTTTTCCATGGCGTTGAGCACGTCTTGCGGGGGATTAATATTCCGTATTTCGTAGCGGAGGACCTTGATGCCCCATGGCGACGAGGCCTTATCCAACTCATTGACGACTTGCACATTAATGTTTGTCCGTTCCTCGAATGTACGGTCTAAATCGATTTTACCGATCTCGCTACGCAAGGTCGTTTGGGCCAGTTGGGATATGGCAAAGTGATAGTCCGTAATCCCGTAGGAGGCACGTTCGGCATCTAAGACTTTTATGTAGAGCACACCGTCAACACCAACCTGAACGTTATCATTGGTAATGCAGATTTGTTCTGGCACATCCATGGCAACTTCTTTGAGGGTATGCTTATAGCGAATCACGTCGAGGAAGGGGATCAGTATATGAAATCCGGCTCCGATTGTGGCCGAGTATTTGCCCAGACGTTCCACGACATATGCGCTTTGCTGAGGAACCACAACGGCCGTTTTGGCCAAAATGATCAGGACGAGTATTGCTAGGAAAATGGCAACGGTTAATTCACCCGACATGCTGTTCCTCCTTCATGACTGATTCGGCTGTAATCCAGAGCGTTAAGCCCTCGACTCGAATGACTTGCGTGCGTTGCCCCTTCTGTAGCAAGGTGTCTCCGGCATTGCAGGCGGTCCAGGTCGATCCATGAAGCTCAACTTTGCCGGCGCCTTGGCTCGGGAGATCTTCAAGGACAGTCGCAATTTCACCCAAGAGGGAGTCCACATTGGTGAGTTCTTGTTCTTTGGGCGTGATCTTTTTCTGTAGTGTTCGACTGAGCGCTAAGAGTGAAATGATCCCAAGGATGGCGAATAAGACCCACTGGATCCAAGCCGCTTCGGCAAGACCCAGCCAGACAATGGCGCTGACGACCAAGGCGGCAGTGCCGAAAAATAGGAAGTAAAAGTTACCGAGCCCGCCCAGGGTCAAAATTTCTAACCCTAAGAAAGCAAGTCCGAGTAGGGCCCAATACCACCAGATCATGACAGCAACTCCCAGAAAAAAGACGTATATGACGTATGATAGAGGAAAGCGATGCGTTGGTATAGCTCTATTCTATCAAAATACGAAAAGAGCTGGAGTGAGTGGTGTCGGTTTATGAGTTGAAATACGTGTACGGTGAGTCGAAGAGGGGCTGTGTCGTGTCATATGCCTAACTGTACAGCTCGCCTGCCCATTGTTCGTACCCGTTGAGATAGAGCGTGGGGCGGCGTTCGTTGGTCCCAATCATTTTTTCGGTTTCTTGCGACCAGCGCGGATGAGGAATGGCTGGATTGACGTTTGCGACCAGATCATATTCTTGCGGTGCCATGGTGTTCCAGAATGTCGTGGGCTGTTCGGCAACACATTCTAAAGCGACGATGGACTTTATACTCTTGAACCCATATTTCCACGGGGTAATCAGGCGAATGGGTGCTCCATGTTGTTTAGGCAGTGGATGACCATAGATGCCAGTCACGAGCAGCGTTAATTCATTGATTGCCTCCTTGATGGTAAGGAACTCTTGATATGGCCACGGCCCATAACCTCGTTGTCCCATGGCGACTTTTGGGGAATAAAAGGACGTGAAACGAAGAAAACGTGCGGAGTGTAAAGGTTCGACCTGATCGAGTAAGGCTTTGAGAGGAAATCCTGTCCACGGCACAGCCATGGCCCACGCCTCAACGCAGCGATGACGGTATATTCGTTCTTCAAGAGGCATGGTTTGAAGTAATTCATCGATGGTAAATTTTCTGGGCTTCTGAACTAATCCCGTCACTGCAATATCCCACGGTCGAGGCTCGAACGGTCCCACGCGTTGCCAAATATCATCTTTGGCTTCACTGAATTCATAAAAGTTATTGTATTGTGCGGCAATATGTTCAGCCGTCATTTGCCGGTCAAGTTCAAACAAGGCATTTCGTGGAGCGGGATAGACCTTTGTATCGATAGCGGACATACAGTGTCTCCCAGAGCGTCTTTTCAATTTGTGCTTTCTTGTTTTTTATGAAATGCCAAAGTCGTGTGGCCTATGAATGCTATAACCTATTAATGTTGTGTCGTTTCCTATTTCTGGTTTTCTCGAAAGTAAAAATTAAGAGAACAGATACTCAAAATTTTGCATACAGCGCATACAGATACATCAACATCATTTGGTTGGTAGCCCACTTGTCCCATAAAAGTAAGTTACTCATGCATGAAATCAAATCTGTTCTAGATTTGGTGATCAAAATTTCCTGTTAGTGGAATCCGATTAGATACAATATGTATCTAATCGGATAACAGCTTTCTTCTTTTGGTAGACGCCTGCCTGAAATATTTAATAATTCCGTTACTTATGAACCCTGTTAGCAGGGTAAACAACAGGAACATATATTGCCTGATGATGTGGGTGTGCAATTCACCTATTTACCATCAATACTTTTATGGAGTGACAAATGAAAAAATCCGAACAATGCACACGACGTTACGAAATGGCGAAAACTGGTTCGAAAGAATTAGGTCCGCTGGGGTTGCTTCCCGGAAAGTGGGAAGGGAAACGAACCGGATGGAATATGATTGCCCTTCCATTTGATGGAGCGAACTTCAAATTCCGAATTCTTATGAATCAATACGATGAGGAATTGGTATTCACGACAGTTAGTGATAATGTTGAAAACCGTGGACTGAAGGGTGTTCTCGACAACAGCAACAACCCTCCTGGGAGCCCGGACGATGACCAATTTGTTGTTGCACTGGATTACCAACAGTCTATCCAGCAAGGGAAGGCAGAGGACAAGCCAGATAGCAATGGCCTTGCCGGCGTGCCTGGAAAACCAATACATCACGAACCAGGTCTCTGGCTCTATATGAAGAACCTTAGAGCTATCGACAAAGATATAGCTGGTGCGCCTGGCGGAGGGATTGAAATTGCAGATGCCGTGATCGAGGTTGCTCGACTGGCCTCTATCCCCCACGGGAATTCTGTGCTGGCCCTCGGCACCGCAAGTACCGTGAAGGGCATGCCGGACATTCCGCCTGTGAGTGGTCTACCCATTGGCCGATTCGAGGATGTATCTATCCCGGGTTATGATTTCTTGACGGATCCTTATTTGGCTCCTTACAAACACTATATTGAAAATCCATTCATGGGCGACGTTCAGGGCGTTCCGGGTTTTCCAGGGTTCAATCCGCAGGACATGAATGAAATTCTCCGTTTTGCGAACAATTGCATTGATGTAGAGCGTACGACGGTTTTGACGGTGGATACCACTCGACAAGACGCTGGCATCGTCAATGTGCCTTTTGTAACAAAGCAAGCGGATCCGGTGAGTATGAAGTCGACTTTTTGGATTCAGGAGTTGAAGGAAAAAGACAAGTATGGGCATCCCAGACTTCGCTTACAGTATTCCCAGGTCGTGATTTTGGATTTCTTCCGGCCACGAGAGGATGGACATCCTGATCGTGCGCGATGGCCGCACATCAGCATCAATACACTTGAGAAAGTGTCTGGTTCGGCCGAATACGCGGACTGACTTTGGAGAGAAAGAGGCAAAGTTATTTCGTCTTTCCTTGATTTGGAAGACCCTAACAAAATGCTACAGTTGACCGTCACACCACAGATGCAATGTGACGGTCGACTGTAGTTTTCACAAGAACACAATTCGTAACAATGAAAAATACAGCATGACCTCATTTGTTAAAATTTTGCTTTTGCCAATGCAAAAATAGAAGTAGGGTTACAAGGGTAAGGTGAAAATGTTACCGCATACGGCATTAGTTCTTTGATATAGTTGAATGAATCCTATACTGGCCGATAGTGCTATTTTTAACACGGCCGCTAGCAGTGGGTGAATCAACCTTCTGTCTATTCTGCCATTTCTAAAGCGTCGTCCATAGTGGTTTTGACAGCGCGGCAGATGATGTCATGAACAAAGTCGTCGATTCGACGGGCGGGTTTTTGTTCGTACCTACAGCGGCAAAAGTCTACTTGGAACACGGTATCGAATTAAACATTGTGGCGGATCGCTTTTGATCAAGCGTCCGCTTCTGGCGGACAATTCATAGTTTTTGGGAGTCTTCGAAAACCGTTCTTCACTAACCTCGACCGAGCATCCTGGAAACCCACCAGTCAGAGCTAAGGCGCCCAGTCCCATGAGTTTAAGGTAGGAGCGTCGGCTGACAGATTGCCGATAGAGGGTCTGTTGAAAAAAGCCGCCAGCGGCGTTCTCGCCATTTTGCCGTGCTCACGTATAACCAGTACGCTCCGCGCGTCAAAATGGCTGTGGCCTTGCTGGACGGACTTTTTTGAACCGACCCGAGGCTTCTGACATCCAACACGTGCTCGAGGAATATTGCAGCTCGATATCAGCATTATTCAACACTCCCATAGAGAGACTCAGGTGTGGCCTCGCGTTCTGGAATTCGCCAAGCTGGAGGAAGAATAATATTTGACATCGCTAGATTGAACTGTTGCTCGTATCAGGCTATCCTTGAATTGGGTTGATGGTCAAGTTGCTATGATCTTCTTGAAGACGTGTTCGTTCCATCGCATATGGGTAACAACGATTGATTCCTTCTGTGTTCCAGCACAGGAAGGTGTGAGGAGAAGAAAGGTGAATGGTACAACTGTCATAGGATTGCTGGCCGGAGTGTTAACGACGACGGCTTTTTTGCCGCAATTAATTCAAACCTGGAAAACTCGTTCTGCAGACGATGTTTCGCTCGGAATGCTCTTGACGCTCTGCACGGGGATTCTTCTTTGGATTGTGTATGGTGTGTCGCTTCGTGATCTTCCACTCATTGTCGCCAACGGGGTGACGTTTGTCTTCGCTTTCACGATTCTCTGTTTGAAGATCCACTACAAATCTTAGCAATCCTGAATCTCAATGTTGAACCTAGCTATGCTGAGATACGATATATGCAAGCCCATGCGTTGCTTGCAAGCATTCGACATTGCCAACGCATCATTCAACTGATCGATTGAAGAAAGGTGTCTACGTGGCAGATACAGAACAATTACGATTAATCAGATCGGGAGTCGAAGCTTGGAATGCCTGGCGCATAGGGAATCCATCGGTGCGTATCGATTTGAGTGGTGCTGACCTCTCAGGGTTGGAACTTTCTCACGTTGACCTCACAGGGGCAAACCTTCAAGATGTGACGCTCGATGAGGCTGATCTTTCTGGAGCCATGCTGTCCGGGGCAAATCTGTCGGAATCAAGCCTGGTCGACGCAAATCTCACAGAAGTGAACTTGAGTCATGCGAACGTGAGTGATGCTGACCTCCTTCAGGTCATTCTTGTTCGAGCAAATCTCACGAGAGCGCATTTGGCGAAGACTGATTTTAGCAAAGCTGATGTACGGGAAAGTAACTTGGCTGAAACGAATGTGCACTTGGCTAATTTTTCCGGAGCCAACCTGAGCAACGCCAACTTCGAAGAGAGTAAAGTCCGAGAGAGTTGTTTCGTCCAAGCCAATCTGGCCGATGTGAATTTTCGAAATGCCGATCTCGCACAAGCGGATATGACGCAATCGAATTGTGATGGAGTCAATTTCGACAAAACCTCATTGCTGCAAGCCAATTTTTCCAAGGCCAATCTACATGGTCTTCGAAATGCCACGATCTCACAACTGTCCAAAGCGCGAACGTTTTTACATGCTCAATTCGACTCACCAATCAACGAACAACTAGAAAAAGCGTATCCTCGCCTTTTCGAATAGTCTTGCCTTTCAAGGGTGTGTTGGAATGCGATCCTTCCACTATTGAATCAACGTCTGCTTGTATTCCATAGATATTTCTATGAGAGAGAGGTGTGCAACATATGACTCTGAAAGTTCTCGTCTACTCGAACAATACGCTATGACTCAGGCCGGAAGAGAGCTGACGGCTTGCCAATAACATATTTTCACTTGACGTAATTCACGCTTTTTCATAGGGTTTGGACATGACCGAAAGATTGGACCTTCATGCTGTCCCGAACTGGCTTTATCCAAGGAGGATCTCATGGCGCATGTTCCTTTCACTCACCTGTGTCGATTGTGTCTCTTGGCAAGTGCCGTATCATTGATTGTCCCCTCCATTGGTTCCGCTGTCGAATTTGTCGTTGTTGGTCCGCGAGCCGTTGGAATGGGAGGTGCGGGGGTAGCGGTAACCACCGATTCGCTCGCCACCTATTGGAACCCTGCCGGGCTCGCTCAATCTGAAGGATTTGATATTCGTGTACAAGCTTCGGGGCAAGGCATTGATCGGGGAGGTATTCTCGATACGCTGGACGATATTGATAACATCAATGACTCTGATATTTCTGCGGCCAATCAAAATCGCTTGCAGGGCCTCCTCGATAATTTAAATGGGAGTTCACTCTCAGCTTTGGCGGCTGCCGGATTGTATATCAAAGGCTCGTGGGGAGATCATGTTCTTGGCTTGAATGTTTCAAATGTCGGCACCGGAGGGTCCTTTGCTCCGACGCCCACAACCGCTGTCGTGGCCGGGGGTGTGTTAGATATCAACGGGCAACTGCAGGTGAATTTTCTTGAGGCTCGCCAAGTGGCCTTATCGTATGCCTATGCATTGTGGGAAAAGAAAGTTTCATTAGGCGTGACGGCCAAAGTGATCCAAGGCGTAGCCTACAACCGTGGCATCGATGTCGATAATGCAGAAGATGACTTTGATCTTTCCGATGAACTCAAAAATTCTAAGACGTCCTATGAATTCGGTATAGACGTTGGTGCGTTAATTCGTCCACTGCCTTGGTTGCAGCTTGGTGTTGTAGGGAAGGATCTCAACACGCCCTCATTCAATGCTCCTGGAGGCGGGACCTTCAAATTACGACCACAGGTTCGCGGCGGTCTGGCGTTGCAGCCATTTTCCGCCACCACCATCACCTTTGATGCAGATATCACCAAAAATAAAACACTCCTTCCCGATATCCGCAGTCGAGTACTGAGCCTTGGAGCTGAACAGGGCCTTTTTGAGGTGGTTTTTCTTCGGGCAGGCGTGTTGAAGGATGTGGAAGATGCCAAGTCTCAATTTACTCCAACAGCGGGAGTTGGCCTTCGTCTCTGGGCCCTCCAATTTGATGCCGGAGCGGGGTATGATTTTAACGAACGAGGCGTCCTCGGCTCATTCTCTTTAGGCTTGACGTTCTAAGTCAACGCAGGTTCTTGTATGAGTGCTTCATAAACGACAGACACGAGGGCTATTCGTATAGAGAAAACACTTAGGGATTCGTATCTTGCTGCGGCGCGACTCCTGGTGTCGGTTCCAAAGATGGACGTTTCACGCAGCCCTCTGCAATCATGATCGGGAGAATCATGGTTATGAAAAGAAGGGAAATGAGAAAAGCATTTCTTATGAGAACTTGAACATCAGTAGGAAAAAGCTGAATGAAGAGCTGCATGGGGTGGCCCTCCAGCTTGAAGGATGAGTATTCTTACTTCCCTTATAGTTTAACAATTTTCACTACCATAGTGAAGAAGGCAAGACCAAGGCCAAGTCTAATGCACTTTTGTTGCAGCGTAGTCCTAGGAATCAATAGAAGAATGTGTCTCAGACTCACTGATACGGAATCAGTAGTATTGCGGAAAAAACTTACTTTTTGGGGAAGTTTTTGCGGGAGAGGTTGACATAGAAAAGGCTGTTTTAGAACTTGGTCTCACGGGGTTGGGCAAACCAGTCAATATGGAAAATTAATGGAAAGAACAGCCTAGGGTGATTGGGCCCCTTTTGCATTTGCCCAATCGCTATCTGGGTCTTCTAAATCGACCTTATGAACCCCTTCAGGAAACGTACTTTGTAAGAGCGCGTATTGCTCTTGCAGTTCCCCTATAGGATGTTGCCAATCATGAAGATAGTAAATTGCGGTAACCTTTGCTTGTAACGCTGCCTTGGTGCAGTCAAAGCATGGGCGCAGAGTTGAGTAGACCACTGACCCTTCAACGGCGTTTCCGAATCGTGCGGCTGTGATAAGAGCGTTCTGCTCTGCATGCACGCAGATGCAGACATCGTAGCCTACACTGGGCTCGAAAGTGTGTCTATCACGACAACGGACGCATCCTCCATCAGTGCAGTTCGTTGTTCCTTCAGGTGTTCCGTTGTAGCCTGTGGATACTATGCGATTTTCCCTGACAATCAATGCCCCAACTTTACGGCCATGGCAATTCGCTTTTTTTCGAACCGCCATTGCGATATTCATATAGTAATGATCTCGATCCATGTGGCCCTCTTTGTTGGGGATTTAGAAACAACGACTCTTTTTTCATCCTGAGGGAGGGGGCTTTGCTTCCCTTTTGACTGACATCTGAATTCTTAACGAGTCTTCTTCATACACTAGCATCACACATTTGAAAGTGTCAGGATGTTATTTTCCACCTGATACCCAGAAGTGATATGGGAATCAATGATGTAGAATGAAACCCTTTTCGGTTTAGCAGAAGATATTCTTGATCAGGTAATCGTCTATACAAACCAATCATAGGAATATCAGACAATAACTCCTAGACGGTTTTTGCCATTTCAAGATAACGGCAAAAGGCATTGGCTAGTTGCATCTGGCGTGGCGTTCGGCATTCAGCTTCGAAAACCCCAGGCGATGCGACAAGGATTGCCTGGCATCGAGCGCGTGAAATTGCAACATTAAAGCGGTTTGAACTGTAGAGAAATTCCATTCCGCGAGGAGCGTCGACATGACTTGAGGTTGCCATCGAATATATTGCAATGGGTGCTTCTTGTCCCTGGAATTTGTCCACTGTGCCCACGTGCGCTTGCGGAAGTCGCTGATGAATCTCGAAGACCTGAGCGTTGTAAGGGGCAATAATTAGAATATCCTCCAGTGTGACTGGTACCGTTTTGCCCTCGCGATTAGTCCATTGTGTATCTTCCGCAAGGATGCGATCGACAAGCGCTTTAACGGCATCCGCTTCCTCGATCGATGAGCTGGTGTTTCCAGTATGACTGATTGGTAGATACCGCAATCCTGATCCTTCTAGAGTGCCGTTGGAGCTGATCTCTTGACGGTGACAGTCTTCGACGCATCTAAGTTTTCCATCGTAAAAAAGCTCTGAATTAAATATGCAAATGTCTGGGTGCAGGCGCCAGGTAGATTCAAGAAACAAACCATGTTCCTCTGAGATTGTTTGGCGGTCGTCAAGGATGTGATCGAGCGCAGATACCCCGGTTCCATCTGGATGAGAACCTTTCATAGGCTGCTCAAGTTGTTGGGGATCGCCCAGTAAGATTATTGTCGGTGCTGCATGCGATACGGCTAAAACATTCGCAAGCGACATCTGGGCAGCCTCATCGACAACTAAAACATCGAGCGTGTCTTGCGCCTCTTGGCGAGACCATAAAAAATGTGTTCCCCCTGCAACTTGAGCCCGTCCTGCTTGAAGGTCGGAGAATAGGTCATCATTCGTCCTGGCAAACGTAAGGCTGGGTTGATCCGCTTCTTCATCATCCGCTTTCGGTTTTTGAATGCAGCTCACGTCTATCTTCATTTCAGTAGCAGCTTCGAGCACCATATCAATTAGATGACGAATAACTTTGTGGCTATTCGCCGTAATCCCAACTTTCTTTCCGTCATGCACGAGCGAGCAAATCATTCGTGCACCTGTGAACGTTTTCCCTGTTCCCGGTGGGCCTTGAATTGGCAAAACCCCACCATCGAGCTGGTGGCTAATTCGCAATGCGGCATCGAGGGCGCTCTCATCATCTTTCCGTATGACTTGCCCTTTTAGATTGGGAGGCTCGCGCAAAAGAAGTGCGCGGGCACTCTTGAATGGTCCATCACCTTCGATTCCATACTCTGCAACGTACTCTCCCAATCGAAACAGCGAAGCCGCCTGTTCCTTATCGTCAAATATTTTGTGGGAAAAGACAGCTTCTGGATGTATGTCTGCAGTTGCTTTAGTCTTTTTTATATCGATTGTGCGTTGTTCAGTGGAAACTGTAATCGCTTTTCCGAGCTTGTCTCCGCCAACTTGCATTAAGTCTTCATCGCCGCGTAGGTCAGCATCCTGTTTCTCAAATCTGTAGCGGTGGGTTGGGATGCCGGTCCGGCTGCGATCAACAGTTTCAAGCAGTGAAAGCTTCGAAAGAGCTGAACGCTCTCCAAGTAATTCATCTGGCGTAAGAGCTTTGAGCCTGAAGAATTCCCACCAAAGAGCTTTATTTTCCCGGCGGTGCCATTCCAGAATATGCGCGAGCACCCAACGCGCTTGCTGTTCATTGGTGCGCTCCTCAGGATGAACTGGAATATCGTGCGTCAACTGTTCCACCAGTGCTTGAACACGCTGGGCTTGTTCGTCTAATTCTTCGCTTGGGCCCTCCTGTCCAAGTACTGGACGTGGGATATCTTGTCCCAGACTGATGAGTTGGGAGCGGAGCTTTTCAAGCCAATCCCTGAGTGCTCTGGTGGCAAAACAGTCGTCGGCGTTGTAGCCTTGCACCACTGACTTTGTATCATCCTCAATCGAGGGAATGTCATTAAGCTCAAGGGCCGCCGAAACTCTGGTCAACGCGATATTAGCCTCATGCAAAGAAATCTGGCGTTCAAAGCCAAAGATCGCCTCTAATTTTTTGAGCGAATAGCTCTCTATACCTGCCCGTAAGGCATTTCGAACGACGCTTAGAAGATCAACAAACACCAAGCCACGCAGGAGATTATCGATCTCGCTTTCCCGTGTTGCATATCGCCCCATCAGGCGCTTCAGCGCGGATGGCTCGTAAGGGGCGAAATGATAGACGTGCATGTCTGGATGGGTTTCGCGGCGCTCAGTGATGAAATCTACGAGGCGTTCAAAGATGACCTTCTCTTTCTCACGATCAAAGGCCCATTCTCCAGTGTACTGGATTTCCCCATGTTTATTGGTATAGGTATATCCGAAGAGATATTCGAGACCGTACTCACCAACAAATTGATCGCCTTCTATGTCAAAGAAGACGTCGCCTGAGGAAGGCTCTGGCAATGCGGCCAGCCCAGTTTCTGGCACGATATTGAGAAACTCATACTTGAGTTCTCCAGATTTGCGCGATTGGACTTGAATGGATGCTTGCGCCTTGGCTTTCTCAAATGATGCTGGCGAACCCTTTTGAGGATTAAACGGGATCGGAAGAGGCATGTCGGCAAGCCCTTGCGTAGTTGCAATGCCATTGGCTTGCAGTTCCCTGATCTGGTGTTTCGAGATATTTGCGACTAGGCAAAGATGATCATCATCGCGGCGGCGCTGCGCACATTGGTTGTACCAGCGACAAATATCACAGTGATCCTTAGGTTCGGGGTAAGTTGTGTCAGTATTGTCTAAGTCAGCTGCTTTTTCTGCTGCAGCCTTCACATGCCGAAAGTAGGCGGCATAGTCGACAAATCGAAATTTTTGCGGCTCATAATCAGACCAAGGTGCGACGACATAGACATTCTCTGGAGGAACACCCTGTGCTTTGGCAAGAAGGTCTGCATATAAACTGAGTTGTAGAACTGTCCCACCTTTTGTTTCCCGCGCAAGTTTTGTGTCAATCACTTCATATGACCAGCTTCCCAGGTCACTTGGAGTTTTAACGCGCCTTAATATATCTGCGCGTCCACTCCATCGCCCATTGTGTAATGCACCTTGGACTATGATATCTTTACCTTCCCGCATCGCCTCCAATGTTTGAGCTACTGAAACCTCATTAATATCAACACCGTCGATAACGGTGATTTCGAAGCCCTCTGCCTGAAGATGCTCGATGTAAGTTTGCTCGTGCTGAAGACCTCGTTTCCGAAGGATTTCCAGCAATGGATCATAACTGTCGGGCTTAGCGAGCATCCCAACTGCTACCTGAATATCCAACGCACTGAGGTGATTGCAGTTCAAATGACCTACGAGATCAGATGCACTTAGATGGATTATTCCGTTTAATTTCTTCATCGGTTTTAAGGATATTCCATTGCTAAAAATAAGTCGAGAAAATTCGAACCCCCTCAATATCTTTGGTGTATTAGGATGGCATTGGGCCAAATCCCTATCCCATGACGAAGGATAAGGCAAAATGAGGAGCTCAATTCACAGAAACAGATTTTTACCCGAATTGGGTTTGGTATGAAACGATATAAATCTTTGATTTAACTGGTGGGTCGTAAATGGATCGAAACTGTGGCCCGAGTCTGCTGCTAATTCTGCTTTTGGGGCATAACCCGGCTTCCGATGCCTTTATTTTTCTCACGTAACTCTTCATTGCCAATTTCACCGTAGGCTTCTACACTTTTGATCATGTCAAAACAAGATGTGCCACAATCATTTCACAATCCGGAAGCTGCGGTCTTTCGACCAGGAGAGTTTTACGGGCGTGAGGGATTGGTTCGGAATCTACTCTGGCGGCTTGAACGGCGAGAGTCGCTGAGCATTTTCGGTGGACCGAAATTAGGGAAGACTTCTTTGCTGCTCCACTTGGCGTGGCAGTTGAACCATTCTTCATCGGCTTCCCGATCGAATGAGCCACGAGCCGTGTATTTTGATTTGTCCATAGCACAAGACCGAGAGCAGTTCATCGCGACAGCAGCGAATTCTCAATCGGTCTTGTTTCTCGATAATTGTGATCATGTGTTGGCAGATGATCACAATGTGTTTGCTCTAACCTCGATGGTGGAGAGTGGCGTGATCGTGTATGCAGGAGGCAGAGACTGGATGGAATTTGTTAAGAGCGGTGGATTCAGTGGATTCAAACGTCAGCCTCGGCCTATTCCGTTGTCCGTCTTTTTGGAGAAAGAAGCCCACCAAGTTCTGGGTGAAGGTGAAGGTCTCTCCAGTGAACATCGAGTTACAATTCTCGAGCAGGCTGGGACTCATCCGTACGTTCTGAAAGCATTTGGCTCGCTGTTGTTGGCTGATGGGAAACAATGCAAAAGAGAGGAGATGATCCAAAGGGCTGGGGCCTACCTTTTCCCATTTTTTCAGCGTTGTATTAAAGAAATGAAAGAGCCCATGGAACATGACGTGCTGGCTCATGTGATCAACGTCCGAGTTCCCATCAACCCAAGGGAAGTGGCCCGTTTCTTAAAATTGCCGACTATCAAACCTCTTGCGAATACTCTCTGTATCCTTGGATTGATTCGTCGATGGATTCAGAATGAGGAGGCCACGCTCTGTGCGGGATGCCATCTCTTTAACGAGTGGTATATGGAATCGAAGACGTCGGTCTCAACGTAATTTAGGTTTAGGGTATGTTTGTTTGATTACTGACGTTAGGTTGCTTCAGAGAGACATCGGTCCACTAGCGATTGCTGGTGTTCCATTTGCCCAAACGAGACATCGCGGAGTTGACCTTTGCGGTCAAACAGGATGGCTGAGGGTGTACCTTGTAAGGAAAAGCGATCGAAGGTCTCGGCTTTCATTGTTTTCTGTTTCAAATAATTTCTGACTTGAGTGAGGACGTTGCGTTGCTGGTCTTCAGCTAATTCTCCAAAGTTGGGAAGAATGTCTTGGGCATACCGCTCTACCTTTTCTTGTGTAACCGGTTCCGACTCTGGGACGACGCGATCCATGCCGACCGGAAATGGTAATCGCCACTCAAGTTTGCCATCAGTCAGCATGCCTTGATGTGTTAAGGCTTTTAATGTTTCCCCAATCACTTCTCCCGTGTCGACCAGTCGCTGTAAGTTTTCTGTCGTGTTTTTGTCGTAATCCTCAAATGCTGTCGCGAGTCCAATGATGACTAACCCCTTATCCCGATAGCGTTCATGTAGTTGAATGGCTTTCGGTAACGCATAGAGAAAACACCCAGGGCAATTCACCTGAAACACTTCGATTACGATGACAGAGCCGACGAGTTCTTGGAGTGTGATCGGTCCACCCTGTACCCACGTGTCGACAGAAACATCAGAAAGTGTGTGATTGTTCATGTGCATGCCCTTTGCCTCCGGTGCCATGTTGCCAAACCGATGAGTCCTGATGTCAGTAGCAGTATGGTCGACGGTTCAGGTACGGGTTGCGAAGGTGTCGTGGATACCTGGTCCACGAGTAAGCCTGAAGAAGCTCCAACGAACCCACTGTTGACGACTCCGAAGCCTACGGTATAGTTGCCGTCGGTCGGAAGCACAAGGGAGACATGTCGAAATCCTGTTTCAAGGTTAAAGGGGGTAGGGGATGACCGAAAAGGGTTTATTGACACAAGTGTCTCCTCTGGTGCGTTAGGAATATCGAGGGTGTTGCTTAAGATTTTCCCTAAAGACATGTTTGGCCCGGTCAGTGTGACAAACGAGACGTCGCGTGACGCATCTGGATCAACACCGCCACCCCAAAGTCCATCGCTGGTCAGAAAATTATATTGAAATGATAGGGTTTCACCTGCGGAAGCGTGAAAATCTTGCTTGATGGCTGATCCGTCCTTTGCCCCAAATGACGGCCCAGGTGCAGGGTGAATGGAATCCACAAGTCCTTGAGAAACGCCAAGGAAGGCCTCTATGTGATTGATGCTGGCTGTATCCATACTCGTGCCATCTTCTGTATTGAGAAATACCTGGGAGTTTCCCTGCTTGGGTCCGCTTCCAAATACGGATGTTTCAACATTGACTAACCCGAGCGTCTGCCAATGGTTAAGGCTTCCCGTCTCAAACCCACCATTACTGAGAGGAAGGGCCAATGCTGGAGAAATCCACGCAGTGATAATACACAAAAGTATAATTAGTTTTTGCATGATTGCCCTCCAGGGAATTTAGATGGAATGGAAAATATGGGGTTATTGAGCGTAATCTAAGAAAGACGATATTGCACAAAAACCAGGCTGAAAAAGTGAAAAAATGGTGAGAGATCTTGCCTGCCGTAATTTTCAGAAACCTATCTTAATCAAAAACGCAAAATATTGAAAGCATTCGTACCGCTAGGTTTTGCTCATATCTCAACAGATACCGCGGGACGTAGATTTGTCGTGAGAATTTCATGATGAACATCTCTGGAGAATGTGTAAGGCCTAACACACGAATGGCCGGGCTGTGAGTGATGGCTGTGTTGCAGAAGTAAGCGTCTCGGTGTTTGCGCTGTGTTCACCTGGCTTTGAGGGAGGGGGACGTTGAAATATTGTTTCGTTTGCTTGCTTGGGTTAGGTTAGGCCGTGCTTAAGGCAACGTCGCAAAACGCAAAAAGGCCGTTGGGGCTTGAACGCCAACGGCCTTTAGCAAACATAGTGTTTGAAGTAATTTACCCGCCGGCTTTTTTGACGTAGGCTTTGTAGACGTGGACGGAGTTTTCGTCGGCTTCTTCTAAGCCAACCCACTCATGGCCGGTCGTTTCGCACCAGGCCGGCATGTCTTTCTTAATGCCCTCGTCGTCCGAGGCCACTTCTAAGACTTGCCCCGGCACGAGTTCCTTAATCTTTTTGGAGGTCATGATAATCGGCATGGGACAAAAGTACCCAAGGGTATCGAGTTTGACATCGGCTTCTATCATTGGTGATTCCTTACACGTTAAATGAACAGGTTGACTGAGCCATTTTTGGCTTCGGCAAGATACGTAGAGACACCGGCTAATTGGTCGACGCCATCAATCAGGGTATCTTTCGAAATGCCCATCATCCCAAGGGTGGTTGTACAGGCAATCATGGTAACGCCAAGATCTTGAGCGGTTTCCAACAATTCAGCAATGCCAGGCATCCGGTTATTTTTCATTACCTTTTTCATCATGCTGGTCCCAAGACCTCCGAAATGGAATCGGGATAAGGGAAGGTTTTCGGTGCCGCCCTTATTGATCCATCCAAAGGCTTTCCGCATCCAGTCTTTGGCCGAACTGGTTGTGTCCTGTTTGCGGATAATATTCAAGCCCCAGAATGTAAAAAACATGGTTACTTTCATGCCCATGGCTGCTGCGCCTGTGGCAATGATAAATGCCGCCATGGCTTTATCCATGTCCCCACTGAGACAGACAATGGTTACGCTGTCTGGTTTTTTCTCTTTTAACTCTGCGAGCGCTGCTTCGGGCTCGAGTTGAGTGGAATTCATGGTGCACCTACCTCTATAAAGGGAAATATTTGTACCGTTCTCTCATTCGTGTTGCGTATATTGACTATAGTATGGTGTATTTTTTGCTGTCAAGAAACGTGTGGACCTCTGCTGTTCACTCTACATTCGAATAGCGTGAGACGAAAGGCCATTTTCCCGCTTGGCAAATGATGACCCAACTTGTTGAATGTGTGCCCAACATTAGTGAAGGACGGGATTCTCGCTGTCTTGATGCCTTAGCGGAGGTCGTGCAAGGGGTCGAGGGCGTTGGGTTGCTTGATCAACATCGTGATGCCGACCATCACCGTACCGTCTTCACGATTGTGGGAGGAGCAGATGGTGTGCTGTGTGCGGTCTATGAGCTTGTTCGCGTCGCTGCGCAATGCATTGATTTGTCGAAACATCACGGAGTTCATCCGAGAGTGGGGGCTGTGGATGTTGTTCCCTTTATTCCGCTTCAAGGGGTCACGATGGCTGATTGTATGACTCTCGCAAGGAGTTTGGGAGCGAAGGTCGGCACGGAGTTAGCCATTCCTGTATTTCTGTATGCCCAGGCTTCAGCTCTTACCCCACCAAGGCAGTTGGAGGTCATACGACGAGGCGGCTGGGGCGGGTTGTCGCAGCGAATGGTAACAGGAGGGGAGTGGTGCCCAGATTTTGGACCACAGCAATTGCATGCGACGGCAGGAGCGGTGTGCGTGGGGGCTAGAGATTTTTTGATTGCCTATAATGTGCTGCTTCACACGAAGGATCTTGCTATCGCACAAGCCATCGCCAAATCCATTCGAGCATCTGAAGGTGGCCTTCCCTCAGTAAAAGCGATGGGTGTGCCCTTGCCTAGCCGTGGCTTGGTCCAGGTTTCAATGAATTTAACGAATTATCGTGAAACCTCACTCTCTGATGCGTATTTGGCGATTCAAGAAGAAACCGAACGCTATGGCGTCAAGATTGAAGAAAGTGAACTGGTGGGGCTTGTCCCTCAGGCAGCTATTCCCTCTGAGTGTATCAAAACCCTCAAGTTCCGGCGCTGGAATCCCGACCAGATTCTAGAAACCAGATTGGCGCAGGTCGGCTTCATGTAAGGGCTCTTCCTCAGTCAGAGGAATGAGCATTTCGTGGTCAACATTGATTTTTTTGGATAGGGGGTACTATGGCAACAGTGGCATTTAATAAGGAAGGTCGGACCGCTCTTCGAGAAAGCAAATTTGGCCATATGACCGTCGGGGCCATCATGGAAGAAGATGTGCAATCTGAAGGGAAAGATGTCAAGGCCGAGTTTGTGGCCTCGCTCATGATGGAAGGATTCGGATCCGTGCCTATTGTGGATGACGCTGATCGTCTGCTTGGGATCGTTTCGGAATTTGACCTGCTCAATGCTGTTCGTAAGGGGCGAAAGCTGGCCGATGTGACTGCCGGCGAAATTATGACCCCGAATCCTGTCTCTGTGACAAAAGATACTGACGTCCTAATGGTGATTGATGTACTGCATAACAACCACCTCATTCGCGTTCCGGTCATTGATTCCGCTGGTCGGTTAATTGGAATTGTGGCGAGACGTGATGTGCTGCGCGGCTATCTGCAGACCTCGTATTTATAGAGTACAACCCCTTTCTCTTCATTTCGTGTCCTTGTCCTGTATCCTTTGACACGTAATATTGTTTAAGCGTCACACCTCTCACTATTCGTGAATCGTCTCTCTCTTGTCGGGGGACGATTGCGGATTCTCTTCCTGTGTGTATCCATCCTCTCTCTTCACCACATATAGTGTTTTACCTTTTTGTTTGTTTAGACCTCTCACCCTTCCCTCTCCCCCATCAAATGGGGGCGAGGAGATTTGGAGTGTCTTAGTTGAAAGTTAAACGACTTTAGTCGTTTAGGTCTTTCGGGTGAATGAGTGCGCGCGGTATGATCGAAGACGTTTTGCACTTGTTGTTCTAGCTTTTTGTACTTCATCTTCAGTATTTGTTCCGTTGGTCAACATTCAACAGTGAGTCGAATTCTATGAAGCAATTTTCTCGTCGTATCGTGAATGCCCCCCTATTTGAAAGACTTATCATTGGGTTAATCCTTGTGAATGGTGTGATTTTGGGAATGGAAACCTCTCCGGATCTCGTCGCGCAATACGGAGATTTCTTTTATCTGGCGAATCACGTCATTCTGGGCGTATTTATTCTCGAGGCTGCGCTCAAGATGATGGCTGTCGCCCCGCAGGTGAGCCGGTATTTCAAAGATGGGTGGAATATCTTTGATTTTTCCGTGATTGCGTTTTCGTTGATTCCCGCGACCGGGGAATTTGCGATGATCGCACGATTAGCGCGCCTCCTTAGAGTGGTGAGGTTGATTTCTACAATCCCAGAACTACGACTCATCGTCTCAACCTTAGTTCGCTCAATTCCCAGTATGGTTCATGTGATGACGTTGATGGGGGTCATTTTTTACATCTATGCCATCACGGGTTTTCAGTTGTTCCATGAGCATGATCCCACTCATTGGCGGTCTCTGGGCATATCCCTGTTGACGTTATTTCGTGTGGTGACGCTCGAAGACTGGACCGACGTGATGTATAAAGCGATGGAACTCCATTCGTTTGCGTGGATATATTTTGTGAGTTTTGTCGTGTTGGGTACCTTTGTGGTCGTCAATCTCTTTATTGCGGTGGTCATTAATAATCTGGACGAAGCCAAGGCCGAGCGGTTGCTGGAACTTGAGGCTCCGGTCACGCAAAAAGAAATTTTGAGGGATCTTCGTGAAACGCAAAAAGCGTTGAAACGTCTTGAGGACCGGTTGGAGCGGGTGCCTTCGTAGCGTTGGGGCTTGCTACATCTTTGCGGTTACGAGCTATGGATTGAAGAGGATGTTATTCGCGAGGGAAAAACTTTCCTGTTAACGATTTTCTCTGCCGTTGAAAAAAGTTGGAGTTGGTTGGACATGGCGTACCCGCTTTCACCCAAGGATCCACCTTACGGAACCATAGGTTCAGTTTATTCGACAATGGCACTCGGAGATCTTTGCCGGATGGAGTCATGCCGTCGCTGACAGCCCAGAGCGTTCGTGGGTCCTTATGAAAATAATAGGTGAATTTCTCACGATCGAGTGGTGGTTCGACCTCTCCGTCTTTATTCGTAAATGGTCCCGTGACCTTGCGACACACTCGGATGGCATCCAACCCTTTCCAGTCAAGTTCTTGTGCAGCCAATGGAGAGACCCATTCTTTGCCGAGATTTGATGCATTATGGCAGGTTTCGCAAAATGTTGGATTCTGTGGCCTGGCTTCCGGATCAAACTCATACGGAAACTTTTCGATCCCGATGCGGTATTGATGCATGTCGACAATCTTATCGTGTGTGCCAAGGGCATGACAGGTTGTGCATCGCTCATGCGAAAAAATTGGATGAAGGACCGATTTGTAGTAACTGATGGCCTTGGCGTACATCTTTGTCGGGGCTGACTCCCATGTTTTCTTCCCTTTTGTCACGACGATTTTCACGGTTTTGGGCCATGTCTGTACTCTGACATTGTCAAGTGTCACTCTGGTGAGTAGTGTTCCGTGTTTTCCAAAACTCAATCGAGTGAGCGGCGCTTCTTCCCCGTTGATTGTTAAGGTGATGCAACATTGTTTTTTCTTGACCAGATTCTGGAGATCTACGACCTTGCTGGGAATAAACGATGGTTGGAAGGCTGACTTTTCCCAGTATCCTCGCCATGTGAAGGTAAAGCTTCCGGTATTGAGCGTATCGTTGATTGGCAGCCGCCAAGTGGTTTTGAGTTTTTTCCCCTTGTAAGACTTCTTCGAGTCCTCGTACCTGACTGAAACTGAGGCTAAGGAAAATTGCGGAATGATGGCATTGGCCTGATTTTTGGTGTTGAGACGTTGCATAATCTCTGTGTTTGGCACGTCAAAACGTTCGGCAGCGCGTGCATGTCCATCGCCCTGTGTGGATCCCCAGGCATTCCATCTTTCGCCATTCGGGCGAAGCAGGGTGACGACTCTGGCATCTTTGTTATTGGAAAGCATCAAGGCCATCGGGTGGGAAATCGACGCCCCATGGTTTGTCGCGTTGGCTTCAATGAGCATTGATTCGGTCTCAGTACCTTCCTCGGCAATCAAGCGTATTCCAAATTTTTCGGTTTTAATATCATACGCTCCCGGTAAGACGGCGATGTCTTCTCCGGAAGTCGTAGGGAAATACACCGTTTCGTCTATTTCTACCGTCGCAAGCGCTTGTTCAGCTAGGTTGGTGACCTGTGGAGTTGAACAGGCATACAGGAGAGCGAAGCAACACAATACACATATGAACAGCATGGACGATATTGATGTATGCATGAAAAGTTTTCTTACCATGTCGTGACTAAAAAAGGTAGAGCATTCCGTTACTATGAGTGGGAGAAGACAGGGGCAACAAGACTTTACGCTCTAAGATGCGCGTAGGGATTCATGAGATAGGTTTCTGCCTGTCGGAATGTTCGTGTTGTGTTGCCTGTGCTCTCTAGTAGTGTACCCAGGGTATTGAAATTTGTGAAGAAGGCTGAGAAAAATAATTAAATAATAATGCATGGATGTAAATTGAGAGTACATTCAGTTCGCTATGAACGATCGAAATCTATACGATCAATTGGCTTGCAGCCAGGTAAGAGCTAGCGCGTATCGGGTGGCGTTGTGCAGTATCTCAGGTTGAATCGTTTCTGCCGTATCAGAAGGCTGATGAAACGACGGGTGTGTTCCGCTGCTCACAATCGTGGTGGTCGGCACTTCGGCTTCGAAGAACGGAACATGATCGCCGCCTGGGAAAAACCCATAGAACGTGGTCTTTTCGCTGAGGCCGGCTAGATCCGCTGATTGTTTGGCAATGGTTTGTGATTGCCTGGTTATTCCAACTGTCAGCTTGCCATTTCCGACACCAACGTGATCGATATTCACCATCGAGACTATTGTGTCGAGTGGAGACGTCGGCTGACTGATATAGAGCTTCGAGCCCAGTAGACCTCGTTCCTCTCCATCAAATGAGGCAAACACGATCGTTTTTGCTGGGCCGGGTTTAGCCTGACTCATAATGCGCGCAAGTTCAAGTAGGACCGCAGTGCCTGAGGCATTGTCGTCGGCGCCTGCGAACAGGTGGCCCGCCTGTTTCCCAAAATGATCGCGATGGGCTCCCACAATCACGATCTCTTCGCGAAGCCTCGGATCATGTCCTGGAATGGCACCAAGTACATTTATTAACGTTCCAGGTTCCTGCTCGCTATCCCATTGCAGGTGGGCGGTGATGCCCAATTCATATGATTGCTTGTTCGGTAGCTCATTCAATTGGGCTTGGATCTCTTGCAAGGAACGTCCTTGTGATTGAAAGAGCGTGTCGCCGATTTGTCCGCTGATCCACACCCCAGGGAGTGGTCGTTCGTCAGTGGATGTACGTGAGTACATCGCAAGCGGCGCTTGTCCCATGCCGCGGCGCGCTTCATAGCGATTGAGGATTGGGCCGGTGAGCGTGATAAAGCCTGCAGCCCCATGCTTTCGCGCCGTGTGTTCTTTTTCCTCATGCGTGACCCATTTTGAATAATGTTCAGGTTTTCCTCGTAAGAACATGACGATGCGGTTTCGTACGTTGACGTTTTCATAGTCGTTCACGCCGCGTGCAGGGTCATCGATACCGTAGCCGACGAATATTATCGGTGCCAGAATGTTTATTGAAGGTGAATCAAGGATCGGTAAGAAATCAATTCCAAGGCGTAACCCCGTTCGTAGACCTTCCTTGTCTTCCTGAGTGGAAGAAAGGGAAAAAGACATAGTGGGGGAAATTTGAACGGCTGTGAGGGGAGCCTGTTGAGTCCACGATCGTGCATTTCCGTCAGCTGAGTGTTCTCCTGCTGGACGTAAGCCCAGTTTTCTCAAGCGTTTCTTGACAAAGTCGGCTGATTGCCGTCCGCCTACCGTTCCAGCTTGTCGCCCCTCATATTCTTCGCGACTTAAGGTCTCGATATCAGTTCTCATTTGTTGAGAATTGATGCCTTGAAACATTTCATCAGGTGTGTTTGCGGCTTGAACGTTTAGGTGTGACCACGAATACAGAAAAAGAAAGACTGGTACTGTCATGAGCAAATGGAGCATGGGGTCATTCCTTATATTGGCGAACAATGTTGACTGCGAACTTTTGGTTGCAAACATTTCATGG
This sequence comes from Nitrospira sp. M1, assembly GCF_965152605.1. Lineage (NCBI taxonomy): Bacteria > Pseudomonadati > Nitrospirota > Nitrospiria > Nitrospirales > Nitrospiraceae > Nitrospira > Nitrospira sp. M1. Next base: position 586,607 of record NZ_OZ224217.1, read on the forward strand.
TTGTGACGATCCGATATATTGTGACATTACTTATGCGTCGTTGACGTGTGATGTTTTGCGATGTGTTGTCGAATCTTTTCGAAATGATCTTCTAGTCCGTTCCGCAATGTCCATTCATAGAGGAAGTTTGGTGTCCAATTGGTCAATGAGCCTTTGGGCTGGAGAGTGAGGCTCATGGTTGCACGGGTTTTTTTAGTATCCAGTGCCGGAGCAAATTCCCACCTCAGGTGATATTGCAAGTAATCGCCGTCTAGTAAGTGTAATTCAAACAGGTGAGGAGGCGATTCCTGAGATTGTACGCGTAAGCGAGTGGTCCAGGGGACGAGGGCATGTGGAATAATCATATCGGCGACGACCGTGCAAGCTTCTGCGCAGTCTGTGAGGTGAATGTGAAAGCCTTCAGGAAAAAGGGCTGCCCATTGCTCGTAATCGGTTAGTATCGCAAATGCTTGATCTGGAGCCGTGAGTAATTCCATGGTGGCATGGATCACGGCTGTGCCGTGATCTTGTATCTCAATCGCGAGGAGTTGAGACGGGTCTTCCGCTGAAGCCCATTCCGGTCTGAATAGGCTCAACACCATATGAAGTAGTACAAACAACAGGAGACGTCGTTGATGCATGCTATGCCAACCTAGCCCTGTCAAGGGAATGACTTTCGAATGGGCAAATTATACGTAGGGTTACGGTCTGAATCATCAGTGAGCACTTATAGCCGATTCAATGAATTTCCGTACCCCCTGACGTGTTGGATACCGCGTAGAAAGTTCTCATAGTTCAACTGGTACGTATGTGGATTCGCTATAATCTTGAAAAGAGAGAAGAAGCACGTCTATGATTTGTCATCTTTCCTGACTACGTTCTCGTAGGAAAGTGACGTATCTAGAAAAGTACAGAGGGCCAAACGATTACCAATGTCCTATAACTATGGGAAGAAGGCAGGTGCTCCAGGGTTCTTACCGCTATGAGCATCGACCAACTACATGAGGTGACACAATGCACGATTCTCTCAGGTCCTTCTGTTTCTTGTCTCTTTTTTTCTGCTTCTGGTGGACCTCGCCTATTTTAGCAGAAACCTCATCCTCCGATACCATGAAGTCAAGCTCTCCCGGAGGCGATGTCAAGTCATCCAAGCAGCCTGACCGGAAATTACCCCAAAGGCTTGTGCCTTTTGCTCACTATGAAGAGACACTGAAAAATTCAGAACATTGGAAAACTCTATCACCTGAAGAGCAGGAAGAGGCTCTGGAAAATATTCAAGAACATCGAAAACGTTTTTTTCAGCGTCAAGTAGAACGGCAAAAACAGTACGACGATCTCTTGGAAAAAAACGTGAAAAAAGGTCCTAAGCGATCACGGAGAAATGTGGACAGTCAAGAGTGAATATTCAACGATGTAAAGAATGGAACGATGTCGTCATGCCTCCCTCTCTAACAAAATTGTCCTCCTCGAATGATATAGTCTCCAGTCATTTTTCCTCACGATAGCGTGAGGCGGGGTAAGCAAAATTTGTCAGAATTCTATGCCTTCGGGCCGTACCATAGATTTAGCCATTCCGCATGAACAGGCACTAGGACTTAGCGGATAACACGTTTCTCGTGTTGCGTGTGTCATTGTGCAAACTCCTAAGAGAAAGACTCTATGCGAATCGGGGTAGATGTCGGTGGAACAAAAATTGAGGCGATTTTGCTGGACGAGCGCGGAAACGAACTGGCGCGTCGTCGTGAGCCTACGCCTCAAGGAAACTATGCGGCGACAGTAAAGACAATTGCTCAACTCATACAAGGTATTGATCGTGACTTTGAGGGCGAGGCACTTGTTGGTGTTGGAATTCCCGGTACGATTTCTCCGGCAACAGGCCTTGTGAAAAATGCCAATTCTGTGTGTCTGATTGGCCATCGGTTGCAAGAGGATCTTGAGGAATGTCTCGGTCGTTCTATCCGATTAGCCAATGATGCAGATTGTTTTACCATGTCAGAGGCGACAGATGGTGCTGCGGCTGGAGCACAATTGGTCTTTGGCGTGATTCTCGGTACGGGGGTCGGGGGTGGAATGTATTGGAACGGTCAATTGTTACGCGGACCGAATGCCATTGTAGGGGAATGGGGTCATAATCCCTTGCCGTGGCCTGACGATAATGAACGTCCAGGCGAGCCCTGTTATTGTGGGAAGCAGGGGTGTATTGAAACCTTTCTTTCCGGCTCAGGTCTTGAGCGAGAGTATTTTCTCGCGACCGGACAATGTGTGTCGCCACAAGAAATAGACCGCTTGTTACGAAAGGGCGATTCCAAGTCTGAGTCCGTCCTGAAGCGTTATGCGCATCGGTTGGCACGTGGTTTAGCGTCGGTGATCAATATTATCGATCCGGAGATCATCGTGTTGGGCGGGGGGCTGTCCAATATCGAGCGATTGTATGAGGCTGTGCCTCGGATCTGGGACAGATGGGTGTTTTCCGATCGAGTCGATACGAAGCTCGTGCTTGCGAAACACGGAGACTCTTCCGGAGTGCGAGGAGCGGCATGGCTGTGGCCATCCTAATTTGTAATAGTCCAAATCTCATCTAACGGATAGCGTCAGATTTGATCAAGCATAGTACCTAACGCGGATATTTCTAGGGCTAGCAGCAACCGGCGGTTGTCGACCCAAAGCGGTCATGTGGGTTATCGTGCAATAGCCAGAAGCTGACCGCGAAGAGATCCAATCATATGTTTGGCTGTACAAATGGCAGACATTAGGATATTATGAAGATAAGGGTTATAGGATTTGATTGGGACTCTGGCAATCTGAAGAAGTGCCAAAAACACGGCGTTTCGCAACCCGAGATTGAAGCACTCTTTTACGATTCAGAGGTTTCGATTTCCGAAGACGTGGCCCATTCGCAGTACGAGCCACGGTTCTTCGCCTTTGGAACCACCGATGAGGACCGAGCCGTGTTGGTGGTCTTTACCCTACGAGACAAGGAAGGCATGACGTGTGTGAGACCTATCAGTGCCCGATATATGCACCAGAAAGAAAGGCACACATATGAAAAAGAAATTCCCGAAGTTTAAAAACGATGAAGAGATTGCCACGTTTTTAGAGCAAGACCTCAGCGAATATATTCACCCTGGGAATCTCAAAAAGGTGACGTTCGAGTTTTTGCCAAAGACCGAACGGATTACCTTACGAGTGCCGCCAGAATTACTGGCGAGCGTCAAAAAGAAAGCCAAAAAACAGGGCATGTCCTACCACAAATACATTCGGCAGGTCATGGAGGCTTCATTAAGCCCCTAATGTGAATCCATTCGGTGGTGGCTCCCCTGGCCCACGCCGGCAAACCACAAGCAAGCCGCTGACGAGAATCTTTTTTCCTTATCGTGTCTCTCTGTCCTCTCCTTGGACAGCAGAGCGGCCTTGTGGCAAGGCCGCTACCTGTCACTTGGCTCAAACTTCTGTCTGTTCTGCGATAGCTAACGCATCATCGACTTCGATCCCCAGATACCGAACCGTACTTTCTCATTTCGTATGGCCTAACAAGAGCTGCACTGCTCGAAGGTTTTTGGTTCGTTTGTCGATGAGCGTCGCTTGTGTTTGTCTCATCGAATGGGTGCCATAGAGCATCGTATCGAGGGCAATCATCTCGATCCATTTGTGGACGATTCGAGCATATTGGCGAGTTGAAAGATGCTGGGATCGATTATCCGACTCCCAAACAGATAGTCCTCTAGACGCAATGGCTTATGGCTGGCCCAGGCTTATAGGGCATCCTGGGTTTGCTCAGTGATTTCGAACTGCACGGGTTGTTGGGTTTTCTGCTGCAGCACCATGGCTCGAGGAGCAATACCATGGCCATGAGAGACGTCTCGGACTTTAAGTCTTACAAGATCACAACTTCGTAATTTACTGTCGAGGGCGAGGTAAACATGGCTAACTCTTTGGTGGCCTTCTGAAGCTGCAATCTGATTCGGATTGCCTAAATCTCTCGAGGTTTTAACGGAGGTTTTTGTCCAACGAGTTTGCGTTTATTCCAAGGCGGTGCCACATTGACGACTTGAGGTGCATGAATCATAATTCTCCTCCTTGTTAAGGGTGATGGAAAATTATGATTCAGATTTGTGATATGCGCTTTCGACCCACAGCAGACATTCGTTATTGCCTACCGGAGATTCTATAACCCTCATATTTATTATGGTAAATTCACAGGAACATTATGTTAGATGAAATACAACGCAAACAGTTTACACAGAAAACCTTCAATATCGTTGCCAAAGACTATGGCCTCAGAACTAGTCGTTTTTTTCACTTGAGCGGGGAGGTGATGGTCGAGTTGTTGCGTCTGAATGGTGATGAGTCAGTTCTGGATGTCGCATCGGGTACTGGAGCGACAGCCTTGCCCTTGGCAAGAAAACTACCACATGGACAGGTCACCGCTGTTGACTTTTCCTCTGACATGCTCAAGCAGGCTAGCATGAAAGCAACAGAGGAAGGGTTAAGTAATCTTATCTTTGAGACCCATGACATGACACAGCTACCGTTTCATCATCACAACTTTGATCATGCCACTTGTGCATTTGGATTATTCTTTGTTGACGATATGAGTGAAGCATTAAAACATATAGCCAACACCGTTAAACCTGGCGGAAAAGTGTTGATAAGTGGTTTTTGTGGGGATTCCTTTCAACCCATGGCGCGGCTCTGCCTAGATCGATTGCGGTCTTATGGGTTAGAAATTCCGCAGCAGATTGGTTGGCAACGCATGTCAAAGACTGTGCAATTACAAGAAATCTTCACACAGGCTGGATTTAATGATATGCATATTGAGAGACGCTCAATGGGTTATTATATTGATCCAGAAGGTTGGTGGGAGGTGGTATGGAGTGCTGGCTTTCGAGGTTTCGTCGAGCAGCTAGATAACAAAATCGACGAATTCAAACAGGCTCACTTAAAGGAGTTAATACCCTTGTGTGATGACAAGGGATTGTGGTTGGAAATTGATATTAACTTTACGAGTGGTGTAAAAGCGATTTGAGTATCCTTTGATGTGACTGGCTATCGAGAAGATTGGGTTAGTTATGGCCCCACGGCGGCGATAAATCCCGATGGAGAGGTAGTTGATCAAGTCCCGCTGTTAACCACGGGTACTCTCTTGGTAGAAATCTGAATGACAGGTTGTGGCCCAGGCTGTGCGAAAACTCGAAATTTTCTGGATTCAGGGGGTGCCTCACCCCTTGCTCATCCTGAGATCGTCGTATACAAGCGATCCTCGAAGGCTAAATTTTTAGATCCAAATTTTATACGGAGTTTTCACACAGCCTCGGCCGACTGCCGCCTGATAGCCGACCCATTTCCAACGTCCGCTTTTGAGCTGTACTATCACATCCTGTCAGGTCAGACCCGAGTTATGACAGTATAATTTGCACAGCATAGAACCCGCGTGTATTACTTCTTCTGCCACTGGCCATTTGGTAATTGAATATAATGGCCAGGGCTGGTTTTGGACAGCGCGGTCTTTCCCGCTAACGTCTCTACGGCTTTGAGCGTCGTGTTATTTCGCTTCGCCACTTCCTGGTACTTGGCTTTGCGTTTTTGATTGACCTCATTCATCAGTGCTTTCATCTCTGGCGGGGCTGTTGGAGTGACAAGCCCAAGATAGCCGCTCACCATCTCGCCAAGAAACCCTTGCGATTTGGCTTCCTCTAGTGATGCGGCGAATGCCGTGTTTCCTGTGTAGAGGCCCATGGCGAGGAGCGCAATTATGAATGTCTTACCTATGATTGAATGATGCCGCTGTGTCATCGCGTTCTCCATTCTGACTAGAAGAGGTCACTATCTTCAGAAAGTATTTGGTCAAGCTCTTTTTCAACTTTCACGCGAACTTCATGGTCAATTTTGACATTGAGATTAATCGTAATGGGTTTTTCTGGCGCGGCGACTTCCACTCGTGCGGTCGGGGTGCAACTGGTGGATGAGAACAGTAGCGCGCTAAGGCACAAGACGATAGATACGAGGAGCAACGTACGGCGTCTATTCATGGTGTATTGACCTTCGTGAAATTGTCTGTGCATGTGTGTGATCGGTACGGCGTTTCTTCATCCTTTTAAGCCGGCGGCGAGCCGAGTATGCCGTACAAGGCTAAAGGCCTTGTATCAGCTTTTCCCCTGAACTCTGGATCAACTCATCTATTGTCCCTTCGATGTCTTTGGCGACTTGCAGGCTCTGCAAGAGCGCCGGGATGTTTTCTTCAACATTCAGATTAAAGTGGATCGGTTTTCCACGATGCAGGTCTGGATTTTTCCCCTTAATCTTGGTCTCAAGCAGCAACTTTCCCGTGTGGTCGTAGTCAAGCCCTACTGTCAGCGCATCATAGTGGAAGTTGTTGAGTGCTTGCAAAACCAAATTCATGTTGGCACTCGTGTGTTTCAGTGCTTCCGTCGTTCCCTCCTCTGTTTGATACTGAATCATACCACCTGGCGGGCGTGCCGCAAGTTTTCCATTGTGTACTTCCACTCCGTTCTCCGTAAGCAAGACCGGAATGGTTCCATCAATCAATCCGGTGCCATGAAGCCCTTCTTGTTGTTCGAGATTGAGAATGGCACCAATAGCAAGGCCTTGTGCATGGACGGTCAGTTGATTGCTGGACTGAGACGCATCGAAGACAAAGTCATCACTGGAGATCTTTCCATCAAACATCTCGGCTGAAAACATACGTATATTTGCTCGAGGGAGAACGGAACCTGGTATGTGGTTCAACAGGAAATTCATGGAAATATTTGAAATGGTTACACCCGTTTCCATTTTTGCGAGGGTCAGCGTTGCCGGATTTGGCATGGACCATGTGTCGGTCCCAACCACGGTCATTGCGGTACTCAAGCCATCAAAAATAATATTCTCGTAATGTCCGCCAAGATGATCGACGTTGAGATCAGCCTGTGCCCGTGTGAGAGAAACAGGTTGTTTGTCCGTATCCGTTGGCAGCGTCCAAAAGGCTTCGGCCTTGGCAGAGATTTGCCCGGTGGTGATGTCGAGCGGGTGTGGCCACGGCGTGATGCTGGTTCGAAGATTGAATGCGGAGGGTGAAAAGGTGATCGGGGCAAGTTTCATGTGAAAAGTCCCCTTTCGAGTCATAAGGTTTTGGTGCAGTCGTCCATAGATGGACGCCTGCGTGTCCGCTGTTTGTCCAAGCAGATTGACGCGGACAGATTGCGGGTTCGCAGAAAATTGAAATTTCCAATTGGATGACGGAGGTGTCACGTCTTGGACGGTGGTTGAGATTCCCAAGAGAACCATCTCCCCAGAGGTTTGCCACGTTGAGAGAGAACCTTTCAATTCATGGATGGAGAGTTTGGCCTGTTGTATTGTGACTGCCTGGTCTTTCCGTGATATCTCAGGCGTCTTGATTCTCAGAAAAAGGGGATTCGTTTCCCATTGTTGGTCCTTAAGATTGTAGGTAGTCGTAAATGTTTTTATGAATGTGAAATCGGCTTGAGGTATGAGAATCTCATTGATTGGAAGCAGGCTCATGCGTAAGGACGATTGCGGCGCAAGCGATGCGGCTAGCTTTTCCTTTCGCACAGACAGCTCTCCTGAAAGCTTCCATTGTAGGTGTTTGATAGGGAGGTCAGGTTCGAGTTGTGTGTCTACTGTCCCCGAAAAAGCATAGGTACCTTGGGCGGAAAGATTCTGGATCGATGAGCCTGACAGGTGAGTCAATGAACATTCCAGATCGACCGGAAAGTCTTGGATGTGATAGCGACCTCGAATCAGCCCGTCTATGTTCAAAGAAGGGGGCGTATTATTGAGGTCTATGTGGCCAGAGAGAGGTTTGGGAAAGCTTATGGAAAGTTGATGTCCGGTCATTGGGATCATCGTAGGTGCAGGTTCTGGGATTTGAAGCTGATCAACAAGTACGTTGCTCGAAACCTCTGAGTCCTTCGAAAGCGTCCAGGTGATGGTGTCATGCGTGGCGGCAAAAGTTCCGTTGACCTTCGCGTCGATGTTCTGGCCATAGGGCTGAAATTGAGGCAGGGCTGCGCGGATTTGAAACGCTCCGTTCAGTGTCCCAACTTTTTCTTTTACGAGAGAGTCGATCGTAGCCGAATGGGGAGTAGTCCCGTTCCAGTTCGCTGCGATGGTTCCAGTCATCTGCAAGAAGTCACGCTCGACAGGAAAGAACAGCTTAACGAGTTTGATGACATTGGGGATATCGATGTCGAGAGACCCTTGCACTTGAACGGTGTCAGCAATGCGTGTTGCGTGTGACGTCATACGGGCAAGCGTTGGGGGAGTGGAGTCTGGAGAGAGCATGGCCAAACTGATATCGCCTATCGATGTTCCGGATAGTGTGATGTCGTAATCAGGGATGTCCGCTCCCTGAATTGTGAGGTGTGTGTGCAGTCTTTCCTGTCGTGTGTCCACCGTTCCATCGACACGTATGTGTTGCAATGGATCGTCTCCTAGTGAACGATCGATTGATATTTGACCGATCATCAGTTGTTCAAAGGGAAGTCTGGGAAAGGGCGAAAGCATCTCATCTATGGTAAAAGATGGGCTTTGCGGGGCCGAGAGGCCTTTCTGTTCTTTTTCTGTAGGGAGATCGGACGATAAGGGTTTGATGTCCAGATTTCCACTTCCGATAACGATTTGAGCTACCTGCCCGTCGAAAAGTTGAGGAAATTGATACGTTATCTCGATATTCTGGAAGGTGCCTTGGTACGAAGCTTCGGCAATGTCTTTTTGAAACGCCAGCCTATGGATAGGGAGAGAATGCGTCGTTGGATATCCGAGGCGAATCGAGACATGCGTGAACCCATGTTGCTTCATGGCTTCCGAGAGCACGGTTGAGGCGATGTATGGAAGCCCGCCGTATCCAACGATTGCGAGCAACACAAGCCCCAAAAGCCACCACCATAGCCTTCCTCGTCGGTTCTTTGCCACCGTCTCTTGTTGGTCCGAATGTTCGGTATTTCTTTGTTGGTGTTTCTGCATCAAGGTTGATTGCGGTACTATGGCTGAATTACTGCACGTGTGATGAGACCGTCAAGGTTTGAGCAATCCATTGATTTTGAGAAAAGGAGCAATATGACTTCGGACAGTTCCTCAGGTGCCAAAGACTTTATTCGTACTCTGATTGTGCAAGATGTGAAAGCGGAAAAACATGGAGGACGTGTGCATACACGTTTTCCTCCAGAACCTAATGGCCATCTTCACATCGGTCATGCCAAATCCATCTGTTTAAATTTTGGTGTGGCTGAGGAACAACATGGCCTCTGTAATCTCCGATTTGATGATACCAATCCCAGCAAGGAAAATGTCGATTATGTGACGTCCATTCAAGAAGATATCCGCTGGTTGGGCTTTGATTGGGAAGATCGATTATTTCACGCATCTGACTATTTCGAGCAACTGTATCAATTTGCCGTCAAACTCATTCGTGACGGAAATGCCTATGTTGACAGTTTATCGGCTGACGAGATTCGTGCCAATCGAGGAACCTTGACGGAACCTGGGATCGATAGTCCACATCGCACGCGATCTTTTGAAGAGAATTTGGACCTCTTCGCACGAATGCGTGTCGGAGAGTTTGAGGACGGCGCGCATGTGCTTCGAGCCAAAATCGATATGGCCTCGCCCAATATCAATTTGCGCGACCCGACGCTCTACCGTATTCGCCGGCTTCCACATTATCGAGTTGGCGATACCTGGAATGTGTATCCAACGTACGATTTTGCCCACCCGCTCTCGGACTCACTCGAAGGCATTACGCATTCATTGTGTACGCTGGAGTTCCAGGATCATCGTCCACTCTATGATTGGGTGTTGAATGCTTGTCAAGTTGATTGCCATTCGCAACAAATTGAATTTGCTCGGCTCAATCTGAATTATACCGTCATGAGTAAACGGAAGTTGCTTCAGCTCGTCGACGAGGGGCATGTCTCAGGGTGGGACGATCCGCGTTTACTCACGCTAAAAGGATTGCGTCGTCGAGGCTACACGCCGGAATCAATTCGTACATTCTGTGAACAAGTCGGAGTGGCCAAGCGTGACGGCATCATTGAGATGCCGGCATTGGAACATGCCATTCGTGAAGATTTGAATCGACGGGCCCTACGCGTCATGGCGGTGTTGCATCCCTTGAAAGTGATCATTGATAACTTTCCTGAAGGCCAGGTGGAAGAGATGAGTGCCGTCAATAATCCAGAAGATGCCACCGCCGGTTCGCGGATCGTCCCTTTCTCTCGTGAACTCTATATTGAGCAGGATGATTTTCGTGAAGATCCACCCAAAAAGTTTTTCCGCATGACGCCGGGTCAGGAAGTTCGTCTCCGGTATGCCTATATTGTTCGATGTGAACGTGTTGTGAAGGATGAGCAGACTGGAGAACTTCTCGAAGTGCATTGTACCTATGATCCGGACACTCGAAGTGGAGGGCCGCAAGCTGGTCGAAAGGTCAAAGGTACACTTCATTGGGTTTCAGTGGCACATGCAGTGTCTGCAGAAGTCAGACTCTATGAATCCTTATTTACGAAAGCCAACCCTGCTGAAGAGAACGATGGCGTTGATTTTCGTTCCTCTCTTAATCCCAATTCATTACAAACCTTAGCGAATTGCCAAGTAGAGCCGAGTCTTGTTGGCGCCAAACCTGGAACCCAGTATCAATTTGAGCGACAGGGGTATTTTTGCGTGGATCCTGATACAACGCCGAACAAGCTGGTGTTTAACCGGACCGTTGCCTTACGTGATTCCTGGGCTAAAATTGAAAAAAAATCGTCATGATTTGTCAATGGACGGGATAAACAGTGTCGCGATAAGAATAGGCCTGATCCTCTATTGTCGACCATAGGAGGATGGTCTTTGAACATTGGTGCTCCATCTCTATGGACATGGGTTGACGGATGTTTCCTGAAAGTCATTGGGAATATTTCGAGAGAGAAGAAAGGATTGTGATTTTTTCTGTAGTGTGTCAATATTTGTTGATCAATGAATGAGGGATGTAGGTCACAATCTGGAATGTTACTTATGTTGCGAGAGGGTGTATTCATGAAGTCATGTATTTCTCAACGATCGATTGTTCGGCTCTTGGGTATCATCAGTCTCTGTCTGTTGTTTGGGTGTGCGTCGTATGCGTCAGATGGGCATAAACCAGCAGGGGCACACGAGGAGTCAATGGGGCCTGCGATGAAGACGATGATGGACAAATGGCAGGCGTATGCAACTCCCAATAACAATCATGAAGTATTAACTCCATTGGTTGGGACATGGAGGCATGTGGTGAAATGGTGGATGAAGCCAGGAAGTGTTCCAGAGGTCTCAAAAGGCACAAGTGAGGCGAAGTGGTTGATGGGTGGTCGTTATCTCCAACACACGGCAAAAGGCATGTCGATGGGGCAGCCGTTTGAAGGAATCGGGTTTACGGGATTCGATAATAAGAAAAGAAAATATCAGACGATTTGGATGGATAATATGGGAACTGGGATGATGACGGGTGAAGGCACTTATGATCCTGGTCAAAAGACCTTAACCGATCAAGGTCTGTATACAGACGCTTTGAAGGGACAGCGAGCCTACCGAGGCGTTCTTGCGATTATCGACGACAATCACCATCGGTATGAAATGTATAGCTTAGATCAGTCCGGCCAAGAATTCCGTATGATGGAGATCGTCTATACACGGACAAATGAACGTGAGAAATAATATACAAGTTGCTAAGAAGTTCATCAGAGACGCTAACGCATTCATAATGGAATAGTTGTTGCCGCACAGGTCTCCGCCAGTCGTTCCCTTCCTATTCGTGTAGCCATTTCTCGAATTAACCAAACGTGTAGTTTCCCTGTATACCCATAGGTCTCATCCGACTTGAGCGTACGTATCTAAGTATTCCTTGAGTTTCCAGTATATTACAGTGATGGAGGGAGTGAATGAATTTTTTCCTCTGCTCATAAGCGACCAGAGCGTCGGGATTCAATGGTCACATTTCGGTGGTTATAGCAAATCCAAATTAAACATTAGTAAACTTGAACACGGTCGTTGAGCGACCCTGCTGAGCCTGACGGGTAATCGTTGTTGGGATATTGCTGCTTCTCTTGTCTTGATTACTTGTGTCCAAGTATGAGGACTTTCTACGCGGTGTTAAATGCTTCAATGGTACGTAAATTCATTGACTCGGCTATAGAAATGTTTTTGAGGTTCTGAATATTGGGCCTGTCATATTTTTGACGTCGAGTGTCAAGATCTAAATAGATACAGAGGGTATCTTTCCGGATACAGAGGCATGATGGGAAAATGTTTCAGGCACCCATGTGATTTCTTTCGTATAACGAATTGTTTTTTAAGAAGAAAACTATCCTTGGAATTTGCTCTATCATGAACGATTTCAATGGCATTGCGCTTGCTCTCTTACATAGGAAATGTGAATTCAGCCTCAATCACAATTTCAAGAGAGGATCTTCCAATGCGAAACTTACTGGTTCAAAAAACAACGCAAGCTCCGAGTATTCACCACATGGGCATCCATGCCATTGATAACACCGCTCGTTTACTCGGACTTGCCCAAGGGCTCGATCGGAAACAACGGTATGAGAAAATGGTGGAAAGCGTGTATGGAGAGCCTGATGCAGCAAACCGTTTGTTACTGAAAACTCTCTGTCTTTCAGCACTTGATGAGTCTCATGTTGACTGTGCTGAATATTAATGCCGTTCTGAGTATCGACAAACCTTTTCCTTGGCATGTAGGTGGAGGTTTGTCCTATGGGTAGGAGTTTTTCCGTTCTCATCTTCCAATCATGTTCTGTCATGATTCATCGCATGTTGAGTCTCGTCCGCATTGTCGGTTCGCTTTGTCCTCTCCCTCGTGCTCAGTCCCTGTGTTCCTAGGGAAGAGCTGAACGCACTGCTCCGTGTCATTCCTTTTTTAGACTTTTTCAAGAAATTACCGATAAACGTATTGGGGAAGTATGCCCCTGCCGTACTTCTCTGTGAGATGGATGGTGTGAGCTATAGCCGTTTCACAATATTTTCGATGTTTGGGGTGTCTGATTTCGCAGTTGACGGTAAAAATGAATGTGAACGCTTCATTATGTCATAGATGGCCTTCTCTACTCGTCCTCAGTATTGTGTTGACCTGGGGGTGTGCTGGAGACAGAGAGCGTTGGATCGATAAGGGAACGACTGACGTATCTCGTTCGGATGATAGCGCTCTGACATCACAGCCTGTGGATTGTGCCGATGACGAAGTGGGGCAGGGGGAGCCTCCGCATTCCTCTTTCGTGTTAGGTAAGCAAGAGAACGATAGCGAGAGCATGCAGCGAACGTTGGATGATCGTGTTGACTCATTGTCGAGCTTTGAAAATACACGCCGGATGGAACATGAGGATGTGAATGACGTTCAGGTTGTTGCTGAAGCAACCGCAACGACAGAACGCCAAGAGAGTCGGATGTTAGAACAAGATGGTGAACCATTTTCCCGAATAGTCCGTCCTGAACTTCTCGATGGTGTACCGGGCGATTCAGAGACAATCAGCACTATTGAATCGGAAATATTAAATGAGATATCAGCGGACGAACACATATTTTTTCATCGTGCTGATGAGGACATGATCTCGCCAGAAAAGGTTGTCTTGTATGAGATTTCTCAAGTGCCTTTCCCCGGTATTGAAGCCCTAGCGATCCCGGGTGATTCGAACGGGAATGAAGCGGTAGGAAGCGGGCCGGAAGTGAATTCGGAACAGGAAGTCATTGCCTTGGATAAGGCGGAGGCCATGGCGGTGTTACCTATTAGTGGTCGTACCCTAGTTGAAGACTCAACGAGGTATGAGAAGGATAACCTCTTGTCTGAAAAGGTGGGCGTAGAGAATGTTCAAGAGGTGGCTGAAGTAATAAATGAGAAAAGCCGTCGCGTGTTATTGCCGACGCAATCTGTCCCATCGGATCAGCAGGATCGTGTGCAGTCTACAGATATCCCGCAGGGGAAAAAAACAGACGAAGCCCCGAAGTTGATACAAGAACAAATTGTACCGCCGTCTCACAATCCTCCCAGTACCATTATTCCTGAAGACGTTGTTGTGTCTGAAGAGTCATCATCGGATGACAGCGAACAAACAAGGCGGCACGAGTCAGATCGTCAAGAGTTTACGTCGGTAGTCGCTGATGCGGGCAGTCCTTCGACGGAAGAGGTTATGTCAAATGTTTCGAGCACAGCTTCGAATCTGGAAGTCAACAAAGAAATTTCGGAAGTTCGATCGGGAAAAAAAGGACATTCTCTGGAGGCTGTCCCCATGACTGTGCCCCCTCCCGATATCAACACCCCTGTTCTTCTTGACAAGGAGTTGCGTCAATCATTGGCTGAAGGTCCGCAGCCCCGTTCTCTTGAATCATCACCGTTCGTGAATGTGCAGGAGAACTTTGTTCGTAAGAAGGCTCTTCCGAATGACTCTTTGGATAAACGACGCCATGACGTATGTCGTCAACGTCGTACTTCATTGACACGATATCAGTATCAAGAAGTGCTGGTGGAATTGTCTCATTCAATTCAAATACTTTTAAGAGCTGACCTCCCCGTGCAACAAAATCCGGAATTGCTGGCATGTTTTCGACAACGCGGGTATATGTATTTTCAGCTTCACGATTACCAGCATGCGCTTTCTGATATCGATCAAGTACTTCAGTCCGCACAAGCCGATACTATTCAACGGTCGCACGATCTTTTTTTTCGTGGGCGCGTGTATGCGAGCATGAATGCCTCCCGACGTGCGATTGATGATTTCTCTCAGGCCTTAAAGCTCGGCCTAGACGGAAAACGTATAGCGCATGCCTATTATCTGCGCGGCTTGTCACATTTTCGACTTCAGTTTTTTGATCCTGGACTCAAGGACTTGAGTGTAAGTTGCCGGGCTGAATTTTCTGAAGCCTGTAAATTATTGGAGAAAATAATGTAATGGATGGGTTTGAAGAAATCTTTTTCATGGTGTATAGCAAACCTAAATACACATCAGCACATCAGTATGAAGGGTTTTTGTGAAAATCAGCGTTTTTGATGTTGGTTTTTGTATATAGGCATAAAATATGCTTTATCATTCTTAAGCATGAATGTTCAAATTCATCCCTGTGTACAAAAGCCTATCAGAGGTATTACAATTATGAGAGAGCTAGAGATTGTTCAAGCTCGAAAATGATTTTTCCGACAATGGATACTGAAAGGCGAATGAACTCGAAAGGCGAGGACAATGCTAAGTAAAATAACCTTTGTCATGGCGATGATTTTCTTGGCGTGTTTCGTTGTAGTGCTTTCATGGTTCGGTTGGGTAAGCGGATATTCGTGGTCGCGTCGAAAAGATAACCTGAACCACGGCTAGCGTCTCACTGTCATCTTGATTTATCGTTCTCATCCTTCGTAGCCTAAGAACTGTTCGGTTGCGACTCTACCGTAGCAGACGGTTCTTTTCCTTCCTCATTTTCAAACCCAGCGTCGTTTCTCGCAACTTGCATCGTTTTATGGGTTTGTCAATCTATAGCCGATTCAGTTATCGCGAATCGAATGACTTTACAAATGCGGTATTCCGACTATCTCAGCGTCACCAAGCACGTCGATCTTCAATCCTGAGTCCAAGCGGAAATCACTTCGGTTTTTCAAGTAGGCATTTACGCCGGGTTAGTCAGGAGCGCGTGTCTATACCGGATTTGGATTCACTAGAGTGCGTGGGCTTCCTTCAGCATTTTGTCGGTGAGTCACCTCCCCCTTCAACAAAGTACGCTGTCTGAATCTCAGGGGTCGTCCAAAGCCCTACGGCGCCTATTCCCCTCGCTGAATGCTCGTATTCAACAAGTGTCTCCAACGCAAAGAAAGTAGGCGGCTTGTCCAGCAATATGAAGGGATCAGTAACAGCATGTAAGTGTTAAGAATATGAAGAAATCTCCGATGTATATATGTAGAGCCATGACTCAACTGATATTCAATGATGAGATGACCACTTGTATGAAGTGGGGAAGGGTGTGAATTGTAAGTTATGAGCAAGCTTATTGATGCATTGAATCGGCTGCAATCACTTCGATCTGAGGATGATGTTACGGGATTGGATTCACTCCAGAATCCGACAGAAAATTTTCAAGAGGCCCTCGTATCTGTGGAGAGTAGCGAAATCGTTCCTGAATTGCAGCCTGTCTTGAAAGAACCAGTTCAGCAGGACAACCTTCAGGCTGCGGTCTCTATGGAAATTAATCAAAAAGCCTGGCTAGAAATTGTACGGCGAGAGTACTTGCAAGGCTATGTCCGCGACGGTGGAGGGGCGGTGAAGTTTGTGGTGTTGCCTGATGCCGATAGTCATAAATCGTTTTCCGATGAATTAGGGAATAATGCCCACGAGGAGCAATTCGTGTTTGCCAAGGTGGACGCGAGATATACCAAGGCCCATATGGTCGATCGTTTGTTTCACAAAGTTGCGAAGCAATTAGATTGGGATGAGCTGGCCTATGAGTATGTGGTGCGATTGCTCGCTGACCACGGCTATCAAGTCCCGGCTCAACGCAAAGAATTCACGTTGCACCATGTCGCGACGCTCAATGAACGGAAGGAACCGTTATTGCGACGGGATCTGCAAACCTGGTTAGAAGAAACTATTGAAGGCGATGCCAATCTGTGTCGTGAATTTCGGATGGCCATTATTCGACTCTGTTTGGCGCAATTGGAAAGTGGGGAATCCGATCGTGTGCTAGGCAATGCGGTGAAAGAATGGCTCTGTGGAGAACTTCGCTTGATCTCAGGAGTCAAGAAAGCCCTGATATTCCAGAAAATTGTTCGTCATAATGCTCGATATTTGCTTTCGTCTCTGACGCACTGGCTCCGGCTCGCCGGGAAACGGGGACTCATTATGACCGTGGATATCTCACGCTATCTCGTCGCCAAGCGGCCTGCTGAGCCTGACCGGACGTTGCATTATAGTCCCACCGCTGTGCTCGATCTATATGATATGCTCAGGCAATTTATCGATACGTCTGATGAATTGGAAGGATTTATGATGGTCGTACAAGCCTCCCCTGAGTTTTTGACAGATGCCAAGCGGGGTATTGATCGCTATGAGGCGCTTAAGCATCGTATTTGGGATGATGTGCGCGACAAGCATCGCCAGAATCCATTGGTCCCGCTCGTCCGATTGTCTCCGACATCTTCTTCATTAGAGTCTTTACGTATAGGAGACACTGTCACCTCTGAGACCGACAACGAGACCTTGATGGCCAGGCGAGTCATTGAAGGTTTGCGCGCAGGGGTCCCGAACAGTCATGTCGTGAAGACGTTAGGGTGTTCGCAAGGGGAAATTGAGTGGCGCTTCCGGCGGTTATTGGAAGGGACGCAACAGAATATTGCGACGGGCCAGTGTTCCAAGGGCCTCATTGTGGAAGGGAGTTTTGGGAGCGGAAAATCCCATGTGCTGGAATACCTTCAGCATGTCGCCTTAGAGTCGAACTTTATCTGTAGCCGGGTCGTGATTAGCAAGGAAACGCCTCTGTATCATCCTGTCCGAATGTTTCATGCTGCGGTTGAATCGGCTGTCATCCCCGATAAAAAAGGGGAGCTGCTCTCGGAGGTTGCAAGCCAGTGCGATTCTTGGGACCCAAAGTACAAAAGTTTCAGGACGTGGGTGAATAGTGTAGAGGCTGGAATTGACCCGCGTTTTGCGGCAACCCTGTTTCTGTATGAACGGATGGGAACGGATCAAGAATTGGGGCATCGTATGACCAGATTTTGGACGGGCGATCCGCTTGGAGTCGGAGAACTCAAAAAGCATTTAAAGGAATGCGGCATTGCCGGGCGATATAGTTTCGGAAAAATTTCACAGGCCGAACTTGCCTCTCAACGGTTTCAATTTACCTCTCGATTAATCCAATCGGCAGGGTATGCTGGCTGGATTGTGTTAGTTGATGAAGTTGAGGTCATGGGGCGTTATTCCGTGAATCAACGAGCCAAATCGTATGCTGAATTGGCTCGCTTGGTTGGAGGGCAGGATACGGAGAGCTATCCCGGGATTGGCGTCGTTGTCGCTTTGACGGATGATTTTCAGAAAGAGGTGCTGGAAGGAAAGGGGGATATGGTAAAAATTCCTCAACGTCTCCGGGCCGTATCATCTGACGACAATGTGAGACTGGCCGAACAGGCTGAAATAGGGATGAATTTAGTGGAGTCTCGAAGAATTCCGATCGAAGCGCCAACTGAACCATTAATTCAGCAGACGCATCAAACCGTTCGTTCTCTGCATGTGCAAGCCCATAACTGGCGTGATTGGGATCATTCTGCGGTGGTTCCGCATATTGAGGTTCTCCCAGGAACACGTATGCGGGAATATGTCAAAAGCTGGATCACGGAATTGGATTTAAAGCGTTTGACCCCCGATGAAGTGGTTGAAATTGAAGTGGACAATCTCAAGTCTCATTATGAAGAGGATCGTGTGTTGGCCACCGTAAGTCAGGAAGACTCTGCTCATTCCAAGGTTGAAGCTCCAGGCAAGGCTTCTGACGGTAGTGAATCGCTTTGATCCTGCGGCTTTCAGCTTACCTGCTATCGCACAAGCCCTTCCTCAAAAAGCATGAGAGGTCAATCGAGACCTTTCATGCTTCTTGGGTCTATAGCGAATCCAAATACGTTCCAAACGGAAAAATACAACGAACTCCGCGCGGTACAACGTTTGAATCAGCGGACGTTATAGCCGTTCCGGTTCTCGTTCACTTATACGACGTGTGCAGTTGCGTTCTGTATGTGATGTCAATTCGGCTAAATGTTTTATAGTTTCGCTATAATTGAAACGGCTATAGGGTTCTCAGTCCGCAGCACCGTCACCTCTCGCTGCAAAGAACCTGTTAGTGTTATGCTGGTCTTTGTGTGAATGGTCGCGAGAGCACAGGTCTTGTCATCTTGAAATCCCTAATTTCATTGATCGTCTTTCAGTGACGGTCTCACTGCTCGAAACTCTGTCCTCGCAACCGTATCATTCTTGATCATTCTTCTCGATATCTCACCCCTCGTATTTCGAACACGAGTCTTGAGTTTCTAGAGAGCTTTTTTCCGTTACACCCTAAGGGGAAAAGGATTTCATGTGTCATCAATGACAACGGTGTCTCAGACAGAATCGTCTCTTAGTCTTCGAAAGATTTTTGAGTTGTGGTGGCCTTTGGCTGGAAGTTGGGTGCTCATGGGCATCGAACTCCCAATTGTGAGTGCGGTCATGGCTCGGCTGGCTGACCCCGAAGTTCATCTCGCGGCGTATGGAGGTGTGGTCTTCCCGATTGCGCTGATCATTGAAGCGCCAGTCATTATGCTCTTGGCAGCCTCAACGGCATTATCCAGAGATTGGACCTCGTATCTGTTCCTTCGCCGATTTATGTTTCACATGTCTGGCGTACTGACCATCCTTCATATTCTTGTCGGGTTTTCTCCGTTGTATGATGTGGTTGCTGCGGATATTCTCAACGTCCCTGAACCAATTCGAGAGCCGGCTCGACTAGGGCTCATGCTTATGACGCCCTGGACGGGCGCGATTGCCATTCGGCGATTTCAGCAAGGTGTCATGATTCGATATGGCCAAACTCGGTCGATTGGTCTTGGAACGGCACTTCGGTTATTGGTCAACGTTTCCATCTTAGGATGTGGGCTCTATTGGGGGACGTTTCCTGGAATTGTCGTGGCGACGGTTGCCGTGTCCTGTGGCGTTCTGGTGGAAGCGGCTGTAGTGAATCGCGTCGTTCAACCACTCTTGCTTCGGATGCAAGCTGAGCAACCTTCCCTTTCATTGCCGTTGACGATGGGTCGTCTTCTGAAATTTTATATCCCGCTTGCAATGACGTCTTTTCTTGCGCTCATTGCGTTACCGATTGGCAGTGCGGCATTGAGTCGTATGCCGCGTGCGTTAGATTCATTGGCCGTCTGGCCCGTGATGGCTGGGCTTTCGTTTACGCTACGAAGTCTCGGGTTAGCCTTTCAAGAAGTGGTCGTCGCGCTGGTTGGGTATCCTGGAGCCAAAAAAATGCTTGGTCGGTTTGCGATTGGGTTGGGCCTCACGACGAGTAGTCTGCTATTGCTGATTGCGGCAACTCCGTTAGCTCGCATATGGTTTGGAGAAATTGCTGGCTTGTCGCCTGAGTTGACGGAATTAGGCTGTCAGGCAATCTGGTTGGCCGTTTTGCTGCCTGGGTTAAGCGCTGTTGAAAGTTTTTTGCAAGGCTCTCTTGTTCATCGTCATCAAACAAAAAGCATTACCGAGGCCGTTGCGATTTATCTTGTCACCAGTGCTTCAATCTTAATGGTTGGTACGTATTATGGCCAGGTCGCCGGGCTGTACGTCGGTCTGTTAGGTGTGAGTTCTGGGCTACTGTGCCAGACGCTTTGGTTGTGGTATCGCAATTCCTCTCCTTCTTCCATTCCAGAGTGAATGATACACGTTCGATTCACTTTCGAGAACATTCTTTCATCGCAATGTTCAATGTAATGCAACTCATCACTGTAGGGAAAAATGTATTGCTAAGGCAGAATCGTATGGTTTAGCCTTCACCTGTCTTGATGGTTTTATTCAATATATATTTTGTATACTATTGAATAAATTACGAAAATTTTCATGCATGTTCGTTTTAATAAATCGGTACAGCCTTTGCTGCCTCCTCCATTCGTGCGTGAGCTGTCGTGTGATATCAATGAGGAGGGGCATGGAACGAATCTTAGTGATTGATGCTGATGAGTCTCTCCGAGATTCTTTGACCCTGACTCTGGAGTGGGCTGGTTATGACGTATCGGAAGCCGCAAGTCCACGTGAAGGGTTCGCCTTTCACCAGGAAAACCCTGCTACTGTCGTTGTTGCCAATGCTTTGAATGTTGATGAAGATGGATTAGAACATCTTCAAGCCCTTCGTAGTCATTCACCAACATTGCCAATGATTGCAATGTCGGGAACCGTTCCATCAAGCGAGCAAGAATCTCAATCCCTTCAGAATATCTTCGGGTCGGTTCACCGTTTGCAAAAGCCATTTACGGTAGATGAATTTCTTTCGACCATCCAAACGGCGCTTCCGCGTTATTTGGACTCTTAACCCTCCTCTTCGTCTCTACTTTCCATTCATCTATTTTGTGGTGAAGCTGACTGTCTATAGCCGTTCCCATATACTTCCGTCTGTACGACGTGTGTTTTTGCGCTGTGTACATGATGTACATTCGGCTGGAAGTTATTTGGTTTCGCTATAGTGGCATGTGCCTTCGCTGTGTATTTGACCCAAGTGAACGAATCATCGCCGTTCTCTCTATCACGAAATGCATTCGAGTCTTGGCAATGTATAGATATTGTTAATCGCTTGGAGGCTCGAAATGTCCTGGTATCCGGTTTTGCCAGGGAACGGTGGCGGTCTTTGCCTGTTTCAGTAGACTTTTGAGATTCACTTCCGCAGCTCGCAGAAGTTTCGGTTCTCCGCTTTGAAGCAGTGCAGTGAGGAGCGAATACATTTCGCGTTGTTCCTGGGGCGAATGGGCGATGAGTTCTAGAATGGGATCTGGAGAGTCTACATGTGTCCAATCACCATCTTTCTCATCAGAGTCACCTAAGAGGAGATTGATTGCTGTGGGATTACTGTAGAGCCAGCCTGGCGGTATTCCGAGTGCAGTGGCCAATGCTTCGAGTCGTGAGGCTGGCGGATCCAACTCGCCGGCTTCGATGGCTTCGAGCTCAGTCGAAGGCATGCCGACTTTGCCGGCTAATGCTGTCACCGAATTTCCTCGCATGCGCCGCCAGGCTTGAATGTGTTCATTGATGGGCATGAGCCGATCTTAGCCAACACCAAGGCGCATGTCTATAGCCGATTCAGTTATACCGAATGGATAGAATACCAAATTGTTAAAGTTTGGTATCCAATCCGTGGCATAAAATGTCAATGGTTATCAGAAAATCCATGCGGGTATAACCTTCGAAATCATCGACGCGTTGGATACCACGTTGAAACTCCTCATACTTGGACACCTATAATCAAGATAGAAGAAGCCAAACAGCTGGCAACAATGTATGCCTGTCAGGCGCAGCAGGGTCGCTCACCGACCGTGTCCAAGGACACCTGTAGTCAAGCTAGAAGAAGCCAAACAGCTGGCAACAATGTATGCCTGTCAGGCGCAGCAGGGTCGCTCACCGACCGTGTCCAAGGACACCTGTAGTCAAGCTAGAAGAAGCCAAACAGCTGGCAACAATGTATGCCTGTCAGGCGCAGCAGGGTCGCTCACCGACCGTGTCCAAGGACACCTGTAGTCAAGCTAGAAGAAGCCAAACAGCTGGCAACAATGTATGCCTGTCAGGCGCAGCAGGGTCGCTCACCGACCGTGTCCAAGGACACCTGTAGTCAAGCTAGAAGAAGCCAAACAGCTGGCAACCATGCTGGCCTGTCAGGCTCAGTTGGGTCACTCACCGACCGTGTCCAAGGACACCTGTAGTCAAGCTAGAAGAAGCCAAGCAGCTGGCAACAATGTATGCCTGTCAGGCGCAGCAGGGTCGCTCACCGACCGTGTCCAAGGACACCTGTAGTCAAGCTAGAAGAAGCCAAGCAGCTGGCAACAATGTATGCCTGTCAGGCGCAGCAGGGTCGCTCACCGACCGTGTCCAAGGACACCTGTAGTCAAGCTAGAAGAAGCCAAGCAGCTGGCAACAATGTATGCCTATCAGGCGCAGCAGGGTCGCTCACCGACCGTGTCCAAGGACACCTGTAGTCAAGATAGAAGAAGCCAAGCAGCTGGCAACCATGCTGGCCTGTCAGCCTCAGCTGGGTTGGACTTGTCTCGTTTCCATAGACACTCCACCGTCAGTCACTTTGTTACGCTTGGACCTTGAAACCGCCATCCCTGAAAAGGACGCATCGTGCTGATGCGCGTAAATACAGAAGATGATTGTTCTTGCATGACGCAAACTCTAATGTATCAGGTATTGATGAACGACCACTCATAGAAGTCGTCGAGTCAAAATTTCCCCCTACGTCTCTATGAGCTCTATGTCGTTCTAGGACACGAATAGGATGAGCTTGTTAGCAATACTCGTGTTTTCATAGGTTTACTTCGATAACCCTTGGTTCAGTTCTCTTTCCGATGCCATAATGGTTGAGAAGAACGTATCCCAAGGGATAACATCATTATCCATTTGGATTTTAACATCTCAAGCTCGGTCGGATTTGCTGTTTGGGCCATAGAATGCTCATGTGAAATTTGATGGACAGGAAGTACAGAACACTAGTCGACTCTGAGTTACTCAAGAATCATTTTGAAAATAGTTGCATATGGATACATTGAATCAAGTTCCTTTACTCTCACTGTTAAAAGAACATTTTGGGTATACCGCATTTCGACCGTTGCAAGAAGAGATTATTCGCGATGCCTTGGCCGGACGGGATGTTCTCGCGCTATTGCCGACGGGGGGAGGAAAGTCCCTGTGTTTTCAATTGCCGGCATTGGCCAGGCAGGGTCTTACTGTAGTGGTTTCTCCGCTTATTGCACTCATGAAAGATCAAGTGGATGCTCTTCAAGCCAATGGCATTCCCGCGACTTTTCTCAATTCCTCTATGACGACGCAAGAGTCTCATGACCGGTTGCAGGGGTTGAGTCGAGGCGCCTACCGGTTGCTCTATATTGCCCCGGAACGACTGATGCAGCCCGGATGTCTGAGAGATCTTCAGCGATGGCACGTCAATCTACTCGCGATTGACGAAGCGCATTGCATCAGTGAGTGGGGCCATGATTTCCGCCCAGAATATCGACGGTTGGTGGAACTTCGAGAACGATTTCCCACTCTGCCAATTATGGCGCTGACCGCGACAGCCACGGGTCGGGTACGAGACGATATTCGTTCACTTCTCAGTTTGGAAGATGGAGCGTACTATGTTGCCAGTTTCAACCGGCCGAATCTCACGTATCGCGTACAAGCGAAGGTCAATCCTTATGAACAAGTGCTAGCTGTACTTCAAGCGCAGTCCCAAGAAAGTGGAATTGTGTATTGCCAGAGCCGGAAAGCCACAGAGCAGCTAGCGGAACGATTGCAAGCGCATGGCATTCTGGCGAAGCCGTATCATGCAGGTCTATCGGCCAAAGAACGTGTCCGTCATCAAGAATTATTCTTACGAGACGAGGTGCATGTGATGTGTGCGACGATTGCGTTTGGGATGGGAATCAATAAGCCCAATGTGCGGTTTGTCATTCACTATGATCTACCCAAAAACCTCGAAAGTTACTATCAGGAAACGGGACGTGCTGGGCGTGATGGGTTGCGCAGCGAATGTTTGCTGCTATTTAGCGCTGGGGATACCGTTAAACAACAACGATTCATCAACGAAAAACCAGACCGCCGTGAACAGGACATTGCTCGTGCGCAATTGCAACAAATGGTGCAGTATGCCGAATGTGCCACATGCCGACGCCGTGAATTGCTGCACTATTTTGGAGAGTCGGTAGAGCAAGGAAATTGTGATGCATGTGATAACTGTCTTTCTCCAAGGGAAACGGTAGATGGTACGGAAGACGCTATCACCATACTGTCATGCGTTGCGCAGATTCGACTGAACAGCGGTTTTGGCGTGGGACTGAATCATGTGATTGAGGTGCTGACGGGAGCGAAGACGGAAAAAGTCCGGCGATGGGGCCATGAGCGCTTGGCTACGTATGGAAAAGGGAAGAATATTCACAGTCGACCTGAATGGGCCGCGATTGCTCGTGAACTTATTCGACTTGAGTTTCTTCAGCAAACGACAGAGCCATTCACCATCTTAGAGCTTACGGCCCAAGGACGAGACTTTCTTCAAGTGCGTCAGCCTATCATGCTGACGAAGCCCATGAGTACTCCAGAGCGAAAGGCCTCATCTGCTGGTGATGTGGCCCATGACGAATTACTCTTCAATCGTTTGAGGCAACTACGAAAGAACGTCGCCGATGGGCGTGACGTTCCAGCTTATGTCGTATTTTCCGATGTCGCGTTACGTCAGATGGCACGAGAGTACCCAATGAATGAACGAGAATTTCTTCGGATCAGCGGTGTAGGAAACCGGAAGGTGCAAGAGTTCGGCGGGGTGTTTCTCGCTGCGATTGCGGAATACCTAGAGACTCACCCACGACAAGATTTCTCGAATGAATCGTCTGATGATCCGTCACCGATAGTTGCAAGGAAAATGCAACTTGGAAATACCGTTCAGGAAACATTGCGCGGTTTTCAATCAGGACATTCAGTTGAGGAAATCGCCAAGCAGCGAGGATTGGTCGTCAGTACGATCTACGGACATTTAGAACAAGCTATTCAAGCCGGGGAGTCCGTCGATATCAATCAACTTCTCACACCTGCTCATCAAACACGTATCGCCGCCGCCTTTGCACGAACCGGATTTGGCAATTTAACTGGTGCCAAAGAGCTTCTCAACGATCTCTATGACTATGGTCAGCTTCGCTTGTTTCGGGCTGTGCATGGGAAGAGGAGTCAATGAACAAAAACAAACATGACTGGATGCCCCCTCCTACTTGGTTTTGCGTTCTCAAAACTTGTCTCTCACGTGCCTTACGCCCTTTGCGAAATGAGTCCTACGAAACAGGAGTTTTTCATGTAAGTATTGCTAACCTGGTAGGTTAGAAGAAAGAACTTAGAACGAAAAACGAGTGGGGTTCTGGTTATTACCTCAACGCTAGGGCACCGCGTTTCTATGCGTATGATTTTGAGTATCGTTCTTTGGAAATAAATCAGGACCATACTTGGTTGGAGTCGCACTGACATGACCTATCTCGACAGCATCAGTAAATTCATAGGCATGATGTATCTTGCCTGTCTGTTCTTTTTCATGCTCACGTAAGATTACACGGCCTCGTTCTGTCTGTTGCCATTTATCAATATCTTTTTGGCACTGATCTAAATCCGCCGTACACCAGGCGAAATGTTTATCGTCTAATGTGCTGAGATAGAGATCCGCGAGTTCACCATCTGTCGCGTGATGAGCTCCAGCGCATCCGCTAAAAATACACGCTCCAAGGAATCCAGCCACCCAAATTTTACGCATGACCCACCTCCAGTTCTAAAGACTATCGGCTAAATTTGAATTTCCTGGACGGATAGGGTATGCGTTGTGACTGAGTGGTTTTCTACGATCGTTAAATTCGGTGGGATATCATTTAATTAATTCACACAGTGAGTCTTACGTGTCAGTTACGATGTGTTGCTCTCTTTCGCCAGAGTGCCTCACCCGGACGGGCGGGGATGAATGGTCGGGGAGGGTCCTCTGAAGCTTGAACAAAGAAGGACTGAAGGCTAAGAAAATTTCCACTCGAAACTGTTGAGAAGAATAGATTGGGGTCAGGCATTCGTCATGATTTATTGTTGAAAATACGAGGCCTGACTTGCACTCAAAAGTTAAACGCAAGTCAGGCCTGTAGGTAGGAGAAATTGACGGACTCGAAAAGGTTACTCCGTCTTGGCTTTCATTTCGTTGAACTTTCCTTTTGCGCGTTCCAGCGTGGCGTTGGCTTTCCCTTTTGCCCGTTCCATGGTTGCTTTCATCTCGTTGCCTTTCGCTTCTTCCATCTGGGCGTTGATTTCGCCTTTGGCTTCTGCCGCTTTGGCCTTAGTTTCGCCCTTCACCGATTCCACTGTCGCTTCGATGTCACCGGCATACACGACCGAGAACAGGCTGCCGACGGTCAAGAGGGTTGTTGCGCTGAGAATCAAAAGCTTTTTCATCATGTTTCCTGCACTTTCTGAGGGGGAGAGTAAATAAATACGCCAGGTACGGCGTTTTCCGGCTGAAAACGTCTGAGGCCATTGTTGCTGCCGGTTCTGTGGAAGTCAAGAATTTCGTTTGCGAAGTTTTAGAATTAATTGTTCCAGTATAATTGCGAATCCAAATAAGTTCCAAATAGGAAAACATTATAAACGCAGCGCAGTGCGACGTTTCAATCAACGGAAGTTATTTGGAACGTCGATAACCTTTTCATTGTTTTGATACACGCTATGAGGGGAGAGGAGTCTTCTATGGCGGTGTTGCGTCTAGCACATAGTCCTTCCGTGGCTCCTCGAACTATGACAATTTGAATGTCGGGTTCGACGATTGAAGATTAAATCGTTTTTTGACGTATGTTCTCCAACTACTCTATGGCCGTCATGATTTAATGATCATGCCCATCGCCATCATGGGTGTGCCCATGGTCAAGTTCTTCTTTTGTGGCTTCCCGCACTCCTACAATTTGAATGTCGAAGTTTAGCGTGACACCGGCAAGCGGGTGATTGATGTCGATCGTGACATCATCCCCTTCAACTTTCGTGACCGTGATTTGCTGAGAAGCTCCGTCTGGAGCTTTGGCCTCAAAGGTCATTCCAGGTTCTAGCGTTTCGACACCTTCAAAGGCTGCACGTTCGATAGTTTTGACGAGCTCGGGGTTCACTTCACCATAGCCCTCAGTAGGCTCAATCTTTACGGTCAGTGAGTCATTTTCGACTTTTCCTGCGAGAGCTTTTTCCAGTCCGGGGATGATATTCCCTGCACCATGTAAATACGTTAATGGTTTCGAGGATTCTGAACGATCCAGGACATTGCCGTCATTGTCCTTGAGCGTATAATGCATGCTGACAACCGAATGTTTCTCAATGGTTAAGGCCATCGTACTTCCTCCTATTTATTGGCACGTTTCTGAAATGACAATTGATTCCATTATTTGCGTTATGTGGTTTTGAAATTTTTGGTAGGTGTCCTGGTTTTGCCCTGTAAATGTTATATTCCACGTGTCTTTTCCACAGAGAATCCTCACGCGACTGCCATAGCCCTGGGCGCCTTTGTCGAGGTCTCGAAACTCGATTGCGGAATGTTCTGCAATCGTGGTTTCTGTGATTTTGCCATAGGACGTGACCATGCCCCGTTTTTGCGCTTCTGCGAGAAAGTGTTGCCGTTCTTCGATGAGGTAGCGGGGAGTCGGCTCCGTGACGAAGCGTTCTTTCGCGATCATCACGCGAAAAGCGGGGAGATCTAACAAGACATCCAGGGCAATCACGGAGACTTGCGTATTCCCCATACCGTGCAATTGCTGATTCAGCATGCCTTGAATTTTTTTCGTACTTCCCGGTCCCATGAGTTTGAGGGTAGATGGATGATGAAAGGACAATCCGTGATTTTCATATTTCCGTAATGTGTCGTCTGCAAAACTTCCCACTGCTGTCGTTAACGAGACGGCTGTAACAATGATGCTGAACCATAGGGTAGAAAACGGAGTGCGTGCTCTCATGGGTACTGGTTCCTCGAGTAGTCTCTTCAATGAATGAAACCTTACGTTATGCAGGTTGTTCGATTGTCATAGGGAATTTTTCTCAATATGCGTCTCCTTGGTTATTGAGAGACGCTGGTCTGTTGAGACGGAGAAGGCCGTGATGTGGATTGTCGTAATGCGGTGACGTTAGGAGTCTTGATAATCGATCCACGATTCTTTTTCAGCTAGGTATCGTTGTCCTTTGAAGTTGATTCTGGTTCGGATTTTGGTGAATCCGTGTTCCTGCAGTTTGTTCACGACATCGGAAATGGCGGCTTGGACTGTTCGATGATTGTCACTCTCAATAATCAAGGCTTCATACATAATGCTTGTCGTATAACCCCGGTCAACACGCTTAATCGGCATGAGGCGATTAAAATATCGGTCACTCGGGTCGGTGCCTTCTAATTGATGTTTTTCGACGATAGTATTTCGTGCGCGGAATGACAAGGGCAGGGTACTCATGATGAAAACTCCATGTGGGTCAAACGGATATCGGATTACTTCATGGTCAACCTGGTCGTGATTATAGGTTTGAATGAGTCGACTCGCAAGTCATGAAATCGTGGGATCTTGAACGGTATCCAGGTTGACTTCCAAAAGATCCAACACTTACTCTTTCTGCAGGGTACGTAAGCCGGTCAGGGTTCTTCACCTTTAATGTTGGGATGGCCAAATGGACCGTGTGTCACTTTCGGATGGAATTCCGCTCAATATCCCCAACTGCCTTACCGTACTTCGGATTATTCTCGTTCCTGTTTTTGTAGGGTTTTTAATCTATGAACATTATAACCAAGCTCTTTTGACGCTGATTGTTGCCGCGTTAACCGATGGCCTGGACGGGGCGATCGCGAGGATGGCCAACCAACAAACTCGAATCGGAGCCTACCTCGATCCTCTTGCCGATAAAATTCTTTTAATGTCGGCCTTTTTGACGTTATCGGTTTTACATCTGGTGCCGGTCTGGGCCGTGATCATGGTAGTGAGTCGTGATGTCATCCTATTGACCGGGACATTATTGGCACGTGTGACTGAGTCGCCCGTTAATATTGATCCGACGGTGCTTGGAAAAGGGACAACCTTGTTTCAATTGATCTACATCACGATGGTTGTCCTGATGATGACCGGTCATGTGCCTGCCTACACTATTCAACCAGTTTTGGGAGTCATGGCCACTCTGACGGTTGCATCGGGTGCTCATTATTTGTATCGAGGAGTAATGAGTCTCAATAGCCAAGGGTAATGCAAGGATTGATGCAAGTTATGATACGAGAACGAATGGGGCAGCTCTTGTTAGAGGCACAGGTGGTTTCTGAAGAGCAAGTTCGCACAGCCCTTCAAGTCCAAGAACTGAGTGGGAGCCGCTTGGGGAGTATTCTTGTTGAGATGGGGGCCGTCTCAGAAGTGACCTTGCTGCAATTTCTGAGTCAGCAATACGGCGTGTCCACGATCGATTTGTCGACATGTCAGGTAGAGCGTGAGCTGCTTGCGCTGATTCCCGTGGATGTGGCGCAAAAATATACGGTAGTCCCCGTCCGCAAGACTGGTTCGCGATTGATGTTAGCGATGGTAGATCCTTCCAATACGAGCGTGCTCGATGAAATCAAATTTCTTGTTGGGGTTCATGTCGTACCTATTGTAGCGATGGAGTCAGACATTCAAGCAGCGATTCGTCGGCTCTACCGGCAAGAAGAACGTTCTGAGAATAGTATTCGTGATCGACAGGAACAGGCAGTACATGGGGCGGCGCCAGGTCTGGATTCGTCTCGATCGTTACCTCAAGGGGCGAACCCAGGGTATATGGGGGATGCTGGGGGTTCTATGCCGGGGTTTGCCGATCTTCAGGCCTGCTTAAACGAGGTAACATCTTCTTTGCCATTAGGGGAAGAGAGCGAAGGCGGAGTTGATCATGCCGAAGAGCGAGCCCCAATTATTCATCTGGTGAATCGACTTCTGGAACAGGCGGGAGAAGCGGAGGCGAGCGACATTCATATCGAACCCTACGCGGCCTTTGTTCGTGTGCGATTTCGTTTAGATGGGGTGTTGCGTACAGTCATGCATCTTCCCAGAAATGTTCATCGGGCTATGACGGCTCGAATCAAAATTATGTCTAACCTGAATATTGCCGAGCGGCGACTTCCGCAAGATGGTCGAATGAACGTAACATGGCCTGGAGGTCGAGACTGTGATGTCCGTGTGTCAATTCTTCCCTGTTTTTATGGGGAAAAGGCTGTCTTGAGAATTCTTGACCGATCAAATCTCAAGCTAGACCTGACGCAATTAGGGTTTGATTCAGAGAGTCTTGCACGAGTGACATCCGCACTTGAAGATCCGCATGGCATGATATTAGTGACTGGTCCAACGGGGAGTGGGAAGACCACGACACTCTACTCTGCTCTTCAGTTTCTGAACTCACCCAGCGTGAATATTGTGACGGTTGAAGATCCTGTTGAGTATCAATTGGCAGGCATCAATCAACTTCAAACCAAAGAAGATATTGGTCTGACGTTTGCCACAGGGCTTCGTTCTTTTCTTCGACAAGACCCCGATGTCATGATGGTTGGAGAAATACGTGACCAAGAAACCGCGAATATAGCGGTACAGGCGGCATTGACTGGTCATCGCGTTCTGTCAACGCTGCATACGACTGATGCTCCACAGGCTGTGACGCGATTATTAGACATGGGGATTGAGCCTTTTCTTGTCTCATCTGCCCTATCTCTCGTTATGGCCCAGCGACTGATTCGGAAAATCTGTGAGTCGTGTAAGGAACCAGATTCTGTGCCTCGTCATCAATTAGCCTTATTAGGGGTTAAGCCAGAAGAGGTAGATTCTCTGAACCCAATGAGGGGACGAGGATGTTCACGTTGTCACGAGACTGGCTTCAAGGGAAGAGTGGCAATTATTGAAGTCCTTTCCTTGTCTGTTGAGTTGCACGACCGGATTCTTCAGCGTGCTCCGGCTCATGAACTGAAAGCCTGTGCCCGGCGTTCAGGGTTAATCTCTCTGCGGGCCAGTGGCTTACACAAGATACAACTGGGAATAACCACGGTGGATGAAGTGTTAGTCGCCACCGATGCCGATGATGAACGGTAAGTGTTGAGAGCATTGTATGCGCACCCTTCAAGGCCTGTGTCAGCTGGTAGTCGAACGGATAGGTTCGGATCTTCATCTCGCGGTGGGAAGTCTTCCGCGTATTCGTGTCGATGGCCAATTGCAACCACTTGAAGGACCTCCGCTGACCCCTCAAGAAGTCCAGCTCTATCTGAAAGAGTTGTTGACAGACGAACAACAGACTCACCTCTCCAAACAGAAAGAAGTCGACTGCTCTCTCACATTGGAACCGCACGGACGGTTTCGGTGTCACGTGTATACACAACGTGGTTCGACCGCTGTCGCATTGCGAGTGATTCCGCACCGTGCTCCGTCTTTTGAGGAGTTGGATCTTCCCTCGGTGTTATCGGATTTCATTCACCGGCCGCAGGGGTTACTTCTGGTGGCCGGGCCGACGGGAAGTGGGAAAAGTACGACGCTCTCAGCCATTATTGATGGTATTAACCGTGTGCGGTCTGCGCACATTGTGACGCTTGAAGACCCCGTCGAGTTTCTCTATACCCCCCAAAAATCGCTCATTACGCAACGAGAAATTGGCACGGATGTCACGGATTTTCATACTGCGTTAAAAGGGGTGTTGCGTCAGGATCCTGATGTCGTGTGTCTTGGCGAGTTACGCGATCTTGACACAATTCATGCGGCGTTGACAGTGGCAGAGACAGGCCATTTGACTCTTGCAACCGTTCATACCAATTCGGCTACCCAGACGTTGAACCGGCTGATTGCTATTCATCCTCCTCATCAACAAGATGAGGTGCGCGCACAGCTGTCTATGGTGTTGGAGTGTGTCATTTCACAACGGTTAATTCCGAGTGCTACGGGCCGGGGACGCGTGTTGGCCATTGAAGTCCTAATCCCTACGCCTGCGATACGAAATTTAATTCGAGAGGATAAAATTCATCAAATTTATTCAATGATGCAAACGGGGCAGGCCAAGCATGGCATGCAAACCATGAATCAAGCGCTGGCAGATCTTTGTCGACGTCGGATGATCACTGCTCAGGCTGCGTTGGCTTCGACCTCTCAACCTGAGGAATTATCGCGTTTACTTGATCGATCTGGCGGAGAGCGCGCACTGGCTGGTCGTCTCACTCAACTTCGATCTCATTGAATCAATAATTGTGTTCGTTCGTGCCCCATGTGTTAACGGGGTGCGTTCGTCGTAGGGATATTGTATGGCAGTCTTTACTTACACCGGAAAAAGTCCTGGCGGGCAAATGGTTCAAGGCGAAGTCATCGCAGAGAGTGCGAAGGCAGCAGTTTCTATGATACGGCAACGTCAGGTGTTGGTGACGCGCATGAATCAAAAATCCGTTGGTTTCATGAATTTGAAGCAATGGATAGAAGACATCGGAACGGGCAGAGTCAACACGCAGGATCTTTTGTCATTTACGCAACAATTTGCCACGATGCTCAAGGCTGGAATTCCACTTCTCGAGTGTCTTGCCACCCTGTCTCGTCATTCCGACAGTCAGCCTCTTCGAGGCATTCTGAGTCGTGTTCACCAAGATGTGGAACGAGGTGTCGGTTTAGCTGAGTCCCTCAGAAAGTACCCACGAGTTTTTAATGATTTCTATGTCAACATGATTGAAGTGGGTGAAACGACGGGGATGATGGATGCCTTGTTGATTCGATTAGGGACATATATGCAACGGCAGGCAACGCTCAAAGGGCGTATTCTCTCTGCACTGGCGTATCCCGTGACATTATTCGGAGTCGCATTCCTGGTTCTCGTATGTATGCTCATGTGGGTCGTGCCGTTATTTGATCAGATGTTTACAGAATTTGGCGACACGCTGCCCTGGTTGACTCAAACTGTGTTGGACTTGAGCATTGGGATGCAGGAACATGTCGTATTGTTAGGGGGAGTGTTAGTCGTATTCGTGTTCGTCGGGTTCCGACTGTACCGCACGTCGAAGGGAAGAAGAGCCGTTGATGCGTTTCTGCTCACCGCACCGCTTGTGAGTCGATTATTTCAGAAGTCGAGTGTTGTGCAATTTGCCCGTACGTTAGGAATTTTGTTGAATAGTGGAGTGCCTATTCTTGAGGGACTGACTGTGGCAGGTAAAGTCTCGGGCAATCGACTTGTCGAAGAGACGATTCAACATGTGCGTCTACGAATTCGTGAAGGAGAAACGATTGCCCAGCCTCTGGCGCAGAGTGCCATTTTCCCTCCCCTGGTCACGCACATGATTCGTGTGGGAGAGTCCACGGGCGCGTTAGATACCATGTTAGAGCAGATTGCCGACCTGTATGAACAGGAAATGGATCGAACGGTCACCGTGTTAACATCGTTATTAGAGCCGATGGTGATTCTGTTCATTGGACTAGGAATTGGTGTGATGGTTGTGGCAATGTACCTGCCGTTGTTTTCTATGGGTGCCTTAATTTAAGTGCTGAATTTTCTCGATACACATCAATCAACAAAAAGCGTATGACGTTGAAGGCCCACGTGCGTGAAGTTCAGGTTCGGGCTCCAGCTAAGATCAATCTGATCCTCAAAGTCCTTGGGCGTCTGCCTAACGGGTATCATGAATTATGGTCAATCATGCAGACAGTTGATCTTTTTGATCACGTGTCTTTACGAACGACATCTTCCTCTCAAGGCATTCAGTTGACATGCCAGCCGGGTCACGTTCCCCAGGGAATTGATAATTTAGTGTATCGTGCTGCCGCGGTGGTCTTAAAAAAGGCTGGCATTGATGCAGGCGTTGAAATCTCTTTAGAGAAACACATTCCAATGGGGGCAGGGTTAGGTGGGGGGAGTAGTGATGCTGCCGCCACAATTTTCGGGCTTGTCCAATTGTTTCAGTTACGCTGGTCTTGGTCGGAAATGGCTGAACTCGGTGCAGAGCTAGGAAGTGATGTGCCATTTTTTTTCTACGGGCCACAGGCGCTCATCCGTGGCTGGGGGCAGGACGTAGCTCCAATGACCATTACGGGGTCTCGATGGATCCTGCTAGTCAATCCAGGATTCTCTATAGAAACTGGGTGGGCGTATCAACAAATTGCGCAATCTCGAACGCAAGTCCCTCAACTCTCGGCAGAGTTACACACACTTCAGCAGAGAGAAGCCTTGGACTTTCAAGATTTGCTTCCGCACATTGAAAATGATTTTGAATCGGCCCTTTTTCCCGCACACCATCGACTGTGCGAGATCAAAGATGAATTATGCTCACTAGGAGCTGACGTTGCTCTCTTGTCAGGGAGTGGCTCGACGGTATTTGGAGTCTTTTCTGAGGAGCACACTGCGGTGAAGGCTTCGGAGCAAATAATGCAAAATCCTCACATGCAAGTATTTTGTGTGCCAACAAGTGCCTCAAGGCTTGCGCTCGTTCAGAAATAAGTCATAATAGACTTGGGTTTTGCTTGCATGCTACCAGCCTGTCAGTGTTCTTAGTTGACAACCTCATAAATGTCGAATTATCGTACGAGGCTTTGCCATGTTCCCTCAAAGGGATGGGGGAATGGGTGTGCGTAGCTGTTGTTAGGGGTGATAGATGCCTAAAGAATTAAAGTTATTTACTGGAAATTCCAATGTGGCTTTGGCCAAGGAAATTTCCGCGTATGTTGGCCAAGAGCTCAGCGCGGCAATGGTGACCACGTTTAGTGATGGTGAAATTCATGTCAGGATTGAAGAAAACGTTCGGGGAGCCGATGTGTTTCTCATCCAATCTTGCTGTGCTCCAGTCAATACATCGATCATGGAATTGCTGATTATGCTGGATGCCGTGAAGCGTTCCTCCGCATCCAGAATTACGGCAGTGATTCCTTATTATGGCTATGGACGACAAGATCGAAAAGATCAGCCTCGGGTGCCAATTAGCGCGAAGTTGATGGCCGACCTCTTGACCGTCGCTGGAGCCCAACGGATTCTGACTATGGATCTGCATGCGGGGCCCATTCAAGGGTTTTTCAATATTCCCGTCGATCACCTCTATGCCACCCCAGTGTTGTTGGAGCATTTCACGAAAGAGGGCTATGAAGATGTGGTGGTCGTCTCTCCAGATGCCGGAGGTGTTGAGCGGGCTCGAGCCTTTGCCAAGCGGATAGACGCTGCGTTGGCCATTATTGATAAGCGACGTGAGATGGCCAATAAGGCCGAGGTCATGAATATTATCGGGGAAGTGAAAGGGAAGCGTGTCCTGTTACTTGATGATATGATTGATACCGCTGGAACCATTGTGCAAACAGCCCAAGCGTGCATGGATAACGGAGCCGTGAGCGCAATTGCTGGGTGTACACATGCTGTCTTATCAGGTCCGGCTCTTGATCGGTTACAGAAGTCTTGCTTGAGTGAGATTGTGGTGACCAATACAATTCCACTTGATGGGAGGGATCAGCAATGTTCCAAGCTTCATGCTTTGTCAGTGGCACCGTTATTGGGTGAAGCGATCTTGAGGATTCATCGCGAGGAGTCGGTCACGTCATTATTCGTGTAGTGATGTCTCCCTTCACCTTCGTGCCTACGATACCTTGTGCTATGAATGTGCAGAGTGAACCTAGAGAAACCATAGATAGAAAAGCATTGATTGCCAATATCCCGAGCTAAAGTGAGGACCTTTCGATGAAATTTGAAATTAATGTAGAGAGAAGAGACAAAGCTGGCAAGGGGCCGGCCCGTGAATTACGACGTTTAGGGCGCATTCCAGCAGTGCTGTATGGCAGTGGAAACTCGCTCTTGTTATCAATGGAACCCAAGGTTGCGAGAGATGTCATTCTGTCTCAAGCTGGCCACACTGGGCTATTGACCGTACAGGTGACGGGGGGAGATGGCAAGCAAGAACAACGCGTGGCTGTGTTGCAAGACTATCAGCTAGATCCAATTATTGGAACCATTCTCCATGTCGATCTCTTTGAAGTGTCGATGGATAAACCCATTCGCGTCAAAGTGCCTGTGGCCACTATCGGGGAGACGCCAATTGGAGTGAAGGAAGGCGGGCTGCTCCAGAATGTACTTCGCGAACTCCATATTGAATGTCTTCCGGCTCAGATCCCCGACCATGTCGAAGTCGATGCGTCAAGTTTGGAAGTGGGACAGGGAATTCATGTAAAAGATGTGGTGGTCCCTTCTGGAGTCAAGGTTTTGGATGATGAAGATTTGATGGTCATACATGTAGTTGCCAAAATCTCAGAAGCCAAACTCGAGGCCCTTTTATCTCGTGAAGCGGAAGAAGGAGGACAGGCTGAGTCTAAGGCTGATGAAAAGGCTGAGGCCGCACCTGCTGCAGACGCGAAAGGCGACGGTAAGGGGAAGGAGGCCAAGAAGTAACTTTTGCTGTGTATCATTGGCCTTGGTAACCCTGGAGTGCAATATTCAGCGACTCGCCACAATGTTGGACGAATGGTTGTTGAACGTTTTGGGCAAAAGCAGCACATTTCTTTCACCCAAGGCACGAATGCGATTCAGGGGAGTGGAGTCATCAACGCACGCCAGGTTCAGCTGGTTCTTCCCCAAACCTGGATGAATCGGGCGGGTGTGGTTGTGGAAGATCTTCTCCGTTGCGGCGAGGTTTCTGTCAGTGATCTGGTCGTCGTGTATGATGACTTAGATTTGAATTTTGGGACCTTGCGTATCAAAACGCGTGGAGGTGCGGGTGGGCATAATGGCATACGTTCAATTTTAGCCTCTTCAAAGTCTGATCAGTTTTGTCGGCTAAAAGTCGGTATTGGTCATCCACTTCCAGGTCTAGATGTTGCTGAATATGTGCTTTCACCGTTTTCTTCGTCTGAGGTTATCTCTTTGGATGCGGTACTCTCGCGAGCGGTTGATGCTCTAGAGGTGTTGATCAGTAACGGCCCTGAAGCTGCAATGAATCAGTTCAATGTCCAGCAGACGCCGGAAGTCTGAGTCTCCGTTGCGCCTACCCTATTAGTCAGACACGGTAAGATTTCATCGAACATTTGAAAATGTCATATATTCAGGTAGGTCATGTGCTGTGTGGAAGAGAAGGGGTTTTCGTGTGTTAGGAATGCCGGTGGTTGTTTGTTTGACTCTCTCTTTTCACCTGTGATACTTTTCATTCCTTGTCCTCCTGAGTAGACCTAATTATCTAAGCGATCTTGTTGAGGGTAATCTATGAAAATATATGAATCCGTATGTATTGTGTCTCCGTCTCAGACTGATGAAGAAATTACGAAACTGACAGAAAAAATTACAGAAACTATTGTGAAGTCTGGCGCCTCCGTACTGAATATCACGAATGAAGGCAAAAAGAAGCTCGCTTATGATATTCAACATGAGCGACGGGGGACGTACCTCATCATTCAATTCGAAGGAAAAGGCAACGCGGTCAGTGAGTTGGAACGTTTCCATCGTATGGAAGATGGAGTGATGAAGTTTCTGACCGTTGAGATCCAAGCTGATCAGGTGAAAACAGCAACACCTGAAACTGAGAATACGGAAAGTCAAGAGACCGTAACAGTGGGAGCCGAGTCGTCAGATGACCGGGTTCAATAAGGTCATTCTTATCGGGAATCTTACAAGAAACCCAGAACTTCGGTACACTCCAAGTGGCACTCCTGTTGTGAATTTCCCGCTTGCGGTTAACCGACGGTACAAGCAGGCGGATGAACCTAAAGAAGAGGTTTGTTACGTCGATATTGTCGTGTTTGGCCGTCAAGCCGAACATTGTGGGCAATACTTGAGTAAGGGGGATGGCGCAATTGTTGATGGTCGACTTCAACAACGTCGCTGGGAAACGGAAGATGGCCAGAAACGTAGTAAGCATGAAGTGGTGGCCCAAAATGTGACGTTTATGCCGAAGCGTGGTCCCCAACAAGGTGGTGGAGAAACGGATATGGTAGAAGAACCCTCGTATGATGCAGACTATTATTCCTCCTGAGGGTAGATAGGAGAAGTATTTGTGGAACGTGGACGATTGTTTCAACGACGTCGACTGTGTCGATTTTGTCATGACAGCACCCCCCTCGATTACAAAGATGTGGGGTTGCTCAGGAATTTTTTAACTGAGCGAGGGCGGATCATTCCGCGGCGAACATCTGGAAATTGCTTGAGACATCAGCGACGTTTAACCGTTGCAATCAAGCGAGCTCGACAAATTGCCATACTCTCGTTTGCAGAAGAACGATAATTATTCTGGCCATAACTGTGCGCCATAGCGTTCATGAATGGGTATGAAGCAAAGAGTGTGATCGAGATGGCGAAGAAAAAGGTATCTATTGCACCGACCTCATTGAAATTCCTTGTTCAGGATATTCCTCAGGAGGGGTTTCATTTAAATTATGATGTCGGTCAAGATGATTTAGAGCTGACCCGAGATGAAG
The DNA here is from genome assembly GCF_965152605.1 of Nitrospira sp. M1. Taxonomy (NCBI): domain Bacteria; kingdom Pseudomonadati; phylum Nitrospirota; class Nitrospiria; order Nitrospirales; family Nitrospiraceae; genus Nitrospira; species Nitrospira sp. M1. The sequence goes on from NZ_OZ224217.1 coordinate 625,239, forward strand.
GTCGGATTGTAGATCCCCTGCATTTAGATTGTGATATTTGTCATAGTCCAGAAGGGGTCTGTGTCAAAGGAACGTTATCGGGAACTATTTTTCGAGAATGTGTGAGGTGTCTGGGAGAGTATCAAGAGTTGATCGTCCTGCCCTGCCTTGGACTTTTTCAAGGAGAACAGACAAAAATCGAGTCGACAACTGTTGTGCTCGATGAAGAGTCTTCCGATATCGGGTTTGAGCAGATTGAGGAAATTTATCCTTGCCAAGACGATCAAGTTGAATTGGACATCATGTTACGTGAGCAGTGTATCCTTGGTACACCTATTCAGAGGCTTTGCCAGTCCGATTGTCGAGGGTTATGTCAGCATTGTGGAACGAACCTCAATCAGTCGTCTTGTGCCTGTGCCGATACCGTGCATTTTTCCCCAATGGTGTCAGCCCTGCAGCAATTGAAGAAAAATCTATAATTTTTATTCGCATACAGTGAAATGTTGTCGAACAAAATCGACGAAGCCTCTAGACTAGGAAGGTACATTTGCAATGGCAAATCCTAAACATAAAATTTCACGTGCACGTCGAGATAAACGGCGAGGACAGATCAAACTTTCCCCTCCTAATCTCTCTCTCTGTCCCCAATGCCACGAACCAAAGCTTCCACATACCACTTGCCTCAATTGCGGTACGTATAAGGGAATGGCCATTATTGCCGTTGAAGAGGGATAAGAGATCTCTCTTTCCATTTCTTGTGACTCACTAATCTCTCGGTTGGACTATGAAAATTGCACTTGACGCGATGGGGGGTGATTTTGGGTTACCTCCTCTCGTTGATGGCGCGATGCAAGCGGCCAAAGAGCTTGGTGACGAAATCATCTTAGTTGGTGATCAAGAAAAGATTCAGGCCCATCTTGATACGATCAAAGGGAAAAAAACAGCACTCCACATTTGCCATGCATCTCAAGTAGTGGGGATGCAGGAATTGCCGGCTTCGATTGCAAGAAAGAAGCGGGATTCCTCAATCTGGGTGGCAACCAAGCTTGTCAAGACTGGTGACGTTCAAGCTGTCGTCAGTGCTGGCAATACGGGTGCCACAATGGTCTCGGCCTTTTTTCTTCTTGGGTCGATTCAAGGGGTGGAACGTCCTGCCATTGCGGCTAGTCTGCCTACTCGGCAAGGGAATGCTGTCATGTTGGATGTGGGCGCGACTGTTGATTGTACGGCAAAACAGCTCTATCAGTTTGGGATTATGGGGAATGAATATGGCAAGCATGTCTTAGAGGTGGAGAAACCTCGTGTGGGCATTTTGAGTATTGGTGAAGAAGACACGAAGGGTAATGACGTCACAAAAGAAGCGTTTCGATTATTAAAGAGTAGTCCAATTAATTTTATTGGGAATATCGAAGGCCGTGATGTGTATAGCGGCAATGCCGATGTGATTGTGTGTGATGGTTTTTTAGGAAACGTTGCCTTAAAAATCTCTGAAGGTCTTGCCGATGCCATCAAAAAAATGTTGATGAAGGAGATTGCTCAATCTCGTCTTGGACGATTGTCGTATCTCTTTATTGCCGGTCCGTTGCTGCGTCTTCGTCGTCGGACGGATTATGCCGAGTTTGGAGGAGCGCCGTTACTCGGGGTCAATGGGATTAGTATGATTTGTCATGGTCGCTCTTCGGCAAAGGCCATCAAAAATGCCATTTGTCGAGCCCATAAGCTTGCGGATGGTGGATTTGTGGAGCAGCTTCGTGCCGATATTGCTGATGGCCTCAAGGTTTCCATTCCTGAAACCCCACCAGTTGTTCAGCCATGAAAAGTCGAATTCTTGGAACAGGGTCGTATGTTCCTGATCGTATCCTGACCAATACCGATCTGGAAAAAATGGTGGAAACGTCCGACTCCTGGATCGTGGAACGAACGGGAATTCGAGAGCGTCGATTAGTTGGACCAGGGGAGGCCTGTTCGGATTTAGCCACCAAAGCTGCACAAAAGGCCTTGGCCCAGGCTGGTATCCAGGCCGCACAGCTTGATCTGATTATCGTAGGCACCTGTACTGGAGACTCGCCTCTCCCATCCACGGCCTGTCTCGTTCAACAGCAAATTGGGGCGACACGAGCGGCAGCATTTGATCTCAATGCGGCCTGTTGTGGATTTGTCTATGCGTTGGCCTTAGCCAATTCGTATGTCCAAACAGGTCTAGGCTACGTTCTAGTAATCGGAGCAGAAGTCATGTCTTCGATTACAGATTGGACGGATCGTAACACCTGTGTGTTGTTTGGTGACGGTGCCGGAGCCGTGGTTGTCGGAAAGTCGGAAGGCGACAATGGTATCCTCTCGGTTCATCTCCATGGTGATGGTGATCATGCAGAGCTCATACAAGTGCCAGGCGGAGGTTCACGTCTTCCGGCCTCGGAACACGTCATGAAGGAACGTCTTCAATTTGTCAAGATGAAGGGGAATGAAACGTTTAAGGTCGCAGTCAAGACCATGGAGGATTCCGTGCATGAAGTCTTGACTTTCAACCGTCGGTCTATTGATGATGTCGATGTTTTTGTTCCCCATCAAGCCAATATTCGTATCCTGAAGGCGGTTGCTCAACGTCTAAAGCTTCCACTGGAGAAGACGGTTATCAATCTTGATCGTTTCGGAAACACCTCGGCCGCATCAATTCCGTTAGCCCTGGATGAAGCAGTGCTGTCAGGTCGGATTCGTCCAGGAGATTTGTTACTGATAGCGGCATTTGGGGCGGGGCTCACGTGGGCTTCCGGACTTATTCGATGGTAAGACACTATGCGACAGTTCAAAAATCAAATACGTGTTTTTGAGGCATCTCGTAGCATGAGTCTGTGACCAGAGGAGAGTATCATGGGTATTGTTGATGCTGAGTAAACGAGGAAAGTGAGGAAATTATGAGCGAAACGATCAAGCCCTTAGAAGGGCAATGGGCCTTGATTTTAGGTGCCTCAAGTGGTTTCGGAGAGTCTGTCGCTTTGGAATTGGCCTCGTTAGGATTAAATATTTTTGGTGTGCATTTAGATCGGAAATCTACCCTTCCTAATGTGGATCGAATTGTAAAAGACATTCAAGGATTGGGACGAACAGCCGTATTTTTTAATGCCAATGCTGCCGACTCTGATAAACGCAGCGAAATTCTTTCCGCGATGCAGGCAAAGGCAGAAGAGATGGGTTCTCCTCTCGTTGTCCGAGTCCTCCTGCATTCATTGGCTTTTGGGACTTTAAAGCCCTATATTGCGCAATCCCAAGCCGAAGCTGTGTCAAAACCACAAGTTGATATGACGTTGGATGTCATGGCGAATAGCTTAGTGTATTGGACGCAAGCCTTACTCGATCAGCAATGTATGGGGCGGGGCGGACGAATATTTTCAATGACGAGTGCAGGTGGCGCACGGGTATGGAAAACGTATGGTGCTGTTTCTGCAGCTAAGTCTGCTTTAGAATCTCATACCCGACAATTAGCTCTGGAGTTGGCTCCATTAGGTATTACCGCGAATGCCATTATGGCGGGAGTAACCGACACCCCTGCATTACGAAAAATCCCAGGATCTGAAGAAATGATTACTCTTGCCAAACGCAAGAATCCATCTGGACGGTTAACATTGCCGAAGGATGTTGCGGATGCCATTGGTCTCTTAAGCCAACCAAAGAGTCAATGGATAACCGGAAACGTCATCTGTGTCGATGGAGGAGAATTTATTGTTGACTAGTATGCTGTACCAAAATTGTTAAAGAGCCAATATCTCTAAGCTATTGCCATTTTTGTTCTCAATCGGTTGTTAGTGAGGTAATGCCGTAAATAACTGAGCAGCATACTAGGGAGGCTGTACCTATAAAATCAGCAAACCAATGTTACTATGGAGTCCGTCTTATTGTGTTGTTCAACCCGACGTTGACTCTGGTATTGCCGTAAATAACCGTGACAGGAAACTAGCGCTTCTACCACGAATATTAGTAACCCAGTGAAACAATATGGCAGTTCACTGTGTGACCCTGACTCGGACAACAATGTCGCTGCTTAAGTTAACCAAAACGGGTCACTAGGAGTCTCTGTTAAGTAAATCAACTGTCGTTTATGACAGTGTAAAACTATGACACATTCCATTGGGCTTCTTTTCCCTGGACAAGGTTCTCAGAGTGTTGGCATGGGGCACGTGTTGCATGAGTCTGATCCCCATGTTCGTGGATTGTATCAGGAGGCCAGCGATGTTCTGGGATATGATATGGCTGCGTTGTGCTTTGACGGGCCATCAGAAAAACTTAATCGAACTGAATATACTCAACCGGCATTGCTCGTGACGAGTCTTGCAGCATTGTCATTATTTGATCAGATACCGATTCAACCTACTGCCGTTGCCGGACATAGCCTTGGAGAATATTCGGCCATTGTGGCTGCTGGGGGGCTTTCGTTTTCTGATGCGGTCAAACTCGTTCAAAAACGAGGACAATACATGTCGGAGGCCGTGGCTCCGGGAACGGGGTTAGTGGCGGCGGTGCTGGGGTTATCTGAAGAAGAAGTCGAACGGGCTTGTCACGATGCGCAGTCTGAGGGTGTCGTCGCGCCAGCCAATTTCAACTGTCCTGGTCAAATTGTTATTGCCGGGGAAAAAGTGGCTGTCGAGCGAGCCATTGCGCTGTTGAAGGAGCAGGGAGCCCGTCGGGTGATGCCGCTTCCTGTCAGTGTTCCAGTTCATACGCCGTTGATGCAAGTGGCGGCAGATCGTTTGCAGGCGGATATGGCGACGCTCGATTGGTCTGATTTACACGTCCCGTTGATCAACAATGCAGAAGCGAGATCATTAACGAAGGTTGACGATGTGCGCGCGTCGTTAATCCGTCAATTGCCATCGCCGGTTCAATGGTCACGATCAATACAATATATGGCGGAGATGGGAGTCGATACATTTATTGAAGTTGGTCCAGGGAAAGTCTTGTCAGGGCTGGTAAAACGTATTTTACCCAAAGCAACAATGTGGAATGTTGATAATGCGGAATCCTTTCAGGCTGTTCGTTCGTCTTTGGCTTCCTGATGGGATTGCATGAGCTCTTAGCAACGAAGAGTCGGGAGAAACTGCTATGGCGTTAGAAGGAAAGGTCGCGGTCGTTACGGGCGCGGCTCAAGGAATTGGCCAAACAATTGCCACCTGTCTCGCTCGTGATGGTGCAGATATTGTGGTGATGGATCTTGATGTTGATCGATGCAAGGACACTGTGGCGGCAGTTGAAGGTCAAGGCCGTAAGGCCATGTCCTTAAAAGTTAACGTTGCAGAGTGGGACTCCGTGAAGGCTAGCATGGATCAGGTTCTCAAAGAATGGGGCCATATTGACATTTTAGTCAATAATGCGGGAATTACGAGAGATGGATTATTGATGCGGATGAAAGAGGACGATTGGAATCTCGTTCTGCAGGTGAATGTGACAGGGACCTTTAATTGTACGAAAGCCTGTTTGTCTTCCATGAGCAAACAACGATCCGGTCGTATCATTAATATTGCCTCGATTGTGGGGGCCATTGGCAATGTCGGGCAAGCGAATTATTCGGCGTCGAAGGCGGCGGTGATTGGGTTTACCAAGACCGTGGCCCGTGAGTACGCAAGTCGAACGGTCACGGTCAATGCTGTGGCTCCAGGATTTATTGATACGGCGATGACCCAAGGCCTTTCGCAGGACGTCAAAGATGCCCTGTTAAAGCAGATTCCCTTGCAGCGTTTGGGGCAACCCACTGATGTTGCCGAAGCTGTGTGTTTTCTTGCTTCCGAGGCAGCGGGATATGTGACGGGGCAAGTCTTGCATGTCAATGGTGGTATGCACATGGCATGAGCATGGCTAAAGTGGTATAACGAAGTTTCTGGTGATTCATGATATTCAGGTTACAATTTGACATTAGGAGGATGGGCCATGGAAGTACAAGATCGCATTAAAAAAATTATTGCTGAACAATTAGGTGTGGAAGAGGACGAGGTTGTCCATGATGCGAAGTTTGTTGATGATCTCGGTGCGGATTCATTAGATACGGTTGAGCTCGTGATGGCCTTAGAAGAAGAATTTGATGTAGAAATTCCTGACGAAGATGCTGAAAAAATTCAGACCGTTGGTGGGGCCATCGATTTCATTAAAGAAAAAGTGTAATGAAATTGCCTAGAGTGAACCCATCCTGTAATCAGGAGAACTCTATGTCCAGAGAGGTGTCGTTGTTTTTCTTGCGCCCCTTAATGTTTCTGCCCACTATCTTTCTGGCTGACTTGAGTGAAGCTCGAGGGGTATCGGTATCATGAGCAATGACCTGAAACGACGAGTCGTGATAACCGGTTTGGGGCTCGTGACGCCACTGGGAATTGGTGTGTCGAAAACGTGGGAGGCTTTATGTGCCGGACAATCTGGCATTGGCCCCATCACGCGTTTTGATGCCACGAACTATCCTTCCCGGATCGCTGGAGAAGTCAAAAACTTTAATCCGGCTGACTATATTGAGAAAAAAGAAATTAAGAAGATGGATACATTTATCCAGTATGCCGTCGCCGCGAGTCAAGAAGCGGTCGATGATGCCAAACTTGAGATTACTCAAGAAAATGCAGATCGTGTTGGCGTGTATATCGGATCGGGGATTGGAGGGCTGCCTGCCATTGAGCACTATCATAAAGTGTTGCTTGAGCGCGGTCCTGATCGTGTGACTCCATTTTTTATTCCCATGGTGATTATTAATTTGGCGTCTGGCCAGGTCGCGATTCGTTTTGGTGCCAAGGGCCCCAACTCCTGTGCTGTCACAGCCTGTGCGTCAGGAAACAATAGTATCGGTGACGGATTTCGTCTGATTCAACATGGTGAGGCGGATACGATGATTGTCGGAGGGGCCGAAAGTACGATTTGTTCGACCGCTCTAGCTGGCTTTGCTTCGGCTAAGGCCTTGTCGCGACGGAACGATGATCCTGAACATGCCAGCCGTCCATTTGATAAAGATCGTGATGGCTTTGTGATTGGCGAAGGCGCTGGAGTGTTGGTCTTGGAGGAATTAGAGCAGGCTCGGTCTCGAGGCGCGAAAATTTACGCCGAGGTCGTCGGATATGCGATGAATAGTGATGCATTTCATATCACCGCACCGCCTGAAGATGGGAGTGGGGCGACAAAATGTTTAGAGCGTGCGCTCCAGGGTTCAGGAGTATCAAAAGATGATATTGGCTATATTAATGCTCATGGAACATCGACGTTTGCTGATAGTGTAGAAACTGGAGTCATCAAGAAGGTTTTCGGAGAGCGGGCGTATAGTATCCCGGTCAGTTCCACAAAGTCTATGACGGGTCATCTTTTGGGAGCTGCTGGTGGGATAGAGGCTATTTTCACCACATTGGCATTGCGCGAAGGTCGGTTGCCACCCACGATGAATATTGAGACCCCTGATCCTGATTGCGATTTAGATTATATCCCCGGCAAAGCAAGGGATGTAAACATTTCCGCTGCCGTATCGAACGCGTTCGGGTTTGGAGGTGTCAATGCTTGTTTGATATTCAAAGGCTTTGCTGAGTAAAGGGCTGTATCGTCTAGGGGTTTCACTGTGTGCGTGAGACGCGTCTGGTTCCCAAACCGTCCCTTCCCCCAATTGTGGTATAATCCGATATTATTGTGACAAAATAGAGCAGGTTCTAGGACTTCGCCAAATATTGATAATGGAAACTCCGTGCTGTCAGACGTCCAAACTACACTTGGATATGTGTTTCGTAAGCCTGAGCTCTTGCAGACAGCCTTGACGCACAAGTCTTTTTCGCAGGGCAGTCAGGATAAGGCTGGAAAAGACAATGAGCGGTTAGAGTTTTTAGGAGACGCCGTCTTAGCCTTGGTGGTGAGTGAGTATCTTGTTACGTTATTTCCGCATGCAGATGAGGGAGAACTCTCGAAGATTAAAGCGTTCTTGGTGAGCCGTTCCTCCTTGGCGAAGGCTGCGACCCGCTTGCAGTTGGGACATTGGCTGCGGTTGGGCAGAGGAGAGGAAGCGACTGCTGGACGACAAAAAAGTTCATTACTCGCGAATGCCTTGGAAGCCATCATTGCTGCGGTGTATATTGATGGTGGAAGTGAGCAGGCTCGAACCTTTATCCTTCGAGTGTTGAACCCCGAACTTGGCCAACTGCAGACTGCAGCAGACGGGGAGTTCAGAGGTGATTATAAAAGCCACCTCCAAGAGCTTTCGCATAAGAAGTTCGATATGAATCCTGACTACCGGCTTGTTCAGGAAACAGGTCCCGATCACCAAAAAGTTTTTGAAATGGAAGTGTTCATTAATGATCGAGTTCGTGGCCGCGGTATCGGGAAAACCAAAAAAGAAGCGGAACAAATCGCTGCCCGTGAAGCACTGGAAAAAGGGTTGGCAGAAGATGCGATATAATCACGACATTCATTTTCAAGGACTCAGGGAGAGGAGCTAGGTTTATGGAGAGTGTACGCCGCTTAGGATTGATAAGAACGAGTATCGTATGTGTCGGTTTGGTCCTCATGTCGTGGGGAACGCTTGGCTTGGTTGGTTCTGCGAGCATTGCCTTGGCTGGCGAAGAGACGTCCATGTCGTCGGAGGCCCCGCATGCCATACTCAAGACCAAGTTTGGTGAAATGGAAATTGTGTTTTTCCCAGAGTTGGCACCGAAACATGTTGAGAGTTTTATGAAATTGGCCAAGTCTGGATTTTATAATGGGACAATTTTTCATCGCGTGATACCGGGGTTTATGATTCAGGGTGGAGATCCAAATACGAAAGATCCGAGTAAAGTCCAGTCGTATGGTACTGGTGGTCCTGGCTACACATTGCCAGCGGAATTTAGCAAGGTCGCTCACGAAAAAGGTATTCTCTCCGCTGCCAGAACTGCGGATCCCAATAGCGCCGGTTCACAGTTTTTCATCATGGCTGATAAAGCGTCACACCTTGACGGGCAATATACGATTTTTGGAGAGGTTGTGAAGGGACTTGATATTATTGATAAAATCGTGAGTCAAGCTCGAGACCCGCGCGACAATCCACTTGAGCGCATTGAGATGACAATTGAAGTCGTGGAATAACCCTCACCACATATTCGTACGAGGCATAGGGTATCCTGGTTTGACGATTATGTGTGGACAGCCCCGCGGGAACGCAGGCGTTTAGATCAATGCAACCCAGGTCAAGTGTCGTCATGTGTCCGGCCTCTTGGTGCGGCACCCATGACCGCGGGCCTTGATGGAACCCGCTGAGATCGGGTCCCACTCATCACGAGCGCGCATACAAGCGCATAATCGTCAACGGGTTTGGCCAATCTCCGGCAGAACCGGTTATTCATCAGACCCTCTTCACCTTACGACCCATTCCAATATCCTATGCAACGTCTTGGTAGATTGTTTATGGCTCGACAATATCCGCTTTCAAGCTTAAGACGAAAGCCACCACTTCGTCACATTCTTGTTGGGGAACCTGCAGGGCTTTCATGGTGCCCCCAGCATGTTCCAAGAATATTGTCCAATCTCCTTCACTAATTTTCATGCCAACATGAGTCATCTTCATATCTCGCCCCGTGTAATACATGGGGCCACCCGCACTCGTGCATATATAATCAATCAGCAATTGTTTTTCTCGTGCTTGACCATCATTTCCACGATTTTGCCAGAATCGCCCTAATTGTGAGTCGCCTTGTAACCGTGGTAAGAGATCATTGACGAACGTGGTGATTCCATCATAGCCACCAAGACGTGCATACAGAGTTTTTTGAGTGCTCAATTTCCGCCTCCTTAGTTAAAAAGCTGAGATGCCATGTCATTCCGCAAGGTATCCTGACCACTTGTCAAAGTCAAAAGCTCGGCTATGTGGGCCATCATCCTAAGAAGCCGCTCCTTCTGGTCGATACACCGTGTGCTGCGACATGACCGCTCACACAATCCGTGCCATTTTATTCGCCAAGGACACCGACACAATGTGTGGAGAACGACGTTCAAGAAGTTGTCGCATCCAGTCGGCTTCTTTCCCGGGTTTATCCCGAAAATGCCGAAGCATCGATGTTGCACCAACAATTAACAATCGCCTGACGTATCGATTTCCTTTCTTGGATATCCTACCTAAGCGTTCTTTCCTGCCACTTGAAAACTGTCTTGGTACTAATCCTAAAAACGCGGAAAATTGTCGCCCTGACTTACAATGGTTTGCCTCAGTAATGGTGACAGCAATAGCAGTCGCGGTGATGATACCTACGCCGGGCACAGTGGCCATCCGCTGACTAATCTCGTTATTGTAATGCCAGTTTTTCAATTCTTCCTCTAGATGCTGAGGTCTTGTCTCCAACGTCTTTAATTGCTCAATCAGTATTTGCATAGTGGTACTGGCTAACTTTGGGAATGGTGACTTTCTTTCTTCGGATATCTTCTCTACAAGTTTTTGTATATTTTGAACCCCTATGGAAACAATGATGCCATATTCCGCACAATGACTGCGGAGTGCATTAATAAGCATGGTTTTCTGCCGAGTCAGGAGGTCCCGCGTCTTATGCAATATTAGGACAGCCTGCTGGGCTTCATCTTTGACTGGGACAAATCGCATGGTAGGTCGGTTGACCGCTTCACAGATGGCCTCAGCATCAGCCGCATCATTTTTGGAACATTTGACGTACGGTTTCACATACGTTGGAGGCATGAGCTTGACAGTGTGACCCAAGCACTCAGTCCACGTGCCCAATGATGGGCAGTTGCACAGGCTTCGATGCCAATCAGATAGAGTTCGAGTTTTCTGAAAAAAGGGAGGACGACGTTACGTCTTAGCTTTTTACGAAGTACGGTGTTGCCCTCATCATCAACACCGTGGACTTGAAAGACATTCTTGGCAATGTCAATTCCAATCGTAGTGATGCCCATAGTGGAGCCTCCTATTTTTAAAAGTTAAAAGCTCTATGGTAAAGGCTTCAACTTAATTTGTAATAGGGGCTGTCCACCTCATCATCTAGTCATGAGGGTTGTTGGGCAACTGATGGCGAGTCGTCGAGTGGAGCGCCACTGGGTATGATGATTCTTCCCCCGGCTCCAGATTGACGAGCGAGTTGCTCGGCAACATCTGGATGCCGAAGCTTGATGTAGCCGATGAGCCCACTGAGAAAGCGGTGAGATCGAAGCCCTTCCCCAGAAAATTCTTGAATAAACTGACTTGCTCGATCGAGCACCTGAGTAACCATGTGGGTATCTAGGGGTTGGCGATCATCCAACGTTTTATATTCCTTTTTGAGTTCCTCTCCAAAGGCAGGTGGTGCCGCCCCGGGAATATGAATCGGGCTGAAAGATTGACGAAGGTGTTTGAGGCCATCGATCACTTCACCATCTTGGGCTTCGGGTCGTGACTGGAAGAATCGGTAGGTGATGGCTTCTAAGACGTAGAACACTTCGGCTGCACGCTCCCCTCCCAATTCCATCAATTCACGATAAAATGTTCGACGATCTTGCTCGAAATGGACCCCAACGCGTTTTTGCTGGTACTCCAGGTTTGTGTCAAGGTAGACGCAATCCGGAGGACAGGAAATTTTACTCATGCGATAGGTTCCGCAGCATTGACTGCAGATGAATCCGCTCAAGGCTGGGCAGGGGCGTTTGCCTTTTCGTTGGTCGCAGTGTTGACATTTACTCATCGGGTTGATCTTTCTTTGTCCACCCAAGACCATAATCTGACAAGTCGCGAGGTTTTCGTTTTTTTCCTGAATTAGACGGTTGTTCTAATCCATTAATTTCTGCCCCGTTGGCGTAGAGATAGGGCACGAGAATCAGGTGTTTTTCACGATCAACGCCTATGCCGGCTGGCGAAACCAGAAACTCGGCAATTACTTGTTTCTTTAAGTCGGCGAGAACCCTCCAGACTTTTCCTGCCGACATGTCCGAGATGTACATGCTGCCGTACCGGTCAAATGCGATCCCATCCAAATTTTGAAAACGACGAGAAAAAAACGAGTTGGCGAGTAATTCTTTGATCGTCCCGGATTCACTGATTTCAAAGACTTTTCCCCCCTCCCAACTCACACCGGTTAAACGTCCAGTCTGTGGATGGATGGCTAATCCGCGCGGCCCGGAGAGGGCTTCGTCTTGAATGACTAGGGAGACGGCGAATTCCTGTGCGGGGTCTATTTGATAAATAGCATTGGTGGCAGTGTCCGACACAAAGAGCTGTCCATCGGTATTGGCGGTAAGCCCCGTGAGCGTTGAGCAGTGATAGCGAGTCATGGAGACGGAGGAGACGCTTTCCCCTGTTTTTCTCGAAAAACCTCGAATGGTGTCGATATCGGCTACATAGAGAATGTCGCCGACAATTACCATGCCTGTAGGCGAATTAAGGACCGTCCCATTTTTCCCACCTTGTATAAAGTGAGTGTGGGTGAGCTTTCCAGCGTCATCAAGTTGAGAAATGAATCCTTTGTTATCTCGATTCCCCGGGTCCCCATTGGCATTGGCGACCAGATACCCTTTTTCAGAATTCGCAATAATGCTCTGAGGGGCAGCAAGGTCGTTGATAATGGCTTGAGCATACGCCAATGTTGGAGTGAAAACGGTGCAAGTCCATAGTATCAAGCAAAGGGCTTTCGTCGAAGATGCGACATGACTATTCATCGGTACACCCTTTGGTTTTAAGCGGTGAAGTGAAAAACGTACAAATGCTGAGTGCGAACAAGAAGAGGTGGTGGGATAGTTGCTTCACACAGTATGGTAAGTGACCATTTCGAGAGCTGTCAAGAAATATAGCGAATCCCAATAAGCATCGGGCAGTGACCTTGGCTACGATCAATGATTAACCCTTGGTCGGCCAAGTAGGCAACCTACGTTTAAGCCTGTCTTCGCCTGACAAGCCAGCGTGAGTTCCCATTTCACACATTAAAAATTAGTGAGTCGGCTAGAGTCTCTACTTTGTCTAGATTGACGAAGTTTTTTCAAGCTTGATATCGTGAACGTCTGAAAGACCAATGTTCGGAATACAGAGGAGGGAATGTGGCAGCACAGATTATCGACGGAAAAGTCTTAGCACAGCAAATACGAGTTGATATTGCAAAAGAAGTCTCTGAGTTTCATGAGCAAACTGGGATTCGTCCAGGACTAGCTGCAGTGTTGGTGGGGGGAGACCCCGCTTCGGCCATTTATGTCCGAAATAAAAAAATTGCCTGCGAAAAAGCTGGACTCTACCCTGAAGAATATAAGTTGCCTGAATCCACGACTCAAGATGAGTTGCTGACGCTTATTCACAAAATTAATGCCGACCCCAAAATTCATGGGATTCTCGTGCAGCTCCCACTTCCCAAACATATTGACAGTAAACCCATCTTAGAAGCTGTCTCTCAGCACAAAGATGCCGATGGTTTTCATCCCTATAACGTTGGACGGTTAGTTGAGGGGGAACCGGTGTTTACGCCGTGTACGCCCAAAGGCGTGATTCACATGATTGAGTCAACCGGACAGTCAATCACGGGAAAGCGAGCGGTCGTCATCGGTCGAAGCAATATTGTGGGAAAGCCTGTCGCACTACTGTTGATGCATCGACATGCCACCGTGACCGTGTGTCATTCGCGCACCCAAGACCTACCAGCTGTGTGTCGAGAAGCTGATATTGTGGTCGCGGCGATCGGGCGTACGCAATTTGTCACTTCTGAGATGATTAAAGAGGGGGCTATTGTCATTGATGTCGGTATTAATCGACGAGAGGATGGGAGTTTAGTGGGTGATGTGGATTTTGAGCCGGTTAAAGAGAAGGCTGGGTGGATTACGCCTGTACCGGGCGGGGTTGGTCCGATGACCATCGCCATGCTCTTGCAAAATACGTTAGAATCAGCCAAGCGCTTTGCTAAGCAATAAGTCTTCATTTCCCTGAGGATAGCGATTCCTAGTTTCCCCTATGACCAGAGTTAAATATAAAAAAGAGTGAAACATTGATGAACGTTCCAGAATTCAAGCAGCGCAAAAGTCAGGGAGAAAAGCTCGTGGTCGTGACGGCCTACGATGCGCTGTTTACGCGGATTGTCGAACAAGCGGGCATTGAAGCGATCTTGGTCGGCGATTCTCTGGGAGTCGTGGTTCAGGGAAAGCCAAATACCCTCTCAGTCACCATGGACGATATGCTCTATCATACGAGGCTGGTAGCGCAGACGGCAGAAAAGTCGCTTGTCATTGGTGACATGCCGTTTATGTCTTATCAAGCCAGTGTCGAAGATGCCGTGCGCAATGCCGGACTCTTTCTGCAGGCCGGGGCAGCAGCTATAAAAATTGAAGGCGGGAGTCAGGTGATTGATCGCGTCGAAGCGTTGACGCGATTCGGGATTCCTGTGATGGCTCATATCGGCATGACTCCGCAATCTGTCAATCAGTACGGTGGCTATAAAGTCCAAGGAAAGGAAGGAGACCAAGCCGAAGCCATGCTCGCCGATGCCAAAGCCCTTGAAGATGCCGGTGCTTTTTCGTTGGTGCTCGAAGCTGTGCCTGTGGCCTTAGCCAAGACGATTACGGAACATCTCTCGATTCCGACAATCGGTATTGGGGCGGGACCACATTGTGATGGGCAAATCCTGGTGCTGTATGACCTGCTTGGGCTGTTCGATGACTTTGTGCCTAAATTCGTCAAGCCGTATGCTCACCTCAAAGCCGATGCACTGCAGGCGCTCAGTCGATTTAAAGAAGAAGTCGAATGCGCCAAATTCCCCTCCGACTCAGAGAGTTATCATTAACTCGTTTCCTGATAATCCGTCTAGTTACATTGACAGGTTAGTCCTTTACCCCTTTTCATTGTAAGTATTTGGTTCGCTATAGCTTGCCAGGAATATTACGTATACTAATAATGTTGATACGTATACGGAGGATCCTATGATAACGAAGCTCACCGTAACGATTGATGAGGAGGTATTGCCCAAAGCCAAACAATATGCTCGTTCGCAAGGCATTTCACTTTCTCAGCTCATTGAAACGACTCTGAAAAAGATCAGTTCGAAAGTGCAAGAATCGTTTGCGCAACGATGGCATGGGAAGTTTCAAGCAGCTGGTCGCAATGATGATCGATATACGCGACTAATCAAGAAATATTTGTGAATATCCTCATTGATACAGGTGTGTTGATTGATACAGCTCTGAATCGCACCCCACATGCTGATGCCTCTGTGGGCTTGCTTGAGGCATTGGAGGGGGGCGTCAGCACGGGGTTTGTTTCATGGCATACGCTTTCCAACTTTTTTTATCTTGTGGCTCCTATTAAAGGGGCGCCTGAGACAAGGGTGTATCTTGAAGAGTTGACTCGGTTCGTTCAGGTCGCTCCGACAACGACGGAAAGTTTACGATATGCCTGTCAGTTACCCATGAAGGACTTTGAGAATGTGATGCAGGTCTTGCGGCGGTTGCAGGAAGAGCCGAGGGTATCGCAACACGAAACATTCGTGATTATACGAATTTATCCATTAAAGCGATCACGCCAAAACAACTTGTTCAAGAATTGAGCAAATCCTCATAATTGAATCCAAGAGTAGTTTGCCACTCGTATGTCTACATGATGATGAACGAGTGATGATCTTTGTTTGGGCGAAAGGCGCTTCTTACGAAGCATAAGTCCTACATGACTCAAAACTTACCAAACCAGCGAACGCATGCGGTGGTTATTGGCTGCAGTTTAGCCGGGCTGTTTACGGCTCGTGTCTTAAGCGATCATTTCGAACGAGTCACGATTCTCGAACGTGATGTCGTACACGATCATCCTGAATCTCGCCGAGGTCAGCCTCACACCCGCCATCTCCACGGCCTTCTTGCCCAAGGGTTTCGTATCATCAAAGATCTTTTCCCCGATCTGGAGGAGGCTCTGATTAATGGTGGAGCCATTATTTCAGATATGGGTGAAGCGATTCGCTGGTATCACTTTGATGGGTACAAGAAGCAATTTAGGAGCGGACTTCATGCTGTTTCGGTGAGTCGAATATTTTTAGAGTGGAACATTCGTCACTATGTTTCACGATTGCCCAATGTGACAGTTCAATCTGCCTGTCCCGTACGTGGACTGATGACGAACAACGATCGGACTCAAGTTCTTGGTGTTCATGTAGTGACTGGAAACGACGGAGCAGACGAAACGACCATAGACGCAGATCTAGTTGTCGATGCGGCGGGACGTGGTTCGTCGGCTGGTAAGTGGCTGGAGCATTTGGGGTATGAGCGACCGCACGAAGATGAGGTCAAGGTTGGAGTCGGATATGCGACTCGTCTGTATCGACGTCGGGAGAACGATCTCGTTGGGGCAAAACTGGTGATGATTTCCCCAACGCCACCAAGGCAAAAGCATATGTCTTTTCTTTTTCCTGTCGAACACGATCGTTGGATTGTCTCTGCCGGTGGGTGGCTTGGAGATCATCCGCCAACAGATGAGTCGGAGTATCTTGAATTTATCCGTCGTCTGCCTGTCTCGGATGTCTACGATGTCGTGAGTCGTGCTGAACCGCTTTCAGATGTATTTACCTATAAATTCCCATCGAGTCTTCGTCGCCGCTATGAGAACCTAACTCGGTTTCCAGAAGGCTATCTCGTCTTAGGCGATGCCATTGCGAGCTTCAATCCAATTTATGGACAAGGGATGACCTCTGCGGCCATGCAGGTTCAAGCCCTTGATGCTCTCTTACGCCAACAGCCAAGCCTGACTGGTCTATGGCGGCCATTCTTTCAGCGAATCGCCAAGGTCGTGGACATTCCCTGGCAAATGGCCGCCTGTGAGGATTTCCGATATCCGGAAACCGTAGGCAAGAAGCCAGCGATGACTGATCTCACCAATGCCTACCTCGCCAAAGTCCATCGTGCCACGCAGCACGATCCTGTCGTTTACTCACAATTTCTCAAAGTCATGAACCTCATGGCTCCACCCACAAGTTTGATGCATCCCAAGATTGTCTGGCGGGTGTTGCGCGGCGGGTCTGAGTAAAAGACTGTGGTGAAATTATCCAGCAATCGCGGTTGTCGTGGATGGTTATCCAGAGCAAGGGCAGGTCTTGAGTCGCACTTCCCACATCCATGACTGGATCAATTACATCTATTGGATGTTTTTAGTTTCTTGTAGCCTGAGATCGGAAGACCTTTTTTTGTCCCCACTTTTCCTGCTTCGAGAAATGTATACACAATGTTGCATCTTTTGTAAAGCCATGATATGGTGTATATACAATGTAGAATCATTAAGGGGCTGATATGAAATCAACGGTAAAGAAATGGGGTAATAGCGCGGCTATTCGTATACCGTCACATATTCTCGAAGCCGCCTCTCTTCATTCGGAATCAGAAGTGTCTATTACGGAAGAAAATGGACGTATCGTGATTGAACCAATCCACAGTAAAAAATACGATCTCAAAAACCTACTCAAAGGCATCACGTCTAAGAATCAACATCGAGCGGTGGATTTTGGAAAGCCGCAAGGCGAAGAAGCTTGGTGATGGCTAGTGGGTATATTCCGCAAGCCGGTGACATTGTTTGGCTAAACTTCACACCACAGACGGGCCATGAACAAGCTGGCCATCGTCCGGCATTGGTGCTGAGTCCCAAGGTTTACAACCAAAAAACCAGCCTGATGATCTGCTGTCCCATCACGACTCAAATTAAACATTACCCGTTTGAAGTCTTGATCTCTGGTGACCCGACAAGCGTAGTTCTCGCCGACCAAGTGAAAAGTCTCGACTGGCGAAGCCGCAAGGCCAAGCGAAAAGGTAGCGTATCTCTAGACGAACTCGCAGAAGTACGAGCCAAAATCATCGCTCTTATTGAATAGAACATGCTACTCCCGACTTCAGTATCTCCTGCAAAGGTCAATCGTGCTACATATCACTACGCGGTCGTCTACTCCCAGTTTTTGAAGGTGATGAAGCTCATGGCCCCACCCACAAGTTTGATGCATCCCAAAATCGTTTGGCGGGTCTAGTTGAGTTGTGAATCTAAATATTCAGCTAAGCTAGATTGATTGTGAATGGCCTCAAAAATGGATTTTTTGAATTTCAGAGGTAATAACTTCTGTAGAGAGACTAATCCTTTACTGTCATGAAGTATTTGAAGTTCTCAATATGAAAATGTAACCGACTAGAAAATATTGTTACATGGGCTTAACACTATTAGAACTCTGGGCTTATCTTTGTATTTAGGCAATACAGAATGGAATAGGACTACGCATGATTAACGACGTGTTCGCAGTAACCGATCTGTTTCGTGGCTTCTACTATGTTAGTAAGAGTTGCTTTGCTCTTTCCAATTGGAAAGGGACAGTATGATGAGTGATCTGTTTATTCTTCAAATGCAAGAACCATATCGGCAACAATTAATTACGAAACACAAATTTTATGTGGAACAAGCTAAGAAACGTTTGCTGTCACAATTCGAAGATATTTCTGGTGAGATGGACAAGCATATGAACGAATGGAACTCAAATGCGAACGCGGGGTTTAATCCTGATTGCCACGATCCAGATGATTTTTTGCTAGTGCCTGCTGAAAATGAAGCATGCATTTTTAATGAATTGTTAACTGACATGCATGAGCAAACGCAATTAAGCGTTGTTGCGGGTATGTACCATACGTGGGATAAAGAACTTCGGAAATGGATTGCGATATGTCTAGATCGTTCTTTTTTGGTGGATAATTCAAATGCGAAAGCCGTAATTTGGACAGCAACCTTTGACAATATTATTGATCTATTAGCAAGTTCTGGCTGGCAGGTGCGGGACAAGCACTATTTTAAGCAACTTGATATCTGCCGGCTAGTAGTCAATGTATATAAACATGGGATTGGGCATTCATTCGACAAATTGAAAGAGGATTATCCGCAATTTATGAAGGAAGTTTTAGGTCGTTTGTGGGATGTAAATATCATAGGATATTATTTATATTATCCACACCTGAAGGTCACTGATTCGCACATATTTGAGTTTTCAAATGCCATTACAGCTTTCTGGGATGATGTGCCGAGGAATGATATTCAATTGTCCTTGTCCAATACATCTAATAAGTGGCTATCAAAAGCTAGAGAAGTGGATTTAAGATAGAGGTGGTTCCGTTTCATTGAACAGCCAAATAGTCATCGCTACGTGGAATGCTCCAAATTGAGTTAGACCGCTTTCAGCTGCGACCAGTTCTTGAAGTACTCCTGTAACCGTGTCTTCTCACCAAAGTCTTGAATGAGGCCACCTACCATTTGTAAATCTGGAAATAAACACCAAGTGTTGCTCCCGCTGCTGAGACCGATTTATAGGTATGTAAGTAGCTAATATACCTCACGAGGTTAGGCGTTAGGTTGCAGACCAATGGAAAGTGGCACCGAATATATCATTAAATTCATTCAACTGCTCAACTACATCCGAATTGAGATAAAGTTACGATTAGATCTTATAGAGAAATATGGGATTTATGGCCCCTTTCTGTTTTAGATTTCTTTCCTGCATTTCTCCCAAGTATGTTGTCGCTGATCGTACGTTGAAATATTAGTGCCCACCTAGAAACGAATTTTGCAGTTTCGCTGTCCTTAACTTCGTCATAAGCATAGACCTTCTGCTTGAAAACCCCTTGTTTTCCGGCTATGCTGGTCGGTTCAAATTAGTTATAGTTGTGTATGTTGTCCAAACGTCTTTCCCGTATCCAAAAAGGGGAAGCAGGACAACGCGAAGTCGGAGTATAGAAAACTGATATAACCCGGAGTAGACTCTGTGGAACTGCCTAACGATATTCCCTCTTGTCGCGATAATATCGATCGCTTGGATGACGAAATTCTTCGTATTCTGAATGAGCGGTCGCAATACGTCATTCAAGTCGGGCATTTAAAGAAGCAGAAGGATGCCTCGGCTCACCTGCATACCCAGGGTCGTGAGACGGCTATTGTCGAGCGATTAGCGGCAAAGAACCCTGGTCCGTTTCCCAGTTCGGCCATCCGTCCTGTGTATCGTGAGATCATGTCGGCCTCGCTTTCGTTAGAGGGCTCTCAAACAGTGGCATACCTCGGGCCGCCAGCAACCTTCACTCATTTGGCAGCGGTCAACAAGTTTGGGGAGTCGGCAGAGTATATTCCGGTGAGTAGCATTAAAGATGTGTTTGATGAAGTGGAGCGTGGGCGAATTCGGTTTGGTATTGTGCCTGTTGAAAATTCAACCGAAGGCGTGGTGAATCACACCCTTGATTTGCTGGTAGATTCACCCTTGCTCATCTATGGCGAAATCATGTTTGAGATTGCGCACAATGTGCTGTCGAAGGCGGACTCTCTCGAGCACATTAAGACGATCTATTCCCACCCGCAAGCCATCGCGCAATGTCGTAAATGGTTAGAGGCCAATTTGCCCGCAGCTGTTATTGCAGAGGAACCCAGCACGGCGCGCGCGGCTGAACGATGTGTTAATGATGCAACCGCCGGGGCTATCGCGTCTGAAATCGCTGCGGAAATCTATGGATTGAAGATTCTGAGATCGCGGATAGAAGACAATATTCATAACTCGACAAGATTTTTAATCCTATCCCAACGTGGATCCGAGCGAACCGGAAAAGATAAAACTTCCATTATCGTGTCAGCGAAGGATCGGGTTGGCGCGTTATATGACATGATTCGACCATTTTCGTCTTATGGCATTAACATGACGAAGATCGAGTCCAGGCCTACGAGGCGTAAAGTCTGGGAGTACCTCTTTTTCATGGACCTGGAGGGGCATCAAGATGACGACCGGGTAAAGAAGGCGATTGATGAAGTGAAGGGGCGCTGTCTCTTCTTGAAGGTTTTAGGGTCGTATCCGTCCGCAAGTGGATAGAGGGGAAATGTAAATTGCAAAGTGAAAAATGCAAAATAGATGAAATTGAATGCAGGGTCAGGTGTTTCCATCTCCGATCCGTTACTTTGCACTTTTCATTTTACATTTTGAATTAAGCCGGTGGAGATGTTTCTATTCTAACCATTGAGTTCTCACATGCCGTTAATCGTTCACCCCAATATTTCTTCTCTCGTTCCTTATTCTCCAGGAAAGCCCTTGGACGAGTTAGAACGCGAGTTGGGAATAACCAATGCAATTAAGCTTGCCTCAAATGAAAACCCTTTAGGTCCGTCGCCAAAAGCTCAAGCAGTATTGGCTGAGGGGGTTGCGACGTTGAACCGGTATCCCGACGGCGGAGCGCATTATTTGCGGCGAGCCCTGGCGGAACGATGGAAAGTGTCGGCGGATCAACTCATCGTGGGCAATGGTTCGGACGAAGTCATTAGTCTCTTAATCAAAGCGTTCTTAGCACCGGGTGAAGAAGCCGTGATGGCTGATCATACCTTTGTGATGTACAAGCTTTCGGTTCAAGGATCGCATGGCGTGCCGGTCGAAGTGCCGCTGAAAGATTGGCGACATGATTTGTCTGCCATGGCCGCAGCGGTGACCGATAAGACTCGACTCGTTTTTTTGTGTAATCCGAATAATCCCACTGGCACGATGGTGTCGATGACGGAGGTTGATGCGTTTTTAGCTAAGCTTCCCGATCATGTGATCGTTGTTTTTGATGAAGCCTATTATGAATATGTCCGGTCAGCCGAGTATCCAGACAGCCTGCAATATGTGAAACAGCAGCGCCCGGTTGTCGTCTTGCGAACGTTTTCGAAAATTTATGGCTTGGCTGGATTGCGTGTAGGATATGGGGTCACATCTACAGAGATTGTTGACTATGTGAATCGAATACGTCCGCCATTTAATGCAAATAGCCTTGCGCAATTGGCTGCATTGGGGGCTCTCGACGATGAAGAACATGTCGCGACGAGTCGATCCGTCAATGCTACAGAGATGGCGATCCTAGAAGCAGGGCTCACGAAGTTGGGCATGGTGGTCATTCCCAGTCAAGCCAATTTCCTTTATTTTGATACCAAGCAAGATGGGCGACAGGTGTTTGATGGTCTGCTTCGCGAAGGCGTGATCGTGCGGCATATTAAAGGTTCAATGATTCGTGTGACGGTTGGAAAGCCCGAAGAAAACCGTCGCTTTCTTCAAGCCTTGAAAGTTGTGTTAGGTCATATTTAGAAGGTAGGAAATCCGCTCTATGATCATTGTGATGAAACCGGAAGCGACTGAGCAAGATGTTGAGCATCTGGTTGAGCGTCTTCGTGAATTAGGTTTAAAGGCCCAGGTTTCGATTGGGGAGGAGCGCACTGTGGTGGGCGTGATCGGGGATGACCGGATTCTTCAAGGGCAACCCCTCACGGTATTTCCTGGGGTTGAGAGTGTGACGCCGGTGTTAGCGCCGTGGAAATTGGTGAGTCGCGAATTCCAGAAACATAACACGGTGATTGATGTAAATGGGGTTAAAGTTGGCGGGAAGAAAATTGCCGTCATGGCAGGTCCCTGCGCAGTTGAAAAGCGAGAGTTAACCGTGGGGATTGCGAGGGAAGTTTCGTCCGCCGGGGCAGGAATTTTACGAGGCGGTGCGTACAAGCCGCGAACATCTCCCTATTCCTTTCAAGGGCTCGGTCAAGAAGGTCTCGATTTTTTAGTCGAGGCCCGCAAGCAAACGGGTCTTCCTGTTGTGAGTGAAATTTTGGACGCCAGGGATCTGGGACATTTTTTAGAGAAGGCGGATATCATTCAAATTGGCGCCAGAAACATGCAGAACTTTGAATTACTCAAAGAGGTTGGCGATTATGATAAGCCGGTATTATTGAAACGCGGCCTTTCTGCCACTATCAAAGAATTCTTGCTGTCGGCTGAATATCTCATGTCTCGTGGCAATCGCAACGTGATGCTGTGTGAGCGAGGCATTCGAACATTCGAAACACAATACCGAAATACGCTTGATCTCAGCGCTGTTCCCACCTTGAAGGAAATGTCTCATCTGCCAGTCATTGTCGATCCCAGTCACGCGACTGGAAAGTGGAACCTCGTGGCCCCTATGGCGAAAGCCGCGATTGCCTGCGGAGCCGATGGTTTGCTGATCGAGGTTCACTCCAATCCCGAATGCGCCCTCTGCGATGGAGAGGAATCGCTCAAGCCATCGCGCTTTAAAGATCTCATGTCGAGTTTGAAGCTCATTGCCGAAGCTGTTGGGCGGGATTTATAGTAGGCATATGCGAGGCCCGACGTTCTTCGTCGATTGGGAAGCTTCTGTTTGTCAATTTTTGGCAATATCATAATGTGTGTTACGTGATGAACTGAATCAGAGATGAATAGGCTTTTTCATAGAGTCGTTATTGTTGGTGTTGGGCTGATTGGCGGGTCGCTGGGCTTGATTCTGAAGCAGCAAGGTTTGGCTGAAACAGTGATTGGTGTCGGTCGCCGTGTTGAGAATCTTCAGTTAGCCGTGACGCTTGGTGCTATAGATCAGTATGAGTCCGATGCCCAGGATGCGGTTCAAGGCGCTGACTTGGTTGTGTTAGCCACACCGGTTGATACCTATGCGACGCATTTGCGTGATTGGGGCGGTCGTCTTCCGGCGCAAGCTATTGTGAGTGATGTGGGAAGCGTGAAAGGGCAGTTGGTTGAAGAGGCCGAGCAGTTGCTCCCGAAACATGTTCGCTTCGTCGGGGCTCATCCAATTGCAGGACGCGAAAAGTCCGGGGTTGCCTATGCTACGGCTGATTTATTTAAAGGGGCTCGTTGCCTTGTCACCCCAACGACACGAACGGATCCTGAGGCCTTGGAGTCTATTTGCCAGCTCTGGAAATCTGCAGGATCGGATGTCTGCTCGCTTGACCCCTATGACCATGACTTTGTGTTAGGAGCGGTCAGCCATCTACCTCATGTCGCGGCTTTTGCCTTGATGCAAGCGCTCACGCAACTCCAAAGTCAATTAGGGCACTCCACTACGTTGTTAGGGTATTCTGGGGGTGGGCTGCGGGATACCACCAGAATTGCCGCCAGTTCCCCTGAGATGTGGCGGGACATTTGTTTAGCCAATCGAGACAATCTTATGAAGATGATTGATGCCTATATCGAGCATCTCAACCAATTCAAGGGCTGTGTCGAACAACACGATGGGGCGGGGCTCGAGAAAATTATGGAACAGGCGAAGCAAGCAAGGGAGCGACTTTCATGAGTGCATGGGCAACGACAGCCGCAACAAAACCGCTTCGTGGAACTGTGCAGGTTGCAGGCGATAAATCCATTACCCATCGGGCGCTGATCCTGGGAGGGCTGGCTCAAGGGGAAACGATCATTTCCGGCTACTGCCTTGGAGAAGACTGCCTTAATACGCTTCGTGTTGTCCGTGCGCTAGGCATTCCAATTGAAGACATCGATGCCACGACCCTAAGAGTTCTAGGGAAAGGCCTTTGGGGATTCACTGAGCCTTCGACGGTTCTGGATTGTGGAAATTCCGGAACAGGCCTTCGCCTCCTTGCCGGCGTGCTGGCTGGACAGGATTTCTTTTCAGTGCTCACAGGCGATGGATCACTGCGCAATCGACCCATGGGGCGAGTGGTCAAACCTCTTCGGATGATGGGCGCATCAATTACCGGTCGAAAAGCTGGCGAATACGCGCCATTGGCCATTACTGGTCAAGGCTTAAAAGGTTGTGAGTATGCCTCTCCTGTGGCCAGTGCCCAGGTAAAGTCCGCTGTTCTATTGGCAGGGCTCTTAGCTGATGGGGTAACGAGTGTGACCGAGCCGATCAAGTCTCGGGATCATACGGAACGTATGCTCCAACACTTGGGCGTTGATGTCCAAGTTGATGGCTGTACTGTCTCGGTAACTGGTCGTCGGTCGTTTAGTGGGAAGCCGCTTTCAGTTCCTGGAGATATGTCAGCCGCAGCCTTTTTTCTGGTTGCCGCCTCTATTGTGCCAGGTTCGGAGCTCTGTCTCTCTGGAATTGGGATGAATCCTGCCAGAACGGGGGTGGTCGATATTCTGCAAAAGATGGGGGCACATATTGAAGTTCGCAATAGACGAGAGGTTTCTGGTGAACCGGTTGCCGATCTATTGGTCAAGTCAACCAATCTTCATGGAATTACCATCGAGGCTGAGGATATCCCCAAGACGATTGACGAACTCCCCATTTTGTGTGTTGCCGCTGCCGCTGCGGAAGGGCACACGCATATTACTGGGGCTCAAGAGCTTCGAGTCAAAGAAACCGACAGAATTCATGCCATGGCGGTGGAATTATCAAAACTCGGCATTCCTATTGAAGAAAAACCTGATGGCTTGAGTATTACGGGCGGGAAAACACTGTCAGGGGCGCACTGCCAAAGCTATGGAGACCATCGAGTGGCCATGTCATTGGCTGTGGCCGGACTGATTGCCAATTCGGCTATTGTCATTGATGAGACAGATTGCATTGAAACGTCTTTCCCTGGATTTCAGGGCAAGTTATTGGATTTATTGACAAACTCTCAGTGAACACTATAATACGCAAATGGCAGGAAAGCGGGCAACGTCCGAAACCTCAGGTCCGTCGATTGCTTATTACGATTGATGGTCCGGCTGGGGTCGGCAAAAGTACAGTTGCCAAAAAGCTGGCCGTACGCCTAGGGTACACCTACCTGGACACTGGTGCTTTGTATCGTGGCGTGGCGTGGAAGGTCCGGTCGAGCAACATTGATCCTGGTGATTCGGATCAAGTTGCCGAATTGCTTGCATCCACAAAGCTTGAGTTAGCGGCGCGTGAGCATACACTGTCTGTGTTTGTTGATGCACAAGACGTGACTCGTGAACTTCGAAGCCTTGACGTGAGTCAATTAGCTTCAACGGTCGCAGCGCTCCCTCAGGTTCGACATTGGCTGCTACCAATTCAGCGAAACTTTTCGGCTGATGGTGGTATTGTGGTTGAGGGACGAGACATGGGTACCAAGGTGTTTCCTCAAGCCGACGTGAAATTTTTCCTTGATGCTGATCCTGAAATTCGGATCAGTCGACGATATCGTGAACTTCAAACGGATGATCAACAGAAAAACTTGGACGATGTTCGACGAGAGATGACCATTCGAGATGATCGTGACCGTTCTCGAGAGGTGTCTCCCTTGATTCCGGCTACTGATGCGATGATGATTGATACCTCCAATTTGTCGATTGATCAGGTGTTGGACCATCTGACGGAAGTGGTGTCTGCACGCCAGTGAGCGGGCTTGTATACGCCTGCATTTGGGCGGCTTTCAACATACTTGGTCGATTGTGTTTTCGTTATCGTGTCCATGGGGCGCGGCATATTCCGAAACGTGGAGGAGTCCTATTCGCAGCCAACCATGCCAGTTACGTAGACATTCCTTTCTTGGGGTGTGGCATTCCCAGACGCGTATCGTTTCTGGGGCGAGCGAATCTTTTCGCCCATCCTCTTCTTCATTGGATGCTTCGAAAAATTGCCTGGATTCCACTCAAGACCAACCGGTTAGACCGGCCTGCAGTGAATGAAGCCGTGTCTCGACTGAAGGCTGGAAAGTCCGTTGTGATTTTCCCAGAGGGTACACGAACCCCGCATGGGGGCCTGCAAGAGGGAAAGCCTGGGATTGGCCTCATTCTTTCTGAGGCGCAATGTCCGGTGGTGCCAGCTTATATTGGTGGAACGTTTGAGGTGCTGCCTATGGGGTCGGCTCGGTTGCGGCTGAAACCCATACACATTCATTTTGGAGAGCCGATGACCTTTCCATATCAAGAAGGAGAAGAGCCAAAAGCCTATTATCGTACCGTGAGTGACGCCGTGATGGCACGGATTGCTGAATTAGGGCAGGTATCTGCTCCATCGTCGAAGCGGTCTCTATGATATATTTTTATGCATATGCAAACCTTCCCGGTACTCTAATGCTGAGGGGTACATGGAAGTTTTATTGTCATTATCAGCCGTGCATTGAGCAGAGTGGAGGCGTAGGAAGAGGATGAATACAGTATCTGAACAACCTGAACAGCTGGATCGTGAGGCATTAGCCGCACTGTATGAAGAAACCTTTCGTAATATCGAGGAAGGCACCATAACGGAAGGACGCGTGGTCAATATCCAGCGTGAACGGGTTGTCGTCGATATCGGGTACAAGTCTGAGGGGATGATTCCGTCTGATCAATTTACAAGCGAAGAACTTCAGACTCTTGCCGTCGACGATACGATTCAGGTCTATATCGAGCAGTGCGAAGATGCCGAAGGCAACTTGCTCGTCTCGAAAGAAAAAGCCGACAAGATGAAGGTCTGGGAAGACCTGGAAGTCGCTCACCGCGATGATAAAGAAGTTGAAGGAAAAGTGCTGTCGAGAATTAAGGGCGGCATGATGGTCGATATTGGTGTGAAAGCCTTTCTTCCTGGTTCGCAGATTGACCTGACTCCTGTTCGAGACTTGGATGGATTAGTTGGAAAAGTCTTTAACTTTAAGATTATTAAGGTCAATCATCGGAGAGGCAATGTGGTCGTGTCTCGTCGGGCGTTGCTTGAGGAAACACGAGATAAGAAACGGCAGACGACGTTGTCGACGCTTGCGGAAGGCCAGCTCATTACCGGAACCGTGAAAAACATCACCGACTATGGAGCCTTCCTTGATCTTGGGGGCATTGATGGGTTGCTCCACATTACAGACATTTCGTGGGGACGGGTTGGTCATCCTTCGGATATGTTCTCCATTGGCGATCGGATTGAAGTCTTGGTGCTAAAGTATGATCGTGAAACCGGACGAATTTCTCTCGGCTTAAAACAAAAAACGGCAGATCCGTGGAGTCAGGTTGAAGCCAAATATCCCGAAGGCAGTCGGATTCCAGGAAAAGTGGTCAGCTTGACTGATTACGGGGCTTTTGTGGAATTGGAGCCTGGCGTCGAAGGGTTGGTGCATGTTTCTGAAATGTCTTGGACGCATGAAGTGCGTCATCCTTCACGAGTCGTGTCGATTGGTGATCAAATTGAATCTCAGGTGCTCCACGTCGATCAGCAGAGTCGGAAGATTTCACTGGGCATGAAGCAGACGGCTCCGAATCCGTGGGATGTCATTGAGTCCAAATATCCGGAAGGGACGCAAATCGAAGGCAAGGTCAAGAGTGTCACAGACTTTGGAGCCTTTATTGGTCTTGAAGAAGGCATCGATGGTCTGATTCATATCTCTGACATGTCCTGGACGAAACATATCAAGCATCCGTCTGAATTGTTCAAAAAAGGGCAATCGGTGCAAGCCGTTATTCTTCGTATCGACAAAGATAAAGAGCGCTTATCGTTGGGCTATAAACAGCTTGTTTCCGATCCATGGGAATCTGAGATTCCGGCACGATTCCAAATTGGCGGAAAGGCTTCAGGCCAGGTTTCCAAGATTGCGGACTTTGGGGTGTTTATCGAGCTCGATGGTGGAGTTGAAGGCCTGATTCACATCAGTGAAATTAATATCGATTCCCAAGAACGAGTTGAAGATAAGTTTGAGATCGGCCAAGAGGTTACGGCTAAAATTGTTAAGGTTGATTGTGATGAACGGAAAATTGCGTTGAGTTTATCTGAGCATCTTCGTGAAAGTGATCAAGATCAACTTGAAGCATTTCACGCCACTCAGGGGCAGATCGATCAAAGCTTAGGTCGGATGACCCAGGAAAAAAATGCTGAAACGCAAGGGGATTCCTAATGAAGAGAGGGGCTCTCGTTAACGCCTATGTCTGATACGTACGCATCGCCCCCAAGCCCACCACGACAGTCCTGGTGGAAGCGAGTGTTTTGGATCTTGATGGCTGCAGTGGCACTCACCTGGGTGGGGAAGACGCTGTTGCCTGACATGGATTCCTACGGGAAGGAGCAGGTCGCGGTTGTACGGGTTGAAGGTCCAATTCTTGACTCGAAGCAAGCTGTCAGCGAGTTGCAGGACTTTAGTGAAAACCCGATGGTCAAGGCGATTGTCGTACGGATTGATAGCCCGGGCGGGGGGGTTGCGCCATCTCAGGAGATCTATAATGCCGTGAAGCGCGTAAAGTCGGAGTACAACAAAACCGTTGTGGCTTCGATGGGGACCGTTGCCGCCTCCGGCGGGTACTATATCGCTGTTGCGAGTGATCGAGTTTTGGCGAATCCCGGGACGTTGACCGGGAGTATTGGTGTCATCATGCAAATGGCCAACTTTGAAGAGTTATTGAAAAAAGTTGGCGTACAAAACTTTGTGATTAAGAGTGGACGGTATAAAGATATTGGATCGCCGTTTCGTCCTATGGAAGATGAGGACCGGCAGTTGTTGCAATCGGTAATGGATGATGTCCATCGTCAGTTTATCGAGGCCGTGGCTGAGGGGCGATCATTGGATGTGGCCGATGTTGAAGTGTTGGCGGATGGACGGGTGTTTACAGGTCAACAAGCCAAGGATTCGCTGCTCATTGATGAACTGGGAGACCTGACTGATGCCATTGCATTAGCCGGAAGACTGGGTGGAATTGAAGGTGAACCACGCGTTGTCGAACCAACAAGAGAGTTTTCTATTAGGGATTTACTTGAAAGTTCATTTCTTGGAAAGACGTCTTCTATGGTTTTCCAGGCGACATGGATTCCACTCATGTACTTAATGGTTTTTTAGGGAGTTCGTCTGGTATGCTATGATCGGGTTTCGAATCGAAGCCGTGTTTGGCTGGGGTTGATTGAGGAGGGATGAATGACGAAAGCTCATCTTATTGAAAAACTTGGTGAACAAGCTCCAACGTTAAGCCATCGGCAAGCTGAACTTGTCGTGAACACACTCTTTGACTCCATTCGAGACTCTCTCAAAAAAGGTGAAAAAACTGAAATCCGAGGATTTGGTAGTTTTCGTTTAAGAATACGACAGACCAAAGAGGGACGTAATCCTAAGACTGGCGAAACGGTCGAAGTTCCAGAGAAGCGAATGCCATTTTTTAAAGCTGGCAAAGAAATTAAGGAATTGCTCAATCAATAAACGTAAGGTGAGACTACGCATATGAGTTCCTCAGACCAAGATGTCATCGACCAAGATGTTGTTTGGACAGATGAGGCCCTAGAACGGTTACAGCGGGCGCCATTTTTTCTGCGAGGAATGGTGAAGCGTTTAGCTGTGAAAAAAGCTAAAGAGCTTGGCTACCCGGAGATTACCGTTGAAATCCTCGACCAATTCAAACAGCAAATGATGGGTCAGATGGGTGGCGAATCTGGCATGAGCCAAGCGGCTGATGATATGGCGAAGGGAAACCTTCCTTGGACGGCTGAAGCCAAAAAACGTTTAGAGTCAGTTCCGGAGTTTATGCGGGACATGATTAAACGCATTGCCGACGATATTGCCAGAGAACGTGGTCATATGGAGGTCAATGTCGAGTTGTTCGAAAAGGTAGAGGCCTTAGGTGATCTGAAGGAGCAAGCTGGTGGTCCGCCATTAGAATGGACAGAAGATGCCTTGGCGTTATTACAACAGAAGATTCAAGACTCTCCTCCAATGGCGAAAGAGTTTGTTGCGGATATGCTCAAGCACGATGCTGAAGACTTAGCCCGGGAACAAGGCATTACACGTATTGATGGCGCATCGCTTGTTCGCTTGTGGGAAGCCCCCCAATCTCAAGTCGCTTGGGCTGATGATGCCTGGAAGCGCCTGCAAACGTCTCCAGACTTTGTGCGAAGCGGTATTCGAAAAGCTGCTGAGCGGCGTGCGAGAAAACTGGGACTTCAAGAAATTGACTCGGAACATCTGACCGTCTTTCGCAATGAAGCCATGATGAAAGCTGTCAAGCGTATTCGAGCATTCGGGTATAAAGAGCTGACCTTTGATGCCTTTGATGATGCCTTAGAAAAGGTGAAACGGCTGAAGGGGAATGATCAAGCCGAACATCGTTTAGAAGAAATCCGGGACTACATGAAAACTAAGCCCGATGTCGGTGTATTAGGCGAAGAACTCATGGGCAAATTCCGCAAGTATCTCAAAGGTGAAGGGAAGCTGTAAACGATTCCTTTCTCAACTTCGTTCCTCTCCTACCTATTTAACATTCCGCCAAATAGCTCGGCGCTGTCAATTGCTGGGTGTCACCCTAGGACTATTATTTGAAGAGACCTTCATGGCCGATTCAATTATAGCGAACCCACATAATTCAAGCTGAATTCACATCACTCGCTCAGCGCAAGAGCACACTTCGTACATACGGAAGTGAATTGGAACGGCTACAGTGCAATGTGCGGATCTACCCTTTTCGGAACATTGCTGGCCATCTCGACTAAATCTATACAAAATACAAGAGTTTTAGTTTAATTTGCATGTAGTTGCATAGACATCATATATGATGTATCATATAAGGGTATGAATGAAATACTGGTGAAAATGTTAAAAAAAAGGAAGGAATTACAGCTTAGTCAGGTGGAATTATCTGTTCGTTCTGGAGTGAGCTTGCCGACTCTGCAGAGAATTGAGTCAGGAAAAGCCAATCCTTCACTTTCGACACTTGAGTTGCTTACTTCTGCTCTGGATCTTGAATTGTCTTGCAACGACGTGTCTGTGGATTGGGATGAATTAGCTGCATACGGCTTGCCTCTGCAACGTCGAGAAATTCGGCACGTGAGGAAAACGCGAGAAAACTTTTTGACCGCTATGTGTCGAGCCTGCTCCTCATTGATACAGGAAAGGCAGTCGCCAGACTTTTCTCGCAAAAAAGAAGCTCTCATCGGAACACTTCTTGCCTTAAAGTTACATTATGCCGATCTGTACAAAGAGCTTTGTCACAAGTGTCCTATGGTAGAGCAATTATTTCAGGACACGATCGAGGGTAAGCATATTAAGCTGAAGCGCCTGGCTCTCGCTCAGATAGGCACGTACCTATGAAAGCGATTTCGAAAGAACTCCTCGATCGTTTTTTCGAGCTCGCGTCAGAGAAAATTTCTGGAGAATGGGTTTTGCTGGGTGGCTCCGTTTTGCCGTATCTAGGAAGGCCCATTCGTGCCACAGTCGATATTGATCTAGCGACAACATCACTGCGAGCAGGTGAACACCAACTTGAATTGATGGAGATTGCTGAGTCGTTGTCTTTACCTGTTGAGGCTGTGAATACGGCTGCGGAATTCTTTGTGAGAAAGATAGCTGGGTTTGAGAACAACTTAGTCCGCATGTATTTCAAAGGCGATTTCTCTGTGTATCGACCCAATGTGAATCTTTTTATCCAATTGAAACTCCCGAGACTTTCTGAATCTGACCTTGAAGACTCCTTAGAATTTCTTACGTTTGCTGGAGAAATCAAAGAACATATCGATGTGAGTCTCTTGGAAAAGTTAATCTCGAAAGAATTACAAAAAGGCGATCACCGTATGAATCGTTTGGAGAATCTGCTTGAGGCATTGCCTGCCGTGCCTTGAGGGTGTTTGAGAAAATGCGTGTCCTGTAACGATTTCGACAATCAGCGTGGGGACAAATCTTCGATCGTTTCTGGCATTCTTCGATTTGTCTTCCACATCCCGTTGGGCACCACACGATGCAAACCAAACCCGATGTCGGCGTCCGCGGCGAAGACCTCATGGGCCGCTTCCGCAAATACCTCAAAGACGAAGGCGCATTCTAAGCATCTGTTTTTTATACCTCGTTCCTTCTTTGGTTGCCCTCCCACTCTTGCCAATCCAAGCCGTATCTTTTTTTAGTTAAATCCAAAATATTAGATATGAGGAAAGCCTCGATAGCGTCTTTCTCATGTTATTTCAGGTAGTCTTTCAAAGTCAGCTCGTCGGGAGAAGTTTAAGTGTGTAATTAGGCTATGATACGTAAAATAGAGTGCCCTATTTTCCTGGATTTTATTCCTTAACAGAATTTGTGGCTCAACCGATGAAACTGAATTTTTTGATTTTATTGAAAGTTAATAGTCTTTTTCGCATGTTTCTATTCTAAGAAACTCCCATGGCTAGTCTGAGCCTCTATCATGATTGAAAAATAAGGATAGGATTGGGGATTTTTTCCGATAATACCATTGTTCTGTAAGTAGGCTTTTCAATAAGTCATTATTTATTGAAAGGTTCTATGAGATGACGAGAACTTCTTGAGGAGAGGCACATGAGTAAAATTGGTATGTGTTTTATGATGATCGTCATAGGCTCATCCGTCTTCTTTAGTCTAAATTGCCACGCAGCTGTATTGTCATCCACAACAATCACGTACAAAAATTACACAGACATTCCACAACCATTACGTCAGGGTATTCGGGAAAATGTTTTCCTTGAACAATTTATTTCCCAACGATTGACTTTTATTCGAAACAGAAGCCAAAGCCGACAATATCTGAATGAAGCAGATCTACTGAATCAAGAGAATGAGTTGATTGATAAAGCCGAAAAAAATCAACTGTCAAAGGTTATCAAGTATGACCAAGATCTTGATGGAGAAGTCACGATTGAGGAAATCAGGACTTCCATTTTGAAGCAAAACCCTATATTAGAAAATCCGCACTATGCCGATAAGTTCAATAAACGGCTGAAAAAAATTTCTGAACTTGATCTCGACAAGAACGGAGTACTTTCTTATAAAGAAATGAATTCCTTGGCCCCGAATATGATTAAACGTGCAACCAAGAAGTTTTCTACCCTGTACAAGAAGTACTTATTACTTGACCCAAATCAGGACGGGCGTTTTACCGCAGAAGAATTGGAGCTCTTAGCAAGAAAGGCCTTTGCGACGGTCGATAAAGATCGTGACTCCTTCATTTCTTCCGATGAGTTCCAACCTTTTCAAAAAGCCGTAAAGTTTGCCTACGACCTTCCTCTCATTTGCAAGTTGCCATCGGTGGATCAAGGAGTCCAATTGCTCAGCATTGGCATTCGCCAAGGTACCGGTATTTCTTCTGTGACCATTGCAGGTCAAGACAAAATCACTACATCAGTTTCGGTCAAGATTAAGGAAGATAGTAATCCCATGTATGTTGTATTAACGAGTTCGGATCCAGTTATCTGGAAATTTTCTGGTCACACAGAAGCAATTCGGCATCTGGCTCTCCACAACACCGCACCTAAGAATGTTGACCATGCAACCAGCGGTGTTACCGGAATTCCAAAAGAGCGGGTCAGTTTTCTCGGGAGTGGGTGTATTCCAAGTTACTATGGTTCCCAAAAAGGACCAAGCTCACGAGCGAAGTCTGCCATTAGACAGATGGTTGGACGGGTGCCTGACCGCATCAAAGGATCGTATGAAGTGGGAAATATTTTAGTGACGTCTAATCGCATAGATGTTTCACATACGAGGTTTAAACCTCAAACTCGTGATAGACCTATCCCCCAAGGCTATCATCTCGAAGTCTATCGATCTCTCTTTTCTTCATATCCTAACGGGGTAATAGACATCGTTCCTTCGGAGGTGGTGGCCGATGCTCCGGTAGAATCCTATGAAATACTTCCTGTAAAAGCAGGACTCGCAAAGTTAGCCTATGATGGATACATTGCACCAGTAGGGTCCAACACATTCAGAATCCTCAAAACCATCCCTCGCTATCCAGCCGGATTACAGGCAGGGCAATCCGTGAACTTTCTTATCGCGAAAGGTGTACAAGTCCCTAAAGGCGATCCAGGTCACCGCTGTGTCAAGATGGAAGAAACCGGGGAAGTCGTATCAGGTCGATATTGTAAATAGTGATACAGTACAAGGCCTGAACTCCTATCGCATTCTAGCGTTAACACGAATAATAGAAAGGTTGGCCTGGAATTCCATTTTCAACTATTTAAGGACGAGCCCCCTTCATCATTTTTGTAGGTATGCGATTACCGTTTGATTAAATTGGTGCATAACGTTCAATAGTGCGATGTTAAATGTAACTGACTCTTTGGTATGCAAGGTTGATCTAGAATTCTTGATTTCGTCCAATAATATATGAATAGAAATAGAAAACGGAAAATGTCCAACACTCAGTCGGGGGATTGGAGTGCAAAAGAGTAATTGTTATCTCGTCAAAGGTGTATTTCGAACCAACACTGTATCTTTGGCGTGATTCAAATTCACCGATAGCTGCTGCGAGGAATCAATATGTACAAAATCCTTATTAGTCTAGCGTTGCTTGTCATTGGCTCCTTCTATTTCCTTAGTCTCCAGGCTCAAGAAAACGAAAAGCCAACTGAAACGATTGCCTATGAAAGTTACGAGGACATTCCCAAGCCCTTACGAAAAGCCCTGCGCCGAAACAGCTTTCTGGAGCAATATATTTATCTGCAATTGTCGTTCATCAGACAGAAAAGCCAAAGCAAGCATTACTTAAGCGAGGAGGATCTCGTAGAACTAGAAAAGGAAATGATTGCAAAAGCCCGAAAACGGCAGCTCGCGAGAATGGTGAAGTATGACCAAAATCTTGATCGGCAGGTCACAGTCGATGAGGTCCGATCATCTATGATAAAGCAACAGCCAAGTTTAGAGAAGCCGAGAAATGCGGAAAAGCTTCAAAAACGACTGAAGGCTATCCTCCGGGCTGATCATGATCAAGATGGTGTACTTTCCTATGAAGAAATGAGCACCCTCAGTCCTAATGAGGTCAAACGCATAAAACAGAATTCGTCAAAACTCTATCAAGAGTTCTTATCGCTTGACCCGAATCACGATGGAAAGCTGACGGTCATAGAACTTGACACGTTAGCCAGAAGGGCCTTTTCGACCGTCGACAAGGATGGCAACGCGGCGATTTCTTCCGAGGAGCTCGAGGCATTTACAGAAGCTGTCAAATACGTGTTTGACGTTCCTGCATTTTGCAAACTTCCGCAAACCGGTAAAGGGCAACAATTGCGTAGCATTGGAATTTATAAGGGTTCCGCCATTTCTTCTGTAACCGCCGCGGGGCAAGACCAGGTCACGACAACGGTCACGGTTACTGTAGGGGATGATGTCGATTCCACGTATCTGGTGTTAACCAGTTTCTCTCCAGTGATTTGGCAGCTCTCCGGGAACGTGAATGCTATCTCTCATGTAGCCCTCCACAATAATTACCCTGATAAGACTGAAAAATTATCCAGTGGGATTACTGGAATAGCAAGAAACAAGGTCAGCTTTTTAAGTAGTCGGTGTATGCCGAATCACCGTCAAGCCAAATCGAAAGAAACCGTACTAGCGAATTCAGCGATCAAGCAGATGATCGGGCGCATTCCTGACCTCACTGAAGGGCATTCCCAAGTCGGGAATATTACACTTTCATCTGACCATGCAGAGTTTTCTTCTACAAGACACGCAATGTCAATCCTTAAAAAGCCGCTCCCAGACGGATTTCATCCAGAGTTGTGGAGCTCGTTCCTCAAGAATTATTCCGGTGGTGTGACTGCTATCGATCCTCAAACAGTGGTTGCGGATTCTAATGTCGAAAAATATGAAGTTCTTCCTCAACAAGCCGGACTGGCAAAACTGGCGTATGATGGACTCATCACTCCAGGCTCCCGTACGGTCAAAATCCTCAAAAACATCCCCCGCTTTCCTGCTGGTCTCCATGGTGGCCATTCCGTACATTTTCTTATCGCCGACGGAGTTGAGGTACCTAAAGGAGACCCAGGACATGGTTGTGTCAGATTGGAAGCTACTGGGAGGGTTGTGTCTGGGCGGGGTTCTAAGTAAGAAACAGGCTTCATTAACCTCTTTAAGTCATTCTTCTATAAATTCTTGATGATGATTTCGTAATTAAACAGCATGATTCCGGCAGTGCGTTTACTCTTGGGTGCAAATGGGCTCACCGAACCAATGCTCACAAACATTGGCCCACGGTTAGAGACATTACGAGTTATCGTGTTCTCTATTACCAATTCTCCGTCAGTATTTAGCCCGTAGCGGAAGCCACCTTGGCCATAAACCCAAGGAGATTTTGATTTTGGGTCAAAAGTTTGATTGTATAAGTTAAACAAGCTAAGTGGCGTTGGAACTTGCACAGTGCTCTTGCCAGCATTCTTATTTTCGATGGTAGCTTCACTGCACTGAGTCAGTAAAAGCGCTATCACTCCTACCAGTACTGCATTTACGGTTCTGTATAGCATCATGGGCAGCCCTCTCGGGTTCTTGGATCGACACGAACTGCGGGGGTGCTGTTTCATAGGTTTTTCGGGAGAAAGTGATGGTTACTTGATCAAGAAGAGCAATCCTCGGGTTTGGAAGTCACACGATAAAAGATGCATGGAGTTTTCAGACAATCTCTCTTCTGGTCAAAAACTGTTTCTTGTTTGTATTTTTGTTAGCGGGGACACTCGACGTAAGTATATTCCCCGATTTGTAGAAGTGGAACACATCCGTTCTGCCAGGTACATATGTATAACGTTTGCAGGTGATTCATTTTCAAAGTTGTTGGACCAATATGGTTCAAAAAATAACTACTAGGAGTCAGGAATTTTCAAAAACCGACCGAGGAGAGCAAA
Source organism: Nitrospira sp. M1 (assembly GCF_965152605.1). NCBI lineage: Bacteria > Pseudomonadati > Nitrospirota > Nitrospiria > Nitrospirales > Nitrospiraceae > Nitrospira > Nitrospira sp. M1. Next base: position 662,394 of record NZ_OZ224217.1, read on the forward strand.
GAGTGATTATTGCTAATTGATAGGCACAAATATGAATAGATGAATATAGTCTGAGTCTTGTTTGTCGTTTATCTATATTTACTTAGATCGCAACATGTTGAAAAAACTTTTCGTTATTGCTTTATCAATGGTTATTTTAGGTTCCGTTATATATATGATGACGGTGCCACTGGTACTAGAGAAATTAATCGAATGGCAATGTTCGGAGGCAAACCCGAGCCAAACTTGTCTCTCCCAAATGCGTGCTGTAGGGCACATAAGATCACAAAGAGGTGATTTAAATAAGGCTAAATTCTGGTATCACCGCGCGGCGGACTATGGGGATTCTGTGGCGATGTTCCATTTGGCCTGGGTACATGAGGAAATGGCTAGCCCAAGTCTTGAAAATTTTATCCAAGACGAGAAAAGTGGACATTACAGTAACCCTTCAAGAATAGAGGTAGAAAGGCATTGGGAGTTCGCACGGTTATGGTACGAAAAGTCGAGCAAGATGGGTTTTGCTCCTAGCATGAATAATTTAGGACAACTTTATCTACATTTGCAGTTAGGTGGTACTGATAGTGAGCAGATGGCCTATCGTTGGCATCTCGCTGCTGCTGAGATTGGCAATTCGGTAGCTATCATGAATGTAGCACTAGCCCATCTAGCTGGCCAGGGAGTTGTGCAAGACCAGAACGAGGCAAAAAGGTGGTTGACTTGGATTCCGAGTGGTGGCATTACTCCAGATTTAGTAGAACCGACTTTTAGACGAACTAAGTTTTTTGGATCTGTAATTTCTGAAACCACTCGCTCGCGTATACGAACCGCTGCTAAAAATGGAATGTCCCTTGAATTGAAAATTTCCGACATTCAACCCAGTTCAGATCTTCCGACCTTCAAGAATGTTATCCGAAAGATGAAAGATAATGGATAACAACATCAGAAATTCTAAATGTCTGAGCTAAAGATCTTTTTATAAACATATTCACTTATGTCTGTCGCTTAGATTAGACACGTCCTCTATTAATCGGGCAAAACCAGATCGGAGCAGCCAACATCCAAGGATGCAAAATTCTATTCTTTCTTCTTACATTTTAGACAGAGGAAGTAAAGACCAGAGTTGAGTAGTTTTAGAAGACTAGGGTAGAACTGTGTTCGGCCTGATGAGTGAACTTATAAGGAAATTAATCCGGAGTGAGGAGTGAGTTTTGGATTAGGATTGGACTCAAATATCTCATTTAATTCTTGAAACTCTTATTTCTATTCCTATCATCCTTTACTCTTGCGCCGCTTTTTTGGCTTCTTCATCGACGATGTCGTTGTTGGGGTCTCCGCTATGCGCTTTGACTTTGACCCATTCGATAGCAATTTCTGACGCTCGAACGGTTTCTGCATAGTGTTGTGTGAACGGGGTGTTTCTTTTCCATGCATGTGTCGGCCAGCTCGCGAGTCCCTGATAATCGTAATACACTTTGATGCTAGTAATGTGTTGAGATTGGCACCAAGCCACCGCCTTGAGTACGGCCATAATCTCACCAGCGACATTGCGATGTCGGCGCGCGTCGTCCGGGATGTCATTCCCTCGTTCCCGGTGGATTTCCTTCCCAGCCTTGCATGCTAAATAGGCCCATCCGAGAAGTAGTACTCCATTGGGGCGTGGCATACAAGATCCGTCAACCCAAATATCGACAATGGTCTTCGCATCGTCTGATTTCTCGGAATTCGTGGACGATGCTGGGAAGGCAAAGGCCTCTGCTTCTTCTTGGGTTGGAAAAGATTTGTATTCTGCTCCAGGGTATTTGACGATCTGTCGTTGACATTCAGGCCAACTGAAAAAGACCCCAGTTTTTCGCCCACGTCGCACCCCGTAATATTTTTGTTTCATGTCTGTAAGTAGGGATGTGTAGAAATGCAAACGTCGAAAAACGTATTGAGAAAAATAGCTCTCGTCTGCTCCAGACTTTCGGCCTGCCTATCTATTTCAGTTTTTCGAGTCGAGTTGTCGCAAGAGCGGCGCGAGTCGCTTCCTCTGGGATATTCTCAACCAGGGCTAAATACGTTTCATATTCTTCGATTGCCCTGCTCCGGTTGACTGATTCATAGGCTTCGGCCAGATTGTAGCGCGCACGGGCGTAGTTGGGTTGTAATGTAATGGCTCTTTCTAGTAATTCGATGGCTTTTACCGGGTCCTTTAATTGAACGAGCACCGTCCCGAGACTATTGAGAACACGAGGTGAATACTGTTGGATTTTCAATGATTCTTCGAGGGCCAATTTGGCTTCGGTGAGTTGCCCTTTATTTCTCAGCGCAAGTCCAAGTCGATGATGGGCTTCAGCTAAGCGTTTTGGATCCTCTAGACCTAATTGAATCGTTTGGCGGTACGCATCTATAGCAATATCTGGTTTTTTCCCTGGACACGATTCAAATAGTGCAATTTCGCCACGAGCGAATTGTTGTGTCGCAAGAAATTTCGTGGTGTGTTGTTGAGGCGATGATTGGGAGGATGAGGTGTTGTCTTTGGTGTCATTGGGTTGGGCCATGAATTTTTTTTGCGCTCCGTCAAGGAGTTGTTCGTAGGGGTCAAGAACCACAACGGCGACAAGCAACTGACTCTCATGCTTGAGATCTTCTCGTATAAGGTATTGTGTCGTGGATTTTTCGTCACCGGTTCGATAGAGCAGGACGGTGTTTGGTTGAGTCCCTTGTATTAAAGAGTCGGAATTTTCAAAAAACTCTCTTGCGGGAGTCAGCTGGGACAGTGTGTCTCTCAAGACCGGGTAGGGTTCGAGAGTGAGTCCAGACGGATAGGTCGAAACGACTGCCACCAACGTCTCATCATCATTAAAGAACAACCATTGTCTTCTGTGTGTCGGGCTTGTGGTTTCGGTATACCATTCTTTTCCAGTGCCCCATGCGGATTGCTGAAACGTTTGCTTGCCATCTAGCTTGGGTATCATGTCCATCTTGTCACACAATCGTGTGAGGCCAAGAAGGTCTAAATCGCTGGCTGAAGGGGGAAGGTTTGATGGAGGTGGAGTGGGTCCGCTGCTACAGCTTACGAGAAATAACAGGATAATGACGTGTAGTTTGTAGAGGTTGAGACGTTGCATCACGGAAACACCACGATTGAGAACACGCTTTCGTTCGCTTGGAAAGGATTCATGGAGATGGAACAGATGCTAGAAAAAATGACGAGTACCCTGATGTGCTCACCATACAAGCCAGCGTTGGCGCATGAGTGGCTTAGACGCTTCTGGCCGGCATTCTTTTACTTTCAGTCATTCGATCGTTTGCCGATGCTGAAGCGTAGGCTGGTGGGCGATACTGGTATCGAACCAGTGACCTCTACCGTGTGAAGGTAGCGCTCTCCCCCTGAGCTAATCGCCCGTGAGAGAAAATACTAGCACACCAGTTTGGGGGGATCAATGAAGGAGCGAATGCCGGATCTTGACGGTTGATTCTATGAGGAGTAGTGTGAAGTAGATCATGCATCGACAAGGGACTCACGGTCATGGTGCATTGTTCTTATTCAGTTTGGAGGAATGGTTATGGAAAAGAAAGAACGCCAGCAGGATAATCGACAAGCGGATTCCCCGAAAGAGAACGAAGAGGTCAAAGCGAATCCCAAGGTTGTAGAAACTGGGGAAAAGCTCAAAGAAGAAATGGATGAATTAGTTGATGAGATTGACCAAGTGTTAGAAGAAAATGCGGCCGAATTTGTTAAGAACTACGTGCAAAAAGGTGGGCAGTAAGGTAACGATTGTGCTGTCAGCCTCATAGCCATTTTGTGAAATTCTCCTCACTCCAGTTTTGAACGTTTCCTCTCCTTGTCATCTCTGTATTTCTCCTGACTTTGCCTTTCCTGTACAATAGGGCGTGGTTTCCGGCGTTGTGCTTTTTGTGCAGAGCGTTTGTCTGTGTTTCTTCCTGTGAGAGCACAGGAATGAATGAGGGTAGTGAAGTGTGGGAGATGACATCGTCATGACTAAAAAAAAATGGGATATGCGCAATGGTCATGCTGAGCATGTTGCACAATTGGCAGATGCGCTAGGCCTTTCCTCAATTACTGCGACGGTGTTGGTGAATCGGGGAATCTGCGATGTCGAATCTGCGCGTCAATGGCTGTCGTTAGATTCGCCGGAAGCTCATGATCCTTTTCAAATGGCTGACATGGCAAAGGCCGTGGATCGGCTGCATTACGCCATTACGCAACAAGAAAAAATTTGTTGTTATGGCGATTATGACGTTGATGGAATTTCCGCTACGAGTCTGTATGTTTTATTTCTTAAGCTGCAGGGGGCCTACGTCGAATTTTACATACCCGATCGCAAGCTGGAAGGGTATGGGCTGAATGAAGCCGCGGTACAGCGCATAGCAAGTACCGGTGTCAAGGTGCTTGTGACGATTGACTGTGGGACGAGTTCACATAAAGAAATTGCTCTCGCTCAAGACCTTGGGCTCGATGTGATTATTACGGACCACCATCAAATCCTCGGTGCGCATCCGCAAGCGTTTGCCTTTTTGAATCCACAACGAACCGATTGTCAGTATCCGTTTAAAGGGCTCTGTTCGGGTGGGTTGGCCTTGAAGGTTGCGACGGCCTACACGTCAAAGTATGGATCTTCCGATATCGATGTCACGCCGTATACTGATTTGGCCGCATTAGCCACTGTGGCAGACATGGTGCCGTTGCAAGACGAAAATCGTTGGATCGTACGCGAGGGGTTAAAGCAGATAGCTGGTCGTGCTCGTTTTGGCATTCAGGCTCTGAAGCAATTGGCGGGAATTAATGGGCTATGTACGGAAGGGATGGTCGCGTTTCGCCTCGCGCCGACGATAAATGCGGCTGGGCGCCTTGCTCATGCTCGCCTGGGAGTGGAGCTGTTTACTAGTGGCACGCTAACGGATGCATTGCCCATTGCTCGTCAATTAGATGATCTGAACCGGCAACGACGTGCCATCGAGCAAGAGGCTGCTTCTGAAGCCGTCAAAATGATAAATGGGGACAATCTTCCTGGGGCGATTGTTGTCGGTGATTGTGCGTGGCATGTTGGGGTTGTGGGAATTGTGGCTTCGCGGTTGGTCGAGCGGTATTATCGACCATCGGTTGTGGTGTCTTTTGATGAGCAAGGGTTCGGCCGTGGCTCTGTACGAAGTGTGCCTGGCGTCAATGTCTGCGAACTCTTAAGTCAATGTTCCGATTTGTTGGAAGGATTTGGCGGGCATCCAGCTGCTGCGGGGTTGCAAGTTCGCCAAGAGCAGTTTCCTGCTTTTCAACAGCGGATGTCCGAATTGGCTTCGGCAGAAATGAATGAGGAGATTCGATGTCCGGTGTTACGCATTGATGCGGCAGTGGCGCTTCAGCATGTTCACCCCCAGTTGATTCGTGAGTTAGAGCAATTGCACCCGTTTGGTATGGGAAATCCCGAGCCGACATTTTTGGGCCAGCAGATCAAAGTGTTAGAAACACGGATTGTTGGAGATGACCATTTGAAATTGGTTGTGCGTCAGGAAGGTTCTGTTCCATTTGAATGTATGGGCTTTCGAATGGGAGCCCTGGAGCATTGTATGCGACTCGAAAATCGTATGATTGATATGGTGTTTGTTCCCGAGATAAACCGTTGGAACGGCATGGATCGCATTCAACTTCGCATTCGTGACTTGCGAGTGAAGGAGACGGGTAGGGTTTCACGATGTTGATGACGGCTATCACACAAATTGACGAACTGATTCAACAGGTACAGGCCTATCATCCGGAAGCGGATGTCGACATGCTTCGACGTGCGTATGATTTTTCTGCGCAAGTGCATGAAGGGCAGATGCGGCAGTCCGGCGAACCGTATCTGCAACATCCATTGGCTGTTGCCGGCATCTTGTCCTTTTTGAAATTAGACGTCCCGGCCATTGTCGCGGGACTGCTTCATGACACCGTCGAGGATACGGTTGCGACGCATGACGAATTAGAGGCGAAATTCGGAAAGGATGTGGCGAGACTTGTCGATGGCGTCACAAAGATCGGGCAGATTCCCTTCAAGTCACATGCCGAAAAGCAAGCGGAAAATTTTAGAAAAATGGTGTTGTCGATGGCAGATGATATTCGCGTGGTGTTTATCAAGCTCGCGGATCGTCTTCATAATATGGAAACGTTAGAACATCTATCAGAGAGCAAGCAGCAACAAATCGCTCAAGAGACGCTTGAGATTTATGCCCCACTGGCCAATCGATTAGGGATGAGTTCCATTAAGCAAAAGCTCGAGGACTTATGTCTCCAATACTTAAAGCCCGATGCGTATGCCATGCTGAAATTGCGCGTGGCCAAGCGGGATGAAGAGCGACAGGAGTTTCTGGACATGCTGATTGGAATGGCACGTGAGGCCTTGGCTCAGGCTCATCTGCCTGGTGATATTCAAGGTAGGCCTAAGCATCTGTACAGTATTTATCAGAAAATGGAGCGACAATCGATTACGTTCGAGGAAGTCTATGATCTCTCGGCTGTCAGGATTGTTACTGATTCAAAAATGAATTGTTACGCCATTCTTGGGTTAGTGCACTCGCTGTGGCCACCTGTTCCTGGTCGATTTAAAGATTATGTCGCCACGCCGAGGACGAACCTTTATCAATCGTTGCATACCACTGTTGTTGGTCCGCAAGGCGAATATGTCGAGTTTCAAATTCGAACAGAGGAAATGCATCGGATAAATGAGTATGGCGTTGCCTCGCACTGGCGTTACAAAGAACCCGGCGCGGTCACCGGCAAGGATGAGAAAGTCTTTAGTTGGTTACGGCAGTTTGTGGAGTGGCACAAAGATCTTTCCGATAATCGTCAATTCATGGATTCGGTCAAGCTGGACCTGTTTCATGATGTCGTGTTCGTCTTTACCCCGCTTGGCGAAGTGAAGGAAATGCCGGTTGGTTCGACGCCCGTGGATTTTGCGTATGCCATTCACACGGAAATTGGAGATCATTGTGTTGGTGCTAAAATTAACGGAAAGCTCGTGCCGCTTCGGCACAAGTTGAGTAGTGGCGATATGTTGGAAATTCTCACCTCGTCTTCTCAGGTGCCCCATAAAGGATGGTTGAAATTTGTTCGTACCTCACGTGCGAAGGCCAAAATTCGTCATTGGTTTAAGATTGAAGAGCAAAAGCGAGCGCTAGACATTGGTCGCAGATTATTGGAGCGAGAGTTTCGCCGTCATGGTCTCCCCACAGCTCAAACGCTAAAGTCTGAACGTCTCGTGGAAATTGCGAAAGCCCGAGGCCTTGATGTTGTTGACGAACTCATTCGGTTGGTCGGCTATGGAAGACTTTCAGCGAGCCAGGTGGTCAATCAACTGGAGCCTCCAAGTTCTACGAGTACAGGCGATAAGAGCATTGGAGTGGTCGAAGAACGTGAAAAGACGTCTCCAGCACATCCAGAAAAGTCGGTAAAGGTGAAGGGGGGCAACGACGTGCTGATGCAGCTATCTAAATGCTGCAACCCCGTCCCTGGCGATCCGATTATGGGATATATTACACGTGGGCGTGGGCTGAGTATTCATACCGTAGGTTGCCCAAATCTTCGAGCCTTGGACTGGGATCACAATCGATTGGTCGAAGCGGATTGGGATTCCAGTATTGCGGGGACCCACTCCGTGAAAGTTTCAGTGCTAACCTTGGATCGTACGGGAGTATTGGCTGACATCTCTTCCGCCATTTCAGATTGCCAGGCCAATATTACTCGAGCAGAAATTTCTACGCGTGAAGATCGAAAGGCCGTGCTTGATTTTGTGATTGAAATTACCAATACCCTCCATTTGGAACGTATGATAAAGGGGATTGAGCAGGTTGAAGGTGTTGTGAATGCGAGGCGAGTCAGAGGATGGTAGGAAGCTGGCTGTGATCGGCTTCATGGACCGATTGCCGGTATGGAGCTAATGTCTTGCTCACTTGACGATCAATTGGCTACCTAAACGGATGTTGTAGTGTTTGGCCATGCCAGCTCCGAGTTCAAGAACATAGAGCGCTTCTTTCAACGTGCGGTATCGAGGGCAGCTATCATCAGTTTTCGTACAGATTGGAACGTGTGATTCAATATGTACCACTTTCCAGTCCACATCAATCCAGATAATGTCTAATGGAATTTTGGTGTTTTTCATCCAGAAATTCCAATAATCCAACTCTTGAAAAATAAAAAGCATGCCATGATCGGGTGGCATATGTGTTCTGAACATCAGGCCTTTGGATCGTTCTGCCGGAGTGTCGGCAATTTCACCCATAATGATAGATTTTTGTGGAGTGATGATTTCTGCCAATCCGTCATTGGCAAATTCTTGGTCGGTAGGTGGATGGGTTAAACTTTGGCCCTGTGACGTCGTCACCATGAAGCCCAGCACGAAAAAGTGAATGCATACCCCTATTGTGATGAAATATGTGTTTTGCATGGCATCTGTTGAGAACAAAGCCTTTTGGTCACGGGTTGGGGAGGCGATCCTAGGGGGAATCTATAATTTTTGTCAAGTTAAGGGTTTCGCTCATACGTTAAGGAGGCTAAAGCACTGGTATGCAAGTCCATATGACAAGATTGTGCCAGTTCGTGAAAGCGAGTTTGTGTCTAGAGCCGTTTCAGTTATACCGAAACGATAACACGCCATCTTGTCACCGTGTGATATCCAATACGTGAGAGAACACGTCACTCATTGTCAGTACATTCAAGCGGGGATAACCTTCCATTCGTTGAAACACGGCACCGCGCCAAGTTCGTGGTATTTTCCTGCTTGGAACTTTTTTGGATTCGCTCTAGTATCCCGTTATCATGTTGTAACGTTGACCTCGGGATTATTCAAGAAGTCTTTTCTTGACTGACTAAATAAGTCTCCGTATAATAAGCTCTTTACAAATTGGGCTATTGCCTTGCCTTGTGGCAATTTGATACCCCTTCTGGCGGAGGCAAGGGACCTCCAGTCTCATGCTTTCTTGTAAACTGTTAAAACGGCAGGATCTTTCTCTGTGGGCAAGTGGCCAGCAATCCCACCCCCAACTCAGTCTTTCCCTGTTGCGAGCTATCGATCATAGGAACATATAAAGGGCAGGTACCCAAGTGGACAACGGGGGCAGACTGTAAATCTGCTGCCATCGGCTTCCAAGGTTCGAATCCTTGCCTGCCCACCATACATTTGATGTGAATGCAGGTAAGCAAGTTAGTTAGTCGCTAGGAAATTTACTAATAGCGGGCGTAGCTCAGTGGTAGAGTTCCAGCCTTCCAAGCTGGCTGTCGTGGGTTCAAATCCCATCGCCCGCTCCAATTTTATGTGAGCCATGAGGGGATGATGGATGAGAAGTCCTTCTTCCGCATTTGACGGTTCACCGTTAAGAGCTGAGGGCCCATGTAGCTCAGTTGGTAGAGCACGTCCTTGGTAAGGACGAGGTCACGCGTTCGATCCGCGTCGTGGGCTCCATTAATGGCGGCACTTTCGTATTGTGATCGGTTTACTTGTTTTCATATATCCTGACTAGTTTGTGTTGTAAAAATAACGGTTTTATCGATTAGAGAATCTGGAGGCGTGAATGGGGAAGGCGAAATTTGAGCGGAAGAAGCCGCATTTGAACGTGGGAACCGTGGGGCATGTGGACCATGGGAAGACGACGCTGACCTCGGCGTTGACGAAGGTAATGGGCGATCAAGGGATGGCGCAATATGTGGCCTACGATGAGGTGGCCAAGGCGAGTGAATCGCAGGGCCGTCGGGATCCCACGAAAATTCTCACGATTGCCATTTCCCATGTCGAGTATGAGTCGCAGAATCGCCATTATGCGCATGTAGACTGTCCGGGGCATGCGGACTATGTCAAGAATATGATCACGGGCGCGGCGCAAATGGATGGAGCCATTTTGGTGGTCTCAGCTGCTGATGGGCCGATGCCGCAAACGCGCGAGCATATACTCTTGGCGCGGCAGGTGGGGGTGCCCTATATTGTGGTCTTTTTGAATAAGGCAGATAAAGTGGAAGATCCCGAGCTCTTGGAGTTGGTGGAGCTGGAAGTGCGGGAGTTGCTGAGTAAGTATGGGTTTCCAGGCGATGATGTGCCGATTGTGACGGGTTCGGCGATTAAGGCGATTGAAGGGGATCAGAGTGAGATCGGGGTGCCTTCGATTATGAAATTGTTAGAGGCGGTGGATAGTTATATCCCGACGCCAGAGCGCGCGATTGATAAGCCGTTTTTAATGCCGATTGAAGATGTGTTTACGATCAGTGGGCGGGGGACGGTGGTCACGGGTCGTGTGGAGCGTGGGCAAGTGAAGGTGGGTGATGAGATTGAGATTGTCGGGTTGAAAGATACGCAGACGACCGTGGTGACGGGCGTGGAGATGTTTCGCAAGGTGTTGGATGAAGGGCAGGCGGGGGATAACATTGGGGCCTTACTTCGGGGGACGAAGAAGGAGGACGTGGAGCGCGGGATGGTGCTCGCGAAGCCCAAGAGTATCACGCCGCATACGAAGTTTAAGGCGGAAGTGTATGTGTTGACAAAGGAAGAGGGGGGGCGGCATACGCCGTTCTTTAAGGGGTATCGGCCACAATTTTATTTCCGGACGACAGATGTGACGGGGATTGTGGAGTTAGAGGCCGGGGTGGAGATGGTGATGCCGGGGGACAATGTCTCGTTCACGGGCGAGTTGATCGCGCCGATCGCGATGGAGCAGGGGTTACGGTTCGCGGTGCGGGAAGGTGGTCGGACGGTCGGAGCCGGTGTGGTCACGGAAATCTTAGCCTGAGGCTGGTACGTTCATTTATCAAGTTGAGGTAGCAAAGTTATGAGGGTGATTATTTCTTTGGCGTGTGGTGAATGTAAGAGGCGCAATTACTCGACAATGAAAAATAAGAAGAATGACCCGGACCGACTGGAGAGAAAAAAGTTTTGTCGGTTTTGTCGAAAGCACGTTCCCCATAAAGAAGTGAAATAGTAGGGGTGCTATGAGATGGAAGGGTAAACGCGTGGGAGAGAATGTCGAGGGTGAATGGGCGGCATGTGATTTTGCGCAATACGTTTCGCTGAACATAGAGGGGCATAGTGTTAACGGCTAGCACGTCGGTCTCCAAAACCGAAAGTCCGGGTTCGAATCCTGGTGCCCCTGCCAGGAATGTGTCTGAATAGATTTATGTTGTCCGATAGGCTAGTTGATAGCGATAAGGGATAGATTGTGTTTAAGAAGTTGTGGACGTCAATCGTAGAATTTCTTTCTGATGTTAAGAGTGAGCTGAAGAAAGTCTCCTATCCAACCAAAACGGAGACGGTCGGTTCTACTACTGTCGTGTTGCTGTTCTGTGTCATTATGGCAATCTATTTGTCTATAGCTGATTCGTTGTTTGTTTGGGTAATCAGTAAAATTCTTTAGTGGGGTCAAAATCGTCATGCCGAAAAATTGGTATGTTATTCATACGTATGCTGGGTATGAGGGGCGAGTGAAAACGAGTATCGTTGAACGAGCTAACCAGATGGGCATGAGTGATGTCGTTGGTCAGGTGTTGGTTCCAACGGAAGAGGTTGTGGAGTTTAAGGATGGAAAGCGGCGAGCTTCAAAACGAAAATTCTTTCCTGGTTATGTCTTGCTAGAATCGGAAGGTCTATTGAGTGATGAAGCCGTGGTTATGATTAAAGAAACTCCAAAAGTTACGGGGTTTGTTGGCGGAGGAATACGGCCCATCCCTTTAGATCCTGGTGAAGCAGAGACCTTATTGGGGCAACTTGAGTCAGGAATGACCGTTCCGAAGGAGTCGGTGGACTTTGAAAAAGGTGATAGCGTTCGGATTATCGACGGGCCATTCCTTGGGTTTAACGGGTTGGTAGACGAAGTTGATGAAGATCATTCTCGAGTGAAAGTTTTTGTGAGTATATTCGGTCGATCTACGCCGGTTGAACTTGCCTTTTCGCAAGTTGAACGTGGGTAGTTCTTTATGTATGTGAGTGTGTATCGGTACAGTATTTTATAGATGCGGTGGGTTCTTGCCTGTCTGTTCCGTGTGATGGATGGGCGTTGTTATCTTCATTAATCCTGGTGTAGGGAAATCTCATGGCTAAAGAGGTGATGACTCAAATTAAGTTACAGATTCCAGCCGGTAAGGCGAATCCGGCACCTCCTGTTGGACCGTCATTGGGTCAGCACGGAGTCAACATTATGGATTTTTGTAAACAGTTTAATGCGAAGACGCAAAAAGAAGAAGGATCGGTCATACCGGTTGTGATCTCGGTTTACAAAGATCGAAGTTTTTCATTTATAACCAAAACTCCGCCAGCATCTGATCTGCTGAAAAAAGCGGCTGGCTTGATTAAGGGGTCTGGTATTCCTCACAAGCAGAAGGTGGGAAAGATCTCGCATTCCCAATTGGAGGAAATTGCCAAACAAAAAGTTGTCGACCTTAATGCAATAGATGTCGCGGGTGCCGCCAAAATTATTGCCGGAACTGCGCGAAGCATGGGGATTACGATTGAAGGGTGACGACTGTGCGGTGTCTTTGTCTTAATTGGAGGAAGGATGGTGTGGGGTGAATAAAAAATTTCGAGCCGCAAGCGCCAAAGTGGAAGAAAAGTTGTATGACCTTCCAGAGGCAAGTGAACTGGTGAAACAGATTGCGTTCGCTAAATTTGATGAAACCGTCGAGTTGGCTATACGTTTGGGTGTTGACCCAAAACGTGCGGATCAGCTCGTTCGTGGGACGACGGCTCTGCCCTACGGAACGGGGAAGAAGGTTCGAATCGTTGTGTTTGCTAAAGGGGAAAAAGAGCAGGAGGCTAAAGCGGCTGGAGCTGACTTTGTTGGCGCTGAGGATCTTTTGGAGAAGGTCAAGGATGGTTGGCTCGACTTTGATTCTGCGATTGCCACTCCTGATTTGATGGGGGCGGTCGGGAAGTTGGGTAAGGTTCTTGGGCCTCGAGGCTTGATGCCGAACCCAAAGACGGGAACGGTCACGTTTGAAGTGGGAAAGGCTGTTGAGGAGATTCGAAAGGGCCGTGTTGAGTTTAAGGTAGACAAGGCCGGCATTGTCCATGTGCCTGTTGGGAAAGTGTCCTTTGACAGCAAGCAGATTAAGGATAACGCATTAGCTGTTTTTGACTCTATTATGAAAGCAAAGCCAGCATCAAGTAAGGGGCGATATGTGAAGACTGCCACCCTTTCCAGCACGATGGGCCCTGGTGTGCCACTTGATAGCGTTGGTGTCATTCGTCAATTTGGGTAATGGCCTGGGTGGATGCAGGAAGCGAGATGAATCGATGAAAAAGACAGAAAAGTCAGCAGTGGTGACGGAGATGCATGATCGGTTTCTCAATGCGAGACTCGCGATTGTCGCAGAGTGTTCTGGAATGCCCGTGAATCAGGTCGCGCAGTTGCGTCGGCAGCTTCGTGATGCGCAGGCTCGTATGCACGTCGTGAAAAATACGTTGGCGAGTCGAGCTGTTGAAGGAACGCCGTTATTGCCGGTTCAAGGTTTATTTAGTGGGCAGTTGGCACTTGTGATCGGATACGATGATCCCGTGTTGCCTGCCAAAGTTGTCCGGGATTTTATTAAAGCTGAAAAGTGTGAAGACAAGTTGAGCGTTAAGGGTGGCGTGCTAGATGGTGTGGCACTTGACCCTGCACGCTTACATGCCGTTGCGGACCTTCCTTCTCGGCTTGAATTGTTGTCGATGTTCCTGTCAGCCGTGCAAGGGCCTGTGCGTGGGTTTGTGGTAGCGCTGAATCAAATTGTCCGTGGGTTTGTTGCCGTTGTGGCTGCAATACAAGAAAACAAAAGTCAGAAAGGGGAGGGAGAAATGCCTGCAACAGAATCGAATTTATCAAAAGAAGATATTATTAACGGAGTGTCGAGCATGAGTGTCTTGGAGTTGTCTGAATTAGTGAAGGCGCTCGAGGAGAAGTTTGGTGTGACGGCTGCAGCACCGGTTGGTGTGATGGCTGCTCCAGCTGCTGGAGGGGGTGCCGCCGCTGCAGAAGAAGAAAAGACTTCCTTTGACGTGGTGTTAGGTGCCGCTCCTGCTGACAAGAAAATTCAAGTCATTAAGGTTGTGCGGGAGATTACGGGATTGGGATTGAAGGAAGCCAAGGATCTTGTGGAAGCCGCTCCTAAGCCTATTAAGGAAGGTGTGTCGAAGGAAGAGGCTGATGGGTTCCAAAAGAAACTTCAAGAGGTTGGTGCGACAGTAGAAATTAAGTAGAGTCTCGACCATCCCTGGCGACGACATGTTCATTTATTAAAGGAGCACCGAATGGCCCAATCCGTGAATCAGGGGACAATTCAGCGTAAAAGTTTTTCAAAAATACCGTTGACCATTGAAATTCCAGACCTCGTGGAAGTTCAGCGAAGGTCGTACGATGAATTTCTTCAAGCTGGAACACCTCCGGAAAGGCGAGAAGAGAAAGGGCTGCATGCGGCATTGAAAAGCGTGTTCCCTATCGGAGATTACAATAATTCGGCTCTTTTAGAATTCTCTAATTATGCCTTAGGCACGCCAAAGTATGATGTTCGGGAATGTTTAGAGCAAGGGATGACGTTGGCTGCGCCTTTAAAGCTTCGAGTTCGATTAGTGGTGTTTGATAGTCAAGATAAGGCTGTTAAGAATCGAGTCCTAGACGTTCGAGAGCAAGAAGTCTATGTCGGGGAGTTGCCTTTAATGACTGATCGAGGAACGTTCATTGTGAATGGAACAGAGCGAGTGGCTGTGAGTCAGCTTCATCGTTCTCCGGGAGCCTCGTTCAGTCATGATAAAGGTCGAACGCACGCGAGTGGAAAGGTTCTCTATTCTGGGAGAATTATTCCGTATCGTGGTTCATGGTTGGACTTTGAATTTGATGCGCGAGACATTTTGTATGTTCGCATCGATCGGCGCCGAAAAATGCCGGCGACGATCTTGCTCAAGGCCTTCGGGTATTCTGCAGATGATCTCTTAAAAATGTATTACCCGGTTGAAGAAATTCGAGTGAGTCAGGGCACGTTAGTGCGGAAACTCGACCCTGAGCTGCATGGCGGTCTTCGCGCTCCCGTTGACATTGTTGGGTCTGGTGGTGGTGATCCGCTCGTCAAAGAAGGGATGCGTCTTACGAAGGCCATCTTGGGTAAGATTAAGGCTGCAGGAGTCAAAGAGATTCCTGTGAAGCCGGATGAGCTTGTGGGTCGTGCTGTCTTAACGGAATTAATTGATCCGACTTCGAACGAGGTCATTCTTGAAAAAAATCAGCGATTAACTCCAGCAATTATTGAGCAAATTATTGAAGGTGCTCTTCCGCCATTTAAGGTTATTTATCTTGGTGGGACGGCGAGTCCTGTGATTCTTGATACATTGGATGCGGAAAAAACCTCTTCCCGGGAGGAAGCTTGGGTTGAAATTTATAAGCGGCTTCGGCCTGGCGAGATGCCGTCTGTTGATTCAGCAAAATTACTGTTTGAAAATTTGTTTTCCAATCCAAAACGTTATGACCTTTCCCCGGTTGGACGTTTGAAGATGAACAAACGCTTCGAATTAGATTTGCCTTTGGACCAGAGAACATTAACCTCCCAAGATCTTGTAGAGGTTGTGCGGTGTCTTGTTGAGTTGAAGTCAGGAAAAGGCGAAGTCGATGATATTGACCATTTGGGGAATCGACGTGTTCGTTCTGTGGGTGAATTGTTGGAGAATCAGATTCGATTGGGTCTCGCACGCATGGAGCGAAGCATTAAAGAGCGTATGAACTTACTCGATATGGAAACGGTGCTCCCGCATGATTTGATCAATGCGAAACCCATTGTTGCGGCGATCAAGGAGTTTTTTGCGGGGAGTCAGCTCTCTCAATTTATGGATCAAACGAACCCTCTGGCAGAGATTACGCACAAGCGGCGATTGTCGGCACTTGGTCCTGGCGGATTGACGCGAGAGCGGGCGGGTTTCGAAGTGCGGGATGTGCATCCGTCCCACTACAGTCGAATATGTCCAATTGAAACGCCTGAAGGACCCAATATTGGTCTGATTACATCGTTGGCAACCTATGCCCGCATCAATCAGTTTGGGTTTATTGAGGCGCCATTTCGTAAAGTGCGAAAGGGCCGTCCGGTTGATGAGGTTGAATTCCTCTCGCCACTTGAAGGTGAAAAATTTGTCATTGCGCAAGCCAATACCAAAGTCGATACGGCTGGGCGGTTTGAGTCCGACACGATTACGGCGCGGGCAGGTGGTGAGTTTGTCATCACGACACCAGAAGAAGTGGATTACCTCGATGTGTCGCCCAAGCAAGTGGTGAGTGTTGCGACGGCACTCGTTCCATTTTTAGAACATGATGATGCGAATCGCGCATTGATGGGGTCGAACATGCAGCGACAGGCTGTTCCATTGATACAGTGTGATGCGCCATTGGTTGGCACGGGAATGGAGTCGATTGTTGCACGTGATTCTGGGTATTTAGAGCGCGCATCGAGTGATGGAGTTGTTGAAAGTGTCGATGCCAGGCGGATTGTGATACGAGCCGAGCTTCAAAAGACGGAAGAGGGAAAAAAAGGTGGGAGTCGGTTGTTGGAAACATTTGACCTGATTAAGTTTCAACGAACGAATCAAAACACCTGTATTACGCAAACTCCGATCGTGCGTGTCGGGCAGCCCGTCAAGAAGGGGCAGGTGCTCGTTGATGGGCCTGCCATGGATCGTGGTGAGTTGGCGCTTGGGAAAAACGTCCTCGTCGCTTTCATGCCATGGGGTGGATATAACTTCGAAGATGCCATTTTATTAAGTGAAAAACTTGTTCGTGATGACACGTTCACGTCTATCCACATCGAAGAGTTTGAAGTCGAAGCCCGTGATACCAAGCTTGGTAAAGAAGAGATTACTCGAGATATTCCGAATCTTGGTGAAGAGGCGCTAAAAAATCTTGATGAAAGTGGGATCGTTCGAATTGGAGCCGAGGTGAAAGCTGGAGATATTTTGGTTGGAAAGGTGACTCCGAAAGGCGAAACGCAGTTGACGCCTGAGGAAAAACTTCTTCGAGCGATCTTTGGCGAGAAGGCGGGTGATGTGAAGGACACGTCTCTCCAGGTCCCACCTGGCATTGAAGGTATTGTCGTTGACGTCAAGATTTTCTCCAGAAAAGGCGTTGATAAGGATGATCGGTCCAAGACGATTGAGTCTGATGATCGTGTCAAAATTGAAAGAAACTATCAGGACGAGCTTCGCATCATTGAGGAGGAGCGTAACAAGAAAATTCGAAAACTCCTCCTTGGTCAATTTGTTGGCCGTGACCTCATGGATCCTGATAGTGGCGAAGTGATTCTCAAGAAAAAAGGGCGAATTACAGCAGAAGTCTTGAGGAAGCTTTCGAATGATGATGCGCGTCGTGTCATTCTTGGTGATGGGGAAGAGCAAAAGAAACTTGAGGAAATTGAGCGAGCGGTCAAAGATCAGATCGAAATTCTTCAAACCATGTATGATGAACGAGTTGGTCGATTGAGGCGAGGGGATGAGTTGCCGCCTGGCGTCATTAAGTTAGTGAAAGTGTATCTCGCCATCAAACGTAAGATTGCTGTGGGCGATAAAATGGCAGGCCGTCATGGGAATAAAGGTGTGGTCTCCCGGATTCTTCCAGAAGAGGATATGCCGTATTTGCCAGATGGGACGCCGATTGAAATTGTGCTCAATCCGTTGGGTGTTCCGTCTCGGATGAATGTAGGGCAGATCCTTGAAACGCACCTTGGATGGGCTGCGAAAGCGTTGGGCATTCATGTGGAAAGCCCAGTATTTGATGGCGCATCTGAAATGGAAATTAAGCAATTCCTCAAGCAAGCCAATCTGCCTGAAAGTGGGCAGTCGGTCGTGTATGATGGTCGGTTCGGTGAGCCATTCAAGAGTCCTGTGACCGTTGGCTATGTGTATATGTTGAAATTGCATCATTTGGTTGATGATAAGATTCATGCTCGTTCGATTGGGCCCTATTCATTGGTCACGCAGCAGCCACTTGGAGGAAAAGCGCAATTTGGTGGCCAGCGGCTTGGCGAAATGGAGGTGTGGGCGCTTCAGGCGTATGGCGCTGCATCCACACTGCAAGAGTTTTTAACCGTGAAGTCTGATGACGTTCCTGGGCGATCCCGAATGTATGAGGCGATCGTCAAGGGTGAAAACTTCTTAGAGCCTGGTCTTCCTGAATCGTTTAATGTGTTGGTCAAAGAGCTGCAAAGTTTGGGCTTGGATGTTGAATTGATTAAGTCTGCCGACTAATCGGTCTGTCACCTGAGTAATGCAGTTGTCTTTTTAATTGGAGGGAAATTCTTTGGAAAGTATATATTCCCTATTTGAGAAGCCGCGTGATGCTGTGTCATTTGATGCCATGCGAATTCGTATTGCATCTCCGGAAAAAATCCGGTCTTGGTCATACGGAGAGGTGAAAAAACCAGAAACCATTAATTATCGTTCGTTTAAGCCTGAACGTGACGGGCTTTTTTGCGCGAAAATTTTTGGTCCCACAAAGGACTGGGAATGCAATTGCGGTAAATACAAGAGAATGAAGCATCGGGGAATTGTGTGTGACAAGTGTGGCGTTGAGGTTATCCAGTCAAAGGTACGTCGTGAGCGGATGGGGCATATTGAGCTGGCGGCTCCAGTTGCCCATATTTGGTTCTTAAAAGGTGTCCCAAGCCGGATTGGTATCTTATTGGACATGAGCCTCAAGCAATTAGAGAAAATTCTCTATTTTGAAGCGTATGTGGTACTTGATCCAGGAAATACCTCGCTTAAAGAACATGAATTGTTAACGGAAGAGAAGTATCGGGAATGCCTTGAGGAGTTTGGGATTCAGTCCTTCAAGGTTGGTATCGGTGCGGAGGCTATTCGCGAGTTACTGCGGAAAGTTGATGTTGAAGCCTTATGGAATGAGCGCGATACCAAGATGAAGGGATCTGTGTCTTCGGCTGTGAATAAAAAATTAACGAAGCGACTCAAGGTGATTGAGGCATTTTTTAAGTCAGGGAACAATCCTGAGTGGATGATCATGGATGCCATTCCTGTTTTACCTCCAGAGCTTCGTCCGCTCGTGCCATTAGATGGTGGGCGATTTGCCACATCTGACTTAAACGACCTGTACCGGCGTGTCATTAATCGAAATAATCGCCTCAAGCGATTGGTTGAGCTGAAGGCTCCCGGAGTGATTATTCGCAATGAGATGCGAATGCTTCAGGAGGCGGTTGATGCGTTATTTGATAACGGACGCCGTGGACGAGTTATTCGGGGAGCGAACAAGCGTCCGTTAAAATCCCTGAGCGATATGCTCAAAGGAAAACAGGGGCGATTCCGTCAAAACCTATTAGGAAAACGCGTTGATTACTCTGGCCGTTCCGTGATTGTCGTGGGCCCTGAGCTGCGGTTGAATCAATGTGGAATTCCCAAGAAAATGGCTCTGGAGCTGTTTAAGCCATTTATTTTCCATAAACTTGAAGAGCGTGGTGCTGCGACGACTATTAAAAGTGCGAAGCGTCTCGTTGAGAAAGAGCGTCCTGAGGTTTGGGATGTCTTGGATGAAGTGATTCGTGAGCATCCCGTAATGTTGAATCGAGCACCGACACTGCACCGATTGGGTATACAGGCATTTGACCCTGTGTTGGTCGAGGGGAAGGCGATCCGTCTTCATCCTCTTGTGTGTGCCGCTTTTAATGCTGACTTTGATGGTGATCAGATGGCGGTTCATGTACCGCTCTCCGTTGAGGCGCAAATTGAGGCTCGGGTGCTGATGATGTCTATTAATAATGTGCTTTCTCCTGCGAATGGAAAACCATTATCAATCCCGTCACAAGACATGGTGTTGGGCTGTTACTGGTTGACGAAGGAGTCCAAGGGGGCGAAGGGTGAAGGGGCGATTTTCTCTTCTCCTGAGGAAGTGCGGATTGCCTATGATGCTGGAGAGGTTGAAGAGCAGGCTCGCGTCAAGGTGCGCATCGAGCATGCATTGATTGAGTCCACGGTGGGAAGAATATTGTTGTATGAAATTCTACCATCGAAAATACCGTTTTCAAATGTCAATCAATTGATGACCAAAAAAGAAATGACAAAGCTGATTGATGCGGTGTATCGCCAGGCAGGCCTTCATGAAGTGGTCGTGATGTTGGATAAACTGAAGGATTTAGGCTTTGCGTATGCGACAAAAGCTGGCGTATCCATTTGTATCGACAATATGCATATTCCGACAAAGAAGGAAGCACTCATTAAAAAGGCTGAAGTTGAGGTGCATGATGTTCAGCAGCAATATAGTGAGGGGCTCATTACGAATGGTGAACGGTACAACAAAGTCATTGATATTTGGGCCCATGTCAGTGAACAGGTTGCCAATGAGATGATGAGCGAAATTAGTGCTGCAGACGGCGACGGTAGTGAGATGCAAGCCTTAAACCCGATTTTCATGATGGCGGACTCTGGAGCTCGAGGGAGTTCTCAGCAAATCAGGCAGCTTGGAGGTATGCGGGGATTAATGGCTAAGCCATCCGGTGAAATCATTGAGACGCCAATTACGGCCAACTTTAGGGAAGGGTTGACGGTGCTCCAGTATTTCATCTCTACGCATGGTGCACGGAAAGGTCTAGCGGATACCGCGCTGAAAACTGCAAATTCAGGGTATTTAACCCGTCGTCTTGTTGATATTGCTCAAGATGTCATTGTCAGCGGGATTGATTGCATGACCACTGATGGAATTATCGTCACATCGCTTGTTGAAGGTGGTGAGGTCATACAGCCTTTGGAGGAGAGAATTCTGGGCCGTCTTACGGCAGAAGATGTTCATGATCCCGTTACGCAAGAAGTCATTGTGAAGGCCAATGTGGAGCTTGATGAGGCTCGTGTTCGTGCCGTTGTTGAGTCGGGTATTGATCAAGTTCGTATTCGATCTGTCCTGACATGTCAGGCAAGATGGGGTGTGTGCGTCATGTGTTATGGTCGCGACTTAGCAAAGGGGCGGCTTGTGGAGAAAGGTGAGCCCGTTGGTGTGATTGCGGCACAGTCCATTGGTGAGCCTGGTACGCAGTTAACCATGCGGACATTTCATATCGGCGGAACGGCAAGCAAAGTTGTCGAGCAGACAGTGCTTGAGGTTCGGCATGAAGGGTATCTCAAGTATTTGAGCTTTGATGCCAAAAAGAATGCAGATTTTCATAATCCATCGATGGCCGTCAAAACCCAGAAGGGTGATTGGGTTGTGATGAGTCGGAATGCGAAGGTTGCGGTTTTCGATGATAGCGGTCGTGAACGAGAGAAGTATCCTGTTGTTTATGGCGCGAAAATAAAGGTGAAGGATGGCGGGAAGGTTGAACTTGGGCAAAAGGTTGTCGAGTGGGACCCTTATTCTCTGACGATCTTAACTGAAGTTGGTGGAAAAATTGCTTATGGTGACATATCCGAAGGCGTGACCATGAAGGAAGAGGTCGATGAGGTGACCGGGTTATCGCGGAAGGTTGTCATTGAGCAAGCCGGGACGAATCTGCGGCCACGTTTGTCAATCAAAGATGATGGAGGGAAGACCGGTAAGCTTTCATCTGGGGCTCAGGCGCGATATTTATTGCCAGTTGGTGCACATATTTTTGTTGAAAAAGGTGGTATTGTTCATCCTGGCGACGTGTTGGCAAAAATTCCTCGAGAAACAACGAAAACCAAAGATATTACTGGTGGTTTACCGAGAGTTGCGGAGCTATTTGAGGCAAGGAAACCAAAGGAGCAGGCTGTTGTCAGTGAAATTGATGGTGAGGTGTCCTTTGGTGGTTTCGTAAAAGGCATGCGGAAGGTCTCGGTCGATAATAAAATTGGTGATGTCAAGGAGTACTCTATCCCGCGCGGGCGGCATGTCAATGTGCATGAGGGGGATTGGGTTCGTGCTGGTGAGCCGCTGATGGATGGCTCAGCGAATCCACATGATATTCTTGCGGTCTTGGGGCCAAGGGAGCTCCAGAAGTTTCTTGTAAATGAAGTTCAGGAAGTGTATCGCTTGCAGGGTGTGGTAATTAACGATAAGCATATTGAGGTTATTACGCGTCAAATGCTTCGGAAGATACGAATTGAGGAAGCGGGTGATACGATATTTTTGCCTGGGACTCAGGTTAATAGGTTTAATTTTGAAGATGAAAATGAACGAGTTCTGGCAGAGGGCGGGGTTCCTGCGATTGGAAAGCCGGTTCTCCTTGGAATAACCAAGGCTTCATTGAGCACGGACAGCTTCATTTCTGGGGCGTCATTCCAGGAAACGACACGAGTGCTGACGGAGGCGGCTATCAATGGTCGAGTCGATGATCTCCGTGGGTTAAAAGAGAATGTCATTGTTGGAAGGTTAATTCCAGCCGGGACTGGCTATTCAGAGTATCGAGAAACCTACGTTCCTGGACCTGTTCAAAAAACGGAATTGCCTGAAGGTGAAGAGGGAAGCGTGAGTCCGTTGGCAGTGGTTCCTTCCGGAGGTACGTAAGGGGCGAATTATTTATTTGAGATGCAGGAAACATCTCTTGACAGAGTAAGGTTTGCTCTATATAATTCGTCGGTTTTGCGCAAGATTTAATAATATCTGAAAGCAATCAGGGAAAATACATGCCTACCGTTAATCAATTAATTCGTGGATCACGAAAGAGTGCAAAAGCTAAAAGCAAGAGCCCTGCATTGAACCGTTGCCCTCAGCGTCGCGGTGTGTGTCTCAGGGTTTATACGACGACTCCAAAGAAGCCGAATTCAGCTTTGCGTAAGGTTGCGAGGGTTCGATTAACGACGGGCGTTGAAGTGACGACGTACATTCCTGGTATGGGTCACAACCTTCAGGAGCATTCCATTGTACTGATTCGTGGCGGTCGGGTTAAGGACTTGCCTGGCGTTCGGTATCATATGGTTCGTGGGGCTTTGGATGCCGTTGGTGTGGCCAATCGAAAGCAGGGTCGATCCAAGTATGGAGCGAAGAAGCCTAAGTAGTGGTTGATGTGCTCCATTCTCACTCTTAATTTTCTTTAAATTGGAATTTTTTCGTTATGCCTAGAAGGCCTATTGTACTCCGTAAGAAAGTCTCGTATGATCCGCGCTTTAATGACCCGGTGGTCGGGAAGTTTCTGAGCATCCTTATGAAGGATGGTAAGAGGAGCACTGTTGAGCGCGTATGTTACGGGGCCTTTGATCTCGTTCAGGAGAAGACGGGGAATGACCCACTAAAGGTGTTTCACGCGGCTCTCGGAAACGTAAAGCCTGTTGTTGAGGTGAAGTCTCGTCGTGTTGGTGGGGCTTCGTATCAGGTTCCCGTTGAGATTCGTTCTGTGCGCCAGATCGCCTTGGGGCTGAGGTGGATTAGTCAGAGTGCAAAGGCGAGGGCTGGGCGTAGCATGCAGGAGAAGCTTGCGGGTGAGTTGTTGGATGCGGCGAACAATGCCGGGGCATCTGTGAAGAAGCGAGATGAAGTGCATCGGATGGCTGAAGCGAATCGAGCTTTTGCGCACTACCGTTGGTAGGTAGCTTTTTGTGTGCTGCAGGTGGTCCCGTCCAGGGCGGTCTGTTGGTGCTTTGACTGCTTGGGGTGTTGGGCTTTAATAATCCTGCAGTATTTTTTTGTGGAGAACGTGTGGGTATAGATTTACCATTAAGTCTGAGTCGTACTAGGAATATAGGCATTATGGCCCATATTGACGCTGGGAAGACGACGACAACTGAGCGGATATTGTTTTATACCGGAGTGTCTCATCGTATTGGTGAGGTCCATGAGGGGGCTGCTCAGATGGACTGGATGGAGCAGGAGCGTGAGCGTGGTATTACGATTACGTCGGCTGCGACAACCTGTTTTTGGGGTGAGCATAGGATTAATATCATTGATACTCCTGGTCATGTCGATTTTACTATTGAGGTCGAAAGATCGCTTCGCGTGTTGGACGGTGCTGTAGCGGTTTTTGATGCCGTGCAAGGTGTGGAGCCTCAATCGGAGACGGTGTGGCGTCAGGCTGATAAGTATCAGGTTCCTCGTATTGCTTTTATGAATAAGATGGATCGTGTCGGCGCCGACTATTTTGCTGGAATCCAGACCATGGTTGATCGCTTGGGAGCGAATCCTGTTCCTATTCAATTGCCCTATGGGAAGGAAGATTCGCTTCGTGGGTTGTTTGATTTGGTTGAAATGAAGGCTTATGTCTATGACGATGAAAGTCTTGGGGCGGCATATACCGTTGAGGATATTCCTTCGGAGTCTCTTGAATTGGCGCAGGAATATAGAGAAAAAATGATTGATGCTGTTGCGGAATTTGATGATTCTGTGATGGAGCGTTACCTGAACGGGGAAGAGCTTAGTGTTGATGAGATTAAGCGAGCGATACGGGCTGGCACTATCAGCATGAAGATTACGCCTATCTTTTGCGGGTCTGCATTTAAGAATAAGGGGGTTCAGCCCTTATTGGATGCAGTCATTGATTTTCTCCCTTCGCCTTTGGATCTTCCTCCTGTGGTTGGCGTGGAGCCTAAGAGTGGGGAGGAGCTTGCGCGCAAGCCTGAATTGGATGAGCCGTTCTCTGCCTTGGCATTTAAGATTATGAGTGATCCCTTTGCCGGTCAATTGACATATTTTCGTGTGTATTCCGGAAGGCTGTCTACCGGGTCATACATCTACAATGTCACGCAGGGTAGAAAAGAGCGTGTCGGTCGACTTTTGAAGATGCATGCGAATAAACGTGAAGATATTGATGAGGTCTTTGCTGGAGACATTGCCGCGGCAGTTGGGTTAAAGGACTCGCGGACTGGCGATACGTTGAGTGATGAAAAGCATCCAATTTTGCTGGAAGTCATTAAGTTTCCAGAGCCAGTTATCTCCCTTGCTGTTGAGCCAAAAACCAAGCAGGATCTAGAAAAGCTTGGGTTTTCGCTTGGTAAGCTTGCACAGGAAGATCCTTCCTTTCATGTGAAGACTGATGAGGAGACCGGGCAGACATTAATTTCTGGTATGGGTGAATTGCACTTGGAGATTATTGTTGATCGTCTTCTGCGGGAGTTTAAGGTGCAGGCCAACGTCGGAAAGCCTGAGGTGGCCTATCGAGAGACTATTAAGAAGGCTGCTGATGCTGAAGGCAAGTATGTGAAGCAGACTGGTGGTCGAGGTCAGTATGGTCATGTCATGCTGACTGTTGAGCCTGGAGATACTGGGGTTGGTCTGGAATTTGTCAACAAAATTGTTGGTGGGGCGATTCCAAGGGAGTATATTCCTGCTGTGGAAAAGGGTGTGCGTGAGCGTTTGGAGTCTGGCGTGCTGGCGGGTTATCCCATGCGAGACCTGAAGGTGACCTTGTTTGATGGCTCGTATCATGATGTTGATTCGAATGAGATGGCTTTTAAGATCGCCGCATCTATGGCTTTCGAGGCTGCATGTCGAAAGGCTGATCCAACATTGTTGGAGCCGATTATGAAGGTTGAAGTTCTCGTGCCTCAAGATTTTATGGGTGATGTAATTGGTGATCTGAATAGCCGGCGAGGTAAGGTCCATGGCATAAAGGCGCGGGCTTCATCGCAGGCCGTTGACGCTGCTGTTCCGTTAAGCGAGATGTTTGGGTACGCAACCGACTTGAGGTCAAAGACTCAGGGGCGTGCGACTTATAGTATGGAATTTGAGGAATATGAAGCTGTGCCAAAGCAGTTAGCTCAGCAAATTATCAAAAAGCAGAGTGGAGAGTAGGGTTTTAGCGTTTCTTTTTGGTGTATGTTGTTGACTTGTTTGTGTGATGGCTTGATAGAAAAGAACTGATAAGGAGGCGGGAATGGGGAAGGCGAAATTTGAGCGGAAGAAGCCGCATTTGAACGTGGGAACCGTGGGGCATGTGGACCATGGGAAGACGACGCTGACCTCGGCGTTGACGAAGGTGATGGGCGATCAAGGGATGGCGCAATATGTGGCCTACGATGAGGTGGCCAAGGCGAGTGAATCGCAGGGCCGTCGGGATCCCACGAAAATTCTCACGATTGCCATTTCCCATGTCGAGTATGAGTCGCAGAATCGCCATTATGCGCATGTAGACTGTCCGGGGCATGCGGACTATGTCAAGAATATGATCACGGGCGCGGCGCAAATGGATGGAGCCATTTTGGTGGTCTCAGCTGCTGATGGGCCGATGCCGCAAACGCGCGAGCATATACTCTTGGCGCGGCAGGTGGGGGTGCCCTATATTGTGGTCTTTTTGAATAAGGCAGATAAAGTGGAAGATCCCGAGCTCTTGGAGTTGGTGGAGCTGGAAGTGCGGGAGTTGCTGAGTAAGTATGGGTTTCCAGGCGATGATGTGCCGATTGTGACGGGTTCGGCGATTAAGGCGATTGAAGGGGATCAGAGTGAGATCGGGGTGCCTTCGATTATGAAATTGTTAGAGGCGGTGGATAGTTATATCCCGACGCCAGAGCGCGCGATTGATAAGCCGTTTTTAATGCCGATTGAAGATGTGTTTACGATCAGTGGGCGGGGGACGGTGGTCACGGGTCGTGTGGAGCGTGGGCAAGTGAAGGTGGGTGATGAGATTGAGATTGTCGGGTTGAAAGATACGCAGACGACCGTGGTGACGGGCGTGGAGATGTTTCGCAAGGTGTTGGATGAAGGGCAGGCGGGGGATAACATTGGGGCCTTACTTCGGGGGACGAAGAAGGAGGACGTGGAGCGCGGGATGGTGCTCGCGAAGCCCAAGAGTATCACGCCGCATACGAAGTTTAAGGCGGAAGTGTATGTGTTGACAAAGGAAGAGGGGGGGCGGCATACGCCGTTCTTTAAGGGGTATCGGCCACAATTTTATTTCCGGACGACAGATGTGACGGGGATTGTGGAGTTAGAGGCCGGGGTGGAGATGGTGATGCCGGGGGACAATGTCTCGTTCACGGGCGAGTTGATCGCGCCGATCGCGATGGAGCAGGGGTTACGGTTCGCGGTGCGGGAAGGTGGTCGGACGGTCGGAGCCGGTGTGGTCACGGAAATCTTAGCCTGAGGCTGGAAAGAGGGGTTTTGACACGGTGAATGGAGAGCGCAGAATTAGGATTCGGTTAAAAGGGTTCGACTATCGCATTTTGGATCAGTCCGTGCGTGAGATTGTTGATACGGTGATGCGGAGTGGTGCCAGGATTGCCGGTCCTGTTCCGTTGCCGACGCGCATCGAAAAGTTTACCGTTCAGCGAGCGACTCATTGCGATAAGAAATCTCGCGAGCAATTTGAAATTCGAACCCATAAAAGATTGTTGGATATTATGGAGCCGACGCCTGAAACGATGGATGCTTTAATGAAGTTGAATTTGGCTGCAGGTGTCGACGTTGAAATTAAATTGTAATGTTCGTGTGATTTGTTGTCCGCGCTGCATGGCAATTACTTGTACTGAAATATAGAAACTCAGGGTTATCACATGATTGCTGGTTTGTTGGGTAGAAAGTTGGGAATGATTCAGGTCTTTGACGCTCAGCGTAGGCTGTTGCCGGTTACCGTTGTTGAGGCAGGGCCATGTGGGGTCGCTCAGGTCAAGACGAAGGATCGTGATGGATATGATGCTGTTCAAGTTGGATTTGAGGAGATTCAAGAGAAGAAGTTAGCCAAGCCGAATGTGGGTCATTTTCGTGCGAGGGAGTCTCGGCTTTGGCGTTACCTTCGTGAGTTTTCTGCGGCTGGTGAGTGTAAGGTGGGTGATCTGTTTAAGGTTGATATCTTTTCTGAGGGTGAGGGGATTGATGTTCAGGGGGTATCAAAGGGTAAGGGCTTTCAGGGTGTCATGAAGCGTCATAATTATTCAGGTGGACCTGCCACGCATGGCTCAATGTTTCATCGCGCTCCAGGGTCAATTGGTAATGCTTCCTATCCATCGCGTGTATGGAAAAATAAGGGTATGCCTGGTCAAATGGGTAATAAGCGTATTACGGTTCAGGGGTTAAAGGTTGTTGAGGTTCGACCTGAAGAAAATCTATTGTTTATTTCTGGGTCTGTGCCTGGCAGTATTGGTTCACTTGTGATTGTGAGAAAACTTAAGGGTAAGGAATAGTAGAGGAAATGCCAACGTACAAGATCACTAAGGCAGATGGCAGTCAAGCTGAAACTGTGGAATTGGGTGAACGCGTATTTGGTACTCCAGTTGACCGCTCTCTTCTGCATGCGGCTGTGAATATGCAGAGAGCTTCCTTTCGGCAGGGAACGTCGTCAACGAAGGGGCGAGGAGAAGTGGCTGGCTCTGGTAAGAAGCCATGGAAGCAAAAGCATACTGGTCGTGCGCGCTCCGGGTCTGTTCGTTCGCCAATTTGGCGTCATGGTGGTATTGTGTTTGGTCCAAAGCCAAGGGATTACAGTTATCGGATGCCAAGGAAGATGTATAGATTAGCCCTTCGTTCCGCTTTGTCATCAAGAGTGGGTGATGGTGATGTTGTCATCCTGGCGAGTATTGCCTTGCCTGAGCAAAAGACACGTCATTTGGCCAAAGTATTGTCAGGTGCAGGTTTATCTGGCGGGGCGTTAATCGTGGCTGGTGATGATTACCATGCCTTAGAGAGGGCATCGCGTAACCTTAGTGGAGTCAAGCTGACGAAGGTTGAAAATTTGAATGTCTATGACATTTTGCGGTACGAAAAGGTGGTACTTCTTCAAAGTGAAGTTGAAAAGATTCAGGAGTTTTGGTCGTAATGTTGAATCCATATGATATTTTAATTCGCCCTCTTTTGACGGAGAAGATTACGAATCTTCGTGATAGTAAGAATTGTGTATCGTTTGTCGTAAGCCGAAGGGCATCGAGAATCGATATAGGGCAAGCTGTTGAGGCGATCTTAAAAGTTAAGGTCGAGGCCGTTAATGTCATGAATGTTAAGGGAAAGCCTAAGCGTCAAGGTCGGTTTGTTGGACGTAGGCCTGATTGGAAGAAGGCCATAGTGACGCTTAAGGAAGGTGAAAAGGTTGATTTGTATGAGAGCGCGTAGTTCGCTCTCCTAGACATTCTCTTTTTGTACTGCTGTGAGTAAACGAAATGCCAATTAAAGAATATAAGCCAACATCGCCTGGGCGTCGAGGAATGTCCGCGCTGTCGAATGCGGGACTGTCAAAGAAACGACCGGAAAAGGGCCTCACTGAAAGTTTAGCGAAGTCAGGAGGTCGCAACAATCGTGGAAGAGTTACCTCTCGTTTTCGTGGAGGTGGGCATAAACGACTGTATAGAAAGATAGACTTCAAGAGAGATAAGGTTGGCGTTGAGGCGAAGGTCATAAGTATTGAGTATGATCCTAATCGTTCAGCCAGAATTGCTCTTCTTTGCTATAAAGATGGGGAGAAGCGCTATATTTTAGCTCCTGATGGATTGAATGTGGGTGGCCGTGTGTATGCCGGTGTCGGGTCAGAGATTCGAGTTGGAAATGCCTTGCCTCTCATGTCTATGCCTCTTGGTTCTGTCGTTCATAATATTGAGCTTCGCCCTGGGAAGGGTGCGCAGTTAGTTCGGAGTGCGGGCTCTTCGGCTCAGGTTATGGGTCGTGATGGAGCGTATGTTCAGGTTCGTTTGGTGTCTGGCGAAATGCGTCGTATTTTAGGTACGTGCATGGCTACGGTTGGGCAGGTTGGTAATAGTGATCATGGAAATATCACAGTCGGCAAGGCGGGGCGTTCGCGTTGGAAGGGACGCCGTCCTCATGTGCGTGGGGTCGTCATGAATCCGGTAGATCACCCGCATGGAGGTGGTGAGGGGAAGTCTGGTCAGGGAAATCCTCATCCTGTTTCACCGTGGGGTGTTCCGACAAAGGGATATAAGACTCGAAAAAAGAAAAATCCGTCATCAAAGTTCATTATTTCACGGCGGAAGTCCAAGAAAGGTAAGTGAGGATCTTAAATGCCTAGATCAGTACGAAAAGGTCCATTTGTTGATGATCATCTAATGGAAAAAGTTGAAAAGATGAATGATTCACGTGAATCAAAGTTGATTAAAACCTGGTCTCGTCGATCAACAATTGTTCCCGAGATGATTGGTCATACGTTTGGTGTGCATAACGGGAGAAAGTTTATTCCAGTGTATGTCACCGAAAATATGGTTGGCCACAAGCTTGGGGAGTTTTCTCCTACTCGGTTCTTTAAGGGCCATGGCGCTGCGAAAACAGAAAAAGGTGCCGCCTTAAAGTAGTGAATGTACATAAGGCAGTTTATGTTTAATGCGAAGTTGTGAATTGAGGTAACTGTTGTGTCTGAAGCTCGTGCTCTTTTACGTCATGTAAGAATTACGCCTAGGAAAGCTAGGGAAGTGGTTGACATGGTTCGCGGTCGACAAGCTCAAGAGGCGTTGAACCTTTTACGATATACGCCGCGCTCGGCAGCAAGGGTTGTGGAGCAGGTATTGCAGTCGGCTGTTGCGAATGCTGGTCAGAAGGAGTTGGGCGAACCTGATTCGCTTAGGATTATCCGAGCCTATGTGGATGGTGGGCCTGTGCTTAAACGGTTTCGTGCTCGATCCATGGGAAGGGCTAATCCTATAGTGAAACGGACAAGCCATATTACGCTCGTTGTAGGTCCGATGTCCTGAGGGTAAGTCTATTGTTTATGTTTAATCGGAAGGCTGTGAGGTAAAGATGGGTCAAAAAACCCACCCATTCGGTTTTCGTCTTGGTTACACGCGAACGTGGAATTCTCGATGGTATGCAAAGAGAGATTTCACAAAGCTTTTGCATCAAGATCTCGCTATACGAGGTCTCGTGAAGAAGCGGCTCTATCACGCGGGAATTTCCAGAGTTGAAATAGAGCGGTCTGGTAATCAAGTAAAAGTCATCATCCATACGGCACGCCCTGGTATTATTATTGGTCGAAAAGGGGCAGAGGTCGATAAATTGAAGGCTTCCTTGGAGCGTGAATATGGGAATGAAGTGTATGTCACGGTCAAGGAAATTAAAAAGCCGGAGTTGGATGCCCAGCTTGTTGCTGAAAATATTGCGACGCAGCTCGAGAAGCGTGTGTCTTTTCGCCGCGCTTTAAAGCGGAGTGTCGCATCGGCTTTGCGTCTTGGAGCCTTAGGGGTTCGGGTATACTGTGCCGGTAGGTTAGGTGGGAATGAGATTGCTCGGACTGAATGGTATCGTGAAGGTCGCGTTCCTCTTCATACCCTTCGGGCGGACGTGGAGTATGGTTTTGCCGAGGCGAAGACGGCCATGGGGCAAATTGGAGTGAAAGCGTGGATTTTTAAGGGTGAGGCAACAGTACCTTCTGCGGAAAAAGCTGACTCCACTTTAGGATTTTTGTAACACGTAAGGTTGTGTTCGGGTATTGTAGACTTTCTTAGCCGGTTTAAGGAAATAGGGAATGTTAGCACCGAAACGAATAAAGTACCGTAAAGTGCAGAAGGGGCGAATGCGCGGGAAGGCCTATAAGGGCGGTAATGTAACCCTTGGCCAATTTGGCTTGAAGGCTTTAGAGCCAGGGCGCATCACGGCAAGGCAGCTTGAGGCGGCGAGAATTGCTATGACCCGTCATGTAAAGCGTGGAGGTCGAATCTGGACAAGAGTCTTTCCTGATAAGCCAGTCACAAAAAAACCAGCAGAGGTTCGAATGGGTAAAGGTAAGGGTAACCCTGAGTTTTGGGTTGCTGTTGTCAAGCCTGGTCGTATTCTCTACGAGATGGATGATGTGACGAGGCCTGTGGCGGAAGAGGCTTTACGGTTAGCTGGGCACAAGTTGCCAATTGCGACGAAATTTGTGGTTCGCGGTGAAATTAATTTGTGATAAGGGGTCATTTCAGTGAATGTGAGTGAATTGCGAGATATGGAAGAGTCTGAACTGCTTGGGAAGGTCAAGCAGTTGAAAGAGGAATTATTTCATTTCCGTTGTCAGCTTGCGATGGGAAGAATTGAAAACCCAATGCGTATTAGGCAAACCAAACACGATGTGGCCAGGGTAATGACCGTCATCCGGCAGCGTGCAATGGCGAAAGGTCCTGACGCGGCAAGCCGTTAGGGTAGGCTGAATAAAATATGATGACTACGATTCGAAAGAAACCCAAGTACTTTTATGGCAGTGTGATTAGCAATAAAATGGCTAAAACTGTTGTCGTGGCGGTAACTCGTCAAGTGGCACATCCACTTTACGGGAAAATTATGAAACGAATTACGAAGCTGAAAGCGCATGATGAGGGTGATCGTTGTCAAGTTGGTGATCGTGTTCGGCTCTCGCCTTCAAGGCCCTTAAGCAAGGAAAAGCATTGGCGGGTCGCTGAAATACTGTCTAAGGGTGGGGGCGTTTAAAAATTTTGACAATTAGTAATCATCCTTGTTGAGACTCATTATGATTCAAAATTATACATATCTTGATGTTGCAGATAATTCAGGCGCGAAAAGTGTGCGATGTTTTCATGTGCTTGGTGGAACAAAGCGTCGATATGGCTCATTGGGAGATTTAATAGTCGTCTCCGTGAGGGAGGCTATTCCAAAGGCTTCGGTTAAGAAAGGTGATGTGGTCAAAGCTGTCATTGTGAGAACAAAGAAAGGTCGGCGCCGTGTTGACGGTTCTCATATCAAGTTTGATCGAAACGCTTGCGTATTGGTAAATGCCCAAGGCGATCCAATCGGGACTCGAATATTCGGCCCTGTTGCTCGCGAGCTACGAATGAAAAAGTATATGAAAATTATTTCATTAGCACCTGAAGTTATTTAGCGTGTTGGAGGTTTAGTTGTGAGTCAACGTGTGCGTGAGCGAGCAAAGTGTCGAATAAAAAAAGGTGATACCGTTATGGTTATTGCTGGTCGAGATCGTGGGAAGATCGGGAAGGTCCTCTCTATTTCGATGCAGGCTGGTCGAGTGATGGTAGAGAAAATTAATATTGTAAAACGCCATACGAAGCCTACTCAAAAAAATAAGCAGGGCGGAATTTTAGAGAAAGAGGCATCGATGGCCATTTCGAATATTATGCCGTATTGTGAGTTGGTGAAAAAGCCATCACGTACCAGGATGAAGATTCTTGATGACGGACGGAAAATACGAGTGTATCAGAAGGCTCCTGATGAGTCATTGGATAAGAACTGATGAAAAGTGAAAAAAAATCTGAAAAGCAGAGCGAAGGGGTCGGCTCTTCAACTGGTCAGTCGTATACCCCGAGATTGAAAGCTGTGTATCATGAGCGTGTTGTGCCAGCTATGCTTAAGGACTATTCGTACGCGAACGCGATGCAGGTTCCTAGGCTTGACCGGGTTGTGTTAAATGTCGGAATGGGTGCGGCTGTTCAGAATGTTAAGCTATTAGAGGGTGCAATCCTCGAGCTCAAGCAAATAACAGGTCAAAAACCAGTTATGACGCGTGCAAAGAAAGCGATTGCAGGGTTTAAGCTTCGAGAGGGAATGCCTATTGGGGCCAAAGTGACATTACGTGGAAATCGAATGCATGAATTTTTAGACCGCTTAATGAATATCGCGTTACCAAGAATACGTGATTTTCGAGGTGTGTCCACAAAGGCATTTGATGGTAACGGTAATTACACGTTGGGGTTAAAAGAGCAGCTAACCTTTCCTGAAATTAAATACGATGAGGTTACCTCTATTCATGGAATGGATATTACGATTGTGACGACGGCCAAGCGAAATGACGAAGCCCGGTCTTTGTTGGCTCACTTGGGTATGCCATTTAGAACTTCATGATTGTCGAAATAAGGGGCTACGTGTATGTCAAGACTCGCTTTACGAAATAAAGCCGCAAAAAAACCAAAGTTTGAAGTTCGGTGTTATAATCGTTGTCCTTTGTGTGGGAGAGTGAGGGGATTTCTTCGTCGATTTAGAATGTGTCGAATTTGCTTTCGACTTTTAAGTCTTAAGGGAGATATTCCTGGAGTGACCAAGTCGAGTTGGTGAAAACGCTCTTGGTGTTTTTTAAGTGATTGACCTTTATCCGTTGAGCATGTTTACGATGACCATAGTTAAAAATTAAGATGGGATGGTGGGAGTAGCCAATGTCGATGACTGATCCAATTTCTGATCTTTTTGTGCGTATTCTCAATGCCGGAGCCAGGGGCCATGAAAAGGTTCTCGTTCCAGCCTCACGATTAAAGGCAGAAATACTGAAAATTTTCCAAGCTGAAGGTTTTATTAAAAAATATCAGTCAATCACTGGTGATGGGCATGAAGTGTTAGAGGTAGAGCTTCGCTATTTTCCAACTCGACAAAAAAAATCATATATCACAGGAATAAAGAGAATCAGTAAGCCTGGGCGTAGGGTATATGTTGGGAAAAAAGATATTCCTCGAGTGATGAATGGACTTGGTGTTGCCATTCTCACGACGCCAAGTGGGGTACTGAGTGATTATAACTCACGCCAGCAAGGTGTTGGTGGTGAAGTGCTCTGTCATATTTGGTAGCAAATATTTCTTTCTCGTTGTTAATGCTGTAGTAGGGCGTTGTTGATTTAATGAATAAGGTACAAGATGTCTAGGATCGGAAGAAAACCCATTGTAATCCCATCAAAAGTTGATGTGCAGGTGAATGAACATGAGGTAGCCGTGAAGGGCCCGCTTGGTCGACTGACTTGGGCGTTGCCTCCTGGCGTAACGGCTCAGGTTGAAGATGGTCATTTGAATGTGTCGCGCAATGGTGGTGGCGCAGAGCTTCGTGCATTACACGGCTTAACTCGTGCGGAATTATCGAATCAAATTGAGGGAGTTCTCAATGGTTATGAGCGAACGCTTGAGCTGACTGGTGTGGGGTATCGTGCGCAAATGCAAGGACAGTCCTTGTCGTTTAATGTCGGTTTCTCTCATCCTGTTTTGCTTGACCTGCCAGATGGAGTTAAGGCTACTGTTGACAAGCAAACCGTAGTGTCACTCAAGGGTATCGATAAGCGACTCGTCACCCAAGTCGCAGCGAAAATCAGAAAAGTTAAATCTCCTGACGTGTATAAGCAGAAGGGGATTAAGTATGCAGGTGAGGCGTTGAGAAAGAAGGCCGGCAAGGCTGGGAAAAAATAGGACATAACATGAATCCACTAGTGAAGCGACAAGGACTTGCAAGGAGACGGGCACGTGTTCGTCAACGTGTAATTGGTACGCAGGTACGCCCTCGATTGAGTGTTTATCGTAGCAATAATCACATTTATGCTCAGATCATTGATGATGAGACAGGTCGAACGTTGGTATCGGCTTCAACTTGTGATCCTGGGTTGCGCAAAGACATTCAATCAGGTGGGAATATCGAAGCCGCGAAAAAAGTAGGCAACATGTTGGTTGAGAGAGCAAAAGCTATCCCAATACAGAAAGTCGTCTTTGATCGTGCTGGAAGAATGTATCATGGTCGAGTAAAAGCGTTGGCCGATGCGGCAAGATCAGGTGGGTTAGAATTTTAAAATTTCTTTATACGAGTATGCAAACTAGGAAGCAGGCTTTTGTGGAGAGGAGTATTGCTGAGTGCGTGTAAAAATTGAAGAGCTAAATTTACGAGACAAGCCGGTCGTGATCAATCGGGTTGCTAAAGTGGTTAAGGGTGGAAAGCGGTTTTCCTTTTCTGCTTTAGTCGTTGTTGGTGATGGCGAAGGTTGGGTTGGCGTCGGTAAGGGAAAGGCCACAGAAGTTCCCTCAGCAATTGCGAAAGCTGTTGAGCATGCCAAAAAGCATATGATCAGAATTCCTCTAAAAAATGAAACGATACCACATGAAGTGCATGGGTATTTTGGTGCAGAGCATGTTTTATTAAAGCCGGCTAAAAAAGGTACAGGCATTATCGCTGGCGGCGCAGTTCGAGCTCTTCTAGAGGTTGCTGGCACTCATAATATTGTCGCCAAAACATTGGGAAGAGGAAATCCGTTTAATGCTGTGCGTGCAGCCTTGGAGGGATTAACTCAGCTTCGTGACCCGCAGCAAGTCAGGCAAATACGTCATCAAGAGGGTGAGCACGACGAGTCACTTCCGAAGGTAGGGTGAAGAAATGGTATCTACTCATCAAGATAGCTCTCCAGCAACACTCATTATACAGCTCAAGCGAAGTCCTATAGGCAGTCCAAAGAAAATCCGTCGAAATTTGATGGGGCTTGGTTTACGTCGAATGCACCAAGTCGTCCAACGTCCTGATACGAACCAGGTTCGTGGGCTTGTCAATAAAGTTAAGCATCTAGTCGAGGTAACACATCCATGAGGCTGCATGAACTCGGGCCATCTCCAGGCTCAAAAAAGAAAAGAAAGCGGCTCGGTCGTGGACCTGGGTCAGGTCGAGGCAAGACGTCTGGGAAAGGTCATAAAGGTCTATTGGCACGGTCCGGTCTGAAAAATCAGGCTGGCTTTGAAGGTGGACAGACACCACTGGCGAGACGCCTCCCAAAACGTGGATTTACCAATATATTTCGCATTTCATATGTCATCATTAATCTAAAGGCTTTATCGGCTTTTAAGGAAGGTGCAACCGTTTCTCCTGACACAATGCGTGAAGCTGGCTTGGTCAAGGGGCGAGGATCACAGGTTAAGATTCTTGGCGATGGCGAGTTGGGTTATCCTTTAGTTGTCGAAGCTCACAAATTTAGTGAGTCGGCACGAGAGAAGATCGAAAAAGTCGGTGGGCAAGTTAAGGTGATCAGCCGTGCTTGAACGGCTCATCACGAGCCTCCAAAACATCTTTAAAATTCCAGAGTTGCGGAGCCGCGTGTTGTTTACGTTGGCAATGCTTGCTGTGTACAGGATGGGAGCTCATATTCCCACTCCTGGAATTAATAATGAAGAACTCTTTAATTTCTTACAAGATAGAGGGGGAGCTCTTATGGGCTTCCTCGATATTTTTTCTGGGGGAGCGTTATCGAGGTTAACCATTTTTGCGCTGGGCATTATGCCATACATCAGCGCCTCGATTATCATTCAGCTCCTGACCGTTGTTGTTCCTCATTTATCCAAGCTGGCGAAGGAGGGTGAACGAGGCCGAAAAGCCATCATTCAATACACCAGATATGGCACAATTGGAATCGCTCTTATTCAAGGTTTCGGTATTTCGTTGGGCCTTGAAGGGATGAATCAGGGTGCGTTTGTCTTGGAGCCTGGGTGGTCTTTTCGCTTTATGACCGTCATCACGTTAACTGCAGGCACTGCATTTCTCATGTGGCTTGGTGAACAAATCACAGAGCGTGGAGTTGGAAACGGGATTTCGCTCATCATTTTTGCTGGAATCGTTGCAAGCCTCCCAAGTGCGGTCGTTCAAACATTTGATTTATATCAAATTGGGCAGCTGAGCCTGCCTTTATTACTCTTGCTTGTCGTCGTCATGCTTGCGGTTGTCGCGGCTATTGTGTTTTTGGAGAGTGGGAGAAGGAAAGTTGCTGTTCAGTATGCAAAGCGTGTTGTTGGAAGAAAAGTCTATGGTGGGCAGAGTACGCATATACCATTGAAGATTAATACGGCAGGAGTGATTCCTCCAATTTTTGCTTCATCAATCATCGCGTTTCCTGCTACAATTGCTGGGTTTATCCAAGTACCATGGGTGCAGTCAATTGGGGCTCAGTTAGCTCCTGGTTCTCTTTTGTATACCTTGCTCTACGTTGGACTCATCTTATTTTTCTGTTTCTTTTACACCGCCGTTGTGCTCAATCCTGTTGATATGGCTGACAATATGAAAAAACATGGCGGTTTCATTCCTGGCATTCGCCCAGGGCAGCGAACTGCAGATTATATTTATAAAGTGTTAACGAGGATCACGTTTGCCGGTGCTATATACTTGGCCATTGTCTGTGTCATTCCTGAACTGCTGATTTATAAATTGAATATGCCGTTTTATTTTGGTGGAACTTCTCTTTTGATTGTGATTGGCGTGGGGTTAGATACCGCTCAACAGATAGAGTCGCATATGTTGATGCGTAACTACGATGGCTTTTTGTCAAAGGGACCTTTGCGAGGTAGAAGTTCCTAGTCATGCGTATCATATTTCTCGGCCCTCCAGGAGTAGGAAAAGGAACGCAAGCTGACGCGATTGCGAAAGAGTTTGCTATTACTAAAATATCAACGGGTGATCTCCTTCGAGAAGGTGTGGCAAACGGAACTACTCTGGGAAAGAAAGCCAAGGAGTATATGGATAGCGGAGGATTAGTTCCTGACGAAGTGGTTATTGGACTCATTGAGGAAAAGCTTATAACACCAGAGAGTCGAGCTGGATTTTTGTTAGATGGGTTTCCTCGCACTGTTGCGCAGGCCAATAAATTATCAGACATACTTGAAGCGAAGAATCAATCATTAGATAAGGTTGTCTATTTTGTGCTATCTCGTGAAGAAGTCGTTCGTCGACTGAGTGGGAGGCGAAGCTGCCCGAAATGTCGCGCGGTTTTTCATATTGAGTCGATTCCTCCTAAAAATGACGGAGTGTGTGATTTTTGCTCTACGACACTCGTCCAACGGAGTGATGATCAGCCGGATACGATTCAAGCTAGACTCTCGGTATACGAAGAGCAAACTGCTCCGCTAATTGAGTATTATCGAGACAAAAATAACTTATGTGAGCTAGATGGTTCGGGAGCTGTAGCCGATGTTCAGAAACGCTTGCTCGCAGCGTTATCTGGTTCCTGAGCGAATGATTGTTCTTAAAACTCCTGAAGAAATTGAGCTGATTGCTAGTGCGTCACACATTGTGGCGAAGTCGCATCAAAGGATTCTGGAAGAAGTTAAGCCAGGTGTCACAACCTTAGAGCTAGACAAATTGGCAGAAGAGTGTATACGGGAGTATGGTGCGATTCCAGCATTTAAAGGCTACCGTGGCTATACCAAAACTCTTTGTGCTTCCGTCAATGAAGAGGTCGTCCATGGCATTCCTTCAGGGCGTGCGCTAAAGGATGGAGACATTATCGGTTTAGATCTTGGAGCTATTGTTGATGGGTTTTACGGAGACGGGGCTATCACTGTATCCGTTGGGGAAATATCGCCTGAGATCAAAAAGCTTATCATGGTGACGGAAGAGTCATTAAGACGGGGAATTGCAAAGGCTATTGTGGGAAATCGTTTATCTGATATTTCTCATGCGGTTCAGTCGTACGTCGAGTCTCAAGGTTTTTCCGTGGTGAGGGACTTCGTGGGACATGGTATCGGTCGTCAATTGCATGAGGAGCCACAGGTGCCAAATTATGGGAGACCCGGTCAAGGGCCGCGACTTAAAGCTGGGATGGTATTAGCCATTGAACCCATGGTAAACATTGGAGAGGCGTCGGTGCGAGTGTTAGATGACGGGTGGACCGCAGTGACTCGTGATCAATCGTTATCAGCTCACTTTGAGCATACGATATCGATACAACCCGAAGGGCCAGCGAGAATTTTGACGGCGCTGAAACATTAGAATACAGTCTGTAGCTGTTGAATATAGACGCAATGTTATATAGGGGTGTTCTCGAGCACGATAGGTGAGATTGTTCTGGCGATTGAGGATTCATTATATGTTGAAGTTGTCTAGGTATTGCGATTGTTATTATAGGTGCTCGAGTGGCTAAAGAAGATGTCATAGAGGTGCAAGGGGCGGTCCAAGAGACCTTACCGAATGCAATGTTTCGTGTTAAATTGGACAATGGCCACGTTATCCTCGCGCATATTTCAGGGAAAATGAGAATGCATTTTATTAGAATTTTGCCTGGTGATAAGGTCACAGTTGAACTTTCTCCCTATGACCTGACAAGGGGCAGAATTACCTATCGTTTTAAGTAAGGGAGATGAGCTGTGAAGGTAAAGTCATCTGTAAAACAAATTTGTGTGAAATGTCAGGTCATTCGCCGGAAGGGGATTGTCCGTGTGCTGTGTTCTAATCCTCGGCATAAGCAACGTCAGGGGTGATCAAGAATTTCTTGCATCGTAGAGCATTTTAATGGAGAGAAGAAAGTGTGAGATGTTGGCTCAGATGCACATAAGAGCCAACTAAAGGAGTTTATATGGCAAGAATTGCAGGGGTTGATTTACCGGTAGGGAAACGTATTGATATCGGCTTACGATATATATATGGAATCGGGCCTATTCGGGCTAGAGACATCCTAAAAAAGACCGGTGTGCCTGGTGAGACTCGAGTAAAGGATCTTCAAGAAGAAGATATCGTGAAACTTCGTGAAGTGATTGATCAGGATTATAATGTCGAGGGTGATCTCCGTAAGGAAGTGACCATGAGCATTAAAAGACTGATGGATGCCGGAGCGTATCGTGGTCTTCGCCATCGAAGAGGGCTGCCTGTCCGAGGGCAACGAAGTAAAACGAATGCAAGAACACGAAAAGGGAAACGTGCGGCTATTGGAGGAAAGGGGCGAAAGTAGCTCCCTCTGATCAACGAAGGTAAACGGACAAGGAACATACGAGCATGAGTGTAAAAAAAGGGAAAAAGAAGGAGCGAAAAGTTGTTCAAGCTGGGATTGTCCACATTCAAGCTTCTTTTAATAACACCATTGTCACGATAACCGATATGACCGGTGGAGCTGTGTCCTGGGCAAGTTCTGGGAGTCAAGGCTTCAAAGGATCAAGGAAAAGTACTCCATTTGCCGCGACACGTGCAGGTGAGGCTGCGGCCAGAAAGGCAATGGAACATGGCATGCGACAAGTTGATGTGTATGTCAATGGACCAGGGTCAGGTCGTGAATCTGCTGTTCGTGCGCTACAATCAGCTGGGTTACGTGTCACATTGATTCGGGATGTCACGCCTATTCCTCATAATGGATGCCGACCACCCAAACGCAGACGGGTATAATACAGATTACTTTATCAAATACGACTTATTGAGCAATACGGTTGCATCATCGAAGGGAGGTAGCGTGTGGCAAAATATTCAGGGCCAGTTTGCCGCCTATGTAGACGGGAAGGGGTGAAGTTGTTCCTCAAGGGTACGCGTTGTATGACAGAGAAGTGTGCCATTGAGCGTAGAAGCTATGCTCCGGGACAACATGGGCAGTCCCGACGGGCGAGAGTAACCGAATATGGAGTTCAGCTGAGAGAAAAGCAAAAACTCCGACGAGTCTATGGGATGCAGGAGCGACAATTTCTTGGGACGTTTCGATCAGCAGAGCGTCAAGAGGGAATTACTGGAGAGCTGCTCCTCAGTTTGTTGGAACGACGGCTTGATAACGTGGTGTACCGGCTTGGCTTTGCCACGTCAAGAAGTCAAGCAAGGCAACTGGTGAATCATGGCCATATCAAAGTCAATGGGCGAAAAACTGATATTGCCTCCTTTACAGTGAAAATTGATGATATTGTTGAAATTCGTGAAAAAAGTCGGACAATTCCAACGATTCAGGCAGCACTAGAGACGGTAGAGGGAAGAGGGGTGCCTAATTGGCTGGACTTAGAAAGTGCGGCATTTAAGGGAAGTATTCGTGCACTGCCTTCAAAGCAAGACATTGACGTTCTTGTGAATGAACAAGTTGTAGTTGAACTCTATTCACGGTAGTCCATACGGAAATCTTATCTCAAAGAGTTGGCACTACTCACAACTTATTAAACGAGAACAACGGAAGGGGAAGGTATGATTAAAGGGATGAAGGATTTCCAGCTGCCAATGAGGCTTGAACTGGAAAAAGAGACCGCCTCTCCCACATATGGCCGGTTTACTGCAGAGCCGTTTGAGCGCGGATTTGGCACCACAGTCGGGAATTCACTACGTCGGGTTTTGCTCTCGTCTCTTCCAGGTTCAGCTGTGACTTCTGTGAAAATTGAGGGTGTCTTTCATGAGTTCTCAACTATTCCAGGCGTCACGGAAGACGTGACAGTCATTATCTTAAATGTGAAGGCACTTCGGGTAAATTTACTTTCCGAACGAGCCAAAGCCATTCGATTGAAGAAAACAGGTCCAGGTGAAGTGAAAGCGTCTGATATCATCGAAGACCCTGATGTGATGATACTTAATCCAGATTTGCACATCGCCACACTTGATAAAGATGGCACACTTGATATGGAATTGATCGTCAAGCCTGGACGGGGCTATGTGCCTGCGGAGCGGAATAAAGAAGAAGGATTACCTATTGGCGTCATTCCTGTCGATTCAATATTTTCGCCAATTAAACGCGTCAACTTTCATGTCGAAAGCGCTCGAGTTGGCCGAGTGACGGATTACGATAAACTCAACCTTGAAGTGTGGACCGATGGCAGTGTGACTCCACAAGATAGTGTGGCCTCTGCGGCCTTAATCTTACGGGAGCATCTTGATATTTGCATTCCGAATGAAGAAGGTGTTGATGCGAAGCGAGAAGTGGCCTCTGATGAGAGTAGCGAAGAGGTCAATGTGAACTTGTTTAAAAGTGTCAACGAACTTGAGCTGTCGGTCAGAGCCGCCAATTGCTTGAAAAATGCGAATATTAAAACTATCGCCGATCTTGTCCAGAAGACGGAAAATGAAATGCTCAAGACGAAAAACTTTGGGAAAAAGTCTTTGAACGAAATCAAGGAAGTCTTGGCAGAAATGGGGTTGGAACTCGGCATTAAGGTCACTGATATGGTAGCAGCCGGAGCCGAATCCAACTAACATTTTCCGCTTAATTACTTACGTTATTAAGGTAAAAAGAGGAACTAGCCGTGCGACATCGAAAACAAGGCAGGCAGTTAGGGCGGAATACCAAACATCGCAGGGCATTGTATCGTAACCTTGTCACATCGTTGTTAGAACATGAACGAATTGAGACAACGGAAGCAAAAGCAAAAGAGTTGCGTGGCCTGACAGATAGAATGATTACACTTGGAAAACTCGGCACGCTCCATGCTCGGCGTCGGGCATTGACCGTGCTCCAAACAAAGGCGAGCGTTGAAAAGCTCTTTAATGATGTGGCCCCGCGTTTTCAAAACCGACCAGGTGGGTATACTCGTATAATCAAAACTCGGCGTAGACCTGGAGACGGAGCCGAACTCGTAGCTATTGAACTTGTTGAGAAACAGGGTGAAGCCGTAGCCACAGTCCCAACCCCATCTTCTTCTGCCGACGAAGGTAGTTGATCCTCGCTCTTTTTTTTAGGTTGTCAGCAGTATTAGACCTGGCAGGTGTCTTCACATCATTAAATGTGTAGGCATCTGTCAAAGTCGCCCTTTCTTTTTTTGCTCAATCCACAGCTCAAGTGTGCACCAGATATGGAGTAATTTGTTTACTTGCTATTGGTCGTATGCTATCATTTTTTAAGGGTTTTTTTGCTGCTGCTACGTATATTTTTTTATGCAACATTATTGGGTCAGATGGACTCTGACCGGCATTGTGTTAGTCATGGGCATGTTTATTGTCCATCGGGTAGTGACACATATGGAGGAACGGGCTAGCCAATCTGCTGTTCAATCAACAACGTCCACACCAGCTGATGCATGGATAGATGGGTTTACGTATCGACAAACACAGTCGGGCAAGACGAAATGGAAAGTTGCAGCAGAGCGTGCACAGGTTTTTGAGTCTGAGCATCGAGCGAATTTGGAAACGGTGTATGTTGAACTTCTTGGACATGAAACAGATAAACAAGAAATGACCGTCGAAGCTGAAAAGGGTACGATTGACACGGCCACCAATAACTTTGCATTAGATAATGAAAAGGAAATGATGGCTGTTCATCTTGCTAGCGGATATACTATTTTCTCAACGCATCTCACGTGGATTGAAGCGTCTCGAAAGTTTAC
Organism: Nitrospira sp. M1; assembly: GCF_965152605.1. NCBI lineage: Bacteria > Pseudomonadati > Nitrospirota > Nitrospiria > Nitrospirales > Nitrospiraceae > Nitrospira > Nitrospira sp. M1. The sequence continues at coordinate 705,848 of NZ_OZ224217.1, forward strand.
AACGGAAACACCAGTTGTGATTCGTGGGCATGGTCTCACCATCACGGGAATCGGCCTTGTGGGAACCATTGATGACGAAGAGTTTAAAGTCTTGCGAGATGTTCAGGTGGAGGTATCGTCATAACACAGTTGAGGGTTTGCTGTTGCTGTCTTCTTGTTGTTCTCTGGATAGGTACTGTAATCCCGGAACCACTGTTTGGACAAGAAAGCGAGGAGACGCATATCGAGTCTGATACGATGACCGCGCAGAGTAAGGAGCGACGGGCCATATTCAGAGGGAACGTTGTGTTGACTCAAGGGGAATTAGTGGTGCATTCAGATCTGATGATCGTCTGGTGGAAGCCAGCCCCTGAAACATCAGCAGACACACAGACTGAGGAGCCAGAGAGCACAAACAGCAGAAATAAAATTGAAAAGATTGTGGCGAAAGGGAAGGTAGTTATTCTCAAACCGACAGGCAAAGCCACAAGTCGTCATGCCGTCTACTTCAAAGATGAGGAAAGAATCGTCTTAACTGGATCCCCTATCGCGTGGCAAGATGGGACGCGAGTGAGTGGTACCAAAATGACGATGTATTTGAAGGAAGATCGAAGTGAAGTTGAAGGCGAAACTCGGGTAATTATGACAGATGAGGAAGGTTCGTAGGTGGATACCAGAGCGTCTAGTTCGTGATGACGGCTGATACACAGACGAAGCCTCGGCATCGGATACTCGCGGAGGGACTTCGAAAAAGCTTTAAAGGGCGGGAAGTCGTTCAGGGGGTCAGTCTTGATTTAGAGGCCGGAGAAATCGTTGGCTTGTTGGGCCCGAATGGAGCAGGGAAGACAACCATCTTTGATATGGTGGTGGGGTTATGTCAGCCAGACCATGGGACCATCTACCTTAACCGTAAGGTCATTACTCATTTGCCCATGTATCAGCGGGCGCGTCGTGGAGTCGGGTATTTACCGCAGGAGGCATCAATTTTTCGGCGGTTGTCTGTTGAAGAGAATATTCTGGCTGTCTTAGAAACATTGAGTTTTACTAAGCAGGAACGATATCAGCGATTAGAAGAGTTGTTGAATGAGCTCTCGCTTTTACCATTGAGGAAAAGTAGTGCCTATGCGCTTTCTGGTGGTGAGCGACGTCGTTTGGAGATTACACGAGCATTGGCGATGGAGCCTCGATTCTTATTGTTGGATGAGCCCTTTGCTGGTATCGATCCCATCGCCGTTGGGGATATTCAGGACATCATTATCGCGCTAAAAAAGAAGCATATTGGCATACTCATTACCGATCACAATGTACAAGAGACACTCTCGATAACGGATCGGGCCTATATCATTAACGAGGGAACAATCCTAGAAGCAGGAACGCCTGAAACCATCGTCTCGAGCGAAAAAGCCAGGGCCGTGTATCTTGGAGAACGATTTCGGCTGTGAGAAATTTTCCGTTCATTCCCAGTGAACGTTTGCTAGTTGGTGTTGTGCTATGGTACTCGAATGGACGTTGTGCCAGTGTCCTCGACATGATGAATATGGTTGAGGCGGGGTAAGGAAAGACGTCTGGGAGACTCGTGAAATTATGTGCGTGCGAGTAGGTATGGTCTTCCAGTCTTGATGATTTGGTTTTGCTTTACTTAGTAAAGGCGAATCTTTATGGATCTTCGGTTAGATCTTCGACTCAGTCAGAAGTTGGTGATGACTCCCCAGCTTCAACAAGCCATTAAGCTTTTACAGCTGTCTCGGTTAGAACTCCAACAAACGTTGTCCCAACATTTAGTTGAAAACCCCTTGCTCGAAGATTTGACGAATGAAGTGCAGGATGAAGAAATTGCTCAAAGTGAAGAGGGTACACTTGAAGTCAAAGAGGTTGGGCCGGATGGAGAGAGTGTCGCCGAAAGCAGTGAGCCGGAACCAGAGAAAGATGTCGAGCCACTGACATCCGAAGAATGGGATAGTGTATTAGATGGTGATTGGCGTTCTGGGCCGATGGAGCAAACCGCTGCCTCTGACGATGACTTCCCATCATATGAGCAGACACTTGCCAAACCAACGTCTCTTGAGGAGCATTTGGAATGGCAATTACGGCTCTCCTCCCTTGAAGGGAAAGACCGAGTCATTGGCCGGACAATTGTTGGAAATCTTAATGAAAATGGATACCTGAGCGTTCCCATTCAGGAAATTTCCGAAGATAGTCATGCCACGCTGGATGAGGTGGAAACGGTTCTTCGTCAAGTGCAAGCCTTCGATCCTCCAGGCGTTGCAGCTCGAGACTTGCGAGAATGTTTGCTGATTCAGTTGGGGTACTTGGCCTGTGACCCTATCGGTATCGGGAGTTATCTCCACTCTCATAGTAAAACTGATCTGGTTGCCGCGGTCGTTTCTGAGCATTTGCCGGACTTACAAAAGAAACGGTATGCCAATATCTCGAAAGCCTTGGGTGTTCCCGTTGAAGATATCTATGAGGCCGTTCGCGTGATTGAATGTTTAGAGCCAAAGCCTGGGCGTCCCTTTTCGACCGATAGCAATTCCACCATTATTCCCGATGTATATGTCATGAAACATGAAGGTGAGTGGGTGGTGTTACTGAACGAAGATGGACTTCCACGCTTGCGAGTCAGTCCGTACTATCGACGACTGATGACCGATCAATCGGAAGGCCAAGAGTCGACGAAGACCTACTTGGAAGAAAAATTACGAGGGGCGCAGTGGATCATTCGAAGCATTGACCAGAGAAATAAAACCATCGTGAAAGTTGTGACAAGCCTCGTGAAGTTCCAGGAAGCGTTTTTAGAAAAAGGCATTCAACACTTGCGCCCCCTTGTGCTCAAACAAGTTGCTGAGGATGTAGGAATGCATGAATCGACGATTAGTCGTGTGACGACGAATAAGTATATGCATTGTCCGCAAGGTATTCTCGAATTAAAGTACTTTTTTAATGCTGGGATTCAGCGGACTGATATGCATGGGGAAGAAATGTCTTCAGTCACGGTGCGAGAAATGATTCGGGAAATGGTTGCTCAAGAAGATCCGACACGTCCATTAAAAGATCAGGAAATTGTGACTCGATTACGAACAAAAGATATCATTATTGCCAGACGTACCGTGGCAAAGTATCGAGCTGAGTTACATATTGCTTCGGCGAGTCAACGGAAGCGGATCCCGTCTTAAGCCTTCGAGTGACACCTGCTGCGTGCCTTGTGATACAGTCATGACGAGTAATACGAGAAGGTGTTTCATGCTCTCACGTGTCATAGCCAACGACTCCGGTCCCGTCAACGAATGAATTAACAATCAATGCACTTGATTGATAGCGAACTGCTCTATGCCGAATGAGGATAAACTGGATAGTTATCGTGATGAGTTAGCCAATCTTCGACTCGTGATCGTGACAGGGTCGTCTGGTTCAGGGAAAACTCAAGCGCTCAAATGTCTTGAAGATATTGGGTTTTTCTGTGTTGATAATCTTCCGCCTGCCTTGTTTCAAAAATTTATTGAGCTGTGCGCTGAACGAGGGGGGGATGTCAAGAATATCGGATTAGGAATTGACATTCGGGAACGAGGGTTTTTTTCTGATTTTTCCAGCAATCTTGAACGTTTGAAAAACCATGGCTATCAAATTGAGCTGTTGTTTCTCGAAGCGCAGAATGAGATTCTCGTTCGTCGTTTCTCAGAGTCTCGAAGACCCCACCCGCTACTCCCACAGCAACCAGTCATCGAAGGTATCCTGCTTGAACGAGAACGGCTTGAAACGTTGCGCCAGCAAGCAGACCGAATCGTCGATACGTCAGATTTCTCCATACACGATTTAAAACAATGGATTGGTCGGCAATATCAAGAACGCAGTCACGCTGAGAAAATGAAGGTGACGCTGCAAACCTTCGGGTATAAACATGGTGTTCCCTACAATGTGGATATGGTCTTTGACGTTCGATTCCTACGAAATCCGTACTTTGTTCCGAGTTTGCAATCTCTCACCGGAGAAGAAAAAGAAGTTCAAAAGTACGTACTAGAGACCAGTGAAGCGCAATCGTTTTTACAGCATTTACAGGGTTTATTTTCGTTTTTACTCCCGCTCTTTGAACGTGAACAACGGAGTTATTTAACGATTGCCATTGGCTGTACTGGCGGCAGACATCGATCGGTTGTGATGGCGATCCAGCTATGTGAGATGTTCGAAGCATTTGGCTATAAGGCTATGCTACGTCATCGAGAGATCGTGAGCTCGTCAGCCGAAACAGAAAAAGTTTAAACGTTCGACTCTATACGCATTCCGTTCCGCGTATGCCCTCTTGGATACATGATGATTGTCCCGCTTTCGTTTTTGAGTGCACCCTTCCGGTTTCTCGCCCATTGACCCCTCATTTCTTTTTGAATCTACCTTGACTCTTAAACTCGTTTCTGGCTATTTCTGAATTCTGAATGACGTATCGATGCACGGTAAGTGCTGTTTGTGTTCATTGCTGATCCTTCTCGTGTTTTACCCTGAGATGCTGACGAAGGATACGTGAGCGAGAAGGTTCATGCATTGGTTGTTGTGTAAGGGAACGTTTCAGCGTCGTCTGTTATAGCCGTTCCAATATACTTTAGTTTGTACGACGTGTGTTTGTGCGCTGTGTCCATGATGTACATTCGGCTGGAAGTTATTTCGTTTCGCTATAAGCACTCGTTGCATGACAAAACGATAAAATATTCTTCTATTGGGATACGGGTTTCACGCATGCAAGGTTTCTTCACAGAAAAGCTCATGACTAGTAAGCCGCCTTTTTGGGAAAGATTCTCTAAGAACATTCGACCGTCTTCACGACATATCGGGTTGGATATTGGAACCCGGCTGATCAAAGTTGTACAACTGAACCGTGACGCAGGAGGGTGGAAGCTCGCGGATGTTCGCGTGAAGGCGATCTCGATTGGAACGGGTGACCTGACAACCAACAAGCAAGAACACGATCTTCCAGAAGTACTAAGGCGGTTGATTGTGGACATGGGAATAGAGGGGGCACATGTCGCTATTTCTATTTCAGGGCCTTCAATTATCATGAAACCCCTAGAAATACCTTGGATGTCCGAAGACGAACTTGCAGGTCATCTTGAATGGGAGGTGGAGCGATATCTCCCCTATGAACGTGATGAGGTGTATTGGGACTATTATGTTCCGCAACGGCATCACCTTCATCCCTCATCGTCAATGCTGGTCTATCTTGTGGCGGCTAAAAAGGACATAGTTGATCAACGAGTCGCCTTAGTCAAACGGGCAGGCTTGCGTCCAGTCGTCGTGGATATTGATTGTGTCGCTCTAGCGAATATGCATGAGTTGAATGGTCACGGCGTCGTCCATGTTCCAGGGCTGGTGGTGAATATTGGGCCTAGCGGTCTAAACATCATCACCGTAGGAGACGCTGAGCACTTTGCCATGCGGGATGCGGCTCTTGGAGGAGAATGGGCGCAAGATCTTTTGCAAGAAGAGTCTCAGTATTTGAACGACGGGGAGGCTGAAGTTCCTCAACAGGTTTTCGAGCCTATGGCTCAACATGAAATGTTAGAAGAGGTCTATAGCGAAATACTCTATGAGGTACGAAGAGCTCTCGACGACTGTCATTCGTACGAGCAAAGTCAGATGATTCAACAAATCTGGTTATCTGGAGGTTATGCTCATCTTCCCGGGTTAGTTGCACATCTGTCTTCGCACCTACATGTTCCGGTCAATATTATCGATCCCTTTCGTAGCCTCAAAATTTCTGCTATGGCTAGCGGGAATATCGTGGCACCGTATTCGTCTTTAGCGGCCGTGGCGGTTGGATTAGCCGTACGATGCAATTATCAGCAATGATTACGATTAATTTACTTCCTCATCGTATCTCCAGCGCCCGTCGTGAATCTGCAGGCGTGCACTGGCAATTGATCTTAGGGATTGTTCTCGTGCTGTTGAATGGAACAGTTTGTTGGAGTTGGGGGAATTCATTGTTTGAACGGCGAGATTTGATACGCCAAGAAAAAAATGCCCAAGAACAGGTGCTCGCAACAATAGTTGCGAATACGGAAAGCGGTGAAATGCTGTTGAATGCACCAGATCAATCGGGGCGATTAATGGCGCAGGCTCAATTTCTGGCGAGGACAGGTGAACAACAGATTTTCCCCATTCTCATTTTGGACGAGATTAGCCGGAGTGCAGAGCCATTTGGCATATGGTTTAGTGCGCTATCGATTGAAGAAGACGATGTTGCTGTTGAGGGACATGCATTGTCTCACAGAGATGTGGGGCAATTTCTCCAAACCCTCGAAGAGTCAATCATGTTCGGACGTCTGGTTCGAATGGAAATTCAGCCTCAAACTCTCCATGAAGATGCCATTATGCAGAAGTTTTCTCTTCAATTTACTACTCAGCGGCCGGGGTCGTCATCGTGAGTTGGCTCAACACCATACCTTCCGGCCAACGTCTCATGTTGTGCATCGTGGCAGTTGGATTTATCTGGGCTGTGTTTTATGCCCTGGTGTGGCAGCCAACCACAAATGAAATCGAAGCGCTAGAAGCTAATGTTCGGTATCTAGAGCAAGCTGTTGAGCGTCAAAAGGAAAAGGTTGCTGAATTAGATACGAATCGGCAAAAGGGAGTCAGTTCGCAGGCTCTGCAGGAAGTCATTATGTCTTCCCGTATTCAGACGGTTCGTCCAAGAAAAGAGGTGATGGAAATTGCAGAACGTTTTGGGCTGCCACTCGTATTTTGGATGCCGAATAGCAGAGGAAACGGGTCAGATTCTGAAGGTCGATTCTTGTCAATGAGGGGAAGGTTTGAGGGAGGATATCACCGTATTGCGCAATGTTTTGCGGCGATTCTTGAATTACCCTGGGTCGTCGATGTTGATCACATACGCCTTCGTATGTTGAATGATGTAAGCAGAGGAGAGGATGTCTTGACGGCTGACTTTCAACTTCTCAGTCTTGTCCCTTCGCCATTACTGGGTTCAAGCCATAACACACAGAATCACATGTAGGAGGGTTTCTTTCTAGAACACCGATGATGAAAACATATTCGTATCTACCAAATGTCGCTGATGTGGGCTTGGGATGCTCCGGCTATGCCCATATGGTGTTGATAATAGGCATAGCAACAGGTGTGCTTATGCTTGGCGCTGGCTGGTCTCAGGTCGAAGCTCAGGACTCCCTCATACAAGATCGTAGCCGATCTCAAGCGTATAAGTATGTCGCAGAAGGCCGACGCGATCCATTTCGCTCAATTATAAAACCGAACATCGTGCCATGGGTCCAAGAGCCTGCCGTGCATCCTCCCTCTTTGCCAAAAGTTCACTGGAGTCTGCTTGGTATCATGTCTGGCGTGACGGGTCCTCATGCTATGCTTCAGCATACAAATGGCAGTCGATATTTTGTGTCTCTTGGTGATATTCTCCCAGATGAAAATATTCGAGTTATAGGTCTGACTCGCACGATCGTGACGCTGGAGTGGTTGGAACAGAACGGTGGAAGAGTCCAGAATGGTAGAGATCAGCCACAGACCATGGAACTGACGTTTACGAGTGGTAAGTAGCGATATCTGTTTGCACGCTGTGGAGTATGAAGATATCTTGCCACGCGGGTTCAATTCACGCGAAGAGTGAGAAGGTTATAGCTGTTTTCAATAACTTCCGGTATAGCTGATTCAATGAACTTCGTATCCTTGAAGCGAGTGATACCGCGTTGAGAGTCCTCATGGATTCGCTATAACGCTTCAAATATCAAATTGAAATGCGGGTGAAAACTGGAAAGCTCGGATTGACATTGACCGAGGTGACCATCCAACGTCAAACGTCTTCTGTTACAGTGTTTGTACGAGGCGATGGAAACATTCATTATCAACTGGTCGCGATTCGCGCGTCTCAATTGGCATTGGACTTTTCTGACAGTATTTCGTCATTGAGTTTTGATACACTTCAGGTAGAACATCGTTTGCTCAAAGAAATTCGAATAGAGCAAAATCCTCAAAAGCTCCGTCTTGTCTTTACATTGGCGGCACGAGTCAAATATGCCATTAAAGTGCGCAAGAGCATTCTTGCGATTCAATTCAAGTCATAGTCAGCAGTTACGAACATTTTAGGTGATAAGGTGATGCTATGTTGCGGTATTTGAATGCTGGAGAGTCTCATGGACGATGTCTGATGGCGGTCTTGGAGGGTGTTCCGGCTGGATTACCCCTAACGGCAGAGGAGATTAATGTGGACCTTGTCAGGCGGCAAGGGGGGTATGGACGTGGTGGCCGAATGCGGATCGAAAAGGATCGCATTGAGTTTTCCTGTGGTGTGCGAAAAGGGAAAACCCTTGGCAATCCTCTGGGCCTCACAATTGAAAATAAGGACTGGAAAAATTGGGTAGATATTATGGCGGCTGAGCCTGGTCCGCCGGTCACAGAACGAGTCGTAACCCGCCCTCGACCGGGGCACGCCGATTTGGTCGGTGCGATTAAATATGGACATCGAGATATTCGTAATGTCTTGGAAAAAGCCAGTGCGCGAGAAACCGCGATTCGAGTGGCAATTGGCGGAGTGGCAAAAGCGTTGCTAGCGCAATTTGATATGAGAGTGGTGAGCTATACCACTGAAATTGGCAGTGTGAAGGCTCCAATCGCAGATGATCCGTTGCGTGCCTATGAACACGCGGAGCAATCACAAGTGCGCTGTCACGATTCAGCCGCTGGTGATAAAATGATCGAACTGATCCGGTCCGCGAAACATAAGGGAGATTCTCTTGGTGGAGTATTTGAGGTCGTGGTGACCAATCCTCCTATAGGATTAGGTACGTATGCGCAATGGGATCGGCGACTCACGGCTCGCCTGGCGATGGCCGCCATGAGCATTCAAGCAATGAAAGGTGTGGAGATTGGAATGGGCTTTGAGGCGGCGAGAAGCTTTGGCTCTGAAGTCCATGACGATATCTATCCAGGCGAAGAGGGAAATACGTTTCTTCGTAAAACAAATAATGCCGGTGGTCTGGAAGGTGGTATTACGAATGGGCAACCAATCGTACTCAGGGTTGCGATGAAGCCTATTGCGACACTCTATACCCCAAAGAATAGTGTCGACATCCAAACGAAAGAACCATTTGAAGCCACAGTTGAACGTTCAGATATTTGTACCGTCCCTGCAGCTGGGGTCGTGGGAGAAGCCGTGATTGCGTTTGAAATGGCCAATGTGATGGTTGAAAAGTTCGGGGGTGACACGATAGAAGAGATGAAGCGAAATTTTGATGCCTATCAGGAATATGTCAAGTCTTTCTAATGGTTACAAATCGTGACAACCTCCAGATGATTATTTCACATGCGATTGTCTTGATGTGTCTGTCGCCGGCATTACTGAATATTCATGAATCCCATCTGATTTGAACCAATGAAACATTCTCATCGTCTGAAAGCTCCTCGACTGACCGTGCCCGTTGCATTAGGACAACGAAGCTATTCTATTCATATTCAAGAAGGCTTGCTGTACGACATCGGGCAGTGTCTTCAGCAGGCCGGTCTTTCCGGTCGCGTGGCCATCGTGACCAATCCCCTTGTTCGTCAACTCTATGGAAATATTGTCAAGACCTCTCTCAAACAGAGCGGGTTTCGTCCTCTCTTTATCGAAGTGCCTGATGGTGAACGTGCAAAAACATTCGGGTGGGCATCGAAAATAATTGATCAGTTGGTCGCACAGCGTTTCGAGCGGTCGGATAACCTTCTGGCATTAGGAGGAGGGGTGGTTGGAGATATTGCTGGGTTTGCCGCTTCAATGTATGTACGGGGGATTCCGTTTATCCAGGTCGCCACCACACTAGTTGCGCAGGTTGATTCGAGCGTTGGAGGAAAAACCGGCGTTAATCACCGTTTAGGGAAAAATCTTATCGGCGCATTTTATCAACCCAAAATGGTGCTGATGGATACCTGCACACTTCGCACGCTATCGACACGCGAATTGGTCGCAGGATTAGCCGAGGTGATTAAGTACGGAGTCATTTATGACCGTCATTTTTTTCAGTATCTCGAAGACCATATCGAAGAAATTTTGAAATTGAAAACAGAACCGATTCAATATCTTGTCAAACGGTGTTGTGAAATTAAAGCAGAGGTGGTTGCGAAAGATGAGCGAGAGTCGGGATTGAGACGAATTTTAAACTATGGCCATACGGTTGGCCATGCGCTCGAATCCCTGTCTGGCTATCGTAAGCTGATACATGGGGAAGCCGTCGGTATTGGAATGGTGCAAGAAGCCGATCTGGCGCATTCTCTCGGGCTCTGTTCTTCCCTGGTCGTAAAGCGGCAACGAGAAATCATTCAGAAAGCCGGACTCTCGGATCAACTTCCCAAAATGAAGTTTTCCGAATTTTGGACAGCGATGCAACATGACAAAAAGGTGGTCAACGGGAATATTCATTGTGTCGTTCCCAAGGCTATCGGTCGGGTTGCAGTCATTCCGTTAGAGCAGAAATCAGTGAAGAAATGGTTTGCCCGGAATACCTAAACCTGTTAATTCCATGTTGTCTCTGCACAAATTTCCTTATGCATATGGAATCAATTTTACAAATCAAGTCTAACAACACTCATGGCTGGTAAGCGACCACAGACTCTCGATGCCCTCAAGCAGACCTTGCGTGAGCGAACGCGTGAAGTCGAAGTGTTGCACCGAATCAGTAAGTCCATTAGCAGCACCTTGGACCTCGAAGCTGTTCTCAGGCATATTGTGGAAGTCGTGGTCGAGGTGACGAAGGCCGATGCCTGTCTCCTCTATCTGTTGTCGGACCGACGTGACGAATTAGTGTTGCGGGCCTCAAAAAACCCGCATCCGAAGTTGATTGGTCGCGTATCAATTGGGCTGGGTGAGGGTATTACTGGTTGGGTGGCACGAGAAAATATTCGTGTTGTGATTCCCAAGAACGCCAGTGATGATCCACGATTCAAACTCTTTAATCGTTTGCCTGAGGATCGGTATCAAGCCTTTGTGTCTGTGCCGATTGAAAGTAAAGGCGTTGTCGTTGGTGTCATTAATGTCCAGCACAAACGGGCAAAACGCTATAGCGACGAATCCTTAACGCTCCTCTCGACCATTGCCCATCAAGTTGGGGGGGCAATTGATAATGCTCGTTTGTACGAAGAAATGCAGTCGCGAGCATTGCAGCTCGATACCTTGTCCCAAGTGTCCGAAACGGTTGTATCCAATCGATTGCTAGACGAGGTTCTTCAACTGATAGTGACGACGACGGCCCACATGACGAACTCAAAAATATGCTCAATTATGTTGCTGGATGAATGCAAAGGGGAATTGAGAATTGAAGCAACACAAAGCTTGAGTGAACGCTATCGTCGCAAGCCGGTCTTGAAAATTGGGCAAAGTATGAGTGGACGTGCGATTAAGAAGCAGCAACCGGTCTACGTTCCCGATGTGAAAACCGAAAAAGACTACTTCTATAAAGATCTTGCGAAACGGGAAGGGCTTTGTTCGTTGGTTTCGGTTCCGATGATGATGAAAGATAAAGCCATTGGTGTGATTAATTGCTATACTTCGTTTGTGTACGAGTTTTCTTCGGAAGAGCTTAAGTCGTTGCAAACCATTGCCAATCAAGCGGCTGTGGCTATTGCTCATACGAACGTGGTTGAAAAGTCATTTGAAATGCAGGAAGCCTTAGAAGTTCGAAAACTGGTAGATCGTGCAAAAGGCTATATCATGCAATCAAGAAAGTTGTCAGAGCCGGAAGCGTTTCAACTTATTCAGCGGCAAAGTATGAATTTACGAAAATCCATGCGGGAGATCGCGGAGGCCATTATCCTTTCGGAAGAGCTGCAGGTGGCTACAAAAAGCCCATAAATTGACTCTCAGTGAATTCTAGGGGGGTTCTTGTGCTTGACACCTGAAGAGGTGGATTGCTACTTCTAACGAACGTAGCGCATGATGTGTGAGACAATGACGTCTCATCTGGATACGAACATACTATAGCAGGACAAGGGCGTCCTCACTCTGGGTGGAGTCGAGGGCGTTTTTTTTATGCAGACATTTCGAATCGCCATGGTACAAATGAATCCCATTCTTGGAGACTTGGAAGGGAATACCCAATCGATTTGTCGATGGCTAAAAGAGTCACGTAAAGCCAAAGCAGATGTGGTCGTGTTTCCAGAGCTGGCGGTCACTGGTTATCCTCCGGAAGATCTTCTGCTCAAGCCGAGGTTTCTGTATGATGCGAATCGAATGATGGAGCGTATTGTTAAACAGAGCCATGGACTGAGTGCTGTGGTGGGGTGTCTCACTGGTAACTATGAAAATGACGAGCCGCCGACACAGATTGTGCCGACGGCGTTAAGTCATCTCTACAATGCCGCGACTGTCATGGCTGATCGTCATATCTACGGTACGTACCGCAAGCGATATCTTCCGAATTATGGTGTGTTTGATGAGCGCCGGTATTTTCATGCCGGGCACAAAATTCCAGTGTTTGTCATGAATGGCGTTGTTGTGGGCGTCAATATTTGCGAGGATATCTGGTACCCGGATGGACCTGCACGTGTGCAGGCCCTTGTTGGAGGCGCCGATTTGATTCTTAATATTAATGCTTCTCCCTTCCAGTCAGGAAAGGGCCATAATCGTGAAAGGATGCTGGCCGCCCGTGCTCGTCAGAACGGTATTCCCGTGAGTTATACCAATATGGTGGGAGGGCAAGACGAACTTATATTTGACGGGAACAGCATGATTGTCAGTGAAGAGGGTCAGGTCATTGTCCGCGGCAAGGCGTTTGAGGAAGACTTTATCGTGACTGATCTCTGTCTCGGTAAATCGACAAGCTCTCTGACATCGGTAAAGGCTAAAGCGCGTGCCACGAAAAAATTTGGGAAGCAGATTGAACGCGTTATCATCTCGACCACGTCATATGCCCAAACACGAAAACACGTGAAGCCTAGATTGACTTCGGTGCTTGAGCCGCTCGAGGAAGTGTATCGAGCCCTGGTGCTTGGGGTGCATGATTATGTGAGAAAAAACCAATTTACCAAAGTGCTCATTGGTATCAGTGGAGGAATCGACTCAGCCCTCACCGCAGTGATTGCACGAGATGCGCTCGGTTCAGAGAATGTTATTGGAGTCGTCATGCCGTCGTCGTACACATCTCAGGCCAGTCGTGTGGACGCTCGAGCATTAGCCAAAGAGCTTGGTATGGAATTACTCAACATTCCGATTAGCCGTTTATTTCACTCCTATCTTCGATTGCTTGATGGAGTGTTTGAGAATAGACCGCCCGATACGACGGAGGAGAATCTTCAGGCGAGAATTCGAGGGAATCTCTTAATGGCCTTATCGAACAAGTTTGGGTATTTAGTCTTGACGACCGGAAATAAAAGTGAAATGAGTGTGGGCTATGCCACATTGTACGGCGATATGGCTGGAGGATTTGCGGTCATCAAAGATGTACCCAAGACGATGGTGTTTGAATTGGCTCGTTGGAGGAGCCTGTATCACGGCGATCACTTTGACCATCTGAAAATCCCGCAACGCATTCAAGATCGTCCACCATCGGCTGAACTCAAGGATAATCAATTGGATCAAGACACCTTGCCACCCTATTCCGTCTTGGATGAGATTCTTCGAGCGTATGTGGAAGAGGATCGATCTCCGCAAGACATAGCGGCCCTTGGGTTTAAGTTACCTCTCGTGAAGAAAGTGATTACCATGGTCGACCGAAGCGAGTACAAGCGTCGGCAAGCCCCCATTGGGATAAAGATTACACCAAGGGCGCTCGGGAAAGACCGCCGCATGCCGATTACCAATCGATATCCGCATTCATGAGTATCGGAATTCCAGTCGAGTAACGTTTTGCGTCGGGAGGGCTGTCTACGATGAGTGATTCAATTCAGACTCGTGACCCTGAACCGAATCATCCGGATTCCCCTACACGTTCAACTCAGACGATGCTTCACGCGCGCCGCGAAGATTTGCGCGCACAACTCGTCAACGGTTCAACCGGCGCGGCGATTGTGGAATCTCTTACCGACCTCGTCGATGAGCAGTTGACCGGTCGATATCGGCACCTTATCCATCAAGCCGGTCAAGCTGCGGCAGCGGATGTCCAGCGATGTTGTCTGGTGGCGGTTGGCGGCTATGGCCGTCGGGAGTTAGCTCCTTATTCGGATATTGATGTGATGCTGTTATCGGAAGCTGCCAGTGACTCTCAAGCGGTTTCGGACTTATCGAAAGGGCTCTTTCATCACTTATGGGATTTAGGTTTTCAAGTTGGACACAGTGTTCGCGCCATTTCCGAAGCTCTGTCACTGGCAGATGCCGATTTGCCAGCCAAAACCGCATTAATGGAGTCACGTTTCCTTGCGGGAAATCCTGCGGTATTCCAAGATTTCCAGAATCGCTTTACCCGTCGAAATTTGGATAAACGGGTGCCTCAATTTATCCAGCAAAAACTCAAAGAACGTCAACGGGATTACGCGAAATTTGGGGAAACCGTCTTTTTACTTGAACCCAATATCAAGAAAAGTAAGGGCGGGTTACGCGATCTTCACCTCTTACAATGGGTCGGAATGGCGAAATATCAAGCGTCTACTATTCAAGACTTAACCAATTGCGGAGTCATTGCACGGACAGATGCACTGGCTATACAGGAAGCTCGAGAGTTTTTATGGCGCATTCGATGCCTGATGCATTTTGATGCAGGGAGAGCGCAAGATATCTTGACCTTTGAAGATCAGGAGCGATTAGCAGCGAATTTTGGTATGTCTGACCAACCGCATCTGCTAGCCGTCGAACAATTCATGCAGCAGTACTATCGTCATACGATGGGTCTTCATGATCGATGTCTGCGTTTTATCGATCGGACCCGGGAATTCCCCTGGTGGAAGCGAGTGTGGCACTCGTTCCCTTCACCCTTGATCGAAGGATGCTTCCTCAAGGTTGGTGATCGGCTCACCGTTCCTTCGGAGAAGCTTACGCAGGTCTTAGGGAACCCAGAATTACTCGTTCGCTTGTTTCGTCTCAGCCAGGAACGTGGGTTGCCTGTGAAAAGTCATACGATAGAAGAGCTACATGATTATGTGAATGATATTCCCAATGAACAGTTTCATACACCAAACGTGAGTCGTATATTCCGGGAAATTCTTTCCGACACGGGGCGTGTGGCTCAGACCTTGACGGCGATGCATCGAGCCACGCTTCTGGAGAAACTCGTTCCGGCTTTTGCCCGCGTTCGGGGATTGATGCAATTCAATCAATATCATAAATACACGGTTGATGAGCATAGCCTTCTCGCCGTTCGACAGGCCGAGTTGTTAGCAACAGATCAGGGAACACTCGGAACAGTCTATGCTGATATCAAACAGAAGGATCTTCTGCACCTGGCCCTCTTGCTTCATGATCTGGGAAAAGGGAAGTCCGAGGATCACAGTGATGCTGGGAAGGTGATTGCGCACAAGACCTCAGAGCGTCTGGGCTTGACGGACGACGAGAGTCGGATGTTGGAGTTTCTTGTGCATAAGCATCTTTTAATGGCGCATACCGCGTTTCGTCGAGACATTCATGATGAGAAAGTTATTCAGAAATTCGCCCGCGCGGTAAAATCTCAAGAAGTCCTACGGCAGTTTTTAATCTTAACGGTTGCAGATATTGCCGCCGTTGGGCCTGACGTGATGAATAAGTGGAAAGAGACACTCTTGATCGAATTATTTTCACACACACAAGACACGCTTGCCGGTCATGGAGACTTAAGGCTGGATGAACAAGAAGAGCAACAGCAAGTGGAGGATGTGCACCTACGACTGTGTCAGGCTGGACAGGTGCATGATTCTTCAGCACACCATGCGGAACCCGATAAGCCGTGGGTCGAGGTGCAGTTGTCTCAGTTTCCTGCACGTTACCGATCGAGTACCTCGTTAGAGCGTATTGCGTTGCATCTTGCGGCTATCGAACGCTTGACCCCTGATGCTCCGTTGGTTGAAACGCAATACCATGAAGATTTGAACGTGACGGAATATACCTTATTGGCTTACGGAGGGAATAAGCCTGGTATTTTTATGAATATGACAGGAGTGTTGGCGGCGCTGGGTTTGGAAGTGCTTGATGCGCAAATTCTGACCAGAAAAGATGGCATTGTTGTCGATTCGTTTTCGGTCAAAGACCCAGACTATGATGGGGCTCCTCCTCCCAGAAGGCTGGAGCGAGTCTGTCAGACCGTCATTTCGGTATTGAAAGGCGAAGACACGGTTGATCAAGTATTTGCACGAGGAAAACGAGTCGTCTTTGGTCGACTCTATCCTACCGGTCGAAATGAAACAGAAGTGCAAATCGATAATGACAGCTCAGATCAGCATACGGTGATCGAGGTGTTTGCCGATGATAAGCAAGGGCTGCTCTTTGTGATCGCCAGGGCGTTAGTTGGCTTGAAGCTTTCCATTCACTCCGCGCGAATTGGCAAGCGATTAGATCAAGCCGCCGATGTTTTTTATGTTACGTCGGATGGTCAGAAAATCGTGAATCAACAGACCTGCGAACGTATTCAAGAAACAATTCAACAAGAAGTTGACGTGTTCCTTGATGGATAAAGATAAGACTTTCGATAGCACTATCATCTCACTCCTTGTTCCATAGGCCTCTGGGTTTTTAGCATCATTGACTTGCGTGAAACATTTCAACAACATTCCTTTTTCCAGATTATTGTCTTGATCTTCAATTAGATTGAAATAAGTATGATGAATTAATGTACAGGCGTCCAATAACCAACAGTGCAAACCTTGATGCTCATCTAGGCAGTTTCTTGAGTAGCCTGTACAGTTGAGAGAAGGTGAGGCTTGATTCTCAAGCCTTGACTTACAGAAGAAATCACGAACAAATTCTAGAGTGCGATAGACTTGAATGCCAATATTAGTTAGGTGGTGGAATAGATCTATGAACTGGTACTGGTTGGTCGACGGACTTGTGACGATTAGCTACTCTGTGCATTTATTTGAGACGGCAGCGATTAAACAATATTTAAAGACTGAAGAGTATTGATGGCTATACTGATGCGCGATGATTCCTTCAACTTGTTTGCCTCGATTTTCTCCCCATGGGCTATAGTATCTGAATATTAAACGGGTAATCATTCCCGACGCTGACGCAACCCACTTCTCTACTCATTACGTTGATAGACAATTATAGATGTAATTCGCCGATTGGGAAATACTGAGTCTTTCAACAACTCCTTGTTTATCCACTTAGATACAGTTAGTCCATATTTCGATACATACATGGCTCCTCGTTTGCGAAGCCTGCCTTGTTCACCTCCAACTAAACTCTGATTTCTCTGTTAACTCCAGTAATTTCACCCTTTATTGTGGGACTGGTATGTCCCTTGCTTTGTTTTTGAAATGACTGCGGCCTTTCCATCTTCACGGTTTGGGGAAGAGAGAATTCAGAAGAATTGCGAAGGCGTTTACTTCTATCTAAGTCATATTGAAAATCATCCGCATCACTTCATTATTCAACACATTCAAGGAAGGTCAACGACTTTAGGGGGTGGCTCAAAATATCCTTAGTGAAACACATGAAACGCGAACTGGAGAAGGAGCCTTGGTGTTATTCGCAAATGAGACAAGGGGGTGTGTCTTCAAGCAGGCGATAGCCAGAGCACCTCCGCAGTTACTCATTCTGGACTTTAGATAATCTATGGTCATGATAGGCTGGTTGGCGTTCGACAACGTGTCGTTTTCAGTCTCAACTTATTAAAACAAATAAAAAAAGGAGTAAGGCTATGGCAATCGAATTCCGTACATCAAGTGTCGTAATTCCAAATGGTACAGGGCGTAGGAGCATTGAAGGGAACGCTTCTTTTAATTCCTCCGTGAAGCGTGCAAGTGTTGCATTGAACGGATTTAAGTTGGATTATGAAAATTCTGATCACCACATCAATGTCGTTGAAGCTGATACGGATACAGTGACTATCAGTGGCAACACAGTTAAATTTCGTGTGGAATGCCACTACGCTGATAAGAACTTTGATGACTCGTATTCGGGGTATGTTACAGCTTTAGTAATCGCTGATGTTGAATGAAAACGGACTGAAAATAAAGGAGGTAGCTCTCATGGCAAAAGAGAAAATTGGACAGAAACAAACACAATCGAAGGTGTACAAGAAAAAGAGAGAACATAAATTTGAACATACCAACTGGACATTTGCTCCGGAGTTTCCATTTCGAGCTGGGGAGCATGGCCTTTCTGAAAATTTCCGGGAAAATCCAGGAAGTATCCAGATTGAAAGCATCTGCGGTGGAATCGATGACTCTCAGCCAGTTGAGCAGTACGATGGGACACTAGGGGTGACGAAACAGTTTGTCGCAGAACATCAGGCCGCCGTAGGTCAGCTCCAGTGGAACGACAACTTAGCATCTATTTACACAAACCCAGGTAACGTGTCCGGTGTGCGATGGTGTTCTGGCACACTCATTTCACGAGATCTCTTCCTCACAGCAGGGCACTGTTTTGATCAAACCGGAGGCGGTTGGCAACGGCCATTGCAAAATGGGACGAATGACATCATTTCATCACAAGAAATAGCGACTAATATGCAAGTCAACTTCAATTATCAAGTTGATCAAAATGGAACTCTGCGAAACGAACAATCATTTGATGTTCTCAGTCTCGTCGAATATAGGCTGGGTAGTCTAGACTTTGCTATTGTGCGGTTGGCGGGCAATCCAGGAGACTTCTTCGGATGGACCAAAATCTCTTCTGCAGATGCTGCTGAAGGAGACACGCTGTGTATCATTCAGCATCCCGCCGGCCTTCCTAAGCGAGTGGAAGCTGGTCCAGTATTTCATTTGCACGATTCCAGGATTGGATATGACAGTATTGATACCTTGGGCGGTAGTTCGGGGTCTGGGCTTCTAAAGAGTCCAGACGGTCATATTATCGGTGTGCACACGAATGGCGGATGTTCAGCTGCGGCTCAAAGTCACAATCATGGGGTGAGAATCACTTCGATTCTCGCCGTGTCTAATACGTTAATGCGTATCGTCAATAGCAATAGTCAAAATCTCGATTTTCGCACAATTAGCCTCAGCGTACCTTCTGGTACTGGTCGCAGAAGCATTGAAGGAAGTACGAAATTTAATTCAAACGTCCTTCAGGCAGGAGTTGCATTAAATGGATATAAACTTGACTTTGTTAACTCGGATCATCACATCAATGTTCTTGAAGTAGACACCGATGTCGTATCGGTATCTGGCGATACCGTTAATGTACGTGTCGAGTGCCAGTATGCGGACAAGAACTTCGATGATGCCTTCTCTGGATACGTGACTGCAACAGTAATTGCAGAAGTGGTATGACATGTGTGATGGAACACAATACCCATCCACTGCGATGCCCCCTATGGGCGTTTGCAAATCTTCTCTTTAGAAAATGGAAGGACAGTGAAATAGCCTGGCATTATCGTCCCATTGCCCGCAAGCATCCTTAATGACAGAAATGGGTAGTGGTGCACTCTAATACATTATTGAGTGTGAATTGGCTGCATTGGAGCTTCATCTGTGCCAAACGAAGTGTCAAAGAGGGATGACCTCATTCCTTTACTTTTAACGAGGACTCCCCGTCCGAAAGGGCGGGGAGAACAGCAATGTAAGGGAGCAATGTGTATTTGCGTGTACGCATTTAAAAATAGGGGCATATCTATTGTTGAGTCATAAGTTTGTTTAACTGCCACTGACTACTCCTAGGAACAAGTCGCTGAAGCATCTCACGAATCAGACTCAGAAGCTGCTACGAATACGCCATTTAATTAAGCGGCAACCATGCATTAGCAGCAGGCGAGATATCTTCGAAACTTTCACCGTTGAGAGTCTTCACCTTCATGAGACAAGAGAACATGATTCGCGTTGCTCATACGTTTCTCGCCGGAACCTCGATAGGATCTATTGAGTAGCGGACCAACCGTTAGTGTTTGGGGTAGTGTATTGGTAGCCAAGGCTCTAGCTGTTGCAAGAGTTCATTCTTCTTTCCAATCCCACCGATGAAGGTTTGAAATTCACCGTTGATAAAAAGTGCAAGTGCGGGGAGTGATTGAATCTCAAGATCGGCAGGAATGAGGTGGTTTTCCTGTACGTTCATTTTTCGAATAAGGATGCGGTCGCCGAGCTCAGTTTGGACAAGCTCCAGTTCATGGAGGAGTGCATGACAATGCCGACATGCGGGTTGCCAGAACTCAATCAGTACGGGAACGGAAGCCGACTCCACGTACTGATCGAAGTTCCGGTCTTCAAGTTCTGCAATCATGATGACCGACTATAGCAGGCTGAGCAAGGCTCATGTTGGAACATGTGCGGTTGCAAGAGTTGCAACGTCTTGGAGGGCAGGCTGCACGTGTTGTTCCTCTGGCATTGATTCTGGTGTTTGGAATAGAAGGAGATGTGGGAAATGATGTTCTGTGATTTCCAGGACTCTGCTTATCCCTTTCGCAGTCAAGTCATGAAGTAAGCGAAATTCTAATCGATGGCATTGATTAAAAAACAGGGTTTCGCATCGGTTCGCGGGAAGATGACGAGAGAGGCCAAGCGAACGACCTAACCGATTCAATGGGTCTGTCAGTAATGGTAGACGAAAATTCGATGAGGGGAGAGTCCATGGCACGTCATAATCCATATAACGCGAAACGAGTGTGGCGAGAAATACCTGACGCATGTGGAAGTCTTTGATATGGGATTCGAGCAGCCACGCTTGTGGCGCAGTGAGTGATGGCGCACAGCAGAGAACCAATGGGTGAGTGGAAAAGTGAGAGAGAGAAGAAAAGGTGAGTGTGCCTTTGATATACGTGGGAACGCGCCAAGGTGGAATAGGTGATCCAATTTTCATGTGAATGATCCTCCAATGTTCAAAATGTCAGAAAATGAAACAGCGGATCTGTCGTGTGCTGAGTGCTATGAGTATGTCCGTGTTTCGTGAATGTCATGGTTATGCCTGAGCCGGATACGTCGAAATAGGGGAAGGCCAAGAGGCGAAGAGGAGGGTGGGCGCATGAGAACGCCCCTTGGCCAGGAAATAGGCTTTTCCAATCCCCTGAAGAAGGGTTGCGGTATTTAATGAGGCGAGTTGCATGGCCGTCTTTGCATGATCATGATAACTATTATCATTATCATAATTGAAGCTGTTGGGGTGTGTCAAGAGTATGCGATTTGAGTAAGATCTATAATTTTTGCTACAACATGGGTGATATTACCTAAATATATGAAATGATTGTGAGAAGTTGTTTCATCGAAGATGATAATGAGATTCAATGTTAGTTATTTGTACCTAGGACTTTATATTGACTTTTGTATGGATTTCTCCGATAATAGAATCATCTGAGCAATGATCATAATAGAGAATAAAAAATATAAAATTTTCACAGATGTATTATTCACGTTTATGAAGTAAGGGAGGCCGGTCATGAAAGGCAAAAAAGGTGTCGTCGATTTATTGAACAAAATCTTGACGGAAGAATTAACGGTCATAAATCAGTATTTCTTGCATTCCCGAATGTGTGAAAACTGGGGGTTTGAGCGGCTTGAGCACAAAGTGAAAGAGCGGAGCTTCGGCGAAATGAAGGATGCCGATGAGATCATTCGCCATATTCTCTTTTTGGAAGGGTTGCCTAATGTCCAACGTCTCGGAAAAGTGACGATTGGAGAAACGGTTCCTGAGCAACTCAAGCTTGACCTTCAGAAGGAAAAAGAGATGGTGAAGTTGCTGACGGAAGGGATTGAGCATTGCGTGAAAGTTGGGGATTACAACACTCGTCAGAAGCTTGAGACTATGGTTGAAGATGAGGAAGAGCACATTGACTGGATTGAAACGCAGCTCGAGACGATTAAGCAGGTTGGGCTTGAAAACTACTTAAGCGAGCAAATGAAAAAAGAAGGCTGAGAAACGCTCTACTGTACATAGGGCATTCTGTTTGTAGAAATACCCGTTAGGCAAAAGGGAAGCGCTTTCGCGCTTCCCTTTTTTTTGCGTACTACAAGACGTACGATTGTCAATGATGCAAGCACTCTACTTAGTTTGAGCCAATGGTCGACGTGAGAGGGTTTGATGTCGGGTATCTCGTGACCATGCTTGAGACGTAATGGCCATGCGACAGACGGTACATGTCCAATAGGCCCCAGTTGGTGCAAGGCTTTCTTTTCCACAGCGTGGACAATGTTGAATGATCATCTATAGGACTCCTTTCTTGTTCCTCCTGAAGCGACGAGTGAATGGCGTGAATAGGTGCGAGATTCAGGTGTGAGTGATGACGTATGACTCGCGGATAACGGATTATCTGGTTCATGCTCAAGTCGGGCTGCAAAGAGGATACGCCCAGTATGCGTCTGCATGAATTTGGTGATGACAATGTCGACGGTCTTCTGTACATAGGCTCGCGCTTGATCAACCACGACCATCGTTCCATCGTCTAGATGGGCAACCCCTTGCCCGTCCAAGTCTCCCTCCTTATTGATGAATACGCGAATCGTGTCGCCGGGTAAAACGGGAGGCTTGAGTTGGTAGGATAGGCGATTGACGTTGAGAGTCTGGACTCCTTGAAGCGCGGCCACTTTAGAGAGGTTCCAGTCATTCGTGACGATTTTCCCGTGAACATGTTGAGCAAGTTTGATCAGCTTATGGTCGACTTCGGGAACATCGGCAAAGTCTTGCTCCGACACTTGGACGTCAATGTTGGCAAGAGTTTGAAGGTGATGCAGGATGTCTAGGCCTCGCTTGCCACGCGCACGTTTCCATGCCTGTGATGAGTCGGCGACAGAATGGAGTTCAAGCAGCACGAAGCGTGGGATGATGACAGGCCCTTCCAAAAATCCAGTCTCATAGAGATCTAAAATTCTTCCGTCGATAATGGTACTTGTGTCGAGTATTTTCACTGGAAGCGTAGCCTGTTCTTCAAGGGGCCAAGGCCAGGGTTCTGGGCTTGGCTGTGGTGTGTTTTCTGGCGTTCGACTCTTGATGGAGAGAGTGAGGTACGGAAAGGCGAGCATGCTCGCGAGGGTCATGAACGACACAAGTGTCGATGATGCTGGGAAGAGGATCGTGATCATCCATACGAATAGTGACGCAAGCAACACTCCAATCCCGGCGCTTTGCGCCACCTGTATAATGCGAGAGGCGGGATAGCGAAAGGTGATGGATTCAATCGCGAGAATGGTCAATGCAAGCATGAGTCCGCCAAGTCCACACCCCAAGACCATTGACCAATTATGAGGATGGATCTGCCAACCTAAAGCGCTTCCCAGTAAAAACCCAAGTACGACGAAAGGCAGGCGAAGGTAGATGGTTTGCCGGTGAAATATTCGAGGAGGCTGATGCGTGCTTGCAGGCTCAGATTTCGTCGCATTCATGGGGTGGTCATGAGAATTGGAGGAGGTCGAGGTCGAAGGTTTGGAGGTTTGTGGGGTTGTATGAAGTGGTGCTTTGCTCATGGATTTGGTCCTCTCTGCTGGACGGTCATTCGTGGTCGGGAAGGGTGAATGAGAATGAGGTTTTTAGCGTTCCATTGGATTCACGATGCAGGTTTCAATGGGAATGACCATAGTCGTTTACATCGGGGACATCGGACTTCAAGTACGGTCCCGTCAACTGTGAGCCGTGCGAGTAGGCGACCGCATGTGCATCGAACATCGGTGTTGTCTTCATCATCTTGCTCATAGTTCAATTCCGATGGCTGAGATAGATCTCGAGAATTATCCTGTTTCATGAATATTGCCTACTATTTCGTCAATGTCTATTTATGTTTTTGAATTTTATTATCATTATCAATATTAAGGGATTGGCAAATTAATTGACATGTTCAATATCCGGAAAAATATGTCCAATAACCAGGTCGAGGAAATGGAACATGCGGGAGGTGAACGACTAAGCGTAGGGGGCTGAAATGTATTGTGGCGGCATGTCGAGCCTCAGTCGAATCAGATAATGCTTTGAGTTATTATTCTTCAATTTTAAAAAGAATGAAGTTTTCGGGAAATGCCACGAGGTGTTTCTGTTTCTGAGGCGTGAGAGCCATAAACTGCTGTCGAGAAACGTCGGCCTCGTCTCCATTGTCTTAATCGTTTTAGTCTTAGTTTTCGTATGGCACAGCCTCGACTGGTGAGTAAGTGGATAGGGCTCGAAATGATTCATCAGAAATTAAATAGCGTTCCATGAATTGTACAATCACCAGATCAATACTAGGAACCTCAAGATGCTGGAGGACGTTATTCACGGTCGTGAGGCAACAGATTGGGAGTTTCGCCCCTCGAAACGGAAAGAGTTCATAGAAATTTCCCGTCAAGCGAGAAGGCGTTAAGATCGATACCTTCCAAGCTGGATGCCATAATTGTAAGTGCATACACTCGTTGTGTGTGGCGTATGCGTGAGAGGCGTCGTGTTGTGAAAACATCCTGACCTCCCACCGATCAATTCGTCCCACGCGTGTTCGTTCACGCGGGTCATGAGGGGGAGGTGGCCAGTAAGAAGAAATGTCTTCGAGAAGAGGTTTCATGGTCGCAAGGCTCCTAGGTTGTGAGGTCGATCAATGAGTAAGTGCTACAGGTTTTGCACGTTTCCTGCGTACGGTGGGAAGTATCTTGCTTTGCTGATACGTGAGCAGTTCAGTTTGAAGGGAGGCCGGTGAATGAATAATATTTCCAGTGCAGCCTTTTTGCTGGAGTTGCTGAATGATCGAGGAGAGGAGCATCAGTCCTGCTTTATCGATAATCGTGACGGCTTTGAGGCTCACGTGAAAGTCTCGGAAGCCCATATGGTAAGCGCGTTGTGCCGTAATGGAAAACTCTAGCGCAGCTTTAGAGTCAAACTCTCCATGAATGCTGATCGTATCGGTGGTGTGTTCTAAGCGTTCAGAAATCATATAAATTTCCTTCCTTGGTGGATCATCCTTTGGTCATGGTTCCTGGTGCCGTATCGAGTTATGTGACGGTCGTCGCTTGCTCGCCCTCAAGAGATTGTGGTTTTGAGGGCGAGCGTTTCTTATGGTTGCATCTTTGGCGTCTTCTCTTCAGTCGTGGCTGGCTTCATGTTTTGTTCAGGCATGGTTGCGCTACCCTTGTCGACCGAACCGGCATGAATGCCTTCCTCTGATGCGTGATGAGCCTCATGGCTGCTGTCCAGGGCTAAGCGTTTTCCGCTTGTGCCGTCAATGTGGACTTCATGGATTTTGCCATCTGACGCGACAACTTCAATTTCCCACATGAGGGGACCATGTTCTTGCTCAAGTTCGGCTTTAATCACGGTGCCTGGGACTTCTTGTGTCGCGGTTTGAATGGCTTGGTCTATGGTGATACGTGCCGATTGAGCCATGTTGGTCTTCACTTGCTCATGACTTTGTGCTGCTGGCGCAGTCCCGGACGTGAGGATAATGATTCCCAGGCCTACGAGTAACGAGAGTCCAAATCGTCGTTGCTTGAAGTGACGCATGGTATTCATGAAAATGTTCTCCTTGTTGGTAAGAGGTTGTGTGACCGAAAATCATCATGTGATTTCAGAGGTACTTTGTGAAACATGCCCTTCCCTAGAGGCACTTCTTTCCCAATTTCTTTATCGAACTATGGCTGGTGTGTACTATGAATCGATATGGTCTCCTGTTGATACGAGTGGCCGTTTTCGGAGTCGGTTGTCTCATAGGGGACAATGTCACATGCGCATCCTTCCACCTTTCGATCAACCCACATGTCCATGTGGCCGTTTTGGTCGCTGTCATACCAATAAAGTAAGGGGTGTTCTTTGGTATGCACGACCGTATTTCAGTATTCGTTGTACTCCGACACGATAATTTGCCGCGCTGTTTTGTAGTCGATCACGCCATTGCCTGTGAGCGAATATTCCCGAAAGTACAGTCCAGCAATGACATTGACGTCTTCGTTTACGAGATAGGTTTTTTCCGGTTCGATCGGCGGAGCTGCATGGACGAAGCTGGTGAGACTGGACAACAGCAACATGTTGAAGAGGATGAACGTCACTTTTTCTGTAGAAGAACTCATTCGTTTTTTTATGAGAGATAGGTGGCTCATTCGTTTTTCCTTTAAATGATATAGGTTATCATTATCAATTTCAATAGTAGTCATAATTCATATCTACGGCCATGTCATATCAGAGGAAAAACATGTTCAAATTCCATAGACACATATGAAATAGAAGGAAATGGTATATGGGAAATTGTGAAAACGGAGTGGAGCTAGATGGTTTTGCTGGGAAACAGGGTTGCGTTCTTATGTCAGAGTCGGCTTATGATTGACGAGTGGGTCGGGTATATCCGTATTCCGAATGTAAGGCTTTTTGTTGGGCTCGATGCTCTCGAATGACCTGCAATCGCCAAAGCCACAGACCGCTAATCCCCATGATTAAGAGAACCATGCCTGGAATGTTTAAGAGCGTTTTGTTGAAGCCAAAGAAGTTTAATTGATGTAATTGTTTTACGAGAAAATGAAACTGTCGCCAGAGGCTTTCGTCTTCTAGAATTCTTCCGGTGTGCCGGTCGAGTATAATCGTGGCAGCATCTGGTCTATCAAAATTGACGCGGATTGCCTCAAGCTCGAGGTTGGTATTTTGTGGTGTGTATGACTCCATGGTGATAGCAGCGAGGTGAGACTCTGTGCTCACATATTGCTGAGCGATGATGGCTGCCAGGTTTCGGGAGATAGGGGACAGACGTTCTTTCGACAACGCATCAATCAATATGGATGAAGAGGGATGTCCTCCAGAGAGGCGAACATCATAGAAGAGCCGGCCAAAGTCTTGCCGTAGACTCACTTCTTGGATCTCTCTGCCTGCAAGCATGTCGTGGTGATGCAAGTGGTCAAAGAGTTCGTGGAGAGAAATCCGTGCAGACTCCACGGATGGGGCTGGCAAGACGCTCCCCACCCGTTCTTTATATCCTGCGTCCCAATAGGTGTATTGGGCATTGGCCCAGAGAAGACCCGTGATGACCATAAACAACAGAAATCCAACAGACGAGACTCCGATAATCCGGTGCATTCTCCGGGACCAGCGTTCGTTTCCCCATGACATTGGCCGATGCTCTCCTTATTGATCGCCAGTCACCTGGATGGTGAGGGTGGCTCGATGACGGATAGCTTCATACGGTTGATCTTGAAAATCTCCAGGTGTTGTTTCGAGGTTTACATAGTCGATGACATATGTTCCTGGCCAGAGTGGCGTAAACTTCGTGACTCCTGATTCATTGGTCTGCAATTCTTTACTCCATCCATTGGGTGCATGGGCCACCGGAGTGGCCTTGGCGAGAGGCTGACCTTGAAAGATGACTTGAAGAGCCAGTTCCTCATTCACGGTTGGACGGGTAGACTGCTTGGCTGAAGATGTCTGGCGAGGAACAATATCTAATGGCAATGTTTCTGTTGTCATTCCTGTCTGTGCGGACACGGCATGCGTGTCAATGATTGAAAATTGTGTGCGGGCGTAAAACATCGGTTTATAGAGCATGCCGATACTTGGGTAGGGTGTCCCATCACGTACAGGTTCGTCTTGATCCATTGCCATAAGATTGTATGTGCCAGGGTTACGTGGTTGAATGGGTATCTGAAAGTGGTTAGATTGTTGCGTCATGTCGAGGGCTCGTTTGGTCCCGTTTGGTTCAATCAGCCATGACGCCAATCCGGCGCGTTCATCTAACCGCCCCCCAGTCTGCTCTTTGAGCTGCTCGTTATACTCTCCAAAATAGGCTTTCACGATTGCGGGTTGATTGGTGGGAAGCGCTGCTGGACTTTCAATCCAGACAAAATGAGCGGGCGTGTTGGCCGCATAGCCCAGAAGTCCTACCAACAGTGTGGTCAACCCAATGACGGTTCTACGTGTGTGTGTCATGATCATCTCCTTGTGAGTCAGTGAGAGTTAAAAGTCTAGCGAGACGCCGCCATAGAATACCCGGGTTAATCCCGGAATAATTCCATTGACGAATGCCTGACGTCGAATTCGATAGTGTTCATTGGTAATGTTGGTCACGCCTGCAAAGAGATTCATGTCTCCGGCGAAGGTGTTGGGAATGCCAAAGTCCAATCGCAAATTCGTGACATGATAGGAGGGGAGTTGTCCATTGCTCCCATCCGCAGTTTCTTGAACGGTATTGGCTGCATCGGCAAATTGATCACCGACAAAGGTTCCATCCATTTGGATTCTGGCCAAGCCAAGCGTTGTGTCAACGGCATAGGAGACCGCCCAGTTAAAGAGGAGTTCTGGGGCGCTAGGAAGATCATTTCCTTTATTGACTCCCGTTAAAAAATCAGTCTCGAGAAGGGTGACATTAAAATTCGCATTCAATCCATTCCATGGCCCTGCATTCATGGTTCCTTCGATTCCTCGATGTCTGGTTTTTTGTGCATTCGTCAGGACACCGGCTTCTTCGATGATTTGGTTGTCGAAATTGATCCAGAAGCCGGTTCCTTCGATGAACACTAAGTCAGAGAGGTTTGAGCGGAATCCAACCTCATAATTGTTACTGGTTTCCACGCCAAGATCATTCGCTGTTCCCGATGTGGGGTCGGTCGCTTCACTGAACGTCGGAGGCTGAAAGTTGCGAGAGTAGTTTCCGAAAATCTCAATTCCCAAGGGGAGGTGATATAAAAGACCGATTCCTCCAACAATCTCTTCGGTTGTTAAGCTTCCGCCTACCCCCCCTGTCCCTGCCTGTAGCCCGACTTCCCGCTCTTGGGTGAACCGTTCAAATCGGATGCCGGGTGAAATAATAAGCCCTTCGAGGAGTTCGAGTTTAGCGCTGGTGAAGACTGTTCCAGCCAACGTTGATAATTCAGCTTGTTGGTTGGTGATCCCATTGCGAGCTTGAGGAGTTGACCCAAGGCGGACAACGTCCTCTTGTTCTTCAAAGTGGATTTTCCCGCCTCCCACGATATTGATTCGGCTGTTCGGGGACCATTCAACGGTAGGCCGGACCCCGGCGACAAAGAAGTCACGCAGGAATTGTGTATTACCTGTGGCGGTAGAATCTGGGCCGTCAGCAATAAACCAATCTCGTTGAAACGAATTGGTATAGGTCATGGCATCAAATTTCACGCTCTTGGTGATGGGCTGTGTGTAACGAAAGTAGGCAGACCATCGACGTCCAAAGAATTCGTCGTTCGATCGTTGACTTTGCTTAGGGTTACTTTTGAATTGAGCGGCCGACAAGCCGCCAGGGGTATCCGTTTCTTCGACATACCCGCTCAAACGAAGGTCGGCTTTCCCGTCATGGCCAACTGGAAATGTAAAGCGCAGGGCCACGTCATTGAGTTGGATGTCGGTATTTTCCCGGACCAGTCTCCCGGTATTGTTGGTGTACTGAAACTGCACGCCGGTTTCATTGAATGTGTTGCCATAGGACACGGTTGAAGAAAATTGTTCACCTGCGCGGATCGTTTCGCGAATATTAATCTCTTGTGTCAGTGGAGGACGGCGTGTGATGTAATTGATGACACCGCCAACGGTGTTGGGTCCATACAATGCCGATGCTCCTCCTCTGAGAATTTCTATGTGATCAATCTGTTCGAGTGGAACATTGAAGTACGCGGAGGCTGCACCATACACGGCCGGTTGAATGGGGGCTCCGTCAAGTAGGAGCAGCACATTTTCACTTCGGTTTGGATTCATTCCACGAATTCCGATGTTGGGACGTAGTCCACGTCCGTACTCATCCGGTGCATGAATGCCGGGAACTCTTCGGAGAATTTCAACAGTGCTAATAGGTTTAAAAACTTCGATCGCTTCCTTGGAAATGACCGTGGCGGCTCCAGGGTGTTCTTTCAGTTCTTGTGACTTGGCTTTGACCGTGATCTCTTTCAATTTCAGCTTAGGAACATCACTGTCAGCGTCAGCTTCTTGTGTCGCGCTCTGTGACGTAGGTGTTGTCTTCGCCGTGTCAGCACATGCATCATCTGATAAGGGGAAGAGACAGAGGATGATTCCCATATATACAGAAAGAATAAGGTGAGACGGAACCCTGAACATTCGTTGAAGCATTCGGAACTCCTTTAATAAAATAAGTAGACTTGATTTGACAGAGGACGTGAGAAAAGCCAACACAGGATTAATGCCGCGATACAACATTCATGGAATCGGATGCGGTGTGCTTATAATCACGTTGAAGTCGGACGAGGCCTATTACTACCCGAACATCTGAAAAAAAAGAATGTTCAGCCACAGGAAATACATGCGGAAAACCAGGACAGGGGTTTCCCGTATTGCCTGGGATGAATGCGGATGAACGAACTGTTCGAGGTTTTGCATGTAGGAGTCTCTGTTGGCTGGAATTTGAAGGTATTGTCAGATTCTATACAGGCAAAGCCGGACAGATCCAAACTCCCAGCACATAGAGTGCGACAAGTACGAGTGAGAACGTCAGGCTGACAAACGCGGCGCGCTCACCTTCGACAATGATGGTCTGTGCTTTCATGGATGTGTACTTTTGAATATGCATAGAGATATGAGAGCCAAGCTTCATTCGCCAGTTACTATCCTCGGAGAGATATGCGGTTCAACGACAAGTCGTGTGTGGTTCATCACGGAACGTTCATGCCTCGCAGCCTTGCTGAAAACAGAAGCGGTGAGACGAAATGGTGTCAGAGCACCCCGGAGGAGAGGTGCTCTGACCAAGGTGAGGGCAAGTGACGCGGCTTGCCCTCTGGTGCATGGCTGGTTGTCCGTAGGCTATGCGTAGGTGAAGGTTGCATGGAACGTGTGTGAAAAAATGACAGGATTAATGTGTGGTGCTTGTTAATGAATTTGAAATGCATTATCATTTTCAACATAGATACCATTGATCGATACCTTGTGGAATGTTCATTTTCCGGAAAATTATGCGAATTTACAGGAAATGTTTTGTGAGGAAGAGTGTGGGGTGCAACAGATTATAGCGAATCCAAATACGATCCAGCTGAGGTCGACCAATTATAGCGAATCTCAATTCGGTCCAGTTATAGCCGTTCCAATTTACTTCCGTCTGCACGACGTGTGTTGTTGCGCTGTGTACATGATGTACATTTGGTTGGAAGTTATTTGGTTTCGCTATAATGCCTAAAGACTTTCAACGCGGTGTCAAAACCTTCAAGGGTTCAGAAGTTCAGTGAATCGGCTATAGCCCCGCGCGATACCGCCTGAACGTAAGGAAGGTTATGCCCGCCTGGATGACCTACAGGCGATTGACGTTTCAATCACGATGGGTCAACCCGCATTCAGTGCGACGACATGCAGATTCGGCATAACTGAAACGGCTATAACAGGTATGGATGGTTTGATGATCATACGAGGTTGAAGTCAATGACAGGTAGGGATGGAGTCTGTTGTGTATAGATTTTTAAGAATTCATTCGCAACAGAAATTGGTGACATTGAGTATGCCTGAAGAAGGTGTCACAACTCTTCACTAGAAATGTGACACCTTCCAGGCTTATGAGGTTAACGATTTACTTGAAAGGAAAGTGTCGGTGTAGCCAACTTGGCGTTTTTCGTGTTTGGTCATTGCTAAACATTATCGCATTCCGACTTCTTCGATAAGAGTCATGGCCGGTTCGCGTAGTTCGCCAAGTTGTCCAAGCGGAACGGTTGCGGCACGAAAACTTGCTCGTTTTGGCAGAACGTCGTTCGTTTTCACTTCTGGGTTCAGTGGATATTCTTTATTCATATCCGCAAACATTTCTTGCCCCTCGGGAGAGGCCAGAAACGCTACGAGCCGATGCGCGTCTTGGGCATGTTTGGTCGGTTTTGTAATGGCTACCCCGGCAACATTCAAAATGGCCCCCATGCCTCCTTGTTGTTGGTCAGGCATGAGTGTCGCAATTGGAGCTTTTGGCTCTTCCGCTAACTGTCGATACACATAGTAATGATTCACAAGACCCACCGAGACTTCGCCTCGCGCGACAGCCTTGACGAGCTGTGAACTTTTTCCATATACCCGGTTTTCGGCGTTGTCTTTGAGACCTTGCAAAAACTTTCGTGTCGCATCTTCCCCATATGCGGCTTTAATCACCGACACTCCAGATTGTAGGTATTCGCTCCCGGCATTCTCTATGGCAATTTTCCCTTTCCATTTCGGGTCAGCCAGATCGAGAATGGATTCTATCTCATCTGGCTTTACCTTCGTGGTGTTATAGACCACGACGTAAAATCTACCAGACAAACCGATCCAGCTATTGTCAGCAGCACGATACGGTTCCGGAATATTGTTCAAAATATTTTTGAGATCTGCTGGAGGAAGAGACTCTGAGCCTTTGGCCGAGGAATTCGCTTCAATCGTATTCGAGGACACCAGGGGCTGGAGCAGGCTCAGTTGTCGAGCCTGTTCGAGTCCCGCCGCATCGTTGGTGATAAGTACATCGGCCGGCGTGTTCTCACCTTCCGCTTTGAGCCGGTTGACGAGTTCCGCTGTTTTCGACGTCAGGAGCTGGACCTTGATCTCGGTCTCTTTTTCAAAACGATCTAGGACGGGTTTGATGAGTCGTTCGGCTCGACCTGAATACACAGTGAGCGGATCAGCAGACTGTGCAACCCCCGCAGTGAGAATGGCCGAGAGCACGAGTCCGAAAAACAGAACGCAACGGCCTGTAGCGTGAGAGTGTATGGTGTGGAAAGTTTTCACGGTATTTCCTTTCGAGGAGATTAAAGGGTTTTTTTTTAAATTACGATATCTGCGGTATAGATGAACATGTTCAATTTCCTGCTTTAAAATGCTCATTTTCCTGGAATGGATGCGAATTGGTTAAACATATTGAGAGGAGAGGGTGTCCGAGGCGGTGTTACGAGAAGTGCCAGGTGAGATATTCAAAAAAAAGATACGAACGAATTTTTGAATGTATATGGGTGTTATAGATAAACCGTAATGCGGAGGGTGCTATCGTACCTGTGTTTGATGTGTCTCAGATTGCACACGCAGGAGTGTTTCTAAAGGTCTCCATGTTTTATGCATTAATATTTCCCCGAGTTCTCGGCACGTGATTTGAGTTTCTAAATTTTCTTGATGATATCTCCAGTTCGAAACCTGCCGGAGCGAATGACTTTGGAATTGATGCCGCGTAACTGAAGGGTTTTCCCAATGGCAGAGTTGACGAATTTCACGGCTTCCACTCCAAATCGTGCTGAAAACTTTTTACACCCTGTCAGGGGTTGATCGGTGACCTCGATGACCGCAGTGCCCAGCACTAATTGAGTGCCGGGGGGAAGATTGTCTTTGTGTAAATCAAGATCAACATAGACTTGGTTTCCCGCGAGCGGCCAACGATCTTTGTCCCCGGCGATGAGTGCGATCACCCTGGAGTTCATGATGGTGAGCTGGGTGTGGGGATGCGCCAACCCATCTGTGGTTCTGGAGCTCCCACGGATTTTCCAATTATCGCCCGCGAGTCCATTGGTGACATCCAACTCCCCAACGTCGACAATCTGCCGCTTACCCTTTTCCGGGCGTCCCACGATCATATGCACCCATCCTGCATCTTGTGGCGCTAGCCGTATGTGCGCTAATCCCGCTTCGTAGCGGGTTCGCAACTGAGTAGATTGTTCTGAAGGTAAGGTCATGAAAGAAGATGGGGGATAATTCAGCACCAGTTTAGTGTTATCTAGCGCGAAGCACGTTGTTCTCTTTCCGTAGAGTATCTATTGAAATCGTATGAATTGTCTACCGAAATGTACATGCGTTCACTCGTGATCTTCGATATTTTTCACGGGGACATTTCTTCTTCTTTTGTCTGTGTAGTTCTCTCTGGAAAATAAACATATTTTTATGGAATATGCACATTCCTATTGGCAAGGTGTTTGCCTATAGTCTCCGTCCGATTCCTCGTTCCCTTCAATAGCTTGAGAGCAAGTCTGTTCCGGTTATTCCAGAACCATGCGGTTTATACGGCAATGATGTAAGGAGAAAATTGATGTCTCTTCTGTGCTTGCAAGACAACGAGTTAACAAGAGTTCTACGACGAACGGGTTGGTGTCTCGTCGTTGGATTTGTGTTGAATATTATGATGATGCTCGGCGCGGAAGAAGTCAACGGGGCACCCGACCTGCCAGCCTCACAACAACATGATTCACAATTCGACGCAGCCGACGTTCACAATCAGAAAATGTTTGCCATCGCGTCAGGTGGATTAGAGACCGCGTTATCGAGTTTTGCCAAAGCGGGTGGTGTTCATCTCGTCTATGATCCCGCGTTACTAAAAGGACGGCATACGCCGGGCGTAGCAGGACGGTTTTCTCTCGATGAGGCATTGTCCCGTTTATTAGCGGGGACCGGACTTTCGCACAATCCCAATCATTCTGGAGTCATCCGGGTCGTGGAAAATTCCGAAGCAAAGCGCGGAGAGACCAAGAAACTCCAGCAGAGCTCTGATTCAAGCAAGGCAAATGATGATCGGCAGACCACGACTCCACCACTCATCAAATTATCGGAGGTTGTGGTCAGAGAGACGAGGGGGACCGGGTATAAAGCCGAAACAGCGAGTACGGCAATGAAAACCGATACTCCGATTAGGGAAACTCCGGTATCTATTCAAGTGGTTCCCAGGCAAGTGATCGAAGATCAAGCGGCACAGCGTCTCCAAGATGTGTATAAAAATGTGAGCGGCGTTGGTGAGTCCGGAAATACGTTGAATGCACAGTCGGAGGTCTTGCCCTTCATTCGGGGATTTGAGGCACCCATCGTACTTCGCAATGGCATGCGATCTACGCTCGTTGGATCTGTGGATTTAGTCAATATCCAGAGCGTGGAAGTGCTAAAAGGCCCGGCTTCCATTCTGTTTGGTGCTTTAGAGCCGGGGGGGGTGTTGAATTACACGACTAAACTGCCGCTCGATGAACCCTACTATAATTTTAAGCAACAGATTGGCAGTTTCTCACTTTCCCGGACAACCTTTGATGCGACTGGTCCGCTGGATACTGATCGTACGTGGCTGTATCGTCTGAATGCCGCCTACACGAATCAAGGGTCGTTTCGCGATAAAATTGAATTGGAACGATTTGCCATTGCCCCATCCCTTACGTGGAGGATTAGCGAACAAACCGATGTAACCTTCGATTTGTCTTATACGCATGAGACCGTGCCATACGACAGCGGTATTCCGCTGGACGCAGATGGCGATCCGTTAGTTCCGATCGAAACGTTTTTTGGCGACAGCAATCTAGCCGGACGTACCTTGGAGGATCTGTTTCTGGGCTATTTGTTCCAGCATCGGTTTAATCATGTGTTTACACTCCGTAACCGTTTTCAATATCACCGCGCAAATCCTCGAAACGAAGCCATCCGTCATCGAGGGGTTATTGGGGCTCCCGGGGCTGAATTGCTTCGTCAGCGCTATCAGAATGAAGAGCGCGAGGATGTTGAATATCAACTCGTGACCGATCTACTGGCCAATTTCGCAACAGGCGGGTTGGATCACAAGGCATTGGTCGGTATCGATTTGATTCGGCAGGATACGGATTTTGAGCGCTTTCGACAGAATTTAGCTGATGTGGCCATCTCGTCAAAGCCAAACGTGAATTTTGACCCTCCTGCCAATCTCCAGCGAATACTAGACTTCTCGAGAAGCACGAAGTGGTTAGCGTTGTACGTTCAGGATCAAATATCCATGCTCGAAGACGGGCGTCTCAAGCTGCTGCTGGGAGGCCGGTTTGATTGGGTCAGACAATCGGATCATATTGGGTCAATACGTGTAACCGATCACGAATTTACCGGCCGTGCGGGGGTATTGTATGAACTGACAAATTGGCTCTCGCCCTATGCCAGCGTGACTCAATCGTTTCGTCCGACAAGCCCGACCACGCAAGACCGGGATGGCAATGGTCTCGATCCAGAGACTGGCATTCAATATGAGGCCGGTCTGAAAGTGAACTTGTTTGATGAACGATTGCTCGCGACAGTAGCGCTGTTTCAAATTCAGAAAGAGGATGTTCCAGTTTCCGACAATCAATTCTTTATCGATACAGGAGGTATTGCTTCGATCCCAGGGGTCAATCAACGCAGCCAGGGAATTGAATTGGATATTACGGGGCAAATCACTGACGAATTGAGTGTGATTGCCAACTATGCCTATACGGATACGAAGGTATTAAAAAATCAAGAGGATCCCGCTGAAGTCGGACAGCCGTTGGGCAATGTTCCGTTACACATGGCCAGACTCTGGTTCGCCTATACATTCGGGCCGGACACGTTTCTGTCGAACCTTGGACTTGGCGCAGGCGTTCGGTATGAAAGTGCTCGTCCAGTACAATTCGCCACAGCGATTACCGTGGATGAATTTACTGTCTTCGACGCGGCGGCCTGGTACCGGTACACCCTATCAAGCGGGCAGGTGTTGCGTGCACAACTTAATCTGCAAAATCTGTTGGATAAAGGCTATATCATTCGAGCGAGTGATCAATCGGTTGCGCATCCGGGTATGCCATTCTCCGCGATCGGATCGATTGGCATTGAATTTTAACATGTGTGTGGAAGGCGCAGTCTCTTTGTCTCTGCCGTGCCAGGGGCGCCAGCTCGTGTCGTTCGTTTGCTCAATTGCGTTGCATTGCTAGCTGGCGCCGGCGAGGCGTTTCTGGTGCATTGGTTCAGTCCTTTTTGTCATTGTTCATGTCCGCCTGGTTTACCAACAGACAACTATTCAGTATTCATGGATGGCTTGGGCTGAATCTTGGGATTCTGCTATTTGCCATTTGCCTGTCGGGAACGATAGCTGTGTTCACGCCTGAGCTGGATTGGTGGCTCGACCCGATTCGGCAAGTCTCTCCTCCAGCCGATGTCGCCGAACGGCCTATCTCGTGGGACAAGCTGTATGAGGCCGTCAAGACCACGCATCCACATGCCATGGTTGCCAGGGTTTTCGCACCGCCGGATCCGAACAGTGCGGCCGCGGCTGTCGTACAGTATCCACCTCGCGACACCCGGGTGGTGTTTCTTAATCCCTATACACATGAAGTGACCGGACAGCGGACGTTTCTGGACATCAAGAGTTTCATCCGCATCTTTCACAAGCAACTCTACCTGGTGCCGGACACGATCGGTGTTCATGGCACATTCCTGGTTGGAATGTTTTCGCTGATTACGCTCGGGGCAGCCATCACCGGCTTATGTGTGTTCAAGCATTGGTGGCGGGCGTTTTACACGATTCGTCTTGGGCGTGGATGGCGCATCATGTGGTCCGACATGCATCGTTGTTGCGGCGTGTGGTCATTGCTTGTGGCGATGCTTCTTTCCATGACGGGCGTGTGGTATTTGACGGAACTTGTCCTGGCTGGAGCCGGTGTGCTCAACCGGGAGGTTGCACTTGCGAGCGTGCGCGACGAGGCTGCCAATGCCCATTCAGTCGTCTTACGCCCGCTCCCGCTAGATGAAATCGTTCAACGGGTCGAGACGGCGTATCCGGAGCTCACGATTGATACGATCTCACTCCCAACCCACCCGCAGCACATTGTCACAGTGTATGGCCAGGGGGAAGCTTCTGTCGTGCGAAGCCAGGCCAACTCTGTTTCGCTGGATCCCTATACTGGGGAAATCCTCGATCTTCAAAGAGGAATCGAGTTGTCTCTTGGCGAACGCCTGATGCACACCGCAGATCCCTTGCATTTTGGCACGTTCGGGGGAACAGCTACGAAAGTTTTGTGGTTTGCGTCTGGTCTTGTCCTCACGATTGGTATTCTCTCCGGATCGACGATTCATTGGGTACGGGTTACACGAACCGAGAATCATTATGGGCGGCGTCGCTATCGTTGGATGATTTCCGGCATTGCGACTACGATGGTTCTGATCGCCAGTGCATGGTCTGCCGTCGCGTTTATCACAGGGGGACAGGTGTCCGCTGGACTGCAGAGGATCACCCCCATCCCAGCCGGTTCGCTGACGTTCCAGGATTGGAGGGGCACGGTCTATCGGGAGGGCGAACCGCAGGCAGGGACTCAGACTATCAGTATACATTTCGATTCGGAATTGCATTTCAACATTCAGAACGCATTCTATGAATATGGCCGGGATGCGGAAGTCCATGCCGATTCATTGCAAGTGTTATCTGACCGTGTGCGGGGGCAGGTAACATTACCAAAGGGGCAGCGCTTCATCCCTGAACCATTTCATCTTCGGCTTATCGCTAAAGATGGAATGGAACACGTACTCAAGATTGGGGCAATTGATTTACAGCAAGAAGGCGCGGTTATGGTCCCGCCCCGTCCTGAAGTGCCGATGGCCGTGTATTGGAGCATTGCCGGATTCTGCGTGATGCTTTTGGTTCCGTCAGCGCTCTGGCTCCGGTATATGCGTTGGTGAGTGCCTTGTGTGGTATGCAATTGGACATGGCTATGCCGCCATACCTGTTTTGCATGGATCTCTATCACACAGACTGCATGACGCATCTGTTCGTGTTCATCCGGCCGATAAACATGTTTTTCCCGCTGCTTTAACATTCCCTCCACCGAGCAGGATCACCTAAGATCACTCGTTCCTTCGAACGGATTCGAATGAGCCATGTGTCTTCGCCGTTCACCTCGAACACATGTTCTTTATCACCCATCGTATTGCTTAGCGGAGTCATGTGTATGGCGAGACGACTTTTGGGCTATGGAGTTTCATCTGTGCTGACCGGAGTCGTCTTGAGTGTCATTGTACTCGGAAGCGTATTGGCCGGTGAACCATCAGATGCTCGCACGAAACCATCGACATCGCGAATCGTCGCCAAAGTCGTACACGATCTGCAATTGCCGTTTCACATCCCGCCACAACGGCTTCAGCCTGCCCTCACGATGTTTGCCAAGAAGAGTGCCCTTTCCCTCAATTATGATACAGACATCGTTCATGAGCGGCGCACAAAGGGAATTGCGGGAATATTTTCTCCAGAAGAGGCTTTGGATCGATTGCTTGACGGGACCGGCCTCTCATCTCAGGCCAACGCATCGGGTGTGATTCGAATCGTGGAACGTGAGGGTTGGGAAAATCGTATCCACGAAGACTCCTCGGAACATCGCGCTCCTGGCGAGAAAACCGTTGAGACACAGGGTATTCCAAAAATCAGATTATCCGAAGTGATTGTGAGAGAAAGTAGGGAGACCGGCTACGTTGCGGAGACCGCGCGTTCTGCCACGAAGACGGACTCCCCACTCATTGAAACCCCTCAGTCGATTTCAGTGCTCACACGCAAGGTCATGAGTGCGCAGGATGTCAATAGTCTCAGTGATGCCGTACGGTATACCCCAGGTGTGCAAGGAGAGCCATTCGGGTTTGACCCTCGTTTAACCTTTTTGAGAATTCGAGGATTTCGTGCTGACCTTGACGGTTTGTACCGGGACGGGTTGCAACTGCGTAACCCTGGATTTGCCATAAGCTACAATCTTGAACCCTATGGTGCAGAGCAATTCGATATCTTACGAGGGCCACAGTCTGTGCTGTATGGTCAGGGAAGTCCAGGTGGTCTGGTGAACTATGTCTCGAAACTGCCGACACGAGACCCCTTTCGTGAAGTGCAATTTCTGGCAGGGAGCTTCGATCGTTATGAAGGCCGGGTTGATGTTTCAGGGCCACTGGAAAACAGCGAGACGGTCTTTTATCGGTTAACGGGCCTATTCCGGGAGAGTGATACACAATTGGACTTTGTCCAAAACGATAGAGTGTATGTTGCTCCGGCGTTGACGTGGCAGCCAACTTTGGACACATCGCTCACGATCCATGGCTGGTATCAGAAAGATAATTTGGGTTCTTCTCAAGCTTTACCGGCTGAGGGAACGTTACGAGGGAATCCTAATGGGCGCATTTCTTTCAAGCGATTTACTGGTCAACCTGGCATTGACGAGTACGATAGAACGGAATTTTCAATCGGCCATCAATTTGAGCATCATATCAATAGCGCATGGACCATTCGGCAAAATCTCCGCTACAACTCAACGAATGTTGATGATGTGACGGTCTTCAGTTCAGGGTTTGGAGCGGATAAACGGACAGTTGAGCGGCAAGTGTTTGGTACTGCTGGAAAAGTGAAGGCCATTACCTTTGACACCCATGTTGAGGGTGATGTGGCAACAGGATCGATGACGCATACATTGTTGGGTGGCGTGGATGTGCAGCGTGTGAACGTCAATGCCGTCCAAATCTTCAGTGCCGCATCCTCTATTGATATTTTCGACAATGGCGATTTCGGAACACGGTCCAGTGGCAGACAGGGGTGTATCTTCAAGATGAGATCACGATGTTTGATGATGTGCACATTACTGGTGGGGTGCGTCACGATTGGGCGAGCAATGACACAAAGAATAACTTGACTGGTGCGAAGACGGATCAAAATGATTCCAAGTTTACGGGACGTGCTGGAATCATGTATCACTCGCCCATCGGAGTCGCGCCATACTTTAGCTATGCCACCTCGTTTCTTCCGGTGATTGGAACCGATGTGAGCGGCAACACGTTCAAGTCAGAAACCGGAGAACAGTTTGAATTCGGCATCAAGTATCAACCCCCCGGTACGAACAGCTCTGTGACTGCCGCAGTCTTTGATCTGACGCGTCAGAATGTGAGTACCAGCGATCCCGGTGTTCCCGGTAACACGCTTCAAACGGGAGAGGTGCGCTCTCGAGGCTTTGAACTCGAAGGCATTGCCAGTTTCGATTTTGGGTTGAATCTCATTGCGTCGTATACCTACTTAGATAATGAAATTTTACAGAGCAATGACGCCGGCGAAGAAGGCTCTCGGTTGTCCCAAACCCCAAAGGAATTAGCCTCCCTGTGGGTGAAATATACCGTTCCGTCAGGTCATGCTCAGGGGCTTGGGATAGGTGGAGGTGTGCGTTATACCGGATCCACCTTTGCGAATGACACGAACACCTTTGAAGTGCCGAGCTATGTTGTCGGTGATGTCGCACTAGATTATGAATGGAGACGCTTTCTCTTTGCGCTCAATGTCACCAATATCTTCGATCATGAACAGTTCGGGTGTTTTGAGAGAGGAACAACATTTTTCTGCACGTTTGGAGAGCGACGGAACGTTGTTGGCAGTGTGACGTATCGGTGGTAGTCGGTAAGACTGCGACATGTTAGGGCCAAAATATGAATCCACAGACAATCAGGGGTTGGTATCTCGTTCATAAATGGACGAGTTTGATCTGTACGATTTTCTTACTATTGCTTTGCGTGACGGGCTTACCCCTGATCTTTTATCACGAAATTGATCATCTGGTAGGGAATTCAGTAGACCCGCCCGAGATGCCTGGTGTCACAGCAAGAGCCAATCTTGATGACATCGTGGAGGCGGCCAAAGCCAGGCGTCCAAATGAAGCGGTAAAGTTTCTGGTGAGCGATGAGGATGAGCCCTATGCCTGGTGGGTGCGGTTCGGAGAAACCGCGACGTCGCAGGAAACTTCGACCTTATCGATGTTTGATGCGCGGACTGGAAAATTTATCCACGACTATCCTGTCAATCAAGGCATCATGCGTATTCTCTGGCGGCTGCATGTGGATATGTTCACTGGGTTGCCGGGCACCTTGTTTTTGGGCGCCATGGGACTTCTGTTTCTTGCGGCGATCATATCGGGCATTGTGCTCTATGCCCCGTTCATGCGTAAGTTGTCGTTTGGTTCGATCCGGTGGGAACGGTCTCGACGTACTCGATGGTTAGATCTTCACAATTTGCTAGGCATTGTTACGGTGGTCTGGGCATTGGTGGTTGGCGCAACGGGATCAATCAATACCCTGGCCAATCCAATTTTTCAACAATGGCAGGCCACGGAGTTAGCCTCGATGCTTGCTCCCTATCAAGGCCAGGTATCATCTGTCGAACCGGGTTCTGTTGATCGGGTGGTCAAAGCCGCCAGGGCGGCGGAGCCGGATGGGGAACTGTTCTTTCTGGCGTTTCCCGGCACTCGTTTTGCCGGACCTCAACATTATACAGCCTTCATGCGCGGGAAGACGCCCTTGACGTCGAAATTGCTCAAGCCGGTGCTGATACAAGCAACAACAGCTCAGGTTGCGGATTCGCGTGAGCTGCCCTGGTATGTCACCGTGTTGTTGCTGTCTCAACCGTTACATTTTGGTGATTACGGAGGCCTGCCACTTAAGTTGATCTGGGCCTTCCTCGATATCATCACCATCATCGTGCTGGGTAGTGGTTTGTATCTCTGGAAGAAGAAAAGCGCGGTATCAATCGAAGACCAGGCATTGGCCGCTGTGGAGCAAGAAGATGCGTTTGTTTTGTCTCCATCATCACGGAAGTCCTCTGCATGAGTGCCACGTTGAATCGCCGTCAGATTTGGCGTATGCCATCGATGCTGGCGCTTGTCAGTACGATTGGTTTACTCTCGGCCCTATTAGGAGACGCGTGGTGGGATGTCCTCTCTTGGGGGACGTTGGGGTACACCGTCATCATTTTACTTTGGCACATCTCGAAATCTCACGGATGACATACGCATGACTTTCTATGAATGAGAGCATGTTGTTAAATCCTACCCGTCTTCTGCTGAAACATTTCTCAGCGTTATAGCCGTTCCAATTTACTTCCGTCTATACGACGTGTGTTTTTGCGCTGTGTACATGATGTACATTCGGTTGGAAGTTATTTGGTTTCGCTATAATTCATTCTCTTTGATTCATGAGTTCTCTGAAGGACTAAAACTCATGTTGCCAAAATACTGAAAGCGTTCGTCCGCTACCGGCGAAAAACGTATCATTGGATTGCACCGGGTCGACTTGTGAAAAGTAGGTGACATACTGGTTATCCAGAAGATTCTCGATCCCGAGGCTGAATTGTCCGTAGCCAGTATCTTGGGCAATCAAGAGGTCTACGAGTGTTATGCCGTTAAAGTTAGCCTGAGGGTTGGACCCTGGGCCTCCAAAATCACGATCAAACAGATGGGAAACCTGCACGCGACCACTCAGGCCGTTGTCGAGTGAGACGGTACTGAACATGTTGAGTCG
Organism: Nitrospira sp. M1; assembly: GCF_965152605.1. Taxonomy (NCBI): domain Bacteria; kingdom Pseudomonadati; phylum Nitrospirota; class Nitrospiria; order Nitrospirales; family Nitrospiraceae; genus Nitrospira; species Nitrospira sp. M1. The sequence goes on from NZ_OZ224217.1 coordinate 748,689, forward strand.
ATTCGGGGCTATGTTTACGCCATCGAGTTCCGTGTCTACCTTCCCATTGTTATCCGAATCAAAGTCCCCCTGAATCCAGGCATAGTTCAACCCGACGACAAGATGTTCCGTGACATCGACCGAGCCGGTAAAATCTATGCCGTAAATGCGCGTCTTTTCTCGTCGAACCTGAAAGATGCCATTCGCATTGGGGTCGAGGCGTGACCCGAGGTCGGTATTTGAACGATAAAAGGCGACGTGCATGCGGGCGCGACTAAATTCCAGATCAACGCCGAATTCAATGTTTTCCGTGACGACGGGGTCGAGATTGACGAGTGATTCCACATCCTGGTTTGGCGTATTTACTGCGCGTAGCACACGGCCAACGTCCGGCATTGTAAATCCTTCGGCGTAGGAGCCATAGATGGATAGCCAAGAGGTCAGATCAATGGTCATCCCGCCATTCGGCAACACTTCTTGAAACGTCGGATTCCCTCCGGAGACGAAGGAATTATTGGCCGAAGCGATAGTGGTAAAATCATCCACGATAAGTTCCGCGAACACATAGCGAAAGCCGCCGGTGAAATGCACGCGATCGAGAAGCGTGTAGTCGAATTGTGCAAAAGGTGCATAGCTATGAAAGATCGTCTCCGGAACCCATTCACGGTTCGTGCGGGCAAGGATTTGTGAAGTCCGGTCGCGAAGAAAGTCAAATCCTACGCTTGGCTGAAAGTCGATGTCTTTCAGCCCGTTCCAGGTATAGATGAGTTTCGTGCCGAGTTTTTTTGACTGAATTTCCGATTGGTCAAGAAAGTCCGGTCCAGCGAGGGTAAGGCGAAACGTGTCAAAGGTGCCTCCTTCGAATAGGGCTGAAAAATCCTGATAGAAAAATTGCGTGACAAGTTCTCCATTGAATAACGCGTCGTGGCGGTAATCGACCGACACGGTAGTGTTAATGTTTTCTGCTGGGTCCCCGACCTCGGCGCGTGGATTGCCTTGTTCCGTCGTGGCTAGCCGTCCGACTGATCGGTCGCCGGACACCGGGCGAAAGTCTCCGTCACGTTCGAGGTCAAAGTGATTAACCATGACTTGTAGGCGTTGATGGTCATCCGGTTCGAAGCCGGCCTTGAAGAAGATATTGTAGGATGTCGAGTCCATTGTATCGCCTTGCGTTCGATAGAGCCCTACACTGTCTCCATTGCCGTCGAACAAGAGACCTCGTTTGTGAAACGTGACGCCGCCGATCACATCAAAATACCGGTCAAATCGTTTTCCGCTTATTGCCCCCAATTTATACGTCAATCCGTCGCCATTAAAACTATCATGGCTGGTGATGCCTGCCCGTACGAGGTTCGTCCACGTTCCGTCTGCTCGAGGTGCACGCGTAATCATGCTGACAACTCCTCCGGTTGCCCCGATGCCTTGAAGCGCGTTGGAGCCGTGAATGACTTCGATTCGTTCGAGAAAAAATGGGTCGATGGTTTTGCCGTCTCGAGAGCCATCTCTGAGCGCATTAAATTGCGGGACGCCATCGATTAAATACAGCGGATTGCGTCCGCGGAAACTTTCTGCACGTCCAGTCAGTCGTCGGAGGCTGGGGCCAAATCCAGGAACGGTATTTTCAAGAATACTTTGCACGTCATCTCGAATGATGGTTTGTTGGGTAATAGCCTCCTGTTCCAAGATGGTGACAGTGTTCGGGATGGCCGTTACCGGTTTTTCGACTCGCATGGCAGAAACGGTGACCGGCTTTAGCTTGATCTGCTGAATCGTCGTTGACTCGGGAGGAGAATCAAGAGCGTCGTTGGGTGTTGGTGTTGAACCACGAGGCGTGACGTGTTCTCCTGAGTTTGTCTCGTGCTGCGTGATGTGTTTCTGCGTTGAGCCTGTTTCTGCACGACTTGGAATAACGATGTGCAGGCTACTCATGAACATGACGACAATGACCAACGATCGACAAATACGGATATTCATAGACTCTCCCATGAATTCTTTGTGAAAAAGGCAATATTGGCTGGCAACCCAATCACTGGCAGGAACTACCTATGGGGACGCTGGCTTCGAGCTATATAGTCAACAGTTATGTCTTATTGTGCACTCTGTGACTTACCGTGTTTCTCAACACACACTATGATGACCATGTGAGGCGTGTCCTGTTCTTCAACATTCCTGATCGAGAGTCGGCGCTGGGTTGGGAGTTACTTTTTCATATTTTCTTTGAGGAAACGTTCGATAGAGATAGCTCATGATGCCGAATATTCCAATGATCACAAGGGCTGCAGACGTGCCGAGCGAAAGCAAGGTGTAGGGGATGCCTCCGACTTTTGACGCATGGAGTGGATAGAATTTTTGCGTGATACGCATGCCAAACTCTTGCTGCTCAGCATCAATGGCTTGCAGTACCTCTCCGGTGTAAGGGTTGAGTAACACAAATGATCGTCCGTTGGGGTGCCACTCTTCCGGCATACGTTTCCGAAAGCTCATGACGGCGTTGTCTTTGCTCGGAAGTCTGACTGAAATCACTTGGCCTTTCGGTAAGACCTTGGCGACTGTTCCCAGAATGGTTGCCCAAGACTGCGTGGGTTGATCCACGAATGTTACCGTGGCGGTAGGAACTGCGGGAGGCTGGGAATCCAACAGAGACGTGATGGCCGTGACAATGGGTTGATTGAAAACCATGGTGATACCGGTTGCGACGATTAAGAGAATAGAAGCGGAAAAGATAACGCCGAGAGCGGAATGGGATCGCATAAAATGAAGCGAAGATGCGTGTTGTGGAACGATTGATCGTACGCCCCATTTTTTACGTCGAGGCCACCAGAGGATGAGCCCCGAAACGACAAAGCCGACAACCAGTATGCCGACGATCCCATTCGTTTGCTCGCCCACTTCTCCAGCAAACAAATGAACATGCAGTTCAAAGAGGATATCCATCAGCGATTCATCCCAGGTCCAGCGAGTGATCACTTCACCTGAGATCGGATGGACGAAGGCTTCAGAGTCATCACTTAACCAGACCTGAAAGGCATTTTTCCCCTGAACGGGAAATCGAATCTGGCGGATTGAGGCATCTGGAATGCGATGATTCAGTCCCGTCAGTATGGTCGAGTACGCATGCTCCTGGCCTGCTTGAATTGGCTGAGCCAGTTCCGGCCATGCGTAGCGAAGGGCGGCATCGTGAAAAATCAGGATGCCGCCGGAAAAGGCAATGGCGATGACGATCAGGCTTAAGAATAGACCCATCCAACGATGGAATAATCGAAGGCCTGTCATAATTCACATGTGTAAAGGAACGGGTTAAAACTCATGTTGCCAAAATAATGAAAGCGTTCGTCCGCTTCCAGCAAAAAATGATTGATTGTTTTGTGATGGATTCACTTGGGAAAAGTACGTCACATATTGGTTATCCAAGAGATTCTCAATGCCCAGACTGAACTGTCCGTATTCAGTTGATTGCGCAATCAACAAGTCCACGAGTGTGATACCGTTAAAGTCGGCATTCGGACTGGCTGCCAGTCCTCCGAAATCTCGTTTAAACAAATGGGACAACTGCACCCGTCCGCTGAGTCCGTTATCAAGAGAGAGGGTACTAAAGAGATTCAGGCGATTCGGTGAAATGTTGATCCCATCGAGTTCCGTATCGAATGATCCATTGTCATCCGAATCTATTTCTCCCTGAATCCAGGAATAGTTCAGTCCGACGACAATTGCATCAGTGACGTCCACTGATCCAGTGACATCAAGCCCGTAGATGCGGGTTTTCTCACGTTCGACGGTAAAGCTGTCGTCAGGATTCGCTTGTAGTCTGGCGGCAAGATCCGAATCGGAGCGATAATAGGACACATGTAATTGCCCTCTGGTGAAAGTGAAGTCCATGCCAAATTCAATATTTTCCGTGACCACAGGATCGAGGTTGAGAAAGGAATCCACATCTTGTCCTGGGGAATTGATGGCGCGTAACACCCGTCCTACGTCCGGCATCGTGAAGCCTTCGGCATACGAGCCATAGACTGACATCCACGGGGTTACTTCGAATGTAATACCTCCGTTTGGTAAGACTTCCTGGAATGTCGGATTGCCGCCGGAGACAAACGTGTTATTCGAGACGGGAAGTGTGGTGAAGTCGTCAACCGTCAGTTCGGCAAAGATATAGCGCACGCCGGCGGTCAGATGCACTCGATCAAAGAGGGTATAGTCGAATTGGGCAAATGGTGCGTAACTGTCGAAGATCGTTTCCGGCATAAAGCTACGATTCGTCTGAACCAGGACTTGTGATGTTTCATCGCGTATGAAATCAAACCCAAGACTTGGCGTCATATCCAAGTTTTCCAGACCATTCCACGAATAAATAAATTTTGCGCCGAGTTTTTTGGATTTTAAGGTGGATTGATCAAACTCGGCTGCGCCTCCCGGGGTCAGCGTATAAAATGTATTGAACCCGCCCGCGAAGACTGCGGCAAAGTCTTGATAGAAAAGTTGAGAAGTTAATTTTCCGTTCAACAATGAGTTATGGGTGTAATCGACTGAAAGCGTGGTGACGTCATTTTCAGGTGGATCCAGTTCTCGTGTAAAGAGGCCACCCTTTTCCGTCGTGGTGAGGCGTCCTGTTGTGCGGTCTCCGATGACCGGACCAAAGTCTCCATCAGATTCCAGGTTGAAGTGATTGACCATGACTTGGAGGCGTTGATGGTCATCTGGCTCGAATCCAGCCTTGAAAAACACATCCCATGATTTTGAGTCCATCGTGTCGCCTTGTGATTGATACAACCCAACGCGGTCACCGTTGCCGTCAAAGTAGAGGCCTCGGTGGTGAAAGGTCGCACCACCAATCACATCGAAGAATCGTTCAAGTTTTTTCCCGGTCAGTCCGGCAACTTTGTACGTGAATCCGTCTTTATTAAAACTGTCATGTGACGTCACACCGGCTCGGAGTATATTCGTCCAAGATCCATCGCTTCGAGGCGAGCGAGTCACCATGCTGACAACGCCGCCGGTTGCGCCGACGCCTTGAATGGCATTGGATCCATGTATCACTTCAATACGTTGGAGAAAGAATGGGTCGATGGTTTTGCCGTCGCGTGAAGCATTACGCAGCGCATTGAACTGCGGCACGCCGTCGATTAAATAGAGGGGGTTTCGTCCACGAAAGCTCTCGGCTTGTCCATTCAGTCTTCTCAGGCTTGGCCCAAATCCAGGAACGGTATTTTCGAGAATACTTTGCACGTCATCTCGAATGGTGGTTTGTTGGGTAATGGTTTCTCGTTCCACTATGGTGACGGTATTGGGAATTGCCGTAATGGGTTTCTCGACTCGTGTCGCGGAAACAGTCACGGGTGTGAGTTTGATCTTTTGGATCGTCGTGCCCTCGCTAGTCCGCTCCCCAGGAGCGTTAGCTTCCGGAGTCGAATCACCGGGAATTGATTGTTCTCCTGACGAGGTTTCTTGCTGAGCGATGCCATGCTCTGCTGCACCTGTTTCTGCAATACTTGGAGTTGCCATGTGGAGACTACTCATGGAAACGATAATAATGGTCAACGCCCGACTGGTGAGGATTCCCATAGACTCTCCTATCACTGATCGTGAAAATTGATGGTGTTGGCTGGCAACCCAGTCACTGGCAGGAGATCTACCCATGGGACGCTGGCTTTGTACTATTTCGTCAGGAGTAATTTTCCCTGACGTGTGACCTGTAATGTATATTCTTGCCCTTGGTGAATGATGATAATTTTCTGATGACCTTGGAAGAGGTCGAGGCTCTCAATAGCCAGGTGTGATGGGACAGGTGTTCTGACTGGTTTCCCAGTAGTTTCAGTCCCGGATTTCAGGTCAATATTCGATATTTTGTTCAAGCTCTGCTCTCTCACAGGGGTTAGTATTGAACACGATAGCCCAATGTGAGCACCATGCCGCGTGATGCCGTGTAACTATCGTTTCTTCCTGTCCTGAGCAGTTGCGCCGTGGTATTGAAATAATCTTGGTTCAGCAGATTTTCAATGCCAAACTGTAGGAGTCCCGGTCCCGCTTGGACTGTGCTAATAAGATCGAGCACGGCGTAACTTTCTACGGGTCTTCCACCAAAAGATGTGGGATTCAATCCGGGATTGCGATTTCCAACATAGAGAATCTGAATACGGTTTTTCCAGTTCCAGGCAGGAGCGGTGTGGTGTTCAATGTATCCGGTTAATTTGACCGGCGGTATTCGAAATCCATTCAGGGCATTGTAGTTGTCATCGCCATTCACATCGTTTTCACCTTCGAGCCATGTGAGCGTGCCGCCCAAGGCCCAGGCTTCGTCCGGTTGGACGTCAAATGTGCCTTCGATTCCCCACACGCGTTCTGGGGCACGGATGACATTTGCGGCGAATCCGTTTGAAGAGACGCCCATATCCGATTCACTGTAGAACCCGGAGAGTGACGTTTGGAACGTGTGCCATTCTCCACGGATCCCAATTTCATAGGTGTCGACTTCAATGGGCTCAAGTTGGGAGGACGCAAATGAAAAGTTTGCGGGGGCGCTTCGGAGGATTAATCCGGTGTCGGGAACGGAAAACCCTTGTGAATAATTAAAAAAGACATTGACGGCATCAGTGAGGAAGACGACTGTTCCTGCATTGAAGACGGTTGCGTCAAAATCAAGGTCTCCCCCAGCAATCGTATTTCCGGCCAGCGTTGTAAAGGAGTCAAGGTTGAGATCAATGCGTTCATAGCGAATGCCTCCTTGGATGATCCAGTTTTCCAATGGGCTCCATTCCAGCTGTCCAAATAGGCCCAGGTTGCGTTGTTCCAGTGGTGGAACCCACACTCGATCATCCACTTTTTGAAAAACGAGTCCTCCTGAATTATTGAAGGCAGTCGGATCCATAATTGCCACACGCTGAGAGGCTTCTTCTCGAGAGAAATCAAACCCCCATAAGAGTCGTGGCGCCGTGACCTGTGGAAGAGGAATGGGAGTATTGATCTCTAGACGAAACCCGACTTCCTCTGACTCTACACGTGATTGCGTGATGTTATTCCCGAGACTGGCAATGGCTTGACCATCAAAGGGCTGAAACCGTGTTAACGCGTTTCGGTAGTAGGCCAAGGAATGGATTCGACTTCCTAAAACATTCTGATGGGTATAGTCCAGATTGACCATGGTATTTCGAGACTCGGGTTGGTCATCTAATTTGAGGCCTTTGCGTGCTTGCGCACGTTCAGATTTCAGGGGAAGCGTATTGACGATGGGGTCTGATGCGTAATCTGTGTCTTGCTGTGACTGGAAATGATTAACGGTGAGTTGGATGCGTTGCTGAGAGAAGTCATATCCGAATTTCCCCATGATGTTGTAGACCTGGAGATCGGATAATCCCCCTTGAGCACTCAATAAATCCGGAGGGATGCGACTGGCATCGGCGTCAAACATGCCGCCGACATGTTCGTATGACCCACTCACGAAGTAGTCCACGCCAGCTTTCTTTCCAGAGAGTGATTGCGCAAATCGTCCACCGAAGCTGGCCGACGGATTGGTGGGGGCTGAATTGATCATGACATCCGTCGTGAAGACCGGGGTTTCAGATTCTGGTCGTTTGGTAATGATGTTGATTATGCCTCCGGTGGCTCCATCACCATAGATTGACGTAGCCCCACGGACGACCTCGATACGATCAATGGCCGATGGATCAATCGTTCGCAAATCACGACCGGCATTACGGATAGATGTTTGCGGGACACCATCGATCAGGACTAATGCCGTGCGGCCCCTGAGTGTTTGTCCACCATTGCTGCCAATCGGATTGTTGGTTGGCGATTGATTTCCTGGGGCTAAGCCGGGAACGAGTTTTCCAAGAAGATCGCTTGGGTTTCGTGTTAACAGGGTTTGTTCTTTAATGGTTTCCGGTGAAATGACGGTGACGGCGCCAGGAATGGACGACAAGGGTGATTCGAACCGAGTTGCCGTCACCGTGACTGGTTTCAACTTGATCCTTTGAGGGGAGGATGTCTGATTGCTCGGTGCTTGGGGCCTTGTTTTCGCTGAAGTATGTGGCAATAGTGTTGATTCTGTTGGCGTATCTTCTCTAGGTGCTAATGGGTTTTCTGTGCTCAACTCATCCGCAAGGCCGGCTGATGTGAGACTAAGTAAGACGACGAGGCTGATGAGAGTGGTTTTCAGTGATCGGCGGTCATAATGAATAGGCATGTACACTCCAGTCCATAGTGTGTTGTGAGTGAAACGGTATTTCACGTCGTCACCAAAATGGATAAGACTACTTTGTGTTCTTTGTATGGCACAAAAATGTGGCCCAGTGTAAATGATGACTTGTAGTAAGAGAATGTTTATCTGCCAGAAAAATATGTTGATTTTGTGGAAATGCCGTTTGAATTCTTGTTATCCCGCTGACTAAGCAAAGAACACGCAGCCCGTTGCATGTGTGAATGCAGCAGTGAGTGATGGGTGGACGATTTGATAATAGGAGAGAGGAGTGAAAAACCGTATTGACTGGAGAATGTCGTAGAGGAAAAGGTGATAAATTCGAAGAATAAATGCGTAGAACCGTATTGCTTTGTTCAGTCTGAATGCTCGAGATGGTCATGAAACCTCATGACCATCTCGAGTTTGCTCTACCGGAATGTGTGCGGAGGGGTTCTGTTCGTTGACGGACTTTCCATTACTCTCTGGATTACTTTCGCTCGACGGCGAGACTGACTTGCTGAAATCCTTCGCCCTTCACTTCATCGACGACGTCGACAAATTGTTCGAGTTTGATGATCCGGTCGGCTCGCACGACCACCAGTGTTTTTCGTGGATATTCTTGTAGTTGTGCAATGAGGCCCTCTCGGGATATTTCTTGATCGTTGAGAAACAGTGTTCCCTTTGACGTCAACGTAATACGAATGGGTTCGTCCGGCTGGGCTGTCGCTTCTGACGCTTTGGCTAAATCGACAGGAATATGGCCGGTCGTGATGAAGGTTGCGGTGGTGAGAACAATAACCAATAAGACGAGCATTACATCGACAAGTGGAATGACATTGATTTCATTGAGTTCACGATCCATGGACCACCGCATGTTCTGTCAGGAGTTCTGTGACTCGCCGACGTAAGGCATTATTCATGACGACACAGGGAATGGCGACGAGCAGACCGACGGCCGTCGCTTTTAAGGCGAGGCTTAATCCAACCATAATCGTGCTGACTGTAATGGTTTTCGCTTCTCCCATGCTTTGAAATGTCATCATAATTCCCAAGACTGTACCCAGTAGCCCAATATATGGCGCGTTGGCCGCGACGGTTCCAATAATGACGAGTCGTTTGGTTAACGAAATTTCGAGACGTTGTCGGTCTGGAAATTGAGCAAGATTGAGTCGTCGATAGAACAACCATCGTTCTGTTGCCACAGCCAGTGCCCAAATACTTAAGGCTATCAACAGTCCGATGACTCCGTAATCGACGACGGCGTGTAATGAATTCATGCGAGTGGCTCCTTTGTACGTTCTATCGCAATTCCGCTATTTCGTCTTTGATTGAGACTGAACACTTTTCATGTTTGTATTTTTGGTGAAGACAATGGTTTTCAAATCTTTCACCGGGACCTTGATTTGACCAAAATCAGAATCTCCAATAAGGCTCACATTTTTGGCAAGAGGAAATTCACCGCTTTTTCCATTTTGGAGTGCGATGGTCAGAGAGGCCGTGTCTTTATCTGATGAGCCAGGTTTTACATCGATGTGTTTAATGTTCTCAAACTTCACATTCACCGTTGCGGTTCCGCGCTTGACTGGGACGTGAGTGATTTCATGTGGGACAAATGTGGTCTCATCAATTTGATCTTCCCAGTACAGTCGTGCGTTGCCCAAGGTCATTTCTACACCGCCGGCATCTGTTGTTTGAGCCGTGAAGGCCGATTGGTTTGCCAGGGTCACGGTTGTGAACATGGGGGATCCAAGAATAATGAAGGTCAGTAACAATCGTATCGACATGGCACATTCTCCTTTGTTGACGGATAGAAAATAATTGTACTGCGTTCTCTCTGTTGTATGTCTCGCGTAGTGGGTTGACGGAGTTATTGGTTGAAACGGTGTTGTTAGCGTCGCAATTCAAACGACACCGGGATTTCGATGGCTGCATTTCCCATCATCGAAGGTGGCTTTAACGGCATGACTTTTTTAATAGCGTCCAACGCTGCTTGATCTAAGATGTCGTGTCCCGATGGTTCAGATACTTGTAGCAAAGTAAGATTCCCGCCCTGTGATAAGGAAAACGCGACCGTGGTGACGCCATGATAGCCAAGTCGTTTTGCGACACGTGGGTACTCCCGATGTCGCTGGATTTTCTCCCGAAGTCGTTTTAAGAAGGCAAGGACCTCGGGTGACAGCTTAGGTGATGCGACGCGTGTGTTTCTGGAGGACTGTGGCCGCGAGACAACTTTGTGTGTTGGTGTCGATACGGGTTTCGGCTGAGCGGAAACACGCCTTGCTGGTTGTGAGTCAGGTTTGCCGGCATAGATGGCCGTGTGTAGATTTTTTTGTTTGGGTTCTGGTCTGCTCATACTGCCTGATCGATTACTCTGTGAGTGTTGAACAGACGATGACGTTTTGACAGATTGGGAGACAGGCTTGGTCGATGTCGTGTGAGTCTGTGTCTTGAGTCCAGAAGGGGATGTGACAACTGGCGTCTGTTGTTGCGTACTGTTCTTGAGACGAACGGTGTTGTGCGTTGTTGCAGTGACCTGACGCAAAGGGGACCTTTGCGCCGTGGTTTGTACCATGGATTTTGGTAATGCTCGTTGCGGTGTGTATGCCTTGGTGGTGACGTGACTATGCGTGGATCTGTGGACGACTTGATGCGCGGGTGCCTGCCGTGTGCGGCGTCGGTGTTGCGTGACCTGTGTTTTCGGCTGCGATCGAGAAATGGCTGCACGATGTGTTGGCGTAACGTGTTTGACTGTCTCCTGTGATTGAGGGGTATGCGGGGCGGGTAGCGGGTTCATGAGAGAGACATTCCATTGAAGTGGCTTCGATGAAGGAGCGGGTGTGACATGTGTCATGAGTTCCAGGGCCAGAAAAACCATGAGTCCATGGATGACGAAGGATCCTGCCCAGGAGAGGATGGACTGTCGAGACATTTTCTTGTGAGACGTGATGTGGTAAGTCATAAACATTAATAGGAAATCCTAAAGAATTTCATGTGCGTCTCTTATTGATATCGAAACTCAAAATCATCGTAACTCTACCATCGTGCACGCCATGTTCTACATGTCCAAATTCCAGAAAAATATGTTCAAATTCCAGTTTCAGAGAATGATGGTTCCATGGTCAATCCTAATAGTCACCATTGATTCATCTGATGTTGTGTGTTTGACGAGGGTGGTTGTCATGAGCTTTCTCTGAACATATAGTGTGTATTCACGTCTAAACTTTATTGCTTGAAAGGGACAAGATTTATGCGACGTTTGTCTGTACTCATGTTTGCTGGCGCACTTTTCTGGAGTTCACCTGTAGGGGGCGAGACTGTGAAAACCGAAGATGTGGTATCAGATCCTCAACATGGACGCGCAGTGTTTGAAGCAAATTGTGTGACGTGCCATGGGAAGAGCGGAAAAGGCAATGGGCCAACGGGAGCCTATATGAGTCCGCCACCCGCAGATCTGACGAGTGAAGATGTGCGCACAGATCCGGATGCAGAACTCTTGTCAATTATTAGCAATGGGATACTCGATAAAGGCATGCCGGCGTGGAAGTCATCGCTCTCAACACAGGAGATTCATGACGTGCTTGCGTATATTCGGACACTCAGTGATTCGGGAAAATAATATTCGTGCGTGTCGGGTGCTTCGATGTTTATAGCGAATCCAAATACGTTCCAAACAGGAAAATACCACGAACTCAGCGCAGTACCATATTTCAACGAGCGGAAGTTATTTGGTTTCGCGATAGTATTCATGAATGGACTTTGGGTTTTTTCTGAACGTGCATGCGATATTGTCTAGGAGATTGTCCCGTTGTTTTCTTAAAGAAGTGGCTGAAGGCAAATTGATCCCCGAATCCTAATTCGTCGGCAATATGCGTGAGTCCGATGGTGTCATCTTCTAAGAGCCGTTTGGCTTTTTCAATCCTTACACGTCTGAGGTAGCCAGAGAAGGACTCTCCCATTTGTGTTTGAAATAGTTCAGAGCAATACTTTTCAGAATACCCAAGGAACCTCGAGAGATCTTTCAGTGAAACGCCATGGCGAAGATGGGACATGATGAAGTCATGAATTTGTCTCGGAAGGGGGGGGATTACGTGTGAAGGATTGATGCCGTAGAGCAAGAGTTCATCAAGTACTTCCCGTGCAATCGCTTGTGGTTCGTTGATGGGTTTCAGAAGCTTCATTCGATTCACCCAGTTTTCCGTGTATTCGCGTAGCTCTTGGATTAAATCTCTTTCGCCTCTCGTATGGGATTCCAAGTGTGTCATCGATAACTGAGATACGGTCATGGCAGTCCTCCCGTACGTTAATGCACGATTATCATGTGTTGTTGGTCTCTGTTGTCTATCTGGATTTTTTGAAAGCATCTAGATCGTTTTGGTTGTTCCGTAAAGCAAAAAAAAAAGCCCAAAGTGTCGAAACACCTTGGGCTCTGGGATCATGTCCTCTGGCCATATCGGCTGCACTCAATTATGGGTCAATACTCATAGTGATTTTCTTACATTTTTTCGGTAGCAAAGCGTCAAGCCTATCAAGCCTGATCCAAATAAGATCCATGTTGAAGGTTCAGGAATAGTCGTGGCCATTGCTTCTGTCTGTGCAGCCATTGCTATTTCGATAAATGTCGTTCCGGATGGAATCGCAATAGTGGAAAGTACATGTGTTGTTGGGGGTCCGGATAAGCTATTGCCCGATCCCATCATGAAATTTGGCACGGTACTGATTTCTTCGAAAATGGTGAAATGTGAGACATCATTTATGAAAATCTCTAACGCGATTTCAGAGAAAGCTTGTTCAACATTTGGATGATCGGCGATGCTGTGTAACGACCAGTCGTAGAGCAAATTGAGATCAATATTGATAGGGTTGATGGTTGTATTCGTGAGCTGGGCAAGGCCGAATGCCGCACCGATTCCCAATGCCGACCCTACCGGCATAGCGGTCGATGCGGCACTGACCACGGCTTGAACGCCATGGTTGAAGCTCATCGGTGAGGGAGCGTGAGCCGTGGCAGATGCGTTTCCATGTTCGAGGGTATCGATGATACTGAAGGTATCAATGATGGAAAAATCGATTCCGTTAGCCGGCATTGAGAATGTCAATTGCGCATGCACGTCAGCTTCGCCGATGGCGGTGGCTTGTGCGAGAGACAGAGGCAGAAAGCTTATGGCTACGGCTATTACTGTGAGAAGGCTTCTCCGCCTGTAGTTGCGAATAGGGCTGTGTGATGCGCGGTTATCACGTTTCATCAATCTGACTCCTGCGTGTGGTAACGATATTCTGGTTAACTATAATCTTCGTTGAGCGATTTCAAAAATAAGACCAAGGGCGCAATGTCTTGCTCTGTGAGTGCAATATGCTTCAGTCGTCGATCGCCATTTCGAAGGTTTTCTTGTCGTTGCAGTTCGGAGTTCGTAATGTAGCCACGTATCACACCCTCCAGCGTATCAACTTGGCCGGTATGACTATATGGTGCCGAGTGTCCAAGGTCTCGAAGCCCAGGTGTTTTAAAGCGGGCGATTGCATGAGGCAGAAGCCGGCTTGGTCGACAGGATCGAATAATGTTTCTCACTCGAACGTTTCCATTGAGCGATTCTCGGCATAGCATGACCCATATTCGATCCTGGGATCGAGGGAAGTCAGGATTCATGAAAATATTCCAGATTCCTAGGTCTGTGTGTTGCGTGTTGCCGGTTGAAGGAATCATGCGAAAGGGTTCCTTGGCCTGAGGGTGTTGTCCTGTGGCGGGCAAGTACTCGTTATGGTGTCGATTGCGCTGCCAGAAGTGAGGAATGTCGAGTTGGGCAAAAGCTCCGGCACCATGGATTTCGTCATATTCGGATTGCGCGATTCCCGTATTATGAAATTGGAAGTCTGTAAAGTTTGGTGCCGTATGACAGGCGATGCAATTTCCGACTTTGCCTTGAGTCAGGTCACTTGGTTGGAGACGGCGATGTGGCTGGGTGAAAAAGATCTTCAGTCCGTCTAATTCTTGGGGCCCAAAGGCGAACGCTTGGTCATGAAATTCGAATTGGCCGTCGTCGGTATGTGGATTCTTGGTGATGAATTGTAACTGGCCCTTCCGCTCTAATCGCGTAATTTTCCGAAGGAGTCGTGTGTTGTATCTACTGTCAGATTCCCATGTTCTTGGTTGTCGTGGTAGCCCGTTGGTTTGGAGAAACACATCGTAAGGCGAGAGATTGAAGTTTCCATCCTCGTCTTGAGAAAAGGCCAGATCTTCCGTGTAGGCGCCAATGAGTTTTGCCACAGCCTCGAAAATTTCTTCATCCGAGGCCTGGGCGACATTCACCCGAAAATCTTCAGGAAGAACAAAGTCTGTCGGAATTGATGGATCCGTTCCGGTCAGCAGCATGGTATAGGAAAGTCCGGCAAATTCCGATGCTAACGCTCCTGTTCCATCGTCCTCTCGGATGATGCGAGCGACATGAGCGATGGCAGCCAAACCTTCGCCAGGCAACCATCCATAATTCCGTCCGCTTAACGTGCCTTTCACCAAGTCCACCATGGTGGTGAACTCGGCGTCAAAATGAAGAAAGAAATCTTTGCGTGGGAGAGCGGCATTGACCAGCGGCGGTGAGTTGCGAACCGTGACCGTGTGACCGTCTTCTCGAAGGGGAATAGGGCTTCGACGAGCAAAATCGGTATAGGTGCGCATGGAATACCCTGGCATCGGCGTTTCGACCCCAAGTTCATCGACAAAGTGGCAACTACGGCAATTCATGGATTGGCCCATAAATGGCCCCTCAGCCAATTGATCGGCTGGCAGGGTCGCATGTACGGCCTGATCGAGTGAGGGATCACCTGCTGGCAATACGTCATTCGTGTCACCACCGTTTTCAAGGAACACCTTAAAGAATTGTGCAAATCGCGTTTCTAAAAAGAGTCGTTCTCCGTTCGTGATTTCTGGCGGATCAGCTTCTTCGATTTCTTGGGCCTGAGCGTGAGGGATGGATATCAACGAGCCGACACTCACTAGGAATACTGACATCGTGAGCATGTATCTCAACGGTTGGTGTCGTCGGCTATTGCTGTGCATGTTTGAACCTCCGTCAGTCATATGAAAACGTAAAAAAGACAATGTATGGATAATGAAAAGTCGCGCGCTGTCTGAAAAAGAATGTGTATATATGAAGGCTATGAATTGTTGCAAAATTTTTGGTCCTGTCGCGAAACCTACTGCGGCCGTACGGATACATAAGGGGGCGGCAAGAGGGGGCGGGGGATCCAGGAGGAGATCCCCCGCGACGAGAAGCGAATGATGGGTTCGTCCCCTCGCATGAATAAAAAAGCCCATGAGAGCGAATAACTCTCATGGGCTCTGGACTCATGGTCTCTGGCCGGTAGAAGTTTTGCTACAGCAAATGTGTATAGCCGTTTCAATACATGTCTATAGCTACGACGACACGTACTATCGTGCGGTGTTCACGATGTGAATTCGGCTGGAAGTCATTGGGTTCGTTCTAATTGTTAATCCTGTGGCTCACGATGAATGAAGGGTTGTTTGTTCAACCACATTTCACGCATGGGGATGATAAACATGACAAGAAACCCCAGCGTCATCATGATGTCTCCTGCCAGCATCGTCAAGACGTACACCGGGGATACGTACGTGATTAACCAGGGAGAAACAAGGTCCAAGGTGACTCCCATGAACGATAGCCATGTTGTGACGACCTTGGTCATGGAGCTAGCCATGGTGAGGTAGAGAACATGGACCATAATCAAAAAAACGACAGGCATCGTAAATAAATGAAAATGTGTTGTCTCCGCCAACTGACCAAAGGACATGGGTTCGCCAAAGTTGGCATCGGAGCCTCGGTAATGTTGGGCAATACCTTTGGGTGAGAGATCCGTCATGCTATGGGCCCACACAAACGTAAAGATAAATCCCGCCAACATCATGAGAAGAAACCAGGTGTAAACCAGCCGGATTTGTCTATCGGTATCGCGTAGACGAAACCGTGTATTAAAATTCCGCATGCAGCATCACTTGTCATTTAAAATCCTAAAATGGATTCAAGAAATCCTTTTTCCGCACTTCCGGCGACGAGAGTGTTGGTTCCTAAGCCTAACGGTTTTAAGTAAAATTCATTGACAAGCACGAGGACGCGTTTAACGCCCGCACTGGCCGAACGGACCGACATCGTGGCTCCTGAAATGTTGATAATGTCGCGATTGATGCGAATGGGGTCGCGTATGTCTTTGCCCTGAAATTGATAGTTGAACCGTTTGGTGGCAATCTCGTTGCCTCGAGCCTCACGATACACAAGGACTTCGAAGTTGGTCACTTCGCCTTCGGTGTCGACTCCGACCATGTAGGTGATTGGACGGTGTTTCCCGATGGTATTTTGGACCATCGCATACCCGTCGGCCTTTCCGCCGGTTTCCCCTATGTAGGTGGTGAACGAATCTTCGGGAAATTTCCAGCCAATCTGTTCTTCCACTAATTGTTTTTGTTCCGGATTCAGGGAGAGGGTGGTTTTGCGAATATGATCGGAATCTGGAAACATGACTTTGGCTGCTTCTTCCTCAGTGAAAAACACTTCCAAATGGCCAAGTTCCTCGGCATTGAGCCAACGGTTCAATTCATGGTCCCAAATGCGTTCGAGTTGTTGCTGGGCGTGAGCTGGGGACACAATCACACCACATACGACGCAGAGTATAAGTCCGAATAGCAAGGTTGAGATGATCGTAGGTCGATGATGAATAGTTAGCATGATACCCTCTTCAGTTTAGCTTGAATTCGCGCGGCAAGTTGTCGTTCTTGCTCTTCGTTGGCCGGAATCTGTCTCCACGATCGTGACTGGACACCTTGTGGTGACCAGAATTCTCGAATTTGTTTGACTCTGACTGTGCTGTGACCTCCCTCATCCGGTTCGATCTCCAAAACAAATCGAGCTCGTTCTTCATTGATGTTTCGATTCATCATTCCGCTGAGACGGCTTGATTGCACTGCGACCCAGTCCGTTTCGATGATCCGGTGTTCTTGATCGATTTTGCGAAGTTCGAATTCTTGCAAGCTGGCCAGGGCAACGCTCCATGTCTGTTCGGGTGAACAGTGTGTCGCCACGCTGGGCGCGTTGGACCAGCCAACGCACCCAAACGAAAGCGACAGAAAAACGCTTATGACAAACACTTGTTTAAACATATCGTGTCATTTCACTCATGAAGAGCACTCTGTGCTCACTTAGAAATAGGTGGCCATGCTGAATTGCCATCCATTTCGCTGCCCTGGATCATCCTCATGATCATTGAGGGTGTAGGCTAACTTGATCACGGCGTCTTCCACAGGACGGAAGTTCAGGCCAAAGGTCAGGCGGCTGACATCATTCACATTGTTGCTACTTTGTGTATTCGTATCGACCTGCCCCCAACGGATTACTCCTGTGAAGGTTGATGCATCCGAAAAGAATGACGGGGCTGCTTGTTTCAACACGTCAGGCAAGAAGTGGTAATTCCCCTGGACATAATACCCGGACATTTTTTGAGGAGGAATTCCACCTGCGGTATTGGGAGTACGATTGCCGCCCTGAACATGTGTCCAGGCCGCTTCTCCAAGTACTTCAAATGGTCCTCGTTGGAGGAGTCCGTCAACGGCCACAATGGTCATGTTATGTCTGCCCTCATCATCCCATTTGCCATGGTGGACAGATCCGGCGACTTCGATGCCGAGGATCGGGCTGACCGAAATTCGGCTTACGATAGCTTTGTTCTGGTTGTTGTCGGTTTGAAAGCTTCCTCGGTTGCCTCGATACCCACCTTCTCCAAAAGTTCCTCCGATATTGGCCTGACTGCTTCCACCGTCAAATCCCTGCGTCACGTAGAATTCATAGTCGACCTTGGCCAATTGAGTCGGGTACACCGTTCCAAAGATTCCGATACCGGATTCAGCAAAGGTGGAAGGAATGATGAGACGGCTGACCATCGGTCGCAAAGGAAGGTCGTTGAGTGGTGAGTCATGAACCAGGTTGAATCGTCCGAGTGGGATCAACAGGATACCGCCGCGAAGGTTGAGCCAATCGGTGAAACGATAGTCCATCGTGGCGAATTCGATTTTTACATCACCGTCGCCCTGGTTGCCCTGGGGGCCGCCATGTTCAATCTCTACTTCAGCACCGATGCTGAGCCGGTCGGTGATTTGTGAATAGAAGAAAGGCACAAAGCGTTCTTGGTCAAACTCAAGACCTTCCGAGCAATCTCGTGAGCCGGCGTGGTTACAGTCGGAAATGGTGAAGTCCATATATCCACCGACGATTGTTTTTGGTGCGCGGATAAACGGTTTTGCGTAGATAGTCCGACCACCTTGCAGTACGGATCCACCCGTGACCCAATCTACGCCTTGCTGCTGAATTTGGGATTTGGACCTCTGCGGTGTTTGTGTGGTTTCCCCGAGTCCCGGCATTTGACTGAAGTCTTTTGGTGGCGGGGCTTGCATGCGGCCGTTCATGACGTCTTGCACGCGCTGATCGACAATGCGATTGATGTCTTCTTCAGTCAAGACACTCACGGGTGTCGATGACTTTGAATCTAACCGGTCTGCGGCATTTGCCTTGTCCGTAACCCCCAAAGGTCCCAACAGCATGACGGCGACTCCTAGAGCCCCCAACGTCAACGTTGATTTCATTGCACGTCCTCCGATGTAAACAGCTGGGGACTCACAGGGTCCTCTTAGGTTATTGTGTAGTGGGACTCATCGGTCCGCAGGTTGTTGTTCGTTATAACCGCTTCAGTTATACCGAAACGATAAAGCGCCATCTTGTACACGGTTGATATTCAATACGTGATATCCAAGGTCAGTCATTGTCAGTACATCCAAGCGGGTATCACCTTCCGCCTGTCTCAGCGTTCATCCCGCGTTGAATGTCCTCATGGTTCAACAGAAATTCATTTGGATTCGCTATAATTGTTCAAGCAGTTGGTTATGATGGAGTTCTCAGCGTTGGTGGGTCTGAGCAGAGTTGAACGGTGACTTCAGAATGAGCCAGGTCGGAAAAAGATATAGAAACAAGACGTTTGCACCGTTTGCATTTCAACTCAACACCCTGATTGCCAAGCTTGGCCACCAATTGACCGCATTCGCAGCGAGCTTCGGAAAACTCGTGCCTCACATCGTTGTGCTCTAGCTGCTTTGAATGTACTTTCATGAATAAAAAATTGTATTTCCGCGAATTTTGAAAATGAATAACGAAGTCGTATAATTTGAAATTGATAACCATTATTAATATCTAAGTGATTGAGAGTTTGTCAACCCTTAGATTCATCTCTTGAACCTATTGTTTATTCTCATGAAAATCACTTGTATCTTCGCTGACAGGTTGATTTTCATGATTGCAGCAGCCATAAAGAGTCGTTAAGCTGGTCTGCAGCCAATTAGGACTGGATGCTGCTTCCAGGTTGTACGACAATGCGTGGAGGGGGAGGTGCCGATGAAGAGTGTTCCTTTATTAATCGCGGTATGTGGCTGTATCTTTTCGGCCTGCCTGTCATCCAGTCCTGATGTTCTGGAAAGTCAGCAGCGTGAGCCGTCTGTCGCTTTCGGGATCATTGAAGTCACGGAAGTTGGGCCAAATCCTCGGCAATTTCCCGCTCGTGTCCGGTTTATTGATGTCGTGCACGTGTCCACTCGGAAGCAAACTCGTATCATGGTCAACCCGGAACTCCAGACTTTTACTACATCGCTCCATCCCGGTGCATATGAAATGATTCGTGTCCAGATTAATGAGGGTCCCTTTATGGCTGAATCCTACTTGCACGCAACGTTTGAAATTCCGGCCGATGCGATGACGTATTTAGGGCGGTGGCAATTTGCTGTTGAGACCCCGCGTACTCAACGCATGGTGTCATTGACGATATCCGAAGAAAATCGGAATTGGGAAGAGGTGCGTGGACGTGATCCGGGCATGGAAGGCAAGACGATCGTCAATGCATTTCCTCAGTTGATGAACAGCCAAGATAGACTGTATGCCGTTGCGCCAAATCCTAAGTTGAAATATTTTTATCGCCAATAGCCCAGCGGTCGTTTCTTGAGTCCTCTGACTATAGATTTGAGAGGTTTCGTGCACCATGTTTGAGTCATGTCAACGGTTCGTCTGTCTTTTCGTCTTGCTCATCTTCTCTCTGGTCATGAGTGAGGTGGGTGTTGCAGGGAGCGTCATGATCAAGCGGAGTCAATATTTGATGGGGACCCTCGTGTTTGTCACTGGAGTTGCTCCCGATGATGCGACGGCACGACAGGCTGTGGATGCAGGGTTGAAAGAAATACGTCGCTTGGAAGAGCTGTTGAGTACGTGGATTCCCGAAAGTGAATTGTCTCGAGTGAATGCCGCGGCTGGTCACCATGCGGTAGAGGTGAGTGCAGAGACCATGGATCTCCTTGACCATTCATTGGAAATGGATCGATTAACAGGAGGGAGTTTCAATATTGCCCTGGGGCCTGCTGTTGCTGCTTGGAATGTGAGTGAGAAGGGGAGAGTGCCGACTCAGCAAGAACTGGATGCGGTACTGCCGCTTATTGATTTAACTCAACTGCAGTTGAATCAACAATCGAGAACTGTTTCGCTTGCGCGTCCTGGTATGCAGGTTGATGTTGGAGGAATCGGAAAAGGCTTTGCGGCGGACCTTGTGGTCGAGGTGATGAAGTCGGCTGGCGCGACAGCCGGAGTGGTTGCCATATCGGGAGATATCAAAACATTTGGCCGTATGCCGGATGGTCAGCCATTTGTCTTTGGTATTCAACATCCACGAAAAGAGCAAGGCTATGTTCTCGCGACGATTGTGTTAGAAAACGAAGCCGTGTCAACTGCCGGAGACTATCAACGATACTTCGAACAGAATGGGGTTCGCTATCACCATATTTTAGATCCTAAGACGCTTTATCCTGCGCGTTCTTCGCAAAGCGTTACCGTTGTGGCGTCTCAAGGGGTTATGGCTGATGGACTCGATACGGGAATTTTTGTCATGGGGCCACAAAAAGGCATGGCGTTACTCGAACGGCTGCCGCAAGTCGAGGGTGTGATTGTTGATGCAGATGGAAACGTGACTGTTTCATCCGGCTTGGATGGCCGATTGCAAATGCAGAATGCGGATCGAAAATAAGTGAATTTCTTGGTTTTGGGATGGTTCTTCTCTGACTTCTAGACGGTGCCCACATTGTAGTGTAAAATGTGGACACAAGGAGGTCAGGCCTATGAAGGAAGTTGGTGTCCGTGAACTAAAAAGTCGACTCAGTCAGTATCTACATCGTGCTGCCACAGGTGAGCGGATTCTCGTCACCGAACGAGGGCATCCCTTTGTTCTTTTAACCCCAGCAGAAAAGGACGGCCTTCGGGAGTCGTTAACAAAGTTGTTAGGGGCAGGTGAGGCTCGTTGGGCGGGAGGCAAACCTCAAGGTGCTCGTCGTCCTCACCGGCTTCGCGGCAAGTCTCTTAGTCAAACAGTGCTTGACGATCGGTGATTGATGATTGCGTACTTGGATACAAGCGCTCTTGTGAAATTGTATGTTGAGGAATCCGGCTCTAAAACGGTTCAGGATGTCTGTACCAATAGTTCAACTATTTGTACTTCAATGCTCGCCTATACGGAAACTCGAGCGGCATTTGCAAGAGCCTATCAGGATAAACGTCTAAATAAAGCAGTCCATCGTGCGATCCTCGAAGACTTTCACGATGACTGGGAACGGTACTTTGCTCTTGAAGTGCGTTGGGAAGTTGTTCGACAAGCAGGTGAGTTAGCTGAAGAGTATCGTTTGAGGGCATACGATGCAGTGCATTTGGCCTCGGCCCTTCATCTGCACGCTTCGGTTGAGGAACCCGTTTCTTTTGTGTGCTTTGACAGTCGTCTCAATCGTGCCGCGAAGGCGAGAGGGTTCCTCATCGGCTAACAGTTTAGCGTTTATAGTACTACAGCCGATTTAATTAGAGCGAAACCGCATAACGTTCAGCCGAATGTACATCGCACGTCGTATAAGCGAAAGTTAAAAGGCACGGCTATAATTTCCGTACCCCCTGACGCGTTGGATACCGCGTAGAAAGTCCTTACTTGGACACCTGTCATAGAGATATGCGTGCCAGCCCGATCATAACGATGATTGCCTGTCAGCCTCAGCCGTGTCGCTCAACCATCGTGCCCAAGGACACCTGTCATAGAGATATGCGTGCCAGCCCGATCATAACGATGATTGCCTGTCAGCCTCAGCCGTGTCGCTCAACCATCGTGTCCAAGGACACCTGTCATAGAGATATAAGTGCCAGCCCGATCATAACGATGATTGCCTGTT
The DNA here is from genome assembly GCF_965152605.1 of Nitrospira sp. M1. NCBI lineage: Bacteria > Pseudomonadati > Nitrospirota > Nitrospiria > Nitrospirales > Nitrospiraceae > Nitrospira > Nitrospira sp. M1. The sequence goes on from NZ_OZ224217.1 coordinate 771,128, forward strand.
AGGCCCATCGAGTTCGCTCAACGATCGTGTCCAAGCAACGTGCTGTATATTTGGATTCGCTATAGACCAACGCATGACAGTATAGATGCTGAAGCATGTAGGTCAGTGTTTGCAGTTGACTAAGAAAGTATACGAAAGTGGGAACCGTTGGTCATCTATGAGCAATGGAACCCCAGTACACCAGCTTGGCCCCGTATCGTCGTCGGTCTTCTATGTTGCTTGAGGCGTTGAAGGGGAGTATGCAAAATCAAGGGGATATCGTGTCTCCTCTTAACCAAACGTAGGAGCGCCCTACTTGATTTCTTGGTGGGGTTCGGTTGAACGTTAGTTGATTACGATAGCTTCCCAAAATTTGCAAAAATAAAGGGCCCCATGTGGGGCCCTTTGTTTATCTTGTAAGGTTCGCGTGATTAGTAACTGTCTTTCTTTCCATCTTTCCCATGGTGTTTATACCCACCGGGATGACCTTTCTTTGCCATTCCGCCTGAGGAGTAGGCTTGGATCCGGTCGTGTACGGCTTTCATGCGGCTTCGTTGTTCGTCGGTCAACACGGCTTTTGCCTCACGACGAGCTTTGATTGAGGCCATGTAGAGGTCGGCCTTGATGTTGTGCATGTTTTTGAGTTTCGATTCGATATCTGAAAGATTCGAGTCTTCTTTCTTAAGTAGTTCGTGCAAATCTAAGTTGGCTAGTTCGACTTCGGCTTTCATTTTAATTCGAGTTTTTTTGTACGTTGTTTGAATGTCGTGTAATTTGGCTTCTTGCTCATCGGTAATCGCCATGCCATCTTTATATTTTAATACATGCTGGATGAATTCACTGGCACTTTGATGAGCTCCACCGTGTTTCCCATAGCTCCGCTTCCCATGTCCGCCACCGTATCCTTTTCCATGGGACGCATGTCCACCGCCCATGCCGTAATCTTTGCTTGAACTTCCGTGGTGCCCCGACCCATGTCCTGAATAATTGGCTTTGTGATGTGATGACCCATGATGTTTCATGTCCGCACTGGCATGAGGACTCGCTTGTCCTTTATGGTGGCTTTCATAGCCTTTGCCGCTTGCAAAGGCCGAGGCATTCAACAATATGAGCGTAAGGCACCCTGGCCAGATTACGAATGAGAGGAGCGCACGCTTGATGGTCAAATGTGTCATACTTGTCCCTCCTTTAGCTTGTTGATTCAACTGGATGTTCAAATAATACCGTATGGGTCGCAATGACTTCCAATGAGACGGTCATGTCAATTGGGTGTGCATGGTCGGATGGTTGTACGCTATGAACGATATGGCCTGAGGCTAATTGGATAGTGTAGAGGTGTTGCGAGCCTCGAAATTGGCGGCTAATGATTCGAGCATGACCTGAGGGGGCCGGTGTGATCTGTACATCGTCTGGCCGAATCATGACAAACACTTTAGGATTGCCTTGATAATCTCGTTGATTCGGAAAATCCCCAATTTCCGTCTCAACCCGACCCTCTGTCACGATACCAGGAATGAAATCAGCTTTTCCAACGAATTCAGCGACGAATTGTGTTGTGGGAAGATGGTAGATGGCCTCCGGGGAATCATATTGGACCAGTAGGCCGTTTTGGAGTACCGCAACGCGATCAGCCATGGCAAAGGCTTCTTGGTGGTCATGCGTCACAAGAACCGCCGTGGTGTTGGTTTGTCGAAGTAAGCGGTACAGTTCTTTTCGCATTTTAATCGTCATGTCAGGATCTAAATTGCTGAAGGGTTCATCTAAGAGCAAGATGACCGGGTTGGGTGCCAAGGCTCTGGCTAATGCCACCCGCTGTTGTTGTCCTCCTGATAATTCGTGTGGATACCGATGTTCAAATCCTGTAAGGCCGACGAGTTCCAACATCGCTTTTGTCCGTTCGGCACGTGTGACCTTCGACCATGCCTGTAATCCAAATGACACATTATCGTATACCGGTAAATGCGGAAAGAGGGCATAGTCTTGAAAGACCATCCCCACTCGTCGACGTTCCGTTGGAACATGCATATTTGGTGAGGAGACGAGTTCTTCGTTTAAGTAAATTTCACCTGCCGTCACTTTTTCAAACCCGGCAATCGCTCGAAGTGTCGTTGTTTTCCCACACCCTGATGGTCCCAACAAGCAAATGATTTCCCCTTCTTGGGCTGTTATGGATACATGTTGAACCGCCGGTTTTTCTGGTTGGTAGGCGCAGGTGACATAGCGCAGGTCGAGGACTGTGGTGGACTTATCAGCCGAGTGGTTGGGTGATGTTGTCATTGCAAGGGAAATACGTCTATTTGGGACTCTAGAATATGGTGGTTCGGTGTTTTGTCATCCACTGCTGGGCATCCATATCGGGTCATTCTGTTTGCTGGCATATACGTGTAGTACAGGTATTCTAGAATACGGCGGTTCTGGAAGTTATGCAAGCTGTTTGATCTTCTCTATCTTGCTTCATTCAATTGCTGACATATGCCTTCACTGCAGAGTTAATGGTGTTGCTAGAATACGGTCGTTCTGTATTCTGTTACCCACTGTTGGTCATCCATACGGGTTTGTTCAGGTGCTGGCCTAGACTTTTATGATAGGTATTCTAGAATACGATAGTTTAGTGTGATATAGGCTGTTGATTGTCATTTATCCAGGCTTATTCAACCGCTAACATACACTTTTATTACACGTATTCTAGTCTACTCTAGATTTAGGCAGTCTGCCAGTTCTTCTTCAAAAGGAGTAACGCCACAGGAATCGAAATGATCACGATGAGGAGAGCTGGGGGGGCGGCGAGTTGATAAAGCTCCTCACTGGCTTCCAGCCATATTCTGACCGCTAAGGTATCGAATCCCACTGGTCTTAAAAGCAATGTGGCTGGGAGTTCCTTCATGGCTTGAAGAAACATCAAGATCCATGCAACGGTAAAACCTCCACGGACCAATGGAAACGTGACATGCCGAAAGGTATTCAAGGCCTTTCTTCCCAAACTTCTTGAGGCTTCTTCGATATTCGGATTGACTTGTTGAATGGCTGATTCCATGGCTTGCAATCCAGCCGGAAGGAAGTGGACCAGATAGGCAAGGATCAAGATGACGGCGGTTCCATAGAGATAGGGCAGATATTGGGTAAACAGCGTCAGAAGGGCGAGTGCCGCGACAGGGCCTGGCAAGACATACCCGGTGTACGCGCCTTGGAGATAGAGAAGATTGAATCGTGTCGGATGTCGACAGGCTAAGTATGCGAGGGGCGTTCCGATGACCACGGCAATCGTTGCGGCCATACCTGAGAGCATGGTGCTATTCCAGATATGGTACAGAAACCCACTGGCCATGTTCCCTGCAACCCACGCTTCCCATGTCCATTGTATAAGTAAGAGAACAGGAAGGCCAAAAGCTGCGCAAAAGATACAGAACATAAAAACGCTAATGCCGAGAGCGTGGAGTGGACCGCATGGCGTAGCTGTTCGAGTTCGAATATGTCCACCGGTTTGAAAAAACCGGCTTTGTTGGCGAAACCATCGTTCGGCGATCAGAAACATAAAGGCAAATAACACAAGAAGCAGACTTAAGATGGATGCGGCCCCATAGTCATATCGTCCCGTCATTTGTTGGTAGATGGCATACGTAAAGGTTTGAAAACGCAGGAGCGAGACGGCTCCAAAGTCAGAGACCACATATAAGGTAACGAGAAAGAGCCCTGCAACGAGCGATGGTCGGATGAGTGGAAGCGAGACGCGAAATATGGTCTGCCATCGTGTGGCACCTGACGCGTGTGCCGCTTCTTCGAATGACAGATTGAAATTTTGTAAGGATGCTCGAGAGAGCAGATACACATAGGGAAATGTATTCAGCGTCATTACGAGCCAGGCCCCGCCATAGCTGTAGGGAGAGAAAATATGCGCATCGGGTCCTATGAGCCATTGCCAGCCTTGTTCGAGGCTTCCCCCTGTTTCAAGGACATAGGTGTAGATATAGGCGAGGACGTATGAGGGGATTGCGAGTGGGAGGACTAAGGCCCATTCCCATATCCGTTTGCCGGGAAATTCATATCGTGTGACAAACCAGGCAAGAGAGACTCCAAGGAGTAGCGTTGTGACGCCAACGCCAATCGCGAGTGTGACGGTATTGAAGAGTAATTCGGGGATGCGAGTTGCCCATAAGCGTCCCCACACTTCGCCTTTAGCCGAGAAGGCCGAATAGGTGACATACAGTAAGGGAAAGGCGAGGGTCGTTGCGATGACAAAGGCGAAGACAGGCAGGGGTGAAAAACCTACCTGTCGCCGGGATAGGGCAGTCATGTCATTGCAATTAGCGAAGGCCGGAGCGTTCGATCAACAACATCGTGGGTTCACGAAGCTTTGCCAGCTGAGCGAGTGGAACTTGTGCGACGTGAAAACTTTTTCGTGGGGGAAGGGCTGGGTCCGCCTTGACCTCGTGGTGGATCGGGTATTCTTTATTGCGGTCGGCAAACATGTGTTGACCGGGTTGTGAGATGAGGAATTGAATTAATTTTTTGGCTTCTGCGGTATGCGTGGAATGTGTCACGACTCCAATGCCGGTGGCATTCATGATCATGCCCATCTCACCTGTTTTTTGATCCGTGAGGAGTGGCGCAATCGGTGCATCGGCATGCTCTGCTAGATAACGGTAAATGTAATAGTGGTTTACGAGTCCCATTGCAACCTTGCCTTTAGCCACGGCATCTACGATTTGTCGATTTTTCCCATAGATGAAATTTCCGGCATTATCTCGAATACCCTTCAAAAAGGTTTCTGTTCGTTCGTCTCCTTTGACGGCACTAATGACGGAGACCCCGGCTTGTAGATACTCACTGTTTGCAGTAGGAATAGCCAGCTTCCCCTTCCATTTTGGATCGGCGACATCAAGAATTGATGTGACCTGGTCGGGCTGCATCATGGTGGTATTGTAAACAATGACCCAAATTCTTCCTGATAGACCAATCCAGCTATTATCGGGCGCCCGGAACGCCGGTGGAATGATGTGCTTGATGCCGTCAATTTTCATGGGTTTGAGTAATTGAAGCTCTCTGGCCCGTTCAAGCGTTCCAGCGTCGTTGGTGATGAACACATCAGCTTGTGTGTGTGGCCCTTCAGCTTGTATGCGGTTGACTAACTGCGTGCTGCTTCCCGTCAATAATTGAATCTGTATGCCAGTTTTATCTTGAAACGTGTCCAATACTGGTTGAATGAGTCGCTCTGCGCGTCCTGAATAGACGACGAGTTGATCGGCGGCCATACTCATGGCTGGAAGCATCACGAATATGGTAACGAAGAAAAGTAGCACTCGTCGCATTTGGACGCTTTGGGAAGTTCGAAGCGTAGGAAGAACAGTCATCGTCAATCCTTTTCCTTTTTTAATGAGCACTGTCGACCTGGTAGGGTGCTTGTGCGGTTAACGGGCGGCTGCAATTTTTGCAATTTCCACTGGATAATCGGATAGGATCGCAATAGAGTTCTAACCGATGGGTCTTGATGGAAAATCCATTTTTTGCGGCGACTTCTTCCTGGAGTTCTTCGATCTGACAGTTTTCAAATTCAATGATTTTTTCACATGCCGTGCAGATAAGATGGTCGTGATGACCCTTGTGCGCAATGTTGTCGAATTGCGTTTGCGAGCCAAAATGTTGTTCTTGTGCGACACCCATGTCGCAGAACAGTTTGAGCGTCCGGTACACGGTAGCGAGTCCGATGTGTGGATCTTTCTTTGAGAGGAGACGATACATTTGCTCAGCGGTCACGTGCTCCATCTTTAAGAAATTACTTAAAATGTTTTCACGCTGACGTGTGAGCTTGAGATTATTTTTCGTTAAGTGGTCCTTGAGGAGCTGCAGTTCTTTCGAGTTCTTTGCCATAACGAGAAAAGCCCTTTTTGAAAAGAGGCATATTAAAACTCAAAACGATCACATGGTCAAGTTTGTAGCCATTTCAGTACTTGGGTTTCATTGTACCAAACCTCGTGGGACCCACTCCTTGACCCTCCCATTTAATGGCCGCTAGACTTGAACACCTGTAATCCCAATGTTAAGGCTGCTACGAACTCAAAGAAAGACTGGACATACATTGGCCATTGGGCTAGTAAACAATCGTGTTCAAGAACACCTGTAATCCTAGTGTTAAAGCTGGATGCTGATTCTAAGCAAAGTCTGAACATACGTGAGGGTATGGCCCCTTCACCGACCGTATCCAAGGCCACCTGTAATCCCAGTGTTAAGGCTGCTATGGACTCAAAGAAAGACTGGACACACATGGGCCATTGGCCTAGTCAACAAGTGTATCCAAGAACACCTGTCAAGAGAGTATCAAGTGGGGGTACGGCGTCAGTCAAACAATTTATCAACACTATCGAAAAATTTTAGAACGATCGTAGCCAAGACACCTATAATCCCGATGTACAGGCATGAGTAAGATCCAGGCGACGTATCGGGATACGGGAGTAACTGGCTTATTGATCGTTGGTGTTCTAATCTGTTGCTCTTGAAATATCAGAAGTTAAAGGACGATAGCCAGCGATATTTCGAGGATTATGGTGAAACATACAAGCGTACCTCAAGAATTCTCAGCATTATTTTTGTTAGCGTCTATAGCCGTTCCAATTTCCTTCCGTCTGTACGACGTGTGTTTTTGCGCTGTGCACATGATGTACATTCGGTTGGAAGTTATTTGGTTTCGCTATAGTTGTAAAGGATCGAGACCTTCATGCGAAAGCCTTCCGATATTACTGTTGACCGCGCTCTGTTGCTGTATTTACTCAATTTAGCCGAACCCCATGGGTTTATGAGTGACGTAAAATTCCAACAACTCATGTTTCTCAGTGAATTGCAAATGTTGGGAAAAGGGCTCAAGGGCCTGCATTTTGAATTTATGCGTTTTGCCTACGGCGCATTTAGCAAAGATGTGGATAACGATCTGTTGTTCTTACGGAGAAAAGAACGGTTGGAAAACTTTAGTCTGACTGACCAAGCCCAAGGGGTGGTGGAACTGGTCGACCAGGCTGTCAAAGAATCTGAAGTACATGAGCAAATCCTGGAAATTCTTCAAGAAGTTGTTGCCACGTATGGGCCGCAAGATAATGGTCAAGTCATGGAATCGGTCGAAGCGATTGAAATTAGTTCAACCGATGAACTTGAGGAAAAAATCGCCATTCGTGATATTTCGTTTCATACCATCATGCTGGTGCCGTCTCGAATTGACGTGACTGGTGAGTTTACGATCTCATCCGCGCAATTGGCTCGATTCAATAAGGCTCTTGGAGCTTAGGTGGTAACTGTCGGAAGAATCCATTACGACTCTGTCTCGCGAGAGGTGAAACGTGAGACGAAGAAAGCCCGTTTCATCTGAAAGCCTTTTCGTCTCACGTTTTACTTGGATGTTTGAAATTCCCTACTTCTTCTTTTTCGTAGATTTTTCCACGGTGATTGAGTCTTTGAGCATCGTTAACTTCTTTTCTCCAATACCCTTTACCTTGGCTAAATCCTGAACGTTCTTAAAATCCCCGTTCTTCTTTTTATATTCCATAATCCGTTCTGCCAATGCAGGCCCGATGCCCGGAAGTGTTTCAAGCTGAGACGCTGTGGCGTTGTTGAGATTAATCGGCATTTGTCCTGCAAAACTGACGGCAGAACCCAGAAGAAGTGCTGAACAAAGCAGTGAAAGAATACACACGCGTTTAAGAAAAGATCGTAGCGGCATTGAAGCCTCCTTTGTATGTAAAAAGAGCGAATGGGGTCGCTCTGAATAGATGAATAGAGAGGAAGAGGTCACACGCTATTGGCCTTGCTCTCTCCTCCTAGATGAATGTTCTGGAGGGTAGCCTATGTTTCGGACGAGAGAGGGTCAATTAGTCTTCTGGGGTATATGAGGGGAAAAAAGGTGAAAAGTAGAAAGTGAAGAATGTAAAAGTGAGATGAAGTAGAGAGAATGGACGTTGCGATAGACCGTGTTTGACGAGATACGAATTACGAGCGACGAGATACGTTTGTGTCCAGAGAAAAGTCATACAGTTGACTGAATTTTGTTTCGAGATAATTTAGGAATGGTTCTGGACTAAGGGCCTGTCCCGTCACGCGGCGAATGAGTTCTTCCGGCGGGTATTGCCGTCCCCATCGATGCACGTGTTGATTGAGCCAACCTTTGAGTGGAAGCATGTTGCCTTCCGCTATCCCATGTTCAAGATTGGGAATGTCCTGTTTGGCCTGATCATAGAACATCGATGCGTACAGATTGCCCAAGGTGTAGGTAGGGAAATACCCGAATGCGCCGAAAGACCAATGAACATCTTGCAGGATCCCGTTGGTATCGCTGTCTGGTGTGATTCCCAAATAGTCGAGCATTTTTTCATTCCAGATTTCAGGAAGGTCTTCTACATGGATACGTCCCTCGATAAGGTCAAGCTCTATTTCGAATCTCACCATAACATGCAGATTATAGGTTAACTCATCAGCTTCCACGCGCACGAGGGAGGGTTGGACGTTGTTGATTGCCAAGTAAAAGTCATCAAATGCGACATCGCGGAGTTGATCAGGAAATGTACGTTGTGCAAGGGGAAAGAAATGTTTCCAAAAAGGCCGAGACCGGCCGACGGCGTTTTCCCACAGCCTTGACTGACTTTCATGAATGCCTAATGATACGGCTTCACTGAGCGGTGTGCCGTAATGTTCAGGCAGGAGGCCTTGTTCATACAGGCCATGACCACCTTCGTGGATGCAGCTAAACAAACAGGATTGAAAGTCTTTTTCGAACACGCGTGTGGTAACGCGTACGTCGTTGGGATGAAACGAGGTGGTGAAGGGGTGGGCTGATTGATCTAATCGGCCATGATCGAATCGATACCCCATTGCTTTAAGCACCAATTCCCCAAACTCAATCTGTTTGGTGTTGTCGAATGATTGCGTCATAAGCGCTTGGTTGGGTTTGATCGAGGCCTGAAGCACCTGGTGAAGTAATGAGACGAGACGCGGTCGTAATGTGGAGAACAGAGGTTTCAACGTTGCGACCGTTGAGCCAGGTTCATACTCATCCAGCAGCGCGTCATATGGGGAATCCGTATATCCAAGATATTGCGTTTCTTCGAGTTTGAGAGAGACGATGGTGCGAAGATTGGGTAGGAAGGCGAAAAAGTCATTTTTCTTCCTGGCGTCAATCCAAACTTGTTGCGCCAAGGAACATTCACGTTCCAGTGTATTCACAAATTCTGAAGGGAGTTTTTTTGCATGATGAAAGTCACGCCAGACCTCACGGATGAGTGCTTGAGAGGAGTCTGATAATGCTGTTTGGGCTTTTTCGAGAAGGTGTCCAGTTGGGAGGTCAACCCAGGCGGCTAGGAGCTTCTCGGTTTCCGGGGAGATGAGAGCATCGTGTGCCAGTGTTTGGAGTGTAGCAATTTGCTCGGCCCGGGCAGATCCTCCGCCAGAGGGCATGTATGTTTCCTGGTCCCAGGAAAGTACGGCGCCGGCATCTTTGAGATGGTGAACCTTGAGTAAGTGCGACTTGAGTTCATCGAGTGACTTGTCGTCATTCACAGAACATGCTCCTTGGTTATTGTGTCCTGTCGTGAGGAATTTCGAGCAACTGTACGACAGGTATCGTCGTTTGGCAATGGGGAAATGGCCATAGATGTTTTACGTCCAATCCGGAAGTTGAAGACTATTTCGTTCGGTTAAGGGTATGGAATTCACCAATCCAAAGCCCTTGCGGATGGATTCAAGGTTTTTTCCATCTGCCATGGACTGCAAAGAGGTCGGATGGCTATGCTATGCTCGTGACGGGTTGAACTGAAGAGGAATAATCGATTCGTGAAGCCTTTAGTCTTACCGGAAATTGAAGCCTATGCCGAAGCGCATTCGATGGCCGAATCGGATGTGTGTCGGCGTGTGCGAGAAGAAACCTATCGGACGATGGATTTGCCGCAGATGGTGGTCGGTCCGTTAGAAGGCGCGTTTTTAAAAATGATGACACGTGTTGTCAAGGCCACACGTGTTCTTGAAATTGGGACATTTACTGGCTATAGCGCACTTTGTTTTGCCGAAGTGTTGCCTGCTGATGGGCAGGTTATCACCTGTGATATCGATGTCCAATCGACAACACTCGCTAAAAAGTATTTTCACGAAAGTCCGCATGGACAGAAAATCGAGATCAAACTTGGTCCGGCCTTGGATACGCTTCAGACAATTACCGGTCCGTTCGATCTCATTTTTATCGATGCCGATAAGGTGAACTATGTCCATTATTATCAGCGGGCCATGGAATTGTTGACGAAGCGAGGCGTCATATTGATTGACAATGTGTTATGGGGTGGAGATGTTGTTCAGGCACCACCAGTTGATGACTCAACCACGGCCATTCAAGAGTTAAACCGTATGGTCCATACCGACCCTCGTGTGTCTGCGGTGTTGGTGACAATTCGGGATGGTGTGCTCGTTATCACTTCGAATGGCCAGTAGAGTGTAAGTCATGGATCACGTACTTCTCACATCATTATTGCTTGGGCTGGCCCTGGGTATTGCGCATGCCCTGGATCCTGACCACCTTGTTGCCGTTGGCACGTTAGCGGCAGAGTCTAAAAACCTTCGGCGATCGGCATTGATGGGAATCATCTGGGGTATTGGACATACCTGTGCCTTAGGGTTGGTCGGCGCTCTTGTCTTGAGCTTGAAGTGGACGATTCCCGAACAGCTTGCAGCTGGATTGGAAGCGGTTGTCGGGGTGATGATCCTCGCGCTTGGCGTGCATCTCCTCTGGCGATGCTGGCAACCCTGGACCGTGCATGTTCATGAGCATCGTCATGATGAAACGACGCATTCCCATGTTCACCTTCATGGGCATGATCAGCAAGCCCATGGACATCATATTGGGGGTTCGCAAGTGAAGGCCTTAACCGTCGGATTTATTCATGGCGTGGCAGGAAGTGCCGCACTGAGTTTAGCTGTGATGACCACGATGCCTTCCTTGACGATGGGTATGAGTTATATCGCCGTATTTGGTCTCGGCTCAATTGGCGGCATGTTGCTCATGAGTACGTTGATCAGTCTTCCATTTGTGTTCGTTCCAGGAACATGGCATTACAATATGAAGGTCAGCGCTGCGCTTCTAGCCATTGGGTTTGGTGGGTATTTCACATGGTCGGTTCTTGGGTAACTCTTCCTTTTTCTCTCCTTTCTGCCATCTACATTGTCATGACTCGAATCTTGTGAAAGACGGTGAAGCGTCATTCGTGCCTGCGCGCTGTAGCGCTTCGGCGCGCAAGCGTGAAGAGTCAATGAAAATCAGAAGACTCTTTCTATGAATAGCGAGCGACGAAATACGAACGACGAGACACGAAGACTTGTTGACCTTAGGTGTTTAACCCTGAGGAACATCACGACGGTAGATCTTGTGGGTTCATTTCTGCTGTACACAATGCCTATCAATTAGGCAGTTTGGTGTAAATGATCGACGTTGCTGTGTGAAGTGATTCCATTCCAAGGTTATGCACAACCTTTTCCCCATTATCAGGGGATAGAGGAACATCAAAAAAAATTAACCAAATTGTCCTCGGATACGGTAAGTTGAATGATCGAGAGTGCTCCTATAGGCAGCGTGCGTTAGCAGGTGCATTTTGAAAACATGTGCATCAACTGAGAGAGCGCGAAATGCAACTTCGTATGTATGAAAGTTTATCGGAATGGCTATAGCGGAGACTCAAAACCACATATTGGGGGGAATGGATCGAAGCAAAGTGTTTGTTTACTAATCCACAACAGGAAGAATCAAGTGTGAGGGATAGGGTGTAGCGCGATGAATCGTCAAGGTAGGATTCTTGCCAGGCAGGACGGCAAAGTGATCTTTGTCGGCGCCGGCGATTGTGAGTCGGATTTGATGGTCTTGTTGAAATTGATAGGATGTCGGAAGCAGATCGAAAGAAAGCTTGGCGACTGTGCCGGGGATGAGCGGTGATGCGTGTTGGCGAGTGAACGTTCTGTACGGAATGCCACTGGGATAGTACTTGGGGGAGGTCACGACTTTTCTATGCAGTGCTCGTAGCTGACCTTCTGTAACATAAGTGGCTGTTCCAGTTTCATCGATATCTTCAAGATAGGCAAAGATTGTGGCATCGGTTGTGTTTGCGCTCAGATACAGTGTGACGAGTGGATGACCGGTGACTTCCATTGATCGTTCCAAAGGCATCGATGTATAGAGCAGCAGATGTTCGGGTTTTTGGTTGCGGTCGGCATAGGGCGTGTCTAGAGATTTCCCAATCAATGTATCCCAACGGCTGTTGTGACCAGTTCCGACGGACGTGTTGGCAACATACTGATCTGTGCCCGTATCTTCCTCCAGATGATGTGCTGTGAGTTGATGATCAGTTCCAAAATAATATTGGAAATTTCGTGCGGCGGGTGGCCAGATGTCACTGGCATTCCATCGTTCTTTGCCCATGGTGAAGTAATGGATAGGGGCTTCATTCTGAATGCCAGTGTCGATGTCTTGTAAGTGATAATCAAAAAACTTCAGAAGCTCACCTTGGTGATCGAATGCTGACGGTCCACTATTGAATGGACTGATATTTTGCTTTCCCCCGTGGTCCCACGGTCCAACGATGAGCTTGTTGGCGGATGTGTTGTGTCGAAGTTGCCGCTTGATCGCCGCCAGCTGATAGCCTCCATCTAACCACCCGCTATAGCTATATATCGCAGCGCCGGAATCGGCGATCTCGTTGGCGTAGTGTAGCGTACTCAAGTTGTCGATGCTGGGGATGGCCTTTGACAGAGGAATATCATCGCGGAAGGTGAGTGCAAGCGCTTGTGTGTGTGGACTCCAGTTTACATGATGTTCCGTGAGCGCGGAGTTCAGACGCGAGCGACCATTGTCCTCATCGACAGGACTCACTCCATGCACAAATGCTTGTGCTATCCAACTACTAAACGGTAGCTGATTCTGGTCAAGTTGATTATTGATATAGGTCCATGTTTTGGTGAACCAACTCAGGTGAATACCGCCGGGAAACGCAATTTCTGGATACAGATCATATCCAGAAAAAAGCGGGGCCACAGCCTTGACGGCAGGATGCTTGTTGACGAGAAGCATTTCTGCTGCCGCTCCAGCATAAGATATTCCGAGAGCTCCGACGCGTCCATTCGACCACGGCTGCTGTATGAGCCACTCGACGATGTCGGCACCATCTTGAATTTCTTTTGGTGCATAGGCATAAGGACGTGACCCGAACGACGCACCGGAGCCTCGTACATCCACATCGACCCAGACATATCCATTGGCAAGAAATCGCGTTGCATAGATTCCCATTAACCCGCGTGGCTTTTTATCTTTAAAGAGAGACATGGGCCAACGGTAGTCAATTGATCGCCAGTAGCGTGTTTGGTGCAGAATGGTGGGGTGGCGGGTTCCCTTTTTTTTCTTGCTGGGTTGATAGACGGTAATGGCAATCCTTACGCCATCGCGCATGGTGAGGTATCGAGAAAACCGCGTGTATTCAGAATGCTCTAGCGACGCATTGCCATGATACGGACGAGGAATCGATTGTGCGGCATCGGTGTGTGCCGAGACTGAGTCGAGACTTCCCGAACACAGGATCGCACAGGCAAGGGTTAATAAAGAAACCTTGGGGTCCCACAATCGGAGTGTCCGTGATATGGTAACGACAGTGTTGTGGAATGCGATCATCATTGAATGTGCGGCCTCCAAGTAACAATGCGAAGCCTGGCAATAAAAATATTGTTGCCAGTGACATTTTGAATGAGCGCTAACGTAAGCCCGATATCTTTTGCGATGGAAAGAATAGACTTATCATACAGGCAATGAGTGGCATGAGCTACTGGATATTGAGTTGGGATTTTTAGGTGTCAGGCATTGTTTGTTCATCGTATTCACACGTATTTCACGCGAATCGTCAGTATCTGAAACGTAAAGGGGACGGAATGGAGAGTCATAATCATTCGCCGGCAATCGCGGCTGTCGCGTTTGACCTTGATGGGCTGATGGTGAATACGGAAGAACTCTACACCGAAGTTGGTGGAGTCTTATTGGCACGACGTGGCAAGCAGGTGACTCGTGAGTTGCTTGATAACATGATGGGACGTCAAAGTTCCGTGGCCTTACAGGTCATGATTGATTGGCACCAGCTCGATGCCACTGTTGCACAGCTTCAAGCGGAAACGGATGAGATCTTTTCCAGATTGTTAGAGGATCGGTTAGCTCCGATGCCAGGCTTGTTATCGTTGCTAGCAAAGCTGGAGACGCGCAAGATTCCGAAAGCCGTGACAACCAGCAGTCGACGGAAGTTTGTCATGCGTGTGCTTGATCTCATCGGTGCCGCGGATCGGTTTGAATTTCTCTTGACGGCAGAAGATATTGTCAATGGCAAGCCGGATCCAGAAATTTATTGCAAGGCTGCGCAACGGTTTCAGGTCGATGCGGCGCGCATGCTAGTGTTGGAGGACAGTGAAATCGGCTGTTGTGCGGCCATTGCCGCCGGTGCGTATACGGTCGCTGTGCCTGGTGAGCATAGCCAAAACCATTCTTTCTCAGGTGTGAACCTCATCGCAAGCAGTTTATCCGATCCTGTCATTGATCGCGCATTACATTTCCACGCTGACTTTCGGTAATGCGGAGTCTGTGAATGACTGGTCTTTAGTACGAAGAGTCGAATCATCGAATTGAGTGTGTATGGCCTCTGCGTTTTCCCATGCGCTTGTGGCGTTTGCCATAGGACGTTCACATCGATGGACAGTCGATCCGCAACGTTTTTGGTTATTGACCATTGCCTGCTCCATTCTGCCCGACCTTGATGTTCTTGCATTTACGATTGGCATTTCCTACGAGCACGTCTTGGGACATCGGGGGCTGACGCATTCCCTTTCTTTTGCCGTTGTCTTAGGGATAGGCGTTGTGCGATTTGGATTTTCGCACCTTGGACTAAGCTCTAGGCATGCATGGATGCTTGTGGCGCATTTTTCCATTGTCACCGCGTCCCACGGCTTTTTGGACGCGCTAACCGATGGAGGCCTTGGTGTCGCGTTTTTTGCCCCGTTTGACAATGCGCGGTATTTTTTCCCCTGGACTCCTGTGAAGGTGTCTCCCATTGGTATTGGTAGTTTTATCAGTGAACGAGGGTTACACGTATTGGGCAGCGAGGTGATATGGATTGGAATGCCGGTTGGTATCTGGTTGACAGGAATGTGGGCAAGACGCAGGTGTTCTCGCAACAAGGAAGACTAGGGATCGGTCGAACGGCTCCAATAACGGCCTTTTTCTCAATAACCGTCTGAAAAACTCAAAGCTCAAGTAGAATATTCGAGGGAAAAACAAAAAGAGAGGTGGTGTGCGGCATCAACAGCTATCCGTCTTTCCCGGAAAAGAGCCGAAAGATCTTAAGAACAAAAAGGAGCAGCAGCAAAAATTACTGTACCTACCTTTTTGTCTGGGCGTTGATATAGGAGTTGCCAGACAGAATCGGTAGTTGAAAGTCTAAGAGTTTTCGCAGTTCAAACTCAGCCCCTTCGCGAAATCGTTCTGCGTCGTGTTCCGCAGGAAAGGGGCCATAGACTCTGGATCCCAAGACATTGCACGTCACTCGAACGAACCATTCTTCGAATCCTTTTTTTCGGCCCTTTTTAAAGATGGTGGATTTTTCTGCAATGCCGGCTTGTGTTGCCATGAAAGACCTCCTAACGTGTAAGACGTTTTTCCACACCATGGAGTAGAAAGTTCCATGAGATGGACAAAAAGAGAACATTCAGATTGAACACGGATGATGCCGGGATAAATTTATACCGCAATGGGTATGGTTAGGATAGAACCAAGCATACAATACTTTGTATGCTTAAGTAAAGTATTTTAAGGTTTTTGTTTGAGTGAGAACTGCTTGAGAATTTCTGAATGCCGAAAGCAGTCAGTCGTGTGGTCATTCACCATGCCGGTTGCTTGCATAAAGGCATAGCAAATTGTCGATCCAACAAATGAAAACCCTCGTTGCTTGAGGTCCATGCTCATTGCATCAGACATCGTCGAACGGGAAGGAACCGTTTGATGATCGGCCCATCGATTCTGAATGGGGTTGCCATCGACAAATTGCCAAATATACTGATCGAAACTTTCAAAACTTTTTTGAATCTGCAGATAGGATTTGGCATTGCCCACAGCGGCTGCTATTTTACGTCTGTTGCGAATGATATCGGCATTTTGCAGAAGTTGTTGAATCTTTTTGGGACCGTATCTAGACATTTTTTGTGCGTCGAAATAATCGAAGGCCACGCGCAAGGCCATGCGTTTTTGCAGAATCGTGTGCCAGCTTAAGCCGGCCTGCATGCCTTCGAGAATGAGGAATTCAAAGAGTTGCCGGTCATCATGAAGGGGAACGCCCCATTCTTGGTCGTGGTATGTGATGTCTAAAGCCTTTGTGGCCCATGCACAACGTATCATGACGTTATCCGTTTGTTCGCAAATCCGTGCAGAATGCTCGCTGTGAGAATCAGCGCGTCATAGCCGTTGAATTTTATCATTAATCGATTAACTCTGTGTGTCCTATGCCCTCTGGTTCGAAAAAAGTCATCTACGCCGCGTTAATCGGCAATGCCTTGATTGCGGTTACCAAGTTTGCCGCGTCAGCTTTGACGGGGAGTTCAGCAATGCTAGCTGAAGGTATTCATTCATTGGTGGATACCGGGAATCAGGGGCTGTTGCTCTATGGACTACATAAAGCCAAGAAGCCTGCCGATGAAAAATTTCCCTTTGGTCATGGCAAGGAAGTGTATTTTTGGAGTTTTGTGGTTGCCATATTAATCTTTGCATTGGGGTCAGGGATCTCACTCTATGAAGGAGTCTTGCATATCTTTCATCCCGAGCCAGTCGAGAACCCGATGATTAATTATATTGTGTTGGGGTTGGCTTTGATCTTTGAGGGCGGGGCATGGTTCTTTGCTTTCAAAGAATTTTCAAACGCAAAAGGCAAGTGGTCGTACATGCAAGCGGTTCAGCGTGGAAAAGATCCAACGATATTCATGGTCTTGTTTGAAGATACGGCTGCCGTCCTGGGGCTGGTGGTGGCGTTTGTCGGAATTTGGTTGGGGCAGGTGACAGGGCTTGCATATCTAGATGGAGCAGCCACAGTCATAATCGGGTTGATTCTGGGGGGGACGGCAGTCTGGTTGGCCTACGAAACGAAGGGACTATTAATCGGTGAAAGTGCAAATCGTGAAGTTGTGCAGAGTATTCGGCAGATTGCCGGAGGTTTTTCCGAAGTCACGCATGTGAACGAAGTCCTCACCATGCATATGGGACCTGAATTTATTTTAGTGAATGTGAGTGTGGCGTTTTACGATGGGTTACCTTCCGAACAGGTGGAATACACGATTGACACGATTGATCGGCGAATCAAAGAGGCGCATCCCCGTGTCAAACGAATTTTTATCGAGGCGGAAAAACGAAAATGGAAAAGCCCGGAAGCAGAGGAGATCGTTTCATAGATCGCGCATAAAGCCTGTCCATGAATGCTGGGAATTTTTTAAGAAGTCTGGGGGTGTAAAGTCTAATGTTCATCGACAGCACCTTAGACTGAAGACTGATAGCTTTAGACGTGTATCAAGCAATGAGATTTTCTTCGGTAGCGTGTAGACTGACTGCAGGTTAGTCCTTATCTTGATTGGTGATCTCAACAACGACTGGACAATGATCGGATAATCGTTGATAGGCGGCAGGGTAGGCGCCTTTCATTCTTTGGCATTTGGCGACACCGCAATACCCTGTCACGCGGGCTTTGGTATCTTTGACTTCTTTCATGCCTTTTGTCACGAGTACATGATCAAGCCAGCCGCCACGGCCGCGAAAGTAATGTGAGCACTGCGGTGTGAGCGTGAGGTCATCAAACCCTGGACTTTCGTTTCCGACTTTCCGACGGACATGTTTTAATTCGGATGTCTGCGATTGACGGTCTCCGGCACCCATCGTATTGAAATCACCAAGGATCACGACGTCCTGATCTTGTTTGAGCAACGGAGCTACGGTACGGTCAATACGATTTAAGGCCTTGTGACGCTCCTCGACGGCAAAAACGGTTGGACCCGATTTGAGGTGAAGTCCAATGAGATGAAAGTCCGCGCCATGCGTTCTTCGAGACTTGACATGAACGTATTGTCCGGGCCGGAGTCCATACGTACAGGCTTTCTTCGGGGAGTTGGCTTTTGAATTAAATTGCCACAGGCTTTCAAATTGAGAAAGCTTAACGTGAGTATCATTCCACAATAGGCCAATATGATGGTCGTTCGGCCGGCCACAGGGTTGTCGGTACCATTTCCACTTCCCTCCTGTTTTCTTGGCGAGTATTCTGGTGAGTGTGTCCCACGCATTATCCGCGAGAGATGTTGCGAGACTTTCTTGGACGGTTAAGATGTCAAGTTGCATCCACACGAGCGTACAGATCAGCCAATCAATATCAGTGGGTTTGGCGGATGAATGCTGTTGGTCCTTGGGTTGCCCGATGGGAAACCATCGAAGATTCCACGTGGCAAGGCGTATGGTTTTTTCTGAAGCGTGAGCCATCCGTCCTCCGTCCCGCACCACATGTTCGCATCCTTCACGCGAATTCCAGACTTTGGCTTCATCTTCTTTTGATGATGGCGATCGTGAGGCAGATTGGGCATGGATACGTTTGGTGTCTTGTGAATCGTTTGCTGGAGGTGGAGCATTGGCTCGAATGTATTTGATGCTGACCCAGGCCTGTTCTCCTGTAGGCAGGCGGATGCTGAGCCATTGCCCATCCGATGCGATGTCTTCGAGCGTCACTTGTGTTCTTGTTGGAACATGTTTCCAGTAATTCGGAGGGTGTTCTTGATGGAGCGGGACGCCAACGGGTTTTGTCGCTTGGAGGATGATGGGCCGTCCCACTTCAAATTCTTGGGCAAACACTGAAGTGGTGCCCGCGAAATGTACAATTGCCACATAGAATAGGAGTCGAACGATCGGTGCCATAGGCCCCCTTGTCAGGTGAGACATCCACCGCCATTGGTACGTGGAGTAGCAAGAGTCGGTTCTTTGTTGGGGCGTTTGTCGTTGTCTGACGAGACCGTGAGAAGGCTCGCAGCCAACATATACCCAGTATGAGTTATCCTAAGATGGCGAGTAGGTAATGTCTAGCATGCGACACGAAATACGTATCGATTAAGATAAGCTGATCGCATAGTTTTGGGAAGGTCTTCGTTGGTATGATCGCTTTTTTGTCACCTTGAACTGTTGGAGAAGATCATGACTCATAGCAATATTGAAATTGCCAATCACGCCGTGTTGGAGCCGATTCTGGATCTTGCGAAAAATCGACTGGGTCTTTCCCAGGATCAACTCGAACCCTATGGTCGCTATAAAGCCAAGATTCCTCTTTCTGTTCTTGAATCATTTCGGGATCGTCCCAATGGTAAATTAATTTTGATGACGGCCATGTCTCCAACAACAGCGGGAGAAGGAAAAACGACGACAGCAGTTGGCCTGGTTGATGGATTGAATACGATTGGGAAGAATGCTCTTGTGGCTATTCGTGAACCGAGTGTTGGTCCGTGCTTTGGGATGAAGGGCGGCGCATGTGGTGGTGGGTATGCGCAGGTCGTCCCGATGACGGATATTAATTTGCATTTTACAGGAGACTTTCATGCAATTACCGCTGCGCATAATTTATTAGCGGCGATGGCGGATAATCATCTCTATTGGGGCCATGAACCTCGATTGGATGCCAGGCGAATCTCCTGGCGGCGTGTGATGGATATGAATGATCGAGCATTGCGAGTTGTGGCGACAGGGCTTGGGGGAGTAGCCAACGGGTTTGTGCGTGAAGCACGATTCGATATTACCGCAGCCTCTGAAGTGATGGCGATTCTTGGGTTAGCTTCTGACCTCAATGATCTTCAGCGACGTTTAGGTAATATCAAGGTGGGGCGGACCGCGAATAAAGACATGGTGTTTGCGAAAGATTTGCATGCTCAAGGCGCCATGACGGCATTGTTGAAAGATGCGATCAATCCCAATCTGGTGCAGACGTTGGAACGGAACCCTGCGTTGGTCCATGGTGGGCCGTTTGGGAATATCGCACATGGCTGCAATTCGGTTGTCGCCACCCAAACGGCATTAACGTTAGCCGATTACGTAGTGACGGAAGCTGGATTTGGCGCGGATCTCGGTGCGGAAAAGTTCTTTAATATTAAGTGCCGCCGCTCGGGGTTGCGACCGGACTGTGCTGTTGTGGTCGCAACGATTAAGGCATTGAAACTTCATGGAGGGGCCGATCCAAAACAGCTTGAGCGGGAAGATCTCAATGCGCTGCACCAGGGCATTCCGAACCTTTTACGGCATTTGGAAAATGTGAAAAAGTTTGGAGTGCCGACTATCGTGGCCATGAACCAGTTTACCTCCGACACGAAGGCTGAAATTGAGTTGGTCAAGAAAGACTGTGCGAACCTTGGGGTAAAGGTCGTGCTTGCCGAGCATTGGGCCAAGGGTGGGAATGGGGCCGTAGAGTTAGCGGAGGAAGTCGTTCGTCTGCTTGAGGACACACACGCGGACTTTCATGTCCTCTATCCTGATGACCTACCATTGGCCGATAAAGTTCGACTGATTGCACAAGAAGTGTACAGAGCCGATGGTGTCGACTTTCCCAAGCCGGTCTTAGATCGATTTGCTGAACTCGAGGAGTCTGGGTACGGTCATTTTCCTGTGTGTATTGCCAAAACCCAATATAGTTTTTCAACTGACCCCGCAAAGAAAGGGGCACCGACCGGGTTTACGATTCCGGTTCGGGAGATACGCCTCTCCTTAGGTGCAGAATTTATCGTCGTCCTGACGGGTGATATTATGACCATGCCCGGACTTCCACGGGTGCCTTCGGCTAATGCCATAGGCGTGAATGGGAAAGGCGAGATTTCAGGCTTGTTTTAAGAATGAAAGAGGATATGACGTGCCGAAAGAATGTATGACGAGGCTCCAGAGGATTTTGAAGCCCCGTCTTGTGGATCGATTTTTACATTTTGGCAACAACAAACTAATTCGAATTCTTCATTATGAGCTTGCCGTTCGTTGCTTTCGGAGCCGATAGGCTAACAATGTTCCGAAGCCGGTGCCGAAGAGTAAAATGGTCGATGGCTCTGGGTTAATGACATTCCCTCCAGGCGGAGAGGTGGGGGGCGTAGAATTGAGCGTTGCGCGCAAGGTCGATGATTCAAGGCCAATGGTGGTCACCGTTGACCCGATAATGAGCTGAGATGAGGCGACATGGAAGCCATTAACGTAGAGACCTTGAGAGCTATTCCCACTGAAGAATCCGAACCCATCTCCGGTTGGGACGTTCCACAGTTGGCCCGTTGGCGTATCGCTTCGTCCTCCTGTGAGGAACGTGCCGGTGTTTGTGTCAAAGTTGAAATTAAAGGTAGTGCCGGCTTGACCCGCCGGTAGATTCCAACTGCCCACGGATGTACCGTGTTGGAACCCTTCGATGGAAAAGCTGTCGACCTGTGCGCCGTTGATGCTGCCGATCAGGGAGTCTGCATGTGAAATCTGTCCAGACATGGAGTAGCCATCCGCGCCTTCCCATGTGATATCGTACGAAGCGGCAAAGGTGAATGACGTGAAGGTTGCAAGGCATAGCGCACTGCCAAGAATCATCCCGCCGAACAAAGAATGTTTCATCGCTGATATCTCCTTATTGAAGAGTAAGATGATACGCATCATGTCCGACAAGGGGGGGGCCGGATATAGAATTGTAAATTTCCGTTTCAGTATAGCAAAGTCACATTCACAAGCAAATGTTGTGATCATGTTGAAGGTTAGGTTCCTAGGGGATTTCCGATGCTAAGGCCGAAGCCGAAGCGTATTGACGCCTTATGGTAGGGTAACTCGATGAGCTCAGAGCAGTTATTTGCATTGCAGTCGGACTATTCCCCTAAGGGTGATCAAGGGAAGGCGATTGCGTCTCTTTCTCAGGGCATAGGGCGAGGCTTGTCCCATCAAGTCCTGCTTGGGGTCACCGGATCCGGCAAAACGTTTACGATGGCCAATGTTATCGTGAATATTCAGCGTCCAACCTTAGTGGTTGTCCATAATAAAACGTTGGCGGCGCAACTGTATCAAGAATTCAAAGGTTTTTTCCCGGAGAATGCCGTTGAATATTTTGTGAGTTATTACGACTACTATCAGCCTGAGGCGTATATTCCGACAACCGATACCTATATCGCCAAAGACGCGTCGATCAATGACACGATTGATCAAATGCGGCATGCCGCAACCACAGCACTCTTGGAGCGTAACGATATTATCATCATCGCGTCGGTCTCCTGTATTTACGGCCTGGGTTCACCTGAGGTGTATCATGGCATGGTGTTGTATCTGGAAGAAGGAATGGAGATTCGTCGTGATGCGATGTTGGCAAAACTTGTGGAAATTCAATATGCCAGGAACGATACGGAATTGCAGCGTGGAACCTTCCGGGCCCGTGGGGATGTGGTGGAGATCTTTCCTGCCGCGTCAGATTCCAACACCATTCGGGTTGAAATGTTTGGCGATGAAATTGAAGCCATGTATGAGATTGATCCGCTTACGGGACAGTCGTTGCGACGCATTCCGAAGATTCCGATTTACCCCAAAACCCATTATGTGATTGCGCCGGACCGGCATGAACGTGCCATTAAGGGTATCGAAGAGGAACTGGAAGAACGGATCGCTTATTTTCAGCGCAATAATCAATTGCTGGAAGCGCAGCGGATCGAACAACGTACGAAGTTCGACTTGGAAATGATTCGTGTCATGGGCTATTGCCATGGAATTGAGAACTACTCCCGGCATCTGAGTGGCCGGGCGCCTGGAGAGCCGCCACCCACCTTACTGGATTATTTCCCCAAAGATTATCTGCTCATCGTCGATGAGTCGCATGTGACCATCCCACAGTTTGGCGGCATGTATGAAGGCGATCATTCCCGTAAACAGAATCTGGTCAATTACGGATTTCGTCTGCCGTCAGCCCTTGATAATCGTCCACTCAAATTCCCAGAATTTGAAGAATGTATGCATCAAGTCGTGTATGTGTCGGCCACGCCAGGCTCCTATGAAATGAAACATGCGGGGAAAGCCGTGGTTGAGCAAATCATTCGACCGACTGGGCTGATGGATCCGGTCATGGAGGTAAAGCCGGCCAAGGGGCAAGTCGAAGATTTGCTGAAGGAAATTCGTGGCACCATCGACAAGGGCGATCGGGTACTGGTGACGACGTTGACGAAGCGGATGGCTGAAGATCTGACAGAATATTATCACGACGTGGGACTGAAAGTCCGGTATTTGCATTCGGATATTAAAACTCTTGAACGTGCTGAGATTATTCGTGATCTTCGGCGTGGCGTCTTTGATGTGCTTGTTGGCATTAACTTACTTCGGGAAGGGCTGGACCTTCCTGAGGTGAGTCTTGTGGGAGTGTTGGATGCTGATAAAGAAGGATTTTTGCGGGGCCAGCGTGCGTTGATTCAGACCGCGGGGCGTGCTGCTCGCAATAGTCACGGAAAAGTTATTCTCTATGGAGATCGCGTCACGGACTCTATGCAAGTGGCGCTGAATGAAACCGCACGACGACGAGAGATTCAGCGTGCATACAATGTGGCGCATGATATTACTCCAGAAACAATCATCAAACGAATTCATGACTTGGAGCATCAAATCGCCGAAGCCGATTACCCCGAACTCTCACTTGCTGCGGAAGAGGAAGTGGTGTATCACACCGAAGGAGGTATGGAGAAAGCCATTAGCGCGTTAGAGAAAGAAATGAAAGCGGCAGCCAAAGCTTTAGAATTTGAAAAAGCGGCAAAGTTGCGTGACAAGATTCGGAGTCTGCGACAAAAGGAACTGCAAATGGGGAGTTAGGGTGGGGTGTTTTGGGGGGATATAGCCGTTTCAAATAACTTCCGAACCCATGAAGGTTTTGATACCGCGTTGAAAGTCTTTAGGCATTATAGCGAAACCAAATAACTTCCAACCGAATGTACATCATGTACACAGCGCAACAACACACGTCGTGCAGACGGAAGTAAATTGGAACGGCTATAACTGGACCGAATTGAGATTCGCTATAGTTGATCGACCTCAGCTGGAACGTATTTGGATTCGCTATATTCAAAAACTTTAGATAAGTAGGTGTTCTTGGACACGATTGTTCTTGAGGCTGAGAGCGATTGAAGTATGTTCATGGTTGAAGAGTCGGCCAGCGTATAGATATGTCGATTGTAGGTGTGCTTGGAAACGGTAGTTCTGAGCTGCAAGTACAGTTTGATGGGTAACGTTGAATGGGGGGAGTAACGGTCGTTCCACCCTCTTTAGGGAAATGCAGAGGAACGTTGATAAATGACGTTGCGAGACACATTGATTGAGAGAATAAAGAGAGAATTCCCAGAGAGGACATTCACCATTGACGAAGGAGAGTCTCTCATCACCTTTGCTCCCAATCATCCAGATGTTGGGAGTATTGCTATAGAGGAGGATGGCGATGAACTCACAGTATTTATTGGAAACTTTACACACTGGCACGCAGCTTGTTACGAGGGCGGACTCACGGAAGCACAAAAGGCTGAATCGATCACGGACGAGGTCATCGACTTCCTAAAACATTTATTCAATGACGAAATTATCATGTGGAGGAGCTGTCTCAGTGGAGGGCTTTACCGAAAAGGGCAAAAACCCAATTTCAAATCGTGGCTCGGAACACAGCATAAAGAATGGGTATGGTCAGGGCCTGTAGAAAATGAAGATACGGGTTAAATTGTCAAAATCCCTTAGTGTGTATTTTGGCACGAATGTGCACAGGACCCTTCATAGTGTCGAATTAAAGAAGTATGCTAATGGTATTGGTGTCGAGATTACAGGTTTCCTCGAACACGATAGTTCTGCGACTGAGGGCTGCTGATGTATGTTGATTGTTGAAGAGTCAGTCTGGGTATTGCTATGTCGACTCCAGGTGTGCTTGGAAACGGTTGTTCTGAGATATAAGGGCTGTTTGATGTGCCACTTTGCTTGGTGTGACAAATGGTATTGGTGTCGAAATTATAGGTGTTCTCGAACACGATAGTTCTGTGACTGAGAGCTACTGAAGTACATTCAATGTTGAAGCATCGGTCGGTACATCGACATGGCGATTGCGGATGTGCTTGGAAATGGTAGTTCTAAATTTCAACCGTCAAGTAGGGGGCATCTAACGAAGACGGACCGAATTCCATCCTGAATGTGTATATTACAGATTTCCAAGTCACAAATTTTTATAGAGGTAGAAGCCTAGGACTGCGCCTACGAAGGTAAAGAAGTTCATTTTGAGAAGGAAGCCGATGGTAACCTTGATAAGCACAAGGTCTACGGTTACTGGTGGGTCAAGGCCTGGTGATATGGCTCTGGCAAAAATGTTTTGCACCGTGCCGGGCGGGGTTGCAACTCGAAAAATCTCTCCTAGTATGCCTCCAAAGAGTCCACCGACTAGGACGAACATGAAGAGTGTCCAGCCTGTTTTTTTCATTTAGCGTAGTTCCTCATATCGCTCCATGATGATGAGGCGATTCTTTGGCTGAAAAAGTTGTGTAACCGACTAATTTTCAAGGACTATAACGAATCTCAATACGTTCCATGCAGGAAAATGACACGAACTTCGCGCGGTACAACATGCACATGAGAAAGGTTATGCCCGCCTGGATGACCTGCAGACGATTAACGGTTCACGAACGAAGGGTCAATCAGAATTCAGGGGGTCGACGTGTACCTGATTCGGCATAACTAAAACGGCTATAAACCGAAAAATATGCTTAGGGTAAACTGCTAATCACGATACTAAAACCCCTATGACCTGTCAAGCCTCTTTTTATGAGCTAGCTCTTTGCGCCTTGAGCCGAACATCGTAGATAGGTCACTGCGTTGAATGTGCCGCCACTGAAAACCTCATCGTGCCCATCATATTGATGGGATTCACTTCGAACCCTATATAAATTTCCACCCGATAGTCTCCAGCCGGCCACTGTTTTGCTGGCCGGTCAAATTGCAGATATCCGCCGTCATCTTCTGTGGCAAGGTAGATCGCGTCTTCTTCTATGAGGGTCGATGGATCTTTTCCTTTGACGTTCTCGGGATAGAGACGGCCAAAGACCTGATACGGTGCATAGTGTTGATGGACTTGAAACACCAGAAATACAAATGGACTGTCAGGAGCAAAAACCGTCGTTGGTTCCACGGAAACAATCGTATGTCCTTTTCGCATACCTTGAGCCTCTTCAAAGCCCTTGGCAAATTCCAGGCGATAAAAGAGTCCACCGGGAGGCTGGTCGAGTGCATGGTTGACGTCTGAGTCCGGCTCTTCAAGGGAAGGTTGGTTTGATGGTTCAGGGTAATGCGGGATGCTTTCATATTTAGAAAACCCATGCTGTGTTTCGTCAGGTTGGAAAACAGGAGGGGGCGTAGGATCAGATGGTTCAGCGTGAAGGAAGTGAGGCGTTGCAGTCACGCAGAGCCACCATACAGCAAACGCGAGGAGCGAAGCCCTAGTGAATGGTAGGAGATGAAACCGCATGAATGACCGTCTGAGCGTTGAGTAGCAAATTGATCGCGGGATGCTGCAGGAGCATGACGGCTACTAATGGGTAACCTCTACTCTTTGTGGCGCGAGCCTGTCAAGAATGTCGCGATGTATCTTGCAGGGGTTCCGATGGTCTGTTAAAATCGCTTTCTTTAGAAAATTCAATTACTTGTGTGATATAAAGGAATGGTATGGTTATGGCTGTGCACTCTTCGCTAGATCCCGATGCCCTCCCGCAAATTATTGGAGACTTCCATCCAGTTGATGAATGGCAAATGCATATCAATGAAGTATTTTATGGTCTTCGTGGTTCACGGCTGCGCGAGTTTTATCAAACATTTGCGTCGGCTGATTATCGTCTCGCCTATGCATTAGCGGAAGATTATTATCGTCGTGCGTGCCAACGTGCAAAGAATTCTCCCGTTATTCTCATAGAATTGGGGTGCGGGAATGGAAATCTTGCGGCTTGCTTTTTAGATCGCCTGCAGGCGTTGGATGCAGATGGTCGGGTCTACCCGCTGGTGCACTACCATCTCATCGATAAAAACGAAGCGGTGCTCAATGAGGCAAGGAATAATCCTGATCTGGTCCGCCACCAAGGACGGTTTACCGTCACGCGAGGGGATGTGGCTGATCTGACGTCATTCCAAGACGGCACAGTGGATCGTATTCTCTGTAATGAATTGTGGAGTGAGCTTCCGACCAAACTGATGTTTCGAAAAGCCAGTAATTTGCATGAAGAACATCTTCGACCAAATGTCAGCGAGTCGAAACTTGCGGAAATCACGGATTGGGCAGGATTCGTCAAGGCGTTCGATCAAAAAGATATTGAAGGGTTACAGGCGTTTCCAAGCTTTTTGGAAGACTTGGTCTGGGAGCGTGAATACCATGAAATTGAAGCCAAATCGTTAGCCTTTCGTCGGACGATTGCAGAATTTTTAAAAAACATTGATGACGAAGTCCTGGTGCCGGTCAACACCGGTGCGGCTTCGACAGTCAAGGAAGCGATGCGTCTGTTGGCTCCGGACGCCATTGGGTTTAGCAGTTTTGATGCAGGAACATTTGATGCGCATGTGTTGAATGATCCGGAAAAGCCCTGTTACTCAGTGCATGGTGGACAGTTCAGTTTTATGGTGAATTTTGCCTTGGTCGAAGAGATTGGGCGTCATCTTGGTGCAAAGAGCCTGGTCCTTGAGTCGCAACGGGAATTTGTCGGCAATAGTTTAGGGGCCAACGTGTTAACGCTCATGGATTTGATGGCTGCCCATCCTAATCTTCCAAACTCGAGTTCATGGGAATTCGATGCGCATGTGGTTCGGACACTTGAAGCGATCAACGCCAGCTATGACAGTCCCTATACGCGACGCATAGAATTTCCTCTTCGCGATGACATGCCTTCAGATGAAAAAGCCAAATTGCATGACATGCTGTCTCATACCAAGTCGAATGGCCTTCCTGATATGATCGCCTATGTGACGGAAACCGAAATACGCAAAGCGCAGCCGGCTCTGGAGAGGCTGGGGTACGACAGCGAAGGAATCACCATGATGCTGCAGTCACCTCCACAATTGGTGGACTATACGCACTTTTTCCTCAAAGCCTCCTCCTAGGTGCTGTCGTGGATTAGTGTAGATTTTTCTCTGTTGCTCTTGTATACTAATCGAACTCAATGAACGATCTCAGGCTTATGAAACAGCGGGTGCAACGAAAGGTTTCTTTATGATTGGGTCATTCGGCTGGATGGAACTACTGCTTATTCTCATCATCGTCCTTATTGTATTTGGCGCAGGGAAGATTCCACAGCTCGGAGAAGGCTTAGGGAAGGCGATTAAGGGCTTTAAAAAGTCTGTGCATGAAGCCGACGCGTTAGATGTCACGCCTAACCCGGATCAACCCAACATGGCGCAGGAGGCCCCTCCACAGCCGGAGCAAGTTGCATCACAGCAAACCGCTCAAACGGTCGTCCAGCCACCCTCGCAGCCTGAGGCTGTTCAACCACCCCAACCAGAACAAGCCAGACAAGGATAATACGTGAAGCATGAGGCGTGCTATATATGTCTCACGCCTTACGTCTAACGAGAGGTTATTATGTTTGGTCTTGGAGCCATGGAGATTCTGATCATTCTCGTGATCGCGTTTCTCCTTTTTGGTCCGAAAGAACTTCCAGAAATCGGAAAACAAGTTGGCAAAGCTGTGAAAGGCTTTAAGGAAACGACTGAAGATCTTCGTCAATCAGTTGAGCCTGAAATCAATATGATCCAGCAAGAGTTCAAGGCAGTTGAACAAGACCTAGAGGCATCGGTTAAAGAAGCAGAGGAACAGATTAAAGGGGCGACAGATTCAGCGACAGAGAAGCAAGGAGGGAATTCGCTAGTTTAAGAATTGGAGAGGGAGAGCCAGGCTTACACTTTGCTATCATACTATTTTTTTTACTTTTACTATCTTCTGCACGGCCACCTCCATTCAATTTCCATTCAAAATTAGTGAGTAGAGAATTTAAGCTGCGTATAGTGCTTTACCCTCCTTTTTGTTGTGTTTTTGCAACGTCCCGTCTCTTTATTGAAATACTTTCACTGTGACTATTCGAGCGTATCGAACGTTAAATTGTAATAACTATCAACAGGTTATACGAAATTTACGATGCTGGTATGTTTTTAGCACATGTGTAACTTTTGGCAGATGTACTTTGATGCATTAACCAGATGGCCTTACGGCAAATGAAACAGTAATTTCACCATACGTTCATATATATTTACGTTCATAACGTAGAGGGTAAGAGGAAGAAGTAAACTTTGTTCGCGTGGAGGAGATGGGTTCTTCATGCAAACAACTGTACGTCCCTGATCTGTTATGGGGACTCAACTAACAGGAGGAGTGCAATGAGCGATTTTTCTCGTGCTTCCAAGTGGTTCACGGCTGGATGCTTAATCGCATCCATGTCGGTTGTTCCTGCTTTTGCGGCAAAGACGACGCCGGCAACTGACAAAAACACGAATGTGCCGGCGGTACCCAGGGCTATTCCGGATTTGGAGCCGTATCATGCATTTGATCCGCCTCAAAGTCCGGCATTTGACTTTAAGAATCTGACGATTTCCGGTGACATGCGTGTACGTCCTGAGTTTCGAACCAATTCAGGATTTGGCACGAACTCGACCGGCGTTGCAACGAAGGACAATCGTTTCTTCACACAACAGTTCATTCGCTTAGGATTCAATTACGACCTGTCCCCAGACGTCGTGTTCTTTGTCCAGCCACAAGTTTCAAACAATTTTGGGGCCAATAATGCTGGCACGGATGGAACGGGTGGGGTTAACCCAAACGGATCCAGTTCAGACTTATTCTTGCGTCAAGGGTACATGTTAATTCGGAATTTCCTTGCACCGAACCTGACGTTAAAAGCTGGACGTCAACTTGTAGTTTGGGGTAACCACCGTATTTTCGGTCACTTCGACTGGAACAACGTGGCGTTTTCGTTTGATGGTGTAACCCTTCGTTACAACCATTCCAAGGTGCCGGTTGAGTTAGGTTGGTTACAGGTGGCGGAAGGCAATTGTACGCAAAATGCCGGTGCTTGCGGAGCTTCAACAAACGGTGGTGGTTATGGAGGAGATGGAAACATCCTCTTCGCTCGAATCCCCATGAAAGTAGCTGGTATTGCGATTGAACCTGCCTGGATTTTGGAAGAAGGCGGTGCCACAGGAGTGAACGGAGCTGGCGGACAACGTGGAAACCAAACTCGGCATACCGTGGGGGCCAGAATTGCCGGGAATGCTGGCATCGTTGATGCGACAGTTGAAGGGTACTATCAGTTTGGACGAATTGGCCCGACGGGCGGAAGCACATTTGGTGGCGGATTCAATCGAACCATCAATGCCGGTGCATTCCACGCCGATGCCGGTGTGACCTTACCTGTTCCCATGCAACCTCGCATCGGAGCCGAATATAACTGGGCCTCTGGTGACAAGAACGCCAACACCTCAGGGTTTGGTGGTGCTGATACCTTCAGTCAGTTGTTCCCAACCAATCACATTCATTTCGGCTACATGGACTTAATGTCCTGGCAGAACATGATGACGTTTGGTGGAAACCTGCAATTGCGTCCGACCAAAAACAGTCACTTTGAAATCGCCGGACATTACATGCGTTTGGCGGAGGAAAAGGACAACTGGTATAGTGCCGGACAAGGCGTCTTCAAAACGACCCCAGCCGGTAACAATGAGAAATCATTGGGTGGTGAAATCGACGTGGTCTATACCCTGTTCTTCCAAAACAACAAGGTTGGATGGCAATTGGGTTACGGTCATTTCTTCACCGGTGATTACAATAAGAAGAATGGGTTTGGATCCGCCGATCAGAATTGGGGCTACACCCAGCTCTGGATCAACTTCTAATATATAACCATAAAAGGGGAGATCCACTTCTTCCCCGTTATCCTGAATCCCTGCCGGACCAAGTCCGGCAGGGATTTTTTATTACCTCTTGGGGGTCAGACATGACTTTTGATTTATTGAAAATCCACATAAATTCTATAGCCGTTTCAGTTTTGCCGAATCTACAGGTCACCCATTGAATGTTGATTGCCCTTTCGTTATTGAATCGTCAATCGTCTAAAGGTCATCCAGGCGGGCATAACCTTCCTCATGTTCACGCGGTACCGCGCGGAGTTCGTGGCATTTTCCTGATTGGAACTTATTTGGATTCGCTATATACAGGAAAATGCTACTATAGCCGATTTCGTGAACTTCCATGCCCCTGACATGTTCTCTCACGTGCTGGATATCCAACGTGTGCAAGGGGGGCGCGTAATTGTTTCGGTATAACTGATGCGGCTATAAAGGCGATCTGGGACACGAACGTGGTTCGGACCTTTGGTTCTTGGATACTTAACGTTTCTAGCAAGTATTAGGCTCTTTGAATATTGGGCTTAGAGGTACCCTAGGCGGTTTGGGTGTGCTCCCTTGAGGTGTGCAACGAATTCTTTCGGGGATAATACGATGCCTTTCGTATTTTTAAACTTTTGTAAGGCCATATCTCCTGTGACGAGTACGGCATCGGGGTACGAGTCCATCAAGTCCCATATATGCTGGTCTCCTGGGTCAGGTCCATGGTTGGGAGAACGCGGTGGGTATCTGACTTGACCATTGACTGAAATGGCCGTGAGAATACCATCAATCTCATCTTCTGTGAGATGGTGTAATTTCTTCATTTTCGGACGCAACAATACGTGTCGATATTCAGTTAAGAGATCTAAAGAAAGAAGAAATGAAACCTCTCCTGAAAGCATTTCATCAAGGATATAACAAGGAGGACTGTCTGTTTGTTGGCTGATCAACCCGCTCACGACAACGTTCGTATCGATTACCGCAACGGGTTTGGTCATTTATTTTCTGCGGCGGGACAAGCGTGTTTCTGAAATGGCCAAGTCCATGGCAGGTTTAGCCTTGAGTCGCGCCTGGGATCGGGCTTTAGCCACAAGAGCTTCGGCTGTCCGGGTCGTCTTGATTCCGCACCATTCAAGACTTTCATCGATCAGTTCTCCGATGGTCTTGCCTCGACGGGCCGCCGCTTCCTTGAGTGCCATATGCCGTTCATCTGAAAGGCTAATTGTGAGTCTTGCCATCGTTGCCCTCTCTTGAAAACACAAAAACACCATAACACCTATATGTAAAATCGTCAAATACTGGAACTTATAACGATGCGCTCAGCTAGTAGAATCGCTGACTCTTGATCAGTGAAAAACATTTTGAGCCGAGGTCCTCCCACTCTTCATAGTCTTTGATCATTGAGCCTCGACCGGTTGAACGGAATGCATGACCAACGTGGGATACCCATCCTGGGGATGCAAGATGGCTTATCCATTTTTCTCCATGGCCGCATAGACCGATTCTTGCTTCTCATCTAAGTACTCGGCAAGGATGGGTTTGCCGACTTCCGGGTCTTTGAACGTCCATATTCGATCCTTGATACCTTCGAGGATTAGCCCGTAGACCGCCAGTTCGATGCCTTCCCGTACCGCCATTTGCGGGGCTTCATTGCTGGCAATTCCGGCTTCGATTTCCAATAGTCGTAACGGATCTACGAAGCGGAACAGGCCTCCTTCTAATTTCGCGGAAAGAATAGTTTTTCGTGTTTGAAGCGTATTGAGAATCGTTCCACGCTTAACAGAAACCGCTCGCAAGTCCACGGTGACGGTGTCACGACGAAATTCTGTGAACCCGCCAGCTCCGAAGTACCTGGCACCCATGCCGCCACTTAAGAGATTGGATTCATAGGCCACAATACCTCCATCCAGAAGAATGGGCGCATAGAGTAAGGGGGGAAGTGGAGGGAGTCTCTCGCCGCCATTGACATATTGTTTGCGGGTTTGACGAATAATCTTTCGTTCGTTGAGTAGATTGGACAGTCCTTCGCGCTCCAGAACCGTAAACCATTTCCCGTTCCCAGCATCCATCAAGGCTTTGATTAAGAGTGAGGTCGCGCCTTGGGTGACGGCTGTGGAATATTGAAGGACGGCGTCACTGGACTTATATTGCCCGGTATGATCACGAAATTTATAGACCACCACGACAATCGGTTCTGTCGGCGGTGGAAGGGAGGCCAGTTGCTGAAAAACTTGAGACTCATACCCTACTTCAGCTTTTCCGCTGGTTAGGGGTTGAAACAACGTTGAACAGCTCTGTAATAAAAAGCTGCTGGCGATGATGAGAAAAAAAACACTTCCAGAATAATGATAGCGTTTCATGAGAACGGTTCTCCTCATTATTAAAAAAATGGGACTTGAATGTTCGTGGCATCTCCTGTGAGAGTGTCGACGATTCCAATCGTCACGCCATCCAAGTCTTCCGATATTTGAACTTCAAAGTTTCCTGTATTAAACGATCCTGCCGATAAATCGCTTTCTTCACCAAAGACTTCTGCTACCACTTCTCGAGAGAGACGATTCAAGATAGCTCGATCTAACCGAGACTGAAAATCTTCTAAGGTACTTGCGTCATTGGTTTCTGTATTTTCAAAATTGTTTTGTAACACGGCAGAATTCAAGAGGGGCTGAGCATTAAATGGATTGCCGCCAAAATTAGGATTGGTAAATTGATGTCGAAGTTCAGAGGCGTTGATCGGTGCACTGATCCAGGCTAATCCAGCCAATTGAAGGGTAATCACCGTGAGTATCATCTTGTTCAACATAGTGTGTGTCTCCTTGTTCTATCCTGTTCCATCCCTAGTTGCGTTTCTACATGTGACTGAACTTTTATTGGTTTCTAGTACATTTCCAGTTCTTGTTGAACACGTTCCTGGTCAGTCAATGTTTGGCGGACATTGACTATTGCCATGTCGACGGCTTCTTCAAGGTCACCGAGTCGAGGGGGCAAGAGACGTCGAAACACAACTTTTTCTCCGATTTGTACTGAAATGATGCTGCCAAAACGCGGATCGGCTAATTCACTAATGACGATATTTTGAGTCGTTGACGAAAGATTCGTCCATTGCGCTGTAAATGTCTCGTAAAAATTTCGACCCACCACGGTTCGAGTTTCATCAACGATTAATCCGGATATCCCTAAAAATGCCTCTTCGGATTCTTCCGAAGAGGCTTGTGTTGACCCCAGTGTGGCTTGCGGAATCACGAGATAAATGCTGGACAGCATCAGAGTGAAACTCCACAATAGACGTTGCGTGAGTGAAATGTGACGATGGTTGATAGATCGAACCATGAGGGTTATCTCCTTGAGCCTCGTTGAATAATCGTCGCTCTATTGCCGGAACCCTGTTGGCGAATACGACTTGAATTGTTGTCCCCCTGTTGAATCGAGGTGGCCTTGTTGTTTGTCCCGTCTTGCTGGAGATCTGAAGCGTTGCGGTCTCCTTGCTGTTCTAATCTCAAGTCTAGGTGTTTGCCGCGTTGCCTAATGGTTTTTTGATTATCCACACCGTTTTGAATGATGGTTTGATGATTAGAATCCATCTGTTGATCCTTATCTTTTGAGTCGAGTGAAAAGGGTGTTCCCCCTGCTGGTGCCGAATACATACAGAGCCAAAGTCCTAGGCCGAGCGCCCACCCCGTAGGGTAGGCGCTCGCTCTCCAGTTGTGTCTCTTGCTGATCATCGTCTGAATCCTTTGTACATGGATGATTACGGATTGTATTGGGCGACGTTACCATTTCCTGCTTGCATTACAGTCACCACATCGTATTCATGGCCAACCATGTTCACGAACGCTAGGTTCCCGTCGCCGGATTGATCGACACTCGCCACATTGTCCATGCTTTCGTTTTGAAGAATCGTTGCCGAGTTGTAATCTCCACTTTGATCCACTGTGGCTGTGTTGTTCTGGGCGTACTCACTCTGAAAAATTTCAGCTGAATTACCGTTGCCACTTTGATCAACCGACGCATAGTTGTCTGCAGAATCATAATTCTGTTCGATAGTTGCCGAGTTATAATCGCCACTTTGATCGATCGTGGCGTGGTTGTAGAATGAGTGATAGTCTTGCGATACCGTCGCAGAGTTGCCATCGCCGCTTTGAGCAATCATGGCATAGTTCCCCTCAGACTCTTCCCGCTGAATGACGGTGGCATCATTGCCGTTTCCGCTTTGGTCGACCTCGGCGACATTGTAGAGACTGCCGTCTTGGTCAATGGAAGCGATATTGTAGTCTCCGCTTTGATCCACAGTGGCGTCATTGTATTCTGCCCCATAACTTTGTGAAGCTTCGGCTGAGTTCTCGTCGCCGCTTTGATCCACAGTGGCAGTGTTGCCTTGTGAGCTATCGTTTTGCGAAATCCAGGTGGTATTGTAATCGCCTCCTTGATTCACAGTGGCCTCATTGTATTCTGAGTCCCAACTTTGAGAAATCCCTGCTGAGTTTCCATCACCACTTTGATCGATCGTGGCGTTATTGGTCACAGAACTGTCGTTTTGAGAAACCCAGGCAGTATTGTAATCGCCGCTTTGATCCACAGTGGCCTCATTGTATTCGGAGTACCAGCTTTGAGATATATCAGCCGAATTCCCATCGCCACTTTGATCAATCGTCGCCACATTGTATGCTGACGAGTCGTTTTGAGTAATGGTCGCATAATTATAGTCGCCAGCCTGATTGATGTAGGCTTCTAAGCGTATACCGTCTGGATCTGGAGCCTGGACAATTGTTGCAGTATTGTCGTCTCCATCTTGAATCATTTCCGCCACGTTATTGGGTACCGATGCCCATGCCCCTGTGGTCAGCAACGCGAAGAGAACGGCGGTGCTGATCCCGGCGAATGGTGTATATCTGTTGAATGTGCGTGACATAAAACCCTCCTTGATGAATGTAAATGAATTGATGAAATCACATGGGAATGAAATTTCCCGTCCTGCGCGCCGGACGAGCCGCACCCTTTCCCTGGAGTGCTACGGACTCATGGCTACCGTCCCGGTGGAGTCTTGTGTGACCGTAATGGCAAGCCCTTGACCTTCTTGCGTGATGGAATAGGCTAATCCGTCACCAATCTGCGTGTGGGTAATTGAGTTGTCTTGACCGAATTGTTCGGCTTCTGCGGTATTGTTATTCCCAATCTGTGATTGCGATATCGTATTTCCATAGCCGTGCTGTCGGGCAGAAGCTTCGTTCCCGCTCCCTTCTTGTTCTTGCTTGATCTGATTGTCGTCGCCCAATTGAGAGGCGGCGAGGATATTGGCATATCCTTCTTGATGTTGGGTCATTGTGTTGTATCCACCATCTTGGTGGGCTGACGCCACATGGGCCGTGCCGAATTGTTCAACGGTGATGTGGCCTTCATGTGATAACGGGCCTTGTCGAATATAAACTTCGTGCGCATCACCGTCTTGATTCAGGCTGAGCCGATTCGATCCACCCTCCTGAGAGAGTGTGGCAACATGTCCTTCGCCAATTTGTGAAATATCGGTCATGTGATGAAGCCCACGTTGAAGGACTGTTGTATGGTGCGCGTCGCCGACTTGTTCGATTGTGGTGTGATTCTCATGTCCATATTGAGAAAGAGAGGTCTGGAGTTGGTTGCCCTCGTGAGTGATGGTCCCTCTCTGTGAGTCACCTGATTGGGTGAACAGGGCGTCATTAGTGGCACCTAATACGCTGGTACAGAGACAAAGAGAGAACAGCAGACACAAGGGCAACTTAGTCATCTCAATCATTTTGAAATACATGAGAGGACGATCTCGTGCAGAGTTGCTGTTGGATTGATACCCGAAGATGTTAAAGAGAAATATATGCCTATGGTCAAATTCTTTTTGAAGAAATGTGAGTTGTGCCATATCAGGACTCCTTGTATGAATGAAGTATGTCAATGAAATTCTAATAAAGCAGAATTAGTGCCAGGCACAAACTGCATGTGCACATACATAAAAAACTTCTTGAAATATGATGATTTTTACTGGAGATTTGCTTGTAAGAGAATTGATAGTGGGAGGAAAAGCCAAGACCAAACTAAAACTCAA
Source organism: Nitrospira sp. M1 (assembly GCF_965152605.1). NCBI lineage: Bacteria > Pseudomonadati > Nitrospirota > Nitrospiria > Nitrospirales > Nitrospiraceae > Nitrospira > Nitrospira sp. M1. Next base: position 808,129 of record NZ_OZ224217.1, read on the forward strand.
AAACGATTCAACACGATACGTTCAGTATCTTTTCAGATAAATTTCGTCTTTCCTGCATTGAAGAGAGAACGGCTGTTGAACTGACCGGAAGAATGTGATGATGTGCGAATAACGATATGTTTTGATCGTACTAGCCGTCTACGAGATTGAAAAAGAGTGGAAGCGATACGAGTCGTACGAATGAGGATGACAACCGTTTGTCATGCATGGAGCATAAAATGCTCGTCCATCGACTCACCCATTCACGGGCTTTCGTGTCTGCGCTGATTCTTGTAAGGTCAAGTGTGAGTGTGACTCGTGAAGTGTGTCGACGTGTCGTGTCTCGATGAAATTATTGAGCCAGTGGAGTATCGAGGTGGGGCAAGGCTTGAGATTCGGTGTAAATTACTTCTGCTATACTTTCTAAATTCTTAAGAAACTCTCCAAGCGTAACCGTGCCGTCTTGATTGTGATCTGCTTTCCCTCGCAATCCGGCCAGCAGCTGAGTTGGTTCTTGTTTAATTTTCTCTTCCGCAAGTCGTCGAATTTGAATGATCTGGGGTCGGGATGAATCCATAGAGGAAATGGACGCACGCCAATTGGGTGGGGTTGTTCCGTTCAATCCGACGGCGGTTCCTGTGTCATCTAAATATTGAGCAATGGGCGTATCCAAGAATAAGAGCGAAAGCTTGACCTTGAGTTTGCCTAGGACACGTTGAAGGCTTCGTAGTGAGATTAGGTGTTTTTTTGAAGCGGTGAGTGAGCCTTCATACGGAACGAGGTACACCTCTCCCTTCTCCGGATCGACTAGAGCATGACCAGCGAAATAGAAGAAGAAGATGGTATCGGAAGTCAGCTGATGCTTGGCCCAGGTGAATAAGGCTTCTTCTATGTCGGTGCGAGTAGCATGGCTTCCATTTAGAACCTTGATGCGATCTTTGGTGAAAGATCCTGTTTCGCCAAGAACGCCGGCCAGACGTTGTATCTGTTGTGCTGAAACCTGGTTGGCCTGTGGCCATGGATCTCGATACTCATTGAGTCCAACCACAAGAGCGTAATTGGGAATCTCTTCTGGCGTGTTCTCTGGGGGATTCTTGCTGTTTCCGTCCTCAGGAGATGGGAGCATGCTTTTTTGTGGAGTCTGTTGAGATGAGGAGGTCCCGGGTTGAATCGCGGCAAGAATCGTATGCGCACCAGGCGGAATGCCCTGCGAGAGTGAAATGGATACGACTAACTCGCCCTTTTCCTGTTCGACCGTGGCAGGCATGCGGCCCCGTATTTCTGTGGTTTTGCTTTCTCCGGGCTGTAGAGCTCCAATCGAAATAGGTAATGTCGTGACTGAGGTAAATGCATCAACGATAGCTTGACTGCCGCGTAATTCGATGTAGGCCGAGGGCAAAGGCATTGAACTGGAGTTCGTTGTTTCAATTTGAAGAATGACGTTCTCTCCACCTTCCAGGACTAAGTTATCGTTGGCATCCTGGAGTTTGGTTCTGAATGAAAGGGAGGCTTGTGGTGCGGATGTGCCTGGAGACGGCTGTGATGCCACAATACTCGCTTCGCTTAGACCAGGTTGAGGCTGCGGAGAGAGGCCGTAAAGACGTGGAAGCGCGTTGGCCATGTCTTTCGCTAATGTTTCGGCAGCTTCTTCAACCACGGCGTCAAACTGTCCGGTCGCGCACGACTGTGATTGACTGGTGAGTGCCGGAGTCCACATATTGACTTTGTCCGCGTAGGAAAGCGGAGTTTGAGCCAACGCCTTGCCCTGTGAGTCGTGATACACGGCTTGGAGTTGGAGCTCAACATTGGCATGATATCGATCTTCTTCGCCCGATCGGCCAACTGGCTCGAAATTCATCTGAACAAACTTTAAGTCAACGGTGACTTCGTTTGAGACGCTGGGAGATGCGCCAGATGCCAGGGTGGGTTGGGTGCCGACCGATGCAAAATGATCCTGTCCCACATGAAGAAATGTTTCCGTAATGATTTCACCTGACTTAACCGTATAGGGCAGGCCGCAGGCGTCAACGACTTGCGTATGTTGAGCAAGTGTTGGATCAAATCGGTAGACCACAGAGATAGGGAGCTTGGTTTCGGGTTTTTCATCGAAGGAGAGACGCGGCATGGAGATCTTCTCGCATGCGGCAAAAGAACTCATGAAAAAGACCGACAAAAATAGATGCAACCATTTCACAGTTGGTTTCGACATACTGGTAACCTACCCGATGACTTCGGGAGATGCAATATACTCTTGGGCTATCGGGTGAACTTTCTTGACGACATAGGATGTAGGGGCGGACAATATTCCTGATTCACCAGTGCTACTGGTCCGATCACCCACAAAAGAGGGAATGCCCATGAAATCTCTATCAATCGCCAGTGTGGTTGTGAGTGTCTTCATCGTCAGTAGTTGTGCGACTCAATCCTTGCCGGAACGACTCCCGGCGTACTGGGAGCTTAGTCACAAGATGTGGGCTCAGGCTCCATCGAACTCCACTCCTATAGCAGGAGAAAAGACAGGGCTCGTGGTTATCAACGATACGACGGCTCCTGAATCGGCTCCTGCACTTTCTGAGGAGGCATTCGATAGATTTACCCATGATTTGCAAGTGGCTCTTGGTGCGCAGTTTCCATTGACGATCGTGAATGTGCTTGACGCCGGTTCTGTGGCACAGGGAAGGGGCGTTGAGCAGTTTGTTCACGTTGCTCAGCAGGAAGGCCTGGACTCTCTTCTATTTGCCGTTCTCTCGAGCACTGAAAAAGAAGTCTCCGATCGTTTCCCGTTACAGGGTACGCAACAGGGTGTAGGGGCTCGGGGAGGGCTCCTTGTTGGCGTTCGCGCCGAAAACTATGCGCTGGTAGAGTTAGCCTTAGTCGATGGCAAGACCGGCTTTCCTGTCGTCCATGCGAACGGGTCGGCTTGGTCTGTGTTGGAGCGGCTCACTGTACCGCTTGCCTCCAATGTCTACCCTGTGGTTCGACGAGACCTCACTCAACCGCCAATCTATCCGACAGAGGAAACTGCCTATGACATGCTTCGTGTCGTGTCCGCAAATGATGCAATGAAGCAGGCCCTTATGCATTTTCAGACCGAATGGGGAAAGTGATGGTTTTCATGAACATTTTGAAACGACAGCTGGGCTTTGGATTCGTCATCGGTTTTCTGATGCTGAGTGTGGGCGGGTGCGTTTCGCCTGTCAGCCCGAGAATGCCGGCGATTCTCGGACTGTCGGAAGAGACCATGGGTGTGAATTCGAATCCGTCGGGTCACTGGGCAAATCACCGGACGTTTGGGGTCGTGACTCTTTCCGATTCGACTGGTCCAGAGGCCGCTCCAGCCATGTCTTCCCCTCTGCTGTTAACGCTGACACGAAGAATAGAGGCCACTCTCGAACGCCAGTGTGGTGTCACTGACTTGAAGCGTCTTTCAGTGCCAAGGCTTTCTGAGAAGTCGGGGCTGGCTACGTTACGCCACGTTGCCCAAAAACAGAATGTTGAGGCGGTCATCATCGTCATATTTTCGAGTACAGAGTCGATAGAGCCAGCGACGTTCGGTGAGGCACGAATGATGACGCAGATGCCGGGAACGACGACGTACAATACGGCCTTGGTCGAGCTTGCATTGATTGATATTGCAGAGGAACGTATTGCGTTTCGCGTAGAAAAGACCGCAGTCGAACGCTTGGATCGACTGAATGTGCCCATAGGCCATAATCAAGGCACGCGAGAAGAGGCGCTGGATATTCTTCGCGCCCAGGCTGGACAACAAGCGTTAGATCGTGGACTGCAAGACTTGACGCGAGGGTGTTCCTCGTCCTGATCGCTCAATGTGATCGGTGAGGAGTTTATCGATAATTCTCAAACGTGAGATCGATTTCAAAGTCGCCTTGTTTCAGAAAGCTCATCACCGCCTGGAGTTCGTCTTTGCTCTTACTTTGCACGCGTATCTGGTCCCCTTGAATTTGAGCTTGGGCTTTTAACTTCTGTTCTTTGATGGCTTTGGTGATAACTTTCGCTTTGTCATCAGGAATGCCGCTTTGAATCCCGATTTTTTGACGAACCGTACTTCCCAACGCATCTTCCATTTTTCCAAAGGTGAGACCTTTTAAGGAAATATTTCTCTTGATGCATTTGCCTTTCAAGATATCAATCACCGCGTTGAGTTTGTATTCATCATCGGAGACGATTTCGAGTTCCCGTTCCTTCTCTTTCAGGGTTAATTCCGTTTTTGATCCTTTAAAATCAAATCGTTGACTGATTTCTTTGTCTGTTTGATCAACCGCATTTTTCATTTCCTGCATGTCAATTTTTGAGACAACATCAAATGAGTATTGATTAGCCATTACGCTCCTTTCCGGAAACCTCTACCGGTGATCCATTCGTGAATAGTCGCTTGTTGTTCGTTGCTCATCGTTCGTGAAGCGTATCTCGTTCAAACTCAAAAACTCTTTTTGCGAGATACGAACAACGAGCAACGAAATACGTTTTCCTCTGCGACGAGATACGTTTTTTCTCACGTGTTTTAACAGCAGGGACCTGCCGGGAGATGAATGCCTTCACCCTCAATCACCTCACTGTTCGTATAGGGCCGTTTTAAAATAAGATATCCATACCATTTCATGAGGCTGTCGATGAGCACGACGACGGCCAATGTCGCGACCACTCCAACCAGAACGGTATTGACCCACATGGTCAAGGCCTGAGTGCTCGGGCCGATCAATGCACGTTGGAGGAAGAGGTGAAACAGCTCGTAACATCCGGCTAGCGTAATGACTCCTACAAAGATCATTGGCATGACGGTGACCCAGAGATATTTCGCTTTATTCATTTTGATTAAGACGGTTGTGGCAATACACAGGGCTAGCATGCCCAACAGCTGATTTGCGGCTCCAAACATCGGCCAAATAGTGGAGATGGAGCCTGTTCCGATTAAATAGCCCCAGGCGCCGACGACGAGCCCGCTACAGCCAATCACTCCAGGCCACCAATTCATCTGCTTGAGCGGTTCGTAGGCATGTCCTCCAAGTTCCTGCACGAGATATCGTGCGACTCTGGTGCCCGCATCAATCGTCGTTAAGATAAATAAGGCTTCAAACAAGAGGGCAAACTGATACCAATAGGCCATGAGACCCGACATACCTGGAAGAGCCGAGAAGATCGAGGCCATGCCCACGGCAAGCGAGACAGCGCCACCAGGCCTTCCGGATACATCAACTTCCACCATTTGAGAAAGTTCGTGAATGTGTGAGACGGGAAATCCCATTGATGCGAGTGTGTCAATCGAAAGTCGTGTATTGATAGCAAAGTAATCTCCTGGAACAAGGAGACAGGCTGCGATAAGCGCGATGACCCCCACGAAACTTTCCAGTAACATCGCACCGTAGCCCACGATGGCTTGCGATTCTTGGCTGATGAGCTTCGGCGTTGTCCCGGACGAGACTAAAGAATGAAACCCTGATATCGCCCCGCAGGCAATCGTGATGAACAAGAATGGAAAGAGCGTGCCTGGAATAATTGGGCCGTTACCATAGACGAAATCCGTCGTGCGTGGCATTTCAATGACTGGCGCAAGCACGATGACGCCGACTCCGAGTAGGGCGACAACGCCAAGTTTCATAAACGTCGACAGGTAGTCCCGAGGTACGAGGAGCATCCAGACGGGAAGTACCGATGCGAAAAAACCATAAATCGCCAGTCCCCACACTAAGGTTGGTCGATCGAAGAGAAACCATTCGGCCCATTCAGACTGCGCCACCGTCCGACCGACAATAATTGCGATAGTCAATAAGGCAACCCCGATGAGTGACATCTCTCCAATTCGGCCAGGGCGAAATTTCTGTAAGTAGGTACCCATCACAAAGGCAATCGGGATAGTCATCGTAATGGTAAAAACTCCCCAGGCGTTTTGATGGAGCGCATTGACGACAGCAAGCCCCAATCCTGCCAGTGCCACAATGACGATGAAGAGCACGGCAATGGCTGTGGCCATTCCGGTGACAGAACCGATTTCGGCATGTGCAATTTCCGGTAGCGAACGGCCGTTTCGCCGCATGGAGGCTACGAGAATCACGAAGTCCTGGACCGCGCCAGCGAGTACCGCGCCTACGACAATCCAGAGAAACCCTGGAAGGTAACCGAATTGCGAAGCTAAGACTGGCCCAAGAAGTGGGCCGGCTCCGGCAATCGCGGCAAAGTGATGACCAAAGAGAATATATTTGTTAGCCGGGTAGAAGTTGGTGCCGTCTTCCAGGCGATGGGCTGGCGTGCGTCGCTGATTGTCCAGGTTCATGACGCGTCGAGCTAAGAACCGCCCATAAAACCGGTAGGCCAAGATATAAAAACACGAGGCGGCGACGACTAACCATAAGCCATTGACTTTTTCGGCAGGGTTGACGAAGCCGACGACTTGACCAAATGCGATCGCACAGAGGATCGCCAGGCCAATCCAGCCGACTGTATGGAGCTTTGGCATAGACGATTATAGCTGATTCAATGAATTTCCGTACCCTTGGTGCCTTGGATACCGCGTTGCAAGTCCTCATGGTTCAACTTGACTTGGACACCTGTCATGCAGAGATTAGCTGGATTATTGAGTGACAACGTTGAATGTCTGTGAGTAGTGCAAGGTTTTGTAGGTATCGTGTCCAAGCGCACTGCTGTGCATTTGGATTCGCTCTATCCTAGCAATGGAATGATTCGGAGTAAATCATTGAGATGAATATCATGTGAGTTGATGCGGTACTCAAGACCCGAGTGGCTCATCGAACGTAAACGGAGGTTTGCCGGCTTTTCCCCTGAGTGCATTGATGGTTTTGAGAATGCTTGGATGTTGAATGAGCTTTTTTTCCAGTCGATGTTTGCCGGGGAAATCGATAAAGAGAATGCCTAAGAGTATGGTGAGCAAGCCTTGCCCTGGCAGCACCAGCATGAGAATGCCTGCGAGGAGAAAAATGATTCCCACAATATTTTTGATGGCCAGACCCAGCATGCGCACAATGGGATGATGATTGGCGAACCAGGGTTTGTGGTGATGATTCTGGAAGTAATCCGGTGGCAACCGAATGAGAATTGCGGGAATAGCAAGCAGTGTGCCCACGAAGGCAACGACGGAAAACACAATGAGGCCAACCCACGCTTCTTTGGAAATCCATGATTCAGCGAATTGAATGAGTTGATCAATCATGAATGACCCCTGAACTGGGGAAGGCGGTGCCGCGTCGTTTCTATCGTGATTGTATTCCTCACAATGGACATCCTATAATTTTCCAGGCATATTTCCACGTTCAGACCAAATCCTTTCACTCCAGTGTTTACAGAAAGTCAACATCGCATGTCTCAATATTGGCTTTTAAAATCCGAACCGAAGACCTTTTCTATTGATGATCTTGCAGCGTCTTCACGTCAAACGACTTGTTGGGAGGGCGTACGAAATTATCAAGCTCGAAATTTTCTCTGCGCCATGAAGCGTGGCGATCAAGCCTTTTTTTATCATAGCAATGCAGATCCTCCTGCCATCGTAGGTCTTGTTGAGATTGTGAAGGCGTCCTATCCTGACCACTATGCCTTTGATTCGAACAGCCGCTACTACGACTCCAAAAGCACGCCTGAGGCGTCCATGTGGTTTATGGTCGATGTCAAATTCGTGAGGAAGTTTACTGCCGATCTTTCGCTTTCGCTTTTGAGAGACGTTCCCGAATTGCGTGACATGGAACTCCTTCGAAAAGGCTCTCGGCTTTCGGTCCAACCAGTACGTGCACATGAGTGGAAGGCTATTCTGCGACTTGCCGGAAAAGTGTCATGAGGCATGCCCGAGAAACTGCTGATTGTTGCGTCGTGGAATGTTCATGACACGTACGGATTTTCAGTCGGGTGATGTTTCGGGAAGGACTTGAGTGAACGGGTGAATTTCCACATGTTGAAAGACGCCGTGTATGGTATACGGGTCTTCCTGGGCAAAGGTTTCGGCTTCGGCTTGGGAATCAACGTCGATGATCACGAGGCTTCCAGAGTGATCGGCAAAGGGACCTGCAAGGATAAGGCGCCCTTGAGAGTCCAAGGCCTTAAGCCGTTCTAGGTGGGCAGGCCGATGAATCGGGCGCTTCGTTAAACCTTCAGGGCCATCATGCCCAATAATAACGAATTTCATAAAGACGTATGTTCTCGACGGTGTTGTTTGGGGAATGTCATGAATCGATTGTCAGTTCAGTGTGATGTCGGTATCGAAGGGGGACGGCGTGATGAATTCGGCATGTGCCAAGTCTCATTAACTCGTACTCTCCGGTAAGACCTGTCGGCCAGAGTATCCGCTACTGACTTCGTGCCACCATGAGATCTTCTCTTCTCCAAGTTTCCAGCAGAGGTAGACGATTTTCCCATCCAGAAGATAGGGGAAGTCACACAGTCCGAGATCGACGTCTTTAACAATGACTCCAAATTCGTGAACCGTGTGCAAGCTTTCGTTAATGTCTTTGAGAGCTTGAATGTATTTGGGGCCGGCAAGGCTCCCTCCTCCTAAGTGTGCGTTTGCACTTGCCTTTTTAATTTCGTCTCGAGTCTGAACGAGAATGGTTTTTCCTTGTTTAATCAGCGTCCACAGTTGTTCAAGCTGAGGAATGAGCTCATTGGCCTCATCGAGGGTGAAGATACGTTCGTTTTCTTGTGGATCTTCTTGATTGTGCATGATGAAAAAGACGTTGGGCTCAAGTAAAACGCTTGTTCTTCATTTATCATAACCTGTACCTGGGCGCAATCATGTCAGGAATCTTTGTCGCTGCATTCGTTATGTAGGCTCGGTAAAGTGTCTGAGGCGCGTACTTGTAACTGCTTGTAACTTCATTATTTTTTTCGTTGTGATTATTTTCATTTAAGTTATTGAGTGAATTTACCGAGAAAGACTATTGACATTATCATCATCCGTAAGATACAAAATTGAATACACCTTCCCGACTCTTTGGAAATCATTTCTGCCTGCGTAGCTTCCCGGATCTACCAACGTTCATTCAAAGCTCTGGGCTGAAAACGAGTTCTTAGTCAGGATTCAGATTGTGGCCTCACAGTTTCTCTAATTAGTCTTCCAGTACACCTAGACACATAAGTAACCAGAAGAATTAATCCCAATACGTTTCTTTCTTTCTGTTGTATTGTCCACACTATGTCATATCGTTTTCATTCTTTTTTAATGATGTGAGCACAAGCGAACGGGATAGTCTGAATCATGGATGTCCGGAAATTTGACCCTTAATGGAGAATATTATGCACTTGGCTGAACTGAAGCAGAAATCGATTGGTGAACTCAACGACCTGGCCCGTGAACTGAAAATAGATGGGGCGCCGAATCTTCGAAAGCAAGAGCTCATTTTCTCCATACTGCAAGGACAAACCGAGAAAAACGGGGTGATTTTTGGGGAAGGTGTTCTTGAAACGCTGTCTGATGGTTTTGGGTTTCTTCGCGCTCCGGATTCAAACTACTTGCCGGGCCCCGATGATATTTATATCTCCCCATCCCAAATACGTCGATTTAATTTACGAACCGGCGATATCGTCTCAGGCCAGATTCGACCGCCCAAAGAAGGTGAGCGGTACTTTGCATTGCTGAAAGTCGAAAAGATAAATTTTGACGATCCGGAAGTTCAGCGAGATAAAATTCTTTTCGATAACTTAACTCCTCTGTATCCGGAAGAACGTATTAACCTTGAATTTGATCAAGAAGAGTATTGCACTCGGGTCTTGGAGCTGACGACGCCCATCGGGAAGGGACAGCGTGGTCTGATTGTCGCTGCACCGCGAACCGGGAAGACCATGCTTCTTCAAGCCATGGCCCGGGCGATCTTGAGCAATCATTCTGAAATTACGCTCATTGTGTTGTTGATTGATGAGCGTCCGGAAGAAGTGACGGATTGGCAGCGGCAAGTAAAGTCTGCTGAAGTCATCAGCTCAACCTTTGATGAGCCGGCTCAACGTCATGCTCAGGTAGCGGAAATCGTGATGGAAAAGGCGAAGCGACTGGTTGAGCATAAACGCGATGTCGTGATTCTTCTCGATAGCATTACACGGCTGGCTCGGGCCTACAATACGATTGCTCCTCCCAGTGGGAAGGTCTTGTCCGGTGGATTAGATTCGAATGCGCTTCAACGTCCAAAACGATTTTTTGGGGCGGCACGGAACATTGAGCATGGCGGAAGTCTGACTATTTTAGCGACCTCGTTGGTCGATACGGGAAGTCGTATGGACGATGTGATTTTCGAAGAGTTCAAGGGAACCGGAAACATGGAAGTCCATCTGGATCGTCGCCTTGCCGATAAACGCCTGTTTCCTGCTATTGATATTAATCAATCAGGTACCCGAAAAGAAGAGTTGTTGGTGGATCGGGATCGTCTCAATAAGATGTGGATTCTTCGAAAAGTCCTGAGTCCCTTAGGGACGATGGAAGCGATGGAGTTTTTGATGGATAAAATCGGAGGCACCAAAAACAATCAAGAGTTTCTGCAGTCGATGAATCGCTAAGACGTTTCACGAGCGATAGTGCTAGGTATTGAATCCAAGCCCTCAACTCTTGCATACTAGTACACCTGTAATGGCAACGCTGTACGCCAAAGCCCTTATCCGGCAAATGAGCCATAATCAAAGGGTAATTGAGCCTGGAATTATCGTGTACTAGAGTATTTTACCTTTCAACTGGTACACACTTTACGTTCCTTGCCTCTCTGGAGAGAGGGTTAGGGTGAGGGGACAAGCTCATTTGAAAGTTAAACCACTATAGTACACCTGTAATGGCAACGCTGTACGCCAAAGCTCTTATCCGGCAAATGAGCCATAATCAAAGGGTAATTGAACCTGGAATTATCGTGTACTAGAGCAATTCTATATACGTGCCAAACGGGAAAACACAACATCAGATTAATCGGAGGATGCACATGAGAAAAGATATTCACCCAACGTATGAAATGGCCACGGTGAGTTGTGCGTGTGGTATGAAGTTTGAGACCCGTACGACGGTGGGAGATTTGAAAGTCGACATTTGCTCAAACTGTCATCCATTCTTTACCGGTACGCAGAAAATTGTAGACGCTGAAGGGCGCGTTGAACGGTTCAAGAAAAAATATGCGCGGAATACAAAGACCTCGAAATCAAAGTCGTAAATTAGGTAAAGGCGAGACTGGTCGCTCGTTGAAATCGATATAAAGGCAAACGTTTTGGTGTTTGTAGAAGTACCCCTGCTATGGCAGAACAAGGAAAACTTGATACGTCCGAAGGGGCGTTCCTGACAAAATGGGAAGCGATTGCCAATCGATATGAAACGCTGAACGATCAATTTGCTGACCCCGCCGTTCTGAGCCAACCGTCATTGCTTGTTTCTCTCAATAAAGAACGATCTGAGATTGAAGAAACCGCTCATTTATACCTTGCCTATCAATCGGTTCTTGAAGACATCACCAATACGCAGCGAATGCTGGAGGACGTTGGGTCGGATGTTGAGCTCCGCAGTCTTGCTGAAGAAGAGTTAACCGTGCTTTGCGCACGTCGTGAGGACATGGAGCAGCAGGCTCAGGAGTTAATGCGTCCTCGTGATGCAGGGGCCGACAAAAATACCTTTATTGAAATTCGTGCGGGAGCTGGAGGCAGTGAGGCGGCATTATTCGCCGGTGAGCTTCTCAGGATGTATGTCAAATTTGCTGAAGCTAAAGGGTTGCATGCTGAATTGGTTGAGTCACACGAGACTGGTATTGGCGGGTATAAAGATGCTTCGCTGTTAGTTGAAGGAAAAGGGGCCTATGGATGCTTTAAGTATGAAAGTGGTGTCCATCGAGTGCAGCGTGTGCCGACAACGGAAGCGAACGGCCGAATTCATACGTCCACGGCGACAGTGGCGGTGATGCCTGAAGTCGAAGAAGTGGAGGTCCAGATTGACCCGAAAGACTTGCGTATCGACACGTATTGTTCCTCCGGAGCTGGTGGGCAAAGTGTGAATACGACGTATTCCGCCATACGTATCACACATATTCCCACTGGCGTGGTGGTGACCTGTCAAGATGAGCGATCACAGTTGAAAAATCGCAATAAGGCAATGCGAACGCTTCGGACACGTATTGGTGATGCGGAGCGAGAGAAGCAGGATGCCTCAATTGCTGAAAATCGTCGCTCTCAGGTCGGCACTGGTGATCGTAGTGAAAAGATTCGAACCTACAACTTTCCGCAAAATCGAGTGACCGACCATCGTATCGGTCTTTCTCTTCACAAGCTCGAACGTGTGCTTGAAGGAGACCTTGATGATCTCATTGACGCGTTACGCGTTCAGTAAACGTGTGCGCATTCGCGTGACGACGACCCTCATCCTATAGACGGCGCTTGAATCCATTGTTCGTATGTTCGTAAAGCCTGATTTTTGTCGGTTGTGAGTCGATGCATGTCTTATTCGCAGTTGTACCGAGAAGCCATTCGAACGCTGTCGGCTTGGGGTGTGACCAATGCTGCCAATGAAGCGGCGTGGATTCTCGAACAGACGATCGGTCTCACACGTTTGATGATTCACGCATCACCGGATCGTCATGTGCCGGATGACGATCAGCGCCAAGCTTTGAGCTGCATCAAGCGTCGAGCCGGTGGGGAGCCACTTCAATATATCCTAGGAACGCAAGAGTTTTGGGGGATGGAATTTGCGGTTTCCAGTCATGTGTTGATTCCGAGACTGGAGTCGGAGTTGTTGGTCAAAGCGGTCATGTCGCGGCTTGAGTCTTTTGTCAGCCCGGTCATAGTGGATGTCGGTACCGGGTCAGGGTGTCTGGCCATTGCGCTGAGCGTGGAACGCTCTGATGCGATGATTGTGGCTATGGATCGCTCTGTTCAAGCTCTGCGCGTCGCGGTGGGGAATGCCAAGTCTCATGGCCAATATGACCGGGTAAAATTTTGTGTTGGCGATCTTGTGTCCCCCTTGTCATCAGCTAGCTTCCTAGGTAAAGTGACGGCAATCGTGGCCAATCTCCCCTATGTTCCAGAACGGGAGCTTGCCTCCCTTTCCCGAGATGTTCGTGATTTTGAGCCGACACTTGCCTTAGATGGGGGGGCTGACGGCCTGGCTATCTATCGACGCTTGCTTCCTGAAGCTGAAGGAATCTTACAACCTCACGGGCATGTAATTGTTGAAGTCGGGCAAGGCCAAGCCGATTGTTTGTGTGACGAAGCCTGCCGCAGTGGGAGCTTTCGTGTACATGAAATTATTCATGACTCGCTGGGCATTCAGCGAGTCGTCTGTTTAGAGCGAACAGGGTAACGCCGTTCGTCATACAATTGGATCAAGTCGTAATCTCAGGCGGACGTTGTTTGAAGGGGGAGGTGGCGATTGGCGGCGCAAAAAATGCTGCTCTGCCCATCCTGGCTTCTACCTTATTAGGTGGTGGCGATTGCATCATCTCGAATCTCCCTCAGGTCAGGGACGTGTCAACGATGGTGAAGCTTCTTCACCTTCTTGGCGTCGCGTATCAATCGGAAGGGTCCTGTGTAACCCTCAATGCATCGGATATCCATGCGACCGAGGCTCCCTATGATTTGGTGAAAACCATGCGGGCCTCTGTGTTGGTGTTAGGGCCTTTGCTTGCGAGATTTGGCGAGGCGACTGTTTCGCTCCCAGGTGGATGTGCCATTGGCACCAGGCCTGTCAATCTGCATTTAAAGGGCTTGGTGACGTTGGGTGCGGATGTGTATGTCGAGCATGGCTATATTCATGCGAAGGCGTCGAAGCTCAAAGGCGGGCGTATTGAACTGGATTTTCCGACTGTCACGGGTACGGAAAACCTCTTGATGGCCGCCTGTCTTGCCGATGGCACGACGGTGCTTCACAATGCAGCCAAGGAACCGGAGATTGTTGATTTAGCGGATTTTCTCGTGAAGCGTGGCGCAAAGGTGTTTGGTGCCGGCACCGATACGATTACGATTGACGGTGTCAGTGAATTGCACGGTGCGGAGTATTCAGTCATTCCTGATCGTGTCGAAGCCGGGACGTATTTAATGGCTGGTGCGGTCACGCAGGGCGATGTGCTGGTGAATCACTGTATCCCTGCCCATTTAAGTGCCGTGCTCAGTAAACTAGAAGAAGCTGGATGTGATGTGTATGAAGAGCAACATGGCGTGCGACTGACGGCTCCGCAACGATTGCGGCCGCTGGAAATCAAGACCTTAGTGTATCCAGGGTTTCCTACCGACTTGCAGGCTCAGGTGATGGCGTTAATGTGCGTGTCGAGTGGGACGAGTGTCGTATCTGAGACCGTGTTTGAAGGGCGGTTTCTTCATGTTCCGGAATTACATCGCATGGGTGCAACAATTGAAGTTGATGGACACCATGCGGTAATTCAAGGTACGCCGACTCTTACCGGAGCGCCAGTGATGGCCTCAGACCTTCGAGCCAGCGCCGGGCTGATCCTTGCTGGTTTGGCGGCTGAAGGAGAGACCACCGTCTCGCGTGTCTATCATTTAGATCGGGGTTATGAGCGATTTGAGGAAAAACTCCAAGGGCTTGGGGCCAATGTTCAACGTCTGTCGGGATCATGATGAGCGATACGGTTACCATAGCCCTGTCTAAGGGAACGTTACTGACGCCAACGTTAGACCTCTTTCGTCAAGCTGGCTATAAGGGGCATGACCGCAATATTGATGAACGCCGGTTAGTCTGGGAATGTCCAGAGGACGGTCATACGTTGCTTATTGTCAGACCCACTGATGTTCCGACCTATGTGGAATATGGAGCTGCTGATGTAGGTGTGGTGGGAAAAGATGTCTTGCTTGAGCAAAAGCCGGATGTGTATGAACCGCTTGATTTACAAATGGGAACCTGCAAGCTTGTTGTGGCTATGCCCAAAGGAAAGACGTTTCCGAATCGCTTGTCTTCAAAGCTTCGCGTCGCGACCAAGTATCCCAATATTACGGAAAAACATTTCAATCAACTGGGCATACCGATTGAAATCATTAAGCTCTATGGCTCCATTGAATTAGCCCCGCTTGTTGGGTTGACCGAACGGATTGTCGATTTAGTTTCAACAGGCCGGACGCTCAGAGCGCATAATCTTGTCGAGACGGAAGTCATTGCCTGGTCGTCTGCACGCGTGATCGTGAACCGGGCAAGCCTCAAGATGAAGCATGCGGCCATTACCGAATTGATTGAGCGACTCAAAAAAAGCCGACCATAGCGTCCGTGATACTCCAGAGTCTCATGATGCCGCAACAGATTGAGGCTTGGCCTCAGAAATACCATCTATACTGTTGGAGAATCAGGTAACGGTAATGTCATACAGTTTCAACGTTATACGAATATGAAGATTATTTCACATCAAGACCAAACGTTTTCTCGTCTTATCCAAGGCGTCATTCATCGTTCGGCTCAACAGAATGAGCGGGTGGAAACGTCTGTAAAAGGTATATTGCAGGCGATTAAAAAGGGTGGCGATGCAGCTATCGTTCGCTATGTAAAGCAGTTTGATCAATTGAGTCTTCAGCCCAAACAATTTCATGTCACACGTAAAGAAATTCAGAAGGCTCATGCGCAAATTGGGAAAGAGGAAGAGGAGTCTCTTCGATTTGCGGCAAATCGAATTCGAGAATTTCATGAGTGTCAGCGGACTTCGACATGGACGTACAATAAGGGTGGTGTGCGACTGGGTCAGTTAGTGACCCCACTTGATGCTGTTGGTGTATATGTGCCTGGCGGAAAAGCCCTCTATCCCTCGTCGGTAATGATGAATGCTATTCCAGCGAAGGTTGCCGGTGTGAAGCGAATTGTGATGTGTACGCCAACGTCAACGGGAGAGATTCATCCGTACCTGCTCGTCGCTGCTGCAATTGCGGGAGTCGATGAAATCTATCGAGTGGGTGGTGTGCAAGCGATTGGCGGGATGGCCTTTGGAACGAAGACGATTCAGCCGGTGGATAAAATCGTTGGACCAGGGAATCTCTATGTCGCCACGGCAAAGCGGTTGGTCTACGGGCAGGTAGATATTGATATGGTGGCAGGTCCCAGTGAGTTATTGGTGATTGCCGATGGAACGAGTAACCCAGCCCATGTGGCCGCTGATCTTTTGTGTGAGGCTGAGCATGATGAAGAGGCTCGTGTTTATCTCGTCACAACCTCCAAGAAGCTTGCGCAAAACGTGGTTGCCATGATTGATCAACAGCTTGCATCGTTGGGACGTCGAAAAATTGCGACAACATCCATTCGAAAATATGCGTTTGCGTTTGTGGTGCCGAGTTTAGCCAAAGCGTTTGCACTCTCGAACCAAATTGCGCCAGAACATTTGTCAGTCAATCTTGACCGGCCGGATGCCTATCTTCCACATATTCGACATGCTGGGGCGATCTTTCTGGGTCGCTATACGCCTCCGGCCGTCGCGGACTATGTAGCCGGACCCAATCATGTGCTGCCGACTGGTGGGAGTGCGCGATTCTTTTCAAGCTTATCGCTAGATGATTATGTGAAAAAAAGTAATCTGGTGACCTATTCCCGGAAGGAACTCAAGGCTGTTCACAAACACGTCGTGCGTCTGTCCCATATGGAAGGGCTTGATGCGCATGGAAAATCTATGGAGAGTCGCTGGTTATGAGTAAGGCAAAAGATTGTCGAAGTGCGTCAACGAAACGAACCACTGCGGAAACATCGATTCACGCATCCTGGACGCTTGATGGGACAGGAACAAGCAATATTCACACGACGATTCCGTTTCTTGATCATATGCTGACGCTCTTGGCCAAGCACGGGTTTTTCGACCTGACCGTCAAGGCCAAGGGAGATACAGATATTGATGATCACCATACGATTGAAGACATTGGGATCGTGCTTGGCTCTCTCCTGAACTCGGCACTAGGGGGAAAAGAAGGCATTGTGCGTTTTGGATGGGCGAGTGTCCCATTGGATGAAACCTTGGCTCAAGTGACGGTTGATCTGAGCGGACGGCCCTATTTGGTCTATAATGTTGATCTCCCGTCTCACATGATAAAAACGCTAGACCTAGGACTCTTTGAAGATTTTTTTCAAGCCTTTGTCAGTCAGGGCGGGCTCAATTTGCACATTAATTTGATGTATGGGCGAAATCCTCATCACAAGATGGAGGCGATTTTTAAAGCGCTCGCGAAGGCCTTGGCTCAAGCAGTCAGTCGCGATCAACGGGTTGTTGGCGTCCTGTCGACGAAAGGCACGTTATAACATGTGGATCCGACTCTCCCAACTCGATCACGCATGACATCACAATGATTGCGATTATTGACTATGATATGGGGAATCTTCGTAGCGTCCAAAAGGCGTGTGAAGCTGTTGGGCATCAGGCCGTGGTCACGCGCGATCCATCAAAAATTTCAGATGCCAGCCATGTGGTACTTCCCGGGGTGGGAGCCTTTGGGAACTGCATGGATAATCTTAGATATTACGAGTTAGAGACGCCGATTCGTCAGGCTATTGCTAGCGGAAAACCTTTTCTGGGTATTTGCTTGGGTCTTCAATTACTGTTCAGCGAGAGCGAAGAGTATGGCATGCATCAAGGCTTGGGAATTTTCCCAGGAGTCGTCAAGCGATTTCCTTCTGATTCCCTCGAGACGGCAGAGTTGAAGATTCCGCATATGGGTTGGAACACGATTAACATTCAGCAATCTTCACCGTTACTTGAACATATGGCTCCGGAGAGTCATATGTATTTTGTGCATTCATATTACGTCGAACCGGAAGATCAACAGGTCATTTGCACGACGACTGACTATGGATTTCCCTTTGTGTCGAGTGTGTGGAAAGACAATATTTTTGCTGCGCAATTTCACCCTGAAAAAAGCCAGAAGATCGGGCTACAACTCTTTCGTAATTTTGGAAATTGGCACTGATGAGAAAATGCGCTTCTCAATTATATAAGCGAAGGCAGGTCCTGTCTGGCGCGTGCATGGTTCTCTTGCTGAGTAGTCTGCTTGGTTTGGGAGCCTGTGTCCCACCAAAAGTGACGGTACACTCATCTCCGAACTTTCAACCGGTGACGATTCGCACGCTTGCCGTTCTTCCCTTTCAAACCCTATCGACTCCGCAGCAGTATGTGTCTCGTCCGTCTCAAGGCCTGGTGAACCCTCCAGAGATTCGTTCTCAATTTCAGCTCCCGTCTGCGCAATCAGAACGAGGGTTGCTCACGAGTGCCGAGCCACGCAAGGTTTCTATTCTCGCGGCCCAACGCATTACGAAGATGGTGTATGAGTCGCTTGAACATCGTGCGGGCGTTCGTCTTATTCCATCACTTAATGTGAATACGGCGCTGACTTCATATAGTTCACAGGAGTTAACGGCCAATTGGAAAGAAACGGTGAAAGCAATCGGAACGCGTTTGGAGGTTGATGCCGTGGTGATGGGTCTTGTCCGAACCTATCGGGAACGTGTTGGTACAAAGATTGGGGCCACACCTGCCGTCGTGGGGTTTGAGGTGCATCTTGTGGATCCACGTAGTGGAAGAATTCATTGGACTGGAGAATATTATGAAGAACAAAAACCAATGAATGAAGATCTTCTAGGGTTTATTGAACGGAGAGGGGCCTTTGTCACGGCTTCGGAACTGGCACAGTATGGTGTGCAGAACATGATGAAACAATTTCCTGTCGGTGGTGACGAATAATTGGCAAGCGGTCATCTGGTACGTTAGGCAAGAGTGATAGAGAGAAGCATGGATCATTTATGAAAATTTTTCCGGCAATTGATCTCAAGGGTGGACGGTGTGTGCGTTTGCGACAAGGTGATATGGCACAGGAGACTCGGTATTCTGAAGATCCTCCAGCCATGGCGAAGGAATGGCAGTCCTTGGGAGCTGAATGTCTCCATGTTGTAGATCTCGATGGCGCTGTCGAAGGCGCACCCAAGCATGTGTCGGATATTGAAGCCATCGTGAAGCATGTGACGATCCCGATTCAGGTTGGTGGGGGCATTCGCTCGTTAGAATCCATCCGTCGGTATATGTCGATAGGCGTCGATCGTGTTGTGCTCGGAACGGCTGCGCTTGAACAGCCTGAACTCCTTGCGAGAAGTTGTGAGGAGTTTCCATCAAAAATCCTCGTGGGCATTGACATCAAACAGGGAGAGATTGCGCTTCGAGGATGGATTGATGGTTCGGGGAAAAAGCCTGATGATGTGGTGCCGTCACTCTCTCAGTACCCGCTCGGTGGGATTATCTTTACAGATATTTCACGCGATGGCATGTTGGATGGTCCGAACCTTGAGGCGCTTCAACATATGACGTCGTTAACCTCATTGCCATTAATTGCTTCAGGCGGCGTCACGAACATTTCAGATATTCATGCGATAAAGAATATTCAACCTCACGTTGCCGGTGTGATTATCGGTAAAGCACTCTATGAAGGGACGATTGAGTTAGCTTCTGCACTGCAAGCGGCTTCGCGATCGGCTTCTGAAGGAGCACGGTGCTAGCCAAGCGCATTATTCCATGTTTGGATGTGAAGGATGGTCGTGTCGTGAAAGGCGTGTCCTTTGTCGACCTTCGTGACGCGGGAGATCCGGTTGCCGTCGCCAAAGAATATGATAAGGCCGGGGCTGATGAACTCTGTTTTTTGGATATCACCGCTTCGCATGAAAACCGTGACACCCTTCTTGATGTGGTTGCGCGTACGGCCGAACAGGCGTTTATGCCCCTGACGGTTGGCGGGGGTATTCGAAAGGTCGAAGATGTCCGTCGCCTTCTTGTGGCGGGAGCTGATAAAGTCAGTATCAACACGTCCGCCGTACAAGATCCAGAACTTGTCAAAGCGGCGGCAAGACGATTCGGGGCACAATGTATCGTGGTTGCGATTGATGCGAAGTCAAATAAGGGTTCTGGTCACATGCAGGCTCAAGAGACGTGGGAAGTTTTTACCCATGGAGGTCGCCGTGCAACGGGACTCGACGTGGTTGAGTGGGCGAAACGAATGGCGAACGATGGCGCGGGAGAAATATTATTAACCAGCATGGATCAAGATGGGCAGAAAGATGGATATGACCTATCCTTAACCGCTGCTGTTTCAGAAGCCGTGTCGATCCCGGTCATTGCTTCGGGGGGCGCAGGCACTCTTCAGCACCTGCATGACGCGTTGGCTATTGGCAAAGCCGATGCAGTATTAGCCGCTTCAATTTTTCATTTCAAAACGTACTCCATTGCAGAGGCGAAGGCCTATTTAGCACAGCAGGGGATTCCGGTCAGGATGATAGAAGCCTGTTCGGTACCATCGATATGAAGAATACACAATCGGCCAGGCTGGTACAATTTGGAGAGAACGGTTTGGTGCCGGCTGTTGTTCAAGATTGGCTTGATGGAACGGTCTTGATGGTCGGGTTCATGAACGAAGAGGCGCTGAATGCCACGAAGGATACACAGCGGGTACATTTTTGGAGCCGATCTCGACAGCAGCTTTGGAAAAAAGGTGAAACATCAGGACATGAGCTGATTCTTAAACAACTTTTTCTGGATTGTGATGATGATACAATATTGGTCAAAGCTGAGCCCGTGGGCCCAACATGTCACACCGGAAATCGAGCCTGTTTTTATTCAGAGATAGATCCTGGGCATGACGGAGCGAGTGAGGGTGGGCCGACCAATGCGGCTTGGGGCGGTATTCTCGAACGACTCTATGACATGGTGTTGTCACGTAAACAGGAGCCTCAAGTCGGTTCCTATGTTTCCAAACTACTCGACGGAGGACTCGATCGTATCCTGAAAAAAGTCATCGAAGAATCAGGTGAAGTGGCCTTGGCTGCCAAGAATAGGGATCGAGATGAGATTGTCTATGAGGTTGCCGATTTATGGTTCCATACCCTTGTGATGCTCGGAGAGGCTGAAATTCCGCCAAAAGAGATTTTCCAGGAGCTTGGGAAGCGCTTTGGGAAATCTGGCCTGAGAGTTGAAACGGATGCGAAGTCATGAGTGACTGTATTTTTTGTCGAATAGTCGATGGATCAATTCCTTCGACAAAGGTTTATGAAGACGATGACTGTCTGGCCTTTGAGGATCTTAACCCTCAGGCGCCGGTGCATGTGTTAGTGATTCCGAAGCGACATATCATGTCTTTGTCTAAGATCCAAGAAGGAGATCAGAGTCTGTTTGGTCATCTGATGATGGCATGTTCCCGTGTCGCTCAAGAAAAAGGTTTAGCGGAAAATGGCTATCGGGTTGTGACCAATATTGGAAAAGAAGCTGGTCAAACCGTGTTCCACCTTCATTTTCATGTGCTGGGTGGTAGAAGGTTTACTTGGCCTCCAGGCTAATGACTGTTTAACCAGTTATCGCGTTGTCTTGCCAGTCAAAAACTTTTGAGAAGGAGTCAATGTTGACCCTGCTGCTGCCCTATGTGAGAAGAACGTAAATTCGTACAGTGTGAGGAAAGTCGAATCGTGGTTGGGAAAGGTGTTCCTCCAGAAACGCTCCAGCAAATTCGTGATCGCATTGATTTAATCGATGTGATTTCCCGCTATGTAACCCTCACGAAAACAGGTCAAAACTATAAAGGCCTGTGCCCCTTTCATTCTGAAAAGAGTCCATCATTTTCCGTGAGCCCGAGTCGTCAGATGTTTCACTGCTTTGGATGCGGTGTTGGCGGTGATGCGTTTACATTTTTGATAAAACGCGAAGGCCTTGGATTTATGGAGGCCGTCCAGGAACTGGCTAAGCTTGGCGGTGTGCCGCTGGTTCTTGATTCCAGAGGGGGACGAGACGATCAGGCGCACTCGAGGCGAGAACGCTATCAACACATTCATGCCGTGGCTGCCGAATGGTTTCACGCCAATTTGATGGACAAGGAACGAGGGAAGGTTGCCCGTCATTATCTTGAGCAGCGGGGCATGTCTGAGGAGACGCTCGAGACGTTTGGTGTGGGCTACGCTCCAGCCGGCTGGAGCGGGCTGCTCGACAAACTGGAGAAGGTGGGAGTAAGTCGAGACGACATGTTTCAGTCTGGATTGGTTATTAAAAAAGAAGAGCGTTCGTATGAGGGGAAAAGCGGAGGACAAGGGTATGATCGTTTTCGTGACAGAATTATGTTCCCGATTTCGAATCATCGAGGGCAGGTGATTGCCTTTGGTGGGCGAGGGCTCACGGATGAACACATGCCCAAGTATCTCAATTCGCCGGAAACCCCATTATTTGCCAAAGGTCAAACATTGTATGGCTTTCATAAAACACGGGAAGCGGCGAGTCGATTAAATCGATTGGTGCTGGTTGAAGGCTATTTTGATGTATTGGCCCTTTATCAAGCCGGGGTTCAACATGTGGCTGCGCCACTCGGTACAGCGCTGACCGCAGATCACGTACACACCATTCGGCGTATCGTGAAAACTGTGTTATTGTTTTTTGATGGAGATGCCGCTGGTGTTCGTGCGGCTCTTCGAACCCTTGATCTGTTTCTGAATACAGGGTTGACGGTGAAGGTGATGGAGCTTTCGCCTGGAGATGATCCTGATACCTATATTCGATCACAGGGGAGTGAGGCGTTGTTGCAGCTTGAAGCACGTGCTCCGACGCTCTTGGATTTTGCCATCCAAGCGTCGCTGAAAGATCACAAAGGGGCATCTATCGAAGAGCGGGTGCGATGTGTTGATGAAATCCTCCGCATCCTTCAAAAAACCAATAACCCTATCGAAAAAGAAGAGCGCATTCAGCTGGTTTCAGAGAGACTGGGGATTCGTGAGCAAACATTGATGGACCGGTATCCCATGTTGCGAGCGAAACCCACCCGGTCTTCAGAGCGAACCAAAGATTCTCCGACCAAACCCGCATTACCTCGGAGTTTACCGAAGGGTAGCCCAGAAGAACGAGACATTGTTGTCCTAGCCTTACAAGGCGTGCTGACCTTTCAACATATTCAACAACTCCGCATTGAGATGTTTCGGGTCCCGGAGTATCGAAAGACGATGGAATTGATTTTTGAACATATCAATGCAGATGGACAGATTGATATGGAATCGTTGTGTGCAGAAGCGCTCCAAGACGATGAATTCGGTCCGATCGTCACACAGCTGACGTTACGTGACGCGCATTTTGATGATCATGTCAGTCACTTTCAAGAATGTTTAGCCACGTTGGAGCGTCAACACATTCAATACACGTTAAATGAGCTGATTTCGCAGCTTCGGGTTGCAGAGCAAGGACAGCGGTCTGAGGATATTCAAGGATTAATGGAGCAAATTAATGAGCTTCGCGGGAAAAAAGCCGCATTAACTACCACGTTGCCGATGGCCGGGCCTGGAGAATCCTGACCGTCGAGGTCTACCTGTCTGTTGAGTTACACGAGTCTTGCGAGAGGCTTGGGTGGGCACAGGCGGGAGCTGGCTGTCTTGGTTCATATTGGACATCACAAGGAAATGTTATAGGGTTAATTTTTAGGTAATTACATTTATGTGAATAAAGATCGTTTCGCGGACTGGCTGAATCGTGACATGGTGTGTGTGCAATGTGCTCGTATCTTTTCTGCTTAGACCGGAGCATGATGTGAACATTAGTCATGAGAACCTCGCAACAGATCACCAAGATCATTATCGTGTGTATGGATGAATTTAGTGCCATGAAAAAGACAGTGCTAGAGGAGCCTTTGTCCAACGCAGGGTCCTCAACGTAACAAACTGTGTAAAATTTTTACACGAGAAGAGAAAAAAGTTGCTGAGATCTCCTCTTGTCGTTTAAAGTGGTGGGCATGATGGGTGTCATCTTGGGCCCATAGCTCAGGTGGTTAGAGCGGCTGACTCATAATCAGCTGGTCCTAGGTTCAAGTCCTAGTGGGCCCACCATGTTACAATAGTCTTACACGCTCCTTGAGTCCTCGACTGAATCTAGGTCTCGATTATTTTTATGTCTTTTCATCAGAGGTCCCATTGAATTCTCAACTGCAATTTCTCATTGAACTCCAACGGTATGATCTTCGTATTTTTGAAATTCTCGACCATAAGAAAAAACTCCCAGACCTGGTTCACATCGCGAAAGCGCCATTGTTGGAGGTCAGTAAGCAACTCGAAGTTCTTCAACATGCAGGAGAGACGTTAATCAGGCAACGGCGTGATGGTGAACAGGAACTTTCGCTTCAGGAAGAGCACATCCAAAAAATTCGTGGTCGATTGAATGATTTAAAAACCAATAAAGAGTATCAAGCACATTTATTCGAAATTGAGCTGGCAAGAAAAAAGAAAGACGCTCTTGAAGAATCGGTGCTTGAAGTCCTGGTCCAGGTTGAGCAAAACGAAAATGAGCAAAAAGAACTTCAGGCGCGTATGGGAGAAGTCGAACACGCATTTGCCAAAGCTAAAGAAAAATTGGAATCAGAAAGTCTCTCCCTCGAACAGGAATTGTCGACACTTGAGCGACAGCATGGCGAATTAACCGTTCAGGTGGACCGTGGGCTGTTAGCTCGCTATATGAAGCTCAAATCCCTGCGGAAGGGATTTGCGATTGCGAAAGTGAAGGATGGCGCATGCTCAGGATGCCGGTTGCAATTACCGCCCCAACTTGTTGCTGAAGTGAAGCGTGCCGATGAATTATTAAACTGTTCGTACTGCTATCGAATCTTGTATTGGGAGCCAACACCAGAAACGATGCTTGATACTCAAGCTTCTGCTCCTGAGGCTCAGAATATGTAGGAACTTCGGTGAATGGTTTTTGTCAGGTGACGGAATCGCTTTCAAGTATGAGAGAGCTGCCTACCCGTTGTTGTTTCTCGTGTCATCGCGTACTATTTTTTCATTGTCCATAGTTTTCGCGACCTGAAGGGTGAGCCTTGCATTCCATTCCCCGAGCACCCTATGATGGACGTGGCGTGAAGGGAGTGGACTGGGTGATCGCTTACTCTTAGGGGTAAGAGGAAAGTCCGGACTCCAGAGGGCAGGGTGCTGGGTAATACCCAGGCGGAGTGATCCGACACCGGCGCCACAGAAAACAAACCGCCGATGAAGAGGTTGTCTTTTCGATGATCTTTTCAGGTAAGGGTGAAACGGTGGGGTAAGAGCCTACCGCGCCTGTGGTAACACAGGTGGCAGGGCAAGCGTCACCTGGAGCAAGACCAAATAGGGGAACGATTCAGTCTGTCACTTTTTAGTTCCAGCGATGGAAACCGGAAGAGTGATAGGTTGCTAAAGGTTGGCCCGATCTAGGTTCCCGGGTAGGTCGCTAGAGGCTTAGAGCAATCTCAGTCCCAGAGAAATGATCACTACCGTATTGAGGTCACACTCAATCGGAACAGAATCCGGCTTACAGGTCCACTCCATCGCCATTTATAAGCCACCAACGCAATACATGTTCCCTGGTTATCGTTGGTCATGGCACCGTGTGAGCCAGGTTCGGTCGGCTTGTTTTGGCCACCTGCCATAGATCTATCAGGTGAATGGCGGAGTTCTCACGGGTGGATATGTATGAAGAATGCACCGGCTTGTTATCGAGTCGAGGAATGTTCTATACCAACAATTGAGATTCCCTATAATCTTTGATAAGAGCCGTTCAACCGTTAGCCCAGTTTTTTAAAGAACGAGTGTGAGAGTCGACGGTGTTTGACTCGCATTTTTTGCGTTGGTACAATGCGCCTCTTGTGTGGATGTGCTGTTTTTGAGAGATGTTTCTTGAATGGCGTGAGTCGAGCATACTGAGCCTAATTTGTGGGTTTCTTCACCACGTTCTGTATTCTTCGCACAACTTCTATACACGAAACCGTTGTTAACAACAATTTATCTTGTCCCCATCGTCTAGCCTGGCCTAGGACACCAGCCTTTCACGCTGGTAACACGGGTTCAAATCCCGTTGGGGACGCCACTGCAAGCCGCTAGAGGAGGCATTCTTCTAGCGGCTTTCTAATTCTAGAAGAAGATTGGTAAGATTTATCTATAGCCGTTCCAATATACTTCCGTCTGTACGACGTGTGTTGTTGTGCTGTGTACATGATGTACATTCGGCTGGAAGTTATTTGGATTCGCTATAATCATATTACTTGCCATTTTGTAGGGGACACCATGAAATTCTTTCCAATGTTCGTCGTGGCGGGTGTGTTGTTTTTCTCATCAAATTTTCTTGCAATTCCGGCATGGGCTGAGTCAGAAGACAGCGGGTCAGACGTCGAGGAAAAATTCGGGTCGATGATTCTGATCCCAGCGGGAGAGTTTACAATGGGTGATAATGATCACCATGGCAACGAACAGCCAGAGCATCAAGTCTGGTTAGATGACTATTTTATCGATCGGTTTGAAGTGACGATGTCTGACTATCAGAAATTTTTGGATGACAACATGAAACTTGAGCCTCCGCCACTTTGGGATGACGGATTGGCTTTTAATGAAGCGGCTGATCGTCCTGCCGTCGGTGTGACATGGGAAGCGGCCAATAAATACTGCGAATGGGCGGGAAAGCGATTGCCGACTGAGGCCGAGTGGGAGAAGGCTGCGCGTGGGACCGATGGCCGTCGGTATCCTTGGGGGCATATGCAGCCGTTTGTCGATATTGCTCGGTATAATCTCGGCATTACCGGATGGGTCAGCTATACATTGACTCTGGCTTCGGTACGAAGCGGGGTTAAAGGGATGAGCGTACGTCATGGGCTCAAGACAGGCGGGAAAAGCCCCTATGGGCTCTACCACATGTCTGGGAATGCGGCCGAATGGGTATCAGATTGGTATGATCGTTACTACTATGAAGATAGCCCGGAGAAAAACCCACAGGGGCCTGAATCAGGAACTCGAAAGGTGTTGCGTGGTGGGTCGTGGGAAGATGAGCCGAGAAATATTCGAGTGACGGCACGGTCGAAAGCTGAACCAGAATTCACCGATCTGACGATTGGCTTCCGGTGTGCAAAGAATGCCGCAGAGGCAACGTCGGCCAGTAAGCAGTAGTGTATTGTTCTCTGTAGATTCCCGCTCTGGACGACGTGGCTGCTCGCGTGTCCAAGAAGGTCGTCGCAACTACTTGGATTGGCTATAGTTGTTGGTCACGCTTGTGTTGCGTTTCTGGCCATAGAGCCATCGAGCGGTTTTCCCACCAATATTTCTAATCGTGTGTTGAATATTTGCTGGAATGTGAACTTCTTCTCCTATTTCCGGCTGAATACGCTTCCCCTGTATTTCCAATTCAAGTTTGCCTGATAGAAGCATAAATAATTCTTCTGTTGTATTTTGTGTGCCGTTCCAGGTTCGGCCGGCATGGTCAATCCACAGCCCACAGGTAAAGCCTCGCGCATGCCAATCTTTTGCCACCTCTGACCGTTCAGGTACAACTCCTGTGGTCTTCATGAGACTTTCCTCCGAAATGTGAGAAGAGATGTCGTCATATTCTTACGGTAATTTCTTTGAAGAATGGTCTGCTTCGATAGTTTGTAGAATGCATTGATGTCTGTCGGACTCTAGGGCACATTGAAGCCAAACCGCTAAAGGAGTGCCTACGTAGAAGGCATTTCAAAAAGTCTGTACCTCTGGTGATATGGGAGGGCTATGTAACAGAGCAAGAGGGGAGCAATCACTCTGATACCCATTTGATCTTTATATTCACTCGATGAAACGATGTCAATCCCATCTCAGTGTGGAAAACGTGTGAAATGCAGTGGACAACTTTCGTGGTATTGGACAATGTCTTCTGGAGGTAGGAGTTTCTTGGAGGATGGGCTGGGGATATTGTTAAAGAAAAAATCCTAACCGATGGATGAAACTCAAAATTAGGAACCAATTACATAGAAATGATCGTGCCTTTCACGAATCAAATAATCATCAACAGATCCTAATATGTTTCCTAATTTTTCAGAGATTGAGGTAGGTGATATCCCCGGCTGTACTGCAATAATCCTAAAGGATATTCTAGCTGGAGGCTCATCACATATAAATTGACGTAGACTCTCTAGATCTCCTTTCAAAAAAGTACTCATTCCCTTTCGTTCATTAAATCTATAAGAAATTCGCTCAAATAACTTTGATGGCCGCGTATAAATGGTGCACTTAACCGATTGGCCGCAGACTTCATAAACATCTTCTACCCTGTCTCCTGGCAAAACACCCCCTGACTTCTTACAGTGATAGAATTTCACCAAAATACCGCTATCAATCCTCTCTACAGCAATAAAGTCTGCAATTTCACCTGTACCATGATCAAAATAGATGACATCGTTCCTATCATCTTCGCTCAACTGTTTTGCCAGAAAATCTTGGATGGATATTCCACTATCTGAAGAAGGATTGCACTCATTGGTAACGTCAACGCCATGTGACATCCAGTCAACGGATTCAATCAAATCAACTCTATAGTTTAAAACGACAGTATCAGGTGCTTTCATATAACTCATTCCATGAAAGGATGAAAGTGACCCAGTGAAAAAAACAAGAGGGTATTCACAAAGAAAGTTGGACAGATCATCAACGCTCCCCATTTTTCTTACCTTTGCTTCTCTCCCGTTGTCATTAGAAAATAATGGCCCTCCAGAAATTGAATATTTATATGCAAATTTTTGATCTTCAATACTGACAAAAAACGGTATTTCAGTATCACTTACTGAGGAGTAATCAATCGTCAAGTCACAATCTAGTAATTGACAAATTTTTATTTCTCCATCTTCAGTAATATATTCCACTTGGTAGGTTCCTTTATATATTCCCTTATCCCAATCACAATACATTACGTCTTCTGGAATAGATTCCAACTCCTCGCCTACTGAAAGAATATCCAAGCCACATTGTGTGCTTTCATTGTTATTGCTACAGATTTTTCCTGCTATAGATCGACACCATTGTATCAATTCTGGGATTTGACTGGACTTATTACTCCATACCTTTGAAGAACTGCTTATCCCAATAGTAATTTCGGCACCGTTTTCTTCTGCGCTACCAAAACTATGTCCTCGATGATAAAGACGGGCGTCCGAAGGTTGTATTGCTTTATCCGCTCCAGAACCTGATATTATTCGATATGACTCACTCGTACTGGATTTCGATCGATTTCTCATCCCAACATTGAAGAATTCATGGTTTTTCAATCCGTTCAATGCTCTATTAATCATATTCAACGGCAAAATTTTATATGCACCATCGGTTATTCCTTGCATGACTATTTCGTAAAAACCTTCGGTTCTCCTTGTAAAACATAGGAATATTAAACTAGCCTCGACATCATGATAAATAATAAATGCATCATGATTTACGTTATTAAATCGGTCATCCTTACTAAACGCTGACCTTTTAATTTCCTTGGTAAGATATATTGTGGTTTCCAAACTGTCGCTAACACGCTCATATATAACCTCAATATCTCTTGGCCATTCGATATCGCCTTTTATATCTACATCTCCCTGGACGCTATAAATTTTTATATGATGATAAGGCTCTATTGAGTAAAGAGAAATATCACTAAAATTTTCATCCTCATACTCTCCAGTACTTTCGAAGGTATCTAAAGCTTCTCTAACGGTTGACTCACGTTCAACTCTCATAGAACTTAAATTCGCTATCATTTCCTGCCATACTGATTCAGATCGATACAATCTTTCTGATTCAATCTTTATTTCAGATGGCACAGCAATAAACTTGGCGGCACCTAAATTAACGCCACTTGTACGAGCAAATCTACCAACAAACTGTAATGTTACTGAAAGAGATTTATGCGGACTATGAATGGCAGCTATCTTCAAACTCGGGAAATCAAAACCTTCTCCAAGCATATCGACACATATAATTCCATCCAGGGCTCCTTCAGAAAGGCTTTTTACCACTGCTTTGACATGCTTTAAAGAATGCTCCCCCTTAATCATCTTTAGCTTTAGGTCTGTATTCTCCTCATAGATTTCAAGAAGTTCTGTAGCTCTTTTCTTGCTGTCGGTACGAACCATTATTCGATGTTCAAACCCTTCGCGCTTGTCCTTTTTAAATTGTCGATTAGCCTCTTTAGCAATAGCCACATCTGATGTAGCCCCACTTTTGTTAAGATTCACTGGTACGTAATGAATTTCACCAAAAATGCCATCTTGATAAGCTTTGGACAAAGAGTACGTATAAATTAATCTTCCTTTTATTTCCTTATTGTCGCGCCTGAAGGGTGTAGCCGTGAGAAGGATTTTTTTAGCATCGGGAAACGAATCTATTATGCCTTGCCACGTTTTCGCTGGGCTATGATGCGCCTCATCGATTAAAACAAGATCAAATAGATCTTCAAGAGGCTCGGGTATTTCATCAAAACTGGGGCTGATACTTGGTAGCGTGCCAACAACAACATCGTAAGCCCTCATACTGTCCCAAAACTCCACGGAAGTTATACGCTCACGAGTACTATAAACACTAGGAATTTCAATTGTTTCAGGAACAGCATTAATTTTTTTTAGAACTTCTAGTGTTTCAAACTGCTCTGATATTTGTTCACGAACTAATCTACTGGGTGTAATGACTAATACTCTTTTAGGTCGCAAAAGGAATGTTGATGCTATCAGTACGGCAGTCTTACCCGAACCAGTTGGCATCGTTATAATTGCAGGATCCACGCGATTTGTGAAATGCGAAGCAATAGCATGCAAAGCTCCTAACTGAGCATTTCGAAAACCTTTTTGTGCACTTTCTTCAGATATCGGCCATTCAAAGTTTTGGTAGTTTGAAGAAAAATAGTTTCGTTCCATAAAATCCATTTACCTATCTACTGTAATAAACTTTTGCTTAAGACAAATGAGAATTCCCCATTTCTTCAGGGTGTTATTTCATACTATTTATTTCTATTAATATTATCTTTTGTGGAACTATCCGGATTATCTCGAGCATACTCTCGACCATTTACCTTAACGATGTGCACACCTTGATGCTTGCCTTGTTTTATTTCTTTTAGAATTTCAGTTCGTTTTACATTTTTTCTATTCCCAACATCATAAGTTTCATTACGTCCTCCAGGGCCATCATTGTTTCCTTTTATTTTTGTCATAATTTTATCCCTTCAATTTATGGTTAATGAAAATAAAAAGGCCGCGCTATTTTGGAGGACTAATCCCCCAGAATAACCGCGGCCTCTCCGTCGATATGACGATGCCTCTGCGGAAAACTATTACCCGATTATCAGATCAAACCGTTTGGGATACTGATCCATGCACTACAGCGATTGCATTGAACATAGATAATCCCTTTCACCTTCTGGATCTTTTTATATCTTGTGACGAGTTGCCCTCTTCCCTCATGAGCACTCTCAATCACAGTATTCCGACAAGCTCGGCATCTAATTTTGAAAGGTTCTTGGTTCATTTTTATAATCCCTGCCATTGTTACGTTAAATGATATTTATGGGGCTTATTATGAACACCCATTGGTTGCGCCGCAGTTATCGCATTTCAGGCACATGCCATTTCGCACCATTTTAAACTGCTTGCATTCCTGACAGGGATCGCCTTCGTAGCCTTTGAGTCGCGCGATCTGGACTTCGGTGTACGTCATGGTCTCTCGTTTCACTTCGACCTTATGAGCAATGCTGCCCCCATTGCCTTTGTTCTGTTGATTGCCTCCGTTTCGAGCTTGACGCCTTGCAGGAAAGACTCCCGGATTGATCGACGTGGACGCTAACGCCTTCGGATCAACAAAGTCCTGGCCGTCATCGTCATCATCGGCGTCATGTCTGACTGAGTCGGCCCGCAAGTCATCTGGGGCTACTTGTTCGAGGTCATGGCGGTCCAAGTAGGTAATGGCTAATTCACGGAAAATATAGTCGATAATCGACGTGGACATTTTGATGCGATCATTGAGTTTGACTGGGCCATTTGGTTCAAAGCGTGTAAAGAGAAAGGCATCGACAAACTCTTCGAGTGGGACCCCGTGTTGTAATCCTAATGAAATGGCGATGGCAAAGCAGTTCATCAGGCTTCGAAACGCCGCACCTTCCTTATGCATATCCAGGAAGATTTCACCTAATGTGCCGTCTTTATAATCACCGGTTCTCAGGTAAATCTTGTGCCCACCCACAACGGCTTTTTGCGTGTATCCGCCTCGGCGGGTTGGCAAGGGGCGGCGTTTGGCAAGGTATCGGACCAAGACTTGTGTCGCGGCATGTTGTGCCGTGGCCATCACATGGTCGGTCCGTCCACTTGATTTTCCTGAGTCGACCGAAGCGTTCAAGGGTTGGCTGAGTTTAGAGCCATCTCGGTAGAGGGCCACCGCCTTCAACATCGATTGCCATCCCATGAGGTAGGCATCCTTCACATTGTCGACTGAAGAGTCTGCTGGCATATTGATGGTTTTACTGATGGCGCCGCTAATAAACGGTTGCGAGCTGGCCATCATGCGAATGTGCGCATGTGTGGCAATGTATCGTTGTCCGGTCCGTCCACATCGGTTGGCACAATCGAATACCGGTAAATGTTCATCCTTGAGGTGTGGAGCGCCTTCGACGGTCATCGTCCCGCAGCAGTAGTCCGTGGCTGCTAAAATTTCTTCTTGTGTAAATCCAAGCGTCTTCAACATATTGAATTGCGGATCACTCAGTTGCTTGTCTGTGAGTCCCAAGGTGTCTCGGCAAAACTCCTCGCCTAAGTTCCATTTGTTGAAAACGAATTGAATGTCGAAGGCCCCGTCGAGCGCGGCCTCAACACGATCAATCGCTGCGCGATTAAATCCCTTCGATTGGAGGCTTTCGTGGTTAATGAAGGGAGACCCTTTCAGCGTACGGGTTCCTGAGACATATGAGATAATGTCCTGGATTTCTGATTGCGTGTAGCCCAGTGTCTGTAACGCAGGAGGGAGACTTTGATTGATAATTTTGAAATACCCTCCGCCTGCCAGCTTTTTAAACTTGACGATGGCAAAGTCGGGTTCAATACCGGTCGTATCGCAGTCCATGACCAATCCGATTGTGCCAGTTGGGGCGATGACGGTGGATTGTGCATTGCGAAATCCATGTTTTTGGCCGAGATCGAGTGCGCGATCCCAGGCTTTTCGAGCAGCATGCAGAAGATTGTCCGGACATTGTTCGCTATCGATGCCATGGGGAAGAATTGACAGTCCCTCGTATTCATCTTCTTTCGTTGTGTTGTATGCGGCACGCCGGTGATTTCTGATGACTCGAAGCATCGACTCTCGGTTTCGGGGATACGCTTTAAATGGTCCAAGCTCTGCGGCTATTTCCGCGGAAGTCGCATAGGATTCTCCGGTCATAATAGCGGTGATGGCCCCGCAGATGGCCAAGGCTTTGGGAGAGTCATAAGGAATTCCCAGTCGCATGAGGACCGACCCAAGGTTGGCGTAACCAAGTCCAAGCGTACGATAGACGAAGCTTTTCTCCGCAATAGCTCGACTGGGAAATCCAGCCATGAGTACGCTGATTTCTAGAACAGTCGTCCAAAGCCGTACGGCATGACGGAAGCCGTCTAAATCAAACTCTCCCTCTTGAGACGTAAAGCGGCCTAAGTTCAGAGAGGCTAAATTACAGGCTGTATCGTCGAGGAACATATACTCGCTGCAGGGATTCGATGCATTGATTCGGCCATCCTGCGGGCAGGTATGCCATTCATTGATGGTCGTATCGTATTGAATGCCGGGATCTGCGCAGGTCCAGGCCGCCCAAGAGATACGATCCCACAGCTCGCGGGCTGGAATGACTTTGCTTGTGGCGCCATTGGTTCGTTGTGTGAGGGTCCATTCGCTATCCTGCTTCATGGCTTCAAAAAAACCGTTAGGGACCCGGATGCTGTTATTCGAGTTTTGGCCCGACACGGTTTGATAGGCCTTACTGTCCCAATTGGTGTCATATTCATGAAACACGAAGTGTGTGAATCCTTGTTTGGCATAGGAAAACATGCGTTGGGTATAGGCTTCCGGCACCATAGCATCGCGAGCCGCTTGAATAGCCTCTTTCAAGCCAGGGTTCATCTGCACATCCGTTTCAACGTGGGACGACCCGTCAGTTTTGGTGAGATGACAGGCCGAAAGAACGGCATTGAGGCGTTGAGCGCAGATTTTTGACCCGGTCACCATAGCAGCGACTTTTTGCTCTTCAATGACTTTCCAGTCAATAAACTCTTCAATGTCCGGGTGATCAAGATCCAGGCAGACCATTTTGGCCGCTCGTCGAGTGGTTCCTCCTGATTTAATGGCCCCGGCAGCTCGGTCCCCAATTTTCAGGAAAGACATCAGTCCGGATGATCGTCCACCACCAGAAAGCGGTTCGGAATCTCCGCGTAACTTCGAAAAGTTGGTGCCGGTGCCTGACCCATATTTAAAGAGCCGAGCTTCTCGGACCCAAAGGTCCATGATGCCGCCTTCATTCACCAAATCATCGGAGATTGATTGAATAAAGCAGGCGTGAACCTGCGGACGCTCATATGCGTCTTTGGCTTGTTTGACGCGTTGGGTTTTGGGGTCGACATAATAATGGCCTTGTGCCGGACCTGAGAGTCCATACGCAAAGTGTAGTCCTGTGTTAAACCATTGGGGAGAATTTGGCGCAGCCATTTGTTGGGCCAGCATATAGCAAAGTTCATCATAAAACGTTTTGGCGTCTTCGGGTGAGTCAAAGTACTGATGGGTTTCACCCCATTGCGTCCAGCAACCAGCAAGGCGGTGGAACACTTGACGAGCGTCGCGTTCTCCTCCGGTGACGGGATTGCCGCTTTCGTCATAGATAGGATTTCCTGCATCATCAACCTGAGGAACACCGGCTTTTCGAAAGTATTTCTGGGCTAAAATGTCAACGGCCAGTTGTGTCCAGTGACTTGGCGCCTGCATATCCTCCAGTTGAAAAACCACAGATCCGTCAGGATTTCGAATTTCTGACGAGCGTGTAGAAAACGGGATCGTCTCATAGGGGCTTTTTCCGGCATGTGTGAATCGGCGATCAATTTTCACAAGGCTTCTCCTTTCCAGTTCACTAAGACGTGAAGCTACCTGTTTTACCCCAACATTTATGAGGAGAATGGGCTATTCTCGACCTTCTTACACCTCAAAAGAAGACAGCAAGACGACATTCATGCAGAGGCTCAACGATTTTCTAAATAAGAATGCGTTGAGCAGGACTATGACTCTGTATGAAAGCAGGATGATGTTGTTGAAACTTGGCTGGTATAAATGAATTCAGAAGAACACAACAGTCTTGCGTTAAGAATTGCCCAAAAAATAGTCGATGACGTTCGGTAAGTCATATTCAACATAAGGTATAAGATACCCAATGTATAGCGGTAAGTGAAAAATGTCAACACTAAATATTGTGTTTTCTCTGTGGTTTGTGTGGATAAACGTGAATATCTTGTGTGTAGTGAAAAGCTCTTGTATTTTAAGTATTTGCTCAAATTTCTTGACAAGTTATCAACAGGTAGTGGAGATAGTATT
Organism: Nitrospira sp. M1; assembly: GCF_965152605.1. Classification (NCBI taxonomy): domain Bacteria; kingdom Pseudomonadati; phylum Nitrospirota; class Nitrospiria; order Nitrospirales; family Nitrospiraceae; genus Nitrospira; species Nitrospira sp. M1. The sequence goes on from NZ_OZ224217.1 coordinate 843,374, forward strand.
CGACGTAGTCTTCCAGTTTCAGGAAAAATTGACGTCACTATAGCCGTTCCAATTGACTTCCATCTGTACGACGTGTGTTGTTGCGCTGTGTACATGATGTACATTCGGTTGGAAGTTATTTGGTTTCGCTATAGTGAGTCGGTTTTCACATTTTTTCGATTGTGTATGGCAATTTCTCCAGAGGAGAAAGGGTTTTCAAGAGTCATGAGGAATACGTTATCGTGTTGTGCATCTTAAAGGTACAAAGCAGGTCAATAGAAGATAGTGTCAACAATAGGAATGGGTGACCGTTGTCGGTCGGAGAGAAAAGGAGTGAACATATGTATGTGTGGAGTAAACGCCTCGTTATCGGATTAGTGGTGGTATTTGGCTTGTTGGAGGTGGTGTTTTGGGTTTCGACAAGCGGAGGCGATGGAAGCCAGTTACAGACTCGCACGACGCGATGGATGGCGCTGAATTATGTGTTATTGATGGTCTGGGTGTTTGTCTGGATGTTTGATCAGGCGCGAGTTCGTGGCAAAAATGTCTGGGTCTGGATTGTCCCGTTTTTTATTGCTCCTGTTCCGACGCTGGTAGCATTTGTGCTGGTTTTACAACGGAAGATCACGTGAAGGGTACGCGAGTCACTACCCGATGACGATCCGGGATTGGGGCAGTCGATAGCGGGTATGGACCACTGTTTTCACGGCAAAGAGCCCAATCATCAATGGCCCAAATCGTCCGAGGAGCATGGATATGATAATCATGATTTTCCCGAAGTCCGTGAGGGAAGCTGAAAGGCTGTGATTGGCCCCATCGCCGAGTGACATGCCCACAATGCCTAATGCAGAAGTCACTTCAAACATTAACCCGAGAAAGCGCTGGTGTTCAGTAAAGGTCAGGACCAAGGTGATTGTCGTGATCATGGCGAGGGCAATAAGGGCAAGGCACAGCGAGCGAATCGTCAGGTCTTGGGGAATGCGTCGATGAAAAATTTCTACATCGTTTTTGCGACGGAGCACTGCCCAAATAGTCAGGCACACGATGGCAATAGTCGTCGTTTTGATGCCTCCCGCCATACTGCTCGGCGACCCGCCTATCGCCATTAAAAGGAGCAGAAAGTACAACGTGGCATCCTGCATTTCATTGATTGGGAGCGAGGTAAAGCCGGCGGTCCGTGACACGGCTTGGAAGTATGAGGCCAGAATACGTTCTCCGGCATTGAGGGAATGAAAGGTGGCGGTATTGCTCCATTCCAGTATGGCGATGCCAATCGTCCCTGTCACGATCAAAATCGCGGTGGTGATCGCCACGAGTTTGGTATGAGTTTGGAAACGAAACCGTCGGCCGGTCATATTATCGACGAGATCTTCAAATACAAGAAAGCCAATACTTCCTAAAATGACTAATGTCGTAACGATCAGATTCAGGGAAATATGGGCTTGATAGTTCTCAAAGCTATTGGGGAAAAGAGAAAAGCCTGCATTGTTGAACGACGAGATGGCGTGAAATAGTCCGTTATACAGGGCTGATCCAAACGGCATCTCCTGAGCAAAAATGGCGGTCAGAAGAAGCGTCCCAATGCCTTCAAGAGTGAAGGTAATGATGGCGACCATTTTGACATAGCGAATGGAGCCTTCCATGTCGATGGTGCTCAACGTTTCCGTGAGCATCATGCGATCTCGCAAGCCAATGCGATGTCCGAGAATAAGGAGAATGAGCGTCGCCATCAGGGCGTACCCCAATCCCCCAATCTGAATCAATAGTAAAATGACGAGTTGCCCGAAGGTGGAGAAATCGTGTGGTGTATCCATGACAATCAGCCCGGTCACGCACACAGCAGACGTGGCTGTGAACATGGCATCAAGAAACCCCAGCTCAATGCCGGGATTGGTGGAGAAAGGGAGTAAGAGTAGGAGTGTGCCAATGAGAATGAGGGCCAAGGCTGCCAGGGCAACTGTTTGGCCTGGGAGAAGTTTGAACGCCAAGAAACGTGCGAGGAGTGAGCGTCCGAATAGCGCGCTTCGCGCAATGGTGCTCATGCTTCGTGTTTCCATGTTGCGATCATAAAGCATGTACAGAGAACGGGGTGGATCAGACCTGAGCATGTCCGAGATGTCATGTCCGTCTCTGTCGTGCGAATGTCGATGTACGTATCACGGTCGTTTGAGGAGGCGCTGAGCGAAGAAGGGGGCTGAAGAGCCGTATGACTCATGGACAAATGTCTGTGGGAAATGAAGGTGTCAGTGTTTGAAAGCCAACGATACTCTAATAGATAGTTTTAAGGCAAGACGAGGATGTGTCGGTCTTGATTCAACAGGGTTGACCATTAAAGAGGCAGGGCTTATAACGACTCGTATCAAATTCGGTGTTTTCCGCATACAGGGTTTCGTTTCCATTTACCCCGTCCCGTTCCGGATCGTTCCACATGGCGTGGTTCCACCAATAAAACTGAGGGTAGGGTTCTAGGTAATAGACTGGATTGCCATAGACGCTTCGTTGATTGTCCAAGACTTTTCGCCCTGTTACATAATCGACTTTCCCGTTACCTTTAAGGGAATAGAGAAACATGACCATCCTGGCCTCATGATCGTAGATTTCCTCAAGTCGGCTATCCTCGTCTGGTTCTGTCGGCAGGGAAGGTGTGGCGACCGCATGAGTAGCGGAAGAGATGGCAAGAAGGACAATCAGTAGAAGCAATGTTGAGACGATGGGTTTCAAAGAGCAACCCTCTATGAAAGGTCAATCACACGTCTTACTATGAATCTTAGCACGCAATGCATGAACGTTCAATTGCAAGATCGACAGCCGTGGCGTGTATAGCCCTGTGGTCGTTCTCCCTCGCGTATTGCGCGGGACTCTTTTACATGAAGCGCATGAGTCGTCTCGTAAAGTGTCACGCTAATTCTCAGGCATGTTCTTGTTGTCGCACGATGGCTAAACTATAATCAGTTGCTATGGAACTGCAGAGCCCAAAAGCCCGGCGCGTCGCGTTTTACACGGTGGGGTGCCGATTGAATCAAGCTGAAACGGCAATTCTGACTGACCGATTCGATCGTCTAGGGTTTCAGCCTGTGAAATTTGGTGAAATGACCGACGTGTTGGTCGTCAATACCTGCTCTGTGACGGAAGGGGCGGAAACGGAATGTCGCCGTGTCGTTCGCCGGGTCTTACGGAAATCTCCCCATGCATTCGTTGCGGTCACAGGGTGTTATGCCCAAACGGGTGCGGAGACCCTGCAGTCTATCGATGGGATTGATCTGGTTTTAGGGACGCAATACAAAATGCAGCTACCGGACTATCTTGCTGCTCTCTCGTCGACTGACAAGCGTGTGCAGCCGGAGTTACTGCATACCCGAAAAATCGATCATGAGAACTTCACGATTGAAGGGACGGGAGATTATTCGACGACCCGCGCCAATCTTAAACTGCAAGATGGGTGTCAGTTTATGTGTTCCTTTTGCCTGATTCCATTTGCCCGCGGGCGAGAGCGGAGTCGCCAGGCAGATGATGCTGTGCGAGAGGCGCATGCTTTGGCCGAGCGTGGTCATAGAGAATTAGTCTTGACGGGGGTCAATCTTGGGCAGTATCAGGATGCGGGAGTGGATTTGCTGATGCTGCTTCAGCGTCTCGAATCCGTTCCGGGGATTGATCGCATTCGTATCTCTTCAATTGAACCGACGACTATTCCTGATCAACTTCTAGACTATATGGCAACATCCAACAAGCTGTGTCGGTTCTTGCACGTGCCCCTACAAAGTGGAGACGACACGATACTCAAAGCGATGAATCGTCGCTATACGGTACGGGATTACGTCCAATTTATAGAAAAAGCGGAACGCACCATTCCTCACCTTTGCATCGGTACTGACGTAATGGTGGGATTTCCTGGAGAAGGCGAGCAGGAGTTTGCCAACACCCACTCCATCATCAATGCACTTCCTTTTTCGTATTTGCATGTGTTTAGTTTTTCAAATCGCCCTGGGACGGCTGCGACGAAACTTCCCCATCATGTTCCACCTCACATTATTAAGCAACGGAGTCAGGAGCTGGCGAAACTTTCTCAGCGTAAGCGGTTCGCTTTTTACCAGCAATATGTGGGACAGTCGGTTGCCGTGTTGTTTGAATCTCGAAATGCAGCGGGCATGTGGACAGGACTCACCGACCAGTACATCAAGGTTGGCGTTCAGTCCACAGACGATCTCTCTAATGAAATTCGTGATGTGGTGATTTCCGGTGTGACGGACGGGCTTGCGCTTGGCCATCTCAGTGAGGGAACATCCGAATCTGTTGAGCCTCTACAAGCGAGCCCTTTGCTCATGACTTCTGAGAGCGTGTAACCAGGAATTACCCCCATGATCCATCAAGAATTAATTCAGCCGTCATCGACCCATTCCCCTGTCCAGGTCGCACGTCCGAAATCGTATCAGGTCTACATGGAAACCTTTGGCTGTCAAATGAATGAGTATGATTCGGAACTGGTCCGGGCCATGCTGAAAACCCAAGGGTTCGGCTTTACGGATCAGAGTGACCAGGCTGATGTGATTCTTTTAAATACCTGTGCCATTCGTGAAAATGCGCATAATCGTGTGTATGGACATTTAGGGAAGCTGAAATCGCATAAGAAAGAACGAGGCGTTGTGATCGGTGTCTTGGGCTGCATGGCGCAGAATCTTAAAAAGGAGTTGTTGGACAGTCAGCCGTTTATCGATGTGTTGGTTGGTCCGGATGGCTACCGTCAGCTACCGACCTTGCTGACAACAGCCATCGAAACGCAAGCTCGCGGTTTGTCTGTTGATCTCTCTGAATACGAGACGTACGACCACATCATCCCTGAGCGTGTGAGCGGGGTCAATGCGTGGATAGCCGTGATGCGTGGATGTGATAATTTTTGTACGTTTTGCGTTGTGCCGTACACGCGAGGGCGCGAACGTTCTCGCGATCCAGAAGGAATTCTTTTCGAAGCGCAAGGTCTCGCAGATCGTGGGTTCAAGCAAATTACGTTGTTGGGCCAAAATGTCAATTCATTTCAGTTTGACAATTGGGATTTTGCTAAGTTGGTGACCGCGGTTGCCGACATTCCTGGTATTGAACGGGTACGGTTTATGTCTCCGCATCCAAAAGATTTTCCTCCGGCCCTGTTGGATACGGTGGCTCAACACCCGAATGTATGCAGCCAAATTCATCTACCGCTTCAATCAGGGAACGATCGAGTATTAGACGCTATGGGTCGCGGCTATACGCGAAAGGAATATCTTCAATTGGTTGAAGCGATTCGACGTCGTGGGGATATTCCGTTGACCACCGATATCATTTGCGGATTTTGCGGAGAGACGGATGATGAATTTCAAGAAACCGTCCGTCTGATGGAAGAGGTCGGCTATCACGCGGCCTACGTGTTTAAATATTCAGAACGGAAAAACACCATTGCGGCAAGGAAATTTCCTGATGATGTTCCGGAGGCGACCAAAACGGAACGGGTAGCCCAGTTAATCGATGCACAAAAGGATCTATCCATACAGAACAATCGTAAACTGATCGGTCAGACTGTCCACGTGTTGGTTGAAGGTGATGCGAAAAAGTCCAGTCAACAATGGGTGGGGCATACTGAAAGTAATGTGACCGTGGTCTGGAATAAATCATCACAATCAACTCAACCAGGGAAATTGCTGTCTATTCTTGTTGAAGATGCCTCAGCCTCGACCTTATTTGGGCGACCAACATAGCTGTCTGATTCTTTTCCCTTCGTTTTTTTACTGCAGACCTTCCCGAACGTACTTATTGAACGTCGACATTCTCCAGTAATCGTCGCCACGCAGGGCATTGAGTGTTGGAACCCTCAGGTACAATGCTGATTTAGATATTGACGATGCATGCTGGAGGGTGTGAACTGTTGTGTGATTGTGTCTCAGTCATAGCTGGAAATTCTTTGGTCCCGGTATAGAAACGAGGAATACTATGCTCCGCAATGGCGTAAAACGGACAGGAAGTGATGAGGTGAACACGGCTCAAGTTGGCACGAGTTTGACCGATGAATAGGTGTGTTCATCATCATGATATTTCCCTCGTCATGCGAGTTTTCGTAGTGATTCATTAAGGGTCTTTCTTTCTCATGGATCAACACCTTCTTCAACGAATCAAAAATTGTAAGACGCTCCCAGCCATTCCCAGCCTTCCGCTCCAGGTTCTTCAGATGTGTCGGGAGGAAGGCGCAGACTGTCAAAAGATGGCCGATATTATTCGTCAAGATCCGTCGTTTGTCGCAAAGCTCCTCAATGTGGCCAACTCGAGTTTCTATGGTGGTTCCCGTCATAAGGTGACGACAGTCACGCAAGCCGTGACACTTCTGGGCATGAACTCCATTGCGACGCTCGCGTTTTGTTTTTCGTTGTATCGGGATTTGAAAAAAAATGATGGCACTGCGTTCGATCATACGCGCTATTGGCATCGGTCTATCGTTTCCAGTGTCGCGGCGCGGGTATTAGGGAAGTGGGCGCATGCCGCCAACTACGAAGAAATTTTCCTCGCGGCGTTGTTGCAAGACTTGGGCATGTTGGTGTTGAGCGAGGTCTTTGTCGGCGATTATGGGCAAATATACAAGTTGGCCGGATCGGACCATGCGGAGTTGCAGCGGTTAGAGCGAGAGCGCTTTGGTAGTGATCATAGCGAAGTGGGGGGCTGGCTGGCCGATACGTGGGAATTGCCCGACATGATGAAAGCGGCTGTGCGTGGCAGTCATGATCCTGATGTCGCCGATGTGGCGGAAGAGGTCCGTCTAACGGTACGCTGCGTGATGTTGTCAGGTCGTTTAGCCGACCTATGGTGTGATCCGTCCAAGGACACGGCGTCGCAGGAATTACTCTCGCTCATCCAGCAATATTTTAAGATCGAGCCTCAAGGGTTCATTGCGATGTTGACCGAAATTGCAGAAGTTATTCCCGAATTTTCCTCTTTCTTTCAGATAAATCTCGGCAGCGAAGATGATATTCAACGCGTGGTTGCGACCGCTGAGCACGCCCTCCTCACCTCCAGTTCGTCCTAATTGCATTGTCGGATTTCTTTCGGCTACCGCGAATCCCCAAAAACTTTCCATTCCAAATTCTCTCTCCACCTGCGGCAAAACGTGCCTTATAGCCGTTTCACATAACTTCCACATGTTTGAAGTGAGTCATCGCGCGAGGTTATAGCGAAACCAAATAACTTCCAACCGAATTTACAAAATGTACACAGCGCAAACATAAAGGAAAGTTATGCCCGCCTGTATGCCCTGTATACGATTGGCGGTTCAATAACGAAGGGTTATAGCGAATCCAAATACGTTCCAAACAGGAAAATACAACGAACTCAGCGCGGTACAACGTTTCCACCAGCGGAAGTTATAGCCGTACCTTTCACCTTTTGCTCCTACGACATGTGTGGTTGCGCTTTGTACATGATATCAATTCGGTTTAGAGTTATACGGTTACGCTATAATTGAAACGGCTATAACCAGTATTCAGTGGATCGACATTTATAGCGAACCCAAATAACATTCCAGCCGAATGTACAATATGTACACAGCGCAAAATCACACGTCGTACAGACGGAGTATATCGGAACGGCTATAACTGATTCGGCATAACTGGAACGGCTATCATTGATCGACCTCAGCTGGAACGTATTTGGATTCGCTATAACTGTTGGAAGTTTAAAGAAACGGCAATCACGCCAGAAGACTGTGACGTCCCTATAGTGGGAGAGGCGGTGTTGTGCTCGTCGTTAAGCTGCGAGGGGGACGTTTTCTTTCATTCTCAAATCCTCGGTGTCTGGATTGAAAACGCAGAGGCCTCCATTGGGAGTTGGGTCAGGCGCAATATGGGCCCAATGCCGTGCTTATGAGGCGGCGGCGGTGTCGAACTCGGATAGAATGGTTCGTACCGAGTCGGGGGCATGAAGGATTGTGCCTTCGATGCCAAGTTGCCGCACAGTGTGAAGGGCAAAGCAGAGCGTGCCGATGCTGACGTTTTCTACTGCCGTGACTGCGGCCAGATTCAATTGTAGTTGTTTCGTACCCAGGGCATGAGCATGGCGAATCGCCCGTTCACAGGCAGCGCCAACCGTGTGATCCAACGTACCCTTGAACCGTACCTCTAGTCGGTCTTGATAGATATGTTCGGTGATAGTCATGAGACCCTCCTTGAAAAGTTGTTCTGTGTTCAGTACACAGGACCGGAGGACTCATGCACTATTCCCCAAAAGACCTAATGGTGCTGTTTTTGATGATCTCAGCTCTTCATCTGATGAAATCCTGCAAGAATAGGCCATGGGTAAGTTCCTAGACTGTCTATATTACAAGGAAAAAGGGTGTCTAGTGTATGACGAAAATGAAGAATACACGTAGAAGAAGGAGTTGTGATATGAACTTTAGAGTTGACGGGCCAATTGAGGGGTCTGTATAAGGTTGGCTAGCTTGATGTCAGGACTGGTCAAATACTGATTAATTTGTAGGTTGTCTTATAATCCTGCTTGAAGGCTAACTACGGCCCAAAGTTTTTTTGTTTGACTGACTCATCTGACTCAATGACAATAGCCACAACGCGCCCGTAGCTCAATGGATAGAGCACCTGACTACGGATCAGGAGGTTGGGGGTTCGACTCCCTCCGGGCGCGCCAGCATTTCTAAACATTTGAATTTACGGGAGTAAGCTGACATTAAACGGTTGAACACCTAAACATACTTTTGAGCAACGAAATCTTCGAAAAGCTCTATGAATAAAGGCGAAAAGGGAGTTCGAAAAAATAGAGTAACTTTATGAGCCTCATTCCACAGCTTCACTTACGCTGCTGTAATACTTTCCAAGGCTTTTTTCACAACATTGGGCCGTTCGTTAATCACCATGAGATAGGCTTTAGCCGGACCTTCCGGATGCCGGTTGCCTGATTCCCATTTCTTTAGTGTGGAAAGACTAAATCCATAAGTTTCAGCAAAACGCTCTTGTGTTAAACGGGTCTTTTCACGTATGGCTTTCACGTCGATGTCGGCTGCGATAATGTAGTGAGCGCGGCCTTTGGTTTTGTCACCGCGCATATAGTCAATGGCGTCATTGATTCCTGCCATAATTTCATCACCAGCTTTTGTCATGGCTTCATCTCCTTTTTCAATATTTGGATGCCTTTATAATAGGCGTGTTTTTCTGCATCCGTGATATTGGCCTTTTCGTTTTTTCCGTACACCGTGAAAAGAAATACAGGGTTTTTCTTATCGTAGTAATAATAAATCAACCGAAAAGAACCGCTTTTGCCTTGTCCTTCCCTGGCTACACGAAGCTTTCTTACGCCGCCGGTCTTCGGAATAACTTCACCCGCTTTGGGGCTTCTCGCAATTGTGTTAAGCAAATCATCCTTTTCTGCTTGGGTCATGATTTGCTTTGACTTTTTAATAAATTGTGCCGTTTCGATAATGGTAATCATTAATTTCCTGTATATTTATATGGTACCCATTGAGAACTATTTGGTCAAGAAGAAAGTTCTCAACGAGAACTATCCATTTGCGCTTAAGGAGTGAGAGTGGATTTTAAGGATCTGTCCTGAAGTATCTGGTTCCATTCTTCGAGAGTTTCGAACAACGAGTTCGAATTTAGTTCTTCCGGGCGCGCCAGTTCTATGTTGTCTTCCTTTACTCTTTTCAAAGACCTGAATGATTGAGAGGTTTGCATTATAAGCTTCCACGTTAAGCGGAATGGTTGAGCTGTCTCCTCCATGTATGTGGATGACGGTAGTTTTACGACTAATGTTTGACTTGACCATAATATGTCCATTATACTGGAAATATGGAAATTTATGAAGCGGTCATAGCCTTTGATGCTCTTTCACAGGAAACGCGGTTGCGCGTGTTTCGGCTTTTAGTTGAGTACGGCCAGGAGGGAGCGGCCGCCGGAACTCTACGTGATGCGTTGGATATTCCGCATAACACGCTGTCGTTTCATTTATCCCACATGAGCCATGCCAAGCTGATTTTGTCCCGTCGAAAAGGCCGATCGATTATTTACCGCGCGAATTTTGAGTTCTTTACCAATCTCATCAAGTACATGGTGGAAGATTGTTGCCGTGCTGAATTTGCCAGTCTGCGTGACAGTAAGAAAAAAGGGTGCAGCATTATAGAACTGACCAATTGTTGTGAACCGTCAATAAAGGAGAAAACGTCATGAAACGTCTTCATCTACATATCGGTGTTCAAAATTTGGATGAATCTATTCAATTCTACAACGCCTTGTTTGGCGCTACCCCCACAAAAGCCAAACCCGATTACGCGAAGTGGGTGTTGGATGATCCCCGTGTCAACTTTGCCATTTCCACTCGTGTGGGGACGGAAGGCGTGGATCACCTTGGCATTCAAGTCGATGAGGAACATGAGTTAACCGAATTGCGTGAGCGTCTGTCTCGGGCTGGCATGGCGGCATTGAAGGAAGGTGAAACGGTGTGTTGCTATGCGCGTTCGGATAAAAGCTGGGTGCAAGATCCGGCGGGTTTGCCATGGGAGGCGTATCGAACGATGGAGGATGCCGAATTGTTTTCCGTGAATTCCGCTAAGTCCGAGAGCGCATGTTGTACTCCTGTAAAGGTTGAACGACCTGAGAGCGATCAATCTATGCAGGTCACGACCGAGTGCTGCGGGTGATGGCAATGAAACCGACGACGGTTCTGTTTCTTTGCACGGGAAATTCGGCGCGGAGCATTATGGCTGAGGCCATCCTTAATTCAATAGGGAGTCCACGATTCCTCGCTTTGAGTGCTGGAAGTCACCCGACGGGAGTGGTGAATCCCAAAGCTCTTGAAACATTGAAACGACACAATATCGAGTGCGGAGATCCGCGCAGTAAATCATGGGATGAATGTTCCAGTATAAATGTTGATCTGGTGGTGACGGTCTGTGATCAGGCTGCCGGAGAGTCTTGCCCGCTGTTTCCCGGGAGTCCGCAAAAACGGCATTGGAGTATTCCTGATCCGGCCCGCGCCACGGGTACCGACGAAGAAATTACTACGGCCTTCGACGAGGCGTTTCGATTATTACACACGCGAATTGAACGAGAGGTTTTGTCATGAGTGAGCCATCTCCGCTCGGGATCTTTGGCCGTTATTTAAGCCTCTGGGTTGGACTGTGTATTCTGGCCGGCATCGGGTTGGGCTCTGTGTTTCCAGCAGTCTTTCAGGTAGTGGCCGACCTTGAATATGCCAACGTCAACTTCATTATGGCGGTGCTTATCTGGGTCATGATTTATCCCATGATGACGCAAGTGGATTTTTCAAGCCTGAAAGATCTTCGGCGCAGGCCGCGAGGCCTGTGTATTACCTTGGTTGTAAACTGGCTGTTGAAGCCTTTTACAATGGCCGCCTTGGGCATTCTGTTCTTTGAACATGTATTTGCTGGTTTCGTGGATCCGCAATCGGCCAAAGAATACATTGCGGGAATGATCTTACTGGGGGTGGCTCCCTGTACGGCTATGGTGTTTGTGTGGAGTCAGCTGACGCGTGGAGACGCCGGATATACGCTGGTGCAGGTGTCTCTTAACGATCTTATTATGGTCTTTGCTTTTGCGCCAATCGTGGCCATGCTGCTGGGCATTAGCGACGTTGTGGTGCCTTGGGAGACGTTGGTGTTGTCTGTGATCCTGTATGTCGTGATTCCCTTGGTGGCTGGACTTCTCACCCGTCGCACACTGATCAAGGCAGATCGAAACGGTGAGGCTTTGGCACGATTTACCAGTCATCTGGAGCCGTATTCGATCATTGGTTTACTCATGACGGTGGTGGTGCTATTCGGGTTTCAGGCTCAAACCATTCTTGCTCAACCGTTTATCATCGGACTCATCGCCGTGCCGCTGCTTATACAAAGCTACGGAATATTCTTTGTGGCGTACGGATGGTCGTATTTGTGGAATGTGCCTCATAATATTGCCGCGCCGGCCTCACTCATCGGGACCTCAAACTTTTTTGAACTGGCTGTGGCCGTGGCTATTAGTTTATTTGGCTTGCACTCCGGGGCCGCACTGGCCACGGTGGTTGGCGTCTTGGTGGAAGTACCCGTGATGCTCTCGTTGGTAGCCTTTGCGAATCGAACGCAGGGCTACTTTATTCAAGACCAGCCAGAAGTCGTGGGATCTGGGGTAGGTGAACTAGCAAAAGACTCGATGCATGGTTGAGCCAGTAGTGAATGTATTGTTTTTTCTCTTAGCCAATAGTCATTGGATATGAGCGAGTCCCGACCTATCGCACTTGAATCAATTTTGACTTGTCCGCATTGCGCGACCCAAAAGACCGAGAGCATGACTCCCGACGCTTGCCAAATTTATTATACATGTACGGGTTGCCACGCAATGCTGAAGACAAACCAGGGGGATTGTTGTGTCTTTTGTTCCTTTGGCTCGATTCCCTGTCCTTCTATCCAGAATGCTCAATGCCGTATCCGTGAATAACTTCGTGCGTATTGAGCTACGCCAACATTAGAATATCTTGTGGTTTCTCGCAGGGTATAAGACGAGGTTGTGTTCACAATGTTTTGTGAAATATAGCGAATCCAAATAAGTTTCAATCAGGAGAATATCACGAACTCCGCGCGGTACAATGCGAACATGAGGAAGGTTATGCCCGCCTAGATGCCCTGCAGACAATTGACGGTTCACGCACGAAGGGTCAGGCAGCATTCAGTTGGTCGACGTGTCACTGATTCGGCATAACTGAAACGGCTATAACTTGTCGTCACTCTTCAGTTGGTCAATCTTGGGTCTGAACGTAACTCTATAGCGAAACCAAATAACTTCCAACTGGATTTACATCATGTACACAGCACAAACATAGAGGAAAGTTATGCCCGCCTGGATGCCCTGTATACAATTGACGGTTCAATAACGAAGGGTCAAGCAGAATTCAGTGGATCGACATGTAACTGATTCGGCCTAACTGGAACGGCTATAGCCTTTCCCCATACTTTCAGTGTAATCGAGTGTGTTTGTTGAGATTCGTGGAGTCAGTCTTGAGTTGATGGGCAGGAGGCAAGGGTGGGGCAGATTTTCTCTTTGACAAAAGTGGAGGCCACGTTATGTAAAACGGGCTTGGCAATTCTGCCCCACTCGTAGTATGAAGACTGGTTGCTCAGCGATGAGTCGTAGGGTATGTAGATCGCTGAGCAACCGCAACTCCAAAGACCCGACTCTTCGAGAGCTGCACCCTGTGAGGAAGCGCGTTCCTGTGTAGGGTATTCATATTTTACTCCTCAATCGGTTTCTGTTTCAAATGATTTCCTGAGGGATATGGGCCACCTGTGTTCTCCTTGTTGTGTGGACGTGTCGTTGCGTCTGCCGTTCGCCATGGGCACGAACGAGTCATAACAACGACAAACATCGATGGAGCCGATCTATGTTTTTTGAGCAATTTTTGTTGCGTTTTTCTTCAATGTCCGTAGCTGGTGATGGTTCATTTTCGTCATTCAAAGACTCACTTGAAGTGACCGACAAACAAGTGATATTGGAAGTCATCACGAGGGGAGTCGATGGTGTTGGTCTCACGAGTCATACTGTGGTTTTTGTGTTGTGTTCTGTATCTCTGTACTTCGACGAGTATGGTGTGGGCAGGCCCTGTCTTTTTGAATCGGCAAGCGTTTCCCGTTCCTCTTGCACTGCATGAAATGGGACCGTTTCACAATAATTACCTCCGGACATTTGAAGTGTGGACGCAATGGAATAATGATGCCGATACTGCTGTGAAAATGAATATCCTCTTCACGTTTTATGATAGCGATTCTGGCGGATCGCGAACGGGAGAGGATGGCAAAGATGATATCCTGATGAGTGTGATGCAGTCGGTTACCATTCCAAGTCAAGTGAATAATTGGGGGAAAACATTTTATCTCACAGCGATTGGCGGGAAAATCAATCAAGGCTTTGATCATCTTGAAGAAGGTGCCGGACTTGAATTGTATCTGGATGCACAAGTGACATCCATTCAATACCTCTCCTCGGATTAACGTTGCTGTCGCTCCTCCTTCTATTTTATATTTCAAGACACCTAGCCGAGGATGCATGGGTTTTTTACCGTACATTCAGATGAACGTGATGGTGTTCGTTTTTGATAATGTGCCCGCTTTTTTGTGCAGGGTAATGTTGATGGCCACTGAAGCACTCACAGAAAGATGAGGGGCATGAGAATATCGTCAGCGACCGTTTTGGCCATAAGATGTCTGAAGGCGTTCTGTTGCCTCCTCCTCGTTATTCCTTTAGAGGCTCAGGCGTTTCTGATTGCCAATGGTGACTTTGAGTTGGGTGACCTTTCCGGGTGGACAGTGTTTGAAACTCCGAATGGGTCGTTAGGTGGTGAGGCTTTTCCTCGGTGTGTCGACTTCGATATCAAGGGTGATGGGCATGTATCCAAGAGCATTGTGTTTAAGGTGGGACAACAACAATATCAAGCTGGCGGTCCGTCTCTTGCCGGTGGAGGAATTTATACGAATTTTCATGTAGCAGGGGGGCGTATGGTGTTCACTGCCGATATTGCTTCGTCCTATTCTTCTCCGAAGGATCGCCGGAATTTGGCTGGGGGAGTCGTTGATCTGTTAGTCGATGGCGAGGTCATTGCCAGCCATGATTTTGGCCCTATCCCAACCGCGACGACGCAACGTGAGCGATTGCAAGGCATGGTTCATCTTGATGCGGGAATGCATGAGGTCCGTATTCGTATTCAACGCCCGTATAGAAGTCTTTCCCAAGATCAGGCACCTCAACAATATCTCGATAATATTCAATTCAACATGTTGGTTCCGTAGTGTCTTCATTCCGTTCGTGACCCCATCCCTTTGAATCCGACTTGTATCCGTTTGATTTTTTCCGTAGATGGCCTCTGCAGGGCTTAAGTCGGGTTCACCAGAAACCGATATAAGGAAGATCATCCACGAGTATCCTCAACAGACGGGATTGGAAATGGTCATATCTGAAAAGAAAGTCAACGATCAGGTCATCATTGAAAAATTTGTCGGGAGTTTCGATCAAAATGCACGGCAGGATTTTAAGTGGAGAATCGATATGGCCGTCAATGACGGTCTTCGTTTTATCATTTTAAATATGACCGAAGTCTCGTTCATTGATAGCGCGGCTCTGGGATGGTTGGTGCTCGCACAACGGCGTTTTCAACGTATACACGGCAAGTTGAGCATTGTGGCTCAACAGGGGTTTGTGCGAGACATTCTTGACCTAACCGAGATTTCAGAATGGATTCCAGTGTTTGAATCAGAAGACGAAGCGGTTTCATCGATTTCTACGGTCTCTGCATAAATGCATGTGATCGGAGCAACTGTTACGTCATATAATTCCTTATTCTCCAAATCGTACGATGACGACAACATCCAAAGAGCGACGTGAAGGATTTCGGGCTCGTGTGGTTCACGGCCTGAACCTCGATTCCGAATTGCGTTGTAGTAAAAGTAAGGCCTGGACGAGTAAGGCTGTGAACCTGAGTCTCAATGGAGTCTTGCTCGAGTTCCCCAAAGGTCAGGTGCCGTCTCTTCACGTTGATGAAAAAGTTTCTGTGAAGCTTTGTTGTATGGAAGATAGTGTCTGGGTTCCTGGCATTGTCAGGCATCAACGTGCAGGCAGGGTTGGAGTCCATTTTCCAGAATTTATGCACGCAAGCGCCAAATCCACCGAACAGATTATCTCTCGAATCTTACGCGCCGTTGAGCGAGGCTGGCTTCGTCAGAACGCCAAATAGTCTTTCCCCCTTCCTGCATCGTCCGTCTCTCCATGGGTCTGTTGAAAAAAGCCGCCAGCGGCGTTCTCGCCATTTTGCCGTGCTCACGTATAACCAGTACGCTCCGCGCGTCAAAATGGCTGTGGCCTTGCTGGACGGACTTTTTTGAACCGACCCGAGGCTTCTGACATCCAACACGTGCTCGAGGAATATTGCAGCTCGATATCAGCATTATTCAACACTCCCTCCATGTACTTCTCCCCAATACCTATCTTGAAGATCCTGATAGTCCTAAGCTGAAATTGAATGCGTTCGTCTTTCCAGGACGGACGATCCCTGTGTGGGGACGGTCAATTCTTTTTCCTGGTGCTTGGCGTTTTCGACTTTTGTCGAGGGAGAGGCGTGGGTTGGTGTATGGAGAGGGTACATTCTATGCGAGGCGAAGCAGCATCCACCGATTTATATAAGTGAATTTCGGTAATGCGATTGTCATTAATTCCCAGGGCATTACAGATAGCATCTTGGGAGATCTTGAGTCCTCCATCCAGGTCTCGTCTCAGGGCAGTCGTGAAATAAAATCGGACAGAAAGAATAAGCGAATGGGTGTTGAGGTTATGCTGGAGAGCTGTGCGGTTTGGAGAAAATGTCAACGTAGAGAGAATTTGTTGAGCTACAAGAGTTTTATATTGTCGACTTTTTGATGAGAGAATCCGTCGTCCATTCACCGTTGCGTACTGCTGATTGATACTTGGGGGAATGGGGAGGGTAAGGGTGAGTTCTCGAGGTGTTATACGACAGATGAGTGAGGTGTCAGGAACTGCGGAGAATGACCGTGCCGACAGGCGTGACGTTGTGCCTTTCGAGGGTCTATGGCGTGACACTGAAGTTTTTCTGTCAAAATCTTTTAAGCTATGAATGTATATGGGGCGTGACACAGAAGGGTGAGAGTAGATGGAACGACTTTGAGTCTTGGTTCGCGTATGCCTACACGTACAAGTCTGGATATCTCGGTTACAGAAGCCCCAACAGTTTGCTTTGAACCTCTTCAAACTTCTCTGCATTCTTCATGACGAATCGTCGCCAATCTGAAGGATTCCAAATTTCAAGGCGGTGATACATCCCGACAATCACAATTTCCATGTCATCTTCTAGAGGAATGGTCTTTCTGAGACGTCCAGGAATTAAAATGCGACCCGCTTTATCCATATCTGAAGAGGCTGCCTCAGCCACGAGGTAGTGCATGAACAAGCGACTTTGATCGTCGTCGCAGGTTTCTTTGGCTCGTTCGAGGACTTTTTGCCATTCACTTGGAGAATAGGCAGAGAGGGGGAGCTCTTGTCCTTTTAAGAAGACAACGCCACCCTGACCTTGTGCCTCTAATTCCTCGCGAATAGGACTGGGGACCAGAAAGCGTCCCTTCTCATCGAGCTTACATGGGTATTGTCCGGCAAACATTCAAACGACCCTCTAGGTAATAATAGTTTTGCCATTCCTACTTAGGGTATAGCATATCGTATGAAATAAAAATGTCAAGTAGTTTTGCTTGAGGACATCTGCTCACTTACGATGAGAAGTATTACTTTTTTAGCCCTTAGAAGTACGCGCAATCAATTTAGAGTATTCGTGCCAATGTCACAACATATACATTCCCTGATCCCGCTTTTCGAAGGGTTTTTGCGCATTCGTTGACGGTCGTTCCAGTCGTAAAGACATCGTCAACCAACAGTATGGTTTTCTCTTTGATCGATCGAGGGGATATTACCGCAAAGGATCGACGGAGGTTTTTGAGACGGTCATGTCGTGAAAGGGCGGTTTGAGGTATCGTCGCACGTGTTCGAATTAACGCCATGTAATTCAAGGGGATATCAAAGTGGGCACTGAGCCGGTGTGCAAGCAATAATGATTGATTGTATTCGCGTTCTCGTAGTCGAGTGCCATGCATAGGAACGGGCATAATGAGATCTATCGGCGGGATCGTTTTCAAGGTGTTGGTTATCAGGTAAGCAATCGGATTGGCCAAAGAAATTTTCCCATGATATTTGAAGAGTCCAATCGCTTCTTTGAGAGGTGATTGATAGGGGTAAAGTGTCCAGGCTTGAGAAAATGCCGGAGGACGGATTCGACATGTACTGCAACAATGCTGAGGACTGTGCCGTAAGGCGAAGGGTGAGGCAAAGGGAAGGTTGCATCGAGGGCATTTGGGGCCAGTAATAGGCTGAATTGTGTCCCAGCATTGTTGACAAAGAAATGGAATTGGGTCTCCCCAGAGGGGGGCACCGCAGCTTGCGCAGTTCACAGGCAGGAGTGCATGCGAGAGTGTTCGAGCCAGTTCCTGGATGTTGCTCATGAGGAAGTGTGTACGCATTGGCAATGATTCGGCGTATCTTGGCCAATAGATAAACATATATAAGACATTGCCCGTTTCATTGTGGGGATGTGTTTTCCTGTGATATACGAGGTTAAGCTGATATGTTAGCAGAGAAGGTCATGGCTTTTTCGCTAGAGAAACAGTCAGTAGCTTACTAGAAAGCAGGCGTATGTTGTGGTGACATTTCAACATGTTGTGAAGAATTATGTTCGTGGCGCTTCTGTCATCAGGGCCCTGTCTGATGTGTGTCTTGAAATAGCTGCTGGACAGTTTTGGTCGATCATGGGGCCGAGCGGGAGTGGAAAGAGTACGGTCTTAAACCTGATTGCAGGATTAGATGTCCCGACATCCGGCGATATCCTTCTCAAGGGACAATCCACCCGTGACTTTGGGGATCAAGAATGGACAACTGTGCGGAGAGAGTGGCTGGGAATTGTGTTTCAAGCCTTTCATCTTGTACCAGGCCTCACTGCAATGGAAAATGTGGCTCTTCCTCTCAGGTTACAAGGGAAGTCTTCTCGCATTATTCGCCAATCTGCTGAAAATATGCTAGAAATTGTTGGGCTTCAAGAGCGAGCTCAGCATCGTTCGAGTGAATTGTCGGGAGGTGAGCAGCAGCGGGTTGCCATTGCTCGGGCATTTGTTCATGCCCCTCACCTTATTTTGGCGGATGAACCGACTGGGAATTTAGATTCGCAGAATGGTATGGAAATTGTCTCGCTCCTCAAGCGCTGCTCTCAAGAATTCGGTCAAACGGTGATTCTGGCTACCCATTCAGAAGCGGCCGCGGCTGCCGCAGATTTTCAGCTGACGTTACGTGATGGACAGTTCTCCTAATTTTATGGATCTTTCAACAACGATAGCTGGGGTGCATTTTCCGACGTGTCTGATGAATGCATCCGGCGCTCGATGTGTGACGAAACACGATCTGCATCAATTAGGAGAGTCACAAGCCGGGGCCATTGTGACGAAGTCGATGACCCCACAAGAGCGAAGCGGTAATCCTGAGCCTCGTTATGTGTCCTTTCCTGGAGGGTCTATTAACTCCATGGGCCTTCCCAATCTTGGCTACCAAGCCTATGCCGAATTGATTCCAGGTCTTCGTCACTATAAGAAGCCCATTGTGGCGAGTATTGCCGGTCTTAAACCTTCAGACTTTCTTGAAGCGGTTAAGGCGATCAATGACGCGAAGCCTGATCTTATGGAAATTAACTTGTCGTGTCCCAATATTCCCGGTAAGCCTCAGATCGGTTATGATTTTCAAGCTTCCGAAGAATTGCTCCTGAAGATTCGTGATCTTGCCGTTCCTCCCATCGGTGTCAAACTTCCTCCATATTTCGATCCGGTCCATCATGAAGCCATGGCTGAAGTCCTGACTCGTGTCGGCGTATCGTTTATTTCAGCCATTAATTCTGTAGGCAATGGTCTTGTGCTTGATGTGGAAACAGAAACTGTGGTGATTAAGCCAAAGGGCGGATTCGGAGGAGTGGGCGGTCGAATTATTAAGCCTGTTGCCTTAGCCAATGTGCGAGCATTTTACAAGTTAGTCGGGGAGACCATACAGATTATTGGCACGGGGGGAGTTGAAACAGGGCAGGATGTGTTTGAACATCTCTTATGTGGGGCGTCTGCTGTGCAAATTGGCACGGCTCTGGTGGATGAAAACGTGAAGGTCTTTGAACGTCTTGAACGGGAATTGACAGACTGGCTTCGTAAAAAAGGCTATAATTCGGTGGCTGAATGTCGTGGAAAGCTGAAAGAATTGTAACCTGGAAGTCTAATGACTGGTGTGGTTATTTGACCATTGACCCTTTGGGAATCAGGCGAAGCGCGAGAGCTTGACGAAGAAGTTGGGCCACATTTCGAACACGAAGACGGCGCATAAGATTAAATCGATGAACCTCGACGGTTCGAACGCTAATATCGAGCCGCTCCCCTATCTCACGATTCGTGTACCCCTGTGCGACTAGCCGGAGAATTTCTTTCTGCCTGGTGGTTAGGGATTGCTCATCGTTCTGGTTTGTTGAAGCATTCACATCTCGATCCCGTCTAGAGGGCTGGGTTTCGGTTCTATTTGACCACGTAAACTCACGCATCTTTGTCTAGTTAATTTACCATAAGCTTATATCCTGAGACAACACTCCATGCATGCAGTGTTTAAAGCCATATTCTTACTTGTTTACGCACATCTTAGGCAACGTCCCATCCGCACGAGTTTGACCATTGTCGGGGTAGCCATCGGTGTCTCCGCCTGGCTGGCGATCCGCTTAGTGAATGGCGAAGTGTTTCAATCGTTCGAGGCCTCGGTGGAGACGGTTGTTGGCGAAGCCTCGATTCAGATTTCTGGGCGAGACGGTGAGTTTGATGAACGTCTGTTGCGTCTGATTCGGAAGCATCCGGCTATAGAGTCAGTCCACCCTGTGCTCAAGGTTTTCGTTTCAGCGCAGAAGGAAAAGGCTCAGATTCAAGATATCCAGATTCTCGGCTTGGACATGCTTGAGCTGATTTCGATGGATGGGGCGAGTTTCTCTGAAGTCGAGGACGTAGAGCAGGAAGAATCCAGTCTGGAATTTCTCGTATCTATGGATTCCATATTCATAGGTCATGCATTAGGCCAAAAAACGGGATGGAAAGTCGGTGATAGCCTGGAAGTCTCTACGGGAGAACGGAATGTTCACTTGCAAGTACGCGGCTTCATCACTCCTTCCAGTCCCACTCGTCGACGATTGGATGATATGGCTGTGCTCGATATCGCAGCCGCGCAAGCGTTATTCGGTTATGAAGGCAGATTGACTCAAGTCAATCTTGTCCTGTCGAAGGGGGCTAATGTTTCAACCGTGTTGGAAGAGCTGAAGGGGGTTCTTCCGTCTACTGCGACGCTGGCTCGCACCAGCCAGCGAACGCAACAGGTCGATGCGATGGTGAAGGTTTTTCAGTTCAATTTGACGATGTTGAGCACGGTTGGTCTTCTGGTTGGGCTGTTTCTGGTCTACAACGCGATGTCTTTTTCAGTGGTGCAACACCGTCGAGAAATTGGGATTTTGCGGGCCATCGGGATGTCACGTATCCAGATTAGTCTGGTCTTTGGGTTCGAAGCCATGGCCGTTGGCTTGTTCGGCGGTCTTGTCGGCTGCGGCCTTGGTTTCATCATGGCACAGGTACTCTCTTCTCTTGTGCGTCAAAGTGTGACCGACTTATATGGTGTGGTGACGGCTGATGTCGTGACGTTGTCTTCAATCATGATTCTTGAAGGCGCAGCTCTTGGGCTTGTGGTGGCACTAATCGGAGCGCTTCGTCCTTGTTGGGAAGCAAGCGGGACGATGCCAACTCGGGCCTTGGCTCCTGGAGATTATGAAGAAGTGACGACGCGACATGGAAGTTTCTGGACATGGATGGCTTTGGGATTTTTTGTGTTAGCTGGATTATTGAGTGTCTTGCACCCGGTTCGAGGCGTTCCAGTATTTGGATATGCGGCGGTGTTTCTCATGTTACTGGGGTGTACATTATTGGGCCCGCTTCTCATTCGAAGTTTGCCATTGCTCAAGATGACTCGTGCTTCTCGTGATTGGAGTGTGCCTCGTGTCTTGGCTGCCGAGCAGCTCGTTCGAAATCCGGGGAGAAGTAGCGTCACGCTGTCGGCGCTCGTCATTGGGCTTGCGATTATGGTTGGAGTCGGAGCCATGATTCAGAGTTTTCGGTATACCGTAGAGTTGTGGATTGACCAAACCATGATGGCTGACGTGATTGTGGCTCCGACTCTGTGGTGGGAAGGTAATGATCAAGATAAAGAAGCGGCACGTCTTTCGTCCGAACTGCTGCAAGAAGCGCGGGCTATTCCAGGCGTCACGGCTATTGACCCCTATCGTGAAGTGTCAGCATTAGCTGAGGGCGTTCAAGTTGTCTTAGTTTCTCGAGATATTGGTCTGCATGCAGAACGCAGCAAGTATTTATTCGAATCGGGTGATTCTGACACGATTTTACAGCACATGATCGATCAACATGGCGTCATTGTCTCGGAGGTATTGGGAGAACGCCTGGGCGTGCAACGTGGAGATGTGATGACGATTGCGACGCCTCAAGGTCTAAAAGAGTTTGCCGTCTTGGGAAGATTTTATGACTATGCGACAGATGGCGGGAAAGTGGTGATGGATCAGAGTGTGTATCAGGAGCTCTGGTTAGATCGTGAGGCCAGTGTCTTTGCCGTTTACCTCGAGCCTGGAACGGAATTAACGCAGGCACGCGATAGAATCGAAGAACTCCTGGGAATGAGGCAACCAGTTACCACCATCAGCAATGGAGAGCTGAGAGCGGAAATATTGGAGATTTTTGACCGTACCTTCCGGGTGACCTATGTCTTGGAGTTGATTGCGCTGTGTGTGGCGGTGTTAGGTATTGTGAACACATTGATCACGGCAATTCTTGAACGACAACGAGAAATAGCAATGTTACGTGCACTGGGAGCCAGTGCAACGCAAATTCAAAGACTAGTATTTTGGGAGTCAGGGTACCTTTCGGTCTTAGGAGCTATTCTTGGAATCATGGGTGGATTAGCCCTGTCGGTACTCTTAGTGAAAGTGATTAATAAGCAATCATTTGGCTGGACAATTCAACTGATGGTCCCGTCACTCACCATTGTTGAAGCGGTCTGTGTCGCAGCTGTAGCCGGCCTTCTAGCCGGATACATTCCCGCCCGCTGGGCGGCAAGGCAGCCAATTGCAGAAGGATTGAGGTACGAATAGATAACTATTGATTTTCAATAACTTTTTTCGTTTTCATTATTCGTGAATCAATAATGAGTGGCAGTATTTCAGAATTACCGTTATACTGAATTTATGCAGGCAAAGATTACTATCAATGAGCGTGGCGCACTTACCGTTCCAGCCAAGATGCGAGCGGCCTTTGGCATCAAAGCTCATGACGAACTTATCATTGAGGATACGGAGCAAGGCTTATTGCTACGTCCGGCTTTCAGCGTACCCGTTGAAATCTATACCGAAGAACGAATCAATGAGTTTGCCAGTGATGAAAAGGCTATTGGCAAGCTACTATCCCCTGAAAAATAGTTCAGGGAATCATTATGATTCGTGTCTTTCTGGATGCCAATGTGTTGTTCTCCGCTAGCAAT
This sequence comes from Nitrospira sp. M1, assembly GCF_965152605.1. NCBI lineage: Bacteria > Pseudomonadati > Nitrospirota > Nitrospiria > Nitrospirales > Nitrospiraceae > Nitrospira > Nitrospira sp. M1. The sequence goes on from NZ_OZ224217.1 coordinate 866,560, forward strand.
GGTGGTAGTAACATTGCTCGTTTGATACACCTCCTCATTGCACGAGAGGAGGCTATGACGAGTGACTTTGCTGTTGAAGAAGCCAGACGAAACGTCCAAGTCAAACGTCAGTCATGGGAGCAGAGCCTGAATGCGTTAATACATCAGGTTCGGGTGGTTCCATCAGTTCAGTTCGATCTTCCCGTCAAGCTATCCGGTAAAGACCAACCTATTCTCTGTACCGCCATTCGTTGCGGATGCCAATACTTAGTAACAGGAGATAGAAAAGACTTCGGACATCTCTATGATCAGAGAATTGAAGGAGTCACAATTATCACCTTAGCTCGGCTTGCAAAAATCGTGGTGCAGACGTCTCTATAAGGGAGTGTGTGAGAGGCCTTGTGAGATTTCAGTTTTCCTGCCAGAACTAGGAGGCTGTCGCAACTTGAGGCTGATAGGTGACTTCGACGGTAAAGCCAAGGTCTTCAATCATGTTTTGGACTTCGGCCGCGGGTTGACCTGGTGTCGTGAGGTACCCATCGACAAAGAGTGAGTCGGCTACATAGAGAGCCAAGGGTTGTAATGATCGAAGGTTCCATTCCCGACCTCCGGCGGCACGAATCTCTCGTCGGGGATGCAGGAAGCGAAACATGCAGAGAATTTTGAGGCACCGGCGTGGTGTTAGCTGGTGTTTTCCTTCAAATGGTGTTCCGGGAACCGGGTGCAGCATGTTGAGCGGGATCGAGTCTGGATCAAGGTCTCGAAGCGAAAAGGCTAAGTCGACGAGGTCTTCATCGGATTCGCCCATGCCAATAATTCCGCCTGAGCAGAGTTCCAGTCCAGCGGCTCGTGCGTGTTTAAGCGTGTTCAGTCGATCGGCAAATGTGTGCGTTGTGCAAATCGAGGCATGATACGCTTCGCTGGTGTTGAGATTATGGTTAATGCGATCAACTCCCGCCGCTTTTAGCTCTTTCGCTTGGCCTTCATTCAACAATCCTAACGAACAACAGACTTGAATAGGTAATTCTTCTTTAATTTGTTTCACCGCAGTTGAAATTTGAGCAATTTCCCGATCTAACGGGGAACGACCGCTGATGACCACACAAAAGCGTTGCGCTTTGGCTTCAGCAGCCCGTCGTGCACCTTGAAGCATGTCTTTGGGAGAGACCAGTGCGTAGCGGTCAATCTCTGCGGTTGAAACCGATGATTGAGAGCAATAATGACAATCTTCTTGACAGGCTCCACTTTTTGCATTCAGTAACATTTGTAATCGCACTGTGTTGCCAAAGTGAGTGCGTCGAATGCGGTAGGCGGCGTTAATCAGGTCAAGGAGTTGATCATCTGGGGTTTGGAGCAAGGCAAGAGACTCTGTTTTGGTCAAGCAGGTGTCTGCGAGTGCGCGGTCTGTGAGATCTATGAAGTCAGTCATGTGAGAGTCCCCTTGATGTCAGCTATAAAAACTGTCAGGCCCGTTCTCATTAAAAAGTGTTAACTGCCGTACCTGGCAGCGGCTGTTGGTGTTTTTCCAGCAGTTTGGTAAGCACGGGATGGTTGTTCTTCGCGCACTAGATCGGGAATAGGTATGCGAGGAGCATCCGACCACATTTTTTCCAGCGCATAGTATTGTCGAATGTCCGTTTTAAAGATATGCACCACGATATCTTCATAATCCAGCAAGATCCACATCGAGGTCCCGGCCCCTTCGATGAGTGGCGTTGTGTGATAGGTTGTGGCTATTTCTTGCGTAATATAATTGGCAATGGCTTTGACCTGACGCTCGGACTCCCCTGATGCCAGGATGAAATAGTCGGCGAGAGAGGTGAGCGCTTGCACATCCAGGATCAATACATCCGAGGCCTTTTTGCTTAAGGCTGCTTCAGCAATGCAAAGAGCTTTTTGTTGGGAATGCGGAATATCAGAATTCACAAAAATTAGACCTGAAATAAATGATGCTCAAGTATATAAGATTCTATAGAAGGCGGCAACCAATGCGAAACGCTACGACCTTCTTGTACGTAAGTCCGAATCAACGAAGCCGAAGCTTCGCAAGGGGGCAATGAGAGAAATGTGAGCTGTCTTGAAGTCGGGAGCGGGACCTCAAGCCTTTGGATTTGCCCATTCTTAAGACTCTGAAGGTTATGAGGCGAGATTGGTGGTAAGCATGTCACTGATGAAACTTTGGCGAAGTCGGCATTTGGCCTTGAGCAGACAATAAAATCACATAGATGTAAAAGGCGGGAGGCTTCTTTCCACGTATGCAGGTCCAAAAAGGCATCAAGCCCGATAATGAACGACCAGTGGGTGACGTCTTGGTGTGTGTGTTGAAGTGTTGTCAGTGTGTCAATGGTATAGGATACTTTGGTGGATTGAATCTCAATATCCGACACCGAATAGGTTGGATGGGATTCAAGCGCCATCTGAGTCATGGTGAGTCGATGGTGTGCTGGTGCCAATGAGGTAGATTTTTTATGGGGTGGATCTCCTGTTGGAATAAAGACGATACGGTCAATCTTGCATGCCGCTTGCGCATGTTCCGCAATGTGCAAATGACAGGAATGAATAGGATTGAAGGAGCCCCCTAAGAGTCCGATGTGCATAGGCTAAATTAGTAGAGAATGCAAAAGGCAAAAGGCAAAAGGCAAAATGTGAAATTCGGGAAGCCGTGAAACGCGAAGTGTGAAGCGCAAGGGGTGGCAGGGAACATGTGTGCCATGAAGTGTGAAACGTTCAACATTGCGCGTCTCTTGCTAGAGTAAAACCATGTTGTCGCGGTGGATGACTTCTTCGTATTCACGTTTTCCAAACAGCTTTTGAATGTCACGCGTATTGCGTCCCTTGATTTCTCGAAGAAATTGGGATGAGTAATTGACTAAGCCTTTGGCAAATTCCTTTTGCTTCTTGTCGGTGCAGGTGACGGGGTCCCCTGCATTAAACTGGCCTTGGACTTCAAGAATTCCTGAGGGTAAGAGGCTTTTCCCACGTTGTTGCAAGGCCTCAACAGCTCCTTCGTCTAATTGGAGTTGTCCTTTGGAACGAAGGGTAAAGGCAATCCACTGTTTTCGGCTGTTGAGGGGGCTGAGGTGAGGGAGGAAAAATGTGCCTCCTGGTTTTCCTTGTAACACCTTGGGCAGCAATCCCTGCATTTCTCCATTCAGAAGCAAGGTTGAGACGCCAAATCGGGCAACATGTTTGGCCGCTTGAATCTTGGTCACCATGCCTCCTCGGCTTTCTTGGCTTCTCGACAGACCAGCGGTTTGTTCTATGGATTTGGTAAATTTTTCCACTAAGGGAATCAGAGTTGCTGAAGGTTGTTGCCGAGGGTCGGCGGTGTAGAGGCCGTCGACATCTGAGAGGATGACTAACAGGTCGGCATCGACCAGGTGTGCAACTTGACCGGCCAAACTATCGTTATCGCCAAAGCGGATTTCATCCACAGACACGGAGTCATTTTCATTGATAATCGGAATGACGCCATACTTTAAGAGAGACGTGAGCGTATGGCGGGCATTGAGAAAGCGTTTTCGATCTGCGAGATCTTGGTGCGTAAGCAGAATTTGCGCGACCTTGTCGCCTGTTTTTTCAAAAGACTTTTCATAGGCGCGAATGAGTCGACTCTGTCCCACGGCAGCCGCGGCTTGCTTCAGCGGAATCGACTTGGGGTAGGCTTTGAGGCCTAAAGGCTGAATGCCTGCGACGATAGCGCCAGATGAGACGACGACGACTTGTCGATTGTTCGCGTGAATGTATGCGAGGTCATTGACGATGGATGCGATCTGTGCGACGCGAAGGCCTCCATCACGAGAGGCCACTAAGCTGCTTCCAATTTTGACGACGAGGCGTTTGGTTTGTGTTAGGAGCTGGTCTCGCATGTGTTTCTCACGTTGGCGACGTGTTGTGCCAAGAAGGAGAGCAGTGGTGAAAGCCCTTCACGAGTGACTGCAGAAATTGCGAAGAATGAAAAGTCGTGTGCCTCACAGTACGCCTGCAAGGTGTGTCGTAACTCTCCAGTGCCCTGACTATCTATCTTTGTGGCAACGACAGCAAAGGGACGTTGAGCTAAATCGGTATCATAGGATTCGAGTTCATTTTTCAGTGTGAGAAAGCTTGCCACAGGATCATCGACCGACCACTCCGAAATATCAATAAGAAAGAGTAGGAATGCTGTGCGTTGAATGTGCCGAAGAAATTGAAATCCTAAGCCTTTGCCCTCATGGGCGCCTTCAATTAGTCCTGGAATGTCTGCCACCACAAAACTTTGGTCTTCCGTGACGCTGACGACGCCAAGATGCGGACGCAGAGTGGTGAATGGGTAGCTGGCAATTTCCGGGTGAGCAGAAGAAATTGAGGAAATTAGGGTGGACTTGCCGGCATTGGGAAATCCAACGAGTCCCACATCTGCAAGCAGCTTTAATTCTAAAATTAATGAACGTTCTTCCCCTGGAATGCCAGTTTCAAATTCCCGAGGGGCCCGATTGGTTGGGGTCGCAAAGTTTGAGTTCCCGCGACCGCCTTTCCCTCCGTGGGCGATAATGACGCTCTGTTGATCGCTGATGAGGTCCGCAAGGATGGTTTTCGTTTCTTCTTCTTTAATAATCGTACCTACCGGGACAGGGATAATGACGTCTGCTCCCGCGCTTCCTGACCTGTTGGCCCCCTGTCCATATTGCCCTGAAGGTGCTTCGTAATGACGGAGATATCGAAAGTCGAGCAATGTTGAGACGCGTGTTGAGGCCGTAAAGATAATGTTGCCACCATGGCCACCATCACCCCCATCCGGGCCTCCTCGAGGCACAAATTTCTCTCGTCGAAAACTGCAGGCTCCGTCACCTCCAGAACCAGCCTTCACGGCGATGCGGGCTTGATCAATAAACATGGCTGTCCTTATTGCTCAGAAACGTATTTCGCAGCAATGAAATGAATGGAAGGGATGAACAGGGTGATGGACAGAGAAATCGAAGCGAAGAGTCTCTGTGTTGATCACGCAGGAGGGTAAATGCTCACTTTTCGTCGGTCTTTACCACCTTCAAACTTCACGGTGCCAGTAACTTTTGCGAAGAGGGTGTAGTCTTTTCCCAGTCCAACGTTCAACCCCGGGTAAAATTTCGTGCCACGTTGTCGAACAATGATGCTCCCAGCGCACACGGCCTCGCCCCCATATGCTTTGACTCCCAGGTATTGAGGGTTACTGTCGCGACCGTTTCGAGAGGAGCCTCCTCCTTTTTTATGTGCCATGTGTCAATTCTCCGTTAGGGGTAAATGCGTTAAGACGGATTTACGATTTCAGCAATGCGAATTTGCGTGAATCCTTGGCGGTGCCCTTTGGTTCGTCGATAATTTTTTCGACGTTTTTTCTTGAACACGCGAATGGTTCGAGTTCTTCCATGACGAAGAATCTCAGCTTTTACAGCCGCATTCTCGATTTTTGGATAACCGAATATTGCGCCACTGTCATTATGAATACATCGAACATCAGGAAGCTCAACAACAGTTCCAACTTCTCCTACTAAAGTTTCTACTTGAAGCACGACACCGGGCTCAGCCCGATATTGTTTTCCACCCGTTTCAATAATAGCGTACATACATATTCTCCCTTATTGTACTGGTTTTTATCATGGAGTTGAAAAAGGTGTCAAGATTTTAGAATGCCCCGACACCGTCTGATCTGTTCGTTGACAGTCAATCAACTCACTGCTATATACCAGACGGACAGCGGTGGCGAGTTTTAATTGTAGGGTTTAGCTGTATGGACACTCCAAGTCAAAAAATCTGGATGGATGGGACGTTTGTAGATTGGAACGAAGCATCTGTTCATGTCTTAACGCACTCTCTCCACTATGGCTTGGCTGCATTTGAAGGAATTCGTTGCTATCAAGGTCTGACGGAGTCAGCAATTTTTCGCTTGCCAGAGCATGTGGACCGTCTCTTTGAATCAGCGCATATCACCATGATGACCATTCCCTATTCAAGAAAAGACGTGACTGATGCCATTATTGAGACGGTTCGTGTGAATGACCTGAAGTCCTGTTATATCCGGCCGATTGTGTATTTGGGCTATGGCCCTATGGGTGTGTATCCAGGCGAAAACCCCGTTCGATTGGCCATTGCCGCGTGGCCTTGGGGAGCGTACCTTGGAGAGGATGCTCTCGCGAATGGCATTCGGGCAAAAATATCATCGTTCACACGTCATCATGTCAATGTCGCTATGACGCGTGCCAAGATCTCTGGCTACTATGTGAATTCCATTCTTGCGAAGTGGGAAGCCAAAAAATCTGGCTACGAAGAGTCCATTCTTCTAGACCCTGATGGGTATGTCGCCGAAGGAACTGGTGAAAATGTGTTTATTGTCAGCAAAGGGATCCTGAGAACGACTCCCTTGACTTCGATTTTAGAGGGTATTACGCGAAACTCGATGATTCAATTGGCCAAGGACAAAAAAATTCAGGTTATTGAGGAGCGATTTACGCGGGATGCCATGTATGTCGCTGAAGAAATATTTTTAACGGGTACAGCTGCTGAAGTCACGCCGGTTCGTGAACTGGATGACCGGGTCATTGGCTCAGGGAAGCCAGGCCCCATCACGAGTACCCTACAAAAAGGATTTTTCAGCATTGTTGAAGGGAAAGATCCTGCCTATGCAAATTGGCTCACCCCTGTTGTGTAATCTCCAACAGCTATAGCGAATCCAAGTACGTTCCAAACAGGAAAATACGACGAACTCCGTGCGGGACAACGCTATAGTCATTCCAAATAAATTCCAGCCGAATTTACATCATGTACACAGCGCAAAAATACACGTCGTACAGACGGAGTATACTGAAACGGCTATAGAGTTTCCGTCACCCCTCGTATAGACAAGTAGGGAGTAGTCCCTGCGTTGTGCAGCGCACAGGGCCCGTTTTGCTTTTTTATTCTGTTGTGGCTGGTGTTGTTGCAGCTTCTGGTGAGGGTTCTGTTGTTGACTCAGACGAAGCGGGAGCTGGCTCTGTATCAACCTCAGTTGATGCTGCAGGGGTCGACTCGACTTCTTTTTCTGACGTGTCATTTTTGGCAGGCGTCGATAAGTCAATCACGGATGATGCGGTGTTTTCCTGTTTTGAGAGAAGCGCAAGACTTAATGAACTGAGCATAAAGATAATTGCCGCTCCAACGGTCACCTTGCTGAGGAATGTTCCTGGGCCTCGACTTCCAAAGACCGTTTGACTTGATCCTCCGAATGCTGCTCCGATTTCTGCACCTTTCCCAGCTTGCAACAAAATAGCGGCAATCATCAGAAAGCACACAATGAGGTGGATCACAACGGTCAAGGTATACATATTCTATCCCGATATTTCGTGGTTAAATGGATGAGCGCTGCGCAGAGCCTATAATCTTAGCAAATGAGGCTGGATTGAGACAAGCTTTTCCTACTAGAGCTCCATTAATCTGTGGAGACTCAAACAGGCTATCGGCATTTTCAGGATTGACGCTGCCGCCATACAGAATACGAATGGTGTCACGTGTCACGCCCCAGGTATTTTTGATTATCGACCCAATATGTGCATGGACATCTGTCGCCTGGTCAACGGTCGCGGCTTTTCCCGTTCCGATTGCCCACACTGGTTCATAGGCAATTGTTATATATTTCATGTGTTCAGTCGTTACATCATGGAGTCCTGCAAGAAGCTGTTGTTCAATGACTGTATTGGTCTGTCCTGATTCACGTTCTTCCAACAATTCCCCAACGCAGAGAATTGGTTGCAATTGGTGGGTAAGCGCCAAGTGAACTTTCTTGTTAATCAGGCCGTTCTCTTCACCAAAATGTTGGCGTCGTTCAGAATGCCCAAGAATGACATAGGTGCATCCAAGGTCTTTAATCATTGCCGGGGAAATTTCACCGGTTAATGCCCCTTCGTCTTCAGATGATGCATTCTGTGCTGCAAGTGCAATAGCGGTTGTGTGCAGTCCATCACGAAGAGACTGAAGTGCCGTAAATGGTGGCGCCATCACGATATCTACGGCGTATTCCTCATGATAGAGTTGAAGAAAATCCTGGAGAAAGCCTCGCGCTTCCGAGGCCGTCTTGTACATTTTCCAATTACCGGCAATAAGAGGTCGTTGCATATAATTTGTGGGGTGACAATGAGAAAGCTAGAATATTTTGAACAAAAAATAGAAGGAGTGAAACTAGGGTCGATTGGGGAGCGCTGCTAAGCCGGGCATGTGTTTTCCTTCAAGGAGTTGAAGTGCCGCCCCTCCACCGGTTGAAATAAAGGCCATGCTGTCGGATTCGCCAGCCCTATGTACCGCAAGAGCTGTATCTCCACCTCCCACGACAGTCTTGGCATACGCATTGGCGACGGCATGCGCCATCGAAAGGGTGCCGCGGGAAAATGCATCTCGCTCAAAGACCCCCATGGGACCGTTCCACAAAATTGTTTTCGCGTTTTCGACGGCTTCGCTAAAAAGTTTGACCGATGCTGGGCCGATATCCATTCCATACCAACCCTCGGGAATTTCTTGAATTGGGACAATTTTTGTCTCAGCACTCGGTTCTAGGCTTGCCGCTACCACACAGTCCACCGGCAAATAAAACTTCACTCCACGGCTCAGGGCATGCTCCTGAATTCCCTTGGCAAATTCCAACATATCTTTTTCAACGAGAGATCGACCAATTTCATGCCCCATAGCTTTAATGAAGGTAAAGGCCATTCCGCCGCCGATAATGACCTTGTCTACGCGTTTCCCAAGGTTTTCAATGACGCCGATTTTTCCGGATACCTTTGCGCCACCAAGAATGGCCACAAAAGGGCGTACTGGATTTTCAACGACGCCTTCCAGCGCTTCGACTTCACGCTTCATGAGATATCCAGCGGCAGACACCTTCATGAACTTCGTGATGCCAACAGTCGACGCATGAGATCGATGCGCCGTACCAAAGGCTTCGTTGACATACACGTCACCGAGAGAAGCTAATTGTGACGCAAACGTTTCATCATTTTGTTCTTCTTCAGCATGAAATCGTAAGTTTTCTAGAAGTAGCACGTCTCCAGGCTTCATTTGGTCAACCAACGCCTTCACTTCGTTTCCTAAGCAGTCATGGGCAAAGACGACGGGCTTATCGAGAAGACGCTGCAATCGTTTGGCGACAGGCGCTAAACTTAAGTTTGGATCAGGTTTGCCATCGGGTCGCCCTAGATGCGAGCAGAGGATCACGCTTGCGCCTTCGTCAACCGCATGGTTGATTGTCGGTAGGGCAGCGCGGATGCGTGAGTCATCGGTAATTTGTCCGGCATCGTCGAGGGGAACGTTGAAGTCAACGCGTATGATGACGCGCTTATTCCGAAGATCGATGTGGTCGATGGTTTGTTTGGTCAGGTTCATGACGTTCCCCCTTTTTCATGCGAAACATATTATCGCAAACGGGGTAAGGAACCAGGGACGGAAGGTTCCCAATCAAGACTGTTGGGCTAAGAACTTTACAAGGTCGCGTAGGCGACATGAGTAGCCCCACTCGTTGTCATACCAGGCAAAGACTTTCACGAATCGTTTGTCCATCACGGTAGTCATGGGTGAGTCGAGTGTGGCGGAAAATGGACTTCCATTCAAATCTGATGACACAATGGGTGCATCTGAATAATCCAGAATGTTCCGGAGCGAGCCCTGGGCTCCTTGTTGAAAGGCTGCATTCACGGCGGTGGCATCGCAGTCCGTTTCTACTTCGACCGAGAGGTCAATCATGGAAACGTTGGGTGTCGGAACCCGAATGGCAATGCCATCCATTTTCCCTTGTAATTCAGGTAGTACAAGATGGAGTGCTTTTGCGGCGCCGGTAGATGTCGGAATCATGGAAAGGCCAGCAGCTCGTGCTCGCCGTAAATCTTTATGAGGCAGATCGAGAAGTTGTTGGTCGTTAGTATATGAATGGATCGTTGTCATAAACCCATGACGAATTCCGAATTGCTCAAGCAGAACTTTTGAGACGGGGGCAAGGCAATTGGTGGTACATGAGGCATTGGAAAGAATGGTATGTTCTTTGGGATTGTACGTGGAGTCGTTGACGCCGAGAACGATGGTCAAGTCAGCATCTTTGGCCGGTGCTGAAATAATGACACGTTTGGCCCCGGCTGAAAGGTGTTGACTCGCACCTTGACGATCCGTAAAGCGGCCAGTTGATTCAATGACGACATCAATGTCGAGCTGCTTCCACGGCAGTTCTTTGGGATCGCGCTTATCGAAAATTTCTATGGAGTGCTCATTGACAACAAGACGCCCAGGCTGCGCTTCAACCTGTCCGTGAAACCGGCCATGCACGGAATCGTAGGTGAGGAGGTGAGCGAGAGTGGAGGCGTCGGTAAGGTCGTTGATGGCGACTACTTGAATATCTGGATGACCGATGCTAGCACGAAAAAAATTCCGACCGATACGGCCAAAGCCGTTGATTGCAACTCGAATAGCCATAATTGATTGATAAGTTTAGGTTTTTCTTCTAATTTTGAGTGAATAATTAATGTGTCTGGATGGTACTGACCCCTGTGACTTAAGTCAAGAAGTGCAAGGAATGAATTTGAAAAATCTTGCTGCATATTCAAATGGAACGTATTGGGCGCATGAATTATACCGTTCCTTTAAATTTTCATCGCTTCTTTCACATCCTTCATGGTTTCGTGAGCCACGATTGAGGCCTTTTGCTGCCCTTCCTGAATAATGTTTTCAAGGTAATCGGGTTTTGCTAGCAACCCGGCACGGGTTTCCCAGGATGGAGCCAATCGTTCGACCATGACATCCGCGACGAGTTTTTTACAATCTATACAGCCTATGGCAGCCGTTCTACAGTCCTGATTGACTTGTTCCTGTACTGCCTGGGAGGAAAGAATTTTGTGGAAATCATACACAGGGCAGACATCAGGATTGCCTTTGTCTGTTCGTCGAACTCTGGCTGGATCCGTCACCATGGTTTTCAGTTTTTTGCGAATCTCAGGTTCTGAGTCCGACAAGTTAATGGTGTTGTGATAACTTTTACTCATCTTGCGGCCATCGGTACCGGTTACCTTGGGAAATTTCGTGAGATGTTCTTTTGGCTCTGGAAATACTGATTGGTATAAATTATTAAAGCGTCTGGCCAATTCTCGCGTAAGTTCTAAATGTGGTAGTTGGTCTTTCCCAACGGGAACGAAGTCAGGTTTATACAAGAGGATATCTGCTGCCTGGAGTACGGGATATCCCAGAAACCCATAGGTTGTCAGATCTTTTTCTGTGATTTCTTCTTGTTTCTCTTTATAGGTTGGATTCCGTTCGAGCCATGGCACGGGTACGATCATGGATAGTAGAAGATGAAGGATCGCATGATCAGGGACCGAGGATTGGATAAAGACGGTTGAACGGGTTGGATCAATCCCGGCAGCCAGCCAATCAATCAGCAGACTTTGGGTATACTCTTTGATCCGGCTGGTATCGGCATAGTTGGTTGAAAGGGCGTGCCAATCAGCCACAAAGAAGAAGCATTGATATTGGTCTTGAAGCGCTTTCCAATTGTCGAGTGCTCCGAGAAGGTTTCCGAGATGAAGATGTCCGCTTGGCTGCATTCCACTTAAGACTCGGTTCGACACAAAAAGACTCCTTTGTAATTACAGAATTTGGCTTGGAAGCACGGTAGCCGCGAGCACCTGAAAGACGGATCCGATGATCGTACTGATAATATGGACTTGCGGTTCGACCATAATAATGCCAAGAATCACAAACATACCATAGGGTTCAATACGGCTGAGGGTCATGGCCGATGCTGGCGGAAGAAGACTCGTCATAATTCTTCCCCCATCGAGTGGTGGCACGGGAAGTAAGTTAAACACCATCAGCACCACATTAATCAAGATTGAAAAGAGACTCATGGCTGCCAAGGGCAGCAACACCATGCCTAGCAGATCGCTTCGCGATTCCAAGCCCGGCTGAGGTGGCCAATTTTCTGCAATGGTAGGGTCAATCACAAAAATCAAGCTCAACAGGAGTGCGCTCCCAATGGCCAACACAAGATTCATGGCTGGCCCTGCGGCGGCGACGAATGCCATGTCGCGACGGGGGTTGTGCAATCGCCGGGCATCAATAGGCACGGGCTTGGCCCATCCAATTAAAAATCCACCCGGCATTAAAAAGCACATCAGTGGGACGATGATGGATCCCCATGTATCAATATGAGCCAGAGGATTGAGGGTCAGTCTTCCCGCTAATTGTGCTGTGGGGTCGCCAAAAAAATGGGCGACCCAGCCATGGGCGAACTCATGCAGAACAATCGCAAAGATGAGTGGTAATGCCCGGTACGAAATGGCATGAATAATGGGTGCAAGATCATCCATCTATCTAATTAATTTGAACGAATCGACCTTTGTCAACTTGAAGTATATAGATCTTTCGATTGAGGACACCAGTGGAACCAAATGAGGCAAAACTGTTGAGCGTTGGGAGATCATGGCGGAGAAGGAATTGCTTTCGAACATCGGTGCCCGTTGTTGCGCCATTACGAATGGCGTCAAGGACTAGCCAGGTCGCATCGTAGGCTTGCACTGCAAACAATGAAGGGTCAGACCCGAAACGAGTGCGGTATCGTTCGATAAAGGCATGGACCGATGGATCGGGACTATTGAGAAAAAACCCGTCAGTGAAAATGCCATGATCAATCCCATGTCTGGCCCAACGAAAGATTTCCGGATTATGCCAACTGTTTGCGCCTAAGAGCGGAGTATTGATGTCGTAAAAGGCCAATTGGGACGAGATGAGCGCAAGGTTAACCGGCTTGCCTGGGACAAAAATGGCATCGAATCCCGGCGTATAGATCATCGTCTTTTTTTTCTTAGATCTCTTCTTCTTCTTAGATATTTTTTCCTCTTCTTCTAGAGTTCCATATAGCGCGAGATCCGTGTCTTTTAACCGAATGATCTGTTCCGCGACATCGGTCTGTTGTTCGGAATACTGTTCCACGGCAATCAATTCACCCCCGAAGTACTCGACGGCTTGAGTGAAGAGCTGACTCATCTCACGTCCATAGGCCGTTTCTGGCGCGATAATGCAGAATCGTGTATGCCCAAGTTGGTTCATGGCATAGTCCACCAGTTGGCGAACTTGCAAGGTTGCGGTCAAGGCGGTGCTAAACCAATAGGATCCAAATCGGCGGACATCGAGCAGGGTTGCTGATGGTGTGACCATCGGGACTTCATAGTCATCAGCCAAATAGGCGATGCTCTGGATTTCTCGAGAGAGTAATGGGCCGATGGCGGCTATTGGTCTGAAGTCATTCAGTACCTGTTCAAGTTCGGAGCGCAAGGGATTGATGGTTGCCGCGGTGTCTTTCACGACAAGGCCGACGGACGATAACCCTAATTGTTGTTTGCCGTCTTCTAGGGCCAGCCGAATGCCATTCAATGAGTCTGTGCCAAAGGTTTTGAGCGGTCCAGAAGATGGAAGAAACGCCGCGATGACATGCGTATTGATTTTGATTTTATGCATGAAGGACTGCAGGAGCGCCATGGCGGTTTGGGCGTACGGGTGATCCGGGAAATGTTGGAGAAACGTTCGAATGTCACGTTCAGCCAAGACTTCATCGCCATGGGATGTGTGTAATTCGATGAGTCGGATGGTGGCGAGATCGCCTGGGTAGCGATCAGAATAGGCCTCGATAAGATTTTGGAGAGACGCTTCATCCATGGATTGGAGGATCAGGTCTTGAACGATCGTCTTGAGTGCTGCGCGTTGCTCGAAATCAACCAAGGCGATCTCTTCTAATGTCGCCTTAATAGCCTCGACATGCTGGTCTTGGGAGATATGCGCTTCTCGCAATTGACTCAGGGCTTCTTGTCGAATGGCCGGACTCGCTGCAAAATTGAAGACTTGCTGCAGAACGGTCAGCGCGCGTTCGGGCTGTTCGAGGGTCAGATAGAGTTGTCCAAGTAGAAGGCGGGTTTCATTGGCCAACGGTGACATCGGAAATTCATCGAGCAATTGCTCCATGATCGACGCGGCGCTTTGCTCTTGATTGGTCGTTCGTAAAATTGCAGCTTGCAGGAAATAAGCTTCTTGTAGGATAGAAGGAGGAGGTTGTCGGTCAATCAATGATTCCAGCGTGGACAGGGCCTCATCGAACTCTTGGATTTCAAAGTTGGTTTTGGCTTTATCAAGAAGCGTTTGGTCGGAGTAGCCCTGTTGTTGAGCCACCAAAATAGGCGCAGGCGTATCATATGATTTGGCACTCACCAAGCATGGATGCCAGATTGCACTGAAAAGAATAAGGTTCGAAAGGAGAAGAACGGTGACGCGCATGAATAAGGAGAGAATTTGTGTGGTTTGTTCTGTGTAGTCTACAGAGTGAATGGCTAGGTATGAGTTATCAGCCAGCGAAACACGATATCGATGTCGTTACGCGTGTTGCAACTCTCTTTACGATCAGTGTACCAAAAGAACAAGGTAAGCGCTAATATATGAGTAGCATGCAAACCGTGAACAGCGAAACTGAGCTAGATCATTCGATGGATATTGTGATTGAGGAGTATCTCACCTCGTTGCGTATCGAGGGTGGGTTGGCCTCCAATACGTTAGCGGCCTACCGACGCGATTTACAAAAGTTAAAGAATTTTCTGACGTCGAAAAAGATCACGCAATTTGTCGATGTCTCAAAAGACGTCTTTCAGGAATTTCGTCGAGACCTGAGAGGGCAGCAACTGGCGGCATCGTCTATTGCCCGTTGTTTAGCTGCCGTTCGTGGTTTCTATCGGTTCCTCGGAGTCGAAGGGACCAAGCCTGCGTTATTGGCTCCATTGGTACGATCGCCAAAACAATGGTCGCGATTGCCTAAGGTGTTGAATGAGGTAGAGGTGACGCAACTTCTGGATTTACCGTTGCAACGAAGTTCAGAAGATCTACGCGATGCGGCGATGGTGGAATTGTTGTATGCCACGGGGCTGCGAGTGTCAGAATTGATTCATTTAGAGCTATCCCATGTCAACCGAGACGTCGGCTATGTCTTAGCCACAGGGAAGCGGGATAAGCAACGTGTGGTGCCGCTTGGCGAAAAAGCGAATCACAGGCTCACCGAATATCTGAATCAGGCCCGGCCACAGCTATTGAAAAAACGCACATCGCAAGCCCTCTTCCCAACGCGAAGGGGACAGCCGTTCACCAGGCAAGGGTTTTGGAAAATGCTGCAAGCTCGTGCCAAGCGAGCAGGTATTACGAAGTCCATTTCTCCGCATATGCTCCGCCACTCATTCGCGACGCATCTGTTAGATCATGGCGCCGATCTTCGATCAGTGCAAATGATGTTAGGTCACGCCAGCATCGCGACCACGCAAATCTACACGCATGTCGAAGAAGCCCGTCTCAAAAAAATTCACACCGAATTGTTCCCGCGAAAACAACGATCGCGCAGCTAGTCAATGGTTACCGGTATGAAGTACAAGGTGTCGATTATTGTAATTTGATCAGGCTGGGATATGATTAATCACTTTGGGAAAAGAAATATTATATTGACAAATAAAATAAAGTATATATCCTAATTTTCATAAAAAAACGAAAGAATAATAGGTCAACTGGTAAAGTAATCGAAGTAGTTGGCATCCTCTATAAATCTATTTTTCAATTCCCAGTGCGGGGGGAAAGAAAAAGTGGTATTAGAAGAGCAGCATGTGCGCTGTCCAGACTGCGGTCGGTACCAATGTCTTGGAAAATTTTCTCTCTTGCAAATTAAATGTGAGAAATGTAAATTACGCTTCCAAGTCATTAATGCAGAGGGGAGTTTAGTTTTTCGCAAACTGCCTCCCATTGTAGCAAAATAAAGTATAGAGCCTGTTTGCGCCATTAAGAGCGCCCAAGGGCCATTCTTCTTGATCAAGAGGAATGGTCTTTTTTTTTGAGGTTGATGTGTTTGTTGTACCAAAAACATGGGGAGTCTTATCGTTTTTATTTATCCATACTATTTGGCAAAAGAACGGGAGGGTCAGGAAATGATTCGACAAGTCTTAGATGCAAGGCTGGTATCATTTTTTATTTCGGCGATGTGTGTAATATGTTCTCCATTTCAGGCTTTCGCTGTACCGTTAGCCGCGGATGTTATTGTGGTTGTGGATGAATCGGGATCGATGGCGGGTGAACATTCTTTCCTTCAAACCGCAATTCCAGATCTAGAAATGGGGCTTCAAGCGGCTGGTGTGGGGACCGGTTCCAATGTAAACCGATATGCAATCGTTGGTTATGGGGGATTTGACTTCACGGGCCAGTTACCACATTCACATCAAGTTGGAGGCGGTGATTTTGGTAGTGCAAGTCAGTTTGCCACTGCGGCCTCAGGGCTTGTGACCAGTGGTGGAACCGAAGATGGATATCAAGCCATCGACTTTGCTCTGAATAACTATACATTTAGGAATGGAGATTTTGCGCAGCAAGTCATTCTTGTCACTGACGAAGATCGAGATATTAACAATGGGACAGCTGGTGGTAATAATGCCGGTTCAGGGTTAAATTTTAGTTCTGTGGAAAGTGACTTGCAGAATGAAGGTGTTGTCCTCAATGCTATTCTTGACAATCCGTTATCCAGTGCAGGCGGTGCTAGGGCCTTAGGTTTAGCCGCAGATGGGACGGCATTTACAGCTGATGGAACTGGAGGGTTCATGACAAGTGCCGGTGGAATCGTCGGCAATGGATCTGGAAGTACTGAAACAGACTATGTGCCACTTGCTCATAACCTAGGAGGAGCTGTTTGGGACTTAAATCTTCTTCGTCAAGGGGGAAATACGGCAGAGTCTTTTGCCAATGCTTTTGTGAGCATTAAGGTACAAGAGATTGTGACGATTCCTCCACCTGGTCCTGGTCCTGGCCCTGGTCCTAGCCCCGGGCCCGCGCCTGCTCCGGTTCCAGAGCCAGGGACGGTTTTCCTTTTGGGTACTGGTCTTGTCGGACTTGGGTTTTGGAAGTATAAAAAAGGGAATGATTCCGCTTCTTAAGCAACGCATTTTTGAGAGATCTTTGGTTTGTGCTCACAGCATTTTTCCTATGCAAACAAGAAAAATGCTGTTTTTCTAGGGGGTAATGTACGACACTTCTCACTCTCGAATGAACAGCTTGGTATAAGTATGGAGTTGGACGAGTATGTAAGAGGAATTTCTGTAAGTTCAAAAAAATCATTACATAGATAGGGGACTGTTTTTCTGGGTAAGTTGGAGCAAGTTTTCCTTTTACCCTATCCTTCTATTATGAGTTCTAAATATCTTTACTCGAGGTATTTACTTCTAACTCTAAAGTCAGCAACGCTGTTAGTCATTGCTGAAGTTTGGTTGAAGGGGTCATTTTACCAAAGGCAATTTTAGTGTTTTAGCCGATATACGTACTTTAGCTAGGAACTCTTTGGGGGTAGGGTTAAAGGGCATGTAGCGATTTGATGCTTATACGTTTGTTGTTTTGTTATGCATATTCAGGTTCCAAGTGAATCGCTCAATTATCTGTCAGGTATTTGCGTGTGGCTGATGATGAGTTGATCGTACCAGATATACCCGACCGGGTGTGTGTGGTTTTTATTTTTTCTGGTTTGATAGGGGAGAAACCAGAGTTTGCCGTAGCCTTTGTTGTTGCGTAGTTTCTTCTCGAAATCGATTGCCAAGGCGCTTTGATGCCCTTCGCGAGACACCCATAAGCGAACTCGGCTTTTCTCGCCTGGTTGTCCATGCGTGAGACCGATCTGAAAGGTCATCCATTCATCCGGCACATACTGGACGCATGATGAGGAATTGTCTGGCCACGCAGACCTGAGACAATAACTATCTCCTCCCGGTTGATAGTCAAAGTCATAGCGTCCGGCTTTTTGGACGAATCCTTCGTTAAAGCCACAGGCATGGTACATGTTGGGATAGCCATGTTGATCGGTATTGACGATCACAATTTCGTTACTGGAGCATGAAGATTCATTGGCGGCTCCGATCATGCCCTGCTTCCAGCCGGCACCTGGCTTAAACTTCGTGTTTAAGAAGCTTGCAGAAAAGCGTTGCTTCCACTGAATAAACACTTTTTGGCCAGGACCGATTGATTGGCCATCAAGAAAGTCGGCAAAGCGAACATGATACTGCCCCGACCCGCCGCTTCCACTGTTTGATGGCACCGTAAATTGTAAGGTGCCATCGACAATCTCAGGACAACCCTTTGTCGGATCACTCTTGAGCTTCTCACACTTCCCGTCATTGGAGGTAATGGCTTCGCGTAGGTCGCTGTTGTCTGTCGGTATCGGGTCATCGAAATCCTGACAAAAAACTGTGGTTGGTAGTTGGCACAGTGCTGAAAATTCCATAACCGGTGGTTCGAGGGGTGGGGGCGGAGTGTGAATAAATATTCCGCATCCCGAAGTCGTGAGCAGTATCATCAAGATGCCTGGAAGCAAGGTTTTTCTGAGCATGTTCATTATGGCTCCATTTATGTCATGAGATTTCATTATTATCATCCAAGACCAATATTGGAAACCATAACAAATCAGGCCTGAGAGTGAAATGCCACCTTGATTGAGCCCTGCATGGATTGGTTACTCAGAACTTTCTGAAGTTCCTGATGGCTATGAGTTGCAATTCCAAAAAGGCTTGTGGCAGGCTTAACGCCTATTTGAGCCTTAATTTTAAGAGAGGTGGATCATTATGAAATACAAGAAACAAGTCCATTATGTGCGAGGGGTTTTTACCTGTCCCAAATGTCATCAAACCTTTGTGCAAGAGAAATGGCTAGAAGAATGGCGGGTACGCTGCCACAAGTGCGATTACCGAGGGACGTTAACGCATGTCTCGGTTGAAGAGCATATGGATGAAGAGATTGAACGGCGGTGAACGCGCGAAGATGCATTGTGCTACTGATGGTTCCTGTATGATAATCCCATTCTTTTATTCACCCTCCCCTCAGGGGGGAGCGGTATGTTGCAAGCTTCTTTGAACTGCCTCTCGCTTCATTCCCCTTCAATGGTTAGACATTTTCGAATATGGTGTTGTCTCTGTGTTGGGTTTCTGTCCTGGGCATCGGTTGGGTTTGCCCAGGCAGCAGTTTCGACAGAAAAACATGAAACGGTCAGGGTGCTTGTGACCTACCATTCACTGACGGGTAGTACAGAGAAAATGGCCATGGGCGTGGTGGAGGGGGTGAAGACGGTCCCAGGCACCGAGGTGACAGTGAAGCGAGTTGGCGAGGTGACAGCCGAAGAATTATTCGGGAGTGACGCGCTCATTGTTGGATCACCTGTCTATTGGTCCAATATGTCGGGAGAAGTGAAAACATTCTTTGATAATTGGCAATTCAAGTTTGGTGTGTTCCCCGAGTTTAAAATGCAAAATAAAGTTGGGGCAGCCTTTGCGACTGGCGGGCAAGTCTCAAGTGGCAAGGAAGTGACGATGCTGACCATCCTCGCGGCAATGCTTGGGAACAAGATGATCATTGTGAGTGAAGGGGGTGCCTTTGGTGCATCGGCCACGACTGAAGGAAACAGCCCTGGGATTGACCAGCAAGAGTTGACTGATGCACAGACCTTAGGGAAGCGAGTGGCCGAAGTCGCCTGGATAATAAAGCGGGGAACGTCAGAATCCAGTGAGGAATGATGACTTCAAATGTTGGCGTGACATCATAAAAAAGGATTATGCAAAATGGTGATGAATCGAGCGCCGTTCATTCTTCCTCATTTTCAATGACTGCTCTCATCTGCCGTACCTAGTGCCTCGTACCCATTTTGGCCGGTTCTTTCCCCTTCTGAACGTCTTTCGTTTCTATCGACTATTCAAAGAATCCGAAAAAATGAGCGTTCTCGATCTTGAGCAGCCGCATAGCTTTCTCCAGAGATTCCTAACATATCGAGGGAGTAAATTTGCTATCATGACCACAGATAGTAGTCCTTGGATTGTTAGTTTAAGAGGTTTAGGCAGACATGAGAAAGCGATTTCGTGGAAAAAGTCGTGTTGGAATCCACGCGAATCAGTCTGGAGATCAAGAAGTCAGGCGTGCCGTTAAGGAACAAGTCAAGAAGCTCGCGAAGCAGCGAGGCATATTCCAGGCTCAGTGGCAACAATTGTATGACCATTGTCCCGATTCTGGAAGTCGTACCCGGTTAGTCGGATTGCGTGAGCAGTTTAATCGTCAGAAGCGTGGGGTCTCAGAACCGGCTCAAGTCGAAACAGAAGTTGCTGTCTTGATGAATGCCGCAGGGTTTTCAATTGCATTTCTTGAAGAGTCGCACACGCGTACAGCAGACTTAGAATGTTATCTCGATAACGAGAGATTGTTCGTTGAAGTTACCGCGATTGTGCCAAGCTCTTCAAGCTGGCGGGATGCGTGGACAACTGTCTCTCGAAAAATTGACGAAACAAGCTGTGACGATGATTTCCAGCAAGATGCCCTCGTTCGTCGACTCATTGCCAGAATGGCCGAAAAAGCCAGGCAACTTGATCGGTATTGTGCTCCGGTGCTCCTCGCGATCACGATTCCACCGATCGAGTGGTTGGAGGAGAAGTCCTGTCAGGAGCAAGTCGATCTTCAGCGTTTGGCGGGCTTACTCAGTACCGCGCTTGTCAGCATTCCGCAATTGAGTGCCGTTTTATTTACCTGCTGGAATCTGTCGGCCAAGCCAGCTCGGTCCAACATACGATTGTGTAATGCTGCGTGGGTGACTCGTTCGGAAGCGGAAAGCATCTTACCGAGAATCCGCTTATTGGTGACGAATACGTCTGGGACGTACCGTCTTGGTGACAAAGAGATTGTTGCGTTAAAGACTGTCCTCTAGAGAAGGGATACGTTGAGCGCCTTATGGAAGGGAGGCCTGAAGTTCTTCGAGACTTTTAATGACCATGAGGTCACCGTTCTCTGTCGCCACACTAATACCCTTTGTACACACTTCACGGCATTGTTCGACATTCTCTATTTTTTGAAGAGCTTGGGCGAGAGCCATGTAGGCTGCAGAATATGTCGGTTTCACATCGATACAACTTTCGAGCGCCGAAATGGCTTCAGGCCAATTTTCATCGCCCATATAGGCTTTCCCGAGACCAAACCAGAGAGTTTCATCTTTGGGATCCATTTTTAGAACTTTTTTAAACTGCTCGATTTTAGGGTTTGGCATAAGTTTAACTGGCTAGCAATGTGTTTGTATATTCAAAGCGTTGGATGGAAACGTATCATGAGACTGTTCTCGTTGTCTAACATACAGGCCTATGCTACGATCTGCCCTCCTACTATATAGCGTAACCGTATAACTCTAAGCCGAATTGATATCACGTACACAGCGCAACCACACATGTCGTACAAGCAATAGATACAAGGAACGGCTATAACTACCGCTAGTTGAAACATCATACCGGGCAACGTTCGTGGTATGTTCCTGGTTGGAACCTATGTGGATTCGCTATACTCCTTCCTGATTCACGTAACTCTTCTCCACACGATGTATCCAAAACGAGGTCTTGTGCAAGTATTTTTCTTCGTGATGAAATAGGGGCATGTTGTGACTAGAATCTATCGAAGGAGTTTTTGAGATGGGCCGTGTAGGACTTGTTACTGATACCGCGTATTTGGACCATGAGATGGGTTCAGGTCATCCAGAATCACCTGACCGACTTCGAGCGATTCAGGCTCGCCTTCTGTCAACAGGCACGTCTGACCGGTTAAGCCAGATTCCTGCACAAGCGGCGCAAAAGGAGTGGATTGAACGAGTGCACGAGTCCTCTTATGTGCAAAAGCTTGAGACGAAGTCTCCGAGCTCAGGATATGCGTCGCTGGATGCTGACACCACGCTTTGTCCGGGTTCGCTTACCGCCGCCTATCTGGCAGCTGGAGGAGCTATGGCTGCGGCTGATGCGGTCATGATGCAGGAGGTCGATCATGCATTTTGTGCGGTTCGGCCACCGGGCCACCATGCTGAAGCCGATCGGGCCATGGGGTTTTGTGTGTTCAATAATGTTGCAATAGTTGCCAAATATCTTCAGGAACATCATGGGCTTGCGCGTGTCCTAATTGTCGATTGGGATGTTCATCACGGCAATGGTACTCAGCACACCTTTTATGATGATCCTTCGGTCTTATTCTTTAGTACGCATCAATTTCCGTATTATCCCGGTACGGGCAGGTCGACAGAAACTGGCCGAGGTGATGGAAATGGACTGACGGTGAATGTTCCGATGTCGGGTGGCCAAGGGGATGACGAGTATCGTGAGATTTTCCAAAAGGTGCTGGTTCCGGCTGCCGACCAATTTAAACCCGATTGCGTGATCATTTCTGCAGGATTTGATGCCCATCGCGATGATCCCTTGGCAAGTATGAATCTGACTGAAACAGGGTATGCCGACCTTACGAGGATTGTGCTGGATATTGCCGCGCACCATGCTTCGGGCCGGGTGATTTCGTGTTTAGAGGGTGGCTATCATTTACAAGGTTTGGCGCAATCGGTTGATCAACATCTTCTCACGATGTTAGAGGCATGAATATGAAACGAAAGCGTATGCGGCGTGGTCCTGTGTTGTTTTTACTGACCATTGTTATAGGTGTCCTCGTTTATATCTTTTATACCGAGTTTCGCCCAACCGTTATTTTTGGCCTTCGCGATGACTATGCACGAGCTATTCCATTTCAAAAAGTCCCAGTTGGACTGCAAAGTTTAAAAGCCGAAGATTGCGGATCGTGTCATCAGGAAATATATAAAGAATGGAAAACGAGTATTCATGCGCATGCGTACGACGATCCATTTTTTCAGGCCTATTGGAACAAAGACAAGCATGTCTTTGTATGTTTGAATTGCCATGCGCCTCTCGAAAATCAGCAGCCGATGTTGATTCAAGATATTCCCAATGATCGCGTTGAACGAGCGACGCAAATTCCCAATTATCGCTATGACAAGGGTTTTGAGCGTGAAGGGGTCACCTGTGCGGCATGCCATGTTCGTGATGGGGTGATTCATGGCCCATACGGAGATTCTGTCGCACCACATCCCACCAAGTTTGACCCTGCGTTTCGGACGACCCAGATGTGTCATCGATGCCATAGTGTGGTCTCTGGACCCTTTCAGTTTTACAATGGTGGTCCTTGTGGGACCTATACCGAGTATGAAGGTGAGTTTTTCATGAAGGAAAAGGGGTTAATCTGCCAGAGTTGTCATATGCCTGAAGTGACCAGGCCTGTCGCCAAAGGCGGCCCCATACGGAATGGACGGCGACATCTGTGGCGGGGAGGGCATGACCCTGAGATGATTAAGCGGGCGATTGCGGTGCAAGTTGTAGCTGAGCCACTACAGCCAGAACCGGGGGACAGGGTTGATTTCACCTTGACCCTCATTAATGCCGGAGCCGGACATAAAATCCCGACGGGAGATCCGGATCGACATTTTTCCGTTGAATTCGTCATTCTCGATGGTGAAGGCAATATTGTGGAGCATCAAGCTGAAACGATGGGACGTTGGATTCTCTGGCAGCCCGTGATTTTGGAAGTCTATGATAATCGCCTCTTGCCGTTGGCCAGTCGAGATTATCAATTTGACTATGACTTACCAGAAGGGGCAACGGACTGGAAGGTTCAGGTGAAGATTCGCTACCATATTTTGACAGATGGCCAGCATGAAATGCTGCGTGAAAGCTACGGCTTAACCGGAAATGATCCGTATGTATTTACTATCTATGAGCGAGATTTCCCATTGAATGAAACTCTGTCTGTTGCGTTGGATGCGCAGCCTGTCGATCCGAGATTAGGCTGTGCCAAGCCAGCGGAAGCCGACACAGTGGGATAACCGTTTTGTGTTCATGAAGGAGACCCCATGATTGAAGATTTTTTAATTGACACGGAAACGTTGGCGCAAAACCTTGGCCGAGAGGGACTGGTGATTATTGATGTCCGTGGCCCGGCCGCCTATTCTTCGCATATTCCTGGTGCTGTGCATAGTACATGGCACGAATATAGTGATCCGCAAGCGGTGGCGAAAGGCTTGTTAAATCCAGATCTCAAAGTTATTGAACAACGGTTGCAAGCCTTAGGAATTCACCAGAATAGTGATGTCATTATCTATTCCAACCCGTTTGATAACTGGGGCGATGAAGGCCGAATGTATTGGATGTTGCAATACCTGGGACATCAGAGTGTCCGTATTCTTGATGGAGGTTGGGTGAAGTGGGTTGCCGAGCAGCGGCCCTATGAGCATCAAATGGTGCGATTGCCGCCGGGTGATTTTACTGTGACCGTTCGCCCTGAGTTGATCATCTCGAAAGATCAGCTGAAGAAATTAGTGAAGCAGTCCAATCCGGGAACGGAAATTATTGATGCGCGAAGTGTTGAGGAATATGCGGGGAAGGAAGTTGATGGCTTGCCCCGAGCCGGACATATTCCCATGGCCATTAATATGCCGTGGAGCGGTTTTCTCAATTCAGACGCAACTGTGCGAGACCTGGATTCGATCAAGAAGGTCTTTGAAGACCGCGGAATTGACCCTCAAAAAGAAATTGTCACCTATTGCTTAGGCGGTGTTCGTGCCGCCTGGCTGTATTTTATCATGCGTCTCGTCGATTTCGAGCATGTGAAGTGTTATCCAGGATCGTGGTGGGAGTGGAGCCGAGATTTTGCCGCTCCCGTAGAAAAGGATGTTCGATTGTTACATAAAGTATCTAATCCAACGGAAGTGAAGCCATCTTGATCTTCGCGCGGAGGCATGCGAGGATGTATCAGGTTTGCGTTTCTTCATTTCTGACTTTTTATAAACGAAGGAGGTTGCAGATGATCCGAATGGTTGGCCGGAAGGCGTTGGTCGTTGGTAGTATGATGGCGCTCTTATCTTTAGGGGTATTTTCATCTTCCGCAGTGGCGGATATGAATCCTCATGTCACAGAAGCCATCGCGCATGCTGAAGGCGCGGCAAAACATGGTGGAGAAGGCCATGCCGATGCTTTAGTGACTCATGCTGAAGAAGCGCTGACTCATGCACAAGCCGCACAGAAAGACGTCCAGAATCCGCATTTGGATGAGGGCGTGAGTGAATTAGAGGCAGCGATTGAACATGGAAAGCAAGGCCATGCTGATGTTGGAACGAAGCATGCCAATAGTGCCGTGATGCATATGAAAGAGGTTCACTGAATTATTAGATTTTGGTGACCAGAAAGGGCGGGTAGGGGACCCCCTACCCGCCCTTTTTGTCTGGCCAGGTATTTGAAATACCGTATCTCGTAGATCGTGAAGCGTATCTCAGAAAACCGTATTTCGTCATTCGTTGCTCGTCGTTCGTCAAAGTAGGATGAGGACGCTTTTCAGAAACGAGATACGAAAGACGAACAACGAACGACAATTTTGGGGCGACGACATACGGTTTTCCCTGGGGATATGTGGTATGTGTTAGGGGTGGTCATGCGAGTTGGGTTCTATCAATACGCTCCTCGATTTGGGGAGATTCAGCATAATGTCGATGCGGTCATCGGCCAATTGGAGTCGATCGACTGCGATGTACTCGTGTTACCGGAATTAGCCATGTCTGGCTATCAGTTCTGTTCGGGTGAAGAGGTCGCACGATTGGCTGAATCTGTGCCTGATGGACTGACGACTCGACGATTGACGGAATTGGCGAAACAGCGCCATTGCTATATTGTTGCAGGATTGCCGGAACAGCATGCCGGGAAATTTTATAATTCGGCTGTCCTTGTGGGCCCGTCAGGGTTTATTGGTGTCTATCGAAAGGTGCATTTATTTTTTGAAGAGACATTATTTTTTTCACCGGGAAACTTGGGTTTTCAAGTCTGGCCCATTGGCGATACACGTATCGGTCTGCTGATTTGCTTTGATTGGTTTTATCCTGAAGCTGCCAGAACGTTGTCCCTCATGGGGGCGGATATTCTTTGCCACCCATCGAATCTTGTTCTTCCTCACTGTCCCGATGCTATGGTGACTCGTTGTTTGGAAAATCGAGTGTTTGGCATTACCGCGAATCGAATTGGTGAAGAAGCACGAGGAGAGAAACCAGCTTTGCGCTTTATTGGGAAAAGTGAAATTATCTCTCCGTCAGGGAACATTTTGCATCGTGCCTCTGAGACGGAATCGGAACTTGTCCTGCTGGATATCGATCCCATGCAAGCGCGAGATAAAAACTTGAATCCCTATAATGACCTGTTGCGTGATCGTCGTCCTCAATATTATGAATAGGGCACTTCTAAAAGTCGTCATTTTCCGCGATTGCGGCGTCAGCCGCGTGCTCAAATCCTCATGTATGTGTCAATACACTGTGGTTTTGCGCGCGTGACTTCCTTGCACGCACGAAAAAATCCTGGTTTTTAGAGGTGCCCAATGATGTTTGTGGATACGCTTTGCCAATTGCGTTGATTGAGGCTATTCTATAGATACGTGGCGTATCCCCGAGGGTCGAGATATCGCCTGCGTTGGGCTGGTAGCGGGATCGCAGGGATGGGTACGCAACGAGAGTGTTGCACGAGTGCTGATCGCTAACATACAGGGAGGAAATTCATGAGAATCTGGTTGATCAGTGCCATTATGATGATGGCCTTTGTGTTGTCAGGTTGTATGGTTTCAAAGTCGACGTATGATGCGGCTGTTTCTGATATGGAATCAGCAAAGGCCGAATTAGAAAAAATGCGCATGCATCGAGATGCACTTGACCAGCAAATGAAGACACTCAAAAATGCGAATGAATCGGTGTCAACTGACCTGGAGGTGATGACGGCCGAGGTGCAGCGCATCAAGGAAGGTCGAAAAGGCGAGCAGGCGCTCTTACAAAACCGCCAAAAAGACATGGAGCGAAATCTCAAGCAGGTGCTAGTGAAGCACAAGCGGTTAGCGAAGGAATACCAAAAGGTGAAGAGTCAGAATGCCGCATTAAAGGATACGGTCGTTCGATATCAAAAAGAATTGAAGGCTAATAGAGAAAAGAAGGTCTCGGCATTAGCGCCTTCCTCATCTTCGCAAAAGTCTCTTGGATCGACGGCCATGCCAGACATGAAGTCTGCAGCAACGGCGGGTGCCCGGTCTTCCGTGCCAGGGAAAAAGATGCAGTTGGTCAATATCAACAAAGCATCGGCAAGCGATCTCATCTTGTTTCTTGGATTGACGAAAGAAGTGGCCGATGAGGTTGTGGCCAATCGTCCCTACCGCTTACGAGGTGAACTCGTTGCCAAGCAGGTGGTGCCGAAGGCGACATTTGATGTGATCAAAGATAGAATTACTGCAGCCCGATAAGGGCCGTTGACAGGAGGAGTGAGTGTTGGCGGAGACTCACAGCCGTTGACGCAGCCTTTGAATGATCACATATCCCGCAAGTCTCAAGTTTGGCAGAATGCATGAGACTTCAAATCATACACTTCTTGGTTTTACTTGAATGCTGCTGTCGGGATATTTCTCGCATTTCTTTTCATAGGGTTCGATCTTCAGTAATGACGCCGTCTTCAAGATGAATCAATCGATCAGATTGCGCGGAAAGTTTTTCATTGTGGGTGACGATCACAAATGCCGTCCCTCGCCGTTGATTCAAGTTCCTCAACATTGTAAATAACGAATCTCCAGTATGGCTGTCTAAATTGCCTGTGGGTTCATCTGCCAGTACCAGGTCTGGATTTCGAATTAAGGCCCTGGCGACCGCTATTCGTTGTTGTTCCCCGCCTGAAAGCTCTCCTGGTTTGTGATGCATTCGGTGAGAGAGCCCGACTTCTTCTAGCAGAGCCTTGGCTGCTTCGCAGGCTGTGTGTTTGGGCTGGCGTTGAATGAGGGCTGGGAGATACGTGTTTTCGAGTGCCGTAAATTCTGGAAGAAGATGATGGAATTGAAAGACAAAGCCGAGGCGGCGATTTCGAAAGTCCGCTAAGGCTGATTCGTTCATGCTGAGCAGTTCTTGCCCTTCATAGGTCAGCATGCCTTGAGTGGGTTTA
The DNA here is from genome assembly GCF_965152605.1 of Nitrospira sp. M1. Taxonomy (NCBI): domain Bacteria; kingdom Pseudomonadati; phylum Nitrospirota; class Nitrospiria; order Nitrospirales; family Nitrospiraceae; genus Nitrospira; species Nitrospira sp. M1. Next base: position 894,399 of record NZ_OZ224217.1, read on the forward strand.
TCCAATGTGCCCATGATATGGAGCAAGGTACTTTTTCCCGCCCCTGACGCCCCGATGATTGAGATCATTTCTTGACGATGAATGGTCAAGTGAATCCCTTTCAAAATATCGACACGTTGTTGTTCCAAGTAAAATGTCTTGTGGAGATCATGAATCTCAAGTAGCGGCATACGTGAGGGCTGTTGTTGGGAGGCAGCAGGCTCATTCATAGCGAAGCGCGCTCACGGGATTGAGTTTGGCGGCCTGCCATGATGGGTACAGGGTGGCGGCAAAGCTAATGATGATGGCTGAAATGGCGACAAGCGCCACATCCATCCCGAGGACATGTACCGGGATCTTCGAGATGTAGTAGACCGAGGCATCAAACGTCCAGTAATTTTGAATCAGCCATAAGAATGTATAGCCGAGAGGAATTCCGATAGCCGTTCCGGTTAACCCAATGACGAGTCCATTGAGCATGAAAATACGCATGATGGATTTTGGGGTCGATCCCATAGCTTTCAAAATTGCGATTTCGCGCTGTTTTTCATTCACAATCATGGTTAACGTGCCCACGATATTAAATGAGGCCACGAGCGTGATGAGGACAAGAAGGAGGAACATCATGGTTTTTTCAAGCTTGAGAGCTGAGAATAAATTACGATTGAGATGCATCCAATCCTTGGCGGAGACGGATGGGCCGAGCGTCATTTCAATGTCTCGCGCAATGGAATTGGCTTGGAATACATCATCGACTTTGAGTTGAATACCGGTGACGGTATCTCCCAGGTTAAAAAACTCCTGTGCTTGCGAGAGTGAAATATAAGCCAGCGACGAATCATATTCATACATGCCAGATTCAAAAATTCCCACAACCACATACGGTCGAATTTTGGGAGTCATGGAGAGTGCATTGATAGGGCCGACAGGTGAAACGACATTGACGGGATCTCCAAGAAATAGGCCGAGGCGGGCAGCCAATTCTTTCCCAAGGAAAATTCCTGGTTTCATCTTGCTTGATGTATCTGGTGGGGGAGTGGGTTGTGAATGTGGTGATTGCACGGAAGCTGGAGGATGTTCAAGATCAGGAAGTGCCCCATATTTCAGATTTGAAGCGAGTTCCGTCACTTGCGATTCTTTCTCCGGGTCTATGCCTCGTAGGATAATCCCTTGTACCCCAGATTTCGATGAGAGGAGTACTTGCTTATAGATAAACGGTGCCGCGGCAAGGGTGTGAGGTATTTTCCCCACTTGTTCGAGTACCGTTGTATAGTTACTCATGTTGGGGATGCCACGTTCTTGGACAATGATATGTGCTGTTGTCCCAAGGATTTTTGATTGAAGATCTTCTTTGAATCCCGTCATGATTCCTAATGTGCCGATGAGCGCAGCAACGCCAAGGGTAATGCCGGCAATGGAAATAAATGTATTGAGGGAAATCGTGCGCTGGCGTCGTTTGGCCCGAAGGTATCGAAGCCCGACGAATATTTCGTAGGGCATACTCACAAGGATTTATCCGGACGAAGTTGAGGAAAGAGGATCACGTCTCGAATCGAGGCTTGATTCGTCAGGAGCATCACAAGCCGGTCAATGCCGATACCTTCACCGGCTGTCGGGGGCATACCGAATTCCAAGGCACGCAGAAAGTCTTCGTCAAGATAGTGAGCTTCATCATCGCCGGCTGCACGCTGTTCGACTTGTCCCTCAAAGCGTTGCCGTTGGTCAATGGGGTCATTCAGCTCTGAAAATCCATTCGCCAGTTCTCGACCGCCTACAAATAATTCAAAACGGTCGGTTAAGGCGGGATTTGTGTCTTTCCGTCGCGCGAGGGGCGAGATCTCGATTGGGAAATCTGTAATAAACGTGGGCTGTATTAATGTCGGTTCCACGGTGGCCTCAAACAGTTGAGTGAGGACAGGAATCAATCCCTTCTCCGGTTCTATGTGGACCTTGAGAGACTTGGCGACTTCGACGGCTTTCCCCAGGTCCGTTAATATGGACGGATCGACCTGATTCACTTCCACGACCGCATCTAAATACGGCATGCGACGCCAGGGAGGAGCTAAGTCGATAGATTGACCTTGATAGTCAATTGTTGTCGTGCCGCACACGGTGGTCGCGAGGCCTGAAAACAGTTCCTCTGTGAGAGTCATGAGATCATGATAGTCCGCATAGGCTTGATAAAACTCCAGCATCGTAAATTCTGGATTATGAATCGTTGAGATGCCTTCATTTCGAAAATTCCGGTTAATCTCAAAGACACGACGAAGCCCTCCAACAATAAGACGTTTGAGATATAATTCCGGAGCAATTCTCAAATAAAGGTCGATGTCCAGTGTGTTGTGATGGGTGACAAAGGGGCGGGCGGCTGCTCCCCCAGGAATTGGCTGCATCATGGGGGTTTCGACTTCCAGAAACCCACGTTCGGTGAGAAAGTTTCGAATCTCAGACACAATCTGACTCCGCATTCGAAAGGTGCGGTGAATCTCGGGATTTGCGATAAGATCGACATACCGTTGACGGTACCGTGTCTCGATATCCGTGAGTCCATGCCATTTTTCTGGCAGGGGACGCAAGCCTTTGGCTAAAAACACAAACGTTTTGACTTCTACCGTCAGTTCATCCGTTTTGGTACGAAACAATCGTCCTTCTACTCCAATCCAATCACCAAGGTCGAACTCTTTGGAGATTGTATACAGTTCTATCCCGACCACATCTTGCTTGAGGTAGACTTGGAGCCGATCGCCTCCGTCTTGCAAGGTGGCGAATGCGGCTTTGCCAAACCGTCTCAACGCGACGATGCGTCCAGCAATCTTGCAGGGGATATGATCTGTATCCAACTCCTCTTTCTGTTTGGTGCTATGGGACGCAATGATTTCCGCAACCGTATGTGTCGGTTCGTAGCGAAGGCCGTAGGGAGAGGCCCCAAGGCCTTTCAATATATCAAGCTTTTCTAATCGCTGAACTTGTTGGTCGTTTAATTCATCCATTGGGATACCTGTCGTTCGTTGCTTGTATTTCGTATCTCGTGTAGGAAAGGCGTACTCATCCTTCTTTTTCGAACGACGAACAACGAACGACGAAATACGGTTTACGCTTCATCAGAGACGGCCTTTCGGAGATATGCTTCAATAAAAGGGGTTAATGCCCCGTCCATGACGGCGGGGACGTTACCAGACTCGTGATTCGTTCGATGGTCTTTCACCATTTGATAGGGTTGAAACACATAGGACCGAATCTGACTTCCCCAGGCAATGTCCTTTTTTTCGCCGACGATATTTTGAAACTCCGCTTCTTTCTTTTTTTGTTCGAGTTCAAAGAGTTTCCCCTTCAGTACTCGCATCGCTCCCATGCGATTTTGCAACTGAGATCGTTCGTTTTGACATTGCACGACGATGCCTGTAGGTAGATGGGTCATGCGTATGGCTGTTTCCACCTTATTGACGTTCTGACCTCCGGCTCCACCAGCGCGAAACGTATCGATTTTGAGGTCTTTGTCGTCAATTGTGACTTCTACGTCATCATCAAGTTCGGGATAGACTCCAACTGCGACGAACGAGGTATGCCGTCGTTTATTCGCATCAAAGGGGGAAATTCTCACTAATCGATGTACTCCTGCTTCGGCTTTTAAATAACCATAGGCATTGAGGCCAGAAATCCCGAGGGTGACACTCTTGATGCCAGCTTCGTCTCCAGGCTGCAAGTCAATCGTTTCGACTTTATACCTTTTTTCCTCTGCCCAGCGAACGTACATCCGCATAAGCATTTGTCCCCAATCTTGAGATTCTGTGCCGCCGGCTCCTGGGTAGAGGCTCAAGATTGCCGGACGGTGGTCGTGTGGGCCGGAAAGGAGACGTTCGAGCTGCCAGGCTTCCAGCGTTGCTTCGATTTGCTGAAGGCCGGCGTCCAATTCATGTTGGAGTTCAGCATCTTCCTCTTCCTTCGTGAGTTCAACGAGGGCTTCCAAGTCGCTATACTGCCGCTCAAAATCTGTGACGCGTTGAATGTCACGTTCAATCGTCGCTTGTCGACGACCGACTTTTGCCGCGTTATTCGCGTCTTTCCAGAAATCTGGTTGAGCGGTTTCTTGTTCGAGCTCGTCGAGTTCAGTCTTTAGGCGAGGGAGGTCAAAGAGACCTCCGTAGGTCGGTAATGTGATTGGCAATATGGGTCATGCGGGTCCGAATGTCTTCGAGCATTCTGGTCTCCTTTTTTAAGTTATGTCGTTAAGACTGAGATGTCTTAGATCTTGGTCTGACGAGTTCGACGATGTTGATGCCACGCACATATGGTGAGCAGTATAACACAACTCCAGGCAAACACATCTCCATTTTGTGAATAAAATGTTGTCGTTGTGCGTAGTGGGATTGTTCCAGTCAGCGCTTCTTGCGTGAAGATTGGCGTGGTCGCAAGAATGTGCCCCGTGGGTGCAATAAATCCGGAAATTCCGGTATTCGCAGATCGAGCAAAGGCTAAGCGATTCTCGACGGCTCGGAAGACCACCATCCCGAAGTGTTGATACGGTGCAACTGAATCACCAAACCAGGCATCGTTCGTAATTGTGACGAGGAAGTCGGCACCCTCCTTCGCCATGCGTCTGACCAAATCTGGAAAGATCACCTCAAAGCAAATCGCCACACCAAAATTGAGAGTTGGTCGTTCATCCTTTTGAGGCAAGGTGACGGTCATCGGGCCAACGCCGGACCGAAAGTCCCCAATACCGACAACGAGTTTATCGAGGAAAAATAAAATGGTTCGGAGGGGAATATATTCTCCAAATGGGACAAGATGACGTTTGTCATATCGTCCGACAATTTCTCCTTCAGGCATTAACAAATAGGCACTGTTCATGAGATAGGGACTGCCGTCTTGGTGGCGACGAAGGGTCGGACTTCCAAACAGCAAGGGGGTATTGGTCTCTTGGACAACCAAGGCCACTTGTCGTTGATAATTGGGTTCTCGCTCAAAGAAGAACGGCGTAGCCGATTCCGGCCAAATTAAAAGATCGGTCTCTTTGGCGGCTTGGCGACTGAGGGTGTTATAGCGGTTGACCGTTTCTTGACGGTAGGTTTCATCCCATTTTTTAGCCTGATCAATATTGCCTTGCACGACGCCTACTCTAAGCGAACGAGTTGAGGCATGGCTTTCGGTATACCGATCTAGTTGCCATATTCCGTAGACGAGCGTGAGTCCAAGTATCCCAATGGCGGATGCAACAGTAGGCCAAGGAAAGGGCCGTACGTTCTTATTCAGCCTACTTTTTGCCCAGCAAATGAACTGAAAGATCATCACGTTTGTTGACACAATCATGAATGAAAGTCCGTAGACGCCTGTGATATCGGCAATCTGAATGACGGAAAGCCACTGATATTGTGAATAGCCGAGGAGTGCCCAGGGAAATCCACTGAACACATACGTTCGAATGAATTCGAGGACGACCCAGAGACTAGGGGCGGCCAGCCATATAATGAGCTGTGTCGAGTGTGTGAACCAGGAGACTCCAAAAGTGTAAAGCCCGACATAGAGTCCGAGGTAGCTTGCGAGTAAGATCATCAGGCCAATACTAATCACTAAAGGCACCTGACCATACGAATGCATGGCGGTAATCACCCAATTCACGGTCCCGGCAAATCCCAAGGTGCCGGCGAACCACCCACACCAAAACGATTGTTTTGGCGAGAGGCCGTCAATCGCCATATGAAGCGGGACCAACATGATCCAAGCCACCCATCCAAAATCCAAGTTGGGAAAGCACAAGGGGTACAAAATTCCGGTAAGAAAGACAGCAAGAAGTCGTGGTGTGGAAAAAATCTTCACAGAACAAGGGTATAGGAGAACAGGTCAGGAGTGGCAAGAAAAGATTTCAAGAGATTTCTCTCAATCATGATGTATTGGAAGTCGCTTGAAATATTTGACGCTGAGTATTCGATCGTCGATGTGACAAATGTATTGTGTCATACCCATTGTCGTCATCTTCGTCAAGTTCCTTGGTCTTTCTCAATCTGCATGTGGAAGAAGTAGAAATTTTTCCAGCCCTCTTCCATTTTTGAGCGTTCAGTATTCTCAACCGTATTCAATTTTCAGAAGGCTGGTAAGGATAGCTTGTTACAAGTTTCTCAGAAACGATGAATTCGAATCTGGTAGGGGCGGATGAAGGGATAAATTCAATATCGTGCAGTCATTATACAGCTTTTTGAACAAGTCCTGATCTGAGACATCGAGTGCAAACCTTGATTCTTCGTGCCGCACCCTTGATTAGGGCTTTGACCGTTTGGAGATTGGGCCGAAAGACTCGTTTGGTTCGATTATTCGCATGACTTACATTATTTCCGACTTGTCGAAGCTTTCCACATATTTCACAGGCATAAGCCATGGCGTACTCTCCTACTCTTAGTAATAGTTGTGAGGAACAAACGTCCTTGATACCATACGCTGTTGGTCGAAGACAAGTCTTCATGGAGGGGCGGGTCGTTTGATATTCCTCATTATTATCGAAAAATTACCATGGTGAGGCAAGGGGCATCAGCAAAATTATTCGACCTATACATGGCTTGGCAGTCATTGCTCAAGCAACTCAGTGCTTCTCTCCCTTCGCATTCTTCTTCCACTTCTCCAATTGTCCACCCTTTTCCCGGTAATCGGCAGGTTGGAGCTGAGATTTCTCGGCAGGTTTTTGATTTATTGGGTCGTGGTATCTTTTCGTCACAACTTGAAGCCGATCTGATGTGCCTGAGGCAATTATTTGTTGATTTCGATGCGCTTCAAACCCAACATGAGCGAAATATTCGTGTGGCTCAAGCTCGGACTATTTTGAGCGGTTTGCATGTTGCCATGCATTCTGATGCCGCTGTGCAGAATAGCAAGCCTTTCCTGGCTCCTGTCGCGTCAAAAGCAGAAATAAATCACGTGTCTTCATCTGCTCCGACACATCTGTGGAATCTGCCCGTACGTTTTGGAAAAGGCGTTGGCCCAACCCGGGCTCGACTTTTGGAGAAACTGGGAATTATCACAGTTGAAGATGCGTTCTGGTTTCTCCCCTGGCGGTATGAAGATTGGTCCACGATTACACCCATTCATCAACTTCGACCTGCAATGAACGTGACTGTCTGTGGACGTGTGACGTCTTGTCAATCACGGCGAACGTCGCGAAAGGGGTTGGTGATTGTATCCATCGCTATTGATGATGGCACTGGCGTTCTTCATGCCGTGTTTTTCAATCAACCATTTTTAGAGCAATTGTTTGTGCCAGGAACATGCCTGCTTTTGCATGGCGAGGTCTCTATGGAGAATAAGCGTCGCGCATCTCTTCACATGCGAGCGCCTCAGCATGACCTGATTCGGCATGATGGAGAGACGAGCGATGGCGTGGGTCGTCTTGTCCCGGTGTATCACGAAACAAAAGGGATGACATCGCGGCAGCTTCGACGAATTCTGACTGAACTCTATGAGCGCTATCGCGATGCCATTGAAGAGATTCTCCCATCCGATCTTTTAAGAAAGTTGAAGTTGCCTTCGCTGAAGACCTCGGTTACGGCACTGCATTTTCCTGAAAATTCCGAGAATGTGGAAGAGCTGACTCATGGTACGACGACTGCCCACCAACGGTTTGCGTTCGAAGAATTGCTGCTTCTTCAGCTTGCGCTGGCTGTCCGCCGGAGAATGATCAAAACGGAGTCTCGAGGAATTGAGTTTTCTGTGCATACGCAATTGGTGAAAGAATTTCGAACTCTTTTGCCTTTTACCTTAACTGCCGCACAGGAACGTGTGATTCAAGAAATTCAGTCGGATATGGCTGGTTCTTCTTCAATGAATCGTCTGCTTCAGGGAGATGTTGGGGCAGGAAAGACGATGGTCGCGCTTCATGCGATTGTGACAGCCTGCGGATCGGGCTATCAGGCGGCGTTGATGGCACCGACCGAAGTGTTAAGTGAGCAACATTTTTTAACCATTGAACCGTATTTCAGGCAATTGGGCATCACTGTGGTGCGTGTCAAAGGCGGACAAACCGCTCAGGAACGGACACGAGTGCTTCGGCAGCTTGCTTCAGGTCACGCGCAGGTCGCAGTGGGTACTCATGCCTTGCTTCAACCAGAAGTCGACTTCAAAAACCTTGGGTTGGTGATTGTGGATGAGCAACACAAGTTTGGAGTGGTGCAGCGCGCTCAACTTCGTAAGAAAGGAGCCTATCCCCCAGATGTCTTAGTGATGACGGCAACGCCGATTCCTCGAACATTAGCGATGACGGTATACGGTGACTTGGATGTTTCCGTGATTGATCGGCTTCCACCGGGGAGAAAGCCTGTGCGAACGCTTGTGTTTGATGCTCAGGAGCGGGAGCGAGCCTATGCTTTAGTACAAAAAGAAGTGCATGCCGGGCGACAAGCGTATATTGTCTATCCCCTTGTTGAACCCTCTGAAAAAATAGACTTGCAGGCAGCGGTTGAAGCGGCAGAACGCTTACAGCAAGAAGCGTTCCGAGAGTTGAAGGTTGGCTTACTCCATGGACGAATGAAATCAAAAGAGAAGCAGGCAACCATGGCTGCATTTAAAAAGGGCCGTATCCATGTCCTTGTGGCCACGACAGTCATTGAGGTTGGCGTTGATGTGCCAAATGCCACCATCATCTTAATTGAGCATGCTGAGCGATTTGGATTAGCGCAATTACACCAATTGCGAGGTCGGGTCGGACGTGGTGCGCAACAGGCGCTGTGTGTATTGGTACGTTCGGCGATCAAGCCTGTTGTTCAAGAGAGCCCTGCCTCCGGAGATTTGGAATTACCATTTCCACAAATGCCTGCGTCACCAAATGGCCTGGGTAATTTTAATGAGAGTCCTGCTCAAGCCGAGAGTCATCGACTCCAGATATTCGCGCGTTGTGCTGATGGATTTGCGTTAGCTGAGGAAGATCTCAAGCTTCGTGGTCCAGGTAATGTTTTAGGAGTCCAACAATGGGGATCGGTTGATTTTCGGGTGGCTCAGCCTTTTCGAGACCATGAACTCCTTGTTCAAGCCAAGCGGATTGCAGGGGAATGTCTTTCTCAAGACCCTCAGCTCAAATCGCCTAAATATCAGAGCCTAAAAACGACCATGTTGCGAAAGTGGGGGGAAGCATTTGAATTAGGTTCTATCGGATAGGGTAACGGATGGAAATATAGCCGATTCAGTTATACCGAAACGATACGGTGCCACTGTGTACACGTTTGATCTCCAATACGTGAGAGAACACGTCAAGCATTGTCAGTCAAGGCAAGCGGGTATAACCTTCCGATGTTTGGTGTTTGGCATTGATACCGCGTAGAAAGTCCTCACAGTTAAACTGGAACTTATTTGAATTCGCTATATTATAGCCGTTTCAAATAATTTCCGCTGGTTGAAACGTTGTGCCGCGCTGGGTTAGTTGTCTTTTCCTGTTTGGAACGTATTTGGATTCGCTATAATCACAAAATTTTGAAATTTCAGCGTTTTTTGATTTTTAAGGGTTTGACCTCCTTAAAAGTTCATGCTAAAAATCGCTTCTTGGCCCGGATGGCGGAACTGGCAGACGCGCCGGACTCAAAATCCGGTTCTCGCAAGAGAGTGGGAGTTCGACCCTCCCTCCGGGCACCAACGACTTACAAAACGCTGGTTATTGATGTTTTGAAAGCGTTAAAGTTACATGAATCCGAAATTTCCATGATGACAGACGATTGCACTTGACAGGGCCATGACAGTTGACTATAGTTTGACCCCTTAAAACTGGAAATAAGAAGTAAGAGTAAAAAAGTAAAGTAAGATGGTACGTTGGTTTCAATCCATTATTATTTGACCGATTATTCACTTACACTTCCAAGGAGGAGCCACATGCGGAAGTTAGGTTACTTTGGAGCAGCAATTATTCTTGCAAGCTCGGTGAGCGTGGCAGTGGCGCAAGAGCGAGCGCCTCAACATTCTGGTTTCGGTTCAGGAGTTGGAGAGTCTCAAGGGTCTGGAACTCGGTCTCGCGTCATGAATGAAGATGACATGCTGCGATATCTTTCTGCTCCAGAGACTATTCACGGAGAAGTGCTTGGCGTCAATTACGCAGCGGGAGCCCTCTATCTTGAGATGGGTGGAAGTTCCAGAGATCACCGTGAGATGGGGATTGGTGGTAAGAACATCCAGACGCTGTATTTTGACGACAAAACGAACATTGAAAGCATTAAAATGGTCGGTAGGGGCGATCTGATCGCCGTTTCTGCAGTTCAAGAGACCGATTCTGCGCACCAGTTCAGCACAGGTCGGAAGCTTGTTCGAGAAGTGTATGTTGTAGAGGGTAGTCAGTTGCTTGCCGGTGAAGACAATCCAAACTTCGGTGGTGGATTTGGTCAGCGTCCAGACCCTCTTAATGCGACAGCTCTTCCTGCCACAGGTGGCAGCTATACTGGCGTTCCAGAGGGTGGGATTCAAATGGGTTCAATCAACACTGGAATTTCAACGCCTGTTGGGAAAATGACCGGTGCTGCGCCTTGCTGGCAATGTGCTCCACAGCCAGACACGGTAAACGAAAAAACCCAGAAGAATGTCGCGAGTGACTACGGATCAGATGGGAAGAATTACAACAAAGGTACTGTTCAATAAATAATTCGAGCAGCCTTTACCCATATTGAAAAGAGCGTGGTGGCTTTGGAGGTCGCCACGCTCTTTTTTTAATTACATGTTTACGTGCTATTTACTGTCCTACTAAAATACCTGGTACATACATCGAAATAATAGATTCTTAGTAGCCACTACTAAAGAATGAGGATGCAAACGCAAGCAGTGAATAACGTTACTATTATAACTGTAGCTATCTATTTTTATATTTGAACGAATTTCAACGATTATAGCCGTTTCAGTTATGCCGAATCTACAGGTCACCCTATTGAATACTGATTGCCCCTTCGTTATTGAACCGTCAATCGACTGCAGGTCATCCAGGCGGGCATAACCTTCCTTATTTTCACGGTGTATCGCGCGGGGCTATAGCCGATTCAGTTATACCGAAACGATAAAACACCACCGTGTACAAGTGCCATCCAATACGTGAAAGGCAACGTCAAGCATTGTCAATCAATCCAAGCGGGTATAACCTTCCGATGTTTGGCGTTTGACACCGCGTTGAAAGTCTTTTGGCATTATAGCGAAACCAAATAACTTCCAACCGAATGTACATCATGTACACAGCGCAACAACACACGTCGTGCAGACGGAAGTAAATTGGAACGGCTATAACTGGACCGAATTGAGATTCACTATAACCTTTGAGTGCTTCAGCGTATTATTCTTTTCGAATTAGGGGGAGCGGTTGTGACGCAGAATGAAGCAGAGGAAGAACTCGATTTACGTGGAGTAATTTGTCCGTATAATTTTGTGAAAACAAAGTTAAAGCTTGAAGACATGAATCCAGGATCTGTTTTGGCTGTTGTATTAGATGACGGAGACCCTATTCGAAATGTTCCACAAAGTGTACAAAATGAAGGTCATACGGTGCTACATCAAGAATCCGTCGAGCAGGCTTTTCGGGTGTATATACAAAAAAAATCTGACTAAAATAGGTGTCGTTATTCAAGTCGTTTGAGCTTTTTTGAGTGAAGTCCTTCGATCAGGAGGGTTATCTCACCTTTCACCCGTTGTGCTAAGCCAGTCTTTAGTAGCTCTTCCGCCGATCCTCTCAAAAATTCCTCATTAAGTTTTGTGAGTTCTCGTGCGACCACGACTTGTCTTGCCCCGAATACCTGTTGAATTGACTCGAGTGTTATTCTGATTCGATACGGTGTTTCGAATAAGATAATTGTCCGGGTTTCTTCAACGAGTTTGGTGAGTATTTGTGTCCGAGCCCCTGATTTTTTAGGAAGAAACCCCTGAAACACAAACGCATCAGGTGGGAGGCCTGAGGCTGTTAATGCCGCGAGAATTGCAGACGCTCCAGGTATTGGGACGACTGAAATTTGCTGTGCAATAGCTGCTCGAGTGAGATAATACCCTGGGTCTGAAATTAATGGAGTTCCAGCGTCAGAGACTATTGCCACGTCAGTTCCTTCCTCTAGTCGTTGAAGGAGGACAGGCGTTTTTTCTTCTTTATTGAAATCGTGGTAACTGGTGAGGGTCGTTTGGATATCGTAATACGTGCATATTTTTTGAGTTCGTCGTGTATCTTCGGCCGCAATGATTGAAACGTCTTTTAAGGTTCGAATGGCTCGAAATGTCATGTCTTCGAGGTTTCCGATTGGAGTACTAACGATGAAAAGCGTTCCAGCCATGAGTCTTTAGATGCTGATGCCCTCTTGATGAAATAAGCGATGTCCTAATCCGTAGTTATACGGGTCAGGAATTTTCTTAAAGAATGTTCCTGTTAATGGTTGGATACCATAGATGGAGTGGAAAAAGACATCTTTTGCCGAGTCTTTCGCCAGTAGGAGTTTCGGTGATTTTCTATTATGAGAGTGTTGAGTAATGCTGATATCGAGCTGCAATATTCCTCGAGCACGTGTTGGATGCCAGAAGCCTCGGGTCGGTTCAAAAAAGTCCGTCCAGCAAGGCCACAGCCATTTTGACGCGCGGAGCGTACTGGTTATACGTGAGCACGGCAAAATGGCGAGAACGCCGCTGGCGGATTTTTTCAACAGACCCATTATAGCGAATCTACATATACATCAGTATGCTTGGACACGGTCGTTGAACGACCCGGTTGCACCTGAAGGGTAATCGTTGTTGTGATCGTTCTGGCTACGTATATCTCCATTGCAGGTGTCCTTGGACACGGTTGTTGGGCGAACTATCTGGGCCTGGCGGGCCGGCATGGTTGCGACCTGGCGGCTTCTTATGTCTTGATTACAGGTGTCCAAGTAAGGACTTTCAATGTGATATTCAACGTGTCAAGAGTACGGAAGCTCATGGAATCGGCTATAACTGACAATGCTTGACGTGTTCTCTCGCGTATTGGAAATTAAACGTGTACACAGTGGCGCCGTATCGTTTCGGTATAACTGAATCGGCTATACGTCTTTCGGCGATGATGTTTCTTGCTTGCTGGAGATCTAGACTTTTGTTGGATATTAAAAGAATCGTATCGTTAATATTAACGTGAAGAGGTCAGCATCCAAGGGGGTTTCTGCCTCTTCTGTTCCTTGACCTCCATTAGGCCCAAGTCTATACTCAAAAGTTGGATTGACAGGGGGTTTTGTATTTTTCCCTTAAAACGAAGGCTTTATGGCTGAGACTCTCATTGGAGTCACAATGGTCCTCTATTTTTCGGGGACAATTGTCTTTCTCACGTATCTCTTACGACGCTCTGAATTTTTGTCCAAATGGGCTTCGGCGTTTGCCTGGCTTGGGTTTGCGTCTCATACCGTTGCGTTGTTGGCCAAATCCGTGAGCCTGGGCCAGATTCCGATCATGACTTTTCAACAGGCCATGTCCTTTTTTGCCTGGACTCTGGTATTAGTTTTTTTAAGTGTTGCGCTGAAGCGAGGCTTACATGTACTCGGTGCGTTTATATTGCCCTTGGCGTTTCTTTCCTTAATATCGGCGAGTATTGCTCCAGCTGGCACACAAGGGTTTCAACCGGTGTTCGAAACAGTGTGGGTGCATGTGACGTTGAGCATGTTGGGAACCGTTGGGTTTGCCGTGGCTTTTGTGGCAGGCATTATGTACCTCATGCAAGATCGCATGCTCAAATCAAAACAATTTAATTCGCTATACGTAAAGCTTCCACCATTAGATTTCTTGGATTCGTTAAACCAACGTTCGATCCTTTTAGGCTTTCCCTTTCTGACCCTTGGTATTTTAACGGGTTCATTGTCGGCCCATGTCACCCTTGGGTCATACATGAGCTGGAATCCAGAGCAAGTGTGGGCGCTCGTGACGTGGATTTTTTATTTTGCAGTCCTTCTTGGTCGGGTGACCGTTGGGTGGCGGGCTAAGAAGGCGGCGTATCTCACGATCGTAGGTTTTGCCGCGGTGATTCTGACATTCGTGGGGGTGGTTCTGAAAAATCAGAGTCAGTTGGGAACCCTATGAATATTATTGTCGTCGGGCTGAGTCATAAAACTGCTCCAGTCGAACTCCGTGAGCGTTTAGCCATACCAGAAAGCCGTATGGGAGAAGCCTTGACTCGACTCCTGGCCTACCCAAGCGTCAAAGAAGGGATGTTTCTGTCAACATGTAATCGTGTAGAAGTCTATGCGGTTGTCAAGGACATGGAGGAAGGGTTTTCTCAGATTCAAGACTTTTTGGTTTCGACACATTTTTCGTTATCAGCTGATGAATTATTTCCCCATGTGTATCGATATGCTGATGAGTCAACCATTAAACATTTGTTTCGCGTGACGTCCAGTCTTGATTCAATGGTCATTGGGGAACCACAAATTCTTGGGCAGGTAAAGGATGCGTATGAACTGACGCTTTCCCATCGAACGAGTGGTGTCATTCTCAACAAGTTTGTCAAAAAGGCGATCTCAGTTGGGAAGGGTGTTCGAACGCAAACGAAGATTGCGGAATATGCGGTTTCCGTCAGTTATGCCGGGGTCGAACTGGCAAAGAAAATTTTTTCAAGTTTAAAAGATCAAACGGTTTTATTGGTGGGTGCTGGAGAGATGGGGAAGTTAGCCGCCCGTCATCTCGTCAATTCTGGGGTGAAGCAGATGATGGTCACCACAAGAAATACTCACCGTGCGCTGAATCTTGCCGAGCAATTTAACGGGACTGTTATTCCATTCGAAGACTTTCGTTCGGCTTTGCCCAAGGCAGATATTGTGTTGTGTGCCACCGGAGCTCCGTACTATGTCATCACGGCAGAAGACATTCAATGGGCTATTCGTCAACGGATGAATCGTCCAATGTTTCTGATTGATATTTCGGTGCCACGAAATATTGACCCATCAGGTAAGGATATCGACAACGCGTTTGTGTTTGATATCGATGACCTCAAAACGCATGTTGGGCAGAATCAGGAGGAGCGGCGCAAAGAGGCGGAGAAGGCTGAAGGGTTGGTGAAAGATGAAGTTGAGGTTATGCTTTCGTGGTTGCGTGGATTAGAGGCGACCCCGACCATTGTGGCCTTGCGGAAACGGGCAGAGGAGATTAAGCGTGCAGAGGTCGAAAAAGTTCTCAGTCGCTTAGAGCATATTTCTCCAAAAGAACAACTTGCCATTGAAGCGCTGGCCTCTGCCATTGTGAATAAACTTTTGCATGGTTCATTGGTGACGCTCAAGTCTGAAGCTCAGTCAAAGAACGGATTTGTCTTTATCGAAGCTGCCCGACGGTTTTTTGATTTAACTGAAGCTGAAATGAATCACGTGCAACATGGTGTCGATGTTGGTAAGGACTCGATGTCTCAGCAAGAGAGCGTGGAGGGGGAATCGTCTTCCACGAGTCATGATGCTGAAGAGGCATATGAGGAAAAGGAAAAAACACAAGACTATGAAGTGTAATGACTGTAATGACAAAGGTATCGATGGTGATGAGGGGCGGTCGTGACGGAGCGAAATGGTCGTCGCTCATCGTTAGTGATTGGGACGCGTGGCAGTCGTTTGGCACTGTGGCAAGCGGAGTGGGTGAAGTCGCAATTACAACAGATTGCCCCAGAGGTGTCCGTGAGTCTTCAACGAATACAGACTAGCGGGGATAAAATACTGGATGTCCCGTTAGCCAAAATTGGAGGAAAGGGGCTGTTTGTCAAAGAAATAGAAGACGCATTGCTGAAGGGTGAGATTGACGTTGCCGTTCATAGCATGAAAGATGTCCCGTCCGTGTTACCGGATGGGTTAGCGATTGTCTGTGTCCCGGAGCGGGAAGATCCTCGGGATGCATGGGTGTGTCGTGATGGAACGTCCCTCCAGGACTTGCGGCGAGGAGCCACAATTGGGACCAGTAGCTTACGACGCCAAGCGCAGATTCTCCATCATCGTGCCGATTTTGATATTCAAATGTTACGGGGCAATCTCGATACACGTCTCAAAAAACTCCAAGAAGGTAAGTACGATGCGATTATTCTCGCGGCTGCGGGTCTTCGTCGTTTGGGGTGGAGCCAGGAAATTTCTGAATATCTTCCTCCCGATGTGTGTCTTCCGGCGATTGGGCAAGGAGCGCTGGGGCTAGAAGGTCGTACCGATGATACTTTTCTCAAAGATCTGATGGTTCAATTGGAGGATGGGCCAAGCCGTGCCACCGTCAATGCCGAGCGGGCATTTTTGACGCGATTGGAAGGGGGGTGCCAAGTCCCCATTGCTGGCTATGCTGTTTTACAGAACAACCAATTGTCTTTGGATGGGTTGATTGCGAGTGTAGATGGGAAACGCTACATTCGTGACACGATTTCTGGCTCTTGTGATGATGCAGAGACGTTAGGCGTGGAGTTAGCTGACCGACTGTTAGCGGCTGGAGGTCAACCAATCTTGCAAGAAATCTATGGGACGGCATGATGTACGGATCAAAGTCCAAGGGGAAAGTCTTCATCGTGGGAGCCGGACCTGGCGATCCAGGGTTACTAACCCTAAAAGGCAAAGCCTGTTTGGAGCAGGCGGATGTCGTGCTATTTGACTATTTGGCTAATCCTACCTTATTGGACTTTGCTCCTCCTGACGCGGAAAAAATATATCTGGGGCGACGAGGTCGGGGAGCGTATGAAAGTCAGGAAGAGATTAATCTGCTTTTAGTCAACAAAGCGCGTGAAGGAAAGTGTGTGGTTCGGTTAAAGGGGGGAGATCCGTTTGTTTTTGGGCGTGGAGGGGAAGAAGCTGAAGTTGTCGCCGAAGCTGGCTTGCCCTATGAAGTTGTGCCCGGGGTGACCTCAGCTGTGGCAGTTCCTGCGTATGCCGGAATTCCCGTGACCCATCGGACCTTAGCGTCAACTGTCACCTTTGTAACGGGCCATGAAGATCCGACCAAACCAGAAAGTGTGTTGGAGTGGCCACGATTAGCCACGGTCAATGGTACGCTTGTGTTTCTGATGGGGGTTAAAAACTTACCATTAATTGTCGAAAAACTTTTATCTGAAGGCAAAGAGTCTCAGACGCCTGTCGCACTGATTCGCTGGGGTACGTATATGCGGCAACAGAGCCTCACCGGGACATTAGCTGATATAGTCGAGAAGGCGAAGTCCGTCAATTTGCAGCCGCCAACGGTTATTGTGGTCGGAGCCGTGGTCGGGTTACGGGATCGACTGGATTGGTTTGAACAGCGTCCGCTCTTTGGAAAGCGGATTCTTGTAACGAGGCCGAAACATCAGGCACCTGCATTTTCTCGTTTGCTTGAAGAGTACGGTGCGGAGCCTGTTGACTGTGCAACATTGGAAATTGTTCCACCTGAGAGCTGGCAGGCGATGGATGAGGCTATTGCCGCGTTGTCCACGTATCAATGGCTTGTGTTTACCAGCGTCAATGGGGTGCGAGCGTTTATGGAGCGGCTCAAGTTTTCTCGTCGAGACATTCGTAGTTTGTCAGGGCTTCGTTTGTGTTGTATTGGTCCTCGAACGGCAGAGGAAGCTTCCTTGTTTGGTATTCTTGCTGATTGTGTGCCTGATGAGTATCAGGCCGAAGGCGTGCTTGAAGTGATGAAGCAGGCTGGGGTTGGCGGTCAACGAGTCTTAATCCCGCGAGCCGAAGTTGCGCGCGAGATTCTGCCTCAGCAATTGCGAGAGATGGGGGCGACGGTCGACGTAGTGACTGCTTACCGTGCGATTCCGCCTTCCGTCGACATTAAAGAATTGAAGCATCAATTGCATGAACAGACAATCCACTTTTTGACCTTTGCCAGTTCCTCGACTGTACGAAATTTTTGCCAATTGTTCGACAGTCAAGAGGAGCTCAAACAGTTGGCTACGCACACGACGATTGCATGCATAGGGCCAATTACGGCAAAAACCGTTGAGGAATGTGGCTTGTCGGTTGGTATTATGGCAAAAGAAAATACCATTCCTGCATTGGCTGAGGCGATCGTTCAGTATGTGCAACATGATGAACCGGTTAAAGGGATGTGTTCGGTGTCGTGACTCATGAAAAGATGGTGACGAATGGTGTCATGTTGATATTTTATTGATCTTTACGTGAAGGGTCTTATTACGGAGGAGTGATCTTATGGTTCCAGTCAAATCATTTATGGTGCCGATTGAAAAGTTTATTAAAGTTGATCGAGATGTCAACGTTCGTCAGGCTGCAGAAATGATGCGGGCGAATGGAGTTGGAAGTGTGTTTGTGACGGCTGGAGACAAGATCATTGGCATTTTAACGGATACGGATTTAGTCCGACGCATCGTCGCTGCAGGGTTGGATCCTGCCAAAACGGAAGTTGAGAAAGTGATGTCTGCTCCAATTTTAACCATCGACGGTGATAAAACCTTACTGGACGCGAACGATCTTATGGCCCATGAACATATTCGTCATTTAGGTGTGACGAAAAATGAAGAGTTGGTCGGAATGATTTCCGTACGGGACTTAGTTGTCTTTTTGACAAATCTTCCAAGAAAATAAAACAGGAAACGTACGAACACGGGTGAGGTATCGCCACGGTGTTTCATGCGTGAGGGGACTGTATGGGATTTCCACGGCAACGGTTGAGACGGTTGCGTCAGCATCAGGTATTACGAGGCATGGTTCAAGAAACGGGTCTCTCGCCGTCTGACTTTGTCTATCCATTATTTGTGACATTTGGGAGCACACGTCGGGAACCGATTGCTTCGATGCCAGGACAGTATCGATGGTCAGTCGACCTGTTGGTGAAAGAGGCGGCTGAGGCCCAAGCGCTTGGCGTGCCGGCTGTGATCCTTTTTGGGATTCCCGAACATAAAGATGAACGCGGGACGAGCGCGTATGAGAAGTCGGGAGTGGTTCAACAAGCGGTTCGTGCCTTGAAGACAGCACTGCCAGACTTGTTGGTGATGACAGATGTGTGTATTGATGAATATACGTCGCATGGGCATTGTGGTATTGTGCGAGATGGTCAAATCATCAATGATGAAACCTTAGAGTGTCTCCGGTTAATGGCCCGGTCGCATGCCGAGGCCGGTGTTGATCTTGTTGCGCCCTCCGATATGATGGATGGCCGAGTGGGTTCAATTCGAGATGAATTGGATCAGTCTGGATTTCAAGACCTGCCCATCATGGCCTATTCTGCTAAATATGCTTCGAGTCTCTATGCGCCTTTTCGTGATGCGGCGTTATCAAGTCCGTCGTTTGGGGATCGCAGGTCGTATCAGATGGATCCTGCCAATGCCCGAGAGGCGGTTCGTGAAGTGGAGCTAGATATTGAAGAGGGCGCTGATATTGTGATGGTGAAGCCCGCTTCATTTTATCTAGACATCATTCGAATGCTCCGTGATACGGTGACTGTTCCATTGGCGGCCTATCAGGTGAGTGGAGAATACAGCATGATAAAGGCCGGAGCTCAACTCGAGTGGATTGATGAACAGAATGTGATGATGGAGTCGCTGTTGGCCATCAAGCGAGCCGGAGCGGACATGATCTTGACGTACTTTGCCAAAGATGCAGCACGACTCCTGACTCAATATAGGTTGTCATGAGGGTGATTCGAGACCTTCAGGCGTTGTCTCATGCGCGCCATCCTGTCGTGACGATAGGGAATTTTGATGGGCAGCATGTGGGGCACCAGTCCTTAATTGCTGAGGTTGTCGAGACCGCAAAGCGCCACCAGGGCTCTCCGATGGTCCTCACATTTGATCCGCATCCTGCCAAGGTGCTCTCGCCTGGAATTGCACTGCAATATCTGACCTCGCAAGAAGAAAAATTTGACTTCTTTGAAAGACTTGGCATCACAGAACTCGTCATTTTGGAATTTACCAAACAGTTGGCCAGTTTGACGCCTCAAGAATTTACGTGCAAGGTTTTACGTGATGGGCTAGGGGTTCGCGAGGTGTTAGTTGGAGAAAACTTTGTATTTGGCACGAGGCGCAGTGGGAATATTCAAGATTTAGCCAAATTGGGGGTGGAGTCTAACTTTCAGGTTCATCCGGTTCCTCCCGTTCAGGTCGAAGGAGCGATCGTGAGTTCGACGCGAATTCGGCACTTGCTTCAAGCTGGAAAGGTCAAAGAGGCTGCAGCCTGCCTTGGTCGTCCATATTGTCTGTCTGAACAGGTTATTCATGGTGAGCATCGAGGAGCGAAAATAGGATGGCCGACAGGCAATCTTCGTCTGGCTCCTGATCGTGTCGTTCCTGCCGATGGCATTTACGCCACGATGGCCTGTATTCAAGGTGAGTGGATGCCTTCGATTTCGTACATTGGGCGTCGGCCGACGTTTGTCGAAGGAGAGCGCTTGCTGGAAGTTCACCTCTTCGACCAATGCCGTTCGCTGTATGGTCAGCGTATTCACGTCAGCTTCATCGACTATATTCGAGGCGATCAACAGTTTTTGACCGTTGATGAACTGCTTCGTCAGATGGATTTCGACGCTATTCAGGCACGGCGTCTATTAGATGTATGGAATAAAGATGATTCGCAATATTCTCGTTTGATCGCCTTTCATTCAACTTCGTGTCTCTAAGCTCTTCAGGTACTCATGATCTTCATGACTCCTATTGAACACTTCATGAATATGAAGCAGATGCTGGCGAAGGGGGACCATGTTCTGGTTTCGGTTTCTGGTGGTCCGGATTCTGTCGCGTTGCTTTCAGTGCTTCATGGATTACGAGAGAAATGGAATGTAACGCTGAGTGTTGTGCACATTGACCATGGATTGCGCGGAAAAGAATCTGACGAGGATGCAGTTTTTGTTGTTCAATTATGCCGAAAACTTGATGTGCCTTGTATTGTGGAAGAGTTATACGTGCAGATGAATGATGTCCAGTCATCGGGCGGTGGCCTCCAGGAGTATGCACGGAACATGCGATACCAGGCATTGTCTCGCATTGCGGCGAAAATTGGAGCCACCAAGATTGCAACAGGACATACCCTTGACGATCAAGCTGAAACAATGGTCATGCGGATGGTTCGTGGATCTGGCACTAGTGGTCTCTGTGGGATTCCAGCTATTCGAGACGCGCATATCATTCGTCCGTTGCTGGAGACGAGTCGAAATGATCTATTGTCGTATTTGCAACAGCAAGGTTTGAGCTATCGGGTTGACTCCAGTAACCATACCCTCACATATTTACGGAATCGAATCCGTCATGAAGTGATGCCACGGCTAAAGCAGTACAATCCTAATGTGCTGAACACGATTGCACGTCAAGCTGAAATTGTTTATCAGGAAGAGGCCTATCTTGATCAACTCGCCGTAGCTGCATTAGCCGATATCCAAAAAAGTAAGACGAATGATACCTTAAGCCTGTTTCGGGCTAGAATGCTTGACTTGCCATTGGCTCTGCGCCGTCGTGTCATTCGACGTGTTCTACATGCTGTGACTCAGTTGGAGGATCCTCCGGGGTTTGATGCGGTCGAGACGGTTCTCCAGTTTCTCAGTAACAGTCGATCAGGTTCTGAGATAACTATTCATGGCGTGTTGATTATTCGTGAATATGAATGTCTGCATGTTCATTCGATTCAGGAAGCGGGTGGCGCTCTCGATAAACATCGCTGGTGTAGTCAGGAACTCTCTATTCCTTCTCAAATTGTATGGCCATTGACTGGACAAACATTCAAGGTGTTTACGGGAGCAGGCATACGGTCGAATATGAAGCATGAATCGTCTCCGTATCAGGCAACATTTGATGCAGATTCGTTTCAGCATTCATTGGTTCTGAGAAGTTGGCAGGAGGGAGATCGATTTCATCCCCTCGGGATGAGCGGAAAGAGGAAAAAACTCCAAGACTTTTTTTCAGATATCAAATTGGCACGCTCCCAGCGTCCCCTAGTTCCACTCCTCGTGGCACCTGAAGGCATTGTGTGGGTTGGAGGATATCGAATGGACCATCGTTTTCGAGTTACAGAAACCACGCAGCATGTACTTGTTGCACAGTTGAGTCAGGAGTCAAATCCTGTATGACGCAAATCTTTGGTAAGCCTTTAGTAACGCAAGAGGCGATGCGAACTCGGATAAAGGAGCTTGGCAGGGATATTACGCTGCACTATCAGGAAAAAGATCTTGTCCTGGTTGGTATCTTAAAGGGAGCGTTTATGTTCTATGCCGATTTGGTTCGGGCAATACGATTGCCGGTGGTGGTTGACTTTATGATCGTCAAAAGTCAACAGCATGGGAAATCAACTGGTAAGGTCAAAGTTCTCACTGATTTGACCGAAGAGATACAAGGACGCGATGTGTTGCTGGTGGAAGATATTGTCGATTCTGGGCTGACCGTCCAATATTTAACGAAACAGCTTTCCAAACGAAAACCCAAGAGTCTTCAGGTTTGCGCCTTGTTGAGCAAGCCGGCTGGACGAGAAATCGATGTAAACGTTCAATATGTCGGCTTTGAGATCCCAAATCATTATGTTGTTGGGTATGGATTGGATTATCAACAACAATATCGTAATCTTCCATATTTAGCCGTCCTTGATCCCAAGAGTGTCGAAGCGCCATAGACGCCAATTCTTAGTTGTCAGTATCTCAATTTGCATGATAGAATCTAATAGCTCTTCTCTATTATTTGAGCGGAGTTAATCAAGTTGGTAGGAGGTTCAGGAGGTTTTCGTATGAATTCACGGGTGAAGAATTTACTTTTTTGGGTTGTTGTCTGCTTGTTTATGATCTTGCTCTTCAACCTCTTTACCGTTCCCACCAATCCGCCAGAAGAAAACATTATTTTTAGTGATTTTATGGCTCATTTGGATCGGAATGAAATCGAAAAAGTGGTGATTAAGCATAACAATATTAGTGCAATTTTAAAGGATGGAACCAGAGTTCGTACGTATTCCGTTGAGTACCCGGATTTGGTGAAAGTTCTGCGAGAGCGAGCCGTGCAGATTGAAGCGAAGCCACCAGATGAGAATCCGTGGTATATCACATTCCTTGTGACGTGGGGACCGTTCATCCTGTTTTTGGGACTTTGGTTTTTCCTTATGCGCCAGATGCAAATCGGCGGCAATCGCGCGCTATCCTTTGGGAAAAGTCGAGCTCGCTTGCTGACGGAAGACAAAAAGAAAGTGACGTTTGCCGATGTGGCTGGTGTCGATGAGGCAAAGCAAGATGTCGTTGAAATCATTGAGTTTTTAAAAGATCCTCAAAAATTTCAAAAGTTGGGAGGTCGGATTCCCAAAGGCGTCTTGGTTGTTGGACCGCCAGGAACCGGAAAGACTCTGTTAGCTAAGGCGATCGCCGGTGAGGCGGGAGTTCCATTTTTTAGCATCAGTGGGTCTGACTTTGTGGAAATGTTTGTGGGAGTCGGGGCTTCGCGGGTTCGAGATCTTTTTGAACAAGGGAAAAAGCATGCTCCCTGCATTATTTTCATTGATGAAATCGATGCTGTCGGTCGGTTGCGTGGTGCTGGATTAGGAGGCGGTCATGACGAGCGTGAGCAAACTCTTAATCAGTTGCTTGTTGAAATGGATGGGTTTGATACAACTGAAGGCGTCATTCTCATTGCGGCGACGAATAGACCTGATGTGCTTGATCCTGCCCTGCTTCGTCCTGGCCGTTTTGATCGGCAGGTCATCGTGAACCGGCCTGACGTACGTGGTCGAATCGAGATTCTGAAAGTGCATACGAAAAAGGTCCCAGTCAATGAAGATGTGGATCTTGAGCAAATTGCCAGAGGAACGCCTGGTTTTTCAGGGGCAGATCTGGAGAATTTAGTCAACGAAGCCGCATTATGGGCTGCTCGACTTGATAAAAAGTCAGTTGAATTAGTGGATTTTGAAAATGCGAAGGATAAGGTCATGATGGGGGCTGAGCGGAAGAGTATGGTCTTGAGTGATGAAGAAAAACGGACCACAGCCTATCATGAAGCAGGCCATGCGTTGATGGCTAAGTTATTGCCCGGGACAGACCCAGTCCATAAAGTCACGATTATCCCGAGAGGTCGTGCCCTTGGCATGACCATGCAGTTACCCATTGATGATCGTCATAGCTATTCGAAAGACTTTCTGTACAATACGCTTGCTATTTTATTTGGTGGTCGAGTGGCTGAAGAGCTCATATTCAAAAATATTACGACAGGAGCAGGCAACGATATTGAACGAGCCACTGAGCTTGCCAGAAAAATGGTCTGTGAATGGGGCATGAGTGACACACTTGGGCCATTGACTTTTGGCAAAAAAGATGAAGAAATTTTCCTCGGTCGTGAAATTAACACCCGACGAGACTTTAGTGACCAAGTGGCTCTAGAAATTGATCGGGAAGTCAAACGGCTTATTCTCGAATCCTATGAGCGCACAAAACGAATGCTCACCGAAAACATTCATACGCTGAAGGCTCTTGCCGAGGCGTTGCTAGAGAAAGAAGTCCTTGACGCTATGGAAGTCGAGGAAATTGTTCAGCAAACATCGTCGGTTCAACCTGCCGCTGTCTAGCCAGACTCTGGTCAGAGTTTCAATTCACCAAGCGTTGTTGGTGATAGTCATGAAACTCTGGCCAGGATATTCGAATCTTACAAATGACCGCCTCTCCATTTCATTAGATCTGATGAATGTTGTTTCATATATTTCTATAGCCGTTCCAGTTATGCCGAATCAGTTATAGCCGTTCCGATATACTCCGTCTGTACGACGTGTGTTTTTGCGCTGTGTACATGCTATATATTCGGCTGGAAGTTATTTGGTTTCGCTATAGTGGGACATCGTTTCATCTCATGAATCAAGATACGTCCACTTTCCCTCAAACTGTACACGTATGATCGCACACGAACATGATATGAGCAGTTTCCGTGCATGTCACCATCATATCGATCTTATGTCACGGGTCTTGGTCATGGGAGTATTAAATGTGACTCCAGACTCGTTTTCAGATGGCGGAAAGTATATTGATCCTGAAAAAGCCGTAGATCGTGTTGCGTTGATGATCGAAGAAGGGGCAGACATCATCGATATTGGGGGTGAGTCAACGAGACCGCGGTCCCAGTCTGTTGATGAACAGGAAGAAATGCGACGGCTCAAGCCGGTGTTACAAGCGGTGGGACACCGAAGTACGGTACCGATTTCTATTGATACACGAAAATCTTCCGTCGCAAAAATGGCGTTAGACCTAGGGGCTGTGATTGTGAATGATGTGAGCGCGTTAGGGCATGATCGCATGATGGCAAAGGTGGTGTCAGAAGCCAGAGCTGGACTTGTGCTGATGCATATGCAGGGAACCCCTGAGCACATGCAAGAATGTCCTGATTATTGCGATGTGCTAGAGGAGGTCAAACGTTTTTTAGCCATGCGTCTTGAGGTCGCGACGAACGCGGGAATTTCTCACGAATCTATTCTGTTAGATCCGGGCATCGGGTTTGGAAAAACGCGTGAACATAATTTGACATTAGTGAGTCAATGTGCCCAACTATTAGAGTTAGGCAGGCCAATCTTGGTTGGGCTGTCAAATAAAGAATTTATTGGTAAGATCATAGGTAAGCCGATAGGTGGACGAATGATCGGCACGGTCGCGGCTGTGGCAATTGCCATATTCCAAGGGGCCAAAATCATTCGAGTTCATGAAGTTGGGGTCATGCGAGAAGCGATGCAGATCGCTCAGGCGCTGCGAAAATCCAACGCATGGGACCAACAGTCTTGACAGGAGCGTATATGAAAAAATTATTTGGTACCGATGGTGTTCGTGGAGTGGCGAATCTTGAACCGATGACCAGTGAAACAGCCATGAAACTTGGGCGAGCTGTCGCTCATGTGTTTAAGCGACGGGAAGGTCGTCATCAAATTGTCATTGGAAAAGATACGAGGCTTTCCGGCTACATGTTGGAGTCGGCATTGGTATCGGGAATTTGTTCGCTCGGAGTGGATGTATTGTTAGTCGGGCCATTGCCAACTCCAGCGATTGCCTTTCTGACACGAAGCCTGAGAGCTGATGCTGGCGTGATGATTTCGGCCTCTCATAATCCGTATCAAGATAATGGGATTAAGTTTTTTTCCAACGATGGGTTTAAGTTGCCAGATGAAATGGAACTGCGATTAGAAGCATTGATTCTCTCGAATGAAATTGAACATATCCGTCCTACAGCTGGAGAAATTGGAAAGGCCTTCAGGATCGATGATGCTGAAGGGCGTTACATTGAATTTGTGAAACGCTCGCTTCCCAGGGAAATGGACTTTCAAGGGTTACGCGTGGTTCTCGATTGCGCGAATGGAGCGGGATATCATGTGTTCCCAAAGGTGGTGCAAGAATTGGGGGCCAAGGTGTGGGTGATTGGAGATAAGCCCGATGGAATAAATATTAATCTGAATTGTGGTGCGGTTCACCCCGAAAAATTACAGGAAGCTGTCCGTGCTCATCAGGCCGATATTGGGATTGCGCTCGATGGCGATGCTGATCGCTGTGTGTTTGTGTGTGAGGGAGGGGACGTGGTCGATGGTGATCACGCATTAGCTGCGTTTGCATTGGACCTCAAGGAACGGGGAATGTTGAAGCATGATACGGTTGTTGGGACCGTAATGAGTAATTTTGGATTTGAATTGGCCATGACGCAGTCTGATATCAAGGTCGAACGGACTCCTGTGGGTGATCGCTATATTCTTGAACGTATGGTGAAGGAAGACTTCCGGCTTGGGGGAGAGCAGTCAGGGCATATGATTTTTCTTGATTATCATTCAAGTGGAGATGGAATGATTTCAGGTTTGCAAATGCTCAAGCTCATGAAGCGTTCGGGAAAGCCATTGTCTGAAATCACACAATGCATGACGTCGTTTCCGCAGGTGTTACTTGGCGTCAAAGTGCCGCATAAGCCAGACTTACAGTCTTTGCCAACATTACAACATGCTATTTCAGTAAATCAGGAACGGTTAAATGGCACAGGACGTATCTTAGTCAGATATTCTGGGACAGAGCCACTGGTTCGTGTCATGGTTGAGGGACAAAGTGATTCGATCATCCAAGAAGTGGCTGAAGAATTAGTGAGTGTCGTCAAATCGTGTATTACATGAGTGCCTACCCCTTGAGTTTGTGATCCTTCCCCTTCTCGTCGCGTTTTTCTTTGGGCTCCTCCTCGGGTCGTTTCTTTTCTATCTTCCAATATCCATATTCTCACTACTTGTCATGCAAGGCTTTGCCCTTGTTTGGCTAGAGCGGTCTGCCCGAATCACAACCACAAAAGGCGGAATCGTGTTTGCCTGTACCATTGCAGGGTTAATTTGGTGGGTGATGATGGCTACAGGTCAAGGCAAGGCAGATCTTCTTCAATGGGTTAATGGTGAATCACTACGCGTTGTGGGGGAAGTCGTTGGTCCGGTCAAGCGAGCTCCTGATCGTCTCGTGATGATGGTTGAGGTTTCTCAGATAGGAAAGGCTGGTGAGCTGAATCCCACGTCGGGTCTACTTCGTCTCACATGGCGAGAGGCGGACCATTCGATTCATCAAGGCGACCTCATTGACGTGATGACTCGATTGCGCGAGCCCTATGGAACACGTAATCCGGGAGGATTTCATTTTGGTGAGTATCTCACGCGCAAGGGCGTTCATGTCGTTGCCTCGGTTACTGGACCAGGAGCTATACAGATTCGTCAAGCAACGACTGTGCGGATATTCCCATTATTTTGGCAACAGATAGATATCTGGCGGGAGCATGTTCATCGTGCGGCGATGGCAGCCTTGAAGAATCCTGCCCTGGGGTTATTTTTGGGAATGATTATTGGCGAGCAAAGCTTCATTACATCTGAAGTACGAGATGCGTTTATGGTGACGGGAACCGTGCATATCATTTCAATTTCCGGGTCTCATCTTGGGTTGATTGCCTTTCTCATGTTTTTTTGCGTGAAAGGCATTGTCCTACGTTTACCTCTCGTCTGGCTTGAATGGCTTTCTTTGCGTCTCACTGCGACGCGTCTAGCCGTGCTTATGACGATGCCCGTCGTTTCCTTTTATACGTTGCTAGCTGGTAGCGAGATCGCCACTGTCCGGTCATGGGTGATGATTATGTTGTTTCTTGTTGCCGTCTGGATAGGACGGGAGAAACATTTGTTAACCGCTCTGGGGATAGCCGCCATGCTTGCTCTCATCGGAAATCCTCAGGAGATGTATGACACCTCGTTTCAACTTTCTTATTCAGCGGTTTTGGCCATCGCCTTAGTGATTCAGATGCAGCAACGAAAGGCTGACAATGGTCAGGGTATGGGGGAATTGCCGAGTGGACTGGTGGAGCAGCTCTGGCAACGAATCATGCAAGCATGGTGGATAACCTTGGCGGTGACGCTTGCGACATGGCCATTGGTGGCGTATTACTTTAATCACATCGCCTGGCTTGGACTGTTCAGCAATCTGATTATCGTCCCATTGGTTGGATTTCTGATGATTCCCCTCGGTTTGTTGTCAGTCGTATGGGTGTTATTGACAGGGGCAGAGATGCTTCCTCTCGGGTTTCTTCATCAAGCGATTGCAGACTTTTTAGTCAAGACGGTCTCCGTGTTGGCGCATATCCCGGGTGCCGAGTGGCATGTGGCTTCGCCGAGTATATTGATGATCATGGTGTATTATGGGCTGCTTCTCGTTCTTGTTCTCCGTATTCACAAGCCAACGCTTCAGGTGAGTTGTGGGGCCGGCGTGCTGGCGATTCTCCTGTGGTGGGGCTGGTCTCCTCGATTGGACCTTGACCTTAATACCGTACGAGTGACCTTCTTGGATGTCGGACAAGGGGATGCCACGGTTATTGAATTACCTGATGGACAAACAATCCTGATTGACGGTGGGCCAGCCTATCGGCGGCTTGATATGGGACAAGCCGTTATTGGTCCGTATTTGTGGGACCGGGGTATACGACGTATCGATCATGTCATTGCGACGCATCCGCAATGGGATCATGTGGGAGGGTTGCCGTGGATCTTAAAGTCGTTTGATGTTGGACAGTATTGGAGTAATGGGATTGTGCGTGAACAAGCTTTCTCCCAACGTCTCCAAAACGCGATTCAAGAGATTGGGCTCAAGGAGCAGGTCGCATGGAAAGGAAAGGAGATTACGAGTGCGCGTCCTTGTATCTTCCAGGTCTTGAATCCTGTTCTGAGTGCGGGGGATCTTCCTCGCGCCTCTCTATCTTCGATGAGCGGATCGGTACTCAATAATCAATCGATCATTACAAGACTCGATTGTGGGCAACATTCTTTTCTGTTGACTGCTGATGCCGAAGAGGAAGCTCTTGCGAAACTCAATCAATTGCCTATTGTGCGTACGGCCCGAGTGGTGAAGGTTCCCCATCATGGGGCAAAGAGCTCTCTTCATAAAAAATGGATCAAACAGTTAGATGCTGAAATGGCGGTTGTCTCAGCCGGACAACACAATCGATATGGCCATCCATATCCAAAGGTAGTCGAAGCCTATGCTCAAGAAGGAATACCGCTCTATCGAACAGATCTAGATGGCGCCGTGTGGGTCACGGCTCATCTGGATTCCTCAGATATGACGATCGATACTGCAGAGGAACGGAGGTTGCATCCTATAAAATTTGATAGGAATGTTTTACATAATGAATGGAAAAACTGGAAACGATTATGGAGGGCGTGGACTGGAAGATTGTAAGAACGTACTTCATCTTGTTATCCATCATAAGACACGAACGTCATGATTCTTTTTTGGAATGTCTAGGGCGATAGAGCTTCAAAGATTTTTCGAGGGTTGGAGATCGGTTCCCATCTCATCATCGTCATGGAGTCTTCCACATACGGTGTTTTTCGCATGCCATTTAAGACGCTGGTGATGCCCGGTGTGCTGGCAAGGACCCAGAGGGCTTTTCGGGAAAATGGTTCATCATGTTGGGATGCTGGGAGTAATGGGTCGATGATTTCCCGCAATTCGTGAATTTTTTTTGCGCTTTTTTCTGCAGACTCCATTCGGAGCACTTTCAACAACGAGAGAAATTCAGGAACATAGCGTCGACGCCAGGTATCCCAAATCGCTTCTTTCTCTCCTGTCAGTTGACGGGTGAGGACTTGGAAGACTTGATTGGCATGAGGAGCAATCATTTGATTTTCAATTTGATCCCAATGCTCTAGGTTCTTGAGCGCAGGCCGAAGTCGTGAAAGTTCATCAGCCCATTTGAAAAACTCATGAGCAGAAATGCCTTTATCTGAAAGTGGAACCAGGGGAGCAATCTCTTTCACGTACTCTTCTTCCAATGCACGAACTTTGGCGATTTGCTCGTCAAAGGTGGTTTCTGGTCGCTCAGCTTGTGGATCGGCAAGACGGATCATTCCCGCGTGCTTGGTCGGTATGGCGTTAAAAGGGCGATTCACGAGGACGGCAATATTGCGCTGTTGAGCAAGTTCCAGCACCGTGTGTTTGTTGTCAGTGCCTGTATTGGGCGTCAGTATTGCCCCAGACTCAAAGAGATTCATCGGTAATTGCAGTACGTGAAAATGATGACTGGTTTGTCCAAGCTCCTGTGCGGCTGCGTGAGCGGCTTCAAGCATGTGTGAGAGAGACGTGGCTTCTGGATCATCAGGGGTGGTGGTACACGTATTCGATGATACACCGTAGTATTGGAGGCGACCTGCTGCCACTTGTTTCTCAAAGTACACGAAGGCCTGTTGCAGGCGTTGGTAAAACGTTGTTCGTAAGTCTTGTAACGCTGCGGCTTCAATGGACAATTTTCGGTTTTTGGCATCTGAGAGAAAGTATTCAGGGTTATGTAGCAAGCAGACATCCAGTGTGGCTAAACCCAAACGATCGAGCGAGAGGGTGAGTTGCTCATCAAGAAAATCAGGATGAAGGCAGTGCCAGATTCCTTCACCATATTTCACCATGTCCGGAAACGGATTGCCGGCTTTCTCTCGGGCTTCGGCGCGTTTGAGATTTTGTCCTTGCACATATCCAATTTTTGATACGACGATGACTTCTTCTCGTGTGAGCTCGTTTGCTTTGATTAACCCGCTCAGGACGCTTCCCACTAATCGCTCGCTTCCTCCATCCGCATAATTTGTTGAAGTGTCAATGAGATTGCAGCCTTCACGCAGGGCTTGGGTTAAGGCATGACGGTGTTCATCGGCGGCGATATCAATACGATATCCGCCGAAGCCGATGCGGGAGGTTGTGAGTCCTGTTGCCCCCATAGCGGCATAGCTTTGGCCGATAGGGCGTGTTGGGGAAGGACTCGCCAAGATTCTTGCGACATAGGTCGCTGTTCCTCCCGGCGTTGCCTGGCCGGAAAGTCCACGGGTTTTGAGAGTTTGGAGAGACTCAGATGTATCATTTTTCGCGGGCTCTTGCTGCTGCGTGAGGGCGGGCGCAATGGCGTGAGGGTCGGTAATTGGCGCTTCACATGCAAAGTTTCTGCAGAGATACAGCGCGGCTTTTCCTTCTATCAGGGTTTTGTCTCTGAGCAGGGGATGTGTGGTTTCCGCGTCCTCATTATTCTGATGGGCAAAGATTCGATTGGGAATGAAGTGACGATGAATTTCAGTGCTCAATGCTTCGTAACTCGATTCGCCAACGTGGCCGACCAATGCCAGTTCAATTGGGCCATGGAGCAATAGGTCAACGACCAGTAAGCTTTTTGCATATCCTCGAGGAATTTGTGAAATGTGGTGACCATATGCTCGAATGGCCTTAGTCGCGGCCTCGCGGAAATCATCGCGATTGAAATGAAATGATAAGCGAGCCAGGGCCGAGGAGGCGACAGCATTTCCACTCGGCGTTGCGCCGTCTGGCCCTTCCCGACTACGAAGAATGAGCGATTCGTGATCAATGGAGGTGGTAAAAAATCCACCGTGCTCATGATCGGCAAAGTCTTCCAGGATTCGTTCTGCGAGACTCACCGCCTCATAGAGATATCGTTCCGATGCTCCTGCTTCATACACATCAATGAGTGCTTCTGCGAGGTAGGCATAGTCTTCTAAGCATGCATCCAAATGGGCTTTGCCTTCTCGATAGGTTCGAAGGAGTCGATTGCCAGGTTGGGTTAGGGTGGTGAGCAGGAAATCGGCAGCTCTCTGGGCCGCATCGAGATATCGCTGATGTCCTAGTATCCGTGCCGCTTCGGCCATGGCTCCAATCATCATGCCATTCCACGCCGTGATGACTTTGTCATCTAAGCCTGGCGGAATGCGCTGAAGGCGAGCCTGGTAGACGAGAGGGCGGACTCGTTCGATGGTTGCCCACAGTTCCTCCGTGGAACAGTCGACCTCTTTGGCGACCTGTTCAATGGTTTTCGGAGTGTTGGGTATGCTCTGATGTTCCCAGTTTCCTTCGTCTGTAATGTCGTAGTAGGCGCAAAATCGTTTGGCATCTTCTTGATTGACGACGATGGATCGGATCTGCTGAGGCGTCCATACAAAAAATTTGCCCTCCACTCCTTCAGAGTCGGCATCGGTCGCTGAGTAGAAACCACCTTCTGGCGAGGTCATTTCACGAAGGATGTAATCAAGTGTTTCGGTGGCGATGCGCCGATAGTATTCCTCTTGTGTGGCTTGATACGCTTCTACATAGGTTCGTGCTAAGAGTGCGTTGTCGTACAGCATTTTTTCAAAATGCGGAACCAACCATCGGGCATCGGTTGAATAGCGTGCAAAGCCTCCTCCGATGTGATCGTAGAGGCCTCCGGCTGCCATGGCATCCAAGGTTTTTCGAACAATGCGGAGCGTGTGCTCATCTTTGGTCTGCTGATATTGTCGGAGCAGAAATGACAGTCCTGTTGCCGGGGGAAACTTTGGAGCTTGTCCAAACCCGCCGTGTGTCGGATCAAAGTCTTGGGCATATTGTTCAACGGCCGTTTCTATTTCTGTTTGTCCGACTGTCATAGGCGAGGTCACACGAATGGACTCGCGGAGTCGACTCGTGAAGTGTGTCGCTTGCTTCACAATGCTTTCACGATCCTTATCCCAAGCAGCCGCAATGTTCTTGAGTACGGTTGAAAAACCAGGGCGACCCCATTTATCTGTTGGCGGAAAATAGGTGCCAGCGAAGATTGGCTCCTGATCAGGCGTCAAGAAGACGGTCATCGGCCATCCTCCATGCCCTTGATTCATGGCCACGGTGGCTTGCATATAGATTTCATCAATATCCGGTCGTTCTTCGCGATCGACTTTGATGTTAATAAAATGGTCATTCATTAAGTTTGCAATTGCATCGTTTTCAAAAGACTCATGCTCCATGACGTGACACCAATGGCATGCCGAATAGCCAACAGAGAGAAGAATCGGTTTATTCTCTTGTTTGGATCGATTTAAGGCTTCTGTATTCCATGGATACCAGTCAACGGGGTTATAGGCGTGTTGGAGTAAATATGGACTGGTTTCATGAATTAATTGATTGGCCTTACGTTCTGAGGTTTGGTCACTCATGAGATGATGACTTTCTTATGGGCATCTCTAAAAACCGTCCTTTTCTGCGATTGCGGCGTCAGTCGCGTACGTAAATCCTCATGTATTGGCCATACACTCTGGTTTTGCGCACGCAGCTTCCTTGCATTCACACAAAAATCCTGGTTGTTAGAGGTGCCCTTAAATAAATAGTATGAAAAAGAAGACATGCCGATTCATGATTGTGTGGTAATGAAGGATTGAGGTTGCTTCCCCTCATAAAGGAAGGGGAAGCGTTGCCGTACCGGTATGATGTGGTTATTTTTTCTCTCCTAGACTTCGTTCATACAAGAGGACCTTCCATCCATCTGTTTCAGAGATGAATCCCTTGGGTTGAACCACCGGCAGCATTCCGGTTCCTGGTACTTTCCCTGACTGGCCCATGCTTCCATTCTTTAATACCCACATCAGCTCACCTTCCGTACGATATTTCTTAAACTTGGGATTGGTGAAATTTCGTGGTTGGATAGGGAGATTACTAGCTGCCCCGCCATCACCCTTGCCTTCTGCCCCATGGCAACTAATGCAGCCGCCACGGCCAAGGAAAATTTCTTTCCCTTCTGCGAGGATTTCTTTGGTGGCCTCAAATGGCGGTTTCATTTTTTTTGCTGCGGCGAGTTCAGGCTTCGGGACACGTTTGACACGAATATCAAATTCCCCGCCCGCTTGACCGTATCCAGTAGGATTGACGGCAAATGCACGGTCAATACTGACCAATGATGTTATTATGCCGAGCCCAATGAGAAGCAAGACTATCTTCATGAAACCCTCCCTTTGACCAGAGTTGGAAAAGTATCGGTACTCTCATTCTGGATGTCTCAGTTGCTATATGACGAGGCAGGATACCATGTGATTGGACTCTGAGCAATTAAGGCTTGACAGGCAAGGGGGGGATGCTGTTCCTACAGAATGCACGAGTTGAATGTGCTAAGATGCGGAACAACGTTGAATCTAATTTCCTGAAATATGGGGACTGCGCCGCTCTATGGCCTTGAACGAGAGAAATCGTCAAAAGTTTGTTGCTGGCATGACGCGTCGAATTGCTGAGCTTCGTGTGAAAACCGAGGAGAGTTTGGAATTTGCGATTGATACGATGTTTCAGGAGCGTGTGGAGGCCTACCTTCGCTTGGAAGAAGGGTTGGCCGAGGTCGATCGAATGTTAAATGTCGTCGAGGGTGATATTGAAGACACCCACGAACTTCATGCGGCTGAACGCCTGGAATCGCGCTTGGAGTTTATCGAGGATCGGTTTGATGAATTTGACAGTGAAATACGCCAACGTCCGCGTCGACGTCGAAAGAAAATCAACCTCTTTAATTTCTTTAAAGCTGCAGGTGGAGGGGGAGGAGATCCGACTGCGGCAAAGGGCGAGATTAACTCTGCAGGGGAAGCGTATTCTGCCTTGGGCCTGGAATTTGGGAGTCCCATGTCGGCTGTGACGCGAGCTTTTCGTCAGCAGATTAAGAAAATCCATCCAGATGTGCGCAAGGGAGATCGAAGCTCTGAGCCAGAGCTGCGTAAGATCATTGAGGCCTATCAATTTTTAAAAGACGATCATGCGGCCTTCCCTTCGGAGCCTTCGGCTTCTGGGGGATAGTTATTTTCCGAGTAACGTATTCATCATTTCTGGTGGTCTAGCTAAGATTACCGTCTCGCCTTTTTCCACAAGAGGTCGTTGAATGAGATCAGGGTGTTGAATCATCAGGTCAATGATTTGATCGTCATTCATGGTCGTGATGTTCTGTTTAAGCGTTTTGTAGATATCTTCTTTGGTTCTCAAAATTTCCGCAGCTTTGATCCCTCCTTTTTTTAACAGGTCTTTCAGCTTCTTTTTGGAGAAGGGCGTTTCGTAATAATTGATGGCTTCATAGGGTTTTCCGCTTGCTTCTGCGAGTTTGACAACTTGTCGACAGGTTGAGCAGGTGGGTTTCTGGTAAATGATGACTTTTTCCATTATTTCTCCTTATTGTGGGTCGGGCCTATCATTCTCTTTCACGGGCTCTTTCAAGGGGCAATCGCAATCTTGACCTCTTTTCAGAAGCCGTGCTACAAGCAAAACTCATGTATACTGTGCGTTCATTCTTATTGTGGCTTTCAGGCATTGGTGTAAAACATGTCGACTACAGAAACAACTTCCGAGAGTGAGTTTGGCTGCACGAGCGAAACTCAACGTACCTTAAAAGACTTACGTGTCAAACGTAAAGGCCAGCCGGTCTATGTGTTAGGTCATGATGAACAGTATAAAGGACAGGAAGGCGTCTTCGAATCCTTTAATGTTCGATTGGCGGTGGTGAAATTTGCCAATGGAAAGTCTGTAGGGTTTGATCCCTTAGACCTCCTGCTTCCCTGTGAAATCCATGAAAGTGGAGAAGCCTACTTTGAAATTCGCTATTGCGATCAATGTGATCAAGTCTTTCCCCTCACTGCCGAGGAATTCTGGGCAGAGCAGGAACCCACAACTTGTCCGGAATGTGCGCTGTAATCGTTTTCTGTAGGCCGAGAAGGGTTATCTGCTTGTAATTTCTTATTTGTGATAAACGGCCGTTTATTGTTCTCAGGTCGTGGCCGTTTTTTGCTAACATCATTCGTAATCGTAACTATATTCCCCGCCTAATCTTAGCATGATTTCAATATTTCTCTCCTTACCATCCTAATCATTTTTCCTGCGATCATTCTTCAATCTTTGTTGAGAGCACTGTGCTAATAATTTCTCTTTATACTTCAATATGAGGGTCATAGCGTATGCCAAGGTCTCTCTCAAATATCAATCAATCCGTTAAGAAGCAACAGATTCGAAAAAAACGGTCTTTTTCACCAGCAGGCAAGTTGAGTGCATCTTATGCGAAGACTACGCCTACGAGGGTTGAACGAGACACGATGGGTGAGGTCTTAGTGCCAGCTCAAGCCTATTACGGCGCGCAAACAGCTCGGGCGATGCAAAACTTTCCCATCAGTGAACTTCGGTTTTCTCGATCATTTATTCGGGCGCTCGGGCTTATTAAGCAGGCGGCTGCATCTGTCAATCATTCGTTGCGATTGCTTGGACGCAAGCAATCGCGTGCAATTCAAGACGCAGCAGAAGAAGTTATTCGAGGAATATGGGACGCCGAGTTTCCAGTTGACATCTTCCAAACAGGATCGGGTACGTCAACGAACATGAATAGCAATGAAGTGATTGCTAATCGAGCCTCGGAATTATTGGGTGGCACACGTGAAAATCGACTGGTTCATCCGAATGATCATGTCAATCTCGGGCAATCCAGTAATGATGTGATCCCTTCAGCTATTCATATTGCGGCCATTGAACAGATTCATCGAGAATTGCTTCCTGCTCTCAGTCGTCTGCAGCGTACACTCCAGAACAAAGCTCGTCAATTTGACAAGATAATTAAAATAGGTCGCACTCACCTACAGGATGCGACCCCTATTCGATTAGGTCAGGAGTTTGGGGGATATGCGAGGCAGATTGAGTTGGGTATTACACGTGCCAAGCGGGCCCAGGAGGTATTGACCGAACTGGCGTTGGGGGGGACTGCTATAGGGACTGGGCTCAATACGCATCCCTTATTTGCTAAACGTGTGATTCGGCAGATTTCCAAAGCCATTCGGTGCCCACTAAGAGAGGCCGACAATCATTTTGAAGCGCAGTCGGCTCAAGATTCATTAGTTGAGGCTAGCGGGTGTTTGCGGACAATTGCCGTGAGTCTCCTGAAAATGGCGAACGATGTTCGGTGGATGGGATCTGGTCCTCGATGCGGGCTTGGTGAAATTACACTACCAGAAACTCAACCGGGATCGAGTATGATGCCTGGAAAGGTCAATCCGGTGATTGCGGAATCGGTCGCGATGGTCGCGGTGCAAGTAATGGGCAATGATGCCACGATTGCCATTGCTGGGCAAACCGGAAATTTTGAACTCAATGCGATGCTACCGGTTATGGCTTACAACCTTTTACAGTCAATTGAACTATTGAGTACGGCAGCGAAAAACTTTTCGGTGCGTTGCATTGAGGGGATTGTTGCCAATAAAAAGACTTGTGAAAGATACATTGAGGATAGTCTTGCGATGTGCACGGCGTTGGCACCGCTGATTGGGTATGAGGCTGCAGCAGCCATTGCGAAAGAATCGTACCGAACGGGCAAAACTGTCCGTGAGGTCGCGCGTCAACGACAAGTCTTGTCTGACAAACAATTACAAAATTCATTGGATTCATTGAATATGACGGAACGGTCGAGGTTAGTGAAGAAGACAGGGAGGTAGGTATTGAGGCGAAGGCGTGTATATTAGGAAAGTCAATAATGCGTTACCCATCCCCCCATTTGAGTTTGTTGCGAAGGACATCGTAATAGCTCCGGCCTGGAAATCGAATGAGGTGAGCTTGATGGTTGGATGCACAGATATGGACAGTGTCGCCTTCTTTCATTTCAAACCCTACTTGTCCATCAAAGGTCGTCATGGCATTTTCTTGACTGGTGAGCGTCACTGAAATAGACGCCTGACTTGGGATGATGAATGGCCGGTGGGAGAGTGTATGTGGACATATGGGATTCAGTGTGAAGACATTAAGTGAAGGGTCGAGAATTGGTCCATTCGCTGATAAAGAATAACCCGTTGAGCCTGTGGGTGTGGCAATAATAAGCCCATCTCCACGTAAGTTTGTCATGAAGGTTCCGTTGAGGGAGATCTTGATGGCAATCATTCTTGCTAAATGCCCTTTGTTCACGACCACATCGTTTAAAGCTGGTCCTTCCCCGATAATGTGTTCCCCGCGCTGAATCTTTGTCCGAAGCATGACTCGTTTTTCAATAATGTAGTCTTCGGAAAAAATTTGCGTTAGGGAGTCATAGATGCGATCCACGGTCGTTTCCGTTAAAAACCCTAGCCCTCCCATATTGACCCCAAGGATGGGAACCGAGCGCCGTTCGACTAAGCGTGCGGCATGGAGCATTGTTCCATCACCACCCAGTACGATTAACAGGTCGGCTTCTTCGGCGATTTGAGTGCGATGAGCGTTTCGTGTGTTTGTCCGAAGTTCTTGTGTGGTGGGGGTATCAAGTATGACCTTTTTGTCTTGAGTCCTGAGCCACTCAACAATATGCTTCAAGACGGGTTGGATATTCTCCGATTGAGGTTTGGTGAGGATTCCAATTGTATTCACAGATGTTCCTGATGTTCAGATTATTTCATGCCCTTTTCGTTAACGAAGGTGATGGTAGTAATTTGCGTTGAGAGAAGGCAAGCATGACGCAACAGAGAAAAATCTGAAATCGATCCTCAGGTATAAGAAATTGAGGTATATTATCCATGACCTTCTGTTTTTCTCGTTTTAAAATTAACGAGAATGCCTCTACTTTCTCATAAAAAATCAGATGCTATAAATATTGATTTGTCAAGTGTTGTGATGCATGTTCACACTTGCTAGGTTCTCGCTTCTGCACTTTCGTCTTGACAGTTTTACTATTCCATGGATAGACTTACTTTATAAGCAGTTATAAGAAGTGGTTTGTAGTTTAACTGGGCTCTTCCAGCACATCTGTTCAGTTTTGTGGATGTGAGAGAAGGGAGGAAAAATGTTCGAACGATTCACGGACCGAGGTCGAAAAATTATCATTCTGGCAAGGGAAGAAGCTGAGCGCCATCAGAATGATTATTTAGGAACAGAACATTTAGTCTTGGCGATTCTTCGTGAATCTGATGGCATTGCCTTGATGATCATTAAGAAAATGGGACTATCGCCTGAGCAAATTCGATTAGAGATTGAGCGGAATTTGCCTGGAGGTGGAACGACGGTCACCTTTGGTGAAATTCCATTTAGCCCGCGGGTGAAAAAAGTTATTGAATATGGTGTTGAAGAGGCTCGACTACTGGGACATAATCACATCGGGAGTGAGCACTTGCTGCTTGGCCTACTTCGTGAAGAGGAAGGCATTGGCGGGAAAGTCCTTCGAAGTCTTGGTGCTAATCTGCTGACTGCACGTCAGCTCACTGTCACATTTTTGCGTAAGTCAGGATCTCGTGAGC
The DNA here is from genome assembly GCF_965152605.1 of Nitrospira sp. M1. Taxonomy (NCBI): domain Bacteria; kingdom Pseudomonadati; phylum Nitrospirota; class Nitrospiria; order Nitrospirales; family Nitrospiraceae; genus Nitrospira; species Nitrospira sp. M1. The sequence continues at coordinate 933,710 of NZ_OZ224217.1, forward strand.
GTGATAAAAAGAGCAGCACTCCAGCTCTTGATGAGTTCGGTCGAGATCTGACGCAATTAGCTCAAGAAGCATCGTTGGATCCAGTCATCGGTCGTCAAGATGAAATAGAACGGGTGCTACAAATCCTAAGTCGACGAACGAAAAACAACCCTGCATTGATTGGGGAGTCAGGGGTTGGGAAGACAGCCATTGTCGAGGGGTTGGCTCAACGCATTGTCTCCATGGATGTGCCTGATAATTTATTGAATCGACGAGTCATTGCGCTGGACTTAGGGTCACTCGTTGCCGGGACAAAATATCGCGGGCAATTTGAAGAGCGCCTCAAAGTTGTGATGAAGGAAATTGCCCAAGCGGGTAATGTTATTTTGTTTATCGATGAGTTGCACACCTTAGTCGGTGCCGGAGCTGCGGAAGGGTCGATAGATGCTGCCAATATGCTCAAGCCGGCACTTTCTCGAGGTGAAATCCAATGTATCGGTGCCACAACATTGGATGAGTATAGAAAGCATATTGAAAAGGATGGGGCGTTAAAACGGCGATTCCAGCCTATCTATGTGCAACCACCCTCCGTTGAAGAAACCATTAGTATTATTCAAGGTCTTCGTGATCGATACGAAGAGCATCATGGTGTTGAAATTACGGATGAAGCGGTCACTGAAGCGGTGAAATTGACCGATCGCTATATCACCGATCGATTTTTACCTGACAAGGCCATCGATCTGATAGATGAAACGGGGTCACGCGCAAAGCTGCAGTCGTATGTCCTTCCACCTGAACTCAAGTCATTGGAACAGGAACTTAAACGTGTTGCTCGGGAAAAAGAAGTTGCCATTGGTGTCCAAAACTTTGAAGACGCCGTGAAGTTCAGAGAAGAGGAAGAACGGCTTAGGAAGTTGCTTGAAGACGCCAAGCGTGATTGGAAAAAGAATCAAGAGCAAAACAAGCCTGTCATAACCGGTGACGATGTTGGATTTGTTGTTTCCAAGATTACCGGCATTCCGCTCTTTAAGCTAGAAGAAGAAGAATCTGAAAAACTCTTGCATATGGAAGAGTTTCTTCATAAACGAATCGTTGGCCAAGAAGAAGCTATTTCCGCTATTTCTCGAGCCATTCGACGGTCTCGAGCTGGTCTGAAAGAGGCGAAAAAGCCTATCGGTTCCTTTATTTTCCTTGGACCAACAGGTGTCGGAAAGACTGAGTTAGCACGAGCTCTGTCAGAGTTCTTATTTAACACCGAAGATTCCTTAGTTCGTATTGATATGTCCGAATATCAAGAGAAGTTTACGAGTTCTCGTCTTTTTGGAGCTCCTCCAGGGTATGTCGGGTATGAAGAAGGTGGGCAGCTTACAGAAAAGGTTCGACGCCGTCCCTATTCAGTTGTTCTGTTCGATGAAATTGAAAAAGCTCACCCGGATATCTTCAATGTATTGCTCCAAGTATTAGATGATGGGGTTTTAACTGATAGTTTGGGGAGAAAAGTCGACTTTAAAAATACGATTTTAGTGATGACTTCTAATCTTGGGACGAAACTAATTCAAAAAGGAGTCTCTCTCGGCTTTCAGAAAGAAGAAGAATCAGCCCAGACGAGTCGACTCCAGGGTGAAGTTATGAGTGAATTGAAACGAAACTTCAGCCCAGAGTTCCTCAATCGTATCGATGACTTTGTTGTTTTCCATCAATTGGATAAGAGCCATCTTGTGACGATTGTGGATATTCTCATTAAGGAACTGAATGTCCGTTTGTCTGAGCGAGGCATTGAACTGGATGTGAGTGAAGAAGTAAAGCAGTGGCTTATTAAAGAAGGGTACGACCCGCAGTATGGAGCACGACCGATGAGGCGGACCATACAAAAACGGTTGGGAGACCCTCTTTCTGAAGAACTGATCAAAGGACGATTTAAGGATGCTCGAAAGATCAAGGTTGTCTTAAATGAGCAAGAGCCTGCTTTTGTTGAAGAAGAAGCCATGGCAAGCGTATAAATAGTTAAGTAAAATACACTGACTTTGTTTGATGACATAGACGACCCTCAGGATCAAGGTCCTGAGGGTCGTTGTGTTTCTTACAGTTGTTGTACAATCAATAATCCTCCCACCATTGCTCAATGTGGTGTCTTTGTGGATCCAGCAAGGCTTATTTCTTCTGCCAGATTATTCGACAAAATCGGTAACTCTAAAAAAAGTTGTCACGCAGAGAGACGCTTCGGTGTGCGATGAAAAATATTGGACCAATCTTAGGTATTGAAACATCTTGTGATGAGACGGCTGCAGCTGTTGTGACATCCGATGGTGAAGTTCTTGCCAATGTTTTGGATTCCCAGGTTGATATTCACGCACGATATGGGGGCGTTGTTCCAGAGTTAGCATCACGTCGCCATATTGAGACAATCGAATCAATTGTGCAATTGGCAATGACCGAGGCGAAGGTTTCGTATCAAGAATTACAAGCCATTGCCGTAACGCATGGGCCTGGTCTTGCTGGGGCACTCCTTGTTGGAGTGAATTTTGGCAAAGCTCTCGCTTACGCGTTGCAAATTCCATTGTTGGCCGTGAATCACCTTAAAGGACATTTAGCTTCAACCTGGGTTGAACAGCCAGACTTTCCTCTGCCGTCTATCATGCTGGTCGTGTCAGGAGGCCATACCCATTTATTTTATGCAGCGGGTGCTGGACAATATGAATTGATAGGCAAAACAATTGATGATGCTGCTGGTGAGGCGTTTGATAAGGGCGCGAAAATGTTGGGATTGAGTTATCCTGGTGGTCCACTCATTGATCGCTTATCAAAGGCAGGTCAAGCCAATGCCGTACACTTTCCTCGACCCTATCTGACCCGTGGAGGATTAGACTTTAGTTTTAGTGGGCTTAAAACTGCGTTGCTGTACTATTTGCGGGACATGAAAAAATCTAACAGCGTGATGCCATCCATAGAAGATATTGCTGCGAGCTACCAGGAGGCCATTGTCGATGTCTTGGTTGAAAAGTCTTTTCGAGCTGTACGGAAATATGGCGCGAAAGGGATTGCTGTCGTTGGGGGAGTTGCCGCCAACAGTCGACTCCGAGAGCGGATGACCGAACGAGCGCAGAAAGCGGCGATCCCCGTTGCACTGCCGGCTTTGTCGCTATGCACTGATAATGCAGTGATGATTGCAGCTGCGGGTTGGGAGCTATATCGATTAGGAGACATTGCCGCTTGGGATGTCGATACGGAGATTGGTCAAGCCGCTGGGACACATCGACGCACGCATTCAGAGACGACGGTTGAGACCAAGTTGGCCCCCCTATCAACGGAGGTGTAGCGATTCCAGTTGTTTTTGGAAATCTTCACGGGCTAAAGGCAAATCAGATCGGTCGAATGGAGCGTTTGTATCGGCGACGTGTTCCGACTGATAAGGTGGTGACCAATGATTTAGCTCGAATCTGCGCGGAGCTTTCCTTTGAAACCCGTCGGCAAATCGGTTTGCTCATAGACCGACAAGGACATGTTCAGTCAGTCATAATAGGGAACGATCATGAACTTGTCATTCCCAATTTGGCGCGCAGTCGTTCTGGGCTTAGGTTATTGCGAGGTGTCCGGTTGGTGCACACGCATCTGAATAATCAACCACTGACCCGTGATGATTTAACTGACCTTGCACTGCTCCGGCTCGATCTGATGATGGCCATTGGTGTGGGCAAGGAAGGACGTGTGCAAGATGTGTTTTTAGCGCATGTGTTGCCGCAGTCGATTCATGGGAAGTCTTGTCAAGAATGGGAGCCCTGCTCTTTACATGGCTTTCAACTCGACTGCCAGGACTTTATTCTCTCATTAGAAAATGAATGCACACGGACAAATATTGGATTGCGGAAAGGGAAGGACTCTTCACGGGCCATTTTGGTCAGTGTGTCCACGGAACGTGCCTCTCGACGACAGGAACATTTAGACGAATTACGGGAACTGGTTCGTGCCAGTAATATTCATGTGGTCGATTCTATCATTCAGCGACCCAGTGCGCTGCATCCGAAATATGTGTTAGGTCTTGGAAAATTGAAAGAAGTGATTATCCAGGCCTTACAAACTGGCGCTGACTGGTTGATTTTTGACCGAGATTTGACCCCGGGACAAGTTCATGGAATTTCTGAAATGACAGAACTCCGAGTTTTGGATCGTACTCAGGTCATTTTAGATATTTTCGCTCAACGGGCGCACTCAAGAATCGGAAAGGTCCAAGTTGAACTCGCTCAGCTTCGCTACCGGCTTCCGCGATTATCCCAATCCAATACGGCCTTTTCCCGCTTGGCGGGTGGAATTGGTTCGAGGGGACCAGGTGAAACCAAATTGGAAACAGACCGTCGGCGAGCACGAGATCGGATTCGCCGCCTAGAGAAAGAGTTGGATGCGGTCTCACGCAGCCGTCAGCAACAACGAAATATGCGTAGTCGACAAGCGACACCCGTGGTCTCATTGGTAGGCTACACCAATGCAGGAAAGTCAACATTATTGAATGCCTTAACGGGGAGTTCGCAGTCAGTCAAGGACCGTGTGTTTGAAACGCTGGATACCGTGAGTCGTAAGTTGTATATCCCGGATCGAGGTGAAATCATACTGACGGATACGGTCGGTTTTATTCGGCAGTTACCGGCAGATCTTGTCACGGCATTTCACACGACCTTACAGGAGTTGAAATATGCAGATGTACTCGTGCATGTTGTGGATGCCGCGACGCCTGATCCAGATCGACATATTGAAACTGTTGAGACCATTTTGACGCAATTAGGCTTTGATTCCATTCCTCGCCTTATGGTGTTGAACAAATGTGACTTACTCCCTGTTGGTCATGTTGAACAATTGTGTCATCGGTATCGAGCCATCGGGATTACGGCGACGCAAGGCCATACTGTTACGGAAGTTCGAGAGGCATTGGCGTACATGCTGAATCGGCTGGATCGCGAGGGGGAGTTGAATGGGGCATGGAATACATTTCGTGGTGCACGTATAGCGAAGGCGTCGAGTGTGGGTGTATCATGAAGGGTTCGCAAGCGGTCACGCATGGGATTCGACGAACGAGAACCTTAGCATCGACGACGCGAAAGCCAGTCTCCAAATCACGGGTCCAGAAAATTTTAAGGGAATTAGGCAATACTATTCCTGACCCTGAAGTTGAACTCACGTCTTCCAATCCGCTGGAGTTATTAATTGCCACGATTCTTTCAGCGCAATGTACAGATGAGCGCGTGAATAAAGTGACTCCGGCCTTATTCGCACGTTATCATACTGCCGATGAGTATGCAGAGGCTGAGCCCCTTGAATTAGAAGCGCTGATTCGTTCGACGGGGTTCTATAAAAGTAAGGCGAAAAATATCATTGCGTGCGCAAAGCTTATTGCGACTCGATTTAACGGTACTGTCCCAGACAATATGGATGACTTGACGATGTTGTCTGGTGTAGGTCGGAAAACAGCAAACGTGTTGTTAGGAAGTTATTTTGGTCGACCATCGGTCGTTGTCGATACCCATGTCAAACGTGTGGCGAATCGACTGCATTTGACTGAAAGCGACGATCCCACAACCATTGAATATGATCTCCAGAAGATCCTGCCGAAAGCCCAATGGACCATTGGTGCACAGCGTTTACTCTTGCATGGCAGATATGTGTGTCAAGCACGGTTGCCGAAGTGTGAACACTGTGTCATTTATACGATGTGTGCGTGGGATGGAAAGTTATCAATCGCATGAAAAGTATGACGGGATTCGGTAAGCGGGAAGCTGAGTGGAAAGGTGCGGCCTTGGGCGTTGAACTTCGGTCCGTAAACCATAGGTTTTGTGAAATTGTTTCGAGACTTCCTCGTAGTCTAGCCGGGTTGGAAGAGGATCTCAAGCAATTGATTCATCAGCGGTGTGAACGGGGACGAATAGAATTCACGGTCTCAATGACTCACACAGGCAATCGTCAGAAGTCTTTAGTGCTTGACCGTTCGGCCGCACGAGACTATCACCGGTTGTTGAAAGAACTTCAACGAGAGCTTGGAGTGAATGGTCCCATAGACGTTGGGTTAATTGCCGGGTTACGGGATGTGTTTACCGTTGCCGAGCGGAGTATTGAAGGAACCGATGCGCAGGGTGTCGTCCTGCGTCTGACAAAAGGTGCACTGGCTGATTTGGATAAAATGCGGATACGAGAAGGCAAGGCATTATCCGATGATATGGGGAAGCGTCTTCAGAAAATTCGGTTAGCATTGAAAGCCATAACCCGACGAGCTCCCTTCAGTATTCAAGAACATTTTGACCGAATGCAGAAACGAGTCATAAAGTTACTGGGTGACAATCCCTCGAACTCTGATCGGCTCAATCAAGAGTTAGCGACCTATGCTGATCGTTGTGATATAACAGAAGAATTAACACGACTCGATAGTCATCTTGCACAATTTCATGATTCATGTAAGACAAAAGGTGCGATAGGTCGACGACTGGACTTCCTGCTTCAGGAAATGGGTAGAGAAATTAATACGATTGGATCGAAGGCCAATGATGCGCAGATTGCCTTGCATGTGGTAGATGTGAAAAGTGAACTAGAGAAAATTCGTGAACAAGTCCAGAATGTTGAATGATCGCGGCTATGACCGTTTCTTCATGATGAAAGTTGTACGCAATGTCGCATAGCGGAATACTGTTGATTTTATCGGGTTCCTCGGGAGTAGGGAAATCGACGTTATGCAAACACATCATTGCTTCGATTCCAGATGTTCAGCTTTCTGTGTCGTATACGACACGGTCTATTCGTGGCGGGGAAACGCACGGGGTTGAATACTGGTTTATTGATCAAGAAGAGTTTCGCCGTATGATTGCCCAAGAAGCATTTCTCGAATGGGCTGAAGTGTATGGAAATTTGTATGGGACGCCGCGTCAAGAACTCTTGACGCAGATTGATAAAGGTATTGATGTGATTTTGGATATCGATGTTCAGGGCGCGAGAAATGTCATGAAAAACATGCCTGATGCCGTATCCGTGTTTCTTATGCCGCCGTCGCTTGAAGTTTTGAAGGCCAGACTTGAATCTCGTGGAACCGATGACTCTGATGTGGTCGAACATCGATTCCAAAAGGCTCAAGCTGAAATAGCTAATTATGTTGAATACGACTATACCATTCAGAATGGTTGTCTGGAGCAAGCCATAAAGGAGTTTGAGTCGATTATTGTGGCTGAACATGTTCGAACAAAACGTCTTGACCCAGCGTGGGTTTTTCGTCATGGTTTGGCTCGTCAAGAGAGTAACCGTGTGTCTTAACGAACTGAGAGAAAGGAACGTGATCTCATGATGGATGCATTATCATTGCTTCCCGAACATCATCAAACGCAATTTGATTCTCGTTTTCGAATTGTATTAATCGCCGCGCAACGTGCCAAGCAAATTATGCGTGGTGCTCCGACATCTGGTTCCCTCAAATATATCAAAGAGACGTCAACGGCGTTAGAAGAGGTCTTGGGCGGCGAGGTCAATTACTTGAAAGGGCAAGATGCTCGAGACGCGATCAAGAAAGCCAAAGGGGCAAACGAACGCGAGTTTGATCCAGCGCTGTTAGCGCAAACCGACGCGACGGCTCAGGAAATTCAGAAAGAATTGAGTGTCTATATTGATGATAGTCCTAAAGTTGATGAGCCTGTCGCGGAAGAGGAATCCTAGGTTGTCCATCTATGGCTGAATCGAAATTACAGGGGGCGCGTCTGCTTCTCGGAGTAACTGGAAGTATTGCGGCGTATAAAGCCGTGGGTTTGCTGCGCACGCTGATGAGTCACGGTGCGGATGTATCGGTTGTGATGACGGATTCGGCCACGCGATTTATTGCACCGCTCACGTTTGAGGTCTTATCGAAACATCCAGTCGCCACCGATATTTTTTCCGGCCATCAGGACATGCCGCACTTGTCTTTGCCAGAATCGGCAGATCTGATTGTGCTTGCACCTTGTACCGCCAATACGATTGCCAGTTATGCCCTAGGATTAGCTGATAATCTCTTGAACACGTTGTTGCTTACCACCCAATGTCCCGTCATTATTGCGCCGGCCATGGATGGAGATATGTGGGAACAGCCGCCAATTAAACAGCATGTGAAAACCCTACGAGCGCGAGGGGTCGTTGTCTTGGAGCCGGAGATTGGAGAGCTGGCCTCTGGAACGTTTGGACGTGGGCGTCTTCCAAACGAAGAAACCATTGTTGAGGCAGTGCTTGAAAACGTAGCGACAGCAAAGGATTTGGCCGGGCGTCGAATTCTCATCTCAGCCGGTCCCACACGTGAGCCGATTGATGCGGTGCGGTTTATTTCAAATGGCTCTTCTGGGAAAATGGGCTATGCGCTGGCGAAGGCAGCGCAATTGCGAGGAGCGGAGGTTATTTTAGTCAGTGGCCCGACGAGTCTCGACCCGCCATGTGGTGTCGAGTGCATTTCGGTTCATACTGCAGAAGACATGTCCCATGCGCTGCAGTCACGATTTGGAGCTACTGATGTGTTGGTAATGACTGCAGCCGTTGGAGATTTTCGACCGCTACATTGTCGTGAAGAGAAATTGAAAAAGCGTGATTGGCAGGGAGAACCTCTACAGCTTGAACGAACGACCGACATCTTAGCGGCCTTGTCTGCCCAGCGAACGCATCAGCTCTTAATTGGGTTTGCCGCTGAAACAAACGATTTGATAGAAAACGGGCGAGAAAAACTGCAAAAGAAACGTTTAGATATGGTTGTGGTGAATCAAGTCGGAGGCCCTGAGTCTGCCTTTGATAATGAGACGAACGAAGTGATTGTGTTGACTCGGCATGGAAAGATCACGCCTATGCCGCGAATGTCCAAACGTATGGTTGCCGATCGAATATTAGACGAACTTCAGAATTTTCAACTGTCCCCACAAGTTTGTCCTCCTCAGTCGCTTTCCAAGCAATAACGTTCCAGCCGTTTTTCCCATCAACGACAGATAGGCAGCCTTGTCCCTACAGTCGGGTATTCTGTTGTTGTCTATCCTCAACGTACCCTCATGCGTACGGTAGGAAATATTCCACGATCAGTGTGGAGTCTCATCAATCATCTTCTCACGTCATCTCTTGGGTTTATAGTCTCAGTTATTCCGAAACGATCACACGCGATCTTGTCCGCGAGTGATATCCAATACGTGAGAGAATACGTCAAGCATTGTCAGGACATTCAAGCGGGGATAACCTTCCATTGATTCAAACGTTGCACAGCGCGGAGTTTGTTCTATTTTTCCGTTTGGAACGTATTTGGATTCGCTATATTCGATAACATTTGTTCAGATGACAGGTAACGACCTAAAGAATGTAACGAAGAGGACCGAAAAGGAGTAAGAGGTCTATAGCGAAACCAAATAGCTTCCAGCCGAATGTACATCATGTACACAGCGCAAAAACACACGTCATACAGACGGAAGTATATTGGAACGGCTATAGGCGTAGTTGTGTGTTACGTTCTAGGTAATTAGACGTATGAACTCCGTACATTTTTCAATAAGCAATGGATTGCATATCCCCATAACTGGGGAGCCGGAGCAGGTGATTTACGACGGTCCGCAGGTACAGTCCGTGGCCCTGCTTGGTCAAGATTATGTCGGCATGAAGCCTAGCGTGCTCGTTGACGAAGGCGCTCGCGTTAAACTGGGGCAGCCAATTTTTTTAGATAAAGCCAATCCTGGTGTGATGTATACCTCACCTGGAAGTGGAGTGGTGACGGCTATTCATCGTGGAGCGAAGCGTGCTTTGCAGTCAGTGGTGATCCAACTCGAAGGCAATGACGAAGAAACGTTTACGTCATACAGTCACGAAGAGCTTCCTCGATTAACTCGTGATCACGTGAGGGATCATCTTGTGGATTCTGGATTGTGGACGGCGTTGCGAACACGGCCATATAGTAAAGTCCCTTCTCCAGATACCACGCCCCATTCCATTTTTGTGACGGCCATGGATACCAATCCCTTGGCCCCTCAAGTCTCTCGTGTGATTCGAGAATACAAAGATGATTTTATTCATGGCCTTCGTTTGATCGGCCATTTGACCGACGGCAACGTGTTTCTCTGTAAGGCTTTGGGCGAAGATATTCCGTCCATCTCTACGACACAACTCACCGTTGCCGAATTTGCCGGGCCGCATCCATCGGGATTAGTTGGGACACACATTCATTTTCTCGATCCGGTGGGACCTAAGAAAACGGTGTGGCATCTCGGCTATCAGGATGTGATTGCGGTAGGGAAGCTATTTACAACTGGAAGAATATGGACTGATCGCATCATCGCATTTGCAGGACCAGTGGTACGAGAGCCCAGGTTGATTCGAACTCGGCTTGGAGCCAGGACGGAAGACCTTGTTGAAGGGCAACTGGAATCTGTTCGATGTCGAGTCATTTCAGGGTCGTTATTGTCGGGCCATTGGGCCATTGGGTGGGCCACGTTTCTTGGTCGATATCATTCTCAACTGACTGTGGTGCCGGAGGGTGGAGAGCGAACATTCCTGGGATGGTTGTCTCCCGGCCCAGAGAAATTTTCGGCCTTGAATGTCTTCGTGTCCAGTTTCTTTCGACATATCACGTTTCGATTGAACTCTCTTGAGCAAGGGAGTCCTCGCGCCATTGTGCCAGTGGGAGTGTATGAAGATGTGATGCCGTTGGATATTCTTCCCACGCCCTTGCTGCGAGCATTGGTCGTCAAGGATACGGATTCTGCACAAGCGCTAGGATGTCTTGAGCTGGATGAAGAGGATGTTGCCTTATGTTCATTCGTGTGCCCCAGTAAATACAACTTTGGCCCGTTTTTGCGAGCCAGTCTTGAGCATATTGAGAGGGAAGGTTGATGCCCTGGCTCCGTCGACTCTTAGATCGCTGGCAGCCGCTGTTCCAAAAGGGCGGGCGGTACGAAAAGTATTTTGTGGTGTATGAGATGATCGATGGATTTCTCTATACCCCATCGACCGTTACACGTTCGGCTCCTCATGTTCGCGATGGCGCCGATCTCAAGCGAGTCATGATGTATGTCTTTGTTGCTGTGACGCCATGTATTGCGATGGCGATGTACAACATAGGTTATCAAGCCAATGTTGCCATGGCGCAATTAGGATTGTCGTCGATTGATGGATGGCGAGGAACCATTCTCGACAGTGTGGGGGTTGGCTATGCCCCAACTAATATCTTTGCTTGCGTCTGGCATGGATTTTTGTATTTCTTTCCTGTCTATATCGTGACCTTGGTTGCCGGTGGCCTGTGGGAAGTTCTATTTGCGGCTGTTCGCAATCATGAGGTGAATGAAGGTTTTCTTGTGACGTCAATTTTATTTGTCTTGACGCTTCCTCCTGATATTCCCTTGTGGCAGGTGGCGATTGGTATTTCCTTTGGCGTCGTCTTTGGAAAAGAAGTCTTTGGCGGAACAGGGAAGAACTTTTTAAATCCGGCGTTGACGGCACGGGCATTTTTGTTCTTTGCCTTCCCTGCCGAAATGTCAGGCGATACGGTCTGGACGGCTGTGGACGGGTTTAGTGGAGCTACGGCGCTGGGCATTGGTGCGATTGGCGGGTTAGCCGCGATTCAAGAGGCCGGCCTCATCTGGTCGCAATCATTTTTAGGAACGGTCCAAGGTTCAATGGGCGAGACCTCTACTTTGGCCTGTCTCCTCGGGGCGGCATTCTTGATTTACACGCGAGTGGCGTCCTGGCGCATTATGGCAGGGGTTGCGTTGGGTATGATTGGCACGACAATTCTCTTCAACGTGTTTGGCAGTGTCTCAAACCCCATGGTGAGTCTTCCATGGTATTGGCACTTGGTTGTTGGTGGTTCAGCCTTTGGCATGGTGTTTATGGCCACCGATCCCGTTTCAGCGTCGATGACGACGGTGGGGCGGTGGATTTTTGGTCTGCTCATCGGGTTCATGACGATTCTCATTCGTGTGGCGAATCCCGCTTTTCCAGAAGGGATGATGTTAGCCATTCTCTTTGCCAATATTTTTGCGCCACTCATTGATTACATGGTGATTCAAGTGAATGTCCGAAAACGAGTATTACGAAATACCTAACATGACGACATCTTCTGATAGAAAACAATCTTCGTTTTTAGGCATAAGGGATATTTTGCGTTTACCCAATGATAGTACGGTCAAGACGATTGTGGTGGCCCTCCTCCTCTGTTTGGTGTGTTCCGTCCTTGTCTCAACCGCCGCTGTGACACTGAAACCGTTCCAACTCAAAAATAAAAGTCTCGATAAGAAACGGAATATTCTGCAAGTCGCAGGCTTATATCGCGAAGGTCAACCTATTGATACGCTGTTTCAACAGGTTGAGCCAAAAGTTGTGGACTTGGCTACTGGAGAGTATGTGAATGAGATTCTTCCAGGAGAATTCGATCAACGGCAAGCCGCAAAAGATCCATTACGCAATGTGCACATTCCATCAGATCGGGATATCGCTCATATTAAACAACGGGCTAAGTATGCCACAGTCTATTTAGTTAAAGAACAGGAAGAAATGAAGTATTTTATTCTTCCTGTTCATGGGTATGGTTTGTGGTCAACGCTCTATGGCTTTGTTGTGCTTCACAACGATGCCAATACGATTTATGGGCTTCAATTTTACGAACATGCCGAAACGCCTGGGCTCGGGGGGGAAGTTGATAATCCCGCCTGGCGTACCAAATGGTCAGGAAAGACGGTCTACGATACGCAAGGCACGCCACGCATCGAAGTTGTCAGAGGAGCGGTGGATTCAAGCAAGGCTGAATCGATCCACCAAGTGGATGGGTTAGCTGGTGCGACGCTGACAAGCCGCGGTGTGACACACCTGTTGCGTTACTGGCTGAGTCAAGACGGGTTCGGTCCGTATTTACAGAACGTTCGAAATCAGACGACAGGGACATCATGAGCCAGGAAGCACAAAAAGTTGTTAAAGATCCACTGTTAGATAACAATCCGATTGCTCTTCAAGTCTTGGGCGTGTGTTCTGCCCTTGCCGTTACGACTTCACTGGCCACGGCATTGATCATGTGTGTCGCCCTAACGGCAGTCACTGCCTGTTCGAATGCCTCGATCAGTCTCATCAGAAATCATATTCCCAGCAGTATTCGAATCATTGTCCAAATGACCATTATTGCGTCTCTTGTCATAGTGGTTGATCAACTCTTGAAGGCCTTTGCGTTTGAAACCAGTAAGCAACTTTCTGTGTTTGTGGGGTTGATTATTACGAACTGTATTGTCCTTGGACGTGCTGAAGCCTATGCCATGAAGCATGGGGTGGGCCTCAGTTTTCTTGATGGGATCGGCAATGGGCTTGGCTACAGCGTGATACTCATTTTCGTGGGTACCTTTCGGGAGTTGCTGGGAGCTGGAAAACTTTTAGGGTATACGATCTTTCCTCTAGTTTCAGAGGGAGGCTGGTTTACCCCTATCGGGATCATGTTGCTTCCTCCCAGTGCATTTTTTCTGATCGGCTTGTTTATCTGGGGATTGCGAGCATGGAAAACCGAACAGATGGAAAAAGCTGAGTATCGGATCCATCAGGTTCACCGGACCGAGGTGTTGTAATGGATGTCTATATCAATGTGTTAATCAAGTCTGTATTTGTTGAGAATTTGGCCTTGGCCTTTTTCTTAGGGATGTGCACGTTCTTAGCCGTCTCCAAGAAAATCGAAACCGCGTCGGGGTTAGGCATTGCGGTGGTTGTGGTTCAAATGATTACCGTTCCAGCCAATAATCTCTTGTATCAGTGTTTACTAAAAGACGGGGCTTTGGCTTGGGCAGGATTTCCAGACGTTGATCTGAGCTTCTTAGGATTGATTTGTTATATCGGCGTGATTGCCGCGATGGTGCAAATTCTTGAGATGTTGCTAGATCGTTACTTCCCAGCGTTGTATCACGCACTTGGAATTTTCCTTCCGTTGATTACGGTGAATTGCGCAATTCTTGGCGGCACACTCTTCATGGTGGAACGGGACTACAATTTTGGAGAAAGTGTGGTCTACGGTATTGGGAGTGGTCTTGGGTGGGCATTGGCAATTACAGCATTAGCGGGAGTGCGAGAAAAACTCAAATACAGCGATGTACCTGAAGGCCTGCAGGGGCTTGGGATTACCTTTATTACTGTCGGCCTCATGTCATTGGGGTTTATGGCATTTTCCGGAATTCAATTGTGACATCATGATTTTTGTTGAGGGCCACACATGGTAGAAGTTGTATTAGGGGTGACGTTGTTTACGACCATTGTCCTCTCTTTGGTGTTCATGATCATTGGCGCGAAAGCTCAACTGGTTCCGTCAGGGAATGTCACTATTCGAGTGAATGGTGAAAAAGAGATTCAAGCTCCCGTCGGTGGAAAGTTGCTCGGTTCTCTTGCGGAAGCCAAATTATTTGTCTCTTCGGCGTGTGGTGGTGGTGGGACATGCGCACAATGCAAAGTCAAGGTGTTTGAAGGAGGAGGCTCGATTCTTCCAACTGAAACGTCTCACATCACGAAACGTGAAGCGGTTGAAGGTGATCGCCTCTCTTGCCAAGTGACAGTCAAACAAGACATGGCTATTCAGATTCCAGAGGAAGTCTTTGGCGTCAAGAAATGGGAATGTACGGTTCGATCAAATAATAATGTCGCGACCTTTATCAAAGAGTTGGTTCTCGTCCTTCCTGAAGGAGAGCATGTGAATTTTCGCGCAGGTGGGTATATTCAAATTGAATGTCCTCCCTATGATGCCAAGTTTTCCGATTTTGCTATCGAGCCTGAATATCGAGAAGAATGGGATGGAGCGGATCTCTGGCGTTATGAGTCCCATGTGGCTGAACCGGTGATGCGAGCCTACTCCATGGCTAACTATCCGGAAGAACACGGTCTCATCATGCTCAATGTCCGTATTGCCACTCCGCCGTTTGGCGCTCAGGACTCAATTCCTCCAGGGAAAATGTCATCGTACATCTTTAATCTTAAGCCTGGCGATACCGTAACAATTTCTGGTCCGTTTGGTGAATTCTTTGCCAAAGAAACAGAACATGAGATGGTCTTTATCGGCGGAGGCGCGGGGATGGCTCCTATGCGTTCACACATCTTCGATCAGCTTCGACGAATTCATTCGAAGCGAAAAATTTCATTCTGGTATGGGGCGAGAAGTAAACGAGAAATTTTCTATCAAGAGGACTTTGATCAACTGCAAGGAGAATACGAGAATTTTCGATGGCACGTGGCTCTCTCGGATCCGAAAGAAGAAGACCGGTGGACTGGGTATACCGGGTTTATTCATCACGTGTTATACGAGGAGTACCTTAAGCAGCATTCAGCTCCTGAAGATTGTGAATATTATATGTGCGGTCCGCCGGTCATGAATGCTGCTGTTATTAAAATGTTAGAAGACTTGGGTGTTGAGCGATCTCAAATTTTCCTTGATGATTTTGGTGGCTAGTATTGTGAACGGTGTGTTCTTGAACGAATATCATAGGCCTCGTCTGTACGATTTTCTGAAGGACGACATTCAATGACACATTATTTCTTTATGAACCGAGTGTGTCTGCTCTCCTGTTTTATTGCAAGCATCTTAGTCAGTTTGGCATCGTGCAGTTCCTTCGTACGTGATACGGCTCCTTTGACGTTTTCCGGTTCGACAATGGGAACAACCTATACGGTCACCATTGTTGATCCCTCTCTTCAGACTTCACGGTCAACGATTCACGCGCATATCGAGCAGATTCTGGATCGGATTACGACGAGCATGTCGACCTATCAGGCAGACTCTGAGCTGTCACAATTTAATCGAAATCAGACGACGCAGTGGGTATCCGTTTCGCCGGATTTGCACAGGGTCGTGAAAGAAGCGTTGCAAGTTGGTGAGTTATCATCCGGGGCCTTTGATGTGTCCGTTGGACCTCTGGTGGATCTCTGGGGATTTGGTCCCAGTGCTCGCCAGAATATCATTCCCTCTAACGAAGCGATCCATGCTCGACTGCGTGCCGTTGGCTACGCTCATCTACAGGTTCAAGACGACCCTCCTGCAATCCGAAAAACGTTGCCCGCCCTTTCCGTCGATCTCTCGGCTATTGCGAAAGGGTATGCCGTCGATCAAGTTGCCGAATATTTAACGTCGCTGCAGTTCACGAATTATCTGATTGAAATTGGTGGGGAACTTCGAGCGCACGGACATAATGCGCAAGAAAACCCTTGGAATGTAGCCATCGAACAACCCATGCCGATGAAAAGATCTATTCAACGTCTGGTTCGATTAGAGCATCACAGTGTGGCGACATCCGGGGATTATCGGAACTTTTTCGAACGAGACGGCATTCGATTTTCACACACCATAAATCCGAAAACCGGGAAACCCGTTACTCATCATTTGTCTTCTGTGACGGTCATTTCGGAGTCGTCAATGAACGCCGATGCCCTTGCTACGGCACTGCTTGTGCTTGGTCCAGAGGCAGGCTTTGCTCTGGCTGAGCAGGAGCAGATTGCTTCAATGTTTCTCACGATAGACGAGGACGGCTTTCATGAAAAAGTCACAACGGAATTTACTCAATACCTGGAATCATAGAAGAGGCTGATATGGTGATCTTTAGTATCGTATTTGTGTTGATGGTCCTGACGGTTCTGGCGATGGCCGTCGGTGTGCTCACGGGAAGAAACAGTTTGGAGGGGAGTTGTGGCGGACTCAAGACGATCCAGGGGCTTGATTGTATGGTCTGTCCAACCCCTTGTGAGACTCAGCAATACCAAGAGCGCCCATGTCCTCATTCGCGCAGGCATGAGGTCCCAGTCATCCTTCGTAGTGTTCCTGGTGGTGCAAACACGCCTTGGAAGTAAGTCATGGTCTCCTAAACGTCAATTAGACATAGGGAGAAACGTATGCAATTACATTCGGTCCTCGTGAAAGATTTTATGAAGGCCAATCCGGTGACCTTTACCCCAGATATGGATATTCACGAAGCCATGAAAACCTTAGTGGAGCAGTGGCTATCTGGGGCTGCAGTCATCGATTTGCGTGGAAATCTTGTTGGATTGCTTTCAGAAACAGACTGTCTTCGAGTCGGCCTCAATGCGGCGTATCACGATGAATGGGGAGGCACCGTTGGGGATTACATGACTCGAGAAGTGAAAACGATTGATGCTGATGCCAGCATCGTCGAGATTGCTGAATTATTTACCACGACTCCGTATCGACGATATCCCGTCTTACAAGAAAATCGATTGGTGGGTCAGCTGAGTCGGCGTGATGTCATGAAGGGCTTCGTGAAACTGCATCAGCAAGGTGTGTGGTAACGAAATTATCTTTTTATAACAAGTTATCTTCGCTTGGCCTTATTTGTCAGACAGTCACTTTCACGTGCTCTACTTGACTACTCGGTTCTGGGATTGAGGAACCATCTGTCGCATTCCCTCCAAATGTAATTCGATTGCCTCTCTGGTAATGAAATCCTACCGCACTGCTTGTTTAGTTTTTTCTCCAAAGCTGGCATGCCAGCCCGCCTGCGCGTCGAAGCGCTTCGGCTCGTAGACTCGAAGCTTTAGCAAATGCTGGCGGAGAGGGTGGGAATTCGAAGTCGCACGTGCTGTGAGTCTCGCGCTCCCACTAGGGGGCTAGCCCCCTCGTGCCTTCGCTACGCCCACATGTTGATCTGTACGTATCCCGATTACCAAAGCCTTTTATGGGCAAAGGCTCTTCCTGATCCACTCTTAAGGTATCGCTCAAAAGCGATTGCTTTCTTGGTATCTGAAAAAGCGACGTAAGTGACCAACTTCCATGGTTTGAATTTTTTTGTATGCATAGATCCACCACTGTTGTGAACGGATATTCGTTTTTCCAGGTCTGAAGTTATACCAATGTAGCACTGATTAGGATGTGATTGGCTTCTGATAAGATACACATATTTCATGAGAGGGGAATACTAAGAGTCCTCCTTCGTCACTATGTTATGCTTGCAATGAAAGCTAATTTCTAGCTTGTGAGGGCTCAAAGCTATCGACAGATATAGCAAGACTTCGGCGGACAGCCTTCGCTTCTGGTAATGAAATCCTACCGCCACTTGCTTGTTTAGTCTTTTCTCCAAAGCTGGCATGCCAGCCGAAGCTTTAGCGAAGGCTGGCGGAGAGGGTGGGATTCGAACCCACGGTCCCTTTCGGGACAACGGTTTTCGAGACCGTCCTGATCGACCGGACTCCAGCACCTCTCCGCATAGGAAGGAATGTTATATGTCGTCTGTTGGTGAAGACTTGTTGGGCAAGAAACGCATTGTTGGTATCACCGTCGCGTGTAGCAATTCAACGAATGTGATACTACCCTATTGACAGGGGTTTGTGCAAAGCCAGTCGTGTTAACGGTAGGACACCACGGAGGGGCATCCACGCGATATACCTTTGGTGATGGTATGTTTTACGCTGATCGTTACTGATTTTTGGCATGTGTGAGGACCGTCATTATTAATTTTGAGGTCTATCCACGTATAGATTTTTTCGCCGTTGGCAAATGTGTTGATGGTATCAGGTTTTCCCCAATGTTTGATCAGTTCGATTTCCGATTTCCCAACCCATGATCGAAGTGCTGACTGTGGGCCACTACAACCAGTGAGTCCAATTCCAAGCATGATGAGACAACTGATCGAGAGTAGTGTCTGTCCCATGTGGCACCTTAATTCTATCTTTCTGGTAATCCATTCCTTAAGAGTCTGAGTTCGTCGCATGATCGTCTCGCAATTGTTGAAAGAATGATTGGAGTATGGCACTGCATTCATCAGCTAATATTCCGCCTTGCACATCGACGAGATGATTGAAATGTGGTTCTTTGAGAAAGTCGGCGATTGATCCGTACGCCCGACTCTTGGGGTCAGATGCGCCAAAGACGACTCTGCTGATTCTGGCTTGTACCAGAGCTCCTGCGCACATGGCACAGGGCTCCAAGGTGACGTAGAGAGTGGTGTCATTCAGCCGCCAAGTCCCTAAATTAGATGAGGCAGAACGAATTGCTGCCATTTCGGCATGAGCCGTTGGGTCTTGATCGAGTTCCCGAGTGTTGTAGCCTTGGCTAATCACGTGCTCGTCTTTGACAATGATGGCCCCTACAGGCACATCGCCTCGCTCGAAGGCCTCTTTCGCTTGCTCTAGCGCCAGTTGCATATACGGCTCGTCGTGATGCGTGGTGAACGCCTGTGTCATAGGATGTCCCGGTGAGAATGTTTTCAAAGGGCATTCGACCGTCTCATCGTGCTCCAGGGAAGCATCCTATACGCTTCTCCCATCTTTTCGGATGACGAGGTCAAATAATGAAGGCTATTTTGGATAAAATGGAGAAGAAAATGCTACCATGAGGCTTCTCATCGTGTATAGAACCTCATTCAGTGAGTAGATGTGAAATCAACGAAACCCTCTTCCCGAACCGGTCCTGTTTCGGTTGAGTTTCTTCAGGCTCAATGGACTCGTGTGGCTCATCGGTATTTTGACGATCGATTACCACCCATCATTATTGAGTGGAGTTTTCGTCTGACCGCGTCGACGGGAATGTTTATCAGTCAAGTCGGACCTCGGAGCCAACATGTCAGTCAAGAAGAACGGCATGGCGCGGCTCGCCGCATTCGTCTCTCAGCCCCACTCCTGCAAGATCAACCAGAGTCTGAGATCATCCGGACCTTGGCACATGAAATGATTCATCAATGGCAATACGATGTTAAAAAGCGATATCCAAACCACGGGCCTGACTTTTATGACGTGATGGCCCGTATGAATCTGGATGGATTGGGGATTACGGTTCGCCATACGTTAGACCATGAAGTGGAAAAGCTCAGCAAGTACTTGTGGCGCTGTCTTGCCTGTGGCACGTCGTATCGCCGGCAACGGCGGACGATTTCTTCTCGTCGTCATCGTTGCGGAAAATGTTACGGACGGTTGGAAGAGGTGTTGCTGAATGTCTCGATCGAAGAACAGGAACGTTCAGGTGAGTCGGAGTGTTTTTCTTCGTCCTTGCGCAAAGACCCTCTACGAAAGTTTCGAACGTCTGATGAGGTAAAGCCTCAACAGTTAGCTTTTGATTTTTGATGGACAATTGTCCGTAAAGACCATTGGCCTTTCTGTATCGTCTCTACCCGCTCAAGCCATGTGTGAATATCCCATGTCGCGCATGAAGTCTCGTGTAGCTATTTAAATTCTCTAGAGATTGGATGTTTCGCTATAGATGTGTGGCGCTTCTGTCGTGAGTTACTGACGGAGCTGGCGATAGAGTTGAAGATCGTCTTCATATTGGGGTAACGAATAGTGTTGATCAATCTGAATGACTTGTTCGATGCATCGAAGTGCCGATGTGGTGTCGTTTCGTGTCTGATAGATGGTCACCAGGAGTCGGAGTGCGCCAGCTTCGCCAGGTTTATTGGCGAGCTTGATGAAATGTTCTGAGGCATTGTTCAGGCAGGCTTCAGCCTTTTTCAAGTGACCCGTCAACATATAGGCTTTCCCTAGTTGTCCGTAGGTCGTGGCGAGCCCGTCCTCATTTCCCACCTTTCGATGATAGTCCAAGGCTAGTTGAAAATGATTGATGGCGTGTTTTGACTTGTTTAGTAAAAGTTCTTGAAGCGCGAGATTGGTATAGAGAATCCCCAAGGCTTGCTCATTGTCAAGCGAGGTAAGCAGATCAATGGCTTCAAGGTAATAGGCGAGAGCTTGTTCTGGGCGACCGGCATCAGCCTGTAAATTGCCAAGATTGACGAGGGTTGTGCCAATGGCGTTTCCGGCTTGTTGAGAGCGTTGAATGTCCAGAACCTCCTGATAGTGACTTTCGGCGGATGCATGGTCTTCGAGTAACGCATATACATTGCCGAGATTTCCAAGGGCATGTGATATGTCTTCCCGTGACCCGCTTTCCCGCGCTTCCTGGACGGCCTGTTGATACCACTCACGCGCTTTAAGCAGATTGCCACGATGTAAGTAAATTTCTCCCAGTCGTGCTGCGCTGTCGGACATGCTACAACTCCTTACCTATTTCTGCCTTGAGCTGTCTATCGGGATGGCTACAAGTAGATTGCGTATTTTCGCATAATATTAGCCAGGCGTGCATATAGGCAAAAAGGGTTGGCTTCTTTGGCTTAAGATGCCTTGTGTGACCACAGGGTAAATGAATACTGATGTGTAGGGATACGGGATAGAAAAATAATCGGTTTACTATTCTAGGAGAAGCAATATGTTATGTTGGGATTATCGTGAGTGAAGGCGATGCGGTATGTTATAAGAGGTACCGTTAACGACGAAATGAGTCTTTTCCCTTCACCACTTCCTGGAGAAGTTTATCGGCGAGTTTTGCGGCTTGTCGGTGGCGCCACCATCGATGAGTGAGGAAATAGACCACGGAGACGATAAATGCCACAATGAGGATTTCTGAAAGGTCCATCATGGGTCGTTGTCCTAGAGCACGGTCGTTCTTTTTTCCGTTGTCGCGTGAAGTCTTTGTTTATGTGGTTATGAGCCAATAGTCTTGACTCTTTGGCTTAGAGGTATTTTAGAGTATGGTCATTCTGAATTCCAGAGTCGCTTGATGATTTTTGTGGGTTTTCACCTATCCCCATTGACCGTGCGTCTGCGAAGTATTCTTGCCTAAATCATGGAAATTCTCATTCTTTGTATCGCGTTAGTCGTCATTCTTATCGGCGCGGAAGTATTTACCAATGCGCTAGAGCATTTGGGTGAACGGTTAGGTATTTCTGAGGGAGTGACGGGATCAATTTTTGCCGCCGTGGGCACCGCGTTGCCTGAGACCATGGTGCCGATTTTTGCAATTCTGTCGAGTTCTGGATCTTTGGAAGTACGACATGAAGTGGGGGTTGGGGCTATTTTAGGTGCGCCCCTGATGCTCTCGACGTTAGCCTTTCTGGTTATGACCTGGTTTGCTGCGCAGAAGCGAGGTTGGAACGGAACCTTTCAGCCTGAAATGTCTGGACTGACGCGTGATTTGACGTGGTTTAACTACGTCTTTGCCCTGGGAGTGATCGCGGCCCTGGTGCCACAAGATTGGACCATGGTGCGAGGAAGTATCAGCTTGATATTGGTTCTGTCCTATGGACTGTATTTGCTCGTGACCATTCGCGCATCGGCAGACCTCGTTGATGATGGGCATGGGACCGAAGCCGATCACCCATTATATCTGTCAAAAATAGGATTGCCGACTCGTATGGTGGTCATTCTCTTTCAATTGGGCTTTGGCTTTGTCCTGATCATGTTAGGAGCCAAAGGATTTGTGTATGGCGTAGAGCATTTGGCACCACTGTTGGGAATATCGGCTTTAGCCTTATCATTATTAGTCATTCCGCTCGCAACCGAATTGCCGGAAAAAGTGAACAGTGTGCTCTGGATTAGGCGAGGGCGCGATACTCTGGCATTTGGGAATATTACGGGAGCGATGGTTTTTCAGGGAAGTCTCTTGCCGGCATTAGGTATTTTTCTGACTCCTTGGAGTCCGAAGCCTGAGACCATTATCGGTATGGCGATCACTTTGCTTGCCGCCTCGTTTCTGTCGATAATCGTCCGGGCGGGTACGGTGAAAGTCTATCACTTACTCTTCAATGGACTGTGCTATCTGATTTTTCTTATTGCGGTGTTACGCGTCGCGTAGTCTTCTATGTCGAAGCCTCTCGTCTTAGTCACCAGGCAAATCCCGGATGTCGGGCTTGACCTCTTGAGTGAGCAATGCCATGTGATTCTCTGGGAGCATGATTCCGTTGCTCCACGGGATTGGATGCTTGAGCATATTCGAGAGACGACTGGAGTGTTATGCCTTCTGACTGATGCTATTGATGCCATGGTCATTGGTTCGGCACCATCACTCAAAGTTGTCAGCACCATGGCGGTGGGATTTGACAATATTGATGTTGAAGAATGTTCAAAACGTGGAATCCTCGTTGGACATACTCCTGGCGTCCTGACAGAAACCACAGCCGACTTTGCCTTTGCCCTCCTCATGACGGCTGCTCGGAAAATCGTGGAAGGTGCGAGGTATGTGAAAGACGGTCATTGGAAGACGTGGAGTCCTACATTATTACTTGGGCAGGATCTTCATGGTGCGACATTGGGCATTGTGGGATGTGGTCGTATCGGGCAGGCTGTCGCCAGGCGAGCTAAAGGGTTTGGTATGAGAATCTTGGCCTGTCGTTCCTCGGCTCAGGCACCAACGCATGGCGAGGATGATGACGACGTTGAGCTTGTCGATTTGCCGACAATTTTGGCTGAATCAGATTTTGTGAGTCTTCACGTCCCATACACGCAGGCGACTCATCATTTAATTGGGAAATGTGAACTTGAGCGGATGAAAGGCAGTGCGATTCTTGTCAATACATCAAGAGGGGCAGTGATTGATTCGAATGCGCTTGCCTTGGCGCTTTCTGCGGGAGACATTGCCTATGCGGCGTTAGACGTGACCGATCCTGAGCCGATTCCTCTAGACCATGCCTTGTTCCATGAACCACAGTGTTTGATTGTTCCACACATGGCAAGTGCATCGGTTGCGACACGGGAAAGAATGGCGGTCATGGCCGTAGAAAATCTCCTTGCAGGACTGCAGGGAACACGATTGCCATTTGTCGTGAATCCTGAAGTCTATGCGTGAGGCCTACGACTACCATCATTTGTATGATGGCTAACTATTGTTGATGCATGCGGACCCGCTGATTGTTAGAATAGGGAATTGTAGAAAATTGATCGAGCAATTGGGAACATTATTGGAGACGGAAACGCCTCAACCTTAGATCACAAGGAACATGCCATGGTGAAAGTCACTCAATCAGCAATCGCGAAGCTCAAAGCCTTAGTCGTTGAGCATCCTGAAGATCCTATTGTGCGCATTAAGGTTCATGATCAAGACGACCAGAAAATTACGTTTAGCATTACCTTAGAAGATAAGGTGCAGCCCGACGATGATGTACAAGAAATCGATCAACTCATGATTGCGGTAGAGGCAAACAGTGCTCCACGGATGAAGGGCGTTGTCCTTGATTTTCAAGAGTCTCAAGGTTTTTCGTTTGAACATCCAGAAACGCCAGGGCATCATGATGAGTTCCCCCTCAATCTCATTAATTTGAATTAACGAGATCGTGTTTATGAGTTCTACCTATCCTGCCTTGTTTGCCTGCTTATGAGTTCTCAACCCCACACGTTCTTTGCCTCCTGTCCTCCAGGGTTGGAGCCAGCCTTGGTTCACGAATTGGAACGGTTAGGAGCCTTGGCCATAGACGCCACGCAGGGAGGGGTTGAGTTTCAAGGGTCGTTTACGCTTGGGTACCACGTGAATCTCGAAAGCCGCATTGCCAGTCGTGTTCTTTTGCAACTTGCGAAGGAGGACTATTACAGTGAACAGGATATTTATCACATTGTGCTTCGAATGGCCTGGTGGGAATGGTTTACCGTTCAGCAAACGATAAAAGTTAAGGTCCAAGCAAAGCGTTGTCCTCTTTCAAGTCTCGACTTTGTGACATTGCGAATAAAGGATGCTGTGTGCGATGCCTTTATGAAGAAAAAAAAGGCTCGTCCACACGTCGACACACATGCTCCAGACATCCAAATTGTCGGCTTTCTCGATGAACGAATGGTGACAGTCTACCTGGATACCTCTGGCGAGCCATTGTTTAAACGAGGGTGGTCTCAGATCAGAGCGGAAGCCCCAATTCGTGAAAATTTAGCTGCCGGCCTCCTTATGTTAGCCGGTTGGACTGACGCACAGACGTTGTTAGATCCCATGTGCGGGGGTGGCACGATTCTCATTGAAGCGGCGCAGATGGCCAAGCGAGTTTCGCCAGGGCTTGGGCGACGTTTTGCGTTTCAGAAATTCCGAGGGTTTGATGCACAACTGTGGGAGAAAATCTGTCGTGCCAGCGTGGGAAAACAGCAGGCACCCACCTCGGTTTCGCTTTTTGGTTCGGATCGAAATGAAAAGGCGTTGCGGATTGCTGAGATGAACTGCCAAACGATGGGGCTATCGGAGATGCTGACTTTACAGCATGCGGATGTTCTCACGCTTGATGCTCCTCGGAGAGAAGGCATCTTGCTCTCCAATCCCCCATATGGTGTCAGGCTTGGTGAATATGCGGAATTGGCAAAGTTTTATCCGCAATTTGGGGATGTGCTCAAGAAAAAGTTTTCCGGGTGGCGAGCCTATATCTTCACAGCGGATCGACGGGTTCCCAAAATGATTCGTTTGTTGCCAACACGCAAGGTCCCGTTATTTAATGGAGATCTTGAATGTCGCCTGTATGAATTCAAACTTGTCCAGGGCGGTCATCGAAAAAGCCGTCGATCTGGGGTTGTCACTCAATGACTTGACGGTGCGGGGTGTCTACAACGTTCGTTGTCCTGGGGTACTATGAATCGTTAACCACACGTCTTCCACGCAACGAAGGATGTAGATCCATTCATTGCAGTTTTTTGGTTTCTTAAAGACATATCGAGGTAGTGAGGGTTTGAGTACTTTGGCGAGAATCCGTGGGTTCGTGGTATGGGTTAATATCGCAATGGGAATGGTGCTGATCTCTGGTTCTTGGTGAATTTCTTCAAGCACGTCAAATCCGCTCATGCCAGGTAACTTCAATCGTAAGAAAATGAGGTCGGGGCGAGGGGCATCAATGAATGGATGTTCTTGCCGTAGGTAGGCCAAGGCCTGTTCGCCGTCTTCTACTTCTTGAATTTCGACACTCACAATTTGAGCAACGCTTAAGGCCTCTTGCAAGGAATGGATTTGATCGTGTTCGCTTTCGACCAATAAAATTTTTAGAGAGTTTGTCATCACAATGCTCTATAGCGAATCCAAATAAGTTCCATCTGAGGCTGATCAACTATAGCGAATCTCAATTCGGTCCAGTTATAGCCGTTCCAATTTACTTCCGTCTGCACGACGTGTGTTGTTGCGCTGTGTACATGATGTACATTCGGCTGGAAGTTATTTGGTTTCGCTATAATGCCAAAAGACTTTCAACGCGGTGTCAAAACCTTCAAGGGTTCCGAAGTTCAGTGAATCGGCTATAGCCCCGCGCGGTACACCGTGAACATAAGGAAGGTTATGCCCGCCTGGATGACCTGCAGACGATTGACGGTTCAATCACGAAGGGTCAATCAGTATTCAATAGGGTGCCCTGTAGATTCGGCATAACTGGAACGGCTATAGCGAATCTAAATCTGTTTGTTGGCTTCATGCGAGTGCCCTTGGCTGAATGCACGGCTTTCTCCAGTAAAGAGTATCGGTCGAAATTCGTAGTGAGTGAAGGCGGAGTCGGTGAGCCCGTTGGGCTCGGGAAATGTTGGTGATGGGCTTGTGACATTCCAGGTGTTTCTCTCTCTACACCTATGATTATTACGAGTATGAGTGACTTTGTGTTGGTAGGTGATCGTCAAGTTTTACGGCGTCGCACTGTGGGACGTTTCAGTGTAGAGTTGAATGTTCTCGGTATATTGTTGTGCTTTCATGTATTTCGAAAAGGTTTCAAGGAAATTGGAGAAACAGATAGGCTGTTTTTCAGAATTATCAGATTATTTCCTGATGAATGTATGGAAAAGCAAGATGTTCCTGGCGTCACGTCTCTTGTGGCTCAGCGCCGTTTCGATACATCCCGTTACGGGAGTTTGCCGAACGCTTGGTAGGTTGTGTGATGAAGCATAATCCCTCTCTCCTTTTAGTGATACCTCCTTTGACGCAATTGAATACCCCTTATCCGTCAACCGCCTACCTTACAGGATTTCTTCGATCTCGAGGCTATTGTGTTGAGCAGGCAGACGTTGGAATAGAGATGGTGCTGCAGCTCTTTTCACGCGCTGGGTTGCAGCGAGTTTTTTCTCAACTTCGGCTTAAGAGCCAAGAGCTCCCAGGTGAAGCGATGCAGATGTTGAGTTTAGCACGTGCCTATATCGACACGATTGATGCAGTCATCGGTTTTATGCAGGGGCATGATGTGAGTCTGGCTTCGCGTATCTGCCAAGGCGAGTTTCTTCCTCAGGGTCCACGTTTTCATGTGTCCGCGATGCATCGTGATGATGAAGGACAGCACCGATCGAACAATCAAACCGATCATGCAAAGCATTTAGCCTCCCTGTATCTGGAAGACCTGACAGATTTAATTCAGGCGACCGTCAGTCCACATTTTGCGTTAAACCGTTATGCTGAATCGATCGTGCGAGATGCGTCATCATTTCAAGCAATTCGCCACGCGATTGATGAAGCGCCAAGTCTGACGGATGAATTCATGTTAGAGAGGTTCTGGAAGCATATAGACAGAACCTCTCCATCGATAGTGGGGTTTACGGTACCGTTTCCCGGCAATGTGTATGGCGCGTTTCGAATGGCCTGCGATCTAAAAGCCAAGAGACCCGACATCAAAGTGATGCTTGGCGGCGGATATGTCAATACGGAATTACGAAAGCTAAGCGATCCCAGAGTTTTTGATTTGATTGATTACGTAACCTTAGACGACGGCGAGCAGCCCATGCTCTGTCTGTTGAAGCATCTAGCTAATGCGAAGCAGAACCCGGCGTTATGCCGAACGTTGCTACGGTCTCAGGGAACGGTCATGTGGTGTGATGAGGCGAAGGAGCGTGATATTTCTCAAGCAGACCTAGGGACGCCAACTTACGACGGCTTACCGTTAGATCACTATTTGACGGTGTTAGATACGCTGAACCCGATGCATCGCTTATGGTCGGACGGGCATTGGAATAAACTCACCGTCGCGCATGGCTGTTATTGGAAGCAATGTACATTCTGTGATGTCGGTCTTGATTACATTGGCCGCTATGAAGCCTCACCCGCAGAAGTCTTGGTTGATCGAGTCGAAGCACTGATTGCGGAGACTGGTCGACGTGGATTTCATTTTGTAGACGAAGCGGCTCCTCCGGCTGGCCTAAAAGCCATGGCCTTGTCATTGTTGGAACGTGGAGTCACGATTTCATGGTGGGGGAATATCCGTTTTGAAAAAGCTTTTACACAAGACCTCTGCCGGTTATTGGTCGCGTCTGGGTGTATAGCCGTAAGCGCTGGCTTAGAGGCCGCCTCGGATCGCCTCTTGGAATTAGTGAAAAAAGGGATTACCGTCGATCAAACCGTTGAAGTAGTCTCGGCTTTTCAAAAAGCGGGCATTCTTGTTCACGCCTATTTGATGTATGGGTTACCGAGTGAGACGATACCGGAAACGGTGGAGAGCTTGGAGCGTGTACGCCAGATGTTTGCGCATGATTTGATTCAATCAGCCTTCTGGCATCGGTTTACTGCCACATCGCACAGTCCAATAGGGCTTCAACCTGACACGTACGGTATACGTCTGATCAAGCCAGCGTTTAGCGGGTTTTCAGAGAATGACTTGAGTCATAATGATCCCGTGGGTGATGTACCTGAGTGGTTGGGTGATGGTTTGAAAACGGCACTTGTGTGCTTTAAGGAAGGTGAAGAGTTAGACCGGGATGTTCGGTCCTGGTTTTCCGAACATGTTCCTCGTCCGAATGTTCGACGAGATTGGGTGAAGCGAGTGCTTTCATTTGGACCACCTGAAGATCCATCAATCTTGGAACGAAAATTTGTGTGGATTGGAGGCACGCCGGTGAGTGAAATTCGGGGAAGCAAGCGATGTCGGCTTATTTTCCCGAGTCGATCTGATGATGGGGAGGTTAC
Source organism: Nitrospira sp. M1 (assembly GCF_965152605.1). Classification (NCBI taxonomy): domain Bacteria; kingdom Pseudomonadati; phylum Nitrospirota; class Nitrospiria; order Nitrospirales; family Nitrospiraceae; genus Nitrospira; species Nitrospira sp. M1. The sequence continues at coordinate 962,301 of NZ_OZ224217.1, forward strand.
GCTACCACGAGAACATGCCGATTGGCTGCTGAATCTCATTCAACGTGCGACCCCAGGACGCGATATGAGTACACAGGGATATCCATCGTACAAAGACGTCCGCTCGACGTTTCCGTTTGGTGCAGCCGATGGGTTTGATGAGTTTGTACAGACACGCGGGTATCGTTTGGCGCGACAGATTGGATTATTGCTTGTGTAAGAATGAGTGTTTTGTTTCAGGTCTGAGTAAGCCGTTGTTCTATGAGGAAAGGAATGTAGTGATATGCCTATGTCAGAATATCCACGTAGTCCGAAAATGCAGGTAGATGGGATTTGTCACCTTGGCCGGCTACTAATACGCTATTCAACTACATGACCACCTATCCTGGTATTAGCCTAATGCCTGTCCCAGAACTGTGAGGTCGAATGGTTTGAACATGTTGACGTGTCATTTGTTGAAGGATGTTGTTGATGCTGCCCAGTGCCAGAACCTGTTTGACAAGTTTACGTAGCAAATCAACAGTCATCGATTTGGTGAGCATATTAGTCGTCGACAAAATTCGCATGCGACATAGGGGGTTGATTCAAGATTATCATTATTTGACAACTGGGTTTGATAGGTACTTGCTTGAGATGATTCAGGTGAACGGTGAAGAATTGGAAAAGCAAGTTTTGAACGGGCGTACTGACGAGGAATTGCTTGCCTGGATTAATAAAAACGGAAAAACACTTTCAGAGGAAGAACGGGTGCAATGGAACACTATGGTGTTGACTGGTAAGCCGCAAAATGAACAAGCACAACAGCGATTCAATGGGTTAGTCGAGGCACTTGCCAAAAGTCGGGGAGTCTCCGTTGCGGAACTGCCCGAGCTGTTGACTTGGGTCGATGTCATTGAATGTGAAGAGGGGAGATTCTCAGGATAGGAAGCTTTTATCTTTCTTCATTCTTTTTAAGAAAAATGAAGGACTCAATTTTTTTACGATAGAGACATGGGGACGAGCATCTAACGTAGGAGATGATTGCCCAAGTCGAATTTTTTTATGAAACTCGTGCCTCGTCCCCTTTTCCTAGTTCCTAATTTAGCAATCAAAGTCACCACACCCTCCTCCACACAGACCGTGACTACAGCTGGCTCTTCCCTGGCTTTCCAGATGCCTTGCTCTCCACGATTTCCATGCTGAAATAAGAATCCACGTCACACATGCTCCAGCAAGTGCGACCACGGCTGAGAACGCGGGGTCTGCACGAATCCATTGTTCTAGAAAGTGCAGCGGAGTTGTCCATAGTTCATAGAAAGAGGGCCAATGTCCTAATGATTCGGCGAGACTCATAAAGATTAACGTAACGAATACTATAATTATGACGAATGTCGCAGTAAGACGAGCTCTCTGTTGGCTACTAAATAAAGGGCGAAGAAATAAAGGAATGTCAAGGTTGTCATTGCTTGGGAATTGAGATGAAGGATCGGGCCAAATATCGGTTGGAGGCTTCTCGCCAAATGTCTTTACGTAGGCGGAAACTGTGGAGCCATACCATGTAGAATACTTGTTGTATTCTTTATTTTCACCGCGCGTTGGTTCATGATGGAGGGGTTGCTTGAGAACCTGCTCACATAGGTCATTCCAATAGGACCGTGTGTATGTCAAATGTAAGTGCCATGCTGTATCGATATGCGTACTTGGACATATTGGGTGATTGACAACGACGGCAAGTAAGAGGAACCGCTTGTATTCTTCGGTCACTCGTTGTGTGTAATGTTCAGACCATCCGTTTTCTTGCGCAAGGCGTTTTGAAAAAGGAAGGGCAACGTTCTGGGGGTCGAGTTGATACCTCGTCAACCGTTCCCAAAGAGTTTGGGTCTTCTCGTCCATACCTTCCCCTTAATCCCTCATCAAGACATATCGCGGGTGTATTCATGTTATCGGTTTACGAGATCATTCCCTTATGGTTTCCAAAGAAATAGCTTCATTTTAATATTATTTGGATTTTTGTCTTCCTACTGTCACCCAAGAACAGGTGTCAGAATTGGCTGTGTCCCACAATAGAATGTGTTTGCCTATACGTAAAGTATCTGTCCATAAGGACAAATTTCTTTTTAAGTCGAATTTGCTGTGAAAGGGGTGTGGCGCTTGCTTCAGAATACTCGGCTGGCTGTACGCTAGCCATGGGTATGTTTGCTTGCGAGGTTGGCGTATCGTTAGATGTAATGAGGGTTAATCCTTCTGCCCAGTTTTTTTGATAATATGGTATCCAAATTGGGTTTTGACCACGTTGCTAATACTTCCATGGCCTAAGCGTTTGACGGCATCTTCAAAGGCTTTGACCATCTTGCCTGGGCCGAACCACCCAAGATCACCACTTTTGGATTTGCTTGGACAGGTTGAAAACTCTTTCGCCAATTCGGCAAACTTCCCTCCGCTTTTAATGCGTTTGCGCAGGTCGTCGGCTAACCCTTTTTCTTTCACTAATATATGACTGGCTCTCCACTCCATACGTGCTCCTTTTAAATCGTAACCCTAGATCTGCCTGCAAATATCCGCTTCCAACATATAGTATATGATTCTCTGTGCAAAAGTCGTTATCTCAAACTTAAGAAACCAAAAAGAGAGATGTAATATGGTCATTCGGAGGTGAGAAAAAAGTATCAAAGAAGCTGGGGGCTGTCAATTATGACCAGCAACAGTTTTTTGCCAAGAAATGGTCGTTTGGGGAAATGACTCAATTTTGTTCAGCTATGTACACAAGGGTAGATTATAGCTTTACCATCGAAGGATGAACGATCATCTTTCCAAATTGGCGCATTGCTGAATGAGTAGGATATGTGTAGAATAATGTGTGAGTAGTTGTGTGAAGAGAGGAGGGGGTATGCCAACGAATCTTGCCATTGATGACAAACTTGTAGATGAAGTGAAACGTTTAGGAGGTCACACAACAAAACGAGCAGCCGTGAATGAAGCCCTTCGTGAATATGTGACTCGCCGAAAACAGAAAAAAATCCTCGAGATTTTTGGGACCCTTGAATGGGATCAAAAATATAATTACAAAACCGCACGAAAACGGAAATGACCGTCTTAGTTGATACATCGGTCTGGTCACTCTCTCTTCGAAAGGATGGTCCTGCAAATCACGTATCGGTTAAGAAACTCCAACACCTTCTGCTAGATACGCAAGATATTGTCCTCATTGGGATCATTTTGCAGGAAATTCTCCAGGGTTTTAGGCAAGAACACACCTTCACGAAAGTCCTTTCCCATTTTGAAGCCTTCCCCTTGCTCCCTTTAACCCGAAGTGACTTTATTGCGGCAGCCAAACTTCGCCGTCAAGCGACAGCAAAAGGTCTGAGCCTCTCGACTCCAGACTGTCAGATTGCCGCGGCAGCCATCAACCATAATTGTCATCTCCTCACAACCGATAAAGATTTTTCGCACATCGCAAAATGGGCACCTCTGCAATTGCTCTAGCTCTACTCGTTTTTTTGAAAATACATTTCTTCATATGGGCTAATGTTAACGTTGTGGTTATGTCCAGACCTTTGCTAATCCCAGTCCGCTAATCAAGACGAGCATTCCACCGATAACCTGTTTATACCGTCGATCGTTTTCCAGAATGGCATCATGAAATTTAAGTCCTGTCATGTGACCAATGGCGGCGATGGGAAGGAGTGCCAGCGCGGTAAGCAGATGGAGTTCAATCCCTAGCGCAAGGAAGGTGCTCATTTTGATTGTGACGAGGATAAACCAGAGTACGAACAGCGTATTTCGGAGTTGTTCAGCCGCTACATTCTTCATGAACACGGCAACCATGAGTGGTGCACCGGTCAGTGAAGTGCCTGCCACATATCCGCCGAGAGCAAGCAATAGTCTATCGCTCCAGTTTTTCTCGCTGCTGATGGAGAGGTTGAGCGCCCACATCAGTCCGTAACAGAGTGCGACGGAATAGATAAAGATGAGAAGCCATTCTGTGGGTAGTGTGATCAGTCCGAACACGCCAACCAACGTAGTAGGGATGATAAAGAGACTGGCATGTCGCAAATAGGTCCAATCGACATTGTCAATACGGGTGCGTAGAGTGAGGGCGGAAAAAAATAAAAGATGTGTTCCGATGATGGGCAACCAGAAGAGGGGTTGATCGTATAGAAACAGCATGAGTGGCAAACCGAGTGCGGCACCGCCAAACCCAAGTCCACTTCGAACAAAGCCCGTCCAAACAAATACTAATCCCACGAAAAGTAGCTGGGTAGCGTTGAAATCCGAGAGGATATTCGTCATGAGTTGTTTTTTGACATCGTGGTTTTCCCTTAGCTTTCAAGCTGAAAATAAGCTACGCACTCATCCAGCCTGATCTGAATGTATGGGGTTTGCCATCAGTCAGACGGGAGAGGGATTTTTCGACTCCGTGTTGTTTCTCTTAGGGTGAAGACGGGAGGCTAAGGAGATTGCAGGACTCCAAGCAGTTGTCGAACGGTCGACACTTTATCGGGACGTGTGGCAATGACTCCCTTGGTGGTTGTGTTGGATTGATTGAACGGAATTGGTTGCCAATTCCGGTCTGCGACTGTTCCTCCGGCTTCTTGAATCAGAAGAACTCCAGCGGCAATGTCCCATTCATGTTGGCTTCCAGGATTGAGCGTCATGTCCACGCGTCCTGCGGCTTGAAGCGCAAGCGCATAGGCGATTGAACCAAAGGCCTGACAGGCAATGGTCGGCTCAATCCCTTTTAGTGCCGCTCGTTGCTTTGGTGACACGTTGGCTAAGCAGAGGAGCTGTTCTGTTTGTGTATCTTTAACATGTATCGGCATGTCATTGAGATAGGCACCCTCACCTTTCACAGCGGAAAACATTTCGTTGGTTGCCGGATTAAAAATCACGCTTAGCGTGAGTTCTTGATTTTCTACCAAGGCAATGGAGATCGCATATTGCGGAATCTTGGAAATGAAATTTCGTGTTCCATCAATGGGGTCAAGAATCCACACTCGGCTTTTTTCTAACCGTTTGCGGTCATCGGGGCTTTCTTCGGAAAGCCAGCCATCTTGTGGGTATTTGGTAAGTAATTGGTCCTTCAGCATGCGATCGACTTCGAAATCAGCCGTTGTGACCTGAGACGAATCGGGTTTGATCGAAATGTCAAAGCCATCTTTGGCAATCTCTAAGACTCGTGCTCCAGCTTCTCGAGCGATGAACTGAAGAAAATCAGCAGCTGTGTGATCATGTGTGGCGTTGGTGTGTGATTGAGGTGTTTGCATAATATTTGGTGTTTGTCGTGTCGACGCTCCTTGGCTTCACTATAATTGTGATTCGAAAATGAGTCAAAGTTGCTCTCGCATTTCTAGGATTGTCCTAATGTCTTGAAAAAGGTAAGATTTTACAGAGCGATATGCTTGTATGCTACCTCATGTGCGCTGTCGTCGTATGTTGCCTTAGTCATAGTATGTGGACATTCATGTACGACTCGAACGTGGGCGTATGTCTTTCCGTGAATCGTGCGTCATGATCCTGGTTACACATTATTGCCCTTTATGAAATTTCAAGTCCATGCCAAAAATCCGTGTGTCCCTTAATCTCCCACCTCATCGATTCTTAGCATACTATGAAGGGGTGGCCGATGAAGTGGTGGCGAGTGCTTCGGATGGACGGAAAATACGATTTCCCGCTCGAGTCCTACGTCCCTTCATCACTCAGAATGGAGTCGTAGGAAAGTTTTTCATCACTTATGATAGCAACAAGAAATTTGTATCTATTGAGCGTGCTGCTGCTGCTGGGCCGTCTTCCTGAGGTCCATGTCGGCTGAGGAATATACCCTTGGCGGGCTTTTTCTCAGTGCCTTTCTTTCGTCGACGCTTTTTCCTGGAGGGTCTGAAGTTGTTCTGGCCGTTTTGGTTGCACAGCACAGGTATGATCCTTGGGTATTGTTTGGTGTGGCGACGGCAGGCAATACATTAGGGGGAATGAGTTCCTGGGGACTTGGATTTCTGATGAGTTGGCGCTTTCCGGTTTCCGGCTTGACGAAGCCTCGCCAACGCCAGGCCGTGGAAAGGGTACAGCAGTGGGGCAGTCCGTTGTTGCTGTTTTCATGGGTTCCTGTGATTGGCGATCCACTCTGTGTGGCTGCCGGGTGGTTACGTGTGAATGGCGTCATCGCCTTGCTATATATCGGGTTGGGGAAAGCGATTCGCTATGCCGTCATTATTGCGGTGATGTAAGCGGATTGTGTAGGCCCACTGCAAGGTAAGATATGACTAGGATTGCTTCAACGCATCTAGAGTATTGTCCTTGCGTTCCATGTTTTGAAGTGATACACCTTTTTCTTCCCATCAGTCTGCGTTGTTAAGAGAACTGGAGTCGTTTCTTTATTCCATTTTACTGTAGAAAGGACTTCATGAAAGTACCTCTTCTTGATTTACAAGCGCAGTTTCAGTCTATTCGACATGAGTTGCTGGCCTCGATTGAAGCGGTCTGTGAAGATCAGGGCTTTGTGCTTGGCCCTCGTGTCGATTGTTTGGAGCAAGCATTAGGGAAATATGCCGGGACGGCACATGCCGTCGGTGTCGCCTCAGGAAGTGATGCGTTGCTGCTTTCGTTGATGGCGTTAGGTATTGAGCCCGGTGATGAAATTATTACGACACCGTTTACGTTTTTTTCAACGGCCGGGGTTATTTCTCGACTTCATGCCATTCCAGTGTTTGTCGATATTCGCCCCGATACGTTTAATCTCGACCCCGATCATCTTGCCGCTGCCATAACTGAGCGAACAAAGGCCATTATTCCAGTTCATTTATTTGGACAATGTGCGGATATAGAGAAAATTGCTCAGATCGTGGCGCCACGGAGCATCCCGATTGTCGAAGATGCGTGCCAGGCGATTGGGGCTGCACACAATGGTGTGCGGGCTGGGGGAATGGGGACGACAGGCTGTTTTAGCTTTTTCCCGTCGAAAAATTTAGGAGGCTTTGGGGACGGTGGGATGATTACCACGCATGATGAAAATCTTGCCAATCGATTGCGTGCCCTTCGCGTTCATGGAAGTCGATCAGACTATCATCATCATTTAATCGGGATGAATAGCCGCCTTGATGCGTTACAGGCTGCCGTCCTTCAGGTCAAACTCACCTATCTCGAGCAGTGGACCGAGAAGCGACGGGGCAATGCGCAGGAATATGAGCGCCTCTTTGCCCAGGCTGGTCTTGCAGAGCATGTCACGCCTCCAGCCGTCGATCCGTCTAATTATCACGTGTTCAACCAGTATACGATTCGGACTAGTTCGCGCGATCAGCTTAGTGCCTATCTTAGCGAACAGGGTATAGGAAATAAGATCTATTACCCAGTCCCCCTTCATCTACAAGAATGCTACCAAGTCCTTGGCTATCAAAAAGGGCAACTTCCCGTATCCGAGCAAGCGGCTCAAGAAGTGCTTTCCCTGCCCATTTACCCTGAACTGCCTTCTGAGCAGATGCAATACGTTGTTCAAACGATTAAGAAATTTTTTGAAGAATCCTGAAGGGTTTGACCTGCAGGTAGATCCCGTTCTATCGACGTAGGAGTCTGATCTATAGGCCAGTTACGGATACGAGGCTTGAATCGTGCTGCTGAGACCACCGCGGGCTGTGAACTCACCTGTGACGGAGGCAGAGGTTGGGTGGCAGGCCTTCACAAGGTCAGCCAGAATTCGATTGACGGCATTTTCGTAGAAAATACCAAGGTCGCGATAGGCGTGAATATATTCTTTGAGAGATTTGAGCTCGAGACAGGATTGGTTTGGAACATAGGTGAGTCGAATTTTCCCAAAGTCGGGTAATCCTGTTTTTGGACAAATGGCCGTATATTCTGGAATTTCAATCGTAATTTCATAGCCTTGATACTGGTTGGGCCATGTTTCAATGGCTGGCAGTTTGGTACGCAAGCCACTTTTCGCATGTTGTTCGGTATACCGAGTTGCGGCTTTACGGCGAGTTGATTTCATAATCGAGTTTTCCTTGGTGGCTGAATCACATACATTTCGATGCTTGAAGCGCAATTCTTCGCCGTGGCACGTAGATCCCAATCCCTGATGTTCGTGTCGGGTTGAAATTGCACCATAAACATCAGCTTAGATTCCGCCTTGGCTCGGTAACTCTCTTGGTCACGGACCACTGTAGAGTCATTGTATTCGTTGAAATTGCTAGAATTTGGCCTGTGTGTCATGAGTGTACCTTCATCTCCTGAACTCTATCAATATGCTGAAGCCCTTTGTTGAGAATGTTTATACCCCTCCGCTATAATCGACTCATCTCTTAGCTGGCTTTTAACAGCCAACTATTCCATTTTTTTGTTGAAAAACCCACGATTGTCTGAGAAAGGCGCTCGTCCTTTTTGGGGCTTCTGAGATGAAGCGCTGAAGACTGTCAGTGTGTATTTTGGGGTAGAAAATTGAATCATGATCGATAGTGACGATTTTGTTCGGGCGTTACAAGACATCGGTATAGACTTCTTTACTGGAGTTCCCGATACTATTTTGGGTGGCATCATCGCGACACTAACTGAATCGCGCGTGTATGTTCCCGCCGTTCGAGAAGATGAAGCCGTCGCGATGGCTGCCGGAGCCTACTTGGGTGGAAAAATTCCTGCCGTATTGATGCAGAACTCCGGATTAGGCAATGCGCTCAATGTCCTTGAATCCTTGAACCTCATTTACCAGATTCCGTGTTTACTCCTTGTGTCTTGGCGTGGGTTCGAGGGGAAGGATGCTCCAGAGCATCTGGTTATGGGGCAAACGATGACGCAACTGTTAGATACTGTCAAAATTCCCCATCGTACGTTATCCGCTGAAACAGTGGTGGATGATCTGAAATGGACGGCCGCGACGTTTATGGAGCAACGTATCCCACTCGCCTTGTTGCTGAAAAAAGGTATTGTCAAAACCGTACAACCATAGGGTGGGAAAGGCAAAATAAAAAATTCAAAAGGCAAAATTTAAGAGAGATCGTGGTTTTACACATTATTGTTAATTTTTGCCTTGATGTTGTTGCCTTATTGTTTTCAGGGGACTTTCTTTTCGAAAAATCTGATGAATTTTCTGATGTTAATGATCTAGTGCAGGAGATAAGATGATCGGTCCTGAAGAAGGCGTGATGCAGAGTCGGGCCCAGGCGATGGGCGCGCTGTTGGAGCTGATAACGGATCAGCCCCTCATCATTTGTAATGGATTTCCTTCGCGAGAAGCTCAGAAGCTTCGAGATCGTGATGCCAATTTTTATATGATTGGCTCAATGGGAGCGACGGCGGGCATTGGGCTGGGACTGGCGTTGAGTCAGCCGGGAAAAACTGTCGTGGTCTTTGACGGTGACGGCAATGTCCTCATGAGCATGGGGACGCTTGCGACGATTGGTGCCGTGAAGCCAAAGAATTTGGTGCATGTCGTGTTTGATAACGAAGTGTACGGGACGACGGGGAATCAACCAACCTATTCGCGACTGGTGAATCTAGACAAAGTGGCTAAAGCCGCAGGGTATGTGAATGTTGAGCGTGTTCGTGAACGTGAAGACATTGTGTATGAGTTTAAAGATATGGTCGCGAGCGAAGGGCCAAGTTTTCTCTTAATTAAGATCAATGAACAAATCGAAGAGGCTGACCGAGTGGCGATCGAGCCAGCTGAGATGACACGACGATTTAAAGCGACATTCGATACGTGAAATTTCTGTAGCCAAAAGCCATAAAAGACGGGTTGTACAATCACATGCTATCATCTTACGCTTTAGGTTTCACGTCTAACGTTTTACGCCTCACGAAAGTCACAACATGATTCTTTTAAATCCTGGGCCTGTGAATGTTTCCGATCGAGTACGGCGAGCACTGCTTGAGCCTGACATTTGTCATCGTGAATCTGAATGTGCTGACCTCTTAGCTGATATTCGACAAAAATTACTGCAAGCGTTTGTTCCAGGAAATGAATCCGACTATACCGCTATTTTATTAACCGGTTCAGGTACTGCGGCCGCTGAGGCTGCGCTGTTGTCGAGTTTGCCGCAAGGCAAGCGAATCATGGTGATTATCAATGGCGTCTATGGCCAGCGTTTGTGGGACATGGCGTTGACTCAACGGCTTGGTGGCTTGGAGATACGTTTGGACTGGGGGAAAGCTCCTGATCTCGATAAGATCAAGTTGGCCCTTCGTCAACATAAAGAAATTCATACTGTGGCAATGGTTCATCATGAAACCACGCTTGGGTTTATGAACCCAGTCGAGAAAGTTGCGGAAATCGTTGATGGGCTGAATCGTGTGTTTCTCTTAGATTCCGTCAGTGGTCTCGGAGGAGAATCCCTCGATATTGCCACTCCTCATATGTATATGGTGGCCAGTGCGTCTCAAAAATGTATTCAAGGATTTCCTGGTGTGGCGTTTGTCATTGTGCGCAAGGGGTTCATGGAGCGTAGCGTCATGACCTATCCGAAGCGGAATTGGTACCTGAATCTCGCCAATTATTATGTAGAACAAGAGCGAGGGAGTATTCCCTTTACGCCAGCCGTGCAGGTCTATTACGCTTTCCGGGAAGCTCTCAACGAGTTACTGGAAGAAGGTGTTGCGAAACGGTGTGCACGATTTCGAGGGTATGCCACAACCATTCGCAAGCGAATGGCCTCGCTTGGTATTCAGGCCGTCCTCGCGCCGGAACATCAGTCAAATACCTTGACGGCTTTTTATCTTCCAGAACACATGTCGTATGAGCAGTTGCATGATCAATTGAAGCAAGCAGGGTATGTCATTTATGCAGGGCAGGGCCACATGGAATCAAAAATTTTTCGAGTGGCCAACATTGGAGCCCTTTCAGACAAAGACATTTCAGGATTTCTTGATGCCTTTGAAGTCATTCTCAAGAAAAGTGGCGAATCTGGATGAAGGCCATCATTTTAGCAGCTGGCGTAGGCAAACGATTGGGTCCTGTCGCGGAAGGGCGACCCAAGTGCCTGGTTGAAGTTGGTGGCCAATCGCTTCTGTCTCGACATTTAGACAACCTTGCCGCTCTTGGTGTTCGAACGGTGGTGCTGGTCGTGGGTTACCAGCAAGATCTGATTCGGGAAGCTGTGGCGTCTTCGTCGTTTCCTGGTGCGGTGCAGTTTGTGGTGAACGAACAATATACTCGAGGAAGTATTACTTCATTGTGGGAAGCGCGTAAGGAAGTTGATGATGACGTGATTATCATGGATGCGGATGTGTTGTATCACCCTGATATTCTCCGTCGTCTTGTCGAATCCAAACACCGGAATGCCTTGTTAGTTGATGAATCCGTGTCGCAAGAAACAGAAGAATGTATGGTGGCGATTCAGGAAGAGCGAGTGACGAGTCTGAGTAAAACGCTTCCAGCTCAGTATGATTTCACCGGCGAAGGGGTTGGATTTTTAAAGGTGGGCAAAGCGGAAAGTGCCGTGCTTTTTCAATCTGTAGAAGGGCCTATTGAATCAGGGCATCTCGATATGGAGTATGAAGATGCACTCAAAGGATTCTTCGAACAGGTGAGCGTTGGGTATGAGCGGATAGGCGGACTGCCCTGGATCGAAATTGATTTTCCTGAGGATGTGCAGAGAGCCGAACACGAAATATTGCCGATGTTGTCATGTCAGGAGAAAGAAGTTGTTTAGCAACAAGCCGTCGTTCATGGCTGGGAATGTCCTCATACATCAGTCTGAACTTTTGTCGATCGTGTTGTTGAGCGTATAGGCGCAACCCTTCAATTTTTGTGTCGCGATGGATGGAACACTTCACAAGCCTGCTACAAGCGTAATTGATACAGCTATTTTGCTTGCCTCGTCCGGCATCTTTACTTTAGGTGCAAATCGGGAGAGGAGCGGAACCGGCACCTTGACGAAGGTCAGTGGGTTGACCCTGTTTCAGCGCGCGGTGTTGACGTTACAACGAGCTGGGATTTCACAAATCTGGGTGTTAGCCGGGCAGGAAGAGAAGGCCTTGCGGACGATAATCCAGGGAGACGGCCGTATAGAAGCCGCCATTCGCTGGTTGCCTGTTCGAGAGTTTCCTCCGACGGATCCTCAAACCTGGGAAGCGTTGTCAGGTGAAGTAAAAGGGTCGTGCGTGATCATCGGCTGTCATGCCGTCTTTTCTCCTTCATTGATTCAATCCTTACGCATGGTTGGGTCAGATGGTCGTGTCCTGGTTGCCGTGGGGCAAGCAGAAGACTATCGGCATACGGGTAATCCTGGTGTTGTCTTTCAAGAAGAGGTGGACCCGAGCACCTTAGGCACGACGGTCGTCTTTCATGATCAACATGATGTGGTCTCAGAGCCATCGGCTACGGTTTCCTCGACAGTATCATCGTTTATTGCTGAGGATCTCGTCGTGTTGCCGTCTCGATTGCTCGGCGTATCTGGTGTTTTGCAAGCCGGTGGAGGAAACCCGATACGCCTGGCGTTAGAGCAAGCGGCGATCGAGGGTATTATTCAGCCGATTCCAACTTCTACTTCACAATATAGTGACGTTCGAGGCCCCAAGGGACTTCAATTGGCTGAACGTAGCCTCTATCAATCTCTTCAGTCATTAAAGGGAGGGATGGATGGCATTATTGATCAATATGTAAACCGGAAATTATCCGGAATTTTCACGCACGCCTTTTTGAAATTTGGCGTGTCGCCTAATATGATTACCATGGTGTCAATGGTTGTTGGACTCATTGCGGCCGGATTTTTTGCGTTAGGTTCATATCAATTCGGTATTGTGGGTGCGTTGCTCTTTCAATTGTCTGTCATTATTGATTGCTGTGACGGTGAGGTGGCTCGCTTAACATTTTCTGAGTCACGCTTTGGGCAAGAATTGGATATTTGGGCTGATAATGTTGTGCATATGGCGATCTTTGCTGGCATTGCTTCCGGTGCCTATCTTCATGGGTCGTGGGAAGGCATGAGTTTGCCATTGATTCTTGGAACCTGTGCCGTTGTGGCCAATATGATTTCACTGTGGCTCGTCAATCGAGCACGCTTTCTTCGATCTCGCCCCCGTGAATTGCGTCGCTTGGGTGAATCGGCCCGAACACGGATGGAGTTTATGCTTGGCAACGTGACCAATCGAGACTTTTCCGTCATTGTGTTGCTCTTTGCCTGCTTGGATATTCTTGGATGGTTTCTGTGGATTGCCGCGGTAGGTTCATGGGTCTTTATTGCCTCAATGGGGTGGATTCTCCGTAACTCCCTTCTCTCCCGTGCTTAAGTTCATTTTTCTAGCTGTTGGCTGTGTGGCCTTAGCTGGGATTGTCTGGCACATCGGTCCAACATCTATCATTAATACGGCCGCACAATTAGGTCCCCTTGCTCTTGGGGTGATTCTTCTTCCCATGGTAGGCGTGTATGCCCTTGAAGCTCTTGGTTGGCGTCTGACTCTTGGAACGCATGCTCAACGAATCGGATTTGCTCAACTCTTTGCCATCCGAATGGCTGGAGAGTCTGTCAATGTGACGACTCCAGCGGCCTATGTCGGGGGAGAACCTCTGAAAGCCTATCTATTGAAGCCCTATGGCATTCCGTTTGTCGAAGGGCTGGCATCTGTGATTACAGCCAAAACGACGATGAGCATCGCGCAGGTTCTATTTATTGTCCTGGGCATTGGCCTTTCATTTTTGATTCTTGGGGCATCCGAGCATTATCTGGTTGCCGCTTTGGTCAGTGTTGGGCTGTTAGCCTTTGGGGTGCTGCTATTTGTGATGGTTCAGCGATATGGGCTTGCGATGGGCTGTCTTCGCGTCTTGCGGTTCTGTCGAATCAAGTTGAAATTTCTGGAGGAACGAAAAGCCTCACTGGAGGAACTGGATGCCACGATCCGAACGTTTTACAGCCATCACCGTCAAACGTTCTATGTGGCCTTGCTCACGTTTTTCATTGCCTGGATGTTGGAAACGCTAGAGGTCTATGCCATCCTGTATTATTTAGATGTGCATGTCGATATGTTGACTTCGCTATCGATAGCGGCGTTAACGGTATTTATTAAGGGTAGTACCTTTTTTATTCCAGGAAGTTTGGGCGCTCAGGAAGGGGGCTATGTCTTACTCTTACTGGCATATGGGTATCCGGATGTCACTGGGATTACCTTTGCCTTAATTCGACGTCTCCGAGAAATTCTCTGGATTCTCGTGGGGTTGCTGTGTCTCCTGATGCTTAAAGGGCGAAAGCCGCTTCAGCCAGATGATTTGGCTGCGTCGAAGGGATAACGCATTCTTGCCTGTTTGCGAAAATCAGGCGACATGGGCTTAGAGTTGATTGATGTTTCGAATGCTGGCAAAATCAGCAATGCTTCATACGATGATATGGATTCTGATAAAGGAGACAGAGCCGTGGATATTGTGATCGGATCAAATGTGCTGCGAAATACAAATGGTGTGATGACAGCGCATGGGCAGCAACAGTTGCACGTCGAAATTCAAGAAGACAATAGTCAAATTCTCCTTACGATGGATATGTATATGCCAACAGGGACGCAGGTGGCCAAGCTGGAGCGTAATGTCTGGATGTCCAATGACGGTGAGCGCTTTGAGCTCACGGCTGAACCGAAGAGTCTCAAAATTATTGACCATACTTTGAAAAATGTCGTGATTGAGCTTCAGGCCGAAGAAGACGCACGTCTGACTGTGGGACAGGCAAAGTTCTATACCTCCAAAGGTACATTGTCTGAAGTGAGCCCAGAGTGGTGGCGTGTTGGTAATAAATTGGAACTCAACGGGATTGATATGGATCTCGAAGGCGGGTCCATTGCCTTGCCTGATTAAGTGATGTATTGACGATTGTTTTCATCATTCTGCTTCATTCATTCTTCTTTCTTTTCCGAGCAACGCAGTCAATCCGTGCTGAACTCCGTGTTCATTTTGCATGATACGCATGCTCTCTTCATTTCCCTTCAATGACTCCGGCTTATAGCCGTTTCAAATAACTTCCACATGCTTGAAGTGAGTAATCGCGCAGGGCTATAGCCGATTCACTGAACTTCCGAACCCTTGAAGGTTTTGACACTGCGTTGAAAGTCTTTAGGCATTAACTGGACCGACTTGAGATTCGCTATAGTTGATCGACCTCAGCTGGAACTTATTTGAATTCGCTATAATCTGTGAAATAATCCGCTTCAATTTTCGGGCGTGAATGCAGGCAGTTCTCCGTCGTTCCGCTCGTGCGTGTATCGCGGCATTCTATAGCCGATTCAATGAACTTCCGTACCCCCGACGCGTTGGATACCGCGTAGAAAGTCCTCATAGTTCAATTGGACTTGGACACCTGTAATCGAGACAGTGGTAGGAACAAGGTCGCAATGATGAACGTCCGTCAGGCCTATCCAGGTGATTCAACGACCGTGTCCAAGCACACTGATGTGTATTTGGATTCGCTATAGTTCTTGGAAAAATTTCCCGAATAAGTCAGGACACGTGTGTCCTGTATCTTGCCATTCACGTGGGGGATGAGTATGGCGTATCAACTGAATCCTATAAGCCCGTTTCAGTGTGTTCGAAGAATAGCCATTATTGGCATGATACTGGCCTGTACGATCGTCTCAAATATCGCTGAGGTTGGGGCTGATGACTCTCTGAATCGAAATGAAAAAATTGTTTATCGCAGCATGAATGGAAAGGCGAACATTGATGTGGGGCTAGCCAGTTGGATGAGCCAAGGTCGCTCCAATTTCAATCACGATGCGTCCAACTTGAGTTCGCTATTAGGGGATCCAACATCTGCACTAGATTACAAAGATGTGTGGAGCAATATTGTGGAGTTGAATGCCCGGTTGGTTCATAAGAAAGGATTTTCGCTCAAAGGGAAAATTGGATATGGGGCCATTACTGACGGAACGTTGATTGACGATGACTTTGTGAGTGCGAGTGGGGCGACGGCATTTGGGGCCTCGGTGAGTGGCCCACATCGCATCTCTCGCACAGAAAGCGACGTCAGTGATAGTTATGTCTTCTACCTGAATGGGGATGTTGGGCTGATGTTTTACCGATTTGCAGGCAATAAAGGGTTGGTGAATGCGGTTCTCGGGTTTCAATATTGGCGAGAAAAATATGTCGCCCGGAGTGTCAGACAACTTGAATGTACGTCGGTTGGGTCGTTTTGTCGTGCGGTGGGAACCGCGTCCTTTGTCGGGACCAAGGCCATTACCAATACGGTCCAATGGACATCCATGCGAGTGGGTGCCGAAGGTGAAATGACCTTTTGGGATCGCCTGACTTTTGAGGGGGAAGCCATTGCTCTTCCGCTCGCGTGGCTTCATAACGAAGATCGGCATCATTTGCGAACGGATCTTCGAGGCAACCCGAGTTTTAAAATGACCGGGTTAGGCTATGGGTTTAACCTGGAAGGCGGGGTGCGATTGCGAATCTTCGAGCAATTCTTCATTCATGGCGGCTATCGATACTGGTGGTTAAACGTCGAGGACGGTGATTGGGAAAACTTCCCGGCCTCCGGCGGCGGGTCCACCGCCAACCTGAATGAATTCCGTACTTTCCGACATGGCGCGACGTTCGGCATGAGTTATCGGTTTTAGTCCAGCGCCGTGAGTGTGACCTGTCATGAGCATTTCTACAACACGTGTATTCTAACTAAGGCTTTGCATGGAATACTCAGCTCCTCTCTCCATTGAGCAAGTCGTTCGAGATAAACGAACCTTTCATCTTGCTCAAGTGTTCAAGGAAGGGTGGAAGGTGTTTAGGGCGTGTCCTTTCAGGCTCTTCTTTCTGTGCTTTCTAGCTCTCCTACTAAGAGATAGTTGGAATTCTCTCTATACGATGAATTGGGTAATTGGTGAAGCCATATTCTGGGCATTCCTTCCTGTTTGTATCGCATATCTGACCTGGGACGTTTTACAGAATCGTAGAAGAACCGTTGCCGAAACCTTTACAGATTGGACAGTCTTCAAAAGTCCTTTGCTCTGTGGACTTATACCCACGCTTTCAAGTTTTGCACTTGATTGGCTACTTGGGTTATCTCAGGAGGGAATTTCTGGAGACGAAGGGGGTTTCCAGCTACTATTGTCATCACTCAGCGTTGGGGTTTTTGGTGTGTTGTACGCTTGCCTTCTATTGTGTTGCTCGCTTGGAATTCTGTTCATGGCCGATCGAGGAGTGAGTGTCAAAGTTGGCTTGGACGCAAGTCTTCGCGCCATCAATTATCATGCAGTGAAAGTGATTTTACTTCATCTGGGATGGATGCTGAATGCGGGCGTACTTGCTTTGGTGACGGGAGGTGTTGCCAGTTTGCTTGCAACTTTTGTCTTTCCCGAAAGCTTCTTCGTGATCTCACTGCAACATTCATTAGAACTGGGTATTTTGGCAGAAAATGTTTCTGAAGAGGCAGGTGAAATTGCATTGAATTTGTTTGTTTTGGCATTTGAATATGTTGGAGTGGCCATTGGTTATGGAATAGGTCTTTGTACATTTGCGGTTGCATACGCGCAAGTGTTTGGCCTTCCTGGATACACGCCAAGTGCCAGTGTTCAAAAATCGTGATTTTCGTCCACGCTATCAATCTTATCTCGATCAGGTTGCCCATGCGTGATCGAGAGCGAATTCTATCAAGAATTTCAGCGTTGCATGAATATTATCGCGAACTCCAGTAACTTGTTCCTGAAAACTTTTCGCAATATGTGGCTTCAAACGACAAAGGCCGTGCCTGTGAGCGATTGCTGCAAATTTCTGTAGAGGTCGTGTTAGATATCTGCGGGCTATTTGTCAGCGGCCTTCAACTCGGCTTGCCTAATGAAGACAACGATCTGTTTGAAAAACTCGAAAGAAATGCGGTGCTCTCAAAAGGCCAGGCAGAACTTCTGCGATCGATCAGGGGATTTCGGAATATTGTCGTTCATGAATATGGCGAGATCGATGATGCCCTCGTCTATAAGATCGCCACGACAAGACTTCAAGATTTCCGTCCCTCAAGCATACTTTTCTTGAGGCGCTTCCAAAATTCGAAAAAGAATAACCCTTGTTTCCGTCAAAGGGATTTTTCGTCCCTTTATCCCAATAAAAAATCAAAGTCGGATTTGCTGATGCCGGCACCGGCTCCTCGTTGCGTGGAGCCTTCCATCACGGCGTCGTACAGGGCGAGTTTGTGTTTTTTGAGGTCCATCATTTTTTCTTCAATGGTGTGATGCATGAGAAACCGCATGATGGAGACTTTTTGTTGCTGGCCAATGCGATGTGCGCGATCAGAGGCTTGATTTTCCACGGCAGGATTCCACCAGGGGTCGAGATGAAAGACATAGGAGGCTTTCGTAAGGTTCAGTCCTTGTCCTCCGGCTTTGAGGCTGAGTAGAAACACCGATGGTTGCTCGCTTTCTTGGAATGTTTGCACCAGTTTTTTTCTGGTTTTGGTCGGAGTTGAGCCATCCAGTCGACTGTAGGGCAAGTGTTGTGTTGTAAATTCCTGTTCAACCAAATCTAAAAACGAAGTGAATTGGGAAAAGACTAATGCACTATGACCTTCGTCCAACAGTTCGTGCAATCGATCAAGTAGGCAGGTGATTTTTGGGGAAGAGTCTGTACTGGTAGCATTGAGTAGTCGAGGTGATAAACAGATTTGCCGAAGTTTCAAGATGGCCGTTAAGGCAATGATTCTCGCTTGTGCAGCTGTTTTGGTCCGATAGGCATCTTCAATGGTCGGTCGAATCTGTGCAATGGTTTGTTGATAGAGTGCTTTTTGTCGATCGGTCAGGTCCAGATAGACATCGGTTTCAATTTTAGGAGGCAGTTCTTTGAGCGTTTCCGATTTGGTGCGACGAAGCACAAATGGTTTTGTACGCTGGAGGAGTTGTTCCACCCGAGGAGGGTCCTGAGGCTTGATTTGAGATTTGAATGTATCATAGTCGCCAAGTAGACCTGGGAGGCACAGGTCAATGATGGAATAATATTCTCCCAGATGGTTTTCGAGCGGTGTGCCGGTCATCGCTAACTTGAACGTTCCCTTCAAACGTCTCGCGGCTCCCGTGGAATGTGCGGTAATGTTTTTGATGGCTTGCGCCTCATCGAAAATAATGACGTTGAAAGGCATTTTTTCGAGTATCTCAATGTCACGCCGAATAATGCCATAGGTGGTAAGGATAATATCGCAATCGTCGAATTGGGGAGTCCGGTCTTTGCCGCTGTACCAACGAACGGTGAAGTCCGGATAAAATCTTGTAATTTCATGTTCCCAATTAAAGAGCAAGCTTGGGGGGAGGACGACGAGGTGTGGGGCCTTGGTGGCGTTCGTCGGTTGCGTCACCAACCCCTCTTGAATGCCTGCCAAGAGGCTAATGGCTTGTAAGGTTTTCCCTAATCCCATGTCATCAGCAAGGCAGGCGCCGAATCGATGTTCATAGAGGAAGCTGAGCCATTGGTACCCTCTTCGTTGATACGTCCGAAGTTTCGCGTTCAACTTGTCCGGCAACGGGACTGGGTCTATTTTTTCAAAGTTCAAGAGACGTTGGAATAAGGCTTCATCATGTTCCGAGAGTACGATGTTGACGCCATGCTTTCGTAACACCATCCAATCTAAAATTTGCAAAGTCGGAACACGGACCACTTTACTTTTTTGGTCTTTGCTTGGCGTGTTCCGCATCGCTGGATAGAGAGACGACAATGTACGCAAGATTTCCATTGCATTCACATCGAGAATCCGCACACCTTCCTCAGTCTCGGACACACTGCCTTTCTGCATAGTCTCTAGCCAGGTGGCTTCTGACATCACGACGCCATTGCATTTGATTTCAGGGCGGATCTCAAACCAGTCAATGTTGCGTGGGCGTTGGGCATCAAATGAAAATTCCCACTCAGATGTGAGGATGGGTTTCTGATGATAGAACAGTTCTATGCCGGCTGCCTGCAACTTGGCGTGGAGTTCTGGCAGTTTCGCGTGAAGTGCGGATAGCGGGATGGTCATCCTGTCATGTCGATTCATATTCCGGAAGAGGTGAAGACCAAACATTTCATAGGGAATGGCATATAAGAGTGCTTGTTTCGTTTTATCATTCGGGAAAAAGCCCCACTGATTATCGGCATAGGCGAGTCGGAAATCCTGTTCTCGATAGAGCGTATGCCAATTTTTGAGTAAATGCTGAGCTTCCGATTTGACGGCGTAAGCTTGAAAGTCGTTTGCCGTCATGGCGTCTTTAATGATGCGAGTGGCGTCAGTTGGCTGCATTGTGCCAAAGAGGCGAAATAATGTTTCAAGGAGAAGCGTCTTGCGTTTTCGCGATCGAAAGGTGTGAGGCAGATCCTTTGCCTGTTCAATGATGAGTATTGCTTGGAACAGTTGCGCGTGAGTTTCAATGTTGTGTCCACCTAGACGGCATTCGGTTTGTAGGGTCGCCAGTGGTTCTCGTAAGTTGGCCTGGATGGGAGCCGTGACATCATCGGATGGCAGTATGCTGAGCCGATAGGTGAGCGATGGTGTCGAATGCTCATGAAGGTCGAATTCTTGAAGCGGAACATTGCGTCCATTAATTTTTAAAATGAGATGTTGCGCGATGTCTTCTTTTCGACTGAAATTGATTTGTAGCTGCCCAAACGCTTCTATGGGTAATTGCAAAGGCTGATGAGGTGTTCGTGTTCCTGGCACGCGAGATGGTGGTGTACGCGTGTGCTCAGACTGTTGTTTGGTCACTGACAAGATGTGCGGTTGTCGGAGTCCTAACGGTCGTCTCCAGATTTCTGTTTCAAGCATGTTCTCGATTAAGGTGTAGATTTCCCAACCCTTGGTATCGTGGAGTGGAGCGAGAGTTTGCGTCTCAAGGTCGGCGACGAGACGTTGAAATGGGCGCGCGTTGGGATGTACCGTGCCACGCAAGAGACAGCGGTTGTGGACATCAATGTGATCTTCCCGGACATCAAGTTCGGTTGCTGAATGATAGTGGCGCGATGGCCGCCAGGTCAGCGTTGTCTGCTCTTCCTGTGTATCAAAGACCAGTGGATGGGTATTACCGTATTGCTCTAAGTACGTGATGAAGTTTTCATAGGCTAACCAGGCAGGATCAAACGTTCCTCTCATGAGTAACGTGAGTTCGGTCGGGATGCCGTAAAACGAACGGCATAATGTTCCGTCTTTTTTTATAGCGATATTCGGTAGTGATTCGTGATCGGATAGCACGACTTCAAGTCGTGACGCCGATGGCATTGGTTGTGTGAGGAGCGAGTGAGAGGACGAAGGTGGCAGTAATTCTTTTCGCAGGACATTTCGACGGGCTGTGTGATTTCCTGGGAGCGAAAAGGTCTCAGGCACAAGGGCATTAATCGTCGTGAGTAATGCGCATATGACGTGCTTGCATTGAGACGTAGAGGTCCAGGCGGGGCAATCACAGGTGTATCTCAAGTCAGGTTCGTGTGCAGACAATTGAACGGAGTATCGCTGGCTGCCTTTGACGTAGGCGGTGAGAAGCGTTCGGTCAGTATTCCATTTATAGAACTCTAACCGTTCTCGTGAATAGTAATCATATCCGCGAAGGATGTAATCTTTGGGCGCGAGCGCATAGATATGGTTTGGTGGAAGGGCTTTGAGTCGTTCGAGAATATGTGGAGATTCATTGGGCATAGTATGCGAAGAGGATCAAGCTGTTGCGGAGTTGGTGGCAGATCAGCTGCACGTTTCGACGTGATGCATCGTCACTGAAGTCCATCGCAAGCACGAGGTTCTTGTTGAGCAAAGATTATCGCAAATCCTGGATGATTACTAGCCGGTGTATGCCTGTTCCTGTTCGTGATTATTCTCATATTATCAGTATCGAGGGTATCCTGAATACGAGATAATTCTCATCATATTGTCTAAGGCGCGTGGGGCAAAACGATTTCTGTTACAACAGGAAGTAGTGCGGTGATGAAGCGAGGCACCCGGTGTGGAGAATGGTGTTTGAACTGAAAGGAAGAGCAACGAGGAACGTTCTATTGATCTCGATTAACCATGTACTGCGACACAATCGACAATGATCGCTTGGCCATGCCATCGGCAAATGGTTCTAAGTCGAGACTTGCCGCTTTGACATATTCCTCAGCTCTTTGTGTGGCGTAGGTCAACGAATGGTGTTCATGCATCAGACCGATAATCGTCGTTAAATCTTCTTCAGTGATTGCCCGACTCTGCACCTTGGATTTAATCCACTGGCGTTGGTCATCTTCACACGTTTGAAAGAGATGAAGCAGAGGGAGCGTCACCATCCCTTGCCGAATGTCTTTGCCTAAGGTCTTGCCGAGTCGCGCACCGTCGGCTAGATAGTCCAAACAATCATCGGTGAGTTGAAAGGCCATTCCTAAGTTTAACCCGAATCGTGCTAACGCGGCCTGTTCAGCTGGAGTCCCTTCGCCAATGGCAGCGCCAATTTTACACGATGCAGCTACGAGGGTTGCGGTTTTATACTCGACAATTTGAAGGTATTCAGGTTCTGTGATCTCTGGGCGGCTATTGGCGCACAATTGCAACACTTCGCCTTCGGTCATTTTGCGACAGGCATCGGCAAGCGATTCGTTGAAGCCATGATTGTGAAATGAGGCAATCTGTGTCATGGCTTGGGAGTAAAGGTAATCACCAACAAGGATACTTGCGTGATTTCCCCATATCCGCCGCGCCGTTTTTTCGCCGCGACGAAGATCGGCTTCGTCTAGGACATCATCGTGAAGCAGTGTGGCTGTGTGGATATACTCAATGAGACTGCCAAGAAGGAGGTATTCTCGTTGAATAAATCCGCAAAGGTTGGCGCTTAAGATCAGTAATAACGGGCGAATCCGCTTGCCACCACTCGCCATGATTTGGCTGGAGATCGTATTGATCAGGGATGCTTCAGAATTCAGATTTTTGTGGACTTGTAATTCAACTTCATTCAATTCCTCTCGATAGGCATCCCACACGTCGGCCATATTTGTGAGGTTTTGAAGAGTTGGGCTGTTACCACTCATGGCGGGCGATACTAGGTGGTATCTGGAAAATTGTCAAGCAAAATGAGCGTATTGTGATGAGGGTAGAATGTGACAAGAAATGCGATACTGGAGTCCAAGTTTTCCGTGGAGCATTCGTCTTGACAGGCTCTGAATTCTTCGATTAATGTGATTCCTTAGTTTTCAAGGGCTTAATTCTTAATCATTCTCTTGTCTCAGGTATGGATCATGCTGTATTGACCCTCCGATATGAGGAATGGATTTCTACACTCTAGAGAAAATTGAAAAATAGTCTTGTTGTATCCCCAGTGTAAGGATCTAGCGCACTCATGAACATTCCAGGTTTTCCTCCGACTCAAGGTCTCTATACCCCGAAAAATGAAAAAGATGGGTGCGGGGTTGGATTCATTGCTCATATTAAAGGCGTGAAATCTCACAGTATTGTCAAAAATGGTCTCAAAATTTTGGACAATTTATCCCATCGTGGCGCTCAGGGATGTGATCCCTGTACGGGAGATGGTGCAGGGATTCTTCTTCAGATTCCACACAAGTTTTTTAGTCGTGTTTTACAAGGACAGGGAATAGACCTCCCTCAGGCCGATGGGTACGGAGTCGGAATGGTCTATTTGCCTCAGGATGAGAAGTCACGACGACAGTGCGAACTCTTGATCGAGAACGTTATTCTGGAAGAAGGTCAAGAATTTCTGGGGTGGCGTGATGTTCCCGTTAAAGAAGAGGCTATTGGTGTTCAAGCAAGAACGACCCTCCCGATTATCCGACAATTTTTTGTTCGTCGTGACCTTCTGAATGAAGAGCAATTTGAGCGCAAACTCTATGTCATACGAAAACGCATTACGCGCGCGGCTCGAGAGTCGGCTATTGTGGGGCGTGAACATGTCTACCTCTGTAGTCTCTCGTGTCAGACGATTGTCTATAAAGGGATGCTGCTCCCAGAACAAGTTCCTGAGTTTTTTCCTGATCTGGCCGACCCGACATTTATTTCCGCGCTGGCATTAGTGCATTCTCGATTTAGCACCAACACCTTTCCAACCTGGTCTTTGGCTCATCCCTACCGGTATACGGTGCATAATGGCGAAATTAATACTCTGAAGGGGAATGTCAACTGGATGAGAGCCCGACAGGGCCGCTTAGCTTCGAAATTATTCGGGGATGATCTGCAGAAATTATTTCCGATTACAGATGATGAAATGCAAAGCGATTCAGCCTGTCTAGATAATGCCATAGAGTTTTTGGTGATGGCTGGACGTCCACTGCCTCACGTCATGATGATGCTGATTCCCGAACCCTGGGTAGGGAATCCTCAAATGGATCTTGATCGTCGCGGGTTTTATGAATATCACGCGGCGATGATGGAACCCTGGGACGGTCCAGCAGCTGTGTGTTTCACTGACGGAAAGTTAATTGGCGCTACCTTGGATCGTAATGGGTTGCGTCCATGTCGCTATCAAGTGACTTCGGATGATTTGGTGGTATTGGCGTCTGAAGCCGGAGTCTTGCCTGCTGACCCCAAGAATATTCGTTCCAAAGGCAGGCTGCAGCCGGGTCGGATGTTTCTGGTCGATACCGTAGAAGGTCGGATCATTGATGATGAAGAAATAAAATCAGATATCATGAAGCGGAAACCCTATCGGCAGTGGTTGACTGAATATCGTGTGTCATTAGATGAATTGCCGGAGCCGTTTAACGTTCCTCAGCCTGATCACCCAACGATTCGCCAGCGCCAACAGGCGTTTGGCTACACTATCGAAGAATTGAAAATGGTGCTCATTCCTATGGCCGTCACTGGCGAAGAGCCTATTTCTTCCATGGGCACGGATACTCCGTTGGCAGTGCTATCTCAGAGGCC
This sequence comes from Nitrospira sp. M1, assembly GCF_965152605.1. Lineage (NCBI taxonomy): Bacteria > Pseudomonadati > Nitrospirota > Nitrospiria > Nitrospirales > Nitrospiraceae > Nitrospira > Nitrospira sp. M1. The sequence continues at coordinate 986,999 of NZ_OZ224217.1, forward strand.
GCAACTCCTGTTTAAGTATTTCAAGCAGTTGTTTGCGCAAGTCACCAATCCACCAATTGATCCGATTCGTGAACATCTCGTGATGTCGCTTGTGACGAATATTGGTCCGAAACCCAATGTGATTGCGGAAGTGCCGGAGGCCTGTCGGCGGATTAAATTGCAGCAACCCATTTTAACTAATGCTGAACTCCAAAAAATTCGAGACTTTGGCGATCCGCACTTTAAAAGCAAAACGCTTTCTTTACGTTTTCGAGTGTCGGAAGGCCCCGAAGGCTTGGCCTCCGCGTTAGATCAACTGTGCACTCAAGCCTCAAAGGCAATCCAAGACGGAGAAAAGTTTCTTATCTTGAGTGATCGCGGGGTCAACAGTGAATGGGCTCCGATTCCCAGTTTGCTTGGAGTGTCAGCCGTCCATCATCATTTGATTCGGCAGGAGACTCGCACAGAAGTGGGTTTGATTCTCGAGACAGGTGAACCTCGGGATGTTCATCACTTTGCCAGTTTAATCGGCTATGGAGCAGGTGCCATCAATCCGTACCTGGTGTTTGAATCTCTCGTTGACATGGAGCGGGAAAACTATCTCCCGGAAGGGGTTGATGCTCAAACCGCCGAAGGGAAGTTTGTCAAAGCGGTGAATAAAGGGTTGTTGAAAATATTCTCGAAAATGGGGATTTCAACACTTCAATCTTATTGTGGAGCGCAGATTTTTGAAGCATTGGGTTTAGCCCCTGAACTCATTGATCGATACTTTACGGGGACTGCTTCTCGAATCGGTGGAATTGGGATTCGGGAAATTGGAGAAGAAACCTTACGGCGACACTCCCAGGCCTATGCCCCTGTGCCTCTTCGTCAACTTGATTTTGGCGGAGAGATTCATTACCGCATTCAGGGCGAACATCACAATTGGAATCCTGATGTAATTTATAAGCTTCAACATTCCACAAAGACGAATGATCCCAAGACATTTGCTGAATTTTCAACACTTGTGAATGAAGAGCAAAAGCGGCGATCCACGCTTCGCGGGCTGTTTGAATTTTCTTTTGCACAGGAACCACTTTCATTGGATGACGTGGAGCCAGCCAAAGATATTGTAAAACGATTTACCACCGGAGCGATGTCGTTTGGTGCGATCAGTAAAGAGGCGCATGAAACGTTGGCAATTGCCATGAATCGTCTCGGGGCCAAAAGCAATACGGGAGAAGGGGGAGAAGACCCAGAGCGATTTGGTGTGCTGGACAATGGGGATTCGAAAAACTCCTATATCAAGCAAGTGGCGTCAGGCCGATTTGGGGTAACGGCCCATTATTTAGTCAACGCCAAAGAGCTGCAGATCAAGATGGCACAGGGTGCCAAGCCTGGAGAGGGTGGGCAGTTGCCTGGGCATAAAGTCGATGAGGTCATTGCGCAGTTGCGCTATTCGACTCCAGGCGTGCAACTTATTTCTCCACCCCCTCATCATGATATTTACTCGATTGAAGATCTTGCGCAATTAATCTTTGATTTAAAAAACTCCAATCCAGAAGCTGCCGTTTCCGTGAAGCTTGTCTCTGAGGTTGGTGTGGGAACTGTCGCTGCCGGGGTCTCAAAGGCGCATGCAGATAAAGTACTGATTAGTGGTGATTCCGGTGGAACCGGAGCATCTCCACTTTCCTCTATCAAGTATGCAGGAATTCCATGGGAGTTGGGATTGGCGGAAACCCATCAGACTTTAGTCTTGAATGATCTACGTGGCAGAATTCGAGTCGAAACGGATGGGCAGTTACGGACGGGTCGTGACGTGGTGATTGCGGCCTTGCTTGGAGCTGAGGAGTTTGGATTTTCCACGGCGCCTTTGATTGTTGAAGGCTGCATCATGATGCGGAAATGTCATCTCAACACCTGTCCTGTGGGTGTGGCAACGCAAGATCCTGAACTGCGCAAACAGTTTGCGGGAAGTCCGGATCATGTGGTCAATTACTTTTTCTTCATAGCAGAAGAAATTCGAGGCTTGATGGCAAAACTGGGGTTCCGAACGGTAAAAGAGATGATCGGTCGTGTTGATAAGTTGCACGTGGAAGCGGCTGTGGATCACTGGAAGGCCAAAGGATTAGATTTATCTCCACTGTTAACGAAGCCGAATGTGAGAGATACTGTGGAGACCTCTTGCGTTCAGACGCAGGATCATGGGTTAACCCACATTTTAGACAATCAATTAGTGGAGCTGTGTCGTCCGGCGATTGATGAGGCCAAGCCCGTATCCCATGAACTTGCAATTCGTAATGTGAATAGAACCGTAGGGACCATGCTATCGAGTCATGTGGCCAGGAAGTACGGAGTTAACGGTCTTCCAGAAGATACCATCAAGATTCGATTCACAGGGTCTGCCGGCCAATCATTTGGTGCCTTTTTGTCCACTGGAATTACCCTCACCTTAGTTGGTGAGTCGAATGACTATCTTGGCAAAGGCTTATCCGGCGGGAAAATTATTGTCGTGCCTCCTCAAGGTGTCACCTTTGTACCGGAAGACACGATTTTGATTGGTAATACGTCTTTGTATGGCGCGACTGGTGGCGAGGGCTATTTTTATGGAATGGCGGGTGAACGTTTCGCCGTTCGAAATAGTGGGGCGCGGACGGTCATCGAGGGCGTAGGAGATCATGGTTGTGAGTATATGACGGGTGGTGTGGTCGTTGTTCTTGGGAAGACGGGGCGAAACTTTGCCGCAGGCATGTCAGGCGGAGAAGCCTATGTGCTCAACGAAGAAGGAACATTTGAACTCCGTTGCAACTTGGGAATGGTTGAACTGGAAACCGTGTCAACGCCAGACGATAAGAAAATCTTACGGACCATGATCGAAGCGCATGTTCACTATACAGGGAGTCGAAAAGGGAAAATGATTTTAGATGCTTGGGATTCCATGCTTCCCAAATTCGTCAAGGTAATGCCAACAGATTATAAGCGTGTGCTGCAAGCCCGGAAGGCCGCGTTTGCCAAAGCTCATGCACAACGAGGAATGGAGATGGCTGGTCGTGGCTGATCCGAAAGGGTTCATGAAGTTTACTCGGGAAGGACCGCAACGGCGTCCTGTGGAGTTGCGCGTCTTGGATTGGAAAGAGCTCTATGAGCCATTTCCTGATGAGCGACTCAAGAATCAAGGGGCGCGATGCATGGATTGTGGTGTGCCGTTTTGCCAGAGTCCATCGGGTTGTCCTGTTGTGAACTTAATTCCTGAGTGGAATGACCTTGTCCATCGTGGTCGATGGAAAGATGCCCTGAAAGCCCTGCATACGACCAATAATTTTCCAGAGTTTACGGGTCGTTTGTGTCCTGCTCCGTGTGAGTCGGCCTGCGTATTAGGAATTAATCAAGACCCTGTTTCCATTCGAGTCATCGAGTGGAACATCATTGATAAAGGATTTGACGAGGGATGGGTTGAGCCTGTTCTTCCCATTGTCGTCACTGGAAAGAGGGTGGCTATTGTCGGTTCTGGGCCAGCCGGCCTTGCCGCTGCTCAGCAATTGGCGAGGGCGGGTCATGATGTCACGGTGTATGAAAAGGCTGATCGAATTGGTGGTCTGTTACGGTACGGTATTCCAGATTTCAAGATGGAAAAGTGGGTACTTGAACGACGACTTGAACAAATGTTGGTCGAGGGTGTGAACTTCGAAACCAATGTGCATGTAGGGCACGATGTCACGATTGATGCGCTGCGACAAGATTTTGATGCCGTGTTGCTTACCCTCGGAGCTGAACAGCCTCGTGATTTGCCGGTTCCAGGCCGTGAGTTGCAGGGTGTCCACTTTGCGATGGACTTTCTCACGCAACAAAATAAACGAGTGGCTGGAGATACCATTACTGCAGAGCCTATTACCGCGAAAGGGAAGCGAGTCGTCATCATTGGTGGAGGAGACACCGGGTCCGACTGTTTGGGGACGGCGCATCGGCATGGGTGTTTGGATGTCCATCAATTTGAATTGTTACCTGAACCTCCTCCGACCCGCGCAACCTCTACGCCTTGGCCCTTGTGGCCGATGCAATTGCGAACATCTCATGCCCATGAGGAGGGATGCGACCGTCAGTGGAGCGTATCGACAACGAAATTTTCTGGACACAATGGCCATGTCACCAAGCTTCATGCCCAGCAAGTGCAGTTTGAACATGGGAAGATAACGCCTGTTGCCGGTACAGAATTTGAGATGGATGTCGATTTAGTGCTACTGGCCATGGGGTTTACCGGCCCAGTCAAGCAGGGCCTGCTTGATGCTGCGGGGGTGCAGTATACGGCTCGGGGAAGTGTGGATGTGGATGAAAACTTCATGACCAATGTCGATGGGGTATTTGCTGCCGGAGATACCAAGCGTGGGGCGTCTCTGATTGTTTGGGCCATTGCTGAGGGTCGTAAGGCGGCGGCTGGAATTCATCAATATCTGATGGCCAATGCAACGAGTCTTTTCCGCTAGCCCTCTCGTCTCAAATCTGACTTTTTCGCCTACGCGTTCTTACGTCGATTGTTGCGAGTCAATCTGTCGATCATAAATCCCCTCTTCACTTAGAAGCTCACATGAGCGACATCAATAAACAGTTTTTTCAACGAATACACCATATCCCCTTTCATGGGATCGGTCTTTCCGTTGATGTCTACACACCGGACATTTTTGATTTGACTGAAGAATTAACGCGTCATGGGTTGTCGTATGGGTATTTGGAGGTGTTTAAAGCCGAACAGCGTGCCATAGAAGAAGTTCGTTCACGTCTCCCGTCTGTGTACTTGGAATATCATGCTGATGGTCTGTGGGTCACGCAACCTGACTGGACGGTCGTGTATCCATATGACGATGAACTACGGACGGCTATGACGCACCTTCGCAGCATGGGGTGTTTTTGGATCAATCAAGAATGCGCCACTAAACAGATTGGTGGGCATTCTTTTGGGACGTATCTCCCGCCCTTATTCAGCGAATCCTCTGCACGTATGACGGCACACAACGTTGAGTGTGCTCAAGGCTATCTTGATGAACAGGCAGACAGAGAGGCGTTGCTTTCTCCTCTTTTTCTGCTTGAGACCCCTCCTCTCACCTATTTTGTTCTTGGAGATACCGGGTATGCAGAGTTTTTCCGCATGATTGCAGACCAGTGTGCCTGTGGGTTTGTGCTCGATATTGGGCATATTTGGACTGTCTACCGATATACAGGGGCATGCGAACATCAGACTCATGGTCAATTTATGGAAGAATTCCTCAATGAATTCCCTCTGGAGCGTGTTGTTCAGATTCATATTGCCGGGTTGGACTATCACCCTGCCGTACCGCATGAAGGTCGGGGCCTGGCCTGTTTGCCAAACTGGATTGATGCACATCAAGCTCCAATCCCTCCTGTGCTATTTGATATGCTCGAACAGGTCCTGGCACATCAAAAATTAGTCAATGTGAAAGGGCTTGCCATGGAAGTGGACACTAAAGGTGTTGAGCTTATTGTCGACGAATTCTCACGGCTTCGTGGAAGATTTGAACCGTGGGAATCGCAACGGCGCAGAGAGCAGAATCCGATTAGCCCATCAAATCCCCAAGGCGGATCATTCGCCAATTCCACATATACTTCGTCCTACAGAAAGGACGCCTATCTCGAGCAGTGCTATCAAGACTATGTTCAGTTTGTGACCTGCCGAAACGTAGACGATGTTGTGGTTGTTGGCCTGAACAAGAGACACGATCTCAAAGAGGTAAGCAGTTATCGTCACTATTATCTTCCCCACGAAGTTTTAGAGTGGGGTGGTGACCTTCAAGACATGTTCCCCAAGACCTTTCGTGCTCTAGAGGGGGTGAACTTCGATGGTAACGGTTTTATGGAGTACTGGTATTCCCATCCCCAACGTCGGTGTGAGCCCTATGATTTTTTCCTGCTAAAAGTTCACTACTTTGTCGAGTATATACGGGAAGTCTATCCGCAAGACGCCTTGCTCGCGACTCAAGAAGCCACAGACTTATGCAACAGCTATGCCCTGGCATGTCAATTGAATTGATGCTGGTGCAGGGGACAAGGACGGAGCGTGTTCTTCAAAGATCTCTATTTTTTTGGAGAAGGCTGCTTGGGCTTGGCTAAGTGCACTTGAATTTCTTTGATTAATCGGTCTTCAATATCTTTAATCTCAGGTTTGCTGGCATCGAGAAGTTGACCGTGTTGGGAAAGTTTTTCAAAGTCGGCTTTGACCCATACCTGTGAGTCCTGTGCAGAATGTTTGTCGATTGTGAGAATGTATTGATTCCTGAAGCCTGTGACTTCTATCGAAGCGGGGGGTGAGTTCTTTCTGTTGGTGATATACACGGCTTTTTGATCGGTTTTCATGCTCGCCAGAATGGTGTAGCCGTTTCCTGTCAATGCTGAGCGAATCACGGCAGCAACGGTTGGAAACGGGTAATGAAGGCTTTCTGACTGTCCTCCCTGCTGCTTGACGCTGAGTCCATCCCGCCATTGTTTTCGCTGAGTCCGTAGCCAACTGGCATCTCCTCGGAGTTTTTTGTTTTCCTGTTCGAGCGTGTGCAGGTGTGTTGTTTCTTTTGTGTTCCCAGCCGAGAGATTTTTAATGGCGTCTTCTTTCTTCTTTAGCTCTAGCTCGTGCTCCTCTTGCATGCTACGAGCCTCACGATTCAGTAAATCGATTTGTTGCTGGATAGCTTTATTCCCTTCCTGAAGAGACGACACAACCGACTCCAGTTTGACAACTTGTTTTCTGAGTTGCAGATTCTCTTGTTTGAGTGTGGACGTGTTGTCTGCCGGGCATCCAGTGAACAGCAGGATGCCAGCGCAAGCAATCAAGACGGGAACACGAGAAACGTCGGGTTTCTGCGGAGAAGGTATGAGCAATTGGTGATCGGTCAACAATGACCAAAGTTTTGTCACGTTCACCAAGTCAGTGAATTTGTCATGTGGATCGTCAATTTGAAGAAAAAGTCTATCGAACACGCTCGCAGAATCTTATTGTATGCTGATTCTCAGACTATTTCAAATGCTGTGTTATGTAAAGGTTCGAAAGGCATGTTGACCAGCAAGAGGTAAGGGGCTATGCTTTTGCTTTCTGTTCTCCCGTGAGACGCGACACAGCTCTATGCCAACACTTATTCGTAGAACATTTCCGGTCCCTCCGCTATCGTGCAATTGCTCAATTTTGGGAGACCCGGAAACGAAGCAAGCGGTCGTGGTCGATCCAGGAGGAAACGCTGAGCGAATACTGAGAGAGGTGGAAGAGCTTGGCCTTCAGGTCAGTATGATTCTCCACACCCATGCTCATTTTGATCATTTCCTGGCTTCGGGAGCTATCCAGCAAGCGACAGAGGCTCCGATAGGTCTTCATCAGGATGATCGACAGCTTTGGGAGATGTTAGAGGTTCAATGCCAAATGTTTGGAGTGCCCTATGCTCCTGTGCCCCCTCCGAATGCCTGGCTGGGTGATGACGACGCGTTCAATATCGGCGAAGCCGTTGGTACTGTTATTCATACGCCAGGGCATACTCCAGGATCTCTGTGTTTTTATTTTTCTCAGGACAACCTGCTCCTTTCTGGCGATACCTTGTTTCGCGGCGGTATTGGCCGGACGGATTTGTGGGGCGGAGATCCACGAGCGATAGAGGAGTCCATACGAGAACGTTTATATACATTGCAAGAAAACACCGTGGTGGTACCTGGCCATGGTCGTGAAACGCAAATAGGGATTGAACGGCAATCCAATGCATTTATCACAGGCTAAGAGTCGCTGAGTCGGTAACGTGATAATAGACTATCTCAAGGAGAAGCCCTATGCGAGGTGTACCCGTGATGAGATGGACGTTGATTGTGCTTCTCAGTGTCGTGATGGGGGTCGGCGTCAATGCTCAGGGACAACCTGAGATTGACGATGAGGAGGTGGTGATTGAAAAAGTTGACGTTCAGATTTCCTCTCAGGGACCTGTCGTTCTCTTAGAAGCCGGAGACCATACCATTCCAATCTATGTTGATCCGACGGTCGCTGGGTCAATTCAAGGAGCGCTCAATGGTCTGAAGTTTCCCCGCCCTCTCTCGCATGACCTGATGCATACTATGCTGGAAGCGTATAGCATTCAGGTAGACCGAGTCTTCATTTCTTTAAAAGATGGGGTGTATTACGCGACCATGACGTTATCTTTGAATGGACAACTCAAAATATTTGATAGTCGGTCGTCCGATGCTATTGCTCTGGCGATTCACTTTCGCACCCCTATCGTGGTGTCGCGTAGTTTGCTAGAGTCAGCAGGAAAATCTTTTACTGAGGAAGAAGGGCACGTGCAATTGTAGTAGGTTGCTCGTCGGTGATCGTTTCACCCTTAAGAACGGCGCAGGCTACTGATTCTATTCGATTTGTTTTCTCAGTAACGTCATAGGCCTTGAACTTGGCGAGACGAGAGGCGTGTGTTTTAGATGGTTTCATGCCTGATCTTTGGAAGATCCTTCTTGCGTCCTGCGATGGCATATGCTATAACGGACCCTCTTTTTGAGAATGAGCATTAGGGTAATTGGAAGGCCCTTCGTTTTAGAGTTGGTAACTCTTTTATTATTAACAAGCTTTTCATGGGGAGGTAGGCGATGCACAGAGTGCTTCTATCCGTCCTTTTAAGTCTTGTGCTAGTTGCGGCTGGATCAACAGGTGCACTAGCCCTGCAGTCTGGTGGTGTGGAAATCGGTGACCTTGAGACAGGATCCGTTGTCGGGCAATCATTTAAGGCCTTAGACGTCGATCTTGAGTTTACCGCAATGATGGTGGGTGGGAAAAAAGTATGGTATCCCCCAACGTCGGTTTTAAATCTGACAAAATCTGGAACGGGTGGAAGAGCTGGTCGACCCGTTTTGCTGAAAGTCACAAATGCTCTGGATACCGAGCATGGCTTTAACTTGTCAGCTGATTCTCAGCAGGCTGGACCATGGGTGATGGACATTAAGATTGTGTTAAAGCCAGGGGAAACCAAGTACATTGGTGTTCCAACAAGTGATTTGACCTATGTGACCGCAAGCAACACGCTGAAGTATTCGTGTCAGCTTCATGACGCTCACTTGGGTGGACAGTTGTTGATTTTACGATAGAGATTGCTCAAGAGTTTATAATGAAAAAGCCCCGCTCTCTTTTGTGAGAGTGGGGCTTTTTCGTTGGATGTCTATCTTGAAGAGGGTGAGAGACGTCGTTTAGACCTCGTGTTCGGGTTTGCACTTGACGTCAGCATTCAGTGGAATTTTCTGGGCACCAAAAAATTCCCCATTGACGATGAGAATCAGAAAGCGGTGTTGGTCTTGAGCTTTGTTGGCTTCCCCGTGAAGGGTCGTGTTAATATCAATCACCATTTCACGTTGAGATTCTGTTGTTGTATCGTTAATCACCCAAAAATAATGGCTTCCCTTAGGATAGAGTGATTCAACGAACCCATTGATGGCTTGAGAGACATTGGTAAAGCTGGCAATGCTGGTGAAGGTTTGTCCAAATAACACGGCCAATAGGGTAATTGTCACGAAAAAGGTACGCTTCATCATGAGCCTCCTTTGCTGAATCGGCGTTTTATTTAGCAGAGACCTTTGACATTCTCTTAGTTAATTATCGGACTTCTAGAGAAAAAACTCAATAACATCATAGTCGTAATGGGAGTTATGAGCAATAGAATGAGGTTTCAGCCTAGAGCAGTCTGACGGTTTTCTGCAAAAACAGCATGGCATGAGGGCTGGACTGCGGACTTCTTCTTAAGGGGCCAGAAGTTGAGCGCCAGACTGGTTTCTCACATATTTTTAACACTCTTCTTGTGTAGATTTTCTTTTGATTGTGAAAACAACGTTGTGTGTCAGAGCATGACGAGAAGGTTATTCATTTGAGCCTCATAATCATAACCCTCTCTTTCTAGATCGTATAAGTCACACCACCAATAGAATTGATGATGTCTGCCTTCTTTCAAGAACAACCGAATAAAAAACGGCTATTTTTTTTGGTCATCATGTCCCTGCTCCTCATCAGTGGAGCTCTTCTGTTTAACAGGCCTGAACAGACGAAAAGCATTCACGTGTCCTTTCCAGGGGGGCAGGTGTTAAAGGCGGAAGTGGCTGATACACCCGAGAAGTTACTGTTTGGTCTTGCGTTTCGAAATCATTTAGCATCCGACGAAGGCATGCTGTATATTTTTGATGAATCGGCAGCCCATCAAGTCTGGACGAAAGAATTTCGTATTCCGGTCGATATCCTGTGGGTCGATGAAAGTAAGTTCGTGGTGCATATTGTGGAGGCCGCTCCTCCTTGCTCAAGTGATCCGTGTCCCTGGTATGGCCCTCCTCCCAAGAATGCTCGTTACGTGATTGAGGCGAGTGCAGGGTTTGTTCGACAGGCTAAGGTGAAGCTGGGTGAGCCGTTAAAGTTTATTCTTCGTATGTAATCTGTCACCATTTGCCGGGTAATCGTGGCATGGTTCATCCATCTTGAAGGAAGCACCGTGGAATCTAAAAATACAGAACGCAAATTAGATGAGTTCATCCCCATCGCCCGCACAGATGATGTGCCTGAGGGAAAAGGGCGAGTGATTAAAGTGCAGGATAAGTCAGTGGCCCTTTTTCATGTAGGCGGTCGGTTTTATGCGATTAATAATATTTGTCCGCATCAAGGGGGACCGCTGGGAAAAGGAAAGGTCAAGAAGTATTTGGTGACCTGCCCTTGGCATGATTTGCAGTTTGACATTCGAAGTGGGTTTGGTGGCGATGGTGGTGGCAACTGTGTGGCCAGCTACGAAGTCCGAGTGGAAGGCGATCAAGTCTCTGTGTGTCTTCGAACGCGTGATGTCTGGTCGTTAGAGTAGCCGCATACAGTGGTAACGGTATCGACATGTCTTTTGTTATGACGATTGAGGAATACAACATGGATCAGCAATCAGGTCGTGGGGTAACGGAATCAGCAAGCATGAATACAGTGAAGTCTCTTCAGGTTAAAAAAGGCGAAACGTTTTCTCTGAAGTTGTGGGAAGACCGGACTCGTGGCGAACAGTGGGTGCCGACATACGACCCGAAGGCCTTGACGTTGCTTGACGATGATTTTTTCCGCACCACGAGTAATAATGCAGTCGATTCCGGGAGTCGAACATTCGAGTTTCAAGCTAGAGAGGCGGGTCGTCATTCGCTTGAATTTAGTAAGCGGATGGCATGGAAATTTACCGCTGAAGACCGTCGGATATTTTCCGTCAATGTAGAGGACGTGTAAGCGACAGGCACGTTTAAGCGCCATGCCCAATATTGGTTACTTAAATGGTCGGTTTATGCCTTTGGAGCAGGTGTGTGTCTCGGCGGAAGATCGAGGGTATCAGTTTGGAGATGGGGTCTATGAAGTCATTCGGACGTATCGGGGCCGTCCCTTTAATCTCGAAGAACACATAGCGCGTTTGGGTCGGAGCGCTCGTGAAATTCACATTCCGATCCCCCTCAGTACACAAGAGTGGGAAACCGCTCTTCTCCGTGGAGTCGAGCAAAGTGGTTATACAAATTGCAAAGTGTATATTCAGGTCACAAGGGGAGCTGCGCCTCGAGAACACAAATTCTCATCTTCTCTTCCTCCGACTATTCTGATGACATTTCGGGAAATGCCTGAGTCAGATGTGCAACAGCGAACTCAGGGCGTACAGGTAATCACGTGTCCTGACATTCGATGGGGACGATGCGATATTAAAAGTCTCAATCTCCTTCCGAATGTGCTAGCGAAGCAACAGGCAGCTGATGTCGGAGCGTTTGAAGCGATTTTTGTTCGGGATGGCATTGTCACGGAAGGCGCAACGAGTAACCTGATGATTGTGAAGGATGGTGTGATTAGTACCTCAGAACTCAATCATCAGATTCTTGCCGGAGTGACGTTACTGTGCGTCATTGGCCTTGCTCGAAAGCATGGGTATGAGGTTCAAGAGCGAGTGATACGACTTCAGGAGCTTGACGATATTGATGAGATGTTTCTTGTGGGAACGACGATTGAAGTCCTGCCTGTCACTCGGTTGAATCGTTGTCTTGTTGGGAATGGGTTGCCAGGGCCAGTGACGAATTCCTTGGCTGCGCTATTTTCGAAACATACCGAATAGTGTCCTTGAAATTTCACGGTTTCAGGCTCGCAGGTGATAGATTTTGAGCAGTCCAAAAGTACTGTCGAATGTTGTTCCATTTGTTTTTCTGATGGGCTTGACTCTCATGCGACTTTTTAAGTACCTTTTTCCTTCTCGCCATTGATGTATGTCTATGTGTATCAAGAATACAGAGGTTTTCTCATAATCCGAAACATGAGTACTTGTACAAAGTTGGTTGTAGATCTTTCTTTCGCTGTTAAGGAGGCCGGTCAATGTTTTATCAGAAGTTTTCATTAAATCCATCTCGCAGGTGGTTTGGTGTACTTGCCGCTGCCTTGGTTTCGATGCCACTCACATTCGTCGGTGCTGAAACATCGGACACCAAGACTATGATTCATAAGGCTGGGATGACTCATCAAAATTCTCCCGGCTGGGCAGAGAAACTTAAAGGCCAGACTATTGTCGAAAATTCGGTTGAAGGAAGAGCTGAGCGTGCTGCCTTAGTCGAGCTCCAACATCAACGTATGATGGAGCAAATGGAGAAAGAGATGTCTCATTCTTCAAACAGCGGAGCGTTCAACTCCATGTCGATGATGCATCAGTATGGTGCAGGGAGAGAGAACGGCCTTCTCATGAGTTCCCCAGGGACAGAGCCTGTTTCGGGGGCTGGTGGGCTGTGCCCGAAGACGGCGCCGGTGAAGCATTATGATATTTCCGCTATTAATGCTGAAGTGACGCTGAACCAGTGGTTAGACTACTACCCAGGGTACATGTATGTCTTGACGGAAAATATTGAAAATGTCAGAGAAGAAGAAGCAAAAAATGCCGAAGCTCGAGAATCTGAAGGGCATAGTGATCCAGGTGGAGTGAAGAACGGAATCCAAGATCAATGGATTCAACCCTTGGTGATACGAGGCAATCAAGGTGATTGCGTGAAATTTACTCTAAGGAATGCATTGGAGTTTGGCGAAGATGTGAGTCTGCACATCAATGGGTCGGATATGGTGATGAGCAAGACTGGTCAGCCAGCCACCACGACGAATCCTGATGCCATTGCTGTTGGCGAAATGGAAGATGAATTTGAAGATGAAGATGAAGAAAGTGAAGGACCGAAGGGTTCCTCCGTCATCGAGATGGAATGGTATATCAGCCCAGATGCTCAAGAGGGTGCGAAGCAGTTCCACAGCTACAGCAATGATCGTGAATTAACCGTCCTCGGAATGATGGGTACATTTGTTGTAGAGCCAGCTGGCTCGAAATATTGGGAACCATTGGGTACCGGTCCAGCAACGGAAGCCAAAAGTGGTTGGCAGGTGATGATTGATACGCCAAAAGGTCCGGACTTCAGAGAGTTCATCCTCATTTATCATGAAATTGGTGATGAAGCGTTTCGTCCGGTTAATAAGCACGGAGATTTCTTGCCACAACGTGATCCATTGACGGATGTGTATCGACCAGGAGCACGTGCCTTAAATTTCAGAAGCGAACCATTCGGCATTAATAATATGCATGTTCAGCATGAATACTTTGGATTTGAAGACGAATCCGAGGGGTATAGTAGTTATACCTATGGAGATCCTTCACCAACGATTCCTCGAAGTTACCTTGGCGACCCGGCAAAGTTTCGGATTGTTCATGGTGGGTCAGAAGTGTTCCATTCTCATCACCCGCATGGTGGGTCGATTCGTTGGCAACGTAGCCCGCGGGCAACGCAAATGCCTGTGTGGAACACAGGACAAAACGGACCTGTGAAGTATCCGGTCATCCGAACGAAGTCTGATAGGGTAGACGTTGAAGGTATTGGACCTTCTGAAGCGCTTGATCTTGAGACGGAGTGTGGATCAGGGCTTTGTCAGTGGCTTGCGGGAGACTTCTTGTTTCACTGCCATGTCGCACATCATTATGTTGCAGGAATGTGGGGATACTGGCGTGTCTACAACACGCTTCAAGTTCCTGGATTCCATAACGACGTCATGCCTCCGCTTCGTGAGTTGCCGGATCGTTTAGACCGTATTCATAAACCGGTCACGTCAGACAAGCTTGTTGGAACAACGGTCAACTGGTTTGGCACAAAGTTTAAAATCGTTGAGAGTGGAAAAAGCGATTGGAAGTCGAGTCCGCGCGTGGTCAATATTAAAGATTGGGTAGAGATGCAGCTTGTGACCCAAGGAAAGCCTGGTCATAAGGATGATGAAAAAGGTCAACTTCAATCCTACGATGCCACCGTCATAGACTGGGTCTGGGATGGGAAGAAGGCTATGAGTGAGATAGAACCTACAATTGGTGAGAATCCAAAATACAAGCCAGAATGGCAGGGATATAAAGCTGGAGAACGACGACCAATTTGGTTTGAGCCGAAAACAGGAAAAGTGGCATGGCCATGGTTGACGCCGCATTTCGGGAAGAGACCGCCATTTTCTCCTGATCATAACCCCGCACCATGGTTGGAAATGATCCATGTTGATGATGAGGGTAAGCGGACCGTAAATCCTGCCAAACCAGGCGAGAATGGACGCTGGAGCTTGTGTCCAGAACGAGCAGGATCGCAAAAGTACAACATTCACTTCATTAAATTGCCAATTGAATTATCAGCGGCGCAGGGTAATGAAGAACCAATCGTCGATCCTCATGGGTTGTTGTATGTTGCGCATGATGAAGAAGAAGCCATTCGTGCGAATAACGATTTGAAACTTCCTCTCGTGATTCGTGCCAATATGTATGATTGTATGGATTGGACGTTAACGAGTGAATGGGAAGATGACGATATTACGAATTTCCAATCGTCAAAGATCAACACCCATTTCCATTTTGTGCAATTTGATAATCAATCTTCCGATGGTGTGATTTCAGGATTTTCGTATGAACAGTCGATGCGGCCCTTTACGATGTTTGAAAAGAAAACAAAAAAAGGGTTGCCTGTTCCGATGAATGCGAAGTTTACGAAAGCCGCAAAGAAGGGTGACAAAACCATTCACCTCACAAATGCCAAGCAATATCACGTTGGGACCTTAGTCTTGGTTGGAGCCGATAACGTTGGGCATGATGAGATTAAGCGGATTGTCGCAATCGGTGGTTCTGGAGCATCGGCTTCTGGAGCATCTTCGGATTCTGATAGCTACACGGTGAGCCCTGGAGATTCACTTGGGGCCATTGCAAGTTCACTTGGAACATCGGTAAGTGAATTGAAGTCTTTGAACAATCTTGGCGATGCGAACGTCATAAAGGTTGGACAAAAATTAAAAGTTCCAGGCTCAGGAGAGAGTTCGTCTGCTCCTGCTGCCGCGGGAGGTGAAACGCTCACATTTGATAAACCTTTAGCCCATGACCATCCGGTCGACGATATTGTGACTGTTGAGTTTGTGCGTCAACGTTTCTGGGCAGACTCAGATGTGGGTTCGGTTTTCTGTCATGATCATGCATTTGGTGGAACAACATGGCCTCATGGAGCGGTGTGTACGTTCTTAATCGAGCCCTTTGGCTCGACCTGGCATGATCCGAAGACCGGGAAGCCAATCCGTACAGGACCAGTGGCCGATATTCATACTATTGAACGTGTTGGACATGATGTGGCTGGAAGCTTCCGTGAGCTAACAGTTCATCTCATGGACACGGTGCCTCATACAGTCAACGTGGTTACGGCTGGGAATCCTCCTGGTCAGCCTATTGAGGTCGCATTAGAAGCAGGGCGGACCGTATCATTTATTATGCCGCCGAATGAAAAGATTAAAATGACGCCAATGCCATTTTTGAATGGTGGAACTCACACCACTGGTGGCGCATTTAACTTCCGTGCCGAGCCATTTGCTCAACGATTGGCCAATAATCCTGATACATCGCAAGTCTTTAGCAGCCGAGTTCACGGTGAGCCCAGTACGCCAATGATTCGTGCGTATTTAGGCGATGCGATTGTCTTTCGTTTAGTAGATGTTACGCAAAACGAAAGTAATGTGTTTTCGGTGTCTGGTCATACCTTCTGGACGGAGCGGTATGCAGCAGATTCAAATAGAAAAAATTCGATTCATATCACCATAGCTGAACGCTATGACCTGGTAGTGGCTGAGGCCGGCGGTCCACGCCATCAACCTGGTGATTATATGTACTTCAACGGTAGAAGTTCTAAGTTTTCTGAAGGCTCATGGGGTATCATTCGCGTCCTTGATGAACCCGTGGATGACTTACAGCCCCTTCCAAATAAAGCGTATGGGAAGGAAGGGATGCCAGAGCAGCTTCCAGTGTGTCCAAAAGATGCCCCAGAAAAAGTCTTTAATGTTGCGGCCATTGATTTTCCATCGATGAGCTTTAATCCGAACATTGAAGAAGCCATTGAAGTAGATTTTGAACGAAAGATAGAAGTTCAAAATCCTGATGCAAAAATCTATGTCCTTGAAGAAGAAGTGAGCAAGGTCTCTGACGACTATCATCCAATGCCGCTGACCTTGAGGGCAAACGTTGGTGATTGCATTAAAGTGAATCTGACAAACAAGATGAAAGAAAGTCGGGCGTCGTTCTCAGCCTTTGGCTTGGCGTTTGATCCCAAGGATTCACAAGGTATGAATTTGGGGAACAACCCAGGAGAGCAAACAGTGGCTCCTGGTGAACAGCGTACCTATACTTTCTATGCTGATCCATTTATTGGCGAAACCCAATCATTGGTGTGGGATTTTGGGAATGTCGCGATGAATCCACGCAATGGCTTGTTTGGTGCGATCATTGTTGGCCCGAAAGGTTCACAGTATCGTGATCCAAAGACCGGGGCTGATGTCTCATTGAAGAACGCCTGGCAGGCGGATGTCTTGATTGATCATTCAATTGAAGGCAATGAAAAGCGTGCGAATTATCGTGATGTTGCGTTGTTTTTCCAAGATGAAGATAACATCATTGGAACGAGCTTTATGCCGTATGTGCAGAACGTGGCAGGGCTTGTAGGTATTAACTATAGAAACGAACCGTACTTGTATCGCGAAGAAGAGGGTTGCTCGTTAGGACGAATGTTCCAACCGTGCGAGGTTGACGATCCTAAGGACCCTGCAACTCCGGTCATTATGTCACATGCTGGTGATCCGGTCCGGATACATGTATTCGGTGCAAGTAGTGAACAGAATGGTATGTTCACGTTAGAAAAACATGAATGGCCGATTGAACCGTTCATGGAAGGGGCTGATATGATCAGCACCGTTGAATTTGCTGGCTCCGAAAGCCTCGATGCATTTGTGCCTTCTGCCGGAGGGGTGTATGCTCTTCCTGGAGATTACCTTTACGGCAATGCCAGACTTCCTTATTCCCAATCTGGGCAATGGGGCTTTCTCAGGGTGTTACCTGAGGGTGATCAACGTATTCTGCCTTTAAGTGGTAAAAAAGGTAGTATGCAAGAAGCCAAAACAACAGAAGGCAAAACCATTAAGCCTGTTGCATTTAAGTAAATAGAACAGGTTGGTTATGTCGGTTCTATGGCGGGGAAGTCGATACTCGGCTTCCCCGCTTTTTTATATGTCGTGTATAGTGTAATGATAGGCTATGTATTTTCTATTCTTATTTTTCATGTTAGGTGATCGCTATAGCCGTTCCACTTAACTTCTGCCTATACGACATGTGTTTTTGTGCTGCGTGAGTGATGTGGATTTGGCTGGAATGTATATTGTTTCGCTATAGACTTCGGGAGGGAGGTTGAGATGGGGTTGCTGAAGATTTTGGTTGGACTTCTTGTTATTGGTTTCTGGACACCTCTTGCCTGGTCCTACGAAGAAGTTGAAGTCAAAGATGGAGGAACGATTCGTGGAAAAGTGTCCTTAGTCGGAAATTTGCCTCGGCCAATGGCGTTTAATTTAGTGACGATTCCTGACCCTGTCTATTGTGGTCGAATTTCTACTGGAACCGGTTGGCGAATTGTCGAGGACTTCATCGTTGCTCCTGATGGGGGATTAAAGGATGTGGTCGTGCTCTTAAAGGGTATTCAGAAGGGGAAACCATTTAAAACGAAGAAGGTCAGAGTTGAGGCGATTGATTGTGACTTTTCCCCATTCATGAATGTACTCAAGAAACAAGACGAGTTGACGGTTGTGAATATGGATCCAATTGAGCATGATATTCAAGGATATGAAACGGCTCGGGAACGTGGTGCCCGAGTGCTCTTCAATCGTCCTCTTCCAATGAATCCTTTTCATAGAGTTCTGGGAATGATGAATAGCCACAAGCATATGCCGGGTAAACCCATGATCGAAAATGTTCATCTCCGAAAGGGGAGGAATATCTTTGTGATGCAATGTGGCTTTCATCCTTATATGTTTTCATGGGGTGTGATTGTCGAAAATCCATATTATGCCATCACGAAAGAGCCTGGAGAATTTGAAATAACTCAAGTCCCACCAGGAGATTATACGTTAACGGTGTGGCATGCGGGAATGAAGCAATACCTAGAGAAAAAAATTACGGTTTCGCCCAATGAGACAGTGGAGACGAACTTTGAATATACAGCGGTCAAGGGTCGGAGAAGCGTTCATGAAATGCATGAAAACCCACATTTTGGATTAGAAATGTTGGGTGAGGGGGTAGAGATTATTCCTTCACTTCGACATCAGACACCTTAGGAACGAGATATGATGCATCGGAGAAGATTCAACAGTCTCACGGGTTCGTTTCTCGTGAGTGGTATGCTGTTTGTGAGTAGCGTTGTTGCTCCGTGTTTTGCCTATGATGTGAAAGAGGTGACAAACGGAGGGTCGTTATCTGGGGTCGTGACGCTCTTAGGCCCTCCACCTGAGCCAAAAGCCTATAATTTAATCACGTTTCCTGACCCTGAGTATTGCGGTAGAATTTCAACCGGAAATGGATGGCGATTGTTGCAAGATTTTCTTGTAAATGATCAACGGCAAATCAAGAATGTCGTGGTATTTTTTGAGAAGGTTCAAGCTGGAAAGCCATTTTCGATGTCTATTCCTCGTGTAGAAGCTCGCGATTGTCAGTTTCATCCATTTACCACAATTGTGCGAAGTGGGCATGGGATCGAAGTGATTAATATGGATCCTGTTATGCATGATATTCAGGCGTACGAAACGTCAAAGAAACAAGGGAACCGAGTGCTGTTTAATTCGCCTCTACCCTTTAACCGTCTTCATAAACGGGGTGATATGCATGCAGAGCATAGTCACAAGCCTAGTGAATCCCTTGTTCGGCAATTTCGTTTAAGTAAGGAACGTAAAACGTTTGTCATGCAATGTGGATTTCATGCATACATGGAGAGTTGGGCCATTGCTGTCGAGAATCCGTATTATGCATTTACGGATGCCGAGGGTAAATTTGAAATCGATCATATTCCTCCTGGAACGTATCGGGTACAAGCATGGCATCCCAGCGTCAGGCAGGTGGTGGTTCAGACCGTTGTGATTCATCCTGAGCAACGTTCATCGATCACCTTCGAACTTCCAGCTCCAACTGAAAGACATACGGCGCACAAGATTCTTTCCCCGCCTCGATATACCCCTGCGGCGCTAGGCCGACCTATCGATATCCAGCCGTTGCTTGAACAGCAGCACCCATGAACGGGCCAACTCGTCGGGACTCCGTGCGATGGGTGTCTTGTATCTTTTCTTGTACGGTGTTTGTCCTGATAGGTCATGCAGCCGTGTCTGTCGGTTCAGACTCTTTCGATGACAAAATTACTCAGGAATGGTTTCAGCCCCCAACTGAGTTTTCAGCAAGGTTTGTGTGGCGTAAAGACGGGAAAACGTCTAAAGCTCAAGTGTTTGTGAAAGGCGATCGATATCGTCTCGAATATTGGGGTGGACTTCAAACGGATCTTGGATTAGCCGGGGTCACAATCGTTCGTTTAGATCTACAGAGGGTATGGTATATTTACTCGCAACGACGTCTTGTGTTGAGTGTCCCTGCGGAAGAGCGTGATGTGTTGCCATTCTCAGTTGTACTCGATGGAGAAGTGAGCCGAACATTTATTGGCGATGCACAGGTGGGAACGCATCCCGCACAGTTATATGAAGTTGAAGTTGTGTCGAAAAATGGCCAACATGAGAGATATTATGAATGGGTGGACCCTGAACGGCAGGTACTGCTCAAGCTATTGAGTCAAGATCGAGACTGGCGGATAGAATATGACCATATTGTGCTTTCCACGCAACCTGATTACTTTTTTGAACCGCCGCTTGGATATCAAAAAATTGAAGCGCAAAGAAGCGATCGGAAATCGAATAGTTGATAAGGACATCATAGATGAATTGCAATGACATTTTTCGAATTGGTGATGGCTATCGTGTTCCAATACGATATAAGCAAGGGTCGTTGTTAGGACGTGGTGTACTTGCAATGCTCACTCGATTTCTGGTCATGCGCTGGCTCCTTGTTGTGGTGGTTCTTGCGTGGAGTCCGATATATGGGCAGGGCCTGATGGCTGCTGAATCGTTATCAACGCCAGAATGGCTTCAGGCACAAGAGGCTTTCAAAAAATTTCAGTTTCAGGAAGTTCTAGATCTTCTTGCGACCTTCAGCGAGGAAGAGCTGAAGGTTCCCGATGTTCTACGACTTAACGTGCTGAGCTTAGCCCTTCTTGGGAAGACGGCAGAAAGTTTGGATGCCTATGAACAGGACGTCAAGCAGAGTGGCCGAGAAAGTGAGCCATTATTCCGAGAGCTGGCCATTGCGATAATTTTACCACTTCGTAGCGATATGCGTGAGCAAATTCGCGGTGTCGCCTATACGTCTCTTAAAGAAATCGGTTCAGACGATATTATCCCGTTTATAGAAGAGGGACTGAATGATCAATCTGGGATGATCCGAGTCTTAGCTGCAGAAAGTTTAGCAGGGTTGGAATCTGGGCGACAATCGAAGAAATTTCGACAGGCACTTGAGGATAAAGCCGGATTGGTGCGAGCCACCGTCTTAAAAGGATTAGGGCGTTCTGGTGATCGTGACGTGCATACACTTATCCGTCCACTCTTGAAGGACGAACAGCGCGTCGTTCAGGTGGCGGCCGCCGGGGCTATGGTCAAACTCGGATACCCAGAGTATTTGGGACGAGTCAAGAGAAGTGTGCGTGAGGATAAGGGGTATGAGCGGGGAGCGGCGTACAAAGTATTGGGAGAATTAGGCGATGTCCAAGCTGTCAAGCTTCTTGAACAGGGGTTGACGGATCAACAGCCATCCATTCGAGCTGCAGCCGTTTCCTCCCTTGGGAGGCTCCAAGCCCCAGAGGCTGTGCCACCTTTACTTGCTGTTCTGAAAGAGAAAAGTCCAGCGGTTCGGAGTGCGGCGGCTGTGAGTCTAGGAAATTTAAAGGCTGAGAAGGCCATTCCCACTATTACTAAGATGTTAGACGATGCGAATCCTGGGGTACGGGTTGCTTCGGTAGCGGCATTGCTCAAACTCAATAGTCCGTTTAGTGTTGTGTCTCCAACCGTCAGTGCATTAATGCAGGATCGAAATCCAGGTATACGGTCTGGCATCGCGAGGGCCTTAGGCAATGGGTATGGTCGCGATGTGATCACAACATTGTTTTTCTTGCTGAATGATCCTGTGCCAAAGCCAAGAATTATGGCGGCTCGGTCATTGGGTCGCATTGGTGGGCGGGATATTCTGCCTCGTCTGAAGCCTGTGCTTCGTGATCAAGATGAAGCGGTTCGTGCAACGGTTGCGGCTGCCATCGTGCGTATTCTTGCCCATCCCAACAATTTATAGTGTGAGGCTTATGTTCAGGTTCCCGACGTTCTGCTATTACTTTCTTCAACCATTGCTGCCCTATTGAATGTATCTTTCGTAGGCATAAGGTCGTGTTCGTGCAATGCCTATTCGATTTTTTTTACATATACCGTTTTCCATACTTCTCGTATTGAGTTGTGCGTCATGCCAGCCCTATCGATCTGTCAGTCATACTGAAGACGTCCATTCCGCTTCGGAATCCCCATCTCGTATTCAGTGGGCGCCATGGCAGGAAGAAACGTTTCGAGCTGCGCAAGAGCAAGATCGGCTCATTCTCCTCGACTTAACGGCTGTCTGGTGTCATGCCTGTCATGTCATGGACGAAACAACCTATGTCGACCCATCGATCATTGCGTTATTGAACTCTCGCTTTATTGCAATTCGTGTTGATACCGACCAACGCCCGGATATCGAAGCGCGCTATCGCCATGGCGGGTGGCCAACGACCAGTATTTTATTGCCGACCGGTGAGATTGTATTCCAGGGGAATTATTTGGAGTCGGAGGATTTGCTCCAGGCGCTGGAAGAGTCCGACAAGCTCTATAGAGAGGACAAGGAAGCCTTGCTGAGTCAAGCCGCGACTATTTGGGAGACAGTCATCGCCGCAAGGAAGGCCAGATCCCGTCCTCAAACGGCGATTGATCCAGGGCTGGTGGATCAGATGGCCGTGATGATTGAGCAACACTTTGATCCCGTGAATGGTGGCTTTCAAGACGCTCCAAAGTTTTTTGAACCTGATGCCATTTCCTTTCTGTTTGGGCGCTACCATCAATCCCAGAGGGAGGGCTTGAAGCATATGGCGTTGTTGACCCTACGGCAACAGCAAAAAGTATTTGATCCGGTCTGGGGGGGCTTTTATCGATATGCAGAAAATGCCGATTGGACTCAACCGCATTTCGAAAAAATGCTGCATGTCCAAGCCATGAATCTCCAAAACTATCTCGAGGCCTATCAAGTCACAGGTGATTCCTTCTATCGCGAAATTGTTGAAAGGACAATTCGCTATGTCACACGGTTTTTAATGGACACGCAGGAGAGAGGGTTTTTCGCGAGTCAAGATGCAGACATTAAAGACATTTCCGGCTCTGGTCGCCTCATTATGACTGGGGAGGAATACTTTGACCTTGCATTAGATGAACGTCAACACATAGGGACGCCATACGTTGATCAGGCTATCTATACCGACTGGAATGGATTGATGCTGCAAAGTTTCTTGAAAGTGCACCATGTTGTTCCGAGTCATGATCGCCTATCAATGACATTAAAGATGCTCAATCACTTATATCATGAACGTTATAAGGCGGGGAAGGGAATGGCTCATCGAACCGTCAATGGGCAACTTCAGGACTTTGGACTTCTTCGTGATCAAGTCTGGTTTGCTCGAGCGCTTCTTGAAGCGTTTTTCACGACTGGTGAGTCGCACTATATTGAAAAGGCCGAACAACTGGTCGGGGATGTTGTCAATATTTTAGAAGATACGCAGGGTGGCGGGTTGTATGATCGACCTCAGGATGCTTCTGCAGAAGGACTGTTAAAGTTTCCTCATAAGTCTTTGAAGGAGAATCTCCGGGCTGTCATGCTGTTCTCTGCTCTCTATTATGTGACTGAAAATCCTTTCTATCAAAATGCTGCCAAGCGAACACTTCAGTATGTCTTACATGCATCCGATCAGCTTCCCCTTGGATTGTCTGGCATGGCTATTGATCGTTTCGTTCGATATCCAGTCAATATTGTGGTCGTCGGATCAAGGGATGATGAGAAAACCGTCCAGCTTTTCCAGGAAGGTCTTAAGCTCTATGCGCCGGGAAAGATCGTTCGATGGCTTGATCCAGCCGTCGATTCACTAAGAATCGGAGAGATTACATTCCCCCAAACCACAGAATCGACAGCCTACATCTGCACTGAGACGATATGTTCTCAGCCATTTCATCGGGCAACAGAATTTCTCATGCGATACAAAGATGTCGTGAAACTTCAGAAATAGCTGTATCTGTAGCTCTGAGCGAGGCTTGCGTAGTTGTCATGTAACAGCAGCGTACAACTCTTGAGCCAATAAAGAGATGAAAGTCAAATTATTTCGAAATTGAACTGCCGTGTGTTGCAGTCAGTTATCTTGACACGTTTTTTTCCTTCTTGGTATATAAGAAGGTGAACGAATTAACGAGGTTTCAACAGTTTCCCTGCTCACTGAACAGTCCCGTATATCTGTGCGTGGGAGATTCATTCAACGCCCCAAGTTTTCATCCCACCCTCGTTAGCACACTAATTATTCTCAACTAGGAGGAAGTATTATGAGGAATCGTCAGTCACTTACTGTGTGTCTCCTTGCAGGAGCCGCCCTGTTGGCCGCTCCAATGATTGCGCAAGCCGGTGGAACCATTAAAGGCAAAGTGACCTTTAGCGGAAAAGTTCCTGCTCCGAAAGAATTTGCCTTCTCAAAATTCCCGAATGAGGGATTTTGCAAAAAGAATACAAGTAAAAGTGATGATGGGGAAACTCGCTTATTAAAAGAAGTTCAAGTTGATGGAAGCAAGGGATTAAAAGACGCCGTTGTTGCCGTTCGGGACATCAAAGATAAAGGCTGGATGGGAAAGTTTAAAAAGGCTCCAGCGCAAGAAGTGACTGCGGAGTTATGTGAATTCCTTCCCTTCACCGGCGTTGCGGTGAGCAAGGGGCAGTTTAAAGTCGTGAATAACGATGCTGACCCGGATGATCCAAAGTCCAAAGAAGGTGTGTTGCATAATCCTCATAGCTTCGATGTGTTGGGTGCAAAGTCAGCCACGCTGTTTAACATCGGATTAGCCAAAAAGGGCGATTCATTGCAGAAGACCCTCAAGCTTCGTATGGCCAGAAAGGGTGGGGTTGTTCGGTTGCAATGTGATCAACATGAATTCATGCAGTCATGGTATCTTCCCGTCACCAATCCCTTTTACGCGACGAGTGGTGCTGATGGAACATTCGAAATTAAGGATGTTCCTGCTGGAAAGCACAAGCTCTTGGTTTGGCATCCAGTTGCCGCCAAAAATGCGATGGGCAAGAAGGCCGTTGAAATTGAAGTTGAAGTCAAAGACGGCGCGACCGTTGAAGCAAACTTTGATGTAAAATAAGGTTTCTCTTTCTGATTCGTCTCACGAGGGCAATTCGGGTTCTTCCGGGTTGCCCTCGTTATGTGTGAAGATTCCATCTTCATTCCCTGGTTTTCTGACCCGTCCTCTCCTTTCCCATTTCCCACATGTTCCCTAAGAAGCGTAGCGTGATCGAGAGATGCGTGTACCTGTCTGTGGTCTGGTGTCTGTACCTGTAGCCTCCACGACTCTTCGTCGAATTTCAGGCTGATAGTTATTGGAAATTTACGTGCTGGGCTGCTCATGTTCTTGAAGCCTGAACCTCAAGAGCCGAAGGCATTTTTCCTCAATAAAATAGATAGATTTTCAAACTTGCGTTTGTCAGTCAGTGGCCGTTAAGATCAGTGAATTATGACTATTCAAGAGAATCTTTTGTTCGTTGAGGCTCTGTGTGTCACGTGAACTTTCTCTCGCCGAAATCTTCCAGTTGGGATACTACTGGGAGACGAAAATTCTTCTCACGGCAGTAAAACTTGACCTCTTTTCTGCATTGCATGGGAATCCTCGTTCCTCCTCTCAACTTGCTCAGGCTTTAAATCTTGCGGATCGACCGTTGGCTTTACTGCTGAATGCGCTTGTAGCCATGCGAGTGCTGAAAAAAGAGGCTGAGGCATTTATGAATACAGACGTGGCTCAACGGTATCTTGTGAAAACGCAAGATGAATATGTCGGGCATCTCTTGTTGTTACATGATGCGGAGTGGGAAAACTGGGGAAAGCTCGAAGAGACGATCCGTACAGGCACATCACCTGTCTCACAACATGTGTTTGAGACAAATCCAGATATGGGAGCGAACGTGCTGTCGGTATTGCATCGAATTGGCAAGGAAAGCGGGCCGAGTTTGGCCAAACGCATGAATCTCAATGGCGCGAAAACGCTCCTTGATGTTGGAGGCGGGGCGGGGACCAATGCCATAGCCTGTTGCCAGGAATATCCCGATCTCACGGCGACGGTGTTTGATTTACCGCAAACCCTCGTCTTGACCGAGCAGGTGATTAAAAAGGTTGGTCTAGAGGATCGGATTCGAACGCGAGCGGGGAATTTTCATGTCGATTCCTTTGACGGAACATATGATGTTGCCCTGATGTCTGATATCCTTCACTATCAAGATGGTGCAGTCAATGCCAAGCTTGTCGCCAAAATTTATGATGCTTTGGCAGATGGGGGGCAATTAGTCATCAAAGATCGGTTTTTAGATCCGACAGGGACAAGTCCTGCCTGGACGACGGCCTTTGCTGTTCATATCATGGTCAATACTGAACATGGTCAATGTTTCACGACGCATACGGCTTTGCAATGGATGAAGGATGCAGGGTTTCAGCATGTTCAAGAACTTGAACCGTGTGCGGTCGTTCACGGAACAAAGAGAAAAGATGGAGGTGTATAGCTCATGGCCGAATGGCTGAGGCAACCTGGATTTGCCGGAACACATGCGACGATGGGCGCTGATGTGAGTCAGCTGATGGCAGCGGTCTTTACGACGCTCTTCATCGTTGGATGGGTTCAGGCCCGACGAGGCGAAGGGACCAAGCATCATTGGCTGATGTTTGGCGGAATGATTGCGATGCTGTCGTTCTTCGTCAGTTATTACTTATTTCGAAACCTTGGGGTTCTGGCGTTTGAAGGGAAGGAAGGGTTCGGCGGATCACAGTGGCTGTACGACACGGTCTTTGTTCCCATTCTCACCTTTCATATTATTCTGGTCGTCATTGGGTTGATTATGGCGATCTACATGATTGTTCTGGGCTTTCGTACCCAATTTTTCTCAGGGGCCAGGCGACTGCTTCGAGAGCAAGTCCTGCTGACGGCCTGGACGAAAATGCTTGGGATTTTGGGCGTGTGTGCGGGATTGGTTGGAGCCTATTTGCTGACATTGTTGGCGCTCGATCGATTTGGAATGGGGAAATTGGTGGTGTGGGTGAGTCTTCTTGTGATCATCGGCATTGTGATGATTCTTGAAATGAGTATTCAGCGAATGTGGCCGAACGGGGCTCGACGGCACCGTGTGCTTGGGCAGTTTACGATGGTCGTATATTGCGTCTTATTTGTAACCGGCAGCGTGACGTATGCGATGTTGTACATTCTCTATCCAGGAAAAATAGGATAAGGCAGTCAAGGCAAAATTCAAAATGAAAAGTGCATTATATTAAGGGAATAAAATTTTTCTAGCATTTTTCACTGTACACTTTACTTTGAGTCTTGTATGGAATGTGATTGCGGACAAACGCTCAACCTGTGTGGCGTTGATGAAGTGGATGCCACGACCTGTATGGCGAGGTTTTCCTGTGAGCCATGCGGGGAGTATGTGGGTATCGAAGGCGAACAAGCGGAAATCGCTCCATTGTTACCCCATGTCTGTTGGTCTGATGAGGCCCAGCATGTCCTCAACCGGATGCCTCCGTATGTGGTCCCACTCTATCGAGATGATGTAGAGCGTTATGCGCAGACCACGGGAACGAAACTCGTCACATTTGATTTTTTAGGAGAAGCGAAAAATCAAGGCACTGTCGCATGGAGTGCAGAAACACTGCGTCGGTTAGAGCGAGTCCCGCCTGGCATTAGGGCCATGGCTCGCATCGAACTAGAACGAACGGCTTTGGAGCGTGGGATGACCGAGGTCACGGTCGTGCTCATGGAAGAAATTAAAGCTAGGTACTTTGGGATGGGGAGCACGCAAACTGTATCGTAGTACGGAGCAACAAGTCATGGGTCGGTCGGTGCGTCCCGACGTAAGAAATACGAGAGCCACATGCTTCATCGATTAGCACTCAGAGTCGTTCCTCAACTCAATGCGCTCGTGACGGAACCTGCCGTTCGTAAGCGGAAGCGGTTAGTCATGTTAGCTCCAGGGCTGGTTGCCTTTGGTATCTATCATCTGCTGAAATCTTCTCTCCCCTTGGGTAATCCATTCGTTCTTCTTCTTTTCAGTGGGTTTCTGGCATCTTTGACGGCATTGTGGTCGTATCGAATGGGACGCAATGAATCCGTGGCTACCTTTCTTCGGGAGGACGGAGTGAAGCGGATCGCCTGGGTTGTCGGCTGGATTGGTATGGCCTACGGAATCCAACTATCGCTTCTTGTGCTTATGCTCTTAAAGGTATTTGTGGCCTATGACTTCCTGCTGCACCCGGAAGGCCCAGCGATGATGGCCATTATTATCTCAAGCTCTTCTGTGACACGAGATGCCTTTGAGTTGGGGTATGTTCGATGGAAAGAGCGGCAAGGTCAGAAGGTCGTCACGTTTCCTGATGGTGGGCCATTTCGGCGTTGGGTGCAGTTAGAGTTTGGGACTATGGGTCGCTGGACAGGAGGGGCGGCAATTCTCTCAATGGGGATGGCACTGCTTCTCATGACGCTTGGCTATTGGGGCAGCCATGATCTGACACAGTCGATCATGTTGTCGATTCTTTCTGCATGTTTAGGCTTCGTGGCCTTCTATGCTGGGAAATCTAGGACGGGAGATTGGCGATCAGGCATACAGGAACTCGGGTGGCTACCGTTAGGGAGGTTTTGGCTGTGGCCCTGTGTGACGTTTGCACTTACCTACTACCTCGTTCAAGCCGGGTTTTTCACATTCTTAGTACAACATGAAGAACTGAGAAGCGCCGCTCAACTTTTCATCGCCGCGACAACCGCGGCCATCATGACGGGATATAGTTTTTACTTGGGGCGCTGTCAGCTGCTTGAAGCTGAAACTCATCATGGTATTCCCGCAAATATTCAAAGCTGTCCATTTGTGATGGGCATTTTAAGTAAGGCCGGTGTCGTGCCTAGCGGTACGACGTCGACCTCAGTTGTTGGTGCAGCCACACAACCAGAAAAGGTGGGATGAGGGGTATCATGATTGCGCAACGATTGAAAATTATGCTGATCGTGTTCTTGGCGGTTTGGGGTTGGCATGAAATGTCTGACACGCAGCATGCTTATGCCGAATCTTCTTACTCAGCGGTTGATTCAAAAGATATCTATTTTCAAACGGAGGGGACTCCTGTTGGTCCCGCAGCCAAGGATTTTCAATCTTCGTATCCTGACATTCAATATGTCAACAATCGTGTCTTGGTCTGGGTTGTGGCTCAACAACATACGTATTTTGGTGGGTTTGTTCTTGCGCTGCCGCTTTTTGCCGTACTCTTGGAGTTTTTTGGACTGGCACGCCGAGATCCGGAATCTGCTCGTCGCTATGATGGGCTTGCGCATGACATTGTGCGAGTGGCTGTCGTCTCATTATCGTTTACTGCGCTGTTGGGTGCACTCATGTTGGGGGTCTTTATCACGTTGTACCCAGGGTTTATGGGGTACATGGGGGCAACCTTCAAGAGCATGATGCCGGTGTATGCGGGGGTCTTCTTTGGCGTCTCATCCCTTCTCCTGCTGTATTACTATAGCTGGGATTATATGGCCTCTCGCGGGAAAAAATGGGTGCATATGTCAATTGGCGTTCTCGTGAACGCCATGGGGGCACTCCTCTTGATCATTGCGAACGCGTGGGCTTCTTTTATGATGGGACCGGCAGGTGTCGATAGTGATGGTCGGTTCTTGGGCAATGTGTGGCATTTATTGCATTCGCCATTATGGAATCCTTTAAATACCCATCGTTTTTTGGCGGATATTATGTCAGCTGGTGCGGTCGTAGTCGCATATGCGGCCTATCGTTTTCTCACAACAAAATCAAAAGACGAACGTGCGTATTATGACTGGGTTGGATATGTGTTTATGTTGGTGGTCGTGTGTGCATTGTTGCCGATGCCGATTGCCGGGTATTGGTTGATGAAGGCGGTTTTTCAATTCAGCTCGCAAATGGGTGGCACAATGATGGGCGGGTTGCTGTCATGGATGTTTGTCATTCAAGCTGTCACGGTCGGTGTCTTATTTTTAGGTATCAACTATTATATTTGGCAATCCTTAGGTCGTATTCAAGGGGGAGAGCGGTATCACCCATATTTCAAGATTATTATTTTTGCTTTGTTGGGTTGTTTTATTGTGTGGTTTACCCCCCATACGATTGCGATGACCCCGAGTGAAATGAAGGCGATGGGTTCGGCGCAGCACCCCGTCATTGGTCAATTTGGTGTGATGTCGGCCAAGAATGGTGCCATCAATATTATGATTTGTCTCACCGCCCTCAGTTATTTATTGTATCGACGTGCCAATCGGGTGATTACGGTATCTTGGGCCTGGAAAGGCAATGTCGCCTTAGGCATGTTGTTTGTATTGGGAATCGCGAACATTCTCTGGCTTGCCATTTATGGATTTTATATTCCGGCAAACGTTCGTGTAGGCTTGTCTATGCCGCAGGGTGTCACTACCGGAATGGTGGTGGTGGGGGGGATTGCTCTGAATTACATGATGCTGCGAGGATCAAAGGTCATCGGGCCGATTGCCTGGGGGAATATTTCTCTTCGGGGAATGGTCACGTTGTTTGGGGTGGCTGCGGCGTTTACCTGGGTTATGGGATTGATGGGGTACATCCGTTCGGCTGGCCGTCTAGGCTGGCATGTCAATGAGTTACTTCCAGACTCGTCTCCATGGGCCTATATGCCCGAAATTGGGTTTGCGGCTAAAATGGTCACGATGAACATGCTGTTGTTCTGGACATCGGTATTTTTTATGTTCTGGCTCAGTCGGCGTGATTATCAAACGACTGATGAGCGAATAGGGAGTCCTGTTCCTTCTTCTCCGCTCGTGCAAACGCTTTCACAAGAGGAAACATCGGTATGAGAATATGGTTTGAACCTACGGCACGTACTGGAACGTTCTGGACATTTTCGGTCATGTGGAGTGTCATATTGGTTGCGTTGGTCTTTTCTGTAGATTTTACGCAGGGCGTGTTTGCGCAATCAGAAACTGAATCGATACTCATTGAAGACTTCAGTCAACCTGATGAAAATGGATTTCCTCAACAATGGGATGCGCAGCGGAGTAAGGTGACGGCACAGGAAACATATGTGATCGGTCAAGAGGATGGTGTGTCGTTTTTGAAGTCTCACAATGCGAGCCAGCGTGTGTATACCAAAAACATGTCCTGGGACCCAAGGACCCATCCGATCTTAACCTGGCGGTGGCGGGTTCGATCGGTAGAAGAGGGTACAGAGCTTATTGCCGCCGTATACCCTTCATTAGACACGGATTTGATGTTTATTCCAGTGAATACGAAATACGTGTGGAGTGTGAATCAACCCGTTGGCACCACGAAAGAAGGGGGCATGTTCGGATCGACTGAAGTGGTGATTCGGAGCGGAGCCGAGCAGGTTGGCGAATGGGTAGAAGAACGAATTAATGTGTATGAAGATTTTAAGGACATTCACCAGCATGAACCCGCTCCGAAAGCATGGGGAATTTCGCTTCTTGGTGGCCCTGGGGTCGAAGTTGACTTTGGTTCGCTTGCAGTTCATCCAGAATAATCCAGCGAGTGTTCAGTTCTCTCTGTAAATGAGTCAGATGATGAGTATGTCACAGTCAAAAATTATTGACGTCTTGATTGGTACCCTTGTAATGGGAACGGTTGGGACATTGATTGGCTTACTCATGGGAGGCGGGTATTTACCGGTTGCTGTTGTGATCGGTATCACGCTGGGAGCTGGAGTTGGAATGTTTGGTGGGCGTCGTTTCTTCTTGAGCATTTTCGTCGGGTCAATCCTTGGTGGGTTGCTAGCTTGGGTGCTTGGTGGCATTGATGCGGTGACCGTTGGATCGGCCTCTGGCGCGGCGATGGGAGGATTTTTAGGGGTACAGGTTTCAATGATTCTCGATTCACTCGCCGAACGGAAGCGAAGGCTGGCGTCGTCGTCTGTATCAGCAGACGAGCCGACCAAACACGAAGTCTGATGAGTGCGACCGTGTGCGAAAGTTTCTGCGGTCTAAAAGCCATACATAGATTGAGGGTATTGCATGCCGGAAAATAATAAAGTGCTCATAGGTTCGATTATCTTTGTCTTTGGATCATTTATCATGATGATCGTCATGTTGCTGTATGAGACGTATAAAGGCAAGGCCGAATTGGAAGCGGTGGCCTCTAGGATTCCAGCGAAAGCCAAGGTTTTGCAAGCCGCACCAGTACAAGACTACTCAATGTATAAAATTGTAGTCGGGGACGAAGGGCGAAAAATGGTTGAAATCCCTGAGGGGCCATTTACGATGGGAAGTCGGAAAGACGATCCCGACGAGGGGCCAGCACACCCAGTGTACCTGCATACCTATTATATCGATTTGAAAGAAGTGACCCAAAAAGAATATGACCGGTTTTTGAAAATGACCAAGTATCAAAAGCCAATTGTCCCTGTATTTGAAGATGAAGTGTCCAAGCTTCAAAATCCGGATTACCCAGTTATGGCCGTCACCTGGAATGATGCGGTTGCCTATTGTCGATGGGCTGGAAAACGATTGCCAACCGAGGCTGAGTGGGAAAAAGCTGCGAGAGGTGAAGGGAAGCGCCAGTATCCATGGGGAGCTAAGTTTGACCAAAACTATGCTAATGTGGATGGCAAGGATGATGGGTATCAGTATTTGGCGCCGGTAGGTTCGTACGAAGTGGGTCGGAGTCCTTTTGGGCTGTATGACATGACGGGAAATGTTGCGGAGTGGGTAATAGATAACTATGCTGCAGACTATTATCAGTTAACGCCATATCGTAATCCGACTGGACCAGATAATGATGATGTCTATAAAGTCATTCGCGGTGGATCGTGGCGAGAGTCTCGAGTCGGGGCACGGTTAACTAAGCGATTCTCTGCGAAGATGTGGAGGACGGATGCCACCGTAGGTTTTCGTTGTGCGAAAGATCCGGAGAAACCAGTGAAGCAGTTGTAGGTGTCCTGTCAGGTGACATCAATTCTGATGTCAGAATATGTAGTGTCTTCATGATCTCATCACAGAATGTCTTACGTTAGAATGGCATAACACGCATGGATGGCCGATTTAAGTTTGTGTTTCTCATTGCGGTGTTGTTTCTGACTGGTCTGCCATTACTGGGGATTTTAAAGGGTACGAACCCACCACCACCTGACCCGGGTGATGCAATCCTGGCGTCACGTCATGCTGACGAAGTGCCACAGCAAGAAAATGTGGAAGACGTTAGGCCGGTTGAGGAGCTCATGGTGAAGGTGCCTGCTGGTGAATTTATCCGAGGAACGAATACTGGCGGATTCAATGAACGTCCGGAAAATTCTTTTCATGTCGATACATTCTGGATCGATGAGTTTGAAGTCACTAATCATCAGTACCTTGAGTTTGTGGAGAGTACAGGACATCGTAAGCCTGGTCCGCCGTCCCGCTATGCAAAGAATATGACCAACCTGAGAGGTTTGAATCAGCCAGTGACCTATGTGTCTTGGGCTGATGCTAACGCCTATTGTGAATGGAAGGGAAAGCGGTTGCCAACTGAAGCGGAGTGGGAAAAAGCCATGCGGGGGACTGATGGCAGGACATGGCCATGGGGAAATAACCTCGGTAAGGATTTTGCCAATTTAGGCGGAGTGCAGGATGGCTTTGAGTTTACCGCGCCAGTTGGGTCGTTTCCTCAAGATCGAAGTGTATTTGGTGTGTTTGACGGCGCAGGAAATCTGATGGAGTGGACAGATAATTGGTATGTGGAGCAACTGTATTCAACATTGGTAGAGTCAGATAGTTCGACGGTTTCTCGAACATATAAGACGTTGCGTGGCGGTGGGTACACCAATCGAGGGGTAGACCTTCGCATCACCAGTCGGATGTTTATGGTGCCGGACTTTAGAGATGAAACGATTGGATTTCGCTGTGTGAGTTCTCAGGAGAACGCTGGAAATCCAAAAAAATCACCAGATGGAATTTAGTCAATTTTCAAAGAAAA
The DNA here is from genome assembly GCF_965152605.1 of Nitrospira sp. M1. Classification (NCBI taxonomy): domain Bacteria; kingdom Pseudomonadati; phylum Nitrospirota; class Nitrospiria; order Nitrospirales; family Nitrospiraceae; genus Nitrospira; species Nitrospira sp. M1. The sequence continues at coordinate 1,020,700 of NZ_OZ224217.1, forward strand.
TCGAAGTAATAAAGAATGAGAAAGACTGCAAGCAGAATATTGACAACCATTCCAGCCAAAACTATAATATCGAACACTTTTGCATTGGTACGCATGAAATTTTCCTTAAAGAGTGAAATAATGGCAATTGAATAGCATGGCATTCTTTAAGCTGTCAAGTGGAAAGAACTAGGTGAAATCATTTAGCAATAGGTGGGACAATGGCAACAGGTGATTCAGTTCAAACTAAAATCGGAAAAGCAATTTTTTACATCACATGCGCTGTAAGTTTTTGGTTCTTTTACTGGTTTGCGGGAATTCAATGTCCCTGCTAATAGCAATGAGCCGAGAAGCTTTTTCCTGGTCCTAAAAGATTTTTACGGGAGGGTGACATGCAAATAGTCTACATCGTGGTTTCGCTGCTAATTTCTTTCGTGTATTTCCAGGCTTTAGATTGGTTCCTCATGGACGCACAGGGGCTCGACTACTTCTACATGTTTCGGTAGATGGTTGATCGGCGTTCGTGATGTTCTTCTACTGTGGCTCTTTACGAATTGAAACTTCAGAAAGATATGAAATGGAATTAAGGACTTGCTCAATTTTAAAAGGAGGTTGGTCATGGGTCACCTATCAGGTCGTATGACCCGTAATGGTAAAAAGGTGATGGCCGGTACGGCCTTGTTTGCGATGGTGGGGCTCTTGCTGCTTCCCATCTTCATGGCGCTTCCCGCACTGGCTGGCGGTGGTGGCGGTGGAGCAGCTGGTGGGCCTCCTGCTGATGTCGTGGCTGCTCAAAAAGAAGCTGGTGAGGGAGAAGAGGGTGAAGAAGAAGAGAAAATTGAGACGGGCCGTGATGTCTACTATAAGATTGAAGGTCCGGCCGTTGGGATGCCTGCTCCGATAACAGAGGATAATGAATCATTTTATCCTCGTTACAACTTTGAAAGTCGCGTGTTGCTTTGGGTTGCAAATCAGCAGCACCTGTATTACGGAAGTTTTGTGCTTGCCGTTCCAATTTTTTGTATGTGTATTGAGTTTGCTGGAATGGTGAGTAAAGACAAGGCCATGGCGCAGAAGTATGATAAGTTGGCCTATGACTTTATCAAAATAAGCTTGACCGCTTATTCTTTGACCGCCATTCTCGGTGGTATTCTCATCTTTACATTCCTGACATTGTATCCGGCTTTCTTTGGATATCTTTCCAGCATTTTCCGTCCAGTCATGCACATCTATGCGCTCTTGTTCGTAGCTGAAAGCGCAACGTTGTACATCTACTACTACGGCTGGAATCAGATGAAGGAAGGGGTGATGAAGTGGATTCATCTGAGTATGAGTGTAATCCTTAACGTCATAGGGACAGTTCTTATGTTCCTGGCCAATTCATGGATTGCATTTATGATGTCTCCAGCTGGCGTTGATGAACAGGGCCGTTATCTCGGTAACATCTGGCATGTGCTTCATACCGCATTGTGGAATCCACTCAACGTTCACCGAATTCTCGGAAACATGGCGTTTGGTGGTGGTGTTGTTGCCGCCTATGCGGCATACAGATTCCTTTCAGCCAAAACAGATGAAGACCGCGCGCATTATGATTGGATGGGATATATAGCCATGAGCCTTGGGGTCGCATTCCTTATTCCCCTACCGTTTGCTGGCTATTGGCTCATGCGTGAAGTGTATGCGTATCGGCAACAGATGGGAATCACGCTCATGGGAGGTCTGTTAGCTTGGCTGTTTATCATTCAAGCTACCATGATTGGAATTCTTTTCCTGACGACTAATTATTACTTATGGCAAGCGCTAGGGCGAATGACCGGAGGGGAACGCTTCCAGCGTTACATTAAGTACTTGGTGTTTATCCTTGTTGTCGGTCTGCTCGTCTTTATCACACCGCATACGATTGTGATGACGCCGGCAGAGTTAAAAGCCATGGGTGGTCAACAACATCCTGTGCTTGGAAACTACGGTGTGATGTCTGCGAAGAATGGTGGTATTAACGCAATTATCATGACCACGATTCTGAGCTTTATCTGGTATCAAAGAGGAAATAAAATTCCCACCGTCAGTTGGTCGAAGTTTGGGAATATATTCATGGGATGTTTTTTCTTGATTGGTCAGTTAAATAATATCTGGCTTGCTTGCTATGGATACTTTATTCCAGCAAACGTGCGAATTGGTCTCTCTGTACCTCAGGTGGCCGGGACCCTTTCTTGTCTCTTCTTGATGACGCCATTGAATTTGGCGATGTTGAAGGGAGCAAAGGAGTTAGGGCCTATTAAATGGGGGACAATTCAGCCTAGATCTCAGTATGCATTGATTATGTTAGCAACAGCATTTACATGGATGATGGGTCTCATGGGATACATTCGTTCCTCTGTGAGACTGTTCTGGCATGTCAATGAAGTTATGCGTGATAACTCTCCATGGGCGTACACGCATACGATTGGTTTTGCTGCAAACGTGATTTCGTTTAACGTGTTGTTCTTTTGGATCACAATCATGTTTGTCTTTTGGTTGGGGGCACTTGGTATGAAGGCTACGCCTGTTCCGGTAAAGGAACCGGTCTCTGGAACGCCTGCTCCACAACCAGCAGCAGGAAGCTAAGAAATTACTTACAATGAATCCATTTCGCCGTCCAGGACTACATCCTGGGCGGTTTCCTGATGGAGGGTAACTAAGGTGTTAGAACTTATTGGTGCTGGATTCTCTCTCGGATGGCCGATCTTGGCATTCCTCGTATGCTTGATCATTTACTTTCAAGCATCAATTTCAGATCCTGTGCAGAAGAAGAATGCTACATTTAAGACTATTGTCGGCATTTTCTGTGCGCTTTTAGCCTTTATGGCCATTGCAAATTACACAAAGAACTTTAATGCCGACCCAGGTGTGTTACCGATGTCGCTGGTGTTAATTACGGCTGTTACATTTGTAATGAGTTTGTACTTTGCAAATATTGGCGCATTAATGAAAATTGGCGGATTCATGTTTTTTGTTGCCGCAGCCTTATCAGGTTATGGGAATTGGCTTCCTCAGGTAGAGGGTGGGTTTCCTCCACCGGTTGTAAAGCTTGATTTCCAAAGTATGTCTTCTCAACAACTTGCAGACGAGGGAGAGAAAATAATTTTCGGAGGATTGGGCCAAAGTAAAGTGCAGGGAGCAATTGGAAAGGGACAGTGTCCTCTTTGCCATGGATTTCAAAAAGGATTTTTGAGCGAACGAGCCCCAAACCTCTTTGATATACCTGCAAGAGCAAAGACTCGACTTGAAGAACCTAACTATCATATGAATGATCCAGCTTCACGGCCATCCGTTCAAAAAGAATCTTTTGAAGGAGCTGGAACGGCTGTCGATGCTCAGGAATACATTGCTGAGTCACATGCATGTCCGAATTGCTATGTAGTTCCAGGGTTTGGTGTGAAAGGCTCAAATGATACGGAGAGTCCTATGCCTATTATCCATAAGGCTCCTATATCCCTAGCTATGGGTGAATTAGCGGCTGTTGATACCTGGATGTATATCAGGGAAGGTTTAGAGGCTCCTCCTTACGACGTAATTATTTCCTCCTATGAAAAGTTTATCCCTGAAGGAGATAGAATTACCGCCACTGATGATGAAGAAGATGCAGGTGCTGCTGCAGGAGGTGTATTGGCGACGGGCGAAGAGCCAGTCAATGAGATTTTCATGAAAGGTGGGTGTGTGGCCTGTCATATCATTCCTGGAATTGAAGGCGCGACAGGTAAAGTTGGTCCAGTTCTTATGGAAGGAACAAATGCTCCAAACAGGATAAAGGATGCAGGCTATAAAGGTAATGCAACCTCCACAAAAGAATATATTACGGAGTCAATTCTTGATCCCAGTGCCTATGTCGTAACAGATTACCCAGACGGTCAAATGCCAAAAGACTTTGGTAAAAAGTTAAGTGCTGGGGCTGTTAATAAAGTTGTCAATTATCTTTCCCAACTTAAAGAGGGGCAAGATCCACCGCCAGTTGAGTAGTTGAATTGGTGCTATTGGATACCCTCAATATTAAATGTAAGGAGTAAGAGGAATGACCTGGCTAAAACTGGTGGAAGGCTACATGCCGATGCAAATGATCAGCGAGCTGGCCATTTGCATTCTGATCATGGCAGGGATCAACTTCACGTTGAAGAAGGCGGGAGTCGGCATCCCGAAGTTCTGGGCGGGTATTGGTGTCTTCATCTTCATTCAACTCTACCTGAAGTATCGTATTTACCCACCGATTCCGTTTAGCGTCCGGGCCATCTATGGGACCGTCTCCGCGTGCGGGATCTTTATGTGGGTCTCAGGCTCGCAAGGCGAATGGGAAGACTTCAAGCGCCCGATTATGAATGTGCTGGACGGGAAGACCGGGTTTCATAAGCTGATTCGCACGGCGGCGTTAATCGTTTTGCCGCTGTTGTTAGCCGGTTATGCGTATCAATCGTTCCTGCCGAGCTTTGATGAGCCTATCGAGCTCCGGACGGTGCATCCTGCTCCTCCGGCCACGACCAAAGTCCATGGCAAAACGTTTGTGCTGCAAACCGCGTCCAATCCTTATCGGGTGAACCCAGAGGGGAAATACGATCAAAAGTATTCGGACGCCCACATTGTCGTCCAGGACATGGGACGATTGATGAAAGATGTGAACAGCAAGGAAGACAATCCGTGGGATCCGAACGCGGAAGGCTACATTAAGTACGTGCGAGAAGGTGGTGAAATCTTCTTTCAAAACTGCCACTTCTGTCATGGGGATAACTTGAACGGTCGTGGATTGTGGGCGTATGCGTTCAATCCTATTCCTGCCAACTTTACAGATGCGGGAACGATTGCGCAGCTTCAGGAAACGTTTGTGTTCTGGCGTGTCGCGCAGGGGGGCATTGGGCTCCCACCAGAGGGTTTCCCGTGGGCGTCGGTGATGCCGCCCTGGAAAGAACATCTCACGACGAATGAAATCTGGAAAGTGGTGATGTTTGAATATTGGCACACGGGCTATTATCCACGGACGTGGGATTAAGGGAGGCCGTGGCAATGGCAAACATGAACCAGACCAAGCAACCGATACAGATCAAGAGGGAGACGATGAACAACGGAACGCAGGCAGAACAAAGACGCAGACCATACGGCGTGCTGCTGACCATGAGTGCAGGACTGCTGCTGTGGGGGATTTCCGGGGCCGCGCTCGCGCAAGATGCAATCCCCGAGGGGTTTGCGTCCCAAAGCTTACCGGAGCAGCATTCAGCCGAAGACATCGAAGCGGGCAAGCGGGTGTACTTTACCAAATGTGTGTGGTGTCATGGGGTGGATGGTGCCGGAGACGGCCCAGGGGCCGACCGCTTATGGCCACGCCCACGGAACTTTAATGCCGGAACATTTAAGATCCGACACACCGCCAGTGGAGAACTCCCGCTTATTGATAAGGATTTATTTGATACCGTAACGCATGGGTTACCGGGTTCGGCCATGCCTTCCTGGGAAGGTATCTTAACCAATAAGCAACGACGAAATGTGTTGGCGTTTGTCACAGAAGAGTTAGTGAAAGATCGGGACTGGCAGGATGATGAATTTGAAACGTTGACGGTGTTAGACATGTCGAAAATGACGCCCACCGCCAATAGTGCGGAGTCGGTTAAACGAGGCTCTGAACTCGTTGTGGAGAAGAAGTGTATAGAATGTCACGGTGTGGAAGGCCGTGGTGATGGGAACGCGTTTAATTTGAAAGATGACTGGGGCTTTCCGATTCAACCGGCCGACTGGCACAAGTGCTGGAACTTCCGGGGGAGCCGTCAAGATCCCTATAACGTGAAGAACATTTTCCGCACATTCTCGACCGGCATCAATGGGACCCCGATGCCGTCGTTTGCAGACAACACGTCGATAGAAGACCGGTGGGATATTGCCAACTATGTGAATTCACTGTGTGAGAGGGAAGCGGAAATCAATATCGACGGCGGAGCGGTGACCGATGAGATTGCGACGACCCTGTCGACGAGCAAAGCGTTGCCGGTGGATAAACTCACGGATAAGCCGAAGGCAAACTTCGTGGTGCCGTCGAAGTACTTTGAAGGGGCCTTGCCGACGGATGAATTAGATGAGCGATGGAAGGTTGCCCCGCGCCGGTGGATTGCGTTAGGCGGCCAGATCACGCATAAGCCCCGGAACTTTGTGAACCGGATTGACGATGCGTGGGTGCAGTCGATGTACAATGAAACCCACATCCAGTTCCTGTTCCAATGGGATGATCGCACACATAGTGTGGCGGAAGAGGAAGCGGAGTGGTACCACACAGAAGTGAACCTGGAAGACTACGGGGTGGAAGAGCAGCCGCCGGGCGGGACGAAGTTCGAAGATGATCCGGATCATCCGGAGTCGATCGCGGCTCGACAAAACCAATATGCCGTGTATAACGACGGGATTGCGTTTGAATTCCCGATTAAATGGCAAGAGCTGCCGTTCCCGAGGAAGCCCCGCTACTTGTGGGGGGATGACAAGTTCTCGATGGATATCACGAAATGGATGGCCGATGGGAGCCTGCATGCCTATGAGGGCACGGGCTGGGATCAGGAATTTGGGGAACGCGAGGGGATGGAGGAGGACCTGAAGCTGGTCAAAGCGGAGTGGAAGCATGGCCGGTGGACGGTGATTATCGAACGGCCGATCAAGCGAGACTATGAAGAGGATGCGTATTTAGAGGCAGGGAAATATGTCCCGATGGTGTTCTTCGCCTGGGACGGTCATAATGGAGATGCAGGACGAAAGATGGCAGTCTCGGCATTCTATTACTTGGTGATGGAGCCGCCAGTGCCGCAAGAAGCCTATATCTATCCGGTGTTAATGGGCATTGGCCTGGTGGGGATTGAAGGCTGGGTGCTCGCGCGCCGCCGTAATCGCCGCGAAGGCAAACTGGATGAGACGTAAGACGTAACCGTCCCGGTCTCAAGGGACTATAGCGAATCCAAATAAGTTCCAAACAGGAAACTACAACTAACTCAGCGCGGTACAACGTTTCCACTAGCGGAAGTTATTTGAAACGGCTATAGACGACAACACACAGGGGGTGGGGATGCAATCCCACCCCCTGTTTTTATTTGATGGGTTTTTATGATTACTGACGTCTCAGGAGTTCTTTTGGCTGGTGGACTGAGCCGACGTATGGGGAAAGACAAACGAGCGGTGGCCGTCGATGGCGAAACACTTTTCAACCGTGTTTTACATGTGTATGAAGAATTGTTTAAAGAGATAATTGTAGTCGTTGCTGAGCCATCGGCTATTACTGATGGGCTGAGTCATGCTGTTGTGACTGATCTCATTCCTCAAAAGGGACCCATGGGTGGACTATATACTGGTCTGTCGCATGCGACAGAATCACGTGTGTTTACCGCGGCCTGTGATATGCCATTTTTGTCCGTTCCACTAGTTCGTCGATTATGTGAGTTTTCTATGAATTCAGATGTGACGATGGTTCGTTTGGATATTGGAATGCAGCCTATGCAAAGTATCTATTCCAAAAAATGCGTAGCCGCTTTACAATCTCTGATTGATGAAAATCAATTAGAGATGCGGAGTATCTTGTCGCGCCCTGAGTTGGTACACCATATTGTCGATCAAGAGCAAATTCTTGATTTAGATCCTCACTGTGTGTCTTTCATGAATGTGAATACTCCATCTGATCTTGAAATGGCCAATAAGCTTTGTCGGGCGTAATCCTGACTTTAATCTCAAATATTTATATCCATTAGGTAAATTCTCAGAATCCATCGTTCCTCACGAATTCCTCATTCGAGACTTTCATCGGTTTGGTTTTATTTTGTTTATAAGAGAATTGGCATTTTAGAACCCACCTGTTGCGAGGTGGGTTGTTACGTTGTGTTCGTGATATGAATTCATCTATAGCAAATCCAAATTAGTTTCAAAGAAGAAAATACAACTATAGCGAATCCTCATACATATCAGTTGAGCCATCCTGATTTTCCCTGCGGAATGAAGGACTTCAAGGTATCGAAGTTCAGGAAATCGGCTATAGCTCCGCACAGCACAACGTTAACATAGAGGAAAGTTATGCCCGCCTGGATGCCCTGTATACGATTGACGGTTCAATAACGAAGGGTTATAGCGAATCCAAATACGTTCCAAACAGGAAAATACAACGAACTCAGCGCGGTACAACGTTTCCACCAGCGGAAGTTATAGCCGTACCTTTCACCTTTTGCTCCTACGACATGTGTGGTTGCGCTTTGTACATGATATCAATTCGGTTTAGAGTTATACGGTTACGCTATAATTGAAACGGCTATAACCAGTATTCCGTAGGTCGACATGTAACTGATTCCATAACTGAAACGGCTATAGCATGTATTTGCTTTTACCACCGCAAATTGATTTGCTCTCTTATATTTAGGAATTAGAGGAGTGCGTGCATACGCTGATTATTCATCCAGGGGCATTAGGGGATGTTCTCTTGAGTCGTGTCACCATGTGTGGACTGCGACGAGCATTTCCGCAAAACATCCTTATCTGGGTTGGAAATAGTGAAATTGGCGATCTGCTGTTGAATGCTGGAGAGGTTGATCGCACACTTTCTATCGAAGGACGCTTTCTAGCAGATTTATATGGTGATACCGACCAATGGAGCCTGGGGACGGGTGAAGTGCTCAAGTCCTGTTCTCACATTGTGTGTTGGTTCGATGATCCTGGTGATGCAATAAGCCAGCGTCTTACGGTTTTTGGGATTGATTCCGTTATTATTCAGTCTCCATTTGCTAAACAGTTGGTCTGTAGACATTTTGAAGATCGATACCTTGAGACATTGCATGAATGGAACATCGAGCCTCCTACTCAGCCGTGCAGTGGATTGCGAGTCTGTCTGCCGAGTAATGAGAAGGTAACACTAGGGAAGAGTAAGTGCTTGTCGGCAGAGAATATTCAGCGAATAGCGGTTCATCCTGGTAGCGGAAGCCCTCATAAATGTACGAGCCCCTCGATTTTGGCTGCTCTTATTTCGCAATTATCGCAAGAAGAACGTACAGCGCTAACCATTCTTGAAGGTCCTGTTGATGCAAAACCTGTCGATCAACTATGTTCACTTCTATCGCCTGGAATATACGAAGTGGAGCGGGAGCAATCACTTACAACGATCGCACAGTTTTTAGCAGACTACGATCTTTTCATTGGACATGATTCCGGCTTGACTCATCTGGCCGTTGCCTGCGGTGTACCGACTATTATCCTATTCGGACCGACGGATCCGGAACGGTGGGCGGCGAGGGGGCAGCACGTCGCGGTTGTACAAGGAGAGCCATGCCAATGTAAAGAATGGTCGGATGTTCAATGCTGTGCTCATCGGTCATGTCTCAAGATTTCTGTGGAGAGAGTCCTTGAGCATGCCGCGCGATTATTGAACCGTCCCTCTATAGTAGCATTACGTAGTTGCCTCACTAATAATCTTGCTTGATATCAACAACTTGCCTCACTATGATAGCTATGGTACATTCGGCCCCATCCGCCGTAATTCCCCTTATTTTTTGAGAAGATAGAGATATTTTTGAAATCAGACCTCATTCATGATCTGGTGGTGGCTGCTTTGTCAGCTGCCCTGAGCCGTGCGAAGGATAGTGGAGACCTTGATCTTTCTGCTCTTCCTGCCCTGACGGTCGAGTTACCAAAACGAGAAGAATGGGGTGACCTGTCTTCAAACGTAGCCATGCTGGTTGCACCAAAAGCTCGTCGTCCTCCATTGGAAGTGGCCAAGTTACTCGCATCGATACTGAAGGGCGAGGGTCAGGATTTATTTGATCGCGTCGATGTTGCACCTCCAGGGTTTTTGAACTTTACGATTACCCCAAGTCGTTGGATTGATACGCTTACCATCATTGAAGAACGTGGTTCGGCTTTTGGCTCAAGTCAGATTGGGAAGGGCCAACGGGTTCTTGTTGAATATGTAAGCGCCAATCCGACAGGCCCGCTGCATGTCGGACATGGGCGCGGTGCAGCGCTTGGTCATGCGGCCTCAAATCTTTTGCAAGCAACCGGGTATAGTGTTCAACGTGAATATTACATTAATGATGCCGGTCGCCAGCTGAAACTGCTTGGAGCCTCTGTTTTCGCACGGTATCAGGAATATCATGGCCGTCCCTCTAGCTTTCCTGATGACGGATATCATGGAACCTATATTCATGCCGTGGCGGAAGCCATGGCGCAAGAACTTGGTTCGACGCTTCTAGACCTGAATCCTGAAGAAGCCGAACAACGGTCGTCAACATTTGCCTGTGCGCAACTGCTGGAACGGATCAGACAGGATCTTCGTGTGTTTGGTGTTGAATTTGATGAATGGTACAGTGAGGCGGAGTTGATCGGTGCTGGGCATCTGACCAAAGCTTTAGAGGATCTCAAAGAAAAAAACTTAGTGTTTCAAGATGAAGGTGCCTGGTGGTTTCGGTCTTCTCAGTTTCAAGATGAAAAAGATCGCGTGGTCGCCAAACAAGATGGGACCTATACCTATCTTGCCTCGGATATTGCCTACCATCGCGATAAACTTCACCGTGGTTTTGACTCGTTGATTAATATCTGGGGTGCCGATCATCATGGCTATATTCCCCGCATGCAAGCCGCCGTTCAAGCCTTTGGATATCGCCAAGAACAATTCCGTGTCGTTCTTGTTCAAATGGTCAATCTTCTTCGTGCGGGAAAAAAAGTTGAGATGTCTAAGCGTGCCGGAGAGTTTGTGACCTTGCGTGAGGTGATTGATGAAGTGGGGGCCGATGCCGCGAAATTCTTTTTCCTGATGCGGCGATCCGACAGTCACTTAGACTTTGATCTTGAACTAGCCAAGCGACAGTCTGCCGATAATCCCGTGTACTATGTGCAATATGCACATGCTCGTATTGCCAGTCTCTTTCGCGTGGCTGAATCTCGTGGCATTCACGTGCCGTCTATTCACGACGTGGATCATGCCTTCGTCACCACTCAAGATGAATTACGGCTGATCAAACAGTTATCCTGTTATCCTGGAATCATTGAAGCTAGCGCTGCCAGTCTTGAGCCGCATCGTGTCACGTTTTATTTGCAGGAGTTAGCGGCGCAACTGCATACGTACTACAATAAACATCGGATACTCCCATCCCATGAGACCGGGTTGGTAACTGATTCTCAAGAGGAAGGTGGCTCGGATTCCTCTGTCTCAATAGATGGACAGTCTGCTCAGGAGCATCGTGAAACTGTCACGCCAGAGTTGACGGCGGCGCGTCTTGCTTTGATGCGTCAAGTTCAGACGGTGATTCGTAATGGGCTGATGGTGCTTGGAGTTTCTGCGCCTGAACAGATGTGATGGGTTGGTGTATTGAAGACGTATTTCCACAAACAAGGTTGCGCGAGTAACTGAAAGAGCCTACGCATGTTTACGGTTCAACAGCACGATGCCACGATGCCCGCCAGAACGGGAATCCTCAAGACCGTTCATGGCACGATTGAAACGCCAGCCTTTATGCCGGTGGGATCGTTAGGTACCGTAAAAGGTATCGATCCAAATGAGTTGCAATCGTGCGGATATGGTCTCATTTTAAGCAATGCCTATCATTTATATCTGCGACCTGGTCATACCTTAATTGCCGAACAAGGCGGCTTGCATACATTCATGCAATGGCCCGGTGCCATTTTGACGGACAGCGGCGGGTTTCAAATGGTGAGCCTTGCCGATTTATGTCGGATTACTGAGGATGGGGTGGGCTTCAAGTCGCATCTTGATGGCTCCTGGCATCAATTGACGCCTGAATTGTGTATGGAGATTCAGGTAGCGTTAGGGTCGGATATAATGATGATGTTAGATCATTGTCCTCCCTATCCTTCTACGGAAAGCCAAGCCCGTGAAGCCCTGGAGCGTACGACACGATGGGCCCGTCGTTGTTTGGCCGTCCCTCGGCAAGATCATCAATTTTTGTTCGGTATCATTCAGGGCGGCGTGTTTCCGCATTTACGCCAAGAAGCAGCCTCGCAGTTATTGGAACTGGAATTTGATGGCTATGCGCTTGGAGGGCTCTCGTTAGGTGAAGAGAAGACGACGATGTTTCAGATCATTCAGGATGTCACGGCGAAACTGCCGCTCGATCGACCTCGTTATCTCATGGGCGTTGGGTTGCCAGAAGATCTTGTGGAGGGAGTCTGTCGTGGCGTGGATATGTTTGATTGCGTGATTCCGACCAGGCATGGCCGGACGGGGTGGCTCTTTACATCGTCGGGGCGAGTGCTGATTAAAAAAGCCCAATATGCACGAGATGAGGGACCAATTGATTCTGAATGTGTGTGCCCTGTATGTCAGCGATATTCACGAGCCTATTTACGGCATTTATTCGTGTCGAATGAAATGTTAGGTGTACGGCTCAATACGCTTCATAATCTCTGGTATTATGGGTCGTTGATGTCCAAGATTCGCGACGCTATTCGACGTGGACAGTTACAAGAATTCAGAACGCAGTTTTATCAGGCACGGGAACCCCATGGGCAAGACTTGAGCCCCGATACGGTGTGTGCCTGAACCGTTGTTTGAACAGTCATCATGGTACTGCGATGTCCATGTTGCTGGTGACGATTGGTGTGAGATTTGATGCGTGAGACGTCAACATTACAAGTGGTCTCCATCATGTCTCTGTTGATAGAACGTAGAGCTACGAAGAGAAAGGGGTAGACATGACTTCTCTTGCATGGGCACAAGCTGGCGGAGCAAATGATCCCACCGGTGGACTGTTGTCCTTTGTGCCATTTCTGCTGATATTTATCGTCTTTTATTTTCTGTTAATTTTACCGCAGCAACGTCGGGCGAAAAAACAGCGAGAATTGCTGGCCGCTTTGAAGAAAGGCGATAAAGTCATCACCACCGCTGGCATTTGGGGTACGATTACCAACCTTGATAAAGAGACGGTCACCTTGCAGGTTGCGGATAATACCAAAATTCGAGTGCAACGGGATTATGTCGGAAGGATCCGAGAAACAGAGGACGGCTCATGAGACAGAAAAGGCAAGTTCGATGAAGAAAATTCGTGGCAGATTGATACTGTTGATTGCCCTCGCGGTGATCTCGCTCATTATTTCATTACCTAGCTTTCCTTCACTCTACACACCGCTTCCCGATTGGATGAAGCAAGTGTTGAGCGATCGTGGTCTTGCCTTAGGCCTCGATCTTCAAGGAGGCGTGCATCTTGTGCTGGAAGTTGAAGAAGATCGAGCCGTAGAAATTGCGGTCGATCGCTCCAGAAAGGCGCTTGAAGACCTCAAGACCGATGAGGAACTTCCTATTGAATCGATCGTTCGAGAAGGGACGGATAGTCTGGTCCTGACCTTGGCCGATGGCGATGAGGCCAAGACGACGGTCACCCAGGAAATGGAAGATGGATTTCCTGGATTTGTGCTGAAAGAGTCTTCAGGAACAACCGTTACCTATGAACTTGACTCTGAGGAAATGGCTCGAATCAAGGACTCGGCTATTAATCAAGCCTTAGAAACCATTCGAAATCGTGTTGACGAGTTTGGTGTCGCCGAACCGTTGATTCAACGTTTAGGTCGAAATCAACTTGCGGTTCAGTTACCAGGAGTCAAAGATCCCGAGCGGGCGAAAGACTTGATCAAAAAAACGGCGTTGCTGGAGTTTAAGCTGCTTGATGAGTCGAAGGTGGCGTTAGAGCTTCCCCCGCAAGTTGAAAAAGGACAAGAGGAACAGATTCGAAAAGAATTTGAAGGACGGTTGCCTGAAGGGTCTGAAATTTTGTTTGAGAATGTCATAGCGGTAGATGGGGAGACGAGTTTTAGTCTCCCGTATCTCATTAAAAAGGATACGGCGTTAACGGGTGACGTGTTGCAAGATGCCCGTGTCACAATTGGAGAATTTAATGAGCCTATTGTCTCGCTGACCTTTGATAGCCGAGGCGGACAGGAGTTTGAGCGTCTGACATCAGAAAATGTCGGGAAACGTATGGCGGTCGTCTTGGATGGAACGGTCTATTCCGCTCCGCGTATCAATACGAAAATTAGTGGTGGGCGGGCGATTATCGAAGGCACGTTTACCACCAGCGAAGCCAACGATTTGGCTGTGGTCTTACGCGCTGGAGCCTTGCCGGCTCCCATGAAGACGTTGCAAGACCTGACGGTCGGGCCATCTCTAGGCAAAGACTCTATCGAGAAAGGTATTCGGACACTCTCGATCGCCGGCTGTCTCGTGTTGATTTTTATGATCGTCTACTATCGGCTTTCCGGAGTCGTGGCGAACGTGGCCCTTGCGCTCAATTTGATTGGGTTACTTGGCGCGCTGTCGGGATTGAATGCCACGCTCACGCTTCCTGGAATTGCTGGAATCATTCTGACAATCGGGATGGGTGTGGACTCCAATATTCTCATCTTTGAACGAATTCGAGAAGAACTCCGGCTTGGGCGTCCGGTAAGGCTTGCCGTTGACGGAGGGTACGATAAAGCCTTTCTCACCATTGTCGATTCCCATGTGACGACCCTGATTACAGGGTTGGCCTTGTTTCTCTTTGGGACCGGTCCGATTAAAGGGTTTGCCGTGACGTTATGTTTAGGTATTGCCATTAATTTGTTTACGGCGCTGGTAGGGACCAAAGTCGTGTTCGACGTCTTTAATCGGAAAAAACTGCAACGACTGAGTATTTGATCGGACGGATGATTTTAGATTTCACTCTTTCACCCAATGGATCGCGATTATGTTAGAAATTGTTGGAAAAACGAATATTGACTTTATGGGACGGCGCAAGATTGCGCTGGTCATCTCTGGAGTCTTGGGCTTGCTAGGGCTTATCGCCGTCATCCAAATCTCCTTAGGCTCAGCGAATTTGGGAATCGACTTTGCCGGCGGCACCGCCGTTCAACTCAAGTTTGACAAGGCGCTACCGATTGAGTCGGCACGAACCGTTTTAGCAAAACATGGTCTTGGCGAGGCAGAGCTGCAAGAGTTTACGCGAGACAATAAGTTACTCATTCGAGTGAAAACCGAAACCACCATCGAAGAAGCCATTAGCGACAAGATTATCCAGGTCTTTCGTGATGAGTTTAAAGGCCATCAATTTGAAATTGATTCCAGTACGTCCATCGGACCCACTATCGGACAAAAACTCCAAAAAGATGCATTGGTGGCCATTGTCTTGTCATTGATCGGCATCATTATCTATATTGCGGCACGATTTGAATTTCGATTTGGTGTGGCGGCAGCCATTGCGACATTTCATGATGTCCTTGCGGTGCTAGGAATTTTTTATGTGTTAAACATGGAAATTACCCTCTTGGTCGTCACCGCTCTTTTGACGCTGGCAGGATATTCATTGACCGATACCGTCATTGTGTTTGACCGGATACGAGAAAACCTTCGACAACGTCGTCGTCAGACTATTGAAGACATCATTAATAGCGGGATCAATCAGGTCTTGAGCCGGACGTTGGTTACAACCCTCACGGTCGTATTGGTACTCGTGCCATTGACCGTGTTTGGCGGTGAAGTGCTTCATGACTTTTCATTGGCCTTGCTTTTAGGGGTCATGATTGGAACCTATTCGTCCGTGTTTGTTGCTAGCCCACTTCTTCTCATTTGGCCTGGAGCTGACGGCAAACTCTTGAGTCGCGGGAAATAAGCCAGAGAAGTGGTAGGGAAATATTCTTCCGTTGTGGTTGCATTGCCTTTGGAGTGTTGATTACAGGTAGCCCTCGGCTACGATAGTTGTGAGGGCCTGCAGTTTGTTCGTGTGCATTCTTTTATGTGGTCGTAAGGCTTGGTCGTGAGGATTACAGGTAGCCCTCGGCTACGATAGTTGTGAGGGCCTGCAGTTTGTTCGTGTGCATTCTTTTATGTGGTCGTCAGGCTTGAGTCGTGAGGATTACAGGTAGCCCTCGGCTACGATAGTTGTGAGGGCCTGCAGTTTGTCCGTGTGCATTCTTTTATGTGGTCGTCAGGCTTGAGTTGTGGGGATTACAGGTAGCCCTCGGCTACGATAGTTGTGAGGGCCTGCAGTTTGTTCGTATGCATTTTTTTATGTGGTCGTAAGGCTTGAGTCGTGAGGATTACAGGTAGCCCTCGGCTACGATAGTTGTGAGGGCCTGCAGTTTGTTCGTATGCATTTTTTTATGTGGTCGTAAGGCTTGAGTTGTGGGGATTACAGGTAGCCCTCGGCTACGATAGTTCCTGGGGCCTGCGTTTGTCCGTGTGCATTCTTTTATGTGGTCGTAAGGCTTGAGTTGTGGGGATTACAGGTAGCCTCGTCCCGAAGATTGTTGCTCAGAGGACGAATGCTGCATCCAGAGCGATTGTAGGAGTCTCGACATCAACTGCCGTTCTTCTTGGCTCGTTCCCCCAAGGCCCTCTCTTCACACCAAAGCCCATTCAATCCTTTCACGCATGTGATCTCGTGTTCGGCGGATCAAGAAAGCCTACGCTTCCCTCTCTCGTTGTCAGTCAATTTTTCAAGAACGGCGGAAAAAAGCTCTGGATTATTTCCACAGGAACCAGACTTTCACGCAATGCTGCATCTTTCTTGAAGGGCCTTTCTGTCCTATCAAGAATACAATCCGTGAATACGATTTTGATTCCAGAAACATCTCAACTTCCGGAGCACGAGGCGACGAAGGTTTTTTCCGCTGCCATCCCGTTGGCTGAGAAACGCCAAGCCCTCTATCTGCTGGATCCACCTCAGTCAATTCCCTTGATTCATCGCGGCAAAGGCTTGACCGTTTGGGTTCGAGCGCAACAAGATCTTCACCATCCAAATGTGGTGGTCTATGTCCCACGCATACGCGTTCGTTTGACGACCACCACGTCAAAGTTAGTCGCGATTTCTGCCAGCGGAACCATGGCAGGTGTCTACGCACGAATCGATCGCACACGTGGGGTCTGGAGCACGCCAGCTGGGGCCGAGGCAAGTTTGCTTGGGGTGGAGGAACTTGAACGCATCCTGACCTCGAAAGACATTTCAGTACTCACGAGAGCCAACATGAATGCCTTCAAAATGCTTTCGTCTTCTGCTTTTGCCGCCTGGGGAGCACGGACCCTGTCATCTCGTTCCGAATGGAAGTATATTGCCGTTCGGCGAACAGCGTTATTCCTGGAGCAGAGTCTTCGAAAGGGGTTGACCTGGACCACCTTTGAACATAATGACGTCGCCCTATGGGCCGCAATCCGTCAGGTCGTCAACCAGTTTTTACAAGACCTTTTTCGGCGAGGAGCATTTCAAGGAACGCGAGCCAAAGATGCGTACTTTGTGAAATGTGGAAGAGCGACGACGACTGCGGCAGATCAAGCCGCAGGCACACTTAATATTATTCTTGGATTCGCTCCGCTCAAACCTGCAGAATTCATTGTCCTCAACATTCAACTGCAAGCTCGAACGCGTTAGTTCACCGTATGTATTTCAAGCCTATAGCCGATACAATTATAGTGAAACCAAAAAACTTTCAGTCGAATGTACATTATATTCGCAACGCAACAACGCATATCGTACAGACGGACGTATAGTGGAACGGTTATAAACTGATAATGCGGATGATTTGGAAAGAAAATTCTATTATCATACTAGATAGTATGATATCATAGTATGATAAAGGAGTATGATGAATGACCAATCGTGCAACATTTACATTGGAAGATGATGCGTTGGCCTACTTACAACAGGTCGCAGGCGAGAATAAGAGTGCCTATGTGAACCACCTGTTGTTGCAAGAAAAAAAACGGTCGCTCAAAAAAGCCATCCTTCAAGCCAATCAGGAAGAAGCTGATGATACCGCCTATCAGGAAGAACTCGCAGAATGGAATGATACGCTTGATGATGGGCTGGAACCGTGAGCGGATCGGCCTTTCACCAATTTGAAATCCGGTGGGTTAATCTCGACCCCACACGCGGGGCCGAAACCAAGAAAAAACGCCCGTGTTTGATCCTTCAGGATGATGTCGTCAATCAAGGCTCGCGTACAGTGCTTGTCGCGCCGATCCTGCCGGGCCATAAGGACTGGCCGTTTGTCGTGAATCTGAAACCCAGCAAAAGCAACGGATTGGATAAAGACCGTCATGTCAATGTCAAACAGCTTCGGGCGGTTGATGTCTCACGGATCACCAACAAACAAGGTACACTAGAAAGACGGTATCTGGTCCCGATCAAAGCTGCACTTGGGCTTGTGTTTGATCTTTAAGCACCACGTTTTCGTGCTCCCCTTGAAAATGAGACTGACGTCTCTCCGAAAAGAACAGCACTTCAAAACTAGAGTAGAATGACAGTTTGGGTGTTCTTCTACCCGATGCCGACTATAGCGAATCCAAATACGTTCCAGCTGAGCCACCCTGAGTTTCCCTGCGGAATGAAGGGCTTCAAGGTATTGAAGTGCATAGAATCGGCTATAGCTCCGCGCGGTACCATGTTTCAACGAATGGAAGGTTATCCCCGCTTGAATGTACTGACAATGAGTGACGTGTTCTCTCACGTATTGGATATCACACGGTGACAAGGTGGCGCGTTATCGTTTCGGTATAACTGAAACGGCTATAGACCTTTCTTCTGATACTCAGTGGGCCTATGTTGGATCTGATGGCATTGCGTTCTTAGCTGTAGTCAGCTTCACGGGCCTCCACATTGGTAATTCCAATGTAATGTGCACATGATTGCGGCGACGTGCTACCGCAGCGCGGTACAACGTGAACATGAGGAAGGTTATGCCCGCCTGGATGACCTGCAGACAATTGACGGTTCACTAACGAAGGGTTATAGCGAATCCCAATACGTTCCAAACAGGAAAATACAACGAACTCAGCGCGGTACAACGTATGAATGAATGGAAGGTTATCCCCGTTTGAATGTCCTGGCAATGAGTGACGTGCTCTCTCGCGTATTGGAGATCACTCGTGTACAAGATGGCGTATTATCGTTTCGGGATAGCTGAAACGGCTATAAATCAAGTAATTGACTTTTTGTTGGGATGCCAAAGTAAAAGACCGGCTGGCTCGACGAGCCAGCCGGTCTTTTACCGTATGTATTTCAAGTCTATCGATCAATCGCCGAGGGTTGCGATCCTTTCTTTTTTCTCCAGTACGCTAACCCTGCTAATCCTGATCCTAAGAGCACCACCGTCGAGGGTTCTGGGACTTCGCCGCCAGGAGGCGCATCGGGAATATTGACCGTAAGGCTTCTGAGTTTAAAGTCATCTCCATTTCCGCGAGCGCCGATATAGAACATGGAATCGGTTAAATCTCCACCCAATCCAGAAAAGGTATAGGTTCGTCCGTGCCCCTGCCCAAAAATCGATTGATCCGTCACGCGAACGTCCGTGCCCACGAATAAACTGAAATCATCGCTATTATCCCAGTACGTGACCGTCATCGATTCTAAGGTGACGTCTTGGTTAAACGTGAATTTTATGTCTTCATCAGGGCCAGAACTGTCGATCACATGTCCATCGCCATAACAGCCGGAGTATCCGCTATACGTGTTGCCTGAGCAGGCCACCAAGCCATAAGCATTCGATCCAATGGCGATTCGATTCGACGCAACTGAAGAATAATTCCCGCCATTAAAGGCGCCCACATTCACGGAATGCGTTCCAGAGTGAAAGACTAAGTCTCCAGACGTCCATCCAGCATTCTGAGTAAAATCAAAGGTCACGGAAACGGCACTGGCCTGTGTGCTGAAGAACAGTCCCGACAGCAGCACCAATGTGGTCGTCAATAATTTAGTAGATAATGACATAATACAACCCTCCTATGAATTGCTGAACACGAAATGAAAAAAGTATCAAGAACGGTCAACGTGCTATTCAGTGGATGTTCATAAATCGGCGGAATATGGTATGAGCTGAATGTGCATCCATTGAAGTTTAGAAGCATTGGAGCAACAAATCTGCCAGAAAGCGGGTTAGGAAGATATGCGCGTGTTCTATCCGGATCTACTCTGTTCTGTTGTGTTGTGAATCAGGCGTTGGATAGCCGTGTTGCCTTCTTCGACAGTTTTTGTGCTTGGAGTTTTCAAATCGAATGTTCACAGAACGGAGCGAACACATGAATCGTCAGATTTTGAACGTATTCGTAAGAGAGAAACGCTAACGAGCAGGAGGTTCAGGCACAGTTAGCAGAAATGGGGAAGGCATGGGTGAATGTCGAAAAATTTTCACAGTAAAAAGAGAGAGGAATCTTCCAACTTCTTTCTTGAAATACGAGTCTTACCCCTAATGTATGCTTTTCCGAAACTGTTCTCCTCGGTCGATCAGACGGCCCATTCCTGGCACAACTCTAAGGAACGCGACATTGTGGAGCGAGATGACTTTTGGCTCACTACATCCAATTGGCCATTTTGAGAACGAGTCAATAGGTCAACTGCTCGACTTAGTCCCCATACGATATGCCATCATCTCGAAGAGCATTGCAGTAATTCCAAAGTTTTTGAACGATGGCTGAGGGGCTCATTGATAGAAGCTGCTGTTGGATTGCAGAAATGTTGGTGGTGAAAGTGTGAGAGCTGGGTTCGGACACCCAAGTCAGGTAATGCTAACCCGTCATTTGAAAATCCACCTTCCGAGTTTCAGTAACTCGGTTTGAGGCATCGAGAATCTCCAAAGAAACAAGATTGCCCATAGCATCATAGTCCAGGATGACCCCCGGTTTGTCCTCGTCACTTTCGACAATCGGGGTGTTTTCTTTCAGAATCACGCTGAGTGTGTCGGTCTTTTCATCGTAAGAGACTTTCATATCTTCTCCTTCCAGTACTTGGCGATCTTGCTCGTGGCATAGGCCGTCACGATCTCTGCTGGCGATCGATCGACGTCGACGAAAACCCGCAGAAGAAATGGCTTTGGCGGTTGTCCCCAAGGCACCCTTGATTGAAGGACGAATCGTCCAGGCCGAATCTCAAACGCCTGAGGATCGTCGACATGTGCTTGCGTGCCTCCCTGAGCGAGGTGGAGCGCAGTCATGACGTTACGCCTTCCTGTCGCGCCAGGTTGAGCGCAGGCAGGGAGGAGTTGCAATACCCGTTTGCGCCTGTCTGCGTGCCCCCGCGCAGTCGGGCTGCGTGGAACGAGGCAGGCAGTGTTCCAGTTTACCTGCGCGTGCACCGAAGGATGGCACGCAAGCAGGAGTTTTTGGACAATAGCCGATGGATTCATAGAAAGATGGCTCCAGATGTATTCATGGGAAATAAAACCTGATTCTCTAGGGGTGGTGTAAAATGAGAGAAGACATTCATTGAAAAAGTGAGCAACTGCGTGATCAAAAAACTCGTATTACTAATGATGATGAATTGGTAGGTAGGCCAAGTGAGAAGGAGGAAGAATAGGGAGTTCTCACGGCTTTCGAGAAAGGCAAGCGTGAATACACCCCTGCTAGGATGTCGAGCCTGCCAGATGGCGCGCATGGGCGATCTCATGCTTGTGGGCTGGGCGAACTTGAGAAGCCGACAGGGTGATAACGGCAACCGTCTCGCCATCCAAGGTGGTAAATTCGACCTCGTATCCTTTGCCCTCCTGATGAACCAGGACGACGGTTCCAATGTCTCCTCGCTGAAGCCCCTTCTGGGGTAGGTCGGATTCCAGAATCACGTCTTCTAACTCTTGAATCATGGTGTCCTCCGTTTCAAGGGATAGGCTGTTACAAAGCGAGGTGTTACGCTACCTGTATCTATAAACCAGACGGCTCGAATTTGCAATTCCCGGCTATTTGGGGAAAGAAGAGGGCCCTCGAGTACATAGCGGGTGCCAAATGGGGTCTCTGCAGTGTGGAAAACCTCGTTATCTTTCGCATGTTGCTGAAGGGCTTGTGCCAGCGTATTCCATGAAGAAACCTGAAAGCCAACGGCAGAAAAGAACTTCGCCTTCCCTCTGCCAGCCCGATGGGTAGAGGATAGGAGGTACTCGGTCATCTTGGTTTGAGAAATTTCTAAGCGGTTGGAATATGGCAGTTTCATATCATCACCGAATCAATAATTGGCTTTGTTCCACGCCTAACTGCAGGAATAGCAAATACGGTCACGGGTTTGAGCCTGTAGTGTATTCCGCCTTCCTGCCGTGCGATTCTTGATGCAGGCAGGGAGGACGTTGCAGTAGTTTCAGAGTTTTTGAACGATAGCAGGGGACCTCATGGAGCAAACTTCCTTAGATTAATAATGTGATAAAACGGACCCTTGGAGAAGACAAATGTCTAACTATCTATTCATGGTTTGAGACAGGCAATGTAAAATGTACTTGCCGCAATGGTATGAATTTTTGACTTCGTCATATGTTACAGTTTGAGAAATCAGACCTTCATGAGTAAATTTGTTTCGCCATACGATAATATTTGCATAGCTGGATTTTATACTTTTTCCTTCCTCTCTTAATATTTGTGCTTCCTTAACCTCTAACCTTTTTTTGAATCGATTAACATATTTTTCTCCAAACATGGGAAGATAATGTTTCACTATTCTTTCGCGGGTTATCTGCCCATTTGTTCGATCAAAATATGATCTAGTGAAATTTCCTAGAACTTTATGTTTTCTATCTGCAAAATCAATGAATATTTCCTTTAACCCAAGCTCGTAAACGGTCACAGCTGTTACTGCTAAAAACCCTATATAACGGGATTTAATAAAAGGGTCTGTTGTCACAGGGAAAGCTTTATCCAGATGGTTTATGAAATCATCTGCGTAATTAAAATGGCTGGAATATCCCATTTAACTTCCAAATAAATGCTTTTTTGCCAAATTAAATCGCCGATCTAAAATTGCCTCATCGCTTGTTCCCACCTGGGAAACTTCTTGAAATTGTTTATCATCCAAGAGGTTCTTATATTTTCTTGAAAGGTTAGATGGAAGCTTTTCAATCTTCTCGAAGATCATACAAAAAACTGAGTCTAGCGCTGAGGTATTTAACGGGCCCCGTAGGTGAAATGGCTTTTCACCAAGCTCCTCTATAATCGTTTTGGCGACGCGGGGGAAACGCTCCTTAAATTTCTTTACACGTTTAGAAGTTCCTTTTTGATTTTCCACCATTGCTTTGTTTAAAAACTCTTTCAAGGGTTTCTTGTAACAATGCCAATATTCCGCAAGTGCAAAAATACGAAGAATAAGCTCAACATCTTTTTGATGTTTGTCAAAAGTTTTTTTCCCAAGAATTTTTCTCCAATTTTTATCCTCATTTAATTCCCTCAAGATACTTACTAAGCCACCTCGAAAAACACAATTTCTTATCTCCTGAGGTTTAAGAGGCGTTCCTCCAGTATTAAGTCTTTCAAAAATATGGTAAATACTGGTATTTTCCCCTCTAGGTGATAGTTGCTTGATGTTTATTGCCCGGAGCACCGCCCCTTTTAATTTCCGCTGGTGGGATTCTTCTAAATCCTTAAACCTTTTTTTATGGAACGGATTTTGTTCATCCAATCCTGTTAGACGAAATACATGCCTCTTTCCTTGAATAGACTCGTTTCCAAAATACCCCTCCAAGTAATACACAATACTTAATATTCTTTGTTGACCATCAATTACTAAGTTTTTATTATCTTCATCGATATAGAAAAAAATTTGAGGAACAGGTAGACCAAGAAGAAATGATTCTATAAGGAGGGATGCCTGCTTGATACTCCACACAAAATTTCTTTGAAATTCTGGTATTAGGATATCGCCATTTTTCCACATTTCGCTCAGAACACTTAAAGTGAGATCCGAAGGATAGGAAACAATGTCGTAGGCAATAGAAACTTCTTCTTCATCTATGGATTCTTCTAGTTCCAAATCTTCAAGGTTTTGCGGTTTTCCCGTATTCATTTCTTAAGACTCCCCATGTTTTGAGCCATTCAATCGATTTGCGAACTTCCGTTTTTGGGAACCGGTCTATCTATGACCGACGGTCTTCAATTTATATCAATAAAAATCGGACTATTGTTCTTTACTCAAATATTTTTAGCAACTTTTTATGGATATGACTAGCAGTGATTGTCTTGAGATTAAATTATAGATAGGCCATTTCTAGGCCATTTCCCATAAGCAAAGTAGAATGAAGTTTTATGGCATGTTCAAACCAAGAACTCTATCTGATTGACACTTCCCGAAATGTAGGGGTCAGACTCGAATAAATATATGGTTTTGGATGTCCGTGTGTAGCAGCGAGTGTCGCGATAAGATGTATTGCGTCAATGCTCATATGTCCACAAACCACCCTTATTCGACTATCCACTGCCCCTGAGACTTGATCGCGTCATACATGACATCGGGAGCGAGGTCGGCTCCATTCGCCCACTGTATAGCCCCTATCACGACCTCTACTTTCGAAAAAGCCTCTTCATCCCGTAAGGGCTCAAATATTGTTCCAGCGATTTTAGGACTATTCAGAAAGTTCCGCAGGTCGACTTCACCCGTTGTTCCGTCTACAAAGGTGACGTGTAAACACAGGTTAGCATTGGCGCTCACAGAAGTGACATGCCAGGGAACGACATGCCGGATGGCTGGTTCTACTTCAGGGATTCGATGGGATTCGGATGTTTGAGTTGGTTGCATAGATTCCAGTTCTCCATCAGTTCCTCGCGATGATCTGTTGCCCACTCTAGCACTAAGGCCATGGCCCGGCGAGGTAGCGAGCCTCGCAACACGCGAAGCTCTCGCACATCGATCAACGCTTCATGTTCACCATAGAGTGCATGAAAGTGAGGCGGGTTATGTTCCTTATAAAAGAATCCTTCTCTATTTTTTCAGCCAACGGCCTCAGTAGTTTCTCTCTTACCATGCTACCCAACCCTTCGAATAATGTACAGAATTTTTGTTGACGACATTGTGTCGGTGAGAAGGAGGGCATTCCGTAGATTTGGTGCGGAGGTAGGATAGATAAACTCCCGACTAACAATGTTGTGATTGACGGGTGCAGGATTTCCGATTACCACTGCTGGTGCGAGGGCTCAAAAGACGGATGCCTGGTACAGAACGTAGGAATGACGAGAGGGCAAGAATGTTTTTCGAGAACCGTTGTCGGGGATGACCGCAGAGAGGGCGGCCGATTGCCGCACGAACGATCGGTTTTCGGAATTGTCCCCTAAGCCTCAGCCCGCTCCGTCCTCTTGTCTTCTCTCGCACTGATCACCCATACTCTATCCATATCATGGGGGACTGGATCATGAGGGAACAGGCGATAGAGTGCTGGTGTAGTGGACGTCCCACGAAGGCATGGGGGCTTGACTTGCTTCGTATTCGGGACAGACCGGATGGTCCGTTGAACGACTCCCACGATAAGACTGTATGCGTGTTTTGACCATAGGACCTCAGATCGTGTGTTCCATGGTGCGCCGACTCGCACTGGTGACCGTCCGCATGAGGCGTGTGTGAAGATGTGTCGACGCGCGGGGTGGAAGTCGTGGGCCGCTTGGCCTGGCTTGCGCGCGTCCTTTTCCCAGAGCTATGCCACGTCGAGAATGGTCGTGTTTCTTATTCTGCTCGGGGGCTTTCTGTGGGTTGGCTGCCAAGCCACGGCACTGCCTCGTCCACCGGATGCCCACCTGGATCCCTCTTTGTCCTGTGAGGCAATCGCCACGCATATCAGTTTTCCAGATCGGATCACTACCCTCCGCGATATTTATCAGGCCTTCTCTGCCGGATGTGACGACACGGTCATTACGTATGGCACACAGGCCCAAGATACGTACAAATACAAGACGTTTCGGGTGCTTAAGGAAGCCAGTAACATCTTTTTGCCTGATGGGACGTTGATCGATTACGTCCTGGAAAGTTACGAACGTGGGTTTCTGAGTGTGCTCCTGGCCATCAGCTACTATCGCCAGCACAATTTCGAAGCCTCTCAAGTGGAATTGCGAAAGCTGGACCATGAAATTTTCACCCCGCTGTATAACTACGGGGCCGATCCGATCAATCTGCTCTTTAGCGCCGTCCTCTGGGAAATGCTTAATGAACCGTCTGAAGCGTGGGTCGATTGGAGCCGTCTGCAAGGACAAGAAGACCAGGATGAGGCGGTTCGGACCTTTGCGTCGCATCGTCTGGGCCAGTTGAATGGGAAGGAAGGCCACTCTGTAGATTGGAGTGTGTATGCCATAGGGCGCTTTCCTGACATTGATTGGAATATTGACTTTCAGGACTCCTCCACAGGGTACTTTTCGGTGACTCCCCAACACAGCTTTCTTCCCGCCTGTTTCTCCGAGAGCGGGGTGCGCATTTCGACCCACAGTTGGTTTCAGAAAATCGCGTTGCGCCATGATCAGGGCTATCATCCCTTGTTACATGCCCAGAGCTGGCTCAGATTGCCCTTCGGGGTGGCTTATAGCCTCATCACCTTTTCCGCGGGGGCGGGCATTATGGTTGGGGGCTGTTTTGTCGATATGGCCGCAGAGGGCAATGGCGCATTGTGTCAGTTATCCATATTAGGGGGCGTGGCCGTGATGCAGGAATCTCCCCATGTGCTTCGGTATGCTCTCCGTCCCGATCTCAGGCATTGGGACAATGTCCCGTCGAGTTTCCTCTTTACCAGGGCTCCTGATCTTCAAGACGAACCATGCTGGAGAAATGTCTCGACTCAGTCTCAAGGTCGGACGATTAAAATCTTCGGCAGACACGATCGAAACCATGAAATGAAGGTGGATGCCCGATGACGGCTGTCGGGGATGAGGAAGGCTGGGGAGCAATCAAGATGATGGATGAACTGAGAAGAATTCGTGAGATGGAACGTCACTTCGCATCATCTCCATATTTAAAACGAAGTGCACCACCATATCCTTATTCAGGCGGAAGTGGAGCACGTAATGGGTCTGGTCTTTCCATCACTAGGCCAGGGCTTTGAACCATATTCTGATCTTCATCTATGGTTTGGGACATTTTCACATTTATAAGGACTTGGGTTCGTAGGTCCCCTCGACTCTGACGGTCGGATTCACTGTGAAGCATTTACATGTGGCTTCTCGCCTCAAGGCAGTTTCTCTGTGTCATTCGCCACTGTAGATGTGTTTCATTCTTGCGATGCCATCCCATCCCATCGTTCTTTCGAAGCTTTACCAAAATACCTCAATCTTGAATGTTACCGTTCCTTGACATCGATGGAATGGAAGACAGAAAATATTCTATGATCTTAGGTGTTTAGAGGAGTTCGCCGACTTAGTATGACTGTTACGTAAATGAAACGCTTGCTCCCACATCTCAGTCTCAAAGGGAAGACGATTCTGGCCATGGTGCTGGTGGGTCTGCTTCCGCTTGTCCTGTCTCTTTTGCTTACGTACTTCGAGGAGCAACGCGCTTTGCGTGAAGCGGCCGGCATTAATTTTAAAGGTATGGCCGTGGAGGTAGCCCGGAAGGTCGAAACTCAGATTACTCGAGGAATTAATGAGGCTCAACAGCTGGCGACGCTCCCGTTCATCACGAGTGCGGTGACTGATTCGAACCGGAGTTATGAAGATAAAAACCCTGAAGAGGTCTCTGCGCTTATTCAGCAATGGCAGGAGCGGTGGCGTCAACGGGCTCATCAAGATCAATTTCCGCTCTTTATCAATCAATATGCAACCAATTATTTAATCCAATGGCACGATATACGGAAGTCAGACTATCTGGCTATTCTGGTAACGGATAATCGTGGGGCGTTAGTGTTGAGTTCTTTTCCGCCGGTCAAGTTTTTTTATGGGAAAAGTTCTTGGTGGAAGGCCATGTTTCACCAAGAGCAGGGGCAAGTGTTTGTGAGTGATTTGTTTTTTGATCCTTCATTCGGGACACATGTGCTGAATGTGGCGGTCCCGATTTGGGACGATCAGCGCCAGCAGCGAGTGGGAGCCATCAGTATCCTTCTTCGGCGGAATTCATTATTTCGGTCAATTTCTGAAGTGACGGCAGGGGCGACGGGTCATGCCATGTTGGTGACCGCGGACGGCATGCCGCTGTTGTGTCCAGTGTTATCGTTAGAGGAGCATGGGTCGCCGCCTCAACTAGTTCAGGCGATGAATACTAAGGAACCTGGTTGGATCATGGCTAATCCAGATTCGCATGGGTCGGAGAATTCCATTGTGGGTTTTGCGCCACTCCGACTGGGGATTCCTCTGGTTCCTGAAAGTTTTGGTGGACATCAATGGCATATGCTGGTTCGTCAAGATCCTGAAGAGACGTATGCGCCGTTGGAGCAATTGGTGATCAAAGTTGCCTCCTATGGGCTCGCGGTGTTTGTCATTCTTTGGATCACGGGTGTTTTGGTTGCTGGTCGGATCGTGAAACCGATTCAGTCGCTTCATGAAGGCGTTCAACGCCTTGGCAGCGGCAGCCTTGAGCATCAATTGAATATCAAGACTGGTGATGAGATTGAACAGCTCGCCAATGCTTTTAATGGGATGGCCAGTAATCTGCAACATTCGTTTACGGAGTTAAATCAAAAAGTCGCAGAAATTGGCAGCCTAGAGGAGAAATATCGCGATCTTATTGAAAATTCGCCGGAAATGATTCATCAACTTGAGGGGTCAGGCCGGTTCGTTCATGTGAATCAAACCGAGTTACGCAAGTTAGGCTATACCCTTGAGGATATGCTCGGGATGTCATTGTGGGACATCGTTCCTGCAGATCAGCAAGTGATGATGAAGCGCTATGTTGAAGAGTTGGGTAAACAAGATCATCAAATGATTGAAACGGTCTTTGTGACGAAAACCCGGGAGTCGATCGATGTCGAGATTCATTCGACGGCTCTGATGGACGCGCAGACGGGTACGCTCGTGTACTCACGGGGATTTGTTCGCGATATTACTGAGCGGAAAGTGCTTCAGCGGGAAATTGAACGATACACGATCGGATTGGAGCAAGAAGTCAGTGATCGCACGCAGCAACTCTCAGCGTCCGAGGGCCGCTATAAAGCGATTTTTAATTTAGCTGCCGATTCGATTTTTGTCGTGAATAAAGACGGACTGATAGAAGCTGTGAATGAACGGGAGCGTGATATGTTAGGACATGCCCATGAGGCGCTTCTGGGGCGTTCTTTCTTGGATTGTGTCGTGCCTGCGCAACGCGAGGATATTGCTGAATTATTACAGCGCATGAGAGGCGGCGCCCACAAGGTGCCGACTCAAGAGATTGAGGTCTATGATGCGAAGCAGCAGCATCGCTATGTGGAAATTGATGTCATTCGTGTCGATATGGGTCCCCATTCATCGGTGATGGTGCAATTGCGAGATATTGCAGAACGGAAGCGGCTACAGGACCAACTCCATCGGTATAGTGAAGCGCTTGAGGAAAAGGTACAAGAACGAACACGGGAAATTGAACAGGCGAAACAATACATTGAAAGTTTATTGGAAAATGCGAACGATGTGATCTACACCCTGGATCGAGATCAATGCTTTACCTATGTAAACAGCATGATTGAATCATGGGGCTATACAAAAGATGAGTTGATTGGTCGTCCATTTTTGACCGTGCTTTCAAAGCGCTATCGTGGGCGTCATTTAAAAGAAACCTTGGATGTGGGGGTGAAACAGGTGTATGAAGTGGAGATGGCGAGCCGGACTGGTGAGCATCGCTCGGTTCTAGTCAGCGTCTCGCCACTCTATGATCAACAAGGTGCATCGTTAGGGATGTTAGGGATTGCGCGAGATATCACCGAACGGAAAACGTTGGAACAACAAGTCCAAAATGCCGAACGGCTCGCGTCGGTTGGAAAACTTGCGGCCGGGGTGGCGCACGAAATCAATAACCCGCTCGGGGGTATCTTGAATTGCCTGTATAACATTCGGAAGGGAACCTTGAGTGAGGCACGTGCGCAGGAATACATGCATTTTATGGAAGATGGGCTTCAACGTGTGCAAAAGATTGTTCGGCAATTGTTGGACTTTTCTCAGCAATATCAACCTGAACTTGTCGAGACTGAAATCAATGCACTTATGGATCGAGTCTTGGCATTGACGAAACATACGTTGATTGCCAAGAGAATCGTGTTAAAGAAACAGTATGATTATGAGTTGCCTTCGATTATGGTGGATCCGCATATGATCGAACAAGTGTTAACCAATTTGATTTTAAACGCTGGCCAAGCCACGCAGGAAGGAGGGGCCGTGACGGTGAGAACTCGACAGATCGATCGTGTGTGTGAAATTGATGTAGAAGATACGGGGTGCGGTATAGCGCCAGACGTTCGTTCAAAGATTTTTGATCCATTTTTTACAACGAAACGAACCGGAGAAGGAACGGGCTTAGGGTTGTCGGTGAGCCTGGGTATTGTTGAACGGCATGGAGGAGAAGTGTTGTTGGACAGTGAAGTCGGAAAAGGGACTACGTTTACGGTGCGGCTGCCGCTTGTTCGTACGACCACTCCAGTCACGGTGGGTTTATGAGTCTCGGATCCATTTTGGTTATTGATGATGAGCCGTTGATGCGACTCTCCATGGTTGATGCCTTGCATGCGATTGGGTATGAGGTGCAAGAGGCCTCCACAGGAACTGAAGGCTTGGAGAAAGTTCGAACGGCTCGATTTGATGTCGTGATTACCGACCTTCGACTTCCTGGCGCGGATGGCCTGGAGATTGTGCAGGCATGTAAGGATCAGCATTCGAGTACGGAAGTGATCCTGATAACGGCGCATGGGTCGGTGGATACGGCTGTGCAAGCGATGAAGCATGGGGCGTACGATTACATTACCAAGCCGTTTTCGATGGATGAGCTGCTTCTTGTGGTGGAGCGGGTGAGTAAAGTTGTTGTGCTGCAAAGAGAAAACCGTGAACTTCGAAATGAGTTGGACAGTAAGTTTAGTTTTGAAGGTATTATCGGAAAAAACCGACGGATGCAGGAAGTCTTAGAAAAAGTGAAGCTCGTCTCCGCAACCGATGCGACGGTTTTGGTGTTTGGTGAGAGTGGAACGGGGAAGGAGTTGATTGCCAATGCCATTCATCGCAATAGTCCTCGTTCCAAGCATGCATTAATTAAGGTGAGTTGCGCGGCATTGCCTGAGACGCTTCTTGAGGCCGAATTATTCGGACATGAAAAAGGCGCCTTTACCGGGGCCCTGAAGCAACGGAGAGGTCGATTTGAGCTGGCGCATCATGGCACGTTGTTTCTTGATGAAATTGGAGAAATTTCCCCACTTGTTCAAGTGAAATTGCTTCGGGTATTGCAGGAGCGTCAGTTCGAGCGGGTGGGTGGGAATGAGACTATTGAGGTAGATGTGCGTTTAGTCTGTGCTACGCAAAAGGATCTCAAGCGAGAGGTCGAGCAGGGCCGGTTTCGAGATGATCTCTACTATCGTTTGAATGTGGTTCCCGTGCAGATTCCGTCCTTGCGAGAACGAAAAGAAGATGTCTTTGTGATTGCCGAGCACCTCTTGCAATCATTAGCGGCGCGGACACAGCAGTCACCGAAAGGGTTTTCTCGGCAGGCGCAAGAGGTCTTGATGCGGTATTCGTTTCCGGGGAATGTTCGGGAGCTAGAGAATACGATTGAGCGAGCGGTGGCCCTTGCACAACATTCCGATGAAATCCAAGCCTGGGATCTTTGTGGGCAAAGTCGCTGTTCCTATATTTCTGGTGAGCCGCAGGCTGGATGTGGATTTTGTCAAGAACTTCATCCTACTGGAAAGGCTCAGAATGGAGGAGGGGAGACGTTGGCTGCGGCTAGAGAGCGATTTGAACGTTCACATATTGTAGGTATATTGAATCAGACCGGTTGGAGTAAGACCATGGCGTCAAAGGTACTTGGTCTTTCACGAAAGGCCTTGTGGGAAAAATGTAAACGGTACGACATTTCAGATGCCGATGAACCGCAAGAAGAAGCGAAGCCGTAAGCTCAAATCAAAATGCAAAAGTTAAAATGTAAATATAGAAATTTAGAATGAAGAACGGTGAAGTCTAATTCCTCTATCCTCAATTTTTCACTTTACAATTTCAATTGATCTGCTACGCCCCTCCCTCCCAGAGCATAATGGTTCGGTCGGTTGATGCTGTGGCAAGAAATCGTTCATCTGCCGAAAGGGCAATGCCTCGAATCGCACCTTTGTGTGGTTTGAGGGTTCGAATCACACGCCCACTTTGAAGGTCCCACATTTTTACGGTTCCGTCATCACTGGCGCTAATGAGGACTTTTCCGTCTTTCGTCACAATGAGGCATCGTACCCATCCCGTGTGTCCACGTAATGTTCGAAATTCTCGCATGGTGGGCATTTCATAAAGTTTAATCGTCTGGTCTCGACTTCCTGAGAGCAAGGTTTTCGCATCTGGAGTAAAGGTGAGGGCTCCAATCCAATATTCCATCGGCTTTTGAAAGCCACCGATATCTTCAACGAAGTATCCTCGAACTTCTGTTTCATCTAGGTCTTCGTCGTCTTTCCAGTGTCCATTGTGGATGCATTTCTCTTCACCACTCGGAAGAACCTCATAGAGTCGAAGCTTGCCAATATCGGTGCCGGCGACTAAGTGTACGCCGTCAGGGGAAAAGGCCGTACAGACTGACCAGTTATGGTCGTATTGATCTTTCCCAAGTAACGTCATGAGTTCTGTGCCAGTCGTCACTTCCCATATTTTAATGTCTTTGTTCTGACCAGCTCTGGCTAGCATGAGACCATCTGGAGAAAAAGAGATGCTGGTGACTCCGTGATCGTAACGCGTAAATAGCAACCGTGTTGTTTCCCCGCTCGTGGGATTCCACAGTCGAATCGTTCGGTCTTCGCTTGCTGTTGCCAGGGTCAGTCCATCGGGACTATAGGCGACTTGACGAATATCGTGCGTGTGACCTCTGAGTGATCGAAGCAGGCGGCCCGTTTCAATGTCCCAAATTCTCACGTACCGATCGCTTCCACCACTGGCCAGCGTGAGTCCGTCCGGTGAAAAAGACACACTCCATACGCCTTGCGTATGCCCTCGAAATGTTTTGAGCTCTTTCACTCCCCCTTGCCAATATTCAAGTGAATTTAGTTCCTCCAATTGGCCAGCTTCGAGGCCGGGCTCCCCACCTGGTGCGCTGAGGGGGGCTACGGGACTAGAGGGATTGCTCATATTTCACTCCTTCGTCGGTAACAAAATTGAATAAAGCTAAAATGGCTAACTTGGGAGTCTCCCTTGCCATTGCAGCGAAGCGCTTTCTATAATCTTACACGTACTCTCTTGCTTAGACGTTTTTGATACTAAACACCACTTTGTTCGGGAGTCAAGGTGGGGTGTTCGATGTGTCACTACATATAGAACGAGACAACTAATGTATTGGTTGTCGATTTACGATCTACGTTCGGCCACGGAGGAATTATGGAAACTCGTTTTCAGCCAGCACTTCTTCAGGAAGTCATCGACTCGTTTTCGGAGAAAACTGAACGTGAAGGTGACCCGACCTATTATAACGAGTTTCATGAGATGGCGGATCCCATTTATGAGAAGTTCTCCTTAGACGAACGGGAGCCAGAATTTAAGAAACTTTATCAGCATCTCTTTGGAAAGTGGGGCTTTGCCGATATTCTCGAGGAATCGTTTAACGAGTTTCCTTCTCTCAAGGCTAAGATTGGTATCGTGCTGGTTCGAGGCGTCTTAAAAGAGGATCAAGAAGGGGTCGATATTCTTCGAAAATGGGGAACCGTTGAAGAGAAACTGGCAAAGCAATTTGAAGAGAAAGGGCTCAGGGGAGTTGGAATCAAGTTAATTCCCCGCCGGTTCTATGATCCTGCCATTAACCGGTATCTCCGGCATGAGTTAACCCATATCTCAGATATGTTGGACGAGGCCTTTGGGTATGATGCCGATACCAAGGTAGGGTTCAATCCGGGTGAAGAACATCTCATTCTCAATCGATACCGAGTGCTTTGGAGTTTGCACGTTGATAGTCGTATTACCCGCTCGGGTCGAGAACCGATGTTTTCCAAGGAATATCGGTTTCGAGAATTTCGGACATGGTATCGGAAAATATTGCCTGGGCAGGTTGAGGCAGTGTTTGAAGGATTATGGCAAACGGAACATCTTTCGCATGCCGAATTGCTTGAAATGGCCTCTGATACCATTCGAGTCATGGATCGGGCTGTTGACGTGGAGGAGGGAGAAGTCCTCGATCTTCCAACCAAGCCACTGTTAATGCCAGGGTTTCCATGCCCCCTGTGCCGCTTTCCTACCTATTCCTGGGTTGAAGATCTCGAAGATAAAATGGAACCATTTGTGCTTGAGTATATTCAGGATAATCACCCAGGTTGGGAAATGGACTATGGAGCCTGCGATCGGTGCTTTGAAGTCTATAAGCTGCGTGCTGCCGGTGTCTCATAAATACTTCCGGCTCAGGGGTTGAAATTCGTTACCGAGTTGGTGTTCTGTTAATATGTTGTGCGGTGTGAGGCAGGGTGTTGAGTGCAATGTCTGAATCTTCTCAAGAGCAACCGTCGTCCGATGGCGTGTCTTTAGGACGTCGGAACTTTATCCGGCAATCGGTTGTGTCGCTTGGCGTGACCGTTCAGGAATATATCAAGCATAGTGATGCGCCAGTTGAGGCCCCAAAAGTTCCAACCGTTACGGAGCGGACGGACTGGTTGCGTCCGCCAGGTGCTGTTGCCGAGGATGATTTTCTTGAACGGTGTACGAAATGTGGTGATTGTGTGGAGGCGTGTCCGTTTGATGCGATTCGAAATCATCGAATAGACCAGACTCCTGTGATTCTTCCCGAAGAGCATCCGTGTCAGCTATGTGAAGATTTCCCCTGTATTGAGGTATGTGAGACCGAGGCCTTGTTACCTGTTTTACAGGTAGAGGACGTGGAGATGGGACTCGCAAAGTTGTCGCATCAAGAATGTACGGCAGCCCATGGTTGTAATGCCTGTGTGTCTAAGTGCCCTCAGCAGGCTATTGATATGAACTTTTCTTTATTTCAAATTTCTGTTCTCGATGATCGCTGTGTTGGTTGCGGTCTCTGTCAGCAGGTTTGCAAGGCGGTCAACGATCGAGTGGCTATACGAGTCGTACCAACTCGAATGCTTTTGTGTTAACTGGGCTTATCGCGAAAGGAGGAAGAGAGTGTCTCTTTTATGGGTCGGAGTCGGTAGGTGTTTACGTGTCATATGATTGTTGAAAATGATTATCACGTGTAACGATGGGGGTTTGAATGTTGGGAGTACTGAGCTGTCAAGAAGGCGAATTTCCGCTTGACTTCGATTGCCAGTTATCCTATCATCATGTCCCTCTACATGGGAAAATTATAGCCTATGCTTTGCCTTTTATCGGTCAAATGCTATACAAGAACAAGTCAATGTCTATTTGGCCACGTTGGGCAAATGAAATGGTAATGGTGAATTAATATGGGACTTACAAAAGAACATAGTAATGGCGCAAATGGAACGGCTGTTGCTTCTGCTGTGAAAATTTCCCCCAAAGATGCCCCATCTGTAGAGCGAGCTCTCGCCCGAAGTAAACTCTATCTTCTCTTGTCATGGAGCTATCTCTTCCCTGAAGATGACGAGTTCTTGGAGTATCTACAGAGCGGAGAGTTTGTTGAAGATGGCAGAGCTGCATTAGAGAATCTGAATACATCCTTAGAGAAAGATGATCCTGAGTCGAGAGAAAGCCTTCTGGCAATATCTCGTCACCTTGATGCTATTGAGGAATGGGTGAACTCTGAAGGTTCAAATTGGAACTTACAGGACCTTAGGGATGATCACCGTCGTGTATTTAGCAACGTAATTTCATTGGACTGTCCTCCATACGAGACACTCTTTGGAAATGACCATGTTTTTGGTCAGTCCTATACGATGGGAGACATCGCTGGTTTCTACAGTGCCTTTGGTCTTCAGCTTTCCAGTGACATTCATGAACGAATCGATCATTTAAGTGTGGAACTTGAATTTCTTCACTACCTTGCATATAAAGAGTCTTATGCGCTGATTCATGACGGTCCAGAAAAGCTAAGGACTGTTGTAGAGGCAGAGAAGCGATTTGTGAAAGAGCATGTTGGTCGCTGGGTGCCTTTATTTTCTGGAATGTTAAAAAGAAAAGCCGATTTTGGGTTTTATAAATCATTAGCTGACTTTACTTCTGATTGGGTAGATTTTGAGGTGAAGTATTTAGCTGTGAGTCCTCAGCCGTATTCTGAAACGGACTATCGTCCGGCAAATTACACAAGTCCTGAAGGACAATCATTTGAATGTGGGGCTCAGGATCAGGGTAATGAGCTTGATCTCTTAATGAATGAGGTTGGGGCTCAATCCTATCTTGATAAAGAAACAAAAGGTGTGGGCGATTCAGAAAAGGAGTAGTGTACAGTTCTATGGTTTTTAGGATTTTGTTAGTGAGCAGTCCTTTCGATTTTAATCTTTTATCAAAGGAGGATGCGTCATTATGAGAGTGGTGCAGACGCGTAACAAACGGTTCGTGTTTGGCGTTCTTCTCTCGGCCGTCGTGGTGGGTGGATTATTGACGCTAGGGCAAATTCCCTTAGCAGTATCCCAACCCGTGACGATTCCGGTCGGGGCGATCAAAGGCCCCATTCCAATGGATGCCGCCAACCCGGTCTGGGAATCAGTTCCCGGGATTGTGGTCCCATTGAGTGGGCAAACCATTACCACCCCCATGCACCCCAACATTTCGGTCAAAACCGTGATGGTCAAGATGGCCAGCAACGGCAAAGAGATCGGTATTTGGGCAAACTGGGGCGATCAAACCTTGAACAATACGACCATTGGCCCTCAAGATTTTCGGGATCAAGTGGCCGTACAATTCCCCGTTCAAACCTCCGGGGCGCCTCCGTTCCAATGTATGGGACAATCGGGCGGCACGGTGAACATTTGGCGGTGGAATGCCGAGTGGCAACGAGACATGGGAGCAGGAGTCGCCGGAATGTGGGATGTGGATCAACAGTATCCCTCCATTGCCTGGGATTTCTACTATGAAGAGCCGGCTGGCGGTGTCACCTATCCTGACCGCATTGGTCGGAGCTTAGGGCCATTCAATCCGGGTATCTGGTCGGGCAACATCATGTCGGACCCCAATCTGCGGAAGAGTTCCGTGGAAGACTTGAATGCGAATGGGTTTAGCACATTGACGACGCAAGCCTCTCAGGATGTGGTCGGTAATGGGCTGTGGGAACCGTATGGTGCCTTAAAGGGGGGTTGCTGTTCCGGGCCGACCTGGCGGGTAGTCATGAAGCGGAGCCTGACGACGAATGACCCGAACGATGTACAGTTCAAAGCCGGGTCGAGTTTACCAATCGCCTTCGCAGTGTGGGATGGCTCGAATGTCGAACGTAACGGCATGAAGGGTATTTCCACCTGGTTTACGGCGAAGATGCCATAAGAGCCTAATTGGATACTCATGAGTCTTTATGGCTTATGAATACTCCGCTGGCTTTTGAAAATAGACCTCAGGTGACTTGCACACTTGTGTAAGTTGCCTGAGGTTTTTTCATTCGTATAGGTGAATTCAGAGGGTGATAGAGTGCACGTTGATAGTTTAGTAGGATAAGATGGTGCAAGCATCCTCCTTCATTCTGTACTTCGACGTTCTTTAAGAATTATCGTCACATTACAGATACCTATGGTTTTTTGAAGTGGCTAATGATGATTTGAATAGCTGGTAGGCCTGGGTCTCTAGGTATTAGAGGCCTGAGCATTCGTGGTCTAGGACTTCTGTGACGTTAGGTAATTGGCTAGAGATCGGATTCAGCAAATACTTCTTAGGACTTATTGGGAAATTTTGTAGACCTTAGACGCAATGAGACTGTATGCGGAATGAACAGTTTCGGGATGCCCTATTCTATGT
Source organism: Nitrospira sp. M1 (assembly GCF_965152605.1). Classification (NCBI taxonomy): domain Bacteria; kingdom Pseudomonadati; phylum Nitrospirota; class Nitrospiria; order Nitrospirales; family Nitrospiraceae; genus Nitrospira; species Nitrospira sp. M1. Next base: position 1,058,324 of record NZ_OZ224217.1, read on the forward strand.
CTTTTCAATTACCTTTCCGGTTGCACTCTATGGTAATGTAGGGCTTGAAATTTTGTGGAAGTGTGAGGCGATGAGTTGCATTGGCCTATGTGTGACATGTATAAGAAAATTGGGCGTAAGTCTTTATCTATAGAAAAGAATTTTCAACGTATGCGTTTAGATTTGGAGAAAGTATTGTGAAAATTTCACTACTCTTCCCACCGAGCTGGCATCCGTCTCAACCGTACTTAAGTCTTCCTTGTTTAAGTGCATTTTTAGATCAAGCAGGGATTTCAGATAAGTCCCAACGGGATTTGAATATCGAAATTCTCGATACTATTCTGACGAAGACCTATGGGTTAGAGGTGTATCAAAAACTTATAGATTTGGGAAAACAATTAGAACATTCAATGTCTGGGGATGAAGGGTATGGCAGTAAAGAGCATTACGCAAGAGTCCTTGAGGCGTTGGATCGTTTCCCGTATCTCATTGATCAAATTGAACCAGCAAAAGATTCGCTTCGAAGTGACGAGTTTTTTGATTTAGATCGTTACCGTGAATGTCTCTTCTTAATTGATCGATGGTTGGAAGTTGTTTCATCCTTATACTTTCCAACTCGCATTACGGTTGTTGATAACCAATTGTCGTACTCGATTTATTCATCACGAGATATCATGAAAGCGATTTGTGATGAAACGCAAAACCCATATATTGATTTATACCGAAACTATTTTTTGTCTTCGATTATAGAAGAGGCACCTGGACTGATTGGTGTCTCCATTACCGCGACTTCGCAAATCATTCCTGGCTTGACCCTTTGCCGCCTTATTAAGGAAGCCAATCCAGATATCCATGTCACGGTTGGCGGAAGTATTTTTACGCGGTTGGTTGATAATTTACGTCGCTGTGAACGTTTGTTTGAAGTCACGGATGACTTTATTGTCTTTGAAGGTGAAACAGCCTTTTTGGAATTAATCAACCAGCTTGAAGGCCAAAAAGATTTTCGTAAAGTTCCCAACCTTATTTATCGTCAAGATGGGAAGATTACGGTGAATCAACCGTTTTATTCAGAGAATTTAGCCCAACATAGTGCTCCTAATTACGATGGATTCCCTTTAGATAAATATCTTGCTCCTCATACTGTGCTGCCGGTGCAATTCTCTCGTGGTTGTTACTATAAAGATTGTGCATTTTGTGCATTAACGCTTGATCATCAAAACTTTCGTCAAAAAGATCCCATCAAAGTTGTTGATGAGCTTGAATCGCTCGCCAAGACCTATGAAACGCCATACTTTTTCTTTACCGATGAATGTTTAGCGTTATCACCAACGCGGCGTCTCTGTAAGGAAATGATCAATCGCGGCCTCGATTTACAGTGGACGGCAGAGCTTCGTTTTGAGAAAAACCTTTCTCGGGAATTACTTGCGTTGATGAAAGACGCGGGTTGTCAAAAGATTGTCTTCGGGCTGGAGACCTACAATGCGAGAATGATGGACTTTATGGTGAAGGGCATCACACAAGCGAGTGTCGATCGTATTTGCGCAGACTGTGTCGACTTGGGTATTGCGGTGCATTGTTATGTCATTGTGGGATTCCCGACGGAAACCGAAGAAGAAGCTCTCGAAACGATGAACTTTATCGTGAACAATCATGCCCTGAATTCCTCATACGGCTTCTCCTGTCAGCCGTGTTTATTCGACTTGGAAAAAGAAGCGCCGATCATGAATGATCCTGGAGGATATGGCATTCAACGTATCATGCGTCCTGCCGCGGAAGATTTGAGCTTAGGATTCTTTTATGAAGTCAAAGAAGGCATGACGCCTGAGCAGTGCGAGAAAATCTATCAGCATGTCTATGAAAAAATTAGTGAAGTTGTGTGCGAGCTCCCTTTCAATTACTCCATGGGAGACGGTTTGCTCTACATCGCTAGGCGAAACAAACAAAAGGTTCTTGAACATACAGGTGTATCGTGAGGCCTGAGTTTTGCGTTGTGGGATGAAGCATAGAGTTGGTCATAACGAAATGAAGGCTGTACTTTTCACGAACCTGTCACACGACGATGAATGGATTGGTTATGGACGCCTCCTCAACTCTATCTGAAAAGGCGAATGAGCAAGGGGTTCTCTTTGAGTACTCTTTGAAATGTCTTCTCATCGCCGCTTTCATGGAATTGGTGCTCTATCGACTGGTCTCCCGTCTGGGAATGCACATCAGTAAAATTGCTGAAAAATATGAAGCCGTTCGAATTGCCTTTACCGGACTGTCGTCATTAGGGTTTATGCTGTTGAATGTCACTTCAATATTGGCATTCCTCCTCATCTTCATTTTGGTCTATCACAAGATGAAGTCTACCCTCTGGAAAGGGACCTATGACAAGGTCGTGATTCCATTATTCTGCCTTCTTGTCATCGTGACAATTGCATATCTGCTTTTCCCTCCAGCGATGCTGGGCTCGGTTGTCTATAACGTCATTTCATTGTTACTGCTCGTGTTTCTTATGCTGGAATATCTCGCAACGAATAAGTTGCTCATGCAGCGTATCGCGATCGGGTGTTTTTTCTTTGGCATCTGTGGGTGGATTTACTATCAAACCCTCACAACAAGTTATGGGTTGCTTGGTCTCGTCACTGCTCCACCGCTCGTCCATGAAATCAATCGATTAGGCGAGGCCCTGATGGTGGTATCCAGTATTCTGGTGTTCTGGGCCTATGGCAGTACTTCGTTTCTGACAAAGAACAAGCAACAACGAAAATGGGGTTTGACGCTACTGGTAAGCGGAGGGATTATCTTTTTCCTCCTACTCTTTATGGATTATTTTATTTCGCTCTATAGCCTTGAAGCGGCTGAAGATGTACGAAAAGCTGGAGAAGGCGTTGGGTGGATCTTTCAGATGGGGATGGGCTACACGTTCTACCTTCCCTTTGCTTTTTACATGGCTGGCTTTATTTGTTGGTCGTATACGGTCATCAAATTAGTGATGATTGGGCGATTGGCCGGTTATGGGTTAGGGCTCATGTTTATGGCAGGGTATGCCTTGCAACTGTCGCATTTGACCCTGATGGTGATGCTGGGGTTACTATTGTTAACGATAGATAAGCGCGGGACCTTAGGGAAACTTCGAGGGAAAATTCACGAAAAAATGGTTTATCAACCTGTGACGCCCGTCTATGGGCAGACACCATAAGAGAGAGCAGAAACTATGGAAGAACAGAATACGCTCACCCAAACAGAAGAGCTGGCGCCTGAGGATAGCTTAGACGATCAACCGCTAAATCCGGACGAAGAAATTCTTGAAATCGAAAAACTCCTCACAGAGGAGCCTGATGATTTTCAAGCACGGTGTCGGCTTGGCGAACTGTACTTTAATAAAGGGCGCTTGGATGAGGCCTTAACTGAAGTCAAAAAATCCATCGAAATGGCTGAGGGACTTAAGATAGAGATGGACCGCTCTTTAGCTATGTATTATTCAAATCTTGGTACAATCTATGGGACCAAGGGGATGGCTGATGATGCATCCAGTCAATTTGAGCGAGCACTTGAACTGAATAAATACGATGTCTTGGCCTTGTTTAATCTGGGACGGTTGAATAGTGAAAAGGGGAAATATCGAGAGGCCAAGGACTACTTTGAACGGCTCATTGAATTGACGCCGGAAGATCCTATCGCATGGTATAATTTGGCAAGTGTCTATGAACAGTTAGATAACCCTCAGGTTTCTGATCTTAATACACTTGATATGGCGTTGCAGGCTTATATGAAAGTCCTAGAATTTGATCCGCAGCATCTGGAATGTAGTTATAAGCTCATGGAAATGGCCCTCAATTTAAAGAAACCCGATATGGCAATGCATGTCATGGAGGAAGCGGTCCAGAATAATCCAGATGAACCGTTAGCCTACTACAATCTGATCAATACCTATGAAAAGTGTCAAATGTTCGAACAAGCCGAAGAGACCAGAAAACGATTAAAGGAGCGTTTTTCCAAACGCACCCGTGAACAGGGAAAGGCTCCATCATCCGAATAAAAATTCATTGCTGCAGAGAGGAGCGTCATTATGTTTGGAAGCATTGGGTTTACAGAGTTAATTTTAATATTGACCATCGTCTTAATAATTTTTGGTGCAGGAAAGTTGCCACAATTAGGAGAAGGGGTCGGGAAAGCAATAAAAGGCTTTAAAAAGTCCATTCATGAGGTTGAGGCGATGGATGCAGAAGCGCAAGAGGCCTCCCAGCACGCAGCAACAGAAGCCCCGGCACCTGCCCAGATCCCGCAGCAAGAACCTGTTGCAACAGCTGCCCCTTCTGCTCCTCCGGCACCATCAACAGTTGCTGCCATGGATAATGCTCCGAACACCGAAACTGTTTCGGCATCGAAGGCCTAGTAGGTGGAGACGCACAATGGTGATTGTGAATAGGTTATTGTAAAGATCTTGAATATTTTACTTGATAGTCGTGTGAGTATGAGGTGTAGACGATGAGTACTGAAACGCTAGTTGAAGTGGGCGTCATTGAGACATTTGCTGGTAATGGGAAGTCTCGAAGTACAGGGGATGGCAAGCGTGCTCTGAAGGCCGGCATTCCTCTTCCGAATCATGTCACGCTGGATCGAGAAGAACGATATTTGTATGTTGCAGAATGTGGGTCTGATCGTGTCCGACGGGTGGATCTGGAATCTGGACGCCTTCATAATTTTTCTGGCAATGGAGAAACCTGTTACAGCGGGGATTACGGACCTTGCGGAGAAGCCGGCCTCTACTTACCGTTGGATGTCGCATGTGATTCTGAAAATAATATTTATATCTGTGATTCGGGAAGTAGTCGCATTCGCAAGGTTGACCGGGAGACCGGGATTATTACGACTGTGGTCGGCACAGGGCAATGGGGCTTTAATGGAGATGGGCCTGCGTTGGAGGTCAACTTAACCTATCCAGCCTCAATCGCATTTGATCAGGATGACAACTTATACATTGCTGATACGCAAGCGCATCGTATTCGCAAATATGATCCGCGAACAGGCCTTCTCACGACGATTGCTGGATCTTGGACCAATGAAGATGATGAGCGGGTGAGCCCTTTAACGGCGCAAAACCTTATTGTGCTTTCCGGTGATGCCATTGGTATCGACTTTAGCGATGACCAGGGTTGGCTCCGTCCTCAATGTTCGGATGGGCTGGATATGTCTCCCTACTTGGATGATGGAAAGCCGGCAACGGAATGTCGGTTTTATGATCTGGTGAGTTTGGACGTATTTAAAAATGGTGATCTCTTAATTACTGATAAGGGAACTAATCGCATTCGGAGAATGGATCGAGCCACAGGCATCGTTTCCACGATAGCCGGGGTCTGCCGATTTGGATACGATGGTGATGATAAGCTTGGTACGAAGTCTATGCTCAATGTCCCGGAAGGGGCTGTGGCTGACGACGATGGGAATGTGTATATTGCTGACTCGATGAATCATCGGGTGAGAAAGGTTGATGCCACGACCGGGATCATCACCACAATCGCGGGAAATGGTGATAGCGGATATGATGACAAAAATATGGGAGGGTGTGGGGCTGCTCGATTTGTCGCCAAAGAAGACGCCACGATGCTCAAACATGGAGATGGCCGATTAGCCGTCGAAGCGGTCGTCAATGCACCGGCTGGTCTCGCGTTAGACTCTCAAGGTCTACTCTACATCTGTGAGCGGAATGAAAATAAGATTCGTCGTCTGAAGATTGCTTGATCGTATATCGGTCGGCGTCGTCGATAGTCATTGCGTACTGAACTTACGGTAAGGGTGGAAATGGCTACACTATCGGGTGAGCAAGATCTCGCGCATTTCAATAAACCTGGGCTAAGGCGTGTCTCTCGACGGCTTGTGTTTGTCGGAGCGTTGGTTGTTACAGCGGCTATAGTATTAACATGGTTTCAAGTCACGACGGTCAGTTCTCATGGAATCGTCATCCGGTCGCACTTTACGTCAGGCGAAACTCCCTCTCATCCCAGTGACCCGGCTTGGGAAACCATTGCGGCCCTTCCAGTTCCTTTAAGTGGACAAGTCATTACCCGCCCTGTATGGCCAGAGCCAAGCGCGACGGCCTTATCTATTCGCTCAATGCATAACGGGAAAGAAGTGGCTTTTCTGTTGGAGTGGCAAGATGCCACAAAGAACGAACGGCTGACTCCTGGAGTCTTTCGAGATGGCGCGGCCATTGCGCTCCCCTTGGGTAATGCTCCAGCCTTTTTTTGTATGGGACAACTCGATCACTACCTGAATATTTGGCATTGGAAGGCTGACTGGCAGAGTGATGTCGACCGACGGGCTGCGCGGACAAAGAAAAAGGGGAGAAAACGTGGTGGCATTCGTCGATTTGAAGTCATTCCTCGTCGACCTTCGTCAGTTGAAGACTTGATTGGTGGAGGGTTCAGCACCTTAACCAGCAAAAAGCAGCAAGGACGGATCAAGGGACAGGCCGAATGGAAGCGTGGATTCTGGCGTGTGGTTATGAAGCGGCCACTTACAGCTACTGGGGATGATTTGGAAAATGAGGCATTATTGCAAGCGGGACGGTTACAAGCTGTCGCTTTTGCTGTATGGAACGGGGAAAATAAAGAACGCAATGGCCAAAAAGCCGTGGCATCATGGATGCAACTTCTACTTGACCCCATTGAGCAATCTTGAGACATCCCAGGCACTGTTGTGCGATGGGATACGGTGAGTAACGACCTTACCCCTTTGCGTCAATATTGACGCTATTCGATGCATGACGAATTAACACTATGAAACATATCATTTGTTTGATTTTCATCTGTTCTCTTGTCGGTGGTTTTCAGAAATCTTCTCACGTCTACGCGCAATCCTCGAATGGGGAAATGACGGAAGAACGGGCCTTAGAGCTGGCTGAACAATTTGGTGTGGATGTTGGGGAAGTTGACGAAGAAATTCAAGAATTTCTTGGTTTAACGCGTGCGGAAGGCGTTGTCGTTTTTGCCGTCATTGGTGGGACCCCGGCGGATTTAGCTGGCGTAAAGGTGAAGGCCATTATAAAAGAGGTTGATCGATTTGAAATCAAAACGCTCATCGATTTAGGGGTTGCGCTTGAAGCCACGCTTCCCATTCAAAATTTTACCGTGGCAACGTACGAGCCATCCGACCCAGCTGACCAGGGCGTGACTGGCGGTCTGAACTTTCATTTTGTTCGTATTAAACAGGATTGATTGTTGGTATGTATCCTATGCGATCACTGAGAACGAAAAGGCGAAGCCTGATAATTGGAGTTAGTCTTCTATTGGGACTGTGCCTTCTCTGGAATGATGGTGTCGGGCATGTGGCTTCAGCGAAAGACGCGCCGGGTGAAACAGACGACACTTCATGGGTTAAAGAAATATCGAAAGTATTTGTTCCTTCTGAACAGTGCAAGCAATGTCATGATCGTCACTATGAAGAATGGAAGGGAATGCGTGAGCAGACTCCTGACCTCAAGACGTTTGGACGGGTTGATGGTGCGTTACTGCATGGCACGGCGCTGAAGTCTCATGTATTTAAAACGGTTCTTGGCCTGTGGTTACAAACGGAACCTACGCAAGAGGAACGCACCCAGTGTTTAGCCTGTCATGCTCCATCTGTGACGGTGTTTCCACAGCATGCCGATCGAATTATTGATCAGGTCATGGCTGGAGGAAAAGCGGTGACAGTCGAAGGGATTAGCTGTTCGTCGTGTCACTTGATTCATGATATTCAAGAAAATAAAAACGCGTATCCGACGTTTAAGATCAAGCCTGGGGAATCATTTTTTGGTCCATATGAAAAACCTGAGGAAAATCTTGTTCACTCGTCACAGCAAGCGGACATTTACAAAGAAGCGAAATTTTGCGCCGCTTGTCATTTTAGTAAAGTGAAAGATGTCACACGCGCCGATCTTCCAGGGGAAATTCTCAAAGGAACCATCTGCCAAGATTGTCATATGGAACGATCGACGGGAAGTTCAACCTCCAAACGTGGATCGTTAACAAGGCCGATTGGTCGTCATTGGTTTCAAGGTATTGTCATCCCTGGCATTATGCTGAGCAATCGAAACCTTCAAGCCGAATGGTTTCCGCGAGTAGACATTGAAGCTGACAAAAATGACGGCATGGTGGAAGGGACAGTGTTAGTCAGAAACGGAAGCCTGCCGCACATGTTTCCTGGGGGGGACCCTGTTCTAAAGCAATTTTTTGTGAAGGTGACGGCTAAAGATGAGAAGGGAAATATTCTTGCTGAAAAGCAAGAGCAATATGGCCGAACGTTTGAGGAATTACTTCGAGGGCCGATTCCACAACCGCTGGTGAATGGTGGGATCACCAGGCGGGTACCGTTTTCGCTGAAGCTGCCAGAAGGGCAGAAATCTATATTGCTTGAAGCCAGCTTGAGTTATGCCCTCATACCCGAGCCCTCTTCATCACTCAAGGATCGTTACCTGCAGTCACTGCCAAATGACAAGGAACGACAAGCCGCAGAAAAGGTTATTACCGATTACTCTTCAACTCGATTACTCACGTTTCGCACGATGACTTTATAAATGCTCTTCTTGCTTGCCTGACGGAAAATTTATCCAGGGGATATTTATGACGAGGAACATTATACAGCTAGGATTCTTTCTGTGTGTTCTAAGTGCGTGTGTGTTGTGGATGGATGGGTCACCTGCGCTCGTTAGGGCAGCTGATACTGATAAGGCTGCCAAACCCTTGGAAAAAGCCTTTCCGCATTCTCAAAAGTGCAAGCGCTGCCATATACGAGTGTTTGAAGAATGGGAGGCATCTGCACAATCTCGTTCAATTGTCAGCTCAGCCTTTCGTGTGACCTTAGATCGTTTCTTATCGTCAGGACCTAAAAAAGAGGCGTCAATGTGTCTGCGCTGTCATGCGCCGCATATATTAGAATACAAACATCAGTCAAACATGTTTATTGATGAAGTGAAGACAAAAGATCCGCAAATCGATGGGGTGGGATGTGCGCAATGTCATCTCATTAAAGATATTGATTCAGAAGTGCATCCCCCGCTTCCGACGTATCAGTTAGAAAAAACAGTTTTCGGTGGGTATAAAAATCCAGCCGAGAATCTAGCCCATGAATCGGAGCACTCCGAGCTCTACCAGAGTTCAGCATTTTGCGTTACATGTCATGACTCATTGCCCAAGGGGGCCACGATGGGATCATTGCCAGATTGGATGGGGAACTGGAAAGAATCAAAAGCCGAAAAGAGTGGAAAAACCTGCCAGTCATGTCATATGCCAGGAGCGTTTGGTGAATCGGCGAATGGCGAGCGAAATCGAAAAATTGCCAATCATAGTTTTCCCGGAAGGTTTGGGAAAGTTCGAGCTAAAGCCATCGAGCTAGATTTTACGACGAATGTGCAAGGGGAAACCTCAACGGTCGATGTCACGATTCAAAGTCTTGTTCCGCATAATCTTCCGATGCCGCATCCTGGGTGGTACCGAGTGGTTGTTGATTTAACAGTGCTTGGTAAAAATTTACGAAAAGTTCATAGTGATCAACGTTATTATGAACGGGTGTATGGAGATAAGAATGGAAAGAAGACGGTTTTAGACTTCGAAGCCGTGAAAGTGTTGAACGATACCTTGCTCAAGCCAGAAGAAAAACGAATAGAAACCTTTATCTTTCCAACCCCGTCCAATGCTCCATCTATGGATGTCATTGTGACGTTGACCTATGCCCCCATTCACGGTCCCGAGGAGTTTGTACAAGCGGTCGAGGACGAATCCAATCTTGGCACGAAAGACCGAGCGTTTCAAGCCGTTGAAGTTGTAAAGAAAAAGGTCAATGTCCCGCTTGGTAAATAAGGGGTGCCAGGGTCGTGTTTGTGGCATAGCGCCAATTCAAATTTCCTCAAGAGAACTTTAATCAGATCTTCCCCCCTCTACGAATTTCTCGAGTGTATTCGTTGTTCAAGAGTTCTTCATTCTTGAGTGAGCCGCATTATAGCGAAACCAAATAACATCCAACCGAATATCATGTACACAGCGCAAACATAGAGGAAAGTTATGCCCGCCTGGATGCCCTGTATGCGATTGACGGTTCAATAACGAAGGGTCAAGCAGAATTCAGTGGATCGACATGTAACTGATTCGGCATAACTGGAACGGCTATAACCTTGTGTCAGTTGTTGGTTTCCTCTTTTCAATACTCCACGTCAAACATGATAGCCATTCTGCCTCTCGACAAAGGGCTGCATAGCGTGAATTCTCATCTATCCGGCCATTCTGTTCTGCGAGGGCTCGCGTCACATTTCCCTGTAGTCAAGGAGGCCCTGGATTGCCTCGGTAATTGATTGGACACTTTAAATTGCGTATTTTATGGCAATTGGAGGTGTCGATGAAACTCAGCAAACACAAGCGTTGGAATGCTAGCCGGAAAGCCGAGGTGGTGCTTGTTCTACTTAAGGGGGCGTCACTGGAAGAAGTGAGTCGGCTGACGGGTCAGCCGGCGTATGTGCTCAAGAAATGGCAGGAGAGCTTCATGCAGGGTGGCGAGGCCACCTTTCATACTGGCGAGTCAGCTAAGGAGAAGGCTCTGGAAGCGGAGAACCGGTCGCTGAAAGCCAAGGTGGGGTCCCTGGTTATGGATAACGACTTGCTGTATGCAAAGATCGATCGTCTGGAGGATGGCGTCCCTTTGCACTTGAGGAAATCGAAGTGTTGAGCGAGACCTGTTCGATTTCCACAAAGCGCCGGTATGGATGGTCTCGTATATGCGATGTGTGGGGCATCCCACGTTCAACCGTATATGACTGGCTGCAACGTCGACGAGTTGCCGGGAACGCGGTCAAGCAGCGTGGCCGACGTCCGCTGGTGAGTAATGAGGATTTGATGGTCGCGATCAGGCAAGTGCTCGCTGGGTCGTCACAGGTGAGCTTCCCTGGCGAAGGGTATCGCAAGGTGTGGGCGCGACTGCGGCATCGCGGCTTGCGAGCAGACAAGGAACGGGTGCGGCGGCTTATGGGGCAACATCAGCTCTTGGCGCCTGTCCGAGGAGGGTCGCCTAACGGCCCCCGAGTGCATGATGGGTCAATTATTCCGATGGCTCCCAATCTGATGTGGGGCACAGATGCCACAGCCACGTGGACACTCAAGCAGGGCCAGGTGACCGTCTTTGCCGTCCTTGAGCACTTTACCGGCGAGTGTCTCGGCCTTCATGCAGCCAAGTACGGTACACGCCATGAAGCCTTAGAGCCCATTCGCCAAGCGGTCAACCATGTGTTTGGGACCTACGAGGCCAAAGTCGCCAAGGGGGTGCTCGTGCGCCATGATCATGGCAGTCAATATATCAGTCACGACTTTCAGGCCGAGCTAGCCTTCCTTGGCCTGGAGGCATCTCCGAGCTTTGTGCGAAGTCCAGAAGGTAATGGGGTGAGCGAACGATTCTTTCGTACGCTCAAGGAACAATTGTTGTGGCTTCAGGATTACGACGATGAAGAGCACTTGAGAGGGGCGCTGTACGAATTCAGAGAACGCTACAATGCGAACTGGATTCTACAACGCCATGCATACCGTACGCCCCAACAAGTGCGACAGGAATGGAACCGGAAGGCCAAGATGGCTTCCTAAATACGTGTCCGATTAATTGCAGGCGCTACAGCCCTATGTTCGAATCTGTAGAGAGTTCATTTCTGGTGCCGTTTGATGGAACGTTTTCCGTCAAGAATGCCCTAACGAAGCCTAAAGGGAAAGTCCCTTCTCAAAAACAATATAAGAAAAAACTGACGAAGCTTATCGACAAGATGAGAGACTATCAACGGATTCTGTATGCGCATGACCACCATGCGATCCTCCTTATCTTTCAGGCAATGGATGCAGCAGGGAAAGATTCAACGATTCGAGCTGTGACGAGTGGCATTAATCCAGCCGGCTGTCAAGTGTTTTCATTTAAGCAGCCATCAAGTCATGAGCTAGAACATGATTTTCTTTGGCGCACGACCAGGTGTCTTCCTGAGCGGGGACGAATTGGGATCTTTAATCGCAGTTATTATGAAGAAGTGCTTATCGTTCGCGTCCATCCTGAATATTTACAGTACCAAAATCTTCCAGACGCCTCCGATCCCAAAACATTATGGAAGGAACGTTTTGAGTCCATTCGAGACCTTGAGCAGCACCTGGCTCGCAATGGAACCATCATTTTAAAGTTTTGGCTTCATGTTTCTAAAAAAGAACAGAAGCGGCGATTTCTGTCTCGCATTGAGGTACCAGAAAAAAACTGGAAGTTCTCATCTGGTGATATCAAGGAGCGTGGGTATTGGGACGACTATATGAAGGCGTACGAAGAAGCGGTGAATGCCACATCGCGCCCGTGGGCGCCGTGGTATGCCATACCTGCAGATCATAAACCGTTTATGCGGTTAGCCGTAGCGGATATTATGGTGAAGACCTTTGAGCGTCTTGGCCTACAGTACCCCAAGCTCAATCAAGCCGAACAGGCAGAATTGAAAAACATGCGCCGTCTCCTTGAACGGGAGTCGTGAAGTCGTTTCTTCTGTACGATAATGAGTGATGTTCATCCGGTTGGAAGTGATTTGATTTCGCGATAGAGCCTCTCACTATTACTTGGAACATTTGTGGAATGGATGAAGCAACAAAAGGATCATGTTCCGTAAGAACATGATCCTTTTTGCCTTCACTTATCGCTCTTTAAGTGTAAGAGCCGCACATGCCTGACTTTTCTCAGAATTTGCGTATCCTAGGGCTGAGCATTCACGTGCGTATTAGACGCAAAGTGTCCTACGTGAGAACTGCATCAGTGTTCTTGAAGTAGAGAGGTCTTTTGGTAGTTAGTGCTAGTGTCCCGTAGCTTCGTTCACCATATCTTTGGCTCCTTCAGCCATTTCTTCTGAGCTTTCTGCTACGGCTTCTCCGGCTTCATTTGCCATATCTTTGGCACCCTCTGCCATCTCGTTCATCGTGTCACCGGCGCTTTCTGTGGCATCGCTGAGCATTTCGCCCGTATCTTCGGCGGCTTTATTCAGCGATTCGCCAGCACTGCTGACGGCATTATCAACGGCTTTCCCAGCTTTTTCGCCTGGGCCTTCTGGTCCCTCGCTGCAGCCCATGATGAATCCAAGGACGAAGATGCCACATAGGGTTGTGTACTGATGTTTCATGCTAGACCTCCTGTTGATTGTTGTGAAAAGTCGAATAGATTTTCATACACGGCGTCTTGCCAATTCACAGTGAGTTTTTAAGGGGAGGGGTAGCCCAGTCATACTGTTGTGGCGAGTGTGAGTGCGATATGTATTTCTGCGTGAACTCTCTTTCTATTGTAGGGCATTCATGTGAAAGGTCAATGAATATTTCATGAGAACCCAACCATTCTCTATAGCCGTTTCAGTTATACCGAAACGATAACACGCCATCTTGTCACCGTGTGATATCCAATACGTGAGAGAACACGTCACGCATTGTCAGGACATTCAAGCGGGGATAACCTTCCATTCGTTGCAACATGGTACCGCGCGGAGCTATAGCCGATTCTATGCACTTCAATAGCTCGAAGCCCTTATAGCCGTTCCAGTTATGCCGAATCAGTTACATGTCGATCCACTGAATTCTGCTTGACCCTTCGTTATTGAACCGTCAATCGCATACAGGGCATCCAGGCGGGCATAACTTTCCTCTATGTTTGCGCTGTGTACATGATGTACATTCGGTTGGAACTTATTTGGTTTCGCTATAATTCCGCAGGGAAACTCAGGGTGGCTCAACTGAAATGTATGAGGATTCGCTATAGTGGTATTCTCCTGATTGGAACTTATTTGGATTCGCTTTATCCTTCAGTGACATCGTGGATCCCCACCCGTTTTCTGTTCTTCATGTGTGTCATCTTTAGTTGCTTCACTATTCTTGCGAAAAAGAAAGATACGACCGGCCTAAATCGGAAAGGCCGTATCGTCGATTCAGGACTTGCTGGAAGGGGCGGACATATACTTTTACCGCTCAAGAAAAAAGGAGCCCATTATGGCCAAGTCAAAAATGGTTTTGACTTTTTTGTTATGCATGATTCCGATTGGTCCTGTCAGTGCAGAAGCAATGGACCATGCTGAGGACATGCGACTATTGTTCAATCATAGTGGCATATTCGACAGGCTTCAGGAGTTTCCTCGTCAGGTGTACAAGGGGATGGGACGTGGGGAAGATTCATCGCAGTCAGAGAGTTTCAGTTCAGATGATGCATTTTCCAAGACATTGAATGTCAAAGAGATGGAGCGTGAACTCATTGTGCAAATGTCTAAGCGTATGGATGATCGCACCACGACTCTTGTTTTACGATGCTTTCAATCTCCTCTCGGAATGCGCATTACGAACTTTGAACGGACAACCTATGCCAATCATGCTTGGAAGAAGAGGCAATCGTTTCTGCAGGGATTTGTTCAAAATCCGCCGGACCAAACGCGTCTGGATCAGATCGAACTCATTACTGAAGCGACGTACCTTTCCCGTATTGACGAAGAATTAGAAATAACGACAGCCTTAGCACTAACCGAAGCTATGAATGCCAGATTACCGAAAGAAGAACGCATTGACCCTGACTACATACTGCATGAACTTCAAAGTCAAAGAAACGATATGAAGCCCGTGTGACAAAAGAAGCAAATTGCAAGCTTCTTGTATTTGTCTCATCGGTTGCAGGGGCACGAGATCAAGCCGTACGTCAAATTTCTTAATACTGAAGAGGGGCAGCGGTTCAACGTGTCGATGCTTGAGTCTTTAAAGGTCGTATTTCGGTCAGCCGGTAAGAAAATAGGCACGGCTATAGGCCGTGCCCTGAAGGGAGAGAAAGAGGTCTAGGCAAATGTTTCGCAAAGAGATTCGCCAAGAAGCGGTAGATCAAATGTTTGATGACCATGTGCTTGAGTTGTAGATTTTTTGCCGTGATGCATTTTCAGCGACTCGGGTTTCTGGTGTGTTTGTAGTGGTAATTCCAATTGATACAGTTCATGAATTTTCGAATGATGTTGTTCGAGTTCCCACGCCAGTTCATTCGCCAGTTTTTCCATTTTCTTTTGTAATTGACCAATTGAATGAAGATGCTGCTTCACTTCTGCCTCCCTGGCTCGAATGATGTAATCCTTGTCTAAATATTTCGTATGGACCCCTCCCTCACTTGTGTCGTCCTGGGGTGAGGTGTGCGTTTGGGTGTTTGTCACGAGTGCATTGAGGGTTACGGTGTTGTTCATCATTACTCTCCACGTAAGAAGGTGAATCATGTCAGTCATTGATTTCGAACAGCCATGTTCGCTGATAGAGCAAGAGCGTTGCCAAAGAGTCGTTCGTGCACTAATTCAACATGATCTCACAGTACGGCCATGAATCGTTTCATATGAACGAGGAGCTTGGGGTCGATGCGAGAGCAAATTTTGTTGTCGAGCTCAAAAAACGATAGAAATGTTGACGAGCACAAGTTAGGAAACCCCTGATATCTTCAGTATTGCTATGAAAGTAAGAAAAATCTCCTCATAACAATTCTCAATGAGAAGGAAGCATTTCTGACAGTCAGACTATTAGTATGAAGCGTTGTTATTTTCTTGTCCATTGCGTGTATTTGGTCAAGACCGCATGATTTCCAATCTTTAGTCGCATGATCAAAAAAATATACGAAACGTATAATGTGTAGAACAAGGACCATCTCTTGAACTTCTCGTCGCGTTGATGGAGGTATATAAACATGTGAATCATAGAGATGTTCTGAGAAGTCAAAGCGTTTTGCTGCTTCGCCGTATTCTTTTCCTCTCAATTCTTAAGAGGAAATGGTCGATAAGGAAGGGGCTGTGTTTCGCCTAGCCAAGGCTTGGACTTGGGTTGTGTTCTTGTGGAAGTCTCACATCATCATAGAGGGGTATTATGGCAAAGTCTCTTGGTACGTTGCAGCGGTATAACCTTCAAGAGTATTGGGGCGAAGAGTTTGATAAGTTTTCATCCTGGCTTATCCAGGAAGAAGTCTTAGAAATGATTGGAGGGAGCCTTAGTTTAAAACTCCTTCCCACTCCGCAAGACAATGTTGCCGGTATCCTTAAAGGTGGTGTGATCGCCAAAACCGCTCACAATGCCGATGTCGTACTCATTCAAGGACAATTGCACGATGTTGCGTATCATGACCTTGGGCAATTGATCGTCTCTGCTGCGGAGATGAATGTCTCCTCGATCATCTGGATTGCCTCAACGTTTCCAGCTGAATGCAGAAAAGCCGTCGATTGGCTTAATACGCTTTCTCACAAAGGGAGCTTTTATTGTGCGGAATTAGAACTCTGGCGAATTGACAATTCCGTACCGGCCGCAAACGTTCATGTCGTCTGTCAACCAGGGCCGCTCGTTGGAAAAACCAAGCCAAGTCAAGATTCTATCGGGAAGCCGATTGATGCGAAGCAAGAGACGTCTCCACGCAAACACGAAGCCAATCCCAAAAGTACAGACGCTTGGCCAAAGAAAGCTCATGGAAAGTTTTCTCCCTCTCAACAAGAAAAAGCTTCAACTCAGGTAAAAGAAGATGTGGCCGTTCGTGAAAACTTTGTGTATACAAAGCCGTTTTAGTCGATGCCCCTCTAGCTATTGTTTGGGAATCTGTCTATTTTCCTCGTTCCATATTCCTCTCAACTGACTTTTCTGCGAGAAATTTCTTCACGCCGAATCATCCGACGACGTTGGTTGTCCTCAATGACCAAATTCATAATCGTGGTAGGATAGAGTCCCGAACAGGTAGCAGTATGCCGAGACGTCGATGATTGGGAGTCTAGGATCTGGAAGAGAGCGATACTTAGGCCTTTATGTTTTCTTGCAGTATGGCAAGAACCTGATCGAGCTCGGCCTTCACTGCCTGGAGAGTGTTTTGTGCCTGTTGCCATGAACATTCTTTCCCGTGATCTTCCAATTGATGGACCAGGTTTCTCATAGCCGTCACTCCCATATTTCCGCAGATTCCTTTCAGTCCGTGTGTGGCTTCTGCGAGTGAGCCCTGGTCGGTTGCTTCAACCGCCGCTTCGACTTGTTGAACGCATATCAGTGAATCGTTCACGAATTGTGCGACCATTTTTGAAACCAAGGTTGAACCACCCATCGTGCGAAGGTCGTGTAATACTGACAGATCAATCGGAGATGTTGTGTGAGGTGGAGCTGTATCGTGAGATCGTTCATGCGCTATGTGCGATACGACAGATTCAGGTGATTCAGCTCCTGGTGCCTGAGACGTTGCCGTCTGTCCGTCTGTTCCATGGTCATTTTCAAGTGAAGGCAACCATTTATCCAGAACGTGTGCGAGCTGATCAGATTTCATTGGTTTTGCTAGATAGTCATCCATACCTGCTGCGAGACATTTTTCTCGATCACCTTGCATGGCATTAGCCGTGAGCGCAATGATTGGAATGTGCTGGGCCTTGTGTCCAGCTAACGGTAACTGGCCAGCATGTTCGCGTTCTCGAATTTGTCTACTGGCTTCGTACCCGTCCATCTCCGGCATTTGCCCGTCCATTAAAATGAGGTCGTAGGATTTTCGACTGAGTGCTTCAATGGCTTCGAGTCCATTCGCGACGACGTCCGGCCGATGGCCCAACCGTTCGAGCATGAGCACCGCGAGCTGTTGATTGACGCGATGATCATCCGCTACCAAAATTCTCCCGCCACGCCTGGGTTCCGTTTCCTTCAAACTATAGCGCGTGATGAGATCCATTTTCGATGTCGGTGAATCTGCCGGGGCTTGTCCTGTGAGAGTCATTAAGCATGTTTCTAGTTGAGATTTTCGAATGGGTTTCGTGAGATAGGCATCAAACCCTGCGTCGCGAGCGAGTGTTGCATCGCCACGCCGACCGAGTGACGTTAATAACACGAGGCGAATTCCCGAATAATTCGGATTGGCTTTAATTGTGTGAGCCAGTTCCATTCCGTCCATTTCCGGCATCTCCATATCGAGGATGGCGAAGTCAAATGGTGCACGTTGTTGTGCTGCTTGCTCGAGCGTTCGAAGGGCGTCTTTGGGGGTTAAGTGAAATGCACCGTGCATTCCCCAATCGGTGACATATTGTTCAAGCAGCTGTAGGTTTGTGGCATGGTCATCGACGCAACATATTCGGTGATTGTGGAGCGCGGCGAGTTGTGGAGAGGTCGACTCCTGAGGTCTCTGCTGTTTTTCTAGATTGAGTGTGAACCAGAATGTGCTGCCTTGTCCTGGTGTACTGTCAATGCCAATCTCTCCATGCATCAGTTCGACCAATTGTTTGCAGATGGCGAGACCTAGTCCAGTTCCGCCGTATCGACGAGTGGTGGAACTATCTGCTTGGGTGAATGGTGTAAAGAGCCGACGCTGGACATCGGGAGGAATGCCGACTCCCGTATCCGTGACTTCCACTTTTATCGTGACGGAATCGTGTGATTCTTCTACTCGATGAATGTGTATTGTCACCTCACCTTTTTGCGTAAATTTAATACCGTTTCCAATGAGATTGATGAGAATCTGACGGATGCGTCCTGGGTCGCCTTTTAGAGCAGAGGGGACATGTGCTGAAACGAGTCCGATAAGTTCAAGGTGTTTTTCAGCAGCCTTTCCAGCTAAGAGTTCAAGCGTTTCTTCAATTGCCACACGAAGGTCGAAATCAATGGTTTCAAGGTCCAGTTTCCCTGATTCGATTTTTGAAAAATCGAGAATGTCATTAATGATTGTCAGTAGCGCATCGCCGGACGATCGTACGGTTTCGGCGTATTGCCGCTGTGCTGGCGTGAGTTCGGTTTCGAGTAAGAGGCCAGTCATGCCAATTACTCCATTCATCGGGGTACGGATTTCATGACTCATGGTGGCGAGAAATTCACTTTTGGCGCGAGCCGCATCGAGGGCTTCGTCGCGGGCTTGCAAGAGATCTTGTTCGGCGGATTTGCGTTCTAAAAATTGTCCGATTTGCCCACCAATGGAACGGAGCATCTCGAGGATTTCCTTGTCG
Source organism: Nitrospira sp. M1 (assembly GCF_965152605.1). Lineage (NCBI taxonomy): Bacteria > Pseudomonadati > Nitrospirota > Nitrospiria > Nitrospirales > Nitrospiraceae > Nitrospira > Nitrospira sp. M1. The sequence continues at coordinate 1,077,255 of NZ_OZ224217.1, forward strand.
GATTCTCGAATGTCGGCACAAAAGAATTCCATGACCCCGAGCACGTCATTATTGAGTTGAATGGGAAACGCAAAGGCCGTATGCAACCCGACCTCGGATGCCGCATTCGCACGAATGAAATTCATGTTTTTCGTGATGTCTGGGAGCCAAATGGGTTCTTTACTGGCCCAGACTAAGCCCGGAAGGCCGACGCCAAGTGAAAACCCAGTGTTCTGAGTGGCGTTATTAAAGGTGTTGAATGTCTGTCCTTCTTGATGCCAGATTTCCATCAATTGCATTTTTTGAGAGATGTGGTCGAGTACCCAAAGGACGCCAAATTCCATGTCAAGACTGACGCAGACGGCCTCGAGGATTTTGGGCGCGGCATCCGTCAGGTCGAGGGACTCAGTGAGAATTTGTGAGGTTTGGTAGAGGCCAGAGAGTCTACTTGCCGTCCGAATGCGTTCCTGTATGTGGGTTTCCAGGAGGGTATTGGTTTTCGCTAATTCAGCTGTTCGTTCTTGTACGCGTTGTTCAAGATCTTCCGTGGCCTTTCGCAGGTCCACATTGGCTTGATAGAGCTCGAGGCTTTTGGCTTCAAGCAGCGCTTCAGCTTGTTGGCGAGCGGCTTTTTCTCGAGCGGCTCGACGTTGTAGTCTTTCAACATCACTCATGCAATGACATCTTTACTGTTTGATTAAAAGAAAACGTACTCCTTGTCCTTTTTCATCATCTACGTCTTTCCTTTGAATCGTGATGGCCTCGTTGTAATGTCGGCAGCAGGCGGTGATCAATCCTTCGGCAACATCCGCGAACGGGCGAGATGATCGATAAATCATTTCGAATTGCGTTGGTTCAATCCTTCGACAATCGAAGCTTGGTAATTCCGCGTCAGGGTAGATCTTTCGGACTTCGACGTGGATGTGATTTTCCACACTTTCGAGGAAATCAAACGAATTGGTGGCAGACTGAAAAAACATGGGATAGTGCGAATAGAAAAACTTATAGAGATGTTCTCCAAAGGTAAAGACCAGTTTCGACACCTCGATATTGGAGGCTGCGCTGAGCGAAGTGACCAACTGTAAGATTTCGGTATGATCATAGGTGCCGATTGCGGTATAGCTTCCTCCGGAAGCCAACTCAGAATTTTCAATAATGTTGTCCAGCATTTCTTCGCCAAACTGTTCCTCCACCATTTCTGAAAATTCTGTAAAGACAATGCCTTTCATGATAATTTCTCCTTTAGGGGGTAAGGATTGGATGCGTTCTCGTCTGAACGTCGTATCGGAGTACAACGGTTCTTCAATTTATACGTATGACGTGATGCGGTCGGGGGATAAGCAGAAATATCCCTCTATTATCGCTATCTTGTGACTTGTCGGTTTATTGTGGAGAATTATTAACGATGAATCTGATAGGGAGATTAACGTAGCTAATCGACTGGAGGTACACAGTGAATGGAGTGAGGGAGAAGATTGTATTGACTGGGCGAAGCGGTGTTTTATTCGTGTCGTGGGAAAGTGTGTGTTGTATTTATACTTAGTCTTTTATTCTTAGAATATGAGAAACCCCGTTAAGGACAGAATCATCTGGTCAAAGTGTGCAAATCTCTTCTACTCAAAGTTTCGTTACAGATGGTTCTGGTTCAAGGCATTTTCAATATCCGTCACGATTTTTGAGGTAAGCGGTTTGGTTTTCGGTAAGTATCTGGCAATGACGTCGCCTTTTCGGTTTATGAGAAATTTTTGAAAATTCCAGGATATTTCACCTGTAAATGGTGTCTGTTCTGTAAGGTAACGGTAGAGAGGATGTTTCGTATCGCCGAGTACTGTGATTTTACTGAATAACGGAAACTCAAGGGAATATTTGGTGTAACAAAACTCGGCGATCTCTTTGTTGTTGCCAGGTTCTTGTTTGCCGAAGTCATTGGCAGGAAATGCCAGTATGGTGAAGCCCTGGTCGCGATAACGTTCATACAAGGTTTGCAGGCCTTTGTATTGAGGCGTGTTTCCACAAAAACTTGCGGTATTGACGATCATGATGACCTGGCCTTTGAACGTATTCAACGCGAGCGGTTTTCCGTCAATATCGGTCATTGTGAAGTCATAGATGTGCGATTCGTGAGCATCCGAGCTGAGGGAGTGGGATAATGACTGGGTTTTCTCTGATGAGTGCCCTGGAGACGGTTGCGCGAATGCTTCACTCAGATGGGGCGCGACTTGCTTTTGGTTACTCGCCATGATGACCACGCAGGCGATAAGGAAGAGAAATGCGAGGGATGTGATAATTTTGGTCGGGATCGTCATGATAGCTCCTCCAGGGGCTTGGCAGACTTCATTGGGCAAGCAGTTGGCTTTCTTTAGTGTAATCTGTTGCTCGTCCATTAGGCAAATGGCACAGACATCCGATTTTGGTGCATAGGGGTTTTCTCGTGTGGGGCAACGTCATGTCGTCTAGTCAGTATTTGGAGGATCTACAGGCTTGTCCGTTTGAGCTTTCAGTATCTCAAGTGGGTTTCCCGCTAGATCTTGTATGTAGATCGATTTGAGACCATCTCGGTGTTCGGTCAGGGTTCCAAATATTTCAGCGTCCTGACGTGTGACAGCAAAGTGCCCGGGATGCTGATCGGGAAGGACTAACGCCAGTTTGGTATTCGCAAAATTCAATAAGGCCCACGTGTCGTCAACGTATTCAATCGTACAGTGAAACTGTTTGGTATACCACGCCACTCCCTCGTCAATCTTTGGCACGACGACAGCAATGTGGTGAATCGTGTCTAATCGCAAGAGGGGGGAGTCTGCCTGAGCAGGATTCGTGTTGGTTGATTTGTGAATGGTCATAGCGTAGTGTCGCGAAGACGACTGGCATGTTTTAAGTGAATTGACTGATATGGTCGGTTAGCATTTGAGCCACGTGATTGAGTTGAAACGGCCAGGCATAGCGTAACGTGATGCCTGGGTGTTTGGCTCTGAGTTCTTCCATTTCTTCTGGAATTTCAAATTCAGAATGTGAGCCACCTGGAGTAAACATGGTCGAGACAACCGTAATATGTGTGGCGCCCTTGGTAATCAGGTCTTCTACGGCTTCCGAGAGAGTTGGCCCACAGAATTCATTGTAGGCCACTGAAAATTGGCTGCCGTTGAGCATGGGTTTCATATGGCTGGCAAGTGACTCAAGGCCTGCTTGGTAGGGATCAGTCTCCGACGTACGAGGCCAGGTGCGAATTTTGGTGTCAAGCTCATATTCTTCCTGGGACATGGGTTGCCCTGCTGCTCGCCGTTGGGCTTCTAAACGCTTCAACTTTGAGACAAGGTCAGCTGGGTAGTCTTTGGGGATTCCCCCATGACCGACTAAAATTACACCATATTCCTTTGTATGCATTGTCATGACTCCTTTGTAATCATGCGTTGTCATTGAGTGAGAGGACGTGGAGAATGAAATGGTTGCAATGATTGTAATTGATGAATGTGTTCGATATACATGATGCCATGCTCTTCCAGGAGAGAGCAAAACTGCATGGCTCCTTGCCCGCCTATAATGGCTGGACAGAGGGGTAATAATTTCTTCTTGATGTGTTGAATGAGTTGTCTCATGTCTTTTTCTGATTGTTCGAGTCGTGTCGACAGGATGACTAGTTTACCTTGCCGGCGTTCGCAGGCCAAGCGTACGAGATCGATATCTGAATTGACGCCAAGATAGACAGAGTTCCAGCCGTTGTTCTGAAGAAGCAGAGCCGCAGTCATTGCCCCAATTTCGTGGAAATTATGGGGGGCACAGGCAATGATTGCAGTTGGATTGTGTGTATGGCTGGTTTTTCGCAGTGCATTGGCCAGGTGATAGCGAATCGTTTGTGTGACGAGGTGTTCACTCGTCATGCAGAGCTGGCCGTGATGCCATAACTCCTCGATTGCTCGTAATGTCGGAAACAGTATGTGATAGAGGGCATCGAGCAGGCCAAGTTGATTCACTACCGTGTGAACAGCTGACTCGATTGTCGACCGATCGACGCGACGAGCGGCCAGAATAATAGTGAGGGCACTGGGCTGAAATTCTGGAGATAGAGTCGAACAGTCTATGGGATCTTCATTCATAGTCTGTCGAAGTTGTGCTCTACCTATATGCGCCAACTCTCCGATTGTCTGTCCTTTACTGATTTGCCATTGAAGGTACAACAGCAATTGAATGTCAGCTTCATCGTACCTGCGGTATCCGTTTGGTTCTCGAAGGGGAGTCAGGAGGAGGTACCGTTCTTCCCACTTTCGAATCACATGCGTACTGAGTCCTGTGAGATCGGCGACGGTTTTAATTCGATAACCTGGTGAATGTTGAATTGTGCTAGACATGATTTCTCAGCATCAACTCCTTCGGGTGTGGATGAAGATAGACTTGGTCGGCTAAGTACGAGATATCGAAAATGCGAACGTAGTGACTCATCAACGTCAGCGGGACGGTCAGTGGTGTCAACTGTCGGTGATAGTCATCTATGACCTCTTGTAATTCCTGTTTTTCGATAAGACGTAATTGTTTTTTGAGATGGCCTAATAGATGTTGGAGGACGTTCACGTGCTTCCGGACTGTCGCTTTTACCTTTAATGCTTCCATAAAAATGGCGCGATAGGCGAGGGCTAATTCTTTGGGCGTGTACGATTTGGCCGAAGCCACGAGATGTCCAAGCTCTTGATAATGTGGACGACTGTGGGCAAGTAATAAATATTTGTGATGTGTATGAAACTGTACGATGGCTCCTCTGGTGAGACCTTGTTGGATGAGCGTGTTCCAGCGATGGGAACAAAAGACTCGTTCGATGAAGTTTTCTTTTATTGCGGTGTCCTGCAACCGTCCTTCATCTTCAATCGGAATGGTAGGGAGTGCATGGTGAAAGGCCTGGGCAAATAGGCCAACGCCATTCGAATGGGGGATGCCATTCTGGTTGTACAAACGAACGCGTTGAATGCCACAACTGGGAGAGTTTTTCTTAAAAATGAATCCATCAAGATGTAACGAGCTGAGTTCGCGAATCTTTTTTTGCGAAAAGCGCTGCATGAGCATTGTGTGATCTTTCTTCGTCTTGATGGTCACAAGTCTTGGCTCATCAGAAGGACCTACTAAGCGCATGGCTTCTCTTGGAATTCCAAGGCCCGCTTCAACCTCGGGACATACTGGGATCCATTCGACGCATGGCGCTAAGGTTGTCGTCAGAAATCGATCGCGTTTATGTCCTCCATCGTAACGAACCTGTTCGCCCAGTAAACATTGACTGATTCCAAGTCGAGGTAACGTATGGCGTTCGTTTTTTTCGCTAGAGTTCATTTCATGTTGTTCGTGTTAAATGTGTGTGGTCATGAACATTGTGGCTTTCGTCTGCGAGTCTGTAGTGCTGCTATTGCCTCATCGGTGATGCGTGTTCTGGCTCTGACTTCTCCGACTCATGTTTGAGTACGGCAAAAGCGGCCAAGGCACGTTGTCGAGCTTTCTGATGGTCAACGATAGGGTAGGGATACGTTTTCCCAAGTGTGATGCCATGCTCTGCTAATAGGAGTGGAGGCGCCTCCCAGGGTTTGTGAATCCACGGCGTCGGGAGTTTTGCAAGCTCGGGGACCCAACGACCAACATACTCGCCGATCGGATCAAATTTTAGCCCCTGTGTCACGGGATTGAAGATTCTGAAGTACGGAGCGGCATCGGCACCACACCCGGCAACCCATTGCCATCCCATCGTATTATTGGCCAGGTCGGCATCAACCAGGGTATCCCAAAACCATTCGGCTCCACGTTGCCAGGGCAGAAGCAGATGTTTCGTGAGGAATGAGGCGACGACCATGCGAACACGATTATGCATCCATCCAGTTTCCCAAAGTTGTCGCATGCCGGCATCAACAAATGGATAGCCGGTCAAGCCCTTTTGCCATTTTCGCAATGCGGTAGGATTGGTATCCCATGTGAACCTTGAAAATTTTTCCCGCAATGGTTTCGTTGGCGTGTGCGGATAGTGATAGAGGAGATGATATGAAAAGTCTCTCCAGACGAGTTGTCGAAGCACGGCTGTGGTTCCAATGTGAAACGATTTCCTCTGGTCAGTGACAAGTCTGCTCGTGAGTCGAGTCCACACGGTCTGCGGGCTGATCTCTCCGAAGTGCAAGTGTGGGGATAGTTCCGATGTGTGCTCTCGATCTGGTCGGTCATGATCTTGTGCATAAGAGACACATCGTGTGGAGATGAATTGTTTCAATTGTTTGTGTGCCCCAGTTTCTCCAGGCGTCCACGTTGAGCGAATACCGTCGGCCCAGTCAATGGTGGGCTCGAGGCCTAATTGTGTGAGGGCAATAGACTTTGGGCGTATAGGATTAGTTGAGAGGCCTGTAGGAATCGACATGGGTTTTGTGGGTGTAATATTTTCTGATAGGTAGCGCTTCCAGAATGATGTAAAGACTTGATAGGGTCGACCCGAATTATTGGTGACGTGTTCTGGGTCGATTAAGAGAGATCCTTGACATTCGTGTGTTGCCACATGCATCGCCTGCAATGCCTCTCGAATCTGAAGGTCTTCCGCTCTTCTGGATGGTTCATAGCAGCGATTCCAGTACACACTCGTCGCATGAGTTTCTTGAATGAGCGACTGCAGGGTGGGCAGGCAGTCTCCTTGGCGAATCACCAGGTTATGATTTTTCTTGTTGAGTTGTGTCTGTAAGGCATCCAGGGATTGATGAAGCCACCATCGACTTGCTCCTCCCATCGTCCACTTGTCGTGGTTGTTCACTGACCAGATGTAGACGAACACGATCGGTAATTTGCTCTGCAGGGCTGCCTGCAACGCTGGATTGTCTTGCAGCCGTAAATCTTGCCGAAACCACATAATTGTGACAGGTGTTGTTTTCATCATTCTTACATGTTCGCAACTTGTTTGATGATTCCTGGTGGTCATCAATCCATGCGTCAGGTTTTGGGGTGATCCATGAGTGTATTCTCTGAAATTCGAGAAATGGAAACGTCTCGAAGGCCTTGCTCACCTTTGACTTGGAGTGTGACGGATTTTCCCACTTCCCCGCGAATCATCGCCACAACTTCTTGGTAGGTTTTTCCACTGAGGACTGTTCCGTCAACTTGAAGAACTTCGTCTCCATGTGCCAGTCCGGCTCTTGCGGCAGGGCCTTCAGGATGAATAGCCCGAATGTATAAGCTGGCTGGATCTCCGACTCGATGAGCGGAAATATGCAAGGCCACGCCGATAATGCCGTTGGGTAGATTGGCGGATGAGTCAGGTGCATGTCCCATGTCAGCGGATGTAACCGGCAGTCCATACAACGAAAGTGAGAAAAACGTGATAATGAAAAATTTCAAAAACATGATGTGCCCCTTTCGTAAATGTGGTTAGATAAATCCCATGAGGCAGAGCCCCATGACCAATACCGCACTATTCAATTGTACGGAAAGACGATGGAGTGCGTCTCGTCGTTTGGCCATCAACGGTGTGTTGAGTCCTCGTGCGGCATTGACTTTGAGTGTATCGCTGAGTTCATTGATCTGATGCGTCAATGGTGTGCGGCAATAATTTTCAATGGCTAAAATGCCGAGCCACAGGCCTGAAGATACGACATCGAATGGGCCAAACCCTCGTAGGACGGCTAACGCGGTGATCGTGGCCCATCCTACTGCAGCGCTGATCATTCCGAGTGCGTAGTATCGTGGGAATAATTGCCGGACAACACGAGCAAATGATTCAGGTTCAAGATTACGGGCAAGAACCGGTGCGGTGACAAATGAAAGGAACACGACTTTGCCGACTAAGACGGCGAGCGCTAAGAGATGAAGATAGGCTAACGTGTGTTGCAACATTATCGCGTCTCCTCAAGTGGTTCGATTTTCCAGAAAAACAATGCGCAAGAATAACGATATCGTGCAAACGGTTCGAAGAAAGGATAACCGGTGTCGCCTCTTGTGTGCGTGTGTTGTCCCATGACCAGACTCACCTTCACCTACTTGGCCGCAGGTGCTGGCATTGAATCTCCCAATAATGACGCAAATGACTGATCCAGAGTTGGGTACATGAAGTCGAAGCCTTCGTGTGTAAGTTTTTGGGGAATAACCCGTTGTCCAGTGGTTAACATTTCAGAAAGCTCTCCGAGCAACAATTGAAGGACAAATGCTGGAACGGGTATCCACGATGGACGGTGTAAGGCCGTGCCCAACGTTTTGCAAAATTCATTCATAGAGACAGATTCTGGAGCGACCACATTGATAGGTCCGGATACCTTTTCTTCCTTGAGAAGCCAGATGAATAGCCGTGTCAGGTCACGAATGTCGATCCATGAGATTTTTTGAGTGCCTGGAGCAATAGGGCCACCCACATAGAATTTGAAAGGTGTTGTCATTTTACGCAGGGCCCCTCCCTCTGTTCCGAGCACCATGCCCATGCGAAGGCAGATCACTCGTACTCCATGTTGTGCAGCACGATTGGCCTCGAGTTCCCATTCCTCAGAGAGATTGGCCAAAAATCCTTCACCTTTGGGTGACGCTTCGGTCATGATCGCAGTGTCATCAGAACCATAGAATCCGATTCCTGACGCATTGATCAACAGGCTGGGTTTTGATGAAGCGTGACCTATGGCTGTCACAAGTCGACGAGTCGTCTCAATTCGACTCTTGAGAAGTATGTCTTTTCGTGAAGGCGTCCATCGTGCGTCGGCAATTGGGGCACCGGCGAGATTGATGATGGCATCAGCGCCATTCACGGCCTGTTCTAGCATATCCCAATTTACTGTCTTTGTATGAGTGACTGTGTGTCTTTGTGATGGCGTAGGCTGTCTGGATATCACCGTCACGGCATGGTGTTTCTCAATCAATGCCTGGCAGACTTGGCGACCGATAAACCCTGTTCCCCCTGTCACGATGACGTTCATGGGTTTTTCCTCATCGAAGTGAAGAACGGTGAACGAATTATTGATATGGTCAAGTTATTATACAACTTCCCCGTATCTCCCTGCTGACACGACCGACTAAGTAAGCAAGATAGCGTATACATGTTATCCCTTACTCTCCCTCTTGCTGCAGTTCGACAGAAGGAACAATATGAGAGTCCCCAAGCAACTCTATTCCAAAAGGGTTGGGCTTCGCTTCGGGTTTGGTCTCAACTGGTGAAGGTGTTGGCTGAAGTTCAAGTTTGAGATGCCGCGTCTCGTGTTTTCTGATCTGAACGAGTCGCTCTGTTTGGCCCACTGGATGCCAGATGATCAATGTGTAGGATCCTGGGGGTACGTTGGGTATGGTGAACTTCCCTTCGGCATTGGACGTGGCGGAGTAGGGGTGAGATAGGGCTATAGCCCATCCTTGCATGTAGCTGTGATATTCACAACGGATGAAGAGAACGCCTGGTGTGTTCACTGTGTGCTGTATGGCTGGACCCGATTGATGAAGGCCTGTCGTCCCTGTCTGGAGGAAATCACTTTTGCGAGAATGGCCATGCGGCTTGAGGTCTTGACGAACGAGTAAACGTCCGCCCTGTGCTGTAGCCTGAAAGACTTCGAGTTTGTGAAGAACGGGATCCCAATTCTGAAATGTTAGATGATCGCCAGTGCGAAGCCGTTCGATGTAGGGGGTGAAACGGCAATCTCGTGCCTTGACCGTAGTGGTGCGAGACTCTCTTGGGGCAGGAGTTTCGATGTCCTTGATGTAGATAATCGCATTTGCCATACGGTGTTCATTTCCGAGTTGGACCTTCGGTCCAAGTCTCCATCCTTTTCCATCTGATACTCGACCGCAGTAATACGGGTCTGGGTATGTTGCGAGATTGAATTTCTTCGAGGGAGGTGGTGAGCCGTCCATTGTGATAGTGCCTGACACATGTCCGACCTCCTCTGATTCTGCTTGAGCCAAGGTGGGCGTGAACTCAGTGAAAACCATCATGGCGATAAAAAATCCAATCACGTTTGATGAATGAACAGTCTGAAGGATTGCCGTACGCATCGTGATGGACCTCCTTCTCGGGCACCTCAGGCATGAACCACGTCCTTCGATGTGACAGGAAACTTCTGTCACTCTAGTGGAAACGAGATAATGATCCCTCCCATCACATCACCAAGTCGATGATCACGTTTGGGGCTCAGAATGTGGGTGTTATGACAATTGATACAAGCCTTGGAAACTCCTTTGTCTGCATAGATCGCCTTGAAATAACGTTTTTTGTCGTGAAGCACGATGCCGGTAACTGGTTGATCAGGGGCCTTTTGAATGGCCTCTAGTCCCCGTCGCTCAAAGTCTGATGTAGGACCATTTTTTTCGTAGATTGGCCATAAGCTGGCGAGTCGGTATTTCAGACCATAACCGGCATCTTCCGTACGCTTTCCAGACATGAGGAGCATCTGTGCTGGCAGAGGTATCGCATTTTTATGTTTCCAGCCTTCTGTGGCCATGACCGTGCCTGTATCTTGCATTCGCTCTACCACGTGTTGAGTGTAGAGTGTTCGATCTGCCTCAATAACCGAGTAAATAAATCCGGCAACTAATTCTGGATTGATGTCACGTGACATGTGAGACGTATCATTCGGAAGAGCTCTGTGGATCATGATGAAGAATACACAAGCGGTCAGCGTGATAATGTGAGTCACAAGTTTCTTTCCCATATCCAGCTCCTCAGCTCATGAATTAATCTGTCTTGCCTCGTACGTTGGCCGCGGGATCTTTTGCGTGTTTGCTCAGACTGGCATCTCGGGCGCACCGGAATCCAATCCCGTGAGTTTTTAATGCGAATCCGCCTTTCCCTCTCGACATGACTCGTAGATCAGGAAGGAAGCTACGCCAGGATCCTCCTCGAATGACTTTTAATATTCCCGAATCTGGCCCCCTGGGGTTTCGCTCCGGCGAGTTCTTATAGTAGTCAGGGGTGTACCAATCTTCGACCCATTCCCTCACATTCCCTGCCATATGATGGATGCCATATGGTGATGCTCCTTCTGGAAGCGATGTGGCGTTCATAAGAGTCTCGACTCCTCTCCATTCTCCATCAAAATTGGCAGGGACGGTGTCATGCGTAGAGTCTCCCCATGGATAGATCCGTCCGTCGGTCCCTCTGGCCGCCTTTTCCCATTCGGCTTCGGTGGGCAGCCGTTTCCCCGCCCAGAAACAATAATCGACGGCGTCATGCCATGTGACTTGTACGACTGGCAGCTCTTCTACGCCGGAGATGTCAAAATCTTTTTCATCGTTGTAGACGTTTAATGGTGGCTTATGAAGCGTTTCTTCAATGAATTTCTGATACTGACGGTTCGTGACTTCGTATTTATCGAGTGTGTACGCATGGAGAAATATTTTTCTGCGTGGTCGTTCATCGGGTCGGCCTTCCGAGTCTGTGCTTCCATGAATGAATGGCCCAGCCGGTATGGTGACCATCTCTACAGGGTCTTTCTCAATGAATGCTTCTTTCGCTGGTAGAAGACTTACGTTGGAAACGAAGAATCCGAGTATGAAAAACATATTCAACCATATCTTCATTGTTTTCTCTCCCGACTCGACGCGACAATTGTCTTCGATAAATCGATGACTCGATTCGTGATTTGTTGAACCGACAGGAGATCTCCTTTTCTCCCTGCTTGTCTGGCCCTCATGACGAGGCCACGTGCTTCATGTAATTGTTGTTCAATATGGGCCTGGATGGTGGGGGAGGCCAGAGTCCCCTCGATGGCGGATCGATGAAACTCCTCCCACGCAACGTCGACGGCTTGTGCAGCTGCATAGATGGGATCACCAGTGCTTGCTTTCGAAGAATAGCCTCCTTCTGAGGCACGTAAATCATAGGGAGTCCAGCAAACAATTGTGAGTGCCATAAGACCGAAAAATCCACGATATGCGTGTCGCAATGTGTGTTGTGAGTTATTCATAATGTTCATCGCTCTGGCCTCCTGCTGTTCTTCTATGGATCATCCGTACACTGGGTGTACCATAACGAGGGTGTACGATTAATTCAGAAGACTTCGCATCTGTTTGAGCTCCTCATTTGTCGGGTCTAGCTGTAACGCCTGATCGAGATTTTTTTTCGCCACTTCATGTTTTTCGATGCCGATGTTCTTCATAGCTTCAATCGTCAGAGTACGAACGTCGTTGACAATGGATTGAGGTGCGGCTTTGGCGCACCGAAATCCGAGCCCGACCCCATAGCTATTGTTCATGGGGTTATTCCAGAATCGATGAGTGCTGGTAATGCTGGATTTGGCTGCAATCCATGATCCGCCGCGAATCACCCGTTTTTCTCCGGTCGTCAGGCGATCGACATATGTACCAGTTCCTCCAAGCCAAATAGGTTTCAATGGTCCCTTTGTGTTCACAGGGTGAGGAAGCTTTTTGTAAAAGTTAGGATCATACCAATCCTCGACCCATTCGAAGACATTGCCTGCCATGTGATGAAGTCCAAAAGGACTCGCGCCTTCAGGGAGCGAATCTACCGGAAGAGTGGCCTTAAGGTTTTTCCCAAAATTAGCCTTTGCCTCATCAAACTTGTTGCCCCAGGGGTAGATCCTACCATCTGATCCACGTGCGGCATGCTCCCATTCGGCTTCAGTCGGGAGTCGTTTGCCTTCCCATTTGCAGTAAGAGTTGGCATCCGACCAGTTCACTCCCACGACTGGTTGTTCGGGCTTATTCAATCGAGGATCATCCCAATAGGCGGGAGATGTGTGTCCTGTATCTTTCATGAATTGTTCGAACTTTTTATTGGAGACTTCATATTTGTCAATCATATACGAATCCAGGACGACCCAATGTGCCGGCCCTTCGTCGTGAAAGGCTTCACGAGACCACGGCATACTCGCGCGTTTTTGGTACATTGTTTGCGTTTCTCCCTTCTGCGCGTCTCTTTTGGATTCATCTTGATCGATGCCCATGACGACCGCCGAGAACGGGATATATGCCATGTCTTTGTCTGTCTGAGGTTGGTCTGCTAGGGCTGCCGTTCCAGAGCTTATGAGAAAAACTGTTGCGACGATCAACGACGTTTTTGTCTTGCCTAATCGGCTTTTTTGTCTAGTGAGATGTGTCATGTGTACTCCTTCAGTGTGTCGATAGCGCGTCAGGTTGAGAGCCGTGAGTTATGAGGGACTCACGCAAGCATCACCTTCTTACTTATTTAATTGCTTCATGATCAATTCACGAGTCTGTTGATATTCCGTGTTTTCGGAGTCACCTTCGAGGGCTTTATCGATTGATTGTAAGGCGTCTTTCCACTCTTCTTTACCCATACTGATGAGCGCATGCATGAAGTCATACTGCACATCATTCATGCTGTCAGTGGAGGCGGACTTGGCGCATCGGAATCCTAATCCCACACCGTAGGAGTTATTTTCTGGTTGATTCCAAAATCTGTGACTTGTATGGAGTGAACTGGCTGGCGCTAACCATGACCCACCTTTCAACACTTTGACGGCGCCTTGGTTAGCGAAGTCAATTCCTGTTGCAGGCCCCTGGGGGTTCATAGCTGGACTAACTTCATAGTAGTTTGGGTCGTACCAATCGGACACCCACTCGAAGACATTTCCTGCCATGTTGTAAAGCCCGTAGTCGCTTGCTCCCTCAGGGTAAGAATTCACCGGAGAGGTTTTACCCACATTCTGCCCATAATTAGCTTTAGCCTTTGTGAGTTTGTGTCCCCACGGATAGTGACTGCCACGTGGGCCTTTCGCTCCAAGTTCCCATTCAGCTTCTGTCGGCAGACGTTTGCCTTTCCATTCACAGAATTTGCTGGCGTCATACCAGTTCACTCCCACGACTGGCTGTTCCGGTTTGTTGAGCCGAGGGTCATCCCAATAGGCTGGCGCCGTGTGCCCACTGGACTTTAGAAATTCCCGGTAATCCTTGTTGGAGACTTCAAATTTATCGATATAATACGAATCGAGAACGACTTGGTGAGGTATCTCATCGCCGTGCTCTTGACTGCCCATCGTGAATTCACTGCGTGGAATGTTCGCCATGTTTTCATGCTCTGCTGCGAATGTCGAACCCACTGGTGCAAGAAATAGGGTGCTAGCTAAAAGGGTCGTGGTAAATGAGGTAGGTACCTTAGTCATGGTGCTGACTCCTTTGTTGGGTGATGGTGAGTATGAAAACCCTGCTTTACTGTCTTACATTCAATTTGCCTATTCGCTGGCAGACCATGTACCGAGAATTTCACGAGAAGCGCTCCGGTGAAGAGTGAATTGTGGTGACTTGCTTGGTCGACGAAGCCTTGCGGGGGTGGTCTGTCTCGCAAAAGTGGTCTTACTCCGATTTCGTAATATGGTTGGGTCAATGACTTCTCCGCAGGCGAAGCACTTGAGTGCGTTCACGACGACTTCTCCTGAGTCACTTGCTACATCGAAGCAATAGTGCGGGATCATCAAATTGCCGCATCGATGACAATGATCAAAATGGGTTGAAAGTTGGTTAGTCTCCACTACGCTCACTGAATCTTGGGAAGACTGTGTGAATGTAGAATGTTTAACCATTGTTCGACCTTTCTGTATTTAATGTTTGTCTAATGTATGTCAAATCTTATTTATTGTAGTTATAGTTTGTCAATAGTTTTCGTGACATATTTTTGACGTACATTAGACATGGTGTTACAAATAACCAATGCCTGCATACAGAATTCACAGATTTTCTAAGCTCACAGGCCTCACTCCTCATGTCATCCGAGCATGGGAAAAACGATACGGCTTGGTCACTCCAACCCGTGGGAAAAATCGATATCGTCAGTATACGGACGAAGATGTCAGGTTTTTCCGCTATTTGAAGTCACGGGTGGATCATGGAGATTCGATAGGTTCACTCGCAGAACTTGGACGTGAGGAACTTCTGAAGCGTGCCCAATTGGCGTCTGTAGAAGTTATTCAGGTGGAAACGCCAGCTGAGCAGCTCGTCTCAGAGTTGATCCATGCGGTTCAACAACATGCCTTTGATGTCTTTGAACGAAAGCTCAATGGGGCATTGGCTGTGATCCCGTTCGAAGAGGCGTTACATCGATTTTTGTTTCCACTACTTGAACGGGTTGGTGATCTGTGGCACGAAGGAATAATGAGTGTTGCTCAAGAACATTACGTGTCCAATCTTGTGAAACAGAAAATATTTTCGGCGATGAATCATGTGCGTGTGAACGAGCATGGCCCTGCAGTTGTTGTGGCCTGTCCTCAGAATGAGTCGCACGAAGTCGGTGCCTTGACCGTCGCGTATCTCTGTACGTCACGCGGTTGTCGAACGCATTACCTTGGACTTCGTATGCCGATTAATGAGTTAGTCGAGTATTGCAGAGCTATTCGTCCAGCACTCATTTTATTTTCTCTCACGATACGTCCATCAAATGAGGATGCGGAAAACTTAGCGAGTGACCTCGAAGCTCAACTACTGCCTATCTGTCCAGTAGGAATTGGTGGGCAGGGAGTTATTGACTATGAGTCGGTCTTCGAAAAAGAAAAAATTACGGTGTTTCGGTCTCTCAAAGAGGTAGAAATTCGTTTGTTGTCATTGACAATATCGTGATTGGCTACTGAATGAGAGAGAAAAAGCACGACCTGATAAGGCGGAGTCAGCAAGTGTCATTATCAAAAAGTGAAGGGGTAATGGCGGGTTCTTTTTCTCGTTCGTCATGTTGAGTTCGTGAGAAAATATTTCATTCTGCTCTTCGTGTCAGTCGTAATCTATTTTTGGCAAACCAGGCATAGGCTCGAAGAAGCCATTGAGTGATGGTTGCTTGTCGGCTCAATCGTGCATGCCACCGTAACCCTATGGCTTCCCACATAGCTCGAAAGACTTCCACTCCCGTAATCGTATTTCCGTTTGCACAGCGGGCATGAATCACACGTGCGAAGTCGCATGTAGACATTCCATGGCCTGTCTCATCGTAAGAAGTTTGTGTGAAATTCACGAGTTGTAAATGTTTCTTCCGATTGTAGCGAAACCAAATAACTTTCAGCCAAATGTACATCATGTGCACAGCGCAACAACACAGGTTGTACCGACGGCAGTATATTGAGACGGTTGTCATTGTTTCGTGTGCTTGTCAGACGTCTTTGTCTATTGACGAGAGATTGCCGAACATTAGGTGCCGAAGTTTCTCGTTTTTCGTTGTTGTGTGTCGTTTTCCTTTTTTGTGTTTCTGGATAAGGACCAATGGAGGGGTATGTTACAGATCGTCAAGAAGCGACCAATCGCGGTATTCGATATAGGGTGAAAGCCAGAGAAAATACCATTGCCTTTCAAAAAGTTAGATTTAATTTTTGACACTCTTTGTTCGATAATGATTATTGAATGACTCTATAGGCCATCACCTCAGTCAGAGCGACAGCGTGCGCTGTTGTCTATAAGCAAGACGGAGTCGTGTGGCTGTCATCTCTGGATTATCTGGTTTTTGGCAACCTCCAGACGCCACACTTTGACACCTGACGTACGATGAATGATTGAGCTATCGACAAACCTATGTGAATTGGCGCCGCAAGCCGTAGCGACAGTTCTGCTGACCGGGCGCTATATAGGACATAGACTGTTGCATGGTGTGCATGTAGAAAACGGTACGTTATGAAATTTTTGAAAGATGAATATCGTATTCAGTTGATGGTGTGGGTCCTGGTGAGCCTTGCCTTAGCGTTTGGGCTCTACGCTGTCAGCTTGATTCACTTTGCCCTGGGGCAAGTGAAAGAAGCACGGATGGACTTAAAAGCCCAGGAGAACGCGCTGAATGTGTCTCGAGCGAATATTGAGAAACATTTGACGGATGTGCGGAGGCAAATGATTTCGCTTTTTGACATTCAGGACTTGAAAAATGGGAAAGTCGGTGCCATCGATAAACTTCAGGGATTTCTCCGAGTCCAATCCCAGGCAAGTCAGGATCACGAGCTTCGAAACACATTACTTGGGTTGGAGGCCGTGTCTGCAGATCTGAAAGCCTATGTGCTTGTGGCTGATCAATGGGAGACCAAATATCAGAATGCCGTAGAGACAGATAACCGTGTGAATATGCTACGTCTGCTCCAAGAACGTGCGACGCTCAAAGGCGAAATTGAATTGGTATTTGAAGATATCTATCAACGGCAAGCAGAGATTCATGCCCTTATTCAGAAAGAGGTGAACCGTCTTTTTAATCATGTTGAAGAGTCTTTGGCTAACAGATGGGATGAAGTGCTGATCCTTGGAGGGACGGGGATCTTCATTTTTCTCTGTGTTGCGATTGTGTTGTCACAGAAAATCTATTCCCAAATGCTTGAGCTCAGAAGGGTACGGGAAGAAGCGCAAAAAGCTGTGAAGGCGAAATTAGAAGGGGAGACCGAGTTGCGGCGTTTGGCTTCATTTCCCGAAAGCAATCCCAACCCGATCATCGAAGTCAATGGTGACGGGCAGGTGCGGTACCTGAATCCCGCCGCACAAACCATCTATGATGAGCATCGCCATGCCTCAGAGATTCACCCGCTTATTCATGATTTGCCGGCGATTATTGAAAAATTGAAGACTAGTGGACAGCCGTCATATGGTCGAGAGATCTACATGGACCATGTCATCTATGAGCAAGAAATTACCTTGCTTCCAGATTTTAATGCGATTCGCGTGTATTCCATTGATATTACAACACGGAAGTGCGCAGAACTTGAACTTCTTGAAGCGAAGGAGCGTGCGGAAGCTGCGGTAAAGGCAAAGAGTGAATTCCTTGCGATGATGAGTCATGAGATCAGAACACCGATGAACGGCGTGATCGGCATGACCGGATTGTTACTCGAAACCGCACTCACGCCTCAACAGCATCATCTTGCCGATACGGTTCGGGGGTCAGGTGAAGCCTTATTAACGATCATCAATGATATCCTTGATTTTTCAAAGATTGAAGCCGGAAAACTGGAGCTGGAAACGATTGATTTCAACTTACGCACGTCCCTCGAAGAAACGTTGGAGTTAGTCGCAAGTAAGGCGGCAGAAAAAGATCTGGAACTCATCGGTCTTGTTTCTGCGAATGTCCCTGTGAACCTTCGAGGCGATCCAGGGCGTCTTCGGCAAATTTTACTGAATTTAATCGGCAATGCGATTAAATTTACCGAGCATGGAGAAGTTTCTGTACAGGTTCAGCTTCTTCAAGAGGAAGCTGAATACGTTGTTCTGCGTGTAGAAGTGGCGGATACAGGAATCGGTATATCTCCCGAGGCCACGGCGAAGCTCTTTGCCTCATTCAGTCAGGCGGATAGCTCCACAACACGAAAATATGGAGGGACCGGTCTTGGCCTTGCTATTTGTAAGCAGCTTGTCGAGCAGATGCATGGAAAGATTGGCGTTGAGAGTGTTCCGAACGAAGGGAGCACGTTTTGGATGACCATTCAACTTGAGAAGCAGTCTGAACAGGTTGTATTGCCGCAGTGTGACCAGCTTCGCGGGCTTCGTCTCTGTATTGTGGATGCCCATCGAGCGAATCGTGATCTTCTTGCGCGCTATGCCGAAGAATGGGGAATGACGTGTGTGACGGCTGCAACATCCACGGAGGCTCTGACATGTTTCCATGCGGCTGAACAGGAGAAGGAGCCATTCGACCTTGCTATTGTCGGAATGAAGATGTCAGAGATGGATGGCGTAGCACTGGCGCGTACCATAAAGGCGAATGCATCGTTTAGTGCTGTGCGTTTAATTTTGTTGACGGCATTGGGGCAAGGCATTGATTCTGTAATAGCTCGTGAGGCTGGCTTCGAAGGCTATGTGACGAAACCCATTCGGATGCAATCTTTGTATGACTGTTTCGCAACGGTCATGGGCTATCAACAAGAGGAGCGCGAGTCTGCACCTATCGTAGAGCCAAGTGTGACGGATGATGAGGTTCTTCGAAGTTCGGTGCGGATACTGGTGGCAGATGATCATGGAGTCAATCAGCAACTTGCGGTCATGATGTTGGAGCGTTTGGGGTATCGGGCAGATGTTGTCGGGAATGGGCAGGAAGCCGTCGAAGCGGTATCACGTGTGCCCTATACGCTCGTGTTGATGGATTGTCAGATGCCTGAAATGGATGGCTATGAAGCTACGAAAGTAATTAGAAGATGTGAAGCGTTACGCGTGAAACGTGAAGTGTATGAGGACGAAACACGAGACATGATTCACGAACGACAAGATACGCGAGAGCACGTTCCAATTATTGCGATGACCGCCAATGCGATGCAAGGCGATCGGGAAAAATGTCTTGCGGCTGGCATGGATGATTACGTAACGAAACCTATTAACTTTCAAGAATTAGCAAAGATGATGACAAAGTGGTTATCGAAACTGAGTCTTCAGAAAACAAGTGTATAGAACGATGTCGATGAGGATGAAGGCGATTTGTTATCTCATGATGCGAGCGACAAGCAAGGGCTTGACGTTGCGTCGTTAGCATTCTGTTGTTGACAGCACGCGGGTGCGCGAGTGTGGTGCTTCTGGGTTTGCACTCCTATCTATCATCATTTTTTAGATTTTCTTTTCTTCTTCTTTTTATGCTTCTCCCATTCGTTCATGGTTTCCAGTAACTCTTCTAACGTGTCCTCTCCACTGGGATGTTGAATGGTGAAGGCATAGTCTTCTTTCGCGATTTTGATGACATCGATCTGTTTATCTAGAAAACCTTGAATTTCTTCAAGCCGTTCTTTTTCTTCTTTGCTACAGAACGAAAGGGCGGTGCCCTTGTTCACACCGCGACCAGTTCGTCCTACGCGGTGGACATAATTTTCGGCTTTGTCCGGTAAGTCATAGTTGATTACGTAATGAACATCTGGGATGTCAATCCCGCGCGCGCTGACATCGGTGGCAATTAACGCACGACTGCCCCCGGCCTTGAAAGCTTTCATGACCTCGGCACGATCGTGTTGATCTTTGTCGCCATGGATCGTCACTGTTTCGATTCCCACGCGTCCCATGGCTTTGGCGACCCGTTCGGCGCGGACACGGGTCCTCACAAATACAATCATCCGGCTGTCAGGGTTATCAGCCATAAATCGTTCCAAGAAAAACCGCTTGTCATCCATTTCCACAAACATGACATAGTGTGAGACATTTTTTGAGACACGATTTTCTGGTGAAATTTGTATACGGATAGCCGAATGTCTGATTTGAGAATACGCGAGTTTTTTAATGTCTTTATCGATGGTGGCGGAGAAAAATAAGGTTTGGTGTTGTTGAGTGAGCTTCCGTTTGATCGCATGAATATCGTCGATGAAGCCGAGATCGAGCATATGATCGGCTTCGTCGAGGACGAGGGTGTTGACCCGTCTGAGGTCAACGTAACCTTGATGGATCAGATCAAACAAGCGGCCCGGTGTGGAGATGAGGACATCGATGCCGTGTTGAAGTTTTTGAATTTGCGGATCTTGTTCCACACCGCCATACATGGCGTATGCTTTGACTTTTGTGTGTTTGGACAGCGAGGTAAAGACCTCTCCAATCTGCATGGCGAGTTCATGCGTCGGAACCATAACGAGGCATTGAATGCCATGAGAACGTTGATTGCTTTTCCTGTGATCGATGTGGTGGATGATCGGAATGGCGAAGGCTGCCGTTTTCCCCGTTCCGGTCTGGGCAATCGCCAAGACGTCTTCGCCTGCCATGATTGAAGGGATGGCTTTAAACTGAATGTCTGTGGTTCGCACAAACCCGAGCTGAGCAAGGTTGTGTTTGATTGTTGCCGAAATGGGATACTTTTCAAATTTCATGGTGTATTCAGATTGCTCTTCTGAGCCGATTCAGCTCTGTATCGAGGTTTTGCCCTTTCGAATGTTGTGGACGTTCGCTGCGCTGGAGAACAAACACATGTGAGCAATGTCTATTATACGGTGACGCGCATGCCATCTCCAGGCGTCTCAATGTGAGGGGGTGAATTTCGTGAACGTCATGGAACATCGGTGTTCATCGGAAATTGCCCGCCTAAGGCGACTTGGAGTTTGGATTCTGTCTGTCGGTAAGCCCGGAGAGCTTGAAAGTATCCCCGCTGGGTATCCAATATGCGGCGACGGGCTTCGATAAGAAAGATGCTGTTGAGTTGCATGGTGTTATAAAATCGTTCAACGTAAGTGAGTGCGTTCTGTTGTGCGACGAGCATTTTATCACGAAATAGCTGAGCATGGGTTTCGTGAAATGTGAGTTCGGCCAAGAGGTGTTGAATTTCTTGTTTGGTCGCCAACTCAGCGGCTTGGAGTTGTTGTTCAGCTTGCCGCAATTGAAACTCGGCTCGGGCGATTCCCCCTTGATTTTGATTGAAAATGGGGATTTGGAGAACCAGGAGCGGTCCCGCACTGCGCACCTGATCCAACTCTCTCGTATAGTTACCTCCAAAGCCAACGTCGCCAAAAAATCTGGCTTTTTGCAGGGCAAGAATCCGACGGGTTTGCTCAATTTGAAGGTGATTGAGTTGTAAATCCACACGATGGCGTTTGGCAATATCCCATCCCTGTTCAGGGGAAAGCGCACGAAGAGGAAGTTGTTCCAGGTTGCCATGTATCTTGATTTGTGCATTCGCCAGCGGGTCGAAGCCCAGTGTTTCAATCAGTCGAGTCCGTGCTGTCACTCGTTTGGCGTGAATGCTTGCGAGTTCAACTTGTCCATCGAATAACACGTTTTCCGCGAGGTAAATATCCAGATCATTGACGAGTCCCGCATGAAATCGGACTTGTAATTCTTGGACTGTTGTGTGAAAGAGTTCAACATTGCGGGTCATGAATTGATAGAGGGCTTCTTGTAGGAGCATGTCGTCAAAGGCATCGCGGGCTGCGGCGGCCGTCTGTAGCACTTCTTGGACGACGAGTTGTGTCATGCGGAGTGCATCGACTTCGGCGATGTGGCGTCGCAGTGGAACGTTCCAGAGATCGGATATTCGAAAAAACAGGTCCAGTTCGGTGTTTGTCCCTGTCGCGCCGCTTATCGGAAAGCGAAGGAGCGTGCCCAGTTCCGGGTTGGTGTAGAGACCGGCTTGCACCACATCTGCGCGGGCAATACCTAAAGATTCCAGAGTGGCTTGCAGTCTTGGATTATTCAGCAAGCTGATCCGAATGGCTTCTTCGCGCGTGACACCATTTTTGAGAAAATCATCAATCATGTGTTTGGTCTGGGCATGATCCTCGGCTGTTTGTTGCCAGGCTACCGGACTTCCTGTACGCGACAGACTTTCCTTGATGATGCGCTCTTGATCCTGTGTGACGTCGACCGTGGCGCAGCCCTGGGTGAACAGTACACTCATGAGCACGCAGATAGCCGGATACTTCATGGTCTCTCCCTTTTCTGTTGACTTGGATGTTGCCAGACGGCTTCGGGGTCTGTGGGCGTGACATGAACGAGTGTAAACATGCCTCCATGCGGCATGATGCCCATGGGCGCATCGGCCATGGCATTCATCACATGATGAAGGCGATGGCAATGCATACGCCACGATCCAGGGTTCCACGCGATGAATTCCACATCACGGGTGGTACCTGGTGGCACGTTGATCGTCGACCCAGGCCATTGAGCCGATGGCGGGATCGGGCCGCCTTCTGTTCCAACAACCTTCCAGGAGTAGCCGTGAATGTGGATGGGATGGCTTTGCATGCTCAGATTACCGAAGCGAATGCGGATACGGTCTCCTTGCTGAATGTTCAGGGAATCAATGCTTGGAGCGGCTTTGCCATTAAATGTAAACCAATTGAAATTCATTGAGCTGATATTGGGATTGGGATTTCCCGGAGCAAATGTCCATTCCTGTAGGAGGATTGCAAACTCTTTGTCCGGTCGTGAGGTGTGGTCTTTAGGGTGGACGACGAACAGGCCGCCGAGTCCAAGTGCATCCTGTTTCATGACGTTAAACCCGGTGTGATACATGAATGTTCCATTCTGATGCACCGTAAATTCGTAGACGTGTTGGCCTCCAGGCGGAGTGGGAGCTTCGGTCACCCCGCCTGCGCCGTCTTGATGGTTGGGTATCTCTAAGCCGTGCCAATGAATTGATGTGGGTTCCGGAAGTTCATTGATGAGGATGACGCGGATTCGATCGCCTTCCGTCACTTCAATCGTCGGGCCGGGCATCGATCCGTTATACCCCCATACGAGGCCATGTTGTGCGGTATGGGGTCTCTCGTTGTGCATGTTCCCGACAAACTGATTCATGAGCGGAATCATCGATTGGTCCATGGGGTGTCCGTCGGTAAACTCATGGTGGATGGGTTGGGCGATCAGGGTAAAGACTTTGATATCTCCATCCAGCTCGTATCCGAGTGACGGCACGTTCAGGGTATTCACTATACCCATTTGAGAACCCATCGTTGGTGGAGGAGGCGAATACGCTTTCTCTTGCTCAATGCGGGGAGATTGAATGGTGCCAAGTGGGTTGTCTCTGTTCCTCATGGGGTCCGAAAAGATGGAAGTTGGTGGATTTTCTGAGGAATGCTTCTCTGAATGCTGAGCAACGGCATGTTGTGGTGATGGCTCGACCTGAGCCGTCGTCACGGTGTGATCGTGCGTGTCGTCGTATGCGAACGCCGTATGTCCGCACATGAGTAATATGGTGCATGCACATTTCACGAGAGAGAACGGGTACATTCGCATAGGGTAACTCCATAGCAATGGTTCGTGGCTCATCACATGGTCCAGGGCGCATGTGGATATCGACGTCAGGCTCCAGTCTGCTTCAGGTTTTTCTTGAGTGCGCAGATGGCGCTATGGGTTATTGAGGGTGAGCGAACGGAATCAAATCAGCAGAGTTGAGAGAAAGATATAGCGAAGCGGGCCGCTTCGAGGAGGGTGTTGGGTGATAGTCGTGTCGATGATATTTCTGTGGAGAGCGAGGCTTCCCCAGGGTGTGGGTGTTTCGAGTGCAATAGAATGAATCGGTTCATGTTGGTTCTGTGCCAAGGTCAGGAGCAGGGAGTCTATGCACGCTTCCGTTCCATCCATTTCGTGATGCGGGAGAGAAGAGGCATCGGCCATTGGTAGCATCATGGGACAGAGGAACCCAAGACTCCCGCACAGCATGATGAGCATGGCACAAGAAAGCGAACAAATTCGTAATCGAGTATTGAGCACTTCTTGCATTCTCATATTGTACTGTCAGGTCGCTCTTCGTGCAAACCTGCTGCATGGACGTGTTGCCCATTATATGCTTGCTCTCTACATACATGACATTGGACAGGTACGCAATTGAGAGGTATCCTGATGGAGTGGGTCTGGAACGACGTCGTGAAAGAAACGCTTTGTGTCGGTTGCGTACACGAGTCTTTTCCTCTTCTTTGGCACCCATCAATGTCATGTGGTGCTGTGTCGAATACTGAGATGAGTCATGGTCGTTGCGTCAACCGTTACGGATTGATTTACTCTGGGAGTATACACGGATGAAGACACTCGTGAAATGGAGTTTTGGCCTAGTAAGCATGCTTATCCTTGTGCTTGCGGTCTTTTGGATATTTATTGTTGATACGCTTGTTGAGAATATCATTGAAACCAAGGGAACAGAGATAGTTGGAGCCAAGGTCGAACTTGACGCAGCCGATTTGAGCCTATTCCCATCTGGATTGACGCTGACCCGTTTGCAAGTCACGAATCCTGATAAGCCGATGTCGAATGCCGTGGATATTGCTCGGATGGCCATGGGGTTGGATGTCTTGCCATTGCTCTGGAGTCAGGTGATTATCGAAGAAATGGCCGTTGAGGGAGTGCAGTTCGGAACCGAACGTTCGGCATCGGGTGCTATCCGGAATGCTCCAGTTTCTGAGCCTGCGGAAAGCGCGTTCGCGCTTTCGCTCCCAGCTTTAGAAATTCCCAACGTCAAAGAGATTTTGGAAAAGGAAGATTTAGAAACGGTGAGACTGATCGAAACGCTAAAAAGCGATATTCAGCACGAACGGGACATTTGGGAAGAGCGCTTAAAACAGTTGCCAGGCAAAGAACAGGTGAAGAAATACAAACAACGGGTCAAGCAGGTAAAGAAATCGGCGAAAGGTGGAATAGGTGGGGTTCTTAGCGGTGTCGAAGAAGTCCAATCTCTGAAGAAAGAGATTGAAACGGATGTTCGGCAAGTGAAAGATGCCAAACAAGAATTCGAGGAGAAAATCGCACTCTTGAAAACACGGTTGGCGCAGATCAAAGCGGCACCGCAACGTGACATTCAGCATCTTCAGAAAAAATATAATCTCTCTCCTCAAGGACTTGCTAATCTCAGCCAGTCATTGCTCGGGAGCCATATTGGATCGTGGGTGCAGCAGGCAGTGGCATGGTATGAACGATTGAAACCGTATCTTGAACAAGGTGAAGGAGCAGAAAAATCTGAGGTCCCGGCATCTTCCGATGGACCGGGTGTGGCCTTTTTGATTCGTCTGGCAAACGTATCATTGAATCTCGATGTTGGAGATCTTTCGGGTACGGTTCGCAACATCACGCCTGAACAGGCGACATTTGGTCAGCCTCTGACGTTTGCGTTCAGCGGGGAAAAATTGAAAGGCGTACGGTCTCTCATGCTGGAAGGTACGCTCGATCACCGTCAGCCTGCACAAGCCTTGGATCAGATGCAATTTGTCGCAAAGAACTTTCACCTTCAAGATATTGTCCTATCGAAGGATGCGCAGTTACCTGTTTCGCTGAATGACGGGGCCGCTGATATCGCAATCACGGCTTCGCTGAACGGACAGGCGTTGAATGCTAAAGGATCAGGACAGTTGACAGGGTTGAATATTTCAGCAGGTTCTCAGCAGGACACTCGTCCATTGACGCAGTCGTTACGAAAAGCTATTGCAGATGTTTCACAGTTATCGGTCAAGGCGAATGTGACTGGTACGATAGAGCACTATGATGTGGCGCTTGAATCTGATTTGGATGAAATTGTTCAACGTGCGGCAGGGAAAATGGTGAATGAGGTGGCCGTCCGCTTCCAGCAAGACCTTCAAGTGGCCATTCAGGCGAAAACAAAGGAACCTATCCGGAATGTACAAAAACGGCTTGGAAGTTTGGGCGCGGTTGGTGGGGACTTAACCGATCGACTTACTCAAAACAACACGTTGTTGCAAGATTTATTAACGTCAGGTAAGTCCAAGTCTATACTGCCACGAGGGTTGAAATTACCATTCTAAGGATTGCCGGCATTCTGCTGACTCGTTCATGTCGTGGCAAACAGACGATGAACGACAATCTCCGGCCGGCAAGATAAGCGAACGGGGAGCAATGAGGTTCCGACTCCTCGAGTGGTATACCCTTGCATGTGATGGTGTCTCCACGATCCAGCCGCATATTCTCGCCCACATCGACTATTGACGATGATGGGCGTTCCTCCTGGGATGCAGATTTGTCCTCCATGTGAATGTCCGCAGAGATACAAGTCAATGTCGGCTAAGGCCGCCTCCTCAATAATTTCCGGCGAATGCGCCAAGAGAATTCGAACGATCGGGCCTTGCTTCGGGACTGCTTGCAGGGCTTTGGTAAGATCGGCGACTTCATACCAATGGGCATCATCCACCCCGGCAATCCAAATGGTTTCGGTGCCGCGTTGAATGGGCATGGCTTCGTTGAGCAACATGCGAACTCCGAGAGATTCTATACCTGGTACCATTTCGAGAAAGTCATGATTTCCAAGAATCCCGATGATGCCATGGGTGCATTGAATGTGCTTCACAAGCGGAGCCAGACAAATGAGTGTCTGTTGATAGTCCCCATAGGTGAGCAATCGAAAGTCTCCGGTGATGACGCACAGATCATAGTCAATCTGGCTGATTGCCCGGTGGAGTGCCGCACCTCCGTCTGCAATGCCTTCCAGATGAAGATCCGAAAGATGGAGGATGCGGAAGCCTTGAAATGACGGCGGGAGATTTTGGAGACGAACAGGGTGTTCAATGATTTCGTAATGCAGTGAATTTCGTACGGCCCTATTCCAGAGTCCGCTGATCTTGAGCAGCGCTTTGAGTAGAGGGCCGACACGATCGAGGTTTTCAAAGCTGATATGGAGTCCGGTCGGCCCGGACCGAATCGCTGAGTGAATAGTTTGAAGTTCGAGGCGCCTACTGGCGTGATGTGTCCCGATACGCTCGAATATATGGGAAAGATCTTGAGGTTCCATAAAGAATTTTTATCGTGAACACTCTTGTCAACACTTCATGGACAACGATAACATACTCCAATGCAGACCCTCGATGTTCAAAACCCCGGCTTGCCCGACTTACAGTTCGTGCTCATGGTGTTGGCGTTGTCGACGTCAGACTTAGAGACGCTGACGATTCCGGTTCCGGTTCGAGAAGCCTTGTTTAACCGGTGTTGGGCGTTGCTTCATGAAACGCCTCCTCCAGAGAAGAATGAAGATCGTCGTCTTGATCTTCGTGAAAGCGATGAGGTGACGCTTGATGCCATGGTCATCGTGATTCGTCGAACGTTTGAAGAACATCATATCACGCACATTGCCTGGGACCACCCTCCCAGCGAACCAACCAGAACGTCAACTCCAGAAGCTCAACCACTTGTTGACCGGTTGCAACGCTTTAATCCGGTTGACCCCAATTCTTCTGACCCTGAACACAATTGAATCTGTTTATTCTCGTAGAGTCTTTCATGGGGTGTGTAGACTCTTACTGTGTCTGAGCATTTCCTGATCGTCTTTTGACGATACTGAGAATGGCGTAAAAGGTGTTGCGCTAGGAGAATATGAAGTCTATGACTCTCCTTCCCGTACGAATCATGAACCACGTACATGTGAGAAAAGCCGGTCTTTCTCGTCTAGTTTCCCTGTTTTCCGAATACGTCTTTTAATAAACTTGTCACGCGGGCGGCAGGATCAGTTCGAATCTTCTGCTCTTCTTGCGCAAGTGTATAGAACAAGCCATCCAAGCTTTTTCCTACCACGTAGTGATCTAAGTCGAACTGTTCAGCCTTCACGAATGGCAATGAGGTGTAGCGCCCGACAAGCGCTTTGTACTGCGCGGCGACTCCTACGTTGCCCATGGCTTCTTGAACTTTTGGTGTAAACGCTTCGGTGAGTTTGTCCTTCGTCTTGCTTTTGAAGTAATCAGTTGCTGCAGTGTCTCCGCCATTTAAGATGGCCTTTCCGTCTTTCACCGACATTTCTTTGACGGCATCCTGAAAGATGGGCTTGGCTAGTGGCGCGGCTTCTTCGGCAGCACGATTCATCCCAACGACGAATTCATCGACTTGAGGTCCCATGCCGACGACGCGCAGCCCTTTATCCATGGACTGTAATTGTTTCGGTAATAATATTTTAATGGCGTCATTCTTGAGATACCCATCAAGGTTTCCTGTGAGATTGATGGTGTTGTCCGTGCCGACGGATAAGGCTTCTTTGAGGCCTGATACTATTTTGTCATTGTCTAGGGTATTGTCACTTAACGATCCGAACTGTTCGGTCGCCTTTTCTTTCAGACCGTCCAATAGACCAAATTGTGCGAACGAAATATTTGGAATGAGACACAACAAAAGGGTGAAGATGAATCGAGTTCTGATCATGACAGTCCTCCAAGAGTCGTATGGGAAACTAGATTCATTCTAAAAAGAATGTCCCTTCACGCTATAGCCGTTTGAAATAACTTTCGAACGTTTGAAATGAGTAATCGCGCGGAGTTCGTTGATATCCCTCAGCTGATACTTATTGGTATTCGCTATAGTGTAGTGTGTTGCAGAGCTCTAGGCAATTATTCTTTTTCTACAAGAGGTTAACGGATAGTCTGTCGATGATCTGAGAAGACTTCGCTGTAGAAAAGAGCGTAGATGGGGAGGTCATCTCGCTGGGCAACGCGAGATGTATAATGATCAGGAGTTAGGTTTTTTTGATGCGGACAAAGTGAAAGTGGACACCACCCGTGAGGCCTTGGTTTGTTGGATCAGCCGGCTCATATGTGGCTAAGCTGAAATTTTCTGTTGTCATCGCTGTTTTGAGGGCAATGCCAAATTCTTTCAAGGTATGAATATCATGGGAGTCGATTTCTTTGATGATGGATTGTGCTTTGATTCCTGCCAGATCTGCCGGTTTTCCTCCGATGACTTCAAACACTACGACGCCTTCGGCTCGTTCAAGTCCGAGGTACGCTCGAAGTTCTTCATCAACTTCTCCAATGATTAGTCCAAACTCTTCGCCTAGCTGAATTGCTTCATCTTCACTCATCGGTGTCGATGTGAGCATCGACTCAGAGAATACGCTTTCAACTGTTAAGGGAAAGAGTAGGAAGAGTACGATCAAGACTGTACGTACGAAATTATTGTCGATGCGTCTCTGTCTGAATAGTTTGGTTCTCATATTGACCATTGTTCGGCCTTTGAGCTGTTGCTATATGTGATGGGACGTCAGTCGAGATGTTATGATCCGTGTCCTAAAACGGGAGAGGCGGAAACGTTTGCCTAAGTCTATGGTCGTGGGTAACCAATGTGGTGGGATGGTATCCCGATGCGACTCAGGGAAGCCGTTCCGGCTCTCCTTTTTCTTGCTAGCAACACTGACAAGGGTCGGAGTGAGGAGGTCGTGTTTTTTCGATTGTCCGTGTAACAACCGTCAGCAGTTCAAGTGAATCAATTGGTTTTTGAAGCACGGCGCAGGCTCCGGCCTGTCGTGCTTCGGCTTCGAGTGTCTCCTTTCCAAAGGCGGTAATCATAATGACCGGTATTGATGAGGTATGTGGCAATACTGCAAGTTTCTGCAGCAACTCCAGACCGTTCATATTCGGCATTTGATAGTCCGTCAAGATAACGTCAAAGTGAGAATGGTCAAGTATCGAGAGTGCAGTCATGGCATCGTGGGCTTGCTCGCAATAAAACCCGTGCGATGTCAGTAGATCAGATAATATCCATCGTATGTCGGCGTTATCATCAATAATAAGAATGCGATGTGGCATTGTATCACCAGGGTTGTTATGACTACCGACAGTCATTTCCTCAACCGCTATTTCTCACCTGCCTGAGCTTGTCAGCGTTGTGGCTCTGGATGTCCGTTGGACGTTCGGCAGTGCTGGACGTGGCTTTCTTCTCCCCATATTGGGGAGAGGGTTCATGCGATTTTGGAGAATGACGGGGTCGATTAATTCTCCACATTGCAGGCAACGCCAGGTCAAAATTTCCATCTCTCCTGCATCGTAGTGCAAATTGAAGCAGGATTCTGGAGCCATAAGTCCTTGACATCGGGAACAAGAATACTGGTTAACGTTGGTTCTGTTGGTGTCATTGATCATAATGATGATTCCCTCCTTAACTTATGGGTGCATCGTATCAATGAGACCTAAGTCTCTGATTAGAGTCACATTAAAAAATTCTAATGAATGAGCAGACTAGGTAGGCGTTGTCTTCACGTAATAAAGAGGGGGATCTACCAAGGGGAGCAGATTGGCCTATGCAGACAAGATGGTGAAGACGAGGGGCATCTGCATGCCCCTCTGTCTCGAAAGCTTCAATAATGCTAAGGGAAGGGCTTGAGGGCGACGGTGAGCAGCCGCACACTAGGAAAGCATTGGTTCGTATGCGTAAGGCTTACCAGCGTAGGTAGAGAACCTTTTGTTGAGCATCAACAACGTCGACCTGTTTTTCAAGAAGTTGCTGTTTGGAATTCATGGCTTTCAGTAAATATGTACCGGCGGGAATATTGATGAAGACCCAGGGGCCTTCGACGTGAGCCGCTGGGATGTCAAAGGACACCGGTCCATCCAGCTGATGAACGGTGAGTGCAACGTTGGATAAAAATGCACCTCCGTCCTGCACGAGAATCAATTTGAGGGAATACGAAGGGTAGGTGAGTTTGCGTTCTTCCAAGCCAACGCCAGCGCTGAAATAAGCAAATCCTTCGCCGTTATAGAGTGGGAATGAGAGCGAACCGTTGGGTGTGACACCTGTGTATGGCACGCGTAATGTCGATTCCTTCACCGCCATTGTGGAGTTATCGGCAAGCGCGTTGGTGTAAGAACACAGTATCATGAAACTCACAAAACTGACCGTCAATATCCAGGGCATGTCAAGTTGCCTGACCGTGCGGTTGGATCGATTACGGATTAACGGTGTTGAGAAACGTTGATACTGTGGATGACCCATTTGATTCCCCTCCATCCTTCTTGATGTTACCATTGTGTCTCGCTATTGAACCATATCTCTACGTTGTACCATTGATCGTCAGTTGCTGAAAAGATAACGCTGCCTCAGGCCAGCGTCAAGACTCCCGCTCCTTGAATCGTGCCCATCTTAAGCTCTTGAAGGGCTATGTTTGCAGCCTCCAATGTAAATGATTGAGTATGAGTACGAATAGGAATGTCGGAAGCTTCCTGAAACAGGTCTAGCCCGTCTTGCTTTGTGTTAGCCGTGACGCTTTGAAGCGTGCGTTCGTGAAACAGCTCTTGTGCGTAATCGAGTGGTGGAATGGCACTCATATGAATGCCGGCTAACGCAAGCGTTCCACCTTTTTCGAGCGCTTGAAGGGCCGGAGGCACGAGTTCTCCTGCAGGAGCAAAAAGAATTGCTCCGTGTAGGGTGTCTGGAGGGCCTTCTGTGGCGTCGCCAACCCAAACCGCTCCCAGCTGACGAGCAAGGGCACGATGTTCCTCTCGAAGCGAACAGACATAGACTGAACATCCCCAGTTCCTGGCAATTTGAATGGTGATATGGGCGGATGCTCCAAATCCATAGAGTCCAAGACGTTGACCCGGCTTGATGTGGCTACGGCGCAATGCGCGGTAGCCAATAATGCCAGCGCAGAGTAATGGCGCCGCTTCTTCATCACTAAAAATAGACGGAATTGGATACGCAAAGTGTTCTGGTACTAACGCATATTCCGCGTAGCCGCCATGGACGTGGTAGCCTGTGAATAGAGTCTGCGCGCAAAGATTTTCCCGGTTGTTCAGGCAAAACTCACAGTGTCCGCAGGTGTGTTGAAGCCAGGCAATGCCGACTCTGTCTCCCTCTTTCAAGTGGTGAACCTGTGGGCCAATTTGATCGACAATGCCAATTGTCTCATGACCGGGAATGATGGGGCGGGTAGAACGTGGTAACTCGCCTTCAACAATATGAAGATCGGTCCTGCACACTCCACATACCTGGACTTTGACTCGAACCTGCCCTGGGCCGGGGTGAGGGGCAGGAAGTTCCGTGAGACGAAGAGGTGCTTTGGAAACATCACCTTCTTGTGTCAGGAGCATGGCTTTCATGGAGGTTCGTATCTCGTGAAGGGTATCTCGTATTCCGTATCAATACAAGAGGGATTCTTGCGAGACACGAAGAACGCTTCATGACCCTCCCTTCATAGAAGTGAAACAGTTACGGTGTGTATCGGTCTGGAACCTCTGTCTCGTGTTGTGTCGAGGCCAAGGTGCGAGGACTATGATCGATGGGGCGGAGATCATCGATGTCTTTTTTGCTACCGGCTCCTAGCTGTTGAAACTTTCGTGCCGAAGGCAGCACGCGGCTTTCTAGGGATGCCACGGACGCATTGTAGGCTTCGACCGCCTTTCCTAGAGACCCGCCAACTCTCATGAAATGATCCACTAAGATGCCCAGGCGTTCTGAAAGCTCCTGCCCTAGGGTACTAATGCGTTCGGCATCTTCCGTGATTTGTTCCTGCTTCCACCCATAGGCGATGGCTTTGAGTAACGCGATAAACGTCGTTGGCGTCGCGATGACAATATTTTTACTGATGGCGGATTCAATGAGTGAGGGGTCCCGTTCGGCCGCCGCCGCAAGAAATGAATCGTTGGGGATGAACAGCACGACGAATTCTGGAGAGGCCTGAAACTGGTCCCAGTATTCTTTCGAAGATAGTTGATTGACATGATGTTTCACGTGCGCCGCATGGCGCGAAAGCGCACGGTTGCGCTCGTCGTCGTTCGTGGCTTCTAGTGATTCAAGAAATGCGCTACATGGCACCTTGGAATCGATCACCACCTCACGTTGCGCTGGCAGTTTGACAATCATATCAGGGCGAAGATGCCCGGTAGCGGTTGCGACGTTTTTTTGTTCAACGAAATCGCAGTGTGCAGACATGCCGGCCAGTTCTGCTGTTTTGCGAAGGGCAATCTCGCCCCATCGCCCACGGATCTGTGGAGAGCGGAGGGCGTTGACGAGCTTGGCCGTTTCGGCTTGTAACGTTGATTGTGAGAGGGCAACCTGTCGTAATTGTTCTCCAACGGTGCTCAGTTCCCGAAGCCGCTTACTCTCAAGTTCCTTGGTTTCCTGTTGATACGTGGCGAGGAGTTGTGTGAGAGGTTGAACCAGGGCATCGATCGACGTTTTTTTCTGTTCAAGATCATTGGAACTCTCCTCTCGTAAGGCCTTGAATTTTTCTTCCGCCAATGTCAAAAACCCGGTGTTATTTCCTGCCAGGGCTTCTGCGGCCAGTGATCGAAAGGTATTTGAGAGTGTGGACTGGGTTTCTTCCAGGAGCGAATGTTGTTGCGCAAGATGACGAGTCGCTTCTTCATACTTGGTCTCGGCCGAAATTTTCGTAGCCTCACTGTCCATAAGGCGTTCACGAGTCTGATGACATTCGGTGTGAAGGGCCGTGAGCTGTTGACGCAGTTCTTCGATTCGTGATTCCGCGGCTGCCCGTTGCTGCTCTTCGTGGCTGAGGGCAGATGTCATCGAGGCTTTCGTTCGTGTACTCGCAATGAGCCACGCAAGACAACCTCCAGATACAAAGCTAATGAAAAGAGCAATCCAATCACGCATGGCTAGAATTTATGAGAGTGTTGTTTCATTCCAACTATCTGAATGAGAAATGCGTTTACTTTCGCACTCCTCCCTTTTCTCATAAGACGAAATACGAACGACGATTCACGAGCGACGAACACTAATATCCTGGAAAGCCTGGAATAAACGGGAGGATGATTGAGACCGTGATGAGAATGATAATGATCCATTCCAAGACCTCCATGCGGCGGTTTCCAGTCTGATCCGCCAGTTTTTCATACACACTGGCAATGGTTTCGAGTTTTCGATGAATGCCGGCATCCCATCCCTGTAAATGGAACCGTTGAGAGGTGAGACGATAGACGCGAGCTAGATATTGATCACCAAGTAATTTTAACGCATTGGTGACACGTTCAAACAGGATGGCACTATCAACTTGCAGCTGTCCGATTCCACGTAGATCGGTATGAAAGGAGCCTGGCCAGCGAAAATGTTGCCATTGATATTTTGTAAGCGATTCATAGGCTTGATCTAATGCCGTATCCAATTGGTCGTCAAGATATCGTCGTTCAAGAAGTTCGACGTTAGCGAATTCAAGAACGGCACAGACATCCTCCATCTCTTCTCCATAGATCAAGGCGCCATTCCAATCAATGAAAGAAACGTCATTCTTCCCAAACGCAATGTGGTATGAGGTTGAGTCATGCACTTCTTCGTCAGATAATGGCTCGCGTTCGCAGCGAAGAATTTGAGCGATCTCTGGACTCAATGTCGTGACGATATTGGTTGCGGTGAAGGTCGGCTGGGTCGCCTCGATGTGAAAAATCAAGTAATCTTCGACAAAGGATGCAATATTTGGTTTTTCAACGGCGGTTGCAATGGTCTTGACGAGAAGATCGACTCGTTGCCTGGACTCCTCGAGCAGCCGCACATTTTCGTAGAGCGCTTCACTGAGTGGGAGCAGCGCATCAAAAGGGCCCTGAAGGGGAATAGAGTAGATAACAGAAACGGCACCAAAGTCATATAAAACGACATCGACAGAAGGTCGTGTGAAGGCATCTCCAATTTGTAAAGATTCCACCTCTTCGCTGATGCGGAGTGGTGGAGGCCGATAATCAAAATACTGCGGGGCAGAACGTTGTCGTTTGAGTCGATCGCGTTTTTTGGTAGCCGTGATAC
Organism: Nitrospira sp. M1; assembly: GCF_965152605.1. NCBI lineage: Bacteria > Pseudomonadati > Nitrospirota > Nitrospiria > Nitrospirales > Nitrospiraceae > Nitrospira > Nitrospira sp. M1. The sequence goes on from NZ_OZ224217.1 coordinate 1,111,965, forward strand.
GCTGGTCGGCTTGATCTAAGTCAATGGCGGTTCCGATATCATAGGCAAATATCGCTAAGCAGGTGCCTTTTTCAATATGCATAGAAGTTCGTATCGATATGGTGACGTGTGAATGAGAGCTGGTTGATTGGTGATGACATGTTCACTGCGCGGCGAGATTCGCTTTTTCTGAACCATACCGCAAGAGACGTTGTCGATCAATTGTTCATTGGATATGCATGCATATGTTCAAGACATGTTTTTGGATCGTTTTTGTTGGATATGGGCGCTGGCACCACATCGAATGTCACAACGTATGATACGCGAGAGGGAAAAGATAAAGTTTTGTCTGTGTGTAGTTTCCTCGTTGCAAAAGTAAAGGTAATGTAATTAGTTGGCATTATTACAGGACGTTGACAGTGCAAAGCGAACGTATGAATAGCATGTTCAGAGAAAGTTTTTCGAGATGAGAATACCATGAAAATCATCTGTTATATGCTTGAATTTCATGGTAAAAATAGAAGATCATGATTATAGTGAATTCAAATATGTTCCACTGCATACTGCTATTCCTTGCGGAGCAAAATCCCTTTCAGCTTCTCCGCAATCCATACTTTAATGACGGCCTGCCGAGTCACGCCCAGACGACGAGCTTCCTTATCCAAGGAATCAACCATCCAATCTGGAAAATCTACATTCACTCGACGAGCTTCCTGGCCTGGACGTGTGGCCTTTTGCAGGTCCACATATTTTACAATGTCTTCGCCTGAATCAAATTTCTTATCCAAGCTTTTCGCTTTCATATAGTGCGACCTCCTCTCGCTCGCGCATTAAAGTTGACGTGTATAAAGGGCTTCTTTTAGTAGGACGCCTCTAAATACCGTCATTTCCCACGAGGGTGGTGTCATCTGCGTGCTCACATTCTCCTGTAACGTCTCTTCTAGCCGTTTCGATCTACGGCTCAAGCTTGACATGGTTCATTTGTCGTAAGCTTGGTTTTTTCCCAAAGAAAATCGAAGTTATGGAGTGATGATCGTGAGGCCAAGTTTTCGAAAGTCCTCGTCAAACGCCAGGCACGGCATATGGTCGAGGAGGGTCGTGACCACAACACATGATATCGAATCGCAAAATGAGAGTCGCCGTTCATTCCCAAATTTGCAAAAGATCTCTTCCGCTTCTTGGTGTACGCCATCTCCGTGCCAGACAATGTGCAACGAAGGTTTGATGTCAACGAGAAAACGCTTGGCCGTCTGATAGTTTTTCCGGTAACGCAGGAGTGTGACTGTTTCACTAACAATATCCCAGGTCGTATAAAACCTCGCTTCGACGACCTGGGCTTCTGTGAGCAAAGCCAAGGCCACTTCATGATTTCGATCCTTGGGGTCCAAACAGGCATAAAAGAACGATGTGTCGCAGAATAGTCGTTGAGGGAAGGGGGTCATTGACTTTTGGTCTTGCGCCCGTAGAGATAGGCGTTGGTATGAGAAGAGATGTTCGTCTTGTGGCCTCGTGATTTCGGCATCTGCTTCGCGAGCTCAAGGAGCTTCTGCGCTGCTTCTCCTGGCTGGGGCTCTGGCTGGGCAGCTCGCAATTCCGCCACGACTTCGTTATGGAGTGTGATTTGCACACGGATTCCAGCGTCCTCTCGTACTTTCCGAACTAAGGCGGGCAATCGCCGTCGTGCTTCACTGATTGGGAGTTTCATGGTGAGTTCCTTCTAGGCCGGTTGAAGGTGTAGGGTATGACAGTTTTCTTACTTGTCTTTTATTGTACATCTTTGTACGAAATGGGTCCAGTGAGGGAAGCCTGCTCGGTGATGGGTTCACTTGTGTCGTAGAAAGGGGCAGTGATACGTATCAATCCAACCGTGTGAGCATGGAGCGGTTAAACTGTAGCGTTCTATTGTAATAATCCTTATTCCGTGGCGGATCGCTCATCTTGCGCGACATGGCCCCGCATGGATTTGTCGGTGGTGTTTTTTCGATTTCCAAGGCGATGACGCGAGCGAGTTGATGGGCTGATAGGCTGCCTACGAATACTCACCAGGGGCGTCACGTTGTTTGTGATGGGGCTTGGGCGGCTGTTGCTTGCCCAAGTTTTGAACCTTCACCGTGTGCGTGTTGACGAGTGAGGTGTTTCTTGCTATGCGCGAACAAAGATTATAGAATTTCAATTATCATTGATGTGTTCGTGGGTAGAGACGTAAGGAACGATTCCAACGTGGTACGTTAATTATGGGAACGAGAACATCTACGTATGCCAGTTATCTCAATGTTTTACGGCTTGATTGTGCGGATGTATTTCTTCGATACACAGAAGCATAAGGCTCCACATGTCCATGTGCAGTATGGTGAGCAACGGGTTGTGCTAGGAATTCCTGAGTGTGATGTTCTGAGTGGAGAGCTTAAAGCGAATAAATTGAAATTGGTGCAGGCCTGGATTGAAATCCATCAAGAAGAGTTATTGGCTGACTGGCAGCTTGCAATCGAAGGACAGAAAGTGTTCACGATTGCTCCTTTGAGGTAGAAGATGAATCCAACAGTTCAACAAGTGGAACCAACAGAAGATCATACATTGATTGTGACGTTTTCAAACCAAGAAGTTCGAGAGTTTGATGTGAAACCCTATCTCGAAAAAGGAATATTTGTAGAGCTTAAGGATTTATCCTACTTTCGAGCGGTTAAAGTGGTTGCTGGCAGCGTTGAATGGCCGAATGAACAAGACTTCAGCTTTGACACGTTGTATCTAGCGGGTACGGCGTTAGGCTCTCATCACAAAGTGACTTCGATTCCAACTCCCTCGAGTTAAGCTCATAATCCCAACACCTACCCGGATCCTCTGCTCCGTTCTTTTTTGTGTTATTAGGTGTCATGCTCGATTTAGCAACTTTAGGTTATGGTAGTACATTTCAGAGAAGATGCATTTCTCACTCGGGTCTGCCTCCTGCGTCATCAAGGAGTAGTGATATGCTAGAAAGGCTTACTCCGGTGCTGTCAGCTCATCCTGTGCGACATGACTGCACATCAATCTGTCTGTGAGATTTTTTCGATTTCCAGTGCTATGTCGCATGCCGGTTGGCTAGCTGATTAAGTGCCCATGGGTAGGCCATAATTTTGGATGTCTATATTTCTCAAGTGATGACCAACAAAGCTTCATTAGGGTTGTCGAGAAATTCTTTGATTACGGTTTCTTCTCGGATGAACAGATCATGAATATACCGTGTGGAGCAGTTTCCCGTTCGCAATTGAATAACTTTTGGTGGGTGGCCACGGAGGAAACTTCGATGCAAGAAGTCAGTGTCTTTGGAAACAATCGTAAATTGTTGATCCAAGGCCAGTTGCCAGATGGCCTCATCGTCGTTGCCGGTGAGACCGAAATCCTTGACATGCTTCGAACCTGGAAAGAATTGGTTGAGGTCAAGAGTAAGCTTATAGGAAAGGTTCTGGTCTAAGACCAGTTTCATGTGTTAGCCACGGATAGCTTTTTCTCGCGATCAGCAGCAAAGGCGAGGCACGCGTGGATGTCATCTTTAGTGAGTTCAGGGAAATCGCTAATGATTTCATCTTCTGTCATTCCCGATGCCAGATATTCTAAAACGTCTGAGACTGTGATTCTCATTCCCCTGATGCAGGGTTTCCCGCTACGTTTTCCCGGTTCAATGGTGATGATATGTGCATAGTCCATGGTCTTTATACTACCTTTCAAACTGGGAAATGACAACAGATAGAATCGTCCGTAGTGTGAAGTATGTCTTCTAAGAAAAACGTCGGATCACGAGACATGAATTAAATCTTTTTCGATGAGAGACCGCATGCGGGGTTTGATGGTTGTATCGATGACTAAATCTACGCTGCGATTGAACAAGCCTTCAAGGTAGAATTTAAAGTTCATGTAACCATCAAAGGTAGCCGGGCCATCAAATTCTACAAGTATGTCGATATCGCTGTCATGACGCAATTCCTGTCGTGCCGCTGAGCCAAATAGGCCGAGAGACTTTACCCCAAAGGTATTGCTGATTTCATGATGTCGGGTTTGTAAGACGGACAGGATTCCCTCTGTATTCATGCCATATCCTTCTTGTTGGTTCTGACTTTCATGACAACTCTTAGGTCTATAGCCGATTCAATTAACTTCCGTGCCCTTGAAGCGTTTGATGCCGCGTCGAAAGTCCTTATGGTTCAACTGGAACTTATTTGGATTCGCTATAGTATACCGCATATATTCAATAATCACGAGGCAATATTCAGTGGAGTCAGGCGCGACTAACTGTATTTGAGGTCAGACTCTGCCACCCAATGTAATCAGGAAATAAGTCAGATGCGACAGATGTTTACTCCGGTGCTGTCTGCTCGTCTTGTGCGACATGGCCCCGCATGGATTTGTCGGTGATATTCTTTTCGATTTCCAGGGCGATGACGTGAGCGAGTTGATCGGCTGATAGCGCGCCCATGGGCAGGCTTTCGGTTTCCGTATAAAACGGATCTTCCGGTATGGCTGTCCGATGGTAATTAATCAAGATTTTGGCTGGTTGAATGGACGTCTCATTCTTTCCGACCACCACAGACTTATCTTTCGGCGCCACTCGCGTTCGCGTGGCCCACTCACGTGAGTCAATTTTCACAAACGACACATTCCAAATTCGTCCATTCAATAAGTTCTTGACCGCTTTAGGCGTCTGCTCAAGAAATGCTGGCTCGCGAACGAGTAACTGAAGCGCTTCGCGAATCCGAATGTCATAGAGCTTCACAGTCGAATCTGGCTGGGCAGGTTTCATGAATTGTGTCGAGCCAACATCGTAGGCCGGTTGGTGCATGAGGCTTTGATAGTCATCGACCGTGACGAGATACGATTCAAAGAGCGTCTGAATCGCTTGTTCCCGTTCATTTCCGGACATCGTTTTGATTTCTTTGACTGTCTTAATTGGGGCATGGGCGAGGTCTCGTTGAATGGAGACTTTTTTCGGTTTTGGTTGCGTAGCGGCCTTACTCAAGACCCACTGAAACTCCCGTTCAAGGCGCGGGATGAGCTTTTCGGAATGATTGAGATAGCCTTCCTCTTTAAGCTTCGAAGCGTTGACGAGCAAGATAACCTGTTTCTGTTTTTTGATTCTAGCCACGAGAAATGGAAATTCTTTGACAAAACGATTAAACACTTTAGGTTCGATGACGACTTTCTTGAGAATATTTTTTTTTACGGCTTCATCGAATCTTGAATAGTGATGGCGTTGTTGGATCATGGTGCCCAAGGCATCCACCAATGTTTGAACGGCATCGTCAGCAACCGATTTGTCCAGTACGATGCCCTCGGCTGCACCTTTGCCAGGCTGGAGAAACACTTGAAACGTGGCTCCTGGAACATGGTGGCCGGTGGTTGTTCTCGTGCGTAGCTGAGTGTTTTGGTGTCCTTCGTTGCCAAAGGTGAAAGTGGCAGAACACACAAGCCATGCAATGGTTGAGACACTGATCACTGTGTATCGCAGGAATTTGTCTAGAGGTTTTGGATTTTTACATTGTGCAAGTGGCATGTACATACGTGTTCTCCTCATGGCTTAGGACGAGCGTACAAGAAATTGTAGCAAAGGCAGTCATCCTCCCGGCAAGTCGTTGCTGTTTGCTCATGTCTTGATAAAGCTGTGATAATGGAGGCAGCATGCATGCAGTTAGACGGTTATTCTACATTATAGTGAAGGAGGCGATCATGGGAATCTTACAACGGCGGCGAATGTATTCATTCGTATTGCTGAGTCTCAGCATCCTGTTGCTGAGTCCGGGCGTATTCTCGAGTGAGGCCGTTGCGGAAACGGAGAAGACCAAAGTGGTCTATCATGTCGATGGACATGACTTGGCAACGGCCAAGTATGCTCTGGCCCTTATCAATAAACATATTGAGGCAGAAGGTGGGCCAGATAAGATCGATATCAAACTCGTCGTTCATGGGCCTGCGCTCCCGCTTTTTGAAGCGGATACTGTAGATCCAGATCTTAAGGCGAAACTCAAGACCGTAATCGACCAAGGCGTCGGTGCAGAAATGTGCCAAGTGTCGATGAAACTCTTTGGCACCCCACTGGAAAAACTGGTGGCAGGGTTTACCCCAACGGAACATCCCGTGGCGGTGAAGCGTATTGCCGACTTACAAAAGGCAGGTTATATCTACATTAAGCCGTAAGGGCTGTCAGATTCGTCGCTCGTGCCTGCGCGCTGCAGCGCTCCGGCGCGCAAGCGTGAATCGTATCTCGTAGAAAGGCTACACAGTCTTTCACGAGATGCGAGTGACGGCGGCTTTGCAGTCCATCCATCCTTATTCTTTCACGTTTCCTTCCTGTCTCAGATGTCATGGCCACTCGACTGACTCCAACGCAGCGAACAGTTCAAGCCTACGAAGCACAGCACGATATCTATCTTCACGAATGGAACGCCCGTCGGTACAAGGTGCCGCCACATTTACATAATTTGATCGCTCGCATACCGAAGGCCGGATTGATAGTAGATGTCGGGTGTGGGCCGGGTCAGGACGCTCGCTATCTACGTCGGCAAGGGTTTCATGTGTGTGGAGCCGATCTCACCTGGTCGTTTCTTCAAGCCGCCAAAGCACGCGCCCCTCGCTTACCGGTAGTTCAAGCGGATATGCGACGGCTGCCATTTCCGCTTCAGACCTTTGATGGGATCTGGGCTGCGGCTTCGATTATTCATCTTCCCAAAGCCCAGGCCCGGACCCTATTCCGAAGATTGTTGACCTTGACCAAGCCGGGCGGCTGGTTGGCGCTCACCGTCATGTATGGTCGTGAAGTGGGTGTTCCTCAAAAGCAGTGGATTGCTGGCCGGTATCTCGCGAAATGGCATAAGTCAGAGTTGAAGCGCGTGGTCCACGCGGCCGCCTGGAACATTGTTTCCGTTGAGCGCGTGAAACATCAAGAACGCAAAGGTTCCTGGCTTAATCTTCTCGCCACACGACCTAATTGAAAAAGAGAAGAGTCACCAGCACGGGGTGGGTGGAGATTACAGCAGCGACTGTTTTCTCGCGACACTTGATTCCCATTCAATTGATGGGTGGCTTGGATGTGAAGGCTCAAGGGGAGAGGTTTTTGTCTGACGGATTTGATACTGCTTCCGCGAGGTTCTCTTTTTCCACCAAATGACGACGCCGGTGATGGAAAGCATCGCGACGGCTATTCCCATCACGCTCACAAAAATCTGAAAGGCCACCCCGCCTACCTTTGCCATATGCAGCGCAAACAGCCAATTGCTGACGGTGTCGCCGCTTGCTGCACCAGTCGGGAGGTAGATGGCTCGCTGGTTCCCTGTTGTGGCATCGAACCAGATCGAAGTGGCACCGCGATGATCGGCAATATCCCGGTCACTCTTGACGGTATACCGGTACAAGCCCTTCTCAGGGTCATATGACAACGCTTTGGCTGTCAGCACTTCGAACCCTTGACGGCGGGCTTCCGTCTCCATCAGTCCTTGCCCGATCACCAACGCCTGAGTCCATGGAATGGGAGGGGTCGGTTGATGCTTGTCGAGATCGGGTATGTGTTCCGTCCGCGTCTGGCCGGTGAAGAAGACGCCCATCACTGGCTTATACACTTCCATTAAATTGAAGCCGACGCTGGACCAGGCCAGCACAAGCAGCATCGCCCATGGCCACAGTCCACCGGCGCGGTGCAGATCAAAGTTCACTTTGTAGCTGCCGCGTTTCCACCGCACGGTCCAGGATTGCCACCACCGGGCCAACCAGTGTTTCTTGGGATAGTTCCGAGAGGAAGGGATCTGAGAGTTGAGCGCGTTCCCATGCGCACGCGCTGAGGCGGGGAAGGTGAGATAGGCTCCGACAAAGCAGTCTAACGTCCACAGTAACGCGACAATGCCGAAGAGATACTCCCCAACCGTGCCCAGGGCTAAACTATAGTGCAGGAGGTAAATAAAGGGCATTAGATTGGTGAGCCCTTGTCTGATGTCCCCCCACCTTCGTCCGCCCAGCACCTCTCCGGTATATGGATTAACGAAGAGCGTGTCGTGTTCGACGTCTACATGTTCGCCGGTATCAGGGTCAGGAAGGCCCTCCAAAAAATAGGTCCACGTCTGACCTGGTTCGAGCGCAAGAGTTACCCAATAAATCAAGGCTGCTGGATAACGCGCTTGAATCTGTTCACGTAGGAGCACCGGGTCCAAGGGTTGAGCGTCGGGGGACGGCGGTGTGATGGTCATAACCTGCGCATTCACCGCGGTATCCAACTCGTCGTAGAATGCCAAGAGGCTACCAGTAATGCCTGAAACAAGTAGAAAAAAGGCCATCACCAGTCCAATATAGCGATGGATCAGTAGCCATGTTGGGCGGCGTATCATGATTGGTTCACCATGGATGGATGACTGAAGAAAGGCGAGGGTGCACAGAACCCCTCTATAGATAAGACGAAGGAGTCGGCCAAATCCTGACCTTTTTTCGAAAATAACGGTTAGAAAAAAGTTGAAAAACTAGAGATTCTGAAGCGTGTAATTGATGGGAAGCAGCAGGACGACCTGAGGTTGGTGTAATTGTTCTTGAAAGTCAAGGGGAAAGGCCTGTTTGACTGTCTGAAGTGCATTTTGATCCAACAGGTGATGGCCAGACGATCGTTCAATCACCAGGTTGCCAAGCAGTCCGTTTCGCGTAATGGTCGCGCGCACGGTAACTTGCCCCTCAAGGCTTTGCCGTTTGGCTCGAGCGGGGTACTGCTTTAATCGTTGAACCTTTTCATGCAACGTTGCAACTAACCACCCAAAATCGGCTTGTTGCGGTGTGTGTGCCAGCGTGGCCCTTGGTTTCAAGGCTTGAGGGTCGGTGGCTGGAGCGATACGTGTTTGCCCCGTGACCGAAAAGTCAGGTTCCTGTTGCGTGGTATGGCGAATCCCTTCACTCCAGGTCGTATTGTTGGTTGCTTGGGCGGATTGGGAATGAATCGTATTGGCGCGAGGGAGATTGGTTTGGGGAAGGGGGGACGGTTGACGGGTTGGGCGAGGCGACGTGAGATGTGCCGTCAATTGAGCTTCTTTCTTCATCCGTGCCGGTGGAGCAGGTCTGGCCGTCTCATGTGGAATGCTGGCATGAGCGGGAGTGTCGCTAAATACTGGACGGGTAGGCGAGGGAATGGGCACGGAGCCCTGCTGTCCAGAGCGCGCTTTCATTTGACGAAGCCGATGTGAGGTTTGCCGTTTCGTTTGAATCAAGGGCTGCGGTGGTGGCGCGGCATCAACCGTTCGCTTGCGAACAGGCTGTGACGCTGGCCGAATTGGTGGGCTTGGAGGGGGAGGCGGATCGAGTTGCACAAATTGTACTTTCCAGGCAAAGGAGGATTGCGTGGGGGTAATCCACTCAATGTTCAACAGCACACCAATCACCGTCAGCACGCAGCTATGAGCCACAAGGGACAGAAGCCAGGCCATGTTCGTTCGGCGTCGCAATTGAGACCGGGTTGCAGTCTTTTGGCGCTGAAAGGCGACGGAAGATGAAGGTGTCCGATTCATGAACGGATGAAGCTTAAAAAATTAGACGAATGTATGAAATAAAAAGTATCAAGAACCAAGTAACGTCGAAATATAAAGAGGGCAGCAGTATCGCATAGGTCTACGAAGAAGACAATGATAATGGATATCTTTATCAAAAAAATACAAGAGTAATTTTAAATTATTGATTTATATTGATTTTTGAGAGTCATGAGTCAATTTTTTTGAGTACTTTCCATGAGCCATGCTTATCGAGGGGTGACACGATACACAAGTTTTTCCCATATCTTGAGGTAGGGCGCGACAGCCTCATTCGTCATAAAGAATAGGGCATGCTGTGTGTTGGCTGTTCCTCTTTCCCCAAGGCATTTAGAATGAACCGCCGCACTGTGATAGTCGAGCTATTCAATATTTTATTTCAATCGATCATAAATGGCCGTCTGTAGACCCGCATCTTGAGACGAGCAACGAACGACGAGCGACAAAAACAGAGAGCGTGGACACGCATGAACGACGATCAAAACCCAACGGAACCCCACTCTCCACGAGACCAAGCCATCGACTGGTTTCTGCATTTGCAATCCGGCGAAGCTTCAGCTCGTGATCTTGAACGCCATGAATCCTGGTTGCACGAGCATCCAGTGAATCGTGAGGAATATGAACAGATTGCAATGATGTGGGGAGACTTTGATGAGGTTGAGCCGCTTCTCACAGGATCCCATCGTTCCTCGAAGAGCTTCTCCCGCACGAAAACCTCCACACACGCCTTTGTGCGTTCAGAGGCCATGAGGCACAGGCTGTATCATATGGCGACTGTTGCCGCCATGTTCGTGATCGTGTTGATGTTGGGGGTATGGTGGTGGCCTGATTCGCCAGTGTTGGAAGAATCGTTTCGCACTGCCAAGGGTGAGCAACGAATGGTCAATCTCTCGGATGGCTCAACCATTCTGATGAATACGGATTCGCAGCTGTTCGTGCGCATGTCTCAGGAGTCACGGATGGTTACCATGCAACAGGGAGAGGCCTTGTTCTCCGTAGCACATGATGCACAGCGTCCCTTCGATGTGCATGCCGCCAACGGGATCATCCATGATATCGGTACGCAGTTTCTCGTTCGACAATCTTCAGGCAATGTGCAGGTTTCAGTACTTGAAGGAATTGTCGAAGTAAAGGTGAAGAATGCGGTTAACGCCCAGTCAACGAAACATCCGCATATTCTTAAAGAGGGTGATCAGGTAAGGTATCAGGCCACAGGCCGTCTCTCTCAGGTGGAATCATTCGATCAAGCCATCGTCACGGCATGGACGAACGCGACGCTGTACTTTGACGCCAAACCCCTCAAAGAGGTCCTCGAAGAATGGGCACGGTACCGGCCTGGAGAAATTCGCTTGCAAGAGCCAAGTCTCGGCAACATTCCCGTTAGCGGAAAATTCCGTATCGATCAATTCGACAGTTTCTTGCACGCATTAGAAAACACACTGGACATTCATGCCCGTCATCTTGCCCCGCAGGTGATCCTGTTGGAACGGCACGTTGAGGGAGCACGCGTCAATTGAACGTGCCTTCCCATACTTCTCGCGTGTTCTGCGCATCCCCAAAAACCACCCATCAAAAATTTTTTTAAAAAGCCACGTCCCTTTTTGACGCATGAACTCGTCATAGTTCATGACGAGCCAATATTATTCACAGTCATATTCATTCATTGTGTATGTCAAAGAGGGCAGAGAACACCGATTCCTGATCCTTATTGAGCACCCCGTTCCCTGCCATAACCGGATGGGGTTATGTATGGAAGGATTCATCGAATGCGTCAGAAAAAAGTCAAACAACTGAGGCGCGCACACCGTCGTCAGGCAATGCTCGATCGTCTCAATCAGCTTGTCGATGCGACGGCGGGTAGCGTCAAAGGATCTCACCGTCAGAATCTCTTGTGGGGATTTCTCGTTGGCCTGTCCTCCGTGGCCTTGGGGGGCTATCATCCAGCGTTAGCACAGGACTGGCAAGAGACAGGACCGATGCCTGGCAGGGATGTGGCGGCTGATCCTCATTCTGGAGCGGTACGTCTTGTGGCCGAACAAGACCGGCCAATTGCGTCAACGCAGTCATTCGATATTCCCGAAGGAAATCTTTCAACAGCGTTAAAGGCTTATGCGCGTCTCGTCGACTGGCAGCTTCTGTATTCGTCGGATCTTGTTGCTGGACGGCACACGAAAGGCCTTCAAGGTACGTACTCGAAACAGGAAGCCTTACGACGATTGTTGACAGGCACAGGTGTCACCTATCGTTTCTCGGATGCCAACACCGTCACCCTTATTGCACAGGAAGATGCTGGTGCAGCAGGAATCGCCGGAGCAGCGGCGGGAGTACCTTCAGGATCGGATATCCCTGTCGTCCAAGTACAGCCAATTGAAGTCACGGATACGATCACACGGAATAAAGCATTTTTGCCGCCCGTTGACGGGTACAAAGCGGATGAAACGATCTCGTCCACCCGGACAGCACTTCCCATCAACGAAACGCCCACGTCAATTGGTGTGGTCACGCGGGATGTCATTCGCGATACCTTTTCGCTCTCACAGAGGAGTGCGTTGGAGCATGTGAGTGGAGTATCAAATGGAGGGATACGTCCAAACCGATCGGAAAGTTTTCAAATTCGAGGATTTTCCGATGGTGTAGAGAATTTTAGTGTGCTTCGATCAAATGGGTTGCCGACCGACACGTTCTTTGCTCCAGACCCGGCATTGATTGAACGCTACGAGATTATCAAGGGCCCAGCTTCAATAGCAGGCGGTGCGTCGAGTCCAGGCGGAGTGGTTAATCGTATCACCAAGACTCCGCAAGATGCGAATTTTGCTATTTCCGAATTTCAGGCGGGGTCCTATGATTTCTATCGAGGCACTGTAGATGCGAATGGAGTCTTGCCGCAGCATCCCAACGTACGCGGGCGACTGATCTTTGCGGTGGAAGAGGGGGGGAATTTTATTGATAACGTCCCAGTGCGGCAATATATGGTGGCTCCCTCGATCGAAATGGATTTCTTTGACGGAGCTGGCACCCTCCTCCTGACCGGCCATTACCAGCAATTCGACGGGGCCGGCTACGGTGGGTTTCCGTTAATGCAAGATGGGAGTATCCCTGATATTCCTCGTACGCGTAACATTGGGGGCGGAAGCGAGAACGGTGCGGAGTTAACCTTTCGAGGACAAGATTACGAACTGCACTACAATCACGAATTCGTGAATAACTTAACCCTATCGATTAAAGGCAAGTACGAGCATTCTGATTTGTCGGATAAGGTCATATATGCCTATGATATTGGTGGTATTCCACTAAGTGGAGATGTCACAATTGGAGACGGGTTGCGTCAATTCGATATTGAAACGTTTGCTGGTGAAATTTTTCTTAACAAAGAATTCGAGGCATTTGGGCACAAACATGAGCTGTTAGCAGGTGTCGATCATCGAGATCAGAATCTGGATTTTGTGATTGCCTATAGTACTTTAGGTATCGACAACATTTTTAATCCAGCCAACAATTTTCAAGTCCAATCCAAGACCGATCTTCGAACGTCGGCAAGTGGCAACTTTAATCCACGCACGACTGACTTGCGGCAGACCGGTCTCTTTAGTCAAGTAGTCGTTCGACCCTTTGACGCACTGACGATCGTGGCGGCAGGTCGATATGACTTTGCGCAAATTGCGCAAAAAGATACCCGCACGAACGATGTGAATGAGGATAAATCTCGAAAGTTAACTGGTCGCGTCGGGGCAACCTACGAATTACTTCCCGGGTTTCGAGTGTATGCTGGCTTCTCTCAATCATTTCAAACCAATGCCTTCGCTGTGACAAGAAACGGTCTATTAGACCCGGAGACCGGAGAGAACTACGAGGTAGGGGGAAAGGTGGATCTCTTGGATGGACGACTGCGCGTAACGACAGCACTGTTTCGGAACTATCGACAAAATGCGGAGACAACCGATCCGACGGATGGGCGATTTTCTATTGGCATAGGTGAGCAACGTCATCAAGGCGTGGAGTTTGATGTCAATGGCCAGCTCTGGTCGGGTTTAAACGTGACTGGAAATTTCACGTATCTCGACGCGGAAATCACTAAAGACACCCGTAATGGTGCAGTCGGGAGTGCGCCGAACGGAGTTCCTCGGTATTTCGGTGGAGGGTTTGTGACGTATGAACTACAGTCGGGAGCGTTGCAAGGGGTTGGCTTTGGTGGAGGAGTCTATTTTCAAAGTCCTGTCAAGCTGGGGATTCCCAATACTATTTCGGTCAATGGGTATGAGCGGGTAGATGCGGTGGTGTTCTATCGACCGCCACAAAAAGCCTACGATTTCACGATTAATGTACGAAATTTGTTCGACACGACATATTTGGACAATGTTGGGAATAATAATTTCAATTATAGCAATTTCGGTGCACCAGTGAGTGTGTTTGGCACTCTGCGCTTCAAGTTTGATCCCACTCTGGAGTGGACCCCGCCGTGGGCGGATTGAAGAGGGAAGAAGGAAATGCAAAGTGAAAAGTGCAAATTGCAAAATGGGGAGCGAAGAGCGTGAAGGGTGGAGCGGAAGACGGGTGTAAGAACGAGGGATGATGTTAGGCAAGGCCAACTACTTTGTGTGGCGGGACTTGGGCGCTTTTTTTCGGCAGCGACGAGTCTTTGATACAGAAGATCGGCCTCTTGAGTCAATGTGGGTTCTAATATTGGGGTCAGACATGACTTAAGGCTTTATGGGGGTAAATTTTCGGCCGCTGAATCTTAGGTGAGGTTTGAATGCAAGGGGGCGATTGACGATTATGTGTGGAGGGAGCTGTGGTGCGGCTGTATTCGGTGATGTCGAAACCTATTTAGTATGGTTCTCATTGTTCTGAGGTCGTTTGTTTCATTCGCAATCCGTCATCTCAACTGTCAGAAGTTCTGTAAAACATCTGCACGTCTTTCTCTTTGATTCCTCAATTATTTTAGTCTTGTTACTTTTAGCCTGAACTGGCGATGGATTTCCTACAGGTACCAGGTTATATGTACTGAAAAGTAATGAAAGCATCATAGTTACTTAGGGGGCAGACATTACTATTGATTTAATGAAGATTCCTTTAGAGACCCCTCTTTTTCTGGAGGAGTGCTCTGAATGAAAACCGTAGACAGGTCTTCTGGGTAGGAAACAAATATGGAGGATATTTATAATAAGCAATAATCATGTCTGACCCCATTGGCGTTTGAGTGGGGATGGGCTGTCTCTCGGGTTGAGCTGTATTTTCTTTAAAGAAAAAGGTAGTCGCAAGGTTTGTGTTTTGACATGTTCTTCTCTTGTTGTGAGGCCATGATTATATGCGCAACCGGAAAATGAGCATGGTCATGTTCGGTCGCCGTATGTTATTGACGCATGCAGTTTATTCACGGTTGGTTACTCCTCGCTTTTGCCGACATTGGTTGGCGGGGATTCTCGAAATGCGTCTATGTCTGATTCTAAATCCAAAGTTGCGTTGTTGCACTTCCGTCAATACTACGATGAATTGCTGACATTTCTTACTCGGAGATTGGGATCGCATGAGCAAGCTTTAGATGCGACTCAGGAAACATTCCTGCGCGTGTTGAGCCAGAAATCGTCACACCCTATCGACAATCCACGTGCCTTTCTCTATAAAACCGCGAGAAATTTAACCATCGATATGTTTCGACGAGAGCGAAAGCATACCCATGTGTCCTTGGAATTAGACGATATTCAATCGGCGCTGACCGTTGAGCCTGATCAGGAGCAGCGGGTTGAAGGCAAGGAGCGTCTGCATCGGTTGTACCTGGCCATTCAAGAGTTGCCGCCGAAATGCCGGCACGTGTTTTTGTTGCATAAATTTCAAGAACGGTCTCAAATGGAAATCGCCATACAATTGGGCATTTCAAAGAATATGGTGGAAAAGCATGTCATGAAAGCCCTGGCCCATTGTAAGCGACGGTTGGACGATGTCAATGTGGCTTCGCTAGCAGGTCATTCGATGCGCCCCAAGCACAGGAGGCGTGACTGTTCCGTGTCTTACGAAAGAACAGACAAAGGAGCAAATGGGCATGACTAATGCGCGTCATCGAATGAACTTGTGGAACGGGAGGCATCAGGTTGAATGGAGTTGTGGCGTCATCATGTATAGAGAGCCGTCTCTCGTGGTTTATGCACGGCAACGAGGGTGTGAACACAAGCAAGGAAAGGTGCGCATGCATGAGTACGTCTGAACGGCAAGATCCTACTCCCCCGGAATTTCAGGAGGTATGGAAAGATCTCGATGCCGTAAAACCGTTCCTGACACAAGAGTTGGAGGAGGCCGAGGTCTTTTGGGCGTCACATGCCCGTACGCCACAGTCGGAGTCCGCCGGCCATCGGTGGGCCGTTCTACCGTTGAACCTTGGGGCGTGGAGTGCGTTGGCGGCAGTGATAGTGCTGGCCATGTGGTGGTGGGTTGGAGCCGGCGGCAACGCCAATTATTATCAGACCGCGAAGGGGGAGCAGCAGACGATTACTCTTGATGATGGATCGACCGTCATGCTGAACACGGACACCATGCTCTCGGTCCGCTTGTCCGACCAGAACCGGGTGGTCGAACTTGAGCAGGGCGAAGCCCGGTTTACCGTGACGCATGATGCGAATCGACCGTTTTCTGTCAAAGCGGGGAATGGCCTGATTCACGATCTCGGGACTCAGTTTATCGTCAAACATCTGTCGAGTCAGGTGGAGGTGTTTGTGTTTGAAGGTCGAGTGGAGGTTGGTGTGCTTGAGCCGGCGGCATCTGCCGCCGGGTCCGGTCGCCGCCTCCTCACGCAAGGCGAACAGGTACGGTATACCGCCGATGGGCAGATGTCGTCCATTCAGCCGTTCGAAGAGCACATCGCTCGCGCATGGACGGAAGGCAAGCTGGTGTTTCATGCTCAACCTTTGAAATCCGTACTCGTCGAACTTGCCCGTTACGCACCTGGCGAAATTCGCTTGCTGGACCCCACTCTTGCAGATTTGCCTATCAGTGGTATTTTCAACCTTGAGAATCTTGGACGTTTCCCGCAGGCACTGCAAGAAGCCTTTCCCATTACGGCTACGCAGATCAATCCGCAGTTGGTCGTCTTAGACCGCAAGTCCTCCTCCTGATTGTTCCCGTTTCGCCACCTCTCGTCACGGCTCAATCCTCACAATCGTTCCATTTTTGATTTTTGACTGCACAAAAGACAATGCAGAGGTCAGGTGTGCAGGCAGTCTTTCGTCATCATGGATACGGGCTGCAAGCTATGCCGGTCACACGGGTGAGGAGGAAAGAGGCACGAATAGGGAGCCCACCCTATCCATAGGTAGCACTCATAATTTTTTTATTGTCGAGTCGAATAAGGAAGGACACACCGAATGCGCGACAGAAGAACAGGGCCTCGACACACCAAGCAGTCTCAGCGTTCAGGTGAAGAGCGGTTATCCTCGATACGTCAGACTGCGCAACGCGTGATTGCGCGCGAGTGCACCGGTGTGTACCCGCATCGGCAACGTTTGACCTGGAGTTTCATCGTCGGCCTCTCATCCTTAGCGCTGACTGCATACAGTCCCGCTCTTGCTGAAGATGCGTGGGATATACGGAAGGGCACAGCAAAGGCTCGTGATGCTAGCCCACGTATGGCAGCGAACCAAGACCCTCAGAACGCTTCAGTCTTGTCAGTGGATATTCAACCCGGAGACTTACACCCGGCGTTGTTGACGTTGGGACGGCAAACGAACTTACAACTTCTGTACCCACCGGCACTCATAACCGGACGACAGACGCATGGCGTACAAGGCAAGATGACGCCAGAACAGGCCTTAAAAGCGGTACTGGATGGGACGGGGTTGATCTACCGCTTTTCGGATGCCGATACCGTGACGCTGTTATCGCAAGACGATACCGGTGCGGTGGGAGCCGCAGGAGCCGCAGTGGTGGCGGGAGCAGCCATTGAGTCTGAGGTCCCTGTTATTGAAGTCCAGCCGGTGGAAGTGACGGATACCATCAAACGGAATAAAGTCTTCCTGCCGCCAGTCGATGGATACAAGGCGGACGAAACAACTGGTAGCACCCGTACAGCTTTGCCGATTACTGAAACGCCCACGTCGATCGGTGTGGTGACGAGAGATGTCATTAAAGACACGTATTCGCTACGACAGGGTGATGCGCTGGAGCATGTCAGTGGGGTATCGCGGTCGTCAAGTCGTATGGGCCGGGCCGAAGGTGTCAACATCCGAGGCTTCTTCGTCGGGGATTTCGCGAATGCCTTCAGCTCGCTTCGGCAAAATGGGTTGGCGACGGATGGCGCTTTTGCGCCGGATCCGGCCTTGATTGAGCGGTATGAAATCATCAAAGGGCCGGTTTCGATTTCTGGAGGGGCGTCCAGCCCGGGTGGTCTCGTGAACCGCATTACCAAAACGCCGCAAGCGGCCAATTTCGCTACTTCAGAATTTCAAGCCGGTTCCTTTGGATTGTACCGAGGTGTGGTGGATGCCAACGGGGTCTTGCCGCTGACACCGAATGTGCGAGGGCGGTTGATCTTTGCGGTAGAAGAAGGCGGAAACTTTGTGGATGATGTGGATGTCCGGCAATACACCGTCGCACCGTCGCTTGAAATTGATCTCTTCGACGGGGCCGGGACCTTGCTGCTGACCGGCCAGTATCAAAAGTTTGATGGCTCCAGTTATTTAGGGTTTCCGTTGTTAGTCAATGGCACGGTGCCGGATATTCCACGGACCCGGAATATCGGTGGTGGAACGAAGACAGGCGCCGATTTGACGTTTGAAGGACAGAATTATGAAATGCACTATCTTCATGAATTTGTCGATAACTTGACCCTCTCAATCAAAGGGAAGTATGGCCATTCCGATGTGCGTGACAAGAGTGTCTATGCATATGATGTGGTTGGTTTTGATGGTATTCAATTGAATGGCGATGCCAGGATCACCGACACGTTGCGGATAAACGATATCGAAACCTATGCTGGGGAGATCTTTGTCAGTAAAGAATTTGAAGCGTTCGGGCAAAGCCATGAAGTGTTGATTGGGGCTGATCATCGCGATATGAATCAAGACTTTTTTAACGCATTTTCTTACACCGAATTAGGTATTGATAATGTCTTTAATCCGGCCAATAATTTTCAGATTTCTTCAGACGCAGACTTATTTGCTCGCGGAGGCGGATTCAATCCGCGGACGGTGGATTTGATTCAAACGGGATTGTTTGGGCAAGTCGTGGTGCGTCCTCTCGCTCCGCTGACGTTGGTGGCGGCCGGTCGGTACGATTGGGCAGATCTGACAAATAAAGATGTGCGCACCAACGAAACACGAAATGGTGAATTTTCTCATTTTACCGGCCGTGTCGGAGCCACGTATGAGATTGTCTCGGGTCTGCATGTCTATGCGGGCTATGCACAATCCTTTCAGGTCACTCCCTTTCGGCGTACGTTGGATGGTGTTTTAGTCGAACCAGAGACCGGTGACAGTTACGAGGTTGGCGCGAAGCTCGATCTTTTGGATGGGAAACTATTGCTGTCCACTGCAGTATTTCGCGCCTATAGAGAAAATGTGGCCGCTTTCGATCCAGACAATCCCGGGTTTTCCCTCACGGTTGGGGAGCAGCGGCATCAAGGCATCGAGTTTGACGTCAACGGGCAACCAGTACCCGGATTGAACCTCACAGCCAATGTCTCTTATATCGACGCGGAAATCACGAAAGATACGAATGCTAATCTGAAAGGGAGCGTGCCGACAAGAGTGCCGCGGTCCTATGTGGGGCGAGTGTTTGGAACGTACGAGTGGCAGTCGGGAATGTTGCAAGGCTTTGGAGTTGGCGGCGGCGTCTTTTTTCATAGTGGTTTCGAATTGACGGCACCGAACCGGTTTGGGACGGATCCGTACCAACGCGTGGATGCTGTGGTGTTCTATCGACCGCCGCAAAAGGCGTATGATTTTACGATCAACGTGCGCAATCTGTTGGATAAGACCTATATTGAAAGTCCTGGAGGTTTAGCGGCGTACAATCAATTTGGCGCACCAGTCAGTGTCTTCGGCACCCTGCGCGTGAAGTTCGATCCGGATCTGGATTGGTCACCGCCGTGGGTGGATTGAAGAGTGAAGAAGGAAATGCAAAGTGCAAAGTGTAAATTGCAAAATGGGGACGAAGAATGGGAAGTGGAAGGCGAGTAACGATCGACGGAAGACGAGAAACGGGAGGCGGGGAGGAAGGCGAGAGGAAAAGTGTAAAAGGTAAAAATGGAGGCGAAGGGGAACGGGGCGTAAGACGAATGAGGGGAATACCCGCGAGAGAAGAAATCTGAATATTACAATCTCAAACAAACTCACGTGCGCGAAGCCGTTTTTTGCAGAGTCATGCCAGAAATCTAGAAAATCCACACATGTCTGAAATGCGCAATACACAAAGTCCGTTTGAATAGTTCCAAGCGTGTTAGGCCTTGCTTCTTTCGTTACTGGAACGTGTGTTGACGTTTGCACTTCGAATTTAGAGTTTGAGATGTGGGGAATTTCCTCGAAGACTCACGAAAGATTCGTGAGCTTGCTTCTTCCCACATTTGTCAGAGGCTTAACGTTCGAATATACGCCAGTACATCTCGAATCTGCTGCTCGGGTTCAGTAAGAGAGGCGCCAGGAGAGTGAACGCAAAAATCAGCATACGCTGTGAAAAAGTCATCAGATTTTCTCCTTTATCAGAGAAATATTGGTTGTTGTGCGTCGTGAGTCAACCAGAACTCGGTTATGATTCACGTCTGAGTTGAGATGGTTCTATTCTTCAAGATCTCAGTTTTGCCCGTGTCCTCTAGAATGTGAGGCCCTACCAAAACAGATGAGGAATTTGGTGAGTAGGTAACGATGAGGTCGATATAGCATTTTGATCTATACTGAAATGACAAATTCCATTGGAAGGGACTGCAGAGAGACCACTGGCACGAAACCATAGACGTCTGCTCTGTCTTAGAGTATAATTATAAGTGTTTGTTTATTGTAGGAAACACTTATGGCTCTCATAATTGACGAACAAGAACTGATTCGATTGCCTGTCTCATTTGATCCTGATGTGCTCAGCGGCACTCCTGTGTTTACAGGAACCCGTGTTCCGGTGGATGCATTGATTTCTAATTTAGAAGCTGGTCTCACAGTCGATGCGTTTCTTGATAATTTTCCTTCTGTTTCTCGTCAACAAGCCTTGGAAGTCCTCGAGTTTTCTAAAGCGACCCTTCTGAAACTCGGTCGCACCTCTTGACCATTCTTCTCGACGAATCGGTTCCACGTCTTGTAAAAACACAACTTTTCGAGTTGCCTATTACGACCGTCCAAGAAATGGGATGGTCTGGCATGAAAAATGGGGAATTGCTCAAAGCCGCAGAGCAACACTTCACGATCTTTATCACTGCGGATCAACACTTGCGTTATCAACAAAACCTGACGGGTAAACAACTCTCGATTATTGTACTTCCAACAAATCAAGTCCCAGCAGTGACGAACCTGCTTCCTCGTATCCGTGAAGCCATCGCCAAAGTTCAACCAGCTACCCTTATTGAAATCCCCCTGTCTTCACCTCTAGACGTAGAAGAATAGTTTGCATACAAAGTCATGGCTTGATTGTTGACTCTCCTTGGTCTCATGACACAACTCGAAAAAGGGGTCCGGAGTTTTTTTAGCTCATGGAATGTACGGGTTGTTCCGTGAGTTCTTGCTTAGAGCTGCGGATTCTTTCGATGCGGTCTTCACATGTTTACTCCGTTGACAACACTCCACCAAAGTTGCGGGGGCTTGTTAAAGACTCCCGACCCCTTTTCTTTGGCCGAGAAATTCCAGCCTGTTCTTCATCTCTGCGGCGGGCAGTGAAAAGGTGAGTTGACTCAGGACACGAAGCATTTCACCTCTCGGTCTTTGCTCAGACTGGATTATGCCCTTCTGCTCTAGAGCCTTCCCAAGAGAAATATCGACATCTTCATCAAGGTACAGTCTGACCTTCACAGCCCAATATCTTTTTTGACCTTCTTTTCAGAGTCAGCCTTTATCGCACGATCTACTTCATTTTTGTTGTCATTCATTGGGGTCAGGCATGACTTAAGACTTGTGAAGGTGAGTTTTAGACTGCTGAATCTTGGGTGAGGTTTGAATACAAAAGAGAGATTACCGATTATGTGTGGAGGGAATGTGGTGTGGTTGTATACGGTAATGTCGTGACCCATTCAGAAAGGTTTTATTGTTCTGAGGTCGATTGTTTTATTCTCAATCCGTCATTGTAATTGTCAGAAGTTCTGTGAAAGGTCTGCACGTTTTTTTCTTTGATTCCTCAATTATTTTGATTTTGGTATTTTAACATCGAATTTGCGATGGATTTCCAGTAGGTGTCAGGATATACGTACTAATAAGTAGTTAGAGTGTCCTGGCAAGGAACGAGAGCGAGGTGAGTGTCCTTGGAAACGATAGTTGCTGGTGCAATGTACATTTGATAGGCAGTTGAGATTGAGGATGTGCCGTAGTGAGTTGTGCATATTGGACGTGGAATTTCTTGAATTTGTAAAAATCTTGCTTGAGGGGTCAGGATTTGGTGTTTGTAATCGTCTTATTATGTAGGAGGGCGAAGAACCTTTGCGCTCGGAGTGTATCGATTTTTTTGAATTCTTCCATCATTCTATTCTGTTAAAGGCTAAGTACTGTTTATGACCATGTCCACTGCCACCAAACCAGAGAGCCCTCAACCTCCATTATTGCGACACGTTCAACAAGCGCTTGAAGAGCGGAATTGGTCTATTGCCCAGCAGTTGTGTCGTGAGCAGCTGCTGGCCGATTCGAATGATCCCGATGCTCATCGTTATCTTGGCCAAATTCATTCACTTCTGGGCGAGCGCGAGGCGGCGCTGGCATCTGCCCAACGATCAACGGAGCTCGCGCCCGAGGACCCGAGAACGTGGTCGGATTTGGGGCGGGTGCAGGTGCGTCTGCGTGAATGGTCTCATGCGATTCATGCTTTCACCCGCGCGGTCGACCTTGATCCGCAGTATGCCGATGGATGGCATAACCTAGGAACGGCACGTAAGCAAATGAGTGACCGCGAGGGCGCGTTTGATGCACTGAAGCGAGCGCTCCAGATTGATGTGACTCGTGCGGAAACGTATCTCACGCTTGGCAATCTGTTGGTTGAGGCTGAGCAACTCGAAGATGCCATTCAGTGTTTTCAGTGGGCGGCGGTGCATGATCCCTCGATGGCTCGCGCGCGCAGTCGTTTGGCGCAGGAATTGTCCCAGCAGGGTAAGGTCACACAAGCCGAGTCGCTCTTTCGACAGTCGTTGG
The DNA here is from genome assembly GCF_965152605.1 of Nitrospira sp. M1. Classification (NCBI taxonomy): domain Bacteria; kingdom Pseudomonadati; phylum Nitrospirota; class Nitrospiria; order Nitrospirales; family Nitrospiraceae; genus Nitrospira; species Nitrospira sp. M1. The sequence goes on from NZ_OZ224217.1 coordinate 1,134,757, forward strand.
GCTTAGATCCGGATGATATTTCCAGTTGGTTCGGTTTGGGCCGGACATTGGAAGATCTTGGGCAAGCCGAGGCAGCGCTCGGGTGTTACCTGAATGTGTTGCGGCGGTATCCGGGTAATGCGTTGGCCCTAGGTCACTACTTGGGGCTAGTGAAAGAAGACACGGACAGCGGTATGTGGTTGGTGCATGCGCACAAGGCGCTTGGGCACGATCAGACGCCAGAGGAAGCCCGCGCGTTGTTGGGCTATGGTCTTGCGAAATATCACGATCGCCGCCGTCAGTATCGGTTGGCGGCCGAAGCCGGAACTTTGGCCAATGCGGCGCGACGGACGAAAGCGGGGCCTTTGGATCGTGAGGCGTTGACCGCGCGGGTGGATCATGTCATCCAGACGTATACCAAGGAGTTCTTTGAGGCACGGCAGCACTATGGGGTAGGAACCGATCAACCCGTGTTCATCGTGGGGCTCCCGCGTTCGGGGACGACGTTGACCGAGCAGATTTTATCGGCCCATCCGCAGATGCATGGCGCCGGGGAATTGCCGGATCTTGCACGACTAGCGGGCCGCGCGTTGCATGAGGAAGGCGACGCCCCGTGGCAAGCGGCCTTCAGACTGACGGAGATGCAGAGCCGGGAGCATGCCTATCGATATTTGGATGTGTTGCGACAGGGGGCGCCCAGGGGGCGCTTGCGGATCAGTGATAAGCAGCCATTGAACTTTTTTCAGCTCGCCTTTGTCGCCGTGCTGTTTCCCAATGCCCGGGTGGTGTATTGTCATCGTGGGGTTCGTGACAATGCGCTGTCGATCTGGTTAGAAAACTTCAATCCCGATCAACGGTATTCGACGGACTTTTCGGATCTGGCCTATTTTGCTGCAGAGTCGCGCCGGTTGATGCAACATTGGCAGGTGGCGCTTCCACTTCCGATTTTGGATTTTCAGTACGAAGAAACGGTGGCGGATCTTGAGGGCCAGGCGCGACGGCTGGTTGATTTTCTAGACGTACACTGGGATGATCGGTGCTTAGATTTTCACCGTGTGGATCGTGCTGTCCAGACGCCGAGCCGGTGGCAAGTTCGGCAACCTATTTACACGCGTTCCGTGAATCGTTGGAAAACCTACCGTGACTACCTTCCAGAGTTGGATGTGGCGTTTGCCGAATTCAATGAAGGGCGATCGTCGGTGTGACGTCTTCTCGCCCGTTCCTTTCTCTTTGTTTGTTGGCCATAGATGATCGCACGATTTTTTCGCGTAAGGCGTGGGAGCCGCTATGTGTTGCGACAGTGATGGTCCAGGCCATGTGTCCTGGTGGCCGGTGGATGCTGGATGTGAACGGCGATTCGTCCCCATGAATGGATGTGCTGGCGATGTAGTGGCTTGGTCCAGACGGATGAGGTGTTGATCATGGGTATGCTTGATCACTGGGAAGATATTTTTCTGAGTGTTCGTCGGCATAAACTCCGCGCATTTCTCACGGCGTTTGGTGTGTTCTGGGGAATTTTTATGGTCGTGCTCCTGCTCGGAATTGGAAAAGGGTTAGAGCGGGGCTTAGTCCAAATTTTTAAAGACGATGCCTATAATAGTGTCTGGGTTGAAGGGGGAAAGACCTCTGTGCCCTTTGACGGGTTAACGCCGGGGCGGCAGATTACGTTGCGGATTCAAGAACTGGATCTTCTCCGTTCGGGACTCTCCGGCGTCGAAAATGTAACGCCGCGTATTCGGCTTGTGACGACGGAGCCGGTTGTCTTTGAACGTCAGAGTGGCGCGTTTCCGGTTTTGGCCATTGCTCCAGGCTATCATGTGGTTGAACAGACGCAGTTGTTGTCCGGTCGACTGTTAAACGAGTTGGATATTTCGCAGTCCAGGCGTGTGGCCGTGATTGGCGCTCGCGTGGCAGACCTGTTGTTTGGCGATCAGTATGATCCGATTGGGCAGCGAATCACGATTCATGGAATGACGTACCTTGTGGTGGGAACGTTTACGGACGTGGGCGGGGAGAACGAACTGCGTCGGATTTATATCCCGTACACGGCGTATTTGCGTTCGGTCGATCCCAATCCAACATTGGAGATGATCATTTTTACTATTAAAAACGGGTTTCATGACGTGGACTTTGATCGTTCGATTCGCACGGTCTTAGCGAGTCAATTTCGTTTTGCGCCTACGGATTTTGCCGCAGTCTATGTGTATAATTCGTTGGAAACGTATCAAAAATTTCAATCACTCTTTTTCGGCATTCATGTCTTTGTGGGAATTGTCGGGCTGGGTACGTTGTGCGCAGGGTTAATTGGCGTGACGAATGTGATGTTTATCGCCGTTCGGGAGCGGACTCGCGAAATTGGTATTCGTAAAGCGATCGGTGCCACACCTCCCAAGATTCTCTCGATGATTCTGTCGGAGTCGTTGGTTCTGACGCTGGTCTCCGGGTATCTCGGCTTGCTCGCTGGGGTGGTGGGGATAGAGTTTATTCGTTCGCTGGGGTTGGAGTTGGAGTATTTTCGCGATCCTGAAGTCGACATTGGCGTGGCGCTCTGGGCCCTGACGGTTCTAGTATGCGGAGGCGTGGGGGCTGGATATATTCCTGCCAGACAGGCGGCACGGATTAATATTGTCGAGGCGTTGCGGCATGAATGAGCGCGAAGGACGACCGTGTCTTGTCGATGCGAATGTATGGTCTCGCCGTGAGGTATGGCGATGATGCGTGGGCTGTTGCTTGTCGTGTCGATTCTCGTATTCTCGGCGGTGTCCGGCTATTTTCTCTATACGCGGTCAGCAAGTACATCGGATGACTATCAGACGGCTGTGCCGTTTTTCGCCGATATTGAACGGACGATTGTGGCCAACGGAACGATCACTCCTCGTCAAGAGGTGGTGATTAAACCGCACATCTCCGGCGTCATTAAAGAGCTGTACGTCACACCTGGTGATGCCGTACAGCAGAACGATCTTCTCGCGTTAATTCAACCCTACCCCGATCCCATCGATGTGAGTGAGGCCGAGTCCAAACTTCGGGATGCGCAAATTCGATTCAAACATCAACAGCATCGGTTTACGCGTGTGCAGCAACTCTATAAAAAAGAATATATCACGCGCGTGGAATTTGACGACTCATACCTGGAACTGCAACTGGCCAAACAAAATTTAGGAGCCGCGCAACGGAATGTAGAAATTGTTCGATCCGGTGCGTCGACCGAATTGGAGCAGAGTGCGTCGGAAATTCGGGCAACGGTCAGTGGTTTGGTGTTGGAACGGACGGTTGAGGTGGGAGCATTTGTGATTGAGTCCAATGAATTTAACGTGGGAACCAGTATTGTGACGATTGCGAATATGGCGGACCTGATCTTTAAAGGGCAAGTTGATGAACCCGATGCCGGGCTCCTTGATGTTGGAATGCCTGTTGCGTTGACTGTCGGAGCCTTTCCGGAGACGGCGTTTACTGGGGCCATTGAATTTCTCTCGCCCAAGGCGTTGGTTAAAGATGGACGGACGACGTTTGAGGTGCGCAGTAGTGTTTCCTTGAAAGCGGATCGGTTTGTCCGGGCAGGCTACAGTGCCGTGGCCCGCATTGTGGTGGATCGTCGGGAGCAGGTGTTAGCTATTTCTGAACGAAATTTGCTGTTTAAAGACGGTCAACCCTTTGTGCCTGTTGAAACTCACCCTGAGCGCTTTGAAGAACGTGTGCTGACGCTCGGGCTCTCGGATGGATTAGTGGTTGAAGTTCAAGATGGCTTACACCAAGACGAGCGTTTTCGTGTTCTCCCTCGCCAGTAATCTTGTGTAATGTTGGGTGAGGACCGTTGGTTTTTTCCGGCCAGTCTTATTCTCATTCATCTCCTGTGCAATAGAACGAGAGTTGTTCCCACCTCCATGTGTGTTTCTTGTCGTTGCCGACCGCTTGATTTCCACGCGAGTGTATCTTGCCATTGAACATATTGATCTGGCGAATGAACATGTTGCTGTGCGTCTGGCATTCGGTAGAGTCTGCTGTGTGATGCATGGCATGTATTCGCTGTCACACGACGGCATTGACCCAGGGTATCCAAAGTCATACGCGACATACGTTTCAGAGGCCTGACAGGTTTGAATGTGAAAACGCCAGTGATCATCGACGGGGACTCATCGAACCTTCCAGGTTTCGTCGAATATTACTATGGGGAACTTGTTGGATATTTTACGAAAAAACTTGGCTCTGCTTCGTTAGCCTCCGAAGTCATTCATGAAACCTATCTTCGAGTTGGGAAAATTCGTCAGAATCTTTTGATTGCCAACCCTCGGGCCTATCTGTATCGCATTGCGAATAATCTTGCCACGGATTTGTATCGAAAAGAACGCATACGATCGAAATATCTCTCACCCGAACCGCTACAGGACACGATACCGTATGAGGCGCCGAGTGCGGACCAAGAGGTGGAAGGGCGGGAACGGCTGTCGCTTCTGCTCCGTGCTGTCGAAGAACTGCCTCCGCGCTGCAGGGAAGTATTTATGATGCGAAAGTTTGAACAGATGGACTATCAAGAGATTGCCATCCAACTTGGTATTTCCAAAAACATGGTTGAAAAACATCTTCGAAAAGCTCTCCAGCATTGCCGTGCGCAGCTTGACCAAGCGAACTAAAGATATGAAGTTCTCTATTGCCATGTGTGCTCGACGCACTGGCCCTGCTTTCTGTTGGTAGGGGATTCTTCCTGGGGTTCACCTCGAGTCGTTCGGTGTCTGAACCGCATTGGCGCTGCGCACAGGTTTCCAGTGACCACGCATGTTTTTCTGGTATTTGAACATGGCCAAATAGGTCGATGGACACCTACCATATGGGTTCATTTTTGTGTCTGTCGTAATATTGAGAATGAATACTATTATTAATATTTGGGCTATGAAATCATGTTGAGGTTTGGTCGCAAGTTGCCTTTTCGGCATACCCGCAATCCGTATGTCGGTTGTTGTGTTGGTTGTCATCGCGACAATGTTCTAGAGCGCCATCGAACGCGATCGATAATATCCACGTCAAAATGGTGGGACCGACAATGAGTGCCCCCTCTTCCATGCAGGCCACGGCTCACGAATACTATGGTGAACTATTGGCGTTTTTCACCAGTCGGCTCAGGTCAAAGGATCAAGCTGCAGATGTTGTGCAAGAGACCTTCCTCCGTTTCTTCACAGCATCGTCCTCCCAACCGATCCAGAATGTTCGGGCCTTACTCTATAAAACCGCTACGAACATCACCATCGATCTTTTTCGCAAACAACAGCGACAGGCTCAGCGACATGTGCTGCTGGAGGAAGCGCATGACCTTCCTGCACGGCACCCCGATCCAGAGCGGGTAGCGGTCGGTAAAGAAGAGTTAGCCCTGCTTGGTCATGTCATAGCCGAATTGCCGCCCAAATGCCGCCACGTGTTTCTGCTGCATAAAGTTCGAGGGAAATCTCACCGTGAAATCGCTGAACATCTTGGCATTTCTCACAACATGGTCGAAAAGCACATCATAAAAGCGTTAGCGCACTGTCGTCAGCGACTTGACAGCCTGACATAATCTTGTTGTTTGTAGTTTCCTGACATGGGGGGTGGGAGTCTTTTGTGTCGTGAGGCGTTTGAAAAGCTTTGAGGACATGAACCTCCGCCTTTATTTTCACTGTCAGCTGCAAGAATGCGCGTCTATCGAGAGTTTGCTGTGAATTGTTCAACAATGGGGAACAGAGAAGTGAGCACCAACTCGCAACGACCGTATCCCAAAATACCTGTACTCGACTTGAATACCTGTAATCCAGACATCAGTCGCCATGGTCTTCTCAACAATGTGGGACTGAGAGGTGGCTAGCTACCTCCAACGACCGTATTCAAGAATACCTGTAATCCAGACATCAGTCGCCATGGTCTTCTCAACAATGTGGGACTGAGAGGTGGCTAGCTACCTCCAACGACCGTATTCAAGAATACCTGTAATCCAGACATCAGTCGCCATGGCCTCATCATTGATGTGGGACTGAGAGGTGGTTAGCAACCTCCAACGACCGTATTCAAGAATACCTGTAATCCAGACATCAGTCGCCATGGCCTCATCACCAATGTGGGATCTAGGGGTTGGTCCCACATCGTATTCAACCCTCATCAACGAAAACCTTTGCCTGAAAACATGAAACTCACTTTCAAATAAAGTTTGTCACGTAAGGTCAGGGTCGCAGCACTCCATTCGTCATATCCACAAGCCCCCGCACGTTGCTCTTGTTATTTTCTAATTATTAAAGTGGGCCGAAGACTTCACCTCGTTGCGTGAGCAGTGTCAGTGAAAATAGGGCAACGTACAGGTTGAAAATAGAAGAGTCAGTGCTCATAACGTAAATATCCGGTTCACCGAACTATGCGCGAACATCATCAACAGCCGCCCTCGTCTTCAGCCCGTGAACAGGCGCTGATTTGGGTCGTTCGTTTGCGATCGGGAGATGTGACGCCGGAAGACCTCAAAAATTTTGAAGAATGGCTTCACGCAGACCAAGCTCATCACCAGGAATATCAAGCCTATACGAAGATGTGGGGAACGCTTGACCACGTGCCGCCTTTTCTCGAAGACGAACTGGCGGAAGCCGATCGCTATTGGACTCAGTATGCGCGAGAGTCCTGGGTGAGTTCGCTGAGGGGAGGCTGGAGTTGGAGGCCAGCCGTTGCGGTCATGAGCGTTGCCGTTGTGATGGTCGCATGGTTGGTGTGGGGATCGCCCAGTCCACCAATTCACGAAGCATCCTACCAAACAGTCAAAGGTGAGCAGCGGATGGTGACATTGGTGGATGGGTCGACCATCCTCTTGAACACCGACTCGCAGGTATCTGTGCGGATGTCCAGTGAGGCACGGGTGGTGACCATGCAACGGGGAGAGGCTGTGTTTACCGTTGCTCATGAGTCTCAACGTCCGTTCGATGTGCAGGCGGTCAACGGTATCATTCATGATATTGGTACGCAATTTCTCGTTCGCCAATCGTCAACGAATGTGCAGGTTGCCGTGCTTGAAGGCCGCGTAGCTGTGGAGGTTGACACAAAGGCCTCTGAGAAATCGGGACCAAATTCTCAACCGCTTGTTCAGGGCGAACAGGTGGAGTACACGTCGGAAGGGACACTCTCTTCCATTAGATCTTTCAATACTCAAACGACGGCGGCATGGCGGCATGGGCAACTGGTGTTTGTCGAAACGCCCTTGATTGAGGTGCTTCACGAATGGGCTCGCTATCGATCGGGTAGTATTCGACTTCGTGACCGGAGTTTGGGGCGCGTTCCCATTAGTGGCTCCTTTCGTCTTGATAACATCAACGGATTTTTTCAGGCTCTAGAGGATATTCTCGCTCTACGTCCTGTCCGGAAAGACCGGAATCTCATTGTACTAGAGCGGCAGCCCAAAATTTCGTGAAGGAGGGGTAGGTTCGATGGTCAGTGTTGAGCCTTTATTGTTATTTATCAAAATTCATGCCTGACCCTACAAATAAAAAATGAAATGGAGACGTCAGGTTTTGTGAATTGCGATCGTCTTATCTGCAATGGATTCATTCAAAGCTCCTTCCATACGTTATGTGTTTTTATTGTTCATTTATTCTTGGCATTTTAGAGGACAGAGAACGCTGATTCCCGATCCCACTCTTCCGTTGTGAAGGGAGCCGTCGTTTTCGAGAAAGGATTGTCAGTAAGCATGAGAAAAAATCCTATGAAATCAAACCGGCGAAAGCTCGCAAGACGGGCAATGGCTAAAGCCGTTCATGCAGTTTTTGAAAGTGCGACGAATTCCGTAACGGCTGGAAGGACCCAGCGGATGGCATGGGGAATCATGGTCGGACTTTCCTCGTTGGCCGTGGGGACCTATCATTCTGCCTTGGCGCAAGAAGGAAAATCGTTTCCCTCCCGTCATTCCCGCCAGCAGGATCCCGAGCTGTCGATTGGTGGCCGCCATCATCCCATGCTTGCCGTGCGTCAGAAAGAAGGGGAGCCTGCTCGACTGTCACTGAAGATTTCGAGCGGAGCGCTGCAACCGGCGCTCCTCGCATTATCGGAGCAAAGTGGGTTGCAGCTCTTGTATCCTTCGGCTTTAGTCGCGGGGCTTGAAACAAAAGGACTTGAAGGGCTGTATACCTCCGAAGAGGCCTTACAACGATTGCTTCGAGGCACAGGTCTGCAGTACCACTTTTCTAATGTTGACACTGTGACGCTGTTTGCGCAGGACGGTACCGGCGAGGTCGGAGCCGCCGGAGCAGCGGCGGGAGCATATTCAGCATCTGATATCCCCGTTGTCGAAGTGCAGCCGGTGGAAGTGACCGATACCATCGAGCGCTCCAAAGTGTTCTTGCCTCCGGTGGATGGGTACAAAGCAGATGAATCCACAGGTTCCACCCGCACGGCGTTGCCGATCACTGAAACGCCGTCGTCGATCGGCGTGGTCACGCGGGATGTGATTCGAGATACGTTTTCTCTGAAGCAGAGCGACGTCTTTGAGCATGTCAGCGGCGTGTCGGGGGGGGCTACTCGATTTGGGCGAGGTGAGCAATTCAGCATTCGTGGGTTTGATCTTGGTGGAGGGGATACCTTAACTTCGATTAGGCAAAACGGGTTACCTGCAGATAACGTGTTTACCCCGGATCCTGCCTTTATCGAACGCTACGAGATTATCAAAGGGCCGGCCTCGATTGTAGGTGGCGCCTCTAACCCTGGCGGGGTGGTGAATCGTATCACCAAAACGCCACAAGACTTCAATTTCGCGATATCCGATTTTCAGGCCGGTTCGTATGACTTTTATCGTGGTGTGATCGATGCTAATGGCGTGCTGCCGCAAAATGACAACGTGCGTGGACGGCTGATTTTTGCCGTAGAAGAAGGCGGGAACTTTGTTGATGATATCGATGTCCGACAATACACGGTGGCACCATCTGTTGAAATGAGCCTCTTTGACGGTGCGGGGACCCTGTTGCTCACTGGTCAATATCGGAAGTTTGATGGCTCTAGTTTTAAGGGCAATCCCTTACAGGTCAACGGGGAGCCCCTAGGCATTCCCCGGACCAGAAATGTTGGCGGGGGAAGCGATAACGGAGCCAACGCGCGCTTTGAAGGACACAATTATGAAGCCCACTATGTCCATGAATTTCTCAATGATTTGACCTTGTCGGCTAAAGGCAAATACTCGCACTCTGAAAATAACGATAAAGTCGTGTATCTCTATAATTTTGGTACCGGTGTTCCGCTAGATGGCACGGGAAATATCTATGCATCGTTGCGTGATACCGATGTAGAGACTTATGCCGGAGAGGTCTTCGTGAGCAAAGAATTTGACGCCTTTGGGCAGAAACATGAAGTTTTACTTGGCGTTGATCATCGCGACCAAAAGGGTGCCAATCTCCTTGCGTTCCAGTTGCTCGGGACCGACAACATCTTCAATCCAACGACGAATTTTCAGGCACCTCCAGATGATGTGCTTCGAGCTTCACCCCTTAGCTCGCAAGATCGAGACATAATTCAAACAGGGCTCTTTGGTCAGGTAGTAGCGCGTCCGATTCAACGACTGACCATGGTTGGCGCCTTCCGGCACGATTGGGCAGATGCAAGAGTGCTTAATAGACGGACTGACAGTACGGCTACCGAAGATTATAAGGAGTTAACCGGCCGTGTAGGAGTCATCTATGAACTATTTCCGGGGATACGAGTCTATGGGGGATATTCAACGTCTTTTCAGGTGAACGCTTTCGGGAGTATGACTGTGGATGGTTCGCTGTTGCCGCCAGAGACCGGCGAGAATTATGAGGTGGGGGCCAAAGTCGATCTGTTTGACGGAAACGTCCTCTTTACTGCTGCCTTATTCCGTTCCTATCGCCAGAATGTCTCTTCCCGAGATCCCAACAATCCGAACTTTCAGGTTGCTATAGGTGAACAGCGGCATCAGGGGGTCGAGTTTGATATGAATGGTCAGGTGTTGCCGGGGCTGAATCTGAATGGGAATTTCTCATATGTGGACGCGGAAATCACTGAAGATAACACGAGTGACAGAGTTGGAGAAACGCCGGCATTTGTTCCACGTTCGTATGTGGGGCGTGTCTTCGCCACCTACCAATTGCAATCTGGTCCCCTGCAGGGGGTCGGCTTTGGAGGAGGTGTGTATTTTCATGGCGGATTTGAATTGGAGCTTCCCAACAGATTCCGGAGTGATTCGTTTGAGCGCGTCGATGCCGTGGTGTTCTATCGACCTCCCCAAAAAATCTATGATTTACAGGTCAATGTACGCAATCTGTTGGATAAGACCTTTATTGAAAGCCCTGGACAAATAGGAGGGTTTAACCAATTCGGCGCGCCGTTAACCGTGATTGGCACGTTGCGCGTGAAATTTGATCCCGATCTGGAATGGACCCCGCCGTGGGCGGATTGAAAAGCGTGAAGCGTTATTCGTGAAAGGTGAAGCGGAGGAAGATGGAAAACGAGTGAAGCGTCGTTCGTGCCTGCGCGCTGTAGCGCTCCGACGCGCAAGCGTGAAGCGGGAAAAAGGCAAAGTGCAAAATGGGGGTGAAGGGGGAACGGAGTATGTAAAGTGACAGGCCGGAAATGAGTTAAGAACGAGTGATGATGTCTTTATGGGGGCAGGCCTATGACTTTGCCTGGCGGGATCTGCGACGTTTTTTTTCAGCAGCGACCAGTCGTTGGTAGAGAAGGTCGGCTTCTTGAATCAACGTGGGCTCTAACTCTACCAGCCGACGAGATAAGTCCATTTGTCCGTGTTTGATGGTGAGCACGAGCAGAACATCTTTGAGGGTGAGACAGACTAACAAATCTTCGCAAACACGATAAAATTGAAAGTGTTCGGAAATGTCGAGTTTGTTCCGCAATAATGCCGGGTTTTCTTGCAGAAGAGACAAAGCCGTCTGGATGTCTTCAAGATAGCGGTTGGCGACGGCCCGTCCCCACTTTCGGTGAGAATAGGTTTCAATCTTCTGAAGATCATAATGGGCTCTGTCGGTGAGTTTGAGGGAGATCGGCACGATTAGCGAGTACGATTTTTGAATTGAGCCATATCGGCTTTGAAGTCTCCGGAAAATTTCGTGGTTCGACCTGCAATGGCATCTTGATACCCTTCGAGAATCCCCGCTCGGATTTCAGCGGCTTCGAGCCGTTCTTTCTTCTCTCGCAATACATCGCGCATAAATTCGGTCGGTGTCGAGAAGAGCGTCCCGTCTCCGCAGTTTCGATCGATAAATGCGCGCAGTTCATCAGTTAATGTCAAGTTGAGACTGCTGCTCATGGTGAGTCTTCCTTTCCCTCTTCATGTCTCTATTATGCCCGCCTCATCGAATATCGTCAATATTCGATAGTCAAAAAGAACATTTCGCTTTGGGGGAAGGACTCTGTGCTTGGATCTTAAAATGGAGTCAGACATGATTGATAATTTTATAATGCGTTGCAGACAGGAGATAGGGGAAGAAATGTAAAAGACAGAGTGTATAGTGGGGCAGGCATGCTTCAAGATTTTTAAGAGCGACATAGGCTTGGTATTCTGTAGATGTCGAGGAACAGTCAGGTCCGATTCGAATTTCAACCGCCTGATAATTACCTTCTCCTTTTGTGGCGTCAGATTCACAAGGAACTGTGTAGACTGTGCTGGATAAGTTCGTGACTGAGTCAGGTGTTGTTCCATCCCGTCGAGGAAAACTGAGAGCCTAGTTACGCAAATACGTTGGGTAGAGGTAGAGAGAAGCCTGGAAGGAGCGACATAGTAAGAGTTGTTTGTGGGTGTTCCAATGTAAATTCTTGGCAGGGGCCATAGCGGCCTTCTTGGAGGCGATATATTTTGATGCTGTCGAGTTCCGGGTCGACACTCCAGTATTCGTTGACGCCGTGCTGTTCGTAAAGGGTGCGCTTTAAGCGTTCATCCCGTTGACGCGTGGTTTCGGACAGGATTTCGATGACCAGATCAGGCGCTCCCTGAATGTTTTGACGGGTGATGATGGATAGCCGTTCTGAACGGATGAAGAGTATGTCGGGCTGCACGACATCAGTGTTAGTGAGGACAACATCGGTCGGAGCCGAGAAGATGCGGCCTAGCTTGGTGTATTGGCAATGCTGGAAGATATAACCATGGAGATTGCTTGCAATACGTTGGTGCTTTGTGAGGGGGACAGGAGTCACGTGGTGTTCTCCATCGATGAGTTCATGGTGTTTCCCATCCTCAGGGAAGCCCTGGTAGTCCTCATAGGTCAATTTGATTGTGCTAGACGTGGTTGTCATGTGAACCCTTTCTCATTGCTCTCTTTTTACCCTACTAGATTGTTATTGTTAAAAAAATCGCAATGTGCGTGAGCGCGTGTTTTGCTTATTTCAGGGTAGCTCATGAGTGTCTCTGCAATCGAAGTTCCATAATATTCAATAGTCATGTCTGACCCTATATGCGGAACGTATTGGATTTGCTGTTTGTTAAGTAGAGTGAAGTAGGGTTTTACTGCCTTTGTAGTTGAAATGTCCTTGAGTGTGGGTAAATTTTCATATTTTAATTTATCTTTTAATTCAATTGCTTGCGATTTAATGTTACGTGATTTCACCTATTTTTGGAGGGATTGTGGAAAAATAAAAGTATTGTAGAGGTCAGGAAAACGTCATTTCATTCGTCTTATTCTATGTGGGGTGTATATGTATAGCTGTGCCTGGCTGTCTCTTGCTGAGAGATTGGGATGCTTGGAGAGCGTGTGGGGTTGTCAATCACAGCCATCCGGCTACATGATCTCTTCCGCGTTTCTTCATTCTTCATGTTCGTGAAATAAGAAAGTTCCATATGCGTTGTTCTTGCCACTGTATCTGTCATGATCGTTCATGATCGGCCTCATACTTGGGATGTCGTGAGGCCTGTTAGTCATGAGTGATCGAAGTGACGGGTTCCCCTCAAATTCCTCGCAAGCCGTTCACGGATGGTTGCTTTCGGTCGTGATCCATGGCGGTTTGATTGCGGGTATTGTCCTGACCATGTCGCAGGTCATGGAAGTGAAAAAACCGGATCCTTTTCGGTTGGATATTTCACTCGTGACGCTTCCCCCCGATCCGGTCAAGCAGCCTCAACCGGTGACACACACTCCCGAATCCAAGCCGGTGCTGGAGCGTCAGCCTGTTCGGAAAAAGCCGGTGCAACAGGTTGTTCAGGAACAACCTGTTGAGCAAAAGATTGTTCGTGAGATGCGGCGTCCAACTGAGCCCGTCAAGCGGCAGATGGTCAAATCCGTCACGTCGGTTCCGGTGCCGGTCAAGCAACAGCGGGATCTCAAACCTGAAACGGTGCAACAAAAAATTACTCCAACTCCAGTCACGAAAACGGAGGTGGCTCGTGTTCAGCCTCAGGTGCAACCGCAGACTCGATCCGAGCCGCAAGCCACACATCGTCCAGTTTCAACCGCCAAAGTTCCTGTGACCAAACCGGTTCGCCAGCCAACAAGTCAACCGGTTGTGCAAACCGCTCAAGCGGTTTCGCGGAATGGGGCCAAGCCTACAACCCATGCGGTGGAGGCAAAAGCAAAAATGGTCAGCAAACCTGTGCCGGCGATTGTGTCCGGGGCGATTAGCCGAACGGTACCACGTCCTGTTTCGCGTCCTCATACACCGGTGCAGGCGAAGGCGCCTCCGGTGAAATCGGTTGCTCGCCGCTCTATTCAACGAAAAACCATCAAAAAAGAACTGCCGGACGTTGTGGTGCGCGAGTTGGAGACGACGCCGCTTCCGGCGGCGGACTATGGGTGGGTTGCCGATACGCTGCTGAAACGAGTGCAACAGCTCAAGCGCTATCCGTCTCGCGCGAGAAGGAAAATTTGGGAAGGGACGGTTGAATTGCGAGTGTTAATTAATGCGGCTGGAGAGATTCAAGATGTACAAGTGCTGGCAAGTTCCGGCCATAACCTGTTGGACCAAGAGGCGTTGAATACGATCAAAATGGCGTCACCGCTGACGTTACGTCATCGCATCAAGCATCCGGTGGTAATGGTGGATCTTCCGATTGTCTATAAATTGAATTAATCTCCTTGCCGCGACACTGTTCTTGTGAGGCATCTCAAATCTTTTCCACCGTGCGCGATGCGCATGAGGGAATTGTGGTCTTTGGTTGGACCGTCTCGTGTTCACATACATCATCCAGCTTTATTATTGTACTCGTAACCAATCCGTACATTGGTTGCCTGCATGAGGAGGTAATATGAGGAGCATCAATCTATTGCGGTCGTGGTGTCGTCAGTTTGTTATCGGAGGGGTACTCGTGATGTGCAGCGTTGTGGGTGTTGCCGTTGTGGCCGAAAGCGCCTCTCCGTTTCAGGCCACAGTTATCGATGCGGAAGGTCTCGAAAGCCAGATTCAAAATTTTCGTTTTTATTACGAAGAACAAGTGGATGAAACGTCCTTTGTCCCCCATGAATTGCACCATGTTCCTGTGAAAAAAGGCACGGCGACTATTCAAGTGAAATTTGAAACGATTAAAGAAATTCAGGTGCAAGCCAACGGGAACGCGCCGGAGCTGACTATTCATCTTACCAACGGCAAGAGCGGAAAGTTTCCTTTGGGAATCGACGGACGTTTTCGCGGGGAGTCGGACTTCGGTGACGTGGACTTTCTTCCATCCGGCATCAAATCCATCGTCTTTACAAAGTAGCCGCTGTCGAGTCGTATGGGCGTATGCCTCAGGCTGTCGTGGTGAACCACGATCTCGCATGGGGCATGTGATGGGGTGAGCCTAGGAATACGCCGGGAGACTGCAATGGCCGAGTCCATGATCCATCTTCAGCAACTGAGTAAGGCCTACCGAGATCACGGAAGCGTGGTTCCGGTTCTTCGAGGTGTTGATCTCGTCATTGAACAGGGGGAGTTTGTGTCGATCATGGGGCCTTCCGGTTCAGGGAAGTCGACGTTGCTGAATATTCTGGGTATCTTTGATGACTATGATTCTGGCCTGTACACGCTGGCGGGTAAGCCGATTAAAGATCTTACGCAATCGCAAGCCACCATGTATCGTAACACGCTCTTAGGTTTTGTCTTTCAGTCCTTTCATTTATTACCATTTAAAACGGCAATGGAAAATGTGTTGTTACCGTTGATGTACCAAGGGGTGCCGAGAGCGACTCGCCAGGATCGTTCGCGTGAGTTTTTGGCGCGAGTGGGGCTTGAGCATCGCGCGAATCATTTTCCGAATGAACTCTCAGGTGGAGAGCGTCAGCGTGTGGCTATTGCCCGCGCGCTGATAACCAATCCCAAGGTTATTCTCGCTGATGAGCCAACCGGGAATTTAGATACCAAAACATCTTACGAAGTCATGGAGTTATTGACACAGCTCCATCAAGCTGGAGCGACGATCGTGCTGGTCACGCATGAACTAGATATCGCCGAACACACTGAACGAGTGATTCGAGTCAAAGACGGCGTCATTGATCCTGCTGCCGTACAATCTACGCCTTCCCATTCTGCTTCTGCTCATAATCCTGTTTTTTAAAAGGAACAGCACATAGGTGCGGTGCGGCACCACTGACGCCGGCCATGTAATCAATCGTGCTCTGAGTAGCCACGGGTGAAGGAATGCCAAGTATCGGAACGGATACAGTGTGAATCGATTCAGGTAACATGCATACCTATCCATGTTGAAGTCTTCACGTCGTGAGCAGGCGAAGAGCGAGTGTCATCGGATGATGGCGAATGCCTCTATAGTAAGCCGTTAGCTTCTGCCAGACGTTTCCATCACGTTTCTTCTCAAGTTCGTACGATTTGGGAATGAACTGTGCTCTCCCTTCTCATCGTTTCCAATAGTTCTCTACCTCCGCAACGTCATAAAAATCATAATGGTTTCATGCAGGTTATTGTGCACAACGAAATCCAATCGTGGCTTCCCGTTGTTGGGGAAATGCTCCGCCGCGAGTGGCCGTTCGGAGCATGACGGTTTTACTTTTCCACGATCCTCCGCGCACGCTCTTGTAGCGCCCGTTTTTCGGCCCGGGCGGGTTTCGCTCCGGCATGATTGGATAGTAATCGGAGCCGAACCAATCCGCCACCCATTCGGCGACGTTCCCGGCCATATGGTACACGCCAAAGACGCTTTGTCCTTCCGGATAGCTATCCACGGACGCAACCAGAGGAATTTGATGCATATGATATTGTCCAAAGACCACAACGGTCTCTGTGGGTTTTTCTTGTCCCCACGGAAAGGCGCGTCCTTCCAGGCCTCGTGCAGCCTTTTCCCATTCGGCCTCGGTTGGTAACCGTTTCCCCTGAGCCTGGCAAAATGCGGATGCTTCCTGCCACGTCACGTACAGAGCCGGCCATGGGGCAATCACTTGATCTGGAATATAGTGGACGTCAATCAAGTGCCAGATTAACTCTTGTAACTCGTCGGACACGGGGCGTGTGTCCTGTTGCAAAAAGGCTAAAAATTCTCCGAGTGTCACTTCATATTGATCGATTGTGTATGAGTCTACCCAAATGCTGCGCTGCGGAAATTCGGTGTCGTCATATTGCGTGTCGACATGGAACGCGTCAGCGTCGCGCCGTTTGGTTCCCATGAGAAACAAGCCTTCGGGAATCGAAACGAGAGGAGACGGTTGAGCAAACGATGCAATGCCTTGAAGGTGGGGTTGTAACTCGGGTGGAACGTCAGCGGGTAGAGAGTAGCAGGGGACGAAGAATATACTCAGACAACACCACACGGTGAGTGCGGGCCATCGTTTTACGTGATTGTTGTAGTTTAGGCGCTTTGCGAGACCGAGCGCGACCGCCCACATACATGGTCTGTGTATTTCTAGGTCGTTCATGAGAGAGTGTGAGTGTATCAGGGTTTGGTTGAATTGTGCGAGGCCCTCGCGTGTGAATTTTTGTATGAGACGGCTGATGATAACTGGCTGTCAGAGGAGGGCGCATTGAATCTGTTGTAAAGGTGTTGCGTAAATTATAACATTTCTTTCATTTTTTTCTGGCCGTCGGCCCCTCTTCTTTGCTATTTTCCCTCATCTGTTCAATCCACGATACCCCTCTGTGGTTACATGGTGTTCATTGAATTCCCAGAAGGAGGTTTCTGATGATTTATCGATTGTTGATGGCATTCGTGTCTGTTGTCTGTGCTCTGCTTGTAACTACTGCTGTGACATTCGCGCATGGCAATACCCATTGGACACCGAAGAAGGTATTGTCCCTCAGGGGTACTGTTGTGGAACATCGCGTCAATTTTCCCGTAACACTCACGACTGGTAAGAGATTGACGATGGCGGGATTTTTCTACTTTAAAGTTAAACGCGTCAACCCGTGCCTGTCGTACAACTCACACCGTTGGGTGATGGCTTGCCTGATTCATGCGAATGTGGGGAATAAGCCGTTGCAAACGTTAATTCCTGGCCTTACGTATAATCATCACTACTGGAATGGGCCAAGGATTAATAGACGGAACTATTCGTACGCGCAGTTTATGGCGAGAAAAGGTTTTGTCGTGCTTGCGCTTGATTTGCTTGGGAGTGGGAAATCTGACGTGCCGGCTGGAGATCTCATCACGCTCAACGAGTCGTCGTTTACCATTGCGCAAGTCTTATTTCGTTTGAAGTCCAAGAATAATCCGCTTCGTCGTTCGTTTAGAAAAGTGATTGTTGTAGGTCATTCCTTAGGTGCCATTTTGAGTGTGCACACATTGGGAACATTTCCTCACGCTGCTGATGCGTTAATTGTGACAGCCTGGGCGTATGCTCCACATGTCGTCTTGATGCCTGATGTCGTTCAGGCCGCTCTCGAAAGTCCATATGTACGGTTTCCCCCAGCACTTCGAACGCAGGCCTTCTACTTTTTATCAAAAGCTGATCCATCGATGGTGAATTTTGACAATCGATTTCTTCCCGATCAGACTCCTCGTGGTATTTTCACTCAAGGGCTTCCACTGCTTCAGGCCATGGTGAGGGGAAATGCCGATGACGTGGAATTTATCAAGAATTTTTCTCGATCCAATCGGATTCGTGTCCCGGTGTTAATTCAGCTTGGAGAGTTTGATGTTCTGGCGCCTGCCAGTCTGGCCGATCAGGAGGCGAGTTTTTACCCACGGGCTCCAACCGTTCGGGTTCAAACGCTCACTGGCATCGGGCATTCATTTAACTTGCACGTGAATCGTTTCAAGAGCTGGAATGGTATTCTGGGGTGGTTGAAGGGAAATGGAAAAGGTGACGACGATGATTAAAACCAATAGTCACTAGAGATGGTCATAGACAACCCTGACGTCGCTTAGTAGTGTCGTCAGGGTTGTTGTGAGGGAGGTTATTGCATGAGCGAATCTCGCTCGATCTGATCTTTCCGAATGTCGTATTCCGTCTGGTCGATTTTTCCATCCTTGAGATCTTGATCGATTCGATCTTTTTGTGTCTTTAAATTGTACTCGTATCCACCGGCACCAACTGCAGCGCCACCGAGTGCTCCTAATGCCGCGCTTCCGCCCGCACTGGAGCAACTTGATAATGTGAGCAGCATGCATGCTGCAGCAACGAACGTCAATTCACGCATGAGAGAGACCTCCTTCTGAAGATGGAATGATGAGTGAAATACGATGATGAGGGGGCGTGCACATGCTTACGATGAGTTGCCATAGTGTTCGTGGGTGAAATGTGTTGCGTGTTTTCGTGAGGTGAATACGATCGTGTCTGCTACCAATAAGGGTCATAGTACCCCATAGGGAAACCAGGGGGAGGGTGAAAAAAACGCCGGTAATATCTTGGCCGGCCAAATCCATAGGAGAATCCCGAGTAGCCGCGTATTCGAGGGACGCGATAGGCATTGCGTACATTGTTGTGATCTTGAATACGCTGTTCAAGCTCATCATTCACAGAGCGTTGGCGTGTCACGTGCTCTTGAAGTTGTTGCGCGTTGCGTTGTTCTTCGGTAATCCGGGTTTCGAGTTTTGCGATCGTGTCTTGTTGAATTTCAATGTAGGCATAGAGGCAATTTAAATGGGCGCTATCGGCGTAGGCAAGACATTCTTCTGGAGACTGGAACCCACTGGACAAGACTGATGTCGGAAAGACGATAGTCATGGCAACGCAAATCATTGTCCAGAGGATTACTTTGTCCCATGACGAGTAAGTCCAGAGTTTGAGGGTTGGTGTCATAACCGTTGGGCCTCGCGAAGAGCTTTCGATTTATCTTACGTAATACGGTCTTGGTCCGTCTTCCAAAGCGTATCACTTGTGATCGATACGGGACAAGCATGGGCATAGCTCACACGTCAGGACTGCAGGAGTCTGACAATGTCTAGGGCCGAACTTGAGTCCAGAGTGATGAGAGTCCTGTTCGGAGAAAATTGTGGATGATGGGGCCAAGAAGACTGGGTGGTACTTTCTTGCCATGACGATGACTCATGCTTTTTCTAGAGAGTGTTATAGTTTATAGCGAAACCAAATAACTTCCAACCGAGGTTGCCCAACGAACCCCGCACGATACAACGTGAACATAAGGAAAGTTATGCCCGCCTGGATGACCTGCAGACGATTGATGGTTCAATCACGAAGGGTTAATCAGTATTCAATGGGGTGATCTATAGATTGGGCATAACTGGAATGGCTATAAGCCTGTTCCGGCGATGAGGAGCCGCACCTTGAACACGTGAGGTCGTAAGAGATTAGAGCGAGGTCGGTGTGTCGATAAGCCCTCTGGAGTTGTGCCGTTTTTCTGTTGTACGCAATTTCCGGCGTGTCAGAGGCTGCTTGACTTTATGCGGGATCGAGTGCAATCTAATTACTTGGCTATGTCAAGTAACGGACTGGCTCAATCCCACGTCACGTTATGCGATGTCTTTGAAGTACCCACGCACGTGGTTCTTTTAAAGAATCCTCTCTGTTGCCATGTCGACTCAATCATTTTCGCCGTCCATGCCTATTGCGACTTCCGCCTTTTCTGATCAGCACGAACATGTGCGTGTTCAGCAAGTGGAGCAATTGTACGGGCAAGCTCCCATCGGTATCATTGCCTCGTTAGTGAATGCCTTCATTCTTGCGTTTGTTCAATGGAATGTTGTTTCTAACCCTCATATCATGGTCTGGGTAGGGTGTGTGCTAACTGTCAATATTGTTGGAGGCCTGCTAGTTTATGAGTATCACCAAACCCAGAAGACTGGAGCGCAGGCCAAGATTTGGAGTGCTCGATTCTTCGCGAGAAGTGTGGCCTCTGGTCTTGTCTGGGGTGCCTTCCCAGTGTTTCTCTACCCACATGACTCTATTCCACATCAAATATTTCTGGCCTTGATTATTGGCGGCAAGGTGGCTGGTGCGACTGCGGTTCATGCTGCCTCGAAGGAAGTGTTTCTTGCCTTCAGTGTGTGCTCAATTACTCCGCTGCTTGCGAGGTTTTTGTTTGACGGGAGCCAATTTCACCTAGCAATGGGCATAGCGGGAATGTTGTTCCTGGGTATGATGATCATGACCATGCGGCGGAACCATGGAGTGCTCATGAATGCCATCCGTCTTCACCTAGAGAATTCCAGCCTGATTACTCACTTATCCGAAGAACGGGATAAAGCCAAGGTGTTAAAC
The DNA here is from genome assembly GCF_965152605.1 of Nitrospira sp. M1. NCBI lineage: Bacteria > Pseudomonadati > Nitrospirota > Nitrospiria > Nitrospirales > Nitrospiraceae > Nitrospira > Nitrospira sp. M1. The sequence goes on from NZ_OZ224217.1 coordinate 1,155,261, forward strand.
CGGACGCTCTCTGAAGAAGTCAATGCCTGTCAGGTCATGGAACGTGAGCTCATTCAACATCGAGATCATCTTGAACAGTTGGTTGAGAATCGTACGTATTCATTACGCATATCTGAAGCTCGCTTTCAGTTTCTTGCTGAAAATATTAGCGATGTGATTTGGGTGATGACGTTGGATGGAGCGCGTTTCAGTTACATGAGTTCGTCGGTGGAACGCGTGCTTGGATATTCCAGGGATGAGGCCCTGCGCCTGTCATTGAAGGATCTGTTGACGCCAGAAGCACTGGATACGGCGCGAATGATGATCGGGGAGGAGATGGCAATTGAGCGGCAGGGCACGGCCAACCCGTCTCGATATCGAACGTTGGAACTTGAGCATCGGCGTAAAGATGGTTCGGTCATCGTCGCGGAAATCCAAGCAAGTTTTATTCGAAACGAACAGGGGGTTGCTATCGGATTTGTTGGCGTGAGTCGTGATGTGACGGAACGGAAGAACATCGAAGAAACTCGTCGGCGGATGGATACGCAATTATTACGATCGCAAAAAATGGAATCGATTGGCACGCTTGCGGGAGGCATCGCGCATGATTTCAATAATTTGTTGACGGGTGTGATGGGGAACATTTCGCTTGCCAAAAATTTCCTGTCGGAACAAAGTTCGGAATTGCGATTTTTACGGATGGCTGAGTCTGAGAGTCTTCGTGCCAAGGAACTGTCTCAACAGCTATTGGCGTTTGCCAAAGGAGGCGACCCGATTACGCAGGTGACGTCGTTGGAGGGACTGGTGAGGAATACCGTGGAGTTTTCTTTGTCGGGGTCCGCTATCGCTCGTGAGTATGTCTACGATGAACCTCTTCGCTTCGTCGAGGTCGATGTGGGGCAAATGGGGCAAGTGATCCAAAGTATCGTAATGAATACGGTTGAGTCTCTGTCTCATGATGGACGCCTCATCGTTCAATGGGAAAATCTAGGTTTGACGGAATCCTCCCCCTCACTGGCCGTTCCGGTTCCATCCGGACCGTACGTGAAAGTGTCATTTTCTGATAATGGCTCAGGTATACGTCCTGATGATTTGGCCAAAGTGTTTGATCCCTATTTTACAACGAAGCCGGACCATTATGGCTTGGGTTTAACCTCAGCCTATACCATTATGAGTAAGCATCAGGGATATCTGACGGTTGAGTCGACGGTCGGCGTCGGGACGTGCGTGTCCCTCTATGTTCCGGCGTGTGCTGAGGAGGCGACGGTCGTGCCATCAGCTCCCATTGGGAAAAAGAATGGTTCTGGGAAAGTGTTGGTCATGGATGATGAAGAATCCATACGTGTGTTAGCGAGCGAGATGCTTCGTGCGTGCGGCTATCATTTTGAAATGGCGAAAAATGGAGAAGAGGCGCTTACGTTGTATCAGCAGGCGAAAGAAACCGATACGCCATTTTCCGCGGTGATTCTCGACCTAACGGTACCTGGAGGGTTGGGTGGAAAAGAAACGATGGTCCAACTTCTTCAAATCGATCCGAACGTCAAAGCGGTGGTGTCGAGTGGCTATTCCAATGATCCCATCATGGCGCAATATCAACGATTTGGATTTCATGCCGTGATGACAAAGCCCTATTCATTGACGGAACTCAGTGATGTCATGTATCAGCTCGTCATGGAGTCTCCTCATCAATAAACTCCAATGCACAATGTAAAAAAAAATGAATGTGTCCAGAAGAGAAGAGTGTTAGCTGCTTGTTCATTGTGCACTTTTCATTTCACATCGCATTCCTCACCTTCCTCGTCACAGCGTTTACAATTCAACTGTTCGTTGAGATGCGCATGGCGTCCATCTTCGGTCACAACCCATGGGCGGACGCTCCACGGCGGGTTATGGCGGACGTGTTGTCCATGTCCACAGGCTAGATCAGCCACCCAATCACCGACGTCGTCTTGATGGAAACCAATAATTGGTTGTTGCATGGTCCTGTGTCCTATAGCCGATTCAATTATAGCGAAACCAAATAACTTCCACCCGAATTTACATTATGTACATAGCGCAAAAACATATGTCGTACAGACGGAAGTAAATTGGAACGGCTATAACTTCCGTACCCTTGAAGTGCTTGATACCGCGTTGAAAGTCCGCATGATTCAACTGGAACGTATTTGGATTCGCTATAGTCATCAGTAAGGTCTGTCAACAGGTTTCAAGACATGAGACTATACCACGCTGCTACGCCTATCTCACCGTTCGCGTGTAAGCGATTTCACATCTAACCAGTCCCGCATCCAATCTCCCAACACATTGATGGCGAACACGACAACCATCAACGCGAAGCCCGGTGCCATGACGACGTGGGGAGCGACGAGCATGTAGCGGGTTCCATCACGAATCATGCTGCCCCACGACGCATCGGGCGGCTGGACGCCCAAGCCGAGAAATGAGAGGCCCGCTTCCGCAATGACAATACTGGCAACCCCAAAACTTAATTCGATAATCAAGGGTGCGCTGAGTAAGGGCAGTAGATGGCGAAACATGATACGGCCTGATGAGGCTCCAAGTGCGCGAGCAGCCGTCACATGGTCGGCTTCTTTGATGGCAAGAACTTGGGATCTGGCCAGCCGTGCATAGCCGACCCAGCCGACGCATGTGAGGGCGAGTACGACATTTTCAATGCCTGGTCCCATGACCCCCGCTAACGCGATGGCAAGAAGTATCCCTGGGAAAGCTAGAAAAATATCAATAATTCTGATCAGGAGATGATCAACCCATCCTCCCCAATAGGCGCCGATGATGCCGATGCAACTTCCAACGATGGAGGCAATGAATACGACGGATAATGCAACAATAAACGATGTTCGGGCTCCAATGATCAATCGATCGCCGATCGAACGTCCAATGTCATCATGGCCGAGCCATGCCGTGGCAGAAGGTGTTGTCAAAATTTGCGTCAAGTCGATGTGATTTGGAGTGATCGGCAAGGCTGGTCCGACTAGCGCCACAACGCTCCAAATGCCAAGGATAAACAGAGGAACCCACAGACGAATCATGCTGGGCTCCTGAGGCGTATTCGGGGGTCGGCCCAGGCATAGAGGATGTCGGTTACAAGGTTGATGCCGATGTACATCAGGCTAATCAATAACATGGTGGCTTGGACAATGGGATAGTCTCGCTGTTGAATGGCTTCAATCATCAATGATCCGATGCCGGGCCATGAAAAAATCGTCTCGGTGATCACGGCTCCACTAAGCAGCGCGCCAAATTGCAGACCGAGTAATGTCAGGACTGGTAAGAGGGCGTTGCGCAGTGCGTGGCGAAAGATCGTCCGGCGTTGACTCAAGCCTTTAGCATGTGCGGTTCGTATGAAGTCTTCGTGAATGATTTCGAGCAAGGCACTACGAATCATACGAGATAAGATGGCGGCCATGGCTGTCCCAAGAGTCAGTGCGGGAAGGACAAGGGAGAGAAGCCCCTCTCGTCCGCTGACAGGGAACCAGCCCAACCACAAGGCTCCCACCATAATCAACAGAGGGCCTAACCAGAAGTTTGGAATCGAAACTCCGGTCAGTGCAAACGTCATGGCCCCGACATCGATGAACGTTTTCTGTCGTAGCGCCGCGAAAATTCCAAGCGGAAAGGCCAGGAGAATCGCAATCGTGATCGCGCCGGCTCCAAGTTCTACGGTGGCAGGAAATCGTTCGAGCAAGATGGCTGTAACGGCTCGGCCTGAGTGAATCGATGTCCCGAGGTCAAGGTGAAGGAGTCGTTGAACATAGTGGAGGAGTTGGATGTGGAGGGGGAGGTGAAGGCCCATCGCTTTTCGAAGCGCGTCTTTGTCCGTAGGATGCGCGGTTTCTCCCAACATGACATCAATCGGATCTCCTGGAATGAGATGAATGAGAATGAAGACGAGGCAAGACACGCCGAAAATAATCAGCAGAGCACTTGCCAATCTCGCAAGGATAAACCTAGTCATCGTGATTGGGAATCATGTCGGGTGGCGATCATGGGAGTTGGCGTTCGTGTCACGGTAAGGAGTCCATCATAGTTGCCATCTGCGGATAGTCCGTAGTTAGTGACGTTGCGTCGTGCGATAAACACATGTTCTTCAAACCACAGAGGAACATACGGAAGCGTGTGGAGGAGATGAGATTGAAGGCGTCGATAGATTTTGCTTTTTTCGAGAAGGTCTTGTGCTGCTTGAGCCTGTTCGATCAAGCGATCGCTGTGTGCATCGATGAATCGTCCGCGATTAGCCCCCTGAGGAGGAATGGAGTCGCTGTGGAATACATACCGAAAGATATCTGGTGTTTTGAGCCCAACCCACGAAAGACTGAACATTTGAAACCGACCGGTTTTGACATCTCCGTAAAAGGTTCCCCAATCGTGACTGTGGATGGAGGCTTCAATCCCGACTTGAGCCAACTGATTTTGCACGATGGTTGCCAGTCTCAAGCGAATGGGATCGGTCGAAGTTTTATAGATGATGCGAACTGGCTGAGTCTCTTCAAACCCAGCCTGTCGTAACAGGGTTCGAGCTCGTTGGGGGTCATAGTCGTATCCGGACAGGGTTGAGTCACCGACCCAATGTTCCGGAGGGAACATGGCATTGGCCGGGTGCGCCGTATCGTGTAAGAGGTGATGAATGATGCTAGTTCGATCGATGGCATGTGCAATGGCTTGTCGAACGTGGAGTTGTCCAACAACTGGGTCCTCCAGGTTAAAGCCTAGGTAGGAGAAGTTGGCACCCTGTCGTCTTTGGATGTGAAGGTCGTCATGTTCTTCAAGGTAGGCCGTCAATTCTGGCGGAAGGTCATTCTGTATCATATCAATTTCGCCAGCCAAGAGCTTTAAAATCCTGACTGTTGGATCTGGAATTCGAAGAAACTCCACATATTGACGGTCTACGTGCCTCATCAGGCGCCAATGCGTATCGTCAGGCCGATCCACAAAGGTAAAAGCACCGTTTCCGATCGGGTGTTCATGAAAAGGGTGATTGGTGCGAATAAGGTTCGCAGGGAGAATGCCGATAACAAGATAGCTAGGGAATAGCCTGTCGGGTTTGTCGAGATAAAATTCTACCGTGTCATCCGTGGGGGCTTGAATTTCTGAGATCAGCGTGAGCGAGCTGCGATGTGGAGAGAGATTATCGGGATTTAAGATGAACTCATAGGTGGCTTTGACGTCGTTGGCCGTGAGCCTGTCTCCATGATGGAATGGTTGTCGAGTGTCTTGTAAGGAAAATCGATAGTGGACTGGCGAGATTTGCTCCCATGTCGCGAGCGAGGGAATCGGTCGAGCGGCTTCGTCGAAATCGACCAGGCGTGAATAGATGAGCCGATTTACTCGTGCCGAGGTGGCATCGGTGGCAAATCGCGGGTCCAAGTTTGCTGGAGTATTGGCGAGTCCAAAACGCAGGGTGTTGTCTGAGCGTGGCTCAGAACAGCCTCCGATGAGAACCAGGATCGTCAGGACCAACACAGAGTGGAAGGCCATGCTTCGCTGAAGATATTTGTAGGTAAGTCCGCACGCCATGGATTTCTTCTAAGGATACCGTATGTGACGAGTTTCTCCAACTCTCATGGTGGAGACGTATTCAGAGTTCCGTATTATCAGGGGATAGACAGCAATGTGTCTTGTTCTCATTATTACTGTATGAAACGAACATGTGGAGATAATGTATGAGTCATGCCGCCGGAATCGCAACGACGCCAGAGGTGAATGGAACTTCTCATCATTCAAGCAATATCCCTATCGCTCCTGCGTCACTCAAGGACACAGGGCTTTCTGAAGAACTCCTGACTCAGCTCTTGCTCAAAACATTGATTGTCACGGGTGAGTTGACGGAAGCGACTGGGGGAGGGCTCTTGAAATTGCCGTATAGTGTGATGAAGGAACTGTTTACCATTCTCCAGAAAGACAAGTTGTGTGAAGTTCGAGGGCATGGTGAGCCACTAGGCGTGTTGTACCGGTACACATTAACTGATGAGGGCAGACGGCGGGGACAGGCGTCGATGGAGATCAGCCGCTATGTGGGCCCGGCTCCGGTGACCCTTGCTCATTATGCAAACATGATTAATTGTCAACCGATTGGAAAACTGAAAATTAATCGAACGATTGTGGAGCAGGCCACGGAGCATTTAGTGCTTCCTGAAAAAACGGTCGAGCAAATTGGTGAAGCCATTAATTCCGGGTGGCCGATTTTTCTCTACGGCCCTCCCGGCAATGGGAAAACCGTGATTGCGGAGGCTATCGGCCGCATGTTGAAAATGGTAGGCGGTGGAGAGATTTATATTCCGCATGCCGTTGAAGTCGACGGGCAAATTATCCAGGTGTTTGATCCGATTTCCCATGTGACGGTTGGTCCACCTGTCGAATCCTCAAGCTCGTTTCTAGAGACAAAAGTTGAACGTGATGCCCGTTGGGAGCTCTGCCATCGCCCCGTCGAGTTTGCCGGCGGAGAATTGACCATGGCCATGTTAGATTTGTCCTTTAATCCCATTGCGAAATATTACAAGGCTCCGCCCCATGTGAAAGCGAACGGTGGAGTCTTTTTGATTGATGATTTTGGTCGCCAACTGGTTCGTCCACGTGATTTGCTCAATCGATGGATTGTTCCTCTCGAAAAGCGGGTGGACTATTTAACGCTGCATAGTGGAAAGGTATTTCAAATTCCATTCGATACGATTGTCATTTTTGCCACGAATCTTGAACCGCAAAAACTTGCCGATGAAGCCTTCTTGCGACGTATCCGGAACAAAGTCTACATTGCCGATCCCTCTCAAAAACAGTTTGCGCATATCTTTGAAGTCGTGTGTGGCCAAAAAGGTGTCCCATATAAATCTGAGGCTGTCGAATATCTCTTTGAACATATTTATAAGAAATATCATCTCAGTATGAGAAGTTGTCACCCACGGGATTTGGTTGACCAAATCGTGAGTATTGCGAAGTTTAAAGACATTCCTCCGACGCTTGATCGGGCGCTGCTTGATCGTGCTTGCCATACGTACTTCTTCGTGGAAGAAGAACAGGCTGCTGTAGAAGATGGAGATTATTGACGCCTGTGTTCGCCTTTCACCCGTCGTGATGTAGTGCTCGGGCGGGTTTGTCGAGCCGCGTATCTGACGCTGCGAATGATGCATTTTCCTGAGCCGCCTCGACGGTGACGGGTCGCAGTGGTTCTCTCATGTTTCTCCTCGTCGCATACATCCCTCTCTTTGCTCACAATTGGTCAGAGCGAAAATCCTGTCTTTTTCAATCGTGAACTTCCTGATACACTCCTTACTAGTTACCTCGTACAATGAGTCCATATATGTCGCGATTGCATGATCTGTAACGTGGTATTTCCCATGTACAATCTGGCACTTGAACGTCCATGGCACGTCAGTTCCCGTATCGTTGAAATGCATAGACGTGGAAGTGCTGTTGGAGTGTGAAAACTCTCACTCTTGGGTTCGTCAGGAAACAGTGAAGTCAATACTCATTTAGAAAGGAATGCACCGTTATGGCACAGTCAGTCCTTATTGTTGATGATGAACCTGATATCGTGGAGCTTGTCCGATTTCACATCGAAAAAGAAGGACTGCACTGTTTTGAGGCCATCGAGGGCGAAGCGGCCCTTCGCCTCGCACGGGAGAAAAAGCCAGACCTGTTGATTCTGGACTTGATGTTACCTGGTATCGATGGTTTGGAAATTTGTCGAATGCTTCGAAAGGACTCTGCTACGGCGCATATCGCGATCATTATGTTAACCGCCAAAGCTGAAGAGGTGGATCGGATTGTGGGCTTGGAAATGGGCGCGGATGATTATATTGTCAAGCCATTTAGCCCTCGCGAGCTTGTGGCGCGTGTCAAAGCTGTGTTACGGCGTGGCCGGGAGCCGGCAGAGAGTCCGCGGAAAAAGGTGGGCGCACTCGATGTGGATGAAGCGAAGCATCAAGTGCGGGTGGCTGAGCAATTAGTTGAATTAACAGTCAAAGAATTTGATCTCCTCTGTGCGCTCATGGATGCGAAGGGGCGAGTGTTGAACCGTAACCAAATTCTCGAGTCCGTGTGGGGGTATACAAATGCGATTGATATCGAGTCACGAACCGTCGATGTCCATGTCCGACGCTTGCGTGAAAAACTTGGTCCCGAGCATGTGCGGATTATGACGGTCAAAGGAGTTGGGTATCGATTTAATGCTGACGTGGAATAGATTAGTAGAGCTGTAGAGCATGAGCACACGATTGTATCGAAAACTTTCAATGGTTCTTGTTGCCCTCGTGGTGCTCGGAATTGCCGCTGGCTGGGGTCTTTCCGTAATGCCAGTGGTGCCTGGCCTTCTCCTACTGGGTCTGTTGGGCCTTGTTGTTGGATGTGCGTTGTGGGGTATGACGCAATGGCTGTCTCCGATTACTGAAGTGCAACAAGCCGCAGAAGAGCTGGCGCTTGTCTGTGGCCTTAACGAACCAATTGCCAAGTATGGGGATGAAATAGACGATACCCGGCGAATGTTGACGCATCTCTCATCGCGGTTACGTGAACGAATGCACACGCTTGAAGGTGAGCGGGCGAAGGTCACCGCTATTCTTGATAGCATGGTTGAGGGAGTGATGGCTCTTGATGAGCAGGGACGAATTTTGGTGGCCAACCCAAGTGTCCGACGAATTTTGGATTTCAAACATGACACATTAGAGGATTATTCACTGTTAGAAGTGGTGCGAAACCGGGAACTGGCGGATTTGGTCGAATGGTGTCAATCGCTTGATATATCTGAACGCTGCAGTCGAGAGGTCGTGCTGACGATGCCTCAACGTCGAGTGCTTGAGGTCAATGCGATGCCCCTGGCATTAGTCGAGCAACGACGCGGGTTGGTCTTAGTGCTGCATGATGTTACCGAACTTCGTCGCCTAGAAAAAGTACGTGCAGAATTCGTTGCCAATGTGTCACATGAACTTCGCACTCCATTGACTGCGATCAAGGGGTATTTAGAAACGTTACTTGATGAATCATCTCCGGATCCGGCGATGTATCGGCGATTCCTCTCCGTGGCCCTGGCCCACGCGGACCGCTTAGGACGGCTCGTCAATGATTTAATGAATCTTTCAGATATTGAAACAGGAAAAATTACGTTAAAGCGAAATCTTGTCCCATTGGCTGAAGTCGTCAGCGAGGTTGCGGGTATCTATCACAATGAAGCGATCAAAAAAGGCGTGTCCATTGTGACTCGGGTTTCTCCGGATATCCATGTATGGGTGGATCGAGATCGAGTGAGTCAGATCATCGTTAACCTCGTTGACAACGCGTTAAAGTATACGTCAAAGGAGGGACATGTTACGTTTACGACTGTCTCTTCATCTGAAATGCCTGGGCATGTGACGTTGCAAATACGCGACACCGGTCAAGGCATTCCCTCAGCAGATCTTCCTCGTCTTACCGAACGATTTTACCGTGTTGATAAGGCTCGCTCCCGTGAAGAGGGCGGCACAGGGCTTGGACTCGCCATTGTCAAGCATCTCGTGCATGTCCACGGTGGAACCATTCAGATTGACAGTGAATTAGGAAAAGGAACGACAGTGGGTGTCTCGTTGCCGGTCAGTTTGTCTGTGAGAGGTTCATAGGCCTTTTGAAAGATTTCCTATCTCTTTCCTCCCAAGTCTCTATCGCCGATTTAATTATAGCGAAACCACACAACGTTTAGCCGAATGTGCATCACGTGCACAGCGTAACAACACACATCGCATAAGCGAAAGTGAAAAGTAACGGCTATAGCTTCCGTATAGTCTACGACTTTCCAGGTTTTCATTAACCAGCGTATGTGTTGTTCAACAAGTAAAGACTCTTCGATGGTCTTCTCTACGGCACATTTCATCTCTGTCATGTTGTCTGTGCGAGGTCTCCGTTGAGGATGTGTGCGGCTGCGCATCTATCAAAAAAGAATTTTACACTGATGTAACGTTGTGCCCCTGGGTCTGTAATATTCCTTGACTATGATGCCTCAAGCTCACGAACAACATTCTCATTATGGAGGTTCGTATGGAACTGCTACAAACACCACCACGGTCTTTTGTCGATAGTCCGGGCTCTGAGGTACTAGAGATTCATGAGAAAGTTTTACGAACGCTTCAGTTGCATGGTCCGATGCCGGTTGAGGTCTTGGTCGAGAAAATTCCCCTTTTCCGTTGGGTTGATGTGCTCAGGGCAGTCAGTCAACTCTGGGGAGAGGAGCGGCTTGAATTGGAGCAGTATCAAGGCCAATTGATGATTCATTCGATTCCAGAGGAAGATCGTGGCCAATTGGTGGGTAAGCGGAGGCGGAAATGGGGTGAGAATTCAGCGAGTTAACAGTTTCGTAACATGGACGTTACAAGGCAGAAATGTCATTTCTATATCATTATTCATAATATAGGTAGGAGGAATTTTAATGCAACAGACACAGAGTCCACGAATGAATGTCATGCGCACGTCTATCGTACGCGCCGTCGGTATTGCCGGTATATCCATGGGGTTGGTTGTTGGCGGCGGTTCAGCTGTATGGGCAGGAGCCGACTCTATGGAGGATCCTAACTGGAAAGCCTATACGCGAGTCAGCGGCGTGTCTGGGAATGTCAATAGTATTGGATCGGATACGCTCAACAATCTGATGACCTTGTGGGCGGAGGGATTTCGTAAACAGTATCCCAATGTCAAAATTCAAATTGAAGGGAAGGGGTCCAGTACCGCTCCTCCCGCCTTGATCGAAGGCACGGCTCAGCTTGGACCGATGTCCCGGAAGATGAAGGGGAAAGAACAGGATAAGTTCGAAGCGAAGTTCGGGTATAAGCCGACGGCCTTTCCTGTCGCCATCGACGCGTTGGCGGTCTATGTGAATAAAGATAATTCCATTGAGGGGATGACGATGGAGCAAGTCGATGCTGCGTTTTCGAAGACACGGAGACGAGGCGCGTCGAAAGATGTTGCAAAATGGGGGGACCTTGGCATGAACGGTTCATGGCAGGCCAATCCCGTGAGTCTCTATGGCCGAAATTCGGCATCTGGAACCTATGGGTTTTTTAAAAAGGCGGTCTTAAAAAATGGTGATTTTAAAAACCAAGTCAAAGAACAGCCCGGCTCGGCTTCTGTGGTGCAGGGCGTGACTGAAGATCGCGCAGGTATGGGATATAGCGGCATTGGCTACAAAACCTCCGGCGTGAGAGCTATTCCGTTAGCCGCCAAAGAAGGTAAGCCTTTTGTTGAACCGACATTTACAAATGCGGCCAAAGGCGCATATCCTCTTGCGCGCTTTCTCTTTGTGTATGTCAACAAAGCGCCAGGGAAGCCATTGCCGCCTCTCATGAAAGAATTTTTGAAATATGTCTACAGCAAAGAAGGGCAAGCGGTCGTGATTAAGGATGGTTATTTCCCAATGTCCGCCGAAGTCATTGCCCCTCAGCTTAAACAACTTCAATAGTGATTATTCAACTTCAGACAGGAGGTGTTCTCAACAACCGAACCCTCCTGTCTCATCTGATGTCTGCACATCTTCACTCTCCATTGACGATATACGATGCCACCGTCTGATTATACCGCCCCGATAGATGATCTGCCCTCTTTGCCCCCGGCAAAGTCGAGACTCGTGACTCAAGGACGTTCTCAGAGAAAAGTGCGAGCCTTGCTGGATCGTGTTGCGACAGGTGTGGTGTGGGTCGGCGGTCTTGCCACGATTCTGAGCATCATGGGCATTTTTCTGTATCTCTTTAAAGAGGTCGCTCCTCTCTTTATTCCCCCTGAAAGTGAATCGTCCGCGACGTTTCAATCGAGAATGACCGAGCCGCTGACGGACCCTGCGTTGGCTATTGGCATTGATCAATATCAAGAGGTGGCCTATCTCATTCATAAGGGCCACATTGGGTTTTTTCAAGTTCCCAGTGGCGAGCCTATTCCGTATGAAACAGGTCAGGGTCCATTCACGCAGAAGATCGTGTCCGTTGCCCATTCGGCTGGCCGTGGCCATCATTTTGCGTTTGGGACAGATGATGGTCATATTGTGCCGGTGGAAGTGGGGTTAACGCCGACGTTTCATGACGGTATTCGAACGATCATCCCAAGCATGACGTATGACGAACCCATATTGGTGGATCCGACGGAGTCTGGAATTGCAAAGCTGGCCTATCAGGAGACCGATGCAGGATTTGCGGTTGTGATGCTGAGCCAATCCGGAGAATTATGGGTAACGGCCCTTGGCGAAAGTGAAGGGCTGATGCTTGCTAATGAGCCCGTTGTCACGCAAACGTTGCTTGCTACATACCCAGATGGTCAGATCACGACCTTGGCGTTAGATAGTTTGGCTGAGACGTTAATGATCGGGACAACAGATGGGCTTTTGCTTCACTGGAATCTGCAAGAGCTGAATGAACCTGTATTGAGTCATACATATCTCTTGCCAAATACAAAGGATGTGGTAACGGCACTTTCGTTTCTGTTAGGCGATCGAAGTCTGGTGGTCGGGACAGATAAGGGGACGGTTTCCATATGGATGCCAGTCCCATCCGAAGAATCTGTACGGCCGATCCCATATCAGCTGGTTCGTTCATTTAAGTCTCATGATGGCTCCGTGACGCAATTGTCTCCCTCTCGCCGTGATAAGGGGTTTTTATCGGTTGATTCGACGGGAGAAATGTTTCTCCATCACTCCACCTCAAACCAAACACTGCTAGAGATGACGGTAGGCGATGCATCCATTCAAGGACTCATGTTTGCTCCGAAAGCGAACGGTGCCGTGGCATTTAATACCGAAGGAACATTTCATGTCGTCAGCATCGATAATGCTCATCCGGAGATCACCACGGAAACGCTCTTTCGTCCAGTATTGTATGAAGGCTATGCGAACCCTGAATATATTTGGCAGTCCTCCAGTGGGTCAGATGAGTTTGAACCAAAGTTTGGTCTGTGGCCCCTCATTTTTGGAACCTTAAAGGGGACCATGTATGCCATGTTATTAGCCGTACCTCTGGCTGTAATGGGAGCCATTTATACGGGAATGTTTATGAGCCCCAAGCTTCGAGGGGTCGTCAAGCCAATTATTGAAATCATGGCAGCCTTACCATCAGTCGTGCTCGGTTTTTTAGCCGGTCTTTGGCTTGCCCCTCTGCTCGAGCAAGTGTTTCCTGCCGTTGTGGGTATGATGATTCTGATGCCGCTCACCGTAACCGCAGCGTGTATCGGATGGCAGTTTATGCCGCGATCAATTCAACTACGAGGCCAGTCCGGTGTTGATTTAAGCGTACTCATCATTGTGTTATTTGTGACGATTTTGGGCTGTCTGATGCTCAATTCCTCTATTGAATCCTGGTTATTTGACGCCGATTATAAGCAATGGTTTCGATCGGTCCTTGATCTGCATTATGATCAGCGAAATGCCTTGGTGATCAGCATGGCCATGGGGTTTGCGGTCATTCCCATCATCTTTAGTATTTCTGAAGACTCTATATCCAACGTTCCGAAGCATCTCATCGCCGGGTCGTTAGCAATGGGTGCCACGCAATGGCAGACGTTGACACGATTGGTGTTGATCTCGGCAAGTCCTGGAATATTCTCGGCCTTGATGATCGGGTTTGGGCGTGCTGTTGGTGAGACGATGATTGTGCTGATGGCTACGGGTAACACGCCGATTCTGGATTGGAGTCTCTTTAATGGGTTTCGGACCTTATCTGCCAATATCGCCGTTGAAATGCCTGAAGCGCCGCATGGCGGGACGCTGTATCGCGTCCTCTTCCTCTCAGGACTCCTTTTGTTTACGTTCACGTTCGTGATCAACACCATTGCCGAAATTGTGCGGCAGCGGTTACGCACAAAATATAGTCAGTATTGACGCGTATGCAAACTGTATCCTTTAGAAAATTTTTCGATTCCGGCACATTGTTTGTCTGGATGTGCGGGGCCGGGTTGGCTCTTTCGCTTTTGATGATCGGTGGGTTGTTAGTGCTCATTTTGATCAATGGCATGGGGTATTTTTGGCCCAAAGATCTTGTCCAGTACACCTTACAGGATGGTTCGTCCGTCTTAGGTGAAGTCACGGGTCATGAAATCATTCATGATTCTGTGAATTCAGACTCACCTGAAGGCAAAGGGCGCATTCAGTTAAAGGTGGGAAATCGAGACTTGTACGGGTTAGACTTCCGCTGGATAGATGAAAGTCAAATCCAAGCCACGTCCACACCTATGGATGTCGTGTTTCTTGAACGGCGGGAGTGGGGGAACTTCTATGGCCGTCCGTATCGCGTGACGCAGGGAGAGGAGGTGGTGGCTTCTGGACATCAAGAGGCTACGGCAGCGCTGTTCCCCTTAATTGATCGTGCTAATGAGATTCAAGAAGACATTCATTATCTCGAACGGAGCGTCATTGGTGACATCAATCATGAAATAGAGGCGCAGCGTCTCAGTCTCAGGGCACTGGAGCTCAAGGGGCAGAAGAGTACTCAATCTGAAGTTGACGAACGCAAACAGCAAGTGGCGGCACTGCAAAGCCAGTATGAAGCAGAGGCTGACAAGCTTCGAGTGTTGTATCGTCAGATGGATGAGTACTCAGTTGTCTTAGAAGATGTGAATGGGACGAAGAAGGAATTAGCGGTCGGACAAATTATTCGGATGTTACAACCGAATGCCATGGGATTCGGTGAAAAGGCTTGGGCCTATCTTGGGAATGTTTGGACTGTCTTAAGCGAGGAACCTCGAGAAGCGAATACAGAGGGTGGTATATTCCCGGCAATATTTGGAACGGTACTTATGGTGCTCATCATGAGTATTGCGGTTGTGCCGTTTGGTGTGTTGGCTGCGGTGTATTTGAAGGAATATGCCACACAAGGCGTCCTTGTTCGAATTGTCCGAATTGCCGTCAACAATTTAGCCGGTGTACCCTCCATTGTGTTCGGTGTCTTTGGTTTAGGATTTTTCGTGTATGCCGTTGGGGGATCTATCGATGCACTCTTTTTTCCTGAAGCGTTACCCAATCCCACTTTCGGGACAGGTGGGATGCTGTGGGCTTCGTTAACACTTGCGCTCATGACGGTACCTGTTGTCATTGTCGCAACAGAGGAGGGATTGTCGGCAGTTCCGCGTGAATATCGTGAAGGATCACTGGCGTTGGGCGCTACGAAGTTGGAATCGTTGTTGCGTGTTGTGATTCCATGTGCGATGCCCGGTATCTTAACCGGCCTTATTTTAGCGATTTCGCGAGCCACGGGTGAAGTGGCGCCACTGATGCTAACTGGGGTTGTGAAGCTGGCTCCGTCAATGCCATTAGATGGCACTTTTCCGTTTCTCCATCTTGATCGGAAGTTTATGCATCTTGGTTTCCATATTTATGATGTTGGGTTTCAATCGCCAAATGTGGAAGCCGCGAAGCCGATGGTGTATGTCACCACGCTGATTCTTGTTGCGGTCGTAATTATCCTAAATATGGCAGCGATTTCTATACGAAATCGAATGCGAAGAAAATATGCTGGTTCCACAATCTAAATCAGGTACAATCATGGACATAGTTGACACGACTACGCAGAAACGTACGCAATCATCATCTCGCCTAAAAGTTGAAGTCTTACGTAATGGACAGAATATGATACACGCACAGAAGGGGCAGGAATCGGAATATGCTGCATCCAATGCCTTGAGACCGAAAATTGAAATTCGGAACATGAATTTTTTCTATGGATCCAATCAAGCCTTATTTACGGTGAACCTCACGATTCCCGAAAATCGCGTCACGGCGTTTATTGGACCATCTGGCTGTGGGAAGTCAACGTTACTTCGCTGTCTGAATCGCTTGAATGACTTGGTGCTAGGCTCGCGTGTCGATGGGGAAATTCTGATCGACGGGCAAGATATTTATCAGCCTGAGGTCGATATTACGGACCTACGCACACAGGTTGGCATGGTGTTTCAAAAGGTGAATCCGTTTCCCAAGTCGATCTATCAAAACGTGGCGTATGGCCCGATGCTGCAAAAAATTACCAGCCGGTCGGCACTTGATGAAATCGTCGAAAAGAGTCTCCAAGGTGCGGGCTTGTGGGATGAAGTGAAAGATCGTTTGCATGCAAGTGCACTCGGTATCTCCGGCGGGCAACAGCAGCGGCTTTGCATTGCTCGTGCGTTAGCGGTGAATCCCGATGTCCTCTTGATGGATGAACCCTGTTCCGCCCTTGATCCCATTTCAACCGGAAAAATCGAAGAACTGCTTCATTCCCTTAAGGAGCGACTCACCATTGTCATTGTGACTCACAATATGCAGCAGGCGTCCCGTGTGTCAGATTACACCGGATTCTTTTTATTAGGTGAACTGGTTGAGTATGATGATACGAAGAAGATCTTTACCAATCCTGAGGATAATCGCACGGAAGATTATATCACCGGCCGCTTTGGTTAATGAGCTATTGTCGAGAGTTGTCACATAACGGATTGCTGAAGGAGGCGCTGTGCAACGTCGTTTTGATGAGGAATTAGCTGAACTGAGACAGAAAATTTTACGTATGGGTGCATTGGTCGAAGACCAGATTCGACAAGCGACGCATGCATTAATTGATCGAGATGTTGACTTGGCAAGACAGGTTATCAATAACGATCGACGCGTGAACACCTTAGATGTCGAGGTCGATGAGTCCTGTCTGGAGCTATTGGCGCTGTATCAACCTACCGCTCGTGATCTTCGATTCATCACGACCGCGATGAAAATTTCTACCGACTTAGAACGTATGAGTGACTTGGCGGAGAATATTTGTGAGCGGACGATTGAGTTGAATGACGAACCGCAACTGAAACCCTATATCGACATTCCGGCCATGGCAAACAAGAGTTTGAACATGGTTGGAGAGGCCCTTGATGCCTTTGTTCGAGGGGACTCGGTGTTAGCTCGAAAAGTTCTAGATCGTGACGATGAGGTTGATCAGTTGAACGAGCAGTTATTTCGTGAGTTACTCTCGTATATGATCGAAAACCCTAAAACGATTTCTCGTGCGATTCGACTGTCATTTATCTCGAAGTATATTGAGCGTATTGCGGATCACGCCACGAATATTGCGGAACTTGTCGTCTATCTCGTCGAAGGCAAGATCATTCGACATATGCTACCTACCGAACCCGTCTAATCCTAGTTTCTCCTTCTAGACGGTTCTTTCTTGCCCTCATGATAAGTAAGGCTTCATTTTTCCCATGAAGTCTTTGCCATACGATCGTCGAATGATTATTGCGAATCCAATGAATCGCCAATGAAATGAATCTGACTATCAGAGCGAAGTCATGCACCCCACGTCTGAAAAGTTATGTGAAACGGCCATGGGGTGCCTGAGATAAAAAGCACTGTGAACGGAATCAATCCTTTATAGAACAGACTCAAAGAGTTCTACGGTTTATTTGCCTCTATTTGAGGGCGTGTTCTAGTAGCGGAATGCAGTAGGTAATGTGTGAAGATCTTCAGAATGCAATAATCCAACAGCTCCAATCATGCCAGCCAGCTAAGGCTCTGACCGAATAGGCTCCACGGCTCACCAAAGAAATAGAGCTGATCACCTTCGACGTAATTATGACAGACAAATCGGTACGCTTTGAGTAGGCGAGAAGACAGGACATAGCCGGTCGCACCGCAGAGAATTTGATAGCCAAACCCGCCGTCTGTTCCAATACCTAAATCATAGTAGATGACTTGATGATGTCCGTCGTCATCGGTCTTGGATAAGGGTCTTGCAATTCGTAAAACGTTTGTTGGACTGTATTGTTGTTGATTGAGGAACACTTCTGGTTTGTTCCAAGTCCCGTCACAACAGACAACTATGTTTTTTGGTATGTACGTGGCGGGATTCGTCTGCTTCGCATCATGCGTATCTCAAGGGTTTCCCTGATGAATTTTCTCTTCTCAAAAACTGTCTGATGCTGATTATCCTATGAAGAAAAATGAAAGCGGGACGTTAAAGAGGAACGTACCATTTTTGAAGAATTTGTTCTATTGGTCATTATCAAAAGCATAGCGTAAATTTTCTGTATTGTTAAATTAAGATATCTTTCAGCTCACCGTTCCATTTTGCCATGAAAAGGTGCACCGAATGCCGCAACATCGTTTCGCTTTTGCTGTACCATTTGGTTTTCCGACGGAAGCGAGCCAGAAAATGTCGCAACAAACTCTTGTAGCTCTCGACTGTGAAGGTATCCGCTTTAGACTGCACAGGCTTCGTCGGCGGGAGGAAGTGTTCATACGGGTCCCAATAGTCGGTCATCACTTGCGCAATCCGTGGGTGCTTGATGGTCTTCCAGAAACGGGCTCCGGTCACGACGCCTCGCGTGCCAGTGACAGCAGCGAGGAAGCGTTTGCCAAGTCGATCAACAGCAAGCCAGATCCAACAGTAGTTTTTTTATGTCTCACATAGCTATGCAATTCATCGAGTTCGACAATCTGAGCGGCCGGTCGTTTGATCGACTCCACGGTTTCCCCAAACGCTTTCACCCACTGATAGACTGCGACATGGCTAAAGCCCACGATTCGTCCAATAGCTCGAAACCCCAAGCCTTCCAAATACAGGGTCAATGCCAGGCGGCGTTGGGCGGGGGTGGCCGTATCGGATTTCTGGGCAACGGTAAAAAAGAGCGCACATGTTTTACACTTGTAGCGTTGCCGTCCGCTCTTGAAGCCACTTTTCACTTTGTCGGGACTCGTACACCGAGGGCAATTCAGCATGGTCGCCCCCATGACAAGGTGAGGGAGGCGAGTTTAGTGAATATATCTTAAATTAACAATGCTAAGTATTTTTGTCCTAGTTTGGGCGGTGTAGTGGCACTAATTTGTTTTGATGAGGGGTAGGTAAGGCAAAGCTCGGTCAGGATGTGCGGAGGATCTGAGATCATGACAGGTTTTTCATACATTGCTCCATAAGCTTCGAGTTGTTTTACTACTCGTTTTGCTCGACAGAGAATCGAAGCACAAGCATTTCAGGAAGTATGGCTGGGATGGAACCTTTCGCGAAATCGCGAATATTTCTGGTCGCTATTATGGCTATTTCTGACTCTTCTGCTGCAGCATGAGCGACCGCGTCCTCGAAATCTTTAATCGGACTTTCCAGTGCCCTACGTATGGCCGTATCTGTGACTGCGGCCACGGTGAATCGTGTGAGTAAGGTTGTAAGGATTGCCTTACTCTTTTTGGCATCAAGATGCTTGGTGAGGAGATAGGATAGTGTGGTTACGGCATGGCCTGAGACGTAGCCCTGAACCAGATTTTTCCCGACTAAATCAATGGCTTGTCGGGAGGCTGAAACGTGTGATTTACGTTGGAGGAAAACATCCAGGAGAATATTGGTGTCAAAGAGAACAGGGGTCACTGATGTTTACGTTCCAGATAGTCTAAGTATTGCTTATGCGTTTGTTCATCGGTTGGTGCTTTCCCGGGGCGTTGAGAAAGTTTGAGTAATTGCTTCATCCAGGGACTCATTGCTTGATTCTCCTGTGATTCATCCTGAATATGGTCAAAAAATGCTTCCATGGCTTGAGATAAGGAAATTCTGCGACGTTTAGCCCAGACTTTGGCTTTTTTAATCGTGCTGGACTTGAGACGGAGAGTGAGTTTGCTATGCATGAAATTATCTTAAAATTATCTTATGGATGACGTGTATTTATATTTAAACTATACGTACAAAATAATGTTTGGTCAAGAAGTCGAAATGGTGCGATCTTTCCAGTGAGTCAGAAACCATTCTTGCGAATTGAAGGCATCCTCTTCAGATTTTGGCGATAGGCGTGTATAGCGTCCCGTTGAGGTGAGTTTTCTGGATTTTGTGTTATCTCGAATATGAATATGCAGAATATTGTGAATGAGGAGATCTTTCAAGGTCTGACTTTCAATGGGGAATAATACTTCAACCCGCCCATCGAGATTCCTGGCCATGAGGTCGGCGCTGCCGAGGAAGAGTTCATCCTTGCCGCCATTTCGAAAGTAATACATACGAGAATGTTCCAGGAATCTTCCAACAATCGATGTCACCGTAATCGTGTCGCTTACGCCGGGGATGCCTGGGCGAAGTCCACACACGCCTCGAACGACTAAGTCAATTTTCACCCCGGCCTGTGAAGCATGGTAGAGGGCATGGATGCAGGCTTGATCGACCAGCGCGTTCATTTTAAATGCGAGGTAGCCATCGCCATGTTGACGTTGGCGGTCGATTTCGCGTTCGATTCGGCGGAGAATTTCATTACGCAAGGAATGAGGCGCAACCAGTAATTTTTTGTATGATTCTTTACGAGAATATCCGGTCAAGGCGTTAAATAAATCGGCGACATCGGTGCCAATGGCATCATCACAGGTAAAAAAGCTGAAATCCGTATAAATTCGACTGGTAATCGGATTGTAGTTTCCTGTCCCTAAATGTAAATACCGGCGCAGGCCATCGTGATCTTTTCTCACGACCATGCAGAGTTTGGCATGCGTCTTCAGGCCGCGGACTCCATAGACGACGTGGACGCCTTCATCTTCTAATTTTCTGGCCCACTCAATATTGTTTTCTTCATCAAATCGAGCTTGCAATTCAAACAGCACCGCCACCTGTTTCCCATTCTCCCTGGCTTCCATCAGTGCTTCAACGATGGTGGAATTGGCCCCAACTCGGTAGAGCGTTTGTTTAATGGCTAAGACATGTGGATCATTGGCGGCTTCTCGTACAAAATCCACAACTGGAAGGAAATTGTCATAAGGATGAAAGAGGAGGTGGTCTTCCTGTCGAATGGCGGAAAATATATTGTCCCGATTGGCAAGACGTTCTGGGATGCTGTTGAGGTAGGGCGTGAATTTTAATTCAGGTCTGTCGATTTGCAGCAATTCCATCAAGCTTGACAGCCCAGGGGGGAAGTCATAGGTAAACACTTGATACGGGGCGAGATTCAAGTTTCGGACTAAAATATTTCGAATATGCTCTGGTGTTTGTTGGTCTAATTCCAGTCGTACGACCGATCCGAAATGACGCAGGTCAACCTGTTCTTCGATGGTTGAAAGAAGGTCGGCAGCTTCGTCTTCTTCGATGGCTAAGTCAGCGTCACGCGTGATACGGAACAAGTACGAGGCTTGAATGGTTAAGCCAGGAAATAGCAAGTCGAGATTTGCGGTAATGATATCTTCGAGCCACACAAAGTGGTAGGCTCCCGGAGTGGTCGAGGTGTCATTCTTCTGATTCTTGCGTGGCGTCTCAGCCTGAGGTAGTTGGATCAAACGAGGAAAGTTGTTGGGGACTTTGACTCTGGCGAAACATTCCCCTCGCTCTGGGTCGTGCGCAACAACCGCAAGATTCAACGTGAGGTTGGAGATGTGTGGAAATGGATGAGACGGATCAAAGGCCAGGGGAGTCAATGCTGGAAAGATTTCTTGTGAAAAGTATTGCCGTAAGGTTTCACGTTGTGTTGGCGAAAGTTGATCGTATGTGAAGAGGTGTATGTTGGCTTCATGCAGTTTCCCGAACAGATCTTTTTCCCAACATTTCGTGACACGTGCAAGTTGTTTCAGGAGTTTCTGTCGTACCGCATTCAATTGATCCGAGGGTGCCATTCCGTCTGGAGGACTTTCGACGACTCCGCTGGTGACTTGTTCGCGAAGACCGGAAATGCGAACCATGAAGAATTCGTCTAGGTTGCTAAAGAAGATGGCAAGAAACTTCGCTCGTTCCAAAAGTGGCTGACTTTGATCTTCAGCTTCTTCAAGTACACGATCATTAAATTCTAGCCAACTTAATTCTCGGTTGAGATAAAGCTTGGGATCGTATAGATCAACTTCTGACTCTGGAGTGGGATGTTGTTGGGAGTCTGCCATGGTTCACTCTACCTGGGTTTTTTGTGAATTTTGTGAATTGGGTGATTGTGAAATCCTTGTTATCTCCATACCGCTTTCGCGCGCTTCTTCACTTTTCCCCATCGGTCAGGGAAGACGGTGCGTGCGTGTGCGCGTCGATGGCGAAGGCGTTCGACCATGAGGCCTGTGGTAAATGCGGAACTGACCTGTTGCGTTGAACGAAGAAAGCTTTGTAGTTGTTCTTCGATCATGACCGTATCTTGATGTTCGCCTAAGAGGTCTTGAAATTTTCGTACTTGACGAATGAGTTTGGTTGCGGATTCGCCAGTAGACGGCTCTGCAAGCTCAGTGGCGTATCGAACTCGTTTGGCGCGTATTCGTAGACGATGAAGATCTTCATCGTTGTACGTTTTAGGTAAATTATCTACGGCTTTTTCAAGTTTGTCGAATTCTTTTTTCGCAAGGTCTTGAAGCGCAACATGCAGATGCATAATGTCCATATGTTGTATGGAGGACTGTAAGTGATCGAGGAGCGTAAGGTAACGTGTACTCCGCAGGCTTTGTACCATTGTCGTTTGCGCCTCAGTTCGTTGTGACTCCAACTGGCATAAGAGCGAGTGAAAGGCTTCTTGCTCGGGGATGGCCAGTGTTTGAGTTTCACGCTGAAGTTTTTCAAGCAAGACATCCAAATCACGCACTCGCCCAAGGGTTGACGCCAGCCAGCCAATTTCTCTTCGAATCGTTGAGTTCCATGTTGAATTGGAGAGCGGTTGAATCGTCCGAAGGATGGCGCGTGATCGTCTTGTTGCCACGCGCATTTGATGAAGGTGTTCTCGATTGTGCCCCAACCGTGTTCCGGGGTCATGCCGGAGTATCTCGTCCAGTTGTTGCTGTAGCCGTAATTGGACATACGCTCCAGAATGAGCAGATGCAGGCAGTGTGTGTGGTCGTTCTGGGTATTTGAGGTCCAGTGCTTGGCTTAATTGCGGACGTCCATTTCCCTCTTCCGCTCCGTTCGCTTTTAGCTGTGAGGTGATGTGTTTGAGGTGTTTGTTCGTCCCGTTAAGAAGCCTAACCCGTAGTTCTGTGAATCGTTTGCGAACACGACGATCTTCCAAGAGGGCAATGTGATCTTTTGTTATGTCTGCTAGGATACAATCTTGTTCGCGTATTTGATACGATTGTCTCTCCGTTCGAAGTTTGGCGATTGGAATGGGGGGGTGGTTCCGAAAGAATGCAAACAGCAGATCGACTAATTCCTGGGGGACTTTGGTCGATCTATGAGGAATTTCAAGTGTATGCGGGTCATTGAATATTGGTAATGTGAGTTGCCATATGCCCTTTCCCCGTTCGACGCGTCGTCGTAGAGTGAGTCCTAATCGAGTCAAGTCGTAATTTTTGGTGTCGTAGTACGTTGAGGTGTACGTACGTTTGGGGAGACAATGGTTGGCGAGGTGTTCTGGAAGATGAAATCCAACGGGAAGTTTCAGCCTTATCTCTTGTCTGGTCTGGTGTTTACATGTAGAAGGGTTCATGAAGATAAAGAGATAAAGGTAAAATGAACGTCATTGTTGACATGAAATGATGTAAACAAATGCGTCACTGTATCATATCGCGTTATTGCAAAAGTGTGAAATTTTTTATGCAAATTGTCGGAAACTGTCAGCCGTATTGATTAACAATGCTTCATGAAGACATATTGAAACGCGATGAAAGCTATAGGTATTTTGAACATATTCAGGTACCTCTCTTGGTTGTGATTGTGCGCAGTGTCATGCGTTCCCTGAATGGTGTCCCGTTTGTCATATCGTGATGGAGTTATAGGAACGATGCTTAGACAATCTGTCTTGTCCACAATGTTGTTCGTATTCGCTTCGATTCTTCCATTGTCATGTTCGCTGCTTCCTCACACCAAGTCGTTTATGTTTATTCCGCTCACACAATCGGCTGTTCCTGGCAGCCTGTCTTCATGTGCTCCTTTTGCCTTACCGGAAGGGCTTACGCAGTCGATTCTAGTGCAGGAACAGCCTCTGTGTTCACATGCGACGCATACGCTTGATGTGGTAGCAGACACGAGTGACCGTACGGATATGAATACCGTGAATGAAACGGGTTCTGACCTCGGGCGGTATTTCTATCGTACACACGAAACGGACGAAGGGAGAGGCGCGATATCCGTGATTGATGTAGAGACAGGGAAAACATCTATTCATATAGGCAAGGAATTTGGCGGTTGGGATCGACTGGATGGCATTGAGTGGACACCATGGGGGACCATCCTGACGGCAGAAGAATCCGGTGCGTATGGTCGGTTGTTTGAATGCCAGGTCGATCGTTTGCTTTTGACGTGTGTGGATCGTCCGGCTGTCGGGCGTATGTCACATGAAGGGATCGCCGTGACGCAAGACGGTTCTGTCTATCTCGTGGATGAATTTGATGGGGGATCGATTTTCAAATTTGTTCCGGATGTGTATGGGAATCTTTCTTCCGGCCAACTCTTTGCGCTGAATGTACAAATCGATGACGTGACGATTTGCTCAGAAACACCGGGCATTGGCGTGACGCCGACGGGGACAGCGGAGTGGGTGGCGCTTAGGCCGGGCCGTGATGGTGTCGTGACTGATCCGGCATACAATGCGCGAGCCGCAGCGCGTGAGGCTGGCGCGACACCGTTTTGTCGCCCAGAGGACATTGAGATCATCGATGATAATTTGTATGTGTCACTTACGACGACTCATGCTGTCATTCAAATACCTTGGGGAACGTCCACTCCAATGGTCACGGAATATGCCGGTATCAATACGAATATACAGAGTGAAGAGTCTCTGCCAACCTACGGGTTGTATGCTCCAGATAATTTAGCGTCCGATCCTGACGGCAATCTCTACATTGTCGAAGACAATTCAGGAAAGAGCGATATATGGATTGCCACTCCGGACAACGATGAGGATGGTGTGGCGGATTCTGTCATATTATTTGCCACACTCACGACTCGTGGTGCAGAGGCTTCTGGTATTTACATTTCACCGTTAGACCCAACCACGATATTTGTGAACGTGCAGCATGCGGACAACGGAAATGACATGACGCTGACGATTTCACCGCATTTCAAACAGAAATAATATGGGTGATATCTAATACGTACTCGACATGTTTCTTAATAATGCAGAATTGGATGTGCGATTGGAGCGTTGACGGTCGATGGTTCTTCCTCTGTTGCTCATGGTTTCGCGGTGCTTTTTCAAAACAACGTATCCCGGTGTCTTGTCTCGTTTGGCGTTTTGAATGTGTTTATGGACGTTCGCCTATATTTTTGAGGGAAATGAATTATGACTTATGTAGACATTCCTGACCGAATGGATATATCTGCGTTATTGCAGGTTGCAGTTCAAGCCGCACAAGCGCCGGCGGAGATTATTCTCACGTATTTCAATAATGCGGATCTTGTGGTCGAGAAAAAATCGGATCACTCGCCCGTCACCGAAGCGGATAAAGAAGCTGAGCGTCGGATCCGGCAGCGATTGGCCAAACATTCATCGTCTGAAGCCATTGATATCCTGGGTGAAGAACATGGTTTTGAGGGGACGGGCGCTCGATACCGTTGGGTTATCGATCCCATCGATGGGACGCGCTCATTCGTACGTGGAATCCCGCTCTTTGGAACCCTGGTCGCGCTTGAAGACGTCGCGGCACAGCGCGCATTAGTCGGGGTTATTCATCTTCCGGTGCTCAAGACAACCTATTCGGCGGCACGAGGCTTAGGGGCTTGGTGTCAGGACAAGCCTCTGCGTATTTCTTCCGTGACACGTGTCGATGAGGCCATCATTTCCGTCGGCGATCCTTTGCAGTTTGCGCATGCGAATTGTGAAGCCGCGTATCGTCGACTTGGTGAGTTGTGTCCGTGTTTGCGAGGGTATGCGGATTGCTTTGGTCATGGTTTAGTGCTCAGTGGGGCGATTGATGCCATGCTGGATCCTGATTTGAATCCATGGGATATTCTGGCGACTCAGGTTCTTGTTGAAGAAGCGGGCGGGGTAATGCTGATGCGTGCGTCGGTGAACACTGGAAAAGTCGATGCGTTATTTGGGAATCCTGATCTTGTCAATTTCCTTTCTCAGGAACTATGTTTTTCGTAGACGGATCCATTGCCTGGCAGGAAACAGCTCGATCTGATTGTTCTCAGGAGAAGAATGCTCGTGTGCTTTCTTGGGTGAAGATATTTCGTGAGTGCGCATGCTCAGGTTGATTGTGGCTCGAGGCGTTGTCTTCTCAGTCACGTGAAGCTGTCCAAAGTGTCCCTGAGATTTTTGGTGAAAACGCATCGCTTGGGACAGAGAGGTAGCCATCCGAACAATTTTAGCCTGGACAAGGATAAGGAGTGATTGGCAACGAATGTTCAATGGGTACATTCTTTCTCCCTTTCGTTGATGATCAAATAATTGGGACGTCGAGTCGATGGGGTTTTCTTGGTGTGAGGGATTTCTTTCCGACCAATACCGGAATAGTCAGAACACAGCCATTGAATTGCAATAGGCGAAATTGACCGTGGTCTTGCCCGCAAGGTGTTTGTCCTCAAAAGGGAGGGAAGGTCAAGATATCGATGTTCTCCTGCAAGACGCGGATGACCAAGCCTGGCGGGTTCTTGGTCCTGGCGAGAAGGTGAGTTTCGCCGTTCCGGGTAGGCACACGATTGAGCGAGAGAGGTGAAGAAGGTAGTGTCGGCACCCGTCCGATCAATCATGTGGATGCAAGAGGTCATATGTTGACCTTCCCTAGCGAGGGGTTCGTAATCAGCGAATCGTGACTCTACTCTCTTGTGCGTTCTCTCGGTCTCCCGGTGATTTTCATATTATAACCCTCGAGCCCTGTTAGCTTAACGGCTTCGTATAGGATCAATTCGACGATAGCCCCGGCGACGTCGTGGTTGAGGTGCCGGTTTTTCTGCTTGTTCGATTGTGTGATGGTGGTGGATAAGCGGATCACTGACAAATCCACAATTGGCACAGCGGACGCCAATAATCCAAAGCGGATGACATGAATCTTTCATGTCGCAATACTCTTCCCGAACAATGAATCCCTGACATCGAGGGCACGTTTTAAAATGCATCGGAGCATTGCGAGATGTTTTATGATTAGATGGATTCCTTGTCAGTACTCGATCATCAGGTAGCAAAGGGGCTTTCACATGATACTCCTTAGAATGGGGCGGCGTGTGTTATGGGGGTTGTGTTTCATATTCTGAAAGTATAGTGACGGTTTGTGACAGCCCTGTTAAAGTCAGATTACTAATTTGTAAAACCGGTACGTCGGGACGATGGAGAAATGCGATACCTTGCAGAGCTTACTCAGCGGGCGTCTAATGTGCTGAGCAAGTTGTGAGCCTCAGGAAGAAAGTGATGAGTCCACGTGTACGGGTAATGTGGGTGTGTCGCTTGGATGACGGCAAGTAATTGCTTGCGAGCAGCCTCTTGTTTGTTTTGCTTGATGAACAGTTTTGCCAGAAGCAGTCTCGCATTGGTGTAGCGCTCATCAATGGCGATCGCTTGCTCAAGATGATGTTGAGCTTTTTCTTCATCTCCGCCCAGCATCCAGGGGAGTTTTGCTAACAATCCGCCCAGCATCTGATGTGCCGGAGCATGGGTGGGGTCGATGGTCAGTGCTTGCCGGACATGTGAGAAAATTTCCTTAATATTTATCATCCCGATTGCGTAACTTTTGAGCCGAGTGGTATTGCCGAGATTTGCCGCATAGAGAAAGTGTGCTTCGGCATTGAGTACTTCGAGTGCCATGGCCTGTTTGGCGTGATGTGCCCCTGCTTCATAGGCCGACAGTCGATGCGGGTTTTCCGTAAAAAGATCATCCCCCATATTGAGGTGCAGTTCGGATAGCTGAAGCAAGAGTGGCACGTTGTTTGGATGCTGTGCGAGTTCAGCGGTCAGCGATGTCAGACCTGCGTGAAGGGAATGCGGGTATCCGTTAGGGATGCTGTCGCGTTGAGCCCATACGAGAGTGGACAATAACAACACACAGCTCAAACTCAGCAGAATGAATACGGAGTGGACCTTATTGCCGGTCGGGGTGAACATAAAATTCAATAGATGAACCGGTGACTTGGCTTCTTCCGGTAAAGAAAAATATGAGGACCCACAAGATTTGATACAAGAAAAAAAACTCTGGGGTCCAGAGGATGTGCAGGCCATTCATGATGTCTATGGTCGAAATTGGTTCATGCGGCCAGAGCGGGAGCAATCCGATCGTATAGGCTATCCCGGCGAGTGCCATTATTTGGTACGACGACCATGTTCCCTGGCCTCGATAATCGGCTCTCATAAACTCTGAGACGATTCGCCAGCCTTGCGTGACGATGGCTGTCCATGCAATGGCCATGGTGAATTCTGCATTGAGGAACATGTGCATACCGATAATCCCAGTGAAGGTATTGACGAGTGCCGTCATGGCCTGAATGGGGATGAGGGGCACCGACTCTAGATTCGATTCATAGGAAGCTTTTTTATTCGGGCCGGTAAATTGAAGATGGACGTGCGAAAAGAGTTTGTGAGCGAATGGACCGGCCTGGGAAAGCGGTTTCCCATAACAACAGCCATAACTGAGGCAGGCTAATCGTCCGACCCCTTCACCGAACGCGAGCGAAATCCAGAGCGTTGCCCATGCCGGGAGGAGAGGAATCTCTGCGTCACCATTTATCTGGAGCCAGTTGAGAAAACAGATGGCCCATGGTGCCATGAGTATTCCGACAAAGGAGGATCCCCCTATCGTGAAGGTATGGGGCTTTTTTTCTACGGCTTTTGCAATGAACTTTGCGGTTGGCACCGTGATGCCAAGAAGCAGTATCGCCAAATGAATGGTAGACGATAAGGCCACGCCGATTGTGCCTAATAAAATACAGGTAACGCTCACGGCAAGCGAGACGCCGAAAGCGGTCAAGGCGCCATAGTATGTCAAGTTTAATCCCTTCCAAACTGTTGTCTGTGTTTTGTGTATGGGGACAATAGCGAGCATTTGCCATTGTTCTTGTGGTAAGGCATGGAAGGCCCATCGAAATACCATCCCAAGAATCAGACTTATCCCCAACAGGAAAACGATATTCTCCATGCGTTACTCGACGTCTGTGTCCATGTGGTGCTCGCTTGTTGAAGAACGGTGTCGGGCTGTCGCAATCGTTGATCGTACTTTGACATTCGTTTCCACCAGTGGACGCCCAAAGCCTAATGAATAGCGGCTGAGGACATCTTGGCGAAACATGTTGGTGAGTAAATCTTGGCAAGGGACAATTCTGTTTTTTTGGAAAATGACGACATCGGTTGAGCTGCCGGGACGGTAGAGACTTTTGGGCTGTCCCTTCTGAAGAAAGAGCCCTGCAGTGACATCTTGAGGCCTACGGTATTGCTCTGCGCTATAACATTGCACGATGGTCCCGATCATGAGCGCGACGATTTCGATCATGGCGACGAGTCCGATGCCGGACCCGCCGGGTACGTCGGTGTCCACAATGGTCACAATGCGTTTGTTTTTTGAAAAAGGTGTGGCTACAGAAATGACTGGTCCGGGATTACAGGAATGATACTGCCCGGAGATTTCATAGAGGTCGCGGACCGTCCCGCTGACGGGTGAATGATTATAATGATACTTGTCCGGAGTAAGACGAAAAATAGCATAGTCCCCACCGGTAAATGCTTGTTGCCATTCACTCTTGTCGTGTCCGAAGAGATCGGGGAAGTCAAAAAACTTTTCCTTTAAAAACAAGAGAGATGACTCGGAGAACGATCCAAACAACACGCAGGCGTCGGCCGGTGAAGCAATCAATGAGGAGGCTTCCGCCATTGGGCGACAGTCCCAGTACCGGATTTTTCGTTCGAACACTTTTCTTGGAGTATCGAGTGACGATGGTGGGTCGACACATTCGCTTAGATCAATCTTCAGAGCTTCAAGGAACTTCTCAACGCCGCGGATTTTCGTCGAAAGCCATGAATCATAATTCCAGTAGCCTAACAATTGCGACATGTAGGGAGAGGTGAGAGCGTGAAATAACCACGGGGTGTGCTCGCGCGTCGACGTATAGAGAAAATTCACAAGACGATCACCGTAGAATCGTTCCGTGATGATGTGGGACGTTCCCCGGTCAATATACTGGTGTGCAATGTGGTTCATGGGTCGGGTTCGGCGATGGCGAGTCGGCATGTGACTCGCTATCAATGTGAATGGTGAGCAATGTTAACCGAATCAGTTTGATGATGGTCTGGATATCTGCACATTCGTTGATGATGTCTTGTTTGACGGACTGGAGAAACGCTGTGGTGGATACCGCATGGCCAACGATGGATCTGGCGATCGGACGAAGCGGATCGAGTTGAGGGTCAGCACTTGAATCGAAATGCTTCAGATCATCTTCTAGTCCATTCAAGCCTTCCTGTATGTGATGCGTTCTCAGTGTGGTTCGGTAATATGACTCCGCAGCTGCATTACATTCTTCCCCTGACAGGTGCAGAGGTGATGACACACCCGCCTGCCGTTGTATGCCTTTTGTCAATTTTCCGAATGTCGAGAACTCCGCAGGTTCCTCAATCCGTAAGGTGAGGCGATCGAGGAAATCTCCCAGTTGAAATTCTTCGATAAGATCGCGGGCATCTTCTCTCAGAATGGTGACGAGCGCTCGGAGGTATTCGTGGTGATGGGCACGAATAAATTGTGGAAACCGGCGGCTAAGGCGAATGTGTTTCATTTTTGAAAGAATTTTTCGTAAAAAGAGATTTTCGGAATTGACTCGAACATAAAATGTCGGAACATTCAGTGCGGCTCCAAAAAAGAGTTGCCGGCGTTCGCTTTCGATCGCAGGTGTGTCGGGAATATGGGCATGTGTGACGTCATGATGTGCAATATATCGAAACGCCAGGGCCGTCAGGAGTGCCTGAAGGTTGGCGGCATCGGCCAAATCATCTGTCAGACTTTCAAAGAGGCTATAGTAGCGTCCTTCAAATCCTGAAAACCCCTTTTCTGAACAGATACGCAGTTTATACAACAGATACAACGACATGCGTTCATCGTAGATCCCGAGTTCACTCAGGTCCTTTTTCAGCCTACGATCATTTCCGAGTGTTCCGTCAAGCGCTGGGCATTGTTCAGTGCTGGGAAGAACGGCGAGATAATCAATTAATCGAAAGTCGGGGATAAAGTCTCCCTTGAGTCCGAAATTTTTGCTAATCATTTTATCGAGCCATAAGGGCCCAATTGGTGTGATCGGATTGCCAAAAATTTTTAGACCGGCTTTGCGTTTCCACCGTTGCCATAAGAGCTGGAGGTAGGTGTAATCGAGCTCATGGGAAAGAAACCCTAAGACTTGTTCCGGATGAAAGTCCCAAAAATCGAGACGATAGGGGGCAGCGCTGTAGGTGCCGACGAATAACGGCAGGAAATGCTCGGTGATTTTGATGACGAGATCGCCAATATATTTTTCACCCCTCGGCATTTGGGGGTCAGTAGTGTGCTGTAATAATCGACTCAAACTTTGACTGCCGAGGCTTAGATGCGTGCCGTTGTTCGCCAGGCTAATGTTTGACGGCGTAGGCAACGTGACGAGATTGCGATTGATAATGCCGGCCCCCTGTAATTTGGCGATGGCATTGACATGGCTCCGTGATAGGACTGTGTGGCACAAGGCCATGTAATGATGTTTTTCTTCTCCGCTGTCCCAGCCGGATAAACAGGGATTCATGAAGAGTTCTCGGTAAAATGAGTCGGAAATGAGACGATTCAGCCCTTTTTGCCGTATTGGCGGGTGGGGCGCGAAGTAGACCATGGCTTGTTGGCCAAGTTCCAGCAAATCGAACTTGTGATTCGCGTACATAATTAGTAATTGACTGAGGAGATATCGTTTTGACGCTTCACGGCCGACGGCGTGTCCCATGTGCGTGCGTGGATTCATCTTAACCACGTAAAAACTGAACGTTTCAGGGGAAGTATTGTCGTTGAGAAAGTGGTTCATCAATCGCTCCCCGAGGCCGCGAATGACATGATGCGTTTGCGGGGAGATACTGATCACGTCGGCGAGGGCAATCCTGAGTAAGTAACTGATCGGGATGCGGAGCCAATCTTCCCCGTGATGCGAGAAGAGGAATTTGAAGACGTCGCTTCGTCGTGGTCCAGTCGGATGCCTTTTATCTTCCAAGAGGTCATGCTGGAGGACCTGTTTCGAAAAGTGACTGAGTCGGTTGAGTGGAAAACGGACCCATGAGTTTTCCCAGACATGTTGAGATGAATCATTGACGTATTGTTCAAGTTCGCTTGCAGAGGTATTGGGCGACAATCCTGAAGCCGACTGCCTTATCATATTTTTAAAAAAATTCGACGATGCCAGACTGATTGGAAGGTCGACGGCATCTTTAGAGCCAATCACGGCCGTTTGATATTCATTTTCGGTTCCGGCGGTCATGTCGTACGCATGAAACGGAAGGGGGTGGTCATGTGCACCCGAAGCGCTATTCTGTTGTGACCATGCTTGGAGAAATGTCTCGACGATGTGATGATGTTCTGCCTGTGAGAGCGTTGCTCGGTCAGCCGATAAGCCCTGGGCTATCCGGGAACGATATAAGCTCAATGGGTACCTCCCTGTTCAACAGCTATTCAATGAGATGACCGCTTGTTGTGTTCTTCGTCATTTCATCGTGTCGTTTATCGTAGGTTTCTCATATGTAGAATATCGGTTATGTATGTTACGAGTGAGTTGCTCTGCTGCTACTAGTGTGTAAATACATCTTGTTGATCAATGTCATTGGAATGTGAAATGCGCAGACTTGTATCCTGAAACTGGATGCTTCATATTCCTGATGGAAGATCTCGCTCATACCTGTTTGCTAGAGTTCTAGTCTTGGATGATTAGGCTTATCCTGCCTTTGCTTTCGCGGCAGCCAATTTACGTGAATGTTACATGACTCTAACTTTCCAGCAACCTTACCTTGCTAGCATTCGAACTCAGACATTCTGAGTGTGCCTTGAGTGTTTAAATCTGCTGTGAGTCGATGCGATTCCTTGGACCTTACGCTTTCAATGATACAACACGATGTCTGAGGTATGGTAACTGCAACGTGCGGAGTGTCTGGAGGTGATATGTTGAAAAAAACTTCTGTGTTGTATGAACGTGACTGTGGAATAAACCTATGGAATTTATGACTTCAACCTCAACGTTGTGTTCAACGATGACCACGCAAGTTCCCTCACGCGCTGTTGAGCCTACGTTACACTTTTTCCATGCGACGCTGGAGGTATCGTATGGAGATCGTACGGTTCGATTGACTCGCAAGGAGTATGGGATTTTGCTAGAATTGCATGTAAGTCAGGGTCGTGTCTGTTCACGTGAGGTGCTATTGGCCAATGTTTGGGGGCGTGATGTGTTTGTCGATTCGAGAACCATTGATCGGCATGTGGTGCAGCTTCGCCGGAAAATACAACACTTAAGCCAACAAGATCTGCACGTGGATACGATATGGGGAGTTGGCTATCGTCTGCGAATGCCCCATGCATCATCACAAGAATCTCTTGAGTCTTCTTCTGAATAAGCTAACCCTGCCGCTTTTGAAAATGTCCCTTCATGTGTGTTCGATAATTCTTACAAAGGACTGCTATGAGCACTCTTGCGGTTATTGATATTGGAACCAATTCGATTCATATGATTCTTGTAGAAATCGGTTCTGATTTTTCGTGTAAAGTGATGGATCGATTTAAGGATATGGTGCGATTAGGGGATGGAACCTTTACCAATCATGTCCTGTCCGATTCTGCCATGCTTCGAGGTCTGGATGCGCTCAGAAATTTAACGATGCTTGCAAAGAATAAAGGGGTTAACCGAATTGTGGCGACGGCAACCAGTGCCGTTCGTGAATCAAAGAATGGAGGCGAGTTTCTTCAGATTGTTCATGAACAACTTGGCTTGGAAGTGCAGGTTATTACAGGCAAGGAAGAAGCAAAGCTTATTTATGTTGGCGTGCGAAATGGTATGGAGTTGTCAGATGAGCGCGCATTGATTGCTGATGTTGGTGGGGGGTCGGTAGAGGTGATTGTGTGCAATCGGACGCAAATGTTCTCGGGGAAAAGCCTGAAGTTGGGAACGATTCGACTCAAGGATCTTTATTTGAAACACGACCCTCCGACCAAAGGCATGCTCAAAGAACTGGAAAAGGTGATACAGCGTGGGCTGGAGTCATGTCTGAAGTCAGCACGAAATCTGACCTTTTCACAAGTCGTCGCAACCTCCGGTACGGCGGCAAACCTTACCGAAATCATTTACCTTCGGCGAACGGGAAAACCTGTCCCGCAATTAAATTTAGCCACCGTTCAGCTTGAGGAGATTCGTGCTGTTGAGGCTGACCTGATTCAAGGGGATACCGATGCGCGACTGGCTATCCCAGGGCTTGATCCGAAGCGAGTCGATACCCTGTTGCCGGGCGTGATGTTTTTTCGATGTTTACTCGAACTCACCGGGCAAACAACATTAACAATTTGTGATAAAGCTCTTCGAGAAGGGTTGATCTATGACTTTATTGATCGGCATCAAGATGGGTTGAAAGCGGAGCAGGAAATTCCGAATACCCGTCGTCGAAATGTAATTCTTTTTGGACGACGGTGTCACTATGCTGAAGCGCATGCCTTTCACGTCGCGAAGCTGGCTCTGCAATTATTTGACGAGTTGAAGTCGCTGCATGGCCTTGATGATCAAGAGCGGGAATGGTTGGAATATGCGGCATTACTGCATGATGTTGGGTACTTAATTCGCCGCAGGCAGCATCATAAGCATACGTACTACCTGATTAAGCATGGTGATCTTTCCGGACTTACTGCCGATGAAGTCGATATTGTCGCGAATATTGCGAGGTATCATCGACGGGCTATGCCGAAAGATAAACATACAACTTTTCAGGAACTGTCCAAAACGCAGCGACATGTTGTCCAGGTCTTGAGTGCCTTGTTGCGTATTGCCGATGGCTTAGATCGGAGTCAGTTTTCTGTTGTACAATCCGTTCATGTGTCCATTGGCCCTTCCATTCAATTGAACCTTGACTGTTCAGCCGATCCTGAGCTGGAGGTATGGGCTGCGCAGAAGCGCGCGAAGTTGTTTGAGAAAGTGTTTGATCGACCAGTGCAATTTGTCCCTCAGTTTTCAAACGGTGAATCGTGAGGTTTTCTTCTCGTTTCCTCAGTTTCTTTTAGATAGATGTTCACATCATTTGTGCCCCCTCTAATGGGGCATTGTCTCTTCCTCTTCCTCGACTCTATCCTTCCGTCATCTCACCCAATGAATTGTTCAGCTTCGTGCAAGGAAAAGCCTAAGGTCTGTGCAATTGCTGGCGTATCAGTGCATGTTGATTAAGATGGAAGGAGTGTCCTATGAGTGACGTAATGTTTGGCAATCTAACTTTTCCGAAAACTGATTCGTACGATGAGCATGAACTTGAACTCTATGTTAGTAAAGGCGCGCACATACATGGCGTCATGCATGTGAAGGGAATGGCTCGCATTGACGGGTATTTTGAAGGGGAAATTCATACGGACCTGACCTTGCAAATTGGGGAAGAGGCGGTCATTGTTGCGGACATTTTCGCAAATAGGCTTATTTCGCAAGGCCCGATTCGTGGCGACGTCGTGGCTCAGCAACAGGTAGAACTCTTAACCCCGGCTACGGTAGAGGGTGCGATCTCTTCTCCCAAGTTTTCCTTTGAACAAGGGGTTCAGGTGAATGCGATGATTAAGATGGGGAAACCTTAAGAGAAATCGAGGATGTCTCTACTGCATATCAAGCGAATGTGTTCCTAGCTGTCTGAGTTGTGCAGGTCGCAACCACCATTCCAACCATCCACATCCGATTTTAGGCTTCCCTTCAAACTGAATCGCGCATGCGCCTGCTTTTTTGAGCGAAAGCCCTGGGATATATCTCCCGGATATCATGATGGCCGCCAACTGTCCAAGATGCGGTTCATGGCCAATGCACATGACGGTAGCCACTTCTGGAAACTTTGTGAGTATCGGGAAAATTGTCGTTGGCGAGTGATGCAGGGCAAGTTCGTCGCAGAATTGAATGCCGTCATGTATGTTGAAGACTTCTTGGGCGAGTTCAGCGGTTTCTCGCGCCCTGACAAACGGGCTGGAAAGAAGATGCGTTGGTTGGCAGTCTAAGAGGGACAGCCCTGTGATTGCCTTGCGTGTTTTCTTGATGCCTTCGCGTGTTAATGGTCGCTCACTGTCGGACCCATTCCACGTTTCGGCGTCAACCGCAATGCCATGTCTGAGGAGAATACATTTCATAAGGGTGTCAGTCGATAGACGCCCAGCGTACCACAACTATTCCAGAATCGGAATGAGGAAATGTCGAGGGACACAGTATGAAAGGGCGAGGAAAGAGGGACTTGTCCGCTATTCGGACAAATGGGAGAGAAAGATGAGAACGAAACGGTGGGAGTCTTTAATCAGTCAGGGAGGGAATTGAGGTTGTAGACATGAAATGCAATCAGATCGACTCGTTTTTTTTTAATAGCTTTCTCCATCTCTAGACGCTTGACCTGGGCTTCCAGCGCTTGGATTCGTTGCTGCTCCGGAGTCAGCGCCTTTCCGGTTGGCGTTGTCCCAGCAACTTCGACCTCAACTTGAGCCAGCCAGCGTCGCAAGGCCGTATCGGCGATGTTGAGCGCTTGACACGCTTGAGGTACGGAATACCCTTGGCGTCGCACAAGTACCACCGCGTCTCGCTTCTACTTTGTCGTAAAACTCCGCCGTGTATGTCCCATCTCTCAACTCGCTTGGGTTGTCGTCTCTCACCTAATCGAGTGTCCACTTGTATTAGACCACTTCAGTTCTCACCGGCGATAGGAGAAGCCGTTTTTCTTTCTGTTTGCAAGGCCCTATCACGACCAACCTTAAGTCAGGCTTAAATTTCTTTTCAGCGTGGCCTCAGGGAGTAGTCAGTACACTTGCCAAAAATCTCCACAACCACTTTTTACAGAGAAGACAGAATTTTGAAATCTCAAACCAGACCGCTCCTTATTTATCTTTATGTCGTTATTCTGGGTTGTGCAAGCTTATTCGGTACCCCTGCTTATGCGGGCACCGAGACCTTGCTAGAACTACTCAAGGTATTACGAGATCGGGGCACTATCAGCCAAGCTGAATTTGAGGCACTAAGCACTACCGTTAGGGTCGATGAAAAGAAGGAATCCTCCAAGCAAGTCACACTTGGGGATGAGGCAAACAAAATCACCGAGCAAGAACAATCCAAGAAAAAAGTGAGAAAACCTCCTCAGGATTCCATGAAAGTTAAAACCGGTTCCGACAAAGCACTGTCAGTGGAGTCTGCTGACGGCGCATTTGCCTTTAGTGTGGGCGGCCGCCTTCAAATCGATGCTGGTTTTGTTGACGATGATGAAACTCCGCTGGGGAGTGGGGCAGAACTCCGCCGTGCGCGGATCAAGCTTAAAGGTACTATGTGGAGGATCTGGGACTATCAGTTCCAGCCAGACTTTGGAGAAGAAGAGATGGAGATAAAGGACGCCTTTATTAAATTCAAGGGGCTTAAATCAGTCAGCTTTACGCTGGGTCAGCAAAAATTGCCCTTTACCCTTCAGTCATGGACCAGCAACAATTGGCAGGTCTTTCAAGAGCGGGCACTAATGAACAGTTTTATTGAAGATGATGCTATCGGCCGCCGCCGCTTTGGTCTAAAGGTGAGCACCCATGGAAGTCACTGGACGGCTCTTGTCGGTTTGTTTGGCGAAGGCGCCGATCATGGGGGCCCCTTTAACGAAAGCTGGGCGCCCATGGGCCGGGTCACTTTTGCGCCCATCGCCGAAGCAAACCATGTCCTGCATTTAGGGGCTTCGGCCTATTACCGCAATTATGAGCATGACCCAGAGCTGGTTTTCACATCCCATCCCGAGGAGCACATCGCGCCAGGCCTGGTCAATACCGGCGTGATTTCCGGGACCGAGGACGCCTTATTGCTCAGTGGAGAGCTTTCCACCGTTTGGGGTCCATTCCATGCCCAGGGAGAGTACCTCCATGTCAAATTGGGCCGTAGAAATGGATTACCTGACCCTCATTTTGACGGCTGGTATGTCCAGGCGGGGTATTTTTTGACCGGGGAATCCCGCAATTACAAGGGCACAGAAGGCCACTATGACCGCATTTTCCCCAAGAGTATTGTCGGTCAAGACGGCTGGGGGGCTTGGGAGATTGCCGCCCGCTATAGCAACATTGACCTCACCGATAAGGGGATTTTAGGCGGAGTAGAGAACAACTTCACCGCAGCCCTTAACTGGTATGTAAACCCGAATGTTATGTTCCGCGTCAATTATATCCATGCAGAGACCGGTCCGAGCAGCATCGTCGGGCCAGGCGTAAACGAAGCTGTCAACATTTATACCTTGCGAGGCCAAATCGTCTTCTGAATAATCTACTCTCGCTGAATTACTCAAGCGGTTGAATAGTCATCCCAACCTATAGTGGTCCCCAATATTGGGATAAATGGGAGAGAAAGATGATAGATAACCCTTTAGCCAGTCAGGGAGGGAAGTGAGGTTGTAGACATGAAATGGGCTCAGATCGCACCTTGCGGTTCAGAGCGATCCTCAGTTTTGGCTGGAGACCATTGTACCGCCACAACACGAGTGAGCGCTAAGGTCACGATGATGCCTCCGAGAATCGCCCATTGAGCGGGGTGGGCTTCCTTAAACCACTGCGAAATGACTTCGGTGAGCATGACGACAAGGATGGTATCAACGATAAACGTCACCTTGACTCGACCTTCTGAAAAGTATGTCAAAGTAGTCTTCAAGACTTCTACGATGGCTAACAACGTGAGCGTGTTGACGATGACTTGTCGTAACACGACTTCCAGTGGTTGCGTAAATAATAACTCTAAGCCGATGAAGGTCATCAGTGCCCCACCAGCGAGAGCGGTCAGAATCGTCAAGATCACTAAACTCAATATCACTTTAATGCCTTGTACCCAAAATTGCGTCATATCAATCGCAAATGATCGTCCTAATGCCGCAACGCCTGAATGAAGAAATGCCATAATGTACGTGTTCTCCTTGTGTGTTGATTGTTGGGCAATGACTAGAATTCGTCGATTGCCACAGGGTGTAATAAATCTCGAACAGAGACGATTCCAATAATGCCATCATACTGATTGGCAACACCCAAGTGTCTGATGTGTGAGCGTTCCATCAAGTCAGCAGCTTCAAAAATTGGACTGTCTTCATCAATGCAAATTACCGGGGAGCTCATAATGCGTTTGACCGGTGTGTATTCGGCAAAACGATGGAGCGAGACTACTTTTCTGACAATATCCGCTTCCGTGACGATGCCGATGATCTCGCCATCTCGTTCAACAAACACACTGCCCACACGTTGAATGCGCATCAGATTAGCTACGACCGACACAGATTTTCGGTCGTCTACCGTGATCAAGTCTCGTTTCATGACTTCATGAATGTGTACCATGGTGTTATCCTTTCCTGATTAAAGATGTGTGATACACTGCTTTCTACTGCTTGTACTTGTCTCAAGAATACCGCACCATTGTTACCGTTAGGACACAAGCATATGTCTTTTCTGTAAAATAGTTACGGAAATTTCAAGATTTTTTGCCCTACTGCCTCGATGTTTTCTATAGTAGCCATGTCGCGATATGTGACTTGGCATTTTTCAAGAAAAAGAGTTTGTTCATATGTATTGTGATGCGAAACCCAATATGTAAAGGAGTTTTATGAGTCGAAAGATTGCGATAGTTTTTGTCCTGGTTTTGTCTCTTTCTGTCGTGGGTTGTGCGACCTCTGAGTTTTTTACCGTGACCATTTATGATAGCCCTGAGCGTGTCGTACGATTGCAGACGAAATCGCTTGAAGATACCGGAGGTGGCTATTCTCATCCGGCGTCGATTTCTGTTGAGCAAATGACCAGGGTGTTAACAGGTCTCTATGTAGAGGTTGGCTATACCCCATTTTCAAAGTCAGGTACACGACGTAAAGCGTTTAGTGACAGCGAGATCAAGTTTTTTGCGCCATTGTTTGTGAGAGGCCTTGAGCAAGCGACTCCTGAAGAAGTCGTGACGTTTTTTGAAACAGCAGAAATTTCCGACTTACAGGAAGCCACAACGTCTGGTGGCGTATTTGTCAGGGAAGATGCTCTGTACATAATTCTGAGTAATCACGGAGTCAAAACGGCAATTTGGAAGGATAACGATCAATATGAGCCGCCGCAGCGATTAAGCCCCTTAGAACCCATGGCCCCAGAACCCGGCCGCTTGGTTTTTGAGCCTGCAGAATTCATGTTGCCGTTAAAGGAAAATAATTGGGTCGATACCCTCAAGGGGAAACCCTGGCATGCAGCGGTGAAGTATTTAGCGTTATCGGAATAGTGCGTGGTATTGCTCAAAAAAAGACCGTCTCTCTTGATGCGAAGAGAGACGGTCTGAGAGGCACACGGAGAAGTGCGTTGTGTATGGGACATGCCTTTTTAAAACGAGACATCCCATTGCAAGCGAACACGTTGCTCAGTCAAGTCGTTTCCGACCGGTTGCGCTAACGTAAGGTGAGAAACATCCATGGTGATCTTGTTGCGATGCCCTGCGAAGAACCAGTTCGTCGCGAACGTGAATTCTTGAAGTTTGTCATCCTTGACCGACACGTTGGGATCGACAAAGGCATAGCGGAACGCGAATTCCAATGGTTTCGGAATAACCGGGATGATGTAATGTGGAAAGTACCCAATTTGCGCGTAACTACCCATCAAATTGGTTTTTGAGTTTCCAATCCCACCGATTCCGCCACCCGAATCTTTGACTTGCTTCCAGTGATATTCATGTTGAATGGATAGCCCTGCCCATTTAAAAGCAAATTCTTCCACTAATCCTTCGACACGAAACTGTCCGTCAGCGGCGTTTCCGTCGCTCGTAAAACCCAGACCAAGGGAATTATTTGTCCCCAATGATCCACAACCACTCGACGACCATCGTGTACATTTTCCTGTAGTCGTGTATCCAGCAAATGCAAGACTTCCTGCTGGTCTTTGATGATACTGTGTATCACTTTGTTCCCATTTGAGGTCTCTCCCCAAAAAATTCCATTGAAAACGGCCAAAATACATCATTTGGTCATCGTCGTTAGCCTCACCTCTTCCAGAACCGGTGAACACACCTGCGTAGTATCGTGAGTCAAACAATGTCCCAGGAGCCAAATGTCCATGGAGCATGACACCGACTTGACGGTCAATCGTGAACACGCTGTTGACGATTGATCGTTCGACAAACTGTTGTTTTCCGGATGAGTCTACCCGTTCGCGGTTGTAGTTGATTTTCCATTGACCGATTTGCAACTGCATCCATTGATATTTTTCAAGCATAATCCGCCAGTCTATTACTCGTGTAGAGGAGTCAACTGGATCGTCGCCAGCCGATCGAGTTGGCTGCCAATCGACTTCGAAGTAGTATTTGAGCCAGGGGCGATATCCATGTCCACCGACTTTCATACGAACTCGCCGGAGTTCAAAGGTGCTTTCCTCATTGTCCGAAAAATCTCCAACGCTGTCCGGGTCTCCCCGTTCCGGGTAGGTAAACCGGCCTTGGAATCTCCATTGAATGGCGGTTTTAAACAATCCGTCTACTGTTGAAAATGTGAACCCTTTCTTATCCCAGCCAACGATCACAGAGGAGTCGTCTTTCTGTTTGGCCATCTCTTCGGCTTTCTTCTCTTCATTGGCCTGAATCCGAATATAATCTTCTTTTGAAATAGTGCCTTTTTCTCGTAGGACCTCGGCCAGTGTATCCCCAGCCATTGTCGGCAATGGAGCCGCACCTCCAAAAGCCAGTAAGAGCATGGGTATGAGAATTTTCATTCTGCTCAGAATCATTCAAACCTCCAAGTTAGTGATGATATAAAAATTTTCAAATTTCAAATGCTGAGAATTGTTCTGTGATCTTGGACGTGAGGATAAATGAGGCCTGTTACGTTCGTGTTAAGGAAGGGTCAAAGTGCCGTAAATTGTGAAGAAGTCGAAGATGATGATGTGTCTGAACGAGGGGAGTTACCAGCGGATGCCGTTGATGTATGCGGCTGTAAGATTTTGTTGCGGGTGTTCAAAAATCGCATGAGTTGGACCAAACTCGATCAATTCTCCAGCCTGTGTTTGATTCCAGAACATTCCGACATAATCGGCAATGCGATACGCTTGTGCGAGATTATGCGTCACGATAATGATGGTGTACTGGCCACGCAAACTGAAGATGAGATCTTCCACCGTCCCACTCGAGAGTGGGTCGAGCGCACTGCAGGGTTCATCCATGAGCAAGACATCGGGAGACAGGACGAGCGCACGTGCCATGCACAGCCGTTGTTGTTGTCCTCCGGAGAGTCGTAAAGCCGATGTGTCCATTCGATCTTTCACTTCATTCCAGAGCCCTACATCCATGAGTGCCTGTTGAGCACGCTCTTGAATGAGATGCTTTGCGGTCACGCCATGTTCTTTGAGGGGAAACTCTAGGTTTTTTTGAATCGACATGGGGAAGGGGTTGGGTTTTTGGAAAATCATGCCAATTCGACGACGAAGTTGAAGCACATCGATCGTTGGAGACAGAATGTCGAGGTTTTCGATCGTTGCCTGCCCTGAGACCGTGCATTCTGGGAGTAGGTCCGTCAGTCGGTTCAGACATTGTAAAAAGCTTGATTTTCCACTTCCAGAGGGGCCGACGATGGCCGTTAAACAGCCACGATGAATCGTGAGAGAAATATTTCTTATGGCCTGGTGATTGCCGTAGGAGAGGGAAAGATTTCTGGTTTGGATAAGGGGGTCGGGATCGCAACAGGGGGCAATGTTTCGTGTGGAATGTGATGGTTCAGTGTGTGGTGTTGGAGATTTACGGGTCGAACTCATGTGTTCATCATCCTTGTGTGCGTCCAATGTTTGGCAATCCAAAGGGAAAGACGATTGAGGGTCAATACGCAGACGATTAACACAAGAGCCGTTGCATACGCGGCTTGATCTCCCCCGGGAACATTCATCGAGAGATCGTAAATATGAATCGACAATGCGCGTCCGGAATCGAAGAGCGATTCTGGCATTCGGCTGACGTAACCACTGGTAAAGATGAGTGCAGCCGTTTCGGCAATGGCTCGTCCAAGTCCAAGGACAAAGCCAACGATGATGGCCGGCATCGCGGCAGGCAAAAGAAGATGAACGAGTGTTGCCCGTTTGCTCAGGCCTAATGCCGCAGCAGATGCGCGATACTCATACGGAAGTGCACGAAAGCCTTGTTCGGTAGTTCGGACTAAAATTGGGAGGACCATGCACGCTAAGGTCAGGCCTCCAGAGAGAATGGAAAAGCCCAGTCCGAGTACTTGACAGAAGAACGCATTTCCAAAGAGTCCGAACGCAATAGAGGGAACACTTGCTAGCACGTCCAAGCTTCGTCCTGTGAACTTGGCCAGCGGGTGAGTTTCGACTGTATATTCAGTCAGAAATATAGCCGTACCAAGCCCGATCGGGAGTGCGACGACCATACATACCACGAGAATAAGTCCAGTCGAAACAAGGATGCTCGTGATCCCTCCTGAGCGTCCGGCATTGGCGGGAGGTTCGGAAAGGAATTCCCAGGAAAGGTGCGGGATTCCCTGCCACATGAGATCTCCGAACAACCAGAGAAACACACAGCCAATCACTCCCGCAACGGTCCATATTATTGTGGTTGACAGCATATCGTGTGTGAATGGGCTGTGTTTATCCATATGCCTGGTTTGATCGAGCTCGTTGGGTGGACATGAGCAATACCATCACGATGGTCAAGAGAAAGAGGCCGGTTAAAAAGAGTGAGGCACGATGTGCGTCGGTGGCATAGGCCATTTCTAACGCGATATTGGCCGTTAAGGTTCGGATCGGGTCAAACACGCTTGAGGGGTATTGTACGACGTTTCCGCAGACCATCAAAATGGCCATGGTTTCTCCAATGGCTCGACCGGTTTGCAGGGTGACGCCCGTGAGAATTCCCGACCATGTATTGGGAAGAATAATCTGACGAATCATACTCCAACGTGTACAG
Source organism: Nitrospira sp. M1 (assembly GCF_965152605.1). Lineage (NCBI taxonomy): Bacteria > Pseudomonadati > Nitrospirota > Nitrospiria > Nitrospirales > Nitrospiraceae > Nitrospira > Nitrospira sp. M1. The sequence goes on from NZ_OZ224217.1 coordinate 1,199,099, forward strand.
CCTAATGCCGTCGCGCCTTGGATATATTCTTTCGGCACTTGGTGTAATGCCGAGAGGCTCACCAATGTCACCGTAGGAAATATCATGATTGTCAGGATCAGAATGCCGGCCAAAAGGCTCGGCCCAGGTGGTTGAAGGCTGGCAATAAGTGGAACGAGGACCACAAGCCCCCAGAGTCCATAGACGACAGAGGGAATGCCTGCCAGTAATTCGATAAAGGCTCGATAGCCCGATGCAATAGCTTGAGGGGCATAGTAGTGACAAAACAGTGCAGAGAGTACTCCAAGTGGAGTCGCAAGGACGACAGCTCCGATTGTGGCGAACATCGTCCCAATGAACATGGGGAGAAGATTGTAGGCTCCTTCTGTCGGATGCCACGACGCATCAGTGACAAACGCGGCGATACCGATCTGTTGGAGTGCTGGAAGGGATTCAATGACGAGAAAAGTCAGAATTCCCAGGACAAGAATGCCCGCTATTCCCGCAAAGCTCCTGAGAATGTGAAAGAGGATGCGGTCACCCTTGGCGGGGGACGAAATAATGGCGTTTGACCAAATCATGCATATTCTCTGAGGTTGCAAAATCAATAAATGTTTTGACCTTCCCAACTGGAGCCGTGTGTGTGACAAGGGTTAATGGGCGGGAAAGCGGAAACCGGCCTGATTGCACTTCGTCAAGAGATGCGGGAATTGAGTCCAAAGACAGGAGTTTAATCGGAACCTCATGGGCTGCATCGTATTCCGCGGTGCCGATGGATACGTAGGCAATGGCGTTGGGGTTTCCTGCAACTGTTTTGATGCCCTGCTCGTTATCGCCTATCACGACATGGGCTTTGATTTGCGGACTCGTGAGATGGAAATGCTGCAGAAAGAGCGCGAGCGTGGCTCGTCCTTCTGCTTTATTGATGACCGTGATTGGTGCGTTGATGCCACCCACATCTTTCCAGTTTTTCACTTTGCCGGTATAAATGTTGATGATGTTGTTGGAATCAAGAGATGAGAGGGGGTTAGATTGGTGGACAATCATTCCAATGCCATCATGCGCCAAAATGATTCCATGCAATTGTTGCTCGCTGGGACGTAATGCACGAGACGCCATGCCGATGTCTGCCAATCCTTGACGAATATCGGCGATTCCTCGAGAGGAGCCCCCCGTTTGCACGTCGATGCGTGAGCCTGGGCGTTGAGCTTCAAAGCGCTTTCCGATTTCTGCAACAAGCGGGGCGATGGTGCTTGAGCCGGTAATGACCAGTTTGAAATTGTCAGCAGACGTGGCAGGGGAGTCCTGACAGGCGGAAAGTGTCAGAAAGAGGAGTGCGATGGTCAGTGATTGTGGGAGGAATGATCTCATCGTTGTGGGTGTTTCTTGTGTTGGATCGGGAACGAGAGTTGGCAGCATCCCAGGTCAAGAGCGTTGGCTGTTGTCGACATGGCAACATCAGGTGCCAGTTGATACTGTACGGTTTTCCCATTTCGAGTGGATTCAACCAGTCCGACTTCTCGTAAGTGAGCCAAGTGATGTGACAGAAGGCTTTGTTCGATGTCTAAAGTCTGTAGCAGTTCACTGACAAGTTTTGGCTGATCCATTAATGATTCAAGCACTGCTAAACGAGTGGTGTCAGCAAGGGCTTTGAGTTTATCGGCGCATGTGGGAGTGTGATTTTTCATTGGCGTGTAGTATCCGTCATAAGGAAATTGTTACATGAATAAATATTCATATAAAAGATGAAAAGTTTGTAGATGATATGTTGAGAGAAGTCAATTAGAATAGTGGCGTGTGTATTACTCAATAAAGAAGAACCTCATATTTTTAAGTTTCCCATGTAAGCAATGATCGAATGCCTATGTCGAGAAAGTTGGTGCATTTTGGGTGTAGAGAGCATAATGTAGGAGCAGGGATGTCTTGACGGCATCTCGCGAGTAAAGGGAGGGTACGCTATGTCGACTGTCGGGCAACTCATGACAAAAGATGTGAGTAGGATCTCAGAGGATGCCAGCATTCACGAAGCCGCAAATTTCATGCAGCAACAGCGCATTGGATCGCTTCTTGTTCAAAAGGGTCAGGAGTATTCAGGCATCATCACGGAGACTGATATTGTTCGAGGTGTCGCCGAGCAACGTGATATGTCTCAACTGACGGTCCAGGCCCTGATGTCCAGTCCGATTATTACCGTCAACAGAACGCTTTCGCCTCAATATGCACGTGATCTGATGGCGGACCGCCACATTCGGCATCTGGCCGTGACAGAAGATGAAAAAATTGTAGGGGTCATTTCCGTTCGTGATTTATTGGCCTATTTCAAGACCGTGACCAAAGCTCTTGAATAGGTACGTATTCACTGAATTGGCCGATACGATAGACGTTTGTTACCGTATGTGGAGCAAGCCCTGGTGTCTGGTCTTGAGTTCATATTGGAGTGAGTGTTTGAGCATTTCCAGGTAATCTCAATAGTCTCATGTCCTTTCTGGATAACGGAGTGCGTCACCTTGCTGCCATGCACGTCAGCGATGAATAACGAGCACTGTGCATCGTGTTAGCACGTTGTTCAGTCCATATCTCTCGCCTTTTTTAAAGCCGCCTCTCACCACCCTGTTTTTCCGATATTTTCATTGTGTGTATCTGTGTTCAGCATTCTCTGCATTTTGGCGTTGAGATTTCTAGCGAATATCCCGACATACAGATGTAGTGCGTGTGCCGATCAAATCTGCAGAACGACGCATATCGTGAGATAAGTGAACAAGACTATTCACATTGCGGGAGAAGAACCATGAGTGTACCGGAATTAGAGTCGATTTGGGAGTTGGTGAGTCGAGTATGTAAGTCACATCCTTGGCATGGAGTGCCTATTGGGTCTGAGGCTCCGAGGGTCATTACCGCCTATATTGAAATCGTACCCAGTGACACGTTGAAATATGAATTGGATAAACAGACGGGACATTTGAAAGTTGATCGCCCTCAACGTTTTTCAAATATTTGTCCATCGCTCTACGGACTTATTCCACGTACATGCTGTGGAACCCAGGTCGGCGCATTGTGTGCCAGTCGGACTGGACGTCCTGGTGTGGTGGGAGATGGTGATCCACTTGATATCTGTGTCATTGCGGAAAAAACCATTACGCATGGGGATGTGCTCCTCGAGGCCAGGCCAATTGGCGGGTTGCGTATGATTGATGGGGATGAAGCTGATGATAAGATTATTGCCGTCATGAAAGGCGATGTGGTGTATGAGGATTGGCATGAAATTGACCAGTGTCCATCAGCATTGATCGAGCGGCTCAAGCATTATTTTCTCACCTACAAAGACATTCCTGGTTCGACTCACCGCCATTGTGAGATTGCCGAGGTCTATGGGCGAGAAGAAGCCTATGAAGTCATTCGGCGAAGCCAGGAAGACTATCTTCTCCAATATCCAAGCATTGAAGCCCTGTTGAGCACCTCAACCTGAGATTGTTATTTGAGAGTCTGTGAGGGGCTCTCAGTGAATGTATCCGAACTTCGCGCGCCTTTGTTTCTCCGTAATGAAGTTTTCTGCCTTCTTCTGTTTCCATTGTTGTTGCACCTACAGTAAAGTAAGAGCCTCCCCAACGCGTTGCTATCCTTCTGGCAGTGCTGAACGATTAGCAGCTTTACACATATCTTCCGGTGTTCACTCCGTTCACTTTCTACGTTTCCCGAACAGGCAATCGGTAATTTGTAAGTGCCATTCACATTCACGACTCTAGAACCATAAGATTCATCATTCATCTATCATGAGTCTACTGTCTTCGAATCCCTACATCGGGCTTGCCAAATTCATCTGAAGACCCTACGCTATCCCTAATGTTTTGAAGGAATTGCGGCTCAGCATAGTTTTTGCGTGATATTCTTTGTTAGATGGAATTTATACATTCATGAATGTATGGCTATAGCGAATCCAAATACGTTCCAAACAGGAAAATGCAACTATAGCCGTTCCAATATACTTCCGTCTGTACGACGTGTGATTTTTGCGCTGTGTACATGATGGAAATTCGGCTGGAAGTTATTTGGTTTTGCTATAGCCCAGCGCGGTACAATGTGAACATAAGGAAGGTTATGCCCGTCTGAATGACCTACAGGCGATTGACGGTTCACGAACGAAGGGTCGATCGGCATTCAATGGGGCTACCTGTAGATTCGGCATAACTGAAACAGCTATAGCGATACGACCGAATGGAGGACCGTGACCATGAAACATCATTCCTTTGTGTACATCGGCATCATATTCGTCTCACTTTTTCTGTTATTGGGATGCGAGGACTCACCGAAGGGGGCACTTTCCGATGCCCGCCAAGCACTCGAAGATGCTCGGCAAGCTGGTGCTCCAGAGACGGCTCCCCACCTATTTGGTCAAGCGGAGGCTTTGTTTCAACAGGCCATGAATGAGCTGCAGACGCAAGATGATCAGTTTGGAATGTTTCGGGACTACTCTAATGCCGAGGAACTCTTAGCTCAGGCCAAAGTGGCAGCCATAGAGGCCAAGAATAAAGGGCAAGTTCAGGCCAGCCTCCAGACTGAAATGGTCACGGAAAATATGGGGGATGAAAAAGAGGCGGTTGTCGGTGCGATTACCGAAGCACGTCAATTGGTGAGGGAAGCCAGCGACTTGTTGGCGAGAGCGCCGGAAGGAAAGGATGTTGAGCTGGTCTTGCAGATTATGGAAATTGATCTCCGCACTGCCGAGTCCGCTTTGGCTGAAATTCCCAAAGAGATCGCGCCTCAAGATTATGCGAGTGTTCGAGAGAAAGCTGAAGAGGCAAGCACTGTTGCCTCTCGTGTGCGAGATCAAATTCTTCAAGCGATTAACAAGGCTGAAGGTGAAAGACTGTGAGGTGAGCAGGTTGGCCATGCATGATTTTTACCCAACCGTGAACGGGTAAGCACCCATGTATCGAGTGTTACGTTGGATTGATCGTACCGATTGGCGCATGGTGACCGCGCTGGCATTCATGAGTTCGTTAACTCTCTCGCTGGTCTTTGCGGGCCCTCTCAATACTTCAAGCGATGGCGTGAAGGTGGGGGAAGGAACGCCTGGGCAACAAACTGCTTACAAAGTAAAGTCTGATGGGCAGACGTCAGTATTATCGATACAGTCCAAATCGTTGAGTCATGCTTCTGAGGCACAACGCTCCGGTACAAGAGGCTATGCGCCGCCAGTTTCTCCTACAACGGAAACGTCTGAAGACATCTCTCTTTTACTAGACCTTTCGAAAAATCTGTTGATGGTCAAGAGAGGAAGTGTGGTCATTCACACTGCACTTGCGGCCACGGGAAGCGGGAAGGTGTTGCATGATCCGCACAATCCTTCGCGGACATGGAAGTTTGAGACGCCCAAGGGAAATTTTACCATTCAGAGTAAACTGGAAAAGCCGGTGTGGATTCGACCTGATTGGGCATTTATCGAGAAGGGGGCTGTCGTTCCTGAAGATCCTGATGCCCGTTTATTGCCCAATGCCTTGGGCGACTATGCGTTAGGCTTTGGTGACGGGTATTTTATCCATGGCGCACTCTATACCTATCTGCTCGGATTCAATGTCACGCATGGGTGTATCCAACTGAATGATGACGATCTTCGTTATATTTTTGAGACGGTCCCGCTTGGGGCAACGCTCGTGATTGTGTGAGTCTGTTCGGGGGCGGCATAGGAAGAAATACGACTGGACGGTCGCGCAGGTTCTTCGTATTGGCCATGTTCCATTGATGGGACTGTTGAACATTTCATTTCGATCGCTCATAAATTGCCGTCTGTAGACTCGCATCCTGGATGGGAGGGAATGGTCAAAAAAGTCCGTCCAGCAAGGTCGCAGCCCTTTTGGCGCGCGCAGCGTACTGGCATTACGTGAGCACGGCAAAAGGGCGAGAACGCCGCTGGCGGCTTTTTTCAACATTCCCTTGATAGACTTTGGAGATAATCATGCAGAAACTCTTAGATGGGTTGCGTATTTTTCAGCGCCAGGTGTTTCAGGAAAAACAAGAATTATTTCAAACATTGTCTCGGCAGCAAGAGCCGAGAGCGTTGTTTATCACCTGCTCTGATTCACGAGTTGACCCCACGTTGCTCACGCAAACCCAACCTGGGGATTTATTTATTTTGCGAACGGCGGGAAATCTCATTCCGACCTATGGCGCGGCGATTGGCGGAAGTACGGCGACCGTGGAATATGCCCTTTCTGTGTTGAATATCCAAGATGTGATCGTCTGTGGCCATACGGATTGCGGCGCAATGAAAGCCCTATTACACCCTAAAAATCTTGAAACGCTCCCGGCGGTAAAAGTGTGGTTGCAGCAGGCTGAGACGACTCAACGAATCATGACCGATCACTTCCAACATCTATCGGGAGATGAACTGTTTGAAGCGACCATTAAAGAAAATGTGGTTGTTCAACTTGATCATCTTCGAACCCATCCTTCAGTCGCCACGAAGTTGAAAAAGAATATGCTTCGACTTCATGGCTGGGTCTACTCTATTGAGGCTGGTACTGTGTGGACCTATGATTTTGAGATAAAAGAATTTATCGAATTACAATAAGGCGTCAAGCGTTTCGTCACCTTTCATGATGACTGATCATGACCCTCGCCTCCAGCAAGTGGAGGCGAGGGCAAAGCAAAAGTCAAGGAATTGAGGAAACGCACGAAGGAGGAATGTGTGTCTATCGTGTAGGTGATTGTCCTGAGGGGAAATTTAGATGCTTCGCGTGAGCGTATTGGTATCCGTGTGATGAAAAATAGCTGATTGCCCTTGAATCTGTAGTTGCGTGTCTTCTTGGTAACTAAAGCGACTTTCGCTAAGAATGGTAATGCTTAATTCGTACCGTACTGTTTTGGCATGTATATCAAGATAGCGATTTGAGAGGACACCGTACGTTTCCGATCCCACCTCTGCCGTCATCGTGAATGATGTTGCGTTTGACTCAGCCGTTCCTCCGGCATTAACGGCTATACCTCGCGGGACAATAAAACAGCGTAACACCTGTTTCGCTTCGGCATCCCACAACCAATAGCCGACTTCTTCATGAAACGGGTTTGTCTCACCCACTGGCCAGACCGTTGTTCGATATCTCAAGGCATAGAGTGTTTGTGTCCCGTTTACCACTGGCCCAAAGGGTTCAAAGACCATGTGTTCTCGAAACGGTGTTTCCTTTTGGCCTTGTGTTTTTGACGGAGCGGTGTCGAGGCCTTGATCTCCTTCCCACGTTCCCGCAAGTGGTCCTAATGGACCGAGATTCTTGATCAGTTCGGCGTCTGCCATTTGAGCAATCTCCTTTTAGGTTAGAATCGTTGTACTTCAGAAATTGATGCGTCTATAGCCGTTCCAATATACTCCGTCCGTACGACGTGTGTTTTTGCGCTGTGTATATGATGTACATTCGGCTGGAATGTTATTTGGTTTTGCTATAAATATCGACCTACTGAATTCTGATTGACCCTTCGTTATTGAACCGTCAATTCTATGAAGGGCATCCAGGCGGGCATAACTTTCCTCTACGTTAACGTTATCCCGCGCGGAGTTAGCTGTGTACATGATGTACATTCGGTTGGAAGTTATTTGGTTTCGCTATAGACACATGCACTTTTAGCATTTTTCCATGTACCCAAGTATTGAATCGTTCCTCTCCTATCCCCCTCCTTGCAAAGGAAGAGGACTCACTCATGTAATCCACACGCGTAGCGATTGCATCCAACGCAAGCTTTGAAGAATCGCCCCGGCCAATTTGGGTACGCTGAGCTGAATGGGCCGTGTATTCATGCAGTGTAAGATATGAGCTGCCGCTTGTTCCGTTGACATCATCAATGGTTTGCGAGCGTTTCCAGGGAGCTTCGTATCAACATACCCGAAACGAATGTTGGTCACACTGATGCCGTGCTCTTGAAGTTTTAAGGCCATAGCGACTAAATAGTTGCTAAAACCTGCTTTTGATGCAGTATAGGATGGGGCAGCTTGATTATAAAAGTCATCGGCCAAACTGGAAAGCCCGATGAAGTGTCCGTTGCTTCTACTGATCCATACGGGAATGAGCGCAGAGAACGTTCGCACCATGGCCGTGAAGTTTACCTCAATAACCTGCGCTTCTCTCGACAGATCAGGAAGTGTGAGTTCTGATCCAATGGCGGCACAATAAATACACACATCGAACGGACCCTCTTCTGTCAGGACTCGTTGCAAGAGGTTTGGATATTCAGGCGACGTGACATCGAGTATTTCATGACGAGGCCCTGTGTCTCCGAGTGGACTCGCGCTGCGAGAAATTCCCACAACCTGATCCCCACGCGCAAGCAGTGCACGAGTGACGGCAGCGCCAATGCCGTCGGAATTTCCAATGAGCAAGATTTTTTGTGGCATGAACAATAACGGAATTGTGACTCAGAGCCTTTAGGTTCTCATGTCGATCAAACCAGCAATATGAAGACTTGTCAACTGAGCGTCCATGACCTGTACATTTTATTGAGTGTTGGATAGGATGGGTCAAAAATGGAGTCAGGTCTAGTCATTGTGTCGAATGTCTGTGTGTGAATTCAGGCCTGGTCATAATGTATTTCCGAAAAATGCATTGTAAGATGACATGTGATTTGCCGAGGTAGAGGAGTCGGTAACCTGTTATGACTGAACCAACCATTATTTGTCCAAAATGTCAGAACGAAATCAAGCTGACCGAGTCGCTTGCAGCGCCGTTGCTTGAAACCACCAAACAAGACTATGAGCGGCGGTTAGCGCAGAAAGATGCCGATGCAGCGAAACGCGAAGCGGTGCTAGGTGCCCGAGAAGCCGCGATTGCAAGGGAAAGAGAAACGTTGGATAGTCAGGTGGCTGAAAAACTAAAACGAGAACGAGTCAAAATCTCTGCCGAAGAAGCGAAGAAAGCTAGGCTGGAGATTGGGACCGATCTCGAGCAAAAGTCGAAAGAACTGTCTGAACTTCAATCCGTGCTCAAGCAGCGTGACGAAAAATTGGCGGAAGCCCAGAACGCCCAAGTTGAGTTACTTAAAAAACAACGTGAATTGGATGATGCCAAGCGCGAGTTGGATCTCACCGTCGAGAAACGCGTACAAGAAGGCCTCACTGTCACGCGTGAGCAAGCGAAGAAGGAAGCCGAAGAATCACTCAGCCTTAAGGTAAAAGAAAAAGAACAGACTATCTCGTCGATGCAGAAGCAAATTGAAGAGCTCAAGCGTAGAGCAGAACAGGGATCACAGCAGTTACAGGGTGAAGTGCAAGAGTTAGAACTCGAAACGTTGCTCACCACGAAGTTTCCGATGGATCAAATTCAGCCAGTTCCCAAGGGCGAGTATGGAGGAGATGTGTTGCAACGGGTCGTGAGTGGATTCGGTCAACCGTGCGGCACAATTTTGTGGGAATCGAAGCGCACCAAAAATTGGAGTGATGGCTGGCTCACCAAATTACGCGAAGATCAGCGGCAGGCCAAGGCCGAGATTGCCGTCATCGTTAGTCAGGCGTTACCCAAAGATGTGGAAACGTTCGAACTGCTCGATGGCGTATGGGTGACGCACCCCAAGGCTGCATTACCGGTAGCCATTGTCTTGCGCCATACACTCATGGAGGTGGCCTCGGCCCGTCAAGCGTCCGAAGGACAACAGACCAAAATGGAAATGGTCTATCAATATCTCATGGGTCCACGTTTCCGTCAGCGTGTCCAAGCCATTGTCGAAGGCTTTACATCCATGCAAGAAGATCTGGATAAAGAACGCAAAGTCATCATGAAGCAATGGGCGAAACGCGAAGAACAGATTGAGCGTGTCATGCAATCTACTGTCGGCATGTACGGTGATCTGCAAGGGATCGCGGGTAAAACACTGCAAGAAATAGAAGGGCTTGAGCTGACATCGTTGGATGGCCCCAAGCATGAAGGTGACGAAACAAGTGGAAAGTTATTTGGGTGAAAATATAAAATGGAATGCTTCATTGATTAATGAGTAAAGACCGAAAAAAAATCATTATTCTTGCCGGTCCTAATGGTGCCGGAAAAACCACGTTTGCGCGAGAATTTTTGCCTAAGGATGCGCATTGTCCACGGTTTATTAACGCCGACCTCATTGCCTATGGCTTGTCTCCATTCAACCCGGAACTTGCGATGATACGGGCTGGCAGGTTGATGGTTGAGCAAATGACCTCGTTTGTTCGTAAGCGAGAGAGTTTTGCCTTCGAAACGACATTAAGTGGCCTGAGATATGCCCGACTTATCCCGCAATGGCAAAAGAAGGGATACATTGTGAAGCTCATTTTTCTTCGAGTAGATCACCCGCAGATCGCTATTGCTCGAGTTGTCGCACGTGTAGCTCATGGTGGACACAATGTTCCTGAGGAAGTCATTCGGAGGCGATTTCGGGCGGGGTCTCGTCATTTTGAACAGACCTATAAAACTTTGGTGGACCGGTGGATACTTTATGAGAATTCTCAAGAACGCCCCATCTGGGTAGAGGAAGGTCAAAATGCACGATGACCAAAAGACGTCCTTCTGTCATTGATTCTGATTTTTCCAAGGTAGGGTCTGCGCTAGAACGAGCTGCGGCGAATGCCAAACTGCAAGGAATCCAGACCAATACTCCAGTCTGGGTCATTCGTGATGGGGTGATGGTTGACCTTGTTGCGGAAAGTAAGAAGAAAAAACGTTCCAGAGTGAATATCATCAAGGGCGGGATGAGCCGAGAACGACTAGCAAAGCGAACTCCTAAGCGTTCATAGAAAATGAGACCGTTGGGTGTTCATTAGAAATTTCCGATGACCTTTGATCCTACCTCCTCAGAACCTTCTCTCAACGTTCCTTCTCTTCGTTCTTGACAAAGAGTATCATTTGAAACAATGTGTACACGTAGCATCTGCCTTGTCAGGATTTTTAGACGCCTCTCTTCAGAAAACTAAAAGCTCAGAGCTACAGTCATTTGACAGGGTGAAATATGATAAGAAGAAACAGCGAGGAAACAATTGACATTGAGTCGATTGCAACAGAAAGCAACGGAGAGAGCCAATCGTGGCTTCTTGTCTAACGGGCCGAGGTGTGGCATTGAAGAAATTTCCATGAACTGGTGGGTAGTTTTTTTTCTTATCATGGCAGCTTCCTGTGCGGGAGCACGTTCCACAGAGAAGTCGATTGTGGAGGAAATGAATATTTGTTCTCACTCGTGGTATCGGTTTGTCGAAGGCAAGGTGCAAACAGGTGATGGACAAGGGCACGGTCCGGATATCGGGTCCGACGAATGGAAGTCGGGGGTGGAGTTCAAACTCGGTATTCGAGGAAAGCCTGATGTGCCGAGCCGGGATAGCGAAGTCTGGTGTCACTACATTGATCAGATTGTTCGAAACCGTCACACGTCGTTTGTCGTAAATAAGAACCTCGGAAAAGAAGTCAATGCTGCTGGCTCTTCGTTTGCCTGTAACGAGATCAAAGTCGGGAGCATCGAAGCGATGATTTGCGGAGATGAGGATTTGTCGGCGCTTGACCGCAAACTTTCCAGCGTCTATGCCGCCGCATCGAAGAAGGCGACGAATGAGCATCCTCCTGTGCTTAAGGCAGAGCAGCGGGGGTGGATCAAAGGACGACAAGACTGCTGGAAGAGCCACGACAAGCGGGGATGCGTTCGGGACGGATACAGGCGTCGCATCGCCGAGCTACAGGCCAAGTATCGACTGGTACCCTCCAATGGGCCTGTGCACTTTGTCTGCGACGGTAATCCCGCCAATGAGGTCGTTGCCACATTCTTCCAAACCGATCATTCTACATTAATTGCCGAACGCGGAGACAGTGTCTCACTCATGTTCGGGCAGCCAAGCGGGAGCGGAAGCAAGTACCAAGGTCGTAACGAAACCTTTTGGGAACACCAAGGCGAAGCGTTGATTACCTGGGGCTATGACGCGAAAGAGATGTACTGCAAGAAGGCATCATCGCGTTGAAGGAAAAAGCAGACGTTAGAGCATCACTCGGAGATCCGATGTTGTATGTGGTTTGCATCTTTGCACATTGATTCCTTCTTTCAACTTTACCCTAAGGCAATCTTGACAAATAAACGGAATATGCAAAAATCTTCTTTTTATAGACACAGGCCATTTCTTATATCTTCCTAGGATAAGCGAAATCCAGAGTCTAGTTGTGAAATTTCATTGGGAGATATGCAAAACAACAAATTGATCGTGTTATGCGATACAGCGTCGGCCTGTACAGCGATTTCCAATGTATCATGGGAAAAAACTCCAAGAAGTCGAGGGGCTCGAGTAGGTTCAATCTTGTCTTGCATCAAGGCGATACGTTGCGTAGCATGTGGTGAATGATAAAAGCATCCTACAGGATTGTGAAATTGCAGGAGTCAGTGAGGTATCGTCGTAATGTCGTCTCGCATGTTTGGGAAAGTCCCCAATTTTGAGTCTCGTTCTGGCAAAGGAACTCAATATATCGTATAGAAAGGCTTGACTCATGAATGACCAACAATTACTTGATCGGCTCACGATTGATCCCAATATCATGGTTGGTAAACCTATCATCAAGGGAACTCGCTTAACGGTTGAGTATATACTCAATCTTTTAGCGCATGGCACAACTGTCACAGAAGTGGTGGAAGAATACGAAGGCCTTACACAAGAAGATATTCAGGCGTGTTTGTTGTTTGCCACTAAGTCTTTGGAAGACACAGCGTTCATGCCCTTGGCAGGTAACGGGTAAGTGCGCTTTCTGGTGGATGAATGTATAGGGCCTGCGGTAGCCCGTTGGTTACGAAACTCACACCATGAGGTTTTCTCAGTCTATGAGGAAGCACGAGGGATGACGGATAGTGAAATTATCAAAAAGGCATATACCGAGAATTGGATTCTCATCACGAACGACAAAGGGTTTGGAGAAAAAGTGTATCGGGAACGTCACCCACATCGGGGTCTCATTTTCCTACGTCTCGAAGATGAGCGGGCGACGAACAAAATCGATACGATTAGAAAAGTGCTTGAACAGTATTCCGAGCAGCTCCCCAATCAATTCGTTGTGGTCACTGCAACCCAAGTTCGATTTGGCCATATTGCTTAGGTCAATTTAGAGGCATCGCCACAATACCCTACAAGAAATAGAAGGCCTCGAATTCAAATTGTTAGACGGCCCTAAGGATGATGGTGACAAGACGGAGGGGAAATTATTTGAGTTAAAGAATTATTAAGTTCTTGTAAGAGAGAAGAGTTTGCAGTGACAGTATTGGGGCTGTCTATATCTATTTAGGCATTAAGAATGGAGGAGGGCGATGGCTTTTGGAATTGATGATGCATCTGCAACAGCTGCCACTGGAATAAACTTGACAGATACAGTCGTTCGAACATTAGAGGCATACAGACAAAATGGGAGAGATATTGATATTGAACAGCTTAATAAAGATCGCCGTGGTCTTGCCACGGGGATCTTTATTGCAGGGTCGGTTAGATCTGCAATCAATCTTCTTAGGCAAGAGTTAATTCGACATAAAACAGCGTTGACAAGGGCCTCACTACTTTCAACAGACCGCTGAAAGCGGCGGCTGAGTATAGCTGTTTGGCAGATTGATGCAACCCAAGAAATGAGATAATACAATGTTTCAAACTCAAGAATGTGGCAGCACGGTTGAGGCAGCTCGTGTGAAATGGTTGACAGCCAGCTCGGCAGCTTCAAAGCTTGCAGTGGAGCTCTTCCAGCCGGGATCGGGGTACGGAGACCCGGATGCCCGCGCCGCAGACGAGCACCGGCTACAGTCTGCCCGGCTTGACGCGGAGCGACTCTTCCGTGAGTACAACGACCTTGACCGGCGAGAAATGGAAATCAAGATGCTCGCTCTCCAGCGATCGCAACGCTTGGCGACCTGGGCGTCTTTTGCGGTTGCAGCCGTGGTTGGGTTGACGACAGTTGTCAGCACCTTATTAGCGCTATTCAAGTGATGTGCTCTTCCAAAAAGTCTAGTTCGTGAATTCAAGCGTCCCATCCATTTTCCTGCAAGAAACTTTCTATTATTGACTCCTTGTCTTACAGCCTTACTTGTGTTGCAACTTGATAGCAGCCGCTACAATCGGTTTGGCCCAGGGTGGGGTATCGGCAAGGTCTGCTGAAGCAATGATTTTTCCTTGTTTCATGTGCAGGATGAGTTGAAGTTTGGGTGTGTGGCCCAACTAGTGAAGTTGAGAATGTCAGGCTAAGGTTTGTTTTTTAAGGGGTAGAGGCGACTGGCAGATTGTCATTGTCTGGTCTGACACGAAGACGGTCGTTTGCTCGAATACGATCATGCTTCAGGTTATTGAGTCGTTTGAGTTTCCGCACAGACAGCCCGAATTTCTTGGCGATCGATGCGAGTGTGTCACCATAATGGATGCGATACCAGGCGGTTGACGGAGACGATTCAGATTTCAGGATTCGAGAGGGATTGTCATTTTCGTCTGCTCTGACACGAAGTCGATCGCTCCATAGAATCTGATCTGCTTCCTTCAGGTTATTGAGTCGTCTGAGTGCCCGCACAGATAGCCCGAATTTCTTGGCCACGTCATCAAGGGTCTCACCAAACCGTACGTGGTACCAGGTGGCTGGTGGAGATGGTTCAGGTTTCGGGGCGAGCGAGGGCTCGTCATCCTTGTCTGCTCTGACACGAAGTCGGTCGCTCCATAGAATCTGGTCTGCTTCCTTCAAGTTATTGAGGCGTCTGAGTGTCCGCACAGACAGTCCGAACTTTTTGGCTACGTCATCGAGCGTCTCACCAAATCTCACCTGGTACCAGGTGGGTGGCAGGGATGGTTCGGATTTCGGGACCAGCGAGGGATCGTCATCCTCGTCTGCTCTGACACGAAGCTGGTCCTTCCAAAAAATCAAATCTTCTTCTTTTAAGTTATTGAGGCGTCTGAGTGTCCGCACAGACAGTCCGAACTTTTTGGCTATATCATCGAGTGTCTCACTAAACCGTACCTGGTACCAGGTGGGTGGCGGGGACGGCTCAGTCTCGAGTGGGAGTGGAGCACTATCGTCGTCAGTTCGTAGCCGAAGACGGTCGTTCCAAAAAATCAAACCTTCTTCCTTCAGGTTATTGAGTTGTCTGAGTTCTTGTACAGACAGCCCGAATTTCTTGGCCACGTCATCGAGGGTCTCACCAAACCGTACGCGGTACCAGGTGGCAGACTCCGGAGGAAGTTTTGTCCATCTCTCAATTTGGTCGTGGCGCTCTCGGACAAGGTCCCCCTTGTCAGGAGGAACTTTTAACGAATACCCGACATCCACCATTGGAACAATGTCTTGAAGAAGTTCTGGGTTCAGTTCCTTAAGTTGTTTAATGGAAATTCCCGTGGTTTTTGCAACAGATTTTAGGTGAACACGCTTACGCACCAACACTTCATCATAGGCAAAAGGAGTCGTCGTATTTACCGTAAACCCGTATTGGGTCGGATTTGAAGCAATGAGAACTGCCGCGATAAAACTGGGGACATACTCCTTGGTTTCTTCCATGATATACGCTGTTTCCCGAATCTTCCAAAAATCTCGACTATCGATTTTTTGAATCGCTCGCGTTATTTTCGGTCCACCCGCATTGTACGCTCCCAGAGCCAACGGCCAAGACTGGAACTCATCAAAGAGATCTCTGAGGTGGTGAGCCGCAGCGATCGTTGACTTGATTGGATCCCTGCGTTCGTCCACATACCACGTCACATCAAGTCCGTACTGTCTCCCCGTCGCTTTCATAAATTGCCAAGGACCAGAAGCCCGTGCATGAGAGAAGGCACGAGTATTAAACCCACTCTCGATCAATGAGAGATAGCCAAGCTCTGGCGGTAACCCGGCCTCTCTGAAAACACGCTGGACCAGTTTTTTATATTTCTCGAATCGGTCAAGGTATTTCTGAAATCTATCGTGAATGTCATGTTGATAATAATCGAGGATGCGTTTCACCGGCCGATTGATCTTGAGTGGCATCATGGCATAAGAACGACGAGTAGAAACCAGAATATGTCGGGTGGGATCTCGTTGAGCATGGTGCTCTGCAATTAAGGGTTTAGTAACTGACCAAGGTTCTGTGGCTTTGGCGCTGTAGACTGCAGCTGCAGTCAATAGGGAACTCTTTGATAGATTCGAAGGGTGATCGACTGTGCGCGAACCTTGAACATTGCCTTCAGCATCAGTGGGGAATGGTGTATGGAGAGAAAAATACTGAGTCGCTAGTACCTGTCCCTTCTCTCCTTGGTTGCGTTGTAGTGTGGCGAACGTTGACTTTGAGGTTCTTCCTAATTCTGTCGCTGGCTTGTTTGTGTTGAATCCACTCTGTGCGTAGGTGGATTCTGTGATAGATGAACTCCACCACAAGGTTGTCATGCAGCATGCGACAACAATGCTCAACCCGTTTGGTTGTTGTGTCGTTATCTTTGTCACGGGGTGCTTGTTTTTCCTTCGTTTTTGTTACGACACATCTAACTTTCTCACTATAATAAAGTACTGTCAATAAATGTGAGGGGCTATGTATCTATGGAAGGGGAAGGCGCATCGTCAAGAAATATTTTCACGATCGAAAGACACACGTTGCTTCATGTCACCCTACAAGGCAGGCTACACTATTATTTTCGCATCGGAAAGGCCATTCTCGTCAATGTCGTGGTGTCGATGAATTGAAATGGTTTACATTTACTCTATTTCTAGCTCGTTGTGTCAGGTTATTTGAGAACGTAAGGTTTTCTTATGGGAATGAAGCTGTTCGACAGGAAATTTGGAAAAGAATTTCTGGAATCTGTTCCTTCGAGTGCAGGCGTGTACGAATTCAAAGTAGAAGAGAAAACCCTGTATGTTGGAAAAGCGAAGAACTTGCACAATCGAATTCGGCAATACCGAAACGCAACAAGAAAAAAAGAGCATAGAAAAATGCGTGAGATGGTTCGGCTTGCCACTGACTTAACGTTTCATGTCGTTGAATCTGAAAAAGAGGCGTTGTTATTGGAAAACCAACTCATTCAAGAGCTCAAGCCCACGTTCAATATTTCCGGTGCATTTTCATTCATGTATCCAGCCCTTGGCGTAGGCGATGACGACGGCGTATTCTATCTTTGCTATTCAACAGACCCGGAGGCGTTCGAAAATACGATCTTCAAGATGCATGGGGTGTATCGTTCGAGGGATTTCACGAAAGACGCATATTATTCCTTGGTTCGGATATTGAGTTTCCTTGGACATCGTGAGCCCAGCCAACGGGTGAAGAAATTCTCAGCAATGCCATATGCACACATTTCTGGATTTAGACAGTTAGATTCTCAATTGACTGTACAACTTTCCGACTTTCTGAATGGAAAGAATCGAAACTTTCTTCGAGTCGCGATTGATGTATTGTTGGAAAAGGCTAGCGCAAGGGGTGAGGCGGAGAAAGTTCAGAAAGCGGTTCGATCGTTGGTGGTATTTTTTCGTGAAGAAGCGAATCGACTCAGGAAGGCCAAAAAGAAATCAGGATTTGCGAATGAGTTCCTGAGTCAAAAAGAACGGGATCGACTCTTTATTCAGGCACGGTTTGCGGAGTGATTTTCTTGATTTTAAATTGTCAGCCAAATAATTAAGTTTCGGTACGTTTTTGGCGAAAAAGAGGAGTGGTTTGTTTGCGGTCATTCGAAAACCAATATTTCTAAGAGGCAGAAAATGGGACTGGTGTTGAGATCGAGAATATTGCTAATTATCGGTTTGATCTTGACGGTTGGGTGCTCGCCAAAGGTCATAAAGATGGATCTGGCTACGAAAGAATCACTAAATAGGGCTAGTCAGATTACACTCATCCATTACGAACCTTCTTCCTTCGAGGTGCCACCTAGTCAAATGGGAATGATGTTTGGGGCGATAGGTGCTGCTGTTGCAGGTCTTGCAGCTGAATCACGGGGACAACAAATGGTACAGCAATATGATCTACGAGATCCGATTCTGCACGTCAAAGAGAGGTTCGCAGCACGCGTTTTGTCTGACTTTGCAAATATTAAACTAACAGATATATCGGAGCCGTTTAAAGACGATGATATTGATGATATGAAAGAGAAGTTTGTGGAAGGGAATATTCTTGATTTTCAAACTATCAGGTGGGGAGTTGTAGGTCAGCCCTTCAGTGGCAATTCTTACATAAAGTACCAAGGACGAGTACGCCTAATCGATGTTCACAATGCTAGTGTTCTTTGGCAAGGCGTCTGTGATTTAGAAGACCGAGATCTTTATACCATGCCGGATAGTACTGAACGTAACTCTAGTGAGGGCAATATTTTAAGAGCAAAATTCGAGAATCTTAGCGGACAATGTCTCGAACGCCTGATCTCGCAGTTTTCTGCAGTCGATCCTGCCGAATAGTGACAAGCTTGGCAAGTTGTAACGAATTAGGGGGCACCCATTAGCAGGCTCTGTCAAGTGGCCACACAACTACTCTGTCATTTCTTATGTTGGTAAAATATTTTTTCTTCTCTCTTTGCTGTGAGCAAACCGAACTCGCATCTGGGTTTTCATGTTAGTCGATGTCGACTCCTTGCCTGAGCCGCACCAGTCATCCATCAGGATCAAGACGCAAAAGACTGTCCCGCGGGACACGCCTTCGGTCCCTGGCATCGTGCGTGCCCCAGAAAACCGTTCGTGTCCGACGGAGGTCCATCCGAAGGAAGCACAAATCGTGTGGCTGCTCGTGGGTACGCTCCCCACCCTCAAGCGCCAACCCCTTGTTGGCTCATCGTCGAGGCGACTCAGTCGCTCCCGCTTACGGGAGAAGAAACGGGGTGAGGGCGCGACCAATCAAATCTCGAGGTTCTCAACCAACCCCTTTTCTAGCTCACGCCCTCACTCTCAATCAGGCAAAGGCCCGTGTGATGTCAAACGGGACCGCATCTCGCATGATGTCATAACAAGCGCGGGCGAGTTTATGAGCCACGACCTTACGAGCCACCACCACCTTTGTCTTGGCGCGTTTCCGGTCATAGAACTGGCGAATCTTCGGCTCATAGCGAATGGCAAAGTACGCCGCTTCGACGAAGGCCCTCGCCAAATATTTATTCCCATTCTTGGTGTTGCCTTGCCCCTTGCGTTTCCCATTGCTCAGCTTGGGACTGCCCACGCATCCACAGTACGAGGCGAACTGCCCACCGTAAGAAATCGGCGAATCTCACCCGTCTCCAGCATGATGGTTAGCGTCAAGATCTGCCCGATGCCCGGGACCGTCGACAGGGCCTGAAACGCCGGTCGCAGGTGTACCTGGGCTTTCACCGCCTGCTCGACTTGGGTAATCTGCTCGGCCAGGTGGTGCATCACCGTGACGGTGCCTTGGAGGGCTAAGGCCTGTTCCGGGAACGTGACCAATGTGCCAACCTGTTCGGGCGTGAGCTGTTGGACGCGATCGCCCCTCATCGACTGACCGGTATTCCGCGTGAGTAAGTTTTGAAGGCTGAGAAGGTTCGTCGTCTTCTGTCGCATCAACTAACGGCATTTGCGTAACAAGTCCCGCACCGCTCGATCCGCCTTCGGATAAATATAGCCCGTGGGCAATACCCCTAACCGGAGCACGTGAGCGAGCCATCGGGCGTCGGTATCATCTTGGTGTATTTGAGCCTGGCGTATTGTTGCATCGCGGCGGGGTTCGCCAAGTGCACGGCATAGCCCGCCTCCATGAGCCCATCCACTAAAATATCATTGATTTGTTTTCAGCTTCGCTCTTCATCCTCTGTCTATCGGGCTAGTCTGACTCTGCTTTCCTGGTAGGAAGCGCCGTCGCATTAAGGTGCAATTCTCTTGCTCGCTACTGATTGGTCTGGGCCCATGATTCGTTTTACACTAGAGCCGAAACAGAGCGTTGCAATTGTTCGACAAGTTGTTTGACATGCTTGGCGTTTTGAAGGCGGCTGATTGTTGATTACTGATCTGGGACTGTAACAGATGCCTCTAAGTAAGTGATGTATCCGTGTGTCAACGTGGAACAATGAAGTATGCACAGAGATGTAGACTCCCGCGGCATGCGTGGCATTATGGTGTGTCCCCGATCCATTGTGGGACATGTAAGGCTTCCATGACGAATTCAGTCGATAAAGCCGCCAGGATCATTCCCATGACCCGAATCATAATTGAAGCGCCATTCATGCCGATAACTTTGAGTATGGGGGTTGCTGCGAGCATGCACACGAGCGTGATAGCCAGTATTCCAAGAAGGATGGCCGATGTCATGACTTGCACTGGAATGGAATACAGATGATTATCCGTTAACAGGATGACAGCCAGTATGGCACCTGGAGTGGCGATAGAGGGGACAGCGAGGGGAAACACCGCGATATCATGTCCAGGCTCTTCTACGGTCTGGGTACTTGTGACTCCACTCCCAAAAACCATTTGAAGTCCGAATAAAAATAGAATGATTCCTCCCGCAACTTGCAAAGAAAGAAGCCGTATTCCCATGGAGGAGAGTAAGACCTGACCGATAATAATCGCTCCCAGCAAAATTGCGGCGCTGTAGCATATGGCTTTTATTGCCGTTTTTTTTCGTTGTGCCGCATCCAAGTTGCCAGTAATCGCCGTGAAAATCGCTAATGTCCCAATGGGGTCGATTGTCGTCCATAAGATCAAAGCATCTCGAATAAATTTCTCAGTCATTGAGTTATCCTTATTTCGTCTTCTGAAAGGAGTGTATGTCTTTGACACTATCACGAAGAGCCAGTGAAATACAGATTTTGAAAAAATGGAGGTAGCCAGAGGTAGTTCGTCGGGATATTGAGAGGGAAAGAGCTAACCGTCACTTCTTTAAATGAGTTGAAAGGATTTTACCTTTTTCCTATTCTATTCTCCACTGAGTATGTACTAGTCCTCTAAGACGTCTGGTGTTGCTTCGAGGTCTTCTGGTTTATCTGTGTGCGGACGAGATCAATATGGTTGCGTAAATGGTAGAGCTGGTCGGCGTAGGACAGGGGTGTTTCGACATGTTTGACTTCCGTTTCCAGTTTGACCACAGCAGCGGCGAGTTCCTCTGGAGTCGCATGGCCGGAGTCGAGGTGCGATTCGATACGTTGGAGGTCTTCATACCAACGATAGATACGATACCGTACACGCCAGCGGTATAATGGAGGAAAGAGTTTGAAGAGCGGGATGACAAGCGCTGCCAGTGGAATGAGCATCACCACCAGTCGATCAATCAACGTGGCAGCCCAAAATGGCAGAAATCGCTGGAGGAAGGACGGTCCGCGTTTGTGAAAGCGCTGAGCTTCTTTACTCAACGGAATGGAGAGATACTGTCCGGATGGAAATTGTTCTGCTTCGTGAAATAGGCCAGGGCCTCCCACAATTTTTGGTGCCGATAATAGCAGCAGGTCGACTAACGCTGGGTGTAGATCTTTGCGAGCCACGAGCATTGCGGTGACGGCAATCATATTCACTTCGGTTGGTGGCCGTTCACCGGCGAGGTCAATGGCGCCCGGTGGTAACGTCAATGGCGAAAGATAGCGACGATGCAGATGATAGGCTTTCGCTCGCGGTAGATCCATCAGTGAAACCCCCGGTGCCTGCAAGAGCGTTTGCACCTCCGACGAGGTTTCACCGCTCACCATAAATAATGCATCTAATTGGCCCTCCTGAAGCGCCGCGCTCGCTGAGGTGCTCTCCAATCCACGAAATTCCTCTCCTGCTACCTTATTCAGCGTGAGCAACTCATCCGTCAGTCTCCGTGTCCCGCTGCCCGGGATGCCACGATTGACCCGCAGGCCTGCTAAGCCTGATAGTTTGGTCGGTGCCGGGTCTATGCGGTGAAAGATCCATAGAGGTTCGTAATACAAGCTGGCAAGTGCGCGTAACGTTTTTCCTCCTGGCACTGAATCGACAGGAGTGCCGCCTTGCATCAACGCAATATCGACTGTTCCTTCGGCGAGTAACGCCGCATTATCGTCGCTACCGGCACTGTTGTGTAGTTTGAGTTCGATGTCGTTGTCAGCCAGAATGTCGCGCATGGCAAGGCCGAAGGCATGGTAGGCCCCAGTGGCACTGCCCGTGGCTAAGGTGATGACTTTCGGCGGCGCAGGTTCTACGAATTGATAGGCCAGCACAAACCCGGTTAATGCAATGAACACGGCAAGTCCAGAACTTTTCAGTAGAGACGTGTTCATCACTTCAATACGTACTGGCAGGGATAATATGTTAGCAACAGTCGAGCCTCTTCATATCGGATGCAGAGAGGGCAATCATCATAATGGGCTCGTCGAAAAAAGTTTGCAAGTAACGCCAACATAAGGAGAAGGAGTGGAACTACATAACGTGTATTGTGACTGTGGGGATCGATACTGTACTTCCGATACTATCATACAACGATTGTTCAGGGAACGTTCAGGGCTGCTGCGACTATAGGTTTTTCTCCAGATGGAAGAGACAAGAGGAAGGCTATTGTTCGCTATTAATTACACAGAGCATTTTCTTTCTATTTCATGTATCAGATCGATGAAGATCGCATCTTCAGCTTTCATATTTCCCTCAATCCATTCAAGGGCGTTGTTTTCAGCGTTTTCTTCTAAGACCCAATGCCCAGGACATTCAAAGACCGTCCATGCTTCATAGTAGTAGCTCATTTCGACGATGAATGGCTCATTGTTTCGATGTACAATGTCGAACGTGATCACTTGCTGGCCAAGCTTTTTGGTAAGGTTCAACGCCAAGTGAATTGATGCTTCGTCTATTTGTTGAGGATTCCAATCAATTAATCCACTGCCACTTGCTCGAAAATCGCCGGGTCGATTCATTCGTCGAAAGGCAAAGGCTCTCGTGCCAATCACAATAATTCGTAGGTCGTGATTATTGTCTGGGATGAATTCTTGAAATAAGATACGTCCCCGCTGAATATCTGGGGATGCACTGTCTATTGGAGGGGCTATTCCCAACAATGCTTTCGCTGCATCTCGTCCACGTGCTGCCATTTCGCGGAACAAAGGTCTCGGTTCTTTGATGTGTAACGTCGTGACCCCTTCTCCAAAAAGCTTGGCAACCCAATACTCTCCTTCTTCAACATTATGGAGTAAACGCACATTGTCTGAACAGATTCCAAATGCGAGCTTCAGCACGATGGGATACGTGGTCTGTTTCAGGAAATCACTTGCATCCTGTCGTCGCCAAAAGACCCAAGTCGTTGGCGTTGGAATACCACTTGCCTCCATTAGGTAGCGTTGGGAGATTTTATCTTCAAAAAACCAAGACGTTCGCCAGTTAGGGAAGATGGTCAGTGCATTCACATGCTCGAGGGCAGCCATCATGCGTTTGCCGAGTTCACGACTTGTTGGGGCATTCCAAAACGCCCACATGAAGGCCTCAGATCCTTTGAGCTGAGAAAAGAAATGTTCTTCATCGTAGACATTGACTATTCGAACCTCATGTCCTGACTCTTTCGCCAATTCTAGCCAGCGATGCGAAAATGATTGACGTCGTCCACTTGCCAGTGGCACATCATCCGGTTGAATGGCGATAGTATACAAAGATGACTTCCTTTCAGGGACAGGAACAGGGTCTTGAGCTGGCAGACGTATGCTCTCTTTTCGGAATGTTGTTCCAAACTATCAAGGCCAAATACGTTTAAATGACACGGAACTTCTACTCAATCTTTTGTTCAGAAGTTTCACTTATGCATGTTCACATTCTTCTTACAGATTGACAAAACTTTAAAAGCTCAGCATAGTTTTGATGGAACTGGGAACAACTCGGAATGACGAAATGTCACTCAGAATTGCCCGTGTATTATGCATCGATGCTTCACGTTCTTGGCAGATGAAAAAGAGTATAAGGGGAAGACGTCATGGCCAAAACAACACGGACGTATTGGAATCCACTGATTTCAGAAAATGAAAAGAGCTGGGAAGCTATGGAGGGCACGGATGGTCAGCTGGAGCAGCTGACGTTGGCAATCGATGAGGAGTCCGGCGACTATACTCGTTTAACCCGATTTAAGCCTGGTGCGGATACCACGGCCTTTGGGCCTAAAAGCCATGCATATCCAGAGGAAATATTTATCGTCAAAGGGCGATTATATGATGCCGCATTTGCTCGTTGGCTTGAGGCGGGAGACTATGCCAGCCGTCCACCGGGTGAAGTCCATGGGCCTTTTAAAGCCGATGAAGAATGCATCGTGCTAGAGATGTCATATCCTAGCCAGGCCACCACATGAATATTCATGTGAGAAGAAAAATTGGTTTGATTGACATGTTTATTGCTCTTCGTTCTGAGCCCTTTGGGTCATGGATGGATCCGTAACTCTCAATCGGAAAGGGCCTACTGTGTTAATTGGGAAAAAGGCCCTACTACTGGACATGAATGGGACATTCATGTTCGGAGAAGATCGCTTTGACGAGTGTCAAGATTTCTCCGCACACTATGGTCGTCTGGGTGGAATTCTTCCAAAAGAGGAAATTAATCAAATCATTCGTGCCGTGTATGGATATCTGAGTCTTCGATATCCTGATGAACAGTATCGACATGACTTTCCTTCAGTGAGATTCGCGATTTCTGACGTTGTCGACAAGGTTCTTGCTCATGATGAAATAGAAAAAATTATTGAAACCTTTACGCATCACGAGCTTGGTTGTATTCCGCGCGAATATGTCACTGCGCTCAACACATTGCGGAAATATTTTCAGTTGGCAGTCGTCATCGATATTTGGTCGCCAAAAGAAGCCTGGGTGCGCATTTTTGATGAAACGGGTATCTTACCGCTCTTTTCAGCCCTGTCGTTTTCCTCAGACCATGGGATGGTCAAACCTTCATCGAAACCATTTGAATTCGTGTTAACACAACTTGGAATATCCAAAGCGGAAGCTCTTGTCGTCGGTGATTCTGTTAGAAGAGATCTCGGTGGCGCGAAGAATGCGGGCATCGACTGCATCTTGGTCGGTGGAGCCGAGCATCCTGATGTCTTCAGGGCCTTTCCTAATTTGCTAGAGTTCACGTATGCGATAGAAGCGGCTTGATTGTCCATTCTGGTGTTATACGGAAAGCCTCATTGGTTGTTATGTGGTGACAAAACGCACTGAGAAGTCTTGACTCTATTTGACGAGCGTCTGCTTGAAGTGTACACTTTAAAGTGTACACTTTGAATGGAGGATGTCATGAAGGCTACAGCCAAAGATCTCAGACTCTCGTCGAAAGAGCTTCTTGCTACCGTGTCTCGAGGAGAAGAGGTTGTGATTACCCATCGGGGAAAGCCCGTTGCGAAACTGGTGCCTTTAGCATCAGGTGTCCCACAGCCAAGTACCGAACTCGAAATGTATGGAATATGGGCCGATTATACCCCCTCAGAAAACGTGAACGCGTATGTGCGTCAACTCAGAAAGCCGAGGTACACGCGTGCTGATTGATACCGATGTCCTGATTTGGTTTATGCGTGGCAATGTCAAAGCTCAACGGGCCATCGATCAACAGATACCGTTTTCACTGTCGGTCGTCACCTATATCGAATTAGTGCAAGGGATGCGCAACCAAGGAGAATTAGTGGCTATGCGAACAGCTTTCCGTCAATGGGAAGCCAAAGTTGTGTATCTCACGGAGGAAATATCTTCCAAGGCAATGCTATACGTAGAAAGGTATGCCCTTAGCCATTCGCTTCATCTGGCGGATGCCCTGATCGGGGCGACTGCCGTTGCCTGCTCCCTTCCCTTGCTTACCGCAAACACGAAGCACTATCGAGTCATCACGGACATCGATCTTCGAACCTTTCGTCCCTGAAAAAGAGCTACAATGAATGAAGCAGCTTTTGTGAGTGATGAATATGGTTGCCATGCTTGTGATGTTTCAATGCCTTCCAATTCGTTCATTTTCTCTAAGGGACACCAATTGGGGAGTATTTTTCATACTTGAAGCAATGATGGTACAATCTCACCTCTATTCATTGGTTATGATTTTGGTACTCATCAATACATAGGAGCAGGAATTATGCCCTCACTTCGATCAAAAACGTCTACTCAAGGCCGGAATATGGCTGGCGCCAGGGCTCTCTGGCGGGCCACGGGAATGAAAAATGAGGATTTCGGAAAGCCCATCATCGCTATCGCCAACTCATTCACGCAATTTGTGCCAGGTCATGTGCATTTACATGATCTCGGACAACTCGTTGCTCGTGAAATCGAAAAAACCGGTGCAGTGGCGAAAGAGTTCAATACGATTGCGGTTGACGATGGGATTGCCATGGGGCATGACGGCATGTTGTATAGTTTGCCATCTCGAGACATTATTTCGGATTCAGTCGAATACATGGTGAATGCGCATTGCGCCGATGCCTTAGTCTGTATTTCGAATTGCGATAAGATCACGCCAGGCATGTTGAATGCGACGCTGCGTTTGAACATCCCGACGGTGTTTGTGTCGGGTGGTCCGATGGAGGCTGGTCGCACGAAACTTGCCGAACATCATACGAATTTAATCCATGCAATCGTGAAGGCTGCTGATGACAAACTCACGGATAGTGAGGTGGAAGAATATGAACGGTCCGCCTGTCCGACCTGTGGATCCTGTTCGGGTATGTTTACGGCTAATTCCATGAACTGTCTCACGGAAGTGTTAGGACTCGCGCTGCCGGGTAATGGCTCATTACTTGCCACTCATGCTGATCGAAAAGAATTGTTTTTGGAGGCTGGTCGTCGAATTGTGGCACTGACGAAACAATATTATGAGAAAGACGATGAATCGGTACTCCCCCGTAGCATTGCTTCGTATGATGCCTTTGCGAATGCCATGAGCATGGACATTGCCATGGGAGGTTCGACGAATACCATTCTGCATTTATTGGCGGCGGCACAGGAAGCCGAGATAGATTTTACATTAAAAGATATCGATCAACTGTCCAGAAAAGTTCCGAACCTCTGTAAAGCTGCGCCGGCCATAGACAAGTATCATATGGAAGACGTTCATCGTGCTGGCGGTATGATGGGTATTTTAGGAGAACTGAACCGGGGTGGCCTGCTGAATACCAAAGTACAGAGCGTGTATGGGACATCATTAGAAGAGACATTGAATCATTGGGACATCGCGGTAACTGGTAATGAAGACGTGAAGCGATTCTATCGAGCTGGACCAGCGGGGATTCCAACCCAAACCGCGTTTAGCCAAGACACACGCTATGAGACGTTGGACTTGGATCGCGAAAGTGGCTGTATTCGTGATATTCCGCATGCCTATAGTCAGCAAGGAGGATTGGCCGTTCTCTATGGCAATATTGCTGAAAATGGGTGCATCGTCAAAACAGCTGGCGTTGATGAAAAAAACTGGATTTTTTCTGGCCCGGCTCGCGTCTTTGAGTCTCAGGATTCAGCGGTCGACGCGATTTTACAGGACCAGATTAAAGCTGGTGATGTGGTCGTTATTCGGTATGAGGGCCCAAAAGGCGGACCTGGTATGCAAGAAATGTTGTATCCCACCAGTTATCTCAAATCAAAAGACTTGGGTGCGGCTTGTGCACTCTTCACCGATGGTCGTTTTTCTGGCGGCACATCCGGGCTTTCTATTGGGCATGCCTCACCGGAATCTGCAGAAGGTGGAGCGATTGGTCTTGTGCAAGAAGGTGATGAAATTCAGATCAATATTCCCAATCGAACGATTCACCTGAACGTTTCCAGCGACGATCTAGCTAAACGGCGAACCCAAATGGAAGCCAAAGGTCACGACGCATGGACTCCGACCGAAAAACGAACTCGCGTTGTGTCTGCGGCCCTCAAAGCTTATGCAGCTTTGACGACGAGTGCCGACAAAGGGGCTGTTCGGAATTTAGATCAACTCAAGAAGTAGTCTATCCCCCAAACAAATATGCTAGGTTGACGAAAGTCGATTATCTATCGACTTTCGTCAATTGCCATCACAGTCGAGATTTGATCGTGCCGTGAATGTCAGAAGATTTCTGCCTTGGCGAAATGTTGAGTGGATAAGTCCCGGCTATTGGCCGGAGCATAGGCTGAGTCATGTCGTGAAGCTTTTTCACGATGAGAAGTCTTCTGGTGCTCAACTTGCCTGATTATTGATGGTTGAATGGAGGCACACTTTACGAACAACAGATTTGAGAAATATTCGAAAACAGTTTTAACGTTGCTTGTCATCATCGTTGTCGTGGTCGCGGACTTTGTGTTCACCGGGGTGTATCACATTCAAAAATACGGAACGATTCATAAGTTCGCCGATCGTCGAGCCCTTCGTGGACCCTCTCCCGTCTTTCACCACACGCTCAAACCCAATGGGCAACAGCAGGAACAAAAATGGGGACACCTGTCCAGTCCGCTGTATACCAATTCGCTCGGATTCAAAGATCGGGAAATTCGTGAAATCCCGTTAGCCTCGTCCAACTTTCGTTTTCTTGTTATCGGTGATTCGTTTACGGAAGGGATTGGGATTGACTACGAGAAGACCTTTGTTGGGCTGATTGATTCAGAGCTGGCGCGCCGGAATATTGAAGTACTCAATGCAGCGGTGTCTTCTTATGCGCCAGCAATCTATTTCAAGAAAGTGGAATATTTGCTCGAAACCATCGAGTTGGACTTCGATCATCTTATCGTCTTTTTAGATATTTCTGATATTGAGGACGAAGTACAACGTTACGACATACAGGATGGACGCGTCATCGGATTGGTGAGTCAGACTTCAAAGATAAAGGAATTTGTGTATGAATATACCGGATTGCTGAAAAATATCTGGACCGTGGCCGTCAATATGCAAAAGACTCTTGTCCCGACTCATGAAGATTTACGTTCTGAAGAAGAACGCCGATATGGGCTCAATCAGCAACGAAGTCTTTGGACGGTGAATGAAGAAATATTTCATGAGTATGGACAACGTGGACTGGAAAAAGCGCGGAAGCACATGGATTTCCTGTATCAACTACTTCAACGGCATCAGAAGGAAATGACGCTGGCAGTCTATCCATGGCCAGATCAGATTGTTCACAAGGACCTGCATTCTCGACAAGTCACGTTTTGGCAGGAATGGGCCCAACAGCATTCTGTAACTTTTTTCAATTTCTTTCCCTTGTTTATTTCTCCTGATACAGACCCAAAGGAGATTCTTCGTGAGAAATTCATCGAAGGCGATGTGCATTGGAATGAGCAGGGACATGAGCTGATGGCACAAGAAGTTCTCAGGAAAATGCAGGTGACGTTTCCAAAACTTCTATAAGGTAGAAAGTTTGGAGCAAAATAAAAATATTCATCAACGCATGCGATGTTATGCTTTAGCTTGAATTCAGGTCATAAGTACAATTACTTCTCGACAAGTGGGACGAAGTGCTGATTGAACAGTTAGTTGAGCGTTCGATAGCCTCGTGTTCTTCTTAGTCGGTTATTGAGATGGTCCACTGCCTCTTTCGCTTGTTGCAGGAGACCATTCTGAAGTCTGTCCCCTTCGGAAAAAACTGGTGAAAGAGCCCATTGGTGTTTTCATTGATCCCTTACTCTCAGGATGAATAGGGATGCGCGGGGAAGGTGGTCGCCTCCAGAAAAAGGGGCCAAGACGCTTTCTTTATGAAATGGTTTTTCTTCCCGTTCATCGTCACAGACCCTGCTAGAAGTTCCACGGGCAACTCTAGGTTTATCATGCTTTACCATTTAACCTAGTGCCACAGATGGCACGTCGGCGGTGCCGAAACTCCGATACGATGCTGAAGAAATCTCACCGAAACGGAATTGGCGATCGGAGAGATTGAGACGCGAATCTATGAAGCCATCAATCGAGTTTTGTGGATCGATGATCCGATTCGAGTGGTGACTTAGTTTGGCTATGACCCCAACGGCAACCTTCTGCAAACGATCAATGTGCTTACTGATGTCTCGGCCTACGAGTATGATGTGAGTATATTGACCATTTCCCCCATCGCCTACTCCTGATATACTTTGGGCATACACATGTGAACGATTGTCCTCAACCGTTGATCCATTGTAGGGAGAGCGTGCGATATACATGAAATCGAAGAACCTTGATTCTCAGGCTGATCTTGCCGACATTCGACGTCGTATTCTCTTGGGATTGATGGGGTATTCAGCCCAAATCTACCTATTTGGATCATGGGCAACCGGAAAGAATTGGAAGACATCTGATGTGGATGTTGCGATATTGTCTGATCAGCCAATCCCTCCTGAAGTCTTGAGTGACATTCGAGCCGACCTGGAAGACAGTCAGATATTATGTCACGTAGACCTCATTGATCTTTCGCAGACTGAGCGACACTTCCAAAAGCACGTCATAACAAACGGCATATTATGGAACGCTTAACTCAACGCTTAGCGGTCGCACGACAAGCCCTCACGACATTCAACGAATTAGTTGGGAAGCCAGCTCCTTCGAATATTGAGCGCGATGCCGCTATTCAGCGTTTTGAGTATACCTGTGAAGCGACATGGAAAGCTGGAAAGCAGTTTCTTCGCATACAAGAAGGCATCGATATCGCCTCTCCGAAGAGCGTGATTCGACACTGTCAACAAGTCGACATGATGACAGAAGACGATGCACGACAGGCTTTGGCCATGATTGACGATCGAAATCTCACCGTACATACCTATAATGAAGCACTCGCAAATATCTTGTACGCACGACTCGCAGGTTATGCGCAGATTATTGATCGTTGGCTCGCGCGAATGGACCAGCATATGCGTCGAGTATCATGAGGCGCACGCTATTTCCTTTGCATGATCTCTAACGACACGTGTTTATAATGTTTGCTAACTGCTGCTGTGTGTATGAAAGTTTATTTGATCGTCGTCTTGCTCATTTTCTCTATGAACTGACTAAAGGCTATAGAAGGTGAGTGTTAGGGCGTGGTTAGTTTCCGATCTCTTTTTCGTCTTGCATGTATGGTTCATCTATCACCGGATTCGACAACGTACCAATCTTCTCAATCTCAACCGTGACGTGATCTCCTGGTTTGAGGAAAACCGGTGGGTTACGAGCAAATCCAACCCCAGGGGGCGTGCCGGTCAGAATGACAGTGCCGGGTAACAACGTTGTGCCTTGACTGAGAAAACTGATCAGCGTTGGCACGTCAAAAATCATATCCGACGTCGTTGAGTTTTGCATAGTTTTACCATTTAGTATGGTCCTGATTACTAAGTCATTCGGATTTGGAATATTGTCCTTGGTCACGAGTGCCGGTCCAAGTGGACAAAACGTGTCAAACGATTTTCCCCGGCACCATTGCTTGCCTCCACCGTTTTTCTGCCATCGACGCGCACTCACATCATTCGCACAGGTATACCCGAAGACATAATCCAGAGCCTCCTGCTGAGACACATTTTTGGCTGGTTTCCCTATGACGATAGCCAGCTCACATTCATAGTCCACCTCTCCCGGCGCGACAGTTGGGATCACAATGGGATTTCCTGGATTATTGAGGGCATTGGCGGCCTTGATAAAGAGCACGGGATGTTCAGGAAGCTTCGCTCCCGTTTCTTCGGCATGAGCACGATAGTTCAGTCCAATGCAAAGAATGGTAGGCGGAACAATTGGGGCCAATAGTTTTTGGATTGTCGTAGTCTTTTCTGTGACCTCGTAGGTTCTCAAAATGTCACCGTTAATGAGTGTCGCTGTCTGGTCGTCAATTCGTTCGCCATAGCTGATTTGCCCGTCAGAATTTTGAAATCTAATGATATTCATGGATGAGTCTACCTTCGCCTATAAAGAGAATTGAGAATTTATCAAAACACAGTTTACGTGTTCGAAAAGGTGAAAGAAATAGTTTAGGGAAACAAAGGCCTTTAGATGAGCTTGGCAATGTTTAGCCCTAATTACGTTGATTCCCGATTGGACGCAAGGCATGGTACACTGCCACATCATGCCAATAAAATTCCATTTTTATTTCTGGAGGAATACCTGTGGGCACAAATAAGTGGGAAGAATTAGCCAATCGAACGAAGCAAGCCTTGGGACTCTCACATACGCCCATTGGCATCACGTTTTCTCAAGAAGTCCCGGAAGGTGTTCCGTTCCATGATGGTGAGATGCCAGATCCAAGTGCGGATGGCCGTACGGGGAAAGTGACGGCTGGCTGTGTATTTTGGATTCAATCTGAGAACCGCACCTTCACAACGAAAGCGGAGGATCATTTTAACTGTAGCGTTGGGAGCGTCACGCATGGTCTCAAGGCACTTGGTGATGTCATGCAAAACGAGGATGTTCTGGGCCTCTTAGAGAGTGAGTGGGTGACTCCTGAAGAAGCGATACAGCTGCCGGTCGTGAAGAATCGGTACAAGTTTATTACCTATGGTCCTGTCGCCAAGACGAGTATCGATCCCGATGTGATCCTTCTTCGCCTGAGTGCGTTCCAAGGAATGGTATTGCATGATGCATTTGGTGACATGTCGATTGTTGGCAAGCCACAATGCCATATTATTCCTCTGGCGAAGGAACAGAATCAGATTGCTATGAGTACGGGGTGCACGCTGAGCCGTATTCGGACTGGCATGTCTCCCGATGAGATGACTTGTACTATTCCTGCAAGTCGGTTTGCAGAGGTCGTTGACAAACTTGAGACTCGTCGTGAGGCAAATGCTCGTGTGGCGAGTTATGCCAATGCTGATGGTCGTCGATTTTCCAAACGTCAATAACGTTGTCAAGAACAGTGAGGCGTCATGACCCATCTTTCGTTAATAACAGATAAAGCCAATAAATTTCTTCAACAACCGGGAGCCATCCTTCTCATTTCTTGTTATGAGTTAGGGCATCAGCCAATTGGTCTGGCGCAGCCTGCCGGATTCCTTGAGCAGAAGGGCTATGCTCCCTTTACCTTAGATTTGTCGGTAGAGGATTTTGATGCACAACGCGTTAACCAGGCACGTGTAGTGGGTATTTCCGTGCCGATGCATACGGCGCTTTCCTTAGGATGCCAAGTGGCCGAACGCATTCGTCACATCAATCCCAATGCGCATATTTGTTTTTATGGGCTCTATGCCTCACTGAATGCAGAGTATTTACTGAGTCACCTTGCTGATTCCGTGATCGGCGGGGAATACGAAATGCCTTTGGTCAATCTTCTCGAGCAACTGGCCAATTCTCAATCATTTTCTCATGAATCCAATGACACGGCTTCAAACTTTGTCTCACAAGTTGCGGGTGTGAGTTGTGTCGACTCGATAGTCCCTCCCTTCTTGAAACGGATCAGTTGGCCATCTCGAGTTTCAACTTCAGACTCGGCTGATGGCGGTAATTTCCCTGTTCCCGCACGTGCACAACTTTCCCCGCTTTGCGAATATGCACGCTTAGAATATCAGGGACAGGAGCACGTGGTGGGTTATGTTGAAGCAAGTCGTGGGTGTTTGCATACCTGTTTGCATTGTCCTATTGTCCCAGTCTATAACGGCCGATTTTTCTTGTTCCCGGCTCAAGTCGTGTTAGCGGACATTCGACAGCAGGTCAAGGCCGGTGCTGTGCACGTCACCTTCGGTGACCCAGACTTTCTGAACGGCCCTGGTCACTCTCTGAACATTGTTCGGGCCATGCATGAAGAGTTTCCTCATGTGACATTCGATTTCACCACCAAAATTGAACATATCCTGAAGCACCGATTACTCTTCCAAGAATTTAGTCAACTCGGTTGCCTGTTTATCATTTCTGCGGTGGAGTCATTTAGTGAGAATGTGCTACTTCATTTGGAGAAGGGACATACGCGACAAGATATCTTCATGGCACACCACATTCTGCAGTCTACCGGGATTACCCTTCGTCCGTCTTTGGTTGCCTTCACACCCTGGACAACCTTAGAAGAGTATAGAGAAATGTTTGACTTGGTTGAACGGCATGGCTTGATCGACTGTATTGATCCTGTTCAATACAGTGTTCGACTCTTGGTCCCGCCTGGCTCAGCATTGTTGACCCCTCCCGACTCTCACCCGATACCGATGTCCCAGTTTCTTGGGTCACTTGATCAGCAGAAATTTCAGCACACATGGACTCACCCTGATCCACGGATGGACCAGTTACAGCAATCGGTGACGAAGGTTGTGGAAGACAGTACGAAAATGAAAGAAGATCCAGCACAAACATTTTATCGTTTGTGGGAATTGGTCTATAACACTGCGGAGCTTGAATTTTCCTCATTGCACAAGACCTCATCCATAAATCCTGATCGTGTGCGTCCTCCCCGGATGTCAGAACCCTGGTTTTGTTGTGCGGAGCCGACGACGGATCAATTCCATTCTGTCGAGTGTTCTTCCAAGACATGAAGTTTCCTGAGTTATAAAAACAAGAGTGTGACTTCATACTAGCTCACTACTCAATTGGGATTCTCCTATGTCACATCTTCTCCTCCTTCTTCCTTCGATGAGCTATCGTGGTGAGGCTTTCCTAGAAGCTGCCAGTAAAGTTGGTGTATCCCTGACAATTGCCGGGGATGCTCCACCTGAATTTCTTGAACAATCTCTAGAGAACTTTCTTTTTCTTGATCTGCATAATCCTAGCGCCGCTATTTCTGCTGTGATGACGTATGCCAAAGATTCTCCTATTGATGTGGTCCTTGGGGTAAACGATCAGACTGCGGTTTTGGCATCGATTCTTTCCAAGGCGTTAGGTCTCTCTGCCAACTCAATTGATTCGGTCCAAGCTGCAAGCAACAAGCACACGATGCGGAGACTATTGCAGAAAGAAGGACTTCCTTGTCCAAACTTTATGGTGGTGAGCCTCGATGAGGTGCCAGCGGAGGTTGTCCCGCACGTCACCTTTCCTTGCGTGCTCAAACCGCTCACGCTCTCAGGTAGCTGTGGAGTGATCCGTGCGGATGATCAGGAGAGTTTTCAGCAAGCCTTTATTCGAATTGCCAATCTGTTACAAACCTTTCCAAGTTTCGAACAGGATGTTGCGGGCCGTCAAATCTTAATTGAAGACTTTATTCCCGGAATCGAAGTTGCCCTGGAAGGGTTACTGACAAAGAGTAGGTTTCATCCGCTGGCCCTATTTGATAAGCCCGATCCGCTCGACGGTCCCTATTTTGAGGAAACGATCTATGTCACGCCTTCACGTCTTCCGCCTGACATGCAAGTGCGAATAGCTGAGGCCCTGGCTCAGGCTGCTCGTGCCATTGGGCTTCGCGAAGGGCCTGTTCATGGAGAACTTCGGATTAACGAGCACAACATTTGGGTTATTGAAGTGGCTGCTCGAAGCATTGGCGGGAAGTGCTCTCGAATGTTGGAGTTCGGGACTGGCAGGTCTTTAGAGGAACTGATCCTGCTTCATGCATTGGGTCAAGAACTCCCGTCTTTCGATCTTACGGGGCGTGCAGGTGGAGTTATGATGATCCCGATACCTCATGAAGGGATTTTAGAAAGAGTTGAAGGACAAAAAGAGGCGAAACAGGTCCGTGGTGTTGAGGAGTTGGTGATGACAGCAAATCCAGGGGAGCAGTTGATTCCTTTGCCGGAAGGCAAACGATATCTTGGGTTCATCTTGGCCAGAGGAACACGGCCAGAAGAGGTCGAAGCCACCCTGCGAAAAGCTCATCAACGGTTAACCGTGGTGATGAGGTCACAAGACTCCACAGCAGATCACCCAGGGGTCTTTCGCGTCTAATATCGGTGTCTAAGCCGGTACAATCTCTTTAGCCGTTGTCACCATCCACGCATCCAGGCTACTCACTTGCTCTGCCACATCCTGAATGTTCATTAAGTCATGTTCCCACACGCCTTGAACTTCTTCTCCGCTCGCTGTGATGTCTTTTTTGATCGTCTCGATTTCTGCCTCAAATCGTGTCACAGGCTGGGACTCAATTCGCCTCACTCTTCTTTTTCCGAACATGGTTCCATTGACGTCAAGATCGCACACAAAATGCACCAGGTCTAGCCGACCATCTGGAAGCGTTTTGGCCACCATCCGGTACGTTGTTCCTTGTTTCGATCGTATAATGACAGCCCTATAGAACCGTTCGCCTATGGAGGGATCAACTTCAACAGCGGTTAAATCAATCATTGGTGGAGGAGGGGCTGCGCTTGTATCAACTTCTCCCATAAGGGCTACTCCTTTTTGACAAATAAACTTACTACACTCGGTATGCTGTGAGCTTAACAAGCAGCAACAAGATGAGCAAGCATGGGATGGACCCGTTGGGTAAGAGGACAGAACGCATTTGAGCTTGCCGTCAATTGAAGGTTCCCTCGTTCGTTCCCTCTCACTCAACGATGTGGAGATGTTGACATTCAGAGCTACAGACTGTGTATCGAGTGATGGGATCGTTTCTTTATTTTTTGGACAAGAGATACTCCTCTTTCTCTTGGGCAGACTCAGATGCCCAAGAGAAAGATATTTTGGATTACGTAAAAGGGAATAAATGAACGTTTGAGAAACTATTTGTGAGAATCTTGAAGCGCAGCGGCTTGAGGGGAAATTGTGACAGGGTCGATGGATACCGACGTTGGTGCTTTCACTTGTCTTGTTGATTGCACATTGGTCGCAGACTCAATCAACGGAAGAGTCGTTTGTGCTTGTATGTTTGCAGCATTGAGGGCGGCAAGTCCATCCATAGGCTGGCTCCTTTCACGATTGTTAAAAAGTGTTGGATCTAGAGGGGGTATCGGTGGTTTTTTCAGAAATCTTGATTAGAGGATATTGCTGATTGTTGAGTCGTAGCGTGTATTGGTGCTCGTTGAACGGTTGAGGAAATATTTTTATGGTACGATGTGAAGTTTTAGAGGAATTGACGGCATATTAGGCTGCGGCATGTACATCGACGTGTGCCTTCGTGATGGGTTTCTCCATAATTACATGTTAACTCTTCTCCTTTCTTAATTCGGCGTAACGTGTAAAATTCTGCACGTTCATGAACAATTCGCATATATGTGTTTGGTGAGCAGGAATGGTTGATAAATCGAAAGCCTTCTTGCTGTTTGGACGCGTCAATGGCTTTCCCATTATTGACTTCAACGATAGCGATGTGGCGTTGCGTTTTTGCCCTCCGTCTCGCTTCACGTTGACTAATGAGTTCGCCTTCGAATTCACCGATTTTTCTTCTTGCTGCTAGCGGTTCTGCTGCAAAGAGTCCTTTTCCATCGATGGGACTGGATTGAATCGTCAACTGAACAGGCCAGGACCGTTGTTGAGAAGATGAAGACTTATGTGAGGGCATGTGATGAATGAAAATGATGGGTGAGATCGTACGCTGAATTAGACGACACCGTATGAGCTTGCTATTTGATGCCAATGACCATGGAGTCATGACCAATAAGATGTTCAACGCGTGTTTCGCGAAATCCAGCTTCTTGTAACCAACCTGAACAATTGGCGCCTGTATAGTCGAATCCTCCAGCTAACTCAATGAGCATGTTGAGACTCATGAGCAGACCGAATGCATTCTGTCGTCGCTCATCATCGATCAACGCTTCAAATATGATGAGAGCTCCATCGGGAGGCAGCGCGTCATAGGCTTTGGCGATGAGGTGTTTTTTCTCTTCTAAGTTCCAGTCATGAAGAATGTGTCCCATACATAGCACATCGGCTTTCGGGAGTGCTTCTTTGAAAAAATCGCCTGGTATGAATCGTAGTCGATCATCCAACTGAAATGACTGCACATAGTCGTGAAAAATGGGGCCAACGGGTGGGAGGTCAAATCCTCCTCCTGTGAGGTGTAAGTGTGTTTGAGCAATTTGAACGGCTAATCCGCCTTGAGCACAGCCAATGTCGATGAACGTATTGTAGTTGTTCCATGGGAATTTCTGAGCGATGGCCTGGCTGGCTCCCATGCTGATCCCGGTCATGGACTGGAGAAAGGCCTGAAGTGCGATGGGGTTCTGGTACAAGGTTCCAAAAAAATCATCACCGTTTTTGGTTTCATTTTGTGGAAGTCCGGTGCGGAGCCCTTCTGTGAGCGATCCCCAATAGCGGTACAATCGGTCATTGGCCATTTCTAAAAATCCACCAATATACGTGGGTTTTGTTTTATCAAGAAATTGATCAGTCTCGGGCGTATTGGAGTATTTCCCGTCGTGTCGGTCAAGCATACCGAGTGCCACAAGTGCATCGAAAAAATCTCGCGCACTTCGTTTGTGAAGCCCCAGTTGTGTTCGGAGAGTCTCGGCGTCGAGAGGTTGACGAGCTAATATGGTGAATACCTCTAATTCAACCGCACTCAGAAGGGTTTTGGAACCCCAAAACGCCATGCCGAGTTGCATGATATTCGCTGGTGATGATGGTGTACTCATCGTACTTGCCTCATGGATAACTTAATCTCCACCGGCAAATGAATCTTCTTCATATTCTTCGATGACTTCTTCTGTTTCCATGCCGAGTCCTGCTTGAAATGATTCTCGAATGGCCAGGATATGGTCATGCGATGGTGTCTGGGCAATGTCCTTCGTGAAACGTGTGAGAAATTGGTCCGAGAGCGAGAGCCCTTTTTGAAAAAACTCTGGCAAAGGACCTTCTGTCACCTGTTGCCAGGTAATATAAATGAGAAATTCTTGGAAGTATCGAGCGTCGGGGAGTCCTTCCCCATACTGTTGTAAGGCCTTGTAGGCGCGAGTTGCGTCTGGACCTTGGACTGAGGAAAAGGTTTCTTCCGCTTCAAGGATATCCTCTTCGAGTTCTCCTAGTTCCCCGTGTTGTTCTGCTTCTTGAAGTGCTTGTCGTGCCGCAACCGCCGGATCGAAGTTCATGCAACGTGTTCCTTCCCTCTGTCACACCATTTTTCTGTTCTCGTCAATAACATGGAAATATGTGTTAGGAGGATACCACGGTCGCCAATTTTTGTAATGCTGAATGGGGCGAGACAAAATTTCTGTTAAATCCAAGGGATTTTGGGTCCATATCCATGGCAAGCCCAAGCAGTTGGGGGAGGTGAAGAATCGGAAGATCAATGGAGATATTCTCTTGGTTTGCGGCTTTAGCTTGCATCCCGTCTAAGTTCAGATGGCAAAGAGGACAGGGGGTTACCATGATATCGGCTCCGTGTGATTTGGCATTGCTTGTATGTGTTGCGACCATGTTGAGAGAATTTTTCTCATTAATGGTCAGAATGGGAAATCCACAGCATCGACTTTTTCCTGGAAAGTCGACAACCTCTGCTCCCAAGATTTCAATGACGCGTTCCAAGGCTTTGGGGCGATCGGGATGTTCATCGAATTGCAGCGCTTCGGTAGGACGTTGAAGGTAACATCCGTAAAACGGCGCAGCGCGGAGACCTGTCAATGGTTTTTTGATTGCCTGTCGGAGGACGTCTTCTCCCACATCTTCCAATAAGATCCAGATGAAATGGCGAATGTTCGTCGTGCCGCGATAGGTGAGCCCTTCTTCTCCTAAGATCTGATTGATTTCCGCCAAGTACTCTTCATCAGTGGTCATGCGATGATTGGCCTGACTCATGACGCCTTGACATGTACTGCAAATCGTCATGATGGGTACGTTCTGCTGTTCGGCCAGGGCAAAGGTTCGTGCATTGATGACGTCGCCCAGTCGCTGATCTTTTTCTTGAAGGACACCTGCGCCTGTGCAAGCGGCAGTCGTCATTTCCTCAAGATCTATGCCGATCTTTGGATAGACCTGCATGACGGATTGATACAGCTCTGGACACGCACCCTTTGAGACGCAACCCGGAAAGAATGCATATTTCATGGATGACTCCTCGTGTAGTGTTCCAACTGTTCGTCGCATCGTCTAAGAATCATCATATGGTGTTTCGAGAGGATCACCAGTGAATGCTACTACGCTATTTGTCTCGGAATGTACGGTTCTCGACGCTCGCACGTTTGAAGAGTCGTTTGATTTGGTCAATACCCGGAATAGCCCGGTGTAATGGCCCTGATGGTGCGATTTTTTTATGGCGGAATGATTGAATGGCAATGGGGATCATGCCTACCAATCGGCGAATATTTCTGAAGCCAAATGTCCGAAGAGCTAGCATGGGTTCATCCAACACCCCTTTATTCTTGATGATGTCCGTGAAGGCTTCGGCATGACGTGAGCCAGTCGTCGAAGGGAGTTGTTCGTCAATTCCCCTGGCTCGCAACGACATAATGCGATCCATGGGACCCACGCCTTTCGGGCAGACTTGGATGCATTCCATGCATCGCGTGCAATCCCACATGCCCCCAGGTTCGTTGAGTGCGGCGAGTCGATGAGTGGTGGCATCGTCGCGTGGATCCGCCACAAACCGATAGGCCTTGGCTAGAGCTGCCGGGCCGACAAATTTGGAATCGACTTCCAAGACCGTACAGTCAGAGACGCAAACTCCACACATAATGCAGGTCATCACTCCGGAAAGATGATTCATAGCTTCGGCCGGTGCTAGGTGTTCAGCTTCCGGGATAGGCGTAGCCGGTTGAAGCCAGGGTTGGATTTGTCGAATTTTTTCCCAAAAGGGCGACATGTCCGTGATGAGATCTTTAATGACGGGCATATTGTTCATGGGTTCAACGTGAATAGTCTGGCTGTCTTTCGTTGCTGAAATGATCTTTGTTTTACACGCTAACGCGGCATGACCATTGATGCGCATGCCGCATGAGCCGCAAATGGCTCCGCGACAGGAACAGCGAAGCGCCAGGGAGTCGTCGAGTGTCTCACGCACTTTAATCAATCCGTCGAGGACGCTATCAGACGCCTCAAGTTCAAGATTGTACTCTTGAAAAAATGGAGCTGGAGTTTTTTGCTCCGGATTAAATCGGCGTACGCGAAGGGTAGTGTTCATAGTATCGTTCAGGCCTGCAATTGCTCAGAATAGCCGTGAAGAGTTTGGAGGTACATCATGGTTTTTTCGGCTCTCTAGTAGACTCGGGGTTGCGGCTGCCATTGGGTGATGCGCACCGGGAGATAGTCTATGTCTGGAGCCCCGTTTGTCGAATGATAGAGCAAGATGTGTTTGAGCCAATTGTCGTCGTTCCGGTCTAAGTAATCGGTTCGAAAGTGTGCCCCACGACTTTCTTGGCGGGTCAGAGCTCCCATGATGATTGTTTCCGC
This sequence comes from Nitrospira sp. M1, assembly GCF_965152605.1. NCBI lineage: Bacteria > Pseudomonadati > Nitrospirota > Nitrospiria > Nitrospirales > Nitrospiraceae > Nitrospira > Nitrospira sp. M1. Next base: position 1,239,946 of record NZ_OZ224217.1, read on the forward strand.
ACAATCCAACATGAACCCCAGTTCGAGTGTATTGACGAGTCCGGTATTAAAGACATGACCTTTATCTTTGATCCCGACAGTGTCCCATCGATTTTTAAGAGCCTTAATAACCTGTTGTGCATTGGTCATCCCTTCTTGCTCTCGAAAGACTGAGAGGTGCCGATTCATGGTTTGACCCATTTCGGATCGAATCTTGGCAATGGTATCGTCATGGGTTGGTCTTCTGAGTATTGACGTAACAAGGTCGTGATCGATGTCAACGAGGGCCTCTGAAACTTTAACCCCGTTTACTGTTTTTGTATATTCGGCCGCAGACTTTCCGGCTCGTCGACCGAATACGACGGTATCGAGCAAGGAATTGGCTCCGAGACGATTCCCTCCATGTAAACTCACGCATGCGGTTTCACCGGCAGCGAATAACCCGAGTACGCCCTTCCATTGTTGCTGGATATCCCAGCATCGTCCATCAATATCCGTTTTGATGCCACCCATTTGATAGTGCATACCTGGGCGTATGGGAATCGGTTCTTCGGCGAGATCAATATTGGCAAAGGTTTTGGCCTCTTCATTAATTTGACGAAGCCGGTCATTGATAAAGGCTTTGCCAAGGTGCCGGCAATCCAGGAAGACGCATCCGTTGACGCCGCGACCCTCATTGATTTCCAATTGCTCCGCACGCGACACGACATCGCGAGAGGCGAGTTCCATCATGTTTGGCGCGTATCGTTCCATAAACCGTTCGCCATCGCTGTTCAGAAGATATGCGCCTTCTCCGCGCGCCGCTTCGCTGATGAGCAGGCCTTTGCCTTTGAGGGTTGTTGGGTGGTACTGGACCATTTCCATGTCCATCAATGGCGCTCCGGCTCGGTAGGCGAGGGCCATGCCGTCACCAGTGCAGATCAACGCATTGGTGCTGGGTTCGTACACGCGTCCTAATCCGCCTGCCGCGAGGATGACGGCTTTGGCCTTGAATACGGCAAACGTGCCCGTCCGTATTTCAAAGGCCACGACGCCGGCGCATTTTCCTTCATCATCCTTAATAATCGATGTCACAAACCATTCTTCATAAATAGGGATTTTCGATTGGAGTATTTGTTCGAACAGAACGTGCAGCATGGCTTGGCCGGTAAAATCTGAGACAAAGAAGGTGCGTGCTCGTTTTTGTCCGCCAAATCGTCGGGTTCCTAAGCGTCCTTCTTCATTCCGATTGAAAATGACGCCCATGTGTTCGAGGGCAATGATATCGTTCCCCGCTTCTTGTGCCAGGATCTCTACGGCATCTTGATCCCCAAGGTAGTCGCTCCCTTTCACTGTTTCGAATGCATGGTCTTCCCATTTATCTCCACGATCGGTGAGGGCGGCGTTGATGCCGCCTTGTGCGGCATTTGAATGACTTCGAACGGGATGGACTTTCGTCAGAACGGCTACAGTTGCGCCATGTTCATGCGCAGCGATGGCGGCACGCATACCTGCCAAGCCAGCTCCAATCACTAAGACGTCGTATGTATGAACAGTGGTCATGAACAGGTGACGATACGAAATTCCGATAGACGACACTCCCGACATATGGGAGCAGGATGATCAGGTTGCAGAGGACGAACGTTCACGGGATTCGATGGGTTCATACGGACGATTATGTGGCCCTTCATAGATCTGATCGGGACGAAAGAGATGATTATGTTGATATTGTTCAAAGCAATGGGCAAGCCACCCTGCGACTCGAGCCATTGCAAATATTGGGGTGAACATATCGGTGTCAATGCCCATTTGATGGTAGATGATCCCAGAATAAAAGTCTACATTGGGACGAATGCCTTTAGGCCCAACGCGTTGTTCCATTTCATGTTCAACTGTACGGGCGATCGTGAGTAGCGAATCATGTTTTTCGTCTTTGAGCATGCGCTGAGCAAGTTCCTGCAGAATGAGGGCGCGAGGGTCTTTGACCTTGTACACGCGATGTCCAAACCCCATAATTTTTTCTTTGGCAGCGATTTTTTTATCAAGATAGGTTGGCACCTGTTCGACTGAGCCGATGGCCTCAAGCATATGAATGACGGCTTCGTTCGCTCCTCCATGGAGCGGACCCTTGAGTGTGCCAATGGCCGATGAGATCACAGTGTATGGGTCGGCAAGCGTGGAGGCCGTCACTAAGCCACTAAAGGTTGAGGCGTTCATGGTGTGTTCGGCATGAAGGATCAGGCTGGTGTCAAACGTTTTGGCGACCGCAGGGTCAGGTTGTTGTTCAAAGAGCATGTAAAAGAAATTTTCGGCATACGACAGGTTATCGTTAGGCTGAATTTGATCATCGCCATGACGAAGTCGAGCAAACGCGGCGACCATGGTTGGCAGTTTGGCTAATAACCGGATGGCTGCCCAGTATCGGGCTTCCGGATCACGGACATCGGGTGTTGGATAAAACATGCCCAATGCCGCAACCGCGGCCTGCAAGGCATCCATCGGATGTCCATGCTCGGGCAGGCATTTAATGAGATCCGTAATACGATATTTAATGCGTCGATGGATGAGGAGATCGTTTTCAAATTGTTGAAGCGCTGAGGGCGTGGGAAGTTCATTGAACAAGAGCAGATAGGCTGTTTCTATGAATGTGCCATGCGTCGCGAGTTCTTCAATACGAATGCCACGGTATTCTAGAATACCCTGTTGCCCATCCACTGAACTGATGTGTGATTTGGTCGCGACAACTCCGGCTAGTCCCGGGAAAAAATCTCGCATGGGCTTACAATCCTTTGTGTCGATTCATGAGAGTAACGCTATCCGTATGAAACCCCTTGTCACCTCGACGGGATGCTCCAGGTTGCGTATTTTTTCAATGATCTTTCTTCTTGATTATACTACATTGCAGGTTTCTTGAGGCAGGCTCAGTTCGTAAAAAAATCTGCTATACTGTACGCAGTGTTTTCTGTATTAATTCTTGTTCAGATACGTATCTTATAATGTATGAAAGGGGTATTCAATGATCAGAAAAATCGTGGGTTGTGATGTGATGATATTGACGTTGACCGTGGTTCTAACCTGTCTGCCATGGGGATTCGCTCTTGCAGATGAAGGGCATTCGCATTCGGAGCAAGGGATGTCTCATCATTCTGGAGATATGAAGCAATATTCCGGGTCGGAACATGGAGGGATGCAGCATCATATGTCTGCCTCTCCGTTGAGTATGAAGGAAGAGTTGGGGTTAAAAGATGAACAAGTCAAGAAATTGGAGCCTGTGGAATCGGATTATCGAAAAACCATGATCAAAAATGGTGCGGACCTACGTGTTGCCATGATCGATTTAGGATCGTTGCTTGATCAAACGGAGACGGACCGAAGTGCGGTTGCGACTAAAGTTGAGGAAATTGGTGGATTGCAAACACAACTGATGATGTATCGTGTTGATACATTACTGAAACTGAAAGAGATCTTGACTCCTGAGCAATATCAGCAATTCCGTGATCGGCTGAAACAACAAATGGATCGTGGAATGAGTGGACGTATGCATGGCATGAGCGGACAGGGAAAACATGGGTCTATGGGGACGCACGGCTATGGACAAGAACATTCAGAGGGGTATGGACACGGAAAAGATCTGAGGTAACTACATAGTCAGGGAATAATCTCGCTTACATATTTTGGGCAATGAAGAGTTTGAGGGGGTGTTCGAGTACGTCCTTCAATTTTTGGAGAAACCTTGCCGCCTGTGCTCCATCCAGTGCTCGGTGGTCGCACGAAATGGTGACTTTCATCCGTTGGTCGATAACGATTGCATCGCTTTCAACGACTGGAATGGTTTGAATTGCACCGACTGCGAGTGATGCGGCTTGAGGTGGAACCAGGACCGCGCTGAATTGTTCTATGGCATACATTCCGAGGTTAGAGATTGAAAACGTGGCGCCTGAATATTCTTCTGGTTTCAGCTTCTGGCTTCTAGCAAGACGGATCAGGCGAAAACTTTCTCGTGAGAGTTCTCGCAGCGTTTTGTGTGCGCAATCTCGAATGACGGGGGTGATCAATCCCTCATCGATGGCCACAGCTATCCCGATATCAATGGAGGGATATTGCCGAATGGCCTCGCCCGTATAGGAAACATTGATCTCCGGGTGTTCAATGAGCGCCAGTGTCACAGCTTGAATAAGCAGAGTCGTGATACTGAGCGAGGTATCTTGAAGGTCGTTCATCTGTGCTCGTAACCGTTCGGCTTCAGTCATACTGATATCGGCTGTCAGATAAAAGTGTGGGACTGGAGCTTTGCTTTCAGTCGTAACACGTGCAATGGCTTTCCTGATTTGGCTTAACGGACGTTCGATGACATCATTCGAAGGGGCAGGTACTCGTTGAGGAAACTGTACGACATCTCGTTCAACTATTCGTCCGTCTGGGCCGGATCCTTCGATGTTGGATAGTTCAATCCCTTTGTCCTTTGCTTTCTTTCTTGCGCGTGGGGAAATGTTTTTTGAAGACGGGTCTGTAGTTTTTTGTGGTTCTTCAGGCGGCAGTTCGGTGTTTGCTTCTATTGGTTTCGAAGCTTTTTGGGTTTTTGAGGCTGAAGACTTGGCTTTTAGCGTTTTTGATTGCGAAGGTTCAGGCGGGCTCTCAGTTTTTTCGTTCGACTTAACAGAGTCTGGCCCTTCGGTTACGAACGGCTCAATATCGTCATTCAATTCACCAATGAGGGCAATGAGAGAGCCTGATTGAACTGTATCGCCTTCGTTCGCCAAGGCTTTTCGAAAAAAACCTGATCCGAAGGCTTCAAGGTCCATAACGGCTTTGTCTGTTTCAATCTCAGCCAATACGTCACCGGCATCGACTGTATCTCCTTCTGCTTTTTTCCAACTCACGACCACGCCTTCTTCCATGGTGTCTGTAAGTTTTGGCATGACCACACGGGTAATCATTGGATGCCCCTTTGTTTTGACGTCAAATGTACAAGACTTGCTTGACGGCTGCGATGATGCGAGCCTTGTCTGGAATGGCTAAATCTTCGAGTGGCCGTGTATATGGCATGGGAACGTCTTCTCCGGTCACCCTGACAATTGGTCCGTCTAACTCATCAAAGGCATTCGAGTAGACGGTTTCTGCAATCTGAGCACCTAAGCCTGCAAACTTCCAACCTTCTTCGACGATCACTAACCGTCCGGTTTTTTTTACAGACTCTACCAACGTTGTGACGTCCAGTGGTCGGAGGGTTCTGAGGTCGACGACTTCCGCCTCAATGCCCTCTGTGGCTAGGTCTTCTGCAGCTTCAAGACTGAGCAAGAGCATTTTTGAATACGCGACTATCGTCACATCGTGCCCATGCCGTTTAATGTCAGCTTTTCCAATAGGCACGGTGTATTCTTCTTCAGGGGTTTCGCCTTTTGTGCCGTATAACAATTGAGCTTCAATAAAGATGATGGGGTTATTGTCTCTGATCGCACTCTTGAGTAATCCCTTTGCATCATAGGGTGTCGCGGGAGCAAGCACTTTGAGTCCTGGAACATGACAGAACCAGGCTTCCAGACTTTGTGAATGTTGTGCCGCCAATTGATGCGCAGCACTTCCAGGTCCGCGAATCACCATGGGAACAGTGAATTGTCCCCCAGACATATAGCGAACTTTTGCCGCATTATTAACAATTTGGTCCATAGCCAGAATGCCAAAATTAAACGTCATGAGTTCGACAATCGGGCGAAGGCCGGCCATAGCTGCGCCAACGGCTAATCCTGTGAATCCAGCCTCCGTAATTGGGGTGTCCCGTACACGTTCTGGTCCGAATTCTTCCACAAAGCCTTTACTAACTTTAAAGGCACCTTGATAGTATCCCACTTCTTCGCCGATCAAAAACACGCGGTCATCTCGCTGCATTTCTTCACGCATGGCCTGATTCAATGCTTCTCGATACGACACGACCATAGTTACGCGTTCTCCTTACTTTGAAAGATCACCGCAGGTTTCATGAACATATGGATCTTCTTATATCATTTCCTCTTGTTCAGCGTAGACATCTTCATGCAATGACGCGGGCGATGGGAAAGGGCTTTGCTCTGCGAAGGTAATGCATTCGCTGACGATTGTTTCAATTTCTTTTTCCACGGTTGTCAATGTTTTTTCTGTATCGACCCCGTCTTTTTTCATTGCGTCCTTGAGTAATGCAAGGGGATCATTTTTTCGAGCGTCTGCTACTTCCTCGCGCGTTCGATATTGTCCGTGGGCTGGATCAGACATGGAATGCCCCATGAAACGGTAGGTCAATGCTTCAATAAAGTAGGGTTGTGGATCTTTGCGAATTTGACTGACCACTCGTTGCATAAGATCTCGAACGGCGAGTACGTTCATGCCGTCCACCTGTTCAGCTTGTATCCCGTGTGCCTTCGCGCGTTCGGCCACGTCTTTGTAGAGAACCATTTCTCGTGCTATCGGAGTACCCATGCCATATCGATTGTTTTCGCAGATGAAGATCACGGGAAGTTTCCATAGTGCTGCTAAGTTAAACGCTTCGTGCGATTGTCCACTCGGAATCGCGCCATCCCCGAAAAAGCAGAGCACGATTCGGTCTTCTTTCTTGTATTGTGCAGCAAACGCCAGTCCGACGGCTAAGGGAAGATGGCCTCCCACGATGGCATAGCCACCCATGAAGTTCCGCTCGACGTCGATGAGATGCATCGAGCCGCCTTTTCCTTTGCAAAGCCCGGTTGCTTTGCCGAACAACTCTGCCATCACCTGCTTGGGGTCTGACCCTCTCGCGAGACAGTGGCCATGATCGCGATACGCTGAGATGATGTAGTCTTCTGGTTTCGTCGCTGCGATACAGCCTACTGCGACCGCTTCTTGGCCGATATAGAGATGCAAAAATCCGGCAATTTTGGCTAACGCATACATTTCGGCAGATTTCTCCTCGAATCGGCGAATAAGCAGCATGTCTCGATAGAGAGAGACAAGGTCATTTACGGGTGAGCGTTTACTCATAGGTTTATTCACATTTCATCCAAGTCTGGCACGCTCTGATACATGTTTACATCTATGTTGTTGCGGGATGTATTGTTTCTCTGCCCAGAACAAGTTGAAAACGGAGTAAGAGAGTCAATGTGGGATGTGTTGAATTCCCTAAAGCCAGAAAAACCGTGAAGAAGAAAACTGGACATCGGCGTCTCCTCCGCGAACGTGAGAAATGCACGAGCCCGACTCGTCAATTTGAATTCCAGATCTCTCATGTGTCGAGATGCTGTTTTCTTATCTTCGCAGGTATCAGGTCCTCATGTAAACCTATTTATGAGCAATGAAATAGGTGAGCGGTTCTTAAATGCATGACTTAAGGTATATTTGATCAAGCGAAATACCAATCAATCCATGTCCATCGTCATGGAACACCTTTTGGTGAATTCAGGCATTGCGATACAATGCTACAGATAGAGAATGGCATCAATAAGATGTTGGGAAAGGGTGAAGCCCATGGCGAATGTGAAGAAACGATTGCCAACAAATGTCGAAGGTGATTTTTTTGTTGATGAGACGTGTATCAATTGCGATACCTGTCGTCAATTAGCTTCAGAGACTTTTCATGAGGTAGATGGTTTTTCCGCCGTGCATCACCAACCTCATAGTGCATTGGATGTCTTCCAAGCGTATCAAGCGTTATTGGCTTGTCCTGTTGGGTCGATTGGTACTGTCCAAAAAAATAAACATGTTTTGATGGATGCCCAGGAGAGTTTCCCGATCGAACTCGCAGACGGGGTGTACTACAATGGATTCAATTCAGAAAAATCGTTTGGCGCGAATAGTTACTTCATTACTCACCCTGACGGGAACTGGTTAATTGATTCACCACGATATATTCACCACTTGCTTGACGCGTTTCAGGGCCTCGGCGGCATTCGTTCCATCTTCTTGAGCCATGAGGATGATGTGGCAGATGCCGATCGATATGCTGAAAAATTCAGCGCGATGCGCATTATTCATCAGGCTGATAAGGACGCCATGCCAGAGTCAGAATGGATTGTGAAGGGACATGACGTCGTGCAAGTAAATCCTGATCTACAGATTATTCCGGTTCCTGGGCATACGGCTGGGAGTATGGCGCTACTCTATAAAGAGAAGTATCTTTTTACAGGCGATCACCTGTGGTGGGATCGAGAAAATAACGAACTTGGGATGCCTTCTCGGTTAGTTTGGAATGCTCAGCATCTTCTGGAATCTACCAAAAGCCTTTGTGATTTCGCGTTTGAATGGGTCCTGCCAGGACATGGTGATCGGATTCATTTGCAGCAAAATCAGATGCAGGAAGAGTTGAGTCGGTTAGTTGAAGCGCGGCAGAAAATATAACTTTCAGTAGTGGACTTCGTGCCCCTGCATTAATAGAGATCCGTTGATCCCCAGCAAAAAATATCTTGGCACACGAGCATCTGAAGGTACATTCACTTCGCAGTGGTAGTGCTGATTGTCTCCTTACGGATGCTCAGGGAATAATCAATACACATGCCAGACCCCAAATTTTCTTGCCAGGAAACTAATAATTCTTTCTTTTGAGTCAGCAAATAAAGTTGGAGGTTGTTGCAAGCCAATGACTGTAGAACATACAAATCAGAATGACTTGAGTAATTGGGAAAACTTTTGTGACTTAAGAATAGAATATCTTTCTGCACTCGCGAATGTTATCGAACGAGGGATGAAACGAGTTGACACATCGCATCCGGCCTTTTGCGGGTGTATTGATTGGCATTCGAGTGTGCACGGGACCTATGCTTTGTTGGCGGCTTCGAGGCTTACAGGTGAATCCCGTTGGATTGAGGTGGTTGAGCCTCTGTTATATTCTGACCGATTAGACGCTGAGTTGGGATGCCTACATCGTGGTGAGTTGGATCATGAATTGCCGTATGGCTATGCCTGGTTTTTGAAGCTTGCGCAGGAGCGTGAACGGTGGGGTGGGAAAACCGACTTATGCTTGTTCGCAACAGATGTTGCCCAGCGATTGGAGCAATGGATCTTTTCATTGTCGGATGAGGGGGTTCTTCAGCATGCACTTCGCCGGGAATATGGCAATCTATCCTGGGCCGTGCTGCATCTGTGGGAGTGGAGCCAATGGAAAGGTGGGTCCGCATTAAATGAGAAGCTTGTGACGTTCACCCGGGAGCGGTTGTTGCCGCTCGACAAGCATTTTTCGTTATCGTATGACAATAATATTGATGAATTTTTTGCTGCGTCTCTTCAGAGGATGAGAGCCATTCTTGCAATTTTACCGGTTGAAGAATCGCAGTCATGGCTCCGTGTCTTTTATCCAAAAGCCTTACGACTGGACCCGATTCGGATTGCTCCCAGAGCTCATTCAGGCGGATTGAACTTTAGTCGATCATGGGGGTACTGGAGTCTTTTTCTCGCGACGGGAGACGAAGCGTATCGGGACCTATACGTGAATCATATCGTCACGCATATGGAGTCGCCGCAATACTGGCGGGATGATTATAAAAAGTATAGTCACTGGGTGCCGCAATTTGGGATCTATGCTATTGCATTGAGTATGGATGAAGTCGCGGCATGAAGCAAATAGAACATGTATTCCATGGATTTGATGATTGATCATGTGAAATGTTATGCAAATAGCAACCGACCACGTGGATCAGGAATTGGACGTCCAAGTTCTTGGGCTGTTTCAATCCATTCTTTGATCACGGTTTCCACATTTGTCACAGCTTCCTGGTAGGTCTGCCCGTCTGCCATGCAGCCAGAGAGTTCTGGTACTTCCGCGATAAATGCACTATCTTCTTGACTCCAGTAAATAATGATTTCAAACCTACAGTCCATCGCTCGCTCCTAACTTATACCGAACGATTAATTTTCGAACCTGTTTAACTTGATAGGGCTTTGCCTTTGTCCCTTTTGGTTGAAGATTGACGATTTCTTCAATTCCATGTTTTGAGAAAATATGATGACCCTCCCCGAATACGTTCTGTAAACTCCAGGTGGATAAGCAATTGCCTGAGATCTGTAAATGAAATATTTGCATCAGAAGTTCCTCGTAAAATTTGTTCTAATAATTTTTCATATTGACTCACGAGTTACTTGCTTTCCGTTATGAAGTCATTAGATGTGCATGGTTGTCCCATCCTATTGCTCCTTTTCGTGTGTAGATCTAGCAATACTACCATTCTCTCCTTTGGGAGACTAGGTTTGGGTTGTTACATAGCTGTATTCGCTGTCTGTTCCTCGGCGTGGTAAGAGCTTCGGACGAGAGGCCCAGATTCGACATGTTGAAAGCCAAGGGCTTGGGCTTCTTTTTTAAAAGTTTCGAATTCATCAGGATGATAAAAGCGGGCGACGGGCATATGGGATTTGGTGGGTTGGAGATATTGGCCAAGCGTGAGAATGTCGCAATCCACGGTGCGTAAGTCGCGCATGACTTCTCGAATTTCGTCGGTGGTTTCTCCCAAGCCGGCAATAAGTCCAGATTTGGTGGTGGCTCCCAATTGCTTGGCCTGTTTGAGGAGTTGAATCGAACGAGCGTATTTACCTTGTGGACGTATGGAAGGAAATAAGCGGGGGACGGTTTCGATGTTGTGGTTGAGAATGTCAGGTTTCTCGTCTAAGACGGTTCGTAGGGCTGATGCGTTACCTTGGAAGTCCGGGATCAACACTTCGATGCCGCAGGTTGGAATTTTCTCATGAATGAGACGAATGGTTTCGGCAAAAAGCGAAGCGCCGCCGTCTTCTAATTCATCACGATTCACGGACGTAATCACCGCATGGCGAAGCGCCATGGCCTCGACCGCTTCGGCCACGCGTTGGGGTTCATCGAGATCGAGACTTGTTGGTCTGCCGGTTTCGACAGAGCAGTAATGGCAACGTCGAGTGCAAATATCTCCTAAGATGAGGAATGTCGCAGTGCGGTTGTTCCAACATTCCCACATGTTCGGGCAGCGAGCTTCTTCGCAAATAGTGTGTAAGCCTCGTTCGTCAATGATTTTCCGAATATCGCGATAATCCGGTCCTTGCCGAAGTTTGATTTTAAACCAATCAGGTAGACGTTGCCGTTCTGTGCGAGTGGATATTCGGCTGATTTCATGTGTTGGAACAAATGACATAGATGTTACCAATGAACGTGATGCATCGAAAAAAGTAATGATGAAGAGACGAAGCTCTATCCTGTCTACTCTAATAGCTTACGCATGATGATTGCTAGCGATTATAGCCGTTTCACATAACTTTTTTAGCTGGTTAAAACGTTCTACTGCGCTGAGTTCGTTGTATGTTCTTGTTTGGACCGTATTTGGATTCGCTATAATTTATTATTGCGTAAAACGTTCGCAGAAGCAAAAACAATAGTTGAGCCTTCTTTTAGTGTGCGCATGTCAGGGAACATGAGCGTGGAGCCGCGAAGTTTCCTGCGATTGGTCTTGTGAATGTATTGTCAATGGTGCCGGGTGAGAAGGCACGGGAAATATCGTGTCTTCTTGAGTGTTCTCAGGCTGCGCCCGCAATAATGGTGGCATGGGACATCCCAAAGAGTCTGCAATAGCTCGAAGCAGTTCGGCTTCCTCGACCGTGATTCGTTGATCGGCAAGTACACAGGCTGCACAGGCCTTGATGATCCTTCGTTTGAGCTGTGGGGTGGCTTCGTTTAAGGTGTGCAAGGTCAAGTCCAATGATGCAAATGTACAGAGACTTGCAGGCGTTAAAACGAGTTTGCGGATTCTCAGTGCTCGTTTGCCCGCATGAAAGGCCTGTCGCACGTTCTGATCATTTCCCTTTCCTTGCTGAGCCAATGTGGAGAGTAAATAGCCGCAATGATGCGCAAGTGGCCTCATGGCATGATGTTTCGTTCTGGGAGATTCCACTATGGAGAAATGAGGCGTCAGGTGCCGTAAGAGGACTCGACGCAACACCCAGCCAAACAGGGCTTCGTGATCGCGTTGAGGCATGATGGCCAAAATATTGGCTTGAAATGTTGCATATTGCCGAGGAGACAGTTGCGTCAACGTTGGAATGGCCATGTCAAGAAGCGGTAATCGCATCGCTGGATGAAGCTTGAGTATTTCAGATTCCACTTGACAGGCTTCTTGATAAACCTCGGCATCTGCATAGGTGGCCAATCGATTGTGTTGGACCGCGCGTATATGTGGGTTGGGGGAGAGGAGTAACGTATAGACGACGGCTCGTGCTCCAAATGGCTCATGGACCGTTTGGTGAATCGTTTCTGGAAAGTGTGCCAGGAGATCGTGCATATAGTGCACGTGCTGAGGATGGTTTGCCCAAATTTGCTGGACAAGGGATTCAGGCGTCGGGGCTTCAGATGCTGCAAAAGCCTGCGCATTGTCTGATAGGTGTGTACGCTCTCGTCGTTGAGTCGATTCGGAGGTATGCGTTGCATACGTTGCATCAATACGCTGAATTCGTCGTGCCAAGGGAGGATGCATAGCAAAGAGTGCCTCAAATCCTCTGGCAATCCCTTGCGAGAAAAATAGGTGGCTGACTTGAGGGGCCTCTCTGTGATTCACGACGGACCCCTTCTTCGTATTAGCAATTTTTTGTAAAGCGCTGACAAGAGCTTCGGGATTTCGAGTGAATTGTACTGATGCCGCATCGGCAAGAAATTCCCGTTGCCGAGAAATTGCCGCTTTAATTAAGCTGGCGAGTATCACACCGATAGATCCAACAATTCGTAGAACAACCCCGATAATGCAGCTGAGAACAATACTGAGACCATGGACGGGAGTAAAGAAATTACTGGTATATGCGCTATGATCGAGTGAGGAGTTCAAGATGGTTCGTCCGAGTGCCCCAAGCCCTTGCAATCCATTGAGTAAGCCAATCATTTCAAAGTTGAGGCGTATGTCACCATGTAGGATATGGCTCATCTCATGACCGATCACTCCCTGCAGTTCCTCGCGTGAGAGTTTGGTCATGGCTCCTCGGGTGATTCCGATCACCGCGTCTTCAGGTCCATGCCCAGCCGCAAACGCATTGATGCCGAGTTCTCGCTCAAGGACATAAATGGGGGGTGGTACGATGCCGGAAGCCAAGGCCATTTCTTCTACGACATTGAAGACTGTTCGTGCGTGATCTGGATGGCTGATGAGATCGAGCCGTGTTCCACCAAGAAGTTCGGCAACCCATGTGCCGCCGGCGTGCAGTTCCATGAATTTTATGGCACAGCCAAGCGTGATGACGATGAGACAAAAGAAGGCGACCCATGCCAACAGTGTCCAATCCCACATCCATATGAAGTTCCAGGAAAAAGGGACTGAGGGATCTGCCGTTCCTGCAGTCCACCAGTCATACCAGGCTCTGGTACCCGCCACGATCCAATAGACTCCGAGAATTGTACTCAGGACAGCTACGCCGAAGAGGCCTTGCAGCCATCTCGAATTGCGCTTGGCTTGGTGTTGATGGTCGAAAAAGTCCACAGTATTGTTTTAGGCAAATACGACGTGAGGCGCTTCGCGTTTCTGTTCTTCTTCAATTTCAAGTAACAAGGCTCCATGGAAATGAAATCCATGAGCAATAAGATTCATCGGGAAGCGTTCTCGTTCCGTGTTATAGATCATCACGGCGTCATTGTAGGCTTGACGGGCAAAGGCCACACGGTTTTCTGTTGAGGTGAGTTCTTCGGTAAGCTGCATCATATTTTCATTGGCTTTCAGGTCGGGATAATTTTCCATAACGGCGAATAGCCGTCCCATCGCGCCGGTCAACAGTCCTTCGGCACCGACTAAGCCTTGAATGGCCATGACATCTTCAGGTTGAGCGGTAGCCTGTTTTGCAGCCTTTGAGGCCTGGTTCCTGGCATTAATGACCGCTTCTAATGTTTCTCGTTCATGTTTCATATAGGCTTTCGCGGTTTCGACAAGATTCGGGATCAAATCGTATCGTCGGGTGAGTTGAACATCGATCTGCGCAAAGGCATTCTTAAAACGGTTTCGGTAAGTGATCATGTGGTTATAGGCACTGATGACCCAAAAGATCATGGTTGCTATAAGTAGGAGCATGCCAATCAGAAACAGCGTTGCACTATCCATGAGTAGTCCTTTTCACGTGAGGAAGAAAGACCTTCCTCTCACGTTTCGGGCGACGGTTCATATTTGTTCGATCATATAGAACATTCCTCTATTCTCTCTTCGGCAGTATTATCAGGTGCTTTACGTAGCGGAGGAATCCTATGGAAGTTTGTGAATATTCTCATTTTTACTTCTTGATATTTCTGTCGTCTTTGTCTGAATTCATGGTGATTTATGCAGATTCGTTTGTCATTTTTATCTGCAGGCTTCAAAAGCCGAAAGTCCAAAAAATAGGATCGAATCGATAGGCCTGAAACTCGTTTTGATGTACGCATTGTCGGGAAGTAAGAAAATACACATACAATGTGCTGATCTTGGGAATTGCTTGCGAGTCGTGCTATGGGGATTGGTTAGAATTGTGCGAGAGATTCTAGAAACCGTGGATAGACCCACCACGTTGCTGGAATGACAAACAGCAGCATGACTGACGCGTAGCCGAGACCAATCACATAAGGCAGAGTGCTTTCTGGTTCCGCATCAGGAGCTCGAGGAAGTGATTTTGCACGGAAGTGACCGACGATTGTGCCTATGAACGCCCCTAAAGGCATTCCGCATAGGCTGCTAAAGAAAATCGTTCCGAGTATGCCGTAAGTGACAATGACGGTATCTGTGATGAAGAGCGTAAGCCCTTGGTATTCTATGTAATAATAGATGGCACAAAAAGCATAGATACACCTCTCCAGAGCAACTCTGATCTAAGCGTGAATCGACGACGTTGAGTCATCGTGCTCATCATTCATTCTTTCTTTCTTTAACTGAAGAAAGAATCCAACTTAAGAGAAGCGCATAGATATATATTTCAAGAAATAGGAGCAGTCTGCTCCCGTAAAGGGAGGTCGAGTCTTCGGGGATAGTCTGCAGAATTCCTATGATGGGAACGTACAATAACAAAAGAACAACTTCCGCTCCAATCCACACTCCACGATGAAGGGGAGCTCAAAGAGGACGATATAGTGATTCAAACTTGATTGTGGTGTTTGAAAATTGTCGAGTGTGAAGGAAAGATCAGTGACTATGATAAAGGCTAAAACATTAGAGGTTTTAATGTAGAGTTCCGTTTTAACCCGGGAATTTTTCAGCAAAGGTACGCGAGCGAACCTTAGACAACTGATTGGAGGCCCAGGTGTCGAACCATAGGGTCGAAGTCTCGATCAGCGTAAAGTAAAGGGATATGTTTTTCTAGGCAATAAGTGCCAATCATGACATCGATGGTCTTTCGAACTGTGACTCCACGTTTTCGGAGTGTGCGATAGTTTTTGGCACTGCGAAGGGCAAGGTGCGGCCCTACCATTGTCACGATAGGAAACGCATCAAATACTTTTTGAGCAATTCGAAAATGCGAATCCTGCTGAAACCCTTGTAAGACTTCAGTGAGAATAAGATCTCCAAGGAGGATTTCTTGGATGCCAAGTATCGTATCTAATTTCTCGGTTTCTTCTGTAGTGCGTTCATTGAAGTAATCAATCCATACTGACGTGTCAACGATGATCATGAGTGAGTGTCAAGTCGCATGGCCTCTAGATTGCCGGTCCATTTGAGCTTGCCTCGTTGTTTCTTCACGGCCTGTTGACGTTGGAGTCGAAGAAGAACCTTGAGCCCTTCTTCGACCACGCCTTTCTTTGTTTTGATTCCCGTGATGCGTTGAGCGTCTGCAAGCAGGTGTTCGTCTATCACGATGTTCGTGCGCATGATGATTCTCCATTTATGTGTATGAAATAATATTACCATACACATAGTATTTAATGTAAAGTGCGCAACGCCTTCATTGCTTGGTCATCATATGTATGATAGGAATATTCCGGAAATTGATCATGACGATGCTTCGGTGTTCACCATATGCAGGGAACGTTGTGGAAATGGAATAGAGATACCTTCGGCATCGAAACGTTGTTTGAGGGATTTCGTCATATCAAACTTCACGCCCCAGTAATCTGCCGCGTCGCACCAGACGCGTATAGTTAAATCCACCGAGCTGTCGCCAAGATTTCCCACCACCGCCATCGGGGCTGGGTCTTTTAAGATTCGTGCATCGGCATTGGCCACTGAGGTGACCGTTTGGATAGCTTTATCTATGTCATCGCCGTAATCAATTCCCATCACTAAGTCGACTCGACGGGTTTGGTGAAAACTGTAATTTTTAACGATGGTTCCCCAGACCTGACTGTTTGGGGCAAGAATTTGTACGTTGTCTGGAGTGGCTAACTCCGTGACGAGGAGTGTGATGGATTTGACGGTTCCCGCAATCCCTGCGGCTTCCACATAGTCTCCTACCTTGAACGGTCGGAAAATGAGTAACATGACTCCGGCGGCGACGTTACTGAGTGTGCCTTGTAATGCGAGGCCAATCGCTAAACTTGCGGCGCCTAAGACGGCAATGAGGCTTGTCGTCTCAATGCCGAATTGGGAGAGGACGGCGAGTACCGTAATGATGAGTACGATATATCTCGCGGAACTGGCAAAGAACGGTCGTAATGTTTCATCGACTTTCCCCGATTTTTGAAGCCAGGAATCGACTGCCTGGGAAACCCACGAGGCGGCGAATCGACCAACGATGAGAATGAGAATCGCCCCGATAATCTTGAGTCCATAGGTTGTCAGTAAGCGGATTCCTTGATCGAGCACTTCTTCCATTGTATGACCTCCTTGTCAGATTGCATGATAGGGTGGTGGTGATAACGCACTCACGGAACGTGAGTTAGGGCAATTGCTGGAATTGGATTCGGAGAGTTTCCATTCGTTTTCGATTGACTCCAAGATCCCAGTACCCGGTACGGGATGCGGATCGCAGGTGAATTAACTTGTGTTCATCGTCAATGAGGAATTCTACATCATCGATAAATCGAAATATCAAAGAGGTTATCTCGACACGAAGTGATGTGGCGGTGTCTACGACGATACGGGATCGAGGGCTGTTCTTGAATAGGGCATGCAGTTTCGCTTTGGCATCGGTTGGAGTCCCTGAATAGGAAAATGGTTCGATGTACTGTTCAGGGTTTGCACTTTGCGAAGAGACGCAATTGGGAGAATCGGGGCATGGTGGAAGCGATGTGGTATTTTGCATGTCAATATTCCAGGTCCGAAGCCTGGACGAGTGAACGTGAGACAAATGCTAGTGATCGTTGAATAGACGCGTATTAAGGATTTTTCTGCCAATAAAGACCAGTCCGAATGACACGAGAAGAGAAATAGGAACAAAGATGCCTGAAGCGAAGGCGTAGCTTTCTAATATTCCAGCTTCATGAAGCGCTTTAAACACATAACTCCCTAAGCCACTCAGGTAATATGCAATGACGATCACGGAAAGTCCTTCGACGGTATGTTGCAGGATGGCTTGGCTTTTCGTCGTTTTATCGACACTGGCGAGCATTTTCAAATTTTGATCCTGAAGTGCAATGTTATGGTCTTGCAACATTAAATCAACTTTTGTGCGAATGACGGAAATAGTCCCTTCAAAATCTTTTTCCAACGCATCGATCCGTTTCATGAGCTGCTGATAGCCATCCGAGACACCCGTGGTTTTGTGATGAATATAGTCAGAAATGAGTCGACAGGAAGATAACGATTGTTCCTGTAATGCGTTGAGGTTGCTTTCCACGATGCGTTCATAGGGAACGGACGCCGACAGTTTGTAGCGCATGGATTCAGCGAGCCGACTGACTTTCATAAAGTCCTGAGTCAGCACGGTTAACCATTTCTGGAGTTTTTGAGATGTTGCGTGTTCAAGTTGTGTGGTAATCACATTCCGTTGATAGAGATGCCGTTGTTCAAACTGATGCACTTGATCGACTGCTGCACTAAACGCTTGATAGGGGAGTAAGATTAAATGCGTGTAGTTCTCAATGGAGACGATGGTGTCTATCAATCCTGCGATATGAGGCTGGAGTGTCTCGCGTGACGCAGCACAGACATAATATCGTTCACGGCCATTGTCATCCGGGGTAAAACTTGCGATGACGGAAATGTCTTCTCCCAACACGCGACCCCCATGAAGTTGAGGGCCCGGCATGCGCAACTTGAGTGCTTGCGGGGTCACCTGGGTATTGGGTGTGATGAGAATGTCGAGGGAATTTATCGCAATGCCAAGTGGTGAGAACGGAAAGGCGTAGCCGGGAAAGGTAATGGGGCCAAATTCAAGTAATGCTGACGGGTTATTGGGAATGTGCCAGATTTGATAACTATAATATTCGGTGTGGGCTTCCCAGGTGATGATGAGTTGGTCACCGTTTTCTGCTGTACGCACTCCGTATCCAAACTTTTCATGCACGACGGCGGCGTTCGCGGGTACGTCGAGACATTCAAGTAATTGTTTGAATTCATGGCGACTGAGTGGACGTTCGATTGGTGGATTGGCCATGCGATGGGCGATGTGGTGGATATGCGCTGGAGCATCAAGCCATTCTTCAAGATACTTCTTCGTGGGCTCGTGCATCTGCTGTAATAATTCTGGTCGTCGTGTTGATGGCTTATTTCTCACACCCGTGCTCCACGATTGATTGTAAGTGGATTCTGGCTCATGTTTGAGGATTGGTTCTAGCGTAAACATAAAGGCTGGTCAAGCTAAGATCAACCTGAATCGTCATGGAAAGGGGATTAGAGCATGTGGGGGGGGCGGATTTGAAAAATTGTATGGGATGCGATTTGAGAGAGGAGTGGCGGTATGTGTTCTGTCCGGTGTGTCGTATGATTTTCGGACATGTGTCTATAGCCGTTCCAATGTACTTCCGTCTGTACGACGTGTGTTGTTGCGCTGTGTACATGATGTACATTCGGCTGGAAGTTATTTGGTTTCGCTATAGCCTTGGCTGTCGGTCTTATGTGGCGGTTCAACTGTTTCCCGCCAGGACAAACTGGATAATACGGTTTTCAATCCAGAAGTGGTCTTCGTGTGGCTGAGATCGTTGGAGAAATCCACAATGTCCTCCGGTTTCAGTTGCAATCAATTGAATGAAAGGGTTGGATGCAATGGCATTGATGCGAAAGGTGTCGAAGGGGATAAAGGGGTCATCTTGCGATGTGACGATGAGTGTTGGCACGCGAATATTATGTAAGACATGGCGAGCTCCGCATTGCTCGTAATAATCTGCGGCATCCCGGTACCCTGCATCTGGTGCCGTATAGACGTCATCAAACTGCCTCATGGTTCGGATGGAAGCAAGTTGAGATAGGTCCCAGCGATGCGGGAAATGTTGAGCTTTTCGCCGTAGCCGAGCTTTCAGTCGTGGAAGGAAGAAGTGATGATAGATTAGATTTCTTGGCTGTTGAAGGGCTTCGACGCATGCTGCTGGATGAATATTGGGGCATACG
This sequence comes from Nitrospira sp. M1, assembly GCF_965152605.1. Classification (NCBI taxonomy): domain Bacteria; kingdom Pseudomonadati; phylum Nitrospirota; class Nitrospiria; order Nitrospirales; family Nitrospiraceae; genus Nitrospira; species Nitrospira sp. M1. Next base: position 1,259,274 of record NZ_OZ224217.1, read on the forward strand.
CTGACGACGCCATGGAGTGACTGAAAGGAGTCTCCGATTTCCCCAGCTAACTTTAATGCGAGATTGCCGCCCATCGAAAATCCTGCCAACCACAGATTCGAAAGTTTGTCATGATCAATGAGTTCTAATATGACTGCACGAAGATCTCCACTCATACCTGTATGATAGAGTGTTGGGGTGAGGTGTTCGGTTCCTCCACAATTTCGTTGATTCAGTCTGACCACATTGATCCCTGTTTGCCATGCCTTGTGTGCGATTCCCAACATGTAGTGGGATTCTGAGCAGCCTTCGAGGCCATGGATGATGAGCAAGGTGGGGCATTGAGCGGCGTGTTTCTGCCAGTGGCACTTTGCTGTGATTTGCGATTTGGCATCAACCTGAAACTGTCGATCCATGATGGGGATGCCTTTGAGGAGATAAGGTCTGGGAATCCAACGCGGGAGGAGTGTCATTCGATGGGGCCCAGCGACGAGAGGGTGTGGTATAAAGGTTGGAGTCATCAGCATAGGACTGTTTTGACGTCAAATGGTGTCAAGAAAACCATTGGTGACTGAAAGTTCTTGCCATGGATTGCATGTTCGCATTATAGACTATAGCGAATCCAAATACGTTCCAGCTGAGGTCGATGAACGAACCCGCACGATTACTCACTTCAAGTATCGGAAGGTTACACCCGTTTGGATTTACTGACAATAATTGATGTTTTTTATCACGTATTGCAGATCAAAATTATATAAGTTGGCGCTTTATATTTCGGTATAACTGAAACGGCTATAGCAGGAGGAGTTGATGGAGATGTGCTGTATGTTGCTCAGAATTTCATGAGTGATGTTCGGTTCCGTCTCCAGCAGTATTCCAAAAGAGGTTTGGGAGTTCGCGATTATCTTACAAATGCGGAATTCTTTCTAAGGGTAAACTCGAAATACGAGATATGGTAGTCTTACAGGTACGGCCACAATGCCTAACAAATGTGCAATTTGTCATTGTGGTGCAGCAGGTAAGCGAAACAGGTGTCTTACAACGTGTTCATTCACAATGTTGTCCACAGAATCTGTGGGGGACTATCGCGAGACTAAATAATCGTTATCTGAACAATATTTGGACAATTGAAATCTATTCCCATCGTTCGTATGGAGTGTTATGTCAAACAAGCAACCTTCGAATTCTCCGTTGGACCGTGAAACCTGGTTAATCATTATTGTGGTGTGTGGCGGAATTTTTGTGACGTTACTGTTTAGTGTCTTCTCCGGTGAGTCCAATCCTGTCAGGCAAGGAGCAGGGTCATCAGGCTCAGAAGCCAACGAGCGGGTTTCGCGAAAGCCGGCGACTGCGAACCCCAAAATTGCGTCAGCGAATGTTCCCTTAGCAACGGGAGATGAACCGATTCCCAAGCTCTTCATTCAATCCGGATGTGCGGCATGTCATACGATTCCTGGAATTTTGGCTGCCAAAGGCCGAGAAGGTCCACCTTTACTTCTCGGAACCAATGGCCCCAAGCGGTTAGCCGATCCGAATTATCAAGGTACTGCCACGACTGTGCATGAGTACATCATGGAGTCCATTTTACAGCCTGGGGCCTATATTGTCCCTGGCTATCCAGATCGCGTGATGCCTCGTTGGTATGGGAAAAAGTTGAGTGCGGGCGCCCTCGATAAGATTATCGCATATTTGGAGAGAGTGTCGGAGTAAAGAAGGGCGTGCTCTCAATTCCTTTCCTGGAGCCCTAGCAGGTTTTGCTCGACTCGTGCGTTCTTCTCTCTTCCTGATTTCGCGTCTCAAGCAAAAAAAGAAGCATCGAACCTCGATTGACCTGTCCTCCCCCTCGACGTACATCTTCTCTCTTTCGATATCAGGTTAGATAACATCTTGTATCTGATTTGTGTATACCTTCCTTCGTGGCCTGATAGTGATTTGCACATTTTCTCATATCATAGAGATTTTGCTTAGTTTTTTTAGGCGCTATAGCCGTTTCAGTTATACCGAAATATAAAGCGCCAACTTATATAATTTTGATCTGCAATACGTGATAAAAAACATCAATTATTGTCAGTAAATCCAAGCGGGTATAACCTTCCGATGCTTGAAGTGAGTAATCGCGCTGCGTTCATGATGTACATTCGGGTGGAAGTTATTCGGTTTTGCGATAGTCAAAGAATCTTCTCGTGTGAGTTTTCTGGCATAGGGCATGCTTATTTACAGTATAGAAAGTCTGTTCACAGATTATTCGTATGATCTGAGTAAGTCGCCCATGACAAACACCGTGATTGTTTTCACAAGTCCGCGTTGGAAGAGACAAAAGAATCTATGCATTTCTGGCTACTTGATTCGAACGTGGTTTATGCTTGCGTTGCTGTGTACTCTCGTCGAGGTTGCTGGCTGTGCATCGGTTAGTCAGTATAGAGAAGAACATGTCATTCATGACTTAAATGTCGTATTCGTTGATCAACAAACCTTACATAGCGAATGGAAGAGCCGTACAGGGAAGGATGGTGTTCAATTGGGACCATCGAATGGTGGAGAGATTCCGTTGGTCAATACACTGAGAGGTTTCTATGATTTCAGTACCAGCACGCTCTATTGCCCTAAATGGAATTTTGCTGTCTGTGGTCATGAATTGCATCATGCAGCCTTAGGATATTTTCATGACAAGGAGTAAGTGTTTTTACATGTATATGTGATAGGCTTTCATGGTTGCGTTCCATATATTTTCTTCTTTTCAATCTTATCAAAACTCTTTCTGAGATCATCAATCCTTGATGATGCCTTTGCTCAACCTCTGAAGCGTAGAGTGGGAAATAATGCACTTCGTAGGGTCGTGTCATCCTCTGGTGAGAAATGACAGGTGCTCAAACGAGGGAGAGGTCGCCATTGTGTGCGTAACTTACTCTGACAAAAAGTAGAAATGATCGGTTGGGCCATGCCCTTGACCAATCGTGAGGCCATTGCGAATCGCTGCTGTTATATATCGCTTTGATGCTTCGATCGCATTTGGTAAGGGCAGGCCTTTTGCCAAATTCGCCGCAATGGCTGAGGCATAGGTGCAGCCTGTGCCATGTGTATGCGGGGTGTCGATATATTCTCCTGGATACATTCGAAAGAATCGTCCATCGTAGAGCACATCCATCGCCGGTTTGTCAGGTAAATGTCCACCTTTGATGAGTACGTGTTGGCAGCCCAGTGCCTGGATTATCTTGCACGCCTGCCTCACGTCTGCGAGTGATCGGACCGTTGTCTCTGCGAGCAATTCCGCTTCATGAATATTGGGTGTGATGAGCAGCGCCTTCGGGATGAGATCTGTTTTCAGGGCATGTATGGCGTCAGCCTGTAAGAGCGTGTGCCCACTTTTGGAAATCATAACCGGGTCGAGAATGAGCGTGTTTCTCTCATATTGCGTGAGTTTTTTACTAACGAGTTGAACGATTTCTGCGTTTGACAACATACCTATTTTGGTTGCCGCAACGTCAAAGTCTGAAAGCACGGCATCCAATTGCGCTTCGATGATCGAAAGGGGAAGATCGTAGACTGCCGTGACTTCTTTGGTATTTTGCGCCGTAATAGACGTAATGACGGACATGCCAAAGACATTGTGCGCCGAGAAGGTTTTGAGATCCGCTTGAATCCCGGCTCCTCCTCCGGAGTCGGAGCCTGCTATGGTCAGAACTTGTTTTTTACTCTTTTGCATTGCGTATCCCTGGCAAAGACCGGTGAATGATATGTCATGCCCTCCGCGAAGGATTTTCTCCGCACGTCCGCAGGTTAGAACGCTGCATACTCCTCTTCCCCTGCCGTTGGCCCTTGCCAGAGCCAAGAGAGGGGAAGTGTTTTCTCTGGTGTATCGTTGGAGTATGAATCATCGTAAAGGGACCAACACGTTTTCTTGACTGGTGGACTCTAACGCTATTTCACGTCGACTTCGATGGAATGGGATGCCGCAAGGACATCATGGTCGTGCGTTGCGACTTTTACCGTAATTTGGTGTTTGCCTGCTGGGACATCATGAAACATGCCTTGAAAGCCTTTTTGATATTTGCCATCAAGGTATGTGTGAACATGGTCGCCATGGGAACCTTTAGCTACTTCGTACTGTAATTCAAATGAACCGCTTACGACATCGCCGTTTTGAGGGGATGTAATCTGTACCGTCGAGCCATCGTCTTCATTCGCAAGCACCGGAGAAAGACAGACCGTGAAGAGTAAGAAAAGGCTTGCCGCAAGGTAAAAACGTAAGTTCATATTTTCCTCCATGTTAAGTGAGTTGGTGAAGTTGGTGTTCATATGATGCTATCTCTGGACGCCGATCTACCTGACGTCCGACTTTTATGAACCTAGCGGATGCTTTGAGTCCTTGTAAAGATGCATGTCTCTATCTCTTCGGGTTTTTCCGGCACGCCGTTTCCGTATTGATGAAGAGTCTCTCGATTCTTCCCCGTTATTTTGGTGAAATGGCAGAAGACGAATAGTGTTGGAATACGGAGAGAAGGTTGAGCCGATGGGCTATTGCCTTGAGGTATATGTGAGAGGAGAATAGATGTTCGACGCTTGAGTGACGCGTTCCTGGCTTGACGTCAGATCAAGTATTGAACAGGCTTTCATTGCTGAGTGGAGCTGCGTGTGTGTTTGTCGTGTTGTTCGCACGAGCAAGGTTAGGAACGGGAGGTGGTAACCCTCTACCGTAGAATGTATTCAATTGTAGGGTCGTAAAAAGTTAGACTTCGATTGCGTCGGATATGGCTTCGAGAAGTGTTTCAAAGGAGCAGGGCTTTTCGAAAACAGATTTGACGTCAATCCGTGCAGCTCGTGCTTCAAGGGTTGGTGTGAGGTTGCCTGTGACCATGATGGTTGGAGTCAGGCATCCCTCATTGGCATGGTGAGCTTCTAAAAATGCGATCCCGTCCATGACGGGCATTTGGTTGTCTGTAATAATTAATGAGAATGAATTATTCGCGAGCGCTTCCAATGCGATAGCTCCGTTATGGGCTTCGGTGCAATGGTACCCCTGTAGTTCGAGAAATTCACGAATGCAGCCGCGAACGATGCTGTCGTCATCGACAAGGAGGATGTGTTTCACGCCCATGTTGCTCAAGATATCCTTCTCACATACGTGTTGACTCTGTAGTAACATACGCAATCCTTCTCCAGGGTGCTAGGGAGCCTGTTAAAAAAATCGGCAGGTGAACCACATCCTCCTAATTATGTGCGATTGTACCGCAGATAATGGTGGCGGAGGGACTAACGAGAAGGTGGCTGATGAGGAGACCGGGTCCTCGGTGCGGCTTGGATCCCGATGTCCCCATTTGAAGTGCAGTCCCTCCGCCTATTTCAGTAGTTGATACTGATATACCATTACTAAATGCATGCTCATGACTTCCGTCTCGTTCCTGTTCAATCTAAACGGATCAATATCGTGGGTCGTCGGTAATTCACTTCCATGAGCTTTTTTAGATTGGCGCTTGAGACTGTTGAGTGTACTTTTCAGGAACATCCACATGATATCCTGTGCTTTCTGTCTTCAATTTTGTTCTTGCTGCGGACTTGCGTTGGAAGAATGTGAGTTGCGGTTTTGTCTACGGTTCTTGGTCTAAGGTCTGTGGTGCGAAACGGATGAGCAGGGATTGCCTGGGATGGAGAGTATATTTGTGTGGGCCGGAATGACCTTGGAAATGTCATAAAATCCCCCTCTTCCTTGAGGCGATAGGATGCTTCAATATTCATAGCATTGAACAGCCTTATGGTCTGAAGGAGGTGAGCAAGTAATATTCCATGTTATGTGTCAAAATTATATTTTTAAATAAAACAGTATGTTATGTGAGTTACGGCATGGAACATTTATGTTTTTCAGTTAATGCATGAAGGATATCGCCTACATGTTCAATGGTCTGCAAGAGCGTATATTTCTAAATTTCCCCTATGGGCATTGGTCATTAGATAACTGTAGGCTGTGGAATACACTAGGCAGCAATACAGTTATGAGCCGTTAGTGGGTATAAATCATACGTATGAAAAGTATTTCCTCAGGCTTAAATGCACGAAAAAAAGTCAGAGGCTAATTTGATTCTTGGGAGAAAAAGCGTAGACAATAGCATAGGCGTTGCTTCACATCCTGTCATTTCATTCCTGATTGAGTAAACGAATCAAGGAGGAGTCAGTATGGCTGTTCAAGTCTTTGGTGTGAATCATGTGGTGATCGAAGTTGACGATGCGCAAAAGGCTGTTGAATTCTATCGTGATGTTTTTCAACTTGAAATGCTTAGAGGTGGAGAGGGAGCCGCTTGGTGTAAGTTGGGTGAACATCAATTTCTCGCCATCTTTGAAGTTGAAGAACTCAAACCTGATCGGATGAAGCACTTTGGGATTATGGTGCGAGACGAAGCGCAAATTCACGAAGTTCGTGAGAAAATCACCGGCAAGTATGGCCTATCGGTTCACCCGGATTTTCGCTGTGATTTTCGCGATCCGTGGGGGAATCGGATTCAAGTTGGCGACCTTCATGATGAGTCGCTAGTCTGGTTGCTGCCATATCGTGAGATTCAAGATGCGAATATTTCGTTTTCTCAATGAGTGTGCAAGGCCATGAGAGGCAGTGCTTTCGTGCAGAAAGAAGAATGAATGAGTAAACGACATCATAGGATCTCTCAAGTCGACCCACCAGGTGAGAGTCATCCGCAATTGTCTGAAACTATGAATTCCCGTATGGTGACACGACGTTCAATGTTAAAAATGGGTGTCGGAGCTGCGGGTTGGCTGGCAACTTCGGGTGTTGGGTTCGCGGCTCTTTGTCCGTCTGTCACGACGCCTCGGCAGACTCGCGGTCCATATTTTCCGTATGACCTTGTGGTGTCGCATCCGATTCGAGAAAGTGAAGATGAACGCGTATCGCTCATTGAAGCTAACGATAATGATTTGACACGCATTAAAGGCAAAGAAGGAATTGCCAAAGGCCACATCATCTATTTTCAGGGTCAGGTGTTGCAGTCGCTGGCTCAAGCGCAGGAACAGTCTGATGATTGTCAGCCGTTGGCTGGGACAACGGTTTTTCTTTGGCAAGCGAATTTTTCTGGACGATACAATCATCAAAGAGACGAGATGACACAGGCACGCTTCCGGCATCCTGTATCTGGCAGCATGATCGAACGAGTGCATGATGAGTTTTTTCAATATTGGGGAAAGGCCTTGACGGACGAGCAGGGACGATTTCAATTTAAAACGATTCTTCCTGGATTCTATCCTGCGGCAGATGGTTGGTATCGACCTCCCCATTTACATTTTTCTATACATGCCCCCGGCTATCCAGAACTTGTGACGCAAACCTATTTTACCGGGCAAGCCCTTCCTGATCGTGATATCATTCATCAGCTGAATCGTCACGATCATATATTGCAAGACCCTCATATGAGTACGAAACAGCGGGAGCAGGTCATTATAGACTATCAGCGAGATCCTACTGGAGTGTTCACTGATGGTCTTGTCGGTACATGTCAATTTCTTCTGCCTTCTTAGTTGATTTCTCCCTTTCTTGTCAGATACTTTCCCTTTTTTCGCAAAATTTCCCCTACTTTTTACAAGCCTGTCAGTTGTGGCTGGTAACGTGAAATTCCATCCTAGTCCATGGGGCTACGCAGGAATTTCATCGCGGGATGCACATTTTGTATAGGCATTAGCGTCCTTGTATGTAAATATGGGAGTGAAAACGTATGAAATGCTAAAGCGAATCCACATATAGAAAATTTACGAAAAGAGCCTTGACTTGGAAGTCGTTGGTTCCATAGCCTGCAGGTAGTTGAAAACTCGAGTATTTTAAGGAGGGAAAGAAAGTATGATGTATGTGAAGCAGGGGCTTTTTACCATTCTCAGCCTAGGCCTTGTCATTGTGTTGATGAATGGCTGTAGTGCGAAATCACAATCTCGGGTTATGAGTGAAGAGTCAGATGTTGCTCAACTTCAAGAGCCAGTTGAACCATCGGAGAGTGGAATTAGTACATCGTCTGTGGATTCACCAGTCGATCCTCCGAGTCAATCTCATGAAGACGAAGGATTGTCGCAATCGATTTTTGCTTCACCTCAAGAAGGCCAGGGACAATTGTCAGATGCTTTCATGCCACAAGAGGGGAGTGAGGTAGGACAGGGAAACCTCCCTGGTGGTCATGGGCATGACGGATCGCTAGCCGAGGTGCAACTTGATGAAGAGCCAATGGAGATCGCAAAGCTTATACCTAGTGAGCCAGAAATTTCCTCCGACGAGAGAAAGGAAGAGGTTCTCCACAACTTGCAGGATGTGTTTTTTGATTATGATCGATTTAGGCTTCGCGCAGATGAGTTTCCTGAATTGACGACCAATGCGGAAGTGTTGGCATCGCAATTAGCGGGGCGGACAATTGTGCTTCAAGGACATTGTGATGAGCGTGGAACGGAAAGCTACAATATGATCCTTGGTAAACGTCGAGCACGAGCCGTGAGAGATTATTTAGTTGATCTCGGAGTTCCAGGAGAGAGCTTAACGGTTTTGAGCATGGGGAAGGAAAAACCCTTTTGCACCGAACAAACTCCGGAGTGCTGGCAGGAAAATCGTCGGGTACATTTTGTGATACAGTAGTGCTAACGGTTCATTAACGCACGTTTGTTTTGCAGGCATCTCTTCCATCTCCCCATCCCGAAAGATGGGGAGATGGAGATACTTCCTCCACTTTTTCCTCGTGTCTATTTCTATTTTTTCATGCTTTGCCTTTCGGTATGATGGCATGTTCCGTCACGTCGTCCAACTCATCGCTCTGCTAGTGGCTATTGGGTATTATCCCTTGCATGCGGTCGCAGCTCAGCCTTCCGATATGTCTTCACAAAATCAGAAGGCGCTAGAGACGTCCTTGCTCTATGTGTCCGATTATTTTTCCTTTGTTGGCAAGGATGCACATGGGCATGTCGCCTTTGCTTTGGACAACAATCGAGGGAAAGATGATGAGGCCTACCAAGCTGAACATTTTGTCGTGCTGCATGACGAGCAGCAGGGGTGGATCGATATGCAGGGGAGCGGCTCGTACGAAAACCTTGCCGATGATCTTATCGCTATCCCTGATTCTTCTGCCTTTCAATTTCTTGGAACCCCTGAAACTGGAATGACTATCATAAGCGAATCCAATGCGTTATCGTTGACGATATCCGCCATCTCACCAGCGTATTCGAAAACCCATAAGGGAGGGGAGATGTGGGTAGGGTCGGCTTCGAGTACGCTTCAATGGAAGAACCGTACGTTGAAGGGGCGTGTGATATATGAATATTTGATGATTCCTGATTTTAATCGTCTTTCGCGAACGTATTGGGGGCTGTGGAAAGAATTTCAGGGATTCTACCTTTCACTTGATGGAGCGGGTGATCTGTATGTCCACAGTCAGCAAAGCGACATGCTTGCTCCGTTGGTAGGAACGCTCGATGGATTTATGTCACGAGAAGGAAAGGCTGAGCGTTTTCAAATTTTGCAGTTGACCCCACTCAGTTTTAGTCAGGGATTTGGATTGTATCGGTGGCCCATGGGGTGGGCGATTCGTTGGGTCACTGCGAAAGGGGGCGGAAGTGTCCAGCTCAAGCTGTCGGAATTTCATCGGGTTGCCAATTGGGTTATCGGCGGATTTGCTATGGGCATTGTTCAGGGAAACGCAACCTACCGTGGAAAGACTTTTCCTGTGTATGGATTAGTCGAGCTTATCATGTAAAAATTCTGCAAGCGTACACCGTATTACTCGGCTCCATGAGCGGGGATTGGCTGATCGTCCTGTTTATGAATGCCCTTCATGGTGGAGCTGTTATTCCTCGACGACTTGTTCTAGCTCCGCGGCATGGCCATCATTCGTGATTTCGGCTTTCACTTTTGCTCCAGGCTGAACGTTTCCAGTGACGGAGGTTCTTCCGTCAACCTGGACGCGTTGTTCGTCGCCTTCCTGATCCATGATGACATACTCGTCTCCTTCAATCGTCAGTAATGTCCCTTCAAGCGTGTTTGATCCAAGTGAAAAGAGGCTGCTGCCAAATGTGTCTGAAGCACTGTGGACGAAAGAAACGGATGTCAAGCCGAGGATGCTCCATACTGCGATGAACACTAACGTTTTTTTCATGATCGATCTCCATGGTTCGGGGTCGAGAATTTTTTATGAGATAGTTAATGTTATAGCAAAGATAATGCCAAGAGAACGGAACAGAGAGAATCTTTGAGGAAATCAATAAGATAGACAGATTGCATTCTTGCACGGCTTCTGCTCACGATGAGGTTGATGAATGAAACACCCTACAGTTTGAGGTGAGATTCTGTATTATTGAGGAGTTGAAACCTCCATGGTATCCCATTGACAGAAAGCTGCTTATCGTGATGATGCGAAGATTATGATGACGTGTGTGCTACGCGATTGCTATGGGTGGGTACATGGGAGCACGTTGACAGTAGTTTATGTATAGACTATATATATAAAAACTGTATGGAGACCTTTAACCTTCAAGATGATCCCTATTTGAAAGTTCTTCGACCTCTTGTCGAAGCCTATCAAGCGATTTTCGAAGTCGGCGATCGTCACATTCGTTCCATGGGGTTAACCCCTGCGCAGTTTGATGTCATCGCAGAGTTGTGGGGAACGAATGGTCTAACGGCCGTCGAACTTTCTCAATCGACATTACTGGCCAAGGCCAGTTTAACTGGAATAATCGATCGATTAGAAACCAAGGGGCTTGTTGAGCGACATGCGATACCTGGCGATCGTCGATCGATGAAAGTCAAGCTAACCAAGTCAGGAACTGCCCTGCATCGTAAATGCTTTCCGGCCCAAGCCAAGATGATGCGTCCATATTTTGAACGTGCGCTCAGTCAACGTGATGTGAACGTGCTACAAGAGTTGTTAGTGAGTTTGCGCGATAGTTGTCGAAAACGATAAAAGTCTTCTTGCTCCTGAAAAGTTTCTGGAGATAAGAAACGCATTCGGATGTTTGGTTGATAAAAGTTAAAGGGGATGCGTGATGAAAATTGCGGTGATTGGAGCAAGCGGGACAATCGGTGGTGCCGTGGTAAAAGAATTGAACCCGCGTCATGAGATTGTGACGGTAGGGCATCGAAGCGGAGATGTGACGGTTGATATTACGTCAGCGGCGTCAATTCAACGCATGTTTCAAGCAATTGGTAAGGTTGATGCCGTAGTCTCTGCCACGGGAAGCGCGCATTTTGGCCCATTCGAGACCCTAACGGAAAAAGAATTTTCAATGGGCATCAGCAACAAATTAATGGGGCAAATTAATCTCGTCTTAGTTGGTCGAGATTTTGTGAACGATGGTGGGTCATTTACTGTCACAAGTGGGGTATTAAGTCACGATCCCATTTACTGTGGTGCGGCTGTGACGACGGTCAATGCCGGGCTTGAAGGATTTGTGCTGGGCGCGGCGATTGAAATGCCGAGAGGGATTCGAATCAATGCTGTGAGTCCGGAAGTAGTTGAAGAATCGATGGAACGAATCGGCTCGTTTTTTCGAGGACATATTCCAGTCCCTGTATCGAAAGTCGCGTTGGCTTATAGTAAGAGTGTTGAAGGCCGTTTAACCGGACAGGTTTTCCATGCGCAGTAAGGATTGGTGTACGAGGAAAGGTCGATGAGTCAACATCCCGATGCCATGCCACCTTCTCCGCTCGTTATTCTTGAGATGATGAATGCGCATCAACGGAGCGCGGTCCTCAAGGCTGGAGTCGACTTGGAGGTGTTTACAGCTATAGATGAAGGCTATCTTACCGTTGAGGCGCTTTCGACACGATGCAATGCTTCAACGCGAGGTCTGCGGATGTTACTTGATGGTCTGACAATTCTTGGACTGTTGACGAAAGATCATGCGGGGTATCGACTGCCCCGTGATTCCAAGGCGTTTCTGGTGAAGACATCGCAAGCCTATCTAGGTGGGATGACGGAGTTTTTGTTGTCACCGCCGCTCTATGACGGGTTTCGTCATCTCACAGAAGCGGTGAGGAAGGGAGGGACGGCTCTCGATGAACAGGGAACCACGGCGGACGCCCATCCGGAATGGGTGAGTTTTGCGCGAGCGATGGTTCCCATGATGATCGGTCCTGCCACGTGGATTGCTAATTTCCTTCAGCAACAGGGGCAGGCGGTTAACAAAGTCCTCGATATAGCGGCAGGTCACGGGATGTTCGGTGTGGAGATAGGCAAGGTATTTCCCGAGGCCACAATATATGCGCTTGATTGGGAGCCTGTGCTCGCAGTCGCAAAGGAAAATGCCAGAGCCGCATCACTGGAAGATCGCTATGAGACGATTGTCGGCAGTGCATTTAATGAGAATTATGGTTCGGAATATGATGTGATTCTTCTTGCCAATTTCCTGCATCATTTTGATCGGGAAACCTGTGTTGCGCTCCTGAAAAACGTGCATGCGGCGCTTCGTCTCGATGGGCGAGTGGTCACGTTAGAGTTTATTCCCAACGATGATCGGATCAGCCCCGCCTCGGCGGACTTTGCCTTGATCATGCTTGCGACCACGCCAGCCGGCGATGCCTATACCTTCTCTGAATTGGAAGAGATGTTTCATCTATCGGGATTTGGTGCAAGCGAGATGTATGAGGTTCCAAATTCAAAAGAGCATGTTATGATCACGTCAAAGTCGAAACGGTAACGTCGTATGACAACTTCCCTGACTCCTATACTTGTCTATGTTACAGATCCCATGTGTTCGTGGTGTTGGGGGTTCGCTCCGGTTATGGAAATGGTGCGACAGCGATACGAACACCGGCTTGTCTTAGAGGTTCGAGTGGGGGGATTGAGGCCTGGCAATACCGAGCGCTTTGACGATCAGCGGAAAAATTATATCCTTGGTCATTGGCGAGCCGTTCATGATCGAACGGGACAACCCTTTAATTTTGCATGTCAAATGGGTGCAGATTTTACGTATGATACGGAACCGGCGGCCCGTGCCATTGTGGTCATGCGGGCTCTGCTTCCAGATCGTGTCTTCTCATATTTGCACGATATTCAAAAAGCGTTTTATGTGAACAATATCGATGTAACGAAGGAAGCCGTGTTAGCTGAGTTGGCACAGCCACATGGACTGACCAACGAGCAATTCCTTGAGTCTTTTCGAAGCGCGGAAGTCAAAAATGCGGTGTGGAGTGAGTTTGACCAGGTTCGGGAGTGGGGCGTCAATGGATTTCCAACGCTTCTAGCAAGGCAGAACGGAGAAGCGACCATGCTGACGCACGGGTATCAATCAATCGATGTCCTTGGCCCGGTCATCGATACTTGGTTGAATGCAGCAGTCTCCCAGTGATGAGCACGGCGTTGGCCGTCTGTTACTCATGGTGAAGTGAATGTGTGGCCATGCAACGTTCTGTTCGTGCAGATCATATTTTTAATCAGGAGGTGAATGTCATGAAGCCGGTAGCAAAAATGAAAACAGTGGTGATGATCGCAGCGATGAGCTTATTCATGAGTACGGCCTGGGCATCTGCCGAGGTGACGCGGTGGAAGATTGACCCTGCTCATTCGACGATCGGGTTTCAAGTGAAGCATATGGTTGTGTCCAAAACCAAAGGGAAGTTTTTGCATTATACGAGCGTCGTGGAAATGGATGCTGAGGCCAAAAAGTTTAAAACCATTGAGGCGGAGATTCAGACCAAGTCAATCTTTACCGACCATGAAAAGCGGGATGAGCATCTCCGAAGTCCCGATTTCTTCGATGTTGAGAAATATCCCACCATGACCTACAAAATGAAAAGTTATAAGAAGACCGGTGACAACTATACCGCCATTGGAGATATTACCTTACGCGGTGTCACAAAAGAGCTGACGCTTGTGGGGACGTTTAATGGTGTTGCTAAAGACCCTTGGGGGAATATGCGTGCAGGATTTACGGCAGAAGGCACGTTAAACCGAAAAGATTTTGGGATGGAGTTTAGTAAAATGCTGGACAACGGTGGCTTGATGGTCGGTGACGAAGTCCAAATTTTGCTGGAAATTGAGGTGATTCAAGAGGCCAGTGCGCCAGCCGCCAAAGCGACAAAGGGATAATGGTGAATGGCTGTGGCATGGTGGCGGTCCCTAGCACCCACGGAAATGGGTCTGGAGGAATGACAAACGTGATGAAGAAGATGTCAGGCGAGTGTCACGCCCTAGGTGAATGAAAATTGTACTTTTGCGCCTATGGCTCATGGTATTGATCCTTCGTCGTGATGGCCGCCAATGATAATGAGATGCTTCCGGCTCCCCGCAGCTTGCCCAACGACTTGCTCAAAGACCGCCCTCGAGTTGCCTGATGTTTTTTCAGTCTCAATGTCGTCTCAATAGATCATTGACGGTACGGGCATTCAAAATCTGTGCATTCGATCAGTCTGCGTAAAGCGGGTGTTAAAACAAGCAGGCTATTTCAACATGTGTCGTTGGATAGCCTGCTTGGCCTTCATCGCGAGCGCAACAAAATTTTCTACGATCGGCAAAGGCGGGGCTGATCGATAGTGTAGCACGGTCGGAATTGATGGTTTTTGTTTGTCGATCGGAACAAACACACAGCCCTTCGTATACAATCTTCGGACACATCCCGGTACGACCGATACTCCAAGGCCGGCTGCGACTTCGGTGAGCACCGTTTGCATATTACCCGGCTGACTATAAATCCTCGGCGCGAATTTTTCACGTTGGCACGCACTGACAATCTGGTCGAACAGGCCAACGGCTTCATTGCGTGTGAACAAGACAAAGGGCTCTGTTCCCAGTTCACGCAACCGCAGGCTTTTCGCATTTGCATGTACATGAGTTTCGGGAAGGACTGCGATCAACGTATCCACGTAGATTTCCTCTGCGGAAAAACCAATACGTTCAGTCTGACTCATTGGACGGGAAAAGCCCACATCCAACTGTCCCGCTGAAAAGGCCTCAACTTGTTGTCGCACGGTCATTTCCTGAAGGCTGATTTGTACATCCGGGTAGTGCGTTGAATATCCCCTCACCAATTCGGGCATGAAACTAAAACAGGCGGATCCTAAGTAGCCGATGCGTAAGCGTCCAATTTCTCCACGGGCGGCCCGTTGGACATGCTCTTTCGCCTGCCGTTCGCGGGAGAGAATCTCTTGGGCTTCGCGTAGGAGGCTTTGACCAGCCGCTGTGAACTTTACTTCCCTGGTGTTGCGCCAGAAAAGGCGTACTCCAAGTTCATCTTCCAGATCAGATATATGCCTGCTGATCGCGGGCTGCACCGTGTTGAGTTCCCGTGCGGCGGCTGAAAAACTTTTTAGCGAGGCCACCGCCATGAAACTTCTGAGGGTTCGTATTTCCACAATTCATTTATAGCATAAATATATAAGTATTATAAAATTAAAACATTTCTCTTATGAGTGGTGGGTGTGTATCCTATGTCTTGTATTCCACATGAGGTTTGATGGTTTACTCAAAAAAGAAAGGATAAATCATGGCAACGAAGAAAATCATTTCCGTGGTGGTGCAGCCTGCTTGCAGGTTGCTCGTAGTGGCTCTTGGGACGTTCGTCTTGAGCCAAGGAGTCATGGCCGAAGAGATGCCTTCTTTCACAACCGGGTTGGCTCACACGGTCAATCCGGGTCTTTACACGTGCAGAGGAGCCAAAGCGCGTGTGAGTGCAGTTGGAAAGATCGGGGCTGAAGATGGCACGGAGTGGATCGTGCCGGCGAAGACGCACTTCCAGAGTGCAGAGAAGGCATCGGACCTTTTCAATCAATGTGATGACGTCCAGTTGCGCCATCCTTCAGAGCTTGATCCGAAAACCGTCCCTGTGATGGACGCCGGCGGTACAGAGAACTTTACGGCCTATATCTTTGCCGACAATTATTTTGAGTTATACGTGAACGGTCGGTTGCTGGCCGTCGATGCGGTTCCTTTCACGCCGTTTAATAGCAGTGTCATTCGATTTATGGTTGATCGCCCGTTTTCTGTGGCTGTCTTGGCGGTTGATTGGGAAGAACATCTTGGATTGGGCTCAGAGAACAACAGAGGACAGGCCTATCACCCAGGGGACGCCGGGTTCGTTGCCGTGATCAAGGACGAAAGCGGAAAGACCGTCACGATAACGAATGGCACCTGGAGAGCCCAGACATTTTACATTGCGCCCCTGCAAGATCGCTCATGTCTGAAAGTGCAGAACCAGCGCAGAGACAGCTCCGCCTGTTCGACGAAAAGTGTTCAAGATGGAAGATCATTTTCAGCTGCGCATTGGACTCTTCCCAAAAACTGGTTTGTTGAGAATTATGATGACAGTGCCTGGCCACAAGCCTCCGTCTTCACGAATGATACGGTCGGCGTTGATAACAAGCCGGCATTCATGAACTTTACGGATGTCTTTGATGATCCGAAGGCAGATGCCGAGTTCATCTGGTCATCGAATCTGGTTCTCGACAATCTGGTCTTACTGCGAAAAACGGTCGAGTGATGTCCGGTGTAAGAATGTCTTAAACAGAATCGAATCATTAGGAGACTCATGAAATGACGAGCAACAATTTGGCTGAAAACTCTGGTTCAAGAGAAAAAGAACACTATTCGGTCACAGCGATTTTTGTTCTCGCGTCTTCATCGAACTAGAAAGAAGTGGAACCCATTCGAATGTTTTTTTAATAATTTCAAAAAGGAGGACATCATGAAACGTCTCATTCATCTCCACATCGTTGCTGTATCAATTTTTTTAGCCATGTTTTTGATCATGGCAGGTATTGGACAGGCGGATGCGCTCAGCGAAGGACATAAGAAGGTTGACGGAGTGGTGACAGCCGATCAAGGTGGTATTATTACTCTCAAAACGCCAACGGGCAATCTACAGCTGAATGCGAACGATGCCCGTCGACATGGACAAACCGTTCCAAAGGTTGGTGATGCCATGACCGTTGTTCTGGATGAAAACAACGCGGTAATTGAGGCCCATCCTAAAGGCGAAGAGGGTCATCATCACTTTTACACCGGGAAACTCGTGTATATGGGGAAAATGAACAAGGAGATTAAACTGGAAACCATCGATGGAGAAAAAGTGTTCCCTCTTGGCCGGCTTGAAATCAAAACGAAAGGCATTGAAGAAGGCGCAGTCGTGACGGTCGAAGTGAATGAAGCGGGCACTGTCATCGACTTGCATCGTGGTTCGCATGGAGAAACAAGCATTAATGCGATGCCGAAAACACCTCAGTGACCAGTTGGGTGACAAGACTGATGTCGTTCGAACTACCGCCAATCGGTGGTAGTTCGAGCGCACTTCGTTTTCACTGTTCTGTTCTTCCTGCAAGCACCATTTTCCTCAAAACGCAACAGACATGACCGTTAAAACGGTATGCCATGTATAATCGTGAGGATGATGAACGATTTTTGGGGTACGGCAGATAGAGCGAGAATAACTCCTTTCAAAGACTACCGCTGACGTTGTATTGTAGGAAGGTAAGACGTGGTATCTTCTTGACGATAATCGGATTATCCGCTTTACTCTTTCCTTGCAATAAACTTTACGGAGGTGGATATTACATCGAGTCATTCACATGATCAGTGGTCACAAACGCTGCTGAATGTCTCAGAGTCCATCTCTGCGCACCGGGATCTCTCTGGACTATTGAAGGCTCTCGCGCAGCATATTCCTCAGGTAATCCGGGTAGATTTTCTCGCACTGGTACTCTATAGCCCTGAGCGGCACATGGTTCAAGATTACCTGATTCACGCGAATGTATCTGCTGACATTGGAGGTGGAAAAGAATGGCATGTGGATGATCATCCAGCGGGAACCGTCGTGCAAAGTCAGGAACCGTTTTTTGTCACGGATATCACCGCTGATCCACGGTATCCCAAGTCGTTTCCGTTAATGCGGGAAGACGGAATTCGGTCGTTGTGTGTACTTCCATTGACGACCGCCTTGCGGCCATTGGGAGCTTTGATCTTTGCCAGTCGAGACGCGGCTACCTATAACGAGATGGATATGAGTTTTCTTGATCAGGTTGCAAGGCAGGTAGCGGTGGCTGTGGACAATGTGTTGCACTTTCAAGATCTCACGCGCGCGCGCGACCGGTCACAACTCTTGCTTGAAGTGACGAATGCCATTGTGTCGACCCTGAATTTAGGTGAACTGTTTGTTTCTCTCAGCACATCCTTACGAAAAGTCATGCCTGACGTCACGACGAGTTTGTATTTATATGATGCGGAGACCGAGGTGTTTCGAAGGTATGGATTAGATTTCCCTGTCGGGAAAGGGGTCATCCCTGCTGGAGAAATCATTGGAAAGGATGAGACGCCCGCTGGAAAGGTTTTTCAGGATCGAACGACTGTGGCGTGGAATGACTCGAACTTGAAAGCATACGACTCAGATACCACACGTCAGTTGTTGGCCGAAGGTATGAAGTCCGGATTATGTGCTCCGCTGCTTATCCGAGGAAAGGTGTTGGGAACGTTGAACATTGCCAGTTTAAACAGTGAGGGTTTTCCTGAAGACGTCCCGACGCTTCTTTCCGAGGTTGCAGGGCAGGTGGCCGTTGCACTAGATAATTCGCTGGCCTATCAACAAATCACGGAATTGAAGCAACAGCTCGAGCAGGAAAATACCTATTTAAAAGATGAAATTCGTACCGAACATGAATTCGACGAAATCATCGGGGAAAGTGTTGAACTGAAGCGCGTGCTCCAACAGGTGGAAATCGTGGCCCCCACCGATTCCACCGTGTTGATCCAAGGAGAAACGGGAACTGGCAAAGAGCTCATAGCTCGAGCGCTTCATCAACGAAGCGGAAGAAATGAACGGACTTTGGTTAAACTCAATTGTGCGGCCATTCCGACCGGCTTGTTGGAAAGTGAATTATTTGGGCACGAACGGGGTGCCTTTACAGGAGCCATCGCGCAAAAGGTTGGACGGTTTGAACTGGCCAACCGTGGCACGATCTTTTTAGATGAAGTGGGAGAGATACCGTTGGAATTGCAATCTAAATTATTACGGGTCTTGCAAGAACAGGAATTCGAGCGTTTGGGGAGTACGCGTACCATCAAAGTCGATGTGCGGTTGGTTGCGGCGACGAACCGGGACTTGGGGGCTATGGTCGAAGCCGGACAGTTTCGCCGTGATTTATACTATCGTCTCAATGTCTTTCCTGTCACGATCCCTGCGCTTCGCGAGCGACCAGTCGACATTCCCATACTTGTTCGTTATTTCACGCAACGGAATGCCGTGCGTATGAACAAAACAATAGAAACCATTCCGAGTAAAGTGACGGAATCCCTCACGCGCTATCATTGGCCGGGAAACATTCGTGAGTTGGAAAATGTCATTGAGCGGGCCGTCATTCTTTCGCAGGGACCCATGCTTTCCATTCCTCTGACTGAACTCAAATCTGTCGCACCAAAGGCGTCACCCTCTCGTCAGTCGAAGTCCACGTTGGAAGGAGTCGAACGCGACCACATCATCGAGGTGCTTCGTGAAACCAAGTGGGTGATTGGCGGCACGGCGGGAGCTGCGGCCCAGTTGGGCATGAAACGGACAACCCTTATCTCGAAAATGAAAAAGCTTGATATTTCCCGGCCCGTCTAATGTCGTTTCCCCAGTATATTCACGTTCAACTGGTACACATGACATTCACTTCGCCCCTCGGGTCAGACGAGACAAGCTCATTTGAAAATCAAACCACTATACCTCTCTTGGTATAAAGTTGTACGCAAAGGGGAATCTGAAGTGCGAACACAATGCGACCTTACTGTTTTATGCCAGGGTCAAGTCTAGTTATATATACTAGTAACTTCTATGACTGATTCCTGCCGAACGGTCTGTGTTGATAGGCTCTTCAATCTGTGCTGAGAGTTTGTAAAGTTATAAAACTAGACTTGACCCTATTATCATACAAACAGACTGGTCCCCATATTCTAAAATGAAGTGCACCACGGTATCCTTATCTCCAGGAGGTGGTGTATGGGAAAGAATTATACGCATTTCGATCACAAAGAACGGACGCTCATCTATTGGTGGCAGAAAGAACGGCTCAGCCTCCGTGAAATGGGGCGACGCTTACGGCGGAGTCATACCAGCATCAGCCGGGAATTGAGACGAAATTGCTGGTTTCGGCAACCGTATTTCCCACGCGGGGCTCAGCTCCTCGCTGGCTCTCGGCTCCACCGTCGCGCAAAGCGCGAGCGCTTAAAGTCGAAACAGGTCCGAGCCTATGTGCAGCAGCAATTACAAATCGGGTGGACCCCGGAATTGATTGCGGGACGCTTAAAGCAGCAGAGGCTTCTGCCTGCGGTGTGCCACGAAGCTATTTATCAATATATTTATCAGGTTACGCCCGACTTGATTGCCTCACTGCCCCGACACCACCCGAAGCGAAAATCGAAGCGGCCGTATCGGAAAACTGGCGAGCGAATCAAGAACCGGACAGGCTTAGAGCACCGTCCCCTCGCCGCCACGGAACGTCGGGAACCCGGGCATTGGGAAACCGATATGCTTGTGGCGGGCCACCGCACACATGGCCTGAATGTCTTGGTCGAGCGCAGGAGTCGCCTGACTCATATCAGTGTCTTGGCCACAAAGACGGCCAGAGACACGCAACAGGCGATCCGGCGTCGGTTGAAGCGTTATCCCCCTGCCCTGCGGCAATCCATCACCTATGATAATGGCAGTGAAAATACCTGCCATGAAAAAATCAATGGAGCTCTGCGCACGCAGTCATTTTTCTGTGCACCGTATCACAGTTGGGAGAAAGGCAGTGTGGAGCAGGTGAATGGATTGATTCGGCGGTTCTTGCCCAAAGGCACGAATTTTCACCACCTGAGACCGGCTGTCTTGAATCGTATTGAAAAGCTTCTAAACAATCGACCTCGAAAGTGTTTAGGCTATCGAACCCCCTATGAAGTCTTTCGCGAAGCCCGTGGTGCACTTCAAGGTTGAATGTGGGGGTAGAATTGAGAGAAGACTGAAGACGAAAATCTCTCTTCGTGTCAAAAGGAGAAGGTCCTTCAAGCGGTAGTGTCTTCCGATATGCATGCTTATTTTCTTTCAGTCTAAGTTGAAGAGCAAATATCTTCCCTGAAGGATCAGGCGGAGGATAGTCAAACTTGTCATGTGAGGCACTGATCCATATTAGTGAAGACAAGTATATGAGAGATAACGCGTTGCAGGTTAAAACCCTTGGTGGACCCACTACCTGACAGGCTCAAAGAATTTTCCACTTTAGAAATATTGCAACAGCAGTGGGCAGACCAAATATGAGGAGAAAAATGGGCAATTCTTCACTGACGGAGTAACCTGCTCTCGTGACACCGACCCACATATTGCCGCTGACGATGAAGAACCAAAGTGCAACATAGGCGACGGTAGCCACGAATATGGCACCCGGATAATTTTCGGAGAATAGTTTCCCTAGCAGAAGAGACCCGCCAAGAATCAAGAACCCGGCGAGAAGGAATAGAGATGTGCGCACATGTTTCCTTTCTGCTTAATAATAATTTGTTCCCTGTTAATTGGCGGCCTACGCGGATATTCTTACCGAGTGGTGTACCCACCATTGGCAAATATACACTGACCCGTAATCCACCAACCATCCGTGACGAGGTAGCGAACTAGAGAGACAATATCTTTTGGATCAGTGAGGCCTGTTTTGGTGAACTTGCTTAAATCGGCTGCCGTCTGATTATAGTGTGCCGACTCTTCGGTTTCTTGGCCGTAGAAGAATGGCGTTTCCATTGGTCCAGGAGCTACCGCCGTGACAGATATACCGCGGGAACCAAATTCCTTCGAGGCGGCTCGTGTGAAATGCTCCACAGGCGCTTTAGACCCCGCATAGATTGAATAATATCCAGTATATGCGGCAAGTAAAGAAGTAACAAGCGTACATAATTTGCCTCGATCACTGAGTTTTTTCCCGGCTTCCTGCATGAAGAAGAAGGCTGCTTTGGAGTTAATAGCAAAAATCTTATCGTAGTCCGACTCGTCAATCTCTCCTAGTGGTTTCTTAATCACCATACCGGCTGTGTTGATTGCAATGTTAACTTTCCCAAACTGGGAAATGGTCTTGTCAAAAAGACGGCGGTTTTCTTCAACTTTTGTGAGATCACCCTGAATTGCAAAAGCTTCCACGCCAATTTTTTTAACAGCGTCAACGGTTTCCTCTGCTTTGTCACGGGTACTGGTGCTGTTGTAATGAACGACCAATGCCTTTGCCCCATGTTCAGCAAGATCACGGCTTATCAGACCGCCAAGGTTTTTTGCTCCCCCAGCAATGACAATGACTTTGTCCTTGAGTGTGTTGTTCATCGTAATTCTCCTTAGTTATGGATAGATTTCGAAAGGATCAATTATGTGCCTCTCTTGAATATTTATGAATTCTTAAGATCCAGTCTCATAGGTGTACAATGATACCGTCTATCTGATGGAAGACGCTTTCAAATTCTCCAGCAAAGTTTTAAAATCCCCAGGTTACTATATGAGAGGTACTTGGAGGTGATTGATGGATGTCCTTACCAAACAAAATGGTGCGAATACTTCCATGGCGCCCTTGAAACAAGAGACGTATTCTCAATGGAACGCATTTGATGCTGTGTTTACTAAAGAAGATATTTCGAATGGCATAGAATGGTCTATTAATGATGACCGACACGCGGTCATCGTGCACTTAGGCGGAACCATGAGTGCCCTTGAGACAGAGCTAGACGGTAGAGGGAAATCCTTCGGTCCGGCGAATTCTGGGGAAATTTGGATTGTTCCCGCTGGTGCACGTTATGCAAGCCGTGCCCGCGGAGGAAAGATAAATTACGGCGTGGTTTTCCTTAAACCGGAACGTATACGCAGCGGGATTTTCAGAGAAGAAAAGTTTTCACACATTGCCCCACTACACGGCCACCGAGATGATTTTTGCTTTCATGCGGTGCGGAAATTGATCGAATGCCTAGATCAGAACGATGACACAACGCGTTTGCTGGGGGAGTCGATCAGCCAAACGCTCTCTCTTCATCTCTTTCGAGAGTATGGTGGCCATCAGGTTAAGATTCCACCTCAGCATAGCTTGCAGCCGTTTGACAATCGCTCAGTTCGAATGTTGCAAGAATACATCTACGATCACATATCGGAGGAAATGACACTTGCAAAACTATCGACAATTGCCGGCATGACAACTCATAATTTTTGAATCGCATTTCGCGAAGCGTTCGGTACCACACCAGCGCAGTATATAATTACTCAACGACTTCGCCGTGTGCAGAGCCTTTTGGTGAACGGCAAAGACGATATTACCTCAATCGCCCACGCCACAGGGTTCTCCAGTCATAGCCATCTCACGACGACTTTTAAAAAACATCTCCACATCACCCCAAGCCAATTTCGACAGTCTATTAATTTTTAGTTAATCACAATCTGACTCCATTTATAATGCACCCGCTTTAAATTACAATTCCAACCTCCATATTTTGGTGATCGCAAGGGCGAGTTCTCTTTTGTCAGCAAGAATCGTGACATTGCAAAACCGACCTCTCTGAAGCAGTATTATCTCACGTTTACCATTACACTACGATGACGACAATCACGAGTGTCAGTTCACTACCTCATCGTAGAGATTCAATGATGTGATACTCGGTCATTGGAAATGTCCACTTTCCCACGGTGGTAGGAGATTAAAACAGAGGCAGGTGTGTTGGTCTGACGTTCATTTTTTCCGTGATGTCGTCCGTTCGTAGTATTCCCCCCATTCCTGCATAGCCACTAACAGGCGTTCTAATGTGCGTCCAAGGGGCGACAACGAGTATTCCACGCGAGGTGGAATCTCTTGATAGTCTTTTCGTTTGATCAATCCGCGTTCTTCCATCTCACGCAATTGTTTGGTGAGCGTGCGATGAGTGATGCCGCCTAACTCCCGTTGCAGTTGATTGAACCGCTTGGTGCCCTCAAGCAATTGATGAATGATTAAAATCTTCCATCGTCCAGCAATAACATCCAATGTTACCTCTACAGGACAAGATACATGTTTGGCAGGCATAGAGAACTCCTTGAGTAGTGACAGTATCCTTGATGATCGTACTTGCATAAGGAACGTACAAGCTTTATATATCATTGAGGGATTAAAAAAGAAACGGTTCATGTCGCTCTTGCACGAGCAAAAGGGGGAATGTGTCGACCATGAAAACTAAAAACGTCATAAATATCGAACGACAAAGTGAACAGCATTGGGTCGGCAATGGATTTCCCGTCACGACGATGTTTTCGTACGACGATCTCGGGAAGGAACTGAGCCCGTTTCTCCTGTTGGACTATGCTGGTCCAATGACATTCGAGCCGTCTGATACCCCGCGAGGAGTTGAGCAACATCCCCATCGTGGGTTTGAAACGGTCACGATTGTCTATCAAGGAGAACTCGAACATCGTGACAATGCGGGGAATGCCGGGACAATCGGTCCGGGCGATGTCCAATGGATGACGGCCGCACGCGGAATTCTCCATGAAGAAATGCACGAACGCGAATTTACCCAAAATGGCGGCACCCTGGAGATGATCCAGCTGTGGGTCAATTTACCCGCCAAAGACAAAATGGGTACGCCGCGGTATCAGGAAATTGTTAGCAACGATATTCCGGTTGTGCCGTTTGGTGAAAACAGTGGTACGGTCCGAGTCATCGCGGGTGAGTATCAAGGCACGAAGGGTGCGGCGAAGACTTTCACTCCCATCAATGTCTGGGACATCCACCTTCACACAGGACAGAAAATCGATCTGTCCTTGCCTGATGGATTTACGACTGCACTCTTGGTCTTGAAGGGAGCTGTCGTGGTCAATGGCGCGAGTACACTCAACCGAAAAGAGCTGGCGCGGTTCGAACGGAATGGTGATCGTCTTTCGTTGGAAGCCACGAGCGACGCAACGGTTCTCGTCTTGAACGGAGAACCGATTGACGAGCCCATCGTGGGGCAAGGCCCCTTCGTCATGAACACACAGGAAGAAATTCTTCAGGCCATGACCGATTATCGTGCAGGACGCTTTTAATATTTTTTGAGTAACCATCATACCAACTGTATACAGAAAGGACTCACATCGTGGCATCAAACTTCCAATACAATCGCCTTTCTAAAGAGGACGCTGCTTTATTGCTGGTGGATCATCAATCTGGCCTGATCTCCGTCGTACAAGATTTCGCTCCCGGTGAGTTTAAGAACAATGTCTTGGCCGTGGCGGCGTGCGGAGCCTATTTCAACCTTCCGACCATCCTGACGACCAGTTTTGAAAATGGTCCCAACGGTCCCTTGGTCCCAGAGTTAAAAGAGATGTTTCCGAATGCGCCTTACATTGCGCGCCCTGGGAACATCAACGCGTGGGATAACGAAGACTTTGTGAACGCCGTGAAGAAAACAGGCCGCAAGCAACTCATCATCGCCGGGGTTGTGACAGAAGTGTGCGTGGCTTTCCCCGCACTCTCGGCGATTGAAGAGGGCTACGACGTATTTGTGATCACCGACGCCTCCGGCACCTTCAACGAGGTTACCCGTCACAGTGCGTGGTTGCGGATGCAGGCTGCTGGCGCACAATTGATGAGTTGGTTTGGCATGGCGTGTGAGCTACATCGTGATTGGCGCAATGATATTGAGGGATTGGGCGCCTTATTTTCTCACCATATACCCAATTACCGTAACCTCATGACCAGCTATTTTGCGAAAAACGGATAAAAATGGCAGCCATTGAGAGAAGTGATGAAGAGTCAGCTTTCATGATAATACCGGACCGGCGCGTAGGAGGCCGAAAGCCAAAATCAATTGCGGCACTAAATTCAGTAATCTTTTCACGGGATTAAAACGATGTTTCCGAAAAACTGTTTTTCCAGAAATGATGTTTGGGCTTGAACCATTTCACTGATTGGATATGTTTCACTGAGTAACGGCTGTATTTCCGATGCTGTAATGTATCTGATTAAGTCCTCTGCCTCTTGCCTCGTACCCATTGTCGAGCCGAGAATGTCCAAATGTTTCAAGTAGACTTTTCTCCAGTCGAATTCGGTGACAGATCCAGCGATCGCACCTGCGGTCACAAACCGTCCCCCCGGACTCAGCACATCCAGCAATTCGGCTGTCTGCGAACCAGCGACAATGTCGACGACAACGTCAACGGTTCCTATTTCTGAGTTGCGCAAACAAGTATGGAGATTCGCTCCACGAATACAGATCACATCAGCCCCAATTGATCGAACCTGAAGGTCTTTCCCCTTTCCGACGACAGCAATAACTTGAGCGCCCCGACGTTTTGCGAGTTGTACGAGAGCCGACCCCACTCCTCCTGAAGCTCCAGTGACCAAGACACGATCATTCTTGGACACGCGTCCTCGATTGAGCATATGCTCGGCGGTGAGGTAGGAAACCATGAACGTCGCAAGCTCAGCATCGGAAAGTCCGGTATCGATTGCCAATGCATTTTCTGCCGGGACAGTGGCATATTCCGCAAACCCACCGTCGCGCTCGCTTCCAATGAGACCAGCGTGATAAAGACTGTCTTCACGGTTCCCTTTGTATAAGGTGGGGTTAACAATGACCCGCTCGTTCATTCGTGACTCTGGTACACCGTCTCCAACGGCGATGATATGACCGACGATGTCGGCGCCTTGTATCCTGGGGAACTGAAACGTCCCACCTCGCCATCCTGATTGAGCCTGTTGATCGATGGAATGGCCATAAGCTCCATCACGTGTCCAGATATCTGTGTTGTTCACACCACATGCACCGACCTTGACGAGGACGTCCCCAGCTGCTGGTTCTGGTACTATAAGGTCTTCACGGTATTTGAGTTTGTCAAAACCCCCAAACCCCGTGAGAAGGACGCCTTTCATTTGAAATGGATGCGACACAACAAGCCTCCGTGTTCTCTTTACACGCTTCCTGAGTTGGTTTCCCCGTAGGGGATTCAATCCTGTGTATCCTATCGGCTCGTGTTAGCTGATAACAATTGATTGTTTTTCATCATACAGGTATCACGCAGATTGAGTGTTATGGCCTGGCACATTCCTTACGATGTATGACATCATGATCTCACGTCAATAATTTCTTAATTTTTATACAACCGATACCTATTACGATTACGATAATACGCGAGTATTCGTTACTGATCCAAAGCAGGTATTTATCTTCATTTGTATATGAACATGAGAGAAGCGACACATTGAGTTGGGCCACGTTGTGCCAGGCTCCGAACGCCTGTCACCCTCCGTCGCTGTATAATGCCGCAAGCCTCAGGTAATTGCCACACGGTGATCGCGTAGAAAGGAGAACATGAGAACATTTCTATCTATCGCATTTGCAAGCGTCGTAACTGCCTGCGCTAGCTCTCTGGTTGCATCCGATAGCATCACTCCGAAAGCAGCGGTTGAACCAATTCCCAAGGTTGTCTTGACGTCCGAAGTCGAGTGGGGGCCGCTTAACCCTGCCCGTGGCGATAAAGGTCCGAAGGCTGGCACCCTGTGGGGTGATCGTACCGGCTCCGGGTCGTCAGGGTTCCTTGTCAAATTTCTAGATGCCTTCTCGTCTCCACCTCATATTCACAATATCACTTACCGCGGAGTAGTCATTAGCGGCCTCATTCACAACAATGATCCGAATGCCGAAAAGATGTGGCTGCCGACGGGTTCTTTCTGGTCGCAGCCAGCTGGGGAAGTGCACATTACTGCTGCCAAGGGAAGCAACAATCTGGCGTACATAGAGATTCAGAAAGGACCGTATCTCGTCCTTCCATCAGAGAAGGCGTTTGATAGTGGAGAAAGGCCAGTTGATGTGGACGCATCGAACATTGTTTGGCTGGATGCATCGAACATCACCTGGATCGATCAGTCTGCATTGCCAGCCTCTGCTGATGGGCTGAAAGTCGCCTTTCTTTGGGGGGACCCGCAGGACGATCAGTTGAACGGGTCACTCATCAAGCTGCCGGCTGGATTTACTGGAGAGATACATACCCACGGCTCGGGTTTCCGTGCCGTAGTGATCCAGGGTCGACCCAATCACCAGCTTGCGGGCGAGACCGGCGTTAATAACCTGGAGCCGGGCAGCTACTTCGGCTCGGAGGGAGAGACGGTGCATCAGATCTCTTCCGAAGCGGGTGGAGAGAGTCTCATTTACGTACGTATGGCAGGTAAGTTCGAGGTCATTCAGGCGAAGTCCAAAAAATAGCCGCATACTTTACGCGTAATCACGACGGCCGCAATTTCTGCGGCACACGCCAATAAATATCGACGAGCGGCTCTGTCCAGACGGCTATAAGGCATCGGACGGTCCTGAGTCTATCCTGAGAACCGTTCCGAAGACAGCGTAGGAACTGACCGATTGTGACCGAAACTGCACACAACTTGGAATACACAAGATACCGCCTAACTCTTTTTACACACGATTTGATAACCGATCGATTGAGTAGTTCATCCCATTCTGTTGTATTAGGCTCGTTAACCCCTTTGAGAGATTGCAATTGCAGTTCGTCGTCTATACCTGGAACGCGTCTACAGTGAAAGAAAATTTCTTTTGGCATGTGGACGATCTCGGAAAGTTTCATGACGATGCCCATGGGCTATTCAAACAGGAAAACGTCCCCTTTTCTGAGTTTTACAATATGGGAAACGAAAAACACTTCTCCTAATCGCTGTGGGGTGTTGTCATAGGGAGAATATTGGTTTGTGTTTTAGGGTACTTCTCCAATTCTTCTTTACTGGCTCCCTGCACGAGATCAGTTGGTGATGATAAACGTAAGTAACTCATCATGCCAAAGTGGGTGTTCTTATCAAAGGTGAGACCGGCCATCACCGAATCACCTTTAATTCTGCCTAAGGTCGTTCGGGCCTCATCATGCGATCGTGCATGCACCTCAAAGATGTTTGTCTTCGCCCGTTCAGGAGTCATGAGGTGTTCAAACAATTGTCGTCGTGGACTGCCTTGAGCCACGGGCCACACCACGGGAATTAACACATGAAGTTTGTCCCACTCTTGCGGACCTAACTCTTTTTTCCATTTGCTCATGGCGCTCACCCCCGCTTGTGTTTGCAATTCCACAGCAGCTTTCATGGCCTCCGCAACGTAAGGAATTATCTTATGAGAAAATGCACTATACGATTTTTCATCACCCGCACCATTGGCGATACAGTCATGTAAATACTTATTCACCATGTCTAACATCGTTATGGCTCTACTCGATGTTGCTTGATCAATATCACTTTTTTGTAGACGTTCTTTAATAGTTTCAACATGTTTTTTATATTCAATCAGCGGTTCTTCCCATCCTTCGGGTCGATTGGCTATTTTGTCAAAGTAGGGGGAGATTAAAATAAAGACTCCCATTGGCATGTGGGAAAGAATTTTTTCCATCTCATACATGACCGATGTAGGCGTGACTGTTTCGACAGGACGGTCTCTTCGGTACAGGTAATAGGTACTGCCGACTCCTTCTTTTCCTGGTTCATAGTCACTTGCAATGATCAATGGGTAAATATTATGACCAACATTTCGGATGAAATTTTGATAATTGTTTTTCCTAAACCAATCCATATTGCGCAGGGATTCATATGTTTGTTTTCTGAAAGGAGCGGCGTCCGTCCCAGCATTAGCAGGTTCGGCTCCTTCTCCATCGACCGTGGGCCTCACACCTTTATAATCAATATAATCTACTTTCTTGTTGCCGGCGTATGACACACTTTGCAGTAAGAATTTTTTATACTCCTCGTCTTTTTCGAGTTCTAGAAGGGCGTGGAAATATTCTTGATCACCCACTGGGAACATTTCTTCCGATTCAGAAAACGCCGGCATAGGGAACAATAAAGTTTGAAAAACCAAGCCGGTTCCCAAGATCAACGTACATAAAAATGCCTTAAACGTCATGAAATGACGTTGCGGAAGAAATCGATAGGATGAATCATTGACGATGAGTGATTGGCGATTCTTTGGAAATTTTGACAACATAAGTAAGCTCCCTAATCAAAAAGAATGGGTAGGTTTTTCAACATGCTTGTCACACCTATTGTTGGAAATATCTGTCGATAGTCGAATTACCGTTTCGCAGAAGTGTCTGTAGTCCACAACCCGGACCATAAAAATAAAGGGCGCTCGTACCTTTCATCATATTGTAACTCTAGTGATGTGCGATGTTTTGAGTGTTCGCAATTGGCCGAAAGCGACCCTATAGCGGACATTGGGAATCAGGTAGGACCTCATTCTCCGATTGTGCCGTCAATATTATCAGAAGTGATAGCCTTCAAAAAACTATTTTTGCGGGAGCCCAGATTTGAGAAGGTCACGCGGGTCAAACATGTAACAGAGTATCCGGGGCTATTACCTGACATAGGTCTTGTGCGGAATACTATCTGACAAACGAAGTCGACTCATGATGTACAAATATCCTTCACGCACTTCGTACCTTGCCGGATGCTTTCGGAAGCGCATGCCGCGTTCCCCATTTTTCCAGGGCCAACAATATCGGACGAAGAGATTGGCCTTTTTTGGTGAGGGTGTACTCAACCTTTGGCGGCACTTCGGCATAGATCTGTCTGGAAAGCAGTCTGGCGTCTTCTAATTCTCTGAGTTGTTTGGTCAACATGCGTTGAGTCACGTTTCCCGTCTTACGCTTGAGTTCATTGAACCGCATGGTCCCATCCAGCAGATGGTACAGCACAATCCCTTTCCACTTCCCTCCAATCAGCTCTAGCGCCGCCTCGACCGGGCAGCCTTGTGCACAATCGTAACGTTGGAATCTCATATGTCACCTCAATAGTATACTTTTTGTCTCTATGACACATTTATGTATGTACTTGTTAAAGATTTAAGTATAACGTATTTTAGTCATAACATACACATGCAGCTTCGAAAAGGGCAAAACGATCTTCATTATCTTACATTCATCGAAAAGGACATATTATGAAAGCTGTTGGCTTGTATCGCTACTTACCCATCGAGAACGAACAATCATTAGTGGATGTTCAGATTGACCAACCGCAACCAACTGGAAGAGACCTCCTGGTTCAGGTTCAGGCCATTTCCGTTAATCCTGTCGATTATAAAGTGCGCGCACCACGAGACGAGATTGAAGC
This sequence comes from Nitrospira sp. M1, assembly GCF_965152605.1. Lineage (NCBI taxonomy): Bacteria > Pseudomonadati > Nitrospirota > Nitrospiria > Nitrospirales > Nitrospiraceae > Nitrospira > Nitrospira sp. M1. Next base: position 1,290,286 of record NZ_OZ224217.1, read on the forward strand.
GACACCCCGCATCTTAGGATGGGATGCCGCCGGTGAAGTCATGGCCGTGGGATCAGAGGTCGAACACTTTGCCGTCGGAGATCAGGTGTTCTATGCGGGTGACATTACCCGGCCGGGGAGTAACAGCGAGTATCAACTGGTTGATGAACGCATCGTCGGCAAGAAGCCCAGTTCACTCTCTTTCGCGGAAGCGGCTGCACTCCCGTTAACGAGCATCACGGCTTGGGAAGGCATGTTTGAGCGACTCGGGATCTCAACGCGTGGTGAGGATGCAGGCAAATTCATTCTGATTATTGGAGGGGCTGGTGGCGTCGGTTCGATCGCGATTCAACTGGCAAAGCAACTGGCCAAGCTGAATGTGATTGCCACCGCTTCACGCCCTGATTCGATGGCTTGGGTCAAAAAGCTCGGTGCCGATCAGGTAGTCAATCACCGCAATGCGCTTGATCAGGAGCTACGTGACATTTCACGGCCACAGGTCGACTATATCTTTTGCCTGAACGATACCATGCAACATTGGCTGGCAATGACCAATGCAATCGCGCCACAAGGACGTATCTGCTCGATCGTCGAGACGCCCGAACCTGTGGAACTTGACTTGCTTAAGAGCAAGAGCGCGACCTTTGTCTGGGAATTCATGTTTACGCGGTCGATGTATCAGACTCCGGATATGATCGAACAACAACGGTTGCTTACGTCGATTGCCACACTTATCGATGACGGTCAACTTGTGACGACTCTCAATGAAGTGATTCGCCCTATCAACGCAAGTAACCTCCGCAAAGCGCACGCCATGCTGGAACAAGGGAATTCGACGGGTAAAGTGGTTCTGGCTGATTGGGCCTAGGCGAATCAGGACACGAAGTTCACGAGAGGTATCGACCTATGTCAGACAACGTATCATGAGCATGTACGTGTTGATGCCGATTGTGTGATATTCACAATTACGAGCGGAAGGACAAACACGATGAAAGCCATGCTGATTAATGCCTATGGCGAAGACGCCGTATTTGAAGCGGCGGAAGTTGAAAAACCTGAAGTACAAGCCGGTCATGTTCTCGTAAAGATCGCTGCATCAAGTGTCAACACGGTTGATACTATGATTCGTAGAATGGGTAAGGAGTTACCATTATCACCCGATACGCCAGCTATTTTAGGAATGGACTTTTCCGGCACGATTAAGGCCGTCGGTCAGGGTGTTCAAGATTATTCAATAGGCGATGAGGTCTATGGCTGTGCAGGTGGGTTGGCCGATTTGCCCGGTACATTGGCTGAATACATGGTGGCGGACAGCAACTTGATTGCCCATAAGCCAAAAAAATTGTCGATGCGAGAAGCCGCTGCATTGCCAATGGTTGCCATTACTGCCTACGAAGGTTTGACTCGCGCGGGTATCAAGCAAGGCCAAAAAGTTCTGGTGCATGGTGGATCTGGTGGCGTTGGTCATGTTGCGTTGCAGCTGGCAATACATTTTGGTGCCGAAGTGTATTCTACGGGTGGCGGTGAAACGCAATTGGCGTTAATCGAACAACTGGGGGCCACTGCCATCAACTATAAAACTGAGACGATTGAGCAGTACGTGGGCAAACATACTGGTGGGGCAGGGTTTGATGTTGTGTTCGATTCTGTAGGCGGTGCAAACATGGCTAACTCATTTGAGGCGGCTGCACTTAATGGTCAAATTGCCTCGACAGTTGCGTTGTGTGAGATGGATTTAACGGTTGCTCATTTTAAGGGTTTGTCGTTGCACGTCGTGTTCATGTTAATCCCCATGCTGCATAACGTGAAGCGCGAAGAACATGCAGAGATTTTGCGCAACGTAACTCAAATTATTGAGTCTGGGGGGCTGAAACCTGTCCTTGACGAACAGCGTTATTCACTTGAAGAAGTCGGACAAGCGCACGCTCGCTTAGAGAGTGGGCAAGCTGTGGGCAAAGTGGTTGTGGAAAATGACGAACCGTCGTAACGGGGAAAGGGTGAGAGAGACGATAGGGGCCATCGGCTATCCTACGAGTTGTCCATCGTGTGAGATGGTTCGCGCCGGTCTCGCGCGAGTGCTGGAAAGTATTCTCAGTGCTCGTGACTTTGAGGTCGATGAAGCTGGAAGCGTACGGTACAAATACCAACGGCTGAAACCATTTGGAGGCTTTGCATGATGACACTGATGGAGACGTTCAATACAATCGAGTTCCAACCCATCAATCGGGCGTACAACTCCGTGTTCCGCACGAACCGGCTGAGCCTTGGATTGGTGGTGCCGCTGGAGAGTTACTCTCCGGGCCCGGTGCCGGCGATGACCCGTCACGTGGAACGCATTCAACTGGCCGAAGCACTCGGGTTTTCCGCAGTCTGGTTGCGAGATGTGCCGTTCAACGTGCCGTCATTCGGGGATGCCGGTCAGATGTACGACCCGTTTGTTTATCTAGGCCTGTTGGCTGGTCAGACAGAGCGGATTGCACTAGGTGTGGCTAGCATTGTTCTGCCGCTGAGGCATCCGGCGCATGTCGCCAAGTCCGCAGCCAGCGTTGATGTGCTGTCGGGAGGGCGGCTCATCCTTGGTGTTGCTTCGGGTGACCGGCCAGAGGAGTATCCGGCGCTCAATCTGGACTTTGCCGAACGCGGCGCAGGATTTCGCGAGAGCTTTAACTATATCAGGCGCATGAGTGAGGTTGCACCGGCCTTCGAAAATACGTATGGCAGTCCTAATGGCGGAATGGACATGCTGCCCAAGCCAGCCTCTGGAAAACTGCCGCTGCTGATTACGGGAGGTAGTCAACAAGATTCCGCATGGATTGCAAAAAATGGAGATGGCTGGATGCTGTATCCACGTAATACTATGGTGCAAGCACAGATCATTCGCAACTGGCGGACGCAGGTCGAGGCGTCAGGAAGACCCGTCCAGCCGGTCATGGAACCGTTTTATATTGACCTGGCCAAAGACCCTGACACACCTCCCCAACCGATTCATCTGGGACTCCGGTTGGGGACGCATCATCTTCGAACCTATCTAAAGTCTCGGGAAGAAATCGGTGTCAACCATGTGGCGCTCAACCTCCGCTTTAATCAGGCGGATATCGAGACAACGTTGACACGGCTGGCCGATGACCTTCTGCCAGACTTCTCAGCGTGAAGGAACCAATCGCATGCAAAAAATCATTCTTGTAACCGGAGCGACCGACGGCATCGGATTAACCACGGCCAGAATGCTGGTCTCGCAGGGCCACTACGTGCTGCTGCATGGGCGCAATCCGGGAAAGCTGAAGGACGCGGAACGAACGCTCTCCGCGCTATCGGGTGGTGGGCACGTTGAACGCTACGTGGCTGATCTGTCGCGCATGGCCGAGGTTGAGGCATTCGCGAAGGCTGTCGCGGAAAAGCACACGAAACTTGATGTGCTCATCAATAATGCAGGTGTGTATAACACGTCTGGTCCTGTCACGCCGGATGGGCTTGATGTGCGGTTCGCGGTCAATACGATTGCGCCCTATCTGTTGACGCAACGTCTTTTGCCGATATTTGGTGCGTCTGGACGGGTGATTAATGTGTCTTCCGCGGCTCAGTCGCCGGTCGATCCGAAGGCGCTGGTCGGACAGGGTCGTCTGTTAGGCGGTGCGGCGTATGCACAAAGTAAACTGGCGCTGACCATGTGGTCTCGTCATGTGGCGCTTTCGCTCAAGGGGGAAGGTCCAGCGATTATTGCCGTGAATCCAGGGTCGATGCTTGGGAGCAAGATGGTAAAAGATGCTTTTGGAGTGGCTGGCGGCGATATCCGCATCGGCGCGGAAATCCTGACCCGCGCGGCCCTGGAAGATGAATTCGCGACGGCGTCGGGCCAGTATTTCGACAACGATTCCGGTCAGTTTGTCTCGCCACATCCCGATGCGCTTGATCCCAAGAAATCCCAAGAGATGGTGCGCGTGATCGAGACTGTTTTGGCTAAGATGCCCCAATTGGATTAAACGTAGCCTTTCCTAGGAACGATCAGCAGGATGATCCGTTGAAATGGATTCTTCTTAGGTTTCTGGCTGAATTTTCTGAAACAATACCTCAACAAGATCTTTGAGTCGGGGCAGTAATTTCAAATGAGTAAGCAAGGAAGCGTGTTTTGTACCTGAAGCCATAATTCCTGTCGATGGTGGACTTAGCGTTTCTGACGGTCAACCAAAGATATCGTAGCGTCCATTTCCGGACAGTGTCAGATAACAGGGAATGGGGCGATTTCATGACCGTTGCCGATGGAGTGGTCGTGGACTTCACGATTTAGGAATTGATTAGAGTAGGTACCCGAGACAGTTTAAAGGGGGGCTGGTGGGATGCTGGCTATTTGGCTTGATTAAAAAAGGAGAACATCATGAAAACAGATATACTTTCAGCCGTGTTAGCCGCCTGTGTCTTAGTGATTGCGGTGCTGCTTGCAGAAATACCACAATCTTTTGGAATGTCGAATGACGCCTCTGCTCTTTCATCGCTGTCAAACAGTAGCAAGAAGCCGTTGGAAGATGTCCAATTACTTTCGGAAGCCGTGCGTTCCGAAATGGTCGACATTGCCAGTGAGATTTTGAAGTCGGTATCAGAAGGCAGTCCGTTTGCTGGGCTGTTGGGGGTTGATCATGCAGAACAAATGGTTCTCAAGTTTACGGATCAGAACCGGGAAAATTGGCAATTCTGGCCAACCGCCCGCGCGGGCCTGTCCCTTGAATACATGTCTGCCGAACAACGTATGCTTGTGCATGATCTTTTAACCCACACATTGAGTTCGGCGGGCTATCTCAAAGTGGTGACCATTATGCAGCTTGAAGAGATCCTCGATGTACTCGACGACGTGGGGTTGCCGCGCAGCGTCGATCACTATGTATGGGTACTCTTTGGCACCCCGTCAATGGAATCCGCTTGGGGATGGCGTTTCGAGGGACATCACGTTTCACTAAACGTCACGGTTTCCCCCGACGGCTTATCGGTCACGCCGTCCTTTCTCGGGTCCAACCCTGGCGAAGTGACAAGCGGTCCTCTTGCCGGCTTGAGAGTGCATGGGATTCAAGAGGATCTTGCGCGGAAGCTTGTGATGTCGCTGAACGACTCGCAGAAGAAGGCAGCGATTCTGTCCGAGCAGGCGCCCGCCGAGATTTTTGCTGCCAATCTCCGCAAGCCGAGAGAGCAATGGAATGACTGGGAGGAATCGCTCGAACCGCAAGGTATATCCGTCGCGTCGCTTGACGAATTGCAGCAGTTTTGGATACGCCGTATCCTCGATGAGGCTATCGCCAACTACCGGCCAGAAATCTCCCTTGGAATTACCGACACGATCAATCTTGATGTCCTTCGCTTCGCGTGGATGGGTAGCACGGAGCGTCGGAAGCCGCACTATTTTCGCCTGCAAGGGCCGGACTTCGTATTTGAATACGATAATGTGCAAAACGGCAACCACGTTCATGCCGTCTGGCGAAGCAAGTCGAATGACTTTGGCGCGGGGATACTTGAACAGCATTACAAACACAACGCTCACTAGCGGTCCTCGGGACGGCGAGGGATTCGGCCTACGCGTCAGCGCATGGGGAAGATGGACGTTGTGGAAACCGCAGTTTTTGCACTACCGGTATACTATTCGCGAAGTAAAAGAGCCGAAAGGGCTTCTTGGCATTGTCGACAAAGCGGTTCTGCGTGTCCGAGACGATAACAAATCGTTGTTTATCAAGGAGCAATTACAAACGTTAGATTCATTACGGTTCTCAAATGACATCATTGCAGAACTTGCCTATAAAGTTTCTCGAGATAATCAGCCAATCGATGAAGTGACCCAACAGTGGTTAATGGCGCATGGAGCAACGTTAAGCGGCGGATGACGGTAAGCCGGCTTGCCAAAGTCGCGTTTGCCTTGATCGGAAGTGTTTACAGAGATACGTGGGAGCCATTATTCGCATATCAATCTAAACCAACAGAAATACATAAACGAAAGAACCTAGCCATGCCTGCATATTCGCTGTTTATCAATCGTCGACATTTCATTCTGGTCTTGTTCAGCATTGGCGTTATAGTTGTGCATTGTGTGCCGGTGTTCGCTCAGACGCATCGGCAGTCCCCGGGGCGTACGGTGCATGCAACCAAGGCCTCACAAAGCAACCAATTGGAGGTTGTGACGAATACAGATCAAGCGGTTGGCAATATCGCGTTCGCCGAAAATAAAGATCTGATTGTCAGTTTTCATCCGTTCTTCAAACCGGAAATACGCGTCGCACGGCTCGACCCTGAAACTGGTGAATACACACCGTTTCCGAATCGTCAGTGGAACACACCTCGTGTGGATAACGACTGGTTCCTCGACGACGTCCTGGGGATCCGAAATGCAGCAGATGGAATAATCTGGATACTTGATATGGGCACGCGCAGCGACATCACGCCGAAGCTGGTTGGCTGGAACACACAGACAAACGAGCTTCACAGGCTGTACTACATTCCTGCGCCCGCCAGCAATGATACCTCGCAACTCAATGACTTCGTCGTCGATATGAAACGTCAATTGGTGGTGATTGCAGATGAAGGCATCGCACGCGGTGGTGATGGTTCAAAGGCCGCATTGGTGGTCGTCGATTTGAAGACCGGGAAGGCTCGCCGCTTGTTGGAAGGTCAATCCATGACGGAGGCCGACACTGACTCGCCTATCATGATCGACGGCAAACCGATGAGCGTCGTGAAGGATGGCAATCCAATGCCGATCTACGTCGGAGCCGACGGGATCACTTTGGATGTAGAGAACGAATGGCTCTACTTCGCACCATTGTGCGGCAAGACAATCTATCGCGTTCGCATGGAGGAAATCGCCAATGAGTCCCTATCACCAGACAAACTGGCGGCCGCTGTCGTAACACACAGCGACAAAGGAAACAACGGTGGATTGTCGATCGACACCGCAGGCAATCTGTACTCCACGAACGTGGAGAGTCGTAGCATCGGATTCGTGTCGGCAACTGACAAGAAATATTCGGTGTTGGCATCCGACGAACGCATGCTTTGGCCCGACGGAATTAGTTACAACAAGGACGGCTACATGTACGTCTCTGCCGCCAAAGTCCATCTCGGAGCACCATTCAACGACGGAACCCAGTTGGCCACGCCGCCATATTATATCTTCCGCTTCAAGCCGCTGACGAACGGTATATTTGGTCGATAATTGATTCATGTCAAACCTATGTGTATTGAGGTCAAAACATGGGCGTACAGATACATGCAGACAAGGATATGCCGCCGTATCAAAGGTCTGAAGGTAAGTACGTGCAAAAAAACGAGTGCGAAGAGCTCAAATCAAGGGAGGTACCAAATGAGACGTAAATTTTCAAACATACCCGCCGATACATGATCACGATGATCATGACAACAGTGAACGTAATTTGTTCGGCACTTCTTCCGGCCAGCGCTGAAATCGCCACAGCGCCTCGCAATTCCACTGGCGTCGAAACCGCGTTTGCCCATATCGTCCTCGACAAATTGAAGCCGGGGAAGGTTTCGCCTGGGATCACGCGCCAATATTTCCATGGGACCCCAACCCACCTATGTGAAGTGGACCGCCAAGAAGGGAGCTTTCATCCAGATGCACTCCCACGTGAACGAACAAGTCACCTGGATCGTGTCCGGCAAAGTCGAAGTTCTATCTGGCGGCAAGACATTCATTGTGGCAGGCGGAGAAATCATCATCTTTCCGACAATTACACCGCATCAATTGCGCTTTTTGGAAGATACGATTGATGTCGATTTCTTTTTGCCAGCGCGCCAGGACTGGATCGGAGGAAACGACACATACTTTGAAAAACAGGCAATCGTGGATTGATTGGAGCGGAAAAGGCCGAATTGAGATTTGTATGTTACAGTGGTATGCCAGACTGGGGGATGCTCAGTGAAATCTTTTTGCTGGTCTTGCAGTCAATCGCTAGCGAGCGTTCCTCGGATTCAGCTTTACGAGATGATGATGTGAGGGGACCATGATCTTCAAGGCCCTCGTGGTCGAAAAGACCGGACAAGCAGACGTTTCTGTTTGCGTTCAAGAGATGACTGAAGATCGATTGCCGTCAGGCGATGTGACGGTCGCTGTTGAATACACCACAGTCAACTATAAAGATGGCTTGTGCCTGCAGGCAAACAACGGGCTGGTTCGCGATTATCCTCATGTGCCGGGGATTGACTTTGCGGGAACGATTGAGGCGTCCAATGATCCACGTTATCGGCCTGGCGACACAGTCGTCTTAACCGGTTGGCGTGTGGGCGAGACGCATTGGGGCGGCTATTCACAAAAGGCTCGCGTCAAGGCCGATTGGTTGGTGCCATTACCGGATAATCTGACAACCAGGCAAGCGATGGCCATTGGTACGGCTGGCTTCTCCGCAATGCTTGCGATAGTTGCATTAGAAGATCATGGTTTGACCCCCGAACAAGGTGTTGTGTTAGTCACGGGAGCAGCGGGCGGAGTTGGTTCGATCGCGACAGCGATTCTCGGGAATCTCGGGTATGACGTCGCAGCAGTGACGGGTCGACCGGAGGCAGCCGATTATTTGAAGTCGCTCGGTGCGACTCGGATTGTCGCTCGCCAAGAGATTAACATCGCATCTGCGAAGCCACTGGAATCGGAGACATGGGCGGGTTGTGTCGATGCGGTTGGTGGGAAGATGTTGGCGCGTGTGCTTGGTCAGTTGAAATACGGCACCTCAGTCGCGGCGGTCGGACTTGCCGGTGGAGTGGCGCTGCCAACAAACGTGCTTCCCTTTCTGCTGCGTGGAGTCAATCTATTGGGGATAGACAGTGTGCTACAGCCTTTTGACCGGCGCTTGAGAGCATGGCGACGTATTGCCTCTGATCTTCCGTTGGAAAAACTCGACGCCATGATCCGTCCAGCGAGGTTAGCCGAGGTTCCGAAACTGGGGGTCGAGATTTTAAACGGTCGGATCAAGGGCCGCATCGTCGTCGATGTCAATGCCTGAAGATTTCCAAGATGGCTGATCCGATATTTAGACTCAAACTTCAAGGTCAAATAGGATTGATATACATATCAGATAGTTTTCCGTAGATGATATGCTCATTTTTTGGTCCGGCTTATGCGATGTCTTCTAACAAGAGCAAACAAATTATGAGGTCATGTCCGAAAACATATTGGTGCAGGAGGTAGCATGATGAAGACGATCGTCTTCTTCAGTCTACTGGGATTTGGAATATTCATTTCCGTGATTGTCCTAGCAAAACCCGGCAGTCTTATGACGGACAAAGAACAACGCCTGCTCGAGGCCGTCTCTCAAAACGACCTGACCACGGTACAGGCAATGGTGAAGGAAGGCATCAACATTAACGCTCAGGATATTCGAGGACGTACCGCCTTGCTCGTCGCGGTGGAGAAACACCATTTTGAAAGTGCGAACATGTTACTTGAAGCTGGCGCAGATGTGAATATGCAAGATCACAAAGAGGATAGCCCTCTCCTCTTGGCGGGAGCCGAAGGCAGGGTCGATATCATGAAGCGTATCTTGCAAGCCAACCCGGATTTTACCGTGTATAACCGCTTTGGCGGGACTCCGCTGATTCCGGCTGCTGAGCGAGGCCACGTGGATATGGTGGAATTGTTAGTCAACACAACCGTCGATATCGATCATGTGAATCATTTGGGGTGGACGGCTTTATTAGAGGCCATTGTCCTCAGTAATGGTGGTCCCCGTCATCAGAAGATTGTACAGTTGCTCGTGGATGCTGGAGCAAATGTCAATGTTAGCGACAAAGAGGGCGTAACACCCTTGCAGCATGCCCGGCGAAAAGGCTTTCAAGAGATCGTAGGAATTTTGGAATCCGCCGGAGGCACATAGTCAGAAATGACTCTACATATGCTCCTGCTTATTGTAGGTTTCGCTTCAACATCGATGAAGCCATCGTTGGAGGAATTGGTCTGAGCGGCGACCGGGCGGATATCTGGATGTCGTGTGTATCCACGTGGGCCTCGACAGTATCGGTGCTGCTCCACAGGTAGGAGCGGAACAATAGATTGCAGAAAGCTTGGAATACCTTCAGGTGGGAAAGAGTCGGCCACAGCTGGGCCGCCATTTTTTACGAGAATATTTCACTAAATACTAACTCTAGTTTTCGTGTCGTCCCCACATCATTCGTCGATATATCGTCACGCCTCATTTCGACATCGCTTGCATTCCTTTCTTTATACAACAAAGAAAATAAATAAAAATCAGATGTTTGGATGTGAGGTCTTGCCTCGTGGGTCCTGGAATGGCTCTTGCCGTACATGGTGTTATTTACGTTCTGAAGAACGCGTGTGTTTTCAGAGCGATGTCAACGCATGATCATCAAAGAGATGGCAGACAGGTCGTTACAGTTTGTTACAAACTTTTACGAGTCTGAGACAAATTTGACATTTTCAGGGGGTACAATAGTAACAGGTATAGCTAACGTACAGATCAGGAACGCTCATTGAATATTCATTTTGGCACATTGCAATCGTGCAATAGTTTCATCAGGTTTTTCACGCAAGGAACTAGATAGACCTCAATTACCATTTCCGTCCAGCTATGGCGGTATTTCTTCACTTTACACAAAGGAGATAGTCATGACTCGTTACACGCATTCTTTCATGGTAGCCGCGTCGGTGTTCGTTAGCATGTTGTTAATCATGAGTAGTCCTGGGTATGCGGATCCAAGGAGCGGAGGGCATGGAAAAGAGAGTGGCCATCATGTCGAAAAATCTCATCATCGAGACATGGAATATGGGAAGAAAGGGCACGGCGGCTCATGCTGGACTAAAACGCTGACTGATGAACAAAAGGCCAAGATTGGCAAACTGCGGCTAGACTTTAAGAAAACCAAAGCTTTGTTGAAGGCTCAGAAAACCGTCAAGAAAGTTGAGCTGGCGATCTTGGTTACGCAAGACAATGCCGATCAGGGGGCCATCAATAAAAAAATCGACGAAGTACTGGAACTGAAAAAAGCATACATGCAAAAAAAGTATGCGTTTAAAGTGGCTCTACGCAACATCCTCACCCCGGAACAACGGGTTGGGTTCGACATGAAATTACTCAAAAAGGCTGTGCATGGCAAAAAGCACGACGGCAAGAAAGGGCATGGCTACAAGAAAGGTCATGGGTATAAAAAAGGGCATGGGTATCGGTAAGTCGATTGGCTGGACCAGTGAACAACCCTGAGTGAAGGCCTGTGAAAGGTCTTTCGGACACAAATTCGTCGCCCTGAGAGGAATCATTCTTGATTTCCCTCAGGGCGTCCGTACTTCAGGGACAATTTCGCAAACCTCGCCGTTATGTTCCTGTCGTCATTTCGTCGTAAGTCGAAATGTCGTCATGCCTCGTGTCGTCACTTCGCTGTTCCTCGTTATCTGCTCAGAACAATCAATTATGAAATCATAGCGTTATGACTTTTTTGTGTGTCATATGCGTTTGGTACAACTTATGCCATATTGAATCGTCAAGGAAACTCAACGGGATTCGATCCATACATTTCCAACTCAACGAGAGAGGAACATTATGAACGCACTACAGCCACAAGCCTACGCACTCATGCGTATCATCGTTGGATTGTTATTCTTGTGGCACGGGGCGCAGAAGTTGTTCGGGTTTCCGACGCCCATGCCTATGGAAGCTCCCGGTTTTGTCGTATACATCGCCGGATCGATTGAACTGTTCGGTGGATTTCTCGTGATGATTGGACTGTTTACTCGTTGGACGGCCTTTCTATGCAGTGGCCTGATGGCGGCCGCTTATTGGATGGCGCATGGAACCAAAGCGTTATTTCCCATCATGAATGGAGGGGAGTTGGCGGCCCTGTATTGTTTTGTCTTTCTCTTCATTTCGGCTCACGGCTCAGGCATTTGGAGTGTAGATGGATTGAAGGGAAGTGCGGAAGATTAAACGCAAGTCAGAAACAAACAATCACCACAGTCGTCCGCTTATGGATGGCTGATTATTCTGTTCCAATTTTATTACCAAGGAGGTAGTCATGAACCGCACAGTTAATTTAAAAGTTTTTGTTCTGTCGGCGTTGGTGGTCACAGTGTTTATGTGGGCAGGTGTTGGGCAAGCCGATTCTTCCGCAGTCAGCGAAGGCCACTCGAAGGCCACGGGTGTGGTCACGGCTGTCAAAGGCGATTTCGTCACGGTTGAAACCAAGGCGGGCAACCACATGTTGAATCAAAAAAACGCCCGGCGACATGGTCATGCCGAATATAAAGTCGGGGATGAAGTGACCATGGTCTTGGACGAGAACAACACGGTAATCGAGGCGCATCTAAAGGGTGAAGAGGGCCATCATCACTTCTATACCGGGAAACTCGTGTATATGGGGAAAATGGACAAACATATCAAGTTGGAGACTGCTGAAGGTGAAAAAACATTTCCTCTCGGTCGCTTAGAGATCAAAACCAAAAATATTGAAGAAGGAGCGGTTGTCACAGTCGAAGTGAATGAAGGCGGGACCGTCATCGATCTTCATCGTGGTGAGCATGCTGAAAAAAGCTTTAACGCTCAGGGAAAAACCAAGTGACCAGTCGGATGTAAAGGGTAGGTAATGCGGCTCGATTTACTGCATGAGAGTAGTAAATCGAGCCGTAAAATCTTTACGTGGTAGGAGAGGTGTAATGAAGAACGCAAACCACGATAATTCACGGAGAACATTTTTGAAAAAGAGCATGGGCGTGGTTGGAACTGCAGCGGGGACGTTGATGGGAATTCCCGTCCTTGCGCAATCCTTCAAGCGCGGCACTCCCTTAAGTGAAGGACTTCCATCGAGTCAAAAGAGTCCACGGCAAACCCTTGGACCTTTTTTCCCTGATGATGGAGATCCGGTGATAGGTATTCGAGAAAACTTAGATTTTCGATTGCCGATCAGTGAGGCGAATGATAATGATCTTACGACCATTCAAGGGAAGAAGGGAAAAGCCAAGGGTCAGGTGGTTTACATCAGAGGCAAGGTCCTACTAGACCGGGAAGGAACGCTTAAACCTCTAACTGGAGCGGTGTTGATCGAATGGAACGCGTCCGCTTCGGGAAGATACAACCATCGAGGCGACCAGGAGAATACCCGATTTCAGCATCCGCTGTCTGGTGAATGGATTGAACGGTCCTACGATGAGTATTTTCAGTATTGGGGGCGCTGCATCACGGATGCCAATGGAAATTATTCTTTTAAAACGATTATTCCCGGATTTTACCCCGTCGATATGGAAGAGCAATGGTACCGCCCGCCTCATTTGCATTTTATGGTCATGGCTGCGGGAGTTCCGCAACTCGTAACGCAGTTATACTTCAAGGGAGAGCAAATTCCGAACTACGAATTTATTCACGAACTCAATGCCAAAGATGATATCCTTCGAAGTAAACGAATGACGCAAGCGGAACAAGAAAGCGTCATCATCGAATACACAAAGGATCAGGCTGGTTTGATCACTGACGGTCTGGTGGGTCAGTATGATTTTGTTTTGACGTTCTAGGCGATGACCGAAATGGTTTGAGGAGATATGATGGTCAAATCTCGCGAAGTGAGTCCAACTCGACTTTTGAGTGCGTAAGACAATGGAGATAATTAGGCCGAGTTACAGTTTTGACCTATGAAAAACCATTGGGTTGTGGTGATTCTTTTGGGCGGGTTTTCGGGATGAGAGTGTGCCAAGCGCTTGGAAAAGCAGACTTTGCTGGCCTCACATTCAAACGAACAACCGAGCAACTTACTGGCAACGAAGTCTATTAGATTGAGACCAACACGTGGTTTGTGGCCACAGCTACTTTGATCCCACGAAATCATAAGGAGACATCCGTCTCGCACTCAGTGGCTGTGAGTCACTTGCAAGGTAGTGGTGTTTGAGAAATTATTCGAAGAGCTGGGATGGCAGAGACAGCGTGACGTTGAATATGGATGTGCTATGCACGCCATCTTGCCGAACATATTCAATCGAGCCGGTGAGACCGATCAGGATGACTTCTTGGACGCCGGATTGCAGATACCCTTGGATCTTATGGTTCATTTCAGGTTTCCGATTGCCAGGTGACAGAACTTCCACCGCGAGCTCAGGAGCTTCGAGGACGGCATTCCGTGGTAGCTGATTCCATCGGTTCTGAGGCATCCAGACCACGTCTGGAACGCGAATGCCAGCGGTGGTGGTAAGGACGGCTGCTTCGACCACGGCTTCTCCTCCTAATTGGCTGCGAAGTTGAAAGGCAACTTCCGCGCAGAGCCGTTGATGATCCGTTTCAGCTCGTGGACTCAAGACGAGTTCTCCATATTCAGTTAATTCATAACAATCTGGGGATTGCGGGTCTTGGGCAAACTCGGCCCACCACTGGAGTAAATCTTCCGATGAGACAAGGGTATGAGTGTTCATCTTGTTCAATATTCTAAGAGCTTCTTGTCATCGAGTCAACGAATCGAATGGGGATTACACCAATTGAGTCATAAGTCACGCCTCGAATGCCGAATTTTCTTGGGGCTCAAAAAACAGTAATGGATAGCGATTATTCTGCTGAGAATAATCCTATCGACGTCGATAGGATGTGCTGTAGGCAATCTCAAAGAAATTGGCTGCTTGAATATCCTTTCCACAGTCCAATCCCATTCAGGAATATTCCTTTTTTACCTTTTGCTTGAACGACGTATGGGTTTGGGCCTGTACGTGCTGTCAATTCGGCTGAAAGTACGGTGGATACGCTATAACATGGAGAAGATGACTCATTCGACTTTCGAGTATCGCTCGAAACATGCGAAGATCACCGATAGCGTGTAATATCAGATTCTTATTCATAGCGACTTGGCGAAACGGAAACACGCGATGGACCAGGCAAGAACGTATATTAAAAGTCTTTTGAGGGAATGGCTGAGTGCCACAATTCCTGAGTACTCAACCCTCTTGTACACCGTAACAATTTTGATGTGGATTGCCTTCATCTCACTGGCTATTCACTGGATTTTACACAGAGTGGTCTTGAAATGGGTGGAAAGGCGGGCCATGAGTGCCCGTCAGGTATGGCGTCAGATACTGTTTGAGAGCAAGCTCTATAACCGGCTTGCATTGACGCTGCAAGGGGTCATTTTTCATCTTCAGGCAGGGCTCTGGCTGAACCCTGAGTCGGTATTATTGCCGATTGTTGAGACGGCATCTGATTTTTGGATCATGCTGTATGGCCTGTTGTCGTTCTTTTCTTTGCTCGATGCTGTGCTGCGTATTTCTCAACAAAAGCCAGCCATGAATGCCTTCCCGTTACGGGGAGTTATTCAGAGTGTCAAACTTCTTTCCGCCGTACTCATCGTTCTGCTCGTCATTTCCATTCTTATGGGCAAATCACCATTGATTCTGTTGAGTGGGCTGGGAGCTATTTCTGCCGTGATGATGCTGGTGTTTAAAGATCCCATCCTTGGCCTCGTGGCCGGCATTCAGCTATCGGTAAACGATATGCTTCGGGTGGGGGATTGGTTGGAAATGTCCCAATATGGCGCAGATGGAGATGTGATCGATATCGGCTTGACTACCGTGAAGGTGCGTAACTGGGACAAAACCATCACCACGATTCCCACATATGCCTTAATTGCCAATTCATTTAAAAACTGGCGCGGCATGTCTGAATCCGGTGGCCGCCGCATGAAGCGCAGTCTTCTGTTAGATACAAGCAGCGTGCGATTTCTGCTCGAAGAAGATCTCCAACGGCTCCATAAGTCCTCGTTGCTGTCTCCATATTTGGATGAAAAACTCCAGGACATTCGTCGCGACAATGATGAGACTCATGTAGATTTATCAACGATGATCAATGGCCGGCGACTGACCAACCTTGGGACGTTTCGCGCGTACATGACCGCCTACCTGAAAACGCATCCCCGGATTCACCAGCGGTTGACATTGATGGTCCGTCAGCAGGAGCACAATGCTGATGGACTTCCGTTACAAGTCTATGCCTTTACCAACACCACCGACTGGATGGCCTACGAAAGTATACAGGCTGACATCTTTGACCATATGTTCGCGATCTTGCCTGAATTCGGCTTGCGCGCGCATCAGGCACCCTCTGGTTTTGATATGCGTTCTTTGGGACAGCCGCAGTCAGGCAGACCATTTGATGCACAGAATCACAGCGTCATGTGAAAAGCTTAAGTCGTCTTGATTGTGAGCTGGTCCTCACGAAGCTCTTGACTGAAATGCATGGCGGTCTCATGGTATGCCAGAAAGAAACCTCTCCGATATTGGAGCCGTGAAGCGCTCGACATGATTGTGATTTATAGAGAAGCGCTCTGCTGAGACTTTACCTGTCAGAGTTGATTAGCGTTCGTGTATCGATTGGATAGATAATTTATGGAACAAGTCGAAGCCCTACAGCCTGCAATCTTGCTGCTTTTTGTCGGCATTTCATCGATTGTGTTGATGCGGTCATTACATATGAGTCCTATTGTGGGCTATCTACTTGCTGGGATGATTATTGGTCCGTATGGATTCGGACTGATTCACGAAAGCGGGACGACTCATTTGCTCGCGGAGCTTGGCGTCGTATTTCTGCTATTCGATATTGGACTGCACTTTTCACTTGCACATCTCTGGGCGTCACGTCGAGATATTCTTGGTCTCGGACCCTTGCAGATGATCCTGTGTACGGCCGTGTTGGCCATGCTCTTCGCATTGACCAGCAATCTCTCAACAGAATATGCGATTCTCGTTGGTGCGGCCCTGGCCCTGTCCTCGACGGCTGTGGCGGTTCAAACCTTAAGCGAATATGATCAATCTCGTTGTCCTGTCGGACAATCCGCAATTTCCGTTCTTATTCTTCAAGACATCTGTGCCATTTTCTTACTTATTCTGGCTGGCTCCCTGGGTGGTCACGATGCATCGTTAGGGAGTGCCTTGGCCGGCGCCGTGGTGAAGAGTGTCATGGCATTTATGGCTGCAATTGTGTTGGGTCGATTTGTGATCAGTCCACTGTTTTCGTATCTCTCAAAGACTAAACGTGAAGAAATTTTTACGGCATTCGCACTCCTAATTGTCCTTGCGACCGCAGGAGCAACCGGAGCCGTTGGTCTTTCGTTGACCTTGGGTGCATTTTTAGGGGGCATGATTATTTCAGAAACACCCTTCAGACATCTTGTGCAAACAGAGATGAAGCCCTTTCGAGGACTGCTCTTGGGATTTTTCTTTATCACGGTTGGCATGTCATTAGACACGAACGTCCTTGTCGACAACTGGATGACCGTGCTGTTGGTGCTTTCAGTCTTGATAGGGATGAAAACTCTGTTGGTGCAATTATCGGCATGGCTTATGGGAACTCCGCTAAGGACGGCCATCCAACTTGGGTTTTTACTCTCACAAGGCAGTGAGTTTGCCTTTGTCTTGATAGCTGTGCCTGCCGTCGCGGGGGGAGTGGGTTCAGAGTTTTCTGCAATTCTCATCATGGCGATAGCTGGAAGCATGGTCCTGACTCCACCCCTTGTCGCTTTTGGTCATTGGGCTGCCGAGCGAATGGCCAATAAAGATTTGATGCAGGTGTTGGATCAAGATGTGAATGAAAACACAGGACCAGCCCAAGTGATTATTCTCGGCATGACTGACGAGGGGCGCCGGGTGGTTGATGCTCTGGAGGCTCATGGAATTTCCTATCGGGCATTTGATTTCGACCATCAACGGTTTGTCAATGCACGTACCGATGGGTATCCCGTGGCGTTCGGGGATTTAGCCGATTTACGTTTGGCGGAAACCATCGAGATCGCGCAGGCTGGAGTTTTGGTGATTACCGTTGCTCGATATGAAATTTCAAAAGAGCTGACGCCAATCGTCCAGACACGCTATCCGAATTTAAGGCGGTTGGTCTCGGTGGAAACGGATGAAGAGCGAAAAAAGTTTGCTGTACTCGGAATGAATGCTGTCGTGACTCGTAGTTTTCCAAAAGGGGTTGATTTAGCTGAAGCGGTATTGTCTGACCAGGCCGTGCCCAGCCATAAAATTTCTCAGTGGATTCGCCGTCAACAGGAACAGGCGTTTGAGGCGATGTCTCCAGCTGAGGTTGTGAATGTGCCAGCATGAGTGTTGGCTGAATGAGGAAACACTGTATGGATCATAAAATATGGGATGTCGTAATTCTCGGGGGTGGCTTTGCCGGCTTGGCTTGTGCCAAACGGTTGGAGAAGTTGTGGGGCGCAGAGTCTACTCAACGTATTCTTTTAGTAAATGCTGAAAACTATTTCGTCTTCCAGCCATTTTTGCCTGAAGTCATCGGCGCGTCGATTGAGCCGCGTCACGTCACGAACCCTATTCGATTTGTTCTTCGACACTGCACACTCATGCGTGCGCAAGTGAAAAAGATTTATCTCAAGGAACGGCGAGTTGAATTTGATTCAACCGATGGCCCATATCTCGACCACATTGAAGCCCGGCACTTAGTGCTGGCTCTCGGCAGCAGTACGAATCTGCGTGCAGTTCCGGGGATGATGGAACATGCGCTTTTTTTGAAAACACTGGCCGACGCGTTATCACTCAGGGAACATATTGTCCGTCGCCTTGAAGAGGCGAGTCTGGAATCGGCCCCGGAGGCCCGGAGGCGTCTCTTGCATTTTGTCATTGTCGGCGGCGGATATAGCGGAGTTGAAACGGCCGGAGAAATTTTGGATTTGCTCCATGCGGCCAAACGGTTTTATCGAACCTTGGATTCGGACGAATTACGTGTGACCCTCGTGCATTCTGGTTCTCATGTCCTCCCAGAGTTGGGTGAAACTCTTGGCCAATTTACGCAAAGCACTCTCAAGCAGCGAGGGATGCGCGTATTAGTTAATCAACGTGTGATGTCTGTGAGCAGTGACTATCTTCGTCTCAAAGATGGCTCTCGTCTTGAAACCCAGAATGTCGTGTGTACCATTGGGAATGCGCCGAATCCTGTTCTCGCTGATCTGGATGGTGAATATGAAAAAGGGAAGCTCCTCACTGATGAATGGCTACGGGTGAAAGGGTATGAAGATGTCTGGGCAATTGGAGATGGCGCGGCAAATCCTGATGGATATGGGAAGCGTTCTCCGCCGACGGCTCAATTTGCGACACCCTTAGGTGTGCAGGTGGCCAAGAATATTGCGTCGACATTGGAACAGTCCTCCCTTCAGCCCTTTCGCTTCAAAATGCTTGGGCAGATGGCGACCATTGGACATCATAAAGGTGTCTGTTCGATGTTCGGAGTGCAATTTAGCGGTATATTGGCTTGGTGGGTCACACGGACCGTTCACTTGCTGAAACTTCCAGGAATCGACCGAAAGCTTCGGGTGATGATCGATTGGACTTTCGAGCTGTTTTTCCCTCCGGATCTTAATTATTGGGATTTGCGGAAAACACAAAAAATGGCGCGAGTTCATCTTGAACCTGGTGATGTGATTTTTCAACAAGGTGAGCGAGGGAATGCGTTTTACATTGTCGAGGCAGGCGTACTTGAGGCGACACGGTGCGATACTGAAGGGCAAATGTTGTGGAAAGACGAGCTTACGCAGGGAGAGCACTTTGGGGAAGGTTCACTGCTTCATGGCCTGGCTCGTCGAGTCACCGTGACGGCGAAGACTTCGGCTACATTACTAGTATTTGCGTCTAAAGAATTCAAGTTGTTTATTGATCTTTTTCAGTCCTTACGTCAATTACTTCATGATACGGCCATGCGAGGGCCGCTCGACGAAGTCCTGAATCCTGCGGTGTGGTCGGAGGAATTACTACAGATGTCAGTGACCGACTTGATGCAGGCGCCTATCGTGTGTTTGCCGGAATCGGCGACGATTGGCGAGGCCATTCAGAAGTTGGAGGTCAATGCTCCACGTGCGTTGGTCCTTGTTGGCGCGAATGGGAAGGTCGCAGGTCTGATAACGGAAACAGATTTGCATCGTGCTGCTGCACACCGCGAACCATTTTCTAAGGCTGTTCAGAGTATTGCCTCTCAGGAGGTGCTGTGTCTGGAGCATCATCAGGTCGTTCGCGATGCGTTACAGATGTTTTACATGAAAGACGTCAAGCAGGTTCCCGTGCTCAATGCCGAAGGTCATCCTCTGGGACTTTTAAGCTATTTAGATGTGGCGCGAGCACGGATCAGACGTGAGAGTGAGATCTCTCACACGAACCTTTCCGATGATTAAAATGCCTTCCTCAACTCTGGTTAATTTCTCTCATAATCTGTCGTGAAAAATGCAGTCCAGCTTTGAGCTGTGTGAGTGTCGGTACTTCGGCATGTGTCGACATGTCGGCACTCGTTATTTCGGCACTCCGCTGTTCCTTCTTGTCGATTTTTTGATTTTACACGTAAAGTCAATGTGTTAGGTGTCATGTTTGTGTCGTCATTCTCTGGTACGGCTTATGCCATATCATATGACAAGACGGAATAATATTTGTCGAAATATTTGAGAGTTAATTGACAACAGACCGACCGGAAGGAGGGCAAACCATGAAAGCATTTTTTGAAACAGATGATCGATGGTCTGGATTGATTTTGAGAGTTATGTTGGCACTCGTAATTTTTCCTCATGGTGCCCAAAAGCTTTTGGGTTGGTTTGGTGGAAATGGATTTGACGGAACAATGGGATTTTTCACCCAGCAAATGGGCATGCCCTGGCTGATCGCATTCCTCGTGATTATTGGGGAGTCTGTCGGAGCACTGGCCATCGCGCTTGGGCTCTTCACTCGGTTTTCGGCAGCCAGTCTTGGAGTCATTATGCTGGGGGCGATTGCCATGGTGCATTGGCCGCAAGGATTTTTCATGAACTGGTTTGGTCAACAGGCGGGAGAAGGATTTGAGTTTCACCTGTTAGTCATTGGAATGGCTATGGCGTTGGTATCCAATGGCGGTGGCAAGTGGTCGGTTGATGGATTGATTGCACAAAAATTGAATGAGCCCGTAACCGAGAACATCGTTGTTGATCGAAAATTGACCGCGTCCGCGGCCTAACCGCAGGGGAAGAACGCATCCATGCTTCGCATTACTCTTGAAGAACACTCTTCCGGGCCAACCATCAGACTCGAAGGTCGATTGGTTGGTCCGTGGGTTCACGAATTCGAAGCCTCTTGGCAGGGGATTCGAGGGGCAGAGGAAAGGAGCAAGGTCTGGGTGGATTTGAATGCCGTCACCTCGATCGACGAAAACGGCAAAGTGTTGTTGCAACAGGTTCATCGAGAGGGCGGCCAATTGATGGCCACAGGATGTCTGATCAGAGCCATTGTGGAAGAGGTTACAGATCGAGTCCGGTATGATTGATGACACACAGGATATGAACGACTATTGAATCATAATTAAATTAAGGAATCTTGAAATGAAAAAACTCATGGGCGTACTCGTAATTCTTAGCGTTTTTCTCGCAGGAACGGCCTTGGCTCAACCTGCACCGTATTCCACGATAGAGGTCACCAAGGATGTATACGTGGTCACGGGGCCAGGCTATAACGCGATGTTTGTCGTGACGACTGAGGGGGTCATTGTCGCGGATTCTATCAATCCAGAGTTCGCTGCCAAGACGTTGGAAGCGATTCAAGCCGTGACTAAGCAGCCTGTGAGATATCTTATTTATTCTCATGATCATCGTGATCATATTGCCGGTGGACAGGTCTTTAAAGACGCTGGAGCTACCCTGTTGAGCCATGAGGAAGCAAAGAAAGCTATTATAAAACAGCCTCATCCGGACGTGGCGGTGCCGGACTTTACCTGGAGCGGGAAACGGTATGTTCTGACGCTTGGGGATAAGACTATGGAACTTCGTTATCTCGGTCCGAATCATGGAACCGGCATGACCGTCTATTATCTGCCCAAGGAAAAGGTGATGTATTTTGCTGATATCGTTACACCGAATCGACTGCCCTTTACGATCATTCCAGATTTTGATCCAGATGGTTGGGTGAGCAGTTTGAACGAAATTGAAGCTATTCCATTCCAGACTGCTGTGTTTTCGCATGAAGGTCCAATTGGCGGTCGAGCCGAAGTGGTGGCACAACGGGAGTATTTGGAGGATTTGAAAGCCGAAATTCTTCGCAAAATGAACAATGGTGAAAATGTGATGGAGATTCCCAATACCATCCAGTTACCAAAATATAAGGGATGGCTCTTTTATAAGGAATGGCTTCCCATGAACACCTGGCGGATCATGTTAGGCATCATCATGGGCTACTAAAGGGGCAAGATCTGGGTAGATTTGAATGCCGTCACCTCGATCGACGAAAACGGCAAAGCGCTGTTGCAACAGATTCATCGAGCGGGCGGCCAATTGATGGCCTCAGGATGCCAGACCAATGTCATTGTGGAAGAGGTTACCGCGAGAGCATCGCAGGATTCGAAACAGAAAAGTGTGTCATTGCCCAGAAATGATCTCTAGCGCACCGTATTTATACTTGATTAATCGTTAGTTTGTTTCCGAAGTCACCTGTTGAGAAAAGGAGTTAAATCGTATGAAACATTTCATTGGCATGCTTGTCTTGAGCCTTTTGATATCCAACGTAGCTCTCGCTGAAGACCTTCCCCCGAACACCGCGAAGATCGCGGACGGAGTGTATAGCTATGGGAACCCAGCCGATGGCTATTTTTCCATGTTTATGGTGACCAAGGACGGCGTCATCGCAATCGAATCGGTGAGCTCCCAACACGCCGCAGGTATGGTCAAAGCTATTAAGGAGATAACAGATAAACCCATTCGATATCTCTTGCACAGCCACAATCATTGGGATCATGCGAGTGGTGGGAAAGTGTTTCGCGATGCCGGGGCTACGCTGATTGCTCATGAGGAGGCCTATGCATGGATGAAGGCGAATACAGGCTCGGACATGGTGGTTCCCGACGAAAGTTGGAAAGGAAATCGAAAAGATATCACCCTCGGCGGCACCGTCATTGAGTTGCATTATTTAGGCATGAATCACGGACTCGGCATGACCGTGTTTCTTTTGCCAAAAGAAAAAATTGCCTATATCGCTGACCTTGTTGTCCCGAATCGAGTCATGTTTAATATTGTGCCAGATTTCAATATTAAAGAATGGGAGCGATCGTTAAAGGTTATTGACCAAATGGATTTCGATAAAGCGGTCTATTCTCACAACAACAATGCCGCACCGTTATTGGGGGGAACCAAGCAAGACGTGAAAATGTATTTACAATTCATGCAAGATTTACGGGGCGCTATTTTTGCGGAATTTAAGAAGGGTACGAATCCAATGATGGTTCCGAATGTTGTGCAGCTTCCCAAATACAAAGATTGGGCGATGTATAAGGAATGGTTGCCGATGAACGCCTGGCGGATTCTTCTTGATGAATGGATGGGCCCCTTTCCGTGGAGGCCGGATACACAATAGATACTCACAGAGAGGACGTTCGAACAAAAAGATGGAGGGTCGTGAGGTGAGCCGAATATGATGAGCGCCTGGTTTTGCTGGAGATTGACTAAATCCGTTGCATACGATTGCATGTTTCGCAATGTGGGTTTTAGCCACAGTGAAATGCATGATGTTCCAGCTTCAAATCAGCGGACGATCATTCCTCAGAAATAAGGAACCTTCTGGGGAGAAAGGAGGTGCCATGAAAGCACAGTATGTAGGTCATGTCGTGTTTTATGTGAAAGATTTAGAGCGTTCGTTGAGCTTTTACCGAGACCTGTTGGGGTTTCAGGAAGTCGGCCGGGCGTTCGAAGGCAAGGCTGGCGCTTTGACCTCCGGCAGGACGCATCACGAATTACTTTTGATCGAGGTGGGAGATGTTCCGGGACCTTCGTCAGGTAGACGGCGTGGTTTCTATCATATTGGCATTAAAGTTGGTGATAGCTTGGAGGAGCTTCGTTCTGCTAAAAAGGACCTTGAACAGGCTGGCGTTTTCATTGTGGGAATGAGTGACCATACGGTAAGCCAAAGCCTGTACCTGAAGGACCCTGATGGCAATGAAGTGGAGCTATATGTGGATGATCCAGCATCGCAATGGAAAGAAGATCCGATGCTCGTGTTGGCTCCGATTAAACCACTTGCGTTGTAAATGACTCAATGACACCGAACCAGAATCGTTTCTTGCGGGTGTCTGCTTGTCGTAGCACGCGGGAATTGTTCATCGTGTGTCAGAGAACGTTCGTAGCAAATGGATTATGGTTGCGGAAAGTCAATGAGGACTTTTGGGGCACGACAGCACGATAAAAACCAGTTGTAGGTACATGAGACGTGATGTACAGATTTAGGCAATTTCCTATGAAACAAGAAAAACATAGACTCGTGTTCGCCGTTGTTGTCGTGCTCTTGAGCGTGACAGCTTGTAAGCAGGAGGCTGCTCCGCCGCCTGCACCTCCACCCCCCGAAGTCAAAGTCATGACCGTGGTTCCTGAAACGATTCCTGACGAGGTGGAGTTTATTGGTCAAACGGACTCGTTCCGTCCTGTCGAGATCCGGTCTCAAGTCACGGGGATTATCAAGAAAGTTTTTTTTACAGAAGGCCGTGATGTCAAGAAAGGCGATAGGCTGTATCTCATTGATCAGATTCCGTTTAAGGCTGCGGCCGGAAGTGCTAAAGGTCAAGTAGGCCAGGCCGTCGCTCGGTTGGCTCAGGCCCGAGCGGAGTTGGCTCGTGTAAAACCGCTTCTAGACGAGCAGGCCGTAAGTCAAAAAGATGTGGATGATGCGGTTGCCGAAGAGTTGGCAGCCGAATCGACTCTTGTGTCGGCGAAAGCTGATTTTGAAAAAGCTCGATTCGATCTCAAAAACACAATTATTGTGGCTCCCGTGTCAGGACGAATTGAGCGTAGCCAACTCTATGAAGGCCGATTGGTTTCTGCGCAGACCGACTTGCTCACCAGCATCCGTCAGATGGATCCCATGTACGTCAACGTGAATGTTCCTGAAAGCTACATTTTGAGGCGCCAACGAGAATTATCGGAACAGCGTGTTGAGCGACCTGACCTTTTTGAATTACGAGGGATTATGACCATGGCTGATGGGACGACCTATCCCCATGAGGGCACATTGGATTTTGCCGGAACGGGTTTTCGTTCCGAAACAGGTTCCCTTCAATCGCGCTTTGTCTTTCCCAATACTCGGCAGCGCTCAATTCCGGGAGATCGTGATGATCGGCCGGTGTATGCCTTGTACCCAGGCCAATTTGTTCAAATTCGCGTAAAGGGATACATGCGAATGAATGCCTTATTAGTCCCGCAACGCGCGGTCCAACAGGGCGCTCAGGGTACGTTTGTCTATGTCATCGATGGAGCGAATAAGGCCGAGCTACGCCCGATTACGGCCAGTGCCTGGCACGGTCAAAACTGGTTGATTGATGAGGGTCTGCAAGCAGGAGAGCAAGTTGTTGTTGAAGGGTTTCATCGTGTTCGGCCTGGAGCGCAGGTCAATCCGATCCCATTTCAAAGCCCCGCGGACTCTTCTGTGACCCCACCTGTTGAAGCGGACCGTTTGGAGGAGTCGTGAGTCCTCACTTTTTCATTGATCGTCCAATCTTTGCCTCCGTGTTGTCGATCATCATTGTGGTGATTGGACTGGTGTCATTACAGGCGTTGCCTATTGCGCAGTTTCCGCAAATCACGCCACCGATGGTGCAAATCGATGCGGACTATCCTGGTGCCAGCGCGGAAGTTGTCGCTGAATCCGTCGCGCGTCCTATCGAAGTCCAACTTCCGGGTATCGACAATCTTTTGTACTACGACTCCACAAGCACCAATGACGGTCATATGACGATGAAGCTCACGTTCGAAATTGGGACGGACGTCGACATTGCGCAGGTGCAGACACAGAATCGGCAACGACTCGCGGAACCGCAGCTTCCTGATGAAGTCGTGCGTCAGGGTGTCACGGTGAAAAAGACCTCACCTGATCTCTTGGCGGTGATCGCGTTAAGCTCCAACGACCCCAATCATGACACAATTTATCTTTCAAACTATGCCTTGCTTCGTATTCTCGACAATGTCAAACGACTACCCGGTGTCGGGGATGCATCAATTTTTGGCGGTCAAAACTATTCCATGCGCCTCATTCTTGACCCCGTGAGTATGGCGCAACTTGATTTGACTCCGAGTGATATCGCCGATGTCGTGCGAGAGCAGAACCGCGATTTCCCTGCAGGGCGAATTGGACGCGAACCTGCACCTCAGGGAACGGAGTTAACGATTC
Organism: Nitrospira sp. M1; assembly: GCF_965152605.1. Taxonomy (NCBI): domain Bacteria; kingdom Pseudomonadati; phylum Nitrospirota; class Nitrospiria; order Nitrospirales; family Nitrospiraceae; genus Nitrospira; species Nitrospira sp. M1. Next base: position 1,316,378 of record NZ_OZ224217.1, read on the forward strand.
CGATTATCACGCATGGTCGAATGAGTGATGTGAAGGAATTTGAAAATATGATCGTTCGGGCCTATCCCGATGGGTCAATGGTGAGGTTGCGGGATGTGGCCACAGTTGAGTTAGGCGCACAGTCCTATGATCTTCAAGGACGATGGGATGGGAAACCCAATACCTTTCTCATCACATTTCTTGCTCCTGGAGCTAATGCGCTTGATACCATCGAACGGGTTCGGAATGAAATGGATCGACTTGCCCCGAGTTTTCCGCGAGGCGTGTCTTACGATATTCCCTATAACACCACACAATTTATTGAAGTGTCTATTAAGGAAGTCGTCAAGACGCTCATCGAAGCGATGGTGTTGGTTATTTTGGTGGTGTTTCTGTTTCTCCAAAGTTGGCGTGCGACCCTTATTCCTGCGGTCGCCGTTCCCGTCTCGCTGATTGGCACATTTGCTGGCATGGCAGCCTTAGATTTTTCCATCAATACCTTAACGTTGTTTGGCATGGTGTTGGCCATAGGAATCGTTGTGGATGACGCCATTATTGTTGTGGAGAACGTCGAACGTCTTATGAGCCAGCAAGGTCTCTCCCCGAAGGAGGCTGCTCAAAGAGCTATGAGCGAAGTCACTGGGCCGGTGATTGCCAGCGTACTTGTGCTCGTCGCGGTATTTGTTCCCGTTGGATTTTTGGGTGGGATTACAGGTGAACTCTATAAACAGTTTGCCATTACGATTGCGGTGTCCGTTGCTATTTCAGGGATTGTGGCACTAACGTTGAGCCCTGCGCTGTGTGCTCTCGTTCTCAAGCCAGCCCATGGTGAACCCCGAGGGTTTTGGAAATTGTTCAATCAGTCATTTGATTGGATGCAGATTCGTTATGTGGGGGCTGTGGGTGTGTTGATCCGACGTTCCATCATGTCACTGGGCATTTTTGCCATTTTGCTGTTCACCGTATGGAGCCTGTTTAAAACTATTCCCGGTGGGTTTCTTCCACCAGAAGATCAGGGCTATTTCATTACGATTGTTCAATTGCCAGATGGAGCATCGCAAGAGCGAACCATTCGGGTTTTGGAAAAGGTGGAAGGGTATTTCAAGTCGGTTCCGTCCGTGCATTCGACGGATACTCTTGCCGGCCAAAATTTTATTTTCAATACTCGTGGAGCCAATCAGGCGACGATGTTTATCCCATTACATCATTGGGATGAGCGAGAGGAGGAGCATGAGCAGGCGCCGTCTCTGATTGCCGCTGCGTTTCAAGAGTTTGCCAAAATTCCTGAAGCCCTGATCTTGGCCTTCAATCCACCTTCAATCAGAGGGGTCGGGGCTACCGGTGGATTTACCCTCCAACTACAAGACCCCAGCGGAGGGGATTTCAAGAAGTTTGCAGCTGTGACCCAAGAATTTGTGACGAAAGCAGGGGAGCATCCGGCGATTGCTGCCGCAAATACCAGTTTTCGTATCAGTGCTCCACGCCTCAATGCCATGGTTGATCGAGATCGAGCAAAGGCCCTGGGTGTGCCGATTTCAGAAGTCTTCGATACGATGCAAGCCTATTTCGGAAACCTGTATATCAATGATTTTGTCAGGTTTGGTCGTGTGTATCGTGTTCAGACAGAAGCGCTGCCTCAGTACCGATCGAGCCCTGAAGACATTAGCAAGATGTATGTCCGTGCGCAGAATGGATCAGGGGGGAGCATGGTCCCATTAAATACCGTTGTCACGACTGAATTCACGACGGGGCCTGATCCTGTGACCCATTTTAATGGGTTCAATACCGCGTTGGTCTTAGGTGGGGCCGCGCCAGGGTATAGTTCTGAAGAAGCGCTCGATGCCTTGGAAGAGGTTGCCGATGAAGTGTTAACTCCTCAGGGATATGCCATTGATTGGAGTGGGATGTCATTTCAAGAACGCAAGGCTGGAGGGCAGTCTGTGATGGTGTTTGCCTTTGCCATGTTAATGGTGTTTTTGGTGTTGGCTGCCCTGTATGAAAGTTGGTCGATCCCATTTGCCGTTCTCCTGGCTGTTCCGTTTAGTATTCTTGGCGCGTTGGGTGCCGTGTGGATGCGGGGTATGACGAACGATATCTACTTTCAAATCGGACTCGTTACATTGATTGGTTTGGCGGCGAAGAATGCCATTTTGATTGTCGAGTTTGCCAATCAACGGTATGAAGAAGGTCACTCGTTGGTGGATGCTGCACTTGAGGCGGCTCGGCTTCGATTCCGGCCTATTATCATGACATCGGTGGCCTTCATTTTAGGGGTGGTTCCTCTTGTCATCGCGTCTGGAGCTGGGGCTGCGAGTCGTAATTCGATCGGGACGGGAGTGTTTGGAGGCATGTTGGCCGCCACATTCCTTGCCGTCTTTTTTGTCCCGTTGTTTTTTGTGGTTATCGGGAAATTTCGCAAGGACACGCGCGATGTTCCTCATGCGCAATCTTTGAAAACCGCACCAACCCTTCAAGAACGGGAAGAGTCTTAATATGCGTGTGATCGTAGGTTTGGCGTTGATATTGTTGAGTGGGTGCGCGGTGGGTCCTGACTATGCAAAGCCTGACCTTCAGGTACCTGAGGATTTTCGTCAAGCTGAAACGTTGAGTTCTCTGGAGTCCTTGGCGAATCTTCCGTGGTGGGAACTCCTGCAAGATGCCACACTTCAGAAACTTGTTCAGACGGCGCTTGAGGAAAATAAGGATCTTCAGCAGGCTGTCGCGAGTATCGAAGAATTTGAAGCTCGTCTCTACGCCGCGCGGACTGATTTTGCACCACAGATGACTGGGAGTTCGAGATTCCCAGCTCTTGGCCGAACCGGTGGATTTCGCTTTCCTGGTTCTCCTGGAACGTTTAGTTATTCCCTACTAGGAGATTTGGCCTGGGAGCTTGATATCTGGGGCCGGATTCGAAGATCGACGGAAGCTGCCTTGGCCGATCTCTTAGCACAGGAGGAAAATCGACGAGCCGTAGTTCTTGGGCTTGTGAGTGGTGTGGCGCAAGCCTATTTCGATCTTTTACAGTTTGATATGCAACTTGATATTGCAAGGCGAACGCTCGAGTCCTGGGAAGAGTCTGTGAGGATTGCGAGTGCTCGGTTGGGAAGAGGGGTTACATCAAGGCTTGATGCCGATCAGTTTGAAGCTGAACGCGCCAATGCCGCCGCACGCGTGGCCGAGCTTGAACGATTAATGACACAGAAAGAGAATGAGCTCAGTGTGCTGCTAGGAAGGAATCCTACTGAAATTGCGAGAGGGACGATGCTGACGGATCAAATCTTTCCGCCAGAAGTTCCCGCTGGGTTACCTTCTGAACTTCTTCGCCGCCGGCCTGATATTTTGAAGACCGAACATGAGTTAATCGCGGCTACGGCACGAATCGGCATTGCCAAAGCTGACCGTTTTCCAAAAGTGACGCTCACGGGGGTTCTGGGCGTTGCGAGTCCACGACTTTCAAACCTCTTTAAGTCGGAGGCCAAGTTTGGGGCCGCAGGGTTTGACATTGTCGGTCCACTCCTCAATGCGGAAGCCCTTGGGTTTCAGCAAGATATTGCTGAGGCTCAAGCCAAGCAAGCGCTTGCTCAATATCAGCAAACAATTCTTGTGGCCTTTCGGGAAGTTGAAGATGCCTTAATTGCCGTGCAAACCGCTCGTATTCAACGACAGGCACAGAGTGAACAAGTTGAGGCTTTACGATCGGCCTTGCGCCTGGCGAATCTCCGCTATCAAGGCGGCGTCACCAGTTATATTGATGTGCTGATTGCAAAGCGTAGTCTCTTTGATGCGGAATTGTCGCTTGCAGAAACCCATCGTCTTCATCTCGTCTCAATTGTCCAACTCTACAAAGCTCTCGGTGGCGGGTGGTCACCGGATCCCGATGTTGTTTCAGTGAAAGGGTAATGACAGTTGAATATAGTTAAGGCGAATATTCGGCCTGGGGCCTACGCGTGGAGTCGCTTGTTGAAAAAAGAGGGAGAACAGTCTGGTCAACCACATGTCTCGAGACGTTGTTGATGTTGTACTATTAATCATAGCATGCTCACCTTTTGTTGAATGATTACTCACAGTACCGAATCACACCGATAAGAATACCCTCAAGCCGAAACTCATCCTGCGGGCTCACCATAATAGATGCCATTGTTGAATTCGCTGGTTGCAGCTCTATCTGATTTTCTCTTCGATAGTATTTTTTAATCGTGGCTTCGTTGTTGAGGAGCGCGACAACCGTTTGGCCATTCCGTGCTGTTTCTTGCTTCCGGATGATCACTAAATCGTTTGGAAGGATCCCATCGTCTTTCATCGATTCCCCTTTCACGCGAAGTGCGAACGTTTTTTCACTGGTCAACATTGCGTGTGGGACTTCAACGAATTCTGTTTGTGGAATGGGTTCGATGGGAATTCCGGCTGCAACGATGCCAGCCATTGGCACCTGAAGAGGAGCGCCTAATTGAGCAAGTGCGACTTCAATCATGCCTGGAATGCGCCGATCGCCGCATTCATAACGGGCAATCGTGGTGCGTGTTGTCTGTAGGTGGTCGGCCAATGCTTGTTGCGTTAACCCTAAGCTCTTTCGTATTTTTTTGAGTGTTCCTGACGTCATGCAACCAATGGTTGCATTTTGAGGGAATGCTTGTCAAGGGGGAGTCTATGAGGGGTTGTGTTCCTCAAGGCTTCTCTTAAGAGTCCCCTCAAAAGGGGAATAGTTTTTCCTGTTGTCGATACCTTTCAATGTGATATGGGTGTTCGTGGAAATTGATTGCTCAGCATGAAAGTGGCCTGAACATGGAGCTTCCCAGTTTTTCCAGTAAATATATTCTGACAACACTGCTTCTTGTGGTGTTATGGAGTATTCCCTCCTCACTCAGTGCAGAAGTTTGGAGTTATGCTTGCGCTGAGGCCATGACCTTACTGAGTCATGCACAAAAAGATGTTGTGAGGCAGCATAATCGAGTCTACCAATCGAAGTTGACGTTAACGCTTTTCCCAGATGGCGTAGAACCCTGTCGAAATGGGAGTCGTGGGTTTGCCGGTGGAAGGATTCATTGCGTGAATCATCGCTCGCACGGGGGGGTGGCCATCAAAGAAGTCATTCAAGCTCAACGAATGTTGACCCATGCGATGAAAACCTTTGAGCGTCGTCTCAACGACATGACCCAAGCCTGTTCGCTTCCTGAGTAATTTTTTCTTGCTATCAATTCATGTATCTGCCACAGTCTTTACCATTTCTCAGGTCGAAGGCCTTGAGTGATTTCATAGTTGTTTCTTTCCAATAGTCGTTTCAAATCATTTCTGATAGTTGATGCCAATTTTTTTGTTGTGTGAGCTGGACGCATGGATTGAAAAGTCTGTGGATTCGCTATAGTCAGAAGTTCCTAATTTGTTTATTCTATAGCCGAATCAATGAACTTCTACTGGTTGAGGTTCGTCGTGACGCCGTGTGAACCGGGTTGGCTCGATGGGACTGGCATCTGTCAGAGATCTCTCAGGTGGATGGCGGAGCCATGCCGAGGGTCGGAGTTCTAGGACGAACGCGCCGTTTTGCTGTGAGCGTGTGAAACGATGCCGCATCGCAACCATGTGCATTTGCTCGACGTGCAGTGAAATATGATATGTGATGTCTTAAGGTCGTATTGCCTTGCAGGCATGGCCGATATGCGTTTTATGCCGTTCGCGAAAGATTGGTATCTGGGGGATTGGGTGTGAGGGTACGATGTTTTTGATGAAGAAAATTTTGGGACAAGTTCTCCTGCCGCTTCCACTGTGTTTGGAAATTATGGGAATTGGGCTTGTGTTGTTGTGGTTCACCAAAAAAAAGTGGTTGGGTAAGGTGATGGTGAGTGTCGGGTTTGTCTTATTGATGGCCGTGAGTACTGAAGCGATATCTGGTCGAATGATCCAAGCCCTTGAATCACAATATGTTCCTCTCACGTCATCGCAAATCCAAACGTTGGCCTCGTCGAATTCACCGAAAATTCCTCAAATTGTGGTGCTTGCAGGCGGTGTGGCGGGAGATTCGACGCTGCCCCTTCATCTTCAAATATTACATGCGTCTCGAGAGCGGTTATTAGAGGGAATTCGTCTCTATCGTCTGTTGCCAGGCAGCCAACTCATCCTGACTGGAGGGCTTGGCTTTCAGGCCGTTCCAGAAGCCACAGTGCTGAGTCGTGTGGCCCAAACGTATGGGGTGAAAAAGTCTGATATTGTGCTAGAGGTCCAATCTCGTGATACGAAAGATCATCCTCGGTTTGTTTCTGCCTTAGTTAGAGATGAACCGTTTATTCTGGTGACATCCGCCTACCATATGCCCAGAGCCATGAAATTGTTTGCGAAACGCAAGCTGTATCCCATCCCATCTCCTATCGGACATTGGAAGGCCGAACGGACGTTTTCACTCTGGTCCTGGATTCCAGGGTCTTCGGGATTACGACTAGCGGATATGGCCATGCATGAATATCTCGGAATTGCATGGGCTTGGCTTCAAGGACAAATTTGATATTCTGTTGAGTGATGCTGGCCTAGGTGGTTGTGGCGTTAAAACTAAAAGCTGCGTGTGTCAGCATTTTCCCCTCTTTTAATACCCCCAACCTTCCGATACATGCATTGAAGGCATATTCAGGCCTGTCTGTAGATAATTCTGACCGAATTATCAAAGCTAAAAAGAATTCAATTGGGGGTTAGTGTATGAAAATGCCGTGGCGAATGGGGCTCTATGCAATGTTGGGTGCCGTCGTATTGAATGGGTGTATTGCGGACACGTGGGAGAGCTACGCGGCTCCTCAACATGGACGTGACCGAGCTGAGCGAATATGTCACCCGTATACTCAATGTTCGCAGGGTGTGTGGGTGATGCATGAACCTGGTCAAGCGGATGTGGATGTCGTTCATGCGAGATGTACGGAAGAAAAACTACGTGGGGAAAACGGGTGGTCGAAAGATACCGTATCGTTGGGTTTGGAAATCAATCGCTGTATGGTGGACAACGGGTATAGACTCGTCCCAGATTGATGTCCATTGTCTCATCAACCATTGGTCGGTTGATGGAGTGCCTCTGTGGTGGTTGCCCGGCGTGGACTCTGCATGAGAATTCGTTGTTGTAAGGCGTAAAACGTTTGCATGAGGGCTATGGAGGCAGGCGAATGTGGCGCCCAGTCGATGACGGGTAAATAATTTCTGATGGAGTGGGTGACAACATCGTCATGAGGAATTTCTCCAAGCACGACCAATTCTGTACCCAAGAATTTCAAGAGCACTTGTTGGAGTGATGAGGTGGAAAACTTGTGTCGGTTATTCGCACGATTCAGAATAAAAAATGGGTCAAAGGTTTTGAGGATCGCGAGGGCTTCGGTTTTTTGCGCTTCGTGTGTTGGGGTAAAGGCTTCAAGCACTTCCTGGATGTTGGAGAATTCCTGATTGACAAGCGATTGTCGTATTTCACCATGCAATCGAATGGACAGGTGGGTCATGACTTTCCGAATAGCCGCCAATTTCATAAATCGATAGACTTCGATGACCGATGTGGGGTCTGGGGTCGCGATGGTGACATGAACGTCTGCCGCAAGAAAGAAGTCCAGCGTATGATAATTGGTGCCCGGAGCGCAGTCTAAGATGACGATGTCGGCATCAAGGTTTTTGAGGTGACGGAGTAACCGGAGTTTTTTGCTATGGAGCAGGTTTCCCCCTACCAGAGTATTCCCCGTACCGGGGATATATCCTAGTCCTTGTGCCCAAGGAATTGTGTGGACGACGGAGTCGAGCGAATCGATCTGGCGTTCAAGGAAGTCCGAGAGTGTAGGCGAAGGAGAAAGGTTTCCGAAAAGAATGTGGAGATTGGCTCCTCCAATATCAAGGTCGACCAACACGACTTTTTGGCCTTGTCGTGAAAACTGAAGGGCTAGATTGCTGGCAATGACGCTTTTCCCTACACCGCCTTTTCCCGATGCAATAGAAATAATCGTACCCATGGGTTTTCTTGGTCGCGTGGATTTAATCCGACTTAAAGTGTCGACTACGATTTCTGGCTATGCTACCCCTCATTTCCTGACTGATTGGTAGCGGTCACGCAAATCGTGGTTTCAACGTGTTTCCGAGGGTTGACATCGATGGAAAGCGTTTCCGTAATGGTTCCGCCTCCCTTGGGATTCGTTGCCGGTACGTCTTTTGTTTTAATAAACCCGTTTCCCTGATTATGGTAAATAGTTGTCTTGGCGAGGTCGTGCAATGGGGTTCCATCGGCTCGTGTGTCGGGTTCTATGTATGAAATTGTGATGGAAGGCTGGTGTTTCGTCACGATGGTTTTGACTGTTGTGACGCAGGGCGGTCGCGATGGTTGTTTTGGTGTGGCGACTTGTCGATGTGTGGCGACATTCTTGGGACGTTTGGGTGTAGCGGAAGATGGCTGAGGGGACGAAGTTGATTGATTGGGAAGGCATGAGGGACGAAGCCAGCACAAGAAGGAATCCATGTTGTTTCGAGGTCCTTGCGATGAACAACCAGCAAAGACAACAATTGTTCCAGCTATAAGCAGCCGACTAAAGTTTCGTTTCATGCCGTGTTTTTTCAAGGTAATACATGTTGGTACGCATGGGCGATTGTGTTGTGGCGAAGCAGGTATCGTGCGTAATCTGAATCGTCATAAATGTTCCGCCCGTCGGTGAGGACTTCAGGGTGACATGGAATCCAGAGCTGCTATCCTTTTAATCATATCACTGTTTTTGAATTCAAGAAAGAATAAAGTATCACGTGAATAATTATTGAATTCGTCCCATCGGATTCGTGTGCCTATTTTTTTCTTGGCAACAGGGTGTTTCGCTGGTAAAGTTTTCTTCCACGACTGATTATGTGCGTCGACGTGGTCGTTTGTCTTATCAACGCGACAATGTCTATAAATTGCCAAAAGAGTCTTGATAGATTCAGGGGGGCTTTATGCCAGGGGTATCGACTCGCCGGACATCGAAAAAAGTCTTAACAGCCACTGCGCGGAGAAAGGTCTTACGGCGTATCCGTTTGGTGGCCTTCGATGTCGACGGCGTGCTGACTGATGGTGGGATGTATTATGGAGAAGGCGGAGAGGAATTCAAAAGGTTTCAGACGCGCGATGGTATGGGCATTAAGCTGTTGCAGGCTGAACACCTGATTACTGCCATCGTGACGATGGAACATACCAAGATAGTCCAAAAACGGGCTCAAAAGCTGACCATTCCGGAGCTGCACCAAGGCATCCACGATAAATTGTCTGTTCTCCAGGCGTTAGTGTCAAAGTACGACATATCTCTGAACGAAGTTGCGTATATGGGTGATGACGTGAACGACTTGGAAGCCTTACGGAACGTTGGGTTTGCGGCGACTCCCGCGGACGGTATGGATTCAGTTCGAAGCGTCGTCCATTATATTTGTCGTCATAACGGTGGAAATGGGGCTGTACGAGAAGTCGCCGATCTTATTTTATCTGCCCGTGGAGCACAGCCGTTGTTTCGGTAATGTTGACGTGGTACTAGAATGATATTCAACTAGTAAAGTCGACCGCGAGATATTGCGCATGTCCTTTTTGAGTGCTCTTACACACCATGAAAACATAATGGAATAATACATGACACATGCTCATTTATATGGAGTGATCTTGGCCGGTGGAAGCGGCACGCGTTTTTGGCCATTGAGTCGTGAACGATTTCCCAAGCAACTGTTACGAATTATTGGAGAGGAAACGCTTATCCAGCAGACGGTTCGGCGACTCCTTCGCTCGATGCCTGCGGATCGTATCGTGGTTGTCACGAACCAAGGGCAAGCCGACTCGATCACCTTGCAATTAGTGAACTGGCAAGAGGAATTATCTGGAAATATTATTTTTGAACCTGAAGGACGGAATACCGCTCCCGCAATTGGACTTGCCGCTCTCCAATTACTGCATCGTGATCCTGATGCTGTGATGGTGGTATTGCCGGCTGATCATGTGATTGCTCAGCCCACGAAGTTTCAGCAAGCCGTGAGTCTCGGCGTGCAACTGGCAACACAGGGAAATCTCGTGACGTTCGGTATCCAGCCGTCGAGACCAGAGACCGGCTATGGATATATCCAGCCGAACCGACGGTCTCGTCTCGGACATCGAGGGAAAATGACCGGGTATCGTGTGGCTCGTTTTGTTGAAAAGCCAGATTTCCCCACGGCGAAGCGGTATGTTCAATCAGGAAATTTCTTTTGGAATAGCGGTATCTTTATGTGGAAGGCCGAAGTGGTCTTGCAGGAACTCGAAAGGCAAAAGCCGGCGCTTGTGAAGGGACTGAAACGGGTTGAGTCCATGATTCGAGATGGGGCGGCAAAGGCGGACATTGCGAAGCAGTATCATCGTTTAGAGTCAGTGTCGATTGACCATGGTGTGATGGAACATGCTTCGCAGACGGCGGTAATCCCTGTCGATTTTGGCTGGTCTGACGTTGGAAGTTGGAGTAGTCTTGAAGAGGTGGCGCCGCGTAATCAGGCCGGCAACGTCTTGAGCGGCAATATTATGGATATCGGAAGTACCAATTCCGTCCTGTTTGCGGATCGGCGCATGGTGGCAACGATCGGACTATCAGATATGGTCGTCGTCGATACCCCGGATGCGACATTGATTTGCCCTAAGTCTAGAGCGCAAGACGTAAAACAGGTCGTCCAGGAGTTAAAAAAACGTAATGCTCCAGAACATTTGGAGCACCTGACGGTGATGCGGCCATGGGGCGCCTATACCGTGTTAGAGGAAGCGCCGGGGTATAAAGTCAAACGGATCACGGTCATGCCAGGTCGTCGGTTATCGCTTCAGATGCATCATAAGCGAACGGAACATTGGGTGGTTATCAATGGGCGGGCAAGGGTGACGTGTGGAGATGATGTGTATGATCTTCTTGCCGGTCAGAGTACGGGGATCCCGATTGAGACTCCGCATCGTTTAGAAAACCCTGGGAAGGACGTGTTAGAAATTATTGAAGTACAAAACGGTCCCTATCTTGGTGAAGATGATATTGTTCGGTTTCAAGATGATTTTGGACGAGGAGAGGTGACATGAGTGTGATCAACGAGAAGTCGGTGAATCGGCGCATCTTTCGAGAATATGATATCCGAGGCATTGTCGGGCAGGATCTGACGATTGATGTTGCTGAACTTGTGGGCAGAGCCTATGCCACGCTTGGACAGGAGAACGGCATAAAAACCATTGCCGTTGGCTGGGATGGAAGGCTGACATCACCTGAACTACGTGATCGCCTCATCAAGGGATTAACCGCTGGTGGGGTGAATGTCGTTGATATTGGAGTGTGTGCGACACCGCTTTTATATTTTTCCTTATTCGAGCGTGAGGTGGATGGAGGCATTATGATTACGGGTAGTCATAATGCGGCCGAGTACAATGGCTTTAAAATGTGTATAGGGAAACATGCGTTGTATGGAGAGGGCATCCAACGCTTACGTCAGATCATCGAGTCTGGGCAGTACTCCAGTGGACATGGGACGGTTGTAGAGTCACCTATCATTTCAGACTATTTAGCGTATCTCAAGAAGAGTTTTGCTTCCCTGGATGGGAGCGGGATTCATGTGGTCATCGATTGTGGCAATGGCGCCGCTTCCCTTGTCGCCAAAGAAGCCTTGGAGCAGTTGGGGTGTACCGTGACAGGGTTGTATTGCGATTTAGATGGGCGTTTCCCAAATCATCACCCCGATCCCACGGTTGTTGACAATCTTCAAGACTTGATCCATGCAGTGAAGCAGCATGGTGCGCACGTCGGGATCGGGTACGATGGAGATGCCGATCGAATTGGGGCGATCGATGAACAGGGGGATATTCTCTGGGGCGATCGTCTGTTGTTGCTCTTTGCCAGAGATGTGTTGGCTTCCCGCCCTGGTAGTACGTTCATCTCGGAGGTTAAAGCCTCACAACTTCTCTATGATGATATTGAAAAACGCGGTGGGCGAGGAATCATGTGGAAAACCGGCCATTCCGTGATTAAGGCGAAGATGAAGGAAGAGCAGGCGGCGCTTGCGGGAGAAATGTCCGGTCACATGTTTTTTGCCGATCGGTATTTTGGATACGATGATGCCATTTATGCCTCCTGTCGTTTAATTGAAATTCTGGCAAAGTCCAAACAGTCCCTCTCCAGTCTTTTAGCGGATGTGCCGCGGACGTCTGTGACGCCAGAAATTCGTGTTGATTGTTCCGATGAGCACAAGTTTCAGTTGGTTGATGCGGTGATCGAGCGTATCACGCAACTTGCCAAGACGCCTCATCCCGATACGCCATCGTTATGCATCAAAAACATCTTGACCATTGATGGAATTCGGGTAACATTTGATGAAGGATGGGGGCTCATTCGTGCATCAAATACTCAGCCGGCACTGGTGCTTCGCTTTGAGGCCTCCACGCCTCAGCATCTTCAAGCCATTCGAACGTTTCTCGAATCAGAACTGAAGGCCTGTCAGCATTCACTTGAGTCCTAAGCCTGAGCATGACGAATATGTCGGTTCTGGAATAACGGTCATCAACGAAGTCAATTGTGTCATGTTTTTGGAAACAGTCTCTCACGGTTATACAATTTTCTATGAAATTTCTCTGCGTGAAAAATCCACGGACACCCCGATGCTCGAAACTTCTAGGCCAATGATCTACTGATCACACCTCATCCGTTGCCCCAATACATGAAAAGGTCTATAATACGGAAACTTCTATCGCTTTTCTTAATCAAAATGAGTCACGGATGATTCAGGAACCCATATCGCTTACTTCCCATATTCTCAAAGAGGATGCCTTTCCTCCTGAAGCCACGGGCGAGTTTTCTCATATCATGATGAATTTAGGAATTGCGGGCAAAATGATTGCCCGGGATTTACGGCATGCTGGAATCATTGATGTGTTAGGCTCAACGGGAGAGACCAACATTCAGGGCGAAGACGTTCAGAAGTTGGACGAACGGGCCAATGAGATTTTCATTAAAGTATTTAAAGCCAATGAGATTGTGAAGACGTTGGTTTCTGAAGAGATGGAAAAACCCCATGTCTTTTCTGATGCACAACGTTCGGGGAAATATGCCCTGTATTTAGATCCGTTAGACGGTTCTTCCAATATTGATGTGGATGCACCGTTAGGGTCAATATTCTCTCTCCATCGCGTATCTGAGGAGAGTTCAGGACAGAAAGAACAGGACCTTTTGAAGCCAGGCTCCGAGCAAGTGGGTGGTGGGTATTTGTTATACGGAACAAGTACCGTATTTGTATATACCTGTGGGAAAGGGGTTCATCAGTTTACCCTTGAGCCGGAACTTGGCGAGTTTTTCCTGACAGCCAGGAATATTCAAATGCCTGCACGAGGGAAGATTTATAGCGTCAATGAAGGCAATTGCCAGAAATGGTCCCGTGGATTTCAACAGTATCTTCACTACATTAAAGAGACGGATACAGCTACTAATCGTCCCTATAGTTCGCGGTATACCGGTTGTCTTGTCGCTGATGTCCATCGAATTCTCCTAAAAGGGGGGGTATATCTGTACCCGGGGGAAGTGAATAAACCGGAAGGAAAGCTTCGACTCATGTATGAAGCGGCTCCTTTGAGCTATGTGATTGAACAGGCTGGTGGAATAGGAAGCACTGGAGTTGAATCCGTTAATTCTATTCAACCGAAAATGCTTCATCAGCGTGTTCCTCTGGTGATTGGGAGTCGGCAAAATGTCGAACAGGTCCAAGAATGTCTACGTACGTGAACAACAATCTTAGGAACAAGAGGAGTCGCTTATGATTCTTCGTACCATCTTTTTGGTGGTGGGAATAGTATCAGGAATGGGCGTTGGATTTAGCCTTGGCGCAGGAGATCCGTTGTATCTTCTGGTCGGTGCGGTCTTGGGTCTTCTCGTGTGTGGGGCAATGATTGGTCTGGAGCAACGTTTGGTCCATGTTCCGCTCTCTATGTCAGTGTGGGGTGCTGTGGGATTAGGGGGTGGTCTATTCGTAGCCGGATTCTTTGTTCGAATGGCTGGTCTTGTGCTTGATTCCTCGTCTTTGCTGGGGCATGTGGGCGGGCTCATCGTCTTGTTAACCTTGCCGTACCTCGGACTGATCGTAGGGATGCGTTACGGCTCGGAAACCGTGTTGACCTTGTCTGCCGATGAGGAAGCGTTAGCAGAAAGCGACGGCGTAAAAAAGCCGGATTTTACGCTCAAGCTGTTAGATACCAGCGTGATCATTGATGGGCGTATTTCCGATTTATGCGAAACAGGTTTTATTGAAGGCACGATGGTTGTTCCGCAGTTTATTTTACTGGAACTGCAACATATCTCTGATTCGTCGGATGGCCTCAAGCGTGCGCGTGGACGGCGTGGATTAGATATTTTAAATGGTATGCAGAAAATGACCAATGTCAAAATCGACATTGTTGAAGATGATTTTCCGCACGTCAAAGAAGTGGACACGAAGCTCGTCGAGTTGGCCAAGAAAATTGATGCGAAGATTCTGACCAATGATTTAAACTTGAATAAAGTTGCTGGATTGCAAGGCGTGAAAGTCCTGAATATTAACGAACTCTGTAATGCCTTGAAGCCGGTCGTTCTCCCCGGTGAAACATTGAAGGTGTTTGTGCTGAAGGAAGGCAAGGAAGCGGGACAAGGCATTGCCTATCTTGATGACGGGACCATGGTCGTGGTTGATCATGCGAAGCGCGTCATTGGGAAGAATGTTGATGTGCTTGTCACGAGCGTGTTGCAGACGAGTGCCGGTCGTATGATTTTTACCCGCCTCAAAGAAGAGACCGAACGGGAGGAGTTAAGCTTCGCGCGTGTCTAGTCACGTGGCTGCGGTGGTTCCCGCCGCCGGTCGTGGAGCCCGAATGGGTGGGGCCACGCCGAAGCAATTTTTATCTCTTGGCGACATCCCTCTTTTAGTTCATTCCCTCCAAACACTTGACGCCGTCGAGGCCATTTCAGAAATTATCGTGGTCATTCCTGAGGCCGACAGGCAGTATTGTCAAGAAGCCGTTGTCGATCGATTTCATATTCAAAAGGTTTCTCAGATTGTTCCTGGTGGACGTCGCCGTCAAGACTCGGTCCGACATGGCGTGTTGGCCCTGAAGACAATACCTGATGTTGTCGTTGTCCATGATGGCGTACGGCCATTTGTTTCGCGTGAGATTGTTGAACAGGCTGTAGAGTCAGCACTGAAGCATGGGGCCGCACTTGTTGCGATTCCGATGAAAGATACGGTCAAGCGAGTCAATGAACACCGGGTTGTGGAAGCGACGCTTTCTCGCGAGCAACTATGGTTAGCGCAAACTCCGCAAGTGTTTCGGTACTCGTGGTTAGTCGAAGCGCATGAAATGGCGGAAGCGAAAAATATCGATGCCACGGATGATGCCGGGCTTGTTGAGCAATTGGGCTATCCGGTTACGATTGTTCAAGGCAGTGTATTCAATATTAAAATTACGAGACCTGAGGATATCGCCTTAGGGGAAGCTATTCTTTCCAGTCAAAACACTCAAAAAGAGCTATAGGGTAACTATGCGCATTGGTCAAGGGTATGATATTCACCCCCTCAAAGCAGGGCGTCGGTTGATTTTGGGTGGCATTGAGATTTCGCACACACATGGACTTGACGGGCATTCCGATGCCGATGCATTAGTGCATGCCGTGTGCGATGCCTTGCTTGGTGCCATGGGCGAGGGGGATTTGGGAAAACACTATCCGAGTTCCAATCCGCAATTCAAAGATCTTTCGAGCCTCACGATGTTACAAGACATTACCCAGATGCTTGCACGAAACGGGTACGGTCTTGTCAATCTTGATACAGTGATTATGGCACAGTCTCCAAAATTAGGCCCCTATCTTGAGAAAATGACTGCATGCATGGCGAACGTATTACGTGTTAAAACGGCGCAAGTCAATGTGAAAGTCAAAAGTGGGGAAGGTATTGGCATGATTGGTCGGCAGGAAGGTATTGCCACGCAAGCGATCTGTCTCATTGACGAGATGCGAATTGCCTCCTCATAATACTGGGAAGTGGTGTGATGATCGTGGTTTCAACTGAGCATATGGTCTGATATTATGCCCATCGATATGGACCGTGTCAGAGCAGTAGTGAGACGGCTATAGCCCAAGGCTGTTTAAGGTCAATAGCCTTTGGTACGATCTGAAGCCATCACGATAGATAAAGTACGCAGTGGCTTCCCATGTTTAAGTTTATTTCACAAGATTTACAGGCCGTGTTTGAACGTGACCCAGCGGCAACCAGTCGTTGGGAAGTCTTTCTCATGTATTCAGGGTTTCATGCGCTTTTGGCGTATCGTATGGCGCATGGATTGAGGTGTCGAAACATCCCATTTTTCCCACGACTCATCTCCCAGTTCGCACGTTGGTTGACGGGGATTGAAATACATCCTGGCGCGAAGATTGGGAAAGGATTTTTTATCGACCATGGCATGGGAGTGGTCGTAGGTGAAACAACAGAAATTGGTGATTATGTCACGCTTTTCCAGGGTGTGACGTTGGGTGGGACAGGAAAAGAACGAGGCAAACGTCATCCGACTTTGGGCAATCATGTCGTGGTAGGAGCGGGAGCGAAGGTGCTTGGAGGCATTGCGATTGGGGACAATGTCAAAGTTGGAGCCAATGCCGTGGTTCTGCGATCGGTGCCTGCCAATTCAACCGTCGTCGGTAATCCTGGTCGTGTTGTGAAGTACGAGGGGGAACGTATTCCTGAGGCCACGATGGATCATCTGAATACTCCAGATCCGATAGCCGAGCGATTTGAAGCAATGGAACGAGAGCTCATTGATTTACGAAAGCGGCTCGAAAATCAAGAGGGGCAGCCTCCTCGCTAGGTGCGGTGAATGGCTATATTGCGTTGTGATGGTGTGTGTGTCTGCTAAAGAGCTGAACATGCTGTATCGTGCTATAATACTTTCCATGATTGGATGAGAACGGAGGGCTGAACTTGTGACGAATCAAATGACACCGCGTGTGAAGGAAGTTCTTGGTTATTATGATGGTGCGAGTCCAGGGGAATTGTCTAATCTTGCGCGACTCATGTTGAATGGCCGCTTAGGGGGGACTGGACGACTGGTAATCCTTCCCGTCGATCAAGGGTTTGAGCACGGTCCCGCGCGCAGTTTTGCTCCAAATCCTCTTGGCTACGATCCTCACTATCATTTTGAATTTGGTATTGAAGCCGGATGTAATGCCTATGCAGCCCCTCTGGGGTTTCTCGAGGCCGGGGCGGCGGAGTTTGCCGGCCAAATTCCACTAATTCTGAAACTCAATAACAACGATTCGTTGTTCGCCACCAAAGATCCTAATTCTGCTATTACCGGGAGTGTGAGAGATGCATTGCGGTTGGGATGTTGTGGTATCGGGTATACCATCTATCCTGGGTCAGCCAATGCCCAAACGATGTACCAGCATCTCAGGGAAATTGCGCAGGAGGCCAAATCCTATGGGTTAGCCGTTGTGGTCTGGTCGTATCCTCGCGGTGCAGGGTTGAGTAAGGAAGGTGAAACTGCGATTGACGTCTCGGCGTATGCGGCTCAAATTGCGGCACAGCTAGGTGCCCACATTGTCAAAGTCAAAGTTCCCTCAGATTATATCGAGCAAAGTGCCGCCAAGAAGGTGTACGAGTCTGAAAAAATTCCCATCAGTACACCAGCAGAACGTATTCGTCATGTGGTGCAAAGCACGTTTAATGGACGACGAATTGTCATTTTCTCAGGGGGCGCCAAAGGCGAAGATAAGAAAATCTTTGATGAAGTTCGTGCGATTCGAGACGGAGGCGGGTTTGGGTCGATTATTGGCAGAAATTCCTTCCAGCGGCAGAAACCGGAAGCCTTTGAGTTTATGTCGACGGTGATGAAGCTGTATGCAGGGGAGTCGTCGTAACGCTAGCGCGTTTCTTGTCGAGCCGCCCTTGTTGTTTCTGACTTGCCTTGTGATTCAGGGGTACAAGCCTCGTAGTTGATGGGCTTGTGCGACTCGATCGATTCCATTGATGAGTGCTGCTGTTCGCATGGTGGACTTTTGTTCCGTTGCGAAGGACAACGTTCGTTGAAAGGCTGCGACAATGATTTCTTCTAAGCGTTCATGAATGTCCGCTTCCTTCCAGAAAAATCTTTGTACATCCTGCACCCACTCAAAGTACGACACAATCACCCCGCCTGAGTTAGCTAAGATATCGGGAATCGTGAAGATGTCCCGGTCTGCCAAGATTGAGTCCGCTTCAAGTGTGGTCGGTCCGTTTGCGGCTTCGACTAAGATCCGGCAGCGAAGCTTCGCGGCGTTGTGCGTCGTAATTTGTTCAGCCACAGCGGCAGGGATGAGGACGGTACAATCTGTTGTCAGCAATTCTTCATTGGTGAGAGGATCACCGAGTTTGTGCATGGAACCAAGAGGTTCTTTTCCTTCTTGATAGCGTTGTAAAACGTCGGGAATATTCAGTCCATGTGCATTGTAGAGTCCCCCTAGCTGGTCACTAATGGCTACAACCTTGGCTCCCGATTGACGAATGATTCGTGCTGTATGAGATCCGACATTCCCCATCCCCTGGATGGCAACTGTCGTATTTGAAAGGTCGATATTCAGATGTCTGAGGGCTTCCAGCGTGACATTCACGACGCCGCGGCCTGTGGCTTCTTCTCGCCCGGCGCTTCCTCCAATTGCTAACGGTTTCCCAGTCACGACGCCTGGCACGGCAAATCCCACTTGTTCACTGTAAGTATCCATCAGCCAGGCCATCACCTGTGCGTTCGTGCCAATATCGGGTGCTGGAATGTCCTTATCCGGTCCGATGATCGGAAAAATTTCCGCCGCGTAGCGACGGGTTAATCGTTCCAGTTCGCCCAGGGAGAGGGTGCTGGGTGAGACCTTCACCCCACCTTTGGCGCCGCCGTACGGAAGTCCGGCGATGGCCGTTTTCCAGGTCATCCACATTGAGAGCGCGGCCACTTCTCCTAAATTGACTTCAGGATGATAGCGAATGCCTCCTTTCGAGGGGCCGCGGGCCGAGTCATGTTGTACCCGATATCCCATAAACACTTTGACTGTGTCATCGTCCATTCGAATTGGGAGGCTGACGGTGAGGGCGCGTTGGGGCGCCTTGAGGCGTTCTCTGAGGTTTGGGTCAAGTCTCATGACTTCGGCGGCTTGATCAAACTGCGCGACGGCCAGGCGAAACGTGGGATGGTCAAATTCAGTGACAGTTGCCTCTTCCATGAAGGCCTCCTGGATTAAAGATTTTCGGATTAATCGTAACATAGAACAGAAGACATATGTGTGATGGCAGTCATGAGACGAAACAATTTGACTTGTTTCTCTGTACTTATATCCCTTGCGTGGGACCTTCAGAAAATCGTATGGTAGGGGGTCTTTTTGCCCCTCTCACGTTTACCGGAAAATGTTTGTTCTATTCCACGATCAATTGATAAAGTCCTGCCATTCGGTGTGAGCCTGCTTCATGCTCCTATACTCTTTTTTCATAACCAATTCATGAAGGTGATGGAATGAATTCTTTTGAGGTTCATGGTGTTCAGACGAGCGATTCACTGAAGACGCCGCGTCAAACGGCAAGTCCTAAAGTGTATTATGCGCAGCCTAGGTATGGAGAGGAAGAGATCGCTGCCGTGGTGAAGTCTCTTCAAAACCCTCTTTCCCTTGTGCATGGCCCCTGTACGTCACGTATGGAACAGGAGGTTGCCAAATTATTTGGGAAATCCTATGGGGTGATGGTGAATTCAGCGTCGTCAGCTAACACGTTGGCCGTAGCCATTCTTGATCTTCCCCCAGGCAGTGAAGTCATTACGCCGGCCGTGACGTTTTCCACGACTGTTGCCCCTCTTGTGCATCATGGGCTTATTCCTGCGTTTATTGATGTGGAATTAGACACGCTGAATATTGATGCTGAACACATTGAACGAATGATTACGCCTGCAACTCGTGCGATGATGATTCCGAATTTAATCGGCAATATACCGGATTGGGCCATGTTGCGTTCAATTGCCGATCGCCATGATTTGATGGTCATTGAAGATTCCGCAGATACCGTTGGATCAACCTTCGAGGGAGTTCCGACTGGTCAATTGACGGATATTTCTACGACGAGTTTCTATGCGACACATGTGATTACGTGTGCCGGATCGGGGGGGATGATCTGTATGAACAATCCTGACCTTGAAACTCGCACACGTATTCTGAGTGGCTGGGGACGCAGCTCAGCCAGGTTTCAAGAGTCTGAGCGAATCGAAGATCGGTTTGATATTGTCATCGACGATATTCCGTATGATCGAAAGTTTGTCTTCGAGGCCATAGGACACAATTTTTTGCCGCTTGAGCTGATGGCAGCGTTTGGGTTAGTGCAACTTTCTAAACTTCAGGAATTTGGACAACGTCGACAAGAAAACTTTCAGCAATTGAGGGATTTCTTTTTGACCTATGAGGAGTGGTTTATCTTGCCGCGACAATTAAAAATGGTGGACACCTTGTGGCTCGCGTTTCCGCTGATTATTCGTGATGACGCTCCATTTAGCCGTCGGGATCTGCAGATATACTTTGAAGAACAAGGGATTCAAACACGAGTGGTGTTTACGGGCAATATTTTGCGCCAGCCGGCGTTCAAGTCTATCACGCATCGGGCTGACGCCGCAGGGTATCCAAATGCCGATTACATTATGCGTGGAGGACTGCTCATTGGATGTCACCAAAGCATGGATGAAGAACACGTTGAGTATATTAAAGATGCCTTTCGACACTTTGTTGCACGCGTCACAGTCTCTTCGTAATCGGGGGTATGACTATTCAAACGTATGTGGGTTGTGACTGCGTTTTCAAACAATCGTACTACTTCTTATGATGCAGGAGAGTGAATGATGAGTAATATCGAGTCGGCTAAACAAGATGAGCAACGCGTCACCTCGAATTGGGAATCATTAATTGAGCTCATCGATGGCGTGAAGACATCAGAAATTAAAAATACGTTATCTGACCACTCATACGTGACAGAATATTACCGGCATAATTGGGATATCTGTCAGGAACGACCCATTCAACATATTGTCCATGTCACATTATGCCCAGGCGCTATTACGGCGTGGCACATGCATAAATGGAAATCCGATAATATTGTTGTCCCGTCAGGAATGATGAAGCTGGTCCTCTTTGACGGACGACAAGATTCGCCGACGAAGGGGAAGGTAAATGTGTTTAACATGAGCCCGTTACGTCCAATGGTTGTGGGTTTTCCTCCAGGAGTCTGGCACGGGTTTCAAAATTTACTGAATTCCGAAAGTAGCAGTTTTATCAACATCTCGGATGGCGCGTATAACTATGATAAGCCAGACGAGTGGAGACTTCCGCTGGATACGCCAGAAATTCCTTTTACCTTTTCATAGAATGTTCAATTCTGTATGACCAAGGATTTAGAAGACTCTATCATTTCGTCGGGATCCGAACCTGAACCGTTGATTCTGACTTTTTGGACCGGAGACCTCGCATTGGCTCGTTTTGCCGACAGTGCGGGTGTCGATCGCGTCGGTGTCGACCTTGAGGTCATCGGGAAAGCTGAGCGGCAAGGAGGATTGAATACTTGGATTTCAGGCCATAAGGAAGATCTGATCCCAGCCATGCGGGAGCAGTTGGCGCACGCGAAGCTATTCGCTCGAACGAACCCGCTTCATTCTGGCACTGTCGACGAAGTGGGACGGCTCATTGACATGGGGGTCGAGGTCTTGATGCTTCCGTATTTCACGACGGCACAAGACGTGAGGACCTATGCACATATCGTGGGCGATCGAGCGCATGTGGTCCCACTTCTCGAAAATGTCCAAGCTGCCAACATCATCGAGGACCTTGTCGCTCTCGATGAAATACGGGAAATTCATGTTGGGATTAACGATCTTGGTCTTAGCTTGGGGTTCCGGAACCGTTTTTCCACATTAGCGACGGATCTTGTGGTTCATATCGCATCGTGCGTTCGTCAATCAGGGAAACGGCTTGGCTTTGGTCATGTCGGGCGAGCAATGGATAGGTCTCTTCCCATTCCCTCAGATCTCGTCTATGCCCAATATGCACGTCTTGGAGCCACCGCGACGATTGTGTCGCGGAAGTTTGTGTATGATGCCGGCATGGAGGAACAGGAGTTTATTGCAGAGATCCAGAAGGTTCGTGAACGCATGGCCTTTTGGCAAGGCAGTCGATTAGAAGATTTGGACAATGCTTATGAAGCCTATCGTACTCTTCTTCAGAGTCTCACCGGTCAGGATCCAGCCCTGACGCCATTACCCCGGTGATATTCAACTGATCCGGGTCTATTGGGATTCGCTATAGATGTTAAAAACGTGCGGGAGGAATTTTTAAAAAATAGTCTTCCGATGCAACTCTTTCCTGTTGAATCCGTTTTCTCACTTTCCAGGTATCAGGTAGATCTCGTAGGAAGTAGAACAAGGATTTACACGTTGAAAGGAAAGGTCTGGGAGACCGGTTCTTCCAGGATAAGCGAAGGGCTTTGATGAAGGTCCATCCCATTGTCGCCGGCAGCCAAATCAGCAGATTTTTGAAGCGATAGTTCTTGCAAATAATTCGGCCCATGCTGCTTAAGTGATACTGGTATCGCCAGGTGACCGGAGACAGTTGGACTCTGGCTGCGTACCCGTGGTGGATCACATACTGATCCGTCTCAATCATGACCCGAAACCCTTTCAGGTACGCTCGAGCGCCGAGATCATAGTCATTATTATGATACGGATACCGTTCATCATGAGCTCCGAGGTCTTCTAACAACTGCGCACGAAACAGTACACAGTTTCCGTAGTACCCGCTGACTTCTATCGGTCCGTGGCCAAGTACTGTGGTGAGAGGCTGTTTGTGTTGTATGTGCGTGTGTGACAGCCCAACTTCGCTCAGCATCTCCGTATCCGCATCAAGAACAAGTGGTGAAAGAAAGGCGAGGTCTGGGTATTGTTGATAGCGAGCATACAGTGCTTTGAGTAATTGTGGATCGAGAATTTCTATATCATTATCAACCATGAAGACATAGGGGGTTTTGGCTGCCCGTACCAGCCGGTTTCGGCCTTTGGTTACGCTAAATGTGCCTTCAAGGTTCACGACACGAATATTGGGAAATTGTTGGAGATACTCGACACTCCCATCCGTCGAACCTCCATCGATGACGACAAATTCCAGACTGGGATAGTCGAGGCTTTGCATGGTGGGGATTGATATTCGAAGGCGCTCTATTCCATCCCTGTTCAAGGTTCCAACTGTCACTGCCGGATATTGATTGCCGAGATCTACTTGTTCCAACGTTCGCTCCTATCGGATATGAAACTGGGATAATGGTTTTTTATTTCTCAAACTCCGGATGAATATAAACAGATCAGTAAAGGGCCGTTCTTATAGATTGCTGTTCCAAAGGCTTGTTACATTTGTTGGGTAGATGCTCAATCATGGAGGGGGCGACTCGCATTCTCTCTATCGTGCGCATGCCGCATTCCTCAGGAACCTTGATCTTTCTTCTCCTATGACCTGAATGCAGACGATCTTAGCTCACCGTCAATTTTCCCTAACACGATCGCCTGAACGGTGCAAGGGCTATCCGCCGCAATAGCCGGTTTGGTGTTGCGATAATCCTTTATTCATACAGGACTTTCAGGAGATAAAGTCCGTGAGCGGGTGCAGTTTTTCCAGCAGCAGAACGATTGACAGATTGAAGGATCTGCGTGAGATCCGTTGGATGGCGCTTCCCTAATCCGACTTCCACGACGGTGCCGACCATGGATCTGACCATTTGCTTCAGAAAGCGATTGGCCTTGACGTGAATATGTATGAGGGGGCCTTCTTGTTCAACAGTGAATGACGTGATTGTGCAAACTGGGTTTTTCGTATCAGTGGGGGAGTTTTGAAACGAAGAAAAGTCATGAGTTCCTAACAAACCTGTTCCGGCTTCCTGCATGGCCTTGAGGTCTAAGCGTTTCGGGATATGCCAGAGCCGATAGCGTTCGAGGGCTGAGCGGTGAGGGGCTTGAAAGATGCGATACGCATAGATTTTCCCGATGGCACTGTAGCGGGCGTGGAAGGTTTCGGTCACTCTGTGGGTTTGTTGTACGGAAATGTCTGATGGGAGGAGGCCATTGAGGCTGCGGATCCATTCATGAGGAGATAGGTCTTTTTCAGACTGAAAGCTTGCGACTTGTCCATAGGCATGTACGCCCGCGTCGGTTCGTCCGGCGGCGATCACCGGCGTCCGAGTTTGCGTAATTTGGGCGAGGGCCTTTTCAACTTCCGCTTGTATAGTGGGTTGCTGAGGCTGATACTGCCAACCCGCGTAATGTGTGCCATCGTATTCGAGAGTGAGTTTGTAAGTAGGCATCGCAATGGTTCATGCGCACGACGAAGCAGGATACGCTAATGTATCACAGGTTTACTCCAGAAACACACGAATCAAGAAAGGTGCAGTATGAAGAGTGTGAGTGTTAGGACAACAACGTTTGGGGCGTTATCGTGAAACTGTTTGTAACGGGGTGATGTACGCTTTAATGCCTTGAAAAATCCCTTCTGCGACACGTGTTTGGTAGGTCTTGCCGATGATAAGTTTTTCTTCGGTGGGATTTGAGACAAATGCGATTTCCGCAAGAATGCTTGGCATGGTCGTCATTCGGAGTACAAAGAACGGAGCCGTTTTCACCCCATGATCTTTGATTTTGTAATGTTTGCGCAATTGACCGACGAGGGCTTTTCGTGCAATCCAGGCTAAGTCCCGGGATTCGTCGATTTTCTTGTCCGCCAAGACATCGGCGAGAATAAATTGCCAGGCAGGGCCGTTATCTTTCAACGGTGTACCATTTTCTCGTGCTGACACTTCAAGGGCTCGTGGATCACTGGCTTTCCCAAAATGATAAATCTCCAGGCCTTTGACCGATTGTTTGGGATGAGAGTTGACGTGGATCGAGACAAAGAGGTCTGCCTTCTTACTGTTGGCAAACTTGGCTCGATCTTCCAGTTCAATGAAGATATCTGTATCTCGAGTCATCAGAACTTTTGCATTGAGTCGTTTGGCAATCATGGTTTTCAGTTGTTTGGAAACCTTCAGGACAATGTCTTTTTCCCTCGTCCCTTTCCGACCCAATGCTCCTGGGTCTTTTCCGCCATGTCCCGGATCGATCACAATGAGGAGTGGATCGCGTGCTGGTGTTGGCGATACTTTTTTGATTGGAGTCAGCGTTTTGGGCTTGTTTGAGGGTTTCTTCACCACCTGAGGGTGAGGGGGCGCAGGCTTGGATTTAGCCGGCGTTGGAGTAGATGACGGAAATAGGTCTAAAACGAGGCGATTGGGATTATTCAAGGTCAAGACTTTGTATTTGTCGAGCGCCGAAAGATCAAGGGTGATGGTGACAGGTTTGTTCCATTGACGAGCAAGTTGAACGGCTTGGGGGAAACCTTTGGTTTGAGTCTTCTTATAGGCTTTCGTACTGAGACGGGTACGGTCAAGCTCAAACACCACGCGTTCTGGCTTGGTGGTCTTTCGTTTTTTAAAGTGTATGTGGCCCTTGAGGTCAATCACGAGTCTCGTGTGGTCGGGATATTTATGAAAACGAAGGTTTTGAATCATCGACGAAGTAGTCTTGCGTGACTTCTGAGCCCGAGACGAAGTTTTCGTTGCAACTGGAAGGACGAAGGGATGACTGTTTTGGTCGGCAACACTGAGAGAAGAGAAGGTGGATTGCTGGAGCCCAAAGGAGCCTGAGAGCGGAACTGGACCAACGGTGATAATGAGGGTCCAAATAATAAAAATTCGTGCGAGTTGTGACATTGTGGTCTTATGGCCGATTCAAATGACTAACTACGCTTGCAGTGATTATTGCGCAAGGATTTGTCATGTTGGTTCATGAAGCGTATTGGGAAACGCTATACTATAACTATTTCTCAGATGTTTGAGGTATTGTCAAGCTTCCATCGCGATGGCCTCTTCATATTCTTGACTGTGTCTTACTCATTCGATAGCCTGAGGGGCATGATGTCAACGCATGTGATTATTGATGGGTATAACCTTTTGGGAGCTTCAGACCGTGGGCCTCGTTCAACGGAACACTATGGAGAGTCCGCTCGTGAACGTCTCCTTCATGATCTAGCCACCTATCAACAGCGTGTCGGACATACCATTACGGTGGTTTTTGATGCTTGGCGGCAACATGGCGGTACGCAACATCTTGAACATCGAACCGGAGTGACGGTGCTGTACACACAACAGGGAGAACAAGCCGATCAGGTCATTCAACGTATGGTGCGATCACAGCGTCAGAATTGCGTTGTGGTCTCTTCCGATCACGAAATTATTGGTACAGCTCAGGCACATGGAGCGATGGTACTTCGCTCTCAGGTATTCTTAACAAAGCTTCGTGAGCAATCTCAGTCTTCACGTCTTTCAGAGTCGACCAGATTGCATGAGGATCGTGATAGGGATCGAACGCGTCGACCTGATAAAAAAGGTAATCCGCGAAAACTTCCTAAGGCTGTACGGCAGCGTTTGAGGAATTTGAAGAAATTTTAACCTTCACCCAAGGTGAAACAATCGTTTGGCGTTGGCTGTCGTGATTTCTGCAATACGTTCGAACGCCTCAGGCGTTGATCCTTCCTTCACTTCGGCTATTTTTTCAGCTACCTGTTTAATGTAGGCAGACTCATTTCGTTTTCCGCGATACGGAACCGGAGTCAAATAGGGCGCATCGGTTTCAATCAGCAGGCGATTATCCGGCACCGTTTCAATGATTTCACGAAGTACTGTGGCATTGCGAAATGTAATAATCCCAGAAAATGAGATATAGAATCCAAGGTCCAAAGCATTGGTCGCTAGTGAGGCATCTCCTGAAAAGCAATGGATGACCCCGCCAATTTCCGATGCGTGCTCTTCACGCAAAATCGTGATAGTGTCATCCTGCGCTTCACGTGTATGAATGACGATGGGAAGCTGGAGCTCATGGGCCAGTTGTATCTGCTCGCGAAACCGTTGTCGTTGTGTGTCGCGAGGGGAATGGTCATAATGAAAGTCCAATCCAATTTCTCCATATCCAACAACTTTCGGATGTTTCGCCAATTCTCGCAATTCCTGATACCAGTCATCCTCGATATGTTTGACTTCGTGTGGATGAACGCCAATCGTGGCGTAGACATTGGCGTGTCGATCAGCCAGCTCAACGGCTGCACGGCTTGTGGCCAAATCACAGCCAATCGTGACAAAGGCTTCGACTCCGGCCTCGTGAGCACGTGTGAATATTTCAGCGCGGTCGGCATGGTATCGTTCATCATCTAAGTGTACGTGGCTATCGATAAGCATAAGGCCTCAATGAGTAGAATTGTGTTGTGAATGTACCATATTTTTTAAACACAAAGAAGTCCGGTGTTGTGAGGACTTGGGTAGGGATTCCATGCTAGAGATCGGAACGATGTTATGAGTTGGGATGAGCAAATCTTCAGAAGCATTAATCGTCTGGCTGGCACGTCAGAGAGTCTCGACTGGATCATGTATGAATTATCCCAAGAAGGGAATCTCCTCTTTCCAGTTATTCTGCTTGTGGCGTATTGGGCGTGGACGAACCGGCGTGAAGCTCTAGTGGCTGGGCCGGTGTTGGCCCTGTTGATTGGGTTAAGCGATCTGATCGGCGGTCAATTGAAAATTCTCATCGACCGAGCCCGTCCATGCCATATATTGGCGAATATCCAGGAACTCGTTGGATGCGGTGGGACGATGAGTATGCCATCAAATCATGCCGTTAATTCTGCAACCGCGGCGGCATTCCTCCATGTGTTGTATCCGCGTTCTGGATGGATCGCCTGGCCATTGGTTGGCCTCATTGGCCTGTCACGTGTGTATTTGGGAGCACATTACGTGACCGATGTGTTTGCTGGTTGGACGTTAGGTCTGGTGCTTGGGGGAAGCGTGGCGTTTATGCTCGCGACATCTTCGTGGTTTGGGCGGAAGAAGAAGCCGTCTGTTGTGCCAGCTGTGTAAGGAATGTGCCGTTATCATGAATGAGATGAGTGGGAGTGAGTAAAGTCCGCACTCATTTCTCCATTCGTGAGACGATTCAAATCACAATGAACGGTATCAGGGTCCGAGCAGTGAGTTTCCAGTTGAATGGTATGATGATGGATGGCAAAGTCGGTGATAATCATTGACTGAATGCTGTTGAGAAGAGCATCTTTTTCACGTTCATGTTCCGAATCGACTAACACATGACAGGTCAACATAATGAGGCGTGGCTCAACGGCCCAAATATGGAGGTCGTGAACATTCTGAACACCGTCAATATGTTCGATGGCTTTGACAATTTCCGTGGGATTGATGCTGGGCGGTGTGGATTCTAATAACACATCAAGTGATTCACGAAAGATTGGCCACGCGCCTCTAGCAATGACAAACACGATGAGCAGACTGATGAGTGGGTCGAGGGTTGTCCATCCCGTCAACAGAATGCCGACACCACAGGCCACGACACCAAGTGAGACCCAAGCATCGGCGAGCATATGCATGAACGCGCCTCGAATGTTTAGGTCATCTTTTGCTCCGTGTTGAAGAAGTAAGGCGACTGACAAGTTTGCCAAAAAACTAATGAGAGCGATGATAATCATCCACCCTCCTGGGACAATGACTGGTGCAGTCAGTCGGTGGATCGCCAATATCGCAAGAATTCCCGCAGTGAGTAGCAAGACCAAGCCATTGACGAACGCAGAAACAATTCCTGCACGATGATAGCCAAATGTGCGGTCTTCGGTTGCGGGTCTGGCTGCTAAAATATGCGCGTATAACGCCAGAAAAAGTGAACCTTGGTCGATGAGGTTATGTCCAGCATCGCTCATGAGACCGATGCTGTTGATCCAATACCCGCCAATAAACTCTGCCACGATAATCACGGCATTGATCATCATGCCAATACGCAAGCGAGTTTTGAGTTGCTGGTAGTTGAGCGAGTGTGATGCCATAGCCTTAGTGTCGCATCATCCTTCGAATTGAGCAACAAAACACGTATGAAGCGTGAGTCAGTGTTTCTGTCATCACACGCTTTCCAGGCATCATATCTATGCCTGGGCAGACCGCACAGGATTTCGTCTAAAGTCGATAAAGGTGAGAATATTATGGCTGAGCAAGAAGCTGTTCATAGAGTGTTTGTGTTTGTCGTGCAATAGCGGTCCAACTAAACAATTCTTCAGCTCGTGTACGACCAGCCTTGGCATATCGTTCTCGTTGGTCATGATTGGCCATTAGCTCGTTAATCGCGGTTGCGATGTCCTGGGAAAATTTCTCCGGGTTCATGGGCGCAAAGGGCGACTCTTGATGTTGTTGCAAGGGAACAAGTGTGCCTGTTTCTCCGTCCACGACAACTTCTGGAATGCCTCCGATCGCTGATGCCACAACTGCCGTTTCACAAGCCATGGCCTCAAGATTAATGATTCCGAATGGTTCGTAGATCGAGGGGCAACAGAAGACGTCGGCATGTGAATAAAATTCGATGATGCTTGGTTTGTCGAGCATTTCGCGAATCCAAATCACCCCAGATCTTTTCTTGGATGCGTCTTTGATCGCGAGTTCCATTTCTGCTTCAATTTCTGGCGTGTCTGGTGCTCCGGCACACAGGACGACCTGAAAGCCTGTGTCTAAATGTTCGATCGCTTGCACAAGATGCACGATGCCTTTTTGTCTGGTGATTCGGCCGACAAACAAGATGTAGGGTTTTGATGGATCAACACCGTGGCGGAGTAGAGCTTTGGTTGATGTGTGTTTTCTGTACTCGGTGAGATCAATGCCGTTATGAATGACCTTAATCTTATCTTCTGTGATTGAAAAGTGACGGAGAATGTCGTGTTTCGTGCCATGCGAGACGGCAATGACGGCGTCGGCCATTTCCAACGCGGTTCGTTCGACCCACAATGAACAATCATATCCGCCACCCAGTTGCTCTCGCTTCCAGGGGCGCAAGGGTTCGAGTGAGTGGGTGGTGATGACGAGTGGAATGCCATAGTTGAGTTTGGCCAAGATGCCTGCAAGATGGGTGTACCAGGTGTGGCAGTGGACCAGCGTGGCATCGATGCCAAAGGAATTAAAGTCCAGTCCTCGTTGTATGGCTCCAAAGACTGAGGCCAAGGCTTTTGGGCAACCGTAGGAACTCGTATCAAGTTCAAATCCTCTGATCTGGAGATTTGGAGCCGTTTCCTTCTGATCGCCAAAGCATCGCACTTCAACGGTCATGAGCTTAGCCAGCTCACGAGTCAAGTATTCGACATGGACTCCGGCGCCACCATAGGTGTGGGGAGGGTATTCGTTACTGAGAAGCAAGACTTTCATCGTTGTCCTTCACATGTCTAGAGCACTGTCCCTTCTTGCAATACGTATCGGGCGAAGAAGGTCAAGGGATGCATGGCTGGAGAGTCGTGGAAGTGAAGGTCGTAAACATCCACGGCTTCACCTGGTGAATGAAGGCATGCAGTTGAACCTAGTCGCCTGAAACACAGATAGCGGGATGTCTAATGCTGATCGAAGACGCGTGATCGTGATAGAGCCAGCCGTCGTATCCGTTGTGCTCATTAATCGATAGGATTAATGTCAGGTTGGGCTTTGACCGACTGTTTCGTGGCATCCACGGCTGCGGTGACACGCGATGCGGCGGTTTTCAACGAGTGTTGCGTATCCTTGGTCCAAGTATTGAGTGTGTCTTTGGTGTCGGTCGCTAAGCCTGCGAACTCTTCTTGAGCGGTTTTCGCTCCTCGTGCTAATCGTCCCCGTAGGGAATTCCCAGGTTCGGGTGCCATCAACAGAGCCGCTCCGGCTCCAAGGGCTACTCCAGCAATAAACACAAATGTGTTGACCCAGCCTGAGTCGTCTGAATACTCTTGATGATCCATGATCGGTCTCTCCTTGATATCGAATGGTTATGAGTGTCTGTGCTGCTTGTTTCCAACGAATGTTGTCACGGCACTTCCTAGCAACACACCCGCGCCAAATACAAGACTATAGGCAAGCCCAGTTCTTAATTCCGGCCAACTCTCAAGAATTCGTTCCCAGAGAGGAACCCCAGTTGGAAAGTGAACATGCCCTTCCCAGCCGAGGTTGGCTTGTTGAAATGACTCGTCTGATTCGCTGTCTTCTTTCGGAATGTGTTCGCTATTGTGTTCTAAGATTGTCATGAGGTCCTCTCTAATACGGCAACAGGAAAATGTTCAAAAATCCTATGTAACGGTACTATAGCCTTTTCATTGTGTTGCGTCGATGGAATGCATTCTCCTGTGAGTATATTCGTAAATTGCGATCCAGACAATTTGTCTGGAAGCAATAGGTTCGTGTTGTTCCATATCTCTTTCCCGAGCGGCCATTGTCTTGGCTCAGAGCAGATGGTTGAAATGAGGCGCGGGATAATCGTCACCGAAGCATGCTCACCTTCTATTCTAGCAAATGCGCAGGCATGTGGCGATTGTGGCCCCTCAGTCATCAGTGGCTGAAATTGGCCGTCCAGGAAGAGAGAGGCATGGGATTTTCGGTATTGAAGGGCCATGGTCGTTGTCCACAGTTTCAAGTGCCCATTGTGAGGGTGTTCAAGCAATTGCCGGACTAGTGTCAGGGTTCCGTCGCGTTGTTGAGTGTTGTAGAGGTCATCAAGAGCGTGGCGGTAATGCTCATATGGTATAGGTCGGCGGTTATCGGGGTCGACTAAATGTAAATCCCACAGTTCGGTGCCCTGGTAAAAGTCTGGAATGCCTGGTGCGGTAATCTTGAGCAACACTTGAGAAAGTGAATTGATTATCCCAAAGTGTGCGATGGTGTGTTGAAAGGAAAGGAAGTCTCTGAGAAACGCTCGGGAGCGCGTCGGCTTGAGTATGTGGACGATAAACTCCTGAACGGCTGATTCGTAGGCTTCATTCGGATTGAGCCAACTTGAGTGGACTTTCGCTTCGCGGAGGGATTTGACCATATATTCCTGAATGCGGGATGAGAAGTTCTCAAGATCCGGACCTTCGAGTGGCGTAAAGGGCCAGCAGCCTAGAAGCGTTTGGTAGAGGAAATATTCCTCATTCCGATCGGGTATGGGATGTTCCTCAATGATCTGCTTGGCCTTCTTATTGAGCTGAGACCACCGACTCACATGTTTTCTCCACTCTTGGGGAAATTCAGACAAGACGTTGAGGCGAGCACGGACGTCTTCTCCGCGTTTGGTGTCGTGGGTGGCCGTTGCAGACATGCTGTAAGGCGATGTCTCTTTTCGCGATTGCATTGCTTCATGAAAATGATCGAGTGAAATGCCGAACTGATCGGGTTCTCCTCCTACTTCGTTTAACGACGTTAAACGATTATAGGTATAAAATGCCGTATCTTCGACACCCTTCGCCATGACCGGACTAGTTGTTTGTTGAAACTTCATGATGAAACTATTGACTTCGCGCCAGTCGAGACGTGAGCCGTCAAATGGGACCTTGAGGAGAAGGTCGCGTATGAAGTCAAAAACCAGGTTGCTGATTGCAGGATTTCTTCGTTTGGCTCGAACCGTAGCCAAACGGATGTACAGTCGATCTCGATCGGAAACGCCTTCGCTGGGATCGAATGTGACGTACGTACGATAGACGGGAAAGCATGCAATAATTTCGCGGACGGCATGAATCAAACTGTTTAAGGTAAAGTCCCGTGATCGACGATTCCGTTCAGAGAGAAGGCTGAGTTGATGTCCCAGTGCATTGATTTCACTCGACATTGCACTGCTCATGATGAGTTTTTTTGAGGAATAAATAAGGTCGTCGTATGTTCCCGGTGGCTTGGTGAACCGGTTGTAGAGATCATCAAATTTGCGCACATGTTGTGTGTCAATAAAGAGGTTGTTGAGAAGGGTCAAAAAATCGTACCCCGTAGTCCCATGACATGGCCAATCTTCACTGAGCGTTTCGGATTTTCCGAGAATTTTTTCCACGACGATGAAAATTGATCGATTGTGATCATCAAATGGAAGGTTGAGTTCTTCACGAGCCCATGCCTGCCACTGTTCGAGATAGGCTTTCGGATCAAACAGTCCGTCAATATGGTCGATACGAAGTCCGGTGATTGCACCTGTTTTGAGCAGGTGAAACACGCACTGATGAAATTCCGTGAACACCTGAGGTTCTTCCATACGGATTGCGGCAAGCTGATTGACATCGAAAAAACGCCGGTAGTTGATTTCTTCAGCCGCCACCCGCCAATAGGCGAGTCGATAGGCTTGGTTGCTGACGAGCGCATCAAGCAAATCAAAGCTTCGATCTGATCCTTTGGTGCCATTCAGTATGCGGATATTTTCATTGAGGAAGTCGGCGATGTCGGATTGTTCTTGGTAGAGGTTGGATAGGCGGCGTTGAATGACCTCTTTTTCTCGATATCGCTCGGCAATGCGTTCCGGGTCGCGTTCATTTCTTGAAGGAAGATGGGAGAGGGCTGTAATGATGCTTTGAAATTCTTGCCAATGGGCATCGTCTGGGCTGAGCTGATTAGTCAGGTCATCTTGGCGAAAGGTTAGAATCAGCGTCCAGGTCGAAGGGTCGATTGGAAATTGATGATCGTAGTATTGAAGAAAAAATCGTCCATCGACATACGACAGGGTGATTTCCTGATTTTCCAACGCGATTCCATATTGTTCTCCCAGGATGGGGAGCAAGACTTTATCTTCAAGTTCGACTTTGACCGGATTCCAGTCAATATCAAAGAGTTTGGCATGCTTTGAACTTGGCCCATTTTCTAAAACATCTTGCCACCAGGGATTCGCGGATTGATCAATGCCCATATGATTGGGGACGACATCAAGAATGTGTCCCATGTGGTACTGTTCTAAGGCGTTGATGAATTGCTGATACTCATCGTCACTCCCTAATTCAGGGTTGAGCATTGTCGGATCAATGACGTCATAGCCATGGGAACTGCCAGGAAGAGCTTTGAGGTAGGGAGATGCGTAGCAATCAGTCACGCCGAGATCGTGAAGGTAGGGAACAAGCGCGGCCGCATCTCGAAAGGTAAACGATTGATTGAATTGGAGGCGGTAGGTAGAAATGGGAATGCGTCGACTGGGTATGGGCATGGAGTGCAAGCTTAGGTCTGCTCAATCGGATCGATGACGGCTCGGCCACCGTACGATTGCCCTCGTGGTAGAACAATCAAGCCAGATTTACTAGCCGTATTGCTAGCGGAATCCTTGGATTTGTGGAACCCCAACTCCGTTCCGGCAGAAATAACATTGAATCGATCGGCAATGACGCGGCGTAATCGGCATTTAGGACCAATAATCGTTCCATCGAGAATGACACATTCCTGGATGACGGAGCCTTCTCCAATGCGGACATTGCGCCCGATGAGCGAGCGTGTAATCTTTGCATCAACGACGAGACTTCCTTGTCCGACCATGGCATCGTCGACACGGGTTCGAACTAAGCTGGCCACGGGTTCGAGAGAGGCATCCGTCTGAATTGGCCAGTTGACATTCCGAAGGTCGAATATTGGCGTTTCACCGAGAATATCCATGTTTGCTTGCCAATAAGCATCGATAGTGCCAACATCACGCCAGTAGCCCCATTCTTCGTAGGGATGTATGCCCGGGACGACATTTTTCATGAAGTCATATGCTAAGACTCGGTGCGTACGCGTCAAAGACGGAATAATATCTTTTCCAAAGTCATGCGTCCCAGATTGACTGGCATCCTGTTCGAGCGCTTGGATGAGCGTATCGACATTGAAAATGTAATTGCCCATCGAGCTGTAGGCCATGTCCGGGTTGGACGGCATTGGTTTCGGTGATTTAGGCTTTTCTTCAAAACCAATAATCCGTTGCTCCTCATCGACTTCGACGATGCCAAAGCCTTTTGCAGCCTGGAGTGGAACCGGAAGGGCGGCGACGGTGACGTCGGCTTGATTGTCCAAGTGAAACTGAATCATCTGCCGAATATCCATGCGGTAAATGTGATCAGCGCCAAACACTGCGACCAATCCAGGGGCAAAATCGCGTATCAGATTGATGTTTTGATAGATCGCATCAGCCGTTCCTTCATACCACTTGCCTCGGCCTTTCATTTGTGGAGGCACAACAGTGATGAACGATTGACGGTGCGGACCGCCACTTCGCCAGGCGCGGCGAAGGTGTTCGATCAACGATTGAGAGCGATATTGAACCAGCACGTACATCGCCAAGATGCCGGAATTCAGGAAGTTACTTAAGACAAAGTCTGTGATACGATACGTTCCGGCAAAGGGAACAGCGGGTTTACTGCGCTGTTCCGTGAGGGGCATCAGGCGCTCACCTTTTCCCCCGGCCATGATCATGGCTAAAACTCGCTGAGATACGCGTTCTCGCTGATGTTGGCGTGGTGTTGGGTTGTCCTTGTGATTCATGATGGTCTGGTGTGTATCCGTGGTGTGTTTGAGGATTTCATCGATTGTTTGAGCATTTCGATTTGTTTCGATTGTTGCGCAATGGTTCGGCTTTTCTTCATTTGAGCGGGGAGGGAGGCCAGGAGGCTAATAATGACGCCAAGGGCGAGCGTGGTGAGTAAGACAATCACTAGTGATCCTTGAAATGTCCAGGCAAAGAAATGAATGGTGATTTCGCTTGCATTCTGCAATGAAAACGCTACAGCAAAGAAGACCATCATGAGAGCGGCGATTAAGGCAAATGACATGAGAAATTTCAGGCTTGATAGGTTACAATACGAAATAGCATACGACATTGCTATACTTATTTACCATGTCCGTACCACTTGATCAACAAATCACGCGTTTGATTCACGGAGAAGAAGGCCATCCGTTTGCCTATCTTGGTCCGCATCGTCAGCAAGATGTTGGTCAGGGAAGACCTCGTAGTATCATTCGAGCCTTTATCCCGGAAGCTTCAAGCGTGAATGTGTTGTTCAACAACTTAAAGACGCAATCGTTTCCAATGAAGGCGATGACCTCGGATGGTCTGTTTGAACTGGAATGTGATGTTGATGCCCGGGAGGTCGGGTATCGATTTCAAGTGATGAAGCAGGATGGGACACAGCATGAATGTCATGATCCCTATGCATTTTCCCCGGTTCTTTCAGAATATGACTTGCATTTGTTTGGAGAAGGAAAATTGTATAAGGCGTATGACAAACTTGGTGCGCAAATGTGTCAGCATCAAGGGGTTCAAGGGGTGAGTTTTGCTGTCTGGGCTCCCAACGCCAAACGCGTGAGTGTTGTCGGGGATTTCAATGATTGGGATGGCCGGCGTCATCTGATGGAATCTCGCGGAGGATGTGGTCTGTGGGAGTTATTTATTCCTGCTTTACAGGAGGGCACCGTCTACAAGTATGAGATACGTTCTCAAAATGGAGATGCGCCGTTCCTGAAAGCTGATCCCTACGCCACTGCGGCTGAACTTCGGCCGAAGACCGCGTCTCTTGTCCGAACCACGTCTCGCTATCAGTGGCAAGATCGAGAGTGGATGGAGCGGCGTGGCACGCAAAATCCCTTAGCGACTCCGTATTCGATCTATGAAGTTCACCTGGCCTCATGGCGGCGAGTCCCAGAAGAAGACTCACGCTGGATGACCTATGGTGAGTTGACGGAAACGCTCATTCCCTATGTGAAGGAAATGGGTTTCACCCATATCGAACTCATGCCAGTGACAGAACATCCCTTTGATGGATCATGGGGATATCAATCGACCGGGTACTTTGCCCCGACGAGTCGGTTTGGCTCTCCGGAAGACTTCATGGCTTTTGTTGATGCCTGTCATCAGGCCAATCTCGGCGTGCTTATGGACTGGGCTCCGGCGCACTTCCCTGATGATCCTCACGGATTAGCCTGGTTTGATGGAACCCATCTCTACGATCACGAAGATTCACGGCTTGGTTATCATCCTGAATGGAAAAGCCGCATTTTTAATTACGGCCGGACTGAAGTAAAAAACTTCCTCATTAATAGCGCGTTGATGTGGTTTGACCGTTATCACATTGATGGTCTTCGAGTGGATGCTGTCGCCTCGATGCTGTACTTGGACTATGCGCGAAAGTCAGGCGAGTGGTTGCCGAATCGATTTGGAGGCAATGAAAATCTCGAAGCCGTAGAGTTTTTGAAAGAACTTAATGTCATGGTTCATCAAGAGCATGCCGGGAGTGTCATGATAGCTGAGGAATCTACCGCATGGGCCGGGGTGTCTCGTCCAACCTATGCGGGAGGGTTAGGTTTTACTTTTAA
This sequence comes from Nitrospira sp. M1, assembly GCF_965152605.1. Lineage (NCBI taxonomy): Bacteria > Pseudomonadati > Nitrospirota > Nitrospiria > Nitrospirales > Nitrospiraceae > Nitrospira > Nitrospira sp. M1. The sequence goes on from NZ_OZ224217.1 coordinate 1,353,542, forward strand.
ATGGAATATGGGATGGATGCATGACACGCTCGAGTATTTCAGTATGGATCCCGTCCATCGGAAATATCACCAAAATAAGGTTACCTTTGGATTGATGTATGCCTTTACGGAAAACTTTGTCCTCGTGCTGTCACACGATGAAGTGGTGCATGGGAAAAAAGCGCTTCTCGACAAAATGCCAGGAGATGACTGGCAGCGTATGGCCAATCTGCGTGCATTGTACGGACATATGTGGGGACATCCCGGTAAGAAAATGCTGTTTATGGGGTGCGAAATCGGTCAGTGGTGGGAATGGAATCATGATGATAGTTTGCAGTGGCATTTATTAGACTATGCCCCTCATCAGGGATTGCAGCGCTATGTTGCCGACCTCAATCGTCTCTATCAATCCGAGCCGGCTCTCTATGAAGTGGATTTTGATTGGCAAGGGTTTCAATGGATCGATTTGCATGATAGCGATCATTCGACCTTGACGTATATTCGCTATGCTAGTGAGCAAAAAGACCTTGTGGTGTGTGCCTGTAATTTTACACCCGTCATACGTCTGCACTATCGTATGGGAGTTCCACAGGCAGGTATGTATCGTGAGTTATTAAATAGTGATGCTGAGATCTATGGTGGGAGTAATATGGGAAACGCCGGAGCCGTGGAAGCTGAGCCTATTCCCTACCATAATCAACCCTACTCTCTCCTTGTGACACTTCCCCCACTTTCTGTCGTGTTTTTCAAGCCTACGCCGTGTTAACTCCCTAATCTCGTTGGTATTGAAACACCATATTTTTTCCGTTTTCCCGATGTTCCTCTTCTCTTTCTTCCCAGTCAGACTGTCGGTGAGCGGTGCTGATGAGGCAGTGTACGTGATGTCAATTTCCCTAACGTGGGGAAAGACATTTCAAGTTTACTGCTTTACCGTGAGTGTCCTTTGCCTTTGTTCTTGTGCGTGAAGGTTGCTCCGACGGATCTATCGGTGGTCATTGTGACTAAACATTCACCCGTTCCAGTACAACTTCCATTCCACTCAGTAAATTTCCATTGTTTGCTCGATGATGGTGTTAATTGCACAATGGTTCCGCTTGGAAACGCTCCGGAGCAGGATTTGTCCGCACAGGAGAGTCCCATTGGGGTGCTGGTCACCGTTCCCGTGCCCTCAATGGCAATGGATAGGGTCGGTTGGGTGGACGAGAATGTGCGAACCGCAACGGGTTGGGTGGGTGTTGACGTATTTCCTGCATCGTCGAAGGCTTCTATTTCATACGTATAGGTTGTATCTGGGGTCAGGCTGGTATCTATGAATTCGACTTGCTGTGTGTTCGCAATAGAGGATTGGTTTCGGTATACGTTGTACCCCGCGACCTCGATATTATCCCACGCGTGGTCCCATGTCAGGCGAATGTGAGACGAGGATACTGCCTCGGCCTGCAACGATTCGGGAGGGAGAGGCGCGGTTGTGTCTGGGATGAGTGTCCACACTTCCGTTGAAGGAAGACTCTCTCGATGTGAATCGTCCATTGCGGTGACCACAAAATAGTAGGTGGATCCTTCTTGAAGATTTGTGACGATATGTTGTGTGGCTAGCCCCACATCCGTCGGGGGGCCGTACACGCCAGACGTCGTTCCTGTATACACCCGGTAGCCCGTGGGAAGCGGTTCTGAATTTGAGTCCCATTGTAACATGACATCGCCCGAGGCAATGGCATGAGACGAAACGGAAAAGAGAACGAACGGTAATATGAAATATGCAAGGCTATATCGTGTCCAAGTCATGCTGAATCGGGACATGGCATTCCTCCTCTTCTATGAGATTTGCGTGTTCAGGCTATATGCGGTTTGCCTGTAGTTTTTGAGATGTCCTGCATGTTCTGAAATGTTTTTCGATAACTCGTAGCCATGGCGTAACAGAAGCCACAATCTTTGATTTTGTGATTCGATACTAGGTGTTATCGGTTTTTACCGAGGTATCTGTAATGTGTTTATACACACGAGAAGGGGGACGGGTGCGTGAGAGTGGCATAGGCATAGGACGCCGTTTTTTTTCTGCGTGGATACGCGCAAGACTTCGAAGGTTGACGTACAGGGTGAATGTGATTCAGAGAGTAAATAGGACGGAGCAAACGTCTGGATATGTGTATGCGGCAGAAAAAATACACATTCGGGAATTCAAGATTGAAGGGAAAATGCCGATGAAAGTTAAAGACATACTCAAGCCTGAGGGTTGCCATAGGAGGGAATTTTCATGCTTGATGTAGTGGGAGGCAAGAAGAATATGAGCAACCGATTATCAACTTCTTTTATGTCGTAAGGATGAAATTTATGGATACCGGTCAATTTCGTTTAGTCACCCGTAGTGACTTTGATGGGCTTGTCTGTGCAATTTTGCTAAAAGAAGTGGGAATTATTAACGACATACTCTTCGTGCACCCCAAAGATATGCAGGATGAGAAGATTGCCGTCTCTGATCATGATATTACCACCAATCTCCCGTATGTCGAAGGTGTGTATTTGGCTTTTGATCATCACCACAGTGAAACTATTCGTAATACAGGTGAGAGATCGAACCATATCATCGATTCTGAGGCGCCGTCAGCCTCACGGGTTGTTTATCGGTATTACGGTGGTGAGAACACCTTTCCTGCTAAATGGAATGCAATGATGGAAGCTGTGGATAAGGGCGATTCGGCACAATATGAGATCGATGAAATCTTAAACCCGCGCGGTTGGGCTCTGATGAATTTCCTCATGGATGCCCGTACCGGACTTGGTCGTTTTCGTCAGTTTCGAATTTCCAATTACGAACTCATGATGGAACTCATCGAGCAATGCAAAAACAAGAGTGTCGATGAGGTTCTTGCTCTGCCGGATGTTCAAGAGCGGGTGACCTTGTTTCACGAACATGCGGAATTAGCCAAAGAACAGATCCAGCGATGCTCGACGGTTCATGGGAATCTGGTCGTATTGGATCTGCGAAATGAAGAAACGATATACGCGGCCAATCGCTTTATGATTTATGCCCTGTTTCCGGATTGCAATATCTCTATGCATGTCATGTGGGGGCTCAAAAAACAAAATACAGTGTTCGCAATTGGCAAGTCGATCGTGAATCGGAGCTCATCGTTGAATATCGGTGAACTCTGTCTCACCTATGGCGGTGGCGGACATCAAAATGCAGGGACTTGTCAGGTAGCGAATGCGCTAGCCAATGAAAAACTCCAAGAAATTATCGAGAAAATTCATGAACAAGAGTTATCCATGGCAGCAGTTCCAGCATCATGTGCGGGGGCCTAAGCCGGTCAAGCAGACGGTGAAATGCTATAACGAACCCAAATAACTTCCAGCCGAATATACAACATGTACACAGCGCAAAAAACGCACGTCGTACAGACGGAACGTAAGGAAGGTTATGCCCGCCTGGATGACCTACAGGCGATTGACGCTTCAATCACGATGGGTCAATCCGCATTCAGTGCGACGACATGCAGATTCGGCATAACTGGAACGGCTATAGCCTGTGATATTTTCAGCTTTCTTTCGGTCACGGCGTAAGGTCGTATCGTTTTCCTATTTGTGTTCGTAGCAGTTTCACTCACGAAAATTTCCTTTCTTCTCTTCTCGTACCAATCCTACATCATTAGTGCATTGAAGCAGTCGCTGTCTTCTTGATCGTCACAAGAGGACAGTGTTCTGTACTCATTGCCATGAGTCATTTCAGTAGGCTTGTGTATATTCCTACGGTCATCCTTCCGGATGCAATTCCCCCTGTGTTTTGAACAGACGTATCTTGACAGCAGTAGGAGATACCGTTACATAGAAGTTCTTTGGGTGCTTGCCATTGCTTACTGGAAATTTCAACCCAGATTCCTGACGTTTCCGATGAAGAGATGTGTGGCAACAAGTTTAGTTTTCATAGTGCAAAGGCTTATATCGTCATGGAGTGGTAATGAAAGGAGAACCCTATGCCGAACCGTAGAAATTTCGATCATCTCATGAGTAGCAAATTTAGGGTAGAAATAGAAGGTGTGACGCAAGCTCAGTTTTCCGCCTTTGAAGGATTGGAGTCGACAACTGAAGTGGTGACGTTCGTGGATGGTAGCGACTTATTGGTTCGCAAAAGACCGGGTCGAACCAGTTATTCCAATCTTGTCTTAAAGCGTGGCTACATCAACACTGATGAACTGTGGAATTGGCACAAGGCGGTTATCGACGGGAAGGTGGAGCGGAAGGCCGGTTCCATTATTGCGTTGGCTGACGATGGTTCAGAAATCTTACGCTATAACTTTTTTGAAGCTTGGCCTTGTCGTTGGAAGGGATTTGAGTTTGATGCCAAGCACGCAGGGTCATTATTCGAAGAAATCGAAATTGTGGTGGAAAAAGTTGAGCGAGCGTAACGCAAACACATTGAAGAAAATGGCAGCAACGTATCGATCATGGATGCTAGATTTGTAGAGAAATTTCTAGAAGACAGACTGAAACGTCTGTTAGGAAAGCAGATTCTGTTCACGCGCGGACCGCTCGTTGTGTCTCAATTTAGCGGCATTCGACCTGAAGTGTATTGTTACGTCTCGAAACTTGAAGACTTTGGGGGAGTCACCACTGAAGGCGCGATGATCGCACGAAGGTTGGTGAAGGGGCCAACAACGTTTAAGGGATTTGAGGAAGAACGACCAGGCCGAATGATCGTGACGGTACAGTGTCTTTCTGGTTCCTATGACATTTTGCAAGACGTGGTCCGAATGGTAGCGCCATCGGTGTTGTTGGGATTAGAGCTGGTGCCGGGTTTTTCGCTTGGGGCTTTGCCCAGAGATACCGTGCAATTACGTTTTGATGAATTGCATGCGTGTTTGGCTTCAGCAGAACTCAAAGCTGAACATGATGAAGAGCAGTCCTATTTTCTTGGAACGTTGATCTTTCATTTGAATGGGTTCATCCATGTTCGCGTGACCGAGCGCGGCGGTCTTGTGCGCAAGCCCTCACTCAAGGACGAACGCGTACACAAGAAATCCAGTTCAGGTCGCGTACGAAAATCACCGGGCAAGTCTTAGGTCATGAGTCTGTCGATCAAAGAAATGTCATGTCATTGCGATGGACGATTCATGATGGAGTGGACCCCTAATTGCGTGCCTTGCAAGAAAGGGGTAAGCGCTAAGGAATGTCCGGATCGTTCTGCTGGCTATAGAGCCAAGCAGGAAATGGTGGTAACGAAATTGTATATTTGTGAGCCGTGAGATCAAAACTTGGAGGTGCTGGTATCAGAGGCTCATTCTCAGGGGTGGCGTACGATTGACTTCCACTATCCAAAAGTAGTGACCAACGATTTTTGAGTTGTGGCAAGGTGAGCATGGACGGTGTGTTCTTAAAGCCTAAGATCAGGAGCATGGCTGGAGCATGTGGGTGTTTGCGGTAGATGGTCAGGACATTGTGTTTTTTATGTGTCCACACGCGTAGTTGATGGCCTTTGACGCCAGGACCTAACGACGGATGCTGCTTACGGAGTGTGATCAGTTGTTTTACCCATGCTGCCATGCGGGATTGAATGTCGGTTTGTTCGTCAGGTGGTGTGAGTCGAGAATCTTCAAACGTTTTTACCGCATAGGGGTCTGGTACTTTCTTCCATCCAAATTGTTTAAATTCTGCCAATCGTCCTTTTCGAACCGCTTCAATTAATTGTTCATCCCCGTGGTCAATAAAATATTGAAATGGTCTGCGCTCACCATATTCTTCACCCATAAAGAGCATCGGGATACATGGAGATAAGAGAATAGAGGCCATCAGGACTTGTTGGGCTGAGTGTGGGATGAGCGTTGACAGGCGATCGCCTTCAGCGCGATTGCCAATTTGATCATGGTTTTGAGCAAACACGACAAATGCTGTAGCGGGGAGATGCGCCGCAGAGTTTCCATGCCGTCGTTGGCGATGGTGGGAGTATTGTCCAGAGAGAATAAAATGTTTCTTGAATCCCGTGGCGACATGATCAAGCGCGCCAAAGTCGGAATAGTAGCCTTGCTGTTCGCCGGTGACCAGACTATGAAGCGCGTGGTGAAAGTCGTCGTTCCATTGTCCATCCAATCCATAACCGCCTTTAGATGATGGGGTCATGATTTTTGCATCGTTCAGGTCGCTTTCGGCGATCACATGAACGGTTCGATCTGTTCTGGCAGCTTCGTCATGAACTGCAGTGGACAGTTCTTCGAGAATATGTCGTGCGCTGAAATCAAAAATACTATGAATGGCATCTAATCGAAGGGCATCAATGTGATAGTCGCGAATCCAATAGACGGCGTTGTCGATGATTGTGTTTCGTACGGCATCGCTATGCGGACCATCGTAGTTGACCGCGCTTCCCCATGGTGTCCGGTATTGATCAGTGAAAAATGGTCCGAACGCTCCCCAGTAATTTCCTTCGGGCCCGAGGTGGTTATAGACCACATCAAGGACCACGGCGAGTCCTGCCGCATGGCAGGCATCGACGAGACGATGCAGCCCCCAAGGCCCTCCATAGCTATTGTGTGGCGCAAAGAGGTAGGCACCGTCATACCCCCAATTTCGTACGCCAGGAAATTGCGCGATTGGCATGAGTTCAATCGCGGTTATGCCTACTTCGTCACGAAGATACGGCAACGCTGGAATAATTGCGTCAAATGTTCCTGCTTTGGTGAATGTTCCTGGATGAAGTTCGTACATGATGAGATCGTGTAGCGGAAGTCCCTTCCAGTGTTGATCAGTCCATGGAAACGCTTGCGGATCGATGATTTCGGAGGGACCATGGACGCCTTCGGGTTGAAAGCGAGAGGTTGGATCTGGATATATCGCCTCATCGAGTATGTAGCGGTAGTGCGTTCCGGCCGGCACGTTCTCTACCGTCGCCTGCCAATATCCCAATGGTTGCGACGTGAGGCGCAGAGGCGTGTCGGCGTGTCCGAAAATGTCGACGGCAACTGACTGCGCTTGTGGGGCCCAAATCTTAAATGATGCCGTCGATGTATCGACGATAGACACACCAAAGTCATAGGTGCGTGCATTGAGTATCCGTTGTGTTCTACGTTTGCTCGTCATAGTGGGTATTGTCCATGTCCCATGACTCTGATTTTGCCTTGGAATTTGGATTTGCGCCAGTAGTGAAATTTCAGTATAGTGAAATTCATTCCAGTTTTCATACTGTCTTCATTGTCGATTAACAACTTCGTACAGGAGAGCCGTAACTATGAAAATGTGGCCGGGGCGGCCGTATCCCCTTGGTGCGACCTGGGATGGTCAGGGTGTCAATTTTGCGTTGTTCTCTGAAAATGCGACGAGCGTCGATTTGTGCCTTTTTAGTCATGAATTAGAAGAGCAGGAGACGCATCGGATTCGCATCGAGGAACGTACCGATCAAGTATGGCACGTGTACTTGCCTGAAGCCAGACCTGGGCAATTTTATGGGTATCGTGTGCATGGTCCCTATGCACCAGCGGAAGGTCATCGTTTCAATCCTTCGAAGTTGTTGATTGATCCATATGCCAAGGCATTAACCGGGGTAGTAAAATGGTCGGAGGCCATGTTCGGCTATCGTATTGGCGATGCACGGGAAGATCTGTCGTATGACGAAAAAAATAATGCTGCCAATATTCCCAAGGGAATCGTGATCGACCAGGCGTTTACCTGGAGTGGCGATAGGCTCCTGGATGTCCCATGGGAGCAAACGATTATTTACGAAGTCCATGTGAAGGGGCTGACGATGCGGCACCCCGACGTTCCTGAGCCGCTACGTGGGACGTATGCCGGGTTAGCCACGCCACCCATTATCGAATATTTTCAGTCATTAGGCGTGACGGCCGTGGAACTCCTCCCGATCCATCATTTTGTCAATGATAATTTTCTTCAAGAACGAGGATTGACCAATTATTGGGGCTACAATTCCATCGGGTTTTTTGCTCCTGACATTCGATATTCAGCTTATAAAGATTTAGGCCGTAAGGTGTATGAGTTCAAGACGATGGTCAAAACGCTTCATAGCGCTGGCATCGAAGTCATTTTAGACGTGGTGTATAACCATACGGGTGAAGGCAATCATCTCGGGCCTACGCTCTCATTTCGAGGCATTGATAATGCCTCGTATTACCGGTTGGTTCCCGACACCCCTCGCTATTATATGGATTACACCGGATGTGGCAATACGTTGAATGTCCGGCATCCCCGAACGCTCCAGCTGATTATGGATAGTTTGCGGTACTGGGTGTGCGAGATGCACGTCGATGGCTTTCGATTTGATTTGGCTTCGGCCTTAGCTCGCGAGCTCCATGATGTTGATCGGCTCAGTGCATTTTTTGACATTATTCATCAGGATCCCGTGTTGTCTCAGGTCAAACTCATTGCTGAACCGTGGGACCTTGGTGAGGGTGGATATCAGGTTGGAAATTTCCCACCGGGATGGGCGGAATGGAATGGGAAATATCGTGATGATATCCGGCGATATTGGAAGGGCGATGGTGGCTTACTTGGAGAAATGGCTCATCGATTATCAGGAAGCAGTGATTTGTATGGCGCGAGTGGCCGACAGCCATATGCCAGTATTAATTTTGTGACGGCCCATGATGGATTTACGCTTCATGACCTTGTGTCCTATAACCACAAACATAATGATGCCAATGGAGAAGAGAGTCGTGACGGGTCGGATGATAATCTGAGTTGGAACTGTGGAGTTGAGGGGCCAACAGATGATCTGGCCATTTATGAGTTGCGAGAAAAGCAGAAACGAAATTTTCTCGCCACACTGTTACTGTCGCAGGGTGTGCCGATGATCTGTGGAGGTGATGAACTTGGCCGGACACAAGGCGGGAATAACAATGCGTATTGCCAAGATAATGAAATCAGTTGGTACGATTGGAATTACTTACAATCCGAACAACATTTATATGAATTTACTCAGCTTCTTATCCATTTAAAGAAAACCCATCCAGTGTTTCGACGGAGAAGGTTTTTTCAAGGTCGCCGAATACGGGGATCGGAGGTCAAAGATCTTGCATGGTTTGGCTCGCATGGGAAAGAAATGACGGATGAGGAGTGGGATATGGGGTTTCGAACGATTGGAATTCGTTTAGCTGGCGATGCGATAGGTGAAAAAGACGTTCGAGGCCAGGCGATTGTCGACGACACATTTTTATTATTGTTAAATGCGCATCATGAAGAAGTGGCGTTTACCTTACCCGCTCATAAAAAGGGCGTACGGTGGGAAGTCGTATTCGATACCTCGTTTTCTCTCACTCAGCAGTCACGAAAACGAAGTAAACTCATTAAAGGCGGGTATCCCTATGCGCTCGGTTCACGGACATTTGTTTTGTTGCGGAAACGTTGAGGCGGGAAGATTTCGTCGTTCGTGAAGCGTATGACTTCTTGCTCATCGCACATTCACGAACGACGTATCATGCGTGAGGACTATCCACGTTCTCCAACGAATCGTTTTCCGCGTTCCATTAAATGATCAACGGCATCACGTGCGTCTTCCTTGAACTCAGTGACGCGCTCTCCTGCATCTTCGGCAAAACTTCGAAGTTTTCGACGAGTTCTCGTTCCCGATTGAGGAGCCATGAGGACCCCCATGCCTGTGCCAAGGACGAGACCTGTAATGAACGCGAGTCCTCCAAATACGACATAACGTGTATCGGTATCCATGCGCTAGACTCCCTTCTGACTTGTTGTGAGACCTCCAGTTGGACTCGGGTTTTCTGTGAACGTTCCTTCTTTGTACGTCTTTGCATATTCTATCGGAAATGCTGGTTCTTTACCAATTTCTGATAAATCTTCCAGAATGTGCCGGGGTTCTTCCCAATGACTCCAGCGTATGTGTTCGAGTTCAATCACGGCTAAATTTGGTGTTAATTGTAGGAGGGCCAGAAGCGAGGTATCCCAATATCGTAGGCTTTGGAATGTGTTGTCCAGAACCGTTCGTTCATAGGAGGTGCCGATCGCATCCTGTAACTCATCAAAGATTTTCATCATGTGTGGATGATATTGCCATCCCAGATCCCACAGCACTTCAGGTTTTGCCATGAGAACTGAGGTATTCGAAAGGTAGTGTGTCTGAGTAAATGGGTGTTCCTCTTCATCCATGGGTTCTTGAGGAGGGGGTTTGACGCCATATACGGGAGTTTCATGGATCAATCCCAGTTGCTGGTCAAGGACAACGCTGCACCCGGAAGGTTGATAGTTGGCTCCGGCAGCCTCAAGGATAAAAATGTGATCAGACCATTCTTCCGTTGCCCAAATGGTCCGTTGAACAGTCCGGAGAAACAGATCTTCTGGATAGACGAAATGGTCAGATGGGTAGACGACGACCATCGAATGGGGTGCCTTCACTTGTAAGTAGGTTAATGCCAGAAACAGGCTCACGACCATGCCTTGGTGCCGTGGCTCTGTGATGATAATGCCTGGGACACGACCTCCCAGTTGTGTGCAGGTTTCATGGAGATATGATTTTCCCACAACCGTAATTTTACAACTAGGATGACTGAGTTGGTCGGCGCGATCCCATGTGTGTTGTAGCATGGACCGAGAGCCAACGAACGTGCAAAATGGTGTTGGTTTCTTGTAGCTGAGCCATTGCGTATTGAGGGGTGAAACACAGTGATGGTCGTCTCCAGTAAGAATCACTGACCACAATGGTCGTTCTTGATGTTTCGCGGTAGGCATGATGACTTCCTTTCTAAGAGGGCATACACACAATGTCCCCTTCGTTAGAGAATGAGAGTCACGTCTTTCCTCTCTCGCGTTGGCCGCTCGACATTCACATGGTCGTCAAAGACGAGTTGTGCTCGTCTTTGGCTGATCGAACGGCGATGGCATGGTGTCCTGTCAGCTCATTCCTGTCTTCTGAGCGGACTGAACACGCTAATGTGTCTACACGGCATTAAGACACTCCAATCTCTTCAGTCACGGCTAAACGTAAAGGCCAGCGATGCATGGATTCTTGGAACTTGGATGAATTGAGATAATGGCGGAAAAAAGAATGAAGAAGTAGAAAAGGCAGAACGTCTAAATATGCGGTCAATCGTAGAGGGTTTTTCAGGCAGTGATATATTGACGGTCTAACGGGTGTGTTTTTCGTATGTTCAAGAGGGGGACGGGTTACCATGTGATAATCCTCAATACATCGTAGAGCTTATAAGGATTTCATAAAGAATATGATTCTGCTCCAATGTATGAGAAAGGTCAAGTGTCATTTGGGAAAATCCTATGCCATGTGACTCTGTTTGCTACTCACGCATGATGACAGTGAACCTTCATGCGCTTGGGAGGTCATGTTTCTTGCGGTAAGGATTGGGGTATGGTATCTGAAAATGAATACTTTTCCACTATGGAAACCAACACGTTATCATACACTGGAGACATATATTTCTTTGTGACATTATCAGTGAAGTTACGTGCGTATTATACCTAGTGTAGGCAAAGGCAGACGCGACCGTATGACAGAGCAATTGAGAGAGCGACAACCAGATGTATTTGATTTAGCTGACCGCTATGGGATGGCTTCGGCCTATACGGATGGGGTCGGGTCTGATCGCACGATGACTTCGGAAGGGCTTGCCTTGATGTTAACCTCAATGGGAGTGCCTTCGACGTCGCATGAGTCGATTGAGCAAAGCTTAGAGCACGTTCGGGTTCGAACGTGGAAACAGGTCGTGGATGAAGTACAGGTGATTGAAGATGGTACGCAAAGCCCTGCTCTGGTGCTGTCCCTACCGTTAGAATCGCAGTCGTTGGATGATGTTCGGGTTTCATGGACGATTACAGACGAACATTCCAATGCACAAACATTTTCACGTTCATGTGAGAAATGTCAATTGCTTGAGGAGACCATGATCGATCGAACACGCTATGTGCGTGTATCGCTGCCTCTTCAGGCTTCGTTGTCCTTAGGGTATTACTGGGTCGCTCTTTCAGTCTCAGTGATGGACCAGTCATTGAATGGGAAGACGTTTGTCATCGTTGCGCCTCGTCAGTGCTACACGCCGGACACGCCGTCTCGATGCGTTGGTCTCAGCATACAATTGTACAATGTGCGGACCGCCAAGAATTGGGGAATTGGTGATTTTCGAGACTTGAAAGGATTGCTTCGGTGGTCTGGAAACGAGTTGCACGTATCAACCGTTGGGATTAGCCCTCTTCATGACCCAACCGTTGGTGTAATCAGTCCGTATTCACCATCAAGTCGTCTCTTCTTTAATCCAGTATATCTTGATCTCGAATCGATTTCCGAGTTTCGTTCATCACCTGCCGTGCAACGACGTGTTGCTAGCCGAAACTTTCAACATACGTTACAGCAGTTACGGTCCAGTCAATTGATTCAATATGAACAGGTCAATGCGTTGAAAGCCGAAGTATTGGAACACTTATATCAAACGTTTAAGCAGCAGCATGTGCAACCCCAAACCGCTCGTTTTCGCGCGTTTGAACAATACCGTCGTCGGCAAGGCTCGTACCTTGAGCAGTACAGCCTCTTTCAAGTGTTGTCTGAACATTTCCACACTTCCGCGTGGCGTCAGTGGCCGGAAGCCTATCACACGCCTCATTCACCACATGTCCAAACGTTCTTGCACACATGCGCAGATCAGATTCAAAAGGTTCAGTACGTGCAGTGGCAGTGCGAGCAGCAGCTGATGGGGCTTGACCGAACGGCAAAGCGTCTCAATCTCGCGTTTCGAATGTATCATGATTTACCTGTCGGGGTGCATCCTGATGGTGCGGATGCCTGGATGTTTCAAGATGAGTTTGCCTCAGGCATTACACTGGGGGCACCACCAGACTCTATCAATCTTCAAGGGCAAAATTGGGGGCTGATGGCTCCGGTTCCATGGCATATGCGTACAGCGGGCTATCGCCTTTTTATTGAAACGCTGCGTCGCAATATGCAATTTGGCGGTATGTTACGGATTGATCATGCACTTGGTCTGTTTCGACTGTTCGTGATTCCAGAGGGACAAACAGGAGAAGGTGGAACATATGTACAAACATACGTTGATGAAGTCCTGGCCATTTTGGCCTTAGAAAGCGTACGGAATCAGGTGATGGTGATTGGTGAAGATCTTGGGACTGTCACTCCGGAAATACGTGCGCGTTTAACCAAGTCTGGAATCCTTTCCTATCGGCTTATGCCGTTTGAACAGGAGTCAACGGGAAAATTTCGTGATCCCAAACACTATCCTCACCAGGCAATGGTGTCGTTCACGACACATGATCTTCCAACATTCATCGGGTACTGGTCTGGGCGTGACATTGAAGTGAAAGCACGTGCTGGTCTCTATGCGACTGAGCTGCAAATGGAACAGGATTGCGAGGCACGCATGAGAGATCGGGTGGGCTTTCTTGAAGCCTTGGTGCATGAGCACATTCTTCCCAAAGAGGCTCTGTCGTCTTTTCCACTCGAGGCTCCGTATGCGTTTGTGCAAGCTGCGTATACATACCTTGCTCGAACCCCTTGTCGAATCTTAATGATCCCTCTAGAAGATCTCCTGGGAGAGTTTGAAGCGCCGAATTTGCCGGGAGCGAGAAGTGAGGCCTATCCGTCATGGCAACTGAGGTTGACGCCATCGTTTGAATCCTTTCGAAGACGTGCATGCATCCGGTCGTTTATGCAGGCCATTTATCCGTATCGTAATCATGACAGCGTATGACGAGTACAGGCATTTGTCGTTCATGATTGTTGATCATGGGCATTCAGTGATTGGCAATCGACTTGTGGTATGGTGGCCGTAGGATGCTTGAGGCACCTCTAAAAATCGTCCCTTTCCGCGATGGCGGCGTCAGCCGCGTGCTCAAATCCTCATGTATACCTCTATACACTGCGGTTTTGCGCGCGCCGCTTCCTTGCCCTCACGAAAAAATCCTGGTTTTTAGAGGTACCCTTGAGTCGTGACGTTGTGTCGATCTTGCGTATGAATGGATAGTGCTGTGCTATTGCTGAGCTTGTCGATGCCGTTGCTTGCGACTCTTATGGAGGGCATGCCAAGATGGTAGGGGTTTCTCCCTGGATTTGGAGGGTCGATATGCAATCGTTTTTGCTTGACCCTACAGCGTTTTTCACGTTCACGATAACGTATGTTCACATTCTTGAGATTTTCAAGGGCAAGCATGACTGATTGGGCCGAACGTATCACACAATCCTTTGCGACCAGTGTCTCGGATGTTCTGTCTTTTCTCCCCACTATTTTAGAAGCCATCTTGCTGTTGGTGCTTGGCTTTCTGTTAGCCAAGTTCGTGGGATCCGTTGCCACACGATTGTTTCAATTTTTGGGTCTTGATCGGCTCCTGGGGCGGACGACGATTCAAACCATGTTGGAACGTTCAGGGACGAAAAAACACATGTCCGAGCTCTTGGGTATTACGGGGTTCTGGCTAATTTTCCTGTTATTTTTGATCTCCGCGTCTAAGACTGTTGGGTTGGGCATCGTGTCCGAAGCGTTAACCAGTTTGGCCTACTACATTCCAAAGGTTGGGATTGCCATTCTGATTTTGGTGCTGGGATTGATGGCCACCAACTTTGTTCGTGAGTTGATCCTCCTTGCCTGTAGTTCCGCTGGCATTGTGCAAGGGGCGATTGTGGCGCAGGCATTTTATGTCGCCGGCATTCTTCTCGTGGTGGTGACAGCGATTAGTGAATTGGGAATTGATACGAGCTTACTCAACAATACGATTACGTTGATCGTCGCCGGGTTGATTGCCGGTGCCGCGTTGTCGTTTGGTCTGGGGTCTCGAGCTGCCGTCTCCAATTTGATTGCCGCTCATTACCTCCAGTCGGTGGTGCGCGTCGGGCTTCATGTCCGTATGGGAGCGATTTACGGTACGGTAGTCGCAATGACGCCGGTCTCTGTCGTATTGGAAACTGAAGATGGCCGAGTTGTGATTCCTGCCTCTCAGTTCAATGAAACGACGGCTATCATTTCGAGGCCGGAAGGGTAAGTCGACTATGGAGCCTGAAGATCGTTTGACCTTAGGGTATGTTCGATCTCATCCGCTTGAAGCTGCACGTCGGTTAGAAGCGATGAAATCCGATGAGTCGGCGGCACTTCTGGCGCCGTTGCCAGCGGAGGATGTGGCGTCTGTCTTAGAACATTGCTTGCCGGGTCCAGCGTCAAAAGTGTTAGCGAATCTCACCTTACGAATGACGTGTCATGTTATTACGGAACTCTCTACTTCTTCAGCCATTGGCGTACTTCGTCAATTTGACGATTCCCTCCGTCTTGACTTGTTAGATCGGTTGGAAAAAGCTATTGGTGCAAGTCTGCGTCGAGCGATGCGTTACCCGCCACATACGGCTGCCAATTTGGCGGATCCTCGAGTATTTACGTTACCACCGGATGTCACGGTCGATGAGGCGTTGGTGCGCACGAAACAAGATGTACGGCATGCAACCTATTATGTCTACGTGATTGATCGTGATACGAAGCTCGAAGGGCTGGTGACGCTTAAACAGTTACTGGCGAACGAGTCCGATCATTTAATTGCCTCGATGATGACCACTAAAGTGGTGACGCTCTCTGCGGAAGCGAGTATTGATGAAATTCTACAGCATCCACAGTGGGAACGATTTCATACGTTGCCGGTCGTCGATCGATGGGGAACGTTCTTAGGCGCTCTGCGCTATCGTACGCTTCGAGGTATTGAGCAGGAACACGTGTATAACCCTGACCCTGGTCCGCTTAGCCAGGCCTTGATCCAATTGTGGGAAGTCTATTCGTTAGCTGGGATTGGCATAATGACGGATATGGTCAAAACGATGGGCCCACCCAACGAGGAAAAGACACATGCATCAGCCACGTATCCAAAGGATCGGCGTTGATGTCACATCAAGTCATTCATGAAGCGTTTTTTACGGACCATCACGAAGAAGCTGCGCAAATACTCGAAACCTTTGAGGTTCCCGATATTCTCCGCTTGTTGCAAGCAACGAGTGGAAAGAATTCCGCCAATCTTCTTTCATGCTTAAGCCCGCCGCTCGCCGCAGAAATTTTGTCCGCCATGCCGAGTGATCTTCTGTCGAAAACCTTATCTGAGTTATCCCCGGCGATTGCTGCTTCCTTGCTGCATCGTGTGGATGAAGACTTGCAAATCGCTCTTCTCAGTCGCATTGCGTCAAAAACGGCCAATGAAATCCGTGCGCATATGGAATATCCTTCTGAGAGTGTTGGGAGCTTGATGGATACTTCGGCGTTTGTCCTGCCAGAAGATTTCACGGTGGAAGACGCTATTGTCCAAATTCGTAGAAAAGCTTCAAAAGACCTGCATGATTTGTATATCATTGACCGGAGTCGCACGCTTGTCGGGAAATTGTCACTGCGCGATCTTCTGTTGGTATCTCCCGACGAACGTCTGCAATCAGTGATGCATCGGGATTTGCCTGCGATCCATCCGCTTGAAAGCCGTGAGCAAATTGTTGAACTGTTTAGTGAGCGGCACCTGTTTACGATTCCAGTCGTTGATCTTGATGGTGCGTTGTTAGGCGTGATTCGAAATGAAGACATCGTCAAGGCTAGTCAGGAAGATGCCACGGCTGATTTACAGACTATGGTGGGGGCGAGTAAAGATGAACGCGCGCTTTCCCCGGCATGGTTTTCCGTGCGAAAACGATTGCCATGGCTCCAGATCAATTTATTTACGGCATTTCTAGCAGCGTTTGTGGTTGGAATGTTCGAAGAGACCATCGCCAAAGTGACGGCACTGGCCGTGCTCTTACCCGTTGTGGCTGGGCAGTCGGGAAATACCGGAGCGCAATCGTTGGCTGTCGTGATGCGTGGTTTAGCATTACGTGATATCCGACCGTCGCAATGGCTAACCGTTAGCGGAAAGGAAGTGTATGTCTCATTTCTCAACAGTGTGGCAATTGCATTGACGGCGTGTGTGGCGGTTGCACTCTGGAGTCGCTCGGTTGGTCTTACCCTTGTTATTGGTGTGTCGATGATCGTCTCCATGGTGATTGCCGGTTTGTCCGGCGCGATTATTCCTCTGACGTTAAAAGCATTTAAGCAGGATCCCGCACAATCGTCTTCTATTGTTCTCACGACCATTACGGACATCGTGGGGTTTTTTAGTTTTCTTGGCCTCGCGACTGTTTTTTCCACATTCTTCGAGTTTTAAGTTCCCCGCATCAATCCAATGCAGCAATCCCATTTCCACTTCGTAGGGGTTGTCTGCCCTCTGATCTATAGCAAGACCAAATAACTTCCAGCCGAATTTACATCATATATACAGCGCAAAAACACACGTCGTACAGACGGAAGTGTATTGGAACGGCTATAAAGCCGTTTTACGCGAAAAGTTAACATTCATTTTCCATTAGAATTTAAGGATTTCGTGTTCTCAGCCCTTTCTGGTACGTCTGTGGAGTTGCCATCGAACTGTTGGGGAAAACATTCTGGACTATAAGCTGTTGCCTGTGGCTTACACGGTGCGATACTATCTTGGCCTTCATCATTATCACCACAGGAGGCCTTATGGAAAAGTCGGTCGTGAATCGAGCGGAAACCCGAGTTCCTTTTGATCGTGATATCGAGCGTTTACGGGCCCAATTGACTGCCCTGAAAGGTTATTTGCGAACTGAACCATCTTCCGAGGAATTATTAGAGTTTGATGCGCAGACCGTCGACCTCATTAGTGATATTTTAGGAAGTTCCTCTCCAATGATCGAAGGGTATGAGTATGCCACTGTGGGAGAGGCGGCTGGTTTGATGAATTGGCCTGATGAAGCGCCAGAAGGGATGACGCATGAGTCAGAGCGAGAAAATATTCGACAGCGGTTACGAATCATAGAAAGTTGCGTGGCGGATTTGGAGGCTCGTCGAGCTGCAGCCACGCAAGGGGCTCGAAAAAAACGTGCGACTGGTCCTCGCGTCGCAGAATATATGTCAAAATCGATTCGGGCCATTCCCATGGAGGCCACGCTGAAAGAGGCGGGTCAATCGTTTACTGACTTGAAAATTGGATCATTGCTTGTTCAGGGTGGCGATGAATTTGTTGGATACATTACTGAGACTGAACTCACGCAAGAGGTTGTTGCCGGAGGCGTGGATGCCACCACGACAACGGTCAAAACCTGTATGCGCGAGCCGGTTATTACAATTGAGAGCAGTGATGCGATCGTGGAAGCTGTTCGGATAATGAAAGAGAAGGCCACGCGTCATTTGGCCGTAACCGAGAATGATCGAATTATTGGTGTTGTGTCGGTCTCTGATGTCTTGCGGTACTATTCCGGAGTGAGTTGAGCCTGAAGGTTAAAAGTCTAAAATTCATCGACAACACGTAAAGTTTCCTACTTTACATTTTAGACTTTTAACTTTGCGTTGAATCAAACGGCATTATTCCATGCCTTCGTAGGCGGCGTGCGGTTTTCCAAATGCGAGTCGCCACCAGACGGGTATAAGCCCAATTCCTGTCATCAAGAGACAGGCTCTCCATCCTGTCTCCCAAGGAAACCACGAAGGACTTGGGCTGTGAGCGAGAAACGATCCCACGCCTGTCAGCATGCAAAATATGGAGAAGGCAGAAAGAGCTGTTGTCAAAAGGGCTTTCCAGAGTCGTGTTTGCGTTTCCTGTGGTGAGATTCCGCATTTCTCGACAATCGGCCCCCAAAAACCTGGGGGGCGAGCTCTACGATAAAATTCCTGTAAGTGAGCCTGACTTTCTGGTGGCGTGAGCAGTGCGGTGAAAACACTCACAAGGGTTGCTCCGAGTGCCATAATTATGATGCGTTGGGCTTCGTCGGTATCACCTCTATTCCAGAGCAACAGCGGAGCAAGTCCCATAGAGGTGGCAATGCTGGCAAGTTCTCCCCATGCATTCATGCGCCACCAAATCCAACGAAGAATTAAGGTTGTTCCGATACCAGCTCCTAAAAGGAGACTCATCTGCCAAGCTGTCTGAATTGACGTGAGGGTTGGAACGATCAACAGCGCAATTGTGAGTATGAGAAGATTGGCTGCGCGGGCAACCCAGACGAGAGAACGGTCGGAAGGGGTTTGCTTGAACCACAATGGACAGAGAAACCGTTTGTAAATGTCATTGGTCCAATATGACGATCCCCAATTCAAATGTGTGTCAATGGTGGACGCGAGGGCGGCGAGCATACCGACCAGCATGAGTCCACGCAGGCCATGTGGCAATAATTCTGCAATACCTTGTACATATGTGAATTCTCTTTCCGCTGTATAGTTGGCGTCGATGATTCCTGGTGCTGGAGGAAAGAGTAAGAGGAGTCCCAAGCCTAATGGAATCCAAATCAGGCTTCGGACTACTACTTGCGAAATGGTAAAGATTACGGCGGCGCGTTTTGCATCATGGTCACTCCTGCATGCCATGGATCGTTGTGCCAAATAGCCGGACCCATCGGCATTCATTTGAAAGAGCCACTGCAATCCATAGACGAGCAAGATCGCAACGGATATGTCCTTGGCTTCCATCGGTGTGAAGGCGACGAGTTGCGTGAACGTCAAATCGCTTGGCCCGATGGGGGTGTACATAGTCATGAGTTGTTCGTGGAGCGAATGGAGTCCTCCAACATGGTCAAGCACATATCCTGCGAAGATGACGCTGGCGAGGATGGCAACGATGAATTGCACGACATCGGTGGCTACGACACTTCGCAGGCCACCTGTCGTGGAATAGAGAAGTGTGACGAGGATGACGATCCCAATCGACAGAAGATTATTTGTGGAGAGAATCCAGAGGTTACCCGATTGGGATGCCGCAATGGTAAACGGCACGCCAATCCATTGAACCAAGTCTAGGAGTGGATGATAGAGAACGTGTGGGAGCCACTCATTCCAATGGAGAAACGGTTCGGCCAGCCTTGTCGCAGCCAGGAGAACCATGGCAAGGACCGTACAATTAATAACGGTGCCGAAATAGATCGCTTTGATGCCTCGAAGGATCGGAGCGGCTTGGCTGCCATAGCGAATTTCAGTCAGTTCCGCGTCGGTCAAGACTCCGACTCGACGCCAACTTGGTGCAAGGAGAAACCCCAATAGCAAAAACGCCAATGCATAGATCCAGATTCTCCAGAGAGAAAAGATTCCGGCGGTGGCGATGAGGCCAGTTACCAACAATGGTGTGTCTGCGGCAAATTGTGTGGCAGCCATGCTCATGCCGGCCTGCCATCCCTGTAAGGTGCGTCCTGCAAGAAAGTATTCTTCAAGATTTTTCGATGCAATGGCGCGGGATCGAAGCCCGTTCACCAGAGCGTAGGCAATAAACACGAGAAGAATGCTGGCATCAAGTACATTCATGGCAGCAAGCGCAATGAGGCCGTTTCACACTGTGTGTCGAGGGTTTTTGAGGTTATTCTCACGCGAGTCATCATAATTTGCACTTTGGAGGAATGGTATGAGAAAACATCCTGTGGCGCAAATCTCTAGAGTTCAATTTTTAGGAAACGGAAGTCTCAATTACACGTGGATACACTTATTCAAATAGTATTAGTCGTAAGTTTTTTGATTCATAGTGTGCTCAAGAATCTTGTGATCGGTGGAATTCCCATTTTGATGATGACGTACTATCGTGGGACGTCAGGAAATGGCGCACGCTATTACGTGGCGCTGGCGAAGGGCATGTGTCAATTAGCTCCAAAGATATTCGGTCTTGCTGTAGCGTTTGGTATTGTCCTGTGGGGAAGTGTTTGGCTTCAGTATGATTGGACGCTGTCACCGTTGCTCGGGTCAGTGACCGTCGGGTGGATTGTCTTGGTGATTCTTCTGCTTGTTGGGTTCTGGGGGGTTATGAGTGTGTCACGCAATTATCAAGGGGATTCAGGGAATCAGTGGGCACTTGGGAGTCTTGTCATTTTGTGTATGGTGGGCATTACGGGGTTGTTTGTCTCTTCGCATATTGGCATGTTCGATTTTCTTCGCAGCGCAGAGACTCTGTTCACTGATCAGGCGCGTGTTGGACGTGGGGCTACGATCTGGCCACGGTTTTTCCATTCAATGTTCAGCGGGATTGCCATAACCGGAATGGCGCTCACAATCTATGGAAGTCTTCGCCCACAATGTCGAGAAGATTATCAGGTTGACCCGGCTCCTTATGATACGAGGTTGGTCAGGTATGGCGTGGGTTGGGTGCTTGGGGGCACGGTCCCTCAAGTGGTCGTGGGGCCATGGTTCCTCTTAGCATTGCCGTCTGATGTACGGTTTCATTTGGTCGATGGAACAAGTGTGGTCTCTTTAATCTTTTTTGTCAGTTTGACCCTGACCTTACTGTCATTGGTGTTACTCAATTCGTCGCTCATGATTCCGCAAAAGCGCGGATTAGTGTGGGGTGGTGTAGGCAGCTTGATTGTGACGATGGTGTGCATGGTTCTCATTCGAGAAGAAGTTAGAAAAATATGGATGACGTTGAATGGAGAGCCAACACATCTTGGTGAGCTCTCGTGGCTCGTGGTGAGCAGTGTCATGGGGATAATGGGTGTGGGGTTGTATCTTGGTGGTCGATATGTCACATTATCTCACAGTCGTACACTGATATCTTAATATTCTCGGTATCGTGCCGAGTTATAAGGCACGCCCTCCGCATTATCGTAAGGATGAGTTTTCATGCATATTTCAGATGTGTTCGCTCAGCATAACCCCGCGATCAGTTTTGAATTCTTTCCCCCAAAAACCGAAGCCGCATCAGACGAACTCTTTAAAACGATTTCCATGTTGATGCCGTTGCAGCCGGCGTATGTCAGTGTGACGTATGGAGCAGGGGGAACGACTCGAGGGCGTACGCATGATTTGGTCGTCAAGCTTCGAAAAGAAACGGACCTGACAATTGTTTCCCATTTAACTTGTGTGGGATCGAGCCAAGATGAAATTAAGCAAATTTTATCCAAGTACGACTCGCATGGAATTGACAATATCATGGCATTGCGAGGGGATCCTCCCAAGGGAGAAGTTCATGCCGCGCCGCCTCCTGATGGGTTTGCCTACGCCTCCGATTTGGTCTTGTACATCAAAGCGAAATTTCCTCAGATGGGTGTGGGCGTCGCGGGTTTTCCGGAAGGTCATCCGGGAACGCCAAACCGATTGGCTGAGATTGACCATTTAAAGAAAAAAATTGATGCCGGCGCCGACTACATCTGCACGCAACTGTTTTTTGATAATCGTGATTTTTACGATTATTGCGAACGGTGTGAAATGGCGGGAATTAAAGTGCCGATTATCGCAGGGATCATGCCGATTACTTCACGAAAAGGGATGCGCCGCATGGCCGAACTCGCCTTAGGTGCCAGATTTCCAGCCAAATTACTTCGGGCTATGGAGCGAGCAGAAACGGATGAACAGGCGGAACATGTTGGAATTCATTGGGCCACCGAGCAGGTCCATGATTTGATCGACAATAAAGTCAGAGGCATTCACTTCTACACCTTGAACAAATCCAAAGCGACCTTACGAATTTACCAGTCCTTAGGCATACGAAGCTCCGACTGCTTCCAACAGCATTTTCCTTACTAGGACACGTGTAATAAATATACACGGTAAGGAACCTGAAGCTTCTCAATCAAGTTGTTCCACCATGTGCAAAGTTGATTCGGCCGTACCGTGTCCTAGCCGGACACCTGTAATAAAGGTGTTCATAAGGGCATGAATTTTCCACCTAGGTTGCCCACCATGTGCTCGTCGACTTACCCAAACCGTGTTCTAGGACACCTGTAATAAAGACGTTGGTAAGGCCATGAATTTTCCACCTAGGTTGCCCACCATGTGCTCGTCGACTTACCCGTACCGTGTCCTAGCCGAACACCTGTAATCAAAATGTTGGGAAAGTCATGAATTTTCCAACTAGATTGCCCATCATGTGCGCGTGTGTAAGCTTCCCCGTCAAGCGGACAGTTCAGACATATAATTTTCATTGTAGAAATGGTGAGCCATAAAGCAGATCCTCATAAGGTATGTGAGCAAAGCTGTCGAGACTTGATTTTCTCCTTACTTCATGTAAGGATAATATGGTAAAGTAAGGAGAGTAGTATGGCTATTGCAACCCTGACCAGCAAAGGGCAAATCACGTTGCCAAAGGAAATTCGGCAGCAACTGAAACTTGATCCGGGGGACCGAGTAGAGTTTCTCGTTGGATCTGACGGACGTATTACGGTGTGGCCGGTGACCTCCGATGTCAAGACCTTGAAAGGCATGATTCCCAAACCCAAGAAACCTGTGACGCTTGAAGCTATGCGAGCGGCTATTCGTCGTCGAGGCAGACGTCGGTGACGGGAATCGATACCAATGTTCTTGTGCGCTATTTAGTGCAAGATGACCCACCCCAGGCTAAAGCAGCCACTCACCTTATTGAGAAGGAGTGTACTCGGGAGAACCCTGGATTTCTTAATCATTTAGTTTTGTGTGAAACGGTATGGGTTTTAGACGGCTGCTATGATCAGTCCAAGGAAAACCTCATCAAAACCCTTGAACAGCTATTGCGTGTGGCTGAGTTGCGAGTTGAGTCTTCACATGTTGTGTGGAAAGCTTTGGAAGATTATCGAAAGGGGTCGGCAGATTTTGCAGACTACCTGTTAAGTCGAATTAATGAAGCTCATGGTTGTTTGACGACAGTCACATTCGATCGTGCAGCAGGAAAATCTTCAGAATTTACGTTATTGAAATAGAAATGCTCAGACGGAATCGTCTGTGGAACTAAATGAAAAATTTTGGTGTTGGAAAAGTTAGAGCTTGGCTGAAGCTGGAATAACGGTTTTTTGTTTAGCCCTAATACTGATAACATCACCGGCACTGCAACTAACACTCCCACGAACTGTTGCGAGTGCGGCGCCAGAGTCGAGTTCGACACTACCGCTCTTCTACATTGTTCTTCCTTCTCTCATGCTCCCACCCAACTTCGGCTCCCAGGATGAACACCACTGAGGCATAGTACACCCACAGAAAAAAGAAGATGAATCCACTGAGCACGCCGTAAAAGGCGGTCAGTATCTGTGCAAGATGGACATACCACGAGAAGACCCACTTCGAAGCTTCAAAGAGCCCGGCAGCCGTGAGCGAGCCCACGAGTAGGGAGGTTTGACTTAGTCGGGTAGGCGTTGAAAAGCCATAAAAGAGATAGAAGAGGGCCCCCAGACAGGTAAAGCCAAAGACTTTTCCAATGACAAACCAGAGTGGGTTTAAGAGCCCTTCGATTGCAGGCAGGCTTTCTCCATATGATTGAAGAAAACTTAAGGCTGAATTGACCAACACAATCATGATGATGAGTAAGGACAGCACCAACATAAGGAGAAAGTCATTGCCTTTGCCTTTCAGGAATCCACGTCCTTTTTCCACGTGAAACACCTTATTGAGTACATGACGGGCTGAGGAAAAGACGGCGCTGCTAAAGAGAAAAAATAAAAAGAACCCTGTAAACCCGAGAATGCCTCGATTATCGATGAGTGAGGACAGCAACCCGAGAAAAGGTTCTTGGAATTCCGGGAGTAGCCGTTCGATAATGTCCTGGGCCCATTCTAACGCACGATCCCATCCGATGAGGGTATAGCCTAATCCTGAAACGAAGAGGACGGGGAGGGGAAGACAGTAAAGTATGAGATCAAATGAGAGTCCAGAGGCGAGAAACGGACCATTATCGGAAAAGAACTTCGTCCCCACTCGTTTCAGACTATGCCAAAATCGAATGATGATATTCATGTGAAGAATACGGAGTGCACTATCATGACAAAGCGTTCATGGCTGGGCATGGTTGAACCTGCGGCATTCAGAGTCTCGAAGCTTTCTTAATTTCTTCTTGTCTACAGAGAAGCCTACACGACAGGTGTTTGTCTCCTTTCCCGTCTGTTGATGGTAGCACTCTTCTCGTCAGTTTGAAATCATACGTTCGATTTCAGTATTTCATGGGGAGTAGTTGTTTCCATGTTTTTTCGTCTCGCCGTTTGGCGTTACGGGCGATCATGCGTGTTCTCGATGAGTTGTTGTATGGTAGGAATTTGTGTGAGGATCGTAGAGCGAGCCTGGACAACACCGGGAAGTCCTGCCCCTGTGGCGTAGACGAGGCCATGATCCAAGTTTCCGATATGGAGGCGGCCTCGTTCTTCTCCACGTTGATCGGTCGCTGCAATTGTAACCGTGGGCTGGTCTAGCCCATATGTACTGAGTGCCACTTCTTCTTCGTCGATACGATGTTCCGCAGGTACGTCGGCAAGGCGACTGACTAAGAGTTTCACATCTTTTTGGTTGAGCGGAGTTGCCGGGTCTTCTTCCCATAACCATGTGTTATTTTGATTGATGAGTCCATACGTGCCTTCCGGCGTTGTCACACGAACAATGGTCAGCTCATCAACCGGAATGCCCAATAACCGTTTATCGCGTAGTCCAAAGAGCCCTTGTGAAACTTCTTTCACGATTTGTGATTGGACAAGATATAACGGGTTTTCAGGGGAAGTCTGCGCGTAGGTTTGACCGGCGTGCTGATAAAATGAGACCGGGTGCGTACGTTTCTCGGTTTGCATGACGGCCGTGGCAACGGGCTTTCCTAAGGTTTGCAAGAGGGCGAGTTTCTCTTGTTTCGTATCTACAAATTTTTCTGCTTGCAGGTCTTCCAGGGCCATTAGGAGTATGCCAACGGTCGTTTTGTCGGCTGGTCCTTCTATCGGCTCTTGGAAGCGCCAGCTAGGACTCATACCATGAATGCCGGGAACTCGGTGGAGCACGGTTGTCTGATCCTGAGTCTTCAGTTCGACTTGTGTGATATGTGCATGGTTAAAAAAGAGCACGTCTTTTAATCGAAACGTGTACAAGTTTTTCTTTGCGAATGTCAGGACATCGAGCGTGGTGAGAACGACGCTATTATCTGCGACTTTGCGCACATACAGCGAAGAGGAAAATGGACCGGGATTCCCTAAGTCGAGCGTGGAGGTGTCTTGGCCGTTCGTGATGGTGACGGTCATATGGGGCGGGTTAAGCCCATATTGCTCGATATTATCGGTCGCCTGTTCTTGAATCACCCGTTCAATTTTGCCCAGTGTTAATGCTCGAAGGATTTTTCTGACTTCCCGCCCGTCAGCAGGAGCATTCAACGGTGTGGTAATACGCCACCGGCCTCGTTCACCTTGGTCGAAGATGATGTGTTCCTTCGCAGTCTTGAGTGTGAGCTGGGTGATATGACGGTCATCAAATGGAATGAGTTTTCGCTCATCGAGTTTTACCTGAATGGCCTGTTCCGAGGCTGGCACGTCGACAAAGTACACGTATCCCCCGATGCCCAGGAGGATGACGGCAAGTACGATCGTCAATCGATAAGAACTCGACATCCTACTGATTCTCCATGTGTTGAGGTGATACGGATGCGCTGCCTGTCTTTGCATAGTGCCAAGACCGTTTTTGCTGATTCGTTGAGTGATGAATGGCTTTGGCCATGATGCTCAGTATCATTTTACGTCGTTGAACGGGAGTCGAGTCGGTGACGCGTTATCCGTGTGATTGCTGCATGTGTCGTTACAGCCGACGGCGTTTCTTCCAGACGGAGAATCCCAGGAATAATGTAAACGATGGCAAAAACAAGACTTGAAAAAAGAGTAACGCTTGTTCTTGAGACGGATTGGGAACAAATGGACGGAAGGCTGGTTCTTTGGGAGTGATGGACACAAGATGTCCCTCATCTGCCAACCAGGCGACCGTTTTTAAAAAGAAGTCGGTGTTGCCAGGATACGTTAGGTATCCATTCGTTGCAAAGGCGGAGTTCCCAACGATCACAATTTTGGCTGGGGTCTGGCTGTCCTGACCTTCGGTCTTTGCTGTTAAGGCCGCAGCGATAGTCAGAGGGCCTTTGATATCCTCATCGGTATTGAGTTCTGGTGTCGCATTCGTAGTATTCATTTCTGCCCAACTGTTCTCCGATGTTTGTGCCAGTGACACGAAGTCCCAGTCTTGACCCGTTTCTATGTCAAAGTCAATGTATCGAGAAACTGGCAGCAGGATCGGCACGGTAAATTCATCGGTAATATCGTGGCCGGTAAAGGTACGAATTTGTAATGCCGTAGGACTCCCACGTCCAAGCCGATGCTCTTCATCGACGACAACTCCCTTTCCTAAGGTGACGCCCCAACGCTGTGTCAGGGTATCGACAGAATCGTGGTTTTGCGGGTCAACGAGCAACAGCAGGTGCCCTCCTTGCTCGATATAGTGCTGCAGGTTGTTCTGCTCCTCTTCCGTCAATGCCTGTTGGGGAGAAGCCATAATGACCGTGGTTGTTGTTTGAATATGTTCATTTGTCATGTGGGGAATCACATCGATTTGGTATCCCTGCTTCTCTAATGCATCTTGTGCGCGAGAAAGGCCGGAGGATTGCTGGTCGATGAGTCCTTTCTCTCCATGGCCTGAGAGAAACACCAAGCGTTTTTTTGCCGTTTGGGTGACGCGAAGCAATGCATTGGTGACTTCATTTTCCGACGCTTCTGTCAGGTAAATTTTTTGCAGTGAGCTTTCGACGACCGCTGTGTCTACCTGAGTAATGGCATAGGTTTTCGCGATGTCGGGTTGTCGTTCAGGGTCAATAAATTCTACCGTGACCTGTGCTGTTTCTTTGGTATAGGTTCCTAGTAAATCGCGAAAGGCGGCAAAGTTTGGACTTCCCTCACGCGCAAAGACTTTAATGGATACGGGTTGTTCGATCTGTCGCAAGATCTGATAGGTCTGCCTGGAAAGCGTGAAATGCTGAGTTTCTGAAAAATCCCATTCCGGGGCATGACGAGCGGCGAGGAAATTCATAATTACCAGGATTGCCCCCACCAGGATTACCGTCACGATGCTGTTCAGTCCGAGCCGAGTAGAACGTTGCTGTGAAAATTTTTTAATCGTTTTGATGTGGTAGAAACAGACAATGGACAAACACAACAATGCAAGACTTTCACAGACCGTGGTGAGCCATTGGGTTTCCGGAATCAGGAGTGGGACAAGCACGCCTGCAAGGGCAAGCATGACGCCGGTACCACCAAGAATGGGAATAAGGCGACCTATTTCCATCGATGTGCGTCAATCACTTGATGGGCGGCAAACCACATAAAGGCCATGCCTGAGAGATAATAGACAATATCTTTGACACTCACGAGTCCTCGAACCAGTCGTTCATAGTGTTCGGTGAATGAGAGGTACGAAAAGAGATGCCCCAATGTTGAGTCTCCTAGAACGGTGGCGAAGAGACCAAGTAGCCAAATGAGGAGAATGATTCCAAAGCTCAGGAATGCCGCAATAATTTGATTCTCGGTCATAGCTGAAGCCAACACTCCAATGGCAAGCATGAACGCGCCCTGAAGCAGCAGGGCGAGAAACCCCGTCCAGATTGGATCCCAACTAAAACTCACGTAGGCTGAGAGCACCAATGGAATCAATCCAGTGAGGACGAGAAGGATGACGTATATGACCACGACACTTAAAAATTTGGCTGAGACAATTTCATTAATGCCGATTGGAGAGGTTAAGAGCAATTCAAAGGTTCGGAGTTTTCGTTCTTCGGCAAAAGTTCGCATCGTCAAGAGGGGCAAGACAAACATGAGTACAAGGTTCATACTGAAGAACATCGGGCGAAAGACCAAATCATTCAAGTTGATTTGGGCATAGGTATTAGAAATTTGCATCATCCGTAAGGCTTGGCCGCTGGCATTCACGACTGCCCAATAACTCAGCAACCCCACCAGCCCTAAAAACATGGCGGCGATCACGTACACGATGGGTGAGACGAAGTAGCAGCGCAATTCTTTCGCGAGAAGGGTTGTGGCAGGTCTCATGATCGTGCGTGCTCGTTTCCTGGGTTTGCGTGTGCTGCGTCCTGGTTTGTGAGTTGGATGAACACATCTTCAAGAGACATGGAGACCACGGCCAATTCAAGAAGACCTAATTGATGGGTCATGACGAACTCGGTAACGGCTTCTCGAATGTCATGTCCAAGTTCCGCCTCAATCAAGTAGGTCTTGTCTGATTCGCCTGGGGAAACCTTAATGACTCCGGGAACGGTTTGAAGCCGGTCTTCCATGTCGGGCAGCGTTGTTTTGACCGTGACCCGAAGTTGCTCCGAGCGGCGGAGCCGTGTGGCTAATTGTTCCTGCGTGTCGATCGCCACGATTTGCCCGCGATGAATAATAATCACACGTTCGCATAGCGCGGTGGCTTCTGGAAGAATATGTGTGCTGAGAATAATCGTATGGGATCCAGCTAAGCCTTTTATCAGCTCACGGATTTCGATGATTTGATTGGGATCAAGCCCGACCGTCGGTTCATCGAGGATAAGCACTGGCGGGTCATGAATGAGTGCTTGTGCCAGGCCGACGCGTTGGCGAAAGCCGCGAGATAAATTGCCAATCACACGTTGTTTCACCTCTCCTAAGCCGGTTTGTTCGATGACCCGCTCCATCCGTTTGGTGACCTGTCCCATCTCTACGCCCTTCATACGTCCAACGAATGTGAGATATTCACGAACGGTTAATTCAAGGTAGAGCGGAGGATGTTCCGGGAGATACCCAATTCTTCGTTTCACTTCCAGTGGCGATTCATGACAGTCAAAGTCTGCAACACGGACAGAGCCGTCTGTGGCTGGCATATAGCCTGTTAAAATGCGCATCGTTGTCGTTTTGCCAGCTCCATTCGGGCCCAGGAAGCCCACAATTTCCCCTTTGGCAACGGAAAACGAAATATCCTGAACGGCTGTGAGCGGGCCATAACGTTTTGTGACGTGCTGAACTTCAATCATAATCGGTAACAACGGGCCTTGGTATGTGAATGCTTGGTAAGGGCTAACGCTGTTCGTGTATAGTATTATATGGAAGGAGGAACGAATGGGATCATACCGGCCTACTCAAAATACCGTCAAGTCTTCCATAATGTAAATGTTGTTGGCTGCAAGGTTGACATGGATAGGCCACTTAGTATGATAATTCTTAAAATTGGGTGTCAAGTCTTCGATCACCCAATGGAATAGGCCAAAATTCGTTTTCTATCATGTATGAGTGACGATACTTGACTGTATGTTTAGGGAGAAAGTGTGATGGCACCATGTTGTTCGGTACAGAGATCTGATGTTCCCTCTTCTATTCGTCTCGGCGTACTCATGTTGAGTCTGCTGTTGCTCGTGGTGGGGTGTAGTTCTCGTCAGCACACCAGAGTGAATAGTGTGTCGCCCCTTAGCGACACGGCGAGTGCGCAATTGGAGGAAACTTCGATTGAGGCTCCGTTGCCAATTTTGCCTATTGAAAAGCCAAAGGATGAGCTGGTTCAGTCGCAAGAGGCCGAAGACCAGCTTCTTCCCCTAGACGCCCCAGCCGATCTCAGCGATGTTTTTGCCTCATCGGGAGAAGGCTCACGTGAACCTCTGACAAGCCTCCCTCAATCCGCACCAATTTCTGAGTTAGCCAAACCCGATGACCTGAAAGGCATACCGTATGGACTATCGGACATCTTCTTTGACTATGACCAGTATATCCTACGTGGTCATGATCTGAGTGCATTAGAAACGAACGCGAAAGTTCTTTTAGGCCGTTACCCAGAGAAAAAGGTCCTCATTCAAGGCCATTGCGATGAGCGCGGAACCGAGGAGTATAATTTAGTGCTTGGCGTACGACGGGCACAAGCGGTGAAAGACTATTTGGCCGATCTTGGCGTGCCGCCTGAAAACATGCAGGTGTTGAGCTATGGAAAATCGAAACCATTTTGCTCCCAACATTCTGCGAAATGTTGGAAGGATAATCGCCGAAGTCATTTTGTGTTTCAGGAATAAAGAAGGCGGATCGCCTTTTCAGCTCCATGCTGCACCATCTGTATTGTTCTTCCCTATGTTTGTGAGTACTTTCTCACCTTTTCTTGCCCTTTGCCTATTTCGAACGTTTTAGACGTTTCATGTGTTGCTCATTGAAAAGATTTGCAAGTCGTTAAACGTCAGACGTTTGCAGTAAATGATTCAACTGTTTCTCTTGGTGGGAAGCAAAAAAGGGGCTTGCTGAATAGCAAGCCCCTTTTTCATGGTGTAGTTTGTATTGAAAACTTACAACCGCTGTAGTGCGGCCACTCGTGCTTCGATGGGCGGGTGAGTGGCAAACATTTGCATCATGCTTTTGGTTTGCCCTGAGATTTTCATCGTCGCCAGCGCGTCTTCCGTGCTGTACTGGTATTGAACACCTTTGACCCATCGATCAATGGATTGCAACGCTGAAATCATATGTTCTTTGCCGACGGTGTTTGCTGCAAAGCGATCGGCGACGAATTCTCGTCGACGAGACCACCAGCTAATCGGAATCATCGCCAGGAACGACAAGACAATCTGTAAGAAAATATAGACGCCAAAGCCGAGCATGGGATTGCGTTCCGCGACATGCCGATACACCCAGCGGCTGATGAAGTATACGAAGGTGTTCATGAGGCCGGCGAGGATGGTGGTGGTAAACATGTCGCCGTTATAGACATGTCCCATTTCGTGTGCGAGAACAGCTCGGACCTCATTCTCATTGAGGTTGTTGAGTAAGCCGGTTGAGACAGCCACCATGGAGTTATTTTTCGATGGTCCGGTGGCAAATGCATTGGGATCTTCTCCCTCGTACACATAGACCTCTGGCATCTTGACATCCAGGCGTGCTGAAATTTTTTGAACGGTGTCAAAGACCAGCACTTCTGCTTGTGTGCGTGGTTGTGTGATTTGCTGGCAGTTCATCATCATTTTGGCCATCTGTTTCGAGAAAGCTAAACTGATGAATGCGCCACCAAACCCAAAAACAAAGGCCCACAGTAGATCTTGTTGGCCAATCGATCCACGGAGATCAATCCCGAAGGATGGCAGGATAAACTCTGACAAGACCGTGAAGGTAATAGACAGTGTGACAAAAATTAGGATGTTGGCGAGGAGCAACAATCCTATCCCTTTCAGATTTTTCATCGAATCTCCCCCTTATATAAAATTCAAGATGATGAGTCTTGATGTGTACCGATTCTAGATTTTATCACACGTTACTCAGAATTTGAGTTGTAAGCTTTCTATCTATATGAAAGATAATGATTTTTTTTGACGAGTCAAGAGGGGAACGGACAAAATAGATGAATCTTGTTCCCATTGCAGGTATTATACTGTGTTTCTTCAAATTTGAATATCCCAAATTTCCTGATAAAGAACACTCCGTGCATTTTCACCTATTACTCACTCCTCACTCTATAGTGTTTGTTGCGTGTATGGCGCTTACTAGCTTGGTGTGTAGTCAAGATGTCGCATGGGCTGAAACGGCAGGAGCATCTGTCGAGTCTGAGGTGGGAACGCAATTCATGACCATTACGATGGAGAGCTATACCTTTACTCCGCACATGCTGGTGGGTGATGTTGGGCAGCCCATCGAAATTCTGCTGAAAAACGAGTCGTTTCTCGTTCCGCACAATTTCCTGTTGGATTCCCCCGATGGCGTTCGCCTGATTGAGGCAAATATTGATAGTGGAGAACAGGCCACGATTCGTTTCACCCCGACTCAAAGCGGGATTCATACCTTTTACTGTGATAAGCAGCTCCTCTTTTTTCCTGACCATCGCGAAGAGGGGATGGAAGGGATGCTCACCGTTCGCTGATTTTATTTATACATGACTTCGCCGCAAACAGACACCTATCTTCTTCAGACTATTCTCAAACGTGTTTCTCGGTCCTTTTACCTCACATTGGCTGTCCTTCCTCAAGCCGTTCGTGCGCAAGTCGGGCTCGCGTATTTGTTTGCTCGAGCGGCGGATACCATTGCGGATACAGGGGAACTGGATCATGAAACCCGACTTCGTTGCCTCCGGCAATTCAAAGAACAGTTTCAACGCGGAGAGGTAGAGAAAGCCGACGTGCAAACGATACAGGCCTTGGCTATCTCTTTGCAACGAAATCCAAGTGAACGGGTATTACTTGAAGAGCTGCTTCGCTGTTTTACCCTCTATGAAACGCTGTCTCGTGATGATCAACAACGCATTGCGGCATTGCTTCCAACGATAATAGAAGGAATGGAATTTGACCTTGTTCAATTTCCTCAGCAATCGGATGGGCGTGTGACCTCACTGCCGACGATGAAGGAGTTGGATTATTATACGTATGCTGTGGCTGGGTGTGTTGGGGAATTTTGGACAACGATGATGTGTGCCCATCTTCCTCGTCTGTCGCATTGGGATGCGTCAGTCATGGTTCCCACCGGAATTCGGTATGGGAAAGGGTTGCAGCTAGTCAATATTTTGAAAGATGTGGCTCAGGACCTTCGTCTTGGGCGTTGTTATATTCCTCAAAATCTTCTCGATGAAGCCCATCTTCAGCCGGAAGATTTATTCGATGAACGAAATGCTCAGCGCTTCCGTCCGATTCTCAGAGAATTAATCGCTCGAGCGCTTGACCATTTAGATCAAGGATGGAGCTATACCATGGCGATTCCTCGCCTCGAAGTCCGATTGCGGCTGGCATGTATGTGGCCCCTGTTGATTGGTCTGCGGACGCTACAGCAGCTATCCATGTCGCCGCACATTCTGGATCCAGCGACTTCCGTGAAAGTTTCCCGTGGGGAAGTGTATCGGATTATGGCGACGACCACATTGTCTGGTGGATGCGGGGCTGTCGGAACAGCGTATTGGGGCTACCTACGGAAACGTGTAGTATGAGGGGAAACCCCGTATCTCGTCGATCGTGTGTCGTATCTCGTGTAAGGAGTCTTTATTAGTTTTTACGAGATACGACACACGAGCGACGAATTACGCTATTCAGCAGGTGGCTGGATGACTTTTTCACCCTTTTTGAAGACGGCATAGATGGCTTGCGATGGGCAGGCATCAAGGCAGAGCCGACAGGACTCCATGCAACGAGATGAATCAAATTTAAAGGGAGGGGTTGAAAGCCATGCTCCTGTTGGGCACACGGGAATGCACACGGCATTATGCGTACAACGGTCTGGGTGACGAACGAGATGATCTCTGGTTACCATCATGGGAGTGACTCCTTCAAATAAGCCCTGGGAAAACAGTTCGAACATGTTCATAAAAGGACACCTATAATCAAGACAGTCGGCATCAAAAATTTATCTTTCGAAGGAAATTATCGTAGCAAAGCTTAAAGACTCGGTTGGACCGTGTTCTAGGCATATATGCCTGATGATCACTCTCTTCAGACAACTTCCTAGTCCCAGGTTTGCACTAATGTCCGGATGTGATCTTTCAATTCAGGCATTTGGTCGAGGTTATTCGTAATGGCTCCAAGGATATTCTCCATCCGGGCCTTCCGGCCAGCCTCTTGATCGAGCATGGATAAACGGTCATATTCAGCAAAGGCTTCAGGGTGTTTCGGTTCTAATGCCGCCCGCCCCGCTGAAAGGCCAGCCTTGAGATCTCGAGGTTCAGTCGTGACTGGCGGAGCTACCACGAATGTAGTGTTAGAAAAGACAATCATGGCTGTCCCGTTGTCAGTCCCAAGCGGAGCCACATGTTCAACCGTCTGGCCAACGGTTTGTTCCCACGAGGAGAGGAGGCCTGGAAATGTTTTGAGAAAGGCGGCCCTGTCTTGATTGGCTTTCCATTTGGCTTCAATTGACATAACGGTCTCTCATTTTATGCTTGGGTAACATGTGAACGGGATGGGGAATGAGCAAATTCGAAGCGTGAGATCATTGAGGATTGATGAGTTGTTTTGGCGCATCGTGTCCTGGCATGAGCAAGCGTTCAACGATTTCCCCTTTACCGATATGACGTTCCATGATCTCTGTCACATCCGGTTCTGTGCCAACCCAATACCATACACCTTCAGGGTAAATGACCACACTTGGCCCATATTCACAATGGTCAAGACAGCCAGCTTTATTGGCACGGACGATGCCCTTCAGTCCCAATCGTTCAACTTCTTTCTTGAAAAACGCATGGAGTTGAACCGACCCAGTATCGGCGCAACACCCTCGAGGGTCACCTTTGGGACGTTGATTAATGCAGATAAAGATGTGATGTTTGAATGCTCCCATATTCTTCAAGCTATCACTGAAAGTCGAAAGAAAATGCTCGTAATGGTCAGCGATATTACCTGAGGGTTCCTGTAGGTGTCCAGTTGCTGTCATGACCGCTATGCATGAAATTGAGGAGAATTCACCATGATCATAGGTGTTCCCAAAGAAGTGAAAGATCATGAATTTCGCGTCGCGTTGACTCCGAATGCTGTCCAACATTTGGTGTCGCTTGGCCATTCAGTGC
Source organism: Nitrospira sp. M1 (assembly GCF_965152605.1). NCBI lineage: Bacteria > Pseudomonadati > Nitrospirota > Nitrospiria > Nitrospirales > Nitrospiraceae > Nitrospira > Nitrospira sp. M1. The sequence continues at coordinate 1,388,683 of NZ_OZ224217.1, forward strand.
GTATGGAAAAAGGGGCGGGCGAGGGGAGTGGGTTTTGGGACGACGAGTACCATGCGGTCGGGGCAGACATCGTCGAATCACCTCGAAATGTGTTTGAGCAGGCTGAACTGATATTGAAGGTGAAGGAACCGCAACCGCAAGAGTATCAGTATATTCAAGGTCATCATACGGTATTTACATATCTTCACCTTGCGGCTTCCAAATCGTTGACTGAAGCGCTCATGGCTTCCGGATGTACCGCTATTGCGTATGAAACGACTGAAACTGTTCAAGGAGAACTTTCGATGCTTCGTCCGATGAGTGAAATTGCCGGGCGTATGTCCATTCAAATTGGCGCGCATTTTTTAGAACGTCATCAAGGGGGACGAGGTGTGCTGCTTGGGGGAATTCCCGGCGTGCCACCAGGTCATGTTGTCATTGTTGGTTCGGGAGTTGTCGGGGCATCAGCGACAAAAATTGCGGTGGGCATGGGCGCTCGCGTGACTGTCTTAAGTATCGATGTGGGACAGCTCCGCCATCTCGATGACCTCTATGCGGGACGAGTCACCACATTGGTCTCACGGCCTCAAGTTTTAGATGATTCGATTCAGGAGGCCGATCTTGTCATTGGGGCCGTGATGATCCCTGGCGCGAAAGCTCCGAAGTTGATTTCCCGTGACCTGATCCGCTCGATGAAACGTGGGGCCGTCTTCGTGGATGTCGCGGTGGATCAAGGAGGTTGCGCGGAGACGACTCATCCAACCACTCATTCAGATCCCGTCTATGTCGTTGATCATGTCCTGCACTATGCGGTGACAAATATTCCAGGTATTGTCCCTCGAACCTCAACGATGGCCTTGACCAATGCGACGCTACCTTTTATAGTCCGTCTGGTGAATCAAGGAGTTGAAGAGGCTCTGAAGACCGACGCGGGTCTTGCTCGAGGAGTCAACGTGAGTCGGGGTCGGGTGACGTGTCGTGCGGTGGCTGAATCTCATGGGCTTCCGTATGACCCTCTTTGATGCTCAGTGAATGGTCGGATTCTTGTTACAGAAATCGGGGCGTAGCGCAGACCGGTAGCGCACCGCGTTCGGGACGCGGGGGTCGGAGGTTCAAATCCTCTCGCCCCGACCAACTTCATCAGCCAGCGTTGAGCACAACGCTCGTGCCTGCTCATTCTGTTACTTCCAGCTTGTGTCTTGAATGAACCATGGACGCATTGATCCAGGGAATTGCAATCGTTGGATGTCTTGCCGCAATTGGGGCATGGATCCATGCTCGAAGGTTAGGCAATCAGGTGGAGCGGCTCAAATGTGCCCAGTCCGCTTTGGAACTGAAACTCAAGGCACAATCACAAGAAAGCCGGAGTCTGCTTGAACCGCTTCGTTTCCAGTTGGCGGCTGTTGCCACAGGAGAGATTGTCCCGAGTGAACTGATTCGAGAAGGCTGTCTCTATCGGAAAATTTCAGCTGAAGAAGAAAGCCGTCGCGCCATGGCGAGTGGTGCGGATGAGCAACAGGAAGTGATTCGCATTGATGTTCGCACAGCACAAGAATATGAACATGGACATTTACCGGGCGCGATCCTGATTCCGCTTGAAGAAGTGGAGCAGCGGTATCACGCTGAAATTTCGAAGACCAATCACGCCATATTAGTGTATTGCAGTAATGGTGAGCGGAGTCGATTAGCGTGTGATTACTTAAGTCGACAGGGGTATCTCAATCTGTATCATATGTATGACGGGCTCCAACGTTGGACTGGAGAGCTTGAAGGAGAGTTGCCAGTCAATTTAATACAAATTCAATCAAAGACACAGCGTGTCTGAATCCCATGGAATACGACGATGAGCGATGAATACACATCTGATGAGTATACAGTGCTGAATGTTATGGGTCCCTATCGTGAGCCTCGTGAACCGGCATTTTCGTACGATTATTCGGTTCAACGTCCCCATTGGGGAACACCGCAAGGCGTTCGTGTCAAAGTACTCATCAAGGAAGAATTAGAGTACTTTAAGGAAAATGTCCTAGGAGTTACTGGTGGAACAAGTGGGCAACAGTTGCGGGCCAATCAAATGATTTGCCGCCATATTGCGGATCAAAAACTGGAACTGGGAAATCAGGATGGGGTGTTTGCTGATCGCCGTGACGTGATGATTGGGCCTTTTGATGGGGAACTCCAACACTTGGCCCCTTTACTTGAGCGTTGGATGCAGGAACAGAAAGACCCTATTCGCAAAGAAATTCAAGAAAATATTGGGATTTAGCCACACTCTCTTCCTGCAAAGTGAAAAATGTAAATTGACAAAGGAAGATGATGAAATAAGAATGTGTAAAGAGTTTGTAAGTTTGTAGAGCCCTTTACTTTTCAATTTTTATTTTGTGTTTTACAATGTGTTTTGCCACGTCACGCCTCCCTTCCCCTTCTTCAAAAAATCTTTTGAAACCCTTTAGAGTAGACGCCTGTTTCGTCTTCGCCAAATCCTAGGGAACCTGCGTCCGGGGCTGCCCGGTTGTGAAGGTTAATGGCATAGTGACCTCGTACGTGTTCCATGGCTACTTCGAAAGGAATGGAACTTGGGTAGAGTGTGCCGGGAGCATGGGCCCCGCGACTCAGGACTTCGGTCGCCTCAGGAACGGCATATTCTGGTTCGGAAAAAATATAGATCTCGGCAATCGAAAATTCTCCGAGGTCGTCTCCTGGCGTTGTCGGGGGTAGGAAAGTCGAGAGCGTACCATTGAGACGCGCATTCTTGAGATGATGAAGAAGAGCCACGATCTGACTGTCGGTGGTGGCCGGAGGCACGGTAAGATTGATGATGTTCATTTCGGTGATGGTGCTCTTCGTCTTGAAGATGGGGACAACGTCACTGGAAAATGAATTGTCAGGAAGGGGTTTAGATGATTCGGGCGGCATCCCTCTGCTTTGAGGGGTGTCGGTGTTTTTGGATTTCGGGATAATCAATGTGATGAAGACCCACAATCCGACAATCACGCCGAATAAGACCAGGGCAGGGTGAAGCCCAACGCGTTTTCCCTCTGTTGGCTTGCTATCGTGTTCGTCCATGTTGAAAATTCCAAACTCTTGCTAATGTGATGAGGTGTCTCTCTAGGTTTGTTGCTGGTTTTGGGCTTCGCGTAGCTTGACGTCTTCCCACCATTGATCCAGTTCGGTCTCAGAACATTGACCGATCGATCGACCCGTTTCTAACGCCTTGGTTTCGATGTGCTGAAAGCGTGTCGCAAATCGGTTGGTGGCTTTTCTCAAGGATTCCTCTGGATTGATGTTGAGAAAACGCGCCATGTTGACGAAAGAAAATAACACATCTCCGAATTCGTCTTCGACATGGGATTCGTAAGAGGACAGGGCCTCATGGGATGGAGTGTCCGATTGTTGCTTTTGCAATTCCGCCACGGCTTCGTACAGTTCCTGGCATTCTTCACGTAACTTTTCCAACACCGGTCCAGAACTCGTCCAATCAAAGCCGGATTTCGATGCTCGCTTTTGCATTTGATAGGCTCGCTGAAGAGCCGGGGCTATCTTGGGAATTCCATTTAAGGCCGATGGCGGCGTACCGTCGTGTTGGCGTTCTTCTTTCTTGATCGTTTCCCATTTTTGTGCGACGTCCTTGGCGGTCTTCACTTCTGTGTGTTGCTCTGGCTGAAAGACGTGTGGGTGTCGACGGATCAATTTGTGGCTTAGGTGTGTCGCGATATCATCAAGTGTGAATTCTGCATGTTCTTCTGCAATTTGCGCATGGAAGATCACTTGGAGTAACACATCGCCCAATTCTTCCTTCAACGCTGACGTGTCGTGATTGTCGATGGCTTCCAGCGTTTCATAGGCTTCTTCGAGGAGGTAGGGTTTCAGTGTGTCGTGCGTTTGTTGGCGGTCCCATGGACAGCCATTGGGAGATCGCAGTTGAGCGAGAAGCGCCACAAGTTCTGAGATTTTGGTACTCATGATGTCAGGCATTGAACACTTGCAGACTTTCTCAAGGCACTAGATATGTTCGGCATGTCGGTCATCGAAATTCTCCATGGTGTAACGCACGTGGAAAAGTGATTTGGCCGTCTATTAGGCGGCTATTATACCGGTTTCTCTGTTTGGTGCAATCTTATGGTTTCTTGCGAGAAACCCTGACATCGTGTTACGGTTTTGATAGATTAATATAAGGAGGATGCCCTGATGAGTGAGGAAGAACAAGGCTTTATCGTACGAGACAAACGTGGTCGCACAGAGTCAGAACCTTCCCCGGATTCGACCGCAGGGCCAGCCTCAGACCCGGCCCCTCCTCCACCCAGTGCAGCCAAAATTTCTGAACCCCAAGAATCAGGACCACCTATTACGTTTTCCTCATTTGTCTTTTCCCTTGGAACCTCAGCCTTGATGTTGATGGGAGAATCTCTGGACCCACAACAACCCTCGGTTCCGGTGAACCTCCCACAGGCTAAAGAGGTTGTGGACATTCTCTCCATGCTCGATGAAAAGACGAAGGGAAATCTCTCGTCTGAAGAAGCCTCAGTGCTTGGAGATATGCTCTACACTCTTCGAATGAAATATGTTGGACTCACATCTGGGAGCCCTGTCCCTCCGTCCTCATAAGGGTGGATCTATGGTAGGCTACGAGGAGTCCGTGATTTTCTTTCAAGAATTCCGATTCTTTTCATAACATATCCGTGGCAGAGCACCACTACGTGTTTCACACACTCGGAAAATCTGACGTACGCTAGCGAATTCAATGAATTGTTCGTTGACGTTTTGAGATTGCCATAGTGTCATGCTAGGCATCTTGCAGCGGAAGTTATAGCCGTTCCGGTTCACGTTCACGTATACGACGTGTATGGTTGCACTCTGTACGTGATATCAATTCGGCTGAACGTTCTATGGTTTCGCGATACGTGAAACGGCTATAAGCTCACGATGATCCGCGATTCACTCTCGGTATGGCGGTTCGACGTTGCTGTCTCATCTTGGTGGTCATGAGGAATGTGACCACAACAGTGGTGTTGAAGATTTCTCGAACATGGCTGTGTAGAGGATGAGGTCTTATAACGATGTGACATGGTGGTCAAGAGTCTTGACTGACATCTGTATGGCTTTTTGAAATCGAACATGAATCTGTTTTCACATAACCCGTCCCCGCCTAAATATCCTCGCCGAACGCTGTCTCCGCCACCTCCTGAGCGCCGTTATGCCGAGCGGGAATCAGATAGTCAACAGAAGGCACGGCATTTTAAGCCCGTTGTTATCGTGTTGCTGCTGTTGGTTCCGTGTCTGGTGCTCACGGCGTTCTATGCCAGATACGGCATTACGAATGCGACAAAACCTGACTCTATTCTTCCAAGCCCCAGTTACGCCGTGGTCATGTTTTTGGTGTATCTGGATAGTGTCGGGTTGGTGGTTCTGTCTCTTCTGTTGTCGCGCAATCTCATTCGAGCATATTTTGAAAAACGGCACCGACTCATTGGATCTGGATTTCGTGCCAAACTCATCGCTGCATTTATCGGGTTCGCTCTGATTCCAACGGTGATGTTAGCGACAGTCGCGAGTGGGGTGATTAGCGAGGTGATCGAGGTGTGGTTTAATGACCAAATCATGCAGGTCTTAAACGATTCGGAAGAATTAGCTCAACTCTATCATGAGGATCGAGTTGACCTTGCAGTCAACAGCGCCAGAGCGATTAGTAAAGAAATTTTCAGAGAAGATATTTTAAGCCCTGAACACCGGGAACTGTTGATTTCAGCGATGGGCCGGAAGCGGACGGAATACAATCTCGCTGGCGTTGAAGTCTTTTCGCCGAGAATGGAGACCTTAGCGCGGGTCGTGCATCCCGACCTGACTGATGCCGTGTTAAGTCTTCCCGTCGGGCAATTAGTCTTGCAAGTGCTCGATACGCGTGAAGAATTAAATTCCGTACAAGAAGCTCCAGTGGGACGGTTGGTGCGCGCGGCCACTCCGATTTTATCCAACATGACCCCAGACAAAGTCAGTGGCGTGGTTGTGGTGTCGGCATATGTGCCGGAGTCGTTGCTGGTCAAAATGGATGTGATTGCCAAACAATTTAACGATTACCGGCAGATGAAAGAAATGAAAGCGCCGATTAAAGTTGGCGCGTATTTATTTGTTGCCGTGGTGACCGTGCTGATTTTGTTTGGCGCGACATGGTTTGGGTTTTATGTCGCTCGCGGCATTACCGTACCGATTCAGCGGCTGGCTGAGGGGACCGAAGCCGTGGCAAAGGGTGATCTTGATGTGAAAATTGAGGTGAACGCAACCGATGAAATCGGAACGTTGGTTGAATCGTTTAATCGAATGACGTCAGATTTACGGCAAAGTAAATCGAGGCTGGAAGAAGCGAACTATTCGTTGTTGCAGTCGAACGCCGAACTTGACCAACGTCGTGCATACACGGAAACGGTGGTTGAAACGATTGCGTCGGGCGTCTTGTCTATTTCGGCGGACGCGAAAATTACGACATTCAACCCCTCCGCTGAACGAATTTTAGGCATGAGTGGGGAGCAATTTCGAGGACGACCGGTGACGGAGGCCTTTAAGGAATTTCAGCTAACCCTGTTTCAGTCGGCGTATGATCAGATGCTGGTCGATGGACGTGAAAGCTATTCGGCGGCTGGACAAATGGAAGCGCATGGCATGTTGTTGACGATTGGATTGAACGTGTCGCGTATGCGCAATGAAGCGGGGCATGACCTGGGGTTTGTCTTCGTCTTTGAGGATCGTACGGAATTGATTAAGGCGCAAAAAACCGCGGCGTGGCAGGAAGTGGCTCAGCGTATCGCACATGAGATTAAGAATCCTCTCACACCCATTCAATTGTCCGCGCAACGTCTACGGAAAAAGTTTTTTGAAAAGTCGCCAGATTTTGAGAAAATTTTTGATCAATCGACCAATGTGATTGTGGGGGAAGTGAGTAGTTTGAAGCGAATGGTTGATGAGTTTTCAAAATTTGCACGAATGCCAGCTCCGCACATGACGCGTGAATCATTAGGCCATGTCATCGAAAAAGTGGTCTCCCTCTATGCCGGAGCCCATCGTGATGTAGAATTGATCGTGAATTTGGATGATTCGCTCCCTGAAATTAGCTGTGATGTCGAACAAATTCGTCGGGTGTTTGTGAATCTCTTTGACAATGCCGTTCAAGCTATGAATAGTCGTGGACGAATTTGGGTGTCCACGGAGTGCGATCGAAGACGCCATCGTGTTATCGTGCGGGTGGCTGATGAAGGAGCAGGGATTCAACCCGAAGACCAAGAGAAGTTATTTGTCCCGTATTTTTCCCGAAAACGGACGGGAACGGGGCTGGGGCTGGCCATTGTTCATCGTATAGTCACGGACCACAATGGTTCGATTCGAGCGGAGAATAATCAGCCCAAAGGCGCCGTGTTTACGTTTGATCTGCCAATCTAATCTAGGACATGTCGTGAGCGCCTGCACGATCTCATGTAGAGCCATGAATGCCGTAGGTAATTTTTTGAGGAGATAACGTTGTGGCCGAGAGTATTTGCATTGTCGATGATGAGCCAGCAATCCTGAATACCCTTAGCAGCATTTTAGAAGATGAAGGGTATCAAACGTCTGTGGCCAAAAGCGGCACGGAAGTGTTGAAAATGGTTCGGAGTGAACCACCGGATTTGATTATTTTAGATATTTGGATGCCGGAGATTGATGGTCTGGAAACGTTGAAGCGATTGCGACAACAATTTCCTGCTCTTCTCGTCATTATGATGTCGGGGCACGGGTCCATTGAAACAGCGATCAAAGCCACAAAATTAGGCGCCTACGATTATTTAGAGAAGCCTCTCGACCTTGAAAAAGTTACGATTCTTGTCAGGAATGCGCTGCATCAACGAAAACTTGAAGAAGAGAATCTGAATCTTCGAATTCAAGTTGAACGGCGCTTCGAGTTAGTCGGAACCTCTCCTGCCATGCATCGGCTTCGTGAGCTCATTGCGATGGCCGCTCCTACCAATAGTCGTGTACTGATTTCCGGGGCAAATGGAACTGGAAAGGAGCTGGTGGCACGTGCGATTCATCTGCATAGTCCTCGTCATAGTCGTCCGTTTGTGGAAGTGAACTGCGCAGCGATTCCCGAAACGCTGATTGAGAGTGAATTGTTCGGGCATGAACGGGGGGCGTTTAGCGGCGCGACGTCGATGAAGCGAGGGAAGTTTGAATTAGCCGATGGCGGAACCCTCTTTCTCGATGAAATTGGGGACATGAGTTTGGCGACGCAGGCCAAGGTCTTGCGCGTGCTGCAAGAGCAACAGTTTACGCGAGTTGGCGGGAGTAAATTATTGAATGTACAGGTTCGCGTCATTGCAGCGTCAAACAAAGATCTTGTAGAAGAAATTGAAAAAGGCCTATTCCGTGAGGATTTGTATTATCGTCTCAACGTCTTGCCGATTATGGTGCCGACGCTTCGAGAACGCCGAAACGATATTCCGGAGCTTGCCCAGCACTTTCTCAAGCTCCATGCTGAAGAGCAAGGCATGAAATTAAAAGAGCTCACGAAAGAGGCCATGGAAATGCTGCGACAGCATGATTGGCCTGGCAATATTCGTGAATTGCGAAACTTGATTGAGCGCTTGCTCATCATGGTGCCGCGCCCGGTTATCGATGGTGCGGATATTGAATTGTTTCTCCAGGTTCGAAGTGGCGGAAGCAACCAAGCCTTTGCCTCGGGGAAGGATTTTGCTTCGTTGCGGGATGCACGCAATGCGTTTGAGCGTGAACTTATTTCCAATAAACTGCGAGAGAATAATTGGAATGTGTCAAAAACGGCTGATGATTTGAAAATTGAGCGTAGTCATCTCCACCGAAAAATTAAATTACTCAATGTTGAACTCCGTTCTGAAAGTTAATGCTTCGTCTATTGTTATGAAACATCCAGTCGTAGTGCCTTCCGTAAGCAAGGCTCCTCCTTCGGAGATCCTTATTGAAAAACTTGTGCCGGGTGGAAATGGGTTAGGGCGAATCGGCCCTCAGGTGATCTTTGTCAAGGGAGGGCTCCCAGGTGAAATGCTCCAGATTCAGGTTGGCGCAAAACTTCGCGGCGTCCATTCTGGTGACATTACAAAGATTCTTGAGGCTTCTCATGATCGAGTGGAGCCACCCTGTTCGATCTATGGAGTGTGTGGCGGGTGTCAACTGCAACATCTTCAGTACGAGGGGCAGCTCCGAGAGAAACGTGCCATGCTCGTGGATGCGCTTCAGCGTATCGGGAAAATTGACATTCCTGAAGTTGGAGTCGTTGTGCCGTCACCTCAGCCTTTGGGATATCGCAATACGGTTCGGTTTGTGGTCTTCAAAGGGGCAACACATCTCCAGCTAGGATTTTATCAAGCAGGAACGCACATTCCTGTTGATGCCCACACCTGTTTACTTATTCCAGAACGGATACAGCATGTCGCTGCATTGGTGACTCAACGCTTTACAACAACGTCTTCGATTCCAATGTTCTTGGAGCACCTTGAGTTTCGTTCTTCAGCCACCACGAGCAACATCTTGCTTGTGTTTCATGGGACATACAAAAAGACGGAGCGGGTGCAGGCATTTCTCGAATCATTCCTGTCACTGCCTGGTGTGGTTGGATGTGTTATGCAACGACCCGGCCCGAAGGATGATCGGATGCCGCGTGCAGCGCTTGTAGTCGGACAGGATGCTGTGACCGAACGATTCGGGGATCTGACCCTTCAGATTGGGTTTCATTCTTTTACGCAAACGAATTGGCCAGTGTTTGAAGCCATGGGGAACACGCTGAATGATTGGATCGGCCACCCAGACGGCCTGCAGGTGTTAGAAATGTACGCAGGCACTGGAGCGTTCGGCATGAGTTTGGCTCGACATGGGGCCTTCGTGACGTTGGTCGAATCTAATGCGCTTGCCATTGCGGATGCGCGAACGTCTGCTGCGCTGAGTCGAGTGGCACGATGCAAATTTAAACGGCAAGCTGGAGAGAATTTTTTGCCTTCTGTGAACTCTGGCGAATATGACCTCATCCTGGTCGATCCACCTCGAACGGGGTTGAGTCCGGTTGTGCTTCAGGAGTTAGGACGGATCAGGGCTTCGCGACTCTTCTATGTCTCGTGTGACGTGGCCACGCTTGCTCGGGACCTTGCTCGCCTGGCAACCTTCGGGTATCGTGTGATTCGCGTTCAACCCTTTGACATGTTTCCACAGACCGCGCATATCGAAACATTGGTTGAGTTAGCCGTCTCAGATCTGACGACATGAGGGGCGTCTATGTTCTTTTTGTGATTGGAATACTATGACAACGTATCGTGACGCAGGTGTGGATATTGAAGCTGGCGATCAGTTTGTGCAACGAATTAAATCGCTAGTCAGGACAACGTTTCGTCCGGAAGTCGTCAGTGATCTCGGTGGATTTGGCGGTCTCTTTCGTTTTCCCTCGACGCAATATCACGATCCGATTTTAGTGTCAGGTACCGATGGGGTCGGAACGAAGTTGAAAGTCGCGGCTCTCATGGGTCGTCACGATACGATTGGCATTGATTTAGTGGCGATGTGTGCGAATGATGTAGTCGTGAGCGGGGCGGAGCCACTCTTTTTTTTAGATTATTTAGCGACGGGAAAACTTGATGTCGCAAAGGCGGAGTCTATAGTCAGTGGAATAGTAACGGGGTGTCGAGAAGCGGGGTGTGCGTTGATTGGTGGAGAAACGGCAGAGATGCCGTCATGCTATCCCGACCATGAATACGATTTAGCTGGATTCGTCGTTGGAGTCGTCGAGCGTGAGAAAATCATTGATGGCAAGAAGGTTGCTCCAGGTGATATTGCGATAGGGTTGAGCTCAATGGGGTTACATAGCAATGGATTTACCTTGGCTCGACAAGTCTTGTTTGAACAGGCAGGTTGGACCGGAACGACGGAATTGCCAGACCTTGATCGCCCGCTGGGCGATGTCTTGCTGGAGCCAACCAGGATTTATGCTAAGCACATACGGGCCCTGCTGACGGATTGTGACATTCATGGTGTCGCGCATATTACCGGAGGCGGGCTAACGGGTAACGTGCCGCGTATTCTACCTGAGCATTGTGAAATGCTCATTAAACGAGGATCATGGCCAATCCCTCATATTTTTGATGTGATTCAACGGGCGGGACAGGTTGACCAAGAAGAAATGTATCAGGTCTTTAATATGGGCATTGGTATGGTGGTGATTGTTCCGACAACTGACGTAGATCGAGTTCTGAATCACATGAACCATCTGGGTGACGGCGCATATATTATCGGAGAGATTGGTGAACGTACTTCTCCAGACTGTCCGGTTCGATACGGTCATTGAGAGAAACGATTATGGCGAAGGTGCTCTTGGGTGTGCTGATATCTGGCCGAGGGTCGAATCTACAATCGATTATCGATGCGATTGAGTCTGGTGAGTTGGATGCGCGTATTGCCGTGGTCTTGAGCAACAAGCGCGATGCGTTGGGATTACAACGAGCCGAAAAACATGGGATTAAAACGGTGTTTGTTGACCCGAAACCATTCAAGGAGCAACCGAATCCCCGTGAAGCCTATGATCAGGCTATGTTAGACGTGCTGAAAGAGCATGGGGTAGAACTCGTGATCTTGGCAGGGTACATGAAGATCGTGACTGCTCTATTGATTGAGGCCTACAAAGACAAAATGATGAATATTCATCCGTCGTTGTTGCCGTCTTTTCCTGGTTTGCATGCACAGCAACAAGCCCTGGATTGGGGAGCAAAGGTGAGCGGGTGTACCGTCCATTTTGTTACGGAAGGTGTGGATGAAGGACCTATTATTCTGCAAGCGGCAGTTTCCATTCAGGAAGACGATACAGCTGAAACACTTTCAGTAAGAATTCTTGAGCATGAACATCGAATATATCCTGAGGCGATTCAGTTGTATACAGAAGATCGCCTCGCTATTGACGGACGGCGAACACGAATTGTGGAGAGCGTGAAGCGTGAAGTGTGAAGCAAAGAGGAAAACGTTGCTCGTTGCGCGTGAATCGTTACTCGTAAAAGAAAAAAATATAATGCTTTTCAATACGAGCAACGAACGACGAGCAACGCTTCACGAGATTTGTTGAGTAGCGTGCTCGATCTGACTCATGTATAATCCGCATTGAAAAACAGAGACGACATTTCCTGCCGTATATGTGGGGGGCTAGCTCAGTTGGGAGAGCGCAACGTTCGCAACGTTGAGGTCGCGGGTTCAACTCCCGTGCCCTCCACCATTTCATACCCGTCCTTCTTCAAGTCGCCTAAAAGCCTGAAGGGGAGCGCAGTTTTGGCGGTTCTAAAACTTTCATCGAAGCTTTGAAGGGATCGGCCACAATTGGCTCTTAAGAAGTATCAGTATCGCTTGCATGCCAGGACGGTCAATCAGACTGCCTGATACCCCTTCATCTTTAAATACCTCGACAATTTCATGATTTCTGTGTTTGGCGTACTCGCGGCAACGAGTTTCCTGTGAGCCTAACCCATTTCCTTTGGTTACCTGCTTGGCACTCGATACCCTACAGTAGGTCATCGCTTATAAGAATAAAGAGATTGACATTTGTATATACAAATGTATAACTTCATGCTATGATAAATATACAGGTTAACGGCTTTGATTGGGATGATGGGAATCGAGAGAAATGCCAAAAGCATGGGCTTTCTCAGAAGGAGATTGAATATTTCTTTCAGCAAAAAGAGGTGTTCGTTGCCCCTGATCCCAAGCATTCCGATGAGGAGGAGTGCTATCTGGCGATTGGACGCTCAAAAAAGCACAAACCAATGTTTGTCGTGTTTACCCTGCGAGATGTGAATGGAGAGAAGTTAATCCGTCCCATCAGCGCCCGTTATATGCATGAGAAAGAGGCAAAACGATATGAAGAAGAAAATGCCAAAATTGAAGAGTGATAAAGACGCTGAAAAGTTCCTAGACCAGGATTTGACGGATTACATCAATCTGAAGAATTTTACGTCGGTCAATTTTGAAATGCTTCCGAAAGACAAGCAGGTCAATCTACGGTTTTCAGAGCAACTACTTTCGGCAGTCCGACAGAAAGCCGACCAGGAAGGCATTTCCTATCAGAAATACATTCGTAAGGCTGTTGAGGAATCCTTGACCTCGCAATAAAGTTTCTGACCCTACCTTGTTTACCTCGTAAGCACCCGAATTTAAAAGCAACGGAGTCTGATGCCAGTTCGGTTACGGTTCATGTTGGTTCATATCCAGAAGACTAACTGTATTACAGCTGCGTGAGAGGCTTAACGGTAAGGATTACCGCAAGATGTGTGTTGTACTACAACACATCTTGGCAAGGGAGACGCTGCGCTCTCCCGTTGCATCCCTCTGGCCTTGGTGCTTCGGTGGCATCTAGCCCCACTTCGCACCATCAAAACGTATCGCCGTTTTTATCTCTCGCAGGAAGAGACTTCGCTCTCCTCCTGCACCTCCATCGGCCAAGGGGACTTCGCTCCCCTGTGGAACCCTCGACCAACCCTGGGCGGATTGGATGTGCGCCATCGCTTCCGCCGATGGATCACGACCAGCATTTCGATTGCTGGACTTCGAGCAAGGAGCGTCCTTGGATGCGTATCTTCCTGGGAGCTGTCCAGACTCGACACAACCCAGCTATCCCTCCGTTTTTTTAATAAAGGTCATTCAGGAAAATGTGTTAATGTTTGTTTGCGATCCAAAGTGAATATTAGAGATAGTCTACTATTCGAATAGTTAGCTTAGATATGGGAAATTTCAAGAGGCAACATGAGGATTGACGAAATAGTGCTATCAAACTTCAGATGCTTTTCAGAAGCGTCAGTGGTGGTTTCTTTAGAATCTGATCTGACGTGTTTTGTCGGCAATAACGGTTCTGGGAAAACGACACTAATAGTAGCGCTTAAGCGCCTATTTGGCTCAACCAGAGAAGATCGTACGATTATCCGAGATGACTTTTATGTTGCTCCTGACGAAGATCACAAAAGTATTCGCGGACGGGAGTTATATATAGAAATTATTTTCTCGTTTCCTGAACTAAAAGGAAAGATAAAAGAATCCCGTGAAGTATGCCCGGCGTTTAGTTCTGTTATTTATGCTGATGCAGAAGATGGAAAGCTTAAAGCAAGAATGCGTCTGGAAGCACTATGGGATGAAACGGAGTATGAAGATGAGGTGCAATCTAAAATATATTGGGTAACAACTTCTGAAGAAATCGAATTTGGAGAGGGTAAAGATTTTAAATTTCCAGTTTTATCTCATGATCGAAAACATATCAAATTAAGGTATATCCCAGCCTTCAGAGATTCGAAGGCCATGCTTAAAAACGAAGTGAAAGCCCTAACAAAAATCCTTGAGGACTATACAGCCGTAGCTCCCTCGCACCAAAAGAAAATCGAAACAATTAGCCAGAATCTAAGCGATGAGATTCAGAACCTTGAATCCATCAAAACAACAACTGCTTTGCTTAAAAAAATTTGGAGCAATACTCATGATGAAACACTAAAGCATTATCAAAAACCAAAATTAGAGGCGACACCGACTGAAATAGGAGAACTTCTAAGGTCAATCTCTATGAGGCTTGCTCCATCGGAAGACGGAGGAAGCAGAGATATAAGTGAGCTAAGTGATGGTCAAATATCCCTTCTCTATTTCACTCTTGCCATTGCGCTTTATGTGATAGAGCAAAAACACCATGCAGGAAAAGCAAAAGGCTTTAAGGAGCTTGATAAAGACATTCCTGTATTTACGATATTTGCATTCGAGGAACCGGAAAATCACCTCTCTCCCTATTATTTGGGACGGGTTCTGGAAGTTTTACATGCTAAAACAAAAACTGGGAGAGCCACCGGTATCGTCACCTCACATTCGCCCAGTGTTGTGCGCCGTATGCAGCGAGTTGAACAAATCCGTCATTTTCGCCAGGAAACCACTTCTGACAGCCGGTATTCTATAGTTAAAAAAATCCTGCTACCGCCCAAGAAATCTGAAGAGGACTATAAGTACATTAATCAAGCAGTTTTAGCTCACCCGGAACTGTATTTCTCCAAGCTTGTTCTTCTGGGAGAAGGTGATTCAGAAGAAATTGTTATTCCTCAATTAGCAAAAAAACTCGGTTTTGATTTGGACCCTTCGTTTGTGGCATTTGTGAAATTAGGTGGCAGACATGTAAATCACATGTGGAAGTTATTGTCAGACCTAAATATTCCTTTCTTAACGCTAATTGATCTGGATTTAGGAAGAAATAACGCTGGTCAATGCCGCATTGAATATGCAATTGGAGAATTAAAAAAAATTGGAAAGAAATTTACATTTCCAACCACTATTGATGCCGACATATTGCGTGACGAGTACTTGGAATTAGGACAGATCGAAGTACTAATCACTGAGCTTGAATCATACAACGTATACTTTTCCTTTCCGCTTGACCTGGATATGGCAATGATTAGAGCATTTCCTGAATGTTATAACGCGGATAACGCCCAAAATAGTGATCGAGAAACTTTAGACAATGCCGTCTTGGGTAAAGAACACAAAGCAGATAATTATGAGGATAATGAAGAGGAGCTATATTCTGATGAAGAACTAAAAAAATATCGCTACTTGTTCTGCACAAAAAGTAAAGTTGCTTCCCATTATCAAGCAATAGCAGATATCTTAGAACTCGATGAGGGCGATATTGAGACAGAATGCCCTGATTTTATAAAGCGACTTGTCGAAAAATTCTTAACTTTACTGTCAGGAACAGAAGAAGATGAGTAAGTACCTGTCTGCTGAATTATGGGAGCCGAGCGACGGCTTCATAACGACTAAAACAGCAGAAAAAATGATTAAAGAAAAGCAGAAAAGTTTATCTGTCCTTGCTGGCCCTGGCTCGGGGAAAACTGAAATTTTGGCTCAGCGTGCAAATTTTCTATTACAAACCGGAGCCTGCAAATCACCTCAGAAAATATTGGCGTTGAGCTTCAAGGTGGATGCTGCTGCCAACATCAAAAATAGAGTTGATTTGCGCTGCGATAGAGAACTGGCCCGTAGATTTCATGCATCGACGTTCGATACATTCTTTATATCCCTCGCACGAAGATTTTCTTCTCTCTTGCCTGATTGGGTTGAGATATCTGCGGATTTTGATGTCTATCCTTTTGATAAAAACTGGTGGGATGAATATGAGCAGACTGAACTAGGTGGCAAGCCTTGTAAATATAGAAGTACATTTACTAATCCTGATTTGCATTCTCCTTTGGATTTAAGTGAAGAGCCCGATGGAGCGATAGTGAAAACTTGGAATTATTGTGCAGAGAAAAAAATTGCTGATTATCCCATGTGTCGTTCTATGGCTTTTACTATTGTTAAGAATCATAGCCAGGTAAAAAATTTAATTCTATCAACTTACAAATATCTATTTCTTGATGAATTTCAAGATACAACGGACCCGCAATATGACTTTGTGAATACTATTTTCAAGGATAGCGATACCGTAGTTACAGCAGTTGGGGACACAAATCAGATGATAATGGGATGGGCTGGTGCTAATCCTAATAATTTCGAGAATTTAAAGAAAGATTTTAATTCAGATATTATCCCCTTAGCAGTCAACCACCGATCCAATTCTAAAATTGTTAGTCTTATTAACCACGTCATAAAAGACCTAACACCTCCAAGCGAAAAACCCATAGTCTATGAAGGAACTAGACAAGGATCTCCACCCCCTCACTGTATAGGGGCAAAAACCTTTGATAATGCCGAGAGTGAAGCCGAGTATATTTCCAAATATATTAATTTAATGATGAGCAAAAACCCCGCTTTAATGCCAAGTGATTTCGCTCTTATATTGAGACAAAAAGCCCAAGATTATTTCAAAGAAGCAAATGAAGCATTCCAAAGCCATAATCTTAATCTTCGAAATGAAGACGCATTAGTGGTTAAAAACGGCGTCAAAATACAAGACCTTATGGATGAACCTCTCTCTGTCTTTTGGACTCTTCTTATAAGACGCAAGGCAGGCTTTTTAGACTACACACAGGAAAAGGAGCTTGAGAGAATTTCATCGTCTTTTACGGGATATGATTTAGATCAAGATCGCGAATATAGGAAGCAGAGAACGTATATTGCAGATTTAGTATCATGTATTGATCTCTCTAGCCCTATAGAAAATGCCATCACAAAAATCTTGCAAACAATTGGCAATGAGAAGATAAAAGCAATTTTCCCTCAATACAGATCGCAATATTTAATCAAAGTAAAAAAATCTTTCTGTATCCTTTTTCAGGACGCACTTGATAAAAATCCAAAAGATATAAAGCAGGCAATAGAAAATTATGAAGGAACAAACCAAGTCAAATTAATGACTATTCACAAAAGCAAAGGGTTGGAATTTGACACGGTATTCTTCGTTGATTTTCACGCTGATTCTTGGTGGGGGCTACGCCAAGCCGTACGACGAAATAATGAAGAAAAACAAAGAGAAGAGAAGAATTCTTTCTTTGTTGGTCTTTCACGAGCAGAAGAGCGACTCTTTTTTACTAAGAACAAAGGAAGTTGGCCGCCGGTTATTACCGAATTACTAAAAGATTCAAACCTACTTGTAGAAATGTCGGAAATAACCTGAATGTCCGCTTCAGAGCGTAAGCGTATTTTTTGATAGCGATGTTATCAAAGCAGCAGGGAATCTGGTTGGGGTTTAACGCGAGGACTTACATCTCCTGGTCATAGCCCTGATTGGGGCCTCGTTTTGTTTGCCTTTGATTTTCCTGGTCCAATTGGGTGAATTTGTCCTTCAAGGCCTTTTGTCCGGGATCACCCATCTCCATATACTTGGCAACATCATTTTTAAGCTGAAAAATTAGGCTTTGATGTTTGCGCAAAATAGGCCTCACCTGGTCCTGTAAATTCTGACGGTTTGTAAGCTGACGGTTGGATTGCCTCGGTAATTGATTGGACACTTTAAATTGCGTATTTTATGGCAATTGGAGGTGTCGATGAAACTCAGCAAACACAAGCGTTGGAATGCTAGCCGGAAAGCCGAGGTGGTGCTTGTTCTACTTAAGGGGGCGTCACTGGAAGAAGTGAGTCGGCTGACGGGTCAGCCGGCGTATGTGCTCAAGAAATGGCAGGAGAGCTTCATGCAGGGTGGCGAGGCCACCTTTCATACTGGCGAGTCAGCTAAGGAGAAGGCTCTGGAAGCGGAGAACCGGTCGCTGAAAGCCAAGGTGGGGTCCCTGGTTATGGATAACGACTTGCTGTATGCAAAGATCGATCGTCTGGAGGATGGCGTCCCTTTGCACTTGAGGAAATCGAAGTGTTGAGCGAGACCTGTTCGATTTCCACAAAGCGCCGGTATGGATGGTCTCGTATATGCGATGTGTGGGGCATCCCACGTTCAACCGTATATGACTGGCTGCAACGTCGACGAGTTGCCGGGAACGCGGTCAAGCAGCGTGGCCGACGTCCGCTGGTGAGTAATGAGGATTTGATGGTCGCGATCAGGCAAGTGCTCGCTGGGTCGTCACAGGTGAGCTTCCCTGGCGAAGGGTATCGCAAGGTGTGGGCGCGACTGCGGCATCGCGGCTTGCGAGCAGACAAGGAACGGGTGCGGCGGCTTATGGGGCAACATCAGCTCTTGGCGCCTGTCCGAGGAGGGTCGCCTAACGGCCCCCGAGTGCATGATGGGTCAATTATTCCGATGGCTCCCAATCTGATGTGGGGCACAGATGCCACAGCCACGTGGACACTCAAGCAGGGCCAGGTGACCGTCTTTGCCGTCCTTGAGCACTTTACCGGCGAGTGTCTCGGCCTTCATGCAGCCAAGTACGGTACACGCCATGAAGCCTTAGAGCCCATTCGCCAAGCGGTCAACCATGTGTTTGGGACCTACGAGGCCAAAGTCGCCAAGGGGGTGCTCGTGCGCCATGATCATGGCAGTCAATATATCAGTCACGACTTTCAGGCCGAGCTAGCCTTCCTTGGCCTGGAGGCATCTCCGAGCTTTGTGCGAAGTCCAGAAGGTAATGGGGTGAGCGAACGATTCTTTCGTACGCTCAAGGAACAATTGTTGTGGCTTCAGGATTACGACGATGAAGAGCACTTGAGAGGGGCGCTGTACGAATTCAGAGAACGCTACAATGCGAACTGGATTCTACAACGCCATGCATACCGTACGCCCCAACAAGTGCGACAGGAATGGAACCGGAAGGCCAAGATGGCTTCCTAAATACGTGTCCGATTAATTGCAGGCGCTACACGGTCTATCAAAGCTTGTTTTTCACCTCTATCACGGATAGCTGAACTTTTGGCTTCGCGCTCATTCTGGGCTTTGATTTTCTGATACTTTCCTGTCATGTGAAACCAGAGTGCCTTAAAACCTTTCGGTAAACGGCGAAGACGTTGAATTTCTTCCCTTTTCTTACGCTCTTTCTGTTTGTTTAATAAATCCTTCCGCTGGCTTTCAAAGTAGGGGGTCAAGACTAGTTTTATAAAGTTTTCCTGTTCACCTATTGGAGGCCTCTGCGGTCATGCGCTCAATCGTGGCATACCGTTTGGGCGGAAGGAATGGACATAACGGACAGTTACGCAGTTGGGATTTGCGGCGAACCTGACAGAAGTTGTTCTATCACTTGGGTGAGGTGATCATGATAGGTGTCCGCTTGTGGTTCTCCCCACTCTTGAAAGCTGTAGAGCCAAATATCTTCAAGGTCGCTTTTGGCAAGTGCGGTTTTTCGTATCTCGATCATCCTACCGCTTTAAACCTGCTTTCTTTTTCGCCGATTTCCTAATTTCTTCCATATCCAACCGTCCGGCATCTCCGCTCTTTTCACCAGCAATGAGGGCTTCTCGAAGTGCAATGACTTTTTGTTCATGCTCTTCTAAAAACCGTAGCCCCTGACGGATCACTTCACTTGCAGACCCATAACGTCCTTTCTGAACTTGCGTACTAGTGAACTGATCAAAATGCTCACCAAGAATAATGCTGGTATTTTGGGCCATCGTTTCACCTTCCTTTCGCATATTATTAAATGCCATATAATGGTATTTTCTGCAAAGAAGTATTCTCCTCGACAAAGATCATGAAATAGCAGGAATATGAATGAAAGGCTTGGATAATGGCAGTTTATAAATGAGGGAAATTTTTTTTTGACAAAACCCTGCCGTACTAAAATAGTAAAATCGTATTTTATGAAATTACTATAAGACGCATGAATAAAGCCACAGCAGAGGCACAGCCTTCGGTATTGATCAAGGTTCGGCGGGCTGCTCAAATTACCTTACCGCGTGAAATTCGGAAAGCGGCCAATCTTGAAGAAGGGGACTATCTGGAAGCAGAAGTCACCAAAGCCAGGATACTACTTCGACCTGTGAGTATTGGTAGCCGTGAACCCACACCGCAACAAGAAGCCGAGATTCTCGCTGTTGTGAACAAAGAATGCCGCCGATATGCTTCCGAGCGCCGTTGTTGATGCCTCGTTGCTGGTCAGTGCCTTCCTGTTTTCTGAGAGTGTGCCTGGACAGGTAATCCGCTTAGCAGGCCAAAGGGTATACACGCTGCATTTCTCACCGATTCTGATTGAAGAAGTCTCCCGCTCGCTCAAAAATCCGTGCTTAAAAATCCTTGCGGCTATACAGATAATGACGTGGGCACATGGTGTGAAAAAGTCAGTAAGATCGGATTTCTCTGGACCAAATTCTTGCCCAAAATCGTCAAGGTCTGCCGTGACCCTAACGACGATCATGTGATTGCCACTGCTATAGCTGTCAAGGCCAAATGGATTGTCACTGGAGATTTGGATTTACCCGACCTCGGTGAACATAAAGAAGGTTCTACCCGCCCGGATGACTTGCAAGCGATTGACAGTTCAAGAAGAAGGGGCAATCAGTATTCAATAGAGTGACCTGTAGATTCGGCATAATTGAAACGGCTATAGCTGGCGTTTGGATTTGCTACAGTCGAAGTTTCTCCATTGGCGTCAACCACTTTTCACGTCATTCATCATAAGTTCCAAAGCTTGCGTCTGTGGTGGGAATCGTTATTGGATGATCAAGGTGGGCTCTTGTCGGCGTGGGGCGACACGCCGAATACGAATGGCTTGTTATACTTCCTACTTTTCATGTCGCCCCATGTTTGATGCATTCCTGAACCCACATTCAGTTTATGAAAAGCTAGGATTGTAATAGAACTTAATGTGCGCAGCTTTGCCATTGACCCATTGGGTAACCTGGACTTGATCGGGGTTAAACTTACTGCCATCTTGCATGTCGACCTCCAATTTATATTCGGCAAACGTGACCCCATTCCCTTGTCCATCATCGCTACCGACACCAACGGTTTTGACTGCAATCCCATGGTAGGCCTTCACTTGTTGAAGGATATTCTTCTCATTCTCGATTATGTGTTGCTTCCCTTTTATGATGACTCCTGTTGGTTCTTCGTTAATGGCATCGTCAGCATAGAATAGTTCCATGCCCTCCACAAATTCTCCCTTGGCAAGCATGGCAAGGATTTGTTGAGTTTTCTCTCGCAATGATTCGTTACTCTTCGTTTCTTCAGTCATTGTGGCTCTCCTTTAAAGTAGTAAGTTAGTTTATATCGCACCCCAATCCCTGTAATTATGCATTGATCGTGGTGAGATTGGTGCATAACACAACACCTGCATGGAAGCCTTTAGTCTTCAGTTGCCAGGAAATGTTACAGCATGGACCAAGGGGATGGTTTTTATGTACAGAGCAATCGTGAAGAACGCAGAGTGAGGTGATGATGGGATTGAGGGGAAGGGTAGAGGTGCATATTTGAACAAATTGATGAATCTACGTTGAAGTGACCGAGGAGTGTAAAGGTATTGTCTGAGCAATGTCTTTGGTATCTTTGCGGAAGGTCAATGCAATTGACCTTCCGCAAAGATGTGGCACCATCGCCCGTTTTAGTGGTGGGACTCCTGCGTGGCCACTGAGGGGGTAGTGGCCGCCGATGGTGTCACGAAGGGCATGAGCGGTAATTGTTCAGCATCTTTCGTGACTTCGAGTAAGGCAATAGCTCCTCGAAGGGCATCGGTAAGCGAATGTGTAACAATTGGAATGACGTTTTCTTCATCGACGATCATATCCAGAATAGCCCCATCGGCTGGACCAACAACTTGGGTTTGGACGCTTTGCATCCGATTGGCTGGTGTACCGGTTGGCCACACGTCATCCCAAATTTCTGCAATTGGGTGAAGGGCCGAAAATCGGTTTGGTCCGATGTTGACGAAATAAAATCGCACGCGCTCGCCTGGCTTGGCTTGTAAGAAATCTCCGCCTTGCGTGGCATGGACCGGGTCATATTTGAACACGCCACCATTGAAGACCACGTGGTCGTATTTTTCGTCGAACATGCCTTGCACATCATCTGGGTCTTTTAAAAATAACTCAGATTGAACCAAGACGTATTCTCTGTCAGCCTTCGGCATGGCGGAGGCATCTTTGGGATCCACGATCACGGCACCGAACATGCCTCGGGCAATGTGTTGGATCATCGGAAAGGCTCCGCAATGATAGGCAAAGACGCCTGGCCGTTTGGCCACCCAGTCAAACTCCTTCGTCTCTCCAGGATTGACTTCTGAGTAATTATCGAGAAAATTGGTTTCGGCCGAATGGAAGTCCATGGAGTGCGGCCGGCTATTGGTCGGTAAGTTGATCAGTGTGAAGTGGACCGTGTCACCCTCGGTGACTCGAACGACGGGTCCTGGGAATTGTCCGTTAAACGTCCAGGCCTTAAATTTTGTGCCTTTCCCGTCAATGACCACTTCCGTTTCCACCGCCGTCATTTCAACGTTGACGGTTTTGGCTTCTGCCTGTCCAAATGTGCAAAGTAGGGCACCTGTTATGGCCAGGGTGGCCAGGCCAGGTATGCGTTTTCCAGTCAGCTGATTCCTCTTCATCTTCTTCCTCCTGAGATTAATAAGTACGGTTATTGAGTTACACATGTATATATTTGAAAAGTGCTTAACTATTCCTGTTATTATCTAGCACTTACTATACCAATTACTTTATTTATGTAAATTATTGAATTTAATGTATATTTTAAAATATATCATGTTTTGCTGTTGTCATTATTTTGATATTCAGCAAAATAATGTTGTGAAAACGTAAAGAATTGTTTAGGCTACGATTTGTTGCATAGGTCAGTACAAGTTGTCAGAGGGGCTCAAGTATGATCCATCCAGCATGTTCTGGAAACGAATTTGAGAGTTTTGCGCGATGAATGTCGAACAACACATTTACGATGCTGAAATGCGGTTTCGTGCCGTAGCTCAATCTTCTAATGATGCCATCATCATCGCGGATCAAAGGGGGAATATTTTATTTTGGAACAGTGGCGCACAAACGATCTTTGGGTATCAAAGCAATGAAGTCGTGGGGAAATCTCTGACATTGCTCATGCCAGAGTGTTATCGCCATTCTCATCAAGAAGGTATGGCTAGGTTTTGCGAGACAGGGGAGGCCCGTCTTCTTGGGAAAACGTTTGAACTCCAAGGTTTGAGGAATTCAGGGGAAGAGTTTCCATTGGAACTGACACTTTCTGCATGGATGGAACATCAGCAGCAGTTTTTTAGCGGAATCATTCGGGATATTTCTCAACGCAAGGCGGCGGAAGGCGCACTTCGGCAATCAGAAGAAAAATATCGAGCTATTTTTAATCAAGCCGTAGAAGGTATTTATCAAACAAGCGTCAATGGCACATTTCTCAACGTCAATCCTGCTCTCAGTTATTTACTGGGCTATGACTCGGCCTCGACATTGCTCGACGCCGTTCAAGACATTGGCGGGCAACTCTATGTGGAGCCAGAACGACGGAGGCAATTTTGTCAACTTGTGGAACAGGTGGATGTGGTGACTGAGTTTGAATCGCAGGTATATCGTCGTGACGGCACGATTATCTGGATTTCTGAAAATGCGCGCGCCATTCGGAATTTGCAGGGTCTTCCACAATGGTATGAGGGCTCGGTTATCGATATCAGTGCACGCAAGCAAGCCGAAGAGTTGTTAGAAACGAAACATCGACTCGAAGCGGAAAATTGGTATCTGCAAGAAGAGGTGATCGAGGCGTGCGCGTTTGGTGATCTTATCGGTCAGAGTCCGGCCCTGGAAAATGTGATACGTCAAATTGATGTGGTCGCTCCGACCGAAGCGACTGTGTTAATTCTTGGCGAGTCCGGTACGGGAAAAGAATTGGTGGCTCGAGAAATCCATAAGCGGAGTCACCGGCATACCCGTCCGCTCATTCGAGTCAATTGTGCATCGATTCCCAAAGATCTTTATGAAAGCGAGTTCTTCGGGCATGTTAAAGGTGCCTTTACCGGAGCCGTGAAGGATCGTGCCGGTCGATTTGAGGCGGCGGATGGCGGAACCTTATTTCTTGATGAAGTGGGAGAAATTCCACTGGATTTACAAAGTAAGTTTCTCCGGGTCTTGCAAGAGCAGCAATACGAACGTGTGGGGGATGAACGCACGCGCAATGTGAATGTGCGTGTGATGGCGGCCACCAATCGTGATCTGAAGCGAGAGGTAGAGCTGGGTCGCTTCCGGCAAGACCTCTATTACCGTTTGAATGTGTTTCCGTTGGAAATCTCACCGCTTCGTGATCGTAAGGAAGACATTCCGTTGTTAACTGATCACTTTCTCACCATCGGGGCGAAAAAGTTTCATTGCGCGCACCCTCGTTTAACGAAAAGGCATGTGAGTCTCTTGCAGGGATACGATTGGCCTGGGAATATTCGCGAACTCCAAAATATTATTGAGCGCGCATTAATCACAGCCAATTCTGGCGAGCTCTACTTTGAGTTACCGAGTAAAGCAAAGAAGCGTCTTGTGCCGCCTGTCGGAGAGGCGCTGACGTCTCAGGGTATTTTAACTGAAGAAGAGTTGCAGGAAGTCATTCGTCAAAATACGCTCACAGCTTTAAAGCAGACACGCTGGAAAGTGTATGGCGCAGGTGGTGCCGCCGAGTTATTGGGTATGAAACCTACGACATTATTGGCGCGTATGAGAAAAATGCAAATCAACAAGCAGCATGTACTTCCTGAGTAAAGAGGCCCGCCTGTAACGCAATACTCTACCGCACGTCACACCTGTCACATTTACAGCGCACGAAAGACGGCAATCAGGTCTGTCAAGGTGACGATTTTCGTTTGAAGCAGGTTGCGTTCCGACATCAGCATATCCATATTTTTTGTGCTATGTCCTTCTTTTCTGACTTGCGTGGCTTCAGACAAGATCCGATCACTTTCCTTCCCTACTTTCGCTTGCACGACAGGATTGGCCGCTAGAAAGGCTTGAAGCTTCGTCCGCGCCTCTTCTAATTGAGTCTCAATCTCCTGGTTCGACAGTTCTGGGCTTTTTCGTTCATCCACAATATGGTCAAGGTATTGAGTGAGGATCAAGTATACGTGGATGAGCGCTTCGGTAATCTGAATATGTTGCGGGTCCTGAGAATGTGCAGTCATAGTTTTTCTCCTCAATGAGAGTGAAGGTATGTGATTGTCGAGAGGATATAGCGAATCCAAATAAGTTCCAGCTGAGGTCGATCAACTATAGCGAATCTCAATTCGGTCCAGTTATAGCCGTTCCAATTTACTTCCGTCTGCACGACGTATGTTGTTGCGCTGTGTACATGATGTACATTCGGTTGGAAGTTATTTGGTTTCGCTATAATGCCTAAAGACTTTCACCGCGGTGTCAAAACTTTCAAGGGTTCGGAAGTTCAGTGAATCGGCTATAGCCCCGCGCGATTACTCACTGCAAGCATGTGGAAGTTATTCGAAACGGCTATAACATGATCACATCACCATAACACCCTGACAACCAGAAACATAGCTGGCATGGGAAAAGGATAATCTGTGGACCACTGAATAGAAGGAGGGTGTGCTCTACGCGAGACTGTTTCTTTAGTTTTCACATGAATTTATGAGTAATGAGCAGGAATTGATAAAATTAGCGTAGAAAAATTTTCCTAAACGCAGTATCCTACAGAAATCTCCACAGTGTACATTTGAAGAATGCCAATAACGTCACGTCATATGCCCTCTTCTGTCCTTTCCTCTTCTTTTCGTCATCTTCCACTCAAGACGCAACTCTTTCGTGAGCAGGTTGCGCAGCTGTATGCGCTTGCTCCTGTCGGAATTATCGCCTCATGCATCACGAGCTTGATTCTTGTGTTTATTCTCTGGAATGTGATGGCGCCGAGCCTGTTGCTCGTTTGGGTGAGTAGTTTAACGCTTATCAACGCGATCAGGGGAGTGCTTGTTTTTCGTTACCGACGTATGACACCGTCGCCAGAAGATATCTCTCGATGGTGTCATTGGTTTATTCTGGGAAATTTACTCTCGGGTTTGACCTGGGGAGCTGCAGGATTTTTTCTCTACCCTCTCGACTCGCTTCCTCACGAATTTGGGCTAATCTTTGTGCTGGGAGGCATGGTGGCTGGCTCGACGGCCATGCATTCGGCATTACCCCAAGCCTTTTGGGCCTTTAGTGCGCCGACGGCCGTGCCGTTTACAGTCATTTTTTTTCAACACGGGGATGATCTGCATGTTGCCATGGGGCTGCTATCCATATTGTTTATGGTCATGATGGGTATGGTCGCTCGTCGAAACCATCTCTTGATCGCCAAGGGTATCACCTTGCAACATGAAAATGCTCAGCTTCTGGATCATGCCACCACAGCACGAGACCAACTGGAGACCATGGTGAAGGCTCGTACGGCCGAATTGCAGGCATCGGAAGCCCGTTATCGGCTATTGGCTAATAATCTGACCGACGTCATTTGGCTGATGGCGTTGGATGGAAGACGCTTCACATATATCAGCCCGTCTGTTACGTCATTGCTTGGTTTTACTCCTGAAGAAGCTATGACGCATTCCCTCGATGAAGTGCTGACACCTGATTCCGCTCGACAAGCTAGAGCGGTGCTTGATGAGGAGTTACGACTTGAATCTACCGGAAATGCCGATCGTTTCAGATCGTTTCTGTTGGAGTTGGAACATTACCGTAAGGATGGATCGACCGTCTGGGCCGAAGTGCGGGGAAGTCTGCTTCGAGATGAGCGGGGGCAGGGTATTGGAATGGTGGGCGTCACTCGTGATGTCACCGAACGAAAAAAAATCGATGAGGAAAAGCAACGTCTTGAGGCTCAACTGTTACGTTCGCAAAAAATTGAAGCCGTGGGGACGCTGGCTGGTGGAATTGCTCATGATTTTAATAATTTCCTCACGAGTGTCCTGGGAAATATTGACTTGGCTCAGCAGGTAGAGATCGCCAGTTCGGCAAGAGCAGAGTTTTTGACCAAGGCAGCGCAAGCCACGTTGCGCGCCAAAGATCTCACACAACAACTCCTGACGTTTGCAAAAGGTGGAGAGCCGATAAAGCAACTGACATATCTGGACAGGGTGATCAAGGAAAGCTCAAGCTTTTCTCTCTCTGGCTCAGCCGTGGCCTGCGAGTATGTGTTTCAACCGGACCTTTGGCCAACTGATGTGGATCCAGGGCAGATGAGTCAGGTCATCCATAATCTCGTGATCAATGCAGTGGAAGCGATGTCCAATGAAGGCACGATCACGATTCGAGCAGAAAATGTACTGCTTCCCTCAAAGACGCTGGAACGACGTATTCCATTGCCTCCCGGTCCGTATCTGAAGGTGTCGTTGTGTGACACAGGGCCCGGTATTCCTGATGAACAGTTGCCCAAAATTTTTGATCCCTATTTTACGACCAAGTCTGAAGGGCATGGCCTCGGTCTAGCCTCTGCGTATTCGATCATGAAAAAACATGAAGGCCTTATGACCGTTGAGAGTAAGCACGGAATCGGCACGGAGTTCACGCTTATATTTCCAGCGGCTCCTGATGCGCAGGTGCCGAGTGCTACGGAAGTTGTTCAGACTCGGAAAGGGGATGGACGGATTTTAGTGATGGATGATGATGTCCATGTCAGAATGGTTGCCGGAGAAATTTTGACTCACTGTGGGTATCAGTGCGAGTTAGCGAGAGATGGTTCAGAAGCGATCACGCTGTATAGGCAAGCGATGCAATGTGGGAAGCATTTTTCAGCCGTCATTCTGGATCTGACGATCCCCGGAAGTATGGGTGGAAAAGAGACGTTGAGGCGTTTGCAGCAGATTGATCCAGCAGTGAAGGCCATTGTCTCAAGCGGCTATTCTCAGGACCCGGTCATGGCGAATTACCATAGCCATGGTTTTCAGGGAGTTGTGCGGAAACCCTATTCACTCGAGGAGCTGAGCAAAGTGATGTATGAGGTTGTGGTGGAGTCTTCGGCTACCTGAGGGGAGGTTCTGCTTTTTCATCACTCACCACAGATGTTTGTACGAAGAACGTTCATGCTCAATGTGTCGTCTATGTTGTAGGGAGCAGAAGTTTTCAGTCCTAACGTTGTTACGTTTGTTGTTGTCTCATGTATGCCCTTCGTCGTTCCAGAGGACCTTGGTATGGTGTCGGCTTCTGAGTGCCTGACTTCTGTTCGATGTCAGGCACTGTTTGGTGAATGGATTCATGTTGGACGCGTGGGAACAATCCGGAGCCGTCTCCGTTAAAAAAGTCCGGCGTTAAAGTCATTCGCGGCTTGACGAATTTCCTCTTGCGTATTCATAACGAATGGACCGCGACCGACAATTGGTTCGGCAATGGGTTCTCCATGTAGCACGAGCAAGCTGGTGTCCTCATGCGCATGAAGATGAACGGTGTCTCCTTCACGTTCGAACAACGCCAATTCAGCGCTCTGCAATTCTGAACGATCATTCACGGTGACTTTGCCGTTTAAGGTCAAGATGGCTGTTGTGAACCCTGCCGTGAATGGTAAGTCTATGCCGTGGCCTGCCTGGATTTTGACATCCCAAAGATGTATTGGCGTAAAGGTTTTTGCAGGACCTCGGACTGCGTGAAATTCCCCGGCAATTACCCTTACGGCACCTGCGTTATTATCGAGTGGGATTGCGGGGATGTTGGCGTTGAGAATATCCTGATACCGGGGGGACGACATTTTATCCTTGGCGGGAAGATTGACCCACAATTGGACCATTTCTAACGTACCGCCGTGTTCTTTGAGCACCGGTCCATGTATTTCTTCATGAAGAATGCCTTTGGCTGCGGTCATCCATTGCACATCACCTGGTCCGATGGTTCCTGCATTGCCTGCATTGTCCTGATGCGTCACATCACCCTGGTAAACGATCGTTACGGTTTCAAATCCTCGATGGGGATGAGTGCCAACTCCACGGGACTTGGTGGTTGGGTCGAAATCCGCAGGCCCGGCATAGTCAAGAAGTAAAAACGGACTCAGTTCCGTTCCCAACGTATCATACGAAAAGATGTTTCTGACAGGAAAGCCATCACCCACCCAATGACGACTGGTTTCACGTTCTATTTGTGCAATATGTTTTGTGGGCATCGTCATATCCTTCTCCTTGTCTCATGTGGAACGAATGTTTTCTGTTTCCTGTTCTTGTTGTCTACGATAGATACGTCTCGTTTCCCCCAACGGCAAGTACGTATATTGAGGATACTGTCAAATTTCATATGGAATGTCGATGGTGGTGGTATTTTGTCCGGTCGAATTCATACGAGATGTTATTGCTGGGAGGTGGGAGGTCCGAATCATCGCCACATTCTTCTATGAATGTCGTTCGTTTTAACTTTTATTTTAAAATAAACGGCTCAGTATAGAGTCAACAGCTGTTGACGTGGAATGCTCATGCCTGAAGGAGTTTTTCCTTAAACACGGGCCGAAAAACTTGCGAGATCATATGAATGATGATATGAATATATATATGAACACTTCTACGCCAACAAGAAGAGTCACCGCAAATCTTCCCACACATTTACTGAAGGAAGCATGTGATGCCTCAGGATCAGGAATAACCGATACGCTTATTCAGGGGTTAGCCATGGTTGCTCGAAGTAAGGCTGCTGCAAAAGCCGCTCGTCTGAAAGGAAAGTTGAATTTGACGATTGATTTGGAGACCTCGCGTGAGCGGAATCGTCGTTGACACGTCAAGTTGGATTGAGTACTTCAATCGAGGAGAGCATGCAATTATCGATGAGGCCTTAGCCGAAGGTCGAGTGTATGTATCTGGGCTTATTGCCGCAGAATTGACCAGTGGCAAACTCACAACTCGACATCGATCGGCCCTTGAGTCTTTATTAGGTGATCTCCCGCTTGTTCAAGGCGATCTTCAGCATTGGTTCAGGGTTGGACAGCTTCGCGCGACTCTGCTAACCAAAGGACTGACTGTGTCGACGCCGGATGCACATGTTGCGCAATGTGCGCTCGACCTTCAGGCTGAACTCCTGACGGAAGATGCCGTGTTCACGAAAATAGCGAGGAAAGTCTCGCTTCAATTGTTTTCGTAATGTCGTCCAGAGAACTCTCCCCTAAATCATTGTAAGCCTTAGTGCGCTGATTGGCTGTCATTGAACGCGTGGATTTCTTTCGCCCGTATTTACGTGTGGGTTATAAAAATCAATAGTCATGTCTGACCCCTAAATGCCATTAATGCCAAGTTGTGCCGCTGTGCAGAGCAAGGCTGGCGATGCCTCCGGGGGTTATGCCAGTTGCCTCACGTAAGCAAAGTCATTCAAATTTCGGATGGCATTGAAGCAGCCCCAAGAGAACCCGTCGCCGCGTAAGACTCGATCCAGACTATCAGGCAGGCCTTCTCCTAAACCGTATCTCAAGCCCTTGATCGCTTTCACGTGCTTAGGGGGTCTTTTGGCATTCGAGGTTCTACCCGGCAGGGCTTTTCAGGAAATTTATCTCGTAGTGGTGGTTGCTTGTTGCTATGTCTTTCTTCCCTTGATGCGTTCTCACCTTTTCACATCAGTCAGGGTATTGGAAGAGAGATGAGGGTTGTATTTGTGAGGTTTTGCTATTCTTAATATAATTAGTTAACATTACAAAGATTATGCGATTTTCGAAGAAAAGTGAGTATGCGTTACGGGCGTTGATTGAGCTCACGGCGAATTATGAGCAGGCGGTGCCGGTGCAGCGAACGCAGTTGGCGAAGGAGCAACGAATTCCTCTGGGCTTTCTGGAGGGGATTCTGTTGACGTTGAAGAACGCGGGCATTTTGACGAGCCGACGGGGAGTGGATGGGGGCTTTCGTTTATTGAAAGACCCGGGCGAGGTGACGTTGGGGCAGGTGATTCGGACACTGGATGGTCCACTTGCGCCGATTGGTTGTGTGAGTCAAACAGCGTATCAAAAGTGTGAAGACTGTCCGTATGCAGAAAAATCTTCCTGTGCTATTCAAAGCATGATGTTAGAAGTCCGGAATGCCATTGCGGCGATTCTCGATCACTATACGCTTGAAGATTTCGTTCGACATGCAGATCTTTCTCAAAAAAAAGATGTCACGCCTCGTAAGAGGGTTGGTCAAAAAAAGAAAAAACGATCGTCGTCCTAATAGACGGGAGTCGACACTATGGAAACGCATTTACGCAGTATCGTCAAAGGCCTGAGCTGGCGAGTGATTGCCACTCTTGTGACCACCATCGTTGTGTGGTTTATTTCTGGTGAGGCCGCGATGGCTTTATTTGCAGGCTTGAGTGATTCATTGGTGAAAATCGGACTGTTTTGGGCGCATGAGCGTGGCTGGCAACATATACAATGGGGTCGTCATGTTCCGCCAACCAGTTCGCCGTGACCTGAATGGTGCTGACGTGTGACTGGAGGTATGTATGGGTTTTCGTTTTGTATCTATAGGCGCGGTGCTGGCGATGCTCGGGGTGGCGTTTGGTGCATTTGGCGCGCATGGCCTTCGCGAAATTTTATCTGAGCACATGTTGGAAGTCTTTCATACGGGTGTTCGATATCAAATGTATCATGCGTTTGGAGTGATGGGGGCAGGCACTGCTTTGGCGGTCTATCAGCTTCCGCTTTTTCGATGGGCCACCTGGTCGTTCCTGGTCGGCATTCTGGTGTTTTCTGGAAGTTTATATGTGCTGTCGTTGACTGGCATACGCTGGCTGGGTGCGGTGACGCCATTGGGCGGGCTCTTTTTTATAATCGGCTGGTTGTTGTTGGCGATTGGATTTTGGAACGTAGGGAAGCAATCCACATAATTCTTTTGGGAGGGGTGACTCTATTTCGTCAACTATAGACCTGGATTTTCCTTCGGAAGCTTGAGGGAGAATCTAAGGTGCCGTTCGTGAAGCGTACAAGTAAAAAACAGCAGATTCTTTCTACGAAATACGAGCGACATTCATGAATATGGTCTTGCAGAACTACCGTCCAATTTCGGCGAGGGGTTCGTGCGTGATGATGAGTGAGCCTCGCGGATTTTCGCCTAAGCTATTTGCTTCGAGGAGTTTTTCTTGTTCTGGTGATGACTGACAGTCAGGAGTCATGACGATGCCCCAATGCTGATTGTCGTGGCAGTGATTTTCGAGGATCAGCGCTTTGGCCGAATGAAAGAGGAGGATGCCGCTCAACATATTGTTGCGAGAGGTGTTTCGGACTATGTCGGGAGAGGTGCCGTCATCGCGAACAGCAATCCCAAAGTGATGATTGCCGAAACATGTGTTTTGACTGATGTAGGGGCGAGCGCCCGCAAATGAAAAGATTCCGGATTCTCGGTTATAACAGACTTCGTTTTCTGAAAAGGTCGGTCGGCATTCCGGTCCATACATGACGACGCCAGATAGAATACCTTCAAGTATGCGACATTTGGTGATGGTGCACACGGAATCCAGGATATTCATGGCTGAATGCTGATCGCTTCCAACATATCGAAACGAGAGACCTTCCACCCGTCCACTCGAAACACGTTGTAAATACAAGGGACTGCCTCGTCTGCTGAAAATTTGTACCTTGTCTCGTCCAGCTCCAATCAGTCGGATATTTCGATCGGCCGCAAAGACTCGATCTTCATAGATGCCGGGTTTGACAAAGACCTGATCGTCAGGTCCCGCATCTTTCAGTGCCGCACTAGGCCTGGGGTAGCATTGGGCATCAGTGGCATCGACGAAAAGCGTTTTACCGCCTTCGAGCGTCGGGGGAACAATGTCTTCGTCTGTCGCATGCGTCACGACATTGTCTGGTTGTTCTGGTGATTGAGGGGATGCGTGGTCTGGCATAAAACGTCGGGTTCCATAAAGGTGAATAGGTGTTGAACGTGATGCGACTCTATTATTTGTTCGTTCGTTGTAAGGTGTCAAGGCGCAATGGTTTTTTC
Organism: Nitrospira sp. M1; assembly: GCF_965152605.1. Lineage (NCBI taxonomy): Bacteria > Pseudomonadati > Nitrospirota > Nitrospiria > Nitrospirales > Nitrospiraceae > Nitrospira > Nitrospira sp. M1. Next base: position 1,421,862 of record NZ_OZ224217.1, read on the forward strand.
ACGCAACGATGACACGCCATGCATGTAAGCGGAACGACCGTAATTGGCCGTTGTGTACGTGCAAGCCCTCTTTTCATGCTGAGAGCTTTACAGGGTCTGTTTGTACGGTAAAGGGCAAGCTGGCTTCTCCCATGTAGAGTGTGCGATGGGGAAATGGAATTTCAATACCTTGTGCATCAAATGCTTTTTTGAGTCGTCGGCGATATTCTCGTCCGACGCCCCATTGTTTTATGGGTAGGGTTTTAATTCGTGCCTTAATCACGACTTCGGATTCTTTAAATTGATCGACGCCGAACACTTCGATGGGTTCGAGAATTTGAGAACTATAGTGAGGGTCCTGTCGTAATTCTTCATCAACGTCTTTCATGACCTGAACGACCCGATCGGTATCTTCTTTGTAGGCCACCCCAATTTCCATTAAATAGGCTGACCATTCTTTGGTCATATTGGCCAGGGTGTTCACCGTTCCATTGGGAAACACGTGAACGACTCCTGCCATGTCGCGGAGGATAATGGTTCGAAACGTGATGCGCTCAACGAGTCCGCCTGTACCATTTACAATGGCGACGTCTCCGACCCGGACTTGGTTTTCCAGGATGATGAAGAAGCCGCTAAAAATATCACGGACAAGATTTTGTGCGCCAAATCCAACAGCCAATCCAATAATGCCGGCACCGGCTAAAATGGGAGTGACATCCAGCCCTACTTGATCAAGGGACATGATGATTGCAATGACCCAAATGGCTGCGAGGCTGATGGTTTGCACGAGGCCTGTCAGGGTTTTGATACGTTTAGAGGCTGCCCCTGGATAGGTTTCTTCATGTTCTCGACGTTTGATGATGCTCTCTTCGAGTCGGGATAACCCGAATTTGATTGAGCGGATTACGAGAAACGCCATTACCATAATGAATACAATTCGGACTCCTGCTTCGATGAGCGCTGTCATGTTATGAAGCAGCCAGGATGAAATATACTCATAGTTCAAGTCGGGCATTAGTGGTTCCTCCATTGATTCAGGTGGTTCGACATCATCACGTGTATTGTGACATGCATTGTCTGATTGCCAAAATTTTGGTTATTGAATATTCTTCTAAATTTTAGAGTAAAGCATGCATTGATGAAATGTGCTCTTATCTGTGTTTTTTCGTATCTATCCTTGACAGTTGGGAATCCAAGTGATACAAATTTAGCTATCGTCAGGGGACAGCGTTGTTCCTCGGCGTATTGAATGAAAAAACTCAATCGGTTCTGGACGACGGAGTCCTCACCCCAAAGAAGGGGCTGAGGGCTTTTTTTTTGCCATTTTTGTTCCAGTGAGTTGCTGTGTGTTTGTTCATTTTCCCTTAAGTTTTTAAGGGTTTCTGCCGATATTAAGAAGGTCATCGTGCGATCTCGTGAAGAGTCAGGCTGGTTCGCTCGGCCACGCAATGGATGGCGAGTGAGAGCGGTTTGCACGAAATCCTTCAACCCTTTTCGTCAAGGAGATAGCATGCAAGAGATATGGCAGTTGAATAACCAGTTTAGGAGTAATCACGTTCTGTTTCTGTTTGTATCATGTTTTTTCATCTGCGTTGGAATGACGAGTCTGAGTGTGGCGGAAGATGACACCTCCGACATCTTAAAACGTCTAGAAAAAATTGAAGAATCGACGGAGGAAGAACCTCTGATCAAAAAGTTGGACCTCTCGCTGTATGGGTATGTGTCAGCATCGTATACGCATAATTTTAATAACCCGAATTCTCAAGCCAATGCCTTGAGGATTTTTGATGGTGATGCGAATTCGTTTCGACCCAACATGGCGCAAATCGTCTTTGAAAAAGCAGGAAAGGTTGAAGGGGCCATGGTTGATCGCGCAGGGTTTCGCATTAAGTTGAATTTTGGTGAAGATGCGAAATTTACCGGTGGAAATACCGGCGAAGACGAAGTCGATTTCCAAGAAGCATATGCTCAATACGTGGCTCCTGTGGGAAATGGTCTTGATCTTCGCATTGGTCGTATGAACACCTTGATCGGATACGAAGTCATCGAAAGTCCTTTTAATCCAAACTTTTCGCGTTCCTGGCTCTTTGGGCTGGGTGAACCGTTTACCACAACCGGAATTCGAGGGACCTATACCTTTTCGGAGAACGTGACGTTTTCAATTGGTGGCATAAACTCTTTTACTGGAGCCCAGGAAGATCCCAATAGAAGTAAATCTATTGAAGCCCTACTCGGCCTGACACCAGTAGATTGGCTCGGTGTTTCAATTTTTGGATTTTGGGGCCCAGAGGGTGATTTAGGGGCCAAGAATGCTGATCGAGTGCTTATCGGTGGGATCATTGATATTCAGGCGACGGATCAGACGGAGTTTGTTGTGGAAGCTTACTATGCGAATCAAGCCAACGCCACGCCCGGTACCAATGCTCGCTGGAATGGGGTGGCAGGATATGTCATTCATAACTTTACGGATCAATGGGGGGTTCGTGTCCGTGGTGAGTTGTTTGAAGATGCAGATGGATTCTTGGGCTGTGGTGGCTCCGTCGTGAGGGCCGGGAGGGCTAATACCTGCTTCGGAGATGTCGTGCCGGCATCGCAGACGCTTTGGGAAGGAACGCTGACCTTGCAGTACAAACCGGTTCCTTCATTATTGACTCGAGTGGAGTTTCGTTACGATAAATCAAATCGAAATACCTTCCAATTCGGCAACCGGTCTGCCAATCATCAGGAGACGCTAGCCGCAGAAGTCGCGTATCTCTTCTAGTACATAGGAAGAGGATAAAGGAGAGGGAATGTTTGATCGTCTGACATATAAGATCGGTGTATCGCTGTTAAGTATAGTAGGTTTTCTTGGAATATCAGTGACTTCTGTTTTTGCTGAAGAGACGTCAACGATGAGTGCTGGAGATACCGCATGGGTACTAGTGTCTTCCGCTCTGGTCTTGGCGATGACCATACCAGGTCTCGCCTTATTCTATGGCGGGATGGTGCGAAGCAAGAATATTCTCAGTACGATGATGCACAGCTTTATTGCGGTGTGTCTCGTGAGTGTGGTGTGGGTGCTCTGGGGATATAGTTTCGCGTTTGCGCCTGATGTTGGAGGAGTGATTGGAAATTTTCAATGGGTTGCCTTGGATGGAGTTGGCACTGCTCCGTTGGAAGGGTCAACCATTCCACATTTAGCCTTCATGGTCTTCCAATTGATGTTTGCAGGAATCACGGTGGCATTGATCAGCGGGGCTATTGCCGAACGGATGAAGTTTAGTGCCTTTGTGGTCTTTTCCGTACTCTGGGTGACGTTTATCTATGCGCCTCTCGCCCATTGGGTGTGGGGAGGTGGCTGGCTAGCCGGATTCGGGGAATTAGACTTTGCTGGTGGGACGGTGGTGCACATCAGTTCAGGGGTGGCTGCCCTTGCCTGTGCGTTGGTGCTTGGGAAGCGGCATGGGTATGGCAGTGAGAATATGGCTCCGCATAATCTCCCACTCACTGTCGTTGGAGCGAGTCTATTATGGGTCGGATGGTTTGGCTTTAATGCGGGGAGTGCCTTAGCGGCAGATGGTCTTGCGGCGAGTGCGTTTGTGGCGACACATGTGGCGACGGCATCAGGGGCTTTGGCCTGGTTAGCGGTCGAGTGGGCATACCGAGGCAATCCAACATTATTGGGCGCGGCAAGTGGAGCGGTGGCGGGTCTGGTGGCGATTACTCCTGCTGCCGGGTATGTGACGCCGGTGTTTGCGATTGTCATTGGGTTGGGGGGCGGAGTCGTCTGTTATCTGGGTGTCTTTGTTAAGCATAAACTGGGGTATGACGATGCCCTTGATGTGCTGGGTATTCATGGAATTGGTGGAACTTGGGGGGCCTTGGCCACAGGGTTGTTTGCGAGTGTTGGAGGCGGTACCGGTCTCTTGTTTGGGAATCCTTCGCAAGTGCTCATTCAAGCGGTGGGCGTGACTGCCACCTGGATCTTTGCTTTTGTGGGAACCATGTTCATTCTGAAAATGATAGATTGGACAATTGGCTTGCGAGTGCCACAGGAAGATGAGATCGTAGGCTTGGATCTGAGCCAGCATCGGGAGCGGGCCTATGCGTAAATTCACTTGCATCTTGTCAGTGAGACCGTCAGTATAGGCTTCTCGATGAGGGTGTTCTGATATCACCAATTATTCACCAGCCGAGAGGATACAACCCATGAAGCTCGTAGAAGCCATTATCAAGCCGTTTAAATTAGATGAAGTCAAAGATGCTCTGATTGAGCTAGGTGTTCAGGGCATGACTGTGGTGGAAGTGAAAGGATTTGGTCGACAGAAAGGTCATAAAGAAACCTATCGAGGGACCGAATATCAAATTGAATTTGTTCCAAAGATTAAGTTGGAAATAGCTGTCGCTGATGCGATGGTGCCGCAGGTCATTGAAACTATTGGCCGTGCAGCCAAGACGGGGAGTATCGGCGATGGGAAGATTTTTGTATCGGACTTGAGTCAGGTCATTCGTATTCGAACAGGGGAGGCCGATGAGTCTGCTGTATAAACATTTCGACCAAGGCGATGCCAGAATCAACTGGTCAATTAGTATGTATGAGGTCATGCTGTGAGTAATTGGCGATTCCGTACGATTGGTCTGTGCGCAGTTGTCTGGTTGTTATGTGGGCAACCGACCGTGTCATGGGCTGAAGAGTCAGTCAGTTTGCCTATCGACACCGGAGATACGGCATGGATTTTAGTGTCATCAGCGTTTGTGCTCTGCATGATGCTTCCTGGGTTAGCGTTGTTTTATGGTGGCCTGGTTCGAAGCCGTAATGTCCTGGGGACTATCATGCATACGGCGATTATTCTTTGCATGATTAGTCTTCTTTGGATTCTCTGTGGATACAGCCTTGCGTTCGGTCCGGATATTGGGGGAGTGATCGGGGGACTGGATTGGGTGGGACTCCAAGGCGTTGGGCTCACGCCGAGCCCTGATTATGCTCCGACCATTCCTCATCAAGTGTTCATGATGTTTCAACTCATGTTTGCTGCCATTACGGTGGCACTGATTACCGGGAGTGTTGCTGAACGGATGAAGTTTACCGCGTTGCTCTGGTTTGCCGTGTTGTGGTCTTTGTGTGTGTATGCGCCGTTGGCCCATTGGGTGTGGGGTGGTGGATGGTTAGGTCAGATGGGCGCGCTGGATTTTGCTGGTGGAGCGGTCGTACATATTAGTTCCGGGATTGCCGCCTTAGTGTGTGCGGTCATGTTGGGCCCACGGAGAGGGTTTGGGACGGAACCGATGCCGCCTCATAATTTGCCCATGACCGTGTTAGGCACCGGGCTGTTGTGGTTCGGGTGGTTTGGGTTTAATGCTGGAAGCGCATTGGGCGCCAATGAGGTTGCTGCTGCAGCGTTTGTGTCGACGCATACGGCTGCCGCCGCTGGAGGCATCAGTTGGATGATTGCGGAGTGGGTGCATCGAGGAAAACCTACGGTATTAGGGGTAGCCAGTGGCATTATTGCCGGATTGGCAACCATTACTCCTGGGGCAGGGTATATCGGTCCACTTTCGGCTCTGTTGCTCGGCCTCTTTGCCGGAACACTGTGTTACGCGGCGGTCGTGTGGAAGGTGAAGCTGGGATATGATGACTCGCTTGATGTGGTGGGTATTCACGGAGTAGGAGGGTTCACCGGCATCTTGGCCACAGGACTGTTTGCATCGATTGGCGCTCAAGGACTCTTTTGGGGCAATGCCAGCCAATTTGGCATTCAGGTGCTTTTGGCCGTTGTGACATTAGTCTTTGCACTGATTGGAACATATCTGATCTTAAAAGTGATTGATATCACAATAGGACTGCGTGTATCGTCGCATGACGAAGAAATTGGCTTAGATCTCAGTCAACATAGTGAGCGAGCGTATTCGTAAGCGGTTCAACAGCACATAGCGTCTGCTTTCTCACTCAAATCCCTTCGTTCACTCGTACCCTGAGTCGTGTGCGAGCGAGAAAAAACTGTCGTGTTGGTCGTTTGTCTGATTGTCTTTGATTGGTCAATCAAGTTTTTATAAACAATTCTCCTGAAGGAGGTAGCACATGACTCCGCGTGAAGTCTTGGATTATGCCAAAAAGAACAAAGTGGAAATGGTTGATGTGAAGTTTGTGGACTTTTTAGGAACATGGCAACATTTTTCTGTTCCCACTTCTGAGCTGACACTTGATCTCTTTAAAGACGGGTCAGGGTTTGATGGATCATCCATCCGCGGATGGCGGGCGATCCAAAATAGCGATATGTTGCTGGTACCAGATCCCAATACCGCATGTATGGATCCGTTTACCGAAATTCCAACGCTTTCGATGGTGGGAAATGTGGAAGATCCCATTACCCGACAAGGCTATGAGCGAGACCCGCGTTTTATCGCGCAAAATGCCGAGAAATATCTCAAAAGTACGAAAATTGCCGATACCTCCTACTGGGGACCGGAAGCCGAATTTTTTATCTTTGATCATGTCAGCTTTGATCAAAATGCCAATTCCGGATTTTATTTTCTTGATTCGGAAGAAGGGATATGGAACTCCGGAGACGAAGGCCATAACCTCGGGTCCCGTCCTCGTCACAAGGAAGGCTATTTTCCTGTAGCCCCGATAGACTCTCAGCAAGATATTCGTTCAGAAATGGTGCGTGAAATGGAGAGGGTCGGCATGCACGTCGAAAAGCACCATCATGAAGTCGCGACCGGAGGCCAGGCAGAGATTGATTTGCGGTTCGATACCCTCCTCAGCATGGCAGACAAAATGATGATGTACAAATATATCGTCAGGAATGTTGCGCGTCGTCATGGAAAAACGGCAACCTTTATGCCGAAACCTATGTTTGGTGATAATGGAACAGGGATGCATACCCACCAAAGTCTCTGGAAAGGTGGAAAGCCATCTTTTGCCGGAAACGATTATGCCGGCGTGTCGCAACAATGTTTGTATTATATTGGCGGAATTCTCAAACATGCAAAAGCGCTTGCCGCATTTACCAATCCGTCTACCAATTCGTATAAGCGATTGACGCCAGGGTTTGAAGCTCCAACCCTGTTGGCGTATTCGAGCCGCAATCGGTCGGCTGGGATTCGGATTCCTATGTATTCGCCAAGCCCCAAAGCCAAGCGTATCGAAGTGCGATTTCCTGATCCCTCATGCAATATGTATCTCGCTTTTAGTGCCATGTTGATGGCCGGGCTTGATGGCGTCCAAAACAAAATTCATCCAGGCGAAGCGATGGATAAGAATTTGTATGACTTGGAGCCGGAAGAAGCGAGCAATATTCCTACGCTGCCGTTTAGTTTAGAAGATGCCCTGAATCATTTGAAGGAGGATCATCAGTTCTTGCTCAAGGGCGGTGTGTTTAGTGAGGATGTTATCGAGGCTTGGATTTCGTACAAGCAAGAGAACGAAGTCGATAAACTCAGAGTTCGACCGCACCCCTATGAGTTCTTCATGTACTATGATGTCTAGACATCAGTAGCAAGAACATTCGACTCACTCGATAACGACGCGCTCATCTTCTCAGCAGGTGAGCGCGTCGTTTTGTCTTCAGTATCGCGAATGTTCTTGCTCCTACAGCTGTCAGGCTACGTCAGTCTTTCGATTGCATTGCTTTGGTGAACGGAGGACGGGTGAAGAGTCTGGCAGTGAGTGATTCGCGGTCGATGCTGGTGCCAATATCGGCAAGCCATGGGCGAACTTCTCCGCAACGTTTTTTTGTGCCGAGCGCCATGACAAATCGAACGAAGAGAATACCTGTTGAAGCCACAGTCCACACGGCGACGCCCATCAATCCCCAGTCTGGTCGAGCGATGATGGCACTGCCCGTGAGAAGAATCAGATTGGGATTGCGCCTAGCGGTGATCAATCGAAAGTACGAATCTATGGGTTTCCAGCAGTAAATTCCGAATCGTCCTACCAGTTGATGAAAAGACCCTTCAATCACCCTTCCCATGACATAACCAATGAAGATAGCCCATAGCGTGGCTGTGAGTGTCCATGGCCACCAGGTCGTGGTCTGAAGGGTCGTCAAACCGATTCCCCAGGCGAGATACCAGAGGGGCGGGTGAATGACATCTATTCCATGGTCGAAGATATTTCCAAACCAACTGGAGGTGACGGTCACGCGGGCTAATTTCCCATCAACGGTGTCAAGAAAGGTCATACCCCAGCCTGCAAGAAGGCCGATGAGATACTGCTGTTTGGCAAAACAGATACCGGCAATGATGGTGAGGATGAGCCCGAGAAATGTCACAGCGTTTGGTGTAATGCCGGTCCGGGCACACAGACGTGTCGCCCATTTCGCGGGGATCGGCCACGCCCATTTCGTAATAAGATCGGTGATCCCTTTATAGGAGCCGGAATAGAGGTGTTCTTCAAGTGCGTTTTGATTCTCCTGTGCGATAGGGAACACGTAAGCAGGATCAACTTTACGGAGCTTTTTGTGGAATGTGTTCGTTAAGGATTGTAGCCCAATCAGTTGAAGTGGTCCTACCTTGGGTCGGAGTCCTTGTTCGAGAGCCTCCAGAGTCTGGGGGATGAAGCTGGCCTGAACATGTGCAGCAATTGGAACGTCTTCGCCTTTCACCGCCAGTTGGAATACGACGTTTTCTTGTTCTATGAGATGAGTCAACACCCGCACATCATAGAGATAGTTGCAATGAATGATGAGGAGTGTGGCATCCGGGGGCAAGAGAGAACAATCATCGATAACATGCTTAACCTCCATGTGTTTCAGCATTCGTGTTAATCGTTCGCGAGAGGTGAGTCCCCATAATTGCAGAGAAGACTCACCGATGATGTGGGCATACAGAGGCATGACGAATTGTTCCTTACGTGAAAAGCATAGTATTGAACGATTGACGCGCTGAGCGGTTGATGTCTGTGTTGGTTCAGGGGAGATTGTATTGAGAGCCTACATAGTAACGAATAACATCATATCGGTAAAGACCTTCGTTGACTATAGCGAATCCAAATACGTTCTAGTTGAACTAGGAGGACTTTCGACGCGATATCACACGCACCAGGAGAACGGAAGTTCATGGAAACGGCTATAGATGGTTGAACGTGAGAAGAGACTATAGCCGTTCCAATTTACTTCCGTCTGTACGACGTGTGCTTTTGCGCTATGTACATGATGTACATTCGGTTGGAAGTTATTTGGTTTCGCTATAGTTACCGAAATGCGCCTTTTCGGTACAGCTTCCACAATACGACAGGACTGGCGAGGAGCGGGTGCTGTCGTTGCCAAGGTGTGAGTTCAATGCTGATCCCGGAATGTCGTTCAATTTTCCACAGGATATAGTCCACTCCACCTTGGAACGTAAAAAGGCCTTTGATGAGCCGTAAGATAGACAAGACCTTGCCTTGTCCTCGACGGAGTCCCCAGGAGATTCGATTGCTCAGGCGGCTTAATGATGAACATGCTGCGTGAAAGCGAACAGGTTGAACGGATTGATCTACCATGACTAGGGGAGACAGTTGGCGAAGAACCGTGTGCGCTGTCTGCTGGTAGTAGTCTCGATTGGCCTCGACAATGTGTGTGATGCGTCCAGGCTTCTCCGTTCGAAGTTCGGCTTGATACGTGAGTGACAGGCCTGTTTCCCAGAGCGTCAGCGCCTCAAAGGAATTCGGTGTTTGTGGAAGGGCTCTGGTGATAAATGTCATGACGGATTGGGCTAACGCGGTGTAGATGTCCTGTTCAACATGAGGCGTTGCAGCATAGAGAACCTTAGTCGGCTGAGCAAAACGTGCCCAGAAATATGAGTGAAACCATTTCATGGATGTGCTGTGTTGAAAGTTCTCTAAGGAAAGGATGGCGTATTTTGCCCGTACGATGCGATCATGGAATGGAACTTCTATGTAAAATACATTTGGTGGAAGCAGGGTATTGGCAAACGCTAAAAACCTTGTGTCGTAGATGGTTGTATAGGAATCGACGATAAGATAGAGGTCGACGATTCCATCAATGTCTGAGTCTGCACGTAAGCACGAGCCGTAGAACAGGATGGCTTGAATGGCATCTGAATAACGCTTCTGCAGTGCGTCGCACAGTGCCTGGATTGACTCAGGGACGGGCTCAGCATCTTGGCCGTGAACAAGCTGTAGTAATTCAGATGAAATAGTCACGATGTGTAGCGTTAGAAACGGATAAATGTGGCTATGCCGCCAGTGGTCAGACGTACGGGACCTCGTTCAGGATCGGATGTGTAGTCCTCGCCGTCGATGGTAAATCCATCTTGCATGTGAAGTTCCAGTGACAGAGCATTATGACTGTCGTACCCATGTTCTGCCGTTCCATATTTGTGAGTGCGGCCAAATAAGAGTGAAGGAAGTGTCCGCATAAGATATGCAGGGCTCTTCCGGACTGCTGTGTAGTGTAACGGATGAGATTCGGTTCCCCAATACGGGCGTAGCCCAAGGAATAATCGTTCCAATGTCGTGACCAGAATGGTGAGGAATTCCCCTTTAATAGCCGGGTGTTCATCGCGGGAGATGGTTGCATGAATGGGGGTGATGTGGGTTTGCCGACTGAACAAGAGTGAAAGGAAAAATCGGCAGATGATGAGACTTGCTCCGACTTCTCCCAGTCGACCGACCGACTGTTTGGTTTTCCATCCAACTTGCGCTCCCTGGTAAATGGCTCCTGCGCCAAAGAACATGCCGAAAATAGGATCTTCATCCGGCACTCGCTGTACGCGCAATACATGCCGTGTGAGAAGTGTCGGATCAGGACCATGCCCTTCTATCCACGATAGTAATTTTTGGAGTGAGGCTGTTCGATTTCCACGGAGTCCGACATCCCCGGCATTCATGTTGGATGTGCCGGAAGGAAGAATTGCCAGCAACGGGAGTGTTGCAAATGGTTGAAGATGGAAGAGTGTGGTCAGTACGGCCTGTACGGTTCCATCGCCACCGTTAATGACGAGAACATTCACCTGTTCTTGGGCAAACGTGGTGAGGGTTGTTTGAATATCGTGTTGTGTATGAACTTCGTCGTGAAGGATGTCCGGATGGGCTTCTAAAATGGTCGTCATGACCACAGCACGTTTCTTATTCCGTCCACTCAGAGGGTTGGAGATAATGCCCAGGCGATATGTGTGTGCAGGGACTTGCAATGCGGTCTTAATTTCCAGAGGGTCTGTTCGACATTGGCTTGTCGTATGATAGTAGCAGAGTCAATCTGTTGATTGAATGGTTGTGGTGAGAGGAGGACGAGTAAATGTCCTTGCCGCAAGGGAGTCACGGGACACGGTCGTTCCGATATCGGCTAGCCATGGACGCAATGGCCTACCAGATAGCATGCGGATACCGGAGGCGAATCCCAGCCGAATGAGCAGAATGACGGTTGAAAGCACGGTCCATGCCGTGACAGCGAGGAGTCCTACGTCGGGACGACCAAAACACAGCGACCCTGTGAGTAAGATGAGATTGGGGTTTCGACGAGCCGTAATCAATCGATTAAAGGAGTCGAACGGACGCCAGCAAAACAAGCCGAATTGTCCAAAGCCTAATTGAAAGAGACCTTCGCACAGTCGTCCCGCAATGTATCCAATCAGTATAATGCCGAAAATTGTATGGAGTGTCAGCCAGGCTGTCGGAGGGGTAAAGGCGGCTAATCCCAGGCCCCACGCGATATACCAAAGCGGAGGATGAATAATGTCGAGACCGTGATCTAAGACATGTCCGAATTTACTGGACGTGACCGTGACTCGAGCCAGTTTTCCGTCAACGGTATCGAGGAAGGTCATGAGCCATCCCGCCAACAGCCCAACGCCATACCAGCCTTGCGCAAAAGATATTCCCGCAATGATCGTCAGGATCAAGCTGAGCGTTGTGACCGCATTTGGCACGATGCCCGCTTTGACACAGAAACGTGCCGCCCATTTCGCTGGAATAGGCCATGCCCATTTCGTGATGAGGTCGGTGACGCCTTTATAGGAACCGGAATACAAGTGTTCTTCAAAGTCTTCCTGTCTTTCACCCGTGATCGGGAGAATGTATGGAGGATCAAATTTACGAAGCTGTTCTTGAAACCCCGAAGCCCACTCTTTTAGTTCAACCGTTTGGATGTTGGGGATTCCTTGTGCTGCTGAAGATGCTGACAGGAGCGCTTCTGCCTGCCGAGCCGACTGGGCCGTGACAACCGCTGCGACTGGAGTCAGAATGTGTTTGAGAGAGACTTGAAGGACGGTCTGTTCTTCTTTGGCGAGACGTTTAATAATCCGATCGTCATACAGAAAGTCCGCTCGTAGAATGAGGACGGAAGAATCAGGCGGGAGCGACTGTATATCTTCCAGCATCGTCAGATCTCCTGCGCGTTGGACCATTCGCGTCAATCGTTCTCGAGAAGTCAATCCCCACAGAGTTATTGGAGCATCGTTGACAATATAGGCGTATCTTGGCATGAAACCTTTTGGCAATTTGCTGAAAATACTTATTTTGCTTTATGTTGTTCGTAAGATAAAGGTTCAAACACATGGAGTCGTTATAGGCATAACAAACGCGAGATCGTATACTAATGCGATACCTGAGGTAAAGAATGACGTGTTCAGTCATGTGACATAACACACATAAAGGTCGAAATATATCATGAGTGACTTTACATTTGCCCATCTGTCCGATCCCCATTTGACGACACTCGAAGGTGTTGAATTTGGAGAGTTGTTGAGTAAACGCGTATTGGGATACTTGTCCTGGCGTTCGCATCGACGGACGGAACATCGAGGCGAAATCCTAGCAAGACTGGTTGACGATGTGCGCAGCAAAAATCCTGATCATATTGTGATCACAGGAGATCTCACGCATTTGGGGCTGCCGGCTGAATTTCAAGAAGCCAAAGCTTGGCTTCACGACCTCGGGCCAGCTTCACAGGTCACTGTCATTCCTGGCAATCATGAAACGTATGTGGCGACGGCATGGGAGAACACCTTTGCCCATTGGGCTCCCTATCTGCTTTCTGATGAGGCAACTGACGCAGAGTCTCACGCTCGTGCTGATGGCGTGTTTCCCAGTGTTCGCATTCGAGAACATGTCGCATTCATTGGTCTCTCCAGTGCGCAGCCAACGTTGCCATTTTTAGCCACCGGCAGTTTGGATGCGATACAATTGTCGAAACTCGAGGAAGTGTTGCGTGAATTAGGCCGGCAACAGTACTGTCGAGTGGTCTTGATTCATCATCCGCCGGTGCCTGGAATCGTCAGGTGGCGAAAGTCTTTGACCAATGCGCCCGCTCTTGAGTCTATTCTTTCTCGATGCGGAGCCGAACTGGTTCTTCATGGTCATGCGCATCGTTCCATCATGACCTCTATCTCGACAGCAACCCAACCTATCCCCGTGCTCGGTGTGCCGTCTGCTTCGGCCGTGGGAGCGACGCCGGATCGTCGGGCGCATTATCATCTCTATTCAGTTAAGGAGCAGTCGGGAACGTGGAACATCCATGTGCAAGTCTTCGCGTATTCTGCGGAGACCGAACATTTTCAGCTTGATCACGAGCAACATCTTGTCCCATCGTAACGTGTTTCAAGCCGATTGCCTAGATGTGCTGCTTCCAGAGCCAGAAGGCAATTCCGAGAAGGATGCCAATCGGTGCAAATGTGATAAGAAGTGGGTTCAAGGCAAAGAGTAATCCCACATGGCCAAGGATTTGATTCGCAAAGTAAAACGCAATGGCAATACCCGCTCCAATGAGAATGCGTTTCCCTGCGGTAGCTGATCGCAGTGGGCCAAAGACAAACGGGATGGCAAGGAGCACCATTGCGCCGGATGTGAAGGGCATGGCGATTTTTTGCCAAAACACCAGCTCAAGGCGGTTTGAATTTGCGCCGGTCTCATCTAAGTAGTCTAAGTAATTGTATAACTGAGTGAGCGAAAACATGTCCGGCGGTGTTGAAAATATCCCTACTTGCTGTGTGCTCAGAAATGAATGCCAAATGAGTTCCTCAAGATGTTGAGAGGTGACACCTCTGTGGTCGATGGTCTTCTGCTCAACATCTCGCAAAATCCATTGATTGGGATTGACGATGTCAGCCGTGCGAGCATGGGTAAAGACCTGTAATTCGCCCTGTTCGTTGAATTCGTAGACATCAATATCTTCGGGGAGCTTTCCGTATCGAAGCCCTCCGACTTTAATGAACCGGGAAGATTCGTGAAACCAAAATCCATGTTCACTCAATAATGTTTGCGTGTCGGCTAAGGCTAATGCACGTTGGTTATGAGCGTAATGAGCGAGTGGCGGATGAACGTATTCTTCGAATACAACAATGGTAAGCATAAACAAAATGCCGACTCTGAGCACAGACCAGGCAATACGAAGAGTCGAAATTCCCACGGTTTGCATGGCAATCAGTTCCCGATGATTGGCTAATGTCCCGAGACCGATGATGCTGCCGAGTAAGGCGGTGATAGGAGCCAGGTCGATAATTCGACCAGGTATCGTATAGAAGACATGCGTCATCGCATCCGAGAGTGCATACTGGCCGGTCCCGATTTGATCGAGTTCTTCGACGAAGATGAAAAAGCTAAAGATCGTGACAAATAAAGAGAGGACAAGCCCATAGCTCGTGATGACTGAATGGGCGATATATCGATCAAGAATATTCATGTCAGTGGTGATGGGACAAAGAGCGTGTATTCTAATTCCGGCAGATGTCCTTGCGATGGTCGGCCTTATGACGTTCGTAGCCGCCGAATCAATGTTGGAGGCCAATACGAGATGAGAAGGACGATAAGCAAGAGGCCGTTGACCCACCAAATACCAGGGAACATAGGATGAACGATGCCCTGCTCCACCCAGGTCATGGCAATGGCGCCAAGATTGTAATACACGGCAAACGCGATGACCGCAACAAAGATTTTTGCGTACTTTCCCTGGCGTGGCGTGGCTCGGCTTAAGGGAATGCCCAGCAAGGCCAAGAGCAGCGTCGACACGCCGGTTGAGAGCCGCCATTGAAATTCCGCAAATTCTTTGGGATTGGAGGAATAGGCTAATCGAGAGTTTGGAGATGCCTTTCGCGTGTAGTACACCGATTGTTTATCGCTTGGGAAAATGGTGAGTTCTTTGAACGCAGTAATGCGATCAACGCCCTCATGACGCGATAATTTATATTCGTATCCATCAACGAGAACCGGAAGCATTCGGTTGCTAGTAGGATCGCGACGCTCATACCCTTCTTTGGAAGACAGAATGCGGATTTTATCCCCATTTTCTGTTTGGACGAAGACGTGTTTCATTCTTTCGCCTTTGACGTCAATGTCTTTCATGAACAGGACCAGGGAGCCATCATCCTTTTTTCGTTCGTAAAATCGACCGGCTTCGAGATCTGAAATTCGAAATGCGGTGTCGGCTTTATCTTGCAGGTCGTAACTTTGTTGATACGCCCATGGACGGATGAATAACGAGAGGCAGCTGACGAATATGGAGAGGCACAGCGCAAACATAAACACGACCTTGACGGGTTTCCAGGGGCTCACGCCGCAGGCGGAAAGCGCGGTCATTTCCAATTCCAGGTGAAGACGCCCGAGTCCAAGAACGATTGACAGCAATAACGCAACGGGGAGGAGCACTTCCAACGCGATGATTACTTTGAAGATGATGAGGGTGAGGATCATGCTGGAGGGTAGTTGAGCCTCGACAGCGCGCCCTAAGAAGCGCACCCAATTAAAACTCACAAACATCGCAATGAGGATTGTGCAGATGCCGAGGAAGGGCTTGAGAATTTCTCTGGCGAGATAGCGTTCTAGTAATATCATACTGACTCAAGGTTTAGGAATACCGTATCATGAAATGAGGCATTGTCGACGAATTTGAGTTCGGATGAGAGTAAATATAGTGAGACGGTTATTTTTGAAGAATCCCTGGAGGGTGTTCTTCCCACTGCCGGTTCTTCATTCGAGCTCGTCGGCTGGGTGGCTTTGTGTCATTTCGATGTGATACGGAAGAGTATTGAATCGTACGTCACCTTGACAAGGAAAAAGTGAAAGTCATGGTGAATTTTATAATTGCGACGCAATATGGTAGAAGGTGAGCTGGACAATCATTCTAATGTAGGTGACCATGAAAACGATTATTCTCAGTGCTGGTCAAGGGCGGCGGTTGTTGCCGCTCACGGCTGAAAACCCTAAATGTTTGCTGCAAATTGGTGGAAAGTCACTTCTGGAATGGCAATTACAAGAACTGCGCAAATGCGGTATTGATCAAGTGGCTGTCGTGGTGGGGTATGGGGCGGACAAAGTTGAGCAGTGTCTTCGACACAATGGGCACGAGAGCTGGGTCCGTACGATCTATAATCCCTTTTATGCCGTGGCGGACAATTTGGGTAGTTGCTGGGTGGCACGGGGGGAAATGACTGAGGAATTTGTTTTGTTAAATGGCGATACCCTCTTTGAGTCTGCGGTGCCTCAGCAGTTGCTGGCCTCACCTCGACATCCCGTAACGCTCGTAACGGATTCTAAGGGCACCTATGATGCCGATGATATGAAAGTCATTCTCGATGGAACCAAGCTCGCAAGAGTGGGGAAAACCATTCCGATTCACGAAACGCATGGCGAGTCGATCGGAATGATGGTGTTCCGTGACGAGGGGCCGACTATGTTTCGTCAGGCCGTTGAACAGGCGCTTCGCCGACCTGAGTCTTTGAAGAAGTGGTATTTATCGATTATCGATGAATTGGCTCAGGAAGGATCGGTATGGACCAGTGCCATTCGTGGGCTGAAATGGGGTGAAATCGATAATTCAGCCGATCTTGATCATGCGCATAAACTTGTCGAAAGCTTGCAGGACTCAAGGAATTCTTAAGTGTTCGTCGATCGCTCCCGTACAATTTTCTGAACAAGTTCCCAGTCGGCAACCGTGTCCACATCGACGGCTGCTTCAGGGAATGGCAGTGTGACCGTGTGAATTCTGAGGTTCAATTTTTTTGATAGGCCTTCCAGCCCTTGAGCCAATGACAGGTTTCCTGTCAAAAATCGAAAGACAGCCATCCAGCCGAGTATGCCGATAAGGCGGAGCGGTTTTTTTCGTTCCTGTTCGATCTGCTGCCAAAATTTGGCCATCGTTCGACCTTGTGGAGTGAGAAAGGCGAATAGATTGCAGCCGCAATAGCCTTGATCTTTGAATTTCATCACGGTTCGTTTGGATTCAGGAAACGCTTGCTTGACGATGTCATACGGGACAAGGCCCGCAATCACATCACTCTGGCTTTCCTGAGCTTTAGCACAAAAATAGTTGACCATTTCAGGCGTCAGTAATGCATGATCGGCCGTCGTCAGGAGAATGGGCGTCTCATGCGAAATGGATTGCATGGCAAAGGCTGCACTGGTGCTGGGAGTGGCCTGCGGTTCAATCCACTCGATGTCTTTTTCATCGATCCGTGCGTGAAGCTCGGGACTTTGGCTGATGATGGACCAACTTGGGCCGCAGAGAATCCGACGAGAGACGGTTTCTGCGGTCTGGAGAGTCTCAAGTACACGAAACACCATTGGCGTATTACCAACCGGCGTGAAGGCCTTACATGGTACTCCGGTGGCTTCAGCCACGGGGTCGTGGGCGGCCCGGCTTCCGGCTAAGACAATGGCAGTAAAAGAAGAATGGCTGTGCGTCATGGCCAACATGAAAAAAATATAGTGGTGAGACGATTGTACGAATGGGATTTCATATTTTAAGGGTTCGTGAAATGTTTTTCATACATACGGTAGGTTTTGTACTGTTTGCATCCGATGGCTTCCAACATATTTTTCATGCCAATATTATCTTCGAGAATCCATGACAGTTCCACGCTTGTGATGCCCCATTTGCGTCCTGCCTGTCGCACTGAGTCGATCATGCCAAACGCCAGCACAGCTCCAAGCGGCGTACCTTGATATTTTTTTCGTACACCCATTAAGGCCACTCGCGCTGTGTGAGGTCGTGAAACCTTGAGGCGCCAAAGAAATTTCGCCCATCCCAACGGGAATAAGCGTCCATTGAGGTCTCGAATGATTTCATTGACATTGGGAAAGGCGACAAGCATGGCTTCTGGCGTTCCGTCTACCTCTGCGATTTGCACAAAGCTGTCGTCGACTAACAGTCGCAATTCCTGGCCAACGGCGGCAAACTCTTCGTCGGAAAATGGAATAAATCCCCAATTGTTCGACCAGGCTTCTTCGAAAATGCTTCGAATGATTGCAAGTTCCTGTTTGAATTCCGATCGTCGCAAGGTGCGAAACCTGACAGAGGACTCGGCCTTGCGTATCGCTTTTTGAATAATGGGCGGAATCTCGAAATCAAGATCCACTCTATACGCTAGGAGATCTTTGGCCTTTTGGTAATTGTGCGATTCTACATGTTGCTGGTAATAGGGACGGGCATGTCCCATCATCACCATGGGCGGTGTATTCCACCCGTCAATGAGGAGTCCACATTCTTGATTGATGGAAAGGTTAAATGGGCCACGCGCGTTCCGCATTCCCTTGTCTTGAAGCCACCGCTCAGCCGTCTGTAGCAGTGCATGAAAAACGTCTTGGTCATCTTGCGCTTCCAGCATGCCCCAAAACCCTGTGTGGTCTTGATAGCGTTCTTGATGAAATTGATCGATTTGTGCGCTGATGCGTCCAACGGGTTGCTCGTTGCGGTAGGCGATCCATAATTGCGTCGTGGCATGTGAGAAGTAGGGATTGCGTTTTGAAAGATGTTGTTTGCGTTCGAGTAAAAGCGGAGGGACCCAACAGGCGTCTTGTGCGTAAATAGGCCATGGGACACGAATGAACTGCTCAATGGCTCGGGAGTCTTCTACAGGAACAATTCGAAGTGAGGAGTGTGCAGTTGATGCGATTGCCCGGTGCGTCGTGGAGTGTGTGTTTGAATCTGTCTGAGTCCGGTCGGACATGGTGTTGAAGTACGGATAATTTATGAATTCGTGTCAATGTATCAGTGTCGAGAGAGACTGTTGATGACTGATCAATTCGCGGTCATGTTTGACACACGAATCGTCTAGGTCTTCATGCGAATCGTTTCAGTTGTGTGTGAGCTGGTCTGAGGCTCATATAGCAGATGGGTGCCAGGAAGTCGAATCGAGATTCGAATGGTGAGGGAGATGCGTGTGAGCGAGTCAATCGACTATCGACTGGTTTCAGTCAGTTTGGCAACCCACGGATACCGATCACTTTCTTGTTCACTATAGCCAAGGTTAAAAACCGTCGCGCTTGAAGGCATATCATGTGATTGTCCGTAAAACGTGCCGGATAGTTTATCCCAGAAATAATTGGTGATGCCGTAATTTCCATTTTCATTATGAAAATGATGGAGCAGGTGCAGCCGTTTGATTCTTCGAAGAAATTGAGATTTTGGTACATAACGTAAGTGCTGGATGCAATGACAAAATTCATACACCAACGTTGTTCCGAGTCCGGCGGCAAATGCGGCGGCGGCACCTTGATAGCCGCCAATTAAGTTCCCGACTGTCATGGTCACGATGGCGACAGTTGGAAGGGTTGTGTAGAGGGCTCCGAACAGGACGCGAAGATTGTTGGGATCTTGATGATGGTCATAGTGAATCCGTTTCCATAAGGCTGCGGTGACAGGAGAACGGTAGAGAAATTGTCCGTGTAAGACAAAACGATGCAGAAGGTACCACACGGCTGGATAGACGAGAACCGCTGTCATCGCAGCAATAAGAAGGAGGGACCAATGGGTTGCTACGCCTGTTTGCCATGGCACAAGGGCCAGATACGTGCTTGGAGGAAGTAGGATAATGTAGGCGATGACGGCTGGATATTGAAAATACGCGATGATGAGTTCGCGTAAAGACATTTTATCTAAGTGGTGCGTGCGCTCACGCCAGAAGCTTCCTAAAGTATTCATGGATTATGTCGCTTTGCGTTTCATGAAGAGCGTAGACCTTCAGTTGCGATTATAGGCAGCAGAGAAAGTGAACTCAAGCGGCCTTCAGTTAACCTGGTGTGACATGTTTTCAAGAGGGAAATCGTGGTTCTGGTTGCACACTAATGGTTGAGGATATCCTCATGTAACATTCTCTATCGGTTAAAAGGACATTTCTCTTGTGTTCGTCTTAATTTTTCTCAGTGAGGGTGAGACGCTGCAAGTCTAGTCCACAGATGAATGATGAAGATCGTTCTCATCATATGGTAATTTCTCCTTGCTGTCCAAGGTCTGTAAGATAGGGCCGATGTATTCTATGCTGGAATCGTCTTCCAGGTTGGGAATTGAACATTGAGCTTATGGACAAGAGGTCCATTAGGCTCAGTGAAAAGTCTCAGTAAAAATGATATGTATTTCTGTGTTGCTGATGGATTGAATTTCAAGACGGCAGGGAGATGAGCTGATGAATGCGACATTGCAAAAATTTGGTGATCCAGAGACTCGGGTAAAGATGTTTGAGCAATGGGTTGTGCTGTTGCGTCCTCAGCAAGTAACGCTTGGATCGTTAGTGATTGTCTGTAAGGAAGAGGCGTCGTCGTTTTCACAGCTAAGCTCAGATGCATTTGTAGAGTTGCGCGAAGTCACACAATACGTTGAAGGTGTCTTGGGTCGGGAGTTTTCGTTTGAGAAGATTAATTACTTAATGTTGATGATGGTCGACCCGGATGTGCATTTTCATGTGTTCCCAAGATATTCCAAGCCGCGAATTTTTGCTGAGCAGGAATTTGTTGATGCTGGTTGGCCAGGTCCTCCTAATCTCAAGCAAGTGAATGCGACAAGTCTTGAACTCAATCAAGTGATTCTTTCACGACTTAAGTCTTAGTAAATTTATTATAACGGTGTGTCTAAATAGACTCATTTTAGTTGCAGTTTAGCAACAGAAATTGATTAAGGTCGTGAAAATAATAAAGAAAATGGCCGTAATATCTCATAATTTCTCAAGAAAAATTTGGTATGGGTATTGCTTTGTTAAGCCTAGGTTTGCTTGTGCCTTCATGTGCGCTGAAAATTATTTGGTACTTTATACTTAGGTATTTTATGGGTCGGGATATGGAGAATGTTTGAAATGTATGTTGAGAGAAACACAGTGTCTCGTACTTCACGAAAATTGCCTATGAGGGGGGTATCTTAATGGAAAGTCTTGTGACCCCAACTCAGAGTGGAGTTTTGCTTCGACCAGGAAACTTTGAAAGCCTGTCTCACGCGCTTGAGTATGCAGCGCAAGGCGCGACGGGATGTAATTTCTTTACGAGCAGGGGAAAGCTTTCAGTCGCGCTTTCTTATCGTGATCTCTATCAGCAAGCTGGCGCGCTTGCGAGGCGTTTGCTGTCTCTTCAGTTGCCACGTGGAGCGCGAATGGCTTTGGTTGCAGACACGACTCCAGACTTCTTGCGATTTTTCTTTGCGTGCCAAATGGCAGGGCTTGTTCCTGTTCCTCTACCCGTATCCATGCATCTTGGCGGACATGATGCGTATGTGAAACAACTGAATCGTTTGTTAAAGACATGTGGTGCTTCAGCGGCCGTGGCTCCTGAAGAGGTTGTTCCGTACCTCGAAGAGGCCTCGCAAGGGCTTGATCTGGAAATTCAAGGTGGAGCAGATGTGTTTGCCAGTCTGCCGGAAGCTTCAGAAGAGTTATGCCCTCTTGGTCCGAAAGAGTTGGCATACATACAGTTTACGTCTGGAAGTACCCGTTGGCCTCGCGGTGTAGAAATTACTCAGGAAGCCGTACTGAGTAATTTGTCTGGAATTATTCAGCATGGCCTTCAGGTTCGATCCGGTGACCGATGTGTGTCCTGGTTACCTTTCTATCATGATATGGGCTTAGTCGGTTTTGTTCTTGGGCCATTGGCCTCCCAGTTGTCTGTCGATTATCTCAGCACTCGCGATTTTGCGATGCGGCCACGACAGTGGCTGAATCTCATGACGCAGAGCAAGGCCACAATATCCTTCAGCCCGTCATTTGGATTTGAGTTATGTTTAAGGCGGTTGGCTGAACGTGATCGAGATCAATTTGATTTATCGAATTGGCGAATTGCTGGAGTAGGAGCCGAAACGGTTCGCGCTGAATCCTTGTTACAATTTGCAAAGGCTCTGGAGCCGAGTGGTTTTAATAAAAAAGCATTTGTAGCGTGTTACGGAATGGCTGAATGCTCGTTGGCTGTGAGCTTTGCTCCGCTCGATCAGGGTCTGATTGTTGATTATGTTGATGGAGATCATTTGGCCGAGCATAAAGAGGCTATTTCTCTGGATGATGAAGTTCAAGGGACACATGCCCATACTCGCGAAAGTAGCTATGTGAATTGCGGGAATCCAATTCCAGATTGTGAAGTTGAAGTTCGGGATGAATGTGGTGATATCCTGCCTGAGCGATGTGCCGGAGTCATTTATGTTAAAGGTCCTGGGCTGATGACTGGCTATTTTGGCGATCCTGTCACGACCCAAGAAGTCCTCTCTTCTGATGGCTGGTTAAACACTGGCGATATTGGGTATCGCATTGGTGAGAGTCTCGTGATCATTGGACGAGAAAAAGACTTGATCATCATTAATGGGAAAAATATTTGGCCTCAAGATTTAGAATACCTGGCAGAATGTCTTCCAGGAGTTCGACCTGGTGATGCTTCGGCATTTTCCGTCAAGGCTTCGAATGGCGAAGAATCTGCGGTTGTGGTGGTTCAATGCCGTGAAACGGATCTTGAAAAACGTGAACACTTAATTGAGCAATTGAAACCCATTATTTACAAAGAATTGGGGATTGATTGTTTTGTCGAGTTGATTCCTCCTCGGACCTTGCCTCGGACATCTTCTGGGAAGTTGTCTCGATCTCGCGCTCGTGAAGATTTTTTAAAGCGTGGCAATTGGGACGAATCGCCAGCTCTTGCCTTATGTGCTTCTCCTTCTGAGAGCTTAGCTTCCCTCTAATCATTTTCGACGTACGCCATTGCTCTCGCCATGTCCCGAATAGTTGCCTTAACTGGAGGGACAGGATTTATTGGGCGGGTCGTATGGCGATATCTTGAAAAGGCCGGATGGACGGTACGGTCATTGCTCCGTCCATCCTATGCCAATCAACACCGCGAGGCACTGCACAATACAGAGTATGTCGAAGGGGCATTAGAGGATGCGGAATGTTTGCATACGCTTGTCCATGGCGTTGAGGCTGTGGTCCATTGTGCCGGGAGGATTCGCGGGCTTGACCCAGTTCAGTTTCAAACGAGCAATGTTGAGGGCGTACGCCGCATTGCACGAATTGCTGCCGAGCAAAAACATGCCCCACGTTTTGTGCTGATCTCGTCGCTCGCTGCTCGAGAACCAAGCCTCTCAGCCTATGCGTGGAGTAAGCAGCAGGGAGAGATGGCTCTTGAGGAAGTGGCTGGCAGGATGGAGTGGATTATTCTGCGTCCCCCTGCAGTCTATGGTCCGCAGGATCGAGCAACTCTCCCATTATTTCAATGGATTGAACGTGGGATTGGCGTACAATTAGGGGCGCGCAACTCCAGATTTTCATTGTTATATGTTGATGATTTAGCCGAGGTCGTGAGGACGTGGTTGGAGCAAGGTCCTCACGCAGGTCGAGCATTTGAGTTACATGATGGCCGCAAGGGGGGATATGCATGGACGGATGTTTTTGAATTAGTCGGTGGAAAAAGGGTGATCCGAATAGTCATTCCCAAATCTTTGCTCAGTGCGACGGCTTCGATCAACCAAGTGCTGGCTCAAATTTTTCGGTATGAACCAATTTTGACCTATGGTAAAGTGCGGGAATTGAGACACATGAATTGGGTTTGTGATAATACAGAGCTGACGAAATTTTTGAGATGGGAGCCGTCGATATCATTGCCAGAAGGGGTGAGGCGTTCATTGCATTCTGGTCATATCGCCTCCTAGCTTGACTGCCTCAGGTTTGGGGGGGGCGGTCGTATACGGTATAAGAACGACATGGAGGAGAGGGAATTCGATGAGCAATCATGACGACGTAACTGAACGGCTGTACGAAGTCTTATCCCCTTTTGTGAAAGAAGGGCGAACGCTGAAACCTGAAACCCAGCTTGTGGCGGACCTTGGTCTTGACTCGATGCAAGTGATGGAGCTGTTGTCGACGATTGAAGATGAGTTTGATATTTCTGTTCCCTTGAATATTGTTCCAGAAGTCCGCACGATTGAAGACCTTGCCACACAAATTTCCAAACTCGTTGTGCCATCCTCATGACGCTCTTCGATAAATTCAAGCCTGTTCGTGCAGCGCATCAGTCTCTTGTTGAACATGGGGTTGATCCGTTTCGGCTTGTTGTTCAGAAAGTTCTTTCTCCCACGGAAGCCATGATCAATGATCGACATACGATCTTGGCTGGCACCAATAACTATTTAGGGTTGACATTTAACCCTCAATGTATTGCCGCCGCACATGAAGCTTTGGAACGTCAGGGGACAGGAACGACTGGGTCCCGAATGGCGAATGGTTCTTTTGAAGGCCACGTGGCCCTTGAGCGTGAGCTTGCTGCGTTTTATGGATGTTCCAGCGCAATTGTTTTCTCGACAGGATATCAAGCCAATCTTGGGATTTTATCAACTCTGGCTGGCCCCGGAGATATCATTTTGCTAGATGCGGATAGTCACGCAAGCATTTACGATGGGTGCCGTTTAGGTGGAGCGGAGGTTCTTCGATTTCGACATAACGATGTGCAGGATCTTGAGAAGCGATTAGTGAGGCTGGGCGACCGCGCATCAAGCACGCTGATTGTGCTGGAAGGTATTTACAGCATGCTGGGTGATCGAGCGCCCTTGGCTGCCGTTGTGGCGTTGAAAGAAAAGTATGGGGCCTGTTTAGTTGTTGATGAAGCGCATTCACTTGGTGTCCTTGGTCAGAGTGGTCGTGGTCTTGCCGAAGAAGCGAAGCTTGATGACAAGGTCGACTTTATCGTGGGAACGTTTAGTAAGAGCTTGGGGTCTACCGGCGGATTTTGTGTGAGTCGACGGCCGGAGCTGGACTATATTCGCTACATGAGTCGACCGTATATTTTTTCTGCATCCTTGTGCCCTTCGGTTGTTGCTTCTACCAGAATGGCTTTGAGTATTCTTGCCAGTAATTACCAATTGCGTGAACGGCTATGGGCAAATAGTCATGTCTTGTACGAAGGGTTGCAAAAGGCTGGGTTTACGCTTGGGCCGGAAGTCTCTCCCGTGGTGGCTGCGACCGTTCCATCAAAGGAATATGCGGTAGCTTTTTGGCATGGTCTTATTGAACAGGGTGTCTATGTCAATCTCATGCTTCCCCCTGCGACCCCCAATGGTCTGAGTTTACTTCGTTGTAGTGTGAGTGCAGCCCATACTCCTGAACAGCTCACCGCCATTTGTGACGCATTCACAACTCTCAAAGATCAACTGAGTGAATGACGCGCTCAGTGAAGTCTGTAATCTCGATGTGTCTCTCCCCCATTGTGTGATATGGGTTTCACGTGTGTGTTCTTCTATGTCTATAGCGAAACCAAATAACTTCCAACCGAATTTAGATCATGTACACAGCGCAAAAACACACGTCGTACAGACGGAACATAAGGAAGGTTATGCCCGCCTGGATGACCTACAGGCGATTGACGCTTCAATCACGATGGGTCAATCCGCATTCAGTGCGACGACATGCAGATTCGGCATAACTGGAACGGCTATAGAGTGTGTGGAGCGTTTCAAACCTGTGCTCTCTATGTATAATCAACCGTACCTTTCCAGTAATCCAATCGGCCTGACTCAATAGGAGGTGATGTGGCCTGGCAAGGTCTGAACATTCTTGCTGTCGTTCCCGCTCGTGGAGGCAGTAAGGGAATTCCCCGTAAAAATTTATGTCGTGTAGGGGGGAAGTCCTTAATTGCCCATGCCGCACAAACGGTCAAGGCTCTTGAGTGGATCGATCACGCCGTTCTCTCAACGGATGATGAAGAGATGGCTGAAGAAGGTCGTGTCCATGGTCTGGATGTGCCGTTTCTTCGTCCAGCAGAATTTTCAAGCGATCACGCGACGGCTCTTGGCATGTGGCAACATGCGTGGTTGCAAGGTGAAGCGTACTATCATTGTCGATTTGATCTTTCTATTCTTTTACAGCCGACCACTCCCTTACGGAAGCCTGAGGAAGTAGAGCGAACCGTACGGACACTTGTTGAAGGGAGTCATCATGCCGCGGCGACGGTCAGTCGTGTGCCTGGTCATTATACACCACACAAAATACTCACTCTTGATCCCGCTGGTTGTGTGAACTTTTATCTCAAAGAGGGAGCGCAGCATTCGTTACGACAAACAATTCCTCCCTATTACTCACGGAATGGATTATGTTATGCCGTAACGAGAGAGACCCTGCTGACGAGGGGCCATATTGTAGAAGAGGATTGTGTCGGAGTCGTCATTGATCGGCATATTATGAATATTGATGAACCGTTTGAACTTGATCTTGCGAATGTTATGTTTGAGCGTGAGCAAGCCGCTCAGACTGAGCATCCATCAGGATAGCGGTTTTTCATTGATCATGTTGCATACCCATAATCGACAAACGAGTACATGATGAACCCTACATGGCTTCAAGAACCTGTCCCAGGCTCCGCTTGTGCGATTATCGCAGAGGTCGGTCAGTCTCATGACGGCAGCTTGGGGTTGGCCCATGCCTTTATCGATGCCATTGCGGATGCGGGAGCCAATGCCGTCAAGTTTCAGACGCATATTGCGGCTGCAGAAAGTACGGCAGCCGAGCCCTGGCGAAAGTCGTTTAGTCTTCAAGACAAGACACGATACGACTATTGGCGTCGTATGGAATTTACGCCTGAGCAGTGGGTGGGATTACGGGAACATGCACAGCAAAAAGGGTTGAGTTTTCTCAGCTCTCCGTTTTCTCTTGAGGCGGTTCAGCTACTCACCGATGTGGGAGTTGAAGCTTGGAAAGTTCCCTCTGGTGAGATCACCAACTTTCCTCTATTGGAAGCGATGGCGGCGACGAAACTACCAGTCATTTTATCAACTGGTATGAGTGTCGTTGAGGAAATTGATGCAGCGGTTCAGCATGTTCGTGAGCGAGCAGAGGCCTTAGCCGTCTTTCAATGTACATCGCGGTATCCTTGTCCTCCAGAGCATATTGGTTTGAATGTGCTGACCCAGTTTCGAGAGCGCTATAAGTGTTCGGTCGGATTGTCTGACCATTCTGGCCTCATCTATCCAGGGTTAGCGGCTGCAACGATGGGTATTGAAGTTTTGGAGGTTCATGTCACGCTCAGCCGTGAAATGTTTGGTCCTGATGTTCCTGCCTCAATTACGACTGTGGAACTGCGGCAGCTGGTTGAAGGCATTCGTATGATCGAAACGATGAAAGCGCATCCGGTTGCGAAATCCTCGTTGCCTGAGGATATAGCGTCTCTGCGAGACATTTTCATGAAAAGTCTTGTCGCGAATGATGATTTACCAAAAGGAACGGTCTTAGCCCGTGAGCATCTCGCCATTAAAAAGCCCGGGACAGGGGTTCCGCCCAGCCAACTGTCAACATTGCTTGGCCGTTCTCTTCGTCGCGAAGTGAAACGTGATGCCTGCATTCAGATTGAGGATGTGGAGTAGTCGGTATGGGGAAACGTAAAGTCTGTGTGGTTATTACGGCAAGACCGAGTTATTCACGAATTCGGTCGGCGTTAGAGGCCATTCAAAATCATGCGGGTCTTGAGTTGCAACTGGTTGTTGCCGCTTCCGCACTTTTGGACCGCTATGGAAGCACGAATGTCGTGATTGAGAAAGACGGATTCATCATTAATCGCCGTGTTTATATGATCGTCGAAGGTGAAAATCCCGTGACCTCGGCCAAGTCGACCGGGTTAGGGCTTGCGGAGATGGCGACCGTATTCGATGATCTCAAACCTGATGTCGTGGTGACGATTGCGGATCGATTTGAAACGATGGCGACTGCTGTGTGTGCAGCCTATATGAATATTCCCTTGGTGCATATCCAGGGCGGTGAAATTACGGGATCGATTGATGAAAAAGTTCGACATGCCGTGACCAAGTTGGCTGATCTGCATTTCGTGTCCACTGAACGAGCCGGGGAACGAGTCGTGCGGATGGGAGAACGGCCTGATCGTGTATTTGTGACCGGATGCCCATCCATTGATTTAGCCAAGCACGCCATTGCGCGTTCTCAGATGAGCGTGGATACGTTTTTCAAGAAATATGGAGGTGTTGGGGACGAATTTGATGTGACGCAGGGATACATCGTGGTCTTACAACATCCCGTCACGACAGAGTTTCAACAAGCTCGGCAACATATCGAGGAAACATTGCATGCGGTGAGCGCAAGTGGCATTCCGACATTGTGGTTTTGGCCGAATGTAGATGCCGGATCGGATGGCACATCGCAAGGGATTCGTGTGTTTCGAGAACATCACATGCTTCCCAATGTCCACTTTTTTAGAAATTTACCACCCGATGTTTTCGTGCAAACCATCTATCACAGTAAATGCTTGGTCGGGAATTCAAGTGCAGGCATTCGGGAATGTTCTTATTTAGGTGTTCCTGCCGTGAACATCGGTAGCCGCCAAACTGGTCGTGACCGGGGTGTCAATGTGATCGATGTGGAATACGACAGACATGACATCCTTACGGCCATTCAAACGCAAGCGGCGTTGGGACGAGTGGCCGAAGACCCACTCTACGGTTCCGGTGATGCCGGGCAACGTATCGCAGACTTATTAGCAGACGTGACACTCACCTTCGAAAAGAAACTGACCTATTGATTCATATTATCTGTTGAGTTTATTTTCGGGTCAGACTTGATTTAATTTCCTGTTTTTAAAACCTATCAAAGCTAGCGCGGAGGACCATGTGGCGTGAGCCCGTGGGTGAAAGCGCTCCCCGCTAGAAGCGGGGCCTCCTTGCCATATGAAGGGGGTCGGATGACACTGGTGCATGGAGATTCGACTCAGTGCTCATGGTGCGTAGCAGCATCAATACCATGTGGTGTGGATTCCGAAGTATCGGCGACGCCATTTTGCGGGGAGTGATCAAGCTCTTTGTGGAGGAGCATATATCGAAAATCCAGCACTATCACCCAGATGTGGAGGTCAAACAATGGAGTGTGCAGGTTGACCACATTCATGTGGTGCTGGTGATTCCTCCGAAATATGCTGTCTCAAGTATTGTGGGCAAGGTGAAAGCGAATGTGAGTCGGCAACTTCGACTTCGGTATCCCGAGCTGAAACGGACTTACTGGGGAGCCGTGTTGTGGTCCCCCGGGTTTTTCTCTTCGACCGTGGGGTTGAATGAGGCGGTGATCCGGCGGTACGTAGCTCATCAGGAGCAAGTAGATAAGGGGCACTTTCAGCTTGCATTTGAATTTTAAGTGCCACGCGGCGTAAGCCCGTGGGTATCTACTCTAAAATATTTATTCGACGATTTGAATTCAAGAGCCCAGTTGGTGCTGCATAGCGCGGTAACCGAATTGCAACAAGAGGAAGTCATCGACAGTTCAAGCATACGACTAAGCCTGGCCGTGTAACTGTAGCCGGAAAAGCCAGCAATGACCTTCCTCCTGGAACTCTCAATAGCATTTACAAACAAGCGGGTTGGAAAAACACGAGGTTATAATGCGATATGCCATAGTTATTGAAAAATCCTTATCAAACTACGCCGCCTATGTTCCGGACTTGCCAGGATGTGTGGCCACCGGTGCCACCATAGAAGAAACTGAGACCCTCATTCGGGAAGCTATTGTTTTTCATCTAGAAGGCCTGCAAGCTGATGGTCAACCCATTCCCTCTTCCAGCAGTCAGGTTGACTATGTAGAGGTGTCAGTCTAACGCCACGTCTTCTACGTTCTTCATGTCTTTTAACCAAGGTTTGTCAGCTTAGAGTATAGCTTGTTGATTTGCTTCTATAATGCCTGCCTGAACCACATGATAAATGAGCGTATCCCAACCCCCAGGGTCATTGATGTACATCAATATTGGGAAAAATGGTAAAAGTAAAAGTCCGTTAATTTTCCTTTCTTGATCTGAAGTTTCAAGTTTTCCTAGGATCAGGCCTTGCTTGTCTTTTATCGTCATCTGAAGTTGAATGGTGTTTGTCACGGTATGAGGGACAAGCCAGAGGGTCATATTGGAAAGTCCTACCAGCCCAGCATTATATTGTCGTTTCCCAGTCAGTATGAGGTCTACCTGATAGTCTGCTTTTTGATTGCCGATCAACACATGCGGAAATAATCCAGAGTCTTTAAAAGCCAGAACCGTTGTGCCTGCCGCTTCTTTCAAAAATATACGAGCCATGTAGGTCTCCCCAGGATCCCACTCATCTCGATATTCAGGTGTTATATTTATACTTATAGACCGCGAAATTCCCCTTGTTTCGCTGTGGCCTCGTGGATCGATTGGCCATAGAAATCCAGGAGATGTTCCTTCATTCAGCGTGAGAGAACAAGCTGACAGTGAACAGCTCAACCCAAGAGCAAGTAAGAAAAAAATGTACCTCAATTGATAAATGGCTTCATGGCACACCGAAGGCAGAAGCCTCTGCTGTTTTAAGCGCCCCGCAATCAATTCCGGCCCCCCCCCCGATTTGTCATTGCTGCTGCACATAGGCTCGGACCTGTTTCGACTTGAAGCGCTCGCGCTTTGCGCGACGGTGGAGCCGAGAGCCAGCGAGGAGCTGAGCCCCGCGTGGGAAATACGGTTGCCGAACCCAGCAATTTCGTCTTAATTCCCGGCTGATGCTGGTATGACTCCGCCGTAAGCGGCGGCCCATTTCCCTGAGACTGAGCCGTTCTTTCCGCCACCAATAGATGAGCGTCCGTTCTTTGTGATCGAAATGCGTATAATGCTTTCCCATACACCACCTCCTGTTTCTATAGGATAAAGTGGTGCACTTCATTTTAGAATATGGGCCATGGGTGGCTCGTAATGGGCAGTTAGAGAATACATTCGTGGGATGGATCTATGATCGCTATCAATGGTGAGAACGCGAAATCTGCTCGGTTTTCCTTCACCTTTGTTACTATAAAGCTAAACGTGCCCCCTATTCTCAACTGCCGTTTTTAGGATCATAGGGGAACGTGAAAACATTATAAAACTAGTCTTGACCCCAAGTTCAAGTTCCCCAAGTTTGGCAAAGAAGACGGCCGCCGCAACTTGCAAGGCCATCCTTCGTCGTTTGACAAGATACCCGAGTGCCCTGAGACAATCCATCACCTATGATAATGGCAGTGAAAATACCTGCCATGAAAAAATCAATGGAGCTCTGCGCTCGCAGTCCTTCTTCTGTGCCCCATATCACAGTTGGGAGAAAGGCAGTGTGGAGCAGGTGAATGGATTGATTCGGCGGTTCTTGCCCAAAGGCACGAATTTTCACCACCTGGGCCCTGCTGTCTTGAATCGTATTGAAAAGCTCCTAAACAATCGACCTCGAAAGTGTTTAGGCTATCGGACCCCCTATGAAGTCTTTCGCGAAGCGCGTGGTGCACTTCCACATTGAATGTGGCTTTCTTACAACTTGTCAAGCCCCGTCCTTAGCTGCTTTTATTGCTGAACAAGAATTAATGTCTGGTTTCCAGATGAGTGCCATTCTTTTTTTAGCCGCTTCCAGTTCGCTCAATATTTCTTGTCCTGCATTTAACTGTTTAGGGTATTGAATTGCTAAGGCTTTAAACTCTTGAATAGCCTCGTTCACTTCCTCCATATCCAAGTATTTTTCAGCCAGTTCAAGGCCCTCTTGATAGAATTTTTTCGAATCCACAATTTTTCCTTGTTGAAGATAGAGTAGGCCCCTTTGAAGATACATTGGCGATAGTGAATTTTCATTCTTAAGTAGTTCGATTTTTTTATTGATATCTATTGCTTTGTCTAGTTTTCCTTGGCGGTAATAGACATCGGCCAAGTATAGGTAGTATTCAGGATTTTTGACACCTTGTCTAACTCCATAAATAAGGTCAGCCTCCGCAGACTCCAAATTCCCAATGTCAGAATAGGTAATAGCACGCTGAAGTCGAACAGCCAGGTGGCTAGGGTTTTTTATTAACACCTCACTAAAGTCAGCTATTGCCTCCTCTAAGTCACCAAGGCAACCATGAATCCAACCCCGTCCAATTAAACTAGGGCTGTCCCATGATCTAAAACGCAAAGCTTTTGAATAGTCATCAATTGCTTGTTTGTATTGGCCGAGTTGTTCCAATGCATAGGCTCGGTACCGAAATACAAGGTGATTCCTACGACCAAGTTCAATTGCTTTTGATAAGTCGTCTAAAGCCTTTTGGGGTTCGCCAAGAATTAAATAAGTGTCTCCTCTTCTTACATAGTTTTCGCTTAATATAGGGTTTAAATTAATAGCATTCGTTAGGTCTTCCAATCCTTTGTGAGGATGATTATTTCGGGCGAAGATTGATGCTCGTAATTGATATCCTAGGGGGTCTTTAGGTCTTATCTGAATTGCCGTAGTTGCATCTGTCAAAGCTTTTTCATGTTGTCCATGTTGTAGATACACATTCGCACGATAAAGCAGTATCTCATAGGGCTCATCCGTCAATTGAAGTGCTTTGGTAAATGAATTAATGGCTTTTAAGTATTCCTTCTGCTTATAAAAGAAGAATCCTTTTTCAGTTAGCTTCTTTACTTCATTTTGAAAAATCTGTTCCTGGGATAATTCCTCAGAAAAAGTTATCGCACCAGAGCCTGCACCGATGAGGGAGCATGCCCATATTAGTAGGAATAATACCCTGATTCCTTCAGAACCCCTGCCATTAACAATCTTCATGTGAAAAGCTTACTATTCCTTCCTAGTACACTCTCTGAGATCCTTGAGGAATGTGGCGTACTTCCCACCAACTATTTCCGAAATCAATAAGATTATCATGCAACCCCCCGAGTCTTCCTTGTACAACACCAAAATTCGAAGATGCTTCACTCGTATTTATCCAAACCATGGCTTTCCCTGACTCGCCATAGGGGAACAGTAATGAGAGTTCGAAAAACTTTTGATTTACCTGACTGTATTTCTCAAAAGCAGCTACTGTACCAAACGCTCTTACAAACTCATCAGGAACATCTCCGAAGGCCTCACCTAATTCATATCTTGGCCTTGGCGGTCTGACAGTGCGAGCAATTTGGACACCTGAAGATGTTTGTTCAGCTTGAGCAACATTGAGGGCTCCTTGATATTTTGCCCTTAGCGAAGCTTCCTGCGCTTCTTCCGGCGAAACCCGAGCGTTCATTTGAATATACGCGCTGAGTGCTGCCGCAGATCCTTGTATCAGCGACGCCTGAACAATCTGGCTTGTACTACCCCCATTTAATGCGCCCCCTGTGGCACTACCCGCAACTCCACCTGCAAAAGCTGAGGCAATTAAATAGTCACCACCTGTCGCAAAATTGAGCCCGCCACCAACAGCCGCTCCTGCTGCGCCTGCCGCTGCCCCCTTCCATGCAGCTTCCCCTATGTTACCGCCAAATAAGTATGCACTCACTGCACCGCTTGCTGCTCCTCCCAACACAGGTCCCACAACTGGCACCCAACCCACAGTGGCACCTGCAGCTGCTGGGACTGCATATCGGCTAGTAACCGGATCGGTAAATTGCATGAGCATAGGATTTGCAGTCCATCCAGCAACTCGCCCTAT
Organism: Nitrospira sp. M1; assembly: GCF_965152605.1. Lineage (NCBI taxonomy): Bacteria > Pseudomonadati > Nitrospirota > Nitrospiria > Nitrospirales > Nitrospiraceae > Nitrospira > Nitrospira sp. M1. The sequence goes on from NZ_OZ224217.1 coordinate 1,455,372, forward strand.
TGTACTCTTTTTGAAAAATTTCGTGGTACTTTTAAAAGCCTTCTTAAAGAAATGCCCACTGGGATCATTGAAGATGATCGGATTGTTACGAGCATAGCTATACCGATTAAGTGCCTGCGGATCGGTAGCACTTGGCACAATGGTATCGGCGGAGATGAATCGCCCAAGGACAGGATCATAGTACCGGGCTTCGTAATAGTAGAGCCCCGTCGAATTATCTTGCTCTTTGCCGGTGTACCTGTAGGGTACATTGGCCGTTCCGCTGCCGCTCGCAGCTGAATAACTCCAGGAGAAGGTGACGGTACTTCCAGGGAGCACACTCCCAGGAGTTGGAGTTATCGTGGTCGACGGGGTGCCACCATGAGAGACCAAATGGAGCAGAGGATTGGTTGGTGTGTGTGCCAATTGTGGCACCACAAAGCGAAGGCTGTAGATGCCCCCGCCTTGGCGAATGGCGGCTGGTGCCGTTCCTGGATTGCTCCCTTGGCTCACCGCTTGATGGAGGTGAGGTGCATATTTTTCCTGCTCTGCGGTATGGAATGCTACAACATGTATCTTCGGATCTTTTGTTGTCAGCGAGGCGCTTGTACTGACGGGTGTGATAACGATCGAGTTCACGATGGTCTTGCTAGAGCCACCTGCACGGGTCAGACTCAGCGTCAACTGGCCATCGGTCACCGTCACAGGCTGATCAGTGATGGTGATGAACTCATTGGCTTGAGTATTCAGTCCATTAATGACGTTCGTGCCTTCGACCGCGATCGTATGTGGGCCCTGTGGAAAACTGGGATCGCCACTCACGAGTGAAACCAGATAGTCGCCATTGGCCAGATCATAATTCCAGTCCACGGTTGTTCCCGTATCGAAGTGAATGAAGGTATCTCGCATCTGATCACTCAGATAATTTCGGTCACGCGTATTGACGCTTGTGGTCCAGCCATAGCCATGTGCGCTGTTATAGACCGACCCGTCATCCTTGAGATATCCAGTGGGTACAGGAGCCCCACTGGGCTGGAAGTTGATGGAGACCGGATTGCTCGGTGGCGGAGGAGCGGTCGTGAAGGTTGCAGTGGTACTTTGGTTGGCATTGAGCGTGAGTTGGCAGGACGGCGTTGGTCCACTGCAGGCTCCCGACCAGCTACTGAAGCTCTGGCCAGCGTTTGGTGTCGCGGTGAGTGTGACTGTGATCCCTTCTGCAAACGATGCCTGACACGTCCCACTTCCGCAGTTCAATCCACTCGGGTTGCTCATCACCGTGCCGGATCCGGCAATAATCGCGGTCAGGGTATGATTTATATCCGATTGAGCCAGGTTTGTGATTTCCGAGGCTGATAACGCACGTTGATAGATTCGCACCTCGTCGATGAGACCATGAAAATTTTGGCCTTCTCCCGGTTGATAGTGTCCAATATACAGCGGAGCCGAATTGGCCAAGGTTCCTGTTGGGCCGTTGGTGCTGCCTTCCGCCACGCCATCCACATAGATCGTGAGGAGGCCGCCTTGCCGAGTTCCCGCCACATGGTGCCATTGGCCGTCATCAATGGTGGTGGTACTCAGCTGTCCTGCATAGTTGCCGCCATCGGTGCGAATTTCGAATCCGACGGTGCCGTCTATTCGCTCGCGCAGGGTATAGAACCGTCCACCTGAAACCTGCTTGCTAATGATCCGGAGGCTGTCTCCAGCGTTGGGCGTGCGGTCGCTTGTCTTGACCCATGCGGCCAAAGTAAAGTCCTGCCCGGCTCCCATGTCTAAACTTCCATCAGACGGATCGCCGATCAACACATAGTCGTTACTCCCATCGAAGTCGAGCGCACCGCCGATTGTTCCCGTCGTCCACGATGGGCCGTTGAGTAATGTTCCATGGTGGACATTTCCGGAATCGTCCGTAGCTTGGGTGCCACTGTTCTCATCGAAGGTCCAGTGTCCGGCCAGGTCGGACGGAGGCGGCGTTTCCGTAAATGTGGCGGTGACACTTTGGTTGGCATCAAGCGTCAGTTGGCAGGAGGTGGTTGTCCCACTGCAGGTTCCCCCCCAACTAATGAAGCTCTGGCCGTTAGCCGGAGTTGCAGTCAGGGTCACGACGGTCCCTGTGGCAAACGATGTATTGCAACTTGCACTGCTACAATTCATGCCACTGGGAGAGCTGGTGACTGTCCCGCTTCCCGCGATGGTTGTCGTGAGCGTAGGTTCAGTTGGTGGTGCTGTGTTCACTGGTGTGATGACGAGCGAGTTGATAATCGTTTTGCTTGAGCCGCCGGCTCGTGTGAGATGCAGCGTCAACTGCCCATCCGTCACAGTGATTGGCTGATCGGTGATGGTAATGAACTCATTGGCCTGTGTTGTGACACCATTGATGACGGTTGCGCCTTCGACCGCTATCGTATGCGGGCCTTGTGAATAACTTGGGTCGCCGCTGACGAGTGAAACCTGATAGTCGCCATTGGGCAGATCGTAATTCCAGTCGACGGTGGTTCCAGTGTCGAAGTGAATTAAGGTATCGCGCGTTTGATCACTCAAATAGTTCCGTTCACGCGTATTGACGCTTGTGGTCCAGCCATAGCCACGAGTACTGTCATACACTGATCCATCATCTTTCAGATAACCGTTCGGCACCGTGGCCCCACTGGGCTGGAAGTTGATGGGAATCGGTTCGGCTGTGGGGGGAGGCGGAGTACCATTGCTGGCTGTATAGACATATTCGTCATGTTCCCATTGCCCTCCAACGTTATACGATAAGGTCACATAGACTTGGCTGCCGTCAGTTGGGAGATTCGGCACGGTGACGGAGGTTTGTTGCCCGAGCCCACTACTTTGATAGAGATCATTTCCACCTGTAAATGTGCCGATCTCTAACTTCCATTCCTCGACTGCTGACATAGTTTTCCCTGTGTTGACACGCGTCTCGCCATAGGGAAAGTACGCCAGGTCTTGTTCACTGACACCAGTGTTGTTGGTCAACACACTGGTCGAGCTTAAATGATCGGGATGAAAGTAATTGATACTTCCGGTACCAATTGGCGGGGATGGTTGAACCATTGCAATCCGTTGGCTTCCGGCAAAGATCATCTTGGCACAGGAAAGGGGTGTGGCTGTGCCGTCACACACATAGAGTTTTCCAATATACGTGGTTTCTTTTTCCTGACTGCCATCGTTGACCGTTTTCTTCACTCGTCCGCCATCACCGTCGTATGTTAACGTCGTTGTTTTGCCATTGGCGGTAATCGTGATTGGCCGATTCTCGTGATCGTAGGCAATCGTGCGCCCGGCCCCATTCGTCATATTCCCATTGGCATCGTAGGCATAGGTATTCGAACCGGCGCCTGTGGCTGCATGCGGCCGCACGCTGCTACCGCCGCTGGCGGGATAGGTATAGGTGCCGATTTGGGAGTTGCTCGTCATGTTGCCAATTTGATTGTACGTATACGTAATCGTGGGATACGTGCCACTGGCGCTTGTAAGGCGATCCAGGTCATCGTAATTGAATGTTTGGTTGCCATGTTTTGGTATTGGGGTCGAGTCTAGTTTTATAAAGTTATATTGCCATGGGTGGTTCGTAATGGGTAGTTAGAGGATACATTCGTGGGATGGATCTATGATCGCTATCAATGGTGAGAACGCGAAATCTGCTCGATCTTCATTCACCTTTGTGATTGGACTTGCCCCTACTTTCAACTGCTGTTTGTAGGAACATAGGGGAACGGGAAAACATTATAAAACTAGTCTCTATTCCCAATTTGTCCTAAAATTCACACGTGCCAGGACCTGAAGGTTTGTCCTGTGGGGACGGGCTTCCCAGTCTTGATCCTGATGAATGACCGGTGTGGCTCAGACCATGAGTCGTTCTCGAAGCCCGTAGTGTGCTTGACGGTTGTAATCTGGCTTTGTACAAGAGTAAGCAAATTCCTTGAATTTAATGATAGGTGATTATTTGAGGTTGAGAGCGTTTTGTAGTTTGAATCTCTGTAATAGCATGGTTTTCATCCATTTGAATCAGAGAGAAGTCAGTTTCACTGTGATCTGGTATAACCAATCCAAAGGTTAGAATTGTGAGAAAAAGGCTAGGGAGAAAATCCTTCTTCCAACTAAAAGTAGAACGGCAGTTCGGCACAACTTTAACAAATAACTTGCTGCCCGCATCAAGCGTAACTGTCAGTTTGCCTCCTATCCCTTTCTTCCATTTTTGATTCTGTTGTATCACCAAAAGGTAGGCTCTGGCCTCAAGAGACCTCCAGTCATGTCTCTGTCTTTCCAAGAGATATATCGTCTCTTGGACCCGAAAGGAATCGTCTCGAATGATAAGGTTCGGGGCTTCACCAACGCGACATGCATAATGTTCATCTCGGTATAGAACAAGTATCGTACTGTTATTGCTTTGCGGATTAGGAATTTCAATATTTAATGGCTCTTTCTGTGCCAAGACAGAAGAGTTTGAAAAACCACATAGGAGTACCAGGAGCCATATATGTTTCATTTCAGCGCTAGCCTCGACAACTTCAGAGGACCATATTTGTACAAAACGATCTGCCGCTTTTTTTCAAAACCATTGCAATATCTATAGTTAGTGTCAGGTAATTTATGAGCCGTTGTCAAAAAGTGTGTAAAGAGTTAGGCGACGACCTTCGGATTGGTCCCTTTGACTCCGTCTGTGAACACCTCTCCTTCCGCAACCTTGCCGACGAGGTATTGGGCATTCAACTTTCGGAAACTTCTTTTAGCCACCATTTGTGTCTTCCAATTCAAATAGGTCGCATAGACGGATGATTTAAGGCGGCGTGAGGCCCCGGTGCATAGGCGTACCCGTGAGAACGGCGACTCGACAATGTTCGATGTACGCAAGTGCTTCCAGTGCTCGACGATCGTCCGCACGGCTTTGGTATAAGAAAATGGGACATTCGCCTTTTTTAGAAATGGAAGTTGAGGCAATTCGACAAAGCGTCAATCAAGGCGCACCGTTTGGTCGAAAGGCCTGGAAATCACAACGGACGGCGAAGCGATTGAGCCTTGAGTTCAACATGAATCCTCCTGGGCGATCCCTTGAGTGATCATCAAGGCACAGCATTTTCCAAAGTTTGTTCTCCCTGGTGCGGGTGCGTCTCCTAGTTTTTTGCGCCAAAATTGGGGGTAAGTGGTCTGATAATATTCTTCCTTACACTCCAGAAGGTCAATCCTATAAGTCCACTAGCTAAAAGCATTAGAGTGTTCGGTTCTGGGACCGGAGTATTTGATGCGGGGATAGAGGTGGTAAAAGACACGTACGGATCAATTGAGAAATATACATCAAAAGAACTTAGAGAAGAAAAATTCTGATCGGTAAAAATGATCTTACCGTCTATGACAGACTGGCTTGAAGGGCCAGAAACCACAATTTCTCCTATACCATTGAGATCAATGTCTAGCAGTCCAAAATGTCCGGTTGGCAAAGAGGAAACGATACTCCCATTGTTTGCAAACTTGTAAATATTTCCATCGTAAGACGAACCAAACACCAGTCCGGAGCTGTTGACCGCGATCCCACTTACAGGTGGCTGTAAAGTAAAAGATCTTAGGAGAGCCAGTGTGTTTGGGTCATACACTAAAACATCTGAGTTACCTAGGGTGAGCCCGTATAGTAATCCATCAAATCCAATGGTCAGATCGATGAAGCTAGCTGGTTCTGCGAATCTAGCCGCAGAATTTGTAGTTAAGTTAAATCGTATTATTCCAGAAGCCAAATCTGGTCCCCCGTCACCAAATGTGCGCATGTCCGTGGTAAAGACAAGGTTGCCAATGACAGCGATCCCTCCAAGTCCAGAACCATTGATGGTGCTCCAACCCGAAAAAGTTCTATGAGTGTACGTATCAGAATGAGGTGACCATTGGGTAAAGTATGGATCGAATGTGCCATTGTATATTGCTACTTTGCCATTGGGCATTACTACGCTATCTCGTACATTATTAGCTCCTCGAATATTTCCAGGATAGGGTACGGTGTGACTTTGAATTACTGAGCCAGTTTTGTTGTATTCGGTAATTGTATTGAACCTTGGTGAAGTCACGAGCACGTTGGAATTGGTCAGTGGCAATGCTAAAGCCGTTGTGCCCCAATTCAGCAGCAAAAATAGGTTAAAGAAGAAGAGGCTTAATAAATTGATGCGAGCTAACGTAGAAAATTTCATGACGATCAATGTTTCCTTTTCACAATTGGATGTTACCTGGTCATACAACACTAAAAGCCAGGAGGGTAATTATTTACAATCCCTCAAAAGGAGGGGGCATCGAGTACAAGCAACAGCGGTGGATACATATGGAAAAGGCTGCCGAAATGCAGAACTCATGCACACACGATTGGATGTAAGCGCAGGGAGGGCGAATGCTGTCTATTCCTCGTTAGTGGGGTATGAAATTACGTGTGAAAGTATGTGGCTAAAGCCAGGTAGAAATGTCGGATCTTGACCTCACTCAGGATCAATTACTGAGCAGAAGCACTGACTGAATTTAGGTTTAAACAGGAATGGAAAAAGGGGTAAAGAAAGAGATGTCGTGATGGCATACGGAGAGACAAAGGAGTTCCTAGATGATTTTTATAAGGTTGAAACAGTATCTAGTGTTTCTGTTTTTGATCATTTTCCCTTTCATTTCAGCCTGATTTTGATTTTGTTCGTATACATATCTTGCGGCAATTGCTAGTGTTGCACCGCCAGATGCAAAATGATGAATCATATCTGTCATTAATACAGTCTTTTCTCGATAGGCTCCAATTGACTTCGGATTTTTTGTTAACCAGTCGGCGATCTCGATCATAGGCACAGGCCGTGCCACGATTCATCACATGATACCCCACACCAGGATAGCTAATGCGTAGCGGGCGAGTCATATTCCCAGGTTGACAGGTACAAAATTCAGTTCGCGCAGCTTCACGGGTTTTCCTGGGATAGCTGGCTGCTTTCAGGTTGACGTCCGACTTTTCGATTCAAGTAATGCTTTGCAAATTTCGTTAGCATTGCTGTGCCAGGCGTAGTCTTGGCTCATGTTGTTGCCTTGAGTTCGGTTGAAAGCTTCATGCCACGGGATAGGGCTAGGAAGTAAGCAGAAGGCAATCACGTAACGTGGTCCTTTAGTCGGCAGGATTCCGCAGTGAAGAATTTGAGATGGCTCAAAGAGAATCCCATCCCCGGGTTGCATGTCCCACTGCTTTGGCTGAAACTCAATATTAGCAGTGTTAGCGAGCGTTGAGAGGTCTGCTTGTCTCGCATCGACAGGACCAAAAAGGTATCCAGTTTCCGCAAATTTTTTGGTTGTACGGCGATCGAGAAATTTGGTGTTTCCGCCATGCTCATCCGTGGCATTGAGATAGAGCAATAACTTAATATGGCAGCTTGGCCCTTTGTCGCAATGCCACAGGAATGAACGGCGTGCTTGAGGTGAGGGGCTGGCACGAAGAATCGTGTGCCAATAAATACAAAATTCACTTTTAAAATATTGAACAAGTTTTTGCTCGAACGCCGGCGTGAAGATTTTCATGAATAGGGTTTCGATGAAGCGCGTATCTGCCACCGTGAGCATTGCAGAGTAGTCTATATTTTTCTTTCGCGTTGACTCGTTGGATTTTGAAATAATTGTATTGAGCATGTCCGATGCGATGATTGTGTCTAATGCATGTATGTGTTCAATGCCTTCTTGGTTGAGTGCATCGTTCGCATCATTGTCTATTGTTTTTTTGAGTAACGTCCGGCAATGTTCATGGTACGCCCGATAGCCACGATCTTCATCATATGCAGCAAAGACGTCGTCGCTTCGTGATGGGTCGAGTGACTTCTTGCGGAAGGAATCAAGGAATCTAGGAGACATTTTAAATAGAAAGTTATGAAAAGGTGTCTATTTAGGTGAATGCGTTGCGACTTTTCCAACCACAAGACCAGCGCCGAGTGTTAACTTTTGTGGAAAGTTTGAAAAGGTATAGATGGGTTCTATCCCAAACTGTTTGAGTTGTGCATAGGGTAAAGAAAAATAGTCTTTGCTCTTGACATAATTGAATCGCGTTGGGTCCTGATTGAATTCAGCAAAGGGTTCAACCATCATGGTGTGTTGCCGCGCGACTCTTGATATTTCACGTAAGGCTTTTTCGCGTATCGTTTCCATCTGTTCTAGTGCGAGACGTGTGAAGACCAGGTCAAAGCTCGAGTCTTCAAACGGGAGTGCGCAGGCATCACCCTGGCGAAAGGTGATCTGACGCAACGCCTGTTCATTGTTCAGGGTCCATGGGAAAAAGTCGACAAGTGTGTTTGGTAATGGATGGCTTTGTTGAGCGGCTTGAGCCTGTGCGACTCCATTTTCTGTGAGTTCTATTCCTGTAAATTCAATGTCGGGAAAACGACTGGCTAATGTGAATAGGTTTAATCCATTTCCACTGCCCACTTCAAGAATTGTGCGTGGCTTGAGTTCATCAATCACGTCTGCCATGAGCGCGAGATGAATTCGTGATAGAGCCCCACTTCGAATAAAGAGATATTCTTCCTCCCATTGTGCATACACAAGTTCTCTCGGTCGGGGAGGTGTTGAAGGGCTTGGCCAGTCAACTCTTTCCCAGTTTGCATTATAACTTTCCAAGACATATTGTTGATTACGTGCCCCACGAAATGCTCGAGGGATTTGCATGCCGGTGGGTAGCCACCCTAACAATTGACGCTTCCATCTTCTTCGTTTCCATCGACGTTTGAGCTTGGCTATTTCAGTTTGAATTTCTGGGTCATTTGCCTTCAACTGTTTCTCGATAAATGGAGCAAGAATTTCTAGAGCTTTTGATTTTTCAATGGTGAGATTGGTGAGTGTATTTGGCAATGGGGCATTCTCCTTTTGAACAGCGAATAGGATGGTAGAGCCTGTGTTTTTATAAAGGAAGTAAAATTCCACTCTGCCCTAGACCATATCTTCTTCTTGGTCTCAGACAGCAAGCGATACTGTACGCGAAGTGTCAATTTTTCTCAAATGATGTGGTTATTCGGATGATGTTTGTTTGCAAGGGCTCTAACTGTAGGGGTTTGCGGAATTGTAGTAAGCGGTTAAAATTATCTACTTTCTGATTAAGTTCCATCTGGTTTAAGTCTGGGAAACGTTGCTGTTGAAAGGCTTGACTATACTGAAGGTTTCCCTTGAGGCGTTTGAATTTCTTTTTTGCATGCCGTACGACTGCATGACCGAGTGGCCGGAGTCGGTCGGTAAGAGGCTTCTGGGCGAGAGAGCCGTTTTTCTTCATTGAGTCAATCAACTCTGCTATATGTTCACAGGCCAATGTACCATTCATCGAAGCTAAAAAAATTGATAATTCTTGGTGCTGAGCCATGGATGTTTGTGGCATCGGGTTTATAAGGTATTTCGCAAGGCTCTCATTGAGTTGCTCGAGGGTCGTACAGGATTCGCTTAAATCTGTGGGTAAGTGATTGTCATAGCGTTCGTTTCGGTACGGTTCGTAAGAAATGACCGGTTTGTCCATGGCGAAGGCTTCCACGGCTGTGGTGCATCCGTTGTGGATGAGGACGGTACTACCGAGAATCCAAGGAATGACATTCCCTGTCGCTTTGAGGATAATATTCGGATAGTGTTTGACTTCTTGTTTCCACAATTCTTGATTTTCAGAAGGGTGAGGTCGAAGGACGATGGTATGAGTTGGATAGGTTTCGGCGAGAAACGGCAGAAGTTCTTGGAACTTTTCAAATAATTGCTTCACATGTGCGTAACGGCCTCGCGCAAAGCTTTCGGGCATGCCACGACTGCCTCTCCCTAATGCCAATCCTTCAGGTGCATCATTGTCTTCGTGACACGTATTGAGTGTAGGGTCAAAGCAGTTGACGGATGGAAAATTTGTGTTGACCAGAATGTAGTCTCCATATTGATCCACAAGATTCTTCACGTCAGACTCAAAAAATGGCCGCAATTCCGATCTCAGCAAGTCACCGCGTGGGTTGCCCAAGACATGAATGGGCAGAGGAAACGGCGATTGATATTGCTGGAGGAGCTGAGCATTGTCTTCTCCCCAAGCGATAATTCTATCGACATAAGGTAAAATGTCTCCTGTAAAGCGGCGTCCGAAGTAGATGTCAGGAGGGTAATGCACAAGGCCTTCTTCGTCCCATGCGATGACGTGGTGACCTAATTCCTTTAAGATGCGCAACATCTTAAGATTGACGGGCGCAAATGATTTTGCGAGGTAGAGGCTTCCGGAACGAAAACGGTAAATTCCCTGCTCAATGTCACTTTTCCATCCGATGATCACAGAATATCCACGCTGTGCTACGGTGCAAGCCAAGAGGAGCTTTGCATCCAATTCACGGACTTGATTTTCTATGGGTAAAATAAGATCGGCGTGGTACATGAGCTGGTGCGTGGGATACATGTAGTCGTGTTGGGTGCTGAGCATGAGAGTAGCAATTTACGGATGAATTTGTCATTGATCGAAAAATATTGTGGGTTTGCGCTATGAGCCAAGAAGATCAATATGGAGAAGCCAGTATTTTGTGTTCTGACGCTATCGCATCCGCACGACCGGTCGTCTGGGTATTGACAGATGATCGGCCAGGTAATTCTACGCAGTCCTTGGGTTTGGCTGATGCGTTGGGTTGGCCATATACGGTCAAGACTCTTGGGTTTTCTCGTTTGGCTTGGCTCCATAAAGTTCATGAACGACTGCTCGGTGCCACCACGATCTGTTTGGATCGCGATTCTTCATATTCACTCGTCCCACCATGGCCCGATGTGGTGATCAGTGCGGGTCGGCGCGCTGCGCCTGTAGCACGATGGATACGAAAGCAGAGTCAGGGGAAGGCCAAGCTTATTCAGCTCGGACGGAAAGGCAGTCAAGCCGTGCAGCTAGGCGATGTGTCTATTGCCCCAGGGTATTGTCGGATGTGGCCGAATGAGCAGCGCATTGAGACCCTGGCGCCGTTAAATCGCGTGACGAATCAACAACTCGAAGAGGCGGCCAAAGAATGGCCAGATCTATATGATGACGCTCCTCGGCCGCATATTGTGCTGCTGGTTGGTGGAAGTACTGTCAGGAATGTTTTGGACGAGTCCGTTGCCAGACAGTTGGGAAAGGATGTGGCTGAGTTTGCGAAGAAAACGGGCGGGATGGTACATGCCGTGACAAGTCGTCGCACAGGAACGCAAGCGACCGAAGCTCTGACTGAAGGATTAGGTCATTCCGGGGTCGTGCAAAGGTGGAAGCCGAATCAGTCACGAAATCCTTACTGGGGGTATCTCGCCACGGCCGATAGTATTATTGTTACGGGCGATAGTGAGTCCATGGTGGGTGAGAGTGTATCCATTGGGAAGCCTGTGTTTATTTATGCTCTACCAGAAAAGCCTCTGACGTTATTTGCCCGTCTGCGGGAAATGATTGTTGTTGCCGGTCGAGCCTCATTACATGGAGAGTATCAAGGTAGTTTCTGGAGCCGAGGCTTCAAAAATTGTAGTGCCGTTTTGGTCAGACAGGGCATTGTGAGGCCTCTTCGCGACCTTAAAGCCTTTCATCGTGTTTTGGTTGAACAAGGCTATGCATGCTCTTTTGGCCAAGATTATGAAATTCGTACGCATCGACCGCTTCGCGAGGCGGAGGTTGTGAGTCAAAAAATTAAGTCTCTTTTTGGTTTTCTCAACTCATAATCTTTGTTATGGTAATACTATATAATGATTTCATTCTCTCTAAATGTATCCTCGCGCTGGGTGCGTTGAATTGTTGCTATCATCTCATTTTCCTGCAGATGTTGTCATACCCGTGAATTATTCATTGTATCAATTTCAATTCTACTCTTCATAACCCCTGTATTTTTAATATTTCTTCTCGGAAAAACACCTCTTCCGTTTCTCGTCTGCTAGTGAACATTTTGCGTTGAGAATACGAATGTTCCATTTGTAATGCTTGACTCGTGAGCTTCTGACGCTGAGCCCTAAGTGTGTTTGGTCTGTTCTGAAGTGGTAAGCATGCGTACGATTAGCAGAGTCAAGAGTGAATCTGGCTCTATCGCGTAAATTTTGAAATTGCGTCCGTCCGTTAGGTGAACAAGTACAGGGAACGCCAAGGAGGGAACCCGATTGCCTGAACTATTAAAGGAGTTTAGTCCTGGTTGTGTGGGTCGGAAGGAGTTGTTTGTCCAACAGGATGTTCTCACCTCTGTCATCGAAGACGGAGAAGGTACTCTTGCGAAACGGCACTCTACATTCAAAAACCCTTTGACTACGTTCAGGCATCTCTTGGCCTGCCTTTTTTACCCAGTATTGGGGGCAGAACGGGTTGGCCATTGGTTTGGAGTCCTTCCATATATTCCCGTATCGGCGTCACCGTTTATCGACAAAACATTTAGTCCTCCAGAACGCTTTGATTATTCAGCCTGTCATGAGGCCTCACGTGAGAATTTTTGGGACCGTCCTACCCCTTCCCAGGTCACGCTTCATCATACCGTACTTATTCCAGGTGGATCAGCCGATCAGGACGGGTTTGTGTTTGAGTCCAAAAGCCGGCCGGTCTTGGAAGCGTGCCACCCATTTCGTCAACGCATGAAGTATCGCCGACGGAGTTGGCGGGATAGTATTCCTGTTGCTTATCGCAAGGAGCAGCAAGACCCGCGATATTTTCCGGGACGAATTGCGATTTTGACTTCACAGAACCAGCATCAGTACTCGCATTGGCTATTCGATATTCTTCCACGCCTTGCCAAATTACAGGAGTTGTATGGAGAGCCTGATCATTATTTCTTGCAATATTCGCATCCCTTTCAAGTGGAAACACTCGAGTGCTTAGGGTTGACGTCTGGGAGTCACATTATCAATAGCGTTCAGGTTCCATGGGTCACGGGAGATGAGCTGGTGGTGCCATGCCATCAGATTATGTTCGGATATCGTCACCCTCGTTGGGTCTGCGATTGGCTTCGTGATACGTTTTTGCCAGCGCGAGAGAGTTCTTCGGACTCCAAGCGGAAAATTTATATATCTCGATCATGTGCCGGCAAGCGGATGGTGACGAACGAGGTCGAACTTTCCGATTTCCTTCGTGACCAAGGGTTTGCGATATGTCTATTGGAATCGATGTCATTTACTGAGCAAGTAGGATTGTTTTCTGAAGCGGACGTCATTGTGGCGCCACATGGTTCTGGGCTAGCCAATCTGGTATTTTGCGATCCGGGTACGCGTGTGATCGAGCTGTTTCCAGCACGAGCGACTGATGCCTATTTTCGTCTCTCTGTGGACATGAAATTGAACTATACGTGTATCAAAACCCGTGAAGTTATTTCCCATCCGCGCGTGAGTGATAATTTTTCAGTTGTGATTGATGATATACGAGATGTTCTTTTGTAAGGGTAGTCTCAAGAGACCTATTTATTCTTTTGTAGTCATTCGATACAATAGCCCTTCGCATTTTGAGGAATGTCTTGCGTCATGTGTGCGAACCTTGACGACATTTGATACAGAACAATACGCCATGAGGTAGGTCAAAGATTTTTCCAGATATTGGCGATCGTCCGTTTGTCTTTTCTCGGCCTTCCCGTCACGATCCGTCTCATCAAGAGCCCAATGTATACTCTCTGGAAATAATGCCAGCCGTCTATCCTCTCGTGCTTGTGAATCGTATCTAACTTCTTATACATATCATGAAAAATATTATCTTTGGTGTGCTACTGGCGCTTATGAGTTTGCTTGTGGTCTTTGGCGTGTTCGAAGTCTACGTACGAGTCACGCAAGCGAATACGAATAATTTTGACATTGAAATGTGGCGCTATGCGCGCGATATCAAGCGTGTCAGTAAAATTCCGGGAATGGGGCATGAGCATGTGCCAAATCAGTCTGGCACGTACATGGGCGTACCGGTTGCAATCAATGCAGTTGGATGGCGGGATAAAGACTATACGGTAGAGAAGCCGAATGATGTGGTGCGCATTATGATGCTTGGAGATTCTGTAACTTTTGGTTGGGGGGCGGAACCAGAGGGTGTGACTTCGTATGTGCTGGAGTCTCTTCTCAATCAACAGGAATCACCAAAAGGCTTTGAGGTGCTGAATACAGGAATTGGGAATACCAATACGGCAATGCAAACGGCCTATTTCCTCCACGAAGGGTTTCGGTATGATCCCGATATTGTGGTGTTGAACTATTTTATTAATGATGCGGAGCCCACGCCGTCACGGACCCAAAATGTATTCGTCGAACATTCCTATGCGGCGGTCTTTTTCGCCGGTCGTCTTGATGTGTTCATGCGCAGTTATTTTGGACGAGGCGATTGGCTAAGTTATTACCGTGATCTTTATGCGGAGCGTCAATCTGGATGGGTGGCCACGCAGGAGGCGATTCGGCAACTGGTTGAATTTTGTCGAGAGCAGAACATTCAGGTGATAATGGTCAATTATCCAGAGCTGCACCAAGTGGCCCCCTATCCTTTCACCCAAGTCACTGATCTCATTGCGAGGCAAGCTGAGAGTCTGAATGTGCCGTTTCTGGATTTATTGCCGGCAGTGCAAGCCGAGGAACCGCATTCCCTATGGGTCACCCCCACGGATGCACATCCCAATGGCAAGGCGGGAAATTTATTTGCTCGCAGATTGCAACAGGCTTTACTCGAACATTTCCCCCAATACTTTACTCCCTAATTCTTGCGAATAGACAATCTCATGAAGAAACAAACGCCGTTGCTGAATGTGGTTCTGGTTTGCATGACTATTGCGGTGATGGTCGTGGTGATGGAGGCATTTCTTCGTGTGTATTTTTTCGGTTCACTGGCACAACCATTTTCCAGCCCTTCCTTTACGGTTCCCCATCCAACACGAACGATTGCCTATGGTCCTGGATTGACGGGGTGGCATCAGGAGTTGGACTTCAATGTACCCGTGCACATCAATGCACAGGGTCTTCGTGGTCCGGATATTGGCCCCAAAGATCATCGTCAACGAATCCTTTTCGTTGCCGATTCCACGACGTTTGGAAGCGGGGTTCCGGTTGAGCAGATTATCCCAACGCGTTTGACCGAAGAGCTTGGCGCGGATCGAGTGGAAATTATTAATGGCGGGTTTGCCACGTATAACACCGTGCAGGAGTTATTGTTCTTAGAAGAAGAAGGCTTGTCGTACAAGCCGGATCTTGTCATATTAGCATTCAGTCCAAACACGGATATTCAAACGAATACATTAGTTTTGCAGGAACTCCATCAGAAGAAAAAGGTGCGAGCCTATGCGAGTCTTGATGATGCCGGTCAATTGCAATTGGACTTGAGTCATGTCAAACCTTTCTATGAGAGAGAGAAAGATCGTACTCCGGAAGAGCGCTTGAAAGCGTATCACAAGCGGCAGGTGTTGTATCGCTTAGGGAAAATGCTTGTGGGTAGTTTTAAAACGTCGAAATTCCATGATCCGAACATGTTTATCGGATGGCCGTTCCTTGCGGAATTTGCTCCTGAATACTCAACTCGTGGCATGTCGGTTGAGGACTATACGCGCCTCTGGGATGATGGATGGGCAGTCACGAAGGCCCTTATTTTACGCATGCGAGAGCAGGTACTAGCTCAAGGGGCCACATTTGCGATGACGGTCATGGCTCCAAAACTTCAAGTGGAGAATGAATATCAAGCAAAAGTTCAAGAAGCCTACCCGCAGCTACAACTTGACCTCACTCGTATCAATCGAGTCTTTGAGGAGTTCGGGCAGGAAGCCGGTATTCCTGTGCTTGATTCGCTAACCGTATTAGTTGAGGCTGCTCGTCAGGGGGAATCTGGATTATATTATAGTATTGAAGATGAACATATGACGGCCAAGTCTCATCAATTGGTGGCGACGTCTCTTGCTCGACAGTTGCATGTGCGTGGGCTGGTCAAGAGCGAATGATCGCGAACTGGTGTGTTCGAAAACCATGCTCCCTCAATCTGTCTCGGTCGACAGTGTCTTATGTTTCTGGCATATTGAAAAAGAATCACGAGATCTCCTTGCAAGACCTTTCTGAAAAAATCGAATTCTCACCGGTATGAGCTTACTCCTCGCGTTCGGTCGAGCTTATCCTTGGCCAAGTTTTTTCACACTCCTTTCCTTGTTACTCGCTGGAGTGATGGAAGGACTGAGTTTATCCACCCTCCTTCCACTCTTAAGTACCGCGATAGACAGTCAAGGTGCACCATCACCGCCTCTTGAGAGTGGAGCATCTTCAACTGATGTAGGGCCTGGTCAACTCATACTGGATGCTTTGGTGCGTATGGGGTTGTCTCCGTCACTTGAAGCTCTGTTGATTGTCATTGTTGTGGGCATACTGCTTAAAAATGTGTTTTTAATGTTAGCGAATCGGCAAGTCGGCTATACCATGGCTCATGTGGCCACCGATCTTCGGTTGGCTCTCATCCGTGCGTTATTGAGAACGCGGTGGGAGTACTACATTCGTCAGCCTGCCGGGATGTTGGTGAATGCCGTCGCAACTGAAGCCCAGCGTTCGGCCAGTGCCTATCATTTTGCTGCCAATGTCACCGCCGTCTCGATTCAAGTGCTGGTCTATATGTGCGTGGCATTTCTGGTTTCGTGGAAAGTAACCTTGACGGCAATCGTTGCGAGTGTCTGTCTGTTATTCGTGCTCAACAAGCTAATCAGGATGGCCAAGCGTGCGGGTAGACGTCAAACCAAGTTGCTGAAATCCCTCTTGGCAGTCATGACGGATAGTCTTCGTTCCGTCAAACCGTTAAAGGCGATGGCGCGAGAAGCGTTGTTTAGTTCCCTTTTGGAATCCGAAACGAAAAAATTAAACAAAGCCATTCGAAAACAGGTGATAAGTCGGGAAGCACTGCGGGCATCACAGGAGCCGATGCTGACGATTTTGGTCGCCATTGGGCTGTATATGGCGTTAGTGAAATGGGGAATGCCGTTTGCGACCGTCATGGTTCTTATCTTATTGCTGGCACAGATGCTGAGTCGGCTGGGAAAGATTCAACGGCAATATCAGGATATGGTGATATTTGAAAGCGCATATTGGTCGCTTCGTGAAACGATTGAGCAGGCAGAGCAGCAATGTGAAAATGTATCAGGTGATCAAGTCCCAGAGTTAGAGCATGAGATTAGATTCGACAATGTGACATTTTCATACGACACACGTCCGGTGCTCAACCACGCGTCATTGACAATCCCGGCCGGTGGCTTTACATCAATTGTCGGACCGTCCGGTGCTGGAAAAACCACAATCGTTGATTTGGTGATCGGTCTTATTCGGCCACAGCAAGGGGAAGTATCTTTGGATAGTTTGCCATTAGGCGTTGTGAACTTGAACGCCTGGAGGCGATCAATCGGCTATGTGCCCCAAGAAACGTTACTGTTGCATGATTCCGTCTATCAAAATGTCACGTTGGGAGACCCGGATCTTCAGGACGCTGATGTAGAATCTGCACTTCGCGCCGCAGGGGCCTGGGAGTTTATTCAACAACTTCCTCAAGGATTACGGACTTCCGTGGGTGAGCATGGGAGTAGCCTTTCCGGTGGACAACGACAGCGAATTGCTATTGCCCGGGCGTTGGCGCATCGCCCGAGACTGCTTATCTTAGATGAAGCAACCAGTGCACTTGATTCGGCAACAGAAGCTGCGATTTGTCGAACGCTACAGGAGCTTCGAGGATCGTTGACGATTCTTGCTATTTCCCATCAGGCGGGTCTTATTGATGCGGCAGATCGTGTGTATCGTTTAGAACAGGGTACCGCCACATTAGTTGAAGACCGTGCTTAGGCGGGTGTTCTAAGTTTCAAGAGACTATAGCGAATCCTCATATCTTTCCGTTGAGCCACCCTGACTTTCCCTGCGGAATTATAGCGGATCCCAATAAGTTCCAATCAGGAGAATATCACGAACTCCGCGCGGTACCATGCGAACATGAGGAAGGTTATGCCCGCCTGGATGCCCTGAAGACGATTGACGGTTTAATAACGAAGGAGCAATCAGCATTCAGTGGATCGACATGTCACTGATTCGGCATAACTGAAACGGCTATAAGGGCTTCAAGGTATCGAAGTTCAGAGAATCGGCTATAGCGTAAGATAACGTATCAGTTTTTTAAGTGTGGCATTCGGTTACGACAAGGATGTCTTCCTAAGCCAATGGCTGTTAAGGAATCTACTGCACAGCATCAAGGACGCGACCCACTTCGCGTTCTCCTGGTCGTTGATTCCCTCTATTGGACAGTTGGTCATTTTGCCCGCCAGGTTGTCAAAAATAATCCTCAACTCAACGCCGTGATTTGTTCGCAACATGTGATCAGGGAGTTTCAGCAACGGTATGGGCAATTTCCACTCTCGTTTGATCTTGTCCATTTTTTGAATACGAAAACCATGGAGCCGTTCTGTGGTCGATTGCCGACGGTGACGACGTTCCATCATATGGATTCCAACACGCATGTGAAATATCTTGATGACTGCGATGCCGTCATGACGGTGTCGACTCAATGGCAACAGTATTTGATTGATGTGGGTATACCTTGTGAGCGATTGGGGATTGTGCCGTTTGCCGTTGATGGGACGGAGTTCTATCCGGCGAGCCAGGCTGAACGATCTTCCATTCGTCAGGAATTGAACATTTCAACAGGGGCGTTTGTCGTTGGGTTTGCCGGACGACGGACAAGTGATGTCGATGGAAGAAAGGGGTTGGCGTGTTTCCTCGAAAGCGTAAAAACTCTTCGTCAATCCATGCCGCAACTTGTAATTGTAATGATTGGTCCTGGCTGGGAACAGCTCGTTCGTCAGCTTCAGAGTGAAAACATTGCGGTCGTTCACGTGTCTTACCAACTCGATCATACGGCAATCGCGAGGTTGTATCGAGCCCTCGATGTGTTTTGGGTAACCTCTCGAATCGAGGGGGGGCCTGTTCCACTGCTTGAAGCCATGGCTAGCGGATTGCCGTGTGTTTCGACACCAGTGGGTGCCGTGCTTGATCTCGTGCACGATCACAAGAATGGTTTCATCGTTCCATTTGACGATTCCCAGGCCTTCGTTGACATGACCGTGACACTTGAACGGAACCGTGATCTGATCGTTAAGATTGGAGAGGCCGCGAGGGAAACCATTCTTCGAAAACGATCGTGGAGTCAAACGCAAGTGTGTCTTGGGAGGCTGTATGAAACGGCAATCAACAATTATCATACCCGTCGATCAGTGCCTCTATCTGATAGATGTTCTCATACCGTATTTCAACAATCGAGCCAACCTCCTGTGCCGACAGCAGCATGCTTTGACGATTTGGATCAAAAAGTAAAGCAGTGGATCAGGGCTTGTGAATATGTTCGAGGCTCAAAAATGTTGATTCAGCTTGGTGAGTGGCGTCAAGCCTTACAATTAATGAGAGCGGCTGTGAAAGAAAGTCCAGGTGATCTAAATATTGCTATTCAGATTGTCTCGGTGTTTTTTCATGCAGGAAAAAAGAGGCTGCGTTGGCGTACAGTCAAAGATGGAGCCCGGAAGGCGATGGTCAAGCAAAAGTCGTCTGATTCCTAATACTGCAACGTGATGGTTGCCCTGGTGAGTCCGTCACGAACTTGAAATGCCACATCGTCATGCGCCGGTTGTGTGAGGCCAAGCTCAGGGTTATTTGAAAACCCGATGCCTTCCGTTGGCAGGCCAATCCAGTTGGTGTCTAATTTCTTGTTCCCATTTTCGTCGTGATGTACGACAATGGCGTAGGTACCGGGGCTGGGTGCTTGGAGACAGATGCTTGTAGATGGGATTTCTGCCGACTCGCGTTTCGTATCCAATTTCTTCCCGGAAACAAGGAACTCATCTGGATTGTCGCCATAGAGCTTAGCTTTGATCGAACCGTGCGTATTGCGTAGTCCGAGTACGGTGATGAGAATTGGATGAGGTGCTTGCGCACAGTATGAAGGGAGTGAGTCTGAGTTCGCACCAATGCTTGGAATAGTTGAACTGTACAGTATGGCAATGAGTATGAAAAGGTGAGTGGAACGCCCTAGGGGTTGTCGGGTGTGAATGGCTTGTCCCTGTAAATGATGACTCATCTTGTCGGTCGAATCACAATTGTTGTATGGTGAGCGCCATGACGTATCTTAACTCAGAAACCCTTGGGGCTATTGATGTCGATGCGTATCAGCGGCAGAACCCCTATCCATGGGTGAATCCGTATGGGTTGTTACGCGAAGAGGCGTATCAGTGTTTGATTGATGCCTTGCCGGACATTTCGTTGTTTAACACGACGTTTGGAAGAGCTCGAAAGTATGGTCAAAAAAGTCATGATCGTTTTACCCTTAAGTATCGTCAAGGCCTTACTTTGCCTGATCCATGGGAAGAATTTCTTCAAGAACTGCAAGGGGAAGAATATGGATCATTTCTCAAAACTTTCTTGAAATGCCGTTCGTTTGAACTGGATTTTTTTTGGTTTTATACACCCAATGGGTGTTCGATCTCACCACATTGCGATCACAAGAATAAAGTTGGCGCACATCTTTTCTACTTCAGTACTCCGACGGATTGGAGTCCGGAATGGGGAGGGGAAACACTCATTCTTGATGATGGCGGACACCTTGACCGGAAGTCAGCCCCGGACTTTGATGCATTTCAGCATATCATTCCCTCTCGTGCCATAGGAAATTATAGCCTGCTCTTTTCACGAACGCCAAATTCTTGGCATGGCATGAAAGAAATTCATTGTCCGGAAGATCGGATGCGAAAAGTCTTTATGGTCGCGATTAAGCATCTGACGCCTATGGATCGACTCTCTCGGGTATTTGGCGTGGCACGAACATCTGAGAGTTATTAAAGGGCACCTCTAAAAACCGTTTCGTGTTTCTCCGCCGTGCTATAGTTTTTAAATTTTTCATTAAGACCTGTAACCGTGCGGATACAGTTTCGTCTGTACGAAGTGTGTTCTTGCGCTCTGTGAGTGGTGGTGACTCGGCTGGAACTTATTTGGATTCGCTATAGTGCAGAGGAGCTTTTGCTTAAGAACATGGCGCATTCTCATTCCCACATTGCTCGTATGCCTTACTTATCGTCCTAGGTTTTTGCTCTCTGCCGGGGTTCGTCCCAGCGGCCGAGGCCCTTTTGTTTCGGCAAAAGGACCCAAAACCATGAACGCCCAGGCCAGGCTTATCTGATGAGATGAACACCGTTTGGTGGGGCGGGCTAACTCGCTGCGCTCAAACAAGCCCGCACAGTATGAGAGGCGTTCACTCAACGGACTGGCCTGCAGGCGTCAGATCATAGGTACTGAGAAAAAGTTAAGAAACTATACCATTCCTTTTCACGCATCGTCATGTGCTGGCTTTACTCTCGGTTATCAGGACGCGTTGTCGAGACGGGAAATGATTTGACTGAGTTTCTTGGCGATAATTTCATTGCCTAAACTGTTGACATGGCACAAGTCAATATAGATTGGGTCTTTTCGATCAAACGCATCAGAGAAGTCATGAAGCCATGTCAGATTTTCTTTTTGTTTCATTTCCTGCACATACGGATAGACGGCTTTCCATTCTGACCCATCGTATTTTTCATCTAAATAGTCGATGTTGGGATGACCCAGCCGTGAGACCGGTTGAAGAATCGCATGAAAGTCTGCGCCTTTCATGGATGCAATTGTTTTCGCGATTTTCCAATTATTGACCATTGTGGTTGCGACGGTTTTGGCGTAGTTCGGGTCGTCTTCACATCGAGATGGAGGACGGGTTCCTCCTTTGAAAATTGTTCGAATAGCTATTTGCGTGGCGGTAAAAATGCTTTGAGGAATTTGCCATTGATGTTCAAGTTTTTGTCGGATTTTTGATTCTTCCCGGTGCCCGTTAATTGAGATGTCTCCACGACACAGTGTCAACGGATCATTACATCCATCATAAAACACCACAACATCCATCGGGCTGTTCTGATTCACAAGGTTGACTAATCGTGCCACGCCTTGGCGGCTGATAAAACCTGATTGCGCATGATTATAGACTTGGTAATCCGGCTGGAGTGTATGGAAATGAGCTGGAATAGTGTGCTGATCATCCACCCCGCTTCCCCACATGGTCGAGCCGCCAAAAAAATGTATATGCTTGTTGGTCTGATTCGAGGGTTGCGGCGTGATGCGTTCGCCATGAACGGAGTCAACGTTGGTGGAGACGCCGGAAAACGGTTGACGGGACCATCCCATGTAGGGGGTGTATTGTTTCGTTAATTGTCGAAGCTCACGAAAGATGTTCTTGGCCTCCTCCTGATCAGGCAGGCTTTCGCGATACAAGGGTTGTCCGATCGATACAAAGACTTTTTTATAAAGATAGACGCCGTCGATAATGATCGAGAAAAAAAAGTTTATCGATAAGAGACCGACCAAGAGCACGGCTATATTAGTAAAGATAAGCTTTGAGAGTGATTTCATTGCACAGTTAGCAGTGCCCGATTGTTATTTGAATTGAAATGAGGTGTTCTGGAGAATGTGTCACGAGGGACGTGATAGTTGCGATGGTTCGAGCACGTTAATCTTTATCGTCCTCAGCATCGCTGAATTGGTCGAAATCTTCTTCTCGACCGATCAAGACAAGGACGTCACCTTTTTCGATGATCTCATCCGGGGACGGAGTAAAGTTAAAGGACTCCCCAACCATCATCCGTCCTTTGACCATGCGGGTAACCTGTTTTTTGATCCCGATAATATTTAAATTATGTTGTTGTCGAATTTTGGATTCTCCGATACTTAACCCTGAAAATTTTTCTGAAACGGAGACTTCCTCGATGCTGTATCCGGGAGCGAGTTCAAGATATTCTAAGACATTTGGTGAAATGAGTCGGTGAGCCAAGCGAATGGCCGTATCACGTTCAGGGTAGATGACTTCATTGACGCCCAGGTTCTTGAGGATTTTTCCTTGAATGGGCGCTACGGCCTTCGCAATAATCGATTCTATGCCCATCTCCTTTAGTGTTTGCACGATAAGAATACTCGCTTCGATATTCTCGCCAATGCTGACCACAGCCACATCCACGTTTTGCGCGCTGACGGCTTTGAGGGCTCGTTCATCGGTCGCGTCACACTGGACTGCGAATGTGGCGATATCACTAATGGCTTGGATTTTTTCCTCATCGCGATCAATGGCCAAGACCTCACAGCCTTTGTTGATCAGCGTTTCAGCTACGCTATAGCCAAATCGTCCCAGTCCGATCACGGCAAAAAAACGTTTCATTCCTTATATTCCTTCATGAATGAGCGATGTGAGTCATGCGTGGACGGATTGACAGCTGAGATTCTCTTACCGCTCTTTCGTTTGTGGATTATCGGATGTCTTCATGAATGCGCTTAGAATATCGATTGGAAGCGGGAAAAGTATAGTCGAATTTTTGTCCCCGGCAATACTCATCATGGTTTCTAAATAGCGTAGTTGGATCGCGGCAGGATTCTGCGATAACACGTTCGCGGCATCGGCTAGTCGTTGAGACGCCTGGAACTCGCCTTCGGCATGAATGACTTTTGACCGTCGTTCCCGTTCGGCTTCGGCTTGGCGTGCGATGGCTCGTTGCATTTCATGGGGGAGGTCGACATTTTTGACTTCAACCGCCGACACCTTAATGCCCCATGGCTCTGTAGCTTGATCGATAATGCGTTGAAGATCTGCATTGATTTCATCGCGCTTGGAGAGCAGGTCGTCCAGTTGACTTTGTCCTAAGACGCTCCGCAGGGTGGTTTGCGCGATCATGGATGTGGCGTAGTAGTAGTCTTCAACATCGACGATGGCTTTCTGTGCGTCGACGACGCGAAAGTAAATCACGGCATTGACTTTGACCGAGACGTTGTCCTTGGTGATGACATCTTGCGGTGGAACATCCATGGTGACGGTGCGGAGACTCACGCGAACCAATTTGTCAATAAATGGAATAATGACAATCACGCCAGGTCCATGTCCTCCGATGATGCCGCTGGCTAACCGGCCAAAACGGAAAATCACTGCGCGTTCATATTCACGTAAGACATAAAACCCTTTGGCAATGAGAGCGAGGATTCCAATAAAGAGAACAATATACGAAGGGTTCACGGTCACCTCCACCGTTACGCGTTCCGCTGAGATGCGAGTGAGGGTTTGACGTAGAGTGTTAAGCCATCCATGCCGGTCACTTCGATGGTGTCGCCGGCATGAATGGGTGTGTCACTGATGGCATTCCACAGTTCCCCATGCACGAAAATTTTTCCTGAAGGTGTGAGATCAGTTTTTGCTGAACCTGTCATGCCGATCAGGCCTTCACTCCCCGTCATGGTTCGGCTTTTGAGTGTTTTCACGCTAAACGAGACGATCAATAACACAAAGCCGGTCGTGAATGCGACAATGGGAATTATCGTTGTCCAGGAGAGTTCGTAAAACGGATAGCCTTCTTTAATCAGCATGACTGACCCGAGGATCAGCGAGGTGATCCCACCGATAGCCAGCAGTCCGAAGCTCGTGACGGTGGTTTCTAACAGCAACAGGACCAAACCCACAATGAGCAAGAGTACGCCTGCGTAGTTGACCGGGAGTGTGTGTAAGGAATAAAACGCCAGGATCAAACTAATGGCGCCGACAACACCAGGTAAGATCGCACCTGGGTTGTACAGTTCTGCAATGATGCCGATGGTGCCGATCGTCATGAGGACATAGGCGATGTTTGGATCGCTCAGAGCCTTCAGCACCTTGAGACGCCAGGACATTGGGTATGTGTGAATCTGCGCTTGGGCGGTCTGTAGGGTCACTGTATGCGAGTTGATTGACGTAGTTTTTCCATCAAGTGCTTCCAACAGTTTCGTGAGATTTTCAGGAACGAAATCGATGAGTTGAAGATCTAGGGCTTGTTGTGCGGTGACCGAGACGCTTTGGCGCACGGCCTTTTCCGCCCACTCGGCGTTACGGCCGCGACGTTCTGCAATGGAAACAAGATAAGCCACGGAATCATTCTCCACCTTTTTCTTCATCACCTCATCCATTTCCCCGCCTCCCATGGCGACCGGGTGCGCTGCTCCGATATTGGTGCCAGGTGCCATGGCGGCAAAGTGTGCGGCCAGAGTCAAAAACACGCCAGCCGATGCGGCGCGCCCTCCGGGTGGAAAGACGTAGACGACCACGGGGACCGGTGATTGTGTAATGTCCTTCACCATCATGCGCATCGATGTGTCCAACCCTCCAGGCGTATCAAGTTGAAAGACCAAGGTTTCAGCCCGCGTATCGTGTGCTATTTGAATACATTCCTGTAGGTATTCTACCGCGACGGGGTTAATGACGCCTTCGTACGTGGCCACGATAACCTGTGGTGATTGTGAGTAGGCGACAGGAGTGTGCCAGGAGTTCAACAGTAAGAATACGAGCCATACAAGGCGAGAAAAAAACCGGGCGGTACCCAATAATATGGAGAACGTTGATGGTAGCTGTAAGGAAATCATGGGGCTCCGACAGTGAGGGCCCGTCTATTTGGATCTTACGTTCACGGACGAATGGTGTCAAGATAATCGCCAAAAGGCGGGAGGAGTGAGGTGTAAAGCGTGAGGAGTAACATATAGGACAGAAAACAGGCAACGAGCGACGAGTAACGAACGACGAGCAACGAGCAACGAACGACGAGCAACGAACGACGAGCAACGAACGACGAGATACGCGTTTCGCACCTCAATTCCCCTCAAAAGAGTGGGTGTGAAATGGTCAAGCTGCTTGTTAGAATGCCTCCATTATGAAATATCTACAAGCCGGAAACAGAATTCATTTAGTGGACAAAAAGGATCGACATTATGCCCTCACATTAAAGGCTGGTGATGTCTTTCAATTGAGTGGAGAGAAAATTGCTCATGATGACCTCATAGGCATTCCTGATGGCACCATGGTGCATCTCTCAACTGGGAGGGCGATGCTCGCGATCTATCCGACATTGGCTGAATATTCGGTGAAAATGCCAAGAGGGGCGCAGGTCATTTATCCCAAAGATCTGGCCATGGTCACCATTTGGGGAGATATCTATCCGGGGGCTCGGGTCTTAGAGGCTGGCGTCGGGTCTGGTTCGTTAACCATGGCTCTGCTTCGAGCCGTCGGTGAGCGAGGGACGGTCGTCAGTTATGAAATGCGAGATGAGTTTGCCAGGACTGCAACAAAAAATATTGAACGCTACATGGGAGCGGTTCCAAACTTTACGTTGAGGTTAGGCGATATTTTTCAAGGGATTCATGAAGACGATCTTCAAGCAGGGCTCTTTGATCGTATCGTGTTGGATCTATCTGAGCCGTGGCAGGTCGTACCCCATGCGGTTCAAGGGTTGCGATGCGGGGGGCTCTATCTCAGCTTTGTGCCGACGATTCCGCAGGTCATGCAAACCGTTACGGCATTGGAAGAGACTCGGGAGTTTGCGCTTATTGAAACCTTTGAAACATTATTACGCACATGGAATATTCAAGGCCGTAGTGTGAGGCCAGATCATCGTATGGTTGCACACTCAGGATTTATTACCGTTGCCAGAAAGATAGACCGAGGGACCTGGGAGTCGCAATCTCCAGTACAGGAGCTTGATGCAAGCCCGGAACACACTGACATGATCAAGGAGGATCAAGAACCGAATGAAGACCCCCAGACATTGTGAATGTGTCATTGTTGGTGAGCAAAGGATAGATGAGAGATGGAAACCAGAGAGAAGACCATCGTCATTGTGGATGACGACGACGATATTCGAGAGTTGGTTGAAATAACGCTAGAGGATTCTCAGTATCGTTTATATACGGCGGAAGATGGAGAAGCGGGGATTCAGGCCATTCTCCATCATCGACCAGATCTGGTTATCCTGGACTGGGTCATGCCAAAACTCGATGGTCTCGAAGTGGTTCGAAGGTTACGTGAGAATCCCATCACTGCCGGTATCGCCGTCGTGATGCTCACGAGTCAAGACAATCGTGACTACCAAGATGAAATGCACACGCTCGGAATCTTTTCCTACCTTCAAAAGCCTTTCAGTCCTCTCGAACTAATACAGACTGTTCAGAAAGCGTTAGCAGGATGAGGTTCGACCCATCGAATCGTGATGCGCTCATTCCTGAAGAAGTTCCCGAGGACGTAACCGGTGCCGTTCAACGTCAATTAGACGCTTCCCGTTCTCAACTTGCACGATATGCGACTGACCTGAAGGCGTTACTTCAGCGAGAGGCCGCCAAGACGAGGCAGATCACCAGAGTCAACCAACAGTTAAAAGCCTATGCCCGAGATTTGAAAAAGTCCTATGATGCGGAGCAACGAAAAAATCAAGAACTAGAACAGGCCTATGCAGAAACGATCGTCCGTCTTTCCTTGGCTTCTCGGTATAAAGATGAGGAGACGGGAGGACATATCGAACGATTGAGTCATTATTCAAAAACCATGGCGTTATGCATAGGTTGGAGTGACGAGGCCGCTCAGCAGCTCTTTGCGGCGGCACCCATGCATGATGTGGGAAAGATTGGTATTCCTGATGCCGTGCTAGGAAAACAGGGTCCGTTAGAGGAAGAAGAATGGGAAATGATCAAGACGCATCCAACACTCGGGGCAAGCTTGTTAGCAGGGTCTTCGTCACCGTTGTTGAAAATGGCTCGGGAAGTGGCGATCACCCATCATGAACGGTGGGACGGAAGCGGGTATCCGTATGGCCTCAGGGGAGAACAAATTCCTCTCACCGGACGCATTGTCATGCTCGGGGATCACTATGATGCTCTTCGAAGTAAGCGGCCGTATAAACCAGCCTTTTCTCATAAGAAAACATGTGACTTAATGTTAAATGGAAATGATCGAACAAAGCCCTCTCACTTCGATCCGCAATTGCTTTCAGCTTTTCGTGAGATTCATTACGAGTTTGATGGTATTTACTCGAAAGTGATGGAGGAGACAGACGGTCTCGTCCCTTCATAAATATTTCTCTTTCCTGTTTACCTAAACGAGTATGACTGAAGGGTTTCTCTTTAGTGAGGGCGTTCAACCGCATATCCGGCTTCCTGCCAAGCATTCATACTCCCTTCGACGTTATACACATGTGTGTATCCCAATTCCATTAACGTATTCGCGGCAATATTGCTCCGATGTCCAGTTTGACAATAGACGACAATATGATCATCGGGTTGAGCCGCCAGGTCTCGATAGCGTTGCGGGAGCGCTCGATAGTCGATATTCATATCGGTTCCTGGGATAAACCCATCACGATGTTCCTCTGGTGTCCGCACGTCGATGAGGATAAATCCCTTTTGCGTTGGATCAGCTGCTTTATCGAGTCCGGCCTTTACTTGCTGAACATTCAAGACATAGGGTTGGGCTGCAAAACTCGTGAGACTCAGGCCCATGATCACACAACACATCAGCGGCATGATGATGAAGATGTTTATCTGTTTCATGATGAGGTCTCCTTTATAAGTCGTTCAAGCCAGGGTATACTCAGGACGGTTTTGATGGGTCTCTGTCGCACGTGACAGACGCGTAAAATACGGTATCCGCTCTCTCTAAAAATCTTATGCCGGCTTTGAAGCGTTGGTCAAGTATCGTTGCTCTTGCATTCGGGGCGGGTTGGTTCCTCGGGTGTGGGGCAGGAGTGCTCATGCATCCGAATGGAAACGGCGGAGGCGTGGTGCAATATGTGTTTCAAGAACATGTCGGACACTTGCTTTCTCCAAATAGATCGGATGCCTTACGTCGGATACGACAATATTGTCACGGTTCGTATATGATCAACCGGGAAGGGCCGACACGTGGACGGAAGCGGGTGGTTGAGGGCGTGGGAGGAACAGATGTGGTCACCGAAAATTGGTGGGGGATTCAGTTTGACTGTCAAGCACGATCGCGCTCATCCAGTTCTAGCCGTTTCAGTTATGCCGAATCAGTGACATGTCGATCCACTGAATGCTGGTTATAGCCGTTTCAAATAACTTCCGGTGGTGGAAACGTTGTACCGCGCTGAGTTCGTGGTATTTTCCTGCTTGGAACGTATTTGGATTCGCTATAACCATTCGTTATTAAACCGTCAATCGTCTTCAGGGCATCCAGGCGGGCATAACCTTCCTCATGTTCGCATTGTACCGCGCGGAGTTCGTGATATTCTCCTGATTGGAACTTATTGGGATTCGCTATAATTCCGCAGGGAAAGTCAGGGTGGCTCAACGGAAATGTATGAGGATTCGCTATCATCACAGAGCCGTCAGGCTGGCTGAGTCTTTTTCAGGTCGTCCAATGTGAGAAGGCGGACTAATTCAAGGCCATGGTCTGCGAGACGTTGCTGTCCTTCTTGTTCTGAACGATCGACGATAACTAAGGCACGTGTGACGACGAGTCCGGCCTCTCGTGCCGCGTCTGCTGCTTTGATAAGCGACCCCCCAGTGGTGAGGACATCATCAACAATGATCGCCGTGTCGCCAGGGGAAAACGTTCCTTCGATCAACTTGCCCAGACCATGATCTTTCGCTTGTTTTCTGACCACAAACGTACGCCACGTGCGGCAAGGCTGTGCTGAATACCCATAATCAGAAATACAGGTGGCGAGCGGAATTGCACCAATTTCAAGTCCTCCAACCAAGTCAAAGGTGAAATGTTGCAGGGAGTTATAGGCCAGTTGTGCAACAAGGTGACGAGGCTCAGGGTGCGATAAGACAATACGACAGTCGATGTAGTACGGGCTGGTTCGTCCAGAGGCCAGACGAAAGCCGGTGTGTTCGTCCCATTGAAAGGCGTTGGTTGTATGGAAGGCCTGTAGAAGGTCTTGTTTTGACATGCTGGAGATACGTGAAAGAAAGATTGTGATAAAAACGGCCATTCTTGTACCATTGGGCCATCAAGAAATGCAAATATGAATCTTTCTATTCCCCGTAGCTTGCTGCGGGGGGGCTGAATGATCGAGCTTTAGTTTTTCAATGAGGAGTGCCTACTGATGTTTAAGGTAAAGAAACGTCCCCTGAAAAAAGAAAAATTGCCGGTGCTGTATAACATACTTGAGAATTATACCGATCATGACCCTCCAGGAAATGTCATGGTCTGTGCGATGACCGAGTCTGAAGATCTCGCCGTTCATGCCAGAGTCTTGTCCGAAAGTTATGAGATTCCGCTCGAAACCGTGACGCAGTTATTGACTGAAGGTGGTTTGTATCAGTATCCACAATCCGGCAGTCTGGTCACGAAAGGCCTCTTCGTGTGCACAATTGATTCCTCGGGGCAAGAACCAAAACAGACATGGGTGTTGGACCTTGAGCAATATGCCGATGCTGAACAGCTACGTCAGAGTTGGGGGCTTTCGATGGGGGAGGCGGCAACCCGTGTCTTCTATCGAACATTACCCGAAGAACTCAAAGAACGGCTCAAACAAAAGAATCTTGGAATTGACTACGCCAAATTAGAATTGTCTGTCGCACGCGGAGGCGATGTGAAATATATTGATTTCCGAAAAGATTGGTCACCGCATTTTAAACGGAAATGTGTGATGCCGGATGGAAAGCTGGTTGAAACGAGCGGACTTGAGGATTTTTCGGAATTTCACGGTGTGAGTCAGCAAGAGGCGCAAACGTTGTTGGATCATGGAGGAACCTGTGAATTGAAGACCGGAGGCGTCCTGGCCTGCCAGATTATTAATGGTCAGCCATCCGTGGCTCGATTTAATGCCCGGCAATATTCAAAAGCCAAGGGTCTCGTCAAGTCGAAGGAACTCCATATTATGGATGCGCTGAGTGAAGTCGCTATGAGCGATCCGGTACTTATGCGGGCGCTACAGCGAGCAGATTCGTCGGGCTAGGACGTATTACGTTGCTCGTATTTCGTGAGAAGAGGCTGTTCGTTGTTCTCTGAGACTCCACGATTTTCTCCCAGTCTCCCACTCCACCTTACTGTTCATTTTGCAATTTTCACGTTTATAGCGAAACCAAATAACTTCCACCCAGGAAAAGACGATGAACTCTGCGCGGTACCGCCTGAACGTAAGGACGGTTATGCCCGCCTGGATGACCTGCAGGCGATTGATGCTTCAATCACGATGGGTTAATCGCATTCAGTGCGACGACATGTAGATCCGGCATAACTGGAACGGCTATAACTTTCCCTGTTTCCCGTTAAGGGATCCACCTAAATGGCCGATCTAGATATGAGGACATATCTATAGCGAAACCAAATAACTTCCAATCGAATTTATATCATGTACACAGCGCAAAAACACACGTCGTACAGATGGAAGTAAATTGGAACGGCTATAGGCTATAGCCTGATAGGTCTGTGAAAATCTACTGATACGAGATTGAAAGACAACCATGTTAACGGTCGAACAACTTATCCAAGACTGTGACGATTTGCCAACCTTTCCCGATGTCTATCTGCGTGTGAAAGAGGTGGTTGAAGATCCCAAGGCGTCAATGGTTGAGTTGGCAAGGGCGCTGTCCGTTGATCCGGCGATGACGGCTCGAGTCTTGAGGTTAGTCAATAGCCCATTTTATGGATTATCAGGGAAAATTGAAACAGTTTCACGTGCTGCAAGTATTTTGGGGATGCAACCCATCCATGATCTGGTCTTAGCCACGTCTCTTGCCTCAACGTTTTCCAAAATTCAGCCGGATGTAATGGATATGAAAACGTTTTGGCAGCAATGCGTTGAACGAGGGTTGTTGGCACGAGTGTTGGGGCAACACTGCCAACTGATTGATAGCGAGCGATTATTCGTGGGTGGATTACTCTGTGACATTGGACACCTTGTCTTGTATCAAAAGATGCCGGATCTTGCCTCTCAGGTTTTCGAGCAGGCGAAAACTGAGATGAGTATACGACCAAAGCTCGAACTGAAGACGATCGGGTTTGAAGCTGCAGAGGTCGGAGCACGCGTATTGGCGCATTGGCACCTTCCAGAAAACTATCAGCGGTCGACTCGCTATCATATGAATCCGTTCGACGCAACAGAACATTCCTTAGAACTCGATATCCTGCATCTTGCCGGAGTTGTCGTGGAATGTCAGTTGTTGGATATTCCTAGGGAAAACTGGAGGCAATGGCTAACGATACATGGGCAAGAATTACAAGATCTCTCAGAGGAAGATCTCAATCGAATGCTCGAATTGGTTCAAGAAGGGTTAAGCCAGACGCTCGAAATATTCGCTCCAGCCATGGAGCATGCCGCGTAATATTCGCTCATCAATTTTGACGATTGTGTATCGTCACGATACGTCGCCCATTTCAGCAGTTCTTGAGTCCTGTCATAATCAGTGTTGTTTCCAGTCATTTTTTTCTCAGTGAGAGACCGCTGGTTGTACTGGTGCGTTCGCTTCCCATACTTTCACTTGATTCCGTCCACCCTCTTTTGCCATGTAGAGAGCTTGATCGGCTTGTTCGATCAACTCTGATGGGTCAACGGTTTCAGGACGTATTGCCGACACGCCAAAGCTTGCCGTAATGCTGAGGCCTGACGTGGTTCTGATTTTACCTCCACTCTCCGCTTCGACTTTCCGGCACATACGTTCGGCAATCTCCCTGGCATGGGATCTATCTGCCTCGGGTAAGATGATACAAAACTCTTCGCCGCCATACCGTCCCATAATGTCGGTGGGCCGAATGCATTCACTCATGGTTTTCACAAATACTTTAATAACTTGATCTCCCAGGGCATGTCCGTAGCGGTCATTAAAGGACTTAAAATGATCGATGTCGGTCATGATGCAGGTGAGAGCGGTGTCCTGCTCTTTTGCCGCCACATACAATTGATCCAACTGTTCAAAGAATGCGCGGCGATTCAAGCAGCCTGTCATCGGGTCTCTCGTGGCTAAGAGTTCAAGTTCTGCATTCTTTTTCAGGAGCTCATCCTGGGTTTCATGTAAATTGTGTAAGGTTTCGACAAGCTGCGCATTGGCAATATCGAGTTCCGTGACATCATTAAACGAGACGAGTACGCCAGTGACGTGACCAGCGTCATCTTGAATGGGGGAACAATTGAGTAAGAGTTTCCTGAATGTGTCTTCCGATTGAATGAGAATTCGCGGAGAAGCAGTTTGTGGGCTGTTCTGTGTGCGGGCAAGCACCCACGGCATCTCCTCTCCCACATGGGCTTCTGTCGTAACCCATGGCAATTTTGAGATATTTGAACCGAGTAGGGCCGTCAGGTCTTTCCCGGACTGTCTCAGAAAAGCGCTATTCGCCAAGATAATTTGATCGTGGGGGTCGAGGATCACGACACCTTCTTCCAGATTATCAAGCGCCGCCTTCACTCGTTTGGGGACAACAGAGGACGGGTCCAAATGTCGCAAGGTGCGTTTCATAAAAAAATAATAGCCGAGGAATCCCAGGCAGGCGACTGTCGCAATGAAGCGGGTCCATGGTAATGAGAAAAATTCTGCCGTTGGAGAATCCTGAGGTGCTTGAAACCGAATTTGCAGCGTACCCCATCGAGCCAGGCCCTGAAAAATGGGAATTTGGACATGATCAAGCGTGGACTCGTTGTCTGCCGGAGGCAACCACAGTGTTTGGTGAGTCGAGGTTGCGGCCAGAGGTTCGCCGTGGACAGAGACCAACGCTGCAGACAAAATATCAGGAGTTCGTTCAACCAGTGTGTCCATGGCGACTTCAATGGTCTCAAAGTCGTCTTGACCGGCAAGCGTTGAATATTGAATGGCAAGCGATTCGGAAAGAGTTCGACGATAGGCAAATGTCTGTTCGTGTTCATCTGGCGCTATCTGAAAAAACGAATTACTCAACATGATGGAGGTGAGCGTGACGGAGACAAGTCCGATGCTGATAGAAGCTAATGGCGGGATTCGCATGAGATCGTGGCTATCGGGTCATACCGAGCGGTCCTCGTCTTGAGGAGTGTCTCGGAAGATCCTGTCGATTCCTTGATATTCTTGATCTTCTTTATCCGTCGCCGATTGATTGCTCTCCATTTCCGTCTTGCGGGCGGTATAGCCCCCCGACAGCACCGGCAAGGGATCGAAATGGCCCCAGGCTGGGAAGGAGGCCAAGAGGCTGGTGAGCAAGGAGGTGCCACGCAACATCCAGGCAATATACCCGGCCGAGACGGTCAGCCCTCCTCCGGTGGCGACTCCGGTAATCATCTCGGACGTCTCGTGCTTGTCCTGCATCGTGTCTTGCAGGTGCTGAGCGAGGGCATCAAGTTGCTTGGAGAGGTCGCTGGATGGTCCCGGCAGGGGGGAGGAAAAATCGACCGTGCGCATCGTGTCGGACAGCGCCTCACTGAGAGTGAGAAGATTGCGAGATGTTAATCTGGTCAGTTGTAGAGATTCCAGTTCATTGAGAGAGTGGGAGAGAGCCAGTTCTGGATTGTCGGCACCTTCTGATTTGGTCTCACCTTCTGTCTGGAGTTCGCGCTCATCAAGCAGAGCGGGGGTGACAGTATTGGGGGAGGCTGCTGGGGGGGAGACGGCCTGGCTGCTGGAGTCCAGGGTCTCTTTGGCTGGCCCTTCTGAGTCAGCTTCTGAGTCGGCCTCGGCTTCGGCCTCCGGGGAGGAGTCCGGGAGAGGGGCTTGCGCTTCAATGATGTTGGTCACGGTCACATGAAGGGTTTGCTGATCGGTTCCGCCTTGGCCATCGCTGACTTCAACTTGCACCTGATAGACATTATCGCTGTTGCCATCGAGAGGCTGTTCGAAGTCGGCCGGCGTCGTGAATGTGAGGGCTCCGGTCTGGCTATCGATATGAAACCGAGCGGCATCGGCTCCTCCCACAAGACGATAGGTCAAGGTGTTGGTGGGCAGATCCGGATCCGTGGCTGTGACGGTGGTGACGGCTGTGGTTTCCTCGGCAACCGTCAGGTTGGCGGTTGGTCCTCCCCCATTGCTGCTGATAGTGGGAGCCGTATTGGTATCGGTCACAGTGACGTGAATCATTTGTGTATCAATACCGCCTTTTCCATCGCTCACTTGGACCTGGACGTCATACACATTGTCCATGTCCGCATCGGCCGGACTGGCAAACGCTGGTGCGGTCTGAAAAGTCAAGGCCCCACTATTGGGATCGATGCTAAAGAACCCTTGATCCGATCCCCCGACCAAGCTGTAGGACAACGTATCGGCCGGGACATCCACATCAGTCGCCACAACCGTCGTAACCGCCGTATTCCCTTCAACCACACTGCTGTTTGCTGTACCACCTCCGCCGTCACTCGTAATCACCGGCGCATCATTGACGGCGGTGACGGTGATGGAGGCGGTATCGGTGACGGTGGAGAAGGCGGTGGTGCCGCCGTTAGTGGAGACGTCGACTTTGGTGCCAGCAGCGCCACTGGTTTGATCCCAGGCGCGATAGGTCACGGAAGCGGTGTCGGCATTCTGGCCATCGGGGACGAAGCGCAGACTATCGGTTTCGCGTAATAATAACGCCGAGGCATTGGTGACGGTCCCGACATCGGTCCAGCCCGAGCCGGTATTGTATTGCCAGGTGCCGTTACTGCTGTTGAGAGCGGTAATGGCCATGCCTTCAACGGCCCCACTGTCGATGTCGGCAATATCGGTGGTGACGATGGCAGAGATGAGATTCCCACTGTTGTTCGTGTCATCCTCGGTAATCGTGGTGAGAGACGGCGTGCTGGGCGTTAATACCGGCGCATCATTGACGGCGGTGACGGTCAAGGTGGCCGTCTCGGTGGCTGCGCTATAGGCGGTGGTGCCGCCGTTGGTACTAACATCGACCCCGGTGTCGCCATCGCTGCCGGTGGTGGTATCCCAGGCACGGAAGGTCAGGTCGCCGGCGGAGCCGGTGTAGGAGGCGTCGGGGACGAAGCGAAGAGCGGCGGTGCTGTCTAAGAGCACGGCGTTGGTGTTGGTGACGGCGCCAAAGGCGGTCCAGCCACTGCCGGTATTGTATTGCCAGGTGCCGTTGGTATCGTCTACGCCGATGACCGCCATCCCTTCGACGGCGCTGGTGTCGACATCGGTGATACGGTTGCCGCCGGCACTCACGATGACCGCGGCCACGGTATCCCCGGCAGAGGTGGTGTGATCTTCGGCAATGTTGGTGAGGGTCATGGTGCCGGTATTATCGAGCACGGGGGCGTCATTGACGGCGGTGACAGTGATGGAGGCGGTGTCGGTGGCAGAGGAGAAGGCGGTGGTGCCGCCGTTGGTGGAGACGTCGGCTTTGGTGCCAGCAGCGCCACTGGTTTGATCCCAGGCACGATAGGTAACGGAAGCGGTGTCGGCATTCTGGCCATCGGGCACGAAGCGCAGACTATCGGTTGCGCGTAATAATAACGCTGAGGCATTGGTGACGGCCCCGACATCGGTCCAGCCACTGCCGGTATTGTATTGCCAGGTACCGTTACTGCTGTTGAGAGCGGTAATGGCCATGCCTTCAACAGCCCCACTGTCGACGTCGGCAATATCGGTGGTGACGATGGCAGAGATGAGGTTCCCACTGTTGTTCGTGTCATCCTCGGTAATCGTGGTGAGAGACGGCGTGCTGGGAGTTAATACCGGCGCATCATTGACGGCGGTGACGGTCAAGGTGGCCGTCTCGGTGGCTGCGCTATAGGCGGTGGTGCCGCCGTTGGTACTGACATCGACGCCGGTGTCGCCGGTGGTGCCGGTGGTGGTATCCCAGGCGCGGAAGGTGAGGTCGCCGGCGGAGCCAGTGTAGGAGGCGTCGGGGACGAAGCGAATGGTTGCGGTACTGTCTAAGAGCACGGCGGTGGTGTTGGTGACGGCGCCAAAGGCGGTCCAGCCACTGCCGGTATTGTATTGCCAGGTGCCGTTGGTATCGTCTACGCCGATGACCGCCATCCCTTCGACGGCCCCGGTATCGACATCGGTGATACGGTTGCCGCCGGCACTACTGATGATCGCTGCCACGGTATCCCCGGCAGAGGTGGTGTGATCTTCGGCAATGTTGGTGAGGGTCATGGTGCCGGTATTATCGAGGACGGGGGCATCATTGACGGCGGTGACAAGGATTGTGGCTGTGGCCGTGTCGGTGCCTCCATTGCCGTCACTGACTTGATAGGTGAAGGTATCGGTTCCATTAAAGTCCGCCACTGGCGTGTAGGTGAATGAGCCATCGGCGTTGAGTGTAAAGGCCGCAGCGTTGGATGGCCCTGCGAGCAAGGATACCGTTAAGCCATCTCCATCGGGGTCCGAATCATTTCGCAAGACCCCCGCACTTGCATTGACCGTCAAAGTCCCATCTTCAGATACGGGGTATGCTTGTATGCCCGTCGCATAGAAGTTCTGGATGGACTCCGTGCTGAGTTGAGATCCGAAAATCGAGACTTCATCGATAAGTCCGCCAAAGAATTGCGTCAGAGGGGTTGCCATTAAATCGTCGCTCGATCGGCTACTGGCTCCAATAACGATCGGTTCAAAGTTTCCACTATCTCCGGATGTCGCACCAAGTCCTCCAGTGTAGGCATTGGTATCTTCGAGTGCGCCATCAACATGCAGAGTCATGCCATTGGCTCCAAAGGTCACCACGACGTGATGCCATGTTCCCGCAGTCACAGTGTTCGTGGATGTCACCAAATTATCGCCAACATTACTTTGCAGCCGAGCTTGAATTTCCCCATTTGCTAAGATATGGATATCGAGGTGACCGCCAGTATCATGGTCTTGCGAGTCCTTGGAAAAAAGCGTTTCGATATCGCCGATAGTATCAGCTTTAAACCAAAGTTGAACCGATCCGTTATTGAGTAAATAGCCAGGGTCGTGAGCGATTTCGATGTAATCCGACCATCCGTTAAAGTCGACCGCCGTATTGGCATCTCCGTTGAGAGCGCCAGGTTCGCCGAGTGTGACTCCATTATAGGTTCCGTTGTTTCCCAGTGAACCTTCATCGGTGGCGGATGCTCCCATGGTTTCACCAAATCGCCAATAGCTGAGTGGGTTGAGCGTTGTGACCTCCGAATTGAAGTTTCCGGGATCGTTTGTTGCGATTGGCGCATCGTTCTGGCCTGAAACGGTGACGGTGGTGTCATAGTCGACGCTGGTGCCGCCGTCGCCGTCGGTGAGCACGTAACGGACGGTGCGGGCACCTGTCGTGGGATTGTCGGTGTCGGTGTTTTCATAGGTAATGTTTTGGACGAGTGCGCTGACGGCGTCGGCATCAGCATCAGCATCCAGGGTAATGACGAGATTGGTACCACCGGAGCCGCCAGTGAAAGAACCGATGGTGGTGCCTTCATATGTGACGTTCGAACCGCTCACGCCAATCTGCCCGGCGCCGGTGCCTTGGTTGCGGATGGCGAGTACGTCCTCGGCGTTATCGCTGCCGGCGGTAAACGAGACGGTGAGGGTGCCGGTGTCAAAGTTCGAAGAGTCTACATCGGCGACGGTGGC
Source organism: Nitrospira sp. M1 (assembly GCF_965152605.1). Lineage (NCBI taxonomy): Bacteria > Pseudomonadati > Nitrospirota > Nitrospiria > Nitrospirales > Nitrospiraceae > Nitrospira > Nitrospira sp. M1. The sequence continues at coordinate 1,493,568 of NZ_OZ224217.1, forward strand.
GTTGGCGGATTGGTCAATCACGACGGCACCATCGCCTTCGGTGTAAGCCAGGGCGTCGCCGCCCAGGTTGGTGATCGTCGGGACGTCGTTCACGGCGTTAACCGTTATTGGAATATTGTCTGTATCCGTCGAGGGGGCTTCCAACGCTAGATTCGCTATTTCTGTGGCAGTTAAGGCGCGATCGTAAATCCTGGCCTCGTCGATCAGACCGTTGAAGTCAAAGTCATTGTCGGTGTCGCTTGAATTGGCACCGATTCGGGTATTGGCCCCCTGGGTATACGTGATGGATTCGGTGGCGTTTCCTGAAGCCGCTAGAACTCCATCGATGTAGAGCGCCTGGGTATTACCTGCATCATCGAATGTGAACGCAATATGATGCCAATTACCGTCGGCAAGGCTCATACTGGAGTCGTTATACTGCCACGTCGTGCCATCGTAAAACACTCCCGTGACCCCTCTGGCTCCATTATCAACACGCAGCATCACATTGTTGCCAAGCGAGATGACTTCGCCGCCTAATGTATCAGCATTGGAATAGTTCACCCATGCGGAGAGGGTAATATCGGCCGGCGATCCAAACAGTGCTCCGGCCCCGGTAATGTCGACATAATCATTATTCCCATCGAGAGACAGAACATTCCCACGTGTGGCATCGTTGGTGGTGACGGCTCCAGTGATGGTGCCATCATGTCCTCCCGCAGGGCTATCGTCATTACCAAGATCGCCAGTGTTATCAAATGTGTAGTAGCCAAGTAGGCTTGTGTCTTCGTTCAGTGAGGTGAGGGTGAGGTCGTCGGTGATAATCTGGATGTTAGCGGCACCGGTGAAATTTTGATCACCAAGAAAACTTAATCCGTCCAGGGCAGCATTGATATTGGCGAGTGTGCCTTCAAAGACCATCGTGGCGTCGGTCGTGCCGTCTCCAGTGTTAAATGCGAGACCAGTGGTTTGCGAAAGGGTCATGGTGCCGTTGGTGGCGGTTAAGGTGATGCGTAAGGGATTGTTGCCTGCGTCAGCATCGCTGATCGAAATCAGGTTACCGTTCGCAGTGTTAAAAATGAGCGCCGTGTCTTCATTGACCGTTTGTGCCCCCGGAACCGTGTTTGCCGGGGCATCATTGACGGCGGTGACGGTGATGGAGGCGGTATCGGTGGCAGAGGAGAAGGCGGTGGTGCCACCGTTGGTGGAGGCATCGACTTTGGTGCCAGCAGCGCCACTGGTTTGATCCCAGGCGCGATAGGTCACGGAAGCGGTGTCGGCATTCTGGCCATCGGGGACGAAGCGCAGACTATCGGTTTCGCGTAATAATAACGCCGAGGCATTGGTGACGGTCCCGACATCGGTCCAGCCCGAGCCGGTATTGTACTGCCAGGTGCCGTTACTGCTGTTGAGAGCGGTAATGGCCATGCCTTCAACGGCACCACTGTCGATGTCGGCAATATCGGTGGTGACGATGGCAGAGATGAGGTTCCCGCTGTTGCCCGTGTCGTCTTCGGTGATGGTCGTCAAGCTTGGGGTCGACGGAGTGAGCACCGGGGCGTCGTTGACGGCGGTGACGGTCAGGGTGGCCGTCTCGGTGGCTGAGCTATAGGCGGTGGTGCCGCCGTTGGTACTGACATCGACCCCGGTGTCGCCATCGCTGCCGGTGGTGGTATCCCAGGCGCGGAACGTGAGGTCGCCGGCGGCGCCAGTGTAGGAGGCGTCGGGGACGAAGCGAATGGTCGCGGTGCTGTCTAAGAGCACGGCGGTGGTGTTGGTGACGGCGCCAAAGGCGGTCCAGCCACTGCCGGTATTGTATTGCCAGGTGCCGTTGGTATCGTCCACGCCGATGACCGCCATCCCTTCGACGGCGCCAGTATCGACATCGGTGATGCGGTTGCCGCCGGCACTCGCGATGATCGCCGCCACGGTATCCCCGGTGGAACTGGTGTCATCCTCGGCAATGTTGGTGAGGGTCATGGTGCCGGTATTATCGAGGACGGGGGCGTCGTTCTGCGCATTAACAGAGATTGTGACCGTATCGGTGTCGGTTAGGGAAAGATCCATGGCGAGATTGACAACGTCGGTTTCCGTCAGGGCGCGGTTGTAAAGACGGGTGTCGTCAAGGTTCCCAGTGGTATACCACTTACCTCCTGAAGAATCTTGGTTTCGGCCGATAGCCATGGAATCGAGGTTCGACACGCTGCTGAAGAAATGTTGTGTCGTCGCGTTGCCGGTGTCATAGGTCAACTGACCCCCAGTTGCAGCGACGCCATCGACGTATAAGGTGTTGCCAGATGGGCCAATCGTCACGGCGACGTGATGCCAATTCCCATCGTTAATGGCGCTGTCGCTCTTATATACGGCTAACTGCATGACCCCGTTTTCCACCACTTCATATGTGAGATAGCCTGAACCTCCGAGGAATAGTGCGGCGTAACTGCCGGTGTCCGCCGTATCGGAAATGGAAAAAATGGTTTCATTTGTGCCGGTGGATTTGACCCATCCACTGATGGTGCCTTGGGTAAATCCCGCAAAGTCGGTTGTGTGGGTCGAGAGATCGACGAAGTCATTGGCTCCGTCAAGACTCAGCACCTGGCCGCGGGTCCCATCCGTCGTGATTGCGGCTCCATTAGTCAGTGTCCCGTTCTGCGCCGTTCCCGGCGCGACGTCGTCGGCGTTACCTTGGAATGTGTAACGGGCTTGGAGATTGGCGTCGATGTCGAGCGAGACGAGTTGACTGTCACGCGTGGTCAGTGTCAGGGTTGCCCCACCGTTGTAATCGGTGGTTGGGATGAACGTCAGTCCGTTTAAGGCCGTATTGATGTTTGTTACCGTACCGCGGAATGTCATTGAACTGTCGGTTGTCCCGTCGCCAGACACAAACGTCAAGCCGGCAGTGCCTGGCAGACTCAAGGTGCCGTTGGTGACGGAGAGGGTCACTTCGAAGGCGTCTCCGCTAGAGTCGGGATCGGTAATAGTAATCTGATTCCCGTTGCCGGCTGAAAATACCAGATTGGTGTCTTCATTGGTGTTCTGCGCGCCGGGCACAGTATTCACTGGCGCATCATTGGCGGCGGCAACGATCACCTTCAAATCGTAGCCGCTGCTGCCGCCATCGCCGTCGGTCAAGACATAGCGGAGGGTGCGCTGGCCAGTGGTGGGGGCATTGGTGTCGGTGTTCTCATACGTAATGTTTTGCACCAGTGCGGACACCGCGGTGGCGTCGGCATCGGCATCCAGGGTAATGACGAGATTGGTGCCGCCACTGCCGCCGGTGAAGGTGCCGATCTGGGTGCCGCCGTAGCTCACGGCATTCCCGGCGACGGTAATATTCGTGGCTCCGGCCCCTTGATCGCGGATGCCCAAGACATCCTCGGCAGTATCACTCCCGGTGTTAAACGACACTGTCAAGGTGCCGGTGTCGAAGTTCGAAGAGTCGACATCGGTGACGGCAGCATTGGTGGACTGATCGATGACTTGGGCACCATTGCCTTCAGTGTAGAAGAGGATATCGCTGCCAAGGTCGCCAATCACCGGCGCGTCATTGACGGCGGTGACGGTGAGGGAGGCGGTATCGGTAGCGGTGGAGAAGGCGGTGGTGCCGCCGTTGGTGGAGGTATCGACTTTGGTGCCGGCGGCGCCACTGGTTTGATCCCAGGCGCGATAGGTCACGGAAGCGGTGTCGGCATTCTGGCCATCGGGGACGAAGCGCAGACTGTCGGTGGCGCGTAACAACAAGGCAGAGGTATTGGTGACGGCCCCGACCGTGGTCCAGCCCGAGCCTGTGTTGTATTGCCAGGTGCCGTTACTGCTGTTGAGAGCGGTAATGGCCATGCCTTCGACGGCGCTGCTGTCGGCATCGGTAATGGAGGCGCCCACGATGGCGGAGATGAGGTTCCCGCTGTTGCCCGTGTCGTCTTCGGTGATGGTGGTGAGAGCCGGCGTATTCGGGGTTAACACCGGTGCATCATTGGCGGCGCTCACCGTGACGGTGGTGTCGTAGTTGGCGCTGGTGCCGCCGTCGCCGTCGGTCAGCACATAGCGGACGGTGCGGGCGCCGGTAGTGGGGGCATTGGTGTCGGTGTTCTCATACGTGATGTTTTGCACCAGTGCGGACACCGCGGTGGCGTCGGCATCGGCATCCAGGGTAATGACGAGATTGGTGCCGCTGGAGCCGCCGGTGAAGGTGCCGATCTGGGTGCCGCCGTAGCTGACGGCATTCCCGGAGACGGTAATATTCGTGGCTCCGGCTCCTTGATCACGGATGGCCAGGACATCTTCAGCAGTATCGCTGCCCGCAGTAAACGAGACGGTGAGGGTGCCGGTATCGAAGTCGGCAGAATCAGCATCGGTGACGGCTGCACTGGCACCTTGATCGATGACCACCGCGCCGTCGCCTTCGGTATAGGCCAGGGCGTCGCTGCCGAGATCCGCAATTGCCGGCGCGGCGTTCCCCGTATAGTTGTAGAGTTCAGTGACATCCGCTGCGGATAGGCCACGAGTGTATAATCGGATATCGTCCAGCTTGCCTTCGTAGTCATTGCTTGTTGCGTTGGTAGCTCCGAACGTGAGAGGCGACGTGGTCGAGACGGTTCCGATGGCGGCTGTCGAGAAATCCGTTTCAGCGCCGTCCACGTAGGTGCGAAAGGTGTTGCCTATTCGAGTAATGGTGACGTGATGCCACTGGCCATCCGTGATATGGCCGCCGGAATCGAAAACCGTGACGTCTGTCGAACTTCCTACGACCCAAAGATTTAAGGAATTACTCGAGTCGGTGTAGACGACAAACCCCTGACCGGCGTCCCGGGCACCAACCAGCCTGACTTGACTGCCATGTGTGGTAGTCGAGTTGTACCAGAAGGTCACCGAAAAATCCCCGCTGATATCGAGCGAGGGATCGTCCGGGACTGTGACATACTTATTGTTGCTGCCGGCATCTCCGCTGAAATCGAGGGCGCCGCTGCCGATGTGGCCAGCAACATGAGAGGGTGAGTTCTGGTGCGTGCCGTCGTTATTGTTGGCGGTGGAATCGGTGGCTGTGGTGCCGGCCCCCTCGTCGAATGCGTAGTGCGCGACTAGGTTGCTCGTAATGTCCAGCACGTTGGCCCATGTAGCTTGCGCCGTTTCAGCCACGGCGATCCCGGTTTCGATATGGCCGGTGGCGACTTCCAAGTCCCAGTCCCCACCCAGACCGGCACTGCCCGTTAAATCGTTGCTGGCGGCAACGTCTGCGCCGGTGAGTTGCGCCAGGCGCGCGGCGGCGGCTTGGCCAGCCTCACCTTCCCCAAAGTTACAGCCGTAGATCAGGACGTCGGCTTCGGTTCCGAGGGCTTGCCCGATCACCGAGAGTTCATCGGCATACTCGTTTTGCATAGACTCCAGCGTGAGGGCGCCGGTTCCTAATCGCAATTCCCCTTGGTCGCCATGGGAGATGAGGTGGATGGCGTCGATGTCTCTGCGGTTTTGGAGGATGTCGGCGATGTGTTCGATGCCGTCGCGGGTGGTATCCAAGAGGATAACCTCTGCATTGGCGTTAATGCCTTCTATGAGCACTTGATAATTCTCGACGCTGGTATCGATGAACACCAGTTCCCGTCGATCTGATGGCACGTCCAAGGTGGAGAGGGAGTGAAGCAAGGTGTCGTCCGTGGTGGGCGGGGGAGAACTGTTCTGGGCATCGTCTTTGAGAGACGTGTCAGGAGTTGGTTGGGCCTGGGATTCGTCGACAACCTCGGCGCCGGTCACGAGGGCGGCTCCATCAAGCATGAGGCGAGGCTCGAGGACAAGGAGTGAGGCTTTCAGAGAGGCGTGACTGTCTTGCGTGCGAGCATGATTGTGCATAACCCGATTCTCTCCAGGGGAACATGACATCCGTATTGTCGAGGGAGAATTTGCCTACTCTTTTTCTTTCGGCATTCTCCTTGGGAAGTTGACGGCACGAATACGAATGGGAAGTGGAATTCTGTACAAGGTGGAGGAACAACCGACTGTAGACACGAATCAGTCACAAGAAAGTGGAATAAACAAAAACGTACAGTGGAGTGTGTGAATGGTATGTATGAGACGTGGGATGTTGGTTGTTTACCAACTCAATTCTTTGAGAAGGACTGGAATGATGGTATCGCCGACACGTGTGAGTAAACTTTTAGGTTGGCCGCTAATATGAAGCATGCCTTTGATTACTTGATGATCGAGCACGTGCTTGTTAGTTGGCACGAGGGTGACTCGATAAATCGCCGTCTCCGGATGCAGATTGCCGTCCGCGTCTTCGCGAACGGCGATATTTCCGCCGAACACCGAGGCCAGATAGGGAATGATGAGCGTGTCTTCATCAACCTCGCGTATTTCGCGAATGTGTGCGTGACGAATCGAACGCATGGGATCATCGGGAATAAAGCGCGCTTCTTGTCCAACGGCCAAACGAGCGAGATCATGTTCAGGAGCCAATGCGAGAAGTTCTGCGCGAGTTGGGTCAATGACGCGTGCGAGCGGTAAGGATTCATCGATCCAGCGGTCCGAGTGCAGCGATGTTTGCACATCCATCACGATGCCTGAGAATGGGGAGGTTATGGCTAATTGCTCTTGCCTCTCAAGGAGTCCCTCCAATTCCGAACGGCGGGTCTTCAGTTCTTCAATGACCACGGCTTTGTCCGCGATGTGGTCAGTGTGGCTCGTCAGCCGTTTGAGCCGAAGCTGGAGAGCCGTGAGTTGTTGTCGGGTCTGGAGAATATCATGTTCCAGTTGTGGCGATTCTACGTTGGCTAAGAGCTCGCCATGCGTGACGGCCTGTCCATTTTGCATTGTCGTGTGAAGCAGACGTCCGGGGGCTGGCGAAAAAATGGTCGTATGATGTTGGGCTTGCAGAATCGCTGGGATGGCGACGCGAGTATTCCAAGGAATGCACATGGCCATGGTGAGGAGTACGAGGACTATGCCTGACAGCCAGGCACGAGGTGTTCGAGCAATCTCGGCTTTCAGATTCCACCATTCTCGAAGTTCGTGCCCAATCGGCCAGAGAATGAACCAGACGATTTCAACGATAAACAAGATGACGCCCAAGAGCTTGAAGAAAAAATGGTAGACCAGCAGGGCAATGCCGAGAAACAGCAGGAACCGAAATATCCACACGCTCCAGGTATAGATGATGAGTATGCTTCGCATACGTGGTGAAAACACTTCCGGGGGAGCGATGCCGATACCGAAGATCCATTCGCGCAGCTTCCAACGGCCAAATGCGAAGGCGCGCATTTGAAGATTGGGGACCCCAAGCCAGTCTGAAAGAAAATAGTAACCATCGAATCGCAGGAACGGGTTGAGGTTAATGGTCAGAGAGAGAAGCCAGCTTGTGGTCGCGAGGGTAAAGGCGACACTACGAAAAATGCCGTCTGGCAAAAAATTCCAGAGGAAGGTTGCGAGCATCGCCACCATCAGCTCAACCGTCACGCCTGCGGCGGCAATGGTGAGACGTTCTTTGCGCTCGGTGAGCCGCCAGGTGTCGGTCGTGTCGGTGTAGAGCACGGGAAACATCACGAGCATGGCGACGCCCATGGTGTGAATGCGGCATCCATATTGCGTTGCTCTATAGGCATGCGCCAATTCATGCAGCACCTTGATTCCGCAGAGTGCCAGGCCGAATGCCAGTATGCCCTCCAGCGTGAACATATGGACAAAGGTCTTGGTAAAGGTTTCCCATTGTCGACTGACCATGATCAGGCCTGTCGCGCCAATAAGGCTGACGATCATGCCGGCAGTGGAGGTCATGAGTGGCCTGACGTATGGTAGCGTTGCCTGTAAAAAACGGTCTGGTCGTGCAAGTGGAATTTTAAAAAAGAGATAATGATGGATGATCCACATGAGCCAGTGTTGTTGTGCTGCTTCCGCTTGGGCGACAAATGCCGCGTTGCCGCCTTCGTGTGGGGCCTGTGTCAGATGGTTTGTGTGCAAAAAAAGAATGAGGTCGGTGATGTCTTGTGTCGTCATAGAAGCCGTGGTCTCGGATTCCATTTTTTCCATAAGCCGTTGGACCGTTCCACACGTCCAACGGTTGAGCATGTGGTATGCCGTCCATCCGATTTGTATGTACCGATTGGCTACTGGATCGATGATGGTCCACGTGGGTTCGCCTTGAAGGGTCGGGGGGCCTTTGACGATCTGGAGATCGTTTCGTAGCGGAGGTAGTGCGCTGTCGTGTTGTGATGCGTGTGCCATTACAGACCCAGAAATTGACGCATGAAGGCCATAGGTCGACGGAACAGCAGGAACCCCAGCGACACCTGATCTCCATAGATTTTGGCCGTCCCGCGCCATCCGATTCGCACCTCAGGATCAGCATCATTGAACGTTCCGGTGACTCGATAGGCCAGGATGTGATCCGGCAATGGCATGGCTTGGTAGCTGGCACGAGTGAGTGTCGCGCGTAAGGTCTCGAGGGGGCGTGCATCCAGGAAGACCTCGATGTCCGCGCCTTCGTTCAAGACGATTGCGTCATTGACGGGCAGATCGATCCGCAATTCACTGTGTGTGGGGTCGGCAATATCCATAATGCGTTGTCCCACTTCAATCGGACGCCCAATCCAATCCGACTTGGCGGAGTAGATAAGGAGTCCTGATTTGGCCGCCTTGACTTCGATTTGTTCGAGTCGTTCTAACGCAAAATCACGTTTGGTTTCATTCAATCGCACGTCCGTGATTAACAGCGAAGCTTGGGCATTGTTCTCTCCTTCGAAGAATGCTCCCTGTGCGGCTTTACGATATTCCGCTACGGCTTTTGCCAGATTTTGTTCGGCCACTTCATACTGACTACGGAAATTCGTGTCTTCATAGACGAATACCGTTTGGCCTTTGGCAACCAGCGTATTGGGTGGGATCAGAATGTCTGCAATGACGCCATCCATGGGTGCGCTGACCACTGCCGGGTCTTTCGCTACAATCTCCATTGGAGCAAGCGTCGACATGCTGACGGGTAGGTGTAATCCGATGAGCGTGATCAGTAGCGCGAGCCACCACCAATATCGAGAGAAGGTTTTCGGTCTGGCCGTCTTCTTGCTGCCACGTAATGCGCCCAAGGCATGGGCGTAGGTATCGCTGAGCCGCTGAGCGACGCTGGCTTCGCTGTCGAGCCATGGTGTTTCCTTGGCAAGCCAGAGTCCGCCAATGAACGTGCCGTTGGAGAGCACGAAGGGGCACCACAGGACATGGGCAAAACTGAACTCCCGCCATTGGGTCTTCAGGTCGGGAGGGCAATCGTCCACGGTCCAGCGCTGTATCGTCGGGATGTCGTGTTTGTTTCGAATGGCATGCAGCGTCCGTTCGAGCCATTGGGTAATCGGAGCCTCACGCTGAATCATCGGCAAACTTGATGCGGCCTCGACGTGACATCGATTTCGTACCGAGGCTCCAGCGCTAAAGACAAAGGCTTGTCGATATGAAAGGAGCTGGCGCGTGTCGTTGACGACGAGAAATTGCAGTTCTTTGACGGTCTGCGCGTTTCGGGCTTGGGGTTCAAGTTGCAAAAGAGTAAGGATGGCTTGTTGTTCAAGAGGTGCTGGGTGTTGTGGGGATTGAACGTCCGGTGTGAATTGATCCGCCAAGGGGCGTGCCTGTTCCCGTTCATTCTCAAGGACACAATGTTGCGGGGTGTCGTTCATGTTGGTATTTACCCGCTGTCTCGTTATGATTCTGGGATGAATCGTGTTACTTTCTTATCGTCGAGAGGGATTGCGTTCGCTTGCTCCGTCTTGTGAGCCGATGAGATTTCGTCGTTGGTTCGACAGAACGGGTTTTTGTCAAATTCTGAGGGTTGTCGGGGAAATGCGCGCTGCCACTCATGCCGGATAAGACGGAACTCTCGGGGTTCTTGAATGTACCAGTCAGACGCATGGTTTGACTGACCGGGGCAATGCTGGCGCCGAGTTCTGTCACACGTGCGTTAAATGTTTCGTTGGTTTCGTCAACGGTAAATTGAAATGACATGCCTTTTTTTATCCAACGCAGTGCAGTGGATGGGAGAATGAGTTCAATCTCAAAGTGACGATCATCCAGGATGCTCAGCAGTTCATCATATGGATTGACGCTTTCATATCGGTTGACCAGCACTTTGACCACTCTTCCTGAAAATGGAGCATGAATGCGACAATGTTTAATATTGATTCGTGCGAGGTAGATGGAAGCGATCGCTTTTTTGACGTCAATTTTGGATATGTCGACTTCTAACTCCCCAATGGCGTTGAGCTTGGATAGCTCAAGATTGTTTTCTAGCGTTTTCAGCTTGGCTTCATATTCAGCACGGGCGGCATGCAGTTGAGCTTTGTATTTGACGCAATCAAACAGCACTAGTATTTGACCTTTGCGAAAACGTTGTCCATCTTTGAAGGGAAGGTGGCGAATGCGCGCCTGAATTTCACTTGAGATAGTTGCGCGTACCGCGGGCTTGATGATGCCGCGAATGGTATTGAGTTCAGACGTTTCTGTCTGTGGGCTTGACTGCCGCTTGGCTTCCGAAATCTCGAGTGTGCCTGTCAACAGACTGATGCTGAATGCCCAGAAGCATATAAATTTCAGTGAAGTCAGATGTGCAGGACAACGGTTCATGTTTTTTGACGCGTGCCCTCTTTGGTTGTTGTTTCGACTAATGCGTTCCATCGATGACGCAAGGCTGTGGTTAATTCCGACATGCTCGTATCGGTCAGCACGGTTGGAATGGGATCTTCTCCAATGGTCCCTAACAGGTTGGCATAGGCGGCTTCGAGATCAGCCAAGGCCACATTGTAGCGAATTTCTGCCAGAATGCTGTTGAGTCGTTCTCGAATGATTACCTGTTCACTCGATCGTTTGGTGAGCCAAGATGAGTGAACCTGATCGCGAATCTGCTGCTGAGTCTCGTAGTACATTTTTGTGTTATGGACTTCCAGCTTCGCGGCGGTGAGTTGGGCCATGCTGATATGCACTTGAGTCATGACTGCCATGGTTAACGCTAGACTTTGTGCATCGAGGACTTCTTTTTGTATTTCAATCATCTTGAATTGAGCGGGCTTTCGGAACAAATTGAGAAGATTCCAGCTCACTTTTGCCCCATAGGCGAGCCAATGATTGTTAAACAGAAAGGAATTGCTACTGTAGTTCGGTCCAAATTGCAGATTGAGATTTGGCAGCATCTCGAGAATGGCGGCTTTGGTTTCTTTGGCTTGTATCCGTTTTCGATAATCGATCGTTCGCAGCTCTGGCCGATTCTTTAAAGCCTGTCGTTCTAATGCTTCCAATGGAAACGGAATGTTCGGTAGGGTGCTGGGTTGTTCGGGAATGACCAATTCATAAGGTTCTCCCGGCGGAAGGTTGATGAGTTTGGCGAGCTCAATGCGCGCGAGTGACAATTTCTGATGAAGTTTTAGGATTTCACTGTGGATCGTCATTAATTCGCGTTGATATTGTAGTGAAGCCAAGGGAGAGCCGAGCTGACGATGATGGACGGTTTGTGCATTTTTGAGTGCCTTGGACACCCAGTCATCGAGGTGAGCCAGTTGTCCTAACATGCGATCGGCACTGACGGCACGCCAGTACGCGATGCGAACATCTTGAATGACGCGATTGGCGACACGCCGCTTTTCTTCTTCAGCAATCAGCACATTATCAGCGGCCTGTTGTGCGCGAACATAGGACAGTCCAAAATCAAGGACATCCCAACTGAGCGTCAAGTCGGAACTAAATAGATTTTTATCCGAAGAGGTCGAAGGTTCTAACGATGTTTGGCCACTCAGTAGTGAACGGCTGCGTGCCCCGCTGAAATTATTTCGTCCATCATACCCCGCATTGGCGACGAGGGTTGGAAGGAGGTCGTAGTGAGACAGGTCAAGGTTTTTGCGTGCCAGCATGGTGTTCATGAGTTCCACTTTGGCTTCGAGATTGTATTTCAGCGCGCGTGCCATGGCTTCATACAAATCAATAGGGGCTCGAACTGGGGCCTGATTACTCGTGAGTTGCTGTAAGTCATGATCAACCCGTGTGTTAATTTCGGTACTCGTCAGTACCGTTGGGGTGACCACGCATCCAGTCAGGAGAAGGAGAGCCCCCGTGACGCTCGCGATTTTCAGATAGCTCACTATAATCTGTTTTCCATTACTTGATTATTCATTGGATGCTCAATGACTTTCGGTCTTCACACAAATTGGCATGGTCTGATCACCACAACCATAGGATGTTTATCGAGAACATTAATATTCATATAAATTGTCGGTTGTTAGAGAATAAATATTTATTCTTGCCTGTCTGTGTCAGTCTGTGTGTGTCTGGAGTTCAAGAACCGTGCACAACAGCCAGTAACGATATGAAATAGATCGTCGATTTCGTTTTGCCTGTTTGAGGGCTTCAGTTATGCGCACGCCTGTGCCTATGCGTGTTCGGGAGCATTGCGGGTAAGTTGTCGAACTTTTGGGGAGCAAGTTCTTACATGGGGGCGGTGAATATTGCTGCGAGGTGTACGTCCTGAAAAACAGTATGCGGAATAGAACGGAACGCTCGATGGGCTATAGCGAAACCCAATAACTTCCAACCGAATGTACATCATGTACACAGCGCAACAACACACGTCGTACAGACGGAAGTTAATTGGAACGGCTATAGTGGAAAGAGCGAAGGTGACGGTGAGGAAGATGAGAGTGCATGTTAGGTGCGCGGTTTGACTTGGTTGCCGACTATCCGCATTACCACGGATCGAGGTAGGAATCGTGCAAAGATATCAGAGAGCCATCCTTGCCATCCGACGGTCACGCGTCGCCGCTTCTTAGCAAGTCCCGAGAGTGAGGCGTGAACGACCTCTTGAGCGGTTTGAGCTTGAAGCGGATTGCGTGGGCGGTATCCAGCCGTCGCATGAAACTCCGATTCGGTGTATCCAGGACAGCAGGCTTGCACGGTGACCCCGGATGCACGAACTTCTTCGGCGAGCGATTCAGAAAAAGAAATGAGGAAGGCTTTTGTTGCCGCATATTCAGCCATGTAGGGAATGGGCAGGAATCCGGCCACAGAAGAAACATTAATGATCGCACCGGACTGACGTTCTATCATGTGCGGCAAAAAAAGCCGAGTACTTTCTACGACGGTGTTGATATGCAGCTGAAGCATGGCTCGAATACGTGCCATCGGCATGTCGATAAACATCCCATACAGGCCAAACCCTGCATTATTAATCAAGATGGCAATGTCCGTTTGACATTGTTGCGCTGTGACAAACAGGTGATGAGCGGCTTCTTCTTGGGAGAGGTCCAAGCATTTCACCGTGACCGCTACGCCATGATCGCGTGAAATGCTATCGCCGACTTGTTGGAGTCGCTCTTCATCTCTTCCAACTAGTAAGAGCGGATAGCCGCGACTTCCAAGTGTTCGTGCATATTCGGCACCGATTCCGCGAGATGCGCCCGTGACAATAGCCAGGCCTTTGTGCTGATCGAAGTCCGTCATTCTTTATAGAATTTTTGATTGAGTGAGAATCATGGAATATGGACGAGTGCTCTCAACCCATTGTACCGTGATTCTGCCTCAGAAGGAACGTGGTGCCGATGGTTCACGGAAGCGTTTACATGTGGAATGATGTGGATGTGTGCGCACAACACCTTTTTCATGATTGAGTAATCGGTTTGGTGTCTGTGTGTTGCAAGTGCTTCGGTGTTCGTGTTGTGATCGTCGTTATGTGGAGGCGTCTTATGAAAAGCGTCGGAGTCATGGTGCTCGTTTTAGGCTTATGGTCATGGGCATATTGTGGGAATGTGGAACTGGAAGAGCTCTCAACAGCTCCACGTACCATTTTCCATAACCCGAAGCCACGAATTCTTGATGGATTCGGCATGTCTGCGGTTCAGCAGGGTAGTGATGTTCTCGTCGGATCACCCCATGCTCTGCATGCAGGACGCGACACGGGTCTTGCGTATCTTTTTGACCGACAGGGACACGTCCTGCATACATTTACCATTCCTACTGTGATACGAGGAGCGTTGTTTGGTCAATCTGTGGCTCTTACGAAACAGCATGTCATCATTGGTGCGCCCCATGCGCGCGATGCTGTGAAAACGCAAACTGGAGTGGTGTACTTCTTTGATCGGAAGACAAAAACATTCCGGCTTACGTTAGAGAATCCGCAACCGGCCAGTGGCGTGTTTGGTCATGCGGTAGCTGTTGGGGACAAGCGAATAGTGGTGGGGGATCCACAGGCGAGTACTTCCTCATCGTTTCATACTGGAGCGGCCTATGTGTTTGATGAAACAACGGGTGTTCTGCAACAGACCTTTCATCCGGTAGCTGATCAGGTGACGCATGAGACCCAGTTTGGACATGCGGTGGCGATGGTTGGCGAGTCTATATTCGTTGCTGCGCCATTTGGACCTGCCGTCAATCATGATGCAGGAATTGTGTACCTCTATCATGCCAAAACAGGCAATCTTGTGCGTACCTTTGAACCTCCGAATCCGTCTGACTCGTCTCTGTTTGGATGGGCTTTGGCCGCAAATTCCCAAGTGGTATTGATTGGAGCTCTTGGGTTTCATGATCGGTATCGCGAAGAAGGCGTGGCGTATCTGTTTGATGTTGAATCTGGGAAATTGTTGCGTCGATTCCACAATCCCAGTCCTACTGAACGTGCGCATTTTGGGAAAGCAGTGGCTGTCTTGAATGATCGTGTCGTCGTCGCTGCTCCCGGTGACCGAATACAAGAATTTGGAAAAGTTGAAGGTGGCCTGGTGTCGATTTTTGACCTGACGACTGGAAGGCTTGTCCAGACACTTCGAGATCCTCTTCCGGCGGCTGGAGCGAGTGATATGTTCGGTGAGACACTCTTTGCGCATGGACGCAAGCTTGTCGTGGGGGCACCGTTCGGAGGAGCAAGCCTAGAACTCGATGCCGGTATTCTGTATCAATTCGACATGCACTCCTCTCCCCCTACTCCCCGCTGAGATATCATCAGCTCTTTTTCCATTCATTGCATAGTTCAATGCACCTGTCATGAGTCGCAACGGCGTGTCAAAAAACGCCATAGCTCATGCACCCATGTTCTTTTATGGGTGGGTTCAATTCGTGGCAACACTGTGTGCAACGCCTTGAAAGTCAGGGGGAATAGTCTGGGTTGCGTTACTGACGGCTTTCTCGTTGATTCGGCACATCCTTTGCTCAAGTCATCAGGTAAATGGAGTCTTTACGAATTTATCTTTCATTTGTGAGGTGTGTCATGAAGCGGCTGTTATCGCTAGGTATGCAAGAGGGTGATATGACGACAGAAGAGTGGTGGGCGTCGCGACATCGCACGCAACGCGGGAGTGTCTTTATTCGGTCTGGCAAACCTTCAAAAATTCAAAATGCTGGTCTCATGCAATGTGCGCAATGCGGGAGTGAAGTGAAAATTTTAGTGTCGCCAAGACGAAATCCTCATTCAAGTAAACTCGGACGGGCGGTGAGCATGAAGGACCATGACTTATGTCGCCGATGTTGGAGACGTTTGTTACAGAAAGAGCCACGCGGGGTTGTGATTGACCTTGAACTTGCGCGTCGTGCGAAGTCTCAGAACTCTACTCATCAGACAACGTCCAAAGACTCCAAAGGATTTCCCCCACGGGCTTCGTGACGCCCAAACTCTTCCCGGTTCATTAGCCGTAGTTGGTAAGATGTCTGCCCTATGCGAGTATGCAGACTCTCTCTGACTTTGTCCCTGCCCGTGTTTTCGTGGAATGGGTACGACCGTTGTTACCTTCTTTCTTTCCTCCTTTTCCCCAAACTTGAGCCTCACTGAGTCGTGACTGTGTCACGATGTATCTAGTTTATTTGTGTTATTCCTTTTCTCTCTTCCTTTATGTTAGTTTCCGAAATCTATTCCAGCCTGAAGTTATATTAATTGTATTGTTTCTTGAGGAAACCATTGAAGAGGAATCTCTATGGCATCTCGATGCGTATTTTTCGCAATTATTTTGCTGTCTCTCATTATGCAATTCGGTGTTTCCAGTGTGTCGTGGTCGCATGATCACGATGATTATGCCGCTGCAGAACGGGCGCGTCAGCGTAACGAACCTGTTTTTGTCGCGCCTTTATCCCGCCAACGTGTCGGCGCGTTCTCGGAAAATGGCAAGTCAGAGGGCATCCAGGCCCTCGCCACCAGCGGGCCGTTGAATCAGGTAGGTCAATGGGGGCCTATTGTCCCCTGGGCCTTTGCCTTTGCGTCTGCAGCGAATCTGCCTGATGGTCGTATTATTGCCTGGGGCGCGAATAATCGTTTCAGCTTTACCGGAGGGTCGTCCACCTTTTCTGCTATTTGGGATCCGGGTACTGGACAATTCCAGCAAAGTAACCATGCGAGTCACCCATTATTTTGCGGGATTCCGACCATGCTGGAAGATGGTCGCGTGTTCGTGAACGGTGGCGATGCCAATTCGGATAGAGTCAGTACGTTTAACTATCGAACCGGACAGTGGACGCGTGTCGAAAATATGAGCACGGGCCGTTGGTACCCTGGCAGTCTAGCTCTCCCAGACGGAGGGGTCATGACGTTGCTTGGTCGGCCGGGAGGCCCATACCCGGAATTATGGAGAGAAGGGCAGGGCTGGTCTCTGCAAACGGGAGCGAATCTTAACAGCGGGGTCCTGAATTTTGGTGGGTATCAAAGTACGTGGTTGCCGTATATTCACTTGATGCCGAGTGGTGACGTGTTTCACACAGGTCCCACAACCCAAATGAATATTATCGATCCCAACGGGAATGGTGCAATTGCCTCTGCGGGTCTCGGTAATGACTGGTATCCCAAGTACAGCACGAATGTCATGTATGATGAAGGCAAGCTGCTCGTAGCTGGAGGCGCCGTCGATAATTCCAGTTCCTCCCCAGGAACAAATCAAGCGATGATTATCGATCTTAATGGCCCGACCCCTGAGAAGACCACTATCGCACCGATGGCGTATGCTCGAAAATTTAATAATGGCGTCGTACTGCCCACAGGAGAAGTTTTGGTGATAGGCGGGAATACCTCTGGGATTGAATTTAGCGACCAGGGGACCATTCTGGCTCCGGAAATTTGGAACCCCGATACGCAAGTCTGGCGGGAAGTGGCTGATATGTCCGTGCCGAGAAATTATCATTCAGTGGCATTGTTGATGACCGATGGGCGTGTGTGGTCGGGAGGGGGAGGGCTCTGTAATTGTTCTGCTGATCATCCGGATCATCAGGTGTATTCGCCACCGTATCTCTTTAATGCGGACGGTTCATTGGCGACCAGACCAGTTATTACTGCGGCACCGACTACTGTTGGGCATGGAGATGTGATTGCTGTGCATGCTTCTTCGAATGTTGAATATTTCACGGTTGTAAAAATGTCAGGCATTACTCACAACCTGAATTCCGATCTCCGTTTTCTTAAAGTTCCGTTTTCTTCAACGGGGACAGGGGAATATGAACTGACTATGCACGCCAATACAAATATTCTCACGCCTGGTTTTTGGATGCTATTTGCGGTGAATAGCCAGGGTGTGCCTTCTGTGGCAAAAGTCATGCAAGTGCTCCGAACGCCTCCTAGACAAGGGGCCTATCGATACGTTCGCTTTGTGGCCGATTCTGAGATCAACGGTAAACCCTGGACGAATATGGCCGAGCTGAATGTGTTGGATAGCAATGGAAATCGCTTAAGCCAAACAGAGTGGTCTGTCATGTCGTTTGATAGTGAAGAGACGGTAGGAGAAGACGGGCGTGCCGCGAATGCCATTGATGGAAATCCCACGACTTTCTGGCATACAGAATGGGCAGCCCAGGCCGGCGATGACAACGACCCTGCGCATCCTCATGAAATGGTTATTGATTTAGGTGCAGGGTACAGTCTTGGCGGGTTTGCCTATTTACCCCGTCCAGGAGGAGGAAACGGAACGGTCGCGGCCTATCGATTGTATATCAGCACTGATGGAGTGAACTGGGGGTCAGCGGTGGCCCAAGGCACCTTTGCGAACAATGCCGACGAAAAAACGGTTCTCTTTAATCCACCAACAGGCAATCAAGCACCAGTGGTGACGAATCCTGGCGAGCAGACTCATACCGAGGGGGGCACGGTGACACTTCCGATCAGCGCGAGCGATCCTGATGGGGACACGTTGAGCTACGGTGTGAGTGGATTACCGAGTGGCTTGAGTATCAATAGTAGCACCGGGGTGATTTCAGGAACCGTAGCCAGTGGTAGTGCGGGGCCCTTCTCAGTTACCGTGGACGTGAGTGATGGGACAAGTAGTGCAGGTGTGACCTTTACGTGGACGATTCGTACTCCTTCAGCGAATGTCCATCGATACGTTCGGTTTGTGGCCGATTCGGAGGTCAACGGCAAACCCTGGACGAGTATGGCCGAGCTGAATGTGTTGGATAGCAATGGAAATCGCTTAAGCCAAACAGAGTGGTCTGTCATCTCGTTTGATAGTGAAGAGACGGTTCAAGATGGGCGCGTGGTGAATGCTATCGATGGCAGTCCTACGACCATCTGGCATACGGAATGGGCTGCTCAGGCCGGAGATGACAATGATCCTGCCCATCCCCATGAAATGGTTATTGATTTAGGTGCAGGGTACGGTCTTGGCGGGTTTGCCTATTTACCCCGTCCAGGAGGAGGAAACGGAACGGTCGCGGCCTATCGATTGTATATCAGCACTGATGGAGTGAACTGGGGGTCAGCGGTGGCCCAAGGCACCTTTGCGAACAATGCCGACGAAAAAACGGTTCTCTTTAATCCACCAACAGGCAATCACGCACCAGTGGTGACGAATCCTGGCGAGCAGATGACGAATGAAGGTGAGCAGGTCACATTAGCTCTGATGGCTACGGATGCGGATGGCGATACGCTGACTTATAGTGTGACAGGCATCCCTTTAGGATTGAGTATTGATCCTCTGACGGGGGTGATTTCTGGAACAATAGGGACTGGAAGCACTGGCGCATATTCAGCCATTGTCACGGTGGCAGATGGCACCGATTCTGCGAATGTGACGTTTAGCTGGATAATAACAGTAGTCGCCAATCACAGTCCGGTGCTGACGAATCCGGGGCCACAATCTCACATGGCTGGTGATCGTGTTAGTCTTTCGGTAGCTGCCAGTGATGGAGATGGTGACACCCTGACGTTTCGTGCCGTCGGACTTCCGACAGGGTTGAGCATTGATAGCATGACTGGCATTATTTCCGGGGTGGTCACAAGTGTTGGGACAACTATGGCAACGCTCGAAGTTTTTGATGGTCAAGGAGGACAAGATGCGGTTTCCTTTGACTGGACGATCGCGCCTCCTCCATCAATCATCATTAACCCAATGCCTACGACTCCATATCCTATCGGTCAGTCTCTCACGTATTCAGCGACGGTGGGTGGTGGAACAGGAATTTTCCAGTACAAATGGCTGTTCGGGGACAACACGCCAGAAACGGCATACAGTTCCTCGGCGACGATTGCTCATACTTTTCAAAATCCGGGCCGTTACATCGTTACACTGACAGTGAAAGATAGTAGTGCCCAGGAAGTGTCTCGACAGTTTTACCAGGCCATTCATCGTCCGTTGACCGAAAGTCATCCAAATAGTTCAATGAGCATACGGTATGAAGTGCGCGGTGGAAACGATCGAGTGTGGAATGTCAATCCGGATAACGATACCGTCAGTGTGTATGATACGGTGACCCAGAGCAAGATTGCAGAAATCGCTGTTGGTGATGAACCGCGAAGCTTAGCGTTAGCTCCAAATGGACAGATATGGGTTGCCAACCATTCGTCAGCGACAGTGAGTATTATCGATTCCGGTTCTTTTGATGTGGTTCAGACGATTGACTTACCTGCAGGTTCACGGCCCTTTGGGATCGTGTTTGACCCAGCGGGAAATCATGCATACGTCGTGCTTCAAGCAACTGGCATCGTGCTTCGGCTGAGTCCGAGTACTGGAGACCAATCAGGGAGTGTGAATGTCGGATCGCATCCACGACATCTCGCCGTCAATGCGGATGGCAGTAAGCTCTATGTTTCACGCTTCATTACGCCAATGTTACCAGAAGAAGAAACGGCTCACCCTCAAATTGCTGGTGCTGGAGGTGAGGTGATCGTGGTCAACGCTGCGACTCTGAGTGTGAACGGCACAAGCACTCTGGCCGTCAATAATGGCACTGATTTCGAAGCTGGAGCGCGTGGCGTGCCGAATTACCTGGCAGCACCTGTTATTGCTCCTGACGGCAGTATGGCGTGGGTTCCTTCCAAACAAGATAATATTCTGCGTGGTGTCTTACGGGATGGCAATGATTTAAATTTCGAGCATACTGTGCGTGCCATCTCCTCGCGTCTTGATCTGTCGACTGATCGTGAGGACTTTTCCGCACGTCTCGATCATGACAATGCAGGGGTAGGAAGTGCCGGAGCATTCGATGCGTATGGAAATTATTATTTCGTCGCATTGGAAACCAGCCGGGAAATTGCCGTGATCGATGCGTATCAACGATCGGAACTCTTTCGGTTTGACGTGGGGCGTGCGCCCCAAGGTCTTGTGATCGCTCCGGACGGCCTCACGTTATACGTTCATAACTTTATGGACCGTAGTGTTGGGGTATTTGATCTTTCTCCGCTAATCAATGTTGGGTCTTTAACGGTGCATCCCATCGCGACGTATACAACTGTTAGCAACGAAACACTGTCGAATCAGGTCTTATCAGGCAAACAGTTCTTCTATGACGCCCGTGACCCTCGCCTTGCGCGAGATCGATACATGAGTTGTGCTTCCTGTCATAACAATGGAGGCCATGATGGTCGTGTCTGGGACCTGACTGGAGCCGGTGAAGGATTGCGGAATACAATTAGCTTGAATGGTCGAGGTGGGTCAGAACATGGCCGACTTCATTGGACGGGTAATTTTGATGAAGTCCAGGATTTCGAGGGACAAATTCGGAGTCTTGCAGGCGGCACAGGATTGATGAATGATACGAATTTCAACGCGACGAGCGATCCGTTAGGAGCACCAAAAACCGGGTTGAGTGGCGCCTTGGATGCGTTGGCCGCTTATGTGGAATCGTTGACGAAATTTAGTCGTAGCCCACACCGTGCGAGCAATGGCGAATTGACTCCAGTGGCAGTTGCTGGTCGAACGGTTTTTGAATCAAATAATTGCGCGAGTTGTCACGGAGGGCAAGGATTTACGGATAGTTCTTCGAACAGACTTCATAACGTTGGCACGATCAAAACGGCCAGCGGTCAGCGTTTAGGCGGACCGTTAACTGGCTTAGACTCACCAACGCTCCGAGGGGTATGGAGTACGGCTCCGTATCTGCATGATGGATCTGCCGCAACGTTAACCGAGGCTGTCACGGCACATGCGGGCGTCTCTTTGACTGCGTCCCAGCTCGATGGGGTGGTTGCGTTTCTCAAACAGATAGACGATCACGAATCAGCGCCAGTGGTTGTCAATTCACCACCGGTTCTCACGAATCCTGGGTTGCAAACGAATGTTGTCGGCGAGACAGTGAGTCTGACGATACAGGCTACGGATGTAGATGGTGACGTGTTGACGTATCGTGCGACAGGATTACCCGCAGGTCTGACGGTTCAATCCGATACCGGTGAGATCACTGGAATGCTGGCTGTCGGGGCGGTTGGATCACATACGGTTGTAGTCTCAGCCGATGACGGCCTTATCACGGAAGCCGAGAGTTTTACCTGGAGCGTGAATGCTCCATCAATTGAGTGGCGTTATGATTTTGAAACGACGCAGGGGTGGATCAACAATCCATCGGGGACGGACACGGCCACGACGGGCCAGTGGGAACGGGCTGATCCGCAAGGGACTTCCCATAACGAGACCGTGTTGCAATTGGGGCATGCCACGAGTGGACTATTCGCCTTGGTGACGGAAGGAGCGGCTGGTCAAAGCGTTGGGACGCACGACATTGATAATGGGTTCACGTCCATCCAGTCTCCGCCAATGACCGTGCCGGCTGGGGCGAAGGTGACTTTGAGTTTTGCTTATTACCTCGCGCATCTCAATAATGCGACGAATGTGGATTATCTCCGGGTCCAGGTTGTAGGGGCGACGACGGTCACCGTCTTTCAAGAATTGGGTGATGGCGCCAATGATTCCGGAAATTGGAACACTTTCACGACGGATATCTCCAGTTTTGCGGGTCAGACGATTACGGTGCTGATCATAGCGGCCGACGCAGGGAGCGGCAGTTTGATCGAGGCGGCGGTCGATGACGTCGAAATTCGAGCGGTTCCGACTGGAAATTAAATTGTTACAGGCATCTCTAGAACAGAGATGCCTGATGACGTTCATGGCGACTATCAAGCTCTAGCTAAGCAAGAGGGATGGGTTTACGAGAGCCTGGCACAGACGGATTTGACCTCGGTGTACAAGTCTAATGCGGCATGTCCCATTTCTCGGCCCCACCCTGATTGTTTATAGCCTCCGAAGGGAAGAGCGGCGTCGAAAATATTATAGCAATTAATCCATACGGTTCCGGCTCGCATGGCGGCGGCAATTCGATGGGCTTTGCCGATATCTTTTGTCCATACGGCAGAGGCCAACCCATAAATACTGTCATTGGCGGCTGGAATGACTTCTTCGACATCGTGAAACGGAATCGCGCAGACCACGGGGCCGAAAATTTCTTCTCTGATGACCTTCATGTCGGGTTTTGTGTTGACTAAGACTGTTGGTTCCACAAAATAACCCTGTTCGCCAACTTTCCTTCCACCGACGACGGCTTCGGCGCCTTCGGACAGGCCTGCTTCTAAATACCCGAGTACCCGTTGCTGTTGTTCATCGGAAACGAGCGGTCCCATATCGGTGCTCGGGTCAAGGCCTGAACCTATTTTAATATTCTTGGCTTGCTCGGCCACGCCTTCGACGACTTCATCAAAAATCCCCTTTTCCACAAATAAACGCGAACCGGCGCAGCAACATTGTCCATGGTTGAAGAATATACCGCTTGCCACGCCTGGAATTCCAATGTCGAGATCTGCGTCTTTACAGACGATGTTGGGCGATTTGCCACCAAGCTCAAGCGACACTTTTTTTAAGTCATGTGAGGCGGCATTGAGAATCAACTTGCCGACTTCGGTCGAACCGGTAAAGGCCACTTTGTCAACTTGAGGATGGGCGGCGAGTGCGCCTCCGGCAGTTTCTCCATATCCTGTGACGATATTGACGACGCCATCGGGAAAGCCGGCTTCGCAAATCAATTCTCCGAGACGGATAGCCGACAGCGGAGTTTGTTCCGCAGGTTTGAGGACAATGGTGCAGCCAGCCGCAAGTGCTGGGCCAAGTTTCCATGCCGCCATCAGCAAGGGGAAATTCCAGGGGATGATTTGGCCCACGACGCCAACGGGTTCACGCAATGTATACGCATGGTATTGTGCTCCAGGCGTGAAGGGAACCGAGATGGGAATGGTGTTGCCTTCCAGTTTGGTTGTCCAGCCAGCCATGTATCGGAATAAGTCAATGGCTAATGGCACATCGGCTACGCGCGCGACAGTCAGTGGTTTGCCGTTATCCAATGTTTCGAGTTGAGCGAATTCTTCGAGATGGGCTTCCATGAGGTCCGCTAGCTTCCAAATTAATTTACCACGCTCTGATGTAGTTATTTGCCGCCATGGTCCTTGATCGAAGGCGGTGCGAGCAGCATGCACGGCTCGATCGATATCGTGTGTTTCTCCTTCTGCCACATGGGCAAGGACTTCCCCTGTTGCCGGGTTAAAGGTGGGGAAGGTTTTTCCTGAGGCGGACTCTACCCATTGTCCATTGATCAACAATTTACATGGGAGCGCGACAAAATCTTTTACACGATCATCAATGCGTAATTCTGGTGTGGCAATACTCATGATATAGCCTCCTGATTGGGAATGATGGCTGGAAATGGCATGAAGGACAACGTGAGACTCCTCTTGCATGACAGATGTTCCTGGAAATCGCATGGTCGCATGTTGAGGACTTGAGATATTATGACTTGTAATCTCTGGTGACTTCAAGAGCTGAGTGTGCGGCAGAATTGCGTTGTCCTAAGAAAAGAACTCATACGAAGCATGAATAGATAATTGACGGGACACGGGATTGGTATCGCAGCATGGGTGTGCTGATCGTGCGGTCTTCGTTTTCATGATGCTTTCGCTGTGAATCGTGAGGAAGCCCACCGTTCACGCAGACGTTCTTCCCACACATACAGCGTAGGTAGCACCAGGAGTGTTAACGCGGTTGAGGTGACAAGGCCTCCGATGACTACCGTTGCCAAAGGTTGTTGGACTTCTGCTCCGGCTGAAGAGGACAGGGCCATTGGGACAAAACCCAGGCTTGCAACCAGGGCGGTCATGAGAACCGGTCGTACGCGTATGAGAGCGCCTGTGTAGGCTGCATCTTCTGCCGATAGTCCTTGTTTTCGTAGGTCTAAGACATAGGACATCAGGACGACTCCGTTGAGAACGGCTACGCCGAACAACGCGATAAACCCAATGCCTGCGGATATCGAAAATGGCATGCCGCGCAAGAACAAGGCAAGGATGCCGCCGGTCGCCGCCAAAGGAATATTCAAGTAGATAAGCATAGCCGGCCTGACTGAATTGAACATCGTATAGAGCAACACAAAAATCAAAAACAGGGCTAAGGGCACGACAATCGCCAACCGCATCGAGGCCCGCTGCAATTGCTCAAATTGGCCGCCCCATTCAATCGAGTATCCTTCTGGAAGCTTGACCTGTTGCTCGACGGCCTGTTGCGCATCGGCCACAAAGCCGGCCAGATCCCGACCCCGGACGTTCGTCTCCACTGC
Organism: Nitrospira sp. M1; assembly: GCF_965152605.1. Taxonomy (NCBI): domain Bacteria; kingdom Pseudomonadati; phylum Nitrospirota; class Nitrospiria; order Nitrospirales; family Nitrospiraceae; genus Nitrospira; species Nitrospira sp. M1. Next base: position 1,518,324 of record NZ_OZ224217.1, read on the forward strand.
TAATCGCCGCTGAATATTCTCTCGGCTGATTTGTGCGAGGCCTGTCTCAACTCGAATGTCGGCAAGTTGAGAGATGGGAATCAAACGGTTCCGTGGATCGGAAACCCGAATATCTTTAATCCGGTCGAAGTTTTTCCTATCCTCTGGTCTAAAACGGACTTGAATGAAAAACCGGTGATTACCTTTCACGACTTGTCCTACGGTGCGACCACCGATGGCTCTGATGGTATCAAGAACCTGTGACGTGTTAATCCCATAACGCGCAATCGCATCTCGATCAATGACCACACGAAGATATGGAAGTCCAGCCACTTGTTCCGCTTTGGTGCCGGCGGCTCCCGGTACCCTCGTAACTACTTGTACGACTTGGTTCCCGAGTCTCTTAAGCTGATCCATGTCTTCGCCAAAAATGTTAATGGCAATCTCGGATCGGACGCCGGCAATCAGTTCCTGGACCCGCAGGGCAATGGGTTGGGAATAGCTGAACTTGGTTCCGGGGACCGCTTTTTTCAAGGCAGCGTCGAAAGCTTGAATGAGTCCGTCTTTGGTTTCCGCCGTTCTCCATTCATCATCGGGTTTCAATAAAACATAAATATCACTGATCTCCACACCCATGGGATCCGTGGCGATTTCCGGACGGCCTGTCCGGGAAATCACCGAGGTCACTTCCGGAAATGTTTTCAGCACCTGTTCAATCCTGGTCGTGTTCCTCACGGACTCTTCAAGTGACACACTAGGCAACCGCCAGGCCTGCAGGGCAATGGAGCCTTCATCCAGCTTGGGAATAAATTCCGCACCCATGAACGATGCCACTCCCAGGCTTCCCGCAAACAACACGGCAGCCACTCCACCTGTGATGGCAGGATGATGCATCGTGTGGGTTAACAGAGGGCGGTAGATTCGCTTAATGTGTCGGATTATCCAGGTTTCTTCTTCTTTTACTCCCTTCCGCAAAAAGAGACTGGCCAGAACGGGAGTCAGTGTAAAGGCGAGAACCAAGGAGGCCGCTAAGGCGAAGATGACGGTAACAGCCATGGGCGTGAACATTTTTCCTTCGATGCCCTGAAGTGTCAGAATGGGAAGGTACACGATGATAATGATGCCCACCGCAAAGAAGATGGGGCGTAACACTTCCCGTCCTGACTTTCGAATCACCTCGTGCATTTCTTCAGACGTCATGCGCCTGGATTTTTGAGTCTTTTCACGATGTTCGGCGAGATGCCGCACGATGTTTTCGATCATGACGACTGACCCATCGACAATCAGACCGAAGTCAATCGCGCCCAGGCTCATGAGATTACCGGAGATTCGTGCTGAGACCATGCCCGTAAAGGCGACAAGCATAGACAGTGGGATTGCGACCGCAACAATAAGACCGCCACGGATATTGCCCAGGAGGAGAAGCAAGACGGCAATGACCAGGATGGCGCCCTCCGTCAGGTTTGTCGCCACGGTGTGAATGGTCGTGTTCACCAAGTCGATTCGGTCATAATAGGGATCAATGGTGACCCCGTTCGGCAACGATGTTTGAATCTGTTTGAGTTTTTCTTTTACCCGATTCACCACGACTCGTCCGTTCTCCCCAATCAGCAGCATGACAATGCCGGTCACTGCTTCACCTTTGCCATCCCGCGTCACAGCCCCTTGGCGAACCATGGGTGCAAACTGAGCGTGGCCGAGATTGCGCATATAAATTGGGGTGCCGTCGTTCCGAGTCGCCACCACGATATTTTCAATATCCTGAAGAGTTTGGATAAGGCCCTCTCCTCGAATCAAATACTGCTCCTGCGCATGAACAATATAGGCCCCTCCGGCATTCGCATTGTTTTTCTTGAGGGCCTCAAAAACTTGTCCGATCGCGAGGTTGTATGACACCAGCTTCGACGCATCCAGCTGGAATTCATAGGTCTGTAACTCCCCGCCAAAGGTGTTCACTTCGATCACACCGGGAACCGAACGAAGCTTAAAGGCGATGTCCCAATCCAGAATCGTCCGCAGTTCCATGAGGGAGTAATCTTTCCCCTTGACCTCAAACTGGTAAATCTCTCCCAGGCCGGTGGAAATGGGCCCCATTTCCGGCGTTCCCAATCCTGGTGGAATGGCCTCGCGTGCCCGCGGTAATCGTTCCATCACCAAGCGCCGGCAGAAATAAATATCCATGCCTTCATCGAAATAAATGGTGATTGCAGACAGGCCGAAGCGCGAGACCGAACGAATCAGTTCAATCCCCGGCAGGCCGGACATCGCCGTTTCAACAGGAAAGGTAATGAATTGTTCCACTTCGACTGGCCCTAAGCCTGGAGCATTGGTCAGAATCTGGACTTGGTTGGGTGTCACATCTGGAACGGCATCAATTGGCAGGATGATCATCGAGTACACCCCTGACGCGATGATCAGCCCGGCAAAGACCAGAATGAGGAATCGATTATGTAAGGCAAATTCGAAGATTCGGTTCAGCATGACGCGTCCTTATTTCTGGAAAGGTTCTTGGCAACGCTCCTCTTAATGCCCATGCCCTCCGAGAGTTTCTTCCAGCAGGACGGACTTCAGGTAAAACGATCCTTTGGTGACCACACGTTCGCCCTCCTGTAAGCCAGTGAGTATTTCGACGTAAGGATCATCTTCCGACCCAAGGGTGACCATCTGTTTCTTATACGTCCCAGGCCTTTCCTCTACGAACGTCACAGGTTGTTCTTCGATGTGTTGAACGGCATCCAGAGGAACCCGCAGAACCTGTCTTCCTTGGGAGCCTGAATCGGCAATCGAAGATCTGGCAAACATTCCTGGACGCAAGCGTCCACTGGGATTGGGAATTTCCACCCGGGCTTCGACCGTCCGTGTGTCTGGATCCAAAATGTTACTCAGATAGACAACCGTGCCGCGAAAGGTCTTTTCCGGATACGCATCCACAGCAATTTGCACATCCGCTCCCACGCGGACATTGGCCAAATCCTTTTCAAAGATATCTAGGAGAATCCACACTGTGCTTAGGTCGGCAATCGTAAAGGGTTTATCGCCAGGAGTAATCAATTCGCCTGGAGTAATATGCCGTTCAATGATGGTTCCTTTCTGAGATGCCGTCAGGGAAAAGATCGACAGAGGATGATGCCCATCTTTATTTTTGATAATCGTTTGAATATCCTGGTGTGACAGTCCGACGAGTTCGAGAGCTTCAAAGGCTGCCTGATAAGAGGCCAAGCTTTGTTGATAGGCCCCCTTCGAATCAAGATAATCTTTTTCCGAGGAGATCTGTTGCTCGAAGAGCCGCTTTTCCCGCTTGTAGTTGGCTTGATTGACGAGAAGGGTGGTTCGGGCTTGTCGAAAAGCGGATTTTTGGGAACCCAGTTCAATGCTATCGAGTAGCGCAAGGGTATCGCCTGCCTTCACGAAATTCCCAAGTTCGGCGATGACTTTGATAGCTTTTCCTTCGATGCGGGGACTCACATGCGTGAGTTTGTAAGCATTCGGTTTGATATTGCCCGTGGCCTGGATCCCTTCTCTAACGACTCCTTGTTCAACGATGACCGTCTGGAAGGTTTGACCTTTCAAGGCTTCAGGGGCGAGGGTGATCTCGTCGAGGTGATTTTCTTCCTCGTGTTTATCGTGATCTCCTTGCAGGTCCTGCTTGCTATCCCTGTCAGATTCACTGCCCTGCTTGTGATCGGCTGATACTCCCTCCGGAGCCCGCTCAGTCGGATTTTCTTGACAGGCAATGCTCAGGAGCAGGCATAGTATTAGAACCGTGACCCTAATTGAATGTTTCATATCCATTCCTTTGTCTTACAGCGTGTCCCCAACAGCCTGCTCCAAATTGACCTCCGCCGTCCGAAACTCCCCTAAGGAATCCACATACGAAAGCTGAGCGGTGATGAGATCATCCTGCACCACAATCAGTTGCAGTAACCCAATCTTGCCCTCACGGTAGGCAATCTCGATAAAGCGGAAGTTTTGATCGATTCGTTCAAGCACTTCTGCTTCAAACACTTCTAGGGATTGGCGAGCTGCCTGGTAGCCTTGAAACGCGGTTTTTACTTCTTGCTCGATAGTCCTCGTGACGGACACAATCTGATGTCGGCCTTGATTAAGCTTTCCGCCCTGTGTCACCAACTCTCCTTGATTCCGGTCAAATATAGGAAAAGGAATGGTGATTCCTCCGCCCAAGAGTGTACTGGCTCCCTCAGGCCCTTCGGTTTCCGTTGAGTAAAATCCCTGAAAGGTGGGATTCGGTAGGATAAGTCGACGGGTGAGATCTATCGCCGCTTCGACACGGGAGACCTCCCTTTTGGCCATCAAGAGGTCAGGACGTTGTGCCTGTGCGAGTTGAAGTAGTTTGGGCAAAGAAACCACTTTAACGGAGTTTTTGAGTTGTCCCTTCAGCTCAATTGCGCGAATCGTCTTCCACCCTAACAATCTGCGGAGGGCCACCAAGCTATTTTGGAATGCGGCTTCGGCTACGAACGTCTCTTTCCGTGCTTGGCCATAACGGATCTCTGCTAAATTGTATTCCATGATCGGAATGACGCCGGCTTTAAATCGTGCTTGTGAGGCATCACGAATTCGTTGGTTCAAAGTCTCGATTTTCTTTCTGAGTTGTAAAACTTTTTTCAAGGCGAGGGTTTGAACAAAAACACGTTTTACTTGTCCGGTGATGAGTCGCTCACGATTTTTGACTTGGGCTTCGACCCGAAAGACATTTCGAATCGCTTCTTCTCTTCGGAGTCCACGTTGTCCAGCTATCTCTATCTCTTGTGACAACCCTACTTGCGAATCCGTGACATTGCCCGAACCTGGGTTCTTCCGATTCCAGATCTGGCCGTTGACCGTGGGATTAAACCGATTAAAAAGAAACGCATTCACTTTCCGACCGCGAGCGACTTCCAGTTCCTGGCGGGTCGCCAACAAATCCGGATTTGTCTCCAGAGCGATTTCCACAGCCTGGTCGATGCTCAAGGATTCCATCGCGTCGGCTGGATTACTTTGAGAGTTACTCATAAAGGTGAGAAGGACTAGGTATGCCAAAATTTTGTGTTGTATCATATCTGTCTCCAGTGACAGGAGCGTATTTCTAAAAAACCCTACGCAAAGCCTTTGGACAATGTCGACCATGTATTCTGGCGAGTGCGCCACATGATCGAAGATGCATTCCTGAATACATATTTGGAAAAAAACGAGAAATATTTCCCTCTGCTCAATCAATTGCGCAAAGTAGAAACGTTGTTGAGTCAGAAACTGAAAATGAATTAGACGAGAAGAATAGGAGGGCCGCGTGGCGAAAAAGACTTGGTAATGAAAGCCGAGAGTAGTGTTTCACGGAACGAGAAGCTCGTTCCGGGTATGGGTGTTAAGGTCGGTCTATCTTTTTCTGAAGCCACAACCCCATCAAATGCGGAAAATGAAGAACTTCCATTAAATATCGGATCTATTGAGGAATTAAAAACTGAAAATTCATAAGTGGAGTGCTCCATGCCATGCGGGAGATGTTGGGTGGAGTCAGGTAGGGGGGACTGTTCACCAGAAGAAAATGAATCGTGATGATGGTCATGATTTTCGTAGGCGCAAATTGGTGTACTGGATAACACCGTATGGTAGGTTCCGCCATGAACATGTCCGGGCATGCCATGAGCATGATCGGATTCGGGGTGAATGTGAATGAGGGGGAGCGCCATGAGCCAAAATATGAGCCAGGCTCGGAACACGATATGACGATTACGTTTCATCCCCATTGTTCTTGTTGTTATGTACATCACCACTACAATTTTTTATGAAATAGATCGGTTGAGGAAACTCTCTACTTGAGAGTAGCAAATTTTCGAGCAATGCGAAACTCTGATAACCCTATTTCTTGAGCTAAGTGCGAGACGTTACGTTACAGGACAATATGAATGAGAGCGAAAGGAAAAACTTCCAGAGGCGATCCGACCATTCATTGCATCAGGTTTGCATGACAGGCAACCTACCTTGTGGTCACATCACATCTGATATCTCCACTCCGGATATTCGAGCGAATACCGTGCGATAGCGCACTTTGTACAGATGGAAAGTTATGGGAACAGCTATAGCTGTGAGGCGCGGTATGCGATACGATAGCGTTCATGGATGAATGCTGCTCCGTCATCAAAGTTTCTGACCAGCAACGCCGTGTCTTTCGCATCGTGTTCTGGGTCAATATCATCATGTTTCTCCTGGAAGCCTCGGCGGGGATTGTGTCATATTCGACCGCTCTTCTTGCCGACTCTGTCGATATGTTGGGTGATGCCATTGTGTACGGGTTCAGCCTCTATGTCATCGGACGAGGGGGGAAGTGGCAAGCTCGCGCCGCTATCTTGAAGGGTATGATCATGGCCGTATTTGGTATTGGTGTTTTCGTGCAGGTCGTGATCAAGGTTCTGGAGGGATTAGTGCCTGTTGCCGAGGTCATGGGCGTGTTTGGAACACTTGCACTTCTCGCCAATGTTTTTTGTCTTCTGTTGCTTTGGCGACATCGGCATGACGACATTAATATGCGATCGTCTTGGGTGTGTTCGAGAAATGATGTAATTGGCAATGTTGGTGTGCTTTTTGCGGCTTTAGGTGTCAGTCTCACTGGCTCAGCATGGCCAGACATTGCGATTGGCTTGCTGGTTGCCTCGATATTTTGTCGATCGGCATTTCTGGTGCTCAAGGAGGCTAAGCAAGAATTTCGACTTTCACATTGACTTGCCCCATGCCTCTTGCCTTGAAAACTGTTTTCCTATTAAGCTATTCGATATGCGATTAACTCCAAAACTGTTCGTTCTCTTTCTCGTTACTCTTTTCCTTTCGTTCAGCTTTAACGCCTACGCCTGTTTGATCCCGATTTACAGTGGCATGAAGGTCAGTGATGGGAGTGATTGCTCTATGCCTGGAGAAGAGCCTGCCTCTCAATTCTGTAAAGCGTTTAAATCTCTCGCTGTCCAATCTGGTCCAGATCTTTCTTCTTCAGGACTTTCTCATTTTGTTCTTCCCTCGAGCATTGCTCCCACTTTTTTTGAACCAGTGACCATCAGTCCATTCCTCTCTGTACCTGAGCGAGGCGATCTCCTGACTTCAAGGGATTTCCTTGTCCAGATTTCCGTCTTTCGTATTTGATACCTTACCTGATTTTTTCATCCCAGTTACATTTCTAGATTAAGACATCACAAGCCATTTTTTCTGCTGTGTCAGAAAAGATTGACGAATTGAGATTTCCTGCTTTCGTTTTTGACGTCACGGCACAGGAATTCGGTTCGATTTGGAGAAACATATGAAACCAGTATCAAGATTATATGGGATTTTGGTTGTTCTCGGTACAGTTTGGGTTGGGATGCTTGGTTTTGCTATGGCTGACGAACCTGAAGGACCAATACCGATCTTGGAATTACAACCATTGATCCAGGAGGCTCTTCAGAACAATCCCGAGGTGGCTGCAGTTCGACAGCAGGTCTTGGCCATGAAGGAGCGCGTTCCCCAAGCGCGGGTGTTGGATGATCCAGAAGTGAAAATTCAGCTATGGAATACTCCAGAATCGTTGAATATCACCAAAACGGATACCACCATTTACGGATTAGCCCAGCGTTTTCCGGTACCAGGCCTGTTGTCTCAACAAGAAGACGTAGCCATTCATGAGGCGGCACAATCAGAACAACGATTGGCCGCTAAAGTTCTGGAAATCACTTCATCCGTTACGATGGCTTACTATGAGTTGTTTTATACCCATAAGGCGGTGGCCGTCCACCATGCACAAGTCAAGTTGTTGAGGGAATTTTTCAAAATTGCCAATGCCAAATTTAAAGTCGGGAAAGGTTCCCAAGTAGACGTTCTGAGAGCTCAAGTGGAACTCTCGAAACTCTTTCAACATTTGCCAATCTTAGAACAACATCGAGAGACAGCCCAGGCTCATGTGAATACCCTCCTCGATCGGGCTCCTCTGGCTGTTCTCGGCATTCCACGCACTCCGGACATTCAGCCCTTAACGTATTCTCTTGAAACCCTCATGGAGGAAGCCCTTCTGGTGCGTCCGGAAATTCAAGAAGCTGATTTAGCCGTGGATCAATTTCAATCGGCCACCCAATTGGCGAAGTTACGGTACTATCCCCACCTTCGAGTCGAACTGCAACGCTGGCAAAATTTCCAGGCCGATAATGGATTCGGAGGAAATGTCATGCTCAATATTCCATTTTCCTTCTGGACCAAATCCAAGTACGACGCGGGGGTTCGTGAGGCGACCGCACAGGTGGCCGCAGCCCGGGCCAGAAAAAAAACCCTTGAGAACCTCACGCAATTTCAGATTAAGGATTTAGTGGCGCAAATTCAGGCGACGCAGCAAGTTATCACGCTTTTCTCCACCACGGTGCTGCCACAAGCCAAGCAAGCGCTTCAGGCTGCCTATGCCGGCTACCGAACAGATCGATCGGATTTTTTTGACTTAATCGATGCCGAGCGAGCATTGCTGAGCTATCAACTTGAATATTTTCGGACACTCGCGAATCGGGAACAACAAATGGCGCAACTCGAGCAGGTGGTGGGTAAAGATCTTTAGCGAGAGGTAGAAGATGCGAAACAACACTTCACGACAACGCCACTGGCTGATAGTGGGAACCGTCATCGGGGCTTTAGTCATTGTCATCTTGGTGTTTCAAGAAACCATGTGGAATACCATCCAACCATTGATCGCAAAATTTACAGAACAAGACGGTCAAATAGTACGCTCCAGTGAGAACAAGGGAAACATGAACGGGCCTTCTTCCCCAGAAATGGGAACGAACCAAGCCTATGCCATGGTGACCCCGGCACGCCAACAGCTGATTGGCGTGAAAACAGCCGTGGTTGACAGGCAGGCGCTCCAGACCGTTGTCCGAGCGGTTGGGCGAGTGGATTATGACGAGCAGCGCATTACTCATGTCAATCTCCGGATGGCGGGATGGGTGGAGGATCTTTTTGTGGATTATACGGGGCAATTGGTTCGGAAAGGACAACCTTTATTTACGCTGTACAGTCAGGAGCTCGTGGCCACTCAAGAGGAATATCTCCTGGCATTACGCGCGAAAAAAGACATTCAACATAGCCCACTGTTGGAAGCTCGAGAACAGGGGGATCAATTAGTAGAGGCTGCTCGCGACCGGCTCCGGTTGTGGACGATTACCGATAAGCAAATTGAGGAATTGGCTCGCCGTGGCACACCCCAAACCTATGTCACCATTTACTCCCCGGCAACGGGATTCATTGTGGACAAGAAAGTGTTTAAGGGCATGTATGTCAAACCTGAACTGACCGTGTACTCCATTGCCGATCTATCGACCGTATGGGTGCTGGTGGACGTTTTTGAATATGAAGTGCCGTTTATTGAAGTAGGCCAATCGGGAACGCTGATCCTCGATGCCCATCCCGGAGAAACCTTTCATGGAAAAATTTCGTACATCTATCCCTATCTGAACCAGCAAGCTCGCACCGTAAAGGTTCGTCTCGTGTTTCAGAATCCCAATCTGCGACTGAAACCTGAGATGTATGGGACGGTCCGCATTCAGGTGACTCGTGGAAACGCCCTCACTGTGCCGGAGGAAGCTGTCCTGGACTCCGGAACGAGGAAAGTGGTGTTTGTGGCTCGAGGAGAAGGCATGTTTGAGCCACGCGAGGTGACGCTGGGACCGAAAGTCGGGGCATATTATGAAGTGGTTGAAGGCCTTCAAAAAGGTGAGCGAATTGTGACATCCGGCACATTTCTGCTCGATTCGGAAAGCAAGCTCGCGGCGAGTACGAATATGATGGGGGCACTAGGTATGGGCGGGGTCAAAATGGAGCGGGCCCAAATGGGGCAGATGGACATGGGCGGCATGAAAAGGGGTGAAATGGGGCAGGATAAGAATAGGTCACAAATGGAGACAACTGCCATAAAGAAAAAGACAGCCGGCGGACTCACGCTGGTCTTTTCCACGGATCCAACACCAGCACGCATGGGAGATAACCGAGTTCACGTCACAATAACCGACAACAATAACAAGCCGGTCTCCGACGCCAAAGTCCAATTAACCTATACCATGCCAATGCCAGGGATGATTCCCGCCACGGTTCCCATGGCAGGTGGAGAGCCAGGAAGGTATGAGGCGAAGGTGAATCTTGGAATGGCTGGACAATGGGATCTCACGATCGAGGCTCAACGTTCGGGGCAACCCGAGATCAAGGAACCCTTTTCTGTGATGGTAGGAGGAAAGATGTCTGGCATGTCGGGCATGTGAGTCATTTACCATGATTGAACGGATTATTGACTGGAGCGCTCGTAATGGATTCCTGGTGGGGATCGTCACCCTGTTCCTGATGGGGTGGGGAATCTGGGCGGTCTATCACACGCCCCTGGATGCCCTGCCTGATCTTTCCGATGTGCAAGTGATCGTCTTTACGGAGTGGCCGGGCCGCAGCCCCGACCTGGTTGAAGACCAGATCACCTATCCCATTGTCACATCGATGTTGGGCGCCCCACGCATCAAATATGTACGTGGACAATCCTTTCTGGGGTTGTCGTTTGTCTACATTGTGTTTCAAGACGGCACCGACATGTATTGGGCCAGAAGCCGGGTTGTGGAATATATGCAGGGACTTGCAGGAAAACTCCCAGAGGACGTTTCACCTGCTCTTGGCCCCGATGCCACGGGAGTGGGCTGGGTCTTTCAGTATGCCCTCGTGGATGACAGCGATACCCATAGTTTAGCCGATCTTCGATCATTCCAGGATTGGTCTCTTCGCTATTGGCTGCAAAGTGTCCCGGGAGTGGCAGAGGTGGCGTCCATAGGAGGGTTTGTCAAGCAGTATCAAGTTCAAGTCGATCCCGTGAAATTGCAAGGATACGGTATCGGTCTGCCGGAGGTCATTCGGGCGATCCGCCGCAGCAATAATGAAGTGGGTGGCCGAGTAATTGAGGCGAGTGAACGCGAGTACATGGTACGAGGTCGGGGGTATGTCCAATCGCTTGACGACCTTCGAAACGTTTCTCTTGGGACGGACGGCAAGGGCACACCCATTACGGTTCACGAAGTGGCGACGGTCACGCTTGGTCCCGATCTCAGGCGAGGCCTTCTGGAATTAAATGGCCAAGGAGAAACCGTGGGGGGCATCGTGGTGATGCGGTATGGCGAAAATGCTCTGGAAGTCATTCAACGAGTCAAAGAAAAACTGAAGGAAATCGGTCCCTCTATTCCCGAGGGCATTCGGATCGTTCCCGTGTATGATCGATCCAGTCTGATCCTTCGCGCGATCGCCACCCTGGAAGAAAAACTACTCGAAATCAGCATCGTTGTGAGCGTGATCAGCCTTGTGTTCTTGTTTCACTTGCGCTCAGCCTTAGTTCCGATCCTGTTGCTGCCCGTGGCGATTCTCTTATCCTTTATTGCCATGTATTACATGGGCGTCACGTCAAACGTCATGTCTCTTGCGGGGATTGCGATCGCGATCGGTGCCATGGTGGATGCCGTCATCGTGATGGTGGAAAATGCTCACCGTCGATTAGAGGAATGGGAGCAACACGGCCGTTCCGGTTCGCGGGATGACGTCATTATTCAAGCTGCTCGGGAGGTTGGGAGGCCGCTCTTTTTTTCTTTGCTGATTATCACTGTCTCCTTTCTCCCTATTTTTACACTGGAAGCACAGGAAGGACGGTTGTTCAAGCCGCTGGCCTACACGAAGACGTTTGCGATGTTTTTTGCCGCATTGGTCTCCATCGGATTGGCTCCCTTATTCATGAGGTGGTTCATTCGCGGAAAAATTAAACCCGAAAGCCGAAACCCTCTGAACCGGTTCCTGGTATGGGTGTATACCCCTTTGCTGAAAGGCGTCGTGCGTGCCCGTTGGCTGGTGGTCTTTTTGGCCGGTGTCACCATGATTGCCATCATCCCCCTCTACAACCAATTAGGTTCAGAATTCATGCCGCCCCTCAATGAAGGCACGATTCTCTTTATGCCAACCAGTATTCCAGGCATGTCCATTCAACAAGCCTCCAAAGTCCTCCAAACACAGGATCGGCTGTTGAAAGAATTCCCTGAAGTGGACCAGGTCATGGGGAAAATGGGCCGGGCACGCACGGCGACCGATCCGGCTCCATTAAACATGGCTGAGACTATTGTCACGCTGAAGCCCGATAAAGACTGGCGTCCCGGCATGACCTGGGACAAGCTCATTGCCGAAATGGAGCAGAAAGTGAAATTTCCGGGCATGCCGAATATCTGGTGGATGCCGATTCAAACGAGAACGGAGATGCTCGCGACCGGCATTCGAACCAGTCTAGGCATTCGCATTCTAGGGCCTCAATTGGAAGAACTGGAAAAAATCGGCATGCAAATCGAAAGCCTGCTTCAACCCTTGAAGGGCACTCGCAGTGCATATGCCGAACGAGTCACGGGAGGATACTACCTGGATATTGACGTCGATCGAGTGGCCGCTTCTCGATACGGTCTCACCGTTGGAGACGTACAGGATGTGATTGAATCCGCAATCGGAGGGAAGAACATTGCGTGGACGGTCGAAGGGCGGGAGCGTTACCCGATTAATGTACGATACCCGCGCGATTTGCGACAGGATGTGGACGCGCTTAAACGCATCCTCGTGTCCACGCCAAACGGTGAACATATTCCTCTGGCCCAATTGTCCCACATTTCCACCTCCATGGGACCGCCGTCAGTTCGGGATGAAAACGGCTCGTTGGCCAGCATCGTCTTTGTTGATATTGCCGACCAAGACCTCGGCACCTATGTGCAAAAAGCCAAAGAGTTAGTTCAACAGCAAGTGAAGCTGCCTCCGGGATACTCGCTTCAATGGGCGGGGCAATATACCTACATGGAGCGGGCACAACAAAGGCTCCTGATTGTGGTCCCGCTCACGCTCTTTCTGATTTTTCTTCTTCTGTACCTCAATTTTCACTCTATTCCCCGATGTCTTCTCGTGCTGCTGGCGATTCCTTTCTCGGTGGTCGGAGCAATCGGGTATTTATATTTTTTGGATTATAACCTCAGTATTGCCGTGTGGATCGGGGTGATTGCCTTAGCCGGAGTCGCCGCGGAAACAGGGGTCATTATGATTATTTTTCTGGATGAAGCCTGTGACCGTTGGCAAAGGGACAATCGGCTGCATTCGATTGAGGATCTTCGTGAAGCGGTGATTGAAGGTGCTGTTCTTCGAGTACGACCGAAAATCATGACGGCCTCAGCCATCTTTTTGGGCTTACTCCCGATAATGTGGAGCCATGGAACTGGAGCAGATGTGATGAAACGGATTGCTGCTCCCATGATTGGAGGAATGGTCACTACCACTATTCTTACACTTCTTGTGATCCCGGCGCTTTTTCTGATCTGGAAAAAGTGGGAGCTCAAGGTCTAGAAGAGGGCAGCAACAGTGAAGGGTTCTGACGTATGATTGTCAGGCTCATGAAGATTCAGGATGCCGATGGATCGCTCACTTTCTCGTGTTGTGGTCGACGAAAATTCAGGGTATCAATGACGGTAGGGCATTCGGACACATAATATATCACGTGCGTGAATGATAAAAAGTTCTTGTCATTACGGTTTTGGTGATACGTTGTGCTGTCGGAGGACTTCACTCGCTAAGTCTGTATTTTGATACACCACTTTGAGGATGAGGACTTCATACTTCCGCCTAACAACCTTGAGGAGCACTTGGCCGTTTTCATAGACAGAGACTAATTCAGACTGTTGTTTATTTGCAAAGGCTTCAATGTCACGGTCTGTTAATTCATTCGCCGCTTGGTATTGATCCAATAGGCGGCCTTGGAGTTCTTCGTACCAATCATTTGTAAATCTTCCCATCTCAATGGAAACCTTCGTGAGTATTGGGGACGATTGATGGTTGGGTGTCTGTTCAGTATAAAACATCTGCAAGTAACGATTTTTCCCCGCAAGTTCGTACAGACATTCCGATGAGGTTGTGCAGTGTTCTAATGCCTGAACATCATTTTCTGTCATGCCAAACTTCAGATCTCTAAAACCTTGAATGACTTCGGAATAGGCGGGGATTGGAAGAAGCATAAGACCTGTCAGCATCCACCCGATCATGGTGATGCGCGAACAATGGTGAGTGTATGTCACGAATGCTCTCCTTTGTACCATTTCAACGGCAGTATGTACTCATACATTTGATGAATCATGTTGAGAGTAGGTGTGTATGCAGAACAACGCCTCACCTTATCAAACTTTGATCTTGAGAAGCGAGTCGTCTTCTGTGAGCAACCGAATGAAGAAGTCGGATGAGCGCTAAGCAGGAAAATGCAACGATGAGCGTGTCAGGCCTCAGGCTTGTATGCTTAGGATGGAGGACTAATATTCCAATGTAAATCGTTTAACAGCCACCAGGGACGCCGGTGATAACCCTTCCCCTTCATGCAGGCTTCAATCTTCGGTTGTAATTCGTCGTGATTCAGGGCGTGGTTTTCAGGCAGTTCCCCGACTTCTTCGGCACACGTCAATTGTTCATTTGGAGATACCTCTCGTCCATCTGCTTTCATCCAAGCTGACCGAGAGCATGCAGTCAACGTGAGGCATGCAGCGAGTACGACACCTATCCAGAGGGCACCTGTGATTTTGGGTCGTGGTAAGAGAGGTCGGAAACCATTCATGGCAGTCTTCACTCCTTTTTTTCTTGGGGTGCTGAACTCAGGATTTTTCTGTTCACCATCTGTGCGAGAATTTTTCCAATTATGATATGACCAAAGGAATATCACAACGTGAGGCTGCGATGACTTATACGTCTCTCAATGTCTGGAGCTCTGGGCTGTTGGACGTAGAGAAATACATGGGAGATAAGTGCGTGTATGAGAAGGCGGGTAGGAAATATTTCGAATCACGATGCACTCGAAGATGAAAGGTAATGTATTCCTTTCAATATAACACAATTCATCAAAAAATCGAAGTACATTTTCTATTTGGGTGGGATGAGTTCCTAGGCGTGGGATATTACGGATTAGATGGTGAAGACCATGGCGTCCCATCATGTTCTAAATGAGGCATTGTTCTGCCTGGTGCCATGGGGTCCACCTGATCATCGTAGAGTTCATCGGGGAACTGGATATCTGGAACCTGTTGGTCAGATGGTTCGTCACTGTTTTCGTAGCCGAGCTCTTCCAGGCAAAGCGTTCGGTAAATCTCATGTTGTCGTGGTGTTTGTGCTAAGCCGTATTTGCCTTCGCGCACTTCCTGTATACAGAGATTGTTGTCTTCTGAGGAAAGGGAGAACCCTTCGCGTGTTTGCCATGTCCCTTCAAGCAATTCGGGCGGTGTTCGGTCTTTGACTTCGCTGCACAGCCACCAGGTATCACCCCATGTTCGGTCTTCCAGGTATTCATTGGTCAAATCGTCACACGTCATCCAGGCGGTCGATTGTCCGAGCAAAAAGTCTAGACGAGTCCAGAATTGCGTATACACGGCAGGGCCATCTGGCATGTCGACCTCAGTTGTGCCGGTCATCCATGTTTCTTCACTTTTGACATCGAGTGTGACCGTGGTGCCTTTCGGTGTTTTCTCCATGTCGACAATCCACGTGTCTTTCGCTTTGACGAAAGTCATTCCGATATCGAGGCTGTGGGTACGCGTGGCGGTAAGGCGATTGTCGTGTACTGTTCTCTGGTAGGCCTGGTCATCTACTAAAAAAAATAAATCAGACACGGCAGGGAGAATTGTTTCAGGGGAGAGTGCCGAATAGGTTTTGGTCTTCAGTTGTTTCGTTTCTTCTGGAGTCAACGTTGGAGTCGCACACCCAGAGAATACAAGCAATGCCGTGAGGCTTATGAGCGAAAGCTTCGTAAGGTACGTCACGTGTTTGCTGAATACGACCGAATTCCTTATAGCCTGTACTTGGTGTTGGTGGTTCATTCTCTACGCATGATGTTTCATGCACAATGCAAATATACAAGAGAGTGGATCGTAAAACAAATCGTGTGCTTATGGATAGACTGTTCCAATTTGAATCCATTTCCCTTTGGGATTTTTTTTATAGTACGTCGTTTGTAAGGGATATCTGATTCGAAACCGCCAGCCTCTGCGCCGATGCGTGATGCTAATGACATTTGTCTCTGCTGAGCAAATCATTGTGGGTAGTGTTGATTCAATGAATTTGATTCGACGTCGTGGACCTAAAAACGACGGGCGCTCTAACACGATTTTCTTCATATTATTCTCAAGCGTGACTTCAACCTTTTTGATCCAGAACATGTCGTGAAACACCGTACGGATAAAGCGAATAAGGCCATCAAGCACATATGAATGGGGTCATTGTGCCAACCTCCCTTTAATTGTCAAGCGATGTGTACAGTGAGAGAGATCGTCGCGCGAAGGATTGTGCGTCATGGTGTCCATGACGTGAGTGAAAAAACCAGAAGCTTAGGCGGTCGCTAAGGCCTGGTTAATGGCCTGTAGGATTTCAGGGAATGTATAGGGTTTGCTCAATACCGCGTGCGCTCCGAGTTGGAGGGCGTGTTGTTTGAGGTCTTCATTTAATTGACCACTGTACATGATGACGGGAGGGGGACAGGGGACTGATTCATGCAATTGCTTTAAGAATTCTAATCCGTTCATGTGTGGCATTTGGTTATCGGTCAAGATCAGGTCGACGATCTGTCCTTCCTGGAGAAGGGCAAGGGCAGGAGAGCCTTGCTCCGCTTCGAGACATTGATGGCCGTGGTGTTCAAGTAAGAGGCGAAGAAGGAATCGAGCGGCTGGATCATCATCGATGAGGCAGATGCGTTTGGGAGCTTGGGTGTTCGGCTGTTGGACGTTGTTATCTGTGTCACTCATAAGGGTAGAGCCGCACGCTCTCTCCTTAGGCCACAAAGCGGCCTTAGAAACAAATTCCGAAGATAATCACAAACGAGTTTTTCGTATAAGTCGTATTGTACTAGATAATGGGTTCGGCGGTCATGTGTAAAATGTGGAGCCGGTAAAGAACCATTTGGTGCCGAAGGCAAGATGTGAACCCGCATATCCCGGATAGCATAAGCGCCATGGAGAAAATGATGTATTGAATGGGAACAACTCGGCTATGTTCTATGTCTTGAATAATACAACTGTCTCTTTTGCTTCCAATGCAACATCTTACTCTATCCGGATCAGAAGGGTTGATGGTGAAGTTTAAGAATAAATTATAATACCGAAAAAGGTGATTTTGCTATGCATAATGCATAAAGGAGGTGAACCTTGATTCGGATCAGAAAGTTGGACCACGTCGTGATACGAGCCAAAGATGCTGAGAAGTTAGTGACATTTTACTGCAATGTTATTGGGTGCACCGTTGAAAGGCGATTGTCTCCTGATATTGGCATCGTGCAACTAAGGGCGGGCGAGGCATTGATTGATATTGTTGCGGTTGACAGCGAGATTGGGCGAATGGGTGGAGCTGCACCTGAGAAAGAGGGTCGAAACATGGATCATTTCTGTGTCCGTTTAGAATCCTTCGATGAGGAGGCCATTCGCGAGCACCTTAGCCGATACCATGTGGTTGGCAGCAAACTTGAGACTCGATATGGAGCTGAAGGGAGTGGCCCCTCTATCTACATTCAAGATCCCGAAGGGAACACCATTGAACTCAAAGGCCCACCATCTGAGTAAAGTCATCTAATACGATCAATACTGTGATTCTCCGCGCCTGGTATCATTTGGAAAAGAAACTCTTCGCACTGATGGAACGTGTTACAAGGGTAGAAGTATTATTCGATGGAAATAGAGAAACGGGAGATAGAAAAACTGATAGCGAATGATCGTCGCTGGAAAAGAATTTGGTGCCGAAGGCGGGATTTGAACCCGCACACCCCGGAGGGCGCCAGACCCTGAATCTGGTGCGTCTGCCGTTCCGCCACTTCGGCTCAGTATGGGAGATTATCATCTTTTAGAGTGAAGGGGTCAAGGTGGAGTTTCTCATTCTTATCTTTTGCAGAGGATTAGAAGCATGGGGCTTGCGCTACCCTACCTGAGTTTCTTCGGTTTGCGATCTGGATGAGAGGTTCAATAGCTTTTGCGGCCACTTACCTAATGCATGGGGAGTGTTCTTGCCCGGCCACGGTTGAAGTTCATGGCTGTCGCCACTCAGAATAATCCGCTCTCGAATAAGTCCGGACGCTCCTAATAAACATGGGGCTGGGATTCGAGGGGCATTGTCGATCATGGCTACATCGAAGCGAACGCGTTTGAACAGGGGATCGGTCAAGACTCGGCTGGCCGTCGTTGCCACAATGCGCTTATTTTGAATAAAAGCCTGGCGGTTGGTTCCTTCTCCGGCAGCCAACATTTCTCGAATTTTCTTTGTTCCCCCGAGTTTGCTGATGGCTTCCTTCAGTTCGTCGTATTCCGGTCGCATGTCTTTAGGAATCGCGGCTTCGGGAATGAGTTCTCGAATGCGTTGTTGGGCAATCTCTATTTCGTGCATCAGTTCCCGGGTTTTTTCTACATAGATGCTACGATATTCTTTGAGGGTTTCCACATTTTTTCCAGCTGCCTGCATGGCCAGACGTTTCCAAATCGGAATGGCTTCATAGTCTGCGACGGTTTTATCGAGAGACTTAATTTTGCCCTGCCATTCGCTGAGTGAGGTTAAGAGACGCCATTCCAAGAGTTTGACCTCATTCAAATCTTTTTGTTTGTCTCGTTTATACGACAAAATTGGAGTGAGTTCTCGAAACCGGTCATATTTTTTACGTAAGGCAACTTTGTGTGAATTGGCCTTGGCATAAAATTGATGCATGTGAGCTTCAAACCCAATTTCTTGAAGTGCGATTCCTTCTATGATCTGGAGTATCGGCATTTCATAGCGAGTGAGAAGGCTTTTGTACGGTAAGGCGGCATTGTGAAGTTTTTTTGCCATGGCTCCGGCCAGACGGTCCAGTGAGTCGTGGTCTGGACTGATCACTAAGACACGTTTATTCAGCCTGGCTTGTTCGACGAGCAATGTACATAAGCTGGCCTGCCGCGTCGCGTCATCAGGGTCCCACATTGTGGTGAGAACCGCCGTCGCACCATGCATTCGTGCATTGGTCGCATCGGTTGTTTCATCAGGGTCGAGCCAGGGAACGAGTCGTTCGGCTGGACCCAATGTGAAGGATTCCGGATTGCCCGCCATATCATGTAATCGTGTGGCTGCCGTTTCAAGATAACCTGCCGTATCGGGAATTAAGGTGCAATGATGCACGGTGTCACCGAATGTATCGACGGTTTGGATGATCATCTCACCATTGAGTCGGCCGAGCACAACACCTTCTGTGGGCTCGCAGTCGTTTGACGGTAAAATAGTGAATGGAATGTCCTGTAGAAGACCCTGCTCTTCTGCGCATTCGATCGCGTAGAGGTGCAACCCTCCAATAGTCTTAGTATGTCTAGCCTTCGCAATATCGATGGGGGCATCCAGGCCGAGCGTCATGGCGTGGTCTCGCTCTGTCTGTAATTGGTTCGCGTAATGCGTAAGTAGTTCGTGCAGTTTCATGGAAATCTACGGAAGATACTCAGCTTCAATGATTTCTTTCAAGCAAATTGCCACACAGCCGAGGCCCCCGGTGATGGTCATACGATCATGTGCGCATCCGCGGTTTTCCACCAGAGCCCGTAGGCTCTCACGATGAGGCGTTAAGTCGATATGGTCTAAGACGTATACCGTTAAGTCTCCGTTTTCCTCGGAAGTCAGGACAGCCGTTCGATGACGTTGATCATTTTCTAAAATCGCTGCTTTTGATGGTGGGCCGACTATTGGCCTCGCTATTGCCATATTGGGTATCTTGAGAGTCGAGATTACGAGTTCTTGGGGTGGACGGATGGCTTTACTGCTGAGACGAACATGTAATGTGGATAACCCGTTGGTGTCCGAAGGCTGTGCCAATGCCGTCCCATGGGTGGGTGTTGAGATGTTGAGCAACATGAAAATGGTGATGATGGAATAATGCAATGCGGTTTGTCGGTTGAATTTTTTTCTGAAGAACCACAACGTTATGGTGTTTTTGGTATGAGATGGCACAGAACCGCGCATCCTTTGGGCGAATGAGATTTTCATACAAAATAGGCTGTCTTTCCTTGCTCATTGTAGAGAAGCCTTTTCAAGAGTGTCTAGGTATAGGTTCTCAATGAAATAAGTCCTCGTAATTGGAGAGGAAATTGACTTTTTGTGGACCCGACTTTATGATCAATCTTCTTTAATATAGTCGTTCCCCCACATAAGCAGATTCTCCAAATGTGTATGATATGGTCTCGGTGAGTCGACGACACCGACATCCGAAAAGGCGTCTTACGTAAAACTTCAACGTGAAGCACCGTAGAGAATACTCGATGTTATGTGACAGTAGATGCCAAGAATTGGCTTGTAACACAGTGTTTGTGCAAGAGAAACAGTGGAAGGAGTGAACGTGCATGAAAGTGATTCTTAAAGAAAATGTTGACGGTCTAGGCTATGTTGGTGATCTGCTGACGGTTGCAGATGGATATGCGAGAAATTTTCTTATTCCTCGGAGCAAGGCAGTTCTTGCCAACCCTCGCAATCTCAAAATGTTCGAACATTTGAAGCGGGTGGCGTCTCATCAAACGAAGAAAGAGCTTCAAGATCTTGCTGAGTTGGGAAAGAAAATTTCTCACGTTGCATTGACGTTCGAAGTCCAAACTGGCAAAGACGATAAATTATTTGGGTCTGTGACCTCAAAAGACGTTGCAGAGCAATTGGCGAAGGACGGTATTGACATTGATCGGCGTAAGATTCAACTGGCTCAGCCGATTAAGGAACTTGGGACATTTTCCGTTCCGGTGAAATTGCATCGAGATGTGGTGCCGGAATTTTCCGTCACGGTTGTCAAGAAAGGCGAGGAGGAGCCTGAGGCTCACGCCCATGCCTCGAGTGAGACGAGCGAAACCGTATCGAATAACGAATCTTCGGAAGGGGAGTAAGACTTCATGCGTCATCCCGTGGGTACGATGAAAGCCATTCAGGAAACCGACCCTGATGTCTGGGCGGCCATTCGAGCTGAAGAAAAGCGTCAACGTGAAAAGCTCGTGTTGATCGCGTCAGAAAATTACGCAAGTCCCGCCGTTCTTGGCGCTCAAGGCTGCGTGATGACGAATAAATATGCCGAAGGCTATGCCGGCCGTCGATATTATGGTGGATGCGAGCATGTCGATACGGTTGAAGAGTTAGCTATTGAGCGTGCCAAAAGAATTTTTGGATGCGAGCATGTCAATGTGCAGCCGCATTCTGGTTCATCGGCCAACATGGCTGCGTATCTGTCGGTCCTGAAACCTGGTGATGCCATCTTAGGTATGGACTTAGCGCATGGGGGGCATTTGACCCATGGGCATAAGGTGAACTTTTCTGGAAAGCTGTTTCAATCATATTCATATGGAGTAGATCGCGAAACGGAACGTATCGATTATGATGCCGTTCAACGAATTGCGGAAGAATGTCAGCCTCGAATGCTTGTCGTGGGCGCGAGTGCCTATTCCCGCGTGTTAGATTTTTCTCGATTTCGAGAAATCGCCCAAGCCGTAGGAGCTTACTTGTTGGTTGATATCGCGCATATTGCTGGCTTAATTGCTGCCGGGCTTCATCCGAATCCAGTGCCGTATGCTGATTTTGTGACGACGACTACTCACAAGACGTTGCGTGGCCCTCGATCTGGCATGATCATGTGTAAGGCTGAACATGCCAAAGCTGTCGATAAAATCATATTCCCGGGACTTCAAGGTGGTCCGCTTATGCATGTTGTGGCCGCCAAGGCTGTCGCATTTCAAGAGGCGTTATCACCGGCGTTTACCGCGTACCAACGTCAGGTTGTGGAAAATGCGAAGATCGTAGCCGAAGGATTCCTTGAGCGGGGGTACCGTGTCGTATCGGGTGGAACTGATAATCACTTATTTCTTCTCAATCTTACGCCAAAGGGCGTGACGGGAAAAGACGCGGAAGCAGGTTTAGATGCAGCAGGAATTGTCGTGAATAAAAATGCCATTCCCTATGATGAAAAACCGCCTGCGGTTGCGAGTGGTATCCGCATTGGTACGCCTGTGGTCTCAACGCGTGGGATGGGCAAACATGAAATGCAGGCCATGGTTGATTTGATGGATCGCGTACTTCAACATGTTCACGATGCCAAGACACAGCGGCAGGTGAAAAAAGAAGTCAAAGCCCTGTGTGCTCAATTTCCCATTTTTCATTCCTATCAACCCGTCTAAGGGGCCATTCAACGACAGGACCGCGTTCGGTGAAGTGCCCATTTTGTGACCAGCTTGACGATAAGGTGATTGATTCTCGTACTGCACGAGAAGGGGAAATCATTCGTCGTCGCCGGGAATGTCTCTCCTGCCGCCGCCGCTATACAACGTATGAGCGGATTGAAGAGAGCATGCCCATGGTCGTCAAAAAGGACAATCGACGTGAACCCTTTGACCGTACGAAAATTCTCTCTGGTCTCAAAAAGGCGTGCGAGAAACGTCCGGTGAGTATTAGTGCGCTCGGAGCGTCGGTTGATCGAATTGAGAAACGGATACAAGAAAAAGGTGAAACGGAAATCCCAAGTCGCGATGTAGGAGAAGAAGTCATTCGAGAGCTTCGCGACCTTGATCCTGTTGCCTATGTTCGATTTGCGTCTGTGTATCGAGAGTTCAAAGATATCGATCAGTTTATGGATACGATCAAAATTCTTGCTCAAGAAAAACATGTGTCGTAAGGCGTATGCGATGTACGCGACACGCTGGATAGAGTGAGGGTGATCGAATTGGAACACTCGTGTGGAATTTTTTATGAAGCGGTGTCCTGATACCATATTTCTTCTTCTATGATCCCACCGCATGCCTCGACGACCAACCAAGCCTAACGGATCCCGCAAGCGCACACCGTCGAGTCGTTCTGCTGCTGCGGTCGCTGTCACACGAGTGGCAATTATCGGTGGCGGAAAAGGCGGGACAGCCTTAATCGAAATTTTTGCTGATGATCCTCTGGTTCGAGTCGTGGGTCTTGCCGAGACACGGTTGGGCACACGTGGGATTCGGCTGGCTCAACGGCTCAATATTCCTGTCACGAAAGACTACCGGGATTTTCTGCAGAGTAAAGATGTAGAGTTGGTGATCGATGTCACAGGGAATCCAGATGTTGAAAAGGCCCTCTCGAAAATTCATGCTCCCAACCTCTCGATCATCGGAGGTGCGAGTGCGAAGTTTATGTGGCAATTGGTTGAAGCGCGTATTCGTGCCACCACAGAAATTGAAACGACATTAATGCGGTATCAATCGCTGTTTCAGCTGTATGTGAAGGAAGAGTCCGAAGGGGCCGTGAATGACGAGCGAACGCGAAT
Source organism: Nitrospira sp. M1 (assembly GCF_965152605.1). Lineage (NCBI taxonomy): Bacteria > Pseudomonadati > Nitrospirota > Nitrospiria > Nitrospirales > Nitrospiraceae > Nitrospira > Nitrospira sp. M1. Next base: position 1,541,617 of record NZ_OZ224217.1, read on the forward strand.
TGCCTGTGAAATACATGATGGACTTGTCCAAACGCTGGTAGGGTCGAATCTTAAGCTCGAACGATGTCGGGATCTTGTTCGCACGGAGCCTGTAAAATGTTTGACGATGATTAATCAAACAAAAGGGCAGTTGAAGGATGCAATTCAAGAAGCACGGCAAGTTGTGTATAATCTTCGTCCAGGTCATTATGATAATCTTGATCTCGTCTCGGCTCTTTCAAATTATTTGAAGTCGTTTGAAGCGGAACAAAAAATCCGAACCGCTTTTAAATCGACGGGAGCACAATCGCATTTGGATCCAAAGACAAAAGTGTTTGTCTTTCGAATGGTTCAAGAGGCGCTGCATAATGTTGCCAAGCATGCCAAGGCGTCGCAGGTCCATGTCGAGGTGATGTCTCAAAAGAAATTTCTGGTCACGACGATCACGGATAATGGGACGGGATTTGACGTCGCAATGGAATCGAATAATCCTGAGAAGTGGGATCATTTTGGATTGCAAGGCATGATGGAGCGCGCTCGGATGTTGGCCGGAGAAGTACGGTGGGAGTCGCAACGGGGAAAGGGCACGAGCGTGACGATTCATATCCCAATCGCATCAAAGGAGAAACGCGCACATGGCTAAAAGAACAAAAGTGTTAATTACCGATGATCATCGTGTCGTCCGGGAGGGACTGTGCGCGATTCTTGAAACAAAGGATGATATTGAAATTATCGGAGAGGCTCGTGATGGTGGAGAGGCTGTTGAAAAAACTCGTTCGTTGATGCCCGATGTGATCTTGATGGATGTGAGCATGCCGGGGATGACCGGTGTGGAGGCGACTCGGATCATCAAGCGAGAGTTTCCGCATATTGGCGTGATTGCGCTGACGATGTATGAAGAGCAGCAGTATATTTTTGATCTTGTTCGTGCAGGAGCCACAGGTTATTTGCTCAAAGATAGTGACTCCGCGCAAATTGTGGCGGCAATTCGGACGATTTCGCGAGGCGAGTCACTTATTCACCCCTCAGTGGCCAGTAAAATACTTGCAGAATTTTCTCTATTATCGGAAGGGAAGGGTCGGAAGAAAGGGATTCTTGAGCATGATCTGACTGAACGGGAAATTACCGTGCTTCGACTCGTTGCCGATGGAAAAACAAATAAAGAAATTGCAAATGTATTGGATCTTAGTGAAAAAACAGTGAAAAATCACGTCAGAAATATCTTCCACAAACTGCATGTGTATGATCGTACGCAGGCCGCGATTTTGGCTATTCGCAAAGGTATTATTGAGCTTGAGCCTCGACAGTCATAATTGTTAGCCTGAAATCCGTATTGCCGTACCGTCGGCAAGCCATATCCTCGCCCTTTCTTCCGTTTGCTCACCGTATTCAGGCCCAGGTTTCTACAAGTCCAAGCGTGCTTGAGAGCATGAGAGAGTGATCGATATCGTAAGCTTGTCTCATCAACGATAGCCGCTTGTGCAATATCACACATTATCTTCCGTTCGAAATCGCACTTGTGTGTAGGTAGCTCACGCTTGTCATTTTTTGAAAGAGTCAGATAATGATGGAAAAACTCTTTACTTTCAATATATTGAATGATGTGTTGGAAGAAATATTTGCGAAAATATGACAGGAATACTCTTTGCACATTCAATATTGGCAAGTGAGGTGAATAATGAATCCTGTCTACGATTTATTGGTCATTGCAGCGGTCGTTTTGATGGTTTGCGTGAATCTGTACTACTCACGAGCACTGACAACGCAATCCACTTCAATGTTCTCTGTCATCAGGGCGAAACTTGCATTTGCCAATGTATTGAATGTGTATAGACAAGAGTCGTCAATGTCCCACCGTGCGTCCTCTCCCCTTACTTTGAAGTAACTGAGTTAGTGACGGATATACGCTTTGTGTGTGTCCGTCTATATCTCCCACGTATATGCGCGCGCCTGATAGTGTGTTGAGTAGAGAGGCGTAGCAAAATCTTTACTTGAGCAGATTCCTTCCGCGGTATCGCCTCGAACGTGCGATGTCATTGCCATGCACTTTGTTCCTTCCCGTGGTGCAATCTCTCAAATTTTCTTCTTGCTCTTTCATGGTCTGCTTGTTGAGGCCATATTGAAGAGCCAGTGCACCTTGAGTGTGAATCATGCAAAAAGTTGAAGGAGGGAAACATTTTATGACGAACGCTCAGTATCAAAACATATGTGTGAGTAGACGACTATTATAATGAGTCAGACGTAATCTTTTGATACGCGATGAAGAGTTTCATCGATTCAGAGTATGGCGTAATCGATGCTTCCACATTCGTGGATATCGTCACGACGGTGCTGTCTGGTTTAAGAGAGAAGGACATCGAAGATGGATAATGGCGAACATATGCAGCAGGGAGCCAGTAAGGGCATTCTTGAACCAACAACCAATCACGTTCGATTTATCGCGTGTCGTGAAGTGGCGGATAAGACAATGGCCTTGTATTTTGAACGGCCAGCCGATTTTAGTTTCAAAGCGGGGCAGTTCATTGATCTGATGCTCCTGGACCCGCCTGAAACCGACTCAGCCGGTAATACCCGTGCGTTAACGATCGCAAGTGCGCCATCAGAAAATTGCCTTATGGTGGTCACGCGTGTACGTGATTCTGCCTTTAAACGAGTTCTGATGAATATGCCGCTTCAAACGATGGTGAATATTGAAGGTCCATATGGTCATTTGACCTTGCCGGAACAGGCCGCAAGGCCATTGGTATTTCTGGCTGGCGGTATCGGGATTGCCCCGTTCCGGAGTATGCTGATTGATGCCGCGGCCAATCAACGGACCCATCGATTCACGCTCTTGTATGCAAACCGTCGTCTGGAAGATGCGCCTTTTTTTCACGAACTCGAAGATCTTCAGGGTACGCTTTCCAACTACACCTTTGTCGGTACTATGACGCAACCAGCACAAGCACGAGATCCCTGGTTGGGGGAAACTGGATATGTGGATCAGGCAATGTTGATGAGACATGTACCGGGGATCGATAGTCCTATCTACTATATCGTTGGTTCGTCTGCCATGGTGAGTGGATGTCGTTCTATGCTTCGTAAGGCTGGTGTGCGTGATCATGATATTCGCACTGAGGAGTTTGTGGGCTATTGAGTATGACGTGTGCACGATTCCCAAGCTTAGCGCTTCTGATTGTTGTGCGCGAGGACGAAAAAGTGCTGTACAGTTTTGTCCTGAGTGCGACGAGATGAGGATGAACGGCAACAGGCATGCATAAGACGAATGGCTATCGCCTGAAGTCATCCCTGAGAAACACGTCACGTCGGCTCAGGCATGCCAACCCCTTTTGCCATTTAAATGATGCGACGGTGCGGGGATCGATGAAGCGAATTGGGAAACTGTTGTGGAGTGTCACGATCATCATGTCAATTCTTGGCTTTGCTCAACCTGGCAGGCCAATCAGTGAGCGAGAGCAACTCTTGATTGATGCGGTTGACCAACGTGACCTTGCCTCGGTCAAGCAATTATTGAAGCATGGAGCGGATGTAGAAAGTCGAGATACTCGAGGACGCACGGCATTATTGATTGCGGTTGGCATAAACTCCGTTGAGATTGCTCGTCTCTTGATAGAAGCCGGTGCAAATGTGAATGCGCAAGATCATCAGATGGATAGTCCATTATTATTAGCTGGTGCTGAAGGTAGGCTTGAGATACTACCGTTCATCTTAGAAGCGAACCCCGATTTTACGCTATATAATCGTTTTGGGGGGACCGCGTTGATTCCTGGATGTGAACGAGGTCATCTCGAAGTTGTGAAAGTGTTACTGAAGACTGATATTGATGTCGATCATGTAAATAATTTAGGATGGATAGCGCTCTTGGAGGCGATCGTGTTGAGCAATGGGAGACCACGTCATCAACAGATCATTCAATTGTTCGTCAAGGCTGGAGCTGATATCCAGATTGCTGACGAAGAGGGGATTTCTCCGTTGCTTCATGCCAGGCGAAAGGGGTTTCGTGAAATCGTTACCATTCTAGAGTCAGCAGATGCACACGGTCCATGAACGACGAGTATGGAGAGGAGCGGCAGAAATCCATAAAATTTTCAGTAAGGAGGAGCAGATGAACGGAGCTGAGTGTCAACGTCCCACCGTATACTCGTCCTGTATGAACATTCTACTCATGACCTGTTGCGTGATTGGTCTCGTGACAGCACAGAGTTCGGCAGAGGAATTGCCTCGTGAGAGTGTGCTGCCGCTTTCCTTGGCGACAAAGGCGGCCCATGCGGCAGTCGACAAATGCTTAGCCGATGGGTATCGGGTCAGTGCGACGGTGGTCGATCGAGGAGGAAATATCCGTGCGGTGTTGCGACAGGACGGAGCCGGGCCGCATACGTTAGAAAGTAGCCGAAAGAAGGCCTACTCTTCAGCGAGTTTGAAACAGCCTACGGAAAAGTTAGCTGGCCTGGTTGCCAAGATGCCAGTACTTCACGGTCTCCAGCACATGAATGAGCATATACTTCTCCTTGCCGGTGGTCTTCCCATTGAATTGGGAGACGAGGTGGTGGGAGGCATTGGAGTGGGTGGTGCCCCTGGTGGGCATCTTGATGTTGCCTGTGCGCAAGCTGGTTTGAGGAGTATTGGCGCGGCTTCAAAGAGTGGAGCGCAAAAATCAGAACACTAAGCCGGCGTATCCGCCAGCCATGCCATCACGCCTAAGGCACGACTCATCTCCTCACTGTTCCGATGAGTCGTAGCTGGGTCGTACCCGGTAACCGCACCGAATCCCACTCCCAACTGTTTGTGATGCCCTCTTTCTCACAAAATTGTATCCACGCATTCTCCCTAGTGATTATAGCCGTTTTACATAACTTTCATTGGTTGAAACGTTGTGCCGCGTTGGGCTATAGCGAACCCAAATAACTTCCAGCCGAATGTACATCATGTACACAGCGCAACAACACACGTCGTACAGACGGAAGTATATGGGAACGGCTATAGGGTATCTCTAAAAACCGTCCCTTTCCGCGATTGCGGCGTCAGCCACGTGCTCAAATCCTCATGTCTTGGCTACCTACGATCAAAATACAAGAGCTCACTTCCCTCACACAATGGAGGGTTTATCAGTGTCGTGAGGGTTGTCCCACTATTGTAGCCAAGGCTCAGGGCAGTGGCCTTGGGCACGATGGGTCAGAGGGCAGACGGGACTGCCCTCTTTCCTTTGTTGGGATGGATTCTCCTTTCCGCGAGAACGATCACAGGCGCGCAAGTTTCGCGCGCGACTTCCTTGCACTCACGAAAAAATTCTGGTTTTAGAGGTGCCCTATAGTTGTATTTTCCTGTTTGGAGCGTATTGGGAATTCGCTATAATTGTGAGTGACGCACGGATCTTGCTTTAGAGCCTCATTCCTATCGTGAATGAGTAGATTTCAAGTCCTCAGAAGTCTACAATGAATGCCGTATGTCGTCTAGGAATTGCCAGGTTATACTTTTCAGGTCAGTACGAGTCTTTATTCAACGTCCATTTATTCACCCTGTCTTTCAGAGGAACACTATCATGATGAATGTATCTTCATTGCTCGCCACACTCATTCTGCTTGCGAATTTTATGTGTGTTGACGTAGGGAACGTATTGGCTCAATCGCCGACTGGAGCGTCGGCGACCCCAAAAGCCATTGAAGGTTATGACGAAGATAAAGTCAAAGACGATCCGGTTTGTGATTCAAGTCGGCGTCCTGTGATTGAAACTGTTGAACCTGATGAGGTTAAGCCAGGTGACAAGATTGTTGTGACGGGTGATTTCGGCAAGACTAAAGAATGTGTCCATCATGTCACCATTGGGGCACAGGAAGGAAAGCAGATGACGTATGTCGATGCGAAACGTCTGGAAGTGACCGTTCCAAATTCCGCAAGACAAGGCATGACTTTTTTAAATGTGCAAACAGGTGGCGGGACGGCACGGGCCGCCATCTTAGTGCAAAGCAAATAAGACGCCGATTACAATACGCGAACATTTCTCGTCTGTCTTCTGGTCGTGACCTCATACGACAAGGACTCTCCCCCTCAACGTTCGTGAGGACGTGAATGTCACAGTTGTTTTCACGTTACACGGTACGTGTCCTCGTGCGTTCACTCTTCACAATAATCAATCATCATGGTATCGTTCGGCGTTGCTTTACTATTTTTGTCTAAAGAAAGGAAGTGTATGCCTACTCAAAGAAACGTCAAACGCACTGTGAAGACCGTTGCGAACGCAGCTGACAAGGCCAAACGTACAGCGAGCAAAAAGACCGCATCTGCCGTCCGGCAGGCCAAAAAGAAGGTTATCAATAAGACAGAAAAAGCTTCTCAGACGCTCTCTGATGCCAAGAAGAAAGCAACCCGTGCTATCAAGACAACCAAGAAGGGCGTGGCAAAGAAGACCAAAGGTGCTTCTCGAACAGTCACTACTGCGAAGAAGAAGGCCAGTACGCTGAAGCAAGCCGGGAAAAAGAAGGCTGCTGTTGGCGTCAAAACTGTGAAAAAGAAAACCCGGGTGGTGAAGGGGAAAGCTCAGAAAGTGGCAAAGAAAACTGGTGAAGCTGTTGGGAAAGTCGTGGGGAAAGCTTGGGGCACGGCAGAACGGGTGGCCAGCAAGGCGGTGAAGGCAGGGAAACGACTTATTGAATGAGTTTGATGGCTCTGAACGATTTTTGTGTTATGGCTTGTGTCTTCCCCAAACTTCTGTAAGATGTAAGTGTGGGTAGGCACTACCCACAAAATGTATTCTCCAGGTACCTGCACTGGATGCTTTCGCTATACCACGGGTAGATTGCCGTATTGTGATACGTGTTGCCATCATTGCCTGCTTGCCATCATTTTGAGGATGAACGATTAATGTCGCACACGAATCCTCCCCCTCCATCACATCAACAGGACGACTCTGTTGAAAGACCTCTCGGTACTGAAGAGTTTTCTGATCATGTTGAATTTAATATGCAAGATGATAACGCAGCCGTCTATTCTCAGGCTGGTCAAGGTCAGACACGACCTCCAACGCTCTTTGTCATCTTTGGTGCACAAGGGGATCTGACCAAACGAAAACTCATTCCTGCGTTGTATAACCTTGCCGCGAGTCATCATTTACCGCAAGAATTTGCCATTCTTGGAGTCGATGGCGTTTCGATGAACACTGAAGACTTTCGCGTCAAAATTCGTCGAGATATTCAAGAGCTTTCTACTCAACCGATAGAATCAACGATCAAAGAATGGTTGCTCGACCGTTTGTATTATCTGTCTGGCGACTTTCGCGACCCACAGACCTACGGGCATCTGCAGAAGATGATTTCCGAGTTAAATGCTCAATATGGTACGAGTGGAAACTATCTGTATTATATGGCGACTTCTCCTTCATTCTTTGGCGAAATCGTCCAAAACCTCGGAGCCAAGGGTCTCGTGACTCAAGAGAAAAACCAGGCTCGCCGCATTGTCATTGAAAAGCCCTTTGGCCATGACTTGTCGTCTGCGCAGGCCTTAAATTCCACATTGCGCAGTGTGTTAGATGAAAAACAGATTTACCGTATCGATCATTATTTAGGAAAAGAAACTGTTCAAAATATTTTGGTGTTTCGATTTGCCAATGGTATTTTCGAACCTATCTGGAATCGGCAATATATCGATCATGTGCAAATAACGGTTGCGGAAACCTTAGGCGTTGAGCATCGGGGGTCCTACTATGATAAGGCCGGTGCGTTACGCGATATGGTTCCCAACCATTTGTTGCAGATTTTGGCTTTTGTGGCCATGGAACCACCGAATGCGTTTGATCCTGAAGCCGTGCGCAATGAAAAGGCCAAACTGCTTCGCGCGATTCAGCCAATGAATCCAATGGAAGTCTTGCAGTCGACCGTGGCTGGACAGTACGGGGCCGGCATTTCTCACGGCACGCAGGTGCTTCCGTATCGATCTGAAGTCAATGTATCGTCAACGTCCTTGAGAGAAACCTATACGGCGATGACCTTGTCGATTGAGAGTTGGCGATGGGAAGGCGTACCATTCTACTTACGAACAGGGAAACGACTCAAGCAACGAGTAACCGAAGTGGTTATTCAGTTTAAGTCAGCCCCACTCATGCTCTTTCGAAAGACCCCGGTGGATCGATTAACTCCGAATGTTCTCGTCATTCGTATACAACCCGACGAGGGTATTTCGTTAAGTTTCGGGGCAAAAATTCCTGGTCCCCAGGTCCAGGTTGGGAGCGTAAATATGGACTTTCAATATGCCGACTACTTTGGCGACGCACCAAGTACCGGGTATGAAACCTTGCTTCACGATGTGATGGCTGGAGATGCGACGCTCTTTCAACGAAGTGATAATGTCGAATTGGGATGGAGTGTCGTCGACCCGATTCTCAAGGTGTGGGATAGTCTTGGTACCCATGCTATCCATCCCTATCCTGCTGGAACGTGGGGGCCACCTGATGCTGACGCCTTGTTAGCGAAAGATGGCCGGATGTGGAGAAATTATGAATGATTTTACCGCACGATCTGTCTCAACCGTCTCGGCTATATCACGTAATGAGAACTTCAAGAATCGTTCATTCTGTCTAGAGTCATAATGAATCGAGGGCGTATGAAGCCTGGATGTGAGAGCGCTATCGTTGGTATGTCCTGTTGGTGTTGGTTGGTTCTGTGAATTCAGGTGTCTTCAGCCCGGTTCTGCACCACTGAACAAGGCAATGTCAGCGTGAATGTTGCCCCGTGACTTTCCCCTTCGCTTGAGGCATACAGTGATCCTCCACAGTTTTTTGCCGCGATGGCACTGCTGTGTAGTCCGATGCCATTCCCGTGCATTTTGGTCGTAAACCCTTGAGCAAATATGCGAGTGAGATGTTCTGGGTGAATGCCGATCCCGGTGTCAGTCACCTGAATTTGTACAAACCCTTTCTGTTCAGGACATGGTGTGAGGCGTAATGTCAGGCGATGTTGCGTTCGTTCGTGAGCGATCATGGCATGCTTGGCGTTGCGTATCAGATTGACAAGAATCTGTAGCACTTGATGTTTGTCAAGCACCACTTGTGGTAGTTCAGCATAGTCTTGAATAATCTCAATGTGGTGTTCTTCCAGTTCTCCCCCGCTGATCATTAAGGCCTGTTCTAACAAGGCAGCAAGCCGAACGGGTTCCTGCACTCCCCCTGGTTTTGCGATGGTTTGTTGGGCATCGATAATCTGCATGACGTGATCGACTTTTGAAACCAGAGATTCCACTTCCGAGATGGTGTGTTGGACGCGAGCAGATAAGTCTTTGCCAAGTTCTTGAAGATATTGTGGAATCAGTTTGCCTTTTGGGTCCTTCGTGAAAAACGTGTCAAGATGACCGTGGTGGGTTTGTAGCATGTCGGCCACGAGACTAATTCCTTCGATATGTGACTGTCGCAATGATTGGGAGATGAGCCCGGCCGATACATTGATGCTCGTGAGGACGTTGCCGACATTATGGAGAACATTAATTGCGATGTCTGCCATGCCTAACTGGCGAGAGGTTTCGAGGAGTTGCGTATGGAGTTCTTCCCGTTCGACTTCCGCCTTTTTCCGTTCTCTGGCGTGACGGATCACTCGTTCGAGCAGCGGCGGGTCAATGTGTCCTTTCACGACATAATCTGACGCTCCGAGTTGTACGGCTTGGAAATCAATATGTCGATCGGTGGTTCCGGTCATCATGATAATAGGCGTTTTACATCCATACTGCATCGCATCATGTAATAACTCAAGCCCGGTTCGAGCGCCAAGGCAGTAGTCAAGCAGGCAGACATGATGACGATTTTGCAGGATCGAGGAATGTCCTTCTTCGTACGATGAGACCCAATCAATTGTAAACTCGACGCCTCGTATATTCGAAAGAAGGGAATGCGCAATGATGGCGTCATCCTCTTCGTCTTCGATCAGCAGGAGATGAATGCGTTCAGTTGAAAATCGTGCGTCGAGAGCTGTTGTCATGGTACGGTTGTCTTATGTACAAGGGGCACATGTTTCATTGTCTCATCCATTCACAGATACACTCATGTTCGGATGCTCTAACGCGGCTCTAACGGTGGCAAGTAATTCTTCGAAGTCAAATGGTTTCTCAAAAAACGCTACTGCCCCGAGAGCAAGTGCGCGTTCATGGTAGCTTGCTTCTTTGCTGGCAGTGAGAAAAATAATCGGGATATGAGAGGTTTTCGTCGAGGATTTGATGCGCTCAGCAACGGTGAGTCCATTTCCTCCCGGCATGGTAATGTCAAGAAGAATGAGGTCTGGAGGTTGTTCCATGGCCTTTTGGATGGCCATGATCGCATCGTAGGCGGTAAGGACGTGATAGCCCTTGGCATTCAATCGAACGCTCAGAGCTTTCACGATACGTTCATCGTCTTCGACCACCAAAATGTTCTTTTCCATAATACTCTCTCTTTCTCTCTTCTTCTAGGATTTGAGTTGAGGGGATTTTAGAAGGGTAAAGAAAAATATACTTCCCGCTCCGGGTGAACTGTGAACAGACAAGGTTCCGCCATGAAGTTTCGCCAGTTCTTGAGAAATAAACAGGCCGAGGCCCAAGCCGGCCACGGATGGTGAGGCATCATTTCGAATTTGATAGAGACGATCAAAAATGTGCTCAAGCTGGTCTTTACCAATTCCAGGGCCTGTATCAGACACGGCAATCTTCACTCTGGTCTCATCTTCGACAACATCAGACACCTCGACTCGTATTTCTCCGTCTTTGGGGGTGTATTTCAACGCATTGCCAAGAAGATTATTCAAAATCTGACGAACGCGATGTTGATCCATGATGACCTGAGGAAGGTCCGGAGGCAGCGAGTCGTTGAGGGAAATGCCTTTGTGTTGTGCCGTTGGCACGAGAGACGTGACCACTTGATGAATGAGAGGCTCCAGTGAATGGGGTTGTAGATCGACACTCAGTTTTCCGGTTTCCAGTCGCGTGATATCAAAAAGATCATTAATGTTTTGTCGTAATGAGTCACAACACCCATCAACAATTTCTAAATATTCTTGTTGATCTGGCGTGAGTGGACCCGCGAGGCCTTCAAGTATGATTTCGACGAATTCAGAGGCTGCGGTGAGAGGGGTTTTCAGTTCATGAGCAAGCACATGATAAAACCGTTGAATTTCTTCGTTTTTCCTTAGTAAATTGGCATTAGCCTGTTGAAGTTGACGGTGATGCTCGTCGAGAGTTTTTTGCAACTTGGTTTTTTCGACAGCATGGCCAATGGCACGTTCCAGATTTTCGGAGGACATGGACCCTTTGGGAATATAGTCGTATGCGCCCGACCGCATTGCTTCAAGCACAACGGATTCATTTCCATGCCCGGTTAATAAAATCACAGGCGCTTGAAAGCCTCGACCTTGAATTTCATGTAACAGGTCAATGCCGGTGTATGCGCCGAGGTGATAGTCAATCAGATCAATGTCATGCGTATCTTCTTTGATCATCATCAATCCACGTTCATACGAGTCGGCCCAGTCAATGTCGAAGTGTGTGGTCGCAACATCGCCAAGGAGTGTTTGGATGATGATGGCATCATCTTCATTATCGTCCACGAGTAGCACCTTGAGTGAGTTGGTCGCGCGGGTTGTTGTTGACCTCATCGACATAGCCTTTTTCCTAGACGCATTCGTCTCTCCGTCTGTGAGTGATTGCTCGGGATCATGGCGATCGTCACCATGAAGAATGAGCAAGAGAACGGAGTGATCATGAAAGACCTATTCCGATAGGAGAGGAGCAAAAGCGGAGAGGAGGTTGTGCGTAAGCGGCAACCGGGCGTACCTCTGAGTGAAGTCGACTTCACTGGGTCCCTTGGCTTTGCGTCCCATCCTCACGAATGGTTTGCTCTTGTCACTATACCTCCTGTTATCGGTCTACCTGGAAGAAGCTTTAGGTGAAGTATGGACTTCTCAACCGTAGGTACTGTGAATGTGGAAAGAGCCCGTAAGCGCTTCTGAGAGGAACCATGTTGTCTTATCGAGTTCATGCTCCATGTGTTGCATTGTTGTCGTGTAGATCGCTTTACTTCAACGCTGAATCAACGCACTGGAATTGCCCTATTAAGACAGGGTGTTGATAGGCCGAATAAGGACATACATAATATATGAAGAAGGTGACCATATGCTCTCGGCTCAATTGCCCGACAACGAATCTCAGCGCCTGGCTGCGCTCGATCGGTATCACGTGCTCGATACGATGCCAGAGGAATCGTTGGATGATCTGACAAGACTTGCGGCCTATATTTGTCAAACACCCATTGCCCTTATCAGTTTGATCGATGAACATCGCCAATGGTTTAAATCGAAAGTTGGGATTTCGGCCACTCACACTCCTCGAGATATCGCCTTTTGTGCACACGCGATTCACGAATCTGGAATTTTTGAAGTACCCGATGCTTTGCACGATGTCCGGTTTGCCGATAATCCGCTGGTCACGATGGATCCGAACGTCCGGTTCTATGCAGGCTCGACCCTAGAAACGTCTGACGGGTTGGCGCTCGGCACACTCTGTGTCATTGATCAGACTCCACGTTCACTTACGCGAGTGCAACGAGAGGCATTGACCATTCTCTCCCGACAAGTGATGACGCAACTCGAATTACGAGTACGACTTGCGCAGGAACGCCAGTACAAAGACTATTTTGAACATCTCCTGAACATTATCCCAAACGGGATGATCATGAGTGATGGCGATGGCACGATCCTCTTAGCCAATACTCACATTATTAAGCAGTTTGGCTATGGAGAAGGGGAATTGATTGGCCAAAAAATTGAAATCCTTCTTCCTGATCGCTTCCGGCATCGTCATCCTCAGTTGCGAACCGCGTTTTTGGCATCTCCTGTCTCACGGACCATAGGGAATGGGTGCGAGCTCTATGGGCGGCGAAAAGACGGCTCTGAATTTCTTGTCGATGTTGGGCTGACTCCACTTACCACATCGGACGGGGTGCGCGTGTTAGCGTCTGTCATGGATAGAACTGCGCAGAAGAAGGCGGAGGACGCCTTGAGTCAAAGTGAGTCATTGAACGCCCTTATTCTGCAATCTGCGGGAGAAGGGATCTATGGGCTTGATGCTCAAGGCAATACGACCTTTGTGAATCCGGCAGGGGCAGCTATGTTGGGCTACACGTCCGAGGAATTACTTGGCGTCCCGATGCATCCCACGATGCATCATACGAAAGTGGATGGATCACCGTACCCTCGTGAAGAATGTCCAATGTATGCCGCCTTCAAAGATGGTGTGATCCATCATGTCGATCACGACGTCCTGTGGCGGAAAGATGGGAGCAGTTTTCCTGTTGAATATACGAGTACGCCTATTCGTGATGATCGCGGACAGCTTATCGGGGCTGTGGTGACCTTTCGAGATATTACGGAGCGTCAACGCATTCAAGAGCAACTTCGTCTTGTCATCGAAGCGGTTCCGAGTGGGCTGATCATGATCAATGGAGAAGGAGCCATTGTCTTAGCCAATCAAGTCCTTGAATCGTTATTTGGATATGAGCGTGGTGAGTTGTTGGGGCAGGCCATTGAGTTGCTGGTTCCGGAACGATTTCGTGACGTGCATCCAGAGCATCGCGCCAGAGCATTTGCCCATCCTGAGCCTCGAATTCTTGGGGGGACTCGTGATCTCTTTGGGCGACGAAAAGACGGGTCGGAATTTCTGGTGGAAGTCGGTCTGAGTCCAGTTCCGACTGCGACGGAGCCCTTGATGCTTGCTTCAGTTGTGGACGTGACAGCTCGTAAAAAAGAAGAATCCACCTTGTATCAATACATGGATGATTTGCATCGCTCCAATCAGGAATTGGATGACTTTGCGTATATCACATCCCATGATCTCAAGGAACCGTTACGTGGAATTTATAATTACTCCACGATTCTCATGGAAGACTATGGTCATCAATTGGATGAAGAGGCCCGGTCTCGCTGTGAAACCCTTCTTCGTTTATCGAAACGGATGGAAGACCTCATTAATTCGTTGCTCTATTACTCTCGAGTCGGCCGTACGGAGCTGGCGATTGGTCCGACTGATACACAGAGGATTCTTGAGGAAATTATTGAGTCCTTGGATATCCGGTTAACGGAATGCGGTGTCGACATTCGCATCCCGAGATCGTTGCCCACAGTCACCTGTGATCATGTGCGAATCGGTGAAGTCTTCCGCAATTTGATCACCAATGGGATGAAATACAACGATAAACATGAGAAGTGGATAGAAATCGGCTACATCACTGCTGATGAATTCCAACGAGAAGCCTCATCCGAGAAGCATATTTGTCTCGAATCTTCCAATACGATACGAGATTCTGACGACGAAATACATTTCGTACGCAATGAACCGTTGGTCTTTTACGTGCGCGACAATGGGATCGGGATCAAGGAGAAGCATGTGTCGAGTATCTTTCGTATTTTTAAACGTCTGCATGGTCGTGAGCAGTTTGGGGGCGGGACTGGAGCCGGGTTAACCATCACGAAGAAGCTTGTCGAGCGTCATGGTGGAAAAATTTGGGTGGAGTCGACGTATGGAGAGGGGACAACATTTTTCTTTACCTTGCAAAGGAGTGTGCTCGATGGTGGCCACGCCGCAACAGCCTATTCTCATCGTTGAAGATAGTCCAGAGGATTACGAGATGACGGTGCGGAGCTTGCGCGCTGCCGGACTGATCAATCCCATCATACACCATGTAGATGGAGATGATGCTGTGGAGTTTCTCCATCAGTGCACACGGGATCATGCGCAAGCTGGCGTCCAGCTTCCAGGCATGATTTTTCTGGATCTCAATTTACCGGGCACCGATGGGCGTGAGGTCTTAACCGAAATCAAACATGACGAGTACTTAAAGTTGATTCCAGTTATTGTCCTCACGACGTCTATCGATGATCGAGATGTGCAAGCCTGTTATGCCTTAGGGGCAAACAGTTATATTACAAAACCCTTAGACTTTGAAGGATTTATGCGGGCGATGACACGATTGAAGGATTATTGGTTTGAAGTCGTGGTCATGCCGAATCTGGAGAAACCCGTATGAAAACATCTGTGTTGATTATTGATGATTGCCAGGAAGACCGAGACGTGCTTCGTCGATATTTGAGTAAGAGCGTACAGCAACGTTTCCGTATCATCGAATCGGATTCGAGTGCCGAAGGATGGGAGCTCTGTCAACGCGAACAACCTGACTGTATTTTGATCGATTATCAAATACCTGATGCCGATGGACTTGAGTTTATTTCTTTACTCAATCAAAGAGAGGATACTCAACGTATTCCGGTGTTGATGTTGACGGGGCAGGGCGATGAAACGGTAGCGTCCGAGGCTTTGAAAAGTGGAGCTGCAGATTATCTGGTAAAAGGAAAACTCACGGCAGAGGGAATAGTCCGTGCGGTGACGCGGGCTATTGAAAAAGCTGAACTGATTCGTAAGACCGAGCAGCAGCATGATGAAATTGAGCGATCACAGCATGAGCTCGAGCAGTTTACTCATCGTGCATCGCATGACTTGCAGGCTCCGGTGAGAAGGATCATTACATTTTTGGAACTGCTTCAAAAAGATTCGAACGATCACTTGAGCGAACGGTCTCAGGATTACATTGCCCGTTCCCTCAAAAGCGCCTACCATATGCGTCGATTAATTAAGGCGTTACTTGATTATTCGCTCTTAGGTGGTGCATCGAAACCCTTTGTGCAGGCGAACCTCAATCATATTGTTCAAGAAGCATTGACTCAACTCGAACAACCAATACAGGAAACGCAGGCTACGATTACGATAGAGCCATTACCAACGATGATGGGCAATGAACTCTTTCTTCAGCAATTATTTCAAAACCTTATTGGAAATGCCTTGAAGTTTCGGAGCGTACCTCCTCCGAATATCCATGTTTCTGTGCAGGATATGGACACGATGTGGCAGTTAACGGTGAGTGATAATGGCGTTGGCATTCCCACTGATGCTTCACAGAAGATCTTTGAAGTCTTTCAACGGTTAGACAATGGTGTGAAAACCGACGGCATGGGCATTGGACTGGCCTTATGCAAAAAAGTCGTTGAGATGCATGGCGGTTCTATTTGGGTTGACTCGGTTGAACAGGTCGGGAGCCGGTTCATGTTCACATTTCCAAAAGATAGCGCTCTTCAATCAGATGTTTCAGGCTGCTCCTCCAGTGAAAGCATTTCTTTGGTTTCGCGTTAATCGTGGGCTTTCCAGGTTTCAATCCTTCATGTTGTCTTGTGATGCTTGTCGGTGCAGGAGACTCTGAATCATGGAGATCGATGATTACGACTTCAAGTAGATTCTAGAGGTGTGTAGTGCACGAACGCACAATAGTTTGCTACCTTCCTGTATACATACCCAACGCTCGAATGATAATCATATGATCTCACTCAAGAAAGCGCGTCGAATGTATTTTTATCTTCCTGCTTCGATGGTTTTTCGAACCTTGGCAATCAAGTCGTCAATTTGATAGGGCTTTTGAAGGAAATCATACCGGCCGGTTCCTTGAAATCGTGTTGCGGCTTCATCCTCGTTATACCCACTCGAGAGAATAAACGGCACCTCGTGGCTGAGTTTGCGAATTTCTTTAAAAAGTTGTGCACCATTCATTCGGGGCATGGAAAGGTCGAGCAGCACGAGGGTGATTTCGTGATGGTATCGCGTGTAGATCTCAAGCCCAGCCTCGCCATCGCCGGCGGTCAACACGGTTAAGCCCATTTCCTCAAGAATGAGTTGAGACGCAAGCCGAACATCTTCTTCGTCATCGACGACAAGTGCCGTACCTTTGCCTTTCCAGCAAAGGTCGGGGGTATTCGGTTTCATCTGGCCTGATTGTGTCGAGACGAGCGACGGAAACATCAGGCGAAAATGTGTCCCTTCTCCAGTACGGCTGGTCACGGCGACGGCTCCGTTCAAGGCTCGGACAATACCGAGTAACGCGGCTAGGCCAAGCCCTCGTCCTGTGAATTTTGTTGAAAAAAACGGATCGAAAATTTTTGGAATAGTCTCTGAATCCATGCCCGAACCGGTGTCACGCACGTCGATGTAGATCCCGTGAGATGAGGGTAAATCTCCAGTGACGTACCAGCCCTTGCTCTGGTTGGCTTGCATGTTTACGGTCCCCGTAGAGATCGTAATGACCCCACTCTTGTCTCCAAGAGCTTCTGAGGCGTTGGTCAGGACGCTGATGATGAGTTGTCGTAACTGCGAAGGGTCCGCCTCGATCAGTGGCACCTCTGCAGCTAGATCATATTCCAGTGTTGCCTGTTTTGAGACGGAGAGCCGAAGTAGGTGCGCCATGCCTTGAATAAGTTGTGTGACATTGATTGTTTGGATAATCGGTTTTCCCTTGCCGGCATAGGTGAGCATTTGGTTGGCAAGCTCGCCGCCACGAAGTCCCGACACTTTTATGTGCTCCAGGTGTGTACTGGCCGGGGAGTCCGGACCAACGATTCGAAGTGCAAGACCGGTCCTTGCGACGATCGCCATCAATAAATTATTGAAGTCGTGCGCAATGCCGCCGGCGAGGACTCCAAGGCTTTCCAGCTTTTGAGCGTACTGCATTTGCGTGGAAAGACGTTCTCGTTCTTTTTCGGCTTTTCGGCGTTCAGTGAGATCACGGAGGCATCCGAGGTAGCTGGTTTTGCCTTCCCAGTTGACACTCACGATACGTACTTCAACTGGAATGTGCGAACCCTGTGCGCGTACAAGGTCAATTTCTGTTGTTTGCCCAACGACGATGGGAAATTCGATGGCTGTTCCGATGAGTTCTTTCGCTGAACGTTGAAATAATTGACAGGCAGCCGGGTTGACGTAACGAATGTTTCGGTCGTGCGTGATGATGACCATTCCGTCGATGTTGTGTTCGACGAGGGCACGAAACTCTTGTTCGCTTGCCTGTTGAGGTAGTGAAGAGTCGGTCATGTGTCGTGACTCTGGTTTGAAGGAGTGAACTGGAAGTGCGCAAGCCCGTTACAGAACGTCATGGTCTTCATTGGTATTCAATCCAATGGACTTCCGTGAGTGTTGAGAGTGTTCGTCATAGGTGTTGACGTGGGAAAATCGGTTGGTTTCATCACAAGTGTGGCAGCTTGACAATGGTAAACCAAAAGTCTTGAATGGCTTGCACCACTCGATGAAACTCATCGATGCCAATGGGTTTTGTGACATAACTATTGGCTCCCAAATCGTACGAGCGCTGAATGTCAGGGTCTTCACTTGAAGTTGTGAGCATGGTGACGGGAAGCGACTTGAGTTGGTCATGGGTTTTAATGACTTCCAATACTTCCCATCCATTTTTACGTGGCAGGTTGATATCGAGAAGCACTAAATCTGGTCGTGTCGTATCGGCATAGGGGGCCTCTTGCCGAAGATAGAGTAAGGCCTGTTCACCATTGGTGACGACATCAAGTTCTATTGACAACTTTGAACGGTGAAGCGCCTCTTTCGTCAAGAGCACATCTTCCTCATCATCTTCAACTAATAGGACTTTAATGGGTTTCCCTCGTACCATGTGATCAGGCTCCTATGGCGATGACTGTTAAGCGTAGTTACTGGGAAGTTGAAGGGTGGTAAACCAAAATTCATGTATTGCAGAGGCCAGGGTCATGGCTTCGTCGATGTTTGATGGTTTCTTGAGACAGCAATTCACTCCAGCGGCATAACATTTGCGGATGCGTTCCTGGTCATCGGATCCGCTGTAGACGATAATGGGAATCACGCACAGGACAATATTTCGCCGTATTGCGCGAATAAGTTCAACTCCGTCAATGTCTGGAAGGTGAAGATCCAGAATAATAAGATCTGGTCGACCTTTTGTCTTTTCACGAGAGAATTCATGCAGATAAGGAATGGCTTCACTTCCTGTATGAAGAGCCGTTACCTGAAAGTCTAGACTTGTGCGTGATAGACATTCTTCGAGGATGAGAATGTCGTCAGCGTCATCGTCAATGATCAGAATTTGACGGGTGCGAAAAATCATGTCGTTATGTTCGAGGCGGCAATTTCACAATTGAAAACCAAAAATTGTCGATGGCGGTTACGACTTTCATGAATTGCTCCAGACCAACTGGCTTGGTGATATAGCAATTCGCTCCAAGTTTATAGGTTTTCATGACGTCTTCTTCCTGATCGGAGGTGGTGAGGATGATCACCGGGATTGAACGCAAAAGGTCGTCTTCCCGCATTTCCGACAAGACCTCACGCCCATTTTTTTTGGGGAGGTTGAGGTCAAGGAGGATGACATCTGGGGTTGTCGCTGAGGCGTACGGCTGAGCCTTCCGTAAATACAGAAGCGCTTCTTCCCCATCTTCAACAACATGTAGGTCTAATGTGACTTTGGAGTTGGTGAGTGACTCCTTCGTCAGCACCACGTCTTCCTCATCATCTTCAACCATCAGAATGTGAACCGAATTGCTTTGCTGTGTCATATGTGACCTCTCAGTGACATGATCGTCATCATGAGCAATACGAAAAAGAGATGAAGGCAGAATAATGAGGCACGGTTGGATATGATGTCGTATGTTAACACACTCATTAATTTGATGGAAGATTTCACTGTATGACTCGTGCGTCTGCCACTATGACATTTGCTCACTAACCAATACCGCTTGATGGTCGTTTCCAGCCTGTGAATTCGGAAGCGTGAAGAAGAATGTTGAGCCTTCGTTGGGTGTGGACTCCACCCAGATTTGACCTTCGTGGCGTTCAACAATTTTTTTACAAATGGCGAGCCCTATTCCTGTGCCGTCATAGGCTTGTTTCGTATGCAGTCGTTGGAAGATCACAAAGATGCGGTCCGCATACTGCGGATCGATTCCGATGCCATTATCGCTGATGGCAAACTGCCAATAGGTGTCGTGTCGGGTTGCCGTGATCGTGATTCGTGGCGCACGATCACCATGATACTTCAGGCTGTTCGCGATTAAATTTTGAAAGAGTTGCTCGATCTGCGTGGCATTGCCCTCGATGGTTGGTAGGGGGTCGATGATCAGGGTGGCCTGGCTTTCTGTAATGGTCGATTCCAATGAGCTTTTTACCTGTTCCACAAGGACGTGAAGGTCGACGGGTGCGACGTCCGGCCCTTCACGTGCAATGCGAGAGAAAGCCAGTAAGTCTTGAACGAGGGCTTGCATCCGTGTGGCACTGCTGACGATCGGGGTGAGAAACTTTTCGAGTTCTTGAGGTAAATGTCCCTCGGCGCGTGCGCTTAATAACTCCGAGAAGTTTCGGATTTTTCGTAATGGTTCTTGTAAATCATGGGAGGCGACATAGGCGAATTGTTCTAACTCCGAATTGGATCGTCGGAGGTTTTCGATGTATTGTGTGAGGACCTCCTCGTTGACTTTTTCGTTCGTAATGTCCCAATTGACTCCAGTCATTCGTATGGCTTTTCCATCGTGGGTGCGATTGATAATGGCAAATGCTTGAATATAGTGAATCGAGTGGTTAGGCCAGATGACCCGGAAATTGGCGCGAAAATGCGTGTGACTGTGAAGCGCTTCCTGAAGTTCCCCGTGGGCTCGTGCATAATCTTTAGGATGGAGAGTGGCAAGCCAGGATTCATAGGTCATGGTATGTGAGTGTGGCAATTGTCCATACAGGGCATACATGCGGTCGTCCCAGGTTAAGTGATTGTGCACCACATCCCAATCCCAGACTCCGATTTCTGCAGCCTGGGTGGCAAGTTGGAGGCGTTCGGTGAGCACGTTGATTTCGTCTCGTTGTTTTTTCTGTTCCGTGACGTCTTGAAATGTCACGACGGCTCCTTCAATCTCGCCATGTTCATTTTTAATTGGCGCACTAGTGTATTCAACCGGAAAGTAGGTTCTATCCTTTCTCCACAACACTTCATCCGTAATGTGTTGGATAGCCTCGACCTGGGAGGCGGTATGTATTGGGCAGGTGTGCTGAGGATACGGAGTTCCTTCGAATGTAGTATGGTGAATAGTCGAATGCATCGGCATGCCGATTAATTCTTCGGGGGAATAGCCCAACATGGCGGCTCCAGCCTTATTGATAAAGATGACATGTCCGGTGATATCAAGACCATAGATGCCCTCCTCAACTGACTTCAAAATAAGTTCCTTGGTTCGATTTAATTCCTGTAACTGTTGCTCGGCCAGCTTGCGTTCGGTGATGTCAATGACCGATGCGAGGACGTAGTGTGCTTCATCGGTAATCAAGGGGTTCAGTCCAATTTCGATCGGGAACTCAGTGCCGTTTTGGCGTCGTCCATAGAGTTCGCGTCCGCCAGCGATGTTCCTGCCCTCGGTCGTTGAGAAAAAGTTGCTTCGATGCATGGCGTGTTGCGGGCGGAAGCGTTCGGGGACCAACATGTCAATTGAATGGTTGAGCAATTCTTCATTCGTATACCCGAACTGTTGACTGATTAAAGGATTCGCCAGCACAATCGTTCCGGATCGATCGATCATGATCATGCCACTGGGAGCCGCCTCAACAATCGTACGGAATCGTTTTTCTGCTCGTTGGGCTAAACGATTGGCGTTGCGTTCAAGTATTTGTGAGCGCTGCAACCGGTAGGTCATCCAGGCGAGCAGGCCGATTAACAATAATAACACCACGACTGCAGCTGCGAATTTCCATAGGAGGTCCTGAGATGCGGCTAAGAGTTCATCGAGATCGCGACGCACCAAGATGCCCCAATTAAAGGATGAAGCCAATCCACTGCCCTTCATTTGGCTATATCCTGTTAAGACCTCAATGTCTTTTCGGTCGTGACGTTCTTGCACATAGCCATCATGTCCCATGGTGACGGCCTGAGCTGAGGGACGCTTTACCGTAAGGAGATTTACGTGTCCAACCTCATCGTCGCTAGAATCAAACAAGACGAGACCGTCATGTCGAAGCAATTGCCATTCAATCATCGATATCATGGGATATTGTTGCCGTAAGACTGATGTTTGTCGTTTGAATTCTTGAGCCAAATGTTCAAGGGGAATGTAGGCGAATAACCCTTTTTTTAGTGCTGTTTCTTGCGAGGTACTCGTGTCTGGTTGGATGGCTATTGCAATCATGAGTGCGTATTGATCTCCTAAAATATCCCGTGGTTTTGCATCTCCAATGTGAATGCCGGTTGTATGCTGAATAGTTTGGAATGACGGATCCTGATTCATGATGAGTCCAACCGTCGATGGAATGGTGGCAGCAATTACCTGTCCCGATTCATCAGTTAGGCCGATCCAGCTATAGGCTTGATAGGTGTCTTGAATGAGCTGTAAGTAGTGCGTGATGGTAGGGAGGTCATCGGTCGCCAATAGAGGGTTTTGTCCTAAGACAGAGATATCGGCTTGCCGTTCGAATAAAATCCGGTCAAGTCGTTTTCCCAATGCCGAGGCAATCGTGGCCAACGTCTTTCCCTGTTCGTCCATCTTGTTTTGCTGAACATTGTAGTATGTGACGCTGCTGATAATTAGAATCATCGTAATGATGCTGCCGAACAGAATCGGTAGCCATAATCGCATGGAACGTGTTGAAAATATTGTGGTGCTTTTAGTGGCCGATTGGGTTTTGGTCGTCATGGGTATTCGTCAATTCGCCATGCGTGCTGATAAGGGTTTTTGCAATGGGTTGCTACGATGATGAGGCCTCTCCTCATAATGTGAAATTCTTGCCCCTAAGCGCGTCAGTGCGCATGCTGTTTTCTCCATTGAAGCATGGAAAAGTCCAGCCTGAGAACATGCTGATTGAACGCAACGCTTCCTGCTCCGGCGCGTGGTCTATGGTTGGAGCACGAGACGATGGATCGAGAAAATTTTTAAATATAAAGACTGGTGAGAATAAAACGTGATGAACGACTGATTAGAAAAAGAGGCGGCTGTGTATGAATGATGAACGTGTGCATGAATCCTATACAGATGGCCGAAGGTATGAATACGTATGATCATAATAAGTTTTTTCAATTATATCAACGAATTTTTTGTCATGATTATTTTCCACGGCCAGAAAGTATGTCTTGAATAAGATCCTGTCTACCGTGTTGTGCTATTGGGTCTGTTGAAAAAAGCCGCCAGCGGCGTTCTCGCCATTTTGCCGTGCTCACGTATAACCAGTACGCTCCGCGCGTCAAAATGGCTGTGGCCTTGCTGGACGGACTTTTTTGAACCGACCCGAGGCTTCTGACATCCAACACGTGCTCGAGGAATATTGCAGCTCGATATCAGCATTATTCAACACTCCCCTATTCGATCTCATTGGCTCGGTTATGTCATGATGCCGTGTTGTCTGTGTGCGTAACATATTTAAAAACGTGCGGATGAATGAGGCAACCCAGGCATGACCTGAATGGATGTGGTGTCATAGGGGGTCGGTATTCCAGTATGGCCCTCGCCGTGTGTTGTCATGTGTTGGAGTGAATGATTGAGGGGCATAACGTTCAACGCTATATGGGTAGGTTCTTTTTCCTTGCGGCCTCTTTTTCTCTAGTGGTAACATGACAGCATATATATATGTTTCGTTTAGATTGAGGAGGACTCATAGATTTTATGGCAAATGTCACATTACTTGTCTCGAAGGCATGCAATGCCTGTCCCGCAGCGAAAACACTGTGGAAAGGCATGAAGGTTAAGTATAGTTTTTCGTATCGAGAAATCGAGATTGATACTGAAAATGGTAGAGAGTTAGCTGAACGCCATTCCATTCGTGCAACACCAGCAACGATCTTGAATGGAAAGCTGACGTTTATCGGTGTCCCAACCCGTCAGGCTGCAGAAAAAGCTCTTGCAGCTAAAATGAAACCAAGAGAAACGTAAAGACTATGACCGACTCACATACAGAAGGTAGTAGGCCGTTTGGGATGGATGAGGATGATGAAGACTTTGAAATCCCCATCATTCCAGTCGTTGAGGCCGGCCCTCCACCAGAATGTCCGTTTTGTGGTGATCCGATGAAATTTAATGATGGTGATTGGGTATGTAGTGACTGTAATGGCGAGTTGGTTGGCCCTGAAACGGGGTAACCCGTCGTATCGTCTCTCCGCACCTGGCATGTCGTGACTTGTGTGAACGCCGAATCGCAACGATGTCAGTTCGCGTTCCCAATTGCTCTTTCGACGTTCTTCCCGTCTCAGTATCATTCTCTGCTTCTCATCTTCGCACGTCCATAGTGATTGCTCATGTTTCATCTTGTGTCTGGACCATTCCAGCCTGTCTTAGAAGCGGCTCTCGTCGAAGAGATTCAACAATATAAATCTACCGACCCTTTCACTTCTCTGGCGATTATTGTCCCTTCAGAAATTCTTCGCCGCCGACTCCAATGGTTGTTGTGTGTTGAACATGGGTGTGCACTCTATGATGTACACTTTCTGACATTTCATCAGTTTGCTCTTCGGCTGCATGATGAGCCGCGAGAACCGTTCGCCTCTCCCGATGTGTCGTCGTTTCGACTCGTCACCGAGTTTACGCTTCGTCAGCTCCTGAGGGTTGTCCTTGAGTCTCTCGGCACCGAGTTGCAATCTGCGAGTCCGTTGCTGAATCGATCGCCCGGTTTGTGCGCGGCGCTGTGGGCGACAATACGGGATCTCAAGGATGCGATGGTCCCTCCGAACGTGATGACGCACGCCATCAACGAAGGTCTCTTTGATCCTGGGTCGAGGGATGCACTGCAAACGTTGTGTCTGTTGTATGACGTTATTCAAGAGACGACTCAGCGATTACAGATTGGTGGTCCGGACGACCTGACGTCATTAGTGATTCCACACGTTCCGTCTTCATCATTCCTGGCTCGACTGACGCGTGTCTGCTACTACGGGTTTTATGATCTTACGCAAATACAATTAACGTTTTTCGAATCCGTGACTCGCAGCGCAGACGTCACAGTCTATTTTCCGTGTGTTGATGATCCGGCTTTTGCCTTTGCTCGACGATTTTATGACCGTCATTTGTTATCAGGCGTCGTGAGCGAAACATCTCCCTACTCCACCTTTCCGCCACCGCCTGTCTCAATGAATCAACGAACGGTGAACGTGGTGAGCGCTGTTGGAGCGGAAGATGAACTGACCCTGGCATGTAAAGAAATCATGGATCTGGTCGAACTGCATGGGTATCGGTTTGAAGACATTGGTCTTGTGGCTCGTACGTTAGAGCCCTATGAGCCGATGCTGAGTCGCCTGTTTGAACAACACCGAATTCCGTTTACGTCATCAAGCGCACGGTCAATCATTCATGAACCGGCCATGAAACTGCTCGTGTTTCTTGCACGCGTATCAGTGAACCAATTTTCTGCCAGCGACATGATCGATGTGCTGAGGTCTCCTTACTATCGTGCCGGCACTGAAGAAGCCGCGATGCCAGCAATGTGGTCAGAGGGGTGGGATGAAGTCGTTCACACATTGGGGATTACCCGTGGCGAAGAGCAATGGTCAAAACTTTCGACTGTTGCCGCAACTGATCCTCGCCATATTCGTGATAGCGTACAGGGAAAAAGCCGGACGATGTCACCTCAGGACTTTTGTGCAACGGCACAGGAATTACACCGATTGGTGAAGGATTTAATCGATGATTGCCAAGCCTTACCATCACAGGGACGTACGGGAGAACTGACGAAGGCTTACAAAAAGTTGATTGAGAAGCATCTGGTCTTACGAAGCCGTGATGACGCCAAGCTGCAAGGGCATGTGACGCTTCACGGTTCATTTCTTGTTGACGTGATTCATACCATATTCGAGCAACTTGAACAGCTTGATCGGTTTCAAGAGACGATGACATGGGAGGAATGGACCAATGTCTTCCTTCTCATTGTGCAGGAGTCGTCACTGCCCCTGGCCCCGGGACCCTACCGAGGTGTTCGCGTTCTCGATGCAATGGCAGCCCGTGGGTTGCCGTTTCGTGCCGTGATCATTCTCAGTCTGAACGAAAAAGTGTTTCCGCGTTATATTCGAGAGGATGCATTTTTACGAGATGGACATCGAAACGTGTTGTTCGAAACCTTGGGGTATAAAATCGATGAAAAGTATGCCGGGTATGATGAGGAGCGACTCTTATTTGCGCTTGTGCATATGGCGGCACGAGATCGGCTCTACCTTTCCTATCAACGCGCGGATGAAGAGGGGCGTGTATTAGCTCCATCGTCTTTTCTCCGGGAACTGACACGAACAGAAACCCCTAACACACGAGTGTCTGAGTGGGCACTTCCTCGACGGTTTTCTGATCGTTTCGACGAGCATCTCTTTCGAGACAGCCTTCTTACAGGGGAGGAGCTTGGGTTTAAACTCTTACGCCAAGGATCGGACCCTTCCGTTCTGTTGGAGCATGCTGGACGTGAACCTCTCGTTTTGCAGCAAGGTATGCTTGCGCTCTCGGATATGGAGCGTCCGATGTCCACGCCAGGATTGTTTGATGGGATGATCGGGCCGGATGATGGTTATTGGCGACATGTGATGACTCGAGGCCTTTCGCCTACGTCTCTAGAAACCTATGCCCAATGTCCCTTTCAGTATTTTGCCTCTCAACTGCTTCGAATAGATGGAATACGGCGTTCTCAGACTGAGGAGTTACCGGTATCGGTCATTGGTCTTCTGTATCATGACGTATTGCGGGACGTGTATGCGCAGTTGATTCAGGACGAATGGCCGGATCTACAGGCATTCCTGCCCCCTATCCGTGAACGCATTGCCCTGGTGGTCGAGAAGGTGTTTGCCTCACATGCGGCAACCGGATTTACGGGGTATTGGCTTCTGTGGCAGTTGCTCAAGGATGCGATCACGGAATTAGTGGAAGTCGCAGTCAATGCGAGCCTACAAGAGTTTCTCCAAAGTGGGTTTCGTCCATTTGCCGTTGAAATGAAGGCGGAAGGCTCTGTCGATATGCAAGATCCTCGATTCAGTCGTCTCAAAATTCACGGTCGTTTGGACAGGATAGATCGTCACGCCATGACGGAAACATTTCGTGTCGTCGACTATAAATTGAAAGTTGGCTCACAACAACAATCACGAGATCGAGACTTACTGGCTTCAGGTATTCGTGGCCACTACCTTCAACCTGCATTGTATTCGTTGATGTCAGGCTTACATGTTCATACGAATACAGGCGAATCGACGCAGCCTTTTTCCCCGGAATCTGTCGAGTTTGTGTACCTGGCTCCTCATCGAGAGCCTCCAGTTGATCGTGCGGTGTTTGAACGGTCTTCCTGGAAGTCACGCGCAGGGTCACAACTGCACCGCACCCTGTCAACCCTTGTTCAGGGAATATACCAAGGAGAATATTTCATTCTCCCTGGCGAGTATTGCCAGCATTGCTCGGTGTCCACGGCATGTCGGCGGTTTCACGAGACAACGTGGATACGAGCGTATCGATCGAGTCAAGCCAAACAGATTCGACACATTCGGAAACAAGAGATTCTTCGTGATTGACTCCTCGTCTATTCCAGATTCCTCCATTCGTCGTCTTGCGGAAACCACCTTTGATCGAAATGTGGTGGTTGTGGCAGGTGCGGGAACGGGGAAAACCACGCTCTTGGTGAATCGACTGTTGTCTGTGTTGTTGCGAGAACCCGACCCCATACCGATGACGAATATTGTCGCACTCACCTTTACGAATAAAGCTGCGACTGAAATGAAAATGAGACTTCGCGACCAGTTGCTTGGACTCGTGAACTGGGAACAGCGAGAAGGCGAATCTGCCTCCACGTCTCACCACATGGTGAGGTTTCAAGAAGAGTTTCGGTTATCGAGTACAGAGATTGTGGCTAGAGCTCAAGCGGCATTGGATGATGTGGAAAAGGCGCAGATTGGGACCCTGCATAGTTTTGCCGCGCATCTGCTTCGACTGTATCCATTAGAAAGCGGAGTGCCGCCAAATTTTCGAGAAGATGATGGTTCTCGGTTCAATGAATACTTTACGCAAGAGTGGGATGTGTGGATTGATGGTGAATTAGGGCCACATGGAACGCAGCATGACCAATGGAAATCGTTGCTTGCGCATTTCCGGCTTGAGTCTCTTCGTGGATTGGCCTTGGATCTTTCGCTCGATATGTCAATGGTCGGACAGTTGCTCGCGCAAACCGGAACGACTGACATCACTGGACACCTTCGCGATTGGTTTTGTTCCAAACGCAATCGGATGGAAGAGCTGTTGTCATCATATCGGGTAGCCAAGCCTCGGAAAGTTGAACGCGCGCTTGGCGTCGCGACGCAGGTGTTGACGGCCATTCTTGAGCAGGGACTTGATGGCATACATTCGTTCCCGGACACTGACTGCGACCTGTTAGGTTCAAATTTAGGGAACATGCCACGAGGATGGACAGAGGAGGATTTTTCCGATGCGCGTGCATTGATTCGTCTGGCACATTCGATTTTTTCTGTCGATCACCCGCGTATTCATGGTCTTCTTCAGATGTTGATTCCTTTTGTGACGCATGTTCAACAGACGTTCATCAGCGATGGATGGATGACATTCCAGGATTTACTGACGCGTGCTCGAACTCTCCTGCGGGACTATCCAGTCGTGCGTGAACGTCTCAAACATGAATTCCAGGCCATCCTCGTCGACGAATTTCAGGATACCGATCCCATTCAATATGAAATCGTGTTGTATCTGTGTGAAACGCGAGGCATCTGTGCATCGGATTGGCGTGCGGTGCAGTTGACGCCGGGAAAACTCTTTATTGTTGGTGATCCCAAGCAGTCCATTTATACGTTTCGTGGTGCTGATCTTGAGGCCTTCGATCATGTGATCTCGAAAATTCGAGATGACGGTGGCATTGTGTATGAACTGACGACCAATTTTCGCAGTCATCGTCAAGTCCTGCATGTCGTCAATGATGTGTTTGATCGGCTCTTACAACCACGACAACATATTCAACCGGGAAATATTCAGTTAACGGTTTCCCCAAACCGTCACGAGATGCTTCGCGCTCCAGGGGTGGAAGTCCGTGTTGTCCAGATGGAGGAAGACCCCGAGGATGTCGGTGCGTCGGCGGTGACTCGACGGGAGGCGGAGCAACTTGCACGGTATATGAAAGAGCACTTACTCAAGGAAGAGACGTTGCTTGAGGCGACGGGTACCCACGTGCCTTTGCGGCCAGGGCACATCGGACTGTTGTTTCGAAAGCTGACCCAAGCACACGTATATCTTGAGGCCTTGCAGCGACATGGTATTCCGTATGTGACGGATGGCGAAAAACATTTCTATCGAAGACCGGAAGTTATTGATGTGATCAATGTGCTTCGTGTGCTTGATCAACCGGGAGACGCCGTCGGGATGCTCGGCATGCTTCGTTCACCTGTGGGTGGGTTGAATGATCGAGAGATTTACGAACTGCGACAACTGCAGGCGTGTGACTATCGTCATGTGTCGCAACTTGACCGGTGGACCAGTCCTCGTAAAGCTGTAGTCCAAAAGCTGTTTGTCGCACTCCGTGAGTTGAATGAACAGGCGTTTCTGTATCCACTGGGGCAAATCATCGAGCGAATATTTTCTCGCTTGCCGATTCTTGAATTGGCCATGGCTTCCCGGCATGGTGAGCAGGCGGTTGCGAATCTCAAGAAAATACAGTCAATGGCCATGGAGATGGAGGATCGGCCTTTGTTGACGTTGTCGGGCTTCGTGAATCTTCTGGTCACTCGACTTCATGAGCAACCGAGTGAGGCTGAACGGTCGCTTGCCGAAGAATCCCTTGATGCCGTTCGTGTGTTGACGATTCATAAGGCTAAAGGGCTGGAGTTTCCCGTTGTGATTTTGCCAGGGTTCCATCATGGCGCACAGACGGGCTCTGATGGTCCAACAATCTCATCCGATTGGGCGACGGAAGTCGCCGGCGTGTCGATTGGTTCCTCTTGCACCCTAGGGAATGTTTTGACCAAAGAAAAAGCCCGTGTGAAGGAAGAGGCGGAACAGCGACGTCTCTTGTATGTGGCCATGACTCGGACGCAGGAACGTTTGGTCTTGTCTGGTGGGTTTCCCAAGCGTCAGGCGGCGGGAACTTTTTTTCGTCTTCTTCAAGAGGTGACGACCGATACGGTTGGGAGTCCTGATTGCGACAGGCTCACTCTCCATTCCACGTCTATTCCTCAGATATTCATTCCTTCATCAGATCCTTTCTTGGGGAATGCTGAGACGAGAGCTCATGCGTTTTCCCCTCCAATGACTTTGGACTCTTGGCTTCAGCGCTGGGATGAGCGAGATCGTGCGTGGAAGGAATGTATGGCCATGCCAACCTATCTCACGCCAACGTCTAGAAGGACCGATGGACCCCGGGTGGAGGCGTTTGGCAATGAAGGAGGGATGCTTGGTGGACGTGGAGCGTTAATTGGGAGCTTGACTCATCGTGTGCTTCAGCAGTGGGATTTTTCTTGCACCTCTCCTCATAGAGATAGGCTGAAATCTACAGTTGCCGAAGTTTCTGCCCATGCCATTCTCGATGAGTGGGAAGAAGACCGGGAGGCGGTCCAAGAGGAGATCTGCGACGTATTGGAAACCTTTCTGTCTTCGTCTGCCTATACCATGTTGCAACGTGCAACGATCCTTGGTCGTGAAGTCCCATTTACCATTCCATGGGATTGCGTGCCGAATGGCGAAATGGCTATAACTGATGATACCTCTGTTGTGATGGAGGGGGTGATTGATCTTGTGTATGAACGTGACCAGCAGATTTGTCTTGTCGATTATAAAACTGATCGTATAAAAGAGAAGGATGTTCCCGATCGTATGCGTTTCTATCGCGATCAAGCAGAAATTTATACACGTGCAGCTCAACGGTGTCTTCAGTTACATGAGGTACGATGTCAATTTATTTTTTTACGTCTTGGACAAATCATTGCTGTCTAAGCAGATTAAGCAGAAGGGGTGACATATGCGTGTGACATCTATCGGTTTCTTGATAATGATTGTCGGCGGCCTTGTCAGTGGATATGGTTGTTCGAGTCAGCCTGATCCAATGCCACAACGAGTCTTGGAGGCTCCAAGCGGAACGGATCCAGCGGCCTTGTCGTTAGTCAATAAGGGAAATCAACGGTTTTCCGAGGGGCAGTGGGAAGCGGCCATTGTGGAGTTTGAACAGGCAGTCCAGGCTCAGCCAGAATTAGCGGAAGCGCATTACAATCTGGCTCTGGCCTTGGAACGGCTGGGAGACTCTGAGCGGGCACGGCAACATTACATTCAGGCGGCGAATCTTGCTCCAGGCCATAAAGTCATTTGGGATTCTCCTCCGTTACGTCGTTATGGCAATGTCCCTGATAAACCACAAGAGAACACATCGGCCCCTGTGTTACCGGGAATTGGTGGGGGTGGGGGAATTGGTGGATATGGCGGTGTGGGCAGTTGAGAGCGGTGTTACGCCTGTTTTGACGTCCAGTATCCTCTGAGCAACATGGTTGTGCCTATCAAAATCATTGGAAGACACAAGAGTTGTCCCATCGTTAACGTATTAAAAAGAAAACCGATGTGGCTATCTGGCTGGCGAAACTGTTCGATAAAGAATCTCGCGAATCCATAGCCAATCAAAAAACTCCAGAAGATTGTTCCAGGCGGTGTGTGCCGTCTCTGAATGACTGTGAGTATCAGAAACAGTAAGAAGCCTTCGAGTAGGGCTTCATACAATTGAGACGGATGGCGGCATTCAGGCCCCCCTTGAGGAAAGACCATACACCATGACACATCGGTTGCCCGTCCATATAATTCCCCATTGATAAAGTTTCCGAGTCTTCCAAATCCCAAACCAATCGGGACAGCGCCTGCCGCAAGATCTGCAATGCTGAGCAACGGGAATCCGAGGCGGCGACTAAAGATCCAAAGGGCAGCACATGTGCCGACTAAGCCGCCGTGAAAGGACATGCCGCCTTCCCACACGGCGAAAATCTTTAAGGGGTTTTCTAGATAGAATGCCGGATTGTAAAACAGAATATACCCTAATCGTCCGCCAAGAAAGACACCAAAAGCGGCATACACGATGAGGTCGGAAAGTTGTTCGGGTGAGAGGGCCAGGTTTTTACTTGCGGCTCGTGATTTGATCAGGAAGTAGGCAGCTCCGAGTCCTAGGAGGTACATGAGGCCGTACCAGCGAAAAGCTAAGGGACCCAGCCGAAAAAAAACAGGATCGATTTCCGGGTAAGGGATTGCGAAAAAATAATCCATCACAAGCGAATTCCTTTTGCTGACATAGGAGAGGTGGCCATTATTTTGATAACAATATTGTTATTGTAATTGTGTGGTGTGCTGACTGAAGCGGCATTGTGAACAGGGTCCTCCAGCTACGGGCTGTCATACTAGGTGTGCAGACAATGGATTGCAAGCGTATGACACGATCAACGTTGTGCAAATACTGTGTGGTCTAAGACCAAATGTATGCGACGAATATTGATGATATGGTTTGTTCTATATTTGTCTGAAATTTTCCGCAGTGTCTATTGACGAGTAATCCGTGCGTACGAAAATGTTGTCTCTGGAGTGCCATACTTCATATTGCTAGGGGTACACAACGTCTTGGCTACGCTTCATAATCACGTTACCACAACTGACCTTTCCTCCTAACTCGTGCATTCATCTATTCATGACGGTGTGAAGCGATTCACACCGTCTTTGAAATACATGAAGAACGATTCGTGAGAGGAACGGCAATGACTATAGCGAATCCAAATACATTTCAGTTGAGCCACCCTAACTTCCCCTTCAGAATTAAGGACTTCAAGATATCGAAGTTCATGGAATCGGCTATAGCTTAGCGCAGGACAACGTGAACATGAGGAAGGTTATACCCGCCTGGATGACCTACAGACGATTGACGGTTCAATAACGAAGGGTTATAGCGAATCCAAATACGTTCCAAGCAGGAAAATACCACGAACTCAGCGCGGTACAACGTTTCCACTACCGGAAGTTATAGCCGGTCCGGTTCTCGTTCGCTTATATGACGTGTGCCGTTGCGTCTGGTATGTGCTGTCAATTCGGCTAAATGTTTCATGGTTTCGCTATAATTGAAACGGCTATAACCAGCATTCAGTAGGTCGACATTTATAGCGGAACCAAATAATTTCCAGCCGAATTTACATCATCCACACAGCGAAAAAACACACGTCGTACAGACGGAGTATATTGGAACGGCTATAACTGATTCGGCATAACTGGAACGGCTATAGAATGAACGACATATATAATGTTCTTTGAAATCAATGTCTTAGGCTAAGTGATGCTAAGAAATTTCAATTGCTTTATAATTGAGTATACTTATGAAGCCGAGTGCTCATCGGCTGTTGTGTATTTTCAATGATGTGTACAACGATGTCAGGAGCATAAAATGGAATGTCCACGGTGTAAAGGGGTTATGGTGAGGGATAGATTTGAAGATGTTGCAGATGATACAGGTGCGCTAAAGTTTTCAGGGTGGCGATGTATTTTATGTGGGGAAATTTTGGATCCTGTCATTTCTGCTAACCGCCAATACCATCACGAACCGCTTCTTGGCCGGTCGCGTAAAAAGTTTGCCACGCAACTTGGTTGATGGCAAACTTTTCCAGTCTGTATTGAGAGTCAAATCACTCATGGACAGTACAGTGTCGAGGTTTGCGGGGCGTTTGTCATGCTCTGAAGCCACGGCCGTGAAGGAATGGGCCTTCGCGGACTCTGATCTATCGATTGAAGGCAGAGTGTCATTCTATAAACGGTTTTTCTATAAAGGGAGTAAAACGCATGTCTGAAGAAAGCCCTAAGCCCGGTGAGGCGGCAGCAGAGTCAACGGCGCCAAAAGATAATCCTATTCCGGGTGTGAAGCATGTCATTGCTGTGAGTAGTGGAAAGGGTGGAGTCGGAAAATCCACGGTGACGACAAATTTAGCCGTGGCGTTAAGCTTATCTGGCCAGAGAGTCGGGTTAATGGATGCCGACATTTATGGGCCGAATATTCCGACAATGATGGGCATTACTCAACCGCCAGGAAAAGATGACAAGAAAATACTTCCCGCAGAAGGCTATGGAGTCAAAGTGATATCGATGGGATTTTTTGTTCCCGAGGAAACGCCTGTGGTGTGGCGCGGACCGATGGTCCACTCGGCGATTCAACAATTTTTTCGTGATGTCGTCTGGGGAGAGTTGGACTATTTATTGATTGATCTTCCTCCAGGTACTGGAGACGTGCAGTTGACCTTAGCCCAACTTGTTCCGATGACAGGAGCCATTACGGTCACGACTCCTCAGGAAATTGCGCTGCAAGACGTGCGTAAGGGGATTGTGATGTTTCAAAAAGTGAATGTTCCCATCTTGGGAGTCATCGAAAATATGAGTTTCTATGTGTGTGGACATTGTGGCGAGCGAACGGAAATTTTCTCACATGGTGGTGGGGCACAGGCGGCTCAAAAGTTTGGAGTCCCGTTCCTGGGGAGCATTCCGCTTGACCCAGAAATTGGGCGTGGCGGGGATGAGGGTAAGCCCATCGTGGTCGCCAATCCATCATCTCCACAAACTGAAGCGTTTAAAGCGATCGCGGCAACATTGCTTGAACAAACGATGGGGTCAGGGTCGAGTGAGAACGCATCCCCATCAATCTCGAGCTTGTTGCAGAAAATTACAAAACCAATGGAGGGGAAATAACAATGTTCCGAACGAATAACATTCTCAGGAGGAAACACGATGGGTGACCTTATCACCATTGCCAAAACGGATCAGATCTCTCCAGGAAGTGGAATGGTCGCGGAAGTCGAAGAGAAAAGTTTCGCCGTGTTTCATGTCAATGGAGCCTATTGCGTGATTGATAATACATGTGTTCACCGAGGCGGACCGTTGGGCGAAGGTGAGTTAGACGGAGATATCGTCACCTGTCCCTGGCACGGTTGGGAGTATAATGTGAAAACTGGGGCCTGTACGAATAACCCTGCCGCATGTGTGAAAACCTATAACGTCACCGTTGAGGGCTCAGATATCAAAGTCGAAATATAAGAAGATTGCGACAACCTTCTTGGTGGGATTCTTTCGAGCATCATGTTCTGAACGCTGACCGAGGCCATGCTGTGGTGAATGCTCTGTTCCTTATTCGATTGTGACTCGATGCAGAACCTCGCTGAGTTCACCTAATTGGAAGGGTTTGGCGACCATTCCAAGAAATCCAAAGGCGGAATACCGTGACAACAGAGGGTCATTACAGTATCCACTGGCAACAATCGCTCTGACATCAGGGTCGATCTGCCGAAGTTTTTCCAACGTATCCTTTCCTCCCAAACCTCCCGGAACGGTTAGGTCTAGAATGACGGCTGAGTACCCTTGTTGTCTGGCCTTGGCTTGTTGATAGCGAGTAATCGCATCATCGCCATCGGGAACGCTTTCTACTTCATAGCCGAGATGAATCAACATTTCTTCAAGCAATAATCGAACGGAATCATCATCATCCATCACAAGAATTTTCCCTTCTCCCGTGATCGATGTGGAAGGAGGGGGCTCGTCGGACAATTCTTGACTTGATGAAGCTGGGAGATATATGCGTAATTGCGTGCCTCTACCCAACTCCGACGATACGGTCATCGTGCCACCGTGATTTTTAATGACAGAATAGGCGGTGGACAAGCCAAGGCCGCTCCCTGATTGTTTTGTCGTAAAATACGGGTCAAATATTTGTGCCAGGTAATCGGCTGGAATCCCAATTCCCTGATCTTCCACGATGATTTCGACATAGTGTCCTTTGTGTAAGGCCATTTTGCGTTCATGATCGTTGGGGTGAAAAGTCATATTGTCAGCACGAATGGTGATCGTGCCGCCTTTCGGCATCGCTTGATGGGCGTTAAGCATCAAGTTATGAATGACATGGCTGAGTTGCCCTCTGTCGGCCTCAACGCGCCAAAGGTTCACGGGAAAGTCAACGTGACAGCGACTTTTTGTTCCCCGTAAGGCAAACGTGGCGGATTCTGTCACCATCGGTTCAAGTGCCATGGGCTTTTTGACAGGTGCTCCGCCTTCTGCAAAGGTCAGCAGTTGTTGTGTGAGACTTTTGGCGCGAAGGGAAGCTTTTTCGGCTTCATCCATGTAGCCGTACGATTCGGTTTGAGGGTTGAGTGATACTTTTGAGAGGGAAATATTGCCGAGAATACTCGTGAGTAAGTTATTAAAGTCGTGTGCAATGCCGCCAGCCAAAATTCCAAGGGATTCCAGTTTGCTGGCTTTTAACAATTCTTGTTCGACTCGCAGGCGATCCGTCATATCCCGAAGGACCAGCACGACTCCGAGAATGGATTTATCGTGTCGTCGGATTGGTGCGGTGCTTGTCGCCACGGCACGTTCGACTCCGTCCCGGGCGTAGAGGAGTCGGTGCCGGGCCGGGTGAAGCATCTTTCCAGAGTCAAGAACTTCCCGGACAGGGTTTTCCCGAAACGTCATTTTCGTATGTTGCTTTAAATGTATGACGTCTTCCACTGGATGGCCAATTGCGTCGAGTTGTGTCCAGCCGGTCTGTGTTTCGGCAACGCGATTCATGGACGTGATCTGTCCGTGTGTATCCGTCGTGACCACTCCCTCGGCAATTGACGCTAAGGTGATAGCCAGACGTTCGCGTTCGGTATTTAATTCTTCTTCAGCGGCTAAGAGACGACGTTCGCGTCGAAGTTCTTCGTAGGTGCGTATGACGACCGATGGGAGCAATTCAAGAAACATATCGTCTTTGATGACATAATCGCGTGCGCCAGATTTCATCATGGTGACGGCAAGTCGCTCATCGCCATGCCCGGTCACGACAATAAAGGGCGGAAGTTGATTCTGCTGTTCGAGAGACTGAATGAGGTCGGCCCCATTGCTGTCTGAGAGTTGAAGGTCGAGAAGCATGAGGTCGGCATGTTGTTGGCCAAGCCAGGCGAGTGCGTCTGCACGACTATGGGCAACGAGGGTCGTAAATCCTTCTCGTTCCAGATATTTTTGAATGAGATTGCTGAGGCCGGGATTGTCGTCTACGACAAGAATGGTGAATGTTTGTCGATCATCCATGCAATCGTTCCTTCCAAGGCAGAGGTAAGAGACTGCTTGTGCTGAGCGCGAATCAGCGGTTGTGAATGTTGACGCGAACTAGGACAACAATGAGTTCAGAAGGACTGCAGAAAAAGATGAGAAAATCGGTATTGAGGGATTATGAGAGAAGATAGCTGCGAGAAACTTGTGAGTCCGGTTCCTCCCGAATGATTGGTACTGTCGTTCTCTTAAATGTACAAGATTGTAGAGTAAAGACGAATGGTAGCTCATGAATGCTTCTGATTCAAGAGAAAAAGTCATTTTCACATTTTTTTCTATTCAAGACACTGTAACGCGTCCTTCGTGATAGTATGAGTAATCAAGCATTGTGGTAGAGGTTTTTTATGGCTACAGGTTGTCTGTCGTATCAGTGGCGCCATTTCTATGTTTCCTGTTAATATTTAAGGGAATTCCCCCTTCATTTCGGTTTGTGCTTACGTATCAATCTGTATGACGATTAAACGATTACTGCTCGTCATTCCTATTGCGCTTACCGTTTTTCTCCTCCAATCGTACTTTTGGGTTCCCACATACGAAAATCAAGCTGCCGGGAATCCGAATCGTCTCGTGACATATATTGAAGCATCTGCGGCTGATGCAAAAATCCTTAATCCCATCTTAAATGCAGACCTCCCAAGCGCCATTATTACCGATTTTATCTTTGAAGGGCTGTTGGATCTCGATGAAGAATTGAACTTACGAGGTCGTCTTGCTACCGATTGGTCTATTACGGAAAAGGCCTATTTGCTGGTCCGGGATCCCTACCGTTTTCCTGATGGAACGGCGATGACCGGTCAGGAGCTGCTACGTCGCGTGAGGCATCGATTGACGCATCCCTCTCTTGCCGATCTCCGTTCGCACGTGACGTCAGTGCGTCTTGTACCTCCGGAAGACCGGGATGAGGTACGTTCGTTGCTCATCAAATATGACAGCGGCAATCCTTCGATTGAATCCGTGCAGGTATCCATTCATGTTCCTGAACGAATTGAGTTTGTGTTGGATCATGTGGATCAGGACCTTTTTCAATATGTTGTGCCTGTTGTCGGCGAAGGCTATTGGGATGATCCTCCTTATGAACGCTATGTATCGGTCGAGTCCGAGCTTTCTCCTGAACTGCAAGAAGAGCTAGAGCGTCACTATCAGGAATTGTTGCCCGTCAGTGAACATAATCCAGAAATTCTCTTTCATCTGCGAAAAGGGGTGACGTTTCACGATGGACATGAATTTGATGCTGGAGATGTGAAGTTTACGTACGAAGCCATTATGGATTCAAAGAACTTATCACCGCGAACATCAAGCTTTGAGCCGATTAAG
Source organism: Nitrospira sp. M1 (assembly GCF_965152605.1). Taxonomy (NCBI): domain Bacteria; kingdom Pseudomonadati; phylum Nitrospirota; class Nitrospiria; order Nitrospirales; family Nitrospiraceae; genus Nitrospira; species Nitrospira sp. M1. The sequence goes on from NZ_OZ224217.1 coordinate 1,579,821, forward strand.
TCGGTTGAACCCGTCGATTCGCATACGGTGAAAGTGGTCTATAAACGACTGTATTCCCCGGCAATTGACGCATGGACCATGGGCATTTTGCCAGAGCATCTACTCAACCATGATGCGATGCAAGCGGAAATGGATGAACGGGATTTGTCGGAAGAAGCGCGAAAGACCTTTGGCATGCGTGATAGTGTCTTTAATCGCCAGCCGGTCGGGAGTGGTCGTTTTCAGTTTGCCGAATGGCAAGGCGATGAATTTATTCATTTGCAACGATCTGAATCCTACTGGGAAGGTCCCGCTGAATATCATGACTACTACATGCGTGTCATTCCTGATTTATTGACACAGGAAATGGAGTTTTTGGCTGGCGCCATCGATTACTATATTGCTCAGCCGCACCAGGTGGCTCGGTATAAAGATGCGCCGTCGTATCAGTCATTTTCCAGTATGGGGTTTGCGTATACCTACATTGGCTATAATAACCGCAATCCCTTATTTGCAGATCCCAAGGTTCGGCAAGCCTTAGGGATGGCGGTGAATGTGAAAGATTTCTTGCAGTATATCTTATATGGAGAAGGTGAACGCACCACTGGGCCGTATTCCCAAAATACCGAATGGTATGACAGAACCGTGGAGCCGCTGCCGTATGATCCGCAACGTGCGTTAGCCATGTTTGAAGAGATGGGGTGGCGGAGGAACGAGAAGGGCTGGCTGGAGAAAGATGGAAAAATCTTTGAATTTAATCTGATTACCAATAGCGGCAATCCCATTCGCAAGAATGTCATGACCATCGTACAAAATGCGTGGAAGAAAATCGGGGTCAAATGCCGTACGCAATACTTTGAATGGACCGTGTTCTTAAAAGATTTCGTGAATACCGGACAGTTTGATGCCGTAGTTTTGGGGTGGAGTATGGACACCAGTCCAGATTTGTACCAGATCTGGCATTCCAGTCAGGCTGGCCCGCAACAGCTTAATTTTGTGGGATATAGCAATCCCCGTGTCGATGAGCTTATTGTGCGGATACGGCAAGAATATAATCGAGACCGTCAGCGGGAGCTGGCTCATCAACTCCATAAAATTATTCATGATGATCAACCGTACACGTTTCTGTATGCGCCACTCAGCACACGAGTCTTGGACAAGAAAATTGTATTAGTGGAAACTGATGAAGACGGTCAAGAAATCTATCAGAAAATATACCCAACCAAAACCGGCGATGTCTCGGTATATTTTCATAAATGGAAGAAGTTGGCCTTCACGCCTGATTTTTAACGACTGGATAGGATGGTGATGTTCTCGAATCTATTGTGTGCGTATCGGGACCAGCACCTGATGGATTTGCCGTCATAGTATGTGGACTTTCATTACACGAAATGTGCTTCAACGCTTAGTCTTGCTCGTGATTGTCTCAATCGTGGCGCATTCTGTGATTCATCTTGCCCCGGGAGAGCCCAGCGAGGTTGATCCAGCCAACCCACGAATGAAACCTGAAGATATTGCCAGGATTCGCGCGGCGTTTCATTTAGACGATCCGTTGTACCTTCAGTATGCGTACTGGGTTCAAGATCTCGTGAGCGGTGAACTCAAGTCTTTCAAAGATAGTCAACCGGTCTTGCCAAAAATTTGGAATCGGTTTCTCAATTCACTGCCGCTCTTTATCTGCGCGACCTTGTTGATTTGGACGTTTGCCTTTCCAGCAGGTATCTATGCAGCCATGCGGCGTGGCGCGGTCTACGACCGGTCGAGTACCTTTGTGGCCTATGCGCTTATTTCCGTTCCAGGATTTTTCTTGTCCTATATTATGATTCTCTGGATTGTTGAAGTTTTTGGGGTTCCCGTCATCGGCATGAAAACCTTTGGGATGGAGGATGCGCATCCTGCGTTTCGTCTGATGGATCGTGTGTGGCACTTGGTGATTCCGTCGTTAATGTCGGCGGTGTTGGGAGTGGCTGTGTTGTCGCGTTATGTCCGGTCTCAAATGTTAGAGGTTATCAGTCAGGATTATGTCCGGACCGCTCGTGCAAAAGGTCTGGAAGAAGATACGGTGGTATACGGGCATGCCTTACGCAATGCCTTGCTGCCTTTTGTGACGATGTTTGGGTTACTGCTTCCTGGCTTGATAGGCGGATCGGTTATTTTTGAGCAGATTTTTGCGTGGCCCGGCCTGGGGCGTCTTGGATATGAAGCCATTCTCGCAAGAGACTTTCCCGTGATATTAACCATCAACTTTATCGCGGCGGTGCTTACTTTGGCGGGGACGCTCTTGTCCGATATTTTATACGCCGTCGTTGATCCAAGGATCCGCCTGCAATAAATACAGCTCCATATGACTGAACATACACTCACTGCTGAGACACTGGTAGAAGACGAGCCGCTTCTTCCGCATGAAACGCCATGGGAAGAATTTGTTCGAATCTTTAAAAAAGATCGTTTGGCCGTTGCAGGTTGTGTCATTTTGGGATTTCTTCTCATTGCAGCGGTGGCTGGAAAAGTTCTGACAGAGTGGGTTGTCGTATTTGATGCTGAAGTCGTTCGGTTACCTGATAAGTTTCAACCACCGTTTTCCCCTCCGTCTGCCGAAGTGAGGGCGTTACACGAAGAGCCGATGTTTGGCATGTATGTTTTCGGGACCGATGAATTGGGGCGTGATGTGTTCTCTCGTATGTTGCAAGGCTCGTTTGTTTCATTGTCAATTGGCTTCATTGCGGTGGGGATATCCGTGTTTATTGGTATTCTGTTCGGGGGGGTGGCTGGTTACTATGGCAACGTGAAGTTATGGGGTATTTCCGTGGATACCCTGATCATGCGCTTTACCGATGTTATGCTGTGTTTCCCAACCTTCTTTTTGATTTTGACGGTTGTAGCCTTACTACCCCCAAGCATCTACAACATTATGATTGTCATTGGGCTGACAAGCTGGATGGGAACCTGTCGGTTTGTCCGTGCTGAATTTTTGTCATTGCGGGAACAAGATTTTGTGACAGCAGCCCATGCTCTTGGGTTGCCAGAAAAGCGCATCATTTTTAGACATATGGTCCCCAATGCCATTGCCCCAGTCCTTGTCTCGGCGACGATTGGTGTTGCGACAGCTATTTTGACTGAATCGGCGCTCAGTTTCCTGGGCTTTGGCGTTCAACCACCCTATGCGACATGGGGAAATATTTTGTCTGGCGGGAAGGGATTCATCTTTGATGCGCCTTGGCTGTTCTTTATCCCAGGGATTGCGATTTTTGTCGTCGTGCTTGCGTTTAATTTGGTCGGAGAAGGTCTCCGTGAAGCCTTGAACCCTAAACTTCGAAGTCGCTCGTAAACTCTATGCCTCAACCACTCCTTGAATTAACAAACCTCTCAACCTCGTTCTTTAGCGATAAAGGCGAGATTCGGGCGGTTGAAGATGTGAGCTTTTCGATTCAGCCCGGTGAGACGCTAGCCTTGGTCGGGGAGTCGGGCTGTGGGAAGTCGGTCACGGCCTTTTCCATCATGCGACTAGTCGATCAGCCGGGACGTATCGTTGGTGGAAAAATTCTCTTTAAGGGACAAAATCTTCTTGAATTGCCGGAGCCTGCCATGCGCAAGATTCGAGGGAAATCCATTGGCATGATTTTCCAGGAACCCATGACGTCGTTGAACCCGGTCTTTACGATTGGCAATCAGATTGGGGAAACGTTACAGATACATACGGACTTATCTGCAAGTGACATTCGACACGAAGTTCTGAAATTGCTTGAGAAAGTCCGCATCCCATCTCCTGAACAACGTATTGATCAATATCCTCATGAAATGTCCGGAGGCATGAAGCAGCGTGTCATGATTGCAATGGCATTGGCTTGTAAGCCGGATTTGTTGATAGCCGATGAGCCCACCACGGCACTTGATGTCACGATACAGGCGCAGATTTTAGATCTACTGAAAAGTCTTCAGGAAGAAATGGGGATGGCCATACTCCTCATTACACATAACTTAGGTGTGGTGGCACAGTTTTCTCAAAATGTGATCGTGATGTATGCGAGTAAAATTGCCGAGCGGGCCAGTGTGACGCAGCTGTTCAACAATCCATCGCATCCGTATACCAAGGCCTTGCTGAACTCGCTTCCTCGACCTGGTGAGCGAGGGAAACGTCTTGAGTCTATTCGAGGGACGGTGCCTTCCCCCTTGCAATATCCCACAGGGTGTCATTTTTCTACGAGGTGCTTAGATGTCTTGGAGCATTGTGCCGAACAGCCCCCACCCCTGATTCAAATCGAATCCGGTCATGAAACCTCGTGCTGGCTGCATGGGTGAGGAATACCGTGGGAAACGCAAAGTGAAAAGTTAAAAATGCAAAGTGTAAAAGTTAATGTAAAAAACTCGGATTGGATTTCCAGTGAAAGGCTAGGATGACGGGATCTCCCGATAGTGCGCAAAATGGCAAACCGCTGTTGCGGGTGAATGGGTTGAAAAAATATTTCCCCGTTCGGAGCGGCGTATTTTCCAAAACGTCGGCCTGGGTGAAAGCCGTCGATGATGTGAGTCTGCAGATTCAGGCAAGCGAGACGCTTGGGTTGGTTGGGGAGTCGGGTTGTGGCAAGACGACCGTGGGGCGAACGATTCTTCGGTTGATGGAACCGACGGCAGGCGAAGCCATCTTTGAAGGAAGAAATATTTTCGATTTGAATGCGAAAGAGATGCGTCGCGCCCGTCAACATATGCAGATTATTTTTCAAGATCCCTATAGCTCATTGAATCCACGGATGACTGTCGGATCAATTATTGGAGAACCTCTGAAAATTCATGGTCTCGCCAAAGGAAAAGATTTGCAAGGTCAAGTGGATCAATTGTTGACGCGTGTTGGCCTTCGTCCAGAGCATCATTCCCGCTATCCACATGAGTTTTCCGGAGGCCAACGGCAGCGGGTGGGAATTGCGAGAGCCCTGGCATTACGTCCGCGGTTTATCGTGTGTGATGAAGCCGTTTCGGCTTTGGATGTCTCTATTCAGGCGCAGATCATTAACTTACTCAAAGATCTACAGCAGGAATTTCAACTCGCGTACTTATTTATCACCCATGATCTGAATGTGGTCGAATATCTGGCGCATCGAATTTCCGTCATGTATCTCGGGAAGCTCGCTGAAGTCGCGCCTACGGAAACATTGTTTCGCAATCCCAAGCATCCCTATACGCAAGCACTGTTATCGGCAAATCCCATCCCGGATCCATCCCATCAACGTGAACGAATGGTCTTGGAAGGTGATGTCCCCTCTCCGCTCAATCCTCCTTCAGGCTGCCGGTTTCATACTCGTTGTCCAGAGGTGATGGATGTCTGTAAGAGCACCGAACCACCGCTCATTCAAATTGGTCCGGCAGAGCATGGCCACCAGGTTTGGTGTCATCTACATACGTAGTTGCACTGGGAATCGTGAAAAGTCTGAGTACGCGCGCTCTTTCGATTGCTTTCCTTTCAAATTTTCGTCCTTCTTGGTTGCTGCTCTCTTAGTAGGGCTCGTATAATCCTTGTCTGTGGTATTTTTATCTATGTGTCTGTGTTTGAGATGAAACAGAGAAGGAGCCTTGCTAGAACATGACGAGTGCAACGAAAGACCCCAAAAATTATCCGTCCTTACGTAATTTACAATATTCTCCACTCAAGCAGGGAGAGGAGCAGTATATATTGCTCTGGGATCCTTCTCGACTTTCGGAAGAAAAGTTAGTCATTCCGTTAAACTTCTTTTTCTTGTTTCAATTTTTTGACGGTGAACATTCCTTGGAAGAAGTCGGGGCCGAGTATTTGAAGCAATATGGTGAGTTTCTGATGCCTGACAAGTTGAGCCGATTGGTGGCAGATTTGGAAGACAAACTCTTTCTTGAAGGGGAACGATGTGAACACGCAAAAGTGCAAGCCATTGCGGCCTATCGGCAAGCTCCGGTGAGAAAGTCGGTCTTTGCTGGCAAGAGCTATGAGGCCAATCCGGATGCACTGCGTCAACAGTTGGATAGTTTTTTTGATTCGAAAGAGGGACCGGAAAAAAAGCCATCCGAGCATCAAGGGGAGAAACTCAAGGCGATGGTCGCTCCGAATTACGAACCCAAAGAGGCCGGGGCCATTTATGCCTGGGCTTATAAGGAGTTGCGTGAGACCGTGACGCCCGATGTCTTTATCGTCCTTGGAACCTGCCATACCGATTTAGAACATGGGATTGCCGTGACAGATAAAGATTTTGAAACGCCACTAGGCGTGTTGTCGGTGAACAAGCCGATTCTTGAACATTTTCGAGCCAATGGTGGGGCGCAGTTTTTCGAAGAAGATATTCGGCATGAGCAGGAACATAGTATCGAATTTCAATTGCCGTTCTTGCAGCACACGATTGGAAGTCAGCGGCCAATCACTATCGTTCCCGTGCTTTGCTCGTTTCCGCCAGCCACGTTATCGGATGCTGAGTTGAAACCACTTTTTGAGAAAATTGATGCTTTTTTGGTGTCGTTAAAAGCTTCTATCGCTGCGAGTGGTCAAGAGGTCTGCGTCATTGGCAGCGCCAGCCTGGCGCACATTGGATTGCGCTACGGCGATAATAAACCGCCGACAGATTTTTCCTTTCATCGCTGCATGCAGACGGACCTGGAAATGCTGAAAAAAGTCGAAGAAATGAATCCTGAAGCCTTTGCGCAGTTTATCTTAGAGGAAGGGGATGCCCGTCATATCCTGGGATTTTCGACGATATTCCTGGTCATGAAACTCATCAATGCCGAAAAAGGAGAGGTGTTGCGGTATGATCGAGGCATCACGGATCAATTTAACTCAACCGTGACCTACGCAAGCATCACCTTTTATTAGGCCTCAGTCATGTTACTAGCTGAAGGTACCGCACTGCCAGGAAGATCTATGTCTTAAAACGTAGTCGAACAGCCTTGTCCTATTCTTCCACGGTCATGGTCATTTCGATGGGGTCAAGCGGATTGTCTCGATCATCCGTCGCGCCAGCGACGATTTGATCGACGACGGCCATGCCTCGAATGACTTTTCCAAAGACGGTGTACATCCGGTCTAAGCTTCCTGAGTCTTCGACACAAATAAAAAACTGAGAGCCATTGTCGTTAATATCGCGAGTGCGATCTTCATTGCGCGGCATCTTGGCCATTGCGAGTGCGCCTCGTTTGTGCGGATAGTCGCTTGTTTCTGGAGGGATACTGTACCCCGGCCCACCGGTGCCATGAAGGGCGCGATTGGGGTCTTTGCTAAGCGGGTCGCCTCCCTGAATCAAGAAGCCAGGAACGACTCGATGGAATGTCGTTCCATCGTAAAAATTTATCTTGATCAGATTAATAAAGTTTTCGATGTGCCGTGGTGCCGCATCAGGGAAGAAGCGAAGCTCAATGTTCCCTAATTTGGTAAAGATTGTGGCTTTTGGATTTTTTTTCTGAAATTGAAAATTTGCTAGGTCAGACATAATGGATTGAACTGTATCAAGTAATGGTGCACATCATCAAGGAGACCGATGTTTATCTATTGCATATGAGCTATGCCAGGTTTTGCGGTTTCCTCCACATTGCAGTTGACAGATTATATTGGATAGAAACGCTTAAGATTATTGATCGGCTTTTCGAGTAGATGCCATGAAACCATGGCGAGCAGAATAGACACCGCACTGAACAGAAGCAACCTGAGCCACTCATCATTATTGACGATTGGGGGAAGTATGGCCATGAATCCAATACCGCTGAGTAGGTCTGGAACAAACAGGTGGATCACATACATTCCGTAACTGATTCGGCCACAATAGATTAACGTAGGTTGGTTGAGTACGATGCCGATTGGCCCACTAAATCCTTCGGCGGCCCTGCCTATCATCCAAACAAACAGAAGTCCTGCACCCAATTCGCCAAGTATGAACTCGATCGATGATGGGGTGTCAAGCACTTTTGCAATCAATACGCTCATTAAAAGCAGTATGCCGATGCTGGAGCTGATGGTGAGTATTCTGTGTAGCTGACGTTTGTCGATTTCCACTGTGCGAGACAGGATCGCCAGGAGTCCGCCTATGCCGAGTGTGTCGAGATGTGATGGCATTAACATGCTTCCCTGAAAATGAGTAAGTCCAGTCGTGAGGCAAAGAAGGCGAAACAGAGGGCCTATGATGACACACAGTGCGACGACAGAGAAGAGGTAGGCTCTTGGAATAAATAAAATGACAAATGGCCAGAAGAGGTAAAATTGCTCTTCGACGGCGAGCGTCCAAAAGTTATCGGCAACCGTGAAGCCATTGTCAATGGCAAAATGAATATTCTGCAGATACGCAAAGAACCACCATAGTTGGGACCTGTCTGTTGAGGTGAAGCAGAGTAGAAGCAGGAGGACGAGATAATAGATCGGAGTGAGCCGTAAGAGTCGTCGTATATAAAAACATATCAACAGTGTGAAGGGCTGACGACTAGAGGTTTCAACTTTATCTCTTCCATCAAGGAGAAGACCAGTAATGAGAAATCCGCTCAAGACAAAAAACAGGCGGACCCCAAGATCTCCAAGTGGAATTGTGCTTCGAAATACATTGTTTTCATACAGGAAATGTTGCATGAACACACCAAACGCGGCGAGTGCGCGAAGGCTGTCCAGTTGAGGTCGATAACCGATAGGGGCAAAAGTTGTCATGGCCTGATACTGTTGTTGCTATCGTTTGCTGGCCGTTTACATTCTTGCGCTGATAAGTCGGTTCACTATTGATTCGTGTCGCATGTAGATTTGATTGGCCTAGAAGGTATTTTTTTACTGTGTCTAACTGGGCTCTCTCTCATGTAGCTTTAACCCGTCAGCAGGACGGATAAGGAACCACAGTATACCACCGACAAGGGCAAGGAAGGCGGCGGCTCCAAGTGCCACCGACCAGCCGAATTGTTCTGCAAGCCAGGGGGTGAGCGTTGGCGAAATTGTTCCGCCAAGATTTGCTCCGGTGTTCATCATTCCGGAGAGCGTGCCTGCGTGTGTTTTTGACAGGTCTGTGGTGGCCGCCCAAAATGCGCCCACGGTGAAGTATAGCCACCCAGCGCCGAGTGACAGCATTCCAATCGCCCCAAAGGGGGATGGTATATTTGCGCCAATGACAATGGAGAGTGAAGCGAGAATCATTCCTGCTGCCCCAACCCGTGATCGTCCAATGTTCAACCCGTGAGTCTGTGATAATTTATCAGTAACCCATCCTCCCCACGGACAGAACAGTGCCATGGCAAGGAATGGTGCTGACGCAAAAAATGCTCCCCGTAACACGTCAAAGCCACGCACATTGACAAGGTACAGATAGAACCATGACATATAGACATATGCCACATATCCAAGGCATGTATAGCTCAACACGAGCCACCAGACCGTGGGGGTTCGTATTATGGTGCGCCATGGAACGCCAGAAGGGGGGGGCGTGATTTCTTTTTTTCCTGTGTCTTGCTGTTTTGAGGGAGGCGAGGAGCTCATGGCGCGGGTAGCGTGAGGTTTCTGAATTGTGGCGTTTTCTATGTACAGGGCTTCTGCTTCATTCACGTGTCGATGGTGCCGTGGGTAGTCTGTTGCATACCAATACCAGAGAAGGGCAATGGCTATTCCCAGACCTCCTGCAGCATAAAATGCGGTCTGCCAGCCATAGTTGACCATAATCCACGCGGTGACCGGTGGAGTAAGTGCCGAACCAATGCCGATTCCTCCAATCGTAATGCCGATGCCCAGTCCACGTTCATGTGGTGGATGCCAGTTGGCCACGGCGCGGTTGAAGTTGGGGAGGGCTGCGGCTTCGCCGACGCCAATGAGAAATCTGACGAGCATGAGAGAACCCATAATGCCAATGGTGTTCGCGATTGAAAGAGTCGGGGCAACGGCCGTCAGGGCCGTAAAGATTGACCACCACAGTACGGCGAGTGTCAGAACTCGACGCGCTCCCCACCGATCGCCAAGCCATCCGCCTGGAATTTGAAAGATGGCATATCCGAAGACGAATGCCGAAAAAATTTGTCCCATTTGGAGATCCGTGAGTCCCAGGGCTGGCATCATCTGTCGAGCCGTGATGGAGATATTCACTCGATCGATATAGGTCACGATACTAATGAGGAGGAGAATTCCGAGAATTTTCCAACGAGTTCGGGTTGGTGATTCAGGCATAGAGTGACAATTCATCGTTGATTTGGTGGTCAGGGAAGGCTGCTGGTCATAACGCATTGACGTTATGATGAAATTTCGCTAAGTAAAGAGATACGCGAATGGCTTCTAGAAGGAGTTTTCTGTCCGGCCATGGTCGAGGGTTATGCTGTTTGATGCCGATTCGTCAGTGATTGTTTGGTGTGTGACGCCAATCATGATGTGAAAGAACGAGGGGGTGCTCCTCTTCATTTTGCTCTCTTTAGCTCTTTATTTGAGGCATGAGCCATGCCGTAGTTGGGCTTTTCACGAGAAGGCATTGTAACAATAGGCCGTCGCTCTTGATAGCGTTATCGAACGTTTTTTGAGTTTTGAAATTCTTTTCTTGAAACGTGTATGCGGTCCATGGTAGATGGGAGCCACCTAAGAACGGCACGGCCTAACTGTTGAAGAAGAAAGGCGAACATGCACGAGTAGCCTAAGCCGGAGCGACCTCCGCAGCTTATGGTTTTCTTGAGGTGAATGCTTCAACCAGTGTCTCTCCTTATGAAGATGTAGAGGCAGAGCACTATACGCTATGTTTCTTAGGCGATGTCACGAACTTGTGAAACACTACACTAGGAGGGTTCGCTAATGGCAACGAAGGCCAAGCCCAAGTCGAAAGCCAAGCCCAAGTCGAAAGCCAAACCGAAGCTGAAGGCTAAGTCATCAAAAAGTCCGTCGAAGTCAACCGCGAAGTCGAAGCGTCAAGCGACAACAGGGAGGAAGGCGGCGTCTCAATCCACGCGTCAGTCTGCCTCAAAAAAGGCTAAGGCAACAAAACCCAAGGCGGCCAAAAGCACCAAGTCAAACAAAAAAACTCAACCAGCGAAGAAAGCCAAGGCCACGAGTGCAAAAAAGTCAGCACGTAAAACGTCGGCCAAAAAGGCAATAAAAAAGAAGCCGATTAGCAAAACCGTGAATAAAAAAACTGCCCCAAAATCTGTAAAACCCAAAAAAGTTGTGAAGGCGAAAGGTAAGCCAAAAGTCACGGCCAAAGCCAAAGCCAAAGCCGTCACGTCAACGAAAAAAGCAAAGGGGAAAGCCCCTTCGAAGGCGTCTCGACCCCTTGTATCAGTCAAGAAACCTGATAGGCCGAAGGCCATCAAGAAGCCTGGTACGTCGAAAGCCGTACGCGAAGAACCCGTTTCCAAAAAGCAAGAGGCGGCTATCCTGACTGAAGAAGATGTGGCGAAGTCTCCTTTGGTTGCCGTCCTCAGTGCCGAAAGTGCCTCGTTAAGTTCTTTGAAATCTCCAAAAACGAGTCTTGATGCGGATGCGGATGTCGAAGTTGATGAACTCACCATAGAAGGGGCAGATGACTCCGACGATGATCTGGATGAATTGACTGATGACCTTGCGGACGAGTTTGTTGATGATGCGTTTCCTCGAGGTCTGGATGAAGAGAGTGATGATGATCTCACTGATGATCTTTCCGATGAGCTGGGAACGGAAAAGTTTTTCCGTGATAACGATTCGGGACTCGAAGATGATGAAGAGGATATTTCACGTTCCTGGTAACACGTGATCGCAGCAGAACTTGAAGCGTAAGAACATAAAGGAGGATGCATGTCGGAAGGGACTGGGTTGCTTCGAATTGGTGATCGCGCTCCGGATTTTGATGCCGTGACCACTCATATTTCAGAATTCAATTTTAGCGTGTGGCAGGAGCAAGATTGGGTCGTCTTGTTTTCACATCCGGCTGACTTTACGCCGGTGTGTACGACTGAAATTATGGAATTTGCCCGTCAACATGAGCAGTTTGCTTCGAGGCGGACGAAACTCATCGGTCTAAGTGTTGATAGTGTTCATTCACATCTTGCATGGCTTCAGAATATGAAACAGAAAATGGGGGTTGACATTCCATTTCCTATGATAGCTGATGTGGATATGACGGTATCTCATCGTTACGGCATGATTCATTCGGATGCCAGCTCCACGGCGACCGTTCGCACCGTGTTTGTGATCGATCCCAAGCGGGTGATTCGAGCTCTGATTTATTACCCCATGAATGTCGGGCGTAATGTTGATGAGGTGTTGCGGCTTGTCACGGCGTTACAGGCAACCGAACGGTATTCCTGCGCGACCCCGGTCAATTGGCATGAGGGTGAGAAGGTTGTGGTTCCTCCGCCTACAACCGTGAGTGATGTTGAAGCGCGATTGAATCAATCGGACCTTGATCACCAGGATTTCTACCTCATGCTGAAAGATGCCAGTCCTAAAAAGTCTCCGGAACCTGAAAGTCAATCTTCTTAGTGCCTCGCCATGTGTATCGGGGTTATTCCTCGTCTCGAGTCGTGACCATTCCGAGGTCCTCCTGTGTCGACCACGACGCGATTCACGCGTCTCAGGTATTTCTACTAGCCATGCATGTGAATATCCAGCACGATACCTAACGCGCGGCTTTGTTTTTGTCCTCTCGTACTGTCGCTATGTCTACACCAGTTCATCCAAGACCTATTCGAAGTTGGGTATGCCGGGCAGTGCTATGGCCTTGGATGGGATTGGCTTGATGTTCCGGTCTATCGTCATCGTTGGGATCATGGCGGCCAGTATGGGAAGTCTGAGCATTGCTTGGGCTTGTGAACTGAGTCAATCGTCTGAGACTGACCCTGATGTCTTCCGTCGTCATCTTGTTGGGTCATGCACTGCGGAGGAACGTGAACGCCATGCGATTCATGCTGATTCCCTGTTCCAGGCACTACACGATGGGAAACGAATTGATCTTCGCGGGGTCATGATCGTTGGTGACTTGCTGTTGGATCAGTTGCCTCTTCAATCCATCAGCGCGGCATCTTTGTCTTCAGACGTGATTCAAAAAATCGCCGCTGAACGTCAGATTGAAGACGTTCGGGTTATTCAGCGTCCAGTGGCTATTCATGACGCACTCATTCAAGGCACTTGGGCTACGAATTTACGACAAGGTATGCTGGTCATAGTAGGAGAATTTTCTATCACTGGAAGCCGATTTGAACGGTCAGTCGATTTTTCACATACAGCATTTCTTCACGATCTGAACTTTTCAAACTCGAAAATCTTGTATGAGGGCTTTTTTGTTCGTGCGCATCTTGAAGGGCAGGCTGTATTTCATCACGTCCTATTCGGGACACATTCTCGATTTCATAAAGCGCACTTCAAGCAGGAGGCGGACTTTAGCGAAAGCCGGTTTACCGGGCTTGCGGAATTCTTGGAAGTCATCTTTGAGCAAGGGGCCAATTTTACACAAGCACAATTTCAGATGGGAACGGGTTTCTCGGGAGCTCGATTTGATGGGCCTGGCACGTTTTCCGAGTCGCAGTTTCATCGCGAGGCGTTTTTTCGGTTTTCGTCTTTTCAGCAGGAAGCAAACTTTCAAGATGCCACATTTCAGGCAGTCAGTGACTTTACCGACTCCTCATTTGCCGGTCTCACAAATTTTAGAAATGTGGAATTTCTCACGCCACCGGAGTTTTCAGGAACGACACTTGATGGGAAATGGCAAAGTATGAGTAGGCAGAAAGACGTAAGTGGTAACCTTTCTATCATCTTGGCTTTCCTGGGCTTTCTCTGTGTTCTTGCCTGGGGTGTAAAAAAATGGCGATATTCTTAGGGTAATTGTGGCTTGTCCCCAATATATAGAGAAGGGATTGATGGAGCCCACAAAAGATGGTATATCTTAAAGATCGCACCGTTGTTTGAGTCAGTCACGAGAACGCAAATATATGGAAAGTCTGCAAATTGATGAATCATTGGATGATACCTATAAGGTTCAACTCGATTCATTTAATGGTCCTCTTGATCTTCTTCTCCATCTGATCCGAAAGCAAGAAATCAATATTTATGATATCCCGATTGCTCTTATTACGCAGCAATACTTAAGCTATATCAATTTACTGAAAAACTTGAATCTCTCCTTTGCCGGAGAGTTTCTTGTGATGGCTGCAACACTATTGCAAATCAAATCACGGCTCCTCCTTCCCAAGGATGAGACCCCTGTTGAGGATGACGGGGAAGGCGAGGATCCTCGAGCGGAGTTAGTTCGTCAGTTAGTCGAATATGAACAATTCAAAGATGCGGCGTTTCGTCTATCGACTCAGGGAAAAATCTGGGGCGAAGCCTTCATTCGTGAACCGGTTCCCTCGACTCAAGGAGAGACTCTCAGTGCGGCTGACGATGACATGCTCTCCGATGATCTGAGTTTGTTTGATCTTGTCGGAGCTTTGCAGCGGGTGTTAGATCGAGCGACGCCCGATCAGGTCTTTATTGATGTCACCAAAGAGTCCTTGTCTATTCAGGATAGAATTCATGGTATTCTCGAACGTCTAGAGATTGAATCCTCTGCCGCGTTTGACGAACTGTTTGAGCATCTCAAGTCGCGCCCTCTGATTATTGTCACATTTCTGGCCCTGTTAGAACTTGTGCGTATGAATTTAGTTCGCCTGTATCAGAGTGATATCTTTGGCCCGATACGTGTGACCAGGAATTTTGTTCCAGGCGATGGCAGCGGCAGCACAGAACTATAACGAGCCATACATGGGTGATGTGAAAAATGTCGGAGAATTGATTTGATCGTGAAGAGACAAGAATGTATCGAGTGCTTCCTCGTAGATTTTGATGAATGTGTTACGGAGGCCTAGGATGACAGTCAAAACGTTAGGTCAAGAAGATTGTGTTGAGGCGGAAGCTGTCGAGAGTGTCACGGAGGAGCCACAGCTTTCGATTGCAGATGGTCCGTCGATTGACGTATTAAAGCAAGAAGAACAAAACGGGAGTTTTGACGAGAGTGTTGATTTCGCAGATTCAGAAATTAAAGGGATCCTTGAAGCCGTTTTATTTGTGTCTCATGATCCAGTTACCGTCGATAAATTATCCACCGTGCTCGAAGGGGTTCCAAAGTCTAAGATCATAGAAGTTCTTCGGATTTTACAGTCTGATTATGAGAGTGAAGGGCGCGGGTTATGTCTTTCGGAAGTTGCTGGGGGCTTCCTCTTGGCGACTCGTCCGGATTGTGGGATGTTCATTCGCCGTCTCTCGAAAACCAAGTCCTCTTCGAAGCTGTCTCCATCGGCACTTGAAGCGCTGGCCATCGTCAGTTATAAGCAACCCATTACTCGCTCGGATATTGAAAAAATCCGAGGGGTTGAAACTTCCGGGGTGCTTCGGACACTCCTTGATCAAAAACTTGTGAGAATCGTAGGACGGCAAGATGTTCCTGGACGTCCAATTCTCTATGGAACAAGCAAGCAATTTCTTCAACGATTTGGTCTGCGAGATCTGAGGGATCTTCCGCCCCTAAAAGAAATACAGGATCTTGGGAATCCCGTTACGTTAGCCCTTCCGTTCGATGAAGGTGAGGCGCCTTCAGATACCGCTTCTACGGAAGGGAATGGTGACCTTCCAGCCTAGCCCTCCGACCGTGTACACTGAAGTATGTGAAGACGGTTCAGCGTGTACTTTTTCCCTCAATCTTCTCCTATGCAGGAGTCATGGCGTGGTTCGATGCCTTTAATTCTTCCTGATAAGAAATCTTCAGTTGTTCAAGATCTCCACCGACTTCTCGGTGACCATAAAGTCAAGAGTGATGTGTCGACTCTTAAGGCCTATGCCGTCGATGCAAGCATTTACCGACTGTCCCCGAAAGTCATTGCCCTTCCTGAATGTGAAGCCGATATTGATCTGATCGTCGAGTACGCCGTTCGTCATGGCATTCCGCTCACCGCACGAGCTGCTGGAACCAATCTCACCGGGTCAGCGATAGGGACGGGGATCATTCTCGATGTCTCTAGGATGAATAAAATTCTCGAGGTGAATCACGCTGAAAAATGGGCAAGGGTTCAACCGGGAATTGTGTTGGCTGAATTGAATAAACAACTTGTGACGTCGAATCTGATGTTCGGTCCAGATCCATCGAGCGGAGAGATGTGTAAGCTTGGCGGCATGTTGGCGAATAATTCTTCCGGGCCGCATACGCTGCGGTACGGGTCAGTCAAAGATAATGTGTTGGCGCTTCGCGTACGATTACCTCAAGGCGGTTGGCTGCAGGCCCAATCGTATAAGATGGATGATCCGGCTCTGTCCCGTATTTTTGACGAGCACCCGTCCCTTCGGTCGCTCCTAGATTTGGTTCGCGAACATGATGCCTTGATTCAGGCGAAACGCCCGCATGTGAGTAAGAATAGTTCTGGGTATAATCTTTTTGATTTGATCGATGGGGTGAAGCGAGAGGTATGGGATTTGCCGAAACTCTTTATCGGGAGTGAAGGCACGCTTGGGATTTTCAGCGAAGCGACGATTCGGCTCGTCGATCGTCCAACATCCACGGCTTCTGCTCTGATTCACTTTCGTCATTTGGAGGAAATGGGGGAGGCGGTCCCAGACCTGTTGACGCTTATGCCGAGCGCTCTTGAGGTGATGGATGCCAATACACTCAATTTGATCGGGAGAGACACGTACGGCATTCCGGCTGATTCCGCAGCCACACTGCTTATTGAATTTGATCAAGGCGAAGATCCTGGGCGAAGTGAGCGACTTCTGAGCCTCTGTCGCGGCTATCGTTTATCCGCTGATCCGGTGGTGGCGTTCGATGGTGAAAAACAACAGGAGCTGTGGAAGGCTCGAAAGGCGCTGTATCCCACTCTGTACCGGTATGATCAGCACAAAAAACCTATTAACTTTGTGGATGATGTTGTTGTGACGGCGGAACGCACCGCAGAGCTGATTCGTTACCTGGAAGGTTTTTTTGGAGAGCAAGATATTGCGGTGGCTGTCTTTGGGCATATTGGTGATGGCAACGCGCATATTCTTCCTTTATTGGATCTGAATGATTCAAAAGATTTCCAGGGAATGGTGAACGCGCACCGCGCGGTGCATCAGGTTGTGCTTGAGACCTTTGGAGGGTCGATATGCGGCGAGCACGGAGATGGGCGTATTCGTGCGGAAATGGTCCGTCCGATGTTTGGCGAAGATTTATACCAAGTTTTCGTAGAGGTGAAGCGGTTCCTGGACCCGACTGGAGTGATGAATCCAGGGGTGAAGATCAGCAATGAATCCTTTACGGAACATATTGATTATGAGCGTCTGGCTAAACCCTGTGCCACCTGTGCGAAGTGCAACGCGGTCTGTCCGGTATATGATGTCTTTCAGTCCGAAGATATGAGTTCGCGTGGCTGGTTCGAAATTGTTACGGACAAGGATTATCGTTATTTGGATTCAAAGCGCGTGGTGGATGCCTGTCTCAACTGCAAGTCCTGTCGAACTGTGTGTCCGGCTGATGTCGATGTGTCGGACTTGATTTTGCAACGACGTGCGGAACATCCCAATCGGCTGATGGGATGGGTGTTTGGTCTGCATGCTCGTCCCTGGATTTTTGAGCGTTTGCTCAAGATCGCGGCATACACGCAACCGATCTGGGATCGCCCTTCTATTCGGCGAGGAATAGAAACATTCACTCGGCCAATACTCCGTCAGCTTGCTCCAAATGCGGCTATCCCCCAGGGGCTCATTCTTCCGCAATTAGCGAAACGTACGTTGCGCGAGCGGTATCCAGAGATGTGTCCAACGTCAGAAAAAAATTCCGCTACAGTCGCGTATTTCCATGGGTGTGCGGCAAATTATTTTGAGGATGGGGTTGGTGATGCGGTCATCAGCGTCTTGCGTAAACAGGGTCTTGAGCCAGTACTTCCAGTTCAACGATGTTCTGGAACACCGATTGAAACCTATGGCCATCGCGATTTAGTCAAAGAGGGCGCTCGAGAGAACATTGCCAATTTGGCATCGTATGAGACCGTCGTGACTGGCTGTGCGTCTTGTACCCTTAGCTTGAAGGACTATGCGCGATTGTTCAAGGGCGAGCCCGAAGAAGAATTGGCCAATCAATTGTCTACTCGGGTCAAGCATATTTCTGAGCTGCCAGGAAATGTCCGGATAGCAGAGGCGAAGCATCACGAGACGTCATCGTCCCACACGCCGCGGAAAGAAACGGTGACCTATCATTCCTCTTGTCATTTACGTGCTGCGGGGGTGACGAAGGCTCCACGAAAGGCGTTATCGAATCTGCCAGGTCTGCAGTTTGTTGAAATGCAAGACGCCGATCGATGCGCTGGGGGAGCGGGGACCTATATTGTAAAAGACTATGAGACGTCGCAAAAAATTTTCGATCGGAAACGGAATGCCATTCTTGATAGTGGGGCGCAAACTGTGGCAACTAGTTGTCCAGCCTGTATGATTCAGTTGAAAAATGGACTGCGGGGCACCGTGGCAGTGAAGCATATTGCTGAATTACTGGACGAAGCGAGTGAGAAATAATTGTGTCTGAGGAAGAGTTCGTGCTTAAATAGATTCTTGCCTCGTACGTGATATGTGAGAGGACCATATGATTAAAGTGCTGGTTTTTGGGCAGACCCTTCAGGATGCAATCGAAGAGCCTGAGTTTGAATGTGACGTACCTGAGCCGATGACGGTCCGAGAGCTTTTTGCAACTCATGCGGAAAAGTTTGAGCCGTTCCAATCGTTTCTTCATTCCAATCAAGTGATGGTCACGATTAATTTGAGGGTTTCAACGTTGGAGTCGAAGATTAAGGATGGCGATACGCTTAAACTTACCTACCAGTTTAATCCAGAGCTTGAAGGCGCTCGATGGCATAATCCCTAGCGACACTTCGCCTGTTTCGTCTGACCTGCATGTGTTCATACCGATAGATATCGGGAAGACCTATCGATCAAGTTCTTGAGAAACGGTGAGGAAGGCTCGGAGGATTGCCTTTCTCCTTGCTCTTCCCCCAAATTCCTACCCAGTCTTTGCTACAGTCTCAGATCACAGTGTAGGTAATAGCCGTTTCAATTATAGCGAACCCAAATAGCTTCCAGCCGAATGTGCATCATGTACACAGCGCTAAAACACACGTCGTACAAACGGAAGTATGATTGAAACGGCTATATATGACCTGACGTTTGCAGCTATAGGTCCTGAGAAGCAGTAACAATATATACTCGGGCACATTGTGGAAATGGCTGTCACGCTAGGGGAATGGGGCAATAATGGATGTGGACTTATCGGAAGCTGCGTGAGTCTAAAACGAAGAATAGACGTGATGGGGCTGGTCTACGGTTGATACCTGAGCGTTTTGGTCCGCAGTTTTAGCTGCGGATGTCTCGTTGCCTTCAACATCGGTATTGATGAGTATCCAGGAATCAGGGTTGGCATTAATGGCCGTCACTAATTCAGCGTGAAGTTGATGTCCTGCACGATCGGCTACAATGTGGCCAATCACAGGTAATCCGAGTAAGGCAAGATCGCCGATAAGGTCGAGAATTTTGTGTCGAACGCATTCGTCTGTATAGCGCAGGCCAGGTTCATTTAAAAGTGTGGTGTCAGAAAAGACGAGCGTATTGTCCAGTGATCCTCCCATCCCGAGCCCTCGCGACCAGAGCCCTTCGACTTCTTCTTTGAATGCAAACGTTCTCGCAGGGGCGATATTTCGTTGGAACTCGGATGGCGAAGCGTGGTGGACATAAGTTTGAGATTTGATAAGTGGGTGATCATACACAATCGAATAGGAAATTTTCTGTAAAGGTGCTGGATAGACGGACAGAGACTTGTTTCCGCGTTCAACTGAAATAGGGTGAACAATTTTCAAATAGGTTCTCGGAACAGTTTGTTCGACAATCCCGGCTTCCTGTAGCAAGCTCACAAATGGCGCTGAGCTGCCATCGAGAGCTGGGATTTCATTTCCTGTCAGCTCAAGGCGGACATTGTCGATTTCAAGACCGGAAAGAGCGGAAAGGAGATGTTCCACCGTCTGTATTTGAAATGTATTGAAACTCAGCGCGGTGCATAAATCCGTTGGGTGTAGGCACTGGATGGTGGCTGGGCATGCTTCAGGAACGCCTGATGTTACCTTATGGAAAATGAAGCCGGTGCCGGGAGGCGCCGGGTGAACTGTCAGTTCGGCAGTTTCGCCTGAGTGGAGTCCTACGCCTGAAACCGAGATCGCCTTGCCAATCGTTTGTTGAAATCTCATTCATGCCTCTCATTAGGTGTAATCCACAGGCTGAAAACTGAAAATTCTACTTGTACAAGAGCAAGTAAGATGCCGAGTAAAGATAACGCACAAACGATAACGAACAGAATAAAATGTATAGTGATCGTAACGCGTTTGTGTCGAAAGGTCCAGTAAAAATGTTGTACGAAAGATGCACCTGTATCTTTTTTGCCTACCAAGGTTTCCTCATGAGCCTATCTATTTCATCTGTATGTGCAGGATGCTCATCATTAGGGCAGAGCCTCTCTTGCAATGCGTGAACCATGAGGATTTACAACGCGGTTTCACGCGTTTCATGTGGATGAAGTTATAGCCGTTCCACTAGACGTCTGTCTGTACGACAAGCGTTGTTGCGCTGTGAATATGATGTACATTCGACTGAAAGTTTTTTTATTTCGCTATAATTGCATCGGCTATCACGATTAGATGTGTCATGCGCAGGACTCTACAACGGCTTATTGATGAAAACTAGGTACGTACGGGAAGTTTACAGAGAGTTTACGCGGAGCGTTGAGTGCAGAAGCGGGAATTATGAATTCACAAGAAATGGTTGTGTGAACACCATGTATTCTTTGGGAAGATGGTCACATTTGTTCGATTGTATGAGTCCTCGAATAATTCCGTGATGCTTCTTCGGCAATCCCGATTCAATGAACGCCTGCTCAAAGAGTGACCATCTCAGATGACGATGTGCCGCCAGTTGTTCGCGTTCTTCCTGTGATTTTTGTTGTATGGCAGTCGAAAGAAAGCGAATGGCTTTTTCAACGCTATTATAAGGAGGAGCAAGGTGGAGAAACGCATAAAACTGTTCAAGGTGATAGCGGAAGTCTTCACGCAGCGAGAGCGCGAGGTGATCAGGTTGTGGGCTCATTCGTGTATCCAATCAGAGTCATGAGATGTTTTAGAGACGCCTATCATAAAAAAAAAGGGAGGCCAAGCTCAAGGTCTGACCTCCCGTGGATACATTGTGCTGTGAAAAGTAAAACCTTCTGAGGTGGATGGCAAACGTTATTTGATGGCAGCCAATAACTGTTTCATGTTCGGTTCTTTGAGCTTTTGGAGGGCTTTGGCTTCAATCTGTCGAACTCGTTCCCGTGTGACTGACATGGTTTGTCCCACTTCCTCAAGTGTCCAGGGTTCATCTTGTCCGAAGCCAAATCGAAGACGAATGACCATTTGTTCTCGTTCTGTCAGTGTGCTGAGCACACGTTGGACTTGTTGATTCGTTTGTTTTTTGGCAATTGGACATTCGGGAGAGGCAGATTTTAAGTCAGCCACAAAGTCCGTTAAGAGGGTTTCGCCATCTCCGACAGGTGTTTCAAGGGAGAGCGGATCTTGAAAGACTTGAACAGTTTCTTGAACTTTATCAGGGTTCATGTTCAAGAATGCTCCAATATCTTCCATCTGTGCTGGCGCAGCATGTTGTTGAGTCAATCGTTTCGACACACGGGCAATCTTATTTGAAATCTCATTCATATGGACTGGAATACGAATGGTGCGTGATTGATCAGCGAGCGCGCGGGTAATTCCTTGACGGATCCACCAGGTTGCGTAGGTGCTGAACTTAAATCCTTTGCTATGCTGAAATCGTTCGGCAGCCTTCATTAGACCAATATTGCCTTCTTGGACAAGATCTAGGAAGGCCAGGCCATGCCCGGCATAGCGTTTGGCAATATCCACGACTAATCGTAAATTCCGTTGCACGAGTTCTGCTTTGGCTTGCTCCAACTGACTACCGGCGGCTTGTAACTGTTGGCAAAGTGATGCGATGTATTTTGCACGTCGCCTGTCTTGTTTCTCTAAGGCCATCAACGTACATCTAGCTTCTTCAATCGCCGGGACGGACAATCCACTGAGTTCGTGAATTTCCTTGAGTTTTTCAATGACCTGTTGTTGTGCGGACGATTTCGGTAATGTTTTGGCTTCCTGAAGACCTTGCTTGACTATGGTACGTATTGAACCGCTGGCTTGGTCGATACGTTTTCCAAGCTCAGCTTCCGAATGGCGGTCAAGCAATGGCTTTGGTCCAAAGGAGCGAAAATAGAGAGACTCGAGTGCCGGGGATTGACTGCCTGCGGGCGGGGTGTAGGTTCGACCGGCGTTTGATGGCAGTTCATCAACATGATCATTGGCTAGAGTGGCATGTGAGTGTTTCATAGTCTAGGTTTCCATGGGGTGAAGTGTGTTTGCTTTTTTCTTTCGAATACCGGTCATCTGTTTGACGCCCTATAGTCATGAAAAAAGCAAAAAGCAAGCCACGAATGAAGAGATGAACAACATAAGGGGCTAATTCCCTTCAGTTTTTCCTCATTCACCTTATTCTGAATAGAGGAAGCCTTTTTGCGGATATGGCGTATTTGCTTGTTGTGCGCTACATCTAACATGTTGAAAGTATGAGTCTTTTATTGTACGACCGTGTGATTGCTCAGAGGGCATCCTGAGAAGCGTGTGAATGTATTTTCTCCGGGTGTCCTCTTCACGTTCTTCATCGGATGAGTCTGGGAGTTCCTGGAGTCCAAAGGCAGAAAAGGTTGGAATGTTTGACTCTGTGCTGCATGAATTGACAGTTTTTTGATGTAAAGACTGTGAACAGCCGAGAAATCATCGTGAGGTTCTCCTCTCATAGGTGAGGCAATGTCGGTATCCATGGGAGATAGCGGGATGGGCTTAGGCTTGGGTGGGTGGATACACGTGTTGTTGAAATACGTGATGGACTCGCTTCATGCGATCGTGAATTTCTCTTTCTAAAGCCACGGCTCCATCATTCCAATTTTGAGTCACAAACCCTAAGCGTCGAGCAAGAAAAATTAAGCTATCTGAATGAGACTCCGGCAGCAGCAGGTCTTGGGCATGACCCCGAACGATACGAAGTGCATCGATCAATTGGCGAAAGAAAAGATATTCTTCATGGAGGATAGTTTCTTCGTCGGTTTGAAGGATCTTCCGTCGTTGAAGGATTGTGAGCGCTTCAAGTGTATTGGGCGTACGAAGCGATGGAAGACGATGGCCGTGCATCAGTTGGAGATATTGGGTGAGATATTCAATGTCAATAATACCGCCTGGACTATATTTGACGTGAATGGATTGACCTGGCACTAGTTCTTTCATTTGTCTGGCGCGGAGACCTAAGGCAATGTCTAAGGGCCAAGGTTGAGCGCTATAGACGTATCGATCACGATGCCATTCAACTTTTTCTCCGAGCTTGCTATCGCCGGCGACGTATCGAAGTTTGATCATGGCTTGGCGTTCAAAGGGAGCGGCCGAGCCCTGATGATCATAGTATTTGCGGATTTCTTCAAATGAATTTGCGAGCAGGCCTTTGTCACCGTAAGGTCGCAGACGTGTGTCAACATGAAAGATGCCTTTATTTTTGGCTTCAATCCAACGAAGAATTTCTTGTACGAGTTGTTCAAAATAATCGGTTGAACGCATCTGGTGTGTGTGTTTCGCGGATTTTTTCATCTCATAGACAAAGAGCACTTCAATATCAGACGCATAACCCAGTTCTTTTCCTCCCAATTTCCCTAACCCGAATATGGTAAATGCGTACGGTCGCGCTTCTTGCTTTGGGAGTTTGAATTGTTTCGCAAGAACCTCCTGGGCTTCGCGCAGAGCGTATTCAAGAACAACTTCTGCAAGGTTCGTTAGGGCGAGCGAAAAGTCCGGTACCCATACGGTATCCAGCATATGCTTCATATCGATTCGGAACAGCTCTTGATCTTTGAAGGTGTTCAGGCAGACACGTCGTTCATCGGTGGACTTGCAAGCTTTGAGTTGAGCCGTCAGGGCTTGCTCCAGATCAGCCTTTTCGCGAATGATCGGGTCTTTCAGGAAGTCTGTCATCGCCGGTAAGAGGTTGGCATGTTGTCGGCGAAGAAGGTCTTCCCAGAGAAAGTCACTACTGCCAAACAATTTCGCCAGGTGTCCGAGTAGTGATTGCTGTCGTAAGAGAGAAAATGTCTGAGATTGTTGTTTGTCTCCTTGCAGGTCATCCAAGAGTTGATCGAAGTGCTCAAGCGCTTTCCCAGGATCAGGAGCCCATGTCAGGAAATGTGAGAATTCTTTGATCAGTGCGGCTGTGGACATGAGTTCTTGTTGTTCATCGGCCGAGTTGATTTTTCCGCCCGTTCGTCCTTGTACGAATAATTCATTGTGCGCGGTGTTGCCCTTCACTTCGATTTTGGCTTTCGCAATATAGACGCCACGCATCGTGAGGGCATTGGCGAATGTATACAAAAACGCCGGGGTGTCGGTGGCCCGAATTTCCATGACTGTGGCATCGGATGCGCGGGCATTATGGAATTGTACTTCAACCGGATGGACGACTTCTGAGACATGAGGCTTGAGTTGTTCGAGTGATTCAAGGAGTGCGCGATTGACGTGACTTCGGACTTGTCGGAAATTTCGGGTCTCGAGTAACCGAATCATGGCGAAGACCGATTCTTTGAATTTCATTTGTTGCGTACGCTGAAACACGCATCCTGGCAACAGTTTAACATTGAACACATCAACGACTTTTTTTCGCGACAGTCCACGAACCGCATTCCCTGAGTTTGCTAATCCTGGTTTCACTTGGAGTTGCCGACTCGGTCGAGTCGAGGATGATGATGCTGTTGCGGCCTGGTCCGTCAAGGTGTAGATAATGGCATTTCGAATGTCGAGTCCGACGGAAGAGAGTAGCCCACAGAGCATGGCAAATTCTGAATAGTAATCGTAGGCGATAATCGTTAATTGATAGAGTTGTTTCGGATATTTTTTAATGGTGATGGCGCATGGTTGTTCAGGGGTGAGCGTGCCGACTAACGAGAGATGTTCCGTGACGATGTCTGGGGGAAACTGCTTAAAATATTCCGGGTCCATCCGATGAACAAAATCCTCAATAATACGAGGATGAAGTTGCGGACATGCATGTTGTAATTCTTGAATTCGATTTTGATGATCCATCACGATAAGATTACACTGAAATGGCGATACATTGTAAGGTCTATAGTCTGATCGTCTATAATACCCAAGTCTTACGGAATCCCCATTCACATGAGTGTTTTGCCTAATGAATGACGCGCCTATCCCCGATCCCACCCCGTTATTGCTCTCATCGACATTAGGGCGCCAGGACGTGGCTCGTTTGCTCAGGCCGTATGGATTCGAGCGACCGGCTCAGGCTGATGCCAATTTACAATCAATGGCTGGCCATCCAGAAGAACGTCGAGCCCTGTCCGTCATTCTCGCTGAATTGTTGCGTGCGGTCGGCGAGACGGCTGACCCCGATCAAGCCTTGAATGCATGGGAGCACTATATCGCCACCGGGATTCAACGTCGATCGCTCTTTCAGTTCTTGCATCAAGCTCCGAGAATGCTGCACCTGTTGTGTATGATTTTTGGCAATAGTCCGGCCATGGCCGAAACGCTGATTCGCGATCCGATGCTGCTGTACTGGCTTGTTGAAGAGCGAGTTGACACTCGTTCTCCAACTCGTAAGCAAATGGAGAACAGTCTACGAACGTCTCTGGCAATGTTTCAAAGTTATGAGCGAAAGGGGGATGCGCTTCGACGTTTTAAACGAAGAGAAATGCTGCGTATTGGTATTCGAGATTTGTTGCGTGTCGCGGATGTCGCCGAAACTGTTTGTTCCCTGTCGAATATGGCTACGGTGTTGATCCAAGCCGTCTATGAACTTGTCGATGAGCATCTTCGTGCGCAACATGGAGCTCCGAGTCATCGTAATCGGCATGGACGCTTGGTACAGACTGGATTTGTGGTCATGGGTATGGGGAAACTGGGTGGGGGAGAACTCAATTATAGCTCGGATGTGGATCTTGTGTATGTCTATCAAACGGATGAGGGCGAAACGCAGACGAGCAATGGACTAACTCCGATGTCCAATAATGAGTATTTTGAGAAGCTTGCTCGGGAAATCACACATGTGCTTGATATCACGACGGATGAAGGTGCGATCTTTCGTGTTGATTTACGTTTGCGCCCTGAGGGAGATGTCGGGGCATTAGCCAAATCACTAGAGGATTCCGTGCACTATTACCGGACTCGAGGACGAGACTGGGAGCGAATGGCCTTTATTAAAGCCTATCCGATTGCAGGAACCAAATCGATTGGCCGGTCATTTTTGCGCCGGATTCGATCCTTTATTCATGGACAGAAACAGGCACCGTCGGAACATGTGATACAGACCGTCCGATCTCTGAAAGTCAAAATCCATGCAAAGCTTCGTCAACGAGGCGAAGAAACACGGCATGTGAAATTGGGTATAGGCGGCATTCGAGAGATCGAATTCCTGGTCCAAGCCCTTCAACTCTTGCATGTCCACCAATCTCCGCATGTGATGGAACGCAATACCTTAAAAGCCCTAGCGCTTTTAGGCGGATTACAGATTTTGTCTGCAGAGTCTGTCGGTCAACTTGATGCTGCATACCGATTTCTTCGCGACCTCGAACATAAACTGCAGATGGTGAATGACCTCCAAACGCATGTCCTGCCGAGTGATATCGAAGAGGTGGCAAAATGTGCCGTGCGCATGGGCTACACCAAAGGTGACGCGCCTCCCGAAACCGCTCAAGCCTTTTTGGATGAGTATGACCGTCATACCTCAATCGTTCATCGCTTGTAT
This sequence comes from Nitrospira sp. M1, assembly GCF_965152605.1. NCBI lineage: Bacteria > Pseudomonadati > Nitrospirota > Nitrospiria > Nitrospirales > Nitrospiraceae > Nitrospira > Nitrospira sp. M1. The sequence continues at coordinate 1,606,585 of NZ_OZ224217.1, forward strand.
CAACAAACCATTGGGATATAGCCTGCAAGGCTTGAAATCACGGAAATGGTGGTTATCTATGGCCAAGAGCAATCATGACGAAAAAGTTGTGGATTAGGAATATTCATGCAATTGAAGAGGTCTCGCGATGGATATGAATACAATGACGATAAAACTGCAGGAAGCTCTTCAAGCCGCCTCTGGCATTGCCATGCGGAGAAACCATCAAGGTGTGGATGTTGAGCATATGTTGTTGGCCTTACTTGAGCAAGAGGGTGGATTAACCAAGCCTATTCTTGAACAAGCTGGCGTATCACCCGTGGCCGTGCAACAAGCTGCGGAGCAGGCTATGAACAAGATCCCGCAAGTGCAAGGCAGTGCGGGGGGGCCTGGCCAGATTCATTTGACGCCTCGGATTGCTTCGGTGCTGGCGCGTGCAGAAGATGAAATGAAAGGCCTTCAGGATGAATATCTGAGTGTTGAGCATGTGTTGTTGGCCATGGTGGAAGAAGGGGGAGTTTTTGGTCCTATTGGCCTCAAACGCGATAAATTGCTGTTGGGCCTTCAGCAGGTGCGTGGAAATCAACGCGTCACTAATCAAGATCCGGAAGGCACGTATCAGTCGCTTGAAAAGTACGGACGGAATCTCACAAAGCTCGCGGAGCAGGGGAAGTTGGACCCTGTGATCGGTCGCGATGAAGAAATTCGCCGTGTCGTCCAAATTTTATCGAGAAGAACCAAAAACAATCCGGTTCTCATTGGAGAGCCGGGGGTTGGGAAAACCGCAATTGTCGAAGGGTTGGCGCAACGAATCGTGAAGGGGGATGTTCCTGAGGGACTGAAGAAAAAGCGCGTCGTGGTTCTTGATATGGGAGCCTTAGTCGCAGGCGCAAAATTTCGTGGTGAATTTGAAGAGCGTCTTAAGGCCGTTCTGAAGGAAATTCAAGCTTCACACGGCCAAATCCTTCTCTTTATTGATGAACTTCATACCGTTGTCGGGGCAGGTGCTGCGGAAGGCTCGATGGATGCTGCGAATTTGTTAAAGCCTATGCTGGCAAGGGGAGAGCTACATTTAATCGGCGCCACGACCTTAAATGAATATCGGAAACATATCGAGAAAGATGCCGCGCTTGAGCGACGGTTCCAAACAGTGCTGGTTGATCAACCGTCCGTCGAAGATACGATTTCTATTTTACGTGGCCTGAATGAACGCTATGAAGTGCATCATGGCGTACGCATAAAAGATGCGGCGCTTGTGGCGGCGGCCAAGCTTTCGCATCGTTACATTGGAGATAGATTCCTTCCTGATAAAGCCATCGATTTGGTGGATGAAGCCGCTGCGCATTTACGGACGGAGATTGACAGTATGCCGGCTGAAATGGATGAACTCTCTCGAAAGGTGATGCAGCTTGAAATTGAACGTGAAGCGTTGAAGAAAGAAACTGACCCAGGAAGCCTGGCTCGTCTGGAACACCTCAATCAGGAGCTGACCGACAAGCAACAGGCGCTTGAACGGCTGCAAACGCAATGGGATACCGAAAAAGCGTCAGTGGGACGACTTCAGGACCTTCGTCAGCAAATGGAGGATGTCAAGCGGGAGATTGAGCTGGCTGAACGGAATTATGATCTGAATCGAGTCGCTGAATTACGATATGGCACACTTCCCCGCATCGAACAGGAACTGCAGGCCGAGGGCGAACACCTTGGGGAAAAGCAGGGAGAGCATCGTTTACTCAACGAAGAAGTGAATGAAGAGGATATTGCTGAAGTTGTGAGCCGGTGGACCGGAATCCCTGTCAGCCGTCTGATGCAGGGAGAGGTTGAAAAATTACTTCGCCTTGGAGACTTACTTCATGAACGGGTGATTGGACAAGAAGAAGGGGTGCACGCGGTAGCGGATGCGGTGTTGCGAGCCCGGTCTGGCTTGAAAGATCCCAATCGACCTATCGGTTCGTTCTTATTCCTCGGCCCAACTGGAGTTGGAAAAACGGAGCTGGCTAGGGCGTTAGCCAGTATCCTCTTTGACGATGAAAGCAATATGATTCGCATTGATATGTCCGAATATATGGAGAAGCATACGACCGCGAGACTCATCGGTGCTCCTCCAGGGTATGTGGGATATGAAGAGGGTGGTCAGTTGACTGAAGCCGTTCGCCGTCGTCCATTCTCCGTGATCCTCTTTGATGAAATTGAGAAGGCGCACCATGATGTGTTCAATGTCTTACTCCAAGTGTTAGATGATGGGAGATTGACCGACTCTCAAGGACGTACGGTAGACTTTAAAAATACCGTTCTGATTATGACATCAAATTTAGGCAGTCAAGAGATTTTGGAAGGACAGGAACAGGGACTCTCGTATGAACAACTGCATGCATTGGTGATGCGAGAAGCGAAGCAGCACTTTCGTCCTGAATTTCTTAATCGTGTTGATGAGACGGTGGTGTTTCATCCTCTGACGACGACGCACTTGAGCCATATTGTGCATATTCAGTTGAATCGGCTTCGTCAACGTTTAGTCGAGCGACGAATGACGATGGATGTGACTGAATCGGCTGTTGCGGAACTTGCCTCACGAGGCTATGACCCCGTGTACGGGGCTCGCCCGCTGAAGCGATTAATTCAACATGACATTGAAACGCCGCTTTCGCGATTAATCGTGAAGGGAGAGTTGAAGGATGGCGATAGTGTCACGGTGGATGTTCAAGACGGTGAAATGATATTCACCACGCACCCCAGGCAGGTGTCATAGGAACGATGATTCCGAACGTGCCGAGTTGCACGTTCGGGCTATTTCATCGCTTGAAGCGTTAAGCTGAGACTTCGTATTTTTCCCTGTCGGCGAATTTGGATTTGTAGACGATCTCCCACTTTATGGCGATCAAGAATGATGGCGAGATCGTCCAAGACTTTAACCGGCTGACCGTCAACTGTGGTAATCACATCCCCCAACCGAATCCGTCCTCCACGCATTTCTCGGGCACTTTGAAGACCCGCCTGGCTGGCTGGCCCCCCCGGTTCGACACGTGCGATCACAAGGCCTTGAATGCCCCAGCGTGCAACAATGGAATCAGGAATCAAGGAAATCCCGAGTCCAGGTCGAATGACTTTCCCATATGTAATGAGTTGCGGGACAATGCGGTTAATGGTATTGACCGGCACCGCAAATCCAATTCCCGCAAATGCACCACTTGGACTGATGATTTGCGTGTTGACCCCGATTAAGCGTCCACCGCTATCGAGTAATGGCCCTCCTGAATTACCGGGATTGATTGCCGCATCGGTTTGGATGACGCCTTCAATGGTTCGTTCATTCAACGACTTAATTGTACGCCCCAAGGCACTGACCACTCCTGTGGTTAAGGTATGATCCAGCCCGAATGGATTGCCAATTGCGAGAACCCGTTGTCCTACCCGTAAATGTTTTGAGTTGCCGACATCAATGGGAATAAATGGTTTCTTGTGATCACGAATATGCAGTACGGCAAGATCATGATCAGGGTCGACGCCAATGACACTGGCTTCGTGAGTTGACTGATCATCCAACACGATCTGTATGGAATCAGCCTGATAGATGACATGGAAGTTTGTGACGATATGACCACGGTCATCCCAGATGAATCCCGACCCTGATCCTTGCGGAACTTCAAAGGTATTGAGTGACCAGAAGTCACGCCGAAGGGCTGTGTTGGTGATGTACACCACTGAACGGCGTGCACGTTCAAAGACCTCAATGGTTTCTAGTTCTTCACGACTTAATGTTGGCGTTGTTGATGCAGCGGTCAAGAGTGACTGGGAGTCGTGAGCCGTAGACTGTGTATCGTACGACACTGACCGTGGGGGCTGTTCAACACCAACGGAGCTCATGGAGACGGAGAGGTCAAACATGAGTACAATCAATATTGCGATTACGGAAATATTCGCATGTCTGTGCAAGGTCTGAGAATCAGGGTGTATTTTGCTCATGATGTACTCTACAACGATTGTCACGCTATTCGGCGTTATTCTCCCATCATTTGCAGGACGATTTCTCGTGTGCGCGCTCGGGTGTCAAAATCTATGAGGACGATTTGTTGCCAGGTGCCAAGTGTAAGGATGTGATTGACAAAAGGAACCGTTACGAATGGGCCCTGCAGTTGACCGCGAAGGTGGCTGTGTCCATTATCTTCACCGGGGTTTTTGGTGTTGTGTGCCCAGTTCGGGTCTGGGGGAATTAATTGATCCCAAATGCGAGTGGTATCACTCCTGATCCCTGGTTCATCTTCAATAATCATCACCGATGCGGTTGTATGTTTGACAAAGATCGTGAGCGTTCCGGCTTGAAGTCCAGACAGTTTGAGCGTTTCTTGGATTGAGTGTGTGATGTTTTCAATATGTGTCCGGCCATTCATCCTGTACTGCAAGAATTCTGTTACGACTGGCATAGGCTCAGGTCTTTCTGAAGGGTTTGGATATACCGCACGTCTCGTTGGGTAAATGGTTTTCCCCGTGCATCTGTTAATATTTTTATAAACGATGTCCGAGTCATGAGTTGTTGAATGACGGTCAGTACGCGTTCGCTCACAATGCCTTGGTCGTGTAATTGTTGAAGGTAGCGAAAGGCTTCTCGCACACTTTCGTGTGAACGCGTATAGTAATCACGACCTCGTTGCCTATTATTGTAGGCTTCGAGCTGTTCGCAGGCGACTAATGTTTCTGCTAGCTGGCGAACCCATCGTGATGCATGTTGTAATTTTTCAGGATAATAATAGTAGAGCATGATCAGTTCCATCCATGGGGCCCATGTGATGCCCATGCGTGTTAGTTCAGGCTTCACGACTCGTAACTGTTTTCGTAACCGTCGAGCAAACCCCAGTCGCATTTCAATTTGTGCGGTGGTCCAGGCATCCAAGGGAATATGTTGTCGTTCAAGCTCATGTCCGTATCGCTCAAGAAACGCTTCGGTTTCGTGTCCATAGGGAGTGTGCGGGTACAATGTTCGCCATTCGCGTGGCCGAGTAGGAATTCCGCGAGTTTTGGCCCATGACCAAATTTTTCCAAATAACGGTTGATCCAGTCCCGCACGACCGAGGTCATGCAGAAGACAGGCAATTTCATACTGCTTGATTCGGGCAATTGGATGTCCAAGCTGTGTGGCGACTGCTTTACACAATGACGCGGTTCGCCGTGCATGATATTTATCATATCCGGGAATGATGACATGTGGTTTCAGCGGGTGTGGATAGTCGTAAAACTTGAGAAGTTTCTTGCTGAGGGCAGTGCCCACATAGTTTCCTGTCTTCGTATGATGCGAGGGGTGAGCTTGATGTGTGTTGATAGGACGGTGATTTTCGCCGGAAGGCCTTCGAATGGGCATTACGATCATGCAATGTATTGGTGGAATTATTGAAGAATATCGACACCCTGTAGGCATGTCAAGTTGGAATTTGTTGGGCTCACGAGGTGTTGTCCCTTCTCTTGGGCTCTGATTGGTGAAACGGCATTCATTGGCAGCGGTTCAGCGGTCTGCTGTTTTCGTTTCCAGTCCTACAGACAGCAGGACTGAATTCTTTGACGTATAATAGAGTGAATGATATCTGAGTGCGAATTACGGGGTGTTGGAATCTGCAGGAGTTGAGCAATCCTATCGCGTTTTTTGAAGAAGACTCTTTGCCCATGTATGTCAGAAGTTTCTTGTTTCCTTTCTACCTCTGATACAGTGACGCTCAGTCTTCATGGATGTGATGACCGTGTCTCTTTTTATTGGCGGGTAGGTGATACTGTGCTCTCGAGTCATGTCTCAGATGGTGTAGGCTAATCGTGTCTATCTTGGAACAGGAATTGGACTTTTAGTGAAGCGTCGATTCTCTCAAATCGCTGCTGGCGGCGGTCTTCTTGTGATTGTCGTATTCGGCGCATTTATGATCCTCCCGTTTTTTGTGAATCCGACGTACTTTACCGGCATGGCCTTTGACTATATGCAGCGTACCTTGGGGCCACATCTGACGGTTGGGCAGGCACGTGTGTTGTTGTGGCCGTATCCTCATGTCGAAGTGTCAGACGTGATCGTGAAGGAGCATCCAGATGCGCACGCGTTCTTTCGTGCCACACGGATGAGTCTAGATCTGAAAATTTTCCCGCTTCTTCGTCAAGAATTTGTTGTCAAAAAACTCTTTATTGAACAGCCAGAGATGGAGGTCAAGCGAGATCGTGATGGGCAATGGAGACTGTTCCAGTCTGCCCGGACATCCTTGAATGATTCGGTGTTTGCTGATCTGTTTTTGGTTGAAGAAGTGGTGATTGCAGATGGACGTCTCACTTTTATTGATGAATCACCTCGCGAAGCCGCGCGAGGCGTGGTCTTTGAAAACGTGATGCTGTCATTCGTTGGTCAGGAGCCTGATATGTTTTCGGCCACGATTGAAGCATCTGGACGAATTCGACAGACGACTCGGGCCTCCGTATTTTTCTTTGAAGGTCTTGTCAATTGTAGTCCCTCAGAGGATTCGCAAGCTGTCTTTCAATTTGCGAATGTTCCACAAGTCGTAAAAATGAATGGCAAGATGCAGGTTCGCGATTTGGATGTTGGGCAGGTCACAGACTTTTTTACTCTTCAATCCAAAGGGCTCAACGATCTTGGGTTAGCACATATTGATAGTCAGGTGACATTGATGCCGGGTCAAGTGGGATATGAATTGACGTTGCCTGAATTGCATATTGAAAGTCAGGCAGGCTCTCTGTCCGGCAATGCCAATATTTCTGGATTGCTCGCATCGGGAGATCTGACCATGTATGCAAGTGTCGAATCGACGCCGTTTTCCTTGAAGATGGTGCAGGCCATTATTCCCAAGCAACGATTGCCAGCAACGCTTTTGCCCCTCTGGGAGGACGCGGAGCTTGGAGGAACTATTCAAGTGCGGCAGGCGACGATCGCGGGTTCCACTCGTCCAGATGTGGGGGTTTCTGTCGTTGGCACGTTTCAGCTTGTGCAAAGTTATTGGAAGCATCAAACTGGCAAGCCGGAACTAGACGCCATGAATGGTGAAATCGTCGTGGAGCCCGATCGAATTCGACTTATTGATTTTAGTGGAGTGTATGATGCTCTCCCGATTCACTTGGCTCATGGAGTCATCTTATTTAAGGATTCCGGTCCATGGATCGAACTCGATCTTCACAGTCAGATTGAGGCCAGTCAGATTACTGAAGTCATTGGGCAGTTGACGTCTTCTACACAGGCTCAAGGCTATCTTGCGCGTCTCACGGGAGTTGAAGGACTTGGAAATTTACATATGCAATTCGCTGGACAGTTGGACAGTCCCGAAGGGGTGAAGTTCCGATCCGGTGAATATGAACCTCAGGAGCTTACGTGGCGTGTGCCAGGGTTGCCCGAGCCAATGGTTCTCCAAAAAGGACGTTTTGTCTTTTCCGTGAACGACATACAATTTGATGAGGTTGAGGGAGTGATTGGCGACAGTCCATTTCGCGTACAGGGGACAATTCGTACGGCTCGGCAGCCGGTATTTGAACAATTCAGGGGTGAGGTCACGTTGCGACAGGAATTGTTACATTCCCTTCTTCGTCAGTCAACGCAATTTCAAGAGGTGACGATGAACGGAGAGGTTGGTCTTCGGGTTGAATTATCCGGACTCATTGACGCTCCGAAACTCAAAGGGCGATTCGACTTACTCGACTCATCGCTTCAGTGGCCACGTGTCATGAAAAAGCCGCGTGGTGTACGAGGAGCGCTCAGTTTCGATCTCGGTGTTCATCAAAATGGAAATCTGGTCATTCATCAGGCTGAGTTGTCTATTCTTCCACTTCGACTTTCTGTTCGGGCCAATGTGCGAGTCAATCCTACCGTTGAAGTTCATGGTCGAGTGAACACCGGGCCGATCAATCTGGGTCTCCTCCCTGAAGGGGTCATGGTTGGTAATCGAATCTTACGTGCGGGGATTCTCGAAGTGTCATTAGATGTTCGGGGCCGTGGTCTGAATTGGTCACAATGGAGCCCCCAAGGCTGGATTGCGTTGACCGATGGTGTGGTCAAGGCTCGTGATTTACCCACCCCAATCACCAATTTGTTGTTTCGTCTCAAAGTGAGTCCAACCTTTGCAGAGGTAAAACGCTTTGAATTAAAAATGGAGAAGAGTGACATTCATCTGACGGGAACGGTCAAACATTGGAGAGATAAGCCTGAGATTGATGTGGTGCTTGAGTCATCTCATTTTGATATTGATTTATTGATTCCCAAGGGCCAAGGTTCGACGTTTCGCGATTGGCTGGCAGATTTAGCGGGAACGAGTACAGTCATGGGAAACATCCATATTGATCATCCAACGTATAAAAAGTTAGAAGCTGAAAACCTGTCAGGCATTCTAAAAATTCGGGATAGTTTGGTGACACTCGATCGAATTCGAAGTCAAGCCTACGGTCAACCTATTGCCGGTCGGGTCTTCATTCATCTTCCCAAGGAGCGACCGGTGGCCATTCGTTCGTCGTTTCATTTGAAAGGCTTGCCGTTTGATCATATTCAGCAGTCCTTCGAACATGAAGATCGTCTGATTACCGGGAAACTTTCCGTTCGTGGAATGGTGCAGGGGCATGGGCGAAATCCGAGAGGTGTCATGGCGACCTTGAATGGAAATATGGATGTCGTGATGGAGCAGGGACATGTTAAGAAAGGGACCGTCTTACCGCAAATTGTATCTCTCTTGAATCTTCCGAAGGTTTTGCGTGGTAAAGTTGACTTGCACCGTGATGGGTTTCCGTTCACGAAAATGACGGGCACATTGAATATTCAAGATGGGATCATCTCATCGGACAATGTCATTGTCGACAGTCCAATTATGAAAATGACTACCGCTGGGACGTTTGATATGGTATCGGATCAATTGGATGTGGCCACGGCGGTGAGTCCGTTTGGTCAACATGCCGATTTTTTAAGAAATATCCCCTTGTTTGATCGAATAGGTGTGGGATCGAACAAGGGAATAGTGACGGCATTATTCCATGTACGGGGTTCCATCACGACTCCCGATGTTCGTTATAAGCCTTTGGAGTCATTTTCCGAGGGGATAACGGGATTTTCTCAACAGGCGCTTGATACGCTTCGCACCTCGATGATCGTGCCAACTGCTGAGCAAGATGTTGAAGCCCAAAATCTTGAACAACACCGTTCTGTGGAATAACGCGTATGTCTGACCTCGTCACACTTCATGTGATTGTCGCGAATGACTTTTTATTCAAGACCAAAAAGGATACATGATGATTCCGACTGTTGAATGGGGACAAAATTCAGTGAAAATCCTCGATCAGAGTTTGTTGCCTGAAAAGGTTGAGGTGCTGGTATGTGACGACTATCAATCGGTTGTACAAGCCATCCGAGATCTCAAAGTGCGAGGAGCCCCGGCAATTGGAGTCACTGCCGCCTTGGGTTTGGCTTTGGGGGCGCAGAGTATCACGGCCTCATCATTTGCAGAGTTCCAAGCAGCGTTTCAGGTGATGTGTGACCGCATGAGGGATGCACGTCCAACGGCTGTCAATTTATTCTGGGCTATTGATCGAATGAAACGGTTCGTGCTTGAAAGAAAAGACAAGCCACTCGCATGGCTCCAGCAACAGGTGATTCATGAAGCGCAGACTATTTTAGACGAAGACATACAAATGAATCAGGCCATCGGTGACTTTGGGGCAGCATTAATCAAGGATGGCCAAACCATTCTCACTCACTGTAATGCCGGAGCGTTGGCAACGGCTGGCTATGGAACGGCCTTAGGTGTCATTCGGTCTGCCTGGAAAACCAAGAAAGGCATTCGAGTGATTGCCGATGAGACCCGTCCGGTCTTACAAGGAGCCCGGTTGACGGCGTGGGAACTTCAGCAGGATGGAATTCCGACAACGCTGATTACGGATAATGCCGCCGGGTCTCTCATGAAACAGGGACGGATTCACCTGTGTGTGGTTGGCGCCGATCGCATTGCTGCCAATGGCGATGTGGCCAATAAGATTGGAACGTATTCCGTGGCTGTCCTAGCCAAAGTGCATGGCATTCCATTTTATGTCGCGGCTCCATCATCGACCATTGATATGACCATGACATCCGGGGAGCAGATCCCTATTGAGCAACGATCTTCCTCGGAAGTGACGACGCTTCACAGTGTTCGGTCCATTGCACCGGAAGGAATTGAGGTGTTGAATCCAGCCTTTGATGTGACGCCTGCAGAATATATTACAGGAATCATCACTGACCGTGGGGTGGTCGCCCCACGCAATATTGGGACGATTGTTGCGTAGGATGGTGTCAGTAGATAGTTGATTGTACCTTCTCAACGTGGCTGACATGCACACTACGAGATTCGCGTTGATTGCTAGAGAAGGATTTGACTGAGGACTTTTGAGAGATCTATGAGATTATAGGGCTTCGCGATAACGCCTTTGAACCCGAAATTTTCCGGGTTGGCCAAGACCGGGTCGTTACAGTATCCACTCGACACGACCGCTAAGACATTCGGGTCCATTTCCTGTAAGCAGCGAACCGTTTCTTTACCTCCCATGCCACCGGGAATGGTTAAGTCGATAATCGCAAGGACAAAAGGGGTTTGTTGGTGTAGTGCTGTTTGGTAATGCTGAATCGCATCATGTCCGTCATTGGCATAGGTGACGTCGTAGCCCAAGTGCTCGAGCATTTTCCCCAGAATATCGCGAATCTCGATTTCATCGTCCATAATCAAGATGCGTCCCGATCCGGTAATCAAGGCTTCTTCTTCTTCCTGCGCTTCAATGAGCATAGTTTTGGCCGCTGGAATGTATAAGAGGAAGGTCGTTCCAACGCCAAGCTCAGAGTTGACTGTAATGTGTCCATCATGGCGTTTCATGATGGAATACGTTGTGGCAAGTCCAAGGCCACTCCCTTTTTGTTTGGTGGTAAAGTACGGATCAAAGATTTTACTCACATACTCCGAGGAAATTCCAATACCTTGATCCTGTATGGTGACCACGACGTATCGTCCGGGATTGACTGGAAGACTTGTTGTCGACTCAATGTCGGTGTTACGTGCCTCGACGGTAATGACGCCGCCATTCGGCATGGCTTGGTCGGCATTAATGACTAAGTTCTGGATCACTTGGCTCATCTGGCCTTCATCGACTTCTACTGCCCACAGATCATGAGGTAAATGCAGTTCGCATTTGACATTGGATCCACGTAAGGCAAATTCGACTGTGTCGGTGATGAACGTGGAAATCGACGCGACATTTTTAATCGGCGCTCCCCCTTTGGCAAAGGTGAGCAGTTGTTTTGTCAAGTCTCGAGCCCGCAGACAGGCTTTTTCTGCTGCGGTCAATCGTTCCACTATACTGGCATCAGCAGGCGCTTGCTGTTTTGTGGCGAGCATTTTTGAGAGTCCCACGTTGGCAAAGACCGATGTCAAGATATTGTTAAAGTCATGGGCAATGCCTCCGGCTAACACACCCACCGACTCAAGTTTTGTGGCACGTAACCGTTCTTCTTCTGCATGTTTTCGTTCGGTAATATCTCGGGCATCAATGACCACGAGAATATTTCCGGTCGTCGTTCTAAAGGGTTTCGTATGGCTTTCAAACCAACGCCACTCTTCAGTGTGGTGCCGGAGGCGACAGACCATTTCTCCGGATTCGAGAATTCTCACTTTTTGTTCGAATTCATCAGCAAGACGTGCACGTTCATCCGGATGGACAAAATCAAAAAAACTTTTTCCGAGCAGTTCATTCACGTGATACCCTAAGACATGGCTACAGTTGGGACTGAGGTACAGGCATGTTCCTGAAGGGGTGGTCTCGAAGATTAAGTCATACGAATTTTCAACGATGGCACGATAACGTTCCTCGCTGTCCCGCAAGGCTTCTTCCGCACGTTTTCGTTCTAATTCACTCGCTGCCCGAACGGCGAATAACGGGATAATCGACTGGGCAATTTGAATATTGCGGAGAGGGCGTGTGCCGAGCGCGATGACTATCCCGACAATCTGTCCCGCCGTTCCGATGAGCGGACTGCCGATATAACTGGCAATGTTCCATTGAGCAAGAAGCGGATCGGTCGGAAAGTCGTGTTGCGCCGTATTGGTCCAATTAGAATATTTGCTTTTCAAAATACGGCTACCAAACGTTTGAGAAATATCCAAAGAAAAATTTTCAAGAAAGCTACCGTTTGCCCATGCAGCGACGGTGTGTGCCTGCTGTTTATCTGCACCGGGAAATTCAGCGAGTATGGCATATTCAACATCCAAGGCATTCGAGAGATCTTTGACAAGAGATCGAAAAAACGCCACGCTGCCCGCAGCAGGGGCCCCTTGCGCGATATCGCGAAGCGCTTCTTCCACGCGTTTTTGGTCGGTAATGTCCTTCACGACAGAAATGGCCCCCCACTGCTCGCCTGCGCGGTCATAGAGGGGGTAGCAGGACACTAAAAACCAGCCTTTTAGACACGAGAGCCATGTTTCCATGACGACAGACAAGGCTCCCGCGAGTACGGTTTCCCACGGCGGAAGTTCCTTGAGTTGGATTGTTCCGTAGTACGGAATACGATAGTCCAGTCCAATAAGATTTGGATGGACCGATTCAAAGTACTCCGTAACGGCTTTATTGGCCCACAAAATAATGCCGGTTCGATCTAAGATGATGATCTGATCGGAGAGTGCATTAAAGGCCTGTTCCCATTCTTCTCCAGCGGTATGCTGTTGTAGGAAGTCAGGCCGCTGAGGATTGAGAGAGTTAGTTGACGGCTTGGAGGAGGTATCGATGCTTTGGGACTCGTGGAGAGGAGTGGGGTGTGGCGAATCGACCTCTTTCATGACGTTCTCTCGCGTTGAGATACTCGTTTACTGTTTCAGTTTATATGATACGGGAATTCCATGATGGTTTTGCAGGACTTTCATATTCCTTCCTGTGCGGATGCGATCATGGGTTGAATGATGTAGGCATCGTTATTCTTTACCATACCACCTGTGCAAATAGGTCAGCCAAGGTTGGATCAATGCCTTTCCCGGCTTCGCGGCGGATGTGTTCGCGGGCTTCTGGAATTGCCAAAGGTCCTTGATTGTCATAACCGACTACTAAATGGTCAAAGAGATTTGCTAGGCCAACGATTCGAGCAAGATAGGGGATTTCTTCTCCTGCGAGTCCGTCAGGATAGCCTGTTCCATCGTATCGCTCATGATGGGAATGAATGATTTGAGAGACGGGCTCAGGGAACGGCAATGCTTGAATCATCTTCACTCCAAGGATTGGATGACATTTCACGACTTCTTGATCCTGTTCGGATTGAGGCAGGTCTCCTGAAATCAAACGATTGTGAATGCCGAATTTCCCTATATCATGAATATAGGCTCCCAATTGAATATATTCTTTTTCTTCAGGCGATACCTTGAGGTGTTCGGCTAGCAATGATGAGTAGAAGTTCACGCGATGGGAATGTTGCGCGAGTTCCGGGCTTTTGGCCTCTAACAAAGTTTCAAAATTTTTGACCGTATTTTGAAGGTTATCTTCTCCACTCCATAAATTCCCAAACGCTTGTAAGGCACCTTGCAACGAGCTCATTCGACGACGACGTTCGAATGTTTGATCTACGACGGCGAGCAGTTCAGCGACGTTAAATGGTTTGAGAATATATGCGGCCACGCCTTGGCGAATGGCTTCCATGGCTGACTGCAAGGTTCCATAGCCAGTGATAATAATGACCTCGACGTCTTGCCCCTGCTGGCGAATGCTCTGAAGGAGATCGATGCCCTGTTGACCGGGGAGTTTCAGGTCTAAGGTGATGAGGTCGATTGGCTGGCGTTTGAGGACTTCGACGGCCACTTCCGCACTATCCACCGTAATAAGGTTGAAGTACGGTGACAGCACCATTTTAATGGATTCACGCGGCCCTTCTTCGTCTTCAACAATTAAGATAGAAGGTTGTTGAGTGGGGGGCGGACTGGCACTAAGATCCATCGAGCTTCTCCAATTTGATGTTTCATCAGACGCATGATCGCTTGCAAAAAGGATGAAGACGAGGAAGTATGAAAAATAACTGCCTGTCGAAGAAGAAAAGGTCTCAGACAATCCTCAAAAGGCTACCCATGTATAAATATGTCGGTCAATGTTGAGAGAGGCTCCATGATTCAACCCTGTTATGGGGACGCCCATGGTCCTCTCTCATGTCAGAATAATCAGGGTATGATAATCCTCGAAACTGAGATAATAATCAAAAGAAAGTGATAGTGTGAGCGATATCAAAAAGTTGTAAATCGGTGCGGTCTTGTTCCACCTTCAATACATCTCGTTGTTAGGAATATATGGACTATTAGCGTCAATCGGGTCGTTCATCTGTGGTATGAGGATATCAAATGATGCCTGTATCGACGGTATCGTTCATGGTTAAAGATTTGAGCGTAAGTGAAAGGCTCGATCTTTGACCGTAAGATCTCGAAACAGTTGGTCGAATAATTCTTTTGCGACATCGCTGGTTAATGTTTCAACGTCTTTTGGGCTAAACAGAATAACCGTATCAGATCCATTGGCTCCTAAACTCGTACGCACGGTACTGCCGTCACTCATGTTTTTTGCCTCAAACCGAACTTGCATGGACACCTGAATGTCGGTAAAGCCAAATCCACTTTTGGCTTGTGTCTCTAACTTCAAGACTTCCCCTGACAGAATCACATTAGATAAGTTTTCTTCAGTCGCTTGTGTGGTATGCCACTTTCGTTGCTGAAGGTAGGCGACCGCCAGATCAGCCATGCCTTCACCAATTTGACCATTCCATGCATTGAATTGCGTCGTGCCTCCCCAAAAATGGGTGCGCTTTCCAATTCTTGATTGCTCTTGCCGTTTATCCTGAAATGGCGAAACGGCGATGCGAAGCGTATCATCATGAACGTCTTCCCCCGCATGCAAATTGGACGGCATGGGTCGAAGGTTGAAATTCACCATTTCACCGGTACCTTGACATCCGGGTAACGTGCATAATGCAAGAATAAAAACAATACAGACTTTATGGAGTGTCACGAGACCTTCCTCCTCTCCGTGAGACTAAGTGAATGAAAGGACAGAATTATTCTGTCTTGCCTGCGTATCATAGCAATAGTAAAACTGCGCTGTTTGTCCTAGGGTAATGCAATTGAATCCTTATTTCTAGACTTTATTTTGCTGTCATGCGAATAAAGGTTGGACAGAAAGTTTCTATCATGAAAGGCTGAGAGTGTTGTTCAGGGTTGGGAATGGGGGACATCAATCGCTGCCCATCTTGACTTTTTCAGGAAGTGCCTGAGAGTATGGCGCCGGTTAGATGAATAGTGAGGCGTAGGACATTATGTGGAATCATAATTTATTATTCCGTGCGGAAGAGGCCACCCCTCTGGTTGAGACTGAAAACGAACTGTTTCATGAAACGGATCCTGCATTAGATAGCTCGGGGTTGCAGCTAGAAAAGTACATTTCCGTATGGTTGCAAGGAGATGGCGAAGAGAGTCTGCCCACGGTGTTTACCAATGTCTATGTACGGACCGCGACATTGGATCCCGTCAGGCAGGTCGGGTTTCTTCAGCCCCTTCAAGGACGGTCTCACCAGATCAAAAAAATGCTCACCGCCGATCAAAAGTCGTACTTACGGACATGGCTTATGAAGACCTACCCGAAGGCCTGGGAAGAAGCGGATGAGCATTTTCATGATATTTTCCTAACCACGTAAGCTTCCTTCCAACGTTCAGATGTTGCGATCATGTTGTCTATTCAGTTGAAATGCTTTGCCTGTTTCATCTTAGGGCTCACTCCTGATCCAGCTGATAGGGAGACCCAATGGATATAATGCAGGATGTGGTCATTGTTGGAGCTGGTGGCGGCGGAGCCATCCTGGGGATACAGTTAACGAGAAAACGCATTGGAACCATTGTGCTGGAACAAGCGTTGGGGCATCCCCAAGGCGTACGTGGAGAAATACTACAGCCAAACGGCCAGCAAATTCTTGATAGACTTGGCGTATTAGAGCGAGTGCCGGCCCATGCGATTAAGCCCGTGCGGTATTTCCACTTCCGTCGTGTTGGAGGCAAGCGGTTATGTACGGTGGATTATGACATGTTGCCTCAGCCATACAATCGAGCGTTGGTGATGTGGCCCAATATGGTTCAGCAAACCGTGCTGAAAACATTAGAAGCTGAAAGTCCTGATGCCGTGCACTATGGAGCAACCTTTAAGCGATTGTTACGAAATGAGAAAGGCATTTGTGGCGTTGAAGCTGAGATTGACGGAAAACCTGTGCGGATTGGGGCAAAGCTGGTTGTGGGTGCAGATGGGCCGTTTTCTACCGTTCGGCAAGCCATAAACATTTCAGCGCAATTGCACCAATATCAAGAAAGTTACCTTGTGGCGATGCTTGAGGGGCAAGAGGAATTCACGGAGTCGCAATATTTCGTGGGGCAGCGAACGATCTTAGGCATCTTTCCAGGAGCCGGTCGTCAGGTGTATGTGTTTTATATGATCCCTTCCGGAGCACTTCCTGCGATGAAAGAAGAAGGGACCAAGGTGTTAGCCCAGCGATGGAAGTCCATTTATCCCGATCTGAGCCGTACGTTTGACACATTGCAGGATTGGAGTCAAACCGCGTACATGGGGACGGGGCGAGTACGAGCCAAGTCGTGGGTGACCGATGGCGCTGTGCTGATTGGCGATGCCGCTCATGGGATGAATCCTCATGCGTCGCAAGGGAGGATGCAGGCGATGGTCGATGCGGAAATCCTCAGTGAGGTCATCGACACATGTGCCAAGACCGATGATTGGTCAGCCGCAGCCTTGAAGCCATTTGAAACTCGCCGTCGTCAGCAGGTCACGATGCTACAGCACTTAGCCGATGAAGAAGTATTTTTTTGGAACACTGGAAATCTGGTGTTATCCTACCTCCGGGACCGGGTGTTTACGACGATTGATGGAAATCCACGTCTTCAATACCAAGTGTTGACCGCAACGGCTGGCCTACGAGAGAGTCCTCCATTTACCTTGTTTGATCGGGTGAAAGCCGCTGGTTTATGGCCAGATTCAAAAGCCCAACACATTCCCAATCATGTTTAATGGTATGGATCCACTCGCATGGTGGCGTCCGTCATAAAGAAGTCGCAAGGAATATTAAGTATGTCGAGTCTACAGCATGATTGGCCGTCGATGCCTGAAGTTGTCGAGCGCATCATCCGCAACTATCTCAAGCAGTTACGTAAGCCGTTCGATGCACAACTCGAAGGGGTTCTTCTCTATGGGAGTCTTGTGCGTGGGGAATATGTTGAGGGCCATTCCAATATTAATCTTCTTCTTATTTTACAAACATGCTCATTGCCCAATTTGCAGCATGTGGCTCAACTGACCGAAAAGTGGCGAAAGCATGGGGTTGTGCCACCGTTGCTGTTGACAGAGGATGAACTTCGGCAATCCGTTGAATATTTTCCGTTAGAATATTTTGAAATAAAAGATAACCATGTGTTGTTGGAAGGCAGAGATCCGTTTGTGACCATCCATATCAATGATCACAACCTAGGACTACAATGTCAGCAGGAATTGAATGGGAATCTCCTGAGAGTTCGGCAACGATTTGTTGAAGGCGGGGGGCGTCCTGAGGCCATCGCTGCCTTGTTGCCGCTTTCGCTTATGGCGTTGCTTCCGTGCCTTCGGGGAGTATGCCGAGTGTTCGATCATCCTTCCGGAGGAACTTCTGAGGCATTTTTATCGAACATTCCCAATACGTTACAGGTCGAGGCATCCGTGCTTCTAGAAGTCCTTGAGGTCAAGCAAGGGTTTCGGAGTCCCGGTAAACATGCATGGTCACAACTCTTTATGCGGTATATACAAAACCTTGAACAGATTATTCAGAAGGTTCGAGAGTTGCGACAACATGCGTAATCTATTGCATAAAAAAAATATGTTGCGATCCATCTGTATCATTGGTCTGGTCTGTGCCTGGGGCGTCGCGCTTTTGGTTCCACTGGCATTGGCCCAATACCCTCGACCAAAGGTTGACCTCCATCTTCCCACGCCGTTGGGGTATGTCAGCGACTATGCCGAGGTATTATCTGGCAATTGGTCTGAACGTATCCGGGGAGTGTGTAAAGAACTCGAGCAACGGACTGGTGTGGAAATGATTGTCGTGACATTGCCGACTGTCGGGCCTGAATTGAGTGTTGAAAAGTATGCATCGGAATTATATGAAGAGTGGCGTATCGGGACAGCGCAACAACAACACGGGCTCTTATTGTTGGCGTCAATGAAGGAGCGGCAAGCAGTGATTGTGTTGGGACGAAGTTTATTGTCCGTCATCACCCGGCAGCAGCTCAACGAGCTCTCGGCAGAATTTTTCGTACCGATGTTCAAAACACGTGAATTCGGCAAGCCTCTCTACCAAGCAACCGTTCGGTTAGCTGCAGCGTCAGGCGACGTGGAATTTCTTGAGAAGCCTGAAAAAAAGGCTTCCAACGTTGGCTTTTGGATGAATCTGAGTGCCGCGCTTACAATGGTCTATATTCTCTGGCGGTTTACTCGTCCAGAGAAAAAACATCCTTTTCAACGATGGCGACGTGGTGAGTATTGGAGTACAGGACAGGGAGGGTTTGGCGGAAACTTCGGCAGTTTTGGTGGTCGGTTAGAGGAATGACTAACATCTGAAACGAGTTACGAGTTAATGGGGTCAGGCATGTCTATTGACTAAATGAGAAGTTAGTTGACTTGTGATTGAAGTGTTGGTTGGTTGGATTGGGCAAGACCATTCCAAGGACGCGAGACGATGGGTGTCATACTTGTAGGATGCTCTGTGTGGATAGTGCCAAGAATGTTTCCAAGTTTGCAGGGCTACTGAATCGATGATCACCTGTCTTCAAGATCAATTCGACAGGATAGTACGGGTCCTGTGTCAGGAGGTGTTCTGTCATGTCCCAACTACCCGATGGCGGAATGACCGTGTCTTGTAGGCCATGCAGAATTGTTGTCGGAACCTGGCGAGGATGGGTGATGCGTTTCGCCCACAGCGTTTCGCTTTCTTGAACCCATTTCCATGACAAGGGGAAATCTCGGTGAAGGGCATCGTCATCCCAGGGCATCCAACCTGTCTGTTCCCAGGCTTCTCTTCGAGCGGGGGTGATATCCTGCGCTCGTTTCCCCATCATATTAAAAGCTGGGGCGAGGAGTAGTAGCTGTCGGACATGGAGGAATTCTTGTCCTAATAACCACGCTAACCAACCACCTAACGATGAACCAATAATTGTGAGCGGAGGACCGTCAGCGATCATGGTGGTGACGCGTTTCGCATCATCAAGCCAATCATGCAAGGTATAGTCGCGGAATGCACCTTCCGAGTCCCCATTTCCCCGAAAATCAAAACAGCAAAACCCCCAGTGACGTTCCTGGCAGATATTGGCCAGTGCGCGGCTTTTGTTGCCCCACCGTTTTGATAAGAATCCGGTGATAAATAAAATTTGCCGGTCTTCCCCCGTGATCCGGTCTCCGATGATCAACTTGGAGTCGGCTCCCTGTATTTCAAATCGTGATGTCTGCGTCATTGGTTTCGCCATATTCCGTACTCTATTGATGATACGATGAGATAGTTCTGTATCCTATTATAGACTTATGCTGTTACCCACCCATACGCGTGATGGCTTGGCAACGGTGATTCTTCAAGGTAAGCCATTTTCATGTGGCTGAGATAATCTTTGGGGAGGTCATGCCGTTTACTCTGCACATCGATGTGAAAGATGCGTGCGGCAGTTAACCCGAAGATCTTTGCTTTGATCTCTGGCGTTAAGGGCGGATAGCCATGTCGCTCCTGTAATTCTTCAGGTATTTGGAACCGCCGAAAGGCTTCAATTTGCCATTGCGGGGTTCCATACCAAATGGAATCGGTTCCCCACAAGATATGATCTTCCCCAAATGCGACTAGGAGTTGCCCAAGGAGATGTGCGCACGCTTTTGGCTCGGTAATGACAAGCTGCGCAAAGGTTGAGCCAATTTCCATATAAATGTTTGTCAGTCCGGGGTGTGTAAGTTTCATGCGGCAAAACTCACTGGTCCACGGCACGTCCCCGTTTCTCGCTTTCTCAAGATTGATCCGGTCGACTCCTAAAAATCCGGCGTGATACAGCAAGAACTTGAGTTTAGGGAAATCCTTGGCTGCCTGAAGGGTATCCTTCGGATGGTTATAGTCAGCTACTGAGCCAAGTGGCAGCCCTTTGTGGATGCAGATGGGGTCGGTACCCCGAGTTTTTGCGCTTTTTCCAGCATGGGATAAGCAATTTGTTCATCATGTAACCACCATCCATGGTTAAAGCCTTTTGGAGCCGCACCGGTATAACATTTCCATGCGTCGACTTGAAATACTTCATGCTGCTGATCCATGAAATCCAAATCTACCTGGCCGAGTTGCGGCATGACCAATCCATGAGCCAGCATGCGTTGTGAATCTGTGATGCGATTAATCTCATTTCGGATATGTGTCATTTCCTTGGGCGGAACCACGGAAGTCCAGGGGTAAGGGCCTGGCGGAGTGCTAATAAGCGCTAATGATGTTTCGCTATCGAGAAAGACTTCTTTCACGAAGTTTTCCCAACTTAAATCGGCCATGGTCTTACTGTCATGCGAGAGCGCGGCATTAAGCCCCATGTCGTTGGCGCGCTGGCGTAATGCCAACAGGCTTTCTCGCCAGCCTGGATTCGTAAAGGTCGAACTGACATAGTGCGTCTGGACATCGAAAATAAAGAAATGTTCGCCGCGACGAGTAAGAAAAGCCTCAGGTTCGGCTGCTTCAGCGGTGAGTATATCAAAGAACTTCCCAAATACCTGATTCATCGCGAGTAAGGCTACAGCCATGCCGCCGGTGGTTTTCAGAAATGTCCGTCGATCCATTCCCAGGCGGTTTGCCATCTCCGAGCTCTGTGCTTTAATCAAAGCATCGAGATGTTTTTGATTTCGGGTTTGTGGGATTGGCGTAAATTCTTCATTGGAAATGATTTGTGTTGGAATTGGTGAGGCCGATGTCAGGCCTTGTTGGATCGTCGGCTGTTTGGGGATGTTCATGGATGTGAGTCCCTCCATTTCATGCAGTGAAATCGAATAGCAAATTCTAACCCGCCATCAAGAAAAAGGCGAATGAACATTGGTGAAGCCAAAATGTGCTTGAAGGTCATTTGACTGTCCAAGAAATATTTGATCGATGCGGTTAGCGAGATTCGTAAAATCGCTATTTCCACTTTGGGATTGTGTCGTATCAAAGGTATGGGAAATGGAAGAGGGTAGATGTTGTATGAAATTGACATATAGTAATGTAAATGTTACTAAATTATATTCTTGTAAAATGCGAAGGACGGTCTGCGAATTATGAAGATAATGATAGTGGATAGAGTAGTTGATGGAAAAAGGCATGTTCTAAAACGAATCTTGATGGGCCTCGGTGTATTCCTCTGGAGTGTGACAGGGATAGCTGAGGCTTCCTCAGAACTGACCACGCAGCACAAACGTTTAGAGGCGGTAGAGTCTTCTCTCTTTCAGGGAACCATGGAGCGAGTTCAATCGACATCGCAATCGTCTTTGCTGGAATCTGCCGATGCTGTGTTGATTCGAACGAAGGAATGGCAGTGGAATCGGTATGTAAAGAATGCATTGAATCTTCCAACGTGGATTGATCTGGGCTTTGAGCATCGGACTCGATTCGAGACATATGATCATCCCTGGCGATCCAGTCAGCCATTAGGACAAACAGACTCACAGGTTCAGCAACGATCACGTTTGCGGTTCGGGTTAAATGGTGGAGCATTCAGATTCTTGTTTGAAGGGCAGGATTCTCGTGTGCATCTCGATGGTCCGGGTGATTTTGTGAACACGGGCATCAGGAATGAATGGGACATTCTCCAGTTATTCGTTTCCGCGACAGGAGATAATGTCATGGGTTCTGGCCTTCGAACCGATGTACATGTTGGGCGAATGACGATGGACTTTGGGCATCGTCGATTGATCGCCCGTAACGATTTTCGCAATACCACCAATGCATTCGATGGGGTGCATTGGCAATTGGCTAAAGACAAGGTTTGGAGGATTCGCACGTTTCTTGTGGAGCCTGTCTTACGTGATCAAACCGAACTCGATGAACAATCGAAACGTAGTGTATTTTGGGGAGTCTATGGTGAATCAACTCAAATCCCGTGGTTGCGCCTTAATCTGTATTATTTTGGGTTAAATGATCAACGTAGCTCAACGGTCAGTGCGCAACGTTCGTTTTCCACGTTTGGGTTACGTCTTTATGAAGATCCCAAGAGAGGACGGCCAGACTACGATATTGAGAGCGTGTGGCAGACCGGAAGGCTAGGCAATACTGATCACTTTGCGCACTTTCAACATATTGATCTCGGCTATACATTTAATATTCCGTGGTCGCCGCGATTTGTCATGTACTATGATTATGCCAGTGGTGATCGAAACCCAAACGATAGTCAAGATTCCTCATTCGATACGCTTTTTGGAGCGCGGCGTTTTGAGTTAAATCCCACCGGAAATTTCGGTCCATTTTTCCGGACGAATATCAGCTCGCCGGGATGGCGAGTGATTGTGACCCCTGTCAAAGGTTGGAGACTGCAAGTCAAGCACCGTGTGTGGTATCTCGCGACTTCACGTGGAGCGTTTGCCAGCAATGGACTACGTGACGTCAGCGGCGGTTCCGGAAATTTTCTAGGACACGATGTGGAATTGCGGGTGCAATGGAAAGTTAGCGACAACCTGGAATTCGATGCGGGCTACCTCCATTGGTTCAAAGGCAGTTATTTCGATCGCCTTCCTGCAAGTGCAGGATTGCCACCTGGGGGCAACAAGGATACGGATTACTTGTACATCCTGACGAAAGTTAGCATCTAACAAGAGTATTGGCGGTCGATGATTTCAAGGAAAAGATGATAGCGTGCAAGATTGTGTTGATTTTGTGTCTGCTTATTTTTCAAGTATCTGTGGGTGCGGTGTCGGCTCAAGATGTGCGGATTGCGGTGGCGTCAAATTTTTTGTCGGCGCTTCATGAAATTGCGAGCAATTTCGAACGAGACACGGGGCATGTTGCTGTCATCAGTTCAGGGTCGAGCGGAAAATTGTATGCACAAATTCAACATGGCGCCCCATTTGATGTGTTTTTTTCTGCAGATGTTGAACGGCCGCGGTTGATGGAAAAAGAAGCACTTGCTGTGCAGGGGAGTCGATTTACCTACGCTGTGGGACGTCTGACGTTGTGGAGTGCTGATCCGACGTTAATCAAGGGGGATGGCACGTCTGTATTGTCTCATAGCCATATTGAACATTTAGCCATAGCCAATCCCAAAACTGCGCCATATGGTGTTGCGGCCAAGCAAGCGCTTGAGCAATTAGGGGTATGGCAGGAAGTGGAGCGTCGGATTGTTCAAGGAGAAAACATCGGACAAACCTTTCAGTTCGTCTACTCACAGAATGCTCAACTTGGGTTCGTCGCCCTCTCTCAAGTCTTGGATCCGAAAATCAATAAGGCTGGGAGCCGTTGGGATGTTCCGTCAAATCTCTACGATCCGCTGGAGCAGCAGGCCGTTCTTCTGGTAAATGGCAAACACAATAAGGCAGCCACCGCCTTGCTAGATTACGTAAAAGGGGACAAGGCTCGGAAGATTATTGTCGGGTTCGGGTATGGCGTAGCTGGTTTGGATTAACATGATGCCTGGTTAAGGGATAACGAATGAATCTTCTGGACATGGACTGGGGACCACTGTGGTTGACGATTCAGTTAGCTGGCGTGACCGTGATCGTGCTGCTGATTGTCGGGACTCCGTTAGCGTGGTGGTTGGCAGGTACACGGTCAAAGTGTCGAACGCTGGTCGAGGCAATCGTGGCATTGCCGATCGTCCTCCCTCCGACTGTCTTGGGGTTTTACCTGTTGGTAGCACTCGGTCCGCATGGTCCGATTGGCGGACTCTGGAAGGAACTGACTGGATCGTCGCTGTCGTTTACCTTCACCGGCTTAGTCATCGCGTCGTCTTTCTACTCGCTCCCGTTCGTCGTGCAACCGTTACATGGAGCGTTTGAATCTGTCGGTAAAATGCCGTTGGAAGCGGCATGGTCTTTACGTGCCTCAAAACTCGATGCATTTTTTACGGTTGCCTCTCCAATGGCGATACGTGGATTTCTCAGTGCGATTGTCTTGGGATTTGCGCATACGCTCGGTGAGTTTGGAGTCGTCCTTATGGTGGGAGGCAACATTCCAGGCGTAACGAAAGTCTTGTCTATTGCGATTTATGATCATGTTGAAGTGTTGGAATATACACAGGCGCACATGCTGTCTGCCGTTCTTCTCCTGTTTTGTTTCACCATTCTCACGATCGTGTATACGGTCAATCGACGTCTTCCCATTCATGTCTCATGAGCACCTTAACGGCTCAACTCGAGCTGCGTTATCCGTCGTTTTCTCTTCAGGTTGCTCTTGAGCTTCCGTTGCGGGGTGTCACCGCGGTCTTCGGGCCGTCAGGATGCGGTAAGACGACCTTGTTACGCTGTTTGAGCGGACTTGAGCGCGCACCGAACGGAGTGGTTCGCCTTGATCAGACGGTTTGGCAGGATGACAAGGAGGGAATATTCGTCCCTCTTTCCCTTCGCCCCGTTGGCTATGTGTTTCAAGAGCCCCGCTTGTTTCCACACTTGTCCGTTCAGTCGAATCTTGTATATGGACGAAAACGTGTTCCTACTGCTCGACATCGGATTACCGTGGAAGCCATTGTCGATCTTCTTGGGTTAGAGCATTTGTTAGAACGATGGCCTCATAAGCTCTCAGGCGGAGAGCAGCAACGGGTAGCCATTGGACGGGCTTTACTGACAAGTCCCGAACTCTTGTTGATGGATGAACCGCTCAGCTCGCTTGATGTTCAGCGCAAACGAGAAATATTGCCATTTATTCAACGGTTGAATATGGACTTGGATATTCCCATTATCTACGTAAGCCATTCGCTTCAAGAAATCCTCCAAATAGCGACGACCTTGATTATCATGAAGGAAGGCCGAGTTATGAGCCGCGGTCCACTGAGTGAGGTCTGCACGCAGTTGGATGCACGGCATTTCATGGAAGGCAGTCACATGGGCGCGGTCATCGATACAGTCGTCGAAGCCCATGACAGGGAATTTGGACTGACGACGCTGGAATTTGGTGGTCGTCATCTTTTTGTGCCGCATCAAGAAAAGCCGATAGGGGAGAGGTTACGTGTGCAGATTCTTTCAAGAGACGTGAGTATCATTACGAGTCCCCCTGACTTTCACAGTAGTGTGCTTAATATGCTGGAAGCCTCAATAACCGACATTGGAACGATTCATGCCGATCATCCGTTTGTTGATATTAAATTAGATATTGGAGTACCGCTTCTTGCGACGATAACCAGAAAGTCGTTGGCGACCTTACATCTTCATCCAGGGCAGCGAGTCTATGCCCAAATTAAAGCCGTGTCTTTTCGGCAAGAACATGAGGTGTAGAGTTGAATATCGATTACCAGTTCAGGGATTTTCCAATTTCTGAAAGATCATACCCGCCAAGTGCGAGTAATTCTTGTCGAAATGGACGGCTGACGATGGCATCAAAGAGACGGCTGATTGTTGGATGAGAGGCCAAAGAGTCTTTTCGCAAAATTAGATCGTACTGCTCTTCGCGTAAAGGGATGAAGGCTAATCCGTATTGTCGTGCCGCCGATTCCACACCGATTCCAATGTCGGCGAGTCCATCCCGAATGTTCCGCGCGACTTCCAGATGTGACGACACTTCACGCCCATACCCTGTGAGATGCTTGCCGGAGATGCCGGATTTTTTGAGAAGGCTATCCAAGAGTATCCTGGCTCCAGATCCGGCTTCTCGATTGACCAATTGAATCCCACGTTTCGCTAAATCGTCAACACATCGAATATGTTTTGGGTTTTCTGGGTGCACCACAAATCCTTGAACCCATGAAGCAAATCGTACACCCAGAAAATCTTTGCCACGTACATGCTGTCTCAGATAGGGAAGGTTGCTTTCGCCAGATCGTGCATCGACTAGATGGACGCCTGCCATATGGACTTCACCGTCGAGGAGTGCGTTGACGGCGTTGACGCTGCCCATTGTCCAATTGGTCACACCAGAGAATGTTTCATGACGAACATGTTCCCCGGCTAAAAAGAGTGATGGGTCACATCCAGCTATCACAATATTATGTGTGAGGCGTTCTTGATCATGGAGAAGGCTGACTCGTACTCGTGGAGTGTTTCGATTGCGTGGTTGTTGAATGGTTTCTGTGACGATTCCGTCGGCCGGTACCACATAATTGAGCATATCGCCCAATTGCGATAAGGGTCGCGCGAGGATACGGTTGCCGACGTGAGATATATTCACCCGCAATGACTGTCCTTCGACTGGTAATGTTCCCAAGAATTCGGCTTCAATCTCTTGTTCGTCCTGATGAAGTGAAAAAAGGTCTTCGACCTGACAGTCTAAAATTCGTGCTAATTGCAAGGCCACGGATGTGTTAGGAAGATAGTGGTTTTGTTCGATGGCATGCATGGCTTGCCGGGTAAGCCCAACTCGCCTTGCCAGTTCGATTTGAGAAAAGCCCTTGGCCTGACGTACGGCCAAGATGCCATTTTCGATTGATCCCTCTGGACGGGACGTGTCTTGTGTGTTGGTGCGTCTTGTGTTGGGTTGTGGTTTCTTCATGTTACTTCTTCGATCGCCATGCTACCCAACCATTAGGCAAAAGTATAGGTCTTACGGTGTTTGAACTTGAGAACACTTGCAAGTGAGGCCACGATTCCTTGAGGATGTGCGGTAGGAAAAGCGGCGGCAGGAAATATGGTAAGATCAGCGACTTTGTTGTCGTAAGGGAATGATGATGTATGTAACGTATTCAGGGCAGGTTCAGTGATGAAAGTGGCCATATTGGGAGGCGGTATTTCAGGACTGAGCTTAGGATGGTTGCTGAAGCAATCCGGTTGGTCGCCGACTGTTTTTGAACGTCAATCGTGTTATGGCGGATTGGCACGTTCTTTCCAATGGCATGGGTTTCATTGTGACATTGCCGCACACCGATTCTATACAACGAATCAGGCTACTTTTCACACGTTTTCTTCACTTGTGCCGCTGGTTCGAAACGTCAGGCAAAGCAAAATTTTCATCGAGGGGAAATGGATTACCGATCCCGTAAACCCGTTAGAGTTAGCCGTCAAGTTTTTCCCCAATCCAGGACTGTCTTTTGTGTGGGATTATCTCACGCGAACCTCAAACTCCGATGTGGCCGCAGTCTCGTTCGATTCGTATGCCTTGTCGCAGTATGGCCAGTCCTTAACGGAGTTTTTCTTTCGTCCCTATACAGAAAAATTATTTGGAATATCAACAAACGAAATTTCCACGTCGTGGGCGACTCAGAAAATTCGTGTATCTGGCATTCTCGATATGATCAAACGGAATAGCAAAACATACTTTAGCCATTTTTATTATCCCAAGGAAGGAGGCTATGGAGCGTTCTGTCAACGGTTATATCAGGACATTCATGCCGATGTACGCCTGTCAACCTCAGTGAAGGCGCTTCATACTGAACACGGTAAGGTTGTCGCGATTACGTCGGAAACGGACAGTATCGAAAAAACCGAAGCCTTCGATGTCGTCGTGTCAACGTTGCCATTGACGATATTGATGCGACTCCTCAATATTCCTATTCAATTACAATTTCAATCTGTCTCGCTTGTCTATCTGTTACTTGATCAACCGCAGGTTTCTCCGAACCATTGGGTCTATTTTGCGCATAAAGACTTTGTCATGAATCGGGTCTCAGAGTTTAAAAACTTTTCCGCTCATGGCGTACCTACCGGTAAAACGGTGTTGTGTGCGGAAATAACCATGGCGTGTCCCCGTGATCAGATTGTTGAGCGAGTGATTCATGACCTTGACCGTAGTGGCTTTATCCGACGGGAAAAAGTAATCGATACCTTATTGTTGGATGAAACATTTGGATATCCCATTTACACTCGCCAGTATGAAGAGCAGTTAGCAGTTACTCAGGCGGCACTTGCCGCATATTCCAATCTTTTTATCACGGGAAGAAATGCGGTGTTTACGCATATGGATGTCGATGAGAATTTTGAGTCGGCACAGTTGCTTCATGAGACGCTGATGCGTACATTTCAGGCGTAACCTTCGGTGCAACACCTCTTCGCGACCTTCGTGTCATCATTCTCCTTCCCTTACTGTTTGTTCTTTTGTCTCTAATGTGTTGCTGATGATTCATCTCCATTCAGAACATAGACGGACATGTATGTTGGTGGCCTTGATTACGGTCATCGGGACTGGGTTGCGAGCCTATCGGTTAGGCTACCAGAGTCTGTGGCATGACGAAATCCTGACCTATTTAAGTTCCAATGGGAGTCTGTCGCATGTTCTGTTTCAAACAGAGGTTCAAACCAATGTCCTGCCGTTATACTATCTGGTTACGCATGCGTTGTTATATTGGAGCGATCTCGAGATATCATTGCGGTTGCCATCGTTCATTTTCGGCTCTCTCACGCTTCCACTGTTTTACGCTATCGTTCGCCACACATTTGGAGCCCAGACGGGAGTATGGGCAACCGGTCTATTGGCTATCTCGCCGTTTCATATTTTTTATAGTCAAGAAGCCAGACCCTATGCCATGTACGTGTTTTTGTGTGTTCTTGCCTTGTTTCTACTTCAACGGTGCATCGACCATCAACAGAGTCGCCTGCTAAAAGTCAGTTTCGTTATTGTTGCGGTCTTGACCTTCCTCTGTCATGCCGCTGCGATTCCTTTTTTAGCGTTCCTCGTTCTCTCTATTCTTATTCTTCGCCCGTTGAATGAGTGGCGCGATTGGGTTCCGACATTTCTTGCTGTGGGATTGCTGCTGCTTCCTGCCGTGTATTGGACGTATGCGATTCAAGTCAGCGGGAAAATTGATCAACAGTTCGACCCTTCGTCTTTTCTGAATCTTCTCTGGTTGTTTTCAACAGGGTATTCGCTGGGACCAGACTTTCGTTCTTTATTTAACCTAGAAAAGTTACGATACCTGGCTCCTCATTTCACGTATATGATCCCCATTCTCACCTTGACTGTGGGACTCGCGTGGTTTGGCGTGAAAGAAATTTGGACATACGATAAACGGCAATGTCTTGTGTGGGTGCTGTTCTTTTTTTTACCCATCATTGGGATGAGCGTTGCCGCGCTTGTGACCTACCGCCCGTTTTACGAACGATATGTCATCACTTCGATGCTACCATTCTTGGTGTTTCTGGCAGTGGGTATTCAACATGTGCAAAACCGATTCGTTCGATTATGTTGTGTGGGAGTGCTTCTCGTGGTGAGTGGTTTTTCGATACAGCACTATTATTTTGATCCGCACTATTATCGGGAAGATAATCGAGGAGCCGCACGTTTTTTGAAAGACCATGTCATTCAAGGTGATGTCGTGATCTGTATGACTCCGCATACGACCGCGAATCTGTTCCACTATCTTCCAGCTCCACGGCGTATGGCCATCAGACCGTTTCGAACAAAAGAGACCGTACTGACCTCGAAGAAGTTACCCGTGGAATTACGGGAAATCATCGCCGGGCGCAAGCGTTTTTGGGTGTTCTATAGTCAGTCGATGAACGGTCGGTCCAAAGGTCCGTTGGAACAGCATTTTGATGAACATTACGTGACCCGTCTAGAGTTTTATTCAAGCAAAATTAAGTTAATCCTCTATGAGGTTCCCCACGATGGCCCGTCTAAAGTTTTGTGAATTTGTTCCTATTGATTTACCAAGTCAGAGTCCTTCTGTCCGTGCAAAATGAGAATACTGTCTCCGCTTCTAGTTAAATTTTGAGGAGTTGTAGAGGAACCTACAGAAACATTTACTTTTACTCTCACTTTCATTATCGTGCATGAATCGCAATAGAGGAAAACGAGAACGACGTATTGCCCCTATGATCAGATGCTATGGCTCACGGGCTACCCCTCCACAGGTTGGTTCAGGAGTTGAGTTTTAGTCTTTCCCAATTCGTCATTAAGTCTATTCTGGGCATAGTGCTCGCTGGCACGATTCTGTTGGAGCCTATTATGGCTCAGGTCGCGACTAGGATCACTCCCGATTCCAGTCTTCCAAGCAACACGACGGTTAACACAATTGGTGAAGTTCATCATATCGAAGCCGGGACCATCAAGGGAAATAGCCAATTCCACAGCTTTGACCAGTTTGATCTGGGTACGGGTGAGATCGCGAGTTTCAATGGCTCGGCAAGGATTGAGAATATCCTGAGTCGTGTGACGGGAGGAACTCTCTCCAATATTGATGGTACGCTCCGCTCGACCATTGAGGGAGCCAACATGTTTTTCCTGAATCCAGCTGGTGTGGTGTTCGGGTCAGAAGCCAAGCTTGATCTTACTGGTTCGTTTTACGTGAGTACTGCCGATTTCCTGCGTTTTGAAGATGGAACGACGTTGTATGCAGATGCATCGTTGGATGGCAAGGCCGAGAGCATTTTGACTGTCGCGCCGACTGAAGACTTTGGATTTTTGAATAGGCCAATAACTTTTGGTTTCACGAATAAGGATTTTGCTTCTCTCACGCTTGAGGGTGCCACTCTTCAGGTTCCTAAAGGGAAGGCCCTTTCAATAGTTGGAGGAGACATTACCCTGGGGGCTCGTGATAAGGGAAGTGAGTCTCGATCTTCTCGTCTTGTCGCGGAAGGAGGCATAATTCATGTCGCAAGTCTAAACACAGCGGCCGAGGTTCCTATAAGTCTGGACAGGATCGAAGCGAACCCAATTGAATATGGTGGAGAAATCATTCTGTCTGAGGAAGCCGTGATAACAACGAGTGGAGTTCATAGTGGAACGGTGATCGTTCGAGGTGGACGCCTCATGATGGATGATGCTGAAATTTCCGTGACCACAGGAAATGAAAATGGGAATCCCATTGGAATTGATATTCATACAGAACACGATATTTCTCTCAATCAGAATTCTCGCATTACGAGTAATGTTTTGGGAGCAGGCCATGCTGGGAATATTCATCTCAGTACTCGCGTACTGACCATTGGTAATGATCTTGTGGATTCTGAATCTGTTTCGGGGCGACAGAAATCGACAATTGAAGCGTCCACCTCGAGTTCGGGTGATGCGGGAAATATTATTCTCAATGTGGAAACTGTAGAGGCCGTGAATACTGAAATCCTCAGTCTCAGTACGGGAGATCTTCCTGACAGTGGTAATGCTGGGCAGATTACTATTGAAGGCTTGCCTGTACAAGGAGAACCTCGTCCTGCTGAGCAGATCACATTGACCGGCTCTCAAGTCGACACAATTGTGACGACAGGTAAGGGGCAAGGCGGGAATATTACCAGTACAGCAAAAACCATCGTGCTGAATACAACAGGGGTTCGAGCTGATGGCAATGGTACAGGGAACGCAGGCAATATTACATTTAATGTAGAGACGCTGACTGGAGTGAATTCTTTTTTAGGGAGCCGGAGCCGCAATCCCAACGCTGGGGGAGGGGATGCAGGTAACATCACTATTCAGGGCGTGACTGGGAAGGGAAGTGCGGCGAAGACTATTGCTTTTCCTCGGAATTCTCGGCTTACCACCTCGATTATTCCTCCAGTTAACCTTGTCGGTCAGTATCACGGGGATGGAAAGGGAGGCCAAATCAAACTTGTTGCTCGTGACTCTATAAGTTTGCGAGGGTCGAATTTGGTGACCAACGTTCATAATCGTCAAGGTGCGCAAGATACGGCTGTGTCAATGGTCGAGGTCGTTGCTCCAAATGTGAGTATAGGTTTTGGAGGAATTAGAGCAACCACAACGGGCTCACGTAATGCTGGTAATATTATTGTGACGGCCATGGAAAAGCTGACGCTGAGCGATCCTATTGGTCCTGGCTTTGCCAAAATTGAAGCCGAAACGTCCAGCGCAGGTCATGCGGGGAATATCGTCTTTACTGTAGGGGCATTGAAGGCGGTCGATGCTCAAATTTTGAGTAGTAGTACAGGAACAGGTAATGCGGGTAGTGTGACGATTCAGGGTCCGAATCGCTCTGTGCCCGGTCCAGTTTTCTTGTCCGGGACGGCTATCACGACGGAAGCGATGTCTGGGAGAGGAGGGGGGATACTCGTCGACAGTGCCGATAGCGTGACGCTGGATTCTACATTCGTGTCAGCCGATGTTACGGCAGGCGGGCAGGGCGGCGACATTACGATTCATAGTGGGCAAATCAAAGGGAATGGACTGCTCCTCCTTCGAAATAATTCACTGGTGACTGCCGAAAGCAGCGGTGGTGGTGATGCTGGCACTATCCGGTTAGACACTACGGGAACTCTCCGGCTCGCTGATAGCGTGGTCAGTACTGATGCGACGCTTGCTTCCGGGGGAAATATAAAATTAACGGCCGATTTCAAGGTTCATCTCTTGAATAGCACGCTTGAAAGTTCAGTGGCTGGCGATGCGACGACGCAAGGCGGCAATATTGGTATTGATCCGCAATTTGTGCTTGTTCAGAATAGTCACATTCTCGCACGGGCGAATGAGGGGGCAGGTGGTAATATTGATTTGATTGGCAATGTGGTGCTCGTCGATAGCGTCAGTACCATTGATGCCTCATCAGCGTTTGGCGTGAGTGGTAACGTGAATATTTCTTCTCCAACTCAGAATCTTAGTGGCGCCATTATTCCGTTGCCAGACCAGTTGCTGAAAGTTAGCTCGCTTTATGGGGAGCATTGTTTTGCTCACAAAGCTGGAAACTACAGTAGCTTTACTCGGCGCAGTCGACCAGTGTCACGTGAGCCCGGTGGTTTTCTCCTGAGTCCGCTCTTGGAACATGCCAACGCCATTGTGTGGGCAACTCATGATCGCCATTCAAGGCCTTTGCTTGCGGTCAAACGTTTAGGAATAAGCCGTATCGCTCCAACGTTGATATTTGTGAATGAAGAACAAACGCTGACCTTATTGGAGAACGGTTGTATCTTTTAATGTAGGATTCCTCCTTTCTTTGTATCAAGTTGTTCATCAATGCTCTGGTGCAAAGTCAGAGACTCTTTCGATGTTCCACATCGCATCTTTTTTATTGCATCTCATCAGTCTGTAATTGTCATTCGGAGTGATGTTCTGTGCGTTTTTTATCTGCTGAGTGTATTTTGGTTCTCTGGTTATCTACTTGGATGCAAGGACTTCCTTGTCTCTCTTTACACGAATACTACTGATCGAATAGTGGATGAGGTGTAATGGCAGCGGTAATGGATGAAACTCTAGGCCATGCGTGATGCCTTGATATCGTGGGAGAGCGAAGGTTGAGGAACCATGAGTCCACGTCGGCAATCATGCCTAGGCTACGGCGTGAGAGAGCAGCAATTCAACCGTTTTGCGAGCCTGCTGAGCGACAACGCCAGGCCCACTAACATGTGCTGTGGCAATGGCGCCTTCCATAAGCACCAAAATTTGGGCGGTGAGTTCTTCTGGGTTGGCTACGCCGGCATCGCTGGTGAGTCCGAGAATATATTGCCTAAATACACGTTTATGTTCTGCCGAGGCTTGATGGACCGGGTGATCGTGTTGCGCGTATTCAGCCGTCGCGTTAATAAACATGCAACCTTGAAAATTTGCTGATCGAAACCATTCGGCCAAGACGTCGAACAATGCTAGTATGCGTTCTTTTGGTGTTGTCGCACGTTGTTCTATTTCTGTCGTCAACCAACGTCGGACTGATTCATCACGGCGGCGAAGTACGGCTAAAATGAGTGCATCTTTTGAATCGAAATATTTGTACAGCGTCGGTTTTGACACGTTGGCGTTTGTGAGAATCATGTCGATACCGGTGGCATGAAACCCATGATCATAGAATAATTGAAGCGCCGATTCGATCAATCGTTCTTTCGGTGATAGGGCTGAATCTGGAGCGGTTCTTGGCATGGTGTGTGTGCGGAGTGTCAGTTACGTTTGTGCCTGAGCGAGAGCATGGTCGATCAAGATTTCCGCTGATCGTTTAGCCTGTTGAGCAACGGTTTTGGGTTGGCTGACATGGGCGGTAATGACGGCGCCTTCCATGAGGATGAGTAGTTGCTCTGTCAATTCTTGAGCGTTTGACACGTGTAGTTTATCAACGAGATCTCCGATGTGTCGACCGAAAATCCGTTTATGCTCTGTTGCCGCTTGATGAATGGGGTCATCGAGGTGAGGAAACTCGACGGTGGCGTTGATGAACATGCATCCGCGAAATTCGTCAGTCAGAAAAAAATCACCCAATGTATCAAAGAGTGCCAGGAGTTGTTCCTGAGGCGTGGACCCACGATGCGCCATCTCGCGCATGAGCCAATTGCGAGACTGTTCGTCCCGTCGACGAAGGGCCGCGAGAATGAGTTCGTTCTTCGAGCGAAAGTATTTATAGAGTGTTGGTTTGGAGATTCCTGCTTCTGCCAGAATCGTATCGACGCTCACGACATGAAAGCCCTGGTCATAAAAAAGTTTTAATGCTGTATCGACAAGCTTATCGCGTAACTTCGAAGCCATGACTCCATAGTCCTTCCTTCAAATATTTCCTTCTATGTCTTCGCACAGAAGTCAGGAGGCCGCCACGTGAGTGACCTCTGACGTTTTTCTGTACACAAAAACTTTCTCTCTCTAGGTGACTTGGTTAATTTTGAGTCTATGCCTAATGATTATTGGCATATTTAGTTAAGCATAACTATTTATATTAATTGTGAATAACATAAATAATAAATTACTTACCAGTTATTAATATTACTATACATCTTTAATGCCTCTATCGCAAATATATGTGGTATGACTTTATTTATACCACATTATATGGTGTTGTCATAGAATAGAATTAATTTATTAAAATAAACATGCATTATATGTCTTGACATTAACTTACTGGTAAGTTAATTATTTGCAGTTAATTTACTTACCGGTAAGTAATGTATTTTGGAAAGTTTAAGCAGCCAACCTTTAAAGGAAAGGAAAGACGAAACATCATGAGGTGTACGGCGAAAGTTGTTCGGGAGATATCCATCTCTATTTATTCATGTTCCCTCACCAAATATTACAGGAGGTTGCCATGAAACATCGCATGGGTAGGTGGGCAGGCAAGGTTAAGATTGCGCAGTTGTTTACTGAGAAACGGCATTCGGGAGACGGGGGTATTGTGCTGCTTCACCAACGGGTAGGGCGTCATGCGTTGGCCACGCTGGCTGGCTGTATGTTGTTGTTGGCGAGTGTTGGTGTTGATGCCGCATCGGTAGGATTTACAGACAGAATCGCGTTTCAATCCGCGTTATCGGGGCCGGAAACAGTCGTGAATTTCGATAACGTTTCCGCTGGAACCGAGATTCAAGAGGGAGTGCCGTTTCAGGGCATGACCTTCACGAGCAACGTTGACAATGTGCTTGGAAGATCTGGCCTGATTGTCTCGGCTGAGTTTTTTACCACCTCTCCACTGAACTATTTAGGAGTGAATGATCAGTTTTCCAATGAATTTTTATTTGGCGATGAGCTGAATGTGAATTTTCAAAATCCTGTTCAAGCCGTTGGGCTGTCGATTATTGGTAGTCCCATGGCGACGCAGGCTAATGATTTTTTGCTCACAGCCGGTGGAGGCAGCGTGTTCAATGCTGGAACTCCTGAGGAGACTCTCATTGATGGAGGTGAGGTGTTTTTTCTAGGCCTGATCAGCGATCAGACATTCAACTCGGCGCAATTGATTAGCTTTGGTGACCAACTCGACACGTCTTTGGGTTTTAACATCGACGATATTTCTACGGTCACTCCATCAAATGCAGCTCCCGTTCCTGAGCCGTCGGCGGCGCTGCTGCTCGGGACGGGGCTTTTAATGCTTGGAGGAATCGCGAGATGGAAGAAATGTGAATCACCGGCAATGAAAAAGACTGTTTAGTCAAGGAGGTCGTACGCAGGTGAAGATTCCTGTTTATACCGGTTTGACGTCGATACATGCACAAGGAACTCTTCATTCAAATGCGTTCACGTCGTTTGGAGTTGGGTATGAGTATTAGCCATTGATTATTCACGAATCAACACGGAGAAAACCATGAACAACATTTCACGAAAGATTACGCAATGTATTGGGACAGCAGTCCTCGTTACCACATTCTGTATGAGTGGATTTGCGCATGCGATTGTCTATACCGCGAGTAACGAAGTGAATGGCAACGATGTCATTGCGTTTGACATTGACAGTCGAGGAAATCTCAGCGAAATTGGTCGATTTCCAACGGGAGGCACGGGAACCGGAGGACCACTTGGAAATCAGGCCGCACTGACGACCGATGCCAGTGATCGTTGGATGTTCGTTGTGAGTCCAGGGAGCGGAGAGCTCACGAGCTTTCGACTGCAACCGGCTGGATTACAGTTCGTCAATAAAGTTTCTTCTGGTGGATTTCGCCCGCTGAGCGTGACGGTGTTTGGCACGCTAGTCTATGTGTTGAACGAAGGAAGCGGGAATGATCAGGATCCTCGACGTATGCGATACGATAATATCAGTGGGTTCCGGTTTACGGCAGGGGGGATCTTGGTACCCATTCCCAATTCCACACGCATCATTGATCGAACTCAACTGACCGCGCCTGCTCAGGTTGGATTTAATAAATCCGGCACCGTGTTGCTCATCACCGAAAAGGCCACGAACACCTTGACCACGTTTGTCATGAGGCGGAACGGGACTCCACAACGACGACCGGAAAAGCGCCCATCGTTTATTCCCACTCCATTCGGATTCTCATTTGGTGATCGAGATTTCGTGAATATCACTGAAGCCAATAATGGCGGGCCTGGAATGACGGTGTCCTACCGCGTGGATCGAGAGACCGGTGAAGTGTCGGGCAGGGTCGGTTCTATTGAGCAAGGTACGGCCACGTGTTGGACGGTCTTGTCCAGCGATGAGACGATTGGGTATGCCACCAATACGGGAGATGGCACGGTGTCGTTGTATCGGATTAATTTCGACGGCACGTTAGAGTACTTTTTCCCGGCCAATCAGGATACTCCGATCGAAACTGGGACAGGCGTGCGTGATGCGGTACTCACACAAAATAATCAATTTCTGGTGACGCTCAACAACGGAGATGGTCAAATCCGTGGATTTTTCGTGAATCGCACCGGCGCGATTTCACCGCGAGGCACGTTACCCATTCCCACAAGTGTCACGGGATTGGTGGCTCGGTAAGCATATAAATTTATTTTCTGAAGCGAGATGAGCAGACATGTAGTTCTCCGAGTGAACCGGCGGATGGTCGAAAGATGGGTCATCCGCCGGATTCCTTAACTCATGAGGAGAGTTCATTCAGAGACACCGGTTTCCTGAATGTAACACTGAGTAGTGTGGGAAGCCCAGTATATCTGAGGCACAGGGCCAAGGGTTATTTCAAGATTCATAAGCCATTCCCTCACCCTTTTGGAATATCACTGTTCACCGATAATGTGGTTTACCGTAATGCTCATAAAGATTGACTTCATAGACTTGTTCGATCGGAACCAAGGGGTCGTATTCCGGTGATTCCTGAACCTGTTCTTTCTTCACATCGACTGCAATCAATTGTTCTGTCCAATTAATGGACTTTCCCCACATCGGACTGATTAACACTTTTCTGCCCGCTAACCATTTGGAGGTATCAACGACGAGATACCGTAACACTAAATCTGTATCATCAACGATAAAATTGACAACTTTTCCTATCTCACCATCATTTGTGAAGAGCGAAAAATCCTTAAGACCGTTAGTGCTGGTCAATATTCCAGGAAATACAGACAACTCATTTTCTTCTAAGGGGTAATAGGGAGCCCAATGATAGAATGCACAAATCTCCCGCTCTTTCCCCCAAGACAAGGGGTGATTGATTTCAAACTCAGGACTCGCTTGAGCCTCTGTTTGGCTGATTAACGCAGGGTATGCACTCGTTTCCTGTTTTAATGTCAACAAAGATTCCTTGGAAATGAGTAGATGCCGACCTTCCAGCCAGTTTCCTGTGTTCGCCGCCACGTATTGAACATCCCAGGTTTGGTCATTGAAGTACATGTCCGCTACGGTACCAATAGTACCATCTGTACCTTCAACAACATACGTTTTCATTTTATTGAAGTCTTGTAACATGAAAGCTCCCTTCCTTTTAAAATGAGACACGCAACATCATCTCGAGCCTGGTCTTTGATGTGTAATGATGTCATGGCTCCGTGAATGAAATTGTAATCTCCGTCAATGCCTGTATGACAACAATGACATTCCCAAAGAACCGTCATTGAACATTATTTATGGTCGATTATTTTAAGGTTGAGACCAATAGACAAATATGTGTATCAGTACAAAGAAATGTCTATGAAGGCGTATGCTCTCATGCGCCAATATGGAATGAGCTGTGTCACGAGAAATTGCCAGCTATCTTTGGGGAAGAATTGACCACATCAGAAAACATGGTTGGGCAAACTATTAAAGGTAGGGCCTGAAGTCTTTTGGTCTATGTCCCTGTTTGTTGGTGTCTTTGATGGTCGTAAACGACTCTTGATTCCTTTCACGAATGGTAGTACATGTTCTGGAAAAAGCTGCCTGTGTTTATACGTGAGTCGTAAGATTGAAGAGTTTGTAAATGAATGCTGCCTAGGAAGGTCTAGGAAGTATGACTTCCTG
This sequence comes from Nitrospira sp. M1, assembly GCF_965152605.1. Lineage (NCBI taxonomy): Bacteria > Pseudomonadati > Nitrospirota > Nitrospiria > Nitrospirales > Nitrospiraceae > Nitrospira > Nitrospira sp. M1. The sequence goes on from NZ_OZ224217.1 coordinate 1,645,203, forward strand.
TCTCAATAAGCAGTTGTCGTTAGAAAAAAAGGTAGAATAGATTTTGGGAAATCAAAGTGATTCGATTTTTTTAATCGAGTCTGACTTCTTAAAGTACAGTTAAGATAACCTTTGTATCCATTTCGATACGACGACGAGTTGGTGCTCGTTTCTCATCAGTAAATTATAGAAAAGATTTTTGAAGATCAGCATACGCTAAGACAGCGAAATACCTCAGGGTTTATAGTGCATGCGGATTTCATCAATTCTATTTTTTTCATGGTCTCATTATTGCTCACCTACTCAAAAGAAAGTACGACCCAACAATATATTTACAGTAGGGAGGTAAGTCATGCCATCATTATTTAATCGTGAGGTGAGCTCGTATAAAGTTGATGTCTTTAAATCTAGTACGTTGAATTATATTCGTGCCATTCGACTGAATTTAAAACCGACGGCCTCAGCGGCAGCGCATACGGTATCGATTCGATTTTATTCAGCACCTGGAAACGATTGGATGAGTATTGGAGCGAACTTTTCAACGATTCAAATGAATCTGGATCGCTATGATGACATGTATCATATCCTGCAAACCGAAAAGCCTGTGTACTTTACGGCGTATGAACTGGGGAATCCTTCGATACGTTTCGCCGGGCTTACCACCGATTCTGAAGCTATAGGAGAAGGTTTTCGCGATGAAGAGGCAGCGTGATTTTGAAAAATTACCGCGACGTAATGAGCATGCGTAGGCCTTGACTGTTCGGCAACGTTAGTCGAGGCCATTCTGTAGAGTATGCGGGAGGGATTAATGTGTCACAGAGAGAAATGGGGTACGTATTGTGTCATAAAAACTCCCCGCACGACCCCTTACATTGGGCACAAGAGCCTACCGTTAGACGGTAAAAGGCTCTTGTGCGATCTCCTCAACAGGCGTGAGTGTAGATTAGCGATGTTCTCGTAACCGCCAGAGTGCCAGTCCTATGAGGCCGGATCCGAGGAGTAGGACTGTTGACGGTTCAGGAACGGCTTCGGCTGTCAATTCGCCAAGTAAAATTGCAGAATTCGAAGGACCATTATTCGTGAGAATCAGCTGTTGAAATGAGTTGCCATTGATCATCCCTCCTAGCTGCAAGGTCAAAGGCGCATAATCGGCGTTGGGTATGGGAACGATTGCCTGTGATCCTAAGTTGGTAATAACTTCTAGAGTTCCAGTCGCATTCGCGAGTGCTGTAGAGTTCGGAAAGGTTGTTCCGGGTGCTGTCGGGCCAACTAAGAGACCATCTTCCGTGCCACGCACCTGCAGCGTTAATTCTTGAACTAGGCCAGGCGTAAAATCAATATTCGCCGAGCCTGAACCCGCAACACCAAACGCCCGGTTGTTGACTTGTGGGGCGCCGCCAAAATTCGCCAAACCCTGAGCCGATAGCGGGTTGTCTGTTGCAGGGCCTGCACCACCCACATAAAAATTTCCATTCTGAAAGAAAAGCGTTTCTCCCCCGGTAAATGATGTGAAGCCATCGATGCCGTTCAGTACGTTTGGGTCTGGGGGAGCTCCGGGCGTGGTATTCGGTCCGAAGATGGTGGTGAATGAGGTCGCCAGTGCAGACGGACTCCCAGAAAACGTCACCAGGAACAGTAGGATGAAAAAGAAAGAACGTATCATGAGACCACCTCCTCTGTGGCGTTACGCCACTCAATGAGTGATGGAGAATGTATTGATATAGGAACATTTGACGCAATTGTTGTACTCGTCAGTGAGCGCGCATCTCTGCAAATCTCAACGTGTTGATCGACAAAGATTTTTATGCGTGAGTGTGTTCGCGTCGATGGGGGAAATGGCTATCGAAGGCCAAATACTCTGAAGGCAAAAACCTGCAGTCAAAAGCGGGAAAGTAAAAAAAGGTGACATTAGATTTCCAAAGACGTTACAGGCAGAGGTGGTAATTATATGTAAAGCATGAAACACATGATGTGCGTGCTGGTTCACTCCAGGTCAGGTAGCCCAATCGGTAGAGTCTGCAGTCTGGCAATGCCTCTCGCGGTGAAGCTGAAGTCGATGTCATGGTTGAGATGTAAAATAATTTAGATAGAGACTGTCTCAATTCTCCAATTAGGGCATCGTACGCGCCCTGTAGAGCTTGGATTTTTAGAACGAATCTAGGTGATGGGTGTAATGGCAGTGAACATGGGAGATCTGCCTTTCATGTCCATCATGAACGTTCAATACCTGACCACCTCAAGATTATGCCTGTTTGGTGACATGGCCGACCTCTGTGTTCGCTCATCTTTTTGCCTACTGTCAGATGATTGTTTGACTCACCGTGGAATGTATGGAAAGCAAGTGTTCCATTTATTAAATTGCCTTAATGCATGCATCCGTTCTTTTCTTCCTCTCGTATATTCTGATGACGGGTAATCAGCTGATTCCTTCACAATGAAGAAGATGGGGGCACGCATTCGAAGCAAGCGGTCATCTACTGTCAATGAACGATTTTGTCTCGTACTGCGGAGAGGAACCTTCGTCTGTTAATCCACATGATGAAGAGAGGAGAAATGGATCATGGATACCGAAATCGAACTCAACCCTGAAAACGTACAGAAGATTTCTACGATTCTTGAACAGTTTGACCAAAACGAGGTCAAGGCCGCCGTGGAGGGTTTGCCTCTCGAAGCATCAATCACTGAAAGTGTGTTTGGTGATGTCTTGTTGGAGCGGGCCGATCTGGAACCTTTTGGCACAGAATACATCACCACGATAGCCGCCCTTGCACTTGGAACAGAAAAAGATAAACGTTGTCATACGAAATTCATCGCGTGCCTTATTAAAGCTGGGAGGAAACTAAACGATTGCCGAAAAAAAGCCAACGGAGATAAGGAGAAACTTAATAAGTGTATCGATGAGCATGCTGAGGATCTGAAGAAGTGCATCAAGGCTTTTGAGGACTGTAAGAAAAAGAAATAGGCCCAATTCTTGAGACTGAAGACGGATGGTGGATGTTTGCCGAGCGTTCAATGAAGCAATGTCCTTACGCTTGACAACGTCCGCTTCCGTCTGTCTTGAGAAAAATATGTCTTAACAGGGTCGGAAGTCTTTATGTGAAATTCTCTTTATTGAAACCAATCGAGGTAGAGTTCTAGCCGTCCTCCTATGACGAGGGCATCTGATCGGCTTGGATCTGTCCCAGGGTTCATGACATATTGAATGTCCGGTTGAAGATTCAACGCGGGATGTACTGAAAAGGAATGGGTGAACTCCAGGACAATTTCGGACTGACTCACAGGTTGATTGGCTTGGCGTTGAGATTTTTTGAAATTTGTGCCATTCACTGCCGCAGCAACCCCAAAGCCTGTTTGATCGCTATTTCGTGTTGGAATGAGCCCGGTGTAGACGAAGCCTCCTCCGAGATACCACTCGACTTGATTCACTCGAGGATCGGCCCAGCCGACCCGGGCAAAGATTCTCAAGCCTTCATGCGGATCGTGAGTTTCATGGTAGACCCCCTGTTCAGCAATTCCGTATATGCCAAACGTTTCGTCGCGAGTGAGGGGAGTGCCTAAGGCGTCGACCTTCTGAAGATCGTTGAACTCTCTCGTGAACAACCATGTCCCGACGGCATATTTCCCATCGTACTGCAAGGCGGCTGCCCGGGTCAGGCGACGACGAAGGAGCCGGTCGGGTTGCTGTGCTCGTTCTTGGAGCTCTAAGTCTCCAAAACGGTAATAGGCCAATTCCATGGTAAGAAACAGGCCATCATCTTCATGCAAAATGATGTGCGTGCCCTCAAGATTGTCGGGATCGCCAACGACACCATCCATCACCGCTCCACGGAGCGTGAACTCATTGGTAAGATTCACTTGTCCTCGCAGCCCTAGTGACGAGGTTGGGAATGTCGAAAGTCCACTTTCGCCGCCAAGCGCCAATTCGGCACCGGTGCCGAAGGAACTCTGAAGAAAGAGCTCTGATGATGATCGGATGACGTCGAACTCGGAGGTGACATCGTAGAGTCCAGCCAAAAGTGACACCCGACCATCGAATAATGGGAGCTGGTACCAGGCCTCGAACAGTTTCCAGGTATTGGGCGCGGCAATCGCGCTTACCCCCTGCAGGTCTCCAACATTTTGACTGGGATCATTGCCATACAAACCCAACCCATACACAAAAAACGTTCCGGCATCTTCCCAGCCAGTTAATCGACTGGCATCGACGGTGAGCAGTAAATCAATATCGCCGACAATCGTAGTTCTTTGCCTTATCCCACCAGAAACATTACTGACGAAGCCTGTCGTATTCACGGTCTCCAAGCGAATACCGTTTGCCTGAAATTGGGAACCGATGTTAGACCAGGTATCCAAAACCGAGTCGATGGGGGAGCGGTCATCGGCAAAACACAAGATGGGAGGCCACAACATTCCCGCAAGCAAGACGCCTGGGATTATCATGGTGAGAAGGTTGTGTAATCGTTTTCGCTGAATTGGCAAAACTTTACTGAATTGATGGTTCAAAATGCGTATCGTAAAAAAGATAAAGAGGGAGAATGTTTTTGCAAGGTCACTGACTGATTGCCTTACCTATCAGTCAGCCGTGAAGTGTATCATGTCCTTCACCAAAGAATTCATATGAAATTTAACTGCTGATATTTGCCTAAGCTTATGCAAATTTGTGCCTTGTGACAAGAACCGTTTCTTCAATCCCTTTCCCTGCTCTGCATGAACTTTTCTCATCTCGGACGCTATCGCCGTTCCAGTTAACTTTTGTATGGACGAAGTGTGTTATGACGCTGTGTTGGCTACCGCTTACTGGCATGTCAGGACGGGACAGGGTTCAACGTCGACTGTTTATTCTCGGTATTTCCAGGATTAGGCAACGATCGTGCCCTCGGCACCACTGGAAGTTATTTGGTTTCGCTATAGTTCTCCAATGACGTCGGGGTGAAGCAGGATGAGGCCACTTGATTACAGCGAGGCAAGTCGACGACTGCCAAGAAGTAACTCAAATTTGATCTAATTGGTTAAGGTCATTTGCTTTGTGGATGGGCGGCGTCGTGGAGGCAAGACGAGTCGTTTTTTAGATTCACCAAGGTCTGTGAGATTGTGCGGCTTCTTGAGAAATCAGGGTTCCCAGTCCGAAGTGCACTAAGGATTTCTTCTCTTCAACCCCAGTGTGTTTGGCGGCTTTCTCTGAAGGGGCGGTCTTACTATGGAGAGTTGAGGTGAGTAACTTTTACCAGTGCAAGGTTGGTTCAAGTCGAGGAAGGTCTTCACACAAAAATTTTACATCCGTGGAAAATACTTCGTACTTACTCAGATCAGTGAGAGGCACCAAGCGTATGCGCTTGATCTCGGGTGAGCGAGGTTTCATTTGGCCAGAATCCAAATTGCGTCGCAACGCTGAGAATCCGCCTTGTGGAGCACAGCGGAAGTAGAAGTGTAAGCGGTAGGGGCCAGGTTCTTCTGGAACATATGGAATGGCATCGATTCTCAGAAGGTTTAATACTGTAATGCCTATGCCCAGTTCCTCCCATATTTCTCGGTCGAGCGCTGATTCAATGACATTGTCAGGCAAAGGCGTTTGCCTTGGTCTGGTGGGATCTCCAGGGGTGGATTCGAGCGAGCCGCCAGGAAGGCCCCAAGGATGTTGGGGACGATAACTATGTTCCACCAGCAGCACCTCTGGAGGTGACCTATTCTCATCGATCATGACGGCGATAGCTCCTACTACCCATTTTCGGGCAAGCAATCCCTTCAGAGTTCCCGCTAATCTGGGAGGAAACTGTCGCCACAGGAGAAGGGCAATTCGATGAAGGCGGGAATGATGCTCAATAAACCGCGTGAGCCAGGTAAGCATTTTTGTTTATCTCCAATAATGCATATTCATTTTTCTCATTATACCCCAACAATCGTTTCGCCTATACCTTTCATTGGGATTACCCATAGCCAGAATATTCAGAAGATATCAAAGGAGCACGTCATCCTATTTGTACGTCATTTTCTAAAGATAGAGCTTGTCACGAACTGGTGACACGCTCTTTTCTTTTGACACAGGCGTTGGCAATAGAACGAGGTTTGATGGCTGGACCAGAACAGTCAGGCAATCCTATAGGATCAAAATCGGAACGTAGGATGGTTGAGAGTGTAAGAGCTGCGTACATGGGGAGCTCACTCACTGCTATAGAAGAATGTGTCGGATCGACAGTGATGAGAGAACGTCGTGTGGTGGGACAGGCATGAAGGGCGTGGTCATTGATCACAGGTGAAAGGGCTTTGCATTGAGGAGAGTCGCTTGACTTTAAGGAAAGAAGAGCTGCAATGAATGCAATTCCATAGCCTCGACTGTCCATCACATGCAGGCAATGCCATTCATGCGTGGGAACTCAGCTAATCCGATTGTGAGGTATCGAGTCTACAGATAATTGTGCTAGTAGCTTCTTCTTGCCAAGGCAGTACTCACTCTTATTGCTACGCTCTTTGCTCTCAGGCAAATCCCATAAATTTCATGATGGTCAATAGGAAGAGCATCGAACTCAGTCAAAGCTATGAAAAATGTGAGTACTATGGACGTCATGTGATTTGTAGAATATTTTTGTTATCTAAAATAATACGAGGATTATCTAATGCGATACAACTACATTTAAAATAGAGCAGTTTTTTACGCGACGTGGACTTGCTTCATTTCCGTAGGTACTCAACCTAGTTTTGCCTGGACTCGCTCTTCTTTATCTCACCTTCCCTTAGTTTTCTCAGCTTCTCAAAAATTTCTTCTTTAAATGGACGTTTTAACGGTCAAAGTGCTTAAAGATTTTTCATGGCACTTCACTTGCTTTTCTGAAGGATGTGTATATCCATTGTTGTGGCTTTTTAAAGAAATATTTTTTATGGAGGTAGGGCATGTCTGAAATTCTTATTATCATGCGAAAAAATGTCTCATCGAAACAGGTTGACGCTACCATTGCAACTTTAAAGAAACTTGGAGGCAGACTAACTCATCGTTATCCCCCGTTCTTAATTCTTTGTCAGGGAAATGAAGAGGTTGTGAATTCCCTGCGCAACGTCCAAGGAGTTAGTGTTGTCTCCACCTCGCAGGTTGAATTTCCTGAGAATTTGGAGTTGGATCGGGTTGGGTTACTGACTGTCCGGGCATGGAACCAAAGAATGTCATCTGAACATCGTATGGCTAAGGCTGCTCGATCTGATGATGGCGAGCCATGGGATGTTCATCAGGAGAGGCCACATGGATGTGTTTTGCCGGTTGATGAATCTCCAGCTCCTTTAGTGAGCGAAGATTCGGGTGCAGGTATACCTCCAACGAACACTAGTCAGTATTTGATAGGAACGGCAGCTGTGGGTGTCGTCATTGTTGGAGGTCCGCAAAATAGTTCAGCCGCCTTCTCTGAGGCCGAACAGATCAATGTCATCTCTGAAGTTCAAGAAGGTTCTAATGGTCTGATCAGTCTGGCGCCAGCAGGAGCGAATCTCAACTTTCTCTTTGATGTGAACATCATCACTCTCAATCTTGATCCTAACAATGTCACAGGGGAGAGTGATTGGCGTGGTAGTGCAATGAATGCACTAGGTTATGGAGCTGACTGGTCGAACATGTATGACTATTTGCACGACCTTCGGACGACACGATGGCCAACGATGACAGATGGTCCAGACTGGGCATACATTGCCTTTTTTACCAAGTACGCCACTTTTTGGTTCGCCTATGCTTCTATTGGTGGCCCTCGACTCGTCATGCAATACGATAATAATGGATGGGGTCCGAACCAGATTGACCGGGTGTTTGCTCACGAAACAGGTCACATCTTTGGAGCACCGGATGAATATGTAAATAGCAATTGCTCCACCGGTGGTAGCTGGGGTTATCTTAAAGAGCCTAATGGAAATTGTGCGGTCAATAATTCAGGCTCTATCGATTGCTTGATGAAAGGCAATACATACAATGTTTGTCAGTGGACTGTAGGGCATTTCGGATGGCGTGATATAGATGCAGATGGAGTACCTGATCCCATTGATCTCAATCTTGGTACCTTTACGACTGACGTAGGAATTACTCTCGGTAATCCTTTCAATGATAATTCCGATATCTGGATTCGGAATCAAGACGATGGTGACATCAATCAAACCCACCAAAACCCACGCAAAAACATCGATAATTATATTTACGTACGAGTAAGGAATTTTGGCAATGTTACAGCCGAGGTTGTTCGTACTCGATTGTTTTTGGCGGATTTTGATGGTACTGAGTTTGTGTTTCCTTATGACTACACAAATTCGATTTCAGCACCAGATACACCTTCTCAGACTGTGTTTGGGGTAGAGCCAGGAGCTTCAAGAGTCGTAAAGGTTCGTTTGCGTTCAGAACAGATTTCGTCATTGATGCAAAATCCAAGTATTCTGGTGCACATTGAATGTGCACAAGACCTGCCTGTAGTTGATGGCACTCATGTATGGGATTCAAATAACCTGGGGCAGAAAAATTTCGTCCTGGAAGAGGGTGAGTTTTTGGTGCAGGAAGCCGAAGCGGGACAACGCTTTGGGGTCTTTGAGCTCGGGACCGATGACGCGGCCAGTTGGGGCCAGTATGTGCATGTGCCTAACGGTACGGGGAGGCGCTTAGGGGGACCGGACGAAGCGCATAAAATAGAATACACCTTTCAGGTGACACAGGCCGGAACCTATCGCATCAAAGGCTGGGTGTATGCAGCCAATACGGAGGATGATTCGTTCTGGGTGAAAGTCAATGAGGCGCCAGCTGATGGGTATCTGTGGGATACGGTGAAGACGGCCAGCTATACGGCGGATTATGTGAATCATCGCGGTGGCCACGATCCTGTCGAAGTGCATCTAGACGCCGGGCCTAACAAGGTGACGGTGTATCTACGGGAGGATGGGACACGGTTGGATAAACTGGAGCTCGAACGCGTGGGAAGTTTGGTGCAGGAAGCTGAAGCGGGGCAACGCTTTGGGGCATTTGAGCTCGAGGCCGATGACGCGGCCAGTGGGGGCCAGTATGTGCATGTGCCTAACGGTACGGGGAGGCGCTTAGGGGGACCGGACGAAGCGCATAAAATGGAGTACACCTTTCAAGTGACACAGGCCGGAACCTATCGCATCAAAGGCTGGGTGTATGCAGCCAATACGGAGGATGATTCGTTCTGGGTGAAAGTCAATGAGGCGCCAGCTGATGGGTATCTGTGGGATACGGTGAAGACGACCAGCTATACGGCGGATTATGTGAATCATCGCGGTGGCCACGATCCTGTCGAAGTGCATCTAGACGCCGGGCCTAACAAGGTGACGGTGTATCTACGGGAGGATGGGACACGGTTGGATAAACTGGAGCTCGAACGCGTGGGAAGTTTGGTGCAGGAAGCCGAAGCGGGGCAACGCTTTGGGGCATTTGAGCTCGAGACCGATGACGCGGCCAGTGGGGGCCAGTATGTGCATGTGCCTAACGGTACGGGGAGGCGCTTAGGGGGGCCGGACGAAGCGCATAAAATGGAGTACACCTTTCAAGTGACACAGGCCGGAACCTATCGCATCAAAGGCTGGGTGTATGCAGCCAATACGGAGGATGATTCGTTCTGGGTGAAAGTCAATGAGGCGCCAGCTGATGGGTATCTGTGGGATACGGTGAAGACGACCAGCTATACGGCGGATTATGTGAATCATCGCGGTGGCCACGATCCTGTCGAAGTGCATCTAGACGCCGGGCCTAACAAGGTAACGGTGTATCTACGGGAGGATGGGACACGGTTGGATAAACTGGAGCTCGAACGAGTCTAGGGATTGGATGAGTTTCATTAAGACGCAACGTTTCATCTTATCTTGGTGACATTAAAACGTAGCCGGCGCTCTGCTCGGCTTGAGTAGAGTGTCTGGCTACTACACATGAATTGGTTTGTGAAGCAAAATGCGAATCTAATGCCTTGCAAGTTTTAAGGGCAATCCATCATGGTGCGAGGTGTTCAGTGAAGTTCTGCCACGCGGATGACAGTTTTACGTGAGATGCAAGCGTGGCAATAGAGTTCAGATCTTCCTGACTTGGATGGCGAGCACGAAAGATTTGTTGGGCGTCAAGAAGGTCTTGTGATTCACCATCGTGAAGCTTTAAGAGTATCAAGACCTGCCAAGAAATAACTGGAATGGTGCATTCAAGAATGGACAATTCAACTGCGTCATCCACAATGATACGGGTCCACTGAGATGGTAGCAGGCTTAACTGAATGGGGATGTTGAGTTCATTCGTCGAGTATTCAAGTTGATAGATGCCTCTTGTTGGGTCGTCCTGGTTCTCAACATGAAATTCCGTGTTGAGATATTGTGAAAATGCTGTGGGGCTCGCTGCCCCTAATGCCAAGGCAAATTCAACAGCATGGGAGGCACGCGGAATGCCCCAGGCAGAGACGGCAAACCCTCCAATCAGGACATACTCTGTTAAAAGTCCTTGGTATTTGGCCTCGTCGAGGCGATGGGCAATGTGTGTTAGGGCTTTTTCAAACACGTGCGTTGTAACTCAAGGGAGGCATCAGAGAGTTCAAGAGCGCGAAGCAATCGGGCTTCAGCAGCGAGACGTTGGGTGTTCGACAGTTTTTCCTGCGTGGAGCGATCGCCGGATTGGCAGGGGTGGCGGCCAGAGCTAGGAGGTGAGGATGGATACTCTGTGGACATAGTTATATTCTATACCTGCGTGGTTTGAGAGAAAAGGTCTGTCGTACGCACACACTTGAAGTTATACGTTTTTGGGTAATTTCTGGCCTTTCGCCATTTCAACCATAGTTTCAAGACGGACCAATCGTTTGTCGACATCAATGACATGCCCATTCAGTCGTTCGATGTCACGGGTGAGCCGTTTGACTTCTTCCGTGAGTTTCAGCGTGTCGAGCAAGACATCTTTCCAGCCTGCCATTATGCAACCCCCAGAGATTTGAATGTCTTGTTTAATTTTCTTCTCATCATCTGTGTGTCGTGTATGGCTTCTTTGAGCCTTGTTGAAACCAATGTTATCAATTCAGTTTCGCCAAGAGAGTCGAGTCCTTCAGGATCGTAAGCCTCAATAGCTTCCCTGACGATGGCCGTGGCAGATGTGCCTTTTTTTTTCGCAATTCGATCCAGTTTCATAACGTTTTTCGGAGAAACAAGGTATTGTTTTCGGACGAGCTTCAGTGTCTCTGTTGGCATCGTGTGACCTCCTATATATGATGTGTATCACTATACACATACATATAATTTCAGGCAAGTGCAATATTGGGCGATGGTCAAACTTGCCGTCGTCCCAAAATCATAGTTACTCAATTATCATTGGTTGGGGAGTGAACGTCGTCGAGTCGGCAAGGCAAGTTGTTTCTCAGATCCGCCAAGGTGAGCAAGCCGCCGTGTCGCTTCTTTAGAAATGAGGCATTTCAACCCCCAAGCAAACTAATGAGGTCTACTCTGCAATCCCGGTGAGTTTGGTTGCTTTCTCTAAAAGAGCGTTATCAATGTTTAAGGTTGTTCTCATATGCATGAGTATGCATGATTTATGCAAATACGTAAACACGTAGTCTGATCGTTATTCTTGCTAACTCTGGAGGGTACTAAGATATTTAGGCGGATGCTGTGAGGTTGTTCGAGTAGAGAAGATCCTATTTTATGAAGCAAGCGTCTTGCCCCTTTTTTGTTGTTGATATCCTGGGAAGTTTAGTAAATGGTTTCTTCCCACTTTTCCTATGTACCCCTTCTACTAAAGACATGTATTGGTATACTTTTGAAATATCTCTATGGGAAATCTCAAGAATATGTCCCCTGTAGGAAGAGGTCATGATTTAACGTAAAGCGCTTAAGTTAACGTATTTAATGAAAATACCACTTTTTTATATTCTTTTGGCCATGATATCGGTTTCTTCCCTTCTGGGTGGATGCCTCCCAATCATCATAAGTCACGAGCTTGCTGCTCGTGGTGATGCAAAGATCATCGAAACGTTTAGGCGAGCGTATATTGTACAGAGACAAGCTGATGGGAAAACAGAAGATCAGATTGCCTCCGAGATTGCGAAAATCGACCGGACCTGGCAGATTGACTTGGCAGTCTCTGGTGGGGATTTAATGGCGTCAACCGTTCCGAATCAGTTGAATATTAGTGGCTGTTCGGAAGAGTTTGACGAAACGCGACCAGCTCCAAATCACAAAGAGTGTAAGGCGAAGGCTGATGAACAAAAGCGTCTCCTGCAAGAAGCAGAAATTACGCTTACACCTGAAGAAGTGCGTTAAGGAAAATGTGAGACATAGAAGGGCGCGGGAGTTTTTACATAACATCAATTTATTCGGCAAAGGGGACATTCTACTTTTTACTTCTTTTGGAACAGATTCCTTCCCTTGGCGAAAATCTCAAGAAACTGACAGAGGCCTGCTTACATACAATTTATCTTCATTACGCTAGAGTTGGAGGGTAATCCCCAAAAAGTAGAATGTCCCCCTTTTCCTCTCAACCCACAACTTTTAGTTTGTTAGGGAGTTCTAATTCGTGAATCACCACACTCCTTGCATAATGATCTGCTTCAGCGAAGGAAGGAAATGGGAAAACAACGATAATAATGCAGCTAACTAAAAGTGCTTGATACGATTTCAACAGAACACCGCCTTTTTTTAATTATGCTCTCCCTGGATTTCATTCTCCACTGGCGACTTTAAGGATCGCCGATTTTAATAGCTCCAATAAAACATCAAAACTCATTGCTCCAGTTTTATCTTTTATCGTTGCGACTGTTTTTGTCCATATTCCATCGTCTCGAGCAGCATCAAGAAATTCATGCCCGTACCAGGTGAGACGCTTCGGATAACATAATGGAAACTTTGTGCCCATAATGTTTCGATGTTTCACATCAAGTAGGCCTGCTTCTTCCATAAGAGCACAATGGTAGTGTATTTCTTCTTCTGAATATCCATCGAGTTTAGGAGTGTAGTATGATTCTGTTTCTGATGATCTGAGACTCTCAACGTCCAACAGAATCTTCCGAACTAACTCCATATCTCGTTTCATTCCTTACTGTCCTTTATCTTTAATTCTATATTCTTGAATATTTGGTACTACAAATTCTTTCGATGTGCAGTTTAGTAATGCCTTAGCAATGGGCTTATTCTGGTTGACTCTTCTAATAGCATAGCTAAAGTCTTCTGCGGCACCAATGATACAGATCGTAATTTTGTCTAATGCTTGCTCCGGAAATTCAAAGAATTGCTGTTCATGTTCGAAATTTCTGATCTGTTTGACAATGTTGGCATGCATGGTTTTTGAACGACCATCAAGGTCTAACGAAAATAAGGCATGAACGATTTCATTTCGATGCAATCGGATACTTCTTAATTTGACAATAGCCTTATTAAGTGCAGTTAAACCTGTTCTATCATTTGGAACAGTCGTCTCATATAATGAGACCATTTCTTTAATGATTCCTGAGCATGTTTTATTCATCAGAGGGTGTTTTGGAAGAGGTTCGACCGTGGGGTTTTGCTTAATCAAACAACGGTAGCTAAAGATTCTGAGAAGATGTGTCAATATCTCAAATTCTCGAACCATTCTACCAATCTCACAATCAAAATTATGTCCTGGCATTTTTTGTACCCTTTAATGATCCTTACAGTTTCTCCACATCTTTTCCTTGCATTATTGCCATCTCAAAAATTTCATAAACAATTTCCATCCGAATTAGTGGTAGTGAGATGAATAGTATCATCACGGCCTCGATAGCTCTCCCCAGAGATGCGACTCGGTTTTGATTTAAGTCACCTGTTTTTGGTGATGATGTCGGTTAGCGGAATGATGGAAAAGGGGACATTCTCCATTATTGCTCATTGTATTTGCTACTTTCTGATACCTTTTCTCTGCAAGGCCAGAGTGATCTGGTCTACCGAATTACACCATGTTTGCAATTCACACATTCAATCTTGTGATGTTAGGGGCCGGTCAAGTTTTATAAGTATCAATCATCGATCTGTTGTACATTTGGTCATTTCTTGACTTGACCTCGAATCTAAAGGTGACATTTGCTCTCTTCTTTAAAAGGTGAAATAAATCTAACTACAGCAAGTTTGGTCAAGAATTTTGGCAGATTTATTTACGATGTCAAGTCAAGCAAGGCAGGATTAGTGGGGGTAAGACAAATGATATGGGATTGGAGGTGTGATTTTCTCCTACTATATTTTTAAAGTATAGGAGTGTTTACTGTAGGAGGAAATTCAATGACTCGACTTTCGATTGGGAGTATAGAAATAGTTATTGCGTTGGAGGCTATTGAACTTTCAGTCATAAGTCTCAGCGTAATTCCAGTTTGGCGAGGTTCCTGATCTACGACAACGAAATAGGGACCCCTTCTCGTCGAGCGACTTCAATGATGACGTCGGAATCGTCGTTTTTCCAGCGTTGTTCTCCAATTGGAATTGGCTCGATTCGAATGTCAGTTTCAGCTCGTAGTCCCCATAACTTTCCAACAACATTCCGATCGGGCTGTGGATCAAAGTTTGGCCCAATGACTAAGAGATCAATGTCACTTTCTGTGGTTTCTGTTCCCTTGGCATAGGAGCCGAATAGAATCGCTTGAGAGACACGTACCCCTTGTTTCTCTGCAGCAGTGAGATAATTCTGGATTGTTGCTACAACTGTTGGATCAACCATTGAAAGATCTCCTGGGCTTTGCTTAAGAGTTCATTTGCCTCGTCTTGAGTCGGTGGGCTGAGGAGGTTTTCTGGATATCGCCCTTCCAATTGATATTGGTCGAATTCTACCAAAAAGGTGTTCTGGTCTTGTCTTAAACTTAAATTCGAATCTTCGCAAGATGTGATAAATGATGACTCCTTGGAGCGATGTCCTGTGTTGCTTGACATACATGGGTTTTTAGGGCTTTTTCTAAAGCTAAATGTGCAAAGAAAAGTCCATGGCGCACTTTCTTTCTCTCGACTAAATCCTTAGCAATGTCCCAATCTTCTTCAGTGGATTTTATCCAAGACTGAATATGTTTTTTAACATCCATTATCACGGGGAACCTTGCATGGTATTTCTAGCGTACTATTACCTTGGAATAGGTTTAATAATACACATTATCAAGTTATCACTTTTGAGTATACAGAAGAGGCTTTGTTTTTTATTAGTATACCGAATGCGTGCTTTACCTCCGTGTCCGGAAGGGCTACGATGTCGCTAATTATGGACACCTCATCCCTTTCTTCTTTTCATCCCATTCTCGCCGAGTGGTTTCGATCGCAGGTTGGTGAGCCGACGGATGTCCAGGTGGCGAGTTGGCCGGTGATTGCCTCTGGTCAACATACGCTGATTGCGGCACCGACGGGATCGGGGAAAACGTTGGCCGCGTTTTTAACCTGCATCGATACGCTCCTCAAGCAAGCATTGGCTTGTGAGCTAAGTGATCAGACGCAGATCGTCTATGTGTCTCCGCTCAAAGCGTTGTCTCATGATGTACAAAAGAATCTTCAGGAACCGTTAGCCCAGATTACTCAGTGTGCGTTGTCTGCGGGCTATCTTGTTCCACCGTTACGAGTTGACGTGCGAACGGGCGATACCCCGGCTGCCGCTCGTCAGCGCATGCTGACTCATCCTCCGCATATTCTCATTACCACACCAGAGACCTTGTACTTGATGCTCACGGCTCGCAAAAGCCGAGAGATTCTTTGGAATGTGAAGACCGTTATTGTGGATGAAATCCATGCAGTCGCGCCGAATAAACGCGGGACGCATTTAGCCTTATCTCTTGAACGACTAGCCGCGTTGTGCCCCAGGCCTCCTGTGAGAATTGGTTTGTCCGCGACGCAACGGCCTTTGGAATTAATTGCGAATTTTCTTGTTGGTGGAGGAGTCGCAGGGAATGGGATAGGTCAGGGAGGTTCATCTGTTCCATCGTGCCAAATTGTCGATGTGGGGCAGAAGCGAAAGCTTGATCTTGAGATTGAAGTCCCACGAGACGAATTAGGGCCCATTGCCACGAATGCCATGTGGGCGGAGATCTATGATCGAATTGCGGAGTTGGCCCATGAACATTGTACGACATTAGTGTTCGTGAATACACGGCGATTAGCCGAACGCATCGCCCATCATCTTGCTGAACTGTTAGGCGAAGAAAAGGTCATGGCGCATCATGGCAGTTTGTCGCGAAAGATTCGGCTTGCCGCGGAAGATCGGTTGAAAACCGGGCAACTGCAGGTCATGGTGGCGACGGCCTCGCTGGAACTGGGGATCGATATCGGGCATGTGGACTTGGTGTGTCAGATTGGATCGCCCCGCGCCATCGCCACCTGTATGCAGCGGATCGGGCGGGCAGGGCATTGGGTCGGCGCGACCCCAAAGGGTCGACTGTTCTGTGCGACACGTGATGATCTCGTTGAATGTGCGGCTGCGGTACATGCCATTCGTCGCGGCAATCTAGATCCGGTGACGATTCCTCCAGAGCCTGTTGATATTCTTGCACAGCAGATCGTGGCAGAAGTGGCTGCGCAGGAATGGTCGGTGGGCGGTCTGTATCAACTTTGCACTCAGGCCTTTCCTTATCGGCATCTCACAAGAGAGACGTTTGATGCCGTGCTGCATATGGTGGCAGAAGGCTATGTGCCGGGCCGTCGTCGGCAACAAGCCTATGTCTTTCATGATCGGGTGCAGCAACAGGTCCGTCCGCGACGAGGCGCAAGGCTCGCGGCGATTACGTCCGGCGGAGCGATTCCCGATACCGCAACCTATGCCGTCATTGCTGAACCGGAAGGCAAGGTTGTAGGATCAGTCGATGAAGACTTTGCCGTTGAGAGTTTAGCCGGAGATATTATCCTGCTGGGGACATCTTCCTGGCGAATTCGTGGAATCGAGACAGGAAAAGTTCGAGTAGAAGACGCACATGGTGCGCCTCCGAATATTCCCTTTTGGCGTGGCGAGGCTCCTTCTCGCACAGCCGAGCTCTCCAATGAAGTCGCGCAGCTTCGTGAAAAGGTGAGTCATCTACTTGAAGAGTCGTCTCAAGATCCCCTTGCCAATGCTCAAACCTGGCTGAAAGCCGAATGTGGAGTTGATGAGGCCGGGGCTGCGCAGGTTATTGCGTATGTCCAAAATGGGAAGCAGGTGCTTGGTGCTGTGCCGACGCAAAAGCGTATTATTGCCGAACGGTTTTTTGATGAAGCTGGGGGTATGCAGCTCGTGATTCACTCTCCTTTTGGTGGGCGATTAAACCGGGCGTGGGGGTTAGCACTTCGCAAGCGGTTTTGTGTGAACTTTGATTTTGAATTACAAGCTGCGGCTACCGATGAAGGCTTGGTTCTCTCGCTTGGCGAAAAACACAGTTTTCCGTTAGAGGCTATCTTTTCCTTTCTCAATTCAAAAACGGTACGCGATGTGCTGATTCAAGCTGTGTTGGCTTCACCACTTTTTGTCACGCGATGGCGATGGAATATTTCTCGATCTTTAGCACTGCTACGTTTTCAAAAGGGAAAGAAGGTTCCTCTCCATATTCAACGAATGCGCGCGGAAGATTTACTCGGGGCAGCGTTTCCTATGGCGACGGCCTGCCAGGATAATCATGTCGGTGATGTGCCGATTCCCGATCATCCATTGGTCCAAGAAACGGTCCGTGATTGTCTTACGGAAGCTATGGATATCGATGGCTTGGTTCAACTGCTTCAACGCATGGAAACCGGTGACGTGGAATGTCTGGCCGTTGAGTCGCCAGCGCCTTCACCGTTTGCACATGAAATTCTTAACGCCAATCCCTATGCATTTTTGGATGATGCGCCGTTGGAGGAGCGTAGAGCGCGAGCGGTCAATCTTCGGCAAGTGCTTCCCGGAGACATGGGAGGAGAGCTTGGTGCGCTCGACCCTGCGGCCATTGCCGCGGTGATTGAAGAGGCATGGCCGACGGTTCGAGATGCAGATGAACTTCATGAAACACTTCATCTTTTGGTGTGGGTGCCGGAGCAGTTCGGTGCGCCATGGAATGACTTTCTCCCCGAGCTTCTTGAGTCAAAACGGGCAGTCGTTGTGGAGGTGTGTCAGGCGAATAATGAAGAAGTCGAAATGGCAAGGGGTTGGGTGACGACAGAACAATTGCCAATCGTTCAGTCGCTGTATCCATCTGTTTCAATTGTTGCCCCGGAGCAATTAGAGCTTCTTCCGATTATTTCCGATGTTCCCTCAATCGAATTAGAAGCAGCTATGCCTCTGATCGTCCAGGGTTGGATGGAAAGTTGTGGACCTGTCACTGTTGATGAGCTTTCGTATGCATTGCACTTACCTCGTCAGGCGGTCACTCAGGCTTTGTTACGCCTTGAAGGGCAAGGGCAAGTCTTACGTGGACAGTACCGTACGGCATCTTCTCTCTCGCCTTTTTCTAATAATACAAACTCAGCTTCATGTGGAAAATCTAATGTAAAACTTGAAGAGTGGTGCGATCGCCGATTACTTGCCAGAATTCACCGAAGAACTGTCAGCTCATTGCGTCGTGAGATCGAGCCGGTCTCTGCTGCCGATTTCATGCGTTTTCTCTTTCGATGGCAACATCGTGCGCCAGGTTCGCAATTGCATGGTGAGGCTGGATTGCGTGAGGTCATTGCACAATTAGCCGGTTTTGAGGCAGCCGCGTCTGCATGGGAATCTTCACTCTTAAAAGAGCGTGTCTCAAATTATAAGCCAGAGCTCTTGGATATGCTCTGTCTTCGAGGAGTCGTGGCTTGGGGACGATTGACGCCTCCGTATAAAGAGTCACGCGTTGCAGTTGAGAGTCATGAAAAAGGCAAGGACATGTTTTTTCAGGTTGAAGCGAGTGCATCCTCAATCCGTCGTATCAATCCGACAAGCCTGGCTCCGATTAGTTTCTTTCTTCGAGAGAATGCGTCCTTGCATATTACGTTGAGTCGACAGAAGGTGAAGGATGCAGGCGTGGGGCTTCGTCAGGTTTTGAGTGCCGTGGCTCAAGACGTTCTTCAAGCTCTGGAAGGAAGAGGCGCGAGCTTTTTTCCTGACCTGACGGCAAACGCGGGACACCTGGCTTCTGAAGTGGAGCAGGCTCTCTGGGAATTAGTGGCAGCGGGACTTGTTACCGCTGATGGGGTTGATAACTTGCGTGCCTTGATCAATCCAAAACGTCGGAATGCCGAGGGCAGGGAGCGTGCGCGCCGTCCTCGTCATAGTGCCGGTCGATGGGATTTATTGGTGAATCCTCGCCATGAATCGGGTCATGAGCATCTTACGACATCACAGCTTCATGAGAAGTGGGCCAGGCAGTTACTGGCTCGATACGGAATTGTGTTTCGTGATCTTTTGAAGCGAGAGTCACTTTCCATGACCTGGCGTGAGCTACTGATGCAATACCGTCGAATGGAATGGCGGGGAGAAATTCGTGGTGGACGATTTGTGAGCGGGTTTACCGGAGAACAGTATGCGTTGCCCGAAGCCGTTGAGTCGCTTCGTGCCGTTCGACGCGACATGCAATCCGATACGCAAGACGTGCGAATCTCTGCCGCTGATCCTCTGAATCTTGCAGGTATCATTTTGCCTGGTGAGCGTGTTTCCTCGAATTCTTCAAGGAGTATTCTTTTCCGTCATGGCGTACCTGTTTCTGAACCTTCTCTCGTTGTCACCTCAGCTTAATCCTTCTCAGTAAAAATTTCCTCATTTCCTCACCTGTTTTCTGTCAGGCTGTTTTCTCGTTTTCACAAGTAGATACAGCCAGTATCTGATCAGATACATGGAATTTTGGTGGCGTTTCTCACTATTTCGGATATCTGTTTTTTTCTCTTTCTTTTTCTGGTTCTAGACCAAAGACTTACATCGTAATATTTCGCAAAACCTATTCTTAAACTTAAAGGGTATAAGTCTTGCGGTGTTGATGTTTGGAGTCGAATAGATAAAGAGCGGAATGTTTTTATTATATTTTTCTATCAGGGAGGGTTTGCCATGAACAGAATGTTACTCACGAGTTGGTGGATTGCCACCTTGATCGCGGGGGTACCGTTAGTCTCGTGTGCGTCCGGACCTGTTCCGAAGGGCGAAGCGCCAAAATTGGACGCGTCTATCACACACGAAGAAATTAGAGCAAAAAACAAAACTTTAGTGGAAATACTTGAACAGGGGGAGCGTGTCTTCTCCACACCGTTTAATAAACATGACGGCTTAGGAGATGGTCCATTCGATGAAGGAGAGGATAAAACCCCATTTGGGAGCCGCTTGACGCTTCAGGCAAACTCTGATGAAGGGAACGGACATTTTCTGCGTATGAATGGATTGGATTCGCAGACGTGCCTCGAATGCCATTCCATACTGAGTAACGATGCCGTCCCGGCAACATTTGCGGTTGGTGGAGTGGGGGGAGCGGCAGCGAATGCGTTTCCGGCGGTTACGGAGTTTGATCTGGTCAACAAGGGTGAGAATGAGTATGTGGCCTTTAATGGGCGTATTATCAATCCGCCATTTGTTTTTGGTTCGGGAGGCGTTGAATTGTTAGCCAAAGAGATGACGCAAGCATTACAGGAGATTGCCCAGGAAGCCTTACTTCCGGAGAACCTGGGGAAAACATTTGCTCTGACCACGCATGGTGTGAATTTTGGGTCGGTGTTTTCACGAAAACTCACGCACCATGAGCTTCATGAATTAGAGAAAATGCCAGATGGTAAACCAATGTCCGACGATGGATTGATTCCGACTAATTGCAGTGATGTAGCAGGCATGCAAAAAATGAAAGCTGCGGCACGTCCGAAGCTAAAGGGCGAAGCTGAATTGATGCATTTTATCGCCATTCAACCATCCAAGGCTTCGTTGTACAGTATTGGTGGCAAGATGCAGTCTCGGTCATTTTTTAAAGGAACGGACCCGAAGCCAGAGGTTATCTTGGATACCTCCAATGTTGTGGGTGTGGATTCTGATCTTGTAGTGCGACCGTTTGGGCGAAAAGGCAATAATGTCACGACCCGAGACTTCGATTGCGGTGCCTTACGGTTTCACATGGGGATGGAGCCGGTCGAAGTTGTCGGTAAGGATATGGATCATGATGGAGATGGGGTGAAAAATGAAATCACCATTGGCCAGTTGTCCTCCTTGGCGATATTTAATACGACGACGGCGCCACCCTGTGAAGCGAAGACGAATGGAAAGGGACGAAAGCTTTTTCGAGAAATTGGGTGTGCGAGCTGTCACACACCTGTTCTGAAGACTTCCCGCAAGTCGTTGCCTTATCAACACCCAGAAGATCCCGCTCATCCATTTAAGGAGCCGTATTATGAAGTTGACCTGACTGAAGAGCCTGCAAATTTTAAGAAAAGTTTGAAGGGTGGAATTAAGGTCAAGTTATATTCAGATTTGAAGCGACATGATATGGGGCCGCGCCTTCAGGAGACTCTTCATGAGGCGACGGATGTAGAGAATCAGTTGTTCATTACCGCGCGTTTGTGGGGTATCGCCGATACGGCTCCCTATATGCACGATGGTCGAGCGACGACACTCACTGAAGCAATCGATTGGCATGGGGGTGAGGCTGTGACTGCTCGAGCGAACTATTTCGCTTTGGAGCAAAGTGAGCAGGAGGAAGTTTTAACATTTTTGAGAAGCCTTCATACGCCAAACCATCCTGCTTGTTCAAGTTGAGTGACTGAATTTGGCGAGTATTTGTGATGGCTATGGCGTGGATGTTTAAGCGCTGACTGGCAACGCTGTCGTCAGGCAGCGTTTGCTGTATGAACGTGTTGGTGCGGAGTGATGTTCTTGTAGGTACTTTCGATTCATGTAAGGCCTCGCAATAATATGTGTGGAGAGAAGGCGAAATATTCATGTAACACTTGAGCATTTGAAATGCTCTGAACATTCTTGGATGATGAAGGTCTTGTCGTTCATATCGGAGATCGTGGAATCATACTTATGTCGCTTAATCCAATTGCATACACAAGGAGAGAAACCTTATAGCCCACGAGTAGCGGAACGCGATACCATAGAGCCATGGACGAGAGGAGACCCAGGAGAAGCAAGAAGCAAAAACGCATTGCCGATGTGCTCTGGTTTCTTTTGGGCGCTATCATCGGTTTGTTTTCTCTGATTGGCTTGTATGTGGTTGCCATGAATTTTTTGTAAGGTCATATGCCATGAGTTGTCAGGGTAATTCTTGACGCTGGCGATGGTCTTGGATAAGATCAGTGCATGTCGAGACCACCGTTTCCTGGAGGCCCACCACCGATTCCGCCGGGCATGCGTATGCGGCGTCCAGCCCCGCAGCCTTCTTCGCCTCAAGAACAATTTGGCGCGCTTCGCGCATCGCTGTTGTATTGTCCGAAGTGTAAGTCTGCGACCCCTGCACGTGAGCGTTTGCTCTTAGTGCTCCCGAGTGGAAATCTGTATGAGTATTTGTGTTCGGAATGCGGGACGACGACTGGGGAGAAGACCGATCAAGCTCAACAGGACGTTCAATTGTTTACGCCGTAGTTCGCAGACGTGCAAATTTTAAAATGCAAAATGAAAAGTTGATAGGACGTAAGATTTCACAGTAAATTTTACATTTTTCACTTTGCACTTTTCATGTTCTCATTCTCTATCTTCCGGAATCGGCAATCCCTCTTGTTCCATAATTCGAAGTGCATTGGTGGTCGGGCAGGGCCCAGGCCTGAGCTGATAGTCAAACTGCAACTTACCTTTTTCCACTGTTTCTTGAAAATGGACATTGCTGACCCGTGATCCATTGGTTTCAAGTTGAGCCAACTCCAGATCATGCGTGGACAAGAGGCCGAGTCCATAGCCTTTTTGTAAGGCTTGGATAAAGGCCTGACTTCCCCCCAGTCGCTCACGATTATTCGTGCCTTTGTAAATTTCATCAATAAGGAAGAGTACGGAGTGGCCGTCTCGTTCATTGACCGCATCTAAGACAATCTTCAGACGCTTTACTTCAGCATAAAAATAGGAAAGGCCTTCAGCCAATGAATCGGTGACGCGAATGCAACAAAAGAGCCGTAACCAGGTCCAGGAGAAATACTGTGCACACACAGGGGCTCCTGCCTGAGCTAAACAGATATTCACGCCAATGGTTCGAAGAAAGGTGCTTTTCCCTGACATGTTTGATCCTGTTACAAGCAGCACTTGGCCTAATTCACGAAAGCCGAGACTATTAGGGACACGACGGTGTGCGTTGATGAGTGGATGGCCAATATGTTTTGCCGTAAAACCGGTGTCGGCTTGCCGGGACGAAGGTTGTTCACGAATGGGCCAGGCATATTCAGGATTCAAATAGGCAAAGGTGCCCAATGAACTAGCGGCGTCGACAGTTGCCAATTGATCCATCCAGAGGGGAAGCGTGGTCTGCAAGTGCTCACATGTTTTCTGCAGACGATAGGCAAAACTGATGTCCCACGGCATCAGCGTATTGATTAACATATGCACTAGTGGATGGGCTTTGATGCTGAGTCCCGAACAAATACGTGCGAGTTGTCGGGTGAGTACCGTTGGCTTGTCTGCTTTCGTCATTAAGGGTGCACACAATTGTGCGAGTTGTGGATGGTGCGTAAAGCGACGGTTTTCCAGAAGTCGAAAAACGGCGACGAGTTTTTCTAGTTCGTGATGAAGGTCGAGGACGCGTCCAAACACGGGGGCGATTGACCCTGCTGTCGAGAAGTACAGCATCACGTACAGGCCGAAGGAGAGAACCCAATATCCTGCTATCGATCCATGGGCGGCTAAGACTCCTAAGACGAAAGTCAGCAGGCACAGTGAGACTGAGGCGAATAATCGAAAGGCGAGATGCGGAACGTCAGCACCATGTCGGAGAGCTTCGTGGATTCGGTTTCCATCGAGCGGCTGTTCGCTGATCAGTCGGGCTTCGAGTCGCATACGGTCTCGCAAGAGAGGCAGTTGCGCCATTTCCTTGACGAGGGATTGTCGGTCGGTCCATTCTACGAAGCGCAAAGGCTGTTCGTTTTGGTCTAATAGCCATTGGTTTAGTCGGTGTTGACCTGGAAGCGAAAACGTGGTGTCGAGTAATTGCAGGAGAGAATGAGGCCCGATAATATCTAAATCATTGGCATATGGATGGTTGTCTGGTACAGAAAAGTTTCGCGTTGGAATGATTGGCCAATCCAAGCGAAGGCGAGCTAGATTCGAGTGCTTGATGTCTTTCCAACGTTGAAGCCGATGGAGTTGTCTCTTGAGTCGACCGTGGAAATATGTCACGGTGATGAATAGAAGAAAGAATCCAAGCAGCGTGAGGTTTCCTGTATGAAACCATTCGCTTTTATACAAGGCTAAGCAGGTGATAAAGGCTGTGAAAAATATGGTGAGTCGCCATCTCGTAAAAGACGTACTGGCGTGTGTGCCAATAATGGTAAGACGTTCGGCTCTGGCAATGCCATGCTCGATCGTGCGTGCTCGCTTCTGGTGTATAGTGTCTTCCATACCGCCTGTCGACCATACCGACTCCTCACCTCTTCGTCAATCGAAGAAGTCAATCCACGGTAAATGATCGTTACGAGAAGGAGCGGAAAATATGTCCAAATCCAGAGCATTCGTAGTAGATTGTGTTTATCTTGGATCGGCTCCTAAATGAAATCCTTTATTGATGTCCATATTGCTGAATCTGTCAGTGCGACGGAATTGGCCGGCCTTCTTGTTGAAGATGGAATGTTGGGAACGTGGGAGCAAGATGGGGTGATTCACCTTTATTACGATCACGGCGTGTGGACTGATCATATGCTTGTCAAGATTCGGAATGCCATTCAACAATTGGGAGGACAGCTTGATCCTGATCGGATTGCAGCTCACGAGGTGTCTGACCAGGATTGGAATGCGCAATGGACGGCATCGGTGCAGCCGATTCAGATTGGTCGGCGAATCATTGTCCGGCCAAGTTGGACGACAGTCGATATTCCAGAACATGGGATTGAGCTGATACTGGATCCCCGGCAGGCGTTTGGAACTGGGCACCATGTAACCACGCAGTTGTTGGCCGAATGGTTGGAGGAATGGATTCAAGGCGGAGAACGTGTGTTAGATGTTGGAACGGGGAGCGGTCTATTAGCGATGTTGGCATTGCGGCTCGGCGCGGCATTTGCCTTGGGCATTGATCATGATGCTGTGGCGATTGAGTGTGCAAAAGACTATGCGCATTTGAACCAATTTGGAGCCGAGCTTGACCTTCGCACGTTGGACATCCAGGCCTTGCCTAATGAGTCATTTGACTTCATTATTGCCAACATCGATCGACGAACATTGTTGACTGGGTGTCAGGCATTGACGAGTGTATCGAGTACGAAGACGGTCTTATTTTTGGCTGGCATTCTTGATGATGATCAATCGGAAATCATTGCTCGCTATGTAGAGTATGGCTGGTGTTCTGCCGAAGTGAAGGGTCGAGAGGATTGGGTGGCGATTCGGCTCCAACGCGAAGGGAAGACTTCTCATCTGCTAAGTGGCAAGGAGATGAGATGACAGCTGTTTCCTTGTATCCGCCTAGCATTCTCATATTCGTTTCACACTGACAGT
Organism: Nitrospira sp. M1; assembly: GCF_965152605.1. NCBI lineage: Bacteria > Pseudomonadati > Nitrospirota > Nitrospiria > Nitrospirales > Nitrospiraceae > Nitrospira > Nitrospira sp. M1. The sequence continues at coordinate 1,670,656 of NZ_OZ224217.1, forward strand.
TGGCACTTATTACAGGCTAGGCAAGTTTATCATGTTGAGCATGCCCTTGCTTGCAGGAACCTAGCTGAGATGAGCGCAGTTGATTGTCAGACCTATAATGGGTAAGCCGATTAGTTTTCAGGCTGATGCTCAAGGTAGTCAATGAGGGCGTGATAGGTTAATGCTCGAGTTTGGGCTATAGAGGGTTTTTCTTCGGTGAGTTTTTGTTCAAGCCAGACCGTTTCGGTGATATGTGCTCGAGCCTGATCGCATAATGTCCACATTTGATGAAGAAATTCAACGTGGAGCCCGACCTGAACGCCTTCCGATTCAATCCGATCATCTAAAATAGCCAGCAAATCAGAGATGGCTTGATCGGTGTGATACGGGGGCGAGGCATATCCAAATGACTGTGACGCGGCCTCGTCTTGCTTAGCCTGTTCAACTAAGTCATGCATGTACTCTTTGAGCAATCCTATGACACGCCCTGGTAAACGCATAGTTTTCTCGATCATGAAAGACATACTACATAGTGAACCATAATTGGAAAATGTATTTGGTGCAAGATTCTCAAATAATTTTACACAAATGTAAGAAACAGCCAACATTCTGTCGCAAGCCGCATCAAAACGATTAAGCTGCGGAGTTAGCTGTAAAGCTGAGTACCTATGGGGTTTTAGGTGAAATCGTAGACTGTTTCTTTTCAGACTGCCTCTGCGAAATCATGCGCATCACAGGTTGGGAAATATTTTGACAAATGTGGAATTTCGGTTGAAAATGATGAGCATATCTTGCTCCCATGTCTTAACTTTTCAAACACGCGTTTGGTATAAGTAAAGGCCCCTTTTCTAGAAACCCATTACTGGCTTCATCGTATGTTGAAGTGAGAGGGAGACCTGCTCTGATGATAAGATTTTGCCTGATTATATTCGCCAGTATTCTGTGGCTCGGTACGCATACTCCGATTGCTATGGCCGAACAAACAGCTCAAGAGCTCAGTGCACGTGCATTGGATGAATGTCAAAAAGGACGTATTGCCAAAGATCGCGATGTTCGGATGGGGCATTTTGAACGGGCCGAGGTTATTGCAGAGCAAGCGATCGAAGCCGATGATAATTATGCCGAAGCTCATTTTTCTCTATTTTGCACGTTGGGCGAGCAGATGCGTATAGATGGTGAGCCGACGATGGGCGCAATCTTTGGATATAACCGAATGATGGATGAACTGAACCGAACGCTTGAACTTGATCCTCAACATATTGATGCGCTGTCTTCCAAAGGCACACTGCTTGTCAAACTTCCCGGTATTATGGGTGGTGATTCAGAGAAAGGCGTAGAAATTCTTCGAGAAGTCATTAGGCGAGAGCCGATGGCAATCAATGCGCGATTAGTCATTGCCGAAAGTATTGCCGATCGTGGAGAACAAGAGGAAGCTTTGAATTTAGCCATGACTGCACTTAAGATAGCCAAGGCCCAAAATCGTCAAGATCTTATTCCTGAGGCGGAAGAAACTCTGGCCAATCTCCGAAATGGTACAGGGCAGCATTAACCGAACATGCCATTATAAGACTGGCCTTTTGCTACTTTACGTCCACCACCACTCCCCCCCAATTATCTTCAGCTTTTTCTTGGCTACCTGTAATCAGTACGTTAGTTGGTAAGAGACTTCAATCTAGGCTGCCTCAAAACTGCTTCACGGGTATCCACCAATCGTAGCCAAGGCTACCTGTAATCAGTACGTTAGTTGGTAAGAGACTTCAATCTAGGCTGCCCCAAGAATGCTTCACCGGTGTCCATCAATCGTAGCCGAGGCTACGTGGGATGCCCAATTCTTAAAGAAGCGGACAAGTTAGGGGAACAGCATCATGTATTTTCTATCAACGATGTATGCAAGCCGAATATGTGAAGCGAAATATTGTTAGAATGAAGGTATGTTTACACTCATTGTACGCAGTGTTTTAACTCTGAGTCTTGTTGTATTGCTTATGCTGACATTTCTTGTGCTTGGCAATATATACACATATAGCAGGCTGACTCACGAAAAACCTATCGCACAATTAACCTTTACGCCGGTCAACGTTCAAGAGTTTGCTGCATCACTTCGATTGGGTGATTTTTGTGAACAAGAAAATTACAAAATATACGGTGATGAGTTTCGTCTTGATGCTCAATTCTTAAAGTGGAAGTCTTGGGCAACACTTTTCGGTTTTAATGCCATGTATCGTATCGAAAGACTCTCAGGTCGTTATGCAAACATTGAAGATGAAAACACGAAAATTCATATTGCACATGAACTAAAGTCCAGTTCTACATTAAATCTCAGTCAATACGCGGATCGCTATAATACTAAATTGCTACCGGTCGATACTGTGTATGGAAGCTCTGCATATAAAAAAATGAAACCGGGAGTGTTATTTACACTATTTCGTACACAATCTGGAATTTTGATACGAGAACAAGACCTAACAACTGCTACAGAACAAAGCAATTGTGTTTCAGGGCAATCGCTGTGGAAAGATACTATTGTGATGCTCGATCAAAAGATCACGTCTCTTGTTCACACAATACGCCTTAGACCGTAGACGCAAGTTCTGTTTTTTTCAATCATAGCCATGAGCACTGATCTACTCAAATTACTCTCGCTCTTGTTGCAGTGTTTTTCTACCCAATTGTGAAGCATGAGATTGGTTACGGGTGATGATTGACGAAGGTATGGAATGGCATCGCACTACCGACATGAGGCTTTTCAGATCATTTCTTCCGCAACTACCTTCATTAACCCCAAAGTTCCTTTAACCGTTGATCCCGCCCGCAACTGTAACGGTAAAATTTATACCGCAAAGGGTTTTTAAGATAATAATCCTGATGGTAGTCTTCCGCAGGGTAAAACTCCGTGGCTGAAGAGACTTCCGTGGCGATACGTTCCGGAAATGTCTTTGTTTCCTCAATCTTCTTAATAGATTTTTCTATCAGTCGTCGTTGTTCATCATTATGGTAGAAAAGTTCTGGTCGATACTGATCACCATGATCACAAAATTGCCGGTCTGGCGTTGTGGGGTCGATGTTTCGCCAATAGACTTCCAACAGCGTAGCGTAGTCGATCTTGCTTGGATCATAAATCACCTGGATGGCCTCTGCATGTCCAGTTCCTCCTGCAGAAACTTCTTCATAAGTTGGATTGGCTGTATCTCCTCCGATATATCCTGACGTTGTCGATATTACGCCTTCCAGTTTGTCGTACGGAGGTTCCATGCACCAAAAGCATCCACCGGCAAATGTGGCCTTTGCGTATTTCCCGTCAGATGTACCGGTGTCCATCGAAGATGCTGGAGCCTGCTCGAGTATGAGAACGATTGCGCTGAATGCCAAGATACTCGTCAATATTATTTTTTTCATGAGTCTCACTCCTGGTTAATGCACAAATGCAAGAAATTTGTGAACTTTTCTGTCCGTTTATCAAACCGTCATGTATTATACCAAACAGTCTCCCTGATTCGTGAAATGTTACACTCCTCATCCGCTCACCAAAGTTCGGTCTGGTCAACAGCGTTGCTGACATTGCCGGAGATTCCAACATGCACGGGCATTGCCCGCGTTGGTCGGTCGCAGTGCCTGAGATTGGTCGATAGACGGCATGGGTTGGAACACGTGTGTCTGCCAGGCTGATTGGGGGTATGGTGTGTTCTTTACTCTAGCGGATGAGGAGCTTTTCCGCTCACCAATGACAGGTCTGTTCACAAGGTTTGCTGATGTTGCTGGAGGTATCAGTATTTGGAAACATATTTGATGATGGAGTTAGCCGTTGAGCTTCAGACGTTTCGCTATATGTTCTGAAGCGGTAAGGGTTCGAACGCCAGGCTGAAAAGAGGGTATGGTGATTCTTACAACTAGCGGATGAGGAGTCTTCCGCTCACCAAAGTTCGGTCTGTTCACAAGCGTTGCAAACGTTGCCGGAGGTTCCAACATGCAAGGTCATTTCCCACGTTGGTCTGTCGCAATACCTAAGAATGGTTGATTGACGGCATGGGTTGGAACACGTGTGTCTGCCAGGCTGATTGGGGGTATGGTGCGTTCTCAAAACTAGCGGATGAGGAGGTTTTCCGCTCACTAAAGTAGAGCTTTCCTGGAAACATAAATGACTCTTCCTGATTATATCAAACCGGATTTAGATATTTTGTTTGTTGGCATTAATCCCGGCACACAATCTGCGAAGGTCGGCCATCATTATGCCGGCCATTCCAATAGATTTTGGAAGCTACTGAATGAGGCGAACTTCGTTCCGTACCCTGTTACCTATCATGATGATTGGCGTTTGCCAGAGTGGGGATTGGGGCTAACCAATATTGTCGCTCGTACAACTGCTGGTAGTAGTGATCTGAAGCAGGGCGAGTATGCCGAGGGGCGGGCGTTGTTCCTCGAAAAAGTGCGCCGATACCGTCCTCGTATTATTGCGCTACTTGGCGTTACGCTTTATCCTGTGGTGTTTCCGCCTCATGCCGATTCTGGTGCTCGTCGACAACGTACGTCTTCCAAGTCGCGAGTGGGTTTTATTCCAGAGTTTTTGGAAGGCGCGCAGGTGATGGTGCTTCCAAACCCGAGCGGTCGGAATGCGCATTACTCGTATCATGACATGTTGCAGAGGTTTTTAGAGTTGAATCGCGTACGAAAGGAAATATCTGCTCGTAGCTGAAAAGCTGAAGGCCTGTTGCATTGTTTTGTTATAAGGGGTGAAAGATGACTTCTAGGAAAAGATTAGTATGGTTTTTTGCCATGGCATGGCTGTGTATCTCAATGGATGGGATTGGAGGGGAGGCGTGGTCATCCGAATTGCATGACGCGGTTGAACAAGCCAAGCATGCCACGGTTGGTATCTTGCGCCATAATTCGGATGAGATGTCTCAGCAATCTGTGCAATCTCAATTTGCGATCCGTGGCTCAGGGGTTCATCTTGGCGAAGGGTATATCCTGACAGCGCGACATGCCGTAGAGCGGACACGTGGTGGCAAGGCTGAGGTTCCACAGGCAATTCATGTGCTTACTGATGGACTTGCAGAGCTATCGGCACATTTAATTGGTGTAAATAGGTTTCTTGATGTGGCGTTGTATCAACTTGATGAGGACTCGTATGCCGGAGACCTTCCCTTTGTTTCTTTCGAGAAAGAGACGTCACGTCAAGGGGATGAGGTCTTTACCGTTGGGTATCCGCTTGGATGGGGTCCTGCATTGTCCTTTGGGCGTATGGGAAATCCGCAAACATTTTTACCCACCGCACAATCACGCCTGTTACAGATCGACCTTTCGGCGTGTAGTGGAAACTCTGGTGGAGGACTGTTTGGAACGGATGGCCATCTTGTTGGTCTCATTCATGCCATTATTCAAACGCAAACCGAAAGTCGTGAACGACGATGTAGTCGGTTTGCCTTTGCGATTCCTGGTCCATTAATTGTGAAAATTGTGACCACGTTAAAATCTGGAAAGTCCTATGCATTCCCTAGACTGGGCATTCGTATGAAGGTCATGAAGGTTGAGCAGCAATGGCGGGTGGCTGCCGCGCTGGCGAAAGGTCCTGCACGAATCGCTGGGGTGAAGAAAAATGATGTGCTGTTAGCGATTAATGAAACGCCGATTACGTCGGCGGCAGAATTAAAAAGTTATTTAATTGAACATACCGTCCCTGGGCAGGTTATAGAGCTTCGCCTCCTTCGAGAAGAAACAGAAAAAGTTCTTCAGGTCACCTTGGGAAAATCATAAGTTTATTTTAAACTTTGCATGAAGGCCTGTATTTCTGGGACAAGGTCGCCTCCTCCATTCGAACGACCTGACGTGGCCGCAGCGATCCCTGCTGTGAGCACTGTTTTGGCTTCTTCATGTTTTCCTAACTTTCCCAACACTTGGCCTAGTATCCAGTGAGAAGAAACATGAATTGGGTCAAGCTCAACTGCAACGCGGAGATTTTCCGCTGCTTCTTCAAGATTGCCACCTTCCTCGTAAATCTTCTTTCCGAGGCCATAGCGCCCCAAAAAGCCTTTAGGGTTTTTCTCAACCATCTGTCGAAATGTTTCGATATCCATATGCGGCTCCTTCTAGATGTGTATATTCCATGTGATCATACCATCGACTATCATGACGTGACGAGCTAAATAGCGCATCATAAATGTCCTCAGGTTTGTGTTGTTTCGTCTCTGTATTGGAGTTGTTGCTGTAGTGTCTGCATATCGGGCGGTGGGTCGATAGTGTATTCCTTGTATATTTTTGACGTCGGATGCTGAAAGCCAAGGGTGCGTGCATGGAGCATAACTCGTGGGATGGCAATTTCTCCGATGCGACATGCCGGTGTTCCCCCATAGAGGAGATCTCCCAGAATGGGTGAGCCGAGAGACGCAAGGTGGACACGAAGTTGGTGGGTGCGGCCTGTGCGAGGCAAAAGCATGATGTGAGACGCCACGTTTTTCCATTGCTGAATGACACGGAATTCGGTGATGGCAGCGCGAGGGGTAGCCGTGTTGGATGAGTGTTTTTTTGATTGGTGTCTATCACGGCCAATCGCCAGATCAATCACGCCTTCACTTTTTGTTGGAGTGCTCCAAGCCATAGCCTCGTAGTGGCGCGTGATGGAATGTGTGGCAAATTGACCGGCAAGATCTTGATGGACATTTCGGTTTTTTGCGATGACGAGAACTCCCGAAGTATCTTTATCAAGACGGTGGACGATCCCAGGTGTTAGAGCTTCCTGTTGGGTCATCTGAAAATGCGCGAGTAGACTATTCAGTAATGTTCCAGACCAGTTTCCAGATGTTGGATGCATCACCACGCCGGCAGGTTTGTTTACCACGATAAGCGCTTCATCTTCGTAGAGGATTTCTATGGCCATGGATTTTCCCGCAAGCGTCAAGTCGCTTGCTTGCGGTGTATCCATGGTAATTCGATCGCCTGGTTTAATTTTTTGACTTGGTTTTGCGATCTGTGCGTTGACGCGGATTCGCCCAAGTTCGATTAACCGTTGAAGCCGGGAACGTGAAATTTCCGGTTCACGGTGAACAAGAAACGTATCGAGACGTTTTCGTTTCTCTCTGGTTGTGATCAGGAATTCGGTGATCATGCGTATAGTGTGAGGTATTCTTGCTGATGGAACGTGGTGTACGGTACCTTGTCGTGACGCTGGCTGCAAGTGTGTGATGTTATTGGCAATCCTCATAGGTGACAATACAGGTTTTGAGGTTTGCGTTGCTGTATTGCAAGTTAATATTCTCGATTGGGAGTTACGCTAGACGTCGGCTTTGTTCCATGCATGTGTGGAACAACACGATGTAGTTTTTAGAGTGATGAATGTAGGAGGAAAGTTATGGGGAACTGTTACAATTCAGTCATCGTCAATGCGTCCTGTGAGACTGTGTGGAAGGTGCTACGGGAATTTCATGATTTGTCATGGGCGGCTGGGGTCGTGACGCAGGTAGAGAAAGTTGGTGAAGTGGATGGGGATCAAGTGGGCGCACAGCGCATTCTCAATGGCGCATTTCATGAGACCTTAGTGTTGATCGATGATCGTGAGCGTACCTTTATGTACCGTATTGATGATGGCCCAGGTCCGGTTTCGAAGAGTGCGGTCAATAACTATATCGGGGCGGCGCGGGTCTTACCGATTACGGAAAACGATACGGCCTTTGTGGAGTGGCAGTCGACGTACGATTCCCCGAATGATACGGCAGTTGGTGAACTCTGCAACCCGATTTATCAGGCGTTATTGAACTCGCTCAAAAAACATTTTTCGTGATGAGATGATCGTGTACGACAGAGCGACAGATTGTCGTTCTCCTAAAAAGTTATTGAACTGAGGAGTGTTGAGTGGTGCGCATTGAAATATCTGGTAAGTTGTCGGCCACTTCTTGATAGGTCTTGTAGCTTTCGAGTGTTCGAACGACTGTACCGAGCGGTTCAGCCCATATCTCCGGTAAGTCCACTTCACCTGGTGTCTTAATCGGATAGGCTAATTGTTCTATTGGTGGACAGAAGGATGCATCGATCCCATCCTTATTGCCTCGTGGATCAACGCGATACCATTCGAATTCATCAAGATATACGGCGTTGAGCCCATGTAGGCAGAACGGGGGTATCTCATCTGTTATTGTCAGTCGTTGATAGCACAGACCGGTGGGAATATGATTGGCCCTGAGCAATGCGGCGAGTAAATGGCTCTTTGCATAACAATACCCTGTGCCATGCGTGAGCACTTCAGAGGCTTTGCACGTCACAGGATTCAGGGCATAATCTCTACTATGCTTGATGTCATCACGCACAAATTCGAAGCAGGCCTTGGCCACATCGAGAGAGGTCTGGCAGTTCTTAGCTAACGTTTGTGCGTGAGCGAAGACTACTGGCGTTTTCCAATCGATATAGAGGCTTGATGCCAGGTAGGGTTCTATGCCTGTGGTTACTTGTTTCAGCAATTTATCATCTCTGAAGATTGAGGGTAATTCTTGAATACATCTGTGACACGTTGTGCGTGTCGGAACGTAAAGTCTACAACATCTCGTGCATTACTGTCTCATCGTTTCGCTCATTGTCGTGAAGAAAGGATTGGCTGATGATTGTCAGGCGGAGACTTCCTTTTAAATGGTTTCTGCAAATCGATGGCTGGGCTGTCTTGTTTTACACGCTATATGGCTATGGAGTGTGCCTTCTTCATTTAGAGTTCTTTTTTGAAAAACTCGCATTTCCTTTTACTGGGATTAGTGTCTTTGGGACGGCTATCGCCATCTTACTCGCGTTTCGTAATAACTCCGCTTATGAACGTTATTGGGAAGCTCGAACGGTATGGGGTGATGTCACCAATTTTTCAAGAAACTTCGCTTCACAAGTTCTTGTCTATATTCAACCGCCTCAAGGGAGTGATGCCCAGGCTGAGCAAGTCGAAGCACTGCATCGAGAGTTTATTTATCGGCATTTCGCATTTTTGCAGGCTTTGCGTTTACAACTGCGAGAGGGGTATGCGTCGAATGTCCTTGCCCCATTTATTGGGAAGGCTGAACTAGACCAATTGGATAGTGTTGCCAATAGAGCCACACAGCTGAATCATTGGCAAGCAAAGCGCTTACGGGAAGTGTTTGACGCTGGCTGGATTGCCCCGCGTGCCTACGTGTTGGGATTAATGGACTCTCTCAAGGAATTCTACATTGCGCAGGGTAAATGTGAGCGAATCAAGCATACGCCCTTGCCTCGTCAGTATGGGTTTTTTACGAAGCTATTTGTCTGGGTATTTCTGTTACTTCTTCCATTCTCATTGGTGAAACATTTGGGATGGGAAACTCTGCCAATTTATGTGATGCTGGCGTTCATGTTTACGGTCATGGAGAGAGTAGGCTGCCGAACAGAAGACCCCTTTGATGGAAAATATGAGGATGTGCCGATGACGGCTATCTGCCGAAATATTGAAATAGATTTACGGCAACAATTGGGCGAAACGTCTGTGCCGCCGCGTCTAGAACCCGTTGATGGGGTATTGATGTAACGGGAACGTGTGTATGAGCCTTTTTAGCCGTGAGTCGTGGCAAGAGAATCCTCAGTCGCAACTGAAAAAAGAAAAACTCCCTGGGGGTAATGATGCCCGGGGAGTTTTTCTGACTACACATGTTTCAATAATCAAGAGAGTCTCGTGTTTTTCTTAATGCCGATGTCGGCGATGTTTTCTCCAGCCTTTAAGATGACCACGATGCTTGTGATGTCTTTCGAAATGTCGTGGTGCATAATAGGGTCGATATTGATGCCCGAAAAAATATTGAGGACCGTAATGAAAATGGCGAGGTCCAACGTGGTTTCTGAACGGCCCACGTGGTCCGCGAAAACCATGACGATGACCACCTATTCCTAAGTGAACACCGCTGCCTGGTCCAATATGAATGGAAAACCCTGTAAGATGAATCTTTGCGGCAGTTGTCCTGTGTCGATCTCCCGCCCATGCAGGCGAATATCCCCCAAATGTGAGAAAAAGTAAGACGGTTGTGAGAGCGATGTGCCGGAAGCCGATGCGTGGTGTTATTGAGATGGATGTGAATCCCGATTGATGAGAGGCTCGGTAACGTGTGTTCATAGTATACCTCCGTTTCTGGGATGTCGGGACATGCCCGTTCGGAATGATGTCGATACATAAACATACATTGATTCATTATACTAGTCAATATGACATGTATAATGAAGTTTTAATGAAGACTATAAGACTGTATTAATTAATGTAAACAATGACTTGCATATTGACATTATACGTACTTGATATTAATATTTTAATTGTCTCCGTACGGTCATTCTGACATATAAGTCCTGAGGAATTGAAAGGGTACATCTGTGAAACGATTTTCGGATCGAGAAATTCAGCGGTATATCGAAGCGGTTAATAAAGAAGCCGCCCAAGAGTGGCTTATGGCTTTTGCGAGAGAACCGAAGCTACAGCAAAGTTATTACTGGACATTGTTTTCAGAGTTATTTCTCAAGCAGATGCATCGCATTCCAGTTTCCATGAGCGATGCAGAGAAAATTATCCCTCAACTCTCGGCTAGCCAAGCACGACGAGCGATTCAAAATGCGAAAGACGCCAAGTTTTTAGAAATTCAGGCGACCGGGACCCGCACGAAACAGGTACGGCTGACGTCAAAAGCGGAGATTATTATTCGCCGAACTAGTGCCAAGGCTCTAAAAAGCATGGAGGAAATTTTTCGGAAATGAGTGAAGGGGCAGATTGTGGAAGTGGCAATGTTCACGGTCATGGATCAGCTTTAGGCAAGGCCATCCATCATGCTTGGTAAGGTGGGCAAGCCTACTATTTGGTTTTGGTGTCAAACATTACAATCGACATTATGATTGTTCATCGTTTCAGGACATGATATTCTATAGAGTGCTTACTGGAATTATGGAGAACTCGATGGTACATATTGTGCGTACCCTTAAGAAGTGGCGCAGTTTGAACAATGCGATAGTCTTGATGTCGGTAGCCAGTTGTTTTGGGTTATTGGGGTTACCGTCGTTGGCTGCTGCTGAGTCTTCTATTCCTTGGCAATGTACGTCATATACGTATACGGGAAATTCTCAAGCTGAATGTATTCAGTCGTTCAATGAAGGCCTTCAGAACCCGCAGGAAAAAATTGCGCAATTAGAACGACGCTTGAAGCGCCAAGAAATTTCCATGAATGAGCTTAAAGACCGTATGACTCGTCAAGCACGGCGACAATATCCGAAGCAGGACCATCCTGCTTATTCACCGTCTTACGACTTTGTCCCTGTTCCTCCTATCGGATCGGGTTTTTCTCCATTGTATGGGTATCGAAGGCCTTCATTCTTTGGTGTTGGTCCGCTCCCATTCCTTCCACCTCTTGCCATCTGGATCGACTAGTCCTCCCCAGTCTTTGTACAGGTTATGTTGAGAATGTGACTCTCTGCGATGCAGAGCGCCTACGATCATGAATCTGTACTTCCCTGTATTCTGAATAAACGACTGTTTACTGTGTTTGCAACTCAGGGTGTTCGAGGAACACGGAGGGTGGAAAGTGTGCGCCCGTTTCGGTGTGTCGAAGTGTGCGTTTCAGGACAAAGTCGAAGAGAAGGGGGTTGAAGTCGTAAATTTCATTCAGTGCTTCACGTTCTTGAGCGGTGATGTATCCGGCTGACTCAAGCGTTCGGGTTTGGATGACGATATTGACAGCCGGTAGGGGATAGTCACTGCCGTTAATGAGTTGTGCGTGAATAGCACTATTGCCCAATACCTTATCGAGATGGTCTTTTCGATTGTCTTGCGTTAAGGCTGAAATATCAGCAAAGAGCAGGTTTTGATATGTGGGGTTTTCTAGCATTTCTATGGCGAGGTCAATGTAGGGTGCACCAGGTGTGCAGATGGCTGCATCTTCTTCGCTGCATTCGCCTAAGCTTGCGACGTGTGCCATGACCACTTTCACCCCCATGTCTAAGGGCTTTTTTAAAAATAATGGATTGCCGAGATGTTGAAATTCTTCGGCTTCCGTGGCTTTTTCATCGCCCGTGTGCGAGATGAGTGTCATCTTGTAGTCGTGCATCACGCGATAATAGGCTTCGAGTTGCTCGTTCATACGTTCGGATGAGGGGTGAATGCCCATGGCGTTGGGAAGCCATTTGACAAATCGCGCTCCGTGTTTGGCATAACGTGTTAAGGCGTCGATGGCATCATGTCGATAGGGATGAATCGAAATAATAGGAAAGAAGATGTCAGGATTATTTTCGACCGTACTCATGACGTAGGCATTGGGAACATGAAAGGTGCTGAGTTCTTTGATCGGCTGACCTTCTTCATTGTGGAAATAATCAAACGCCATGATTCCAAACTTTCCATGTTGCGGCATATATTCAATGAGGGTTTTGAGTCGTGTAAGATATTGGCTGTCAGCCTGCTCCTCATCGGTAATGGCCGCAGCGCTTTTATAGACTTGAAACTGAATATAATGAATGAGTCCGCCAAATGGTGATTGCCACCCTTCATTCACAAATGTGCCATTCAGCTCTGTATTCATTCCGAGCAGATGGATATGATAGTCACGAAGTTGTGCCGGGTCGATTCCTTCGAATGCGTGTTTCATGAGGAGTTGCGCTTCGGCGCTTATTTCTTTCTGTAGATCTTGAGGCTCATGTTCAAATGCTCCACCAATGAGATTGCAGCTTAGAAATATTGTACTGAGCCCTAGGAGTACGAGTGTGACAATGAATGTCTTCATGTGAGTCATGTGACAATAATTCGAAATAGTGAAAGGGACGTTTACTCTGGGGAACTCCAGGCCGACATGACGCAACGTTGTGCGATCAACGGGAGAAAGCTTTGAATGTCATTGGCAATGATCTCCATGAAATGTTCCGCATGTTGTTGGTCGGCAAAACATTCATAAATATCATCGAGGAAGCCTCCTCGTAATAGAGGATGCTGGAGAAAAGCCTGTCCACCCTCGGTCTCAACTTCTAGAGGGTATTCACTGACCTGCACATGCTTCATTCCGATTTCCGTCAGCCACTGCTTAGCATCTTTCGCCGATGGCCGTTCTTTTCTGTACTCGGTTAAGGCTTGCTGCTCGCTGGCCAGTCCTTGCTCCATCATTTCCTGATCTACTCGTTTCCACAGGGAGTCAAATGTGCCGAGGGAAGGAAATGTTAAAACTAATTGCCCTCCAGGTTTGAGGTAATGGGTTAATTGTTCGAGGGTTTCTTTTCGATTCGGGCGAAAGAACATGAAGGATAAGTTTCCAGTAATGCGATCAAATGTCCCAAGATCTGAAGGGAGATGTCGTATATCGCTTTGTCGAAACTCAAGCCATGGGAAATGCGGGCCTTGATACGTTCGTGCTCGAAGCAATTGAGCCTCACTGATATCTAGACCAACGACTCTGCCGGTCTGACCAACGTGCTGGGCTAAGTAAAATGTGGGTAATCCGCTACCGCACGCAATGTCTAATACCGTAATTCCTTGAGGCAGATCTGCATGTGCTAACAAGCTTTCGGCAAATGGCGTTGACCAATAATCTTTCCGTGGCAATTCAGATAACCATGATGGTGGAGCGGGAAAGTGATGGGACTGTGGAGTTGGCATCATCATTGACATGTTTTCTCTGAACGCCATTGCTCCCAGGGGGCAATAAAGTGGTTCGTGATGTGGGCAATGCTCATAAGGATAGGGTAAGTGCCATGCGTATGCAATGATTTTTATGCGGGCTCTCAGTACACACAAGCTTAAGTCTCTTGGATATATGGCCGAATTAGAGGATAGAACCTAAGTAGTAGATTGTGTTACATGCGAGCCGTGATTCTTATTCTCCTCAGTGTTGTTACAATGGTTATCAAGCAAAAATCAGTCAATGGCATGCAAGTTCTGAGTTTAATTGGAAAACTTGACATTTTTTCAAAAAATAATTTTAACGAGACTATTGATTATCATCGAGAACTTGAGACCCAAGGGATTATTCTTGATATACGAGGTGTGACCTTCATCGATAGCATTGGCGTCGGGGCTTTGGTCTCTGCCGCAAAGATTTTTCAAGGTTTGAAAAGGCGATTAATCTTGGTCAATCCACAAGAAACGGTCAGAAATGTGTTAGAGCAGGTGAATATGTTTCAATTAATCCCGACATTTACCACAGACGAAGAGTTTTCCAGCTTTTCCAAACTTTCCTGACTTTTCCCCGTCCCCGCCATTCTGTTCGCATGTCGCCATTATCTCCGTCTCAATAGTTGGTCGATTGTATTGTTTGATTGCTTGGCCATTGGTCCTACTCGTTGTGTTATGTTCAAGGTCATTGATGCGTTTTCTTGTGCAACGTGCTGTCATGGCTTCACCACTTCCTTGCCAATCCCTGCCCTGAGCATTTTTCGATAGAAGAATCTTGTCTCAATAGAATTGAAAAATTTGAAGATGAACCTCTATGATACCGGTAGTAGTTTCATTGGCTCAAGAATCAAGTCATCAGAATGTCAGGAGGTTGTTGATGAAGAACAGGTGGATGTTACGTCTTGCCACTGGCTTGATCTGTTTCGTTGTCGCGAATGGTCCACATACGGTGAATGCCACCTCTCCAAGAATGCAAGAAATCATTGATGTGTTGAAGTCGAGTATCCAAAACATTGAAAACAATCAGTATGGGGCAGTCTCTGCGGACTTAGACTATGCCAATCAGCTATGGCAGGAGCAAAAAGGTATTTTGTTAGCGGGTTGTATTGCGAAAACGGTGGAAACTTGGGTAAGTGAAAAGGCCCCAACCATTCAGACTGCCGGCGCTGCAGCATTTGGTGGAGGGACCACGATTGAACAGAAGTTGTTGAATGAGGGTGCTTCGCTCAAGATTCAAATTTTGGTTTCACCTGTCGCGTCCGGCCTTGGAGCGTTACTGAGCAACCCTTCGCTCTTGGGTGGTGGGAAAGGTCGGGTTCGTCGTTTTGGAGATGGTGTGACTGCGCAGGTCCAATCCGAAAAAATTACAGCCAAAGTTGGAAACGCGATTGTGACATGGACTGGCAAGCTGGCTCCTCAAGCGTTGTGGCAGATCGCAGATACAAGTCTTGATCGTGATTGCGTGAAAGATCTGTCGTAATAACTTTTTTGTTCCGTATGGAAACTATAAGCAGACATCTATATCAAATGGTAGATTTTAAGTAGGTTTTGCTTAGCCTCGGTAGAGGCGAACACGAATAAATGTACAGGTATATCATAAGTTGGTTTTATTTATTCATATTTGAAATTTTACGGTGTGAGAAAAGGAGTGGATGTTGCTATGAAACATGTTCAGAAGATGACAGCCAATGTGTTAATTTTTGGATTTCTGGTTTGGATCATGTCCGGATGTAATGCATTACACACGTCTATTGCCAAAAAAGATTTAGATGTACAAACCAAGATGAGTGATACAATTTTTCTTGATCCTGTTGGACCTGATAAAAAAGTAATTTTTATTGAAGTTCGCAATACCTCAGACAAAGATAACTTTGACATTGAGACGCCGATTAAAGCCGCAATTATGAAACGAGGGTATCGAATAACTGATGATCCGGAAGAAGCACACTATCGGTTGCAGGCTAATGTGCTCAGTGTGGCGAAAGCGAGTCCAACAGCTGCCGAAGCTGCGTTAGGCGGAGGTTATGGAGGAGTGCTGGCTGGTGGAGCTGCCGGTGCTGGTGTGGGCCTTGCCACGCATGGTGGGATTGGAGGAGCTGCAGGTGGGTTGATTGGTTCTGTTGTTGGAGGGCTTACCGAGACAGTGGCAGATGCGTTTGTGAAAGATGTGACGTTCATGGCGGTGACGGATGTTCAGGTGGTTGAAAAGGCCCCCAAGGGGGTGATTGTTCGTTCGGATAGTCAACAGAGTTTGGCCCAAGGTATGGCTGGTACTCAACAACAAACCTATTCGGAAGTGGGTAAACTGAAGAAATATCGAACACGTGTTGTGAGTACGGCCAATCAGGCCAATTTGGAATATGAGGAGGCCCAAGATTTGCTGACAAAGGGACTGACTCGTTCATTATCGAATGTATTTTAATCGTAATTCCGGTGGTGGCGGGAGTTTATTATCGTAATGAAAGTGGGAGTGTGGTGAACCTTTTTCTGCTACGGGGTGCCCCTTCTTTTTTTAGGAGAGAATCTAATGGTATTTCGCCTATATCTCAAAGACGTGCTTGGTATTTTTCTTGTTCTGTCTTACATTTTCGTGGGGTCGCACGTGGTGTTTGCAGATGATGAGGAAGACTTAGCTGCCATGCAGCGAGCCTTGAACAAAGAAGTCATGGAACGGCCGTTTAATCCTGGTGATCAAGCGGAAGTTGACCAATTTGTCGAAGATGCGTTGAAGAAAAATCAAATTCCTCAAGAGTACACTGGAAAGGATTGGAAGCGAGGGTATACGTGTAACAACCTTCGCTACTCATTTTCCCGATATCGGAATTGTCTCCACTATTATCGATATCATGGACGGTATTACCCCTACTAATGAACGCCATCTTCTAACCTTGCTCGATCCATCGATCAAGCCATCTCTTGCCACGACGATCTTCGATGTTGTGGTAAGAGATGGCCTTTTGTACGTCTTGTAAATTTCCCACGCTCATTGCCCTACGTGTTTTTCAAACAATCATTACTCACAAAATATGATGGTGCAGTGGTGTGACAAGCACCATGCTTGTTGGCGGTGAGTCAGGAACGTGGTTTTAAGTGCAGCACGCCTTGATTGGTATCTAATGTGACGAGGAAGTGATTGAGAAAGGACATGCCCAAAAGACCATCTACACCTGTATGACTGTCGGGAAGGTCATGGATGGCTACGTCGACATCATGGACTTCAGCCGTTCCGGCTTGGATGGACCGTATGGTACTCACATTGACTTGTATCGGACCTCCAGCGGTCTGAACCGTCGTTAATTGGGTATTCGTATTTGACAGCAGTCCAAGGTCAAGAGCGACATCTTGGGAGAGCACGGTCATGGTTGCGCCAGTGTCGAGAATAAGCCGGACTTCTCGGGTTTGATTCAATTGAACGGTGACCAGGAGCGATCCTCCATAGGAAGTGACTGGAATAGTCACCATATTTGACGGTTCGCCTTGCGACCCTTTATCCGGCTCATCAATAAAGGGGTATTCTTGGTTTTGTCCAGGTGACTCCTTGCCATTCGGTTGAGTCAATAATGACATGGGTTGAAGGGCAGGTCCCGAATGAGGATTTGTGGCTTGATCGGGTAACGAGTGATCTTCAAATAAGACTGTGCAGTGCTCAAGCTGTGCGGGGCTGTCTGTTAAGACTGTGACCCCAGCTGAGTCTTCACAACGGTACGTGGCAGCGAACGTGGGGGGCAGCGTTGAAAGCACGAGAAGACTCATGATGAAAAAGATGTGAGCGACGACTGTGGATAGTCGACTCTTAGAGATAACCCTTGTCATTGGCATTGTATGATGACTACGAAAAATGTGTTATGAACGTGAAGCGCCTTTTTCGTCTTTCGTGAGTGGGATTTCTGCTTGAACCAGGCTTCCAGATTCTATAACTTTGGTGGATAAGATGACTAGTGTGGGATCAATGCGATTCACGACAATACGACCTTCGACGGTTTCACCTTGCTTCACGATATAGATAGATTCATCTTTCGTCAGAAATGCCTGACTCTCTCCACCTTTTTTTAGATAGCCAAGAAATCGAAACTTGCTGAGTTGCTGCTGTGCTCGTTGATAGGCGAGTTCCTCAGGTGAAGGCCCTGGAGGAGCCACGAATGTTGGTTCTTTTTTGATACCTTCTTGAGTTTTTATCTTTGCAGTTTTCGTACGATTAGAATCTGCTGCCTGTTGCGCGTGACGGAGATGGAAGGGAGAAAAAATATTTCGTGGTGTCGCGAGTGTGACGTTTTGGCGAGGATTGGAAAATGACTTCGCTAATGCTAGGGAGTCGGGAGCGGTTTTGAGTTGTCTATAGGGGGAAGCATCGATATTGACGGCTGTATCGTGGCTTCCGGTCTCTTCTGAGAATTGAAATACAACTGTTATTCCCCATACCAACAGTAATGCGCCGAGCATTTGTATTTTTTTTTGATTGGTCATAATACTTGACGTTTTTCTGTGGAGTGGTTATGTGGTTGTCTGAGAAATGTGGCCACCTTAATTTTAAATCCGACTTCTTGTGACTTTTTTGCGCGTTCTGCTGAGAGTTTTTCTATGAACACATATGGCCACTTCGATTCGAGTTCAAAGATGAACTTCCGAATAGATTTATATTGTCCAGACGCTTCAAATGAAAGAATACCCTTCGTAGCAAGTTGATGGCGAAGCTCTTGGAGATCATATCCCATCCCTGGAATTCGGACATGATGCGTCTTTGCTAACGAGGCAATAGAGACACTCAACCGCGTAAAGTCTTTTTGAACGGGAAGGCCTTTCCAGATTTCTCCTAATACCTCTTGGGTGTTCTGAGCAGCCTCTAATTGTTGTCGATCTTGTAATGTAGTTGAATAGGACAATGATGCGTTTTCCAGTTGTGTGTTGGCAGGAAAATACACAAAAACATACATGCCCAATGCCACGAGACATGACAGGCCCGCCATCAGTGTGAGCGGGAAGAGGTGACGTGAGACCTGAAGTGTGGTCTTTGAACGATTGAGAAATGCGAAGGGCATGCTGTGACTACACTCCTTGTTTGCCTGTTATGAACGGATCCTGGACTGACTCATACAAAACTGTGAGGGTGAAAAGCACAAATGCTGCCTTGCCTTGTTTCTTGCTTTGTTTATTGGCATGTTGCGATAAGACCACATCATGAAATGAGGGGTGTGTTTCTAATTGATCGACCAGTCCATTGATGTCCTTCAGTGTTTTAGCTGACCCGCTTAACGCAATGTTCGTTTCCTTAAAATTGACTTTGACGGATTCCATAGAAATCGTGTCAGGGACCGTGGATTCCAAGTCATTCAGAAATTGAGTCCACGAAAACCCTAATTGCTTTCGAATTTGATTGGCAAAGCTGATTTCTTTCGGCAGTGACTCAATGCGTTCTACGGAAAGATCAATCCCGTGCGACGAAGCATTCTTGATCATTTGTTGATTCAGCAATCGGAGTTCATTCGTTTTGTCTACAAAGAGAGAACGTTCATGGTCAATCTCTTGACTGAGCCACCAAATACCTCCAGCGATCAGTAAGCCGCTTCCCATCAATACTATCAATCCCCATTGTACCAGCAAGAGGCTATCCATTCCTGGAGCTGCGAGCGACAGATGGGTTCGAGATTTCCTCATAACACTGCCACACTGGCCAAGGCTGAAATGGAATTCATTTGAGACGAAGACTTCATCATGGCGACTTTGGTTTTCGGAGACAAGGTGTCCGCCACTTTCATAATCGACAAGGGGGGGGGGCGCAATATCGTGGTATTGAGCATATGCTCAATGGTTGCTTCTGTTGGGAAAAATCCTTCTCCATGACAGACGCCTTCAGCGAAATAGAGAGGAATCGAAACATGTTCCTCCCGGATGGGATGCGATTCAAAGTAATACTGTAACGTGGCTACCAGTTCATTGGAGACATTATTCAAATGTCCAGACACGTACTGTTGGAGGTTTTGTTTGTCGGTTTCAGGTAAGACATCACTGTCTGGCGTATCCAGATCTTGTCGGCCCTCCGCTTGATCAGGGAGTGGAGTATTTTGGTTAAAGCGCGGGATTGGCAATGCTTTGATACGAAGAAATGTTGGGTCGGTATTCTGAAATGCGATAAACGAAAATCCCCAGTTTGCTAAATACAGGAATAGAGATTCCTCATTGGTCGTTCCACTCTGGCGTTTCGATTGCCGAGCGAGTTTTGGTAATTGTCCTTGATAGAAGTCACAGACATCTAATCCCGATAGCCCGATCGAATTTGGCAAGAGGCCAACTTCAAGACAGGCTTCTTCGTATTGTTCGATAATATCGTGTTGGACAGCCGTCGCGAGAATTTGCCTTGGGCTTGTTTGGCTTTTTGATGCCGCAACGGTCCGATACGCAAAACGGGTTTTGTCTGTCACGATATTCATGTCCTGCTGGAATCTCCAGCGTACGACTGAGTCTTGCTCAGATTGTTTCGTCGGAAACGATGGGAAGGTTAAAATCGTTGTTCGTCCGCAGATGTCGGGTAATGAAAGAGCGACGGATTGAGGGAGCCGGTTATGCTTGACCAAGGCTTTGAGGCATTCGATAAACGCTGTTCTGTCTTTAATGTTCGGACGTGCTGGGGACAACTGTAGGCAGCCGGGAGGAAGAAGTGATTCTGAAATACGCCGACAGGTCACACGATTCCAATGTCGGCGAACTTCTACAAGACAGAGAGAGTCCCGAGTAATAGAGAGTCCTAAGCTGGCTTTCGTCATGGGGAGGAATGTTCTCATACGGCATCGTCAACCGGAGTGACTCGGTTGATTTCCTTTAGGGTGGTTTCCCCGCGAAAGACTTTTTGGACTGCCGCTTGTCGCAGAGTTGTTAAGCCTTGTGCCATGGCGGCAATTCGAACTTCTGATGATGACTTCCCGGCGAGAATCATTTCCTTCATCGAGTCGGTCATATCCAAAAATTCGGTAATGCCTTTTCTCCCACGATAGCCCAGGCCGTTGCATTCATGACACCCTTGTCCCTCATAGAGCGTATTCGATTTGACTTTCTCATAGTCGAGGCCGGATTCTTCGCAGAGGTTCTGATTGATTTCGATGGGGACTTTACAAAATGGACAGATTGCGCGGACTAATCGTTGTGCCAGTATGCAACTGAGAGATGCGACAAAATTGTAAGGTTCAATTCCCATATTGACAAAACGGCTAATCACGTCGAAGGCATTATTCGCATGTACGGTTGTGAAGACCAAATGTCCTGTTAGTGCTGATTGAATCGCTATTTGCGCAGTTTCGACATCACGAATTTCACCAACCATAATCTTGTCGGGATCGTGACGTAAGATTGAGCGTAATCCCCGGGCAAAGGTCAACCCCTTTTTCTCATTTACGGGAATTTGCACAATTCCTTTTAATTGATATTCAACGGGATCTTCGATGGTGATGATTTTATCTTCAACCGTATGTACTTCATTGAGTGCGCCATAAAGGGTGGTGGTTTTGCCACTTCCTGTGGGGCCAGTGACCAGAACCATGCCGTAGGGGCGTGTAATGGCACGTCGTAAGCGACGCAAATCTTCAGGATTAAATCCCATGACGTCGAGATTTAAGCCCTTAGCACCTGTGGCAATATGTTGTTTGTCAAGAATACGAATGACAACGGACTCTCCAAACACACTGGGAAGAATGGACACACGAAAATCCACAGTACGCTTTTCGACGTGAAGTTTAAATCGACCATCTTGTGGAATACGTCGTTCGGCGATGTCTAGCTCGGACATAATTTTGAGTCGTGAAATTAATGAGGCATGAAACGAAGAGGACAGCGGTTCCATGGCATTATACAGTACGCCGTCAATGCGAAACTTCACCTGCACGACTTGTTCATTGGCTTCGATGTGAATGTCACTCGCTTGTTTTTGGAGTGCACTCAAAATAATGGTATTGACGAGTTTGACGACCGGGCTTTGATCTTTCGAGATTTGTTCAACAGAAAGAATTTCTTCCCCTTTCTCATCTTCCTTAATCAGAACGGGATCGAGTTCTGCCTGAATTCGAGAAAGAACCTGCTTGTTCCCTTCACTGACGGCTAAGGCGTCATGAATAGCTGTGTCGGTTGAAACCACCAATCGTAATTCACATCCCAAGAACAGTTCTAACTCATCAAGCACTCGTACATCTTGTGGGTTGGGGATGGCAATCGTGAGCACTCCCTCATCTTCTGAGAGAGGCACAAATGGGTATCGATGCATCCACTCGACTGGAATCGTTTCAAAAAAATCAGGATTGACGCGAAATTCATTCAGTGGTTCATAGGGCAACCCATACTGTTCAGCTAAGGCTTGAACGATGTGCTCTTCGGAGACAATACCTTCTTCAAGGAGGATGGCCTTGAGCGGGCGATGGGTCTCAAGTGCCTGAGCCACGAGTTGCTCCATTTGGGTGTCGGGTATAAGGCCACGTTTCACGAAAATGTCTTCAAGCGCAACTCGTTTGAGCGGTGTTGGCATGTGTGTTCTCTAGGTTGTCCTGTTCAGGCAAGGCATTTAAATGGCGCCCGCGAGATTAAAGATTGGTAAGTACATAATGATGACAATGCCACCGACAAGCACCCCCATACCGAGCAGGAGCAGTGGTTCTATCCATGTTGTCAAACGTGAGAGTTGGAGATCTAACTCTCCTTCATGAAATTCTGCGACTTCAAGCAACATCGTTTCTAAGGAGCCGGTGGTTTCTCCAACTTCAATCATTTCAATCGTCATTCTTGGCAGAAACGATTCGCGTTTTAACGATGAGGAGAGACTCTTTCCATCTTGCACGGAATCGATTGTTGCGCTGAGCGCAT
This sequence comes from Nitrospira sp. M1, assembly GCF_965152605.1. NCBI lineage: Bacteria > Pseudomonadati > Nitrospirota > Nitrospiria > Nitrospirales > Nitrospiraceae > Nitrospira > Nitrospira sp. M1. The sequence goes on from NZ_OZ224217.1 coordinate 1,693,076, forward strand.
GTGTGAAGACTTGATTCGTCATGCCCCGGGCCGTGACTTGGAGTGCCGAGAGTAATGGGATGCCGCCGGCAAGGATGGTGGAGAGTGTTCGTGTAAAGCGAATGACTTGATTTTTCAGGACGACATCACCGATCAGTGGAAGGTGGAGCAGCCATCGATGGGTCTGCATGAGTCCTTGCGGCGTTTTCCTCCAGAGATGAAAGCTGATTCCAGCGATCAGTATCCCAATGAGTGCCCACGGGAGCCACACGCCAGCATAGGTAATGGTGTCGAGTAACAGTTTTGTCGCCAGTGGGAGCTCTGTATTACTTTCTGCATAGACTTCGGCAAAAATGGGCATGACATAGGCTAATAAAAACCCGACAATGGCAAACCCGAACACGACTAAAAATGAGGGGTAGGCGAGGGCTTTCACGACTTTTTCCCTCACGCCTATCAAGAGCTTGAGGTATTCGATATACCGTTGAATGACTTCCGGAAGATTGCCTGACTGTTCGCCTGATCGAATTGAGGCTTGGTAGAGTTCAGAAAAATATGTAGGATAATTTGCCATGGCATCAGAAATGGACGACCCGCCGCGTATTTCTTCACGAAGTCCCAGCAGCGTTTCCTGAAAGGCCCCCTTCGTGGTTCGCTCCGATAACAGGTCGAAGCTCCGCAGCATCGGAAGCCCGGATTTAATCAAGGCGAGAAACTCTTGATTAAACACGAGAAATTCTCGCAGTGACAGCGGCTTCTTTTTTCGTTGAAACGAGTGGCTTGTCGACTGCGTGCCTTTCCCATTGAGTTCCAGAATAAGGATGCCTTGGGCTTCCAATCGAGCTCGAACAGACCGTTCGTTATCGTCTTCCGTTGAGTCTTCAAAGGTGCTTCCATCGGGTCGCGCGGCTCTGTAGTGAAATAGTGGCACGAGTTGGAGACATTCGAAACAGTCAAATGAGTAAGGCCATGCTGAGGAGGAGTCACATGTGTTTATTCTGTTGGGGGAACAACCTCAGCCTCTGGCATGTCCGCCTCTTGCTGTTCTTGGTCAGGTTGATGAGCGGCAAGCTGAGGAATCTTTAGGGCTTGCCCTTCCACAATCACATCTGATTGTAAAGCATTCATATCCATTAAGTCGTCCACGGAAATGCCATGCTGTTGCGCAATATGCCACAGGGTATCGCCTGCGCTCACGGTCCAGGTATCGAAGTTCGTCCTTGGATTTGAAGAGGTTGTCATGGAAAAGGCTGTTAAGTTTGGTGTGCCACGTTGCGACTGACTCTGCGTTTGTTTCATGTCGTGTTTGATTTGTACAACCTCGGTCATGAGTGTTTCCATATTCGCCATCATTTCATACACTGATGTCTGGACCGTTTGAACCTCGGCGATTAACTGTTGAAGATCAGGAAGAGCTGCTGATTGGGCTTGGAGTTCAATCTTTTCTTGGTGAAGTTGATCGCGTTCATTTTCAGCCGCTAATAAGTTTTCCTTGATGCTTTGCATATTGGCCGAGAATGCCTCTTCCCGTTCTTTCAACGTATTGAGTTGATTCAGGGCAGACTGAAGTTCGGCCTGTTGCTTGGCCGTGGCAATTTTGATCATGGCGAGTTCTGATCGCAACAAGCTGGCTTCTTCACGTGCTTCATGGATTAAGACTTCTTGTACGGGAGCCGGTTGAGGCACATGCACTTCCTCGGGTACGGCGGCTGGGGTATGGGTACATCCAATGGTGGCCAGGACATACAAGAAGACAAACAACGATTGAGGCCAAATACGTAAGAGATACTTCATAGCAATGCCTACCATTCTTTATAGGGTCTACCGTCAAGTGCCGTTCCGTCACTGCCACTTTTCACATCATAGATTCCAGCTGGAGAGTCATCTTCTTGATCTTTCTCCTCGAGAATTTCCTCCCATGACGACGACGATTTCGTAAAGGGGTCTATCGGTAATTCACGAATATACTGTTCTGACACCAACTCCTCTAATGTGGCAGGGTATTTGCCACGATCGGCGTAAAATTGATCAATGAGTGATCGCATCGTAAATAAGTTTTGTTTTAATGCCGCTTCCTTAGCTTTGGTTGATGACGTCTGAAATGATGGAACCGCCAAGGTAATCAGAATCGCGGCAATGGCTACCACGATCAACAGTTCCAACAGGGTAAATCCGTTCTTGTATGGTATTGAGGTGCGCATGATCACCAGTCACGGTATTTAGTCTTATCCAGAGCGACGTTCGTGCTGGTCGTATGCAGGTCAAACACATCTTCTCCGCACCATCGGTCAGCATCAGCTTCATCTTGATAACACCGGAGTAACCATTCATTTTTTCCCGTTAGCGGATCAATAGGAATTCGACGGAGATAGCGACGAATATTGTGTGTTCCTTCAGTTTGCGCTTCCGCCCCGGTCAATTCAATTTTTAATAAATAGTCTAGAGATTTTGGATATCCGCTTTGTCCAGTACTTTCCTTACACGTGAGCTGATTTTTCACACACAGCGGGCCAAGAAGTGTGTCGCCGTCTCTGGCCCAGTCTCGTCGAAATGTATCGATCGCGGTCCGAACGGTTCGCAGTGTTTGGCGTAGCTCCAACTCTTGCGATCGTTTCGTGCTGACCTTGGTAATCGGTAGGGCCACGGACGCCAAAATAAAGATGATCGCCAGGGTAATTAAGAGTTCGAGGAATGTCACCCCACGACAGGATTGCATCCTATTGAACCCACACCCTCCCATGCTGAGTAATAACGGGGATCGGTTCACCCGTTGAGCTAACAAACGATGAGCGTTGTATGTGTAAGGATGCATTGCCTTCTGCTTTTGCTTGAAATACCAGAGTCGCGAGTGGCCCATTGCCTTGAACGGCCTTGCCCGCCCCATTCATCTGTATCACCACTTGTCCCATATTGGGAACGTCGGAGACGCTAAGATTTGGTTGAACATTCTGGTCTAGCCAAAAGGCCCCTTCCAGTACTTGTTGAAACGCAAGTATTTTAGGGTCGTACGTGATCGTGATATGTGTTTTTTCGATAGATGGTATATCCTGACCAGTGAGATCGATGCTGATATTTTCTCCTACCTTTGTGGAAAGCGCTGGGGGCAGCAAGGTTAACCGGGTAACCGTTTGCGTCGCATCGCTCGATGCCGATTCAGAGTCTTCCGTTGATCCGGAGCCTTCGTTCGACGGTGCATCAACGGTGCTTGAGTCAGCTGTTCGCTCTTCTGGATCATCCTGTTCTGCTGAGGAGGTGGAGGTGTTGTCTAACACGATCGGCATGGCGACATTCGGTTCAGAGAATAACGGTTTCGTATCGTAGTTTTTTGCGGTTCCTGACCACAGCGTTTGTTTGGTGAGGTCTGCAGGAGACACGCTGTTAACAATGTGTGCGGTGATGACGAGTATGACTTCGGTGGTAATCTTATTTGTCTCGGAATTACTTAACAGATCGCCTAGGAGCGGAACGTCATCGACGCCTGGAACGGATTCACGAGTTTTTCGATCTTCTTCTTGTAGTAACCCGGCGAGGACAACGGTTTCGCCATCCTTCAGGCTCAATGCCGTGTCGGCGGTACGAGTCCCAAATCGGAACTGAGAGATTTCAGGGTTGGATTGAAGCACGACTCGATCGCCCAATCGCGTGACCTCTATTTGTAAACGTAAAGAAATTTCATCGTTGAGATGAATTGTGGGTTCAACCGTTAACTTAATCCCCGTATCTTTAAATTCAATAGATGTTACAGTCGACGTGGTGGGAGTGACGCCAGTCGTTGCTTGTCCAGGTAACACCTGGGTCGTTGAGAGAAGAATCGGTTGTTTGTCACCTATATTAATCGAGGCCTTTTCATTATTGAGCACTCGAATCTTTGGGGCGGCAAGTGTTTTGGCGTCAGACTCTTGTTTGAAGAAATCCAGAAGAAAACTGCCTGGGAATGTAAAGAGATATGAGTCCGGTCCAAGGTTCACGAGATTACGAAAGGTGAAACTTTGTAAGATATTGCTAAACTCCGTGGCTCCAGGAGGAAAAATACCCATGCCAGCTTGTTTGGCAAAGTTGAGGCCAATTCGTTTTGTTTTGGTTCGATTGACTTCGAGTACTTCAACGTCGAATAACACTTCTGCATCGCCACGGTCGTTTGCGTGAATAATGTGTTCTGCCAACGACAGTTTCGCTGGCTCATCTCGTACGACGACGGTGTTCAAGGGCTCATTCACGTAGACTCGTTTTGTCTCAAGGATGGTCCGAAGCAAATTCGCCATGTCCTTGGCTTTGGCGTTCGAGAGATAAAATGTTCGGATTTTGAGGTCTTGATATTGTTCCCGTTTTTGTTTGGTGTCGGGGATGATTAAGAGGGTATCCTGACTGACGCGTTTGGCGAAGAGTTGATTGGTGTTTAAAATGAGCGTCAAGGCTTCGTCAAATGGCGTATCTCTCGTAAAGATTGTCACGAGATCATCGCGGACATCTTTATCGAATAAGATGTCGATATTGGCTGTTCTTGCAAGAATTTCAAATACCTGTTTGAGTCGTGTGTTTTGGAATCGAAGGGTGACGGGTTCCGTCGATCCACCGATGGATTTTTGTTTATTTTGTTGCTGAGCAATGGCGGTAATATTGTCGAGTGCTTGAGTTAAACTGGGGTCGAGTTGAATGGCACGTTCATAGCGAGCCATGGCTTCCTCGAGTTGTCCAAGATTTTGAAGCTTTTTCCCTTCTTGCAGTGCTTGCCGCGCCTCCTTTAATCGTAAGACATCAGTGAGGGCAGTTTGATATTCCGCCTTTCCGGGGACGAGTCCCAAGGCCATTTGAAAGGATTGTAAGGCTTCAGCTAACAGATGATCTTTCAGCCATTTTCTGCCATTGGTGTAGTGGGCTTCGGCTGCACGGCCTTTGACTTCTTCAAGTTTGTCCTGAAGCTCTTCATTAAACGGGTCTTCTCGGATTGCTTCTCGATACGCCGCGACGGCTCCATCCCAATTTTCGTTGGCGACCATTTCTTCGGCGTGCTCGAGCTGAGGTGTTGTGCAGGCAGCGAAGAGAAGAACCAAAAAGCTTAATGCAAACAATCGATATGTCAGGAGCCATTGATGACGAATATGTTTCATGAGTTAGTGGTTGCGAATTGGAATTGCTGTTGCCGTGCGCGTAGAGAAGGTCTGTTCACCCACACGCACATAACCTAGCATAGTTCGTATAGTGAGGCTAGATTCTTTCTCGTTCCCGTACGTCTGTTTTCTTTATCGGAAGTTTTTCTCAAAAAATTAAGCGTTGAACATTACTCATCTCGACAGAGAAAAAAACAAGAGTTTCTCAGTGCTTTGTCGCGCGGAAGAATACGTGCCGTGATGCACTTATTGAATGTCTCCTTGCTCAGAGACGGCATTTTGTGCGCTATCTGGATTTTGGACTGGCTTTCCGGTTTCTGGGTCTATCTCCGTCGTGATGGATTCTGAGCACCCGACAAATGTTTCAAGTTTGCTGATATCGACGCCAGGTGTGCAATCTCCAGATTGTCCAGTCACCTCATAGCGTACCGCTTGGTAGGTCTTGGCCCCTTTAAAGTTGACTTGATCATAGGGTTTCTCTTGACTGGTGCTCCGGACCCCGTGAATTTCCATTCCTGTTTTAATCAGGTCAAAGTCTTTTCCAGTCATGGGGTCTTTATACACAGTCTGCAGGTAGCGCTTTGGTTTTTTGGTAAGATCGATTAATTGATGAGGGTAACGAGTCGGACGAATGCCTTTTAGTACCTCATAATCGGCTGCATACCGTTCAAGAGCTTCTTTGATGCGGGTGCCTCGAAAGTGGAGTTCGGCTTCCCGGTCTCGCTTCATGGTGACCGACCATTCCTGACCGATGACCATTAATGAGATCCCCATCATGGCCACAAAAAACATGGTCATTAAATATGTAAAGCCGCGTTCGTTTTGCACAATACCTCACTGCTGCAGTCGTGACACAGGCCTCAAGTCGTTGCCTGACGAGGGAAGGACACCCATAGTGCCCTTATCCCCATCATATTTTCGCATCTAAAGTATTGAAGTGCAAATATTGTGCTCAGGGAATGCTGTGATATGTGGTCATGCACGAGATGTCTACTGAGACATCAAATCGTTACCGACGCCTGGGGGGATTCGGAGTGTAGGAGAAAACAGGAAGTTTCTTCTTTGAGATAGGGAATTTCCTCCAAGTATATGGCGACGTGACCTATGAGGTTTTCATCGTCACGGGACTCACTGTTTTCGGGGTAATTGGAGTGTCTATCCAGTCTGAAGAGGGAGGCGTCGACTTGAGGTAGGCATTGTGATCATGTAACAGAGAACCCTGAGGTAACGCATCCCAAAGGGAACCGAGACTTTTTCGAATTCGATTCTCATAAAACTTCGGGAGTTGATGGCTTTCTCCTGTAAAGAACTTCCGGAATTGTGGATCCAAGTCCAGAAATCCACGGATTTTTGTATGGTATCGGATACGCCCAAACCCTTCAGATGACACCGCCCGCAATCCATTCATCCACTTTGGAACAATACCTTTATTGGCCTGAAACCTTCTTATGATTCTTGGCCATGAAAAGGCATATTGTGACAGGTTGACGACATGTTCATAGAATTCTGGCCAGGTATAGTTTTTGGGTCTGACATTCATAGACTTATTGTTATCTAGAAAATGGAATGGGAACGGAAGGACTCGACCTTCTCTTTGTAATTCGAGGTTGACCGGCACCGATTGACCGAAGGCGGAGAGTAGGGAGAACGCGGGGAAGGCTCCTGGCGAGAGGTCAAGAAATCGCTTGGTCAGTTCAAAGGGTTCTGAGCCTTCATCCGTGTCTAATCCTAAGATGAAATTTGTTTGGACATAGGGGATATACCTGAGAATCATATTGATGTGGTCAGAAACGTGTTGAACCTTTTCGATGCCAATGTTCTGTCCCGTTCTGGATTTGTCTCCCAGGGAATACCATGACTCAATACCCGGAAGCATCGCTTTGAACCCATTTTTTTGTAGGCGTGCTAAGTGCGGTTCCGATAACAGTGACAACGTCATTTCTGCAATGAAGTCGATCTTCCGATGACCGATGGCCTCTTCAATCGTGGTCATGTATTCATTGAAGCGAACGCCAAAGTTTGGATCGTGCCACGCAACTTTTGGGCGGCGAATTTTTTGGAGAAGAAAGCGCAGGTCTTCGCGAATTTGATCTGAAGGGACGGGTTCATAATCAACTTCAGAGTCGATGCAGAAATTGCAGGTATAGGGACATCCCAAACTCCCAATCATGGGAACAATTTTAATTGTTGGCGCTTTGGCAATCGTGGGTTCAATATATTTCCATCGTTCTTTTACTCCTGGAAGGTCTACGGGCTGTTTCTTGGCCGAGAGTTGACGGCCGAGAGGGCGATAGGGTGCACAATCCTGTAAGACTTCTTGAATAATGGCTTTATCGGTGAACCCAAGCACGTAGTCAAAATACTGTGCGGCATCTTGCGGGTAACTTCGAGCGTGAGGACCTCCAAGCACGGTCACGGCTCCCTGTTGCCGGTATAAGTTGCTGATGGCATATGCCGTCAGCGCTGATCGCGTAAAGGCTCCGATAAAAAGAAGATCCGTGTCACCTTGAAGTTCTTGAGTCAAATCTTCAGTTCCGGTGTAACACACAAATCGGACTTTGTGGCCAGCTTGCTCGCACCATACGGCTACCACCTGAGGCATGATGCTGGCAAGATTAGGATTCATCACGCGTGCATACATGCGCTTTGTCGGTCCTTTTGTGACAAGATCGAGAATGGTAACGCGAAGAGGTTTCATGGGGTCACCTTTAGAAGGATGTTGGTGGGAAGGCGTTGATTGTATGAGGGTCAGAATCGAGTGGGAACCGTTGCATGCTAAGAAATAAAGTCACTGGGCCTTTTTAACCAGTCACTTACTTCTCGATGCCCATAGGCCTCTGACGCCATGGAAGGCAACATCACTCTAGGTGAAGGAGCAGGTAGAGTCAAGGCAATGTAGGGCTTTTTTTGACACGGATCACGATAGTGTAAATAGGTGAGTGTTTGGGGCTGAGAATTCTTGATCATGTTGCACCGTGACGAAATGTGACAAATCTACGAGTTTGTGTCGCAGGAGTGTACTCTGAATTATGTCGTTTCGTATAGAACATCTTTCCAGATACAATTGAGAGGGTCATTGTTTGACTTAATAGGTCATGCCCGTTAGCGTTAGCGATATGGCTCGACAATTACGGTTGGAGTATGCTGGCGCGTTGTATCATGTGACGGCTCGTGGAAACGCGCAAGAAGATATCTATCTCGATCAGCAAGACCGCCGCTGCTTTCTCGATATTCTTGGTCGAGAAGTCAGTCAGCAAGGTTGGCGGTGCTATGCGTATTGTTTGATGGAAAACCATTACCATCTTTTGCTTGAAACACCAGAGGGAAATCTCAGTCGCGGCATGCGTCGATTGAATAGCCTGTACACGCAGACTTTTAATCGTCGTCATCAACAAGGGGGGCCTGTTCTGCAGGGTCGATTTAAAAGTATTCTTGTGGAGAAGGATGTGTACTTGCAGGAGTTGTGTCGCTATATCGTGCTCAATCCGGTTCGAGCGGGAATCGTTCGGAAAGTCCATGAGTGGAAGTGGAGTAGTTATCGTCTGACGGCTGGACTGGAAAAGGCACCGTCATGGATTAATGTCGACGGCGTTCACAGACTTTTTCACCGCTCGATGAGTGAAGGGCGACGACGCTATCAACAATTCGTCAGAGATGGAGTGAATGAACCGTCACCTTGGGAACATGTGCGGGGGCAGATATTTTTAGGGACCGAACCATTTTTATCCACGATGGCAAAACTGGTAAAACGGCAGTCTGTCACGAATGTCCCTCGGATACAGGTGTCGCCGACTCGCTTGACGGGAGAACAGGTATTGACTCGAGTCGGACAGGTCTACTCCATGCATCCCAGGAAGTTACTCACACGGGAGCATCAGGATGCATATCAATGTGCCGCCTGGCTTCTAAGGCGAGTCGCGAACGAACCATTGGGAGTGGTGGCGGACCGGTTTGGGGTTTCCCCTTCACGAATCTCGCATATTCAACGGATACTCGAAAGTCGGGGGCTCAGCCGTGAGCAAGTCAGGGCTCAACAGTTATGCCACGTCAAGTCATGACCCCAATAGCAAGGAGGCTAATCGCTTTGAAACGCTTTATCTATCTCGTCTTGTTCATGTTTTTTTATCTTGGTTTTCCCGTACCGTTACTCGCTGCAGTTGGAGATGTGAACTATATCTCTGATGTATTAAAGGTCCCGATGCGCAGTGGGCCAACTCCTGGTCATCGCATCATTCACAGTGGTCTGCCGAGTGGGACACGTCTCACTGTGCTTGCGACCGACGAGGAAGGCGAATTTACGCAAGTTCGGACCGACGGGGGAACGGAGGGGTGGCTCCGTTCTCAATACCTTGTTGCGTCACCAATTGCCAGGGACAAACTCGTGGCCGCAGAGAAACGTCTTCAACGGCTGGAAGCTCAAATGGCAAAAGATCGTACAGCGCATACAGCTATTCAAGCTGAGAATAAGGCTTCCGAGGCCACTAATCGCGAGTTGAATGCGCAGGTAACCGCTCTGACCAATGAACTCGCCGAGTTGAAGCGTGTGTCGGCAAATCCAATCAAAGAGCATGCGCATAATGTTGAACTGACTCAACAGAACGAACGCTTGCGTCACGACGTGAGTGAACTGTCCTCTACTGTCAAAAAATTGGAAGACAATGTGCAGCGAGACTGGTTGCTGTATGGTGGGGCCTTAGTCGTCCTTGGGCTACTCCTTGGCGTGACGATTAAAGCACGACCTCGAAAGACCAGCAGCAGCTATTCTTCCCGATACATGTAAGTTAAGTGCATATGGCACGAACAAGTCCGCTGGCGTCTATCCATTAGATAGATGGCGATCATGTGAATTATTAGGCATTCACTGGACTGAATTGAGAATCGCTAGGGAGGCGACTATTTGTAGGAAAATTGAAGCAAAGAAAAGGGCTGAGGACCTTGAATCGAACATGGTCATACCATGATGCATGAGGAAGATACTATGTTGTCGATTGCCCCTCGGGATCGCGGAGTTTTTAGCTGTTACAGTCTACGTTTCAGGGTGGATTCGTGACTTGTGCAATCCTGGAAGTATTCAGTCTCTCTGGCTAGACCGGCCAGGTTTCTTCGCGCCAGGCCATGTCCCAAAACATCCATTCATAACGCGAACTGATGAGAAAAGCTTCCTCCATGCGAGCTTTTTCCGCTGAGCCGGCCAATTTGGCACAGCGGTCAACAACTGCACGCATCCACTGAGCGACTTCGGCAAATTCAGGTGAGCCGTACATGAGCAACCAATCTCGATAGGGATGGTTGGCGTTCGGCGATCCTTTTCGTAAGAGGTGTTTTCCAATTTCACAGTAAATCCATGCGCATGGGAGCGCGACCACGGTTATTTCACCAAGCGTGCCTTCTTGTGCGACGCTTCGCATGTGGCGGCAGTAGGCATAGTTTGTTGGTGACTGTGGAGTGGCACGCATCTGTTTGGCCGATAGCTTCCAGCGTTTGCCATAGCTTTCATGCAGTCCTCGTTCGACAACGATCGTGTCTTCGACTAATTTGGCAAAATGTAGAGCGGTGTCGGCATCTGTGGCACGCGTCACTCCGGCGGCAAAGATACGTGAGAGTTCTTCAAGGTAGCGGGCATCTTGCAGAATATAATATCGAAACTTTCTAGCAGAAAGCGTACCGTCTCCTAATGCTTTGACAAAGGGATGCTTCAACTGAGCTTTCCAGATAGAGGCCGCACGTGTTCGTAAATGGTCTGAAAACGTCATGACGGCGTGTCCAGGAGACGTCTGGCTTCTTGAAACGCCGCCTCCATGTCGGGAAGTTGTCCGAGATCAGGTGTGACCTGCATGTACCGAAGGATGTTGTCTTGATCCACGACCATGACGGCTCTGGCTAGGACATGAGGGCCTTCTAACAGCAACCCATGGTTTTTCCCAAATTCTGCGCCACGATAATCAGATAAAAATACGACGTTATCGATATTGGCTTCTTCGGCAAATCGAGTTTGTGCAAATGGTGTGTCGATGCTAATCGTGATCAGAGAAATTTGTTGGTCAAGGCCGTGGTTCTTTTCACTGAGATAGTGCGTTTGTTGTTCGCAAACTTTCGTGTCGAGCGAGGGGACGATGTTGATGATGCGTATGGTGTTGTTGGGGCCCGTTAGTGTGCTGAGTGATAAATCGGACTTCGTGACCTGTGCCGATCGAAGTGAATCGCCGATCTGAATGCCCTCTCCCGATAACGGCAGCTCTTTGTCTCGGAAGAGAATATGATTGCCTTCTCCAGGGTATGCCGTTTCATACGTAACGGGTATGTCGGTATAGGTAAATCCCTTGTCCTGTGTGCCGCCCATGGTCGAACATCCAGTCAACAATGATAATCCGAAGACCGTCATGAACAAACCCCAAGTTCTTATATTCATAGTCATGTGAAATCTCCAAGGTAATAGGTTAGCGCTGCGACGAAATGTGTATTATCTTCATGTTGGCGTCTTTGCTAAAAACTTTTGGATAGCGGTATTGACGAGTTCGGGTTTTTCCCATTGGAGAAAATGGCCGGCCTTTGGAATGAGATGCCATGTCGTCCGAGGGAGCAGTTCCTGTAAGTGTTGACCGACAGTCGGGCGAAAAACTTGATCTTCTTCTCCCCATAAAATCAGCGTCGGTTGTTCAATGTCTTGGAGATGTGCTCCGTATTGGAGTTCCCATTCTTCCATGTGTTCCATGAGCGAATATAATGGCGTCAGCACATCAGTCTTCATTCTATTGCGATATGAGCGTTCTATCACGGTTGGTGTTAATAATGTAACATCATACAAGATTTCTTCAAGGACTTTTTGCGTGGCCCAACGTCCGGCCATCCAGTTCCCGATTTTCGCCATCCATAGGGGAGGGCGATGCTCAAGAAATCGTTTATAGCGCGGTGAATGTATCGAGCCTTTGAACGTTGGTGGAAAGCCGGATATCAAAACAAGGGCCTGCACACGATGTGGTTCTGTTAAGGCCGTTGCCATGGCGAGACCGGCCCCCATGGAGTTTCCAACTAACGTTGCCTTCTCAATGCCTAAGGCATTCATAAAGTTAATGAAAAACGAGGTCAACATTGAAGGTGAATACGCAATGTCTGGTTTAGCCGACATTCCAGAGCCTAAGAGGTCAACCGTGATGACTCGGTAGTGTGATGACAGCGCTAATTGTTGGTGCTCCCAATTCCATATAGCGCCACCGAACCCATGAAGCAATAGGAGAGGTGCCCCTTGGCCTGTGTCGAGATAGGCAATCTGATGGCCATCAATGTTGATGGTCTGCAGGGGGATTCGTTGAATCGATTCAATCAAGGGTGGGAGTGTCGGGGTGGTGGTACACCCATAGTGAACCATGAGCAGAAAGATGATGAAAATATACCAGCAAGGATTTGGTCTACCGCTCACAGGTTACTCAAGTTGAATCAGTGTCTCGTCTGGATTCACTTCGTCGCCTTCCTGGACAAAAATAGCTGACACCGTTCCTGCAACGGGCGACTGTACCCGGTTTTCCATCTTCATCGCTTCAACGACGAGCAACGAGTCTCCGACTGCAACGGTATCACCTTCACTGACAAAAACTTTGACCACTCGTCCAGGCATGGGTGTGGTGACGTCTCCAGGTTTTGAGGGTTTTGGGCGTCCTTCCGTCGACTTGGCGTTGCCGTCAGTGGCAACAGCTTCTGGTCCTCCGGCTAAAACTTCTTGAAGAGGCTCAAGGTATACTTCCTCAAGTTTATCGTCAACTTTGATGTAGTAGGGCTTGACCCCATCAACGGTTCGGCCTGCACCAGAGACGCGGATATGATAGGACTCGCCATGGACCGTTACTTTAAATTCAACAGGTGCGAGATGAAGGTCAGTGGACACAAAGGGACCGTCTTCTCCTTGTGGGTCGAGTTGTTCCGGTTTCAGTTCCCCACGTTCGCGTTCATCAAAAAATTGTAATGCCACTGATGGCAGCATCGCATAGGAGACTAAATCTTCAGGTGAAGGTTCTTGTTCTTTCAGTTCTTCGATTGCATCATCAAGTTCAGGGTCGAGACTATCTGCCGGACGTCCTTTCACCGGCTGTTCACCTTCGAGTGATTGTTTCCGAATTGCTGAATTGAGTGATCCAGGTGGTGTGCCATAGAGACCACGGAAGTAGTTCTTGGTTTCGTTCGTAATGACTTTGTATCGTTCGTTGGTCAGCACATTAAGCGTCGCTTGTGTTCCCACAATTTGGCTGGATGGTGTGACGAGTGGTGGATATCCCATGTCCTTGCGAACTCTCGGGATCTCACTGAGAACGTCTTTCATTTTATCTAAGGCATTTTGTTCAGCCAATTGTGACGCGAGATTTGACAGCATGCCACCGGGAACTTGAGACACCAAAATATCCGTATCAACTCCCGTAAAATCACTTTCAAATTGACGATACCGCTTACGCACTTTTCGAAGACCGTCGGCGGCCGGTGCTAAGTCTTGGAGATTTAATCCCGTATCGTAGGGTGTATCCCGTAACGCGGCGATGAAGGATTCTGTCGGAGGATGCGAGGTGCCGCCTGCCAGAGGAGACATTGCGGTGTCCAAAATATCCAGCCCCCCGAGTACGGCCATTAAGGCCGACATTGACGCCATCCCGGAGGTGTAGTGCGTGTGCAGATGGATCGGAACTCGCACCGTTGCCTTGAGCCGGGTCATGAGTTCATAGGCTTCGAATGGGGGAAGCAGCCCTGCCATATCTTTAATGCAAATCGTGTCGGTTCCCAAATCTTCCAGTTGCTTAGCCTGCTCGACAAAGTGATTGAGGCTATGTACTGGACTTACGGTGTAACAAATGGTCGCTTCGACATGCTTTCCGCAACTTTTGGCCACTTCCATGGCATATTTCATATTTCGAATATCGTTCAGTGCATCAAAAATCCGAAACACATCGATGCCATTTTTGGCCGACAGTTCAATGAATTTTTCTAAAACATCATCGGCATAATGTCGGTAGCCGACCAAATTTTGTCCACGAAGGAGCATTTGAAGGCGAGTGTTGGGCGCGGCTTCACGAAAGGCTCGAAGTCGTTCCCAAGGATCTTCTTTGAGAAATCGAAGGCATGAATCAAACGTGGCTCCGCCCCAAACTTCTAATGACCAGAATCCAACCGTATCTAATTGTGAGGCAATTGGAAGAAGATCTTCTGTTCGCATTCGCGTGGCCAAAAGGGATTGATGCCCGTCTCGGAGTGCCACATCGGTAATGTGAAGCCGTCTTCCGGGAGAAGCTTTGATGTCAAGCTCTGCTCCGTGATGAGCATTTTTTTTCCCAGAAGACTGCCGGGCCGGTTTGTTCTTTTTTGCTGGAGGACGTTTGGAAGCCATCGTACACCTTTCAACGCAGCAGGAGGAGAGTGAAGGACTCAGCCAGTACTTGGCTATCACTTCCTGTGCAGGTCTCTAGATTATTGGTTATAACCCCTCATAGGCCGCTATGGCTGCTGATAATGCGACAACCAAATCCTCTGGTTCTACCATTTCTTCATAGGTATACAGATTTGAATGTCCTTCAAGATATGAGGTATCGAAACGACCGGCTCGAAAGTCCGGTTCTTCCATAATTTTTGTCAGGAACGGGATCGTGGTTTTTACTCCACGGAGGACGAACTCTTCCAGCGAACGATGTGTCCGTCGTACAGCTTCGTCCCAGGTTCGTCCATGCACGGTCAGTTTTGCCAGGAGAGCATCATAATAGGGGGGGACCGTGAAATCTTTGTAGACCTGTCCGTCAATCCGAACGCCGACCCCGCCTGGCGAAAGATAGGCCGTGACTTTTCCTGATGACGGGCGAAATTCATTTTGCGGGTCTTCTGCGTTAATACGACATTGGATGGCATACCCCTGCAAGTTCACCTCATGTTGTCCGAATACCAGTGGACGACCGGCCGCAATCCAAATTTGGGATTGAACGATGTCGACGGCGGTGATTTGCTCGGTTACGGTATGCTCAACTTGAATGCGTGGATTCATTTCAATGAAATAGTATCGTCCATCCGGATCCAGCAAGAACTCGATGGTGCCGGCATTGTAGAATTGGGCCGCCCGCGCCAGGGAGATGGCTGCTTCTCCCATTTCGGCTCGTAACCGTGGTGTGAGAATAAGCGAGGGCGCAATCTCAATGAGTTTTTGATGTCGGCGTTGAATCGAGCAATCACGTTCTCCCAGGTGTATGACATAGCCGTTTTTATCGGCGAGTAATTGAAACTCAATGTGGTGTGGGCGTTCGACATATTTTTCGAGAAATAACTCTCCGTTGCCAAATGCGGCTAACGCTTCACGGGCACCCGCTTCCATGGCCTCTTTGAGTTCCTCGTCAGACCGGACGACGCGCAGTCCACGTCCACCGCCTCCTGCACTGGCCTTTACCATCACGGGATACCCGGCTCGCCGTGCAAAGTCCAAGCCTTCTTCAATGCTGGATGCCGGGCCGTCAGTGCCGGGGACGACAGGAACACCGACTTTTTTCGCCAATTCACGAGCTTTGACTTTATCCCCGAGTAGGTCCAAAGAGTAGGCAGAGGGACCAATAAAGGTGATGCCGGCTTCTTCGCATAACGTGGCAAATTGAGCATTTTCCGCAAGAAAGCCATAGCCTGGATGAATGGCATCTGCGTGAATTCGTTTAGCAAGCCGCACGATTTGCTGGGCATCAAGGTACCCTTTTACGGGACCAGGCCCGACAAGATAGGCTTCGTTTGCTTTTTTCACATAGATGCCAGTCGCATCACTTTCGGCATAAATGGCTGCCGTGGCAATGCCGAGTTCACGACATGCACGGATAATCCGCATGGCGATTTCGCCTCGATTTGCAATAAGTATTTTTCTAAACATACGGGTCGTTTACTGCGTATTGATTAGGTCTCGATACATGATGCCTTTGTCTGACTACCATGAAGCTTACCTTGGTGTATCCTTCGGCCAGTCTCGCATTGAGGTTAGTATGTATCAAGAGGATAATAGTGATTCGCTTTCACAATGCGTTGACCTTCTGGCGACAAGACGAATTGTTCAAATTCTACGGTCAACGGGGATGGATCCTTGCTGGTGTTGAAGACTACCGGTCGCTGGAGTGGATATGTTTTATCCAACACCGTTTGAAATTCGGGTTCAATCTTATCGATAAAGATGAGATTAATCGCGACACCGTCTTCTTTTGCGCGTAAGGCTGGCGCCATCGAGACAAACGTAATGGCCGCGAGGTCGCCTGTCACAGCATTGATGGCGTGCCGCTCTTGGTCCACTATTTTGGCTGATCTGGAAATCCGCGTAATCCCTAGCACATCGGTCAACCCTTGTCGAATGTTTTGATTCTCGGTTCGATTCACCAGCTGTATTTTCATCTCTGGCGCTTCTTCATATACCTGAGACCAGTAGCGAATTTCTCCCGAAAAGACGCCAGCGACCTGCGCGAGGCTCATTTCTGAAACTGGATTTGAAAAGTTAGTCAATATGGCAATTCCGTCGCGGGCGACGACTGTCGATCGCAGGTGAGGTGCGTGATACCCCGTTACTCCAATATCGGTTTCACGTAACTCAAGCGTTCGTATTGGTTTTGCGTGCTCATGCCAAAACACATCAACGGAGACCGAAAAATGGTTTTCTTCAAACGCTTTAGCCAAGTCTGCGACTAAATGACGTTCCGGTCCATTTCCAGTAATCAGAAGCGTGCCGGATATAGTTGAATCATTGAGGGAAAGGTCTTCCGCATTCAGTGCGCTTATCCAGATTGCAGGAGAGAATATGAGTAAGACACTGCATAGGAAGATTTTCACTCCATCCTCCTCATTTCAAACGTCTGTCTTATTGCGAAAAAGAGGAATGCCACGCGACACGCTCTGTACTGGGTTTTGGCAACTCATGATTCTTTGTTCAACAGAAACCCGCGGAATAATTCCTGTTTTTAGGCATGAATGTCAAGCCACGAATGCGGAGTCTTAAAAAACAGTGACGTCATAGCTTATATGCTGCAACCACAGTGGCCTCAACATCGGCTGTCCATGTGTTGAGCCCGAGCTGTACAAACGACATTCACGTATTCTATGCCGAATCGCTAGAGGTTGAGCCGGGTGGCGTTGGTGGAGGACCTGGTGTAATAGCTGTACGTTGGCCAATCAGCGGGGGGAGTTTAGAGAATTTGTTCACTCGCTCATCCAACATATTATACGCTTTCATTTCTGCAAAACCTGTCTTATGTGTTCCCACGACTTTTGAGGCAAAGGCGGACATGATTCTTCGGCTCTTGGTCGCATTGCATTTTGGACAGATTGTGTCTTCGGCCTTCACGCTCAGCGCTTGCATCAGTTCATACTGATTTTCACATGCCTCACACACGTATTCATATAATGGCATTGTTAACCCTCCTTAACGCTCTAAGAGATAGTTATTCATTCGCTAGTGAATATCACGAGAGATGAAAGTCATCTGATTAATTGGTTCCTGAGCAACGGTTCAGAGCATGCCGTATTATAGCGAATCGTGGAGAAGCATCGCTATGGCTTGCCTCAAAACCATTTTCGGTTGTATTGTAGGTGAGAGTCTTGACTTTATCAAAGTGAGACCATTACTTTACGAGGTTTCAATTTCGAAAAACTCTATCAGAACGCGAAGGAGGCGTGCCATGCCGGTGCTCATTCGGAAGTACAAGCTAGCCAGTGGATTAATGCAAGAAGAACGTATTGATGAACAGGATCGTATCGATCGTTATTTTCGTCTTTTACATCGTGATGATGTCAAAAAGTTACAAGCCGGAGAAAAAGTTATCGTTGAAAAGGATGAGTGGCAACTCTTGGGTGACTAGTCTTCTCATGTCACAGCCTAGAATTTCCAGAGCCCCTATGGTGTTATGAATTATTGGATTCATGTGAGACATGCTCTTGATCAGGCGATGCTCCATCGTGAGCGTTGTCTTGAAATACCATCAATGGCGGGACGTGCTGATTTCTGGGATGGTGGGTGGTTTGAGTATCCAGATAGAGAGACGGCGCTTGACGAATTAGAAAATACAGGTCTGACCCGACTGGAGCATTGTCCTGTTTGTAAGCCTTAGGCATGACATGCTGAATCGTTTCCTCTGAAACCTTCGACTTCCACTGAGTTTTCCCAACATCTAATTCCATGCCTCTCTCCACTCTTTTTTCCACTAGGACAATCCAATCATGGCGCAAAAGTTCGGAAATTTCCGTTGGGTAAAAGAGGGGTACTTAGACAATAGAATGGAAGGGCTTGTTGTTGGGCAAATGCTGTTTGCCGGACTTGGGCTTGTAGACTTTTGTCTCGCAGGGCAATGCACTGGAGAGATTCGTGGGCACGTTTTTCGATTTCAGAATTCAAAGTTTATTGATGACCCAAGGGCTCTTGATACGCTTGCTGAGTTGGAGAGTCCGCAAATTGGTAAGGTCAGCCTGATTTCCTTTGACCCGCATCCATTGCTGCCTCCTCACCCCTATATTGAATGGTTTTCGCAGGACGAAGATCATTACCGTCTTGAATTAGAGCCAGATGATGCACAGATCGTATCAGTTGAAGACCTTCATGAGATTGAGGAAACCAGCCAGTCCATACGTGCTCGGCTCCAACCTCTACTCAAGTAAGTAGGTGATGGTTGAGACGAGTCAGGATGATTTATGTCTATGATATTTCCCATGTAAACAAAAGGATTCGTTGACAGCCTAAAGGGGCGCTCGTAAAATACCCGCCATGAATGATCGTTTTCTTCGAGCATGCCGTCGTGAACCTGTAGACCGAACCCCGGTCTGGTTTATGCGACAAGCCGGCCGTTATATGAAAGAATATCTAGCGGTCCGTAAGCGGCATTCCATTCTTGATGTGTGCAAAACTCCAGAACTCGCCACAGAGGTAACCCTTCAGCCGATTGAACGGTTTTCCCTGGATGCAGCCATCATTTTTGCTGACATTCTTCTTCCGTTGGAAGCCATGGGGTTGCGTCTAGAATTCGTTGAGAGTAAAGGCCCGGTCTTTCATAATCCTGTTCGCTCTGATGCGGATGTCGAGCGGCTTATCTCTGTCGATGGAGAATCGTTTGGGTATGCCGGTGACGCGATTGCGATGGCACGGAAAGCTCTTGCCGGTCGTGTGCCCCTCATCGGTTTTGCTGGAGCCCCGTTCACTCTTGCCAGCTATGCAATCGAAGGTGGTAGTTCTCGGGACTACCGTTTGACGAAAGAGATGATGTTCGCGCGCCCAGACCTTTGGCATGCGCTACTCGGTAAATTGGCAAATGGGGTGATTGAATATTTACAGGTGCAAATTCATGCAGGGGCTCAGGCCATTCAACTCTTTGATAGTTGGGTGGGGTGTTTGAGTCCTGATGATTACGAAGAATACGTGTTGCCGCACACGCAACGAATTTTTAATGCTGTCGCATCAGCCGGCATCCCCAGAATTTATTTTGGGACAGGAACGGCAACGTTACTCCCTTTGATGCGAAAGACTGGCTGCGATGTCATGGGGCTCGATTGGCGAGTCCGGCTGGACGAAGCGTGGGCAACAATTGGCTATGATCTCGCGGTGCAAGGGAACCTTGATCCACTTGTGCTTGGAGCGCCGATGAAAGAAATCGAGAGGCGTGTTCGGAAAATTTTGCAACAAGCGAATGGGCGAGTTGGTCACGTTTTTAACCTCGGTCATGGGATTCTCCCTCATATCTCTGTTGATGCTGTAGAAGCCACGATAGACTGTGTTCATCAATTCAGTACACATGAGGTCGAGGCATCGTAAGCCTTCGACGCACTCCAGAGCACCCCAACATCCTACTTCCTGTGTTGATTATTTGGCAGAGAACGCGATGGTTCTTTGGGAGCCAAGTCTCATGACCATAAAGGACACCTTGCCTTATGGTTGATCCTGCACGTCGTGTTGTTATTGTCGGAGGCGGTATTTCAGGCCTCGCCACGGCGTTTGCCATTCAGGAAGAATCCCAAAGACTGAATGTGACGCTTGACTGTACTATTGTTGAGGGGCATGACCGTTTCGGAGGCAAAGTCCTCACGCATCAGATTGATGACTTCGTGATAGAGGGAGGACCAGACTCCTTCTTAACATCGAAACCTTGGGCGTTTGAATTGTGTGAGAAGCTTGGTCTTACCGATCAATTGATTAATACCAATATGGCGAATAGCCAAACATTTTGCTTTACCAAAGGTCAGATGCGTGAGTTGCCTCAGGGGTTGGTCGCGTTCGTTCCGACTCGACTCAGCTCACTGTTTTCGGGTGGCTTAATTTCCCCCTTGGGTATTCTTCGAATGGGATGGGAATGGTTTGTGCCACGTTATACCAATTTAGAGCACGATGAGTCGCTAGCGTCATTTTTTCGTCGAAGACTTGGAGCGGAGGCGTTTGACCATTTTATCGAACCCCTTGTTGCTGGAATTTATGCTGGTGATGCGAATGAATTAAGTTTGAAGTCGACCTTTCCACGGTTTTATGATCTTGAGCAAGAGTATGGGAGTTTGATTAAAGGCATACGTGCTCAGCAGGCTCGACCTAGCTCGTTGTCTGTGCAGCAGAAGCCGCAACGTACCATGTTCACGACTCTTCGTGGTGGACTTGGGGATTTAATTCAGGTGCTCGTGAAACGGATAGAATCCAATGGGGCTACGCTTCTGACAGGGCATCATGTCGCGGAGATTACTCAAGCCAAGGTCACGACTCACGCTACGTATAGCGTCGTGCTCGATAATCAGGAACGTATGCCTGCTGATGACGTAATTTTGGCGACTCCTGCGTACGTGACGGCCAAACTGCTTGAACCATTAGCTCCTCCGGTAGCTTCCCTGCTCAACCAAATTCCGTATTGTTCGACTGCCACAATTTCTCTGGCCTTTCCATATCATGAGGTTGAAAAATTGATACGAGGATTTGGGTTTGTCATTCCTCGAATTGAAGGCCGGTCCTTACTTGCCGCAACCTGGACGTCCTTAAAGTGGCCGAATCGAGCAAATGCGCAACATGCCTTGATTCGCTGCTATGTCGGTGGAAAAGGCCGGGAAAAGATTCTTGAAGAAGATGATACAGCGCTTGTGGCATACGTACGGGAACAATTACGAGAAATGGTCGGCATCTCGTGTGAACCGTTATTTGCCGAAGTCTATCGATGGGATCGTGCGATGCCACAGTATGTGTGTGGGCATGGTCAACGGCTTCGGGAAATTCGCTCTCTGATGAATGGACTTGAGGGTATGCATCTTACCGGCGCGGCGTTTGAAGGTCTTGGCATCCCTGACTGCATTCGTGAAGGGACTCGAGTTGGGGCAGATGTCGTTCAATCTCATCAAGAGCGTATGGAGAACGGATAATGACTATGCCCGAAGAGCTGAATATGGACAGGTCATCGCCGGAGAAAGAGCAATCTGCGCAGAAGAATCAGGTTCGTGCGCACATTGTGGTAGATGGACGTGTCCAGGGTGTATCCTATCGAGCGTTTACTCAGCAACAAGCCTCTAGGTTACACCTTCATGGATGGGTACGAAATCTTCCCAGTGGACAAGTGGAATGTGAAGTGGAAGGTCCTCCTGAGTTCGTGGAATCATTTCTCACGTTTTTGCGGAAAGGCCCTGCTCTCGCGCAAGTCGCCCACGTCCAGGTTAATTGGATTTCCGTGGTCAATGATGTTGAAGCGTTTCGAATTATCCGGTCCTAATGGGAGATCAGTCGTGGGTATCGAGATCGACAATGACTGAATAGGCTCTCAGTTGTCCATACGCTACAGAGAAGATGAGGTCGTCTTTCATACATGTTGCACCCATCCAAGTCGTCGCAAGATGGTCAAGGTAGGCCATTCACCATAAGAAAAAACAATTGTAGACATAACTCATTCTATCGAGCATGATATGCGGAACAAAAAAGGTGTCATGACATGAATTACAAATCACTCATTCGCGAAGTTCCCGATTTCCCCAAACCTGGAATCCTTTTCTATGACATCACAACGCTGTTAAAGGATGCGACCGCTCTTCGAACGATTGTCGATGAACTGACGGCACAGTATGAGTCGGCCAATGTTACAAAAGTCATCGGGATTGAGTCACGTGGCTTCATTCTCGGTAGTCCGTTAGCGTATCGACTCAATGCGGGCTTTGTGCCTGTACGAAAACCTGGGAAATTGCCTGCTGATGTCTATGAAGTCAAATACAATTTGGAGTATGGATCGAGTTCTCTTGCCATCCATCGGGATGCCATTGTGCCTGGGGAACGGGTCTTGGTCGTGGATGACCTCTTAGCAACAGGAGGCACGGCCGGGGCGACGGTGCATCTCATTCGACAATTGGGTGGAGAGATTGTTGATGTTGCGTTTCTTGT
This sequence comes from Nitrospira sp. M1, assembly GCF_965152605.1. Taxonomy (NCBI): domain Bacteria; kingdom Pseudomonadati; phylum Nitrospirota; class Nitrospiria; order Nitrospirales; family Nitrospiraceae; genus Nitrospira; species Nitrospira sp. M1. The sequence goes on from NZ_OZ224217.1 coordinate 1,715,519, forward strand.
TGAACTGGCATTCTTAGCAGGTCGGGAAAAACTTCACGATTGTTCGGTACACTCACTAATCACCTATTCTTAAACCCCTCTCTTTGCCATATGGATAAATTTTGCTAAGATCACCCTCCCATTTCGGTTTGCGGGCCTATGGTGTTTGATGCCTGTAAACTGCTTCAGCCAGAAAGGGCGCTGATGTATGGCTTCCAAAGTTCAGAAAAAAAAGAGTGTCTCGCGAACAACCAAGGGTAAGAAGAGTCCTCCCTCGAAAAAAGTTGTTTCAAAGAAGAAGGTTGCGGCAAAAACTACTTCTCCAAAATCCAAGGTTTTGAAAAAGCCATCGACGCAAGTAAAAAAGGTGACCCGTGGTTCAGGAAAGGCTTCTCCGTCAAAAAAGAAGGAAGCTGCAAAACCACCGAAAAAGGATGCCATGAAGAAAGAGTCAAAAACAATCCACGCAAGCCCTTCTAAAGGACGTAAAGCGACGCTTCGAAAAATTTTACTTGCCAAACGTGATGCTATAACGCAGGCCATTAAGCATCAGTTGGGACAATCATTGACGGAAGAGCAGCAACGTCGGTTAGAGTCGGCTATGGATAGCGGTGATCAAGCGCTTGTTGATTTGGATAGAGAAATGGGGATTTCTTTGCAAGAAATGAGAAATAAGGAACGACGGCAAATCGAGGAAGCACTTGTGAGCCTTGAAGAAGGCACGTATGGGATGTGCGCGGAGTGCGGAGAGGAAGTCAGCGAAAAGCGACTCCAGGCGCTTCCCTTTGCCCGTTTATGTGTCGCTTGTCAAACTAACAGAGAACTCATGGAGAAAATTGAACGATCTGAACAGCGTTCCTGATTATGGCGCTGTCTGTATCTTTCCATCATCATCGACAACGGATGCATCTATGGGTCGTATTCTGTTTCGTTGAGAGATCTTACGCAAATAGGCCGACAGAGTAGTTTGATTGGCCGTTAGGGTTCATGTCCAAACGCAAAGCCATTATTCTTGCAAGTGGTGGACTCGATTCGACCGTCACGGCTGCGATGGCCAAGTCTGAAGGACATGACCTGTACCTGCTGACGGTATTCTATGGTCAACGTCATCGTATTGAGGTGACTCGTGCCGAAAGTATTGCGACATGGTTGCAGGCTGTAGAACACAAAGTCATCGAACTTGATCTTCGGGCTTTCGGCGGGTCTGCGCTTACGGAAGATCTCGAGGTTCCGAAGCGGCAATCGCTGAACGATCGCCAGTCTGGCATTCCTATCACCTATGTGCCGGCTCGGAATACAATTTTCTTAAGTCTTGCGTTGGCTTATGCAGAAGTCGTCCATGCGACGCGGATCTATTTTGGTGCGAATGTTCGTGACTATTCAGGGTATCCTGACTGTCGGCCTGAATTTGTTGAGGCGTTTGAGAAGGTTGCACGTCTGGGAACTCAACGAGGTGTTGAAGGAGAATCCATTGAAATTCTTACACCGCTGATGAGCATGACGAAGGCGGAAATCATTCAACGAGGGCTGGAACTTGGCGTTCCCTTGCAACTCACGCATAGTTGCTATGCGCCTCATGTAGATGGACGGGCATGCGGTGAGTGTGATAGTTGTCTTTTTCGCCAAGAAGGATTTCAAGCTGTGGGTATGGATGATCCTTCCACTACTAAGTCTGATTCATGTTAGAATCGATCATTTATCTCTTTCCGCAATTTAAATATTGTATATGATTATTCCCGACATTCCTCATAATGTGGTCGCGCAGCGCCTATGTGGGCTGATTGTCGTTGCCTGTATCCTTTCATTTGCAGGATGTTCCGAAGCTAAAACCGACGTCAGTCACGAAGGGCATGAAGCCAGTGGCTCGCCTGTTGCCATAATCAAGACGGATCACATGCCGCAGGACTTGGCGAAGGGAGAGGGGTTATTTAACGACAACTGTGCTCGCTGTCACGGACCTCAAGCAGGTGGAACGAAACAGGGGCCGCCGCTCGTTCATAAAATTTATGAACCGAATCATCATGCGGATTTTGCTTTTCAGCGAGCGGCAGCGCAGGGAGTTCGCGCGCATCATTGGAAGTTTGGCAATATGCCAAAGGTCGAGACTGTGACACCAGAAGACGTGACCGAGATCATTCGTTATATTCGCTGGTTGCAGCAACAGGCAGGAATTTTTTGATCCTTCGAACCTTTCTTCATGGAATCCTTCCACATAGCCTGTCGTTCTGACAGGACCGTAACGTTTTCCGAACATGGCAATCGTGTTGACTTCCTCACGGTCATGTGCGGCTATGTCATGGTTTTCTCTAATTCCACAACAAGATCTTGAATACGGTTAAATCCTTCTTGCCAAAAACTTTCAGACCGAATGTTTACCTTCAGTGGTTTTAGGAGGGACTCGGGATTGGCGGAACCACCGGCCGACAGCAAGTTCAGATACTTCGGAATAAACGTGTTCCCCTCTTGTTTATACCGTTGATAGAGAGCGAGGACCAGTAAATTGCCGAAGCTGTAGGCGTAGCAATAGAACGGGCTGGAGAAAATATGCGGAATCGATAACCATTCCCATTGAAATTCTTTGGAGACCTGAACGCCGCGTCCAAATTGTTCACGGAGCAGCTGGAGATAGGCCTGAGCAAGGGCATCTATTGTCGCTCCATCGCTAATCATGTCGTGGGCGAGCCGTTCGAATTCCACAAAATAGGCTTGCCGGAGAATCGTGGCGTAGAGGTCATCAAGGTGTGTCATTAAGAGCGCTCGCTTCGCTTGGACTTTGCGTTCTTGACTTAAAAAATTCTCCGACAACAATTGTTCGCCAAAAATTGAAGCCGTTTCCGCAAGCGGGAGGGAGGAGTGGAAGGTCAACACCGAATGTTGATGTGCGAGCATGCCATGCACGGCATGACCCAGTTCATGTGCAAGGGTCGAGACGTCTCGCGGATGACCATTAAAGTTCATTAAGACATAAGGCGTTCGGTGAGGGGTTACGCTATAACAAAACGCTCCCCCCATCTTTCCTGGACGAATTTGGGCGTCAAGATGTCGTTCTTCTATGACTCGTGCTGCCAGCTTCGCCACTTCGGGTGAAAAATGTTGATACGACTCATTCACCATCTTCCAAGCTTGTGAAAACGAGTATTTTGTGGAGGACGTTTGAAGAGGCGCATAGAGATCATAGCGTGTAAAGTTCTTTTTCTTCAGCAGTTTGGCTTTGAGGCGGAAGTAGTGTTGAAAGATACTGGCATTCTTTCGACATGTCGTGAGCAGTGCCGTTACGGCTTGATCCGGAACATCGTTGGCCATGTTGCGGACGGCGATAGGTGTGCGATGGCGACGAAGCGTCACGCCTTCATTTTTCCAGTCCAACACCAATGATTTATACATTTCTCCAATGACATCACGATGATCTGAATAGACACGGAATAATTCTTGATACGCGGCCTGTCGACGTTGAGTCGACGGATGTCGAACATGCGTGGTTAATTCTTCGCGTGTCAGGGTTTGAACTTTCCCGTCTATCTTCAGTGAAAATTTAAACCCAGACGTCAAGACGCCATACAACATTTCGATGGCACTGCGACCCGTACTATCCTTTACGCTTATAATTTGTTCTTCAGTTTCGCTTAAAGTATGAGGCTTTATCCGAGTGAGCGTATCAAGGTAGTAGTGGAGTGTTCCGGATTGACGAAGATGGGATTTGGCTTTGTGAATGCTGAGTCCCTGCCACCAGAGATCTAAGAAGAGGATTCGATTATCAAATTTCGTGAGGCGTTCACGAACTGTAGCTTGGAACGCTCGTGCCGCTTGCTGTTGCGTATTTTCTGCAAACCACAGGAAAGCAAACGCATGGAGCGTTGTCGAGATTTCAGCGATGGCTTCTTTCAACTGATAGGCCTGCTTGAAAAGTGTTGAGGAGACATCCTGTTTCAACCGTGGCCGTAATCGTTCGAGCTGACTCACCTGGCGTTCCTGCTGTCGGCAAAGACGTTCAAAGTCCTTGTCCGGTTGCGCAAGAAGGTCAGATAACTTCCAGCGAGGAACGGCTTGAGATTTTGATGGCGTTTTACTCATTCGTGATCCTCATAACTCCACCGAGATGTAGGGTGAATACACAGTCGAGGAAGCTTTGTTGAAGAGATTTACTTTCTAAAGACTACGGTATGAACTCTCGACTCTATGCCGCATCAACAGTATCACTAGTACGAGACCTTTGCTTTTCAGTATACAAGGCCCAATCTCTTCTTACCAGAATTGGGAGGTCGGTACAACTTTTTAAAGAGCCCGTAAATATTTTGGTAGTTTGGAACGTGGAAACTGAATGTTCAAGAGTCGTATCCATAGAAGCGAGAAAGGTATGTCTGCGTGTGGCTCATGATTATTCTCGATCTTGTATACTACAACATGGTCAGATCATGACAGGTTCGGTGTTGTATAGTTTGTCGTGTTGAATGATTCATCTGTGCACTGTGGGCAACCAGTGAGAGACGCGAGTATGAGGGGCAGCGCTATATTTTAGTTGTGAGCAGGATTTTGCCTATCCTCTAATTTCAATCAGTACTATGTTCAAGTCGGTCGATGGCTGAATATATATTACATATAAGGACTATGTGGATATGAAGAAATTTACTTGTCATTGTGGCAATACCTTATTTTTTGAAAACACTCAATGTGTGGCCTGCAATTCGGATGTTGGCTGGTGTCCAGCCTGTCAGCGGTTGACCGGCTTGATACTATCTTCAGACATCTTTCAGTGTGGGTTTACGGATTGCCAGGCTTCACTTATTAAATGCCATAATTATGACATCGAACATGTGTGCAATCGATGTATTGTCGTCAATACCAATGAAGCGGCGAGTACAAGTTTGTGTGATTATTGTCGCTACAATGACACGATTCCCGATCTTTCTGTCGAGGGAAATCGAGAACGTTGGTATCGACTTGAAATAGCTAAACGACGTCTTCTCTATTCCTTGGATGTTTTAGGTCTGCCTTATGGCACAGCTGAAGATGGCATTGAACCTGCCCTGTCATTTGACTTTAAGGCTGATGCGAACTTTCCTGGTAATCAATGGAAGCCAATGGGAGATCATGAACAGGTCTATACAGGCCATGACAATGGCAAGATTACAATCAATCTTCAGGAAACCGAAGACGTGGAGCGTGAAAAACTACGCGTGTCCTTGGGAGAAGCCCATCGAACCATCGTTGGACATTTTCGGCATGAGATTGGGCATTATTACTGGGAAATGTTCATACAAAACACGGAAGAAGAGGCCTTTATTCGTTTGTTCGGCGATTATCAAAACCCGACCTATTCGCAAGCGTTGGAACAATATTATCAAGAAGGGCCTCCGTACAATTGGCAGGAAAGTTTCATCAGTGCCTATGCGACGATGCACCCCTGGGAGGATTTTGCGGAAACGTTTGCGAAATATCTTGCTATGGTGAGTGTCTTAGATACTGCGAGGCACAATTTTGCCGAAGTTGGTATCGATCCTACACGAGCTGAATTCATGGAAATGATAAAATCTTATCAAAACTTGGGTACGATGTTGAACGAAATGAATCGTGCCATGGGTTTGATTGATCTGATGCCGGAAACTCTTGTTCCGCCTGTTGTGAAAAAATTGCAATTTATTCATACGATAGTGGTAGCCGCACAAACAAGAACGCCACAAGGAGATACGGCTAACCATCTATAGACAACGCTCAGAAGATACTCAAGTCTTAAATACTGAATAGATTCCAATTCAGAAGAAAAAGTGAACGGCTTACCGGAAATTAACCGTGCCTACCCACGTTGAGTGTTAGAAGATGGTATGGAGAGCATTTTTACGGTAAGGAGATAGTCTTTTGAGTGTGTATGGAGCTGGCGAGAGGAATTGAACCCCCGACCGGCGGTTTACAAAACCGCTGCTCTACCAACTGAGCTACGCCAGCTCACAGGCGTTTATGCGTTGCGCTTCCGAGAAGTGTCCACCAAATGCCCACGCCGCGGAATGGCCAAGTGCTGTTGGTGCAATTGGACCATCTTGCGGCCGGCTTCCATGAGATCCTGGACATTCACAATATTATAGCGGTCAAAGACGGCTCGCGTTTTGTGTCCGGTAATTTTCATCGCGACTTTCTCCGGGACACCAGCCCGAACAAGATTCCGCACCGCAGTTCGCCGAAAGTCATGGACAAGGGCTCCGCGATAGCGACGGTTCAGAACCTCTTTTTCTTTTGGCTTCTCCCAGCGACCCAAGCCAACTTTAACACAAGCTCGCTGCAAGGCTACGCGAATGCTCTTGAGCTTACGGCCCTTGAAGTGCGCGACCCACTCACACTGGGGATGCTGCAATTGGTGTCTTTATACCAGGATGATATGGCGTTGTACAAATCACCGCCCATAATCACCATCCGCGGTTCTCCAGTCTTTGTATCTGCTCCCGAGAGTTCCATTGTAACGGTTTTCATGCGGGAGTCAAACTTGATTTGTCGCCACGTCAGCGTGAGGACTTCTCCGCTGCGCATGCCGGTCCAGTAACAGATCGTAACCACAACCTTCGCAAGTGGGGGGAGCACTTCACGGACACGAATGAATTCCTCAAATTCACGAAACCCAGATCGCGGAGGTGGTTCTTTCAGATTTTTCCAACGAGGGACTTTGGCAACCTTCGGTGGGTCTGATTTAAAGGCCAATCGAAACCCTTTAAATGCCGACATTTCCAGCACGGTATGATCCTTCAACGCATGCGGTGGTATCTCGCCTACGCACTCAGTTATCGAGACATTAAGGAAATGATGGCCGAACGCGGCTTCTCTGTGGATCACTCTACCATTAACCGTTGGGTCCTGCTGTATTCTCCGCAACTCGATGCAGCCGTTCGGCAGAAGAAGAAACGCGTTGGTAAGCGGTGGAGAATGGATGAAGCCTACGAGAAGGTGAAGTGCCAGTGGAAATACTATTATCGCGCGGTAGGTAAGCAGGGAAAGACGATCGACTTTCTCTTAACCGCCATACGAGATACCAAGGCTGCCTTACACTTTTTGAGGAAAGCGATTAGTCAAAACCGAAAACCGAGTCTCGTCAATATTGATGAGCGCATGGCCAATCACGCCGGCCTGAAACAAGTGAATCACGAGCAGAAGACGCGCATCAAAATTCGCCAATGTAAATATCTGAATAATATCATTGAACAAGCACATCGTCGCATAAAATAGTTAACGCGACCGATGTTGCGGTTCAAAAACTTTTATGCTGCCCAACGAGCGTTAGCGGGAATGGAGGTGATGGTGATGATCAAGAAAGGGCAGATAAAAATCCGAGCTGGAAATAAGCAATCGTTCGCCGAACAGTTCTATGCGCTTGCTGCCTAGTCAGGTTGGGCCACACGTTCTTGTTCGTCTCCAGCTCCTGTTTGCGACAAGACCAATCAACATGTTCTATCTGGTGTTTAGACATGGACAAGTTGCGACTGAAGGCCGTATGTTCTCAACGATAAGCAAGTTGCATTGACATGGTGATGATAATTATGATAATTAATTTCATTATCACTATAAATTTCCTGACTTGGAGTTTTATGTAGAATGCCATATTACTTATGAAGACGTGTTTTAAACCGTATTTCTTCTGACCCGATTGGAGTCGTTTATTGTCTGAATCGTTGAGCCCGAGCTTCACCATGAGTACGCTCGTACGCGAGCATTACGACGAATTGTTGAGGTTTTTCACCAGACGGCTGCAGTCACGTGATGATGCCTTGGACGTTGTGCAAGAGGCTTTCCTCCGCATCTCTTCTCTACAATCGTCTCGAGCCTTTGAAAATCCTCGTGCCTTTTTGTACAAAACAGCCACAAATATCACCATTGATCTTTATCGCAAGCAGCAGAACCCATCGTACCGTCTTGTCGAATTAGAGGAAGCGAAAGACTGTCCATCGGCAGTTCCCAATCAAGAGCGTATCTTGGCTGGAAAAGAAAAGGTGCAACGGTTGAGTCAGGCGATTGCCGAGTTACCCCCCAAATGTCGCCGGGTGTTTCTCCTGCACAAAGTCCGAGGAAAGTCTCACCGCGAAATCGCGAATATTCTCGACATTTCCCACGCCATGGTGGAAAAACATATGATGAAGGCTATGGTGCGCTGCAGCCAGTTCCTCGACAAAGAAACTGAGTAGGGATGGTAGATCAATGATTTTCCGGTTTTGAGCGCGCGGCTTCCTCCCTAACCCTCACACAACAATCCTGGTCTTAGAGGTACCCCTTAAGCGACTCCAAGTAGAAAAATCTTGCCGTCCTAGGTCTGGATCCCCCCTCTCCATCCGTTATACCTATTAGACCCTCTACGTGTATCTTGGTATCATTCTTCGATTTGCAATCTCCACGAACGGCTAGTGCGTGAAATGTATGGCATCACCTGTCGCAGGCAGCAAAGAGTCGAGTCTCACGATCACTCGTCCACATATCGGACCAGATCTCTGGTCGTCAAGGAATCACTGACTGATGCTCGAAGATCTTCACCCGTCTCCCCAGTATTCACCCCGTGAGCAGGCGCTGGCCTGGATCATCCGTTTACAATCGGGAGAAATGAGTCCGGAAGATCGACGAGCGTTTGAACAATGGCTTGGCGCACACCCCGAGCATCAACAGGAATACGCACGGGCGACGGAGATGTGGGAGACACTGGATCACGTGCCGAAATTTCTTGACGAGGAATTGGCGGACGTCGATCACTATTGGGAACAAAAGGTGCGTGAAGCATCCGCACGTAGGGCGAGCTGGCAGTGGGGATGGCCCCCAGCCATCACGACGATAAGTCTAGCCCTGGGAATAGTAGGCTGTCTCGTGTGGCTGTGGCCCAGTTCATCAGTAGACCAGGCCTCGTATCAAACAGCCAAAGGCGAACAGCAAACCGTGATGTTGACGGATGGCTCGACGCTGCGGCTGAACACCGACTCGCAGGTATCGGTGGAGATATCTGATGAACGTCGCATTGTGCGCCTCGAGCGAGGGGAAGCGCTCTTTACCGTGGCCCATGATCCCCAACGTCCCTTTGATGTGCATGCCGCAAACGGCATTATCCATGATATCGGGACAGAGTTTCTTGTTCGTCAGTCTTCGAACACGGTCCAGGTCGCCGTTCTGGAAGGTCGCGTTGCTGTGGAGGTACCAGGGCACACACCCGGGATATCGGAGAAGACTCCTCAACTGCTCAGGCAGGGCGAAGAAGTGTTTTATACAGCTGAAGGTGATCTCTCTGCCAGCAAACCCTTTAACGTGCACATGACGGCGTCGTGGCGGCAAGGTCAATTGGTCTTCGTCGAAACACCCTTGCGTGATGTCCTGAATGAATGGGCACGCTATCGAACCGACGCCATTCGCCTGAGTGACCCGAGTCTCGGGCATGTCCCGATCACGGGTGCGTTTCATCTTGATAACCCCACTGGGTTTTTTCGGGCCTTAGAAGATATGCTTTCTCTGTACCCTACCCGCCATGGCCCGAACCTTATCGTGCTGGAACGCCAAGACCATTAGTGGTTCTCCCGGTACCCTTTGCCTCCGACTTGATACTTTTTTCACTATTTTTTCTCTGGAGGTAGGGATCTGCAAAAAGGATCCGTCATACCTAACATGACGATTTTTTTAAAAGGGTTCATATCGAATTCATAAATAATTGTTTCTGATCGAGGACAGAGGACGTAGATTCCCGATCCCACAATTCTTTTTGTAGTTGTGGGGTTTTTTTATGCCTAGACAAAAAGGAAATACGAATGAAACCAAAGACGTTCAAGCGGAGGAAGCGGAGTACGCAACAGCAAACGACAGCCACACGGGTACATGCGGCGTTTCTCAAAGCAGCGGAAACGGTTAATGGACAGCATCGGCACAGTTTGGTCTGGGGGTTTATGGTTGGACTTTCGTCATTAGCACTGGGAACGTATCATCCCGCGTTGGCACAAGATACGCAGGACTCGCCGCAGCTCGGACCATTTCGTCACGAAGCCCAGGATTTGCTGATCGGCGGTCGCCATCATCCCATGCTCGCGGCACGTCAAGATGGGGACGAGCTTACCCGGCATTCCTTGAGGCTTCCTGCTGGAGCCTTGCAGCCAGCGCTCTTGGCACTAATAGAGCAAGGCAAGGTACAGCTGGCGTATCCTTCTAAGTTAGTCGCGGGACTTCAAACAAAGGGGCTTGAAGGGCTGTATACCTCCGAAGAAGCCTTGCAACGATTGCTTCAAGGCACTGGTCTACAGTACCGCTTTTCCGATGTCGATACCGTGACGCTGTTTGCACAGGAAAATGCCGGTGCGGCGGGAGCCGCTGGAGCGGCAGTTGGGGGGATATCCTCCAACTCCGACATCCCCGTTGTCGAAGTCCAGCCGGTGGAAGTGACGGATACGATCACCCGCTCCAAGGTGTTTCTGCCGCCTGTGGATGGCTATAAGGCGGATGAGACGACGAGCAGCACTCGCACAGCTTTGCCGATTACTGAAACGCCCACTTCGATCGGTGTAGTCACCCGTGATGTCATTCGCGATACCTTTTCGCTCTCACAGAGGAGTGCGTTGGAGCATGTGAGTGGAGTATCAAACGGAAGGATACGTCCAAACCGATCGGAAAGTTTTCAAATTCGAGGGTTTTCCGATGGTGTAGAAAATTTTAGTGTGCTTCGATCAAATGGGTTGCCGACCGACACGTTCTTTGCTCCAGACCCGGCATTGATTGAACGCTACGAGATTATCAAAGGCCCAGCTTCAATAGCAGGCGGTGCGTCGAGTCCAGGCGGAGTGGTAAATCGTATCACCAAGACTCCGCAAGATACGAATTTTGCTATTTCCGAATTTCAGGCAGGGTCCTATGATTTCTATCGGGGCACTGTAGATGCGAATGGAGTCTTGCCGCAGCATCCCAACGTACGCGGGCGACTGATCTTTGCGGTAGAAGAGGGAGGGAATTTTATTGATAACGCCCCAGTGCGGCAATATATGGTGGCTCCCTCGATCGAAATGGATTTCTTTGACGGAGCTGGCACCCTCCTCCTGACCGGCCATTACCAGCAATTTGACGGGGCCGGTTACAGCGGGTTTCCATTAACACAGAATGGGAAAATCCCTGATATTCCCCGCACGCGTAACTTTGGCGGAGGAGACAAGAATGGGGCAGAATTAACCTTTCGAGGACAGGATTACGAACTGCACTATAATCACGAATTTGTGAATAATTTAACGCTCTCGTTCAAAGGCAAATACGAACATTCCGATTTGTCGGATAAAAGTCTCTATGCCTACGCCTATGGGGGCGGGCTTCCGCCCAGTGGAGATATCCCAGTCTCGGTCGGCTTGCGTCAATTCGACATTGAAACGTTTGCTGGTGAAATTTTTCTTAACAAAGAATTCGAGGCATTTGGGCACAAACATGAGGTGTTAGCTGGTGTCGATCATCGTGAGCAGAACCTGGACTTTCTTTTCGGCTATGCCTATGCCGGGGGAGGGGCGACAGACAATATCTTTAATCCAGCCAATAATTTTCAAGCCCCATCAAATGCCGATCTTCAAACAGCGGCGAGTGGTGACTTTAATCCACGCACGACTGACTTGAGGCAAACTGGTCTCTTTAGTCAGATTGTGGTTCGACCCTTTGACGCGCTCACGTTCGTGGCAGCAGGCCGATATGATTTTGTGGATATTGCTCAAAAAGATACCCGTACGAACGATGTGAATGAGGATAAATCTCGAAAGTTAACTGGTCGCGTCGGGGCAACCTATGAGGTGCTTCCCGGGTTTCGAGTGTATGCTGGCTTCTCTCAATCATTTCAAACCAATGCCTTCGCTGTGACAAGAAACGGTCTATTAGCCCCGGAGACCGGAGAGAACTACGAGGTAGGGGCAAAGGTGGATCTCTTGGATGGACGGTTGCGCGTAACGACAGCACTGTTTCGGAACTATCGACAAAATGCGGCGACAACCGATCCGACGGATGGGCGATTTTCTATTGGCATAGGCGAGCAACGTCATCAAGGCGTGGAGTTTGATGTCAATGGCCAGCTCTGGCCAGGCCTAAATGTGACTGGAAACTTTACGTATCTCGATGCGGAGATTACTAAAGATTCTCGTAATGGCGCGGTCGGTAGTGCTCCACCTGGAGTTCCGCGGTATTTCGGTGGGGGGTTTGTGACGTATGAACTGCAGACGGGAGTGTTGCAAGGGGTTGGCTTTGGCGGCGGGGTCTACTTCCAAAGTCCCGTCAAATTGGGGACTCCCAATACTCTTTCATTCAATGGGTATGAGCGCGTAGATGCCGTGGTGTTCTATCGACCGCCACAAAAGGTCTACGATTTCACCATTAATGTGCGGAATTTATTAGACGCGACATATTTGGACAGTATTGGAATCAGTAATTTCAATAATTATAACAATTTTGGCGCGCCAGTCAGCGTGTTCGGTACGCTACGAGTCAGGTTTGATTCAGAGCTAGCATGGACCCCGCCGTGGGCGGATTGAAGAGGGAAGGGGGAAATGCAAAGTGAAAAGTGCAAAGTGCAAAATGAGGGAGAAGGGGAAACGGAGTGAGACGTCGTTCGTGAAGCGTGAAGTGAACTGGTAAAAGCAAACTAAGGGAATAAGCAATCTTTATTAATGTATGGGTTCCAATTGATACTGAATACGAGAGCAAGACTATGCAGGTAATCCTCTTTCTTTTACGTGCTTCATGGGGCAAGGTGGTGTTGGCCGGTTTGACTGGTGTCGTCAGTGGGCTTGGTGGAGCGGGATTGCTGGCGTTGATTAATCGGGCCTTACATACATCCAGCGACCTGACGAGTCTGGTGTTTTGGGGATTCTGTGCTGTTAGCGTAGTCGTGTTGGTATCGAGAATGCTGTCGCAAATTGTCCTTGTGCGATTGGGGCAACAGCTCATTGCCGACCTGCGGATGCAACTCAGCCGGCAAATCCTAGCCTCTCCCGTCCAGCATATGGAGGAGTTGGGTGCTCATCGGGTGTTGGCGACGCTGACGGACGATGTGTCGGCGATGGCGACGGCCTTTGTGACGTTACCTATGTTGTGTGTGCAACTTGCGACGGTGGCGGGTTGTTTGGCCTACCTGGGTTGGCTTTCCTGGCCGTTAGTTCTCGTGGTCATGGGTTTTATCGCGATGGGTATCCTGTGCTTTCGCCTGCATGAAACCTACGCGATCAAGGCGTTGACGTCGGCTCGCGAAGCCAGTGATCGCTTGCATCATGCCTTTCGGGCGATGACCGACGGCATGAAAGAGTTGAAGTTGCATCGTGCCCGCCGTGCTGCGTTTTTCTCGCAAGGACTTGGATCGGCTGTTCACGCATATCGCCAAGCGTTTGTGTCCGGGATGACAACCTATACGATCGCGGGTGGGTGGAGTTCACTGCTGTTGTATACCATGATCGGCCTCTTGTTGTTTGGAGTGCCACTCATACACGACCTCTCGGCGGAAGCTACGACGGGGTATATCTTAGTGTTGCTCTACTTAATGTCACCATTGGAGTTAATCGTGGATGCGTTACCGGGCCTTGGGCGTGCGAGTGTCGCCTTGCAGAAGGTTCATGATCTTGGCCTTTCGTTGTCTTCTGGTGAGGAGGTGCCGCAGGGCACATCAGACCGCCTTCCGTCGTTCTCTTCTGAGTCTTTCGGAGATTCCACGGTCTTGGAACATGTGGAATTGGTTGGGGTTACGCATCACTATCATCATGAACGTGAAGATCGCCCGTTCCAGCTTGGTCCGATTGATGTATCGTTTTATTCGGGCGAAGTGGTGTTTTTAATTGGTGGAAATGGGAGTGGTAAGACGACGTTGGCCATGCTGTTGCTGGGCCTCTATGCGCCAGAGCGCGGGGAGATTCGTGTAAATGGCGTGCCCGTTTTAGATGATGAACGCGAACACTATCGGCAGCATTTTTCAGCCATCTTCTCAGATTTTTATCTGTTTAACTCGTTTTTGGGCATTAAGACGCCTGAGTTGGAAGTCAAAGCCGTGGAATATCTCCGGATGCTTGAACTCGACCACAAGGTCACGATTCACGAGGGTAAGTTGTCTACGCTGGCGCTGTCGCGTGGGCAACGCAAGCGCCTGGCCTTAGTGACGGCCTTGTTGGAGGATCGTCCGTTTTATGTTTTTGATGAATGGGCCGGCGATCAAGATCCGATCTTTAAACGCTGGTTTTACGAGAATGCGCTGCAGGCATTAAAGGCCGCGGGAAAGTCCGTGTTGGTGGTCACACATGATGATCAGTATTTTTCAATGGCCGATCGCTGTCTCAAAATGCATGATGGACAGCTGGTTCCAGTTTCAGAGCAGCCGATGATCCCAGTATAACGTCCGTACACATAGCACAAGTCTTACGTCGAGCATGACCAAGGAAGGACAATCGCTCATGTTTACACAGACCACTCCCCCGCATGTTGTGGTGAAGAGTCGCACAGATTCCGAACCCCTTCGTTCTCCGCATAATCCGGTCATTGCCAATTCCTATCTTGAGCGGCAGGTGGCTCGTGAGTCCAATGCCCGCAGCTATCCACGTCGCATTCCCCTTGCGATTCAAAAAGCCAAGGGAGTGTACGTGTATGACACTGAAGGTCGCGCCTACTATGACTGCCTGGCCGGAGCCGGGGCATTGGCCCTGGGCCACAATCCCCAGGTTGTGAGCGATAGTATTCGCCGGGCTATGGATGCTGACTGTCCCATGCAAACCTTGGATCTGTGTACGCCGGTCAAGGATCACTTTGTTGAGCAAATTCTCGCCAGTTTGCCTGACGACTTTTCTTCCAGTGCTCGCGTGCAATTCTGTGGACCGTCCGGAGCCGATGCGGTGGAAGCGGCGATCAAGCTGGTGAAGACGGCCACGGGGCGGCGGTCAGTTGTGTCCTTTCATGGCGGGTATCACGGCATGACGCACGGGGCATTGAGCCTGACAGGACATCTTGAGCCTAAATTGTCGATTGCCGGACTCATGGCGGATGTCCATTTTCTTCCCTTCCCCTATCCGTACCGTTGCCCGTTTGGAATTGGCGGTACACAAAGTGAACAGATTGCTCAAGCATACGTGGAACATGTGTTCGATGATCCCAACAGTGGCGTGTTGCCGCCTGCCGCTATGATTTTGGAATGCGTGCAAGGCGAAGGTGGTGTCATTCCGGCGCCAACGGAATGGCTTCGCGCAATGCGCCGGATAACGAGTGAACGCGGGATTCCTTTGATTGTAGATGAGGTGCAAACGGGATTGGGACGGACGGGAATGCTGTATGCATTTGAACTGGCTGGTATTAAGCCGGATGTGGTCATCTTGTCTAAGGCTATCGGTGGTGGCTTGCCGCTCAGCCTTATCGCGTATGATGCCGCATTGGACCAATGGTTGCCGGGAGCGCATGCGGGAACCTTTCGGGGCAATCAACTCGCGATGGTCGCCGGTGCCACAACGATACAGTTTGTGATTGATAACCATCTTACTGAACAGGCCGAGCGGCTAGGAAACCGATTAGTGAGTCAGTTGCTACTGATTGAAGAGCGGTCGTCATGTATTGGTGAGGTGCGAGGCCGTGGTCTGATGATCGGCGTTGAAATTGTCAATCGCGAGAGTCCTCCTGATAGCTGTGGAAGTTGCGCCTCCGACTCAGTCATGGCACAGCGCATTCAGCATGAATCGCTTCGACGCGGGTTAATCTTGGAATTGGGGGGACGCAATGGATGTGTTGTCCGATTTCTTCCACCGCTAATCGTGACGGAATCGCAGGTTGATGAGATTTCACATATCTTTGCTGAGGCCGTTGAAGCAGCTGAGAGTAGAGATAAACATGCGTAGATTGAGCAGAAGCCCTCGTTTCCAGTCTTTGTTGCTATGTGGATTACTTGTGGCGTGTGCCCTGTACGCGGGGTCTGTGTTGGTCTATGCAGAGTCTCAGAAATTTCTGTCTCATGCCGAGGACTCTCAATCGATTCCCGGTTTATCCGCACCGGTGAATGTAATGTTTGATGCGTTGGGAGTTCCAACCGTGAATGCGTCGACGCGGGCAGATGCCATGCGTGCACTTGGGTACATCACCGCTCGTGATCGCCTGTTTCAAATGGATTGGTTGCGCCGAACGAGCGCCGGGAGGTTAGCGGAGATTGCTGGAAAGTCGGTACTTCCAGTCGATATTCAGCAGCGGGTGTTGGGCATGCAACAGATGGCTCATGCAATCGCGAAACAACTACCTGTCGCACAACGCGTTGTCCTAGAGGCATACGTGGAAGGTGTAAATGCATTTGTCTTACAGACGAATACGCTGCCATTTGAATTTCATTTCTTGGGGTATCGGCCTGAGCCATGGGCGATCGAGGATTGTGTCCTGGTCATGCTGGGGATGTTTCATCCCCCAGAGTGGATGATTGAGCATGAGCGGATGATCACAGTTATGAAGCACGCTTTGCCTCCGGATGTCTTCAACTTTCTCACGTGGGATTTTGATCCGTACACGACTTCATTGTTGCGTGAACGGCAAGAGGTCGGCTTGCCTGATGAGATTCCGCCCATCCCCGTGGAATCATTGGTTACGCTGAAGAAGTCTGTCATGTCTCAACGCACGAGTCAGACTCCACACCCGTTGGATAAATATTGGGGCAGGGGATCCAATGGTTGGGCGCTTGCCCCATCCAAGACGGCGAATGGGCGTACGATGCTGGCCAGTGATATGCACTTGCCAATCAGTATTCCCAATCTTTGGTATCGGGTTCGCTTGCGCTACGAAACACATGAGTTGAATGGGGTGGTTTTACCGGGTATTCCTGCAGTGATCGTCGGGACCAATGGGTCGGTGGCGTGGGGATTTACGGATCCGTTTGTGGATGCCTTGGATTTGGTTACGGTGGAGACGTCTTCGGATCATCCCGATGCCTATCGGACGGCTGACGGGTGGGAGCCATATGCTGTTCGACGAGAAGTGGTCAAGGTCAAAGGCGGACCGGATGTTCCGGTCGACGTCAAGATGACCAAATGGGGGCCGGTGGCACGGAAGCCGCTGTTAGGTAAGTTTGTGGCCATTCACTGGGTGCCGATGGATCCGCACGCTGCGGACTTTGGGCTCCTGCATATGGATCAGGCAAACACGATTCATGAGGCCATCTCGGTCATGAATCAGTCTCGTGGCCCCGCGATGAGTGCCGTGCTTGCAGATAATCAAGGTCATATTGCCTGGACGTTGATGGGCAGGGTTCCACTTCGAAAGGGGATGACAGGGTTCTCCAGCGTGTCCTGGAATGATGAGACTGTTGGGTGGCAGGGATATATTCGACCGGAAGCCTTACCACGAATTGTTGACCCTCCTTCGGGGTATGTGGTGGCCGGGAATCATCGGATGGTGGGGAAAGAATATCCGCATACAATCGGTCACGACTTTCCGAACGGCTATCGAGGGCATCGCATCACGGAACGATTGAAGGTATTAGAAAATGTCTCGGAAGCCGACATGCTGGCCTTACAATTAGATACGGTGAGCCAGCCTTACCAATTTTATCGACAGGTCGCGCTGGATCTTTTGGCGAAGCACCAGGATCACCTGTCTCCCTCGCTCGAGGAACTTCAGGATGTTCTCGCTGAGTGGAATGGACGAGCGGATGTGGACAGTGCTGGCTTGGGGTTCTTACAGCATTTTCAACGTTCACTGAAAAATAATATCTTTGAGCCATATTTAACAGAATGTCGAGCACATGATCAGGATTTTTCCTATTGGGCTGGAGATACAGAGACGGCACTTCGGCGGTTGTTGACCGCGAAGATTCCTTCATTGCTTCCAGGCGCTGCTCACTATCCGACATGGGATGCGTTCCTCTTGTCCGTGCTTCAAAAGAGTGTGAAACAGGTTCTAGAAAAACACGAAACGAAATCTTTGAAAAAGTTGAAGTGGGGTGACTTTAATCGACAGACCTATGGACATCCATTAATACACGTGTTCCCTGGCCTTACCGGTGTACTTGGTTTGCCCAACGAAGCCATGCCGGGTTGCGGAGAATGCGTGCGAGCAAGTTCTGGGGTAGTTGGAGCGACGGAACGGTTAGTCGTTTCTCCAGGCCATCTCTCTGATGCAGTGTTTGAGATGCCGGGTGGGCAATCGGGTGATCCCTTGTCGCCACATTATCGGGATCACCATCGCGCCTGGGTTGAGGGTTTGCCGACGTCGTTGCTTCCAGGGCCAGTACGTCACACGCTTAGTCTTCGTCCAGAGTAAAGAGTCTGGGAAGGTTGAAGATCACATGTACATTGCAAGTGAAAAATGAAAAGCTAGCTCGAAAAGCAGAGAGGCAGAGAGGCACTATTTTATACATCTAAATCCAACATTCACAAAAGGAGGGAAGGTTATGCAAGACGAGGATGAAGATACCACGATTTACAAAGTGGTCGTGAATCACGAAGAACAGTATTCGATCTGGCCGGAGTATAAAGACAACCCGCTTGGCTGGCGGGATGAGGGGACGAAAGGGCTCAAGGCTGAATGCTTAGCGCATATCGGTGAAATCTGGACCGATATGCGTCCATTGAGTTTGCGCAAAAAGATGGAAGAGGCTGAAGCCGAACAATGTCAATTGTAAAGCACACACTGCACTCTGCTGTGAATGTCTGGCTGCCATTTCGAAGGCAAAGAGTCAGGCCTGCCCTACGGCTGTTCTGCTTTCCTTATGCGGGAGGCGGGGCGTCGATCTTTCGGCATTGGGCAGATCATCTTCAAGCGTCAATCGAGATCTGTGCCATTCAATATCCCGGGAGGGAGTCAAGGATGCAGGAGTCGCCCGTCACGCAGGTGGGGCCCCTTGTACAAGACTTACATGATGTTCTAATTGACATGACGGATCTTCCGTTCGTCGTGTTTGGGCATAGTGTTGGGGCGTTGATTGGTTTTGAGTTTATTCGTGAGTTGAGACGGCAGGGAAATCATTTGCCGCGAGGATTGGTGGTTTCCGGAAGTTTGGCGCCTCATCTGAGTGATCACGATCCGCCAATTCATTCGTTGCCAGAGCCTGAGTTCATCCAGAAACTCCGGGCCTTTGAGGGTACCCCAGCGGAGATTCTTGATAATCCGGAGATTCGGCAGTTGTTTTTGCCGGTGTTACGGTCTGACTTTGCACTTCGTGAACATTATGCCTACGAAGCCGAACCGCCACTGTCTTGTCCCATTACGGCGTTTGGTGGCGTTTCGGATCATGAGGTTTCACGGTCTCGGCTCGAAGCGTGGCATGAACTAACGAATGACCGATTTACGGTGTCTATGTTTTCAGGAGGACATTTTTTCCTCCATACGGCCCGGGATCTTGTCTTACAAGAATTGCGGAACGTACTTGATGGCTGTCTGCAGGGGGTGTGATGACAAAGGGAGTGTTAAAAAATCGAAATCTGAAAGTTGAAGTACGAAACAATATCGAATGACAGAATGATCTATTTGTTAATACTTAAGCCAGCGAATCACTCTTGCCGTATTCCTGAAGCTCGGAGTGTCAGAGAATGGCAAAAGACTCCCAACATTTTATGAACAATCATATGCAAAAGGTCATCAATAGCCATGCCTAGTCTTGCGTTAACCGTGCCAATCGATATTCCTGTCAGGCTTGAGACCTTCTCTCATCAGTCATCACTTCCACTTGTCGTTCGACCAATCGATGATGTGCGTCCAGATGCCATCAAGGCTTTTCTTGAAGCCGGTCTTGAATCTTACTTGCCGATTTATGGAGGCATCTTGTTTCGTGGATTCACCGTTCACTCGGCGGATCAATTCGAGTCTATCGCCAAGGCCGTGAGCCAGCGCTTACTGGATTACGAGTTCGGGTCAACCCCTCGTTCGCAGGTCAGTGGGAAGGTGTATACATCGACGGAATATCCGGCTCATCAATCCATTCCTTTGCATAATGAACAATCATACACTCGTGAATGGCCGATGAAAATCTGGTTTTATTCCCGTCACGTGGCCACACAAGGTGGAGAGACGCCGATTGCAGACAGTCGAGAAGTGTACCAACGTATCCCTCAGGCTATTCGGCAACGGTTCATCGACCGGAACGTGATGTATGTGCGCAACTACGGGAATGGGCTCGATGTGCCATGGGAACAGGTGTTTCAGACGACCTCTCGGTTAGAGGTTGAGGCCTATTGTCAACAGACCAACATTGAATGTGAATGGAAAGCGGATGGAAGCTTGCGGACTCGCCAAATCTGCCAAGCCGTCGCGACGCATCCTCAAACCGGCGACTCTGTGTGGTTTAACCAGGCGCATCTGTTTCATATTTCAAACTTAGACCCTCATGTTCTGGATGCATTGTTGATCACCGTAAGTGAGGACGATCTGCCTCGCAATGCGTACTATGGTGATGGGAGTCCAATCGCACGGGAAGATCTAGAGCAGATACACGCCGCGTACCGCCGTGTTGAAGTGCGTTTCCCTTGGCAGCAAGGCGATGTGCTGTTACTCGATAACATGTTGGCGGCACATGGACGGGCTCCGTATGAAGGTGACCGGACGGTGCTGGTGGCCATGGCAGAAGCGTATGGAGAAAAGATGTGAAGTGTTGTTCGTGAAGCGTGAGGTGTAGAGAGAGGTAATACAAAACTCTAATCTCGAAAACCGAATGACAAGGCACTGGAAATGATCGTGAAGTTCGGGACATCTGAAAGTTCCCTCTCCTCTTGTGGGAGACCTGTCTGCGCGCCGAAGCGCTTCGGCGAAGGTAGGGGGGGAGGGTGAGAAGGGATTCACTGAACAGGAGTCAACTCTAGGGATTAGGATCCGTCTGAAGTTTTGAGATAAGAGTTTTAGATGTGTTTTGGATCTCGTGATTGGATGTATTGTTGTATTTCGAATTGCTTAAAAATCACCCTCGGATATATGGAAAGAGCAATCCATGGCTATGACCCTAATTGAGGTTCTACAGAAACACGTGATGCAGGAGTCCGACCGTTTGGCCTATACGTTCCTGACCGATGGTGAACGTGCGACGGTTGACCTGACCTATGGAGAGCTGAATAGCCGGGCTCGTCTCATCGCGAGTGAGTTGCTTAAAACCGAAACGCCTGGTTCACGCGCGGTGTTGCTCTTTCCTCCCGGTCTTGCTTTCATCGTGGCCTTCTTAGGTTGTCTCTATGCGGGAGTGGTTGCCGTTCCGGCTTATCCGCCTCAACGGTCACGGAGCTTTCCGAAATTTCTTTCTATACTACATGATGCCAGTCCAAGTATTGCGCTCTCGACACCACGAATGCGAACTACCATTGATCGACTGGTTCATCGGCTGCGCGATGAGCAGGGAATGGATGATGGCAGCCAGCAGACATTTGAAGCCCTGCGATGGGTTGATATTGAGCCTCACGCTTCTACGTCCACTGAGTCCTGTCCCACAGTCGATGTACATTCCGAGTCTCTCGCATTTCTGCAATACACGTCCGGTTCAACCGGTCACCCCAAAGGCGTCATGGTGACCCATGGCAACCTTATGGCCAACCAACGGGTCATTCAGCATGCATTCGGCCATGATGAACACTCGGTTGTGGTGGGCTGGCTCCCTCTGTACCACGACATGGGATTAATCGGGAATGTGCTTCAGCCGTTGTACTTGGGTGCGCATTGCGTACTCATGGCGCCACATCATTTTTTACAAAAGCCCCTACGATGGCTTGATGCTATTTCACGGTATCGGGCGACTACCAGCGGAGGTCCCAATTTCGCGTATGACTTGTGTGTCAAGCAGATCTCCCAAGCGCAGCGGGAAGGCCTGGATTTGGAGTGTTGGAGGGTTGCCTTTAACGGGGCGGAACCCATCCGTCCTGCCACGTTGGACAAGTTTGAGGCGGCGTTCAAGCCGTGTGGGTTTCACCGGTCGACGTTGTATCCCTGTTATGGCCTGGCGGAATCGACACTGATGGTCTCCGGTGGTGAACCCAAAGCGATGCCAGTATTGACCGCGCTTCAGCCTTCATCACCGGACCGGACTGCGGACATCGTGCATCCAGGGAAGGGGCATGATCATCCGCAGGTCGTTGGGTGTGGGCATGCATATGCTGATCATTGCATCATGATCGTGGATCCCGAACATCGACAACCCTGTGCGGAGGGAAGCGTTGGAGAAGTATGGGTCACGGGTCCAAGCGTGGCGCAAGGGTACTGGAATCGACCGGAAGAATCAGCGGCGACATTTCAAGCGAGGCTCTCGTCCGGAGATGAACCGTACCTTCGAACCGGCGACTTAGGGTTTTTGCACGACGGCCACGTGTTCATCACCGGTCGGCTCAAAGATCTCATAATCATCCGGGGCAGGAACCACCATCCACATGATCTGGAATGGACGGTGTCTCAGAGTCATCAAGCCCTTCGTGATGGGGGTGGCGCAGTGTTCACGATCGACGTTGAGAGTGAAGAGCGTGTGGTAACCGTACAAGAAGTTGATCTTCGCATGAACGGGGATACTCAAGAAATGGTTTCTGGTATTCGCACGGCGGTGGCCGATGCCCATGACCTGCACGTCTATGCGGTTGCCTTAATCAAGCCCGGCAGTCTCCCTAAAACGTCGAGTGGCAAAGTGCAGCGGTATCTCGCGCGTGAGCGATTTCTGGCTCATACGTTAGCTCTGGTTGACGAATCGGTCTTAGATACGACCTCTGTGCCCAATGTCCCACAGGATGCCTGGACTGACATCGAAGCGATGTTGGTGGATGTTTGGCAGGAGGTACTGGAACGTCCGGTGGTGAACCGAGAAAGTCACTTTTTTGCGCTCGGCGGTGATTCGCTACGGGGGACGCAAGTGCTGTCCCGCATACAAGAGCGTTGTGCTGTTGAGCTTTCGTTGGAAGATTTGTTTGAACATCCAACGGTAGCTAAGTTGAGTGAGTATATTTCTTTCTTGCTACGTGAAGGGCTTGCATCCGTTCATGCTAATCAATCTATCCCACTGAATGCGTCAGTAGGAGCGCAAGATCAACCATTGTCTTTTGCTCAACAACGATTATGGTTTTTAACCGAACTTGATCAAAGCAGCCCCTTCTACAATATTCCTATAGCATTGAAGTTCACAGGTCTTCTGGATGTTCCGGCAATGGAGTGGAGTCTTCAAGAGATCGTGCGTCGGCATGACGTGCTGCGGGCGACCTTTCCTTCCAGTGGGGGTAAACCTGTTCAGGTCATTAATGAAAAAAGTAATCTCGAACTGGCTAGAACGGATCTCAGCAAACTCGATGAAAAAGAACAAAAATCTGCGGTTCAACAGTTGGCTGTTGACGAGGCACAACAAGCTTTCGACCTCGCGCATGGTCCGTTGGTTCGTATGAAGTTATTGCATCTCAATAAAGAGACTTCTGTATTGTTTGTGACCATGCATCATATTGTGGCTGATGGATGGTCGGTGGGTATTCTCGTTCGTGAATTGGGCTCAATGTATAAGGCTGCACTCGAAGGCAAACCTTCACCTTTACCTGCCTTGCCTCTTCAATATGTGAATTATGTGCAGTGGCAAAAGCTGCGTCTTCAAGGGCCGTTTTTAGAGGGTCAATTGGCGTATTGGCGAAAGCGTTTGCAGGGAACCCCAGCGATGTTGGTGTTACCGACGGATCGGCCACGGCCATCAGTCCAGAGCCATCGAGGGGCTATGCATTCTTTCATGATCCCTTCGCCAGTATTTGAAATAATTCGGCATCTGAGCCAACAACAAGCAACAACGATATTTACAATATTGTTGTCTGTCTTGAAGATAATGCTCGCACGCTACACAGGCCAAGTGGATATTGTTGTCGGGACACCGGTGGCAAACAGATCTCAAATAGATATAGAGAAGCTCATTGGATTTTTTGTCAACACGTTGGTTCTTCGGACGGATCTATCTGGGGATCCTTTTTTTAGTGAAGTACTGGCCCGTGTACGCGAAACCGTATTAGGAGCCCAGGCACATCAAGCTGTACCGTTTGAGCAAGTTGTGGAAGCCGTACAGCCTGTTCGGAAGTTAAGCCATAGTCCCCTTTTTCAAGTGATGATGGCTTTACAGAATATGCCATTGGGTGAACTTGAGCTACCTGGTCTTGAGGTGAGCCAACTGCACACGGAAAGTGGTACCTCGCAATTTGATATGAATATCGCGTTTATGGAAAAGGCAGAAGGGCTCTGTGGAATGTGGGAATACAACACCGATCTCTTTGATGAGCAGACAATCGAGCGCATGGCTGCACAATTTACGACGTTACTAGAAGCTGTGGTGAATACTCCCCATTTACGCATTTCGCAGTATTCACTTCTCCCCGAGGCTGAACGAAGACAGGTACTCATAGACTGGAATAGGAATGGAACGTCACATTCGTTGAAGCATAATGTGGTGGAGCAACTTGAGGCACGAGTGTTAGCAGCGCCACATGCTGAAGCCGTCATCGGTAAAGGGGGGAGTTTGACCTATGATGTCCTCAATGTTCGGACGAATCAGTTAGCACATCACTTAAGAAGCTGTGGCGTTGGTCCTGAGGTGCGAGTGGGGTTATGTTTGGAGCGTTCATGGGAAATGGTCATAGCTTTGTTAGGCATTCTCAAGGCCGGTGGCACATATGTACCCATTGATCCTACCTATCCTTTTGCCCGCCAAAAATGGATGCTGATCGATGCCCAGGTTACGCTCCTGCTAACCCAGGAGCGGCTTGTCTCGCGGCTATC
Source organism: Nitrospira sp. M1 (assembly GCF_965152605.1). Taxonomy (NCBI): domain Bacteria; kingdom Pseudomonadati; phylum Nitrospirota; class Nitrospiria; order Nitrospirales; family Nitrospiraceae; genus Nitrospira; species Nitrospira sp. M1. The sequence goes on from NZ_OZ224217.1 coordinate 1,740,146, forward strand.
CGAGAGCGGTATTAAAATGCTGCAGCTCGATACCGACTGGGATACGATCGCGACCGAGTCGTCGGAAAATCTCCATGCGATACTTGAGCCCGATCAAGCTGCCTATGTGATTTACACCTCTGGGTCCACAGGAACTCCCAAAGGTGTGGTGGTGACTCATGGGGCACTGAACAATCATATGCAATGGTATCAGCAAGCATTGCCACTGACATCAACGGATCGCGTCCCGCAAAAATACTCGTTGAGCTTTGATGTCGGTAGCTTGGAAGTGTTGGCACCGCTGTTGGCTGGGGCTCGCCTGTGCCTGCTCCCGCCGATTAAACACTTTGATAGTCAGGCTTTAGCGGAATTTTGTCTGAAGCAAGAAGTGACGGTGATCGATGTCGTGCCGGCGGTGTTACGGGTGCTGATGGAGGAGCCTGCGTTTCGGCGCTGTGGAGCTTTACGGCGGATCATCTGTGGAGGTGAAGTGCTGCCTTTCGAATTGCAAGCGCGAGTGTGGGCCGTGCTAGGTGAGTCAGTGGAACTGCATAATCTTTATGGGCCGACTGAGACGACGATGGATGCGACGGCATGGGCATGTCAGCGAGGGATGGAGCAGACGACGATCCCCATTGGACGACCGATCTCGAACATGCAGGTGTATGTGTTGGATTCGCACCTACAACCGGTGCCGATTGGGGTGTGGGGGGAGCTCTATATCGGCGGCTACGGGCTGGCGCGGGGCTATCATCAGAATCCCGAGCTTACAGCAGTGCGGTTTTTGCCCGACCCTTTTAGCCTTATACCTGGGAAGCGGTTGTATCAGACAGGTGACCGGGTTCGGTACTTGACCGATGGCAATTTGGAGTTTCAGGGGCGAGTAGATGAGCAAGTGAAAGTTCGAGGTTTCCGGATAGAGGTAGGTGAAATTGAGGCAGCGATCTCACGACATTTAGGGGTGGAAGCATGTGCCGTCGTGATTTATGAAGATGAAACTCATCAGAAGAACTTGCTGGCATATGTAGAGCCAAAGCTTGGGTTGCCAGAATTGTGGCCTTCAGTTGGTGAATATCCCGTCTATGACGCTGTCATGTATTACGCGATGACTCATGATGAACTCAGAAATCTCACTTATCAGACAGCGATTGAGCAGCTTGTTCCCAGAAAAACAGTCGTGGATCTTGGTACCGGAGCTGATGTGTTGTTGGCACGAATGTGTGTGGAGGCTGGAGCTGAGCATGTGTATGCCATAGAGATGCTGGAAGAGGCATATAAACAGGCGCAATCTCTTATAGAAGAGGTCGGATTATCCAACAAAATTACCCTTGTTCATGGTGATGTCATGCAAGTTCAGTTACCAGAGTCCGTGGATGTCTGTGTATCTGAACTGCTTGGTCATATCGCCTCTTCCGAAGGCGTAGTAAGTATCTTAAACTCTGCCAGACGTTTTCTGAAAAAAGATGGTGTGATGATTCCTTTTCGAAGTGCAACAAATATTGCAGCAGTGTCATTACCAGATGCCGTTGCACAGCAGCCAAGGTTTTCGGAGTTAACGTGGCCATATGTACAAAAGATTTTTTCTGACGTGGGGTACCCGTTTGACGTACGAGTAGGAATTAAGAATTTTTCGCGCATTCATTTGTTGTCAGATGTTCAGCAGTTTGAAGATTTAGTCTTTACCGGACTAATTGACCCTCTTGCTAAGACGGACATTACTTTGAAGATACATAAGAATGGACGCATCGATGGATTTTTGTTGTGGTTGGCATTCTCGACAATTGAAGGACAAGTCAATGATGTTTTAACGGGACGATATCATCAATATAGCTGGATCCCAGTCTTTTTCCCTGTCTTTTATCCCGGAATCGAAGTTCGAAAAGGGGATTCCATCCATGCTGTTGGATATCGGCTCATGGACGAACATCCTGTTCACCCCAATTACCGATTGGAAGGAAAACTCATCAGAACAGGTAGTCCGCATGTAGAGTTTACCTACGACTCGGCCTATCGACAGCCGTTGTTTCAACAGACGACCTTTTATCAAAGACTCTTTTCTCGGGGATCGTCTGATTTACAACCAACCCCAAAAGATCTTCGAGGCGAATTGCGAACCTATCTAGAACAACAACTCCCGGATTATATGGTTCCCGCCGTCTTTCACATAGTGAAGGAAATTCCTTTAACGCCAAATGGAAAGATCGATCGTCATGCCTTGCCTGTTCATGAAGTACAACGTTCGATGGTGAGTGTGAGCCATGTCGTGCCGGAGACAAAGATTGAACAAGCTATTGCGTCAGTGTGGCGGGACATTTTGCATATCCAAGATGTTGGGATTCATGACAGTTTTTTTGATCTCGGTGGCAATTCATTGTTGCTCACGCAGGTGAAAAGCAAACTACAGAATATGATTCAACGCGAGATTTCAATTGTCGATTTCTTTCAATATCCAACGATTCATGCTCTAGCAGAGTTTCTTGCACGGTCGGAAAACGGGCATATGAAAGAACAGAAACGTCTTGACGATGTGCAACGTATAGACAAAGGGAAAAGTCGTCTGGCTCAACAACGTGCACGAAGGAAAGATCAGGGAATGCAGAAGCAGGAAAAAAGGACACAATGACCATGCCTTCTTCTCAAGATCAGAGCTTTAGTGGCCTGGAAGTTGCCATCATTGGAATGGCTGGTCGATTTCCGGGCAGCAAAAATATTGATGCCTTTTGGCACAATTTATGTGGTGGGGTTGAGGCTATTTCTACTTTGAATGATCTAGAGCTAAGAGAGTCTGGAGTGCCAGAAGGTTTACTCAGCGATCCAAAGTATGTTCGAGCCCGTGCCCTATTAGATGATATTGATGTGTTTGATGCGAGTTTTTTTGGTGTGCTCCCCAAGGAAGCTGAACTATTGGATCCGCAACAACGCCTCTTTTTAGAATGTGCGTGGGAAACACTTGAATATGCGGGATATGACCCTGAGCGTGGCCATGGCTCAATCGGCATGTACGCAGGATCGAGTACGAGTGGTTATATGTTCAATGTCTTCCCACACGGGGTATCTTTGCAATCGGCTGCAGACATGGCTGCGCTTCTCGGGGTAGAAAAGGATGCTCTTCCTACGCGTGTGTCTTACAAACTCAATTTAGAAGGCCCAAGCCTTGCTATACAAACCGCCTGTTCCACATCCTTGGTTGCTGTTCATCTGGCTTGTCAAGGTTTATTAAGTGGGGAATGTGATATGGCATTGGCAGGTGGCGTGTCAATTACCGTGCCCCAGAAGGTCGGCTATCTGTACCAAGAGGGGAGCATTGTTTCGCCGGATGGCCATTGCCGGGCATTTGATGCGCAGGCGCGCGGCACGGTTGGGGGCAGTGGTGTGGGATTGGTGCTCTTGAAGCGGCTTGAGGATGCGATTGAGGGAGGCGACCATATTTTGGCGGTAATTCGCGGATCGGCGATCAACAATGACGGAGCTGCAAAAATAGGGTATACCGCGCCGCGCATTGACGGACAAGCGAAGGTGATTCATGCGGCACAGCTTGCAGCAAACGTGAAAGCTGATTCCATCACCTATGTGGAAGCGCACGGAACGGGAACCACTTTGGGAGATCCGATCGAAGTTGCCGCATTGACGAAGGCGTTCGGACTGAGTACGGAACGTCGAGGGTATTGTGCGTTGGGTTCGGTGAAAACCAACATCGGACACCTCGATGCCGCGGCGGGTATTGCCGGATTGATCAAAGCCGTCTTGGCGCTTCACCATAAATACATCCCGCCCAGTTTGCATTTTACCGAAGCCAATGCTGAGATCGATTTTCCCTCGACCCCGTTTTATGTGAACACGAAACTACAAAAATGGCAACGAAACGGTCAGCCGCGCCGTGCCGGTGTCAGCTCATTCGGTCTTGGCGGCACAAATGCGCATGTCGTCTTGGAAGAAGCACCGATGCTGATGCGTCCATCAGTCTCCTCCAGATCGTGGTGCTTGCTCCTTCTTTCAGCAAAAACACCCACGGCACGAGAGGCTATGATTCCTCGTCTTCTCAATCATTTCAAGCAATCGTCCGGACAGAGTCTGAGCGATGTGGCGTATACGCTGCAAGTCGGCCGTCAGCATTTTGCGTATCGTGCCATAGCGATTTGCCGGGACGTCGAACAGGCCTGCCGTATTCTTGAAGGCGACGATCCTGTGTGTCTACAAGTCGCCGATACGGTGTCGGACACTCGCCCAGTTGCGTTTTTATTTTCCGGACAGGGTGCGCAGCATGTGGACATGGCGCATCAGGTGTACGCGGAAGAACCGGTGTTTCGTGAAGCGGTTGATCACTGTCTTGATTTGCTGAAACCACACACCAGTTTTGACTTACAGCCTCTCTTTTCTCAAGATGAGAACACGCGACAAACGCTATCGGAGAGCGTCAATCACACCGGTATAACACAACCCGCCTTGTTCATCATCGAGTATGCTCTTGCAACATTATGGATGGAATGGGGGGTACGTCCGAACGCGCTGCTCGGCCATAGTATTGGCGAGTATGTAGCGGCCTGTCTTGCTGGGGTCTTTTCGTTGGAAGACGCGCTCTATGTCGTCGCGGAACGCGGACGTCTTCTTCAGAAGCTGCCTGAAGGGGGGATGCTTGCAGTGGCCGTATCGGAATCACAGATGCGTCCATGGCTTGAGAGAGGATGCGATCTTGCAGCCGTCAATACGTCGGAGTTGTGCGTGCTGTCAGGACCAATACCGGTGCTTGAATCGTTAGAGCAGGATTTGAAAGAACGGGGGATCACCTCGCGTCGTCTACATGTGTCTCATGCCTTCCATTCCGCGATGGTCGAGCCCATGCTTTCGGAATTCCTGGAGACAGTCAAGAACGTGGAACGTCGTCATCCGCGCATCCCGTTCCTTTCAAATGTGACGGGCACATGGATTACGAAGGAGGAAGCCATCGATCCACAGTATTGGGTCACGCATGTTCGTCAGACGGTCCGCTTTGCCTCGGGATTGCATGAATTGTTCAATGATCCCAAGCAGGTCTTGTTGGAGGTTGGACCTGGTGAAACCCTCAGCCTGTTGGCACGTCGGGAGCTTGCCAAGAAGGAGTGCAGTTCGCATCAGGGCGCTCATTCGGACGTTCCGTTCTGCATTCTCTCGTCCTTGCCCCATGCGCAAAAAAGTCATTCAACGGGTGCGCACCTCTGGGAAACCGTCGGCAAGCTGTGGCTTGCGGGTGTTTCGGTGGATTGGTCTCGAATGTATGCTGGAGAAACGTGTAAACGAGTCCCGCTCCCAACCTATCCGTTCGAGCGACAACGGTATTGGATCGAATCAAGTAGATACGGTGCATGGACAGGCCCGATAAGCGAGGATCGAATGGAAACCGATACCGTGGCACATTCGAACATGGCTCCTCAGACTGGTGAACATAATCGTCAGAGGCCATTCCTTCAGGTTCCGTATGCGCCTCCACACAGCGAATTGGAGAAACGAGTCGTCACAGTCTGGGAGGACCTGTTCGGGATCGACCAGATTGGTCTGCATGACTCGTTTTTTGAATTGGATGGAGAATCCCTGTTAGCGGTTCAACTCCTGTCTCAGATACGGACAGTGTGTCACGTTGACGTGCCTCCTGCCGATTTTTTTGCAAATCCAACTGTCGCTGGCATGACGAAAGTCATCGCCGTCAAGCAAGACGAGCCTGATAGAGTTCTGACCCCTTCAATTCGTCCACGTGCATCCCAAATGCCTATCCCGCTCTCCTTTGCTCAGGAACGCTTATGGTTTTTGGATCAGCTGGAAGGGGGAAGCCCATTTTATCACCTATCAATTGGTGTCGACTTGGAGGGGCACCTTGAACCAGCGCTCGTTGAGCAGGCGCTCAACCGAATCATACGCCGCCATGAAGCCTTGAGAACGACCTTTGTCACAACCGATGGACAGCCGGTTCAAGTGATCAGACATGAAGAGTACGTATCCCTCACGGTCGAGGATCTCTCGTCCTTGTCGGCGAGTGACCAAGAAGATGAGATCACGCATATTGCCAATCACGAAAACCAGCGTCCCTTTTACCTTGACCAAGAGCCGGCGATTCGCATGAGTCTCCTCAGGTGTTCGGAGCGAGAGCATGTGTTTCTGCTGACGATACACCATATCATTGCCGACGGTTGGTCGATGGGGCTCCTCATTCGAGAATTTGCCGCGATCTATGAAGAACTCAGGAATGGGACGTCGTTGGAACTGCCGGAACTCTCCGTCCAGTATGCCGACTATGCCTGTTGGCAACGGCACTGGCTATCCGGCGAGACAGTGGAACGGTTGGTGCGCTATTGGAATGCACAGCTTCAGGGCATTCCGGCAAAACTGGATCTTCCAACGGACAACCCTCGCCCGGCCTCGCAGACCTACAGAGGGTCGACATTCAAATTTTCATTCCCCATTGCTTTGACCTCCTCGTTGCGGGAGTTCAGCCGACAACAGCATGTCACCCTCTTTACGACACTACTGGGTGCGTTTCAGGTACTGTTGAGCCGCTATAGCGGACAAAACGATTTTTGTATCGGTATGCCCGTGGCCAATCGGAACCGACCGGAAATCGAAGCATTGATCGGCCTGTTTGCCAATACTTTAGTCCTTCGCGCCGACGTATCCGGTGATCCATCCTTCCGAGAATTAGTGGCCCGAACACGCGAGACGGTGCAAGCCGCTCAGTCGCACGGGGATCTGCCGTTCGAGAAGCTGGTTGAAGAACTGCAGCCGGTTCGCGACCTCAGTTACAGCCCACTTTTCCAGGTGATGTTTTCTTTACAGCAGAGTCATTTGGAAATGGCAACGCTTGAAGGGTTGAATTGGAAATACAGGGAACACGAATCCGGATATGCGAGATTCGATCTCACGCTCGACCTGATTGAAAGCGATAATGAGTTACAGGGCATCTTTGAATACAGCACGGATCTGTTCCATCGAGAGACCATCGCCAGGATGGCGGACCATTATCAGACCTTACTGCAAGGCATGGTTGCTATGCCTGACGCAGCGATTTCTCAACTTCCGATCTTGACGGATAGAGAGCAGCAGCAAGTCCTTGTGGAATGGAATACCACGGAGGCGCCGCCTCCGCATGTCGCCTGTTTGCATGAGTTGTTCGAAGCCCAAGTTCAAAAGACTCCTGCTGCTATAGCCGTCGTGGATGGCCAGCAAGAGCTGACGTACGAGGAACTCAACGCACGAGCGGATTGTGTGGCGAAGACGCTACGGGATATGGGCGTCGGCCCAGATGTCTTTGTGGGACTGTGTGTTGAACGGTCTGCAGTCATGGTGATCGGAATGTTGGCCATACTCAAGGCGGGTGGGGCCTACCTGCCGATTGATCCAACGTATCCCCAGGAGCGAATCGCTTTCATGCTTGAGGATGCGGATGTGGCGGTGTTGCTGACGCAAGAGGCCTTGCGCTCACAATTGCCCGATGTTTACGCATCAATCCTCGATCTTGATGCCGAATCGACCCAGGCTTCTCAATCGATGGAGGGTCGAACGGTTCATGGCGTCATTCCTCAGAATGTGGCGTATGTGATCTATACCTCTGGGTCTACGGGAAGACCCAAGGGGGTGATGATCTCACATGCCAGCGCATCCCACTTCCTCTGGGCCATGCAGAATCAATTGACCTTGACGAAGCATGATACCTTTCTCGCGGTCACATCTCTCTCGTTTGACATTGCGCTGCTCGAGTTGTTTCTCCCGCTCATCGTGGGTGCGACCGTGTCGTTGGTCGATAGGGGGATCGCTCAGGATGGCCTGCAATTGTTGGAGCGTTTCGAAGGTTCTGACGTGACGATCATGCAGGCGACGCCCGCGACCTGGCGTATGTTGTTGAATGCTGGATGGGACGCATTGGAGCGTCCGCAGCCAATAACCGTGCTGTGTGGAGGGGAATCGCTCTCTTCGGATTTGGCAACTCAGCTTCTGCCGCATAGTGTTAAGCTTTGGAATCTGTATGGTCCCACTGAAACGACCGTTTGGTCGGCCAGGCAATTGGTGAGCAATGCTGACGGCCCCATTCCTATAGGCAGGGCCATTGACAACACCGTCATCTACCTGCTCGATCCGGCCATGTGTCTCGTGCCGATCGGTGTGCCTGGAGAGCTGTACATCGGCGGCGAAGGGTTAGCGCGAGGGTATTGGAATCGTCCGGAGTTGACGGCCGAACGATTTGTACCGAATCCGTTCGCGACGGCATCAGGGGAACGACTCTACAGGACCGGGGATATGGGCCGTTGGCGTTCGAATGGGACCATCGAGTTTTGGGGTCGGACGGATCATCAAGTCAAGATTCGAGGTTATCGCATCGAACTGGAAGAGATTGAGGCCCGATTGGCCGAATGTCCGGCAGTCAAACAGGCTCTGGTGACGGTGCACGAGGACCGGCATGATCACAAGCGGTTACTCGGCTATGTTGTGACGGATGAAGCCATCGACACGACTGCACTTAGTGCGTTTCTGAAAACTCGCCTGCCGGAATACATGGTTCCCACGACATACGTTGTGCTCGATGCCTTCCCCTTGACACCGAATGGCAAGATCAATCGTCGAGCGTTGCCGGCACCGGATCTGAGCGGAGAGAGCCGTCACGGCTACGAAGCACCCAGCACCAAGATGGAGCAATTGCTGGCCTCGATATGGAGTGAGGTGTTGGGCGTCGAACGAATCGGCCTTCACGACAATTTCTTTGTACTGGGCGGAGATTCCATTCTGAGCATTCAAGTTATTTCTCGCATCAGACAGCATGGCGTCAAGGTATCGCCGCGTCAACTCTTTCAGAATCAGACGATCGCCGAACTCGCAATAGTGGCAGATTCCATTGCCAGTGATGAGTCGATACACCAGGACCCTGTAGAAGGAGAGGTGTTACTGAGCCCTATTCAGTACTGGTTTTTCGAACAAGATGTGCCCAATCCGCATCACTGGAATCAGTCGCTGTTGTTGGATCTCAAGCGTCCGCTCGATCCTGCCATCATAGAACAAGCCGTACAGTCTTGGGTTGCCTGTCATCTTGCGCTCCGTCTGCGGTTTGAGAAGGATGGAGGAGAATGGCGACAATGGTATGGTGAGCCAGTGGATCAGCCGATCTTTCATCTCGTGGATCTGTCCACGTTTACGAAAGACCAACAAGCTACGCGAGTCGAAGAGGAAGTTACACGATGGGAAGCCAGTCTGGATCTAACCCATGGCCCCGTCCTACGTGTGGTGTTGTTTGTGATGGGTGGGCTCCAGCCGGATCGTTTGTTGTTCGTGATCCACCACTTAGTGACGGACGGGATTTCTTGGCGGGTGCTGATGGAAGATTTTCATGTGGCCTATGAACAGGTTGCTTCGGGGAATCCCATTGAGTTGCCGGCGCTAACCTCATCGTATGCCAGTTGGAGTGCGCGGCTGTACGAGTACGTTGAACGCGGAGCCCTAGAGCAGGAAGCGGCCTATTGGTTGGATGATGTCCGGTGTGATGTGCGGCCGCTTCCCGTCGATCATCCGACGGGAAGCCGAAAAGAAGTCACTGCAGAAATACTTCATTTTTGGTTTGATGAGAACGAGACTCACTCTCTTATTCATGGTGTGCATGCGGCGTATCGAACTCGGATAAACGATATTCTCGTTACCGCTCTCACTCAGACCCTCTCCCAGTGGAGTGGCCATGATTCTGTCTTGATCGACCTTGAAGGTCATTGGCGCGAAGATCTTTTCCCGGAGTTAGACCTGTCCCGGACGGTTGGATGGTTTGCCGGCGTGTATCCCGTGTTGTTGAACGTGTCCGCAACTGGGCCGATCGAAGAAATACTGAAAACGATCAAGGAGCAACTTCGGCAGATTCCTCATGGCGGCTTGGGCTATGGTATGCTGCGGTATCTTCCTTGCCGTACCACACAACAAGATGTTCGGGAACGGCTCAAGGCATATCCAGCGGCTCAAGTGCGATTCAACTATCTTGGGCAAATGGATCATGTCTTGCCGGAGCATTCGCCATTCGTGCCGTCAATCGATGCTGCTGGATTGGATCGTGATCCGCAAGCAGAGCTTCCGTATGAACTAGACGTGAATTGTGATGTCTTGGGTAATCGGCTGCATGTCTCGTGGACGGCAAGCCGTGAGCGGTATGATCGGGTGACGATTGAGCAATTGGGACAGCAGTTTCAGCGGAATTTGATCGCCTTGGTTCAGCATTGCCTCACGCCTGAGATCGGCGGTTTCACGCCTTCGGATATTCCCCTCAGCGGACTGGATCAACCCACGATCGATCAGGTCGTGTCCGAGCAACACGATGTCGAAGATGTCTATGTCCTTTCTCCGTTACAACAAGGCCTGCTGTTTCACAGCCTCTATACTCCGCAGACCGGGGTTTACCTTGAACAACTCTGTTGCACCTTAGAAGGCAATGTTGATGTTGAACTGTTTGAACAAGCCATGCAAGACACGCTACATCGGCATCCGGCTCTCCGAACCTCATTTATGTGGGAGGACCTCCAAGACCCGATTCAGATTGTTCACACCCAGGTTCCTCTTTTGATTCTTCATGAAGATTGGCGAGCGCTTACAGGGGATAAGCAGCAGGGTCAGCTCACCGACTACCTGGCCGCAGACCGGCAACGTGGATTCGACCTTTCCTGCGCCCCATTGATTCGCCTCGCTCTCTTTCGGACATCCGATGCTAGCTATCGCTTTGTGTGGACGCATCATCATATTCTGCTGGACGGATGGTGTGTGTCCCTGATTTTCGAAGAGTTTTTTGCTCGCTATACGGCGCTTCAACAGGGAGGACAATCTGTCTATGCGCCAGGACCGGCTTACCGCAACTATATTGCCTGGCAGAAGACGCAAGATCTAGCTGCGGCAGAGCGCTATTGGCAATCAAATCTTCAGGGATTTCTCGCACCGACGCCCTTAGGTTTTGCTCCCAGTGAGAGTGCGGCACAGCAGGAAACTTCTGCTGACTATGGGGAGCTGTCCTTGTGTTTTTCTGAAGCCATGACTTCAGGCTTATCGGCCGTGGCCACTCAATCGCAGGTTACCCTCAATACCGTCATGCAAGGCGCTTGGGCGTTGCTGTTGAGCCGGTATAGTGGAGGCAATGACGTCGTATTCGGAGTTACGGTGTCCGGTCGTCCTCCGGAACTGCCGAACGTGGAATCCATGATCGGGTTATTTCTTAACACGCTTCCCCTTCGTGTCAAACTCGACCCCACGCTTTCGGTGTCGGAATGGCTTCGCGCATTGTTCACCAAAAATTTCGAAATGCGAGAGTACGAGTATGCTTCGCTGTTCCATATTCAGCGGTGGAGTGATGTCAAGTACGGACAACCTTTATTCGAAAGTTTGCTACTCTTCGAAAATTATCCGATGGGACAGGGGTTTGAGGGGGCGGGGCAGACCTTAACGCTGAGTGAGGTCAAGATCAATAGTCAAACGCATTATCCTCTGACGCTTGATGTGAGTCCAGGTCCGCCTTTTCAGGTAAACGTGTCGTATGACCGAGGACGTTTTGATGACAGGACCATGACACAAATCCTCCAACATTATCGGTTGATATTAGAAACAATCGCTAGTGAACCAACCCAATGTTTGGGTGATGTAGGCATGCTGACAGAAACTGAAGCCCAGTGTCTCATCACCGCCTGGAACGCGACAGAGCAGGTGTGGGATGAGAAGACGCAGAATGTAGTGGAGTTGTTTGAGGCCCAGGTGGTACGGACGCCGGACGCCGTGGCAGTGGTCTGTGAGGATCAACCTGTAACGTATGCGGAGCTTAATAACCGAGCAAATGTGGTGGCGTATGCGTTAAAGGCCAAGGGTGTGGGCCCAGAAACCCTCGTAGGCATCTGCCTAGAGCGGTCAGTGGCGATGGTGGTGGGGGTGTTGGGCGTGTGGAAAGCCGGTGGCGGGTATGTTCCGTTGGATCCTTCCTACCCACAAGCGCGGCTCGCCTATATTCTTCACGATGCTCATCCAGCTGTCGTTCTGACCCAGCCGTCGTTAGGTCAAGTCTTGCCTCAAGCTGACGCCCAAATGGTGTATCTCGACCAAGATGGCGTGTGTGTGTCTGATGAGGTTGGAGAGCACATGAGTCAGTCTCTCGGGCTTGAACATCATGCCGGGCACACCGCCTATGTAATCTATACGTCGGGGTCGACCGGGCAGCCGAAGGGTGTCATGATCTCGCAGGCCAATGCGCTGAACTTTTTAGCCGCGATGCGGGAGCAACTGGAGCCGACCGCGTCTGATCGTTTGTTGGCTGTGACGTCTCTCTCATTCGATATTTCTCTCCTCGAACTTCTATTGCCGTTGATAGTGGGTGCGCGGGTGATTCTCGCGGATACAGCGATGACACACGATGGCCTGCAGCTACGCGACAAAATCCATGCGAGCCAGGTGACGATGATGCAGGCGACGCCATCGACGTGGCAGATGTTGATAGACGCGGGATGGGACGGCACAGTTGGATTACGTACCCTATGCGGAGGCGAAGCCCTGACGGCCGAATTAGCCTCAGACTTGATCAAACGGAGCGGCCCGGTGTGGAACCTGTATGGCCCGACGGAGACGACAGTGTGGTCGACGATGACGTCTGTGACAGAACCTGGCGAGGGGATTTCCATAGGTCAACCAATCGCGAATACGCAGACGTATGTGCTGGATGCTTCGTTCCAGCCGGTGCCGATCGGGGTGTCGGGAGAGTTGTATATCGGGGGCGTAGGCCTGGCGCGCGGGTATTGGCACCGTCCTGAGCTGACAGCAGAGCGATTTGTGCCGAATCCATTCAGTTCGCGGGGTGGGGAGCGGTTGTATCGGACGGGCGATGTGGCACGGTATCGGCCCGATGGAATGCTTGAATGCCTGGGGCGGGTTGATCATCAAGTGAAGCTTCGAGGGTATCGGATTGAGCTGGGCGAGATCGAAGCGCAGTTGAGCCGGCAGGAAGGAATACTGCAAGCTGTTGTTGTTGCTCGCGCGGGGCAGGCAGGGGGCATGGAGTTAGTAGGTTATGTGGTGCCCATAACGGGGAGCACATGGGACGTGAGCATGACGAAAGATGCATTAGCGAAACAGTTACCCGGATACATGGTGCCTGCAAACTGGGTAATGCTGGAGCAAGTGCCACTCACGCTGAATGGCAAGGTCGATCGTCATGCGTTGCCGATTCCAGAAGCCAGCGGTCCGGCAAAGGAGTCTTACGTGGCACCACGAACGCCAACCGAGGAGGTGCTCGCTAGCATCTGGGCAGAGGTGTTGGTACTGGAGCGAGTGGGTGTTCATGACAACTTCTTTGAATTGGGCGGGCATTCCTTGTTAGCAGTGAGACTTCTTTCAGCTATCCAGAGTACTTGTCAGGTTAAGCTTGAGCTCGCGTGTCTATTCGCGTCACCGACAGTATCGCAGTTAGCGAAAGAGATCGATTCGAGTGAGAAGGCGTTGACGCAAAATGATGTGCAATGGATGAAAGGGATGTTAGACGAACTAGTCGAAACATAGGGGATCTGATGAAAGAGACACTAGAAATTGCAAAAGGTTTGGCAACGTTATCCAGTGAGAAACGAAAAGTCTTTCAAAAAGCCCTACGTGAAAAGGGTTTGGATTGGCGGATGTTACCGATTGTTCCACAACGAAAGACTTCGGAGTTTCTACCTCTTTCCCCTGCTCAACAACGTCTGTGGTTTCTTGAACAGCTCGATCCAGGTCGACCGTTTTATCATCTTTTTTCAAGACTTCGTTTTCGAGGTCAGTTGGATCTTCGTATTCTTGCACGATCGTTCGAAGAAATTGTGCATCGGCATGAAGTGTTACGAACAGCGTTTGTCAGCGTTGAAGGTGAAGGAAAACAGGTTGTCGAGGAAATTCGACTACCTTCGTTTGATGTGACAGATTTGTCGTCGTGTTCGACGTCTCTTCAAGAGATGCGACTCCATGAAATTGAGAAAGTGGAGATGTCTACTCCATTCGATCTTGCCAGACCTCCACTCTTTCGAGTGCGCATTGTGCAATGCGGACACGATGATCATACGGTGATGTTTACAGTACACCACATCGTTTTTGATGCGTGGTCGGTTGGACTGTTGCTTGAGGAACTTCGCGAGGTGTATACCGCGTTTGCCCAAAATCGTACGGTGTCTTTGCCTGACTTGCCGGTTCAGTACACTGATGTGGCCATTTGGCAACACGACTGGATCGAGAGCGAAGAGTTCAAGATTCAGCAAAAGTATTGGGAAACACATCTTGCTGATTTTCCGCCTGTCTTCTCTCTTCCTGTAGACTGTGTACGTCCCGTTCAACAAGGAGGAAGAGGGAAAATAGAAATTCTTGTGTTATCTGAAGCTATGACGCAACAGCTCTATGCATTGTGTCATCAACACAATGTGACGTTGTATATGCTGATGTTGGCTGTCTTCAATATTTTGCTTCACCGGTACAGCGGCTACGACGATATCAGTGTAGGTACTTCCATTGCGAATCGGTCGCGTCCGGAAATTGAACGGTTGGTAGGCTTCTTTGTCAACACGTTGGTTCTGCGAAATGATCTCTCCGGTGATCCACCGTTCCTTGAATTTCTTGAGCGGGTGAAGCAGGTGACGTCAGCCGCCTATACCAATCAGGATATACCGTTTGAAAATCTACTGCAGTATACGGGAGGAAATCGTCAAGGGACTCATGCATCTCTGTTTCGCGTGTTCTTTGTCTTAGAAAACCTTTCAGATCACAGTGGATGGAGTTTGCCTGGTGTGGAGCTTGAGACCTGTGAGGAGAGCATCTACACGGCTCGCTTTGATTTATCCCTACGTATTCGGGAATCCAAAGAACGACAAACAATCCAGTGTGGGTTTGAATATGACGCCGATCTATTCGAATACTCAACCATCATAAGACTACTTGGGCATTATCGTTCGTTGCTAGAGGCCGTCGTGACCCAGCCTGCTTCCCGCCTGTCTGGCTTTTCATTGCTGCCGGGATCAGAACGTGAACAGATTGTGGGAAGATGGAATGACACACATCGTCCGCTGCTTCAAGAGGGCAGTGTTCATCAGTTATTCGAAGATGCCGTGTGTCACCATTCTGAATCCATGGCAGTTGTCTATGAAGACAAGGCCCTGACATATCGCGAGGTAGAGGCTCGCGCGAATCAATTGGCGCATTATCTGCAGACCCTTGGTGTGGGGCCGGATGTGCGAGTGGGGCTCTGTCTGGAACGGTCCTTGGATCTGATTGTGGGGCTGCTGGCAGTGCTGAAGGCAGGCGGAGCGTATGTGCCGCTTGTCCCCACACTCCCACAGGAGCGTCTCCAGTACCTGTTGCGCGACAGTCGAGCGCATATTGTGTTGACCCAGACCCAATGGAGTGCCGTATTTGCCGATACCGGGCTTTCCTGCGTCTGCCTGGATCGCGAGTGGCCCGAGATCTTGGCCTTGTCGGAGCAGCCAGTTGACAGCGCGGTGCGACCGGATAATCTGGCGTACGTGATCTATACCTCGGGCTCGACGGGACAACCGAAGGGCGTCGGGGTCGAACATCGTCAGTTGGTGAATTATCTTCATGGTCTGTGGGTGCGAGTGCCGTTGTCGGTTGACGCTAGTTCCGCCATGCTTTCGACGGTCGCAGCCGATCTCGGTCATACCGCAATCTTTGGAGCGCTCTGTTCAGGTCGCCCGCTACACGTCCTCTCGACAGAGCGAGGGTTTGATCCCAATGCGATGGCGGAATATATGCAGACCCATGCGATCGATGTGTTAAAAGTCACGCCCAGCCATCTACTTGGCCTCTTGGAGGCCACGCAACCAGAACAAGTGCTACCCCGACAGTGTTTGATCCTGGGCGGCGAGGCGGTTCCGCCATCGTTACTCGAGCGAATCCGGGCCCTGAATCCTTCCTGCACGATCATAAACCATTATGGCCCCACCGAGACGACCGTCGGCGTACTGACGCATCCCGTGACGACAGATGACGATAAGCGGGCGCGAGTGCCGATAGGCCGGCCGCTGGCCAATACGCAGGCGTACATTCTGGATCACACGTTTGAACCGACACCGATCGGAATTCCAGGGGAGTTGTATATCGGTGGTCAGGGGGTGGCGCGTGGGTATCTTGAGCGTCCGGCACTGACGGCGGCACGATTTCTGCCGGATCCGTTCAGCCAACAACGAGGTGGACGTTTATACAGGACGGGTGATCGAGCACGCTATTTGGCCGATGGCACAATCGAGTTTTTGGGCCGAGTGGACAACCAAGTGAAGGTGCGGGGTTTTCGGATTGAGCTGGGCGAAATCGAAGCGCAGTTGCGAGGTGAGGCTGGCGTGACGGATGCTGTCGTGGTTGTACGAGAGCATGCGACGGGCGGCTCGCAACTGGTGGCGTATGTGGTAGGGGCACCTGGAGCAAAGATCGATGTTCAGGAGGTTCGGCAACAGCTGGCGCAACGGTTGCCCGACTATATGGTGCCAAGCGCCATCTTGCGTCTCGATGCGTTTCCGCTGACGCCGAATGGGAAGGTGGATCGCACGGCATTACCGGATTCCGACGCGAGCGACGAAGAAGCGACGACGTATGCTGGTCCCTCGAATTCCGCAGAAGCCACGTTAGTCAAGATTTGGACCGAAGTCTTGCGGCGAGAACCGATCGGCATCCACGACAACTTCTTTGAATTGGGCGGAGATTCAATTCTCACGCTACAAGTGATTGCCCGCGCCCACCGACAGGGGCTGAAGTTGACGCCCAAACAGCTCTTTGAATGGCCCACGGTGGCTCAATTGGCCGCCGCCGTGCCGTCGAGTGATGAGCAAATCGTGGTCCCTCCCAATGGTATTCCAGCCGATAGTGACAGCATCACACCTGCGATGCTGCCGTTAGTCACGTTAACACCAGACCAAATTGCGCTTATCGTACAAGCTGTTCCAGGCGGAGCGCGCAATGTCCAAGATATCTACCCCTTGGCACCATTACAAGAAGGGCTGTTCTTTCATCATCTCTTGAGTCCGGATAATGACCCCTATGTGCTGTCAACCCTACTTGGGTTTGATACGCGTGAACGGATGGATGGATTTCTCAGCGCGTTGAAAGCCGTCATTGCGCGGCATGACATTTTGCGAACTGCGATCTGGTGGGAGGGGCTTACAGAGCCAGTTCAAGTTGTCTGGCGTGAAGCGCCTGTGCTTGTTGAAGAAACTCATTTGGGAGCAGATGAAGCGGTGCTGGCGGAACAATTGTGTGGTGATGAGGGCCCGCGCCATTACCGATTCGATATACGGCAAGCGCCATTGCTGCGGGTGTGGAGCGCACGGAACGCGAGTAACGGACAATGGCAGCTCCAGCTCTTCTGGCATCACCTGATCGGGGATCACGTGACGATGGCCCTGCTGACGGAAGAGATTCAGATGATTCAACAGGGAGAACAGGATCGTCTCCAACCCCCAGTACCGTTCAGAAATTTTGTGGCGACAGCGCGGCAAGGGAGGGATGTGGCAGGGGAGGAAGCCTTCTTTACGAAGATGTTGGGGGATGTGGTCGTTCCTACGGCTCCATTTGGCCTACAGAGTTTACAAGGAGATGCGTGGGAGCTTGAGGCTGTGCAACAGTCTGTTGCTGTCAGGTTGGCTCAACGCGTGCGTCAATGTGCTCGTCGTTTAGGAGTGAGTGCTGCGAGCCTATTGCATCTGGCTTGGGCTCAAGTGCTGGCACGGATAACCGGACAAGCGGATGTGGTGTTTGGCACCGTCTTGTTAGGGCGAATGCATGCATCGGGAGGCGTTGAGCGGATGCCGGGGTTATTCATGAATACGTTGCCGGTTCGAGTGAGCGTGGATGAACAGAGTGTGGCGCAAAGCGTTCGAAAGACGCACGAATGTGTAACGCAACTATTGCAGCATGAACATGCGTCCTTGGCTCTGGCGCAACGTTGCAGTGGGGTGGATGCACAAGTGCCGTTATTCACTACCCTCTTGAATTATCGACATAATCAGCCCCGTGCACGCACAGACAAGTCCTTGGTGGACCACGAAATCCAAGGGGAGGGGGAAGGACTCGACGTACTCGGTGGAACAGCCCGAACGCACTATGCAGTGAGTTTAGATGTGGATGATGACGGAAAAAGTTTGACGCTCACAGCACAAGTGGCTATTCCGGGACAAGCTCATCGGCTCTGTGAGTATATGCAGACGGGCTTAGGGAATCTGGTTGAGGCGTTAGAGTCGGCCCCAGAGACGCCAGTGAAACTCATTGACGTGGTACCAGACGGTGAGAGGGCACAATTACTCACAGACTGGAACGCGACCGAGCAGGTGTGGGGTGAGAAGGCGCAGAATGTGGTGGAGGTGTTTGAGGCCCAAGTGACGCAAACGCCAGAGGCCGTGGCCGTGGTCTGTGGTGAGGAGTGCGTGACCTATGCGGAACTGAATGCCCAAGCCAATCAGGTAGCGCAAAACCTAAACGCGTTCGGAGTAGATCTTGAGGTGTTGGTGGGAATCTGTATGGAACGGTCAGTAGAGATGATCGTAGCCTTATTGGGTGTATGGAAAGCCGGGGGGGTGTACTTGCCATTGGACCTTTCATACCCGCAAGCGCGGCTCGCCTTAATCCTCGATGATGCACAACCGGCTGTGGTTCTTACTCAACTGGCTGTTCACCACATGTTACCTCCTTGTCAAGCTCAGGTGTTATGCATAGATAATAGTAGCGTTTTTTCTACTGAAATCTATACAGAAAATGCTCGCTTTCCTGTCAGATCTTACCGCGAATCCCTACAAATGGCGTATATGATCTATACCTCTGGGTCAACTGGTCGACCAAAAGGGGTCATGATTTCACATCGTAGTGCTCTCAACTTCTTGGCCGCAATGGAGGGACAATTTCAGCTAACCAGGAAGGATCGCCTGTTGGCCGTGACTTCTCTCTCCTTTGATATCTCGTTATTGGAACTTTTTTTACCTCTAAGAGTTGGGGGGCAAGTGGTACTGGCGGATACGGAGACTGCTCATGATGGGTTGCGATTGCTCGACATGCTGAATCAGGGGGGCGTGACCATGATGCAAGCGACGCCAGCCACATGGCGGATGTTGTTGGACGTGGGCTGGAAGGGGCAGTCAGGGCTCAAAGTCTTGTGTGGTGGCGAATCACTGTCGACGAAATTAGTAGAGGAATTGGTAATGCGGGAGGTTCGGCTGTGGAATCTCTATGGCCCGACGGAGACGACGGTGTGGTCGACGATGACGTCTGTGACAGAACCCGGCGAGAGGATTTCCATTGGCCGACCAATCGCGAATACGCAGACGTATGTGCTGGATGCCTCGTTCCAGCCGGTGCCGATCGGGGTGTCGGGAGAGTTGTATATCGGGGGGGTAGGCCTGGCGCGCGGGTATTGGCACCGTTCTGAGCTGACAGCTGAGCGCTTTGTCCCGAATCCATTCAGTCCGCAGGGTGGGGAGCGGTTGTATCGGACGGGCGATGTGGCGCGGTATCGGCCAGATGGAATGCTTGAGTGTCTGGGGCGGGTTGATCATCAAGTGAAGCTCCGAGGGTATCGGATTGAGCTGGGCGAGATCGAAGCGCAACTCCGGCAGCAGGAGGGGATTCACGAGGTAGTTGTCGTGGCGCGAGACGGGCACATGGGAGGGAAGGAGTTGATTGGCTATGTGGTGCCGGCGGCAGACGTTCCCTTCGATTTGCAAGCAATGAAAGATGCGTTGACCATGCGTCTCCCAGAGTACATGGTGCCCCGGCAGTGGGTAGAGCTTGACACACTACCCCTTACCCCAAATGGCAAGGTGGATCGGCAGGCGCTGCCGGACCCGGATCGCACGTACCAAATCACCCAGCAATATATGGCGCCACGAACACCAACAGAAGAACTGCTGGCGGGCATCTGGGCCGACCTTTTGAAAGTTGAGCGGATTGGCATCCATGACAATTTCTTTGACCTCGGTGGGCATTCGCTACTGGCCACACAAGTGATGGCGCGGCTGCGAACGGTGTGTGGAGTAGAGGTGCCATTACGAACGCTCTTTGAATTCCCAACCGTGGCGGCGTTGGACGAGGCTGTGGAGACGGCGCAACAGGAGGCATCAGGGGCGATAGGTCTACCTTTACGCCCGATTCCCCGCGAAGGTCCCATGCCATTATCGTTCGCGCAAGAACGATTGTGGGTATTATGGCAACTGGCACCGGATGATCCCTCCTACAACATTCCCGTGGCCTTGCGACTAACAGGGACCCTCAATATCACTGCCTTGGAACAGAGCTTCCAAGAGTTGGCTCGACGCCATGAGGTCTTGCGGACCACCATGCCCTTGATGAATGGCGAGCCACGGCAAGTGATCGCCCCAGGGCAGACGCTATCCTTCTCTATTATGGACTTGCGTCAGTTATCGGACGCCGAGCGAGAGGAGGAAGCGCAGCGCTTGGCGATCACGGAAGCGTCGTCCGGGTTTAATTTGAGCGAAGGGCAGTTGGTGCGCGTGACACTACTTCAATTACGCGCGGAGGAGCATGTGTTGCTGCTAACGCTCCATCATAGTATATCGGACGGGTGGTCGACGCATCTGTTGGTTCGTGAGCTCACCACTATATATGCCGCATATTGTGATGGCCAACCTTCACCGTTGCCGGAACTCTCCCTTCAGTATGCGGATTATGCGCAGTGGCAACGACAGTGGTTGACGGGCGACGTGTTGGCCCGGCAGATGGCGTATTGGGAGGATCGATTGGGCGGGCGCTTACCGGTTTTAGCTTTGCCAACGGATCACCCCCGACCGATGCTGCAAAGCTCGCGGGGTGCGGTGGTCACGGCGGATATCCCCATAACGCTATCGGAACAACTCAAGAGTTTGAGTCGACGCGAAGGTACGACGCTGTTCATGACGCTGCTGACGGGGTTTTATCTGGTGCTGGCGCGGTATACGGGGCAGACGGATCTGATTGTGGGAACACCCATCGCCAATCGCACGCGGGAAGAAATTGAAAACTTGATCGGGTTTTTCGTGAATACGCTGGCAATGCGCATAGAGGTTACGGGAATCGAAACCGTACGGGAGTTGTTGACACGAGTCCGCGACGCCTGCCTGGGGGCCTATGCCCATCAAGACGTGCCGTTTGAGCAGGTAGTGGAAACGCTTCAGCCGGTACGCACCCTGAGTCATTCGCCGATATTTCAAGTGATGTTTGACTTGCAGAATGCACCGGAGGTGGAACTCGAGATTCCGGGGCTAGAGATAACTGCCTTAGAGGTTGAACAGACGACAGCGAAATTTGATCTGAGTCTGTCGCTGCGTGATACGGAACAGGGGCTGGTGAGTACCTTGGAATACAATACGGATCTGTTTGAAGCGAGCACGATGACACGGCTGCTCGTGCATTACGAACAGGTGTTGCACGCGATGATGGCGGACCCGGAGCAGCGGGTTGCCCTAGTGCCTTTGCTGACCCACAAGGAAATGGAGCAACTTCTCACCGCCTGGAACGCGACAGAGCAGGTGTGGGATGAGAAGACGCAGAATGTAGTGGAGTTGTTTGAGGCCCAGGTGGTACGGACGCCGGACGCCGTGGCAGTGGTCTGTGAGGATCAACCTGTAACGTATGCGGAGCTTAATAACCGAGCAAATGTGGTGGCGTATGCGTTAAAGGCCAAGGGTGTGGGCCCAGAAACCCTCGTAGGCATCTGCCTAGAGCGGTCAGTGGCGATGGTGGTGGGGGTGTTGGGCGTGTGGAAAGCCGGTGGCGGGTATGTTCCGTTGGATCCTTCCTACCCACAAGCGCGGCTCGCCTATATTCTTCACGATGCTCATCCAGCTGTCGTTCTGACCCAGCCGTCGTTAGGTCAAGTCTTGCCTCAAGCTGACGCCCAAATGGTGTATCTCGACCAAGATGGCGTGTGTGTGTCTGATGAGGTTGGAGAGCACATGAGTCAGTCTCTCGGGCTTGAACATCATGCCGGGCACACCGCCTATGTAATCTATACGTCGGGGTCGACCGGGCAGCCGAAGGGTGTCATGATCTCGCAGGCCAATGCGCTGAACTTTTTAGCCGCGATGCGGGAGCAACTGGAGCCGACCGCGTCTGATCGTTTGTTGGCTGTGACGTCTCTCTCATTCGATATTTCTCTCCTCGAACTTCTATTGCCGTTGATAGTGGGTGCGCGGGTGATTCTCGCGGATACAGCGATGACACACGATGGCCTGCAGCTACGCGACAAAATCCATGCGAGCCAGGTGACGATGATGCAGGCGACGCCATCGACGTGGCAGATGTTGATAGACGCGGGATGGGACGGCACAGTTGGATTACGTACCCTATGCGGAGGCGAAGCCCTGACGGCCGAATTAGCCTCAGACTTGATCAAACGGAGCGGCCCGGTGTGGAACCTGTATGGCCCGACGGAGACGACAGTGTGGTCGACGATGACGTCTGTGACAGAACCTGGCGAGGGGATTTCCATAGGTCAACCAATCGCGAATACGCAGACGTATGTGCTGGATGCTTCGTTCCAGCCGGTGCCGATCGGGGTGTCGGGAGAGTTGTATATCGGGGGCGTAGGCCTGGCGCGCGGGTATTGGCACCGTCCTGAGCTGACAGCAGAGCGATTTGTGCCGAATCCATTCAGTTCGCGGGGTGGGGAGCGGTTGTATCGGACGGGCGATGTGGCACGGTATCGGCCCGATGGAATGCTTGAATGCCTGGGGCGGGTTGATCATCAAGTGAAGCTTCGAGGGTATCGGATTGAGCTGGGCGAGATCGAAGCGCATCTATTACGGGAGCCGAGCGTGCGTGAGGCAGTTGTGGTCATACAGGAGGAGGGGCCGGGAGGTCCACGGTTGGTGGCCTACTATAGTGTGCACGAAGGCAAGGTGGGGCCAACATCGGCAGTGTGGCGACAGTGGTGTCAGGAGCGGTTGCCGGTGTATATGGTGCCATCGGTGTTTGTGGAGTTAACGGCCTTGCCCCGAACCCCAAATGGCAAGGTGGATCGGCAGGCCTTACTCGTCCCGGATGTGAGTGGAGACGTTGCTGGACAGTATGTGGCTCCGCGGACACCAACAGAAGAACTGCTGGCGGGCATCTGGGCCGACCTTTTAAAAGTTGAGCGAGTGGGCATCCATGACAATTTCTTTGACCTGGGTGGGCATTCGCTGCTGGCGGTGAGAATGGTTTCCTGTTTGAGGGATGAAGGTAATGTGAAACTTGACATCAAGGATATTTTTATGGCGGCAACCGTCTCTGAATTGAGTGTCGTCATCGAAAGCGCAGAAAAAACGTTGACTAAAAGTGATGCAGAATGGATGACGGAATTGCTTGATGCTCTCGAATAATGTGCGTCCATGTAAGAGTTGTTTGTCTTAGAAAATACTCTTTATTTAGGGATGAACCATAATGAGTAGCAAACCATCGGTTAAAGAATCTGACTTTTTTGCTATCTCCAAACGGATGGTGGCGTTGCCTGCGGATAAACGCACGGTGTTTGAACAGGCTCTAAAAACCAAAGGCATTAATTTCTGGGCCTTGCCTATCGCACCACGCCCACGAACCTCCGAATCTTTTCCGCTCTCTTTTTCGCAAGAGCGGCTCTGGGTCCTGGACCAGCTCGAATCTGAAAGTTCTCGCTACAATCTCTTTTTTGGCATTCGGTTTTTTGGGCGACTTAACCTCAATGCGCTTGAACGGAGCGTCAATGAAATTGTTCGTCGTCATGAAGTGTTGCGGACTAATATTGTTAGTGTGGACGGCCATGGCCATCAACTCATTCGAGCATTTTCTCCCATTACCCTGCCTCTAATGGATGTAAATCAATATAATGGTTCAGATAGGGAAGAACTCCTGAAGGATCTTGCCAAGACCCAAGCGTCAACATCGTTTAATTTACAACACGAACCAGTCGTACGAGCCCAATTAGTCCGTTATCAGGAGACCGAGCATATCTTGATGGCCACCATCCATCATCTGGTCTTTGATGCTTGGTCAGTGGCTTTGATTACCAGTGAGCTGAGTACTCTATACGCGGAGTTTGTTCAAGGGAAACCTTCTTCGTTGGTGAGTTTACCGATTCAGTATGTTGACTATTCGTGTTGGCAAAGAGAGTGGTTGCAAAGTCTAGAGTGTGAGGCTCAGTGGACCTATTGGAAGAAACAGTTACAGAACCCTATACTTCCTGTCATGGTGCCCTTTGACCGAACGCCTTCTTCTGTTCGGTCATTCGAAGGCGCGGCAGAAAGCTTGACGCTTTCTGAAGCTCTATCAAATCAGATCTATGCCTTATGCCGTTGCTCAGGTGTCACGCTCTACATGCTGATGCTCGCGGTATATCAACTCATGCTGAGTCGCTACAGCGGTCATGACGACATTTGTGTAGGTACCTCCATTGCGAATCGGTCGCGTCCGGAAACCGAACGGTTGATTGGATTTCTCGTGAATACGCTCGTCATGCGTACGAACCTGAGCGGAGACCTGAGTTTTTTTGAATTGCTGAGTCGGGTTCGTGATGTTGTCTCAGGGGCGTTGGCTCATCAAGATTTGCCATTTGAAAAACTAATGGAGTTGTTGGAAGTGCCTCGAGAATTGAACGTTAATCCATTATTTCAAGTGTTTTTTGTTCTGGAGAATGTCCCAAAAGAGGACTTGCAAATTGTGGGTGTTGCGCTAGAACCGTTTGAGGTTGAGGGCCGCCTAGTCCATTTTGATTTGACATTGAGAATTGGAGAAGAGGAGGAACATAAGCACATACACTGTCAGCTTGAATATGCCAAGGAGTTGTTTGAACCATCCACCGTTGCACAGTTGTTGAAGCATTACCATAGCCTGTTGGAAGCGGCTGTGGCATACCCGGAGGCTCGGATCTCTGAGTTGGCGATGAGGAGTAAGGCGGAACGACACCAGCTTCTTGTGGAGTCGAATAACACGCAAGTTGATTATCCCCGCGATCTGTGTATCCATGAACTCGTTCAGTCGCAAGTGCAGAAGCAGCCTGACGTGTTAGCGGTTCAATATGAAGACAAGGCCCTGACATATCGCGAGGTAGAGGCTCGCGCGAATCAATTGGCGCATTATCTGCAGACCCTTGGTGTGGGGCCGGACGTGCGAGTGGGGCTCTGTCTGGAACGGTCCTTGGATCTGATTGTGGGGCTGCTGGCAGTGCTGAAGGCAGGCGGAGCGTATGTGCCGCTTGTCCCCACACTCCCACAGGAGCGTCTCCAGTACCTGTTGCGCGACAGTCGAGCGCATATTGTGTTGACCCAGACCCAATGGAGTGCCGTATTTGCCGATACCGGGCTTTCCTGCGTCTGCCTGGATCGCGAGTGGCCCGAGATCTTGGCCTTGTCGGAGCAGCCAGTTGACAGCGCGGTGCGACCGGATAATCTGGCGTACGTGATCTATACCTCGGGCTCGACGGGACAACCGAAGGGCGTCGGGGTCGAACATCGTCAGTTGGTGAATTATCTTCATGGTCTGTGGGTGCGAGTGCCGTTGTCGGTTGACGCTAGTTCCGCCATGCTTTCGACGGTCGCAGCCGATCTCGGTCATACCGCAATCTTTGGAGCGCTCTGTTCAGGTCGCCCGCTACACGTCCTCTCGACAGAGCGAGGGTTTGATCCCAATGCGATGGCGGAATATATGCAGACCCATGCGATCGATGTGTTAAAAGTCACGCCCAGCCATCTACTTGGCCTCTTGGAGGCCACGCAACCAGAACAAGTGCTACCCCGACAGTGTTTGATCCTGGGCGGCGAGGCGGTTCCGCCATCGTTACTCGAGCGAATCCGGGCCCTGAATCCTTCCTGCACGATCATAAACCATTATGGCCCCACCGAGACGACCGTCGGCGTACTGACGCATCCCGTGACGACAGATGACGATAAGCGGGCGCGAGTGCCGATAGGCCGGCCGCTGGCCAATACGCAGGCGTACATTCTGGATCACACGTTTGAACCGACACCGATCGGAATTCCAGGGGAGTTGTATATCGGTGGTCAGGGGGTGGCGCGTGGGTATCTTGAGCGTCCGGCACTGACGGCGGCACGATTTCTGCCGGATCCGTTCAGCCAACAACGAGGTGGACGTTTATACAGGACGGGTGATCGAGCACGCTATTTGGCCGATGGCACAATCGAGTTTTTGGGCCGAGTGGACAACCAAGTGAAGGTGCGGGGTTTTCGGATTGAGCTGGGCGAAATCGAAGCGCAGTTGCGAGGTGAGGCTGGCGTGACGGATGCTGTCGTGGTTGTACGAGAGCATGCGACGGGCGGCTCGCAACTGGTGGCGTATGTGGTAGGGGCACCTGGAGCAAAGATCGATGTTCAGGAGGTTCGGCAACAGCTGGCGCAACGGTTGCCCGACTATATGGTGCCAAGCGCCATCTTGCGTCTCGATGCGTTTCCGCTGACGCCGAATGGGAAGGTGGATCGCACGGCATTACCGGATTCCGACGCGAGCGACGAAGAAGCGACGACGTATGCTGGTCCCTCGAATTCCGCAGAAGCCACGTTAGTCAAGATTTGGACCGAAGTCTTGCGGCGAGAACCGATCGGCATCCACGACAACTTCTTTGAATTGGGCGGAGATTCAATTCTCACGCTACAAGTGATTGCCCGCGCCCACCGACAGGGGCTGAAGTTGACGCCCAAACAGCTCTTTGAATGGCCCACGGTGGCTCAATTGGCCGCCGCCGTGCCGTCGAGTGATGAGCAAATCGTGGTCCCTCCCAATGGTATTCCAGCCGATAGTGACAGCATCACACCTGCGATGCTGCCGTTAGTCACGTTAACACCAGACCAAATTGCGCTTATCGTACAAGCTGTTCCAGGCGGAGCGCGCAATGTCCAAGATATCTACCCCTTGGCACCATTACAAGAAGGGCTGTTCTTTCATCATCTCTTGAGTCCGGATAATGACCCCTATGTGCTGTCAACCCTACTTGGGTTTGATACGCGTGAACGGATGGATGGATTTCTCAGCGCGTTGAAAGCCGTCATTGCGCGGCATGACATTTTGCGAACTGCGATCTGGTGGGAGGGGCTTACAGAGCCAGTTCAAGTTGTCTGGCGTGAAGCGCCTGTGCTTGTTGAAGAAACTCATTTGGGAGCAGATGAAGCGGTGCTGGCGGAACAATTGTGTGGTGATGAGGGCCCGCGCCATTACCGATTCGATATACGGCAAGCGCCATTGCTGCGGGTGTGGAGCGCACGGAACGCGAGTAACGGACAATGGCAGCTCCAGCTCTTCTGGCATCACCTGATCGGGGATCACGTGACGATGGCCCTGCTGACGGAAGAGATTCAGATGATTCAACAGGGAGAACAGGATCGTCTCCAACCCCCAGTACCGTTCAGAAATTTTGTGGCGACAGCGCGGCAAGGGAGGGATGTGGCAGGGGAGGAAGCCTTCTTTACGAAGATGTTGGGGGATGTGGTCGTTCCTACGGCTCCATTTGGCCTACAGAGTTTACAAGGAGATGCGTGGGAGCTTGAGGCTGTGCAACAGTCTGTTGCTGTCAGGTTGGCTCAACGCGTGCGTCAATGTGCTCGTCGTTTAGGAGTGAGTGCTGCGAGCCTATTGCATCTGGCTTGGGCTCAAGTGCTGGCACGGATAACCGGACAAGCGGATGTGGTGTTTGGCACCGTCTTGTTAGGGCGAATGCATGCATCGGGAGGCGTTGAGCGGATGCCGGGGTTATTCATGAATACGTTGCCGGTTCGAGTGAGCGTGGATGAACAGAGTGTGGCGCAAAGCGTTCGAAAGACGCACGAATGTGTAACGCAACTATTGCAGCATGAACATGCGTCCTTGGCTCTGGCGCAACGTTGCAGTGGGGTGGATGCACAAGTGCCGTTATTCACTACCCTCTTGAATTATCGACATAATCAGCCCCGTGCACGCACAGACAAGTCCTTGGTGGACCACGAAATCCAAGGGGAGGGGGAAGGACTCGACGTACTCGGTGGAACAGCCCGAACGCACTATGCAGTGAGTTTAGATGTGGATGATGACGGAAAAAGTTTGACGCTCACAGCACAAGTGGCTATTCCGGGACAAGCTCATCGGCTCTGTGAGTATATGCAGACGGGCTTAGGGAATCTGGTTGAGGCGTTAGAGTCGGCCCCAGAGACGCCAGTGAAACTCATTGACGTGGTACCAGACGGTGAGAGGGCACAATTACTCACAGACTGGAACGCGACCGAGCAGGTGTGGGGTGAGAAGGCGCAGAATGTGGTGGAGGTGTTTGAGGCCCAAGTGACGCAAACGCCAGAGGCCGTGGCCGTGGTCTGTGGTGAGGAGTGCGTGACCTATGCGGCGCTGAATGCCCAGGCCAATCAGGTAGCACAGGTGTTGGTGGCGGAAGGGGTGGGCCCGGAACGCCTTGTCGGGGTCTTACATAACCGCGATACGAACTTACTGGCGATGCTCTTGGGAGTGTGGAAGGCCGGGGGAGCGTATTTACCGCTGGATCCGACGTATCCGGACCCTCGGCTTTTGCAGATCATCACCCAGAGTCGAACCGCAATCGTGTTGACGACTGAGGCCTTGGCGAGACGCGTACGGGCAGCTGGGGGGGAGTTGGTAGCAGGACCACTGCCCGGGCTCTTGACAATGGAGGCGATTCGTACACGATCAGAGGACATGACCGACAGTTGGCCACGCTGGCTTCCCGAGCAGTTAGCCTATGTGCTCTATACGTCGGGCTCGACAGGGGTGCCGAAAGGGGCCATGGTGACACACGCGGGCTTGATGAATCATCTGTTGAGCAAGATCCACCTGTTGACGATGACGGCCAGGGACCGACTCGCCCAAACAGCTTCCCAGGCATTTGATATTTCAGTCTGGCAGCTGGTGACCCCGCTGTTGTGTGGGGGGCAGGCGCATATCATCCCCGATGTGGTGGCGCATGATCTGGAGGCGCTGGTCGGGGCACTCGATGGTGCGGGGATGACGATTTGGGAACCCGTCCCGGCGATGTTGCAAGGGGTGCTCGAGGTGGGAGAGCGGAGCGGAAAGCCTCGGCCGACTTTTGCCAATTTACGTTGGGTGTTGCCAACGGGTGAAGCCCTCCTGACTGAGGTGTGTCGGCAATGGTTTCGTCAGTATCCGACGATTCCCTTATGCAATGCGTATGGGCCGGCGGAGTGTGCGGATGATGTAGCGATGCATGCGTTCACGGAGCTGTCCGCAGCCGATGAAGGAGCGGTCCCAATCGGACGGCCGGTGCCGAATCTGTGCCTATATGTGCTGTCACCGGATCGACAGGTAGTCCCCGTGGGCGTCGTGGGCGAAGTGTGCGTGGCGGGGGTAGGCGTGGGGCGCGGGTATCTGCATGAACCGGCACAAACGGCTGGGACGTTTCTGCCCAATCCCTTTAGTCCAGAGGGCGGAGAGCGATTATACTCGACGGGGGACCTGGGACGATATCGGCCGGATGGGACTCTGGAGTTTGTCGGTCGCCGGGATCATCAAGTGAAGGTGCGGGGGTATCGGATTGAATTGGGCGAGATCGAAGCGCATCTGTTACGGGAGCCGAGCGTGCGTGAGGCGGTTGTGGTCATACAGGAGGAGGGGCCAGGAGGCCCACGGTTGGAGGCCTACTATAGTGTGCACGAAGGTGAGGTGGGACCAACATCGGCAGTGTGGCGACAGTGGTGTCAGGAGCGGTTGCCGGTGTATATGGTGCCATCGGTGTTTGTGGAGTTAACGGCCTTACCGCGGACGTCGAATGGGAAGGTGGATCGGCAGGCCTTACCCGTCCCAGATGTGAGTGGAGACATTGCTGGGCAGTATGTGGCTCCGCGAACACCAACAGAAGAACTGCTGGCCGGCATTTGGGCCGACCTTTTAAATGTTGAGCGAGTGGGAATCCATGACAACTTCTTTGACCTCGGTGGGCATTCGCTGCTGGCGGTTCAAGCAAGTACATGCATTCAGAAAATGACAGGATATTCGTTATCTTTACAGACGTTTTTCAAGACCCCTACTGTGGCCAGTCTTGCTGAGGTTTTCACCAATGAGTTGTGTGATACCTCGTCTTCGTTGATTACGTTCCAATCAGATGGGACTTGTCCTCCTTTATATTGCCTTGATCCAACTGGTACGCATGTGCTGGCTTATCAACCCCTCGCAAAATCTTTGGGTGTGGAGCAGCCAGTGTACGGTATCACGTTAAATCAGATGTTTTCGTTATCTCGGCAAGAGGTAGCGGTTGAGAACATCGCAAGGGAGCATGTCCGGCTTATACAAGAGCGACAACCTGAAGGACCGTATAACGTAATCGGATGGTCTAATGGTGGTCTGATTGCATTAGCCGTGGCGCATGTTTTGGAAGAACAAGGTCAATCGATTGCGTTTCTTGGAATTTTAGACACACAGATGACAGTTGAAACACATCTAAACGAGAATCTCATCACTGTAGATGAATTACTTGCGTATTTAGATATTGCTGGGAAGCAAAAGTATGCAGTGTTGCCTGAAGTGGAGCGGGTGCATTTTCAAGAGAGCCTCCAGCAACAACCGGACGTAGGGTCGCAAATTGAGTTGACTGTTCAGTGGGCAAAAGAGCGAGGCATTCTTTCTAAGACCGAATCTGATGTCTCCATTCAAATCTTCCAATTTGTTCATGCGTTACGGAAAGATGCGGCTTGTCTCATGCATGAATACCAGCGAAACAAGGTTCAGACCCCAATTCATGTCTGGTGGGCAAGCGAGACCGTCAAGAAATTTGGAAAGGCACCTATTGATTGGACTCTGTATACGACAGGAGAAGTTAAAACTGAAACCATTGAAGGCACTCACAAAGATGTCGTTGAAAGTCCGATTGTACATCAACGGATTGCTGAGACTTTGAAAAGACTTCATTCGTTAAGATCAGATTCTTCATTGATGAATGTAAGTGAGGCCGGGAGTTGAGCTGTAGCTATCGATAGTAGAGTATAGCCGTAAGGGTATGGCCTCCATTCTAACCAAGCGACAACATTGTCCTGTGAGTGTCGTAAGGAACTATGCGTTCGATACATAAGAATAATTTTGCTGGAAGTATAGTCGTGCAATTTTTGATTATGAACTCCCTCATCTTCTTCCCCATTAGAATGAGGGCGAGGGAAAAGTGGAATGTCCCCGTTGAAAGTTGGGATGTTCTAGAGCAAAAACTAAACGCTGTGGACGATTGTGGTTCAGCAACATTTGCATGTGAAGCAGACTTGGCCTCAATGTCACGAGAGCGGGTTTTCACTGGTTCAGGAGGTTCATGTTTGGCTAATATTCCTTCAAGCGGAAGGTGGAGCGTTAACCGGTGATTGGGAGCGAGTGCAGGCTGGCGATGAAGTTTCGCGGGCTCAGCGGTTTTTCTCACCTCTACACAGAGTTCGTTTTATTATGGCTCATGGGGCACGTCGGTCTATCCTGGCGAAATATCTTGCTTGCGGTCCGGAGCACGTTCGGTTCTCGTACGGAAAATTTGGCAAGCCGAGCCTTGCCATGCAGGATGATGCTTCGGATCTGCGCTCTAACTTGTCTCATAGTGAGGATTATGCCTTGCTCGCGGTGAGGTTAGGTCGAGATGTTGGGATCGATGTTGAATGGGTCTGTGGCAACATCGAGTGTGAAGACATCGCGTCCATGGCTTGTAGTCCGTGTGAGATCACCCTCTTGGCTTAAATTCTCGAAACCTTGCGCCGTGAGGCATTCTTTACCTGCTGGACACGCAAGGAGGCCTTTTTCAAAGCAAAAGAGATCGGACTGAATGATTCTCTCAAGCACGTGGATGTGAGGGGGCCGGGGTTCTCACAGAAACCGTTCCTGATTGATGATCCGTTTTCTTCAGAGATGGTTTGGCCATGATGAGGGTCAACTGTTGTTGTGCATGTGTGTCTTAAAGCTGATCCCCTCCATAAATTCGTCGCATTGAGCAAGTGGATGGTCTTCTGACAATTTAGAGAAACACCCAATAACGGTTTCTCGTATAAAGGTATCACCGTCTACCGAGGCAATCTCTGCTTGTCCACCTGGAACGACTTTTCGTATGACCTGATGCTTATTGTCATTGACGACTGTTCCAGAAAAATCTCCAGTCCTTGCTGTTATATCATCCCATTGAGAGAGGTATGTGTCAGAGCTGAACTTACTTGGTGAGAAATACTTTTGAATTCGATAATGCGCATTCACACCTTTTTTCGGGATTAACTCAAATAACAAGAGTTCCTCTTCGAGGAGATTCTTGTTTGAATACCCGAAATGAAAATGCAGATTCGTTTTTTCATTTATTGCCTGGCTATGAAAATGAAGCGAGAAGTCATCCAGCTCAATGTCTAGCGTCTTGTTCTGTAGGTGAATGCGACTGGTCTTGAAGGTTGCTGGGAGATAGGTCCGACTCAGCGATACGTATTCGACCCAGTCCTCAAGTCCGCCTTCATAGCCGACCGCCACTTCATTTAAATTCTTTTTCATAAGGCTCACGTAGCCAGTACTTAAATGCCAAGATTTTTTAATGTCCACATTGCAAATCACGCCTTTGGGGTAGGCCAAGCAGTGGCTGTAGACAAAAGAATTACTGTACGGTCTAAACCAGACTGAAGAGATCCACGGTCTTCCCAAGTGATCTTCCCAAATTTCCGTTTTCTCTGGAGCTCCAAGACTGACGATTCTGACCTTTTCGACATCGAAATCGCGAGTTAGGGGTAAGGCTTTCAGTAAATTATCCATGACCAACTTGGGGCTTGCCAAAAAATCTTTCAACGAGAGAGTGTGAGGTTTTTCTATTTTGACCTGTAGGGTTGAAAGATCACTCTTGCTTAATGTGATTTTCTGGTCAGCCGATATGGGTATGGTTTGCTTTGAGTAACTACTCAGTCTCCACATGTTGAAATCTGCATCAGATTTTAAGACGCCGAATTGCCTCACATTGACTTGGTTTCTCAGGTAGGCACGAAATCGTTTTCCCTTTGGGAAATACTCATTTTCATATTTTTGAGATACCTTCGATGAAAGGTTTTCGTATAACGCATTTAAGGAAGCTTGTGCCTTCCGTGATAGCGTGTCGATGTCACTCGGCAATGGAAGGTGTTCGGACCAATCCATGGAATAGGTATTTTGACTTCCGTTTAGGTTCATCGAGATATTTCGTATATAGAAGTCAGCGGTATTTGTGAGGTTGTCGACTTCTGTCATCGGGACGGCAACATTATAATTTTCACTCGCATTTTTTTGGATAATTAATCCGACCACTTCTCCGTCGACATTGAGCAAGGGGCCTCCACTATTCCCTGGCGAGGCTGGAGAGGTGAATCGTATGTCTTTCCATTTTCCGTATTCAGGTTCTGTTGTAAAAGACGCAACTTGGCCAGCTCGAAAGGAGAGACCTTCTCCTTGCGCGTTTCCGACGGAAAAGACCGTGTCGCCGATCTCAACATCTTTGGACACGTCTAGTGACAAAATATTTTCAGGGTACTGCTCAAGTTCAAACACCACCATGTCCCGAATGGAAGAGAATTGTTTGATGTGACCAATTTTATACACTCGACCATCTGAGTCACGGATATGAAAATTGGTTAAGAGTGAAAAGTGCTTCAGGTTGAGGACGTGTGCTGCGGTCATTAATTCCTTGTCATTAATGAAAAAGGCTGTGCCGATGCTGAAGTATTTTTCTTCTCGTTCCTTATAACGTAGTTTATGGAACGGGAGGTCGCGTGCATATTGTATTTTGGGACTTTCAATTTTTGGCACGACCACTTCATACACACTAAATCTCAAATTCTTAATAATCTTCTTATCGAGAAAGGTCATATTATTATCTGCTCGTGCCATGACCGGACAAAGCAGAAGGACTGAGAAAAGCAAGAGGCTCAAGGCGGTGGGCGTTATAGAGAAATCCATGGCTTGTCGATGATATGTCATATCTCAGAACCTATCGTCAGGGTTGTCAGAGAACTCTCCTCTTAGTATTTATCGGTGTTCTGTGGTCTGACCTTAACAACGGTAATTATTTAGTAAGAATATTAAGGAAATACACTGATCCGACAGTAAAAACATAGCCCTGATCTTCCTTAGGGATATTGGTTCATCCCGTGTCAAGAATTAATGAATGAATAGTGAAAAATATGAG
The DNA here is from genome assembly GCF_965152605.1 of Nitrospira sp. M1. Taxonomy (NCBI): domain Bacteria; kingdom Pseudomonadati; phylum Nitrospirota; class Nitrospiria; order Nitrospirales; family Nitrospiraceae; genus Nitrospira; species Nitrospira sp. M1. The sequence goes on from NZ_OZ224217.1 coordinate 1,774,209, forward strand.
GCAGTTCTAGTGAGATACGTTTTTTGTCGAAGCTACGAAGGGGAAGGGCAGGTTGTAACATGAAGCATCATTGGTGGCTGTTTTTTGAGTACCTGACTTGCGATCTGGGCCGTCGTTAAGAGGAGGGGAGTTGATGATATGACATACACGTCGTTGTTCACTTACAAGCTCTATTCTATGTGATGTCGTGGTCTGAATGGTCTACCGTGTAGACACAAAAAATAAAAAACTGTTCAGAATACCGTTGTCAGTATCCTTGATTTTTCACGTTGTGATTCTTGGTATGGCTTCGGTTCTTAAGTTTGTCGTTTGTGATGAAATTACCCAATGTGCCAATTTCACCAATGACAAGTAGTGCATACCCGAGAGGCCGCAGAGCAAACGGTTCGTGCAAAAATCCCTTAACATCAATTGTGCTGCCAATGAGATGGAATGCCGTCAGGGACATCATTCCGAGAATGGCAAATCCGATAAATATCATCAGCCAGGACACTTTTGACTCTCTTGAGTAGATGTTCATGTATTGAGTGAGCTAAGGCTTCAATATCGGCTACCTGCTTGGCGGGACAAGTTCTGCAAAGCTAGGACACCTATAATCCTAGCTTCAGTTTGTCGAGCGAGTCTCGGTAAGGGGTGAACTGGCAACGAGGCATGGCGTGTACCACGATCGTGTCCTAGGACACCTAAGATCCTAGCTTCAGTTTTCTGAGCGAGTCTCGGTAGGGGGTGAACTGGCAATGAGCCATGGCGTGTACCGCGATCGTGTCCTAGGACACCTGTAAACTCATCTCTATGTTGAACAAGAGCTTCAAGTAAGGAACGATGGTCCATAAGACTATTGACCTGTTGAAGCATCGTGCTCAGGCATTTTCTGCTATTCATTGGATTGGCCATTATTCCTTACTCGTTAAGTTTTCCTGTTAACTGTTCGAGTGCCGTCAGGGCAACTGATAGTTCATGTTTGACTCGCATGTAGTCGAGTTGTGTTTCTCTAAACACGCGTTGAGCATCTAAGACTTCTAGTAAGCTCGCCTCTCCGTATTTAAAACTGACTTGCGCAATTCGCAAGGCTTCTCGTGCTTGTTTGAGAAGTCCGTTTTCATATGTTGAAATTTGAGCCGACGCAATATTGGACTTTTGAGTTTCTTGAATAATGCCTTGGTGCAGACTTGTGCGTGTTCGAAGAAGAATCGCCTCTTCTTGTCGCATAACGCCTTTTGCCTTGGCAATCTCTCCTTGACGTTGATTCCATAAAGGAATCGGAATTGAAATGCCTCCAACAAAGGCTTCTCGTCCTACATCCCGTTGATAACTTCCACTGAGTGTGATGTTTGGCACTCGCGCATGAAGTTCTCGTCGATGCCGTTTTTCAGCTTCTTTGACGCGTTCTTGCCCTTTCACCAATTTCGGATGAGTCGAGATTGTTTGTTCTGAAAACTTCGTGAAATCGAGGTCGCCTGCTGAAGAGAGAAACTTTCCCTGTATCGTGAACTCGTCACCTAACCCTCCGGCAGTTAAACTATTCAGTGTGGCTTTTGCAGACCGTTCTGCCCCTTCCGTCCGAAGCAATTCTTTGTGAATTTTTAAGGTTTCAACATTAGTCTTGATGACCTCGAACGGTGGTGATTCTCCAGCCTTGACTCGAGCGTGCACAGCGGCTTCCAACTTTTTCATGGCTTGGACATTTTGTGTGATGAGCGCGGTTTCTTGTTGCGAGAGCAATAAATCAAAGAACACTTTTTTTGTGTGTGCGATAACGTTCAGTTTGGCATCTTCTAACCCCGCTTGCGCACTCTTGACGCTTGCTTGAGCAGCTTGTTGTTGAGCAATGCGTGTGCCTGGCCATTCCAATGGTTGACTGAGTGTGACGTACCGCTCCGTAATGGTGGTGTTCATAGAGGGGTCCCGTAAAGAGCCTCTACCACTATGCACGACAATCGTAGGATTGGAATACGCTGATGCCGACAGTGTGTTCCCTTGTTTTTGTTCAACAATTCCATGCTCTTCTTCGATACGTGGATTGCGTTCCAAGGCAATGGAGAGAATCTCTTGAAGATGATAGGTCTTGGTAGTTGGACTGGACCTCTCAACGTGATCTTCTGCTGCCACCGTTTGCAATCCACTCATGATGAAGAGTATGAGAAGAATGTTTATCACAAGCATATCGTCTCTCCTTGTTTTCTCGCGAATCTGGCCTTTATGATTCGGTGACCACGGTATTTAGGTTGCGTGAAGTGTCTGCTGACCGGGTATGACGACCCATCATGCCGTATAAAGATGGAATGACCAATAAGGTCAAAGTGGTTGAGGTGATCAAGCCGCCAATGACGACTGTAGCAAGGGGGCGTTGTACTTCGGCTCCCATGCTGGTCGCGATGGCCATGGGCAAAAACCCAAGACTCGCCACGAGCGCCGTCATCAGTACCGGTCGAAGTCTATCCATGGCTCCCTGAATGATGGCTTCGTGAGTGGAAAACCCTTCTATTTGTAATGCTTGAATTCGACTGATAAGGACGACTCCATTTAACACCGCGATTCCAAATAGTGCGATGCATCCAATCATCGCAGAAATACTGAGAGGAAGCCCACGAAACCATAAGGCAAGTAGCCCCCCAGATAATGCGAGTGGAACATTTAAGAAAATTAAGAAGGTTGGTCGCGTGGTGCCGAATATGACCGATAAGACCGCGATGATCAACAGTAACGTGATGGGAATCACAATCGCTAGGCGGTTTGAGGCTTCTTGCAAGTGTTGGAATTGTCCGCCCCATTCGATGTAGTAACCGGCTGGAAGCTTGACCGTCTTGTTGACAATTTCTTTGGCTTCGCTGACGAAAGATCCGAGGTCTCGGCCTCGAATGTTGGCTTCGACGACAAGTCGCCGCTGCACATTTTCACGACTGATTTGTGCCAGACCCTCATCGACACGAATGGAAGCCACCCGTGAAAGCGGTACGAGTTCTCCATGAGCGGTAGGAAGGAGAATGGTTCCAAGCGCGGCAGGACCGGCAGATGCGTCATCTGAGAGTCGTACGATCAAGTCAAATCGGCGCTGTCCTTGAAACACGGTACCAACAGTTTGTCCGACGCGAGCTGATTCGACAATCGTCAACACATCTTTTGCGTTCAGTCCATATCGTCCAATCTGTTCACGATCCACGATCACGCGAATCCTTGGGACGCCTGTTACCTGTTCCACCTTAATATCTTGGGCTCCTGACACTTGTTCGAGTGCGTGTGCGACTCGTTCACCCTGATTCCGTAGTTCCTGCATGTCCTCGCCAAAAATTTTTACAGCCAAGTCTGACCGAGTCCCGGCAATCAATTCGTTAAAACGCATTTCTATAGGTTGTGTGAATCCCAACCCCACACCGGGCACCGCTGTTTCAATCGCCGTCTCCATTTGTGAAATGAGACCTTCTTTCGTTGAGGCTGAGGTCCATGATGAGGGCGGGGCCAGTACGACAAAGACATCTGACAACTCAATGCCCATGACATCAGTCGCCACTTCAGGGCTTCCCGTCCTACTGACAACTTGTTGGACCTCAGGAAACTCTCGCAAGGCGCGTTCCACAGCAAGAGCGGTTTCGACGGATTCGCTCATCGAAATGCTGGGTAATCGCCAGACTTGTATGGCCAGATCTCCTTCTTCTAATTGTGGAAGAAATTCAATGCCCAACCGTGATCCAATGAATAGACTGAGCATAAAGAGTGCAAGCGCGGGAAGAACCACCCAAATTGGTCGCATAAGCGAAAATTGTAGGCACGGTTGATAGATGGCACGGAGTCGACGAATAAGCCAGGTCTCTTCATGATCGGATTTCCCCCGAGCAAACCAATACGCCAAAACTGGAACACCAGCTACGGCAAAAAATAACGATCCGATGAGAGCAAAAATGACCGTGATCGCCATTGGGCGAAACATTTTTCCCTCTATACCCAAAAGACTGAGAATGGGAATGTACACCAAAATAATAATACCGATGGCAAAAACGACAGGACGTAAGACTTCTTTAGCTGCTGCGTGAATCGTCGTAAGTTTTTCTTCAGGAGAACGAGGTTCTCGCGTCCCGAGTTTTCGCAAAATGTTATCAATCATGACGACTGCTCCATCGACAAGGAGACCAAAGTCAATGGCGCCTAAGCTCATGAGGTTACCCGAGAGTCCAGCCTGATACATGCCTGTGACCGCCATGAGCATGGAAAGCGGGATAGCCGTGGCAACAATAAGGCCGGCGCGAAGATCCCCCAGAAACAAAAACAAGATGGCGATGACCAACAAGCCTCCTTCTAGAAGATTATTTCGCACTGTTCGTATGACTTTCTCTACAAACAGTGTTCGGTCGTAATAGGGGTCAATCACAATGCCAGGTGGGAGTGTGGATTGAATGTCTTGAACTTTTTCTTTTACCTTGGTGACCACCTGTTGAGCATTAGCGCCAGCAAGCATTTGCACCATGCCGATGACAGTTTCACCTTCGCCCATCCGAGTTGCAGCTCCGATACGTAAGGCGGCCCCTTCTTTGACTTCGCCAATATCCTTCACCAATATCGGGACCCCGTCTGGACCATGGTCAATCACGATTTGTCCAAGCTCGTCCGTCGTGGTCGCCATCGCCTCACCGGTAATCAGGTAGAGTTCACGTTCATGCTCAATGTAGCCACCACCAGCCAGAGCATTATTCTGTTCAAGTGCGTGAAAGACCTGTTGAAGTGAGAGCTTGAAGGCCAGGAGTTTTCCTGGATCAACCATGACTTGGAACTGTTTGGTTTCGCCTCCCCAGATATTGACTTCAACGACACCTGGCACGGCCTGAAGTCGTCTGGCAATGTCCCATTCCAGGAGTGTTCGAAGAGCCATGGGGCTGTATGACTCGCCGCGCAGAGTAAATTGATAGACTTCGCCCAAACCCGTCGTCAGAGGTCCCATCATGGGTTTTCCATAGAGAGACGGTATATCTTCAGACGCCTCAGCTAGACGCTCGTTGACGAGCTGACGAACAAAGAAAGGATCTAAGTCTTCTTCAAAAATTGCCGTGACGGCAGATAACCCATATCGTGAGACTGATCGAATTTCTTTCAATCCTGGGAGACCGCTCAGCGAGGTTTCAATTGGAAATGTAATGAACTGCTCCACTTCGAGTGGGCCGAGCGCCGGTGAACGGGTGAGGATTTGCACTTGCACGGGAGTCAGATCAGGAACGGCATCAATCGTCAGTTTGTTCAATGACCAGAAGCCTGTTCCTGTAACGAGGAGTAACGCGATGAGCGTGAAGAAGCGATAATTTAGCGATAGCGTCAGTAACCGTTCCATATGGGTGTACGAAGGGCAGAGTCTCGTTTAATGCCCTTCGATCGATCCTTGAAGTAATGCATTTTTTAAGTCAAACACGCCTTGAGTCACAACTTGGTCACCCAATTGAATGCCTTGTGTAATTTCCACAAGGCCTCCCCCTTCTTGCCCAAGTTCAATCAACACAAAGTTGTATCCTGTTTCTTTTTGAACGAAGACTCCGCGTTTGCCTTTCACCATGGTGACTGCCGTATCAGGAATGGACAAGACCGGAAGTTGTTCATCCAATAATTGCACGTCGACATATTCATTGGGTTTTAATCGTCCCTGCTGATTGTCGACATCAAATCGGACCCGTACGGTTCTTGTGGCTTCCTCTGCCACCGGTGAGATGTAAGCCAATTGGGCCGTGATAGGCTCCCCTCCACGTGGAACGACTGTGCCCTGATCACCTTCTGAAAACCGACGCGCTTGTTCGATTGGGAGATTGGCGAAAACCCAAACCCGACTGGTATCAACAATTTCAAATAATTCTTCTCCCACCGACACTCCTTGTCCTATCACGACTTGCTGATGGGTGATCGTGCCGCCAAGTGGAGCACGAAGAATATACTTATGACCTTCCAGATGACTGCCATGTTCAAGCTCGTGTAATTCCTTAGGTGTGAGTCCCATATTCAATAATTTTTCTCGTACGTGCTGAAAGACGGCTTGTGTTTCGATCGCGGTGCCATGATCTTCGAGGACACGGCGTTGGGAGACAATATGTTCTTTCACTAATTGTTTCGTACGAGTGAAGTTTTTTTTCGCGACATCTCGTTTCGCTTTGGCGACGAGATATTCTTGAACCAGTTCATCCAAGACTAAACTTTCAATGGCGACTAACGGTTGCTCTTTGAGCACGTGTTGTCCAAGTTTGCCGGTGAGTGTTTCCACCTGGCCGGGGATGAGTGAAGAGACTTTCGCGACAAGATTCAAGTCTAACGTCACGTTCCCCGGAGCAGTCACCACATGGGGAGTGAGTCGTTCGATGGCTTCTTCCGTACGAATGCGTTCTTTCGCCTTTGGTGACACATCGTCGAGATGAATGCTGGCTTCTGAAGTTGTTGGAGTTGCCGGAGTCCTATCGTGGTCTGCCGTCACGGTGTCTGAGGAGATGTCTGAATTAGTGGGCTCAGAGCAACCGAGAAAAAGAAGCACGGTGAATAGCCAAAGTATTTTCATAGAGATACTCTGCCAGTGACTCATGAATAACACGACCTCGTGATAAATGAAGAAGGCGTGACACAGTGAAAGGCACGCATGTATGCGATGCACAGTGTCCGGTCATTGAAGGGTGGCGGTATTACGCCGAGTAGATCGGGGGAGGGCGGATAGAGTTGTGAGAATGTATGAGTCGAATGGGTGGTGCACGTTCCGATGAGAGCTGTAATGAAAGTGTCGCGGATACGGCAGATGAAGACTCATGTACGACTGGAAGAAAGGCTAATGGCTGATCAGTTGTAGTCAAAGAATCATGAGAAGAAGCACTCAGGATCGAAAATCCTATTTCATCATGATTGAGCTGATGGGTCTGAGCATGATCACAATGGTGAATGTTTTTCGTGCCTTCCGGTGCTGAGAAGTCATGGGTGGAATGATGATGAAATTCGCATGCAAGATCCTGGGAGAGCACAGAATGGAACAGCCCTCCATGTTCGTGGGTTTGGTTTCCATGCGCATGGTCGGCTTCTGGGTGGATGTGAATGAGTGGGAAGGCCATAAGCCACAGCATTAACCATATGTGGCTCATGTTTCTCATCATTTGAATGGGTGTCGTCATTTGTCAAGATGCAGAGTTGTGAAGTCTTAGTGTCGTGATCTTACCATCTCATATTGGTTATTACCATCATTTAACCATGGGGCATGTCCAATGCGAATTTCTGTCATATCATCACCATATTGGTAAATATGTCTTTTATGGTCAATTTCTTATCACGAATCGCTTGCTTTGCGTATGCGGCAAGATAGCCAAGCTTGGGAACTCGGTCGATCACGTCAGCCACAAGATGGAAGCGATCAAGGTCATTCAGCACGACCATGTCAAATGGTGTCGTTGTGGTTCCTTCTTCCTTATATCCTCGCACATGGAGGTTCTGGTGGTTTGTTCGTCGATAGGTGAGACGATGAATCAACCAGGGATATCCGTGGAAAGCAAACATGATCGGCTTATCAGTCGTAAAGAGCGTGTCAAACTCTTTGTCTAAGAGTCCATGTGGTGGTTGAAGTTTCATGAGGTTCACCACATTGGACCTTAAAGCCAATGGTGCAGAACACCACATGATCAACGCATGCGCATGCTAATTTGATTCTCGACTTGATAGGAGATGGCGAAATTGTGCAACGGTGGAGGATGGTGTGTCAGGCCGTGAAGTATGCGTTCAGGATACTGAAATGCGATAGATGAAGAGAAGTTTAGCGCAGGATTAATACTGTGCAGTCTGCCTGATGAAGTACGCTGTGGGACACGCTTCCAAGCAAGAAGCGAGAAATACCTCGTCGACCATGAGATCCCATCATAACCATGTCGGTCTTGTTCGCAGGTTGTTGTTCTATGATGGTGTATGAAGGATCTCCTAATCCAACATGAGTTGTGGCTGGATACCCTATGGTTCCCAGCTTCACGGTGAGAGAGTCGAGCAGTTCTTGTCTATGAAAAATCGCCTGTTCTTCCAGCTGTTTGTTTTGACCTAAGGTCATAGGTCAAGGCATCTGCGATTGTGGCCATACCAGCATGAGTTGAATCTCCACAGGCTCGGAAAGGGTTTTCTTGCCAAAAAATTAAATGCGATTTGCGCATCTTCCTTTCCCTCAATAGGCAAGAGGATTTTCCGTAAAGAGGGCATAGATCTTTTGAGAATAAAGGTCGAACAAGACGCGTGGAGTACCGTGCGGTGAGAACACTTCCTAAGATGAGTTCCTTCACTGTTCCTAAACCTCTGGCCCCCAATAGCATCACGTCAGTCAAAGCCGACTGTGCGGTTTCTAATATGACCTGAGTGAGCCGGGGATCCTATTTGATGAATTGGCTGTGCCGGCTCAAAATCCAAGGGTAACTCCTGAACCATTTCGGAAAGCAGGGTATTTCCTTCTTCACCCAATTTCTTTTAAATGTCATCACGCAGGTGATCACGCACTTCAGATGTAATCATAGGGTGGTCTAACTCTGGCAGCGTCAGTGCATGCACGAGGGTTAATTCTTCCGGAGGCTTGAAATGTGCAAGAGCATGAACTGCGTTCATTGACTGTGTTGAACCATCTACAGCAACAAGCAATTTCATCTTATGATTCCTTTGTATTTTTTTCTCAGGATATAAGGTCAAATTGCGTTTGGGACTATGGATTATAGCTGAGCAAAAGCAATGCCATGGCGGTCATTACCCATGGATACAGAGTGAGAGACGGAGGATGGTGAAAGTCTATCTAATTAACAGTATGGTGGAAAAACCCATGGATGGAAATTTTTGACTCTCATCTCCTTTTTGGGAATAGACATTCTCTTACGACAGGCAGGGTGAAGGATTTGCCCTATTTTGCTACAGTTGAAGTGGGCATTATTGGTGATATTTGCTACGAAATGTAAAAGTGAAAGAATAAGAATCTAAAAAGAGAGCTATTTCTATATGGAAAACCGATAGAGTTGAAATTTTTAGGACATTTTATTTTAGGTGAGTTATGACTCAGGACAGAAATAGTATTCTCATTGTTGATGACGATCCAGAGATGCGAAATGTACTTCGTGATATTTTGTTCGATCAATCTTATCAAGTTGAAACGGCTCAAGATGGTCAGGATGCCTTGCAAAAACTTGCCAGCCAATCATTCTCCATTGTGTTGACTGATCTTCGAATGAAAGGGATGGATGGTCAAGAGCTCCTTCACGAAGTCACAAAGAAACATCAAGAATGTAACCTTATTATGATGACGGCGTTCGGGACGGTTGAAACAGCCGTTGATGCCATGAGGAAAGGAGCTTTTGATTACCTCACCAAGCCGATTAAGACTGACGAGCTGTTGGTGACGGTTGATAAGGCCATGCGCGAAGCGCTTTTGCGCCGTGAAGTTGAGCGTTTACGAAAGCAAGTTCGCCGCGAATTTTCGTTTGATCAAATTCTTGGGAAAAGTAAGCCTATGTGTGACGTGTTTGACCTCATTCGTCGCGTGGCCGACTCACAAACGAATATATTAATTACGGGCGAAAGTGGAACAGGAAAAGAGCTTGTGGCCAAGGCCATTCATTTTAATAGCCAACGTCAGCCAGCTTCCTTCGTTCCGGTGAATTGTGCGGCTATTCCAGAGCATTTGCTTGAAAGTGAATTATTCGGTCATGTCAGAGGCGCATTTACAGACGCCAAATCGGATAAACGAGGTCTGTTCGAAGAAGCACAAGGCGGAACGCTCTTTTTAGATGAAATTAGTGAAATGCCGATGATGCTTCAAGCTAAATTGTTACGAGCCGTGCAGGAACGGGAAATTCGACGAGTGGGTGCGACGCGTTCGAGTCCGATCGACGTCCGTATTATTGCTGCCACGAATGTAAAATTAGAAGAAGAAGTGAAAGCCAAAAACTTTCGTGAAGATTTGTACTATCGGTTAAATGTGATTGAAATTCGTTTACCCCCGCTCCGTGAACGTAAGGAAGATATTCCATTACTCGTTCAAGGGTTGCTTGAGAAAAGTATTGCTGGACGGCAAAAGAACATCCATGAAGTGGTCGAAGCGGCTTTCGCTCGTCTATTGGATTACCAATGGCCAGGTAACGTTCGAGAGCTTGAAAATATCATTGAGCGGGCCGCCACTCTCTGCCAAGGAGAAAAAATCACCCTGGAAGACTTGCCGCCAGTCATTCGAGAGGTGCGAGGTGAGGGGCAAATGGTTGAAGATGCTGTCGATCGCATGCTTCCATTAGAAGTATTGGAGCAAGCATATATTCGACGAATTCTAGAGAAAATGGGCGGCAATAAATATCAAACTGCACAAGTGCTAGGCATTGATCGAAAAACTCTCTATCGAAAGCTTAGTGATATGGATGATAACGCGAACCCCAGGGTGTCACGCAAGGGAAAGACCAATGAAGTCCGATTGTCATCATAACCCGATGTCCCCAATAACAGATGAACTGACAGAGCTTCCTGTCGTACAGCATATACGTGCAGATGGACCCGACGGGTTGGAAGCGATTGAACTTCAACTTGCTGGAATAATCCATTCTGCCATGGATGCCATTATCACGGTTGATGAACAGCAACACATTGTCATATTCAATGCTGCGGCTGAAGGCATGTTTCAATGTTCTGCTCACGATGTCATTGGTACTTCTCTCGAGAGATTTATTCCTATGCGGTATCGATCCGCACATCATGCACATATTCAGACATTTGGTGATACCTGCGTTACGAATCGACGTATGGGAGCGTTGGGATCCATCTCTGGGCTTCGAGCAAATGGTGAGGAATTTCCGATCGAAGCCTCGATCTCGCAGGTGTCGGTCGATGGAAAACGTTTGTTCACCGTTATTCTACGAGATATTTCTGATCGGAGGAAAACGGAGCGAATGGCTGAATTGGGAACATTAGCTTCTGGGATGGCACATGAAATTGGTACGCCAATGAATGTCATCTTAAGTCGTGCTGAGTATTTGATGCGCAAGACATCGGATGATCTGATCAAGAAGGGGTTGTTTTCGATTGTGACTCAAGTTGAGCGTATTACGAAAATTATGAATCAACTTCTAAGTTTTGCCAGAAAACGTCCTATGGAACGACGGGTAACCGACTTGAAATGCGTTATTGAGAATGTATTTGATGTAACCCATGAGCGGTTAGCTGGTCAAAATATTCAGGTGAAAGTCAAAGGTCAGACTCGGGAGGTATTTGCTGACTCAGATCAACTGAGTCAAGTGTTTTTAAATTTAGTCATGAATGCGTGTTATGCAATGCCTGATGGAGGGATGATTTCTGCAATCATTCAACCACTCGATCGTCAGGTGTGTGTGACGATCTCTGATACGGGCAAAGGCATTGCTGAGGAAAATGTCGTAAAACTCTTTGATCCGTTTTTTACAACCAAACCAGTTGGAGAAGGTACTGGCCTAGGGCTGACTGTCGTACATGGGATTATTCAGGAGCATGATGGAGTGATTCAAGTCGAAAGTGAACTCGGAAAAGGGACCGCATTTCATATTTTCCTGCCGATTTGCAAACTATAAATCACGTGGATATATCTCCTCATTTCTCTCTAAATCATAGGAAGCTCTCGTTCTTCACAGAAGAAGTACGAGGGACGAACGTGATTCATGTATGTCCTTCCGGTTCAACGTGCACGATGACGTCTTCAACATTTTGGAATTGTTTCTTAATGGTGCTTTCTACCTCATTCGCTAGCTCATGGGCTAACTGAATGGAGAGATCTGGTTGGACATGGATCGAAAGATCGACAAAGATATGGCTGGAAAGGCCCCGTGTTCGAATCTTATGACAATCGAGTATTCCAGGAATTTTCATGACCACAGTATAAACCCTATCCGGATCTAGGCGAACTTTATCGACAAGGGAGTCTGTCGCTTCTTTGAACACCTTAATCGCCGTCCATGCAATGATGACAGCAACAAATATGGCGACAAGAGGATCAACCATAGGATATCCCAATCGAATGGCTACCAAACCAATGAGTACTGAAAACGAGATGAGAACATCACTCGCCGTATGGTAGGAGTCCGCGATCAAAATTTCACTCTTTAATTCTTTCCCTCTCTGTTGTTCCCACCGTGTCACTCCCAGATTAATGATCATAGTTGTGCTCATCACTCCAAAACTCAGTTCCGTGACTTGAGGGGATGCGTCTTGCTGTAAGGCATGAATGCTGTTCCATAACAAGTATATGCAAGTACCCATCAGCATCCCTCCAATTCCAGCAGTCGCAAGGACTTCAAACTTTTTATGTCCATAGGGATGATCTTCATCAGGAGGTTTCGAGGCTAACCACAGACCAGTCAGTCCGATCACATTTGACACTCCATCAAATAGGGAATGAAACCCATCAGCTTGCATCCCTAAGGAGGCAGTGATCAATCCATAACTCAGTTTCGCGAGAGCGACCAAAAGATTGAGGATGAGGATGACCCATAGAACAAACTGTACGGCTTGAAGTCTGCTCGTCTGTGAAGATGTTCTGGACATGGAGTGTGGAGGAATCCGTGCTCATCAGTTTAGTCATGTTGAAGAAGTGGCATGACATTTTGAGTGACGTTTCGCAACTCCACATTACCAATTCTCGTTGTTGGAATGAACAACATTATCGGTGGGACTGAAGATGTGTTCTCATGTACAATATTAAATAATCGAGAAGACTCACAACAGGAGCAGTTAACAGAGACGTATCACCGAAAGGCTTGGTATGTTTGTTGTTTGGCAAGATGGTGGAATAAAGGTCCCATATACGCCAGGAAGTATTCGTCGTGGAAGAGTCGAGAGGATCCAAAGGTCTTCTTCCATCCAAAAGATGACCGCACAGGTACAAAATTCAAACCCGCAATCTCCTCAGACAGATAGCTCTCGCGTGGCTGAAACCTATCAGCAATCTGACTTACCTCTGGATAGTCGAAAACCAGCAATTCTTGCCAAACAAATCATGAGTTTCCCGGTTGTCACGCTTTCTCCAACGGCAAAACTTTCTGATGCGTGGAGCATCATTCAAAGTCAACGTTTTCGTCATATGCCAGTGCTTTCGTCACAAGGACATCTTGTTGGGATTTTTTCGGATCGAGATTTATTTCGTGCCACAATTGAGGTTGTCTCATCATCAGAGCAAGCTGGAGACAATCCTCATCAAAAACCTATTCAGCAGATTATGACGCGTAACGTGTTGTCGGCTGGTCCAGAGACAGAAATTCGAGCAATAGCCAGCATTCTCTTTAAAGAACGAATTGGGGCCATGCCGATTGTGACGGAGCAAGGCGACTTGGTTGGTATTCTCACCCGAAGTGACATTCTTCGAACGGTCGTTAATAACGCCCCGCTTGAATTATGGATTTGATAAGACGCGCATGCCTTATCCTCTCGGGTATTCGCCTCATGCTCGTTCAAAGCGCACGAGAGGAACATATGCAATGGAAGCAGTCCGAAGATGATCCAGACGGATCAAGGCCCGGTAGTATTGGCGGTCCCCCTGGGTTGAGCGGGGACGTCTGAGCCAACAGTCGCCAACAAACGTCACCGGCGCTTGGTGGGGGTGAACGACAAGGCGTTGGTCTTCTATGCACATGGCCTGACGGCGCGGGAGCTTCAAAGTCATCTCGAAGAGTTGTATGGGGCCGAGGTCTCGCCCACGTTGATTTCAGTTATCACCGAGGACGTACGGTTCGCCACCTGGAAACGCTCTCCCCATTCTTTCCTTTGCGTGTTTGTGTGTGAAGTCCCGGTATGAAGGGGCCGGCAAGATTACAGCGGGTTCTGTGGCGCTCGGGGTGAATTTGCTTGGTGAAAAGGAACTGCTCGGGATATCTGGGTCAATGAAACCGAAGGGGCGAAGTTTTAGTTTGTGTCTTTCCCAAATTCCGACAACAGGGTGCTCAAGATTGCTGTGTCGCCTGTGTGGGTTGGTTGACGAACCTGCAGAAGAAGCCTTCGCAACGGTCTTTCCGCACACCCAGGTGTACGTGTGCCTGGTCCATAAAGTTTGGCAATCCCTACGATGTGTTGTTTGGCAAGAACGCCGCCCCTTCGCCCGTGATTGACGAGCGATCTAAGGCGTCGCCACAACTCTGGTCGTTATCATACTCTCTTATCTTTCTTGTGAAGATTGGGTTCTTGCATGGTCGTGCAGGCTATGAGCGTGGTTCAATTGACATGTGTGTGTGTTCTGTTGCGTAAGAAGTAGATGTGTTTCATCTTATAGATCTCTTGAGTAAAGGAGGTTTTGCTCGAGATCTTCGATTCGGTCTAATAACTCCAGAGCTACAGCTACACCAGCCCAGTTAATGCCCAGGTCTCGATGAAGACGAAGGCCTCGTGAGAGTCGAGCGAAGGCTTGAGCTTCAAATAATTCTTGTCCGTCTTGGTCAGTCGTGGAAACATGCACAATTTCCCAACGAAGACAGACTTCTAACAGTTCCTGGCCTATCCCCAATTGTGCGCAGAGTTCATCTCGTCGATACCAGTCTGGCTCAAAAAGCTCGGCAATGACCTGATCGATCTGTTGGTTGGGTTTTTCAGGCATGAGTGGCCTCCTGCATGAGATGAGCTCGAGGGTCGGGATGTTCGAGGGTTTTGAGTTGTTCGTACAGTTCGTGTTCACGTGTGCTTAGTTCATGGGGAAGTACGATCTCAAGGACAACAAATTGATCACCATATTGCCCTTTTCGAGAGGGTAAGCCTTTGCCACGTAAGCGCATTTTCTGCTTGGATTGGCTAAGGGGTGGGATGGTGAGGCGAACTGGTCCTTGTAGCGTGGGGACTTCAACGTCCGTTCCCAATGCGGCCTCCCACGGCCATACGGGAAGGGTTACAAGGAGGTTCATGCCTTGTCGTTGAAAGACCGGATGCGGTAATGCGTGAATATGTAGGTATAAATCGCCTGGAGGTCCTCCACCTCGACCAGGCGCGCCTTTTCCTCTCACCCGCAGGCGTTCGCCATCTTTCACGCCTTTGGGGATGCGAATGTCAATGATATGCGGCTTCCCTGTGGCGTTTGTAAATTCCAATCGCCTTGTGGCTCCCGAAAGAAATTCACGGAGAGGCAGTTGGACCGTCGTTTCAAGGTCGGCTCCTGGCATGGCAAATCCACGAAATGTGCTTCCTTCATTCTGTGCTTGTTGGCGAAAGAAGTGTTCAAATGCTTCACTAAAGTCTGTTCCTTCCTGCTGAGAACTGGAGGGATCCCAAGAGCCATATGCCTTCCGACTCCCAGCGTGCTCTTGGGCACGCTGCTGAGCTTCGGCATCTTTCCATTGGGCTCCATATTGGTCATATTTTTTACGTGTGCCTTCATCACGTAACACCTCATACGCCTCATTTAACTCCTTAAACTTTTTTTCCATTTCAGCTTTTTTTTCACCAGGATGGAGATCAGGATGATATTTTCTGGCTAAACGACGATACGCTTTTTTGAGGTCTTCAGCGGAGGTGGTTTTTTCGATGCCGAGGATGCCGTAGTAATCGCGTGGTGTGGTAGTCATTGGTTGCTAATTCTTTCGGTGAATGGCTCTGTGTGTAAAGATATATCATACAAAAAACATCTCGTGAATATCGAATCATGCGGAATTATGCAATCAACTGCTCTAGCGCTTCATTGCTACCTTGCTGATACAGACAATTTTCAAAAAGATACTTGTTTGCTTTTTTAATACTACTCCTTAGAATGAAAGATAAATACGATACCA
Source organism: Nitrospira sp. M1 (assembly GCF_965152605.1). Classification (NCBI taxonomy): domain Bacteria; kingdom Pseudomonadati; phylum Nitrospirota; class Nitrospiria; order Nitrospirales; family Nitrospiraceae; genus Nitrospira; species Nitrospira sp. M1. The sequence goes on from NZ_OZ224217.1 coordinate 1,789,919, forward strand.
TGTGTGTTGTGTCTTGGAAATTCGTAATGTGTTCGGGAAATTCATCGCTCCTTATTCTTAATCCATGCTCAGTTAGGAATTCTGATGATGGGCTGTCATGAAAGCGCCTTTGGCGATGATCAGGCAAGTAGGCAGTTTGAACGCGACAAAATGGTTGATCAGCAAATTGTTGCACGAGGAGTGAAAGATTCAGCGGTTATCGCGACTATGCGTCATGTGCCGCGACATCGCTTCGTGTTGGAGAACAATGGCGCAGAAGCGTACGGAGACTATCCGCTATCTATTGGTTACAAGCAAACGATTTCGCAGCCGTTCATTGTTGCATTCATGACTGAAGCCTTACAACTTCAGCCGGAAAATCGAGTCTTAGAAATCGGCACAGGATCTGGCTACCAAACAGCGGTGTTAGCACATGTCGTATCCCAGGTCTTTAGTATTGAAATTGTCGAACCATTGGCCCAACGCGCAGAACGTATTTTGAAGGATCTGGGTTGTAACACTGTCACAGTTAAAGTCGGTGATGGATATCAAGGCTGGCCTGAGGAAGCACCGTTTAAGGCTATCATCCTGACAGCCGCTCCTGATCATGTTCCACAATCCCTCCTGGAGCAACTGGAGATTGGCGGACGACTTGTGCTTCCAGTTGGCAGTGATCCACAAAGTCTCGTGTTGATCCATCGCACCCAGGAAGGCTATACCCGAACAGAACTCCTCGCCGTATCATTCGTACCGATGACTGGACAAGCCAGGGAGGGTCGATAGATATGTTGTGTACACTTAACCGACCGGAAATTGAATTCGTAGGTCTGCGACCAGCGGAAGGTGGTCTGAAGCTATCAAAGACTTTCGTGTTCGAGGGATCTCTACGTGAAGGATTTCTACACGACCATCGTAAAATAGATGGTCTAAATGAAGAACAGGAAACACGCCAGGATAGGTTCGACGTCGTTTCGCAAAGGCACGCAGATCCAGGCTTTTCAAGACTCGCGTCAGCTCAATCGTCGCAAAGCCACGTCCCCACTCGTTAAAATCGCCTAGTACCACCTTTGGCCCACGGATGTTGTCCTGGCCAATGAATGTGCCCAGCTGCTTGGCTTGATAGTGGCGCTCTCGTAATCCGACCCCAAGGTGAACGTTGTAAATGTGAAACGCATGACCTCCGATGAGAATATCGACGCGTTGACAGCCTCGGGCCTTCCGTCTTTTCCATGTGAGGTCGTATTGGGTGTGATTGTCGATTGGAAATCGGCTCATGATGACGTTGCCATATAAACGGCTCCGCACCAAGCGTGTGACTCCCATGGCCCATCCCATCCCAAGTGCGGCGCCAAGCTCCTGGTCATGTCCGTAGCCTTTCGGCCCAGCTCCCAGAACTTCCTGGAGAGCAATCACATCTGCTTGCAGTGGTCGTAAGACCTCTGCGATTCGTCGAGGTAACACACGACGGTCTAACCCTCGACACCGATGCACGTTATACGTGACAACTCGGAATTCGACCGACGATTCGCCGTGAGGATTTTGGTCAAATTTGCGGATCGTCACACGTCCTCACTCGTTTGTCCCGTCGATTTGTCGACATATGATTACTAAATGCCTCTAGTGAGAACAGGTTCAAAGTCGGCGGCCAATTCAGCACCCCTAGATAAACGCAGCGATCGTAGTAACTTAGGACACCTATTATTATAGTCATAGCGGTACCTGCTCTGTGTGGTCAATGAAGGAACAACTCGAAACACGGGTACTGTCGACATGGAGCACCAGCTCGTAGAGTGCCGTTGTCAACGTTCTAATGACGTGAATGAGGTATTCTATTCTCAATAATTAATCACTATGTAGCATTCGTATATGGATATTTCACTTGCTTTTCAATATTTCTGGCCTTCTGGAAAACTATTCAAGAAACTAGGGATTTCCCCAATTCCTAAATGTCCATTCTCAAGAGTATTTTATATCAATGTCTAGTCCTGGGAAATGTATGATTTATTCGAGGACGGAATTCATCTTGGTTCCATTGATGATATAACAAGGAGGAGGCGACATGATGTCTGTGATAGCCAGCGAGCAGATTGAAAAATGATACAGATACTACTAGAAAATTGAGCAGTTGATGCTAATTATTTCGTTATCGAATTAACAACACTGAACACGTGGAGTGGTGAAGAATAGTGTGTGATACGCTTCCTACTAAAAACTGGCTGACTGCTGACGGATGATTGACTCCCATCATGATAAGGTCCGGCTTCGTCTCGGATTCCTGATCGAGAATCGTTGCTGCTGGTTCGCCCATTCCAACAATCCCTGTCACAGAGTAGTGAGAGCTATGTAACAAGTTCACTGCATCGTCAAGAAATGTTTCGGTACTTTCAAGAGCGCGTTGAATTTTCGATTCCGAAGCTGAAACTCCAGCTCGTAAGAAAGACCGTGGAATCGAAACAACTGTGAACGCAGTGATGGCTGTCCCTTCAGGAAAGGGATGCTTAGAAAGGAAGGGCTTCACTCGTTGCACGTCATCAAGGTCCTGGAGAGGGAGAAGAACTGTTTTTATTTCTGTTATGGGAGCTTTGACCAGTAAAACCGGACAAGGGGCATATGTGAGGACTCGATGCGACACGCTTCCTAATACTAATTCTTTGAGCTGACCTACACCACGGGCCCCAAGGATGATGAGATCAGCCTTAATTTGCTGAGCTAGAGCGAGAATTCTTTCAGCAGGAGTTCCTTCTTCAAGCCGTCTGTCCACGGGGAGGGCATGAGTGGAAAGAGATGTCATGGTGTGTTTTAACACCTGTTCCGCTTCGTTCCGCATGGCTTGTTCAACCGTTATTGCAAGATCTTTGGCAATCTCTGGCCCAAGCGTCGGGTAGCTCAATCGAGGCAAGTCGATCACATGAAGAATCGTGAGATTCTTCACTGAGGCTAAATCACGAATGACTTCGCTGGCTTGCTTGGAATGTTCAGAACCATCAACTGCTAATAGCACTCGCATAGAATACCCCTCATATCATCGGCCAATGTGATATGCATTTGTTGAGGATGTTGATCCGTTGCATATAATTCGTTCAATTGTTGATTGTCGTATGCAGGTCGTCATTCCATTCTCCCACATGCGGTGTCTTCTGCGCAGCAGTCTTAATAGTTCTTCTCACTTCCGCATGGACAGAGAGAATTGCCGCGTCGTGAACCACTTTTGAGGGTTTTCCAAAAAGTACTCGGACACAACGGCAAGAATTCTACTTCCTTGGGCGGCCCCTGGTCCTACCTTGCCCAAAATCTCACGAGGTTTTTTTCTGTTCGATACTTATCATCAAATGTCGTTGGAGGGATTAGCACTTCACTGATTTGCTTCCACTTCCATCCAGGAAATCCTAAAACTGGCATGGTCGCGGCAGCGGGATTTACAAATGTATGGCGGCCTTCAAGGTCTAGCCCAAAGATTCTCTCGCCTGCGGATTGAAGAATATAATCATTCTAACGGCGGAGAAAGGTAATGGTCTCCTCAGCTCTCTGCTTCAATTACTTGATACCCAGCTTTTTCTAAACTCATTCTCGCGACTTTTCTCGCATCCGCTTCATCATCGACAACCATGACTCGTCCCATACGGTACTCCTCATAGGTTTTTGAAATTGTGTAAATAGAACGTAAAAACATGTATGGATCTGAGCAATTTCGATGCCGATAAAACGATATTGAAAATTTCTTAACTTTTATAGATTTATAGTCACCACCGATATTCTGGCTAAACACGAGGGGCCAGATTGTTCACGTAATGTGTAAATCGTTAACTTGCAGTGTAACGTGAAAGAAAGCGTCTAGAACTAAAACGTCTATCAATGGCTCACAAAACATATCCTAACCTGTTTTAAGTGAATTACATCTGCTGACATTTGCAACAACCCTGTTTGTAGCGTATGCCCAAAAAGTCTCACAGCTCGTCTATAGATCCCTGGAACTAGAAATAGAAATGTCATTAAATTACTTGTTGAAGTGAATGTTGTGAATCCCCAAAATATGGTGCGCTGGAAGGAAAATATTCGTCTGGCTCCACTCTTGCTTATGTTTCAACACGAAACACCCAGGTGGATGGAGGTTGCGGTGTCTGCACCTATTTGACCGTCTTGGACTCATTGGTAACTTGCAACTTTTTATTACCAACGATTCTGGTCCGATGCACATCGTTGAGGCATTTAATGTTCTCCTTGTTGCCATTGAATAATCTGCTTGGTGATGCAGTATGAACGAAGTTTCGCTGAGGGGCTGGTAGGGGAGGCATGGGACATCGTGGAGGAATGAAGTCAGGCGGCAGGTATGGCGGCAGAGGATGGCATGATATGGTGAGTGATATGGAAATTGATTAGAGGTAGAGAGCATGGTGAATGTTGTCAAATTACTGAGTAATATTCATGAGACTACACATTAATAGTCGACGCCAGCTTACACATAGTAACCTGAGAAATTTTCAATAAACTGTCAGTGTTCGCGGCACTGGGGAATCCAAATGCCAGGACAGAAATATCCCAATGAGATCCTCATCGACGGATGGTATTCGGCATTAGTCGTGATTGACCATTCAGGACCGTATTGGCTTCATACCGCGTTTGCTCAATATGGTTGTGCGAATGCAGATGATCATCCCATAACGACTCCACTTATAGGTGTCGCTCATGGCTCTAACGTATCGTCACTGTCGAATCCTCGATTGGATAAAAAGAAAAAGAAGGGCTCCGATATTGATTGGGAATAAGAAGAATGTATCGAGTCTTAGATGAAACCTCTAGTCATACCGTGGGCATCAAAGTCGATGGCAAATTGACGAAAGACGATTATGGAGTGTTAATTCCATATTTTGAAAATCGTATTTGTGAATCTGGACCATTGAGCCTACTCTGTGACATGACTCAATTCACTGGAATTGAAATTGAGGCCTTCTGGGAAGATTTTACATTCAGTATTCATCATTTGCACGATTTTCGACGAATAGCCATTGTTGGCGATCAACGCTGGTTGGATTGGTATACGAAGATCTTCAATCATCTTGTAAAAACCGAGTTGCGGTACTTTCAACAGGAGCAAATCGATGAAGCCTGGCGGTGGGTGAAGAGTCAAGCACTGTAATAGGTGGAGTCACATTGGAGTCAGAATTCCAATTCATATGTCCATCCGAACTTCCTCCTTCTTGACCACTCATTCTTTTTAGAGATCTTATTTCCCTTGAACAATGCCAAAGACATTACACAATCGAATTATCTGGCAGGCGTTTCCTTCTTGGGGACAATTTAGCTGGCTCTATTTTTTTGCGATTTTAACAGCATTTCGAGGAATGTTGTTCCTTCGCCTTGGTTTGCCTGGGTGGCAGATATGGATTGCAGGAGCCGTTGTCTTGCTTCTGGTCGTCGCTCTTATACGTCGTTGGGCATATTATGTCGTGACTCCGACGTGTGTGAGTATCAAAAACGGGTATACCAAACAAGAAATTGCTTCTATCAGACTTGAAATGATCAAAGATATCGATATTGTGCAAGGGCCCATTGCCAGACTTTGGGGAATTGGAACCCTGGTTATTCAATCCACCGAGACAGGGAAAGAGCTGAAGCTGCGTGGGGTGCAAGATCCCGATGTTGTCGAAGCGAAAATGAGGGCGTTGTTACCAACCCGGCATTCGGATACCCAAGATTTGCCATAAACACGATTTTTCTTCAAATCCTAATCAGTAGTTATAGCCGTTCCAATTGACTTCCGTCTGTACGACGTGTGTTGTTGCGCTGTGTACATGATGTACATTCGGTTGGAAGTTATTTGGTTTCGCTATAAATCCATTTGGAATTCGCCTCTTGAACACTAATGGAAACTTTCTTCAAACTGTTGCCTTTCCCACTGTCATTGAAAGTAGGCGCTGTAGATAAACTGCTCGTGTGTTCAAAGAGCCACTATTTTTCAGATTGAAAATTTTCTATTTCTATTGGTTTCCCGATTGTTATGATCCTTTATGGCCATTCCTTATATCGTTGCTTGTCACCTGTACGGAAGGAGAGATTGCCTGTGTTGAAAAAAACGTGCACCGATTTGGACTGATAGTAAGGAACTCCTGTAAGCTGGATATGAAAATAATATATTAGAGGGTCATCTATAAAAACAATCTGTCATACCGTAACAATTGACTGCAACTCAATGATTTCAAAATGGATGAAGCATATGAATGCGCTAGCAATTCAATGCTCGAAAGGAGCATGTAGATGAAGGTCTTATTGGCTTTGGAAAAAACACGTGTTTCATTAAGCGCCATTCGGATACTTGGCAAGTTAATGCTTCCAAAAGGATCCAATCTTTTTCTTCTTCATGTGCATGCCATTCCTCAAAAGATCACGGGTCTGGCGAAGGAACGAATTTTAAAACTTTCAAAGCATGTGCAAGATGTTCAAAAGGAAGAGCTTGTGCAGACGAATCAATTCCTGGAGAAGATCGAGAATACATTAAAACACCAGAGCGTGCGTTTTCGATCTCTTGTAAAAATGGGATTTCCTGGAGAGGAAATATTGAAGCTCATTCGAGCGAAAGGTATCGACCTGGTGGTCCTTGGCACACGAAACTATTCCAAACTGACAGGGTTTTTACTCGGCAGTGTGAGTCAATGGGTGCTCCAGGAGGCACCATGTTCCGTATTAATTGCACGCAATGTACCTCGAAAGAAACTACATGATCGTACAATAAAACTTCTTTTGGCAACGGATGGGTCTCCCGATGCGCAGGCAGCCATCGACTTTGTGAATGCCGTGGAATTACCGTCTTCCTCGCAAGTCACTGTACTTCATGTCATTCAAAAACAGGTGTACGAAACCGAACTGTCTTTGAAGATGACCAGAAAAGATGAAGAGGAATTTTCCAAGTTAGCCGAAGAACTCTTTAAGGCACGAGGCCGAGAAGGGGCGAAATTGCTTACAGATACTCGAAAGGCACTATCTTCCCATAATCTTCATATTGATGAACAGTTAGTGTATGGCAATGCGGCGGCTGAAATTCTTAAATCTGCTCGGAATATGCGGGCGGATCTCATTGTGGTGGGTTCGCGTGGCTTATCGGGGATCAAGCAGATGTTCTTGGGCAGTGTGTCGAATAAGATTGTCCACCGTGCCGGATGTTCAGTGGCGGTCATACGACGCCCAAGCAAGTAGTGAATCCAGGAAATCATGGAAAGAAAGACTTTTGGGGAATTTGAAGAAGCGAGACCAATGTCTCTCATCTGTTCAAAACAGTAAGCTATTCAGTATTGAAGGTTCTCCTATTCTCTATCGCTCGAATCGGGTTATGTGGAAACTCGCTGTTTACTGTGGGTTCGTGAAGCTTTAACCTCCAATAGCTTTGCTCAGTGTTTTTTGACACCTCTGCTCTGGTTATCCTATTGCTTTAAGATGTCATCACCTTAATCAGGCATAGTCTCCCTCAAATACAGTGCCGTTGCAACCGGGTCACTCAACGCCCGTGTCCAAGCAGACTGATGTATATCTGGATTTGCTATCATAGCTCAAATATTTTCAATAGATGTATTTGGGAGATTCCCTTTCCAGGATCTATAGCAGTGTGAACATGATATAAGGGATTTAATATAAAAAGGAAGGAACCTTAGAAATGAGTAAGACTGTCAGACTTCAAGAGGAATTCAGAAATGTATTACTTGCATCTTTCTTAGAATGAAAGATTCAGAAAGAGGGAAGGTACTCTTATTCTGAAGTATTCTGGAAATGTCATGATAGAAATTCAAAAAGATCAGATGCGGCGTTGTGGCAAGGCGTTCACGAGGGTATTCAAGGTACAGCTATGGGAATGTGGAGGTTTGCACTGACTGATGAGGAAATCAAGAATGTGCTTGCCTTTGTGAGATCTTTGGCTCACTGATTACAATGTGTGATGAGATGAGAGTGAGGAGTGCTTGTTTCAAATGAGCACAACCAAATATATGAGTAAGAGAAACACATTGCAGAAGTGTAGTTCGGGGTGTGCCTTTGTTGTCCTCATCACTCTTCTTCCGGGTGTTGGATGGGCCAAAGAAGGAGAATGGTTCTCATCAACGTCTGCACGACACGTTGATTGTCGCTATGCTGACACGTCCGACGATGTGAGGACTTCAGAGAGCGATGAATTTCATAGCGTGGGCTTGCCAGATGACGACGTCTTCCGTCCTCTTCTGGCCGCTCCGAAGGAACCAAGGTTTTTCGGAGCCTATCAACGAGTGCGATTTAAGGGGGGCGGTGAGTCTTTGAATGTTGGCTTCATTACCGCTGGGGGTACGTTTGGGTTATGGGGCCATCGACATGAAACAAACTGTGACGGACTTCAGTTCAACCTCTTTGGTGCGATCTTCTCGCAGTTCAACTTGGATGCAAACTCAACCGATCTCATCAATTCTGATTTTCAGGTTGGTTTTCCTCTTACGTGGCGTCGAGGACCATTTTCCACACGAGTGCGAGTGTATCATCAAAGCAGTCATGTCGGAGATGAGTTCCTATTGAGAAATCCTGACTTCAAGAGGGTGAACCTTGGTTTTGAAGCCGTGGATGCCATTGTCTCATTCGATTCACACTGGTGGAGGGTGTATGGAGGGGGAAGCTATCTCGTCCGTCGGTCTCCGGCACTTGATCGAGGCCTAGTCCATTGGGGTCTGGAATTACGGGATACTCCAGAAGCTTCGCCCATGTTGGGTCGGCTCATGGAAAGGATTTACTTTGCGCCGGTATTGGGGGCCGATTTCCAGTCAGTCGAAGAATTCGGCTGGAATGTGAATATGAGTATTTTAGGTGGTCTAGAGTGGTCGCGCATAGGCAGTACCCGCCGGTATCGGCTTCTTCTGAGTTACTATCGCGGCCATAATCCTTTCGGACAATTCTTTGATCAGAAGATCGAGACCTATGGCATAGGTTTCTACATTGAGATATGACGAAATTCTGTGATGCTTAGGTGTATTGAGGAGAGAGAGCCAAGCTGGAGCAGCGTGAAATTGTATGCTGACGATGAAGTTCTGTTCGAATCATCTTCAAGCAAACAGAAGCGATTCCTGGAATGGTGAATACGTATCGATTCAAAGCTGAAGTGCCAGGGTCTCGACTCGTTGATCACTATACTCCCCGCATTGTCCCTTTCCATCCCTCTGTGTTCATCCCATTAGAAGTTTCTGGCATCCTTTGGTACCGGTAGCCCCATGAATCCCCGTGCCGTCCATCCCTCATGCCGTCCCCACCCTCATCTCTATGAAATCAATACCTGGGTTTGGTTGAAGGCGCTTTCTCGAAAAGAGAACCGACTCATTCGTCTTGGCGATGTGCCTGATCAAGAATGGGATAACCTTCAAGGTAAAGGATTTGATTGTATTTGGTTGATGGGGATTTGGGAACGAAGTCCTCATAGTCAGTCCATTGCACGACGTGACCCAGGGTTACAGAAAGAATATGAGAAAGCCTTACCAGGCTGGACAGTCAATGATGTTGTCGGATCTCCATATGCCATCCGTGCGTACCGCCCCGACCCAGAACTTGGTACGTGGGATCAACTTGATTATGTCTTAGAGAAACTGCATCAACGAGGCATGCAGTTGATTCTGGACTTTGTGCCGAACCATACGGCTGTGGATCATGAATGGGTCCGTTTGCATCCGGAATACTACATCCAAGGAACCGCAAAAACCCTTGAGGCCTCTCCAGACGATTTCTTTACAATACGTGTTAACGGGAGGACTCTGAATCTCGCTCATGGAAAAGATCCCTATTTCCCGGCTTGGACAGATACGGCTCAGTTGAATTATTTCTACGAAGCCACTCGCACGGCCTTAATTGAAGAACTGAAAACTATCGCGCAGCACTGCGATGGAGTTCGATGTGACATGGCTATGCTGATGCTGAATGAAGTGTTTCAGAAGACATGGAGTGATTGTCTAGAAATAGAAGGCACTCCTGCTATCGAATTCTGGACAGAAGCCGTCACTGCGGTGGCTGATTTTATCTGGATGGCTGAAGTGTATTGGGATCGTGAATGGGACTTACAACAGCTGGGATTCCATTTCACTTATGACAAGAGACTGTACGATCGACTGTGCCATTCGTCTCCAGGTGAGATTGTTGCCCATCTCAAAGCTGATGGGAGCTATCAGAGCCATCTGGTTCGATTCTTAGAAAATCATGATGAACCCAGGAGTGCGTCGACGTTTGGCAATATTCGTCTTCTTGCCGTTTCGACACTCATCGCGACATTACCTGGCATGCGTTTGTATCACCAAGGCCAGCTTGAGGGGCAACGAATTCGGCTGCCGGTTCAACTCGCACGAATGAAAGAGGAACTGCTCGATCACGAAACGATGGAGGTGTATGGTCACTTACTTCGAATGACGAATGAGGAGGTCTTTCACGAAGGTCAGTGGCGACTCCTGATGATCCAATCGGTAGGTGATTCCACTTTTGAAAATCTTCTTGGATATGAATGGGTGTCTCGCTCGGCCCACAAGATAGTTGTCGTCAATTTAGGATCAATTAGATCTCAAGGATTTCTGCATTTCCTTGATAATTCTGAAACTGACAACGATCTTCCTTCACTCTTTACCTATCGTGACCACCTGTCTGGCCAAACGTACATATCTAACTATCAAGACATCGTTCGTCAGGGATTGTATATTAGTCTGGAGCCTTTTGGCGCACATATTTTTTCAGCCTCTACGTAGGAGGCTCATGAACTTTTGTGCTTCCTGGCCAGTAAATAAAATGTCACGTTGATGTTTGATAATGAACGCTACTGTCTCAGTCCTCTGATTGCAATCATGTTAAAGGTTATTGACTGTTCTTTCGTAAGATATCAGCAAGGTCGTGGTTGGTTACAGGAGGAAGCCAAGAATAGGAAAGTGTTACGAGGAGTCGACTGCTCACGTGCTCGAAAGCTGTCATTCGGTTCTTGTCAGGCATTCGCTTTTTACTGAATTCTGCATTGTTTTTCGTACATGTGAAACGTGGTTATGAAGCCATACGAATTGGGCGCTCACGAGAAGTTGAAAAGAGCCTGACCACTCTTTACCACAAAGCGATCGACCCCGAAGACATGTAGAAAAAATACAGACAAGTTTGTCGATCCTCGATTGAATATTCATCGCGTGCTGAAAGAAGGTCGTTCTGGGAAAGAAATTCTTGCGTTTCCATAACGAGAGCACATTGATCTTGTTGTTTTAGGAACTCGAGGCCTCGCAGGTCTTTAATGTTTTCCCTTGGGACGTGGGGATGAAAGGATTCTTCAAGAAGTTCCCCACTCGGGTGTGGTGGGTCGGCAGTCTGAGAAATATAGAAAAATTAGACTTTGAAGAGTATGACTCCATCACTGACTGTTGCATTGAGTACTCCTGGAAATTACTGCCTGTAGCGTTTTGCCTCAACGCCAAATTGAAATTTCTCAAAAAATGAAGAGCATGCATCTTTAGCCAGTTGGCATCTACCTTGCTCATATCAATTACGCTTGCTTCCAGATGATGGGGCATGGAACATTTCGTCACATATCTACTGAAGATGGAAATTGTAAATTGGAGACGAAATTGAGAGAATCGGGTGCCTGTACGATACTCGTTGTTGATGACGATTCAGCAATGAGAAGCTTGTTCGTGGATGTATTAAGTGAAAACGGGTGACAGGTTATCGAGTCTATGGATGGACATGATGTGATTTGTCAACTTAATACGCAAAAAATTGTGGCCGTCTCTGTCTATCTTGAGAAACCTGTTCGAGTGAACGACCTCAAAGCTGCGCTTCAACAACTGTGCCCAATGGTCACGTCTCAGACCTGTCAACACACGGTGTATTGGAACATTCAATGAACATGAAAGGAAATGTACACATGGCCGGATCGTTACCAGAGACAGATACGGATCCTAATTTATGTTCCAGACTTCAAGCACTTGTACTTCTTGCCGATCATCTTTCGGAGCCAGTCGCGATCTTTGATCCGACTTTGAAATTAGTCTATTCAAATTCATCGGTAGTCTCCGTTGCAGCAAACTGTCCTCTCTTAGGTGACTCCGCGAGTCAATGTGCAGATTCTGATGTGGCTACGCAAGAACGCTGTGCGATTTGTCCAGCAGAGAATATTGTTTCGCAAGCGCCAATACATCCTCAGATGCAAAAAGGAACGTCAGTTGTCCACCATGATGACCCTTCATGCCCATTCCCCACATCGTTTCCTGTCACATGTACTGAAGGAGATATTGCCTGTGTTGTCATGATGGGCCATGTCCCAGAAGACACGATGGTGAGGAGAGGAAAGCCTGGTTCTCCATTGTTTGGTGATGATCCCTCCTTACCAAAAGAAAGTAAGTCACGTACTACCTTGATTGGACAGAGCACTCCGATGCAGCAACTCCTTGAAATGGTGAGATTAGTTGCGCAATCCGAATCTACCGTATTAATTCAAGGTGAAAGTGGTACTGGAAAAGAGTTAGTCGCCAAGACAATCCATACGCTCAGTCCTCGTCGCGATCATCCATTTGTTGTCGTAGAATGTAGTTCGTTGCCAGAAACATTATTGGAAAGCGAACTGTTTGGCCATGTCAAAGGTGCATTTACCGGAGCTGTTGGAGATCGAAAAGGGTTATTTGAAGAAGCTGAAGGCGGCACCATTTTTTTAGATGAAATTGCCGATACCACTCCAACATTTCAAGCGAAACTTCTTCGCGTGTTACAAGAGGGAGAAATCAGACCAGTTGGAAGCAATCGTAGCATCAAAGTCAATGTTCGAGTTATTTCAGCAAGCAACAAGGACCTGATGTATCTTGTCAAAGAACACACATTTCGTTTGGATCTCTATTATCGGCTTGCGGTGCTTCCGTTGTCAGTTCCTGCTCTTCGAGACCGTCGAGAGGATATTCCTCTTCTTGTGAATCATTTCTTTGTGCAATCTTGCGAAAATAATAGGAAAGCTCAGCTATCGATTCCATCCAGGACAATGAAAGCACTCGTCAGCCGTGATTGGCCTGGTAATGTGCGGGAATTAGAGAATGTGATCGAACGCGCCGTTGTGATCACGCACGATTCCGAACTGACTATTCGGGATATTGTTGGCGCACCGTCATATGTTGATGAATCTTCAGATCTTCCTTCTATCAGTAAGGCGGCTCGCCAGGTGGTCGAAAAGCATGAAATCCTCAAAGCACTGCAAGAGACTCAAGGAGATAAAACTCACGCTGCCCGAAAGCTTCATATAAGCCGAGCGAGTCTTTACAATAAACTCAAAGCCTACGACATTCAGTAATAATCAGTTCTATTTCCTTCCGCCCTTCTGCCCCATTTTTCCACAAAACACTGCATTCTGCGCCTAATTTTCTAGACACCTTAAGCTATTGTTTTTCCTTGTCATTTTATTATCTTTTCTTGAAGTGGTGTAAATTCATGGATTTTTATACAAAGCAAAAAAACGAAAATGTAGTAAGGATTAGCAGCTACATGTCCTGTCTTTAGTGCGTCCTATAGGTGGATTGCTGCTCTTAGTAAATAGTGGCATTAAGGTTGCTCTGTAGGGCTAGTGTCGGTGAAGGATCTGGGTGTGATGGACCGGCCTCCGGAGTGCCCAACTGTTCTTTTCAGAACCCCTTCACCGACGCAACTTTCATTCAATACAACAAGAATTTTGGATGAGCCTACAAGGCGTACGAGAGACGCTAAAGAGAGGCAAGCACATGTCGGTTGTGTGTCACACATGAATATTTGTCGGAATGTATTTATCTTAATAAGGAGGCCGTTGAATGTTTACGCGTACTAGTCAGGCATTACGTGCAAGGTGGTGGCTCGGAGCGTTAGGAGGATTTCTTCTCTTGGGTTCTCCGTCGATGGGAGTGGCTGAAGATCCATCTGCGAGCATCCATTCCGTGACGATGAGCCAGGATCGAAAAGGATGGGCCGAGCGATTAAAGGGACAGACGATTGTCGAAAATTCTGTGGAAGGTCGAGCTGAGCGTGCGGCGTTAGTGGAGCTTCAGCATCAACGACTCATGGAACAGATGCAGAAGGAAATGGGTCACGAGAAAGAAAATACTGGTGCGTATAATTCCATGTCGATGATGCATCAATATGGTGCTGGACCAGCCAATGGTCTTCTCGCCTCCACGACGGGGCAAGAGCCCGTCTCTAATAAAGGGGGGCGATGTCCGACGACGGCACCAGTGAAAAAATATGACATCTCAGCGATCAATGTAGAGATCTCGTTGAATCAATGGCTGGATTATTATCCTGGGTACATGTATGCCCTCACGGAAGACATTGAGAAAATACGAGAAGAAGAAGCCAAGAATGCAGAGGCACGAGAATCCGAAGGGCACAGTAACCCTGGTGCGGTCAACAATGGCATTCAGGATCAATGGATTCAGCCACTGGTGATTCGTGGTAATCAGGGGGACTGCGTCAAGATTACCCTGCGAAACAAACTAGAATTTGGAGAGGACGTCAGTCTTCACATCAATGGCTCAGATATGGTGATGAGTAAAACGGGGCAACCGGCCACTACGACAAATCTCGATTCCGTTGCTTCTGGTGCTGATGAGGATGCAGAAGAAGGTGCAGAAGGTGAATCGATTGACATGGAATGGTATATCCATCCAGATACTCAAGAAGGCGGAAAGCAATTCCATACGTTTAGTAACGATCGTGAGTTAACCGTCATGGGATTGTTTGGGGTTTTTGTCGTGGAACCGCGAGGATCGAAATATTGGGAGCCAGTCGGGACAGGTCCGGCCACGAAAGCGAGGAGTGGGTGGCAAGTCATGATTGAAAATGGAACTGGTCCCAGTTTTCGAGAGTTCGTGCTGATTTATCACGAAGTGGGAGACGAGGCGTTTCGGCCAGTGAATAAGCATGGTGATTTTCTGCCTCAACGTGATCCGCTAACCGATGCCTATCGTCCGGGGGCACGGGCGTTGAACTATCGTAGCGAGCCGTTCGGCATTAACAACATGCATGTACAGCATGAACATTTTGGTTTCGAAGATGAGTCCATGGCCTACAGCTCGTACACCTTTGGAGATGCGGCACCGACGATTCCCCGGAGTTACCTGGGTGATCCAGCGAAGTTCCGTATCGTGCACGGGGGATCAGAAGTGTTTCATTCCCATCATCCCCATGGTGGTTCCATTCGTTGGCAACGCAGCCCACGTGCGACGCAAATGCCGGTGTGGAGCACAGGACAGAACGGTCCAGTGAAATATCCGATCGTTCGAACCAAGTCAGACCGAGTCGATGTTGAAGTTATTGGGCCTTCGGAAGCCTTGGATTTGGAAACCGAATGTGGTTCAGGCTTGTGTCAATGGTTGGCGGGAGACTTTTTATTTCACTGCCATGTCGCGCATCATTATGTCGCTGGCATGTGGGGGTACTGGAGAGTGTATAACACCCTGCAGGTTCCAGGTTTCCAAAATGATGTGATGCCGCCCCTACGCGAATTACCAGATCGTCTTGATCGGATTCACAAGCCTGTGCCGTCAGATCAATTGGTGGGCAAAACGGTGAACTGGTTTGGTTCAACATTTAAAATCGTCGGATCAGGAAAGAGTGACTGGAAAGCCAAACCTGCAGTGGTCAATATTAAGGACTGGGTTGAAATGCAGCTGAGTAATCAAGGCAGACCAGGGCATAAAGATGATGAGCTTGGTCAACTGAAGGCCTATGATGCCACGGTGTTGGATTGGGTGTGGGACGGCAGCAAGGCCATGAGTGAGAAAGAGCCGACGTTGAGTGAGAACCCGAAATATCATCCTGAGTGGCAGGGATATACGCCGGGAGAGCGGCGAACCATTTGGTTTGAGCCAATGACAGGGAAAGTGGCGTGGCCATGGTTGACGCCGCACTTTGGGAAACGCGCTCCATTTTCAAATGATCATAATCCAGCCCCTTGGTTGGAAATGATTCGGCTCAACGACGATGGTACACGGTCAGTTGGTCCGGCCAAAGCCGGAGAAAACGGGAATTGGAGTTTGTGTCCCGATCGAGCAGGCTCTCAAGATTACAATGTGCATTTTATTAAACTGCCGATTGAGTTATCGGCGGCACAGGGGAAGGAGCCAGCGATTGTCGATCCAAATGGGCTCTTATATGTGGTCCACGAAGAAGAAGCTGACGTTCGAGCCAATAACGATAAGAAATTCCCATTGGTTGTGCGCGCGAATGTCTATGACTGTATTGATTGGACATTAACGAGTGAATGGTTGGACGATGACATTACAAATTTTCAGTCGTCCAAAATTAATACGCACTTCCATTTCTTCCAGTTTGACAATCAGGCCTCTGATGGCGTGATTTCTGGATTTTCCTATGAGCAGTCCATGCGGCCCTTTACCCAATTCGAAAAACCTTCGAAAAAAGGGTTGCCAATTCCGATGAATGCGAAAGTCACAAAAGTCTCGAAGAAAGGAGATAAGACGCTCCATGTGACGAATGCGAAACAATATCATGTTGGTATTCCGATTCTTGTTGGAGCTGATAACGTCAAAGGTCAGGAGGTGAAGCGCATTACCAACATTACTGGCGACACCTTAACCTTCGCCCGGGCATTGCAACATAGTCATCCGGTGGGCGATATCGTGACGGTTGAATATGTGCGTCAACGGTTCTGGGTGGATGCCGATGTCGGAAGTGTGTTTTGGCATGACCATGCCTTCGGGGGAACAACGTGGCCGCATGGGGCCGTGGGGACCATGATTGCTGAACCCTTTGGTTCGACCTGGCATGACCCCAAAACTGGGGAGCCAATCAGGACAGGTCCAGTGGCGGATATTCATGCGACGGAACGTGTAGGGCATGATGTGGCCGGAAGTTTTCGTGAACTCATGGTGCATATTATGGACACGGTTCCACATACGGTGAATATCGTGACGGCTGGGAATCCCCCCGGTCAACCGGTTGATGTGGCATTGGAGGCCGGTCGGACTGTCTCATTTATTATGCCTCCAAATGACAAAATTAAAATGACCCCGATGCCATTTTTAAATGGTGGGACTCATACCACCGGTGGGGCGTTGAATTTCCGGGCTGAACCATTTGCCCAACGATTGGCGAACAATCCGGATTCATCAAAGATTTTTAGCAGTGTGGTCCACGGTGATCCAAGTACGGCGATGGTTCGCGCATATTTAGGCGATGCCGTCGTCTTCCGTTTGTTAGATGTAACCATGAATGAAAGTAATGTCTTTACCGTGTCGGGACATACGTTCTGGTCTGAGCGATATGCTCAGGAGGCCAATCGCAAGAATTCCTTGCATATCGGGATTGCAGAACGGTATGACCTCGTGCTCGCCGAAGCGGGGGGACCTCGGCATCAGGCAGGCGATTACATGTTCTTTAACGGTCGAAGTTCGAAGTTTTCGGAAGGTGCCTGGGGGATCATGCGAGTGTTGGATGAACCTGTGGCGGACCTCCAACCATTGCCCAATAAGGCGTATGGCGCTGAAGGAATGCCAAAGCGGCTTCCGGTTTGTCCCAAAGATGCCCCAGTGAAAAACTTTAATGTCGTGGCGATTGACCACCCGGGGATGAGTTTCAATCCCAATGTGGAGGAATCCATTGAAGTGGATTTTGAACGAAAGATTGAGTTGCGAAATCCCGAAGCCAAGATCTACGTCCTTGAAGATGAAGTGCAAAAGGTATCTGGAGATGCTCAACCGATGCCGTTGACCTTACGAGCAAACGTCGGTGATTGCATCACCGTAAAGCTGACGAATAAATTGAAAAAAGGCAAGGCGTCATTCTCGGCGTTCGGCTTAGCCTTTGACCCCAAAGATTCACAAGGGGTGAATCTTGGAAATAATCCAGGGGATCAAACCGTGGCTCCTGGACAGTCTCGAGTCTATACCTACTATGCCGATCCGTTTAATGGAGAAGGACAGACGTTGGTATGGGACTGGGGAAATGTGTCGATGAATCCTCGCAATGGGTTATTTGGCGGTATCATTATTGGACCGCAGGGCTCCACGTACCGTGACCCAAAAACCGGCGAAGATATTTCTCTCAAGAATAGTTGGAATGCGGATGTCATTGTGGATCGAACCATCCAAGGGAATGAACGCCGAGAGAATTATCGTGATGTGGCGCTCTATTTTCAAGACGAAGATAATATTATCGGCACGAGTTTCATGCCGTATGTTCAGAACGTGGCTGGATTAACCGGCGTTAACTACCGAGCCGAACCCTATTTGTACCGGGAAGAGGCTGGCTGTACATTAGGCAAAATGTTTCAACCATGCGAAGTCGATGATCCACAAGATCCTGCAACGCCCCTGATTCTCGCTCACGCAGGAGATAAAGTTCGTATCCACGTATTTGCTGCGAGTAGTGAACAGAACGGCATGTTTACCGTTGAAAAACATGAATGGCCGATTGAACCCTTTCTCCCAGGGGCTGACATGATTAGTACTGTTGAGTTTTCTGGTTCAGAAGGCTTGGATGTGTACTTACCATCGGCTGGGGGCAATTGGGAGATGCCAGGCGATTATGTATGGAGTAATGGGCGGTTACCGTACTCGCAATCAGGTCAATGGGGATACTTGCGAGTACTTCCTGCTAATGATCAAGGTGTTCTTCCACTGAATGCGGAGGTTTCTGCGAAAAAAGTGGCTGAGGTTAATAATCCTGAGTCGCGTATCCCAACTCCAGCATCGTTCAAATGATCTGAATTTACTATAATTCCGATCTTAGAGGCGGGGAGCCATGACGGCTCCCCGTTTTTTTGACGACAATTCTGGTAGTATGCTTCCATGGATATTGAGGAATGATTTAGGGATCCTGTCAGGAAGGAGGGCGTAATGAGATCGGTGGTGTTGAGTTTCGTATTCATTGTAAGTCTAGGATTATGGACCCAGTTCGCGTCGGCAAAGTATGAGGAAATTCAAATTGAAGATGGGGGAGCGCTGTCTGGCGTTATTACATTGCAGGGAGAACTCCCAAATCCTAAAGGGTATAATCTTGTGAGTTTTCCAGATCCTGCCTATTGCGGTCGGATATCGAATGGAAAGGGGTGGCGATTGCTTCAGCCATTTCAGATAGGGGAGGAAGGGAAATTTGAAAATGTGGTGATTTACCTAGAAGGAATCAAAAAAGGGAAAAAGTTTGATTACACGCCTCCTCACATTGAAGCCATTGATTGCAAGTTTGCTCCATACATTACCGTCGTTCGTGATCGGCAGAAAGTGAAGGTTGTGAATATGGATCCTGTGATGCATGATATTCAAGCATACGAAACGTCAAAAATGGGAGCTCGTGTGCTGTTCAATCTTCCGCTGCCGGTAAGTCCAAAATTAAAGAAACAAGATTTGATGGCTGGGAAAAAAGTGAAGAATCGTGCTGGGCGTACGGTCAGTCCGAAGATTAAAATGAAGCGAGGCCGAAATATTTTTGCCATGCAATGCGGTTTCCATCCGTATATGGAAAGTTGGGGCGTGTCCATGGATTCTCCGTATTTTGCCGTCAGCGATCAAGCTGGAAAGTTTCGTATCGACAATATTCCACCCGGCACATATAACGTTGTCCTCTGGCATCCGGTGGTCCAGAAAGAAATGTCCGTGACCATCAAGTCCGATGACACCACAGAGATCTCCGTAGATTTCAAGGCTCCGACAGGGCGTTTATATGCCAATGAGGCACATGAGAATACACGGTTCGGGATGGAATTATTAGGTGACTCTAAAATTGTGCCTTCCGTTGAATTGCAACAGTGAACAATCAGAAAGGAACGACACTGACCTGCGTGGAGCAGGGTGACATATTCGGCTGATGAGTGTGGCAAGTATTGTTGGCAACATCTTTCACTGTGAACGTACTGTCTCGATGAAAGGAGTGTAGGCCATGACCCACTATCAATTCATACGTCGTATGATTGTTTTTCTTCTCCCGTTAGTCTTCGTGAGTGCTGTTCCACAGTCGCATGCACAAGATAGCGGGGTATCTGCAGGTGTTCCCCCCAGGTTGGTTGCTGATTATCTTCATGCGGTGATCCAAGCCGATAGAACCTTGTATGCCACACATGTGGTTTCCCGTATGCAAGATACGGGAACGGTGATGGCCTCGGAAGGTTGGAAGAAGCGGAATACGCTCCCACTGCCGGCGCAAATGCTTTTGTTGTCAGGGATTGAGGTCAAGGAACAAGGGTTTGGCTTGCAGTTTCGGCTTGCAAGCCTATGGCCGATTTACGAGAAAAACGGCCCGACAACAAAATTTGAAACAACGGGGCTCGAAGCTGTGGTGAAGGATCCGAGTCAACCATACACGGGGGTGATTACACGAGGCGAGAAGAAGTATTTTAAAGCCATTTATGCTGATAAAGCCGTTTCGAAAGCCTGTGCGAATTGTCATAACGCACACATCCTCAGTCCAAAACGCGATCACAAGTTTGGTGAGGTGATGGGCGGTATTATTATTTCGTTTCCTCTTGAGTCGGAGAAGCTAGACGTACCCTAAAGGTGCGGTCATAAAGGTTTTGAGTGAACATGACGGTTTCGTCGGTTGTGTCGTTGAGTCTTTGTGGATCGAGGGAAAGCGGGGACTATAGCGAATCCTCATATCAGTATGCTTGACCACGATACATGCAAGACCTCGTGGTCCTCACATACATGTGCCATCATCACTCAATAATCCAACTGCCCTCTGGATTATAGGTGTCCAAGTCTAGTTGAGCCGCGCTGACTTTCCCTGCGGAATTATAGCGAAACCACATAACTTCCAGCCGAATGTACATCATGTACACAGCGCAAAAACACACGTCGTACAGACGGAAGTAAATTGGAACGGCTATAAGGACTTCAAAGCATCGAAGTTCATGGAATCGGCTATAGCTCAGCGCGGTACAAGGTAAACATGAGGAAGGTTCTGTCCGACTGGATGACCTACAGGTGATTGACGGTTCACGAACGAAGGGGCAATCAGCATTCAGTTGGTTGACGTGTAACGGATTCGGCATAACTGAAACGGTTATAGAGAGATGTGAGGAGGTCTGAGGATGTGGATTCTCAGGTCTCTTCGCTGACACCTAACACGTTGAGATGTGTTCAGCGTCATGGCTCCATTCATACCTTTCGTACAAGGCAGATCTCTGGATTTCTGTTAGATGTTCAGGCGAGGTTATCGAGCGTTCTTCCTCTAAATCATCTCACTCACAGTTCGTGTTAACCCCTTTCCTTCTCCTCTTCGTGTTTTTGTATTTGCACAGGAATGCGTGCGTCTTCCCTCAATGTCGTCGTGAGTTCCTTGTCACCCAGGCGTGGTCTTCTTCAAATCGTTCTCCTCTCAGTTTCTGAATATTTCTTAATCCACTCATCCTCACATCCAGAGAGCCGAGTACAGGCTTCCTCGTTATCTCCAGATAAGTCTCCTTGTCAAAATAGACATATTCTATACAAATAACTACTTATTTTGTTGCTACATTCCTGGTCTCACTACAGGAAATGTAAAGGAATGTAAAAAAAGGACCGAGAAGTACCCGGAATATGAAACGTTCAGGTTCATGCTGAAGCAAGGAAGGAAAATTGGTAATAACACCATAATTGTCTCGATATCGTTGTTATCCCATGAGTCCCCCTTTTTTTATTCATGGAATGAACGCGAGTTGCCTAGAGCCAGGCATCGGGGGACACAAAAGGAGGTTGCATGAGAAAGATGGAGAAGTGTCGGTTGTCAAAATGTCTTGGCCTTATATTGGTTTGCGGATTTTTGGCATATCCAATGATCAGTTTTGCTGAAGGTCAAACTGTCGATGATCGTTTGCAGCGTCTCGAGCGGCAGTTGGAGGAATTACGGAAGCAAACGGACCAGAGCAGAACGTTGGATGTCTCAACCGTAGATCAGCGTTTGGAGAAGCTGGAGAGCCGTCAGTCACCTGGGGGAAATGACGATTCCGGGAACATGGTGTTCTTTCGAGGTGGTAGGTCCTGGGCCACGAGCGACCGCGGTAGCGAAGTGTTTACCGATGTTGCAGGCTCAACGGGACGTAACGATGGTAACAAGGGCTATTATCTTGGTGCGGGACTCGACCTCGTTTTGTCAAAAAATGTTTTTGGGATGATGTCTAAAACATGGGTCTTAGGAGAAATTGGCGTCGAATATAAACGATGGCATTCCAAGCGCGTCAGGAGTGCAACAAACGTTTTGGCGGGAACAGGAATATCACCGACGAAAATCGAGCTCTCGCAACTGACGGTGTCCGTCTCTCCCAAAGTCATGTTTATGGAAGACAGCCGGTTTCGACCCTGGATTATCCCAATCGGGTTAGACTTTCATGTGATTAGTCCACCGTCAGGCGATGTCACGGTATTAGATATTGGGGCACAGTTTGCTGTTGGAGCGCAGTATCGTGTGTGGCGAGCGTTCCACATTGGAGTTGATGGGCGGTTTCATCTGGCAGCGGGCGAAACCAATACGACGAATAATTTTGGAACAGTTGGCGGCTATGTCGGCATTGCCTTCTAATCGTCACGGCACGTTCCATTTACTCCATACAGAGCATGACTTTGAGTGTGCCTTTGGAACCTGCGCGTTCCATAGCGGCGAGTCCATCCTGTAGGGAGTAGTGATCATGAATCATGGGAGCAATTTGAATAAGTCCCTGTGTGAGCAGGCGAATAGCGGGCGCAAATGGCCCACACCGAGAGCCGATCACGGAGATTTCATCGATAACAATTTTCGCCATGTCACACGTGAGATTTCCATGATAGGTCGACTTTAGAACAATGGTTCCTCTGGGGCGAATCAGGGCACTCGCGAGGGCAAATCCCTCGGGAGTACCCGTTGCCTCGACTACGATGTCAGCTCCAGCCGTCACTTCGTGTGGCTGAGACTCGACGTGAATTCCGGTATGACTGAGCCACTCATTTCTTTCTGCATGATGTCCCAGCAGAGTCACCGAACAACCCGTTAAACGCAATACCTGCACGCACAGCAATCCGAGCTTGCCGTCACCAATGACGATCACTCGATCATTCGGGCGAATTTCAACCTGTTGGGTAATTTCACAGGCTGCGGCTAGAGGCTCAATAAAGACGGCTTGATCGTCGGTTAATTGGTCGGGTAGGGGGAAAAGGTTTTCATAGGGTAAGCGGAGAAATTCTGCGAAGCTTCCATCACGTGCGCTAATGCCTAAGACGGTGCGATGCGGGCAATGGGTTGGGTGTCCGGCATGACAGGTTTCGCAGGCATGACAGGCGGCATTGATTTCTCCTGCGACGCGTTGGCCTTGTAGATCGGCTCGGTCCGCGGCGTGTTCCACAAACCCCACAAACTCATGGCCAATGATTCCGGCATAGCCCATATAGCCTTTGCAGAGTTCAAGGTCCGTACTACAAATGCCGGCTTGGTGGACACGAATGAGCGCTTCACCAGAACAGGGTTCAGGTATGGCGACTTCTGTGTCTAGACGTAAACGATCTTCAAAAACTAAGGCTTGCATGGGATTGTACACTCGAAAAACCCAACGACACTTCAGGTACAACTGACAGTAACGATTGGAAACGGCAATGTCTACAATTGAACCGTATCGAATGAGGCTTCTGCTGCCTGACAATACAGTATGGATCTTTGTTGTTCCACGTAGGTCAGGTCTCAAGTATTTCAAGAAAGCGGCGATGGGTATGTGATTGGGCGCGGTGCGGAACGGTTGCACCCGCATGACATGAATAGTTCTCTAGTCACGAGAGGGACTCCACACTGATGTCAGTCGGCCTCACCTATTCGCTTTCAGGCCTTGCGGCCTCGCAAGCCAAACTGAATGCTGCGGCGAATAATATCGCCAATGCGAATACCGCAGAATTTAAAAAATCGCGGGTGATTGCTGAAGAGGCTTCCTCAGGCGGCGTTATTGTGACACTTGATCAGGTGGATACCCCTGGACCGCTTGCGCTCCGAGAATCTGAGGAGGGGCTGATTGAGCAAGAACTTTCCAATGTGGATCTTGCAGAAGAATTGGTTAATGTGCTGATAAGCCGGCAGTCGTTTGAAGCCAATCTCAGCGCCATTGCCACGCAAGAGCAAACCTTGGGAAGTCTTTTAGACATTCTTGAATAGAACCAAGATGTGACAGAACGGAAGCCCTGCGTGTCATTGTGATTATTTTTCTTGTCTACCGACTCATGAAAAGTGTCTGTTCCAATTTGACAAAATCCCTCTAGTCATATCTCGGTCCGTCTTTACCTTTATTCCCGTCTCGTCTTTGTCGATATCCCCAATTCCTTCATTGCCCATGCGATATTCTTCGTTCATGCAATTCTCCGCTTTTCGCTAAAACATCATGATGCACTGGACATGTGGCCTTGCTCGTGCAGTCATCAACTCTAGTCTCGCTATGTGATCGGGCGCAGGCAGACGCATTCTTAACCGTTTTTCTCACAGAATCACCTCTCCTAGACAGGGGTTTACCAGCTTGCATAGAAGAATTTCTCTTGTCTGGTTTTTGGCGTGGTTCTTAAGTATTTTTAGGTAAGTAAATATCTCTTTGAATAATCGAGGGAAAACTTTGAACGTCATGAAACAATTAGTGTAGAATCTAGTGTTTTCACATGGATAGTCTTGAGTGTGGACCGATGTGATAATCGCCGGACGTCTGAGTGTGTCGGCACGATCTTCAGAAAATTAATTACCAGTCACCATTTAGCGACAGGGGAGAATTTCACTATGAAAAGACTCACGAGGTGCCGCCTTTCGAACGTTTTTGCGCCCTTATTGGCTAGTTCCCGTGCTCGGGCGGCAAAACATATGGGAATGATTACCTTGTGGTGTATTCTTTGTGTGTCTCTTCCCTCTATGGCTTACGCTGTGGTTCCCGGCGCATTTATTGAAGGGTTCGCCGAAATTGTGGAGAAAATCGGTCCTTCAGTCGTCAATGTATCGGTCACAAACGGTGGTGGAGGGCCTGAGCGATCGTTACCTCCTGGGCCGTTTGGTGGGCCTCCTGGTGGACCTCCAGGTGGGGGACGACCGCAACCTGGACCTCCTGGCCCACAGGGCCCTCCAGGTATGAGTGCGGGATCTGGGGTCATAATTGATACGACAGGATTTATTATTACGAATAATCATGTGGTGGAAGATGCCACAAAGATTACCGTGACGTTGCATGATGGACGTGAGTTTCCTGCCACGACGGTTGGAACCGATCCGAAAACGGATTTAGCTGTGATCAAAATTAAAGCGGACGTGGCCGACTTAACCGCGATGCCGTGGGGTACCTACGATAACCTCAGGGTGGGTGATGTGGTATTAGCGTTAGGGAGTCCCTTTGGGCTGAAGTCTTCGGTTTCTTTTGGAATCATCAGTGCCTTAGGCCGTGGGAGTGTAGGAATTACGGAATACGAAGATTTCATTCAAACCGATGCGGCGATTAATCCAGGAAACTCTGGTGGAGCATTGGTCAACATGAAAGGCGAGCTTATTGGCATAAATACCGCCATTTTTTCTCGAACTGGCGGCTCTGAAGGCGTTGGGTTTGCCATCGCCGTCAGTATTGCTCAGGATATTGCGCAGAGCCTCATTGAGTCAGGGAAAGTGGTCCGAGGATGGATGGGGGTAGCCATTCAAGAAATGACGCCTTCCTTAGCCCAATCGTTTCAATTACCAGAAGATCAACAGGGTGGCGTCTTAATTAGCGAAGTCCATGAAAATGGCCCCTCTGCCAAAGCTGGTCTGAAGCGTGGAGACGTGATTTTGAAATATGGTGGAAAAGTCATTCGTGACGTGAATCATTTGCGCAATGTGGTTGCACGGACGAAAGTTGGTAAGAAAAAAGAGATTATCGTCTTACGTGACGGAAAAGAAACAACATTGAGTATTGAGTTGGGTGAACGGCCTTCCGATCAAATGCTGGCTTCAGGCGGACCGGCGGACATGCCATCGTCTGTTGCCCCGCCAGATAATGTGCTGGCAGGAATTTCGGTTCAAGCCTTAACGGCAGCGAAACGAAATGAGTTAAAAATCCCTGAAGAAGTGACAGGTATCCTGGTGAGTAAAGTGGCACCGGGGAGTGAAGCCGAAGCCGCTGGCATTCAGGAAGGTGATCTTATCCAAGAGGTGAGTCGTGAAACGATCACGACCATCGATGATTATCAGCAGATTGTTTCAAAAATTGCTAAAGAAGAGCTGGTGGTTCTATTGTTAAACCGGCGTGGCAATAATTTATTCGTCGCCGTAAACCCAAAGTAGTTTCCGGAATATGGAAAAGAAGCGATCGCAAATGTTTGAGTGGCTTGAAGAAAAGGTCTTCAAGCCACTCGAAGATAAGAAAATGCCGATCATGGAGCACCTCCATGAACTGCAGTGGCGTTTGACTCGTACCGTGATTGTTATGGCCGGCATTTTTATTGTGACATTTTTCTATGCCGACACCTTGGTCAATTGGATTCGCGTACCGCTGCAAAACTATTTTATTCCTGGATCATTGGAGTGGATTCCCTCGGATCTTCCCAAGGTTCCCTTTGTGTTTCTTTCGCCTGCGGAAGCACTTTTTCAAAACATCAAGGTGGCGGCCTTATTTGCGCTGGTGTTGGCCACCCCACAAATTCTCTGGGAAACGTGGCAGTTTGTTGTCCCAGGGCTTCATGTGCAGGAACGCCGGTTCACGGGGCCATTTATTGCCATTAGTTGGGTGGCATTTTATTTAGGCCTCGCCTTCGCGTTTTTTATTGTCTTGCCCTTTGCGTTGCATTTCCTTATTTCCTATGGATTAAACGCAGGCTTTATCGCACAAATTTCTATTGCAAATTACGTCGGATTTACCCTGTGGTTTATGATGGTCTTCGGCTTGATTTTCGAAGTGCCGTTAGTCTTGACCTTGATGGCGAAACTTGGGTGGGTTGATGCCCCACTCTTGAAGAAATATCGTAAGTGGGCGTTTTTAGGATCATTCTTATTCGCTGCGATCTTGACGCCGACGCCAGATCCATTTAACCAGTGCATCATGGCTTTGCCGATGTACTTCTTTTACGAAGTGGGTATTATCAGTGCGCGGATATTTGGGAAAAAGAAACCTCAAGAGGAACCCGAATCGTCGGGAGCGCCATCGACTGGGATGTCACCTGTTCGAATGAAGCCTGCTGCGCAAGCTGCTGGAGGTGTTGGAGGGGCTGATGACGAGTATGTCAATGTGCCGGAGTCAGGACCGCGATAACCTTCTTGAAGGAGTCTCTACTTGGCACGCGTCGCAGTTTTAGTGGTGAGTAGTAAAATTGTTGAAGGTCGGCAAGCCGACGCCGGTCGTCATGAATTAGAAGGACTTCTCAAAGAACAAGACTTTGAGGTGAGTCACTATCGAATCATTCCTGACCAGCGGGAGGTGATACATGATTCGCTGCAAGCATTGTGTGATACCGAACAGGTGGACATGGTGTTGACGGTCGGAGGCACAGGCATTCGTCCTACGGATTGGACGCCGGAGGCCACCAAAGAGGTGATTGAAAAAGAAATCCCTGGTATCGGTGAAGCTATGCGGGCTGAAAGTTTAAAGAAAATTCGAACGGCCATGTTATCACGGGGGATAGCCGGGATTCGTGGTCGGACGCTCATTGTCAATCTTCCAGGAAGCGCGCGCGGTGCTCGAGAAAATTTAGCAGTGCTTCTGCCGATTCTTGATCACACCATAGGGAAACTCTCGGGGGAGAGTTTGATGTCGCGATAAATTATTGTTCATTTCCTCATAGAGTGGAGGCCTTTCATGTCAACAGAGTTAAAGATGGTTCAACCTTCAACGCCGGATAGTGGAGACGTGTGTACCTACATGTGGGCCTGTGCCATCTGCGATGAAACCGAGACGTGCCAAAAAGATAAAGAAGGACATAGTCGTTGGTTAGTCGCCAAGCGGATGGAACGCATTGATTATAAGATTCTCGTTATGAGTAACAAGGGTGGTGTGGGAAAAAGCACCATGACTACCAATCTGGCAATCAGTTTAGCCCTGAAGGGCTATGAAGTTGGAGTCTGTGATATGGACATCCATGGTCCCAACATTCCCAAAATGGTAGGGGCCGAAGGCGAGAAGCTGAAGATCAGTTCCGGTGGCGGGATCATTCCGCATCAAGTCTACAATTTGAAAATTGCTTCGATGTCCTTTTTGCTGCAAAACTCTGACGATCCTATTATCTGGCGCGATGCGTATAAATATGAATTTATCAATCAATTATTAGGTGGGGTGGAATGGCAGGATCTCAACTTCTTGTTGATTGATTTGCCGCCGGGAACCGGCAATGAGTCGGTGACGACCATTGATTTGATTGGTGATGTGAGCGGATGCGTCATCGTGTCGACTCCTCAAGAAGTGGCACTGCTGGATGCTCGCAAGTCAGTCACGTTTGCCAGAGACAGTGAAATTCCGATTATTGGAATCGTCGAAAATATGAGCGGTCTGGATTGCCCGCATTGTCATAAAGAGATTGAAGTCTTTCGAAAGGGTGGGGGAGAAGCATCAGCCCATGATATGAACGTGCCATTTTTAGGGCGTGTACCGTTGGATCCTGATTTAGTCACGCAAAGTGATCTTGGTGAACCCTACGCCCTTTTTCATTCCGATCTTCCGACGGCTGATGCCATTCATGGTATTGCGAATCAGGTCGATGATTTTTGTAAACGCAAGGGGACGCTGGTTCAGCCAACGGCGCGCCCAGCCCCGTTCGTGAAGAAAAAGTGAGCGTATCGATGATGAATGAACCGAACATGGGAGAACGGTCGTGAGAACTACAGTATGAATGGACTAACGCTTCTTGAAAAAGCTCAACAAACCGTCTTGGATTCCGCGGCGCCTCTCGGGTGTGAAAAGGTCGGGTTGTTGGAGTCCCTTGGACGTGTCTTAGGGGAAGACATCATTGCCCCCCGTGACAACCCACCATGGAACAATTCCGCCATGGATGGTTTTGCGGTTCGTTGGGAAGACATCAAGCAGGACTTTGCAATCACCAAAATTCCTGAGCTGAAAATCATCGAAGATGTGCCGGCTGGAAATATGCCGCAAAAGACGGTTGGACGGGGAGAAGCGATCCGTATTATGACTGGTGCGCCAATGCCAGCAGGTGCCGATACGGTGGTCCGTGTCGAGTTTACGGAACCGTTAGGAGATGATGTTGTCCGTATCATGAAATCGGAAAGCGGGCAAGGTGTTCATATCCGGCCTCAAGGCGAAGATGTGAAGCAAGGGGAATGCATTATTGCTAAGGGGACGCCATTGCGACCTGGCGAAATCGGCATGCTCGCGATTCTGGCCAAATCGTTCGTTTCCGTCTACCAACGACCGCGCGTAGCCATTTTATCGACTGGTGATGAACTCGCTGACCTTGACGAACGATTCGATGAAAGTAAAATTGTGAATTCCAACAGTTATGGGATTGCTGCAGCCGTCCAGGAAGCTGGAGGTATTCCCGTGCTTTTGGGCATCGCCAATGATCATCCTGACTCACTGAAAGAGAAAATTTATCAGGGTCTTACGTGTGACATCATTGTCTTGTCCGGTGGTGTGTCGATGGGTGACTATGATTTTACGAAACCGGTGTTTGCTGAATTAGGCGGGGAAATGAATTTCTGGAAACTCGCCATTCGTCCAGGGCAACCGGTGGCGTTTGGGAAAATTCAACGCAGTCTTGCCTTTGGATTACCTGGGAATCCCGTGTCGTCGATGGTGACGTTTGATCAGCTGGTTCGGCTTGCGATTTTGAAGATGAGCGGACATCGATCATTCACGCGCCCCGTCGTCAAAGCCGTTTTTCAGGAATCATTTTCAAAACATACGGACCGCCGTCATTTTTTACGTGGAGTGCTCAAGCAGGAAGATGGTGTCTTGACGGTGCGGACTACCGGAGGACAAGGTTCCGGTCTTTTGACTTCCATGGTCAAGGCCAATGGTCTGATCGATGTCCCGGAAGATGTGGAGCAGCTACATCCAGGTGATACGGTTTCCGTGCAATTATTGAGTCGAAATTTTTAATCGGCACGCACTGTAGATCGATAACTTTTTTATGAAAGCGTCGTGATATATGGCTCCTCCTATCCTGAGTTTCGTCGGACGCTCCAATAGCGGGAAGACGACCTTAGTTGAACGATTAATTCCTGAATTGACCCAAGCGGGTTATCGTGTGTCAACGATCAAGCATGCTGGTCATGGATTCGAACTTGATACCGAAGGGAAAGATAGTTGGCGCCATAAACGTGCAGGGGCCAGCACGGTCATTGTACTGTCAAAAGGCAGCATGGCCATGTTTGCGGATGTTCCAGAAGAAATGAAAATTGAAGAGGTGCGTGACCGATTCGTGAACTCCGAGATCGATCTCATTATTGCCGAAGGGTGGAAAAGCGAGGGCTATCCCAAAGTCGTCGTCGTTCGCGAAGCCCTGGATGAAGTGTCAGTGTCACCGGATGGATTACTCGCGATTGTCTCGATGAAACCCATTGCCAATCCGCCTGTGCCGTGTATTGATCGTGATAATATTAAACAACTTGCTGAAATCGTCATTAAGCACTTTCCTCATCGTTCATCATATACATGACTTCTACCGGCAAAGCCCTTAGCATCATCGCGGCCCTTGTGGGTGTGATTATTCTAGGGAGTGCCGTGGCCATTCCCCTTACCAACGCTCCAACGTTTTGTGCGAGCTGTCATACCATCAAGCCGGCGTATGATACATGGATGATGTCGACGCATAAAGATGTCACTTGCGTGGCCTGTCATGTACGGCCAGGTCTTCAAGGATTTTTAGAAGATAAAGTGTGGGCAGGATTAGAAGATGTGGCCATTACATTCTTTGGAACGCCGACCGAGCCACATAATTTACAATCACATGTGTTCTCTGACGTTTGCCTTAGTTGCCATCGTGCGATTCTCCGGGTCTCGGAAGTGTCAACCCGCGATTTACCCAAACGGGTGAAAGCCGTTGGTCTGATCATGAGTCATCGTAAGCACATGGAAGCCTTCGAAGAACGTGGTGAAGGGGAAGGCTGTACGACCTGTCATTCACGGGTAGTTCACGGAACACCCATTAAAGGGTATGATATGGTGATCCCTCGAGGTCATGTTAAACTCGATGATCAGCGGCATGAACCCGATTATCCCAAAGATTCCCACCTTTGGAAGACCACCATGGCCGATTGCGTTCGATGTCACGACAATCAAACAACCCATGAGGGACGAATCCTCAGTAAAAAGTGTGAAACCTGTCATCTGCCAGATAAAATCGGCGATTTTCTTTTTTAACTTCATATCCAACGACCATGTCTCAGCCTATTGTTGACGTGCGCAATCTGACGAAGCGGTTCGGTGATTTTTGCGCGGTGGACAATATTTCATTTGAAATTCAACCAGGGGAAATTTTAGGAGTCCTTGGCCCAAATGGAGCTGGGAAAACGACGACTATTCATATGCTCCTAGGCTTGATTACGCCAACTTCCGGTTCCATTCGTATATTTGGAATGGATCTCGCCTCGCATCGGGAAGCCATTTTGCGGGACGTCAATTTTTCATCAACCTATATCTCAATGCCGTTTTCGCTCACGGTGAAAGAAAATCTCAAGGTGATTGCCAGGCTCTATGGGGTGAAGGACATTCCTCAAAAAATCGACGCCATCATCAAGCAACTTGATATGCAAGAGATTCAAGACAAGCTCACGCGAAAGTTGTCATCAGGGCAAATGTCCAGACTGACATTGGCGAAGGCGATCTTGACGGAACCCAAACTACTCTTGTTAGATGAACCCACCGCAAGCCTTGATCCTGACATCACGCACAAGATCAAAGCCTTTCTCAAGGAATACCGTCGTTCGGAAAACTTAAGCATTCTCTATACCTCGCACAATATGAGGGAAATGGAAGAAATGTCCGACCGTATTATCTTTTTGCAACGGGGAAAAATTGTGGCAGAAGGAACCGCGCAAGATATTGTGTCGCGCTTTGGACAAAAAGATCTTGAGGATGTGTTTTTAAAGCTGGCCAGGGAAGGTAGAGCATCGCAATGAACGTGGGTCGTATTGGCGGACTGCTGTCCCGCCATTTGTATTTATATCAACGAAGTGTCGCGCGTTTGTTGGAAATTTTCTATTGGCCATTTTTAGACTTAGTCGTCTGGGGATTTATTACCATCTATTTAGCGAAGCAAGGCAATGAACTGCATGGCGCTGTGACGTTCTTTCTTGGCGCATTGATTTTGTGGGATGTCCTGTTTCGTGCGCAGCAAGGCATTGCCCTGTCATTCCTTGAAGAAATGTGGGCCAGGAATCTCATGAATTTGTTTGCCAGTCCACTCACGGTTGGTGAGTATCTGGTTGCGACGATGGTCATGAGTATTCTCAAAGTGGCAGCCGTTGGGTCTCTGATGATGCTCTTTGCCTTGTTCGTATACTCGTACGATATTTTTGCCATTGGTATGGCATTGATTCCGTTTATCTTTAATCTACTCCTTTCAGGGTGGATCATTGGCGTGCTCACGACGTCAATTATCATGCGGTTCGGCCAACAAGCCGAAGTCCTGGCCTGGGGTATGGTGTTCCTCTTTCAACCTATCTCCTGTGTGTTTTATCCGATGGAGGTGTTGCCGAAGATTCTTCAGCATGTTGCCTGGATGGTTCCACCATCTCATGTGTTCGAAGGCATGCGTCAGGTGTTGTTAGATGGAGAATTTCCAGCCACGCATCTCATGTGGGCCACAGGCCTCAATGCCTTTTTCCTCCTCGTCATGGTTTCCTGGTTTTATCACACCTTTAATATTTGTAAAGAGCGCGGCATGCTGGTGCGGGTCGGGGAATAGGCAGAATCTTTGGATCGTAGGCGTCTAACTCAGATCTGATCGTATGGACAGGGTCAGATCTGGCCTTCATCTCCTAAGCAGACATTGTAGTATTTGAGGGAAATTTCATCACGTCACTTCCATCACAAGCTTTGAAATCCTCAGCAATTTTCTAGTCACCTCGTTGTTTCTCTTTTCCTCAACACTCTCCTTGACAAATAAGACGAAAACTTTACGATGAGTGCTGTCAAAGATGGAACAAGCTGGTGGTTCAATTGGCAGTGATGAGAAAAGAGCCAAAAGCTCAGAGTGAAATGAAGTGTTAAGTCAAGAGGTAACCCCATTTCCAATGGACTGCTAAGGATTGGGGGTGAGGCGAGCCTGAGCTCGTGGACGACCTCAGACGGTCTCATAACGACGCCAATATGCAGTTCAAAAAAGAGAATGCTCCTGACGGCTTCCCACAAAATCACCTCGTATGAATCTTCTTGAGTTGCTGTCGAAGTTGAATGCAGGCTTGGATAACGTGCCGCATTGCTCCTTAATTTGCATTTCCGTGCGCTGGATAAGCATCATTGCTTTACGTGCCGCAGAACGTGATTCAGCTCTTACACAGCGTATCCAAGCTTTCACTAGAAGAGAAGGAACGTTGTATGCGACACCCTCGGGTGCCGGGGAAAGTGGGATACGTGCAGCATGAGGGACAACGAAAAAAGTGCTTCGCTATATTGCCCTTGGCGAAATGGAAGAGTATTGGTAAGGATAAGAAGATGTAGATCTACTGAATCAAGCGTTCGTACTCGTCATGAGTGCCAATCCAAACCCAAATGAAATCTGCACCATCCTCCACGGCCAAGGCTCGATGTGTGAGTCCAACTCGAGCCGACCAAAACGTTCCAACTTTCTTAAAGTGGAGGGAAGGATGGAGGGGATTGTCTTTAAGTAAAGCAAAATTCTTCCGCGCTAACTGTTGCATTTCGTTTGAAAGTGTGGCGAAACACTTCCAGAACCGAGTGGTGGCTTTGTGCATTTAGAGGTCTTGAAGTCGCCCTTGAGCATTTTCTATTTTCGCTTCATTTTTGAGAAAGTCTAATCTTCCACCTGTAGTATCAGCTTCAAGTTCTTGATCCCATTGTTCCCAGTCCTTATTTGCGAACCACTCTCGGAGGCGTGTGTATTCCTTGGGGGGTAGAGAGTCAATGGCTGATTGGATTTCTTCTACTCGTGCCATGGTGATGACCTCATGAGCAATATGTTGTCCTTAAGAAAGGGCATGGTGTGACTTCTAGGATACAGTGGAATTTTACCGTGCGACCACGTGAAGGACAAGACTAGACTCGGAAAAACATCCAATATTAGAAAATTTTCGGAACTGTGAGGCTCAAGTGGTGAGTTCTCTTTTGCTGGCAGAATCTGGAGGGGAAGATCCTCTTTTGGTTCCTGATGTGTGCTACTAGAATACATTCTTGACAAATATTCCCGAATCTTTACGATAGCTTTTGCCAAAGATGGATTCCCCAAATGGGTGCAGAACTAACAGCAAGCAATTATGAGAAAAGAGCTAAAATCTCATGAAAAGTAGGAATTTAATTGTACTAATGTAAGATGAGACCCAAAGGAAAAACTATGCTCAAAGTAATCGTCGTCTGTGTTTCTTTCATATTTAGCTTCTCCGCTTCAGCAGGTGAAGTGGTCTTCGAAGGGTATCCGCACAAGAAGATCGAAGTCACAGAGCAAGCGGTAGCGACTTATGAAATAACAAAGTCCCAAGCGTCCGAGTACAAAGTTGTTATCGAGCGAGAGGGTGATAAATACTACTGGCGTACTCGCAACAACCTCCAGTTGGTGCCAATGCAATCAGGGGTATACATTACATTCCTCGCTGTAAATGGAGCTGGTTACGTTCGGGTGCTCAATGACACTTCCAGCTGCCTGGCCCTTTCGAAACCATCCAGGATACCGCTCGGGCTCGACAAATCCTCGGGGCAGACAAGAGTGCATGGGACCGCGAATCGAGTTCACCCGACAACCATGCGCTTGATGTTTCCACGACGTTTCCTGACGGTCTTCCCGTACCCCGAGTGTACTGGGAACCGTTTTTCAACTGCGGCATTCGGGTAGGCGTATCGAACATCATTCCTGGGTCGTCGGAGGTATGGGCTACCGTCCATCCGCCATCCGACCCTGAGTACACTCTGTTTAAGAACTTACAAGTGGCTGGGCACGCTAGCGAAGGGATGGGCCCGCATTTCGAACTGAGAGCACGATTGTTGGCTATTACATGTTCTGTGGCGAAACCGCTTACTCCCGGCAAGCAGGCCACAATTACGAAGTCATCGACCTTCCTCAAATGCCTGACGGTCCACCGGAACCCGAGATAGGCAAAGTCTTCGAAGACCAGAACATCATCGAAGTCAATGGTCTTATGAACGGCGCCAAAGTTTTGGTGTACGACACTCAAGATCAGCTCATCGCGAGCGGAGGTACGGTTTCTGAATCCCGTGGTCTTAGAGCCAACCGGGCGCTAGTGGCTGGCGAAAATCTTCGGGTCCAGCAAACCTATGAAGCCTGCAACCTCTCTTCCCCAAAAGATGGGGCACTGGTGGAGGTGCTGCCATGCAGTGAGCTTGGGGCACCCGAGATTCGGCGTCCGGTGCCCGGGGATGAAGAAGTTGTGGTCGTAAAGAATACCCCTGGAGCAGCGATTGTGATTTTTGATGCTTCGAACAAAGTCATCGGCCATGGTACTGCACCGCGAGTGCCTTTGGCTCGCCCACTCGTCACCACAGAAGAACTACGCGTTATCCAGGTTCTGGGTAACTGCCGTTCGTCGATGGCGTATAAGATAAATGTCGATTGTGGTCCCAAAAGCCGTGGAGAGCTCGACCTTTTGAATTTACTCCCAAACCGCGCGCAGCGACGAGGTAGTTCGCTTCTCACCGCCAATGTCTGTCCCTAACTGTTGGCCATACTTGAGGGGAAATACATGCGAATTGGATTGACCTTCTTAAAGGCGCCCATTTCTCGCTTCTTGTTTCTGTTGGTTCCGATCCTTTTCATGGTGGAGGTCTCTGCACCCTTGAACGCCAGGGCATCCTGCAATACCTACATCGATCCCAATACCTATGGCGTCGGCTGCATCCTCCCCATGCATGAGGAAGCCAAACCCCCGACTGATGTCAGTCTGCTTGCTGGAAACGACCGGATTAGTGTTACTCCTTATGGCGGCAATTTGGTGATCCAAGCTACCGATATTTCGGTGCCCTCCATTGGTGGGTTTGGGCTTTATGTCACCCGGACATACCATAGCGACCGACTCCTGTACCACGACCCCCAAATCCCTATACCTCTCCTAAAATTTCAACGCCGGCGTAGCCCACTTGGTCTGGGGTGGACATTTCATTATGGGGTCATCTGGCCCGATCTTAATTCTCAAACCCAAAGCCTCAATTATGAACTGGTCAACGGCGATGGAACCCGTGAATTCTTCTACCTCAACGATGCAAGCTCCCAAGATTCCAAAGAGATAAGCCAGCTAAAGAATGTGGTGGCGACCGGCGGAGATTCTTATGTCTCCAAGTCACTTAGTGTTCTTTATGAGTCTAATCCAGACAGCATTATCGTGCATCGCCCCAATGGGCTGAAGCTCACGTTTCAACAGCTCAACAGACTCCCTGGTGCCTCCATGAAGTGTCTGGGATCTGTTGATGTCGGTGGCATTGGAGTCAATGCCTGTGACCGCTTCGTTGCGACAACCATTGAGGATCTCAGTGGAAATACCTGGAAGATTACCTATGATCTCTATGAGCAAGAGTATTTGGAACATCCGATCATTCAATGGATTGAGGATGATGAGCAGCGAAGGATAGAGTTTGTCTACGCAAAGCCAGATGGATCAGTCTACCGCTATCTGCACAAACTCCGCTTTGGCAATGTTGACGTCATGGATTACACCGTCAGCACCATCGCCAACACCTATCATTTCTTGGATGCGGTGACTACCCCCGCAGGTCGGAAGACAGAATTTTCTTACGACAAAATAATGACCCAAGGAACACCCTCGATGCCTGTTGTTGAACGATTCGGACTGGTTACGGGGGTCAAGACACCACTGGGCGGCGGGGTCGGCATTAATTACCAAAAAAGACTTTCGAGTTGGAACCGGGTATCCCCGTCGGGCGTATGTACAGACCGTCACAGGCCTATTTTATAACACCGGCGGAGTGGACAATTACTCCTTCGAGGTTGCCAAAACTTATAGCTATAAGGATAACCCCAAAGAGTTTGAGGTCATTATCAACCACTGGGTGGGGAACCAAAACCAGGCCTTCCGGGGGTTACGCTTTCACACTTATGGCGAGTCGTATTGCCCTGATATCAATATGGTCGGTCTTGAAATGTGGAACCGTCTTGAAGAAAGTCAATCCCGATATATTGTAGATACTAACGCTCACGGCCTCCCGCTTACTATTTCGAATCAAGCGTTGAATTTTTATTGCCCAAAGGGTACTAAGCCGACCCTTTACCGCGTCACAACGAGGACGAAAATCGACTCATCATCGTCCCCGCCTTATATTTTAACTTTAGATCTGCGGCAGTATAATTTTCTTCAACCTGAAAGTATCGAACAAAGTAATGGGCTTACCATCACCCAATCGTTTCGGAATGTTATCTCTAATGATCGACTGGTATTAGGATTGCCCATCCTGCGCCAGGTGGAGGAAGGAGATAGTCTCATCTCCAAAATGGAACTTCTGTACAAGTCGGGTAATGCCAGTCATCTCGTTGATAAGCAGAACCTTTATTACACAACTTCAGCCTATGATGCGTTCACATTTACCCACCATAACGGCGTTGGAAAAAGAGGTGCGATTGCAACAGCCACACGCGCCGGCGCTATCCTTACCTACGACTATCAATATGGCATTGTTTCAGCGGTGCAATATCCTGGTGGCTCAACTATGCAGCGTCTCGATATTCAGCCAAATGGAACTTATGGCTGGGAAACACGGCATGGCGTGACAACACTCCACGAGTGGGACAGCGACTGGCGACTTACCAAGCTGGCAACGCTTAACAAAGAACCGATACACATCAACTATTGTTCGATATCTAAATCCGAATGTACGGCAAATTTCATTTGCATAGGTCGCGGCGGGAGATGTACTGATGAAAGTGGTGGCACCGCAACACTTGGCACTGGCGGTACAGGCTCCCCATCGAGAGGCTCCGGTGATTTCACAGTCGACAACGCTGATTCTTCGCCGGGGGAGGGGGAGGGACCTTTGGCAACCAATTCTCTTCGCCAGAACCAGAGGATAGCCCAACGGCGACCGATTCCGGCTCCCTTTGCTAACGGTTGGAGAAAAATCACTTTTGATCGATTAGGTCGGAAAGTCGAACAAAAAGATTTGGTAGAAAGGGACGTCACAAGCATCAAGCAGTGGAACCAATTCGACTATGCCGGACGCCCCAAGAAGTATACAGACCCAATCCGCGGTCCTCTGACGTTATCGTATGACGTCGCAGGTCGTTTGGTGAAGGAAGTCGGGCCTAACAACTCTCTGATCACTGAAATCATTCGAAGCTTTTCCGCTGCCAAGCAGAGCGAGACTATTAAGAAAGAAGGGGTCACTCTTGTCAATGAAGACTCTTGGTCCGGACGGCCTCTCCTGCGTGGGTATCAACGGGATGGGTCTGATCCCATCAATCAAGACTATAAATGGAATTACGATGGTGGTCTCTGGCATTCCAAGATTGAATCCAACGGATTCCCCTATATCATCCACGAGACATTCGACTTATTAGGCCGTTTGGTCAGTGAGGACCGACCGGAAATTGGAAAAGTAGTGCACCACTACGATGGTCGGGGATTTAAAGACTGGACTCGTTTTGAGGGGCTCGGTTACTCGCATTGTCACAGGATCAATGGCCTTGGTCAAATCACTGAAACCCGCAAAGTTTTCTTCGGAAACAATTCACCCGCAACCTTTCAGGTTAGCGACACGCCCTGTAGCCAGAACGGAAAAATTTTGCGGACGATTCAATATGACCCCGCTACAACTCAACCGACCTTAGTCGAAAGCTGGGGCAATCAGTTTGCCACCGCTATTGATTCAAGTGGGGGCTTCAGCAACGATTTGCCGGTTCGGCGACACTACGCGGAATTTGATGCTGCTGGCAGAGCCAAAGATCTCACACTCGAGATACCACGCGGCCTAGATGCGCCTTCCCCGTGGCAGGGGGGAGAAGTGTTTCCTCAGGCCCCCAATCCGGTAGACAAATTCCACAAAACTCCGATGGCCTTCACGAATGTAGAAGAAGCCAACCGGTATGAGTTGGAGGTGCGGGAGGTCAAAAATGCCACTTCGCTTTCTCCTACCTATGCATGGGGTCAAGCGCAGGAAGAATGTAAGCTTGGAGTGATCGTAACACATGACCAGTGGACCCAAGCTCCTCCAGACCATCGTTTTATGGGGATGAACTTACAAAACCACATTGGCCAGAAGAATGCCAACTTCGTGTGGGACACGCAACCCGATACGCTGTATTGTTGGAGGGTTCGCGCGGTCAAGTGCCACGATGCTAATTGCCTACGGCCTGAAATTTCACCTTTTGGTGTCTGGGGTCTCATTGCCTTCAACAATCCGGTGGCCTGGCCAGTGATTCGAGACGGATGGGATCAAATCCCTTCCAATAAAAACCTGAACGTCGAAGAAACTTACGCTCCCTGCATTGGCAAAGCATGCCCCAATGTGGCCGTTCGCACTGATGATGCAGTGGTGTTGACGGTCCGCCGTCTCTTTAACTTGGCCGGCGAGCCGGCCGTGCTCCAGTTTCCCAATGCCGATACCAGTTTGGAAGGCTGGATCCGGGATGGAAGTATAATACGCACCACTCACAACGCCTTGGGCGATGCCAAGAAGATCACTCTCCAACTTCCTGGTGCGACAGATTCGCTCCCACTAGTAGATTATTCTCCATTTAATTCTGCCGGGTCACCAATGAATGGAACTCTGCACCTTTACGGGTATGTGGACAATCAGCCAGGTCAGTTCACACGTGTCTCCGTGGCTGGGGGAGCTGGGGAGAGGTAGGTCACGCGTCAACTCCTCATGGATCCATCGATCTGAATTGGGGTTACGACGATCGGGGCCGACTTGCGAGCCATCGAGCTCGCCGCTGTATCTCCTCCAATTGTGACCAGATCGATGACATCCTATATGCCATTAGATCACCAGTCGCCTATACCGCTGATTCACTTGTGAACGCTTTCATCCGGCAAGATGCGGGCATGATAGCGGCATATTTTGCTTCATACGATGGTCGGAGCCAGTTGGATACTTATACACTCGCAACGGGCCTGGGTCCGGGGAAGTGACATATGTCTTCGACGAGAAAGGGAATTTAACCAAGCGGGAGGGCGCAATCAACATCACAGGCGTGCCCGAATATATTTATGCAAATAACATGGAGGTAAAGACGAATCCCCCTAGGGAAGTATTAATTTCTCGGCTGAGACCTTTGGAAATTACGATGATGCCAACCGTCTGACGAACCCCAATGTTACCTACGATAACCAAGGACGGATCATCAAAGACCACGACACCCACTTCGTGTATTCCTATGAAGATCACGTCGAAACGGTGTTAGACCACAACGGTTTTATCAGTCGACAATATTTATATGACGGGGAAGGCAATCTTGCGCGCATGGTGTCGGGTCACGAGACCCATTATTATTTGCACGACGAACACGGGCGTTTGTTGTATGAGGAAGTGCACGACCGCTGGTTTTATGATTCGCATTTCCGGGATATCAAAGGCCGAGTTGTACCCAGCACTAGGCGATACGAATACGTTTATATGGATGAATCTCACCTCGCCACGGTTGAGCATACGGCAGGGGTCAGCTCTCTTTCGTATCATATTCGTGACTGGCGAGACTTCGAGGCTGTTAGTCTGGACGCCGATGAGGCGTTCACCCGGTCTATCGGGAGTTTTCGCCGTTCGGAAGGGAAATTCGGCCCAGATCCGGCCACCACGCAACTGCCGACACCCGACTTCCTGCCTCCTATCTACAGGATGTAGATGCCGCTCCCTATCTCAACAACAGTTGGCGCCTCGTCAATACCGCCACTGGTCGATTTAACCGGCCTGATCCGCCAGGGCTCGACATCCCTATCTGCCGCAAGGAGCCAATCTCTATGTCAACAACTTAAATAATCCGTTGAATTACCGCGACCAGGAAGGCGAGCTGGCCTTTTTGATTCCGGCCGCGATCATCGCCTACCGGGTGTGGAGCGCATACGACACCGCCAATGACGTCATTTCCACCGTTAATATGGTGATGGATCCCAATACTTCAACGGATGATTTAGTGGTGGCTGGGGCTGGCGCGTTGGCAGGTGTCGTGCTCGGAAAGGCCGGTGGGAAACTCGTCAAGGTTGGCAGCAAGTACGGGAAGCGGGCTTTCAAGCGGCTCAAGAAAATGAAGAGCTGTAAGCGCTGCTTCGCTGCGGGCACCGTGATCCATACCGAGACAGGACCTGCAGCCATCGAGACGGTTAACGAAGGGGACTTGATCGTCTCATTTGACGCACAAAATGATCACGTAGAACTGAAACCGGTTTTACAGGTGCATCATAATGGGCCGCAGCCGACGTTTGAGCTCAGCGTTCAAGGAGCGAAAGGGGAAGAGATACTCACCGTCACTCCCGAGCATCCCTTTTTTGTAGAAGGACAAGGATGGATTGAAACACGTCACCTCCACGCTGGGCTCAACCTTGCCACGCTCGACGGACAGGGAGTGAAAATAAGGAAAATTCGTCGAGGTCCAGACGTCCAGGAATCCTTTAACTTCACGGTTTCCGGATTCGAGACCTTTGGGGTTGGCATAAATCGTCTGGTAACGCATAATTGCGTTCCAGTTCACCATATCTGTACAAACAAAATTGTATTTCAGAAGCTAGGGGGCCTTGGACTCCCAAGTTTGAACCAATATTTAAAAAGGCTGGTATAGACTTAGATGATGCCATTAATAAAGTAGCGGT
The DNA here is from genome assembly GCF_965152605.1 of Nitrospira sp. M1. Classification (NCBI taxonomy): domain Bacteria; kingdom Pseudomonadati; phylum Nitrospirota; class Nitrospiria; order Nitrospirales; family Nitrospiraceae; genus Nitrospira; species Nitrospira sp. M1. The sequence goes on from NZ_OZ224217.1 coordinate 1,831,688, forward strand.
TCCGGGTCATAAGGGCCCTCACCCGGAAGAATATCATAGTTATGTCTACGATGAGCTATCGTCTGCAACTTCAGGATTAAAGCCAAATTCTTCGGCATATAGAGCTGCGGTCGAAAGAACTCTAGACCGTATAGCAACAGAAGCTACAACTCTCGGCAGCAAAGTAAATCGTTGGTTAACAAAACAATAATGTTATGAAATTTTACCGATTAAAAGACGATGTCCATTATCCTAATAGATGGTATCTGGGCGATATTTTAGAAGTGGATAATTGGCAGCTTAAAAACTCTGCACCAGAAATAAATATCATCTTAGATATGGAGGTATATCAAGATGGAGAGGAAATGGATATCACCCTTTCCGAGGTTTATGGAGTACCGATTGTGAGTCAAAAGGTAAAAGATAAATTGAGTATCTATCAAGAGTTAGCCTTTCTTCCGGTAAATATACTGAAAAAAAGTGTGCTACTCATTACTATGTGATGGTGATTAAGAAGAGTGTTGATTGTGTGGATGAAAATAAATCTGAGTTCCAGAAGTTTGAACAAAATGACCCAGTCAGACCAGACAAGGCTGGTGAATATCGTGCCTTCATGAAACTTCGACTAGATGCTAATAAAATCGTAGATGTGGCTATTTTTAGATTGGCCAAATTTGAAACGGCTATAATTATAAACGAGCATATAAAAAGCAACTTGAAGCTATTGGTGCAATAGGCCTAGATTTACATTCAGTCGTTTAGTGTAATTGAGTTTGGGGAACTTATGAACTCTAAGTACCATATCATTCCTAACAGTAATCGCCATTGTTTTTCGGAGATGTGTCACAGATTATGGCTCGTCCTCTTGTCTGGAAGTGTATTGCTTGGAGTTCTAAGCCATTCGGCTCAGCTGACTATGGGGCAGGATTTGCGAGTCGATGAGAAAGTACCAAATATTGGGCCTCCTCTCTCCCCTCCTCCCATATCTGTTGACGTGGGAGAAACCACCCGAGTCAGTGTCAATGGCGCGGGCCAGGAAGGTAACGCCAGTAGTGGTATTGGACCTGCCCTCAGCGCGGATGGGCGCTTCGTAGCCTTTGCCTCTCGGGCCTCTAACCTCGTCCCGCAGGACACCAACGCGGTCAACGATATCTTTGCCCACGACCGTCAGGCGAAGACCACCACGCGGGTCAGCGTCAATAGCGCCGGCCAAGAAGGCAATGCTGGTGGTGATTCTACACCGGCCCTCAGTGCGGATGGACGCTTCGTGGCCTTTGCCTCTCAAGCCTCTAACCTCGTCCCGCAGGACACCAACGCGGTCAACGATATCTTCGCCCACGACCGTCAGGCGGGGACCACCACGCGGGTCAGCGTCAATAGCGCCGGCCAAGAAGGCAACGCCGGTAGTACTGCACCGGCCCTCAGCGCGGATGGACGCTTCGTGGCCTTTGCCTCTCAAGCCTCTAACCTCGTCCCGCAGGACACCAACGCGGTCAACGATATCTTCGTCCACGACCGTCAGACGGGGACCACCACGCGGGTCAGCGTCAATAGCGCCGGCCAGGAGGGCAACGCCCGTAGTATTAGTAGCCCTGACATTAGCGCGGATGGGCGCCTCGTGGCCTTTGCCTCTCGGGCCTCCAACCTCGTACCCTATGATACCAATGAGACCACTGATGTCTTCGTTCACGACCGCCAGGCGGGGACCACCACGCGTCAGCGTCAACAGCGCCGGCCAGGAGGGCAGTGCCTCGGATCATGGTGCACTTGCGATCAGTGCGGATGGGCGCTTCGTGGCCTTTAGCTCGGCAGCTTCGAATCTCGTGCCACAGGACACCAATGAGACCACTGATGTCTTCGTCCATGACCGCCGCATGGCGACCACCACCCGAGTCAGTGTCAATAGCGCGGGCCAAGAAGGCAATGCTCGTAGTAGCATTGTATCTGCCCTCAGCGCGGATGGGCGCCTCGTGGCCTTTAGCTCGGCGGCCTCCAACCTTGTCCCGCAGGACACCAATGGAGCTGACGATATTTTCCTTCATGACCGTCAGACAGGGAGCACGACCCGAGTCAGTGTTAATAGCGTCAATCAGGAGGGTAATGCCCTATTTTTGGTCATCCTGCCCTCAGTGCGGATGGGCGCTTCGTGGCTTTTAGCTCGGCGGCCTCGAACCTCGTGCCGCAGGACACGAATGGAGACATCGATGTCTTTGTCCGCGATCGGTTTCCTCTTTTTACATCACTCAAACCCAATCTTACGCATCCCGTTCCTGGATCAACCGTTCGCAACCAGGTCATTAACTTTAAGTGGACTTCAGGAATTGGAGGGTGGAATACATATCGACTCAAGGTTGGGTCGTATAGAGGAGGACATGACCTCTTTGACAGCGGAGAAATAACTGATCTTAATGCAAGGGCCACGTTGCTGCTAACTTTGGCAGTACCCTCTTTGTCCGACTTTCCTACCGAAAGGGGTCAAGTGGGTGGCAATACACCGATTACGAGTATTCCACACCTGTAACACAATGACCGCTATGGTGGATAAGAGGTTATACCGGTGTTGAGTGTAAGTAAAAAGGCAGAGATGTAAATATTCATTGTGAAGTGAATTCTCAAAGGTACGTATTGAAGGTCAATGAATTGGAAATTGAGAATTACCTGTTATCTGCTATTTGCACCAGTCCCGCACCAACGCCATTAGACAACGAGCAAGGAGCGCCACTATGGCATTCGTAATTTACGGAAGAATCACCACTGCTATTAAAAATTCTGGAATTCACGGCTTAACAGTTGAAATTATCGATAGAAATCTTTCAAAGAATTATTGTTTGGGGACAACTATCACCAATGCCAATGGAGATTATTCCTTTCAGTTGATAGCAGACTCAAGCCATGACCATTTATGTAAAGGCTCATTACAAGCATTCATTCTAATCAAAGACCTAGATGAACAAATACTTTATCGAAGCGAAGATTTTACATGTGATCCAGGTAAAAAACTACATATGAATGTGCCGATCAAAAGCAATAGGTTAAAGATAGCACGTCTTCCCCGGAGTATTGAGGGTAAGAATAGAGGCGTCATTCCTGAGACAGTATTTGGAACTCTTGAGAGAGCTTTTGAATACGTCACAGATCCGCACGATAGAGCAAGCCTCCAAGCGCTTAGAGCTAGCTTCTTTTGTCCTTTGCCTCCCATCCACGAATTCGCTGACATTATCAACTCAGCACAAGAAGTCATCAAAGGGAATCCGAAAGACGTCATTCGATTTAAACAGTTGTTGGAAAATTTTTATATTTGGAAACAACCCAACGACCAAAATGAACTTCCACTTGTATCCGAAGAACAAGCCAAACTTCTAATGTCAGGTAAATTTTTAGAAGAGTTGATTCGAGAAATTCACGCCAAGAGTCTGACTAGTAATTTTAAAAGTATCATTCCAAGAGAAAATACGGTAATGCTATTAGCTGCTGCCATCCTAGTTTCGGATGACAATCCGGTTACTCTGCATAGAAATCTTGGAATCATTAATAGACAAATTAGCGGACTTAAGAGAGTAAACAGACTTTATCAAAGTGCTCAAAATGTATTCTTAGGGAAGGAAGAGGACCGCCGGTATTTCTTGAGAACCATGAAGTACTTCGGCGATACATGGGGCCCTGATGACGGTCCTCCACGTGGGCCGATAGGTCCGTGGCCTAATCCAGAACCAGATCCTTTTCCTTGGCCACCGAATCCTCAACCTAGACCGTTTCCGCTACCTGATAATCCAGAAGATTTAGAAAGATGGGCTTGTACAGCAGAACTGGTTCGAGCCTTGAGAGGGGTTCAATATTATTCGATCACTAGTATTAGCCCCGAAAGAGCTTGTCCAGGAGATATCATTACGATTCAGGGGACTGATTTTGTTTTTGAAGGAAGAACGGGTCGGGTAGTTTTTGAAACCGAAGAAGGCACAATTTTTGTTATTCCTGAATTGTGGAACAGTACGGAAATCAGAGTTAGGGTACCTGCACAAGCTATTTGTGGTCCTATCTATCTTTCTGTGCCTGGAGCAACCATCATCGCTTGCGATATGGTATTTGACTTATTCCGACCTGCCCTCTTCACCCCGGTTCATTTCAAGGGTGGGAAGACGACTGTCAAATATTTGAGAATTACAGGGTTAAATGGACAGGACTGTTTAGAACCTAACCGGGAATTTGGTGTGGCATGGTATGCATGCAATGCAACCTCGGTTCGACTGAAGATAATGGATGAAAGAGGCCTAGCAATTACCAATGAAGTTCTTTCATCCGAATCCGGAGTGGAAACATTCACAACACCCAACTACAGTCGAACAACGAGCATGACTGCCACATTGGAAGTTTTAGGATCTTGCGGCAACGACACCAGGTCGGTCAATTTCAAGGTACAACGGGCATACGATCTTACGGTTGATGGGATAGAGGTAACCCAAGGCATTCAATTTTATAATGGAGTAGCACATCTCACTTCTATTCAGAATACATCTGCAGCTCCCCCCACTAATATCCCGATAGGTGCTAATAATAGTCTGCAGTTTGTCGCGAATAAAGCGGCGTGGGTACGCGTGTATGTACGTAGCGGGCAAAGCCCGTTGTTTGAATCGGGCAATCTTCCGCAAGTGAGTGGCATTCTTAGGATTGAAAGAAGGGTTGAGGGCATCTGGATTTCTGTTGGTTCCATACCCTCCACCAATACCATTACAGCTCAAGACTCCTTTGTTTCCTACGCTAATGAAAGGGGAAATCTTAATGCAAGCCTGAATTTCAATGTACCAGCCGCATGGATGACCGGTCTTTTGCGATTGACTGTCAATGCTCGTTCTCCATTTGCTTTTTGTGGAAACAATCAAGCGTCTGATTCAGTTACAGTCAATGTAAATTTGCAACAGACGCTGCAATTAGCGGCCATAGCCATTGGATATAACGGCCCGAATCTCGACGGCACCGGGACCATTATTGTGGGTTCCAATGTTAATTTTGCTGCTCCGAATATTGGAGCCATTACAGCAGATACCACGTTCACTATGACTACCTATCCCGTTTCCGGAAATCCTAACATCCGATTGATTAATACCCGTAATGCTTCTGCACCCCTTAATGGCCGCGTGCCTCCGGGAGGATGTGATCCCAATTGGGGTCCCATACTCGCTCTGGTACAAAACAGTAGAAATGCAGATGGCAACCAAGCCGGATGGGTCTATTACGGCTTTGTAACTCCTCAAATCCCAAGAAGTCACAGCAATGTCGGTTGCGCTGGTGGCAATCCTGCCGGATTAACAGGAGGTGGGTTAACCTTAGCCCATGAAGTTGGACATCAGGTAGGGCTGCCTCATGCACCATGCGGGGCAGTAGGTATACCGAACAACAACTACCCCAGATATAATCCATACGACAATGGTGTAGTGAACAATGCGGGAGGTGTACAAACTTTTACGGATGCCAGTATCGGTGCATTTGGGTTTAATATAAATAGTCAAAACATACTTAATCCTGCTACAGCAAAAGATTTTATGAGTTATTGTAACCCGGCATGGATATCTGTTTTCACCCACCAGTTTTTGACCAATGCAGCAGGCCTAAATCCCGTAACTATTCCTAGCGGGTTTAGCACTGGGGCAACTTTAAGAATGGGCAATACAATAGAAGAGGAAGATAGGCTACTACCGTTGATTTTCAGCACCGGCCTGCTGCGAGAAGATCAAACCGTCTCCATCTTGAGTTTGACACGAGTGGCATCAAGAGCACCATATATCGAAGGTGTAAAGACCGGATATGTATGGGAGTCAATAGACAAGGAGGGCAATATCATTGACCGAAATCACTTATTCACATTGTTTAGTGTTTCGAGCTACGATTGTGATTGCCAACAGGTAAAGAAGATCGATCCACCATTCTATTTTACTTCCTTTTTGAGAGATGCCCAGAATGACAGAAGATTGCAAATTGTGATTAATCAAGAATTGATTTGGCAATTAGAAAGGCCCAAAAGAAAACCGGCGATATCTAAACTTGCTGCTAAACTCAATAAGAACGACATTCTTTCGTTGCAATGGCAATCCAACATCGATAGAAGAGTCGCTATGGATCATTGGGTCCGATATTCATACGATCATGGGAAAACCTGGAATGCCTTGGCCATTGGAATTAAGGGCCATAAAACGGAAATCGATACCTCTCACTTACCTCCGGGAAAAGTGCGGTTTCAATTGGTGGCGCATGATGGTTATTTTAGTATAAACAAGACAACCAATGCCCTACTGATTAAGGAAAAGCCACCTATTGTGGGTATTTTATATCCAAAGCCAGATGAACCTATATCAAGAAACACACCGTTGCATCTATGGGGATCTGTGAAATGGTTATCTAATAATCAACCTGATGAGGAGGAAAATTGTGTCTGGTTGATTAATAACAAGGAAGTTGGAAAGGGGAGGGACATCTGGGTAGATAATCCAGGGAAGGGGGAATTTACATTAACGTTTAAAGCCAAATCATTTGGCGGAAATTCAGTAGCAAAATTAAACATAACGATTATTTGAAAAATACATTTAAATTTATGGTGATGGGGCCAAGTCTTTGATTAAACAATTTGTTTTCTCTAATGTTGGTGTTGGGGGTTGCGTCTTGCAATAACACATTTTTCATTCAGCTTCATGATACCTCTTCAGTTATGAGAAAAGGGGAGTTTTCTCATCACTGCACTTCCTTACAAACATCGGAAACTCAAAACTTTGCTGAGACGTCTTACTTTTCAACGAGACTTATTTTGTATTGGTGTACCCTTGTGTTTTTCCTTGACGAATAAACTAAGAAGTTATGAAGGTCGCTGTTAACAATTTTGGGTTTAGTGCTTGTGGTGAATGATGAATTCTGGTCGATCCAAACTGTTGTCGATATGATTTTCAAAATCTATGGAGTGCCCACTTTGGAATGATATCTCAATTAAATCTGCTGCCAACTGTCAGATAGTATTTTGACAATCACACAATAGGATACAACCGTATTTCCATGGAGACAGAAATCCCGTTGTCTTTTTAAATGCCTCCCTTCAAGCGATCCAGGCGATCTTTTTTTAACTCAATCCATACACTTTTCTCTCTGGTCACATGGACTGCACCGGCTTTGAGTCCTTTGGACTTTTTTACAAACTTTTTCAGAGTATAAATGACTTCACCCTTTCCGCTTTTCTTCAGGTCACTATAGAACAAAGCCAGTGTGGCTGCGTCACGTAAGGTCTCATGCGGTACGTCAGTGGCTTTCTCTAATCGTACAACGACGTGTGAGCCTGGGCAGCCTCTCGCATGTAGCCACAAGTCATCGGGTCGGGCGACTTTAAGCGTCAAGTAGTCGTTGTCGAGTGCACTTTTTCCAACCAAAATCGCTAGCCCATCAACGGATTCAAACGTTCGATAGTGTTTTGTTTGTGGACTAGCCTTTCCCTTTTGCGCCTTGTTAGGCAATCCATCAAGCCTCTCAGGAATGCTTAGGCTTGCTCTCTGATGTAGCGCCTTGTCTTTGCTCCTTGGGGGAGAGGGCCGGGTGTGGGGGTGAGTTTCCGTCGTGGTCTGAGAGCTTCCGCTTGCCGGCACCTCAATTAACTCATCCAATTCTTCTTTTTCCAATTTTCCCATTTCCTCTTTTAATGATTCAATCTTTTCTCGTGTTTGTTCTAATCGTGGCCGAAGGTGTTCCTGAGCGGATAAATACTTTCGATATTTCCGAAAGTAGTCTTCCATGTTCCACACTGGATCTTTGAGTTCATTAAGGGGAAGTGAAAGCGTTGGCAATGCTGGGTCATAATAATCCACCACCTCGATGACTGATTGCCGTGGTTTCAGCGTATGCAATTGACTTTTCAGTAATTCCCCATACCGTTGATATTCACGATACTTCTCAGCCTTGGCTAAATCGGCCTCCAGCGTCTGACATCGACGTGTTGCTTGCTTTAAGGACTTTCGAATATGTGTTGTTCGAGACTTGAACCACTCTAATCGTTTTTGAGATTCCTGCTGTTCGTGATATCGCTTCTCCAATTCAGCTGACATCGGGAACCTATCCTTAACATCCTCTCCTTTATATGGAAGGGCTTGTGATGGAAGATTCTGCCGTGAAAGTTTTTCGACTTCTATTTCCTCTCCCTGTACGGGGTTTGTTCTCAAAGAGGGTGAACGGTCAGGCGTCGGCAACGTGTTGTGTGTAGGGACAGGCGGTGGAACATACGGCTGCCCAGTTTCCATTCTCGATGGCTTCAATGATCGTATAATGATTCGCTCTTCATTTAAGACAAAGACATTCGACTGATTCCCCGTGAGTGCAACGACCAGGACATACTTGGCCGATGTTTTTACGATGTTGATATACACAATTCGATCACCAGGTTCTTGCTCTATAGATTCAATTCGACCACCGTCGAGATGCGAACGAATATATTGACAAAATTGGAGAGGAGTGGGAGGGTTCTTCGATTTGTTGGCGGTGATATGTAGGCGAGCGAGCCCTGGCTCAACCGATATGAGTAACGTCCATGACTCACCAGGTCTTCGAATGTCGAATGTCAGGATAAATGGCTGCGGCTGATGAATCTTCTGAATCAGCCCACCCTCAAGGGCCTGCTTGCATTCTTCTGTAACGGCTTTACAGTCTGATAGAGAAAGCGCCATACATTGTCATAACAAGGCCACTATCAGAGATCAATGGGAGTCACGTCTATTTCCATGGTCTCTGGCAGTGCTGAGAGCCAGCTGTGAGACATATTATGTTTTAGGTTGGTGGTTGCGTCGGGTAATGTAAGCCTCAGGGTTATCGTGTGTCTATCCATTCAAATGAGAAATGCATACTATGATGAGCGTGTGTGTAGAGGGAGTGGTTCGCGTTGCCCATCATGTTTATGTGTAAGAAAGGAACTTCACTGTGGAGATACCGTCAGTGGTGATTGTGATAGGTGGGGTCGTTGTCGGTTTGGGGGCCTCATTGACAGGGTTAGGCGGAGGGTTTTTAATGGTTCCCCTTTTGTTGTTTCTAGGGTTTACCGCACAAAAAGCCGTGGGTACGTCATTTCTTGGTATTTTGATGATTTCGCTCTCTGCGCTCGTGGCGCAAAACAAACTGGCACATGTGGATTATAAAGTCGGGTTGCTCTTGGGTGTGGGAGGCCTTGTCGGTGCACAGATTGGGACACAGCTCCTTGAGCACGTGTCCACTGACCAATTCAAGAACATATTTGCTATGATGCTCATGATGCTGAGTGTCTATCTATTTGTGAAGACATAATTATCAAAAAACGGAGCGCGCGGAAGAACGTTCTAACCGATTTGGTCGGTTGTTGACTGGACGAACGATTTTTTGACTGGTGTAGTGATGACAAAAAGGAGAGAAGTATGCAGTGTCCGTGTCAAAGTGAAAAGACATTTCCCCAATGCTGTGAGCCAATTATCGATGGGCAACGCCAAGCCGAAACGGCGGAACAACTCATGCGAGCCCGTTATACGGCGTACACGCAGGTTAGGATGGACTTTATTGAAAAGACGCATGATCCAGAAACGAAAAGTGATATCGATATCCAAGCCAGTCGCGAATGGGCAGAGTCGACGAAGTGGGTTGGGTTGGAGATTATTGAAACCCAACAGGGTGGGGTAAATGATGAACGTGGGACGGTTCTATTTCAAGCGACATTTGAAACGGATGAGGGGCCTCAACATCATCATGAACTGAGTCAGTTCACCAAGCGAAACGGTGCGTGGTTTTTTACTGATGCCGTTGATCCAACCAACCAGACATTTGTGCGTAGTGAGCCGAAAATCGGACGCAATGACCCTTGTCCGTGCGGGAGCCAAAAGAAATATAAGAAATGCTGTGGAAGTAACTAGCGTCGGTTCATCTGGTTGTTTGCCAGAGACAATTCATGAGCGACGCCAGCCGTTAGGCCTTTGCCTCACCTTGCCAGAGCATTTCGTAGCCAAGTTCTTTTGTCTCGGAGCACATCGAGGCAAGTGCTGAAAATGTTTTATTGAAGACTTCATCGGCATGGGATTGTTCATGCTCTTCGAATGATCGCCAGTACGTCACAATGGCATAATGATCGTCTGCATCATGTTTGGCATCCAGAGAACCTTTTTCTGACACGAACCCGGAAAATTTAAAGACTTGTCCCGCAAGAAATCCCCCTTTCTCGCCACCATAGGTTTCTTTGACGACCATACACATTTCTCCGACGGCGAGTTCTACTTGCTCAAAGGTCACCCCAGGTTTCAGCTTGACGGTATTCATGAGCATTTTTGACCCGAATGGGATGGTGATTGGCCCGAACATGGTGTCCTCCTTAGCTTCAGCCAGCGCTCGAAGCTCAAATCTTAAGTATTATAGCGAATCCAAATACGTTCCAGTTGAACAGTGTAGACTTTCAACGCGTATCATACGCTTAAAGCGTACGGAAGTTCACTGAATCGGCTATAAAATGTTTGCTTCCATTATGGGATAGAAAATCTTTTCTCTATTATACGTATGTCATATCAAGGATTCCGAGTTTCTCGTGTTCTATAGCCGTTCCAATTTACTTCCGTCTGTACGACGTGTGTTTTTGCGCTGTGTACATGATGTCCATTCGGTTGGAAGTTATTTGGTTTCGCTATAGAGTGCAATATTTCTGTTTGAGAAACGTAACTTCAGGCTTAATAATTTCCTGTTACGAACCGAAAGGTACTGTAATCTAAAAGGAGGTACCTTTCGTATTATGAACTATCGTCCTGCTCGTTGGATTCCACCTGCCACACGCGCTACTCCGGTTGTCTGCGATGTGTGTGGAGTTGAGCATTTTTCGGTGTTTTATATCTCCGAGACGCTTGGCATTTCACAGTGTGAAGCATGTCTTCGGACGCATGCTTCTCCGACCTCAGTCTCACCCAAGTAATCCTCATACTCAATGGTTCGTTCGAAGCGTAGTCGCAGATGAATTTGCTTCCACCTGAAGTTAATGTATTGCATTAGATTTTACTGTAAGAATGGAAGTTGAGATGAGATGAGTTCCACTCTCAAAGTCAAGGAACTTATGGAGGTAATATTAAACTTAAAGTAAAATGCTAATTTTTCGTCGAGTGTGCGGGTAGCAGATTCTCTTATAGCGGGTCTAGTTTTCTAGGTAGAGGCGAAGGGTGTTTTCGTGGCCAAGCGTTACATGGCCAACTTTTGTTTCCCCGCTGAGTGAGCAGGTTCGTTTAATTGAAAGTACCACCGCCGGACTATCATCATCGTTTCGATACACCACGTCATCCAGTCTGATCTCGACGGCTTTGTCTTCATCTTCAGGGTCTAAATATTCTGAGTCATATATAGACAAGGTCGCTCCTTCGGTTACGGTCATATCCAGATGATGTTTGCGATAGGTACAAATATATACAAAAGCAATGCCAGGTATGGTGAGGAATATCTCAAGCTCCGATTTATTGGAAAACAACTGTTTAGGAAGCCAGTAGGTCTTGAAAATGAGCAGAACTAGGAAAATTCGTATTTCTCTAGGCAAATTTAGGCAGGGTATGATTTCTTGATTGGAGGAGGGGGCAGAATCTATGGTTGTGCTATAGCCGTTCCAATTTACTTCCGTCTGTACGACGTGTGTTGTTGCGCTGTGTACATGATGTACATTCGGTTGGAAGTTATTTGGTTTCGCTATAGTATGTGCGTGGGCATATGTTCTTGATACTTCATTGAATGCCGCGCTTTAGGCTTCGAACAAAATTACGAATAACTTTCAGCGGATCTGGATTTTTCTGGTATTCACTGACATGTTGCACCAGCGCACTCCCAATAATCACGCCATTAGCAAATTCCGAGACTTCCCTGGCTTGCTTTGGTGTTGAAATGCCGAACCCCACGGCCACCGGTGTACGAGATGTTTTCTGAATGTTTCGCACATTCGCTTTCACACTCTTCATGTCACTGAGTTTCGATCCGGTAATCCCCGTAATCGACACATAATAAATGAAACCTTTGGTACGCTTGATCACTTCGGTTTGTCGAGACGTGGTACTGGTTGGCGCTAAGAGGAAAATGACCACTGGTCCTCCGGCTTTTATCGATGCCATACATAACGCGTCAGATTCTTCTGGCGGCATATCTGGAACAATAACCCCATCAATTCCAGCCTGAGCGGCCTGTTTGCAAAACTCTTCTTCGCCCATAGCCATAATGGTGTTGTAGTACATCATTAAAATTAATGGCATCTGGCTTTTGGTTCGAAGAGTTCTGACCATTGAGAGGATGCCAGTGAGTGTGGTGCCAGACTGTAATGCCCGTTCTGCGGCTTTCTGTATCACGGGACCATCCGCAATAGGATCGGAAAACGGAACGCCCAGTTCAATGAGGTCCGCTCCAGCATTTTCAAGTTCCAGAACCAGTGATGCCGTGATAGGCAAGGAAGGGTCTCCCGCCATAATATATGGGATGAGGGCCGTTTGCCCTTGATTGCCAAGACGGTCAAATATCTCTTGTATGCGATTACTCATAAGTGCGTATCTCGTTTAAAACCGCAAAGAAATGATTTACAGAGGAATGCCACGCATGTGGGCAATTTGCTGCACGTCTTTGTCGCCTCTTCCTGATAAATTCATGACAAGAATTTGACTCTTTTTCATCGTTGGAGCCAATTTTATGACTTCAGCCACGGCATGAGCGCTTTCGAGTGCCGGGATAATGCCTTCTTCTTGTGACAGCAGGTCAAAGGCGGCCAGGGCTTCCTTATCCGATGCCGAGGTGTAGTGAATCCGACCAGTATCATGATACATGCTGTGTTCCGGGCCTACAGCTGGATAGTCTAACCCTGCAGACACTGAATGCGTGAGATTGACTTGCCCATGCCGATCTTGAAGTAGATAGGTCATCGTGCCATGTAAGACTCCAGGTTTTCCACCAGAGAACCGAGCTGCATGTTTTCCGCTCGCCAATCCTGTTCCCCCGGCTTCCACCCCCACCATCTGAACTTTGGTATCTTTGAGGAATGGATAAAACAATCCAATGCTATTACTGCCACCACCCACACATGCAACTAACGAATTCGGTAATTTGCCTTCTGCTGCGAGGATTTGTTTGCGCGCTTCACGACCGATCACAGATTGAAAATCTCGAATCATCATCGGGTAAGGGTGAGCACCCAATACCGAGCCGAGAAGATAATGTGTGGTTTTAATATTGGTTGTCCAATCGCGCATGGCTTCATTAATCGCATCTTTTAACGTGCGGCTTCCCGAATCGACTCCGGTGACCTTTGCCCCCAGCAAGCGCATACGGAAGACATTCAAGGCTTGCCGTTCCATGTCCTCGGTTCCCATGTAAATTTCAGCATCCAATCCAAACATGGCGGAGACGGTGGCGACGGCTACGCCGTGTTGCCCGGCACCGGTTTCCGCAATCACGCGTTGCTTCTTCATTCGGCGTGTCAATAACACTTGTCCGACGGTGTTATTGATTTTATGAGCACCGGTATGACAGAGATCTTCTCGCTTTAAATAGATTTTGGCTCCACCGAGAGTTTTGGTGAGCCGTTTAGCAAAGTAGAGTGGAGTCGGGCGTCCAACATATTGCTTCAGATAGTCTTGAAATTCTTTTTGAAACTCACGATCCTTTCGAACTTTGTTGTAGGCCTGCTCTAGCTCCAGGATGGCCGGCATGAGTGTCTCAGGGACATACCGTCCCCCATATTTGCCAAAGCGTCCGTGCGCGTCAGGGATCATAGTCATAATAAATTACAAACGTATCTCGTCGTTCGTGAAGCGTATCTCGTAAATACTTAATTTGTTCCGGTCAAGAGTATAACGAGGGACCTGGTTAGGAGACAAGGTGAGCGGCTTTCATGAAGGCGTGAACCTTGGCATGGTCTTTTTTCCCTGGACTGGCTTCGACGCCGCTACTGACATCGATTCCATACGGGTGAACTTTTTGAATCGCGTCCTGGACATTTTCAGGAGACAATCCCCCCGCCAAGAGTATGGGAGCTGCCTTGGCCGCTTCAGCCGCCAAGTCCCAGTCAGCCACTGAGCCCGTTCCTCCATATGCGGTTTCTGAGAAGGCATCCAGCAGAAAGCCTCTCACCCCTGCACGACCTTTATATTCAGCAAGTGCTAAGAAGCTACTGCGATCACGTAATCGAATACCCTTTAGTACTGGATGCCCCAGGGTTTCACAATATACCGGGGTTTCATCGCCATGGAGTTGAGCCAGTGCCAGTCCGCATGCATCCATAATATTTTGAACCATTGTCTGCTCTTCGTTCACAAATACCCCAATGGGCAAGACGAATGGTGGTAGTTGATCGACGATGGATTTGACTGTTTGAATCTCTACGAAACGCGGGCTTTGTGCATAGAAAATAAATCCCAACGCATCGGCGCCGGCGTCGACCGCAACCTGCGCGTCTTCGGCATTGGTAATGCCGCAAATTTTTATTTTGATGGAGGAATTACTATTGGTGAAAGTCATGTCTAGCAGGCGAGTCTTTTGGTTTGTTTGGAGTGAAACGAGTTGAGCAAGCACGTGATCTATGTAACGTAAACGTGCAACACATGTTTCCAAATTGACTCATTTCAACAGGATTCATCAACGGTTTTCAAGAATTCTCGAAGGCCTTTAAGAAATCGTCTCTTGGAATCCCTGCTTGCGTACAAATAGTCCTCAATGTCGAGCTTTTTATGTGAGAATGATTTGGCAACGTGAGAGGCGTTTGGGAGCCATCATTATTGGTTCGTACCAGGGCAATATGCTCTTGTTCCCGCACAAGACGAAATCCTAATCGTTCTAAAGCTTTTATCACTCTTCTTTTTTGAGCGTCTACAGGAAATTTAGCCATTAGATGGCCACACCTGTCTCCGCAACAAATACGTCAAGCACAGGAGGGTCTATCTCTAGGACGTCCATTCCAAAGGTGTCGATATGGAAGCGAATGGCAGATTTTACGTCTGCTAAGGCTTCTTCATAACTGTCTCCCTGACCAACTACCACTCCTTTAAGGCCAAGCGGATACGCCACATACCCATCAGGGTGTTTTTCCACTAAAATTTTGAATTGTTTCATGAGGATGTTCTCCTTGTCTCTGTACTTTACTCATGAAAACATGAATAAGACAGAGGATGTCTTTCTGCTTTTTCTATTCCCCATACCGTAGTCAACGACAGACCTTCAAGTAAGACTCAGTGTACACTGCATTCCGGTTTTGATAAATATGATAATAAAACAGGAGGTTTTTATGCTCGGCGCTGAATGTATTTGTCATTCGGCTTCAATCCCTACGTCATCGTGTTTTCGTTCATTGATCATTTTTCTATCCTTGTCGATTAGACCCAGCGTACAGGTGAATCAAGGGATTCTGACGTAGTTGCAGTTCGATTAAGAAGCGTGGAGATTTTCCCTTCTATGTCATTGGCTCGAATGAGTGACTCTCCGATTAACATAGCCTTGGCGCCGGCATCTTTGATTTTGATGACATGGTCACGTGTGTGAATGCCACTTTCACTGACAATCAGTTTGTCCACGGGAATACGCTTGGCTAGGCGTTCCGTCACGCCAAGGTCTGTCGAAAACGTCTTCAGATTACGGTTGTTGATCCCAATCAGTCTTGCCTCGGGTATGCGTTCAAGGACCGTATCCAGTTCGCGTTCATCATGTGTTTCGATGAGGACGTCTAAGTCCATTCCTTGAGCAATACTGTAGAGGTCTTGCAACTGAATGCGATCCAGGGCCGCAACGATAAGCAGCACGCAATCGGCACCATAGGCTCGAGCCTCATAGAATTGAATGTCCTCAAGCATGAACTCTTTGTTTAAGGTTGGGAGAGTCACCGCATCGTTGACGGACGCGAGATACTCTAAGGATCCCTGAAAATATTCTTGATCGGTGAGGACCGACAAGGCTGACGCTCCAGCTCTTTGGTACGTTTTGGCAATGTCAACGGGATCAAACCTGTGTTGAAACTCAGGACGCATCAGACCTTGGCTGGGTGAGGCCTTTTTGATTTCGGCAATCAACGCCGGAGCGTCATCTGTCATGCCAGCTTCAAGGGCATCGATGAACCCCATGGGCGTGGAACGATCGGCGATCCGTCCCTTGAGTTCAGTGATATAGCCACGACTCTGTTTGTGGCGCAACTCGGCTTTTTTATGGTCAAGAATTCGATCAAGGATCATGGCGCATGTTGTTGTGTGTACTGAATGAGTTTTTCTAACTTTTCATAGGCCGCTCCGCTTTCAAGTACGGTTGTCGCTTGTTGGAAGCCTTCGTTCAACGTTTTGGCTTTCCCGCAGGCGACAAATGCGGGGGCGGCATTGAGCAAGACAATGTCCCGTTTCGGCCCTTTTCGTCCGCGTAGGATTTGTTGAATAATGGTCGCATTGTCTTCTGGTGTGCCTCCAGCGAGTTCCTGGCTTTTCACGACGGAGAGGTCAAAATCTATTGGACTAATGGTGTAACTTGAGACTCGGCCGGCTTTCCCTTCCGAGATATAGGTTTGGTCGGTTAAGGTAATCTCATCCAGGCCATCGAGTCCATGTAAGACGAAGCAGTGCTGTGTGCCTAGCCGTATCAGGACTTGGGCAAGCTTTTCCGTCAAGGTCTTGTCGTAGACACCCAATATTTGAATAGAGGCATTTGCAGGATTGGATAAGGGGCCCAAGATATTCATGAGTGTGCGAATACCCAGTTCTGCTCGCGGCTTCGCACAGTGCTTCATCGCTCCGTGATACAGCGGGGCAAAGAGGAAGCCGATTCCGACATCGTTGATGCATTCACTCACGCGTTCGCTTGGAAGGTCAATGGCCACTCCCAAAGCCTGGAGCACGTCGGCGCTTCCTGATCGTGATGAGACCGAGCGATTCCCATGTTTGGCGACGGTCATCTCACCACCGGCAACCACAAATGCTGCAGCCGTCGAAATATTAAACGTGTGCGCACCATCGCCACCGGTTCCACAGGTATCAACAGTCATCGGGTCTGCGGTAGGCACTCGCGACGCCAGACTCCGCATGGCTTGCACGGACCCACTAATTTCCTCGACGGATTCCCCTTTGGTTCGCATGCCCATCAGGTAGGCCGCAATCTGTGCGTCCGACGCCTCTCCCTGCATAATCTGCAGCATCACCTCTGTGGATTCCTTTTCGGAAAGGTCTGTCCCTTCCGCCAGCTTGGCTATGGCATCTTTAATCATGGGCGTACTTTCGTGTTCACTTCAGAGGGTTTCGTGTTCCTATTTTTTTATGGGTACCGTCATACGAAGAAAATTCTGAAAAAGATCTTTGCCAGATGTCGTCAGAATGGATTCGGGGTGAAACTGTACCCCTTCGGCCTCCGTATCTTTATGGCGAATCCCCATGATTTCGCCTTCGACGGTCTCTGCAGAGACTTCGAAGCCGTCGGGCAATGTGTGACGATTCACAATTAATGAATGATAGCGTGTGGCTTCAAACGGATTGGGGAGTCCGTGAAACAGCGTTTTCCCATCATGATGAATCTTCGAAGTCTTACCATGCATTAATCGTTCGGCACGGATAATTTCACCACCAAATGCATAGGCCAGTGACTGGTGTCCAAGGCAGACACCAAGCAGGGGAAGTCGTCCTGCGAAATGTCGAACGACTTCAACCGAAATGCCGGCTTCGTTGGGTGTACATGGCCCGGGAGAAATCAACAGCCGTTCAGGGGCGAATCGTTCAATTTCTGGAATTGAAATCTTGTCGTTTCGATAGACGTGAACGTCCGCGCCCAACTCTCCAAGATATTGGACGACGTTATAGGTAAAAGAATCATAATTGTCGATGACAAGTAACATATGAATTCCGTGAATCGTCAGACGTGAAACGTGAAGCGTCGTGAAAGATGTCTCTGTATTTTCATATTTCCTTACGCCGTCCTCTTTACGTTCTTAATCGAGTCCTTGCTCCGCCATTTCGATCCCGCGCATCATTGCTCCGGCTTTATTGCATGTTTCTTCATACTCGCTGGCTGGGTCAGAGTCAGCCACAATGCCGGCGCCAGCTTGGATATATGCCTGTTGATCTTTAATGACTACCGTTCGAATGTTAATGCAGGTGTCCATATTCCCAGAGAATCCAAAATACCCGACGGCGCCGGCGTAGGGGCCACGTCGCGTAGGTTCTAATTCTTCAATGATTTGCATGGCTCTGATTTTTGGTGCGCCCGAAACGGTTCCTGCCGGGAAGCAGGCCTTCATGACATCGTATGCGGAATTGGATGGCGCCAGTTTTCCGGTGACCTGCGAAACAATATGCATCACATGGGAATAGCGTTCTACCGTTTTAAATGGGTCAACGACTATGGAGCCGGTCTGAGCAATCCGCCCCACATCGTTCCGCCCGAGGTCGACGAGCATAATATGTTCGGCAAGCTCTTTGGCATCGGCAAGCAGTTCGGCTGCAAGTGCCTGATCGTGTTCCTTGGTTGTCCCGCGACGTCGAGTTCCCGCAATGGGACGCACCACGACTTGCTCATCTTCACATCGGACTAGGACCTCAGGTGACGACCCAACGAGTTCAACCCCCGCAATGCGTAAATAAAACATATAGGGTGACGGATTAATCACGCGTAGGGCACGGTAAATTTCCAAGGGATTGGATTTGATGGTGGTCTGCCATCGTTGAGAAATAACTCCTTGCACAATATCTCCAGCTTGAATGTATTCTTTGGTCCGAATCACCATTTTTTCAAAATGCTCGCGACTCATATTGGACTGAAATCGCAAGGGAGTGCGTCGACCCTGCGGCTTGGAACGTGGCGCACGTTTCTTGAGCCGGTCGATCATGTGATCGATCCGATGTTTGGCCTCGATATAGGATTGTTTGAGTGCCGTTTTCGTGTGATTGGTAATGTGGGCGTTTGCAACGACTTTGATCGTGTGAGCAATATTATCAAAAATAACGAGGGTGTCGGTGAGTAAAAACGCCAGCTTTGGCAGGCGCGTGTCGTCCTTGGGGACTTCAGGAATTGGTTCAAAGGAACGCACCACATCATAGCCAAGGTATCCAACCGCGCCTCCAAGAAATCGAGGGAGGCCTGGGACGGCAACCGGTTGATAGGGGGCTAATAACCGTTCAATGTGCTCAAGCGGGTTGCTTCCGATTGGCAGGCGAGTGATGCGCTTTCCCTCCTTGATGATCATTTCGTCGTTGTGTTCCCACATGACAAGCTTCGCCTGATTGCCAAGGAATGAATAACGTGCCCAGTTTTCACCACCTTCGATACTTTCAAATAAATAGGCTGTGGAGCCAGTATTGATTTTAGAAAATGCTGAGACAGGAGTTTCGTAATCAGCGAAAATTTCACGATACAGCGGAATCAAGTTTCCTTGATTGGCGAGTTCGCAAAACTCTTCAAAACCTACTGAATAATAAGGTTTTTTCATCGATCAGACGGTAGCACACGATTTGATTTAAAATCAATGAATGAGAGTGTTGAGTAATGCTGATATCGAGCTGCAATATTCCTCGAGCATGTGTTGGATGCCAGAAGCCTCGGGTCGGTTCAAAAAAGTCCGTCCAGCAAGGCCACAGCCATTTTGACGCGCGGAGCGTACTGGTTATACGTGAGCACGGCAAAATGGCGAGAACGCCGCTGGCGGCTTTTTTCAACAGACCCATGAATAGACGTGTCGGCTGCAATGGTTGGACAGAAGAAAAGAGAAAGCCCCAGTGAGGTCAAGATGACCTTCAACAGGGGCTAGAAGATGTTCGTAGGCATCCAGGACGACGTAAGGGGCAGGACTATCCTTAGAGGGTTGGCCTTAGGGTCGGCTGACGATAAGTTTTTGTCCTGGGGTGATCAAGTTTCCTGGGAGGTTATTCCAGTCTTTGAGGTCGTTCACGCTGACCCCATGTTGGCGTGAAATACTAAATAAGGTTTCACCCTTCGCAACGGTATGTGATTGCGTTGTCCCATCCATCATGGAGGTGGCCATGGAGTCTTCGCTTAAATCGCCTCCAATATCGGCAAAGTCGGAATCTTTAAATTCAATATCTTCAAGGCCGAATTCTGAAATGGAAGGCTCGGAGAGTGTGAGATCGTCAGATTTGACGTCGTCAATTTTTCCATCCCGTAGTCGGGTTAACTCATCTTGCGTACTGGTAAACTGATCACGCGCGGCATCAAGTTCAGCTGTCAGGTCGCGGTTTTGTGATTCTAAGGACGTCAGTTCTCGTTGGACTTCTTGATATTTTTCGTTGACTTCACCGG
The DNA here is from genome assembly GCF_965152605.1 of Nitrospira sp. M1. Taxonomy (NCBI): domain Bacteria; kingdom Pseudomonadati; phylum Nitrospirota; class Nitrospiria; order Nitrospirales; family Nitrospiraceae; genus Nitrospira; species Nitrospira sp. M1. Next base: position 1,851,914 of record NZ_OZ224217.1, read on the forward strand.
TTCGTTTTTCTTCCTGAGCCAGGAGCCGTTGAAAATTGAGGGCTCGGGCTTTTTCCGCTTCATATTTTTCGCTGCTGACGCATCCACTCAACAGCCCGCCAAAGACCATCACGCTACCTATGATGTGCAGTGTCTGTTTCACGGTGCCAGACATGCGAGAGCGTAGTGTTTCACAGATCACAGGTGATATCATCATGCACATTCCTCCAATGTTGAAGCCATGGTCTTGAGTCCTGATTCAAAGACCTTAGTCATGTCCTGTCGTAGTGATAGTCGAAGCCTGAACGAAGGCACTCACATAAAAGAATAGTGTGGGTTGTAAGTAATGTCAAACATACACGACCTAAAAATGTTCGAGCAACAGGGCCTGAACGAAGACGTTTGACCCATAGAAATTTCCTATGCTAATTTTGCTTGTCACTACCGATCTTCATCTCGTACTTTCCTGTTGCGCCACAGCTCATGATGAATCCCTCTCCTACATCTCGGACACAGGTCGTTGACCATGTTTCGCTTCGATTAGCTCAACCGATTCCACTTAATCAGGAATGGATCGGGGATCGTGAATTGTTGCAACAACTCTTGGCCTGTTGGTTGGTCGTTGATCCACGCGACCTGCCGTTATCTCCACGCATTACCGGGCAGCCTGGCGTGGGGAAAACTACCCTGGCCATGTCCGCGGCTAAAGAAAAGAAACAGGAGCTGTATATTTTTCAATGTACGGCCGATACGAGGCCGGAAGATCTTCTGGTCTCTCCCGTGATTTCAGAAGGGGGCGCTATCGCTTATCAAGCCTCTCCCCTGGTTACGGCCATGCTGACCGGAAGTGTCTGTCTCTTAGATGAAGGCAACCGCATGAATGAAAAAAGTTGGGCGTCTCTCGCTCCGTTGCTTGATTATCGCCGGAGTGTGGAATCCATGATTGCGGGTATTCAAATTAAGGCGCATGACAATTTTCGATGTTGCATCACGATGAATGAAGATGCCTCCACCTATGAGATTCCAGATTATATCCTCTCGCGGTTGCAACCGACCTTAAAGGTGGAATTTCCGGCACGCGATCATGAACTCGCTATTTTGCAATACCATCTCCCGTTTGCTCCTGCTGAAATCCTGAGTCTCACCGTTGACTTTTTGCAAAAAGCCCATGAACTTGATTTAGAGTTTTCGGTTCGTGATGGGATTCATATGGTGCAATTTGCGTTGAAGCGATTAGCGCAAGATTCCTCGCACCCACTCGGGCAAGACGAGGCGTGGACCGAAGCGCTCACTAAAGTACTGGGGCAGGAAGCCTTAGACTTGGATTCGCTGGCCCGTCACCGAAGCCGCGCCATTGGCAATGAGCCGACGCCCAGGGGGTTAGGCGATTTTTTCTTTGATGAGGGTCATCCTCTCCATCCTGATTCGTAAGAAGAATCCGTCTTTCGTAAAGCGTCTCTCGTCGTTCGCAACTCGTTTCTAGTTTTTTGCTTCACGCTTCACGTTTTTTCTTAAACGAGCAACGAAGGACGAGCAACGAGCCACGTTTCAGCTTACTAGCTCGTATCTGCCTTCATGACACATTGATTATGCGTCTAGATACAGACAAGGTCGAAGCTGTCTTTCACTTATCGCCGCGCATTAGGCTGTTGCCGATTCGTCATGGTAGCGGTGATGTGGCTCAAGAAGTTCGGGAATACCTCCTGAGCAAACAGGTGGATTGTCTCGCCATTCCTCTCCCACCATCCGTAGAGGAGTCGGTGGAAACAGCCATTACACATCTGCCACACATCCAACTTGTCCTTCTTCCAGAGATCCAAGATCACGTGACGTATTCCTCTATCCCCATCGATCCGTGTCAAGCCGTGATCATGGGGATCCGTGTGGCGCTCAACGAAGGTATTCCCCGGGCCTATATTGACCGTGAGGTGTCAATCTATGAGCCCTCCGCGTATCTCACCGCTGATCCCTATGCGCTCAAACACGTTTCCTTGGCTTCGTATGGAGCGGCTATGCTGCCCTCCCTTCCCGTGCCTGTGGTGGGGAGTCAACCTTGGCAACGTATTGCGTGGATGGCATTTCGCCTCCATGAGTTAGAATTGTATTATGAATCGGTTCTGTGCCTCTGTTCGTTGGATGATTGGCCCTGGATCCGAACCGCCTACCAAAATCGTGCAGCCTATGAAACGCCTGACACACTGCACGGAAGACCGGAGTCCTGTTCGGTGCAGGCTGAGTCGCTCTATTTTGTATTGGGCGAACTACCGTTTGTCACGGAGTTGTATGAAACGCGTCGGCAGGAAGCCAGGTCTGACATGCATCTGTCAATCGATGGCATCAAAGAGCTGCTGTTGGAAACACGGTCCCATTGGCTCAGTACCTGGCATGCCAACAGTACGCAAGAGTCGAATTGGGTCACGCCGCAGTTATTGCAGATGTATCTACAATACGTCAGAAATCTCTCTCTCTTGCATCGTCGCTTGACTCCTGACCTGTACACCTTAGTCCTGGCAGCCAAGCAATTGGCTGGTGATGAGTTTGCTCTCACGCTTTTGGATACTGCTAAGCAGTATCGATTTCAAGAAGGTGTCGCGCCTTCGTGGAGCCAGTCGTTGGTTTCTGCAGGACTCGGAGAAGTGCAGTTTCCAGATGGAACGGTGGCGAAGGTGAAAAACCGTTTAGCCGGGGAACTACTCGAATGGAAATCCCTGTCGTTGCGACCGGCACCGCCCAAACAGAAGAAACGCAATTGGGCCTTTCAATGGAATCCGTTTGGTCAATGTTCCTGGCCACCGGAAGACGATAAAATTGAATCGTTTTCCGCGCATGTGCGTCAGCAAGCCAAATCTCTTTTGGGGGCCGAGTTGGCGAAAGCGGAAAAGTTCACGACGTCGCTGCGCGACGGCATTGATGTGCGTGAAACACTACGACATTCCATGACCTCGACATCACGGAATCTCGAAATTTATGTGAAAGATATTCCGCCCTCCCGTGGGACACTTGAAGTGATCGTGTTTCTCTTTGAAATTCCGGCTGATACTGAAAAGTTTACCTGGCAGGCGACGTGGTACGCGGAACATGCAGAAGAATCGACGCTGTGCTTTTTTGCAACACCATTCTTAGACAATATGGTTGGCCCAGGAATCGGGCAGTCCCAATATGGTGGGACCATGTTTTTATTTCCTCCCAGGCCGATCCCAGATATTTGGACGGACCGGCAACTCGACTTTACGCGAACGTTGGAAGAACGACTGCTTGCCGGAGCCTGTCGTCATTCGCAAGAGCCCTATGTCGCAGTTGTTTCGCCAGTTCCGCCGAAAGCTAGATGGCGTCACATCGCAAGGAAATTTGGACGAAAATTGATACCCATTCCTTTAAGCCGCTTTTCAGGTCAGACGGTCAATCGGTTACGTCGATTTCATGTCCTGAACGGCCATGATATTCGTAGTTACGCCTCTCAATTTATCCGCGAGTAATTATCCCAAGCAGAGGAGTTGCTGGGCTTTCTTGACGTAATATACTATTCTGAAATCTTCTGACCTTCGATCTTTCACGATCCTCCCATTTATAAGGAGAGGGGTAGGGGAGATACATGAACATTCTTTGTTAGAACGTATCTGTTCGAACTTCACTACATCAATGAGAACACTGTGACGCTCTCAAACAGTCCCAAAGAGGTTCCCCCACACGTCCTTTCTCGACTGCATGAACTTCGTGAAGAGATTCAACATCACGATCGTTTGTATTATCTGAAAGACCAACCGGAGGTTTCTGATTCAGTTTACGATCAGCTCTTCAGAGAACTGCACGATCTTGAATCGCAGTTTCCTGACCTGGTCACCCCTGATTCCCCGACTCAACGAGTCGGAGGCGCACCTCTTGATAAGTTCCAGAAAGTTCAACATGAATATCCCATGCTCAGCCTTGACTCCCATGTGAAGGTTGAGGATGTTCGAACGTTTGATCAACGGGTTCGTCGTGAACTGGATGTCGATACCATCGACTATACTGTCGAGCCTAAATATGATGGTCTTTCGGTCGAGCTGGTGTATGACTCTGGAACCTTTATTCGCGGTTCGACACGTGGTGATGGACGGATCGGAGAAAATATTACGGTAAATTTGCGAACGATTCGTTCACTTCCCCTGCAATTACTCAATGCGACAACTGTTCCGCAACGACTGGTGATTCGCAGTGAAGTGTATATCCCGCTCACGGACTTTCATCTACTCAACCAACGTCTGACAGAAGCGGGTGAAGAACCGTTTGCCAATCCGCGAAATGCTGCCGCAGGTTCACTGCGACAGTTAGATTCTCGGCTTACGGCCAGTCGGCCACTCACTCTCACGTGTTACGACCTGAAACTGGGAGGTGGTGAACGTCCGTCCACGCATTGGGACGCTGTCTCAATGATCGGGGAGTGGGGTTTGCCTATTCCCGCCCATCGACAGCGGTGTCGTTCCATTGATGATGTCATTGCCTTTCATACGGACATGGAATCCCAACGGGATCAGTTACCGTTTGAAATCGATGGGATTGTCGTGAAAGTCGATCGCTATGACTGGCAACAGGCGCTTGGAGAAAAATCACGAAGTCCGCGTTGGGCGGTGGCCTTTAAATTTCCTCCACGGAAGGAAATCACAAAAGTCCATCAAATCATGGTTTCGGTTGGACGAACGGGAGCCCTCACGCCGATTGCCATGTTGAACCCTATTGACATTGGCGGTGTCACAGTCAGTCGAGCGTCACTTCATAATATTGATGAAGTCGCGCGTAAAGACATTCGCCCCGGCGACACCGTCAAGGTTGAACGGGCAGGGGATGTGATTCCCGATGTGGTCGCACGAGTCGACGTTCCTGGGGAAATTCGTTCAGCCCCCTTTAATCCTCCAGCAACCTGTCCTGTGTGCGGTTCCCACACGATTCAAGAAGGCCCCATTCTCTATTGCACTGGGCAAACCGTTTGCCCGGCGCAATTAAAAGGCTCACTCGAACTGTATGTGTCTAAGGGAGCTCTCAACATCGACGGACTCGGAAAAAAGACGGTGGCGCAGTTAGTCGATGAAGGTGTTGTTCAAGACCTATCGGATTTTTACACATTGACCAAAGACCAACTCTTATCGTTAGAAGGGTTTGCCGAGAAGTCCGCCTCACAATTATTGGAAGGCATCGAACAGAGCAAACAGGCGCCTTTGCCACGATTCATCTTTGGTCTGGGTATTCGGAATGTTGGCGCTCACATTGCCCAAGTGTTAGCCAAGCATTTTGGAGCGTTGGAAAAGCTACGAGAGGCAAAAAAAGAAGACCTTGAACAGATACATGAAATTGGTCCAGAGATTGCGTCGAGTGTGGAAAGTTTCTTTCAGGAATCCCGAAATCTCATCGTATTGGAGCGGATGAAAGACTTAGGCGTTACCGTTGAAGTTCTGGAGACCTCTCCTCTCGCAAGCAATCAACCCCTTGCAGGAAAAGTCTTTGTGCTGACTGGAACGCTTCAGGGTTTCTCTCGACAACAAGCCAAGCAGGAAATCGAATCGCTTGGTGGACGCGTCACGGGGAGTGTGAGTAAGCTTACTGATTATCTTGTGGCAGGAACGGAGCCAGGCTCGAAACTCGACAAGGCTCAAGCCCTACGCGTGACGGTGTTGGAGGAGTCTGATTTTGTGAAACTCCTTGGCAGTCAGTCGTAACCACACGTTTTTTGTCTATGTATTGCCTGCATATGCAAGGAGAGCAATTGGCTTTGATTGATCAAGCTGATCCAGCGATTACACCGATTGTCATCGATTTTGTGTCCGGGAAGACGGCCTATCGTCGAAAGTATGGACATGCCGGCGGGGAAGCGATTAGTCGAGCTGTAGGGCTGAAGAAGGGGCATCGACCAAATATTGTGGATGCCACAGCGGGATTAGGCCGTGACGCCTTTGTGTTGGCAACGCTGGGTTGTCAGGTGCATATGATCGAACGGTCCAAGGTCGTTGCCGGATGGCTTGACGATGCGTTGCGTCGTGCGATGCATGATGAAAAGATTGGCACATTGATCACAGAGAAACTTTCACTCACGTGCGGGGATAGTCGGACAGCCCTGTTGCATGTCCCGTTTGACCCCGAAGTCATTTATCTCGACCCGATGTTTCCGCAGAGAGAAAAATCAGCACTCGTAAAAAAAGACATGAGAATGCTCCAAGAAATCGCGGGACCGGATGAAGATGCCGATGAGTTATTGAGCATGGCCTTATCAGTTGCCCTACAACGAGTAGTCGTTAAACGTCCCGCCTACGCCGGTTTTCTAGCAAAGATGACACCGCATACGTCAATTAAAACCAGGAAACACCGCTTTGATATCTACCTGGTTAAGAAGTAGCAATCTAAGCCTCTCTTGTAAGGTTTTGTCTTTTTCGTAGTTTGGGTTCCAATATTTTCCATTTTTATAACATTCATTGCTATTTCTCAAAATCGGTTGAGCCCATGGGTAGGATATTTGACCAATCACCATAGGAAAATACTTCGTGACTTAAGTAGAAATAGTGGGAGAATTAATAAGTTAAGTAATGTGAGTAGCAAATATCTGTGTTCACAACCCTGCGAAAACATTCTCTTCGCGTATTCAATTTTTTTAAAAAATCCCTGATTGCGACTCGTGAAATTTCATTCTGCTCTTTTGGTTAATGTCTAACCAACAGTAGAACCTTCTTGTCATCCCCCATGTTATCCATCGGAGACGGTACTTTCTCTTTCTCCTATCTTGAAGTTTTTCACTGAAGCATCATTGGTATCACGTAGCTGTCACAGCGGAGTGAGGCAGCGCCACCTCAACCAAGGAGACTAACACATGATTTCAAGACGCGATTTCCCACATGTATTGGCGAGAACTTCATTGATGAACTTTGGGGGCGCCAATTTTGATGACGGAGACTTCAAGTCGTCATATGCCGTCACGTGTCCAAGCAGGCACTTGCCCTGCACAGGACCCTCACGACCATTTGACAAATATCATGTTCGCGAAAAATTTGATCGTTGGTGTCCTTGGCATCATGTTGGTCTTGCTTCAATCTCAAGCCTCGTTCGCGGCTCCAGGAGCACCCAATTGGTTAAGTCATGTGAGCGCTGATCAAACAATTCACGTGAATAACCGTCATCCCAACGCGAACAATAAGAATTCGGGGTTAAAGAATACTTCGCCGTTACTGACGATTTCCAGAGCCGTGCGATTAGCGATGCTCAATCGTCATAAAGGAGTCAGTACGGTAGTTCTCATTTACCCAGGTATCTATCGTGAAACAGTTGAAATTGGGCTCCCTCAACAGAAAAGTGGACCACCAATTATTATGCGTGCACTGAAAACGCAACGCATAAGGTGATCATCTCAGGGTCTGATATTTGGCGCAACTGGAAGAAGACGTCCAACAATATTTATACACATTCGTGGCCATATACGTGGGGGCTGCAACCGTTGCCAAGCATATGGCATGAGCGACTTCCTATTAACCCGATCATTCAACGAAAAGAAATGATTCTTATTAATGGGAAACGTTTAGAACAAGTTCTCACGTTGTCAGATTTGCGCCCCAATAGGTTTTATGTCTCAGAGAAGACGAAAACTGTATATATATCACCCCGCAGGGAACGATCATGGGTAAATCGATTATCGAAGTCGCCACGCGGGCGCAACTAGTCAGAGTGTCTCGACTTAAGAATTTTGTAATACAAGGGTTGCAATTTCAACATAGTGCTTCCGCAATTGCTCAACATGGAGCCGTGCACATTTCTGGTTCCCAAAATATTCTCATTGAAGATAATCGCTTCGTGTTGAATAATTGGGCAGGATTAGGATTCTCTCGAGTTCGGAATGTCACCACGCGTCGAAATATCATGCACCATAATGGTGGTATTGGGTGGAAGGGCATATGGATAAAATCCTTATTGTCCGAACATGACTCGATTAGGTTTAATAATTGGCGAGGAGTGAAAGGCAATTTTCTTCGATGGGATGCAGGAGGAATTAAACACTTGCATATACACGAGGCCACCTACAATAACATTATCGCATCAAACAATATGACGCGTGGGTTGTGGCTCGATACAGACAATAGTGACATTATCATTAATAGGGCTTGTCTATGTGCGAATTTAACGGATGGACTCAAAATTGAAGCAAGTCCAGGCCCCATAAGAATTGAAAATAGTAGGATGTGTAACAATAAACGACATGGGTTTCAGGTCAATACTGGGCGACGCATTATGTTACGAAATAATGTGTTTGCGAATAATAAAGAGTATCCGATACAGATTACTGGATCAAAAGTCCGAAGCATGATCAACTGGGAATCAAGGCAAAAACTTGATGTACGTACTCAAGATTGGACGATGATCGGAAATGTTATGTTCAGTCACAACAAATCACTCTTCACTCTTCCCAATTGGTCCCATTTTTTCGACACTCTCTATTCTAATGATAATGTTTGGCATGCGCGAACGACGAATAAAATATTTGGGCTAGGAAGGGAGGGCAATTTTATTCATTTGACCCTCAAGGAATGGATGCAGCAAATGCAACATGACAAGAATTCCCATAAAACTCTACCTAAACGGTTTAGTCAGCCAACATGTCTCTGACCGGAACATTGAAAAGTGAATGTTAGTTTTTGGTCAACCGGTTAATTCATTGAAGATTAGGAATCAGGCCCTTACTTCAAAGTAAGGGGGTGCTCTGTACCATAGAATAAAAAACTAAGAGTGAGTGAATTTAAAGTCATGAAGAAGGTCGTTTTTCTGTGCTGAAGTCGACCGTGAGCCCTGCCATGAGGAGAAAATGAAGAACCAGGAGGGATAGACTCATGGTGGTCAGGGAAGGACTGAGGCAAGAGTTTGTCGGAGCTAGTTGGTCATACAAATCGATGCATGTACGAGTTGATGGAATGAAGATATCCAGTCTTGCGAGGTGGGCTCGATGAAGCGGGCTTTGATTGTCATGGGCCTATTGCTTGCCGGTATTCTGGCCTATTGCTCTCTTACGTCGTACACCTGGCATCAGAAGATGACCATCGAAGTGGAGGTCGATGGCCAGCTGTACACGGGGTCAAGTGTGGGGTCGGTCGGGGTGATGCGAAGTGATCCCATTACTAGCCAATTGGGGTCGCCTCTTCAAAAAGGCAGCCGCGGGGAGGCGGCGTATGTGGCCTTACCGGGCGCGCTATCTGTTTGCCTTATTGAATGGTGGGAAACATGGGAGTGATCTCGGCAATATTGGGATTAATGTGTTTCGTGACCTGTTGCCAAAGGGAAGTCCAGAACTTTTTGCCGCCTTATCCAGCTTACGACTGAAGCGAGAGGTGCTTCCGGAATATTACCCCCTACTCGTTACCTTCACGGATATTCATGATCCAACGACAGTGAAGAAAGTGGAGTCGGATGATTTGACCGCAATGTTTGGCCCGGGTGTCACACTCAAACGCATTACGCTGGAAATTACCGATGAGCCGGTGACGGAGGGGGAGATTGAACAGGTGTTGGGGTGGTAGTGCACTTTACGGAAAAAAAGAGCACGGCTGAATGGGAGCACTAGTGTTGCAATTATGGATAATGAGCTTTCAAATAATTTAGGTACAGGTTCTTTTAGGATAGGAGACTGCACATGACCAAAGATTTATTTCTCGCTATTTTATCAATGGATTCTTATAACCGTGGTTACAATGCTGGCATAGAAGGCCTGAGCGACGAAATTGGAACACAAATTGGCACAGCGACAATTTCAGGGCGATCGAACTCGAATGTAAATAGCTCTGAAGTGAACGCCGGCTTCTACGCCGTGGCGTATGAGTGGACTAATCCGGAGACTGGCCTGTCGGAGACCATTATTTCCTATCGCGGCACGGATAACTTGTTACTTCCAGAGTGGGTCCAAGATTGGTATAGCGATTCTGATGATGGAGGATCGGATCTTTGGAATGGATATAGCACGGGAGTAGGGGATTCAAGTACGGAACAGGCGAAACTTGCAGCCGAGTTCTATCAGGCCGTGACGGAAACCCAGGACAGTGATCCACTGACTGGATCCGCCACCTTAACCGGTCATTCGCTAGGTGGTGGGCGCGGTTACGATTGTTACGATTAAGGGGTCAGACATGATAATTGATATTTGTGCATATTGTGCGAAGTGATAACGAGACGTGAGGCGGCGAGGTGTTGCTGATTGGGTGTGGTGGATTTTCACAATGAGGGAGGCATGTTAGGCTCTTAGAAAGCAAGTGAAGTCGATGGACTTGCCGTGGAATGGTAATTGCGAAGGATGTCGGTTTGTACTGATTCCTTGCAGTTTATACGACTGCTGATGGTTTCGTGCCGTTGGGGGCGTTTCTTTTTCTGGGCCTCCCCTTCAAATGAGGAATGGTGTAAGGGCTTCAAGATCCTGGATGATGCTCGGAGGCGCGACGGATGGTCCGTCACGCTCGTTCATTGATCATTGAACCTTTCACTTTCTTTTACGAGGAGAACCCCATGAGCATTGCAACCCAACAACATGAACCGCAGGTCGAACCCCAGATGACAGAGAGCCCGACAAACATGAACGACTCCACAGATAAGATGATGAAGTCCAATACCTCGACGAAGGCTCAGCCGACATCCAGTGATGTGCAGGCCCGCGTGAATAAGACGGCTCTGGCCTTCGGCGAGATCGTGGCGCTGTTGAGTCGGTCACCTCTTTATAAGCATATGAGCTTGGCGGATCTGGAATGGTTGGTCATTCCCGCGTTAATGACTAATCAGGTGACGAGTGTACGCGGGAAACTCAAAGATCAAGATGGCTTGACGATTCCTTTAGGCCTCGCCATGTGGGCATATGTCTCGGAAGAGGTAGATAAGAAACTTGAAGCACAAAAGCAAGCCGGCATACCCTTTCGTCTTGCACCGCAAGACTGGAAAAGCGGGGATATCCCTTGGCTCTTAGCCGTCGTCGCTCCGAAAGAAGCGAGCCAGGCGTTGGTGAAGAAGTTGGAGGAGACGGTGTTTCAAGGCAAGACACTGAGAAAATATTTCCGGGAACTTCCCACAGCACCTCCCAAAACAGAAGCGACGGAAGCTGAATCGGCGAAAGCCTAACTGTAGAGATCACATGCAGGGTTGACGAAGGGGCGATGTTCTTTGCCCCTTCGTTAAGCTTCGAGCTGAGGACACACGAAAAACAGGGATGAATAAATTGGGACGATCGTGTGTAAGGGTAACGCTGAACAACCAGGGTTGATGGACTCATGGAGGCGCAAAGTGTGATCAAGGAAGCCAGGGTGAAGAGTATTTAGGAACTAGTTGGTCATATAAATCAATGCGTTTACGAGTTGCTGGAATGAAGCTGACCCGTTTTGCGAGGAGGGCACGATGAAGTGGGGGCTAATTGTTGTAGGAGTCATGCTGGTGGCGATGTTGGCTTATTGTAAGGATTTTTTGATTCCGTACACCTGGCATCAGAAGATGACGTTAGAAGTGGAAGTCGATGGTCAGATCTATACCGGCTCGAGTGTGGTGAAGGTGAGTGTCGGTCAAAGTGATCCGATTACGCAGGGCTTAGGGTATCCCTTGCAGTTTGGGGCGCGAGGGGAAGCGGCATTTGTGGAGCTGCCAGGAAACCGCTACCTGTTTGCGTTGCTGTCAGGTGGACCTCCCGATAGTGGTCCGAAAACAAATGCGGTCAACATCTTCGCTGAGCATCTGCCACAACGAGGGATCGAGCGTTTTGCGGTCTTGTCGAAGTCGAGATTGAAGCAAGATATTCCACTCTCCCATTACCCACTACTCGTGACCTTCATGGGCATCACTGATCCCAAGACGGTGCAGAAAGTGGAGCCGGAGAATCTTGCGGCCACGTTTGGACCTAGGGTGTCGCTCAAACGCATTACGCTGGAAATCACGGATGAGCCGGTGACGGAGGGGAAGATTGAAAGCGTGTTGGAGTGGTTAAAAACTGTTGGAGATGGAATGCTTGATGGGCAAAGAATTAGTTCTATTTACGCAAAAAACAGACTTGCAAACAGTTTATCAAGACTCGATTTTAAAAGGAGATAATTGTGGCTATTTCTAGAGACCTATTTTTAGCAATCTTATCAATGGATTCTTATAACCGTGGATACAATGCTGGCATAAACGATGGTGGAGCTAATGATCCTGACGGCCTTGGTGGGCTTGGATCAAAAATTGGAAATGCAACCGTAATTGAACAAGATATTTCACCGGAAGCCCAAGCCGCCGGTTTCTACGCCGTGGCGTATGAGTGGAATGGCGAAACGATCATTTCCTATCGGGGGACAGACAGCTTTGCCACATTGCCCTGGAATGACCAAGGTGGTGACTTTTGGAATGGTTATGGCACAGGAGCTGGGTCAGGCACGAGCGAGCAGGCCCGCTTGGCTGCTGAGTTTTATCAGGCGGTGACTGGAACGCAGACTGGTAATCCACTGACTGGATCAGCCACCTTAACCGGTCATTCGCTGGGTGGTGGGCTTGCTGGCTTCATTGGTGCGTTGTATCACGAGGATGCAAAGATCTTTAACAGCATGCCATTTGAGCTCGCGGTTGAAACCGCCTATGGGCATGCTGACACGAGAGGCGCGGTGTGGGATCAATTCCGAAAAGATTTTTATAACGATGAGGATCCGTTTGCGCCGTTGCTTAGTACTAACCTGCAAGGGTATGCCGTGACAGGAGAACTCCTCGATATCCTGACAGCTGGCCGGGTGTATCAAGATATGCCTACCACCTATTACGACAGTCATGCTTTTTTTCAAAATCCGGTTGATCTGCACTCGCAAGCCCTTCTTACGACACTGATGTTTGGGCAAGAACATGCACATTTGGACTGGGAGAGCATTGGTCCCGCTCTCATTAATGCGATTTTTACTACTGAAGTCGCAGAGCAAGCTGGTTTTAAACCAGCGGACACACAGGGGCGATATTCAGAGACCGACAAGATGCTGTCAGCCATCGCCTATTCTGCGCTTGATACAGATGATCACGGTAACGGTACGCTGGTATTCGGCAATACGGGGATTCGCGCCTTATTTGATGACGCCGATGAGCTGGGAAAATTAGTGACGGAGGGAAAGATCCCAACTGCGCATGGGAATCCACTTCCAGATTTGGCGAAGGCCATTGTGCAGTTTGCGGGGCAGATGGCGTTGGGCGAGGTGAACTACAAGAGCCACACCGACTGGAGGCCTGAAGAGGGATTTTTAGGTCTTTCAAATAATGACACGGTCTTGAAGGCTGACCTGGCTAAGGACCTGTGGAATATCGGGGCCGATCATCCAGATCAAGACGTCATGGTCGACGGAATCCAAACCATTGTCAATAACTTTTTTATCGAAGAAGTGGAGGCTGATACCATTCTCGCGGCCATGCAGGAGCTGTATGGATCCGCTATTACGAATAATGCCCGTGTCATCAACCGAATTGATTTTGCTCTTGAATCTGGTTCGCTCACTGTGGAGCTTGCAGAACGTGGAAACGACCCAGAGCGTGGAGGTAATCCCCCTTCATACGATGAACACACCACCAGTCTGTTCGTGGCCCTTGGGGAAGGAGACCAGATAGATGGAAATAGTGATAACAACATTATTGTCGCGCGTGGGGGGGAGGATACACTGTACGGTCGGACGGGTAAGGATATTATCGTGGGAGGCACAGGCAAGGATCGCATCATCGATCTGGTGACCGAAGAATCAGCCGATGGTCGTTCGAATGAAGATGATGTGTATATTGGGGGAAGCTCCGACGACACTGTGGAATATCGATTGTCTGATGAGCGGGAAGGAACGTCTGCACTCGCTGCGTTTGGGCTCTCTCTTGCTGAGCTTGACCACAACGCTACTCTTGGGAGCACTGATGCGATCAAACTAACCATCACGGATCAGAACTCCGGGAAGTCTGGTACAGATTATCTGGTCGATATCGAGAACGTCATTCTGTCAGAACGAGGAGATGAGGTTGTTGTGGAGCAGGCCTGGCTTGATGCCGACCTCGAGTTGGATCTTGGCAAGGCTGGGGGTGGGGCAGACACAATCTTTACCAGAGCCGATTATGACCGTGCATCGTTTGCCAACTTTAGTCAAGGTACGGTTACCGAAGACGGAGCGACACGGGTTGGGGATAGCGCCTTACGCATTAGTGGGGCAGAAGAGCTGATTCTCACAGATGGGAAAGATCGGTTTGATGATACCATGCGATTCGGCAAGATCGATGCGGGTAAAGGGAACGATACGATTATCGTGAAGAATCCAGAGTATCTCACGGCAGGATCGCTGGTTCACCCCGGGGTTGCTGATAGCGCGATGGCAGGGGAGGATCTTCGGCTGGAAATCTACGGGGGTGATCATGATGATACGATTCACTCCTTTGGTGGGGAAGGAACCAAGATTTTTGGCGGGGATGGCAATGATACTATTTGGTCGACGACATTTGGAGCGGAAGTGCAAGGAGGTGACGGCCAAGATACCTTCTGGCTGTCAAAAAATACATTAATCACCGATGCCAAGCCGGAAGACCGGATCTCGTTTTTTGGGCTGTGGGATCTGACAGGCGGAGTGAAAAATAAGCAGTCGGAGTCGTCGTGGGCGTACAACCCCATCGGGGCTATCCATTATGGCAAGAATACGGACGGAGAGTTAGTTATTTGGAGCCCCCTCACCGGGGGATCCAAGGCTAACCCGAATGCGACGTATGTGGCGAATGCCAAGGTCGATCCGACGGATCCATTCAGTGAGCGCACGGCGGGCCTTCTCGTGATTGAGATTGAGGTTGAAGTGCGCAAGGGCTGGGAAGGCTGGAGTCAAGGGCTGTTTGATTTCTTTGAAACATTCTTTGGGTATTACATGAAGGCGATGACCGGAAAATCGTATTTTTCCGGCGTTGATCCATTGGTTCTCGATTTGGATGGCGATGGCTTGGAACTCACAGCACGGACGACACAGTCGCCCCTCTTTGACTTAGATGGTGACGGTTTTGCGGAGCAAACGGGGTGGGTGCAGTCAGATGATGGATTGTTGGTACATGACATCAATGGCAATGGGGAGATTGATGATATTCGGGAACTGTTTGGCTCGCCCACGACCTCGGGGTTTGAGGAACTGGCCGAACACGATACGAATGAAAATGGTGTGATCGATATCAATGACGCCATCTTTTCAGAGCTGCGCGTGTGGCAGGATCTGAATCAAAACGCCAAGGTGGATGAGGGCGAACTCTCGTCTTTGGAAGATGCTGGAATTGAATCCATCTCGCTCACCGCGACGGCAAGCAGTGAGACCAACGCGAACAATCTTGTAGCCGAAACTGGCAGCTTTACGCGCACGGATGGTACGACCAATGAAATCGCCGATATCAAATTCAAGATTAATAATTACGATTCCAAATGGTTAGGAGATTCGACGATAGATCCCACCGTCGCGCATCTGCCCAACCTCACAGGCCATGGCACGTTGAATGACTTACATGTGGCGTTGACGTTGGATGCGACCGGCAATCTCAAGAATACTCTGGACTCGGTATTACCGACGCTCGCTACGCCGAAGTTGGAGACGTTGCGCGAGCGGACGATTCCCGTGCTGGAGGCTTGGGCGGCAGCGGTGCCGGTGCAGAGCCTTGAGCCCGTGGATCCCAATACTCCTCCTCAACCTCAACCCGATGTGCATGCCTTTGTGTACCGTACCCCTGGGGCAACGATTATTGAAGATTTTGCTGTGCAGAATGTGGATGGAAGTTGGGCCTTAGCCAGCGGGACGACCATACGGGATGCTGCTGGGGAAACTATTCTCCAACCGACTATCGAGGATATTCTGGCCTTTCTTCCAGCGGCTGAAGGCGCTTGGGAGACGATTGAAGGACGGCAGATTGAATTCCTCGAGCGTTTTATGGGGGAAGAGATTGCCATTGAGCGGGTGGAAGCGGGAAACGATGCCGCCATTGCCGCGCTCCAAGGCACAATTGAATTCATGATCGAGCGAATGGATGTCTTGGCGGTGAAGCTGGCGATGCAAGGGCCGTTGCAATCGTATTTTGTCGGGCTGGAATATCAAGTGGAACACGATCGCATTAAGGCGACGACCAATCGCGACTTGGTGCCCACGTTCGAAGCCATCTTTGCCGATGCCCCAGGTGAGACGAGTGGTGATTCCGCGTGGTTACAAGACTGGAAAGCCATTTTGGATGTAATGGGCGAAAGCTTTCAACGCTTTGGTGATGATCATCTTACGCCCTCGTACTCGTTTGTGTTTACCAACATTGTGGCGGCATATGAGAACGTTGGGTTGGCAATTGACCTGAAGACCGCGGCCATCGACTTGGGGATTCCTGAGGATATGCTTGTTGTGGGTAGCGGTGAAGTCGTAGGTGATGGCGGGCAGAACTTGATTTACCTCGGTGCGGGTGATCAGATCTTGAAAGGCGAAGGCGGGCATGATGTGTACGTGGTAGGCCGGGATTTCGGTAACGATATCATTGACGACTACGAAGCGCCGTTGACCAAGAACTCCGAAGACATGCTGCGGTTTGCTCACTACACGCCTGAGGATCTGGTCTTTACCCGTGATGGAATCGATCTTGTGGTGACGACAGTCAATAATCCGGCCAATGAACTACGAATCCTTGAACATTTCATTGGCGAAAAGCCACATTTGTTTGGTGGGAACGTGAACCCCGATCGCGGGATCAACGAAGTGATTTTTGCTGACGGGACTGTCTGGCGGGCATTTGAGATTGCCGAGGCTGTGTCGCGGCCCTTGGACACCGATCAATCCATCACAGGAACCTGGGAGTCCGATCACCTGGATGGCGGTGCGGGCGATGACTATCTCTCTGGCGGTGATGGTGGCGACATATATTTCTTCGATGAAGGGTACGGGCACGATGTAGCGCAGGACCGGTTGACCTATGTGTTGGTGGATGATCCGGACTTTCTGGTATTCGGTCAGGACATTGCGTTTGATGACGTTTCGTTCTCGCGTCAAGGGTCATCCCACGATATTGTGGTCACCCTTGATCAGACTGGCGATACGCTGACGTTGCAAGGGTTTGCCGATGCGACGTATACCGGCTCGTTTGGGACCCAATGGTTTGACCGGATTGAATACCTGATCTTTGCCGACGGCACAGCGCTGCAATGGTTTGATGTGTTGACACAGGTGGTTGCCGAACAGAAGACGGATGAGGACGACACCATTTACGGATTTGACTATCAAGACGTGCTGGATGGCGGCGCAGGGAATGACTATCTCTCCGGCGGCAATGAAAATGATACGTATATCTATGACGTGGGGTACGGGCATGACACCATCGAGGACAACCTGGACAATATTTTGTCCGGGCAGACCGATACGGTCAGGTTTGGCTCGGGTGTCGAGCTCGAACAAGTGACGTTCACAAGAAACGGCAACAGTTCAGATGTGATCATTGGAGTTTCTGCCGAGGATACATTGACAGTCAGCGGACAATTCGACGCGACGTATACCGGTTCTTTCGGCACACGCTGGTTTGACCGGATCGAAGCGTTCGAGTTTCTGGTGAATGGGGAGACGGTGACGCTCACGGCGGAAGATGTGATGAGGACCGTGTTGGAGGACGGCAGGACGGATGGCGACGACACGATCTACGGGTTTTCTCGAGAAGACGTGTTGGATGGTGGAGCTGGCGATGATTATTTGTCCGGCGGTAATGAAAACGATACGTATATCTTCGATCTCGGCTACGATCATGATGTGATCAAAGATAGTCAAGACAATATTCTCTCTGGCTCGACGGATACCATTCAATTCGGAGCGGAGGTGGCGTTGGATCAGGTGATATTTGACCGAGATGGCAATAGTGAAGACCTGATCGTTCGCGTATCTGATACCGATAGCGTCACTGCGCGTGGGCAGTTCAATGCTACCTATACCGGAGTGTTTGGCGTTCGTTGGTTTGACCGGATCGAACAATTTCAGTTTGACATTGCTGGTGAGACGGTCACTCTGAGTGCCTCAGACGTGATGGGTCGCGTGCTCGAAGATAAAAGCACGGATGGCGATGACGTCATCTACGGTTTTTCTCGTGAAGATGTGTTGGACGGCGGCGCGGGTGATGATTACCTCTCTGGTGGTGATGAAAACGATACCTATATTTTTGGTCTAGGTTATGGCCATGACACGATTCGAGAGGGCCGCACCAGTATTTTTAGTGGCAACAATGACAAAGTGATTTTCACTGGCGAGTTAACGCCTGACGACATTACGCTGTCACGCGAAGGCAATGCCGATACGTTAGATATCTTTTTAAACGATGGTTCACAGTTGACCGTCAAGGGGTATTTTGCTGAGAGTATTAATTTTAACAGTCTGGAAGAGTTCTATTTTGAAGGATCTGAAACCTCGCTGTTCATGAATGATATTCAATTACGTTTGCTCGCGGACGCCCAAACGGATGGCGACGACACGATCTATGGATTTGAGGGTGACGATGTTTTAGACGGTGGCGCGGGGAACGATTATCTTTCGGGCTGCAATGGAAATGATACTTATATGTTCGGGTTGGGCTACGGCCATGACACGATCCGTGAAGCTCGCACCAGTATTTTCAGCGGCGATGACGACAAGGTGATCTTTACCGGCGCATTGACGCCTGATGACATCAGGTTGTCCCGAGAGGGGAGTTCGAATACGGTAACCGTTCACTTGCCGGATGGGTCTACACTGACCATCGAGGGCTATTTCGGTGGAAATGCAAACTTTAACAGAATCAAGGAGTTGTATTTTGAAGGTTCGGATAGCTCACTCTTTATCAATGATCTGAAAACGCAAGTACTGGCCGATGCCAAGACGAGCGGCGACGATGTGATTGATGGATTTGTCGGTAGTGACCGCTTGGATGGCGGAGCTGGCGACGATTACCTACGCGGCAATTCAGGAAATGATGTCTATGTGTTTGATCGCGGCTATGGTCACGACACCGTATCCGACAGCTTTGTCAGTATTTTGCATGCCAATACCGATACGATCGAATTCGGTGGTACGCTTACGCCGGATGATCTGTGGGTCTCACGCGATGACACCCGCCTTGTGATTGAGATAAAGGATACGGCTGATACGCTCACGATTCGGTCTCAGTACCATTATACCGGCTGGTATTCTATCGAGCAGTTTGCGTTTGCCGATGGCCAAGTCCTGAGTAAAGCGGACATGACGGCGCGGACGATGTTGGGTTCGGACGAGGATAACGATATTGCCGGCACCGACGGCGACAATTTGCTTGACGGCGGTGGTGGTGATGACATGCTCACGGGGCATGATGGGTCGGATACCTACGTCTATGATCTTGGGGATGGGCATGATGTGATCGTTGAAGGTGAGGATGCCCTCGGGAGAGATGTCATTCAATTAGGTGCGGGCTTGGTGCCTGTCGATTTGACGCTGGAACGTATCGGGACGCAAGGCCTCGATGTTCGTCTTCATCTGCAGGGTATTGCGGGGTCGATGGTACTCAAGAATCAATTAGCCGGATCAGGTCAGGGTATTGAGGAGTTGGTTTTTCACGATGGAACCGTGTGGGCCGGTGATGACCTGCTTGCGCGTCTCTTGGCTGATGCGAGCACCGATGGGGATGACACGATTTATGGGTTCGAGGATCGTTCTGACGTGATCGACGGCGGAGCGGGCGACGATGTCCTCCATGGATTGTCTGGCGACGATGTCCTCTATGGTGGAGACGGGGATGATACGCTAAGCGGAGGCGATGGTCTTGATTCGTTTGATGGCGGACTAGGCAGTGACACGGTGGATTATCGTGAAAGCCTCGACGATCTCGTGGTGAATCTCGATCAGCAAAACGTCTCCGATTCCAACACGGTGGAAACATTCGTGAGCATTGAGAATGCGATCGGCGGGTCGGGCAATGACCGATTTGTCGGCTCATCAGGCGCAAATGTCTTCGGCGGCATGGGCGGATCCGACACCTATGTCTTTGGTGCTGGTGCCGGCCATGATGTGATTCAAGAGAATGGTGCGGAGGAGGATATCGACCGAGTGGAATTATCGGGACTCACAGAAGCCGATGTCTCGGTCACGCGTAGTGGTCACGAACGGCAAGATCTGCTGCTGACCATCAATGCGACTGGCGAAACGCTCACGATGGAGAATTATTTTATCGATGCGGCCCATGGAGTGGAAGTCATCCAATTTGCCGATGGGAGTCAATGGGATCGTGGGAAGGTCTTTACACTTGTTCCATTCGTCGGGACGAATGGGGACGATACCATTTGGGGAACGCCGCATGACGATGTGTTCGTGTCGAGCCTGGGCAATGATATGTCTGACGGTCAAGAGGGTGGCGATATGTATTACTACGCCAGTGGCCATGGCAGCGATACGGTTGAGGATACGGGGACGGTTGTGGAAGACCACGACTCTTTACAGTTCTCGGATCTCTCACGTACTGATTTGACGTTTGCGCGAACAGCAGCTGATCTGTTCGTCACGGTCATTGCTACGCAACATGTGCTTCAGATTACAAATCAATTCACCTCAGGTGGATTGGGATTAGAGCAAATCGTATTTTCCGATGGAGAGGCCTGGAATCGTTCTGACATCGAAACGCTCGTGACGGATTATGCCAATGCCTTGAATGGGACCGCGGCTGATGACACCATCACGGGCACGAGTAGCGCAAATACGCTCGTGGGTCAGAAAGGTAATGATACGCTGCATGGAAAAAAAGGATCGGATACATACATCTTTACGCGTGGTGATGGACAGGATGTCATTGAGGACAATGGCTGGTTTTCGACCGACCGACTCTTGCTCAACGGCTATACGACGAACGAAGTCCATGTGAGTCGGGAGGGGACGAGCACAACGATCGTGCTAACGTTTGTCGGAACGGAGGATCAAGTGAGGATCATTCGGGCACTTGATGGGTGGGCCGATGGGCTTGAGCAAATTGTCTTTGAAGACGGGACAATCTGGACCCCCTCGACATTGCAAGAAAAGATACTGACTGAAGCCATCACAGACGGGGATGACACGATCGTAGGCTTCGAGACCGATGACGTGCTGACAGGCGGGTTGGGGAACGATATGCTGCACGGCAAGAAGGGATCCGATACGTATCATTTTACACGCGGGGATGGCCTGGAGGTGATTGAGGACAATGGCTGGTATTCGACTGATACGTTGCGTATTCATGGGTATGCCCCACATGATGTGAGTCTCAATCGTGTGGGAACTTCGTATACAATTGAGCTAGGTTTTTCCGAGACGACTGATCGGGTGACGTTGGTGAACGGCCTCTTGGATGGACACGATGAAATTGAACAGATTGTTTTTGATGATGGGACCGTCTGGACTTCGTCAGCGTTGAGTGCGCGAGTGCTGGCCGAAGCAGCTACTGACGGGGATGAGACGATCGTGGGCTTCGAGACTGCTGATGTGCTGACAGGCGGATTGGGCAACGATACGCTGCACGGCAAGAAGGGATCCGATACGTATGTGTTCACGCGAGGTGATGGACAAGATGTCATTGAGGACAATGGCTGGTTTTCGACCGACCGACTGTTGCTCAACGGCTATACGCCAAACGAAGTCCAGGTGAGCCGGGAGGGGACGAGCACGACGATCGTGTTAACATTTGTCGGAACGGAGGATCAAGTGAGGATCATTCGGGCACTTGATGGGTGGGCCGATGGACTCGAGCAGATTGTGTTCGAGGATGGAACTCTTTGGACTCCGAGTATATTGCAAGAGCGGATCTTGACTGAAGCCATCACGGAAGGGGATGACACGATCGTGGGCTTTGAGAGCAGTGATGTGCTGGCAGGAGGGTTGGGTAACGACACACTGCATGGAGATGATGGCTCTGACACATATGTCTTCACACGTGGCGATGGACAGGATCTGATCGAAGATAACGGGTGGTATGATACGGATAAACTCCTGATTCATGGATATACGCCGGAAGAGGTGCGCTTACAGCGAGACGGAGGCTACTCGGTGATTCTTTCGTTCCTGGGCACGGATGATGAAATCACAATTGTGAATGAGTTTACGACAAAGGGCGATATGATTGAAGAAGTGCATTTTGACGATGGCACCGTGTGGACGGAAGGGGCCATGCGTGACCAGGTGGTGGCCCAAGAGACGACTGCGGGCGATGATGTGATTGTGGGGTATAATTGGGCCGATGAGCTAGTCGGCGGGTTAGGGAACGATACCCTCCATGGGGAAGATGGCTCGGATACGTATGTCTTCACACGCGGCGATGGGCAGGACCGGATCGACGACAATGGGTGGTACGATACAGACAAGTTAGTGCTTCATGATTATGCAACGGAAGACGTCAATTTAAGCCGAGAGGGGAACTATACAATAGTCTTAACCTTCCTTGGTACTGAAGATCGTGTCACGTTGGTGAATGGAATCACGACCAAATCAGACCGTATTGAACAGATTGTGTTTGATGATGGCACGGTGTGGACAGAATCCAATGTAAGGTCCCGGCTGATCGATGGCACATCTGTGTCAGACGTACTTGCTGGGACGGAACAGGGCGATCTTCTCACAGGGTTTGCCGGTGACGACATCCTGACGGGTGGAACTGGCAATGATACTTTCGTGTTTCGCGATACGATTTTCGGTCATGATACGGTGACGGATTTTACAGCTGGGGAGGCGTCCGATGATGTTGTGGAAACGAATGCATTTACGTCATTCGAGGATGTCCTGTTAGCAGCATCTGACGATGGAGCCAATACGACGATTACGATTGATGCAGAGAATTCGATTACGCTTGAGAATGTTCTTGTGAGCCATCTTCATCAAGATGACTTTCAGTTTGTATAAGTGGTGTTTTATGACTGAGTGATGAGCTCATCGTGTCAACGCCTTTTCAATCGGCCCCCTTTTTCATAAGCGGGGCCGATTTTTTTTGGAAATATACTGGGGGCAGAGATGAAATAGCATAATACGTTTCTAGCCTGTAACGGCTGCTGCCAATCTCATCAACGTGGCGGTTGTTTTCTGTGGTACCTGCGGTTGCCTGCCGTTCCTGTCTGCTGGTGCGAACAGGATGGAATTGTTGCATGTCGTTGTTCGCCCTATCCCATTCAAATGGGGAATGGTGTCCGGGGTGCAATGTTCGCGATGATGATCGGAGACACGATGAGCGGCGAGTCAAGCGTGTGAGTCTCTTTCGTCATGGCCGCTTGTGATGCAGGATGACGTGATGATGATCTTGTCTGTCGAACATTGAATCGCCAGTGCCCTGATCTTTCGGAGTAACCGTTGCCAAGATTTTTTAGCATTCGCCTGAGTTGAGCTATGAAGAATTCTCATTCAAGACAGCCTGTGGTTTCCCCCATTGTCGAGGCGCTTTCGCTCCGAAAGACGGCGTTTATTATCGTGGGGTTGATCAGCCTGGTGATTAACGTGTTGATGCTCACCGGCCCCCTGTTTATGTTGCAAATCTATGATCGGGTTCTGACGAGCGGGAGTGTTCCCACGCTTGTCGTCTTATCCGGGTTGGTTGGAGGTTTATATCTCTTTTACGGTCTGCTGGAAGGGTTGCGGTTGCGCTGTCTCGCACGGATTGCCGCATGGATCGATGATCGGTTTTCTGGCAATAGTTTAGCTGCGAATGTCTCCCTTTCCCTGCGTTTTGGTCCGGAGCTCCAGGGGCGTGACTCTGTGCGCGATTTAGATTCGGTTCGGCAGTTCTTGTCGAGTCCTGGGCCATCCGCCATGTTTGATCTGCCGTGGATGCCCGTCTACTTGGGTATTATTTTTGTGTTTCATGCGTACTTAGGCTGGCTTGCGCTGGTTGGCGCACTGATCATTTCTGTGTTGATTGGATTGAATGAAATGGTGGGCCGCAGACCTACGAAGCAATTGGCTGAATGTGTTGCGCAACGTACCGCGATAGTCGGAGCAACGCGACGAAATGCTGAAGTCTTGACAGCCATGGGCATGTTGAGCGCGTTTATCCAACGTTGGGAGAAGGACAATGCCGATTACCTTCGGATGCAAGGTGTGGCAATCGATCATTCGACGTTCTTTAGTACCAGCATCAAGACGTTTCGTTTTATGTTGCAGTCCGCTGTGCTGGCATTGGGAGCGTGGCTGGCGATTCGTCAAGATATTTCGCCAGGAGTGATGATTGCTGCATCGATTATGACTTCACGAGCGTTGGCTCCTGTGGAGCAAGCCGTCGCACATTGGCGCGGATTTTTAAGCGCTCGCCAAGGTGCAAAGAACTTAGCCGAGTCTCTTCGAGTCGGTATGGTCACGACACCTGAAACTCAACTTCCTCCGCCAACACACTCTTTAGATGTTCAACAACTTGCCCTTGCTGCCCCTGGTGAGCGAACCCTTGTCATTCAAGGTGTCACGTTCCGTTTAGAGGCGGGGGATGGGTTGGGAGTCATCGGACCGTCAGGGTCAGGAAAGACGAGTCTTGTTCGAGCATTGGTTGGAGTGTGGGCTGCGGTCAAAGGTGATGTGCGACTCGATGGGGCCCAATACGATCAATGGGACCGGACGACGCTGGGAAAATCGATTGGGTATCTCCCGCAAGATGTGGAGTTGTTTGATGGGACGGTTGCCGAAAATATTGCCAGGTTTGAGCCCGATGCCACATCCGAGTCTATTATTGCCGCAGCGCGTTTGTCTGCTCTTCATGACATCATTACCTCATTGCCGAGAGGGTATGACACGGTGATTGGTGAAGCCGGAGGACGGCTTTCAGCGGGCCTTTGCCAACGCATCGGATTGGCGCGTGCGCTCTATGGGCATCCCTTTTTGATCGTCCTCGATGAGCCGAATTCCAATTTGGATCATGAAGGCGATGTGGCGCTCCGGGAAGCCATTACCACGATGCGAGCTCGTGGTAGCATCGTGATTGTGGTGGCGCATCGACCAAGTGCCATTGAACCAGTTGATCAACTCGTATATCTCAAAGAGGGGCGACAAGGCGCATTTGGTTCGAAGGCTGAGGTGTTGGCTCAAGTGACCCGTTCGGCATGCCATTCAGGTACGGGTATGGAAACTGTGAAGTCATGACACACACGGAACAACAGATAGCCGGCAGTCTCAACCGACATTTGATCGTCAGTGTATTGTTGATTTTCCTTCTTGTCGGAGGTGTGGGGAGTTGGGCGATGGTTCAAGAAATTAACGGTGCCGTGATTGCTTCAGGCGTGATCGTCGTTGAAGGCAATGCGAAGAGAGTGCAACATCAAGAGGGTGGTATAGTGAAGTCCATTCACGTTCAGGATGGAGCCGTTGTCGAAGCCGGCAATCTGCTCGTGCACTTAGATGATACGGTTGTGCGGGCAAATTTGGCGATGATAATGGGTGAATTAGGCAAGCTGACTGCACAGGAAGCGCGGCTTGTGGCTGAACGAGATGGAATGGGTAGGCTGACCTACCCCCAAGACCTACATGAGCAGGCAGTGCACGATTCTGCGATCGCCAGCAGCTTGTCAGATCAACGCGCGTTAAAAAAGGTTCGAACATCAACTCTTCGCGGGCGTAAAGGACAATTGAATGAACAAATTTCTCAACTTGAAGAACAGATCGATGGTTTTGAAGTTCAACGAGATGCAAAGTCTGAAAATATTACACTGATCAATGAGCGATTAACCGTACTGGAGCCTCTTCTTCCGGAAGGGTTGGTCACGGCTTCGGAAATTACGGCGCTGAAACGTGATCGTGCAGAACTATCCGGGGATCGAGGTGAACTCATTGCACAGATTGCTCAAGCCCATGAGACCGTAAGCGAACGGCGTCTTCAAATTCTTCAGCTTGAGGATGAATTTCGGTCACAAGTGTTAGAAGAATTGCAAGATGTTCGTGCCAGAATCACGCAATTACGTGAAGAACGAATCGCGGCCCTTGATAAGCTTCAACGCGTGGAAATTCGTGCTCCACGAACCGGGTATGTTCATGAGCTTGCTGTTCACACGATTGGCGGTGTGATTCGTGCTGGAGAGACATTGATGCTGATTGTGCCTCGTGAAGATGTCCTAATTGTCGAGACACGGTTGCAACCGACGGATGTCGATCAAGTGGTCGGGGGGCAACATGCGACAGTCAGGTTTCCGGGGTTTCATCAACGCACGACACCGGAATTATTGGCTCAGGTCTCGACCATTTCAGCCGATTTAACTCATGATGAAGCGACCGGAATGAGTTATTATATTGCACGTCTGTCCATTCCAGAACACGAGTTACGCAAACTTGAGGGGAAGGCTCTCTTGCCTGGTATGCCTGTAGAGGCGTTCATCCAAACCCATCAGCGCACAGTGCTTTCTTATCTTGTCAAACCCCTCGAAGATCATCTCGTTCATGCCTTCAAAGAATAATGAAGATGTGACGAAATTATTTGAATGGTGCAGTATTTTCTGTTCCTCCAGGCCATATTCCTGTTCATGTATGGTGTCTGTGCGTTTCCTGCCATACGCTCAATGCACTATTCATAAGACTTGATCGTTCTAAACAAACCCTCTGGCATGATGTAAGACTTTCTCCCTTTGCATGCTTCCGCCTTCCGCCTCCCATTGTACCAATCCTCTTGTTTTAAGAAATTGGCTTGCTGACCGACATAGAGAGAGTGAGACGATTACTCTCTAACAAACAGAGTATGACCTGTACCCTTCTCTTGTTCACGCTCCTTGGTTGCGTGCAAGTATGTTGGGCAGAGTCAGACGATCTGCGAAGCCTAGGCGCACGCCCGACTTTGCGACTGAGTTTGCGAGATGCCATGGCTGCTGCTGTTGATCAAAATTCCAGTGTGCGTCTGTTTCAGGAGCGGGTAGCTGAAGCTCAGGGGGCTGCCGATACGCAACTTGGGCAATTGCTTCCGAACCTTTCTGGGCGAATGAGTGGGGCGAGACGCCGCCTGTTTTTCGGTTCATTTGGTCGAGCGCCAATTGTGGCTGACCCCGATCGATTGTATGAAACACGCGCCTTGTTAACACAGAATGTCTTTAGTTTGAGCCTTATTCAAAAGTGGCGTGCCGCGAAAATGGGGGTGGAGGTTGCAGGATTGGACGCAGAAGTCACCACGCGCGATACGATGGCCACGGTTGGGCTCGTGTACTTGGAAACGCTCCGTGCACAGGAAACGGCAAAAGCTCGAGAGGCTGATGTTGCACTCAATCATGAGCTGCTTCGTTTCACGACCAAGCGACGAAAAGCCGGCATGGCGACAAGTTTAGATGTCAATCGTGCACATGTACGATTTAAGAATGCGAGACAGCGATGGTTGGTAGCGCAAAATGAACGTGATCGTGCGAGACTGAATTTACTTCGTGCGATCGGTCTATCGTTTGATATCGATCTGGTCTTGACTGATAGCTTGCGAATGGTGTCGGTGCGTGAGCAAACTCTGACTGAGGCGTTGCAGGTGGCTGAAGACAATCGCTCTGAGCTGAAGGTGCAGAAACGAAAAGAACGCCTGGCTGATCTGACGTTGAGTTCGGTGCAAACTGAACGCGTGCCGTCCATTCAAGCGTCTGGCGATGTTGGATTGATTGGGAATAAACTGTCCAATATGCTCACAAATGACAATCTGCAACTCATGATGACGATCCCAATTTTTGATGGAGGGCAACGAGAAGGTCGGATTTCTGAAAGCCGGAGTCGTATTCGTCAGGAAATGATCAAGACGCAGGATATCCGAGACCAAATATCGTTAGAAGTTCGAGACGCAGTCCGTTCGTTACGCTCTGCCAAGCTGCAGGTCAAAGAAGCCGAAGAAGGGTTAACGCTGGCTCTGACCGAAGTCAAGTTGGCACGTACTCGGTTTGCCGTGGGGATGGCGACAAATATTGAAGTCACGGATGCTCAAGCCTCTGTCGCAACGGCGCGTGATAATCGAATTGAGGCTTTGTTTAATTTTAACGCTGCTCGAATTAACTTGGCACGAGCTCAAGGCAGAGTTCTGGATGTATCCTGATAGCATGTTCCTACCCCGTAGTCTGTTCTTCTTACGTTTGACGCAATCCAGTCCATGTTCGTGTCGTGTACGTCTCGTCATGCACTCGAGTGTGATTTTTCTACCGTAAAGACCTTAACAATCGCTATTCACATCGTGAGTGAATTCAGAGTCTGGAAGAAGGGAGTCCTTCTTTAAAGTGGAACTGTTATAGCCGTTTCAGTTATTCCGAAACGATAACACGCCATCTTGTACACGAGTGATATCCAATACGTGAGAGAACACGTCAAGCATTGTCAGGACATTCAAGCGGGGATAACCTTCCATTCGTTGAAACATGCTTGAGTGAGTCATCGCGCGGGGCTATAGCCGTTCAAATTTACTTCCGTCTGTACGACGTGTGTTTTTGCGCTGTGTACATGATGCAAATTCGGGTGAAAGTTATTTGGTTTCGCTATAGTTGATCGACCTCAGCTGGAACGTATTGGGATTCGCTATAATATGTATCCTATTGGGTACATGAACATAATTTCACAAAATCTGTGTACATCAAGATCTGTAACTTGTCTCGGTGACAGACTTCATGTTTTTTTGCTAAGAGTTGGCATGCGCCGCGCACTGTGGAGATGTTATGCTAGGGGTATTCGTATGTACCTAGTCAATTCATCACTTTTACTGAAGAGGACACATTATGGCTATCACACGTATGTGTTTAGGAATCTGTTTCGGTGTGCTTTTGTGGGTGGGGACGGGATTGGGGGCCGACCCGAGTGACGTTGGGAAGTTTGTCCAGGCTCGAGTTGAAATAGGCGAGATGATGACAGAGTATTTTTCCGGCGGGCAGGCCTATGGCGGTGGTGAACGACCGTCGCCAGAGAAAATGAAGGAAATTGGTGAAGATATCAATGAGAAGCTCAGTACGCTGTTGGCGAAGCATGATCTGAGTGTGGAGGACTATCGTCTGCGGAGTCCAGAAATTTTTGCCGATGAGACAGCCGTCATGGAATTTTTGAGTGAAAATCCAGAATTGGAAAAACGGTATAAGGCGCTTCCATTTGATCGGATGGGACGCGGTGGTAGTGGGCGAGGATACTGACGAAGGAAGAGTTGCCACCTTAGCCTATGATAGGCATCTGTGTTCGGAATGAAGGAGATCGACCATTATGACTCCGTTTGTTGATCGGATGATTCGTGCGGCTAAACTCGATGTCCATCTCTATGAAGAAGTTGAGGCAGACAAAAGTGCGATGGGCCAAGCCATGGCGGTCGTGGTCTTATCGAGCCTGGCTGGCGGGGTTGGGTTTATGCAACACGGTGGACTCATGGGGCTGGTGGTCGGCACGGTCGGGTCCTTGATTGGATGGTATATCTGGGCGCTGTTAACCTATCTCATTGGTACGAAACTC
Organism: Nitrospira sp. M1; assembly: GCF_965152605.1. Classification (NCBI taxonomy): domain Bacteria; kingdom Pseudomonadati; phylum Nitrospirota; class Nitrospiria; order Nitrospirales; family Nitrospiraceae; genus Nitrospira; species Nitrospira sp. M1. The sequence continues at coordinate 1,881,238 of NZ_OZ224217.1, forward strand.
TTGCCCGAACCGCAAACTCATGCAGATCATGGGGAACTGTTACGGACGGTCGGCTTTTCAAGTGCTCCTGGGATGATTCGCGTGCTGGCTATACTTCCAGGCTTGGGTACGCTGGTGAATTTCATCGCCAGTGCGTGGATGCTCGTGGCGATGGTCATTGCCGTTCGCCAAGCCTTGGATTACCAGAGCACGTATCGCGCAATTGGCGTTTGTTTAATTGGGTGGATTGTACAGGCTGTGGTCGCCGCACTATTGCTGACGTTGGTTGGTGGGGTCCCTGATCCGATGCTGGAGAACTAATCTCGACATTTTATTCTCCAGGAATTTCTAAGCTGCTTCGTCCAAGTTTGCCGTGACGATAATCCGTTAGCAGAATTTTTGCGGCTTTTTCTCTATCTAATTCACCTCCTTTTCCTTTTCTCAAGCAACCCCGTTTGATGGCAATGGCGTCGAGTACGTCAGAGCCATCGAGTCCCTCGGAGGCCACTCCGTAGCGCGTTGCAAGTAATGCAGGGTAGCGCGCAAGGAGAATGGTTGCGAGAAATTCGGCAATTTCTTCGTCAACCACAACTCTGGCGCTAATTGCGTATATCGTGGCAAGCAGCAGTCCCACATTCGGATCTTCGATTTTTGGCCACAACAGGCCTGGTGAGTCAATGAGCGTCATGTTGCTGCTCAGCGAATGACGTTGTTGGACTCTGGTGACAGCCGGTTGATCGCCGACTTTTGCGAGACGGCGTTTCAGCAGCATATTCATGAGCGTGGATTTTCCCACGTTCGGCACGCCTGTGATGAACATCCGTAGCGGTTTCGTTGGACTGTTGCGATGTGGAGCCAGTGGTTGACAGAGAGTCGGAACTTTGGCTGTCTGACCGGGATGAGTGCAAGAGATAGCTACAGCCGAAACGTCCGCCATTTGGTTGTACTGCTTCAGCCAGGACTTCGTGATAGTGGGATCAGCCAGGTCGGCTTTATTCAACACCTTCAAACACGGGCGGTGGCAAGCCAGTCGAAGTTCCGTGATCACAGGATTACTGCTGGCTTCCGGCATGCGTGCATCTAACACTTCGATGACGACATCACTGGCTGCCATGGTCTTAGCGGTTTCTCGACGTGCTACGGTCATGTGACCTGGATACCATTGTACCGTCATCGTGACATCCTCAACATCTGATAAACATGGTCACGTATCGCGACCACATACTGAACCATACTATGAACGATAGTTGGTTTGCTATCTTGTCCGCTCATACTGTACTCTCATAACCCTGTTATGGATCAGCGTCAGCACCGCGCGTCTTTGCGCGAATTCACGCCTTGTCCGACTTCCTCGCCTTTTTATTGTCCAAGTCTTTGACCGGAAATGATACAGCCTTACACCATGAGTTTATCCTGCCAGGACTGGACCTGACACATGCCTGCTATAGCCGTTCCAATTTACTTCCGTCTGTACGACGTGTGTTTTGCGCTGTGAACATGATGTACATTCGGTTGGAAGTTATTTGGTTTCGCTATAGGTTTACGGATCGGGAATACGATTATTCTATAAGGAGAGAGTGATGCCAAAAGCCAAGAAAGAAAAGAACTGTTATGTCTGTGGAGATGCGGGTTTTGTGCGGATGAGTTTTATGGTCTGTGCGCTCTGTTCGCGACATTTCTGCAGCCGTCATGGGGAGTCTAAGATGGATGAATGTACAGCCTGTCTTGATGGTGCTGAGGAAGTGTAGTGATCAATATATAAATGATATATAATTTGGTCATGATTTCATCTAAACGTTTTTGAAGGGAGGCGTAATGATGGATGGCAGAAGGCTGCCACGACCGGTGCGTTGGCTCAGGCTTGGTGCGATGCTCGCAAGTTCTACAATTTGGGTTGGTTGTGCGTCAACAGCCATTCCGGTTTCCTGTGATCCGCCACGCGCATTCTCTCCAGATCTTCCTGTCCGAGGTATCTCTGCTCACCGAGGGGGCGTGTTGGGTTGTCCTGACAACACGCTTGGAGCGTTTCAACGTGCGATTTGTCTTGGTGTTCACCAAATTGAACTGGATGTTCGTGCGACGGCAGATGCCGTTCTCGTCGTTGCCCATGACAATCACATGACCGGCCGCGATGGTCAATCCGTGACAATCTCTCGGGCGACACTTGCTGAAGTTCAAGCTCTCGAACTTGGACCCTGTACGGGAAAGAGGGATTGCCAGCAACATATTCCAACCCTTGAAGATGTGCTGGCGATTATGCCCACAAACATCTGGATTAATCTTGATATCAAGGAGAATGACCCGCTTGTTGCGAGGCTTGTGGCGGAGACCGTTGCAAAACTGGATCGTGTCGATCAGGTGATATTTGGCGTACGCGCGAAAGCGGCTCCTGCGGTACGACGGGTTGAAATGGAATCAGGGACCGAGAGCTGGATTGGCAATATGAGCCGGCAATTGCTTCGTTCTCAGTATATTGACACGACCATTGCTTCGTGTGATGAATTTATTCAGCTGACGTCTCTGCGCGGGAAGCCGAGCCAGAAGACTGTCGATGGCTTGAAGCACGCAGGCATTCACGTGAACTATTCATGGGTAAAAGAAAAGGAAGAAGATGCGCTTCAAGAGAAACTGGCTCTGTTATTTAAGCGAGGAGTCGATTTTGTGTTGGTCGATCATGCGAAGCCAGCCATGAAGGTTGTAGAGCGTCTTGGTTATTCTCCGATTGTCCCACAATGGAAAGAGGAGCCACCATTCTCCTGCTCTGCGCTTCCGCAGTGCCCGGACAATCCATGACTGGCTTTGAATTGTGTGTGATTGTTCTAGGACGGAGGGCCGACGGGAGAGGGTTCTTCGTCTGTTGACGTTTCCGGGACAACTTCTTCTTTAATGATCTGGACGCTCTTAATAGATTTTTCATCGGCGTCACGTACGATCAAATGACAGTTATTTGTGAATACGCGTTCTCCGATCCCTGGAATATGTCCTAATTCATCCAAGATAAGTCCGCTAATCGTGTTTTGCTCTTCATCCAATTCCACTTTCAGAAACTCATTAATTTTTCGGACCTCGGTTCGGCCGTCGACTAAAATCTGATTTTTGCCTGTCCGTTTAATCAGCTCTTCCGTTAGGTCGCCTTCATCAAGAATTTCACCAACCACTTCTTCCAGTAAGTCTTCGGCTGTTACCAGTCCCAAGACACCGCCGAACTCATTGACGACAATAGCAATGTGCCGTTTTTCTTGTTGGAATTGTTTCAACAGATCATCTGCAGGCTTGCTTGCTGGAACAAAAAGCGCAGGCTTAGCAATATCTTTTATGAGGCTCGTGGTCTGGTTTTGAGCGAGATCTTTTAACGCATGACTTCGATACAAAATTCCAGTGATATTATCGAGATCGTCGTCGTAGACTGGTATGCGAGAAAACTTTGATTTAAACAGTTCTTCTCTCGCTTCTTCTAATGTTTCGTTACCGTCAAGGCCAAACATATAGATGCGCGGGGTCATGACATCTTCGGCCGTGAGATCGGTAAACTCGAATACATTTTTGATCATCCTGACTTCTTCTGTTTCCAGCACGCCAGCTTTATCTCCCGCATCAAGCATGATCTTGAGTTCTTCTTCGGTCGCAAAGTGAAGCGTGAGTGAACGACCTCCAGTCATTTTCATGATGAACGGTTCAAGAAGGAAGAGCGCGGGTGCAAAAGCTTTTTCAAACCAATAGACGGGATAGGCCATGATTTGTACCGCAGTTTCTGCATGCTTTTGGCAGAGTGACTTTGGAACAATCTCTCCGAAGACTAAGACAAATAAAATGAGCACACCTGTCGCAATGGCCACCGCCTCTATGCCAAATAAGCGCTGGGCAATTAATGTCGTGAGTGTCGTGGCGGAGATATTGACAAGATTATTGCCGATCAAAATGGTCGAGAGGAGGCGTTGAGGGTTTGAGCGAAGGCGCAGTGCGAGTATAGCTGCCTTTTTCCCACTTTCGGCGAGCGAATGCAGGCGACTCTCACTAATCGAGAAAAAGGCAATCTCAGCCCCTGAGAAAAATGCAGAAAGCCCAAGGCAGACTATAACCGCGAGGATATCCATAAGCTCATCAAGGACGAATCAATAAGGCAGACGGGTGCTGGGTGGAAGCCTCCACCATTCTGGGAAATTTGGTGATATGGGGAAAAGTAGCCAGGGAAAGTGATGTGGAGTTAATAAAATGAACGCTCAGTCCAGTTCGGCGAGCATGAAATCTAGGGCCATCGTCATCCATCTATGATATTACGCTACCATAGGCTTGAGGTTACTGGCAATGAACAAGATGTGGTAACCGTATCTCATTCATACAGTAAAGACTATTCTGGTCTTCAGAAAAAATCAAGGTCTTTTTTTATGCATGCAAATGGTTGAACGTGTCGATAGAAGTAAATAGTGAAAGAAACGATATTTTTACTCTTTTTATTAAAGCATTACTTTAATTTCTGAGGATCGTGCCTTCGGCTATCTTAATCAAATTGTGCTCGATCTTCAAAGCGGAATGATTGGCGATTCAGCACTGGGAAGACTGAAAATATTGGAGTACTATGGGGAATGAGCGCAGCCGACATGCCTGGCATTAACTGTAAATGTAGATTCACAAAGTTAAAACTCAAGCCTTCCTGCCATGGCTGTGAAAAGGATTCGGCATAGGTTTCAACCTTGTCTGATGCGTAACTTCTCGTCATCAAACCGGCTCCTCCTTGCAGCCCATATTCATGTAAATCTGGTGCGCCTTGTATCAATAATGATACCACCGACGCATCAAACCATACCTTGAAATTACAGGCAACTTGAATAAACGGTCCAAGGCTTCCAGTATGTTCCAGGACGCGTACTGGATACGAAAACTCTGGGGGAATGTTTGGATCATTTGCTTCGGCATGCGATTGAAATTCCGGATCGTGTATTCTTGAAACCGAAACAAATAGTAAATTTGAATCATTCAAGTCTATGTCGAGAACCTCTCCATCATGATAGCTGCACAATTTTCCCATTTCATATCGCAGAGGAAACGAATATCCCATTTTGGCATAGAAGATTCGGACGCCGGCTTCTAATGGATCACTCGGATCACGACTGATTTTAAGATCGAACGGGAGCATCATGTGAAAGGCATTGGATCGAACGGCCATAAATGGGGCGCAAGCTCCCGGGAACTCTGTGTGAACCGACTGATTCTCCGGTTCAAATTTTTTCGGGGCTCCACCAAAGTGTTGCGCGGTTTTGGCTTCTTTCGAAAGCCGATATTTCTGTTGATAATACGACGAAGCCCGCTTTTGTGCGATATCAAGAAAGTATTGAGGGGCATCGGTTTCCACAATAAGACGTTGACGATCGCCTTGTGGCCGAGGCGTTTTCATGGCTTCAGTGTAAATATTTAGATCAGCTTGAGTTTTTCGAATATCATGCTCCAACTCCATCTTGAGTTCTGGATCGTTATACCGTGTCTGTGGGAGGAGTCTGATGGCACGTTGAAGCATTTCCACTTTGAGTGTATAGCGTTTGGGTTCGGCCGCAAGAGCCTGGGCTGTGGCCATAATCAGATTAAACTGCTCTTCAGGTGCCAAGCCAAGTTCTGAAAGATTCTGCTCTTTGATGAATGTGAGCGCGAGCGGCCCAAAGGCCTCTTCTCTTCGAAGATGTAACGTGAGCAAGTAATGTAAGTATGATCGCGCTTCGTCTTGCGTCATGGTGAAAACCTTTCTCGAATAACGTCACAGGATGAGAGTTGCTAGCAACTGGCGACCTATCAGCCTGTGAAATATTCATCCCTTGTGGTACGATATAACTGTATGAAACTTCTCGTCTCGTATGGGAGTCGTATTATGACAGAATTTCTTAGAAGATCCCAAATGACCTTGCTGTGGCCATGTATGTTGAGTGTGATTGCGGCGATGCATGTGAGTGTGATGTTGACTCCTGTTCATGCAGCAGAAAATCCCCCAACGACTTCGAAGCAAGGTCTCTCAGATGTCCTTGATGACAATATCGCCTCGGCCATGAAAGAAAAGCAAGAATTCGAACACTATGTACGAAAGCAACTACAGGTTCTGGAAGGAAAAGTCCAAACATTACGGGAAAAGAGTACGGATTTACAAGAACAAACAAAATCTCAATTACATGAAAAATTGGAAACACTGAAAGATAAAAAAGTTGCGTTACTGTCAAAGGTCGAAAAGTTACGCAACAGCAGCGAGCATACCTGGCAGGATATTCGGGAAAATATCCTCAAGACCTTGAACGACCTCAATCAATCCCTGCCCCAACCTCCATCGTCAAAGTAACGTCTCCTGCCTCTTGTGTCACTTCTCAAATGATGGTCTTTCGTTGTCGCTCACTCATATTGCATTTTTCGAAAAAACCATCAACTTTCAGTTTCTTCCTCTACATCTTTCACGGGCAAACATAGTACACTCTCTCCTATGGTCAATGACTCGTTACAACGACAGGCTCAGCGCGCTTTGGAGTGGGAGCAACTGCTTCAGGCCTTGGCCGCGCTGGCGCAATCTTCACTGGGCGCTGAATATTGTCGGCAGCTCCCGTTAGCAACATCTCTTGAGGAAGCCAGAATTCGGCAGCAGGAAACGACTGAAATGCGAATGTTGCTGGAACGTGCAACGCCGATTCCTGTTCTAACGTTTGACGATATGCGAGACGTGTTTGAACGAGCGTCCAAAGGTGCCCAGTTAGAAGGGATGGAACTCTTTCATGTCTCAGTCATGTTGGGGCTCTGCCAAGATTTAGTCTACAGTCTTGAAGCATGTGAGGAGTCGTGTCCCCTTATTCATGCACTCGTCCAAGAGCTTGAGCCTCTCGTGTGGGTGCATGAGGCGATTGTGCGATGCGTCGATCATGAAGGGCATATCCAGGAAACTGCGACTCCTGAACTGTCTGAGTTGTTGCAACATCTTCATCAACTTCGACAACGAATTCGTCAACGACTAGAACGTCTACTCTCCTCTCATGAGCATGAAGATCTTCTCCAGGGTCAGTACTTTGCTGAGCGTGAAAATCGCTATGTCATCCCTGTGAAGGCTGATATGCAGCATCAGATTCCAGGAATTGTGCATGATATATCCGGCAGTGGAGCCACCGTCTTTTTGGAGCCCCGTGATTTTATTGAATTGAATAATGCCATCAAAATTGCCGATCTCCAAGTCAAACAAGAAGTCGCACGTATTTTACAGGACTTATCCGGCATGGTGGGGACGCATGTGACAGCGCTGTCACACAACCTAGAACGATTACAGCATCTTGATAGCCTTGGAGCAAAGGCCCGTCTCAGCATGACCATGCACGCCAATCCTATTTCATTGCATGAGCGTCAACAGATCGTCTTGAAACAGGCTCGTCATCCTCTCCTGGTGTTGAAGAAAGAACACGTTGTGGCCAATGATTTTCATCTGACCGATGCGAACAATATCTATATTATTTCCGGTCCGAATACTGGGGGGAAAACGGTTACGCTGAAGCTGGTTGGCCTCTATGCATTGATGGTACGTGCCGGGCTGCATCTTCCATGTCTGGAAAGTTCCGAGATGGGACTGTTTCAACGAATCTATGCGGATATTGGCGATGCGCAAGATATTCAACGTGACTTATCAAGCTTCTCTGCTCACATCACCAACATGATTGCGCTGTTGGAAGAAACTCAGATGCATTCGTCCGATGAGTGTTCGGCGTCGCTGGTCCTCCTGGATGAAATCGGGAATGCGACAGACCCTTTGGAAGGGGCGGCGCTTGCAGAAGCCTTGCTTTGCTACCTGGATGAGGCTGGCTTTAAAGTCGTCGTGACGACACACTATCATGCCTTGAAGACTTTGCCGTTGCGAAGGACGGGATTCGTCAATGCCAGTCATGAATTTGACTTGACGACGTTATCGCCGACGTATCGTTTGCTCGAAGGACTGCCTGGGGGCTCCTCGGCGATCGAGATTGCGGGAAAACTGGGATTGGACTCAGGTATTGTGACACATGCCTCGGCGTTAGTGCAGGGGCAGGAACGCGATCTCGAGTCGGTGTTTCAACAATTACAAGATACCCGACAACAGTTGAATCATGAATTACAACAGACTCAGGTCTTACGGCTGGAAGCTGAGCAATTTCATCAAGCAGCTCGAGAGGCTAAAGATCGTGTGCAGGTATCCGAGCGTCAGGAGCGACAAAAGATTCGGAAAGAGCTTCAATCAGAATTTTCACGCATCACGCGAGCGATTAATGAGACTATTGAAGAATTAAAGCGAGACAAAACCCTCAGTAAAACACAGTCGATTCGGCAGCGCGTGTCGGCTTTGCAACAAGACAGTCAAACGCTTCTCGCTCGTGACGAGACGATGCCGCTTCATTTGGCCAAAGTCGGGGATGTGGTTGAAATCAAGAATCTGGGGACGACCGGGATTCTCTTAGAGCCTGCCCAAGAGAAGGCACGGGTCAAGATTCGTATTGGAGAAAAAGTTGTGTCTGTTGAGGCCAACTTATTACAACGAATAGGTTCGTCTCATGCATCCTCAGGCGTTTCGTCATCGTCAAAGTCAGATCGTGGTCGTCCTCAAACGCATAGCACACAGATGCCGGCAGTCTCTCACGTGCATGCAACTCAGATAGCCCTCCCATCTTTCAAGATTGACGTGCGGGGGAAAGCCGTGGATGAAGCTTTGGAGGCAACGGAGTCTGCCTGTGATCATGCGATGCAACGGGGCCTCTCCTCGATGCTTGTTGTGCATGGGCATGGCACAGGAAAGCTGAAGGCGTCATTGCGTGCCTATTTTACTTCTTCAGCTTATGTCGCAGGATTTCGACCTGGAGAACGATCGGAAGGCGGAGACGGCGTGACGATCGTGGCGTTACGATAAATGGCTATGGCTTGCGTGAATTTTTTTGCGCAATGTGAAGATTGCGGGACAATCCCTCATGCTTGGCTCGTCGAATGGGGCTTCCTTGAAACCTGGCGCTAAACTCTTCTTTCGTGAGGGTCTGGAGTTCAGAAAGTTTTGGGGCGAGTGTCAACGGCGTCGGATGAAAATCTTGCGCATCGGTCGGCACGCTGTTGTGGTTAAAGGGGCAGATGTCGAGGCAATCATCGCACCCAAAAATTCGATTGCCCATTTGCGTTTTGAGTTCCGGCGAAAGATCATCTTCATGTCCTCGATATTCAATCGTGAGATAGGAGATGCATGTTTCGGCATTGACGACATAGGGCTCGACAATGGCTCCGGTAGGGCAGGCGTTGATGCAGAGTGTGCAGGATCCGCATAAATCAGAGCCTGGTGTATCCGCGTCTAAGGCTACAGTGGTAAGAATTTCGCCTAAGAGGAGCCACGATCCATAGTCAGAGGAAACCAGATTTGAATGTTTGCCAATCCAGCCAAGGCCGGCTTCTTGAGCCCAGGCCTTTTCCATCACTGGTCCGGTATCGACATACCATTTGGTTTGGGCCTCAGGAGCGACAGTCTGAATAAACGATTCAAGTTGTTTGAGCCGCTTCTTAAATACCGTATGATAATCTTTTCCCCACGCATACCGTGCGATTCGACCATTGCCCTCGCCTTCATTTGCTTGAGCGTCGGTATAGTAATTGAGCCCGACTGAAATAATCGATCGACATCCAGGAAGCACGATGCCAGGATCACTTCGACGTTCGGGGGAGCGACTGATCCAGTCCATCGTGGCATGATAGCCGTGTGCAAGCCACTGGACGAGTGACGTATACAATCTCTCGGTTACGGTAGAATGCTCGCCTGTTGTCTGAACGGAGTTTGCCTCGGATGCAGGTGGATGACGAGAGAGGTGGACAATCCCGACGGCATCAAATCCTAGACGAGACGCCTCCTTTTTAATTCTTTCCGTCAGCGACATCTCGCAAACATCAACGACATTCATGGGTGCCGATCATTACTGTGTTGGTCGCTGCATCTTTGGGGGAGGCGATGGATTGCCACAATTAAACATCACGCTAAAGCGTGCCGAGCATCGGTCGCTCGTGCAGGTATCACAGGTTCCGACAATCGTTGTTTCCCAATCTGATTGATGTTCATCAAAACGACAATGAGTGGTGCCGCCTTTGGAGATATCAGCCCAGTGTTGGTCTAAGCCGGGGAATTGAGCAACTGTACAATCTGACGGAACTGGAACTTGGCAGCTACTACTGGCTTGTCCTTTGATCATGCCAAAATTACAGTTGGTTTCAGTTCGTGCCTGAACTGAAGCCTCGGACACTGAGCCTGCTTGGGCGGCCAGGACGCTTACAATGAGGAAGAGTATGACGGTTAGCGATGTAGATTGCATATCTATCAATTGGGTACATGCCTTTCTGTGGGTGATGCAAAGTGTGATTCGAACATCTTCGTCATTTCTTTCATACCGTGTGAGTGAACGAGAATAGGTACAGCTGGGTTAAGCTGATAATGAATATTTGCACGTGTCATTGTTGTGAGGTGACTTCCTCAAATTGTTCTTGCACCTGAGCTTCCCAGTTCATTTGCGCTTGGTCATCTGTCCCATGTTTAGTATCTTGATCATATTGAACGTTAATTCGTTGAGCGACAGATTTGACAAGCTCTAACATTTTTTGATGATCTTCGTCTGGTTGTAGTGACTGGTTTGCCTGTCGTATCAGCAAGCAACTGATCAGGAAATGCACCTGCTCGTGCGCGAGTAATTTTTCTGATGCGATCCATTCAGCGGGACTCGTTGAGTCTGCTGATTGTGGTTTCACCCAGGAATACTCGTGATCAAACTTGGCAATGAGATATGGGGGTGAATCATTCAACAAGAATCTGATGGCCGTTTGCGCCGATGGAGTCGCCGCAGGAGGATTCTTTCTTGCAAAATCGTCCCATGTCGGCAGTCGGTCCGGGATGCAAGCCGGGCTGGGTGTTGACGGTTCGGTGATCCAATGCAAACTTGAAGAGCAACCGGCAAGGCTAAGACCTAGTACGCCGATACCCATAAGACACCATTTGAGTGGTGATCGACTAACACGATCAAAGCGCAGCCTGTACGGTAGGTAGGATCTGCCGAAAAGATGGCTAGGTCGTGGAAGTGTGAGCATGGCTAGGCTAATGATGGGGTGGTTAGATTCAGATACTGGGCCGACAGTGCATGACCCTGGGCGTGGTTAAACCGTAAGAAGGTATCTGTTGAACGGAATTATCACTCCTCTAAACTTTCTGATATCGCACTCCGAGGTCGTTGCTCAGAGTTAGAAGCCGGTTCCAAGTCGGAAGAGCAAAATGTGGAAATTTTCTTTGAGATGATAAAACCGTTCAAAGGCGTAACCTACTGTTCCGTAAAATGGAAACGGCACGGTCGTTCGAGTAAAGATAAAGTCACCTTTTACCTGGAGTCCCACACGGTAGTTGGCAAAATCTCTCAGCCCTTCGACCGACCCATCGTGCCGTATCGGGACTTCAAGATTCAGCAAGGCCGGTTGGATCGCACTCCTTCTGTCGGGGAGCCACTGAACTTGTGGATTTTCCACGAGCCGATAACCGAAGGTGAGCTGGTTTCGCCATTGAGTATGGTCTTGAGATGAGTCAAACTTCACATCGCTCTGATAATACGAACTCCGGTATGTCACATCGAACGGATTGAGGGCTGGCGAAAGTTCAAGGCGGTGTAGCGTCAGTCCGCCAAAAAATTCACGTCTTTTCACTTCGTTGCCAGAAGCGATAAGTGTCACCTCTTCAATAAATCCGCCGAACACTTCTCCCTCATAAATATTACGTCCGAAGAGAATGTCCGGTACGTCGAATGCGTAGGCGGCTTGAGTGACAATGGCACTCTGGTTATCATTGTCAGGGAAAGATTCACTCGGATCCACATCCTGCAACACAAAGTATCCATTGAGCGTCAGTCTGTTTGGACCAAAAAGACGTGACTGATAGACAAGGCTACCTTTATATGAGTTGATGGCATCCCAATTGAAGCCCGGATCCCAATTCTGATGCGTGAACTGAATTTCACTAACGATTTTCCCTTCCCCTATGAGTCGTGACAAACCGGCAATGGCGTCATATCGTTGTACGTCTTCTTTTCGTGCATGAAAGGTCAACGCCGGCGTTGTTCGACGTGACCATTGTGCCGCGGCTTTGACGAAGAGGTCAAATCCATAAGGGAGTTGAAAGTCGTCCGAAATACCTGCCCCAATTTCATGGCCGACATCGTTGACAAAATGTGTTGGGTCGTTGAAATCAGGAATCTTTGAGTCATTAAACCGAAGATAGCGATAGGTTAGGTCAAGTGCTCGTAGTTGGCCTGGCTGAAATCGTAAACGGTTGGACGTGACGATGCCCAATTTTTCGCGAGCAAGACTTTTGAGTTCACCATTGGAAAGCATTCTTCCAATGACGCTTTCCGCGAAAAGTGCCTCACCATTTAAGTCCCGGCTATCCACCCATTGATAATCAAACGCAACCGTATCGTTGCGAGCTTCAGTGATAGTACTGAAGAACATTGAGGGGGCGTTGCCTCCGAAAGACAAACCGATTCCGTTGGCTCGATTCAAGTAAAAGATGGATTTCTTTAAGTCGTCGCTGGTTTTTGCATCGTTTCTTGCCCCCCACCGTTCCTGGGCTTTGAGATTGGCAATTTTTTCTTGAGCTCGTTGATAGCGCTCTTTGGCTGCCATGACGAGCCCTCCATTGCGGACCCCACGGAGCCACTGCAAATATTCTCCATAGATGAGTTCGAGTGCTGGTTCTTCCGGGTGGAGCTGGATGGCTTGTTCATAGTAGGACGCGGTTCGTGGATCTCCAGTCCTTTTCATCAGTTCGGCAATGATACAAAGTCGATAGGGGTATTCGGGTGAATCTTCAGGCGGTGGATTAATAAGACGTCGGTCGATTTCGGCTTGATAGTCTGTAGGAGCAATTTTTCCCGCAAACCATCCACAGGCGTAGGGATCAATGCGTTCTGCAGCCGAGGCAAAAGTTGGAAAAGAGAAAAAAAGACAGGCGACAATCATGCCACTATATTTCGTCCACGTTGAGATGCGTCGTTGTCTGTCTTTCAGGTCAGAATGGCCGTCGGTGTTGGCTATACAGTTACCAGTCAATGTTTCCCTCCTTCACGTAAACGAACCTCATGCTGTTGATGTGGCGAAATATGAAAAGAATAAAAGAATGTGTGTGCCAATCACGATGAGGAGCGAGTGTTTGCAAAAATCTGGAATGGGTAGAACCGCACATCAGCTCACGAACCGAACACTGTGGAATCACAGTGATGATAGTCGAAGCTTTGCTTAATACGACACTAATTGACAAGAACGCACATCAATAAAGCAAAACGACCGAGTTTACCGTACAGTCCGAAAATAATCAAACTTTTCTAGGTTCTGCCACGATTGATTCAGTCGCAAAGTGACGGGCATGTCTCGATGGCAAGTTCTACCTTTGGCTCATACGTCTCGCACAGAACTGCGGTCAGAGATTTTCAATAATACTCTGTTATCACAAGGAATTATGACGTAGTAACGCAGTTGTAATCCTATTGTTTTGCCTCGTATACTACACTGAGTGTTACCTTTGTTAGTGTGATTGAATTGCGCCTATTCGAGATGAGAGGTGCAGACTGTGGAACAAGGGGTTCTTCGTGTGCGGACGAGTCGCTTCGCAATCTGTTGTGTGGGTCTTCATCCTAACGGCTATCTGCGTACATGGGTGCGCGCCGCCTCTCAAGGCACCAAGTCAAGGGTCGGAGGAGCGCAAGAATCAGCGGTATGGATGGTGGGTCGGACATTTTGGAAAAGAGGCTGCAGTGGATATCGGATTTCGAGGGGAGGGGATTCATATTGAAGTCGTAAGAAGCTATCTCTCACATGCTCGCATTGATAGCCCAATTGGTATGCGGTGGACGCATAATTATTTGATGCACATACGAAATGCTTCTGATAACCAATTACAGCTTTTTGACGCAAATGGATCAACAACGCTCTTCACCCTTGCAGAACCGGGGACCTTTATATCCAAAGAGGACCCTCCTCGGGTGCTTAAACAACATGGTGATGGGACTCACACGCTCCATGATGATACTGGGGTGATATATGGTTTCAATCAAAAAGGCCGATTAATTCACATTCAGGGACATCAATATGGAAATACCCTATCGGTCGCCTATGGCGCTGACGGATATTTGGAATCTATCAGTGACACGAAAGGAAACGTCATCACGTTCTACTATGATCCCGAGACGCATTACCTGACATTCATTCGCGATGGGCAGGGCCGTTCGGCTACGTATGTACATGACGACATCGGAAATTTAATTTCAGTAATCAACGCAGAGGATCTTACCAGTGCGTACAGTTATGATCGACAAAGTCATCTTGTCGGTGTCACCTTCCCGTAATTCTGACAACACTGACGAGACAGAATTTCCCTTTGCGAAGCATGTAGCGCAAGCCTTGGTCCTGATTCAGATTTAGGGGGGAATTGTCCAAAGGGGTAGGAGGTCAGAATTTCTATGATGAAAACTTTCCAAATGACCGTTTGGGTCTTGATGTTTTCTGTATTGTTTTGCGGTACCCCTGCTTTAGCACAGGATCGCCTATTGCCAGCGCGTGGAAGCGAGGATCTTCAAGAGGATGGTTTCCCGTGTGCGCTCAGTGGTGGCTGCGATGAAGACATTATCAGTGCGGATCCGACGTTTATTCAGGTGACGGCTGAAGGCGGTGCGGTTATGACGTCCAGCTCTCTCTCTCAAAGTGTGAATGGGCTGGTTGGCGAAATCCTTATTCCGGGGCATGCGGCACTCGTTCGAGCCAACGTTCCGATTTTTGGACGTGCCTATGGGGAAAATTTCAAAGAGTATCGTGTGGAGTATGGTCGAGGAGAAGACCCAACCGATTGGACTGTAATTGAAACGTCGACAACCCCGCAAACGAAAAATGTTTCTCCCGATCATCGTTATTTGTCGGCTGATCTCTCTATCGAGGGCAATCTTGCAACATGGGATACAGGGCTCAAGAATTATGTCTATCTTCCCACGCACCCCAAAGATCACCCGATTAATTTTAAGGGGACGTATACGGTTCGACTGGTGGTGTCGTCGTTGGACGGTCAGACCGTTGAAGATCGAGTTACGCTTCATGTAGCAAACGTCATCCCCAATGCGTGGGGGGGACGCGTGGTCAGTCCTGACGAACACGTGACATTGTTTGTGCCGGAGCAATCCATGACAGCACCGTTTAGGCTGATTCTCATACAGTCTGCTGCCCACGCACCAATCATGACGCGAAAGAGTAGAGAGCACATTGGACACGTCTATGAGGTCAAAGAGGTGGGAGAACGGTTTACGAAGCCTGCGGTCCTTGAGATGAAGATTCCAGAAGTTATCCCTAATGACGAGATGGCCAGAATGGCTATCTACGGGTACGACGACACAATGCAGAAGTGGATTCACCTTCCAACATTTCAGCGAGCGAACAGTGAGGGAAGATTGCTGACTCGCGTGAAAGCGTTGCATCCCTTTTATGCCGTCATGTCGACGAATAGCACAGGAGAGGGTTCCTCTCCCCTTCCTGTTGAGTCATCGGACGCCACTCTTGTCGATGTGACCAACGTACCGAACTTCGGTCCTTACCTTGTCAAAGAGAATTTCGAAAATGATATGGGGCAATGGTCGAATCGAGATGGTGAGTTTGGAGCTACGGTTAGCCTCGATGAGTCAGCGACTTTTGATGGAACCCAAGCTCTCAAAATTGTGAATGCTCATCCCGGAGGAAACTTTGCGGTCAATGTGAGCACAACACCATTTGATATTCGTGAATTCCCGGTCATCGAATTTGACTATCGAATGGAGCCAGAGGTGAAGACCAATTTCTACGCTAAGGTCTCTGGGCGATGGTACATGGTTGGGCTGACCGATGATCCAATGGAACTCAAACGCAAGCGTGTGAATATCGCAAATATCGGAAGTGTTCCAGGAATTTCGGCTGATGATCAATGGCATACAGCTCAATTCAATCTCTATGACATGTTACGAACAAAAACCGGAAATGTCATGGTTGAAGAATTGATTATGGCTGATTGGGATGTGACTGGTTACATGAAGCTTCAGTTTGGCCATAATCGTTCAGGAGCGACATACTACATCGATAATTTTATGATTAGACGAGAGCTGGAGACAGGATTACGTACGAATGATGAAACTATTGTCGTTGACACGTTTAATCAGAAAAAAGAACGAAACCATCTTGGAGGAGCCTTTTCAGGATTTCAAAACTCTTCTGGAGATGATGGGGGGAATATTCACATAGGGTTTGATAGTGATGACGCATCAGGCCATGGACATTCATTAGCTCTTGCCTACGATGTTTCTCAACCGAAATCATTCAGTGGATATGTGACGACATTTCCCAATCTTGATCTTCGAGGATTTCATGCTTTAAGTTTTTCGGCGAAGAGTCTCGACACGAGTCAAGATCTGTTTATCGGAATTCGCGATTCGCTCGGGCATGAACAAAAAATACTCTTGAGCACGTATCTATCCCGAACTCTGAAGACGCACTGGGAACAGGTGATGATTCCATTAACGATATTTGGTCCGAAGCTGCATTTGAAGAAAATCGACCATCTGAGCTTTTCTTTTGCTTATGAAAAGCAATCGAAGGGCACGATACTTCTGGATGACATTCAATTTCATAAACATGTCCAGACCTTTCATGTCGACAATTTTGAGCAATGGCATGGGGAAAACCTGCTTGGCGGTCAACATCGAACCTTTGCGGAAGGTGTTGCGGCAGTGAACGGCACGTATACCCGCGGGTCTCCCAATGGTTTGTATCGACTTTCGTATGGTGGCAACATTGGAACGATCAATGCCTATGCCAGCGATCTCTTAACGTACGCTGGCTGGGAGACTCACCTTGGCGGCATCGACTGTTCACGTTGTTCTCAGGTCACATTCCGTATACGAGGTGGTCAGGGAGGTGAGAAGCCGAATATTTATCTCGATGATGGCAACTTTCGGTGGAGTGTCGACCTTGAAGACTATCAAGAGGTGACCACTGAATGGCGATGGATCACGATTCCCCTTCAGGATTTCGCCGATTATGGCGTGGATTTAACTCACCTTGAAGAATTCCAAGTCGTGTTTGAGTGGGAGCAAATGTCCAGTACGATTTACCTAGACGATGTGTGGTTTGGAGAAAACACGGGATCGAACCCTTAATGTGTCTTGGATGACTTGATGAAATTTTTCTGTAGAGTGCTCTTTATGAATGTGGCCCGTTCATTTGAGCTCTGGGTTTCGAACGAATGTTTGATGGGTACGATGTTTGAAAGGTGTGTGCATGCGAAGGCGGTTCGTAGCAAGAACGAAGAGACATTGCCTACCTGAGTTACCTCAGATGCCTCCCCTTGTTAGTTTAACGTGCCTATTCGGAAAGCCTTTAGAACGCTGATTCTTTTTCTTACGTTGGATTTTTCCATGAACCAATCTCACATTACGCAGGCGAGAATGCAGTCCAGTTGGTGGATGATCTGCATGGTCATCATCCTTTTGATGTTCTCATCCGGTGGTGAGGTTGTCGCGTCTTCTAAAGGTGAAGAAATTATTCACGCGTTTCGTCCGCCGGCCATTGCCTATCAGCCTCGAGGCTTTTACCCGGGAGCTGAATTTTCATCGTCGGCATCGACTCAAATCAAACAAGAGCTCAAGCAACTACATGAGCTAGGATTTCAAAGCCTCGTGACCTATGGTGCCCGTGGTGCAATGGGAGACATTCCCCAAATTGCTCGAGCAGAAGGATTTTCGGGTATGGTGATTATGGGAATTTGGGATATTCAATCGAAAGAAGAGTGGGACAATGCCGTCGCGCAACGAGAATATGTCGATGGCTATTGTTTAGGAAACGAAGGTCTTCTTTTCTTGCGATATACCGTTCAAGAGTTAGAAAAGAAAATGGCTGAATTACGGCAAGTCACAGGAAAACCGGTCACGACAGGCGAACCCATCGATAGCTACCTTGAGGGACCATATCGAGAATGGTTGTGGAAACATTCCGATTGGCTTTTTCCTAATACTCATCCTTTTTGGGGTGGGAAAACACAGTTTCAAGAGGCGGTTCATTGGGTTCTCGCTCGTATTGATTATTTGGAAGGCGCAACCGGAAGGACGGTCATTCTAAAAGAAACGGGGCTGCCGACTCTCGCATCGAATCCTGAAAGCGAAGAAATGCAACGGGAATTTTTTAAGGAATTACAATCTACGGGTGTGCAATTTGTGTATTTTGAAGCGTTTGACCAGCCATGGAAGTATGAATTGGAAAATCAACCAGAAGCCGAAGGCCATTGGGGGTTGTACGATGCCCGGGGGCAACCTAAAAAAGCCATTGAGTCCGTCACTCGTCGAGAATACCGATGAAATTGAAATCGTCCATAATTGGGAGTGTAATCGGTTTTATTGTGTTCTTTTTTACTTCTCCTTCAATGGCCACAATGGGAGGCATTTCCAATATTGGACCGATTCTCACACACGGAGATGCCTCGACAGCCACACGAGAGTTCGTTGAGTTAGAGAAATCAGGACGACTCTGGATTGCACGACCATCCGAGCATAGTTTAGTTGCCATGATTACACTGTATGCTCCCAGCCTCGAAAGCGGGCATATCATTTTACGAGAACTCACAACATCGGATGGACAACTGACATTACTCCTGACTGCGCCTGATTCAGTCAGGACTCATGTCCAGCGTGTGACACTCTACACGAGGGGATTGTCAGAAACCGTCACGTTATTCGAAAGTGTTGATGGGAAATGGCAGAAGCGCCTTCCACAATCCTTGATGATAGATTCTTTGCGAGACGGGAATATTGAACCTCAACCGCTCAGGGCATTTTCTGTCAAATCCTTGGGGTTTTACTGGTTACTTGAACCGACTCCTAGCGCCTCGACTGCGTTGTCCTCATCCGTGAACACGTCTGCCAGAACGCTCATTGGCGGCAAGCTAGCCTGGGGGTTCATGCCATCAATGCTCGGCATTATGTTGCTTCTTGTGTTTGGGGCAGTATCAAAGTATATCCACAAAACGTCGAAACTCAGAGAGCTCTAGAATGGTCTGGTCGGCAACGTTTCTCTTCACCGTTCAAGTTGTGTGTCTGTCCGTATTTTTCACCTTTGCCTTTTTTAATTATTTGTATGCATTTGCCAGCTTACGCAAGCCCTCCATTCCTCGAGTTCCTCACAGTGACGAAGAAGTCGCCATTGTGGTGGTGGCCTACAACGAACAGTTTGTTCTGGAACGGACGCTGAAAGGGTGTGAGCAGTTAACGTATCCGAAGCGATTCACCGTTCTGGCTGACGATTCGACTGATCCCCACATTATCGACCAGATACGTCAATTTGCGATTGCACGTGGCTGTATACGGTTGGATAATCACCCTTTCTTACAAGAGCTGACTACCCCTTCTGGTGAGTTGCAACATGAACCCATAGAAATATGGGAATCCAAGGATTTTGTTTTATTCCATCGGCCTTCCAAGGATGGATTCAAAGCTGGGAGCCTTCGAAAACTTGAAGATTATCTTGCCCATCGTGGCACAAAGTACATGTACTTATTGGATGCCGATTGGAAACCGCAATCCGATGCAGTCGAAAGAACGCTTGAAGTCTTGGAGGCGAAAGATGATATTGCATTTGTCCAAACCAAGAGGGCGGCCTTTCCGTATGGCATGAATCTGTTTCAAAAATATGTGGCGCTGTCTGAAGAGAGTTGTTACTACGTGGACTTTGAAGGACGACAAGTCTTAGGCCATCCTGCGTTGTTTTCCGGGTGTTGTACCCTGTTTCGTTTGTCAGCTGTGGAGCAAGTAGGTGGATTCACTCCTGGACATTTGACGGAAGACATCGATCTGACCAATCGATTGTGGTTAGCGGGTTGGAAAGGCGTCTATTTGGGCAATGTGGTGAATTATGGAGAAGTCCCTTTTTCCCTGAATCATTTTCGACGACAACAGGAACGTTGGTGTACCGGCACGGCCAGGGTTTTTCGGGAGTATTTCTGGGATATTATCCGATCCGATCGGCTTTCAGTCAGCGAAAAAATGTCCGCTCTCCGTCAGAATGCTTATTACACAACTCCGATGTTAACCGGAGCGGCCATTCTTCTCGGCATGCTCACAGTTTGGTGGCTTGCTGTAGGGTGGAATTCCTATGAAGTCGAGTACTATCTTTACCTGCTGAACACTGTGCAGTTTCCGTTTACGGTCGTGATCTGTATTTGCCTGTTTTCGAACCTGATTGAACCATTCGTCATGCTTGTCTTTAAAAAACGTGCCTATCGAGATCTTTTTCATTTCCCCATGATGTTGTGGTATGGCTGGAGCGTGATGCTGACGTATATTGTGGCGAATCTGAAAGGCCTCCTTCGAATGCAATTAGACTGGTTTCGAACTCCCAAATTTCTTCGCCATCGAGTGGGACCTCTTTCAACGAGTCCACTGTCTGTGCGGTCGGTAAACCTCTTCGTTTGCGTGACATTTATTGGGTTTTACTGTGCGGAAGGGTTGGTATTTGGATGGTTTGATCCTTGGGGACTGTTGTTGGTGCCGGCTTTCCTCATCGCTTCTATAAAATGAACGGGATGAGTTGAATGAGGTCGTCCATGTGAACAACATATCTTGGGGGACTGTCATACATAGATAGGGAGTCCCAAAGATATTTGCCAACCGTACGTGTCGAATCATGTAATGTAATAATCATGAGGTTGTCATGAGATGTAACAATACGATTACTAGAACGAACACCTGTGTTCATTATGTTGGGATTCTTGTCGCAACGATTGTATTGTTGGGTTCGGTAGCTGATAGCCTGTATGCTCAGTCACACATAAAAGTCGATATCATTGAACCATCAGGCGAAGGACAGAAAGTCGGGATGAGCGCCGCAATCAAAGGCACGGCCGTTATGCCACAGGACAACTTCCTTTGGATTTTAGTTCATCGAATACGAGGATTTGAAGATCTTTGGTGGCCTCAGGGGGAAGTCAGGGTCAACGCCAAGAGTTCGACATGGATAAAGAATGTACGTTTTGGAGAAGAACGGGATATCGGGTATCAATTCGAAATTGCCGTCATTACAGTCGGAAAGGCTGAACATGAACGCTTAAACCGGTTTATATTTTTGGTGAAACAAACTGGCCACTCAAATCCGATTACAATGCCTTCAACAACCTCGCCACCGGAGTACCGAATTGTTAAAAAAGTACGCCACTGAAGTGGGGTGATGCTTTTGTTCTTTTAATATGGATCCAACAATTCTCTTCTACACCATTCCGCTTCTGTAAACCATCAGTCCAGATATTATTTGTGTTGCTTGCAATTATCGATGCCGAGTGTGCATATTCTAGCCGATTCAATTATAGCGAAACTATATATAAACTGAGGAACTCAAACTGGCTAAGGGATAGCGGATTAGGATTCCCCCCAGAGGTTGTCCCCGGGCTTTTAGGAACCCGGGACAGTGCTAGGTGAATCCGATGCCTCCTCCAGGTACGCAATGGCCTCATTCACAAAGCCATAGCCAAACTCTGGGATTAGGTTTTCTACATTCTCAATAATAATCAGGTCGTAGCGTAATAGAAGCTGCTCCCAACTGATATTAGCTTTCGATTCGATAAGTGTTCCTGTATAAGAGCGCAAAGTCTGAAAATAGTCATACACATCCACATCACGACACATACCATAGTGTTTCAACGCATAGGCGAGTTGATACGAAAAACTGTCCCCGACGATCAACACTCGCGGTTTTTGAGCCGGAGGCATATTCGGCTGTTTCACTAATGGGTACATCTCATCCGTGACTAGTTCATTCGTTGTATAGATGTTCATTAATTTCGCCAAATCCGTATCTTCCCGTTCCGGAGGCCGTTTCTCAAAACCCGTAATCTCGGGTAGAGGGAGGGGCTTGTGTAGTTTTGGGTTTACCCGTTCGCGAAGATCTTTCAAGACGAGGAAGGCTGCATAATCATTCCAATGCATCCCACTTTTTGGAAAGAATGGATGTTCCTCTACATTCTTGAGCTGTGTCAGTATTGCATGTCCATCACTGACCATTATGTTCTTTTTCTTTAACAACGGGAGGATTCTTTGGTAATCGGAAAAGACCGATTCCTCCACATTCATTCGCTTCTTTTGGTGAGTCGAATCCATATACTCCGGGTAAATTTGTGGTTTGCTTGGAGCCAGCACCAGTGCCACGGGCACATTCCGTTTTTCCATCATTAACTGCTGTAGTTTGGCTAGTTGTTGGACGGCTCCTTCCAATTCCGCATTAGTACGCCAACCGGGCCATTGATAGGCTCTTACCGATAACCCCTCAAAGAGCCAATTATCTTTACCCAATAATACTCTGGTTCCTTCTTCCCAATACACGCTCTGACGAAACACACGATAATTAATTTGGTTTGCCAATCGCACCATCGCTGCACGAAATCCGACATGCGTGTTCAACCAGACTTCATATTGCTTTTGATACTCCCCTGAAAACCAATTCTGCCAGCTGAGGTCGACATGAGGCGTAGAGGGAATGACGACACCTTGCAATGGTCTAACCACTACATAGGGTCGATAGGTTTGAACCAGCACGGCCGTCGACGCCAGCGAGATGGCGATAATCCATACAATTCGAAGAATACGTACGCTGTGTGTTTCCTGTATCATCAGAATTTGAAATAGATGAACGGATGATAACCCATATTAGCGATATCGATAATAGCCAGGAATAACAAGATGGTCGCGACCAACCCCTTGTAGTAGGGGGCCCATGTGCTGTTCCCTAGCCATGTTCGCCCTTTCAGAAGCCATCGATTGTCGTCTGGTACAAGTGTAATGACTGCCGCCAACCCCATGATAAACATCGTTCGAGAGTCAATAATTTCCGACAAGAAATAACCAAGGTGACGTTCCGCATTGACTGGAAATTCATAAACCTCTCCCCAACTTTCAAAATCAAACAAACACCCGATGTACAGCAGCGAGAGGTCAAGCGTTTCCATACGGAAGAACACCCACCCGAGTGAGATGAAGAAGAACGTGACCATTTGCGAAACCCATTTAGGGATTTTCGTCCATTTCCACGGTGTGAAAATTTTGTCTAAGGTGAGAAAGAAGCCGTGAAACGCTCCCCAGATAATGAAATTCCAGCTTGCTCCGTGCCAAAAGCCTGCCAATAAGAACACGATCCATAAGTTACAATATTGCCGAAACGGCTTTACCCGATTCCCCCCCAATGGAATATACAAATATTCTTTCATCCAGTTTGAGAGTGAGATATGCCAGCGACGCCAAAATTCTGTAAAATTTCGACTTGCATAGGGGCGGTTAAAGTTTTCGAGAAAATCAAATCCCATCATCTTACCCAAGCCAATAGCCATATCTGAATAGCCTGAGAAATCAAAATAAATCTGCATGCTATAGGCAAAGATGCCAATCCAGGCATAATGCATTGGCAGGTGATGTAACCAGTATGCGAATATCGTGTCTGCAAGTTGTCCCATCGCATCGGCAATGAGTACCTTCTTTCCGAGCCCGACGCTAAACCGATATACGCCTTCCATAAATTTTCGACTCGAATGAACGCGTTCTACCAACTGATCCGCCACGTCATGGTAACGAATAATCGGACCCGCGATGAGCTGTGGAAATAAGGCGACATACAAGGCGAATGACACAAAATTACTTGCCGGACGTACATGACCTCGATACACGTCGATCATGTAGCTCAACTTTTGAAAAGTGAAAAATGAGATGCCGATTGGTAGTGCGATATGCTCCCAGGATAGTGGGTCATGTCCCAACCATCCCTGAGTCACATTCAATTGCTCCATAAAGAAATTCGAATATTTTGCGTAGAGCAATGTGCCAATATTGCTTGCAATTGATGCCGCTAACACACATTTTCGTTTGAATTGTTCATCGTCCGCATGTCGAACTAGATACAAACTCAGTAGATAATCGATAAGCGAAGATCCCAATAACACTATGGAAAAAATCGGCTCTCCCCACGCGTAAAATAGGTAACTCCCCAACAGTGCCACCACATTTTTCAATGATCGGGGCACTAGATGATAGACCATCAGAAGCACGGGCAAGAATACAAATAAGAAAATAGTGGAGCTAAATATCATAAAGGTGCTGTTCGGCTAGGCGAGAGACTGACCTTAATGTGTGTCTCCCGGAGCATATTATGAAATCTGAAATCGTCTCTGGAACTGGTAGGCAGCGAGAATGGTTCTTTCACATAACGAGAACGTGCAATGTGTCATATTATCCAAAGACCAAGGCAATGCTCACAAGGATACCAGAGAAAACTGAAGGGATGGCAAGATGCAACGCAAACTCTCCAACGGACTTGACAAAACAATGTCACGTGAGATTCAGGCACGTTTCTCGATTATATTCTCGTGAAACTCCTTCGAGCCGTTCTTTCAACTCATGCCCTAGGTCGTCGTGTCCGTCCTTGACGATTGTAGAAATTCTCCAACTGCATAGGCAATTCTTCGCTATTGTCTCAAGTCAATAACGGTTCGTTCTCAACCGTCCAGGACCCTGGTGAATTGATGGTTTCGCTGAGTCTTCAGGCCTGGGGCATGTCTCATTCCATCGATGACAGATTGGGAAGTATAGCGGAGGTTTCTATGACTATGTGAGAAAGTTCCGTCGTGCGGTCATCGGGACAAGCCCAGTTCATTTTTTCTCGAAATACTCCGAAAGAGTTGACAAAAGCTCTGGTTGGTTATTTGGAAAGGAAATGAGCAATGAATTGGGGAACGCGTTCGGCCGTACTGATTATGTTTGTCGTGTTGAGCCTCTCACTGGAGGGTATCGACTCTGCCTTCGCCAATCAAACTTCTTTGCAGGAAGAGTCCGCATTTTTTTTGTATTTGACTGACAAGGAGCGTTCGCCACTACTCATAGACTATTCTCCATCGGACTTTGATCCTCGTCATGGCCGTAATTTTCATCTACCATCTCCAGAGTCGATTGAGAAAGATTTGTTTGCCTTACGGCAAGTATTTGATGGCCTGATCGTGTACAGTTATCACCCAAATGTCACTCCGGTGATTCTTGAGAAAGCGAAACAACTTCATTTTCGTGCCGTGGTGTTGGGAATCTGGAGTGCACGTTCAACAAGAGAAATTGCTGGTGTGATTCAACTGGTTCGTCAATATGCTGATAGTATGACGTTGGCCATATGTCTTGGCAATGAAGGGCTGACTTTTCATCGTTACACGATCAATGATTTGCTTCAAGCTGAACACGTAATTCGAGACGAACTCGGCTCGAATCTTGATGTTCCGATCACGACCAGTGAACCAATGAGCAGGTATCGTGATCCTGCCCTCTTTGCATTCGGAGACTTTTTAGCGCCCAATATCCATCCGGTCTGGGAAAAGCCGGCATTGCCTCCCAAAGATGCTGTATTTTGGACGAGAACTCAAGCGATTTCTTTGATGAAAAAATCCCAGAAGCCTGTACTCGTAAAAGAAACCGGATATCCTCATTCAGGTGAGCGACATTTTACGCCACAAGCTCAGGAAAAGTTTTGGGATATGTATGTCAGGGAGGATCGTCTAGTCTATTCACTGTCCAATCCTCATGTTTGGACATCGTTTGCCACGTCGTTCGAGGCGTTTTCGTTACCGTGGAAAGCGGAGCAAAGTGGTGAACCAATCGAAGCGGCATGGGGGTTGATGAGTCAGGATCGTATACCGTTTCCAGCATTTGATACGTGGCGTCAGGTTCGATCACCTCACATTAAAGTGACAGAAAGTCGATAAGACTGCAGGTCGTTGAAGACTCTTTGTGCGAACAGTGTTTCTGCTTGTCATGTACTAATCAATTGGGCTTTTCGTAGTAGAGTTACATGCAAAGCCTCAGGTTTATCAGGCTTAAGTAGGCATTCGTCGTAGGCGCATTCCTTGTGGTGGTCGTGAGGGAGACGGCAATAAAAAAAGGGCCTGGGATATGTCCCAGGCCCTTTTTTATTAAACAGATACCCTCATCTAGATGAGGCGTTTTACATCATTCCGCCCATACCACCCATACCGCCCATACCATGGTCATGACCACCCATGGCTGGTTCCTTTTTCTCTTCAGGAAGATCGGTAATCATCACTTCGGTGGTCAACATGAGACCGGCAACACTGGCTGCGTTCTGCAAGGCACAACGCGAGACCTTCGTTGGATCGATCACGCCAGCTTCAACCATATCGACATAATCACCAGATGCGGCATTGAATCCGCGCGTGGTTGATTCGTCTTTGACTTTTTCGACGATCATTGAGCCTTCTTCTCCGGCATTGATGGCGATTTGTCGAAGCGGCTCTTCTAAGGCACGCCTCACAATATTGACGCCAACTTGTTGGTCATGTGAAAGCTTTAGTGATTCAAGAGACTTAATGCAACGAAGAAGAGCGACGCCCCCTCCAGGAACAATGCCTTCTTCGACTGCGGCTTTGGTGGCATGCAGCGCATCTTCCACGCGAGCCTTCTTTTCTTTCATTTCGGTTTCCGTTGCCGCGCCAACATTAATGACGGCAACACCGCCGACCATCTTGGCCAAGCGTTCTTGTAGCTTTTCTTTGTCATAGTCAGACGTCGTTTCTTGAACCTGAGTTTTGATCTGCTTGACTCGAGCTTCGATGCGCTTCGGATCACCAGCACCTTCGACGATGGTCGTGTTATCTTTGTCGATAGTGACTCTCTTGGCGCGACCGAGATCTGTGAGCTTGACATTCTCAAGCTTCAAGCCGACTTCTTCAGAAATGACTTGTCCGCCAGTCAATGTGGCAATATCTTCAAGCATCGCCTTTCGACGATCACCAAAGCCTGGAGCCTTCACGGCTGAGACGTTCAGCGTTCCACGAAGCTTATTGACCACCAAGGTGGCTAAGGCTTCACCATCAACATCTTCAGCGATGATGACCAAGGGTTTTCCCATCTTAGCGACTTGCTCAAGGATCGGAAGCAAGTCTTTCATCGCACTGACCTTCTTCTCATTGATCAATAGGAAGGCATCTTCCAGTGAGGCTTCCATTCGTTCGGCATTCGTGACGAAGTACGGAGAAATGTACCCACGATCGAATTGCATACCCTCGACCACATCAAGTGCTGTGGTCATGGATTTGGCTTCTTCTACTGTGATGACGCCGTCTTTTCCCACTTTGTCCATAGCTTCAGCAATAAGATCACCAATTGTATGATCATTATTGGCCGAAATGGCACCAATCTGTGAAATTTCTTTTTTCGTTTGGCATGGTTTGCTGATTTTGCTTAACTCTCCGATGACGACTTCAACGGCCTGATCAATCCCACGCTTCAGGTCCATTGGATTCGCACCAGCGGTGATGTTTTTCACGCCTTCACGGAAAATGGCTTGTGCCAATACAGTAGCCGTCGTGGTTCCGTCACCAGCCACGTCACTGGTTTTGCTCGCCACTTCTTTCACAAGTTGGGCTCCCATATTTTCATATGGATTTTGCAATTCGATTTCTTTTGCCACCGTCACACCGTCTTTCGTGATCGTTGGCGCGCCAAACTTCTTGTCGAGAATCGCATTTCGACCCTTGGGGCCGAGCGTTGCCTTGACAGCATTGGCTAAATGATTGACTCCACTCAGAATCGATGCTCGTGCTTGCTCACTATACTGGAGCTGCTTTGCCATATGGTCCTCCTTCAAATCATGCGAGCCTTATCGGCTCACATTTCACGGTTACAAGATTATAAACTGACAGTACGCATAATTCGTTAGTTTTCAAATACACCTAAGATGTCTTCTTCTTTTAAGATGAGGCAGTCATCATTCTCGATCTTAATTTTGGTTCCTGAATACTTATCAAAGAGAACCTGATCGCCAACTTTCACATTATCCACGTCAGGGCCAGCCGCTTCAATCGTGCCACGTTGAGGTTTTTCACGAGCAGAATCAGGAACATAAATTCCTCCTGCTGTTCGTTCTAACTCTTCTGTATAGGTAACAAAGACACGGTCACCTAGGGGGCGAAACCCCTTTGCACTACTTCCAGACTTTTCATCCTTCTTTTCTTTCGTTGATGCTGCCATGTGAACTCTCCTCCTTTGTTTAAACACGAAATGACGATGTATCGTGACTCGACATCGGCCCCTGTGCCCTGTCAGTCATTTTTGTCGCATTGACTGGAATCAGATAAGACTATTCTGAAGGAAGTCAAGAGGCGTGTTGAAGATATTTTTTCAGGCTCGATTGCTGAGATGGTGGTTTTACTGATTGAACAAAACGAAAACGTGGGTATTACAGGTGAATCTGGTCAAAATCCTTCAGGTTGTCTTTCATAAATACCCGTAATCGTTTGATTATTTTCGCTTCGACCTGTCTTGCCCGTTCCTTTGTGATCGAATATTTTTTCCCCAATTCTTCAAGTGTAAGCGGAGATTCAGAGAGTAACCGGTTTCGTAGGATATCCTCTTCCCGTTCAGTCAAGGTCTTGGCAAATTCTCCCAATTTTTTTCGAAACACGACCCGTAATTGGTTGTCTCCAATTTGATCGTCAACAGCCGGCTGCGTGGAGGGAAAGAGGTCGTAAAATGTGCCTTCGTTGTCATCGGTGAGGGGCTGATCTAAGGATAATTCCCAGCTTCCCAGGCGCTGATCCATCTCAATGACATCACGTTCACGTACTTGTAAGCGATCGGCAATTAACTTTGGGTCCGGGACGAATCCTTGCTGTTCGAGCTTCGCCTTTTCTTTTTTGAGATTAAAGAACAGTTTTCGCTGTTCTTGTGTCGTTCCGATTTTGACAAGCCGGAAATTATTCAACAGATAGCGTAGGACATAGGCTCGCACCCACCAAGCGGCGTAGGCGTAAAATCGAACATTTCTCGTGGGGTCAAATTTCTTCATCGCTTGCAACAGACCAACATTGCCTTCTTGAATGAGGTCCATTTTATCCATTCCCACATTGCCATACTCTGTAGCAATTGCCACGGATATTCGTAGATTGGCTAATATAAGTTTTACGGCGGCGTCTTCTTTCCCTTTGACGTGATATTCGTGAAAGAGGCGTATTTCTTCTTCCTTGGTTAAAAAGGGGTAACGCCGGACTTCTGCCAGATAACGATCAAGTGTCGTAGTGGGAACTAGCGCTGTCGAGACGGCTTCCCACGAGGCACTGGTCGTACCTTCAATTAACGGGTCTTCTGGAGCCTGAAGTTTGGAATCTTCGTCTGCTGGAAGGATTTCGATACTTTCAACGTCAATATCCACTGGCCAGTCTTCCTCCTCGGAAGATTCCTGTTGAGGGTCATGCATGTGTCTGTCTCAAGCTTTTTGAAATGGCAGGCCGAATGGCAATGTCGGTCTTAGCGACATATACGTAATTACATAGGGCGATAATGTATGCATTGTAATGAATTTCTCAAGATCCTCTCAAGGATTATGGCCAAGCTACCAGTCTGCATGTCTTCACGTAAATCCCCCTTCATCAGCGAACTAAGAATTGAAACATCCTGAAAGTCTCAACTATAGTTTGTTGTTGACTGAATGAGTCGCGCTTGCTTCATGTTTTGCCAGCATCATTCCGTTTATTCCAGTAACTATTCATCCATTAGGCTCAATGATTTCTTATGATGCGCAATAGCTTTCGTGCGTTAACGAGTGGGTATTGGCCTTCATTAATTGGTGCCTGGCTTCATTTTGAAGTGAGTTTTATGGTCTGGGTGCTTATGGGAGCACTGGGAATAGCTATTTCCGAAGAGTTTGCGCTTTCCGCAACGCAAAAGGGGTTTCTCGTTGCAATTCCTCTACTTGGTGGAGGAGTGCTCCGTATCTTTATTGGACCAATGGTCGATCATTATGGTCCGAAAGCCATTGGGATGCTTGTGTTAGTTTGCGAATGCCTTGCACTTGTATTTGTCTGGCTTTTTGCCTCGAATTACCTAGAGTTGCTCTGTATCGGACTTTTATTGGGCATTGCGGGGGCAAGCTTTGCCGTCGCATTACCACTCGCGAGTCAGGCGTATCCAGCAGCCCATCAAGGGTTAGCCATGGGGGTGGCTGCCATTGGCAATAGCGGAGTCCTCTTGGCGACCTTGCTGGCCCCCCGCATGGCGCATGTCGTTGGGTGGCGTAACACGTTCGGGTTGATGGTTATTCCCGTTGTTGTAACAGCAGTCATTTTTTGGTTTACGGTTGGCGCATCAGAACTCTCGTCAGTGCGCAAAGACTCAATATCCGTCAGAAGCTTATTACGTCATGCCATAAGTCAGAAGTTAATGTATTGGTTGTGCTTTTTGTATGGAGTAACATTTGGTGGATTTATAGGTTTAGCAAGTTTTCTTCCCATATTCTTTCATGATCAATATCAAATTGACATGATTGCGGCTGGAACGATGACAGCTTTTTGTGGCCTGGCTGGTAGCGTGGCGCGGCCTATTGGCGGGCATTTGGCTGATCGATATGGAGGGATGAAATTACTTCAAATCCTTTTTCCTGTTGTTGCCATATTGTGCATTGTGCTAGGGCAATTGCTGTCTCCCGTGTGGACATACCCCGTGTCAATAAGCGTACTTCTTCTTCTTGGATTTGGGAATGGTGTGGTTTTCCAGGTGGCGGCGACTCAATTTCGGCATATTATTGGGACGGCATCTGGTCTGATCGGAGCGGCAGGAGCCATGGGAGGTTTCCTCCTGCCAGCATGGTTTGGCATGCTCAAGGACCTGTCTGGTACATTTTCTTCCGGGTTTTGGGTTTTTGCTTGCATGGCAGGCCTTGCAGGGCTTAGTGTTCTGATTATTCCTCGTTCAAGCCGATTCCCAATACATCAAGAGTCTGGTTAAGACCGCTCTTTATGCTAGAATGCGAAAACAATTCAAATGAACCGATCACCTACTAGCCATTTCCATATAGCTCTCTTATGACAACAGCCCAATTCAATACCGTTGAGGAAGCCATTGCTGATATCAATGCCGGAAAGTGTGTCATCCTGGTCGATGATGAAGATCGTGAAAATGAAGGCGATCTGGTTATGGCCGCAGAAAAGGTCACGGCTGATGACATTAATTTCATGGCAAAGTTTGGGAGAGGCTTGATTTGTCTCACGCTGACTCCAGAACGAGTAGACGAGCTCAAGCTTCCGCCACAGGCAACGGTAAATACTGCACCGTTTGGGACGGCGTTTACCGTCTCTATTGATGCCGGTCGAGACATTACCACCGGTATTTCGGCAGCCGATCGTGCCATGACCATTCAAATGGCGGTCAATCAAAACTGTAGGGCTGAAGACTTTGCCAGGCCTGGTCATATTTTTCCGCTGAAAGCCCATCAAGGCGGAGTGCTGAAACGTGCAGGCCAGACAGAGGGATCGGTTGACCTCGCAAAACTTGCGGGACTCTATCCAGCAGGAGTGATTTGTGAAATTATGAATGATGATGGAACGATGGCTCGGGTGCCTGAGTTAGTCGCATTTGCTAAGCACCATCAACTCAAAATTATTACGATTAAAGATCTTATTCAGCATCGACTGCATCGTGAGACCTTTGTCCGGTCCGTGGAAAGCGCCAAAATGCCAACCATATTTGGCCAATTTGAGGCGGTGGTGTTTGAGAACGAACTTGATAGTGGAACACATATCGCGCTGACCAAAGGGGCAATCGATGAATCCCCAACGCTGGTTCGGGTTCATTCAGGATGTTTGACCTCTGATGTTTTCGGGTCTTTACGGTGTGACTGTCGAGATCAACTGCATCATGCGATGGAGATGATCGAACAAGAAGGGAAGGGCGTGCTGCTCTATTTGAACCAAGAAGGGCGGGGCATTGGACTGCTGAATAAGATTCGAGCCTATCATCTTCAAGATGAGGGAAGTGATACGGTTGAGGCAAATCTTAAGTTAGGGTTCAAAGCTGATCTTCGAGATTATGGAATTGGCGCACAGATTTTGGTCCAACTTGGATTGAAGCAGATTAAACTGATGACCAATAATCCCAGGAAAATCGTGGGCATTGAAGGCTATGGATTGACAGTCGTCGAACGGGTTCCGATTGAAATTGCTCCTCAAGAATCCAACGTCCATTATCTCCGGACAAAAAAGGCCAAGCTTGGCCATATTTTGAATAACGTCTAGCTCATTCTATGACTTCGCACGTCGATGCATTTCTCAGTCCTCAGGACACGAACTTTTCATTACTCTGCACCCCTTATCCATTACCTCGTGACAGGACCTCATGATCGAACCACTCGAAGGCGTACTTCAAGCCAAAGATTGTCGCTTTGGCATTGTCGTCAGCAAATTTAATGAATTTGTCACGAGCCGCTTGCTAGCGAGTGCCCTTGAGACGTTGAAACAGTACGGAGCCGTGGAGGAGGATATTCAAATTGTTCGTGTTCCGGGAGCATTTGAAATTCCTCTCATTGCGCAACGATTGGCGGTCTCGATGCGCTATCATGCCGTGCTGTGTTTAGGCGCGGTGATTCGAGGTGAGACTCCACACTTTGATTACATTTGCGCAGAAACGGCACGTGGTATTGCGCACATCAGTCTTGAGACAAACGTTCCGGTGATTTTCGGTGTCCTGACCGCAAATACGGTGGAGCAGGCCATGGAACGTGCAGGCTCATCGGAGCGAAATCGTGGTGCAGATGCCGCGCGTTCGGCTATTGAGATGGCTGCATTGATGGCTCATCCTGTGTTACAGCGATCTTCCAAGGGCTCCAATTCACAAACGACTCCTCGTGACGCCATTGATCCTTTGGAATGTTGGTAGTTAACCTTTCGTCCCAAAGACCATGCGCGATTGACCTATACGAACCAGGGTGGTTGCGTAAGGAGGCTAATGGCTGAGTTGTTGACACGACATGGATCATGCACCAGAACAACGAATCTTTGTCCATGTCCTCTGCGGCGAGGCTAAAAAGGTGATGGTGGGTTTCAAGAAGGGCAGCGCTCTCTTGTATGGCCTCCTATCGTGATATGAGCCAAAAGACCAATTGAACATGCTCTTCAACTTCGTTAGAGTTGGAAACGCTGGTTTTACAATCTATTGTCTTTCATGAATTCTTCAGCACATTCAACCGTGACAACGGAAAAAAAATCATCACCTCATCGTTCGCGTCGTGCGGCGCGACAACTGGCGTTGCAATTCTTATTTCAAGATGAGTTTCAAGAAACGACCGCTCAATCCCTAGACGATTTCTGGGTGGATCATGACGCCACTCCAGAGGTCAAATTTTTCACTGATCAAGTCGTGGCTGGAGTGTTTGCACATCAGAAAGAACTCGATACCGTTATTAATGAATATGCGGTGGAGTGGTCGCTAAGTCGTATGCCGGTCGTTGATCGGAATATTTTACGCTGTGCTCTTTTCGAACTGTTCTGGCTTCCAGATGTTCCGGCCAAAGTCACGATTAACGAAGCGCTTGAACTTGCTAAACGCTTTGCCGATGAGGAAAGTAGGCGCTTTCTGAACGGAATGTTGGATCGGATTATTCAACATGCTCCCCAGCTTGAGGCCAAACGCTTCGAGATTACCGCACAACACCCACCCCAGTCGTCACAGCCACATTCCAGTCCATCACGTAACGCGGGATCTTGCGAAGAGTAAAAAATGATCGCCCGATATTCACGACAGGAAATGTCCAGCATTTGGAGCGAAACGCGTAAGTATGAATCGTGGCTTCGTGTCGAATTGGCTGTCTGCGAAGTCATGGAACAACAAGGAACTGTGCCGCGAGGCGTTGCTGCTCGTGTTCGACGAAAGGTCAGAATTGATCCTACACGGATCGAGGCCATTGAACAGGTTGTCAAGCATGATGTTATTGCGTTTCTCGAATCGGTAACTGAGCAAGCGGGAAAAGAAGCTCGACATCTCCACGCCGGATTGACTTCATCGGACGTTCTCGACACCTCACTGGCTTTGCAAATGTGTGAAGCCACCGATCTGATCTTAGAGGATGTTGGGAATCTCTTAGAGACGATTCACGCGCGTGCGTTCGAGCATCAAGACACCATGATGGTTGGCCGATCGCATGGCATTCACGGAGAACCCATATCCTTTGGTTGGAAATTGGCGATTTGGTATCAGGAATTTCTTCGACAACGCCAACGGATACGTACCGTACGGAATGATATTGCGGTGGGCAAACTCTCCGGGGCCATGGGAACGTTTGCGCACTTGCCGCCGTCTGTAGAAAAGGCAGTCTGTGCAAAGTTGAACTTGAGCCCTGCGCCGATCTCCAGTCAAATCGTTCAACGTGACCGTCACGCTGCGTATGTCTCAGCGTTGGCGTTATTAGCCGCCAGCATTGAAAAAGTCGCAACGGAAATTCGCCATCTCCAACGGACCGAAGTCCTGGAGGCCGAGGAGAATTTTGAGGCTGGACAGAAGGGGTCGTCCGCCATGCCTCACAAGCGAAATCCTGTGGGCTCGGAAAATCTCTGCGGGCTCGCGAGAGTGATACGTGCCAATAGTCTTGCCGCCATGGAAAATGTGGCGCTCTGGCATGAGCGAGATATCAGTCACTCGTCTGTTGAACGCATCATTATCCCAGACAGCACGATCTTAATTGATTACATGTTGGTCCGGCTGACTAAAATTCTGAAAAATCTTCAAGTCTATCCGAAACGCATGATGAGCAATTTACACATGACCGGAGGACTCGTCTATTCACAACGACTCTTGCTGGCATTGGTCAACAAAGGGGCAACTCGAACAGAAGCCTATGAAACGGTTCAGCGACATGCGATGACTTCCTGGAAGAATCAGGGAGACTTTCAGACACTCATTGCGCATGACCCGGTGATTACAACACATTTGTCTCAAAAAGAGATCGCGTCGTGCTTCGAGCCCAAGTCGTATGTTCGTCATCAGAAACACATCTTTGCACGCGTATTTGGCAAGAAGACTGCCAAGTCACAATCTCGTCAGACGGCATCCACATCATCTGCGAAACGTGGGAAACCCACATTACGATCACGATCAAAGCGAGGGTAACGATCATGGAATCAGGAACACTACTCTACGAAGGAAAAGCCAAAAAAGTTTTTGCGACACCAGACCCCGATCAAGTCGTTCAGTATTTTAAAGATGACGCAACGGCCTTTAACGCTGAAAAACGTGGGACGATTTTCAACAAGGGAATCGTGAATAATAAGATTTCTGTACGCTTATTCCGATTGCTTGAGGAAGCCGGAATTCCCACGCACTTCGTTGAACAGATCAGCGACCGAGAAATGCGCACCAAACATTTAAAAATTATTCAGATTGAGGTCGTGGTGCGAAATCGAGCTACAGGAAGCCTCGTGAAACGATTGGGCTTTGAAGAAGGTATGGTGCTTGATCCCCCGCTTGTCGAATTTTTCTATAAAAATGATCCGCTTGGGGATCCGTTAATCACCGAAGACCATATCCGTTTATTGCAGTTAGCGACTGATGCGCAAGTTGTTCAGTTACGTCAAGCCGCGCTACGAATCAATGAGGTCCTTACTCCATTTTTTAAGGACAAGGGCATGATGCTTGTGGACTTCAAACTTGAATTTGGTGACTCAGACGGGCAGCTCATTCTGGCTGATGAAATTTCCCCGGATACTTGTCGGTTTTGGGATATTCAAACAGGTGAACGAATGGATAAAGATCGGTTTCGCAAAGATCTCGGTCGAATTGAAGAAACCTATCAAGAAGTCTTGAAGCGTGTGTGTGCTTGAACGCGAGGTTGGGCAAGGATGAAAGCTAAAATCTACGTGACGCTCAAGTCTAGCATACATGACCCACAGGGGCATGCCATTCATCAGTCGCTTGAGACATTAGGGTTTGACTCCGTGGATACTGTTCGCATTGGCAAATTGCTTGAAGTCAATCTGAAGGAAACTGATCACACCAAAGCAGAAGCTGTCGTGAACGCGATGTGTGAAAAATTATTATCAAATCCTGTCATTGAAGAGTATCGCTTTGAACTCTCATAGGTGTAACGACGGTTACATCGATGAGACTCATCGCTTTGTCAGCAACGCATCGTTCACAATCGACATGTCCTCTTCCTATGATATGACGATGAAAGACGAGATTGCTCCGTGAACGTCGGCATCATCACCTTTCCTGGGTCGAATTGCGATCGGGATTGCCAGCATGTTGTCAGAAATGTCTTGGGATACCAAGCTCACTTGATCTGGCATCGAGAAACGTCTCTCTCAAACGTCGATGTGGTGATACTCCCTGGAGGTTTTTCTTACGGTGACTATCTTCGCACTGGCGCTATTGCTCGATTTTCACCAATCATGGAATCCATTCAGCAGTTTGCCGAAAAAGGTGGCATCGTTCTTGGAATATGCAACGGATTTCAAATATTGCTTGAAGCGGGTCTGCTTCCTGGTGCCATGCTCAAAAATCAGCATCTTTCCTTCATTTGTCAAGATGTGTGCATCAAAGTTGAGAATGCCGAAACGACGTTTACAAACGAGTACACGGCTGATCAAGTCCTGACAATTCCTATTGCCCATGCAGAGGGAAATTACTATGCCGATCCTATGACGCTTTCGGCATTACAGGAGCACGCGCAAATTGTCTTTCGTTACTGTGATACACGTGGAAACGTGACTGCTGAGGCGAACCCGAATGGATCGCTTGAGAATATTGCAGGAATCCGCAATAAGGCAGGAAACGTGTTAGGCATGATGCCGCATCCCGAACGTTGTGCGGAAAGTGTGTTTGGCATGACGGATGGGGTCGGGCTTTTTACATCGCTTCGCCACGCGTTGAATCAAATGGTTGCATAGCGCATTACCCAGAGGGGCAATTGGAAATTTTTCCTGGAGTGTCAATGGATTCAGCAATGTGTTCCGGTAAACCGTGTATTACTGATACCTCGGTTGATGTCGCCACGATTGTTGGTGCCTTAGGAACGGGGCAAAGTTTTGAAGCTGTGCAAGAAGCATTTCATGTGACCTACGAACAAGTGCTCACTGCCCTGCGGTATGCGTCATATGTCACTGACCATTTGCCACTTCGGATGCCTTCCCAACATTCTGAGACGTAACATGTCTTCAACTCACTCTCCAATACAAAAAGAGCTCATCGAGCAACATGGCTTGTCGGAAGACGAATACCAGAACATTGTTCAACACTTGGGACGTGAACCTAACCTGACCGAGTTGGGAGTGTTTTCGGTGATGTGGAGTGAGCATTGCAGCTATAAAAGTTCGCGAGTGCATTTGAAACGCTTGCCGACTGAAGGTGAACGCGTCGTTCAAGGACCAGGCGAAAATGCCGGAGCGGTGGATATTGGTGATGGATTAGCGGCGGTCTTTAAAATCGAGTCACATAATCATCCATCCTTTATCGAGCCCTTTCAAGGTGCCGCGACCGGGGTTGGCGGGATACTTCGCGATATTTTCACCATGGGAGCACGACCCATTGCCTTATTGAATTCGCTTCGATTTGGTGAGTTAGATCTGCCCAAGAATCGTCATTTACTCAAAGGCGTGGTGTCTGGAATTTCCTGGTATGGGAACTGTATCGGCGTTCCGACGGTCGGGGGAGAAATTACGTTCAATGACATCTATTCAAAAAACCCACTTGTCAACGTCTTTTGTCTTGGGATTGTTGAAAAAGATCGCCTGCTAAGGGGGTTGGCGCAAGGTGTGGGGAATCCCGTGTTGTATATCGGCGCGAAAACGGGGAGGGATGGCATTCACGGGGCGACCATGGCGTCAGATAGTTTTGATGATCAGTCTGAAGCCAAGCGACCGAATGTTCAAGTCGGTGATCCCTTCCTTGAAAAGTTACTCCTAGAAGTCTGTTTGGAGTTTTTAGAGAAAGACTTGCTTGTTGGCATTCAAGATATGGGAGCAGCTGGACTGACGAGTTCATCCTGTGAAATGGCTTCTCGCTCCGGCACAGGTATTGAACTAGACGTCACGCACGTTCCCTGTCGGGAACCCAATATGACGGCATATGAAATGCTGCTTTCTGAATCTCAAGA
Source organism: Nitrospira sp. M1 (assembly GCF_965152605.1). Taxonomy (NCBI): domain Bacteria; kingdom Pseudomonadati; phylum Nitrospirota; class Nitrospiria; order Nitrospirales; family Nitrospiraceae; genus Nitrospira; species Nitrospira sp. M1. The sequence continues at coordinate 1,919,197 of NZ_OZ224217.1, forward strand.
ACGCATGCTTTTGGTGGCGAAGCCGGGTAAGGAACAAGACGTCATTGGCATTTGCCATAAATGGGGTATCGACGCCGCAATAATCGGAAGCGTGACGGATGATGGCATGCTCCGCATTAAAGAAGGGGAGACCGTTGTTGCAGAAATCCCTGCTAAGGCTTTAGCCGAAGAGGGACCTCGATATGAACGGCCGTCTCAACCACCGCAATATCAAGATTTGTTACAGGCCCTGGTCATTGAAAATTTACCAGATGTCAAAAACCCTTCTGATGTGCTTCTTGAGTTATTGCAGTCTCCAACGATTGCCAGTAAACGTTGGGTGGCGCGTCAGTATGATTATATGGTTGGAACCAATACAATCGTGTGTCCTGGATCAGATGCCGCGGTCGTCAGGATTAAAGGAACCGATAAAGCGCTTGCTCTGACGACAGATGGGAATAGTCGGTACTGCCTCTTGAATCCGTACATGGGGGGGGGACTGGCGGTTGCCGAGGCCGCACGTAATTTGGCCTGTTCGGGTGCTGAGGCAATTGGCGTGACGGATTGTTTGAATTTTGGGAATCCTGAACGGCCGGATATTATGTGGCAGTTTATTCTGGCGCTTGAAGGAATTAGCGATGCCTGTCGTCATTTCGCAATTCCAGTGGTGAGTGGAAATGTCAGCTTTTATAATGAAACGAATGGTCTTTCCATTTACCCGACTCCCGTTTTAGGCATGGTCGGTCTGATTGAACCGGCATCTCGCGCGATGACGCAATGGTTCAAACATGAAGGCGATCAGATTATTTTGTTGGGTGATACGAAAGAGGACTTAGGCGGCACGGAATACCTGAAGCTCGTGCATGCGCGTGAGCAGGGGAGTCCGCCATGGCTAGACCTTGATCAAGAGTGCGCACTCCATCGCACCCTGCTTCAGGCTATTCGTGAAGGTCTGGTCCAGTCGGCACATGATTGCTCAGAAGGTGGGTTAGCCGTTACACTAGGAGAATGTTGCATCTCACATCCCTCAACGCCACGAGGCGCTTCCGTTCAACTTCGTCAGTTGCAGTTACGATTAGATGCACTCCTGTTTGGTGAAACCCCTTCACGTGCGATAGTGACGGTTTCCTCAGCTCACGTTGATGCCCTTGTCAGGATTGCAAACGAACAAGGAATTCCTGCTGTTGTCATTGGTGAAGTCGGTGGGCAGGAGCTGAATATTTCAGTTATCTCCGACACAGACCGTGAAGTCTGTGCACTCAATCTCCCCGTGGATATTCTTGCCGATACGTGGGGAAATTCTTTGGAACGGCAGATTGATTCATCAGTCAAACCATAAATAGGTACCATGTCTCTCATTTCTCAAGAATCGATTCGTGCGGCTTCCGATAAGTTTCGTGAGGAATGTGCCGTGTTTGGAGTATACGGGCATCAAGAGGCGGCGAATTTAACCTATCTAGGCCTGTATGCCTTGCAGCATCGAGGACAGGAAGGTTCAGGTATTGTCTCGGGCGATGGTGAACGGCTCTATCAACGAAAAGGGATGGGGCTTGTCGCGGATATTTATTCCAAGAAAACGTTAAAAGGACTATCAGGCAATAGAGCCATTGGACATAATCGTTATTCGACAGCAGGAGACAGCGATCTGAAAAATGTTCAACCGCTGACCGTAAATTTTGCCTTTGGCAATCTTGCCCTCGCGCATAATGGGAATCTCATTAATGCGTCGGTTCTGCGTGGGGAGCTGGAAGCCTATGGTGCTATTTTTCAATCAGAGTCCGACAGCGAAGTCATTGTGCATCTGATTGCACATTCCCAGGGGGGGACACTACTGGATCGCGTGATTGATGCGTTGAGCCTCGTGCGTGGAGCCTATTCTCTGCTATTACTAGCCGATGATTTCTTGATTGCAACACGAGATCCCTATGGGTTTCGTCCTCTTTGTCTTGGACGTTACAAAGGGAGCTGGGTCGTGGCATCGGAAACCTGTGCGTTTGACTTGATGGGAGCGGAATTTATCAGAGAAATAGAGCCAGGAGAACTCGTAGTTATTGAGAAATCCGGTATGACCTCCTATCATCCGTTTCCCCCAAAAGCCTCAGCGCAGTGTGTCTTTGAATATGTCTACTTTGCTCGTCCGGATTCCAAGATTTTTGGATCCAATGCCGTCTATTCCATCCGAAAAGCATTAGGCCGTCAGTTGGCCAAGGAATGTCCGGTCGACGCTGACGTGGTGATCCCCGTCCCAGATTCAGGAGTCCCTGCTGCGTTGGGATATTCCGAGGGGGCCGTCATTCCATTTGAACTTGGGTTGACGCGTAATCATTATGTGGGCAGAACATTTATCGAACCGGAGCAAAGTATTCGACACTTTGGCGTCAAGCTGAAGCTCAATGCGGTTCCCGACATTTTAAAAGGGAAACGTGTCATTGTTGTTGATGATTCTATTGTGCGTGGAACGACAAGTCGAAAAATTGTGAAAATGATTCGCCAAGCCGGAGCCAGTGAAGTTCATATGCGAATTAGCTCACCGCCAGTCGTGGCTCCCTGTTTTTATGGGATCGATACTCCCACCCAAAAGGAACTGATTGGCGCACGACAAAGCCTTGAAAACATTCGCAAGTATATTACGGCTGATAGTTTGGGCTATCTCAGTCTCGAAGGCATGCTGCATGTTGCTCCAGGGCAGCCAAGTCACTACTGCAGTGCCTGTTTTACCGACCAATATCCGATTTCCTTCACCCGTGCCGAGCAACTACAACTTGGCTTATTCGAACCCGTGCCATCATCCAGCCAATAACACCCTCTTGTCTTGGCTTTGTTGCTGCCTAAAAAATCACTGTGTTAACATCGTGTATCATTCGCTACACGGTTTCTTTTTTAAGAAATGACCGGCCTTGTTGAGAAAGGAGTGCCTGATGAAACGATATCTCACGATAGGCTGTTGGACGGTGACCCTACTCGTTGCCATGAGCGTTATGAGTTTTTCTGCAGGATTTTTTAAGATAGGAGAACCCGCTCCAAATTTTACGCTCACATCCTTGGATGATCAGTCCCTCTCTCTTGAGTCACTGCGGGGGAAAGTCGTGGTCTTAGGATTATTTCATATTTGTGAACCCTGTTTGATTCAAGGCACTAACCTTCAAAAAGTCTCTGAAGCCATCAAAGGGAAAAATGTGGCCGTGGTTGGCGTGAATTCCTCAGGCGACTCAAAAGATCACGTGAAAGAATTTCTCAAAACTTTTCCTCTACCGGTCACATACCCTTATCTTTTGGACCCAGAGCAAGTCACGGATAAACTCTTTGGTGGAGGGAAATTTATTCCGAATGTGTACATCATTGATCAGCAAGGCGTCATCCGATGGCAACGTGTAGGGAATTTCAATATGGCTGGAGATGATACCATTCTTCAAGAAGTCGAAAAGCTTCTAGACGAAGACTCAGGCTCATCAGCTCTGTAATTATCAAAGCCTCACTAGAATAATTTATAGATACGTAGGAAGGAACCTGAATCGCTTATGGATGAGTTTGAAGCCGGCAAACAAAAGTTTCTTGACGTGGTGCGCAGTATCGACTCAGCAGTCGAAGTCGTGATTCCAACGACCCCGTCGAATAGTCTTTTTCTCATTTCACTGTCTAAGGGAGCGAATCGCAAGTTTATTACCGTTCCTGAAGACGATGTCCTGGATCTTCCGAGCGAAGACGACATTTTGGCCAAAACGACGACGATGCTCAAAGAAGCGATTGGAGCATTATGAAGCAAGTTCTGTCTCGTATTTGGCAATGGTCCTGGTTTTCAGAAGAAAAGCAGATAGACTTTAATGGATATTTGCTCGCGACTGGGGAGCACCGCATCCTCGTTGATCCTCCGCCGTTGACGCCAATTGAGATGACGCAATTACGTCAAGGGGAGCCTATTGATTATATTATCATTACGAACCGTGACCATGAGCGAGAGGCTCAGATGTTGAAAGCAGAGTTGAAATGCCAGTTGCTCGTTCCCGAAAGCGACGTGGCGGAAATGTCCGTTCAAGCCGATAAAACATTCAAGGACGGAGAGTTACTCCCCGGAGGTATTTGGGTCATTCATTTAGCCGATCAAAAATCTCCAGGAGAAAGTGCCCTGTACCTTGAATATGGAAAAGGCGTGCTCATCGTTGGTGATGCACTGATCGGGAAGCCTGCTGGTTCGCTGTCCCTGTTACCAACTGAAAAATATGCCGATGTGGGCAAGGCGCAAGAAGGGTTGCGTCGTTTACTCAAGTATTCATTTGATAGTGTGCTTGTTGGAGACGGTGCGCCAATTCTCACGAATGCGAAAACTGCAGTTGAGCAGACGTTACAGCCGTCTTGATCTGGTGTCAGGCCATGTACGAATCGCAATCAACGCAATTAAATCGTCTTGGGAATCAACATTTTTCGCGTGGTTTCTATACCGATGCGTATCATTGCTATGCTCGGGCCTTAGAAGCCGATCGACAGAGTGGGGATCAACGGGCCTTGTCGATGACATTAGGGAACCTCGGCAATATTTGTGCGGTCAGTGGCCGACGAGAACAAGCTCAAACGCATTACCATGAAGTCCTTGAAATCCAAAAAATTCTTGGCGATGACCGCGGAATAAGTACGACGCTTGCTAATTTAGGAAACTTGTCTGCCGATGCAGGAGAATGGGATCGTGCAAAAGCGTACTATTTAGAAGCCTTAGACTTGATGAATGAGACCGAGGATTTTGCCGGAAAAGCGGTGTTACTTTCTGATCTCGGGCTCGTCGCGAGAGAAACCAATCAATTTGATCACGCGTTACAATACTATCACGAGTCTCTCACCCTTATGCGCCGAGTCGATAATCAAGAAGGACAAGCTGATGTGTTTCGTATGATGGCGCGACTGTATCTTGCGCAACACCGGTATGAAGAAGCCATTGCCTGTACGCAAACAAGTCTCGCGATGGCCGAACGCCTTCACGATGAGCTGCGAATGGGTGGCGCCTGGTACATTCTCGCAAGTTGCCATGAAGCCCAAGGCTTGTGGATCGACGCCATTCATTTTCTAGAGCGTGTCGTGTATGTTGATCAGAAATATCATTTGCCTAAGCTTCAAGAGAACACTCTTCGGCTTGATCATCTTCGTAAACGTGTGTCAGCACTCGAGTCTCCTCATTCATTATGAATCCAACTAATCACCAGGCACCATCTTGGACACAGGTCCGGTCTTATTTACTCACGCATGTACCTGGATGGGATGATACGCAGCCGGACGAACCCTTAACCTTACAACTCGACGATGATGATTGGCTGTTAGAAGTAACTCCAGACGGTGTGCTCATTTTTCAAGCTGGCTATACGCTTGAAGACATGCAAAGTATTCTGTCTGATGGAACGGCAGAAGATTTGGGTTCTGACGAATTGGCCAAACAGGCCAAGTTTTATCTGCAACAAATGGTGTCCAAGCACCGCAAGCGCTTGCAGAGCGAGGGATTTACCGAACGAACGGAAATGAACGATGAGTATGTGGCCATGATGTTCGAGCGTTCACTGGATTTTGGTGACCTTCCTGCCGTTACGGCATCGATTCAACTTCATCGTTCCAAATTTCAGTAACACATAGCCCCAATGGTTCGGCGAAATGCGAGAGATATGATTCTTCCGTTCGCCTCTGTAGAAACCAATCGGCTCAATGCTCACCGATGACAAGGATGCCTTATGATGTCCGCAACGACACGTATTCGAAATTTTGAAGATTTCCGTGATGCTTTCTTTGGATTTCGATTACCTCGGATCATGTTGACAGCGTTAGACCTTGAACTGTTCTCCGTCATGGGGGAAAAGCTCTGGACGGTGAAGTCCTTGGCGAAAACCCTTCAGGTGAGTGAACGGGGGCTGGATATTCTCTGTCGAAACTTAGCGAGTGCAGGGTTGCTTCAGAAACGACACACACGTTATCAATGTGGAAATGTGGCGCAGCGTTTTTTGAATCGCCACAGCCCGCAGTATCGCGGCGCCTATCTTGAGCTGATGCGTCAGCAATGGGATGACTGGACTCACGTGACGCAATCCGTGAAAACTGGTCAAGCAATCGTTGAGAAGGAACCTGAGTCTATTGAATATCGTCGAGTGTTTAGCTGGGCCATGCATGAACGTTCCCTGGACTCTGCTCGTCAAGTTGCGAGGCAACTCAAGCTGACACAGGCGAAATCCTTATTGGATGTTGGGGGTGGTCCAGGAACCTATGCGTTGGAATTTTTAGCCAAGAATCCGAAGTTATCGGCTACACTGTTGGATAGACCTGGAGCACTTGAGGTTGCAAAAGAGATTGCCGCCCCCCTTCGACATGGAAAGCGACTGGCCTATCACTCAGGAGATTTCCTCAAAGATCCTATCCCTGGCACCTATGATATCATTTGGCTGTCAAATGTTATTCATATCTATTCAGCATCGATCAATACACGACTTTTTCGTCGACTTCGTTCCCACCTCAATCCTGGGGGGCGACTGTATATTCAAGATACTTTTTTGTTGGATAACCATGGGCTCCGACCAGCAGAAACTAACCTTTTTGCCGTGACAATGCTCTTATTTACGGAAAGTGGTAATACCTATCGTGCCGTTGATATTCAGGCATGGCTTAAAAAATCTGGCTATGTACGTCCGGGAATGACCGCTCTTCAAAAGGGAACTGGAGATTGGGATGGCATGTTGATCCACGCATTCCGATAACCGAATTCCATCATCTGCCTCCTCATTATTTTCATTTCTCTTTTTGAATGCGACGTGTTATTCAAGACGAGAGTTGCGACATGTCTTCTGCATTGCCAACAAGCTGAGCAGAACGGTCCGGTACCGGCAAGTTTATAAAAAAGGTTGCTCCCTTTCCCAATTCGCTTTTCACCTCAACATGTCCATGGTGTTCTTGAATGATTTGATGCGAGATCGCCAAACCTAATCCTGTCCCTTCATGTTCTTCACTATGATGTTTTGTCGTAAAAAATGGGTCGAAGATATGTTCAAGGTCATTCTGGGCAATCCCGGCTCCGGTATCTCGTACCTCAATCTGTACCCAAAATTTTTCATCGTCTTGCGAGACAGTATAGCTGCGAACCGTGAGGGTGCCTCCACGGGTTGACATGGATTCTGTAGCGTTTAAAAAGAGATTGAGAAGGACTTGTTTAATTTGCTGACGGTCAACGTAGACGGTTGGTAAATCATGCGCGAGGTCGGTCTCAATGACAATCACTTCATGAGAGGCCCGAACGCGTAAGGCATATAAACAGGATTCGATAATTTCGTTCATATCTTCATATTTCAAGAATGGTTCCGCCGGACGAGCATAGTCTAAAATTTCTTTGGTTAATCGTTCGATCCGTAAGACGTCTTCTTTGACCACTTGTCCGAATCGTGTAACGAACGACTTGTCGGTGGCGCGTTCAGGCACTAAATCCACAAAGGCCTTAATTGACGTAAGAGGATTTCGGATTTCATGCGCTAAGCCACCGGCCATGGTTTCCAGCGAGCGCAGTCGATCCGTTCGTCTCACTAAGGCTTGTGATCGCTTCAGTTCTTCATAGAGCAGCGCATTATCTAACGCAATGGCGGCTTCATGTGACAATGTGGTTAAGAGGTCAATGTCCAGTGACGTATAGGATGCCAGCGAGGTCTTCGGCCCCAATGCGCAAAACCCGAGGAGACGTCCTTTGTTCATTAACGGAAGGCAGACGTCTATGCCTCTGGCTTCAAGGTCCGCTTTCAATTCGTGTAACGGAGACGATTCAGAGGCGTCTTCTAATTCTTCCCGTATGACAATAGCTTGCACGGTCGTGAGATGTTTGGGTAGGCGATCCTCAAACGTCAGCCTGGGCAACTGCTCCGTATTGGTGTCTATTCCAAATTGGGACATCGGGATAAATCCACCTCGTTCGGTTTCCACTAAGTATAAGACTACACGCTGAATACCCATGACCTGTCCGAGCATATGAACGATTTCTCGAGTAAGTGGCTTGAGTTTTAAATTGGTGACGAGTGATTTGGAAAATCGTGAAAGGGCCTCGTACATATCATGACGTTCACGAAACAAGGTCTTAGAAACGGCGATATGGAGGCAGGACATAATGCGATAGGCAAGGATGATGAGCAGTGTCACCACCACAAGTAAAACCACGGAAAATTCAAAATTAATTTTTTGGAAATACACCTCTTGTGCATAGAGGAATACGGCAAACGCTGGGAGGGCAATTACCGCAAGGGGAAAGAGGAATGTGACGCTTTTTTCGATGGCAAGCGTAAAATCAAAAATTCGATACCGAATGAGTGAAAAGGCCATGGCGACAAAGTACAAACTGACGAGAATCGTTCCGTAAGGGGGGAGAGGAACGCCATACCACAAGGGGAAATTGCTCGCACCGCCACCCCAGCCAATCAATGATCCGGTGATTAAGACTAAATATTGATTGCGGCGCATGCCCTTTGTATTTCGGTAGGCTCTGGCAAACAAATACGTGGCATAGGTAAGCGAAAAGATAAACCAGAGAAGAAACACGGGAAACACGATGCCTGGCCGTGGCCAGTAGGCAAAGCCCATCTGCCCCTCGACTCGATCAACCATGAGAGGAGTGAAGTCAAACAGGAGCAGCAGGAGGGTGAGGATACTGCCTGCCAGAAGTAAGCGACGATGTTTATTGAATAAACCCAAAAATGTCAGGACATGATACAGGTGGGTAATGGGAATCAGAATCGCCCCAGCCATCAGGAGGCGGACTAAAAGTAGAGCCGTCTCTTCAGAGTCAGTAAGATGCCACGCGCAGTAGAAGTAACTCCAGATTGAGAGACTGAGGCAATAGATGCCAAACGCCTGATGCTTTGGATTCTGTGGTGCGCGGGAATATAAAAATAGACCAAGGCCTGAGCCTAGAAGCCCATTCATCAGACTGCTAAATGCGTAAAAATTCATGAGAAATGAGGTGATACTGTACGACAAACCCTCGCCATCATGAGCGACGCTCAAGACGCGATTGGTACATACCCGTGAATAAAGCCGGATGAGGCGAGATGGAATAAGTGCGAGAAGAAGTCTTACTGTAGCACTCTACAAAGGTCTTGCCAAGGGGGAGCAATGGGGGAGGGGCTGGCGACCGGAGAATTCACGGAATTCTCCGGCTGTTCCCTTGGGGAGGCGGAAACACCTTAGAAAGAGATCCTGTGCGCGAGACTTGTGAGTCGTTTGCGGCTAAGCGGCATTCGCGAACGTCGTTTTGGAAACCGCCGGCCTTGACGTTGAGAGAGATTTTTTTTTAATGACCGCAATATACGCTTGATTGGCAAACGTGCTGTACACCTCGGGTGTCACTGTGGGATCGATTTGTTGCAAGAGATAGCGAAGTTCTTCTTCACCATGAAACTGAAAGATCCCATCGCCTTCAGCCTGCCGAATTTTCCCAGAATTACTTAACAGTTTTCTGGCTTCTTCCACTTCGACGGCTTCAGTGGTTTCTTGAACAGAATTGGTATAAATGACCGAAAGGTCAGAGTTTGGTTTGAGGTTACTGAGTACGAGCGTGCCATTTGGTGAAAGCACTCGAAACAGCTCACGTAATGTTGCAAGAGGATCATTGAGGTACCCGAGCACTAAATTGGAAACAATTTTATCAAATGTGTTGTTGTGAAATGGGAGAGGTTGGTTTAAGTCTGTACAGGAAAACGTGCTCTCAATATCCACGCGGTCTGACTGATGACGAGAAACCACTGTCTGAAGATTTTTTTGCGCTTGTTGCAGCGCGGTTGGAACGAAATCTATTCCAACATACCGAAACTGTCGTGGCAATTCCTCCTGCTTCAAATGGCGGGGCAGTTGCTCGTGCAGGTAGAAGAATGGCGCAAAGTTTCCATTTCCGCAACCTGCGTCAAGAATCGTTTCGCCAGATGACAGGGGGCCCATGAGTTTGACCATATGACTCAGTAATTGTTGATAGTCCCCATAATTGACAATGTGGTGGAAATGAGCCAGGTAATCTTTCCAGAAGTCTGAGAGTTGTTCTGCCATACGTTCGGCTTTCTTTTGCTCTCGCTCTCTCTTATTTTGTAAGCCAATCGCTTTCCTTGTTGGTTCAATGATTTGGGGCTGCGTGGGCAAGACGTTGAATGTTGCTTGACAATGCGCCGTCATCTGCCGATAGACCAGCTTGGCTTTGCGGGGGTTTTCAAGAATTCGATGAAGACCGCCAGGAATGACGTACCAGTCAGGGCGTTGCTGCGGGAAGCCAGCTATGACGGTATTGAGGGAATCGTGTTGTACCCATGCGTCACATTCGGCACTCACGACAACCACTGGCGTGCGAATGGCTGCGACGTCTTGAATTGTTGACGTCATATCTGAAAAATTTCCATTGATAGCATCCGCCAGCCAATGTGTAACTGAAACATTAAACCCTAATATATTCGATATTCCTTTTCTCTCACCCTTTTGATAGTTCCCAACAAGGTCTTCTTGGTGAACCGCGTGAAGCGTATGTTGGATATCGATAATGGGTGTGATGAGAATCAATACATCAACATTGGCCTGATGCGCTGTGGCTTTGATCGCGACTCTTCCACTCAGACTTGTCGCCACTAAGCCGCGTGGGCTCTGTGGCCAGGTTTGAGCGGCATACTGTAAGACGGTTTCAAGGTCTTCGTGCATGGTGGATAAGGTCGTGTCGACATGTTCGCCGTCGCTGTCACCGACATGGTTGGTGTGGTCGTATCGAATGACATGGAATCCATTTGATGCAAAATAATACGCGAGGGTAATGTATTCACGTTTCGTTTCCCCGTACCCTGGAGAGATAATGATCACCGGGCTCCCAGGGGGCAGCGGGGATTTCGGAGTATCATGGTAGGCGCGAACCAGATGCCCATGAGCATTAGGAATTTCCAGTGGGCTGCTGACAATGTGAATGTCTTGCGACTCAGGTTGTTTCATCTTCTGTCCTGGAGCTGACACCTGTGCAGACACATGTGTTTTGATGGAATCAGGCTGCATACTTTGTGGGAGTTGTTCAATAATCCGAGCGGCTCGTTCTTGTGTCACATCATGTGTTGCGTAAGGGCCTGCGGTAATTTGTCCTGACTCCATTTTCCATAAGCAATCGTTCGAGTCAGATGAAACAAGCGTGCCTCGTAACAGAACGGAAGAGCCTGTAGATGAAAGGCGTCGTAACGTACGTTGTACTCGATGCCACTTCAAATCATCGAGACGCTCATAGGCAATATCGAGCTGAACTCGTGACCAGCGCACTTCAGGTGTGTGGCCCAAGGGGGTCACTCGCTCAATATGACCTTCGATTGAAATCTCAGACCATGGTGATTGCAATTGCAGGTGTAGCGACTGAGAGATCACGACTAGCGGATATCCTTCAATCACCATGCGAAGACTTGAGCGAGTCATCGTGTCCACGTGTCCTTTCCACGAGGCCCCATTCCCTTCAAGTGAAACGTGAATGTTGTGATAACCACTGGAAGACGCTTGTGTGTGGGCGATGTGTGATCGCATATCTTGACCCTCTGCACCTAAACGTTTTGGAGACATCATGGAATGCATTTCCGCACCTCGTTGTTAAATGGTTTCCGTTATTTATACCTAGCTATTTTTACTTGCAATTAAGGCAAAGCCTATCCGCACGACAGATCGATCTGCCAACAAGTTAGAGGGGGTATGATGTATGAAACAGAGGGGGGAAGAACGGGTATCGTTAACTCTTGTCTTTTACTCTGTCAGCAGCATGAATGGGTATGATTGGCAAGACAACATAAAGAAAAATTTATGTAACTACAGATGGGGTAGAGCAACCTCTATGCCAGCAAAAAATGTGAGGACAATTGCCGTACAACATTTCAAAATACCTGGTTATTCCTAGGAATATATTGCCGATCCTCATGTTTCTTCTCCGCGCGATTACCATACATCCATTGTGGTCTGTCGAGATCATGACGTCGTGACGTTATGCACGTGGTGGTATTTGACAGCGTGAATCGTCACTATCCATTGACTCGTTGTGTGCCGATCCCTAGAATTTCACAAACTTCATTTAGGAGGCTTCATTATGACCAATGCTAGCCAGCCCACCCGCAATGTTGCGCTTATCGCTGCTCCAGGTTCAGGTAAAACTCTATTAAGTGAAGCGATGGCCTATACGGCCAATGCGATTGACTCCATGGGTACGACAGTCAAGGGAAATACGGTTTCGGATTTTGAGCACGAAGAAATTCATCGTCACCATTCAGTGAGTGCCTCCCTCCTTCAATTTGAATGGAAAGGCACACGGATGAATGTGATCGATACCCCAGGCGCTCTTGATTTTTTGAGTGAGGTGAAGTCGTGTCTCGCGGCAGTGGATAGCGTGGTGATGGTGGTAGATGCTCAGGATGGAGTCAAAAGTGAATTAGAAAAAATATGGGACCATGTCTTGGAGAGAGGAATGCCCTGCCTTCTCTTTCTTAATGGTTTGGACAAAGAACGAGTGGACTTTGGGACGGCCAATCAGCGCTGCTGTCAAGCCTTGCAAATCAATGGGGTTCCCCTGACTCTTCCAGCCGGAACGGATGTAACGCGAGACGGGGTTATCGATCTGATTCATCGAACCATTATTTCTTCAAATACGAGTAGCCAGAAAATTCAAAACCAGGAATTGTCTTCGGATGGCATGGCTCAGATTGAGGACGCTCGCCGGCAGCTGATTGAGAAGATTGCTGAGACGAACGATCAACTTGTTGAAAAGTATTTGGCGGATGGCGGTTTGACGGATGAAGAAATTGTCGAGGGGCTTACGTTGGGTACATTAGAGGGACGCAGTATTCCAATGTTGTGTGGCTCGGCTCTCCATAATGTCGGAACGTCCTTGCTCTTGGATGCGATTCATGATTATTTGCCATCTCCAGACGATTGGTCTCACACTCATCCGATCAGCGGGAAAGATCCTCATACCGGTGAAATTCTTATCCGACAGGGGCATGCCTCCGAACCATTTTCGGGAAAAGTCTTTAAGACGACGATCGATCCGTTTATGGGCCGGCTAACGTATGTGCGCGTCCATTCCGGTGCCTTACAAGCAGACTCAGGGTTTTTTAATGTGACACAAGGAACAAAGGAAAAAGGTGGACATATATTTTGGGCGTTGGGAAAGAAGTTTTCCCAGACACGGAATATATATGCAGGGGACATTGCCGCCATTGCGAAATTGAAAGACACGCAGACGGGCGATACTATATGTGAAGAAAAACATCAGATTCAGTATTCATCGCCTCAATTGACACGACCGGTGATGTCCTTTGCCCTTGAACCAAAAAGTACGCAGGACATTGATAAAGTGAGCGTTGGATTGCACAAACTGGTTGAAGAAGACCCATCATTGGAATTTCTGAGGAATGAAGAGACAAAAGAAATGCTGATTAGCGGAGTGGGGCAGACACATATCGACGTCACCTTGGAAAAATTGAAACGAAAGTATGGAGTCGAGGTCAATCTTCATACACCGAAAATTCCCTATAAAGAAACGATTCAGCGTATGGCGCAAGCCCAAGGTAAGTATAAGAAGCAAACAGGGGGGCATGGTCAATATGGTGATTGCTGGTTGCAACTTGACCCCCTTCCGCATGGCGCAGGGTTTGAATTTCAGAACAAAATCGTAGGAGGGGCCATTCCACGGAACTTCATTCCAGCTGTTGAAAAAGGCATTATTGAGGCGATGCAACATGGAACGGTCGCCAATTTCCCTGTTGTCGATATTCGAGTGACGGTCTATGATGGTTCTCATCATCCGGTCGATTCATCGGAAATGGCATTCAAAGTCGCTGCGTCCATGGGCTTCAAAAAGGCGATGGAAATGGCGCAGCCAACGCTGTTGGAACCAATGATGACTCTTGAGGTTACTATTCCCGATGACATGGTGGGAACGATTATCGGCGATTTGAATGCCAGGCGAGGACGGATTCAAGGGATGTCCACGAAAGGCCATCATCAAATCGTCAAAGCCGTGACGCCGCTTGCGGAAATTCTCCACTATGCCTCAGCCTTAACATCGATGACGGCGGGAAAGGGGAGTTATATCATGGAGTTTTTAGGTTATGAGGAAGTCCCCAGAGAACAGATACTGAAGATTGTTGGCGAACATAAAAAAGATATGGCAGAAGTTTCGTCCTAGTGGAGCATGCTGATACCGCTTACTGAAGCGTCTTTAAGACGACGAAGAAGGCACGTGTTTTTCGAAGGACTCGCAATAAAATGGTTTCTCCTGGCGTGACTTTATCAAGAGATTCTGAAAATTGACTGACTGATCGTACGGGTCGTCGATTCACTTCGGTAATTAAGTCTCCTTCTTTCAGTCCTTCCGAATGGGCCAAGCTTCCACTCTCGACTCGAGAAACTAAAATTCCAGCCTGTTCCTCTAATTCAAACTTTTCGGCTAACGCTGCGGTTAAGGCTTGCACGTCGATACCGAGGGTGACGTCGGTTTTATGCAGGGGCAGTGAGGCGGTCACGGGTTTTTTCTGACGCTCTCCCATGGCGACGATAATCGTGGCTGGCGTACCGTCGCGAATGATGGTGACTGTAGCCGTTTCACCTGGTCCCACCTGCGCAACGAAGCGGGATAATTGGTTTGGGGTATGAACAGGTTTCCCCTCAATTGTTGTGATAATGTCGCCAGGAAGAATGCCTGCACGATGGGCAGGTTCATCTTCGAAGACTTCATTGACAAGCACGCCTTCCCCCTTGGTGGCATGAAATTTTTTCGCGAGTTCAGCCGTCATGGGTTGAATGCCCACGCCAAGCCATCCACGGACAACACGACCATGCGCCTGTAATTGCCTGACGATGCGTGCAACCATATCGGAAGGAATGGAAAACCCAATCCCTTGTGCCATATGAATAATGGCAGTGTTAATACCAATCACTTCCCCTCGCAAATTAAATAGCGGTCCACCAGAGTTTCCAGGATTAATCGCTGCATCAGTTTGCAGAAAATTTTCATATTTCGACAGATTGAGCCGCTCGCGGCCAATGCCGCTTATTACGCCAAGCGTCACAGTCCGGTCTAGTCCGAGAGGATTTCCTACGGCGAGAACCCATTGACCAACCTTTAAAATTGCTGAGTTGCCAAACACGGCATTGGAGAGCTTTCGGTCGACATCGACTTTCAATAAGGCGATATCAGTATCTTTATCTCGTCCGACAACGTTCGCAAAGACTTTCGTTTTATCTGACAAGCGGACCTCAGCTTCCGATGTATCGTCGCCAAGCACATGATTATTCGTGACAATAAATCCATCGTCGCTAATAATGACGCCAGACCCAGTCCCAGGTACGCGTTGTGTTGAGAGGCCGCGTGACATCCCAATCTTACGAACCGGAGAAATATTGACGACCGTTGGTGTTACGCGTTCAACAAGCGCGGCTATGGAATTCTGAATATCTTCTAATACTTGCAGCCCACGTATTTCAGACTCGCTTGAATCAACTTCCGCACGTGCGATGCTTGTTGTGAGTAGTACGAAAAGGCTCAGAATACTTAATGTAATAAGCTGATTGTGAGGAAATTTCATAAAAATCATTGGATATTTCACTCTTTTATTACGTCTGATAAGTAATATTATGTCAACTAGAGTGCATGCCAAGCTTACCTTCTGTCCCTGAGAGCAAGCGGCTCATGTTCTCTTTATGTCGAAAAAGCACAAGAATGCTGATTCCAATGGAAAATAAAACAAAGGAGAAAGATTGCGAAAAGACAAAAAATGAAAAGAGTGGCAACGTCAGAAATGCTGCGATCGCGCCACCAGATGAATACCGAAACCCCCAGACACACAAGAGCCATACGGCGGTCATAGTGAGCCCCAGCCAGAGATGAAGGCCTCCAATTGCCGCCAAGGCTGTCGCAACCCCTTTCCCTCCTTGAAATTTGAGAAATACAGAGAATATATGGCCAAGCACCACGACTGCTGCAACGAGTAAAACCACGAGTTCCTCTTGAAGGTAACGCTGTGCAAGCCAGGCAACGAGAAACCCTTTTCCGGCATCACCAATCAATGTGATAATGCCCGCCTTCTTGCCCGATACTCGCAGCACATTTGTGAATCCAATATTGCCACTTCCGGTGGTCCGTGGGTCCTGGGTCTCACAGATTTTAGAAGCCAACAGACCGAAGGGTATTGACCCAACACCATATGCGATGGCGAGGACGAGAGCGATCTGTATCCACGTTACATCCATAGCTGCAACCGATATGATCAGGCGCCGTGTTGTACGTTATAAGTACTGCGGACCGACTTTTCGTAATACTTCAACAATATACTTTGTGCCTGAAACGACTGCGAAAAATAATGCAGCCCATAAGAGCCAAGTCCCTAACTCGTGCAAGGAAACAAATGGAAGATCGATGGCATCTTGAAGTATCAATGCAATAATGCCAAAAATTTGAGAAACGACTTTAACTTTTCCAAGTGAGTCGGCAACAATGATAAATCCTTCTCGTGCCGCAACGGCCCGCGCTCCCGTCACAATAATTTCCCGCGCAATGATGGCAATGACCAACCAAACCCCGACACGTTGAAATTGAACCAATAGGACTAGGCCTGCTGCCACAAGCAGCTTGTCGGCAACTGGATCAAGCAATTTCCCTAGGTTGGTAATCTGTCCACGACGTCGTGCGACATAGCCATCCAGGAGGTCAGTCAGCGCCGCGATGGCAAAAACGAAAGCGGCTGCAAGGGCTCGTTCGTCAGTGGGGGTTGAGAATAAATAGACGAAAACGGGAATGAGAAGAATGCGGGAAAGTGTGAGAGAGTTGGGTAAGTTTAAGTACGCTTCTTTCGCGTGAGGATGATCAACGGAAGGCTTTATCTTGACAACCTCTGAGGATGACATAAATACCACACATCTCCCTGTGAGCAAATTACGGGCAACTCAAGGGGCCGGAGGAGAATAGCGGCAGTGAGATTGTAAAAACTCCTGAGGCTACGATGCGGCTCCCTTTCTTGCAGCATGACAGATAGTGAGTAATTCTACCAGTAATGCTCGCAAGTCCGATAGACGCACCATATTGGGGCCATCTGAAGGGGCAGAGTCTGGATCCGGGTGGACTTCCATAAAAAACCCATGGCACCCGACGGCGGCAGCGGCTCGAGCCAGCGGCGCGACGAATTCCCGTTGACCTGAGGAGTGGGTTCCCCCGCCTCCTGGCAATTGCACGCTGTGAGTCGCGTCAAACACAATGGGGTAGCCAAATTGCTGCATAATCGGAAGAGCCCGCATATCCACGACCAGGTTATTATACCCGAATGACGTTCCACGTTCTGTTAAGAGAATGTTGTGACTACCGCTTTCTTCGAGCTTTTTGACCACATTTCCCATTTCGACTGGGGCCAGAAACTGTCCTTTTTTCACATTGACCACACGTCCGGTTTTTGCCGCCTCTATCAGTAAATCTGTTTGTCGGCATAAAAATGCTGGAATTTGCAGGACATCGACTACTTCTGCTGCGCGTGGGACTTCATGGATATCATGAACATCGGTCAAAATTGGGACCTTCACCTCTTCCTTGACTTTTTTAAGTATTGCAAGTCCCTTGGCTTGTCCTAATCCTCGGAATGAGGAAATTGACGTTCGATTAGCCTTGTCGTATGAGGACTTAAAAATATAGGGAATACCAAGATCTTTGGTGATCTCTGCCACACTCATGGCTGTTTCAATTGCCAGTTTCTCATTTTCAATGACGCATGGGCCTGCAATCAGGAAATGCGGTTGCGTACCTCCAACTTGGAACGGCCCAATGTGTACTTCTCGTTGTGTCGTCATTGTCTCGTGGTTTTCAGTGGTACGCGGTTAGCGCCCAAACTTTCGTTGCAAGGCCGCTCCAATAAATGCCGTAAAGAGCGGATGAGGGTGATGGAACCGAGAATGGAACTCTGGATGAAATTGAGTGCCGACGAACCAGGGATGATCAGGCAATTCGATAATTTCAGCCAGGGCATTATCAGGAGAGCACCCACTCAACACCAGGCCTTGAGACGTTAAGGTTTCACGATAGGCCATATTAAACTCATAGCGATGTCGATGACGTTCACTGACATCCGTTTTCCCGTATACCTGATGGGCGAGTGTGTCTTTCACGACCCGGCACGGGAACGCTCCCAATCGCATAGTGCCGCCCAAATTCTGAACATCATGTTGATCGGGCAGCAAATGAATAACTGGATCGGGAGTCGCGTCATCAAATTCTGAGCTATTGGCCTTGGATAAACCTGCAACATTTCGTGCAAATTCAATAACGGCACATTGCATTCCAAGGCAGAGCCCGAGATAGGGAATCTTTCGTTCGCGTGCAAAGCGAATGGCTTCCACCTTTCCTTCAATCCCGCGAATCCCGAATCCTCCGGGAATCATGATGCCATCAGCATCCTGTAGGAGTCGGTCTGGACCAAGCTTTTCCACATCACCCGATTCAACCCACGAAATTCGAACCCCCGCTTCATCGGAAAGCCCCCCATGGACCAATGCTTCGGAGAGACTCTTGTACGATTCTTTCGAATCAACATATTTTCCAACTAGCGCGATTAACACCTCGTGCTTAGGACGTTTAATTTTTTGGACCAAGGCATCCCAATCTCGTAAGTTCGGCGGTCCGGTTTCCAGCTTCAACGATCGCACGATCAATTCATCGAGACCCTCTTTCCGTAACACAATGGGGACTTCATAGACCGTCTCGACATCTTTGGCAGTAATGACCGATTCTTTATCCACATTACAAAATAAGGCAATTTTTTCTTTGACCGATGGTGGTAAATACCGATCGGTTCGACACAGCAGGATATTGGCTTGAATTCCGATTTCCCGCAATTTATTCACGGAATGTTGCGTCAGTTTTGTTTTTAATTCACCCGCTGTTTTAATGAAAGGCACTAAGGTCAAATGTAGGTAAAGGACATTTTCCCGTCCAACGTCGAAGGGCATCTGACGAATCGCTTCTAAAAATGGAAGACTTTCTATATCACCGACAGTCCCTCCAATTTCGACGATGACGACATCAACATCATGCGAGAGATGCAAGATGGTCTGCTTGATTTCATCCGTGATATGCGGAACAACTTGAACGGTCCCACCTAAATATTCACCCTTCCGTTCTTTTTTGATCACCGAATCATAGATGCGTCCGGTTGTGCAATTATTTTCCTTACTGAGCCGCACTGACGTAAAGCGCTCGTAATGGCCCAGGTCTAAATCAGTCTCGGCTCCGTCATCCGTCACGTAGACTTCGCCATGTTGATACGGGTTCATCGTGCCGGGGTCGACGTTGATATACGGGTCAAGTTTCAGGAACGTGATTGTTAAGCCACGGCTTTCGAGCAGCTGTCCGATTGATGCAGACGCCAAGCCTTTGCCAAGAGAAGACACGACTCCGCCAGTGATAAAAATAAATTTACTCATAGAGGCATATTCATCGTTGTGTGGTTAGGCTGTGGTGACTGATGATGGTGAACAACTCTGTGATGGCTCAGTGTTCCGCAGGAACTGCTCCTCTGCGGTCTTCAGTTCTTCTGGCCGATCGATTCGAAGCGACTCATGTGTTGTCTCCCACACACGGATTGGAATCCCATGTTCCAAGGCTCGAAGCTGTTCAAGCTTTTCAGCATCTTCCAGTATTCCGGTTGGGAGGTCAGCAAACTGCAACAGGGTCTCACGTTGAAAAATATATACTCCGAGATGGCCATAGTGCACGACGATCTCTGCCCCTTCAGTGTGGCTATCGCGGACATAGGGAATGGGTAGTCGAGAAAAGTACATGGCGTTGTGGTGCGTATCCGTGACGACTTTCACGAGTGAAGTGTCCTCCACGTCATCTGCTGCCGACAACTGTCGTTTTAACGTTCCCATCGCATGGTCACTCTGTAAAAACGGGTCGATTAAATCACGTAATAACGAAGGGTGTAAAGGAATTTCGTCAGCCTGAAGATTCACAATCACGGAACAATCCAACTGTGTTGCGGCTTTGGCAACACGATCCGTTCCTGTTCGACATGGTGTATCGATAATCATGACGCGCCCGCCAAATTGTTCGATGGCGTGAGCAATGCGGTCATCATCCGTCACGACTCGCACGTCAGCAATATCTGGAATTTTGCTAGCCGCTTCATACACGTGTTGAATCAATGGTCGTCCGGCTAATAGAGCCAAGGGTTTGCCAGGAAACCGCGATGACCCGTAACGGGCCGGAATCAACACTCCGACTGATGCTGGCCTATGAGGCATTGCGTAGCGCTTTCTTGAGCTGATCTTGAGTCACACTTGCCGTGCCCACCATGCCAACGACGACCCCTGCGGCTTGATTGGCAAGGAACGCAGCGTCACGGAATGATGCGCCGGTGCTCACGGCCAAGGCCATGGTACTGACGACGGTATCGCCGGCTCCCGTCACATCAAAGACTTGACGAGCTTTCGAGGGAATGTGTACCGGCTTCTTTTTCTCTTGATATAAGCTCATCCCCTGTTCGCCACGCGTAATCAGGACGGCCTGACAACGGTTCGTTGTTTGGAGCATGTGCCCTATTTCATCAATGGAATGATCGGTATTCCCGACAACGCCTGCCGCTTGATAGGCCTCAAGATGATTCGGCGTCATGACGGTGACCCCTTGATAGCGGGAAAAGTGTTCAACTTTCGGGTCCACAAGAACAGGAATGTTATGACGTGTCGCCGCTTCAGAGATCGCGTCCATAAGCGAAGCTGTGGCCACGCCTTTTGCATAATCAGAAATGACCAGGCACGTAATTTCCGGTAAACGTGAGATGACGTAGCGGAGCACTTTCCGTTCTGTGGCAGCTGACAAATCGCTCTGTTCCTCAATATCAAATCGGACGACCTGTTGATTGTGTGCGATCACGCGAGTTTTGCGGGTGGTTGGCCGAGACGCATCAATAACCACGCCCCCACGATTCCGTCGGTAGACGCTGAGTGCTTTCAGTAACGCATGGCCGCCTTCATCAGAGCCGATGACTCCACACAGGTCCGCTTGGCCGCCAAGTGACACGATATTTTGATAGACGTTGGCGGCTCCGCCTAGGCAGAGAGATTCGGATTCCACATGCACAACAGGTACCGGAGCCTCAGGAGACATTCGATTCACCTTGCCCCAGATGAAATGGTCCAAGATGAGGTCGCCAAGTACCAGCACCTTGGCTCGGGAAAATCGCTGAATATATCCTTCAAGCTTTTTGGTCATGGCTAGAGAATAAATTTTCCAATTCGTTCCCAACGAACCCAGTCAACCCATGAACCTTGACCATTCCATGACCAATAGCTCATGAACGCTTTGCCTTTAATTTTATCGACCTTCACAAATCCCCAAAACCGGCTGTCTAAACTTTGATCGCGGTTATCGCCCATGACAAAGTATGAGTTCTCCGGCACGGTAATCGGTCCAAAGTTGTCTCGTTGATTAATGTGGCCGTCAATGATGCCCGGATCAATACGCTGTGTATAGGCCTCATCATGAAGTGGTTGGCCATTAATGTAGACCACTTTATTTTTGGTGTGGATCGTATCACCTGGCAGACCGATGATTCGCTTGATGAAGTCTTTTTCTTCATCTTCGGGGTACCGAAACACAATGATGTCGCCACGTTGCGGATCGCCAAATTTCCACAATATTTTTGAGGAATAACAGGTGACAGGAGGAAAGCTCACGGAGACGGTGCAATCGGTCGGCCATTGCAATCCATAGGCTAATTTGCTGACTAAAATATGATCGCCGATTAACAGCGTGGGGATCATCGAACCGGAAGGAATTTTAAAGGCTTGAACGACAAAGACACGAATGAAAAAAGCCAAAATAATCGCGATAACAATTGCTTCGGCATATTCACGAATAATGGATTTCTGTGAACCTTCGCCCTCGTCATTGACCGATGATGGAGTGGGCTCTTGCAGTGTTCCCTCGCTCTGTTTGCGGGATTCTTCTTCAGTTGGCGTCATCGTTAGTCACTATCAGTTTTGAGAATGGCTAAAAACGCCTCTTGCGGCACTTCCACACGCCCTAGCTGTTTCATCCGTTTTTTACCTTCTTTCTGTTTCGCCCAGAGTTTTCGTTTTCGCGAAATGTCTCCGCCATAACACTTGGCTGTCACGTTCTTTTTCAATGCGCCGACGGTCTCACGAGCAATCACTTTATTGCCAATGGCCGCCTGAATAGCTACTTCAAACATTTGCCGGGGAATGAGATCTTTCATTTTTTCGGCTAATTGTCGTCCGCGTTGTTGGGCCTTGTCGTGATGCGTAATCACAGAAAGCGCATCAATATTTTCGCCGTTCAGCAAAAGGTCTAATTTGACCAACTTTGATGGACGGTATCCGGTTAATTCGTAATCGAGCGATGCATAGCCCTGCGTTCGTGACTTTAAACGATCATAGAAATCTAACACCATTTCATTTAATGGCAACTCATAGGTCAACATGACACGAGTCGGATCTAAATATTGCATGCCTAGCTGCATGCCACGCCGCTCCTGACAGAGCTGCAAAATATTTCCCACATACCGTTCAGGAGTAATGATCGTGGCTTTAATAAACGGCTCTTCCATTTTCTCAATCATTGAGGGGTCAGGGAGCTTCGCAGGATTATCAATATTGAGCACTTCATTTTTCGTGGTATGGACTCGGTAAATAACAGTTGGAGCCGTACTGATGAGGTCTAAGTTATATTCGCGTTCCAATCGTTCGCGAATGATTTCCATGTGCAACAAGCCAAGGAACCCACAACGAAAGCCAAATCCTAAAGCCAGGGACGTCTCAGGTTCATAGCCAAAGGAGGAGTCATTGAGCTGGAGCTTTTCTAGCGAATCGCGTAAGTCTTCAAACTTGGCATTGTCAATGGTATAGAGGCCGCAAAACACTACCGCTTTCACCTCTTGATATCCAGGAAGGGGCTCTTGAGCTGGTCGGCTTGCATCGGTAATGGTATCCCCGATTTTCGTATCGGCCAGATCTTTCATGCCGGCACATAAATAGCCAACTTCACCAGTTCCCAAGCGTTTGGTTTTGGTTCGTTTCGGATTAAACACTCCGACTTCATCGACTTCAAACACTCTCTGGTTTGACATCATTTGGATTTTCATGCCAGGAACGATTTCTCCATCCAAGACTCGAAGTAAGACAATCGCGCCTTGATAACTATCGAACCAGGAATCAAAAATCAAAGCTTTCAGTTCCCGATCGGAATGCCCCGTTGGTGGCGGGATGGTCTGAACGACCGCCTCTAAGACGTCAGGGACTCCCCGGCCATCTTTCGCGCTAATGTAATGCGTATCATTGACATCGAGGCCTAAGGTTTCTTGAATTTGCTGTTTGACGCCTTCAATATCCGCGCTGGCCAAATCAACTTTATTGATGACAGGAATAATGGTCAGATCATTGGCAATAGCCAAGTACACATTCGCAATGGTTTGGGCTTCAACCCCTTGAGTGGCATCGACTAAGAGGAGCGCGCCTTCGCAGGCTGCAAGGCTACGTGATACTTCGTAGGTGAAGTCTACATGGCCAGGGGTGTCAATGAGGTTGAGGAGGTACTCGACGCCATCGCTCGCACGAAACTTGGTCGTGACGGCATGCGCCTTAATCGTAATGCCGCGTTCACGCTCAAGATCCATTGCATCCAGGTACTGCTCCCGAAACTCTCGTTTCGTGATAGCTCCCGTGATTTCAAGGAATCTATCAGCCAGGGTAGATTTCCCATGATCGATATGAGCGATAATGCAGAAATTACGGATTCGAGATAGCTGCGGTTGGTCTTTCATCTCCAATTGCCTGATTGTAGTAAGCATTTTCCAGGTTGTCAAAAGAGAATATCCACTCCTATACTCGCCTAGGATTGGAAGAGACTGCAAGATGAAACGCTATACCACACAGAAGCCACTCGCCACCCTCGATCACCAGTTTCTCTGGCACCCCTTTACGCAAATGAAAGAATGGGTTGAAGAAGCCCCAATGATTATTGAACGTGGGAAAGGTTCGTACCTCTTTGATACGCAAGGGCGTCGGTATTTGGATGGAACCTCGTCAATTTGGGTCAATATCCATGGCCATCGACATCCCAAAATTGACAAGGCTATTCGTCGGCAGCTCAAGCGCGTGGCCCATAGTACGATGTTGGGGCTTTCGAACCCCCCGGCTATTCTCTTGGCCAAGAAACTGATTGATTTAGCGCCTCCGGGGTTAGCACGCGTGTTTTATTCAGATGATGGATCGACGGCAGTCGAAGTCGCGCTCAAAATGGCCATTCAGTATTGGGCGCAAGTTAAGCCGGCTCAGCCTCAAAGGCAAACCTTTATACACCTGAGCCAAGCCTACCATGGGGATACATTGGGCGGCATGAGTGTCAGTGGGCTTGAACTGTTTCATAAGCCTTTTCACGATGTCCTTTTTCAAAGTCACGAAATTCCCTATCCTCACTGCTATCGCTGTCCATTAGATCTGGCATTCCCCACCTGTCAGATAGGCTGCCTGAGTCCACTTGAAAGTATACTTCAACAAAAACATGAAGAAATTGCCGGTGTTGTCGTTGAGCCGATGGTCCAAGCCGTCGCAGGTGTCATCCCCTCCCCACCGGGCTACCTTAAAAAGATTCGTGACCTGTGTACCAAATTTCATGTGTTGCTCATAGCCGACGAAGTGGCAACTGGCTTTGGTCGCACAGGGAAAATGTTTGCCTGTGAGCATGAAGAAGTCACCCCTGATCTCATGGCCGTTTCAAAGGGGCTGACAGGTGGGTACATGCCATTGGCCGCAACGCTCACAAGTGAGAAAATTTATGAAGCATTTTTAGGGAAGTACGATGAATGGAAGACGTTTTTCCATGGGCATAGTTACACGGGAAACCCTCTTGGCTGCGCAGCCGCTCTTGCAAACATAGAAGTTTTCAATGAAGAGCAAACGCTCAAAAAATTAAAGAAAAAGATTAATTTACTACGTGGACTCATCGAGCCTCTCAAGCAGGAGCTTGCAGTCGGAGATATTCGTCAGTGTGGATTTATGGTGGGCATCGAACTCGTGAAAAACCAAAACACCAAAACACCGTTTCCTCTCACAGATCGAATGGGACATCACGTTGCAAGAGAATGTCAAAAGCGTGGACTCCTTATCCGACCAATCGGCAACGTTTTAGTCCTCCTTCCTCCTCTCAGTGTTGCGACAAAAGAACTCAAGAAAATGGTGAAAATTCTTGAACAGTCTATTCAAGCAGTTCAAAAACGCATCTGAGGCTTACCAAAAACAGCAGATACGAAAACATGAGGTAAGGGTTGTAGCGCCTGCAATTAATCGGACACGTATTTAGGAAGCCATCTTGGCCTTCCGGTTCCATTCCTGTCGCACTTGTTGGGGCGTACGGTATGCATGGCGTTGTAGAATCCAGTTCGCATTGTAGCGTTCTCTGAATTCGTACAGCGCCCCTCTCAAGTGCTCTTCATCGTCGTAATCCTGAAGCCACAACAATTGTTCCTTGAGCGTACGAAAGAATCGTTCGCTCACCCCATTACCTTCTGGACTTCGCACAAAGCTCGGAGATGCCTCCAGGCCAAGGAAGGCTAGCTCGGCCTGAAAGTCGTGACTGATATATTGACTGCCATGATCATGGCGCACGAGCACCCCCTTGGCGACTTTGGCCTCGTAGGTCCCAAACACATGGTTGACCGCTTGGCGAATGGGCTCTAAGGCTTCATGGCGTGTACCGTACTTGGCTGCATGAAGGCCGAGACACTCGCCGGTAAAGTGCTCAAGGACGGCAAAGACGGTCACCTGGCCCTGCTTGAGTGTCCACGTGGCTGTGGCATCTGTGCCCCACATCAGATTGGGAGCCATCGGAATAATTGACCCATCATGCACTCGGGGGCCGTTAGGCGACCCTCCTCGGACAGGCGCCAAGAGCTGATGTTGCCCCATAAGCCGCCGCACCCGTTCCTTGTCTGCTCGCAAGCCGCGATGCCGCAGTCGCGCCCACACCTTGCGATACCCTTCGCCAGGGAAGCTCACCTGTGACGACCCAGCGAGCACTTGCCTGATCGCGACCATCAAATCCTCATTACTCACCAGCGGACGTCGGCCACGCTGCTTGACCGCGTTCCCGGCAACTCGTCGACGTTGCAGCCAGTCATATACGGTTGAACGTGGGATGCCCCACACATCGCATATACGAGACCATCCATACCGGCGCTTTGTGGAAATCGAACAGGTCTCGCTCAACACTTCGATTTCCTCAAGTGCAAAGGGACGCCATCCTCCAGACGATCGATCTTTGCATACAGCAAGTCGTTATCCATAACCAGGGACCCCACCTTGGCTTTCAGCGACCGGTTCTCCGCTTCCAGAGCCTTCTCCTTAGCTGACTCGCCAGTATGAAAGGTGGCCTCGCCACCCTGCATGAAGCTCTCCTGCCATTTCTTGAGCACATACGCCGGCTGACCCGTCAGCCGACTCACTTCTTCCAGTGACGCCCCCTTAAGTAGAACAAGCACCACCTCGGCTTTCCGGCTAGCATTCCAACGCTTGTGTTTGCTGAGTTTCATCGACACCTCCAATTGCCATAAAATACGCAATTTAAAGTGTCCAATCAATTACCGAGGCAATCCAGGGTGGCCCAAATTTTCTCTTTGCAGAAGGAAGAGGCACTGGACTACATCGTGAGGAAGCGGGTAAGAAGGAGATCTTCGATATTCCGTCTGGAGTCGAGCACAGAGACTACGAAGACGACTTGCCCGGACACACGATAGAGAAGTCTCCAGGGAGCAATGATTAATTCTCTGTATTGCAAGATCCCTTGCTCTTTTAGCTCTGGAACAACACGACCACGTAGAGGGATATGATACAGGGTAGATGAAGATTTTTTGATTTTCTGGAGTGTTTTTAGAGCTTGGGGAGCACCATCTTGAGCGATGTAGGATACAATGCCCTGCAAGTCTTTTTCAGCGGTCTTTGCCCAAATCACCTCATAGGACTGCTTCATGCGCCACGTAACTGCGCTTCTAACTTCTTGAACACGTCTGCTTGTGCCATAGTTTTGTGATTCTTGATATCGTCTTCTCCTTGAGAAATCAATTTCAACAGCCCCAATGCATTCCTCATATTTTCATAGCTTTGAGGATCCTGTAACACAGCCTTGGGCTCGCCATTTTGCGTGATCACAACCGGACGGTGCGTTTCATTAATTTGATCTAACAAGGCCGCTGCGTAGGCCTTCAGGTAGGTGACTGGCTTGATGTCTGAAGAAATTTTCATAATGTGTCTCCGTGGTTCTTTTATCGTATCATATTCGGTCCGATATTCCAAGAACTATAGGTCCAGATGCTCGGAAGGTCATTGCTATGATCTAACGGGCTATGGACTTATGAGAATTTTCCCCCAATTCTCATAAAGCAGAAAACGTAGGAGTAGGGTCTATTAGCAATGGCAGAGTATGTTGTAGATTAAATCCGTGGCAAGTATTACCAGTAAAGGCTAACTAAGGAAGTATTATTAAAAAAGTGACTTGACCCGTTTTACTACTCGACCGAGTGCTAACACCGTTCTCCATTTTTCCTCTTGGGCGGGGTGGGTGAGACGAATCATCACACTAAGATGACGCAAGTAGAAGGCGTGGTTGTGCGGTTTTCGAAAGGGTCTGGTACCGCTTGACCTTCGATCCAAACACAATGCAAGGTATGGTCGTAGCCAATTCGTATTGGTTGAGGTATGGCGAGTATTATGGGCATATAGTAATCATAATAAAGTATCTTGACCCCTATAAAGAGCTTCCAGAAAGTACTTGCTCATGCACCGTGAGATATTTTCAAATCACGCTCATGGGCCTACTGGCTTTTAACATTTGGACAATATCCGCTACCCTCCACTTTCTTTCCTCAGACACGCTTCCTTTTTCTGGCAACTGATCTTTTGCTGGTACGGAATTATGCGAACATGCAAGGTGATCATAGAAACGCCATTTTAAATTCTGTTTTTTCAATATATTTCTTGTTAAACTCTTTCAACACCCCCAAGAGAAATATTTTCCATAGAGCCTTGACATACAGAGTAACCCTATAGGTTTACTCTTTAGAGTTCTGTATCAAGGTGCTTTTGCCGAAAAGCATGAATAATGTGCTTGTTTAAGTATGCGTGAGCGTATTTGCGTATTTATGATTCAAGTGCAGGAATATACGAAATGCTAAGCGAGAGACTTGTAGCGTAATGTCGGATCACTCGCTTAAAGAATATTTGTAACATGCTGATATCCCCAAGGAATCAGAGCGAAAATCAGACCCTCCTCCATATTCTATCGTGGCTAGCAGAGCACCAGCCTGAGAGACCGGCCTATGTGTTTCTCAAGGATGGAATGACGGAGAGTCAGAGATGGACCTACTGCGAATTGTACCAACGTACCAGAGCTATTGGTGCAGCACTCAAGGACTGTGCTCACCGTGGGGATCGAGTGCTTCTTCTTTTTCCCCCTGGCTTAGAGTTCGTGAGTGCGTTATTAGGTTGTTTCTATGCCGGTGTTATTGCGATTCCCACGCCTTCCCCTGACCCGCGTTTTCCACTCCTTCATTCAAGACTCCAAGCCATCATCAAAGATTCGCTCGCTTCTCTTGTGCTTACAACTTCGACTCTTTGTGAATCTGAGCAACGTAGAGATCAATCCTCAGATGAAGGGCTAACCATTCCTTGGGTCTCGTTCAGCGATCTTTCGCTTTCAGAATCCGATACCTATCGTGAGTTAAACATTCGTGGAGAGAATCTCGCTTATTTGCAATATACATCTGGCTCCACATCCTTACCCAAAGGCGTGATGATTTCTCATGACAATGTTATTTTCCAATGTGCGGATCTGTGCCTGGCAGGCAAGTGTGATACAGATTCTGTTCTTGTGAATTGGATGCCTCATTTTCATGATTATGGCTTAGTCCAAGGTCTTCTTGTTCCATTATATGTTGGAAGTCCAGCGTACATTATGTCTCCACTTACGTTCTTAAAGCGTCCGATGAATTGGCTGGAAGCCATGTCCCGCTTGGGCGGAACACATAGTGGTGGCCCCAATTTCGCTTACCAACATTGTGTACGAAAAACCACCGAAGATGAACGGACAAATCTCGACCTTGGACGGTGGCAAGTAGCAAGCTGTGGATCCGAAGTCATACATCGGGAAACAATCGAAAGTTTTATTAACACTTTCATGCCGTGCGGTTTTCAAGCAAAGGCTTTTGTTCCAGGATACGGCCTTGCAGAATTTACGCTCATGGCATCGGGAAAGCCTCTAGCTGAATCTCTTCGCTGGGAAGTATTAGATAGAAATGCACTGGAACACCATGAAGTTTTTCCTGCTTCAGAGAATGAGATGTGCTCCACTCAAATTCTCGTTAGCTGTGGAAAAGTAGGACCGAATACCCTCGTTGCTATTGTTAATCCGAATAGTCTGCGGAAATGTGATTCTGACCGAATAGGAGAAATCTGGTTAGCCGGTCCAAGTGTCGCCCAAGGATACTGGAATCACCCCAAGGAAACCCAAGAGACATTTGGCGCTTACCTTGCTGATACAGGAGAAGGCCCTTTCCTCCGGACTGGCGATCTAGGATTCATCAAAGATGGAGAGCTATTTGTCACTGGACGGATCAAGGATCTTATTATTTCTCGTGGGAGGAACTACTACCCACACGATATCGAACGAACCGTAGCCAAACACCATCAGAATTTGGGGAAAGGAAAGGTTGCGGCATTTTCAAGCACTTTTGAAGGTGAAGAGCAATTGATTGTAGTGAAAGAAGTTCCTCGTGCCTTGGAACAGCTTGAGATTGAGACCAGTGCAAGTCTCATTCGACAAACTGTGATGGATCATCATGATATCCAACCATATGCCGTACTTTTTGTGAAGTCTAGAAGTATCCCACTGACATCAAGCGGCAAAATTCAACGATACGCCTGCCGCTTGGCTTACATGGCCGATGGCTTCCCAGTGATCGGGCGCAGCGTCTTGAACCTATCTTCTTCCCCAGACTATGTACGAGATGCTGAGGTTGACTCTCCTGCTATTCGACAAGCTCTCATAGGTGATGAAAGCCAGAAAGCTTTAGAGTGGTATCTTTCTCAACATCTCTCCCAAAGGCTCAACCTTAGTCCTCAAAACGTACTCCCATCAAATACATTAAGTTCTCTGGGGCTAGATTCTCTCATGGCAATTGAACTTCGAAATCAAATTGAATTTGATTATGGAATCGATATGCCTATAAGTGTATTTTTTGAAGCCGTACATGTCTCAGACTTGGCTAAAGTCATGGGAGATATGCTTGCGTGTATTGCCGACGTGCCCGAAACGCGATTATCTGCTTTTCCCCGAAGTAGTTCTCTGCCGGTGTCCTTTGCGCAGGAAGGGTTTTGGGTTCTCAACACATTCAACTCTGAAGACCCATCACATCATATTTGCCTCCAGTTTACATTAACTGGTTCTTTGGACCAGAAAACATTGTACAAGGCATTCAATGTCATCGTTGAGCGACATGAGTCGTTGAGGACAACCTTCCGACTTTCGAATCATCAATTAGTGCAAGTCATTGCACCAAGCCTCACACTTCCTCTTCTGACTCTCAATCTTTGCCATCTTGACAAGGCTCAGCAACATGAAACGTTAACAGAGAAAATCCGTGAAGAAAATTTGCAGCGTTTTGATTTAGAAAATGGCCCACTGTTGAGAATGTCTTTATTGCAAATAGGCAGCACAGAACATGTACTCCTTCTGTCCTTCCACCACATTGTTTCGGATTGGCGCTCCATTGAAATATTTCTTAAGGAATTATCCACAATTTATGGCAGCTTACTAAACGGCGAGCAACCCAGGATTTCCCCTCTGTGTATTCAGTATGCAGACTATGCTCTGTGGCAAAGAGAACGCCTTCAAGGAGAAGAAGGTGAACGACTTCTTGCCTATTGGAAGAAAACTTTGTTGGGTGCCCAGGCTACGATTGACTTCCCTGATCGCTCTCTTGCATTAACGTCGCCGGCAGCACATTGTACAGCAGGAAAGTTTTCTCTTTCTCATGCTCAAGTCAACGCGCTTAAAGATTTGAGTCAACTAGAGGGCGTCACTATTTTTATGACGCTGCTCACGGCATTTTTCGTTTTACTTTTTCGATACAGTCACCAAACCGATCTCGTGATAGGGACTCCAGCAACCAATCGGGTCAAACATGAGCTTGATGACCTTATTGGTGTATTTATTAATCCTCTCGTCCTGCGAATTGATTTGAAGGGAAATCCAACATTTCGAGAATTGTTGCAACGGGTCAAACATGCCACGCTGGACGCCTATGACCATCAGACCTATCCGTTTGAACTGCTTGTTAAGGAATTAAAGCCAATCCGACACGAAAGTCGAAACCCCTTGTTCCAAGTGCTCTTTGATTTTCAATCATCACTCGGTCCTCATCTAGACTTACCTGGAATTATTTCAGAACTAGAGACATATGATCCCCCGGGCACTCAATTTGATCTGACCCTGTCTTTAATTGAGAATCGTCATAAAATAGAAGGAATTTTTGAATACAATTCGAATGCCTTTGACCCAGGGTTTGTCGAACATATGGTCGAATGTTTTCCGAATTTATTGGAAACCGCATGCGCACAGCCTTCCCAATCTATTGGCAGCCTGCCTATTATGCTCAAATCGAAAGAACAACAAGTGCTCAATGTATGGAGTGGCGCTGAGAGCCTCGACTTTCACGAATCCGACGTTTGCATTCATGAACTTTTTGAGTCACAAGTTACCCAAACGCCTGACTGTCCTGCCATCGTCCATCAAGGCGAACATTTAACTTATGGCGAACTGAATGATCGAGCAAATCAACTCGCCCATTTCCTGCGAGAGTTGGGAGTCTGCGCCGACACTCTGGTTGGACTCTGTATGCCTCGAGGATTGGATTTGGTTGTTTCGATCTTAGGAATTTTAAAGGCTGGTGGAGCGTATGTTCCTCTCGATCCGGACTATCCGAAAGACCGCATGCGTTTTATTCTCGAAGATAGTCAGACAAGTGTGTTGCTCGGTCAGTCATCACTTCAATTAGATATTTTTCCACACGTTGATCATGTTGTACGGCTCGATGAGGATTGGGAGCAGATTGCACGATGTCAAAAAGAGAACCTGTTACGGACAACGTCGTCAGAAAATCTCGCCTACATGTTATATACATCAGGATCTACCGGTATGCCCAAAGGGGTGCTGGGAACCCATAAGGGCTTAGTGAATGCATATCAGGCTTGGGAGGAGGCATATCTGCTCCGCACCAAATGCCGGAATCATTTGCAAATCGCGAATCCCGTTTTTGATGTGTTTATTGGAGAATTCGTTCGAGCTTTGTGTTCAGGAGGAAAATTGGTGATATGTTCTGACGTCGTTGCCACTTCATCTCAACTATTTAATTTAATAAACGAGGAAGCAATTGATATCGTAGAAATGGTTCCAGCTAGCATGAGATATTGCGTGCGATATTTGGAAGAGCACCAACAGAAACTTCCTCACCTCAAACTCTGGATTGTCGGGGCTGATCGTTGGAACATGGCAGAACTGTCGCAACTCCGAAAATTGTGTAGTCCGGACACGAGAATTTTGAATTCGTATGGTGTCACCGAGGCAACTGTCGATAGTACGTATTTTGAACATATGGAATATCTATTGGAAGCTCCCTGCGCAGTTCCAATCGGACGACCCATGAAAAATACTCTTGTCTATATTCTCGATGAGCAATTAGCTCCTGTTCCTCCCTATGTTATTGGAGAACTGTATATTGGTGGTGCTGGGGTGGCGAGAGGCTATTGGAACAGGCGAGAACTTACCAGGGAGCGATTCATCTCCAATCCATTTAATTCTGAGTGTGGAGAGCGTTTATATAAAACTGGTGACCAGGCAAGATTTCTAGGGGATGGCACAATAGAATTTCTTGGACGCCAAGATTTTCAGGTGAAAATCAATGGGTTTCGGATAGAGCTGGGAGAAATCGAACATGGATTACGTCAGCATGACAATTTGAAAGAAAGCGTGGTGATTTCCAGAAAGGACAAATTTAAACATGATGTTCTGACAGCCTATGTGGTTGCACAAGACAGTATGCACCAGCCAACTTCGACAAGTCTTCGTGATTTTCTTATGATCCGACTCCCGAGGCATATGATTCCTACAACTTTTGTTTTTCTTGATAGTCTTCCCTTGACTCCTTCTGGAAAGATAGACCGTCATGCCCTTCCGCCACCTGAAGAAATCGTAACCCTTCCGCAAACGAACTATCAGGCTTCCAGAACAGAAAGAGAACGACAACTTGTGAAGATTTGGGAGGATGTCTTGCAAAAGACTCCGATCGGCATTCGGGACGACTTCTTTGATCTTGGTGGATATTCACTCCTGGCAGTCAGTCTATTGCAGCAAATTGAAAAAGTCACAGGACAAACTCTTCCACTTTCCATACTTTTTCAAGCTTCAACCATTGAGAAGCTTGCCGAAACAATTGACAAGAATATTGATCAGACACCGCTGCAATCTCTTGTTCCTATTCAACCCGATGGCCAGCAATCTCCCCTGTTTATTGTTCATGCCATCGGAGGCAACGTATTGACATTTGCGACGTTGCCCAAGCTATTAGGGGATGAGCAGCCGATATACGGTTTGCAATCTATTGGATTAGATGGGAGAGAGAAGCCTTTGCGCAGGATAGAAGAGATGGCTACGCGTTATATTAAGGAAATTCGAATACTTCAGCCTCATGGTCCTTATTTTCTGGCTGGAGGATGTATGGGAGGGATCGTGGCTTTCGAAATGGCCCAACAGTTAACGGCCAAAGGCCAAACCGTTGCCTTTCTTGGTCTTGTGGAAAGTTGGTTGCCTGATCTAATCGAGGACTCTCAACCATTTGATTTTGAGCTGGGTCCACGGATGGCCTATCTCATGCGAGGCATACAAGCGCAATGTGAGATTTTCAAAAATTTATCGCCAAAGGAATGGTTGGCCTTTAGTCGAAAGAAACTGAAAGTCATCGCTCAAATGGCGAGTAATCTGGATGTCTACAAGGGAAATAAAGCTCACCAGCACCGCGACTTCGTGTTTTATGCGAATCAGCAAGCCTTATCAACGTACATTCCTAGGTCCTATTCTGGAAAAGTTACTTATTTTCTCGCATCAAAACGTCCTATCCCAATCAAAAAGGATCCTCGATTAAAATGGAATAACTATGCTCGCGGGGGATTCAAGTTGCTTCGAGTCCCGGCCTCCAATGCCGGGCAAATGTTTAAGTTTCCCTATGTTGAAGTACTTGGAAAACAGATTAAGCAAGAGTTAGACAATGCTCGTCGAAACGTGTCCAAAAAAGGCCAGCACAAAACATAGGAGAAGGATATGATTCCTTCTAAAAACGGCGCATTGGTAAGGAATATGATTAAGGTCTGTAGGATAATGAAGCATGGATTCAACCTTCACGTAATAACTTCTATTTCGCCTTAAATTAATTTGTGGCGCGATTCACTACCATCAAGTCAGATCTCCTCGCATTTTGGATAAATCTTACCAGAGCGATGGGTTTTGTCTGGCAGGCCAGTCCAGGGTGGACGCTTGCCAGTCTAGGGCTTCAAACTCTCTTAGGACTAATTCCCCTTATCACCTTGTACCTTTTGAAACAGATTGTCGATACGATAACACAAGTCTATGAAGAGCACGGCAATACGACAACATTTGATGATGTATTGTTCTTTATCATTTTGGCGGGCGTCGTGGCCTTTGTCAGTGCGGCCATTTCTGCTATTGCGGTCGTTGTCAAAGACACGCAGGAAAACATTGTCACAGATTTTATGTCGAAGATCATTCACGATAAGGCTATTGAAGTTGATCTGGAGTACTATGAAAATTCTACCTATTACGACAAATTGCATCGAATGCAAAAAGAGGCACCATTTCTTCCCTCAAGAATTCTTCAATCGTTACTGCAAAGTATTCAATTTTTTACGTCATTGGTCGTTGTTGCTGGATGGCTTATTTGGTTTCACTGGATCATCGTTCCTATCCTGTGTCTCACCGCTCTTCCAAAGGTTTTTGTCCGCTTACGACACGCAGATCACGAACATGCGTTAGAAGTCCGCCATACCCCCCTCGAACGACAGGCTTCATACCTCTCTGAGTTGCTAACCAATGATTCTTACGCAAAAGACATCAGGCTCTTCTCCATTGGAACGGTATTCAGTGAACGA
Organism: Nitrospira sp. M1; assembly: GCF_965152605.1. Lineage (NCBI taxonomy): Bacteria > Pseudomonadati > Nitrospirota > Nitrospiria > Nitrospirales > Nitrospiraceae > Nitrospira > Nitrospira sp. M1. The sequence goes on from NZ_OZ224217.1 coordinate 1,954,429, forward strand.
TTTCAGCGCATTCGCAAGCAACTTCGCACAGAAGAACTGACTTTTGACAGAAAATGGTTACGGATCAATCTTTTAAGTGAAGTTCTGCCAACCATTGGGGTGTTTGGAATGCTATGTTTTGTCGCGTATCGAACCAGCCTTGGATGGCTAACGCTCGGAGATCTCGTTGTGGCTTTCCAGGCCATACAACGCGGGCATGGGTTTTTACAAGGCTTTCTCACCTGCATAACCAATCTTTACGGTAACAACCTATTCGTTCAAAATATGTATGAGTTCTTGTCCATCGAATCTCGTCTGGTTCGTCCTCGTGTACCCAAACAAATCCCTCGTCCTTTGGAAATGGGAATAGGTTTTCACCGTGTCAGTTTTCGTTATCCTGGCGGAAAGCAGAATATTTTGGATAATGTGTCTCTTGAAATCCGTCCTGGTGAACATGTAGCCCTCGTCGGTGAGAATGGTGCCGGGAAAACCTCGTTAGTCAAACTGCTTTGCCGATTATATGATCCGACCCAGGGAAGCATTACATTAGACGGTATTGACCTCAGAGAATTCTCCCTCAAAGACCTTCGTCGAGACGTGAGCGTCATGTTTCAAGATTACGTCCGGTATCAATTATCCGCAAGAGAAAATATCTGGTTAGCAGACACGACCGTACCGCTGGAATCAGAAAGGATTGAGGCGGCTATTCAGCAAGCTGGCGCACAGGAAATTTTGAAAAAACTCGGGGCTGGATATGACACGATATTAGGCAAGCGATTTGAGGGCGGAGAGGAACTGAGTATTGGTGAATGGCAAAAGATCGCCCTTGCTCGTGCCTTCTTTCGCGATTCCCAAATGCTCGTCTTGGATGAACCAACAAGCGCAATGGATGCTCAAGCAGAATATGAGTTATTTCAGCGATTTCATGCATTGACTAAGGGACGAACTGCCATCCTCATCAGCCATCGGCTATCTTCTGTGAAAATGGTCGACCGGATCTATGTCCTCGAGCATGGGACAGTCATAGAAAGTGGCACACACGAAGACCTCATCGCATGGAACGGTCGATATACTGAACTTTTTAATATGCAGGCACAAAAATATAAGTAATTCGAGTCTGCTCACTTATAGGCTGGAATTGGTACTGCAGGCCATTGCACAATCGTGATACGATCTTAGATATCGAATCACAATTCATGAGCATAGATGTATGTAAACGCAAGCATGAAGAGATTGTCGGCATGGTTATTATGCCGATGGTCCAAGCCGTCGCAGGTGTCATCCCCCTCCCTACTGCGCTACCTCAAGAAAGTTCGTGAACTGTGTACAAAATTTCATGTACTTCAGGCAGCAGGCTCTATAGCATAGACGTATAAGCGCGCCTCTGAGTCGCTTACCACATAAACGGTGTGGCCATCCAGGGAAATGGCGACTCCTTCAGCTTTCTTAATTCTTTGATAGATCCCAATCCCCTTTTCCTTGCCGGCTCGATATCCGAGCGGGATTCGTTGCGTGACCATGTGTTGATGATAGTCGTAGACAAAAAGATGTTGACCCTTATCACTCACCATCCATAGCACATCACGACTCGAATCATAGGCAATTCCTGATACGTCCAGTTTGTTTTGAGAAAGTTCTGAAACCTCAAACCCACGTTGCTGATCGAGAATCCAATGCTTGAGAATTGCGTGTAAGTCGTCACGAAGTTCAATGAGCATTGGTGGGCTCCCTTCTTTCACCACAAAGAACGTGCCTTGCGTGGCATTCCAGGTAACACCCTCCAATCCTTTATTGCTTCCACTTTTCTCAAAAAATGGTTGAATACAGTCGAAGCCAGTCATCGCAGACAGTGGAACCGTCTCTGCTTCTTCAAAGGTCTCGGCTTCAAGCCGAATCACGCTATTCGTGCCTTCCTGCACTATGACCGCCCTACCCGAACTATCAACCGTCAAACCCTCTAATTCTTTAGTTTTAGAGGAAAGGGAATGGATTTCGGTAACTTTAAACGTCGAAAGGGTGTTGTCTTGACGTTTTTCTTTCAATACATACACGGCAGCCGTATCATCACTGACAATCCACAAACGAGGTTTGCCTTTTGATGAACGTCCCCACGCAAGACCTGAGGGTTCTTCAGGCCCAAGGTCCTTTAATTCCACATAGCCAAGAAAGGTCAATGACACGTCATCTTGATCATGAGCCCAAGCCGGTCCAACCACCATGTGCCCGAACCCGCCACACAAGAGTAGCAGTCCTGTCAGATAGGACCATAGAATAGCTTGTCTCATAAATCGTTTCCTCTTTGTTGCTGCCTGTGAATCCTGTCCTCTCTCTTACCGGATTCGGCAAAATGAGTTAGTAGGAGCAAATCACTTTTTGAAGATAGAAGGTCTTCCTCCAGTCTGCATGATCGTGAACTTAGACGCAGCATAGTGGAGGGAGTCAACGCCCTCACATTTTCGACGACTTTTCTCATGAAGTATCTCCTGATAATCTTTTGCCCGTCATTGTGGATCTGGCTTTGCTGAAAATAGTATCTACTCAGCAATTTCAACATTGATTTCAAGGTCTGAAATTATCCAGTAATGACTACTGAGAAAGACGGCCAACGGTTCCAGGTTGGGATGGTGATCGTCGTGAAAAACCGAATAGTATTTGTGTTCCTGTGCTTGTTGTGAATCCAGCTTCACGAAGTCCCCTTTGCCAAGGTTCACTTTTGCGGAAAACGAAATGGAACCCTCATTGAGTCCACGACCCAACATGGACATCGATAAAAAATCACATTGCGTATTCAGCGAGATGGCTCAAAGTGCGTTGTGATATTCAAAATCAAATGGCTTGCCTCCATGTCCTTGAATAAAGGCAATAAGGCTCTGGCGATTGTTTGCTTGGGATTTCGCGAGAAGGCTTACGATATTGACGCCATACAAGGAGGCCGCAATGCGCTCTTCCAACTTCGCTGTTTTCTCTCTGCGAATTTTCACATCGGTAGCTGGAAGGACTAAACGTTTACGCAAGGCATTTCTGATGCTTGTTCCGTTTGCGTAGATATCTGCTTTACGCGCTTTCACATTCCTTGAAAGCTCACTGAAGTCCAAGTCAAGATTGTCTTCCAAGACAATCTTCTGACCCTGCATAGCCTCACGAATGTACAAGGCCAAGTCGTAAGGAGAAATTTCTTTTCGAACCGTTTGCACACCCCAACCCCAGCCAAGTGCAACAGCACTATAGCGAATCCAAATATGTTCCAATAAGGAGAATACCACTATAGCGAATCCTCATACATTTCAGTTGAGCCACTCTGAGTTTCCCTGCGGAATGAAGGGCTTCAAGGTATTGAAGTGCATAGAATCGGCTATAACTCCGCGCGGTACCATGTTTCAACGAATGGAAGGTTATCCCCGCTTGAATGTCCTGACAATGCTTGACGTGTTCTCTCACGTATTGGATATCACTCGTGTACGAGATGGCGTGTTATCGTTTCGGAATAACTGAAACGGCTATAGCCATACAAATAACAAGTAGAGTCGATGCGTACTTCATTGTCGAACGTTGGAAAGGCTCTTGCTCGCTCATGCAACAGACCTGAGACTTGCAATATACAGACGTGTAACACGTACTATAGCAGTATTTTATGAAACCGGTGATTTGTTGGTTTGGTGAGATCGTAAGGGATAGGGCAACTCCTTGGCGGCTTTCTTCTTTTCCGGTTTTCTGACGAGATCGGGTCTGGCCTTGAGTATCCAGGTAATGGCTTGCTCGTTATAGCTTCTGAGCTGACTATGGATGACCCACCGGATGTCGTTGACGGAATCCACATAGTGGTCAAAATCTTCTTGGGTCATGACGTCCGGTGTAAGTTCCAAGAACGTGCGGAGCAGATTACTTTCACAGCCTGAGACTTGTTCCTGAAAAGATGGAAAGACAAAGTATCTAGCCAAATCCTGCCTATGACATAAGACGCGGGCGAGTTGATTGTAGTTTCTTTCCTTTTCCTCCTTGCCGTGTACCCCGATAATTTCCTCGCCATAGAGATAGACCTTTTCAAAGGTAATGACGTACGGCGCTTTTCGAAGAAGAGTTTCAAATAACTTGGTACTCGCGTGTAGCAGTTGTTCGTCAAACGCCAGAGCGACGGTATGTCTTGCCATTTCGGGACATGTATTGAGCATGTCAAGCATCCGGTCAAAACAGGCCTCCTGAATTTTTCTATCAAGGTAATCGATGATCGACTCAATTGTTTGAATATCTTCTCTTGTAATAAGCGCGCAATCCCGTTGAATAATGTCTTTCGCTTTTCTGACTCGACTTCGAACGAGTTCAATCTTTGACCCGCCGTTAATCATATTTGCATTGTCATAGTCAGCCCGCTTTTCTTCATTGCTGAGTACGGCATAGGCCTCATTGATGATGAACATTCTCTCTTTGGCCGCTTGCCGTTCCCATTGTGGCACGAGGTCTTCATGATTTTCCTTGACGAATTTCCGCCACGCATTCTGGATTTCCTTTATGAGGGCATCTTCCGGAACGTCGAGGATTTGGTAGTAATTTTTTCCGTTAATCATATCTGGACAACTGGACGCTGATCATTTCTTGAGAGTTTTTGCAAACGAATTGATAGCTCGAAACCATCACATGTCTAGCTGGCATACGACGAGGGAAATTTTTATTCTCGATTGAGTCGAACCGTGACTTTCTGTCCTTTCAGACGGGTTCGTCCAAAAGCCTTCATGATTCCCTTCGCGAATTCTTCCGGCACTTGGACCTGCGAGGCTTGCTCTGTAATTTTGATAGGACCAATCACATTGGAATTCAGTTTGGCTTCGTTTGCAATGGCCCCCACGAGATCTCCTGGACGAATACCCGCCGTCCGGCCAGCGCTAAATTGCAATGTGACCATGCCGGTGGTTCGCACCGTACGATCGCGTTTGCCTCGTGGCGCCGTCCCTCGTCGTGGCTGTTCGCTGCGTGGTCGATCCGGGGTCGTTCGTCTGGCACGTCTGGATCGTTGAGGACCTTCTTGAGTATGATCGGTCATGGAAGGAATGTCTTCGTCCTTGTCTTCGCCATTGTGTGCCTGGGCGACTAATTGGATGGCAGCCGCAGCCACATCCGCGGGGTCAAAGGTTTCCATGAGTGTGGCGACGACGTGTTTGAATCGAGTAAAACGTTTGGCTTGGAGCGTTTCCTGAATCGAAGTCTCAATGCGTTCCAGTCGTTTGGCTTGGAGGTCAGCCACGGTTGGGAGCGTGGCCATGTCGACTGTAGATTTTGTGCGCCGTTCAATGTTCTGCAGTAACCAGCGTTCGCGTGGCTCAACAAGCGTGATGGCGGCGCCGGCTCGGCCGGCACGCCCTGTCCGTCCAATGCGATGGACATAGGCTTCAGGCGACGAGGGCACATCGTAATTCATGACATGCGACACGTGCGAGATATCTAACCCCCGTGCCGCAACATCCGTGGCGATCAGGAGTTCGGTTTTTCCTAAGCGGAACGAATTCATCACACGATCGCGTTGAACCTGACTCATGCCACCATGAAGCCCTTCGGCTCGATACCCACGACTGTTCAATTTGGAGGTTAACTCATCAACTTCCAGTCGAGTTCGGCAAAATACTAGAGTTGATTTGGGGTTGACCATCTCTAAGATACGGACAAGCGCTGCAATCTTGTGTTGTCGCGAAACAAGATAACCAATCTGATGTACACGGGGAACCGCTCCGGCTTTGACCTCTTCCTTTTCAATCTGAATTTCAACGGGATCTTGTAAATGTCGGCGGGCAATGGATGCAATGCGGGCAGGCATCGTAGCCGAAAACAATGCTGTTTGCCTTTCCTTGGGAGTCTGTTGAAGGATGGCATCCAAATCTTCGGCAAATCCCATATTAAGCATTTCATCGGCTTCATCCAACACAACGATGTTCAGATCTTTGAGCTGAAGGGTCTTGCGGCGGATATGATCTAAAGCCCGACCTGGCGTTGCCACGACAACATCGACCCCACGTTTGAGTGCGACGAGTTGCGGACGAATCGCTTGTCCACCGTAAACCGCCAGGATACTAACTTGCTGCTCCTTTCCATACCGCTGGACTGCTTCGCAAACTTGTATCGCCAATTCTCGTGTCGGCACGAGAATAAGTGCAAATGGATGCTGCTGCCGTTCCGCATGAGCTAAACGCTGAAGGAGCGGTAATGTAAATGCCGCGGTTTTCCCCGTTCCTGTTGCGGCGCGACCTAAAAGATCTCGGCCCGCCAAGAGTGGTGGAACGGCTTCTTGTTGGATGGGGGTGGGTTCTTCGTACCCTAAGGTCTCCAGCGTGGTCAGGAGTGCGGCTTCAAGGCCGAGTGCGGCGAAACTGGGAGAAAAGCCCTTCATGGTTGGAGTCGTGGGAGGCTGGGTTGTGCGACGTGTTTTCATAGACTATTTCTGTACCCTTAAGATCCCCTCAGTTTAACTCGTGCTCCCACTGAATCGACGGAGAGATGAGAGGTATATGAGTTGAACGTTAAAATATAAAAGAAAAAATACACACCAAAACGAAGCACGAGAAAAAAACATAATAGCGCGGGCGTTGCGTCGCTATCGTACCTCAATCCGTTGGCCGATGGTTCCCTGGCAGCTCTTGGCGGCATGACCTTGCTTGAGAAAGACTTCGAGTTGCCCATTGCTGTTGATGAGCGCCTCTGGCATGCCTAAGGCCCCTTCTGCATAATGCGTTTTCATGCCTTTTATCGTGACATCCTCTAATTGGATGGTTTGAATGTCCTGTTTCGTCACAGAACGAAACGTCTCAAGGTCTGTTGGAGTAATATTTGAAATCAAATTGCCAAAGTGATCGATATACACAATCTTTCCCACGAGTTTCCCATTCTCCATCTTAGCCTCAGACTCGGGAAGTGTGACGTAATCGTGGATAAGCGGTCCGTATGATCCGGGCATTTGTCCTTTTGTCAGCCAGGCGGCGGCGGGGGAAAATAGATCACGTCCATCAAACGTTGCGCCTTCCGAATCCAACCGATATTGTTTATTTTCAATGGCGCGAACTTCAACAGAGCGTTCTTCTTCAAAAATATAACTCAAGACTCCATTATCTGGTGCGAGAAAGAAGTATCGTGAGGTGGACACCAGAATGGCTCGACGGTCACTGCCGACGCCTGGGTCTACTACGACAACGTGAATGGTTCCATCGGGAAAATAGTGATAACACGACTTGAGGTGAAAGGCGGCTTCTTCCACGCCCTGTGGTGTGATGTCATGACTCAGGTCAACGATTCGTACTTGCGAGTTGATGCCATACAGCACGCCTTTCATGCTTGGCACGAAATAGTCGCGATGGCCAAAATCCGTTAAGAGAGTGATGAGTGATGTTGCGGATGCCATGTTAGATCTCCTCAAACCAAATTTTTTGAATTTCGTATTCTATTGTCCCGGCGGGGCGCTTAATTTCAACGATATCGCCGACTCGGTGCCCGATTAATCCACGACCAATGGGTGATTGTACGGAGATGCTTCCCGTTTTAAGGTCGGCTTCTTCGAGGCCGACGAGACGATATTGCTTTTCTTCTTGTGATTCAATATCGACAAGTTGGACCGTTGCCCCAAAGACGACGGTCTCACTCGGCCCCGGTGTAACTTCGATGACCTCGGCTTCACTTAATTTATATTCAAGTTCGGCGATTCGAGTGGCAATAAACTGCTGCTCCTCTTTCGCCGCTTTATATTCTGCATTTTCGCGAAGATCTCCATGTTCCCGTGCCTCGGCAATGGCTTGGATGTTTTTGGGACGATCTTCTTTTCGAATGCGGTGTAATTCGTCCTTTAATGCGTCATATCCTCTTTGAGTCATAGGAATTTTCATAAATGGGTACCCTTTAATGCGGCTTGATATTCTTGGAGTGGACGAACTCTGAGTTTGCCTTTTCGCATGGCTTCAATGCCTAAGACTGCTGCCTTGGCTGCAGGAATTGTCGTGAAATAGGGAATCCCCTGATACAACGCCTCTCTTCGAATGGGCGCTGAATCATCCTGTGATGCGGCACTGCCCACGGTATTCACCACCACACAAATTTGACCGTTCTTGATGACATCAACAATATGAGGCCGACCTTCTTTAATCTTATTGAGGGACTCCACTGCAATATGATGCTCTCGTAAAAACGTCGCCGTTCCGTTTGTGGCTTGAAGCGTAAAGCCCAGCTGACATAATCGTTGTGCAATATCTAAGGTTCCGGCCTTGTCCCCGTCTTTGACACTTAAGAGAACAATCCCCGATTTTGGAAGGGCATTGCCTGCTGCGGCTTGAGATTTGGCAAAGGCCCAGCCAAAGTCACCATCGATTCCCATAACTTCCCCTGTCGAACGCATTTCAGGGCCAAGCAACACATCCATCGCACCCAGTTTTGTGAAAGGAAACACGGCTTCCTTGACGGACATATGTGTCAGAGTTGGAGTCTCGGTAAACCCTAATTCTGGCAATGTTTTTCCAAGCATCACCTTGGTCGCTAATTTTGCGAGCGGGGCACCAATCGTCTTGCTCACAAATGGTACGGTGCGAGATGCACGAGGATTGACTTCTAACACAAACACCTGATCATCCTGAACGGCAAATTGAATATTCATCAGCCCCACAACATTTAACGACTTGGCCAGCGCGATGGTCTGAACTTTGATCTCATCAATAATGTTTGAGCGTAAAGAATAGGGTGGCAAGGAGCAGGCGGAATCTCCAGAGTGGATCCCCGCCATTTCTACATGTTCCATGATTCCAGCGACCACAACATCTTGACCATCAGAAATGGCATCGACATCAACTTCTATGGCACCATCAAGGTAATGATCAATCAACAAGGGATGTGAGGAAAGATTGTGAGCATGTCGATGGAGATAGCGTGCAAGGGCATCCGCATCGTACAGGATCTGCATCGCACGACCGCCTAAGACATAGGACGGACGCGCCATGACAGGATACTGAATAGTTTCGGCAATGTGATGCGCTTCGTCATGGCTCTGGGCCATCCCACTTTGGGGTTGTCGCAACTTCAACTCATCAATCAACGCCCCGAATCGTTTTCGATCTTCTGCGCGATCAATGGCATCCGGGCTGGTCCCCAAAATTGGCGCACCGATGCTCGCTAACCCCCACGACAACTTGAGTGGCGTTTGTCCGCCAAATTGCACGATTGTGCCAAAGGGTTTTTCCACATCAAGAATGTGTGTGACATCTTCCATCGTTAAGGGTTCGAAGTACAGGCGATCTGAAATGTCGTAATCCGTGCTCACCGTCTCGGGGTTACAGTTGACCATGATCGTTTCAATGCCTTCTTCTTGAAGAGCCATGGCTGAATGTACGCAGCAATAATCAAACTCAATGCCTTGACCGATTCTGTTTGGTCCCCCGCCTAAAATAATGACTTTCTTTTTCTTTGTCGTACGTGCTTCACATGCGCTTCCATAACTTGAATAGAGATATGGAGTGTGGGCTTCAAATTCTGCCGCACAGGTGTCGACGCGTTTATAGGTGACATGGAGGGACGAGCGAGATTGGTGAGCCAACGCGTGAATGGATTCCAGAGGTTGTTTCAGCAATTGTGTAAGACGCTCATCGGAAAATCCAAGTTGCTTGGCCTGTTTATATAGTTCGGACGTCATCGAAGAGCGTGCTTGGACTACGGTATATTCAAACCGCACGAGTTGACGAATTTCTTCAAGAAACCACGGATCAATATGCGTGATCGAATAGAGTTCATCAATTGACAGACCAACACGAAAGCCATCGGCTACCTGCCACATGCGATCGGCGGTTGGTGTTTGTAACGCCGCACGAATTTCCGCGATCACTTCTTGATCGGTCTGCGCCGATTGATCCGTTTGATACAAGCCATCCAACCCATACAATGAACAGAGCCCGAATCGATCTATTTCTAACGACCGAATGGCTTTCTGTAACGCTTCTTTAAATGTCGCACCAAGAGCCATGGCTTCACCGACTGATTTCATGTGTGTGGTGAGTGTAGGGTCGCTCCCTTCAAACTTTTCAAAGGTAAATCGAGGGATTTTCACCACGACATAATCAATCGTTGGTTCAAATGAAGCCTTCGTGACTTTGGTAATGTCATTCGTAATTTCATCAAGGGTGTAGCCCACCGCAAGTTTTGCGGCAATTTTCGCAATGGGAAAACCTGTCGCCTTTGATGCAAGTGCGGAACTGCGTGAGACTCGGGGATTCATCTCAATAACAATTTGATCTCCGGTTTTCGGATGAACGGCGAACTGAATATTCGAGCCACCCGTGTCCACCCCAATTTCCCGAATAATACGAATGGCGGCATTGCGCATACGTTGATATTCTTTGTCCGTCAATGTCATCGCCGGAGCGACGGTTATGCTGTCTCCCGTATGCACACCCATGGCATCAAAGTTTTCAATCGGACAGACGATCACGACATTGTCGTTCAAATCGCGCATGACCTCTAATTCATATTCTTTCCACCCAATCAGCGATTGTTCGATGAGGGCTTGTTTTACCGGGCTCGTCACAAGCGCCCATTCAACAAATTGCTCATATTCTTCACGATTATAGGCAATATTCCCGCCAGCGCCCCCAAGCGTAAAGGAGGGACGGACAATGGCCGGGAATCCGATTGTTTCAATGAGTTGAATGGCTTCTTGGCGAGAACGAATGGATCCGCTCAGCGGAACTTTAAGTCCAAGACCTTGAATGATGTCTTTGAATTGCTCTCGATCCTCAGCTTTCTGAATCGCCGCATACGACGCGCCGATGGTGTGGACCCCGTATTTTTCTAAGATGCCTTTTTGAAATAATTCGACGGTGAGATTGAGAGCCGTCTGTCCACCCATGGTCGGGAGCAAGGCATCCGGACGATCTCGTTCTAAAATACGTTCAACGACTTCACAGGTAATCGGCTCCACATAGGTTCTGTCTGCAAGGTCAGGGTCGGTCATAATGGTGGCCGGATTACTATTGATTAAAATAACTTCGAAGCCTTCCTCTTTTAACGCCTTGCAGGCTTGTGTGCCGGAGTAGTCAAATTCGCAACCCTGGCCAATCACAATCGGGCCTGAGCCAATGAGCAGAATTCGGTGAAGATCAGTTCGTCGTGGCATAATTGTTAGAGTCGTGAGTCTTGACGATTCTCGGATTGAGAATCCGCCGAATCGTCTAATTGAGCGTCAGGGTGATAAAATTCGAGTGCCTTGGGTAGCCAGGCTTCGATCTGGTTAATTCGCGTCACATCCGATGGATGGGTCGAGAGGAATTCTGGGACCGCGGCATTTGATCGAAAACAAAAGCGCCCGATCATTTTACGCGGACACCCGCTCATGCGTTCCCAAAATGGCACGGCTTCACGTGGATTATAGCCAGCTTTGGCCATCAACTGTAGGCCGATATAATCCGCTTCTGATTCTTGCTTACGCGAGTTCGGCAATGCAACCCCCACTCCGTAGGCACTCATGGCGCCAATGGCGAGGCCTGGATCGACGCCCCCCACGGCAGCCCCCGCGAGTGTGCCGATTTGTGCAATTTGCTCGAGAATGCCGCTACTATACCGTTCCGCCCCGTGACGCTGTAAGGCATGCGCGACTTCATGAGCCATGACGGTCGCCAGTCCGGCCTCTGTCTTGGTGTAGGGAAGCAGTCCGGTGAAGATGGCAACCTTCCCGCCTGGCAATGCAAACGCATTGATTTGTTCGTCATCCTGAATCACAGCAAACTCCCAGTGATACGACGGTTTGTTTGCCGCCGCCGCAATGCGGCGTCCAACACGATTGACCATTAACGTGATCTTAGGATCTGTGCTTAATGGAGCATTGGCCAACACTTCTCGGAAGGCCGATAAGCCCAGAGAAATTTCTTTTTCTTCGGAAATGTAAATGAACTGGTCTCTGGCAGTTCCAGGAGCCTTTTGACAACTTTCAAGAACAAGCATGGTGAGAATACCAACAATGGCTCCAACACATATGAAGAGTTTTCTATTCATGCCACGCTCATGCATCAGATGCGTCAAAGGTTGAACGTTTCACATTGAAGGTTGTGACTGTTTCCTTGAGACGTTGCATTTGAAACCTGAAACTTCCTGGTCTTACGGCATCCACATATACATAAATTGCGGGGTACTGCTGTTGAGCAATGTCAGAAGAGATGAAGCTTTCAGCTCAGGGAACTTCTGCCTCTCTCCACTCCCGATCATCATGCTTGAATAAATATTGTGCTTATAGCCTCCAGCACGATGATAGGTCACGACCTGAGCTTCATCGAGTCCGGCCTGGGTTTTGGCCAAGTCAATCGCATCTTCCAAATAGCCAATACTGTCGATGAGTCCGGCTTCCTTGGCCTGTATCGCTGTGTAAATTCTGCCATCAGCCAAACGTCGAACCTCCATGTCATTAAGATCTGGCCGTCCGGCTTTTACGACGGTAAGAAACTGCTCATACATGGAATCAATGACTCCTTGGAAAATGGCTTGTTCTTCATCCGTCATCGAACGAAACGGAGCCCCCATCGATTTTTTGGGGCCGGAGGTGATGGCATGCGGTTTCACGCCGATTGTCTCGAGGAGTCCTTCTGCATTGATCGTCACCATAATCACCCCAATACTTCCGGTTATTGTCGAAGGGTGAACGGCAATGTGATCCGCTGCCGCCGCGAGGTAGTATCCTCCGGATGTTCCAAGATCGACAATCGATGCGATCACGGGAATACTATGGGTTTTCTTAAATTGACGAATTTCATGATAGAGAATATCTGAAGCCGTGACTGTGCCGCCTGGGCTGTTAATACGGAGGATAATCGCCTTTACCTGTTCATCTTCACCGGCCTTTGTCAGTTCTTCTTTCACCCGTGCTGGAAGGCTTGGACGATCGAATAATTGATCAACAAAGCCTGAGGGTTTTGCTGATGTCAGCATCCCCTCGATATTAATCATGACGATTTTCTGTTCGCCTTCCCCAGCAACTCTGGATTCCTGCAATGGTCCGATAGATGGAAAGATTGATGGCTGACTAATGCAGCCGGTCAAACTGAGACACATACACAGGATGGCGACGAATTTACTCATATTGTTCCTTTAACTCATGTATCGTGGAATTTGATTGCGGTCATACCGTTGTCTAAGTCTTATCACTGCAAACTCTTGTGCTTTGCAAGAAGCGTGTGCCTCCTGATGCTTTGCCATACATGTTAGATGGCTTCTGTCTTTTGAACAGTCATGTCTTCTGTTGCTGCATGAGTTTCTCTAAAAACTGACGAAAGAGATAGGCTGAATCATGTGGCCCAGGTGAGGCTTCAGGATGATACTGCGTCGACATGATGGGCACATCTAAGCCAAGCATGCCTTCGCAACAGCCATCATTTAAACTTCTATGGGTAATCTGAATCTGTCCCCATTTTGATTGAAACACCTCTGGGCCATGTCCCTCGGAATCATGAGATCCCGGTAATCCGACTGCAAAATTGTGATTCTGTGAGGTGATTTCGACCTTCTGGGATCGTAAGTCGAGTACTGGATGATTGGCGCCATGATGTCCAAATTTTAATTTATGTGACTCCAGGCCTAAGGCCAATCCAAGAATTTGGTGGCCAAGGCAAATACCAAAAATCGGACGCCAGCCAATCAATGCACGAACAGTTTCTACGGCGAAGGGAACAGCATCGGGATCGCCCGGACCATTGGAAAGGAGAATGCCGTCAGGCGTTATGGCTTTCACCGCGTCTGCAGAGGTCGAGGCTGGAACGACATGGACCTCGCCCCCGACGTCAACGAGTCTTCGGAGAATGTTGAGTTTCACACCGAAGTCGAATACGACGACTTTATACAAGGCCGACTGTTCGGGAGTAGATGATGGTGCTTGATCAGATGCCGTCTCGGTAGGCCAAGCTCCGGTGCCTTCTTTCCACGAATAGGTCTCTTCACAGGTGACCTTCGAAACAAGATCTTGCCCGACAATTGATGGCGTGTGACGAGCCTTCTCAATGAGGGTTTCTGGATTCATAGTGATGTGGGAAATCACGCCTGGTTGTGAACCCTGATCACGTAAATGTCGGGTTAATGCACGGGTATCAATTCCTTCAATGCCAACGATTTTTTGTCGAACTAAGTAATTCGGAAAGGATTCTTTCGAACGCCAATTACTGGCCGTATGTGAGGCTTCACGAACAATAAATCCTTCAGCCCACGAGCGTGTCGATTCGCAGTCTTCTTCGGATATTCCATAGTTGCCAATTTGCGAACACGTCATGACCACAATCTGCCCTGTATAGGAAGGGTCGGTTAAGACTTCCTGATATCCCGTCATGGCTGTATTAAAGACCACTTCTCCGGATGTTTCACCGGCATAGCCAAGTGCCGTTCCTTCAAATATCGTCCCGTCAGCCAGTGCTAAAAGTGCTTTCTTCATAGTAAAACGTCGTTCATTCTAAGTGTTGAATTATGAAACATCCCGTACTTGCTCTCGTGCATCGTGCCATGAGACGAGGACGCGTCGAATTTTTGAGACCAATAAGCCGGTCGCCAACGCCACATTAACAAGATAGAGTGCGCGAGAAATCATATGCATGCGAAAAAACTGATCGTAGGCCGCCTTCTTATCCAGTTCACTCACGGCTTCAAAGGCTTGTTCCTGAAGGGCAATGGTTTTGGGACCTATCACGCCCATTATCACACTTGTTGTGATCGCCATGCCGACTAATAGAATGATTTCGATTCGAGTGATGGGGAACAGCATGTTCGACGCACTCGTGTTCGTCCAATATCGACATCCAACCATGACGATCAAAAAGATCAGAATACCAAGAGTCAAGAGACTATAGCCATCGAAGACTCGACGCAAAAACCGTCCGCCTTGTTCCATGCTAAAGGAATTAAAGACAGCAGGAATGACGACGGCGATAATCATTAACAGACCACCGACCCAAACCATCAGTCCAAATACTTCACAGATATACCCGACAAATTGCCAACGAAACTTTCCGCGCTCAGACATTTATGTTGCTTCATAGACAACTGTTCCACTCACAATTGTCTTGACCACCTTCCCGTTCACATTCCAACCTGTAAATGGCGTATTCTGACTTTTTGAATGAAATTTCGTAGGATCGACGACCCACGCATGCGAAGGATCGATAAGCACAACATCGGCATCGCTTCCAACTTCCAAGGTGCCTTTTTTCAAGCCAAAGACTTTGGCCGGGGCGCTAGTTAATTTTTCGATAGCTTGCTCAAGCGTCAACACCCCCTCATTCACTAAGGCCATCGTTAAGGGTAGCGCCGTTTCGAATCCTAAAATTCCAAACGGTGCTTTATCGAATTCCAACTGTTTTTCTTGAGCGGCATGAGGAGCATGATCCGTGGCAATACAGTCAATCGTACCATCGGCAAGCCCTGCCTTCAGGGCTTCGACATCCGAAGCTGTGCGAAGAGGCGGATTCATTTTTGCGTTGGCATTGAAGGCTCGTGTGGCCTCATCGGTTAATGAAAAATGATGGGGGCAGACTTCTGCCGTTACCGGAAGACCCTTCGCTTTGGCTTGGCGTGTCAGTTGCACCGACCCGGCAGTGCTTAAATGCGCCAGATGGAGCCGTGCCCCGGTTAATTCAGCCAATGAAATATTGCGCGCAACCATGACATCTTCTGAGGCATTTGGAATACCCGGCATCCCGAGCTCCGTTGACACAAAACCTTCATTCATGCATCCACTATCAGTGAGGTGGAGGCATTCACAATGATCGACCACGGGAAGATCAAACCCCTTGGCATATTCCAACGCGCGTCGCATGACTTGGCTATTCATCACGGGGCGACCGTCATCGGAAATCGCGACACATCCCGCGGAATGAAGTTCACCGATCTCGGCCAGTTCGGCACCTTCCGACCCTTTCGTAATCGCCCCAATCGGAAACACATGCGCGTTCCCAGCCTGCCTGGCCTTACTTAAGATAAACTCCGTGACCGTTTGATTGTCATTGACCGGTTGGGTGTTTGGCATACAACAGACAGAAGTAAATCCTCCGGCTACGGCTGACGCGGTTCCAGTCTCGATCGTTTCTTTATATTCGAATCCCGGTTCACGTAAGTGTGCATGGAGATCCACAAAGCCGGGTGCGACCACAAGTCCGTTCGCATTGATCACGGTCATGTCTGACGTATCGTGTTCAGCGTCAATGAGATTCGTCCCGATTGCCTGAATTTTGCCATCTCGAATCAAGACATCGCTGATGCCATGATGCCGACCTGGATCAATGACTGTTCCCCCACAAATTAGTATATTCATAGTGTTACCAATGGAATAATGTACAACATGAAAAATAGAATGTTCGTTAACCCCAACCCATTGTTTTTCATTGTGCGCGTACTCATGACTTTAGTCTTGTCCCGTTCCTGAAAGTAAATACATGAGGCCCATCCGAACCGCTACCCCATTTGCCACTTGATCCAGAATGACTGCCGACTGACTGTCGGCAATGTCTGATGCGATTTCGACACCGCGATTCAGCGGCCCGGGATGCATCACCATCACATCCGGTTTTGCACGTTTCATATGCGTCGAGGTCAGACAATACAATCGTGCATATTCCCGAATACTGGGCAGGAGCGCACGACCAAGGCGTTCGAGTTGAAGCCGGAGCATGATGATCACATCAGCCCCTTCCAGCCCTTCATGAAGGCTTGAAAATATCGAGACGCCTAGGCGGTCGAGGTCCAGCGGAATCATCGTTGGGGGGGCTACAACTCGTACAGAAGCCCCGAGTTTGGTCAGTGCGTAAATATTCGAACGGGCGACTCGGCTATGGGCAATATCCCCGACAATCGTGACGGTTAAGCCTTGGATGTTTTTCTTCCGTTCCTTAATTGTAAAAAGATCCAGGAGCGCCTGAGTCGGATGTTCATGCCAGCCATCTCCGGCATTGATCACAGACGATCGTACGCCCTTGGCGAGTGTTTCCGCCGCGCCTGGCGAGGAGTGACGCAGCACGATAATATCGGCTTGCATGGATTCGATGTTTCGTGCGGTGTCGAGTAAAGTCTCGCCCTTGACGATGCTACTGGTCGATGGGGAGAAATTAATCACATCGGCACTCAAGCGCTTGGCGGCCAGTTCAAACGACGTTCGTGTGCGCGTACTTGGCTCAAAAAAGAGATTGACGACAGTTTTTCCGCGCAAGGCCGGGACTTTTTTAATCTGGCGTCCACTGACCTCTTTAAAGGATTCCGACGTCTCTAATATGAGATGAATTTCATCAGGCGTGAGAGACGACACACTCAGGAGATCTTTGTGTTTCATACCCATAGTGGAGGAGCCCTAGTCTACACTGACACGATGGCCACTCGATCTTCTTGTCCTACTTCATGAAAAAATACTTGCACTTGTTCATCTTCAGATGTGGGGACGCTTTTTCCGACATAGGTTGCACGAATGGGTAATTGACGATGTCCTCGGTCCACCAAGACTGCCAGTTGAATCTCCGCAGGACGGCCCAAATCGATCAACGCGTCCATGGCTGCACGGATGGTTCGTCCCGTAAACAACACATCGTCGACGAGCACGATTTTCATGTCCACAATGTTAAATGGAATTAACGTTCGCTTGACTTCAGGCTGATCACGTCGTGTTGAGAGATCATCGCGATACAACGTAATGTCCAACTCCCCTAACGGCACATCACTCTGTTCAATTTCATGAATTCGATTCACTATTCGTTGCGCCAAGTACACGCCACCTGTGCGAATACCGACGAGGGCCAGTCCCTGCGCACCTTTGTTACGTTCTAAGATCTCGTGACTGATCCGGGTTAATGCTCGGCCCATTTCTTGCTGATCCATCAGAGTGCGTTCATGCTGAGATGACGTGGGCATAGGTGTATCAGTCACTTTGGCTCAGGGACACAAAAAAAAACCCCCTCACGGCAACCATGAGAAGGTTTCTGTCAGCTAGAAGGGCAGGTAGCCCACAGGTCTTATCTCTCCTTACTCACCTCACTGGATGAGTGTTAAAGGTTGCTCTATCCTATTCGCCAGAGCGTGACCTGTCAAGGTGACATTGAGGTAAAGGTATTTGGAGCCTTGTTGGTGCTGCTCCCTGTTATCGGACGGTATTCTTCTGTTTGTTTATTTTTGGAAAATAAAGACCATAAGGTCTTGATAAAGTGTAGCTTTTGGCAGAATGGCCTGATGGAGTCGAAAGGTGGGAAGTTGGTGAATATACTCAGCATAAATCAGCGAGACCTGAAGTTTTCGAGCGTAGGTTTCGAAAAACGGCAATCCGGAGACAATGAATGTTCCTCCGGACGTAAGTCGATTCATGTAAGAAATACAGGTGTGTTCCAGAAGTGTTGGCTGTGTAAATTGGTCAAAGGGAATCCAATGATAGATCAGATCGTATGATGAATCAGTTGTTACTTCAGCATGTTGCTGTGGGACGAACTGAATGGTGGAAAGCGCATCCCAGCGTTGCGTACGCGCGCATTGATTCCACAATGTCTGTGCCTGCTTTTGCGCCAGCGCGTCCCATCGGTATAGTACCGTAGAGGTTTTCCCCGCATCTACTTGAATGCAAGCACTCAGAGCCGCCTCACATCCGTCAATAAGAATATGATGAGCCGATTGGATCGACATTTGTAGCTGCGGATTGTCTTCACTCAAATCATCGACGTAGTCAAAGAGAAATGGTTGGCTTTCCTGTTCGCCAATGCTCTGGTCGTCCTCTGGATACAGAAGTACTGCTGAATAGGCTTCCGAAGCCGTGACCTGCGGTGCGCCACCTGGAAATAACGAACGCCAGGACGGAACAGCCGCTGGATAGTCTGGAGGCTGGGAAGAATCAGCAATTTCCCATGTATCGTTGACTGGAATGGTACGATGCTGAGTTTCATCTTGAAGAATAAGGTTTCCTCCTGAAGTCGTTACGCTTCGTCCGCAAGGTGGAAGGCCTCTTGGCTTCGGACTGAAATATGAAAGACCCGTAGCATCAGTCGAATGTGTGGCTTTGACGACTTTTCCTTGCGATACCGTGACCCCGAGCTTATGTACGGAATCGACATAACGGAGGGGTGGATGGTCTGAAGGAGTCCAGATGACCTCCCCCGCGTGTGATGGATCTAAAAACAGGCGTAATGGATCGATTCCTCCTGAAGCCGAAGGGGTGAAGAACTGACTGAAGAGCCGAAACGCGCCTTCTGATGGATAGGGTGGAATTCCACGATATTGTAGCGGCAAGGGATGATGAGGATTTTGATCATCATAGAGTCCGCGGATGAATTCAAATGTCGCACTTCCCGTTCCCGGTAAAAGAGAAAGGAATAGCTCGACGACGGGCAGATAATCAATTTGTTCCCAATGCATGGCCGTCATGCAAGACATGAATTGTGTCTGCTCAAATCGGCCATCCTGTAAGATGTAAAAGGCATCTTTTCGCTGAGAAATCGTGGCCTGCCCCGATGCATCGATGGTGATATCTTCGTCACGATAAAAAAACCGTATATGCTCCAATGACATATTCATTGCGCGCGCAGCCATGTTGCGTAAATCATCTTTGGTAATGGCTTCCCATCCCGGTCGCGATGACAAGTTGAGATGCGTATCGTACTGTAGCTGGCCAGGTTTAATGCCAATCCATTGTCCCCAATCTAATTGCAGGCGAGCAGAGACAAGCCGGTCGTGTCCTTGAGCATCGTGTGTCCATTCACATTCATGCAGTGGATGGCCTTCCGGATCAGTCAACAGAATTCGCCGACCCGTTGTCCCATAAAAAACTAGATGTCCACTTGGTTGCCTTCGCACGCTTCCTCCAATGGCAACAAAGTCTTGCACATATGGGCGATTTCCAGGAAGCAGAAAAATATTCGGCCGTCCGAGAACAGAGGCCGTCAACGTATCAAGTTCCATTTGGTTAAGATCTTGGGGATGATGAGTAATTGAGGGGCAACACGGGAGGACACAACCTAATGCAAGAGAAGATCTAGGCCTTTTTCACGAGCGACGAGATACTCACGATGAACGACGAGTTTACTCCCGAATTTGTCCAGAGCCGTAGACGACATATTTGGAACAGGTTAAATCTTCCAAGCCCATTGGCCCGCGCGCATGTAGGCGGGTCGTACTAATTCCCATTTCTGCCCCAAGTCCAAACTCATACCCATCATTCAGCCGGGTTGATGCATTGACCATGACTGCACTCGCATCGACTTGACGCAAAAATCGAAGGGCTCGATTGTAATCATTGGTCAAAATGGACTCAGTATGTCGTGAGCCATAGGTCTCAATGTGGTCCATGGCCTGATCCATATCTTTGACAACCCGTACTGCGAGGACAAGCGACAAAAACTCTTTGCCAAAATCATCGTCTTGAGCGGGTTTGACATTTGGCAGAACTTCGCAGGTTTTTGGGCAACCACGAATTTCAACGCCTGCTTCAGTCAACTCTTTCGCAAGAGTCACAAGGAAGGTCTTGGCGATTTTTTCGTGGACCAACAAACCTTCAAGTGCATTGCATGTTGACGGTCGTTGCACTTTGGCATTCACACAGATTTTTTGAGCTTGAGCTAGGTCGGCATTGACGTCGACATACATGTGACAGACCCCTTGATCATGTTTCACGACAGGAATCGTGGAATTCGTCGTCACGGTTTCCATCAATGACGCCCCGCCACGGGGAATGATTAAGTCAACGTACCGATCGCTCTTGAGCAGGTCGAGCACAAGTTCCCGGTCTGGTCGGTCGATAAAACTAATCGCCCCATCGGGAATCCCGGCATTATGTGCCGCCTCTACTAATACCGTGGCAATTGCCGTATTCGAATGGATCGCTTCAGAGCCTCCACGAAGTATGCACACATTTCCCGACTTCAAGCACAAGGCGGCTGCATCTGCCGTGACATTGGGGCGGGATTCATAAATGATCCCAATGACGCCAATCGGAACGCGTACGCGTCCCACTCGCATACCATTTGGGCGTTTCTTGAAGCCTAACGATTCACCCACGGGGTCGCGCAGGGAGACAATCTCGCGTATTTGTTTGGCCATCCCGGCAATACGTTCCGGAGTCAGTTTCAGGCGGTCAGCCATTGCCGCACGAGAGGGATCTTCTCCAAAGTTTTCCAAGTCTCTTTCATTGGCTTCAATAATGGCCTCTGTGGCTTCTTCCAGACCATCTGCCATAGCCTCCAACGCGTTATTCTTTGCGGCAGCCGTCAAGACGCTCAGTGGCCGCGCTGCCGAACGCGCAGTTTCGAGAAGAGTCTGGAGATACTCTTCGTTACTAACTTCCTCTTCTTCCTCTACGGCTTCTATATCCTGATCTTCAGACTGCTCATCAGGAACTTCAAGATCTTCCTCAGTTTTCATTGGTGCCATGGCCTTTGCTGGTCTGTATCGCTTGAATGTTTATAGTGGGATTAAACAGGGATTGAGAATACCCCGCTCTGTAAAGTACCGTCAAGCACCATGACCTTGATATAGCAATAGGAATCATAATGTTTATCGAAGATCCTTTTCGGACCGTTATACTTCTATGCTTGATTTTGCCCACACAATCCTGCATATTACGGATCAACTTTTGAGAGTGAGCCTGATCTCCTCATTTTATCTCCTCGCAATTCGTCATTCCTCGTGCCGAGGTAGCTCAGTTGGCAGAGCACAGCCCTGAAAAGGCTGGTGTCGACAGTTCGATTCTGTCCCTCGGCACCACTTTCTCCCTATCCATTTGATTTTTCTGTAAATCTCTCAGCTGACAGTTCGAAATTCTGCTTGTTTCTATAATTTTCTGCCTGTTTAGTCTACGATTTTTCGCAAAACCTCCTCCTACTTCTGGATATTTCCGAATGATATTCAGTCTTTGGTGCGACGCACGGAGATCCTTAAAATCCTCTGTACTAAATCTTTTAAGGAAGCAAAGAAGAGTTTCTTCTTCGAGGCATGGCTGTGAAATTGAAACGTTCGTATCGTGTTTATAACAGGATTGCCAATCTCATATCAGGCAGCACCATGAACAGTCCTACCGAATCACGAAGTGCCATCGCCTACGTTCGAGCTTCGACAAATGAAGAAGGAAAGTCTGACCTTAGTATTGAGACTCAATCGGCAGACATTATTCGTTTTTCTCAATGGAAGACCACTATCATCCTGAAATAGGTGTTGAAGAGTGGGGGAGCAGAAAAAAGTGATGACAATTTAGAGCGCCGCCCTCGACTGGCTTATGCGCTAAGGATTGAGAAAAAGGCGCACGCACATATCGTCACTTCAAAGATTGATCGAGTGGCTAGGGACTCAGCTTTCAGCATTTCGTTCTTGGTCAAGCGCGCAGTTTCTATCCGCAGAATGCGGTATGCCCCAACCGCCTATCAGGTCCTGAGGCGGGCCAATGCCTTGCCGCAACAGAACGTCTCATAAATTCAATTCAGTTCACTGGAAATAAACAATAACACCCCACTGGGGGAGATCTTCAAGCAGCTTATATCAAAATAGCTGCTAAGATTTTTGTGGCAAAATTTTCCAACATCTCAGGCGGAAGAGAGGAAAACTACGAAATACTACAAGAAGGTAGGAAGCGAGTGTCAGTTGGATGAAAATATTGTTAATGAACCTTAGGCTTCCACTCCCTCGAAAGCCGTTGCCCCTCGGCGATTTGTGCAGGAGACATTTTTTTCTCTAGCATGTTTCGTTTAGCTATTGTTGGCTTCGAACCATGAGAAGCAGCCAGATTTAACCACATGTATGCAAGCACATAATCTCGGGGCAATATTTCTCCATTGAAGTATGCGACACCCAAATTGTGTTGGGCTTGATGATCGCCTTGATCCGCTGCCAAGCGAAGCCATTTCACGGCCTGAACTAAGTCTTTAGGCACTCCTTCACCAAAGTAATAGATGCGACTTAAATACTCTTGGGCATACGCATTGCCTTGATTTGCAGCCAAGTGAAACCATTGCTTCGCCTGAACTAAATCCTTAGGAATTCCTTCTCCTTTATAATACATACCACCTAAAATAGATTGGGCAGCCATATTGCCTGCTTCTGCTAGTGGTCGAAATTCTTCTAACGCTGTTTTATAATCGCCTCGATAATAAGCCCTATTACCCGCTTCAATATCCGCCCAACAATGAGTTGGAACAGCAAATAGACCTATCCATATTGTTATAAGAAATGCGAATCTCTTCATGTTTTTTCTTTCCTACTTAAGTCCATATTCTCGGTTTTTTTTAAGAAAGAGTAAAATAGTTTATGGAGTAGGTGTACAATAATTGACAATCAAAAGATTCACATTGAATCTTTCTGCAAGTTGACTTTTAATTAATAGCTTTACGACAAATTTCACTCCGGTATTTGCTACGATATCTTTAATGAGTGATAGCCAACTGCTTGAAATTGTAAGGATAGGCTTTAGACGCTTCCGATTCTGTCCCTCGGCACCAAACTTTCATGAAATCCATCCCCTTGCGAACTTTAACAACACGGCCTTGATCTATTTCCTAGTGTCTCGTCTTATTAAACGACCATTTTCTCAGGGAATTCACCCATATGTTATTCCTGCTGCTCGTGGGCACACGGGAATTCTCAGAGCCATTGTCGTTTTAGGCAAGGGCTAATTCTTATGTGCGGACGATATACGCAAACAGGGAAATTTGATAACCTGCTGAAACTGCTTCGCGTTCTCCGCAAGCCTCCCCTCACACCTCGTTACAATATTGCGCCAGGCCAAATGGTCGCCTGTGTCCGACATGACCCTGAAAATGATCAGCGAGAATGCGTCATGCTGAAATGGGGATTGATTCCTTTCTGGGCTGAAGATCCAAGCCTTGGGCAAAAACTGATTAATGCGCGCGGCGAAACGGTTGCAGAGAAACCGTCTTTCAGAAAGAGCTTCCAATCCCGACGCTGCTTGGTCTTGGCGGATGGCTTTTATGAATGGAAACAAGAAGGCACAGCCAAGCAACCGTACTACATTCGCTTTAAAGACCATCGCCCGTTTGTCTTTGCTGGACTCTGGGAGCGGTGGGCGAAGATAGAGTCGCCAATTCAATCCTGCACAATTATCACGACGACTCCCAATGTCCTCATGCAGCCTTTGTATCGACGCATGCCGGTGATTCTCAACACACATGATTGTCATGTATGGCTTGATTCAACGATTCAGAATCCTGCATTGTTGCATCCGTTACTCCAACCAATGGATTCTGAAGAGATGGAGGCGTACCCAGTGAGTCCTCTCGTCAACAATCCACGGAACGACGTTCCGGCCTGTATCGCCCCTGCTGGATAATTCGCCGTACAAAATATGCCTTACAGCAGGCAAGCATTCGTAGGGTTTGGCCTACATATTTACCTCAATTACTGAGCTAGGTAACATATGTGCTTGAGTGAGGTGTATTACGTGAGTCCATGCTCACTGTTCTCCATTTATTTCATTCATAACGGAGTACGCTCATGAAGAAACGTCTTGGGTACCTCTTTTTTGTCATTGCTTTCATGGCGAGTTCATCGTCCTTATCATTTGCTCAAGGGCCTGAGTTTCCTCCTCCAGCTGTTCGGACCGTTGTCGCTGAGGTATTGCTGACTGAAGGTGAGTTTCTTATCGTTCGTGGGCCGTTGGGAGAAATTCGCATCGTAGTGAAGCCAGATACGAAAATGTCGGAAACCTTTGAGTTTGGTGATCGTATCAAGGCCCTTATTCGACCAGATGACTCAGCCATTTCTATTGTTCGTGCTGGGAAGAATGAACCGCTAGGGATTACGGCTGAGGCTCCCACGTCATCTTCGGAATCAGATAAACCGGTAACGCCTTCAGGCGCTTCTGAGTCCGCGAATCAACCGGTTCCAGCTCAATCTGATGAGGCCCCGGTTCACATTGAACCCACAAACAGAATTATTGTTGCAGATATTCTCATGGTTGACGGTGACTTTTATATCGTGAGAAGTGAATATGGTGAGGTACGCATTGAAGTCACTCCGGACACCAAGGCAACCGAAACGTTTAAATTTGGTGATCGTATTAAAGCCAAAATTCTCCCCAACGATAAAGCGATCTATGTGAAACGTGCGAAACCAGATGACCCGCTCGGGTTTCAAGCACAAACACCTCGTACGGCTCCTCAGCCTTCGCCGGCCCAAGAGGCTCCAGCTGCCACCATGCAACCTGAGGCCTCTGCGCCGGAGAACGTGAGTCCGGAACTTCCAGGAAACCGGGAAATTGTGGCAGAAGTGTTAATGCTCGATGGAGATTTTATTGTCGTCAGAGGGGAGCGAGGTGAAATTCGGATAGAGGTCACAGATGCAACGAAACTCAGTGAGTCAGTTCAATTTGGTGATAAAATTCGCGCAATTGTTCTTCCAAATGATCGAGCAATATCGGTTGACAAGGCTAGCCCTGATGAGCCCATCGGGATTACGGATCATAAATAATTGAATGCCTTACGTGTGATGTAAGAGGGCGTTAGAGCTCTTCTGTCGGGAAAGAAGACTGCTGTTTTTCAAGGTACTGGAGAATTTCATGGTAGGCGCGAATACGCTTGACGTAATGGACTGGCTCCCACCCACGAGCATAGCGATTCGGTAAGGTTTTGTAGTATTTCTTTTTGGCCAAGAGTGGAAGGACTGTTTGGAGTTCGTCCCATCGAGTTTTATCCTTTTTGAGTCGGTGTGCGAGTAATTGCGCATCTTTAACATGACCCATTCCGACATTGTAGGCCGCAAGGGCAAAGTACATGCGGTCTGGATCCTGGATTTCATTTGGTAAGTTGGCGTAGAGCCGTGCAAGATACCGGGCTCCCCCACTAATACTTTTTCGAGGATCTAATCTATTGGTGATTCCGAGGTCAGAGGCCGTGTCGAGCGTCAACATCATAATCCCGCGGACTCCCGTTGGGCTTACGGCATTACGATTCCAGTGCGATTCTTGATACGCTTGTGCAGCGAGTAGTACCCAGGGTACTCCGTATTTCTTCCCGGCCAGATAAAACTCTTCTCGATATTGTGGCAGTCGTGTGTTGACATGTCGCAAGAATTTCCGCTCTTCAAATTTTGACAAACTGGTCTTGAGTCGTGTGGGAACTTCTTCTTTAAGGGCGGCTTGCTGTTCCCAGGAAGGCGTTTGCCAAAGGAGGAGGATTCCAATTGTGATGAGCGCGATGGAGCACGCGACCTTCACCAGTTGGTTGACGGCAACCATAACGGCATGGCGTTCGTAATTCACTGATCAGCCACCCCTTCGAGTTTGATCCCAGATAGACGTGAGCTTCTACTATCCTACCCAATTTATCATGCCTGTTTCCACTCTATCATGGTCCCATAGAATGACGGCCTACGCAATACGCCTCTTTCACTCAACTGATGAGTAATCCGAATAATGAGAGGAAACCGCTGCCAGGTATCAAGTAGTGAATAAAAAATTACATGAAGAGAGTTCGTGCAACAGCTATAGCGAACCCAAATAACTTCCAATCGAATGTACATCATGTACGCAGCGCAAAAACACACGTCGTACAGACGGAAGTATGTTGAAACGGCTATAGCAATCTCTCAAAAACTTCTGAAGAACTTTCTCATATATTTCTCCTCGATGTATTCTCCATTCCCATTATCAACGTCTTATAAATTTCTCTCGTAATCCTGAGACTTTCAGTTTGCTTGAGATTTTTCCTATACTGCACAAACATGACATTATAATTTTTTAACGTCACGTTTAGGAGCAAGTTTGGATAATTTCAAGAAATCTTCAAGTGCCTCAAGGGCTACCCTGAAAATACGAGTGAAAGTAAAAGGGCATGAATTTGTCGCATCTGGGTCTGGCGATACCGTGGCACAACAGTTTCAGAAATTTCTTGATCTGGTTGCTAAGCTGAATCATCGTGAGGAACCTTCTGTATTGAATACGACTCTGTCGGGACACGTCATCTCGCAGGATCAGTCTGGAACCCGTACGCTCCTTCTGGACGTGTTTGAGGATGATTCTCGTTCATCTGCTCTTGTTTACCGGATTCCTCCTCATCGCGATGAAACTCCGGCGAATATTATTCTCATGTTACTGTTGGGCTACCAGGAACTTCGACAAATACATGAGGTTTCTGCAACGGTACTCAATCAGGCCTTAGCCCGTTCGTCGCAGAAAATTTTACGGTTTGATCGTGTCCTGAAGTCCTATATTTGCGAGCGGTTTGTCGTAAAGCGAGGGCGAGGTAAGGGGGGGTACTATCGCCTGACGAGCCATGGAATGAAAAAAGCCACCGACATACTTTTCGAGCTTGTCGCGCTCCTCCCTTCATCCCGAAATCTTCATCCTTAGTTCGTAGCCCGTCAATGTGGCGCAGAATCATTCTCCCCTATTGGAGCATAAACGTCTCATATTCCAACTTTTGCAGTTTTTTGTCCAAAAGATGCATTCCTAGAATGACCACGACAAGCAACGAGACGGCAAAGCCATATCCATAATATGGAAGCCCCATGGAGAGGGACCATGTTGTCAGAATAATATTGGCGGCGAGAAATAGGCTTGACAGTCCAAGCGCGATCAGCCGTTTATCTAAATAAAACATGACGTTCAATATGCCTAAGAAGAGAACCTGGAGGCCGGCTGCAACGATATCGACATACAACAAGGATTCATATAATTCTGAAATTTCCAGCCAACGTAAGATTGGCGGACCGACAGCCCAAATGAGCAAGGACACGACAAACTGAATCTTCATGATCTCAAAGAGACCAAGCCGAATCGTCCGTACCATCTCATTTTTGGCATGTTGAATATGATCGAGTGAGGCTCCTCCTCGAATGGCATCGTAAAATTCCTGATACCGCTCAACGAAATCTGTCTCCATTCGAACGAGAAAGCTGGCCATGCCTGGCAGAATAGAGAGGTAGGCTAAGAAAATAGGCAGGTCATAGATTGGGGAGTTTCGAATCGGCCCGATCACAAGCTGACTCGTTTCAGGGTAATACCAGAATAAAAATTTGTCGATCCAGATCGCGAGATTATAGGTCAACCCCAACACGATCAAGCTGACATACATTCTCCCTTTTTTCAAAAAATCCCATGCCAGTAAGGTTTCGGAAGAATAATTTCGAACGGTGAGGCCCAACATGCCGACTAAAATACTAAACTGTCCAATAAAAAACCCGAACAGCAATCCTTCTAATCCAAATGACCGCATGGCGAGAGCGGCCCCAATCGTTAGTCCATAGCCAAATCCATAAAGCAACAGGACGGCTTTATATTCTTTCATGCTCGACAGAAAGATCGTCGCGATCCAGATGTTTCCTAAGACAACGAAACTGCCGATCATGAGTACCTTGTATACGATTGATTGCTCAGGAAAGAACCAGGCAATGACTCCTGTTGCAGAAATTCCACAGGCAACCGTGACCAGACACAACACGCCATGAAAATTACTCAGCACTAATTCGTCTTTTTGCTCATAGAGACGATCCGCGACATATCGTGTAAACGAGGTTTGTAAACATCCGGTCAATATCAGACTGAAGGCAATGAGGTAGGTGACCGACAGTTGGAATTGAATAATCAGCGTCTCTGGAGCCACGACGGAAAGACTCATGACGCCAATCACTAAAATACCGATAATGGATAAAATCCACGGTCCGGAACTAATCACGCCGGCATAGGCATAGGCTTTCAGCAATGACCAGTAGCTGTCTTTTTTTAGGATTTTACGGAGCTCAAATCCAATGCCTGCCATGCGTCAAATGCTTTCGTGTAGATTGATTGGTATTGATCGATCATTTGTTGTTGCGTATAGAATGTTTCAACCCGTTCAATGCCGGCTTGTTGTGCGGCATGCCAACGCTGCTCATTTGCCAATAAATTCAGGGCCGCTTCCGCTAAGGCCGTAGGGTTTGCCATGTTGACGACTGCCCCGGCAGATCCTGCCAGGTCTTCGGTTATCCCCTCCCCTTCAATCAATTGACGACACGCGCCAACGTCGGTTGTCACTGCGGGCACGCCTGCGGCAAAACCTTCGAGTACCACGAGCGGAAGTGCTTCGCTAATTGAACTGAGAATCAGAAGCCCGATTTTGGGGAGAATGTCATCGACTCTTTGAAACCCGAGAAACTTGACATGCTTGGAGAGCCCCAAGCTTTCGGTTAAATTCCGGCAATCCTGAACATATTCTTTGTCTTCATCTTCAGGACCGGCTATCCAACCTTCTGCCGATGGCAAGCGGTTGACCACCGTTCGCATGGCTCGAATAAACGTTTTGACATCTTTAATGGGGACAACCCGCCCAATGAGACATAAGATAGGGGGCGGATGAATGGGCCGATGCGCACGCAATGTTCGAAAACGTTCGATCTGGATGCCGTTTGGTATGGTGAGCGTACGAGTGTCATCGGCACCATCGGCTATTTGACGTTGCCGATTGACTTCATAGAGTGAAATGATGGGATTGGCCGCATCGTAGCAAAATGTCCCTAACGCTTCGAAAAATCTGATCCAGAGTTGCTGGAAATAGCCTAAATGTTCTGACCGTTTTTCCAATGACGTTCGATTATCGGCAAACGATGACATTTGAAACAAATCAATGCGACGTTCTTTTGTATAGATGCCATGTTCCGAAAGAATGAGCGGATGCCCAGTACGTTGTTGCAACAAGGCCCCTAAAAATCCTGCATAGCCGGTTGACACCGTATGGTAAATTTTGGCTGGAATAAGACTGGCCGCAATTTTTCCTAACATCCAAATCGGTTCATGCATTTTCCGTACGGTCCAAAAATAATCGACGAATGACGGATCGGTGCAATGCGTGCGGTAGGCGTCGCAGAGATACGTCCACGCTGTTTCACTGTACAAAAATTGCTCTTGAAGCCGTTGCGGGTTTTCCGTCAACATCGTCATCATCTTCTGCGTCAACGCCATTCCTTCCGGACATGTTTCGGGAGCTCGCATGCCGTCGTGTACGTCTTCGATAAATTGAAACAGTTTTCGGTCGTCTTCTATGGATTCAATGGCTGGGTGTCCATGGTTGGCATGGACAAAATGGCATTCGAGGTGAACCACTTGAGGAGGTAGTTCATAGCGCATCCCATCGTACTCCTCCGGCTGTCCTCCAATGAACACAAGACCAAATCGATATTCAGGAAAGGCATGAATAATTTGGTGGACCCAGCTTGACACGCCACCACTCACGTAGGGATAGGTCCCTTCTAACAGCAGGGCAATATCAACCTCTTCGGCCTGTGGGAGCGTCACCATGATGCGCCTCTCTGCTGCTCGATGTCGCATCGGAAAACAGAACAGACGGATGTTGCGTGTCGAGCTTCCCTCGCCTGTGTATCGTGAGAATAATGCAGAATGATTTCCTTAATATTTATGATGATGCATAGTCCCGCACGAGACGTTTTTCAATATTCCAATATTTCAAAATTGGATGTAGCAGTGAAATTTGCGATAGTTCGTGACTGCGCGCAAAGAGGGTCGAAAGTTTTGAATAGTCCTTTTGAAAAAAAGCCAATTCGGCGAGATAGGGAATAACTCGTGTTTCAGGAATTCCATGTTCGAGCGCCTTGGTGAACGCATCCCGCGCACGATCTCGTTCTTGAGCATGAAGGGCTAATTGTCCTTTCAAGGCCCACATGCCCGCATCGTCCGAATAGGCGGCCAGGACCATTTCGTTGTACTGGGTTGCTTGAGCTACGGCATAGGTTAAAACATCACCTTCAACAAGGTCTTTGTACACCAGTTCCCAGTAGGCATAGGCTAATTGGCGAGCATGAGTCAGTTTCTCCGATGTCGCTTCGGCTTGTTGATGCCACTCGAGCTCTTGATTGATTTTTTCATTAATCGACTTTTCTTTTTTATCTAAAATGCCAAAGGCTACAAGTCGAATGTCATCGGTTTGATCCTGCAGGGCTTGCCGGACAGTCGTGTGTATGTGCTGGGATTCGAAGCTTTGTAGCTTTCCCAGTGCATCTAATCGTGTTTCTGTGAGTAGCCCAGAAGCTTGAAAGCGTGACTGTAAATCTCCTCTTCCATACTGCAGCATGTCTACGAGTCCTGTCTCGGCAAACTTGGAATCTTGGACTTCTTGAATGTTTCCGTTCGTTGCCTGGGCAACTCCATAATTCGTCATGACGACGAGTGCCATAACTCCAAATGCGCCCAGTATAGGAATGAATAATGTCAGGGTCGTCAAAAAGAACACGACCGTACCGGGGGGATGCTGATAGCGAGCTGGGAGGCTGTCTTTGCCCAGTAACCCTGCCGCTACACTGACCAGGACATGCAAAAGGAGGAGTCCCATCGCATCGTCTTGGTAGCGATTCGTAAACAGGAGATAGGGCAGCGCGCCACCTTCAAGCAACGCCGCTAAGCAGAGGAATATTTTGGCGATCATAGTTTCCTACGACAAGATCTTGGACAATTGTGGAAGGATCATGTTCATGAAGTCCTCGAACACTCACGTGAATCTCGGCTTCCTGAAACCCCTTTCCAAACCGTTCCCTGAGTAATTGTTGAATGCGGAGAAGGTAGCCTTCGATGGCCCCATCATCGGTGAATGGGAGCAGGATGCAGAGTCGACGACTGTCATCATGACGGATATCCCACGTCACATCTAATCCACGAGTGTGATGAAGGATGTGAAACACGATTTCTTCACGCATCGATGGTGCGCACACGTCAAAGACCACCACTCGGCTATCAAGTCCCAATTCATATTGCAATCGAACTAAGCGAGGTAATTCTCGAGCAAATGGTACTGGACATTCGGGAAATTGTTCCAAAATCGGACGTGCAAGCACGGCGGCCTGCACACCATCGGCAAAATAATGTAAAAAGATTTTCAACATATGCAGGCTGTCTTCATGAAGATTGAGAAAGCGCATGCGTTCCACGACAAACCATCCAACAATCTGGCCGTTGCTCGCCATGGCCGGTGCGACAATTAAATAGTGCGAGTTTACGGCAGATACCGATTGAGGCATCATGACATGGGAAAACTCTTTTGTGGTACGCGCATGGTGGATCAAGGGGTCACTATTCTGCAGGGAATCCATTGAACCCACTGCGGCCAATGGTGTCTCAACACGGTGCGGCGGGATGTCACGGTAGAATGCGGCGACTTCTAATTGAAAAAATTGCGTGAGTAACTCAAGGAATCGTTCGGCGGCAGCTGTGGGAATTTCATCGTGTTCATCGATGAGCATTCCCCGCAATCGTTTTAACGCATCACGAAGGGTAAGAGGTTGACTGATTAAATGTTCCTCTAAGCTGTGATGGGACATGCCGAGTAAATGATACGCGCGTGCCGTTTCTTGTAAACGTTGATCAAGATAATCGTTTCGCTCTTCCATTTGTTTGAAATACATGTTCCATCGACTTCCAAACTCACCACAGATTGCGATACACAACACTCCGCCGATCACGTAGGCTTTCGGAACAGCCACTCCACTCAACAGGCCGAATTGTATCTCAAGAAACAGACTGCTCAGGATGATTCCGACAGAGAGCAGCCCCGCCCAGGTTCCATATCGTAACCCCAATAGGAGGGCCCCAATCCATAACCAGGGGAATGCCATATTCGTCAAAAATGGATCCTCAGGCACCATCCAATGGCTGAGTCCCACAATCACGCCCGTCAGGACGCAGGTTTCCACCCACTGCCAGCGTTGTGGAACGCCTCGTAAGTGAATGGGCAATCGCATTAGGATACACTCACTTCCTTGAGCAGGCGTTTAATCAGTTTTTGCGCGACGGCGCTTACGGCTTCACGGCTCCATCCCGTTTGTCCTCCAACGGCGCTCCACACCACGTGATTCGTCTGTAAGTCAAGAATTCGTAAACTGACTCCAACGGCTGGTTCCCCGTCGATTCCGACTTTATACCGCCACTCGTCGACAGTCCCGGTTATGGCATAGCGGGCTTTTTGCTCCTTCGCCCAGTGTAACGCCGACTCGTATAAAGTATTGTCGGATCCGAGTATGAATGAGCCGTCTTGCAGGGCCGATGGATAGCGTCGTATTTGAGTCATACCCTGGCTGTAGAGCAAGGATTCGGTAATAGCCTCAGCGCGACGACCGGCTTGCGGCGTTTCGGTGTGATTGACGATTGGGAGCAAGACCCAGGGGGCATGCGCGTCAAGCATCGGATCTCGTGAATAATCAATGACCGTACATCCATGAGTCATTACGGTGAGTAGGCCTATGGCGAATACCATCCAGAAAAGTTTTGTCATTGTGTCACCTATGAATTTAAAACCATCGTTGATAGTGGAGATTGACTTGCGTGGTCGTGGCATTTTGTCCAAACCCTCCTTGTATATAACTGCCAGAGAGCTGGATGTGATCTTGCCCAATTAACCGACTGATAAGACCGGCTTCAATACTTTGTCCCAAACCCGTGGCACTGTTGTAATTCACCCCCAGTAACCCAAATGGCCGAATACCTTTGGTGTAGAGATCACGGATGGAATCACCAAGACTGATTTGTATGCCACCTTGTGAGAAATTTTGCGGCACAACTTGAAGAGGAGTTGGTTCTTCATCCGTATGGGGAATGAGTCGTGTGATACTGCCTGGCAGTGCAGGCACGCGCCAATATCGTTGCACGGTTCCGACCACACGAACCGTCACGTCTGGGTAGTCTCGTCGAAGATGATGGCCGATGGCACCTTCAACTCCAAGCCCGCGGCCAAGAGTGTCACGCGATTGGCTATAAAACCGCTGCGCATCCATTTGAAGAGAGACAAATTGACGTTTGGAAACATAGTAGAGGCCTTGTCCTCTCATGAAGTCCTTCATGCCCCCGATCTGGAGTACGACGGAGTCATTGGCCTTTTGATTTCGTCCAATCGTGAGCGTTGAAGAGAGATGTTCATTCCAGACCTGCTCATAGTCCATTTGTAAACCAAACACATGTGCGAGCGCATTTCGATGAAATCCGGTTAACCGAATCGTTCCTGCGGGCCATTGATAGGCCAACGATACGCCGAATTGACGATCAATGCGTGGGACTCCGGTTAATGCCTTCGAGTCGACACTTTCTTGCCAGGCGACGGAGGCTTCAGGCCGAACTTCGATTCGTCCCAATTGAATGGCCATTGCCGTCTTGGATACATAGCTCGAAAGTGGACGCCGTTCTTCAAACATGATGTGCGACGTTATGCGATCGGCGGCTGTCATAATGGCTTCTTGAAATTGAATATGTGTCGCGTCGCGGTCAGGGTGACGCGTCAATGAATTAAAGGCTAGTTCTTGAGCGATTGTCTTCCGGTCAAGCCTGTTTGCGGCTTCGATGTGATCAGAGATGGACAAATTGTCAGTGTAGTTATAAGTAATGGCTTCTATCTCAACCCAATCATTGTCTGCGAGTGCGATCGCAAGTTTTGCCCATCCCGGTTCACGAAGTTGTTGGGCATAGGCGTTCCATAGCCACTGTTTGGCTGCATCGAAGGCTTCTTGAGACAGAAACCATGCTAATATGAGTTCTTTCATGACCGGTGATGTCATGTGCGTTCTTGTATTTCGCAGCAGGGTCAGAAGCGGGTCGCCGGGATCGTTCAATTGTGTCAATGTTGCGAGGGCTTCAATGGTTTCAGTAGAGCGGATTTGAGTGGGGTGCGTGAGGAGAGATTGACGAATTTTAAGCCATGCATGTTGACGAACATGCCACGCTTGCCGGATTTGAGATGATGCCTCAAGTGCTGCGGCATAGTTCAAGAGCCAGAGATAATCGTGTCGCCGAGTCTGGAGTTGTCGAACAAAGTACGGTAGGGCTTGTGCGTGTCGATCGAGGACCACATAGGCCGCCGCGACGGGACCCCAGAGTCGTGCATCTGCTTCAATGCTGTCTTGCCACGTATCGAGATAGAATGCTAACGCGGTTCGATGTTGTTGATCGACTAAAAACCATAACATGGCTTCTTTCGTCTCATTCGATTCCGGATTGATGTTCAGGGCACGTTCATACGCTTGAAGGGCTTCAGCGTGTTTGCCGATCTTCCACATCACCTCAGCGCGAATAATCCAATACCGTTCCAGATGCACAATGAGTGCTTCTTCCCACGGTACAAGTCCTTCTAATGTTGATTGGACCTGATCGATCTGCCGTTCGTGTAATTGGAGATCTAAGGCCTGCAGTAAAAACTTTGGACTGTGAAACGTCTTCCATCCCGCAAGACTCACGTCAATCGCTTCCAAAGGATTTGTGTTACGTAACAGCAGAATCAAGCGTTCCTGTGCTTCGATTGATAATTGTTGTCGTGCGCGTAATCGTTGGTACGCTTCTTCAGCTTGCGGATCATCCTCGAGCATCCATGCGAGATGTCCAATGAATTTCCAATATTCGTCGTCATCATCCTTTGCCTGTTGTTTCACATGCCTCAACATGTCATAGGCTTCCCGTACATGTCCCCGAGATGACAGGAGGCCCGCTTGCTGTGTTGCCCAGGTTACTCGTGAGCCGTACTGTGTTTCGAGCTCTCGATAATACCGATAGGCTTTTGTGTCTTGGCCCATTCGTTGATACAAATGGGCCATATGTTCGAGAAAGGCTGGGTTGGGATTTTGTTGGTGAAGATGCGTCAAATAGGCCACGGCTTCATCAGGTTTCCCAAGCCGTTCGTATGCGTCTGCCAATGTTCGCCATTCCGACTCTGATAAGGTACGAATTTTCCCCAAACCCAAAAGGGCAAACACGAGATTTTCATCATCATAGGCTCCTGGAGCCAATCGCAGAATCTGTCCAAATGGCTCTTGATTGGGTTTCATTTCCGCAATCTTTCTCCATTGCGCGAGTGCGATTTGTTGGCGGCCTGTCCACTCAGCGACTTGCGCATATTTTTTTCGCCATGTTACGAGATGCGGAGCCTGTTGAACCGCAGCCTGTGCTAATTGAAAGGCATCCTCTAAATTCTGGTTTTCCAAAAATACCGCATACCCAAGTTGATACATCTGATCATGAAATGTTCGGAATTTCGATTGCTGCTTCGATTGAGCGTTTGGGGTGGCACGACGTCGAGCCGCGACAGTCAGGGAGTGAAAGGTTTCATGGCGTGAGGACAGTGTTCTGAAATATTCATCATTGACAATCTCGGTGAGTGTTGGGGCTAAAAAAAATGTCCGCGTATGCGTTGGTGCTTCACGCACCGCATTCACTGGAAG
Source organism: Nitrospira sp. M1 (assembly GCF_965152605.1). Taxonomy (NCBI): domain Bacteria; kingdom Pseudomonadati; phylum Nitrospirota; class Nitrospiria; order Nitrospirales; family Nitrospiraceae; genus Nitrospira; species Nitrospira sp. M1. Next base: position 1,990,522 of record NZ_OZ224217.1, read on the forward strand.
ATATCGGAACGTGTTCTTCGTCCACGTCACTTGCAGTAAATCCTTTACGTATTTTTGAGCGAAACTTCCATCGCCAGCCGCACGTCCAAGTGACACGAGAAATATGAGTGTGGCTTCATCGTGCTGTATATCACTCACATGTCGTTTCGCTTGTTCAATTGCCTGTTTGAGGAGGTTGCCGGATTGTAATGCCTTGAGTGCTGCTACATAATAGCCACGTTTCTCCTGTTGATTGTTGACTCCATGCTGTGCGGAAAAGTATAAGGTTGCGGCCTTTTGGTAGGCTCCTTGCCCGAGTGCTAATTCTGCGGCCTTGGCATACCACTGTACGGTTTGCGGTTCCGGTCGTTTTGCGAGTTGTTCATAAATCGATTGCGCTAAGTCTTGCTCTCCAATCATCAAGGCCAATTGAGCGAATTGGTCGAGGCGTTCAGCATCAAAGTCCTGAGCCATAGGTACAAGCAGTTGAATACGCTGTTCGATTTGTTGTACTCCGTCTCGACGTGCTGACGAGTCTGCCGGGAAGGCAAATGTACGGGTTTTGAGCATATGTAAATCTATTTCATGTGCGTTCAGCCGAACATGTACATTCTCACTCATGAGTAGTGGTGCTATGGTTTTTTGAGCGTGTTCCATATGGCCAATGGCCAATTGATGTTGAGTCAGCAAGAGGCGAAGGTCGGTATCCTCAGGTTTAGATTTCAGTAGATTTTCAAGGAAAAATGTACTGACCGACGACGCGTGACTGGCCTGTGCGACTTGATTGATGATCCGTTGCTTCGGAAACAGCACCATCAGCACTAATACGATGCCAATCGCAAACAATGAGATGGACCAGAGTGAGAACAAGCGTTCTCTGGTTTGACGATCCGAGCGTCTAAGAACATGTGAAGCTGATGGGTTTTTCACGTTGTTGTGTGACAAAAAGGTTTAATAGCTTCCCTTCTTGTCGGTTCTCAACGTGTTCAACCTTAGCCGTTACCGTACATTTCGTCGTATTACCCATGGACACTTCAAGCGGCTGGTAGCTTTTCATGGTGAATTGCAGGGTTGTCCCTTTGTGTGTCCATTTCAGTATTTGCCCGTTCGTATCATGTAAATATGGAAGGGTCGGTGTTGTCGGCGTCAACGTCAGCCTCACTTCAGGCGTATCAGTCACATGCAGATATCGATCTGATTCATGATCAGAAAATCCAGCAATCCCCTGACTGTTCTGCGAATCTGGGTATCCCAATGTCTGTGGAATTCGAAGTTCTTTTAAGTGGGTCGTTCCACGAATTTTCCACGAAGCACCAGCTTTCGCAATGACAATTGTATTGAAATCATGAACTTTTCGAATGTATTCCGAGACGTAGATCGGATTGTTTGCTTGCGTCATTGCCCATGAGTAGACTCGGTGGAGGGCTGCCAGTGACGCTTTTTTGCTTGCGGAGTATGTGTGGTAATAAATATTGATGGGTTTGAGGCGCCTGGGACGATCGGTGAGTTGAAAGGTTTCAATGACTCGATCAAATCCGTAGTACGGCCCCGTCCATTCATTTGTATAGATGTTTTCATTTTGATTCGGAGCATAGATTTGATAGTGTTTGCCCTTCTGAATCCCAAACGCTGCCACCGTTGTTAACGAATTATGTTGTTCTGTCATAGTCGTATCGCCTCCATTCATGTTCCCAACATGAATCTCATACGTTAACCCCACGGCTTCCGGCGCAGGGTCACAATCACCTGTCCATAAAAAGACCTGAACACGTTTATGAGGCGGAGCTAACTTGGAATTGATGTACTCAATCGATCCTTTGATTTCACGTGTAAGACTCTCTGGGCCATATACATAATCGGGGATATTTAAATTGTAATCGCCGGGCCTATTGGGGCCTGCGATGACAAACTCTCGCCAAACCAGTGGATGGGAATACGAATGGCTGGCGAGTTCAACATGGTCTAAGGCAAACATGGCTCGGGCCGTTTTTTCAAATCGTGGAGTCAATTTCGGATAGAGTCCTTGATCGCCAACTTCCCCTTCAATCACTGAGAGGGTTGTGGGGATCCGATATTTCCTCAGCACGTCGCGGTATAAGACTTCTCCCGCATACCGCTTCCCCGGAAATTCAGCTACACTTGGAAATCCATCACCATCAATGTGTGCCAAGAGTAAACGACGACCATTGTGAGTGGTGGTATCGGGAACCGGCATCGGCTCTAATCGAAGGGCATCTCGGAGAAAATGAATTGGATCAAAGACCCAACGCGAATGTTCAAGATCCGGAAGTTGTATCACGGCATAGGGAAAGAGCGCATAGCCGCCCCAGGGGGTGATGGCGATGACATCTTGACGCTGTCCTTCAGCCGCTTCCACCTGTAAGAGCGAATCCCCATTTATAAGCCGCAGAGGCAGAAAGCCTCGGCGTTTGGGAATCGGTTCGATTTCATAGCCGATTCGAGAATCTTTGACAGAAAAATGCACCTCCGTCACGAGCTGCTCGCTGGAGTCGACGGATAACTCGAACGGGGTCAAATATTGATTCTGTAATGGAAACCCAAATGAATTAAAGAGGACGACCCGGATTCCCTGCTGGGTGTGTTTCAGTAACCATTGATGGAGTCGGTGACTCCATGGATGTTGATTGCCCGATACCCAGACCACGATGCCGGCATATCGACCGATTAAGGGATAGTCCGGCAACGATGTTCGGACATCCCAATGCTTCGACACGTATCCCAAATGATTCAACGGAAAATCAAGGAAACGATGAAGGTCGCTATGGCCAGATTCCGGATCTCTGGCGCCATCGTAAATCGACAAGATCTTTCGCGGCATGACTTCAACCGCTCCGACGCCTAGCATATTTAATTCAGGAGTACTGACCCAAGGAATCATGCCGAGGTGTTGAATCTTTTGTGCAACATCCCGTGCCACTACTCGGTGTTGAGGCGCGACATAATCGATGATGATGGCAGGTATCCCATACGCCTGTTGTAGTGACTGTAACTGCTGCACGAGCCATTCCCGGTCGTTTTGAGGAACCGCAACATACCGTTTTGTCGTCTGGTCCCATCCACGGAATAACGATTCCGCAGCAACGGCAAAAACATGTTCGGGGACACTGGGAATAATTTCAAAACCTCGATTGAAAATGAGCTGTGCGTCAGGATAGGCCTTTTTTATGGCATGTATGACCCGGCTCAATCCCCGCTCTTGTTGTTGTTTGTGTTCTGCCGTGGTGGCTATGAGGTGATAGGAGTCGAGCGTATCAAGGAAAAATCCTCGGTATCCCTGCTCCCAGAGTGGTCCGATAATGTGTTCGGTCACGAAGTTTGGCCATGCCTCCTGGCTGTGATCAATAATGTGCGAATCCCATACGGTGTTTTTTCCTAACACCCACTGATTCGGAATCGCCTTCGCATAGGCACGAGAGGAGGAAAATTCACCGAGACTGACATATGCAAAGAGTTCACTCTGAGATGTGCGGTAGACATCAGGGTCATATTGATGATCGGGTTCAACGACGACAACATCAAAGGCCTTTAATTCATCAAGGGGAGCCTCATCGCCATAGAACAATGCTACGCTAAAGTCAGCGCTCCAGCCATGTTCAGTCTGGAGCAGTAGCATGCCGACAATGCCGATCGTTGTGCAGACTGTCTTGAAGCTTACACGGTATCGCATGCCCTACCCCTTTGAATCCATAACGTCTTTCAAGAGAAGCCGCAATCCATCTTCAAACCGAGTGGAACACTGCACGCCTAAGACCTGAGCCAGTTTTTCAACATGAGCGGAGGAGTGCGGGATATCTCCTGTTTGTGCCTCGTGGTGTACAACCTGAAGCTCATAGCCCACGCAGGTCGAAAGCGCGTGAATCATGTCTAACAGACTCCGGCTTGTGCCCGTGGCCACATGACAGACCCCGGTGGCAGTGGAGAGGAGCGCTTGGACATTGGCATGTGCCACATCTTTCACAAACACAAAGTCTCGTGTTTGCCTTCCATCGCCAAACACTGTGAGCGGTTGTTGGTGTTGGATGAAATTGAGAAACTTACTGATGACGCCAGCATAGGGGGACGTGGGATCTTGTCGCGGGCCATACACGTTAAAGTAGCGTAGGCCAAGCAGTGAGCAGCCAAACACCGAATGAAATAAATCCGCATATTGGTCGTTGACGCTTTTCTCCAGTCCATATGGTGAAAGCGGGGAAACTGGATCATCCTCGGAAATAGGTAGCTGTTGTGGCTGCCCATAGACTGCTGCACTCGAGGCGTAGACCATTCGGTCCACCTGGCGGGTTTTTGCGGCGCTCAACACATTGACAAACCCCTGAATATTGATGCCACAGGATTTGGACGGATGCACCATGGAATCTTGAACAGAAACCTGCGCGGCTAAATGTAAAATATGCGTGACATCTGCGGCTGCCTGTTCGATGTCCTTGAGGCTCTGAATATCTCCGGTACAGACTTCTAAATCTGCATGACTCGGCAAATTTTGCCGGTTTCCGGTTGAGAAATTATCAAGCACGCGAACGCGCGCGCCAATGTTCAAGAGGGCTTCGACTGAATGGGAGCCAATAAAACCTGCTCCACCTGTGACGAGTACGTGCATAAGCAAAGTCTCCTTTTAGAGAGTAAGGCAAGTGGAATGCCACAATGCATACAGATCATTCTCCGATCTGAAGGTTTAAGGCCTCCGATGTGAACGATTTGTTTGGATTTACGTGAATTCACGTGTGTGGTTGTTCAGCAGAAACGTGATTCTCTATAATACCGTCGACACCATGTCATAAGCGATCAGGTTTATTGTTCATTCATTTTACGATGGGGAGATGATTCGATATGGAAATGTATACTCGAGAGGAAAATGAAACCACCGTTCAGGACGATCCCAAAGCCAAAGATTTATTGCGAGGAGCATTTGAACGGACCGCTCGCTGGCAGTCAGACTTTAAAGGTTTTCAAGCTGATCTTCGAATCAATGTTGACGGAAAAGAAACAAAGGGTACGGTTACAGTCAAAAATTCTAAAGACGTCACCGTAGACATTGCCGACGAAGAGCTGAAAAAGTGGGCGCAAAATCAAATTGGCATGATCGCCACGCATCGTGGGCCTCGAAGTTTTGAAGAGTCCGATGGGAAATACGCCTTAACGTTGGAAGGTGATGACAGTCATCCGATGGGGCAACGTGTCACGATTAACGGAGATGGCATGGGGTCCTGGTATCGAGTCAAAGATAACCGTATCACGCAAATTAATCGAAAGATGCCCTATGTCGCATTCACAATCAATGTCGAAGAGAGTGCGCTCACGCAAGACAAAAAAAATCTGACAACTCGATACACGGTCTATTATTTTTCACCCAAAGATGGGTCATTAACCAATGTTGAAAGTTTTTCAGATACACATACTCGCATTGGGGCATCAGATTTACCTGCGACCCGACGGATTATTTCGTATGAAAACAATGCCATTGTGACAAAGACCTTAACCTTCGATAATCACACAATGCTGTAAGGTTTCTTCCATGAAAAGAGAAGAGTCCCTGGCAGGACTCTTCTCTTTTTTGTTGCCTCAATCACGGTCTCTCCTATTATGGATCTTCAGACCTACTTTCCCCGTAGTGTAAAGGAACGGTTAGGCCCGTACCTTCACTTGCCACGCATGATTGATAAGTGCCGCGCCAAACATGCCGGAACACTTGGTGAGTACATCTACCCCTGCCCATTAGATGCCCGCTTTCTTGAGTTCACCTCCATCCAGGCAGAGGATCTTTTGACGGCTGTTGAATCTCGGACAGATGAAGAGGTCCTAGAATGGGTTTCACGTCATGCAACCAACCGGACTGCTCAAGAAATTCAGGACTGGAATGCCATCATGATGATGAATAGAGGTCCTGATACTGAAGAAAAGAGACTATTCTTTCGAGAAGTTCGGGACTCGCTCGATCCCAGCCGTCACGATATCACGGCATGGGCAGACTTACTGGATTTGGAGGAAGGGAGAGATGTACCCATGCGAAATCCTGCAGAACTTGCACCGTGAAAACCCATGCTGTGAGAGAGTTCTCGAAATTCTGCACACCTGGCCACCTGCAATCCAAAGAGTGGGCTGCAACGAGACGTTCAACTAAGGCTGCCCTCTTGCATGGCACGGAACACAAAACGATCGTGGCTAGGTTTTCCATTGCAGATCTTTATGCATCGAGCAAATGTACAAATCTCTCATCACCCACAAGGTAACTACGAGTTTTGTACATTACCTCTGCACACAAATAGTTTACACAGCTTTTTCGCGCTCAACTACCGTTTCGAGGGTTAATGTCTTTACGCCCTGTCTACGGTTTCAATTTCTTGATGACACTCCGCGCTTAAACGATCCGACTGCGTCCTTCGGTCTCGTTGTATTGAAGTGTTAGCCATGAATCATTTTAGCCTATTCTTCGCACAGCGGATTGGCCGAATAGTCGGCACACCTTGGCTCATACATGCGATCGTGGTTTCTCCCTCAATATCCCAGTTGAGTAAAAATATTTTTCTTTTGATTTTCGTTCTCGGGTCGTTAGCCGGTTGCGGGGCAGGCCATGTTGGCTCACCTGATAGCATCGACAAACACCAATCGGCGATTATTGTCGTACCCGGTTATTATGGGACACGATTGGTGCGAAATTCAGACGAACATCTTGTCTGGATATCGGCGAGCGAAGCGCTGTTTGGCGATCAACCGTTGACGCTTCCCATTCAAGGTCTTGGGTTGACCAAGGCGATTGACCTTCGTCCGGGCAGCATTCTTGATCACGTCTCCGTTATTCCATACGTCTATGCGGTGGATGTCTATGGTTCTTTGATCGACGCACTTGATTCGGAGACGCGTGATAACACCAAGGTCATCGCATTCACCTATGATTGGCGAAGCGATTTGCTCGATGCCGTCCAACGTCTGGACGTCATGATTCAACAGCTCAGAGCGGAAGGCACGCGAGATATTTCACTCGTTGCCCATAGTCTTGGAGGTCTCATTGTCAGCTACTACTTGCGCTACGGTACACAAGAAATCGCCGAGGCCCGTGAAACATGGGAAGGCGCAGCGCATGTGTCTGCGGTTGTCATGGCTGGAGTCCCGTTTCTAGGCGTGATGAATTCATTACGTAATATGAACTATGGCGTGGCGGTACAGCTCAATACGTCGATGCTCACGGCTGAGGCCTATTCTTCATTTCCTTCTAGCTACTACACGTTACCGCTTTTCGATACCGATCAACTTCTGACGCCGAGCCTGGAACCTCTGAACCGTATGGTTCGAAACTCGGACAATTGGACGCAGTCGGGATGGGGGTTGCTGAATGCCCCCAAAACGTTGTCTGGCGACATTAACGCGCGTCGCGCTGAGTATACGAAATTTTGGCTCCATCGTTCGCAACAGTTCCTTGAGATGCTTCGTGCTCCCCTCCTGGACAGAGCGGCTCCACACCAGACTCGACTGTTCTATCTGTATGCGAAAGGTACGCCGACCCTTGCCAGCGGGGTGTGGTTGAGACAGCGTGGCCAAGGCTCAAATTCCCTATATTTTGATAATATGGATCCAGAGCATTTTCAGTTAACGATTGATCCGGCTGTTTTGTATGACGATGGCGACGAGACGGTCACCGTTCGTTCTGCGTGGCTTCCAGCGGCCTATCGTGACTCATTTCATACGACTGTTCGAGACTACGAAGTTGTGCATACTGAACTGGTGACGGATTCACGGATTTTGGAAGACATCATTTCATTCCTCAACATGCCATAGAGTGCCGTCAGTCCTACCCTATCATTTCTGATAGGGCTTTTGACTTACGGATCTACGTGCGATGTTTCTGCTACAGTGCGCTTCTTATGGAAATTGGTATTGTTGGACTTCCAAACGTGGGTAAATCCACGATTTTTAATGCCCTGACGTCTGGCACCGCAGCCGCTTCGAATTATCCCTTCACCACAATCGAACCCAACGTCGGCGTAGTGGGTGTTCCAGATGCGCGTTTGACTCGACTCACTTCAATCTTTCAACCTAAAAAAACGATTCCAGCTTCGTGTCGATTTGTCGACATCGCTGGATTAGTCAAAGGTGCCTCTCAAGGGGAAGGCCTTGGCAATAAATTTCTTGCGAATATTCGTGAAGTGGATGCCATTCTTCATATGGTTCGCCTTTTTGAAGATACCGAAGTGGTCCATACAATGGGCATCGTCGACCCGAAACGCGATGTCGAGGTCATCGAGACTGAGTTAATGCTGGCGGATTTAGACAGTATCTCTCGACAATATGACAAGGTCTCAGGCAAGGCCCGCGCTGGCGATAAACTATCAAAAGAAACGCTGGAAATTCTTGATACACTCAAAAACGGGCTTGAAGCTGGAAAACCGGCGCGCACGCTGGGTCTCGACACTCACGTGCTCAAGCCCTATTTTTTACTGACGGCACAGCCGATTCTGTATGTTGGCAATACTGATGAACAGCCTGATGCGGCGGTCATTGCTGACTTTCAAGCCTTCGCGCAGGCACGTGGCTCAGAATCCGTCGTGTTGTGTGGAAAGCTCGAAAGTGAAATTGCGGAACTTGCCGGAGAGGATCGAGAGATGTTCATGCAAGACCTCGGGATGGAACACAGTGGTCTTGAGCAAGTCATCGTTGCCGCTTACGCGACATTGGGACTCTGCTCGTATTTTACGGGAGGTCCTCAAGAGGTGAGAGCGTGGACCATTCCACTCAGTACGAAGACGCCACAGGCCGCTGGCGTCATCCATTCAGATTTTGAGAAAGGGTTTATTAAGGCCGATATCTATAACTATTCTGATATCGATCAACATGGCTCGGAAGCCATACTCCGTGAGAAAGGACTGATTCGTTCGGAAGGCAAAGAATATGTTGTCAAAGACGGAGATGTCTGTCACTTTAAGTTTAATGTGTAATGTGCTTTTGTCGTGGCTGTACGCCTGGCATTCTTGATAGTCACCCGCCTCGGCATTTTCCCTAGGTTGAAGTCGAACGTATCGCGCCTGTCACCTATCTTGCTTCCCTACTCCTGGACCTATTACTGAATAAGAGGGCTTTGCGATGGAGCATTGAGTTCATGACGGGCCTGGTCCTCAAGCCACGTGGCTTCGGCGACACGGTTCAGATGCCGGAGTAATGTCGCATACTGCATGCGGATTGATTGTGTTTGATGATGAGCTGACGGCAATTCGGTCTCGCCAATTTCAAGCGCACGCTTATAATAATTTTCTGAGCGCTCAAACTCCCCTTGTGCCTGACTCACATGCGCCAAATCCAAGAGTGGAGGAATCAGGTGGGGGTGATCTTCGCCTAAGACCTGTTTCATAATGCTCAGGCTTCGTTGGTACAGACGTTCGGCTTGTGCGAATTGTCCACGCTTTCGATTCAAGATCCCGAGGTTTGTCAGTCCTAAAATTAAATCTGGATGATTCGGCCCTTGAATGTGTTCAACAATGGTCAGGGACTTGAGGTAGTGCAGCTCGGCTTCATCGTAACGGTCAAGTCCTTCATACGCGGCTGCAAGATTGTTCAGTGTGGTGGCTTCTTCTGCTCGCGGTTGGGTATCAGGGGAGAGACTTGAAAGCGCGTCATGGAAAAGCTGAATGGCGTGTTCATAGTCTTGTTGGCGATAGGCCTTGAGGCCTTCGGCATTTTGAGTCGTCCAGGAATCTTTATCAGCTCCAATTGCATCTTGGGTGACGACGACAGGTATGCAAAGCGATAGCAATGTGATGAGAAATGCTATGCATGTTCCCTGTTCTCTCATCATTTCCTTTCAGGACGGCCTGCCTCATGCGTCGTGGTGTGGCTCGGCACATTCTCACGATTCTGCCTCATTGTAACAGATCTGCCTGAAGTGACCTACGGCAACGATTCAGGGATAAAACTTCTGCTTCCACAGCCCAACTCCGACTGACGCCCCAATGCCATCGGCAAGCACATCCCAGACATCCGGTTGGCGCAATGGCACGAAGGCCTGATGGATTTCATCCGTGATGCCGAATACCACTGCAGCGGTGATCGCCAGCATTGGTGAATAGAAGAGCCGGTTGTGTGTCGTCGTATGGAGCAGGGCTCGATAACAGAGAATGGCGAGAATGGCATATTCAACGGCATGTATGATTTTGTCGTCAAACCCAGGAATGATTGTGATAAAGCTTACTCCCGGGGAAGATAATGACGAGAGAAAGACTATCAGCCCCGCATAGAGGATGACTGGCAACCAATAGATCATGAAGTGTGTTTTTGAGTTTTTTTGTATCTATCGGTCATTAGGAACATCTCTGCATAAAGAAGTCTTTGTATTGAACGGTCATTTGTAAGACATTCTTTTTCCCCGACTCTGTTGTCTCAGGACTTCTCATGATCTTGAATGATAGGCCAGTCTTGAACAAATCTATATGTACACATTGTCACTTGACTGTAAGCAGAGTTTTAGCTAGTTTCAAATACGTAACATGGTCATCACCGATCATTCAAGGGGAAGGCGTTCAACCATGAATTTACAAATGTATGTGACGCATCTTTACAACGTATGCTACCAAAACTGAATCCAGGTGTTCGTCTCGACGAACTTGCACAATATATTCAAGGTCACGTCGAAGGTGATGGGAATGTGCTGTTGACAGGTGTGGCAAGTCTTGAGCAGGCTGAACCTGGAGACTTGGTTTTTGTCACGGATTCCACACTTTCTTCGTGCGCTCGTGAATCCCACGCGTCGGCTTTTATTATCCCCCAACCACTCGAAGGCGAACGTCGGCCCCAACTGATCACCTCTAACCCATTGTATGCGTTTGCCTGTCTCACGCAACGGTATTTCCTTCCTCCTGCTTCTCGTCACGGAATTGCCGACATGGTGGTGAAGGGAAGTGATGTTCGTATTGGACCAGACACATCCATCGACGCTTTTGTGACGCTTGGAGATCGCGTTCAGCTTGGTGCGCGTGTGACGCTCTATCCGGGAGTCGTGTTAGGCCGTGACGTGGTCATTGGCGACGACTCGATCCTCTATCCAAACGTCACGGTCTTAGAAGGCTGTCAGATTGGCGCACGAGTCATTATACATAGTGGTACAGTCATTGGTAGCGACGGGTTTGGCTATGTAGCCCATCAAGGGCGGCATCAAAAAATTCCGCAACTTGGCAGCGTCATCATCGAAGATGACGTTGAATTGGGGGCCAATGTCACAATCGATCGCGCAACCTTTGGTGTGACAACCGTTAAGCGAGGCACGAAGATCGATAACCAAGTCCAAATAGCACATAACGTCCAAATCGGGGAAGATTGCATACTTGTTGCACAAGTCGGCATTGCGGGAAGTACAACTGTGGGACATCATGTCCTCATCGGCGGCCAAGCTGGACTCACCGATCATTTAACGATTGGAGATCAAGCAAAAATCGCGGCGGGTTCTGGAGTGAGTCGTTCAGTAGAATCCCAAAAAGCGGTGGGTGGTTCGATGGCATTTGACTATGCATCGTGGCTGAAAACGCAAGCGCTTATTCAACGATTGCCAGAGATGCGGAAAGAAATTCAAGACCTCAAGGCGAAACTGGCGAAACTGGAGTCCGAGTCATAATACCGACTAACAGTTGTTAGCCCTAACTCTTTTTTCCCTTCTTTCCGGGAGGGAGAATAATGCCTTTCCAGAAAAACATTTTGGCCCAAAAGTAGCCAGCCCAAGGCAAGGCAAATGCTGGAACGGGGTCGACATACCCTGCCAGGACGGTCAGGATCGAGATTCCAATAAACCCGACAATGCCTAGGATATACCAGAGCGGAATGAGTCCGCGCCCTCGGTGTTCCACCGGCGTTTCGACTGCAGCTCTTCTAGCTTTTTGAATGGACCGTTGGGTGGCCGTTCTCATACGACTGGCAAAGAAGGCCGGGAATTCCCGTAACAAAAATTGATGATACTTGGTCTGCGCTAGTCCCACCAATACCCCAATCACCAACAACCCTGAGCTTGAGGTAAAGGTTTCCCAGGAGTACGTGCCGTTCCAGAGCTGGACAAGAAGTCCGATGACTCCTATGACCATGGTGATCAAGCCTGTCATTCCCGCTGGAAACAGAATGTGAGTTCGCACGTAGTCGTGCGCTCGTTCGACTTCACCCTGAACTTTTCGTGTAGTAATGACTTTGGCCATTGATTTTAGATCTGTGAATGTGAACTGATGATCCTGTGAGGTTGACAGACATGAGCTGCCATGTCATGAGGGTGCCGATTCATGTGAAAGTCTTTTGTCGATGGTCTTATCGGACTGTTCATCTTATTCATGATCGTCCTCGAGGTTTCGCCCTTCAGTTTCATCAAACGTCAATGCTTCCGCCGGGATCCGATACTGCTCACTCAGCCATCCGTTCAAGTCAAGGAGGCGGCATCGTTCTGAACAAAATGGACGAAAGGGGTTGTCTTCCCGTCGAATTTGGCGTCTGCACGTTGGACAGTTCATGGCGTTTCACTCGTTGCTTGTTGCTCGTGAATCGTCGTTCGTGAAAGAACCCTTCACATGAATGACTGACTGCGAAATACGAATCACAAGCGACGAACCACGAGGTTGCTATACATGAAACTGCGCCTCATATAAGTCTGTGTACATTCCACCCTGCTCAAGAAGTTGAGCATGGCTCCCCTCTTCGACAATGTGTCCATGCTTTAATACCACAATACGGTCAACATTGTGCAAGGTCGACAATCGATGGGCAATGACAAATGTTGTTCGTCCTTGAATCAGATGCGTCAGGGCTTCGCGAATTTTCACTTCAGTCTCTGTATCGATATTGGATGTGGCTTCATCAAATATCACAATTGGCGGGTCTTTTAACAGCACGCGAGCGATTGAGACGCGCTGTTTTTGACCAACCGATAGTTTCACGCCACGTTCACCGATCCAGGTGTCATAGCCTTCAGGAAGGTCGATGATAAACTCATGCGCCCGTGCGGCCTTTGCAACGGCTTCAATACGTTCTGGTGTCGCATGCAGATCGCCATAGGCAATATTCTGTCGAATCGTTCCATTAAATAAAAATGGTTCTTGCTGGACCAAGCCAATTTGGGTACGTAGATAAGCTAGGGGAAGATCTCGGATATCATGCCCGTCCATCGTAATGACGCCAGCCTTGACATCATAAAACCGCATAAGCAATTTTATGATGGTGCTTTTCCCTGCGCCACTGTGACCAACTAAGGCAACTTGCTGACTGGCCTTCACATTCAAAGACACATCGTGTAAGACCGGGACATCATCACGATAGAAAAACGAGACGCGTTGGAGTGCCACGGCTCCTCGTAACCGTGTGGTCGTTGGGTGTACGGATGGTTGGTCAACCACGTCCGGCTGAAAATCTAATACTTCAAACACACGTTCACTGGCTGCCAAGGCATGTTGTAGCAAATGATTGACTGAATGTATTTGATTGACGGGTGTATAAAATAATACAAGGTATGACAAAAACATGACCAATTCACCTAAGGTCAGATGACCTTCCATCACTTGTTGTGAGCCATACCATAAGATGAGAACCGTTCCGAGACTCCCCACGAATATCATGCTTGGAGAATAGATCGACCAGAGGTACATGGCTTTCAGATTGGCCTGACTGTAGTCCTTGCTGCGTTTCGTAAATCGTTCCTCTTCATAACCATGACGATTAAAGCCCATGGTCTCTCGAATTCCTGATAAGGCATCTTGCAGATAGGCATTGAGATCAGCGGCTTCTCGACGAATATCGTGATAATGCCGATGGACTCGCCGCGTAAACCCAATCCCCGCTACGATGAGAATTGGTACAGGCAGGAGAACCAAGAGGGCTAATTCCCAATTGAGGGTGAACAGAATGATGGTGATGCCGATTAACGTCAACGAGGCTGTCAGCATGCCTTCAAGACCGTCGATAAAGATGCGCTCAACGTGTTCGGTGTCATTCGTCACCCGCGACATCATTTCACCTGTCGACCGATTTTCAAAGTAGTTCAGTGAAAGACGTTGTAATGCTGAAAATACCTGACCACGTAATTCAAAGACCACTTGCTGTTCTAATGTATTATTAAACCGAATCCGTAACGAGTTGAAGAGGTTCTTGAAGGTGTAGGCCAAGAAGAGACCAATGAGGACGTAAGGCAGTAACTCGGTATCTTGATTGGGAATGACATCGTCAATGACAACTTTGATGAGCCAGGGTGGAAGGAGGTCAAGCGCGGTTGCAAGTGCGGCACAGAGAAAGGTCAGCGTCACCAGTGATCGATGTGGAGCGAGATAGGAAAGCACACGTCCTAAAGGTTTCACAGATACTCAACTATTCTTTCCATCATGAACGATGTACTTCAGATGTGGTTTGGCAGATTCAACTGAATATTCGGTGTTCGTTCGTACGAAACAAGGGGGATTAAATTACGGTGGCTGGTTCTGTTTGCCAATACGTTTCGAATTCTTGCAGTTGTGTCAAGGTTGACATGTCGGCCATTCGATCAATGAACAGTTTGCCAAGCAAGTGGTCAATTTCATGTTGAATGCATACGGCATAGAGGCCCTGAGCTTCCCAATCTTGAAAAGTCCCCTCTTGGTCATGGGCCTGCACGCGAATCATTGAGGGACGTGTCACCTGTCCCTGAAGCCCATCAATGCTGAGACAGCCTTCCCACATTTCGGTTTGCTGGGGGCCGTAAAATATAATTTTGGGATTGATCAAGACGGTTCGTGGAAATCCATTGTCGCCTTTGCATTCCATGACGACAACTTGTTCGGAGCATGAGACTTGTGGGGCTGCCAAACCAATGCCGTTATTCTCAACCATGGTTTCGAACATGTCGGCAATGAATGCTTGAAATGCCGGAGTCTGAATGCGATTGATCTCTACGGGTTCGGCAATTTTTCTTAATATTGGATTTCCAACTTTGGCTATTGGTAGTAAGCCCATCATCGTCTCCCTATTGTGTGTATCTATTGTTGATGGCTGATGTTGACCGAATACGCATGTTCCCTGAGCCCTTCAGCTCGAAGGTGAGGCGAATGGATGTTTTTGAGATTTTGATGGCTCAAATCGGTTTTCATTTTCTTTCAACCACGCCGACCATTCCTTGCTCCATTCTTTCCGCTCTTCTTCCGTCGACATTTCCCAATTATGTTGAGCGCCAGAAAACCCGGTCAGTCTCCAGAAGGATTCAAGTGCTGTAATCGAGACAAACTTTTCAGGATCCCCAATTGTATCAATCAAGATTGGGAGGACTTCTTTTTTTCTCACGTTCCTGGCTTCGAACACGGCTGTTCTTCGAATCGTTGAATTCTCATCTTTGACCATTTCTTTGATTGCCGGATGCACTTGATCTGCATCTAAGCGAGTTGCCACGCGAATGGCATGAGAGCGTACCCGAGAAATATCCTCTGGATTCGTGGCGACGTCCAAGAGTGCAGGTACGGCTTCCGGGTTTTTGATCATGGAAAGTGTCTCAATAGCATTATATCGTATTCGTGGGCCTGGCATCTTCAAAGCTTTCACGACAAACGGGACCGAGTGCTTCGCATAATGCACAAATTCGCCCATAACCCAGAGCTCTTGTTTGCCGGCCAAGAGAGGGACAAGAGAGTCCAGCCGATCGCGATCTTTCTGAGTTAATACGTCTGGAGCTGGGGTGGCCTTCGGAATGTCTGGAAATTCTGCTTTGGGCGGTGGATCATACTCCTGGACAAGAATGCTTCTTGCCGACTGTCCGATTGCCGCATTTGCCAAACTGCAAGAGGTCGTCACCAGGGTGATGAGGAACATCAGTATCTGCCATCTTGTCCACCTAGTCCTTGTCAGCATCGTGCGTCTCCACTTCAAGTTTCATATGTGTGGGAAAAATAGGTATTCTTTAATAATTCAGCCAGTCTAGTCGGTTAGACCTAAAGTGGTCAAGATTGAGCTACACGCATTAACGTTGAGACGTGCGGCCTGAGACGGCTGTATTATGAGGGATTGAAATGGGACGTCGATGCAGGAACGCGTGCTGTACCCTCACGTAATCGAAGCTGACGACGCGAACTGTCAGGTTGATAGTCTATTCGACTTCTAGTGTGATTGTCTTAATCTCAAAGGATCGACTTATTTTACTCCCAGTCGCACGAGTGACTGGAGCGCAGCATCCTTTACCATATTGGCTGGGTCACGGAGCGCGGTTGTTAAGGCTTCTAATGCTGCCCGCTCACTCGCCACTCCCATCGTTCCATTTCCCAAGTTTTCAGCAGCTAGCCCACGCGTTTCGGGATCATGATGAAAGAACAGTGCTTGAATATTCCCTTTCACGGATTGAGAACATTTTGTTGTCGGCATGATGGCTTTCTCTCGTGAAGTGTTTGTGGTGTACGAATGATATGAAACAAATTGCTCGATCGGTCAGCATTGTCATATTCTTTACACAAATGTGTAAAAAGGCTAAACGAAATAACAGAATGTCAAATTTGCTTGAGTCAATTTCCCATCAATAGGACAAGGAGCTTGTTTTTGACCCTACGAATGTTCCGGTGTGAATACTAGTGGATTTAACGACGGATTTTTATTATAAAGTCCTATCCTGAGCACGCGAGAAGCGAGATCTTGCCCGCCTTGCGTAATGTTCATTGCGCAGGGTTTTTCCTAGTACAGAAATTACCGTTTCTCAAATTGACGTTTCGTATTAATATGACTATTTTATACAGCCTTTGGACTTTCCTGGCCCTCTAAATGAAGACTCAGTCATCTGTTTTTGAGGGGGCGAGCATGCATCGTCATAGTAAAATACGCAACTATTGTCTTGATGTTGGGGAGCTATACGTGTGATCACGGTTCCTCTCACATCGCGTCTTCTTCATAACGAATGTCAATGCCCACGTTCATTGAAACTTCTCGTTGAAAGGGCCATATACTCATGATTGCGAGACTGACTTTTCTTCTTATCTTCTTCCTGACCGCCTGTTCCCCCAGTGTTGTCGTGAAAAGTCCAACATCGGTTGGTTCACCGGGGACCACGGTTGGTCAAGTTGGCCCCACGCTGATGAAAGAGTACATCATTCAACCTGGCGATGAGTTAGATATTAAGTTCTTCTATAATGCGGACTTAAATGAGCTTGTGACGGTTCGGCCGGATGGGCGCATTTCCCTCCAATTAGTTGGGGAAGCCATTGCGGCGGGACGGACGCCCCACGCACTGACGGAACTCTTGAAAAAAGAATATGATCGAGAGCTCAAACAACCAGAAATCACGGTCATCGTGCGTGCGTTTGGTGCGAGGATTTATGTCGACGGTGAAGTTGAAAAGCCAGGAGAGCTTGAACTGACAGGGCCTTTGACGGTGATGCAGGCAATATCACGGGCAGAAGGCGCGACGGAGGAGGCCTGGGACGAAGCCTTAATTATCCGGCGAATTCAGGGCAGACAGCCACTGGTTATCCCGGTGAAACTCAAGGCCGTACTCTCCGGGGAGGATTTTACACAGGATATAGGTCTTGTGCCCTTTGATATTGTCTATGTTCCACGTTCACCCATTGCGGACGTGAACCTCTGGGTCGATCAATATATTCGCAAAAATATTCCAATAAGGTTCGGAGCCTTTTTCCCAATTAATTAGAGCCTACCACCTGAGTTTTCCGGCATGCATAATGGATGAAGCAATCACAGGGAATAGTCAAAATATTCTGCCCCGCACTTATGCGTATGTGATGGCTATGTTGCCTTGGAGTAAAGTTTTAAAAATAAAATTTAAGATTTAAATACTTAAATACGTAATAATGCTGTATGCTATGCCATGCACTTCCGGTTGCAAAAGTAGTAGCCTTAGCAAGGAATCTTGAGTATAATTTTCTATACTTCCAGGTGATGTATTCTCCCATCACCCAATAGGTATGTTCATTGCATTTTCACCGCATTTATCTATTGCGACGATTGTAAATAGAAAAAAGAGAATATTATGAAAGTACAATGCCAAGGGTATAGAACCTGAGCTTTTTCTCACCCTGGCGACAATTAATTATATTCCTAAATTTTATCCTATGCCTAGCAATATCATAAATTGAAGCGTACGCATCTATTACATTACTACGGCAAAACCTGAAATATATCCCTCAAGGCATTTTCAATAAAATCTCTCAATAAAGATTGCAGACGAAAGGACCGTGTACAAATGATTGCGGGACGTATTTTTCTTCTGATGTTTTTCTTGACGGCTTGTTCGCCCAGCGTGGTTGTCAAAAGCCCCACGTCGGTTGGTTCCCCCGGGACGACGGTAGGGCAGGTTGGGCCCACCTTGATGAAAGAGTACATCATTCAACCTGGCGATGAGTTAGATATTAAGTTCTTCTATAATGCGGACTTAAATGAGCTTGTGACGGTTCGGCCGGATGGGCGCATTTCCCTCCAATTAGTTGGGGAAGCCATTGCGGCGGGACGGACGCCCAATGCACTCTCGGCGCTCTTAACACAAGAATATGATCGAGAATTAAAACAACCGGAAATCACGGTCATCGTGCGTGCGTTTGGTGCGAGGATTTATGTCGACGGTGAAGTTGAAAAGCCTGGTGAACTTGAACTAACAGGGCCATTGACCGTGATGCAGGCAATATCACGGGCAGAAGGCGCGACAGAGGAGGCCTGGGACGAAGCCTTAATTATCCGACGAATTCAGGGCAGACAACCACTGGTTATTCCGGTAAATCTCAAGGCCGTACTCTCCGGGGAGGATTTTACGCAGGATATAGGCCTTGTGCCTTATGATATTGTCTATGTTCCACGTTCACCCATTGCGGATGTGAACCTCTGGGTCGATCAATATATTCGTCAAAATATTCCAATTAACTTTGGAGCATTTTTCCCTCTCTAATACAACTACAGTGCCTCCTTTTATCGAAGATGAACGTATCGTAAGGAAGTTCATATTATGCAGATTTTTAGGAAGAAGAAAATATTGGAAATTCCGAATTTCTTTCGTTCATATGCTCAGCGTTTTCAATTACGGGTACTCCTTTACTCACTTTCAATTTTGACGCTTGGCGTTGGAACTGCACAGTCGCTTGAGTCCGTTCCCACCGGACAGAGGATTCAACGGACCGATATAGCAACTGGGCAACCACCGACAAGTACTCTGCCTACTCCTTCCTTTGTCGAACGCCAATTACATGCCTATAAACATGAGCTCGCTCAAGCTGAGGCAAAAGTCCAAGCATTTAAAAAACAACATGCCTTCACATCGCTTGCAGATCAACAGCAACTTCTTCTTGAACAAAGAAAAGAATTAGACACCCTACTCAAGGAAACAGCGAATAATATAAGCGGTCTTGACACAAAACTCATGTGGTTGAAGCAGCAGATCACCAAAATTCCAGAGAAGGTGCCACTGTCAAGCGTGACGAATCAACAACAAATTCTTCAAGAGGCACAAAAAAACCTCCTCGACCTCGAGATCAAAGAACAAGAATATTTAACAAAATATCAAGCCAATAGTCGCGCTATCCAGAGTGTACAGAAAGAAATTCAGCTTGTGAAGAATTTCTTAAAGAAACAGCAGTCGGCAGAACTTGAAAATATGATCACAACGGGAAAAAATCCTGTGTATCAAGAGCTAGAAATTGAAATCCTTCGCACTGAGGCACAACTTGTTTCTGAACAAGCACGACGGAATGTTACGCACAAGCAAATCCTTGAAATTGACGAAGAACTCCAACGGTTGAATCATCTCGAAAAAGAATTTCGGGAACTTCTTCGTACTGTTGAGGCGAGTGAACGTGTTTATGAAGATTATCTAGCGATGGTCGGGACCACGCCATTGGATGATTACCGGGTTCAAGTTGGTGATTTACTCGACGTGAAGTTTTTCTTTAATCCCGACCTTAATCAAGAAGCGACGGTACGGCCTGATGGAAAGATCTCATTGCAACTTATCGGTGAAGTCATGGCTTCAGGGCAAACCGTAGAGGAGTTAAAAGCTCTTCTAAAGCACCATTACGAGAATGAATTAAAAAATCCATCGATTACAGTGATTCTACGTTCATTTACGACGAATATCGATACGCGCTCCAGAGCTACCAAGCATTCTCGATGATTGAATTTTTCAGAAATTCTTCACTGCGCCATTTTTTATAACGAACGTTTGTGTTGATCGCCTCATACTATTATAAACATTTCACCTACATGAAGAATTACAAAAACCCATGATACCGCAACGAGAGCAACAGGCTATATCACCACAACATGACGGACCACACATTAGCTTGCGAGATGTCCTGACTATTTTATTTAAGCACAGAGGGAAGATTTTAGGGGTGCTGTTCGGGACTGTGGCGTTGGTGACGATTGGTTCTTTTTTAATTCCTCCAACATACGAAGCGACGTCAAGTCTGATGGTCAAGATGGGCCGTGAACACATTTACCGTCCTGAAGTCGGGAGCGTCAATCCGTCCGTGTCGTTTGATCAAGAACGAGTCATAGAATCTGAACTTCAAATTATTTCTAGCCGAGATTTGTTGGAGCAGGTTATCAAGACCCTGAGTGTCGAAATGATGTACCCTGACATTGCTGATTCCCCGCCCTCAGATATCTCGAAGCTTGAAGCCAGTTTTCTGGAAATGCAGGAGAATTTTCGGGCGACGGGCGTCAAAGATTCTAATGTCATTAACTTGGGTTTCCAGCATCATAATCCAGAGATTTCTGCGAAGTCTATTAACCTCTTGATAGACTACCTCTTGGAAAAACATTTGGAGATTTTCAGTAATCCTCAATTTGAATTTCTCGAGCAACAAGTACAGGATTACCATAATAAATTGCAAAATGCTAAGGGTGCTTTGCAAGACTTTAAGCGTCAGCATGGGCTATCTTCACTCGAAGAGGAGCAGCACCTTCTTCTCGAACAGCGTAGAAACCTGGATGTCTCTCGCAGAGAAGTTCAAAATGAAAGAGAAGGTCTGAAGAGCAAACTCGATTCACTCCTGAAACAAATTGCAGAAGTACCTGAATTCGTGTCTCATACAAGCCTATCCGAACGGCAAAAAGTGATCGATGAAGCCAAATCCAATCTCTTGAAGTTACAACTTGAAGAACAGAATCTTTCCACACGCTACAAAGACACCAGTCGTTTCGTTGTAAATATTCGAAGTGAAATCCAGATGATTCAGAAGTTTATCCAAGAACAAGAATCAATCCTTAGTGATAAGGTCACGACAATCCAAAATCCAGTCCATCAAGAACTTCTCATTGAAATTCATAAGTCAAAATCTGAATTTCGCTCTCTAGACTCTCGTGTGAAAGCCATTACAGGACAGTTGCAGGAGTTGGAGGAAGATTTATCAAAACTTGATAGATTGGCCAAAGAACTTGAGGCCCTTCAGCTGCAGATCGAGTCAGCAGAAAAAAATTACACCATTTATTTGAGTAAAGTTGAAGATGCACGAGTCGCTGAAGAAATGGATCATCTCAAGTTAGCGAATATTAGCGTCATTCAACCTGCTGTTGTCCCAGCGGAACCGATCGCTCCCAAGGTAGCGTTAAATATTCTGATTTCGATAATCCTCGGCAGTATAGCCGGTATTAGCTTGGCTTTTCTTTCTGAGTATTTTCAAGGAGGGTATACACGCTCTGAACATGCTGCGCGTGCACTCGGACTTCCAACTCTTACAAGTGTTCGTTATCACGAAGACCTTACGTAGGGCTTATGTATCTAAACTTTTACGGGATCACCAAAAAACCGTTTCATACAACGCCAGACCCGCGCTTTCTTTTTTCGAGCGCGACCCATCGGGAAGCCTTATCTTCCCTGATCTACGGTGTAGAAGAACGGCAAGGGTTCATTACTATAATTGGCGAGGTGGGTGTTGGAAAGACTACGATTCTTCGCACGTTGCTTGAACGACTCGATGCCTCTCAAGACCGTGCGGTCTATATTTATAATCCAAATTTAACATTTACTGATTTATTGAAATGCCTGTTAAGTGAGCTTGGGCATCATCCAACCGATCAGAATAGTAGCGCCATGGTTCAGCAACTCCAGGACGTCTTAATTCAAGAATATCAAAAAGGCGGAACCATTGTGCTGTTGATTGATGAAGCTCAGAACATGCCGCTTGCTACGCTTGAAAATTTGCGTATGCTGTCGAACCTTGAAACGACCACAGATAAACTTCTTCAAATCGTTCTCATTGGTCAACCTGAATTAGAAGATTTGCTCAATCAAGATGCCTTGCGTCAATTAAAGCAACGTATTACCATTCGCGCGACCATTCGACCTCTGACTAAATCTGAAAGCTTTGATTATATTCAGTATCGGCTGGCAAAAGCCGGAGCAAAATCTTCTACTATTTTTTCAAAACCTGCGCTTACATTGATTATTCATGAAGCACGAGGCATTCCAAGGCGTTTGAATATACTGTGCGATAATACACTTCTCACTGGATATGCATATCAAGTCAAACCCATTCCAGGAAAAATCGCCAAAGAAGTCATTTCGGATCTCAAAGGTACGACAAGACAAACACGTAAGAAGTGGATTGCAGCGGCAATTGCAGCCGGGGTCTTTATTTTTTCGATTCCTTGGATTCGAGCCAATACCGATTTTTTTCTATTTGAATCTCTTGATTCCCAAGAAGCCGTGCAACTGACTCAAAACGTAGTGCGTTCGCCTCAAAAGACAGAGTCCACAATGCCAGCATCCCGAACGATGCCCTTAGAAATTACTGAGCCGATACCGACACCAGTTGCGCCGAGAGATGTTTTATTGAATAAGTCATATGTAGAACGTCCTCACATGCAGCATGCTGATCAACAGACACGACAAGCTACTCATATTGAAAATCCGAAAACACAAGAACAATCAATTGATGAACCAAAGGCAAAGCTTCCGCAGGCAGCTCAGCCTCCCCTTCGTCAACGTGAAAAACAGCCGATTCATGCAAAGTCATCTGAACAATCTCAAGAGTTCGTACGCCCACCTCAAAGTATAGCACGCGTCGGTGAGTTACCCTTGAAGGTGTATCATGTTAAGCGTGGGGACACACTTGATAAACTCATACGTTCAACGTACGGGAGGTCAAGTCCTCAGCATATCCGTCGTGTCCTAGAACAGAATCCGCATATACGAAGTGCCAAATGGCTGTTCCCTGGACAAACAATCACATTTCCACGGATTCGCCCAGAGTTGTCTGCCGACTGATCTGTTCACCTTATATAAAACTCCGTGAATTTTTTATTTTCATTCATACAGAGTGAGACCTTATGAGTAAAGTTTATGAAGCCTTACAGCAAGCTCAAACAGATCGACAGCAGGGAAAAGGCCGTCTTCTTCAAGAGCGACCAGAAAAAGAATCCCCAAAGATCCTTCCAATACGAGTTCTCGATCAGCCGAAGCATGCCGAAGAGTTCCCGATTCAACTTGAACGAGAAATGCTTCAACTTCACCAAAATCTTTCAGGTTTACTGGATAATAGTAAGAAAAATATCATTCAGTTTCTTGGCTCTCAAGACAACGACGGGACATCAACAATCGTTCGTGAATATGCCAAGGTCCTTGCCATGATATACGGTAAATCCGTTCTTCTTATCGATGCACATCAGGCGCAAGCGCAGTTCAAGTATTTTGGCGTACTTCCTGGCCTTTCTCTCGAGCAAGCTATCATGAATGAAGAAGATATTCGTGAGGCTGTGTGTCAAGTTGGCGAGTCCCAATTATTTATTGCATCACTCTCATCGCAGGTACGGTCGATAGCCAATCGGGAAGTCTCAGAGAAAAAAGAAAAAGTTTTAACGAGTGCACAATATAGATTTGACTACATCCTTATTGATTCGCCAACGATTCATTCTTCAATTGATGGCCTCGAGTTGTGCCGACGGGTTCATGGTGTGGTCGTAGTAATTCAAGCGGAAAAATCTCGCTCTGTTGTCGTTGAAAACGTTAAAGAACGGGTTGAGAAAAATGGAGGAACGGTTTTAGGCATTGTCTTTAATAAGGAGTTTCATTACATACCGAAATGGCTCTACAAACACCTCTGACATGAATAAACAGCTACTGGTTTCTATAAAATAGCAAGATCTTCACTCGCATCATAACTTCCTATCGTAGTGCGTCTTATCAATGTACTACTAATCCCGCAATCAATTCATTGTGAATCTCACTATCATAAGGAATTCTCAAATGATACTCCCCGTACGCTTTATTGATATGTTTCTCTCTATAATATTCGCTGTGTTTTTGTGTGGCAGTGGTTTAAGCTCGGAAAGTTATAGTTTCCCGATAGACAGATCACTCCCCTTGTCATATACAGCGGCCATTTCTGATAGCTCCTATGTGAGAAATACAAGCACGGTGGGGCTTGACCATCGGAGTTCAATCAAGGTTAACCCGGGGACTAATATCCAATCTCTGGTTGAGCGTCATCCTCCCGGCACAAAATTTGTTCTTAAAAAGGGCGTCCATCGTCTACAACGCATTGTTCCCAAAAACGGCAATTCGTTTGTAGGCGAAGCCGGTGCGATCTTATCGGGTGCACGCGAATTGACAGGGTTTGTCAAGAAGGGAAAGTATTGGGTCGTGACTGGCCAAACCCAACAAGGGCAGGTCCATGGCAAGTGTCAAAAATTACCAAACGGACATGAGTCTACTAGCTGTAGATATCCGGAAGATCTATTTCTCGATGATACGGTATTAGTACAAGTTACAAGCTTATCTGACATTGGGAAGGATAGTTGGTATTTTGATTATAAGAATGATTCAATATATCTAGCCGATGACCCTGTTGGGCATAGAATTGAAACGAGTATTACACGTCATGCATTTGAAGGTGCGGCCAAAGATGTGACGATTCGTGGGTTAATCATTGAAAAGTATGCCAATCCGGCACAACATGGAGCTATCCATGCCAAGCACGGACAAGGTTGGATTATCCAAGACTCCGAGGTCAGACTTAACCATGGAATAGGAATTCGATCGGGAGAACGCATTCATGTTCTACGCTGCTACGTCCACCATAATGGACAACTCGGCATTGGGGGATTTGGTGACAATATTCTGATTCAACACAATGAAATCTCACATAATAATACACTGGAATTCAGAAGAGAATGGGAAGCTGGTGGAACAAAGTTTGTCAAGACACAGCATCTCATTGTCAGTGACAATTTTGTACACCACAACCGAGGGCCTGGACTTTGGACTGACATTGATAATATCAATACTTTATACGAACGAAACCGAGTAGAAGACAATGAGAGAGCAGGGATTTTCCACGAGATCAGTTATGCTGCAATCATTAGAGATAACGTTGTCACAAGAAACGGACTAGGGTTTCCTGTATGGCTATGGGGCTCTGGGATCCTTATTGCCGCCTCCTCTGATACCCAAGTCTATAGAAATCGCGTCGAGAACAATGCCGATGGAATCGGGGCAGTTCAACAAAAACGTGGAAGAGGAAAGTATGGACCTCATCTTGTTAAGAATTTATCGGTGCATGATAATGTCGTCAGCATGACGAAAGGCAACACGGGACTCGTTCAAGATATGAACGACATGTCCTGCTTTACGCAACACAACAATCGTTTTGAATACAATACCTATCATCTTCATGGTAACAGGAAAAAATATTTTCTCTGGATGAATCATTTTCAAACCTTTCGAGAATGGCAAAATTATGGGCACGATAAGGAGGGGAAGTTAGGCCGCTCACCTCATGCCTCTAGCACTCAATGAATTGTACAGTTCCCATGGCTTTATCCACTCAATACTATACATGTTCAGTTTGTAATCATACATTCCCTATTTCTTTTTCATATCGACCAATCAATAAAGCGGATCCTTGAGAGTTCCACCATTTTAATCCACTGTCCAAATATTGAGGACCACTGCTCTCCGCGCGAGACAACGTGAATATAAAGGAAGGTTATGCCAGCCTAGATAAGGACCTACAGGCAATTGACGGTTCAATCACAAAGGGTTAATCAGCATTCAGTGCGGAGACCTGTAGATTCGACATAACTGAGACGGCTATAGAGACATCGATCCTCGTGACCCGAGGTACATTCTGCATCTTTCATGGGTAATATTTTCCTCTCATTCCACCATCGCCTTCATCCATTGCTCCTCTCGATTCAAACGACTTGCGTCACGTAACGTCATCATTCAACGTAAGTTTCAACACATCTTGCTTCTTAGATCATCAATTTTCTTTGTTGTTTCTGATACATAACCCATCTGCCTGAATTACGCGTATTCATACACATCTTCTCGTTCGCTCCGGGCCAACAAATACTTTCTGTATGGCATTAGTTCTGCATACAGCTATTTAATCAACCATTCCAGCACACCGCCAAAAGAACGCGAGAGCAAAGGAGATTGAGAATCGTTATGAAGAAATGCGCGCAACACCTCAAGGGCTATATGATTATCGTCATATTTTTTGCTGGTATGATGCCACCTTTACCCCAATCCCACGCGTCAATCGTGATTGACCCAGGAAGTAATATTCAAACTTTTGTGAATGCTCACCCTGAAGGAACGACGTTTCTCTTGCAACCTGGTCTCTATAGAGGACAACAGATTGTTCCGAAATCCGGACACAGCTTTATCGGTCAATCTGGAGTCATCCTTTCAGGATCGGCTTTATTGAGCGACTTTTCCCCTGAAGGTGACCGTTGGACGACGCCGTATCGGTGGTCGTTGGGTCAACCTCATGGTCTTTGTAAAATTCAAGCAAATGGTCAGCGTCAAACGGCATGTCAATTTCCAGAAGATCTCTTTATCGATGGAAACATGTTAACCCAAGTAGCCCGCCTATCAGAGGTTATACCCGGCACATGGTTCCTTGATCGTAATCATAAAAAAATATACATCGCCAACAATCCTCGAAATCGAACAGTTGAAATCAGTGTGATTCCGCATGCATTTACTGGAACGGCAACGAATGTGACAATCAAAAACTTGATCATTGAAAAATATGCCAATCCGGCACAGCAAGGTGCCATACACGGTAAAGACAAGGCAAAAGGGCATGTAAGCGATGGCTGGCATATCCAAGGCGTCGAAGTACGATTTAATCACGGATCTGGAGTTCGGGTTGGACATCGCATGAAATTGATTGCGAACCATATTCACCATAATGGTCAATTAGGTATTGGTGGAAGTGGAGACGATATCGTGGCAGAAAACAATGTGATCGCACATAATAATACACAGGGGTTTAGTACAGGTTGGGAGGCAGGCGGTGTAAAATTCGTTCGAACAAACAATGTCGTGATTCGAGGGAATATCATTCAACGGAATGAAGGACCGGGTCTCTGGATCGATGACGACAATATCAACACGCTCTACGAAGGCAATCGAATCCTTGACAATACTCAAGCTGGAATTATCCATATGACTAGTTATGCCGCGATGATTCGCAATAATTGGGTGAAAGGCAACGGATATGGATTTTCAAGATGGCTGTGGGGATCAGGAATTCTTGTTCATTCATCACCAAACGTAGAAATATACGGCAACACGGTGATTCATAACGCCGATGGCATTTCCGCCATTGAACAGAAAGTCGGAACAGGCAAATACGGCCCGTATGAGGTCCGCAATTTGTTCGTACATCACAATCACATTGCGATGAACACTGGTCAATCAGGACTCGTTCAGGACACGGGCAATACCTCATTGTTTGAAAGCCGCAATAATCGGTACCAAAATAACACGTACGTCATTCCTGATGACGCCAAGTTTTTTCGATGGTCGGACCGCCGAATGACTCCGTCCGAATGGCGTGCGCTTGGACATGATGCGAATGGCCGATTCTTTATTCGTCAATCGCGCACTATAGACGATGAGTTGGCTGTCCCCATCAGACCAGGACAAAACATTCAGGCTAAGGTCGATCAACATCCCGAAGGTACGGTCTTTTTGATTAAATCAGGTCTACATCGTTTTCAACAGATTGTCCCGAAAAACAGAAATATATTTTTAGGAGAAAACGGCGCGATTCTCTCTGGTGCCAAAAAGTTATCCGTATTTACTCGCGAAGGACCATACTGGGTCGCCCATAATCAAACCCAACAAGGAGAGGTAGAGTCCTTGCAAACAGCCTGCATGGTATTGGAGTCTGGGGCACAAGCACATGGATGTCGCTATCCAGAGGACTTGTTTCTTGATAACACACCGTTGCTTCAGGTCACGCGTCTCGATCGTGTGAAACCAGGGAAATGGTTTTTTGATTACAAGAATGACAAGATTTACATGATTGACAATCCTGTGGGACATATAGTCGAGACAAGTGTCACCTCTCATGCATTTTTCGGCAACGCCAACAATGTCACAATCCAAAATTTAATCATTGAAAAGTATGCGAACCCCGCACGACAAGGGGCCATTCATGCCCGCAATACCCTTCATGAGCCGCAAGGACAAAACTGGAGAGTCGAAAACTCCGAAATACGTCTCAATCATGGATGGGGAATCAGGGCAGGAGATGCCATGGAAGTTTTCAATTGCCATGTTCATAATAATGGGCAACTCGGGATCGGTGGAACAGGAAAGAATATTATCCTTGAAGGCAATGAAATTGCCTTCAATAACACTCAGGACTTTAGTTGGGATTTTGAAGCAGGTGGGACCAAATTCTTGAAGACACATCATCTACGGGTAATTGACAATGTCTCCCATCATAATATCGGCTGTGGTCTGTGGACCGATATTGATAATCGGGACATACTGTACGAAGGTAATCATGTGTTTGAGAATGCACGATGCGGCATTTATCATGAAGTAGGATTTTCTGCATTGATCCAGCACAATTTGACTGAGCGAAACGGCTTCGGCTATCCACTATGGCTTTGGGGGTCCGGAATCGTTGTATATTCTTCATCTAATGTTGAAGTCCGTTATAATTTGGTCAGCGATAATAAGGGTGGTATTGCTGGTATTCAGCAAAGCCGATTAAATTCTGAGGGATCTGCGTTACTGTTGAATCTTCACGTGCATCACAATTTCATTTCACTCAGCAAAGGAACTGGGCTAGTATATGACAGACGACATAGTAACGCAGTATTTACTTCTCAAAACAATCGATTCGTTAGTAATACGTACATACTCGGCGACCTCAAAAAGCCGTTTCGTTGGTTATGGTCTCTGTATGCTGAAGACGAATGGATGACATTCAGAAATGATGTAAACGGAACCTTTTCTCGAATAGAAGCCAAACAGTCGCCCTAACCTGTATCAGATGGGCTCCACGGTTTCGAGAGTCTGTTGGTATACCTCGATTAATTGTTGGTAATTCCGTTTTTCTGAATACTTAAGAACATACTCTGCACGTGCGCAGAGCCGCATTTCGCGCTGCAACGTTTGATTTCCCACATACATTCTTACTTTTTCACATAAATCATGATGGTCGTTAGGAGAAAAATGCAGCCCCGTCCTCTTGTCACAGATCAAGCTTGCCATTCCTCCGATTTTTGATGCGATGACGGGTAACCCGACGGCATAGGCTTCAACAATCGTCATGGGAAACCCTTCATACCATTCAGACGGGAAAATAAGTACACTCGCCTTTTTCATCAACTCAACGACTTCATCACGTGTTCGACGGCCCAGCCAGTCTATTGCTCTGTTGTTTTGAGAAGCAAGTCTCATGAATTCATGTTCAGGCCCATCGCCAACAACCTTTAAGGGAAGAATGGGGCCTATGTGCTCCCAGGCCCGAATTAGGGTTGCGAGCCCTTTCTCCGGAGTGAGTCTCCCGACAAAGAGGGCATACTGACCATCCCCATCTCCCATTCCAGGATCGGGCGAAACAAAGTTTGGCTTTACGGTCAATTTATCCGCTGGTAATCCTCCATCAATAAATTTTTTTCGCGCAAATTCAGTTAGGGCAATAAATCGATTAACGCCCAGGATACCGACATCTTGATGGCGATGTAACCATAACATTGTCGCAACGACACTACTGGCCACATAGCTGTCTCGATAGCATCCATGAAGAATGCTAGGCCACGGCATGGCGCGATTGAGGCATTGCTCACAAACCGATCCGTCACGAAAAAAAATGGCCTTAGGACACAAGAGGCGGTAGTTATGAAGCGTTTGAATGACTGCACAACCTTCATTTTGTGCCACTTGACAGGCCTGAGGAGACAGCAAAGGGAAGGTGTTATGAAAATGAACAATAGCGGGTTTGACGGTACGAAGCTTTTGCACAAAGTCTTCATAAACCGCTGAACCCCACAAAGAAGTCCGGATGAGTTGTAATGTACTTAAGTGCCTCACCTGGTCATTGTGAACAGTGAAGCGACTTACGTCATGTCCATGTTTCAAGAGCAAGTGATATTCGTCATGAAAGACTTGATCTTCCCCACCAGGTTGTTGGTAATAATTATGGACAAGAAGAATTTTCACTCGAGAGCTATTATCTCTTTTCTTTCGCTTGGCTTTCGGGGTTGATTGTACTTTGTTCTTTAAGCAACTGTTCGTAGTCACTCTTTTGCAACAAGGTGACGGCAAAGCCAACCCCCATAACCGACCAAAACCAAATTCCGCCTTGTGGGCCTTCTAAATACACATCAAAACTAGAATTGATCATGCACGCACACCAATATGCAAGGACCCATATACTTAGTTTTTTGCACAAATCCTGCTGATATGTTACTGACTTCACATAGACATAAACCATTTGTATCGCAAAACCTATTTGGAGTAGTACCCACAAAATGAATCCAGGAACTCCTGCTCGTGCTAAAATGGTAAGGTGTCCATTGTGAGGACTTCTTAACGAAGCCCCATCTTCAATCACTTGAAAACCGTCGGCATCAGCCAAGTTGACCCCAAACCCTTTCCCAAGCCAGAAATATTCTCCTCCAAAGGTGTACTGAATAATAACCTCCCACCAATTCAACCGCCATTCCTTTGTCCCTTTCAGTTCGCTAACATTAACATCCTCACTACTAAGAATACTCACAACATTCTCTAGAGCTTGCCGAGGAGAAACTTTGCGGACATCTCCAATATCAACTTCAATATTAATCACGAGTCCTAAAAACCCGAGGAAGAGACATGTAAGGACAGGTTTGCCCCATCGACCCACAGGATTCAACAGAAAGACAAGACTTAAGGAAATCACAACCATGAGAAATGAGGATCGAGATTGTGTCACGAGAAGGAAAAACCCAAACAACCATAAAACCCAATAACTCCACTCCCGGACATTCACATTCCACACATCATTGGGTTGCCTGATTGTTTGATGAATGCCAAGAATAAGAAATGTTGCAATACCGGTTAAATGCACAGCCGCATCACCCGGTTTAAATCCTTGAAATAGCGGTATGTCGTCCCCGAAAACTTTTGAGCCGATCGTGCTAACGGGTACCCAGATGAGGAACGGCATGATAAATTTGCTATAGAGTGAAGGAACAGAAGACGTCCAAGCAGTTTGATATAACCCGGCAACTATCAAGACACTAAAAATGAAGTATCCCCAGATCACGCCATCTCGCAACGCGGTTATTCCATATGTTTCAAGATATGGGATCGTTCGAATACATCCCCATAAGGCGTAGATAACAAGAAGCAGAACAAGCGGTAATCGAAGAATCGGTGCCATAACTTTTCGTCCCGCGACAAAGGCCAGCATTCCCAGCCCCAGCACCATCTCTCCGACAAACAACGGAGGGATACCAATATAAGCAAATGTGCGCCCGAGAAATGCATAGCCCACCAACAGAATACCGAGACTTCCAAGAAACCACTCTGTTAAATAGTTTTTCGCCCAAAGCGTGACTCCTGCTAGCAAAAGGCCAACAGTCAGAATCACCGACCCGTACGCCGCGTCGAACAAAATGCCAAGGCCCAGGGCTGATGCAATGAACAGCGTCATTCCCCATTCCCATGCACGAAAGTTTATCATTAACCAGCAGAAATCATTTGTTTAACACTGCATGTGAACAACAAAGTGCGAGCGCCAGAGTATTGGACGAGAGAGAGACGGAAGAATCTGAGGCGTGTCCTAGTGACACCATGGCTAGGGGGCAGTCTCATCTAAGAACATCAGGGGTGTTAAATGTTTTGACATTGATATGAGGTCAAACATGCTTCCCATTGTTCAGGAAGACGTCCACTCATCAATTCTTTAATCTTAATAATCTCTTCGTGATAATACTCTTGAAGGATTTTATCCATTTCTTGTCCTATAAGGTCATGGCTTGACGGCCTCAACAAGGACTTCTCAAATTTGTCTAGAGATTGCTTCATGTTGACGAGTAGAGTATTTCCAAATAATTGTCGAATCAAAGATTTCGTCCTACGATTGGGTAAAAGCCGAAACTGTATAAGGGCCCGGCTCAATGAGGGAATAATGGGCAATGAGGCTTTATTTTTACTCATTGACTCAGACGGCGGTATAAAGGAAGTATCAATATCAAGAAATTGAAACACCTTTTGCAACCATTCGTTCGGTTGCCTGGCTAAATCTTCGAAGAAGATAATCTGAACTTGTTCCTTCCCAAACGTTTGAAGATACTGAGAAATATGGTCAGAATAAAGGCCGGAAAAGAGATACCGATCCGTGAAGCTAGGATTCGATAAATTGTGACCTTCTAACTGCTGAGTGATAGCCTCCTTGAATGTACGCCTCTCCAACCCTAGCCGTTTGTGATATATGTAATCTGACTTTGCGCGTGCAATAGGTTCTCGAATCGTGACAATTAATTTCAGTGAATCATTATGCTGTTTTAGACGATCTGGGACCTGCGGATGGTATAAATAGCAGGTATGGCAATTCCCGATCTTTAAGGTTTTTGCAGGATCCCAATCGTTCTGATAATAAGAACGCCAATGTGTCTCACCCAATGTATACGCCTCCTCCTCAGCAAACAAGTCAATCTCTTTGTCATACGGAAGACACAATTCTGGATGAGTGCGTAAAGCCGCATAGAGAGAAGTCGTGGCACATTTTCTAGCCCCTAACAATATGAAGTCAAATTTCAATTTTGGACGTGTCATGTTCTTCACTTACTCTCACCTTATCCTTTCATCAGCTCATACCCTAACGAAATATCGTCAGGATCCTGAAAATTGCACGGTTGTGTTAATGACCGGAGAATATTGTCCGATCAATCGTGTGAGTGTTTTGTAAAAATATACACGCTGGATATCAGTTTTGGATGGTGGAAAAATTGGTGACGATGGGACATCTTGCTCAATCACGACACTTATGCTGCGTAGAATATTCATCACGGCTGTTTGGTTAATAAGATCATTAAAGGCAAATTGATGAGGAGCATACGGTTCCCAAAATTCATGAAAGCACTCCTTCTCTTTTAATAAAGAATCGTATTCGTCGGCATACGAAAAGTTTTTCAATGAACGGTAGACCGAACGTGCAGGTCGTATTGGCTGCATGATGTAAGAACAACTAGCGAGTTCTTTAATTGTCTGAACAGCAGGCACATCGTGTTGACATTGTGGATAATGGGTTTTTAAGACATAGGTTCCACATGAAAATAATTTTTCTTTTGGCAACCTATTTGTGAGATACACATCTAAATCAATATACAACGGAGAGTTCCGATATGCAGAAAAGTTATTTAAGAGTAGATCGATTAGAATGTGTGTCCCACTCCGCATTAAAGAAGAAACGATAATTGGTCGACCTACCTTCGACTGCTTCAAAATTCCTGGCGGAGCAACCGTCTTCGAATTATTATGCGGGAGTATTTTCGATGCCAGTTGAAAAATTTTAGGCTTTACGGCAGTCATATGTCGATCACAAGTGGCTCAGGTTATACACTACAGAGATCAGTACAAAGTATTACGAAAAACCAAAATACTCAGGCATCAGTATGAACCTACTCACAACAGTTTGCCTTGCATCGTGATTATCACGGCACACTGTTTCCCTCACATCTTGGAGGTTTTCTTATATTCAGGACATCTTCGTTAGCATTGCGAATTGCGTGGTATGCATAAATTCCCATACAAAATCCGGTTATGGCTAATGAGGCGAGCATTACGTATGCCGCCCCCACCACATCCCAAATCATCACAATCCCAATTCCAACGAAAAGAATGAAAATCATTGAGAGAACATTTGCTTTAAACACAAGATTAGGTTTTTCGATTGCCAATAGCACCAGCCGAAAAATAAAGGTTATGCCATAACACATAGCGGTAAGACCAATTATACCCATCAGTCCGGCATATTCGGTAAACTTTCCCTGATATAACCACTCCAACAAATGTTCACCTTTCTGTTCAAGTATGAACCAATACAACCCTGTACAGATACAAGAAGTCGCAAGCATTCGGTAGACTACAGACGAAAATTGTGTCGATCCACGGTGCCTGACAAGAAATGGCAGGATGATACTGATCAGGCCGACAGCTAGATGAGTCACCGGCAAATAGAAATTCTGTAAAGCTCGAAAAGCGGCTGCCGTCTCCACCCCTCCCCAAATCGGTAACAAAAAATAATAAATGTTCCCTATGGCCCACGCCATGACACCAGTGCCGATCAACCAGCGACCATAATTCCAATGTTCGCGAACGGCCTGCCGATATTCGGTCCATCTTTGTAGTACGAAGGAAAGTCGCAGCCGAACAATCATCCATCCGGCACTCATGAAACTTGAAACTCCCATAATAGCCAATGCAGTCACCGGAGACAGTAAGTCATTCTGGACCAATAGTATCGTCATGGTTAAGAGCAGAACGGTGTAGCCCAATCCAGCACGACCAGCCACGCTACCATCTGAGCATAAATAACTTGCACGACGCAGCAGCCATTGCAAGAGGATAAAAGGACTGACACAAGCAAGTGTCAACAGGCAGACAGCCATAGCCTGATTATTGACTGCCACGAACAGGGCGGCGGTAATCGTAAAAATTACGCTAATGCTTAAACACACAAGGAAATGCCCGAGTAGCGCAGCTTCTAAATATTCAAGCATTCGTTCCTGGTATCGGCCAGCTCCGAAAACAACAAGTGGCTGGACCAGCAAAGCCGAATGAATCGTACCGACTAAAAGGAAAGCGCCATAGCTAATAGTAAACACTCCATATTCACCTTCACTTAACCAGCGAGCGAGAAGAAGGTTGACCAAAAAATTTGACACAGCGAAGGACCCGTGATCAAGAATTGCCCACCCGGCCTTCTCCATCCAATAAAAAAATGATTTCACGTTCAATCCACTTCAAATAAATGACATACCATCCACACAATTAAACTGCAAGCAAACACTAATGTCCACGCTGAGGTCTAAGAGCAACACATCCTTCCCCCAAAATTCTGTTGCAGCTAATCTGTCTGGATGACTTGCTGATACAGCCCGTCAAGTAATTTGGCCTTTCGGTCCCAACTGTACTCACTGATGACACGTTCGCGACCAGCTTGTCCCATCTGTTGACGTGCGTTCTGATTCCTGGCCATAAATTTCATTGCGGTAGTTGCATCATTAATAACCTGTGCTGGGGTAGAAGCTGGCAGTTTCACGCCAGCTTTTTCGGATACCTGCATTGATGGGCCACCGATATCTAAACAAATAACGGGACATTGTGCAGCCATGGCCTCCAGACAGACGGTCGGAGAAAAGTCATGCAAGCTCAAATGAATGAAAACATGCGATGCCAATAATTCTTTAAACGTTTCAACTCGACCAAGATTTCCAAGAAAATGGACACGATGGCTAATATTTAGATTTTCTGACAATTTTTGCAGGCGAACTCGTTCAGGACCTTCACCAAGAATCCAATATTCGGCACCATCGATATTCGCCGCAGCAAAAGCTTGAATGCCGAGGTGAATTCCCTTCCAAGAGAGTAATCGAGCGATGCTAATAAATCGAAGATCTACGTTGCCACTCTCACTCTCGGTTCTTAATAAACTATCAATTTCATGATGATTCATACCGGTTTGTCCAGGAAAAAAAACGATCCGCTTGGCTCCAAGTGCCTTCAAACGAGTACGAGTTTCTACAGTTGGCGATAAAATTACCTTGGCATTTCGAATCGTAGCTTGAACCAAAGGGTCACATTCACCGAAAAATCTTACCGCCGTACGAACATATTCATAGATAAATCCTCTCAGCCCAAAACTAGAAAAAAATGCAGAAGGAGCTGACTCTCCACCTCCCACTGGACCAAAAATAAATGGAATAGGCAACCTAAAGAGTAAACTCGGCGTCCAGTAACGACCGAGCGTAAGATGATGGGCAACATCAAAGAGAACGTGGCGGTGCAGACGACGGGCCACGTTATAGACTCCGAGCTGCCAAAGGTAATAATGCAGTTGTATTCCCTGCTGCCCACGGTGCCACCATTGATGCGCCCAGGACGGTAGATCATAGTAAACGAAATGAAGACCGGATACCGGATTTTTGGTTAATTCCTCTTCAATAGGCCTTTGGTAGTAGTTTTGTGTGAGAACCCAGACATCATGAATCTGCGCCAAGTGATAAGCCATGTTCCAGCCAACTCCTGGTTCCGATCCCCTGCCAGGACAACACGTATAGGATGAAAGCAGTACTTTTAGTTTTTTCACGATTCCTTCTATTCGACTGTTCTGTCAACACGTCAACTGTAGACAATGGTCAGTGGGGCGGCTAAGAGGTTTAAAGATCCGCAATATATTATGCACGTCAGTACAACCCTTAGAGACTGTTTATCAAAAAGAGTTAGTTCGGAACTTGATGCCGTTGTCCAAGGACATGTCGTATGGATAGCCAAGTACTCTTTTGAACGGGCTATTTTCATTCGTTATAAT
Source organism: Nitrospira sp. M1 (assembly GCF_965152605.1). Taxonomy (NCBI): domain Bacteria; kingdom Pseudomonadati; phylum Nitrospirota; class Nitrospiria; order Nitrospirales; family Nitrospiraceae; genus Nitrospira; species Nitrospira sp. M1. The sequence continues at coordinate 2,027,247 of NZ_OZ224217.1, forward strand.
AACACTAAGGATTAAACCTCAGGTGAAACATTACAGCAATCCGATTGATCATAACGTAAGTCGCAATTTGCCATCTTCTCTCCACATACTTTACCTCAATCATTATTTGAACCGGTCTGAAAGCGAACAAGGGACCTGGGGGCAAAAGTTTGTCCACGAACTGCGTGGTCTAGGCATACAAGTTACGACAATTCCAGAGTTCTCAAACAACGAATATCATACGGCGACGCATTCTTCATTACAAACAGGGAGACTGCAAGTATTCCTTCAAACTCATGCTCCACGCTGGCTTCAACATCTTCTGATTGAACCAATTGCGATTGTACGTGGAATCCAAAACACCTATACCGGATGGAGACAAGTCAAAGCCATGACCGGCCTTTCTCCTGACGTGATCTATGGGAGAGTACTGTATTGTGATTGGACGCCATTATTAGTCGGATTAGCCTTAAAATGTCCAATCATTCTCGAAGTGCATTCGCCTCATTATTTAGAACGCACATTTCGCGGATGGAGAAAGTCTCGTTTTCTGCGAATGTTTGAGCGTATACAATGGCGTCGCGCTACATTTATCCGTATCGTGTCAAAGCCAATGTTGAGAGTTATGATGGACGAAGGAGTAACAGCTCAGCGAATTCGTTTCATTCCTTATGGAGTCAATATTATCCCGAGACGCCAAGTGACTCATCAATCGCTCAAACAGCCGTTGACCATTATTTTTGTTGGAAGTTTTTATTCCTATCATGGAGTTTCAACCCTGCTCCATGCGTTTGCGCTTGTACAGAAGCAAATTCCTTATGCACGGCTAGAATTGATCGGCGATGGATTAACGCGTCGTTCGGATGAACAACTCAGCAAGAGATTGGATCTCGAAGATGCTGTGACTTTTCACGGATGGCTTCCGAGAGAAACGATGTTGAAACATATACACCTTGCGGATATAGCCGTTGCCCCATTTCTGTCCTTAGAACCATTCTATTTTGACCCGGTAAAACTTCTTGATTACATGTCGACAGGCATTGCCATTGTGGCATCGAGTCTTGAACGAATCGTTGAAATGCTTCAAGAAGGTCGTGGCGGATTACTCTTCCCCGTTGGAGATACAAATGCTCTTGCCTCCTCCATCATCAAACTTGCAAGCAGTCCAGAACTTTGCAATCGTTTGGGCGAAGCGGCGCAAGCGATTTTGATCGAAGAAGGGTATAGCTGGGAAATAACGGCCTTACGTATCAAAAAGCTATGCGAAGAAACGACAGTCACGTGATTCATAATGCTCCTATTTACTCATGCCGGGAATGTAGTCAATGCTCCCACTGCACGAGAGTCAACTGCCTCACTATACCTAACTTCGAGCCATTCCAAGAATCACAATTTCACCTTGTCTGCAGAAAAATACACACACGTCTTAATGCTTTGCGACCATAGCCTTCTTTAGCAAGTCATGTTTCCATGATCGCATTCCATAGTGCAAACGATATTCGGTGACGTAATAATTCATCGTCGCTTTGAGCGTGCTAACCATATCCCATTTTGGCTCCCACCCAAGTAAACTTTTGGCTTTGGTAATATCCGGAATACGTCTATCTGAATCTTCGTACCCTTTTCCGTAAAATTCTTCAGACGATACGTCTATAATTTGGGGAAGTTCCGGCATTCCTTCTTGCCACACATCGTTAGCATAAATGTTCTTCATTAAATCAGCTAAATCTTTAATGCTTGTTTCATTCTGAGGAGAACCAATATTAAAAATTTCTTGATCACAAACTCCATTGGGATTTTGGACGATTCGGTAAATGGCTTCAATCGCATCGTCAATGTAAGTGTAGCAGCGCCGGTGATTCCCTCCGTCGACGAGCTTCATTTGACCTCCATGAATCAACGCATCCATGAAATAAGAAAACACTCGCGGAATGCCATCTGTTTCATTCAACAGATAGTCAATTTTGGGACCGATAAAGTTAAACGGACGGATGATACTATAATTAAAATCCTGCTCTAGACCATAGGCATGTAAGATACGTTCTAGTAATTGTTTGGCAGACGCATAGATCCACCGATGCTTTTCAATTGGCCCCATGATCAAATTGGTGTGATCTTCGGAAAATGTTGCATGGGTAGGGTCATTGGGATTCACCAAATTACCATTTAGAAAACTTGCCGGAGTCTTGCCGTAGACCTCACAGGTTGAGAATTGAATAAGACGTTTGTTGAACATTTGACATGCTTTGGCGATTTTTAAGTTTTCCGTAAAATTGAGCTCAAAAACTTCGAGAGGCATTTTCACGTAGAGGCCAGGATTGGCATACGCGATCAGATCGATGACTACGTCGGCATCTTTGACATGCTCTTCGAGTCCCCAATTGTCTTCGCGAATGTCTTGTTTCAATAAGGTTAGTCCAGGCTGTCCAATCAATTCCGAAATTTTGTCATCATAGTAATCCACAACCATCACAGAGTGGTTCTCATGCAGCAACCGTTCTGTGAGATGTGACCCTATAAAACCAGCTCCACCAAGACTTAGGACTTTCATTCGAGGCCTCCTCGTTGAATACAATACCCGCTATACAGGTGGCCATCAGCTTGCCGACCTTGCATGATCACGGGTCGCACCGATTTATTTTTAGGTACAGAAAAATGGAAAATATTATTTCTCATTTAGTACGCTACCTCTCTGACATTTTCTTGATCTAACAGTTGAAGATAGTAATCATACGTTTGTTGAATCCCTTCGTTCAGCGAAACCTGTGGCTTCCAACCATAATGATCGAGCCGTGAGACATCAAGAACTTTCGTTCGCATCCCTTCTGGCTTTGTTGCATCCCATTCCACCTCTCCTTCGTATCCAACGATCTGCTGAATGACGTGAGCTAATTCGCGTATAGACTGCCCTTCACCCGTCCCAACATTGATGATCGGGCCAGCTTCATAGCAAAGGAGTTGCTGAAAAGGCTTGGCACGTAGGTTCATCAAAAAGACGCAGGCATCGGCACAATCATCAATGTACAATAGCTCACGCTCAGCCTGACCAGTACCCCAAATCGAGACCGGAGTTCCCTGCTCACGACCTTCATGAAATTTCCTTAGCAACGCAGGGAGCACGTGACTTGTCTCAAGGTCAAAATTATCACCCTGTCCGTAAAGGTTAGGAGGGAGTACGTTCAAAAATTGCGTTGCATATTGTCTATTATATGCCTCACACATTTTAATACCAGCAATTTTGGCAATTGCATAGGGTTCATTTGTCGGCTCAAGGTATCCGCTAAGCAAATGCTCCTCTTTCATGGGTTGTGGACATTCTTTAGGATACATACAAGAACTTCCCAAAAAAAGTAATCGTTTCACTCCATGACGATAGGCGGCATCCACAATATGTGTTTCAATCGTGAGATTCTGAAAAATGAAATCGGCGGGATACACGCGATTCGCTAAAATTCCTCCAACTTTTGCTGCAGCCAGGAACACATACTCAGGTTTTTCAGATGAGAAAAACTGTTCAACATCGGCTTGTCTGGTTAAATCTAACTCCTGACGCGATTTCAGTACAAGGTTGTAATAGCCATGATCCAAAAGGGTTCTCACAATAGCCGATCCCAGCATTCCCTTATGGCCAGCCACAAATATTCTACTATCGAGCTTCATCATGTCCTGATCATCGGGTGAGCTAAGCCCTTATTCAGAATAATGCATAAGGAGTGGTGACAGTCTATGGGCTTTTTCATATAAAAACGCATTGTTCTGGACTCGTGAGGGTGTATTTTTTCGCGTATATGCACTATTGGATTTGAAAAAAGATGGATGAGGGAAAATGTTTATGCATTTGCATTGAATCGATTGGAATCCCAGTGTTATCTACCTGGGGTTCGTATTCAGGAAATACAGACTTAAGGTCGTTCTTTTGGAAATAGTGCATAAGGCTAAGACAAAAAATCACTTTAATATGTTGATTGAAACACAAAAAGGCTTGTAGCAGCGATGTTTCAGGCCAATGAAATAGCGTTTGAAGTACATCCCGTTGATAATCATATGGGAAAAAAATATCGTGAAAATGAACAAGAGTGCCTTTCTTTAGACGTGGTAACACTTCCAGGATTAGGTAATTTACATCTCCCCCTACTCGTACAGTGTGAGAAGAGTCAATAAATAAGAGATCATGGCTATCTAACTCAGAGAAAACATCGAATGGCACGCGTTGTACTTTTTCAGAAATAAGTTCAAGGCCCGGCATTTGCCTCAGTTTTTCTGAAGGATAGGGTTCTATCGATAGCAATTTTGCCTTTTCGCCTATTTCTTCATAATTCATATCTAGAGCTTTTTGCATACACGACGTGGACACGCCACTTCCCACTTCAATGATTTTTTTAGGTTTGTAATGGCGAATGAAGGCGTGCAATGCCTGGGCTTCAATATACCCATAGCCTGGTCCCCAATGCTCTGCAACCGCTTCTCTATAGGTTTTATTCCCTTCAGACTCTTTTTGATACGGCATGCATATGGTCTTGAGATTAGCTGCTTGCTCTTCCAGATTAATCAGTAACCCAGGTAATTCTGACTTTCTTCGCCATAGGTCTGGCTCTCGTTGAAGTTCAAGCACATTTGGAACAGAGGTATAGTGATGCACGGGAAGAAGGTGAAAGCCAAGTTTCAGGCAAATCTTTTGCGTTGTCAGTAAGCAAGACTTAGCAATTTTTTTTGCGTTCATGGTCAGCCAATCTACTTTCGATAAATCTTGCGTTTGAAGAAGGAGTCATCCTAACTCTCGTAACACAGAGAAGAATTTATTCATATTGACGAATTTTCAATGTTTGCAAACACATGGCATAGAGAAACTTCGGATTATTTGTCAGGTAGCGTTTCCATAATCGTCGTGGTTCGGTAAGAAGTCGAAAAAACCATTCAAGGCCAGAGCGTTGCATCCAATGCGGGGCCTGTTTTTTCAGCCCTGCATGAAAATCAAACGCGGCACCGACACCGATCATAGCTGCAGCCGAAAGTTTTCCCTGATGCGCAGCCATCCATCGTTCTTGCTTCGGGGTACTCATTCCTACCCAGACAAAATGTGGTTGTTTCTCATTGATCATATATAGAATCTCTTCATCTTCTTGGGACGTCAGCTCTCGAAAAGGTGGAGAATAGGCACCCACGACCTTCAACCCGGGGAATCGGCTGACAAGGCGATCTGCCAATGTTTGGGCGACGCCGTCAGCTCCACCATAAAAAAAATGTCGGTATCCATTTAAGACTGAATGTTGGCAGACACGTAGCAGTAAGTCCGGCCCATACACACGATGAACATTTGAATAACCTTGCCAACGGCTAATCCACACTAAGGGCATTCCATCGGGTGTGACAAGCCCAGCTTGATTATGGATATCACGAAGACGGCTATCTTGCTGGCTTTCCATTACCCCATGCACGCCTGTAATACAGACATAGTGGCGTTCTCTATTTCGAATCCACTGGTCAAAGGTATCGATGGCCTGCGTCATATTGATAGCGCTCACCCCGACACCAAGCACATTCACGCGTGGGATTACCTGATCATTCATTTGGCCAAAACCACCATAGCATGCTCAATTCTTCATTCCCCCCTTAGTGTCTAGCTCGCTGCGCTGGTGGTAGCCGAGACAACCTCAGTCACCATCTTGGCCCCATGCTTTTGTTCTTGAACTTGTTGTTCGATCCAAGGATAGGTCCTGGCAAACCCTTCTTCCAGGGAAATACTTGGTTCCCAATCCAGAACCTGTCGCAACAATGTATTATCCGAATTTCGACCCCGTACACCTTGCGGGCCGGGAATATGCTTCCGTGTTATCGAAACTCCTGCGACGTTCGCGATGATGTCCGCCAACTGATTGATTGATACCATACGATCCTGCCCAAGATTGATAGGGTCAGAAAATTCTGATTTCATGAGTTTAATCAATCCGGCGACGCAATCATCGATGTAGCAAAAGGATCGGGTCTGTTCCCCATCACCCCAAATTTCGACTGTCGAATCCCCCGTTAATTTCGCCTTTGCAATTTTTCGGCATAGGGCAGCTGGAGCTTTTTCTCTTCCCCCATCCCATGTTCCTAAAGGACCAAAAATATTATGGAAGCGTACAACTCTCGTTGATAATTCATATTCGTCTCGATAGTGCATGCAGAGGCGTTCGATGACTAACTTTTCCCACCCATATGCGTCTTGCGGAAAAGCAGGGTACGCATCGTCTTCTTTCAGAGGGATAACATTGGTATCGGTCTGCATATGTTCAGGATACACGCATGCAGACGACGTAAACAGGTATTTACTCACACCTTGCACACGCGCGGCTTCGAGACTATGGGTATTAATTAGTATGTTGTTGTGCAAAATTTCGGCATGATGGTTAGAAATGAATCCCATTCCTCCCATGTCGGCAGCCAAAGCATAGACTTCGTCGATCGACTCAGAGGCTTTGAGGCAATTTTCCCAGCGCCGAAGGTCCAACAAGAAAAATTCATCAGCATCCGTTTTCGCGTATTCAGGATTTTTGATATCTACCCCACGAACCCAGTATCCCATCTTTTTTAACGCGGTAACTAAATGGTGGCCGATAAATCCTCCAGCACCAGTAACTAAGACTCGATCCTTACTCATTCGATCCTCCTAATCGTTATTGCATGATGATTCTGTTCCAAAAGATACAAGATAATTTCTACCCTTCACTATCCAAGTGGCGATTGTTTATGCCGCGCCTGTTCCTTTCAAGACTACCGGGATGGTTTTCAAGAGAATCTTGAGATCCAGCCACAGTGTCCATTGATCTATATATTGCATATCCAGTTCCATCCATTTTTCAAAAGAAAGCCGACTTCTCCCATTCACTTGCCATAAGCAGGTGATCCCAGGGGGAACACTAAAACGTCGACGGTGCCAATCTTCGGTAAACCCTTCAAAGTCTCGAATGGGTAAGGGGCGAGGACCGACGAGGCTCATGTCACCCTTTAACACATTCCAAAATTGCGGGAGTTCATCGATGCTTGTTTTTCGCAGCCAGCGTCCTAACGGCGTGAGTCTGGGGTCGTCCTCGATCTTAAACGCGGCTCCTTGCACTTCATTGAGATGTTCAATTTCTTTGAGCATCTTTTCTGCACCAGGCACCATCGTACGAAATTTAAAGAGACGAAATTGCCGTTTATTGCGCCCAATACGTTCTTGAGCAAAAAAAACGGGACCCTTTTCAGTGAGTTTAATCGCAAGGGCAATACAGGCAAAAAATGGTAGCAACATCATCAGAAGAGGCAACGATACTGAAATATCGATAATTCGCTTAAAGAAAAAGGCTTGATCCCCAAGTGCCCCAGGTTGCAGTGTCAAGAGTGAATGCGTCCCAAAATGTTCGACCCGTTCATGGGCAACCTTAGGTGAAAACATGTTGCCTAAGATACGGATGAGGACCCCCTGCTCTTCACATTGTTCCACGATTTGTGCTGCCTGTGCATAGTAGGACTTTACAGGAAGCGCAATCATGACTTCATCGATCACAAAACACCGAAGAAAACTTTGAAAGTTCTCGAAATCCGAGACAATCGAATACCCTGTTTGTGAAAAGCTTTCAGTTCCATCCCAGGGTTCGTCTAAAAATCCAACAAGTTTATACCCTAACTCAGGTTTCGCTTGAATATCTCGTGCAAACTGCACGGCTCGCGGGTTGGTGCCTACAATTAAAATATTTCTAATATTTCGTCCATTCAGCCTGGCTTGCTTTAACGTCAATCTCAAAATGAGTCGACTGCCCACAAGAAGGATCAACCCCACACTCCAAAAAGCCAGAACGAACCATTGCGTGATGATATCGACTTTAAAAATCACGGCTGCTGTCACTAAGACCAGCGTCGCAAGCGACATGGCCTTCAGGAGATCGAGGCATTCGTCCTTGAGGGTTGAGAGACGCCGGGATTCATAGATTTGAAAGAATGAAAAAATACTATGCCACACAATAACCATGCCACTGACAAAAAGAATGTTTTCGATTTTAACGCGAATCGCAAAAAACTCGCTGAATGAAATATTTCCTGAAGAGGAGTATGCAAGGGCAACCGCAAGGGAAAATGCGAGTCCCAAAAGAATAAGATCAACTCCTTTGAGGCTTTCAAGCAAAATTTTTCGTCGAATTTGCATATATCCATTCATCTTTCGATAAATCAGCGCGTAGTACGGTTAGTGTGCATGATGCTAGTTACCTTATGGCAACAAGGCTCACTGAGACATCATTGAGAGGTGATCATGAAAACAAATAGGTGAATTGATCAAAATCGAGACTTGTTGAACCCACAGAGCCAATAAATAGGCATGCAATTTATAGGCTTATTTCTCATGGAGAGAAAATATTATTTTTATCTTTAAATTCAATGCTATATATTGACGTCGTTATTTCACTAAGGGTTTAAGCGAAGGTAAAATGATACAGTATTTCTACGTTAGTTTGAATATTGACACATCGTCTGGAATAGGGCTTATGTTTCCTTCATAGATAACAACTTGCAGCACATGCACGACAACATTCGTTTAAGGGACAATAATAAAGTTACAACATATATTGGCTAAGGCAAGCGGGAAAGTGAGGGGAAGTCAGATTTTCTTTATCAAAAAAATAACGAAAGCTTACGCGGACTTTTTCAGTAATTGTGGGGCCGCCGTCCCTTCTACCACTTTTTGATTGATGACAACCTCACGAACTTCTTGAAGAGCTGGCACGTCATACATGATGTCTAGCATCAAATCCTCCAAAATACTTCTGAGTGCCCTGGCGCCAGTCTTCATCGAGACGGATTTTTCGGCAATAAGCCGTATGGCTTCTGGCGTAAATGTCAGATGAATATTATCTAATTGGAATAATGCTTGATATTGTTTAATCAGCGCGTTCTTGGGTTCGGTCATCACTCGAACCATATCTGCAACGCTTAAGTCACGCAACGTCGACAGAATAGGAAAACGACCGACAAATTCAGGAATGAGACCATACTTGAGGAGATCTTCAGGCCGGACGCGATCAATTAATGAATCTGCAGTATGTGTTTCAATGGGTTCATTGGTCGCTCCAAACCCTAATCGTTTTTGATTGGTGCGTTGAGCGATAAACTCATCCAATCCGACAAACGCTCCCCCACAGATAAATAACACATTGGCCGTATCGACTCGCAAAAATTCTTGCTCAGGATGTTTGCGTCCTCCCTTCGGAGGGATATTACACACCGTCCCTTCGACAAGCTTCAGGAGCGCCTGCTGTACGCCTTCTCCAGACACATCACGAGTAATGGAGGCACTTTCCGACTTCCGGCTAATTTTATCGATTTCATCAATATAGATAATCCCGATTTGCGCTCGTGCAAGATCAAAGTCGCTGGCCTGCAACAATTTTAACACCACATTCTCGACATCTTCCCCGACATATCCGGCTTCCGTTACCGTTGTGGCATCGGCAATGGCAAATGGGACTTGAAGAATTTTGGCCAGGCTCTTGGCCAACAGCGTTTTCCCTGTCCCCGTCGCTCCGATGAGCATCACGTTGCCTTTTTCTAATTCAATATCTTGTAATTTTTGCCCGCTAAAGACACGTTTATAATGATTATGGACCGCGACGGATAGGACTTTTTTCGCGCGTTCTTGGCCGATCACGTATTGATCCAGCACCGCCTTTATTTCTGGAGGCGTCGGCAGTGGACCTTCAGGGATGGCAACTGGCTCATGGACGTGAGGTTGTCCGGCAAGAAACTTTGAACAGTGTTGTACACAATCCTGGCAGATGAACACATGTCCTTGCGTCTGACATTGGGGACAGGTTTGGTCCGTTGGAGATTGGATGAGGGTTTTCCCTGGGCCTTGTGGTTTTCCACAAAATGCGCAGGTCATGTCTTTGAATTTCTGCCCACGTGTCGAATCACTCAATGCTACAGTTTCCTTATCAATAAAATGAATGAAGATTCATGCAGGACATTCACGAAACCACCGCATCATAATAGGACCGTCAGAAATTATCAAACGCGTCGGCCAACATGATGTGTTGCGTTAATTTTCAGCGATAATCAATGGAACTGGCTCCCAGGATTCTCCACCACTTCGACTTCGATACAGCCCACTTCCATTTGTTCCAACATAAAGCACCTGCGAATCCTGTGGATTCATGGCCAGCGCTCGAATATTGAGATTTTCCAATCCTTCGTTGATTGGGCGCCACGTTGTTCCGCCGTTCGTCGATCGATGAACTCCTTCTCGGCTCCCGACATATATGACATCAGGATTGGTGGGGTCAATGAGTAAGTCGCTCAGCATCTGATCAGGAAGATCTTCTCCAATATTCTCCCATGATTGGCCACCATTCACCGTCTTATACAGACCGATTAATGTTGCGGCATAGACGGATTCAGAATGATGAGGATCAATCCGTATTTTGGTGACTCCCAGTGCTCGTGATGATTTCAAAACCTCGGGATCCACAAGACCATTATTGACCTTGTCCCACCAATGCCCACCATCTAACGATTTATAGACACCACCACTCGTTCCCGCATACAACGTCTGAGGTTGCTGAGGATCAATACTGAGAGACACGACCATGAGGACTTCCTTCATGCCCTCCATTCGTTTGACCCACGTCTCCCCTGCAGTCTCTGTCTCAAACACACCCATAGACGTGGCGGCAAAAAACCGTTGACTGGACCCAGGGACAACGACGAGTTGATGGACGACGGACGAAATCGTCACACCTTCAAGCCCGGCTCGTTTCGATTCCCAATTCTGGCCACCGTTATAACTTCTAAATACCGCATCACCTTTCGTTCCCGCATACACATTGGCTGGAAATAGCGGATCGATGGCTAAAGAGATCACACGCGAATGCGTCATCCCTTGTGAAATATTTTTCCATGTTGCGCCTTCATCTCTTGATTTATAAAGATACGCATTGGTTGCAATGTAGAGTATATTGGGCTTCGATGGATGAAGCGCAATTTCCACCACGGGTTCACTGCGGCCGCAAGCTGCAGAGGCAAACAAGGCAAGGAGAACTGGCAGGCAGAGCCATTTTTCATTCATGATGTGTGTGAAAATGATAAGAAGTCGTGAAAAACTTGACCTCTGTGTTGAGACACGAAGCGTACAGCGCTAACGTCGCAATGATGTCTTCCCCTTGGGAGTACCAGCTTTGGCCTTAGCCGGTGGAGAAGGATGAATCAGCGGTAAATTTTTCTCTGGTGCCTTCTGGGCAGGCTGATAGAGCGCCATAGCTTCCGGCATCCATTTTTTTAAATCGGCAATGCGTGTTTCATGCGCTGGATGTGTTGAAAGAAATTCAGAGGGCGCTCCTTGAGAGGCTTGCGCCATACGTTGCCAGATATTGATGGCTTCCCGGGGATCATAGCCGGCATCGGCCGCCAATAAGACTCCTACGTAATCAGCTTCAGATTCATGGCTGCGACTAAAGGGAAGAAGAACGCCCACTTGCGCTCCCATCCCGAGAGCTTGCATGGCGAGCTGATTCATTTGCGGACTGAAGCCTTGCGTCGAGAGGGCAACAGCCGCAGCCGTCATGCCAAATTGCGACACTAACCCCTGACTCATTCGTTCACCACCATGTTGCGCCAAGGCATGAATCACTTCATGCCCCATGATGGCCGCAAGGCCAGCCTCGGTTTTTGCCATAGGGAAGATTCCCGTATAGACAGCAATTTTCCCTCCTGGCATCGCCCACGCATTTTTCGTATTGTCATCTTTAATGACGGAGACTTCCCACTTAAATGCTTTCGCGGCTTCTGCATACTTTGATCGTTTCGCCGCTTCAATAATTCGCGCGGCGACCCGCTTCACAGGTTCAATTTCTTTTGGGTTTGTCGAGAGTGTGACTTCAGGATCCTGAAGCACTTGATTGTATTGCGTCGCGGCCATATTCGTCATATACGAATCCGGGAGCAAGAGTAGTTGAGAGCGTTTGGTATACGGGTTTGTTTCACACCCGGTCAACCCGACACTCATCACAAGCAGACAGACAAGCACCTTCATGTTCTGCCGCCAACATACGTGTGTGTTCATAGATGAGTCCGATGTATGAAGGAAGTTCAATGTCATAATGGCCTAGCTAGCTTCCTGAATTGTGATATCAACCTCTTGCACGTCATGATATCGTGCCAACGCAGAAGCGGTGCCCTTTCGTGGGCCAACGACTAAGATGGAAAAGTTATCTGGTCGTAAATGTAGGCGAACGGCTTCCCGCACTTGCTCAGTCGTCACTTGTTCGATACCTTTTCGAAACTGGACAAACCAGTCGGCAGGGTATCCATAATACTCATGCGTGACGTATTTGCCTAACACTTTGGCTGGAGAATCCACGGAAAAAATATACGAATTTAAAATGGCTCCCTTTGCTTTAGTCACTTCTTCCTCCGTGGGCGGCTCCGTCACCATTTTTTGAGATTCGGCAATGAGTGCATCAATACCGGCACCTGTCGTTTCAGTTTTTGTTGACATCATTAAACTGGCCAAGCCTGGATAGTCCCACTGAAACCCCACTCCTCCGTGCACATCATACGCAAGTCCCTGCTTGGATCGAACGTTTGAAAACAGTCGAGCACCAAAGGAGCCGGATAATATCTGATTGACGATGACCAGGGGGTAATAGTCGGGATTCCGTCGCATGACCCCCAAATGTCCCATCATGATTTTCGCTTGCGTCATATCATTTTTTTCAACATAAAAGACTTTTGCCGCATTCGATTCTTGATACGGAACCGAAATGTCTTTGACTGTCGGACCCGCCGGCCAATTTCCAAATGCATCTTTGAGCATCTTCAGCGCCGAATCTAATTGAAAATCTCCCGTGATTCCCAAAATCATTCGATTGGGATGAAAGTAGGATGTATGCCACGCGATCAAATCTTTTTGAGTGATCGCACTCACCGTGGCATAGGAAGGCGTTCGTGCATAGGGAGAGTCTTGACCGTACACCAGTTTTTTAAATTCTCTTCCGAGAATGGCGTCAGGATTATCATTTTGTCGAGAAATGCCCGCCATCGTTTGGTTTTTAGCAATAGCCAGTTTTTGGGGATCAAAAGATGGATGCCGGAGAACATCTGCAAAGACGCGTAACACATCTGGAAAGTCGTCTTTCAGGCAACTCATTGCTGCTGTGCCGGCGGTTTCACCGATGGAGGTTTCAATGGTCGCGGCTTTACCTTCGAGAAAATCATCCAACGCATCACCCGCTAATGATGTGCTTCCACCACTCCGCATCACCGTTCCGACCAGTTGAGCGAGCCCAGTCTGCGAAGTTGATTCTAATCGAGAACCCGTCCGTATCTTTGCAGAGATACGGACGAGTGGAAGTTCGTGGTCCTCCATCATGACAATAACCATTCCATTTTCCAACTCCACGCGTGTTGGCACTGGTATTTCGAGTTCTGAGAGAGGTGGAAACCGTAGGTCTTCAACGCGATCAACTTGAGCATAACTGGGGCCTTGTCGCGACAGACTCAGCAAAAGTATCAAGCATATACAACCGCACACTTTGAAGATATTCAACAGGATACTCATTGTTGCTGACCTCCTGAAACTGCTGCGTCGGTGTTGATCGGTTGGGGCGGTTTTGTTTCAATCATGGCAACGACACGGTTTGCTTCCTGAAACATCTGGCCCGCAACCCGGCGAATGTCAGCCTTGGTCACGCTCTCTAAGCGACCGATATAGGTAAATAATTCACGCCAATCGCCGAACAACATTTGATAGTCCGTTAGGTACATGGCTAATCCCAAGTTACTGCCAAGCGCTCGCACTAACCCGGCTTTGGCGCGAGTGCGGAACTTTTGCAATTCTTCATCCGTCACATCTTCAGTGACTATGCGCTCTATCTCCGTACGCAACGCGTCCTGTACGGTGGCATTGCTCACGCCACGGCTTGGGACGCCATAGGCGATCCAGAGATGTGGGTATTTTTCTCCTGGGTAGGCACTATACGAGCCGGCTGACACGGCTATTTGTTTATCACGGACCAGTGACCGATAGAAGCGAGACGTCCGTCCATTTGTCAAAATATCGTCGATGGCGTCAAACACAGGCTGATCGGGATGCGTTACTGCTGGCTTGTGATATCCCTCCAGGTAAAATGGCTGTGAAGGATCGCGAAGCACCACGGTTTTTTCCGCGATAGAAGGCGGTTCAACCGTTCTGAGCGGATTTGGTTTTGGTCCTTCGGGAATTCTTCCAAAATATGCTTCTAAGAGCGGGATGAGCTTCTCTGCTTTCACATCGCCAACGATGGCCGTCACCATATTCGCTGGCACATAATGCTTACGATAAAATGCTTCGGCATCCGTCATGGTATACGACTGAATGTCGCTCGCAAACCCAATGACTGGATGGCGATAGGGATGCGCAATAAAGGCCGTTGCAATAAATTGCTCGAGCAAGCGACCGATGGCACGGCTTTCGGTCCGAAGGCGGCGTTCTTCCATCACCACATCCCGTTCTTTATAAAACTCGCGAAAGACCGGGTGCAGAAATCGCTCAGACTCTAAATAGGCAAACAGTTCAACTTTATTCGATGGTAAGGCATAGAAATAGCCAGTGACATCAGACCCCGTGAACGCATTCAATGAGACGCCACCTTCGCGTTCGATAATATCTCCAAACTCATTTTTCACGACGTACTGGCTGGCCACCTCTTGCATCTTTTTAAAGTGCGCTTTGCGTTCCTTGACGGTCGATGGATCGCTATCCGATGCAACTCTGGCCTGTTGATAGGCGAGGTATGCGTCTTCAAGGTTCTTCAGGGCAGTTTTCTCCTCCGCATAATTCGATGTTCCGAGTCGTGGTGTTCCTTTGAACGCCATATGTTCAAACATATGGGCAAGACCGGTCCGGCCGCTCTGTTCTTGTGCGGAACCCACATTAACCCGTGTCATAAATGCAAAAACGGGTGCTTTGGGACGTTCAACAATAATAAACGTCCAACCATTTTTTAAGGTGTGGGGAGTGACGTGTTTGGAAAATGATGCGAGATCTTGTGCAAAAACCTGAGAGATGAATAGTGGGAAGGAAAAAGCCAGTAGGAACCCATAAACGCAAATCGGTTTCCTCAACACATGCTTGAGAGATATCATCCTGTCATCACCTCATTCAAGATAGTGGAACATTACCTACATCCTACCCAGTCAACCAGAACGCATGCAAGGCGAATGGGAAGGGCATTCGCGCTGTGACTATCATAGAGGAGGACAATCCTTATGTCACAACAATTATAGAATACACCATGCCATGGAATTCGTTGAGTCTCTACGTGAGGAGGCATGTCCAAACGTTCACGTCTGTGACAAAGTCATGCTTCCAATGCTTAACCATATCGATCATTATTCCATGGAAGTGCGGTATTCGAATAGCCACGGACTTCCCAAAACCCTTTTTGGTCCTTCTCGGCAAAAGTGATCTTTTTAATCCACTTCGCGCCTTTCCAGGCGTAGAGCTTTGGAATAATCATGCGAACTGGCCCACCGTGGTCTCTCGATAGAGGAAGTTGTTTCCATTGTGAAGCCAGAAAGACATCATCATCCTGGCAGACAGACAACGGAAGATTCGTCGTGTAATCATCATACGCTTCAAATAAGACAAACTTGACGGACGGAAGTGGGCGAACAACATCGAGCACATGTTTAAAACTCACCCCTACCCATTCGTTATCCAAACGACTCCAACTCGTGACGCAGTGAAAGTCTGTGGTTATGGTTAGAGATGGTTGGGCGTGAAATGCGTCCCAATTCCAGGTGACTGGATTTTCGATGTGTCCATCAATTTCCAATTTCCATTCTTCAAGTGAAATTTCAGGCTTAAAGCCAAGATCCAGCACAGGCCAATTATTGACTACATGTTGCCCCGGCGGGACACGAGGGTCACCATAGTCTTCATCAACTTCTCGAGCCGAATCTCCTCGACCCCGCTGCATGAGTTTTTGTTTGGCTCTGAGAATTTTTTCATTGATGTCCATATTTTTCTACCCTCCAGATATGCGATCTCAACACAAGCCAGGAATGAATGGGCTCTATGTCACCCTTATTCTTACACGCTGAATGAACGTTTGGAGGCTTGGACTAACTGAACAATGAGGGACGGATCTTTGAGTCGTCGGTAAATTATAGCCGTTCCAATTTACTTCCGTTTGTACGACGTGTGTTTTTGCGCTGTGTACATGATGTACATTCGGTTGGAAGTTATTTGGTTTCGCTATAAACAATGAACATCGCACCATGAGTCGTATGTACCAGGGACGACAAAAAATCAGCTGCCGGAATCAATTGGTGCTAATGCGCCCAAGAAAGGGAATTGCCCAATATTTCGTAGTGTTGTATCGGATACCAAGCGAAAATCATCTTCTTCTGGTCCCACAAAGGTCGGCGAGACATTCACATCGGTTTGACTTTGCCGATCAAGCGGAGCGGGAACATTCGACGCTTCTTTTTGCAGATAGTTTGCGTCATTGGCAAACAAGACATTGAAGGAGAAGGCCGTTTGACTTTGCGGAGAGACAAGAACCCCAATCTGGCTGTCGGTCAAAATATTCCCATGCGCTTCACCTTGCGTTGTGTCATGAAACGCGATCCCCCCACCGTTCTTCACAAGCGTATTTTGAATCACCACAGCCTTGGACGTATCATGGACCATAATGCCTTCAAACAAGCTTCGAGTAATGACATTATGCTTTAAGAGCACCTCTGACGTTCCCCCCACCGCAACACCGTGATCATTGTCATGAATGAAATTACCGATAAGGCTGGCCTTAGAGTTGGCAAACGCGACCCCTGTCGTTTCACTTCCACCTATCACGCAATCTTCTATGCGCACATCCTCAACTTCCTGCCCAAACACCATGCCTTGAACATGAATCTTTTTCAAGAGAATCCCGCCACCATTGAAAATGCCCAACCCTAATCCGCCATGTTGATGAACGGTGAGATTATGAATTTCGACATTTTGTGCACCGTAGGGCCATTTGCCAATGTGGAGAGTCCCGACGCGCTTCAAACCAGTCAGCACCACTAAGTCCATTCGCTCCCCAATAATCTTGAGTCCTTCTTTGCTATGAACGGTGACATCTTCGGCATAGGTTCCAGCCTTGATCCAAATTGTATCGCCGGACTTCGAGGCATCGATCGCTTCTTGTATGGAAAGATATGCCCCCGTACCATCTAATGCCACAGTCCAACCTTCTGTATCCGGCGGCTGCGCTTTCGAGGATGACGTGGCCCAACTGAATGAATGTCCTAAAAATCCAAGGACGAGGGAGAGAGTCGCAAGCATGAGTGTGAGGGAAGTTACGTGCTTCACGTGCTGTTTACAAAGCCCTCTCATTATTTGATCCTAAGGTAGTGAAAAAACTGGTTGCCCGGTATCGTTGTCAATGCACAATGTGCCGATACGTCTTCTAAGGCAATAACCTATGTGATACCTGTGGGTCAAGCTACGGAGCTCACACGCCTCTAAGTCATGATTGTGACGAGGAAAAATCCTATGCTATGGTGCGATATGCTCATCGTGGGCCTGACGGGTGGCTTGGCATCGGGGAAGACAACCCTTGCGCAAATATTTCAGCACTATGGTGCATGGATCATTGATGCTGATCGTCTCACACGAGAGGTCGTCAAACCTCACCGAGTGGCCTGGAAGGATATTATTCGAACATTTGGCCGAGGAATATTGACTGAACAGAATACCGTGAATCGAGCGGCTCTGGCGGATGTCGTCTTTGACAATCCTCGTAAGCTCAGGCAATTAACGGATATTCTCTATCCCCGCGTGGCACGTGAGCAGGCTCGCCTGGTACGGCAAGTGTTTCAGGATAATCCGGAAGCGGTGATCATCTATGACGCCGCCATGCTTATTGAGTCAGAAGCCTACACACGTATGGACAGAGTCGTCGTTGTGACCGCCAATCGACAGATACAAATTCAGCGGGCATGCCGTCGAACGGGCATGTCCCGAGCTGAAGCTATACGTCGATTGCAACATCAGATGCCGCTTCTTGAAAAAAAACAGTATGCTGATCATGTGATCAACGGGGCACTGCCCTTGACGCGACTACGTCCAATTGTTCGAACCCTGTATCGTCTCTTTCAAAAAGAGGCTCGACAAAAAATATAACCATTGTGTCTTTCATGTCTGATAGCACAGTATCATCAGCCTTCTCCCTTTCCCAAGCCCATGCATGTCGCACGGCAAGGGAGTACTTCAACGAATAAGGAGTCGTTTCATGCATAATGTTGTCATTCTTGGGTCTGGACCTGCGGGCCTGACCGCCGCCTTGTACACCGCCCGGGCCAATCTTTCCCCTCTCCTGATTGATGGTTCTCAGCCAGGTGGACAATTAACCATCACAACGGATGTTGAAAATTTTCCAGGATTTCCTAAAGGCATTATGGGGCCACAGTTGATCATGGATATGCGAGCTCAAGCTGAACGATTTGGCACGGCATTTCGGCAAGGCCATGTCACCAAGGTTGATCTTGCCAACCGTCCATTTTCCATCACGATCGATGACGAGGAGACGATTCAAGCTAAGACCCTCATTATCTCCACGGGTGCCTCAGCGAACCTCTTAGGGCTTCCCTCTGAAAGCCGACTCATGGGGCATGGCGTCTCTACCTGTGCTACCTGTGATGGCTTCTTTTTTCGAGAAAAAGAAATCGTCGTCATTGGAGGGGGAGATAGTGCTATGGAAGAAGCCACATTTCTCACAAAGTTTGCGACTAAGGTGACGATCATCCACAGGCGCGATTCATTACGTGCCTCAAAAATTATGCAGGATCGTGCCGAAAACAATGAGAAAATTTCATTTCGATGGAATACGACTATCGATGAAATGCTTGGTGACGATGTCGTGACTGGAATCCGTGTGCAAGATGTGAAGACCAAGGAAATAGAGGATCTTCCTTGTGCAGGAATCTTTGTGGCGATTGGCCATACCCCCAATACCAGTTTGTTTCGAGGTGTTCTCGATATGGATGACGCTGGTTATCTTGTGACCCAACCACATAGCGCTGCGACGAATATTCCCGGCGTCTATGCCGCTGGGGACGTTCAAGACTCGCAGTATCGACAGGCGATTACGGCGGCAGGATCAGGATGTATGGCTGCCATTGATGCCGAACGTTTTCTTGAAGGTCTCGAGTAATATCTCACGTGTCATGTTCATAGCTATGCGCACGAATAGAATATGTCGGTTACGGAATGTCGAGTCGACAATTGTCTATTCGAATACGATACCTGATCGTTATCTCATCTCACGCTTCATGATGCATTGAATGTTTCACGCACTGGTTCATTATCATGAGGTCGCTCTCAAAGGAAGAAATCGCGGATTCTTTGAGCAACGGATGGTCCACCATCTGCGATCCGCGCTCAGAAACCTCAAGGCAATCCAAGTTGAAGCCTTACCCGGTCGAATTCGAGTCAGCTTCCCGGAAGAACGGTCTTGGGAATGCATTCATGACACGTTGGCTCGCACATTTGGTGTGACGAATTTTTCCTTCGCCCGGTCGGCGCCGATTTCATATACGTCATCAGATTTAACGAAGCTCAAAGAAGCCATTCGGCGAGATATTTCTACCCATGCATTCACGACATTCCGTGTCCTAACTAAACGAGCCGAAAAACGATTTCCCAAAACCTCGATGGATATCGATCGGGAAATTGGTGCGGACATTTGTGCACACACAGATAAACGTGTGAATCTCTCAAAGCCGGATTTAACGGTCTACATCGAAATTTTAAAACACGAAGCCTACTATGCGTTCAATAAAGAGCCAGGACCTGGCGGACTCCCAGTCGGGACCGGAGGGAAGGTATTATGCCTCATGTCGGGAGGAATTGATTCACCGGTTGCCGCGTATCGAATGATCAAACGTGGATGCCGGGTTGTGTTTGTCCATTTTCACGGACGTCCGTATCTCTCCCGCGTCTCAGAGGAAAAAGTACGAGATTTAGTCACCTTATTGACCTCGTATCAACTTTCCTCAAAGTTATACCTTGTGCCATTTGGTGACATTCAACAACAGATTGTTCTTGGTGCGCCTGCCCCTGTCCGCGTGGTGCTCTATAGGCGGATGATGATGAGAATAGCCGAAGAATTAGCGCGACAAGAGGAGGCCTGGGCCCTTGTCACGGGAGACAGTCTTGGGCAAGTCGCTTCGCAAACTCCAGGCAATATTCAAGTCGTGAGTGAAGTCACGGCGCTGCCGATACTTCGTCCACTCATTGGAATGGATAAAATCGAAATTACCGAACAGGCACAAGCGATTCAGACCTTTGAAACATCGATTGAGCCAGATCAAGACTGTTGCACCCTTTTCGTCCCGCCACATCCAAATACTCGCGCACGATTATCCGACATTCAACACATTGAAGAAGGGCTTGATATTGCTGGAATGTTGAAGCAAGGCATTGAACACGTAGAATGTGCTAACTATACCTTCCCAAATTAATCTCAACCAGAACATGCCTTGGGTCCACGTAGTCTGGGCTGAGGCGGCCAAGGTATGAGTAATCGGTCAGGAGCCAGTTCCCCTGTCATGCCTGCTCTCATAGCGGACTCGCACATGCGATATCTTCACTCACTGCTTCTTCTGCTTACCTTTCTGGGACTACCACTGTTCGGAACATGGCTTTCAGGAGCATCAATCTGGCCTTTTCTCTTTTTTCCTCCACGACCAGGGTCTGTTGCCCCCGGTGAAGTTTCCTGGACACTTTTTACGACTACCGCCTTTGGCATTGTTCTCGTGATGTCACCATTTATTTGGCGGCTGATAACATTTCCTCGTCCTTCGTCGAAAAAAGCGCCGACTGGATCATTCCCGACTTGGGGATGGTGTGCCGTTGGGTCCTTAGCCGTCGCATGGTTGGCGGCCTGGACACGATGGCCTGCCATAGCAGCGGTTCAACTTCATACCTTTACGCCTCTCTGGCTGAGTTACATTGTCTTGATCAATGCCTGTACGATGATGCGAACGAGTCGTTGTCTTATGGTCAATCAGTCAAAAATCTTTTTAAGCTTATTTCCGATAAGTGCGATATTTTGGTGGGTGTTTGAGTATCTGAATCGATTCGTTCAAAATTGGTATTACCTGCCGAACGAAGAGATTTCGGCCTTCGCCTATGTGTTTTTCGGAAGCCTGTCGTTCTCCATCGTCCTTCCTGCGGTTTATGGCACCTATGAATTCCTACTGTCGTGTGATTGCATCACAGCGCCATTTCGCAATTGGTGGAAGGTTAGCTTTCGGAATGAAAAATTCCTTGGGTGGGCCCTCCTGCTGTTAGCCTCTCTAGGGCTAATCGGTATTGGGCTTTGGCCCAGGGTCTTGTATCCACTGTTATGGACCTCCCCATTGCTTCTCATGTTAGCGATTCAACTGCTTCAGGGCCAAGCCTCGATACTGAAATGTCTTCGATGCGGCGATTGGCAACCGATTGTCGTGCCAGCCGTTGGCGGGCTTCTGTGTGGAGTTCTTTGGGAATTGTGGAATGTCTATAGTTTGGCACATTGGGAATATGCCATTCCTCATCTTCACGTCTTTCAAGTGTTCGAAATGCCGATTTTAGGCTATGCCGGCTATCTGCCATTCGGGATGGAATGCTTGGTGTGTATTCATATGTTCTTCCCGACACTACAACGTGAGCCGAGGCGTGAAGCTATTACCGATGTTAGCCCTCTGGACGTAGATGTAAAGGGAGGATGGCAAGGGATCTGACGTGTGATTTTTTCGAATGTCTACGACGTACCACATACATTCACTGTACGTGATCGTGGTCTTAGATTCTAAAAATCCTACGCGGCACTAAGACTAGACGTTTTCTTTGTTGTGTGACGCCCCAAGCTCTTGAGACCGCTTCGTTGCTGCGGCGACGGCATTCATCAATGTTGCGCGAACCCCGCCGTTCTCTAATTCATGAAGTCCAGCGATGGTTGTTCCTCCAGGAGAGGTGACTCGATCTTTTAACTGTCCGGGGTGCTCGCCACTTTCGACAACTATATGCGCCGTTCCAAGTACGGTTTGCGTGGCAAGTGTATGTGCAATGTGGCGAGGCAGTCCCATGCGGACTCCACCATCGGCCAATGCTTCTATCATCACATAGACATAGGCAGGGCCGCTTCCACTCAACCCAGTAACGGCATCCATCAGCTTTTCTTCAACCACCACAACTTTGCCGGATGCCTCAAAAATGGCCTCAGCCATGTTCATATGGTCTTGGGTGACAGTTGTACCCGCGGCGAGAGCCGTGGCGCCTTGCTGGACAAGGCAGGGGGTATTCGGCATAGCCCGGATCACGGAAGTAGACTCAGAGAGTTCACCAATGATTGCCGACAGAGGAATGCCGGCTGCGATTGAAATAACGAGTTGAGAGGTTGTCAACCCTGTCTTGACTTCCTGGAGAACTTGGGGAAGAACTTGAGGTTTAACAGCCATAATAATAATGGTCGCCCATTTCACGGCATCCGTATTATCGGTCCCAACCTGAATCTGATATGTGTCTTTGATGGAATTGAGGCGAACTTGCGATACATCCGTGGCCCAAATGTTGGATGGGTCTACAGCATGCGATTGCAGAAGGCCGGCCAGCAACGCTTCAGCCATATTTCCTGCACCAATAAAGGCGATTTTTTGATTCTTCAACATTCACCGAGTATACCCTGCCCTTATCATGGGTTCAACTCAACTGTCGTGCCACACGATGAGCCTGCTCCCATTCACATACTGGCACATATGGCAGAAACATATTCTTTTGAACGCCAATTTGTTCATTGCTCGGCAGAAGTTGCTGGCTTATGCTCTGGAAAGGTATAGTTTTTAGAAATTCCCATTAAGTCGGAGAAACCGATGCTTTGGCATCTCATCTGTTGTCCTTATCAATGACTCAACGACATCATCATCTAGTAAGCAAAGAAATGATCGTCTTGCATGAGATGGCTAGGAAGGAACCGATTCCGTAGAATTCTAACGCTTGACAATCTTCTTCGTTACGTACCGATCTGGGAGGAGCATGTGATGAGACGGGAAATATTTTTACTCGGCTGTGCGTTTTTATGCTTTGCGATGATCACTGACGTTTCTGCAGCGACTCGGGACAGTTTTTCTCGTGAACAAAAGGCCAAACTGTCCAACGCGAATACCATATTTGTCAACGTCTTGGCGTTGACTGAACGAGGCCGTGGCGATGCCGCTCCGCTTATCAACGTCATTACTCGTCGCTTACAAGAACTTGACTACACGATTGTCACTGATCGCAAGCAACCGCATGACGTTGAATTTCGTGTCAAATGTGAGGAACAGAAAAAATCCACGGGGACAACACGAGCTGGCGGTGATGCGGATCAGGTTGACAGTCCGGCACGTCTGTGGAAGGGCCCTGCCTGCCTCTTTGCCTATTTTTTGGAAGGGAGGGACTCGGGTTGGCAAAAAGAAGTCCGGACAGACTTTGACGATGTGCGGGCCGCAGCCAAGGCCGCGAATGTGAAAAAAACTGGGGACTTTGCCTTAGCTCAATTAAAAGACAAACTTGAAGAGTATGATTTCCCCGTCAAACTTGCCGCACAATGGGGTCACGAAAAACGACTGCTGACTTTGCTGAAAGGGGCAAACACATCTCAAGACCGAAGGTTGACGATACTCTCCGTCATGCCCAATCTGCAGTCACAGGAAGCGCAACCCTATTTAAAAGAATTTCAACAAGAGGAGACGCATTCGGTAGAGAGCATTGCCGCACTGGCCGCAACGGGAAGTCCTGGAATCCCCGTGCTCACCAGTATATTCACAAATACGAAAAATGACTCATCAATCCGTGCGGCGGCAGCCAAAGGCTTGGGATCGATTGGCGCCATAACTGGAGATCATGACATCACCCCTCCAATTTTAAATTACCTTACCGAGCGGGTGGATGATCTAGAGTCATCAGAGGACATTGATTTTCCTGTGATGACCGAAGTGGTGTGGGGTCTTGGGAAGTTGCGGGACGGGAAATCGATCGGCCCACTGAGGAAATTAGAAGAAAAAGTTTGGCTGATCTACGATACATCAAAACCCATGAGTGAGCTTCGGCTGGCCGTGGATTGGACGATTAAACAAGTCGATATGGATGAACAAGCGAATTAATGGGCAGAACAGCGTGTTATCATTGAACGTCTTTCACTCCTGTGAATACATCACGTCAAAGCATGGAACGATTGCCTCAAGGCTCTCTATGGAAATTGCCTCTTTTTTTTATTCTCTCAGTCGTGTTGGGATTCAGCACACAAGCTTTCGCTCAGCTTGTTGGAGAGCAGGCTGAGTTAGAGCGGTTAGAAAATCAGGCAAATGATGTGATGGCCGGTGGTGATCCACATGGAGCTGCCCTTTCAATTGGAAAGGCCGCGATGATGGCCGCCATTTTAGCAAAAAAAGACTTTGATCTGCCACGGAAAACTGTCTACTCGGGGATCGAAGCCTTATTTCGCACACAAGAAAACGGGTATCGAGCCATTGCGCTTTTCGAGCAAGCTGGTGGGCAACCTCCAGCTCCAACTGGAGCCTGTCAATTGTTGGCGTTAGCCAGTCAGTATAACGCAACGGCACAAAACATTTTCTCGAGCCTTGATGTCAGTATGCCATCTGAGTCGACATCCCTTTCTCAGCAGTATCTGCCACACGTTCAAGAATGGACGGAAATTATTCAAGAATTGCAGACTGATTTTTCCTGTTCGTAATCCTTATCAATCTCACCAGTTTGCATGGTTCAAAAATCAAAACTTTTTTCTCTCAAACCTGACGTGCAGTTTTTTGATGCTCAGTTGCATTGAGCGTGAGGGAGTCTGCCCTAAGAAGAACAAACTGATCCAGGAGGTGATGTCATGATACAGGCAAAAATGAATAATTCGGCAAGGTCTTTCGATATATCCTCACAAAAAGAGACCGATAAAAAGAATTGAGCATCGACATGCATTTGCCAAGCAAACGTCAGGGACTGACGAAACTGGATCAGACACCTCAAGTCTTGGATGGAAATGTGAACAGGTATCGACCTAGCAGAGCAAACCTATTGGATGTGGGAGAGTATCCGTGAAGCATATGTTACGAATCTTTTTTTCTTTGCTTATCGGTTTCGGTGTCAATCATATTCTCGTCGCTATGGCCGATATGAATGTCCATGCCGCACAAGATGGTATTGATGTCATGAGTGCGGGGCAGCAGACAACTGGCTCCGATTCGCAAGGCATGATGGTTTCTGGCTCGACACGTCCAGGCTCACTATTAGTGAGTAATACCATTCGTTTGTTCAATACAGCCACTTCACCTCAAAGCAAGCGAGCCATTTCAATCGCTCGTCCATTTCCCAAAGGCACGATTGCACAATTTGCTCAGGCTAAATTGAATGGTGTGAAGGTGTTGACCCAATGTGATGTCAAAAATCGATGGCGTGATGGATCCCTAAAATTTGCCATTGTGAGCTTTATTGTGCCTTCACTGCCTTTGACTGGTGCGATTGATGTTGAATTTGTGAATCAGTCAACTGGTCACAATGCAGGATTTCTAAGCCAATCACAGATGTTGCATGCCGATTACGATTTTGACGCAACCATTCACATGCATGGAAAACGCGATCGCACGGTGCGGGCACGGAAGATGTTGGAACACGGAATGTTTCGTTACTGGTTGCAGGGGCCGATTGTGACGGCTGTTATTCTCGAGGACCGTACGCCTGCTCGTAACGAGGACCAAGACTTTGGTGACGGAAGCAAAGCCCTTCATCCTATCTTTGAATCATGGTTTTATCCTCAGGGAAAGCATGTACGAGTGGGATACACCGTTGAGAATATGTGGGTAAGCTCTACCCGGTCACACAGCATGCGAGATCTGTCCTATCGTCTCACACTCAAGGCTGGCCATACTCACCCTGTCACAAAATGGACTCACCCTACCTTCACGCATATTGGGCAATCCCGATGGCATAAAACATTTTGGATTGGAAATGGCCCAGAACCGGTGAGGGTCGACCATAATCTTGCCTATCTGGTCACGACAGGCGCTATTCCTCATTACGATAACTCGTTGTCTGTCTCTCCTTCCCTTGAACGTCAACGATATCAAACTTATCAACAGTACAGCGGTACCCTGGATGGGAGGAACACCGGAACGGCATCGAATCATCTTGGGAATTACGTCAAGGCCTTAAATGCACCGGGGAAAAACGATTGGATAGGCTTGCAAGCCACCTGGGAAATACTGTGGCTCTACTCCATGAGTGAACGAGGCTATGCCATGGTGTTGGGAAATGCAGATCTAGCAGGTCGTCTCCCTATTCATCTCAGAGAAGCTGATTCCCAAGCGGGAAGCGGAGACTACTTTGATCAATCCTGGAGCCGACATTCAAATCTTTGGCAGCAGGGAGTCAACCTTAGAACAGGAACGATAGATACGTTTGGAAGAATTGTCTCCATTAATGCCAGGCCGACGACCCAATTTGCAGGAATTTTAGACTCGGGAAACAGCATCGACAGGATCCAGAGGGGACTCATTTCCAACGATGGATGGGCGGAAACTGGATCCAGTCATCATACCGATGCCTGTTATACCGCCTATCTGTTCAGTGGACAGTATTACTATCTCGAATGCCTTCAACTGGATGCAAACTTTCGTCTTGGTTGGCAATTATCCGGATGGAATAGTCATATTGCCAGACCTGGCAATGAAGGACTGTTAAACAATCAAAATGTGCGAGCGGATGCCTGGGGGTTAAAAGTCCTTGTGTATGCGGCCTTTATTTCCCCTGATGGAGAACCAGAGCAACCCTACTTCATCGATAAACTTCACAATAATATTACGGCTTGGGAAGGGGTTCAGAATCTTCCTGCCACCTATCCAGAAAGAGACGAGGTCTGGGGGTGGGGAAGACATGTTAGGACAACGAATCCCTATTGGTTATTTCCCGATAAGCAACCGTCACCGCTTGGTCAATGGAGTACTGGGACGAAAGATTTTCTGCAAAGGCCAATACGCAACGATGGGTCATTAACCCATGCGACATCGCCTTGGGAAGAGAACTTTATGCTTGTGGTTTTGGGGATGGCCAAACAAATGGACGTCGCGGATACGACAACACTTTTGAGATTTATGGCCAAAAAGCGATTTCACCTGAATTTGGATGAGACCCCGACAAACCTGAGTACCCTGGTTGAAGCCTATCGTGATCCCACGATTGAAACATCGACGGGTCAGTGGATTCCCAATTTCACGGCATTTGCTAACCACTATATATCACCACTTCCTCAACGGAGAGATAACCTCGCTCCCGATCACAGTTATGCCTTTATCGCCTTGTCGGCCGATAGTTTTTTGGCCCCCTATACGGTCGACGGTCTCAGTGGACAAGACAGTTGGAAGGCCAATAAAGCAGCTACGCCGCTTCAAGAACGTCTTGAGACGGGTAGTCCCAAATGGTCGATCACACCAATGGGGAGTGTTGGCCGCAATACGAAAGCGTGGGCAGAAACCATTCCTCCGGCATCTCCTCGAAACCTTAAGACCATTCAGTAGAAAGCAAAACAGAAGATGTGTTGTGAGGGAAAGTGAAGCGTACTTATTTTCCGAATAGTTGTTTTAATAGTCCTTTTCCTTGTTGTAACATTTCTTCCATTTTCTTCGGATCACCTTCAAGAATCTTTTTCATTGAGGAGCCCATTTGCTTTTGAAGACGTTGTTGAATTGATCCAAAGTCTAACCCCACTGTGGCTTCAGTGAGATGCCCTTTGACTGTGAATGGCACAACAAGCTTGCCTTGCTCTAATGCCATCTTGGCAATTGGCATGCGCTGAGTGATTTTTCCTGATACTGCATCTCCTAATCGCAAATTCCCGTTGATGTTCATTGATTGATCGCGCATGACCACACCCGCACCTTGCATCTGAAAGTTGTCCTCAATGCCTTGCAGCAAAACTGACTTAATGGGGAATTGTTCGTTGTGAAATGCAACGTCACCTTGAAAGTGTGAAAAACGTGTGACGCCTTGCCCAGTACTCAAGAGGCCTTTGAGTTTCAACACGTGTTCAATCTGTTCCAGCAAGTCAAAACCCTGTAACTGTCCATTGACGATTGAGAGGTGCGCGTGACCAAAAAGGTGAGGAGGTTGTTTCACAGGAATGGTGCCTTTCACTTCCCAATTCATTGCCCCAGTTCCCTGCAACGTAACTGGTGTAGGCTTAAGCACCTGCTGAACGTCGTCAATATTGATGTGTTCAATGGTTCCTGTTGATTGAAAAGCGGGAATCTCAGAACGCATGTCCCATGTGCCATTCGTCTTCAATTGACCATTGAAAATCTTCCCCGTAAGCCTCTCGACATGTATCAAGGTTCCATCAATTTTCGCGTGTACATCGAGTGTGCGCATCGACACAGGACGATGAAGTGGCAGCGATACTGGAAGATCTTGACTGCGTACAATTGGAGCCGTTCCATGAATCTCCAGCTTCGTCCCAACGGCATGACCGGAAACGGTGAGAATCGACTCCCCCATTTTCAGCTGACACTGCAGAGGATCAACACGTATGTCGGTTGTCGATATTGTCGGTGGATCCGTTTTACCCATCGGTAGTTGGACATGAGCAAAGATCTCTGTCAACGCAATTGGTCTATCGAGAGAGATACTGAAAGGAAGATCGTTTGAGGTAAGCCTTGACGATGACAAATCCAGAGCGAGCATTCCATCTGTTATATGCCCTTTGGCGTTAAGGCTTGATTGGCCAAGATTGACTCGCATCTCAATCTTTGAGATATCCCAATTAGTCTGAAGCGGACCGACAGTTCCTGCTAATGATACCGGAAGTTGTGATGGAAGAAGCGTTCCTTGGACAGAGAATTGAGCGGTAGCACCAATTCGGACGGACTCTGTCTGCATCTCAATATTTTCAAGCTGATACGATTGTTTTTGTTCTCGAGAATGATCTTCGTACCGTACCGTACCGTTCGATATCATGAGCTGTTCTACCCCGAGCATGGCTAAGACCGATTCACGTGATTCTTTAGGCGTCGAAGAAGCAGAACTTTTCTGTTTTCCGCTTCCCAGCGTTTCGGTATTCAATGTGTTGTCTCTTCCGCGAAATAGCGTGAGACTGGGTTGATGCAGAGTCAAGCTTTGGATTTCAAGTCGACGCTGAAGTAGTGGTTTCCATTTTACGGCTACTTCGATTGAAGACACTTCGACAAAGGGTGCGTGAGTTACGCTGGGATCATCAAAGATCTTTGCGCCTTCGATTTGAAGGCCGATCTGCGGGTACCACATTGCACGGATATGCGATATTTCGACCTTTCGGTTCAATGCTTGCTCAACAATCGGAATGTACTGCTCACGATACCGATTGAGATCCAGCCAATATGGAAGAGTCAAGATCAGGAGAAGAAGTAGGCCGAGCAGGGAGCCGATGGCGATCATGATTTTTTTCACAAACCTTTCCTTTGTCGTCCCAGTGATTCGAACAAGGTCATGACAATCGTTACTTGAAGGGAAGGCACGAAGAAGATGTTGGAGACGCTAGCCCCTTGGTTTGTTCATCATACATAAATCGAGCGAGAGATTGAGCGATTTCCGTTGACACCGCTTCTTGCATAGCCTGCGTAGCCCGTACACGGGCTTCGTGCTGCGTGATATGCCCTTCACGTCCTGAGCGAGAGACCGCACCGATGACCCGTTGACCATCTGATTCTATCACTTGAATGTCGCTACACCAACGAACATATTTGAATAAAGGGTCGTTCAGCTTGAGATCCTCTAAGCGTGAGGTCCCGGTAATGAGGAAATCCGGTCTCTTCTGATGAGACGCATCGATGGGCTGTTGAGAATGGTCTGTGCGGGAAGCGAGTTGACCTGCCTCGCGAGTGACCAATCCTTCGCGAGTTAAGCCATCCCAAATGGCTTGGGACAGTTGCAGTTGCTGATCTCCAGTCACCTGCACATCGATGTGCACATCGTTCAACAAGTACGCGTCGAGTGCTCGTTGAATACTGGCGAGTGAATACAGCGCGGGAACTTCTTCTCCAGTTAGACTGACGATTTGCAAATCTGCATTGACGATTTGCCGAAGGTGCATATCGCGTAATGCTCGCTTCAACCCACGAAGTTTCGTGATGACATCTATTCCGGTACGACCATCTTCCATATTGCGTTGAATCGCCTGATCGTATTTCGCAATATGTGCGCGTAAGAGACGTTCAGTTTTGGCGCGATGTAAGCCCGCTAAGATAAAGTGTCGAGCATCATCGGGACGAGACCACGCTTCCAGGACTTTGACATCGGCTAAGACCTTTTCGGTTGAGACCTGTGTGAGATGGTCAAGCGTCAACTGCCGGCTAGCCTTTTTATGATTGCCTTGGTCAACTTGTGAATAGATCTCGTTGTCTTGCATCTGAGCCTGTACATGTGCGTGAAAAATTCGTGCGACTGCCGCATAGGCTCGTTGCTCTGCAACTGCACGTGTGTCAGCTTCACCTCTCCCAAGTAAATATGTTTCGGGGGGGAATTCATGGCTGATTCCGTCAACCCAATCAGGGCGGGAGCGATCTTCCAAGAATGCGCATCCGAACCCTACACTCCACATGCCAATTGAAAGAAACAGTATGATTGCGTGAGGAATAGCCATTGAGTTCCGCGTTTTATTTGAGAATCCGTTGAGTCAGAAAGCGAGTCTCACCACTCTTCACCGTCATTGCGTGTGTCACAGAATTGGGAAGTACGTTTCCAAGCGCGTCGTATGAATCGATTGTAATGGAATACGTTCCAGGAGGGACCCAGAGTCGTGTGGCCTGAAACTCTCCAGGTAGCGTTCTCCAGGTTCGAATGTCCGCTTCTTCTGTGAGAATCGCAAATATTTTCGCGACACTCGCAGCCACAAGTCCTACCAAGGCCTGAGAGTCCTTATTCACGGCTGCCTGGGCCCCATATCCAATACCGACGGCAGCGGCCATTTTCATCGCCGCTCGTGCCACGGCTCGTACCACGAGTGCTGTATAGGCATCATCTAAATTCTTTTTGGCGACGGCATCCAAATCATACATCCGTTGAGTATCTCTCTGATAGGACTCTACGCCATTGTCTGCTCGAATGGTACTGTACGCAACAGGTGAAGATTGTTGTAGAACGCGAGGTAAGGCCACGCGTACGATATCACCTTGTAATCCATAGAGCACCGCATCCGGTCCACGCATTCGCCTGTGACTTCGTCCAAACCCCTGCTTGGTCAGCGCCATTAAGTGCAAGGCGTCAAGACTAATGGGAAAGTCGAGCAACAGATCAGTTTTTGTCGGTCCACGTCCATTCATACTGATGACGACGATTTGCGCCATGTCTTGCTCATGAACGAACGGCTCAGAGGCATCAGGGAAGGCCTGTTGGTAGGCATGAAACTCTTCGCTCAACCCCAGTGTTTTGGTTGTTCGTAATAAATCTTCTTGTAATATCAACGGGAAGGTAATCTGCGACCACGGTTCGGCCAGTCGATACCCTTCAGCGGCTTTTCGATAGGCAATAAACGCATTGTTTGGATCGCCTGCCGCTTCATACAGCACTCCCGTCATATATCGTGCAAACGGATCTTCACGATACGTATCGTCCTCAACTGAGTCGGCAATGACATTGAGTCGATGATCGATGCGCCTGGCTTCTACTAATGCGGCAGGAACATCGTCAAGGCGGGCATAGTTCAGCACCTTGATGACATTGACCATGACCTGTTCATAGGGATCGCCTTGATAGGGAAGCTGCGTTTCATTGACAAGAATGGCTGCAGCTTCATCTCGAATACGCGTGGTATAAAAATCTTCAATGAGGGCATCGGCTTCTTCAAGAAAGGTATTACTGTCTTGATAGCGACCAGCAAGATGCAAGGTCATGCCTCGATCCATGAGGTACAACAGATGGCTCCGTTGTCCATAGTCTTGTTTGGTTTCCTGAATTATTTGATCGGCTTGCTTCGGGTTCCCGGCAAGTAAACTCTTTTCGACGCTCGAGTAGTGACTGCCAAATGAGCTGCACCCCGACAACAAGAAAGTGAAAGAGAGCAGTGCGGTAAAGCGTAGTCGATCCGAAATCCGAAGTGGGATTAGACAGGCGAGAATCGTGGCGAGCGTGCTGGGATTGACAGAGTCTGGCACTGACGATTGATTAACAGGGACATCACGTTGATACAAACCCACGGGTATACATAAGAACGAACTAAAAAAGGAATCGCTTCTTCTCAATGATTTTCTTGATTTTCTTCTGTCCGTACCATGACTTGACATTGTTTTTCAGATCGATCAAATCGAGGTCCACCTGAAAGTATACGGCTTTTGTTCCATCAGCTTCATCGAGAATATTGGAAATATACCCCTTCATCATGAAGTCGGCTCCAATTTCCTGCCCTGGCCCCTTCTGGGTATCTTCTCGTGAATGCACGGCTTGGTCGCGCCGCTCTTCACGAATTTCATCTCGTTCGCTCTTTGCGGCGACAAACGTCACTCGTTGTGAGTTGGTCATCTCCCGCTCCAGGTCCGTGATAAACGTCTGGACATTAATATGTTCATTACTCTTATTCAATACAGAGCCAACAATCACCACGGGTTGTCGTCCATGCGCTCGACTGAAATTCTCGAGCCATGGGCGTGAAACCATTTCTTTGATCATGGTTTCTGCGACCATCCGAGAATCCGTGTCATTCCACCGTCCACTGAAGTCGGTCACGAGTCCCGTATCAACGCGTGTGACTTTTTTTTCAGATCCACAACCAACAAGCGAGAAGAACATGAGCAGCGTGAGCGCAAATATTCCATTCCGAATAACATAAGTCGTTCGCGATGGGTGAGTGGTCATCATCATAGGATTCAGAGATTCGCCTTTACTGAATAGTGTTTCACGAGAAAAGCTCTTTAACGCTTGGCTTCTTCTTGTTCTAATTTCTTGAACAGTCGTTCGGCATTTTCCTTGACATATTCTTTCACTTCGTGGCTTAACTCTCTGGCTTCTTGTAAGGCTTCTTGCATATCTTTAAATGAAAGCTTTGTTAAGACATGATAGCTGTTGGTGTCATCATCTTTATAGCGATCAATTGGGCGTACCCCATTTAATGTCACTGTGGTCACAGTTTTAATGGCGCGTTCAATATTTTGTTCTTCTGCTGTTTTCGTGAAATCTCCAGCCGTTGTCGACGCGGTGTAATCCTCCATTAAATACCCGGTATAGGTTTCAAACGTTTTGGCCAGTTCCGCGCGCGATCGATTTTCAGCCGCTTCCCAAGCCAAAGGCTCATTATTGACCCCCACGATAGAACCGACTCCATAAATAGACTTGGCGCCTTCGTTGTTAAAAGCCCCTGAGCCTTCTTTTACCCAGTTCGGAGGCCCACCACATGCAGTCAAGACACTGATGAAAAGAAGGCTGAAACTGAGCCGCAGCCATGGTCGTTGCACATGTTGTCGTGAGATGTTCATCGTGCGGTTATGCTGGTGAATGAATGACGAATGAGCGATTGTTTGAAACGTGGACACATGACGTAAATTCGCGTCTCACTTAAGAAAAATGCTATCATCCACTTCGAACCCTGTCAAGAAAACCGGCAAGGCTGGCCAGCATGGAATAATTCGAGACACTGATTGCGCTTATTAAGGGCGAATGAATAAAGGAGATAGCTTGTGGCCGATGTGAAAATTGAAGATGGCATGATTAAAATAGCTGACCTGACAATTCAAGATCCCAATTCCGCGAAGGTTTTAGCCGAGTATCCAGAAAATCGATGGACGGAAATCACGCGTCGTGCCTTGAAAATTGGACTAGGATATATGAAAGGGGGCGCTGACGATTAAATGCGCGTACAAACACACGACTCTTCCTTCCTGTGTCGTGTTATGTCCTCTTGATTTTTCTAGACAACACGATACCCATTTCATAAAATCATAGAGACGCACGGACTATGAAGCGATTCTGAAGGATACGACTATCCTCGTGAGCCCCATACGTTTCTGAGAACCTCAGCAACACAATTCATTCTTCACATGCCCACACTCACTGAAGCCGATCAGCAAGATCTCAACGCCAAGGGTATCACGTGTGAAACGATTGAACGGCAGCTTGAAACCTTTCGGAAGGGCATTCCCTACACTGTTCTGAATCGACCCTGCACGCTCAACGACGGTATTATACGATTCAATTCTCAAGAGCGAGACGCCTATGCTCAGCACTTTGAAGACGTGGCGTTGTCAGGACGCGTCACGAAATTTGTCCCGGCTTCAGGTGCAGCAAGTCGAATGTTTAAAGCTTTGCTGACTACCCTTGAAGAACACCAAGACGAAGGTTCACACACATCACTGCACGATCTTCTTTCTCAGACAAAGAATGCCAAGGCGCTTGGCGAATTCTTTCAGCAATTAGACGCCTTCGCGTTTCATGACGATCTACAGACTCAACTTTCGGCGCAAGGGATTACGGCTACTGATCAGCAATGGAAAGCCGTATTGCAGACTCTGCTTTTTGCTCCCGGCTTAAATTACGCCAATCTCCCCAAAGGTCTGTTGAAATTTCATCGCTACACCGATCATGTTCGCACACCCATCGAAGAGCACATCGTTGAAGGATGTGCGTATGTGAAAGATACCTCTGGAACAGTGCGAATTCATTTCACCGTTTCACCAGATCATGAACAGCTCGTCCTCGAACATGTCGCGGACATACGACGTCGAGTTGAAAACCAGAATGTGAAGCTCGATATCACATTTTCCCATCAACATGCATCGACGGATATCATTGCCGTAGATCGTGAGAATCGTCCGTTTCGAGATTCAACAGGCACACTCGTGTTTCGCCCTGGTGGTCATGGCGCACTCATTCATAATCTTCACGATCTTCACGGCGATATCGTCTTCATCAAAAATATTGACAATGTGGTCCCGCAACGGCTTGTCGATCTATCCAATCATTATAAGAAAGCGTTGGGTGGATATCTCGTTACGATTCAACGCCGACTGTTTCACTATGTCCAAGCATTGTCACAAGACGTGCTTGATGAAAAATATTTTCATGAAATTGTCGCCTTCGCTGAACATACATTCGGCATTGCGATGTCAGAAAAAGTGAAATCGCAGTCCTTCGGCTACCAACAACAATTGTTGTTCGAACAATTGAATCGACCGATTCGAGTCTGTGGGATGGTTCCAAATACTGGCGAGCCAGGCGGTGGTCCGTTTTGGGTGACGCACGACGATGGCTCACAGTCATTGCAAATCGTGGAATCATCGCAAGTCGATCCGCACTCACACGATCAGCAAGCAATCTTAAAAACATCGACACACTTTAATCCGGTCGATTTAGTCTGTGGGGTTCGAGACTACCGAGGGCAGCCGTTCGACTTACCTACCTTCTCAAATCCTGAGGCTGGATTTATTTCCATGAAATCTCATCAAGGACGAGATCTGAAAGCGCTCGAATTGCCTGGGCTCTGGAATGGCGCAATGGCCAATTGGAATACACTCTTTGTAGAAATTCCGATGAGTACGTTTAATCCAGTTAAAACGGTTTTGGACCTTCTCCGTCCGGAACATCAATCGACCTAACCCTTGCGTAGGTGCAAGCAACCTCAGCATAATGCATCTCGAGAGCGCATAACGTCACCGCCAATTATTCATAGTCTCTTGTGTCGATTCGCTGAGCATAACAAGGAGTGATCTGATGGAACAGAATATTGAAACGCTGCAAAAGTCCGGTCGTGTGATTCAGCCACCGGCGGAGCTTAAAGCCCAAGCTTATATTCAGGATTACGAAGAGGCGTATAAACAATCGATCGAAGATTCGGAGAAATTCTGGGAAGATGTCGCAAAAGAACTGCACTGGTTTTCCCCATGGAATACAGTGTTGGAGTGGAACTATCCTTGGGCTAAGTGGTTTGTGGACGGTACGTGTAATATTTCCTATAACTGCCTTGATCGTCATGTGCAGTCTTGGCGCAAGAATAAAGTCGCCGTAATCTGGGTGAGTGAGGAAGGCGAAGAGCGGATTTTCACCTATGCGGAACTCTATCGACAGGTCAATAAATGTGCCAACGCACTGAAAGCCTTAGGGCTTTCGAAGGGTGACCGAGTCACTATTTACCTCCCCAAAATTCCAGAACAAATTGTCGCAATGTTAGCCTGTGCACGGATTGGCCTCATCCATTCTGTTGTCTATTCAGGGTTCAGCGCCAAAGCCCTGCAAGCACGTATTCAAGATGCTGAATCCAAGTTGGTGATCACCGCAGATGTCGGATACGACCGATCAAAAACCATTCCGCTGAAGCCGGTGGTCGATGAAGCAGTGAAGAATTGTCCAACAGTCGAAAAGGTCGTCGTCGTCCAACGTGAGAAAAATGGGCCTGCCTTGAATTCAGAGAAAGAAATCGACTGGATCGACTGGCTGAAAGAGCAATCCACGAATTGTGAGGCTCTGCCGTTAGATTCCGAAACACCGCTCTATATTCTCTATACCTCCGGCACAACTGGCAAGCCCAAAGGTGTCGTGCACGTGCATGGCGGGTATATGGTGGGAACCTATATCACAACAAAGTATGTCTTCGATCTGAAGGATGACGATGTCTACTTTTGCGTGGCTGATCCTGGATGGGTCACTGGCCATAGCTATATTGTCTATGGCCCATTGCTCAATGGCGGTACGATACTGACGGCAGAAGGCAAACCGGATTATCCAGACCCAGGACGCTGGTGGGACTTAATTGAACGTTATGGGGTCTCCATTTTTTATACCACTCCAACAGCTGTGCGATTACTCATGAAGTTTGGTGAAGAATGGCCTGGCAAGTATGATCTTTCATCATTGCGAGTCTTGGGCTCTGTTGGCGAACCCATTAATCCCGAAGCGTGGGAATGGTTTTACCGCGTGACTGGCAGCAATAAGCCCATTATGGATACATGGTGGCAAACAGAGACTGGCAGTATTCTTGTGACTCCCCTGCCCTGCGTCGCGCTGAAACCCGGGTCGGCCACTCGTCCATTTTTAGGGATTGAAGCCGATGTCGTTGATCGTGATGGAAAGAGCATCGACCATGGAGGAGGATTTGCTGTCATCAAAAAACCATGGCCTTCAATGATGCGGACCATCTATAACGATCCCGATCGCTATCTCCTGTATTGGAACACGATTCCGGGGTGCTATACCGCAGGTGATGTCTGTCACAAAGACAAGGATGGCTATCTCTGGTTTATGGGACGTGCGGATGATGTCGTGAAAGTGGCAGGAAACCGAATTGGTACCGCAGAAGTCGAAAGCGCGTTAGTGAGTCATGATGCGGTTGTGGAAGCCGCCGTCATTGGAAAACCGCATAAGACCGCGGGTGAAATGATAAAAGCCTTTGTTATTCTGAAGGAAGGACAAAAGGAAACTCCAGACTTGATTCAACATCTTCAAGATCATGTGTTGAGTGAGCTTGGGAAAATTGCTGTTCCCAAAGAAGTTGAAATCGTCACATCTTTACCCAAGACCCGTTCAGGGAAAATCATGCGACGGGTCCTCAAAGCCAAAGAACTGGGACAAGATCCCGGTGATATTTCCACGCTTGAGGAATAGACCTTCTAGATATATCAACCGTATACAATTGAATCCGCAAGCCTATTCATCCTCTCGTCTTCAATCTGGAGACGAGAGATTATATCAAAATACTATAGCCGTCCTTTTATCTCTCGCCCACTTCAGGCAACAAACCTATAATCAGTATCTTAGGTTGAGTGGCGGATGTTGAGGAAAAGCTTCAAGCATGCTCGACATCGTCCTCTACCAACCAGAAATTCCACCCAATACTGGGAATATTATTCGCCTATGCGCAAACACGGGATTCCCTCTACATCTCATTCGTCCGTTAGGGTTTCGCTGGGGGGATAAAGGCGCAAAGCGAGCAGGCTTGGACTATCATGAATTGGCCAATGTCGAAATCCATGTCAATCTCGAAGCCTATGTACAAGCACGAACACCTTCCCGTGTCTTTGGCATCACCACCAAGGGCACCCACCCCTATCACAATGTGGCCTTTCAACCTGGAGATGCCCTTCTCTTTGGTCCCGAAACCCGAGGCCTACCGCAAGAAGTCTTAACCTCGCTTCCGGAAACCCAATGCTTACGCATTCCCATGAAACCCGGTTCCCGTAGTTTGAACCTCAGCAATGCCGTAGCCGTCATCGTCTATGAAGCCTGGCGCCAACATCAGTTCCCTGAATCGAGATAATTCCGTTCAGCACAAACCTATTTTCGCTTCCTTCTGAAAAAGTCATCGTGTGTTCGTGACAGTATCTTAAAAACCAGGATTATTTTAGGTTACTGGTCAGGTAAGCCGAGCCGCACAAAGAGTTTTTGGCGCTCGCGCAAATAAAAAATACATTGTATGCACGGATTCATTTGGGGTCAGGCATGACATTTTGCATAAACAGAGTGAGAATTCCGTTTGTACTACATAATTGCGCTTTCATTACAAAACTATTATGAGTCAAAAGAAGTGATGAGAGAAGGGTGACTTTTTAGAATCTGCTATTCTTTTGTTCGACACTACCAGATAAACTCTCTGTTTCTCCTCACCGAAACAGGTCAGAAGACGCAATGTCATCTTGAGTCACACGAAAGACTTCTCTCTGTCATATTAGCGTATCGCCTCTGACTCAGAACTTTCGTCATTGACTCAAGATGACATCAGCATTGCTTGCTCGTGTCCTCAGAACAATGCCTATGTATAACGATCTGAAATAGTGAAATTCAGATTTCCTCAATTATCTGGTTTCATTGTGTTCGGTTCAACACCGTCATAAATTCTTCTTTCAGCTTCTCATCATTAAGAATGGCCTTAAATATCGTGTTGTAATCCTCTATGCTGAGTCCATGATCTTGAACGGCTTGATTCATCTTTTCATTTGCTTCTTCTTGTAGTGCTTGTGTCTTAGCCGGGTCACCGGCTTCGACAATTTGCTCTTTATACGACGCATTGATTTCTGAAACCTGCTTATAGGCACCAGCAAAGGGCTCCAGTTTCTCTCCCGCTAATTGCTCTGGTGCGGGTTGAGACTCCACCGGTTGCGCACTGATCGTGCCAAGCGGTAACAGGACCAGTAAGCTGCTGACTAGTAAGAATCTAGTCCATGATTGGCCTTTGCGTATCTGATTCATAACGCTCCTCCCTTATTCGAGGGGATACATAAATTAATAATGTGCTGCTCTGTTGATAGACTGCTGGGAACCCATCGGATGAGACCAGGTCATCGTTGAGCAGAATCACACCGTGATTTTTTTAGTAAAATTATGGAACGCAAAAGCCGGGCCAGATTCATTTCGCACATTTCCACAGTCATGTGTGATGCATCGTAACTGTTGATGGGAGCGAATAAATTCTCTCTTGAGACGTTTCCCCAAGAGGCCAGTTCTCTATTTTACTGACGTAGGGAATACCATACGTATATCGTGCCAAACCTACAGGTCACACGAGGAGCAAAGGTCAGTCGAGCGAAGAGTTATTTTGTAAATCAATATGTTATCCAGAGATTTTTGGAGGAATCTTGATTAGGCATGCATCATGCTCTGTTATTACTTAGGAGGGTCATTTTAAGGACTACCTGTACGAAACCTCTTTCACTTTTCATACTTTTACAAAAGAGCTAGGACTGTATGAATTCATCTCACAATATTTTCATGAATGCGCAATCCCATAAGGACGTCAAGGATCTTTCCCCTCTTTTGTTGCTGGTTGAAAGCAATCGAGCTGTCGCAACCATGCTTCATGAAACATTCGCCGCGTGGGGCTATCACGTATGGGTTGTCGATAACGGACAGGAAGGCCTTGATGTTGTTTCAAGGCACGCTGTCGATGTCATTCTATTAGATATGCATACACCAGTGATGGATGGGCGAACGATGCTTGATGAATTACGGTGGGCTGGCTATCACATGCCAGTTTGGGTCATGTCAGGTGGGTCTGATATTCATATGCTTCGGCAACTGCTCCAGGAAGGGGCGCAAGGATTTCTTGTGAAACCCTTTCACTCTCACACGCTGCAAGAGGCATGTGCTGAAATTTTTTATCGTGTGGGTCGTCATAAAAAATGCAACGCCGATCACTCTTCCACAGCCATGAACGCGACCAGAGCTCAGCAACATTCCTCATAAGCATATATTGAAAAAGCTCTCATCTGTTTAGATTGTGTTGCTTCCCCCTATACAATATTCTGAGATACCCTAAAGGTTTTGCCTCGATCTGCCGATAGAGCTAAGGCAGGGTGCGACCTATATTTCTGGCCGTCGTGGACGGATCTAGGCACGACGCCGAAGGCTGGGACCCCTTCGTTAACTTCTGGTTTACCCACTAACATGTTCCTGCGATCCTCCACTGACTTGCGTGAGTGGCTTGGTTCGCGCATAACGGTGTCTATTCACTGATGAAGGAGTGCGTGTGACGAATTCTCGATGGTTTGTAGAAATGAGGCGGCGACTGAATGATGCAGGGGATGTGTGGTATCACATTGGCCTGGTGAGTGTGAGCGCCATGATCGCCATGTTATTACCGTATGTGGCTCAAGGGTTTTTGACGTATTGGGAGTTGATTGAAAGCGAGAAAGTCTATCTTGTTTCAGTCGAAATCACTGTGGCCATTACATTGATTATACTCTTGAATTTCTTGGGACAAAATCTGCGTGATTCCCAATTAGCCAGATCGGCTCGTGGGGCCGGCTTGGTTCATGTCTTTCCGGGTGGACGGCGAGTCTCCCCAGCCCGTATTACCTCGCTTATTAAAGATCATGGATTCCCTCGCCATGTAATGATCATTGGTTCAACGGGTAACACCTTTGTCGACCCAGCAGGTGACCTTCATCCCGTGCTCAAGCATTGCCTGGAAGCGAAAATTCTTCTTCTGAATCCAAGCAGTGCGAATGCGCGCGCACGTGCGAGATCGATCTTACACCCTGAGATCACACTCGAAAGTTTGATGGCGCAGACGAAAGCCAGTATTGATTTCCTGAAACTCCTTCGTGCCACGCAAAAAAATGTGAGAGTGAAGTTTTATTCTGATGACCCCAATGTCAAACTGGCTATTCTTGGCGATAATATCTGGCTGCAGCATTATCATACTAATCTGGATATTCAATGCATGCCTATGTACGCATTTCAATATAATCCCAAAGAACACGGATTATATACAATTTTTTATCAGCACTTCGTCGAAAAATGGGAACATGTGGAAACTCCGGAATATGACTTAGAAACCGATGATCTCGTCTATCGTTGGGGTGATGGGACGGAAAAGCGTCGCATCCCATTTTCCTGGGACGAAGCCTCGCAAATTATAGAGTCCCAGGTCGCGCCGGAAACCGCTTCTTCTCAACATGATATTGAATTGCTGACTGTTCCGGTTTCTGCAATGTAGGACGCCACCGAATCCTGAGGTTGTTCATGACGACCTCAGGAACACCTCTCTCCCCTGCGTGTTCCCGAACTGCTTTCTTGTTTGATGCATTGCATACAAGATCCCGTCACCTTTCTCCCGACCAGACAACATATCCTTAGCAAGTCTCATGACGTGTTCTTGGTTCAGTCGACTGACTATAGCCGTTCCAATTTACTTTCGTCTGTACGACGTGTGTTGTTGCGCTGTGTACATGATGTACATTCGGTTGGAAGTTATTTGGTTTCGCTATAGCCTATGTCAGGCTATATGCACTAAGACGAAGTGATAGCACGAGAGTTAAGACCGAAGGAGATGGCGTGAGCGCTTTGATCGTAGGGTTGAACAGTATTCAATGGTGAAAACATTTTGCACCAGGTGCTCTCGCATTCATGAATCACGGTAACAATGACAGTCACGAGATGATTCGATAACACGGCATATAGTGTTCTTGATCAATTTTCATACGATGTTGTTTAATGAAGGACTGTAGGAGTTCATCCATGAGTTTCATAATCGCTGAATCCCCATGAATCGTAAATGGCCCATGCGTTTCAATGGCTGTCAGTGCTTTTGGCTTGACGTTCCCGGCAACGAAGCCTGAAAACGCCCGACGTAAGTTTGCCGCTAACATATGCGGCGGTTGGTCAGCCGAGAGATCTAATTGTTCCATAGACGCATGCGTGGGGGTAAATGGTTTTTGAAATTCATGGTCGATAGTGAGATGCCAGTTGAAGTAGAAGGCATCTCGTGTTTGCTTACGAAACTCCCTCACTTGTTGTACCCCTTTCTTTATTTCTGACACTCCACGTCGTGGATCGTCGATGACGATATGATAGCGTTGTGCGGCTTCCGCACCTAACGTCTTTTTGATAAACGCATCAATCGTTTGGAAATATGCCTGACTTTCTTTCGGGCCGGTAAATATCAGTGGGAAAGGAACCTCGGCATTATCTGGATGAAGCAATACACCTAGAAGGTAGAGAATTTCTTCAAACGTTCCCACCCCGCCGGGAAAGA
This sequence comes from Nitrospira sp. M1, assembly GCF_965152605.1. Lineage (NCBI taxonomy): Bacteria > Pseudomonadati > Nitrospirota > Nitrospiria > Nitrospirales > Nitrospiraceae > Nitrospira > Nitrospira sp. M1. The sequence continues at coordinate 2,069,708 of NZ_OZ224217.1, forward strand.
CGATAAAGCCATGCCCAACGCGAATAAATGCTTCAAGACGTTTTTCGATATCTGGAAGAATGACAAGTTCATTCACAATAGGATTGGGAGCTTCGGCCGCAATAATCCCTGGCTCCGTTAACCCTAAATACCGCCCATTTTTAATGCGTTGTTTGGCATGAGCAATGGCCGCCCCTTTCATGGGGCCCTTCATCGCACCTGGTCCACAGCCGGTACAGATATCCATAGAGCGTAACCCGAGCTCATGCCCAACCTCTTTGGTATATCGATACTCCACCTCGTTGATCGAATGGCCTCCCCAGCACACGACCAAATGCGGATCTTCAACAGAGTGAATGATTTCTGCATTGCGTAGAATATGAAAGATGGCGTTCGTGATCCCATTAGAGGTCATTAAATCGAATTTAGCATTATGCTGAATTTCATTGTGCACGTAGATGATGTCGCGTAACACGGAAAATAAATGTTCCTTGATCCCTTGAATGATTTCCCCATCGACAAATGCGCTGGATGGAGCGTGACTCAGTTCCAGTTTCACGCCGCGATCCCGTTGCTCTAAGCGAATATCAAAGTCTTGATAGCGTGAGAAAAATGCTTTGGTATCATCCGTTTCATTCCCACATGTCAACACCGCTAACGCACTATTTCTGAACAGCTTATGAAGTCCGCCTTGGCTGGCATCACAGAGTTTTTCCACTTCATGCTGTGAGAGCATATGCATCGACGTATCTGGAGTAATACTGGCAGAGACTCCTCGGCTTAAAGCGAGAGATGGCACATTCGTATCATTCATAGGGCTATTCATGGGTGAACATCCATTAGGTTATTCAATATTGATCTGTCGGACCATGTCGCGTGTATTGCCGGCCGAGATATTCGCGGCACAATTCTGAATGAACACCTCTCTCTCGCCCCGCAGTGCGGTGATGGAGACCTTGCGTTCTGTTACTCTAGTTGTGCTCCTCATACGATACTTCACTTTCCTCTCTAATTGAAGAGGGAAAGTTCACTACATGAGAAGAGAGATCCTCTTCAATCGTATGAGCAAACCGCATGACTTACAGCTCATGTGATTCAATCTCGTTCTGCATTTCAGGACTGCCCCTACCCAAATGGGGTATAGCCCTGCCCCTCGTCATCACATTATTCTGGCTTTAACGACTTCGGATCAGTCAGTTCCTGGCACAGTCTATTTCACGAACACATGGCTGGCAGGTATCCATTCATTCTATAGAACACGAGGCACGAATGTTCGATTGTCTAAAATTTTCTTGCGCTTTTGGGATGATCCTCCTGCTATTCTCATGCACGAATGCCCATGATGTCTCAATCCCAGACGCTACTCGAACGGCATCTGAAGATTCGACGTTTCAGCAGTTGAAGACTGAAGGACGATTATTAGGACTGGAGCAAAAGTTTTTTCAAGCGATTGAGAAACTGGATGTAGCGTCGACGTTACGACCAGACGATGCGCATGTTCATCTCATGCTTGGCGAAGCGTATTACCATGTGGGCAATCGACGCGAAAGTTTATCCCACCTCGAACGATCTCGAGCATTGGCTCCCAATAACTATCAAATTGAAAGCTGGCTGGGCACGGTTCATATGGGCATGGGACACTTGGGCGAAGCAGAATTCGCATATACAAACGTCTTAACCGTGAAGCCAAACGACTACAATGCCCTCGTCTATATGGGCTATATCGCATTTCAGAAAAAAGACTATCGTTCCTGTCATCAATTTTTTCAACGGTACAAGGAATTGGTTGAGGTCATCGACCCGGCAAGACTCACTGAACAGGAGAAACGTCGCTATCAACAAGCGACTGAGTACCATCAAGCGTGTGATATCAGCTGGCGCTACGAAGCTCGAAAACTACAGCAGTCCCTGTAACCGAAAATCTCATCATGGCCAGGCTCATCGACGCTGTGGCCTGGGCAAGCCTTCGCAGCATTCACATGAGGTACAGATTACCTCATAACATTGAACAACACCCCATAACACAATCGGAACGATCACGATAAATGTCGTGATGACGAGAAACAGGCGAAGCAGTGGGCGGTCGCGAAGCATGATAATCGGGTGTGACTTAGATGAGTCCGCGTTTCTGCAGATAGTCGCGATCAATGACAGGAGATGAGCGTGTAGAAATTTTTCCGGTTGATTGAAGCAGGCGTTCAACATACTTTCCGATCATATCTGTCTCAAGATTGACGGAGTCGCCAACTTGTCGTAATCCCATCGTTGTGACGGTCGCCGTATGTGGAATAATCGTGATAGCAAAGGCCGCATCTGACACCTCATTGATTGTCAGGCTGATGCCGTCAACCGTGATTGATCCTTTTTTAACACAATATCGAGCAATCGATTCTGGAACCTCAATGGTAAATTGAATCGCATTTCCGTCTTGCTCGCGCCGGCGAATCGCGCCAATTCCATCAACATGGCCGGTGACCAGATGTCCTCCAATACGTTCGTTGAGTTTCATGGCACGCTCAAGATTCACCGGAGTCCCAACACTGGTTGATCCGAGCGTGGTGAGATTCAACGTTTCAGTTGAGACGTCCACCGCAAAGTCCTGCTCTCCAAATTCTGTCACCGTCAGACAGGCCCCTGACACACTCACGCTTTCTCCAATATGTATGTCTTCAAGAATGGTTGACGCGAGTATCGACAGACGAGTCCCATGCAACCCTTTTTGCACGGACTTGACTGCGCCCATTTCTTCAACAATACCGCTAAACATTATTCTCTTGTCAGTATGTCGTGAGTCTTCCCATATTGGAAAGACCGACAGGTTACTCTTTATCTTTGCTTAAAAATACCATTTTTACAACTACGACAAACACCACAATCATCACCACCACACCGATCGCGGCAATGACTCCCACAATAATATCGCCCGTTCCGACCCCTTCTTTCATCAACCCTGGCCCCTTCTCATTCTCTGGGATACTGGTCGGTACTATATCATGGCTCGTCGCCTGTTCCCTACCATGATCATACCGAATATTCCCGCGGTTATAAACTGGAAAATGCCAATGACGGCGAACCCTCCGCTATAGCCGATGCTTGCAATGAGGACGCCTGCGATGACGGGACCACTCGCATGTCCAATATCCATAATTGTTCCCCGCATTCCCATTCCTGCTCCAAGAGAGGCGTGGTGAGAAAGGTCAGCAATCAAGGCGGTCGACGAAGACGTAATCACGGCTTCGCCAAGTCCAAACATGGCGGAAACAAGCAAGAGATACACCATGGTATCCAGCTGTGGAATAAGTACGAGCATGGTTCCACACAGACACAACCCCATCACGATAAGGGGTTGCCGTCCGATACGATCCGAGACCTTCCCCATGACAGGTTTTGCTAACAATGACGTCAAGGCTTGAATACCAAATAAGACACCGACCTGTGCGGCATTGAGTCCAATTGAAAGACCATAGAGAGGAAGAAACGCCATTAACGTGCCATTAGCCATCATTTTCGAGGCTTCCGTAAGACTCGTGGTGAGGATGCCTCGATGCTTCACAATATCCTGCATGCCCTGTCGTACTTCAGACGCCAGATTTCGATTCGTCCGTTTGAGTCGAGGGGCAGGGATGACTGAGCGCGGCATACATAAAAACAACACAAGACTCAACGTACCAAAGATACCTGCGATAAGAAATGTTGATGAAAAGCCTACGGCATAGACGAGGATGCCTCCTAACAGGGGGCCAAGTAAGCCTCCACCCTGAGCGGCTGCGGTGTACCAACCCATGGCTTCCCCGCGTCGCTCTGCATACATTTGCGCAACCATTGCTAACGCCAGTGGAGTAAACAGCGCGGTAGCTAACCCATGGGCAAGACGAAGTATGCCTACAATCGTGACATCGGAAATCAATGGATAGACAAATGGTGGAAGCGCAAAGGCCAGTAAGCCACCGACCATAAATTTGCGCCTATCGAGCAAGTCAGACATGACGCCGACTGGCAATTTCAAAAAGACCCCAGTGACGGTTGAAAGGGCAACGAGAATGCCAATGGTGACAGGAGTCGCGCCCAAAGAACCTGCAAAGAGGGCCAATGCGGGGCGACGCACCAGGTCGTAACTGACAAATGCAAAGAAGGCGACTGAACAGAGAAGCGCAAATGTCCGAGGAGGACTCATACCATACCAATATTGCTGTAGGAAGAGATGAATTGATGAGACGACGATGGTTGCGGGCAACCTATCATTCAAAATTTCATGCTGTCAATTACTCGCCAGCGAAATGCGTCAGGAGAATTCGCCTGATGATTCCTCAAAGTCCGATTACTGAATAATTGCAATCATCCGCTCTAATCATTGACTTTCAACTGTTTAGCCGGTCCAATAGACCACTGATACATATCGTCGATGTTTATCAATAGCCACCCAATTGACAGAGACTGGTCCTTGACACATGACAAAATGTAGGGTCAGTTATCTCATGCTACGAATCCATTCTTATCTCCTTGGACTGTCCTGCCCAACGTCACATTCGTATATTCAAGCAAAAAAGACAATCAATGCTGAGTTATGACGATGAATAAGCGTGTCACCGAAGAAATTATCTTATTGATAGCTGTGTTCAAATGGTTGCTTCTCGCGACCGGCGTTGGACTGTTGGTTGGCTTATCCACGACGTTTTTTTTGAAAGCGTTACAGATCATGCTGACAGAGACCGCACGTATTCCGTATAGCCTGTTTCTTCTGCCGTTCGGGCTAAGTATTTCCGCCTGGATAACGAGTTCACTGGCACCCGAAGCTGGCGGGCAAGGCGTTGAACGTGTCATCCAAGCCGTCCATCTTCGATCTGGACGCATCCAGTCTCAAGTCATTCCGGCAAAGCTCATTGCCACGCTCCTGACGATTGGAACGGGGGGATCAGCCGGCAATGTCGGTCCCTGTGCGCAAATTGGCGGTGCCGTAGCGTCATGGGCTGCAGAGATGTTTCGATTTTCAGATGCCGACCGAAAAACACTCGTGATTTGCGGTATTAGTGCAGGATTTGCTTCTGTTCTTGGGACACCAATTGCTGGAGCATTTTTCGGAGTCGAAGCGCTCTTTGTTGGAGCACTTGCCTACCATGTCCTGTTACCTTCGGTGATTGCGGCTGTTGTTGGACATCAAGTGACGCTTTTTTTCGGTATTTCTTTTTGGACGACTTCTGTCGAAGCCGTTACACTCTTTTCCTCCTCGTTTTTTCTCTGGGCCATACTCGCGGGTATATGTTTTGGGCTGTGTGCGTTGCTCCTCATTGAGGCAATCAATCTTGGAAAGCGTACCGCATTCTACACCCCCCTCCCCCGTCCTGTTTTAGCATTTCTTGGTGGTTTGGCCCTCCTAGGAATTGCGTCAATTTCCTCAATGAGTGCCTTAGGACTCGGGGACCGTGTCATTCAAGATGTGCTCGCAGGGAACGACGTCCTCTGGTATTTATTTTTATTGAAAATTGTTCTCACGAGCATCACATTAAATTTTGGTGGAAGTGGAGGCGTGATTTTACCCATTTGCTTTGTGGGTGCGACAGCCGGCTCTGTATTCGGACACATATTTTCTCTGGACTCTGGCGTATTTGCGGCTCTCGGTATTGCCGGTCTCTTGGCTGGTGCAGTCAATACCCCTATCACTGCAGTGCTTTTGTCACTTGAGGTATTTGGAATAGAAATTGGGGTATGCGCAATGGTGTGTTGTGTGATTAGCTTTTTGATTTCAGGGCACAGAAGCGCGATTCCGACTCAACTCCTTCAGCTCCATAAAGCCCCTGGTATTCGTGCAGATTTGAATCAAGAAGTGAGTGAAACACAATTTTTCGTTGATGAATGGGAGGTTCGTGTCAAGGTCGTGCGTGAACGCATAAAAAATCGCTTCATTATTCTGAAAAATCGATCAAAGCCGAACTCGTAGGTTTGAGCAAGGGATCGTAATCAAGAGAGTATTTCTTTCGTTGAGTTGACAATATTCACTGATAAGGGGATGGAAAGACAGGATAGGAATTGCCGCGGGTTAGCGGTCGGAAATCGCTTCTTTTTCTGATTCAAAGATAGGAACGAGTTCTTGAAGTTTTAATTCATCAAGAAACGTCGCCACCAAGCCTTTGGGTTGAACCCATGTCATTCGTCGTTTTAACCCGGTAAATTGCATATAGGCCGTAACAAGGAATCCCAACCCTGCACTATCAATAAAGGTCAATCCAGCCAGATTGATAATCAGATGCTCTGATTCATTCAAACAACACTGATTCATAATGGCCTTAAAATGCCACCGTGCATTAATATCCAGACGACCGTGAAGGTCTACAACCGTCGCCCCTTTGACTCCTCGTACAATGACATCAACCATTTTTTTTGCCTCTAAAGAAATGTATCGGTTCCCAATTACTCGGCCTTAAAGATACATTCTTTGCAGCTTTCAGCATCTGCTGTTCCTTCTTCTTCGTTCTTCATTTTTTCCAAAAAATCTTTGTATAAACACTCAGCTATAGCCGTTCCAATTTACTTCCGTCTGTACGACGTGCGTTTTTGCCCATGTACATGATGTACATTCGGGTGGAAGTTACTTGGTTTCGCTATAGCAGTGAAACCATTGAACATATTATTGAACGGCTCTCTTTTATCTTCCAAGCAAATCTTGCTACAATAAATCGTCCTTCATGCCACCAGCTATTCATCCAGTCGATTTAGTAGACGTTCTTCGCAGAAAGCATCTGACTCCTGCGATTGTCTTTTTAACCTCCCGTCGTGCGTGCGACGATGCCATTACCGCATTTGAGCGCAGCACCACACACCTCCCTCCAGAACGAACTCACACGATTGCCACATTTCTTGAGCAACTCTCCGTCGAATATCCCAGCATTACCGGACATCCACTCATGTCGACGGTCGCTCGGTGCGGCGTAGCTGCACACCATGCTGGACACCTTCCGTCATGGAAAATCGCCATAGAAGAACTGATGCGAAAAGGGTATTTGGATGCCGTTTTTGCCACGACGACCTTAGCGGCCGGGGTCGACTTTCCAGCACGCACCGTCGTGATTACGCAATCGAGCATTCGGAAAGCACGAGACTTTTCCGATCTCACTATTGGCGAAATTCAACAACTTGCAGGACGAGGAGGACGCAGAGGGAAAGATTTGGTTGGGTTTGTCGTGATCACGCCATCCCCCTACATAGACCTTCAGGTCTTAGGGAAAGGCCTGACAGGGTATCCGGAACCAATAGAAAGTCAGTTTGTTATTTCATATCCTATGGTCCTCAATCTATTGAAGGCCCATCCCCTTGCCCATATCGAAGGCATTTTGGCTAAAAGTTTTGCGCAATTTCAGTTAAACCGGAGAGCGGAAGTTCATCAAAACCATCTCGATACGATCCATGAAGAGATGCAGCCATATGGTCCACGAGTGTGTACGGATTGGATCACCCAATGGCAGATCTATGATCAAGCCAAACGGAGGAAGACATCCCGCCGTCCGGTCATGCAACAAGATTCTCCCGCCACATCCGCACAACTGCCGTTTCTCACTCCGGGGCGAGTCATCAATGTCGCCAAAGGCTTCGCCGTGATTCTTCGACAATACCGCAGTCGTGGACAACGACATCCGATGCTCTCTATCCTGCGTGCAAAAGGCACGATCACAGAGTGTCCGATGGTCATGGTGAGTCAACTGTATGACCATGTGCTCGAATTCAAACCGCTACGGGTGTTTCCCTGGTGTACCGCCAACTCCCTTTCTCGGCTTGCTCAGGAACTCAATGCCCTTCCCGTTGGTCTCCCCGTCTTACCCATATTGGTTGAGAACGAACAGGACGAGGACACACAACTGATGGCCGTCCTTACTGATGAATTCTCATGTCCAACGTGCTCTTCGTATGCCGCATGCCGCAAAGATCACGCAACGGCATTACGTCTTCGTCAAAAAGAAAAAGGACTGACGAAGACTATTCAAGCGCTGAGGACAGGGCTTTGGCATCGATTTCAAGAAAAGAGTGATGTGTTACATCATTTTGGCTATTTAACTGCCACGTCTGAATTAACTTCTGAAGGTGAATGGGCTCGACTTATTCGAATCGATCATTCTCTTCTCATCACCGAACTCATACGCATGGAAGCCTTCGCGGCCATTGAGCCTGCTCTTTTGGCTGCGATAATGGCCGGCATTGCGCATGACGATGATCGACCTGGAACGTTTCTTCGAATGAGTTCTGGCCTCAACACGATGCTTCACCACGTCCGCGCTGTGGCAAATTCCCTGGCCTCCTATGAAGAGCCTCCACTTCTTCGGACCGATGTCGCGGCATTAACCGATGAGTGGGTTCGTAACCCGGAACTCAAATGGGTAACCCTTGTACGTATGACTGCCATGGCTGAGGGTGATGTGTATCGACTGTTTGCCAGAACCATTGAGTTTCTTTCTCAATTGCAGACGCTCAAGGCGTCACACCCAAGTTTAGCCGAGACAGCCAACACTGCCATTACGACAATGCGACGAGAAGTACTCGAAGAGCTTCCCTAAGAGGTGGTATCCATGACGAATGATGAACTCATTGGGATTCTTGAATCGCTTCCACTTCGACATCTTCACCACCTTGCTCGTGGACGAATCCACCGCCAATTTCGTCTTGGTAAACAACGGTTAATTAAGGTGTTGCTCTCACTCCCTTCGGAATCCCGTGCAATCTTAGAAGCTGATGTGTTGCGTCAACAGACTCAGATGGCTGTGCGACCATCATTGTCCACACCACCTCTTGTCAGTGAAAAAAAGAAGAGGCCGCCTCAAAAGCCAAAGGCGAAGCATACGGTTTCGCCTTTGCCGCCAGCGGTCACAGTCCCTCAATTGCTCGATGGTCTTGGTGTACCTCCAAAACGAAACTTTCATCCAGACCCGTGGCAACAAGAGGCGGTTGCACAGCTTGCCACGACGGATGTCATCGTGAGCGTACCAACTGGGAGTGGGAAGACGTTTGTGGCGATCGAAGCCACAAAAGACGCACTGGCGAAGGAACGGACGGTGATCTACACCTCTCCGCTCAAAGCCCTTTCAAACACCAAGTACATGGAGTTTTCTCAACTCTTTGGTGCAGAGCACGTTGGGATTCTTACCGGAGATCGACGAGACAATGCGCAAGCTCCTCTCTTGATCATGACCACCGAAATTTTACGGAATTTGCTCTATGATGCTGCCAGTGGCGAAGTTGATGTACGGCTCAATACGCTCGGATTGGTTATTTTAGATGAATCACAATATCTTGCTGACCCGGAACGCGGAGTGGTGTGGGAAGAAACAATTATATTTTGTCCAACGCAAGCCAGACTCCTGCTACTCTCTGCCTCAATCGGCAATCCTCAAGATTTAGCGGCATGGCTAACAAGTATACGACCCGTGCCATGTCATCTCATTCATCATCAAAATCGATCTGTTCCCCTTCGTGGTGGGTATCTCCACCCGAGTGGGATGTTTAGCCCCTTATTCCGTACCCGTGATATTGCCAAAGGACAAGGGTATACCCTTCACCCAGAAACGAAACGATTGGCCAGTCAGTATGAAGAGGAAACTTCTGGGCATCGAAATCGACGGTAATTGATCGTTGGGCAAAGATCACACTCTTGTTGCAAAACTACAACACTCGAAAACTTTCCAAGTATATGGAAATGTATTTTATTTATATATTTCAATATGTTATATTAATTTTCCCCATAGGCACTTGTTTTGCGTAGTAATGAAGAGCAATCGTTTGTGCTCTTGGTAATTTCAGAAGATTTCTTGAAAAGTAAATAGTATTGGACTCGATATACAGAATGAATACACGAATTAGACAATGCATAGTTGGACTGTTTTTGCTCTTCCTCCTGTCAGGTTGCCAAAGCCTGCAACCTACGGAAAAAAGCGAACTCAGTCTCCAAGACTCAGAATTTATGAGTCTGTGGACTCTATACAATGACTGCGTTGTCGACGGGAACCCTCTTCAAATGCAGGAGTATGTTGATCAATTATCAGAAGCACCTGGACCGATCACCATTCACCATTCCCCTATTCCTTTACCAAAATTTCTGAAGAATTGGACTTCGGCTCGAAGCTCTCGACTTTCAGTTGATCCAAGAGCAATGGCCGTTTCCTGTGCACTCCAAGCCGGGCAAACGGCATGGGAATCAGGCAGCTACCTGCTTGCGCAAGACTTGTTGCAGTCTGTTATTGACGGGTACCCAGAGCCAGAATACGCCTATTATGTTGCTGAAGCCAAATCTGCTATCAGCCAAATTCCAACATTCCGCAGCGTCTCCCTTACCGAGTAATATTCTCTCTCGTCTCTTCGACGATCTAAGCCTCATCTCCACACACGACAGTTATGATTTTTCTCAACTCAAGTTGGGTCTGTTGAAAAAAGCCGCCAGCGGCGTTCTCGCCATTTTGCCGTGCTCACGTATAACCAGTACGCTCCGCGCGTCAAAATGACTGTGGCCTTGCTGGACGGACTTTTTTGAACCGACCCGAGGCTTCTGGCATCCAACACGTGCTCGAGGAATATTGCAGCTCGATATCAGCATTATTCAACACTCTCAAGTTTGCCATCCGAGCCGGTGCATACGACTCTCAAGCCGATGTGTCGTCCTTCCTGAGACCGCATATCTCACAAGTATGGAAAAATCGTGCGTACCTAAAAATTAGAGAAGAACTTTTCCGCGAGGCTTTTGCGGTTTTTCAGGCTGGCAGATATCACATTGGCACAAACGTCGTAATGTCGAATAGGAATAGATTCCTGTATCATGGCCATCACTCCATTTAAACCGAAGTGCGTAGCGTCCAACCGCTTCAATATCCTGAACCATAATGAGGAGAGGGACTGAGTCTGGTTGGAGCCGTAGTTCCCCTGTCCATTCATCCACACATGCCGCACAAGGGCATTGCTGACGAAGATAGCGTACAGGGTAGACGCCGTGGTGGCCATCACTCCACTCAATACCCAAGACACCGTTTTCAAGCCAATTCATATCTTTTGGTTCGAGCGTCTCATTTGCCATCAGTGATACTCCTTGGAGAAACTTGAAAATCGATCGGAACGAGGAACATTTTGCGAATAGAGGTTCATCGAGGGGAGGGATTTTCCAACTACCACTTCTACGTATGCCTCAATCGTTTGCTTCACTTCCTGTCGAATTTGGCCACTGGCGCGAAGTCGAGTAACCTTATCAAACGGGAGTCGCCTGGCTTGCTGGATAAAAGCTATGCTACCGGGAGAAATCGAGAGCCCACGATCAAATGATCGTTCGCTACACGAAAAACACATCATGCCCCCTGACTGCGCAAAAAATCGCATTGTCGCAACGTCAGCCGATGTTCCACATTCGGTACAGTGGTGAATTTGCGGACGAAATCCCGTGATCCCGAGAATATGAATTTGCAACAATAGGGCGCATAATTCCGGATCATCCCCAGACTCGAGAGCCGATAACCCATCACTCAATGTCTGAAAGACGGCATGATTTGGATCTCGATCGGGTGTGACGGCTTGAATGAAGTTCACAATTCTTGCTGCCGCAGTCATCAACTGTAGGCTCTCACGAAGTTTCTCGAAGGACCCAGCGATATCCACCTGACTAATTCGTGCAAGCGATTCGACGTTTTTTTCAAACAGCGTCAGATCCACGAGTCGAAAAGGCTCAAGTGCACTCCCAAACCGACTTTTCATTCTTCGAGCGCCTCGTGCAATTCCACGTACCTTGCCGACCTGTTCTGTATAAAACGTCACAATTCTATCAGCCTCTCCCCAACGCTGGCTTTTAATCACGATGGCTTTGGTCTTGTAGAGTGGCATATGAAAATTTTGCTAAATTGGAAATCAATACGTCAAAATACATCCTTTGACTACTCCATTCCTAGCAAGACCGCTCTCAATAGCCCAGTTCAAGGAGAAGGTTTTCATTGTCTCGCCAGTCTTCGCGAACTTTGACCCATAATTCCAAGTGCACTTTAATCCCAAATGTTTTTTGCATATCCAGTCGAGCTTCAGTTCCAATCGTTTTTAACCGTTGTCCCTGCTTTCCAATAATAATCGGTTTTTGAGAGGATTTTTCGACAAATATCGTGGCTCGCACATGAGCACGCGAATCCTCTTCGATAAATTCATCGAGCAGCACGGCAACCGCATATGGGAGTTCCGCATGAGTATGATGCAGGACTTTTTCACGAATCATTTCGGCGGCCATTTGACGCATCGATTGATCAGTCAAAAAATCATCCTGATACAACTGTTCTTCTCCATCCGGAAGATACGAGAGCGTCAGCTCAATCAGTCGATCAACATTTGTTCCTTGCTTCGCCGAAATTGGCACAATTTCTGACCAATCACGAATTTGTCGAAACTGTTCAATGAGTGGGAGTAAGCGTGCTCGTCCCACTTCATCGACTTTATTTAAGAGAAGAAAGATGCCTGCATACGACTGGGATTTGGTTGCGGCCTCAACTTGCTCCATGACGAATCGGTCCCCGGCTCCAGGCGGTTTGTTGGCATCCATCATCACATAGATCAGATCGGCATCAGGAAGCGTGTCCAATGTGGTTCTTACCATTTTCCGATTTAATTGGTGTTTGGGTTTATGAAGCCCGGGGGTATCCAATACCACAAGCTGCGCATTTGCGAAATGCCCGACACCAAGCACACGCGTTCTGGTCGTCTGTGGTTTATCTGAAATAATTGCAATTTTTTGCCGTACCAGCGCATTTAACAGCGTGGACTTTCCAACATTGGGTCGTCCGACAAGCACTAAAGATCCAAATTTCATAGTGTTCAATTGTACATCATTAGGAAAAAGTGTGCGCGTCACACAATTTGGAAGGAATATAGAGTATGCGAGAAAAGAATCGTAGACGATTACGGCGTTGATTGGGATTGTCTGAGACGAGGTTCAACGAATTGATAGACTGTTTCCCCGTCGCGCACCATCCCCAGCCGATTGCGGGCAAGTTCTTCCAGTTTTAACGGATCAGACTTCACTCGACGGATTTCCTGCTCTAAGAATGTATTGGTCTGTTCAATTTCCTGAATATGCTGTGCCAATTCTTCGGCTGCGTGAACTTGGTTTAGGTATAAGGGAACTCCATTTTCTGTAAACAAAATATATCCAAGAAAAACACCACCTAAAATCATCCCCGCAACAACGGGTAAGTGGCTGTTGAGTTCTCCCCAAAACCCTGGAGTTTTCTTTTTTCGCTTTCTATTTCTTCCCATGTCCAATCGTTAATTTATGGGAAAACACGTCCTGCCTGCATAGCGAGCAGCGGTCCCAAGTTCTTCTTCAATTCGCAAGAGTTGATTGTATTTTGCAAGTCGATCCGTCCGAGAGAGCGACCCGGTCTTGATTTGTCCGGTATTTAACCCAACCGCCAGATCGGCAATCGTCACATCCTCCGTTTCTCCAGAGCGATGCGACACAATGACGCCAAATCCAGCCCTCTTAGCTAATGTTACGGCTTCTATGGTTTCTGTCAATGTCCCAATCTGATTTAGTTTAATCAGAATAGCATTCCCAGACCGCTCACGAATGCCTCGGGATAAATACTGCACGTTGGTGACGAACAGGTCATCACCTACTAATTGAACCGTATCACCTAGCTGAGTCGTGAGATCTTTCCACCCTTTCCAATCATCTTCGTTCAATCCATCTTCGATCGAAACGATGGGAAAGCGTGACGTCAACGATTGGTAGTATTGAATCATATCGGCGGACGATAATCGAGCATTATTCTGACTTTTGAACTGATACGTATTCTTGTGGTGAAATTCGCTTGCAGCCGCATCCAGGGCGAGCACGATGTCTCGACCAGTCTGGTAGCCTGCCTTTTTAATCGCTTGCACAATGAGGTCAAGCGCCTCTTCATGCGATGCGACACTTGGCGCAAACCCACCTTCATCTCCAACTGCGGTACTCAACCCTTTCGATTTCAAGAGTGCTTTCAGATGATGAAAGACTTCGGTGCCCATGCGTAAGGCTTCACTAAAACATTCCGCTCCGACTGGCATGATCATAAACTCTTGAAAGTCCAAACCATTATCGGCATGTGCTCCGCCATTGATAATATTCATCATTGGGACAGGCAGTTCTCGTGCATTCAACCCGCCAATATAGCGAAAGAGAGGTTGCCCAAGTTCCGTCGCTGCTGCCCGCGCCACAGCTAGCGAAATACCTAAGATGGCGTTCGCCCCAAGGCGCGATTTTCCTTTGGTTCCGTCAAGTGCAATCATGGTTGAATCGATTGCGACTTGATCAAAGGCATTCATGCCAAGAAGTTTTGGAGCTAAGGACTTTCTCACACTGGTTAAGGCCTTGCTGACTCCTTTCCCCATCCACTGTCGTTTGTTGCCATCACGCAACTCAAGGGCTTCGCGTGCGCCCGTCGACGCGCCGGACGGAACAGCCGCGCGGCCACGAACTCCACTCGCCAGTGTGACTTCCACTTCGACCGTGGGATTCCCGCGTGAGTCTAAAATCATACGTGGAACAATCGTTTGAATCGTACTCATCATAAGCGTACCTTAGATTAAGATTCTTTTGATAATGCGGTTTTTAACAACGCATTCACTTTTCCTGGATTCGCTTTCCCCTTTGAAGCTTTCATCACTTGACCAACGAAAAATCCTAGCACCGTTTCTTTGCCAGCCTTGTATTGATCCACCTGCGCTGAATTATTCGCAAGCACCTCACGAATGAACGCCAGCAACGCGTCATCATCAGACACTTGTCTGAGACCCTTTTCTTGAATCAAGTCTTCTGGATCTTTTCCGCTGGCATACAGTTCTGTGAAAATTTCTCGTGCAGCTTTTAAACTAATGGTATCCTGTTCTACCAACCGCAATAACTGTACGAGTCGTTCTGGAGTGATGGCTGATTCGTGTGCCGAGACCTCATGGGCATGGAGTTCGCGCAGTAACTCGCCTTTCACCCAATTACAAACGGTCTTCGGCGATGGGAAGATTTCAACGCACGACTCGAAATAATCCGCCAAGGACTTGGACGATGTGAGAACCTCGGCATCATCCATTGGTAGCTGATACGTGGAGATGAAGCGCCGTTTTCGAGCCGAGGGCAACTCTGGAAGCGTTTTGCGGACTTCCTCAATCAACGTTTGCTCAAGGTGAATCGGCAATAAATCGGGATCGGGGAAGTATCGATAGTCATGGGCTTCCTCTTTACTCCGCATCACGACCGTTTTTTCTTGATTCTCATCCCACAGTCGGGTTTCCTGGTGAACTGTTCGGCCTTCTGAAAGGACGGTGGTTTGACGACGCACTTCGTAGTCGATGGCTTCTCGAACAAACCGAAACGAATTAATATTTTTTAATTCAACTTTTGTGCCTAATCGTGTCTCACCAGATGGTCGCAACGAGATATTCGGCTCACATCGTAAATTGCCTTGCTCCATATTCCCGTCGCACACATCTAAATAGATGAGAATATCTCTGAGCGATTTCAAGTAGGCCACCACTTCTTCTGCTGAATGCATATCTGGTTCCGTCACAATTTCAAGGAGCGGCGTTCCGGTCCGATTTAAATCCACTCGACTTGCTGGTCTTCCCGGTTGATGAACACTTTTCCCTGCATCCTCTTCCAAATGCGCACGATGGATTCGAATGCGTTTGGGACTATCGTCCGGCTGAATCTCAAGCCACCCATTTTCACAAATCGGTTCATCATATTGTGAAATTTGATAGCCCTTGGGCAGATCAGGGTAAAAGTAATTCTTTCGAGCAAAGTAGTGATCCGCTCTGATGGTGCAATTGAGCGCATGCCCTACCCGAATGGCCATCTCAACTGCCAGACGGTTCAGAACCGGCAGGGAGCCAGGCATCCCTAAACACACTGGACATGTTTGAGAATTCGGCGAACGCCCGAATGTCGTTCCGCACGAACAAAACAATTTCGACTGTGTCCGAAGTTGCGCGTGCACCTCGACACCGATAACAACCTGATATGACATAGGACTTAGGACTATGGTTGAAGATTACCCATTATGAGTGTAATCATGAGAATGTTGATCACGTTCACGACGCATGGCGTCACGACCAGCCTCGATGGCTTCTTTGACTGCCGAGGAAGCTTCATCGACAAAGTCTCGTCCTTTTAATACTACGTCATCCAAGGCATCCGTGGCTTTTTCTCGTAGCTCACGAATATCTTCACCCGTTCGACGAGCGTAGCCAACGAGTCGTTCACGTGACTCACGTCCGCCCTGAGGCGCGAGTAAAAATGCCCCAACTGCCCCAACTAAGGCTCCACTCAGAAATGCTAATGCTACGGATCCTGCAGATGCTGAAGATCGATTATTTCCCATACTCGTTCCCTCCTTCTTTTGAGACACGATGTTTCATTTTATTCGATGCGGCTTTAATCCCAGCCAAGAGACTTGAGAATCCCAGAAATATCGAACCGCCTTTTCCTCGTACGGTTTCATGAACTTGATGAACCGTGTGGCCCATTTCACCCATGGCGTCAAATAATGTCGAAGCACGATCGACACCAAATTTGGCCTGGTCTGTCAACGCTCGGACGTTCTCACTCGTACCACGAATATCTTTCAACAAGCCTGGCAGTTCATTATTGACTCGCGTTAACACGCGCTCTGACTGTGCTACGGTTCGCTTAATTTGTACAATGGTTGGAATCAAGTACGCCACAAGAACAACAAATGCGATGGCAATGGCCACTGCAGCCAAATCGATCATAGAAAACGTTTCCTTTCTTCTCGGTTATCGAATGGCAGGACGTTTCTTTCGCCATTGAGTCGTGTGTTCGTAGGCGTAGGCGGCTCGAAGAATCGTGGACTCTTCAAAGGGACGCCCCATCAATTGCAGGCCAATCGGCAAACCTGCCTGGCTGAACCCACATGGAATCGAGATCGCAGGAAGGCCAGCAAGACTTGCTGATATAGTATACATATCTGATAAATACATTTGCAGCGGATCTTGGAGCTTTTCTCCTAAGGGAAATGCCGTCGTTGGCATCACAGGTGTGACTAAATAATCCACATCCTGAAAGACTGAGTCAAAATCCCGTGTAATGAGTGTTCGGACGGATTGTGCCTTGCCATAATAGGCATCGTAATAGCCAGAACTAAGGGCATACGTGCCAAGCATGATTCGCCGCTTCACTTCAGCGCCAAAGCCTTCAGCTCGAGTTTGTTGATACATATCTAAGAGGTCCTTGCGTGCCTTTGTTCGATAACCATACTTCACTCCGTCATAACGGGCAAGGTTCGAGCTGGCTTCGGCCGTGGCGATAATGTAATAGGCCGCAATGGCCCATTCAGTTGTCGGCAAGGAGACCTCTTTAACGGTACCGCCTAACTCTTTAAAAACTTCAATGGCCTCCTGCACGTGCTGCTCAACTTCTGGATCAAGCCCTTCAGCAAAGAATTCCCTTGGCACGCCGAGCGTAAGCTTTTTGACATCTTTTTTCCTAACGGCCTTCATATAGTCGGGTGCAGGTTGATCCGACGAGGTCGAATCCCTCGGGTCATGCGTGGCCAGCACATTGAGCAGCATGGCGGCGTCAGTCACCGTTTTCGTGATTGGGCCAATTTGATCCAGTGATGACGCAAATGCCACTAACCCATATCGAGACACTCGACCATAGGTCGGCTTGAGCCCGACAACCCCGCAGCATGCAGCGGGTTGTCGAATCGATCCACCGGTATCAGTGCCTAGCGCCGCCACACATTCGTCTGCGGCCACTGCTGCTGCCGATCCGCCACTTGAGCCACCAGGAATATAGTTCAGATTCCAGGGGTTTCGGCTCGGACCAAAGACCGAATGTTCGGTGGAAGAACCCATACCAAATTCATCGAGATTGGTTTTCCCCATGAATAAGAACTTCTGCTCTCGACATGATGCCACGACGGTCGCATCGTAGGGAGGAATGAAGCGTTCCAACATGGTGGAACCGCACGTCGTTCGAGTGCCTTGTGTGCAAATATTATCTTTGATGGCTAGGGGCATTGCCATTAATGGCTGCGTTTTCCGCCATTGCTTAAGGGAGGTGTCAATTGCGTCCGCTTCCTGGAGCAGCTGTTCTCTGTCCGGCACGGTAATATAGGCTTTGATTTTGCTTTCAACTTGGCTCATTCTCAAGAGATAGGAACGAGCAATATCGAGCGCACCAACATCTCCCTGCGTAAAGAGATCCTGGAGTTCTTTTAAACTGAATTTAAAAAGTGCGGTTGCCATGTAGATTCGTTCGATTCCATCAAAAAATGATTGCAAAAGGCCTTACACATGATTCGCCACGATCAGCGTTATAACGATGAGGTCTCCAGCATGCGATTATGGTCATCAACTTGAATAATTTTAGGAGTATGTACTTTGGCTTCGTCATCGAGGAAATATTCGTAGCAAAAGATAATCACTTTATCGCCAAGCACCCCTTTTCGAGCCGTTGGTCCATTGAGGATCACTTCACCTTTTCCGCGTGGCCCGGCGAGCGCGTAAGTGGAAAACCGCTC
This sequence comes from Nitrospira sp. M1, assembly GCF_965152605.1. NCBI lineage: Bacteria > Pseudomonadati > Nitrospirota > Nitrospiria > Nitrospirales > Nitrospiraceae > Nitrospira > Nitrospira sp. M1. The sequence goes on from NZ_OZ224217.1 coordinate 2,088,205, forward strand.
ACCATTATGTAAATTCGAGACCATCACCAACTCATACGGTAAGATACCGGCTGCGTCCATAAGGTCAGCATCAATGGTCAGACTCCCTTCGTATTCTAAATTGGAATCCGTCACCGTCGCACGATGAATTTTGGCTCGCAGTAGTTGCCGGTACATACGTGTCTCGTGCGCCCCTAAGGGACTGAGGGCTCACAGGTGAATGATGAGGGCTCGCTGGATGGTAGCGTGACCAGTTCGAGTATCCTCACGGCGTGATGTTCAGAAGGCAAATGTTCGGTCAATTGATCTCGTTGATACATAGGCGTGCGCGTTACGATGGGTCTCGATCGGCAATAATTTTGGGAACAACAAAAAACCCATCTTCGGCTTGTGGCGCATTTGCCGTGGCTTGTTCATCGGTCAAGGACTCTCTCTGCACATCGTCTCTCAAGACATTTGCTTGCTGAGACGTCGTTGCGGTTAATGGAATGCCATCCGTGTCGACATCCCGTAATTGATCCACAAACGTTAATATGTGGCTCAGTTGGCTGCTAAAGAGTTCTTTTTCGCTTTCAGGAATATTTAAGCGAGCCAACAGAGCAATATGCTCGACTTCTTCTTGACTAATTTTCATACGATTCCTCTTTCGACTTTTCGATTTCCCACATCCCTACCCCAAGGAAGGGTGTATTTCAAAAAATCCTTTATTCACAAGTAGTTCTAACATGATTTCTAGAAAAAATCTACCAAAACTCAGAGATGATGGTGTGATGAGCGAGAGCGAATGGAGGAGACAACAGAATCGATCTATGGTGACGGAATCAACCCTTTGTCGGCAAAGCTGATATAGGCGCCGTCACCGATAACCACATGATCGAGCACTTGGATGCCGAGGATATCACCTGCCGTTACCAACCGTTGCGTTAAGGCGTAATCTTCCGGGCTAGGGTCAGGATTTCCGCTTGGGTGATTATGAAGCACGATGATGGCCGCAGCCGATTCACGCACGGCCACATTGAACACTTCGCGTGGATGAACGATGTTCACCGTTAAGCTGCCTTGAGAAATGGTCATATCCCGAATCACTCGATGCTTGGCGTCCAACAACACAACCTTGAAGACTTCATGGCGAAGATCGCGTAAGAGTGGGTAGTAATGCTGATAGAGATCACGACTAGCGCCAATGCGAACGCCAGTGGTTAACGGTGTCGACAACGTTCGTTTCCCTAATTCAACTGCCGCCATGATTTGTGCAGCCTTGGCTGGCCCGATCCCAGGGATCGCACAAAGCTCTTCAAGGCTGCGATTGGAAAGTCCCTGCAATCCGTCGAGTCGTTCAAGCAACTCCATGGCAACTTGGACTGCAGAAGAATCCTGCCTCCCTACACGCAAGAGAATGGCGAGCAGTTGTGCGTCAGACACGGCCTCTGGACCTTGTTGCAAGAGACGTTCTCGTGGACGTTCAGAACTTGGCCAGGATTGAATCCCTATTTTTCTTTTTATCTCATTCATGTACTGGACTTTGCATGCAGATCAAAAGGGGTTACGTCGTACAATTTCAGACGTTCATCCACTATACGCAGGTCCAAAGAAGAGGGTCAAAGCCACTTTCATATGATGAGTTGTGATGATCTAAAATGGTGTGGTACGGTACAAAGCCCTAGGGCGGGTAAGTAAGGCCATATGCGTTATGAGAGTGATAGCTGGCACACAAAAAGGACGTCGGCTCAAGGCCCCAACAGGCAATCGAATCAGACCGACGTCTGAACGGGTTCGGGAAGCCTTGTTCTCTATCCTGAATCGTGATGTCCGCGACGCGAATGTCCTCGATCTCTGTTGTGGGACCGGAACGATTGGCTTAGAAGCGCTGAGTCGAGGAGCCGCTCGCGTTGTATTTGTAGACAACCATCGCGACTCCTTGCTTCTGTTGAAAGATAACGTGAAACGATGCGGAGATCCCCCAAATACTGTGACTCTCGCAGGTGATGCCTGGGAACTTGTGCGGCAATCGCAATTGCGTCAGTATGCCCCTTTTGACATTATTTTTGTGGATCCCCCTTATCAGCATCAAGACCTTGAAGCACTCTTGTGTAAATTAGGAACAGGACAAATCCTTGCGCCTGATGGCATGATGGTGGTGGAACATTTTTGGAAAACCGTAGTACCGCAAGATGCGGGCTCCGTTCAACAGATGCGACAATCTCGTTACGGGGATACAATCTTGACCTTTTTTCAACATTCAGGACCTGAGTCTCATGCGAATCGGCGTGTATCCGGGAACATTTGATCCCATCACACTAGGGCATGCCAACGTAATTGCGCGTAGCCTTCGGATGGTTGATCACGTGATTGTGGCAGTTGCGCCAAATCCTCAAAAAGGTCCACTGTTTGATATACAGGAACGGATTGAGTTGGCCAAAATTGCCACCAAGCATTTATCTCATGTGGATGTCGAATCGTTCGATGGTCTTCTGGTGAACTATGTTCGCAATCGTGGTGCTCAGGCGATCATTCGAGGCATGAGAGCCGTCTCTGATTTTGAACATGAGTTTCAAATGGCGCTCTTGAATCGCAAGCTTGATGAAGGAGTCGAGACCGTCTTTCTCATGGCAAGCGAAGAATATTCATATCTGACATCGAGTATGGTCAAAGAAGTCGCCTCTCTTGGTGGTCCGTTACAGGACTTCTTACACCCAGGCGTTGCTGAACGGTTACAATCGTGCTTCCACGTCAACTCGTGAATCTTTTGTTATGAAACTCGCAACACGCACGACAAAAATCGCCGCCTCACCCACCTTACAAATGGTCGCAACGGTCAAAGCCCTTAAAGCTCAAGGCGTCGAGGTGTTTGATTTTGCGGCTGGGGAACCAGCACAACATACGCCCGATTGCGTGAAACAGGCAGCGTACGATGCTATTCAGGCCAATTTCACCAAATACACCGCTGTGACTGGAATTGATGAATTGAAAGACGCCATCATTGAGACCTTTCGGCGTACCCATCAGCTGGACTATGAGAAATCACAAATCTTAGTATCGTGCGGGGCGAAACACACGCTCTACAACTTCACCCAAGCTGCCTTAGAGGCGGGTGACGAAGTCATCATTCCCAGTCCATATTGGGTTTCCTATCCTGATCAAATCGCGCTGACCGGAGCCACTTCCGTCATTCTGAAAACTGAAGAGTCTTCGCACTATGCTATCGATCCAGACGTGTTGGACTCCCTGATTACCTCAAAAACGAAAGCGATCATGCTGAACAGTCCCTGCAATCCAACGGGAAGTATGTATGACCGAAAAACGCTTGAAAACGTGGCAGAGCTGGCCCTTCGTCATGATTTGCTCATAGTCTCGGATGAAATCTATGAACATTTGGTGTACGACGGTCACCAGCACACGAGCATTGCGTCCTTAGGGCCAGAAATCGCCAAGCGTACATTAGTCGTGAATGGCGCCTCCAAGTCCTATTCCATGACCGGTTGGCGCATCGGATGGGCGGCAGGTCCTAAGGACCTCATTACCGCCATGGGACATATTCAAAGTCAAAGCACGTCGAATCCCAACTCGATCGCTCAAAAGGCGTCGGTAGCCGCGTTACGGGAGGGGCAGCCGTTTATCAACGACATGGTTCAGGAACTCAGTGCACAACGGACATTGATGGTCGATCGGTTGAATGCCATTCCTGGCGTCACCTGTTCAACCCCGCGTGGCGCTTTCTATGCCATGCCCAACGTGTCTTCATTATTCGGACGACGACATGCTCAGGGAACAATTTCCTCGCCTTCCGATTTAGCACACTATCTGTTGACCGAAGCCAAGGTGGCCTGTGTTGCGGGAGAACCATTTGGGGCACCTGAACACATTCGCCTCTCCTATACCCCACCTCTCTCAGTTATCGAGCAAGGGATGGATCGTCTTGCGAATGCGATCCAAGCATTAGAGTAGCGGTTTTCTTGGAGAGCGGCATCTTGACTTCGAGAAATAGAGAGTTACCTGGGAACTAATGATAGATATTGAAAGTCAATGAGGAGGAGGCACTGTGCCAATCTACGAATATATTTGTACTGCCTGTAACGAAAAGTTTGAAGTGCAACGAAAGTTTTCCGACCCGCCTATTACGACTTGTGCGGAGTTCTCGTGTCCAAAAGGTGAGCCCGTTGAAAAACTCATCTCGTCACCAGCCATTATGTTTAAAGGTACTGGCTGGTATGTCACTGATTATTCTGACAAATTCAAAGAACCCAATCGGCCAGGCGAAGACGGGAAACCTCAAGGGAAAACCACTGAAACCAAGGCAGATGGCAAGTCCGATACCAGCTCTTCTTCGACACCTTCGACGTCATCCAGTGATAAGAGTTCAAGCTCTTCGTCTTCCTCCGGAACATCATCCTCTTCCGGATCATCAGGTGGATCTTCCTCAAGCACACCTTCATCAAGCTCATCGGGTGAGAAAAAAGAGTAAGTCATACATAGCAACCTCCGGTGTTTGTGCTGCCGATGTGACTGCGCTCATGTCCGAGCGGACTATCCGGACTTGCTGTATCGTTTAGCCCACAAGTGTTCCCACACTAACTCCGCAAACAGCTCATAGCCTTTACTGGAAAGATGGATGCCGTCATTAGAATAGTGGGCTGCGAGCAGCGAACTGTTCTGTTCTTTCGTCTTGCTAAATAAATCAATACAGGGAATATGTGCTGTCAGGCAATAGGCCTTGATCCATTGATTGAGTTTCACGCGCCGTTCGATGTGGGTCTGAATGAAATCCTGACTCTCATCGTCAAAAGAACTTCGCAGCGAAGGAATCGTTACGGCAACAGGAGCAATTGATGCATGTGTCGCCTGTTCATACAAGGTGACTAAATTATTGAAAATGTTCGTGAGACTCATGTCGGCTCCAAGGTCATTCGTTCCGCCGAGAATAATGACCCAGGCAGGGGTAACCGCAAGCACGTCCTTCGAAAATCGTCTGACCATCTCACCCGTGCACTCGCCATTCACCCCTCGAATCAGAACAGTTCCATTTTTCCCTAGCCATATTTGGAGTCGCTCGCCATAGGGTGTCTCATGATAGTACGGGGCGGCAGCTGTTGGCGCTTGATACCCCACGGTCAAACTATCGCCAAAGCAAATAACTTTCATATTCCTCTTCGACTGTAGGCAGAAAAAACTTCCTGCATGCGCGTAACAATGGGTTATTCAGAATATGTGGTAGTTAGATGAATGCGCATAGCTCTTGACACGAACGATTGCCCTAGTTACTCTCAGCAAAGTCATCAATACAGGTCGTTCTTTATATTAACTCTCGCTCCAGTAAAACTCTCAAGACAACGATTTTCACCTCTCAGACATACCGGTAATCGTATTTCAATCGACACATGACCTTGGAGCATACAACCATGAGGAGGCTAAGACCGTCAATGCAATCTCTACGTCCGACTACATCAATCATTGGGATCATGATCAGTGCATGTCTTGTAATCTACTTTGGCGCGAGTTCGCTGGCCCTTGCCAAAGACTTTAAAATTGCCATCGTTGACCCACAGTCCGTGATTGAAAAATCCAAGGCAGGCAGTCGAGCCCTTGCTACGCTGAAAGAGCATGCCCAAGCCCGGGAAAATGTGTTGAAGGCCGATCAAAAAGAACTCGAAGATCTTCAAAACGACCTAAAAAAATCGGAAGCGTCTGGGGACAAAGGTTTTCAACAAAAGCAAGAAGTCTTTACTCGGAAGTTCCAGGATTTCCAGAAACGGGGTCAGGAATATCAACGAGAACTTGGGATGAAGCAAAAAGAACTCGTCCAAGAGTATATGAAAAAAATTGAGACAGCCACAGGTGCGGTGGCACAACGCCACGGCTTTGCCATGGTTATTGATAAAGGCAGTGAAACCACGCTGAAAATCGTGCTCTATAGCCGACGCGGTCTCGACATCACGAATGAGGTCGTGAAAGAATTCGACAAACGATATAAGTAAATGAGAGAAACGCACCCTCAATTGTTCGGTTCACTTTGAGTCAGGTCGTACCATCTCGGTCGGCCTGACGTCTAAGGGTATTTTGAGTACATCATGACTCCTTGTCGTTTTTGAGTGGATACCCGGCAAGCTTCCAAGCCTTATACCCTCCTGCCATTGATCGAACCTGGGTATATCCCATTTCCATAAGGTTTGAGGCAGCTAATGCGGAACGATATCCTCCCCCGCAATACAGAACGATCATCGTATCTTTATCGGGTTCTTGACCTTCAATATCGCGCTCAAGAATACCTCGCCCCATGTGGAGGGAACCTTCCGCAAATCCCTTTTGTCGTTCATGATCTTCTCGTATGTCGATGAAGACGAACGGCTCTCCTTTTGTAAGCTTTTCCCTTACCTCATCGACCGATATTTCCTGAATGTGTTCTTTGACACCTTGTACCAACTTTTCAAATGCAGGATGATGTCCCATAGATGACCTCCGCTATACTTATAGGAGCTTACTGAATCGAATTGTCTCGATTCGCACATTGGTAATACCGCCAACTTGCTATCGCCCACATACCCGCAAGGGCCAGTAATCCGATGTAGCTGCTCCCATTTCGAAACCACGAATCATGTGCATGAATATCTAATAATTCAATCGTGTCGAGCTCGACAAATCGCCCGCGAATGGAAACCGTCGTCTGATGATCGAGGGACTTCCCTCGAAGCTTGAACTCCTCACCAAATCCCTTCAACACATCACCTTGAGAACCTTTCAGATACAGCTTTCGATCAAATTCTACTGGACGTCCAACGCGTGCATCCGTAGAGATCAATGTCTTCACGAAGTGATTGTCCGCAAGTAAGGGCCCATCGAGAAATGCGAGAGGTAAGGTCATATACACGAGAAGCAAGCTAAGACAGAGGCTATTCTTTCTTAAGGACAATGGTAGGAAAAACGGCTGCACAGTAATTGTCGATTTCCATGACCAGAGCACATAGCCAAGCCCCAAGCCTGTCAGGAGATAGGTTGGCCAGCTTTCAGGCCAAAACCATCCAAGGGTAAAGAGTTCCCAAGAAACAGGCGCAAAGAAATGCACCCCATTCGCCCACTTAATTTGCAAGGCATCAAGCCCGAGGTGAAACGTCGAACTCGCCGCAAGAACCCCAAATATGATTCCTGGCGTATTTGAAAGACTGGCGAAGGCCGCACACAAAAACACCGTCATAAACAAGGAAGCTTGAATAATCACATAGAGACGGAGCGTGTAGGGATCAATGCCGGGAACAAGTCCAAGCAACACCCGTTGAAGAATCCATGGCACATCAGGAAGCACACAGCCGAGAAAAATGACTTTGGGATCTGCCGTTGGAACAACCGATCGCGTGAGTACCCCTTGAATTCCAAAATGGGCTAGCGCATTCGGCATGAGTCGTTATCGAACAAAGGGAGAGGACTGCCTGAGTCGAGTCGTTAGGTACACAACCCAACACGCATTAGGAGACAACAGCAAAGTCATGCAATGAAAGGGAATGTCGTTTGTATTATTTCTCGTCTTGCGATTTCGTAATGGTATAGAGCACACCTTCATATCCTGATGGGCCACGAGCAGCCGTGGCGGCTACCGTGTACTCGCCACTGATATCGTGTTGAGCTTGGGCTTCACGAGCCGGTAAAAAATCGTCTGAACGATAGTCTTTCTCCCAGCCGACAGGGAAAAAAATACCAATGGTCACAAAGATTGGCGTCTTCTTCGGGTCTGCATAATTAGGGAAAATCGACGTGAGTTTATTGGCAACTTGATCATGCACCATCATGCCCGTTCCAGTCTTTGTCTCAACCCAGCGCACATCGCAATCTGGGCAGGCATGAAATGCCGGACCCTTCTCTTTCCACTGCTCTTTAGGCAGAGCGAAGACAAAACCCACGATGTCTTTTTCCAAAACTGTACTGGCAAAGGTTGAAGGGAGAAAAGATACAGTCAGAAAACATACAATTATGAACGAGAAGAAATACTTCATACAATCCTGTAATGGGTTAAATGTAGCAAGAAGCACACGATGAAAAGACGAACAGCACGATACATCAAGTCAATTGGAATACATGGTGCGCCCGGCAGGAATCGAACCTGCGACCCTCGGCTTAGAAGGCCGATGCTCTATCCGACTGAGCTACGGGCGCATGTACTATGCTCAATTGTTAAGGGTTGTCCTCGTCAGTATTTTACATAACTCATTAACAGACTGCTGACGGCGTATTTGAGATTCAGTCTGATCATAGCAAAATATCTTGACAGTAAAAAGAGAAACAATTGGATTGCCTCGAAGAGGAGTATAGGCAAGAATCATGTATTGCTCTCCCGTGGCCGTCCCCAAGGCCGGAATGCTGCTTCTACCCCTAACCGCTTTGCTGTTCGTTTCACCCATGGCTCACTTCCAAAGGGTCGTTCACACTGCACGCTCATTCGCAATGCCTAGTTCTCTTCGGTCGCCTCTGACTGGCTGAAGAAACGGGGTATACGGTAGCAGGAAATTGCCCCAAGAATTAATGTTGTAAAGATTCAAACTTTTCTAGGACCAAAGAATGATACTTAGCGGAATTTTTCTCCAACCTTGAGAAGAAGCTTAGGCAATGCTGACTTCGGTGAGTTCACCTAACGATGAATCTTCGATGGCACGGAGAATGGCTGGGGTGGCCGTTTGGATTTTGGGCCAACTGGTTGAGGACAGAACGACAATCCTGATGGTCTGCACACTGGCGTTTTCGCACACGCCATGATTTTGGTCGGTTGTCATGAACACCTCGAATCCCTCCTGCTGGGCCTTGTTCAGTGTTTCGCTATTGGTGCACAGTCCCCAGTTATGTTCAAACACGGTTTCCACGTGATGCGGATGGAGAAGGGTACGTAGCGGAACAGGGATGCCTTGATCAAAAAGAATTCGCACGTTAGGGTGTTTTCGAAGCGGCTAAACTTTTTGCGGCATGGGCAAGGACAGTCCGCACTTGCACTGGAGTGACACCGGGAAACAAATCGACAAACTCGGTGAGCTCTACCCCGTCTTCAAGGTTTTCAAACAGTGCGAGAACGGGAATTCTAGTGCCGCGAAACACCCATCCGCCACTGACTCGTTGTGGGTCACGCTCAACCACTGAACAGGAAGACCACCCTAGCATGAGTGTATCCTACCCCGAGTTTCTCGTTGATTCAAGATCATGACCTTGTTCAGCATGAATGGTATGAACGTACAGCACCTGCTTAGCGTTGTAAATACCAAAATGAACACAGTGTTATTAGATGAGAACGTTGACCAGTCGACTCATGATTTGACTGACCGTAAAGGTATGAAGGGAAGGTGGGTATGTCTTGTTGGTCGGGGCGAGAGGATTTGAACCTCCGACATCCTGCTCCCAAAGCAGGCGCGCTACCGGGCTGCGCTACGCCCAGACTGAATCTGTGGGATCCACTTGGTCGTGAATAAGACTTACACTATCTATAAGGCTACGGTACTTGAAGAATCAAGAAAAATCTGGAATCAATTATCAATTTTCAAGCGTGCCTACGTAGACGTAATATTGCTCTGCCTCCAACTATTTTTCTGGCCATACTTTATTTTTCAATACATATAAGGCTCCCGACTTATTGGGGGGAATTTCTCTGTTACTGCCGACATACCATTGAAGAACGTAAGGCAGACTTCTGGGGCAATGTAGTCAATTCAGTTTTTTCTTGTATTTTAGGAACTCGTTGTTTATTTTGATGCATTTTGTGCCTGGCATGATAAGGTAAAATTCCACTTAATACATCCGAAAGCACATCGCAGGGAACATCCTCCAGTAACTTTGTCGATGGTTTTGGGTCCGGACCTGAACGCCCTCCAACATAGACATCAACGGCTTCGATGACCTTTCCTTTCACTTTCACTTTTTTCCCAATTAATCCAACGTCTGCAACCAAATGATTCCCACAACTGGCAGGGCACCCTGACCAATGCATCGTAATGGGTTTCAGATTTGTGCCAAGTTTTGCTTCAATTTTTTTTGCAGTTTCGACGGCTCGACTTTTGGTTTCAATAACGGCCAAATTGCAATAGTCATTTCCCACACAGCTGACTAAGCCCTTTTGGATTGGTGAAGGGTTATAGACGAACTGTTGCAATAGCGGTTCTTCTACCAGATCTGCAATGTTTCTATCTGTGACATTTGGGATGACAAAGGCTTGATTATGGGCTAAACGTAATTCTCCTGTTCCATATGCTTCGGAGATCTGAGCTATTTTGAGAAGCTCAACTGCGTTGATTCGTCCGACAGGGATTTTCAGTCCGATATAATTGAGTCCTAACGACTTTTCTCGAAAGATACCCATGTGATCATTCACGGATTTCTTTCGAGCATCAACTCCCGCACAAGCATAGGGTCGCCCTAAACGATTTTCCACTTCGAGTCGAAAGCGTTCCTCTCCCCATCTATCAATCAAAAATGCGAGCCGTGCTGTATTGCGCGACTCTCGAAATCCATGATCTCGGTAGACATCAAGTATGGCACATGTGACTCTCACCACTTCAGATGGCTTCACAAACATATCGAGTGCTGTGGCAATGCGATATCCCCCCGACCCTAACTTTCCTCCTACCAACACATTGAAGCCAGGTGTCATGACCCCCTCTTCCTGAACCGTCGCAGGCACAAATGCCAGATCCTGAGTTTCCAGATGTAAACAGTTCTCAAGACATCCAGTAATGGCCATATTGAATTTTCTGGGAAGGTTCGAATATATTCGATTCCCAATAATTTCCTCACTCAAACGTCGAACGAGCGGAGCTGTATCGATAAGTTCTGTTGACGTTAATCCTGTCGCCGGACAGGTCATGATATTCCGCACATTATCCATGCCGGTTTGCAGGCTCAACAATCCCACATCACTCATCCGCCTGAACACTTCTGGCACATCTTCAATGGTTAAATGACGGAGTTGAAGTTGTTGCCGCGTCGTCACGTCAATCACCCCATTACCAAAAGTCGTCGAAACTTCTGAAAGCGTACGAAGCTGGGCTGAGGTGATATGGCCACCAGGAATTCGCACGCGTACCATGAAATAGCCTGGGGTTGGATTTCGGAGAAACAAGCCCAGCCACTTTAAACGTTGAATATCGGCTTCTTCGATGGCTTCCCATCCTGCCCTAGCGAACCGATCAATGTCTTCACGAATATCCAACCCATTTTTGTCGTTTTTAAGAGCTTCCACTTTATTCATTCGTTGGTTCCTTATGTATGGGATGAAAAGATTCACTACGAACCCCTTCAGATTCAAAGGCTGAGGGCTTTGTTGGGCCGTTCAGTGTTGATGCTGAAGTTGTGACTAATGAAACTCGACTGGTGAGCCAATAGGCTCCGCCAACAAACACGAATCCTCCGACGATATTCCCTAACCCGACATATGCTTGATTCCAGAAAAATTTCAACAGAGTTATGTCATATTCATGAGGGAGCAATAAGGCCATGCTGAAAATTGATTGATTGGCAATACTATGCTCAAACCCGCTTGCCACAAAGGCAAAGAGACACCAAAAAATCAACAATATCTTGGCCGTATCATTCGTAATCCGTGACGACATCCAAACGGCCAAACAGACGAGCCAATTACACAAGACCCCACGAACAAACAATTCCCAACCTGTTAGCAATATTTTTGCGGACGTTACATTCATGAGCAGATCAACTTGAGGGGGCTTCGACACAACACCTGATTGAACAATCAACCAGGCAATCCCAAACGACCCAATCAAATTGCCAAGAAAAGACCATAGGAAAATGTGTCCAACCTGTGACCATGAGATCCCTTTCGAGAGGACCCCAATCGAACACACCATGGTGTTCCCAGTAAACAATTCCGACCCTGCAAAAATCACGAGCGTCAGCGCTATCCCGAACGAAGCTCCCATGACCAACTTGACGGATGCAGATTCTGCAGCTGCAAACGAGGCCCCCACGCTAAAAATTAATGTGATACCGAACCCCAAATATATACCCGCTAAGACCGACAGGATTACATACCCAAGCGGAGAAGCTTGTTGATACGCCACCTTCTTTCTTGCCAATTCCACCATTCTTTCGATATCTACTTTGTGCATGTGCATCCTTTAATGAATTTTTTCTGTGTCATGTACCGGCCCATAAAAAAAGCGCCATCTGCTGGATGAAATGGGATTTCAACACCCTCATCAGCAGTGGCGCCGTTGCCAGCTGTTGTGTCATACACTAGATACAATGACTATCATTGTCATTGCATAATTATTTAGAGCAATAATCTTGCCAGTTTGATTATTAAAGAAAATAGCCCATTACACATAGGCACTGCTCTTTGTTATGCGCACTCACATGAAACATGAAACCGACATTCCTACAATTTTGTTCGTTCAATCTGACAATTTTGTCGTATTTTCGTAGTTGGTGCATCAGACACAGCAGATATACACAGTACTTAGTCACGTGTTTGAGATAATAGGGAGGAACGATGAATATTATATTTCTTCATTTTATACGCGACTTGTCTCGGGGTAAGTCCGAGTTTTCGTGCCGCCTTGGCCTTAATCCACCCAACGTCTTGCAAGACATTCACAAGACGTTCACGTTCAAGGTTTCGCACATCTTTCGGTAATGTTCGAAGACTTTTGGATGGTTTGTTCTTTTGAGGCGAAAGCGTGACATCCCGAATATGATGCATATAAGGCTGCAATGATTTTGGAATTGCGGTGATTGTGACAGTCTGCGAATCAGCCAAAACTACAATTCGTTCTATGCAATTCTGTAGTTCACGAATATTTCCAGGCCAGTGATAGCGAGAAAGCATGGAGACCATTTCGGTATCTAATTTGACGTCACGCTGATTGTCATGATTGAATCGACGAAGGAAATGCTCCGCTAAAGGGATGATATCTTCTTGCCGTTCGCGGAGTGGCGCTAAAATCATCGGGACGACATTCAAGCGATAGTAAAGATCTTCCCTGAATGTCCCGGAAAGGACCATGGCCTCCAGATCACGATGCGTAGCTGCAATAATTCGAATATCGGCAGCAAGCAGGTGAGTGCCTCCCACTCGTTCATACTCCCGCTCTTGAAGCACTCGAAGAAGTTTCACTTGAGTACTGAGCGGAATATCACCGACTTCATCAAGAAAGAGTGTTCCTCCTGAAGCTTGTTCCAACTTTCCTCGACGGGTCATATTGGCACCGGTAAATGCGCCACGTTCATAGCCAAACATCGTCGACTCAATTAAGGAGTCTGGAACGGCCGCACAATGCAGAGGAATGAAGGGACCGCTTTTTCTTAAACTCGATGTATGAATTGCCTTGGCGACTAATTCTTTTCCTGTTCCACTTTCTCCACGAATTAAGACTGTAGCCTGACTGTTACCTGCGCGTCGTATTGCTTCATAAATATTTTGCATAACCAAACTGTTACCAATAAGGTTAAAGGGGCCAGAGACATCGGTTCTCTGCTGCTGATTAGAAGTACTCTGCGCGTGAAGTTCTGCCTGCTGTTTCTTCAACGAAAAGTCATCCGCTACTGTTTGCCTGGATAGGGTATGATGAGAAAATCGCCCGAGGAATTTTAACGCTTCGTGAATGCGATCAGCAGGACTGGCATGACCAGTCAGAATTTCTTTGAGCCGCCTCACGACTTCGGGGAAATCATCTTTTGGTGTTTTCGACAACTTCATATATGATCACCAAATATATCGAAGGCGGAATTGTTGTTTTGATATCCTGATTTTTTGCATACTTCGCATACACGTGTCACTGGTTATTCGTCCATTTACTCGATCCCACACTATGCAGTCACTTTGCTAAAAAAAAACGTCCATTCCCAAATTGGAAAATGGACGTTCATTGTCCTTCGTCTAGGCTTTGCACCAAAAGAGTGATAACGACCTTGTTCCCACTCTTTCTTAATAGTTATCAGACAATAAAACGCGTGTCAAATTTCTTATGATTTTCAATGAATGCTTCACACTACCTTGCTCCAGCTGAATTTGAGCCCGAAGGTGGACAATGACAAATGACGAGTACGAACCGATTCAACGGTGGACGGCTAAACTCCGCGTGACGTTGGGAACAAGTATCCCGCTGCAGGACGTGACTCGATCGCTCAATCAACTCCTGGATGCGTTGGTATAACGACGAACACGCCATCAAGCTCTCGGGTATCGGAGTCCTCGGCAATATCCGAATACACAACACTCACAGATAGCTTGATTTCGAGGGAGCATTATGTACCCATGTTCACCATGACTAGAAGTGTATTTCAGACCTTCTCACACCGATGCATGTGTTCGTACTGAGGGAAATTCCAAAAACTAGGCTGGGGTGAAAACACAACTCTCTAGATTAAAATTCAATGAATAATTCGACTGGAGAAGGGAAAGAGGTGAGTGTAATCGAAAGTTGGTCGGGGCGAGAGGATTTGAACCTCCGACATCCTGCTCCCAAAGCAGGCGCGCTACCGGGCTGCGCTACGCCCCGACTGAATCTGTGGAATCCATTTGTTCGTGAGTAAGGCTTTGGCTTTCTGTAAGGCTAAGGCACGATGACTGATCGTATTCTTTTCTTCAAGACTGATCTCTGCAAGCGTCTTGCGGAAGTCAGGAAGCCAAAAGACAGGATCATAGCCGAAACCCTGAGAACCCCGAACAGCTTCCGTAATCTCTCCCTCCAAGACGCCTTCCATGACATCGATCTCGCCATGAGGATCGGCGATGGCTACTACTGTAAGAAAACGGGCCTGTCGATGTCCAGCGGTCACGCCTGAAAGTTCTTGAAGGAGCTTTTGGCAATTATCGTCATAGGTGGCGTTTTCGCCAGCATACCGCGCTGCATACACACCTGGACGACCGTCTAAAGCTGTCACTTCTAATCCTGTATCATCAGCAAGCGTCACATGCCCTGTGAATTTGGCAATACCCAAGGCTTTCTTGATTGCATTCTCTTCACAGGTCACCCCATCTTCTTCAATAACGGGGGCCTGAGGGAAGTCTCGAAGCGTCAGGACCGTGACAGGAAGATTCTTGAGCAAGGCAAGGATTTCCTCTTGCTTGTGCTGATTGCCCGTGGCCAGCACCAAAACATCCTGGTCTTGAAGGGGCTCATTCAAGCTAACGTTCCTATGAGATCCTTTTGCATCTTGATCAAGTCCTGAATGCCAATCCACCCCATGGAGAGAAAGGCATCGAGGTCTTTTTTCTCAAATGGCTCACCTTCGGCAGTCCCTTGAACTTCAACCAGATGACCTTTGCCGGTCATCACCAGGTTCATATCCACATCGGCTACCGAGTCTTCATCATACGCAAGGTCAATACGAACCTCACTGCCAATCTTCCCAATGCTGATAGCTGCAAGATAATCTTTTAGCGGCCGCTGCTTGATCAATTGCTTATCCTTCAGCTTCGTCATGGCATCGGCGAGTGCAATGAACGAACCGGTAATTGCGGCCGTTCGCGTTCCGCCATCGGCTTGAATGACATCACAGTCAATCCAAACGGTTCGTTCACCTAACGCCGTGGTGTCTGTGACGGCGCGAAGCGCGCGTCCCACCAGCCGTTGAATTTCAAGCGTACGTCCGCCTTGTTTTCCTCTATTCGCTTCGCGGGGCATGCGATCATGAGTGGAACGAGGCAGCATGCCATATTCCGCTGTGACCCACCCCTTGCCTTTATCCCGAAGAAAGGAGGGAACCTTTTCTTCCACGGTCGCATTGCAAATGACTTTGGTTTCACCCATCTCAATGAGTACCGAACCTTCCGCATACTTCGTGAAAGAACGGGTAATTTTCACTGGCCGAATTTGATTGGGCGTTCGCCCATCTGAACGTGTTGATGCGCTATCGATCATGTCTATATTCCTTTGAGAAAAGAGACTGATTATAAAGAGGGGTTCATGAAAACACAAACGGCATTGGATGGATGAATGTTCTTATTTTTCAGTTGTCGCATTGCGGTTCTGTTCAGCTTGCCGTTGCCGTCGAACAACCACGACTCTGAGACACAGCAGAGCAAAAATCAGCGTACTGATTCCCCATACAAACACCTCTTCATAAGGAAAGTGATACGGCATAGAGTGCTCAGCTTACACATGGCTTGCACATGAAATGCCAGCCACGTCTATTTGCGTTGACTCCAATTTCAACGAGTGGTAGATTCAGCAACAATGTGAGAACCCCTACGAATGTAAACGTATGTATGACTTTCGTGTTTTAAAAGATCAGCTTGCTCAATTGCAAGAAAACCTCGGTCCACGTGGGAAAGATGTGTCGTGGACATTGGTGCAACAGTTCACAGAACAACGTCGGGAGTTGATTGCAGCAGTCGAAGAGCTTCGCAGTCAACTCAAACGAGGTTCTGACACCGTGGCGAAACTCAAACGGGAAAAACTGCCAACCGATGAGGCCACAACTGAACTTCGCACACTGGGCGACCGCATTCAAGGCATTGAAGCACAACTGCGAGAGGTTGAAGAGCAATTACAGGCTGAAGCGCTTCGCATTCCCAACGTTCCGCATGAGTCTGTTCCGCAAGGAGCCGATGAGACAGCGAATGAGGAAATTCGTCGCTGGGGGACTCCTCCTACATTTGATTTTACACCGCGTTCCCACGACGATTTGGGGGAGGCACTTGGTATTTTTGATTTTGAGCGTGCCAGCAAAGTAACCGGATCTCGGTTTTCCCTCTCATTTGGACTCGGAGCCAAGCTTGAGCGGGCCCTGGCTAATTTCATGCTCGACCTTCATATAGAAGAACATGGATACACCGAAGTTCTTCCACCGTTTATCGTCAATCGTACGAGCATGACCGGAACGGGACAGCTTCCAAAATTTGAGACTGATGCCTTTCACTTAACAAGCGAAGACTATTTTTTAATCCCAACGGCAGAAGTGCCCCTCACGAATATTTACCAGAATGACATTATTCCCGAAACGGATTTGCCTATCCGATATGTGGCCCATACGCCTTGTTTTCGAAGAGAAGCCGGATCGTATGGACAAGACACCAAAGGGCTGATTCGTGTTCATCAATTTAATAAAGTCGAACTCGTTACCTTTTCCACGCCGGAAGAGTCCTATGCCGCACATGAGAGTCTCACGACGGCTGCCGAAAAAGTTTTACAAGCACTTGGGTTGCCCTATCGCGTCATGGCGCTTTGTACTGGAGACTTAGGATTTGCCGCAGCGAAGACCTATGACTTGGAGGTGTGGCTCCCGTCACAACGCACATATCGGGAAGTGTCATCTTGTAGTAATTTTGAGGCGTTTCAAGCCAGGAGGGCCAACATTCGCTATCGCCCCAAACAAGGCAAGCCCAATCATGTCCATACATTAAATGGGTCTGCGCTGGCTGTCGGTCGTACCCTTGTGGCAATCTTGGAAAATTATCAGCAAGCGGATGGCTCGGTGACGATCCCCGATGCGCTTCATCCGTATTTACCAAATACGACATCGATAACGCCGAGGATTCAGCACAAGATCTAGAACCTATCTGTCACGATCATGGATGATACCCGGTTGTCGAAACATGCCTGGGCCTTTCTGTCACACCAGCTCTTTGGTTCGGACAACGCATGGATTACGCCACCACAGAAATTATTCCTGTGGAATGCACAAGGGATTTACATCGACTACTACTATCCCAATCCCGTTATCGTACATTTAGTCGGAGGGGAATATGTATTAGGGAAGCGAATCACCAAGGTGCTACCGCAACCCATGGCGAAAGGCGTACGGACATCAGTCTTTCAAACACTTGATCTTCAACAGCCACGTATTGAATATTATGATTTAACCATGGAACGACAACTGTATCGAGTCGCCGTTCGATTCCTGCCTTTTCAAGATAAGGTCTTAGGGTTAGTCAACGACTTTGCAAATATAGAAGAAGAGAAAGTTTCTGTTGGCACACCCAAACGAAAACATGCTCCCACAATTACCTATCGCAAGTTATAATGAACCATGACACACAGTAGAATCCGCATTGATACTTCATCCCCATAATGCGAGTGGAAGGTTTCGGAGGGGTGCTAGAGTGGACGAATAGGCCGGTCTTGAAAACCGGAGTAGTGAAAGCTACCGTGGGTTCGAATCCCACCCCCTCCGCCAGCACGACAACCTAGGGTCCATCACCGAGGCGAAAATTCCCATAGCTTTGTGGATGACCAAATATTACAAAGCACTACCCCGTTTTTCACTCGGAATGCCACGAGAAGATGAGTTTTCAGTGTCCCCCACGCACCATGAGGTTTGACAAAAAACGTCGTCATTGAAAAACTGTTCTAGCCCTTGCTTTCATATGACTATAACAATTAAAAGATTTTCGCTCTTTGTGGGATCTGGTGCCCCGCCTCGGTGATGGACCCTATAGAGCTAGAGTGAAATGGTCGCCTGTGGGAATGGCTGGTTGCTGCCAACAATACTGCAAAGCGCCAATGGCGTGAAAAGGGTCTCGCTGGAAACAGGTTTCCTCTTGGCGCTTTTCCTAAAAGCAAAACAATTGAAAGAGTGGGAGGCGGGGGCATGGGAATCATGCTCCCAAGGTTCAGAGATGCCTGGGCAGAAAAGGCATGGAAGGGGGAGAAAACGTATTATTAAGAAAGTGACTTGAACCCTTATTTGTGGTTCCACAAAACCGAAGTGTCAGTCAAAATGAACAATATAAAAAGGAGAGGTGCTTCCGCGCCGACGCCAGCGCTGAAATAATTAGAGGCGTGAGTTATGACACAGCCTGGGCCAAAAGCGGTCGTTAAAGGTGGGGCAATTCCGCATGATTGTTAGGGGGCCAGTTTAATGTGTTTGCTTACGATTCCTCCAAGATTCTTGTGGATACTAAAAATTGGAGTGTTTGAGTGGATCTCTTCGTTACCGCGACATCAGCAGCCGAAGATTTTAGATGTGGTCGATGCGCTGGTCGCGCAAACCAGTCAGCAATTCACGCACTAACGAGTGGCTAAAGGGACGGAGTGGGGAGACTGTAATCTATATCATGAAGCAAGCAACCTGACCCTACATTTACGTGTTCGAATCACTGCGCCAGGTGCGCCAGATAACCCGTGATTGGATACACGAATACAACGAGGATAGACCTCATGACAGTCTCGGAAAAATACCGCCGACGATGTTCCGTCGGCAAACCGAAACCACCAGAAACTCTACTTCTGAACTGTGTCATTGACAGGGGAGCTTACGTTCACTCTCTCTCCTGCCTGCAAGATCAAATTTCTGATTGGTTTAAAGCTTATGGATGTCCCCCTATCAGGTCTAGTTGCACCAGGGCTGGTAGGTTCCCCACCAGGTGGATACTCGAGATTACCATCACTGCTGAATCCTACATCACCTTGGAATCCTGCGCCAACAATTCCTTTTTCATGTAAATCACTGAGTCCTCTCCCGTCACATGTTCCGCAACCAATCGCAATTACGACTCCACCTTTTTCAACACCGCCTATTTCCGCAAGGTCAGTTACTTTTAGTGATGAGCCTTTTGTGGGTGACGCCGCCCCTCGTTGATTTCCGTGAGATATAGTCACGAAAGCAGATACTTTGCCTCCTTCCTTCGCGATGGCCTCCTTAGCCTTTTTTACGTCTTTAAAGCTAACAAGCCGCACTTTCCCTTTCTTGATGGCTTTACCGTCTTTATCTTTCTCTATAAGTTCTTTCTCTAGCTTTTCCCCAACCTTCATAAAGCTCTTTTCGGTTTCCTTATCTTTTTCATCCTCACCGTAAGCAATAATTACGTGACTTTCGTCAGTTGTCTCTTTTGCCTTTCTCCCATTCGGATCATAATATCGCACAGGGTTATTCAAACTAAACGCATACAAATTCATCCGCTGCGGTTGATTTTGTCCTAATTCAGGAACAGCCAAGTAAAGCGGATCAGCACTATTCCAACGCATAACAAGTGGGTCATAATAACGAAAGCCGTAATAACGCAATCCTGTTGTAACATCATTTTCCTTCCCATTAAATTGGCGGCGATGTGCCTCACTGCCTGTTTCAGAGAGCACTTCACCAAAAGGCCCGTACAAGAAACTGGCTGTGGCATTACTGTCTTTATCCAACGAAAACATTAAATTTTGTAGTGCATCAGCATATTGCAACTCAATTTCTGTGTCGTTTTCGACACGCGCCAATGTGGGGCCACCCGCTGACAAATGGAGATAGTTGAGTGTCTCTGTTCCGCCCAGTTTGTAGTGTATTTCTCGCTCACCAAACCAGAAGCGTACACCCTGGTCCGGATTGACAACTAACATCCGTTGACCAGCATGGTCGTAGTAGTAGGTTTCAGAACCATCCGGTGTATCGACACGGCGAATTTGATCCTGTCCATTCCAATGCAAGAGCGTGTCACCATCAGGCGCACGACGCCAGGTCATATTGCCGACATTATCGTAGGCAAACTCAGCATAGCTATCATCTGTGGTGATATCTTGTAGTGTATCGACGGCTTGAGGGTCTACTTGACCATAGCTGTAACTAACGTTACGTGTTTCAGCTGCATTAGCAGATACGACATTGGCAGTTAAGACATTACCAGTAGACGAATAGGTGAAATTACCTTGATAACCATTGGGCGCAACGGCCGTCAGAAGGCGATGCTGTCGATCATAGGTGTAGGTAGCATTAGCACTTACGCCGTTGGTATTCCCGACCACATTACCCAAGTTGCCTGCACCTGTATATTCATAGCTACGTTCAGCGAGCATTTCGATGCTACCATCAAGTTGTACTGAATCGGTTAAAGGTCGAGCTAGGGCATCATAGGTAAAGCGACGTGTTTGCCCAAAATCAGTATTACGAGCCAATGGTAAGCCTATTAATTCGCGTTCGTAGTTAGCGACTGATTTCCACGCGATGGCTGCTGGAGCTGTGGGATCAAACCAGTCAACGCTATCTACTAAACCTCGCTCATCATATTTGATACGCCATTTCTCTCCCTGCCAATCGCTTTCAGTCAGTTGGCCTAAGGCATTGTAAGTACGCTCGACCACTTGCGAGGCCCTCATATTGGCGATTTGGTCGAGGCTAAATTCACGTTCTTCCCTGGCGATAAGACCGCGGGCGTCATAATCGTATATAACAACACCGAAGGGTAGATCCACTTGACTTAAACGGCCGACTCCATTGTGCCCTGCATCATATTGGTAAAGAGTGGTACTTAGAGCGCCTGTTGCAGGGGGTGTGTTCGTGTGTGAGGGTGCCGTACTGACGCGTATATCAACGAAACGCTTTTCTAACAGTCGATCCAGATCATCGTATTCATAGGTGGTAGTGTACGGAGCAGGATCAGAGCCTCCAGGCATCGGTGATTGCCTGCTGGTGAGGTTACTGTTGAGGTCGTAACGGAATTGCCAGTGACGCTGTCCACGGGTTATGCCAATACGATTGCCCTGCCAGTCATGGCTCATTGTTGTGATATTGCCTTCAGCATCTGTGATTTTCTTCAGGTTGTCGACAACATCGTATTGATAGCGAGTGATCGCTGAAGAACTGCCCGAGTGATGCTCTTGTAGTTCAACGAGGTGACCGAATACGTCAGATCGTTTGGTCTTAGAGCCGCCACTATTATCGGGCGTCACTTCGCTTATTGTTTGGCTGAGCCCCTCATAACTGACTGAAATACTGGTATCGTCCGGGCGTTGTAACCGCGTGACCCGGCCAAGACCATCGTAGTCGTACGTATAAGTGATGCGATTATCCGGGTCGCTGGGGTCTGGGGTTTCTATACTGTCGATGCCGCCGCTATCGCGATAGCGGTAAATCGTATGTGTCGCCATGTCTCCATTAAACAATTGGCGGGTTTCGAGCACACGCCCTATCCCATCCATATCCTGCTCAGTTGTAATCCAATGTGTGCCACCAATATCACGCAGTTGCTCCGCACGATGGCTAACCGGTTGGCCTGAATTTTGGAAGTTCATGTCGTTGTAGGTGAATCGCTCCACAGTATGTTCTGCATAGTTGGCCTGGCCGTTGATGAGTGTATCGATTGAAATATCGTGAAAGAGAACACGGCCAAATCCGTCAATGTCCCATCGTTCCGTGTCATATATTATTCCCGATGGTGTTTTTATAAAATTGGGACCTACTCGTTTAATCAATACACCCGTAGCCGTATCGTGAGCTGTGCCTGTTTTATGGCCTAACTCATTACTTGTTGATTGAACAAACAGCTGGTGACTGTCATAACTGAAACTTGAGACGGAATCTTTGCCGCCGTTAGATAAACTTTGCTCGGGCTTTTGTCTTTTGACCAGATTTCCAGTTGTTGCATCATATATCAAATTCGTGGTCGCAACGCTGGTGTGGTCAAAGTAGATGTCTCGCTTGTCGGGCAGCCCTGTTTGGTCATTAAATTCGGTCCTGGATCGACCAGTACGGTTTTTAAAAGGAGCGAAAGCACCTCTGATGGCTTCGGTCGTTTCACGAACACGAACACGGTAATCTTCGGGGGTATGCCCCGTTACAGTGCCGTAACGAAGGTCATAGTGATAGCTAGTACGATGATCATCGGCTTGCTGAGTATTCCCCTCCCCTTCGACCTGATGAGTATTTTGGAATTGGTGGCTTATGCTGTTGTGTAACCATGTTTGTTCAATACGGTGTACGTGATCATTTTGAGCAAAACAATCATTTTCGCTCATGTTGGAAGCATTAGTCATACAGGAGGTGGTGAGGATGGGAAGAGCGACATGAATACGGCCATCAAATAACGTCTTATGTTCCCATTTTTTTCTTTCAACGCGATGTAATTGGCCGTCACGAAACGTTTGAATGTTGATAAGATCGCCATGAAGACCGTTGTAGTGATATTGTTTTATGATCTGCTTTGATGTGCCATTTTCATAGTTGGTTATTTGAATGTTTTTTGAAAATCCAGCAAATTTACTACGTTCTTTAAAGCCAGTTAGGTCTTCGGCAGACAAATAGATGGGATTTTGATATCGGTGCTGGGTCGTTGTGCGGGGTGTGTTGTGCCCACCTGTTACGGTCATTGCCTTAACCACCCAGGTGACATGGGGTAAGGCACTATTGTCCTTTGCGAGGTCAGAGGTATTACCTGTCCACGTGACAACTTCCGGATCGGTAGAGGGAGCATAGGAGAATGTGAGCTCCATACCACGACCGTTAGTCACTTTACTCAATAAATCTGGAGCCTTAGGCAAGCCCGGACTACTAATATAGGACATTTTCTTCCCGTACCACTGAACTAAATCGGCGAGACCATCGCCACTGACATCCGTGAAGTCAGTCGCGAGATGCCAAGTGCTTATATAACCAGATTTTAATTTTGCAGATAGGAGGCGCTTGCTCCTTGTCCATTTCTCTGGGAAAAGTAGCGTGACTTCATTGCCAAAGCGATTACCCAGGTTAAACTTCGCCTTAACCTTTCTTGTGACAGTAATATCGTTTTGGGAACCTTCGAACCAAACCATATCTAAGAGGCCATCTCCATCTAAATCCTGCAGCCGTCTCACATAGCCTCGATCGCCATCTGTTAGGGTGCCACCTGAAAAATTATTGATTTCAGTTTTTGCTTCCTCCAAAACGCTGCTTCCGTTAATTGGATGAGCCTGACCCTCAAATCCAGTTCCAGTGTTACGATAGCTATACATTTTTTCATCACCGAATTTTTGCACGATTAAATCAGATAAGCCATCACCATTCATATCATGCAGATTAATCACTGTAGCGCGGCTCTGAATATACTCGTCAGTTCCATCGACGGTCCCTAAGATCCATTTATCAGAGGCTAAAGTAATGTTTTTTGGCACACGCCAGAGAAAAGCCTCATTCCTTTCAGGAAATTTAGATCCTCCGTTGCCAAAATAGACCGTCCAATCACACATCCTTAATAGAATTTTATTTCGACATCTTATTTTTTCATTACCTAATGTCTGAGAACCCCTTCGTTGACCCTCTATTTGGGAGGCAATGATATCTAAAAAGCCATCGCCATCCAGATCAAAAAGGACTGGAACGCTATAATTAGTGTGCTTGTTTAAGTCTATTACTTCCTCGCCAGCAGAGGGTGGCAAAGGCAACGGTGAGTCCACTGTAATGCGTGGAGGGACACCAGAGCGAGCAAGATTATTAGTAAAGGGCTGGTCGGGGTTACCCGTGCCAGCGTAAACACGCCATCTGTTATTTTTTTCTGGCACTAAAGGATATGAAGAAAAACCTGAAATTTTTCGATCTCTCGGCTCAACAGAACATGAAGTTGCCCAAGGATCGTAAGAACAGTGAGTAGAAAAAGGAGCATAAGTATTGGTGATAAAATCTATACGCCCATCTCCTGTGTAATCCATAAAGTGATAACTCACAATACCTTTGACATATTTATCGTTAGGTTCATCAAGGATGGTAGACGGCTCCGTACGGTAAGCAATTTGACCATTTAATGAACATCCTTCCCTATCATCAATGGAAGGATTGGGAGCACGATTACTCCAATCTCGATACCAGGCCGCAGTGGGCAAAGCGGCTTCTCTCTTCGAGTCAAAAGCACCACCCAATAAACCTTTGCGCCAAACCAGGGTACATATCTTGTCTTTTTCGATTACAGAAACACGATCACGAATACCGTCATTATCAATATCTAACAATGTTGTTTTGAGGCCACTGAATTCTCCGCCACTGGTCCCTGCCTGTCCGAATCCAGGCGAATTTACTTCGATCAAGGGCATATGTTCCCCACGGTTGCCCCCCCGTGTCAGTGGTCCTGAGGTGTCAATGCGGTGATTGTATTGAAAGTTAATCGGCGGAATGATTGTGCCAGTCCCATCAGCGCCAAAGGCTTCCATATCAATTTGGGTTAGATAGCGTAAAGGGTTTTGCTCACACCTCCTAAACTGAGGTGGCAATGGATTTAATTCTGATTGTGTTAGTCCAGGAGCAGGAGTGAGTATCGACCTTTTTAGCTGATACTTGAAATCAATATTCTGACTCAAGCGCCAATCACTTGCTTGGGTATCGCGAACGTGTATTTTGACAGCCGATAATTGTTGCGCGCCAGTGACCTGTTTAAACTCATATGGGTCTAAAACGTTTTGCCGCCTGTTACGACCTTGACGGTAAGCAGCGCCAATCGGTATCTCGGAAATCCTATCAACTGGAGGGGTCGTGGTGGTGTCCGTATCAACACAGAACTGCATGGGGTCATACTCAAATTCTACTTTGGCGTGAGGGATGAGACCGGCCGATTCATTCGAGGTATATTCAATGCTCGTTAGGCTTTCGCCTATAACAACATGCGTATTATCAATATCTGACCAGTTGTACCGAATGGTATTGCCATGGGGATCCACCTGTCTCGCAATGTGCCAAGCGAAACCACCAACGTGACGGCTGCTCGACTCCTTAAAGTAGTGACGTATGCCGTCAGGAGTGAGGGCGACCCATTCTACGATATCTGATCGAGGGCCAGGAGAATAGGAGGCAAAGATGCGCGTATTTGAGTTATCATATTGGACACGATAAGCCTTACTATTGCCATAAGGCGAAGTATCTAACACCTCAACTAATCGACCAGACGCACTGCCTAAATCAATTTTATACTGGGTACTGTTAGTGACGCCTAAACTAAGATCCGCTTGAATGGAAGGGATCTGCAAATTCCAGCCAACGGCTAAACCACCACGCAAGGGTGAATGTGAGGAGTAGCGCAAGGCCAGTGCGGGAGCCATGTCATTCCGGCCGGGCGGGACATTAATGCGATAGGTGTAGGTGGCAGCCCCATTTTGTTCGGCAACTCCCCAATCACCGCTGTTGTAGTTCGTGCCTTCTTCAGGAGCAGCATCGAATGACATCGTAGAACCTGCCATGGGTTCAACGGGAGCAGCCTGTGTAGGTGGAAGATTGATGGCGAAGAGGCTAAGAAACCCCACCAGGGCGACGGTTTGAAGAGGATGTTTGTTTAAACAAAAAGATTGTGGCATTTTCCTCCAAATCTTGAACAGATTATTTTGATACATAGAAAATGTTGTGCCGTTTGTACTACATGTTCTGTTGAATACCCAGTATAAAAACAAAAAGGTTGCAAAAATGATCCTTTCTGGAACTAGACTTCAACTTCAATGAAAACAACGGGTTCAATGTTGCACAATCTTATTGCAGAACTATCTGATGAAAATGCAGTCCTGGGCGTTGGCGATGGATCGGTTGCTAAGCATCCATACTCGCATCCCTACGCGTAGAACCTCTTATTCGACAACGCACTCCCCTCCCCGCTCAGATACACAACAGACCCATTTGTAAAGCAGCTACGAACTGAGTAAGGATTCTTCTCTAAATTTAAAGACATTGCTCATATGGCAAATGATAATTTAGTACGACCTACTAGAGCGAACCTGCAATATAAGGACCTCGAATACCACAAGCGAAAACGTAAGAGACAAAGGTCTAAATTTACGACATTCGCTCGGTGTTACGTGCTTTCTTGTCTCCCTCCGCGTACATCGCTGTATCTATAAGGATACCTTTCGTATCCATTTGGATAACAGTGTTCTCCTATTATCTTTATTGCCCGTCAACATATTCGTCGTAATCCTTTTGTCTTCCGGTTGATCATTCTCGATTCTCCTCACCGTCTCAATGAGTAGGAAGCTATTTTCCTTTGTGCGTGTTGTCCTGTCGTCAGGAAAAATAGGCCTCCTGCCCTGCGTCACCTCATGGGCTCTGCCTTCATGCTTCAGGCACAGCCCATGATTCTCGTGCCTTGAGCGTCCCATCTTTCCTGTCTTGCCTCTCCTTGGTTATTAAGAATTCCTTCTGGGCTTTTACGACAGAAGGCGTTCTTAATACATAACCAGGAGGCTCACATGGACACCACCCACAAACCAAAACCCGTTCACACCATTCGCGAACATGATGTCAAAGCCGCTATTTGGCTGAACCAGGGTGAGAATGCGCAGTATTACAACATCACCTTGTCCCGCATGTTTGTAGACAGTGAGAACAATCCCAAAGACACCAGCTCTTTCGGGCTTCACGATCTCACGAAGGTCGAAATGGTTCTCAAGAAAGCTCGTCAGTGGATGATGGACGAGGATGCATAATGGGACTCACCCAATGGCCTCTAGCCATTAGGCTGGAGGCCATGTTTCTGCTTTTCTTTCCCGAACCTTTTAACTACGTGGAATGAAGTTGTCGTGTTCGTGGGTCACGCGCTCAGGCGTGGCCACATCTCCACAGCGTCTGGATGCCGTGGGCAACCGCTCCGGTTGTCCTCGCTCCCCTACCCGCCTTTCCATTCGCGGACAGAGGCAATGATGAATTGAGGGCAAAGGAGGCGACCGTTCCCCCTTCCTGCCTTCGATACCACCCTCAGGTATGAGCGCGGAAGCTCTCGCGTTTCCACATTTCCCTCAATTGTCTTCCAGTCTTCTGCTGAACCTCGGTCTTTGTGAGAGGTTCAGGAAACGTTTTTTAGGGGAGAGCTAGCTGATTGATGGGCATTTGGCGGTTCCTCTTTCTCACCGTGTCTATTAACGAAGGAGAGTGTCATGACGGGGATGTTGCGGTTTTCACATGATCTTATGTTGTTGTTGGATGGACATTCAGCGGTCAGAGTGACGGTTGGCGGTTATATGCCGTTGAGTATTGAAAACATTGGGCTCGATGGCGATAGGAATGAACTCATTGCCATTATGCATTGGAGTACACAGAATGGTGACCTCATGCGTGACCCTGAAATGATTTTCATAATTCATTCTGGACAAGATATGGCTGAACCTATCGAGTTTCGTAATGACTATTTGGGCCTTCATCAATTTGTTTATGACTATGATGAGAATGGCTGTCGAACGCATGTTCGGCCTCGTTTGAAAAAAGGATTACTGACCTTTGCTCAAAGGTGGTTCAAAAATATTCGCGCACAGGGGTTTTGGGGAAAAAACGCTAACCGCGATGTTCTAGAAGGCTAGGAATTTAAACTATGGACTCCCCTACTTCCTCCTGCCTCGATGTCTCATTTGTTGCTCGACGGCTTGGCCTTCAGATTTCTGTGTGGATCTCTCGCGAGGTCCACACAGTCTTCGTTCGTGGTGATGATGCCAGGATTGAATGACTGTTGCTGGTTTTTCTCCAACGCAGGGTCCATCACCGAGGCGGGGCAAAAATTCCCATAGCTTTGTGGATGACCACATTTTACAAAGCACTACCCCGTTTTTCACTCGGAATGCCACGAGAAGATGAGTTTTCAGTATCCCCCACGCACCATGAGGTTTGACAAAAAACGTCGCTCTTGAAAAACTGTTCTAGCCCTTGCTTTCATATGACTATAACAATTAATAGATTTTCGCTCTTTGTGGGATCTGATGCCCCGACTCGGTGATGGACCCAACCTACCACCAAATATTGCAGTACAATATTTGAGCACCAGGCCTTTTCATTCATACGAGTGAGATTTGGGTAAGAGTTTTGAGGGGGATCTGTCACCTTCATGGGGTGACCGCAGAGACTTTTAACTCCAGCCCCTCCGCCAGCCTTCGCATAACTTCGGCTGGCAGATCGACGTAAAGATTTTAACGAGACAGCCAAAAGACAAAAGTATGTTTACGAGGGTTGGCCTTGCCATGATAATGGATTGTTGGACTCTAGGATAAGCAAGCATCACAGAAGAGCATGCCGCCTTTCTCTCTCTAGCTTTAGTAAGTAAGGGGTATTGACCGATACCATATGGAGTTGTTTTTCAAGAAACACGTACATATACTCCCCAACGACTGAAAAATGCCGACAATAATCTATCTGAGATTCTGCAAGATAATCTGGAGGGGTGCTAGAGTGGACGAATAGGCCGGTCTTGAAAACCGGAGTCCTTCACGGGACCGTAGGTTCGAATCCTACCCCCTCCGCCACACACCATGTATCGTCTTCTCAATTGTTACAAGGCCGCACGTACGAAAGACCTCCACAAATAACGGGATTAGGATTCGAACAGGGGTTTTGAAGGGGATGTGTCCCCTTCATGGGGTGACCGAAGCGCAGCGTAGGCACGAGGGGGCTGGCCCCCTAGTGGGAGCGCGTGCGTAGCACCTAAGCGACTTCGAATCCTACCCCCTCCGCCAATATTCACGAATGCCGTCTATTTTTCAGTAAGAAGTCACAAGAGAACGTTGGGTCAGACATTTTCTAGAAACAGATGTAACATTCTTCCTACGCATGCGTACCTCACTCGACGCTCTTCTGTCGAGCCATTCTTCTTCACGACATCTTCTTGTCTAATAAGACATTCCTTTCACTCTTTTCTGTGCTTCTTCTTCAAGCTTGCGAGGCGTTCCTCGGTCTTTCTTTTTGCCTGCAGATTGCTCCGTTCTCACGGACTCAAGTGAATACGGATCCAGCCGACAAGGGTAGGACAAGGCCACACGATTCCACGTTTATTTTATGTAAGGGGGTGTCGAAATGAATATTACAGGTATTGAACAGGGCCAAGGTCCATTGGGTCAGGTGGCAAACACGCTCTCGTCTGCCAGTAAGCCAGCAACTGCCGTGCAACGACCAGAAGATGAGAAGGAGTCGGCAAAGAGTGCATTGCAAACTGGAAACCCTGAAGAGCAAGGCATCAAAGTCGAGATTTCACGAGCGGCTCAAGCCTTGTCGCAATCGCAGTTTTCATCACAGCAAGGCACACAACAGGATACGTCATCTCTCTTAGATAAAGGGTAATGGCGTTAGCATGGCTCTTCTAGGGGCACATTCTCTATACGATGGGCACATGTAACACCGGGTTGGGCTTGGTGTGATTTTTTCAGTGTTCTCGTGTAATCGAAGACGACACTTCTGAAATCCCTACTCTTTCAACTGTGGCTAGACTTTTCCTGAAATCATCCTTCCATGAAACGAAGGATGATTTCAGCAGGTCTGATGTTTCAAGCTCAGAAGTTTCACGATCAAACGCCAATGATCCTCTTATCGCACTCATTTGCAAGTCAGGCGCTGAGACCAATCTCCATCAAACATCTTTGTATATTCGGCCATAACGAATCAGCCATCTCATCCTCCGTACGATCTCAATTGCATTACCGTCTGACATAAAATAACTGACAGGCTTGAAGGTATCCGTCAGCCCACCCTTCGTCATAGAACTTTTCAAGTTGCTTGTATAACGCGTTGACTTCTTTTTCATTGTGACTTTGGCAGACCTCTTGAGAGACGAGCATTTGATGTGCCACATCCAACAATTGTTCTCGACGCGCAAGAATGTCTTTCGAAATAAAGGTGAGAATGACTTCTCGGGCTCTTTGCAGAACAATGCTTTCTTGAAACGTATCGTATCCCTGCTTGGCCACAACCCGTTTCCGTATGATCGACAATTCCTCGTTAATTCGTGCTTGATCTTTTATCAGGACAGAAAAGACGTCTTTTTTCGCTTCTTCCCGCAACGTCCGCTCCATGGCTTCGAAGGCTACTCCCGGGTCAGGCGTCGCATCCTCTGACTCTCCAAATCCATCAACTTGCTGACGATAGCCTCCAAAGCGTAAGCGGTCATAGGCTTTCCGGCTTTCTTCGTCATTCAGTACTTCATAGGCGGCATTAATTTCTCGAATTTTAATTTCTGCCTCTGAATTCCCTTGGTTGTGATCAGGATGATAGCGCAGGGCCAGCTTTCGGTAGGCTTTTTTGATATGCTCAGGTGATGAGTCTGGCTCAACTTCGAGGACGGCGTAAAAATCAAGGCGTGGCAAGTGAAGCCTCCATAAAGTAATACTTGAAATTTCTCTTGTCTATGATCGTTGTGTTGAAAATTCGTTTCTGTTGAAACCATGAGACTCTATCGTTTGCGTACACGGCAGGAAGGTAGCATAGACCTGAGCGGAAGGTAAAAAACGAAATGGGTAAGAGGAAAGATTAGTGAACTCTTCTGGTGAGTGGTGGTCTGCCAGGGCCACCAGGATGCCAGGGACGGTTACCGTTTTGGGCACGCATTGATGTTCGGCGCTTTCTCAGGTGATGGGCGCAAAACCATCCACTAATGGCTTTGCGAGGACAATAGATGCAGAGTCCTGCGGCCTTGTGGCGTTGTTGGTAGCGTTCTTGACGTGTCATATCTATTATTATGATACCCAATCCGGTGAAATATATTCAACTTTCCAATACTTTCAACATGTTACGATTATTTTTCTCGCTATTTTTTTGAACAGACACTTGAGAATTGGTTATGTACAAGATACCGAAAATTCTAATGTTTCGCTTTAAATATACGCACGAAATGCAACTATTGGTTTTCTAGGTATTGTTAGGAGGCACATGCTTGGCTTGCTCCTTATTTTGAGCGTTTTACTATTCCAAAGTCCCATCACGACCAGCATCCTTTCTTCACAGCTTCATACCCATTCACTTCCGGTTTCTTTACGTTTGTCTTTCCACAAATATTTTCAGTCTTTCGACTATGCTCCTCAAAATGTGAAATACAAAAATCCGGCCAGCACTGGTCTGTTTTTTACTGAGTATCTGGCTGAAGATCCTGAAGAAATGGATCAGGAACTTGTCTCGATTGAAACGCTGTTAAAATTCCCCGAACGATTTCATCAAAAAATGGTGACGGTCCGCGGTATCGTGAAACAACCAGAAATGCATCTCGACAAGACAGAACTCTTCTTTGATTTTGTCTTTGTCTTAGAGAAAGACTCCGTATCGCTCATCGTCTTTGGCCGACATGATCGGACTCAGGGTGGGAGTTCAATAGCGATGGGAAATTATGTCGAAGTGACCGGTATTTTTTGGAAAGATCGAGAGACTGCCGACTATCATTTTGAAAATAATCTTGAGGCGTTGACTATTACACCCTACCCGTCCTTAACTCCTGATCGTACATCATTCACGCAACGCTTGTGGTAGGGCTTGTTCTCTTATTTTAATATGCGCAGAATATGATCAACGGCAGCTCCCGTTCCTTCGGAAGGCATAGATTCATTGGGGAGTGGAAGCGAAAGAACGTGCTCTAATGTTTTTTCCCACTGTCCGGACTCAAACTCATTGACTCCTAGTTCAGCTGCCCGTCCATAACGATGGGCAAAATCGACGAGTGGCTGCTCATCAGCAAAATTATATCGCCTGACATAGACCGTCGGTAGGCCTAGCCGTACAGCTTCGACGATCGTTGCATACCCTGGCTTGGTGACCACAATATCCGCTTCAGCCAAGATTTGTCGAAATGGAAGCCCGACGGCACTGGTAGATCCAATTCGTGCGTATCCACGACAGTCCAACGCTCCACTCACTAAAAACCGATATCCGTGTACCGCCTCAAGTTGCTTCAGTGGAAGCGATGATAACGGGATGCCTCCAAACGCGATAAGAACCAGTCGCTCGCGTGAATCTATTTTGAGCTCATGACGTATAGCTGGTTGAGGCTCCACGCGGGGCAATAATACAGGCCCGACATCGATCACGTCAGGAAACGCTGTCATGCGAATACCGGGGTACGGTCGGATCATCATGTTGACGCCTTGATAGCCATGACGAATCTGTTCAATGATGGCGATGTGTTCCGAACAGCCTGGGACACGATACTCGTCGAGGACCTGATCCCACGATAAGGATCCAAACGCTGAGGTTGGATAACCTGCCTCAACACCGGACGCAATACTCAAATGCGAAATGTTAGACAACACAAGCGCTGGCTTTGCCTGTCGCATCGCCACAACTTCATCCTTAACACGAGTTTTCCAATTTTCATGGAATTCCTGATACGCATTCCATGTTTTTTCGATATCGATATGCAGCGGACCATTTTGAACGCAGCCGATATCTTGCTGTGAATATGACAATTCCCAGGGAACAGAAAGTGTTTCTTGAAAAAAGGCAGCAGGAATCGATGTGCGTAACAACACCCGCATCTGTGGATTCCGTCGCCCTAACTCGTTAAGTATGGGGACAAGCTGCGCTGCATGTCCAAACCCATGTCCTGAAATCGAACACCAAACAAGAGACACAATATTACCTCCTCATGTTCCAGTTATTGCGTTTCGTCACGAACCTGACTTGTTATTCAGAGAGCATCCACTCTACAATTTCTAAAAATCAACCAAAAATTCTCTGTGAGATGCGAACCAATGCACACATATAGAATGACATTGCCCCCACACATAACAACATGCTTTCTCATAGGAGCTTGCCTGGTCAGCCTCACCATGCAAAGCTGTTCACGCCAATCTCCACGTTTTCCATCGCCAGAACATTCACGGCCAGGAACAACTCCTACGCGATCTAATGTGGAAACACAATTGCTCCAGACTGTCGAACATGCGGAAAACCTAGGGAAAGGCAATCCCTTACTGCTCAGTAGCCTCTACAGCCTGGCCTCCTATTACCGGTCGCAGAAGGAATATACAAAGGCGGAATTGCAGTACAAAAAAGCCTTACGGTTGAAAGAGGAACTCAGTGGCCCCGATCATCGTGACGTGGTGACCATTCTCGAAAAATATGCCGATTTGCTTCGCGAGGCCAAGCGATACCCCGAAGCGGACAATTTATCCTCGCGAGCTGCCGCTATCCTGGCAAAGTCCTCCGCAAGCTCTCCGTCTCCATCACGCTAAACTTTTTATGTGCATGCCGATGTTCTTGTAGGCTATTTTCAACCCAGAATGCTGGGTAAGACTTGCCGGTCTTATTTTCCCAATCTACCTGTTTCCTTAACTTTCGCGATGATATGCACCGTTATGTGAGATTAGAACATCAGTGGGAATGGCATAAAACTTGTTACGTACATTCTGGTAATGAAGAATAAACCGATTCCAAAACCATCCGTCCATAAACCTCTATCCAGCTCACGAAAGCCCATGACTATGAAACGAAATGCCCTCAAAACAACAAAACCATCTACCTCGGCTCCTGCCCGTTCGACATCAAAACATCCACGGTGCCCACGATGTGGCTCACGGACAGTCCACCTTGAACAACTTCAACAAGAACTCTTGGCAACCTTGAGTTTGCACTGTTTAATTTGTGGGCATCATGCCTTTTTAGGAAAACCCGTGGTTCGACTGATTCGTCGTCCAGAAATTCCCAGACCACTAACCCTTAAAAATACCCAATCGGCTTAGCGACGTTTCATATTCATTTCGCACAGAATTTTCATTTCGACGTGTGCCAAGGAAAACGGTCTCCTCTACCACACTTCCGCTCGAATGCTGCGTGGCTCCAGCCCTTGCTGTTGAATCCCTTGCTGTAGTTGAGCCAGGCCCGCTTTATTCCCACAATACCGTACATGGTACGGCTGAATTTCGGGAACAATGGCCAATAGCGGACTGAGATCGATGACCGCATCCTCCGTTTCCGTTGTCGCCTGCCTCGCATGCATAATCCGTCCTCGCGTAAACGGCCAGTCTTCTGGCCAACTTCTTGTTAGTACAGGATGGTACCAGAAATTTTCAGGAAATTGATGCTGAAGGGCGAGAAGCTCCTCATGTGCCATTAACTGCTGTTGTGAGCGAACACTGACAATTAATCGGAACATTGTTCCAGGATGCGTATCTGATCGGCCAAAGTTCTGGTGCTTCATATAGCGTAGATAGGAAAGAAACGGCGTAACCCCGGTAGAAAACGCCAAGGCAAGAAATTGCATGGCTTTCCACTCGCCGTCAGGCTCGAGTCGTAAGTTCGTGTCTAGACATTGTTGGCTATTTTCATAGATTTTGAGCGCCGTACGGTCTTCATTCCACTCCACCTTTATATCAAGCGGTTGAGCAGATTGTTGCCATTCAACACAATCATCTGTTTGCCACCACTCTGACGTGTCAGACTTCTCGACATGGGTGAAGTTCACGATTGTCTCTAGGCAAAGCTCTGAATGAATGCTGGAATTGGAGCGTGTGTACATCCGTCTCCGCCGCTTTTCCGTACGTCTGCCCCAGGGCTTTGTCAGGAAGGCGGTTCCTGGTCGCATGGTATCGTGAACAGGGTACAGGCTTCCTTCGACCTCCCACTGTTTGGGCAGTGTCAGTTCAATAATACGAATCTCCCCAGGGTCAAGAGTTGTGAGAGTTGTAATTTGTCCTGGTATCATAAGTTCTGCCATTTTTTCACCCTTTTCTCATCGTTGAAGTATACTGCTGATGGCATTGTTCTCTTCCCATTTTTGGATATTTTATCTATACTACCAGGTAGATTCATGACTGAGGATATGGAGGATACAGAATATGACCATTGATCCTAGTAGTGGGAATCATCTTTCTCCTGGCAATATCACGATCAAATCAACGCACATTGTACCCAAAGTCAGTGCACCCACTTCAGAACCTTTAACTCCAACCTCCCAGAATACCGCCAAGGATGTCCTGAGCTTATCGTCCGAGCAAGGAGAGTACGATCATCTTATCAATGCGATACAGCAGACTCCTGATATTCGAGAAGAAAAAGTGAAAAAAATCAAAGAAGCTCTTGAATCAGGTCACTATCACATTTCAAGTGAAGATATTGCGGATCGTATTATTCGAGAAGCCATTGCTGATAGTACACGTACGTTACGTTAATCTCTCAGGTATATTGCCGACCCTTCCCCTTCTCACCCCCATACTTCTCAAATTTCCTGCTGTTATCGCTCAAATACGCTACCTTCAGAACCTTCTTTAGCTTTTTCCTCAAACGCACCGAAGAGTAGAGAAGAACGCCTCAATACGTTTGGGTGACTTTGTGTATGTCGCATGAGCAATTGCAATACACGTGAAGCCTGGTTGGAGTGACTGACCTCTTCATTTCAATGAACGATTGGATGTTGGAGTGGTTGAGCACAGTATTGGTCACACGCCTTTGACTGAGATTTGTACGCGAAAGATGAGCATTGGCTGAGACATGAGAACCCTTCTTTCTTCGAGTTCCAATACGCTTTGGCTAACTATTCCCGCTGAGCCCAATTCGACTATCCTTCGGTCTCAATTATTAGGACTCGGGATGGATCACTCCCTTCTTTGCGCACTGCCTCAAGATTCACCACTTCCACGCTTAACTCCGGGCTCCCTCGTCAAAGGCCGTTCACTTCTCGATGGTGACACATACCAGTTTGAAACGACAATCAAAGACATATCTATTCCTTCACAATCTCTTCGTCTCAACCCTCCAGAGAGTATCATTCACCAAGCAGCAAGAGTGTACCCACGCCTTACTGTGGATGTTTCAGGTACGGTCCGTCCTATGAATGATCAATCCAAAGTTTTGGCCGTTCTTCCCGTGACCATTAGCGATCTCTGTCCAACTGGCTGCCGATTAATGGCTGAGGCAAACGCGTGGCCTGCCGTAACCAGCATGCAGGTGATCTTAACGTGTCAACTTCCAGGGTCTTCTCATAATTCAAAAATTTCCGGGAAAATTGAATGGATTGACCCAACCCCGGATCTCCACATTGGCGTACAGTTTTGCTTTCAGTCTGAGTCCGATGTTGCACGCCTCGATCTTCTACACTGGTATACCTCTCAACAGGCAAAGCTCATTAATACAAGTGTGTAATGGAATCCCAATGCACTGAGCTTCCATTTCCCCTCAACACAACCACATCGTACTGATTGGCTGCATCCATTCCACCATCCTCTACTCGGTTTTATTCGATGCAGTAAAAAAACCTCTGATTTTGCCGATTGCCGGGCACTCCAGTGGAATCGAGTTAGGTGCAGGATGGAAGATTACAACGACGTTTCAGTCGAAAAGGCTAAAGAATTAACCTGTGAAACCGAATTATTTTAAAGAAACAGTACGCTGAATCTTATGTGCACGATTGGATTGTGCGAACAAGACGTGCACAGTCATCAGCGCGAGGAAGCAATCGACATGCTGTCCGAAAGAGATGCGCACCTTCGGGAGACACTTTTTCCTATTTTCGCAATTTTCCACAGAGGCATAAGCAGGTTCACGAAAACCTGGATATCAAAAATGTAATGATGGACAATAACAAACAAGGTATTGGCATTGCTTTTTGGCTATTTAATTATGCCCCTCAATGGGAGGCCGCCTCTAAGGAAGTCGATATCCTTGTTCGTCATATGGAGGGGAAACATCGAGTCAACCTCATCACGTGCAATCAGAAAACAACGAAAAAGGTAAGTATTTTTCAGAATACAAAATATTTACCGCTTCCATTTTCGCTCATTTTTTTGCCTTTCTTACGTACATTTGCTTCCCAATTTCACGTAAATCATATTTTTGCCTCCGGAGGAGAACGTCTCCTGACCCCTACGCTGTGTTCCATGAATTCGCTCATCACGATTACGAAAGATACGGGATCGTTAGCAAACGTGGAAAAGAATATTCCGTACTTACGCCAACTCAAATATATTGTGGTTGAATCCGAACGGCATCAAGAAGTTTTAAGACAATGCGGTATCGATGACAAGAATGTGAAGTTAATCTATCCTGGGGTCGCATTAAACCCGATTATTCCCGCTACTGGTCCATTTACAATTCTTTTTGCCACGAGTCCAACGTCTCGCTATGATCTCTTGTCGAGAGGTATTTTTCTCATGTTGAATGCGGCAAAGCATATGCCTGATGTTCAATTTGTGTTTGTTTGGAGGGAGAAAAATCTTCCTGAATTACAAGAACACATACACAGACTTCAGGTAAAAAACGTTGAGGTGAAAAATGGAGTCATTGAAATGGATCAGGTGTATCAATCCGTCCATGCCACAATCCTTCCCGGCCTTGAATACCATAGTATCAAGCCGTCACCCCATAGTGGGATAGAATCCTTAGCATGGGGGAAGCCGGTGTTGGTCAGTGCGCCAAGTTCTTTAGCTCCCCTCGTGGCCAAATTTCAGTGTGGTCTTGTCTTTGAGCCAAACGTAGAGTCGTTAAAGACGGCTATTCAGCAGCTCATAAAGAATTATGATGACTATGCCGTAAACTGTCATCCGGTTATTGAGAAAAATTTTTCCAAGGAAACATTTGTCGCAAAGTATCAACAACTCTATTTGGACATGATGGACTCGATGTCGTAGGGCATGAACTTTTATTCACTCCTGAAAACTCGAGGGAAAAATTCCAGGACGATACTCACTTTTGGTCGCATGTCGGAAAACTCCCAATCAGCCTTACCCAGTCTAATCCAAGCAGACTCGTTGGGTTTGGAAACAAAGCTCCACGTTACAGAATAAGAATTCAGGTGAAAGACATCGATTGTCTTAACAATCCGTATACCTGTTCCATGCAGGAGCACTCACCCATAAGGTCTCTCCAACAAACCGTTGCTCAATTTTTTCAGTACAAACACCATGAAACTCGATTAAGGCAACTGTAGGCGTTAGTTTGATTTTGGCGTATCCGTCTGCATTGCTGCGAGATATAGAATCCGCTTGAACTTCTTGGGATACGCGAAGCCGCCTTTTGCGATCAATAGAGGGAGTGTTGAATATTGAGAATATCATCAGCCCCAAATACCCAGGAGTATATTGACTATCAGAAGCCTCGGGGCGGTTCAAAAAAGTCCGTTCAGCAAGGCCGCAGCCATTTGGACGCGCGCAGCGTACTGGCATTACGTGAGCACTGCCAAATGGCGAGAACGCCGCTGACGGCTTTTTTCAACAGACCCATAGATTAACAGACTCCACTGTGTGCCCCTATGTAGATAGGCTTCGGTTGTTGTCGCGATCCGGCCAATCCATGAGGGCTTACTGGCTTGATGAAGAAACTATTCTCATGTGTGGCACATTTAGAATCACCGAGACTTCGTGAATCTTCTATGTGTTCTTTTGTGCATCGCCCACTTTTCAGATATTGGCAGTGGAGTGTTTGTAAAATTTTGGGGACCACATGGTCACTTGCGAATGCGGCATGGCTGAATTACAATGAAGCTATCCCTTCATTACGTAACATTTGCTAGGTCATGACCAAAAGAGACAACACATATATTCGTATATTTGAGAGCCTGCACTTTTAAGAGGGATGAAGATCTGCAGATCTTGACTCCTATTTTATTGCTATAACGTGAGGAATTTTATCATGACTGAACGAATTGATAACCGCAATATCATCGATATCGGAACCTTAATGACGCCCCGTGAGGTAAAGCACAAACATCCGTTACCCGAAGATGCGGAAATTCTCGTTCGTCAAACACGTCAAGCCATTCAAGATATCCTGAGTGGACGTGACCGGCATCGTCTCCTGGTAATTGTTGGTCCATGCTCTATCCATGATCCGCAAGCGGCCTACGAATATGCCGAGCGATTAAAAGGCTTGGTAGAAAAAACTCGGGATCATCTTGTCATTGTCATGCGGACCTACTTTGAAAAACCCCGGACGACCGTTGGGTGGAAAGGCTTGATTAATGACCCGCATTTAGATACGAGCTGCGATATCGATGCTGGGTTTCAATTAGCTCGAACCATCCTGCTCAATATCAATGGAATGGGAATCCCCTGTGGCACAGAATTTCTTGACCCCGTCACGCCACAGTATCTTTCCGATCTGATCAGCTGGTCGGCCATTGGAGCGCGAACGACCGAAAGCCAAACGCACCGTGAAATGGCCAGTGGCCTCTCGATGCCTGTTGGTTTTAAAAATGGCACTGACGGAGGTCTTCAGGTGGCCCTCAATGCCATGATTGCCGCACGCCATCCGCAAAGTTTCATCGGCATTAATGTTGACGGTGTAACCTCAATCATTAAAACCAATGGGAATCACGATCGACATATTGTCCTTCGTGGCGGGGGAGGGAAAGTGAATTACCAACCGGCGGATATTGACCAAGCTGCCGCAGCGCTGGCGAACGAAAAAATTTCCAGACCAATCATGGTGGACTGTTCTCATGGTAACTCAGAAAAAGATCACACACGCCAGACCAATGTTGCGCGGACCGTTCTTCAGCAAATCTGTCAAGGACAAGAAGCCATCATGGGCCTCTTGATAGAAAGTCATTTAAACGCTGGCAATCAGAAGTGGGAAAAAGGCAAGAAGTTAGCCTACGGTGTCTCTATCACTGATGCCTGCTTGGGATGGGATGAAACCGAACGTGTCATCAACGAATTGCAAGAGGGACTGGAGCGTACGTCTAAAGAAAAAACGGTATCGTTGTAATTCGATACCGTTTACCATACCCGCACAATGAAGATATTTTCAGCTTAATCTCTTGGACTCTTCACAACGCTGGGAATGGTGGGTCCTGTATCTCCATTCCTAGTTGAGTATTCTCTCTCTACAACGCTCCCCTACTCTGTAATTCTCAAATTCTTACGTTTGCCTCACAGGTGCTCAAGTATCTACGTCATAGCTTGCCGAACCTGCTACCATAGTTGGAGGGAAACCTTGGAAAATAGTCTTATGAGTGAAGAGTTCGAAAGAAACGGAAGCAAGCTATTTGCTTAGGGACGGATCAATGGCTTGTTCAAACGTTGGACCCGCTAACGTTGGCTCATGTTCATGTGTGTGGCAACCAAGGCAATGACACAGGCGACGGTTCCAAAACCCTGCAAAGGCGATGAGAGACGCGCCTAATACATCAAGTGCAATCTCCCCAAAGCTACTCGGAACCATCCAGACATGCGCGGCAATAAGCAAGAAAAGACCGAGCCCCGTCATATAGGCCGGACGAATATCGCGATGTAAGGGATAGGTGGCTAAAAGACCAAATCCTGCGAGTACGCCAATGATGCCAACAAAAAACCATTCGGTTGTCTCGGCTAGAAACCCGCCCAAAAGCACGTCTAACCCACCCGATGAATGGGCTGCAATGACAGGAAGTGCCAACAGGGCTAATGGCGTGAGCGCACAATGAACTGCACACACCAACGAAGCGATTGATCCAGCTTTTGAAAGTTTGGGGCCGAGTGTTTTCATAGGATTATTGACATTTCGGGCAAAGACCACTGAATTCCAATGTATGTTCATTCACGATAAATTGCGTTTCTTTTTCAATAAACGCTGTCAGCTTTTTCAGCGGACATAATAGTAAATCTGCAATGTGACCACACGTTTGGCAACGAATGTGATGATGGTGTTCACGTCCATGACGAATCTCAAAACGGGCTTGACCTTCTTTGTGAAGCTCAATTTGAGCCACAACCCCAAGATCACGCAAAACCGTGAGTGTTCGATAGACCGTTACCAGATCGATCGAGACCTTATTCTTTTGCAACCGCTCATAGAGTTCAGAAGCACTGAGAGGATAGGTGGTTCGTTCAAGAACCCCTAAGACCGCACGACGAGTTCGAGTTAACCGATGGCCAGCCGCTCGTAAATCCTCATCAATACTTGACTTCATACGTCTCACCCCTCTAATTGCAAACCCCTTGCAATTATAAGCATTTCACCATAAAAGTCAAGCGCGTCAAATGTCCGTAAGCAGGTCAGACTCAGAGTAAGCCTGCATCGATAAATACTCTCATTTGACCACTACGAACTTGGAGGAAGCTACAGGAGTAAAGCAAGCGCAAAGGCATCAGGTAAAACAATGCACCACCAATTACAGCGAGTCCAAATGCGTTCTCATTGATCACAGATGACGAATCTTGCGTCATGACTCACGTCAAACATGAGGAAGTTATTTGAATCGACTATAAGCTGCGAGAGATTTGAAAGAAGGCAGGACATTTACGAAAATAATAGAGACGTGTCAGGATGGAAGAACGCGCATCACTACACAACGACGACTCTCGCGAGGAGCGACTAACACCGACAAGCAGCTCAGATGCTTTCCCCGGAAAGAGGCTTGACCCCACAGGCCTTTGCAACACCTTCACGATAGCGAAGCCACAGCCGTAACGATTTCTTTATCGCAACGAGAATCGCTTCTTGCCTGGATCGGGTTGTGGCATGCATCACCACCATATTATAGGCATCGTGTCGATGGCCGTTTTCAACCATTTGATGTGCTCGCGTTAAATCCATGTATTCAGGCGAGACCCCATGATGACAGACTAAGGGATGTCGCCGAACGATAGATTCAAGGCGTTTTTTCGTCATCGGTGTTGTCGCTGACCGAATTTCCTTTCGATCATTCTTACTCCCCTCAACAAAAATGGTCAGAACGGCTGCACCGACTATCCAGTCGCGATGAACAGAAACACGTTCGAGCCAAAGACGATACTGTCGGCTGGCAGGGAGTAAGGTGATGTTTGAAAACACTTTTGCGGGATACTGCAATCCCTTCATCATTTTGAGAAATAGTTCAGGGTGTGATCGTCCTAACGACAATCGACCCGTATCTTCTTCATAAATATTTTCTGCCAGCATACCGCGAACATCCGCTGGAGGGTTTTGCCCATACATACGGGCAAGGAATACTGGAAAGTCCCGTACATAAACCCCAAACTCTTGCTGATAATGTATTTTCAATTGAGTTTTGGCAATCGCAGGTCCAGAAAAAGTGGACCAAGCCCAATGATGCTTTTGATCCATGAGGCTTAACAATTGTGTACGGAATTGTGTGCGAGAGAAGGGTGTCTTCATTCAATAATCCTTGCCTACGAGTTTCACGCAATACAGCATTTCTAGATTCAAAAAACTCAAATCTTGAAGCCGTTGTCTACGTTTCGGAACTTTATACCATTTCTTAAGCGAGCGCGAATCTCACTATAGCCGTTCCAATTTACTTCCGTCTGTACGACGTGTGTTTTTGCGCTGTGTACATGATGTACATTCGGGTGGAAGTTATTTGGTTTCGCTATAGATGTTCAGTGAGGTTTAAATACTATATTCCTCGAGTCCAGCGCTCAATACAACATATTGAGAACGTCTTATTCTTTGACGAAAAATGCAGAAAGCTACAGGGGGGTTATCGAGGCGGATCGACGCGTAAGGAACTCTGTCGTGATGACTGCACAGAGGACGGAAAGGGTTTCGCCTTGGCGGATTTTGATGACCGTGGTTTGACTTTTTTCGCCAACGTTTTTTCAGGGCGAACGGTTTTGGATTCAATAGATTCAAGCTCTTTACCCAGATGCAAAAGCACTTGTTGTTGGGAAACGGCTAAGGCCTTCAATTCACTGATCTGTGTATTGACTCGAGTGAACTCATTGCGCTGGGCAGTGAGTTGATCGCGGAGCGCATGAACTTCCCACAGTAACTCGTCACGTTCTAATGTCGGAGCAGGTGACAACGGCTGTGGTTCGATGGTTGCTGGAACAACCCGAGACCGGACGGATGAACTCTCTCTCTTTCGTCTATAGACATTCCAAATGGCTTCGCTAATTTTATCGGAGCGCTCTCGAACCTGTTGCGCCGATCGGATTACAAGATTCACGCTTGCACTCATGCTATTTTTGAGATGACCGGATAGACCCATGACACAGGAAGCCACACCACCAAGCATGCTTCGACATCCACGTCCACACAGCGAAAGACTCGCATGAATCAAGCCCGCAAGTTGTGTGCCTGCTCCTCGAATTGCGTCAACAATTGTAGAAAAAAACTTCACGCCAAGAGAAGGCGCTTCATCGCCAACTTGAATTCTCAAAGGCTGAGAATTATCGTACGGCAATTTGGGTTTCGTGTTATCTCCGTCAGAAGGCAGAATATGGATGAGATTGAGTGGAGTTTCCGTTGTTTTCCAGCCCATTGAAATATTCCAATACTTGTTAGTGGCAATCGTTCTAAAATCTATGTTCTCAAAGTAACCGTGTTTGGCCTACGGCAAAATACATGTACAGTCTCAGCAACGATAGGTATTTTGCATACCCTTCTTATGTTTTTTACTCCGATTGCTTGCTAGAGTCAATGGTGAGGAATACGGTGGTTACGCCTGAAACCGGCCGCCAGCCATGTCCATGAGGACACAGCACGGAACTGATGGACAGGCCATTGGATAGGGCTCACATCGAGCACCACTCCAATATCTTGCATGTCATATCATGGTCATCCACCATATTTGCTATATATAAGAGAACTCATAAGACTTCATGTAAATTCATTAGTGCGTTATAATTGAGTATGTATAACTAAATGATATTATGTATAAATTTTATAGGTACATATTTCACCGATGTGGTGGAAGAGTGGAAGATCTGAGATTATCTATCAAAGCTAGCGCGGAGGACCACGTGGCGTGAGCCCGTGGGTGAAAGCGCTCCCCGCTGGAAGCGGGGCCTCCTTGCCATATGAAGGGGTTTGGATGACACTGGTGCATGGAGATTCGACTCAGTGCTCATGGTGCGTATCAGCATCAATACCATGTGGTGTGGATTCCGAAGTATCGGCGACGCATTTTGCGGGGAGTGATTAAGCTCTTTGTGGAGGAGCATATATCGAAAATCCAGCACTATCACCCTGATGTGGAGGTCAAACAATGGAGTGTGCAGGTTGACCACATTCATGTGGTGCTGGTGATTCCTCCGAAATATGCTGTCTCAAGTATTGTGGGCAAGATGAAAGCGAATGTGAGTCGGCAACTTCGACTTCGGTATCCCGAGCTGAAACGGACTTACTGGGGAGCCGTGTTGTGGTCCCCCGGGTTCTTCTCTTCGACCGTGGGGTTGAATGAGGCGGTGATCCGGCGGTACGTAGCTCATCAAGAGCAAGTAGATAAGGGGCACCTTCAGCTTGCATTTGAATTTTAAGTGCCACGCGGCGTAAGCCCGTGGGTATCTACTCAAAAACCTGTGAGGACTCAGACTCCCTATGCAGCGTCTTCATGAAACACTACGTCAACGGATCATGCAATTACTTCAAGACAGTCAGCGATCATCGCATGAACTGGCAATATTGATTGATCGCTCAGCGAGAGACGTGGAACATCACCTTGCACATGTGATGAGAAGTCTTGAGAGAAATCAACAGAACCAATTCACCATCT
Organism: Nitrospira sp. M1; assembly: GCF_965152605.1. NCBI lineage: Bacteria > Pseudomonadati > Nitrospirota > Nitrospiria > Nitrospirales > Nitrospiraceae > Nitrospira > Nitrospira sp. M1. The sequence continues at coordinate 2,132,894 of NZ_OZ224217.1, forward strand.
CTCCTGCGCGATGTCAGCATTGTGGATTCGTTTTTCGGGAACGGAAACGATTGACCTGTCCCAGTCGTTGTCCAACCTGCAAAGGCGAACACATCTCCCCTCCTCGATTCCGGGTTATCAGCAAAACTGCCGGTTGACAATTTTGAAAAGAACAGGTATTCGGACACACATTAATGAGCCTATCGTTCAATCAGGACTCGACCATGTTTTCTTTTGGTATGCGCAGTATAGTGTGTGGATTGTTTGTCACATTGTCGGCGTGCGTGTCTGTTCAACAGATCGAGACCTCCATCCACGAAAGCCCTCAGGGGCATGTGACGCTTAAGACCTTTTCCGATTCGTCCATTCAAGCTTCTCATCCATCATTCCTTGACGCTCCTCTTCTACACAAGGCACTTCAAGGACTTCACGTTCTGGAAGATAAAGCCTTATTGGCGACATTGGTCAGCGGTGAAGGACAGGAGTTGCCGGTTCTGACTGATCAAGAGCTACAGTTTCTTATCCCGTGGCTGAGTGAGGCGTTTGCTCAAGCGACACCTGAAGAATATGTCTGGTTTCAACTCACAAACACCAATGCCATGGTCCCACACGAGACGAGTGGGAGTCTGTATCTCTTTCAGAACCTGTTACGGGTAACATTACATACATTTCAAGCCGACCGTCGTCAAAACAAGCTATCATCAAAAGCCAGTTTCTCCCCGACACACATACGACATTGGACGTTGAAGTTTTCTCCAGCTACGGCCCAACAGCAGACCGACAACATTCAAGAAACGTATGCTGAAGATGTAATCGGCTCTGTTGCCATTGATGTCACGACTTTGTCAACCGCCAAACCACCATCAAAGGCTGACCCCAAAACCGTACAACCAACACAAAAAGAATTCAGTGGGCAAGACGCCGAGGTACAGGAGACTCAGGAATTGCGGAAAGAAATTGAGGAACTGCAAGAACAAGTCGACGAGCAGAATAGGACGCTCAAACAATTACACGATCGGTTCAAGCAACAGATGCAGTCAACAGAAGAGTGACAGGAGAGCATATCATTAAGAGTGCACGTGTTTAGGACTCCGACACTTCTTTATACACCATTGCCCCACACTCACAATCCCGAACAAGACCCCACCGACCACCACATCAGTTGGACCAGTCGGCCAATCAAGCTGGTACGACACGAGGAATCCTGAAAACGCCATCAGTATTCCAATTGTGGCAGCCACTATCGGCGCAACCCAAATTCCAATTTTGACTTGCATGGCAATCATCGGAGGAAGCAATAAAAATCCAAACGTCACCAACGGGCCAACGACGAGCACTCCCAATGAAATCGTGACTCCAACAATTCCATAGAGCACACAATCCCAGACCCACACGAGTTTCCCAAGCGAGATGGCTAAATCGCGATCGACGGAAACCAGTAGCAACTCTTTTCGAAAACACCACAAGAGTGTCATCATCACGCTAAAACAGACAGTCAACAACCCCAAGTCGGCATCGGAAATAGCAAGAATCTGACCGTTCAATACAGACAACGCACCAACTTCTGGAATCCTATCCGACGCCAGAAGCAAGACTGTCAGCGCACCGGCTAAGACATAGAGTACGCCAATGCGACCTTCGACCATGCCGTGACCATGGCGCTCTAACATGGCTAAGAGCAGTAATGTGCCAGTTGTCAAAATTGTTGAACCAAGGAGTGCTAGCCCGAAATCACTGTGAGGAATTTTCGGATGAAAGGTGGCGTGCCAAAAAATAGCCATGGCAATTCCAGCGGCAGAAAGCGTTGGTAAGGTCACACCGAGAAACACCATCCGACGAACATACATGAGTCCTCCGACTATGGGGAGGACCATTCCACAGAGAAGTCCACCATACAACGCGTTTCGTAAGACATAGGACGGATCGAAAATGAACAAAATGTCACTCAACACCCGTCTCCTCCCGACCCAGAGGCATTGTTAGTGTGTTGATTCATGAGCAACCAATTGCTGGCAGGTGAGCGTTTGCTGTTCGATGGTGAGCGCATCGCGAAGCACGCCATCGAGCGTTGGAAGGGCATGATCAGCCCAGATCAACGCCAGATTGACGTCTGCTTGCAGTTTGGTAAATAAGGCCAACATGGATTGAATGGATTGTTGGTCAAGGCTGGCCAGCGGTTCATCTAATAATAAAATATCCGGGTTGGATGCTAACGCTCGAGCAATCAAGAGTCGCTGTTGTTGTCCACCGGACAGCAAGGCATACGGCTCATTCCGACAATGCGTCATCTCGACTTCTCTCATGCTCCACTCCACACGGTCACGTTCATCCGAACCAAGTCCTTGCCAAGGACGAAGGGTGCCATAGGTTCCCATCTCAACAACCTCTTTCGCTTTCAACTGAAAGAGACCATTTAACATCGCTCGTTGAGGAATATACCCGACTCTCACTGCTTGGCCATTGGATGTTCGGTTGAGCGTAAGCTGTCCGTTTAAGATTGGAATAATGCCAGCTAAAGTTTTCAAAAAGGTGGTTTTCCCGGAACCATTGGACCCCAAGAGGGCCATGGAGGCCCCAGGGTATACCTTCAAGGAAACATCTCGAAGCACCACCTTTTCGGCGTACCCGATGCTGACATGGTCTAAGGACAATAGTTCTGACATAGCAGACATGAACCCTGTAACTATTGGACAGCTTGCACAGCGTGTAAGAGAGACTGGAGATTAAATTCGATTAAATCTTCATAGGTCTTCACGTCGGGACTGCCCCCCACCATGATCAAAAACTTTGCGACACGGGCTCCGGTTTGTTCTGCAATCCAATTGGGAAGCTGATCACTGAAATAGGGCTCTCTCAGGACAAGCTGAATCTTGTTTTCGTTCATAGTCTCCACTAATTTCACAAGATGACGTTGAGTGGGTTCGATGCCCGGTCGAATTTCAATGTGTCCGGCTTCCCTGAGTCCAAACCGCTCGGCAAAATAGATCGTGTCTTGATGATAGGAGATAAAGGATACGCCGTTAAGGGGCGCTGCACGTGTCATCCATTCTTGCAACTTGACGTCAATGGTCTGTTCAAATCGTTTCACATTCTTTTGAAAGAGAGGTTGGCCAGGGGGATAGATCTTCGCTAAGCCTTCGGCAATGGCTTGGGCCATCAACTTGGCATTCAACGGATCTAAATTATAGTGAGGATTCCCCTGTGGATGAAGATCTCCTTCACGTCGGGAAAGAACTTTCGGAACTTGCTTCGGCGTAATATGAATGGCGCTGTCAATATAGCCGGGGTTTCCAGGAAGGATGACCGGATTTTTTGCCACATCGATTAAAGCCGTCAACCATGCATGTTCGTGTTGTAACCCCATAACCACCAACACATCGGCCTGATTCAGTTTTGGCAGAAAACTTGGCTTGACCGGAACGCCATGAGGATCTTCCAAGCCTTTTGCCAGACTTTCTACTTGTACGAACTTCCCGCCAATCCTTGCCGTCAAATCGGCAAGGTCTGGAATCGATGTGACAACCTGAAGACGGCCACCGTCTTCAACCGGTGGCCGTCCTGCCATGCCAAGATTCAGAAGAATCAGGCACAGTATCAGAGTTATGTTCACAACGCGTCTACGTATACTCGCCATACCGACCCTAGTTTCTTTCCGTAAATCCATGCTGGTGACTTCCTATGACAACTTGCCATTGAAAAAGAACTTGGTTATTCGCAGCCAACGTATTGCCATAATTCGAATGATTGTATTGCAACACGAAACGTTGAAACTCGCTCGGATAAAAGGTGATATACGGTGAAAACGTCATGGCTTCCGTCCGTTTCCCTGAAGCATTCACCGTCGTTCCCGCCAATCCAGTAGATGGATTCGTGACGATGGCTGGTTCGCTCGGCAGCTGATGATAATCAAAGCGAAACCCCGGTCGCCATCGTTTACTATACCGGTATTCAAGATAGGTATACCCTCCCCAGGCGCCTCGAGAAACTGTGTTGCCGAACACATCGCGCCGCCCCTGACCATAATCATAGAGGATTTCTCCATGAAGCGCGAAGCTTTGCCGTACCCCACGTCCCAAGGGGTACCAGCGATAGTGAAAATCCAGATTCAACGTATGTCGATCAATTGGGTCGTCACTACTCACAGCCAGTAAGGCATCGCCCATGGCTTCCGGTACGCGCGACCGTGGAGTAAAAAGGCCTGAAAACCCAATTTCAATATTCTGGTCATCGGTGAGATCGAAGTAGGTTCGAATAGAACCAAACAGGACATTCCCATGAATGACCTGACGGCGAAGGCCGGCCAAGGGGCCTTCTCCGGGAAGGCCGAAATTAAAGCCATACCCGGTATTGATTTGCAGATAAAAAGGGACTGGGACTAACCAGGTCAACTCAATTCCATCGGTTCGATTGCCATTCCCAAAGATTTGTGCCAGTGAAGGCGGAACATCGATCTGCGGAAGATCATGGGCATGACGACGTCCAAGAAATCCCCAATCCGAAAAAAACCGACCACCCCGAACGGATACATTATACGGAAGACTTGTGGATTGAATCGCGGCTTCTTCAATCTCGAAAAACGCTTTTCCAAATTCTTCGCTACCACGAGCATTGATACCTTCGGCATGTCCCGAGGCAATCAAATACGCACGCGCAAAAGGATCGACTTCCGCTGACGCGAAGAGTTCGATCGTCCGCAAGGCGGAAGAAAAACTCGAAGGCAGTCGAGTGCCGACATCGGCACCGGCATCAGCTCCATCTCCCCCAACAAAGCGTTGACGACGTTGCGTATAGCCAAAAATGGTTTCAACCACGAGACCGATCGCAGGATTGAATCGATTCAACAATGATTGTCGTTCAAGTATAGCGGCTTCCCGTTGGTCGGAAGGTTGATCAAGTTCTAATGGAACATCCATCGGCATCCCACCGGCACGGGGTAGTAAGTCTTTGGGATCCGACGTGATGTTCGCACCAGGAAGACGCTCTTCGAGTGCGGAACGGCTCATTGAACTGGAGGGGGATGCGGCTTCTGGCTCAGAACCCGCAGTCTGATTCGCATCAGCATACAATATCATCTGGCTGGACTCCCCGGTTAATCGTCGAGCGTACAGAGGACTCTCTACTCCAGAATCTTCTTGATCGATTGTACTCCACATTGCGTTGCCTGACTCAGCGTTCGCCGTTTGCCACAGACCCACCTGAAAAAACGGACTCGCACAGAATATCACGAAGCATACATACATGAGTGTAGACACAGAGATCTGACGCATTCCTTCATCCTTTTCCATAATCGAAATCAATGTACTCGTCACATCAGCATGTTACACACGAACTCATCTCAAGAAAGTCTTGTGTACCTAGGCCGACATGTGTGGTTGGATTAAATGGACTTCAGGATGACGGGGGAGGACGAGGTGACTGACAAGAGGGCTGGAAAAATGACGGAATAACTGAATCATGGTCAACTGGTTCTTGGGTAATGTCGAGAGGGAGGGCGTCGGCTAATGGTCGCTCAAAGACGAATAACCCACTCGCATGCTGTTGCACCCATTGACAGACGTCAAAGTCAGAATGTTCATGGCCATCATGATCAACCTCGGCAAAGACGTGATGAATTTCGAGTGCACCGGAAAAGGGAAGGACACAGAAAACAATCAAGCCGACGAAGATCGAAATTTTTCGCAATATGGTGTGACGAAAGAATAGTGACCGCTGGTTCATAGCGCACAAAACCTAACAAAGCCCTTATCGCCTGTCAAGTTATTGCAAATGTCTTGCAAAAGTGGAAAGTGGCCATGGTCTCGAGTTTGAGAAAAATGTGATGTGAGGAATGATCAGAGAGGAGAGTTCACCGGAACTGCAGGAATCAAAACGACCCCATGACGCCACCCAGAATCTGTACCAATTGATAAATGGTCGGACCCAGCGTTGACAAAAAGATTCCCGGCAAGAAACACAAGACCAAGGGGAATACAAGCTTGACGGAAAGGCCTTGCGCATGATGCATCGCATTCTCCTGCCGCCGGTGTCGTAACTCATTGGCTTGACGACGCAGTGTGTGCGCCACGCTAGCCCCCAATTGTTCACTTTGGATGATGGCTGAAGTAAACAGAGAGATGGAAGGAACCGAGAGACGTTGTGCTAGTCGCCGAAAACACTGCAATCGAGAAATGCCCAACGAAACTTCTTGTTGAAACACACGAAACTCCTTAGTCAATGGACGGCCAGATGGGTGTGAATTCAAAATTTTGGCCAGTGCCGAATCAAAATTCATTCCAGTTTCTGCCAGCGTCGAGAGCAAATCAAGAAACAGTGGAAGATCCTGTTCTACAGCAATCACACGTTGCTGCCGTATGCCTCTCACGACAAAATACGGACTTCCCCCTATAAGACAAAAAACGATCCAGGGCATGGCAGAGACCACGACACCTAATCCCCACCCCAAACTGCCTGGCAATTTTGTGACGGATTGCGTGAACGTATCAACGATGTGAAAATAATACAACGTAAAGACACATGCCAGTGCCATCCAGGTCGACAAGGCCATGATGCTAAGAAACAGCAGTGGGGCAGCGGAATGACGAAACCCAGATAGGGCCAGCCATCGCCGAATCACACTTCGGCGCTCTCGAGGACCGATGAACGATTCCCCCTTGACCGACTCTGAAAACTCAAGAATCCGCTTTAAACTATGTTGACGACGGTACAAGGAAAGAATACCCAGGAAACAAATGATGGTACTCAGGAGCAGCGTCGGAATAAGAATGTATTGAATCATCGATTGGTCTTAAAACTTAATTTCATTCAATTTTGAAATCCACAGGATGCCGATCGTCTGCGCGATAATTGCCCCCGCTCCCAGATACGACCCGACGGTTGAGAGTAAAAACGTCTCCATGTTCTTCGGATTGACATGCCACATCATCAACGACAGCCCATAGGTAATGAGGAGGATGGCGAGGACGGACAGTTGTGACTCAACACTTTGCGTTCGAATTCGTTGCTCCAATTCGATTCGGCTTCGCACGATCGTACTGACATTCACGAGGGTTGTCGCGAGGCTTCCGCCACTCCACCACTGGACACTGAGCACTGAGGAAAATAATTGAAATGTTTCCAGCGGGATGTGTTTTCCCATCTGTTGAATCACGGTTGCGGGGTCGTCCCCTAAACGTATACGTCCCACCATATCTGTTAAATAATACTTCAAAGGATAAGCCGTCTCATGCATGGCCGCTTCCATGGCCTTTGGGACCGTCATGCCACTTTGAAGAAGACTAAGGAGCAGATCGATGACATCAGCTAATTGTAGTTCGATAGTATTTAATTGCCGTTGGGCAACGTGAGTCTCCAGTAGGTAACTCACCACCCCGGTCAGTAACGCCGCAGCAAGAGCAAACGGAAGCGGAACATCCCCCAGGAGCAATATCGCAAGCGCGGCACCACTCAAAAGCATCGGGACAAGACGATATCGTTGAGGAAATAGGCGGATTCGTCGTTGGAAGCTTCGCTCATGAATCGATGACAAAAACCCTTCCAGACGTCTGAGATATACCTGTCGAATGCGAATATCCCACCAGGCATAGCTTGCAACACATGCCAATCCGAGGAAGATCAGCAGAAGACTGAGTTCATACCACTGCATGATGATTCTTCAATTCAAAGAGTGAACGCGGCACAGTGATGCCTAATTCCTGAAAATCTGCCATCATCTTTGGAATGGTCCCATTGGAAGAAAAGTACCCCTGTTCCCCGGGTTGATTGACGTGAGAACGGTGATAGGAAAAAATCTCTTGCATGAGGATATTCGTACCGTCACGTCCAATAATTTCAGAAACGTGCTCAACGCGCCGCACGCCATCTTCATATCGACGCACATGAACGACCAAGTGAATGGCTGACACGATTTGCTCTCGAATGGCAAAAGACGGCAAATCTGAACCCGCCATCATGACCATTGTTTCTAAGCGAGAGAGCGCGTCAGGAGGTGAATTGGCATGAATGGTACTCATGCTGCCTTCATGCCCCGTATTTAACGCTTGCAACATGTCGACGGCCTCCTCCCCTCGAACTTCACCGACAATAATGCGGTCTGGCCGCATACGGAGGGTATTAATCAACAAATCCCGCGTCGTGATTTTCCCTCGCCCTTCAACATTCTCAGGTCGATTCTCAAGACGAACCACATGTTCTTGATCGAGGCCTAACTCTACCGTATCTTCGATCGTCACGATTCGTTCATACACGGGAATGGATTCGGCCATAGCACTCAATACCGTGGATTTTCCGGCTCCCGTACCACCCGATATGAGAATATTTCTTTTCGCGCGAACCGCCGCATCTAAAAAATCAGACATCTCGGCAGATAGCATTTCCGACATCAGTAGGTCGTGTTTACGTAATCGTTGTCGACCGAATCGTCGTATGGATAATGTTGGGCTATCGGTCGATACCGGCGGCAATGTCGCATTGACACGTGTACCATCTTTGAGGCGCAAGTCGGCCATGGGCCATGACGCATCAATGCGCCGCCCCATTTGAGCCGCGATTCGCTCAATCACTCGAGCTATATGCTCGCGATTTAAAAATTTGACGTCTGTCAACTCAATCCGACCGAATCGTTCAACATAGACGTGAGCGGGACTATTCACAAGAATATCTGTGACGGCAGGGTCTGTTAATAAGGGGGCGAGTGGCCCCAGGCCAATGGTTTCTTCCGTCAATTCGTCAGCAAGACTTCGACGTTCTTCTTCGTTAAGCGGAATGTGTTCTTGAGTCAGGATGCGCGCGGTAAACTCTCGAATGGCACGGGTCACCTCTGTACTACTCCCGGCATACAGGTTTTGTTCTCCGATCTCAAGCAACATGCGTTCTTGCAACATACTTTTTATGGTGATGTAGTCAGCCTGCGGACGCTGTAGGGCTCTTCGTTCTTTTTCCGTCAGATCACTGAGGAAATTGCTTACCGGAAGCTTGCGCGTGGTCCGTAATCGTGAGGCAATGCTAGCCGTAGATGATCGATTCAAGCGCTCTCGATAGAAATGCCGATTCTTCTTTGTCTTCTCGTCTTCTGGCTTATCCACGCCACCATCCTCCAACGAGTTCTCCAAGTTGCTGCCAACTTGATAACGAGTGAGTCGTGAGCCGCTGTCCATTCGTGGAACCTTGTAAGCCTTCAATCTCAGAACTCAGCATGGCCAAACTACGAGAAAATCCAGACGGCTTCGTTCGACCAAGGCTATACGGGACACCCGCATTGGCTGCCGCCAAGATTCCTTTTTGGTGTGGAAAGATACCATCGAAGCGACGCGTCAATCGTTCTTCAATATCTGCAGGACTCAGATTGCCGGTAAATGACTGATAGTTTTGATTCAACAACAGACGTTGCTTTTCTCTTGCAATGCCCAACCCTTCCAAGACTGGAAGAAATTTCGACGTCGCAATCACGTTGGGAGCCGTGCCTTGCATGACGATATACACGAGATCGGAGAGGTCTAGGACGGATAAGACCGTACTATCAAGAATGGGGAAGGTGTCGATGATGACATAGTCAAAGGTACGTCGAGCAAAATTCAAGATACGGTAGATTGATTCGTCATCGATTTCTGAGCCTTCCAGGGCATCGCTTGGAGCCGCTAAGACATGGAGTCCACATGTGTGACTGATCGTAAATTGACGAAGCAATGTTTCATCCAGTCGGTCTTTTTCTCGTACGGCATCGACCAATGAGGTTGTCGGAAGCATGTCAAGCATGACGGTACACACGCCAAGTTGAAGAGAGGCATCGATCAGGAGCACACGCCCAGGATGCCGTGTCGCAAGAAGACAGGCTGCATTGACGGCTAACGTGGACTTCCCGACGCCACCCTTATTACTCACAAAGGACACAACCTTCCCCGCAGCTGAGGGCTTGATCGTTCGTGGCGTATAGAGACGATCAAGGAGCTGCCGCAGCTCTGCACTCGAGAGCGGATGTCGCAGAAAGTCCTGAATCTTGGCACGCATGCCATCGATCACCACCGCACTTTCTGAACGTTCAGTCCCAAACTGATCTGGCCGATACATTGCGGCCACAGTGGTCTCTGGAAGCATCTGATGAATCTCGTGGGTAAACCGTTTTAAATCATCAAAGTCTCGCTCCATATCGACGCAAATTAAATTCGGCTGCCGACTCAGGGCCATTTCTTCCGCACGCCGATAATCGGAGGCATAAGAGGTGATGCAATGGCGATTACTCATCCCTTGCAAGGCAGCCTCAAATTCTTCCTGTAACCCCTCGTCTTCACCAACGATTAATATTTGTACATTCTGATCCATCGTAATGCCTCTTAGATGAGCGTTGGAGCTACAATAGCCCCTTTCAGTGTGCGATTGAGTGAAAAGACCTGGGACAATTCCTCCTGACTTAAGGCTGGCAATTGACCAGTTAATTGAGTCGAAGCATTCTGACTTCTAGTTGTGCTTACATGCTTGCGAATCGACAGATAAGGAGGTGTGCCATCGAGGTGAACATGACCGAATCCCACCACACGATTTCTGGTGCCGATTGTTGCCACGATGGGCATATACCCCTCAACACGAACCTGTGACATGTGAGGTGACTCCGACGCAGACACGGCCTGACCAATGTGCGTCAAGACTTGCGCAAACTGGCCAATTATTTTTCCTTGATACACGATTTCTCCAATGCTATTGATCGTCGCATCGACAGGTTCATATTCAGTCATGGTCTCCCATGCGTCTTTGGCCAAAACATAGGGTAGTGCTCCCACGAGAGAAAACGGAGCTGTATGCGATAACCCAACTTGCCTTGCTGGCAGCAATTGCGCTGTTGCTGAACTCGTCATCTCAATAGACGATGATGCTTGAGGAGAAGACGCCCTAATCATCAATGACTGCATGGGTAATCCTATGTCTTGTGAGAGTTGGATCCGTGTCACGCCAGGGCGAGGAAATGTCGTTTCGACTGTCTCCAGTGCATGGGGGCCCATAGCCATTTTGGTCATCTGTTCACCAGATTCTTGACGTTGATTGTCTGAATATGAGTCCAGCACCAAGAATTGCGCCGTTGCGTATAAACGCGCTTGTACCCACGTGGCATATCCCCGCTCAATTCCAATCATTCCAATATTCAGAATGCCCCAAGTCAGAATCGTAATGAAAAGAAATATCATAATGCTCTCGTTTTCATGATCTTTGGAATGCGTCTACCCAGACAGATGTATATGTCTATAGCCGTTCCAATATACTTCCGTCTGTACGACATGTGTTTTTGCGCTGTGTACATGATGTAAATCTGGTTGGAAGTTATTTTGTTTCGCTATAGTCCTCGTCTCAGCCGATTGTCATTGAAACACTTCACGTCGAAACACGGCTTGCGCAGAAAGGATGTGCGGGTATTCCTTGACACTTCCTGAGACAATGTGTGTAACGCCGGCCCGAGTTGGCCCATCCGTGACAGTCATACCTCCAGTTGACTTTTGCTTCTCTTGTAAAACACGTGCTAGCTCCTGCGATTGTTCTACGGATGAATTTGCAACGGAGTCTGGCAGGACTGCTTGAGGTTGCCAATTCATAAACATTGGCTGAAAGGGATAATTGACTCGTAAGGCAACTAATCCACCACGTGCTCCATCTGGAGATGATTGGAGGCTAAAGGCCCCTGACTGAGCATCATCCGGATTCCCTCTAATCTCTTCGAGTACAGATGTCCATGTGGTAGGTTCGTCATTCCGTGCTTCAGACGTCTCTGCCCTAGGCACGCCAATCGACCAGGATTGCGGATCAGTCTCTTTGCGCTCCTGGACGACCACTCCAGGAAAACGAAGAACTGTTCGTGTTTGGCCATCAAACATCATGTCTTCAACGATCATTAAGGGGCGAAGCATGCGATTGACAATGGGCAATCCGTCCAAGAATTTCTCCAGTCGGTGCGAGTCCTGAAATTGATCGATCTCAATAAGCAAGGCTGTTGGATCATAAATTCGATCTTTGACGTCAGGATGTTGAAGTGCCTGCTCAAATGTCATGGTCGGTGACAAGGGAACGAGTGCAAGCTCTCGTGCAGCTACCCTGACCGTCTCTTGGAGCAATTGGGACACGAAGACCATTCGTGCCACATCCACAATCAGGGCAATCAATAAGGACAGGGCAACGGCAATAAGAGAAAATTCGACTAAGACAGAACCCCGTTCCCCCCCGCCGCGCCCACATGCATTTCTATGTGCACTCACATTGATCCTTGATGATGAGAGCCTTTGTGAAGAAAAAATAATTTTCAGGCTGGATGCATCTGATGAAATATGTTTCAAGCTTTATGCCAGGGATGGCAATGGAGAATAGCGAGGAAGATTCAACGGTATTGGCTAATAATCAGAACAAAACGACACTGCCAGGCAAGAATTTCCACTAGCCTAGGCAAATTTTACGAGGATTCAGAGAAAGATCAGTGCGGTTTTCACGAATTACCAGTCAATGTGATTTGTGATTCGATGTCACCTGAAACACATTCGCACACATGCCAGATCGTAACAATCAAGCACAGGAAATATTCAGCCGAGGAGAAAAGGAAGGTTGAGCCGTCACAAGCATCAGGAAAACGGAACACGGATCATAATTGAGGTGATCCAATACAATATGAAAATTTTGAAGATTCCGTTAATCCGCTGGGCCATCATCTTTTCGATTCTTGTCTTCTCCCAGCATTTTGTCTTGAAACAATTGGGATGGGGACCTGATACGTTACAGAACCTGGATGTCGACACCATCTTTGCCGCTCTGTCTGTTTCCAAGAAACAGCCGACCCCGTTCATCAGTGATGTAGAAGGACAGGTCATCATCCCTCTTGAACAATATGGGTCAGGCTGGATCATCTCTGTTGAACTCAATGGGCTGTACACTGCCAAGTTGCTTGTTGATACCGGCGCCACCATCACCAGTCTGTCCGAAGACTTGGCCTTTGACATGGGACTGACTGCCGACCCACGCTACTCACGGATTTCAGCAGAAACGGCCAATGGGACAACAACCGCATGGCTCACTCAAGTCGAAACGATTCGATCGGGTGAGGCCGAACTCAAAAACTTGCAAGTAGCCATTTTAGATTTTTCGAATTTATCGAAAAGAAACGTTCATGGGCTCTTGGGGATGAATTTTTTGAATAATTTTGAGTGGCGGCTCGATCAGCAACATGAGGCGTTGATTCTTCAGCTCAAAACGTAAGGACGTTCTCATTGATTGAGCCATGGCCTCTCACTCTCTTTCCACCCTACCCCTAAGCCTCAGCTCCTTTGACTTTATCAGTGTGACGGCCTTCAGAATCTCTCATAAATGCCCTCACCAAGTCCTTCTATTCTTGACAATTCCCGAAGGCACTATGGTAATACTACGAATCCGCTATAGCCGTTCCAATATACTTCCGTCTGTATGACGTGTGTTTTTGCGCTGTGTGCATGATGTAAATTCGGCTGGAAGTAATTTGGTTTCGCTATAGCCCACTAAGCGAAATCCCCATATTGTGTTATTCTCGTTTGCGCGATCTCCAACCACTTGAAGGGGTATGCCACTCGGTGGCAGGCGAGCCTTGGAAGTGAGGCCGATAGTGGGGTATGATGGGCCACTGATCAAATAGCGGATTAATAGCAGGAAGTCATTTTTTGTTTATCCATCAGCAGCGATGATGACACACCATGAAATTTTTTGTATATGCAGACAATCTTAATCCTGTTCAGCTGAAACGAAGAGCTCCTGAGCACAAGTGGCTCTACCACGCATATCTGGAAGACCACACTATTCAATTCTCTCGATGGTCTTCTCAATGGCGTTGCGGGTTAGCGACGATCACGCCTTCTCAAGGAGAACGCGTGTGGGGATCCGTCTTTGATATCACGGAAGAAGACCTGAAAGAATTAGACAAATTCGAAGGCGATCTTCCTGAAGGGGCCTTTCGACATTTAGAAGTCACCATCGTCAAAGAGGACGAGCAGAAAGAATTGGTCGTGACCCATTTCGCACAGGCCATTGGGAAATTTAAGGCTAAAGACCATTATTTAGATTGGATCATAGCTGGCGTTCGTCATTGGAAACTTCCAGATGAATGCCTTGAAATGTGGCAACTCTTTCGCCCTCGCTAACAATGCAGAGTGATATGAGTTCTCTGTCACTCATCATCCATTAGAACTGTAATCCATCACGTGCTTGCAGTTTACGTTTTCCCAAAAAGGAGAATCCCGTATGCCAAAACCGAAATATCATATCTTAGTCTGTACAAACTCTCGTCCCCCAGGCCACCCGAAACCATCGTGTGGTGCCGCTGGCTCTCAAAATCTTCTCATGGCGTTAAACATGGGGCTCATCGAACGAGGCGTTCAACCTGGTGAGGTTCTGGTGACAGGATCAACATGTCTTGGACCATGTGAACAGGGCCCAACTGTGGTCGTCTATCCTGATGGAACGTGGTATTCGCAAGTCAAAGATACCGATGTGCCGAAAATCCTTGATGAACACATTAAAGGTGGAAAGCCTGTGGCGGAGTTAAAACCAGACGCCGTCTGGGGGTAAGCTTTTCCGCACTGCCATGGCAGATCACTCTCACACAGACAGTTCAGCGACGCACAGCCACACTGAGAACCCGTCTCATATTGCACACAAGGATACGGGGCCTCAGGAGGTCGGCTGTATGGTCATTACCTGTAGCGATACCCGTACCCCAGAAACGGATACGAGTGGCCAACTCATCCAGCAATTACTCAATCAACGTCACCATCGCGTCAGTTCATATACCATTATCAAAGATGAACCAACAGAAATTAGCCGCGTATTACAAGAAGCCGCTTCAAATGATTCGATAGAAACCATCATCATTAACGGCGGCACTGGCATCTCACGCCGCGATGCGACCTATGAAGCCATTGACGCCTTGCTGGAAAAACGACTTGACGGATTCGGGGAAATTTTTCGCTATTTAAGCTACAAAGAAATAGGCTCGCCCGCCATGCTGAGTCGCGCGACGGCTGGCCTGTATCGCGGGAAGGTTATTTTTTCTGTTCCGGGGTCTCGAGCTGCCGTTCAACTCGCGATGGAAGAATTGATCCTTCCAGAAATGGGGCACATCGTCGGCGAAATGCGGAAGTAGTCATAGGGGAAAATTCCGTAATTTTCCGTGATATATTTCAAAGGGTCATCTTCCCTTCTGCGACCATCACCACCTGCCCTCCGACTTTCACTTCTTGAATGATATCATCATCAGAAAAGACTTGAATGATGATACGTGAAGGTCGGTCGATTTCATATCCTTGCTCGGCAATAATTTCTGTCGTTGGGCCGACTTCCACTGCACCGTTTTTCACAAGATACGCCCCGAGCGCCCCACTGGCACTTCCCGTTGCCGGATCTTCATCAATCCCTATGGGTGAAGCAAACATTCGTGTATGGACGGTCGATGAGTCTTCGACCGTCATCGTACTGTACGCCATGATGCCGTTCGCGCCAAAGCGTTCACAAATCTCAACAATGGCCTTATGATCAGGAACGATCGATTTGACAGCCGTTAACGAACGGAGCGGAACAATGAGAACCGGCAAGCCTGTCGACACAACTTCGAGTGGAAACTGGCTGTGATTTCGTAAGGCATTCTTGAGCCCGAGTGCTTGAGCAATATCAATCTGGTCTTCTGTCTTATCTATCAATTCAATAAATTGTGGAACAGGCTGTGACATCACAACTCGATCAATTGTTCCCTTCAGAACATAGAGCTCGGCAGGAAAAACACCAATATTGCACTCGTAATGAATGTGTGTGATCGGCTCTTGAATGGCAATCTCTCGTCGAGTCCCCAAGACGAAACAGGTTCCCAGCACGGGATGTCCGGCAAATGGGATTTCATGCGTTGGGGTAAAAATACGAAGTTTGAAGTCTGCGCCGGCTTGAGTCGGAGGCTGCACGAACACCGTTTCCGAGAGATTCATTTCTCTGGCGATTTGTTGAAATTCTCTATTCGATAAATCGGGAGCATGGGGAAACACTGCAACGGGGTTCCCCCCGAAAGCCACGTCAGTAAACACATCAGCTTGATAGAATGGAAGGTAGCGGGTAGTTTCGTCCATCTTGGACCAAGAGGAATTGAGCGTTCTAATTCCTCTATCTCTAAATTAAGGAGATGTCATTCCAAAAGTTGAAATGACATCATACAGGATTAGACGAATGGCAGCAAAGGGTTCCATACCGTGATTACGGTAAAGGAAAGGAATAGTGACCGACTCATAGAAGAATGCTGACTAGTGTAATTGACAGACTGCAAATGAGTTTGAGAGGATTTCCTCGAGAATATGCTGTATATTCTGCTGAAAGTTTTGCGATTTCGCTGTAATTGAAACGACTATAGTCGATGGATACTTCACCCCTTCAAGATGCCTTAACGCTTTTTGAACTTCCCGAGACGGTAACTCTTGCTGCCGTCAATGAACGCTACCGTAAACTGCTATACACCTGGCATCCGAATCGCTATGCGAGTCTCACGAATAACCCGAGGAAGTACATGGAAATGTATAAGAAAGGAGAAAACAAAACGAAGGAAATTCACTCGGCCTATCACGTTCTCCTTGAATGGCTACGCAGCACGCAACCACCAGCGTGAGGAACTGCAGCAACCTTACGGCGTTGCATGACTGACAACCCGGCTCATCCCTGCGTCCCCATCTTTTTCTGCTGACTCAGCTTTTGCCATCGGCCACGTGATAAGACCCTGTACACCGTCAGTTCGTTGCGTCTCTCGTCCAGCTTGCGTGGCATATATCTGGGGAAGGTAGTTGGACCCATATTTTGAAATATACAGGAAGACATGTTCTCTGGCGTTGACTCGAACGGCCCAGGGTTCGAAGTCGTTTTGATAAAATTCTTCACAAAGCTGCATGGCATCTAAACAGCTAATGCCTGTCGAGTCATTCAACGTGTAGTAATAATCCAATGGAATGTCATACTCATCTTGTTTGTGGATTGTGATCCCGAACTTTTCAGGATTCCGTACCATGGGGGTATGTCGATACGCGACAAAATAGAACAGTTCCGTTGAATGAATATATCGTTTGTTGTCAATTAAAAATTGTCGTGTATCTTCGGCTTCATCTCGAGTCTCGCCAGGAAACCCATAAAATGCCATGACATGATTCCAAATTCCAGCTTTGGCCGCTTCTCGTAAGTTATTTTCAATGACACTTTTTTTCGCATGCTTATCCATGAGTTCGAGTACTCGCTCGTTGGCGGACTCCATTCCATAGTAGAGCGTACAACACCCGGCCTTGACCGCCTGATTCCAAATCTCAGGCTCTTGAAGCGATTCTTCGAACCGAATCAACGTGGTCCATTTAATCCCCACATCTTGCTCAACGAGCAACTGGACAACTTTCTTAAAGAGCGCAGGAGGGTATGATTCGTCGGCAAACAAGAAGTGCTTTGCCTGGTATTTTTCTTTGAGCGCGGCAACCTCACGAACGACGTCAGTAGCCGGTTTCCCACGATATTGGTCAAAATAGCCCTGACCATGATCACAAAAGGTACATCGACCCCAGTAACATCCACGCGTTGCAAGATACGGAAGAATACGCTCCGGCACAAAATAGGCATCTAACGGTAACCCATCAAAATCCGGCAATGGCAGGGCGGTAGTCTTTTCGGTATAGACTTCCTCACTGACTTGGACGCCCTTCTGGCCTCGAAACATTAAATTTGGAACCGCACTCCAGTCTCGATCTCCCGCCAAGGCTTCCAGTAGCCAGAGCAGTGCATGTTCGCCTTCATACATAATCGCCGAATCAAAAAGATCCGTGAAAAATTCTTCCTTTTGGGAAATCTCTTCTTGTAACCGCGTAATCACATTTCCGCCAACGGTGACATGAATATGAGGAAATGCGGCTTTGATCATTTTGCAAAACGTTAATCCAGCCATCAGCTGCATTTGCGTTCCAATCGAGACTCCTACCACATCCGGAGCCTCTTTGCTGACAGTGGGAAGGACCAACTGTTGGCACACATCTCGATAGACATTCACTTGTTCATCTTCTAAACAGGCAAACACTTCTTTGGAAACGCCCGGGCGATAGCCTAAATTACTTTCCATCGGATAAAAGACCAGCGATGCGGGATAGTAGGCAGCCGAGATAAAATGCATCACCTCTCGAAAGACATTGAGCGCCGACTCGAGCTTTCCAGCATCATAAAATTCCTCACCACGCGTGACCGCCTTTGCCCATTCGGCACGACTTGCCAATTCCATGACATCGACTTCAGCCTTTGCTCTGAGACATGCGAGTTGCGCGGTTTCTTGCTCAGTCAATTCACGTCCCGACTGCTCGATGTTTTCAAGTGTTTTTCGTTGCTGATCCATCCGTATTTTCAGCCAAATAAGAAAGGTATCAGTGAAAAACCAATCATACATTTCAATATTGACATCTTTTTGAATGACATGGTGGCCATGCTCTCGCAGCACGGCCGTGAGGCTCGGTAAAGCCAAATAGGGTGCTGTTGGGACCCATTCCGGAGGAAAGAGCAACAGGGTCTTCATTGTTTTTCGAGGTGTGGAGGAAAGAGAAGCTGTATCGACTTGAATTAAACTTGATGACATGTCGAAATCCTGACGTGAAAATTTATGAGACCGAGGTCAGTACCGATTGATTGTCTTCCGGTGCTATTTTGAACTGCAAGGCTGGAAGCTTATTCGTTCCAAAATGTGCCACATAGAGAAACACGTACTCACGGATGAAAATCTTGAGGTCCCATCCTTCATAATGTTCACGTTCAAATTCTTCAAACACCCGCTCGGCATCCTCGACGCCCAGACCGTCCTTGACGGTAAAATAATAATCCAAGGCCAGATCCCATTCTGGGTTCTTATAAAAAGTCACGCCAAATTTTTCAGGATTCTTGGCAACCGGCGTATGCTTACTCAAATCGAACGTTCCAAAGCCAATTGAATGAACATGTTCTTTATTGTCTTCGAGTAATTGCGTAGAAACTTTCGCGTCTTCGTAGCGTTCACCAGGAAACCCAAAGAAACCCATAATATGATTCCAGACTCCATGACGAGAAGACAGTTCCAAGCTTCGTTGAATGACATCGCGGGTCGTGGCTTTGTCCATGAGTTGCAGCACGCGCTCGCTGCCTGACTCATAGCCCATATGGAGATATTTACAGCCGGACTCCTGGGCCGTTTGCCAGACGTGATCATCAAGCAAACTTTTTTCAAAACGAATATGCGTCGTCCAGGCAATATCCATTTTATGTTCGACGAGAGAATTGGTGAGTTTTCGAAATAACGCCGGTGGATACGACTCATCCGTAAAGTGGAAATGGCGTGTCTGATATTTTTCTTTGAGATGTGAAATCTCCTGTATGATTTCTTGAATCTTTTTGGTTCGATAGCCTGCCGTATAGCCTTCGCCATGATCACAAAACTCACAGCGCCCCCAATAACACCCGCGTGTCGCTAAGTACGGTAAGACGCGATCAGGTACAAAGTACTTTTCGAGGGGTAATCCATCAAAGTCAGGGGGAGGCAGTTCCGCCATATTTTCCGCATAGGTCGCCGTACTGACATGAATACCCTCTGCGTCTCGATAGATTAAATTGGGAACATTGGCCAGCTCACCTTTTGACCCGATTGCTTCGATGAGACGAAGAAATGCTGTCTCGCCTTCATACACAACGGCGCTATCAAATAGGGCAAACAACTTGGGAGACTGAGGCAACACGTCACGAAGCCGCGTGACGGTGTTTCCGCCAATGGTGACATGAATATGCGGAAACTGTTCCTTAATTAACGAACAGAACGTCATCGAAGAAAAGAGCTGTTGCTGCAGGACAATCGAAATGCCGATAATTTCCGGTTGTTCGGCTTCAATGGCCGGTTTCAAAATGTGCTCAAACACATCTCGATACACATTGACTTGTGTATCTTCCACCGCCTCAAGAATTTCAGACGACATAAAGACTTTATAGGACAAATCTGTTTCCATTGGTGGCATACAGATTCTCGCAGGGGCATAGACCAACGAAATGGTGGTCGTGACTTCCCGAAACACATTGATCGCCCACTCCAGCTTATTAATGTCATACAGATCAGGACTGCGAACAATGCGCTTGGCTTCCTCGGCTCGTTCCGTTAACTCGCCGATATGACTTCTGGTGCATTCGCACAGCGCGATCTGAAGGTCAATCTCAGCTTCAGTGAGATCACGGGTTCGAGAAAGTTTTTTCAGTCGATCTAATTGTTGCGGAACCCGCTTTAAAACTTTTCCTAAAAAATCACCACTGAAGTACCAATCATACATTTCAAGATTGACATCTTTTTGAACGACGTCATGGCCGGCCGCGCGAATAAAGGCGGTAAGCGTCGGAAGACTCAGGTATGGTTCAGAGGGAAACCAATCTGGCGGAAACACCAACATGACCTTGCTCGGACGTTGTGGCGTCAGCTTGTCCTCACCACGGACAGGCTGGATCAATGATGGAGTGATTAACCCCCCTTTATCGTAATCAATTCTCATAGGTAACCCTTCTACAACAATAAATTAAGTCAGATTGAGTTGAGGCCGATACTGAGAATGACCATGAACAAACCAACGAGTGTTTTCTATTCAGAAATTCTACTGATGGACCATTCTATGTCCTCAGAAAATCCATGGTCAAGGCCTTAAGATGACTCCTTGTTTTTGAGAAAATTTCATTGACAGAGTTGTCAGTTATCTATAGGATTACGAGTTTGTGACCGGCTGTGTATCAGGTTTAGATTTCGTCTGATTCCCGCCTGCTTGTTTTAACTCCTTTAATCCCTAAAACCATTCCCTCCTGTGGGACAACATGTGAGGATAGCCCCATGACTAAGTGCGCGACAACAGAACCAAAACATTGGATGTCATATCTCATTGATTCGCTCGTAAATTCAGGGGCGCTCCCCAGTTGGGAAGCTCTCGATTATGTCACAACGAATCTTCTTGGAGAATCTCCCAATTCTCACCTTCACCATTCCAAGTCTCCCTATGAAGCCACTCAGCAATTTTTGAATCGTGTCTATGGACCAATTGTGGAAGCAGCCTCTCGAACCATTGACCTGCCAACGCAAGCCATGATTCACATGTTCACCGATATTAGTCTTATCGGGAAGTCAGCGGTCCTTGTCGTCTATTTTCCTGGGGACAACCAGCCTCACCAACTCTTACTCCTTGATTCGGCTCCTGCCTGGGATCTTGTGTTTGAGTCAGAAACGCAATTCAATCTATGGGCAGAAGAGCGTTACCAATGGATTACCCAAGCGCTTCAATCCATTGCCACCGACACACGGCAGCCATCAGAAACGCTCGAAGAACCAGCAATGGCACAGTTAGTATAAAGCCTCGTCGTTCGTGATCAATTCTACGCGCCTTCTCAATGCTTGACTGTTGAGAGGGCGCGTTGTGTTTGCAACGCCATCGCTTCTCCCTACTCTAATCTTTTCTCTATAAATGGCTTGATCATCGGCCTTCCATCCCTCACTACGCCCACACCCATAGCGCATACCCAAAGAAGGCGAAGTACGAGATACCGACAATTCCGACAAACCATTTCGTAAGGGATGACGATGTACCGTGCAGTACACTGATGGCAGAAATAAGGACAACGACGACTTCCAAGCCTGTCACAAGATGACCGTAATGCTGAGGGTCCCAATAGGAAATGGGACTTTCAAAACGCCAATCGGACAAGGGGAGAAAATGTCGATGTCCATCATCATGATGAAGCGGTAAATCTGCAAATACATGCAACATCATACTTGTACAGAGAAAGAGACCAGCTTTCGAATGGGTTATCCATGCGATAAGCAATCCTATGATGATAAAGGGAAGCGAATTAAAACAATCAAAGAAATTTTGCCAAGCTTCGAGGTAGTAATCATGACTCCAGATCACATGTTCTGGAATGTTTCGAAGTACTTTTTCAATAAAATAAAAGAGAAACATCGGGGCATCGGGAAGAATGGCGCCTGTAAGGATATACAACTGATGACGCGGCGACTCTTGTCGACCAAGTAAAGCCAGGTTCACCAATAAATGAGCAGGCGTGTTCATGAAAGAAAGGCTCAATCAATGCAATTGAACTGCTCAAGATCGATCAAATTGCGTTTTGTTGCACAACTCTGTTTCTTGGATAATGCTCAGAGCCGTATTTCAAGAAAAGGCCGGAAGAAATCTTGACTGAGACAAGATGAGCGGGGATAGGCTATCATATGAGATGAGAAACCTAAAATCATCCATAGATCAAGGGAGGAAGCATCGATATGCCGACAAATGCATTAAAGAAAGATACGCCACGAGGAAACGGGCCGGTTGCAGTACAGGGAACTACGAAAGAGGCAAGCGAACAAAATGACGCACAAACAGAATCAGATCTCGCGGCCCAAGAAATAGAGGCACTTTGGGAATCTCAAGAAATCGGACTGACACGGTGGTCAACAGAAGATGGGAAACGCTATGCGGATTAATCCTATCGTCATTCACGCGCGTTAAAACTTATACGTCAATTCAAATAAGTTCACATCAACCCCACGATTATCAGACCCCCACATGCCGGCATCCGATATGTGGTGAAACCGCCAACCAATTCCAATATGGTCCGTAACATAATACGTGAGACCACCCTGTCCCACGATTTGAATAGGACCACCAAGGTCCTGTCGGCCATACTTCTCTCGGCTCACATAGGCAAGACCAGGCCCGCCATTGATGCTGATATTCCACTCGGGATACCAAAATACAATGCCCGGTGAAATTGTCCCAATAAATCCAAGATCGCCGTCCCCACGCAAGGCTCCGAGCGAACCGTTCATGCGAAAATATATTTCCCAGCCCGAATCATAATAATACTGCGTAGGAAATCTCATTGCGCCAAAGATATCAAATTGCTCAAAGCTTTCTTTTTCGGTCGGTGGAATTGCCACATATTCGGCATTAAATCCGCCTCGAATCCCAATCTCATCCCATCCAAAACGCTCCTCATCACCACGAGGCCTTGCCGTCGATCCTTTTTTCTCAGAGACAGCGTCTTCGCGATCTACATCGTTTGTTGCCAGAATGCGAGGAGCCGTGTCTGCTGACACATCATTCGTCGACATAGCCAGACTATCGATCACAGGAGTGTCGAGTGGTTCCTCGGCAATTGGCATTGCTATGACCGGAGGAGCAATGAGTTCAGGCGCAAGTGTTTTACGCACGAGCCTATCAGACTGCAATATTTGTGGTTCGTTACGCATGTCATCATTCAGCCGTACTGGCAGCCTTGCTGGATCCACAACGTCACTTACCTCTTCTTCAAATGATGTCTTTATGACCGGCTCTATACGTTGGCCTTCTGTTGTACGCCAGGCTCGTTGGGAAGGTACAGCAATGCGATCTCGCTCACCATCAGCTTCGTGAACCAGCATCGTCGTTTCGGAAGTCGCCTGCGGACGCTTACAGGAGCTTGGGTCTGGTGATTCACAAGAAGATGAGCGTGGAAGACTCTTACTCTCATCACGCACTGGAATAGATTCCACGTCACCAGCGGCTGTTTGAACGTGTGAAGGAGTCGCACCTGGGTTCTGGGCAAATGCAGTAGAGTCAACAGAAAGCGGCGACGCATGTTCTTCAATCGTCGCTCCCTGTTCCGTGTCACCCGCTGCAAACTCTTTAGACGATTGGCCCTGGCTACCCATCCAAACCAATGCACCAATACCAACCAGGCCACCGAATCCTATGAGGAGAGATTTCATCATATGTATAGACCGTGCAATCCTTTCAATCGACACAAGGGCGTCTTAGACGACGAACCTGCCAGCCCAAGACATCGTCAGGTATGTAATATCTGCCAATATCTGGCATACGAAGCGAGCAGTAATTATTTGAGTAAAGAGTACTCATACAGGAAAATGATAATCCAGTGACAATTGATACAGCTTATAAACTCATGCTCGAAGGGGGTATCCGAATGGGCGTGAGGGGGGACTTCAACCGATCTGAACGCAACAGGAAAAACGCTGAAATGAGTTGCCGCACCACATAATCAGAACCTTATAGGGAAATTCACAAAACTACGATTTTTACCATACCATAGTTGGATCTTCAAGATCACCCGTACGATTCTGAAATATAACCGTATTCGAGGACGAACCCTATAATCTTAAGATTGTAGCGACTTATAGGCCTATGTAAACTTTTCCTGCCATCGCGAACACTCCTAGACTCAACCCCCTGCCGTCAATTCTTTCTCATTTCGGCTACAGGGATTGGATAGAGACCCATTTTCCTCCAATAGCCCTAGGTCATGCTGACCTCATAGATTCCACCTCTTGTTCCATGTGCATCGTCGTTACGTAACATTGGCTTGTCTTTTTATCTCGGCTCGCTATACTGATTCTCACTTACTTGATTTCATTGGAAGGGTCCAAGGATGGGACATTCCCCAGGACGGAACATACTCCCTGGATTGGGAAGCCTACTTATCGGATGTCTGTGGCTTCTGGCATTGAATTCTCAACCCTCACCGGCAAGCGCCTCCACTGCTTCCATCCCGGAACAGGCCGATGGTCCACTCCTGATCTGGAATGAAAAGGCCAAGTACTATCTGGTCATCGCTGTGGATCAAACCGGAGTTCCAGGAACGGAACTGCCATTTACGCTGACGGATGGAAATTTGGTGGCCAAACAGTTTGAATCTCTAGGCTACCTTCCGCTGCTCGAAAAACAGTTAATCGGGGCAACCGCCACCAAGAACAAAGTCAACGCCGCACTCAAACGTATCCGCACCCTGCAAGAGTATGCTTCTGTCATCATCTATTACAGTGGGCATGGCGTGGCCAGCCCGAATGACAAGGACGTCTCACTCCAGCTCGCTGGACAAAATGACCTCGACTATGGATTGGGAATTCAAGTCGCAGACTTAATTGAATCGGCAAGAGACACCACCTATCTTGGAGAACTACATTTGATCATCGACGCCTGTTTTAGCGGAACCGGCGCGTTCACTGGCGCGTTGACGCTCAAAGAAGTCGGAGCCAAAACCACCATTTTCACGTCGAGCGCCACAACACAAAATTCATATCCCGTCACACTCAATACTGGATCAAAACCTAGCGCCTTTACCCATACAATCTTACAGGCATTGGGACAAGATTGGCGAAAAGCCGACGACAATGGAGACGGCATTCTTCGCTTTGGGGAAATCAAAACTTATAGTTTTAATCAACTAAGAAATTTGCACAAGCAGGGGCAGATACCGGAACAGATGCGACCGCAGCTCGTTGGAGGTCATCATGAGGAAGTTATTCTGGCGTATAAGAGAGAAGAAGTCCGTCGTTGGGAATCCAGCACACGAGAGGCGCTGACATTGGTGGCGCTAGAACGGAGTCTCATTCCTACCATGCCGACGGGTGCACCAGAGAAATCAGAGAAGCCGAAGATTCCTCAAGATGCACAGATCTTGGCCAAACAACTCACCCCAACGAATGACGATCCCTATGTACTTGGTATTAAAGCTCAAGCCGAAGGTATGTTAGAAGACGCCAACGCATTCTTCGAGAAAGCCGAAAAACTCGAAGAAGAGCATAAAGAAAAACTTGCCAAGATTTACCTGGCGCGCGGAAGAAATATGATCTATGCCGGGAACTACAAGAACGCACTTTCCTGGTACCAAAAACGTGTCGCGCTTAAGCCCACAAAAGACCCCGCATTCTTGAACGAATTCGGGCAAGCCTGGCATAGAGCGGGAAAATTCAGAGAGGCCTTGCCCTTTTATAAAGAAGCACTGGACCTTCGAGAAAAAACGCTGAAAGCCGATGCCCCTGACTTGGCTGTAAGTCTCAACAACCTGGCGGTCTTATATCAAACGCAAGGCCAATACGCCGAGGCCGAGCCTCTCTACCAGCGTGCCATTCAAATCGACGAAATCGCCCTGGGTCCCAACCATCCGGATCTGGCTACGGACCTCAACAACCTGGCGGAACTCTATCGAACACAAGGCCAGTATGCCGAGGCCGAGCCCCTCTACCAGCGCGTGATCAAGATCTTTGAGGGTTTCCTCGGGTCAAGTCATCCCAATGTTGCCACCGCACTCAACAACCTGGCGGCCTTATATCAAACGCAAGGCCAATACGCCGAGGCCGAGCCTCTCTACCAGCGCGCCATTCAAATCGACGAAATCGCCTTGGGTCCCAAGCATCCGGGTCTAGCTGCGGACCTCAACAACCTGGCGGAACTCTATCGAATACAAGGTCAGTACGCCAAGGCCGAGCCCCTCTACCAGCGCGCCTTAGCCATCAGTGAACAGGCTTTGGGCGCCGACCATCCCCAAGTGGCCTTGAATCTCAACAACCTGGCGCTCTTGTATGACACACACGGCCAGTACGCCGAGGCTGAGCCCCTCTACCAGCGCGCCTTAACCATCAATGGACAGGCTTTGGGCGCCGACCATCCCCAAGTGGCCTTGAACCTCAACAACCTGGCGGAACTCTATCGAATACAAGGTCAGTACGCCGAGGCTGAGCCCCTCTACCAGCGCGCCTTAGCCATCAATGGACAGGCTTTGGGCGCCGACCATCCCCAAGTGGCCTTGAACCTCAACAACCTGGCGCTCCTCTATGACGCCCAAGGCAAGCACGCCGAGGCTGAGCCCCTCTACCAGCGCGCCCTAACCATCAATGGACAGGCTTTGGGTGCCGACCATCCCCAAGTGGCCTTGAACCTCAACAACCTGGCGGAACTCTATCGAATACAAGGTCAGTACGCCGAAGCTGAGCCCCTCTACCAGCGCGCCTATGAGATTCTTAAAGTCCGGCTGGGACTCAAACATCCTAATACCAAAACCGTATTAACCAATTATGTCGAGTTTCTCAGAAAAGCCAAACTCAATGAGACGATCACCCAATTACTTCCGGACTTGAAAGCAGCGTTCCCTGGAATTTATGCGCAAGACTCACAGGGGAATACAGAGTAAATACTTCTGGATGTCTACCGTCCGCTGCACGAAGCCAAAAAGTATTTTCATACAGCCAACATCAGGTTGTTTATTTAAAAGGACCTTTCCATGAAACTTCCATTCAACTCACATCTCTCATGTATACGCCGATTTCTCAGCAACCTGGTTCTATTCTTCTTTTTGGGGATCGGCCTCGTCGCCTGTGACCCAGAAGAGACTGTTCAACAATACTTTACGAAAAAAGGTTTGAATGGGCTGGCTATACTTCGCACGGACGTTGAACCAGGGACGTTAATTCTCGTCGGAAAGTCTGGAGAGGCCCGTTTGGTGGACAGACTGCTCAACTTCCTGCCTCCGGACAAACGAAATCCCGCTCATTTACCGATTCACAACTGCGGAACCCTGCAAGGATGTCCAGGGATTCTGAGTGGCCACCAAGCACACAGCACCACAACCGCATCCGCGGCGCTCTCGTTTTTCCATAGTCTGTTTCGCGTACAACCTGCCGTCGATTTCGAACTAACGGAACAAGTGTCTGTCCAACAACTAGACTCGCGATACGAGAAAATCGGCATCGGCGACCTGGAAGCTTTCCTTCGCACCAGGGAGGCCAAACCCATTTACCAAAGAATTCTGGATTCACTGAATGACGGGGAACAGGCCTTTGTGGCTTATGAAGTTCATTCGGCTACACGCCTTCATATTGCCGCTGCAAGTGGGCATGACATTGCTCCCAGTCTTGAAGTCGAAACGATTAAACACATTCCTTTAGGCGGGAAAGCTGGCTTGAATGTCACGAAAACTTCCAAAGAAACGCTTTCGGTGTCTTCCGATCAAGCCTACATTTTTGCCGTTAAAACTGCAGAGTTTGTGAAGGGAGATGTTCGAGGCACGATTAAATTGAAGGTGACGCAGCCCATCCCCATCACAGCTGGAGACATCAAAGGCCCATCGACCTCAACGCCTTCGGACCTCAATGCTTACGCCGCGCCAATTCATAAGGGGTTTGCCGCCGTACGTTTCGTGAATGAGTAGGTGAACTTCTCATTAGTACATATGCTCTGAAGCCTTCAGGCTATAGCCGTCCTAATACCTTGAGTATGTTCGAAGTGTATTGGAACGGCTATAGGTCCCAATGAAAAGTTTAAGAGCTATAAAACCACTATCTATGCCTTGGTCTAACTCATGCGTTCTCCCATCAACTTTCATTGAGAGGTAGACAATAATAATTTAATCTGGATCATACGATAAATTCGGTGCCAGCCATCGCTCAATAATCGACAGGTCCATTTGTTTTCTGGCGGCATAGTCTTTGACCTGGTCTTTATCGATCTTCCCGACGCCAAAGTATTTGGCTTGCGGATGAGCAAAATATAAACCGCTGACTGACGACGCTGGTAACATCGCATAGGTTTCCGTCAATGTAATCCCGGTATGTTTTTCCACATCGAGTAAGTCAAACAGGACAGGCTTTTCGGTATGGTCGGGGCTTGCTGGGTATCCCGGTGCCGGACGGATGCCGCGATAGCGTTCCCGAATAAGCTCTTCGTTTGAAAATTTTTCATCTTGTCCATACCCCCACTCTTTTCGAGCGTCACGATGCAGCCATTCGGCAAAGGCTTCGGCCAATCGATCGGCCAGCGCTTTCGTCATAATGGAGTTGTAATCATCATGATCTTTATCAAATCGCTCACACAGTTCTTGAACTCCAAGTCCCGCCGTCACAGCAAACCCGCCGATATAGTCGTGTAACCCTGTTGACTTTGGCGCAATGAAGTCGGCGAGCGCATAATTCTCATCGCCCTGTGGTTTTTCCATTTGTTGACGAAGCGTGTGGAAGGTGGTGATGACCTTGGTGCGTGACTCATCAGCATACACCTGAATGTCATCGTCTACGCTGTTAGCCGGGTAAAACCCATAGATGCCTTTGGCCTGAAATAATTTTTGGTCTACAATTTCTTGAAGAAGCTTCTTCGCATCGTCAAAGAGTTCTTTGGCTTTGCTCCCGACGGTTTCATCTTCGAATATTTTTGGATACCGGCCCTTTAATTCCCATGTATGAAAAAACGGCGTCCAATCGATGATCTCTACTAAGTCCGGCAACGACATGTCGTCAAATACACGAGTCCCTAGAAAACTCGGTGTCGCAATTTCCGTCGACTCCCATTGAATTGCCGTCCGTTTTTTTCTCGCCTCTTCCAGTGAAAGCAAGCGTTTAGTCGACTTCTTATTTTTATGAGCTTCACGGGTTTTCGCTTGTTGCTCCTGAACGTTCTCGATAAATTCGGCCTTGCCTTCTGGACTCAGGAGTTGCCGCACGACATTGACCGCCACCGATGCGTCTAGGACATGCACGACCGGATGCTGATAGCCAGGAGCAATTTTCACCGCCGTGTGGGCCTTACTCGTGGTGGCGCCGCCAATCAAGAGCGGAATGTCAAAGCCTTCCCGATTCATTTCCTTGGCGTTATGAACCATTTCATCCAAGGAAGGTGTAATGAGTCCGCTCAATCCGATCATATCGACTTTTTCTTCCCTGGCTCGTTGCAAAATTTTATCGCAATGCACCATCACGCCGAGATCGATGACTTCATAATTGTTGCATCCCAGCACAACGCCCACGATATTTTTCCCAATATCATGGACATCGCCTTTGACCGTGGCCATGAGGACTTTTCCCTGCGCACTACTACCCGTGGCTTCCTTCTCTTTTTCCATAAATGGCAGTAGGTAGGCCACGGCTTTTTTCATTACGCGAGCACTTTTCACAACTTGCGGAAGAAACATTTTGCCAGAGCCAAAGAGGTCCCCAACGATGTTCATACCGTCCATTAACGGTCCTTCAATAACATGCAACGGCTTATCATATTGCTGACGTGCCTCTTCGACATCTTCAATGATGAATTCTACAAGACCTTTCACCAGCGCATGCGAAAGGCGTTCCTGTACGGTGCCTTGCCGCCAAGCTTCGTCTTTGACAACCACCTTTCCGCCTTGTTTGACGGTTTCGGCAAATGTCACCAGGCGTTCCGTCGCATCCTCACGCCGATTCAGCAACACATCTTCAACCAATTCAAGCAGGTCTTTGGGAATCTCTGCATACACCCCTAGCTGCCCCGCATTGACAATGGCCATGTCCAGACCGGCCTTGATCGCGTGATATAAAAAGGCCGTGTGCATGGCCTCCCGAACCACGTTGTTCCCTCGAAACGAGAAGGAGATATTGCTCAACCCGCCACTGACTTTACAATGCGGCAACGTGGCCTTAATTTGCTTGGTGGCTTCAATAAAATTCACGGCATAATTATTATGTTCTTCAATGCCCGTTGCCACGGTGAGAATATTGGGGTCGAAAATAATGTCTTCGGGAGGAAAATGAATCTCTTCGGTTAAGATCTTATAGGCTCTACTACAGATTTCGACCTTTCGTTCCGCCGTATCGGCTTGGCCAACTTCATCAAACGCCATGACCACAACTGCCGCACCAAACCGCCGGACGATTCGAGCTTGTTCTTTGAATTTTTCTTCCCCTTCTTTCAAACTGATAGAATTCACCACGCCTTTTCCCTGAATACATTGCAGGCCTGCTTCAATCACCGACCACCGAGAACTATCAATCATGATAGGCACTCGACAAATATCTGGTTCCGAGGCAATGAGGTGCAGGAAATGCACCATGGCTTTTTCCGAATCCAGCATGCCTTCATCCATGTTGATATCGATAATTTGCGCTCCACCTTCGACTTGTTGACGGGCAACGGCCAAGGCCTCTTCGAAATTTCCATTCAAAATGAGTTTGGCAAATTTCGGCGAACCGGTGACATTGGTCCGTTCACCGATATTAATGAAATTCGCTTCCGGTCGAATGGAAATGGCTTCCAGTCCGCTAAGACGGGTGACATGAGAGGACGATACCGGCTCATGCGGAGGTAAGTCTGAAACGGCCTCGGCTATGGCCTGAATGTGATCCGGCGTACTGCCACAGCATCCGCCAACGATATTCAACCATCCATTATTGGCAAATTCTCGCAAGTCTTCACCCATGCGCTCAGGGGTTTCGTCAAACCCGCCAAACGCATTCGGTAATCCGGCGTTGGGATAGCAACTGATATACACTGGCGCGATGCCGGAGAGTTCTTCAATATACGGACGCATTTGCTTGGCTCCCAACGCACAATTGATCCCGACGCTGAGTACGTTGGCATGCGAGACGGAAT
This sequence comes from Nitrospira sp. M1, assembly GCF_965152605.1. NCBI lineage: Bacteria > Pseudomonadati > Nitrospirota > Nitrospiria > Nitrospirales > Nitrospiraceae > Nitrospira > Nitrospira sp. M1. Next base: position 2,164,060 of record NZ_OZ224217.1, read on the forward strand.
TCCAAAATGCCTCGATGACCTGTCCTGATAAGGTTCGCCCACTCTGGTCGGTAATGGTCACGGATATCATGATCGGGACAGGTTGGCCCTGTTCCTGGCAGTAGCGATCAATAGCGTTGAGCGCAGCTTTCGCATTCAATGTGTCGAAAATGGTTTCAACCAACAAGAGATCCGAACCACCGTCCATCAGCCCACGCACTTGCTCGTAATAGGCTTCTTCCAGTTGATTGAACGTCACAGCCCGAAACGCCGGGTCGTTGACATCGGGAGACATTGATGCGGTTCTGTTCGTTGGCCCCATCGACCCGGCAACAAATCGAGGACGACTCGGGTCTTTCGCCATGACCGCTTTAACTGCCTCACGCGCAACTTGTGCCCCCGCAACATTCAACTCATAGGCTAAGGACTCCATCTTATAGTCAGCCATGGAAATGATATTGGAATTGAATGTATTCGTTTCAATAATATCGGCACCTGCATCCATATAGGCTTGATGAATGGATTGAATGATTTTGGGTTGCGTGATGGATAACAGATCATTATTGCCTTTGACGTCACTTGGATGATCGACGAATCGAGTTCCTCGAAAGTCTGGCTCTTCTAACGTATGCTTTTGAATCATGGTGCCCATGGCTCCATCCATCACCACAATTCGATCACGTAACAACGACTCTAAATTTGACATTCGCTCTTTCTCCTCAGAAAACAACATTCATAACAATCGGTTTACTTTCCTACCTTAGCACTAACGGGAGGCGACCGACTTCATGGACAGATCAAATCCATACCTTTTGTACTGTTCTTGACTTCTTTTGACCGTAACAAATACGATGGCAAATAGGAACCTCATTCATGTTCAACTACCCTATCCAATTACATCTTACCCTTTTTCTTGTCGTTTTCGTCTTCGGGTTGACGGAGTTGTCGACTCCAGCACACAGCCACGCCAAAGCATACTTTGAAGACGGCTACCTGGGACTCAAGCAAACGGAATTACACAAGCAATTAGGCATGCCCATGGCTGTTCGCTCTCGTAAAGCCGCACTTCGCGTGTTCAGCTACTATACGTTCCAAGATTGGGAGAAATACTTCAGAAAGATTGTTGCGCCGGGAAACGGAGAAGATGTGTACACCTACAACCGCGACGAAACGCAAGTGCGGTATTCCTTTGCCTACACTCCCGATCTTACTGAACGTACGGACTCACCGACGCTTTACGTGAAACGAGTTGAAATTGAGTTCACTCCTGCGGTGACTCTCTCTAAAATCCCTGACTTAATTTCTGAATTCTCGCCTCCCACAGCTTCGACGGCATCGGTCTTTCGATCAAACCTCTGGCTGCTCATATTTAAAGGCGCCCCGTCACAGGAAGCATCTTTTATTTCAAAAGAACAAGGCAAGGAAAGCCTCCCATGGTCGTTGGCGTATCAGATGTTTGCCATTAATGGGCTGCCCGATTTCCTGACACTTGATGCGAAAATTGACCGTATGGAAATTACCACGCAAAGCCTCCAAATCGTGAAAACCAATCAACGGCTTACGCATGAACCAATATTGAATCCTTTTTCAGAAGAGGTTGCGAACCAACCTCCGCCTGCCCAAGGTGAGAAAAATAAATCTATACCTCAGCCGCAATATGCGGACTAGAAGCAACGCAATATTCAGGGCGTACAGTGGAAAATGTAAATTATATAAGAACGCAATCCCTTTTGCATTTCCATATTACATTTTGACATTTTCAATTCGTACGTCTCTTTTACAATTTCTCATACCGAATATCTCCATCCCCACTGAGTAATAAGTACGGTTCCCCCCATTGCAATTGATTCTCTAGGTCCCACGCATCTGAGCTCGATTCCAGCTTGAGTCGAATCCCGTACGGTCCTCCAAAAATGAGCATGGCCATTCCAGCCCCGGAATCTTCCACCCTCTGAGCAAAGGCCCTACACAACGGTTGTTCGGGGTCATCACTCCATCCTGTAATGAAACACCATTCTCCTTGTGGAATACGATCATAGATCTTAATATGTGTAATAGATGAAGGGGGAGCAACCTCTTTGAACCGCAGAAAGACGGAGGTTTCGCAATTAGCATTGCTCTCGACTTCTACAAACATCGTTCACCCTTTCTTGACCCCTGAAAATCTCTACTGATACCATACAGCCAATTCAGCATCAGTTGATCAATCACACAATCTTAAAAGTCGTTTCCCCTTGAATAACGTGCCCAAAGATACACTCCCATCTCAGCTTGATCCACTTCCATTTCTTTGCCGACGACCGGTTCGAATAGTCTTCTATGTCGGACTGACCGCATTTTTTCTCTGGATGATTGGCTGGGGCCTTATTCCCCCGCTGTTAGATCCGACATTTGAAAAGCATGTACAAGAGAAAAAAGTGATTGTTGGCATGACCCGTGATCAAGCCATGAAAGCATGGGGCTCACCATACCAAATGAATGTCAGCTATACGTCTAAAGGAATCAGACGGGAAGAATGGGTCTATGAAGACTGGCTAGACGCTGGAACCATCACTCATCGCTACCTGTATTTTGAAGAAAACCGATTAATCGGTGGCTGGAAATAACTTAAGCCTTCTATCGTTGGAGCAACCGTTATCCCGGCAGGCTTTGAACGAACTCTGTGATAACGTGAAAGAGGACGAGGCAAATATTAGGGAGTTTCAGTAATTTGAGCTCTTCTCTCTCGCCCACTACCTCCGCTAATAATTAAGACTCGTTTCCATTCACGAATTTGGTAGACCGCCCATGCATTGGGCTGCCCTTTATAATACGCCTCAGGGTCTTCACCCTTAGCCTGAAGATATGTCGGTTCCGTAAAACCCTCATCTAAGACGTAATCCATCAGATTGTCAGCCGTCACACCTTTTCCACTGAGCGACACCTCAGCTAAAAAGGTTAAGATTTCATCTGGATTTCCTAAATTTACTGTTTCCATAGACTTACAGCTTCCTCAATATTGTGGTATTCTATAAGTGTTGTGAATGAAAAATCAATTCCGTTCCAATAGCTGATGGTTGTGTGGCTACCGTACATACCTCCGCTTTGTATTGTCTCTCCTCTCATATCCTGCAGAATGTAAAGGACCATCATGCGAACTCTCTCCCCTGATCAATTCCGTGAGAAGTTGTTTGACGTGCTACGCCGCAAGCAGCATTGGGCTTCTACATATTTCGATGGAAACACAATTACCAAGGATCATCTACATCAACTCTATCATCAAGAATATGTTGTCTATATCCGTGATTTCGCCGTGTTGCTCGCACGAATTTTAGGGAAAAATCCACCGTGGGAAGTTCGTCGACGATTGGCTACCACGATTTATGAAGAAGAGACAGGCGGTCTTTCCTTTCAGCAACCGCATCAAGAGCTCTTTCTGCAAATGATGATCGGGTTGGGATTCGACCGATCAGGATTCCGCGATGTGAAACTTCTGTCGAGCAGTAGGATCTATCGTGAATGGTTGGATCAAGTCTGTGAAGATGAAGACTGGCTTGTCGGAGCTACCGTGTTAACAGTCTTTGTCGAAGGCACATCCATGGATCCAGATGATGTCATGTATCCTAAGGGGCCAAAATCTCCAGCCGAGATTGAGGATATTATTATGAAGCACCCATTAGTCGAATACCAAGGACTCTCGCCCAAACACATGGATTATATACGCGTCCAGCAGATCGTTGAACCCGTCAATCGCCGTGCGATATACGACATGATCATTCATCACACAATTGAAGCTGAACAACAACAGATTGTCTTACAGAAAATGGATGAAGCGTTACGTCAATGGTCTAGATATCAGGACGGCATCGCGAGATCTTGCGGGCTACGTCAGTAGACACACCGGACTCTCACCATTCCCGAGCACCAGCATGTTCACATACTTTCCAAGAAAAATATAACTGCCAGGATTTTCTGTTCTATAGCCGTTTCAGTTATGCCGAATCTGTAGGTCGTCGCACTGAATGCTGGTTATAGCCGTTTCAAATAACTTCCGCTGGTGGAAACATTGTAACGCGCGGAGTTCGCTGTATTTTCCTGTATGGAACTTTTTGGGATTCGCTATAACCCTTCGTTATTGAATCGTCAATCGCCTGTAGGTCATCCAGGCGGGCAGAACCTTCCTGTATGTTCATGTGGTACCGCGCGGAGTTCGTGATATTCTCCTTATTGGAACGTATTTGGATTCGCTATAGTGCCAGCAACGAGGAAATTTGCAGCTCCATTTGGATAAGTGCAAAACCCTCATGTGTACGATTGCCAGGGCTTCAACTGAATACTCTCCCCCACTGCAAGCAGATGCATATTCTGGAGGATCGGCTCTTTCGGTAAAAAAGAAACGGTTACCCACACACCTATTCAGTCGTCATGAAACACTGCTATTGCAATGATGAGTGAGCCGCGTGCGTGCGGAGCCTATTTATGACCGGAATATCGGCTGGAGGGAATTCAAATTCATGAAAATTCTCAGGCTTCACCCAACAAAAATCTGCGCATTCCACAGCCCTTGGCCTGCCACGGATAATTGAACATTCAAAAAAATTCAATTCAACCGTTTTCTCCGCATAGTCGTGATGATTCGTCAGAAAATGTACGGGCTGGCTTACCTCAATGTCGAGTTCCTCGAGAACCTCTCGAGACACACATTCCGCAAGTGACTCCCCCTCTTGGCATTTCCCTCCTGGGAATTCCCACAGCCCCCCTAAATGGACATCCGGCTTGCGCTGTGCAATCAAGTAATACCCATTTTGTACGATCAACGCGATACCAACCTGAAGATGAGGTTTCATGGCTAACTACGTGTTAGGGAGCTTTATATGGGAACACTTTGCAGAACTTCTGCATCGGACACAACAAACAATACGGCTTTCTCGCTGTACAGACCATTGCGCCAAAATCCATTAATGCTTGATTGAAATCATAGCCTTTCCCTTTAGGGATAGACTCTTCTGAAATAGCCCATAACTTTGTCTTTTGAGTCTTGGGGTCCCCTTCTCCCACAAATACGCGATACAGCACTCGCATGACATTCGTATCAAGAATCGCAGCATCTTCTTGAAATGCAAATGAACGTACAGCCCCTGCTGTGTACCGGCCAATCCCTTTTAAGGATAATAATTCATCTGGATCTTTCGGAATTTCTCCCCCGTACCGTGCCATTGATTCACGGGCAATACTATGTAAGCGATAGGGACGAATATTGTACCCTAATGGAGACCATGTCTCTCGTACCTGCTGAGGTTTGGCCGCAGCAAGGTCCGCAACTGTTGGATATTTTTGTAAAAATTCATGATATTTGGGAACAACCCGGTCTACTTGAGTCTGCTGAAGCATCACTTCCGAGACAAGGATTTTATACGGATCATTGGTTCGCCTCCAGGGAAGATCACGGCCAAACTCGCCGTACCATTTCAATAATTGTGTTTGAAATTTTCGCTTGATACGAGGATCTAAAAGGGGGGAAGGTTTTATTTTTACCGACTTTTTCTTTTTAGAAGAAGTGTTGCTGGGTAATCGATCAGAACGAGCCATAATACAGCTGGATTGTATGGAGGGCTGTTGCAGATTGCAAGGCAGTGCTCATACGCAATTCCGTAGAATGATGACGCACTGACGACTAGACAAAACGGGCACGTTCACTCTCATCGGGGAGTCGGCAACTTTCGCGCTTCCCCATCCACTGGTATCGCCGGCGTCCAATAAATTGATAGACCAAATCTCGGATAACCTGGGGAATGACAATGCAGACATACAGAAGAGGCCACATGCCCGTCAGTTCTTTTGCGACTCGTAAGGCTGCCGTCGACTTTGTAAAAACCTGCCCATTTTCAAGGTAAAGAAATGTTTCGAAGTCTTGCGTGTCAAAATTATTCCTTCGTAAAATTTGCTGTCCCGGTTCAGACTGCAAGGTGCCAAACATAAATTTTCTCTGGGGATCTCTGCGGATGACAAAATCCACAGTGGCATTGCAAAAATTGCACACTCCATCGAAGAGAATGACTCGTGAGTAATCGTCCAAAGGCTGACCTGTGCTTTTCACTTCTTCCATAAATAACCTCAGCAAGGATTCCTTCGAGCCTGCCGCCAAATCATTAATGACTCAATATAGGAGGCCGTCCACACATATCGTACGCGTTCTGAGTGCACTGGCCATTCTTTTGACATACGAACCGACATGTTGTTCTGTCCCACAATTACGATGACAGTCTACCAGCTTTGCAAAAAATCGGCTTGCGATATTATGTTATACTCTTCACGCATGCTTTTCCCAGGAAACTCACCATGAAAATGCTTCTTCATGTTATTCACATACTCGTCTTTTTTATTTCGTTGAGTCTTGGAGAAATGCTTACCCATGCTTTTGCAACGGAATCTACAGGCATTGGCCAACTCGTTCAAGTTCCAGAATCATCGATACAAAATTTAATCGTTCCGTCCACTCGCCCCCTTCTAACCGCATCGGCGTTGGATCGATTTTTGACTGAGCTAGAAGGAGTCCCTCCAAATTGGGAATCCTTACATGATCCCCCTGAAGCTGAACATGGGGCGCGGATATTCCAGTTCAATCGAGCACGTGACGAAGCAAGAAATGGGCATCAACTCCTTAAGGCGCATATCGCATTTTTTTGGAGTGGGATCTTGCGAAAGTATGATGATCAACACCAAGGATTTCGCATTGCTGTCGGGCCTATGCTCACAAAAACCAAGTGGGGAATCGTACGATTTAAACCCGTAAACATACCGTCTGAAATGGTTGCGATTCCCTCAAAGGGTCTCCTGAAGAAATTACAAGCCCAAGCGAAGCAAGGTAAAGAAATTGAAATTACTATTCTGTATACAGGGTTTTTGATTCCTCAAGAATCAGTAATGTACGCGTTCTCTCATGACAATTCAGACCTTGGCATGATCATGCCTTTCGTTCAAATCGATGGAGTCAAGTACATTCTAAAAGACTGCCATTGAAGCATGCCGGTGACGTCGTTTTGCAGAGCCATTGACTAACAACACTGTACGCGCCTCCCCAAGCTCCCCCTTACTAGACAATCTACGAAGAATTCCGCTAACCTTGATGCATGCCAGTAAGGACATACTTTTCTCTTCCCAGTGAACTGTTCGTACATAAAGAAAACACCGCTATATATTACAACAAACGCAAACTATTTTCGCGTGTGGTGAGAACAGTGCATACTTGCCTTATTACAACAAGCCGTACCGTATTCTTAGGGAATATCTCTTTATTAACGACTGTTCAAGTCTCAGTGTATTTCCCATAATTCCTTGCCATAATTCATACCGAATGTAATACCTAAAAAATCTTTCACTTTCGATCCTGATTGTGCGGGCAGGTCCAAAAGTTACCGTTCCTTTCTTAGAGTGTTTCTAAGATACAGGGAGCTCGACTTTCATTTTCCACTACCTTCCCACTCTGTCTCAAGCCTCATACGATTTTCATTCAACAGTCTTGTCGTTTTTCACAACATTACCATTGGTCTATTCAAAATTCATTGGATGGGCTTTTAATTCAAAGGAGGGTCCTATGTCTACTATTTCTGGGAGTCTGTTCATCAACCCTGTTTCTTCAGCTGTCCCATCATCTACGGAGGATACATTTCATGCACTCTGCCAGTACATTTCAAAGCTGGTTAGCAAAGGCGGTCCAACTCTCGCAGATTATGACGACTTGAACTCTGCATTAGATCTTCTGGCACAGGCTCGAAAATCAGCGTCCGTCACTCAAGAACAGTTGCAAGAAATTCTGGTAGCTTTTGGGGAATCACTTTCACGTGAAACGATTCAAGGACTGGGCTATCTGAAACCACATGGGTATGCTGGAGACTTTGAAATAATTGACAAAATTTACAGAAATCACCTTTCTCCAATTCCAGAGCTTCAGAATTGGGATCGGTTTGTTCACTATCAACCGGCATTTAAGGCAGTCAAAAACAGGTTGTCCTATTTTTTAGAAGAAATGTGGGATCTCAAACTCGCTTACCCCCAGGGAGCCTCTGTATTAAATCTCGCCAGTGGCCCTGGACGAGATATGCTCGAATCGTTTCGAGTCATTGGGAACTCAAAAATCCATATTGATTGCGTCGAACAGGATGCGACCGCCATTCAGTATGCTCAATCACTTTGCGGTGATTACCTTGAACGCATTTCATTTATTCACCGAAATGTGTGCCGGTTTTCGCCAAAAAAACACTATGATCTCATTTGGTCTGGTGGGTTGTTTGATTACTTCAATGAGAAATTGTTTAAAAGAATGCTTACGCGATTTCTTGGTGCATTGAAAAAAAATGGGAAACTGGTGATCGGCAATTTCTCTGAAAACAATCCAACGCAAAGTTACATGGACTTTTTTGATTGGGTCCTGTTTCATCGCAGTCGCGAGACCCTTGGTCGATTAGCTATTGAATGTGGGGTTTCACCAAAAAACTTTTGGATCGAACAGGAACCAGAGGGCGTGAATCTGTTTTTGCATATCGTCAATGCCTAGCCATATTGGTCAATCCCCCTCAAGAAGCTTGGCGGACTCTCGCGTGACCCCAGAGCCTGTACGACTTAGGCGCAGGTACAGGTCAGGGAACAATCAGGTTTGCTTTGCGCATGAGGCACATTGATGAAAGTTCGAATGATAGTAGAACCATGAGACTCAAAGAACACAATACAACGGATTATCATACAGCTTTGAGTTCTTATTGCTACAAACAATATGGCATCCTTATACACCCATTTAGTCTGTGAACAATCATGCATGAGTCATGTATAGATCACGGCACTCTCCCTTGCCTTCTCAAAAAGAAGGCAAGGGAGAGTCATTTCTGGTATTCATTTACACATAACTCGAATACGTCATTTAGAAACGACAGGAACACGTTGAAAACCAAAACACTCGGAAAGAGTCAGAACACATCGGCACAAAAAATAAATTTTGGGAGATAGGCTATTGCGAGAAACGTAAAGAAGAAACTAACTCGAAAGGACTGAATGGAGGACTTCACTCACTTCACCAAGTCTGAATGGCTTGGAGATTCTTCCATGAAAACCATACTCTTGAAAATTCGAAAGAACAGGGTCATTGGAATAACCACTCACGACAATGGCCTTGACTGATGGAGCTATTTTGAGCAATTTCTGAATAACAATCCGGCCACCCATCTCGCCAGGAATCGTCAGATCGAGTATGACCGCATCAAATGGGGTGCCTTGCTCTTGAGCGTGCGCAAACACGGCGAGAGTTTCTTCGCCATTCGTTGCTGTTTTCTGCGAATATCCACAGACTTCCAGCATCTCACTTAGAACTTTTCGAATTGGAGCGTCGTCATCCATGATCAGAATATTTCCATGCCCAATACGTATTTGCGTGGATGGTTTGTGCATGGCAATCTGACTTTCAGTAGAAGCGGGTAAGAATATCGTAAATGTTGTGCCAATGCCAATTTCTGAGTCAACCGCTACACTCCCTCCATGATTCTTCATAATGGAGGAGGACGTCGCCAATCCCAGGCCATGCCCACTTGGTTTAGTGGTAAAATACGGATCGAAAATTTTGCTCACATGTTCTTTTTGAATCCCGACCCCTTGATCCATAAACGAAACTTTCACCCAATGACCGACAGAGAGATGGCCTCGAGTCCAACTACTTTCACTCTCAATGGTAATATTTTGACCAAACACGGTGATGGTGCCACCATCAGGCATGGCCTGCATCGCATTAATGACTAGATTTTGCACGACTTGGCTAATTTGACCAACATCAACTTCGACAGTCCATAATTCTTTGGTGATATGAAACTCACACTTCACATTCGAGCCGGTCAACACAAATCGAGAATTTTCCTCAACAATTTGACTGAGAGAAGCTGGCTTTCGAATGGGAGTCCCACCCTTGGCAAATGTCAATAATTGTTGAGTTAAGTCTTGGGCACGTAACGAGGCCATTTCCGCTTCATTCAGTCGAGGGAAAAGAGGATTGTCGGACGCAATAAAAAACTTAGCGAGCGACAGTTGCCCTAAGATCGCCGTAAGAAGATTATTGAAATCATGAGCAAGGCCTCCAGCCAGTAACCCCAAGGAATCAAGCTTACTCACACGCAACCGTTCTTCTTCAAATTGCTTTCGAATGGTCACATCTTCCGCCATCCCTGCAATGCGATAAATCTTTCCTTCTTTATTATGAATAGGGTACGCACGATCATGAATCCATCGAATCTCGCCATCGCGCAGTAAAATTCGATATTCAATGTCCAAGGTCCCTTCTCCCAATTTCTGATAAAAACTTCGCTCAACCCTCATGCGATCCTCAGGATGCACTGCCGCCATCCACGCTTCAGGATTGTGATACAGCTCTTGAGAAGAAGACCCCCAACATTTTTCGTATACTGGGCTTACATAAATAAACTGTTGTGAAACGGAATCGACGAGCCAAAACACATCAGCAATCGACTCTGCCAATTGACGAAACCGCTCTTCACTTTCCTGGAGAGAAACTTCTGCGAGCTTTTTTTCTGTTAAGTCCCTTGTCACAATCAAAATACTATCGATGCCGCCAGAGTTTCCCCATTCTGGGACTAAGCGCGACTCAAAGAATTTTTGTCCATCAGAAGATGAGAAAGAAAATTCAATGATCACCATGGTTTTCTCATGGCAAACCCGGCGCAGAGACTTTTCCCAGAAAAATGAAATCGTATCAGGAACATCTAATTCAGTCGCGGTTTTACCCAAATACCACTCTGGCACAACGTCACGACTCGCATCGAACCAGCGGTTTAAATATAAGAATCTTCCACGAGGGTCAAGCCGTGCAATAATATCTGGAAGATGATCGGTCAAGGTGCGAGCTTCTCGATCCCAACGTAATAATTCATCTTCAAGACGTTTCTGATCAGTTATATTGAGCATGACACCTTGAAGGAGAAAAGAGACACCATCCGGTCCCCTCATTACGTTGCCCTCATCTCGAAACCATAAGGTGTGCCCATCGCTTCCGATCACACGATACTCTGCACGAAAAGGCTCCTGGGTTTGAAAAGAGGCTCGATGCTCTGGCCGAACACGTTCACGATCCTCGGGATGAATGTGTTTCATGAACTGCTCAGGATTATCAATCCACTCAGATGGGTGAATACCTAAGATCGTCTCAATTTGTGGACTAATATAGCGAAAGACAATCCCGTCTTGTTCTAAGATTGCCGTATAGGCAATGCCGGGAATATGTTCGACAAGCAACCGATATTGATCGGATGTATAGGTTGTCAGTTTATTCATAGCCTAAGAAGTATCATCACAGGCAGAGAGCACGTGTCGTGAAAGAATTGAATAGTCCTTGAATGTTTGGCTCTATCACTGATGTGAACAGTCCTATGATGTTTTGACATGCTCAAACACATCCAATCCAATCAAGAAGAAGAAAGCAGAGACTGCTGCTCCCGAATACGCAGACTTCTACTTTTTGTGACGACTGGCAGACTGAGCAAGACCAGTCGTTCACCGGTTTTCGAACTATATACCTGAATATATCCGGCATACATTCCAACTATTTCCCGAGCTATGGTGAGGCCGTGATCATCAAGGTCGGATTTTTCTAAACCCGCATAGGTGCTTTCGCCTGAATGAAATGAGGGCAACAACACATCGAAGGTCGGCGCAACTTGAATGTCTGAAAGCTCGACTTGAATCCATTTGTCGCCAGTCGAACTCGTAATGCTTTGCGTCTTAAGAAAAAGAGACTTTTCCATCGGCTCAACATTGTTGACTCGATTGATATAATGGAGCAGCAAGTTAAAGAGCACCTGTCGCATTTCCTGCCGCCGAAAATACATCGTGGGAATTTCATGATCGAGTGATGTTTCAATTTTAATGTGCTGATAGTCTAGATTCAGAGAAATAAAGGCAACACACGACTCAACAAGCTCATTCATGTTTTCTTGGGTGTGTTCTCCTGACAGTTCATGGCTGGCATATTCTCTGATCTCTTTGGTCAAACTTTCTATACGCAGGACATCCGAAGAAATAACCGTCTGGAATCGGCCTAAAAACTCTTCATCATTCTTTCGTAGTTGTGCTAATTGAACAAAAGCCTTAATAGAAGATTGCGAGTTTGTCAGTTCTTGCGCTAATCCACCTGACATGGTCTCAAGCGATCGTAAGCGATCCATATGTCGCACAATGGCCTGGGAACGAATGACTTCTTCACGAAGTATGGAATTTTCAAGCGCGAGTGCCGCCTCACGAACCAAGGTCGAGACAAAGCCCAAGGCTTCAATCGCTTCAAACGACTCAGGCGAACAGGGACTAATGAGACAGAACCCCAACAATCGATTCTTCCGAATAAAAGGAAAACAGACATCAGCACCCAATTTCTCCAGATCTATCAACACACGTTGCTTCCATTGATCGGGAAATGACTGCTTCAGCTCCTGACAGAAAACCCGAGTTTGCACGATTGACAAATAACGTGGAAGGTCGTCAGTAATCGCAAATGTCACATTCGACACACCATGATTAACACTGTCCCCAAAGTCTGAGACTTGCGTATAGATACTTTTCTCTTCGTTTAAGACATAAAGTATAGCCGTGTGTGCACGCATACCACGGCTTAACGTATTGACAATTTCCTGACCCAATAGATTCATGTCCTGTAAGGTCGAAATATTTGTTGAAAATTGAGAAAGTGCTTTCATGCTGGAATCTTGCCCTCTGAACACGGTACCCGATACAGAGCGACGAGCTCCTAACCGCATTTGGTAGGCCCCTGCAACCGTTAACAAATGAACAAATAACTGCACCATCGAATAACGATAACTGATCGCTCCAAATACCGACTTTTGAGCAAGGAGTAAGACCGGGTACGCTGGTTGCGAGATCAACAACAAGACTGCGAGATAGCTGAGCCCTTTTTCAAGAAATACCGAAAAATCCATTAAACGATAGCGTAGTAACGTGTACGCGACTAAAGCGACATAGAACGTAAAACAGATTGTTCCATATGGAAGGATTTCAATTCCGTACCAGAGAGGGAAGTTTGTTGCGCCACCCAAATAGGCAACGATGGAAGCAATTAACAGATAAAAAAACTGTTTCCGACGAAGCCGTTTTTCCCGTTGATACGCCAGCGCTAACAGATAACACGAATATAATGCGACGGCTCCCCACCATACTAAAAACAAATGAAAAAATGGGCCAGGTTGCGGCCAAAATAAGAAATAGCTAGCTGGCTGAACATCAGCAACAAAATAGGGGGTCGCATCAACCAGTAAGAAAAACCCACCCATAAGGTAGGTACCTTTCAAGACTGTCCCTAAGCGATCACTGTCATTGGTCAAATATAAAACATGATGCAGCTGTGTCACGGGGATAAAAATGGCTCCAGCCATGAGTAACCTGGCGAAGACAAGTGCGGTATCATGCGTGCTTGCAAGTTGCCAACTGAAATAGGCCAAACTCCAGACGGCAATGCTCAGTCCTAGTAAACCGTACGACCAGTGACGAGGATCCTTGGGCGAACGTGTATACACAAGAATTGCAAGACTAATCGCTGCAATACCGTTTAGCAGTCCGCTAATAGCAAAAAAATTCACGGATTGGTGGGTCCCCTTCTCTGCATGTACGACATGCAAAAACCCATAAGGCATGGTCAATTATAAGAATTTGACAAGCACAGTACGTAATAAACGCAAGAAGGTCAAGTGAGGTTAGGTTGTGATTGTAAGTAAAGATGTTCCCGATACCAAGGATGCTACAAACTGGGAAGCGAGGAAATCGTAAATTGCATATGTAATGATGCAGAAAACACAATAATAATTCAGATTTAGGTAAGTAAGAATAGATGAGACATCAACGATCATTTTCATCTCATTATGTCGTACAATGTGTTCTCCTAATATTCCATAGAGTAACGTCTAAAAAGACATATCGACATGTGAGGTCTCGAGATGTTAATAGGTATTTATATTTAAGTGTAAAGCTTCCACTGAGAGAGAGAGTATGTTGGGATTGACTCGATAAAGAAACAACTTGAGGCTGCCAGATCGACGTAGAAGCCTCCACAATCAGGAAACATCCAAATGAGTGACTGTTATTGCGTGAGAAGAGTAGCTAGGCCAGAGCCAAACGAGACCTTGATCATCATTCATGCTTCAGACGACGGAAATTTGCCGACCATCGTTTCATCTGGAAGAAATATTGGCAAGAAATTCTGGCAATTGAGTGAAACTTTGAATACGCGGGGGTGACTGACGAGATTCCGTCGTACCATTCAACAACACAGCATGAAGACCCGCTTGGGTCGCACCCTCCCAATCGTCTTTCAAGCTGTCACCAATGTGTAAGGCTTCATGCGGTTCTATGGCATGCTCATTTAGGGCGTAGTGAAATATCTGTTTTGCCGGTTTTACGGACTGCACCAGACTTGATATGGTCACGGTATCAAACAGCGGTCTGAGCGAAAGATCTTCGAGTATCTGGAAGAGTCTGGTATCAAAATTTGAAATAATACCTAACTCATAGCCAAGCTCTTTTAATCTTTGGAGAACAGGAACTAACTCCGAGTCTGTTCTCCAATGCAAGCCAGTGCCAAACGCCTCATAGACTTCCTCAAAGTACTCGTCAAATCGCTCGAACATTCCAACGCGATAAAATACGGCATGAACAATATCAAACCACCATAGCCGTTCGCATTGCTTTAATTTTTCAGGTTGCGAAACATGAAAAATAGCAGGAGGCGCATCTCGAAACGCCTGAGAAAAGGCGGATTGAATCGCACCGGCTAACTCAGGTGTGGCCTGTACGCCATAACGCTTAGCATACTGAAGATAGACATCGGCCACCGACCCATTGATATGAATGAGGGTCCCAGCGGCATCAAAGAACACCACTTTTATCACTGAATGAGGCATCTCTTTCATAGTTGACCTAACAATCTCGCAGCCCAATCCAAACTCAATGAGACAAAAGAGGCGGATTCAACTGATGGAGTCACGGTGTTCGAAAAAGCGCAACGATTCATAGCTGATGCCATGAAAAAGCACAGCTATAAACATAAATATTGATATACGTAGGATTGTTGGGGAAACGTAGTACTAACTGAGAACAAAGACTCAAGTAATCTGTGCAAGAGAGAACCGCATCTCTCTTTTATTTGGATTTTTTTGTTTTGCCTTCGCGCTCCAAGGCCTTTAAGCGGTCTTTATTTTTTCGATGTTTCTTTCGAAGATCACGATCTTTTTGTCGGCCTCTAGGCATAAACTCCTCCACATCATTTTGACAACAGGAACACTCGACATGATCTATATCATAACACCACATGCACCAACAAGTAGGACTGTCCTTGCTTGAAGCCCCCTTAAGCGCATGATAAGATCGGCTTCTTCACTACAATTCGTTAAAGGCACATGTCCCCACCACAACTCAATAAAACGTATGACCCTCAGGAAGTTGAAAAACGCTGGGGCCAATTTTGGATTGATGAGGGCCTTTTTACGCCAAAAACTGATGGGCCTGAACAAGCCTACACGATCGTCATTCCACCTCCCAACGTGACAGGCTCTCTGCATATTGGACATGCACTAAATAGCACACTCCAAGATATTTTGGTCCGTTGGAAGCGCATGCAAGGGTATAAGACGCTCTGGCTTCCCGGAACAGACCATGCCGGTATCGCTACACAAAATGTGGTTGAACGACAACTCATAGCTGAGGGAAGCTCTCGAGAACACATTGGTCGCCAAGCATTCATTGAACGAGTCTGGGCTTGGAAACAACAATCCGGCGACACCATTATCGAGCAACTCAAGCAGTTGGGGGCATCATGCGACTGGAGCCGTCAACGCTTCACCCTCGACGAAGGATTATCTCATGCAGTACGTGAAGTTTTTGTCACGCTGTACCAAGAGGGGCTGATCTACCGGGGAGAACGATTAATTAATTGGTGCCCACGATGCCTCACTGCACTGTCAGATATCGAGGTAGAACATGAAACCATCAAGGGAAAGCTGTATCACATTCATTACCCTGTAAATGGGAAAGAGGACTCCTTCCTCACGATTGCTACAACTCGACCAGAGACGATGCTAGGCGACACAGCCGTTGCCGTTCATCCTGAAGATCCACGCTACAATCACCTCATTGGGCACTACATTGACTTACCTCTCACATCGAGAAGGATTCCAATTGTCGGCGACGCGATCCTTGTCGATCGAGAATTTGGCACAGGGGCCGTAAAAATCACTCCGGCCTGTGACTTTAATGATGAAGAAGCCGGCAAACGTTTACATCTTCCGTCAAAACCAATCTTTGATCACAGAGCTCGAATTGATGCGGAACTATTCGAACCGGAGGATATTGATTCAGATCTCAGGAACCGTATTCACGGTAAAAGCGAACAAGAAGCTCGAAAACTTGTCGTTGAGGCTTTAGAGAATATCGAGTTACTGGAGAAGGTTGAAGATCACACCATGGCCATTGGAAAATGCTACCGGTGCAAAACGATCGTCTTGCCCTACCCTTCTCCTCAATGGTTTGTGAAAATTCAACCGCTTGCCGACCCAGCTATCGAAGCCGTTGAGTCGGGAAAGATTCGAATCATTCCAGACGGCTGGAAAGGCAACTATTTTGGTTGGATGCGGAATGTGAAAGATTGGTGCATTTCGCGCCAAATTTGGTGGGGACATCAGATTCCAGCATGGTACTGCACGACCTGCAATGCCGACCACCTGCATTTCCCTGTGAATGATCAAGCAAGCCAAGACAAAGACTCAAAGAGCTTTGAAGCTTCAACAATGACGGGCTTTATCGCACCCGAAGCCATTCCGATCATCTCGAGAACAACACCGACTACCTGTCCTCGCTGTGGAGGTGACGACCTCCTCCAAGACCCAGATGTCCTGGATACCTGGTTTTCTTCTGCGCTTTGGCCATTTTCTACTCTTGGATGGCCCAAAGAACATGTCGACCTAAAAACCTTTTATCCAACTTCAACACTCGTCACAGGACTCGATATTTTATTCTTCTGGGTCGCACGCATGATCATGATGGGATTGAAATTTACCAATGAAGCTCCCTTTCGTGACGTCTATATTCATGCCCTCGTCCGAGACGCCGAAGGTCAGAAAATGAGTAAGTCCAAAGGGAATGTCATTAATCCCCTAACGAAGATGCAGGAGTATGGAACCGATGCTTTGAGATTTACCTTAGCGTCTATGGCTTCACCCGGACGCGACATTAAGCTTGCAGAAGGACGCATTGAGGGCTATCGAAACTTTGTGACAAAGATATGGAATGCGGCTCGCTTCATCGCACTCTATGGTGATGGCGCACGAAAGACACTCCCCGTGTCAGAACGATCCTTCGCCGATCGATGGATTCTTAGCCGTCTGAACCACACGATTCGTGACTGTACAAATTTTTTGGAAGAGTACCGATTTGATCAAGCCACCTCCACCCTTTATCAATTTCTCTGGCACGAATATTGTGATTGGTATATTGAATTAGTCAAGCCGGCCTTTCAGGATCCACAGTCTGAAGAAGCTCAATCGACTCGACAGACACTCTTTGAATCATTTGAAATCATTCAACGACTGCTTCATCCCTTCATGCCATTTTTGAGTGAAGAACTCTGGCAAGCCTTTCCTCACTCAGGAACATCCATCGTGACGCAACCTTTTCCGACAGAAAAAAAAGACTGGAATTCCCAGACAACGGAACAAGACTTTCACATATTTGAACAATTCGTGAATGCCTCACGCACAAGCCGGGCCTTACTCAATTGCTCACCGGTCCAACCCATGACCTTCTGGGGAACCTCAACAAGCCCACAGGAACGTGCGACCCTCAATACACTGAAACCGTACATCACGCATCTGACTCGCGGAGCCGTAACCGTAACTGAAGCCGATACTTGGTCTACTCACAATGTCCTACGCCTTGTCATGGGCTCCATTACGGTTGGAACCACGATCGATCAGGAAATTGACTTACAACGTGCGTTAGATCGTTTGCGGAAACAAGCACAAGAGAAACAAAAAGAAGCGAGCCGCTTACAAGCTCGCCTTGCGTCAAAAAACTTCACTGACAAAGCCGAACCAGATGTGATTCTTGAATCGCAAACTCGTCTCAAAGCCCTGACCGAGGAATTAACTCTGCTGGCCAGCAGTGAAGACCAGCTCTCATCGATCCTCGGATAACCTTCGCTGTGACCATGTCCGCACACAACACTCACATTCGTTCGCTGATTAAACTTGCATTGGAAGAAGACTCGGTTGATGAAGATGTCACCACCAATATTCTCATCCCGCCTCGCAAACAAGCCAAGGCGACCATTACAGCCAAAGAAGACTTGGTGATTGCGGGACTAGAGGTCGCACGACAAGTATTTACGCAAGTCGATCGATCCTTAAAGTTTGTGGACTTACAAAAAGATGGAAACATGATCGATGCAGGAACCGTCTGCTGTACGATATCGGGAAACGCCAGGGCTCTCCTCAAAGCAGAGCGTGTAGCCTTAAATTTCCTACAGCATTTATCGGGGATCGCTACGCTCACGCATCAATTTTGCCTTGCAGCGAGTGCATCCTCAACGAAGCTTCTTGATACTCGCAAAACCATTCCTGGATTACGATATTTGCAAAAACAAGCCGTGACTTTTGGGGGCGGGAACAATCATCGACAATCCTTGAAAGACGGGATTCTCATTAAAGACAATCATTTGGCCTTACTGAACTCACACGGACTAACCCTTGAGGCAGTTTGTCGCTTGGCAAAAAAACATGCGCCCCCTCACCTGAAAGTCTGCGTTGAAACTGAAACGCTCGCTCAAGTTCAAGCTGCTCTTCAGGGTGGTGCTGATAGTATCCTCCTCGACAACATGTCTCCTCAACTTCTTCGTAAAGCAATTAAGCTGATAGACGGACGTGCCCTGACTGAGATATCAGGAGGCATCACTTTGAAGACTGTTCATACGATGGCGAAGGTTGGAGCCGATTTTATTTCCATAGGAGCCTTAACCCACTCTGCCCGATCCATGGATCTGAGCCTTTCTCTCACCTCTCTTGATTATGCAAGTCGCCGTCGTGCATCTTTCAATGCGTAACGCTCCGTCAGAATCCACGTCCCGCTCTTCGGAGATATTTCAATCGATGCTCTCGACCAAGGCGATTGGTCGACCGACGTTGATCTACGATGAGGTTTCCTCAACAAATACATTAGGTTTTGAGGCCGCACAAGGTCACACCCCTCATGGCACCGTCATTCTTGCTGAAAGTCAAACTGCAGGAAAAGGACGGCAAGGTCGAACATGGCATTCCCCGTCAGGAAAAAACCTTTATTTTTCCATTGTCTTAACGCATGCCACTTATAAAGCTCACGCCTCTTGGATTCCCTTAGTCACCGGCATTGCCCTTGCCGAAAGCCTTGAGCTGACAGCAAAATGTTCAATCTCTCTTAAATGGCCCAATGACATTTTGATTCACGATAGAAAATTAGCCGGAATACTCTGTGAAGTTCGACAACAAGGAAAGGCCGGTGGGGCCATTGTGGTGGGAATTGGCATTAACATGAATAGTGATACAAACGACTTTCCCGAAGAATTACGAGACACCGCAACATCCTTGAAACTGGAAAGCCAGCAAGAATTTGATCGACTTTCGTTTCTTTCAACCTTTCTGGCAAACGTTGAATCGCACTATACGAGATTGCATTCAGAACCGATTGAGGCTATACGATCTCAGTATATTGCACGGTGCACAACATTAGAGTGTGCCATTGAAGTCCACCTTCATTCTGGCAAGAGATTAGAAGGGAGAGCGGTCGATATTGGCCAAAATGGCGAACTCCACCTTATGCCATCCGACAATCAGAGTCGTCACGCAATTATCCCGATACGTTCTGGCGATGTTTTTCATGTTCGAAAATCCTCACGGCGTATGCACAAAGTCGGAAAAGTAGATTAATTACGCAAGCAAGGGAATGTAGCGAATTATGCTTCTTGCCATTGACATAGGAAATAGTCATATCGTTGGTGGAATATTCGAACAGCAGCATCTTGGTGCGGCCTGGCGCTTCGCTACAGATCATACGAAAACGACTGATGAGTACGGGATTCTCTTACTTTCCCTACTCAACGCTCATGGCCTACAACCTTCGGATATTACAGGATGCATCATATCAAGTGTCGTGCCACCTATTACGGTGGTTTTTGAGTCAATGGTCAAAGCATTTTTCAATCAAAGTCCGATCCTGGCATCTTTTAAAAGCCCACTTGGACTCACCTTGCGCTACGCACACCCTCAGGAGATTGGAACAGATCGACTGGTTAATGCCGCGGCAGCCTTTGCTCGCTACCAACGTTCGCTTATTATTGTAGATTTTGGAACAGCGACAACCTTTTGCACCGTCACGGACTCAGGTGAATACCTAGGTGGTGCAATCGCTCCAGGCCTAAAAAGTTCTGCGGATTCGCTTCACCTTCAAACTGCCCAGCTCCCCGTGATTGATTTAGCCCAACCACCTCAGGTCATCGGGACCGATACGATTACCAGTATGCAATCAGGTCTTATCTTTGGATATTCCGGACTTGTGGATGAATTAGTACGAAGAATCCAAGGAGAGATCAAGCAAACGACCTATGTGATCGCAACTGGCGGTTTAGCGTCAATTATTTCTCAAATTTCGTCTACGATTGATGAAGTCAGGCCAAATCTCACACTTGAAGGCTTGGAACTCCTGTATCGACGAACCACTATCTCATCGTGAATCACCACAAATTCGTCAACTTCCTCGCAAAAAACTGAAAAATGTAGGAAATTTCAGCCAGTGGGTTGACTTTAACTCTTCCCATGACTATCTGGGACTCACATGAGTTTGTTCTGATGTCATTTGAGGAGAAAAGGCTATTTATGAGCACTAGCGATCAACCCATTCAGGAAGATGCTCCCGAGAGCAAAGGGGAGACCCCCTGCTCTTCTACTGAACAGACGGAAGACGTCGCTCAAGAAACACCAACACTTAACGATCTTGAGACGCTTCAGCAAGACCTCAAAGCGAAAACTGAAGAAGCACACACAAATCACGATAAGTACTTACGATTGGCCGCAGAGTTTGATAATTACAAAAGACGGTCGCAGAGGGACCAAAGCGACGCAATCAAATTTGCCAATGAAAAATTGATTAAAGATTTACTTCCAACGCTCGAAAATCTGGAGCGGGCGATCCAATCTGCACAAGAACAGAATATCACTGGGGCGTTACTCGAAGGCGTCGTCTTGACCCATAAACAATTCCTTGAATCATTGACAAAACTGGGACTTCAGCAAATTTCCAGCCTTGGCGAACCGTTTGACCCTGCTAAACATCAAGCTGTTGCGCAGGTCGAGTCAGACACAGCGCCACCGAATACCGTCATTGAAGAATATCAAAAGGGTTACTTTTTACATGAACGCATTCTTCGACCGGCGATGGTGACTGTCGCCAAACAACAATCTGATCACGAAACAAACACTAATAGCGAACAGAGCTGTACCGAAGGAGGATAAGAGCATGAGTAAGATTATTGGAATAGATTTGGGGACAACGAATTCTTGCGTCGCAGTAATGAGCGGTGGAGATCCTAGTGTCATTGCCAATTCAGAAGGAGGCCGAACGACTCCGTCGGTTGTTGCCGTCAACGATAAAGATGAACGGTTAGTCGGACAAATTGCCAAACGACAAGCCATTACGAATCCAGAAAATACCATTTTTTCCGTCAAGCGACTGATGGGACGAAAGTTTAGTGCTGCCGAAGTGGCCGATGCCGTCAAACGGCTACCGTATAAAATTGTCGAAGCGGCGAATGGTGATGTCGACGTTGAAATTCGTGGGAAACGTCATAGCCCACCAGAAGTCTCTGCCATGATTCTCCAAAAAATGAAACAAACGGCGGAAGACTATCTCGGAGAGAAAGTCACCGATGCGGTCATTACCGTTCCGGCCTACTTTGATGACAGCCAACGACAGGCCACGAAGGATGCCGGACAAATTGCCGGCCTCAATGTGCTTCGCATCATCAATGAGCCAACGGCAGCATCTCTCGCCTACGGGCTCGACAAGAAAAAAGATGAGCGCATTGCCGTCTACGACCTAGGTGGCGGAACATTCGATGTGTCAATTCTTGAAATTGGCGATGGAGTTTTTGAAGTCAAATCCACAAATGGCGATACCTTTCTCGGTGGTGATGACTTTGACCTTCGCATCATTGATTGGCTCGTTGAAGAATTCAAGAAAGATCAAGGCATTGACCTTCAAAAAGACCGCATGGCCCTCCAACGACTGAAGGAAGCCGCAGAGCGGGCCAAAATTGAATTATCCTCTTCACAAGAAACGGAAATCAATCTGCCCTTCATTACGGCCGATGCCAGTGGCCCCAAACATCTTGTCCTTAAATTGACACGGTCCAAGTTAGAACAGCTTGTTGATGATCTGATCACGCGCTCTATCGACCCATGCAAAAAAGCCTTGTCAGATGCCGGCCTTTCTGCCAGTGATATCAATGAAATCGTTCTCGTCGGCGGGATGACTCGAATGCCCAAAGTGATCGAACGGGTAAAAGAGTTTTTCGGAAAAGAACCCCACAAGGGTGTCAACCCTGATGAGGTCGTTGCAATAGGAGCAGCTATCCAAGGTGGTGTACTGAAGGGTGACGTAAAAGATGTCCTCCTTCTTGATGTGACACCTCTGTCATTGGGCATTGAAACCTTAGGTGGAATTTTCACGAGACTCATTGATCGAAATACGACGATTCCAACGAAAAAAAGCCAAGTTTTCTCCACGGCCGCTGACAACCAAACCGCTGTGACAATTCGGGTTTTTCAAGGCGAACGTGAAATGGCCAACGACAATAAGTTGTTAGGACAATTTGATTTAGTCGGTATTCCTTCTGCACCGAGAGGCCTGCCGCAGATTGAGGTGACGTTTGACATTGATGCAAATGGCATTGTCCACGTCTCCGCAAAGGATATGGCCACCCAAAAAGAACAGTCCATTAAAATCACAGCATCTAGCGGCTTGAGTAAAGAAGAAGTCGATCAACTTGTTAAGGACGCACAAGCCCATACCGAAGAAGATAAAAAGAAGCGAGAACTCGTTGAGCTCAAAAATCAAGCCGACACACTCATCTACAGTACAGAGAAAAATTTATCTGAACATGGTGACAAAGTTGACGAAGAAGAGAAAACGAAGATTACCACCGCCATTGCAGACTTAAAGACTGCATTGGAGAGTGGAGACGCTGAGGCCATTCAATCATCAATGCAAAACCTCACGACGGCTTCACATAAACTTGCAGAAGAAATGTACAAGAAAGCGTCAGCGGATGCGGCCACATCGGGAGCCTCAGAAGGCCCGTCTGACGACACGAGCGGCGGTGAGAATACGACTTCAAATTCCGACGAGAAAATTGTTGACGCGGAATTTGAGGAAGTCGACAAAGAAGCAAAATAAAGTAGAATAACTAGAGTGAGTACCTATGACGCACACATGATTAGTCTGGCACATACAATCATTTTGACATGGAGATACTTCTGACATAATGGCACAAACTGGAAAACGCGATTATTATGAAGTACTCGGCATCGATCGAAATGCTTCAGACGACGATATTAAAAAAGCCTTTCGAAAACTGGCTCGACAGCATCATCCCGACCTTCAAAGCGATGCAACGAAAAAGAAGGCTGCAGAAGACAAATTCAAAGAAGCCGGTGAGGCCTATGAAATTCTGAGTGACGCCGAACGACGAAAAAAGTATGACATGTTCGGACATTCAGGAGGTCCACAAGGTTTTGGTGGTGCAGAAGGATTTGATTTTGGCCGTGGATTTGATGATGTATTCGGAGATATTTTTGAAGGGTTTTTTGGTGGCGGGAGAGGACGATCTCGAGCTGAGTCTGGCACCGATCTTCAATACAATCTTGAACTTTCTTTTGAAGAAGCCGTTACAGGCAAAGAAGCCAAGCTGAAAATTCCAAGGTGGGAAACATGTGACACCTGCCATGGAACTGGAGCGAATTCTGACAAGTCAGTTAAAGTCTGCACCACATGTCGAGGCGTTGGGCAAATTCGACTTCAGCAAGGATTTTTCACCATAAATAGGCCATGTGGAGAGTGCCAAGGATCAGGACAAATCATATCGGACCCCTGTCGAGAATGCCGTGGAAAGAAACGGGTATATCGAGAGCGAACATTGTCCGTGACGATTCCAGCTGGAATGGAGTCAGGCATGCGGCTTCGTCTCGCCCACGAGGGAGAACACGGTTCAAATGGTGGGCCTCCAGGAGATTTATACGTTGCGATATCTGTCAAGCCACATAAGTTTTTCACACGAAAAGGCAACGATGTCCTTTACGAGCTTCCTGTGCATTTTGTCACGGCCACCCTTGGAGGAAAAGTAGAAGTTCCAACGCTCAAAGGGAGCACGATGGTCAAAATTCCAGAGGGAACTCAACCCGATAAGGTCCTTCGATTGAAAGGCTTGGGGATTCCCAGCGTCAAAAATGGTCAACCAGGCGATCAACTGATTCGAGTCCAAGTGCAAATCCCGACAAAACTCACTCCACGAGAACGAGAACTACTTATGGCTTTTGCCCAAGAGAGTAACGTCTTATCCGATCAAGGCGATGGAGAAGGCCTCTTCGATAAAGTCAAAAACTTGTTTGAATAACGCGCGACATCACCGCTATCAATATCCGGCGGATCTTTCCTATGCCGGTTTTTTTTGTTTCCTCCACGACAATCCACAATCACCGCATTACCATTGAGGGTATCCTCTATACCCACATTGTGAAGAGTCTACGTGTTCGTCCAGGACAGCTAGTCACGGTATGTGACGAACGACGTACGCGATATTCTATACGAGTAACCGACATTACCAAACAGGCGCTCATTGGTGATGTTCAAGAAACCGTGCTTGGCCCGCCTCAAGCACAACCCAGCATTACGCTAGCTCAATCTGTGTTAAAAGGTGAGCATATGGCTTGGGTTATTCAGAAAGCCACCGAATTGGGTGTCAACACCATAGCGCCAATCATCACTGAACGAGTGCAAAGCCGAACAGGGGGTAGTTCCATGAAGTCGCACCGGGAACGATGGCAGCGAATTGCTCTGGAAGCTGCCCAACAATCTGAGCGTTGGGATTATCCAAGCATTCTCAACCCGCAAACATTCCCTGTATTTCTTCAAGGCCTGTCAGAAACTCATATCAACTTGTTGTTCACAGAACGAGAAAAAGCGATAGATAGTAAGAGACATGCTCTTCCAATTAACCCACACGTACTCGCAAGGAAAAATATTGTCCTAACAATTGGACCAGAAGGGGGATGGAGTCAGGACGAACTCCAAAAGGCAGAAACTGCAAACATGACTAGAGTAACGCTCGGCGAGAGTATCCTTCGATCGGAAACCGCAGCAATAACCGGGTTAGTCATGCTGCAAGAACGCTTAAATCACTTAACGTTTAAAACAATTACTGGCTATCCGAACCAATCTGAGTAAACTTTACGATCGTGCCTTGATCCCCAACAGCCCAGCCATTTACGCGATTAGGAAAAGAAAGACCATACAGAGATACAGGGCTGACTGGCTCAGATTCTGTCCAGGTAAAACCAGCATCTTCTGTATAGAGAAGAATGCCACGTTCTCCAATAATCCACCCTGTCTTTTTATCCATAAAGTAAATTTTGACGAGATCAGATGGTTTAATGCACGGAGCTCCACATGGGCGAGTCTGGTCATTCCAGGTCTCGCCTCCATTGATCGTTTGGAAAATTGACCCTTGCGTTCCAATAGCCCATCCAATGCGAGCATTGATAAATTCGATATCAAAAAACGTTGCCGGGCTTTGTTCTGTAGATTGCAAGGTCCAGTGTTTTCCGGCATCTTTCGTCACTAATATGACGCCTAACGCCCCGACTGCCCAGCCAGTCGTTTCGTCGATAAACGTGATTCCAAATAGATCTGCGGTCGTGTCACTTCCTTGATCATCCCAACTCTCTCCGCCATCAGTGGTAAACAGAATCGTTCCCCTGGCTCCAACGATCCATCCTGTCTGTGAGTCTAGGAAATGGCTACCGTACAACGTGGCATTCGTCCCACTCACTTGCGGGATCCAGACTTTCCCTCCATTCGTTGTATGAAGAATGGTTCCATTTTGCCCAAGAACCCACCCATTCTGCTCACTGACAAACGTCACGACCGTGAGCAAAACATTTGTACGACGAGGAAGCGGAGCCCAGCTCTTGCCACCATCCTGCGTTCGTAAGATTGTTCCACCTGCCCCAACAACCCATCCATTCGCCTTGCCTGTAAAGTGCGTATCAAGAAGCGTCACTTTCGTTCCACTATCTTGAATACTCGCGGTCACAGGCTTTGAATTCGCGGACACCTGACTGACAGCAGAAGCACAGATCGCCACAAGCACGCACCACAACGTCAATATTCGTTTCAAGTTACACACTCCCATGAACTCGATCAGACTTAATCGGATAAATGAAAATTAGGATTGAAGCCACTTGGATCCGGTAACCCACGTTTTAAAATCGTAAAAGGTCCGGCAACTGCAGAAATCCATTTTTTGGGGGTACAGCATTTCTTGTTCTCTAAAATATCCCACGAACCGCGTTTGACGACGAGTTCTCCGTGCAGCAAGTCCAAATTAATGCCCTCGGGATTCGTGACCCCGAATGCTTGTCTTCGGGGAACGCGAACTTGAATTTCTTTATCACTCCAAGACACAACTTGCGCGGCAAGACCATTGAGGAGGACTTCACTTCGTGAGATATCAGCATCTAAACGATATATTTCCCAGTCATGTCCCTTCTGATTGATACTCAATTTCGTCGGCTCGGCAATTTTCAAAAAGCTGCCAAATCCTGATCCTTTGATCGTAACGACCTCGTCTAACCCTGCAGACTTGGGAGAGTATGAGGTGACAGTAGGTTCAACAACAGAAAATGTGCCGGCAACGAGCGTTACGACTTCTCGCTCTTGACAGCATGTACCATCGGGACGAAGAATGGATGCCCCTCTCTTGACCACGACATCTCCACTTTTGGCACTAAAGGGAACCCACACATCAATTTGGGTATCAAGCCAACGATGAATAACTGCCGGAACCCCACCCACATCAACGCCATTCCCCCCTGTCTCGAAGTCAAAGGCGTAGGCTGTTGCTCCCGCTTCAGCGAGTACTCCAAAATGCTTGCCCTTAATCGTCAGTAATGTACCGATTGGCCCACGGGCAGGACTCAGTTCAGACACTTCACTCTGCTGAATGGTAAAATGGGCAACCTCACGGGTATCTCCTCGATTCGTTAATGTCACCGGACCGCTTTTTGCGTTAAGCGGAACATGAATCACAATCGTACGATTCGTCCATTGTGCAATACCAGCAGGCTGGCCACCGATTAACACCGCAGCATCTGTCGGTAAACTGTCTCCAAAATCTTGCCCAGACAATACAACCTTACTGCCTACCGGACCTTCTGTAGGTTGAAGCGAAATTTTCGGGATAACCGTCAGAGGAACGGTATTGCTGAGAATATAATCAACTGGGGCACAACACGATCCGTCAGGCAGAGGGTCCGATGAGGCTAAACGAACCTCCACATTTCCGGTATTCGCATTGGCTGGAATCGCGACTTCAATTTTATTGGGACGCCACTTTTGGACTTGAGCCCGAATGCCGTTCACCAATACTTGATTGACTCCAAACATCGTATTGGGGTCGCGTGAACCAGCGGTATTGCCGAAGTTTTTTCCGTGAATAATCAAGGTTGATCCAGCCTCGGCTGTCTCTGGTTCAAGGCTATGAATCTGGACTGTTTGAACAGCAAACGACCCAACTTCAACTTTGGTTTCTCCATTGATAACGGTTACTTTCCCAGTTGTGGTCTTCAGTGGAACTTTGACCATAATAAAGTCAGGTTCCCATTGTTGAACAAGTGCCGATTCGCCATTGAACTCAACCCGATTTTTTTGTGTGGATTGAAAGTCTCCAAATTCACCACCACTGATTGTGACTGTCGTCCCCAAAGGACCTGACTCCGGGTGAAGTTCCGCGTAGCTCATGGTGGGTACACCGACAGATACAACGAAGCCCGCTATTAAAAAAGCCAATGCATTCTTCATATCCAATACACCTTTTATGATGTGAAAAAATTAGAGTTCGGTAGAGGGTAATAATACGCAGGACTCAAAAAAAAGACGACGAGATGCCTCTATGGCCGAAAACTCAAAATAGTTCCTAGTATAGCGAATCCAAATACGTTCCCAACAGGAAAACAGAACTCACCCAGCGAGGGACAACGTTTCAAGCAGCAGCAGTTATTTGAAACGGCTATAACATGCACTTTTATGCGATCTAGTACCTTGCGAAGACTATATCAAGCAGTCTTTTGGGGAGTCAAACAACGTACAGGAGAGCCGGAAGAAACTGCAGCATGGCGAAAGGAGAACTGGCGGTTGAAAGTTGATTCATGAGGCACCAAATGAGAGAGCCCTACTGAAAGATTGTGTAGAGCAAGGAATTATTACGCATTCCAACGTCCGTATCACACGGTCACTTGAACAATCAATTCAAGTTCGACGGGAGCATGAAGTGGAAGTTCAGCCGCTCCGACGGCGAGCCTAGCATGTCGTCCTGCCTCTCCGAACACTTTCACCAAAAAGTCTGAGGCGCCATTGATCACAGCTGGTTGCTCAGAAAATCCTGTCGCCGAAGCCACATGTCCGGTCATTCGCACAATCTGCTTGACTCGCTCCAAGGTCCCGAGTTCTTGTTGCATGATTGCCAACGCATTGAGTACCGCTGTTTGCGCAGCCTCATAGCCTTGCGCGACATTCAACTCGTGACCAAGCTTGCCCGTCATGGTCAACTTCCCATTCTGAAAGGGAAGAACCCCACTGACAAAAAGTAAGTCGCCAGCTAAACACGCTGGAACATAGGCAGCCAGAGGCTTAGGAGCCGATGGAAGAACGATTCCAAGTTCTTGGAGGTTTTTTTCAATGCTCATGGGTAGCGGAACCTATGTTCAGGAAGCTTGTTTACGCAGTTTTTTTTGATACTTTTGGACAGCGCGATTGTGTTCAGCCAACGTCACAGAAAATTTATGACTTCCATCATTTTTGGAGACAAAGTACACATAGTCTGATGGAGTTGGATACAACGCTGCCTGAATGGACGCCTCACCTGGATTCGCAATGGGACCAGGAGGAAGGCCTCGCACCTGATAGGTATTATAGGGACTCTTGATAGACAAATCACGCTTTCGGATATTTCCATCAAAGGCTTCAATCGCATAGATCACAGTAGGATCGCTTTGAAGCGGAATATTTTTGGCCAAACGATTATGAAAAACTCCGGAAACCATTGATCGTTCCTGCGACAAACCCGTCTCTTTTTCAATCACGGATGCCAACGTCAAGACTTCCTGGACGGACATTCCCATTTCTTTGGCCCGCGTCTGCAATTCCGGAGAAAATGCTTTCCGGAATCTGTGAACAAATGTTCGAATGATCTCTTCTTCAGGTGTCAAGCGAGCCACGAAATAGGTATCAGGGAATAAGTAGCCTTCTAAATTCTTGGCCTCTATATTCAGACTCGTAATAAATTTTGCATTCTGTGTCAGCGCAAGAAACCGTGCTTCATCAACCAGCTCCTTGTCTGACAGCACCTCAGCAATCTGACGCACCGTATACCCTTCGGGAATAGTGACAGCATGATAGTACACTTTGCCTTCCTTCAGTCGCGAAAGAATTTCTGTTGGCGTTAATCCTGCGTGTAGCTCGTATTCTCCTGGTTGAATTTTCCGATCAGCCCTTGTGAGTTTCCCCATAACGCGAAACCATTGAGCATTGGCAATAAGGCCTTGCTCGTGGAGGTATTGAGCCACTTCTCCCAGCGACATACCTCGTTGAATATTCACGATCTGTGTCGTGCCTGAATCTCCAGCGGGTCGATTGAGTAGAAGAGTGCTCGTGAGCACTGTAAGGAATAGAAGAAGAGCGATAAAGAAGAGTTTTTTCACACGAAGTCTTCAATACGTTCGCATTATGTGTCGATTGATGACGCGATCATGTGCGTGTTTCAAGACTTTCCGAAGATCTTGGATCATTACCGGCTCATCGACACATACAGAAAGTTCAAGAAGAATGCAACGATGATGAGGGATACTGTTACTTTCGGTTATATCCCGGATAAGTTAACACGCAGCATGGTTCAGTGTTCCATAATTGAGCGAATGACTATGACTTTCCATGTTCTTCAACAAATTCAAAGACTTTCAAAAGAGCCGGGTCAATGCCTTCCGGCAGACTTCCACCGGCTTGCGCCATATCCGGACGACCACCTCCTGAACCATCGACATGCGTCGCAATCGATTTTGCGACATCCCCTGCCTTGATGCGCTGTGTTAAATCTTTCGTAACAATCACCAACAACGACACTTTCCCATCCTTGGCCGAGCCAAGGACCAATACGCCACTCGGAACGGTATGACGAATTCTGTCAGAAAGCGCTCGCAACTCCGGCATGGTCAGCCCATCTACCCGTTGCGTCTGCACCTGCATATTATGAATAACGCGAGACTCAATAGATGCATCAGTCTGTTCCTTGGCAACCAGCTTCATTTTGAGCTGTTCGAGTTCACGTTCCGTGTCTTTAAGCGTCGCGAGGGTTTTTTGCGTCTTCGCAATCAAATCGTTGGGACTGGCTTTCATCAATGCCGCAAGTTGACGTACGTGTTCATCAACCTGTTTCGTATACTGTAACGCGCCAGCACCGGTAAGAGCCTCAATTCGACGAACCCCAGCGGATATCCCCCCTTCCGAGACGATTCGAAAGATGCCGATATCTCCCGTCTGCGTACAATGCGTTCCACCACATAACTCCTTGCTGAAGGACCCGACGCCGACCACACGAACTTCAGTGCCGTACTTATCTCCAAAAAAGGCTAACGCTCCTTCATCGATCGCATCCTGAATGCCCATTACATTCGTCTGAACGACTGTGTTTGCTCGTATTTGCTCATTCACCAGGGATTCAATGTCATCAATATCTCGAGAAGACAGTGGCTTAAAATGAGCAAAATCGAATCGTAAGCGATTCGGGGCGACAAGCGATCCATACTGCTTGACATGGGGGCCTAACAGTTCACGTAATGCAGCATGAAGCAGATGCGTGGCCGTATGATTTCTCGCGGCATCCATTCGTGTTGTGACATCTACGTGTGTGCGCACAGCATCATCAACATGTATACTTCCTTCAAGAACCTTCCCTCGATGCAAAAAATACCCAAGATCATTTTTTGATGTTGTGTGAATCTGGACTTGACCATTCGGGCCAATGAGCATGCCCTGATCGCCGACTTGTCCTCCACCTTCTGGATAAAACGGAGACGTCTCCAGAACCAACTCGACCTCGTCACCTTGGGTCACATCCTGAACCAATTGTTCCTCGCGCAACATGGCTTGAACAACTCCCTCCCCATCGTACGATTGATACCCAATAAACGTTGTGGGGGAAGCCAGGGTTTTAAGTTCTTTCAGATACGGTTTCATCTCGGACGACACAAACGTTGTCGCTTTTCTCGCACGTTCACGCTGAGCATTCAGCGCACGCTGATACCCTTCATGATCTAATGCTAAATGTTCTTCACGAGCCGCATCCTCTACAAGATCTAACGGGAATCCATATGTATCGTAGAGCTTAAACACGGTCTCCCCTTCAAGCGTGCTCAACCCTTGCGTTTTTGCCTCATTCACAAGGCGATCGAGGATGGGCGTCCCTTGCTCTAATGTGCCAATAAACCGTTCTTCTTCACGCTGAACAACTTCAGTCACAATGGACGCACTTTGTTCAAGCATGGGATATGCCACCTTCATTTCTTGAACAACGCTTTGGGTGAGTTCATATAAAAACGGCTCCGTAGAACCCAAAAGACGACCATATCGGGAAGCCCGTCGGAGAATACGTCGCAACACATAGCCTCGCCCTTCATTGGAAGGCAAAATACCATCGACAATGAGAAAGGTCATGGCTCGCAAATGATCGGCGATCACCCGCATTGATCGATTTGTGCTTGGATCCTGGCCATACGTCTTCTTTGTCCGTTCGCCAATTGACTGTAAGAGCGGCTGGAAGAGATCAGTATCAAAATTCGAAGTCACCCCTTGATTCACCGCCGCTAATCGCTCAAGCCCCATTCCAGTATCGATACTCGGCTTTGGCAATGGATGAAGAGTCCCTGATGCATCACGGTCATATTGCATAAAGACGAGATTCCATATCTCAAGATATCGATCGCAGTCACAACCCACACCACAAGTCGATTGACCACACCCTAAGGCTTCACCTTGATCGATATGAATCTCAGAGCATGGGCCACACGGTCCGGTGTCTCCCATTTGCCAGAAATTGTCTTTTTCGCCAAGCCGAATAATACGAGAAGACGGCACCGCCATGCGCCGTTCCCAGAGATCGAAGGCCTCATCATCTTCGCGATAGACTGTGACCCAGAGACGCTCAACCGGCAAGCCAACAACGTCAGTCAGATATTCCCACCCAAACACAATCGCTTCTTCCTTGAAATAATCACCAAACGAAAAATTACCGAGCATTTCAAAAAATGTGTGGTGTCGATTCGTATATCCAACATTTTCCAAATCGTTATGCTTGCCTCCAGCACGCATACATTTTTGAATGCTGGCCGCCCTGGCATACGCACGTGTTTCCTCACCAAGAAACACACGCTTAAACTGATTCATGCCAGCGTTGGTGAACAGGAGCGTGGGGTCGGCTTGGGGGATGAGAGGAGCGCTTGGGACAGAGGTATGGCCCTGCGCTGAAAAATAATCGAGAAACGACTGACGAAGATCATTGGCAGAAAGAGTCATGAATTAACACATGCACAGTGGATAAGAGAGACAACCAAAACGATGCATACCTCTTCGATGATTGATATTACCCTTTGCTTCCCACAGCCTTTTTCCCGACAACCTTTGGTTCAGACGTTGTCTGTTCTGAGTTCGCAGTTGGGGAAACGAGGCCGGCGGCTTCTCGGATCTGTCTTTCAATGTCCGCAGCAATATCTGGGTTGGACTTCAAAAACGTTTTCACCGCCTCTCGTCCCTGTCCTAAACGTTCTTCCTTATAGGAATACCACGCACCGGCTTTGTCCACAATTCGTCGATCTACACCCAAGTCGACGAGTTCGCCGACTTTCGAAATCCCTTCAGCAAACATAATATCGAATTCGGCTTGTTTAAATGGTGGCGCCGTTTTATTTTTGACGACTTTGACGCGAACACGATTTCCCATCACGTCCTGACCTTCTTTAATCGATTCGATGCGTCGAATATCGAGACGGACTGACGAATAAAATTTCAAAGCATTTCCACCTGTGGTCGTTTCTGGATTACCGAACATGACGCCAATTTTCATCCGTATTTGGTTAATGAAAATGATGGTGGCATGCGATTTGGAAATAGCCCCTGTCAGCTTACGAAGCGCCTGAGACATCAGTCGGGCCTGTAAACCCATGTGAGAATCGCCCATTTCTCCTTCTATTTCCGCTCGCGGCACCAACGCCGCCACTGAGTCGACGACGATGACATCTAAGGCCCCGCTTCGCACCAAGGTTTCGGTAATCTCTAACGCTTGCTCTCCCGTGTCGGGTTGAGCCACGAGTAAATCATCTGTTTCAACCCCTAATTTCTTGGCATACGCAATATCAAGCGCATGCTCTGCGTCGATGAAGGCTGCGGCACCGCCAGCCCTTTGCGCCTGCGCAATCACATGCAGGCACAACGTAGTTTTCCCTGAAGACTCAGGACCAAATATCTCGACCACACGCCCACGAGGCAATCCCCCAACACCAAGGGCTAAATCCAGTCCCAGCGATCCAGTTGGAATGGCTGGAATATCGGCCTGTACCTCGGCCCCTCCGAG
This sequence comes from Nitrospira sp. M1, assembly GCF_965152605.1. NCBI lineage: Bacteria > Pseudomonadati > Nitrospirota > Nitrospiria > Nitrospirales > Nitrospiraceae > Nitrospira > Nitrospira sp. M1. The sequence continues at coordinate 2,198,042 of NZ_OZ224217.1, forward strand.
CTTCATGATCGCACCTTTGCCAAACGACTTTTCAATTTGCGTCAGGGCAAGATCAAGTGCACGTTTTTTTCCATCTTTTTCAGCAGCCTGGTTACTCATTCGTGATCCTTTTGTAAATGAATCGTCTTTTGGGTCTTCAATCTACGTGGAGGACTTTATCATACCGAACCTTGGAGAAGAGGTAAATGGGTGGGATTCCACAAATACGCATAAATACTTCAGATTAGACGCTTGCCGGTCACAATTACGCGACAGGATCTCTTGCATAAGCCACAGTCTCTCGCTGAACCACCAAACCTACGGGCCAGTAGACCGGGGGGAAACCGGAAAGCGCCATTGAGATGGACTGGAAATATTGAACCTGCAAAGAGATGTTTGAAGAAAATACCCATGCACGGGTTCCTGATACAGGGCGAATCGCATACCCTCAGGACGTTTCCGTGACCGGATAATCAGAGTTCACTTATTGCCCAGCACTTTAAATGCATCGACCTTGAGCTTGGCCTGACCGTTTTTTTGTAAAACCCACAGTTCTTTTGTAATCACCCCATGCGCTTTGTTCATTTCCCAATTCGCTGAAACCACCGCCGTGTTCGCATTGATGACCTCAATCGTCGGTTCATCGTACCGGACCTTTGCATATCCCTCCGCAATCAATTTTTTCCAAAATGCCTGAATATTTTTCCGACCAGTAAATGTCCCAAAGGGTTTGGCGGACATGATGGCATTGGCTTCATAGACATGTGCACACCCTGCGGCATCACCTTTGTTAAAGGCTTCAACCCATGCGGCGCTCGCTTTTTTAACGGCGGCAAGCAATGTCTCGCGTTGCTTCTTTGTAATATCCGCTTCTTTTCGATGAGGATTGTGGAACGTCTTTCCATGCCCTGGAACAATCCAGTCCGCCTGCAGCAATATGCGTTGCCGGGATTCTTGAAGGGCATCGGGGTCTTCCGCTAACGGATCTTTCTTGGGCGCAAGCTTTGGCCCCCACCAGAGATGCGTGAACGCATAGCTCCCTTCAATCGTCTCTACCAACAAGCTTGCGTCTTCATCCGTATGACCTGGCGTACGGACAACTTTGACTCCCGGGGCTAATTCATAGGGATCGGGGTGATCTTTCCAAAGGTCATCTTTATACGTTGCCCAAAAATCAACAATTGTGGCATTGGGAAATAGTCCCAGATGCGTCGTATGGTCTGGATGGTGGTGACTGATGAATACATGCGTGACATCCTTTGGAGTAATGCCGAGTGCCTGAAGGGTCGCAAGATTATCATCCCAGACACCCGCAGCAGCCATGCCGGGATCGACGATTAGCACAAGGTCTTTTCCCTGAACAACCGAAATGCTGCTCGCGACCTTTCGCACACCATCAGGTTGTACGCCGGGAAGAAACTCTTGCCCTTCAATGGGTCGAACATATCCAGAAGTCAGAACCGTCACATGGTTATCAGGGGTCTCGGCATATGTTGAGACGCCAGTCATTGCCCACAAGACCGTGGCAACTACCAAAACCTTCATGTTCATTTCGACATCTCCTTTAATTATTCAAGAATTTAGATGCCCACATACTACCTGACGACGCATATTTAATCTCGAGACTTTTGGAACGGTAATTCCCACAAACGTAAATAGAGAGCCCCCTTGGGCGAAAGCTGACTGTGATATAAACAGAGTCGATCGACGGTGACATCCCCAAACACCCATTCTTTTTTGAGTAGATCGGATGTGTTAAACACCTTTCCGATCTCCCGGGAACCGGATTTGATTCGAGAAAGCGTGAGGTGTGGATGGTAGGGCCTCGCCTCCTGTGCATACCCAATGGAACTGAGTGCCGATTCAACATATGATACCAATGTATTCAAACGAGCCATCTCACCAGATACGCCGGCCCATAAGATTCTCGGTTTGTACAGCGAGGGAAATCCCCCTATCCCCTTGAGCCTTAGCGAAAACGTCGCCGTCTCTTTGGTGACTTCTTGAAGCAGGTCCTGCAACACCGAAACCTGTTCAGATTCGATATCACCAAGAAACTTCACGGTCAGATGCATGGACTCAGGCGATACCCATTTGACGGAAAGTAGCGAGTCGGTTTGATCTTGAAAGTGCTGAAGAGCCTCGCGAACTCTGGAATTGACATCAATGGCAAGAAATGTGCGTATCGACATAGAAGAATCTAAGAGTTGAAGGTACGCAAAAGATATAAGCGAAGGATATTTAACGCGGCTTGAGAGGCTCGCATTTTCACATCCTGCCTATCACCGTAAAATTGAAACTGCTTGGTCGCGGTCCCATACGGTCCATCAATACCAATACACACAAGTCCCACAGGTTTGTTCACCGTCCCGCCTCCAGGCCCAGCGATTCCTGTCACGCTTAAGCCTAGATCCGTTTGACTTCGCGTACGTACACCCATGGCCATGGCTTTGGCGACTGGCGTACTCACCGCTCCATACCGTCGCAACTGTTTCGTGGGAACGCCTAATAGATCGTGCTTGGCTTGGTTGCTGTAACACACACAGGATCGATCGAGATACGTAGAGCTTCCAGAAACCTGCGTGAGACGATGGCCAATCAGTCCTCCAGTGCATGATTCGGCAACCGCTAAGGTTAAAGAGGCGGATGTGAGCTGCTGTCCAACCACCTCTTCCATGGCCTGTTCGTCTTCTGCATAGACACTGTCACCGAGAGACTGGCGAACAGCTGACACGAGACTCTCGAACTCAGAGAAGCCTTGCTTTCCCGAACCTCCTGGTCCTTGCGAAGACCAGGTTCGTAGAATCACGCTAACGCCCAAAGCCGAGGCTAACAGGCTTAGCTGAATGGTTTGGGACTGACGAATGATGGGTTGCAGACACGCATCAATCTGTAACTCCGTGAGTCCAACGGTCGATAACAGTTTCTGCTGTAATATTGATGATTGAGTAACCCGTGCTGCCAAGCGCGGAACCGCTTGAGTTTCGAAGATGGCCTGAGCCTCTTTTGAAACGCCTGGAAGGGCCAGGATCAAAGATCGCTTCCATTCAAGAAGAAAACCGGGGGCTGAACCAACCGGATTTTCAAGCATGTCCGCTCCAACCGGAAGACATGCTTGACGAGCCACAGCTTTCGTCAATGGCCTCCCTCGAGAGGCATAGCGTGCTTTCAAGGCAGCAAAGGCTTTCGAGCGTCGTCGCAATGTTCGCCCGGTCACCGTAGCCACGGCTTCCCGTGTACAATCATCGACGGTTGACCCAAGCCCGCCTGTGACAACAACAACAGAGGCACGACGAGCTGCGGTTGTCAGCGCACGGGCGATGTGTGTTTCATTATCGCCCACCAAGCTCTTCCACTCTACTTCAATGCCGCATTTGGCCAGGCCTTCAGCAAGGAAAATGGAATTTGACTCTAGGCGGCGACCATGAAGAAATTCCGACCCTATCGCTATAATTTCGGCATTCAGGGTTTTACGAGGCACGATGTTCCTTTCTTATGGATTTGGGCCGAGACCGAATCATGGAAAATCATGAAAACGACAATGGGTTATTTAAGGAATTTTTGAGAAATCCAAGTCAAAATGTACTTCCCCACCTACACCAGGAAAGACTGTAATCGTTGTAGGGAGTAAAGGATTGAAGAGTTCATAGGGGAAAGAGGCAACCACTTTCGCTTGAAATGGTGGATCGTTCGGCCAAACATCGCTTCGATGGGCTTGTGCATCAAATCGAACATGCATCGGCTTGATTAATCGTTCTCCCTGCTTCAGGACCATATAACTATCCTTCGCAAACTCAGGCAATAGTCCAAACACGGTGACACTGACTTGGAGAGCTGTACCCTTCGTAATCCTGGAAATATCCTGCTCTGTCGGGGACTCGACTCGAAACGCATAGTGCGCAGAGAGCACTGCCAACCCACCAAGTTTTGTCATGATAAACCCATGCGGACGTAAAGTCTCTGTTGAGCCAAACCGCCAGTACAGTTGCGACGGAGGAGTTTTTGACTCTACGGCCGCCTGTCCTTTCGCAATCGCCGCTTGAACTTGGGTGTGTGTTGGATTCACAACGATGGCATGAGCCGTTTCAGCCGCCATGAGGATTGAGGCGTACAGCATGAGACGTGGTAAAAGACTGACCAGAAGATATCGAAATGCACACATAGAATATTCCCCTCGATGCGGATAGCAAATCTCGCATGGCCTGTCAATAAAAATGCAGAAGGTAAAACTTAAGGTAAGACTTTACATTAATGAATTTCACAAAACGTTCTCGTTTCACGAAACATGCGTGATTCAAGAGACCGCGCCTTGCGCATCACTTTCAAATTGCAGAGAAATATTGACAAATTTACAGAAGAGGTGCTAGATAGGCCTAGGCTTTAGTAAAAATCGTTTTTCATACCAATCCTGACATTGGAGTCGGAGGAATTTCCATGGCTAGTCAACAACCCGCCAAGCGTCAATTTGTAAATTTTTCCTACTATAAAGTTGACCCACAATGGCGTCGTCTTCCGAAAGATGAACGAGATGCGGGCAAACAAGAATTCATTCGAGCAGTCGAAGAATATGCAGGGAAAGTCATTGTCGTTCCATATACCACTGTCGGCATTCGAGGAGATTGCGACTTCCTTCTGTGGCGTATTAGCTATGAACTCGAGCTCTTTCAAGAAATGACTTCGAAGATGCTCGCAACAGGCTTAGGGCAATACCTCACCACCCCCTACTCCTACCTGGCAATGACCAAGCGGTCTGTCTATGTTGATAATCACAGCCATGAAGACCAAGAGGGTCGGCGCCTGAAGATTACTCCAGGGCGGTCAAAGTATATCTTCGTCTATCCTTTCGAAAAAACACGAGATTGGTACTTGATGTCAAAAGCTGCCCGGCAGGGCATGATGGATGAACACATTGAAATCGGTCACCGCTACCCATCGGTGAAGCTCAATACCACCTACTCATTTGGTCTTGATGATCAAGAATTTGTCGTCGCATTTGAAACTGACTCTCCAGAGGACTTCCTCGATCTGGTCATGGCCCTTCGGGAAGCTGAAGGCAGTCGATATACCAAACGCGATATTCCGATTTTTACCTGCATTATGAAAAGTCTGAAAGAGATGGTTGATACATTAGGAGGTTAAATCCTCCCCACGGACTGGTCTAACCTGTCTTCCAGCTGCACCACAGACATGCGCTTTTTCTAGTTCTTTTGAGGAAAGGTGTTCGGAATATGTTCATGAAGCCTATGGTCTCAACTTCGAGGTAAGCCCGCCTTCAGCTATAAACCTTGGCTGATCAATAACTTTCCACACGTTACGTCGCGAATGCCTCCTCCCCTTTACAACCGTATCGATATAGCCGTTTCAGTTATGCCGAATCCACAGGTTGTCCTATTGAATGTTGATTGACCCTTCGTTATTGAACCGTCAACCGTCTGCCGGGCATCCAAGCGGGCATAACCTTCATCATGATCAGTGTGTTTTTGCGCTGTGAACATGATGTAAATTCGGTTGGAAGTTATTTGGTTTCGCTATATTACGACAGACTGAAGAACACCCTCCTATGAATACATAATATCCAAGACTGCGGATTGTGATGACCTGACTTCCATCCATACCTTGAATTCTCTTTCGATATTGTATGGAATCGAGAAAGTGTGCGAGAGCTGAGAGAAGAAAATACCCATGAAGTACAGGCATTTTGACAGTCTTTACATGGGTATGGTATCTAAAAACACACATGCAAAGGACCCCTCATTATGGCAGAAGATGAAGAAAATACACTCCTCGTTCGACGAGATAAAGATGGCGCAGTCACGCTCTACGCTGATGAAGATTGGGCTATAGAACGGGGCGTCAACCCTGCTGAACTCATTACCGTCCCTATTCCTCGAGAACTCTACGTCACAGGCACAGTACAGCAACTTCGTGAGCATGCCGCAACATATTTAGAAACATTGAATGAATCACAAGAGTCATGACCTTCAAGCAATTCTTTCCAAACGAGATTCCCAACTAGGACATACGGATACCACATGCCAACTTTAGCGTATAATCATATTGAATCATCCTTGAATGAGCTTCCCATTCAAAATCGCACAATGCTTCGCTTGTTGCTGCTCCAGTACTTCCCTCTTGCTCAAGAAGAAATTGAGTTTATGGCAGCCGACCAACCAGACTCTCGGTTTATGTCCGGCGAACAACCAAAAGAAAACCTTTTCTCGAAAGAAGCAATCGTTAATGTTTCAAGTCGAGCCTCACAGTATCAAACACTCCTTCGGCAAAAACGTGAGCGACCAGGACTTCAAGTCGAATGCCTTGAGCTACTCCTAGCGTACATAGCCAAAGAAATCGAAGTTCTCGAACGGGTCATGACTGAGGATTTTGGCATTGACCAGCAAACGCAGGCTGACAATAAAGCGCAAGCCATGACAGCCTTACTCAAACAAAACATGCGGAAACTGAGTCGCGCGATTGAACAAGGCGAAATTCCGGACGAAGACTATCAGAAAAAACGATTACTGTTTGAGCATCAACTCCTTCTTCGAAGACAGGAGCGGCAACGACGGCAACTCAAGGTGGCCAAGCAAGACTTCCTGATCTCTGGAAGCACGCCCCTTAAGGACCATGAGATTGCACACATATGGGGAATTCCCTTAGGTAGTTTGGCGGCAAGAAAAGTAAAGGCGCTGCATCTATACCTGACGTCCATACAGAAATCCCTCCAGAGCACCAATGGCCACTCGGGTGGTGAATCGGCAGCATCCCACGCAGCGGAACCTCGACAGGATTTTTGGCAGATAACGCTAAAAACGCTGTCAACACAGCCGCTTGAACGATCCGTCGTCGCCTATGGCGGACAGGAACGGACAGAAGAACAGCTAATGGAAAAACTTGAAGCCTTTGTCATGCGAAGAATCCCCGAAGCTGAGGAAACAAAATTCTGGGTTTCTATCAGCAAAATTCATGACAGTGAACATGCTGGCATGTGGACGTCGCATGAGCGTGCGATTTTTTCGTTACAACGACTCTCAGCCATCCTGAAAGAAGTTGATCAATCAGACGAGGCCATCGCAGAGGACTTGCACAACAGAACAGCTCCTCCAACCTCGGCTGAACAACTTCCAGAACCGGAACAGGCAGAGGATACGGATGAGCTCAACGAAGAAGCCGTTGGGATATTACAGAAAATGGCGGGAGAACTTGACGATAAGCGACGAACATAGCCGGCACCAGCCTCCGGCCTTTTGACGAATTGCACTCTTCTACACGAATAAACTCACGTCTATCCCACGACAGAGGTTGCCCTGCCGTCGGTCTTACCCCCTCATACTGCCTAAAATCTGCGTTGACCATCCGATTGCTTCGATGTACGCATTCTGAATGACGGACGGATCGATATTCTCACAGGCCACGTCTTGCCACTTTCCTTGCTCAAAGGCAATCACACATCCCAACACTTGGCCCAACAATCCCGTTCGTTCCAACAACGCACCTTTCACTTCCGGCGATAATGGCAACGAATCAAGCACTTCGGACAATTCACAATCAAAAAACCCATCCAGGACTGAGAATAAGCCAATGGTAAAAAACTGATCGACGGCATCCTGCTGAAGCGCTCGTCCGAGTTGTTCACACATGTAGGCACGGACGGTAGCTGTCACCAATAATTCAAAGGGTTTCTCCTCCATGCTGGCCAAGCTCATTAAGGTTACCCACATCCTGAGCTTATCAATCCCCACCATACAGGCCGCTTGTGCAATGGAATCAACTTTTTTCGGCAACCCACAATAGGCGGAATTTACATATCGCAATAACTTATAACTCAGCGAGACGTCACTTTTTATTTCTTTCTCAATTTTCGTAATTTCGATGTCACGTTCTTGTAATTTCGCAAGTAACATTAAGATTGCCATGCGATTCGGAGGCACTCGCGCTCCAGCAATCACATTCGGTTTACAAAAGAAATACCCTTGAAAGTAATCAAACCCGAGTCCTTGGCAAAATTCAAAATCCTCATGGGTTTCAACTTTTTCCGCCAACAGTTTAATGGGATATTGTCGTAGCCACAGAACATGCTCTGCAATCTCTTCATGGGACAACGCCATCACGTCCACTTTGACAATATTCGCGATATTGACTAACGGCAGCAATGAGTCATGATAAATAAAATCATCAAGCGCGATCGTATACCCCTGATTGGCTAATGCGGTTAGCGCCTCGATGATCTGCTCTGTCGGCTTCACGTTTTCCAGAATCTCTAACACCACTTGTTCTTTGGGCAACGTCTGACAGAGTTGGCTCAAAATAAGATTTTCCGTCATATTGATAAACGCGAGATGATTGCCAACGATGGGTTGAAGGCCAATTTCCAACATGGCATTGAGCATGACATTCGCTGTCGCGGCATCACCATCGACAAAATTTGCCTGATTGGCTTCTCCGCTTCGATACAATAATTCATACGCAAACACATCGACGCGATTTCCATAGATGGGTTGACGCCCAACCATTGCAGTCGTGTTCTTTATAGTGGGGGTATCAGGCATTGGCATGCGAGGGAAGATCTAAACACTAATTATGGAAATTATATATACTTGAGGAGCGGCAACGGTACCTAACATCTCATTCTCACGTTAAAATACCTAAGTTAATATTTTTATACCATCACGATACGATACGTCCAGTTTTTATCGCATTTTCTGACTCCTTATCGGTAGCAAAAATCGCGAGCTTGAGAACAAAGAGCAAAAGAACATGCGAAACCGCCCAAACAAGATAAAAGGGAATAGCGTGTTTCCACCGTTTATGGAATAGCTCATGTTTTGATGCACTCACAGAGAGGCGAGAGCCGGAACGATCAGTCGACGTATTCACCAGAAACAATTATTTTCTCCAGATGACGTTTTATACGGCAAGCTGAATTGAGCGAACGCCTACACCTATGGTATAGAAGGGAAGATAACAACTTGAAAGAGCACGTGCAGGTTTTCCGTTTCTTTGTGGCGGTGTAGCTCAGGTGGTAGAGCAGCGGACTCATAAGCCGCGGGCCGGGGGTTCGAGACCCTCCACCGCCACCATTCCTTCTTGCAGCCCACAGCATTACCAACTTTCCAAGAAATAGTGCCCACGAACCGTCTTCCCTTCTTTTGTGGTATTTACCTTTTGCCACGAATTACGCCACACTGCGTCGATGAACAACGTTCCAAGCTAACACCTCAACCGCTTCCTGTGCATGACACAGGCGACAGCAGGCCATGAGAAAATAAGCCAACGCTCCACGAGAAAACGAAATAGACAACAATGAAGCCATTCATCAAGCGACTCGTTGTGGGAATTGTGGGCCTACTCGCCTGGACGCTCTCTATCCACATTGTGCCGGTTCATCTTGACGCACAACAACAAACGAAAACGCAATGCCAACCAAAGACGACGAATCAACAGATCTTTCAAAGCATGACCGACGGCATTGTGACCCAGATGTGGAATGATGGGATCGTCCTCTCAATAACCGTCTCGCAAGGCTGGGACTCTTTGAGCAAGCATTCGCAAGAACATCTCTATCGTGCCCTTGGATGCCTCGCTCACGAAAAACATGTGGCCTTTCAAATCATCCCATCGTGGATTCATGAATCAGCAGTCACGCGACACACGATTATCCCGGTGGCCACCACTAGCGGACGAACATCTGAACGGCTATAGAAAAAAAGAGAAGATTAGAAGTGTGAAGTCGTCTGCATATCGGCGAGTGATTCTTGGTAGTACGCGACCAACCAATCATCATGGAGAGAACCCACGAGCATTAATTGACGTTGATCGTAGGTGTTCGCCCAGTAGATATAGGTGAGCGGGCCGCTCTTCCCCAATTCAACGTGCATCGCACGGCCGTCGGGCTCACGAAATGTTTGCTCTTCTTGTATCGTGCGATCTGGCAAGGCCGACCAGACCTCCTGTGCGGCAATCGTATGATTTTCATATGCGGGAACAGGGTCTTGCGGAGGCGTTGCCTCGTCTTTCCCCCAAACCTGCTGAATCGATTCCAGAATTTCCGATTCCGTCATCTGTGCAAAGCGTTTCCAGCTTTCTACTATGACCGCTATATCCCGTACGCTTCCCAGCAACAGCCCTTGGAATCCAGACGTCGTTGACAGAGAGCCATAGGCTATGGCATTTCGCCAAATTCCTGCTTGCAACGTACAGCAACCAACCACATGATTAAGCTGAATGTCATGAGATGTCGTGCGTTGAAAAATACCTAAGGCTTCGACCATGTGACCGGCGATGACGCCGGAGCAATCATAGAGGCTTTGGCCTTCTTTCCATTCGGGTTTCTCATGCCAGGTCAGCGTCTGCTCCTGCCCTTCGCGAACGATCTCATACAGCGGTCCATCTTCCACTTGCACTCCCACCATCTCATAGCCTAAAGAGACCGGGGTCGATACTGGATAAAATCCCCGTCGAGCGAACGCCTGTTGCAACAACACTCTTCGCCCTAAATGCCGAGTTTTTTCGCAGAGTACCATTTTCCCATTGACGGCCAAGAGTTCACACAGGGCATCCATGCGTTTTCCAATGCCCGTCGTTTCTTCCGCGACAAGCTGACGTGCGGCATCATGGTTTCGCTCAAACGTATTCCAATCTGCACTACACAGGCCTGGGGAATCTTCAGCTTGAAATAACGCATGCGTCGAGACAAGACAGTCATAGGTTCCCGTCATCTTGTCATGAGGAATCTGACAACATTCAAAACGAATATTCTGTAACCCTCGTTGAGCGACTTGCTGTGAGGCCGCATCAATGGAATGCGAGGAACGATCAATGCCCACAAATTCAATATCTGGAAACAATGTGGCCCAAAACGTTGTCAAAATGCCTACCCCGCATCCAAAATCAAGCACTTGTCGCGCAGCAGACAATCGCGGTGCGATCGCAACGGCAACTTCAGCAAAGAAGTTATACCGTTGGCTATACAGTACTGGAAGAATATCTGGATTGGCCGCCAGGTCGTAAAATTGAATGTCGGCGGTTGCATTATTCTGATCTTGTCGATACTGGATTAATTGCTGAAGGGAAGACAGATCGGTTGGCGATAAGACGCTTCTTTGCCATGCAAAATAGTCAGGTTCATCCTTGAATAACTTCAGGCCCCACGACTGCAAATACTGTTCAATTTTTTGCGAGAGTTCAATCTGTGAAAGTGGTGTCCCCATGTCTAACGAACAATCCTACGGTTCAGGAACCGTTTAAAATTTTGCTGACAACATCATGGCATCTTGATATGCCTGAGGTACAGGATGCGGTTGCTGCAATTGCCCCGTCCCCAGTGCGACAAACTTTTCTGTAGTTAATGTGTCAAAGGTTACGGGACCACGTGCATGGAAATGCGTGGTATTCATACCAAGTTCAGGACCCAGCCCAAACTGTTCACCACCATGAAGACGGGTCGACGCATTCACCATCACTGCACTTGAATCGACTTCCTGGACAAAGCGCATGGCCGTCTCATAATTCCTCGTCACAATCGAATCCGTATGTCCAGGGCTGAATTGCCCAATGTGGGCAAGCGCTTCATCAAGATCATTGACCACTTTGATGTTCAAGGTTAACGACTGATATTTCTCGCTCCAGTCCTTCTCGGTTGCCTCTTTAATGCCTAAATGGCCGGTCATAGCCATGATTCCCATAATCGACACCGTTTTCGGACACCCCGTGAGCGTCACCTTAAATTCATCCAGTAAACGCCGCATCAATCCCGGAAGGAGGTGCCGGACGATTTTTTGATTGATCAGCACCGTATCGGCGGAATTCGACGCCTCAGGATTTTGGACTTTGGCATTGACGACGATGGTTTGGGCCAATGGAATATCAACATCGCCATCGACATACACATGCGACAGACCACCATCATACCCCAACACCGGCACTTTGGCTTGTTCTAAAATACCTTTTCTCAATGATGTTTTCCCTCGAGGAATGACCGCATCCACATACTTCACTAAGCGAACAAGTTCCAGGGCGGCCTCCGGCTGTGGCCGATCGATAAAGGTCATCACACCATCCGGCAATCCACTATCAGACCCCGCTTTGATGAAACATTCCGCAATGGCCTTGTTGGTATGGAACCATTCACTCCCTCCTCGAAAGAGGCATACATTTCCGGCTTTCAAACACATGGCAAAGGCTTCCAGCGTGACATGAGGAGCCATGTCTGAAATAACCGCAATAACTCCCAAGGGGGCTCGAACACGCCCAACTTGTACCCCATCAATCGTCATCCACATCGCGGATATATCACCAATAGGATCTGGGTATTCGATCACCCGCCGAAACCATTCACCCATCTTCTCCAAAGACTCCTCCGACACCCTGACCCGCTCCACGAGTTGACGGTAGACTTGCTTATCCATATCTTTGGAAATTTGCTCTAAGTCTTGTCGATTGGCATCAAGAAATGTCTGTTTATTCTCATGAAATGCTGTAAGCATGGCTTCAAGCCCCTGTGCTTTCACTTGGCTCGAAAGCCGCGCAAATGGCCGTGCCGCCTCTTTGGCTTTCTTGGCGAGTGCTTGAACATATAATTTCGCAGGAATTTCAACCATCGTTCACTTCCCTTCTTCGCATACGTTAGGTCTGATCGTATAAACGAGTGGACTATACAGAGCCTCAAACAAGGGAGTCAAAAGAAATACGAGACGAACATTTTTTAAAAATGCCTCCAGGCATCACCAGTTCCAGGCCTTTGCTTGCTTGAATTAAAACAGACTCTATGCTAATCTTTCTAAGTTTGTGAATGTAAAAGTCTTTTTGTACAGTCTTCTTTGCCATCTGGCACCTGATAGCTTTTCTTTCTCGAACACGGATCAGCATAGCAAGAATATATTAAATTCCGTCACATAATCGTGACAAAACCGGTTCTTTTTCCAATCACATGAAAGGGGGTGGGAAAGCTTTACTATGGTAACGATTAAATCTCTGTTGGAAGCTGGCGTACATTTTGGGCATCAAACCAATCGATGGGATCCCAAAATGAAACCGTATATTTTTGGTGAACGAAACGGCATCTATATTATTGATCTTCAAATTACCTTACATTTGTTCACAAAGGCCTATCATTTTGTGCGTGACACTGTCGCCTCCGGGGAGTCGGTGTTATTTGTCGGAACAAAACGCCAGGCCATGGATATTGTCGAAGAAGAAGCGACGCGATGCGAGATGTTCTACGTCAACCAACGATGGTTAGGTGGGATGATGACGAACTTTCAAACACTTCGTAAAAGCATCGGACAACTGAAGAAACTTGAAGAGGCTGAAACGGACGGCACCTACGAGCGGTTGAAGAAAAAAGAAATCGTTCGCATGGAAAAAGAGCGAAGTAAATTACAAAAGTACCTCAACGGGATCAAGGACATGTCAAACCTTCCAGGTTGTATTTTTGTCCTTGATACCAGAATACAACATATCGCAGTGAAAGAAGCCAACCGCCTAGGAATTCCCGTTATTGCGATCGTTGATACCAATTGCGACCCTCATGGAATTGATTACCCTATTCCTGGCAACGATGATGCGATACGTTCGCTTAAACTCTTTTCGTCGAGTATCGCCGATGCCTGCATTGAAGGCGTTGAACTTCGCAAAAAACAGGAGCAGTCGGCTGACGGCGAAGATGGCGTGATGGCGGAAATGCTCTCAGTACGAACTGCGGCTGACAGCACAGAGAGTGTCAAGACGCCCTAACGTAGAGTCCTGTTTTATCATACATAGAGTAACGACCCACACCTACACATCAAAAAGGAGAGGTTCACTCATGGCTAGTTCTGCTGCCTTGGTGAAAGAGCTTCGTGGCAAGACCGGGGCAGGGATCCTTGATTGTCAAAAAGCTCTTCAAGAAAATGATAATAATATCGAAAAAGCCATTGACCATTTGCGGCAAAAAGGATTGGCGGCTGCTCAAAAAAAGGTTGGACGTGAGACGAAAGAAGGATTGATCTATGCCTACATCCATCCTGGTTCAAAAATCGGGGTGATGTTGGAAATTAATTGCGAAACAGATTTCGTTGCCCGCAACGAAGAATTCTCTGCTCTCTCAAAAGACCTGACCTTACAAATTGCTGCGGCAAACCCAAACTACGTCAAGCGAGAAGACGTTCCGGAAGACATCATTGCACGCGAAAAGTCCGTCTACGAGGGACAAGCCAAAGAGATGGGAAAACCTGAAGCCGCCTGGGATAAAATCGTTCAGGGAAAGCTTGAAAAGTTTTATCAAGAACAATGTTTGCTTGAGCAGGGTTTTGTTAAAGACCCAAACACCTCTATCAAAGAATTGTTAACCCAAAAAATTTCCAAACTCGGTGAAAATATTCTTGTGACACGGTTTATCCGCTATCAGTTGGGACAGGAATGAACCCTCCTCAATATCAGCGCATTCTTCTCAAAATTAGTGGGGAAATGTTGGCTGGTGATCAGGGATACGGCATTCAACCTTCCATTCTTGATAATTTGGCTTCTGAGATTTCAGATGTCATGACCATGGGCGTGGAAGTGGCACTCGTCATTGGCGGAGGCAATATCTTCAGAGGTTTGGCGGCAAGCGCCTCTGGAATGGAGCGAGCCTCTGCAGACTATATGGGCATGCTTGCAACCTTGCTCAATGCGCTCGCACTGCAAAATGCCCTCGAAGCAAAAAACGTTGCCACACGGGTCCTTTCAGCCATTGAAATGCGGCAACTTGCAGAGGGCTATATTCGTCGGCGAGCGATCCGACATTTAGAAAAAAAACGCGTCGTCATTTTTGCTGCGGGAACGGGAAATCCATACTTTACCACTGACACGGCCGCTGCGCTCAGAGCCATGGAAATTGGAGCGAATGTCATCCTGAAAGGGACGAAAGTCGATGGAATTTATGATGCCGATCCGGTGACCCACCCGGAAGCCAAACGATTCACAGAATTGCCGTTTCTCTCCGTGCTCAATAAAAACTTGAAAGTCATGGATGCGACGGCCATCACCTTGTGTATGGACAATAACCTTCCAATCATTGTCTTCGATTTGACTAAATCAGGTAATATTCGTCGCCTGCTCGAAGGACAAACCATTGGGACTCGCGTCGCTCATAATGCTACAATTCAGTAAAAGGACGTCTTGTCATGGCACATGCATCACTTCAAAAAGTCACGAAGCTCATGGAAGGGGCCATCGACCATCTCAAACGAGAATTCACGACATTACGCACAGGTCGGGCATCAGTCGCCCTCCTCGACCATATTACGGTTGAGTACTATGGAACGCCGACACCGCTCAAACAAGTCGCCAATCTTTCTGTTCCGGAAAGCCGCCTCATACACATACAACCGTGGGATCCCTCAATCATTAAAGATATTGAGAGGGCTTTAACCACGTCAGAATTAGGCGTGACGCCGTCAAACGACGGAAAACTCATTCGCCTCCCTATCCCTCCACTGAGCGAAGAACGGCGAAAAGAACTCGTGAAACTGTGCAAGAAGTATGGAGAAGAAACAAAAATTCAAATACGGGGATTTCGTCGAGATGGGAATGACGAGTTAAAACATCTTCAGAAAGATGGAGAAATTTCCGAAGATGATCTTCGGCGAGCTGAAGCTGACAACCAAAAGTTGACCGATACGTATATACATAAGGTCGATGATTTGTTAAAGAAAAAAGAAGAGGAGATACTCGAAATTTAGAGTGTATTCTGTGACACCTCCACCCACAGTTTCCAGACAGTCTACCCCTTTAGACCTTTCGCCCATTACCGCCACAATCAGCATTTCGGCGTTAGCCAATAATCTCTCAGAAGTCCGCCGCCTCTTGCACCCTGCATGCGACATTCTTGCCGTTGTCAAAGCCAATGCCTATGGCCATGGAGCCAAGACCATCACCCGTGCATTGATTGACCTGGGGGTTCAACGTTTTGGCGTGGCCACCGTTCAAGAAGGCAGTGCATTACGCATGCAAGGGGTCACGCAACCCATTCTTGTCATGGGTGGACTGATTCCAAACCAAATTCCTGAACTACTGCACCATCGACTGACTCCAGTGCTTTCCAATGAAGACATAGCCCATGCACTGGCTGAATGCCTTGACCCGCATCTTCCCTCATACCCCGTTCATATTAAAATCGATACGGGAATGCGGCGACTGGGGTTTCATGCAGAATCCGTGGTATCGCTCCTTGACGCACAGCCATTTGCCTCGAAACTTGCTGTTGAAGGAATGATGACACATCTTGCGGATGCTGATGACTCTCAACAGGAATTCACCAAGGCTCAACTAGCATGCTTTCAAACAGTCCTCACACAATTGAAAAATGCAGGGCATGCTATTGCCATGATTCATGCGGCCAACAGCGCTGGAATCATGTACTATCCCTCATCCCATTTCAATATGGTTCGTCCGGGCCTCCTGCTCTATGGATATACAACACGAAAGGCACACGACACCGATATTGCGTTACAACCGGTCATGAAAGTGGCAACGCATGTTGTTCATGTGCAATCCGCCAAGTCGGGGGAGTTCATTGGCTATAGCCGAAGCTACCAGACAACTCGAGCATCAAAAATAGCCATTTTGCCAGTCGGGTATGCCCATGGCTACTCTCGCAGTCTCTCGAACCGAGGCATCGTACTCATTCAAGGCCAACGGGTTCCAATCGTTGGAAAAATATGCATGGATATGATGCTGGTTGATGTCACTAACCTCGCACAAGTCAGTGTTGGCGAAGAAGTGGTGCTACTGGGAAGACAACAACGGGAGGAAATTTCGGCGAGAGATATAGCTGACTGGCTGGGCACAATCCCGTATGAAGTCCTCTGCAATATTGGGGCTCGAGCCCATCACGTGTATACGCCTATCTGAATAACCCCAGGTGAGTGCAGTGAAGAGCTATCCTTATGAGGTTTTTAGTTTTCGCTTAAGTTTCTTTTCCACACTGGCCACCTTGCCACCCAGTCGACCTTTTTTCCCTTGACGGTAATCGACCTTTACCACGCAAGATATTCGCCCACAATCTTTCTTCATGCGTTCATAACATTGTTTCACGACACCAAAGACTTCATCCCACTCCCCTTCTAAAACCGTTCCCATCGGATTCAGTCGGTAATCTACACCGCTTTTATCGATAATATCTAAAGATCGTGACACATACTTACTCACACTTTCACCTTTTCCAAGTGGCGACATACTAAATTCTAACAACACCATAACCTATGACTCCTTTACTGAATGCGCTAACTGTTGTTCCTGCCAGGCTTTCGGATATTCTAGTGTGCCCGAAAGACGGAATCCCTCGACAATCGCTTGAAGTTGTTCTCGTCGTTTGCTCGGACTTGGTTCCGAATCACGAAGATTTTCACGAACCGTAGAAAGCCAGCTGAGTATATCAACAAGTTCTTCATCCAATACCACCTCTAAATCCTGCCGAAGCGCTTTGGCGAGTGAGGGTGAGGCCCCACTGGTGCTAATCGCCACTCGCAAATGACCTCGCTTGACCAAAGCCGGCATCGTGAACGTTGAAAGGTCGGGTTGGTCAATGGACCACACGAGAAAATGTTCAGATTTTGAAAGCTCATAGAGCTGTTTGGCCAGATCATGATCCTCGGCTACCGTATTCATCACCGCAGTCACTCCATTTTGAACATCGGTGATACGAAACATTCTTCCGCGATGAATGATTTTGCCAGACGCGGTATATTTCCGAAGAATGGTATGAAGCGTGGGATGCACGACCGTGACTTTTGCTCCAGCGTCCAACAACCGTTCAATTTTCTCCACGGCTTCGTCCTCGCCACCGAGGACAAGACATGATTGACCTTGCATGTTCAACGACACTTGAAACCCAGGGTTAAACTCCATTATCTATTTCCTTTCAGTTCAAGAACTTCACTGAGGGCTATAGCGAAACCAAATAACTTCCAACCGAATTTACATCATGTTCACAGCGCAAAAACACGCTGATCATGATGAAGGTTATGCCCGCTTGGATGCCCGGCAGACGGTTGACGGTTCAATAACGAAGGGTCAATCAGCATTCAATAGGACAACCTGTGGATTCGGCATAACTGGAACGGCTATAGTTTACCTGAGCGGAAGAGGTTAGGAAAAGGTATAGCTTGATCTACACGCATCTGAGATAGAAAAAAAGAGACGGTACGATCAGACAGACAGATTGAACGCACCCCGACTCATTAAAACAGTGGATCGGTAATAACCGACGGAGTAGCGGCATCTGAAGGCCCATCGTTCTCATCCGGTTCATCGCTCTCATCCGTGAGGGGTTCAGGCGCAGGAAGACTAGGCAACGCAGGAGAAACCGGCTGGTCGAAGTCAGCAGGAACGTCATCGGATACAGGCTCTGGCACGTGAGGAGAAAATTCGCCTGTTTTTTGCACACGAAGAATCGGCGGATCAATCACAAATGGAGCATAGACTCTGGTGTCCAATGTGACAACATCTCCTTCGTCCACTAGGAGGGAAATTTCGGTAATTCGTTTTTCAAATGTCACCAACATCGCACCATCGGGAGCTGAAATGGTGAGTAAGAGACGAGTTTCTTCAGATTGTTTTTTTACGACTACACCTTGAACCCCAGAACGTGTTGCAGAAAGTCCTGTCGGAAAATACTTGCCAAGATACTTCGGCGCAACAGACGGCGCGCCAAGCCCAAGTCCAATGCCAAGGAGAAAAATGAAAAGAAGAAACCAAATTTTCTTCATATCAAACTCATACGACAGTACTTCCGTCCTAGTTTTTCTATCAAGGAAATCGCCTCATGCTTCAGTATTGTCAAGAGAATAGATCGAAACATCATTCGATGTGTACAATACGTACTTTCAATTTGACAGAAACTTGGGCTTCCGAGTATTCAGTTTCCTATCTTAACACGATATTGAGTCTTGGGAAGAAACCATTCAGCCGGATTGTCATTATTTCTGATAGAATCAATACATGTTTCGATATAAAATTTTCAAACTGCTCTTTGCTCCTTGCCTCATATTCATACCAGCATGCACCTCCTCATCCCTTATCATCCCGGAAGCACTCGAATCTCGAATCGACAGACAGTTGTCCTTTTCCCAAGTCATGCAAAACCCAGACAGTCATACAGGCAAGTGGCTTCTCGTTGGAGGTGAAGTCCTGCATGCGCAAAGCGTAGACGGCGGGACTCGGCTTGAAATCCTTCAATTACCGTTGAATGAGTGGCAACAACCACGGCAGCAACGAACGACATCCAATGGTCGATTTCTCGCATTCAATGAAAGATTCCTGGATCCAGCCACATTTCCATCCAACACCCGTGTGACCATCGTTGGCGAGATGACAGGATCGGAACGCGCTTCACTCGATGAGACAGAGTATCAGTATCCGACATTAACGATTCAACATCTGCATGTTTGGGAAAAGAATTCGCCGAATAATCACCCTCGACCTCACTGGAGTATTTTTGGAGGCGGAGGGACAGGGGGACGGTCCGGAGGCGGATTCAGCATTGGAATTGGTTTTTAAGTATTCTTCCGCTCGTATGCTCACTGGGATGGGTTGGGTTTCAGTCGAATAGCTGGGATTACCTCAGAAAGCCATTCTTTTATGTTTACCGACTCCCACTCCTCAAGCCGATAATGCCTAGCTCGCACCCAATGAAGAATGCGGACACACATTCCGCAGACTTCTATTCGCAGGACATCAACCTGTCGATTCAATCTGCTCGACAGATTCAGACGGTTCGCTGTTTGCACGTAACAGCGGCACATAGAATTTATCGACATATTCCTTCAACATTCGACGAGCACTGAACTGCGGTGCATTCGTGCGAATGGCATTTTTCACAATTGTCACCCAACCATGCGGAACTCTGTCCTGGTCACTTTGGTAATAGAGGGGAATGACTTCTTCTTCCAGAACATTGTAGAGAACATTCGCATCATAATCATCCTGAGCCTGTTCATCTAATTGTTCCGATGTCGTGGGGAATGCCCATCCATTGGAACCATCATACCCCTCTTTCCACCAGCCATCTAAGACACTGAGATTCGGCACGCCGTTCAAGGCCGCTTTTTGCCCACTCGTCCCGCTGGCTTCAAACGGAGCACGCGGATTATTCAACCACACATCGACGCCTTGTACGAGAAACTTCGCCACATGCATATCGTAGTCTTCTAAAAATACAATGCGACCACCCATATCTCTGGATTGCGCATGGCGATAGACTTCGTGGATCAACTGCTTGCCTGGCTCATCGGCAGGATGGGCCTTACCGGCAAAGATGAATTGCACGGGTCGCCATCGATCTTGAAGAATGGTTCGAAGACGATCAAGATCGCGAAACAACAGATTGGCCCGCTTATACGTGGCAAATCTTCGACCAAACCCAATCGTAAGAGCATAGGGGTCAAGAAATGTTCCACCTGCCATCACTTGCTCAGCCTGCAGACGACCAGATGCCCAACCTGAACGAGTACGATGCCGAATGAAATTTAATAACTTGCGCTTGAGGACTTGACGAACGTCCCAAATTTCATGGTCTGGAACTTCAAGAATTCGCTGCCACATCGCAGAATTATCTGACCCCGACATCCAGTCTGGCCCAAGATATTTGCTATATAAATGATTCATCTCTGGAGCAATCCATGTTGGCACATGCACACCATTCGTCACATGATGAATGGGCACGTCGTGTTCTTGAAGGTCAGGCCAGAGACACTGCCACATTCGACGAGAGACACGGCCATGTTCGGCACTGACCCCATTGACCTGAGAAGAAAAGTACATCCCTAACGCCGTCATGTGAAAATGGTCGATAGAGTCTTTCGGATGCTTCCCAAACTCAAAGAAGGCTTGCGGTGAAAAACCACATTGCTTCCAAAACCCGGCGAAGTATTCTTCGATGAGGTGACGCGAAAAAAAGTCATGGCCAGCCTCAACGGGTGTATGCGTCGTAAAGACGGAATTTTGCCGAATCGCTTCAATTGCTCTGGGAATCGCCATCCCTTTTTGTATACATTCTTGAAGCCGTTCAATGTGGAGAAATGCGGCATGGCCTTCATTGGCGTGCCACGCCTGAGGATGTATGCCCAAAGCTCTGAGAACTCGTACCCCTCCAATGCCCAAGATCATTTCTTGCGCTAACCGGACAGCTCGATCTCCACCATACAGTCGTGCCGATAACAAACGATCGTCAGGCATATTCTCCGGTACATCCGTATCAAGCAGGTACAAGCACGCACGTCCAACAAACACTTTCCAGACTACGCATGTGACCGAGCGGTGGTTCAATTTCACGGTAATACGACATTGCTCTCCCGCATCCGTCATCGCCGGCTGAATCGGTAGGTCATGTCGGTTGAGGTTTTCATATTTCGCCTCCTGCCACCCATCCAACCCAATAACTTGACGAAAATAGGATTGGCGATACATAAAACTCACACCAACGAGAGGAACTCCAAGATCACTGGCTTCTTTTAAATGATCGCCTGCGAGAATGCCGAGGCCGCCGCTATAAATAGGCACGGAATTATGAAGCCCAAATTCTGCTGAAAAATAGGCAATCGGTGCATTCGAAAACGCTGGATAATTCGTTCCAAACCAATGTTCGTGACTGGCCATGTACTCATCAAAGGTCTTAAAGGCCTCAACATAACGCCGGCGAAAGACAACATCTTCGGCTAGTTGTTGAAGGCGCTCAGGCTTCACCTCTTGAAGTTGTTTGACAGGATTATGATGGGTCAGACGCCATAGAGTTTGGTCAAAGACTTCAAACAGTTGCCGACTCTTGGGAGTCCAACTCCACCAAAGATTGTTGGATAATTCATGGAGTCGTGGAAGGCAGTCACGCACAAAAATTTCATTGGAGGTGCCTGTTGTTGAGTTGTCTGTCATGAACGCTCCGTTATCGGTAAGAAGTAATAGTGCAAATCTGGTCTTACAGTCTTCAAGTCAATGGTCACATCACTATTGACTCACTGTATCTGCTCGTACGTATTTCTGCAGAAACGAAAGAAACAGGATACAGGGAATGTCAGAAAAAGGGAATGTACCATTCAGCAATTGTAGAATGCTATATGCCATAGGGTTGTCAGGCTTTGATAGAGACTACAATCTTGAATACCTCTAATCGTATCACAAAATCTGTTTTACATAGAGCAGAATTTTCGTTAGATTACACAGACAATTCACAGTCACATCTCAACAGATCCGTCGAACTCAAGATTGTTCCTGATTCAGAGATCGTATAGTTTTTAAAAGCGAATGACTAGACGAAACTCAACAGAATCAGCGCGCTGGATTATGATGGACGATTCAACGATGTTTACATCGCTCAGACTGCCGACAAGAATCCCCCGTATGGAGACGATCCTATGAAAAAAACTCTGATATTCAGCGTAGTTGTTGGAGCCTTCATCACAAGTCTTACACTCGGAAATGCTCAAATGGCTATCCCAAGGGACTATCATGGAATGTGGGGAGCCGGAGGATGTAGCCAGGCGAAATATTATATGAACATTCAAGGAAGTGGAATGCACATGTATGCGGCGGATAAGCAATTGTCTTTGGGGAACTGGGAGATTCGCACCGTGACCACCAACGGAGCGACACTCATTATCGATACCCAAGAAACAAATTCCCAACAAGACACACATATGGAACTCACCAAACTTTCAAGCGGAAATCTCACCTTACTGCTCAACATCGGAGGCAACAGTGGGATTGATGAACTCGTTGGGTGCTAAGGCCCTAACACCCACCCATTCTGTTCACACACTCATTTGACAAGTCCAGGCTTCTTTTATTGTTGGCACACAAGAGGACAATGTGGATCACCCAACCTTAGACATCGAACATTTTCGTGAGAAGCTCCTAACCCTTCGCGATGAAATTTTGCAAATCGAAGCAACCGGAGATGAAGCGGCGCAAACCGTCGAATTAGACCAAACAAAAATCGGCCGTGTCTCACGAATGGATGCCCTTCAACATCAAGCGATGGCCAAAGACTCGCAACAACGAAGACAACTACGAAAGCAGCGAATTGAAACCGCGCTACAACGTATAGCAACGCAGGCATTTGGATTGTGCGTACGATGCGAAGAGGACATTCACCCAAAACGATTAGCATTTGACCCCACCGTTCTTTTATGCATTGACTGCGCGAATCAGGACGAAAGATAACCTCTACTCGCTCTCGGCCCAGACTATGACTCTTGGCTCTCCGTGTCCTCTCTGCCATCACGTCAATATTCACGATACCTATCACCGTGACAACAGAAGAAACTTTTATTTATGTCACACATGTCAGCTGGTCTTTGTCCCGCCACATCAATATCTTTCGAGTGAAACGGAAAAATCCGCCTATGACCATCACCAAAATTCACCAGAGGATCACGCCTATCGATCTTTTCTGAGCCGCATCTTCATCCCTATGCATCGCCACATCCCCTCCCACAGTCATGGTCTCGACTTTGGATCCGGCCCCGGCCCAACTCTATCCGTGATGTTCGAAGAAGCCGGGCACTCCGTTGCACTCTACGATTGTTTTTATGCAGATGATCGTTCAGTTTTTCAAGAAACATACGACTTCATCACCGCGTCCGAAGTGGTTGAACATCTTCACCGTCCTCAAGAAGAGTTAGACGCATTATGGAATATCCTCAAGCCTGGGGGTCTCTTCGGCATCATGACAAAACGCGTGTATAATCAGCAGGCATTCACGACATGGCATTATAAAAACGACCTGACGCACGTCTGTTTTTTTTCACAGCCGACCTTTCAATGGTTGGCGAACAAATGGCAAGCGCAGCTACTGATTGTCGACCAAGACGTCGTGTTGTTAAAAAAACCTATGGACACATGACAGAAGGAACGGTGACATGCAACCAAGGCCGCACTCGCATCATCAATACGATTCCCACGAAAGAACAACTGGAGAATATGTGTGCAGTTCCATGACTCTATCCATCGACTGAATATTCCACACATTCATCCACTGCCGTGTTCTTGCTTTCAGACAGAGATTCATGGTTAGATACGATCCCCCTCGAAGATTCCCCCTCGTCACGTAAAAAGGTTCCCAACAACAGGTTGAAACTCCCATTCTTTCAGGAATGGAATGTTGAACCTCGGTAGAGACCGTCACGTATGGTCCGTTTTTTCACTCACAATTTATACCCTTTTATTCGAACGGGAGAAATACCATGAGATCCAAGCACCTCTGCATTCCACTGCTCTTGTTCTGTTCGTGTTTATTTGCCTCACATGCTATGGCTCAAAATACCCATGGCGACTATTGCGACACCCATCAGGATGATTTTGACGAACAAGGAAGACAGACATTAGAGGACCATAAGCAAATGTTTTTAGACGGAGCGGACTGGTGGTTTGACTCAAACACTCGGGAATGGAAAGAATGGCCGTCGAGAAATGCATCTCATAGTTTGGAGGAGTATAAAGACCTGTATCTAAGTGGTCCGGACTGGTGGTCTGACTCTGCGACTCGCGCTCAGAAATGGCGTGAATGGCCCAATAATTCCATGCGAGAAACATTGGATTGCCACAAGAAACTCTATCTCAATGGTCCAGATTGGTGGTTTGACTCGAATACGCAAGAATGGAAACAATGGCCACACTAACCTCGTAACACGCTTCACGATCAAGCGTCGATCCAGGAACAAAGCCTTCATTTTCGTTGGAGCTGGTGCTACCCTGAACCAGCTCCAAACACCTTCTCGACAACATATTTCCTACACTATCCAATCTTTAAATATGTGTTTCTTCCGTCGAGCATCTCCGTTACGATAACGGGGATCTGCACGCCACACATCATGTCACAAGCACTGCCATCTATACGTCACAATGCCCGCTGATATTCAGATAGCCATCGTTGGAGCCGGCGCTGCAGGTTTGGCGGCAGCCATCTTTACCGCAGAAGCGAGGCCTGACCTGAGAGTGGTGCTCTTTGACGGCGCTCGCTCGATTGGAGCAAAAATTTTAGTATCGGGCGGAGGGCGTTGTAACGTGACCAATGTACAGGTTACCTCCAAGGACTTCCACGCTCCACCTCGACTCGTTGAGCGCGTATTGAAACGATTCACTGAACAGGACACGATGCGATGGTTTGAATCCATGGGAGTGCCACTGAAACAAGAAGCCACAGGAAAGATCTTTCCCGTTTCCAATAAAGCACGGACCGTCCTGCATGCTCTCCTACGTCGATGCGAGGAGCTTGGAATAGTCATACGAACACAGCACCGAATCCAGGACATCCATAAAACACCTGATCATTTTGCTCTTGAAACAGACGAAGGCGTGATGACAGCAGATCGAATCATTATGGCCACTGGAGGAAAGTCTTTGCCAAAATCCGGGTCTGACGGGTCAGGCTGGAACCTCATGCAACGGCTTGGCCATACGATTACTGAATGTGATCCGGCTCTAGTTCCACTCGTACTTTCTGAAAGTTTTTTCCATAAAGAGCTCTCAGGGACATCACACGACGTCACACTCACGACAACCAGTGACGGTAGAATTGCTGACCGTCGAACGGGAAGTTTGCTCTGGACGCACTTTGGGGTGAGCGGACCAGCCATCATGGATGCCAGTCGATCTTGGATAAAGGGACAAGCGCAAGGATCTGACGCAACACTTTTGCTGTCATTTTTTCCAGATCAGACATTTGAAGAAATTGATCGCTGGCTTATTGATGAAGCATCACATGACCCTCAAAAAACGCTTGTTGCGCTACTCTCGAAACGTCTTCCTCAACGAGTGGCCAAAACGTTATGCACCTATGTCGCAACAGAAATGACGGTATCGGCCAATCCCCATACAGCCAACGTGGAGTTTTCGGCCTTACCAATCAGTCAACTGACACGAACCGCTCGACGAATGTTAACGCACATCTTAACGGGCTTACGTCTTCCAATTGAACGAACACGTGGGTGGAATTTTGCCGAAGTCACCGCCGGTGGCATTCCATTACAAGAAATCAATATCAATTCGATGGAATCTCGAAAAATCCCAGGCCTCTATGCCGTTGGAGAAATACTTGACTGTGACGGCCGCATAGGAGGATTTAATTTTCAGTGGGCATGGGCCACTGGATATATTGCTGGCACGAAGGTTGGACAGGGACTGAACCCTCAATAAGGCGGTTTTCTTGACAGGCATTCTAAATTATACGTAGGATACAGAAAAAGGCCTATGTGCATATGAAACGAATTCTACATCCTGCCCTCATCCTAACTCTCCTGACGTGTTTTTTATTTGTCAGCGGTACGCTCACCGTACAAGCCACCACTCACAGCACACATCACGAAGCTCATCATGAGGCAACCACGCATTCGAATAACATTTGTTCATGGATGTGTGCGGCAGGCCATGTCCTGCAAACCATCGACTTTGAATTACGTGAGCCAGCGCTTACCAGTGTTGATGTTGATTTGCCCATCCTGACTTCAATAGAAATCGTCTTTTCTCGCTATTCCAACCCTCGTGCGCCTCCTTCTGATCTTTCCCCAGTTGTATCGTTCTCGTAAATTTCAACTAAAGAGACTTGTTTGATCTGTAGGTCAGCGTATTGCGCTGCATGCATTCGCCATACGCGACTGTGCAACATGATCGTTACTTCCGCATGCAGCGATATTATTTATACATACCATTATGCAATACGAAGGAATTTTATCTGTTATGTATCACCATTCTAAAAGTTCATATAGACGGCGCCGGGTACCGAGAATTATCACCCTTACCTGCGTCCTCATTTTCACCATCAGTAGTGGCAATAGCTTGGCCGCTCTCCTCGATGGCATGTTCGATGGATTCGAAGAATCCCTATCACAACGACTGGCGAACAATGGCGAACAACTGACTATTGGAAACTTTTATACCCCTGAACGCGCAGACTCTCACGGCCCGATTGGCATGATGGGCGAGCATACGCACAATGTAGGAGAGCTGATGTTCTCTTATCGATATATGCAAATGGAAATGAATGGTATCCGAGACGGAACCTCAGGATTATCTCCGGCAGATGTCCGTGCTCAAGGCTTTGCGGTCATCCCGACATTCATGAGAATGGAAATGCATATGTTCGGCGCCATGTATGGCGTGAACGATACCCTCACGCTTACCGCCATGCTGCCATATCTCCGTAACAACATGGACCATGTCGCCGGGACGCCACTTGGCGCGGCAAAATTCCGAACACGAACAGAAGGAGCTGGAGATTTTAAAATTGGATCGCTATGGCGCCTCTATGCCTTTGAAGCACCAAGTATTGGAGCGCACCGATTCCATTTAAACTTCAACGTGAGCTTGCCCACCGGCGACATTACGCATAAAGGCACAACTCCACTTGGAGTCATTAGACTTCCCTACCCCATGCAACTGGGGTCGGGTACCGTCGACCTACTTCCCGGCCTGACCTACGGTGGAGCAAAAGGGAACGCCTCTTGGGGATTCCAAACGCTTGGAACATACCGAATCGCTCGAAATAAGGCTGGGTATTCGAAGGGTGATGCCTATGAAGTTGGAGCCTACGGAGCCTATGCCTGGACCAATTGGATCAGCAATTCAGTACGATTTAAATGGCGGCATTGGTTTGATTACGACGGGCAAGATACCAGAATTACCAGACCTGCGGCTCAGCAACTGGTGTTTACCGCCGACCCTGATCTGCGGGGTGGAAAACAACTGGATATCATGGGAGGCGTGAATTTCTTATTACCGGAATTTCTTGGGTTGGAACATCGACTCGGAGTCGAAGGCGGCGTACCGATCTATCAAAACTTAGATGGCCCTCAACTCGAGACGGACTGGGCTGTGACCGTTGGCTGGCAAGTTATTCATTAATACATTCTCTAGGTATCGCTATACGGCTGTGGGCTAGGATTTCATAAGGAGTACGATCATGAATGCAAGATATACGTTTTGGCTTAGTGTCCCGTTGGTGAGTCTTGGGTTATGGAACCCTCTATTCGCCTATGAGACAACGGAAGTAGTCAATCCAGGCACACTCAGTGGTCACGTAACGTTTGAAGGGAAAATCCTAGCCCCACGCACATTTACCGTTCAAAAAAACCCAGAAATTTGTGGCCAAACACGGTCGTTAACCAAAGTGTCGGTGAACGATGGAAAATTACAAGGAGCCGTCATTGCCCTTGAAGGCATTACACGCGGCAAGGCGTTTGAGGAAAAACATATTCGAGCTGACCGTCCAGGCCAGGGAGAGTTTCACTATCGTGCAGGCGACACCCTCGATCTTGAAGTCCGAACAAAAAAATGTAATTTTGGCCCATTTACCGGCGTACTCGCTCGAGATGAACCCATTCAGTTCACCAATAACGATTCAATCAAACACACACTACATACCTACGTGTTGCGAGGAAATAAGGCGACGATTCTCAAGACCGTCCATAATCGAGGCATCCCAGCCTTAGGAACTCTCAATGAAACATTCACGCATAAGAAGCTCAAACAACCCGGGGTCGTGGCCATTACGTGTGATCGACATGACTTCATGGAGAATTGGCTTTATGTTGCGGACTCTCCATATTTCGCGATTTCGGATGAACAGGGGCGGTTCAACATCGATCAGATTCCACCTGGAACCTACACCATGGTTGTATGGCATCCTGTTCTTGGAACCCAGAAACACAATGTAACCATTACCCCGCAACACCCAGTGACGCTTAACCTCGAATTCGTCAAAAAGTAAGGACAATCGAGACTGTCATCCTGAAAATCCCGTCCTGCCCTTCGCCCTCCTTCCCTCTGCCGCTTAGGGATCATGACCTCCCAAACGGTAGAGACTGTTCATGCTGCCCAAATCTCCCAAAACGATGTCCGGAAAAATTCTTAGGTCTCATCCATACCTCCAATTCCTCAACTATGGTATAGTCGCCAGATTATTATGATCACAAACTTGCCCATCAAAGATGATGAGATAAAGAGACGAAGTGCGTATGTGACTCATATGCGCATCCAATGACGCGGCCATGATGTCTCTACAAAGATCACCATACAGGAGGATTTATGAGTAACCTGCCATCAGCACCAATTGCTGATTTTATGCAAGAAGATCTTGAAACTGTGAATGAACACACGAGTGCAATAGAGGCGGCGGCAAAGATGGCTGAACAACGCATAGGGTGCTTGATGGTTCATAGGGAAACCTCTGGAGCTGGACAGCCGCCGATCATTGGAGTGTTTTCCGAAACTGACTTAGTTCGCAAAGTCATGACCCTCGATCACGTAAATTCCAAGACTCCTGTCGCGAAGATCATGACGACGCCCCTCCATACCATTGCCTCCAATCGTTCCATGCTTGACGCCAGTCATTTCATGGAACAGCAAGGCGTTCGGCACCTTTGCGTTGCTGACGGAGATGAGATTGTAGGGTTGATTTCCATTCGTGATCTCGTGAGACATTTCGTCTACGCAGATTCAGGCCCGATTCGAGAACTCGATAATGTCTACCGTCCGCTGAGCGTACTCATGCGACGAACGATCGAGCAAATTTCTGGAGAGGAAACAATCTTCACCGCGGCTCAGCGAATGGCCGAGAAACAAATCGGCGCATTACTCATCACAGAAAACTCAGCAATGATCGGTATTGTGACAGAACGAGATTTGATCCAGAAGGTCATGGCCTACAATCATGATCCCAAGCAAGTCTACGTCAATTCAATCATGAACCAGCCGCTGATTGGCATTGATATTAATAGAACGGTTCATGACGCCAGTGATTTAATGGCGGAAAAATGGATCCGCCACTTACCAGTGACAGAAAATGGCAACATTGTGGGAATACTTTCCGTCAGAGACCTCATTCGAATGGTTGCCCTCAGAGATCGCCCAAGATTTTTACGGCAACAATAGCGAATCACTCTCGGTCTTCATTCTACACAGCTCATTACTTCATAATGTGTGAATAGGGTTTTCTATGGCAGCGCTTATTTACGGACAGAAACTCTCAAAAGCCTTTGGCGTGAAACAGTTATTTAATGATTTAACGCTTGGCGTCTCAGAACAAGATCGCATCGGCATCATCGGTCCCAATGGATCAGGCAAAAGCACCCTTCTCAAAATTTTTGCTGATTTCGAACAACCAGATGATGGGACCATCACTCGCCGCCAACATCTTCGAATGGCTTATGTTCCGCAACAACCAGAATTTACTCCAGGCTCGACGATCATAGAAGAAATGGAACGTTCGGCCATTGGCTCTGGCATGGAAAGCACTGAAGCTGTGGTTCGTGTGCAAGAAATTTTAGGAAAGACTGGATTTGAGGATGGGGATCAACCCGTTGCGCCATTATCTGGTGGTTGGCGAAAACGACTGGCGATTGCCTGCGGTTTTGTCCAAGATCCGGACATCATGTTGCTGGATGAACCCACGAACCACTTGGATCTGGAAGGCTTGCAGTGGTTAGAACACATGATGTCACAAGCACCATGGCCATGGATCATGGTCAGCCATGATCGGTGGTTCCTTCAACATGCAACCAACAAAATTGCCGAAATCAACACCCGATACGTCGATGGACTTTTGCTGGTCACGGGCACCTATGATCAATTCCTGCGGCAACGCGAAGAACATCATCACACTCAACATCAACAAGCTCAAGCATTGGCAGGGAAAGTCCGTCGTGAGGAAGAATGGCTTCGCCGTGGCCCCAAAGCACGAACCACTAAGGCCAAATATCGCATCGACTCCGCACATGCACTTCAAGCCGAACTCGCGGAAACCGCCACACGCCTTCGACAAGAGGGAACCACAATTGACTTCGTTTCCTCCGGGCGCCGCACCAAACAGTTAATTGAGGTGACAGACCTGACAAAATCTTTCGGATCACGAACGCTGATTCACAATCTTGAGCTTTTACTATCGCCGGGAATGGCCATGGGCATCGTAGGACATAACGGTTCTGGAAAGTCCACCTTGCTCAAACTCCTTGCAAAAGAACTTGCCCCCGATCAGGGCACCGTTCGACATGCGGAAAACCTCAAAATTGTCTACTTTGATCAAAACCGTGCGCAACTTGACCCGGAAAAAACTTTACGACGAACGTTGTCGGATACGGGGCAGTCCGTGGAATACCGTGGAAACACTATTCATATCACCGGTTGGGCCAAACGCTTTCGATTTCAACCTGAGCAGTTGGATCTCCCGACACGACTACTCTCTGGTGGCGAACAGGCTCGAGCCGTCATCGCACGCCTAATGTTACAACCAGCCGATGTGTTGATTGTCGATGAGCCGACCAATGACCTGGATATCCCAACCCGAGAAACGCTAGAGGAAAGTTTGCTGGAATTTCCCGGTGCTTTGGTCCTGGTTACGCATGACCGTTTTATGCTCACGAAAGTCTGTACGCAATTTGTCGGATTAGATGGGTATGGCGCATACGGGCTCTTTGCCGAATATGAACAATGGGAATCTTGGCTTCGAAAGAAAAAAGCGAAAAAACAAAAAAACAAAACACCGGCGACAACAGGAGACGAAACATCCACACCAAAAGTCAAAGCGAAAAAGCTATCCTTTAAAGAGCAGAAAGAATACGACGCCATGGAGTCTCGAATCCTCAAGGCGGAAACCACACGAGACTTTTGTCTTGCACAGACGGAAGATCCCGACGTTGCATCCAATCACGTGAAATTACAGGAAGCTTACGACAAACTTAAAGCGGCCACACAAACCGTGGAACAGCTCTACGCACGGTGGGCTGCGTTAGAATCCAAACAACAGGGTAGGTAATGTTTGTGAACAAATCCATCACGAGTGACGCGATTCTTGTAATGACTCTTGAACATTGACGCCGCTCAGGCTAGGCCTCCCCAAATACTGCTACCTACGTAATACAGGTTCCCTCTGTGTTACTTTCCAATTTCTTCCTCCAAATCCCAATGTCGTTTGTTCATCGTGACATATTCTATGTTTTTGCCTTCTGTACTCTCCTAAAATATCGCCGTTCCATCGCTACGAGAAATGAATCATCCCCTCTTTCGAGGAATAGTTACGAGAAATGCACTCTGTATAGTCTAGGGTTGTATATCAGGCAAGGAAACCTACAACTCACCAAAACCTAAACTACTGAGAAGCATCGACAGAGGAGGGAATATGGCGACTCGACAGGCCACATTTGCGTTAAAAATGCCTCAATCAAACAGATTACAACGTGCGGCTTTTATGATGATGACCCTTGTGACGGCCTTAGGAGTCAGCAGCCAGGATCTGCAAGCATTTGAACCACGGACCATTGATGGGGAAAACACGAATATACACAATCCAGAGTGGGGCCGTGCCAACACGCCGCTCCTTCGTCTTATGGACTCTGATTACACTGATGGAAAGAAGGAACCAAGTGGTACGAATCGATTAAGTGCACGCGCCATTTCAAATATTGTTGTGGCACAAACTCATCTCACGCAAAATGCAAAACACGCCTCCGACTTTGTTTGGCAATGGGGACAGTTCATCGATCATGATATTGATCTCACGGAAGAAGCACACCCGACGGAACCCCATAACATCCAAATTCCAACCGGCGATACTCATTTTGATCCCCATAATACTGGCACCCAAGTCATGCCATTCACACGCTCGGCGTATGCTGACCTCCAGAATACACCTCGGCAACAGGTAAATCACATTACAGCATTACTTGATGCGTCGATGGTGTATGGTTCTGACCCGATTCGCGCACATGCTCTCCGAACGAACGATGGAACCGGTCGACTGAAAATGAGTAAAGGGCGGTTTCTTCCCTATAACATTGCCGGCCTTCCCAATGCTGGCGGGCCAGACCCAAGCTTGTTTTTAGCTGGTGATATTCGAGCAAATGAACAGATAGGGTTGACCGCTATGCACACACTTTTCGTACGTGAACATAACCGTCTTGCGAAAATAATTCGACACAACCATCGCGCCTTGACGGGAGATGAAATATACGAACGAGCACGACGAAAGGTCGGCGCGCTTATACAAGTCATTACCTACAACGAATTTCTTCCTGTTCTCCTTGGCAAACATGCTTTGCGCCCATATCGCGGATACAAACCATGGGTCAATCCAAGTATTGCCAATGTGTTCTCCACCGCTGCCTACCGATTCGGTCATAGCATGCTCTCACCACAACTCCTACGCTTAAAGAAAAACGGCAGGCCCATTCGTGCTGGTCACCTACCGCTTCGAGAAGCGTTTTTTGCTCCTTGGCGAATCACAACAGAACAAGGTATCGCGCCTGTGCTTCGTGGCCTGGCCAGTCAACGGGCTCAAAACATTGATCCGTATGTCATCGACGATGTGAGAAATTTTCTCTTCGGACTTCCAGGAAACGGTGGCTTTGACCTCGCTTCACTGAATATCCAACGAGGACGAGACCACGGCCTCTAAAGCTATAATGGCGTTCGAATAGCCATGGGCTTGAATCCAGCAACCTCCTTCGCCGACATGACATCGGACGTCGCTCTGCAACAACGCCTTGCGAACGCGTATCTGTCAGTCGAAGATGTTGACGTCTGGATTGGGGGACTCGCAGAAGATCATCATCGGCGAGCCATGGTCGGCAAATTGTTTTTTAGGATCCTCAAAGATCAATTTGAGCGTCTCAGAGACGGTGATCGATTTTGGTACCAACATGCATTTTCGAGAAGACAAGTAGCAAAATTAGAGAACACCACATTGGCTGATATTATCCGTCGGAATACTCCTATCAAGCATGAAATTCCCGATAATGTCTTCGTATATAAGAAAGCCGGTCATTACTAAGACCTTACAGCGCCCATCTCGGTAGCTCCGACTCTCTGTCGGGGCTACCGCTCTTCGGTACGCATGCCCTCTCACCATGCATATGCTTCCGGAGCAGCCCCACCTGGACCGGGGAAAATTTCATCCAGTCTCTTGAGCGTGTCCTCCGACAATGTGAGTTCCCTCGCTCGCATCGTGCTATTTAATTGCTCCAACGTGCGAGGTCCAATGATCGGTGATGTCACAGCCTTCTGGTGAAGTAACCACGCCAATGCCACGATTGCCGGTTCTTCTCCAAGCGTTCGACACAGGCCTTCATAGGCTTCCAGTTGAGTCCGACATGTCTGTATAGCTTTCTGCAAATCTTCATCGGCACGTCGACCGCTTGTCGCAGGGGTCAATGCTCCTGCTAATAACCCTCGAGCCACCGGACTCCAGGGAATGAGCCCAATGCCATAGGCTTCACACGCAGGAATCACTTCTAGCTCAATCATTCGATCATTCAGATTATATAAACTCTGTTCAGAGATGAGACCTAAAAAATGACGGCTCTTGGCCATTTCCTGAGCTTGAGCCAGATGCCAACCAGCAAAATTACTACTGCCGACATAGAGCACTTTTCCTTCACGACACAACTGTTCCATCGCTTGCCAAATTTCTTCCCATGGCGACTCACGATCAATATGATGCATCTGATAGAGATCGATATACTCCGTCTGCAAACGACGTAAACTGTCTTCACATGCCAGTTTAATATGTCGAGCTGAGAGTCGTGACTGATTTGGCCTTTCACCCATTCTGCCAAACACCTTTGTCGCCAGCACAATATTGTCTCGACGGCCGTTCCCTTGCGCTAACCACCGTCCCACAATTTGCTCGGTAATCCCCTCCCCGGTTTTCCACCCATAGACATTTGCCGTATCAAAGAAATTGACTCCCAATTCGAGCGCTCGATCCATGATTGCAAAACTATCAGGCTCTGTCGTCTCCGGTCCAAAGTTCATGGTTCCGAGGCAAAGACGACTCACTTTCAGTCCAGATCGTCCGAGATGCACATACGTCATCATACGTTCTCCTAGCCAAATCTATAATAATAAATCTATCAACCCGTGTACGCCATCAACCACATTATCTCGACGAATCACTCCTGATTATGTCATCATGAGGAGCATTTTTCATCTTTCACATATCGCCAGGCCACACAGACCGTCAGGAGGACGACCACGATGCTCGCGACTAAAGGATTTGCCGCGTTACAAGCCGGAAGCAACCTTGAGCCCTTCAACTTCAAACGCCGAACAGTCGGCACACATGATGTCTTAATCAACATTCGATATTGTGGCGTGTGTCATTCGGATATCCATCAAGCCAGAGATGAATGGGGAGACTCACTATTCCCGATGGTCCCTGGACATGAAATTGTCGGAACCATTCAAGAGGTTGGATCGGCAGTCACAACATTTCAAGAAGGCAACATTGTTGGTGTTGGGTGTTTCGTGGACTCCTGCCGCACATGTACATTTTGCACCCAAGGGCAGGAACAATACTGCGATACCGGAATGATTCTGACGTATAATGGACGAGACAAACAAGGCGACATGACCTATGGAGGCTATTCCAACCACATCGTTGTCGATGCAGGATACGTCTTGCGCATTCCTTCTGAGCTAGAAATTGAAGGAACCGCGCCACTGCTCTGCGCAGGCATCACGACGTACTCCCCACTCCGTCAATGGGGCGTTGGAAAGGGGCATCGATTGGCCGTCATGGGACTTGGAGGCCTTGGACATATGGCGGTAAAGCTTGGACGTGCACTCGGAGCTGACGTGACGGTCTTCAGTCGCACGGACAGCAAGCAGCTCGAAGCTGAGCATCTTGGTGCCACAGACTATGTGGTCACCTCTCAAGACGGGGTCTTCGCACGCTATGCACGAAAATTTGATTTTATGATTGATACGATTTCTGCGCCTCACGATCTCAATGCGTATCTTGAGTTACTGAAAACCGATGGAACGATGATTGTCGTCGGGGTACCCGAACACCCCTTGTCAATCGATCCATTTTCCCTCATCCTCCGTAGACGTCGTGTCGTTGGATCACTGATTGGCGGCATCCAAGAAACACAAGACATGTTGAACTTCTGTGGAGAACATGGAATAACATCGGATGTCGAGATCATCTCCATTCACGACATTAACCAGGCCTATGAACGTATCGTGCGTGGCGATGTACGTTTTCGCTTCGTGATCGATATGGCAACATTAGAAAAGTAACTATGAATATCATAGGGCATACCCTGGTATCTCCCTACAGATTTCGATACCATGCAAGGTACACGACACACACACGTTTGCATGACTCAAGAGGTGAAAATTTTCCGATCGCCAGGGCCGCCGTTGCCTAAACCTTGACGAACACGCTAGGATACGGGTCCCTTTATACTCATCCATATATGTTTCACAACCTTATAGGCAAGGAGGCTTACAATGAGGAAGAGAACCCAATACCCGACCATCATATTTTCCATGCTAACCGCTTGTACCCTCATGCTGTTCATGGGTGCACTCACACCTGCCAACGCGGTATCCTTCACGGCTTTTCTAAACAGTTCTCAAGAAGTCGCTCCAGCTGGCTCGACGAATTCTCCACTCACTGGCTTAGCCCAGATGACGCTAAACCATAGCAATGGAACCTTTTCATTATCGTATGTGATTACATTGGATAGCGGATTTGATTTTCAGAACTTCGGCACACCAAACCCACTAGGAGGGGAATCTGTCTCGGCCCTCCACTTCCACAACCAAGATCGAGGGTTCAATGGACCAGTCGTCTTTGGAATTTTCGGTCCGAGTTCAGATCTAGATGGCGACACGATGGCTAACCTCAATGCCAACGGCACCACGACAGTCACAGGTGAATGGGATCAATCTGAAGGCAATGGAGGCGCAACGCTCACGGACTTTGTTCCAGCGCTTTTGAATGCTCAAGCCGGTCAAGAAGTTCCACTCTACCTTAATCTTCATACTGAAAATGACCCATCTGGAGCAATTCGAGGACAAGTGTCTGCGGTTCCTGAACCAGGAACAGTCCTGTTACTAGGCAGCGGACTCCTTGGTCTTTGGGGATATCGCCAAATCCGGACTGGCCACAGTACATAGGCAAAACTGCAAGAATTCGTTCTTTGGGATACTCTACTTAGGTTGGAGGAACCAAGGGGCCTGCCCACTGGCCTTTGACGCGCTGCACATCGACAAGATGATTCGGAGGGCCTAAGTCGGCCATCAACTTCGTATCGATCCGACCATGTCCGACATATAAGAGCTGTGGGTCGCCAACACCTGGCGCTTTCAACCAATACCATCCTGGACAGTCAGGAAGTCGATCGGTCCAATGAGGAATGATATGGCGAAGATCACGTTCAATCTTGGCTTTGACCTGATCGGCATCATGATTTCCAAACAATGCTTTCAGTCCATCATACACAGCCTCGGCATGTGCTCGTATGCTC
Organism: Nitrospira sp. M1; assembly: GCF_965152605.1. Lineage (NCBI taxonomy): Bacteria > Pseudomonadati > Nitrospirota > Nitrospiria > Nitrospirales > Nitrospiraceae > Nitrospira > Nitrospira sp. M1. Next base: position 2,235,277 of record NZ_OZ224217.1, read on the forward strand.
ATAAGAATACCTCATCCGACCGTGACCCCTGTGCCAGATTAGATAGATTCATTGTGAATCACGATGAACCGTGGCAGGAGAAAATGCCGGGACACAGACAGTGACATATTCTGCCCCATCAGATTCAGGCGTGCTGTAGCGAACCCATTCACCAGCTTCACAAATCACGGCCTGCCCAGCACGAATGTCTAATACACCATGCGTGTGCTCAACCCGTAGCATCCCCTTGAGCACAACCTTGGTTTCAGTGAACTTTGGTTGCTGACCAACTTCAGACCATCCCGCTGGGCACACAATTCTTGCCAGGCTCAACACATCTGAGTGCGTTGCAACTCGTCCAGCATACTCTTCAATGAGTTTCGGATTCTTCCCGGGTGGTGGGATTACAGAGGGTTGTTCAATAAATTTTGGCACAACAATTCCTTAAGGCGTAGACGAAGGAGAGTCCGAAGAAGGCAACGATGTCAGAGCGTTCCCTTCAAACTCGTCTCCTGAAACAGGCTGCGACTGAAAACTTCCTCCGCTCCGGCGATGAAGCGTGAATGTGATAATCGACACTTGATTATCAGGTTGATCGACAGAAAATGAAGCGCTTTTGGTGTAACTGTATTCTTTGGGACCACTCCCGTAGCGCACCAAGACATGATAGTCTCCTTCAGCGACACGAACAATGCGCTTTTGCCCCCTGACAAGACTCACGACCACTTTCGTTGGGCCGATCAACTTCACCACAGCATTTTGCCCAGAGTGATTTTCAAACGTAATTTTATTCTGAGGCGATTGGGCCGACCATACAATCGACGTTCCACCGAACACGCCCAACACAATGAAGGCCAATAGAAACATTTGATTGTTTCGTAATATAGGAATCTGTCTCTTCATAAGATTTGGTATCATGGTCCGAGTCTATGCCTTTCTTTCTAGCGTTTGAGTAACGTGTGTATCAACACAACCAGAATTCGGGTTGTGGACGTGCTAGTAATGCAGGAACATTATGAAGGATTAGACCCTGAAGTTTCATACACAAACCCAAGGTCTTGTTGTTCACCGCTCTTGAGGGTAAGCGTTTTTTCGAGATACCCCAGTGATGGGTGCCATGCGCTGACAGTATACGTCCCAGCCGGAATATTCGTAATCGTAAAGTGTCCCGTCTCATCTGTCGTCGAAAAGTAAGGATTGAGTGGAACAAGGATCCACGCTTGCATGAATCGATGTTGATCACATTCGACCTTTACCATGCCACTATTCCGAGTCGTCAGCTTCGCGGACTTTTCTTCGCCGGTTTCTAAATTAGAAAATGTAAACAATGGGATACGCCCGTTGCTCAACATTTCCCATCCGCGCAGCGGATGAAGCACTGAATCATTCATCATGACACGCAACTGTGAGCCGTCCATACCAGCCATCACGAGTTGATCAAACTGACACCGATTCACATTTAGTGTTGGGATTTTCTCAGGAGCAGACTTTCCTTGTTCCAGCCCTTGAATAAAGACTACAACATCCGCAACTTCATAAGCCGGTGAGACCCTTGCACGCGGTAGCAGCACGTTTCCCTCTTCATCCGCAATGGATTGACAGTGCTCCGGGTACGCTCCCATCGTCACTTGAAAGCTAAACGGAGGCGGTACTGGTCCGGATAGCGTCACGGTTCCACTCACCTCAGCACCATCGTTTACCGTAATTTCTTCATAGGCCAACACGACGTCATGTCCTGCTAAGGAGAGAATCGTCAGGAAGGCCACATATACAATTTTGTCTATCATCAACGTATGCACTGCATCACTCCTTATTCAACTACAACAGGATATCCAAACACTTCCATGATATGTCGGCGGTTCCACATGACGCATACTCTACATGACTGTTCCCCTTCGTGAATACACAAAACTATAGAGGCCAAGATTCAGAAGAACCACGAAAAGCCCAAGGTACCATTGTATCGATGGAGTCAGTCCGGCTGGATAGATGACCGGCATCAAATAGTGTTCAATAAACCCGCCTGAATACCCAGCCTCACCACTGCTCCGCCTTAGGCTGTTCTCAAGTGGCGTGAGGGGGCAGATCCAGCCGCCAAATTCAAGCGCGACAGCCCATAGCACAGCAGGGAGATGCAGCCAGGGAATCCAACGCCAACGCACACACAACAAGCCTCCTAGGAGCACAAAGAGAATGAACCCGAGGTGAAGCACGAGGACAAGGTCAGCGAATCCCTGAAACCACATGTGCGTGTTTCACATTCACAAAATGACGAGCATGAACATATCCAAAACTGAAAAAACAAAGAATCTGACTCCGGCCTATCATAAAAAGAAGACCTTTATCCGAAAACTATAGAAAGCAGCCTGCCAGGTTGTCTCTCATACGATTATAACCAGCATCATCATGCACTAACAAACACGAACGAAACGTATCGAATGCCAATGTCCCAATCGTTTCCATCCAATCAAGACGGACGAACAGAGCATGCCCCAAACTTCGGGAAAATTCTCCTGGTCGAACACATGCCAGACAACGTGGAAACACTGCTCCAATGTTTTTCGGCATTTGGATTTGAACTGATCGTCGCACAAGATGGCGAAACCGCCTTGCAACAATGTGAGTTGCTACAGCCTGATTTGATTCTGTTGGATGTCAATATACCTGGCATGAATGGGTTTGAAGTCTGTCGGCGGCTCAAGGCGCAAGATATCATTCATGACATTCCCGTCATTTTCATGAAATCTCCCGATGATCATGTCAGTCCAGTCAAAGGTTTTTCTGTCGGAGCCGTAGATTACGTCAATAAGCCGCTCCAATTAGAAGAAACATTTGCCAGAATGACCTCGCATTTAAAATTACGCCACCTACAAATACAACTCGAAGAGACGATTGTCACGCTTCAACAAGAAATCCGTGAACGTCAACGTGCAGAAGAAGCTGCCAGTCTCGCAATGAAACAGACTCAACAAGCCAACGAACGAATGAAGCAAGACCTGGCTGCCGCCGCACGTGTCCAACAAGCCTTACTGCCGGATGTCGCGCCGAACATCCCAGGGGCAACCTTTGCCTGGACCTATCGTCCCTGTGCAGAGCTGGGAGGTGATTCATTAAACGTGTTCTCCCTCAATGATCATCAAGTTGGCATGTATGTCTTAGACGTCACCGGACATGGTGTTCCAGCATCCTTGCTCTCGGTCACACTCAGTCGTGTCCTCATTCCACGCAATGATCCATCTTGTCTCTTTGTTCAGTCACACACGAAAAGTGAAATGCCCACTCTCACCTCTCCTGCTGAAGTCGCGACTCGCCTCAATGATATGTTTCCCATGAGCAAAGGTGAGCATCAATACTTCACCCTTGTCTATGGCATTCTCGACACACGGGACGGAACATTTCGATACGTCTGCGCTGGCCATCCACCGCCTATTGTATGCACGAATGATCAAGCTCCAATCATCGGTGAAGCTCCTAGCCTCCCAATTGGTCTTTTCGAAGACGAACAATATGAAGATTGCACGATACAACTTGAATCCGACTCTCGACTCTATCTGTACTCTGACGGCGTCATCGAAGCGATGAACTCACAACGAGAAATATTTGGCCAGGCCCGATTAGTTGCCGCGCTTCAACACACACGCCACATCAATCTCCAAGCAAGCGTCGAGTCCATCGCCACGGCTGCATCCAGCTGGACTCAGCATGGTCACATGCACGATGACCTTTCGATTCTTGCAGTGGAACATCCTTCAGGATCACACGACGCATGAACCATTTTGAAACACACACGTCTGATGATTATGCACTCGTCCACCGATTTCCAGCTCAGGCAAAGAACTTAAAAAACACACGGGCGAAGGTGCGAGCAACACTGACACAATTGGGATACTGTCCCGACACGATTGAGCAGGTCGTGATCGCCATTGATGAAGCCTGCCAAAACATCATTCGACATGCGTACGGACAGGAAACCGAAGAAACAATCATCTTGTATGTGCAACATCAGCAACATGACCTACATATTACCTTGCGAGACTATGCACCGCCGGTTGACGCCGATTGCATAAAGCTTCGTGACTTACGCGACATTCGTCCAGGAGGGCTCGGAGGACATTTTATCCATCACATTATGGATGATATCTCAGTGGAATGTGCACCTGATGGAAACGGCAATATTCTTCACATGCACAAGCGATTCACCTAATCTACCAGCGTTGATAAAAAGGGGAATTCTATGGAACATTCGATACACGCGCAGCCGGATGGTCACATTGTGTCCTTCAGTGGGGAAATCGATCTTGAGAATTCACCCGCAGCACGCACCCTACTCTTGGAGGTGATCGAACAAGCCACGAAAGTGTTTGTCGACCTCACGGCCGTGACCTACATGGACAGCTCAGGCATTGCCAGTCTGGTTGAAGCCTATCAACGGGCAAAAAAAACCGATGTGGCATTCGTGCTCATTTCGACAAGCCCAGCCGTCTTGCGTGTGTTGCAGATGGCACGTCTTGATAAGGTCTTTATGATTCACGAAACCTTGGAACATGCGCAACATGCCAACCTCTGAACTTCTCTCACATCCAATCATTCGAAAGGTCGAAGCCTTAGGACAGCGCACGATTCAATTGGTCGATTCAATTGGATTCGGAGCCTCACTCGTGTATCAAACCGGCTACTGGCTCCTGCTCGGTCGTCGCCATCACCAAGCGGTTCACCTTGCACCAATTGTTGCGCAAATCATGGAAGTTGGGATCCGGGCGATCCCCATTATTGCGCTTGTCTCTCTCACTATCGGCCTGATGCTGGCCATTCAAGGTATCGTGGCCCTCAAAGCGTTTGGGGCGGAGCAGCAAGTGACCTATGGCGTCGCACTTTCTGTCGTCAGAGAATTTTCTCCACTCATGACAGGAATTTTAGTGGCCGGACGATCTGGGGCGGCATTAGCCGCACGCCTGGGTACAATGACCATTCATAGTGAAGTGGACGCCTTGCGAGTCATGGGGGTGAATCCGATTCGTTTCTTAGTCGTTCCGAATTTCATCGCCATGCTCATCGTGCTTCCGGCTCTGACGTGGTTCTCGGATCTCATCGCGCTCAGCGGGGCGGGACTGTATATCACGACTGATCTTGGGATTTCATTCAGCAGATATCTTCAACAAACGATGTCTCTATTACACATACATGATGTCATGCATGGGTTAGGCAAAAGCCTTGTGTTCGGCGCACTCATCACCCTCGTCGGAGTCATTAATGGTTCATCTGTGACTGGAGGGGCAGAAGGTGTTGGACGCGTCACGACAAATGCTGTCGTACATTCGATCCTCGCGATTATTCTTGCAGACTTACTCATCGTCTTCATACTAACGAAATAATGAGAACTATGACGACTGAGACGAGCCACATGACACCGGTGATTGAGGTCAAAGACGTCGTCACGCATTATGGTTCCCGCAAAATTCTCAATCATGTGAACATCGATATTCAACCTGGAGAGATCATGGTCGTGATGGGAGGAAGTGGTTCGGGGAAAAGCACGTTATTACGGCATCTCATTGGGTTAGAACGCGTGAGCGCAGGATGCATTCGGCTTCTTGGCCAAAACATCGGAGAAATGAGTCATCATGAACTCACACGGTTTTACCGAAAATTGGGTGTGGCCTTTCAAGGAGGAGCCCTCTTCAGTTCAATGACGGTTGGAGAAAATATCATGCTTCCGCTTCGTGAACACACCAATCTGGACGAAAAGACCATGGCCATTATGGTACGCATGAAATTAGAAGTCGTCAATCTTGCAGGGTTCGAACATCTCATGCCATCTGAATTATCTGGCGGCATGCTCAAACGCGCAGCCTTTGCTAGGGCCGTCATCATGGACCCGGCCCTACTGTTTTGCGATGAACCCTCAGCGGGCCTCGACCCTGTCGTCTCTTCATCATTAGATGAACTCATCCTGCAACTCCGTGAGGCGCTCAACATGACAATTGTCGTCGTCACGCATGAGCTTGAGAGTGCATTTCGGATCGCCGACCGGATCACCGTCCTGGATAAAGGCGAGGTTCTCACCATCGGATCCGTCGATGAAGTGCGGGCCTCCACAAATACACGCATTCAAGATCTACTCAATCGACGCTTTGAAGAAACGACACTGGACCCCGATGAATATCTGGCACGACTCACAGGGGAACCCATCTAAGAACCTCGGGACTAACCTATGCGCGATTCTCGAACGAACTACCTCATCGTCGGCACCGTTCTTGTAACGTTGCTTGCGACATTAGTGGTGTGGCTTGGCATGCTGTCTGGGATAGCTCAGCCAACCAATCACTACTATCTCGAATTTGAGAATGTGATGGGTCTGACCGAAGGCGCGCAAATCCTCTACGAAGGCTATCCTGTTGGGGAGATTGAAACAATTCGATTCACTCGGCGATCAGATCTCTCGGTGTATCGATTAGGCATTGCGGTTCGCGAGGACTGGAATATTCCAAAGGATAGTCTCGCCGTCATCACCCAAGCCGGATTTCTTTCTGCCATGGTCATTGATATCCAGAACGGACGTTCACCTGAAATACTACAACCCGGCGATCGCATTCCTAGTCAAGGAGCCACGAATATCCTCACCACAATGACCTCGGTCGCTCATCAACTTGGAGAGCTGGCTAACACCAGTCTCAAACCGTTACTCAACAACCTCACTGACGGAACTGACTCACTGGGAATTCTGGCTCAAGATGCACCGGTTATTCTCGGCAATCTCAAAACCTTTACCGCCCAGTTAAACGGGACCACCAATCAACTGAACACACTCATCGCCCAAAGCGGAGGCCATGTCGATACGATCCTCAGCAATGTCGAATCCGCATCCGGTAATGTGTCGGATCTCACCACTGATTTTCGGAAAACCTCAAAGCGTGTAGACCGACTTGTCTATTCGATGAATACACTCTTAGTTAAAAATCAGCAACATATCGAGCAGTCGATCAGTGACCTCCATCACACATTGGAGGTCATGGCGAGTCATGCACAAGAAATCAGCTATAACCTCGAAGCCACGACACGAAACATGAATGAATTTACATCCGAGCTGAGACGAAATCCTGGAGTCATTATTCGCGGCAAACAATTTCGTGACGACCACGCCATTGTGCACGATTAATTCACGAATGAACGGAACTATCAGACAATGAGCCTGAATAGACCAATTAGGTCTGTTTTACGGATAGGCACACAACGTCAATTCATAGTCGATGAGTAGGGCATCATTATGCAACGTATGATCACACAATACATTTCGACACTCGTAATCGGTACAGCAGTACTCTTAGGGGGATGTGTCGGCGGACCAGCACCACAAGATCATTTTTATCGCTTAGAACTCCCGCCACCGGAATCATCATTCACCTCTCCCCTGTTACAAGGCACACTCCAAATCACTCGACCCTGGGCGGATGCTCTCACCAGCGAACGGCATTTGCTCTACCGTACAGCGACGGGAACCGCCCAAGTCCATCGTCATGCCTATCACCATTGGATCGACTCACCGACGCTGATCATACAACAACAAATCGCCCAGTACCTGCGTCATTCAGGCATGGCCACACACGTTGTCACGCCAGATTTGCGCGTCAAAGCGGACTACCGATTCTCATGCCGCATGACAAAACTCGAACGCCTTGTCGATGATTCACCACGCGTCATCATCGAAATGGAGCTTGGCTTGTCGCACATGCGAGAACGTGAAACCGTTCTGCTACGCACGTATCATGTTGAAGAACCCACGCACAGCTATGACATTGCTGCCGCAATTGAGGCCTATAATCATGCACTCACAAATATTCTTGATCAATTTCTCGCTGATACTTCGTCCTTACCTGTTGCCAGACCGGTAACACACCGGCCCTAACAAGGCGTCGACATTGAGAGCGGTATCGTCATAATAGGCATTCGAAAGATTCGTGTTCGTACCGCAGGAATCAACTCACACAATGATGATTGTCACATCCTTCAATGCTGTGAAAAAACGATAAACAATTACGCTCATACGTTTTCATACAACACATCACCATATGCAACTCGAACAAGCCCTCGCCACACGCATCCTGCTGAAAGACCACCATCCGCTTCATAGAAGGGTATTCTATGGAAAGCTGGCCATAGCCGTTGGACTGTTCTTCGTCATCATGGGCCTATCCATTCTTTTCATTCGCATGGGATGGATAGCTGGCTCTCCATTTCCAATCTATATCCCATTGTGGGTTCTAGGGGTTGGTGGTGGAACAGGTGTGAGCGGTGGCATCTGGCTCATCGTCTTTGGATTTGAAGACTTACAGCGTATTAGGAATAGGAAACATGGGCAACAACAGTTACCTACAACCCCTTGGCTCTGGGACTATCCTTGGCAAGCGTGGGGAAGCACCGACAATTATCTCAAGAGCGCCCTTCGAAGCCTTGCCGCACTTATCCTGTTCAGCCTGTTTCTTTCACCGTTTCATTGGATTGCCTTTTCCTGGGAAGAGCGTTCATTCTTTTGGCAGGGTATCGTAGGTCTGCTCGACCTCGTTATCATCTTGAGTGTGGGCGACCGATTCGTGGCGAAACTTAAACAATATCTCAGATTCGGCAATAGCCAACTCGCGTTTAACGATTTCCCCTTTTTCCTGGGAAATCCGATGTCCCTGACACTCAAAAATGTTCCCACGAATATCTCAACGTTTCACCTCACTCTGCGATGTATTGAGGAAGTCTACTTATCAGATCACGCACGACACGATACACGGTCGGTCGTCGTCTGCTATCAGTTATATCAAGACATCCAAATTCTAGAACCTGGCAATGGGCATGCCGAAGCTGACCTTGACATGCTCTGGATACTCCCAGACGATACCACCCTTTCCTCAACACCCAGCGAACGCCCAGCGACCTATTGGGAACTGGAAGTCACGGCAGAACAGCAGGGCGTGCACTATCAGAGCCGGTTTCTTTTACCCATCTATTCTGAACATATTGAGTCCACAGAACATGAATATGCTGATGAACATAAGGCGGCAACACAGTGAGAAGCCGCCCCCTTGCAAATGACCAGTCAGAGTGGTATCGGTACTATGTGCGGTGAGAAAGTCTGAGAACTACTCGAAACGAAATACACACCTGTTCATGAAGGAAATAGGGAAAAAGCCGGAGGTCAAAAGACCGCCAGGGAACACTACGGTCCCCCAAAACATCGTAATGACAACACAACCTTCCACGCCTCAGGATCAACGGACAGTCGCATTCATCTGTTATTGGCTTCCGTTATTTGTCTATGCCGGAGCGATTGTCTTCATCTCCTCATTATCAATGCCCAAAATGCATTTCGAAACATTCGCCCAGACCTATCTCTCAGTTTCAGTTAGCTTCTTTACGAAAATGAACGATAAAATCGTCCACCTCATTGAGTATACGATACTCGGCTTACTGACCTATCGAGCGATTCGATTCTCTTGGGGAAGGCAATTAGGGCCGTTTGCGGCGTTTCTCACCGTCATCGTTGTTGCACTATTCGGGTGCACGGATGAGTTCCATCAATGGTTTATCCCACTGCGCAGCACTGAAGTCCTAGATCTTCTGGCAGACATTGTAGGGAGTGTTGTTGGCATTGCATGTTGGGAGTGGGGCCGAACTCTACCAGCTATTCGACTGCTCGAAGAACAACTCCCGTTCAAACTCCAACTCATTAAAAGTCTTGCAGCATCAAAGTTTTAACGCACCCGCCTCGTCTTTATCACGTCAGGAAGACGCATCCGACTCACTGACGCCAGTTTCGTCACAATTGATCGATCCTATCTCACCCTGGACCATCGATCTTCCAGATTTTTGTCTGGAACACAGAACTTCCCTACCCGCTTGAGCGAGCCAAGCAACACACATCCATTAAGAATGTAATGAAAGTGACCGAAATATATAAGAATACACAACCAGATTGTTCACGAACCCCAACTGAGCAAACGTCCTGAGTGAACACTGACCTTCTCATTCGCATATCAGCCTTCCTCGGTATTCTCATCTTGATGGGATGCTGGGAATCCCTCGCTCCACGACGGCAAACTCCTTCACAGAAATCAACACGTTGGGTGATTAATTTAGGGATCTCCGGCATCAATGTCCTGGTCCTGCGCATGCTCTTTATGTCCGGGGGAATCGGGACGGCGATCTTCGCTGAAACAACCGGATGGGGATTCTTCAACCTTGTCATGTGGCCAGAGTGGGTCGAAAGTCTCATTGCCCTTATCATGCTCGATCTTGTTGTGTACGGACAGCACGTACTCTTTCACACTATTCCATTTTTATGGAGTTTCCATAAAGTGCATCATTCCGATACCGCACTCGATGTGACCACCGGCGTACGCTTTCATCCAGGCGAGATGGGCATCTCGATGCTCATCAAAATGGGAACGATTATCGTCATTGGCGTCTCACCGGGTGTGGTACTGATATTTGAAGTCCTGCTCAATGCGACAGCCATGTTTAACCACAGCAATATTCGAATTCCGTTGTCGATGGACCAGTGGCTTCGATGGCTTGTGGTCACACCGGATATGCATCGTATACATCATTCGGTACTCGCAGAAGAGACCAATCGTAACTATGGGTTTAATCTGTCATGCTGGGATCGTGCTTTTCGGACCTACCAGCGTAACCCATCTCTGGGCCATGAGTATATGCCACTCGGTCTCGAACAGTTTAGAAATCCGACGCAACTCACCGTCCTACGCCTCCTGGCTTTACCGTTCATCAAGGAACCAGAACACAAACCTCTCAACCACGGAGTCGGCGATACAGATTCGTATGCCATTCCCCACAGTCGTATCAAAAACACCGTAAAACCTGCAGTAAAAGTCTTAACGTAGAAACACGAGCATACCAATGTCGACCCTGAAAGATCCTCAAGGCTCTACAGCATTCACGCAATGCTCGTGTCTTGTGAACTATACCGAATCCTCATATCAGTATGCTTGACCACGATACATGCAAGGCCTCGTGGTCCTCACATACATTTGAAATCATCACTCAATACGTCACCCTACCCTGCTCACAACAGCCTACGACTACAACAGTATATGTGAGCGAAGCTTGAGTACAGCATACGGAGCAAGGTAATAGGCCAAGACGGAAAGGCCCACGCCCCAAACTGCGCCGGATAATCCACGAAGAAAGACGCCAGCCAGTGGAAGAACAAACACGATGAAAATCATCGCAATCGCGATGCGGGTATGTTGTTCGTAAAAACGCAGGCGGTGAGCACTTTGTAAGGAGGCACCAAATGACACATCAGACGATATGGGCATGAGGTTAGGACAGGTACCTAGAGGATGTAAGAAATGGACCAGTCGAAATGGGCCTTACGCGCAGCTATGCTGTCACGAATTACCAACAGGATGTTTCGGGGATATTGAAGCGGAGACCTAGGCCCCCTAACTTTCCATCATCTCTAACCGTGCATCAAACTCATGCCCACAACTCACACATCGAATACAGTCGGATTCCACAATGGGTTCATCATCCCGGATACCCATACCTCCACAATCCGGACATTGCGTGAGATGCATGACTTCGTCTTGAAGGTTTTCATATCGTGTCCCGCGCAGGCAGTAAATCGGTTGCCCATCTAGCATCCACGGCTGACAAGCTTTATTGACAACTGGCAACGCGATGTAATGATGATTGGCATAATCTTGAATGGCTTCATGCGTCGTCAACTCACCTTTGATGAGTACCCCTGTTTTTGCGTCGTAAATTCCATCATCTTTCACCACGGCTTTCGTTGGTCCCATCTGGCACCTCCATGTGAAATTGTGAAGAAAACCGACTTCTATGCTTGAGATAGTATGCCATATTCGTCTATGCCAAGAAATAGAGAGATGCGCTTAGGCAAGCGTGTCACCATCGACAGCGTAACGGATCATACGCACATCCCCAAAATGTGAAATACAGGCAACAGAGACGACCGAGGACCTTTTACTCAGGATCTCGATGAACCGTGTCAGGAGAAAAAGCTGGTACGCAGACGGCAACATACTCCGCCCCACCCTCCTCAGGTGAGCTATACCGAACCCACTCTCCCGGTGAGCATACAATGGCTTGCCCAGCACGAACTTCAATGGTTCCCTGCTCATGCTCGACACGAAGCATGCCTCTGAGTACCACAGTCGTTTCGGTGAAATCTGGACGTTGGCCCGGTTCCACCCAGCCTTGCGGCGACACCATCCGCGCCACGCTGATGGATTCGTCGTGAGTCGCGACTCGTCCTGCATATTCCTCAATACGTTTTGGTTTATTGCCCGCTGCGGTAATCACTGACGGTTGTTCAATCACTCGTGGCATGAGAAGATCCTCCACAATCCATCGATAGCATGTTGGCCGAAAGCCTAGTCGGCCAATCTACGCATGTCAAGAAATCGCTGGAGAATACAGTGACGAGATTCTAGATATGAACGCACAGTGTAGCGTTGACTGTAGCCGATAACCATTCCACGCCATTTCTATTCCATGACCACATGAACCTCAGTCAACAATGAGGTGCAACTATCGGAATTTATGTGAAATGGCTAGAGCCTATGTTATGTTGAGATCGTATATTCCCTTCCAATAACAAGGATATCTGAACACTATGCAATCAGAAGTACATGACAACACCATCGCCTCGGAACTCGGTATTCACAGCAAACAAGTGGCAGCTACGGTGGAACTGCTCGATGACGGTGCAACGGTCCCGTTTCTCGCACGCTACCGAAAAGAAAAAACCGGTGGGTTAGATGAAGTAGTAATTACGTCTATTCGTGATCGAGTCGCACAACTGCGCGAATTAGATAAACGACGCGCAGCGATTTTGGCTTCGCTTGAAGAACAAGGCAACCTCACAGATGATCTCCAGAGTCAGATTCACAACGCGCATACGATGACAGATTTAGAAGATCTGTATCTGCCTTACAGACCGAAACGCCGTACCCGTGCCATGATTGCGAAAGAAAAAGGTCTTGAGCCTCTAGCCCAAACCCTTTGGGCGCAAGGTGCCGACATAAATCTCGAAACGGAATCAGCTCAATATCTCAACCCAGACCAGGGCGTAGAGTCGGGAGATGACGCCTTGGCCGGCGCACGCGATATTATGGCTGAATGGATTAACGAAGATCAGCAGGCTCGCGCCTCCATGCGTGCGTTGTACTTGGAACACGGGATGTTCAAAACCACGGGGATGCGCGGCAAAGATGTGCAAGGGAGCAAGTATCGGGATTATGCCGAATGGGAGGAACCCGTGGCCACCGCCCCCTCCCATCGCGTACTCGCCATGCGTCGAGGGGAACAGGAAGGGTATCTGACCTTTCGTGTGATCGTCCCTGAAGCCGCAGCCCGCGCGCTTCTCCACCGTCTCTTCCTCAAAGGCAAGGGGCCAGCATCGGATCAGGTGACATTGGCCATTCAAGACAGCTTTACTCGCCTGTTATCACTCTCGATGGAAACGGAGACCCGTGTGGCGACCAAATCTCGTGCGGATCAAACGGCCATTGAGGTCTTTGCGCAAAACGTACAGCAATTACTGATGGCCTCACCTTTAGGTCAGAAACATGTGTTAGCCATCGATCCGGGATTTCGCACAGGATGTAAAGTGGTCTGCCTCGATCGTCAAGGCAATTTCCGTCATACTGAGACCATCTATCCGCATCAGGGAGCTGCGGCCACTGCCAAAGCGGGAGAAACCGTGATTGCGCTATGCACGCGTTTCCAGATTGAAGCCATTGCCATTGGGAATGGAACCGCAGGGAGGGAAACTGAGACGTTTGTTCGTACGTTATCCTTACCGGCAGCTATTCCCCTCGTGATGGTCAACGAAAGCGGAGCATCAGTCTATTCTGCCTCAGCCGTGGCTCGTGAAGAATTCCCTGATCAGGATGTGACGGTACGCGGAGCGGTGTCAATCGGTCGACGCTTGATGGATCCGTTAGCTGAACTCGTAAAGATCGACCCCAAAGCCATCGGAGTTGGGCAGTATCAACACGATGTTGATCAAACGATTTTAAAACAACGTCTTCAGGATGTGGTCATTAGTTGTGTGAATCGGGTTGGCGTGGACGTCAACATGGCCAGTCCACAACTCCTTACCGCCGTGTCTGGCGTGGGGCCGCAACTGGCGACAAATATCGTGGCCTATCGACAGGAACATGGCCCATTTGAAAGCCGTACGGCATTAAAGAACGTCCCACGTTTGGGGGCGAAAGCGTATGAGCAAGCCGCAGGATTTTTACGTATTCCAGAAGGTGAACATCCGTTAGACGGCAGTGCCGTCCACCCTGAGCGGTACCCTGTCGTTCATGCGATGGCCAAAGATTTGGGCTGTACCGTACAAGAATTGATGAAAGACCCGGATCGGCAAAAAACCATCGACCTCAATCGATACATCACAGAGGATGTCGGAAAACCGACGTTGACGGATATTCTAACCGAACTGGCCAAGCCAGGCCGTGATCCACGCGAACAATTTGAACCGGTACGATTCGATGAAGGCGTGCAAAGCATCGAACAAGTTGAACCCGGCATGATTCTCTCCGGTGTCGTTACGAACGTGACGGCCTTTGGCGCTTTTGTCGATATTGGCGTACATCAAGATGGCCTCGTCCATATCAGTCAGCTTGCCAATCGGTTTATTAGTGATCCGAACACCGTTGTCCAAGTCAATCAGCAGGTCAAAGTGACGGTTATGGAAGTCGATATTCCACGCAAGCGCATAGCGTTGTCGATGAAGGCCGTTCCAATCGGCCAGACGTAAGAACACTTAACGTTTTTAAAAATTTAAATGTCAAGAACCCATGCAGGATTCAGTTCTTTGGAAGGAAAAACCAAGGGAGAATATTTAGAGTATTTGGAGTGAATGATATCAAGGAATCATGTGGGCGACCTTAGACAAAAAGGTCTCGCATGGTTCGGACTTATCCATATCTCAACTCTCGTGAGTAGTGCTATTGTATTCTCGCTACTTAACACAAAGGATTTGTGCGTCGCGAAGAAAACTCACCAGATTATAGCGAAACCAAATAACTTCCAACCGAATTGACATCATGTACACAGCGCAAAAACACACCTCGTACAGACGGAAGTAAATTGGAACGGCTATAATGCTAAACTGGTGGGCGTGATTTATTCATTCTATTCATCATAAGGAGATTCACATGCCGACAAAGAAGATCGGAGCTTGGGGAATGTTGTTGCTAGCCGTGTTTTTGTTTTCCACTGGATGTAATACCCTAGAGGGTGCCGGCGAAGATATCCAAGACGCTGGTGAAGAAATGGAAGATGCAGCGAATTAAATAGCCTTGCACAACGAGCATAGCGGAATTCCTTAATCCTGCATTGAGGAATTCCGCTTGAAATAGTAACCCCATCGATCTCCTCTTCTCAGTTATCCGCTCATGCATCTGCTGAATTCATCAAGGACTGAGTTGTCGTGTTGATTTCCCTATACCGAGTGTTCTTGAATACTGATCAAGATGTGTAAAAATCATATGATAATCAGCACCTCATACAAAAGGGTTGAATATCGCTGTCGCTTCATCGTCACGGCTTTGACACACGTCAACGGGTACAGCATATTGTGTAGAGTCATTCGTCAAAGTTGATGGTGTGGAGTAAAATAAGGATATGTTTATGGCTACATGGTTCATTCCAGCGCTCAAGGCAGTGCTTCCACACATCGGGACAATTATTTCGGCCACGGCTCCAGCTTTTACAAAAAAAGGAGCGAATGCCACAGCGGATCAAACCGACGTCTTGCAAAAACAGATTCGTGAGTTACAAGCGGCCGCCTCTCAAAACGCCACCCATGTCAAAGAACTCGCCGAACAATTGCAACACACCGTTGCCGCGCTCGAACAGTCTGCCATAGAGACCAAATCACATTATCAACGCGCCTTCCAGTTCAGTCTTGCGGCGATGATCATTTCCCTCGGTTCAGTCATATTTCACTTACTGGCCCCCTAGCGCCTCAGGGCGTCAGCGTCTCAAGATCGACCACTTCAGGAAACCCATAGAGAATCGACTCCTCTATAGCCATTTCCAATAACTTCCGCTGATTCAAACGTTGTACAGCGCGGAGCTATAGCCGATCCATGAACTTCGATACCTTGAAGTCCTTATAGCCGTTCCAATTTACTTTAGTCTGTACGACGTGTGTTTTTGCGCTGTGTATATGATGTCAATTCGGGTGGAAGTTATTAGGTTTCGCTATAATTCCGCAGGGAAAGTCAGGGTGGCTCAACTAGACTTGGACACCTATAATCCAGAGGGCAGTTGGATTATTGAGTGATGATGTCAAATGTATGTGAAGACCACGAGGCCTTGCATGTATCGTGGTCAAGCATACTGATATGAGGATTCGCTATAGTTCTATTTTTCCGTTTGGAACGTATTTGGATTCGCTATACATATTCTGACTTGAGATGTCACCTCCTACTATGATGCCGACGCCAAGACCTTTGCAATCAAAGCCTGCGCTTCTTCTTGAATTGCTCTGAGATGCGGCTCGCCTCGAAAGCTCTCTGCATAAATCTTATAGACATCTTCCGTTCCCGACGGGCGAGCGGCAAACCATCCATTTTCGGTCATTACTTTCAAGCCACCAATCGCACTGCCCGTTCCCGGCGCCTCGGTCACAATGTTGGTGATCTTCTCCCCCGCTAATTCCGATGCCTGAATCTGCTGAGGCGTCAGTTTCTTGAGAATGGCCTTCTGCGCAGGCGTGGCTGGCGCATCAATGCGTTCGTACACTGGAGTTCCTAGCTCTTTCGTGAGATCGAGATACAGTTGCCCCGGATCACGACCGCTAGAAGCCATCATCTCTGCCGCCAACAGATCCATGATGATTCCATCTTTGTCCGTTGTCCACACCGTTCCGTCACGACGAAGGAACGAGGCCCCGGCACTCTCTTCACCCCCAAAACCAATAGAGCCATCACGCAGTCCATTCACAAACCACTTAAATCCGACCGGTACTTCAACGAGACGTCGTCCTAACTTGGCAGCCACTCGATCAATCATCCCGCTACTAACGACCGTCTTCCCAACCGCAGCATCCTTCCCCCAGCCAGAGCGCTGGGTGAACAGATAAGAAATAGCCACCGCGAGATAATGGTTGGGATTCATTAACCCCGCACTCCGGGTCACAATCCCATGCCGGTCGTGATCGGTATCATTCGCAAACGCAATATCAAAACGATCCTTCAAGGCAATAAGCCCGGCCATGGCATGCGGGGAAGAGCAGTCCATACGAATCTTCCCATCCCAGTCCAGGTTCATAAAGCGAAACGTGGGATCCACCTCTTCATGCACGACAGTAACGGCAAACTGATATCGCTCGGATATGGGTCCCCAATAGGCCACACCCGCTCCACCAAGCGGGTCAACTCCAATGGACAGTTGCGCACCCCGGATCAGTTCCATGTCGATTACTGAGCCTAAATCTTCAACAAACGAACCCACATAGTCATACGGCTTGGTGGTCGATGCACGGCAGGCCTTCTCATACGAAATGCGTCTCACCCCGCGTAGGTCATCCGCCAGTAACGCATTGGCTTGTTTTTCAATCCACGCAGTCACGTCGGAATCAGCCGGACCGCCATGGGGCGGGTTGTACTTAAATCCGCCATCTTCAGGTGGGTTATGTGAAGGAGTAATCACGATGCCATCGGCGACTCCTCGCTTCCGGTCTCGATTGTAGGTCAGGATGGCATGGGAAATAACCGGAGTCGGCGTGTACCCGTTATCACGGTCCACCATCACCACTACACCATTGGCAGCCAACACTTCCAGCGTACTGACCAACGCAGGCTCTGAAAGCGCATGCGTATCCATTCCTAAAAAGAGCGGTCCGTCAATGCGCTGTTGCTGACGGTACAGACAGATAGCCTGAGCCGTTGCAAAAATATGAGCTTCATTAAATGACAGCTTCAACGAGGAACCACGATGCCCCGATGTCCCGAAAGCTACTCGTTGCTCGGGCACCGACGGGTCTGGACGACCGGTGTAATAGGCGGTTACTAATCGAGGAATATTGGCAAGCATGGAAGGTTCGGGTGGTTTTCCAGCGAAGGGGCTGAGGTTTTTCATACAATCTCCACGTTCAGAAAAAGGTAAACATCACAACGCTTGAGGTTTCAACGAGACAAGACAGACCATACCGATATTCACCAACATATTCAAAGGTACTCACCTTCTTCACTTTAGCCTTAGGTCTTTCGGGGTAATCATCTATCTGAAAACTATTGATACCTTTGTCGGTACATCAAGGTAGATTTGCCCATATCAGTCTGCTCACCAATTGGAATGTCGGCAATCCCAATAAGTTTGTGCAGATTACACATTAGACAATCCACGAAAATACATTTCACTCTCAATTAAAACAGTTCGAAGCAAGACAAACTGATCAATCTTTCCCTCACTCAATCTTTCCCTCACTCAATATTCCCCCTCTACGGAAAGAAGCCAAGGGAGGATAATAGTGAGTAACATTCGTCGATACTCGAACATAGTTTACACAGGAATTAAATGATGTAAGACAGAAACAGATGTGAAACCTACCTCGATGGTAGGACATGGTGGTCCTTCACTCCAGATCACAAGGAAGAATATAACAAAATATACATTCAAACAGACTATCTAGTTACGTTCCTTTCTTCCTCTTAAGGCACCCACCTCAATAATAATTGGGAGTAAATACAAATACCCTGGAATTCTCCCTTGAACCTAGACTCTCATAAAAAAATGTCAAAATTCAAACTATCAATTTAGATACAAAATGTATCTTTCTTGCAAGTAGCCTAGGTCTTTCTAGGAAGTCATCATTTTTAAAGTAAGGAAAAACTATTTTTTTACGCAGTATTATACAATGGTCTACTTTGTGCACTTTGTTTCCTCAAGAACAATCAATGAGATACCGTTCAGCATTATCATCTAGCCACCAACATTGTCAGCAAGGCATTAGAAGGAGCAGGAACCATGTCAGTTACAACCGACATAAGTAACCTTTCAAGCAATTCTGAGATATCACAAGTGATTGCGGCTGACCTTCAACAACTAAAAGTGTTCATTAGCCATCGGCATGCTGATGGTGAATTTGCTTCCGTTATTACAGAAAGACTACGAGAATGGGGATTCAGTACAGATCACATTTTTGCTTCTTCGAGACCCGAAGGGGGTGTAGTTCCTGGGGACAATATTGAACAAAGCGTTAAGGAAAACCTTAGTAACTGTAATTTATTAATTCACATCTTTACACGTTCAAGCCACAACTGGCAGTGGGTCGCTCGAGAAATTGGAATAGCTGAAACACTCTCGAATCCTCCACGTATCGTTACATTTCAGATCTTTGAAGATGAACCGAGCATTGGACAATCAAGTATGAGAGTCCCTTTAGAGGAAATTGAAATACGTCGTTTTGTACATTCGCTTTTCACCAAAGATAGCTTCTTCCCTGGGCATCCTCCAGTTTCCCCTGATCCTGAAGAGGAAGGGTTCAAAAAACAGAGCCATAACGATTATATCGAAAATCAGAGCCAGCAGCTATATCTGCAGCTGAGTGAAACCGCAACCAAGTTAGGTTCAGCAGACTTAAAACCTGTAAACCAAACAGTGCCCGAACTGAGCATCTTTATTTCTTCTCGAGTGGAAGATATTGCATTAGCTGAAAAGTTAAAAGATAAGATTGAGAGTTGGAGCTTTTTCAAAGTCATGTTGTCGCATTCAAAGAAACCTTCGGGAGAAACTGTGAGTTCTTCTGGTCGCGAAATCGTCAATTTCCTTTGGGAATGTCACCTTGTTATTTTATTGTTCACCGACACAAATGCTGATTGGGGCCAATGTGATTCTGAGATCGGTACGGCACATGGCCCTCAAGTTCCGACCAATACAATAGTGCTTCAAGTCCTGGAAGACTCACCAAATATTCGGATTCCAGCTGGGATGTGTCATTTCTTTGTGGACACGCGTAATATATTAGAAGTACAAAAATTCATTGATAATCTATTCCATAAACCTAATTTCTTTCCTGGTTATGCCGCAGTTCAGCTCGAAAAATCACAACCGTGGAAAGCCTATACCAAAAGTGAGGCTAATGATCTGTATGCCATGCTGGAAGAGCATAGGAGTAAGCCAATTTCTGAACGTAAACCAGAGCCATATGAGGAAGAACCGAGATGGTCACAGATCTGTTTCCGTCTTTCCTATGAGAACTATACTAAATGCCTAGAACACGACACCAAATCTGAAAAGCAAGACTTCGCTCAGATACTAAGACAATCTCTTACAGTTTCAGGTGGAATTGACTTTGGACTGAGGCATTTTGGTTTCACAGATTTAGAGAAAACTATCGAAGACAATATCACATTAGATCAGATGTTCCAGTACTGGAAGTCTACCACTAATGATCCAAATTCAAACATGGAATGGGCCGACGAACTAGCGAGTGAGATTTGGGCATTTCGTATTGGCAAGGGAGGATATAATCTAACCTGGAAACCATTCCACAACTTGAATGCACAAGCACCATGTTATGTGTATCCCGTCGTAACAAGCGTCGAAAAATACCATGATGAATCACGTACCTACACTATTCATCTATTCGTTATCCCCGAACGAATTTTGAAAGATGATCAACCTCGTGCTTAGCTTCAAGATGCCTTATGGGTCATATCTGGAGTACAACTCACAAGCGTACGTATAATCTATCCTACTAGAATTTATCGATATCAGCAGGCATCAAAATGACCTCGACATATCAGTCGGCTCATCAATTGATTGGCCAGGATTCAACTACCATCATACCAAGTCAAACCCCTCATTTTAGAAGGCGACATTTCACACAAACGTCTAGGGTTATACATGAAAGCCGTTTTAGACAAAAGGACTTGAGCAATTTTAGAATTTTTTGCAGAGAACGTTGTCTTTGGAAAGGGTAAGGAAAGAACGGTATCATTTTGATAATTACGACAAATTTACCCTCCATCACTGTCTGTATCAGGGGCCATTTCGTGATATACGCAGACAACGCAGTGGACAAGAGCTATACTATAGCGAATCCAAATAAGTTCCAGTTAAACCATGAAGACTTTCAACGCGGTATCAAACGCTTCAAGGGTACGGAAGTTAATTGAATCGGCTATAGACTCCATATGATTGACCTACTAATGATGTAGTCTTATCCCTACACTCATGCTTAAAATCCACGCATAACTCAAATTTCTCAGGAGACTCCAATTGTCATTTCCAACTGTATTCTCAAAATATCTTGGCCGAATCGCTCTTGTACTCTGGTTGATCAGCGCTGGGGTACTGGGTTGGGTTTTTATCAATGGAGCAACGGCTCCTTCTCCCGATGGTCGAACCGCTGTGCTGCTTACGCCAGTCGAACGTGACTTTATTCTGACGGAAATGCGGCAACTGTTACGGGCTGTGAATGGGATCGTGACGGGATTGAGTGATACTGAGCCAACTCAAGGACATGCACAAGCAGCAGAAGCTGCCCGCTCGGCAGGGATGAAGATGGCGGCCGATGACAATCTCACCCTCCTGCTCAAGCTTCCACTTCCTATGAAGCAGCTCGGAATGTCGGTACATCGTGATTTCGACGAACTGGCAGATATAATCATTGCTGGGACAACAACTCAGCACATCCTTCAGCGCTTATCGGCTATCACGAGCAAATGTCTAACATGCCACGAGATGTATCAACTCAAAGAGGAAAAATGAATGGCAGCACTGCCCTAAAAGCTATGCGACGGCTCATCTCTCTATCCCGACAATGTTGCTGATTGGATTTCGCTGCCTCATCTGAAACAAGACGGACTTAACTGCCTCCGACCTGCCCCCGAACCCATTCATGTACGATCTTGACCATCTCCAGTGTGTGCTCGGAGAACACGTGGTCTGCCTCTTCGATCTGTACGAGCTGCTTGGGGTCATTGGCTTGTTCGTAAATGTCGAGCGAGTCCTGGAAGGGAACCACGTCATCCTCGGTTCCGTGGACAAGCAGCCAGGGAACCTGAATTGACGGAGCGCGGGGAAGAACGGTTCCAATGGCCTCGGTGTCATCAATAAACGCCTGCGACAGCGGACATGTCGGCTCGTCCCACATACAGCCCGTATCCGGCGTCACATCACTGAACTCGCGCTGCGTGAATGCTTTCGTATGCACCATTCCGGCAAGTGAAACGAGTCCGACAATGCGAGTGTCAGTGCTTGCCCGAAGAACTCCGACAGCTCCGCCCATGCTATGCCCAACATACAGGATGTTCCATCCGGCAAGCGCGTCGATCACGCAACCCAGGTCTTCCACTTCCTTTGAGATCGTGGAGTCCGCGAATCGTCCTTCCGAATTGCCGTTGCCGGAAAACGACATTCTGAGCGCTGGAATACCGTCGGTTGACAATGCTTCAGCCAGCGCAACAACAAATGGGCGATCTTTATTGCCCGTGACCCCATGCCCCATAATAACGATATCCTTCTTCTCTGGATCGCCTCGATGGAATGTATAGTCGATCCTTTCACCTTCAATATTGCGAATGATTCCAAACATGATTTCCCCTGTGATCCGTTAAGATTCTAATGAGTATTGCATCATCGGCGTTAACTTCAGGCCGATCACCCAACTCTCTATCTAATATAGCCTTAGACTCGTGTATACACTTGACTCAATCCTTTTACAGACATAGGGCACCTAGAAGTAAAAAAAAGAAACAAGCGCATACTTACTCTTTAGTTGTATGTCTGTTCATCTCGCTTTGCGAGTTTCAGGAGCACAACATTTTTCCGTTGCTCGTCAATATCGTATAACACACGGTACGAATCCACCCGCAGCCTGTACTGCGCAACAAATTGTGACACAATTAGCTCGCCGGATAACTTTTTAATACGCTTACCTTGTGGTCGTGGATGAGTACTGAATGATCGAATGGCACCAATGATGGTTTCTTGGGAGTTGGGAGGAATCTTTGTTAAGAATTTTTGGAAGAGGCGCTCAACCCGTTCACTTGGGAAGACGATTTCGTACGCCATCTAGAAACCCATTTTCTTGAAGAGCTGCTCCGCCGGAACGGCTTTTCCCTGTGAATACTCCTTTCGCGCACGTTCGATTTCGCCGAGCGTTTTCTTGTCTTTTAATTCGTCAAGGGTTTCCACTAAATCCAGCATGTCGTCATAAGGAACGAGAAATGAAACCGGCTTGCCATGGGAGAGAACCATCGAAGGAGATTTCGACTTGATCAGCTTCGAGAGCTGGGCCTGGGCCTCTCGAACATTGACGGGCTTAGCTTTACGCAATAGATTATGTGCACTCATTTCCATGCCTCCACATGCATTTCACTTGTATATACATTACCAGAGATCAGCTTAATTGCCAAGGGCAATTACAGCATAACACTACGTGGAGTTGGAACGATTTGATGGGCAAATGTGGGCCAAAATAAACGTCTCACCCATCTTTCTGTCGATGCTTTGAAAATATTTCCTTACAGGAATATTGTATAGAACTAGATCTGACCCTAATACCAATATCGCCAATTGAGGAGCAACTATTCATTCTAAAACAAGTGACTTGACCCCATTTTCAAGGTTCCTGTGGGACCGAGCTGACGCTCGGCGCATGCCTTGGTGTGAAGAACATCGGAAAGCCGTGTGCGGGAAAACTGCATGCACGGTTTGATGAGGGAGGGCTGGCCAGTCTTGCCTGCTGAGGTCCAAAGTAGGTGCGTGCACCGAACCGTTCGAGAGCAGCTCCAAGTCAGTGCCAGTTCTCTACTCTACCCAAAGCCAAGAACAGCTCATTAAGACCGAAGCTCATTATCTGGCAACTTATCTTTTCGATTGGCATGATAAGCATCCCCAAAAGTCATGCCTAGAATGGCAATTGAAATAATGACAATAAGCCAAGCGAAGATCCAATCCAGACTCAAAGAAATGCCCTCAATCCACTCAATATTTGAAAAATTTATCGTGTTCGACTCCTGGGCTAGTATTATTGCAGAGACACAAGGGAGTAATACAAAAATTAGAAATATACTTTGAGAAAATCTTGTGCGTGAAAACATCCTAAAAAGCGTTCCAGGAGCTGGATAAAATTTTGACTGTCTTGCTTCTTGTAGAATTAGCCAATAATACGCAACCGAAAGAAACATGGAGAACTCCAAAAAGGTAGCACCTACTGCAGGTTGCAGAAGGAGTGGATTCCGGGGTAAACGAACCCAAGCCTTTTGCTCTCTTATTTCATCAATCAGCTTCATATCAGGAACTTCATACTTAGCCAACTGTCTAGCAGTTTCATATGTCAATATTTCTGAATGCTTTGCCCCACTCATTGAGAATTTATATGAAGAAGTCAAATGACTTGATTTAGCAGATTCTTTTTTAAATTCGTATTTGACAAAACCTTCAACCTTCTTCAAAATCAACCGAGTTCGGAGAGTTTCCCATCTAATAATAGAATGCTTTAATTTATATGAAGCGACAGATTTGGCTTTTTCTAAAAGGTTTTGGTTATCAAGATTGTCGAGCGCTAAATTAACTAATTTCAAAGAATATAAGGGCTCACTTTTTTGGACTTGAACTCTGAATCCTGTAGGCTTAGGGAGCGGAGCAAGGGAATCTCTGAGTTTTGTGGCATCGTCTTCTTTTAGGATCTGAGGAATGACTTCTTTCTTTTTCTTTAGGTCAGAATTACTACTAGCACTGCTCGGAAGATCTCCAAAGCAGGGAAAAGGATGATCAACAAATTCATCAAGGTTCCACACCTTAGCTGCTTTTTGACCAATTTCACTTCCCCTAATCTGACGCCAGCATGGGGTTCCTTCAAAAAGGTTAATGGCTAGTTCAAGATTAGCTCTGAGAACCACATATTCTTCAAGAGCATTTAACGCCTTGACACCTTGTAGCGCAGGCACTAAAGACATCGCAAGCATTGAAAGTAACAAAGCAATGATGCCTGATCTTGTCCCTGCTACAGAACAACGCAAATCAAGCTCAGGAATACTTTTTGGTAACGAGTTACTTAAATTAATCATCTAAAAGAAATGGGCTTACATCTTTCGTCGAATTGAATACGCGACTGCGTCAGAACTAGTGATGCCTGCTCCTCGACCTTGTCAATTCTCTATAATGTTTACTTAAGTGGCGATATACCAATCATCAATGGCAGTATCCACTGCTACCCAACAACTAGAACAATATTCATAGATTAGCCCTTGATTAATTCATTGTCACCCAATCTCATTCCTACAAATCCAGATTTCTTGTGGGTGAGCGTTCAATTGGATAAATCATTTCGTCGTGCAAATTCACTCGAATGATTAGGCGCGATTGCGCACATCCCTCCCCGCCCATATTTTTTAGTATCGATTTAATTCTGTACTGTCATTTTTGCGAAATAGATTTTCTTCGATAAATCACAATATTATCTTTTACACGAATGCTCGCCTCACCTTTCCGTGGCTGCGAATACACTGAGAACCGTATGTAGTGTTCTGCGATTGAAAAAATGACATGCCATTTTTAGGCCAGATTCATAGGCCTTATGTTCTTTTGAAAATACGTGCTCAAGAATCTAGATAAAACAATATCTCGAAACGAACGTGTCCCAATGAATAGCACTAAGATATCATTCGGAAATAACTTGTCAATCTGCCTGGAGGCTAAGACTTACAGAACAAGTCATTTCAAAGTATAGAAGACTGAAGAAGTTTGTTTCGCATATTCGCAAAAAACTGCTTGACGATTCACTGTCGTGAGTTCACACGATTTCTAAATCATTTGATATACTCACTCAACACGTCTCTTACGTGAATCGGAATTCATTTAATACTTTAGCATGCAGATCATACAAATCATTGTCGTCGGCACCGCCATGTTGCTCTCGGGTTGCGTTACGTATATCCCGAGCAACCCCGATAACATTTGCCATATTTTCTTTGGTGAAACGGACTGGTATGAAGCGGCTCGTGATGCGCAAGAAAAATGGGGCACGCCAATCTACGTGATGATGGCCTTCATGCACCAAGAGTCGCGATTTATCGATGACGCGCAGCCACCCCGTGAGTGGTTCTTATGGATTATTCCGTTGCCGCGAGATTCGTCTGCCTATGGATATGCGCAGGCGCAGGATCCTGCGTGGGAAGACTATCGGGAAGAGACGGATAATTGGGGGGCCGATCGTGATGACTTTGAAGATGCGATTGATTTTATTGGCTGGTACACAGACGGGACGCAGAAACGGCTCAAGCTTTCGAAGTGGGATGCCTATCGGCAGTATTTAGCCTATCATGAAGGGCGTGGCGGGTATCAGCGAAAGACGTATCAACGAAAGCCCTGGCTGAAAAGTGTCGCCAAGAAAGTGAAGCGGCGTGCCATGCGGTATAACCAACAACTCAAAACCTGCAAGGCGGAGTTAGACGATGAGGTTGATAGCTGGTTTTGAAAATCCACGCGAACTCTTGCCCGGCTTTTTCCTGTGTATTATCAGAACGCATTTCTCAGGGTTTTGCACAACAACCTTACTGATTTTTTGACCAGTGAGGCTGGGTAAATCTTTCTTAACTGGATTGCTCACCTTCGGCTCGCTGTCCCATATGGCCAAGCAATTCAGAAAGGATGGGGAGCAAGAACGGAAGCACGCCCAAGACGGCATTGAAAGAAGTTTTTAATTCCTCTTGGGTTCCGAATAGGAAAAGCACCACCACAGCTAGCACCAACATCAGCGGCTGTTTCAAGGATTTCCATGTGCTATGAATCTGTTCGTGTTTGAATCTATCTAGCTGCGCCTTAAACCCTGCCGACAAAATAAACAATCGGAAACTGTCATTCATCAATCGTAAATTAGGTGTTAGCTGAACGAGCCCTTTCAAGAATAGGCGAGGAAACTCAGGATGGTGAGCATGGAGAAACCCATCTTTGGCGAGATGAAACAGGGCTAGTTGTTCTTCTAACGTACAGGATTCCCACCTAGCCTGATAATACGGTTTAGCCAGGCCCAGCCATTGCGGAACGATATCGGCGTCCCCCCATCCATCTAATTCTCTGTTTTTTCCTAGCACCCATTCCCCAAGACGATGAAGGTGTTTATCTTCAGCGGCTTCCTCCTGGAAGTGTTGAAGTTTAGCAGTTGCGTCCCCTTCCTCAGTATTCTTGAGGCGAGCGAAAGGTTTCCGGTAATAACACAAGGCAAAACCTCGTAATAAACTTGCCCAGTCAAGGGGACGGTCTGCTGCTAGAGGCATCGATGAATATTCGACATTGCCGTTTTCTTTGTCAAGTTTGCCCTGGCTTCCCGTTTCATGCACACCCGGGAGTCGGAGTCGAGATGGGATATCGCTTAAAGGGTTAACGCTGGAAAGAATGTGGAGCGTCTTGTTTTCAGTGAGCAATCGTTCGATTAAATTCCATTTGTTTTGGTCATGGGCAGGAGACCCGAACGCATGTTCAAAGTGGTCAAGAACAATGATGGGCTTTTTACTGACCAAGGCTCGGTACTCCTCAACCCTCCATGCTTCCGGAGTACTGATCTTTCGGATGTCAATGATGTCACACAATTCTAGTTTGACATTCTCTTTGTGCAAGGAGGATTTGCCGGATCCAGGAGGTCCGAGGACGAGTAAGTGTTGTGTGTCTTCGGCAGCAAAGCTGTCAGACGTAAGATGAAGCATGTCTGAATGCGACCCTGGAAACGGGACGACAAATAGACGTGAGATGATGGCTCGGATCATGACCCATATCATGATGAACATGCCATGGGGTCAAATCTAGTTTTATATATTTATATTTTCTAAAAATAAGGACAAGTGAATCAGTGCACATGCTTCCAAGTGTCGCCCTTCATACGTTGAATTGTAGCATGGTATTCTCTCGTTACTTTGCTTTCGTATTTGTATCGAATAATAAGAGGTTACGTCTTATCTTGCCTGCTATCAATTCCCGCTCCTCATAAAGAATAGAATTGCTATAGGTTCAGATTAAAATCGTTTGCAGACTATTCTGCTCGCCATCAATAGGCATTCGATTATTTTTAGTCTCTTCGATATGAAGAGTGACAAGCCGCGCAGAACATCTTACTCAGCAGGATTTCCCCCTCGTACGAGCCAACCACTTAATCCCGGCTTATGATGAGCGAGCGTTCGGTTGGATGAAGCACTTTGTCGTGCAATTTCGCTCGAACGATCAGGCGCGATTGAGCACATCCCTCCCCGCCCATATTTTTAAGTATCGATTAAATTCTGTACTGTCATTTTTGCGAAATAGATTTTCTTCGATAAATCATAATATAATTTTCACAAGAATGCTCGCCACACCTTTCGTGGCTACGAATACGCAGTGAACAGTATGTTTTACCCAGAGATTGAAAAAAGGACATGCCATTTCTAGGCCATATCCATAGGCATCGTGTTCTTTTAAAAATACGTGCTTAGGAATCTACATAAAACAATATGTTTAAACGAACGTACCCCAATGAATACCACTAAGATATCATTTGGAAATAACTTGTCAATTGGTGTATGTGAAGTCTGCCTGGAGACTGAGAGGCTTACAGAACAAGTCATTTCAAATTATAGAATATTGAAGAAGTTTGTTTCGCACATTCGCAAGAAACCAATGGACCTTTGGTTCACTCGTGGTGAGTTCACAGAGGTCTTAAATCATTTGATATACTCACTCAACACGTCTCTTGCGTGAATCGGAATCCACTCAATACCGTAAGCATGTCTATCATACGAATCCTTATTGTCAGCACCGCCATGTTGCTCTCGGGGTGCGCCACGTATATACCGAGTAACCCCGATAACATTTGCCATATTTTCTTTGGTGAAACGGACTGGTATGAAGCGGCTCGTGATGCGCAAGAAAAATGGGGCACGCCCATGTATATCATGATGGCCTTCATGCACCAGGAATCACGCTTTATCGATGATGCGCAGCCTCCACGTGAGTGGTTCTTATGGATTATTCCGTTGCCGAGAAATTCGTCCGCCTATGGATATGCACAGGCGCAGGATCCTGCATGGGAGGAATATCTGGAAGACACGGATAATTGGGGAGCCGATCGTGATGAGTTCGAAGACGCGATTGATTTTATTGGCTGGTACACGGACGGGACGCAGAAACGGCTCAAGCTTTCCAAGTGGGATGCCTATCGGCAGTATTTAGCCTATCATGAAGGGCGTGGCGGATATCAGCGAAAGACCTATCAACGAAAGCCCTGGCTGAAAGGTGTCGGCAAGAAAGTGCGGCGGCGTGCCATGCGGTACAATAAACAACTGAAAACCTGTAAGGCTGAGCTAGACGATGAAGTTGATAGCTGGTTTTGAATAAACCTATTGATTGAATCACATCCGGTCTATGAGAAACGGGTTACATTCACGATAGCTGCCCTAAGACTATCCATTTCATCTTCAATTTCCTCCCTATTCTCAATTTTACGTTTCGGGAGTTTCCTGCATCTCCTGAAATGACGCAACGACTTGTTCAAAGGTGGAGACTGCTTGATCAAAATAGGCACGGCTCACCGCTACATACGACAATTGAACCAGAGTTTCTTTATCAAGATACCCGTATTGAAGAACTCGATAGGTCAAACCTTCCGTCGTCTTGAAAGACAGAAGCAATCGATAGCCAGAACGACCGACAATGTTGGCTAAGCGAACTTTCAACACATGCTGATTCATGAAGCTCGGATTAGCGAGAAAACCATCATTGACCCAATTCGCTACTTCATGGGGCAGCATTTTTGCTGACAGCTTTTTTTTCGTATCTTCATTGAGGTCGACCAGAAGTCGTTTTGACACACGTATGTGCTGAAGCTCTAGCCCATGCTTGGTGAAAATAATATCGTCACTCGAATCCCGAAATCTGTACCATCCCTGTGGAGGAACAACCTCTACCTTCAACTCTTCTTCTTGGAGCTGCCCCTTGACGGGTTCCCAAGTTGGTGACATACAGCCACTAATCACCAGGACGACTAAACTGAGGGCCCAAAGATTATTTCTGTTGTAATTGCTTGACATAGCTTTGAATAAACTCCCGATCCGATGCCGCTGGGGAAAGAGAGAGATACTGTCTCAAATGACTTTCCGCGTCATTCCACTGTTCACGTTTAAAATGCATGATTCCTAAACTTCGATGAGGGTCGGCAAAACTCGGAAATAATTCGACCGCATGAGAGAACGTCTGAATGGCCTTCTCTTCATCACCCTCTTCTCCACGCTGTCGGTACACCTCCCCTAGCCAATAATAACCCTCTGCATCATGAGGGTGACGTGAGAGATACCGTTGAATCCCTGCCTCTGCCGAAGCAAACCGACCACTCGCTACATCCAGCTTCGCATTATCCAGAAACAACGGCTGCATGACGGTAAGAAATGTTTCTTGATTCGTGACACCAGATTGTGTGGCATATCGTTCTTCGAGAATCTCCTGATATTCCTCAATCCGATCATTTAAACGAGGATGCGTGCCAAAGAAAAATGCTTCATCAAGATCTTGTTCCTCGAGATCATGCTTTAAATGTTCAAACAACTTTGGTGATTCATGGGGGTCGTATCCTGCCGCGACCACAAGGTCCAACCCTACTCGATCTGCTTCCGCCTCAAAGGAACGCGAATAGCCAGTTACCGCCGCAACTCCTGCAACATTGCCTAAGACCATCGCTAAGCCTCCTAAAAGACCAAACGGGACGAAGACGACCCCAAGGGTACCAAGCGTGTCAGAAGTGGACTTTATGGAACGCATACTTTGAATTGCATGTCGATGACTCGCATGCGTGAACTCATGCCCTAATAAGGTGGCCAATTGTGCTTCATTTTCCATGCGTGCGAGGATTCCGGTATGGAGATAGATGACGCCATGCGGAAACGCAAAGGCATTAAGCATAGGATTACGTAACACCTGGACCTGCGCGTGGAAACCCATATCCTTCAGATTAGAGGGTACCAATTTTGCGGCGACTTGATTCACATATGCTGTAATCTCCTCATTGTCATAGACATGATCACTCTGATCCAAACGGACCTGTTCTTCTTGGGATTGATCCCAAATTCGTTGTTCGTCTTCATGTAAGGTCATCGCCATTTGCTCACTGGACCCAAAAGGGTGCAGGCCTGAGCCAGTACACCCTGTGATATACGACCCCAGCGTCATGACGGTCACAATCCGTATCATTGTCCATCTCATCATTCGCTTGGGTCTCACGACTCTCGTGACTTCCATGTTAGATGTTTGATAAACGCATTTGCGCCTTCTCCAGTTCTGATGTCATACTTTCCCTGAAATGCCAATGTACTCAACCACAAGAGCTTGCCAGTCTTGGCATCGACCACTCCCATCGTACCTTTTGTAAGCCCTCCTGCTGGCACCACCGCGACTCCCAATGCAGCTAAGAGAATTGACGTGACCACTTTTTTGGCGATACGTCCACCTGTAGAAACTTGATCCAGCCCATGGAACAAGACATACGCATCCGCGTCTGGATGAAGAGTTGAAATATCCGCACCAAGGGTGTAATCAGCAATCGACCGACCCGCAAAATGTGCTGCCCCCGTGCTTTGGACATGTTGCCAAACACTCTGTCCGACCACGTCAAAAAGAGCTTGTGTTTCCGACAGCATCTCGGTTTGCACAGAAGACAATTGCTCCACAGTCAGATCTGTCACGGTATTCAACTCCGGCGAATGGGTGGCGGCCTTTATAGATTTCAATAAATGACCTTTTGCCTGTTCAGACCAGTCGGGGATTTTCTCAGAGACTTCACCCACCGACGTTTCATAGACGGAAAATTGTAGAGGAAGGATCACAATGTTCTTATAGGCAGTTAAGACATTCTTTGCGTAACTATACGGCACTCCATATGACGCATCCGTTTCGGGTGAAGACTTTGGCGTTGGTGTCGGTGAGCTCGCACATCCACCTAGTAGAAGAAATGTCACTACCCAAATGAGGGCCCTATAAATGTGCACTTTCTTTTTATGGGATTGATAGTCCAATGAATTTCGAATCACAAGCTACTCACTATTAATCACTTACTTACCTGTATCAGAATATTTCAACGACGCTTAACAGAAGAAACTTCTATAAACTAAAGCAATACCCGAAGATTCCTCTCATCTTCATGGCCACAGCATACTCACAGACCCGAGAATTAATTGTTACGATCTTTGGATATTTTTGCCAACCCCTCAAATAGGGTATAGGGATATTGGTTTCTTGAATTTGATGTACATTAATAAATAGGTAGATTGATAAGAGTAAAAATTTTTAGCCTATCATGAAGGGCGTGGCGGATATCAGCGAAAGACCTATCAACGAAAGCCCTGGCTGAAAGGGGTCGCCAAGAAAGTGAAGCGGCGTGCCATGCGGTACAATAAACAACTGAAAACCTGTAAGGCTGAGCTAGACGATGAGGTTGATAGTTGGTTTTGAACTATGGTCCTACTCTTATTTCATGCATGGAAGACGTTGCATTCAATGGGCGTGTGTTCAATTCAGAGATGAAACGCGAAGAAATATTGGCGCAGCCAAGTACAGGGGAAAGAATTGAGTTCGGCACTCTTTATTGTGAGGTGTGATCGCTCACATGAACCGGTTCCGTCTTCGAGGAGTTTCGATTTATTGGAAGCCATAGTGCCAAAACTTTTTCTAACGCCACTTTATTGATTGGTTTTGATATATAGTCGTCCATTCCTGCGGCGAGACATTTTTCTCGATCCCCTTGCATGGCATTGGCTGTCATGGCAATGATGGTCGTATGTTTTTGGGCACTTCCATCTGATCGCGCGGCGTCGCCCTCAATCTCTGGAGTGTCTATAGTGGCTTCACTTTCCCGAATTTTCTGCGTTGCGTCATAGCCATCCATCTCTGGCATTTGACAATCCATCAAGACCACATCATAGGCTTTCCTTGAGAGTGCTTCCACAGCTTCTAACCCATTGGCAACCACATCGACGCGATGTCCAAGTTTCTCCAGCATCAGGACTGCGAGTTGCTGATTAACCGTATGATCGTCCGCCACAAGTATTCGCGCACCCTGCTGTGCCTCCAGCTCTCGTACCGTGTGCTGTGTGATCAATGTGCCACTCGATACCTCAGCTTCGGTTTGTTCAATGACCAATTTCAAAGATGCCAAGAGTTGAGCTTTCCTCACAGGTTTCGTGAAATATCCAGAAAAACCAACCTTACGTGCTAATGCTGCATCACCACGTCTTCCCAGCGAGGTGACTAAAATTAACTTTGTACCCGCGATGGCTGGATCGGCTTTAATCGTTTGGGCTAAACGCATGCCATCCATCTCAGGCATCTTCATATCAACAATAGCCAGGTCAAAGGGCTTGCCTTCCTCCACTGCAACTCTTAAGATTTTCAGAGCGTCCGTGGGGGTCGCCGCTTCTACCCCCTCCATCCCCCAGTCCACACAATATTGCATCACTAACAATCGATTGATCTCCTGATCATCTACACAGCACACTCGAATCCCTTGTAAGGAGACAGTCGACTTGCTATCCAGTTGTACGGGATGAGCTTGCTTCCCTAACTTGATCGTAAACCAAAACTGACTCCCTTTACCGAGTGTCGTATGCACGCCCAACTCCCCGCCCATTTGCTGGACCAACTGTTTACAGATTGCCAACCCTAATCCAGTTCCTCCATATTTTCTAGTGGTGGAATTATCAGCTTGTGAAAAGGGCTGAAACAGCCGTTCGACCGCTTCTGGAGTGATCCCGACTCCAGTATCCGTGACCTCGAATCGAACCATTACATCCTGCTCGCGTTCTTCTACCTTTAAGGCTTGAACTCTGACATACCCCATGTCCGTAAACTTTATGGCATTCCCGATAAGATTCATCAGGATTTGCCGCAAGCGACCGGGATCGCCTTGCACGGTTGTCGGAACATCAGCAAACACCCACCCCACAAGTTCAATATTTTTTGTTGTCGCCTTTTCAGCAAGCAGTTCTAATGTATCTTCCACAGCCACGCGCAAATCAAAATCTATCGATTCCAGCTCAACTTTTCCGGCTTCAATTTTTGAGAAATCTAGAATGTCATTAATCACCGTTAGTAAAAATTCTCCAGACGAACGAACAATTTCTGCATAGTGCTGTTGCTCTTGAGACAATGATGTCTCCATCAGCAGTCCGGTCATCCCGATAACGCCATTCATCGGTGTGCGAATTTCGTGACTCATCGTCGCAAGAAATGTGGACTTCGCATCCATCGCCGCCAGGGCTTTATCTCTAGCAATCGCGAGTTGTTCTTCAGCTTGTTTTCTTTCACACACTTCATCTTCCAAGGTCTTGACGACAGATGCCAATTCCTTCGTACGTTCCGCCACGCGCTGTTCAAGTTCATTATTCGCTCTATCAAGTCGGTGTGCGGACAATTGTAACCGCACAATTAAAAACGCCACATAGCCAATGAGCGTAATCCCCAGAAGATACATGAGAGTCAGATACCTCTCGCGTTCTTGGACCTGAGATTCTCGATACGTAACATAGTCATGAGTGAGGTACTGCAATTTGCGATCAGATCCAGAGGTGATGATATGGCGAGCCAGTGTTTGCACCTCATCCTGATGAGCCAAAATAATGGCCGCGTGTTCAACAACACCATCTAATTGGGCTTGTATGCTCTCCTGTTCAAGATGTGTTGGGAAACTGAATGTCTCAAACTGTGCTTGGAGAGTCTGCTTCTTCGAGGGATCAGGTTGCTGAATATACACCAACATCAGATTCAGAATGTGTTCGGCCTTGAGTCTCTGCGCGAGAGGGAATTGCTGTTGCTCCATGGTCGAAAGAAGGTCCTCCATGGCCATGGGGAAAAAGAGCAGTGAATTGCGGAGTGTAGAATGTTGAGTCTTAAACTCTCTCAATTGCTTCTCTTTTTCTTGAAGTTGTCGTTCGTAAGATTCTAACTGTATCTTGAATGCTGGAACGCCTAATTGAGTCATATCCAATGGACCGTGCGTCACAAGGTCGTATCCATCCCATAGCTGACTCATCCCAATTCTCAACGTATCATAATGTGCTAATAATCCAGTTTGGACTCGTAGAATATCTTGATTGATCAGCGTTTCCCAATGCTTCATCTTATGAAGCACCAACATGCGCTGCTGATGATGGTGCGAATTGTGCGCCTGGACTTGGATATACAGAAATGTGAGGCAGAGGATCATGCCAAATAAGAGAATCGCATGTTTCACTTCAATCCGCTTCATAGCAATTGACCTTGGTATTGCCCTGGCAGGGTATAAAGAAAAGCAACAATGGCCTCGACCTCAGCCTCTGTGAGCACTCGCTTGAGTTGGTATTGGCCCATCAACTGCACGGCTTCCTCAATCGTTTGCGCCGAACCATCATGAAAGTACGGAGGGGTGAGTACGGCCAATCGTAGGCTTGGCACTTTCACAAAGTGACGATGCTTGTCATGCGCACGGTTCTGTTCTTGATAGCTGGATGCGCTGTCTCCTGAATTATTTTTGTGTTCTACTACTTCGAATCGTTGAAAAAGATTACTTCCGATATTGGCTCCTTGGTGGCAGGCCACACAGCCATAGCCTTTAAAGAGGGAGTAGCCTTTTTTTTCGAACGCCGTAATTGCGTCATGATCGCCCCGCAAATATTGATCGAACCGTGAATGCGGTGTAAGAAGCGATCGTTCAAATGTCGCAATTGCATCTTTAACCGTTTCTGGTGTTATGCCATCGACATACAGCATGCCAAAGATTTTTTGGTAGCCCGCATCTTGTTGTAATTTTTCGATAATCTCAGGCCAGGTCGATCCCATTTCTGCTGGATGCTGAGTAGGCCCATCTATTTGATCTTCTAATGTCCGCGCTCGTCCATCCCAAAACTGGCGAACATTCAATCCGCTGTTAAACACCGTGGGAGTATTGATGCCACCGACTGCCCCATTGATGCCAATAGAACGGTACGCTTGATCCGTCCCACCTTTCGCCAGATCATGGCAACTGGCACAGGCAATGGTATTGTCATGGGACAAACGCGGATCATGAAAGAGTCGTTCACCAAGTGAGACCTTCAATGGATTCAGCGTTTTCAGTAACGGAATTGGTTGAATAGGCTCTATGTCATTCTTGGAATCAATAGTCATCGAAACAGAGAGATACGATTCAACATCTCCATAGGATGTCTCAACACCACAGCCACTAAGGAAGAGGCTGTATCCTAGGAAAACATAGGCAAATAGACGGGAGTAAACATTCATGATGTCACCACAATTCATAGTTATACGAGAACGCCCAACACTGCCTGACTGGAGCACCTCGTCGAATGGATAGGCAGAGCGTTCGAATGCCAATAGTTCCTGTAAATTCAACAGCATTCCTCTATATCGTTATCGGGAGTTCAAGCGGGTACATAAAGTCTCGACCAGCATGCACCCAAAGAAATCTGTAAAATTCTGTATGTTGTATAAACAGGAAAGAGCGAAGTGGGTTCTATCCCTGCTAGCGTTGCCAAGAAAGTCGAAGAACACAGAAGAACTGGCAGGTACTTGCGTCAATACGCAGCGTGTACAAAGACAATTCAGATCTGGTTGGCGATTGAACGTACCGTACGACTCAAGACGGATAGTTGCGACTCTCGACCTGTCAGGCATGCCACGCGAAAGCGTTCCTGTACCGTATGCCAATATCTTGAAGAATAATGACAAAGATTTATACGCTCTCGGCATGGACGGTCAGGTTGTTGGAATCGAAAGCAACAGATCGCCTTGTAGGGGCACAAATCATGTGGCCGATTTGCGAAATGAGAAGATTGCTGTGGGGCACTTCATCTTAGAACATGAGCGTTATAAATCGTATGTTTTCGTTTAGGCTTGGTCATGGCTCCGCGTCACCATTTTTTTCCTATGAGCACTAAGCGTTAAGCACAGTTCTATTATTCCTGGCCCATCGGATCCTTTAATATATTTCCTCAACGTTCATGTTGGCGTATACCCCTGTCTCAGCTGTTTGCTTGTTCGACCAAAAACAATTCCAGAGTTGAGCCGATAGGCTGGGAGACAAGCACTGCGCTCGAAACCATCCGTTCTTGCAAAAGCTGATCACTCTCATTGTTGTGCCAAGCCCTGGCAGCGAAATCACGCATTTGACCTCCCCTGACATCCTTGGTACTTTTCATTCCCGCGCCCCGGTCATATTTCTTATTCCACCAAGGACAGGAGAGAAACCATGAGCGACAGCAAATCCCCAGGTCTCGGAACCATGGCCGTGCATGCTGGCCAGACACCTGACCCAACGACGAATGCGCGTGCGGTCCCGATCTATGCCACGACATCCTATGTGTTTAACGATACCCAGCATGCCGCCAATTTATTTAATTTGTCTGAGTTCGGGAACATCTACAGCCGGATCATGAATCCGACCAACGACGTACTCGAAAAGCGTCTTGCGGCCATGGACGGTGGAGCTGCGGCATTGTGCTTTGCGTCAGGCCAGTCCGCAACGATGGCTGCATTACTCACGATCTGTCATGCAGGCCAGAACTTTCTGTCATCAACCAGTCTCTACGGTGGGACATGGACGCTCTTTACGACAACGCTCAAGAACCTTGGAATCGAGGTCAGATTTTTTGATGCGGACAAACCTGAACAGATTGCGACGCTGACCGATGGTAATACTCGCTGTGTATTCTTCGAGAGCATCGGTAACCCAAAAAACGACGTCCCTGATTTCAAGATGATCACGGATGCGGCGCATGCACAAGGTCTTCCAACGATCTGTGATAACACCTTGATGACCCCAATTCTCTTGCGCCCAATTGAACACGGGGTCGACATCGTGACCTACTCAACCACAAAGTTCATCGGCGGCCACGGCGTACACGTCGGCGGTGCGGTCATTGACAGCGCACATTTTCCATGGGCCGAGAATCCTGAGCGCTGGCCGGAATTCTGCGCACCATCACCTTCATACCATGGCGCCGTGTTTGAAGAAGTCCTGCGTCCCATGGGCAATATCGCGTACATCCTACACATGCGAACACATTGGCTCCGCGATACCGGTGCCGCGATGAGCCCCTTTGCGTCGTTCCTGACCTTGCAGGGCCTCGAAACCTTACACTTGCGAATGCCACGTCATTGCGAGAACACGTTGGCTGCCGCCAAGTTTCTTGAAGCGCACGACCGCGTGGAATGGGTCAACTATCCAGGCCTTGAAACCCACTCGCACTACAAGACGGCCCAAAAGTATCTGACCGCTGGCGCG
Organism: Nitrospira sp. M1; assembly: GCF_965152605.1. Classification (NCBI taxonomy): domain Bacteria; kingdom Pseudomonadati; phylum Nitrospirota; class Nitrospiria; order Nitrospirales; family Nitrospiraceae; genus Nitrospira; species Nitrospira sp. M1. The sequence goes on from NZ_OZ224217.1 coordinate 2,273,528, forward strand.
GGCGCCGTACTGGGATTCGGCATTAAGGGAGGAGAATCGGCCGGTAAGAAGTTCATCGAAAACATTCAGTTAGCAAGCCACCTCGCCAATATTGGTGACGCGAAAACGCTCGTGATTCATCCAGCGTCAACGACCCACCAACAGCTCACACCAGAAGAACAAGTCAAGGCTGGCGTCTCCCCAGAGTATATCCGCCTCTCCATCGGCATCGAGGACGCTGATGACATCATCGCCGATCTGGATCACGCGTTACAGGCCAGTCGTTAGGCTGAACGAAATTGCTGAGGTTATGTTGTGAGCCTGCCATCGAGTTCAGTTGTCCAGCGGAACGGTCCCCCTCTCCCTTACGCGCAGACCTGGATTTCACCTGAAGCGTTAGAGCTTGAGAATGGCGGCCGGCTTGAGCAGGTGACTCTCTGCTATGAGACCTGGGGCACGCTCAATCATGAATGCAGCAATGCCATCCTCATTTGTCATGCCTTGAGCGGAGATTCTCACGTCGTTCGGCACGACGAGAATGATACACCGGGCTGGTGGGAGATTGTCGTCGGTCCTGGCAAACCTATCGATACCGATCGGTATTTTGTGATCTGTTCGAATGTGCTGGGCGGTTGTCGAGGAACCACGGGGCCGAACTTTATGAGTCCGGGAGGCACGCAATCCTACGGTGCTAATTTTCCGATTATCACCGTTCGCGACATGGTCGCGGTCCAACGCCGCCTCGTTGACCATCTCCGGATTTCACGTCTCCATTCAGTCATTGGCGGATCGCTTGGTGGATTACAGGTATTGACCTGGGCAATCGATCATCCTGAAGTCGTCGCCTCAAGCATCGTGCTCTCGGCTTCTGCACGGCTGAGCTCCCAGGGCATTGCCTTCGATGTTGTGGGCCGCAATGCGATTCGCCACGATCCGAATTTCGCCGGAGGTCAGTATTACACTGGACCTGCACCCGAAGCGGGCCTTGCGCTGGCGCGCATGCTGGCGCATATCACGTATCTCTCCGATGCGTCGATGCGGGCGAAATTCGATCCCACTCGATTACAACCTCGATCGGTTGACTCGGCTTTCGAGAGTACCTTCTCCGTCGGCTCCTACTTGGCACACCAAGGCGATCGCTTCGTCGAACGTTTCGATGCGAACAGCTACATCACGTTATCCACCGCGATGGACCTGTTCGATCTCGGCGACAGTGAACAGAAACTAACACGCTCACTGACACCCTCCACCTGCCGATGGTTGTTTTTAAGTTTCTCGAGCGATTGGCTGTATCCGGCATCAGCATCGCGTCAGCTTATCGATGCACTCGTGACGCAAGCTAAACCCGTAAGCAGTTGTGAGATTGAGAGTCCAGCCGGTCATGACTCGTTCTTGCTAGAGAACACTATGGAAGACGGAGGTCGAATGATCCGTGCCTTTCTCTCATGTGATCCTCCACCCACTATTTCCCTGTCCATTCCTTACGAATCTCGTAGCGACCAACCGACAAGCATCTTCCATGGTCAACGCCTCGACTACGACATGATTCTCCGTCTTATGCCTGAAAACGCGAGTGTCGTGGATCTCGGCTGTGGGAACGGGGAGCTCCTGTCCATATTACGTGACCGGGGATACAGACCGCTGCTTGGCATCGAGCGGGATCAGGGGCAGGTCATCGAATGTATTGAACGCGGACATCTTGTCATTCACGCGGATCTTGACAAGGGGCTCTCGGCGGTCCCTGACCAGGGTTTCGAGGTCGCGCTTTTGTCGCAGACCCTGCAGTCGATCGTCGATGTGGCAGGCGTGCTCGATGAAGTCGTCCGGATTGGGCGGCGCGGAATCGTGAGCTTTCCAAACTTCGCCCATGCGCCGATGCGTGAGACCTTCCTACGGGAGGGTCGACTTCCTAAAGAGGAGGGACTGTATGCCTACGACTGGCACGACACACCGAACCGCCGGTTTCCGTCGATTCTCGATTTTCAGGAACTATGTGCACATCGTGGGATTCACATCCTAGAGGCGATCTACTTTAACTCAAAAAGCGGGAAAGAGGTCATCGACGACCCTAACCTGAATGCCGACATTGCCGTCGTCGCTCTGACGCGCTGAGCCTCATGGCGCAGTTCAGGTTGTGTTGGCTTATTCAGAGTTGAGTCGACATAATTTACAATACACATGGAATCGAATGTGTCACCGTTAGGCAGTCATGGTCTTTCTCTGTCATCAAATACCTTTCCGGTCACATTACCCATACGCTCGATGTCACTAAGCTTCCAGCCCTTTACGCTATTCATCTGTGAGTGTCTAAATGGCTTGCGCTATGTCTTCAACGATATCCCTAGAAATTTTATACGAATTATCCGAGGGTAGCGTAACGATCAATGACTAGAGATTGAATCAGCTCAATTTAGCTTGGAGATCGCTTGCAAAGTTAGGCCTATGACCTAGTTGTTAATGCTAAGCAATTGCTTCCAATCATTGGGAGTTCACACCTAACAGGTTGTGTTCTGAACAGGATTTTGGTGACAAGCTCTCAGGTTGTTGGAATCGATAACAACAGGTCTCCTTGAATGGGCACAAATCGTGTGGCCGATTTGATTAGGGAAGAGGCGGTCAAGGCAGGAACCCCGTAGACTTCGACCGAGACATTATGCTGTTGAATGATCTTCTCGACCACTGCAGTGAAGTCACCGTCCCCTGAGGCTAGCACGATCGTGTTCACTTCTTTTGCGTACTCAAGCATATCTATCGTAATTCCAACATCCCAGTCACCTTTGGCCGAACCATCACGGCGTTGAAGATAGGGTGTAAGTTTTATCTCAAATCCGACCCTCTCTAGAATCTGCTGAAACGCCTTTTGCCGTTGATCGCCTTTATCTGTCGCATAGGCGAAAGCTTTAACGACATTCCTATTGGCCGTCGCTTGCTTCCAAAATGCATTGTAATCGAAGTGACAGTGATACTGCTGCTTCACGGTGTAGTACATGTTCTGCACATCGGCAAATACGGCAACTGTGTCCATAATCCTACGAATTCCCTATTCAGGGCACTTCAATACATAAAACGTATGTTCTGAGCAAGACGACTCATGTTATTCCAGGGGCCGTTGACGAAGCTTTACTGGTTTTGTACGACCCTTCCGGATTTTCGTATTGATCAACTCAACAAATACGGAGAAGGCCATGGCGAAGTAGATATAGCCTTTGGGAATATGGAAAGAAAATCCTTCCCCGATTAACATCACGCCGACCAGCAGCAGAAAACTCAATGCAAGGATTTTGATGGTCGGATGTTCGTCAATAAAATCACTGATGGCTCCGGAAGATGCCATCATCACACCTACGGCTATGATAATGGCCGTAGCCATTACCCACACTTGATCGGCCATGCCAATCGCAGTAATAACGGAATCCAAGGAAAACACAATATCCAGTATCGCAATTTGCACAATAACCGCAGTAAATGATGCGGCGGCGTTGGTCGTCCCTTCGCTCTCCTCCCCTTCCAATCGTTCGTGAATTTCTAATGTACTTTTCACTAAAAGAAACAGGCCACCGGCAATTAAAATCATGTCGCGGCCAGAAAAATCATGATTGAAGAGAGCAAACCAAGGAGCCGTTAAGCCCATTAACCACGATAGTGAAAAGAGGAGTGCCAATCGAGAAAACATGGCCACGCCTAAACCAAGAACTCTGGCACGCGCCTGCTCTGCTAGCGGTAATTTTCCCGCCAGAATTGAAATGAAAATAATGTTATCTATCCCCAGAACAATTTCCAGAGCGGTCAACGTTCCAAGCGCCAACCAGGCCTCAGGATCAGTCAGCCATTCCATCGCAGCAACCCCTACTTATCTTGTTACGGACCACCAAAATATTTTTTACCTACCTACAGAGTTTCCATACATTTGAAATTTGGGGGTATGTCTTGTGTGATCTACGCTACGGACTCGTCCTGCTCAAGGAACGAACAACCATAGGACCGAATCGCAATCACACTCTGAAGAAAATTCACGTTGACTAAATAGCACTTGGCTACTGACCATTTCTACGAAGGATACATGTATCCTATAGCTGTCTTTCCTCAGGCCATGCAACCCAAGACTTCTACCATTGTACAGAGATTCACTTGTAGTGAATGCGCAGTGTGATACTCTATGTGCTTGACTGGAATACACAGTCTGTCACAGACAACCCAACGCCCTCATCACCATTGGCAGAGCTATCGTATCATGGGGAAAATACCACGAACGAGGACGTTGCTCCTCCTAGGCATCAATGATCAACTAGTAAACTTGCGTGGGTAAATACTGTGTGATATCGTTATTGTATATCGTGTAAGACCTCTTCTTCCTGGGGCAACAACCCCAGTCGGTTGAAACGAGATCTTACACGATTTTTTTGTTCAAACCCTCCTTGGTCTCCTGCAATCAGGAACAATTTCAAAAGCATCCGGGAGTTTGGTACTGAAGCACATGGGTCGTCGACCCTCGACAATACCCGTATGCGTCTTTGCTGTGAACCAAGTATTGAAAAATCTGTGCTGAATCAAAAGAAGGGTCATTGATGCTCAAAGAGCTAGTAGACACTATCCGTGAGGGAATGAATATCCGAAAAGATTTGCTGGCGGGCCTTGTCGTTGCCCTCGCATTAATTCCTGAAGCGATTGCATTTTCCAGCATTGCAGGGCTTGACCCCAAAGTCGGCCTCTACGCCTCCTTCTGCATGGCCACGGTCATTGCCGTAACTGGCGGTCGACCCGGCATGATTTCGGCGGCGACGGGTGCAATGGCACTCTTGATGGTTACCCTGGTCAAAGACCATGGCCTCCAATACTTACTGGCGGCAACCGTACTCACTGGAATATTGCAAATCATCGCAGGAGGGCTCAAGCTCGGCTCGCTCATGCGCTTTGTCTCGCATTCAGTCATCACGGGCTTTGTCAATGCACTGGCCATTCTTATTTTCATGGCACAACTCCCAGAATTAATCGGCATACATTGGGAGGTCTATGCAATGGTCGTGGCGGGCTTAGCGATTATTTATCTCTTTCCATATCTCACCAAGGCTGTCCCGTCTCCCTTGGTAGCCATCGTCGGGCTGACAGCCGTTTCCATCGGCCTACAGTTGGACATTCGAACAGTGGGAGATATGGGTCAACTCCCGACAACCCTTCCCGTATTTCTGCTCCCCGACGTGCCTCTTTCCTGGGATACGTTACGTATTATTTTTCCTGTATCGGCCACACTAGCCGTGGTAGGCCTACTGGAATCTATGCTCACGGCATCCATCGTCGATGATCTGACCGACTCTCCAAGCAACAAAAACCGTGAATGCATGGGGCAAGGCCTAGCCAATATTGCCACCGGCTTTATCGGAGGCATGGCGGGATGCGCCATGATTGGACAGTCCGTCATTAATGTGAAGTCTGGTGGGCGCGGACGACTCTCGACTCTGGCAGCCGGGGTATTCCTGCTCCTGATGGTTGTATATATTGGGGATTGGGTAGCCAAAATCCCGATGGCAGCACTCGTCGCAGTCATGATCATGGTCTCAATTGGAACATTCAAGTGGGCATCGATTCGTGACTTGCGAGAGCATCCGAAAAGTTCGAGCGTGGTGATGATTGCTACCGTTGTTGTGGTCGTGGCAACACATGATTTAGCCAAAGGGGTCTTGGTGGGTGTGCTGTTGTCAGGATTCTTTTTCGCGCATAATGTTGGTCAGATTTTATATATCGGAAGAAGGTCCGAAGATGAAGGTCGCCTGCGCATCTACAACGTCACAGGACAGGTGTTCTTTGCTTCCGCAGAGCGTTTCATCAATTCATTTGATTATAAGGAAGTGATTGAGACGGTGCGCATCGATGTGGGTCGTGCTCACTTCTGGGACCTAACGGCTGTCAGCGCCCTCGACAAAGTGGTGATGAAATTCCGACGAGAAGGGACAGACGTTGAAGTCATTGGACTGAACGAAGCGAGTGCAACGATGGTTGATCGCTTCGCCGTTCACGACAAACCTGACGCCGTTGAGCAATTGATAGGCCACTAGAAAGAACGCCCTCCCATGAAACACGAAAAGAATGTACTGGCTTGCGTCGATCAGTCGCATTTTGCCGACTATGTGGCGGACTATGCGACCTGGGCCGCACGGCGTATGGCCGCACCGCTCGAATTCCTACACATTATCGACCGGCATCCAGAGATCGCAACGGACAATGATCATAGTGGCACAATCGGGTTTGATGCACAGGAAGTGCTGTTGAACGAACTCTCTACTCAAGACGAGTCCCGAAGCAAAGAAACCCGTGAACGCGGACGGATTTTCTTAAACCGTTTACGAGAACGTGCGATTAAGGCTGGGATTACGTCTCCCGACGTACGGCAACGCTACGGGGTCCTGGTCGAAACCCTCGCAGAACAAGAAGAAGGCGTACGCTTATTTGTTCTAGGGCGACGGGGAGAATCGGCCGAGACGACACAACGTGACCTGGGACGCAATGTTGAGCGTGTCGTACGCGCACTAAAAAAACCAATTCTGGCCGTGACTGAAGGCTTCACAGAACCCCAGAGGGTGATGATCGCCTTTGATGGCGGCATCGTAACCCGCAGAGGAGTGGAAATGGTCGCAGCGAGTCCTCTTTTCCGAGGCCTACCCATCCACCTTTTAATGTCGGGGAAGGAAAGTCAAAACGCATCAAAGCAGCTTGAATGGGCCAAAGTGACATTGGAAGCCGCAAGATTTGACGTCTCTGCGTCACTTATTCCCGGCGACGAAGAGCGAGTTATTGCTACAACCGTCCGTGAGCAACAGATTGATATGCTCATCATGGGCGCCTATAGCCACTCGCCTCTACGAAGCCTCATATTTGGAAGTACAACATCTGACTTGTTGCGCTCCGCCAAAACTCCAACCCTTTTACTGCGTTAGCCCCAAGCACCGTCTCAGCCTTTGCCTGACTCGCATACACAGACTTTCGAAGGTTTCTCAATGCCCAACATTCAATTCACGGTTCGTTTCGAGCATAGAGGAGTCTCGCATCTTACACACTCAATCCATGCGACATTGCACCTTTAATCATGGCCATGCGTGTCAGTATCGCCGTCAGAATGTTCATTTTTATGTTTCTTTCCGTGCTTACCTTTTTTCCCTTTCTTGCTCTGCTTTCGCTTTTTTCCAAGTTCTTTAAATTTCCCGACTTGCTCTGGAGTTAATTGTGCTTCAATTTGAGCGCGGGCATTCATGCGAACCTCTTTCATTTGCTTGTGAAGTTCCTGAAGCTGTTGATGCTTCTGCTCAAGAATTGGCTTGACCTTAGCTTGCTGTTCCTCAGTCAGCTCTAACTTCTCGGTGAGTTTTTGTAATTTCTTTTCTGGATCATGTCCATGATGCTTCCCTTTGCCTCCAGCCCATCCTGGTGCGGCAACCAGGACTCCAGAAACCAGCACCAGCACTGCCCACATCATGAAGGTCTTGATTTTCCCCTGGTACTGTTGACGCTGTTGGACTTCATTGATTTGTGTCATTTATTCCTCCATGTAAATTTATTCAACAAAACGGCTTCATGTCCTCTCCCGCTGTGCTTACATCGGGAAAATGTACGAATTATGCCGGAATACACAACGCAGAACCCTAGTATACCAAACTTTTGAGATATGGGTTCTCTCATGATATTGCCAATGCAACACGAATTGCGAAACGTCAGAACAGCCCGTCTGATCGCCTGCCTGAGCATAGCAAGTGATACCAGAATCATGATAGGCTCTTACCAACACGTGGGCCAAAAACATGAGAAGCATACTGAAGTTTTGCTAAAGCCATCTGACGACAAAAAAAGAGGATCTTATGATGACCGATCAATGGATGCTTCGCGGGGTAGAATTCAATAATTGCAATTGCGATTGGGGCTGTCCGTGTCAATTTCATGCACCATCAACTCACGGATTTTGTGAAGCCTTTGCCGCCGGGCATATCGAAGAAGGCCATTTCAATGACATCCGTTTAGATGGACTCAACTGGGCCATGGTGCTCCATTGGCCAGGAGAAATCGCAGCCGGAAGCGGCAAACAACAAGTTATTATCGACAGTCGCGCCACTGACGCTCAACGCGAAGCGCTTCGAAAAATTTTGCACGGCGAATCTACGGCTCCCGGAGCCACACACTTCTTTGTGTTCAATAGCACGATGTCTGAAGTTCTTGCCCCACTCTCTGCTCCCATTGATCTGACAATCGATGTCGAGGCCCGAAAAGCCGAAGTCAACATTCCTGATGTTGCCGAGTCAAAGGGGAATCCTATTCTAAATACACATACGGGAACTCCCCATCATGCTCGCATCAATTTACCAAATGGGTTCGAATACACCGTAGCTGAAGTGGGTACCGGAACATCCAGCACAAAAGGCGGGATAGCCTTACAACTTACCGAAAGCCATGCACATTTTAATACGCTTCACATGAATCAAGACGGCGTCATTCGTGCTTAGTGAGTATTCCACTATATTCAACAACACCCCATTCCCCATCCTTCGTCTGCCCACCTGACAGAATACGGCAACCGTCCGCTTTTTCTTCGTTCGTTCTCTCGATGTTGGAGGTTTAGTTTGTGGCATCCTTTCCGCAGCGGGATACAGTTGCCATCACTTCTGCTTTGATCGGTGTCACCGTTCTGGCGTGGGCCTACCTATTCCATCTCGCTGCGAGTATGTCGGATATGAGTACACGTGGAGTTGTCCCTGTAATGCAGCTTCAGCCTTGGACTGGAACAGACTTTTTGTTCATGCTTCTCATGTGGATAGTGATGATGATTGGCATGATGTTGCCTTCCGCAACCCCCATGACCCTCCTCTATGCCGGCATGGCTCGCAAGGCTAATCGACAGGGGACGCCAATCGCGCCAACCTCCGCGTTTGTGTCTGGCTATTTAGCGATATGGGGGATATTTAGTGGTGGGGCGACACTTACCCAAGCAGGTCTGCATCAAGCTGCACTCCTCTCACCAATGATGATGACCAATAGTCACACTCTCGGTGCGGGGCTTTTACTTGTTGCAGGACTCTATCAACTGACCCCTTGGAAAAATGTCTGCCTTGAGCACTGCCGTTCCCCGACTACCTTTATCGCAAAGCATTGGCGAACAGGCATCACTGGGGCTTTTCGAATGGGCTTGGAGCATGGGCTCTATTGCCTCGGCTGCTGCTGGGCCTTAATGGGTTTGCTCTTTTTCGGCGGCGTGATGAATCTCTTGTGGATTGCCGGCATCACGATTTTTGTGTTTCTAGAAAAAGTCTTGCCCGTTGGGGCCTGGAGTAGACGATTGTCTGGTGGTGGGTTGCTCGTAACTGGAGGCGGACTCTTGATGACTTCACTGACCCACTAGCTCTGCCGATTTATCATTGTGGGACTGCAACTCGTGCAATAGTATTTGCGTCGGTGCCAAACCAAATCGTGTGTGTGGGTTTATGGTACACCATATGTCGAACGGTGCCGCCCCCGCTCTTGATATTCGTGATGCTGATAACTTCTTCAGTCTTCGTATCAAATCCGATGAGACGATTAGGCAATGAACCCGTTTCCACAAACCAGACACGATCCTGCTTGTCGACCGCCATCCCATATGGCCATGCATCCTTACCACCGGGGACTTGCCACTCTTTCACTTTTTTCGTTGAAGGCGTAACCCTCCCGAGATATCCTTCCGCATAGTCGACATACCAGATTGCGCCATCGGACGTCAGTCCCAATCGTCGTGGTCGTGCCTCGGGGCGAGACAGAGAAATTTCTTTCACTGCATGCGTTCTACGGTTAATGGTTCCTAGCTTATTCGAACCAAACTCCGTAAACCAGGGGACATGATCTGCGTCAACAATGATGCCATAAGGACGAGCATTGGCGGTAAATAATGGCGTCAACGTTACAATACCTGAAGCCATGGCTACCCGGCCCACGAAATTTCCCTGCTGAACGGTAAACCATATTTCGCCCTTATCTCCAAACACGAGAGTGTGAGGATCGGTTGCATCAGAATTCGGCATCATATACTTCATGATCTTTCCGGTTGCCGGATCGAGTTTTCCGATATGTGCGGAACGGTTGCCGGCATACCACACAAAACCCTGCTCGTCGACAAGAAGGTTGTGCGGGCCTGTACCAGACTCCAAAGGATACTGGCGAAATTTTCCAGTCTTCGGATCAAGCATCGCCACGTAATCGCCCTGCTGTCCGACAAACCACACATGATGATCGCGATCAACATACGGATCACGCGGCCTTGTCTGTTCCCAAGGCACCGTCCATTCCGTTATGTTGACTGGATTATGTTCGGCTTGACTGTCGTGTGATTCGGCCCCAGCACAAGCGAGAGCAAAGAATAGGCTACAACACAAAATAGCACCACATGCAGTGGCAACGACTTGACCCTTCATACATGACCTCCAAGCACAATTCGCGTGCAGAGTGACCTCTCAGACGCTACCCATTTTTCTTGGCTTTCTTTTCCGCTCGTTTTTCCTTCATCGACTTAGACGGTTTCTTCTTGGTTTCTTTTCGTGAGTCCTGACTTTTTGACATGACGATGACTCCTCAGGGGTTGTATCAAGTTCCTAGATTGCCGTACGGCGCGTCATCCTACCGAACCTTTCCAGGAAAGTATAGACACAGGATAGCTAAAATTTTATACGTAAAAGTTTACATACCCATCTTCTAGGAGAAAACATGGCATTCATCCCACCCTCGAAGACAACGGATATGACAACTTACCTCTTAAAGAGTCGGAAGAAGAAACCTGGTCTCCCCGAGTAGTTCAGGTGACACGAACAGGTTACCCCACTCCTAGAGTGTAATATTTCGAAGCAGATACGGAAGCGAAGAAGAAGTTAAATTCCCTGTAAATTCAATGATAAAATACACAATATTCTTTTGAACGATAGTAAACCCACCCCCATCAACCTAGCGGGATTCACTCTATATTTGGATGTCTTATTTGACTCGCCACCGGTAGAATGTTACCTTAAGGCACGGTTTGAGCTACGGTTACTGCTACACAGTGCTCCTAAATCGACATTAAGGGGTACTTCCATTCTGACGCCCTAAGCCCCGTAGTACGTGATGCTTGAAACCTAGGCTTTCTACCATGCATGTGTATGCGAGGATGAGTTCGTGTGAGATGGAAAAGTTTCGTGCGACTTCCGAGGTATCTCAAATGTTGGTGCCGACAATGGGTATCGTATGGTTATTCGACATGAATTGATCAAGTTCCATTACAAAGATGCCCTTACTCAGATAAGAAGGAGAGAGAGAGAAGATGAAGATGACTAAAGGTTGGCCAGCCCACAAACGTCCGCATAAAATAGTTCGAATCAAGGATAACCGGAGCATTCCCTGGAAAACCTTGGGTCTAACAGATCCATCGGAAGAACAGCGGTCCCGGTCGATGGACGAAATTCGACAACAAGTCTTAATGATGTCGTCACAAGAAATTGGTCAAGGATTTGAAGAGATCCAGTATGAGGAAAGCCCGAAGCTGGCAAGCACCTCTGCCCGTCCTAAAGCAGAACGCAAGCCGCATGGTCGAACGACCAAAAAGCAAACCATCCAACGCTAGGGAGGATCGAGGCTTACCTCCAAGCCGATGTAATGGGAAAAATTAAAAAAGAAACTCAAGGAAAACGACTTCGTGAACATGCTCAACGACTCAAACGCCAAGAGAAAGCCCAGCGTCGTGAGCAGCGCAAGGATCAATCTGCAGCCGAAGTACGCCCAGCCATCGAAGGGGAAGATCCAGATCTTATTGGGTTACGGTGTGGTCCCCAACCTCCCCTGTTTTAAATAACTTCTTCGTAATTCCACATAACGTCGCATTAACGTCATTGATCTTGTTGATGCGACGTAGGTTTTCGTAATATTTCCATTTCCCGCAGACCATCCGTTACATCACTCCATTTATTCGCTCGACCGTTTTGACCGGCCTCTTACAGGAATCAACACCCACTGCTTCCATTCAATACAATCGATCATTAAGCTGTTTACCCCAAGACCTCTACTCATTATCCAGTAATTTCCATTAAAGCCAAATACCGCATAGCGCTCGCCTGATAAGTTAATGCTCCGAGTGAATTAGCCGATATACTTACTTAGGAAGCGAGTTTTTGTTGGTCAGCACCTGAACAAAGGGATTCGTTTATGATTATTCAGTCCGCCCCATTGCGGTTTGGGGTATTGCTTGCCGGGTGGATCTGTTTAGCCTTTGGGTTTGTTGGCCTTTTTCTCCCAATTTTGCCAACGACCCCATTCATCCTTCTCGCAGCCTATTGTTTTTCCAAAAGCTCTCCTCAACTCCACCACAAACTCATCCAACAGCCAACGCTGGGCCCCATGATTCAAAACTGGGAACAGCATGGCAGTATCAGTAAGCGTGCCAAAATTACAGCGACCGTCACGATGGTCCTCTTATTCTCATTCTCACTATTTATATTGTCAGTTGGAGTACTCTTGAAAGCAATGCTGGTGGGTATCGCAACTGGCGTCTTAGCCTTTATCTGGACAAGGCCACTACCACCCTATGAGCGGGCCGAAGACACTCAGTCAAAACTTGCCAATGAAATGTAAGGATGGCGAATCGGCCAACATCTTTTAGTACAAACTCCACATCTTCTGCTCATCTTTCTCACACTTCACGTCACGACGTTCTCAACAATTCCCCGTTTTCTCACCGGGGTATAGTCATGAGTCGAACGCAGCTAGCAGGATCTCGACTCCTGGACGAATGAGGTACGCTTGAAGGTTACTGAGCTGAACGGAATACGGCCAAGAGGTCACTCAGTGCAAGCGTCTTAATTCTTAATATTTCTCGTTCCTGATCTACCTGCGCTTTCAATTCTGAATCTGTAGGACTCTTGGTCAAGGCTTTTGCGTTTTTCATCACCCGATCATACTCCTGCTCAACCTTTTCAGGAACGATTCTGTTACAAGAGAGTCGATTGAGAACAGCAAGCTTTGTCTCAACTAAATGTTTCTGAAATTCTCCTTCAGAAAGAGATGACTGATGCCCATCTTCTGCTCGACAACGATCGAGATATTGAGCAAGAAGCACATACAACCTCAAGAGGGTCTCGGTTGTTTTGATATGTTGTGGGACATCTTCTTGTTCTTGTTGTTCTTGAGACATTATGGCCTCCTTTCGGCTTTGACTTGCCAACGGCTGCCGATTCTTCCTAATTTCAACACGTAGGCCAAGTCATCTCAGTGCCTTCGTCTTCATTGTACCACGTAATTTTACGAGACTGGTCACCTATTTTACGTCCGAAGCCATGAACGCAACCAAATTTCTACATGCTGAATGACGACATGAACCACCGTGAAATTTCATGGCTAGAAGTTCTTTCTACGCTAATAGAACATTGCTCTGGACTATCGGTTTGCGAATACGAAATTCGCGTTTGGCGATACACCTCTTCAATCTGCCGGACAGTGAGTAATTGGTTCTGCCCATCCACACATCCTTCCATTCGAAGTGGGCGAGGAGCTAGTGCTGCAGTAATATCAGGTAGATCCGTCACGGTTACTAGGTCTGGAATCATCGCATCGACTGGCTGATAGACAAAAGGCCCTTCCAGCAATGAGGCGTACGAGGCAAGACCTCCATAGACATACACAGCCTGAATTTGCGGTTCAAAGAGTGCGGTAAGAAGCGACACAACTCCACCGAGCGGTTCACCTCGCTCAGGATAGGGATCTGCATCTAAAGGCACAGCAAGACTCGTGTGAGGATGGTTTGGTGCGGCAAGAGAGTCCCCCCACAATCCAATTCGATTTGTATCCATATCATCTCGATGCCTGAGGTACGCTAGCACAGTCCGTAGATCACGGACTCGAGAGGTGAGCACACATTCTCCAAGCATCAAGCTCGTTGCCGCAACACTGGCACTTGGACTAATTCTACCGCGAGAGACCTCCCCCTGCCGTCCATCTCCTATTCCTCTTAATTCCGTCAAACAGACGACGACTCCTTGGCTGAGTAATTGCCGAATCAGCAACTGACGTTCCCTTTTTAAACGCCGATTGCCTTCTTGGGCCAAGCCGATCACGACGAGAGGTTTGATGGTAGCCACATCGGATGGCCACAGAATCTGCACACGCACCTGAATATTTTCTTCAACTGCCAATTTGACGTATTCAGACCGACCAATTCTTTGATGGACTGACTGAACGCGGTAAGAAGTACAGGGTCCCATCGGACCAAGCACGTGAACAAGATCATGCTGTAATTTCATCGCCAACTCATGGGGGTTCTGAGATGTTCGGACATCTCGCCCAATTGAGAGATACTGCGCACAAAGTTCCTGCGCGACAACATGAACCGTACGAGGAACATAGATTTTGCGAGCCTCCTCCGTCATGCAGTGCAGTTGGTCTTTGGGAACATACTCGGTTACTTCGTGTTCAGGGATGGGAATGTCAAACCACTCATATAGTATGGGATAGAGTTGAGCACGATGGAGAGGACCAATATTCATACAATGGCTATCAAGAGAACCGTTTCCCGATACGCAACCGGAACCATGTACCGACCGGAGGGCTTCTGGCTTTTCATAGAGTCCATAAATTGTCTGAAGATAGTCCCAGGCAACATCGCCACGATTCCAGGAAAACTCACGTCCATACACGAGACGACGGGGCGCAAGTGAGGCCAGAATAACCCATGGCCAAAATCGCAATTGAGCCGTATTCGGAAGATTTCTTGTCGATTCCCAATCACCCATCGTTAGCTGTCCAAAATTAAATGCGACAACAGCCGACACCCGAGGATCTAACGCCCCAACCACAGCCGCAAGATCCCCTCCGCCCGCCACAGAACCCATGACGATAATTCGCTTGCGGTCAATGTGGGAATCAGCCAACAACAGATCAATGCCACGTTGCACATCCTGCACCATCCAGCCCATGAGACTTTCTCCCATCAACTGCAATTGCATATTCAGCACATACCGAAAATAATAGTCTTGCCGATCAACACGAAATGCTCCAGAGTAGTCTTGTGGAAACTCGAAAGGATGTTGCCGTCGCTCACCATGTCCAAGCAAATCCATGATGAAGACTGTGCATCCTTGCTGAGCCCAGGTCATCCCCATACACTGCAACTCCTCTTCGGTCTTTGAATCGTGATGGCTGTGACACAGGACGATTGCGGGAGTATTCTGGATGACGCTAAGGGGACGATAGATGTTTGCGGTCACAGGAAGATCCATGTGACCGTGAAAGACTACATTATCGATGACGTATCCGTTTCGTTGTAACGTGCTCGTCACAAGAGGACGAAATTGGGCACTCGTTCCGACATTCAATTTCAACGAGCGACGCAGGGCATCACACCGCACATCACGAAAGCTTTCCCACTCAACTTTCGTATTCAGCCCATTCCATATGGCCATATCCTGCTGTACAGCCTCGTGAATCTGTGCCGAAAGATGTGTCCCAAGATCTCGCATTCGACGATTTCCCACTGCAACTTTCCGTTCCCACAACCATTGACGTAGTGGAGGCGGAAGGTATTCACCGATCAACTGTTTTATTTGCATAGTAGTAATCCTGGCAACCCAGCACATAGCAAGAATACGTATACAGCGAGGAATGGTAACCGCAAGAAACGGGGAAGAGTTACAAGTGCGTCATGATCGAGAAGTCATACGCCAACGAAAAGCTCTACTCATGTACACCACCAACATGAGACTCACGGCAGTACTAGCCGCCGCTTCCAACATCTGTAGCTTTAATATAGCCCAAAATAACATCTCTCCGAGCTAAGATACCGATTAACCTCTTGCCTCTCACGACCGGGACACGAACCAGGTGATGGGTCTGGAGCAATCGTACAATTTCCATAAAAGGGGTTTGCTCTGCCACCGATATAACCTCTGCAGTCATGATCGAGGATACAGGCATCTCTCGCAGATCGTTTCCACGCTCAATGGCTTGAAGCAGATCAAACTCCGTCACAATCCCAACTAAGGAATGTTCGATATCAACCACGGGCAAACTACCAATATTTCCATCATACAGTTTATGGCCCACGGTGAGGACTCTATCATCCAGCTTGCATGTGGTCACCTGATCTTCCATTAATTGGTGAGCCAAAAGTGTAGCCGGATCACAACGTTGCGAGATCCATTCGACCTTCCTCATACCCGTTCCTCCTTCGTATGACTTTCAGAATCAACGCATTACGCTAATCACAAAGTCCTTGGCCTGAAAAAACCTTCATCTTCCTTTCTAAGGAAGCTGACATCCATTCAACGTACTATCTATCTTGATATCATACAGTAGCAAAATTTCACTAAGTATTCACCTCGAATTGAAACTCGATCGGCCCCTAATACAATGCTACCATGCAAGATGAAACATTGAAGTCTATTCCTAAGAACTTTTCCTAAATATAATGACTCATTCGTCAAAGCCGAGGAAAGAGAATACTGAATCTATGGCCATTACTGGATCATGTTTTTGTGGTGCCGTCACATACATCATCGAAGGAACGCTACGAGATGCGCGATCGTGTCACTGCTCTAGTTGTCGAAAGGCATTCAGTGGGCAGGCGTCAGCGTATGCACTTGTGAATCCCGAAGAACTTACATGGACTTCTGGGGAACATCTACTCACGACCTATGAATCGAATAATGGTGCGGGGCTACAATTCTGTCGCGTATGCGGCTCGACCCTGTGCGGAACATTCAAAGGGAAGGTACACGGAGTCACGCTCGGGTGCACAGAAGGTGATCTAGGAATTAAATTGAGCATGCATATATTTGTAAGTGACAAAGCTCACTGGGAAACCTTACCACATGATGGCGTTCCTCAATATGAAGAGTGGCCGCCAATGAAACAGAGCAAAAACTAAATGGGTAGAAACAAACTAGGGGATTGGAAATATTGGAGCGGGCGATGGGATTTGAACCCACGACAGCTTGCTTGGGAAGCAAGAACTCTACCACTGAGCTACGCCCGCTCTCGAGGTACTCACATTCTATGCGTGTGCTGAAACTTAGTCAAGGAAATAAGAAAGGGACAAAGACGATATTAGTCTTTCTTGAATTCCAATAGGGCAAACTTCCGTTTGCCGATTTTCATACGATATTGTCGGTGTACTTCAAGCGTGATATCTCCATTTGGATCAGTCAGTTTTTGTCCATCAAGTTGAATCGCATTTTGCGCGATAAGACGACGAGCTTCGGCCTTACTAGGAAGAAGGCCGGTCCGCATAAGCACATCAATGACACCAATCCCCGGCAGATCAGCACTGCCTACGTCTGACGACGTGAGGACAACATGGGCATCAGGCTCATCAGGAAAATCTTTGGATTGAAAACGTTGCTGAAAGTCAGCTTTGGCTTGTTCGGCGCCTGCTTCACCATGATATTGAAAGACAATACGTTCAGCCAATGCTTTTTTCGCTTCCATCGGATGTTGGGCATCGATGATCGATAAGTCTTCGGTCGTTAACAATTCGTAATATCTCCGCATCAACGTATCGCTAATCGACATGACTTTGCCATACATGTCTCCAGGCTTATCCTCCAGCGCAATATAGTTCCCGTAACTCTTACTCATTTTCCGAACCCCGTCAGTCCCTTCAAGCAGCGGCATCGTGATGACCGTTTGAGGCTTTTGTCCGTAGTCCCGTTGTAAATCCCGTCCGACCAACAAGTTAAACTTTTGATCGGTCCCTCCCAGTTCTACATCGGCCTGGAGTGCTACCGAATCATACCCTTGGACTAACGGATACAGAAACTCATGCACGCTGATGGGTTTTTGCTCACGGTACCGGTTTGAAAAATCGTCACGCTCCAGCATGCGGGCCACACTGTAATGTGAACATAACTGCACCATATCCTCCGCATGCATCTCACGCATCCAACGACTGTTAAATTCAATTTGTGTTTTTTGAGGATCGAGCGTTTTAAAGATCTGCTTTTCGTAGGTTTTGGCATTGTCTAAGACTTGCTCTTTTGTCAGGGCAATACGGGTTTCCGAGACACCCGTCGGATCGCCAATGATTCCAGTAAAATCACCAATCAGAAAGATAACGTCATGTCCGAGATCCTGAAAATGCTTCAGCTTTTGAATGAGAACCGTATGACCGAGATGCAAATCTGGCGCAGTGGGATCAAACCCCGCTTTTATTCGAAGCGGTCTGTTTTCTTTGAGTGACGTGGTAAGTTTGTCCTTCAATTCATCGAGCTGAATGACCTCCACCGTTCCACGAAGAATAAGCTCTAACTGATGCTGAACTTTTTCGTCTGACATATCAGAATATTTGATGACTAATTGAATAGAGGCCGATCACGATCCTAATGGCCTTCCGTGTCGTTCTTCTTGCGTCACGGTGACCAGCGGGCGAAGACGTTCAATCCGCACATCTCCAATGCCTGGCACGGCTTTCAGATCATCCACCGTATGAAACAGTCCGTGCGTCTCACGATACTCGACTATTCTTTGAGCCAGCACACCGCCAATGCCTGGAAGCTTACGCAAGGCTGCAACCTGTCCTTGATTCATATCAACCCGAAGACTGTGTACTTCAACAGCCCGTGCAGGGACATGGATCGAACGAGGTTTCGTCAGATGACCCGAGATAGATAATGCGGCAAACGAAGATGGACGTTCAACAGAGGTTCGAGTATCTGAACCTGGCCATCCAATGAATGCCACACATACAATACCAACACCCAGAATTCCCGCCTTTGTCAAGACGGAGGATCGCACTGAACTCTGCTTAGACATCACACGCGCTTTTTCGCCTGATGAATTGCGAGTCCATCAACATCCTCAGCAGCTTCCATCAGACCTTCGGCAAGTGTGGGATGGGCATGAATCATCGAAGCCAGCCTCTCAATGGTCGAACCGGTTTCCATGGCCATCGCAGCCTCATGAATGAGATCGGCGGCATGTGCTCCCATAATATGCGCACCCAGGAGACGACCTGACTCGGCATCGGCAATGACT
Organism: Nitrospira sp. M1; assembly: GCF_965152605.1. NCBI lineage: Bacteria > Pseudomonadati > Nitrospirota > Nitrospiria > Nitrospirales > Nitrospiraceae > Nitrospira > Nitrospira sp. M1. The sequence goes on from NZ_OZ224217.1 coordinate 2,292,500, forward strand.
TTAAACAGTCCCGTTGTCTCACCGACACTCTGCGCCTTCCCTAGCCCACTATACCGAAAGCGTCCAATTTTTGTTTCTATGCCCCGTTCACGTGCCTGCTGTTCGGTCAGACCCACTCGTCCTATTTCCGGTAGCGTAAAAATTCCGGCAGGAATCACATCGTAATTGATTGCGTGCGAACGACCGATAATATTTTCAACTGCGACTTTTCCTTGTGCTGATGCCACATGAGCCAACATGGCTTTACCCACGACATCTCCGATTGCGTAGACTCCAAGAATATTCGTCTCCATCCGATCGTTAACCAGAATCTCCCCTCGCTCCCCCAGCGTGACTCCGACTTGTTCCAATCCGATCTCTTGTGTGTTGAACCCACGCCCGATAGAGACCAACACCACATCAGTTTTGAGTTCTTCACCTGAACTGAGTGTCACTGTAACATCTGAGTCTCCAAGCTGACAGGTCTCCACCTTTGTCCCGATATATTGTTTGATCTGACGTTTTTTAAACTCACGGGCCATTAAAGATGAGAGTTCTTCATCCTCTTCAGGGAGGAGAGACGGCATCATCTCAACAACCGACACTTCAGCACCCAGTCCGTTGTACAGCGAGGCAAATTCACATCCCTCCACCCCTCCTCCGACAATCAACAGACGCCGAGGAATCGCCTTCAATTCAAGAGCGTCTTTACTCGTGATGATTCGAGTTCCATCAATGGGAAAGAGTGGAAGATTCGGCCAAGACGAACCCGTGGCGATAATGATGGCATCAGCCTGAACCGTTGTATCAGACCCATCGACCATGGAGACTTGAATCGTTCGATCATCGACCAAGGTACCAGTCCCTTGCAAGTGACTCACACCTCCACCTTTCAACAGCATGCCAATGCCCTTCACCAAATTCGTCACCACCTGATCTTTCCGTTTGACCATTTGAACGACGTCATACTGCACAGGTCCTTCGACCTGGATACCCAGCTCACCGGCCTTCTTGACCTTTTCACCTAACTCGACAACCGAAAGAAGCGCTTTACTTGGAATACACCCCCAATTCAGGCACACGCCACCCAGTGCCTGGTTCTCAATGAGCGTCACCTTTGCTCCCAACTGTGACGCGCGAATGGCTGCCACGTATCCGCCAGGTCCGGCTCCGATGATTGCGATATGCTTTTGTGAAGTCATGAAAGTTTCACGTTCGCAGTTTCAGGATATAAATTCGTATCTCGTTGCTCGTATCTCGTCGCTCGGGTTTTTCCATTTTTCAATTTGCACTTTGCCTTTTACATTTTTCCTTCTTTTACTTCTTACTTTATCCCGTTTCCCCTCTCACGCCTGAGACTTCAGAAACTCATCATATTGTTCAGGCGTCATTAATTGCTCTATTTCGGAAGGTGTTGTTAACTCAAGAACGGCAATCCACCCCTGCCCATACGGATCTTTATTAATCAGTTCGGGATGTTCATCAAGCTCTTCATTCACCTGAAGAACTTTTCCGCTCACAGGCGTATAAATGGTCGACGTGGCTTTGGTGGATTCAATTTCTCCCAGTTCTTGCTCGACTTCAAACACCGTCCCAACTTTTGGGACTTCAATGAAGACCACATCGCCGAGGGCATCTTGTGCAAAATTACTAATACCGATCGTGGCTTGCTGACCATCCACTCGAATCCATTCATGCTCTTTGTGAAACCGCAGATCACTCGGCTCCATGAAGTCCTCCATACAAGTTGTAAGAAAAAGAAAAGGGAGTGTTCAAAAAAAACCGTCCAATAAGGCCAAGTTGGTGAAACGTCGTTCGTAGAAAAAAAACGTATCTCGTCGTTCGTATTTTATAAGAAGAGTCTTCAGGCTATTCTTTCACGCTTCACGAGCGACGAATCAGGAGAACGCAACGGGCAAACTTTCTCAACGCTGACAGAATGTATCAAGAAAACGGCCGCAAATCATAGACTAACCCAATACCCTGAGGTACATTGGCATCGCCCGTCAATTCCTTCAACGAATCCGAAGACCAGGCTTTAAGCCCGAGTTTTCTTGGAACAGTTAGCCAGAGTCTGCTTGGATCTTTGAAGACCTCCAAAAATCGTTGAGCGATTCTTGAAAGCGATTCTTGCCGAGACCGGGTACGTAATCCAGCAGGTACGGCATTCATATGCTGCGGCCCGTCAACATCAACTACCAAGAACGAAAAGTCAAGATGATGACTCTCAAGAACATCTTCATTTAATTGCAATAATGTTCGAAGTGGATCGTTGAGTCCCCCAGCATAAAGTTCAAGTGCTACTTGAACTTTATGATGAGACTGTTTGACGCTACTCATCAGGTCTTGTAAGACCGTTAGTTGGGCTCGAGCCCTCCAGCCTATCCACCGCCAAAACTCCGATTCTTTCGGAATGGCAACTCGCCTGCCACGCTTCCCCTTCACACTTTTGCTCGCAAAGACTTTTTGTGGCTGAAAAGACAATCCAAATGCCTGCTGAAATTTCTTCAACGCAATAGGCGTCACGCCATCAAACATCCCCATGGGTGCATCGCCGAGAAAGACAATGCCATCGATGCCAGAACCGGCAAGCTGCACGAGTATATCCTTTAAAAATTTTTGGTATTCTCGATTAAACACGTCAAAATACTGCGTCGAGCGAAGCGCTTTCGATTGTTGATCATACGCACGATCAGCCCAGCGCGTCCCGGAGTCGATATCTAGCTGACCGAGACACCGCACATTCACCCCTAAAAATATGGTGAGACCATATTCATGAGCCTGTTTTACAAATGAGGTAAAACGTTTTGGATCTTTCGAACCATCGACGACTTTAGTCAAAGGCGATTCAAATAAACCCGCAACGTCCTTTCTCATCATCCCACATTCAAGGTTGATCAGCTGCGTCGTCACGCCACGACGGGACATATTTTTAAGCCGTGTATTCCAATCACGACCTTCACGCCATTGCCTGAACGTCATTTGCAAGGCAAAGACTTCGGCAGGCGGACGAACATGTGGAGGAGACGGCGGAGGCGCAGGAGGACGTATAGGAGAAGACGGCGGCGGAGTTAACCGTGCGTGAAGTTCCTCCATATACCGTTGCGCTTCTTGGTGATGTTCGGCGGCTCCCTCATGACCTACCACCTGCCGGTACTGCTTCAAAGCTGCCTTGATATTCCCAGATTTATGGTATGCGCGAGCGAGAAACCACATCACTTCAGCTTCATAGGTCGAACGAGGATACGTGGACAAAAAACGCTGAAGGCTCTGAATGGCCTGGGAGTACCGCGCTGCGAGAAAGTCCGACTTTGCCGAATGAAAAAGCCGCTCTTGCGAGCGCAGCTGTAAGTCTTGCACTTGAACCGGCGGCTCTAATGGTGCGGACTTTCCGCAAGCCGAAAACAACAACGATAGAAGCAGGAGCGCAAACCAAACCGTTGCTCCGTTCGTTTCCTGAAGTCCAGCATCGTTTCTCGTCCGCGTCACCACCATTCAGATGCCCTCGCTATTGAGAAGCCGGCAGATTCATACTGCCCAAGTATCTCTTTTTCCTCAGCCTTGTCTGCTCATGATTTCAGTTCAGGAAAAAAGAATGCAATTTCCACCTGAGCCGTCTCTGATGCATCCGACCCATGCACGGCATTGGCCTCAATCGAGGCCCCATGCGCCGCACGGATTGTTCCTGCCTCGGCTTTCGTGGGATCGGTAGCCCCCATCAAGTCACGATTGACTTTGATGGCATTCTCCCCTTCCAGAGCTAAAACAACGACAGGACCAGAAGCCATATACGTCGTGAGATCATTAAAAAAAGGACGCTCTTTATGAACGGCATAAAACCCTTCAGCTTGTTCCTTCGAGAGGGTCATCATTTTCAGGGCAATGGGTGGGATTCCTGCCTCTTCATATCGCCGAATAATGTCCCCAATCGCATGTTTCTTCACTGCATCCGGCTTAATAATCGCAAGCGTACGCTCCTTCATACACGTAAATCCTTTCTTGAACTTTCAGTGAATTGTAAAAAAGAAGAAAAACGACGAAATTACGTATAACCTCAACACGTAAGTCGCATTCTATGAAACCACCCTCTATGGTTGCAAATTTTACACCCCATAGAGTTTGTAGCCACAATTTGAGCAACTCACACGGTGAGACGCATTATGTACACACATCCGGTGGACGGGTATCTCGGCCTGCTCCTTGCGTGATTTCAATTCTTGCCACATGCTTCACATTGGCACACAAATCGCCCAGGCCGGGTGTCACCAAACGGAAAGGGCCACCCTTCTCTGAAGAAAGTGAGTTGCCATCGACTTCGTAGATGAGAATACCGAACTCTCGTGCCTGTGCAATGGTCAGCGTGGCGGCAAATTGGCCATCTTGGGAATGAAACGTCACGTGACCGGCCTCAATTTGTAACGTGGCAACGTCCAGCAGGCCACTCAATCGCACGCCACGCCCCTTCATCTTTGGCATCACGACACTGATATCCGGCACCTGCGCTTCTTCCGAGAGCTGACCTAGACTCGTTATGTCGAATGAAAGTGGTTGAAGAACCAGACCTTCAATCAAAAATGTATCCCCAGCTGTTGAGTTGTGTTCAGTCATCACCTTCACCATCGCCGTTAAAGATTCATTCACAGGCGTCGGGACGCCAAATTCTTTACCTTTTCTAACAATATACCCATTTAAAGCATCGATTTCGGTTGGTCGCCCAGCCTTCCAATCATCATACATCGACGTATGAATATCTCGAAGCTCTTGGGACGATTGCACCACGTTTTCAGCCATATGGTCACCAAGTACCACACCATGCCCTGCAGCGACCATCACCACTTCACGAACGATTGTCGAAATAACCGATGACATTTCAGCATGATCCAACGCTTTCGACACACGATCATTGAACAATACCGTGAGAGGATTGAACACACAATTCCAGCACATCTTCTCCCACTTAGCCCGACGAATATCGGAACTGATTGGACAAGCAACTCCTGCATCGCTCAGCAATGCCGCAATCTGATTGACTCGTGGCGTCTGTTGTCCATCTAACTCCCCAATTTTCAGTGCCCCACGCTTGTAATGTTCAATCACGCCGGGCTGAATAATTTTAGAATAGATATAGGCCACCCCTCCAACGATACGCTCCCTCCCAAACCGTTCCGCGAGTGACTCCTCGATAGTGACGCCATTCTGTAAGGTCAATACGATCGTATCAGCTTGCATGACTGGTTCAATCTGCACACACACTTCATCAAAATCGTAGGCCTTCACTCCTAGAATAATGAGATCAGGAGCAGGCAACTCGGTCGGGTCTGAAGCCAGATATTGTGGACGAACGGAAAAGGACCCGAGGGACTGACTTCGTATCGTCAAGCCATTTGCCTTGACGGCTTCAAGCGTCTTCGGCCGAAGTAAAAACGAGACGTGTGGGTATTTGCGGACAAGTTGTGCGCCAAAGAACCCACTCACCGACCCAGCCCCTACGATCATGATCTGCTTCATCACGTTCCCTCGCTTGAATGATTATCACTGAACAGCCGCCTCTCGCCTGTTCTCATCAACACTGCTCGGACCGGTGAGGCTTCGGCTCCAGGCAATCTCAGAGGAAATCCTGAAAACAGGTATTCGCCAGCAGGAACATCTTTCAAATTCAGGCAGACATAGACTGGGATACCAGCTCGGGCAAAAACCGTATGCGTCGGAAAACCACCTTCCTCTTGGTACGGATCAAGGCTGTAATAGTCAAAACCCACAGACAGGGGTTGAAGGGCACACAACATTTCAGCCACGGCCGGAGAAACGGTGCAATATGTAGACGAAAACGTGTCACGTTGGAGCAATTCGGAATTTCTGGTTTTCAAAAATATATGATGTCGTTCCGGGATATCTATCACGTGGAAGTTTTGTGGTCCAATCACATCACAACTAAGATATTCATACACCACGGCTGGCCCATGAAATCGTCCCAGACGCAATTCATCCAATGTTTCTCCATCCCCCAAGAAATGCGCAGGCGCATCCACATGCGTCCCGACGTGGCAATTCATGGAAAGCTGGGAAGCGGTTAGCGCATCACCGTTTTCAATGTCTGACTCTTTCTTGAATATCGGCGGTGAATCTCCTGGATAGCGCAGCATGTTTCTCGCGAGAGGTACCGTGAGATCAAAAACTCTTGACATGTCCTGGGTTAGCTTTTTCGCCTGTTTCATGCCGACAGCCTTATGAACAACGATTGTGAAAATTTTCCATTCATGAGAATATCATCATCCACGAGAGTTCTAAAGCACTCTATACGGATGATGATGTATGAGTATTCTCGATATTCGGGACAAGATCAGCAATGCTCGGTCGGTCGCTGTCCTCACTGGTGCAGGGATTTCAGCGGACAGTGGAGTACCCACGTTTCGTGGAGCTGATGGCCTCTGGAAGAATTTTCGTCCCGAGGAACTTGCATCGCCTGATGCCTTTGAACGAGATCCCAGACTTGTCTGGGAATGGTACAATTGGCGTCGAGAATTATTAAGCACGAAAACGCCGAATGCCGCTCATGAAGCATTAGTTCAGCTTGAGAAGCAAATTGAAAATTTCTGGCTCATCACACAAAATGTCGACGGACTACATCGAGAAGCTGGCTCAACCAATGTATCCGAAATTCACGGTAATATCTGGAAGGTGCGCTGCACAAATTGTGAAACGATCTCACCTAACCATGATGTCCCGATAGCAATCCTGCCGCATTGCCACAATTGCCAAGGGCTTTTACGACCACACATCGTCTGGTTTGGAGAGTCCTTAGCACAGGAAGATCTAGATGCCAGTTTTCGCGCCCTTCGCAATTGTGAAATGTTGCTGATTATCGGAACGTCGGGCGTCGTGTATCCAGCGGCCTCATTTGCCCCCGTTGCGAAAGAACATGGCGCCTTTGTTGTTGAGTTGAATTTAGACCCTACCCCAAACTCCGATCTTGTGGATGTCTCATTCCAAGGCCGAGCGAAAGACTTAGTTCCGCTGTTATTACCAAACTAAATACAGCAACTGATTCAGATACATCGACAGATTGCGTCAATAACTCATCAGTTGAGTATGCATACAAATGTCCACCGAAATAGTTCTCTTACAACTTAAACGAGACGTCTATTCACAGGAGGCGGATTACTATTTCAAGGGAAAAATGAAGGACGCGATGTTATGGGTTGAGAGATTACACCCTCACTGGCAAGGTTCTTTTGACTACTCGACACTGACACAGTCGTTTATGAGATCATCATAGAGTTGAATATGAAGAGAGATGGCATGGTTAACTTCAAAATTCTCTTGGACATACTGCCGCCCAAGGGTGCCGCGTTCTTCCCACCGATTATTCTCCAGCAAATAGGTAAGACCGACATCGAAACGGTTATCTGTGACATGATAGCCGAAGTCGGACGAAAACCCATCCGGATTGACTGCGCTCAGAATAGCGCATCCATGGGCTGCGGCCTCTAAAAATGAGTTCGGTAATCCCTCCCGAGTTGCGGTATTCACCAGGATCCAGCTTTCCTCAAGAATTCGTGAATGCCTCTCGGAATCAAACTGGTCCACAAAACCGGGCATGTCCAAATTCCGAACATGTGCAAACGTCGATCTGAGATGTGCATCCCATTCTCGGTCCCTTGAACTGCCTACGGCAATAAATTGAACAGCAGGGAAAGATTCCGCTAATTGCAGAAACAGCTCGGGCCGCTTTCGTCGATCCCAGCGTCCCATATAACAGACTGTAGGCGTTTCAGCTTTACATACCGCCTTTGGAATCACCACAGGCGTCGGGAGAACAGATGGGGCCTCCAAGAGCTTATACTTTTCTTGCACTTTCGGAATTAATAGGTGAGCGGCACAATACACCCCATGGGCTTTCTGAACAGCTTTTCGCACAAGCGGATTATCTTCATAAAGATAATTCGACAACACTTGCAGCTTTCCAATTGAAGGAAGGGCATATTCCATTTTCCAATCGACATGGTCTCGCGTGTCTCGCATGGTCACCACATGCTTTTTATGTGGCATGGCTTTCATGGCCAAATACGTGCCGAAGGACGGCTCACAGGAATGGTACACATCAGCATTACATTGGACATATAATGATCGTGATGACCAGGGATGCAGCTCAATACATGGATTCCATCAACCTCTTCTTGCGGCTGCTGCCCTTCCCGCCTGGGAACGACGGCAAACACCTCCACGCCTCGCTTGACCAACTCCCGTCCAATAGTTCGAGCGGCCCGTCCAAACCCTCCATATTTCCCCCAGCCAAAAAACTCCACACAGATGAGGCACACTCGCATATTCTTCTTCCACTCTTTAAGGAGCAAGAACTAAATTTGATCAGTCACGATTCCCAAGAGTCTCTTCGCGGCAATATTAAGCACACGGCAGAACAGTACGTGGTGCGCTTTTTCTGTCTCATGCAGATCTCAGAAGTACGCTCCTACCCCAGGGTAGGCTGCATCGTGTTCATGAGGAGGAAAGACGTGGAGCTCGCACTTACACAATTGGAATATTGCTACATCGTAGGGATCGGAAGAACTCTTCAGAAAATTAAATAAAAGGGTCAGGCCGTGCGTGAAAAGAGGCCAGATGAGAGGCATGCCGGCCATTTTCTTGACTGGTTATACGGAAGTCTGTTACGTTTTTTTGTTTAGGTTATCTATCGAAAAAGTATGGAGTTTTCAATGCAAATCAGCATAAATGGGAAACCTGAAACTATTGAAGCCAGCACAATTTCTGATGTCCTGAAAGTCAAGGATATTGACCCTCAACTCGTTGCGGTTGAGTTAAATACCGAAGTCGTTGAAAGGGAGCACATGCCGACTACAACAGTTAAAGACGGAGATAAGCTGGAGTTCCTCTTTTACATGGGTGGCGGTCAGTGACCACATCCAAGCTGACACACATTACAGAAGGTATTGGCAATACCCCGATCGTGCGTTTAAATCGACTCTCTCCTGAGGGCGGAGCCACGATTTATGGAAAAGCTGAGTTCTACAATCCTGGTGGGAGCGTCAAAGACCGAATCTGCCTCAATATGATCGATGAGGCGGAAAGCCAAGGTCGACTAAAACCAGGTGGAACGATTGTTGAACCAACCAGTGGCAATACAGGAATCGGCCTAGCTTTAGTCGCAGCGGTTCGTGGATATAAATTAATTTTGGTCATGCCCGAAGGCATGAGCCTTGAACGGGCCAGCCTCCTCTCTTCTTATGGGGCACAGCTGGTCTTGACGCCAGCTCGTGAAGGCATGCGAGGTTCTATCAAAGAGGCTGAAAGCATTTTAGGTCAAAACCCTGAATATTTTATGCCTGATCAATTTTCAAACCAATCGAATCCGGCCATACACAAAAAGACGACCGCCCCGGAGATTTGGGAAGCCCTTAATGGAAAAGTCGACGCGTTTGTTGCCGCCGTTGGCACTGGTGGAACCATTACAGGATGCGGGGAATATTTTAAAGAACATAATCCCGCAGCTACAATCGTTGCCGTCGAACCCGCCGGCTCTCCGATTCTTTCAGGAGGAGAGCCCGGTCCACATAGAATTCAAGGCATTGGGGCTGGGTTTATTCCCAAAGTCCTTAACCGCACGATCGTGGACAAGATCATCACAGTCACCGATGAAGAGGCCTACCAATACACCAAGCAGTTGGCCAAGAAGGAAGGGCTCTTGGTCGGCATCTCGGCCGGCGCCAATGTCTTTGCGGCACAAAAAGTTGCAGCACAGATGCAACCGGATCAACATGTCGTCACCGTACTATGCGACACTGGAGAACGATACTTGAGTATGGAGAAATATTTTAATATTTAAATGACGCGAATGTAGACACCTACATGGCTGAGCATACGAACAACGCAAGAGACTGTCGAGTACACACATGGAATTTTCTGAAGAGCAAATCAATCGCTATAGCCGTCATATTCTTTTGCCAGAAGTCGGAGGGAAGGGACAGAAGAAACTAGCTAACGCCAGCATCTTTATTGTTGGAGCCGGTGGGTTAGGTTCACCCGCCGCGCTGTACCTTGCCGCGGCAGGAGTGGGCAGAATTGGATTAATTGATAGCGATGTTGTTGATCTATCTAATCTACAGCGTCAAATCTTACATCACACCTCTGATGTAAGTCGGCCTAAGGTGACCTCGGCAAAAGAAAAAATTCTGGCACTGAACCCTGATGTCAACGTCGAGGTGTATGAAGACCGACTGACTTCTCGCAATGCGTTGGAACTGATCAACCAATATGATGTTGTCATCGATGGCGTCGATAACTTTCCCGCAAAATTCCTGATGAATGACGCCTGTTATTTTGCCAAGAAACCACTCGTTCATGGCGGGATTCTTCGATTCGACGGTCGTGTATTCACCATTATTCCCGATCAGTCCGCCTGCTTTCGGTGCATATTTAAAGAACCGCCACCACCTGGACTCGTGGCAACCTGTCAGGAAGCAGGCATCATTGGTGTCGTCGCTGGAATTATTGGCATGACACAGGCGACTGAAGCCCTGAAACTCATCTTGGGCATTGGAGAGCCGTTAGCGAACAGAATTCTTGACTTTAATGCACAGACAACTGTCTTTCGGGAGATTCGTACCAAACGAAATCCGAAATGCCAACTCTGTGGGCCGCAACCAACAATCACAGAATTAATTGACTACGAGCAAGAAGCCTGTCAACTGCAACCCCCTGCTGGCATCAGCGCCTCGTAACATTACCCACAGCCCTTCAGTGGGAGGATAGACTTATGGCTAAAATGAAATCCCTCGTTTGTCGCGAATGCGGCAAGGAATACCCAACCAAAGACATTCATGTGTGTGAGCTCTGCTTTGGTCCATTGGAAGTGAAATATGACTATGATGAGATTAAAGCCTCCATATCACGGGAAAAAATTGAAGCCGGGCCAAAAAGCCTTTGGCGATACATTGACTTATTGCCCGTAGAAGGACAACCCACCGTTGGAAAATACGCCGGATTTACTCCATTGGTCCGGGCTCATAACCTTGGAGCCTACCTTGGCATTGATGAGTTGTACATTAAAAACGATTGCGTGAATCATCCCACGCTCTCATTTAAAGATCGAGTGGTGGCGATTGCCTTAACCCGTGCACGAGAACTGGGGTTTGAAACGGTGGCCTGTGCTTCAACCGGCAACCTGGCCAATTCTGTCGCGGCGCATGCTTCGTCTGCAGGCATGAAATGTTATGTCTTCATCCCTGGCGATCTCGAAGCCGCGAAAGTACTCGGAAATTTAATTTACCGACCCAATGTTATTGAGATTGAAGGAACATATGACGACGTCAATCGTCTTTGCAGTGAAATTGCCGGAGAACGGAGATGGGCATTCGTGAACATCAATGTCCGTCCGTACTATGCCGAAGGGTCTAAAACGCTTGCATTTGAAACTGCAGAGCAATTGGGATGGAAAGCCCCCGATCAAGTTGTCGTACCCATGGCCTCAGGCTCCCTGTTAACGAAAATCTGGAAGGGCCTCAAAGAATTTGAAAAACTTGGGTTAATTGATCAGGTCACGACCAAAGTCAATGGAGCGCAAGCGGAAGGCTGTTCACCAATTGCCACGGCATATAAAAACGGACGAGATTTCTTTAAGCCCGTCAAACCAGACACCATTGCAAAATCTCTGGCGATTGGAAATCCCGCTGATGGATACTATGCCTTGAAAACCGTCTCGGAGAGCCATGGAGCCATGGATTCCGTGACGGACGATGAAGTCGTTGAAGGCATTAAACTGTTAGCGCAAACGGAAGGTATTTTTGCTGAAACAGCTGGTGGAGTCACCATTGGAGTTCTTCGTAAACTAGCCAAACAGGGAATCATCAAAAAGCATGATGTGACCGTAGCCTATATTACCGGAAATGGATTAAAAACACAGGAAGCGGTGATCGACTCCGTAGGACGTCCAATTCGCATCCAACCCAGCCTGTCCAACTTTACTAAGAAATTTGAATTAGAGGAGCCGGCATGACTAAAGTTCGCATTCCCACACCCCTTCGACCTAAAACTGGCGGGAAGAGTGAAGTCGAAGTTCAAGCCTCAAACATTTCTGAAATGATTGAGAGTTTAGAAACGTCATATCCTGGAATTAAAGAACGCCTTTGCGATGAAACCGGGGAGATTCGTCGATTTTTGAATATCTATTTAAATGAAGAAGACATACGATTTCTTGAAGGGAAAGATACGCTTCTGAAAGACACCGATGAAGTTTCAATTATTCCTGCCATTGCAGGAGGAAAATAATGGCTAAATTACGATTTCACATTCGGTATCCAGAAGAGAAAATTCCCGATCCGATTCTGTATGAAATTGGACAGGAATTTAAAGTCATCACGAGCATTCGGCGAGCCGATGTCCGTGAAACCACGGGATGGCTCGACGTCGAATTTACAGGAGATGTCGATGAAATTGATCAAGCCATCTCAGGACTGCGCGACAAAGGATGCATCGTTGATCCAATCGAACTCAACATCGTAGAGTAGGAAATAAACTGGTGGAATTTACCGACGAACAAATTCAACGTTATAGCCGGCATATCATCCTCAATGATGTCGGCGGCAAAGGCCAACAAAAAATCAGACAAGCCAAAGTGCTGGTTATTGGCGCAGGCGGACTCGGGTCCCCGGCAGCACTCTACCTTGTGGCTGCCGGTATCGGTACGTTAGGACTTGCAGACGGCGACGTGGTCGACCTCTCAAATCTTCAACGGCAAATCCTTCACACGACCGATAGAGTTGGAACATCAAAAGTTGAATCAGGAAGGACGATGCTCGCAGCACTCAATCCTGATGTCCAGTTGAACCTGTACACGGAACACGTTAATGCCTCCACCATTTCCTCGTTGATTCAGCATTACGACATTGTGCTTGATGGATCAGACAATTTTTCCACACGCTTCCTTGTCAATGATGCATGTTTCTTTGCCAAAAAGACGTTGATCTCCGGAAGCATCTTTCGTTTCGAAGGACAACTGGCCACCATTAAACCGCATGAAGGTTTTCCGTGCTATCGCTGCTTATACCCTGAACCTCCACCAGCTGGCCTTGTTCCGAACTGTCAGGAAGCGGGTGTACTCGGCGTACTCGCCGGAACCATTGGGGTTCTCCAAGCCAATGAAGCGATCAAAGAAATTCTTGGAATAGGAGAATCCTTTGCCACTCGACTCCTGTTGTATGATGCGCTCGATATGACGTTTCGCAACGTCAAACGCCCCAAAGCACCAGATTGTCCACTCTGTGGTCCCAATCCGACGATTACAACACTCGAAGAATATGATGTGTCCTGCAGCATCTAAGCATTTTCCATGCTGACCATTCCAGCTTCCATCGCGAAAGATATGATTGCCCATGCTCAGGAGCTTGCTCCTCATGAATGCTGCGGCATTCTCGGAGGAAGCCATGACACGGTCACGCAGCACTATCGCATCACCAATATCCTTGCGAAATTATCTGAAGACGAATTGGCGCGATTCGATGCCCCCAAACTGTCTGACCTGAAACAACTGTCCCCGGAAGAACGCGCCGACATTGCGTTTCAAATGGATTCGCACGAAATGGGAAAAGCCTTACGAGACATTCGCAATCAAGGCGTCATGCTACAAGCCTTTTATCATTCGCATACAATGAGTCCAGCTCGTCCATCGCAAACCGATATTACCATTGCCATGGAATTTGAGGGTTACCGCGAGAAGCTCAATCTGCCCCAACCTCTCCACATTATTATCTCTATACTGAATTCAGATTCACCAGATATCCGTGCCTATCGTATTCAAAATGGTGAAGCAACTGAAGTTCCCACCACCCTCTCCTAATCCGTTCTCTTGTTTCTGCGTTTAGAAAAATTTTCATCACATGTTGAAAAAATTCTAGACTTAGGCAAGCACAGCCTGACATAATAGGCACCTTCAAAAGGACAACTTAGCTGGAGGCATTTTTTATGTTTACCCCATTCCGAACTTGGTGCATTCGGATTATTTTTCTTATGATTTGCGGATCATTCCTATCAACCCCCCTGGTCAGTGCATCCCAAACCCCAGGCGAAACAAAAAGTTATTACAGTCCAATTGTTCGAATTGAAATGGAAAAAGGGTTTTTTCTCATTACGACCGATTCAGGAATACTGTGGGTACAAGTGGAAGAACATGTCAAACCTCACCTCAAGACATTGGGCCTTGGCGACATGATTGATGTTGTGGTTGAGTTTCGTCCTGATAATTTACCCCCGCTTCTCAAGACGTGGAAACTAGCCAGAAGCCAGTCTCCGTGTAAATTATTTGATGGAAATACGTGTCGAACGAAGTAAGTGACTCTCACAGATTTCCCTTCACCTATCCAAGACCCACACATGGATCTTGCGGGTTCTGTATCTGAGAAACGATGATTGATTTGAGTAAAGTTTCTTGACAGACTCACCAGTAACGCTCTTCTCTCCTGGGCCATGCCGCTTCAGGCTTCCCGATACTCATCTCAACAGGTATCAGTACCAATAAGACGTCTCTTCCCGTGAAGCCAATTATCATCGGAACAATTGATCCTTACCAGCATTCATATAACGCATGCTCTTCAAACATCATAGTCGTCCCAATACACTTAAAATATACGAAGCGTACTAAAGTCGTTGTATCCTACACATGAAGAAGTCGTCTACGTCGTAAGAGCAGAGGAAGAATAGATAGGCTTACATACGGATAGTCGAAAAGCGGGAGAGATCAAGAATGATTTCTTCTTCGTGTGCCTCTCCCAGGAGGCGATCAAGAAAACTAATGGTATTAGGTATCGTGTAGTCGGAAGGCTCAAACAGGACATCAAGGGTTCGTGGAGTGAGAGAATAGGAGGGATGACGACGATCATAAATCATACCAAACGGTGGAATGCTGTAGACGGTTCGGTAATTGCTGAGCATGAAATGGAACTCTTCTTTCTGTAGAAATACGACTCCTGAAGTAACTTCTCTCGTAGTCGCATTCAACGGACTACTCAGATAAAACGTGACCACTTCTTCCGGAATAGCCTTCCGCAACGCCGTTCCAATATGTTTCGTGAGAAACGCCACTTCTTTTTCTGTGAAAGCCGGTACAATTTGAGCCTGGTCCAGAAACAATAAAAGGAAGGCCGATCGGGTTTCTTGGATCAATAACCCTGTAAATATCTGTGTGAGCTGCTCTTCCGTCAAATGTGCTGGATGTGCATGGAGCGTTTGGGGCTCATCGGATCGTGCGGTGGGAGAATGTTCAAGCCGGACAAAGGAGGCAGGATCTTCATAGACCACGTGAGAATAGAGTTGAGGAGCGGCACAGCCTGCAGCAAACAGCACCGCGCACAGCCCCCCAATCAACACCCAATACGTACGCATGATCTTAAGAAATCGATACGGTCATTTCCACACGCTCGTGCGGATTATCTCGCTCATCGCGTTTCACGGCGACAATTCGATCAACCGTTTCCATACCGCTCACAACCTCACCAAATGCCGTATATTGTCCGTCGAGAAAATTTGCATCGGCCACACAAATAAAAAACTGTGAACCAGCACTATCCGGATCTTGAGACCGTGCCATCGATAGCACTCCACGTTTGTGGGGTTGTTGACTGAACTCCGCCGCAACTCGATACCCAGGCCCCCCGGTCCCATGGGTCGAACGATCAGGGCTCTTACTGTTCGGATCACCGCCTTGTATCATAAATCCAGGAATCACTCGGTGAAACGTTGTGCCATCATAAAATTTTTCGTTAGCAAGTTTCATCATATTTTCAACATGCTTGGGAGCAATATCAACATAAAACTTCAGTTGAATGTCACCCCACGCTTCACCATTGACCGACACGGCAATGGTTGCTCGCGTTTGCTCATTCACGACGACATCACTCATACCATACCCTTTCTCGATACTCGAAATAGAAAATATGAATACTTAAAATGGACCAGACCGCAGGGTTTGTTGTCCTAACCCTTCACTCACATTTATCCAGTTGGCTCCCCCATTATCGCTTCGAAAAGCCCCAGCACTGGTGCCAGCATACAAGACTCCCTGAGGAGTAAGCAGCAACGTCTCAATCGCCGTTTCAGTGAGTCCGGTATTCCTAGGCTGCCACCGCCGACTTTCTTCGTCTAACTGGTAGATACCTCGACCTGTCCCGACGTATAAGCCTGAATCATCTGACACAATACCGCGAATGGAATCATTGGGCAGTGAACGACTGATAGTATGCCAGGACGTCCCTTGATCCGTACTTCTGAAGATCCCACCGTCTTGAGTCCCTAAGAAAATGTGATTGTTCTTTCCGGTCGCAACAATCCGGAGAAATCGATGCGATAATCGTTCTTTGGGATCAATCAATTCTGAGGCTTTTCCTTGCCACTTCGACGCAGTCGCTCCACTGATATCATATCGAAACAGTCCCTTCCCAGCAGTGGCAGCAAGAAGAATGTGATCCTCAACCAGGGCCATGCTGGCAATGAGTAATTGATCCAACTCATCGGCAACAGCACTCCATGTTTGTACGGACGCATTCCAACGATAAATTCCGCGTCCCGTCCCTGCAAACACGCCTTTCGAATTGACCAGCAGCGACTTCACTTCAACGCGTTTGAGACCCTTACTCATTGATTCCCATTGCTGACCGTCGTCCGTCGTACGAAATACCCCACCCCGAACCGTTCCAGCATACACTCGACCTTGCGCATCCACGGCTAAACAGAGAAGAAACCGATCCGATAAGCCTTCATTCATGGCTACCCATGATTTTCCACGATCGTCACTACGAAAAACACCGGTACCAAAAGATCCGGCAAACACGACACCATTTTTGGTCACAGCAAGAGCCTGCACACTTGGAGAAAATGGCTCTCCCGCTGGAGCAGAAGGATCTCCATGAACACGAGGGGTCGACTGTACGCGAACCGCATCCCAAGAAAACCCCAACAGCATACATGTGACAAATGTACCTAACGCAATCCGGCACGCCAGGGATGAGCGATGGCCTATCCTCTGCTTTAAAGTCTGTATCATGCGTCACGCCCTTCCTGAGGTGGAACATCCGAACCTGGAGGAACGTCCTCCTCATCTTCATTGGCTTGATCTTCAGCCGTTGCTGATGGTCGTGGCTGCCAAAACACTTTTGCGCCGATGATCCCAATTTCATAAAGAATAATAAGGGGAACCGCCATGAGGAGCATCGTAAAGAGTGTGGCATCTGGCGTCACAATGGCTGAAAGGATCAGCGCGATCATGGCTGCATGCTTTCGGTATTGTACGAGCATGGCCGGGGCCACAAAGCCAACACGAGCCAGGAGAGATGAGACGAGTGGAATTTCAAATGCAAATCCAAAGGCCAACAGAAATTTCACGTTAAAATCGACATAGGTTCCCACGGCCAGTTCCGGACTGATTGATCGATCCATGCCGAAGGACACAAAGAAATCAATGACAAGGGGAAGGATAATCAGATTACAAAAGACGAGTCCCAGAACAAAACAGGCTAACCCTAAACAGAATAATGGGATAGCCCAGCCTTGCTCTTTCTTTAATAAAGCCGGTTCAATAAATTTCCAAAACTGATAGAGAATGACTGGAAAACTCGCAACGATGCCAGCCAAAAACGAAATCTTAATGGAAGCAAATAGGGCTTCGGCGGGGGAATAAAAAATGAGTGTGTCTTCAAAGGGTCGTTTAAACCAATCAATCAATACCGCGGAATACGAAAATGCCACCATAAAGGCGACTAACACTGTCGCCCCAATGATGATCAGACGTCTTTTGAGTTCTGAAACGTGTCGATTTAACGGATGTGCAAGGGTGGGCATAACATCATTGCGAGGGAAACAAAGCATCAGGCCCATGAGGAGGCTCATACGCCTCCATGGACCTGCTAGATTCCTAGGAAACAGTCACATCACACGAATCATCTCGACATTGGCGAACGAGCCAGGCCATGCGATCTTTTTTCCCTAACTTTTCCTTCTGTAGTTGTTTCTTTAACGTTTCCTCTTGCGGTGTCAGCACATGATTTTTGAGAAGCGCTTGCAATTCAATATCAAGCCGGTGATGAGCCTCCTCCAACTCACGAAATTCAGAATTAGAGGCTCGAAGCTGTGCTGCAATTTCTTCGTCCGTCACCATGAGAACCCTCCTTCGTTGAGTGATTCATGAAAAAGACGAGGCCTCTGTATCCCATAAATACTCGCGAGCACTGCGGGGAACATTCTTAGGATTCTGTGCTCGGAAGGGCGAGAGGCTCCAGAGCCATAAGCATAGCATCCTCGATAGGATTCGTATAGTAGTGCCGACGTGTCCCGTAGGATGTAAACCCAAATCGTCCATAGAGGGCTCGCGCTGAACAATTTGATTCCCGAACCTCCAAGAGGGCACGCTGAGCCCCTTGACTCATGCCTATTTCCATGATTTTCTTTAATAATTCAGAACCGATACCTCGTTGCCGCATATCAGCCTCGACGGCGATATTCATAAAACGTAATTCTTCGAAAACAGTCCATGCGCAGATATACCCGACCATCTTTTGGGTTGCGGGTTGCGGCTCTCCAGGCAATTGCGTCGAAATATCATCACAACGCGCAACCAAAATGAGGCTAAATTCATTTCCACTCAATTCAGCTTCAAAGGCTTTGCGAGACCATGGAACTGAAAATGCGTTATTTTCAAGAATTTCCAATTCGTCAAGATCTTCAAGTGAAGCTTGAGAAATTGAGAGACCCACAATATCGCCTATACCTTTCATCCTGCCCTCTGACGCTTGACCTTCTGAAGCTCAGCATACGGAGGAAGCACATAGCGTGGAGTCACCCCAACATCTGCAACATCGCCTCGTGCGAATCGTTGAAGACTTGCCAAGCCAACGTTCACCGCATTCGCCAGATGCGTATCTGACGGGGCTGAACGCAATAAAGTAGACGGCTCTTGAATAGCGTACTGGCAATGAAGCCAGCCTTCTCCAAAACCCAAAGCCGGTTCTTTGAGAGACTGCAGCAAAGACTCAATCGACCCGACCTGATCATCTGACACACGTTTCAACTCCCCCATTTCCCACTGAAATCCTGCCCAATACACCTCGTTCGCTCTTGCTTTGATCATGGGATACAAAAGCCGGTGATCGGTTCGAAGGTTCCAAGCCATCGCTTCAAGCGTCGGCACTGCCACCAACGGAAGATTAAGCGCCACACGAAATCCAGCCATAGCCGCAAGGCCTGCCCGTAATCCCGTAAATGATCCAGGTCCAATAGACACGGCAAGACCAGAAAAATCCACGAGTTTGAGCTGAAGCGACTTCAATAATTCATCAATCGTCGGTATGAGTCGACGCGTATGTGAACCTTGCGCATCGAGGCTTTGAGAGCCCAGAACCTCTGCGTCTTCTAATGCCGCGACACTTTGTTGGCTTGTCGCTGTCTCTACAGCAAGAATGCGCATCGTAAATGGTGTCCTCGATCGTTACCGAATGTACGAGATATAACGTTTGAGGGTGAAACCTGTCATGATCCTTCGTTAATGGCAAGCTCTTGAAACAGTAAGGTGACTGACCCAGATAACCGATCATCTTCAGCCGTAATATGAAACGGTAAGTACATCGTCCTTCCTGATGGATCAGCAGGTGATGTCGATAGTAGACGAAAATCCTGACAGGTAATACTCATAAGAGTCTTATTCTCCCGATCTACATACTCCACATGCACAATATCATAGCGCTGTTTATCTACCCAGAGACGTGTCAGCGTCACGTCGTTATCGTTGTGTTCCTGATCGCCAGGAGTTGGCATGTCCAAACGAAACCTTTCGTCCTCTTCATACACATCCATGTCATCAAGATCGAATGCTGTGATTTTCCCGAGCACCGCATCCATCGCACGTAAACTTAGTTCAACGACTTGCCCAATATCTCCTGCACGCCCAAGCTCCTGAATGTTCCCGGTTGTCAAACGACTACTTGCCGGCATCATCAATCGATAGGCATCACCATTGCGAATAAATTGAAAAAACGTTCCACCAACTGGGGTTAAGCCTCTCAAACGAATGGAGTCCGGCCGTGTATAAAACACTACCCCAGGCATGGTCTTGGAAATAGGCAGGATTGAACCGGTAATCGAAGCCTGGAACAAGCCTTTGAGATTGTGAATACTGGATTCTTTCACACGCAACGTCGTGAGGATATCTTGAGCCTTCTGAGGCGAAACGGTCTGCTCAGGTTGAATGGCCACCGTTGCACAGCCATGAAGCAGAACGCTCGCCATACAGAGACAGAAAAGAATCAACCACCGTAGAGACAATTGCCAGCCCTGTTCTCTCTTCGCTTCAGGCATCAGCCATCACCAGATCAAATGCACCACGAATTTCTTGAATGCCAACCATCTCCATTCCTGGAATCGGTTTCCACTTCTTCAGGTTTCCTTCCGGAAGCAGACAACGTTCAAAGCCGAGTTTCATGGCTTCCCGGACTCGAACCTCCACTTGATTGACGGGTCGGACTTCACCGCCAAGCCCGACTTCTCCAAGAACGATTGTCCGAGGATCAATCGGACGGTCGCGAAGACTTGAGACAACAGCCACAACAATACCTAGATCCATCGTGGGTTCGTCTATCTGTAATCCTCCAACAACATTGATGTACACATCCTGACCTGAAAGATGAAGACCAAGACGCTTTTCCATGACGGCTAAGAGCAAGGCCACTCGATTCTGTTCAATGCCATTTGCCATTCGTTTGGGCATTGCATAGCCTGTCTCAGCGACAAGAGCTTGGAGCTCAACTAAGATTGGACGGGAACCCTCAAGACTTGAGACAACAACCGATCCCGTTCCCTGCTCAGGACGACCACTCAAAAACAATTCAGATGGATTGTCTACTTCGGTCAACCCGCTATCATTCATTTCGAAGACGCCAATTTCGTTTGTTGCGCCAAAGCGATTTTTTACGGCCCGTAGAATACGATAGGCATGTCCCTTATCGCCTTCAAAATACAACACCGTGTCGACAATATGTTCAAGCAGCCGAGGCCCGGCAATCACCCCTTCTTTGGTCACATGACCAATGAGGAACACAGGCACTGCCGTTCGCTTGGCATACCACATGAGTTGGCACGCCACTTCCTGCACTTGACTCACGCTTCCAGGCGCTGAACTGATGTCTTCAGTAAATACGGTTTGAATTGAGTCCACAACCAGGGCTTGAGGTTCTAATTCTTTGGCAACCTGTAAAATTTCTTGCAATGACGTCGCCGCATGAATATACAGTGACGGACAGGATACGTTGAGCCGATCTCCTCGCATCTTAATCTGTCGCACCGACTCCTCACCGGACACATAGAGAACATTTCCCCCTTCACGACTCAATGAGGGAAGAGCCTGAAGGAGCAACGTGGTCTTTCCAATACCTGGGTCTCCTCCAACTAATATGACTGAACCCGGCACCACTCCACCGCCCAGGACTCGATCCAACTCCCCGATCCCAGTGGGCAAGCGCATTTCTTCCGAACCATTGATCTCTCCAATGGGCATCGGAGTCTGGGTCTCAATCCCAACACCAGCGGGTCGATTCCCTCCGGCCTTCCGAATGACTTCCTCTTTCATAGAATTCCATTCGTTACAATCGGGACATCGCCCACTCCACCGCGGTGCGTGATAGCCACACGATTGGCAACAGAACGTGGTCTTTGTGCTTACCGTTTTTCTAGACATCATCGATCATGAAAGCTCAACATTGTCTTCATCGATATACGAAACCCTTGAAACGAATCATGCGTGAGATGAACGACTCACAAATAACGACGAACCTTCTTCCAGCCAGTCACCACATTGGCGCGCCTTGGAAACGTTCTCTCGCTCTCAGTTTCTTGAATAATCACGGTCTGGATTCGACGTTCGACCAAGACTTCAGCAAACTCAACCGTTCGTCCGATACCGGCAGAAACATTTTCCCAACCATCTGCATACATGTGTTCAAGAAATTTGATGAAGGCCTTAGGACCTGGCTGAACCATCATAGGGATACCAGGAGGAAAGCCATGTTGCTTCAACCACAATTGCATGGCTTGATTGGATTCACTAGTACTCCTATAGAGATAGACGATGTTGTAGTAAAACTCCCCTAACTTTTCGAGTTCAAAACTGGAATCCTGTTCATGGTCGGGCAAAGACTCGCTTCCCATCTGTAGGGAAGTCAACGACTGCATCAGATCACTCTGCACGTTTGCGGGAAACAATGCTCCAATATCGACCAGAAGAATTGGTCTTCGTCTCTCCCAAACAAATAAAAATCCCGTGGATTCTTGATCTGACACACGAGAACTATTCTGCACCTTCGCTGTAATGGTTAAATTCCCACGAAGCCGTGGCGTATAGTCAAGATAGGCATAGCCATCCTCGCCTGTCATACCCTGCCCCATCAAACGATTTTGTACGAAAAAATCTATCGCTTCACCACCAAGCCCAACCCGCTTCCCATTCGACTGGCCGCGAAAGAGAAAGGCCTTCAATTGCGTTCCTTTTCCAGGAAGGACAAGCACATCTTCTACCACAAGAGTCGCGCCTACCCGTTCTTCGGCAAAAGCTACGGTCACCAGTGCGGTCGAGGACCACAACAGACCAGCGGCCACGAACATGGCCCCCAACATATTCATAACGCTGTTCTTGCTGATAACCATTTATCACCCATAATCTATCGCTTCACATGATTCTCAAAATAACCCACGACCGCGTTTGCCGAAAGAGAACGCGTCAAAGGCGGAAAAAATCGCAAACTGTATGTAAATCCACGTTGCCACATGCCAGTAATATTCACCGATGATGATCATGATAACCCCGCAAGCGATAAACCAATATCCGCGTGAAACACCTAAGTAAATATGCCCCAACCCCGAAATAACGGAAAGCGTTGCAGCTCCAATGCCATACCAGGTTTTATCGCGTTCATCGAGTTCAGACATCTGCTTCCTCTCTTGCAAGTGATCAGCTCAATATGTCCTCGGAACATTACCATGTGCTTCATAACCAGTTCTAGGTAGAGAAATGGTCGACATCACACATGGCAGGCCTCACAAGGGAAAAGATGTACGAATGCAATCAACGAATGGGTAAAAATGAGGAAACGGGAGGGAATTTAGCCAAGGTTCCGTTTTCGGAGTTCTTCGGCATAGGTTTTGCGGTATAACACATCCCATTCCTGGGAACCTTCTGGAATGTCGCGGGAATAGGACTCTAACTTGGCACGAACGGTTTGAGTCACCTCTTGCTCGATTTTCATCTGCTCATTCAACACTCGTTTAATTTCTTTTAAGACTGCCGTCGACTCACCTTTCAAATTCGCATCGCGATTTGTCTGAAGAAACTGAAGAATCGTATGCGCTAAATGAGTTTGCTTCTCATCAGAGAGCAGAGGAGACATCATAGTGTATTCGATCCTGGGAAACAGAACACCCCGAGATTCATTAAGATGTCCTGAGAGTGTTTACAGGACAATATTGCGTTCACGAACCAGTTTCTGCTTGACCATTGAGAACATTTTTTGATAATCCGCTTTGCCACTTTGAAACTCCGCATCAAACTTTTTGAGCAGCTCACGAACTTCAGTATTTAACCGATCTTCAACCGTAAGTTCTTCCGTAATCGCATGTTCCAGTGCTCGCACCATTGATTCCGACGGGCCGGTTCCGTCCAGATGCTTCTGCGACTGCAATCGCTGAAGTATTTGGAAAGCCATCGTATGAATACGCTCCTTGGTCAAACGCATGGCAATACTTAGGAAACCGGTTCAACTTTCATGATCGTTGCACCCACGGCCTCTCTGAGACTTTTCGCATCACCGTCGATTTTTCCAATAATATTCACACGATCGGCAGGCACGGGATCTTCGCCCAGGCTCATGGGAGTGCGCCCAAAAAATACAGCAAACATCTCGCCAACTCCCCAAAACGCCACATCCCCCACTTTCACCTGTGTCGTGGCTGTCTCGCGATAGTCTTTGACACCTGGAACTTTACAATAAAATTCCTCACCCCACATATTCACTGACGTTTCAATTGGCAACGCCTCATAGATTGCCTGAGCCGTTCTGGTTGGTTTAAGATCTGCCTCCAGCTTGACACCGCCGATCGATATCCGAATACGTCGTGCTTGCAACTCCATAATCATTACCCTTACCGTGAATAATCAAAAAATAATTGGATGTGCTGGAATGTAGCGTGTCCTCCTGATGAAATCAAGGACTCGCGTCGAGCCAATGGATTCGTTAATGTTCATATTTGATAGGACAGGAAGGCTTGTCGTTTCAACCTGTTTGTGAGAATCACTCAACGCGGTGACCGTATTGCTATCAGACTGCGCTCACTCTCCCCTGACAATTCTTACGAAAGTCTATTGGTCCCCATGCTCGAATCATCCTTTATCTTTCTCGACGGAATTGGGGAATCCACCGAACAGCGTCTCTGGGATCAGGGTATTGATACCTGGCAAACCTTCTTAACGACTTCAACAATTCCTGGCATTCCCAAGGCTCGGAAAGCGCTGTACGATGCCGAACTCAGAACCGCGCTTTACCATCTTGAATGTGGCGATGCAAAGTATTTTGCACAGTGCCTCAAGTCTCGCGATCATTGGCGGCTCTTTGAAATTTTTCGAGAAAACACGGCGTTTCTGGATATTGAGACAAACGGCGATCCGGCGGACTCCGGGTACATCACCGTAGTCGGCATCTATGGAAAGCACGGCATGACCGCACTCGTGCATGAGGAGACCCTAACTCACGACCGACTCCGTGAAGAATTAGAACAATATGATCTTCTCGTCACATTTTTCGGATCTGGATTTGATTTGCCTTACATTCGCACAAAGTTCCCTCGTATAACACTGGATCATCCACACTTCGATTTGTGTTTTGCAGCCAGACGGCTTGGATATAAAGGTGGCCTCAAACGTATTGAAGGCGAATTTGATTTACAGCGCCCTTCCAACGTTGACGGACTCACTGGGTGGGATGCGGTCCTACTGTGGCAAGCCTGGTGCAACGGCGATACCGATGCAGGTGCTCGCTTGCTTGAATATAATGAAATGGACGTCAAGAACCTTGAACCACTTGCCGAACGTATCTTTGAGAAACTCAAACTCCGCTACCAACCGGCAATGCTTCCAGATTACATGAAACCCAGGAGCAAGCAATCACGATGAAGTGGCAAGGATGGGGACAAACCGATATCGGACGTGTCCGTAAGATTAATCAAGATACCTTCGCCATACACCAGTCCCTCGGCTTGTGGATTGTGGCAGATGGAATGGGAGGCCATGCCGGAGGGGAAGTCGCCAGTCAGTTGGTCATCGATACCATTGGGCCATATGTTGAGCAGCATCAAACCAAGAAGACCTTGTCGAAAGAAGAACGCGAAACAATCTTACGGAATGCGCTTGAAGCAACGAACCACGCGATTCGAACCCATGCGAAAAAAAATCCTGAATTCTCCAGCATGGGGACAACAGCTGTTGTCCTACAGATTACAGAAGGCTCTCCCGATGAGGCGACAATCGCACACGTTGGAGATAGCCGTGCGTACCTTCTTCAAGACCAAGCCATGACTTTATTGACGCGAGACCACAGTCTTGTGGAAGATCGGATTGACCTGGGCATTATCACGCGAGAAGAAGCACTCACTCATCCACTCCGTAATGTCCTGACGCAAGGCCTGGGCATTGAGTCCACTGTCGAACCATCGGTACAAACCCTCTCGCTTCAACCAACCGACAAAATCCTCTTGTGCTCTGATGGGTTAACGAAAATGATGACCGACGATGAGTTTTTCACCGTGATCCGACAACACAGTCATTCACTGAAAGACGCCTGTCAACAGCTCGTGGATACAGCAAACAAATTAGGAGGAAACGACAATATTACCGTCGTCTTGGTTGGCTCAGAAACTTAAAAGAAAAAAACGTATCTCGTCGCTCGTGAAGCGTATCTCATAGAAATTCCCTTGCCTTTTACGAAATACGAGATACGAACGACGAGATACCTTAGTTTCCCCTAGGAGCGTCCGAACAGAGCTGGTAGTCCAAAATACCCTACCGCATCTTTCATATTCGAAAACCACCGATTGAATCGTCCCATTTCAGGATTGGTCACATACTGCAGCGTGAGGACAATACGCTCTTCATTTTCTCCAAGCGGCGTCACGGCATGATGCAGTTTGTCGCCATTAAAAAAGATGAAGGCCCCAGGCTTCGTATCCAACGATAATTCTTTCGTTTCTTTGGAAGGATCTTTCGTATGGAGGCGACAAGCAAGGCGGCTCGTTGAACGGTCAAGCAACCCGATCAAGACCGTATAGCGCGCACCTTTGTAGTACGATGTATCGTAATGATAGCCGATGTGATCGCCGGCTTCGGTATAAAAATACAAGGCACAGGAATGCGGATCTTCCTCTGGGCAGAGCAGCAAGCGTTCACCGGCAAGCTGACTGAGCCAGTCAATCAATGCCTGATCTTTATACAACGCCATCAGTGACGGAGCTGATTCCTTAACGATAAAATAGCTGACGCTTCCGCCTTTTTTATGCCCGGGAATAAAGTTGCGGTTCAGTTGAGGACGAACATGCTCAACCTCCTGCATCAAGTCATGAATCGCCTCTTGAGAGAGAAAAGAATCAAGCGCTAAAAACTCTCCCTGCTGTTGATAGGTGTTCAGCAGACTCTGGCCATCAACACGACTAATTGCCTCACCTATCCCTTCTTTTAGATTGAGTGTCGTAGTGTTCATCGGTAAATTCTAAAACCCATTACTTTCTTCACAAATACCTCAAAACAAGATGTTGTGATTATATTCTGTAAGACTCCAATAATTTAACATGAATAGTTAGGTTCAATCATCTCTATTTCATTCGACCCTGCAGATATTGATACTCCCATACGATAAGAAATACCCGAGACGATCGACAACAAATCTGAAGACTAAAGTAGTTCTACTATATGTTCTTGAGAAATCATAAGATTACATCATCACTGAATTGCTGATAGAAGCTTCATGGGTTATAACGGATCCAATAAACGCAATAGCTTTCGACTTGGTCAATAGTGCGAGGTTTTCCAAAATGAATCAAGAGCATGAGAGTGAATCGACTAGTCGGTTCTTTGGTCCTGAAGCACCCGATTTATTCTTAAAACTTAAGAAACAATTAAGGGATGAAGGCGATCGAGGGACAGTAATAGTTGGAGCTGCATTAATTGACGAATCTCTAGAACAACTATTAAAGGCAAGATTGGTCCCATCGACCAGAAAAAAGGATGAGTTACTTGATAATAGATATGCCCCGATTGCTTCATTATCTGCAAAAATTGATTTGGCCTACAGAGTCGGAATCATAAGAGTGGCAGTACACTCCACTCTCCATTTATTTCGAAAACTTCGAAATGACTTCGCACATTCATCGAAAAATTTGGATTTCAACTCTCTCGAAGTACAGAACCGTATACGAGAGTTATTCAAACTGAATAGTGACCTACTGAACGCTATATTCAAAGATGTTCAGGACGTGCTGAGGAATATTGATGATGAGCAGATACGAGCGATTTGTACAAATGCATCTCAGGAACATTCAAGTATTGAAAATTTATTGCAACTATTAGGCTGGCGCGGGGTGTTTGATCTGCTTACAGCACTAATCTGTGTAGCACTCAAACAATTACCCAACCAGGTGGAGCAGATAAAATCCCCGGAGCTATAGATTGAACACAGTCAGCTTTTAAAATCATGCGATTCATTGATCAGCAATGGCACTCCAGAGATGAGACTTATGAGTCGTGATTTTAAATTCTCTTTTTCTGAGTCGCAGCGGTCTTCAGCATCTCCACCGCAGTTTGCCGAATGGCTTTTGTGACTTCGACTCCACCAAGCATTCTTGAAATTTCGTCTTCTCTTTCTTTTTCATTAAGTTGACGCACATGCGTGACGGTTTTGTTTTTTACCACTTGTTTCTCAATGTGATAATGGGCGTGAGCCTGGGAGGCAAGTTGTGGAAGATGTGTAATGCAAAAGACTTGATGGTATTGCGCGACATCACGCAGCCGTTTTCCAATGACACTACCGACTCCCCCACCTACTCCCGCATCGACTTCATCGAATACTAAGACGGGAATTTCGTCGGCTTCGGACAGGACCGACTTCATGGCCAACATGACCCGAGATAGTTCTCCGCCTGAGGCAATTTTGGCCAGTAGATGCAACGGTTCTCCAGGATTGGCGGAAAACATGAACTCGACCGTATCCTTACCGGTAGGACCAAACTTCTCAACATCGGACATTGTATCTATCTGAACGGAGAGACGGACATTACTCATTTTCAGTTCAGTGAGTTCCTCAGAAATTTTCTTCTCGAGTTTCCTGGCTGCATCCACCCGATTACCTGAAAGCGTTTGGGCTGTTTTTTCAACCTGACCACATAAAACGTTGACCTGTTGCTGTAGTTGCTCTATCTGCTGTTCGACATCAGCATTACCGCTCAATTCAGCTTCTAGTTCTTGCTGTAATAGCATTAACTCATCGATAGAAGCTGTGTACTTCTTTTTGAGCCGCTGAAGTTTAGCGATACGATCATCTAATTCACCAAGTCTCTCTGGATCGTACTCAAGCGTATCGCGATAATTTCGAAGGCCGTCTGTATATTCGCGAAGCGTCACGGCTACCGTTTCACCCAAATTCGACCATTCCTTGACGCTTGGATCAATCCCTTCAAGTTCCTGGATATGATTGGCAATTACCTGGAATTGCTCTACAACCGAAGCCTCGCCTTCATAGAGCCGTTGATAGGACTGTTCGACAATTTCACCGATTCGTTCTCGATGACGAAGCCGTTGATGTTCTTGGGTTAGGGTTTCTTCTTCACCAGCCTGCAGGTTTGCCTCTCGTAACTCTTGAAGTTGAAATTGCTTCATCTCCAGGTGACGGCCCTGTTCGTCACGTTCTGCTCTTTTGTCAAACAACGCCTGCTTTTGACGACGCCAATCCTTAAAAGTTTGCGCATAGGCGTCTCGTAAAGTCTTCGTCCGGCCAAATCCATCTAAGACGTCGAGTTGCGCCTGTGCGGATAACAGCGACTGTTGATCATGCTGGCCATGAATATCAAGCAGATTGCGGGTTAATGTGTGAACGCCCTGCATCGGCGTGAGAGCTCCATTGATGTAGGTTTTATTTTTTCCGTTTCGGGAAAGGACACGCCGAATAATGAGGTCGGTTTCCCCATCATTCAAGAGATCTTGCTCCTGAAGTTGGACAATCAGTAGACTGTTAGACGGTAACGTAAAGGCAGCTTCGATGGTCGCTTGTTCGGCGCCAGACCGGATGTGTTCAGCCGAAGCACGCCCACCGGCAATCAGCTCCAAGGCATCGACAAGCAGTGACTTGCCTGCGCCGGTTTCGCCGGTGAGGACAATGAATCCTCCCGGAAATTCGAGGTGCAGTTGATCGATAAGAGCAAAGTTGGAAATGCGGAGCTCAGTGAGCATAGAACCCCGTCATCAACGCAACGGGCTTATGCCGTTGCGGATGACTGTGCCAGGAGGGAATCAATCACTTGTTTAAATTGCTGTTTGGACCGAGCACCGACGATTTTTTCGACAGGCTCACCACCTTTAAAAAACAAAATCGTCGGGATACTCATGATTTGAAACTTGCCGGCAACTTCAGGCACTTCATCCGTATTCAGCTTCATGACCTTTAATTTGCCCTGATACTCTTGGGCCAATTCTTCGACGACCGGAGCAACCATTTGACAGGGACCACACCACACTGCCCAAAAATCTACCATGACTATATCAGATGATGTCGCAACTTCCGTTTCCCAATTTTCTGCAGTAGCTTGTGCAACCAATGTGGACACGCGCGCCCCCTTTGCTATACATGAGTGAAGTCAGTTTTCAACGAGTCTTCATCCTAAACTGAGATTCCAGATAGTGTCAACATTTCTGCGTATTTCGTCGCTCGTAGTTCGTTGCTCGTCACTTGTGTTGCACTTCACGTTTCACGCAGGACACTTCCCGCATTCACCAATCCCATGCGTCCGGAACACCAGACCACCAGTCATCTGGATGAGCCTCCCGCCAAGCGGTCTGTTGAATCCACAACCTCTCTGTTCGTTTTGTATCGAGGCGATTGGCCATAGCTGACACAATATCAAATTGTTGACGAAGCCCTTCGTGAATCATTTCTCGAGCCATACGTGGCATCACGTTCGGAGGATCGATGATATCAATGAGTTTGCGTGATGTCAGATTGAGGGCCACCTGCCCCACCTTGACCCAATCATCGCGTTTCTGTAGTTCCGCGAGATACCCCTCTATTGCTTCATACACATACGCAAGATACACATACCCTTCGACGGAAGGCACCTCGTCCACATACAGCTGACACGCCTCAACCGCACGTCGATAGTCCCCTGCCGCCACATACAGTTTGGCCCGATGAAGATGCGAAGCCGACATGGCTTCTTGAATTCTTTTCCCGGCAAATCCTGTGTGAGGTGAAACGAAAAAAACACTTATCATTATGACTACGATGACAAGCTTGCTGATAATCAAAGACTGAACTCTCTGACCATTCATCGCCATACCTCCCAGTTAATGTACGTCTGCCGGTACACGGCACAAAAAACTGCATGGCACTGATTTATACAGATATATGCAGTTCTGTCATCATTCTGACAGATTGCAACGGTTTTTTTAAGTATGTAGCTCTCGAAGCGCAAGACGTCGATATTCTTGTCATACCGAATACATGCTGGTTTTGCAGGAAGTTCCATGAATAATACCTGAAAAGTGAAGTGAGAAATCTTTTGAATGTCAACTTCCTTAACGGAAAACTCAGTAATTGCATTGACTTTTTGCGATAAATCTATAGACTACCTCTCCAGTTTTCCTGAAGACCTCCTACAATACACCCAATTCCCGAACAAATATGCATAACAGTTACCGCACAGATCCCGAGGCATAACCCTTGCCATATAGAACTGCGAACGCAAAGCACACATTAAAATGGCAATAACCCTTAGATTTCACAACCCCATGCCTGACGGTACATACACAATGCTGCACGCGCTACGACATATCTGTCGATTTACGATCATCTTGGGGGCTGTCATTCTTTTGATCGTTATCTTGCCGACTGGAACAAATAACTCTGCGGCCTTTTCTCCGTTCATCCTTGTCCAAAAAAATACACCTGAACCACAAGTAGTCGTCACAGAACCACTCATTGATACTGTCATGCCATTATCTGACGATCGACTCGCAGCCCTCACGATTTACCTGGAAGCGCGTGGAGAGAGTTTTGCGGGAAAATTGGCGGTTGCGGCAGTGATAAGAAATCGCATGAAGGCCAAATACCAGAGTGACGGAACCGTCAAAGGCACCGTGCTGAAACGTTTACAGTTTCAACCCTGGAATCATGCAAAGCCGGAAGATGTCCGGCATCGAATTAGTGAGTCACGCATGCACGATAGCTTGCTGGCTTGGCGGATGGTTCAGGATGGACGCTCGATCGTGCAGGGTGCATTGTTGTTTTATAACCCTCGCTTGGTTCAGACCCCCAGGTGGGCCATGGTCAGCCATAAAGTCGCATCGATTGGCGGGCATGAATTCTTTGTTCCACCTGGTCGACTCCAGGTTTAATGATTTGCTCTACGCTGCATCACGGTTTCGACTGAAACCGCTTTTCGTTTCCTGGGACGTCCTTTTTTTGACAAAGGCTACTCTGGCTTTTCAGTTGGTGCATCCTCAAAATCTTTGAGCCCAATCCGTAACTTCCGTAGCGCTTCCGTGTGTACACGACAGATGCCCGACTCAGTCAAGCCTAATCGGACGCCAATCTCCTTCATCGTGAATCCTTGAAAATAATACTGCCGTAACACGTCTTGCTGCCGGCTCGATAAACGTTCCATCGCTCGGTCAAGCGCACGACTGGATTCCGAAGAGAGACAGGCTGAATAGGGGTCGACTTGTTCTTCATCAGGCAACACATCCTTGAGTGTGAAGGTATCTTCTTGAGACCCCATCGACAGATCAAGACTGAGCAATCGCGTGTCATGGAGGGATGTCGCATCTAACTCTTCCTGTGTGACCCCCAGCAATCCGGCTATTTCATCTCTGGTGGGATATCGTCCTTCCTTTTGAACAAATTCGGTACTCACTTGACGAATTTGATCATTGCGTGCACGGACAGAACGTGGAATCCAATCCATGGCTCGAATTTCATCAAGCATCATCCCGCGAATGCGATATTCGGCAAATGTCCAGAACTTTGTTTCCCGTTTAGGATCATAACGCGTCAACGCCCCCAATAAGCCGATGACCCCAGCGCTCGTGAGATCTTCAATGTCCAAGGACGCAGGATTTCTTGAAGCTAAGTTTCCTGCAATACGACGAATCATTGGAAAAAACTCTTTTAATACTTCTGCAGGATCTTGAGGCGAGGCCGAAGAATACATTGTGCCAGACGCATCGACGGAAGCGCCCGACTGAACTGTGTGTTCTTGCCTATCAAGGCGATGGGATTGCTTGGCCATAGTATTCTCCCGCGTCTGTACGCATCCACCCAACAGGGAACTCACGATCGAGCAGAGTGCAAAAAAAAAGCGCCCATCCTTCCGGATGAACGCTTCGGCCAGTGCCACTGCTCTTTGGATTTCCAATTCGGCAACCAGACGAACCTGCACGGCATCGAAGTGCCCGGCACAGGTCTCTCGGCTTTGCGTCCTACCCTTGCGGATAGTTTGCCTTTGTCACGACGTTTCGCGTGGTCATGTCATATCGACACGCCCTCTCCATTTTTCGTGATTGATTTAATCACCATCTCTCTCATGTAATGTGTCGGGACAATTCGGGAAAGAGTTAAGGTCTCCTATGAAGCAGGAACTTCATAGAACATGAGGTATTGTTCTCATGCTGAGTCAGAATACGAACATTCACGGTCAACAGACAGGCAGGATTTTTTATCATCAAGAGCAAAAGAAAGGAGGAATGTGGAAATTACGACACATTCGTGTGCGAACGGAGAACAGAGGAAGGGACAATTACGCGATTCATTTCCTCGTCCCACACAGGGTGAAAACAGTATCACCGAGTTCGTAAGAACAGATTCAATCCAATTGCCAAAAACATCACACACGCAAACCCACCGGCCACAAGCGGCATGAGTGCGCCATTTTTCCCGAGTACCATGCCGAACGAATGCGTGACCCAAAAGAGAAATCCAATTCCCAGGGCTTGGCCAATGCCTTTGGCAACAGCATGGTCTCGTATGCCCGTTTGCAACAAACTGATGGCGAGACCCAAAATCGTCATAACAAACGTCATCGCTGAAAACGCGACTCGCCCCCAATAATCCGTTGCAAAACGACTACTGCTATGTCCATCTCGCTTCAATCGTTCAACATACGCGCCTAACTGTTTGAGCGTCATGTTTTTCGAATCCAACGCCAGCCATGTCCGAAAGTCTTCTGGGGTAAGCGGGAGCCCAATGGCTAACTGCGCATAGCGGTCTGCGGTCACTTCTCCCCCCACTTGCACAATTCGACGTGTGGCATCACGCAACTGCCAGCCCCCGGATGCGTATCGCGCCTCTTCCGATTCGATAATTTCATGGAGTTGGAACTGCTCATTGACCCGATACAGGCTGATGCTTGCGAGACGTTGCCCTTCGTCCTTCACTCCCCCAATCTTGAGCAGACCATCTTGCCCTAATCGCAACCACACACGATCAGGGGATACCGACAGGGCGACGGGTTTTTTCTCAATGAGTACCGTCCTGACATAATCAGCTTGAATATTCGCCAGTGGCACGAATACCGCGGTAAAGCTAAACAGGATCGCGCTGACAATAATTCCTACCGCAAAAAACGGCGAAGCAATTTGATAGAAGCTCATGCCGCAGCTCCGCATCGCGGTAATTTCAGCACTTTTATTGAGAAAACCTAACGTCAACAAGGTTCCCATGAGCGCGGCCAATGGCGTAATTTGAAAACAAATATCCGGAATACGGTAGAAAAAGTAGAGCAACATAGACGAGAGGTCAGCATCGTATTTGAGAAACTTTCGAAGTTTTTCGAAAAAGTCGACAACCAGGTAGACCGTCAATAACGCACTCACACACATGAGAAACACTTTGGCGTACTGACGAAACATGTACCAAAACAACACGCCCATCACATTAACTCCTACTGGCTCGCACATACAGGAAGCCGGTCACTCCCAAGATCATCACATTGGGAAACCACGCCCCGACAAACGGGTGGACGACGTACGTCGTGACAAGAAATTCTCCCATAATGTTCAGCAAGTAAAACCCCACGATGATTCCAATACCAATCGCAAATCCGCCGCTCTTCCCCGACCGCTTTGAAATAATCCCAATGGGAAAGCCCAATAGACCGAGTAACAACGCCGAAACTGGAAAACCTAGATCTTTGTAGTGCTCCATCAGTCGACGGAGTTGTCCGGAGTCTTTCCAGTTCGATGCATGTAAATCCTGAATAATCTCTCCATAACTCTTGCGTTCCGTCGTCCCCATCCCTTCAGGCGGCGGCACGTCCATCCAAAAATCATAGGTTTGAAACCCTACTTCATGATAATAGCGCAAGTCGGGAGGAACCTGATGAATGGCGCCATCCAACAACCGTAACCCCAACTGCTTTCGTCCTTCGTCATGTAAGACCCGAAAAGACTTCGCGACAATAATTAAGGGTTTCACGGGATCACGTTGATCAGAAATAAACACACCACGTATGCGTTGTGTATGCTTCGGGTCTGGAACATAAATCGTCAAATTCGGGATGGGCTCATTAAACACACCCGAATCCAACGCAAGAGTCAGTTGATCCTCAATCACGCTCATGGCCAACCCTTTTAATGAGACATTTGACCAGGGTTGCCCCCATTGCGAAAGGAACAATGTCGTGCAAAATACAAAAATCGAAAAGACCAAAACCGGGACGCTCAATCGCCAGAAGCTCATGCCCGCGGCTCTCATGGCAATTAACTCGTTATCGAAAGACAACCGACTAAAAGTAGAAATCGACGCGATCAAGCAGGCAATGGGTAACGTCAACACCAAAAAAGATGGCATGAGGTGGGCAATAATGTTCAAAAGGGACCATACGCCTATCCCTTTTGACACGAGAAGGTCAATGAGACGTAGCATCTCCTTGGCAAAAATAATAAAGCAAAGCGCGGTGAGCGTTGAGAGAAAGGGAGAAAAGAGCTCTCGAATGATGTAACGGTCCAGGAGTGTAAACAAGGAAGCCTTGTGGAAAGAAAGAATTGCTCGTGTAGTCGTTAGCCGTTCGTTATTCTGACCATCATCACATTTTTCGACAGCATGCTCAGCATACGACGGTATTCGAAAGGCATACTGGAGAAAAGAGTTTTTCTATTCAGTATCGACGATCCTCGCTCTTGCAATTGACGTTCATCTCCAAAGACCACCTCGTTCTCGCATCTGAAGCCAAAGCCGGCACACGTCAATCACGTACGATTTATTCAGCGAAACAATCATAGAGCATCTCGCCCCTTCCATCAATGAAATAGCCATACCTCGAGTCTCTTGGGAAGCACACAGCTATTGCGTGTCATCGATGTTGATCTTATCCGTCACCCGTTCCAGCTCTTGAGCGCTCATTGCGCAAACCGGACCAATCAATATTCAATAATACTGACCTCATGCATGGCCTTTGTCTCATGGTCAGTCAGATTACAATTACTCTGTTTTCCGATAACATTCACAACGTTTACCTTGTGCTGACGAGAGGGACGAAACCTTCCGTTATTGACACGGTACTCATTCTATGCTAAATCCTGCTGTCTTTCTTAGGATCTGTATCGTGGCGAGTCATTTTATGTTTAATGCCGTAGAAGGAACGAACCCTTTCTGCGGCTTTTTTTTGCCCATCTCATGTTGAACGAACCCAACATTCCCAGGTCGATAGAGCTTCACGTTTCAGGTATGCTCCTCAGCACATACAACAGGTTGTTTCTTAGGCGATCCGACAAAGATATTTGGACTTATGACAGAAGCACGCAATCACCTTAACGTTATAACTTATTGTAGGAGGTCCCTGTGAAAAGTAAAGGAACAGTGAAGTGGTTTAATGACCGAAAAGGTTTTGGGTTTATTCATGTCGAAGATGGACAAGATGTCTTTGTACATTACTCGGCCTTAGAGGGCGAAGGGTTTAAAACTTTAAAAGAAGGCGAAGCCGTGGAATTTGACTTAGTAGAGGGTGCGAAAGGACCACAAGCTTCTAATGTCACCAAGTTAGGTGCCTAGCATTCTCTGTGAAGAGAACGATCTGTTTCCCGGGTGCGTTACCGGTTTACACCTTCGCGTAATTTGCTTGGCAAATTGAGTAGGTAATCGAGAGAACGTATACGTGAGCATGTGCCATGCCAACAACACATGTCAGCCCAAAAACGCACACGTCTCATGACGAGCACAGGCATAGAGAACAGCGAGAAAAACGAGTTACACATTCACTTCAGGTAAGATCTTCACGATATGACTGAGGGTACAGAAAAAGCAGCGTTTTCTAGGAATATCTTCAGTATATTCTTACAGTTTTTTGGTCATTATTGTTCACACCTTCAGACACGGAATACGCCTTGACTTCCAGAAAACCTGCCTGCTAGACTTCCTCGTAAGTAATTGGATTTATTATTAAAATTTATCAACGAGCCTACCGTCACTGCACGGAGACTCGTGTGAGAAATGTTACATTTTCTCAAGATGCGAGGGATTATGAGCGACTGGATGGTGAATACACGACGAACCACAACATATTCTTTCCATCATCAATTGTCCATTGAAGGCCTGGAAGAAGAGTGGGGAGCCGGTACGAGTGATGAACAATTACCCCCTGCCCCAGAAAATGTCCATGCAAAGCCGGACAATGGTCGCATCACCATAACCTGGGATCCAGTCCCTGAAGCCCTCTACTACAACCTTCATTATCAGAGCACCAAAGGCGTAGTCATAAAACCCAGTGAGTTAAGTAGGCCCATTGCCAGCGCTGACGACTTCAATCCAACCATTGGACTGAAAAAAGAAAACGCCACCACGATAGAAGGTGCCGCAAGCCCCTATGTACATGACGATCTCTCAAACAATCTCTGCTATCACTACGTGATCACAGCAATCACCGCTGACGGTGAAAGCCCTGAGTCAGAAGAAGTCATGTCGATCCCTTCGCCGTATCTGAATATTATGCAATTTGGGGTGCAGGGCATGGATGATGGTGAATTCAATTCACCAACCGGCCTTGCGATAGATCATGATGGCAATATCTATGTGTCCGATACCGACAGTCACTCGATTCAAAAGTTTGATAAAGATGGGAAGTTCCTCGCTCGATGGGGAGATGAGCCAGACTCTGAGGAAGGGAAGTTTTATTACCCTCGTGGCCTAGCGACTTCTCCAGATGGGGTTATTTACATTGCAGACAGTGGAAATAATCGAGTCCAAAAGTTTGATTTAGATGGAAATCTTATCAATGCCTGGGGGAAATTCGGCTTCGCCTGGCGCGGTGCTGAAGCAGGAAAGTTTGATGTTCCGTGGGGAGTCACCACTGACCAACATGGGTACCTCTATGTGTCAGACACCAGCAATGCCCGAATTCAAAAATTCAAACCTGACGGCACTCCTCTCCTCAAGTGGGGCCGTGATGGTGCCTACGATGGAGCGATGTTTTATCCTCGAGGCATTGCCGTAGACTTTATTGGGAACATTTATGTTGCAGACGAAGGCAACCATCGAATTCAAAAATTTGACCCACGCGGCAATTACCTCTTGAAATGGGGGAAAGAAGGGAACGGACCTGGACAATTTAAAGCACCGTGGGGTCTTGCATGTGATGCGCTGGGAAACATTTATGCCGTAGATAGTGGAAATCACCGCGTTCAAAAATTTGACTCGAGTGGAACGTTTCTCTGCTCATGGGGCAACCGCGGATTGACGGAAGGTCAATTGAATTTTCCATCTGGCATTGCCGTTGACAAAGAAGGTTACGTCTATGTGATTGATAGCGGCAATAATCGCCTCACAAAGTTTGCTCCGACGGAAGAAGAACTTGCGAGAGGAAGAGAACAGAGTCAAACACCAGAACTTGCGGACCTTGCCACGCCAACAAATATGACCGTCAAAGCTGGTGACTCGGAAAACATCATCAGTTGGCTCGAAGTTCCAGACGCGGTCAGTTACAACCTGTATTTCAGCACTGAACCCGGTGTGACGTCCCAAAATTCAACCAAGATTGAGGGTGTGACCACCCCATACAATCACCTTGGCTTAACAAATGCAACCACATACTTCTATGCACTAAGCTCAGTAACTGAAGAGGGAAGTGAAAGCATCCTTTCCGAGGAATATTCCGCCACACCAACGCTTATTGATGTTACGGCACCACAAAACCCCGACCTCGTCCTCAACCATGGGGCCTCAATGACGAATTCACCAGACCTCGTCGCCACCATTTCTGCAAGAGATGTCGATACTGGGGTTTCAGCCTATTTCATGTCCGAAAATCCAATGACCCCCAGTGCAACAATGCCAGGATGGGTTGACGTTGAGCCAGAGGAGCGTTTTGGTGCGACCATCCCGTTTACAACCTCTGCGGGCGATGGCCTGAAGACCGCCTACGTGTGGTTTAAGGATATCAACAACAATGTCTCGGTTCCTGCCAGCTCAAGCATATTGCTTAACACCTCTGGATATGTATGCATCGGCACATGGGGAAAAGCCGGACGTGGGGCCTCCCTCTTGCACGGTGGAGAATTTATTAGTCCGCTCTATGGAATGACCATTGATCGACAAGGCTCAATTTTCGTTGTTGATAATGGGAATAACCGTATTCAGAAATTTGAGAAAAATGGAAACTTCATCCTTCTCTGGGGAAATTTTGGCGGTGCAAACGGTAGTTTCAATAATGCGACAGGCATTGCTTGCGACGCGAAAGGCGATGTCTACGTTGCTGACACCAACAATCACCGTATTCAGAAATTTGATGGAAAATTGGGTCATTACCTCTCCAAGTTTGGCTCTCGAGGTAATGGAGAAGGACAACTCAATTCACCTTGGGGAGTAGCCGTCGATCGAGTACGTGGATATATCTATGTGGTCGACAGTGCTAACTTCAGAATA
This sequence comes from Nitrospira sp. M1, assembly GCF_965152605.1. Taxonomy (NCBI): domain Bacteria; kingdom Pseudomonadati; phylum Nitrospirota; class Nitrospiria; order Nitrospirales; family Nitrospiraceae; genus Nitrospira; species Nitrospira sp. M1. Next base: position 2,331,682 of record NZ_OZ224217.1, read on the forward strand.
CAAAAATTCGACGAGACTGGCGAATTTATTATGCAATGGGGAAGTTTCGGCAATAATGATGGACAGTTTTACTTTGCGAGAGGAATTGCCGTCGACCAAACAGACGGAACCGTCTATATTGTTGATATGGGAAACCATCGCATTCAAAAATTCGACACCAGTACGAATGTCTTACCTCAGCTTCTTGCGAGGTGGGGCGGCGGCATCGGCGCAGGTCATGCGAGTAGTGCGCAAGCCCAAGAACCAGGCCAATTCCGATCGCCTTGGGGTGTTGCTGTCGATGAAATGGGAGATGTGTACGTTAGTGATACTGGCAATCAACGCATTCAAAAATTTGATCGAGAAGGAAACTTCATTACCCAATGGGGTGGATTTGGAAATGCAACAGGACAGTTCAACTTCCCGTACGGCCTTTGTCTCGACAACCAAGGTGGAGTCTTAGTCGTCGACAGCGGAAATATGCGAGTGCAACATTTTGTTCCTGCAGAAGATGCACAAGAACAATTGCAAGACGAAGAGTCTGTTGGTCTTTTACAGGAATAAGCATTCACTGGCCATTCGAATACTATCTCCTCCAAACACTTTGAGAAATATGTGTGTCTTGAGCATATGCGTATGACCAGAAATTTTTGACGCTTTATCCCTGACAGTAGTACCCAATGTAAGTCTTCGTGACAGCTTCGGCTATATACGCAATACTCTTCCCTATGATTATAGAGAATCTCAATTCGGTCCAGTTAAAGCCGAAGGACTTTCAACACGGTGTCAAACGCTTCAAACAGCAGAAGGTTATACCCGCTTGGATTTTCTGACAATGCTTGACGTTTTCTATCACGTATTGGATGGAAAACTTGTACAGAGTGGCGATTTATCGTTTCGGTATAACTGAATCGGCTATAGCTCCACGCAGTACAACGTTTCATATTTGAACGGCTATAACTGCCTGCTATTATTAATGGACCATATGCCATCCGAGAGCATTATAATAGGTAGGCTATCAACGATCATTGGTATCACTGAAAACTAAAAGGTCGCATAGATTATGTGGGAACAAGAAATTCGAATCGGTTTAACATTTGATGATGTTGTGCTCATGCCAGCTCGATCTGATGTCATCCCGACAGAAGTGGATACCACAACACATCTGACCAAGAACATCAAAATCAACATCCCCTTACTCAGTGCTGCCATGGACACGGTGACAGAAGGTCGTTTAGCCATTGCACTTGCACGGGAAGGTGGAATTGGCATTATGCATCGAGCACTATCCCCGGAAGTTCAAGCTGGAGAAGTCGACAAGGTCAAAAAGTCAGAAAGTGGCATGATCCTCTCACCTGTCACCATTTCTCCAGACCAAACAATTCGTGATGTCCGTCATTTGATGGCGACCTATCGTATTTCCGGAATACCAGTCACGCAAAATGGAAAACTGGTTGGCATTCTTACCAATCGCGATCTACGTTTTGAAACGCGTATGGACCTTAAAGTCGCTCAGGTTATGACCAAAAAAAATCTCATTACGGCTCCAGAAGGCACAAGCCTCGAAAAAGCGCGTGAAATCCTTCATGAACACAGGATAGAGAAACTACCCGTCGTCAATGATGACTTTGAACTGAAGGGGCTCATTACCATTAAAGATATTCAAAAACGCATTAAATATCCTTCAGCCTGCAAAGATGCTCATGGGCGATTACGCACCGGGGCCGCCATTGGAGTAGGCCCAGACGCAGAAGAACGGCTAGACCGTTTAGTCAAAGCGGGCGTGGATATCATCGTCGTTGATACGGCACACGGACATTCACAAAGCGTCATGAACATGGTGAAGTTTGTCAAAAAGAAATATACCGACTTGGATGTCATTGCGGGGAATATTGCCACCACGGAAGGGGCAAAAGACCTTCTTGACTGTGGAGTCGATGCCGTGAAAGTTGGGGTTGGACCAGGTTCGATTTGCACGACTCGAGTCGTGTCAGGTGCTGGAGTTCCTCAATTAACAGCCATTGCAGATTGTGCTAAAGTCCTCCATGACCAAGGGACCCCCATCATTGCTGATGGTGGCGTAAAATATTCTGGTGATATCACAAAAGCGTTAGCCGCTGGCGCTTCCTCGATTATGATTGGATCATTATTTGCCGGGACAGAAGAATCTCCTGGAGATATGGTCTTGTTTCAAGGCCGCGCCTATAAAGAATATCGCGGCATGGGCTCATTAGGCGCCTTGGAACGTGGAGGTAAGGATCGATATGCTCAAGAAGGTCAACCCCTGGCCAAACTCGTCCCAGAAGGGATCGAAGCGCGGGTCCCCTATAAAGGCACGTTATCCGCGCTTGTCTATCAACTCGTGGGCGGATTGAGAGCCGGCATGGGCTATTGTGGCTGTCGCTCAATTCCACAACTCCAAAAGGAAGCAAAATTTACCCGTCTTACTCAAGCTGGTCTCCGTGAAGCCCACGTCCACGATGTGGTGATTACCAAGGAAGCTCCAAACTATCGCGCTGATGTGGAGTAAGGTTCTCTCATAGCAGAGACCGACCATGTCGAGAAGAGGCACCCCTTATTATGGAGTCTTCCTACGATACAATTGTTATCCTTGATTTCGGATCTCAGTACACCCAACTGATTGCACGCCGCATTCGAGAATTATCCGTTCACTCCATTATTCTCCCCCCGACCACACCTTTCAAAGACATATTGATTCATAACCCGAAGGGAATAATTCTTTCGGGAGGGCCAGCAAGTGTTCTCGAAGAAGGAGCACTCAGCCCCGATGCTTCCATTCTGAATAGCGGTATTCCTATTTTAGGCATTTGTTATGGCATGCAGATTTTAACACATCATTTTGGAGGAAAAGTCGGACAAGCTCAACAGCGAGAGTTTGGACGTGCGGAACTTGTCATTGATGATAACGCCGACCTCTTTCATGGTCTCTCCAGAGATGTCCCATTTCATGTGTGGATGTCACACGGTGATCGCATCGACCAATTACCAACGGGATTTGAAATAATTGCGCATACGCACAATTCCCCTATCGCAGCCATCAAACGCGTCGAGCCTCAACACAGGTTCTACTGTTTGCAGTTTCACCCTGAAGTCGCTCATACGGAATACGGCCAACATATTCTGTCCAACTTTTCAATCGAGATCTGTCACTGTCGTCCCACGTGGACGATGGGATCTTTTATCAAGCAAGCGGTTCATGATATCCGACAGCAAGTTGGCACAGGCAAAGTCATTTGTGCGCTGAGCGGTGGAGTCGACTCAACCGTAGCCGCCGCCTTGACCTATCAGGCCCTTGGAGACCAATTGACCTGCATCTTCATTGACAATGGGCTTATGCGAAAAAATGAAGTCTCCCTGCTTAAAGACACCTTCTCTACCCAATACCAAATGCCCGTCCACATGCTGGATAACACCGATGAATTTCTACAAGCACTTGGTCGTACGGTGGATCCCGAACGAAAAAGGAAAATTATTGGTCGGCAATTTATTAAGTCGTTTGATGCCGAAGCGAAACGCATAGGTAAGGTCGACTTCCTTGTGCAAGGCACGTTATACCCGGATGTCATCGAAAGCGTCAGTACGAACGGACCGTCCGCAACCATTAAGACGCATCATAACGTTGGTGGACTGCCGGCTCGTATGAAACTACGATTGATTGAACCATTGAGAGAATTATTTAAAGACGAAGTACGAAAGCTTGGTCTTGAATTAGGACTACCTCAAGATCTGGTCTGGCGCCAACCATTTCCAGGCCCAGGGCTCGCGATACGGATTCTCGGATCAATCACGAGAGAGCGCTTGCAGATGCTTCGTGAAGCCGATGCCATCGTCACTGATGAAATTATGAAAGCTGGACTTTCTCGTGACGTGTGGCAATATTTTGCCGTATTACTCCCAATTCGTACAGTCGGTGTCATGGGAGATCAGCGAACCTATGAATCAGTGATTGCCGTCCGAGCGGTCACCAGTACCGACGGTATGACAGCCGACTGGGCTCACTTGCCACATGACCTCTTAGGACGTCTCTCGAATCGAATCATTAATGAAGTCACCGGCGTCAATCGTGTTGTCTACGACATTAGCTCAAAACCCCCAGGAACGATTGAGTGGGAATGATGCTCTCTCAACCACCAACTGAAGTACGCCTTCAAAAAGTTATTGCCCGATCGGGAATCACATCTCGACGACAGGCCGAACTTCTCATGAAACAAGGTCGCGTGACGGTCAATGGAAAAGCGGTCACGGTCATGGGAACGTGCGTCGACCCGAAACGCGATCATATCAAAGTCAACGGACGTCATCTCAAGCCACCCCCTCCAGATGTGTTTCTGATGGTGCATAAACCTGCAGGGTATGTCTCCACCATGAAAGACCCAGAACGTCGCCCGACGATAGGCGACCTGTTAGATAAAAAGTCTGTTCGAACCTTCCCTGTTGGACGTCTTGATTACGATAGCGAAGGGCTCTTGCTCCTCACAAATAATGGGGAAATCGCACAAGCATGTTTGCACCCACGCTTTCATGTCGAAAAAACCTATCTCGTGAAAATTAAGGGCCAGCTCTCAGAGAACGCCATCAAACAATTAGAGGAAGGCCTAACCTTGGAAGATGGTCCAACGGCCCCGGCACGCGTGAGAAAAGTGCGGAAAGTTGCAGTCAATTCGTGGATTGAAATGACCATTCATGAAGGACGCAATCACCAGGTGAAACGTATGCTCCAGGCAGTAGACCATCTGGTACTCAAACTCAAACGTACAAAATTTGGCCCGTTGAGTTTAGGCAATCTGTCCGTTGGAAATAGTCGACACCTTACAGATCGAGAAGCCAATGCGCTACGAGACCTTCTGCTGGCACCTCGCGAACCACAGAAAGCGACACAGACTAAGAAAAAGGCTCTCTGGGCAAAAAGTACCAAGAAACGATCACTAGCATACGGTTCAAAGCCTGGCCAACAGAAGAGAGTGAAGAAGAGTAACGTCTAGACAACGCTGTCACGAGGAGTCATTGTGATACGAACGCATCGGTGTGGAGAATTGCAGAAAACACATGTAGGGCAAACCGTGACCCTGAGTGGGTGGGTGGATGGTCGACGAGACCATGGCGGAATTTTGTTTGTCGACCTTCGAGATCGACAGGGGCTCACCCAAATTGTCTTTGACTCAGAACAACAACCCAAGGCACATCAAATTGCCAGCCAAGTGCGAAACGAGTACGTCATAGAAATTTCAGGAACGATCACGTTACGGCCTGACGATTCCGTGAATCCACACCTTCCAACTGGAGAAATTGAGGTACGGGCAACAACCATCACCATTCTCAATGAGTCGAAACCGTTGCCATTCACAGTAGAAGATGATGTGCAGGCATCTGAGTCTATTAGGATGAAATATCGATACCTCGACCTGCGTCGCCCGAAAATGCAGCAATTATTAGCACTCCGTTCAGATGTTTCTCACAAGATCAGAAGCGTGCTCCATGCAAAGGGATTCGTAGAAATTGAGACACCAATTTTAACGAAGAGCACGCCGGAAGGTGCGCGAGATTATCTTGTTCCAAGCCGTGTGAACCCCAGCGAGTTTTTTGCTCTCCCACAGTCTCCTCAATTATTCAAACAACTCTTGATGGTGGGTGGGGTTGATCGCTACTTTCAACTTGCGCGATGCTTTCGGGATGAAGATCTTCGCCTTGACCGTCAACCTGAATTCACTCAGGTCGATCTTGAATTATCGTTTGTGGAACAAGAAGAGATTTTGACGCTGACAGAACAGTTGATTCGAGAGGTGTTTCACCATACCAAGGGCATTCAGCTTCAGGACCCATTTCCTCGGTACACCTATAACGACGTCATAGCACGTTATGGAACCGATAAACCTGATCTGCGGTTTAATCTCCCGCTTGAAGATCTTTCCGAGTTTTCACAGTCATCCGACTTTAAAGTATTTCGAACAACCGTTGAATCCGGAGGTATGGTCAAAGGGCTCGTGGTGAAGGGAGGAGCGGAGTTTACCAGAAGTCGCGTGGATCATTTCGTTGATATCGCAAAGGACTTTGGGGCAAAGGGGCTGGCTTGGGTTAAAATTCTTGAAAACTGGAAACTCGAATCCGTCATTGCAAAATTCCTCAAGGCTGAACAACTTCAACAGTTCCTACCCGAGGCACAACCTGGCGATCTCTTGTTATGCGTAGCGGATACCCCTTCCATTGTTCATCAAGTTCTTGGCCGCTTACGAACCTATTTTGGAGAAGAACTGACACTCATCCAAACCGACACATGGAAACCTCTCTGGGTTCTGGACTTTCCAATGTTCGAATACGATGAAGAATCCTCGCGCTATATCTCGCTGCACCATCCGTTTACCTCCCCCGCCCGAGACAGCATCCCCCTCTTAGATACCGATCCCCTTCACGTACGTGCAGAGGCCTACGACTTGGTCCTCAATGGATTTGAATTAGGGGGAGGAAGCCTTCGAATTCATTCAGCCACGCTTCAACAACAAGTCTTTGATCTCTTGGGAATTCAAAAAGAGGAGGCTCGGGAAAAGTTTGGATTTCTTTTGGAAGCATTGGAACTTGGAGCTCCACCACATGGAGGAATTGCTTTGGGATTAGACCGTCTGATGATGCTTCTCGGAAAGACGGAATCTATCCGGGACGTGATCCCCTTTCCCAAAACACAAAAAGCTCAGTGTCCGTTGACTGAAGCGCCGTCCCCTGTCAGCTCGAGTCAACTTCAAGACCTGTTCATTCAATCAACGTGGAAAAGCTCAGAGTCATAAAGCCCTCTTTCTTGATTATGCCGACTTCACATCCAATATGATTGAATGCAAACCACTTGCTCCCGCTGGTTGGGGTCTCGCTATTTCCGATGTTTGAACTTTTCCATCTATATCGATCGCACGCACAAACACCATATGTTTTCCAGGTGCAGGCGCAGCCCAATCATAATTCCAAATCACCCAGGTATAGGGTGAGAGAGGCGGTTCGATCTCGGCTGAAACCCAGGTTTTTTCCTTATCAAAGCTCAATTGCACCTCCTGGATCGTTCGAGGCCCTCCAAAGGCAAGACCACGAAGACGCTGCGAAAGGCCATGGATAACTTGATAATGCCCAGGACTGTCAATGCGGGAGAAAATTTTAATCGTTCCCTCGTCTGTCCACCCCTTTTGCTGCCAATAGCCTTTGTAATCCCCGGCATACACTTCAATTTCTGTAATCCATTTGACATTCTTGATACCATAGAGGCCAGGAACCACAAGACGAAGAGGAAATCCATGCATTTGTGGCAATTTTTCACCATTCATTAAATAGGCAAGCATGACGTCATCTTGCATGGCGCGGGTAAATGGAATGCTATCATGATAACCATCAGCCGCACGAAAAATGACATCACGCGCGATGTCCGTATTGACCCCAGCATCTTGCAAGAGCGATTTTAATGAAATACCACGCCACATGGCGTTTCCAAGACTGCTCCCTCCCGGAAGCGTATCAATACACATCAAGGTAGCAGCCTGATCAAATGATGTACGATTTAAAATGTCTCTCCAGTTCAATACTGTGGGCTGTTGCACTTCACCTTTGACAAGCAGCTGCCATTGCTCTATATCAATATCTCGTGAAAAGTTATAGGGAGAATCAGAAAAATTCACGGTATAAAATTTATCATTTGACGTAAAATACACGGTCTCTCTTGGTGGGACAGCAAACATACCTCCTAAATCGCAACCCGGCAATAGTCCGAATACACTTGTCACACTTCCAAGTGTAAGCAAGGAGCGGCGGGAAAGAGAAAATGATGGAGAAACTTGTTGTATCAGCATAATTATCAGTTATGATTATCTACTAGATAGAGGAATTACCGCAAGAAGTCTGTAAGGAAAATTCTTCATTATCTTTAATTTATCAGTCATTTACTAAAGGGGAATACGTATGAGAATTCTCATTACGGGTGGTGCCGGGTTTCTCGGTAGTCACTTGTGTGACCTGCTGATTCAGCAAGGACACGACGTCATTGGTATGGATAACTTTATCACGGGCCGACCAGAAAATGTTGCTCATTTAATGGGACATGATCGCTTCAGTTTCATCAAATATAACGTGTGTGATTATCTGCATGTGGATGGGGAATTAGATGCGGTCATGCACTTTGCTTCGCCCGCCAGCCCACAAGATTATTTAGAGTTCCCCATTGCAACCATGAAAGTCGGAGCCTTAGGCACTCACAAAGCCTTGGGATTGGCCAAAGCGAAAAATGCACGGTTTCTTCTTGCCAGTACATCGGAGGTCTATGGCGATCCGCTCGTCAATCCGCAACCAGAGTCCTACTGGGGAAACGTAAACCCCATTAGTCCTCGTGGTGTGTACGACGAAGCCAAGCGCTTTGGGGAAGCCATCACCACCGCCTACCACACCTTCCATGGACTCGATACGCGGATCGTGCGAATCTTCAATACGTTTGGGCCACGAATGCGACCAAAAGATGGACGTGTTGTGTCAAACTTTATCGTTCAGGCCTTACAGAAAAACCCACTAACCGTCTATGGAGACGGCTCACAAACTCGAAGCTTTTGCTATGTTGACGACCTTGTACGAGGGATTGTCGCCTTGCTGATGGCGCCAAATGATGGACCAGCCACATCTGTGGGCGAGGAACCAACGGTCAAAGGGACAACGGAAAGTAAAGTCACGATTCACTATCCCGTCAACATTGGCAATCCACGAGAACTCACGGTTCTTGAAATCGCCAAGATGGTCTTGAGTCAGACAAAGTCAAACAGTGAGGTCAAGCATCTCCCGCTTCCCATCGGAGATCCAAAAGTTCGAAGACCTGATATTCAACGAGCAAAAACTGTTCTGAATTGGGAGCCAAAGGTCTCACTGGAAGAAGGACTGTCGAAGACGATTGAATACTTTCAACAGGTCGTATGAGCGCGAAATAATTTAGTTAGAGTTTCAAGTGGGTTCGAACTTCCTGAACATAAGATCGGAAAGGGTCTGGCATGAGGAAGGCCTTACTCCCACGCACTTGAAACACTGACCAATTAATGACATAGGGAGGAAATTGTCGTTCTTCATCTTCAGGTTCCTGCATGTCAGACCAAGAAGAATCTGCGAGATGACGAATGACTTCTCCACGACCAAACGCTCGAGTATCGCGTGGAGGGGAATACTTCGCCAGTTCTATCGCATCGCGTGTTGTCACGCACGGTGCCTTACCTTCTTCCATCAGTCCAAAATATAAACCTTTTTGTGGATCGACGTTGTGATATTCCAAATCAAGACTTTTGAGCCACGGATCTTCCCAGTCTACATGTTCTTGCTGGCGGAATGTCTCCAACAACCACAACTTTGACGCCCAATCCACTCGTCCTACCAGCGTCCTATAATCACCTCGCAGATCGCGTAAGACCTCTTTCCATTCCTGCAAGATCCAATCGGTTTCTTCATCTTGTCCCTGATAGTGTGTCTGCGCACATTCCAAAAACCGTTCTTGAATATCGATCGCAGACAGCGTTTCACCCGTTGCTAACGTGAGCATCCATGTTCGTTCCTGATCGCGAGAGACCTGTCGAAGTGCCTCGACAGGATCAGTGAAGTCCAATCCGGTCGGCGCATGTCCATCTTCAATGAGTTGGAGAACGAGTCCTGTTGTTCCCATCTTCAGAGCCGTCGCGATTTCAGAGAGATTTGAATCCCCAACGAGTAAATGAATACGACGGAATTGCGTGGGGTCTGCCAGTGGCTCATCGCGTGTATTGATAATCGCTCGATTATGCTGCACCCATTCAAAGAAATCATTGACGATATAATCCGCTCGCTGAGAAATCTGATAAGGTACAGTCAGACGATTCGAAGGCTGCTGCATTAAATTTGACTCACGTGATAATTGTTCAAGAGGAATCCATCCATCGACATTCTCAGTTGAGCCAATGCGTCCTGCCCCCGTAAAAATCTGTCGGGTGACCAAAAATGGAATAAGTTTCCCCAATCCGTTATAGCTAAATGGAAAATTCCTAGAGACTAAATAATTTTCATGACACCCAAATGTGGCATCCGTTTCATGATCAATATTATTCTTAATCACAGAAACATTGTCGGACAAACCTAACTCTTCAATCGCATCTTGAAGCAACCAATCACCAGCACGATCGGACGCCACGAGATCTCGTAACGAATGGCACTCAGGAGAGGCAAACTCCAGATGCCCCATATCGACATACATTCGCCCGCCATTCAAGAGAAATCCGCCATTGCCAGGCGGTTCATCATAGCCACGATGGTGCATATCCAACACACCAGACCGTTTCGTCCGAAACAGATGGTCAATAATTTGGTGGGCAATCCATGAGGGAGGACGATCAGGTTGTTCCTCATTAATCAGAAGCCCGTACTCGGTTTCAATTCCAAAAATGCGATGTAACATGAACAAGCTTTCGTGTAATGAATGAAGAATTATCGAACAGGTTGCAGCACCGGTGGAAGGAGGCCCGTCACGTCATCGTCAGACAGAACACGGTACTTAGAGGATCCAGACAGATGACGATCGATGAGAGAGCATTCAAGCGTAACGTCAGTCAACTTCTTCTGCACATGACTTTGCACGTCTTCATCATCAAATTCTGTCACCGTTCCTGCCTTCTCTTGTCGCTCAGACACTTTTTCATTATTGTTCGTATCGGAAGAGATGGTCGTATGCAACAACGATCCTTTCGCCCACACTCTCACAGCAATATCAATCGCTTCATTGATTGAAGGCGCTGTCTCTCCAATTCGTTTTCTCAGCTCATCCAACAGCCGCGCTTGAATCGAATGAGTCCCGGCCAGGATTGCACAGACTTCCGACTCTTCAAATGTGCCATCGTAATCGATGCTCAGAAACCGGTCTTTCTCCCGGTCCCCGCCTAATTCAGCCAAAAGCATTTTAGCGATAAACGGGGCCTTGAATATTTCCTCAAAAGCTTGTTTGACTATTGGAGCCAGACCGTTTTTTAAAAGCCGAGCCCCCGTCACATCAGATGGTGAACGATTAAAGCCTTCAAGGTGCGCCATGTCCAACAACTGAAACCGTAACTTTTCCAAATCAGCTGGATGTCCCATCCCACCCAATGCAATGCGATCATAGATTTCATAGAGCTTCGGGGTCCCGCGACTCGCAGTCAACAGCAAAATGCCGTCATCATAGGAAAGCGCAACAACCGGACTGCCTTGTTTAAATTGATCATCCAAATATTGACGCCGATTGCCAACTGCCTCAATCCATCGATAGGGTTCTTCATACATAACGAATCACCTGCGACTCACAGAGTGTTTTTAAACGCTCAGGGGCAATCTGTTCTACCCCATTCGAGGAAATACGTTTGACAATTGGAAAGATGTTTGCCTCATAATTAATCCCACCTGTCGCTGCATCAAATTCAGCTGCGCTACTCAACAAACGCATGAGCAGAACTATGGCTTGCTCCTCTGGAAGTTGATAGAGCGGCGTCTCGCCCCATCGATGTAAATAATGAAGAATCCCACGAATTGTCGATGACCCAGACCCAGAAACTGCATAATCGACTCCTTCAAACTCAGCTCCGAGAATATCGTAAAAGAAAATTTTCCCCACAGCTTCATCGACATCGAACCCGGCGAATACCGGAGCCACGGTACCAGTCCCGGCTAATGCAGCTGGGGCATTTTCTTTGAGGAGTTTCGTCAAAGCGCGAAGTTTTCCTTCAAAACTCAAATCTTGAAGCTGGCTTCGACGATAATATTTAAATGAATGTTCAAGTATTCGCGCCATCTCGAATGCAGTGGCCGGAACGCCAGCAATAGCCATCACGCAAAATCGATCAAGTTCTAACACTTTATCCGTTCGATCATACATGACCGTCATACCCGCAGTCGCTCGACGGTCTCCGCCAACAATCACACCATCCTGATACTTAAACGCAAGAACCGTCGTCCCTTGGCTAATCATCGCGTGTTGGACATGGTGGTCGCTTGAGATGGAAGAACCCTGTGTGTGATGAACGTGCAATGTATCAAACGGATACCCTTGCTCTCGCAACATGTGTATGAAATCCCCTTGTCGTCCCACAATGACTACTCCCCTGTCCGTTGTCGATAACGCTCGGCTTGCTTGGGATCAACCTTGCGCATACGTTTTAAAAGATTATCCTTTTCACCTGATTCCGTGTCGGGCCGCTTAGGTCCGCCGCCATCTTCTGAGGGCCCTGATGGCTTGGAAATCGGGTTTATCGGTTGCTCTCGTCGTTCAAGACTAATAGGATGAGATGACTCACTCAGTCCTACTCGTTGCCCATTGTGAAACAGCATAGACTTCATCATATATGTCCCCTCTTTCTCGTTGATAACACTCCTACTTCGGAAAGGTTCCCCGCACGATCAATGGCGGATTTGATGACCTCAACCGCAGTCGGTTCGACTGCATGATTCAGATCAAGAACCTGTGACGTTGCGGAATCTGACTTAAATTGAATTCGCTCCCACTGTACAGTCTGTATCTGTTGCCCAAATCGTTTGACGCACAAACCTCGAATTCCTCCCCGCGTATCGGCAGGCCCCTCATTCATCGCTGCTAGAATGTCGTCTTCACAACACAAGCGTTTGACCTGCCCTTCGGCTTCTACGCCTAAATACAGACCACGCTCGGGATTCACATTATGATATTCAAGGTCCAAACTCGCAAGCCAAGGATCCGACCATTCCAACTGTTCCTCTTGTCGAAAACGCTCGAGCAACGATAATTTGGTCACCCAGTCTAAGACACCAACCAATGTCATACGATCTTGCTCTAAGCGTGTCAACACATGCTCCCATTCAGCGAGAACCCAGTCCGTTTCTTCATCGACACCTGCCAACGCCTTTTGAGCGGCCTCTAAATAGAGTGCCTGTATGTGACAAGCCGAAACCGGAGAACCTTGGGTTCGATTCGCAACAGTCTTGAGATCTGAATCACGCGAAAACGCTTGAATAGCCAGGACCGGGTTCTCTAATTCCACAACCGGTGCGGCATGTTGACTAATTAAATCCAAAACAAGCCGGGTCGTGCCAATTTTGAGTGCGGTCGCATACTCACACATATTCGCATCCCCGACAATCAAGTGTAGACGACGATACGTCTCTCGATCAGCATGAGGTTCATCTCGTGTGTTCAAGATCGACCGATTAAACATGGTATCGACGCCAAGCGATACCTCCATAAAATCGGCACGTTGTGATAATTGAAACCCACCAGGTTGATACCCCTGCTCTTGTTTTTCCGTTCCAATTTTCCCTGCACCGGCAACCACTTGACGACTGACTAAAAAGGGAATCAAGGCGGCTTGTAAATCCGAAAATGGAATTGCGCGAGCAACCAAGTAGTTATCATGACAGCCATAACTATGGCCGTGAAAGTCGGTATTATTTTTATAGAGTTGTACGGCTGGACAACCAAGGTCCCGATTGCGGCGATCCGCAGCCTGTTGCACGATGCGTTCGCCTGCTCGGTCATGGGCCACAAGGTCACGCAGCGTTCGACATTCAGGAGTTGAATATTCTGGATGGGTATGATCGTTATAAAACCTAGCTCCGTTACGTAAGACTAAATCGCTCTTCATCTCGTAAAAGGACAACGATCGCTGAGCATCTTCCTGTACAAACTCTTCTTCCTCTTTATCCTGTTGCAAACCAGAGACTCGAAAACCACGCTGATCTGCATGAGGATCTTCACCACGATAGTCCCACTGTTGCTCAAATTCCCCCTGAAGATGTGCACGAACCAACTCCATAGACTCGACCACAGGATCAACATCACGCTGATCCTCGCGGGTAATTCCATACTCGGTTTCTATACCAAATAGTCTCAGTGAAGTGGACATTGCGTTAAATAATCGTATGAATGTGTTGTTCGGTCGTTGATGCTTCTCCCCGAAACGAGGACACGCCAATGACTTGCTCCGGATGATGGTCCAGTAATTTCAACCATTCTTCAGCTGAATCATCTGGTGGGAAAATTTCACCTTCACGAAACTCTTCATTCACTGCAAGGAATAAATCTTCCTCCGAAACTCCTCCATCCTTTCCCTCAATCTCACGTTCCACAGCTTTTTCCTTCGCTCGACGGACAATGCTGGCCAACACGGCACCACTTAACAAATCACAACGATAGAGAATGTCTCGACGACCATTTCGTAAACGAATGGCCAGAACCCGATTTTCTTCGGTTCGAGCAAACACTCGATCAAGCAATGTTGCAATCATTGCCTGCCGGGCTAACTCACGATTACCATCGAAGGCTTGAATGGCATCAGCATGAAGAGGAATCTCTGAGGATAAATAGATACCGAGAATTTCCGTAGCCGCCTCGCGATCCGGACGGGATATTTTCACCTTTCGATCAATTCGGCCTGGCCGTAACACCGCCGGATCGATCAGGTCAGGACGATTCGTGGCAAGAATAACCACAACATCATGAAGCGATTCAATCCCATCTAACTCTGCACAAAACATGGGGACAAGCGTATTGGCGACATTGTACGAACGAGCAGCACGCCTCGTACCAAGAATGGACTCCGCTTCATCGATGAAAATAAACGGTAAGAAACCGGCCTGACGACGTTCGCGAGCTTGCGCAAAGAGGTCTCGCACAATTCGTTCGGATTCGCCAACCCACATATTCAACACTTCAGGACCTTTGACATGGAGAAAACTTCCTCGCTCTATCGGAGGAAAACTATCCTTGCCACTCTCGCGTACCTGATCGCCTGTTAAGGCCTCAGCTTTCTCTTTCACTAAGTGCGCCAAGCTGGCTGCCGTGGCCTGCCCAATCAATGTCTTCCCACATCCCGGGGGACCATGAAGCAAAAATCCTTTGGGTTGTGTAAATTGATACTGTTGAAATGTTTGACGATGAAGGAGAGGATATTCTATTGCTCGCCGAATCGCGGCAATTGCAGTCTTCTGACCACCAATATGCTCCCACGTCACCGATGGCACTTCATCAAGGATATGTCCTTCCGTATGCGATTTCTCAAGTCGTTCAATTACCAGCCTCAATGACGGATCAACACGCACTTCATCACCCGGCTTAAACTCTGTGTCGCGTAACTCAGCCGCTCGTTCTAACAGTATGCCCTGACGACCCGGTTCTTGATCCATTCGAAGCCGTCCATCAGCCAGCACTTCCCGAACTTTGAGAATTGGACCATTCACATCGTACCCTAATGACCGAATCACCACATAGGCTTCATTCACGAGAACTTGGGAACCACTCAGTAAGTCTGCACGCTCAAGCCGAGGATCGATATTGGCATAAAATTCACTTCCCCCGACAATAATCCGCGCCATGTCATCTTCCGGTAAATCAACAAGCGTACCAATTCGATTGGCTGGCGCCGTTAACTTTTCAACAACGGTATTCAGTTTTTTTACTTCCATCTCACGCTGCTGCTGCTCTATTCCTTGCTGCAATATGAGCTGCTTGAGCTTCCCAAGCAAAGCAATACGATGATCTCCTTCAGGCAGTGAGGCTAAACATTCATCAAGCAAAACAAGAGGACTTGACGACTGACTGGAAGGAGAAGAACGAGCCGGGTTTTTAGACGGATGAGGATGACCGTCGATACGATTATCATGATCGCTCATAAGATTATCCAATTCATAACAGATTTATAGCCAATTCAATTATAGCGAAACCAAAAAACTTTCAGCCGAATGAACATTATAGTCACAGCGCAACGACACGCGTCGTACAGACAGACGTATCGTGGAACGGCTATAACTTCTATATTCGTGAAGCGTGTAACACCGCTCATACAGAGATCAGTTGGACTATTGAGTGACAATCTCGAATGGATGTGAGAACCACGAGGTCTTGCATGTATCGTGTCCAAGCATACTGATGTATATTTAATTTCACGATAATTGACAAAAACGTCCATAGGCTCATTATCACGGTATTCACTCCGATGATCAAGCCACGTGTGAGACCTCCAAGTAACATCTTATTGTTGAACAAAAAAAAGCAGGGGGCCTTTGGAAAAAAGACCCCCTGCATCATGATCAAACTCGTCAAGCAGTCGCTATGGGTACATGACTCTGATTCGTTAAAACCTTCGTCCGCCCCCACCGCCACCATAGCCGCCGCCACCAAACCCGCCACCATCTCGTGAACGAGGTGTTTGCGGACGGGCTTCATTCACCGTCAAGGTCCGGCCACCCATCTCTGTTCCGTTCAACGCTTCAATAGCCGCCTTAGCCTCTTCGTCGGTAGTCATTTCAACAAATCCGAACCCTCGTGATCGTCCGGTAAACTTATCCATAATGATTCGAGCTGACTCCACATTCCCATGCGGACTAAATAAGTCAGACAACTCCTGGTCGACTGCCGAATAGGGCAAACCTCCGACGTAAATTTTTGAACCCATCGGGTTCCTCCTTTGATTTAACAATTGTTGTTTTGCAATACAGAATGTGGAAGGAAAAACCCGAGCACGCTCAATTACGGCGACTGTGGTCTGACTTCCAAAATAAGTTCTATAGCAAAACAACACTTATTCAGGGCCATCCCATTCGACACCCAGCTACCAGGCCCACAGAAGATAGCTACGGTAAGAGGAACGATAGCCTACCATTTAAAAAAAAGCAACAAAAAAGAACACGCACAAAGGACCATCACCTAAGGGTAACGTCCCGCTTATGCCCACACAACGCCGTATAAGGGTCAGACTCGATTTTCAAGCAATGGCACGATGACATGCACTCACTCTCAAACAACACAATATATTGAAAAATATTAGTTGCTCTTGGTTACACAAAGTTTCGTGAGAATACACATTTGCACCATGGCTCCATAGTTCTTTAGCGGAATATCGAGGCATGCTGTGATCTGCGCACCCTACTGAAGACTTGACGATAAACCACACATCAGGAGTGCACCCTCATGGAATCCATCGATCTAATGCTTACCCTCGTTTCATGTTTCGTCTTCGGTTGGGTTTGGATAACGAAAGTTCTACATTCCGACTAAACGGGATTGGATATATTGGCTCATAACGCAAACAAAAATGGATGACCATTCCAACAAGAGCATATACGTGTCATCGAAGCGAAACACAGGACTCTCATACAGAGAATGGTAATGAATGAGAACACTTACAAAATCTGATCATTCATTAACCGAAACTGATCGAGAAGCCATTGACCTCGATCATTTTTGATTAATCGATACTCCTCTCGTCTCGTGTGTTCCCCCCAGACACTGGTGCTCGTTGCGTGAAAGATCACAAGCGCTGTATCCCCATGCGTCCATCCTGATTGGACCTGTCCAGTCCGATAACGAAACTGCAATTGCGACCAGAGTTCCCGCATATCTTCCACCCACACTTCAGGGTCTCGTCCATCACGAAAATGTTTTGTTGTAAGTGCCGCAGCTAATGTTGGTGCATGTGGAAATGTTTGGGCCCAGCCTTGCACCACCTCACCTGGCACAACAGACTCTTGAACTCCGGAGTCATCAGGCAGGTATTTGAACATTGTCCAGAACAGGTACAGCCCCACCCCCAGAGTCAGCACGACACTCAGAATCAAATGACGGAGAGGGCTGTGACGAAATGAATTCACGATGTGTCAAGTATACGTAGAAGACGTCAAATCATCATAATGAACAATGACGCTTAATTTCGCATACTGAGAGGAAGAGAGGCTATTACTCAAAAGAGGGGATAGGGCTTGACACTCACAGATTAGTCGTTGAGTTGTCCCATGAGAGACTTGAGTGCTTCAAATTCATCTTCAAGCGCAGAAAGCCTGAGGAGGAAATTCCGTGTCCTTCGCGTTCAATTCATCGGCATGACATTCTTAGTCAACCCACTGATTCTTGACATGAAGATCAGCAAAGCTTTGTCTAATATGATTACTCACCATTCATCAGTAGAAAGCCTGCTAATCTTTCTCTCTGGCTAGGAATTCCTTCACCAATATCTTGCCAGTGGCCTCCCCAGCTTCTTCTAACGCATTAAGACTGGCACGAGGTCGGTCCTTATGATTCCCTCGTTGTTTAATGGGAATCGTTAAAATGGTATCTCCTGATTTTGTCTCAAATACCTTGAGTGATCCATGAGCATCAAAAATGTGCTGGTTCAGCATCGTACTACTAAATACGGTCGATGATCGACCTACGATGAGGTACTGTACTCCTTGTTTTTGAAGGCTTGTTAAGATTGTCAGATCACCTTCGAGAGCTGAGGCAATTGACGATGTCGATGGGTCTAAACTCTGATGATCTACCACAGTGAAATCATGTTGAGATAACACTGCTTTCAGACGAGTTGCGAGAGGAGAATGAGGGTATCCCTCACCAAGTGAAGGTTCTCGGACCCAAACCATTACCCTTCGCAAATGTTTGATAGCATCACGTTCTTGTGTTCGCAACAGAGATTCTAATTCTCGACTATTCGATATAGCACCCTGTCCTAGAGGAATGGCTCCAGGGACTTTTGTTAAAATATTTAAAGCTTCTCGCGAAAATCGTCGAGTCTGTCTATAGGCTCCTGTTGTTTCATATTCCTTGCTTTTTTGATAAAGAGCAAAAGCTGCTTGGACATTATTTTGGAGTTCTTCTTCCTGTCGGTTTCGTTCTTTTTCGGCCTCGCTCTTGGGGTAGCGGACCAGGACATGAACATCGTACCGTTCTAATGTGTACCCCTTATCCACTCGAGTCATTTTCTTGTGATAAGTATCAACAACTTCAGCCTTTTTAATTAAGCCTGCACTTTTCGCTTTAATAACATCCTTGATGTTTTGATCATAATCCGTAGTTTCGCCTTCATACACACTCTCAAGGGTTGTATTCAAGTACTCTGTAACCTGACTATAGGCATTTTGCCGAGCGGCTTTTTCTCCTATCTCTAATGATTCGGCTTTAACAGTCGAGCCACGGTAATAAAAATAGGTTTTATTTTTTTTTATCTTTGAAACCCATGATGGCTCAGGTTTCGATTCCTCCCATATAATTTGGGCTTTGGGTATACACCCAACCATCAGGAGATACAGACTCATGCAACTAAACCATGCTATACGACTTTTCGACAAAGATGAAAGCTCTCTATATACGTTCATATCTCTACTTTAAATCCATGAATAAATATACGTCATTCTCGAAAAATGACAGGGCAGTACATTATCGATACCCAAAATCGAATTTACGTAACGACATACCCAATCAACCGCATACATACTTTTTCCTGGTCAATGACATAACATCTGCTCCTGTTTGTAGTTCCTCATCTTTCTGCTTTAAACAGTCGTTTGTTCTTCTCATCACAGGGACTGGAAATTCCCCTAATGCCACGTCTTCGACCCCTGAAAAGAGTTTTTCTGCCTCGTCGTGCTTTCGTTCATACATCAAAATCACTCCGAGGTTAAACTTGGCGGCACCTAAGGCTGTATTATTCATGGTGGGATCTGATTCAATATCGGCAATGGCTTCAGCAAAAAACTTTTTCGCATTTTCCAGCTTTCCTGCCTTGGCTTCGCGAATGCCACGGTCCAATTTTTTCACATCACTGTGCACGTAAAAAAGGAGCGTCCGATCTTGTTTCGTGGGAATAATTGATCGAATCACATCATCTGCAGCTTTTGTCACGGCTTGATCATTCAACTCGACAAGACTGATTTGAGGTGGAGAACCCGTAATGACCTCGGTACTGGCCGTTGCGGATGTTGAAATCCGTTTGACTTGGATTTGTCGGCCGGTTTCGGTTTCAGTGAAATGAATTTGTCCCCTCACCGCCGCTGAACCGGTTCGAGTCGATTTCGTACAACGTTTCATACTTTGCGTTGAGGGATCAACACAGTTATCAATAGCATCATCGACATGTTCTTTATAGTCATAGTTCACCTCGCCAATAACCAAAATTGTCCCTGGAAGCAATTTCCCCAATTTGGCCCGACTGCTTGAATCAAATAAGTCTTCTTGCTCAATCTCAATTTCACTAAGAAGACTCGTTAATTGCGTTCGATCAACGACATGAAGAGCTTTGTTTTTCACCATTTGCTCCATCAATGCCGACGAAAAGTCAGCACCTGCATTGCCTTCAATCTCGGCAAATGCAATATTCTTATACCCGGTGATATCAATTTCGGCTGGCTGAAGGATGGCCTTACGAGTCACCCGTGTTTTACAGAAAAATGTAAACATTTCACACATTTGGTCGTTCAATTTTGTAAAGTTTAGCCCACCACTTGCATGCGCCTCTCCAATCGGCAAATCACAGTTGGTATCAGGCGCAACAGGCCGATGTGAAATACAACCCGTCATCAAGAATAAAACAACGAGGACAAATGCTAACTTTGCAAACTGAGCATACTGGGTTGAGGCAATCCCACTTTGATCCATGTGTGCTTTCTCCTTCCATGCCAGGAAATTTTTGACAAATTCTTCGGATGAATAGCTTTCAAGAATATTCTCTAATAGGAAATAGTTGGAGGCTCATACCTTTAAATATCGTTGTCAGCAACGGCTCGCTTGATTTCATCTTTTTCGAAACCGATCGATCAGACCGCGCATCTCGTCGGCATCTTCGTCCAAGTCCTGCTCTAACCGCGCGTACCATTCCAAGACCTGGGCCTCATCATAGGGATGAGGTTCGGTCAGAAGTTTTGGTCCCTTTTTCACTTCTGCCTCTGAAGACTGGGGTTCTTGTTCTTGAGTAGACCTATCTCGGTGATTCCCTCGAACCTTGCGTCGACGTTTTTTATCTGGCTGACTCTGTGGCGTATCAAAAGATTCTGCAAAGGATATGTCAACACCTTGATCGCTTAACCACTGCTGTACAACCGTTGATTTAATAGAAAAATTAATGTCGGTGATCACAAAACCATCTTTTGCCATGCGAGCGACCAACACATTCACGCCAATCAAATTTCCTAGGCGGTTCACCAATGGGCCACCAGAATTCCCCCGATTGAGACTCGCATCAGTTTGGAAAAGGTTCCATCCCTTACGATTATTAAAATCTTCAAACTCTGCACTAACGACCCCAGTGGTCAGAGACCAAAGCCCTCCCTGTTCAGGATGTCCAATAGCCGCGACGTTCTCCCCAATGACAACATGATTGGGGTTGCCAAGTTTCATCACAGGAAGGTTCTGAGGCGGATGTACAATTTTCAATAATGCCAGATCAAACGTCTGATTGATCGCGATGAGTTCAGCCTCATATTGTTTCGTTAAATCCTTCTGCGGTTTTCCTACAATCCGATCTGGCTTCAGAAACACAAGCAATTTTGAATAAGGGGCTCTCTTTTTCTTGTCCGTCACGACATGGGCATTTGTTAGGACAGTTCCCTTCCCATCGATGACCGAGCCAGTCCCTGAGCTTCCTCCTGTACCCTTGCCCTTATTCAAGCCAAGAATATACACGACAGAGGAAGCTTTTTCTGAGTAGACTTCATGCCACTCGCCTGCCCAAGACAGTCCTACTGGAAATGACAACACGACACAGAGGGTTAGAAGAACCTGTTTCATGATTTCCATCCCCTTCTCTCCTCAAAGACAAGCAGTGTCTTTATGCCATGAATGTTCATGCCACACTAATGGTGACGTTCAGTTCCGTGGGATTTCCTTTTGTGTCTTCAATATAAAAAATGATCGTATGTTCTCCCGATGGAAGTGGAACATCGGGTATATGAATACCTGTATCCGTTGCATAGGGTTTCACACGATCTGTGATATCGATATTGATAAACTTTTCGACTTCCACGTGTAGGCTACCCAAATTAACTTTTGCTAACCGCTCCTTGAAATGGATCAGAACCTCAACAGGTGACCCAATGGTACTATCTGTGCCGGGCTTCACCACCTCAACAATTGGGCCAATTTTCATCATCTCTCGACCTATTTCACTGAAGGGATCATCATTCAACGAATCGCTATTGGGCTGTGCCGGTTTCATGGCTGCCTCTTCAGGAGTGATCAACCAAAATTCTTGACTGGACATCGCACCAAACACTGCAGCAGAGAGAAAGATTGTCAAACACGCAAGTAGAGCCCCGGTAATACTCAGAAAAATTGCATGCGATTGTCGTGACATACAGTTATCTCCTCTTTATACACAGCATCTCTTTACTTGAACCAAATTTGAGCATTTGGCCGCATGTCTCTTCCTGTCACTATAACGGAATACACATCAAGGTATAGACGGTTCCTCTGGTTCCATACGTTGGATATCCACCAGGATTGACCCACCGACTTTTCACTTCTGCCAACTCCAAAAACTCCTCACTTGATATAGCCACCGCATCCTCAATCTGAAGATCCGAAAAGTGAGTTGAGCCTCCAGACTCTTGCACAAGTAACTGTGATTTAACTAGAGATCTCAGTGAACGTCCGAGCTCGCTGAGCCCCTGCGTCTTACTATTCATGATCGAATCTTCTGGGTAATAAGTCGGACCACTGATCCCCGTGGCACATAAGGTCCCTTCGTCTTGAGGAAGGTCCACGAGCCAAGGGGGAGGTGGATCTCCTAATTCTGGCTTCATCGCTCCTCCACCTCCACAACTTTCACTCAAGAAACACCCTCCGAGCAGGAGGCAGCGAAATAGAATTCCAACGCAATATCTTCGATTTTGATGTTTCATTCCTCGCTCTTCACACAATTAAATCTGCGAAAGGATATCAACGCTTATCAAGTTCGCCCTGAAGTTCATCAAAAGCTTTTTCAGCATTACGTTCTACACGCTCCCGCACCTTTTCCGACAATTCTTTGTACTCATCCTTCGCATTTGCATAGTTTCTAACTTTTTCTAAAAAGGCATCTAAATCCAGTCTTGCCAGCGCATATGCCTCATTTCTCTCCGGATGCTCCCAATACTCTTCAATGGTCACACCCTGAAGAGTCGCATCTGTAATTTCTTTCATCGTATCTGTAACCGCTTGTTCTTCACTATGCGCGTCACCATCTCCCGCAGTAATATCGGCTAAATACTGCTTATTCATCGCAGCCACATACACTTTAAACTGGCTGGCGATATCTCGCCTGGCCTGGGCAGCCGCGCTTCTTCGCATTAATGCAGGATTTCGAACTCTTCCGGCACTACCGACCCCATAAAATGCTTTTTTATCTCCACTGAACGATTTCCCTCCGCTTACAAGCCACTCCGGGCCATCGCCATCTTTCACGAGCTGATTCAAAGTTCGCTCTTTCACGGGGGCCTGTGAGGCACACCCACCAAATAGCAATCCCATCCCTAACATGACAATTGTCCCAACCATCGAAACTCTTACAATGTTCATGGCATTCTCTCCTATTGAGTTACTGAAACTAGATTTACACACATTGCATGCCGTTCTTCTTGAATATTCGCCTAACTCACTTCATATCCCAAGAGATATCGATCAACGCAGACAATCACAGATACTTCGTAAAATGAAGACAACATTGTTTGGTCGAAACAGGACAGTATGTATTTTCATGCAAACAAATCTCGGCACGTAGAAAGGATGGTGTATCCACTCTCGTTATGTACTGTTTTTTGGGATGCGTTAATGTAACCTAAATAATTAAAAGGTCAAGCCTATTTGGAAAAAGTTTATAAAAAACATTCAGCGGCCATCATTCCCTCAAATGTTCCCTTGACGTGCGCTACATACAATCTCAATATTGTCGCTCGTCATAGGTTGAGCGGTAGTGTTGAACTTGCCTCACACGCAAGCCTGTATTTAATGGAAATGACAGAAATTACACACCAATACTCTAAACATGCGGCCAAAGAATAGACAGGAAACGTCTTCGTTAAGACCAAACGACATTCCATGTTGATCATGGTAGGAACTGAGAGTCGAAATGAGGAAAGAGGAAGGAACTGTTAAGGACGTTCTAATTGTTCAAGGAGAGTTTTCAGAACCATAAGCTCATCTTCAAGCGCAGAAAGCCTGACGAGAAAATCTTGGGCCTTTCCATTCAATTCATCGGCACGACATTCTTGGTCAACCCACTGATTCTTGACATGAAGATCAGCCAGGGCGTTGTCTAATTGCTGTTCGACTTCAAGTTGAAGCTTCACGTGAAGCGGAACATCAGATTGTGCTTGAGCACATCGTTGAGCACGACCTACAGAAAACACAGCGCCAGGACGACACTCTACCAATTCTGCCTGAGCGAGGCGTGTCTTCCCTTGAGCAATCTGCAGAACACGTTGTCGCTCGGCAACAATCTGTTCGGCTTTCCAGGCCTTTTCCTTCACAGCTTCACACAGAGCCGTTACGGGTTCAGCCAACGCCACATTCCAAGCCACAATGCAAGACAATACGATAAATATCGACACATGTACTTTCATAACGTACCTACTTCAGGTCAAAAGATTCACCAAAGTTTACATGAATACATATGATGAGAAAGATATGCCAGAGTTACCTGTTTGTCCATCTGTCAAAAACCTACGGTTCATTCTACCTACGAACTCAGCAGCAGAAAACGCATGATTCACGTTCTTGATGAGAGACATAATAATTATGAGCGCACATCCTAACACTTTCCCCTCCTTCTCAACAATTCAACATGTCGGCGCTCAATTTCGACAATGCAATCGATGCTCACTCTGTAAAGCCTAGGTGACTGTAGGCTCTCGGTCTGAATTTCCGCTAAAACTCACATCTTCGTACTCAACACTTTTATTTCCTTACATATTCCCAAATATATTCACCAATTATGAGAGTAGTCTCGATCATGCCGCGGAGTTTTTCATGATGGCGTTCCACGCATCAATCAAATGAATGGGTCGTAATCGTCGTAACCGTTATGCATAAGAAAGTCTTAATCTCTGATTAATCATGACTTCATGTTGCATTGATATATGTATGACTGAAGGCAAGAATTTCACAGAGTTCTCAATTATCACACACCGAAGCATATATTTATCTAAGGAGGGGCAAGATGAAAAATTTCGTTCACCATCTTCATAGACAAACCCAGTCCTCAGGGACAACGGATAAACCCAAGTCACTGGGCATCGCCATAGGGCTTCTGTTGACTGGGTGGCTTGGCGGTTCATTTTTGGTTGGGGCCGTAGAGTATCCAGCATCATCAAACGCAGCCATCGCAGAACAGCCACAATCTATACACACTGGAATGGATCGCAGTCAGCAAGGCCAAGGGTTTGCCAATATTGCCAATAGGGTCACGCCAGCGGTCGTCAACATCACCTCCCCAAAATCTGTACGCTCAAATTCACACGAAAATCCCTACGAATCATTTAAGGACTTCTTCGGGCAACCACGCCTCCCTGAGCGTCCTCAAGAACCATTCGGAATGGGATCGGGCTCTGGAGTCATCGTAAGCCCAGATGGCCATATCATCACAAATTTTCATGTCGTGGACGGCGCCAAGGAAGTCACCGTGATGCTTGTTGATAAACGGGAATTCACAGGCAAGGTCATTGGGACAGACCCTCAAACCGACTTAGCCATTCTTAAAATCAACGCAACCGAATTGCCATACCTTCGATGGGGAGATATCGAAAAACTCCAAGTCGGGGAATTTGTCCTTGCAGTCGGAAATCCGTTCGGACTCAGATCTACGGTAACACAAGGGATCGTGAGTGCACTCGGACGTGGCGGCATGGGTATTAGCCAATACGAAGATTTCATCCAAACCGATGCAGCCATCAATCCTGGGAATTCAGGTGGAGCCTTAGTCAATACACAGGGCGAACTCATTGGCATTAACACCGCCATCTTTTCACGAACCGGGGGCTCTCAAGGAGTAGGCTTTGCGATTCCCGCGAGCATGGCAAAACCGGTGTTTGACAGTTTAGTCAAGAATGGAAAAGTCGTTCGTGGATTTCTTGGAGTTGGCATCCAGGAGGTTACGGCAGATTTGGCCACCACACTTCACCTCAAGGATGCGAAAGGGGCCTTAGTGACAGACGTGAAGGAGGGAAGCCCAGCTGAACAGGCAGGATTGCAACGTGGTGACACGATTGTGGCTTATCAAGATAAGGCCATTCCCGATCCACGAACACTCCAACGGGCTGTCACCCACACGCCAGTTGATACATCTGTCACTATGACCGTCATTCGAGATGGAGAAGAACATCAATTACGCACGACGATTTCTCAACATTCGAATACGCAGCAAATGGCCAAAGCCGAATCAAGTCAAGGAGACGGGGCACTTGCAGGCGTCAAGGTCGAAAATTTAGACAGGCACATGGCTCAGCGTCTTGGCATTGACCATCAAACAGTTGGAGTTGTCGTAACCCACGTAATATCAGGGAGTCAGGCCGATCGAGCCGGACTGGTGCGAGGCGACATCATCAGCGAAATCAACAAGAAACCGATACATTCTCTTGACGATTTCGAGAAGAACGTTTCAAGCCTTCATAGCCATGCCGTTGCCCTTGTGCTCATCCATCGCAACGGTTCACCATTGTTTCTCTCAGTAAAGGTTTGAAAATTCAAAACGCAACGAGGGCTTCTTGGGTGTAAGCAACCTAATAAGCCCTCATCATAAAAACGACACTCGTGTCTCGTCCGGAGACAATCTTAAAAATGCAAGTTAATTCCCATTGTCACCATGTGACCATCGTCGCTAAAGTCTTTGTTTGTGAAGCTGGCATTTTGGGCCTTCACATCTTCTACCCAGACATACCGATACGTTCCATCGATAGACCATCGTTCATTAAGCATGAGTTGAATCCCGCCACCGGCATGCAGTCCAAACCGATGATCAGTGTCATCATCTGTCGGTCCGTCCACATCCGTGTAATACCAGCCAGCCCCCCCCAACACAAACGGGCTGAAGCGTTTGCCTGGCAGCAAGTAAAACAATGCTGATGCCTGAACAGGAATTGTCACCACGTCATTGTTACCGAAATCGTTATCACGATAATCGACTAACCCTTCGATCGCCAGTGTGGGAAGAAGGTGTGCTCGAACATGACCACCGCCGAACCATTCATCACCAGCATCTAATGGATCATAATATGTGGCATGGCCACCGATAGACAGGAACCCTTTGTCGACATCATCAAACAGCCAAGACGCTGAACTGGGCTGAGGGAACGTGAAGAGCACAGCAGCCATCGCTACAACCGGCAATATTTTCGACAGACTTATGGAATCCTTCATACGACTTCGCTTTGAACGACTGCAGATTGTCTCATACATCATCGCACTCTCCTTGTAATAATAATTATGAATGTGTGGATATGAATATCGAATCTTCGATATTCACTGACTGCACTTCAGGAACCTCCTCTCGATCATCGAATATCGCCTTACATGGGTGATGCGTGAGTAAGAACATGCCTTCATGACCAACCTGACAGATCCTGGATACACACACCACTCAATGTGAGTTTTCTAGCATGCCGCAGAGGAACGCTCTAGTAGACAAATTCTCTGACGACATCGACATGTTGTATAAAAGCTCATGCTACCTCTCCTATCGTAGAATTCAGCTCAAAAACCAAAATGTCAGTCACGACTAAAGCAACTTCGTTGCTGGTGAACCATAAGACTTTTCATTACATACGATTTCATAAAATATTCTCACGACATTCTTACGACCGAAAACACCTATGAACACGAACATGCATTGCATGCTAAGGCCCGCTGCACAATCTCAAGCAATTCATCTCGATTGTAAGGTTTTTGCAGTACAGCATAGGCGCCTGCTTGTAGAGCGCGCTCATAGACAGACCTATCGAGAGAGCAAGAAAACAACAGAATAGGGATCGGTGCATCACGAATGTATTGCATGACATTCTTGATGAGCGTCAGACCATCCATGAGAGGCATATGATAATCCGTAATGATTGCATCATACTCATGGGTGCGAAGCAGATTCATAGCTATGCGCTCATGTTCTGCTTCACTGCAAACATATCCTTGAAACTCAAGAAGCATCTGAAGGGAAAGACGAATATCAGGATCGTCCTCTACGATGAGAATACGGGACAAAGAAGGTTCATGAAATGTTTTCATAACACATATCGTCCTTTAGGCATCATTGCCATACATGCGCCAGCCCTGTACACCTACTATAAAGTGAAATGACCAGGAATCCAGTGGATATCATTTATTTGCAAAACGTGAAAATGTCCGATGCGGGATTCTATTGACTTGGCATCGTCACACGTTTTAAACGATTCCGTCCGCCTCGAACGGGTTAAATCTACCGCGACATAGATAGAATCGCCTTTTCGACGCGAACGTTGTGGCCGTATTTTAAGAATGAGAGGGGGGCAACAGGCAGAAGAAAAAAGACAACATCAACAGAAGTGAAAACAAAAAGATGGAAACATCTTCCGCAAAGTAGCCTGAGTCATAACACTCGCGGATACCTGAGAAGTCACTCGAACAGTTAAAGGCGAAATGAAAGGTGAATAAAAGAAATACATATTCATACTCATACGAAAAAGCGAAAGGATAGGGCTTAACTTTCGCCTATTCCTAAATGACTTTTTAACCAATCCCATTCAAATTTCTCTGGGTGCTCGATATAGTCATGCGGATGATCGACAACATGCTGAAGATACGTATCTTTAAGCTTCCAAGCAAGCGAAGATTTCTCCTGATGATGCGATACAACGTCAAATGTCCCTGCATTCAAACGAATCGTATAGTAGGCAAGTGGCATTGCGACATTGTCACTATAAACTTCTACGCCAATACGTTTATCTCCTAATATTGCGTCTCCAAGTTCCAGTATTTGCTTGTACACGATTGTGTCTTTGTGCTTCGTGAGCGCGACATTGAAAGTATTAATGAATTGCAGGAATAATGATTTCGTATCTTCTTGGGTCATACACCCTCACCACATTCAGCGTTGTGAGCTTTGTCGCTCTGTTATCGGTAGAAGCAACACCCGCCCCTTATTGTACCGCCGACCTTCAGCACTACACCTTCACCAACCACGATGAAGCGAGGAACACGATACGCATGCATCGCTGGGAACTCATCAGAGGCCGTACACGAACCATTGCGCTGCCTCCTTTACTGATGCCATATGGCAGAGCTTTTGCCTCAGTCCAAGAAGCAATGAGATAATACAGCAGTCTCACGGCATTCGATCATCGAAAGAGTACGACATTAATTCCTCGTCATGACATATTCATGCTCAGTACAAGTTCACGATGACCTTCGTAGAACATGCCGCCTAAGAAGCCGTATATGATAATCACAACGAACCTTAGGTTCGACCTTTGACAAAACCAACAATAGCAAAAATGAGAAAGACAACGAACAGGATCCAGGCGATTTGGGAAGCCGTGCCCGCCACTCCTGACAAACCTAACACTCCGGCAATGATCGCGATAACCAAAAATGTGATAGCCCAATTTAACATGACAACCTCCGTAATGAAGAAAATAATTGCTAAAAACCAGACTATCGCCTCTCACAGTTTGGACCAGACGAACCAGCGGGATACGTTTGGAGTTTCACATGATCTTTGCCCCAAGCTTTGACAATGGGATCCACGATTCGCCACATCTCTTCGACTTCATCATCTCGAATAAAAAGAGTCGAATCACCCTTGAAGGCATCAAGTAAGAGGTGCCCATATGCGGGAATTTTTTGCTGAGTCAATACCGTTTTCAGTTCACACATTTCTAAGTCAAACGGTTCACCAGGTCCATTGAGATTGATAGAAATTCCAATTTTGTCTGGATTAAACTGCATATGCAGAACATTGGCTGACACAGATGCCTTCGCTCCAAATACTTGATGTGGAACGTTCCGAAAATACACGGCGACTTCAAACTTGTCCTGAGCCAACGCTTTCCCTGATCGCAATGTAAACGGAACTCCTCCCCATCGCCAATTGTCGATAAACAACGTAACCTGGGCAAACGTTTCGGTCTTGCCCTTGGGATTGACCCCTTCTTCAGCCTTGTATGCTGGGACAGCCTTCTTGCGTATCGTACCGGCCTCATATCTCGCTCGCACTGTATATTGCTTAATCTCAGCGGAACTCATTTGTCTAATTGCACGAAATACGTTGACTTTTTGGTCGTGAAAATCTCGTGCATGAAAGAAAAGAGGTGGTTCCATTCCCATCAAACATAAGAGCTGGAGCAAATGATTTTGAATCATATCCTTCAAGGCTCCAGAAGAATCATAGTATGATGCACGCCCCTCCAACGCTAAGGTCTCATCCCAAATAATTTCGACTCGTTCGATATGCTGGTTATTCCAACTCGATTCAAACACACGATTGGCAAAGCGTAACCCCAGGATATTTCTGACTGTTTGTTCCCCAAGAAAATGATCAATACGAAAGATCTGTTGTTCTGAAAAAGTTTTTTTCAAGAGACGATTCAAGCTTCGAGCACTCGCGCGATCATGCCCAAAAGGTTTTTCAACAATCACGCGACATTTCTTATGAAGATCAAGTTCTCCGAGCGCTTCAATTGTCGTAGCGAAAACCGAGGGAGGTAACGCAAGATAAAAAATACATGGATCATTTAGTGAACCAAGCGCATTGGCAATTTGGCTAGGATTTCCCGTGTCTGCAATGTGCTTGTACTGAATTCGCGATAGCAGCTGTTTGATAGACTTTCTCGTAAACTTTCCAGGAAGACCAGTAAGTTTTTTCTGTACATGATTTCGGTAGTCAGAGGTTTCCCACTCTTGTCGTGAGAGGGCCACGATAGACAAGTCGTCAGGTGCCCGCTCCGTCTCAAGCAACCGAATGATCGCCGGAAAAAGATACCGAGTCGTCAAATCACCTGAGGCACCAAAGATCACAAGTCGATAGCCCACGAGTCTCCTCCTCTCGATGGTAATTTCCGACAGCAAAAATTGGAAGATGCAAGCACGCGACGAGAAAGATCAGTCAGAATCTCTTACCCACGCACTACATGGCAACGGTCTTCTAACACCACTCACACCACGATTCCCATTCAATGCAACAACGAAACATTTCCAAGGTTCCAAGCAATAGATACAAGCCCAGACAGACATACGACATGCCGAAAAGTTGCAAAGCCAAGACGAGGCATCTATCCCAACGTAGGCCGAAGATAGCCCCGACACATTAATTCATCTTTCAGAATAATCGATATGTACGGATGCATACCATCAGTACACGTTCATTGAGACACCGCAGTGTTGTACCGCAGTAAGGAAAGACTTGCTAGAGACAAATAAGGAGAAAACACCTCGACAATGTCTAAAGAAAACTGGCGGGATGCACTGCGTACCATACCTCAGACAACTGCCCGCAAATCCCAATCATGAGAATGCGCTCTCACCTCTAAGAGCCGCCATGACAGATTGGTACCGTCGTTCAACTTCCAAACGATCGAATTCTTCAGGCAAACCTTCTTCGCTGCCTCGTCGCACCATGATCGCCTGTGTGCGTATCGCAATCCGATCTTGCTCAGCCTGAACACATCGAGCAATGACTTCCAGCGTTTCAAGTAAGCGGATCGTGACAGAAACTGACGTTCGACCATTTTGACGAATTTGGTTAAACGCCGCCTCTAGGATGCTCGGAAATGTTACAAGACTCTCGATCACACGGAGTCTTTGCTCCTTATCATAGTGGTAGGGAGAAGGGAACACACGTCGAGTCAACTGACACAGTGCTTCGCCCAATCGATCAATACAGTTGTTGGCGGTAAACGGATCATTGATTCCAGGCGAGAGGGCTCGAACTGCGACTTCAACTAATTGATCAATGGCGTATTCCACATCTTGCTCTTCCGTTCGTTGCAAGCCAAGAATATATGCCTCCGTCACCTTTTTCTCCCATATATCATCAAGATGGGTTGCCGGCCAGACCTGAACCAACGGTGCGCCCGTGACCACGAAATGCCCTGGACGACGTTCTATTTTAATAACAAGGTCTGCCTCCTTGGCCACTTGAATGAGACCATCGATGTCAATCGCTTGCACATATCCCGCATACTGAGCAAGCACAAATCGGGCTGGCCCATCACATTCCGCAGAAAGGTCATCCTGAACAGCAGGACGAGGATTCATCGTGTCTTTTTCAATAGAGTCTGGAAACAAACGCCGAATAGCGTTGTGAAGATCAGCTGCCACAAGCGCCACGACATGTGGGGCTTGAATCGAGACAGCCATATGATGAATGAAATAAATCAACACCCCCAAATTCGCAACTGCAAGGAAAAGAGCTACGGTTATTGAAAGAAACGGCACAAATGCGTCCTCTGTCTCCCCTCCCTTCACAGCCCGAATAATGAACAAGCAATACAGAAACGTCGAAATAAATGTTCCCAAGCTGATCTGATTGCCTGGATCACGCATGAAGTTTCGCAAAAGTCTTGGACCAAATTGAGACGAGGCCAAGGTTAAGGCCACAATCGTGATGGAAAATACAACCCCGGCAATCGTAACCATTGAGCCAGCAATCGTGGAGAGGAGTGCTAGGGCACCATCTGGCCCTCTCACCCATAACCAGGGGAGGCGCTCGATGAAGGCATTCGGCACCTGTTCGTCCAACCGAATCATGGCTAACGAGAGACCAATCCCTAAAACCGATAGAGCGGCTGGAACAAACCAGAAGCTAGACCGGAGATGACTCCAATGATTGAAAATCCATGTTTTCATGAACGACCTTCTTCGTTTAACGAAATGACCTCTTTTCCACTTACAGATTGATGATGTAAGAGGTTCTGAATCCCTTGAATGAGACCGAATTTATAAAGTGGGAAAAGCCAGACTTCAGCGATTCTCCATGAAGATGTCGGAGAAAACAGAAGAATAGAATCAACTCCAACATCAATCAAAACGTTCCTGCTCACCATAGATGAATACATGCAGGAAATATACACAGTCAGAGAGAAGCTACCGCCCTAAAAACTCTCCGATCGAGGCCAACGGCTCGAGATGGTCACAAATAATCTTCAACGACGCCACAATAGGAACGGCCAACAGAGCCCCAGGGATTCCCCAAACCCATCCCCACAGAAACACGCTAAGAAGCACGACGACCGGATTCAAGGTGAGCTGCCTCCCCAATATCATAGGAGTCAAAAGAGATCCTTCCATGGCAGTGAGAGCAGAATATGAGGCTCCTATAAGTACGATCCAGTCAAGCTGTTCGAATGTCAGGGCTGCCGCCAAGGTCACGATGACAATTCAAATGATGCTTCCGACATAGGGAATAAAATTCAGGATGGCACCCATGACGCCCCAGAGCATAGGGTTCGGCATTCCCAAAAGGTGCATCGTCACACCAATGGCCAATCCAAGGCCGAGATTGATACACGTCACCGTCACCAAGTGCATAGAAATACTTTTTTCTATATCACGAACAATTTCAACGGCTCGCCTTTTGTCCGAAAACGTTGGTAAGACTTTCACCAATTTTTCTAAAAACATATCTCCAGACGCCAAAAGAAAATATAGGAGGATGATCGTCGCGATAAAACTCGCAAGAAGTTCTGCCGTCACCCCTATTAACGTCCCACCAAGACTCGGGCCCTGGATTTCAACCAAGCGTCTCTGCGGTGTCCCATCATCGAGTGTCGTCATTTCCTCAATCACATCGGTTGTCTGGCTCATCTGCAACACCGAAGCTTTGACCGTTCGCATTTTTGTCTCGATGGCATTCATCGCCTCTGGAGCTTTTGCCATCCAGTCTGCTGCTGGCTCCGCAAGATAAGAAATGCCATAGGCGACGATACCCCCAACAGCAAATAATACAAGCGCAGCACTCAGAGCCTCCGGCACCCAGAGGTTTTTGAGGATTCTGATAAATGGAGCTAACAGGAAGCTGAATGTCAGAGCGATGGCAATTGGCAAAAATACGGCCTTCGCGACTGTCAATACATACACGGAAGCGAAAATAAAGAGTCCAGTGCGGGCAAAAGACCTCACAGCAATGGCATCTTCCAGTAACTCGAAAATCCTAGAAAGAGTCGGCTTGGGAGGGTCAGAGGGAGTTGGTTCTACAGGATCAATTGTATCCATTGATCATTCAGAACGTTATAGTAGAAAGTACTATCCTTAAAAGAATAAGAAAACATACTCAGAAAAGTATCGACGGTGGACGTCATGGACAGTACGCATATAAAGAATATCAACGCATCCATCCTCCAATTTCTTAAAACTGTCGAACTCGTAATACCGGGCAGAGGTCATTCAAAGAAGTCCTAGTCTCCCTCAGAAGCTATCTGAATATGTTTCTGGATCCAGTAAACAGTTTACAAGCAAGATTATTTCATAACGGTAAAAACCCAAAATGTTGCCTCGAATTTCAGGTATCCCATAAGAGGACGTATCCATCCGTTTCTCTAAAGCCTAAGAATGCCTAGAGGTTTAACTTCGACACTACAAGGCTCTAATAGTCATATCCTCAGCTGCACTCTAACTGTACGAGGCCTTGCGAAAAGACAGTCGAGAAAAAGTGAAATTCGAAGTTAGAAACAGAATATGGACAGAATGGGAACGACTCATGAAGGTCCACTCATCTGTGAAATTAATTGGCGGCATCTTCCATTTCCTCACCAGCCTCTTCCAGCTTTTCCCCCGCTTCTTCTGTGGCTTCGTCAACAGCCTCACCCGCTCGTTCGGCAGGCCCCTGCTGTTCACAACCTGTCATAAAGGGCACCATGAGTATCATACTCAGAAATACAATTGCCGAGAACCTTATCACTAATTTCATCGCGTCTCCTCCTTCTATACACTAACATTCATCGGACACTAAGAGCTCACTTTTTCAAGAACACTTACAACTAGGACGTCGAGCATGGTTTAACTTTCGCTACTGGCCAGCAAAGTGGATAGCTTTCTTAACCCACCCCGGCCTTCTCAAAACACATAGTCTCGGTCTTGCTTGATATCAAACACGCAGAAAACCAATACCTGGATCAAGCGTTGATAACAGGTAGCTTCTGCCGTGCCCGCAAATAGACAAATACTTCATCCAACATAAGTAATGAAGCTTAGCTCAAATAGGACAATGATAAGAGTCACGAAATTCCTGAGCTGAAAATTCATAACCATTTGATTTGACGAGTAAAATTACTATTGACTACTGTCTGTAATATGAATACTCTAAGAAGTCTCCCTAGCGTATATGAACTGATGACTATACAAGCTAGGGAGGAGACTCATTGATTCGGCATGCTAATCATCGGTAAGAGTTTTATAAAGACTCGAAGATATAATTTACAGTTTTTGCATCTGTATTATTCATGAGTACACTACACATCACAGCTCTATTTAACTCATTCAAAGCCATTCTATGGCCAGGAACCCCTCTTTCATGACATACCCAATCACTATTCACTCGAGACCCATCATCAGTCTCTTGTGCTTCCTGTTCACCATTACCTTGAGTGTATCGGCTCAGGGACAAGATTCGTTCATCTTGAATGCCGACGATACTCAAGCAAAAAAATGGATGGAACTTTCTACACAAAACCGTGCATCATTTGTCTTCGGATTTCTGGCCGGCCTTGATCACGTCTACAATGCTCAGGATCTCGTCGTGACATTGAAACGACCACTTTCAGCTCAGGAACTTTCATCTGAAGTCTACAAGAGCCTCCTCGACCAACCTGAACTCCGCAATGGCCCTATCGATGAGATTATTTTACATGCACTCCAAGATATACTTTCCGTAAGTACAAAGTCTGGGTCGCCAGTGGGTCAAGAATTAAAAGCGATCTATCAGAGATAACCGCCACGATAGGACACTGACGCCCCGAATGACTTATGTGTTTGTTGCCTAATCAGCTTCTATCTTGAAAGATTCCCCTGTCTGTGCATCGATATACACTTCTTGAGTTTTCCCAGCGGCATCGATGACTTCCACTTCGAACACTGTGCGATCATGTTCGGTATCAATTTCTGCCTCAACAGCCTTTCCGGGAACGGCTTTAACCGCGGCGTCAATGGCTTCTGCCATAGTAACCTTGGATGAATTCACCAGCTCTTTTTTGGACTCAAAAAAAGCCCAAGCTGTCCCAGCGCTCAAGCACAGACAACCGGCGAGAAAAATTATCGCAATTCGTTTCATGGCAACCCCTTCCTTAATAATGTGCAAGAATCAGTTATCACCACACACAAAGCACACACATTCTGCGCACTCACATCGTATAGCAACCATAGGATAATTACGGGTGCATGCGATCCTCCGTCTGAGCTTCGAACGTATGCTGCTCAAACCATTTATCGGTCCACTCCCTTAGTTCTTCTTTCCGATCTCCATATCGCTCTTGCAATTTTCCTTCAAACTTATCCTTATCCCCTTCGATCTCCAGAAGGTCATCATCTGTGAATTCACCCCACTCCTGTTTCAACTCACCCTTAAACTGTTTCCACGACCCTTTGAACTGATCTTCATTCAAAACCAAAGTCTCAAACGGATTTCCCGATCCAGATTGCTCACTAAACATCTGATGTGCCCGGAAACCAGACCAGCTTATATTGGCCATTCCCACAATAAGCAGAAGTGCTAAACTTCCCGCAGCGAATTTAGGACGTTCCATACATTCCTCCCCTTTCCGTCATCCATCAATCTTTTTCCATATTCACGACATTACCCGTTTCTGCATCCACGTAGATCGTGCGGGTGGCGTTCTTCGAATCAACGACTTCAATCCAATACACGACTCGATCGTCTTCTTCACCTATTTGAGCTTCCACAGCTTTTCCTGGCGCAATCTCTGCTGCTTTCTCGACGGCTTCGGACAGGGTTACCTTTGCGGACTTCACCAATTCTTTATTTGTTTCAAAAAATGCCCAGGTTGATCCACTCCAGACAAAGAGAAGGCATGCGGTCCATATTACAACCTGACGAATATGTCTCATAGAGACCTCCAGACTAAAAGATAGGTAAAAGTTTCGTGTATGAGTTGACCTTACTGATTACTTTTGTGCCACTCATCAGCCCAGTCTTCAACGGCCTGCGTCTGATCACCATAACGTTCTTGCACTTTACCTTTGAACTTATCGTAGTCACCTTCAATTTCCATCAAATCATCATCAGTCAATTTCCCATACTGTTTTTTCACTTCCCCTTTGAATTGATTCCATTTGCCTTTGAATTGTTCTTGGTTCATACATCCTCCTTGCGTGAGAAAAAAAATGGTAACGAAACTGTTAAGAATAGTAATACGTGAAGCACACAACCCTCTCAACGGACAAAAGCCAACGCCACCGAATGTAAATGTCTAATGAGTAAAGGAATGCGGCTGAAAGCAGATAAATTGTCAGCCAGGAGAAGATAGGCTACAGCACAATAAATACTCGCTCGAAGATGCACGGAGCATAGAAAGGGAATCGAGTGAAGTTATACTCTCATCTTTTCTTGCTGAGCCCGCTTGATCACGACATCCACCTCACCCCCAATAAGCAAGACCAAGCCACTCATATACAACCACAACATGAGAACGATCACTCCCGCTAAAGAACCATAGGCAGCGTTGTAAGTCCCAAAGTGTGCCACATAGTATTTGAAACCGAGAGAAGCCAAGAACCACAGAACAACGGCCACGACTGAACCGGGCGTGATAACACGCCACGAGTGAGTCACGTTTGGAGCCAGATAATATATCATGCTCACAGCACAGAGCATCAACAAGACGACAAGCGGCCACTGGATGATCGCCCAACTGACTGTAAAGACGACACCATATCCGACGATTTCAGCAATCCATTGGCTCAGATATCCCCCAGCAAGAATAAGAATCATCGAGATAATGACAAACAGGCTACACCCAATTGTCATGACCATGGCGATTGCGCGAGATTTCCATAGTGGACGAGAATCGCGAACGTTATAGACTGTGTTCAGTGTATCGATTATGGCAGCCATCCCAGTCGATACCGCCCAGAAGGCTCCCAAGAAGCTTACGGATAACATGCCAGCTCCACTTCCCGATACCACTTGATCTAGGTAGGTTTCAATTAATGGCAGCACGTCACGTGGAAGTACTCTGTTAAGATACGTCAACAGTTCAGGAAGTAACGATTGAATCGGAAGTAATCCAATCAGAGCTGTGAGACACAAGAGAGCAGGAAACACCGCAAGGAGAAAATAAAAGCCTAATTGAGCCGACTTTCCAAATAAATCATCCTCCTGAATTTCCACCCACACCTTGCGGAACAATTCTAACCAGGACAACCCATTTAACGTCCCTTGCGATTCTTGCAACATCAGATACAACCTTATAGCATTTCTGCGTACATGACACTGTAGCGCCTGCAATTAATCGGACACGTATTTAGGAAGCCATCTTGGCCTTCCGGTTCCATTCCTGTCGCACTTGTTGGGGCGTACGGTATGCATGGCGTTGTAGAATCCAGTTCGCATTGTAGCGTTCTCTGAATTCGTACAGCGCCCCTCTCAAGTGCTCTTCATCGTCGTAATCCTGAAGCCACAACAATTGTTCCTTGAGCGTACGAAAGAATCGTTCGCTCACCCCATTACCTTCTGGACTTCGCACAAAGCTCGGAGATGCCTCCAGGCCAAGGAAGGCTAGCTCGGCCTGAAAGTCGTGACTGATATATTGACTGCCATGATCATGGCGCACGAGCACCCCCTTGGCGACTTTGGCCTCGTAGGTCCCAAACACATGGTTGACCGCTTGGCGAATGGGCTCTAAGGCTTCATGGCGTGTACCGTACTTGGCTGCATGAAGGCCGAGACACTCGCCGGTAAAGTGCTCAAGGACGGCAAAGACGGTCACCTGGCCCTGCTTGAGTGTCCACGTGGCTGTGGCATCTGTGCCCCACATCAGATTGGGAGCCATCGGAATAATTGACCCATCATGCACTCGGGGGCCGTTAGGCGACCCTCCTCGGACAGGCGCCAAGAGCTGATGTTGCCCCATAAGCCGCCGCACCCGTTCCTTGTCTGCTCGCAAGCCGCGATGCCGCAGTCGCGCCCACACCTTGCGATACCCTTCGCCAGGGAAGCTCACCTGTGACGACCCAGCGAGCACTTGCCTGATCGCGACCATCAAATCCTCATTACTCACCAGCGGACGTCGGCCACGCTGCTTGACCGCGTTCCCGGCAACTCGTCGACGTTGCAGCCAGTCATATACGGTTGAACGTGGGATGCCCCACACATCGCATATACGAGACCATCCATACCGGCGCTTTGTGGAAATCGAACAGGTCTCGCTCAACACTTCGATTTCCTCAAGTGCAAAGGGACGCCATCCTCCAGACGATCGATCTTTGCATACAGCAAGTCGTTATCCATAACCAGGGACCCCACCTTGGCTTTCAGCGACCGGTTCTCCGCTTCCAGAGCCTTCTCCTTAGCTGACTCGCCAGTATGAAAGGTGGCCTCGCCACCCTGCATGAAGCTCTCCTGCCATTTCTTGAGCACATACGCCGGCTGACCCGTCAGCCGACTCACTTCTTCCAGTGACGCCCCCTTAAGTAGAACAAGCACCACCTCGGCTTTCCGGCTAGCATTCCAACGCTTGTGTTTGCTGAGTTTCATCGACACCTCCAATTGCCATAAAATACGCAATTTAAAGTGTCCAATCAATTACCGAGGCAATCCAACACTCATCAGACAACAAGATACAATAAGTCTGCGTTTGGCCTAAGATTGGGGAGGATAGGACAGTCGATTTCCTCTAGAAATGATTTCAGTGAATTGCAGATTACGGATACGACAAGAAGGGATCAAGTACCTCAACACTGAGAAGTTCGAATATAGCAAATGGACATATGAGTCCTGCCTCAAGGCCTTACGATAAGCCTCGAGGCAGGTACGTCAAGCCGCCAGGCTCAGTTCAGTTCCACCTGAAGGTTATTGGTCACATGCGTCACACCTTCTA
The DNA here is from genome assembly GCF_965152605.1 of Nitrospira sp. M1. Classification (NCBI taxonomy): domain Bacteria; kingdom Pseudomonadati; phylum Nitrospirota; class Nitrospiria; order Nitrospirales; family Nitrospiraceae; genus Nitrospira; species Nitrospira sp. M1. The sequence goes on from NZ_OZ224217.1 coordinate 2,371,453, forward strand.
CCTGTCTGGCAAGGTTTTCTGCTCGCTCTCGTGCCTCAGACGATTCAACAATCCCACTGAGTAGCACCTCACCTCTCTCCGTATCGACGTCAATTCTCGCCATCGATGCCATGCTGTCTCCCGCAAGCTTTGCATTCACGGACGAAGTAATCAGGGCATCATCAACGGTTGTTCCAGCTGTTTTCCCAGTCATGGATTGACATCCCATGATGAGAACCATCGACATCATGATGAGACCCGCATACGTCAGAAGTTGCTTCATAGTATTTCTCCTAAAATATAATGAATAATAAATACAAGAAAACGATTCGAACTTCATTTTTACGTTTTTAATGACCTTCTTACTTGATCCCGACCGGCTTCAAATGCGTGCTTAGCTTCTGCTATGACTTCTCCTGTTGCATCAAAAACTTCCTTTCCTTGCTCTTTCACTATTTCAACGGTTTCCTCAACTGACTCCTTGGCACTTCGAGCTCTTCGGTTGAGATCACGGCGAAGTTCCGGACCAGTCTGAGGTGTAAGTAACAACGCAATTCCGGCACCAAGAAAAAATCCCGCTAAGACGGGGATAAGAGAAAAACGTTCACGGTCATCATATCTCGACATCGTATTAGACCTCCCTTACATTGCAAGACAAGCAGGTATTACGTATACGGTATTAATCGTCCGATATACGAGCATCGACTGCCTCCCAGTTAATATTTTCGAAGAATGCTTCTATATACTTCGGCCGATCTGAAGGCGCATGGTCCAGAAGATACGCATGTTCCCATACATCGAGAACCAAAACAGGTCGGAAGCCAGCGACATTTCCGATTTCGTGTAGACTTATCCAATGATTTGAGAGCCGTTGATTGGTCGGGTTTTGATAACAGATCGCCCACCCTACCCCACGCATTTTGGCGACACCCATAAAGTCGGCTTTCCAGATCTCATAACTCGAAAAACTTGACTCGACCGCTTTTCGAAATGAGGACTGTGAACCAGGCGCACCGGCACCCTGCTTCATAAGATTTCCAAAGTACAATTCATGGAGAACCATGCCATTGTATTCAAACCCAAGCCGCCTGGTCAGTTCCGAATATGCAGGTTTTTCTTCTTGATCTATAACACCATCTTTTAAAAATTCACTGATCTGCTCGAGAAGACTGTTCGTTTGGGTCACATACCCGTTGTAAAGTTTAAAATGCATCTCTAAACTTTCATCAGAAATGCCCTTCAGATCGCTTAAGTTATAAGACTGGGCTTTATAAATTGTCGGATTCATCATAACGACTTTCTCCTTACAGGCTGAGAGAACAATGACTCTATCGTATTACGGCTGTTGCATTTTCATCTACGTAATATCGAAGCATCACGCGAACAAACAAATCATACATACTTATAAAGGAACCTCCTCCCTATTCCACAATAGACTTTTTGAGAACGTTCAGTGAGAAAATGTCTACCTCATGAATATTTTCGTTCATTGACAGAATAACCGCCTCTCAAGCTGAAGCTTGCACCTGGGGCTATTGATACAATGAAGGGAATAAATGGCCAACAGATCAACTCCTCACTGAATATTTTCTTTCTACTCCACAAGCGTTTGTCTATTTCACCTCTCACAAAAAGTTTGCTATCCATTTGGATGGACACAAATCAGGCACGGTCTGACCATCACAACTTGCTTGACGTTCATTCAATACAAAGGAGGAGGCAATGACACACACGCTTACACCACTGCAGGGTGATCAGTTAATCAAAGAAAAACCAGATCAACAGAACGAAAGCAGCTGTACACGGTGTGGAGGAATGTTAGTTCGCGATTGGTGCGAGAACATCTTGAATAGCGGAATGCTGAAAATTCCGATTCAACGTTGTATCCAATGTGGTGATATCATCGACTCAGTGATCTTGCAACATCGCGATATTTCACAACACAGTACTGACCATGAACAGTACTGTGAGATTCGGGGGAAGCACACGACACATGAGAATTGAAGCAGAAGCGGAACACTAGAGTGAAGGAAGCTCGTCCAGATCGACTTTCACTTGTTCAACAATGTTTCTCGAACGTAATTCGTTGATAAACGACTCTGGCTGCACGGGCTCAGGAAGTGAGAGGGTGAGATCGTACCAATTATCGTTGGGAGCACTCTTTTGAGTTCGTATCTCTTTAAAGAATTCATTAATATCGTTATCATCACTATCTTGTTTAAATCGAACTTGGACGCGACGTGTGACGACTGAGGTGGTGATGATTTCAATGTCATCACTCTTTGAAAAAGCCCCCAACACTTCATCTGGTTGTTGTAACGTCGGAAGGTCAAGGTCAAAAGAATACCATCCACCGACTTGCGTATATTCTTTCGCCGAGACTTCTTTGAAGAAATTATTTCGTCGCGCATCTGCCACACCTTCCTTGAAGCGAACCCAAACAGGTCGTTTCGCCAAGAGTCCTGTGTCAAAAGATTCAGCCTTTTCTTCAAGGACCGAGTCAGATGCTAATGTGTTCTGTTCTTGACGATTGACAACCGGCACTCCTAAGTCACCCTGCCGCACGTCTCCACTCGTGTTCTTCACTGCCACGACAGAATTCCCCCCAAGACGAGTCTCAAGTGCCGTCAATTGCTGAAGCACTTGCTCTAACTGCTGCTCCTGTCCGCTGACACGGAGAGATGGATCGCTCGAAGTATTCCTCATTGAGGCAAACCGATCAGCGACTAAAAACACAACGCCGGCAGCTAAAAGCACTTGAGCGGCCAGGGCCACCATCGACCAGGGGGTCGAATGATGCGTGAGGATATGGCTGGAGTGGGCACGTTGAGGCATCTCTACAACCTGTGGCGGTGTAGCCAAAAGGTTTGTCGATGTCAGGCGAAGCACAGTCGCCTCTTCCTTCGGTGTTACATGAAGTTCTATTCTATAATTCCCCGCAAGGAATTCTGCTGTTGCTGGCTTGTATGACTCAACAGACAACGTTCCAATGAGAAGCCCGGAAGCAGAACGTAAGTCAATAAAGTCTGAAATCGATCCGACATCAAATGTTCGCTCAGTCTTTGCCTGATCGCCACAATCAAGGGTCCCAAGACTTCTGCCACCAATAAAAACCTGAAGTGACCCTGGAGGTTCCGTTTGCCTTCGATGACGCTGATCCAACAACGCTTGAACAAGGTCCTGCTCATATTGGATGAGTTCTTGCTCAGGTATCATACGGTTCACTCCTAACCATGGCTTTTCAAAGTCACGAGCGTTGGTTGTATGTGAAGATTCATCTTCAATGATTCCTCAGAATGTTCACCATCTATCGTCGAGCTATACACCATACTCAGACACGAAAAACACATTGGCAAATGCCAAATTCGATAGTCTTGCCCGTACCCCTCAACGAACATTTCCCCCCACTGCTCTTTCGTTTGACAGGGATAATGTTCAGGCTCACTTTTTCGATAATGAGACTGAGATTGCTCAAGTAAATCTTTAGCTTTTTGTGAGACCACTTGCGGCTCATCTTTCAACTGCTGTTCTAGGCTGATAATTTTCGGAAGCGTCAGTCCAATCTCTTTCATCGTTCGATGCCAGCCAGATTGCCGCCAACGTGTAAAATTCTTATAAATTCGTTGACTCTGCTCTTCGGCTAACCCGAGTAACTTAATAACTTGAGACGGCGTCAAAGCATAAAAATGCGTAAATTGAGCAATGAGTGCATCACGACTTACGACGGCTTTTGAAGCAAGGCCATCGATAAAAGCTTCAAGTTCTGTACTTGGCTTATTGTTATACACAAACGAATCGGGTTGGCTAAAATGTTTTGCGACATAACTGTCTAACAGGAGAGTCGGTCGGCATGGAATCTCGTTGCGGGCATGGATGAGAAACCGTTCTACTAATTCATAACCCAAGCGAAGCACTAACTTCTCATGACTCACATTTTCAGTCCACTCATTCGTCTCCTTGAGAATTTTCTTAGAGTAATTGCTGGCCCTCTCTAAGAGCATCGACATGGAAGTTTCCACGAATTGATCGTATTCTTCTTCTGTATTAATGATCGCATCTGTTGGCGCAGGGTTTTGTGTATTCATGGATGTGGATAACACACGGTGAATGGCAGTAAAAAGGAGTTGAATTGTACAGAGAACCATTGCAACAGGCAACCGAAAACCTGGCAATAGCGTATGGAGGGCCCAAAATAAGCAGAAGAATTCGTCATAAAACCAAACACTTACCAGCTTGTCTCCCCGACCCTTCACACATGGGAAACGAGAGAGCGGAGTGACATATCTACACACACTCAAATTGTTTCGCATTCCATACCTGAAAGTTTACCGCGGTACGAGAGCAAGAAGATTGATAAAATGGTAGCTTACTGAGGAAAGGTTTTTTGTAAATAGAGCGGAATTCATGAATCTCAACTCTAACATCCCTTGTGTGCTTCCCATTGGATAGTCTAAATGACTCTCAAGCTGTTTGTTTAATTGAATAATATTTTAGTTTTCAACAACCACATGGACGAAAACAGTGAAATAATCAATAAAAGTGGTAAGTTCGCCTTACTCAGACCTGTCGTGCCACTAACTCTTCCGGGACTTCCATATGGACAGGGTTGGGGTGTCGGGACTTCTGAAGATTCAAGATTTGGCATTCAGCCTCAAACCAATCATCCCAATCTCTCCCAGGTGTGCGTCCTCGCTCTTCATACAGCTTATACGCCAGAGCTTGAATTTCCTGATGAAAGAACGAACGAATCGTGGCTTCTACCTGTCCACTCAGTAAGGGGGCCCCAGTTCCTTGAGGTCCGCCAACCGCTTGATCAGCGCCTAAGCGAAAGGCTTCTGGAACCGCACTCCGAACTGACGCTCCGGCAATAATTAAAATTTTCCCAGTGAACCCCTGGCGTCGTAAACGCTCTACAATCTCAAGGCCGTTAGGATCAGCGACATACAAATCCAGAACAATAACTTGAGGATTGGCCTCTTGAACGAGAGTACAGACATCTTGACGATGAGGAGGCACGAGTACCTCATAACCTTGACAGGTAAGATGCTCTATCAGTTCGTTTCGTAAATGCGGCTGGTGTGTAACGACCATAATCATGAATCACCTCTAGATCCTTCGTGAAGAACATCAGCTAACATTACTGGCACCTTGACCTTACCAAACACACACGAACAGTTGGTGAACATGGTTTCAACCTCACCCGTTCAATGCTTTGAGGGTTCCAATCAATACGCCTTCATTTCTCATTCTATGATAGAATCCGTTCACTTCCCACGGATAAAAGTTTATTTGAGATCACGGAAATGTATGAACTTATACCTCAGGTGAACTTAGATGATAGTCGATATTAGTCCCATTTGTTGATTCGTTAGAACTCATCTAGAAAAATAAATGTGATATAGTAAAAAATTGAAATGATATAGAAAAACATGAAACTGCAGCAAAACAAAAACAACCCGTCCACACTGATGAGTGATGATCCCCCAATACAAGAACCGCCGAATGAACCAACAAAGCCACCAGTAAAACCACCGAAGCGCTCACCCAAAGAACCGCCTGTTGAAGAACCACCCACTCCTTCTCGACCGGATGAGCCACCGGCGACAGACCAACCACCGATTGGAGACCCACAGTCTACAGATCGACCGATGATGGGACACCGTCGTTCATATCATGGAATTTCCTGAATGCAAGGCTATACTCCTTGACTCATAGAATGTAAGCAATGGCGTTCTGACAAATTTTGAACGATTATTGAGAAGCAGCGCACAACACTCGCGCACTCTAATTTTCTGCAGCCCACTGCTTCAGGCGAACAAGCACGACTTCTTGAAACAGAATTTTGAGGCATGCAGTCAGAGGGATGGCTAAAATCAGTCCATAGAGACCTCCGACTGCTCCTCCGATAAACACCACAATTAAAATGGTCACGGCACTGAGTTCTGTGGACTGACTCTGAACATACGGCGTTAAAACCCATCCTTCGAGAAGTTGAACCACCCCGTACACCACGGAAGGCCAGAACACCACCGCCGCCCAGTCAAAACCTGGGGCTCCAGAACCAGTCGTGACATCAAGGTATTTCAACAAGACCGCCAGTGGCCATCCGAACGTGGCACCATAAGGAACAATACTTAACAGTCCAGTTCCAATTCCAAGGAGAAACCAATAGGGGACATCCACGATCAGCCAACCAATCGACAGCATAGTCCCCATCATGACAGCAATCACAAGACGTCCGCGGAAAAAACTCCCGACCGCTTGATCCATGCGTTCCACGATTTCCGCGATGCGATCCTGACGACTTGATGGAACATATTCTTGGATATAATGAATCATTGAAGGAAAGTGCCAAGCAAAGAAGAAGAAATACACCGGAATAAGGGCGGACGAAATTAAAAAATACGTTGTCGCGCTCACGACACTACCTAAAAACCCAAACGCTTGGCTCGTTCCGGTCAATGCCGCCTTGATGAGCGACATGGCGTTCATTTTCATGGTGGCTGCTGCATCTTGAAGCTGCTGCCGTGGATTCTCTATGTCAATATTGTACCGTTGCGCCAAACTCTCCAAGTACGTTGGAGCTTTTTGCGCCAGTGTAATCACCTGATTTTCGACGATCGGCCCTAACCAACCGATTAATCCTGCCCCGATTGCAATCAGTAACACAAACAATAACGAGATCGTCAGGGGGCGAGGAAAACGCCAATGGGTGTGGGTATAGGTAATGAGAGGACTGAAGAGATAAGCAAAGAGTAACCCCACAAGAACAGGTGTGAATATACTGCGGAGAGAATAGCCAGCCCAGAGAATAAAAAGAATCAGGCCAATCGCGACAAGATCACGAACTGGGGTGATTTGCCAAAGGTGTCTATCCGCCGGAGATCGTTGCGTCATTGCCTTACGTTCAATCATAGTATCGTTAGGTTTTCAAAGAAGAGTCGGGAACGTAAAACAAGATACCGCAGCACGGAGAGCTTGACAACACCATACCCGAATTTCATTGAAATTAGAAATGTACTGAGGCTACGGCGCCTGGGACAAGACATTCATATAAGATTTCATTCTCCCCTGATACCGCAGTCGACGGAACGATAGACTTAAATATCTCTCAAGAAAGAGATTTGTCCACTAGTGAAAAGGAGAGAAATATTACACCGTAAAACAATGAAGGAGCATACATCAAACGGACGAAGGAACGACATTCACATTTTAACGTCTATTCATTACATTATTAAATTATCCTTGAGGAAAACATGACTGACTCACAAAAAGCAGCATTAATTACGCCATGGATTAATCCAGAAGAACGAATCACAGTGGACTTCACGGATGCTCGTGACCTCAATGCGCAAGTGTCTGGATGTACTGAGCATGTCGTTCATTTAATATTTGCAGACTCCTTTCCGCACATGAAAGACACAGTATCCATTCCATTAAGAAACGTGGAAGTAGGAGAGGATCGGAATCATTACACGCGAGATCCTAAAGCTCCGCTTCAATGGCGGCTCCGTCTTCGGGTAGACCAAAAACGTCCCGATTGAAAATCACATCCCACAAATAAATTGCGTCGAACACCTGAGTGCGTTGACCGCGGTCTCTCATACTGATATTGGCTTCAAAGCAGGTCGCCAGAATGCGAGGATCGTGAATTACACGAGACGATAATAAGACTGCTCTCCTTTAGGACCTTTGGACATTTATTTCAATGTTATAGGGGGCCGCGGCTATTGGAAGAAGCATAGGTTCCCCACAAGATATCGTTGCGCCTGTATCGCCATCAAATCAAACATGAATTATGCGCGTGAACGTTCCCTGACGCAGAATAAATTACTCGCGAAAGAAATAGAGGGAATGTTCACGTGTCCTTTTCATTTTGAATAAACACGATTCTTTCGCCCACCAACTGCCTGGCCTCCTTTTTCACGAAAAGAGCTTTGAAAGCCAACTACAATATTTTCATGTAAAAAAGACATGTGATCCGTCGCATCACCCCATATATCAGTACAAGTAACAGAGAAATACAGGAGCGACAGACAATAGACTCTCCCTTTTCCTATATTTATCCACTACACGTACACAGTGAGCGTGGAGTAGTATTTATCATGACAGTCGAGTTTCTTTCATCATTTAGAGACTTCGTCGTTTTCAGAGACAACGGATGTAGAACGAGACTCGATACTATTCAAGTATCCCTGATTTACTGTGAAACCTGGTGGGCGCCCCTGCTCCCCACATGTATAGAAAGTTTATAGTTATATCCACGATCGTTCATTATTTTAGGTAACGTAGGAGAATCAACATGTCTCAGCTTGGCCTCAGGAAGACAACAGGCTTTGCAGCGTCCGTGGCAATTGCAACCCTAATGATGATCGGAGCTCAACATTCTCTTCTTGCCGCAGATCGCAATGCGAAGACCCCAATCGATACTCACTCACATTCCAATGATCAATTCGTGGGGAAGCCCATGTTTGATGCACCTAAACAGCTTGAGCCTCTTCCTCAAAAAAAGGAAGTGATGGCTCAGCATATGAATATCATCAATAAGCGCTATGATTTATCGGGCCGTACGCATCCTACCGTCACGATGTCAGGCGGCCGTAAGCACATTCCCGTTGGTCCTACAGCAAAACTTAAAGATGGCGTCACCTGGGAGAAGTTGTCCAAACTGTCACCTGACGAAATTAAAGACCGTAAGATATTCCCCTATCCTCCCTTGTGGTTTCCTCTCCAGAAGGTTGGAGGGTTTATTTTCCCTGACCATCAACTCCAGCAGATGGAGGGTCTAGAGCGAATCGATGCCGGTCATGATTTACCCCAAGCCTATCTTCCTGAATTTCCCCCCCCACTATTTCTCGTAGGACGCCCAGACTTAGGGGACGTGAGTAAAGGACAGATTATCAGTACTGAAAACTTCGAGGCCATCTTTGGGGATAGTGAAGTCTTATCCCCTCGTCAAAAAGAAGGACTTCGACTATTACTTCGAAAAATTCCTGCACAACGTCATAATGTCACCGCTGATCGTTCAACCGCAAAGCCGGTGCAGGGTGCGGCATGCATGGACTGCCATATCAATGGACATACCTCTGGCGCGTTTGAACTGACTCCAGACGTTCGACCTCAGAGTGAACGGTACCGTATTGATACGATATCGATGCGTGGCACATTTGCCCAAGACCGCTTAGGGTCGAAGCGAGGCCTTCGATCTCTTGAAGACTTCACGCAAAGCGAAGGGGCCACAGCCTATTTCGATGATGCTCTTGCCAAAGCAGCCGAAAAGGGTGGCCGAATTTTTACTCGTGAAGAAGCCAGTCATATGGCCAGATTTCAAAACATTGTAGACTTCCCCCCAGCTAAAAAACTTAACGTCGAAGGTTCGTTGGATCATGCAAAGGCCACAAAAGCTGAAATTCGAGGTGAGGCAGTCTTTATGAAAAATTGTGCAAGTTGTCACACTGCACCATTTTACACAGATAACAGCTTTCACGATTTACGAGTTGAACGATTTTATGATCATGTGGGATCAACATTGGAAGGTCAACCAGGACGTGCGGAGGGATTATTTAAAACATTGCCCTTACGGGGAATTAAAGACTCCCCGCCCTACCTCCATGATGGACGATTACTCACCCTAGAAGACACGGTGGAATTTTTCAATCTTGTCCTACAACGAAAGATGACGGCTCAAGAAAAACAGGACTTGGTAGAATTTCTCCGTGTTCTCTAATAAATAATGCCCAATGGATGACAATATGGATGTGTTGCTTGAACTGACAATCGTGATCGCCATCATAGCCTTTGTCGTTCTACTCGGGGCTCTAGTGGCGACCATCATGCAAATCAAAAAAACGCTTGTTCAGGCTGAGCAACTTCTCGACCATCTCAACAAAGAGACGCCATTATTGCTTAACAATCTGCACGAAATAAGCCACAATGTCCGTGACCTGACCCACCAGACTCGGCTGGGTATGACCCGAGCCATGGTACTCGTCCACGCTATCGGAGATATCGGACATACCGTGAAAACGATGCACAGGGCGGTGCTGGATCAGGGAGAACGGCTGCTTAACAAATTCGATTCTATTAGACGAGTAACAAAGAGTGGCTTTGAATTTCTACATCACCAGGACAGGTCTGACACAAAGACTTTTCATGAAGATGACGGACCGCAAAGTCCAGTAAAAAACATGCTGAAGGCGTACCTAGGGATGGCCGTCACTCAAGCCGTGACTAAACTAATTTGGGGATCACAATCTACTCGAAGCGCTGGACGTCCACCACACCAAACCGCTGGCGTAAGGTCAAATGGTGGTCAGGATGTGTAATGGGGTTATGAGAAAGCTACCCGACTTACACACGATTTTCGTGTACATAGACATATGAGAGAAGCACTGCCTGTGAGATCGACCAGTAACGTTCACGACCTCCTTTTCATCTGAAAAAGTTACATGCATTGAACAATCAGTCAACCCTTATCTGAGAAGTATATTTCCAAAGAAGCGTAGCCAAACCTTATGAACGTCAAAGACTATTCACCACTGATTATTGTGTGCATTTTCGGTCTTTTGATCACCTCGCCACAACTGATTTATTCTCAAGATCCTCTAGACCAGATTGATACGCTATCTGAACCCTTACCTCCAGATCCTTCACCAGAAATTTCTGTAGGCTCGAACAAAGTCAAGGATGAACTAATCCGAGACCGACTGACGGACGTCTATCAGCATATTCCTGCGCTTTCCAATGTCGACATCGAAGTGAATGCTGGGGTGATTCGGTTAACTGGAAAAACCCTGTCTAAAGATGCTCATCAACAGGCGCTCGAGCTTGCTAAACGGACAGAGGGGGTAGTGAGTGTCACAGATAACATCATGCAAAAACGTGATATTCAGAGCCGGCTCTCAGTCGTTCAAGAAAAATTAATGAAGCGGTTCAATGAACTGATCTCCTTTATACCGCTTTTGATCATTGCATTCGGCGTTTTTCTTATCTTTTGGTTTATCGCTTCGATTTTAACAAGATGGAGGACCCTCTATACAAGAATTACTCCAAATATATTTTTGCAGTCATTATTGAGGCAAACGTTACGAGTGGGAATTCTCTTCATTGGTTTTATTCTCATGCTCGAGATTTTGGATGCGACAGCTTTGTTGGGTACGATCGTGGGTGTGGCAGGAGTCATGGGACTGGCAGTTGGTTTTGCACTTCGAGACACGGTGGAAAACTACATTGCCAGTATCTTGTTGAGCCTTCGACAACCATTCCGCCCACTCGATCATATCGTCCTAGAAAATTACGAAGGGTTGGTCGTGAAGCTCACATCACGAGCGACAATCTTAATGACGTTAGACGGTAACCATGTGCGCATTCCGAACGCGACAGTATACAAAGGTATCCTTCTCAACTATTCCCGAAATCCCAAACGCCGTTTCACTTTTGAAGTCGGAATTGATACGTCGGTCAACATTGAGGCGGCTCGCCAACTCGCGGTCGAGACATTACGACAAACCCCTGGAGTGATTTCAGATCCACCAGTTCGCTGCTTGATTGAAAAACTCGGTGAGTCCAATGTGATATTAAAAATGTTAACGTGGACAACTCAAGAGCAATTTGATTTTTTAAAGGTAAAAAGCGAGGCTATACGCAATGTGAAAGAAGCTTTTGATCTGGCCAATTACGAGATGCCAGAACCCATATACCGGCTCAACCTACAAAGATTTCCTCAATTGGATGGCTTGGCTGACCAAGACAACGTGCAATCCACACGGCGCACACCACCTATGGTCACAACTCAATCAAAGCCGGAATCTGATGTCTCCAAAGACACTCACATTGCGGAACAAATTGCAACAGACAAAGACCAGACTGAAGACTTAGAGCTGGACTTGCTCAGTAGTGATGGCGATCTCTTCCTGAAGAGCCCACACCACGACCCGAGATGATGTCTCAACGTCAACATGATTCGATCTTATTTTTACTAATCGTTCTCCGAGCCGTTGAAGATTTCTCTCTCGCCATTCTTTAGAAACACGGAAGCCATTTGCAATTAACCTTGAATGACCCATCATGGCCCTGCAAAAAAGGCAAAGCTATCCACACAAATCAACACCAGTCTACTTTTGAGCAAAGCGTGATTGTCTGGCTTTACAGATCGAATCGATATCTTCCTTGTTTTGAGGGAAGCCAAGGCATGTACGACCTTGTAGACGGGTCAATAGAGCACCGTGCATAATGCCACTGCCAGCCTCCTTGACAGTCTAACTCCATTGACTATTTTGATGCTTGGATATTCACTCTCAATAATTTCATTCTGAAACATGACACTTGATCTCACTCTCGTATTGCCGGGGATTTTAATCGTCCTCATCACAATTCTTCCGCTTTGGCGAGTTGGTCTCTGGTGGATTCGCATTTTTGATTTCCCCTGTGCTCAACTTGCCTTTCTCAATATCCTACTAATATCGATCTGGCTCTGGGGTACTCTGAATGAGAACGACCTCATGTTTAGTACAGGTGTGATGCCTTTTCTCGCTGCAAGCTTGGTGATTCAAGGATATCGGATTCACCCCTATACTGTTTTTGTCAAACAAGAAAGTCCCCCCCACAATCACCGCGATCCTGCACGAACGTTCAGCATTCTCTGCGCGAACGTGTTAATGAAGAATCGAAGCTTCGAGAAACTGCTACGATGTATTGAGCAATACAATCCTGATTTGATTTTACTGACAGAAACAAATCACCAATGGGAAAACGCCCTACAATCGCTCGAAAAGAATTATCCATATACGATCAAGAAGCCACTTGAGAATACCTATGGCATGCACATGTATTCTCGCCTTCCACTTGTAGATACCAACATCAGGTTTCTCGTTGAAGATGACGTCCCGTCATTTCAGACGACGATTCAAATACCTTCAGGCGACACCGTGGACTTTTATGGCTTACATCCACGACCACCAAGAATCAATCAAGATACGCATGAACGAGATGCAGAACTCCTCATTGTAGGTCGTTTGATCGCCGAACAGCCTAGACCTGCAATTGTGGCTGGCGACCTCAACGATGTTGCCTGGTCACATACCACAAGACTCTTTCGGGAACTCAGTGGGTTATTAGACCCTCGAATTGGCCGGGGTTTTTTAATACCTTTCCAACTCATCTTCCTTTACTCAGATTTCCTATGGACCACATTTTCCATACCCCGCATATCGGGGTGATGTCTCTCAAAGTCCTTGAATCATTTGATTCAGATCATTATCCCATCTTGGCCATTCTGACGTTTAAAGATACGGCACATCCCACTCCAAACCCCGAACTAGATGTACGCAAGGAAGCACAAGAAAAAATTGCTGAAGGATTACAGGAAGCACAAAATGATTCAGAGCGTTAACAACCTCAGCGAAGAATCTCACGGCATAGATCATTCAGATTGAAGACCTCAGACGTGGGGAACAACACATGAAACCTTCAGAGCAGCAACGAGGCAGTGCCTCTCTGACCGTGACCACTAGTCATGGACGACAAAGGCGCGTGGCGTGGAAATATTTTCCTCGAACAATTATGGCGATCCGTCCAATATGAGGATACGTACCTCCACGCCTAGGAGATCCCACACGAAGTCAAGCAAGGGCTGAAACGGCATTTTGCCTTCTACAATTCTAGACACCAACATCAGGCACATACTGGACGGTCGCCCAGACACCGCGTATTTCACCCGATTACCAGTGGCTGATGTCGTATCATTCATGGAGATGCGCATACACTTAAGAATGGGGATCGAAAAGGGAAGCACCTCTGACCCAAATTTGGACTACGTTATGAAGTAAGATTATGATGTGAGCCAAATGGAGGCGGCATGGAACAGAAACAGATTTGGCATAGGGAAACCGCACAAAAACTATTCATCTCAGATACGTAAGGTGTTGACCAGTGTCAACGTATTGCGAAAAGCCTGAGCCTCCTTCTTGGGCATTTTCCACATCACCTCACGCTTCCGACCTTCACTCTTGTAAATTAGTCGGTCATGTAATATCGGCAGTATCCACGCCATTGCTCCAACCATGGGTACCTGAGGACTACAATGCATTCACCAATCTCAGCCCACCATCTGTTGCTTCAATTTTTCTTTTCAAAAAACATCATACCCAGACCAACAAACACCAACGGGACCACATTCCATACGTCATAAGGATAATGATGGCAATGAATGGTAGTGATCTTTGCTCGTTGATACGTCTGCCCTCCCAAACATACTAGACATTTTCAACCTCACCATCGACATTTGTCCATCAATAACGAACCAATCGATATGCTGTAATGATGTATTCTTACATAGATTCGATGACGCTCCTTATCTTCGTTTGCGTATGAAGTAAGGACGATTCAGCATTCTCGAGGAGGACACATGTTACGAACCACACACGTGCTACTAAACTACACCCTACGAGCCACAGACAAAGACCTGGGATCAGTAAAAGATTTTTATTTTGACGATGAATCTTGGAAGATTCGATACCTCATTGCTGACACAGGGAATTGGCTACCAGGACGTCAGGTGTTAATTGGGACCGAAACGCTTGGACAGCCAGATTGGAGTCAAGAAGTATTCCCCATCCATCTTACCGCAGAGCAAATCGAAAAGAGTCCTGACATTCGAGAGAATGCTCCCGTCTCACTCCAGCAAGAAGACAAGCTCCGGGCATATTATTCATGGCAGCGGTACTGGGGAGATAAACCGTTTATTCAACCTGCCGCAGGCGAGACGTTTGGTCTTGTGGGCGTAACTCCCGCTCCTGAGATTGTACCACCAGATGTCGAAGCCGCTATTCAAGTACCCACCGGAGATCAACACCTTCGCAGTATGAATGAGGTGTGTGGGTATTCACTCAATGTACGTGATGGAGCGATTGGTCATGTTGAGGATTTCGTCATGGACGACTCGACTTGGCAACTCCACTACATAATTGTCAATACTGGAAATTGGCTTCCAGGGAAAAAGGTGCTCATTGCTCCAGAATGGATTACACAAGTCAATTGGCCAGATCAAACCGTTGACCTTGAGTTAACTGAGGAAGGTGTGAAAAATAGTCCAGAATTTGATCCTGCGCTCCCGATTAATCGCGAATACGAGTCACGCCTCTACGATTATTATGGTCGTCCCAAGTATTGGTCCTAACTTTCACTCAACGCAAACGACGACTTCACACACACATGAAGACCCCAATGATCAGAAGGAGCGATGACACATAATATGTAAGACATTCTTCATAACCCTGTTCTCATAAGGAGGTTCTCATGCCTATACTTTTGTGGTTGCTCGGCGTACCCGTAAGCTTAATACTCGTGCTATGGCTTTTGGGAATTATTGGTCTTTGATATTTATATAGACAGCAGAGATAACACCAGACACAGAAGAAAAATATTCGGGGGTTTGCATGGATATTTATCAGGCACTCAAGAAAGACCATCGAATCTTAAACGCATTATTTTTGAAACTTCTAGGCAGTCAGCTAGAAGATACCGAAAGGGAAATCATTTTCTTCGATCTCAAGAATGCTTTGGTCGCCCATCACGAGTCAGAAGAAAAGGTATTTTACCCGGCATTCGAAGAATGGCAGGGGCTAGGCAAGACTATTAATTCGGCACTGGAACAGCGAGAAGAGCTGGCATACTCACTCGGGAAAATCGAGCAAGTCACGCTTCATCATCAGAATTGGCGCGAAAAACTTGAAGATCTTCATAGTTGCTTGCGAGATCACATGCAAATAGAAGAAAAGATTATCTTCAAAGAAGCCCGTAAAGTGTTCTTCGAAACCAGAGCGATGAGGCTTGCCAAAGAATTCACACAGGTGAGAGAACAAGTCGAGCGTGAAATTCTATCAACAGTATATCGATGAAATACACTAGATAAAAACCTAACGGATTCGAGAAAAATGTCTAAAGATCCACCACTTAAATATTGCTATGATCCGCCTGATAGTTCCTTGTGTTTGTGCAATCGGCAGAATGCAATGTCACAAATTCAATGCTAGTCATATGGCAGAATTAAGAGATAATTTCCCTAACTAATACAGTAAATGAAATGTCGATCACCGATCACATTTCGAATATTGAACATCACGATTTCGTAAGACAATCACAAGATCACTACACCATAATCTAATTTCGTAAGCATAAGGAGGTGCTTTATGAACACTCACATCACAACCGCTAGCACGTACTGCACAGTACTTCTCTCGATTGTTTGCTTTGGGGTGAGTCAATCCGCCGCACAAACAAATGCCGCCCCCAATGACCCCTCAGCGTTTTCAGAAGTCGGTCCATCGCTGGAAGAACTGGGTTCCGCTCAACGAGACATCGATCATTACGAAGAAGCACAGGATGCGTTTAATGATAATGTCGACCAATTCATGAAGGATCGATTGAAATATAAAGAAGCTAACGCAAAGTATGATCGAGCTCGTGCAACGTTCGAACAGGAACAACATCAATACGACAAAACAGTCGAACAGTTTGAAAGAGAGCGAGACCGATATCTCGAGGCTCGCGACAAATTTGTAGGAGCTCGAGAACGATTTCAGGAAGCTCGCACAAATTTCTTTGGGAGTTCCATCCAGTCAGCAAATCAACCACCGTCTAGCTCACGAGGAAACGAACAGCAACTCTCTCCTTTTAGTAACGATAGTCGATAACAAACACATGCAAGACAGACAGCTTCAAGACCTTTTTGCATGCATCAGTGTGATGAGTATATGAACATAAGACAACACAAGCTTAACAACGAATAGAGGAGAAACACCCATGAAATCGATTCGGCAAATACTACTATGGAGTTGCCTGGTTCTTATCACTACTGCGATGTCGGGATGTGCTGGCGGATCGCAATCTGCAAGCTTTGGTGAACATATCGATGATAGTGCGATTACCACGAAAGTTAAAACAGCCTTGTTACGTGATCCTGAAGTATCCGGCTTCGATATTAGTGTCTCCACATTTAAAGGTCGCGTGCAATTAAATGGCTTAGTGGATAATGCCGACCAGATGGAGACCGCATCTCGATTGTCAAGAAATGTCGCTGGAGTGAACTCAGTAGAAAATAATCTATCTATCAAATAGCTCAATGTACTCAATGACAGATAAAGACGTACATGAGGTATTGTGCACTTAGCCAACCATCGATATTAGGAATATACGCGTATGCAAGTTAGATACTTCCTGATGTCTTTTCTTGTGCTTGCCACGCTATTGGTGGGTTGCGCAGCCACTCGCCATCAGGAAAGTACAGGGGAATTCATCGATGATAGCGTCATATCAACAAAGGTCAAAACAGCATTGCTACGGTGTCCCATGGTCTCAGGACTTGATGTTCATGTTAGAACCTTTAAACATCGCGTACAATTAAACGGATTTGTTGATGACATGAATCAAGTGGAGCAAGCTATTGCATTAGCTGAAGAAATAGGAGGCGTCACAGCAGTTGAAAACCGTATGAGCATTAAATAACTTGAGCATTGGCGAGAGTCTATTCAATTATCCTTTCGATGGCCCAACGCCTCGAAAAGTCTCAATGAGTACTCTCGCCATGCTTTGCCCACCAATTTACCGTCAACATGTGAGTAACACCATGATCACATAGATGTCACATAGGCAGTATGTGTATGGTTAAATCAGATATCCTACCCAATCCAGCGAACATCTACCTCGATACATTTATCAGGCAGAATCAACTTCTCATCGTGAGATTGTCATACTCACAAGAAAAATGCCACACCTTCTATGATTTCAGAATCGGCCAATATCATTCACTCTGACCGTTGACGAAGTCGTACGAATAAGGCAACAAGCCAGGAAGATGAGGTCTCGTCACTACACTAGGACGCAGGCGGACGTCGTCCCATGACCGTACTCACAACAAAAATGATAAGAAATACAACAAAAAGTACCCATGCAATATTCGTCGCAGTCCCGGCGACTCCAGATAATCCAATCGCTCCCGCAATGAGCGCGATCACGAGAAATGTAATTGCCCAACTTAACATCATGCACCTCCTGGTTCACATGGCAAACTATTCGTGTCATATGATTGTGGAATATGAGACTCGCGGTTCACTCTCATGACGACGAGCTTCATATTTTCAACCGTCGCCTGAGCAACAGCTCAGGCAGCTATGCGCTTGAGCACACTTCCTACTCTGACTTCTCACTTGATTGCGCTGCAATACCAGATTTTCCAGCTTCTTGAATAGACAACGCATGCCCTTGATCCGTCACTTTCGCTGTTACCATATCTCCTTTTTGTAGTTCTTCTGACTTTTGTGTGGTCGGACTGACATGAAGACGCTGCTCTTTTCCCTCTTGGTCTTTCAACACATAGAATTCACCATCGATGGCAACAAGCTCACCTTCCACAGTTTTACCCTGTGCTTCGGACATTCCTGCTTCGTGAGACTTCGATTCAGGTGCTGACATCTCCTGACCTGCAAAGGCTGTCGCGCTGAGAGTGAGCCCCATGGCGAGAAGAACTGCAATAGTTTTCGATGATGTATACATAGCTACCTCCTGTAAAAGTAATGTGTAAGAACTCAGACTGTGACTGTGTCTAGTTTTATAACAGCCAACTCATTTAAGACCTACAGACAAATGACCTAGTTCTAACAACATTATGTCTAACGAACACAACGAGCTAAGACTTCCCCCCTCCTAGACATTCCACGTTCACCTACGCCACAATTATCCGTTACATCATTTGGTTTGGCTGCATAGGCTAATGCACACTACGTTTCATGAAAGAGCAGATCGTCCAACGTTTTCATGCTTTCAGATTGCAACACAGGATTCGGTGCTTCCGAACGATCCTTTTTCCATGACTATACAACCACTATTTAGGTTGAAAAGGAGACGTATCGTGAAATGTATTTCCATCCTCCGTATTTGTGCTGTGTCAGTCTGCCTTGGACTTCTCGTCGGAACTGCTGCCTGTAGCAACTCAGACTCTTCTGCCCCCGAGTTGTCGGCCAGCAAAGACAGAACGTTAGAAGGTAAAATTCTGGAAATTAAAGATGACAACATTGTCCTAGAAGATCGAGAAGATGCCGTCGTTCAATTTAAGGTAGGAAGCGATACACTCATGAAGGAGAAAGTGACACCTGGAGATCAAATCACTGCAACGATCGGGGAAGAGGGAAACACAATTACCATTAAAAAGCAGCCAAAAACCTCCTCTCAATCAAGCTCACAGTAACGCTTGATTGAGAGGAAAAATCCATGTGGATGTCAAACATGAATGACTCACACTCTTGTTGTGAGCGCCATGCATTACGAGGATGTCGTTTTCTGACATCCTGGGTGATTGCAGGCACATTTTCCGGCGGAAGGACCTTTCGGACTCCTACAGCTTTCAGAGCAAAACTCTTTACCAGGCTCTGCATCACATGAACATGATGGATGGGCACACTTTTTAGCCATAAATCATCTCCTATTATGCTTAGTGTTTTTCTTTTTCATCTGAGAGATGATAGTCAAGCACTTTATTCTCGTTATTGACTGTGATTTCCAAACGATCACCTTCCTTTATCTCATCTGCCATATTTCCCAGTTTCTCTAATTCAAGATAACGAGGAGACATTTCACCGGCCTCGCCCGCATCGACCTTAATCGTATTCTCATCGACGCCTTCAACGGTCCCATAGATAATACGTTGTTCTGAGGCAAGGCTGTTCGTTTTATGTTGCGCATCTGACCCCTTTGATATTTCCTGTGGATTCCCCTCTCCACTCATTCCGACCGCCGTGAAACCAAAAAGGCTGAAACATACGGCACCTGTTACCAAAATTTCCTTAGAAACTGCGTTCCATTCATGTCGCATCAGACTCTCCTTTCATTATGAACAGTAAATCATAAACCACAATCATTTTTACAAAAACGAGCCCCTCTGTCTCATTTCTGTGTACCCACCGTGCGAGTCAGGAAATCGGCCAATTCGCCAGCATGTTTTTCCGTATCCTGCAGAATGGTCACGAGAATGTGCCGTGTGACTGGATCTTTATCTCCAGTTTTTCTGATCAATTTTGTATACGATTCAATCTGATTACGTTCCAACAGTAAGTCCTGGGCCACCATATCCGTCAGAGTCGTCCCCTGTTTCGCATGTACACCTGCTCGACCTGACTTCTTTGCGATTTCATCCAATTCATAAATTGGTACGCCTCCTAATTGCTGAATACGCTCGGCTAATACATCAGCATGTTGCAATTCTTCATTTGCATGTCCCTCAAATTCAGTCTTGAGCCCTGGCGCCATAAGAGAAACCGCCATGTAGGCATGCTGTTTATATTGAAGATAACTAGCAATTTCCGTCGAACGCAACGTATTGAGCTCGGTGATCATTTGTTTAGGATCCGCTTTATATTCTTTCGTGATTGCTCCAGATTTTATCGCTTTTCGTATTTCATCATCTGACTTTCGTTTACCCATATATACTCTCCTTCATCAGTAGAGGTGACAATCCTTCATGGTTGATTGCGTTATCTTGCCTCATAATCACACGGTAAGTGATTCTATTGATGTGTCAGCCTGAGGTGTCTTAGAACGTTTAAGTAAAAATACGATCCATTCGAAATCATACATACGGCCTCCCATCCTTTTTCGCCAGGCATCAAAAGTGCCGGTTCAATTTCAGCCGCTCCGCCCGACTTCACTTCCTGACAGCAATATTCCCATGCGACCATGTACTCGATCTCCTTAAGACGTTTTTAGTGTGATGGTTTTCACAATGGCTGATCCGGTAGGACTTCGAATCCCAGGTACTTCCTTATCGTCAGTAGGCTTTCAACACGTCTGGCCCCTCCCTCCCGAGCATTCTCTATGGCCGTTTCGTATTCCAAATAATTGTCCACGGTTCCGGAAATCGTGGCCACACCAGCTTTGACGGTCACCGTAATATCATCACTATCCACAAACGGGCTCCACCATAATTCGCTTTCGATTTCGCGCTGAATGACGGTATCTGGCTTCCAGATCCACGTCTCTTCGACAGTCAACTTATTCTTGACAGCAATCACACCCTTCACTCCTGAAACAGCATCCTCTGCGTGATCTTTTTGAAAGTAAGATTCGACCGACCCTCGCAATACGACAATACCGTCACGGACAGAAACATGCACGAGAAATCGATTGATGAACGCATCATCATGCAATGCCATCTCGACTTTGCGCTTAAGCGCTTCATCTTCAATAGGGGTTTTTGGCCTGACTTTCAGAAAATTCTTCACCCAGAGGACCCCGCGAGTATATTTGGCTACATCTTCTGCAGCTTGTTTTGCTTTGAGATTATCGACAATTCCGGTCAATGTGACCATCCCATGACGAACCTCGATAGTCGGGTTGAAGACCGAAACTCGAGGGTCATAGGCATACGCCAATAGTAGAGTTTCTTTTATTTCCTTATCGCTTTTATACCCAGGCTGTCCCTTGCGCCGAATTTTGCCCTTGGCCCAGGCTTTGACAAATAAGAGACGATCGTCGACTTCTTTTACCCCTGCCACTTGTACGTCACTTTCTACTCGCCGTTTTTCGGCGACACTTCCTACGACGCCGTCAAGGGTCACGACGCCATTTTTTACTGACACCAATACTCCGTCTTCATTCACCCAAACATCGGCTTCGAGTCGCTTCTGAATTTCGTCTTGAATAACCTCATCCAAGCGTGCCTCCTTGAGGTCAATAAAAAGTTGATTCTTAATATCTCGCACGCCATAGACTCCAGACGCCACCCATTCACTTAGGTCTCGCGCAGCCCAAGATGGAACCGTTCCTGTGAGTGTTACGGTTCCATGTTCGACGCTTGCATCAATCTCGTATGAATCTGTCGCGGGATCGTCGTTGAGCACCTGGGATACTTTCTCAAGAATTTCTTCATCAGATCGCTTTGAGACAGTGACGGTAAGGCCGTTAATGACGCTCTCTACCCCCTTGACAGTTTCAGTCAACTTGCCAGCTCGGTCCTTTGCGCGGTAATGCGGAAGGACACCCACCAATGTCACAATCCCCTGTTCCGTTCGTATATCGATCAAATGTGATGGAACATTTTCATCAAGCATCAAAGTGCTTTCCACAGCCCTCGTGATAGCTTCATCGGAAATGAGAGTTTTCTCTTGCGCAGCAAATGCACTGCCAGAATACAAGACGACAAAACTACACAATACACCTACCCATAAGTGAAATTTTAGAATTTGCTGTATTTTCAATGAACGTCGCACATGACTTCTCAACAGCATTCAGACCTCCTACGTATGACGAAAAAACTTGATTTAGACAGACCGTGAGACTCAAGTCTTGCCTAGATACGTAATATCCAGACACATCGTGTGTACGATTTAGGGTAACGACTCGAGCAACCCCTTGCACTAGACAAAAACAAATCGTTGTGAGAAATCTTGTCTAAGTCAAGAATCCAATTCTCTATTCCTCGCACACATTGTCAGCAATGTACGCGACGGTCCATGAGATTTAATCTACATTAGCGGGGTTTTAAATTCTTCTTGATTTGTACAATGAGGGACTGCGGAGAGAGGGCAGGGTCAAGAGTCAACGCATCACGAGGCGATTCAAGCTCATTCAACTGGGACACCAAAAGAGTCTCGTCCATAAAATGCAATTTCCGTTTCGATAGACGTTGCCGTATTAACGAATCCTTTCCCTTTAGATAGACAAACCCGATGAGAGGACAGTTTGCTGAAAGAATGTCTCGACAGGCTTGCTTCAATGCAGAGCATGAAATAATCGCAGGTTCGGAGGTCGCAAGAAGCTTCACAATCAACTGTCTCAACGCTTGCAACCATGGCTCACGATCCGTGTCAGTTAATGGAACACCACGAGTCATCTTGTTGATATTCTCTTGAGGGTGGAAAGCATCTCCCTCATAAAAAGTCCATCCAAGATCTTGGGCGAGCAGTGTTCCGATCGTAGTTTTTCCTGCCCCAGAGACTCCCATGACGATAATAATGTGAATAGAGGGGTGAATCGGGTCAGCGTGAATATTCATAAATGAACACCATGTTGGTGAGAACACCTTCTCGCATGCATCAACAATAATGGTCAAGATTATATTGTCGACATACACCAGTTGAGTCAGACGTGAAGCCTAATGTTCGTCTACGACTGAAAGCAATGAAGAAACCTGACGTATACATTTCTGCATACATCAGGTTCTATATCTCATACTCAACTCAGTACGTCGGCTCGCTAATGCGGGATTTTAGGGAGTACTTTGGAGTCTTGTCCAAGGTGCTCAGGAAGATTCTCAGGATTCACCGTCATTTCGGGATCAACGATTGGAGGAACAATGGTCATATCGGGGTCAGTAACAGGGGGAGCAACAACGGCTGGAGAGTCCGTTATCGCATTCGGCACTTCCTGGCCTTGCGATTCAATAGAGTCTGATGGGTTTTGAGTCTCCGTCTCAGATCTAGGCTCACTCTTCATTTGTGAATCTGACGTCGAATCAATCAACTGCACAAATCCTGCATTGCGAAGAGTGGTCGCATGAGCAGGAAATGACCCGATCGTGACAAAGAATATTATGAGAAAGATTATTTTCATGATTAGCACTCCTTTCATAGGTTCAGAGAGACATCTCTTTCCATAAAACAGTACCAATTCCGTGTAAAGAGACTAAACCTTCACTATACAGTTTACCGTATTGCATGGAGATGATGCGACTGACGATACTTGCCATCGCACTCCAAGCCCATGCTCGACTCCTCTTAGTCCCTGAATGATTCCATACTACTGCCAAAGTTTCGGAAGACGGAATGATATGCCGGCTGCAATAAACCAATCGGTAGCCGCATCGGTCAGTGCTGGCCCACCCCACATATCTAGTTGTACGGTCGGCTGGAGTAGATAGGTGAAGCCAGCATCAAACGCGTGGGTCGATGGACCGTTCATATTTCCAAAGAACTCTGCAAATGGTGTGAACTTGTCAGTGATTGATACACCCAATGCTGTGGTATAGAATCCAGTAATATCATTTAGCCCATCCTCCCACGCTGCGCCGAGGTTCCCTTCCCAACTCACTCTATCGGAGATCGCATAATTCCCTGCCATCTTAAAATCAGGCGTGACATCGTCCGGATGCAATCTATTGTTTCCAAATGGAAGTGTAAGATTCAGAAAAATTGCCGTCTGAGGTATGGATCGACCTTCCTCAGTTAGTTGAAATTTCGTGCCGATGATCGGGGGACTTACTCCATGATCATGGTCATCCTGGTTACCTGAACTTATCTTCTCATACACGTATTCTCCTCCTAAGAACCGCAGTTCCATCACGTCAAATGCACCGATTCTGATCAATGTATTGGGTGCCGAAACCGTCGTGATTCGTTGAGAGGGGACGCGTGTTCTATCGTGTTGATACGTCACTCCACCTTCCAGTTGAATGTAACCCTGTGGAACGAGATAGGCCGTATCACCAATACCAGGCCGATCGGTCGTCAATGGAGGTTCACCAGATTCCTGGGCGACAGCCTGCGTCACGTACATAAACGTCAATAGGCCAATATTAAGCAGGATGAACTGCAAGGTGAGGCGATGAAGCCGTACGTTTCTTTGGACTGTCTGATCATGAGTCAATGTCATGACTTTCTGGCATTCCTGGAATGTCATTTTTTGCCAGGCCATGGCATGATTGGAATGGTCGAAATGGCATTCTTCGGCGAACCTTCGATGACTTTATCACTATACACAAGATAAATGAGCGTGTTGCGTTTCTTGTCCAAAAATCGCACCACTTGCAATTTCTTGAAGATCAGTGAACGACTTTCCTTGAAGACTTCTTCCCCCTCTTCCAGCTCTTTAGTCATGCGAATAGGGCCAACTTGTCGGCAGGCAATCGAAGCATCCGAGCTATCCTCGGCCACGCCCACCATGCCCTTCAATCCACCTGTCTTTGATCGACTGAGGTGACAGGTCACGCCTTCTATCTTTGGATCATCAAAGGCTTCGATCACGATTTTATGATCAGGGCCCAGGAAATTGAACTTCGTATCCACGCTCCCAATTTCCTCGGCATAACTTATCGTCCCCACCAGCATACAAAAAAAGACACAGCTCATCACTTTTACCATCGTGTTCATTCGTGACCTCACCTCATTCTGACGTTAATCCTGGAAACAATGGGAATACAAAAGTATAACACGAATAACAATGGTATCTCATCCTGATGCCATGAATGCACTAGACAAGTTCACGAAACGTTCAAGATAAAAATCTAGGCTTTCTTCCTGCAAAAGAAGATCGTTTTACGTTACGGTTGTATATGACGAATGTTTATTTGATGAAGCGTGTCGTCTCAAGAAGAAGACACCGGAACAGGAATACCTTATACTTCACTGAAAATTTGTCATCTCTTTCGAATCACTGTTACCAGCTTGCTCACATAACGATTGTGTGACACATTTTACCTTCAACAAGGAGTGAGATTCATGAGTGAAAAGGAATCTTTCCAGACGACAATAGAAAAGCAACTTCAAGAATGGCAGACTCAAGTTGATGAATACTCAACAAAACTAGATGAGCTCAAAAGCAAAGCCAGGCAACTTGACTCGGAAACACAACGCCAACATTTGGAACAAATCAAAGAAGTCGAAGAACGAATCAATTCGGTCAACGTAAAAATCGCGGAGGGACAGGAACGACTCGATTCAATTAAGTCTGCAGGAGAAGAGGCATGGGAAGAAGTGAAGACAGGCAGTCAACAGGCGTGGGAGGATCTAGTACAAGGGTTCAATAAAGCTTGGGGTGAGATTAAAACCTCTTCCGACTTAGCGTCGTCGAAAATACATGACCGCATCAATCAGAAATAGATACATTCGTGTTGATTGCTCATCTTGTCAGATCAGAACATCTGACATATTCGACACCCTTTGTAGCACTACACGACTGTCCACTCTACGCAAACGCAGGGCACTCATTCAAGGAGTCGCTTCGAACATGAACAGATAGTCAAGGGAAACAGCATTGAAAAGAACACCTAGACCCACAACCAACGAAAGGTTGCGTCCAGCCATGCCTTCTAGAGGCTGAGAAAAGACCCTAACTACGTATGGTGCGGGAGACGGGAATTGAACCCGTATGCCCTTGCGGGCGCAGGATTTTAAGTCCTGTGCGTCTGCCGATTCCGCCACTCCCGCATGTCTGGAAAGCAAAACCCCAGACTGTACCATTCGAGCTTGATCATGGCAAGATCGTTTTCGGCACCATTGTCAATAGAAAAAAGTATTTGGGTTTGTTGCAGGGAATACGTGCAAAAAGAAATTCAAGGACACCCACCAGGTTGTCTTAAGTCACACGTTGCAACACGTTTCAGAAAAGGCGGGCTTGGCAGGCTACAGGCAAGTCATGCACATCAATAGACAAACGTGGTGTGGCAAGCAAAGAAAAAAGGCTGTGGAGGATGCCCCCCACAGCCTTTTCCATAACGGAACGTCAGCGTTATCTTAGTTATTTCGAATCGTGAGATGTCCTCGACGATTTTGTTGATAGCAGCTTTCATTGTGTTCAGAACAAAATGGCCGTTCTTTGCCATAGGACACAATCTTGACTTGTGTGGGCTTCACACCTAGATCAACAAGGTATGCCCTTGCCGCTTCGGCACGTTTTTTCCCTAAGACCATATTGTAGTCTTGGGTACCTCGTTGGTCACAATGTCCTTCAATCGTGACGCGTTGACCAGGATGGGCCTTTAACCACTCCGCATCGGCTTCAAGTGAATACGCACCATCTTTTGTGATCTTCCAACTATCAAAGGCGAAATACACATCTTCCACGTTGCCAGTACTCCCACCCATGTGCCGACCATTCATCGCACTGCCGCGTGAAGAATGCGTCATACCATGCTGACCACCCTCACCTGATCCACGACCAGCATCAGATCGCGCAACATACAAATCTTGATCGACATGTTCCGAGGTCAATCCTCCATCTGCCACATTGCCACGAGCATCATAGCCACGGAGAAAGGATTCCGCCCACGCATCGGGAGTTGGATTCACACCTTCAGCAAACCCATCACCAAACCCGGTCACTGGACCATTGGTTGAGCCAGATCCTACCCCATTATAGTTATGACCATATCCGTTCATGCCACCATCATAGCTCGTTCCGGGCTCAACATATTGCAACCCGTTCGTCACTCCCTGTCCATTCGGTACCCCACCATGGTTATAGGCTCGTGAATAACCTATAGCCCCTGGGTCATAGGATTCCCCACTTTCATAAAATGATCGTCCCTGCTCATAGTCGCCAGTGCCATTCATGGCATTTCCGGAATCGTCAGCCATCCCCATCATCACGCCATCTTTCTTGGCTCCTGACTCCGAGTCGACCGTATATCCTACCGAATGAGCACTGCACCCCTGTCCAATGGACAGCAATAAGGCAATGGCGCTGAACCATAACCGTGTTTGATGTCGAGTATTCATTGAAAACCTCCTCTGAATTAAATAGATGCAACGCATGCGTTTCTCATCACTATTGTTGTTTCGTGGTATTGAGGAAACGGGACACAAATTCGATAGCTCGATACATTGGGTTGCGTGTGATTCAACATGCATGAAAACGAAATGAACTTCATGCCCCTACTATCGGTAGTCCGGAGTAAAACTTAAGTACTTTCCAGCTCATTACGCCCCAAACAACCCTCCCGATCGTTGTGAGTTTCCGTAGCACTCTGATCGCCGAATATGCGAGCAATCTTTAATTCTTGAATGTTTGCACGCCTACGACAGCGAGACATTTCAGTCTCAGACATTACAGACCCGAAGGGAGTGCAACACGAACACACAAGAACGAAAACAATCGAGAATCAGATGAAAGGAAATGTGCAAGAAAAGAAGAGAGCGAAGCAGGCGAAGGACCGATCAATGCCGGCAAATATCATCCCAGGCATCGAACGTTCTCTCTCATTCATCGTTCCAGCGAGACAGAACCTATTGGCCTCACTTCAACGAAGATTTCAACACGTCAGGAACGGGGTCTGAGCAGAAAATTGAATAGCAGAGGTAAAGAGGGCGGTGAAAAAGGCGGCATGGGACATTGTGTGTGTCAGTCCACAGCGTACACGTTTCTTGATGCTTTCTTTGTCATGGACTATAGACAGTCGCTTGGGAACAAGATTCTAAAAACACCGTTAAACGCAAAGCCATAATATTCCCAACCAAACTTGCATCACTCACACAGCGCAACAGGACACATCGTCCTACAGACGGAAGTGTATAGGAACGCCTAGAAGATACACGGCTAGATGCGTTGAGTTATTGTTTCCCAAGAATCGTGTGTTGATACCACTGCCAGAATCGTTCAACGCCTTCAGGGACAGAGGTTTTGGGTTCATACCCTAAGAGCTCGCGCGTTTTACTAATGTCGGCAAAGGTATATGAAATATCGGCCTCTAACATGGGGGTAGGAATCAGATGTGCCGATTTTCCAGCTAACTGTTCTATGCCTTTGACAAAATCAGAAAGTAACACCGGTTCTCCACGACCAATATTGAAGATGTCATAGCCCAACGGACGGTCGACCGCGGCCACGACACCACTGACAATATCTTCAACATAGGTCCAATCTCGGTGCATCTTCCCTCCATTATAGAGAGGCACTTCGGAACCTTTAAAAATATTATCCAAGACTTTATACGCCATCATGTCCGGTCGACCACGAGGCCCATACACGGTAAAAAAGCGAAGGATCGTACAGTTCAGCTTATACAGATGATGGTATGAATACCCCAACATTTCACTGGCTCGTTTACTCGATGCATACGGAGCTAAAGGCCGATCACAGCGATCATCGGGAACGAACGGAACAATTTGCGTATTCCCATACACCGAGGATGTTGAAGCAAAGACAAAGTTTGGGAGATGATTCGAGTGTTTCGTGCCATCCATTCTTCCGACACAGGCATCCAACAAATTCAATGTTCCCGTCACATTCACATCGTAATACAGGCCAGGATCGTCAATTGACACTCGCACACCAGCCATAGCAGCCAAGTGCACAACCCCATCAAACTGATGGGATTGAAAGATGTTTTGAATGACGGCTCGATCACGAATATCCCCTTCAATGAGTGTGAAGGCCTCATACTGCCCAGAAGGAGTCAGCTCTGTTTCGATTTCCTTAATGTTGGCACGTTTACGCTTGGGGTCATAATAGTCATTGAAATTATCAATGCCCACCACTCGATCGCCTCGCTTTAAAAGCGTTTCAACGGTATGACTCCCAATAAATCCAGCAGCACCAGTTACCAACACAGTCTTAGACATGCCTCATCTCCTTCTCATTCATCCTGTCGTTGCGTCCAATACTTGAGGACTATCAATACCACAAAAAATCGTTTTCGGTAAAATATGGTTGCGCAGTACCCTATGCGGCGTCTGTCCGACCAATGCGCGTCAACCTGTGTTATGAGTCGGCTATTCCAACACCAGCCTTAAGACACAAATACCAACATCTGAATACAGCTCAAGTTCCTCCATAGGCTCTCAGCATATCGTTGCCTTAATTACGAAACTTGTGAGGCGACAAAGTGATTGTTACAATACCCTAATGGTCGGAGCGATCCGTAATAGTACACTTGAAGCACCAGAAGTCATCGAAGATACAGGGACTGGCACGGGGGAAGACTTCGAAGCCGAAGTCATTGTCTATAATTGCAACTGCCACACATATCAGCAGGTTATTGCATTATTCTGTCAAATTATACCTGGCATGACCCCAGACCGTGCATTCGAACTGGCGTGGCAAATTGACCATCACGGAAGTGCCGCAGTGTTTCGAGGCCAACAAGCAAAAGCTGAAGGTATTGCAAAACAGTTAGCAGCTGGCGGATTGCGGGTAGAAGTCCGGTATTGAAGAATACCCTGGCTAAATATTCAAAACGTCTGTATTGTTTTCACGGCATCGTTTCATATTCACTCTGAGATGTATGAACTTGATAGTCGTTGTCTCTGCAGTGGTCCTATTTTTTGGCTTTCGCCGCAGTCTTAACCTTCTTTACTTTGCCTCCAACCTTAGATTTAGATGTACCTTTTGGCTTCTCTACCTTTTTGGGCTTTGGCTTGGCGACGGGCTTTTTTACCTTCGGGCTAAGCGTCTTTGACGTTCCTGTCGCTTTAGCCTTCGTCTGAACCTTTTTCGCTGTCTTAGGTGTCACCGACTTACGATCTGCTGTGCTTAGATCTTTCGGGGACTTTGGGGTTGCAGATTTCTTTGGTTTTGGTGTTTGAGGTTTCTTGGACTTTGCGCCTGATTTTCTTTCAGAATTAAGGGGTTGTGGATCCTTTGAAAACGATGACTTGCTTTTCTTCAGGGTTTCGCCTGTATATACCTTCACTTGATATAATTCAAATAATTTACTGATTGCCCGTTCGTCACCTTTTCTGGCCATCCCCAATAGGCGCCGGCGTTGGTTCATTTCCTCTTCTTCGGTATGAGAAGTTACTCGCCGTTCCATCCAGCGTTCCTTTCCTTTTATCGATAAATGGCATTGCCCGACCACCAAACTTCTGGATTGTACAGAAATTCCCTACACTTGTCAGTATCACCTAGTGTTCTTTTCTCACTTGACAGGCACACCAATCACGACCAACGAGAAAACCTCACCCATGGGACTCATTGAATGCCATCAGAACAGGCAGCCCGATATATTTCATTTCATCCTTCAATTCCTTACGACCTCGATTATCTGCTCAAGATTCCCCGCATTACAGACTTGCAAGTGTCGATTTGGCTTCATCCGCACCAGGGAAATTGGCATTGAGCTTTAAGGCAGCCTCCAGCGCCTTTTTGGCTCCAGCTTTATCGCCCTTCTTAAACTGGGCCATCCCAAAGTGATACTGAACCTCAGGATTATCTTTAAGCTTTTCCGCCGCTTCTCCAAGCAACGAGACCGACTTCAAATACGCCTCCTTTTTATAATAAATCCACCCAAGCGTATCCGCGATATGCGGTTCCTGCGGCTGCTGTTCCCGAGCCGTCTGTGCATGCGAAAGCGCGACGTCCAGGTTCCCGCTCTTGTCATGTTCAGCAAGAATCCATGCCAAATTATTCGCCGCTGGAGCAAATTTCGGCTGAATATCCAGCGTACTCTGATAATGCGTCTTGGCCTTCTCATAATCGCCTTCTTGCTCAGCGATCATCCCTAACACCATATGACCTGACACTAATTTCGGATTTCTCTTCACCAGTTGTTCATACTCATGAACCGCTTCCTTGGTTCTGTTGGTCTGACGATATAATTCGGCTAAATTCATATATGAGACTTGAACATTCGCATCAAGCTCTATGGCTTTTTTAAAAGCAATCTCTGCCTGATCGCTATCCTTTGCCTGCATCCATAATTGCCCAAGAAGGTTATAAAACAGAGGATTATTGGGGGAAGCTTCAATCTGTTGCAGGACACGGTTGCGGGCCTTCTTGGCATCACCCTGCACGAGATGAATGCCTGACAGTTGCGATAATGCCTGAATGGAGTCAGGACTCCCCTTCAAGGCTTCTTCAAAATGCTCAATGGCTTTTTCCCATCGTTTATCGTTTGCAGCAATGAGCCCTAACTGATAATGGCTTGATGACTCTTGCGGAACCTGCGCAATAATCATTTCAAACACCTTTTTGGCTTTGGAAATATCCCCTTTTTGCAGATATGCCGCACCAAGAATACGAACAGCCTTGAGATTTCGTGGGTTCAACCGAATGCCAGCTTGCGCCTCGGCAATCGCCTGATCATGTTCTCCTGCTGCCAACTTCACAGCCGCAAGCGCAGTTCGAGCCGACACTTTATTCGGAGCAAGCTTTACCGCTTCAGACAACTCTGTTGCAGCCTGAGACAGTTCTTGTTTCGCGCCAAACGCTATACCGAGAAACTCATGAGCTGCAGCAAGATTCGGATTGTCATCAATAACCTGCTGTAACAGCGTAACCGCGTCATCAACCTTCCCGGCAGCCAGCTTGAGACGGGCCTGGTGGACCCGCCCCATTGAGTCTTTTTTCTCTTTCTCCAATATCACCGTAACCTGCTCTTCGGCTAACGTGAGTTCTCCGGTATCAATATAATGATTCGTTAATCTCTCCCGTGCGTTAGACGAGTCAGGATTCAGTTCCACAGCACGCCGGTAACTGGCCAATGCCTTATCCGCCTGACTCATAAAGGTATAATAATCCCCTAAAAAGAGGTGAGGTCTTTCACTCTGAGGTTGTTGTGCAACCAGTTGCTGGTAGGTCGCCTCCGCCTGATCGTATTTTTGATAGGCCTGAAAGAAGAGAGCCAATTTCACATATAAACCCTCGTTGTCAGGATCTAACGCAATAGCTTGACGATACTGGGCTTCGGCTTTATCGGTTTGTTGTTGAATGGCAAAAAAATCACCCAACGCCATCACAAGTTGCGTGGAATCTGGATGTTTCGCCAATGCGTCTTGCAGCGTCTGCTCGGCCGTCGTGAAGTCTTTCAATCCCACATAGGCTCTGGCAAGGTCAAGGTATATTTGAATGTTATCGGGATCTAATTCAATCGATTTTTTCAGCTCGGAAATGCCCTCGTTGTACTCTTTTTCGCTGATCAAACTTCGCCCGCGAAGAAGATGTCCCTTGGGGTCTTGCGGAGAAGACGCCAAGACAATCTCTGCCCGTTCACGAGCTTCTGATGGTTTTTTACCAAGTAAAAATAATTCGCCTAATTTCAGCTGTGCATCTTGGTTCGATGGATCTAAATCAACGGTTTTTGTGAGTTCCCCATAGGCTGATTGCACGTTTGTGATCCCGCCAACTTTCAAATGACTCAAGGCCAATTGATAATGACCGTTCGCATCCTTCGGATCAATTTGAATCACATTTTTAAATTCAATGATCGCTTCTTGGTATTTCTCCGCTTCACTATACGCCAAACCACGAGTATAGTGAGTCGCCTTCTTTTCCTCAGCCGTCATCTGGTTACAGTTGGCCAGGAGCAAGATGAGCAAGGGAATAACACAGATCACAAACGCGCGGGACGTCCGTCTAACCATCATAGAGTCAATCTCCTCCGACTATAAGTTTCTGACATTTCACACAAAGGATCGAGCCTGCACTGGGCCGAACTTCGCAAGTTCTATCAATGACCCTCTACGCCGTCACAGGCCCCTCTTCTCTTCATTGACATTCTCAAGAATCCGTCGATATAGTGGCTTCGAAAGAGCTTTCGCACTTCTTGAGGTTTCGAATACTTCCAAATTTTACAGCATTCAAGATCATTACGTTATCAAAAGAAAGTTATCTCATGCCTGAACATACCGCGCCATTTACTCCTGATCAAATAGGCTTTAGCCCTGTGCGCTTTTCGAGTTCCGGAAAATTTTCTACGCACAAAGATCATATGGTTGATCCTTATGCAGAAACGCGCATTCCCAAAGAGGCGCAGATTGAAGGCACACAATATATTCCTCAAGTGAAGGAACTCTTCCCGTGCCTCATTCTTTTACACGACCGCTGGGGACTCACCGCTCACGTACAATCTTTCGCCAAACAACTAGCCTGTGAAGGCTATGTGGTCCTCGTACCAAACTTATATGGACGCCAAGGTGGAATGATTACGGCCAATGATGAAGTTGCAGAAGCGTTGATGAGTCGTCTGGACGAACAACTGACACTAAAAGATATTAATGCATGCTGTGAATTTCTCAATACCAATATCCCCGAAGACAAGAACTTAGACGTCACGAAACGAAATATACATGGCGTGATTGGACTCGGAATGGGAGGTGGACTGGCCATGCAATTTGCTTCTCGACGAAGACGGTTGCGAGCTGCCGTGTCGTTCTATGGCTCCATCCCCCCAAGCAGTGGTGAACTGGTCAAAGAATTGTACTGCCCAATCTTGTACCATGCGGTGGATCACATTGGATTTCCAAACCTTGAAGCCGTGAGTCTCCTGCAACAGCAAGCGAAAGACGAAGGAAAGACGATCGAAATCCAAAACTACCCAAACACCCCGCCCGGATTCTGGAATCAGTCAAATCCTGACACGTATCGCCCTGAAGCCTCTCAACAAGCTTGGAGCACAACCGTTAAATTCCTCAATGAAATATTGAGAAGCTCCTAACCCTCGGCCATCTTTTGTTACAATTGTACCAGAATGGCAAGATTTGGCCAGTCCTTTCTCACTTCTGAGTATGTGAGGCGTCCCACAGGCGGTCATTATGCCTCGTCTTTCATCGATCACACAGCATAGCATCATCGTAATTCTCTGCTTGTGCTGGGCCATCCCCGTTCAGGTCTTCGCCAGCGAACCAAACCTCCGACAGTTCAGTGCGACACATCAATCGGCTCTGTTGACTATCAGTTCCGACAACGACGCGCTTAATTTCTACAAAAAATACTGGCCCATCCCTCAAGACATTACTCGTCACCACCGTACAGCATCACGCACACAACAGGCACAGGAGATGACATCTGCCCGCATCACATTGATTGCCAACCTGCTTGCCTCACGTCTGGCTATCACCATGCAATCCGCGTTACAAGAACAGGGCCTTGACGCCATCCAACCTTTCTCCGACCAACAACGAAAAGCACATGAATGGGTGACGACCAAATCAATCCCCCCAATTATTGCGCACATGCTTGATTTCCACGCACACGTGACAGACTACGTATTCAAAGAATCTACATCTCCAACACGACCCGGCCAATTCGAGGCATTTGCCGCCTATCTCGATCAACAATACCCTGTACTGACAGGATCGGAAGACTCATGGGTTGGGTTGCTCGAACAAGGAAAACTATCAAATATTGATCAGCGCCTGTCTGAATATTGGGAACAGCCATCAGCTCACAATCACGCGCTCACGCTTCAATCTGATGACTCATCACGCAACATCAAGAGCTACGCACGGTATTATATCTGGACACGATTATGGCCCATCTATAAGTCCCACCTCATCGCGCTCACGATTCAAGCAGAGATGGACGCCATACAATTCGCCAGGACATCCATGACGCAAATGACCATGAAACAGAACACCGACTCCCACGAGGCAAACCAAGCCCGGCTTTGTGGTACATGGCATTGGATGGTACATAATCATCAAAATCATGGTGACCACAAAATGACCCTGTTCTTAGGCAATCCTTCGAAGTCCCCCACCACGCAACCACAACCGACTGAGATAACAATCAAGGGTGACACGGTCTATCTCCTATGGAAATTTCCTCAAGGGTTCCAAGAGGACAGTCTTCTCCTTAGCCAGGACGACAAACGATTGGAAGGGACATTTCACAATACGCTAGGCCCCCATGGCAGTATTACCGGAAAACGTCTGTCTTCCTGTAAACCGTAATCCTGCTCATCTCATGCGGTTTCGCCCGTTAAGCAAGAAATAGGGTATACTATTAGGGAGAGGAGGAGGTCATGGCCTTAGTCTCCCCAGAAGTACTCGAAACATCCATTCAGCATATCGGTCGTACCCTGAACGATCGCTCTCGCCGTTTCAATCTCAATATTTTCAATCATCGACGCATCATCAATTTTCTTCTGGACTGGGGAACCAGAGATGAAGAATTGAAGGTCCAACTCTTTCGCTTCGTCGATGTGCTTCCGACACTTGAAACCGATCAACAGTTCATTCACGTGTTTAAAGAATATTTCCAGGACCTTGCGGTCCTTCCTTTGTCCGTTCGCCGACTGATACAAGAAACGCCTCCCCGTTCGTTACGAGCCCACATTGGAACACGATTTCTTCGACGGCAATTTCTCAAAACAGCCGAAACGTTTATGGCAGGACATTCTGCCGAACAGGCAGCACCGACACTCTGCAATC
Source organism: Nitrospira sp. M1 (assembly GCF_965152605.1). Lineage (NCBI taxonomy): Bacteria > Pseudomonadati > Nitrospirota > Nitrospiria > Nitrospirales > Nitrospiraceae > Nitrospira > Nitrospira sp. M1. The sequence continues at coordinate 2,407,281 of NZ_OZ224217.1, forward strand.
TCTGGAAATCTGGGTGCGGATTCTCCGTTGACTTATTGGGTGAAGCCACGGTCAGCGAAGTTGAAGCCGATCAGTACCGAGATCGCTGCCTGACAACGCTGCGATTTCTTGACCAGGAAACGCGAGAATGGAAAACCCAACCCAGGCTCGAACACGATCATATTGGCGTACTCCCTCGCGTCCAACTGTCGCTTAAAGTCTCAGCACTCTATTCTCAGCTCGATCCGATTGACCCAGAAGGGAGTGTTGAATGCGTAGCCCAGCGTCTTCGCCCGATCCTCGATCTCGCAATGTCCATTCCAGCGTCGATTACCTTCGACATGGAACAAGCCGAATTGAAGGACTTGACCATTAAGATCTTCACACGCATTCTGTCAGAACCAGCCTATTCGACCTATCCCTATGCCACGCTTGCCTTGCAAGCCTACTTAAAAGACACGGTCAACGATGTCGAAGAACTCCTGACCTGGGTCAAACATCGGCAAACACCGATCGGGATTCGACTCGTCAAGGGAGCCTACTGGGACTCGGAAACCGTGCAGTACCAGCAGCGACGATGGCCCATTCCCGTGTTTCTCAATAAAGCCGAAACGGACATGAACTATGAAGCCCTGACTCATATCTTGCTCAACAATCTCGATGTCCTCAGACCAGCATTCGGCACACATAATCTTCGAACCCTATCCCATACCCAAGCACTTATCGAAACTCTCCACCTCCCTCAAGAGGCCTGTGAGTATCAAATGTTATTCGGCATGGCCGATTCACTTCAGGACGCTGCCATCAACTCTGGCTTCCGTTTGCGAATCTATACCCCCGTTGGTGAACTCATTCCCGGCATGGCCTATCTTGTTCGTCGACTATTGGAAAACACGGCCAACGAAGGGTTCATCCATCAACATCATAGTGGTCATGCGTCGATCGAAGGGCTCTTAGCTCCGCCAGAGGTTCAACAGAACACACAATCGACTCAACCACATGAAGAACGTCAAGATTTTCAGAATGAACCGCTCATCGATTTCTCGCAACGAGATTCACATATTCCAATCGAAGAGGCGATCACAACAATTCGACAACAACTAAGAGCGTCACATGATTACCCCGTTCCAACATCCGTCACGCCATCCGGCCCAAAACTGACAACGATCAATCCCAGTCAACCCGAAGAAATCATCGCAACATTTGACAGTCTCAGTCCTGACGACCTTGAACCACTCATCGAATCGGCGAAAGCAGCGATGCATATGTGGCGTGTCACGCCCGTATCCGCACGAATCCAGATGCTTTTCAAAACCGCGTCACTGATGCGGACACGACGTTCGGAATTGATCGCATGGGAAATTTTAGAAACAGGGAAGCCTTGGCGGGAGGCTGATGCCGATGTCGCAGAAGCCATCGACTTCCTTGAATTTTATGGACGCGACATGCGCCGAATTGATGAATCGTCACAACTCCGATCTGAACCTGGAGAATACAACCAACTTCAACATCGACCTAGAGGACTTGCCGCCATTATTGCACCATGGAATTTCTCTTTAGCCATTCCAACCGGCATGGTCTCGGCAGCGTTAGTCACAGGAAATATCGCACTCTTCAAACCCTCTGAGCGATCAACCATGGTCGGGTATCAACTGTACAACCTCTTCCGTGAAGCAGGCGTTCCAGAGACGGTCCTGCATTTCCTTCCAGGAGGACCTCAGCTTGGACAGGCACTCGTTTCGCATCCTGATGTCCATCTTATTGCATTTACTGGATCGAAAGAGATTGGACTGCACATTATTTCATCAGCCTCACAGGTTGCGACGGGGCAACGACACATAAAACACGTCATTGCTGAAATGGGTGGAAAGAACGCAATAATTATTGATGACACAGCAGACTTAGATCAAGCCGTTGCAGGCGTGCTTGCCAGCGCAACCGGGTACCAAGGGCAAAAATGCTCAGCCTGTTCACGGCTTATTGTCGTAGATTCCATCCACGACATGGTTGTTGATCGTCTAAAACAGGCGGCTCTGAGCCTTCGGATTGGAGCCCCTGAGAACCCGCGTCATCGCATGGGACCTCTGATTGACGAGCGAGCACTTGCGCGAGTGCGTCACTATATTTCAGTGGGAAAGGCGGAAGGTCAATGCGTGCTCGATTCGGCAGTTACGGCTCCTGGATTCTTTCAAGGTCCAGCAATTTTCACCGGAATCGAACCTCACCATCACCTGGCCCAAGAAGAAATCTTTGGACCAGTCCTGGCCATCATGAAAGCCAGAAATTTTCTGCATGCATTGGATCTTGCGAATGGTTCACCCTATGCCTTAACTGGTGGCGTTTACTCCAGAAGTCCGGCCAACATTCAGCTCGCCTGTGAAGCGTTTGATGTGGGGAACCTGTATATCAACCGCCTAACAACTGGAGCCCTTGTCGGTCGACAACCATTTGGAGGATATCGTTTGTCCGGCATCGGAATGAAGGCCGGAGGAGAAAACTATCTACAGCAATTTATGGTCCAACGGGTAATGAGTGAGAACACCCTACGACGCGGATTTGCTCCCACGACGTGAAAGAAGCTTCCCTTGAATCTTGGCCTTTTCAAGTTCCTCTGTCACTTCAATCAAACGATCATTTTCCGATTGCAAGGAAGGGATGGTCTGTCGTTCCTCATATTTCAAAAGACCAACACCTCGGCCGAACCATGCCGTCATCGTATCGGTTCCGTGAACAACTTCTTGCAGCCGAGACATGTGTACGTGCATTGTCATATGGGCTTCCACACGAATCGCGTCCGGGTACGTCCCAAGAGGAACCGTAACGGTTTCTTTCGCAAGGACAGATACTCGTGCTTCAACATCAACTTTTTCTGTTTTCCCATCACGGTCTAAATCTAAGCCTAAATCCAAACCCCGACGATTAAGCTGTTGAAATGAGCTTGGAATTTCAAGAGGAAATCTCATGATTTGATAGGGAATTAATTGTTTTTCAAGCACCGTGCCTGGCTTTGAGCCAAAGTACCGGATACCGGCTTCATCTCGACGGTAATAGCTATCAGACGCTCCTTGATCCCCAGGGTTGGTATCGTGAAACACCGTCACGTCCATTCCGTCTCTTTTTTCAATTCCCGTAACAGCCGACACATTGGAAAAAGACTTCTCAGCAATCTGCACCGCCACCCCTTCCACAAACCGACCACGATAGTGCCACTCATTTCCCTTGTCATCAGGGAAATACTCTTCGACATTGACCACCGTATCACTGGGAGGCGCAGCCAAACTGCTCGCAGGCCATGCAAGAACGACATGAGAAACGAGAAACAGAGCGACGGAAAAAGTCGTAAACTTCGTATATTTCTTTACCAACTCATCCTCCTTGATCTATGATGAATTTCCTAGGGTACAGTATCATAGACTCTTTTATTGCAGCAAGAAACAGCATAGACTCATTGCCTGGCTTTTCCTGAAGCACGGCAAGGACGGCGGATAATCTTTTTTCACCTTAATGCAAGAAATCGACGATTCAAGGTGTTGACTCAACCCCCCACACACATTGTCCGCCCCTCACGTCAACAAACCGTATTTGTTGCCGGCGGATCTGGAGTCATTGGGCAAGCCATTTGTCGATGCTTTGGACAACACCAATGGCAGGTTGGCATTCATTATCACTGCAACCATGAATCAGCTGAGCAAATTTCTCAGGCAGTGCATACGGCAGGAGGGACAGCGACACTCTACCAAGCCAATGTCCAGGACCACGCACACACGCGCACCATGATGCAGCATTTCGTGGAGAAACATGAACAACTCGATGTGTTAGTCTGGGCTGTTGGGATAGCCGAGAGCCACCTACTCGCGCGCACGTCCACCGAATCATGGACGAAGCATATCACCACGAACTTAACAGGATGTTTCCAACTTCTCAAAGCTGCGGCACCGACCTTCGAACGTCAACAGCACGGTTCGGTTGTTCTCATAGGTTCGCTCTCTGGAGTCTTGGGCACTTCAGGACAAACGGCGTACGCGACATCAAAAGCGGGGCTCATGGGTTTAATGAAAAGCGTGGCGCGAGAATGGGCACCCTGGAATATTCGGGTCAATGCCGTGTTTCCAGGATGGCATACGTCACCACTTGCAAGAGCCGCCTATTCTCACGAGAGAATCCGTGACACGCATCTTCTGAACAACACACCGAACACAGAAAATGTTGCCAACATGATCTATGAGGTAGCTCTCACGGAAAACCTATCTGGGCAAATCTGGAACCTTGATAGTCGAATATGGTGACGATGTAAAAACGGTTGCAAGAAATCAGCACAAGAATATTTCAGCACAAACATGAGTACAGGGATTTTTATAACGGGGACAGATACCGGAGTAGGCAAAACCGCCATTACGGCTGCACTTGCTGGATGCATTCGTGCACAGGGCTTGAGCGTTGGCGTCATGAAACCCATTGAAACAGGCGTAGACCAAGCTGATGCGGAGTTCTCCGATGCGCATCGCCTCAAACGTGCAATTGATTCGGAGCAGTCATTTGAGACCGTATGCCAGTATCAATTCCCTGAACCCATCGCACCGCTTGCAGCCGCGAATCGAAAAAATCAGACTATTGATTTCCAGTCGATTCAATCAGCATACACAACACTTTCGTCAGACTATGAATGGGTATTCGTGGAAGGTGTCGGCGGAATCATGGTCCCGTTAACCCCTGAGATGCGGGTACGAGATCTGGTCATTGCACTGCAACTCCCGTGCATCATCGTGAGTCGAACCAGTTTAGGCGCGATCAATCATCTGCTCCTGACTCTTGACGCCTTACAGAATTCCACGATTCACATTCTTGCAATCGTCTTAAATGATTGCAGACCACCCGACCATTCAGATACTGCGCACCTACAGAAAACTTCGACCATCGAATCCATTCGCGAGTTGTGTCATCCTCCCGTGTTTGGACCATTCCCTTATGAATATGCGTTTAGCACAGACTGGCAAAATGGAGTCGGCACATTACAACACCATCCGTTCATGCAAGAACTTGCACATCTGATTACTCGAAGGCCGAGGTAAACTGCCGAATCGTGGCTGAACGATCTCTCGCACTCAAAATAGCCGAGGCCACAGCAACGCCATCGGCTCCTGCAGCAATCAGACTTGGCACAACCTGAGCTGTGATCCCTCCAATCACAAAAATCGGAAGTGTGGACAATGATCGCACGCGTTCTAGCCCTTCAAGTCCGACAGGCGGTTCATGATCTTTTTTCGTGGTCGTTCCGTAGATTGGACCAAACCCAAGATAATCAGCCCCTCCCATCGTGGCCTTCGTCACTTCGTCTTCTCGATGCGTCGAGATACCAATCAGACTCTCGGCACCCATGACTGCACGAGCTGCATGTAACGGCAAATCCTCCTGTCCCAAATGCACTCCATCGGCCTCAACAGCTTTCGCGAGATCACACCGGTCATTCACGATAAAGGTCACACCCATTTTTCCTGCCACGTCACGTAACGCCTTCGCACGCTGGTATGCCTCCTTCAGTGAACCATTTTTGTCACGATACTGAACGAGCCGAACCCCAGCATCCCCAGCCTGCGTGAGTACATTCATTGACGAACAGGTGAACGAGAAACTTTCGTCGAGAATAAGATAGAGTCCAGAAAGAGAACTCCGGAGGGGTAAGGTCGGCATAACGCGAGATTACGAAATAGGACGCGAGGTCATCATGCGATCTAAAAACCGTGTCGATACCTGCCCTTTCTGAAAATCAGGATGATCAAGGACACGTCGATGGAGCGGAATGGTCGTTTTTACACCTTCGATAATAAATTCATCAAGAGCCCGTCTGGTCCGTGCAAGAGCTTCTTCCCGATCACGTCCATATCCAATCAATTTCGCCACAAGCGAATCATAGTATGGGTGTACGACGCCTGCGGACTCCATGGCAGAGTCGACTCGAACTCCAGGTCCGCCAGGAGCATGATATCGTGAAACAACTCCCGGACTTGGAGTGAACCGATCAGGATCTTCCGCATTCACACGACATTCTATCGCATGTCCGATGACACGAATGTCTTGCTGCCGACAAGACAATTGCAGACCGGCGGCCAAACGAATTTGCTCTTTGATCAAATCAATGCCTGTGATCACTTCCGTGACCGGATGTTCAACTTGAATTCGCGTATTGACTTCCATGAAATAAAATTTCCCATCACGATCAAGCAAGAATTCCACCGTACCGGCATTATGATAGTTCACTGACTTCATAACTTTGATAGCCACACGCCCCATGTCCCGCCGCAACTCATCATCCATTCCCGGAGACGGAGATTCTTCGATTAACTTTTGATACCGTCGTTGCACTGAACAATCGCGTTCATTCAGATGAACAATATGCCCATGATGATCAGCTAACACTTGAATTTCAATATGACGCGGATCTTGGAAGAATCGCTCGAGATAGACTCCAGCATGACCAAACGACGATTCGGCCTCACCTTGTGCGGCTTGCACGGCCGGCAGTAAGTCTTCCTCTTTCGTCACGACTCGCATCCCGCGGCCTCCACCACCCGATGAAGCTTTCACAATCACGGGATATCCAATTTTCTTAGCAATCTTCCGGCAATCTTGATCAGGATTTATTTCGCCATCACTTCCGGGAAGGACCGGAATACCGGCTTGCTTGAGTTGCTGTCGAGCCTTCGATTTATCACCAAGCAGCGCAATATGTTCTGAAGACGGCCCAATAAATGTCAGACCGATCGATTCACACACTTCCGCAAAATGCGCATTCTCAGCTAAAAATCCATATCCAGGATGAATGGCATCGACGCCCGTCACTTCTGCTGCACTCAAGACATTGGGAATATTGCGATAGCTCAAGGATCCATCAGCTGGCCCAATACAAATATGCTCATCGGCTTGTCGCACTGGCAAGGAACCAGCATCGACATCTGAATACACCACGACGGTTCGAATGCCAAGTTCACGACAGGCTCGAATGATACGAAGGGCAATTTCCCCTCTATTCGCTACCAATATTTTCTTAAACACGATTCATACCTAATCTGCGAGATCACGGCTGTCAGTCATTTCAGTGTTTACGAATCAGACTCTCTCATTTTCAGCATCGTTACGGCATCATGCGTCTATCGTTCAGCAACATAGTCACTAAGGCCTTTCGAGCGACTCACGCGTTAGACTCCCGATCAACACGTAAACTTGCAAACAGATCATAAGGGGTACCGTGCTCATTGGCAGTCTATTCTCTCGATGATGAGCGAAGTGAACGTATGGTATTTCCGAGGAGATGTAGGGCAATTCCAATGTATGTCAGCTACGCTGAAGGACATCACGCATGTCCATGCCTCCACCAATGACCATCAAACCGCAATGGGATCAATGAGAAACAAGGTTTGTCCATATTCAACAGGTGTCGTACTCTCTACTAACACTTTCGTGATTTGCCCGTCTGTTTCAGCTTCAATCTCATTCATGAGTTTCATCGCTTCCACAATACACAGGACCTGACCTTTTTTCACAAAGTCTCCTTCTTCGACATACGGATCAGCATCGGGAGAAGGCGAACGATAAAATGTGCCGACAATGGGTGAGGTGACAGACATAAATCTCCCCTGATCGACAGCCTTGACCTGTTGAGCTAGCGGCTCAGATGCTGCGACATCCACAGATGTCTCAGTCTGTTCAGAGGCAGGAAGAGATACCTGCGGAGTCGGCTCGCGCCTCACACGAATCCGCATGCCTTTTTTTTCAATCTCTAGTTCGGTCAGCTGATGCTGATTCAGTAGGTAAATGAGCGATTCGATTTCTTCACGTTGCATGTCACTCATAGGTTACGCCACCATTCTTCAAGATACACACACCCAATCATCTCGCACGACCACGACTGAGGAGAAACATCACGTCGACCGCTGGCTTACCGCACGCGTTCAACATAGTCTCTCGTTCGAGTATCAACTTTAATGATCTCCCCGGCTTCAAGATAGAGTGGAACCTTAATCACAGCTCCGGTCTCTACAACTGCGGGCTTGGTTCCCCCCGAGGCGGTATCCCCTCGAATACCAGGATCGGTTTCAACAACTTTCAATTCCATGAAAATTGGCAACTCCACTGAAATTGGCTCGTCGTGATAGAGGAGAATTTGCACGTTCGTATTTTCTTTCAGCAGATCGGTATTCGCTCCAAGTTGACTTTTCTGATAGCTGAACTGTTCATAGCTTGAGGTATCCATGAACGCATACTCCTCGCCTCCACTATACAGAAACTGCATTTCACGTTCTTCGAGATTTGGTTCCTGAAACTTTTCTCCAGATCGGAAGGTGCGGTCAATGACGTTACCGGTTCGATAGGCCTTGAGTTTGGTCCGAACAAATGCCCCACCCTTTCCCGGTTTCACATGTTGAAACTCAACAATGTAATACGGCACTCCATCAATTTCCAATCGAGCACCACTTCGAAATTCAGACGTTGAAATCACGATCGCATAGCTCCTCTATTATCTAAGTTTTGATCTCGGTTTTTGTATCGACAGGTTTCATCCGCACATACTCAATGACGGCTTGAAGACCGAGCAGATAGCTAGTCGCTGCAAACCCGGAAATTTGCCCTAGCGCGACCGGCGCAATCAAGGAACGCTTACGAAAGGGTTCTCGGCGATGGATATTCGATAAATGCACTTCCACCGTCGGAATGCCTACGGCGACAATCGCATCTCGGATGGCAATGCTCGTATGGGTATAGGCTGCTGGATTGATCACCAGCGCGTGAAACTGGCCTTGTGTTTCCTGAATCCATGTCACGAGCTCACCCTCATGATTTGATTGTCGAGCTTCAACATGCACACCTTCACGCCGTGCCAATTGTCCAATCGCCATATTCACTTCGTGTAATGTTTGCCGCCCATAAATTGACTTCTCTCTCGTACCAAGCAAATTTAAATTTGGTCCATGCAGGACAAGAATTCGAAACATGGAGTGTATCCTCAGTACGCTGATTTAAGGGATAGGTAACACCACGCCACACATGCTCGTGTAGCTCATTTCACAATGGCAGGGACGGTGTGGATTCTAGCAGGCCTCTTCTAAAGGGTCAACGCGGAACTCGAGCCTGGGAACAGGGAATGAGCGTCAAATAGTTCTAATTTTCCGATGATGAAGCGGAACATGCTGCAGCTTTCTCGAGAAGTACATGCCGAAGCATGAGCATGCCCATCGTATCACGTGCACAGTATTCTCGTAAGTCGGATGCCATGCGTGAACGCTCGATGAGATCCGATTCCTCAAAGACCATTTTTCGATACACCACTGAGGCCATCGCGCCATTTTGTACAGAGAGATCACCATAAGCCATGTGTGGAACCAGGGCTGGCAACACCGATTTAATCGATAAGGATCCGTGAAAGTTCGGGTGATAATAATGCTGCTGTATAATCGCAAATAGATCCCACAGACGCGCAACAATCTTGAGCAATTCTCCTTTCAACAACGGAAACGCTTCGGCTAACGACAATAAAATATGACGTTCATTTTCTGAATAGACACAAATGGTTCCCGTATCGCCCACCGTTGCAATAATACTCTTGGCAATCTCCTCGCGTGGATCCTTCGGGTCTGTGCATAAATACATTTCGTGTTGAATGTTACCATCGTGATGTTCAATATGATTCGACCACTGGATAGGAATCGGACGATAGGGCCGTGTTCCGGGATACGGTGGGATTGCCGGCATAAACATTTCAAAATCTAGATGATGGACGGGATAGTCAATCGACTGCATGACGGTCGAAAAGTCTGGAGACATCCACTCGACATTGTCTTTCATCCGTTGTTGAAGTACCGATAATTGAAACCCTGTAGGAATTTCGTCGATGGTCTCAATGCCTTGCGTCTCAAGATCCTTGAATGTTTTCCGGCCTCCGGGGAGGTGGTAGATCCAACGATCGGGTTTGCCTTTTGTACAATGCGCCCAGAAGGGACAGACATACGGTGCATGACAATGCCCATCCGGCTGAATAGCAGGCGGAAAGGGAGCACGCAACATCTGGCGCATGCCCTCTAATTGCTCACGAACCTTAGGCGATTGCTGCTCAACCAGCTCAGTTAAATCCCCGATCATAAAGAGGGCCTCTAAGTCCAGTGGCCCTCCTTCATACACATACCGTGTATTCAGATGCATTAAGCCACATTCAACGAGTTGAATGCCTGCACCAAGCAGAACCTCGGCCTGAACAGCTAAATCCTTGATATGAATGGGCTTGACTTTTGCCGTCGATTTGACTTCGATTAACCTCCAGGCGTTCCCCTCGACACGCTCTAAAATATCAACACGGACTAACGTTCCCTGCCATTCAAACGCTCCCTCAAAAATAGCGGATGTTGCTGGGTCCTTGACCAGGTCCATAGTCCTACGCAAGGCCGCACTGCTTTGTCGATACGTTTCCTGAACGAGAATGCCATCGGGAAAGCGGCGCCTTGCAATTTCCCCAATTTCCGTTCCCATATTCATGATCGCTTGACGTTCCGGATCAATCGCAGAGGCGAATTCTGGGCTATGCACTTCATAGTACAGTCGTTTCGCACATTGAAGGCCTGACAGAAATCGGCTTTTTGATAGTCGAACGGGTAATGGAGACATCAGAACACTGGACCTTGTCTTCTCTCGTCTAGAAAATTCATGTTCTTGCTAATGAGGCGCCTTGCGCTATACGATCTCCCTACAGGAAAACCGATCATGCCAACATCCTCTCAACATCCTCAGTCATCGCGAACCAATAAAACACGACAGCAAAAAACGGCGAGTCATCTAGCCGATTTCATTTCGACTCTTTTGGACTCGGCATTTTTGATCCCAGGAACGACCATTCGTATCGGTCTCGACCCGTTATTGGGATTGATTCCTGGAATTGGAGACTATCTCTCAAATCTCATCGGATCCTCACTCCTCGTTTTGGCTGCTCGCTCAGGCGTGCCACGAATCGTCATATTTCGTATGACATGCAACATTTTCCTGAATATGGTCATTGGCGCCATTCCTGGCATTGGAGATTTGTTCTCCGTTTGGTTTAAAAGCAATGTCCGAAATGCACAACTGCTGCATCACTACAGCCAAGACGCTCCACTAACATCCACGTTTTCCGACTGGCTCTATGTCATCACACTCATAACCGGAATAGTCGTCACCATGACCGCCTTACTCTTTGGTATCGTTTGGCTCATGAAAAGCCTCTGGGAATATCTGACGTAATGACTCACCCTCGGCTTGATCCATTGGATTACAAGGATTCAGACATATTCGCCCTGAACATCAGTCTCACAGACTCAATACTCGCCTACTACTTCTCAGCCTCGATATCCAAGGTATAATCTGTTTATAACTCGTAAATTTCAAAGAAAATCGAGGACAGTATTGCATTGCACTCGATGCCTGGCTCAATGTGATGTACAAAAAAATTCATAGGAAAGTTACGATAAATTCAGGGGAAATAGTCTAATTACTTGATTTTCCTGCGGCTCACTCACTTATGTTACCCCCTTGATTGGTCATCCAACACCAATTTTTTTGACTATCCACAAAAACTGGGGAAAAACTCTTCATAATCCTGTTTATAACTTCCTTGAAGACTCATAGAAAGCTTGCTCCAGCAAATTGCCTATTTTTCAGGCAACTACCACGAAAAACAAGTTGTCTCACCAGTGAAACACTTCTGTATTCTTGTGTAAAACATTGTTAAGACAACTGAAGTGCAACACTATCCATGAATTGACGCCCTAACGCAGTGGCCTTCAAATACTTCTGATCCAATGATAGCAAACCTGCCTGCACCAAATGCTCAACAGTCAATTGCCACGAAACATCTTGCGTGAGTAACGCTAACGTCTGAATAGGGACTCCCTCGTTCATGCGTAAGCCAAAAATCACACGTTCTCGCGCAATATCATCTCTCGATAGTGCATCAAGTGAATCGACCGGTAATTGCTGCCGTGCCAATACCGCTGAATAGCTGGAAAGGTCGGCAACATTTCCAAACCTCATGCCGTCAATATAGGATTGCGCACTTGGCCCTAACCCAAGGTAGTCTAACCCAGACCAATAGCGAAGATTATGTCGACACTCCCATCCTGACTTGGCAAAATTCGAAACTTCATAGTGGTGATATCCCGCTTGCTCTAAATATGCAATGGCCAGCTCTTGCATCGCCGTTTCTAACTCAGCGTCGTTGCGAGCCATTCGTCCTTCAGCCACATCTCGATGGAATTTGGTTCCCTCTTCTATGGTTAATGCATAGCAAGACACATGATCTGGAGCAAATTCAAGCATTTTCTCCAATGACTGTTGCCATGAGTGAAGCGTTTGCCCAGGAAGCCCATATATGAGGTCGAGACTCACATTCGAAAATCCCACATCGTGCGCATAGGACATGGCACGAGCAATCGTCAGCATTTTTCCTAACCGACCTAAACGCTGCCACTCAGATTCTTCCAGCGATTGCACGCCAAAACTTAATCGCGTCACCCCTGCATCACGTAAGGTCTGAAGATCTGAGCGACTCACCGTATCAGGGTCAGCTTCAATCGTAATTTCAGCAGCAGAATCAATAGAAAAATATTGATGAATCGCATCAAGAATGTCTGCAAGCTGGCCTGCCTGCAATGACGTAGGGGTTCCTCCACCAAAGTATATTGTTGAAAGAGGAAAACGGTGACATGCGCCCTTTAATGCATAGAGAGAAACTTCTTGTAATAATGCGAATAGAAAGTTTTGTACTCGATCCTCTCGATGCGGCGTGAGATAAAATGCACAAAAATGACAACGTTTTTGACAAAAAGGAATATGAATGTACAACCCAAGATCACGCGGCTGAGCGCTCATGCGTAACTGCTGACAAACGGTGTCTCCAACATACTCCATGTTACTCTTTCCTTTTAAGCACCCACGACGACCTCATACAAACCACACCCCACTCAGTCTGCCTCACAAGGGTATAAGAGGTATAGGCACATCACCTGTACCACTTACTTACACGAATTTTACATGTCTTTTTTTTGACTTTTCATAAATTGCTCTTGATATATTGGACAGGAACCTTTTGCACGAACGATACGCGCCACGTCATTGACCATCGTGCGATGGCCACAGACGTACACCGCAAGATCTTCGACAGAAGGAAGCCTTGCAACCAATTCCGTGACTCGACCAGTTTCACCCACCCAGGTCGATTGAGCACGCGAAAGTGTGGTCACAAAAGAAAAACACACATTCGTATCTGCCAAGGCTTGTAATTCATTTTGATAGTAGACATCACGCTCGCTTCGAAGCCCCCACACTAGCCGAATCCCATGGGCGGGAGCCTCCTCCAAGAGGGTATGCAACATAGACAAAAATGGAGCAATCCCGGTCCCTGTTGCCACAAAAAGAATATTTCGCTTTTCAGCACGATTGAGATGAAAGGAACCATGTGGCCCCTGAAAGCGAACAATGTCACCTTCTGATTGTTCGAATAGATAGGTTGCCCCATCGCCTTGATCAGCAAGGCTCAACAAAAGCGTCAACCGTGTGGCTTGACTGGGAGGTGACGCAAGAGAATAGTATCTTACTGGTGCCCCCTGCGCCTGTGCGGGCTCAATCTCCACAGCAATAGCTTGACCAGGAAGAAAATGCAGTTTCCCGTGATCCGGATCGATGATACTGAGTGTGAGTTCACGAATATTTGGAGCGAGATCGCGAATTTCTTCGATGCGAGCCGAATAGCGGGAAGGCTTCATGGCAGAGAAATGTAGTAGATTCTCCGAGTCGATGACAACCTCAATTTCATATGACACACGACATAACACATGCATTCTTGATGTTTTTCTGCTTGAGAAACCTGGTATAGTACAGCATCTGTGTCGACATCATTCGTCAGAGAATATTCTATTCGCCATGAGGAACCTATGAAAGAAAAAATTACAAAGTCCGATGATGAATGGAAGCAGCACCTCACGCCAGAACAATATCAGGTGACCAGACAACACGGGACAGAACCTGCATTTACCGGACAATACTATAATCACAAAGAAACCGGTCAATACCACTGTGTCTGCTGCGGAAGCTCATTATTTCACTCAGGACACAAATTTGACTCCGGAACCGGATGGCCAAGCTTTACCATGCCGGTTGAGTCAGACGCGATTCACGCAAAACACGATAACAGCTATGGCATGCAGAGAACAGAAGTGCTTTGCGCAACCTGTGATGCACATTTAGGGCATGTCTTTGATGATGGGCCGCTTCCAACCGGACAACGCTACTGCATTAATTCCGCATCACTGCGTTTTAAAGAAGAGACCACATCATAATAATCATATACATATTGACAGTCCCCTTCACACATGGATGTCACCATTGAGTCAACATAATGATTGACAGCGAGAATGTTCTGGTCGAAATCAGTGTCAGCTACAGGTATGCTCAGGAACATCAGTGGGTCATTCAAGGTATTACAGGGTTTCTGTCAGCCTATTATATGGAAAAACCAGGCTTTCAGGTTCGTCGGCACTACGACGAATTAGAAACCGGCATTCATATTTGGCTCTGTGAAGTCCCAGCCGGCACGAGTGTTCCCCGTCTGCTTAAGCGTCTTCAAGCAGATATCCCGTCGTCACAAATTAGCGAATATCAGCCTCAAACAACAGAACACCTACGCTACCTCATTGATGCAAAACATGCGCAATGACCTTCCGAACGATCATGCCTACCACTATACATCGACGCCTGACAATCCGGCTACATCCAATAAAAATGCATAAATCGTTGCGGTTTCTTTGTACCGTGTAAATCGTCCAGATGCACCACCATGCCCGGCATCCATGTTCGTCTTGAGAATGAGTCGATTGGAATCTGTTTTGCGTGTTCGTAATTTTGCAACCCATTTCGCTGGTTCCCAGTACTGCACTTGCGAATCATGCAGACCGGTCGTGACCAAAATATGGGGATACGCCTTGCTTTCGACATTATCATAGGGAGAATAGGACAACATATACTCAAAATACTCTTTGTGATTCGGGTTTCCCCATTCATCATACTCCCCGGTCGTGAGGGGAATGGTTTCATCAAGCATCGTCGTCACCACATCCACAAACGGGACCTGTGCGACAACACCGGTGAATACATCTGGACGCAAATTGGTCACGGCTCCGATGAGAAGCCCCCCGGCGCTCCCGCCCATCGCAAATAACTTATGAGGATCGGCATAGCGTTGATGTCGTAAATACTCGGCACAGGCGATGAAGTCGGTAAAGGTATTCTTTTTTTTCAACAATTTTCCATCTTCATACCATGTGCGCCCCAATTCCTCGCCTCCACGAATATGCGCAATGGCATAGACAAATCCTCGATCTAACAAACTGAGTCGAGAGGAACTAAATGTGGCATCCATGCTTGCCCCATAGGACCCATAGCCATACAACAACAACGGCGCATGCCCATCTGGCACAAATCCTGTTCGATAGACCAGAGAAATAGGAATCGAGGTCCCATCCCCGGCAGGAGCATGAAGTCGTTCTGTGCGATATTGTGTGCGATCAAAGTCCCCTAACACCTCTTCGCGTTTTAAGAACACCTTGTGACGCGTCTTCATATCGTAATCATAAATGGTCATCGGAGTAGTCATAGACGTGTACCCGAATCGAAGGATCGATGTCTCCATTTCATAGTTATCGCCAAATGTCACGTAGTACGCCGCTTCGCCAAAATCAATGTCATACGCTTCGTCACCCTGCCACGGGACGACTCGCAGATGGATCAGGCCTTCAATACGTTCTTCGACCACCATGTAGTGTTGAAACAGTTCGATGCTTTCCAACAACACCTGCTCACGATGGGGAATCACTTCTTTCCAGTACTTTCTTTCTGGCTGATCCACTGATGTGACCATCAAGCGAAAGTTTTTAGCCTCGCTATTCGTTCGGATATAAAATTGTCCATTGTAATGCTCAACATCATATTCATGCCCACGCTCTCGTGTCTCAAGCGTACAAAAATCTCCTGAAGGATGATTCGCATCAAGGAATCGATATTCACTGGAAATCGTCTGATGCGAGGCAATCATCAGATAGTCTTTTGATTTGGTCTTAAAGACATAGGTGGAGAATGTTTCGTCTTTCTCTTCATAGACCAATTCATCTTTCTCAACATCCGTACCTAAGACGTGACGCCAAATCTGATGAGCTCTCAGTGTTTCCGAATCTTGTTTACTATAAAATAAGGTCCGATTGTCATTGGCCCAATCCATGTTTCCAGTCGTCTCAGGGATACAATCCTGTAAGACTTCACCCGTCACGAGGTTTTTCATATATATCGTATAAATTCTCCGCCCTTGTGTATCGACCGCATAGGCAAGAAGATCCTGCCCCGAACTCATCATCCAGTTCCCAAGTGAGAAAAAATCACATCCTTGTGCCAGAATATTCGCATCAAGCATGATTTCCTCAGGATGATCCAAGGTTTGATACTTCCGACAATAGATGCCATATTCCCGTTCCGGCTCATACCGGACATAATAATAATACTCGCCAAGCTTAAATGGGACGGATAAATCAGTCTGTTTAATTCGTCCTTTGATTTCTTGAAACAAGGCGTCTTCTAAAGGCTTAACATGTGCCAACACCTTGTCGGCATATTCATTCTCCGCGGTCAAATAATTCACGACATCAGGGTTTTCTCTCTCACGAAGCCAATAATAGTCATCGACGCGCACCCGTCCATGTGCTTCTAATTGACAGGGAACTTTTTTCGCTTCTGGAGGTTCAATGGCAGAACGAGCAGACGTGTGATTCATGGTGTATGTTCCTCATTCGACTCAGGCTGTGTGAAAACTCGAAATTTTCTGGATTCAGGGGGTGCCTCACCTCTTGCCCATACAGAGATCGTCGTATACAAGCGATCCTCGAAGGCTAAATTTTTAGCTCCAAATTTTATACGGAGTTTTCACACAGCCTGGACTGTTAGCAGACATCTTGTTAGTCGTCTCTTCCTAGTGAAGGTGATCGATTTTTCTTGATTCGTCCTTGACGTTTTTTTTGGTCGAGTCTTCGTTCCTTAGCGGCTCTTGATATCTTCGTCGGGACTCGAAACCGTTTTGGTAACAGTGCAGTCCTCAGATGTGTCGCAAAACGATCAATAAGTTCAGCCCGATTCATCGATTGCATTCGATGTTTTTGGCAATCCAATCGAAAAATGCCAGTAGCATTGATCCTGGTTGACAACGAATCCCAGAGTATATTTTTTTGTGTGCGCGTAAGGTGCGAACTATTTTGAATATCAAAATGCAACGTCATTCGACTATTCACTTTATTGACATGTTGTCCACCAGGCCCACCACTCCGGGAAGCCGTAAAGACGAGTTCTCGTTCAGGAATAGACAGACGGTCATTGATACGAATATCCATTTGCCCCTTTACCATCTAGAAATTGATTGAAACGTCATACTGATAAATGCATGGTCACGCGTTGATCAAACGGCAACATTCAGCAAACGAACCATGTAGAGTCATGCTCAGCCTCATGTCCATGGTAAAAAAGAAGAGGTTCTGGCACTTCTGCACATCACCTCCTGAATCGAGAGGATACGTCATGACAGACAGCATGATCTCCTCTATTGGTTCGGTTATACAGAAGAAAACCTGATTTTCCCACCTCTGATTCCTGAATCCTATCGATATCTGTCTATAAACTCTGCAGTCCAACTAGTCAGAATGCGCCGTGTTCAGTGCAGTTCCTATTCCACACCATGCGTCAAAATCTACTAATTGTGAAGATGAATCAAAGCATTTTACCTACGTTGAGTAAACGTACGAAAGGCGTAGGATGTGAAAAGACTCACACTCCTACGCCTTTATATTTACATATTTATACGTTATAGCTGTTCCAGTTATGCCGAATCTGCATGTCGTCGCACTGAATGCGGATTGACCCATCGTGATTGAAGCGTCAATCGCGTGTAGGGCATCCAGGCGGGCATAACCTTCCTTACGTTCAAGCTGTACAACGTGTGTTTTTGCGCTGTATACATGATGTACATTCGGTTGGAAGTTATTAGGTTTCGCTATAAAGCTGTACTCCCAAAACCTGAAAATATAAGAATAGACTCTTCCGTCGACTACGACCCTCAAGCATTCAACAAAGAACAATGATTAGCAACTCCAAGAGTCACTCCAAACACCCCCTGTACTCACGTCTAATACAGCGTTACCGTAGTGCAATGAGTTGCGCTTTCACGTGAGGTTCTTTGAGTTTCTTGAGGGCAACACCTTCAATTTGTCGTATGCGCTCACGCGTCACCGACAGGCTTCTGCCCACTTGTTCCAAGGTCCACGGTTCATCCTGACCAATACCGAACCGCAAACGAACCACTTGTTGTTCGCGTGGTGACAAAATCTGCAAAATTCGCTCAAGATGTTCTGTAGTTCTTTTTTGGTCGATCTCAATATCCGGCGAAATGGCCTCAAGGTCAGGAATAAGATCACTAAGTTGGCCATCCCCGTCAGCCGGTGTCGCATCTAACGAAATGGGCTCTTGAAAGGCCTGGAGAGTTTCTTTGACTCGCTCCCGGCTCAGGCCTAATTCACGACCCAGTTCCTCATAACTGGGTTCGCGATCAAATTGTTGAGCTAACTTTTGAGCCGTTCTCGCGATTCGATTGGAGGCTTCGGTTGTATGAACTGGTACGCGAATCGTACGTGATTGATCAGCCACGGCACGTGTAATGCCTTGTCGCACCCACCATGTCGCATAGGTACTAAACTTAAACCCTCGTTGAAAATCGAATCGCTCTGCAGCTTTCATCAACCCTATATTACCTTCCTGGACTAAATCAAGAAATCCAAGACCACGATTGAGATAGCGTTTCGCAATATCAATAACAAGACGTAAGTTGCGCTGCACAAGTTCATCCTTCGCGCGTTCAACTTTTTGCCGTGCACGTTCTACCTGTTTCTGAAGCTGAGCAATGTCTCCAACGAGGCTTAGTTCTTGCGGGTATTCCCTTTGGAGAATGTGCTGTAATTGTTGAAAGGATTCAATGACCTCATTGATAATCGGTGCCGATAATCCACTCAACTCGACAATATCACTGAATCGTTCTGAGAGTCGTTTGACCTCAAGATTCGCCTCACGGCCTTCGATTAATCTGATAGCGTGACGTAACGTATCTCGAATTGCTGAGGTTCCATGATGTAGCTGTTTCGCAAGTTGCAATTCGGCATCTGGGTCGAGGAGAGGTCGTGATCGAAAATCACGAAAATATACGGTCTCGAGAGAGACCGACCCTTCACCATTGGGCAGAGGAACTTTATCAAAAACACCTTCGTCATTTGCCCTTTTTCTTTTTTGACGCTTACGGATAGCAGCAAGACTTGGACCTCTTTCATCTCGTTGACTCACACCATACACGACAGAGTCCTGTGACTGGACGCCTCTCGAATTTCGCCGTTCTTTTATGACATTCATATGAACTTCCCTTTCATGTAATACACAAACACTCATCGTCAATGAAAAATCCTCGTTCACGACGGATAGGATTGCCGACGCTATCAGTCCCTCAATACCCCATAATCAACAGCGTGAGCAAAACGGTTGTTCAGACACAGCACATAACATCGTTGACGAAAGAATCTGATTTCCTGTGGCATACATACCCCCTTCTCGATTAGTGAGACATCAGCTATTTTATACCCACCAGAAATGAAAGGAGGATTAAGCGCACATTAAAACTTTTTAATGTAAATTTGCGGTAAGAAAAAACGAGGTTACGAAACAGGGGCTCGAAGGGGAAGCAAGACCGTAAAACATGATCCGGCATCGGGAGAACTCTGCATCTGAATTGTTCCTTGATGTACTTCAACAATCCATTGACAGATCGCTAACCCCAACCCTGTTCCCTTTGAAGCATGGGCTCGGGCCATATCCGTCCGATAGAAGCGGTCAAAAATTCTTTGTTGCTCGAGTGTGGAAACACCAATACCGTGATCACACACCTTCAACTCAGCCTGAGCGTCGATTTGCCGCAGAGACAATTCCACTTTGGAGTTGGGATGAGAGTATTTAATGGCATTATCGACAAGATTCAAGAGTAATTCTCTGAGTCTCAGCTCATCACCATCGACAACAATTGGCTCAACTGCCTCTAACACCGTTTCAACTTGACGATCTTGGCCAAGTATCGTTGCCTGCAGTTGAACTTCTCGAACTAAGTTATCCAAAGAAATAGGAGTCATGGTCATTTTAATCTCACCCAAATCGGCACGAGAGAGAAATAGCAATTCATCGACGATTCGACTCATACGATCGATTTCCTCCAAGTTACTCTCAAGTACTTGGCGGTAATCGTTCGCCTCGCGCGGCCGTCGTAAGGCAAGTTCGGTTTCCCCCTTGGTGATCGTCAAGGGCGTTCGAAGCTCATGAGAGGCATCGGCACTAAATTGACGTATTTGACGAAATGATATTTCGAGGCGAGCAATCATGTCATTAAACACCGAAGCCAAACGCCCGATCTCATCAGTTGAGCGGGGACTGGTTATCCGTTGCGTGAAATCACCATCGGCAATACGCTGAGCCGCACACGTAATGACATTCACTGGCATCAAAGCTCGACCGGCCAAAAACCACCCACCAAGCAGCGAGACAATGATGGCAATAGGCGAAGCAATCAGCAGAGCAAGGAGTAATCTTTGCAACATTTTTTCGGTGGGATACAATGAGGTCCCCACACGGAGAATGCTCACAAGGCGGTCAGTATGACGGATGGGAACGGACAGTAAACGGAACGGAACCCCCTCATCAAACCGAACAGACTCGAAGGTGTTTTGGCCTTTCAACGATGCTTGAAACGCCGTTTTGCTTAACGGAATTTCACGACTTTTAATATTTGCAGATTGAATGGTGACCTGACCTGCGGGACCAAAAATCTGAAAAAATTTATCAAGTAAGGCCAGTTCAGGAAAGTTTTGCGAGAGATCTTCAAATATTAAAAATGGACCAAATCGGTGTTCCCCTAATGTACGTATGGCCGCCGATGCGGCTTCCTCAAGAGATGCATCGACTTGATCTCGCAATCCACGCGATATGACAAAATAGATAGTTCCCGCAAACAGAATGAGAATAAGCGCCAAGGCGGTGCCATACCATAACGTCAGCCGAACTCGAATCGAGGCCTGACTCATACATCAGACCTCATCACATAGCCACTCCCGCGAACAGTTTGAATCAGACTTTGCTCCCTTCCCTTGTCAATTTTATTGCGCAGATAACTAATATAAACATCAATCACATTCGTAAATGTATCAAAATCAAGATCCCAGACATGTTCAGTAATCATTGGCCGGGTCAGTACACGTCCAGCATTTCGCATGAGATATTCTAGTAACGCATATTCTTTTGTGGTCAGCTCAATCCGCTGGTCTCCACGCGTCACTTCGCGTGTCACTGGATTCAACACTAAATCACCCACCTCCAAGATACCCGTTGGAACGCCTCCAGCCCGACGAAGCAATGCACGGGCACGCGCCAGCAATTCTTCTATGGCAAAAGGTTTCGTCAAATAATCATCCGCTCCAGCATCCAAGCCCTTTACGCGCTGATCTACTTCGGATCGTGCCGTGAGAATCATCACCGGCGTTTTCACTCCGCCTTTGCGTATTTGCTTCAGAAGCTCGAGGCCTGGAATGCCCGGAAGCATCAGATCAAGAACTATTAAATCGTAATCGATCGACTGCGCCCAATCCTGCCCTTGTTGACCATCAGCACAGACGTCAACAGCATAACTTTCTTCTTCCAAGGCTCGTCGGATGAATGACGCAACTTTTGGCTCATCTTCAACAACAAGAATACGCATACGTAATTATAACCGATTCACAGAGCGTCAGATGTTTCAGGTTTCTGACTTTGCTCAGACCGTTTGAATCATTCAACCAAATAATAATGAAATCCGATCTTATTGTACCATTTGCTCAGAATGTCTAGAAGAGAGGATGAGTCAATTATGCAAGATTCAAAAACATTTCAGCATAAAAAAAGCCCCGTCATGTTTGACGGGGCTTTTTCAATTGAAAACGTGAAAACAGCAATGCTTAAATGTGTTCAACCAAACTACGAAGTTTATGACTACAACTTGGATGACGTAATTTCTTGAGGGCTTTGGCTTCAATTTGACGAATTCGCTCTCGCGTGACATCAAAATCTTGACCGATTTCCTCTAGAGTATGATCGGTGCTATCACCAATACCAAAGCGTTTACGAATCACCGTTTCCTCTCGAGGCGTCAATACTCCAAGCGCATTGGCAATTTGACGCTGAAGATCGTATCGATTGGCCGCATCCATCGGCGACACCGCATTTTTATCTTCGATTAAGTCTCCAAGTTGACTGTCTTCTTTTTCACCAATTGGGGTTT
Organism: Nitrospira sp. M1; assembly: GCF_965152605.1. Classification (NCBI taxonomy): domain Bacteria; kingdom Pseudomonadati; phylum Nitrospirota; class Nitrospiria; order Nitrospirales; family Nitrospiraceae; genus Nitrospira; species Nitrospira sp. M1. Next base: position 2,429,701 of record NZ_OZ224217.1, read on the forward strand.
CTAACGAAATGGTTCCCTTCGAAATATCCAACATCATACGCACCTTTTCAGCTGTAAGCCCCATGCGGCTTGCAATTTCTTCTGGAGTCGGTTCACGACCAAGCTGTTGCACCAATTGTCGAGCCGTGCGAGCAAGCTTGGTGTTGGCTTCAATCATATGAACAGGGATACGAATGGTTCTGGCCTGGTCGGCAATTGCTCGAGTCACACCCTGTCGAATCCACCAGGTCGCATAGGTACTAAATTTATAGCCTCGCTGATATTCAAATTTATCAACAGCACGCATGAGTCCGATATTGCCTTCTTGAATCAAATCGATAAATTGCAATCCTCGATTCGTATACTTCCGTGCAATACTCACGACTAAACGAAGGTTGGCTTCAATCAATTGCGCTTTACCGCGCTTCACTTTGCCTTCAGCTCGGCCGAGTCTTGTCAATGCTTCACGAAATTCATTGATTGGAATGAGCACGGTTTCTTCTTGAATTTCCTTTAAACGCCCCTTCGCCTCGGCTATTAATTCCTTCAGCTTGGAGACCTCTTGAGTACTCAGCTCGACTTTTCGTTTTCCGCTGGCCTTCGCCGTGCTTCGAGATCGTTGAGCGATAGCTTGAACACCGCCTGTAAGTCCCAGACGTGCACTGCTTCGTCGTACGATCGATTCACACTCAAAAATTTCCTTCCCAATGTCTTTAATGCGTTTGAGCATCTGATCACGAACTCGTTGATGCAAATTCAACGATTCAATCTGATCAACATATTGATCGCACACCTCAACAATACGTTTTTCCATTTGAGTGTGTTTGGAACTTGCAGATGTCGCCTTTCGCTGATTTCCGTACAAGACCATTAACGATCGGCCAAACTTTCGAATATTTCCTAAAATATCTAATGTTCGTTGATGTAACTCTTCATCCTCTTGTTCCGCCGCCTGAGGCTCTTCCTCCACATCATCTTCTTCCAAGGTATCTTGCAGGAGCACCAAGTCACGTACACGGATTTCATGATTTTTTAATTGCTCATACAGCATTTCAAACTGCTGAATGGTGACAGGCATCCCAAACATGGCACAGGCAAGCTCACGTTTGCCTTCCTCAATTCGCTTGGCAAGATCAATTTCCCCTTCACGGGTCAGCAGTGGAACCCGACCCATCTCCTTCAGATAGAGACGGACTGGGTCATCAATGCGAGTCGGCTCTCCTGGGGTAAGATCAATATCACCGCCCCCACCCTCGGACTCATCACTCGCAGACTCCTGATCATCGGATTCGTTCCCCTGGCTTGAAGCTTGAAGCGACTCCTTCATCGGCATGTCAATCACTTCAATATTCATTTCGTTTAAGGCCAGCAAGACCACGTGTAATTGATCTGATGTCACAATCTCAGCCGGCAGAACCTGAGAAAGATCTTTATGTGTTAAATGTCCTTTTTCTCGAGCAACTGCAATAAGACGCTGTACATCATCCACAATCTTTTCTTTTGACATGCAACACCCCTTCAAGAAGAAATCAAAATTTATACTCGCGTCTTTTATGGTAAAAGCACGTAATTCTCTTGCACCACTCGTATACTCAGACCGGATATCGAGTACGCCAGTCTCGCGTGAGACAATCATCACGAATTCTAGCTAGCAAGTTCATGACATCGTTCATTGTGATGCGTATCTTGCTATGCGATATCAATAAGGGAGAAGTTGACAAACTGTTGAAATATCTAGACAAGAATGGATGTACGCCTAACGTCCATCGTGTAGAGACTTCTCAAAAAATCCTTGATCACGTACCAGAAAACTCATTAAATACCTTAGGGCAAAGCTTAAACCTAATATACGCTGTTTCACTATGAAAGTAAATACCTTAAATACTTAGGAACTTCTCCTCATATTCAACATGAATATCCATCAAGAGGCACAAACGGGTAAATCATTGAAATATCGATACATACCCCACAATAACTCCCATAATTACCCTACATAATTACGTCAAGTAATCACGTAAGTCCCAGCTAACTATATTCACCAACTAATCTGATTTTTTCATGGACATGGGGAAAGCCCCAACCTCTTCCAGACTCACGCTTGGCTTCATGAATTCGAAAGCCCATAACGCTAAAGTTACGGCAAAACCAAATACCTTCCAAGCGAGTTTCCTTAGGAACACAGCCAGGCAGCAGCACGACGAGACAGTGCTTCCGGTGAAGCCCACCCCGTTCATCAGCATACGCGAAGATAGAATTCCTGTCGTTTGATAAAACTGGCAGTCAGATATTCAGCTTATAGCATGAGGAATGTTTATAAGGGATATTAAAGGAAGAGAATACGAAAACAGCTTGAAGAAGCGTGTCGTTACGGATGGAATAAACTGACCTGACTAAAATGACTCCCCTCGCCAATGAACACGCCGCCCTTGGCTTGAATTTTATCCATACTCAGATTACTTGAAAAAGTCGCACCGACAATAGCCAATCGACCTTGAACCTGTGCTCCGTCGAGCTTTACGGAGCCGAAGTCACCATTGTCATACAAATTTAAACTGCCTCCGACCTGAATCGACTCCATGTTGAGCTCGCCACGAACATTCGCAGCGATAAATAAGACAGGACCACCAACGTGAGCAAATGACAGATTCACCGATTGGAGCACCGTACCAGCCCCAAAGATCACATCTCCCAAAACTTGAGCATGTGTCATATCCACAACTTCGAATATGCGTGCATCCACGAAGGTCAGATCCTGCATGACACACAACCTACAGCAATGAAGCTCTGCACACGCAAGACCTCCACCAAAAAAAAGCGAGCCTTCAATGTGCCCACCTTCAAAATTCATCATCCGACTTATATGTACGCCAAGGACCGTCACCTGCGCATGGCAATGAGCACCACGGAAATCAACGGTTTCACATTTCAAGCCATATCGAAGAAACACACTTCCATGCACCGTCATATCACACATCGACAAGGTGCTAAAAATAACAGACTTCTTCAGGGAAACATGGCCGTGAACGGTTGCTCTCTCCAACGATAACGAAGAAAGAATTTCCGTATCTTCCACATAGACATTCCCCCCAATCTCAGACTGTTCGAGATTCACCTGTCCATACACCGTCACGCCAGACATCGTGACTCCTCGATCCAAACGACTCCCCTGTAGATTGATCGACGTAAAATTTCCGGACGGTCCCGCCCACAGTAATCCACAGACATGAAGCTGCGTCATATCCAGCGGCGTGGAGATCGTGCAGCCATCGAACACAAGATCGCCATCTATTGTGGAGCCACTCAACAACACATCTTGAGTAAATGATGAACCATCAAATGATAGCGTCCCGGCCACGTGCAATTGTTGAAACTGCACCGCATGTTCAAAGTAACAGGCGTGCAACCAAAGATCATGAGAAATTTCACCCATGGGACAGCGAAGCGTATCCTCCCACCAGGCGCCCTTGATTCGAATACCCTGTACTGGAATTGCACTTGCGTAAGGCTCTTCTAGCAATATCTTCCAGAGAAACGAGGCACGGAGAATTCGAGTGCTCGACCATTGCGATGGCTGCGTTGGATCAAGCACCTCTCCCGTACCATCATAATAATTCAGATCGGCCAATTGCCCTTCACAAATCCGTTCCCACACCCATTTCTCCTGCGGCGTCCACGACACCCAGGCTGGCACGTCATATCTAGTCGACAATTTTGAAGCTTGACAGTCCATTATCACAATCGACACAACACCTAATCATTCACTTTGGAAATCCGAAGCCTTCCTCGAAGGCGACACAGTACTCACGCTCATCATCTATTACGTCGGACAAGTTGAATAAGTTATTGAGTCTTAATGATCAAGACAGAAAATTCAAAAAATCGGCAGGATAATATGGAAGGATTCGACGAATCACCATTCACAGGACTGACAAGAAAAGCACTGAGGACACAAGACCCATCCATCTAGACGTCGAAAATATCGATCCTGTAGCACCGTGAGACACCCTGGAGCGTCACAACGTGTGGGATGAACGATTCTATGACTGGCAGAGGGTTGTCGTGATCGACTCCGACCTCCCACAGGGGAAACCGGTAAACCATGAAGCCCCAAACCATATTGCCGCGACTCACCAACCAGACACGTCACTCGGTGAAAAAACGTAGGAGATTGCCCATAAGAACTCTTCCGCTCACTATACGTAGTCGTGCGCTTCATATATTTTTCTTTACCACACAACTCAGACAAAGAACAGAGAGCAGCGAAACGCAAGAAGCCCAGAATACGCCCTTCGCACAGCATCGATCAACAACCTCAAGAATCTCTCACAATTTTCCGAAAAGATAACCAGAGAACACAGAACGTCTCCTCATTTCATGAGTCGCGTCAATCTAATCCATCACCAGGAACGTATGCATGCTTAACATCCTTGTCATTGACGACAATATCGCTGACGTACGGATCACACACGAGATGCTCAAAGACGGCCTTGGAACTCAGTTTTCATTTTCACATGCCGCTGAAGTCCATATCGCACGCACATATATACAAGACCAATCATTCGATATTATTCTCCTTGACCTTAACTTGCCCGATTCGATTGCACTCGACACCTTACGCGAACTCCGACAAACACATGCATGTGCGGCCATCCTCATTATGAGTGGGATGCAAGACGAAGCCCTGGCCGTACAGGCTGTCCAAAGCGGCGCACAAGATTATCTCATCAAAGGCCAAATCAATAGCCAGGCCTTGAGTCGTGCCATTCGATACGCAGTTGAACGCCATCGCGTTCAAGAACAGGTCACTTATCAAGCACACTATGACCATCTCACCGGACTCGCCAATCGAGGCTTATTTTATGAACGACTGCACTATGCATTAGCTCGTTGCAATCGTAATGATGCGGCCATTGCCTTGCTCTTTCTCGACCTCGATCACTTTAAGGCCATTAACGATACCTTTGGTCATGAATATGGCGACATTGTTCTGAAAACTGTTGCCAGCCGACTCCGAAAATGCATTCGCGAAGTCGACACGGGCGTTCGGATGGGTGGCGATGAATTTGCCGTTCTGATTGATGAAGTGGTGTCGGTCGACAATGTTGGCACGATCGCTCAACGATTGCTTGATCTCATCGCGCAACCAATGGTCGTGCTCGAACGTGAACTCCATATTACCGGAAGCGTGGGAGTAACGATTTATCCTTGGGACTGTGCCTCGGCACAAGATCTTTTGAAACATAGCGACACCGCCATGTACCGCGCGAAAGCCCAAGGCGGCAACAATTTCCAATTCTACACAGCCGGCATGCAGACCTCTCCCCTTGATCGAACCACCATTGACGTCGAACTCCGCCGCGCGCTCACAAAGGGAGAGTTTCTCTTACACTATCAGCCTCAAATGGATCTTCGTACGCAACACATCGTCGGGATGGAAGCGTTGCTTCGCTGGCAACACCCCTACCAAGGCATGATCAGTCCAATAAATTTTATTCCGAAAGCTGAGGAATCCGGTATTATCGTGCCTATTGGGGAATGGGTCTTGAAAACTGCAAGCGTGCAGGCAAAAAAATGGGAGAGTGAAGGGCTGCCGGTTCCACCAATCTCCGTCAATCTTTCAGCACGGCAGGTGCACCAACGCAGTCTTCCCGCGTCGGTCGAGCAAATTTTGCAAGCCACACAACTTGACCCGCAATACCTCCAAGTAGAACTGACGGAAAGTTTTCTCATTCATGAAACACCGAGCACACTCTCCACACTACGAGACCTAAAAGCCATGGGCGTGCAAATTTACATTGACGACTTTGGCGTTGGGTACGCCTCGCTCCGATACCTCAAGGTCTTCCCCCTGGATGGACTCAAACTCGATCAGTCCTTAATCAAAGACCTCGACACAGACATGAATAATGCTGCTATTGTCAAAGCCATTCTTGCCCTGGCGCATACGCTTGGACTCAAGGTAATCGCTGAGGGTGTTGAGACTCAATCCCAGGCTGAATTCCTTACTGAACATGGGTGCGATGCCATTCAAGGATATTGGGTCACTCCGCCCATCCCGGCTCACGAAAGCCGACAATGGCTCACAACAGCTTGATGGACTTGCTTAGGCTCCAGTTCATCAAGCTTCTTACCCTCTTCTTCGAAGATCAATATTTTTACTGTCAGGACTTCTCTTTTCCAAGCAGCGACCCTAACTGAATGGCTTCATCGCCAAAACGCATGCGAATCGCATCCACCGCGTGCGACAAGTCACCGTCCTGTCCACAACTTGACTCAAACAGCGGCAATTGCTCATGGGTACCCAGAACAGTCAGCTTTGTGGCTGATAAGCCAAGCAACCGAACCTTTTGCCCATCTATGCCAACACGACTGAGCAATGTCAGGGCATGCCGCCAGATATCATTGGATTGATTGATGGGCTCTGACCATGATTGTGAGCGCGTCACCGTTTCAAAGGCCGTATTCCGAAACTTGAGCGTGAGGCCTCGAGCGCCTTGATGCTCGGCTCGCAATCGTTGGCCAACGCGTTCAGATAATGCCAGCAGAGTCTGTCGAATACGCTCACCATCATCGGTATCATGTGAAAATGTCGTCTCAGCTCCAATTGACTTCATACTGGAGCATGGCTCCACGAGACGATCATCTAGCCCATTGGCCAATTGCCATACATGCACACCACGTTTGCCCAAACGCGCTCGAAGAGCTTCTTGCGATTGCTGCGCAATATCTCCGATAGTTCGATAGCCCATATCTTGAAGGAAGCCCGCCGTCTTGGCCCCAACTCCCCATAAACGTGTCAAGGGCAAGTCTCGCAAAAATTCCCGTATCTTCTGATGCGGCACCACCACAAACCCTTGAGGCTTTTCAAGATCTGAGGCCACTTTTGCGAGAAACTTGTTGGAGGCAATTCCTACAGACGCCTGCAAGTGTTCCTCTTTTAATATCTTTGCTTGAATACGGCGACCAATCGTTTCGGCTGACCCGAATAACGCGTAGCTTCCCGTTACATCTAAAAACGCCTCATCTACACTTAGCGGTTCTACCAAATCCGTATAGCGGAGAAAAATCTCAAAAAGTCGCTTGGACACCTCTTCGTATCGCGCCATACGGACAGGAAGGAACACCGCAGACGGACACCGTCGATAGGCATGACTAATAGGCATGGCGGAGTGAATACCAAACGTCCGCGCTTCATACGATGCCGCGGACACCACACCCCGTCCCTTTCCATTCTGAGGGTTTGCCCCAACCACAACCGGCTGCCCACGATAGGCGGGATTGTCCCGTTGTTCAATCGATGCGTAAAACGCATCCATATCGACATGAAGAATGGATCGCATGGTTATTTCCAGAAAATCGTCAGTAATTCACGCCCAAGTTTCAAGGCAGAACATGACGCACACTCATCACACAACACCGTACGTCCTGATACCTCACCAGATGGCAACGACTCATTCCGTCATCATAACAAATATGTGGGCAAAGCCTATTGGCTGTACCGATATCCCCCACTCATATGTCGTTCAAACGTCGAAGAGAGACCAAGGTGATTCCGATAGACCGATGACTGCACAATGCTATCGTTATGTGGAGCTAATTCGCCTGCCTTTTGAAAATATTCGGTGGCCTGTTGATGCGCTTCACGTTTATGGAATGTTAAGGCTAGGTTAAAATACACTTCAGGCAATTGGTCATCGGCGTGAAGCGCTTCTTCAAAACGTTGTTGCGCAAGCGCCCACTTGCCGTCGTTGTACGCCGCAATTCCAGACAGATTCAACTCTGATGCCGTTGGACTCACAATGGGTAATGTCGCAAGTGGCCCGCTGGTTTTGACGCAACCCACACCAATCAAACACCACAGCAAGACAAACGGAAAGGTCCATGTTATCTTCATGTCTATCAGTTCCTATTCGTGTACGAATCATTCACAATTTGCTTCAAAAGGTCTAGCCTTCGCGCACGATCATCACCAAGGAGAAAGCCCTAACCATGTCAACCGAACCGTACGATGTGATTATCATTGGTGGTGGCTCTGCAGGGTATGCTGCCGCTCGCACCGCAAGAGACGAAGGAGCCAACGTTGCCATCATCGACCACGGGCCATTAGGAGGCCTCTGTATTCTTCGCGGTTGCATGCCCACCAAAACCATTCTCCGCTCTTCCGATATCATATCACTGATACGCAGAGCGGAGGAATTCGGACTAGCTCCCACAGAGGCAACGGCTAACCTTTCTGCCATTATTGACCGGAAGTCACAGCTCATTCAAGAATTCGCAGATTATCGAATTGAGGCTCTCAATGATCCACGATTCACCCTTTATCAAGAACGCGCAGCATTTCTCTCACCAACTGAAATTCAAGCTGGCCCACACCGCTTGACCGGCAAGACGTTTATTATTTCAACCGGATCCATTGTCTCTCGAATTCCAATTCCCGGGCTTGAAGAAGTGGGGTATATCACCAGCGACGAAGCCTTGGAGCTACGGACACTGCCGAAATCACTGATTGTCTTAGGTGGAGGAGCTGTGGCGCTAGAATTTGCGCAATTCTTTGCACGATTAGGCACGAAGGTGACCCTCATCCAGCGAAGTCACCACATCATGTCCGAAGGCGATGAAGACCTAGCTCGTCCTGTCGAAGCACGATTTCGCGAAGAAGGCATGGAAGTCTTGACGTCTACCCAACTTCAACAGTTCAGTCAAACCGAAAACCTCAAAACAGCGCATTTCCTTCACCAGGGCAAAGAGAAAACCGTTTCAGCGGAACACATACTCCAAGCGCTAGGCCGTCGTCCTAATATCGACAACCTGAATGTAGAGAAGGCAAACGTGGACACCAAGAATGGAACGATTACGGTATCGAGCGACATGCGAACATCGACACCACACATTTTTGCCGTCGGCGACGTGAACGGCCTCCATGAAATCGTGCACATCGCGATTCAACAAGGAGAAATTGCTGCCTGGAATGCGGTTCACTCAGATAAGCCGCCTCGCCAACAGGACGATCGCCTGAAGGCCCAAGTCGTCTTTACCGATCCGCAAGTGGCGAATGTCGGATTGTCGGAACGAGAATGTACCCAACAAGGCATCGACTATCTCGTCGCATCATACCCGTTTAGTGATCACGGAAAATCCATGACATTGGGTGAAACACATGGACATGTCAAAATATTGTGTCATCCAAAAACCGGTGAACTTATTGGAGGACATATTGTTGGTCCTGAAGCCTCAGAGCTGATTCATGAACTCATTACGATTATGTATTACCATGGCACCGTCCATGACATGCTCCGCATCCCACACTATCACCCTACCCTTGCTGAGATCTTGACGTATCCTGCCGAAGAACTCGCAGAAAAACTACAATAACACACGTGGATCTGATGCCTTCGTGCCCTCAAGAATGTTCAGAAAGACGTTCCTTTGAGTTCCGGAATCTCTTCTTGTAATCCAAGGCCTTGAAACATGTGGCTCATGGCTGAGCCAAAACCACCCTTTTGTTCCCCTTCATTCTTTGTGGCATTATGAAGAATATCACGCACTTCTTCTTCCACGCTTCGGCCATGTCGAGAAGCCCGTTGACGTAAGCACAGCTTCACGTCTTCTTCAATATTTCGAACAATTAATTGCCCCATGGTCAACCTCCCATTATGATATCACGATATCATATGTAGATATTCGGACAACTCTACAAGCGTGGAATAGGATGAAAAGGACTGTAGGCACCTCTAAAAATCAGGGTTTGTGAGGGCAAGAGAAGGAGATGGTGTTCGCAGGTTACGTTTATACAGGCTTACGACTTCCCAGATAAGAAATCGAGTCTGAAATTATTACCCTTTCTGCATTTCGAGTTGATCTAATCTCTTTTTCATTCTCAACATTTCATTTTCCAGTGTACCAATTCGTTGATCGAGTTCAGCAAAAGAAAACTTGATCACCGCACGTACTTCTCTAAATTCTTCTCGAACCTCCTTTCGAAATTCCTTCACGTGCGTTAATACGATTTCATGACCTTCAGCCACTTGTTGAATATCGTGGCGAAGCCCCTCAGCCACCACACCAAAATATCGTTTAATGTCTTCGGATTCTTCTGAATTCATTACAGATATACCTCTCGTCGCGATGTCCTAACTTGGTTAAGGAGATTTGAACGTAAGCAACTGATGGATTATGCCAAAAATTGATGAGTATTTGCGAGAGACTTTCTCCCTGTAATATTTCAATAACTATTTCTTCCCCCTCCATTTCATCAAACTTGCTCCTTCGTCCCACACCACGAACACTGGGATGATGACTCGGATGACAACATTGGCTCTAGGACAGATACTTGTTCTCCTTCTACTTCCGGTTTCTTCCCCTGAATCATCCGAACCCACCATGTCGACTGATGTCGTATAATCAACTTTGGCAGGACAATAAAAAACCCTACCAAGATGACTCCTAAGAGCATCACAATCCAATCAATGGCGAGCGTACTGCTTCCGAAATAGACAATGGCAAAGGTGGGCGGCACCATGCCAAGAAACGTGGCAACCGCGAAGGCTTTGAGACTCATCGTGGTCAACCCCGCTCCATAACTGACAAGATCAAATGAAAAGACTGGAAGGAGACGGGAGAGTACGATAAACCCAAACAGATGATGATCGGAACATTTCTCACAAAACACCACGTCACTTTTCAGCAAACGAGCGATCACGTCTCGCCCTAACCTTCTCCCTATAAGAAAACTCACAATGGCACCAATCTCTGCACCAATGACGGCATACAACGTCCCCAACCATGGTCCAAACGCCACGCCCGCTGCGAGATCTAAAGGAATGCTGGGAATCGGACTCACCACCACAGCAAGAGCCATAATCCCGATAAATACGAGTGGAGCCACAGCCCCAAACGACTGAATAAACTCGACGAGTCTGCTAGGCTGTAGATATTCAGTGAGATCAAAATTATTGAAGGCCCAGTAGCCACAGGCTAAGACAATCACCAACCCGAGTAAACTCAGCCATTTTTTGAAACCAATCTGTACGTTCTTTTGATGTGAGTCGGTCATTTGCTTTCTACGTCCTGATGGATCATGTACATACACTCTAAAAGATTGATCTGTTCGGTTCTTGCTTGTTTCAAGACGTAACGTGTGTGCAATGCGCAATTCGCTTCAAGAAACTTTCTCAGGCATGACATCTTCAACACTTTTGTAACAACTTGCAACTTCATGAGACTCCTTTTCAGGCATACGCATCATGGCGGAAAATCTTCAATTAGCATGACACGAAGACACCATACTGAAAAGGGAGCATTCAAATGAGGACTCACCACTTGGAGCAGACTATGCACAATACCGAAGAAACAAAGGAAACGAATTCTTCGAGTTCTCTAGGAAAAATCATCATCGCACTTTTGTTGATGACTGGCATCGGGGCCTTTTTCTATTTTGACCTCGGCACTTATCTTTCCCTGGAATCGCTAAAAGCCAATCGTGACAATCTTCTCGCCTATACGGAAAGTCACTTTAGCCTTGCCGTCTCTCTTTTCATTCTTGTCTATGTTGTCCAAACAGCCTTTTCGCTTCCTGGCGGAGCGATTCTGACTCTCGCAGGGGGATTTCTCTTTGGAAGTTTTTTCGGGACTTTGTTCGTCAATATCGGGGCGACAACCGGTGCCACCCTCGCCTTCCTTTCCTCTCGCTATCTCTTACGGGATTGGGTTGAGAAGAAATTTGGTGATCGACTTGGCCCCATTCAAGCTGGATTTGCCAAAAACGCCTTTAGTTACCTCATGACACTCCGACTCATCCCGGCCTTTCCATTTTTCTTAGTCAATCTGGTTTCAGGTCTTACTCGCGTTAACCTTGGGACCTACATGCTTGCGACGGCCATCGGAATCATTCCTGGTAGTTTTGTCTTTGCATTTGCCGGTCGTCAACTCGGAACAATCAACTCCTTGTCTGAGATTGCCTCTCCACCCGTCTTACTCGCGTTCACCTTTCTTGGACTGCTGGCCATCATGCCCATTGTCTATCGAAAAATAACGGGAAAGCGTAGCCCAGGTGCAGATGCAGATCTTGATACGCATTGAGCCTATGCAACCCAAACTATTCATACGACTTTTCACTCTCTTTAATTTGAGGACACGATGACTCACACATCGACAACCAATCATGCCGTTGAGATCCATCCCATGGATGAATTCAATCAAGAATTAGTCAACAATGTGCATCCACCTCAATGGATCAATCCTGAGCCAAGCGGAACGTACAATCTGGTCATTATTGGCGCTGGAACAGCGGGACTGATTACTGCAGCGGTCGCAGCCGCCCTTGGCGCGAAAGTGGCCTTGATCGAACGGCACCTCATGGGCGGAGATTGCCTGAATGTAGGCTGTGTCCCATCAAAAGGCCTCATTCGTGCGGCTCGCACCTGGGCCGAACTTACACATGCTGAGGAGTTTGGACTGAATGTTACCGGCAACGTCAACGGTGACTTCGGCGCGGCCATGGCTCGCATGAGAAAGCTTCGCGCTCGAATCAGCCATGTCGATTCAGCTCATCGGTACAAAAAACTTGGAGTCGATGTCTTTATCGGAGAAGGACGTTTCTCAGGCAATGGCACAATCACCTTAGGGGAAAAGACCTTACACTACGCGAAAGCGGTTATCTGTACTGGAGCACGAGCCATTGCCTTGCCAATACCAGGCCTTGAAGAAGTAGGATATGTAACAAATGAAAGTGTCTTTAGTCTGACCACACTCCCCACCAGATTGGCGGTGATCGGAGCAGGCCCTATCGGATGTGAATTGGCCCAAGCGTTTGCAAGATTTGGTAGCCAAGTGTTGGTCTTCGAGCAGGAATGCCGAATACTCCCGCGCGAAGATCCCGAAGCGGCAGAAGTTGTGAAACAGGCCATGGTTCAGGACGGCGTTCAATTCACCTGCCAGGCAACAATCACCCACATTTCTCAACATGGTTCTGAAAAAATCATTCATTACGAAGTGGATGGGCATACCAAGGAATTGGCCGTAGACGAAATATTGATTGGCATCGGACGGGCCCCAAATGTCGAAAACTTGGGACTTGATACCCTAAATGTCGAATACGATACACGCTCTGGGGTAAAAGTGAACGACAAGCTGCAAACCACCAACCCCAAAATTTATGCGGCAGGCGATATTTGCTCTCCGTTTAAATTTACCCATACCGCTGACGCGATGGCACAAATCGTCATTCAAAACGCTCTGTTCCCTCACCCTTTTGGGCTTGGCTATGCCAGCACCGACTCGCTTATAATCCCATGGTGTACGTTTACAGAACCAGAAATTGCACATGTTGGCCTCTATGAATCCGACGCGAAATCGAAGAACATTCCTATCGACACGTTCACGTTTCCTCTCAACGAAGTGGACCGAGCCATTTTGGATGGAGAAGACGAAGGGTTTGCAAGAGTGCATGTTAAAAAAGGAACTGATACAATCTTGGGTGCAACCATTGTTGCCTCACATGCGGGAGATATGATCAGTGAATTTACCTTAGCTATGAAAGCCAAGGTCGGACTCAGCACAATCACCGGAACCATTCACCCTTATCCTACCCAGGCTGAAGTCATTAAAAAAGTTGCCAATGCCTGGAGAAAAACGACTTTCACCGATGGAAAAAAGCGATTTCTCCAAAAACTCTTTGCCTGGACACGATAACAACAAAAACTCAGAAAACGCGGACAGCTCCAATCTGACCTCTATGCGGGTCTTCCCGGCGTCTCGACAGTGCACTATCAGCCTCACCATAGGCCTTTGGCTCATACTTGGCGTTCTGACACCCTTCAGCCTTGCACAAACGTCTTCTCCCGAATCCCTTGAAGTTGGAGGCTTTTCAAGGAGTCAGGCAGGAGAGGCCTTTCCTGAAGAATGGCAGCCGCTGACGTTTGAAAAAATCAAAGAACATACGCTCTATGAATTAATCAAAGACAAGGATCAAGTTGTCGTCAAAGCCACAAGCGTGGAAAGCTCGTCAGGACTCACACGGGCCATTACGATCGACCCGAAAAAATACCCGATTGTCACCTGGCGGTGGAAAGTAGAAAATATCTTCAAACATGGAGACGTGACACGAAAGGAAGGCGATGACTATCCGGCAAGAATTTACATCACGTTTGCCTACGATAGCCAGAGGGTTGGGTTTTTCGAACAAGCTAAATATGAGACTGCAAAATTGCTATACGGAGAATACCCTCCCCTTGGCGCGATCAACTATATTTGGGAAAGCAAAAGCCCAATTGGCACTATGGTCCCAAATCCCTATACGGATCGGGTCCGAATGTTCGTGACACAAAGCGGGACAAAAAAACTCGGCCAATGGGTCACGGAAGAACGCAATGTGTATGAAGATTACCGGCGAGCCTTCGGAGAAGAACCGCCGATGATTTCCGGTGTAGCGATTATGACAGACACCGACAATACAAAAGAAGCGGCCATTGCCTATTTTGGGGATATTACATTTAAACAGTCAACAGAAAAACCGAAGAAATAAAAACGTCAGAATAGTAGACCGCGAGAAAAGGTCATCGTTCTCTGTCACACATGATTTTCACGCCTTCTTTTCTTATCATCAGGCATAATCCGGTTCATTTCCGGACTTCCACTTAATATTACAACCTGCGCTTGGCCGCTGCATGGGGGGAACGTCTTTCCCGGCTAACATCGACTCGATGGCGGCTCGGAGGTCTTTCCCTGTCACGGGCGTTCCATTGCCCGGACGACTCTCGTCCAGCTGCCCTCGATACACAAGCTGTTGTTTCTGATCAAAGAGGAAAAAGTCCGGAGTGCAGGCCGCGGTAAAGGCTTTAGCGGTTTCCTGGCTTTCGTCATAACACAGGGGAAACACAAATCCTAATTGTTCAGCCATCACTTTCAATGAATCCGGTGCATCATCAGGGTACGAACGGGCATCGTTGCTACTGATCGCCACCATGCCAAGCCCGGATTGCCGATAATCCTTTCCAATGCAGGCTAATTCGTCTTTGACATGCACCACATAGGGACAATGTTTACAAATAAACATCACTAAAGTCCCGTGGGACAAGTCAAACGATTCTGGTGAAATCATCTCTCCCGATATGACATCCGGTAACGAAAACATAGGGATCACAGTCCCAAGCGGCAACATCGTTGAATTTTTTAGCGCCATGACAAGCACTCCTTGCTAGAAGATGACACATTGTCCACTGTAGTTGGAAATCTGTGTGACATTCATGAATTGGAATACCTCTCACAATCCACGCCCGCCACACGAAGGACCAAAGAGATCAGGGGTTTTCCTTTTTCCAATGACGAAATCGATGAAGAAGTTCTTCTCGAATCTCTGGGGCTATGGGTTCTGTGGGAAGTTTCCCGAGCGTTTGAATCGTATACTTCATTTGCTTGAGATAATTTCTACAGGAAAAACACAAACCTAAATGCAAATGAAATCGAAGACGCGTCGAGAACGGCATGGCATCTTCAAGGTAGTCGGTAATAATGCTGGCAACGTTCTGACACGTCAGGTTACCTGCCATATAGGTCATGGCTTGTTGTTTGAAATTCCTGTTCATTGCAGTAAACCTGAATCCCCTTTGGCATAGGGCGCAAGCGTTTTACGCACTCGAGTACGTGCCCGATGTAACAACACCCGTTGATTGGTCTCTGTCACGCCCATAATGTTACACACCTCTTCCGAACTGACCCCTTCAAGATCCCGCAGAGTGATGACTTGCCGTTGAGTTTGAGGAAGAGCCGCAATCGCCTGTTCAATCTGCTCCCCAATTTCCTTCGATAATGCAAATCGTTCAGGAGTCCCATGATCCCAGGCATGAGGAGGCTCAATCCAATGTCCGGCTTTTGTGCCGGCTTGGATGAATAAATCAAGATCAACCCCTGCTCCTTCTTCATCATTGTCCTTTCCAGTCTTCTCAGCCAACCCGACATATCGACTTTCTCGTTGCCCCCTGGTTTTGGCTCGATTCGTTAAAATAGTAAAAAGCCAGGTTTTAAAAGACGCACGTCCCTCAAATCGAGACAACCCTTCGAAGACGCCGAGCCACGTCTCTTGCACCACTTCTTCCGCAACCGCTCGACTCGGGACATAGGCCATAGCCAACCTGAGTAACGAACCAGAATATTGATCGACTACCTTGGCAAAAACGGCCTCATCCCCACTTCGCAACGCGTCCAGCAATTGCGATTCATCAAGACTTCCAGATGAATCCGGCATCGCGAACGCCATGTGAAAGAGTCGAAGTAGGACCATTATTTCCCAACAATCGCACGTGAGACATAAGCAGAAACCAAGTCGAAGATCGAATGGGGATTATCTACGGCTTTGATCTGGAGAATCAAGACAGAATTTGTGCGTTGAATTTGTCTGCCAATATACAGGGAAGGAGGCGCAGAAGTTTCTGGCCAAAAACTTTGCTGGAACCAACGAAAGCACATCAAATTGATTAGGGATCCTGATAGATCTGCGCGAGAATAGCCGTTCGGGTAGAAGACTTCGTCTTTTTGAGAAGATGTCTGACGTGTTCCTTCACCGTATGCTCACTTATCGAAAGCGCATTGGCAATATCCTTATTCGTCAAACCATCAGCAATATGTTGCACAATTTCCTGTTCTCGCTCAGTGAGATGGAATCGCTCCGTAGCCTGGACTGGAATCACGCGACTCTCCCGACCGATTTTTTCCATGAGAATCAAGAACCGGGTATCGTGCTGTCGATGCGGATCGGGCAATAAAAAACCTCGTAGAAGAATTGGCACCTCGACATTCCCTGTCACGCGTCGAAATTCAAGATGTTCATAGTCTTCCGGACTCAGCTTTTCTTCTAGTGCTTTCTGAAGATCTGTACACAAATCCAGAACTTCTGAGGGCAAGTGATCGTCAGCCTCATCGCCCACACGACTTCCAAGGATTTGACGACTCAACATCTCTGCCTCAGAGTTCATATATAACACTTCTCCCGTTGCGGAAAAAGAGAGAACGCCTGGCACAGACCGACGATCCGCAATGGTTTCCAAATACGACATCAATGGGCGCGCATGTCCATCTTCCTGTTGATTCATGTGAGAAAGATTTTTCTGAGTGACAGCCACAAGTCCCCTTTACACATCGAGTAAGACGATAAAGATCTTTTCAGCCATACATCACAGCCTTTCATGAACGTTCCATTTGGCCAATGCCGTACAAATCAAGACGATAGGCAAGGATTTTTCAGTTCTTGTTGTAATCTTCTATTCTCGGTCTTTTTTATTCGAGACTTAATCGAAAGAGGCAGGACTGTCTAACTGGAAGCAGAAAGATCAAGTCGATACAAGCAGAAATAGAAATCCATTGCCTAAAAATTAGCCAAAAAAGTCAGAGACGTCTATCCAGACGAGAAAGATAAGACATTTGTAGAAAAAGATCGAGAATGTCTTAGCAGTGCTGGACTCGATAAGTTAGCAGAACACGATTGTTTATAGCCGTTTCAGTTATGCCGAATCTTTAGGTTACCCCATTGAATACTGAGGAACCCTTCGTTATTGAACCGTCAATCGTCTACAGATCATCCAGGCGGGCATAACCTTCCTCATATTCACGTTGTACCGCGCTGAGCTATAGCCGATCCCATGAACTTCGAAACCTTGAAGTCCTTATAGCCGTTCCAATTTACTTCCGTCTGCACGACTTGCGTTGTTGCGCTGTGTACATGATGTACATTCGGTTGGAAGTTATTTGGTTTCGCTATAATTCCGAAGGGAAAGTCAGTGTGGCTCAACTAGACTTGGACACCTACAATCCAGAGGGCAGTTGGATTATTGAGTGATGATGGCACATGTATGTGAGGACCACGAGGCCTTGCATGTATCGTGTTCAAGCATACTGATATGAGAGTTCGTTATAGTTGGATTTTCCTCTTTGGTATGTATTTGGATTCGCTACAATCAGTCAGAATCTCTCCACGCAACCCGACTACGACATTCCGATTCTTGCGTTATTCTACGAACACCGCAGTCCCGCTCACAGTGACCATGAGCATGCTCCCCTTCTCACCAAGCACCTCATAATCTAAATCAATCCCGACGATAGCGTTTGCTCCGACATCCCTTGCATCTTCTTCCATTTCTTGAAACGCAATTTGACGCGCACGCGCTAACTCTTTCTCATACGCGCCTGACCGGCCACCGACAATATCGCGAATATTGGCGAAAAAATCACGAAAAAAATTAGCGCCAAGAATAGCTTCCCCTGTAACTACGCCCAAATACTCCTGAATGCGCCGACCTTCAATTGCCGGTGTTGTGGTTACGATCATCATGCCCTCCTGCATTTACGTGTCTCCATAACCGGACGTTCACTTGATTATCCCCATTTTATCCCCACATCGAGTTTTGAGGAATCTTTTTTCCCTTTTAAACTTGAATAAATGATACAATTCCAGGTTCATTGACTTCCCCTGAGACCCTTGTTAAAAAATTTCCTAGCGAAGGGACTGTTGCGTGGCCTCCCAATTTGTTCATCTCCATCTCCATACCCAATATAGCCTGCTAGACGGCGCAAACCAACTCGATCCCCTCTTCAAGCAAGTCAGTGAATTTGGCATGCCTGCAGTCGCCATGACCGATCATGGCAACATGTTTGGCGCAATCGATTTCTTTCAAAAAGGCCAAAACCATGGGGTAAAACCCATCATCGGCTGTGAAGCCTATATGGCTCCGGGAAGTCGTCGACAAAAGCGAGATGGTCATCTGGCACATAACGACTATTACCACCTCATCCTGCTAGCCACCAATCTAACCGGATACCAAAACCTCATGAAACTCTCGAGCAAGGCGTATCTTGAGGGCTTCTACTACAAACCCCGGATGGATAAAGAATTACTGGCTGACCACCACGAAGGTATTATTGCGTTATCTGGATGCTTAAGTGGAGAGATTCCATACTTAATCGGACAGAACAATATGGACGAAGCCCTTCGTGTGGCCGACGAATACCGATCGATTTTTGGCAAAGATCATTATTATCTGGAAGTACAAGCTAATGGACTCGACCATCAAGTCATTGCCAATCGGGGCCTCGTGGACATTCATAAGAAACTCGGCATTCCCTTAGTCGGTACTAATGATTGCCATTACCTCCAAAAACGCGATGCCCGTCCACATGAAATCATGCTCTGCCTCCAGACCGGGAAAACGCTCAAAGACCCCTCACGAATGAAATTCGATACGGATCAACTCTATGTCAAATCCACAGAAGAGATGCTGGCTGATTTCTCTGAACTTCCTTCAGCGGTCTTGAACACCTGCCAAGTCGCCGAACTCTGCGATCTTAAACTGTCATTTGGCGATACCTATCTTCCTCATTATCCAGTGCCGGATGGGCAAACCCGTGAAAGTTATTTACAAAAACTCACGGAAGATGGACTCGCCGCAAGACTGCGAGAACGACCAACTGGCATCGCAAGTGACGCCTACGAACTGCGACTCAAGGCGGAGCTTGAAATTTTAACGTCGATGGGTTACGCCGGTTATTTCCTGGTCGTATGGGACATCATCAACTTTGCCCGGTCACGTGGAATTCCGGTTGGTCCTGGACGCGGCTCAGCGGCAGGGAGTCTTGTCGCATACGCACTTCGAATCACCGACCTCGACCCGCTGTCGTACAATCTGCTGTTTGAACGCTTCTTGAACCCTGAACGCGTCACGATGCCGGATATCGATATGGACTTCTGCATGGACCGTCGCGGCGAAGTCATTAATTATGTCATCGACAAATATGGCGAAGAACATGTCTGCCAGATCATCACATTTGGAACCTTAGGCGCCAAAGCCGCCATTCGTGACGTAGGACGAGTCATGGATATTCCGTATGCGGAAGTAGACCGAGTCGCCAAACTTGTTCCCACTCAATTAAATATCACCTTACAAGATGCTCTGGCTCAAGAACCTCGACTCGAAGAGCTCATCGAGAACGATCCACGAATGAAGGATTTGATGGATACGGCTCAATCCTTGGAAGGTCTGGCCCGGCATGCGTCGACTCATGCCGCCGGGGTGGTCATTTCTCAAAAACCATTGATGGAACATGTTCCACTGTACAAAACCAGTAACGACGAAATCGTCACCCAATACACCATGACCGATGTGGAAAAAGTTGGGCTGGTGAAGTTTGATTTTCTTGGGCTCAAAACGCTGACCATGATTCACCGGGCCGTGCTCCTCATCAATGCCAACACACCTGAATCGGCACACCTGGACATCAATCATATTTCTCTCACAGACGCCCAGACGTACTCCCTACTCGCGACGGGTAAAACCACAGGCATCTTCCAGCTTGAAAGTTCGGGGATGCGGAATTTACTCGTCAAAATTAAACCGGAAAGCTTTGAAGACCTCATTGCCATTCTGGCGCTCTACCGACCTGGGCCATTGGAAAGCGGCATGGTCGATGACTTCATTACACGAAAGCGAGACCCGTCTAAGACCATCTACGACCCGCCGCAGCTCAAATCAATCCTGCAGGAAACCTATGGCGTCATCGTTTATCAAGAACAGGTCATGGCGGTGGCCAACCAACTGGCAGGTTTCAGCCTGGGTCAAGCGGATCTTCTCCGGCGAGCCATGGGGAAGAAAAAACACGAAGAAATGGCCAAACAGAAAGCGTTGTTCATCGAAGGCGCGAAAGAGAAAAGTATTCCAGAGAAGAAGGCTGAAAAACTGTTTGATCAAATGGCCTTTTTTGCCGGGTATGGATTCAATAAATCGCATTCCGCAGCCTATGCCTTAGTGACATATCAAACGGCCTACCTCAAAACTCATCACCCAACGGAATTCATGGCGGCCTTACTCACCACTGAAATGGGCAATACAGATAAAATGGTGGGCTACTTCACGGAATGCCGTGAACGGGGACTGAAAATCCTTCCCCCTGATGTCAATCAAAGTGGAAAGGATTTTTCTGTCGTCCCAGAAGGTATACGATTCGGGTTGGCGGCAATTAAGAATGTGGGTGGCGGTGCGGTTGAAAGTATTTTAGTCACACGCGAAGAAAACGGCGCATTTCGATCATTCTATGACTTTTGCTGCCAGATTGATTTACAAAAGGTCAACAAACGCGTTGTTGAAGGGCTGATTAAAGTCGGGGCATTTGACTCCATGAAACTCACCCGTTCACAACTCATGGCCATTCTCGAAAAAGCGCTCGAGGAAGCCAATACCGTCCAACGACGGAAACGTCACGGCCAGACCAGCCTCTTTGAAGTCATAGAGGAAGACAGTACGAATGACACGTCAACACCTCTCGAATTTACCTTGCCCAATCTAAGCGAATGGTCCCAACCGGAGCTATTGAAATACGAACGGGAATTGACTGGCTTCTACATCACCGCTCACCCGTTGAACCGACATGCAGCTGCCATTAAACAGTTTTCAACCAGCACAACCGCCACACTCACGGAAGTTCGGGAAGGAAAAGATATTAAATTGTGTGGCGTCGTCTCTTCGATCAAGCACCATACAACCAAACGTGGAGATCCGATGGCCTATATCCAGCTAGAAGATCTGTACGGGACCGTTGAAATTATTGTCTTCCCCGAACTCTTCAAAAGCAGTGGAGAGCATATGGTTCCCGAGTCTATTATTCAGATCACGGGAACCGTCGATCAGATGGACAGCGGCACACGTATCAAGGCTACGGCTATCCAGCCAATTCATGAACTCTTGTCTCGAAAGATTAAGTCTTTAACACTCAACATTGATGAAACCGTCACGCAAGATAGCAGCCTGGATCATTTACACAGCATTTTCCAGCGACACCCGGGACCGGTCTCAGTCTCGATTCATTTTTCTCTCCAAAGTCAGATACGCGCGAAAACCTCTCCGCTCCCAAACTTGGGGGTCCTCCCCAACGCCGAGTTCATGGAAGAGATTGAACATATCCTGGGAAAATCGACTGTGACCCTTCACGAATAACCGCAGCGAATAGGGAGAACCTTGTGAGAGAATACCTCGACTTCGAAAAACCTCTACGTGAGCTTGAAGAGCGAATTACTCGTCTCCAAAAATCCAACTCTCAAAAACAGTCGGTACTCGACCAGATTGAAAAACAAACCGTACGCTTGAACGAACTTGAGAGAGAACTCTACGGGAACCTCACCCCATGGCAACATAGCCAAATTGCCAGACATCCCCAGCGTCCATCCATCTCAAACTATTTGGAGGTCATGACCCAAGATTTCCTCGAACTCCACGGTGACCGTCTCTTCGGCGACGATCATGCCATTCTCGGTGGTTTTACCACCCTGAAAGACCGGACAGTCATGGTGATTGGACAAGAAAAAGGAAAAACCTTAAAAGAACGCATGCGACGCAATTTTGGCATGCCAAACCCTGAGGGGTATCGAAAAGCCCTTCGCCTTATGAAAATGGCTGAAAAGTTTGGCCGTCCGATCATTACCTTTATTGACACGCCTGGAGCATACCCCGGCATTGATGCCGAACAACGGGGACAAGCCGAAGCCATTGCCAGAAATTTGCTGACCATGGCACGTCTTCGTGTACCCATCATCGCGATTATTACCGGGGAAGGTGGAAGTGGAGGGGCCTTGGCTTTAGGGGTTGCTGACCGAGTGTTTATCCTGGAGCATTCAATCTATTCAGTCATTTCGCCTGAAGGATGCGCGGCTATTTTATGGGACGATGCGTCAAAAGCCGCTCAAGCTGCCTCGGCGCTGAAACTCACGGCTCCAGAACTTCTCAAGCTTGGCATCGTGGATCAAGTGATTCCCGAGCCATTGGGAGGGGCGCATCGTGACATTGAAACCACCGCGCAGCATCTCGTGCAATCCATTGACTCGACACTTCAGCAACTTGACAAACTGTCGTCAACAACGCTCTTACATGAACGTGATGCGAAGTTCAGGAAAATGCAAGCCATTTGCGAAACCAAACACGATCACCAGGTCAACACAGCCACTTGAATTTGATCTTATACAGAACCCCTTCACACGCCTTTTCTTAACTCAACCGGCAGGCACAAACCCAAGACCTGTTCGAATCAACACGCGCTCTCCTGACTCTAAAGGCTCACGTCGTCGGACGATCACACTCCTACCCACTTTAGGGAACCTTGTAGACATACCAATAGATGCCTCGCAAGAGCTACCAGCTATCACCAATTCAACGAGCATGTAATATTCAAGTAGGAATTTACGCTGAGTCATCTGACCGTATCCAAGTATATCTTCTTGTATCCATTGGATTCGCTCGAGAGACACAGTGCAGAGCATAACGGCCTTGCAGACATTGACTCTCGCCAAAGAAATGTGCACCATACATTCCCGCAAGTCATATCGAATTCATTCACATACCACCATAGGTATATCATGGATGTCGATGACGATCTCTTCTCGATCAATGTCAATTGCGACGTAAAAGTCACTTACGTCGGACATGGTCAGCATAAAGTCGTCACCGCCGATCATTTCTATCGCCACCCAGAGAAAGTTTTCGCTTTCGCACAGCACCTGCCATATACCAACCGGTTCGAAATCATCGGGAATTTCCCAGGATATCGAGCGGTAGCACACAAAGATACTCAACCGGTTATCCAGGCCATCAGCCAACTGTGGAACGCATCATTACATCCGACATTTAGCCCGCAACTAGTTGTCTTTTCCAGGATAACGAATAATCGCTATCATCTTAATATTGGACAACGTCAACCACACATTGACCAAGACATCACAGCCATGATTTGGCTTAATCCGCTGGAGTCCTGTGCAGGGGGTACCGGTTTGTTTCGGCATAAACCGACAAATTTGGAGCGTCTGCCCAAAATCCCCAACCAGGAGATTCGTGCCCTTGCAGACCACTTTGATTTAGCTGATGAATTTTTCAATGATCCGGACGGATATGAAAACTTTCAAAACAGTATGATTTTTAACCCGCTATTCGCTTGCCAAGAAAATCGATACATTAACGAGGGGAATGAATATTGGGAGCTTCTCCACCTGATTGAGATGAAGCCAAATCGCCTCATGATTTTTGATGGACGATGTTTTCACTCACAATATATACAGCCAGAACACTATACGAACGAATTCAGGGTCAACCAAATTCTGTATTTAAGCCTTGACTAGAAAGACCCTGCAATTGGCTATAACGCAACTCGCATGAGTCGGCACATCCCGTATCAGGCCCACACCCAGGAGCCCTACCAGATAACTACCTAGGCATTCTATCCTAATAAACTTATCCCCTAGCAATTCACAAGCAAAAAATCAAGCGAAATTTCATGAGAAATTCGAGATAAATCTGGAAAAAACTATACTGACTCTGACTGCACTAAGAGATTAAAAGATCATGTAATTCAAATACTTACAAATGTATTGCTTGAAATTTATGGATATTACAAGAGAAAATATTTCTCAGAACGCTTTCACCCTTTCCAGGCAAGCTATTTCACGTATATCACAGGTTATCCACATCTAAAAACTGCTTGTCTTTAGCTGATACTTTGATACGGTATTTTTTGTTTTTTTGGAGGCATCACGCTTGACTCGACTCTCCGTGAAAATGTCTCTCTTCCCGATAGGATTTTGCCACAAAAATAAAGAGGATCGACACAATCAACATGATGCCGGAGAAAAAATAATAGTAGCTGGCTCCATTGAGCCATGTCGTTCCGTCAGGGTTTTGGATGAAGTAATTAACGAACGATGTGAATGCATTTCCTAGAGAAACAGAGAGTAGAAACAGCGACATAATGACGGACTTCAGCTTCAGCGGTGCTTGTGTATAGGAAAACTCCAAACAGGTAATTGAGACCATGACCTCGGCTCCAGTCATCACAACATAGGCCACCAGCTGCCATACAATATTCGGACGAAGCCCAGCCTCAATCTGTTGTTCGATAGAGGCTGAAATCAAAAACGCGAACATGGTCACGAAAAACCCCATTGAAATTTTCCGCAATGGGGTGAGTGGAAATATCCGATCAATTGCTGGATAGATTCCATAGGTAAAGACCGGAATAAAAATCATAATGAGTATAGGGTTGACGGCTTGAACCTGAGACGATAACCAGTCGATCCCCAGCCAGTGCCGATCCATCTGCTTCGCCTGGAGCACCCATGCCGAAGAGGTCTGATCGTAGAGAGACCAAAAAAAGGCCACAAAGAGAAAAATACCAGAGAGCTTAAGAGTTGCCTGCCATACCTCAGCGCTTTTCAACTCGGCGAGAAACTGGCGAGGCTGAGGATGAACATGCACATATTCATAGCGTCCCAACCAAAACACGAACGTTGCACAGAGCATCAACAAACCAGGTACGCCAAATGCCACATCAGGACCATAGTGCTTGAGCAACCATGGCGTGAGTAAGGTTGAGATAAAGGCACCAAAGTTGATGGAGAAATAAAACCAAGAAAAAGCTTGAGAGAGGAGATGCTGATTTCGCATACCAAATTGATCACCCAACACAGCCGACACACAGGGTTTAATCCCACCAGAACCAATCGCGATGAGCGTGAGTCCGATCAAGAGCCCCACACGCGTTTGATCGACCGCCAACGCAAAATGTCCAGCACAGTACACCAGAGACAGGGGAATAATTGTATTGTATTTTCCCAACCATCCATCCGCGAGTAATGCCCCCAGGAACGGGAAAAAATACACCGCAGACGTAAATAAATGAAAATGGGCACGCGCTTCAGCATCAGTCATCACATCAAGCGCACCATCCTGATTCAACAACAGCTCCGTCATAAAGACGATTAAAATGGCGCGCATGCCGTAAAAACTAAATCGTTCCGCCCCTTCATTCGCAACGAGATGAAACACGCCAGGTGGCATGCCATCAGTAGGCAATGGTGTAGTGCGAAATGATCGTTTAGACATGAATGTTCGTAGTCATGTTACACAATGTGCGTTACTACACTGGGCATTCTAGCAAACTCAGATCTGAGTCGAGTGATTCACAGGGTGATTTCAAGTTCAAGGTAGGAACACCTTGAATCACACAGCGAGCACAACATGCGACTAGATATATATGATTCATGAAATACGGAGATGAAAGTCAGTGGATTGACACAAAGTCAGCCTGCATAGCTAGCGGAAAGAAGGTGCTCCCCTCAGAGAACACGGGAAGTGACAACACGCCTCGTGGCGTAATAATGGAGAAATTGCCGCATTGGCATTTCGCTTCATCGTCGTAACACACAACCGTTACGTCACTGACATGAAACCAGAATATGGAGTGTGCGAAGACTAGCGCTTCAGTTCACCCTGTTTTTCTTGTTCCATTTTTTCAAAAAAGCGATCAGCATCATTTCGAATTTCTTCTTTTGAGGGCTCTGATGTCGGCTCGGTCGGCGTACTACAACCGAATATCCCGACACAAAGCAGTACAACCAACAGGCAACTCACAGTCCTGCCGACCAAGGAGCCCGTCTCATGCATTAGCGCTGGTGAATGTTGTAAATTCCAGGGACGTAGGCACCGTCTGTTCATCATCGACTCCTCCTTGTCTTGTACATGCGTCTCATAATGAGAAAAGATCACGGCTAACCAAAACTATTTCCCGACAGTATGTACATGCTCAATCGTTCATGATGCAATGGGTTGCACAATAAACATAGTCGAAAGCCTCCCTGACGTTCAGACACTCCAGAAATTGACTGGATTGAAGGCGTCTGTTACCGTATCTCACCTATAGCCGTTCCATATTCCCCTAGTGCTTGCAAGGGGTTATTCACTCAGTAGAGCCCGCGCTGCTGGAAACAATCGACTTTCGCTATCGTCATATCGAGGGGCTGTAACGTCCATTCTATTTCACCAAACAATTGGAGTCTATCGTGTCACCTACTGCTTCTGGCCAGTCACTGCAATCGCTGCAACATTACGCTACTCAATTACGGATTCATAGTATTCAAGGAACGACCAAAGCGGGAAATGGTCACCCGACAAGTTGTTGCTCAGCCGCTGACATTGTCGCCACCTTGTTCTTTCGCATTATGCGGTATGATCCCACCAATCCGAAACAGCGTGGCAATGACCGGTTTATCCTATCGAAAGGACATGCCGCTCCACTGCTTTACGCTGCCTGGGCTGAAGCCGGCTTCATCCAACGAGAAGACCTCTTAACCTTACGAAAACTCAGTTCGGACCTCGAAGGTCACCCAACGCCTCGACTGCCTTTTGTGGACATGGCCACCGGCTCACTCGGCCAAGGCCTTTGCGGTGGTGTAGGAATTGCGCTCAATCATAAATACCTCGATCAAAACGATGCACGTGTCTATGTATTAATGGGTGACGGGGAATCGGTAGAAGGATCGGTTTGGGAAGCGGCGGAAATTGCTCAGCACAAACAACTCGACAACCTCTGCGCCATTGTCGACATTAATCGCCTCGGTCAATCCGACCCAACGCTACTGCAACATGATATGAACGCGTATCAAGCACGATGGAAGGGATTCGGGTGGCATGCCATTCCTGTCGATGGACATGACCATGCCGCGTTACTTGAAGCCTTTCACGAAGCGGCAAACACCCATGACCGACCAACCGTTATATTAGCCAAGACATTTAAAGGCAAAGGGATTTCGTTTACCGAAGATAAAATGAATTGGCATGGAAAACCGCTCAGCCAAGAAGATGCTCAGCGAGCTATTCAAGAACTCTCAGCATTCTTGAATACGGAAGAGGGCCCTCCATCGATTCAGGCCCCAACTCCTTACGAAGCACCACCTCCAAAAATCTTACCGGTTGCACCACCAGCATATGATGCGCAAAAGCCCGTGGCCACACGTGAAGCGTTTGGAGAAGCGCTTGTTCATTTAGGCGAAGTGAACCCTTTGGTCGTCACTCTTGATGCCGATGTCAAGAACTCCACCTTCACCGATAAATTTGGCCAACGCTTTCCAACACGATTTTTTGAAAATTTCATTGCCGAACAAAACATGGTTGGTGCAGCGGCGGGACTTGCGGCATGCGGCAAGATTCCATTTGCGGCAACCTTTGCCTGCTTCCTCACTCGTGCATACGACTTCATTCGAATGTCGGCTATCAGTCAAGCCAATATTAAATTAATGGGATCGCATGCTGGAGTGAGCATTGGCGAAGATGGGCCATCACAAATGGGCCTCGAAGACTTAGCCATGATGTCAGTGCAGCCTGGTGTGACCGTTCTTTATCCGTCCGATGCCGTCTGTGCCTATCATTTAGTGCAAGCGGCTGCCTCCCATGACGGCATGGTCTATATGCGGACAAGCCGACCCAAAACCCCAATTCTCTATGGTAATGATGACATTTTCCATATTGGAGGGTCTAAAGTTCTTCGGCAAAGCGAGCAGGACCGCTTAACTATTGTCGCCGCTGGCGTCACGCTGTTCGAAGCCTTAAAAGCCTATGACGAACTCGCTGCGGCTGGCATTCATGTTCGTATTGTCGACCTCTACAGTATCGTCCCGATTGATACAGCAACACTCTTAGAATGTGCCCGTGCGACGTCACATACCTTCCTCACAGTTGAAGATCATTATGCGCACGGAGGATTGGGCGATGCCGTGCTGAGCGCATTGTCGGGCGAAGGCATTCGTCTCCACAAACTCGCTGTTCGAGAAATTCCGCATAGCGGCAAACCTGATGAATTACTGGATCGTTACGGGATTAGTGCCCGAGTCATCGTGGAGACCGCGAAGCGACTCGTCTGACCATCATTTTCTGCCATGTCGAACCTAAGCGTCTTTCAAACATTGCCGCGCCTTCACTGATTGAGCGCTGTGGATCTGGAACAACTCGAAAAACACACAATCGAGCTACCTTACCAGAAGAATGAATTTACTTTTCCAAATGATACTGCTACCGAGGGGCTTTATATCCTAAAAGAAAATGCGGTCAAATGCGTCAATTTTTCTTCTGAAGGATAAGAAGTCACACTCAAGGTTTGTATGCCCAGTGATTTATTTTGCTGTAAAACTTCAACCTTGAATGGCACAGCTGCCGAGCTGTGCTCAGTCTATGTATAATGCCACAGTTGTAAAATTCAACCGCAAGGCATTGCTCAATACACTACAACAAAACCCAGAGATCGCTATTCAAAGCATGAGTAATTTATGGGATAGCCTATCTGAAGCTCATAATATCGCCAAAGGTTTTACTCTGGATTTCCGCAGAGCGACAATTAACTTCCTTGTTGGTCAACGTGGCAAAGAGAGCGGGAATTCATGAAGTTGAGCACAGATGAAGGCCGTTGACAAATCAAATTCTTCACGAACTATACTGAGAATTTCCATTCTGGACATCGAGACCTCCGTGAGTGAAAAAATGAGGTATAGGTATCTTGATGTCTCAATGAAGACAATTCGTCTTCTGAGAAACAGATAATGAAGACGAGTGAAGTATAGAACGAAAAAAGACGACGAGAAGTTCTTGTCACCTGGCGAGCACTAACGTACCTCCCGTTCCCTGAGAATTAGTCCCGTTTTCCAAAACTGACCCAAGTTCTAATCCGAGCACATTAAACAAGGATTTCTTTCACTTTTTCAAGAAGGGTATCAAGTGAATAGGGCTTTTGGATAAATCCATCAAACGGCTGTTGTTCATTCAAATCAGTCACCACTAACTCTTCCGTATAGCCACTTGAAAGAATGACAGGCACATCTATAGATATTCCGCGCATCCCTATCAAGACTTGTTTTCCATTCAGGCCTGGCATGGTCAAATCTAACAGCACACCAGTCAGATCCTCCGCATGCTCTTCGAATAGCCGCAGGGCTTCATAGCCATCTTGAGCTGTCAAGACGGTAAACCCCAACTGCCCAAGGAACATCTCCGTCGTTAGACAAATTTCTTCTTCATCGTCGACGACTAAAAAGAGGCCATGGCCCCGCCACGAATCATCAATCTCAGAGGACACCTCCGGCGCAGGAAGAATGTCTTGATCCTGAGCGATGGGAAAGAGCACACGAAAGGTACTACCATGCCCAACCTCGCTTAAGACATGAACGGCGCCGCCATGCGTCCTTGTAATTCCAACCAAAGAAGCTAGACCCAACCCCCGTCCAATAAATTTACTTGTAAAGAATGGATCAAAAATATTTTTCATCGTTTCAGGATTAATTCCAATGCCGTTGTCTTTCACCTCCACATAGACCACATCACCATCAGCCACATCTGCGACAAAATGACAGTGCGATAGATAGGCGCGATCCACCACCATCATCCCCGTGGTCAAGGTGATCCTGCCTCTAGCATTGGAGAAAGACTCAGAAGCATTCGTGATCAGATTCAGCACAATCTGTCGGAGTTGTGACGGGTCACCTTGAATCCTGGGAAGTCTGGCATCTAAGTCAAAGGTCAGCACGGTTCCTTTCGAAATAGCACCTTCAAGGAGATGTCTTATTTCCTCAACCAGATCGGTCAGATTAACAGGTTCACGTGTGAGGGGCTCACGCCCGGCATAGGCCAACATTTGATTCGCGAGTTCTCCTCCACTCAACGCTGCTTTTTCAATTTTTTTAAAATGAGTGTTTGCTTGGCTCTCTGTGGGCAACACTCGAATTCCAAGCCTAGCATGGGAAGAAATTGCAGCTAGCAAATTATTGAAATCATGGGCAATCCCTCCAGCCAACACTCCCAGACTTTCTAATTTTTGCGCATGGTGCAGTTGCTCTTCCAATTGCTTGCGTTTGGTCATGTCCAGCATCGCTGTACGACATTCGGCGACTCGTTTGCCGTGGCCATATATTGGAACACTTTCAAGAATGACACACAATCGCTTCCCATCATGCTGCTCAAACTCTAGTTCAACGGATTCAGTAATCGCACCAGAAAATATCTTTTTGAGATGAGCGGAAAACGCTTTTTTGTAATCAGACTTCACACGAATCGACATCCGTGTCTGGGTGAGGTGCTGGCGTTCGAACCCGAGCATTTCAGCGCCCGTAATGTTAATCTCAAGAATGATACTCTGCCAGTTAAGGGTGAAATACCCGATAGGCGCACTTTCAAAAAGATCAAAGTATTTATGATTTGATCGTTCAAGCTCTTCCTGCATTTGGCGTAATTCTTCATTTTGTGATCGCAACTCTTCTTGATGAATCTTCAAATTTTCCAGTGTGTTTTCTAATTGCTTCTTGATGGTTGCCTGTTGTGCATCTCGGGTTCGTAACGATTCCATCTCTGTCCGTACTTGTTGTATTTCCACTCGTAACTGCGAGATGGTTTTTCCTGCGGCCATAGAACATCCTCCTCTATAGAAACTCCAATGCCAATTACCGTACACCGGCCCACACTCACGGAAAACAGCAGTAGGTCGGTTGCCTAAAACGCTATACGATTACTGTGATACTCCGCTCCACTTCTCACAAGGTGTCATGCAAATGTGTGGAAGGAAAATAGAGTTCACATGTGGAAAGGGAACACAACGAGAATAGAGGACAAGGTCTCCATGCTCCGAGATGTTTATTCCACAGACAACGCCTCCTGAATCACGTGATCGAGTTCAGCAATGACTAACGGTTTCATAAGATAGGCAAAAATACCCATTTTCTTCGCCTTGTCTGGGGTCATGACATGACTAAAGCCCGTCATAAGGATAATGGGGAGATCAGGCCGGAGCACCAACAGCTGTTTTGCCAAAGCCTCACCCGTGAGCCTGGGCATCGTTTGATCAGTGACTACCGTATCGAAGTGATCGGGATTCTCCTTCATGACCATCAATGCTTCCGCTCCACTCCCACATGCTACAACATCGTATCCCAATTGTTGCAGGAGCTCCTCGCCCATTCGAACCAATGCCACCTCATCATCAACAAAAAGAATACGCCCGTTTTTTCGAGGCATCGAGGGAAGAGGCTGGAAAACCGGAACAGGTGCATCGACATGGATCGGAAGGTAGACCGCAATCGTTGTGCCGTGAGGGCCTGTCTTTTCTACCTGAATCATTCCATTATGTGTGGCAATGATGCCATGCACCATCGCCAAACCCATCCCGGTACCTTCACCGATGTCTTTGGTCGTAAAGAACGGATCAAAAATCCGCTCTTGGACTTCCCTGGACATACCTGATCCTGTATCTGAGATGGTGAGGTAAAGATGGGCTCCAGGTTTGAGCGGAGGATGCTGTCTTGCCCATTCGAGCGATACCTCGGCCTCTCGCATGTTGATATCTAGGAATCCCCCAGTTTTGCGCATCGCGTATTCAGCATTGGTACACAAATTAATAAGCACTTGATGCAATTCGGTTGGATCGCCGTACACGCATGTTGATTGAGCTTTCAATGAGGTACGGATGTGGATCGTCGAGGGTAACGTGGCTCGTAACAGATGAAGCGCCTCCTGAATCAGCGAGTTCATGATCACCGCCTGTTTTTCAGTTTCCGCCTGACGACTAAACATCAAAATCTGTTTGACCAGATCTCTGGCTCGAAATCCGGCAACTAGCACTTCACTCAGATTCGATCGTAAAGGACTGGCAGCCGGAAGTTTCCCCTGAACCATTTCTGTATAGCCCAGAATCCCCATCAGAATGTTGTTGAAATCATGCGCAATGCCTCCAGCTAAAGTCCCAATGGCTTCCATTTTGTGCGTGTGGCGAAGCCGTCGTTCCGTACGAAGCAACATTTCCTCTGCGTGTTTTCGTTTGGTGATGTCTAGCAACGCGGTCTGGAACCGCCGCATGCCCTGTTGTTCATCAATTAAGACACTTTCAACTGTGGCATGGACCACTCGCCCACTACTATGCACACATTCCACTTCGGCAGACGCCGAGGTCGCCACCTCAGAAATGCTGCTTAAATGACCAGAGAACGCCCGTCGGGTCGACTGAGTCAAATACGGAAGAAGGGGTTTCCCAATGAGATAATTCCGACTATACCCCAACAATTCCGCGCCTTTATTATTCACCTTCTGCACTTTTCCATATTGATCGAGGATAAAGTAGCCAATTGGTGCGGATTCAAAGAGATTCACATACTGCTGGCGAGACTCCTCAAGATCTTCTTGCGTTTGGCGAAGCGACTCATTTTGCGTTCGAAGTTCCTCTTGATGAATATTTAGATTCTCCAAGGTGTTTTGGAGTTTGGATTCAACATGCTGGAAACCAGCAAGCTGTGCTCGCAAATCAGCATTTTCACGCTGAAGATCCAACAACTCAAACCCTGGGCCAGCACTGAGTTTTTTGCTACGGACACGACTCATAGAACATTCCCTAAACTCATGACGTCGGCGAGCCTTCGACCTACGCCGGATTTATTGTAGACAGGAATCACGCTCAATGATCCCTGATCACCAAAGCGAGCTGTCTGCCACCATGATTTCGTACACTATTGAATCATGCTCAAGAAAACAGTTGAGCAATTTTTTGTTGAAAAGGCCTGTTATGAAACCGAGAAATGGAAGATGAAGAGGGCGGGAAAAAATAAATGCTACACGTATATAAGATAACGGATGGTAGCAAACTCAATAGGCCCGATCAATACATCATGTCGTCTGGAGCAAAAATCTTTTCACACAATATCCAACGGATCTTTACCCATCCGATTTCGGTGGTAATGTCACAATCGAAAACCAAAACCCTTCCATCATTTTGATAGCTTGAATTAATCCCTCGACATTCATGGGTTTGGTAATATAGGCATTGGCATGAAGGTCATACGACTTCAACACATCGGCTTCCGCCGTCGATGTGGTCAAGATCACAACGGGTATGGAGCGGAGGTCTGGAGTCTGCTTGATTTCTTTGAGGACCTCACGCCCGTCCTTTTTGGGAATGTTCAGATCCAAGAGAATTAAATCAGGCCGCGGAGCGTCAACGTAGGGCGCTTCCTTCCGGAGTACCGCCATCGCTTGAACGCCATCGTTCACCACCTGAATATTGTTTAAGACTTTGGCATCTTTCAACGCCTTCTTAATGAGGAGCACATCGCCAGGACTGTCTTCGATGAGCAAAAGGTCAATCGCCCGAATGTTTAATGGTGCATTCATCTCAACCGATCCCTATTTATGAGGAATGGTAAAATAAAAGGTACTCCCGACCCCGAACTCCGAATCAACCCAAATTTTACCACGGTGCTGTCCGATGATTTTATGACAAATGGACAACCCAATGCCACTACCAGGGTACTCAGATTTCTGATTGAGGCGCTGAAACATGTCGAAAATCTGCTCACGATACGCAGGCTCAATCCCAATGCCATTATCCGCCACGGAAAACTGCCAGGCCTCTTCCTGACGTACAGCTCCAACGTGGATAATGGGCGATTGCGGACCACTGAATTTTAACCCATTGCTGATCAGATTTTGAAAGACTTGCGCGAGTTGATTACCGTTTGCGAGAACCGTCGGTAGAGGGTCATGAGTGACTACAGCCTGCTTTTCGGCAATGGCTTCGCCGAGGTTCAAGAGTGCCTCATTCAAAAGGCTTTCGCAATCCGTTGAGTTGAACGTCTGCTCGATGTTTCCTAATTGAGAATACTCCAAAAGCCCATCAATCAACGTCCGCATGCGCACCGCTCCATCCACTACATAGCCAATGTATTCATGGGCCTCCGCATCCAAACGACCATTATATTCTGTGGCAAGAAGTTGGATGAAGCTACTAATCATGCGAAGTGGCTCCTGAAGATCATGGGATGCCATGTAGGCGAATCGTTGCAATTCTCTATTCGAGCGCGCTAGCGCGGCACGTTGTTGAAGCAGCTCACGTTCGATGTGTTTTTGGTCAGTAATGTCTACATTCACACCAGTCATTCGTATCGGTCGTCCCTCCGCATTGCGAATAACATGGGCAAAGGCCCGAATGTAGTGAATGGAGTGATCAGGCCACATGATTCGAAAGTGCGTGTTATAGAGACTGTTGCCTTTAAGGGCTTCCTGTGTTTCGGCTCGGGCTTGGGCAGCGTCATCGGGATGGAGACTCTGTATCCAGGCCTCATAGTCCTCAGAGTATGTATCCGCGGAGATTCCGTAAAGGGCATACATGGTGTCATCCCAGGTCAGCACATCGTTAATGACGTCCCAGTCCCAAATACCAATGTGGCCTGATTGTGTGGCAATTTGCAGGCGTTCGGAGAGGCGGTTGATTTCGTCTCGACGCTTTTGGGGCTCCGTAATATCCAAAAACGTGACCACAGCTCCTTCGATCGTACCCTGTTCATTCCGGATCGGCGTACTCGTGTATTCAACCGGAAAACTGGTACCGTCTTTCCGCCTGAGCACTTCATCGTCTAGATGATGGACAGCGCCGTCCATGAAAGCGGCCGACATCGGGCAGCCCTCGCCCTGACAGGGAGACCCATCCGGCTTCGTGGGATGAATAGTCGCATGCATAGGAGAGCCAAGAAGTTCCTCAGGGGAATACCCCAACATCTGCGCTGCAATAGGATTCACAAAGGTGGCCTTGCCTTCTATATCTAATCCAAAAATTCCTTCTCCAGCGCAAGTGAGAAGTAATTCATTCCGGCGATGAAGGACCTGAAGCAGTGATGTTCGTATCCCTCTCGTCACGATAAAAGCTGTCATCCACACTGCCAAAATTGAAATGATACGATTCACAC
The DNA here is from genome assembly GCF_965152605.1 of Nitrospira sp. M1. Classification (NCBI taxonomy): domain Bacteria; kingdom Pseudomonadati; phylum Nitrospirota; class Nitrospiria; order Nitrospirales; family Nitrospiraceae; genus Nitrospira; species Nitrospira sp. M1. The sequence continues at coordinate 2,465,237 of NZ_OZ224217.1, forward strand.
TCACTTTCCATACATTGCCTCCAATTGGAGATTGCCACCATCCCATGAAAATTAAGAGAGTGGATATCACTGCGAATATCCAGGTTGTTTGCGAAGAATTTAATTTTAATGTTGCGACAATAGGCAAGACGTACAGGACACCGGTCGCCACGCCCAGGGGCGTCAGGAGATCCGCAGTACTCGCTCCTATCAGCAAAAGTAAAGAGAGACCCACGTCTTGAACAGTTCTGCCCGTGGGCTGCCATATATCCCTACTCATTTTTGATGTCCCAGGTAGTTTTCAGTACCAAGAGACACAAACCGGAAGAAGAAAGAGGTGGGTTTCACCCGATCAACCTTTCGTCAGGAGTGCTTGGTGAACATGAGAATCATCGCTTGACCCACCAACGTCTGCAACGCATTGTGCAAGGGTTGATTGATTCAAATCGCATGAGATCCGATCAATTACACAAAGCATACCTCAAGCATAACCAGCATTGGATCGCAATGACACGCCAGTATAAAACCGAATCTGTAGGTCTTTGGTCACGAGAGGATTATGGCAAATGTCAGATCAGTCGTAGCATCGCGAAGAAGCAATATTTGCTGCGCGATGATCGCGTGGGGGCAAAACGTAATATCGTGAGGCGTTTCACTCGCACTGATACCCACCGTTGACTTAAACCATTGTCGCGCTAGGACAATGAGACTGATGAGCGCAATAGGTGTTTGGCCAATATGTGTCGCCAGGATGGTCAGATCATCAAACTGGAGTTTCAACGGAGTATCAAAAACGGGATTCGCCGAAAGAGCTTGAAGTCTCACTAGTACATCAGATGGCAGAGGAGCAATGTGCATAGATTTTAAATGCTCTGCCTCCTTCATGCTTCTTGTTCCTTACAAGAACAGGTCTTGTATACCAGATCAACCCCAAGGCTCTTCCTGCCATGCCAGGATTGATCATGGGCAGTCTCGGCTGTTATCTGATTTCTCGACCTTCCATAATCAGTGAGTTGGCCTTCCCAAATTTGCCTTTAAACCCTCTGAAGGAGAGATCAATGGTCATAGTCTTTTCCTCGCTCCCAACAAATTCACCTGTGAAGCGCGCAAAAGAGCCGCCATGCATAACCGACGCAATCGCATGCTGAAGCTGATTCGTGGCGACGCTACTCATGACTTTCAACGGCCCTTCCCAGAGTAGTTTCCCTACCACGTCTTTGGCGTTCACCCCACAGAAATCTAACATCGTCTGATTGACTTCTCGTACAGTGCCATCTGTGTCTAGAATGGCCATTAATTGAAATGCCGAGTTGAAGACAGCTCGAAACTGCTGTTCGTGTTCGCGTATTGCTGCCTCAGCTTGCTTTCGGTCTGTGATATCTTTAGCGATGCCCACTAACCTGACAACGCGCCCCTCTGCATCGGACACAGGAAAGGCTTGGTCCCAGATCCACCGTACAGTCCCATCAGGTTGGATAATACGAAAATCCTGACTAAACGTCCCATTTGCCGCTTTGTCGAAAAACGCATGTTGTGTACCTGCTCGATCTTCAGGATGAATGGCATCAATCCAATCAAGCCCTCGGTCATACAGACTTTGACATGACCGTCCCCAGATCTTCTCATAGGCCGGACTAACATACTGTATCGTTTTACCTGTCGAGTCGGCCACCCAGAACACGTCATGGATATGCTCAGTAATTTGGCGAAACCGTCCTTCACTTTCCCGGAGAGCCTGCTCGGCCAAAAGGTCAGCCGTCTTGTCAATGAACATCAACACAGCTCCCACCGTCTGTTGGTTCGGCGCCCGATACGGCAAAACTTGAAACAGGTAGGTCATATCGCCATGTTGAAATTCCCGACTTCTTGCCCGTTCCGTATCGACCACTTCCAGCACGTCTTCCCGAAGAAACGGCATATCAAGACGAGTCGGAATCGTTGTGAGCGCATGGCCAAGATGCTCCTCTGACATCTCGAAGAGCGCGGTTGCCGCTGGAGTAAACCGGGTGAGACGGCATGATTTGTCAACCACGACCAGGCCAAATCCAATCGCCTCTTGAATATTTTCGAGGTCCGTGTTCGCCGAACTCAATTCAGCCGAACGTTCCTGAATCTCTTCATTCAGCGTCGTTAACTCTTCATTGGTTGATTGCAACTCTTCATTCGAGGTTTCTAACTCTTCATTCGACGATTGGAGTTCTTCGTTGGCTGACTGGAGTTCTTCATTCAACGATTGGAGTTCTTCGTTGGCGGTTTCCAGTTCTTCCACAGTGGTTTGCAAATGCTCTTGTGTGGCCACCAGCTCTCTCTCAAGTTCTTTGATGCGCTCACCGACCAGTCCTTTCGTACTCTGCCTGGACAGCTTTACAGGCTTGACCGTGGGAATAGATTCGAAAAATATCACGATGGCACCTGCCTGGCGACTCTCACTCTTGATCGGCCGAAGATGTAATTGGATGGTCTCCGCTTTCCCCTTCATATCAAGGATAAGATTCTTTGTCGACAGTGGAATCTGCTCACGGGTGCATTTGATAAGTATTGAGCGTAATTCTGCTCGTAAATCAGGCCGGATCATGGCGAGCACATTGAGTCCGGCCTCTCCCTGAGCCAAAGTCAGATACGAACCCACCTCACCCCGAACAAGAATGACATTCATGTGATCGTCCACCACGACCCCAGGATGCCCATACGCCTCGACCGTTATCTTGTTGACCACATCGCCAAGTGACGGTTCTTTGACTGCTCTCGCTTTTCCGGAACTCAGTGGTTTGAAATGCTGGAGAGCCAGAGGACCGACTTGCACACGCCGGGTTCGCCCTCCTCCGCGACGCCGAAAGATTTTCGACTTTTTCTCAACCGGAGAGAAGAGGTCAAGAAATTGCCCTGTCGACTCTGACTTTCCAAGAAACATAAACCCATTTGGATTCAGAATATAATGAAAAATCGGCAACAGGCGTTGTTGGAGATGCGGTGAAAAGTATATCAGAACATTTCGGCAACTGACGAGATCAAGACGAGAAAATGGCGGATCTTTGACAAGATCTTGCCGAGAAAACACGACCATCTCACGTATTGATTTCAACACCCGATATTGATTTTCGGTTCGGGTAAAATATTTTGCCACGATAGTTTTCGGGACATCGACAATGGACGCTTCCGGATACAGGCCTTTTCTCGCTCGAGCTAGGGCATCGGTGTCAATATCCGTCGCAAAAATATTCACTTTTAATGTCCGATTTTTTCGAGTCAGCGAATCGGCCACCAGCATCGCGATTGAATAGGCTTCTTCGCCGCTGGCACAACCGGCTACCCACATCCTCAGATTGTCTCCCTCGCTTTTGCTATCGACGATTTGATCAATCACATCCTTGAGTACCCCATAGGCTTGGGCATCTCGGAAAAGGCTTGTGACTGAAATAATGATGTCTTTATAGAGCGCATCAAGCTCACCTGGCGAGGTCTCCGCTAATTCAAGGTATTCCGTCACATCGTGGATCTTATGGACAGCCATTCGCCGTCCTATTCGCCGATGAATCGTATTTTGCTTATACTCGGAAAAATCACATCCGGTGCTCTGATGCAATCGTGCATAGAGCGTTTGGAGCGCTCTGACCGAGGCTTCTTCCTTAATTAACAGTGGAAGTCGCGTGGGATAGACGAGAATTCCAGGAAGCTCACGGCCAATTTCTGGGGAGGGAAGAATGAGATCAACACATCCCGTATCAATAGACGTTCTCGGCATGCCGTCATATTTGGCCGTTAAGGGATCTTGAACAATAATGAATCCCCCGGCCGCCTTAATCGCTTTCACGCCATGTGCTCCATCAGACCCTGTCCCCGACAGAATGATGCCTACAGCCCGTTCTGCCAATTCTTCCCCGAGAGACGAGAAAAATATATCGATGGATGGTTTGGGACCTACTGAACCCGCACGAGGCTGAGCGAGCATGAGTTTCCCTTTTTCAAATACCACATTACGATCCGGGGGCGTAATATAAATGGTGCCAGGCCTTGGGGTCGTCCCATCTCTCAGTTCTAGGATGGGCATTTCTGAATGTCGACTCAACAGTGTCACCAACATACTGGGATGTTTGGGATCCAAATGTTGTGCCAGGACATAGGTAATCTGATTCGTATGGGGAAGCGTCGGGATGAGCACTTGAAGCGCCTCCAACCCTCCGGCAGAGGCTCCAATGCCAACCACCACCAGCTCTCCACCTCGAGCCGGTGGTGCTGTGACGATCTCAAGATCATCAGGCTGCGCGGCAAGTTGACTCGATGACACACGTCGGGGTCGAGGGCGACCTTGGTGGGTTGTCTTAGACTTCGCGTGGTCGGGTTTGGTTATTTGGGACTTCAGTGTAACAGATTTCTTCTTGCGAGCAGAAACTTCAAGAGGGGTCTTTTTTTTCAATGGAACACGTCCGGTTTGAGGGAGGACTTCGACTATAAGCTTGGCCTTCGCAGCCTTAGGCGATACTTTATTCTTTACTGGCTTCGATTTTGTTTTATTTTTAGAGGGAACCTTCTTGGCAACAAAAGTTGTTTGGGAAGGGGTCTTTTTTTTCTCAGCCATAATTTTGGAGTTCATTACTCATTACGTACTACCCTTGCCAATGTTTTTACACTTTGTTCTCTGTTTTGACAACACGACTAAACTCTAAATTTACGGATAAGGGATACTGGTGGAACAGTTAGATTGTATCCTTCTGCTTAATCTATAGCAATCTATTGAAACGATTCAGAAAACGATCAAAGGCTGTCCTGACCCTTGCCCAAAAACTAGACCGTTGGCAATCAAATTCTTCACAAACGATACTGAGAATTTCCATTCTGAGCATCGAGGCTTCCGTGAAGATATCTTGATGTCTCATCCGAAATAGTGCCGTTGTACCCACCGACGAGCTTCCTCTACGGTATCAAACTCCCCTTCCAATTGCGCTTCAAAGGCCGCGCTCAAGATCATCCCCATTTGCGGACCTGCAGATATATTCATCTCCAAAAGATGGCGCCCCATCAACAATGCCGTGGGTCCGTGATGTTGGATGTCTAAATTCTGAGCAACACTCAACATCTCCGCCATCTTGAGTGGAAGTTCTTGTGGAAGTGGAGGACGACCGCTATGATCAGCCTCTACCAACCGCGCTAACATTTGCAAGTTTTCTCCAACCTCATCAAGCGCCACAGCCACGCGTCGCACATGACGAGGAGATCCACTGAAATCAATATGCGTCAAATGATAGCGACAGAGCTGAATCACTCGGCTCATCAACTCATGGGGCATCCCGACCCTTTCAAGAAATTTTTGAAACGTCTCAATCGTTCCGGTATGACCATGTGACCGAATACGATCACTCAGGACTTCCGTGGTTTCAGGCTTTCCAAGATCATGACACAAAGCAGAAAATACCAACGCGGCACGATCTAGGGAACTGAGATCATCACGTTCGGCAATACGGGCAGCCTGGTCAACGACATGCAAGGTGTGTGTCCAGACATCCCCTTCAGGATGAAAACGAGGATCCTGGGGGCATCCTTGAAGCACCACAAGCTCCGGGTACAGTTGAAGCCATTCGCATTGCTGAAGAAACTGTAGGCCAGCCGAAGGCCGTTGCGACTGCGCCGCCCACTTATACCATTCCCCCCAAATACGTTCGATGGCCAGCGTGTCATATTCAGGTATGAGCTGCAGGCAACATTCAATCGTCTCGCATGTTGCCTGCAAGGCAAATCTTCCAGCAAACTGGAGGCCACGAAGCACTCGAAGCGGATCTTCCGAAAATTGCGCTCCCACATGTCGCAACACATGATCATGAAGATCCTTGTATCCTGAAAACGGATCGATCAATTCCTTGGTATCCGGATCATAGGCCATGGCATTCACCGTAAAATCCCGACGAACCGCAGCTTCTTTCGGCGTCATCGTGGGATCAGAGAAAATGTCAAAAGCCTTATGGCCGAAACCTGTTTTGGATTCTCGACGTGGAATGGAGACATCAATCGGCAAGCCATGAATTTTTATGATTCCAAACGCTTCTCCGACGACATCAATCGTGAAATGTGCTGCCAAGAGTTGCTTCAACTTCTCAGGGTGTACGCCATAGACTTCGATGTCGAGATCTTTGAAAGTCATGCCAAGAATAGCATCACGCACACACCCACCGACGAATAGAGCTCGCCCACCCGCTTGTTGAACAGCGTGAACAAGTTTGTTCACTGCCTCTTGCGTCTCGTCATGGCCTATATGTAAATCTAGTCGTTCCATTTACATTCGTTGAGGCATAACAGATGATTTCATGATTGACCATTTCTCGGCACGCACGTTTTCATCGAGTCCTTCACGAAGGATTTGGTGCCATAAACGCTAAAACTCGAAGCCGTTGATCCGTATGGTTGAGAACCCCATGCTCCTCACCGGCTGGAGCCATTGTTCCCTGCCCTTGCCCGAGCACATGACTTTCCCCACCAACTCGAAACGTTCCAGCTCCCTCTATGACGAGATACACTTTATCCTGATCGGCATGGACATGACCTTTTTGCTCTTGTTTCGGCTCAAGACAATACACGTCACAGAAAAATCTTGTTGACTGAAACAGATTGTGTTTTTTCATTTTCTCCGAAGAAAACTCTTGAAAATCAGCAAGATTTACAATTTTCATCTGCTCACCCTCCTTATAGAAAATACATCAAGCATGCCTGTACCACAAAACGGTTCGCAACTCATATCCGCTAGCGGTTCAACTGCTGGCCGTAGTCATTCGATTAGGTTGAACCCCTGTCCCTATCATGGTAGCCTGAGAGGAAGATTTCGACTCAAGCAGCCCATACCGCCGACCGGCATTTATGAAAGGGACTAGGATGCACACCGTTCGTTTATTCTTTGCGTGGTCCATCAGCGTCATCATTCTTTCTCTGGCTATCACTCCATCACTGTGGGCCGCAAGTTCCACAATTCAAGGTGAATTTGAACTGCTTGATGAGCCCTCAAAACATGAAAAAGGCAAAGTCATCCTGTTTGAATTTGCCGACTTTTATTGCCCGCATTGCCACATGTTCGAGCGAATTGTCGTGACCAAACTCAAAGAAGCGTTCGGCGATAAATTTGAAGCTCGACTCGTCGGATTTCCCGTCATGCCAGGGAAACTGCCTACAGCTTTTGAAATGTATGAACAGGCAGTCACCATGGGCAAAGGTCCGGAAATGAAAAAGGAACTGTTCAGCTCCATCCATGGGAAAAAAATCGAAGTGTTCGATAAAACCATACGACGACTGCTGCTCAAAAAGCTAGAACTCGATGTTGAGACATTTGAACAAGGATTAGCCAGCGGCGTTCCCTACCGAACGCTTGAGGAAGGCAAAGCCTGGGGAGAACGCATTAAAGTCACTCATACCCCTACTATTGTCATAGACGGAAACATTCGAGTCGCAAACTTAACGGAAGACAACCTGAAGACGATTATTCAAAGCATCCTCGATCAGGACAAACATTCATAATCGCTGCTTCATTGCCACTCACTGTTCAATCAAACAAAGGATTCAGCACATGGGGAAGAAAAGCAAATCAGACGGACCGTTTCCAGAAATAAACGATTTAGTCGCAGGCATGGAAGACCTCATGCGAGATGAGAATGGCCAACCATTAACTCCAGATCATCCGCAATACAAAAAACTTTCTGCTTTGATGGAAACCATGGTAAATACCATGAACAATAAAAATACTGATACCCCATTTAACGGCCCCCAAGGTCAGGCATAAAGTCGCCTACCCTTATTCTCCTCCCAGGCAATGGGAATACAGACACGACACAACATCGAACATACATTCAAGTACAGCGCCCATAGATGTGACAGGGTTTTTTGCATACGGCCAAACCGCTGAACGTTACGATGTTATGAGAAATTTATTCGCATCCGGCCAGTGAGCCGAAAGACAAGCACGCACGTTAGCGATCATGGAATAGATTGACAAATACTCCTATAACGACTAAAACATCACCAGCTGGAACACAAAAAACGCGGAGAGGTGGGTGAGTTTGGCTGAAACCAACGGTTTGCTAAACCGTCGTAGGGTAATACCTACCGCGGGTTCAAATCCCGCCCTCTCCGCCAGTGTTCAGCAAATGCTTACCACCTGACAAACGCCTGACTCTTTCCTGTAATTCCCGCTACCAGTTCAGTCTATCCATGACAGCCATCCATCTTAGATCGTATCCATGCTTCCATCGCACACATCGTAATCGTTATGCGTGAACATCGCTGGGAAACGCCATCACTCCTCTCCTTTGATGATATCTTGCAAACAACGCAACACCTCCAACGAGCAGGACTGACACCTACTCATATCGAAAAAGATATTATTTGTTACATCGAAGAATGGAACGTACCCGGCCCACAAGGTATACAAGCACTTGATCCCTGGCCATTAGAAGATGTCACACTCATTCATGTTTTAGATCATTGGACAGGAGACTTTTTCTTACTGGCCGGGCAATACCATACGGTCGTTCAACAGTACCAATCCGTGAACACCTATTGTTCAATCTGCCACCCGTGGCGTATTGACGAACACATGGTGACATTACTCCCGGGAGCGATGTTTTGGTTGGGATTTCGACATGCACATGCGTTTATTCGAGTCCGGGTGCATACGACTGACATCGTCGCACCTGGCGAAACATGGGCAGATCATCAACGCCCCATGTGGTTACACGAACGTCAAGCCGCATTTCAATCCGCGATTCAGACACTGGACTTACCGTTAGAAGCCGTGATCGACCGCACACAAGTCCAACTCCTCACCCCACGTCATGACACTCCGCTTTTCTGTTCATGGCCAGATGCCTTTGGACCATGCCAATTCGAATTAAACTCACCCGACGTCTTTGAATTTCTTGTGCCAGCCAGTCAACTCGCAGCAACATGGCAAGGCCCACCGCAGTCGGTACGTGCCTATCTCACTGGATTTACAGAAGAACAGCTCATTCACTTTGACTCATTTGATATACAGAAACATTCGGTATACCGATGTTCCGTCCATTGTGTCATGAACGAACTTCCAGAACTGCTGAGCATTCTTGGGAACACCGGTCGCCTCTATTCCACACTCTGCGAATTTCAAACATCGTCAATTCTCCCGAACGGAGATGATTCGGCAGCCATTATCGGTCTTGTTGGATACCAGGGGACATTCCAAATCGAAGTCCGATTAAATCGATATCCAGTGAGCCCACACGACACGACGGATTGGTTGGAATCTGTTATCGGAAGACCTGTCACCTATGCTCCTCTTTCCGCATTTCCGTAGCACAACACCGGCATTTGGTTTGTGGTCGACTGTAGACTTGAAAGAGTTCCCCCTAGCCTCCTGGCCCACTTTTCACGTCTTGAAGAAGCCCGAGAGCAGCCTCATACACCTCGTCAACGGAAATCTGCTTCATGCAGTTGTCTGCGCCACGAAAACAACCTGGATGAAAACATGCGCGGCAATCGAGCTCCTTGTAAATAACCTGCGAGTTGTTTCCCCTTGGCCCCCACGTTTGAGGATTGGTCGGACCGAACAATCCCAACACTGGACATCCAACGGCAGAAGCCATATGCATCAAACCGGTATCGTTACCGATAAACAATGTCGCATGTTGCATCAACGCGGCAAGTTCCAACAAGGTCGTTTTTCCCACGAGCGAGTCAGTTGATGTCTGAACACGCTCTTGAATGGCCAATGTAATGGCGTGATCGTGAGCATCCCCAACAAGCACGACTCGCAGTGATTTTTCAACCAGCCGATCACTTAATCGCGCAAATCGTTCTAAAGGCCAGGCTTTAAACCAAAAACGTGCCGTCGGGTGGACCATCACCCAAGGCTGCCCAATGAGGCCAAGTTCGCCTAAGATGGTCTGAGCACGCTGGTTGTGTTCGGTTCCAACGTACACCGTGGGCTTCGGAACGTCAGCGTGAGCATCAATCAACGTGAGAGCTTCCGTATGATACTCAACCATATGACGCCCCTCAGGTCCGGATGAAAGACAATGAGAGTACAATCGCCCTCTCCATCGATGTTCATGGTTAAAGCCAATTCGAACAGACGAACCAGAAACCCAAGTCAGCAAAGCTGAACGATCCCCGTCAGTTAAATCAATGACGCAATCAAATCGTCGACGGCGCACAGCAAGCCAGAATCGTATCTGCTCGATCACACTTCCTCGGGGAAGCACCAGCACTTCATCGACATGCGGATTATGCTGAAGTATCTCTTGCGTTCCAGAGTTCACCAGGCAAACCACGTTGGCAGCAGGAAATTGCTGTCGCAATAGGGAAAGGACCGGGGTCGAGAGAATCACATCTCCAATATACCGCAACTTAATAACAAGGATATTTTTCATCAGAGTGTTCATGATTCACATCACACCCAAACATACAGATGGCTCATCAGCAAAAACGATTCACGCTTATTGAATTGACCAAGGGCTCATGACTTGGGGAATCACATTCATCACGTCTTGAACAGAAATTTCCAATAATCGTTGATAATCTTGCTCGTAATCGACACGATGCCAATAGGCATCTCCGGTGTTGCCTTTTGTGAGCATCGTTGCACGACTCCCCCAGGGTGCATATTGAACGGTATCTGCCACACCGTACAGCCCAATCACGTGAGGCTTCGTTAATGCTGAGGCAATATGCATCGGCCCAGTGACATTTGAAATGACTAAATCGAGTTCTGCTAGCACAGCTATCAACTCTCGCAGACTGGTTTGTCCTGCCAAATTCAATGGAGGAACGCGCAGCATCTTAGCGATTCGTTGACAGACCGCACGATCATCCGGCCCTCCGACTAAGACAATTCTCACATGATACTGTTCAACGAGAAAATCCGCTAACTGAACAAATCGATCCGACGGCCATATTCTCCACGGTGACCCAGCACCTGGAACAAGACCGACCAACCGTTGAGAGTCCATCATGTTGACGCCTAGCAATCCCAACGCACGCTGCGTCTCATCAGAAGTGAGAAACAGTTCTAACGGGGCTTCCTGAGCATCAACATTTCCCACAAGAGGATGAATCAAGGCCAACTTTTGTTCAATCAAATGTCGATGGTCACGAGATACATGGATGGAGTGACTGTATAGAAATCCGCGTAACCTCTTTCGGTAATCTTCACCATATCGACGAGAGGCGCCGGATAACCAGCCCAACATCGCACTTCGTGGTCCACTAAATACGTCAACAACCGTATCAAATTGTCCTTCGCGAATTTCGGCGATGAGCTGTCGCCACTGCCTGAATTGTGAAAACTTGGATAGGCGTTTGGTCGCACGACGATCAATGACAAACACGCGGTCGAGATGTGGATTGTTTTGAAGAATGTTCGCGCTGGCGCCATCGGCAAGTGCCGCAAGGTACATATTGGGATAGGCCATTCGAAGTTGGCGAATGATAGGTGTCATGAGCACCACATCGCCAATCGCCCGTATCGCTAAGAGTAAGAGTCGTGTAGGCCTAGCGCTCGACATAAAGACACGGTTCTCAAGGATTATGGTCCGATTCCTCTTTCACTCATCATCCGTTCCCTACAACACGCTCATAGAGTTCAACTGTGCGAGTTGCCGTTTGATCCCAAGAAAACTGCTTGGCTCGTTGCAGACCGGCCTTTCGCATACTGAGTCGAAGCGTTGAATCGCTGAGGACTTCCCGCATTGCATATTCCAAGGCGGGAATATCCAACGGACCGACCATCTTCGCGGCCCCACCAACGACTTCAGGCAAGGAAGACGTATTCGAACAGACAACCGGGCAGCCACAAGCCATAGCTTCTAATACCGGCAACCCAAAGCCTTCATAGAGAGAAGGAAACACAAAGACTGATGCGTGCTGATAAAACCGAACTAATTGCTCATCCGAGACAACGCCGGTAAACACAGTTTGCGCCTCGATTCCTTTTTCCTTCGCCAATCGAAGAAGGTCATCCTGTTTTTTAAGATCTCCAACAAGAAGTAATTGATGACCGTGTCGAATTTTTTCCGGCAACAATGAAAAGGCAAGAATAAGCGATTGAACATTTTTTGTCGGATCAGCCCCAGCCACACACAAAACGTATGGCGCCTCAGGCTGTTCTTGAACAACGTCAGTCGTTAAAGGCGTAAAAATATCCTGTTCGACCCCTTGCGGAATAACCGTCACCCGATCTTCTGACACGCCAAGGTTCCTCACAATATCGTTCCGAGAACAGTCCGACACGGTAATGACATGATCGATAGTCTCGAAAGGACGAGGAAGATACAAGAGCTTCATCAGACTGTAGAAGTTGACATGTTTGTTCGGCTTTGGATACAGCAACGGCTTGACATCATGAATAGTGACAATAAACTTTCCCTGTTTGAGGGCGATACAAGAATCATAAGGAAAATGCAGGAGATCGTAACTTCCCACACTCATCGTTGCGAATTGCTCCCAAAATCGCCGCTTAAATACGGGGTAACGACAAAACCGGTAATGGACGTTTGGATAGGAAGGAAAGTTCAAGGCCTTGACGGGCATAATAATGTCATATTCATTGTTCCGATCAACACGACCAAGCCCTTCAATCACATTACGCGTATATCGTCCAAGACCAACATTGAGATCATTCAAATGCCATGCAGCGATCACAATTTTCATACTTCGTTAAACTTCATCTGTTGCTTCATGCCAATTCCTTCACTGCATCCCTGCGACGAATGCGCGCCTCAATGCCAACATCGTTCCATCATATTGTTATTTTTTCACCACGTAAGACTCTAAAAGTTTTGTATATTTGACAAAGGTATACATGCTGGCAAATACCGCAAAAATGACCCCTCGCGTTCCATCCCGATAGCCCTTCTTTATGACATACGTCTTGAAAAATATGATAAAAGGATTGCACACCAAATGATACCAGGAGACAGATTGTTGCGATTTGGCTTTCTCCGAAGCTGCCAACGTCGTATAGAGATTAAACTTCCTGAAATGATCCGTAATCTGTCTTTCCGTATAGTGATTCAAATGAGCGGAGAGGGTTGCAACCTGGCCATTAACGAGTAAATTTTCGTGAACAGCCACGTCATTATATTGCGCCGTACCTCTCCGAAAGACACGAATTTGATAGTCGGGATACGCGCCACCCCATCGAACCCATTGACCGTAAAAGTAATTTCGTCGCGGAACCCGAAAGGCCGCAATATCATTTGACACCGTGGTAAGGGTTTCTTGAATCTCTCTGGCCAGTTCCACACTCACGCGCTCATCGGCATCTACTATCGTAATCCAGTCAGAGGTGACGTGCTCCATACCAAAATTCTTTTGCGACCCAAAACCAGGCCAGGGTCGAATGAACACATGGTCCGTAAATCGCTTTGCAATCGCAACGGTACCATCCGTACTTTGGGCATCGACAAGAATAATCTCATCGGCCCAGGTCACGCTTTCTAGACATTCGGCAATATGTCGTTCCTCATTTTTGGTAATCACCAAAGCTGCGACAGTTGAACGCATAGACATCATTACCCTTTAAATCCATGTTTCATCACTTCACGATAAAACTTCCAATTCAACCAACGATTTCGTCTTGGACTTAATTTCTTTGCATGAGCAAGTCGCGGGTGCATGACGCGTGGATGATGCCCATGGAAATCCTTGAGGATTGCATAATTCGGAAATTGCGCTTGCAGCGCCGCTTCCCGATCCAACTCTTCAGGTGTACGTGTATTTCCATGCCACCATGACTCCATAACTCGCTTTTTGGCACGAAACGTCTCTTGATCTTTCACCCAACCATAATGAAACACACGAGCCGCAATCATCTGCCCTGAGGGACATGACTTAATCATTCGTGACGACTGGTCGGTTCGAAAATCGCAACCGTCGGCCGAAGAGTAAAGATTCCTGTTTGTTCGAATAATTCTCGTGGCTTTCCGATACATCCATGGATCAACAGACCAGTAGTCTCCCTTAAAATGAATCACACGAAAGACAAGCCCGAGAATATGCTTGTGAGTCATGTATGTGTTCATCGCATCCTGAATCGCTGGTAAGTCATCTTCATGAATCACTTCATCCCCTTGAACGAGAAAGGCCCAGTCGCCTGAACAATGAGAGAGCGCAATATCCTGTTGCTGTCCCAAGACTTTCCCATCGTGTTTCAGGGTTTCATCCCACACACTTTCAACAATCTTGATACGCGTATCGTCGAGAGACCGGATTAATTCCAGGGTCTCATCGTCAGAATTTCCAACGTTCACAATAAATTCGTCGACAATCGGCAATGCGGACTGAATCGCTTCAATGATGGGAAAGTCATAGAGAATGGCGTTTCGAATAAAGGTAAAACCACTGACCTTCATGCGTCACCCTCGACCGCGCCATCGGAAGTCTGTTGATCAAGAAATTTTCGATAGACGCATTCGGTTCGCGTAAGCATGCCCATAAAGCTATAGGCCTGCTCAATATGTCTTCTCGCTGATTCCCCTAAGTCTGCTCGTAGCCGTTGATTCGTGGCAAGACGAATCATGGCTTGAGCGAGTGCTTTACTATTTTTGGCTTCCACCAAAAGTCCGGTCTTTTCATTTTCTACGACCTCTCGAATACTCCCCACGTCAGTCGCTATGGCCGCAATCCCCATTGCCATCGCTTGCGTCAAACTTTGCGGGACGCCTTCAGCCGCAATCGATGGCAAGACAAACACATCCATCGACGCTAACTGAGACGCGACATCCTCTCGATACCCGGTCAACACGACACGATCTTGCAATCCCAGCTCATCTCTTATCTGGACGATTGACGCATAGTCCGGCCCATCTCCCACAATATGTAATACAACATCTGGCACTTGAGACAACACCATGTGAAATGCCTCTAAGAGATACGATAATCCTTTATATGTTCTGAAAAACGTTACCGTCCCGATCACCACAGTCCGGTCAATCATGGAAAATTGAGTCTTACGATGATGCTCTTCCAGGTTACACTGAAATGTCTCCAAGTCGACTCCGGTGGGGATGGAGATGACTCGCTCATCAGGTACGTTCGCCTGCCGCATCACGAGATCCTTGACCGCCTCTCCAGTCGTCACGACAGCGTGAGGCAACCGTTGATACAACACACGATGACGCCAGGTCTTGGCAATCATCGTGGACTTATGGCGTGTACGAATAATCAACGGGTGGCGACGTGAGAAACGGCCTGCAATGGCCGCCGTCCAACTGTCAATCGACCCATGGGTGTTCACCACTTGAATATGATGCCGTGCAATGAGTTTGAGAAAGACCATAATGAGCCACATCCATCTCATACGACTCATGAGAACCTCTTCGACAACAAGGCCCTGTTGCTTCGCCCGCATGGCCAGTTGACTGCGAGGCTGTACCACCAGAACAACGTAGTGGCCTTGCTTTACCATGCCATGCACTTCATGAAGAATACGAAATTCCTGCCCACCAAGCTCCATAGAGGATTCAGTATGCAAAATTCGTAATGGATGATGCGACGGTCTGAAGTTCCTTGAAATACCTGATGTCATTGAACCCATCCAGGCAGGCGTGACTTCATCAACAGGAAGACTCACCGTGAGTCAGTTCCCACAATTTGGCGTATTTGACAAACGTATAGTAGGCATACAGCCCGGACAACACGAGGCCAGGTTTTCCATCGAGAAACCCCAAGCGCAGCACATACATTTTAAAAAATGTGAACAGCGGATGAGAGATCAGTTGGTGGCGGTGGAATCCACGGCCACGCTTTCGCATCTCTTTGGACATCAAGGACGAATATCGGTCCATTTTCATAAAATACTGATCGATAGTACGAAAGGGATATTGCCGCACATGATTCGTAAAGTAGCCGGTTTTCCCTGTCACGGTATAGCTCTCGTGCACAAGATCATCGTGATACCGCATATGGGATTTATGAAAAAATTGTGGTTGTCGATAGTCAGGATACCATCCACAATGCGTAATCCACCGGCCAAGAAAATTATTGAGTCGTGGGACAAAATATGCCTGCGCCGTCGGACCTTCCGCTAAATAACGGCGAATTTCGTCACGGACTTCCGGTGTTGCGCGTTCATCGGTGTCGAGGCTAAATATCCAATCATACGTCGCATGCGACATGGCTTCGTTTCGTAACCGTCCAAACCCCTGAAAGGTATGCTGATAAACCCTATCTGTATATTCGAGACTAATCTTTGTTGTCTGGTCTGTACTAAACGAATCCACAACGATGATTTCATCAGCCCAGGCCAAACTCTCCAAACAGTCACGCATGTTCGCTTCATCATTGAAAGCAATCACGACTGCAGAAACTTTGGGACTATTCGTCATCGATTACACATTCTTTCTTCCAGGCTTTATTCTTTTCATAACCCATACAGCCAACCAATTATGAGTGATGGTTTTCAGCAACATGATGTCTGCTCACGTTTGAGTCTCCTAGAATGGATTCGATCGCACACATGACTTCAGCAACAGAAATCATCGTCAGGCATTCTTTTTCCTTGGCATGATGACAGATGGTTTGTCCGCAGGGGCGACAAGCGAGGGTCGTTTGCGTATGCAAGGACCGATGTACACTCGTCTTGTACGGTCCAGTCGCACCAGCATGAGTCGGACCATATAGCCCGACAACTGGAACTCCTACGGCCACGGCAAGATGGATAGGAGCCGAATCATTGGCAATCAGTACATCCATCTCACGCAAGAGACTTCCAAGTTGACGTAGACGAAGCTTCCCCACCATATCAATGCACTGCCCGTTCGTTACGCTAGAAAATTTCTCCATAATCCACTGCTGAGCAGGTGAGCCAAGCACCACGACCTTACAATTCGGCCAATGCACCAAATTTTCCGTAAGATCCACAAAACGATCCAACGGCCAATTTTTGATATCTTCACGAGATAATGGCGCAATCGCAATGAGTCGATCTCCCGTCTTCACTCCAGCTTCATCCAATCGTTGTCGAACAATACGTCGATCAGCTTCGATATCAGGGAGCCAAAATGTCGGAGCGTCGGTCTCCGCACCAAGATACCGAGCAATCGCTAAATTTCTATCCACTGCATGCATGTCAAGGAGACGCCATGCACGATCTATCGGCAAGGGTAACTCCACCCGTTGGGTATAAAACCATGGACTCGCTTCTCGTCCCTCAGCAAATCCAATACGTTCAGATGCACCGGAGAGACCAGCAAGGAGTCCCGTTCGAAATAGTCCTTGAAGGTCAATAACCATATCGTATTGCCCCTGACGAACCCGACGAACTAATGAAGGCCAGTACCGCAAACGAAAATTAACAGGAATGACTTCATCAACATCGGGATTGCCTTCCAACAGTTCAGCCCACTCCACTTTGATCAACCACGTAATACTTGCCAACGGATAGCGTTGACGTAATGACGCAAGCGTTGGAAGAGCGTGCACGATATCTCCCAGAGAACTGGGCTTCAAAAGCAGTATTCGCTTCGGCTCAGGAATCATGCACGGGCCAGTCTAAAGTGAAATTCACTAGTTAATGTAATTGTTTAGAATTATAGGTACTCAAAAAGAATAATGGACAAGGCACCGCATATACCTACTCAACACTCCACTGCCTTGTCTGTGTATCCCGAAGAATCCATTCAACTGCCTCACGAAAAGTTAAAGTAATGCATTCAATACTTAATTCACCTCGCTTCTTTGCGTCAATCGCGTCTTGACTTACCGGACTCGTATTGACCAACACGCCAATCGCTCCAACATTACTCGCTAACTCCATATCACTCCGCTTATCACCAACCATATAACTTCGAGCCACTGAAACCTGTAATGATTCAACTGCCTGATGAATAAGCCCGGGTTTCGGCTTACGACACTCACAACCTGCGTCAGGAAGATGAGGACAGAAAAAAACTCCATCCAAACTCCCCCCACCCTGTTCCAATAAACGTTCAAGCTTATCATGAATAGCCAGCAAGTCGACTCTCGTGAGATACCCCCGTCCAATTCCAGATTGATTCGTAACGAGTACCACAGCACACTCAGCCTGCTTTAATTTGGCAACGGCTTCAACCACACCGGGATACAACACCAGCGCATCGGGGTTCGACAGATATCCCGGATCTTCATTTAAGGTTCCGTCACGATCGACAAAGACTGTAATGCCTCTATGCTTCACAATTCGCTCTCATCTGCTTTTGAAAGTTGGCGCAGAGCCATTTCATAGGCTTGCTGAACCGTTACTTGCGTCATACAGCGATGGTCAATCGGGCAGGAACGCAAGAAACAAGGCGCGCATCTGACGGACTCCTGCACCACGGCATCCTCCAAACCGAACGGAGCCGTATACCCCGGATCCGTTGATCCAAAAATCGCCACAAGGGGAACATGAAATGCCGCGGCAATGTGCATAGGACCCGTATCGTTGGTAATAAAAAGCGAACACCGTTTAATAATCACCATAAGTTCACGTAGCGAGGTTTTCCCAGATAGGACGATTGGCGTGGACTGCATCAAAGAAGCAATATTATTCGCGAGCAACTCCTCTCCAGGCCCCCCGACAAGCACACACTTAACCGTTGCCGCCGATCCAGCTAGATGCCGAATATGATCCAACACGCGATCAGCCAACTCGGCAAATCGATCCGGCAACCATCGCTTCGATGAACCATAGACCGAGCCGGGATTCAGACCAATCATATACTCTCCATTCTCTGTGACAACTTCCGGAAAGCGTTGGTTCACGGAATCTTCATCATGATCAAACGCCACAAGCTGCATTCGACGTGGAAGCGTATACCCTAAGGCTTGCTGAATAAAGCTCTGATAATATCGGACTTGGTGCAGATCTTTTTTGCCGTGTCCCAGCGGCACCGCTTTGGAAAGCAGAAAACTTCGCCCATCCGTTCCATAGCCCCACCGATGTGGAATACTGGCACAGAGAGAGAGAAAGGCTGCCTCAAAGGCATTTTGCAGTAGAATAGCTACCTGAAATTCCTGCGCTCGAAGTTCTTGAATGAGACGTACTTTCCCCATCATTCCTGCATGGGTACCCCGATGTTGATACAGCAATACAGTATTGATGCTGGGATGATCTCTTAATAACTCTGCAATAGCAGGCCTTGCCCATAAGGTAATCTTGGCATGCGGAAAGCATTCCCGTATATCCATAAGAGCCGGTGTACACATCACCGCGTCGCCAATCCAATTAGGCGCTCGAACGACAATATTCGAAATACTTTGATCAGTCATTGATATGCAGACTCATGAACATGTGACCAAAAATGAATATGGAAGATGCATCGGAACAACACGTCCCTTCTCTATACAAAAACACGCTTCAATAGCTCCAGGAATTCTTTCTCACCTTCCTCAACGTTCGTCTCAAGACGCATGGCCCAAATATTCTCATGCCCCTTGAGCAACGGAAAAACTTTCACTCCGTCTTTTTCAGTCGTTAAGACGACATCCACATCATGTTGTTGCGCGTCCCCACAAATGCTTTCAATGTGTGCCGCGGAATACGGAAAATGGTCAGTAAACTCCAACTCGCGAACGATTGTCACGCCCATGCGTTCGACTGCCAGACGAAACGACAAGGCATTGCCGATACCGCTAAACATCAGAACCCGCTTCCCATGAAGCCAATCGCTAGACTTCACTTCATGCGTCGCGACATTCATCATCGTCGGCGTATGGAATGCAATATGAATGGGAGAAAAGGCGTGACCAATGGCCGACTGAAGAGGTCGAATGATATCCAAAGCCTGTCGAGTCTGATTCGCGCGCGTGATCAAAATAGCCGTGGCTCGTCGAGCGCCGATCAGAGGCTCCCGTAGCCGCCCTCTTGGCAACAGAGCGGACAGACCTCGTCGATCTGAAGCATCAATCAACAACAGGTTACAGTCTCGATACAGTCGTAAATGCTGAAAACCATCATCAAGCAGAAAACAGTCAACGTCGAGTCGCTCAAGAGCCCAGAGACCAAGCTTATATCGATCATTTCCAACAGCAATCACCGCCCCAGGACAGCGTTGCGCCATCAAAAACGGTTCATCACCAACTTCTTCCGGACCCACAAGACATTCACGACCGTCCGACACGAGTACACAATCTGCGGTATTGGCTCGACGATATCCACGACTCAAGATTCCAACTCGTTTACCATTCGTTCGCAACCAGTTTGCCAACCATATCACCACTGGAGTTTTTCCAGTTCCACCAACCGTCAGGTTTCCCACACTAATCACAGGACGCGGGAGTCGAGCCTCTCGCAACCATCCCTTCTCATACAGCTTTCCTCTCGTCTGAACGACCAGGCCATACGGAATGGTTAGCATGGTAAGTATGCCAGGGCAATGACGGTGAAACCACAAGACGCTTTTCTCTGCTTGCATGCCAATATCCAACATCATGACATTTCATGGACGGTGCTCAGAATAGTTTGCTCACGTCTTACCAACCACATCTCCAGCTGACCGCGCTGGGTGAGTTACATCAAGGATAGGGACAACTGATTGGATCTTGTGAAGATTGCGTTTGACGACTCCGCGATGTGCCGTAAGAGCCTGCTGCGCGGCATGACCAACACGAAGACTCCATGACTCATCGCCATGGGCCATTGTGATTTGATTGAATAATTCATCCTCATCTTGAACTTCAATCCCACCTCCGGCTTCCTGTAATATCCGAGCCACCTCGACACAATGATCCGTATGCGGCCCAAAGAACACAGGAATCCCATGTCGGGCTGGCTCCAAGAGATTATGCCCCCCAATTGGCGTCAAGGTACCTCCAACAAACGCAATCCATCCCAACGCATAGATTGACGCAAGCTCTCCTCGAGTATCGAGCAGAATGACCCGTGGCGTTTTCAATGCATCATTCTGTCCATGGTGATTCTGCAAACGACTCTTTCGAAAACACAGAAAACCGTGCCGTATGATATTGTCCTCAACCTGTTGGCTACGCTCAATATGACGAGGGGCCATGAGCAACACCAGAGACGGTACAGTGTCACACAAGCGCTTGTAGCAACGGAGGAGCTGATCTTCCTCTTCAGGATGCGTACTTCCTGCCACAAACAATTTTTCGTGCGGAGCAAGACCGAGTATGGAACGGGACACCGATTCAGGATAATGTTCTGGCTGTGTGTCAATGGAATCAAATTTCATGTTCCCACTATTCAGAACAGTGTCAGGGTTGGCCCCGAGATTGATCATACGTTGAGCATCTCGTTCAGACTGCATTAAACAGAGAGTCATAGAAGACAGCACATGTCTCATAAAACCTTGAATGCGTTGATACCGTTGATAGGAATTTGAGGAAAGTCGCCCATTCACAAGAATCGTCGGAATCTGTTGTTGGGCCATGGACCGTAGAAGATTAGGCCACAATTCGGTTTCGACAAGAAGAAACGCCACGGGCTGCAATGCACGAATGTAGGCCCGTACCGCCCAGGGAAAATCGACAGGACAATAACAATGCTGAGCGATGCCACGTAATTGTCGCTCAACGACTTCGCGTCCTGTTTCGGTAACAGTGGAGATCACCAGCGAACAATTGGGAGACTGCTCATGCAAGGCTTTCACAAAGGGAACCACCGCCGTGACTTCTCCCAAAGAAACGGCATGAATCCAAATGACGGGAACGGGTAAGTGCTTAAGATTGTCGGGAACTCGACCTAACCGTTGTAGAAGACCGCGACGACATCGCGGCTTGACTAGGAGCCCCAACACGATAAATGGAAACGCGATCAGCAGGAGAACATTGTACAAGAAGTACCCCACCATACCCCTCACGCATGACAAAAAAATCTCGCATCACAACTGACTGGAGAGCAAACGAATGAAAGGAAATGGTCTCAGCCTTTCCATCAACGGGCCAATGCATACCAGGCTCTATTGTTCAGAAAATTCTGCATCGGCTTCGAGAGTGATCTTGACCAATGTGCGTTCCAGTTCAAGACGCTTGCCCTCAAGCGCCTCGCGAGAAGAGGTCGCATCAACCCACAAAGGAGCCCCCCAAACAAACAAAGCCTGCCCCAATGGATAGGGGACCACAAACTGGTCCCAACTGGAGAAAAGTTTTTTTTTGAGTACGCCACGGTCACTGGAACAATGGGTTGTCCGGTCAGCTTCGCCAAATGAATCACGCCTTCCTGTACCTTCCACTTGGGCCCCTTGGGACCATCGGGCGTGACAACAAGATCCGCACCACTTCGTCCATGACGAACCAATTGCCGAAACGCCGCACTCCCACCCCTCGTCGTTGACCCTCTTACGGATCGAAACCCCAATCGGCTAACAATACGATGAATCAATTCCCCATCCCGGTGTTGACTAATTAAAATATACGCCAGCTTCCCACGATACACTAACGGCATCATGCATTGCCGTCCATGCCAAAAGGCAAAGATCACAGACTTCCCTTCACGATATAGCTCATGAACAGAATCCTCACCCCGTTTTCGCACATCCAATGAATGCCCGAGCCATTGAATAAGTCTGGCTCCCAAAACTGGGACAAGATGAAGCGTTATCCAGTGAGAAGCAGACATATTCGTTAGACCGTATGTGATTCCAACGAGGCAATGGCCGTGTGTTCAAATTGCGTCTGATAGAGTCGAGTATAGATTCCACCATGCTTGAGCAATTCCGCATGCGTACCCATCTCAACGATGTGCCCGTGCTCAAGCACCACAATGCGATCAGCATGCTGAACTGTCGAAAGTCTGTGTGCAATCACTAACGTAGTTCGATGGCTCATTAAATTAGCAAGTGCAGCCTGGACAAGCCTCTCAGATTCAGAGTCCAGAGCCGACGTTGCCTCATCTAGAATTAAGATGGGTGGGTCGCGCAAAATCGCTCGCGCAATCGCTAACCGTTGTCTCTGGCCTCCCGAAAGCTTTACTCCATCTTCTCCTACCAGCGTATCTAATTGCTTCGGGAGTTGCTCAATAAACTCCCAGGCAAAAGCGGATGTCGCGGCATCGATAATCTCAGCATCGTTGGCATCTGGACGTCCATACGCAATATTATTTCGTATCGTGTCATCGAATAAGACCGTTTCTTGTGACACAATGCCGATTTGACGTCGCAAGGATGCTCGACTGGCTTCACGCACATCCTGTCCATCGATTAAGAGCATGCCATCTGACGGGCGATAGAATCGAGGAACCAAGCTGACGAGGGTGGATTTCCCACTCCCGCTGCTTCCGACCAGCGCAACCACTTCCCCAACTTGAATGGTCAGTGAAATATCTTGCACGGCTGGCCGATCACTGCCTTCATATGAAAATGTCACATGACGAAACTCTAATGACTGTGCAATGGGTGAAAGAATGGCTTTCCCGTCATCGCGATCAAACTCGGTTTCCAGATCCAAGACATCAAAGACTCGCTTTGATGCAGCAAGTGCGCGTTGAACCGTCTGATTGGCACCTGAAAGACGACGAATTGGAGCATAGGCCATAAACATGGCCGCGAAGAATGAAGAAAATTCTCCTGGAGTCATTGCCCCAATACTGATCAGATGTCCGCCATACCAGGTAATGACCATGGTACCACAGACGCCGATAATCTCCATCAACGGTGATGACAACGCTGAAACCTGGGCTGACTTTTGGCTTGCCGATCGATAAGCTCGATTCGTCACATCAAATCGCTCCGCTTCTGACTCCTCCCGCCCATAGGCTTTCACAAGACGAATTCCTGAAAAGGCTTCTTTCAGGACAGCCGCCATATCCCCCATACTTTCCTGACCGCGTGTGGCAAGTTTCCTCAATCGTTTTCCAATACGAACAATCACGAATGCCGAAGCGGGAAGGATAAACAACATGACGATCGCCAATTTCCAGCTCTGGTAAAATACCACGCCTAACAATGCCACAAACGTCAGGCCTTGCTGAAAAAGATCTTTCATAATACTTGGAATGGCATTGGCCATTTCATTCACATCACTGATCACGCGTGCCACTAATCGCCCTGAAGCATTCCCATCATGAAACCTCACGGGTAACCGCACGATGTGAACAAATAACTGATGCCGCACGTCTGAGACGATCCAGTTCCCGACATAACTCATCAGGTAGGCCTGTCCATACGCACAACTCGCCTTCACAATCGCCACACCCAAAATAATGGCTGGAAGCACACGAAACCAATAGGCATCCTGTTCGATAAAAATCCCATCCATCAGCGGCTGCACGAGCCACGCATACGTGGCCTGCAAACTGGCAACACCTATTGAACACACGAGTGCCGCGGCTAATCGAACTCGATAGGCGTGAACATATCGGAGCAGACGCAAGAAAGTCGTCACGCTTGCACCTCCGCCAGCACACATTCTGCCGCACGACGAGACGCCCCTGGATCACCCAACGCATCACGAACGCCCTGAAATGAACTCCGCATATCGTCAAGCAACTGGGGATTATGTAATAGTCGAAGCGCTTCGGGAACCAACTGCTTGACTGTCATGTCATGCTGAATGAACTCAGGCACAATACGGCGACCCGCCACAATATTGACTAACCCAATATAGGGTATTTTGATCAAAAGTCGCGCAATGGCGAAGGTCAACCACGGAACACGATAGACAATAATCATAGGAGTCCCGATAATGGCCGCCTGAAGTGTTGCTGTTCCAGATGCCACAAATAACAGATCTGCCGCTGCCATGACTTCATTTGGCTGATCGTCCACAACAGAAACCTGCAAACTTTTATAGCCTTTGATTTTATCATGAATGCCAGCATGCGACACGGACGATGATTTTGCAATGGTAATGTGGATATCAGGGAAAGCCTTTTTCACTTCCCACGCAGCTTCAAGCATTGTTGGGAGACAACGTTCCACTTCATGTTCTCGACTTCCAGGCAGAAGGCCCAAGACACGCGACCCGTTCGGAATATCCAATTGCTTTCGAATGACCCCTTGATCGTAGGACGATTGCACCTCATCCAATAAGGGATGTCCCACAAAATTACAAGGAACGCCAGCCTGACGGTACAACGATTCTTCAAAAGGAAAAATCACTAACATACGGCTCACGGCACGCTGAATCACACTCAGACGGCGTTTCCCCCATGCCCATATTTGCGGTGCAATATAATAGATGACATGCTGATTAGCTTTTACCGCGGTTTTGGCTAATCGAAGATTCATACCTGGACTATCAATCAACACAACAGCATCATACGTGTCCTTCCTTAGCATTTTTTTCAAGCTCCGCAACGTGCGCATCCCACGACGAAGTTGCTTCAGCCCCGGTACGCCAATGGCATCAACCGATTCAATGCCAGGAAGTAAGTGAACACCTTCAACGGACATGCGTTGACCGCCAACGCCATCGATGTGAATCTGGGGATGTAACCTGTAGAGCTCTTTAGCGAGATTCGCGCCATGCAAATCGCCTGAAGCTTCTCCAGTCACAATAAGAATTCGTGGTGAAGATTTCACAATAGTCTGCGTACAGTCATCAGTTTCATGACTCTCAAGATTCTGCCATAGCTGCTGCTAAATGAATCTTGGTGAGTATTTGATGTGCCAAATCTAACGACGCCACACCATCCTCTCCAGACACCAGCGGAGTCGACTGCGTGTTGATTGCGGCAATGAAGGCACGCAACTCGCGTTGGAGCGGCTCACCGTCGCCTCCAGAAAGTTGATCCGTTTTCACGCTGACACCTCCATCATTCCGTCCATTTCGACGATGTATGACGGCTTGCCGACCCTGGTAATCGATAGAAAAGTATGCCTGAGATTGAAACACGCGACACTTTCGAAGTCTCCCTGTTGAGATCCGACTCGCCGTAAACGTCGCCACACTACCATTCGCAAAACCAATACGAGCATTGGCGATATCCACTTGATCGGTGAGCACTGCTAATCCAGACGCGTCAATCGACACGATTGCCCCCAGATTCAACGACAACACAATATCAAGATCATGAATCATCAAATCAAGTACGACATCGACATCCGTTCCTCGCGGTTGAAACGGACTCAGTCGATGACATTCAAGAAACCCTGGATTATGAATCAAAGGGCGGACGATCTCGACGATGGGATTGAAACGTTCGACATGGCCAACTTGAAGAACGCATTCGTAATGTTTGGCCAGTGAGACCAACGTCCGGCCATCTTCAATGAGGGAAGTAATGGGCTTTTCAACAAGAACATGCACGCCAGCTTCGAGACAGGCACGAACAACAGGGTAATGTTGGGACGTTGGTACAGCAACGCTGACCGCATCCACCTCTGACAAGAGACGATCAAAGTTCTCATAGCATGGCACATGAAATTTGTCGGCAATGGCGTGACCTTGTGCCGTATCGATATCCGATACCGCAACAAGTCGAGCTTCAGGAAGGGCAGAATAAATTCTTGCATGATGTTGTCCTAAATGCCCAACTCCAATCACTCCAACCTTGAGTTGATTCATTCGTAATCACATACTTTCATTGTCATACAAGAAACGTGAGGACGAGTGCCTTATGCCCACTCACATATTATGTTCGAAAACTGAATAGCCCCTCACATCGGAGACAGCTCTCCACTCGATGCCGATATGCCCACAATGGCAATGCGGTTGGCATTGGCCTGTTCGAGGACAAGGTCTCGATCAAGGACAATCGTGCGTCCAGCTTCCAGAGCCAACACAGATGCCTTCGCTTCAACCATTCGTTCCACGGAAATGGGACCGATAGCCGGGAGGTCAAAGCGTAAATCTTGGGTTGGTTTGCACCGCTTGACCACCACAGCATTTTTTTGTGCTAACCGGCCACCGCGTCGAATGGTTTCATCGGTTCCCTCCGCAGCTTCAACGGCCACGACGGCTCGATTTTTCACCACAACGCACTGCCCAATATCTAAACGGCCAATGTCATGAGCCATTTCCCAACCAAACTGAATATCGTCCCACTCCTTCTTGGTTGGCTTTCTGTTCGTCAAGACTCCTTCCTCGACAAGAATATCTTCTAAACCAAAGGTGGAATCAATAATGTGAATACCTTCTCGTTCTAGCTCCCCGGCTACGGCACGAAGAATCCCATCATCCTTCCAATCCTTTAGCTTACTCAACAACATCAAGGCTCGAAGGTCCGGGCTGACGGTGGAAAACACATGAGTCTTTTTGAACCCCCCAAGCATCACGGCTTGGTGTATATCATGTTTTCGAAAGGCTTGGACAACCTTATTGAACTGGCCGATTTTCACCCACTGAATCCATTCAACCGCTGCTTCAAGTTCAGCGGAGGTCTCGCCAATATGGGCAACGGCCGAAACTCGATAGCCCAATTTTCGAACCCGCTCAGAAAATATTATCGGGAACCGTCCGTTCCCAGCGATTAAACCGATTCGTTCATCCTTTTGCAATGGTGGCATTTTTTCGGAATAACTCGGACGCCAACTGTGAGACTACGAGATTAGACTTCTTCTTCATCTAATTCTCTCGACGCGCCTCGACAAGTACCACGACGAGAACTTTCGATGAATGTGACAAGTTTCAATACATCGGCGCTATGTTCATATTGAGTACGGACGAGCTTTGTGGCTTCACTGATCGAATGTTTCTGTCGGAAAAGCACGTCAAACGCGCCCTTCAGATTCGCGATACGTTCACTGCCAAACTTATAGCGCCTAAGCGCAATCGAGTTGAGTCCGAATAATCGTGCTCGATAGCCGCCTGCTGCACGTAAAAACGGGGGGACATCGCGCCCTAAGGCAGAACACCCGCCAACCATCGCATACTCACCAATCCGCACATACTGATGCACTCCCACCAACCCGCCAATGACAGAATAATTTCCGATATATATATGCCCTGCCAGCGTTGCGGCATTGGCCATGACGATGTTATCGCCCAATTCACAATCATGCGCCACATGCACATAGGCCATAAGAAAATTATGATGGCCGATACGCGTAACTCCGCCACCAAAACTGGTTGCACGATTAACGGTCACATATTCTCGCAAAATATTGTCATCCCCGATGACAACTTTGGTGGGTTCATCTTTATATTGAAGGTGTTGAGGAGGAGAGCCAATAGACGAATACGGAAACAGTTTGCAGCGTTGACCAATTTCTGTATGGCCTTCGACATTGACATGAGCAACGAGCTCAGTACCCTGGCGAATTTTAACATGTTCGCCCACAAGACAATACGGACCAATACTGACATTATCATCAATTTCAGCCTTGGGGTGTACAATCGCTGTTGGATGAATATTCATATGTTCCAATCCATAGAACGGGTTATGAATGAGTTGCCGATTCCTGTGTCACCATGGCTGTCATTTCCGCTTCACAGACAAGCGTTGAATCGACAAGTATTTTCCCTTGCATTTTCCAAAAGGCAGACTTTTGCTTCAGGACTTCAACTTCAACCTTCAATTGATCTCCAGGAAACACGGGCTTTCGAAACTTGGCTTTGTCTACGCCGGCAAGATAGACAATTGACCGTCCAGGCCCCTGTGCGCCCTTTAAAGCCAACACCGCGCCAACTTGCGCCATGACTTCTAACTGAAGGACCCCAGGCATGACCGGTTGTCCGGGAAAATGCCCTGGAAAGTACGGCTCGTTACAGGTCACATTTTTTATTCCGGTGATACGTCGACCGGCTTCAAAGTCAATGATTTTGTCGACTAAGAGGAACGGATAACGGTGAGGTAATATGGATTGAATTTCCTGACAGGTGATTTCAAGGCCAGCCACAATGATCCTCCTTCCATAACTGAGTGGATAGAGAGTGAAAACCATGTCGTCCATTGCCGAGATGCATGGCCGCCTGCGACATGCAATATCCCATAGATCCACGTTCGCGGGGCAACAGACGAGCAATTATGATTCATCTTGATCCATTTTTTTGATTATGTCATCAGAAATATCTAAATGAGGTTGATGATAGAGGGTCGATGAACCTTGGCCATGTTCCAACACAATAACAAACTCCCGATCTTGCGCCAGCTGCGAGACAATGTCCGTCACGTTCGACCGAAACTCTGCCATCAGATCTTGTTGTTTGCCTTGCAGTTCACGAGACAAAGCGGCTTCTTTGACTTGATAATCGCGTACACGACGTTGAAACTTTTCTTCTCGTTGGCGTCTCGCGGATTCACTTAATACACTCCCTTGATTCACCAGGTCATTGCGCATCTGTTGAATCTCTTGTTGCTCAAGTTCAAGCAGGACCTGACGATCTTTCACGAAACGATCAAATGACTCCTTCAGGTCTTTTCCCGCACGCGTTTCTTCAAGCACTCGTTGAAAGTCCACCACCGCAATCATACCAGGCCGTTCAACGGCCGGTGCGGTTGACAAACAGCCTGTGAGGCTTCCAAATCCTATGCAGATCGTGAGGAACCAAAGAGTCGACTTTCCACTAAACAACGGACGAATGTGGAACATAGTAGTATGCATACCTGAGGCCTCTTCCAATATCATGGTTAAAACACCGAGCCCACCGAAAACTCGAACACGCCTCGCTTTTCTCGTGACCGTCGAGATATTGGCACTCCATAGGCAGCGCGAAGAGGGCCAAATGGAGAAATCCACCGCACTTCAAGTCCTGTCGCAGGTCGAAGATTACAACAAATATCAAAGGTTTTGGTTTTGGAAAACCCTTCTCCGTAATCGAAAAAGACGACGCCGTTCAGCTTGGCTTCGGCCAAAATGGGAAAGATCAAATCCACATTAAAGATTAATTGCTTCGTGGCTCCAAGCAATGTCCGACTCGCCGTAACAGGCCCTGCACGACCAAACTTAAAACCTCTGACGGTATTGATGCCTCCGACGAAAAACAATTCAGGCAGCGGCACGTCATCGCCATTATACCCCTTGGCCACACCCACTCGCGCCCGTGTTGCGACGCGAAGATCCCAAATTGGTAACGGTGTATACCGCAACGCATCAAATGCCAGAGAATAAAAATCATTTGTCCCGCCAAGCAATTCCGTTCCAAAGCTGGCATTCACGCCGACTCGGGCCCCACGCCGCGGGTCAAGGAAGAAGTCTCGAGAATCCCGGAATAAGGCTGTTCGAAATCCCGTTGTGGTTTGTGACCCGACTTGACTTAAGATAAGTTCTGGCGCGTCGGACCGGGGATTGGAAATCCGAATTCGCTCAGCGACAAAGGTAAAACTTCCAGAAATATATTCTGAAAATGATCGGCCAAAAGTGATATTTCCCCCAGTCTTCTTTTCCTCATAGGTCAAGAAATCCGTGTTAGTTTGAAACCCATCAATCTGCATAGACGTCAATCCATCATAGAGGGCTGGGTTTCGAAAGGTGATCACACC
The DNA here is from genome assembly GCF_965152605.1 of Nitrospira sp. M1. Lineage (NCBI taxonomy): Bacteria > Pseudomonadati > Nitrospirota > Nitrospiria > Nitrospirales > Nitrospiraceae > Nitrospira > Nitrospira sp. M1. The sequence goes on from NZ_OZ224217.1 coordinate 2,495,502, forward strand.
TAAGGTTCGACGTCCACCCACCTGCCCACGAATTCTTCCGGTATAGCCAAGCCCGAAAAGATTTCCTTCCGTGATATCGGCAATGGCGGTGAATTGGTCGAGTGTACTAAACCCTCCGCCGATACTGAATGATCCCGTCGGCTTCTCTTTGACTTTCACTTCAAGGTCAACTTGTCCTTCATCAATCTGCTGAGGCAGAATTTCAACGGTTTCAAAAAAGTTTAAATTATTCAGCCGTTCAAAACTCCGCTTCATCGCCACTGAATCGATCATATCCCGTTCATCGACTCGCAACTCACGCCGGATCACGTTGTCCCGGGTTTTCCCATTGCCTGTAATGCGAATGTTGCGTATACGAATCAGTTCCCCTTCGGTAATCGTAATCACAACTTCCGTACTTCGGCTTTCCGGATCCGGTTGAATGGCGGGAACAGGTTCGGCAAAGGCATATCCCCGTTCTCCGTAGAGATCGGTTAGACGCGTGACCTCTTCTCTCACCTTTGCCCGTTGAAAAACCTCTCCAGGTTGAATTGAAAGCCCTTCTTTCAATTCTTGATCTGTAAAGATCGTATTTCCCTTGATCTTCACCGAAGCCACGATATAGGGCTCACCTTCGACGATTGGGAAATTCAGTTCAAACCATTCCTTTTGCTCATCGAGTTCAATCGCAGGCATGCCCACTTGCACATCAAGATATCCTCGATTCATGTAGGCTTCTTTGATGCGCTCCACGTCGTTAGGAATTTCGTCTTGCTTCAATATGCCCGCGTCGGTAAACCATGACCATGGAAGAGACCACTCACGAGTCGCCATCCCGCCGAGCAATTCCTTTCGTGTCAATATGGTTCGTCCTTCAAATGTGACTGTTTTGATGTGCGCTTGAGGACCTTCTTGGATGAAAAATGTCAATCGATTTTGATTTTGACTAATAACCTCCATCACGGGAACCACTTGCGCATGATAATAGCCTTCTTCTTCATACGCTTTTCGAATATTTTCGGCACTGACATTGACTTGCTCTTGATCTAAAAACACTTGACTCTGGACTGTAACCTTTTCTTTCAACTTGTCTTCGGACAATTCGTCGTTCCCATCAAACACCGTTTCAATATTAAAGGCTTTCTCACGGACAACAAAGACAATATCAACCCCATCAGGCTTTCGTTGCGTTTCGACCTGCACATCCTCAAAAAATCCCATTTCGTAAATATGCTGGATTTCCGCACGCACCTCATCGGCACGAAAAGGATTCCCGGGTTCGAGCGTCAATTTCGATTCAATCGCCTGCACGTCAATATGTTCAGTCCCTTGAATACGAATCGAGCGAATGCTCGGGTCCTCCTCGGCTGCCACCACAGACAGTGGCCAACCACACAGTACACCAAGGCTCACCACCAATACCCAAAGGTGTACCATTCCTGGGCGAACAGCGTGACAACTACAGACAGCGAGATATCGACGCCAACAATCGTTCATCCACCAACCCATTTTCCGTCATCTCGGGATCGATGGACATACGAATTCCCCAGCACGGAGTACAGTATGGAATGAAAACTCTGAATGAAAAATGCTGAATTAGACAAGAGTTATTGATTGGTCATACCCAACCAGTGAGCAGGGAAAGTCCGAAACAGTTTGCCCACGACCAGGGTAGGAATGCTAAGAATTTGTAAGACTTGAATACTCTTATAGGAAGACATCGAATTATATAGTTGAAATACGATTCTTGTAAAGTACGGTGTCGCGCTACATCGTGATCATTTCAGAATGACGAGATTTTCTTGACATTATTTTTACCCTTCTCCTAGTATCGTCACCATGATCGTGCCTAACCCACAGACCCATTGCGCCAAGATTGCATGTGCACGTTCACGTACGTCTCATGCATTCTTGCCAACCGTGATACCGCCACGTAAGCCATACTAAGTCTATTACATCACTTATGGAAGAACCGTTAGCTATGGAAGAACGTCCTCAAGCCGAAATCCCTTCATCACTCCCACTCCTTCCCGTTCGCGATATCGTGGTCTTTCCGTATATGGTGCTACCCCTGTTTGTAGGGCGTGACGTCTCCATCAAGGCCATCGAAGAGGCATTGGCTGGCGATCGGATGATCTTTCTCACCACGCAAAAAACACAAGAGATCGAATTGCCGAAACCTGATGAATTACACACAGTCGGCACGGTTGGCATGATCATGCGGATGCTTAAGCTTCCAGATGAACGGATCAAAATCCTCGTGCAAGGCCTGGCCAAAGCGCGCATTCTAGACTACACACAATCGAAACCATTTTATACCGTCAATATAGAAAAAATCGTAGACACCCACATCCCTCACGTATCGCTTGAGCATGAAGCTCTGATGCGAACGACTAAAGAGTCACTTGAACAATTGGTGAGTCTTGGCAAAGTCATCATGCCCGATGTTCTTACAGTCATTGAAAACCTTGATGAACCAGGACGACTCGCAGATATCATTGCCTCCAATCTGGGCCTTAAAGTGGACATGACGCAAGAAGTGTTAGAAATTGAACATCCGTTCAAGCGGCTCACCCGCGTCAGAGAAATCCTCGCCAAAGAACATGAAGTCTTGTCGATGCAACAGAAAATTCAGGCTCAAGCCAAAGGCGAGATGGATAAAACCCAGCGAGAATATTTTTTGCGCGAGCAATTAAAGGCCATTCAAAAAGAATTGGGGGAATTGGATGACCGAGGAGAAGAAGTCTCCGAGTTTCGAACACGCATGACCGATGCGAAAATGCCAGACAAAGTTCTCAAAGAATGCGAAAAGCAGCTGAAGCGTTTAGAGAAAATGCATCCCGATGCCGCTGAGTCTGGCACTGTTCGAACGTATGTAGAATGGATGGTTGACCTTCCCTGGAGCCACCGTTCACAAGACAACTTGGATATTAAAGCCGCCACCAAGGTCCTGCACCAAGATCATTATGATCTGGAAAAAGTTAAGGAACGTATCTTAGAATATTTAGCCGTTCGAAAACTCAAAGAAAAAATGAAGGGTCCGATCCTTTGCTTTGTCGGTCCCCCGGGGGTCGGTAAAACCTCTCTGGGCAAATCCATTGCAAAAGCCCTGGGACGGGAATTTATTCGTATCAGCCTCGGCGGCACCAGAGACGAAGCCGAAATTCGTGGACATCGACGCACATATGTTGGCGCCCTCCCTGGGCGAATCATTCAAGGCTTAAAGCAAGCCGGCACAAACAACCCGGTCTTTATGCTTGATGAAATTGACAAAGTCGGCATGGACTTTCGAGGCGATCCGTCCGCTGCGCTCCTAGAAGTATTAGACCCTGAACAAAACCATGCGTTTACCGATCATTATCTCGGCGTTCCATTTGACTTGAGTGACGTGATGTTTATCACCACGGCTAATTTGACAGATCCTATTCTTTCAGCCCTACGCGATCGCATGGAAGTTATCAGCATTCCTGGATATTCCGAGGAAGAAAAGCTTGGCATTGCTCAGCGCTACCTCATTCCTCGACAATTAGACGAACACGGCATCACCGAGGATCATCTCCGGCTCACGGAACCGGTGATTCAACAAATTATTTCTCATTACACGCGAGAAGCCGGGGTTCGAAACCTTGAACGTGAAATTGCGCATGTCATGCGCAAAGTGGCCAAACGTGTCGCAGAAGGGCGAACGACTCGCTCAACCGTCACGCCAGGAACACTCAATAAATATTTAGGCGCACCGAAGTTTCTCCCGGACCAGGAACAAGAACATGACGAAATCGGCGTCGTCACTGGATTGGCGTGGACGGAAAGTGGCGGAGACGTCCTCTACATTGAAGCCTCGTCTATCAATGGCAAAGGCAACCTCACCTTGACAGGGCATCTCGGTGAAGTGATGAAAGAATCTGCGCAAGCGGCACTCAGTTACATTCGAACGCAAGCCAAAGTTTTGAATATTCATGCTGATCTCTTCACCAAAAAAGACATTCATATTCACGTTCCAGCAGGGGCCATCCCCAAAGACGGGCCTTCAGCAGGCATTACCATGGCAACGGCCTTGGCTTCGAGTTTGAGTAATATTCCAACCCGGCGCGATGTGGCCATGACCGGCGAAATTACGCTTCGCGGACGCGTGCTCCCGGTTGGCGGGCTTAAAGAAAAAATTCTTGCGGCCAAACGTGCAAAACTGACCTGCATCATCCTTCCCAAACGCAATGAAAAAGACTTAGATGATATCCCAAAGCATCTCATGAAAGATCTCGAATTTGTCTTCGTCGAATCGATGGCCGAGGTATTGAAAACGGCACTTCGAAAAAAGAGCAAACCTCGAGTCTCACAGCAAGCTCTGAATGGCAAAACTCCCACGACACGACGCGTAATCGCGAAGCCTTCACGCACGAAGTCCACCAAAAGACGAAAAATCACAAGCCGAAAATCTTCAGCCCGCTGATCATATGCCTCGCACTCCCTCTCGGAGAACCGTCTCAGATCTTGGCGAATTTGAGTTACTCAAAACGATCCAGCAAGATCTTGTTGACTGCAGTCTGCCATCACCCCGCGGTATCGGGGACGATGCGGCCATTGTCACACCAACATCCGGAAACGAATGGCTCGTCTCAAAAGATCTCTTGCTTGAAGGCATTCATTTCGATTCACGCTACGCATCATATCGAGAAATCGGCTACAAATCGGCTGCCGTGAATATCAGCGACATGGCCGCCATGGGAGGGACGCCCCAATACCTGCTCATTGGGTTGGCCGTTCCACCATCTCACCCACTTGTACAAGTACGGGCGCTCTATCGCGGACTTCGAGACATCTGTCGGACTTTTCGCATCGCCGTCATCGGGGGCGACACCTGTGCGTCCAAGACTGATGTCTGCATCAGCATCACAATCATTGGGAAGGTCAAAGCCGGACACGCGTTGTGTCGAAACGGAGCACATGTCGGAGATCAGATTTACGTGACGGGAACACTTGGCGACTCCGCTGCAGGCCTACGATTATTACAAGACAACGCGTCTCGATATACTGGACAACTACCCAAGTCTGTCGTACGATTTCTGATACAGCGTCATCTTCATCCAACTCCACAAGTCCATCTTGGTCAAATATTAGCGAAACGTCGCCTGGCCACAGCAGCCATAGACCTGTCAGATGGTTTGTCAGGAGATTTGCATCACCTGTGTCAAGCCAGTCATGTTGGAGCCGATATTGAAATGTCGAATATTCCGATCTCAACGCAATGTGCCGCGTATATCTCGTATAGCCGCGACTCACAAATGAAGATCTCACTTGCGAGTGGGGAAGACTATCAACTGCTGTTTACGGTTTCACCAAAAAATCAGAAACGACTAGAACGTATGGCGATCCGTCTCGGACATCTGATTACCCGCATCGGAACGATTCGACCGTCCCAACAAGGGCTTCACATCCTATTAGAAGATGGTGCTCGACAAGCCCTGCCTCAAAATAGTTATGATCATTTTCAGTAATATTCCCTGCAGGCAACGCTTGTGGTATCAATAAAACACGTTCGTGAGCAGCTTGTCCAAATCCTGCATCTTGAGGAATCACCGCAACGAACAGCTTTCGCCTTTGCGCTTGGAGTCTTTATTGCTTTTGCCCCCCATTATGGATTTCATACCGTTAGCGTAGTCCTATTAGCCTGGGCGTTTCGGCTCAATTACGTCGCCATGCTCATGGGAGCCTTCCTGAATAACCCATGGACCATTGCCCCTATATTAGGGGTCACACTCTACACAGGACTGACCGTGTTTGGATCATCCACAACACCAAGTATTGACTTCTCACACCTCCATTTTGACAACCTCTTTGAAAGCCTTACCCCCTACTTGCTCCCCTTCATATTCGGAGGGTGTATCCTTGGGCTCATGAGTGCACTCCTCGCCTACCCTATTATGTTATTTGTTATTCATCGCTACCGTTCAAATAAATCGCACTAGAATAACTCGCAATATGCGGCTCAAAACATTCCACGATCACATGCGCCACGGCCATACGACGCAAGAACGGTTAACCGACAATTTCCGCATAAACAACAATACATCAAAAGAAATTCGGATTCGCCTATGAAACAGGACCCACGACTTCCACATGACGGCACCTCTCTCATCGCTGATCCAATTCATGGCTATATCACCTTCACGGTTCCGCGTACAGATGGAACCTCACACGAACGTACAGAACAAGATCTGATCGATTCATCTTGGCTGCAACGATTACGATATATTTACCAACTGCAAAGTGCGCATTGGGTATACCCTGCAGCGGAACACACTCGGTTTCAACATTCGTTGGGAGCCATGCATCTGGCTGGACGGTTCGCTACTCATGTGTACCCGACGCTGTGCCATATGGTTCATGATGTACCCTCCCAACCCTATATCGAAGAATTACTTCGCGTCGCAGCCCTACTCCACGATGTGGGGCATGGGCCGTTCTGCCATTTCTTCGATCATCATTTCCTGAATCGATTTCATCTTACCCATGAACAAATTGGGCAAGTCATTATCCGAACGAAACTAGGGACGATCATTGAACAGATCACTCGTAGTCCATCCGGCCCTTTCATGTCAGGTGAACGACTCAACCCCGACCATGTCGCGTTTCTCATTCTCAAAGATCCACACAAGCCGACTCAGGGGTATCCTCCATGGCTCACCGCCTTACAACCTCTTTTGGGCGGAGTCTACACAGCTGATAACTGTGACTATATCCTTCGTGATTCCTACATGTGTGGGGTCGCCATTGGTCCAGTCGATATTGAACGACTCATTCACTATACATTTTTCACCAATAAAGGCCTCACGATTCACAAATCAGGTCTCCCTGCATTACAAATGTTTTTACATGCACGACTCTATTTGTATACCAACGTGTACTACCATCGTACGACAAGAGCCATTGACTTACATTTGCAAGAAATTTTTTCCGACACCATGCGATATCTCTACCCGCACAATCCCCTTGATGATCTTGACACCTATCTTGCACTCACCGATTGGCACATCATTGAAGCTGTCCGGGCATGGGAACGTGATACCCACCGCGTCAAGAAGCGACTTGGGCGGGAATGGGGAAGAATCTTAACCAGAAACGTTAAATGGAAAATGGCGTATACGACCCTCGTTTCAATTCCAACCGACTCAAGAAATCGCAAACGCGTTCAGTCTTCACGGCTTGAAGATCACATTCGCAAGGCTCTTCCCCCTCACCTACGGACCATGAAATTTTGGATTGATATGGCTCATCAAGATCCACGTCCAATCAATCTGCTGAATATGGGTGGATTTCAAATTTTTGTCTACGACCCCTCCACCCATCATGTCGCCAAAGAGAGTCTACAAACGTTTTTTGAATATCTCCCGGCAAGAATTGTGCAATTTCGCATTTACACGCACAACCACAACGCCGATACAGAACTCGCTCTAGCGGCCAAGCACGTCTTGGGAGAAGAGGGATAGGCTTGCTGAAACTGAACAATATCACGAGGGAGAAGAAAGGAAAGTGGAGACTATCCGGAAGAAGATAAGAGATCTCAACAGAGACATTTCTCGTTCACGGTACGACTTCTCCAAGCCCGACATGATGGAGGTCCTTCAGTAAATCTAATTGAACCCTTGCAGCAAAGACATCCATCGCCTCAACGCCTTCACCTGATTCGCCGTGACAATCATACACACAATCACCAAGCAATTGACTCATCAGACGCTCCATATCAGCCTGCAAGACGTCCTCATGAAGTTCCCGAGTCAATTGAATATCCTCGACGATTCCCTTTTCTACACGAATACGTAAGTGAATTGAACGACGATTTCCCGGAAGGTAGCCTTGCACAGGACGTGACTCGGTGACTGGGGGGCTCCAATTTCCCAAGAACCAATGTTTCAAATTGCGTTCTGCCGCTACCCGCTGTTGTTCGAAAATGTGACCTTCTTGAGATTTCACGTTGCCAGGCTTGAATACTTCGACAGAGACGAGTCTACGCTCTTCTGGCACAGACACCACAAGCGCATCGAAATGGTCTATTCTCCGATGTCGACTTAACATCTTCGTGGAAAATTCTGCGTTCCCAACGATCATTGGTTCCGGTAAAAGTAACACGCGTATGACTCCAGAATCGTCAACTTCAATCGCTTGATCCACTCGCCAAGACCAGGGTGACGTCACGGCAAGTACCTCACCGGATTGAGAAATCGCCCGCACAAAGATTCGGCGGGGAGCACGGAATCGTTCCGCAAATAAACGAGGCGCATTCCCCTCGGCCTCCCACACAAGTTTCCCTTTTGCAGGTTCTTCATTCATGTCGGATACACGAGAAAACTTCAAATTCCGATGGATGTCACGCAGTCTGTCAGGAGAAAAGGATGATGAAACTGGAAGCCACAGACTCTTGTCATCTTGTTTTTTTGCATCATCACGCAAAAGATTCCAAAAGTCATGGGGAACACCAAGCTCAATGACGAAACCTCGACGCCACACTTCATCGGCAAATAACCATGCCTCTTCTCGCAGTCGCCGCGTTCGATCAAGACGTAAGGGCACATCACTCGCCAATACCGGAGACTGAGGATTGTAACCGAGATCTGAAGCGTGAACAGCATCGACATCTTCTCGTACGACAGCATTAAAGGAAGGAGTACGCACTGGCTCAATATCCGGCTCAATAGAAATGTTGACATTTGAAGCTGCCTGGGAACCAAAAAATTCTCCAACTTCTTGAGACAAATCCCGTTCGAGAGCTGGAACATCATCAACGGTTCCCGTCACTCGACTTGCACGAACGACCACACCTCGCTCCACATCAAGAAGATGCATTTCAACCGACAGCTGCACATTCAGGTGATACACACTCCCTTTTAATAGGTAACGTGCCCCGCTAACCTGACCGAGTTTGATAGTCGAATCAGGATCCGTCATGCCGCGATGCTGAATCCACTGTTCCCGTAAAACTTCTCCCAGCGATTGACGAGAAATGATATGAATGTCTGTTGCGAGCGTTAAATCTGTTACGAGCATGTCGGGAAGACCTTGTCGTAACCATTCCCACTGTGAAACATCACTATACAAATCAAATGGCAGAATACCTAACGAATGAGGAAGGGAGAGTGGAGGTAGTTGTTGAACGCGAACTGGAGGAGACGTTGATACTGACTCAACATTTGGAGGGGTCGAGCAACTCAAGAGCCCGAGGAGAACCGGGACAAGCAGGACGACAAGATTACCCAAGACTGCCTTAACTTGCGACCCATCCGTGAGGGTGACTCTGACGGTGACGCTGAATAATGGCCTGCGAGCGGATGATATGGCGAATAATGGCCTCGCGATCATCTTCAGAAATCTCAGTAAACTGAACAGCCGTTTCAAAATAGGCTTCATCCCCTTTTTCAACACGACCCGTTCGCACGACTTTCCCTATAGCCTGAATGGGAACAAACGGACGAAGAATCAGTCGCAGTACAAGCGAACTCTCAAGTGGAAATTCTTTGTCTGTCTTAAACCGGATGCCTGAACCACTGAGATTGACATTCATAAACTGCGGAATGCTATTCGTTAACCGCTTTTCCTTTGCGAGGGTTTTGAGGACCGATGTCAATAACCAATCGATGCGAGTTAACATCTGAAGCATAAGCGGATCTTTAATGGTGAGATCCTTTTCATCAACCATCGCTCGAACCAAGTCCGGTGAGACAGCCAACTCCTCCCACTGCCACTGAGCCATTTGCGCTTCACTCGGCTCAACAGCTTCGTAGGAAAGCGCTAAAGGCAGGTCGACATTCACACATGCATTGATAGACCCACGAACGTCTTTTCGACGTTCATCACTATCAGAATTACTCATATATGGCCTCTTAAAATCTCAGATCAACATATCACACGATTTTTTGATACATAGTTTCGTTACAGGAGCACAAGCTTTTGAGAAAAACAACCCGAGAATCGAGAGACAGGATACTCGTACCGGCGCACCCCATTATGACGTTGAAGTTTCCGTCGTTGATAACGGAATATCGTGTTCCTCAAACTGTTGAATCTGATTGACAATCACCCGAGCCTCTTCCGCAGATACATTAATTTTCTCTAAATACTTGATGACCTGTGGATCTTTGCAATGTCGAAGAGCCAATTGAGCAAATACCGTAATCGGCAATAACTTATTTGCTAACACATGGACCTGCTGTTTGAAGGTCTCTCGCTCATCATGTGACGTCGATGCCTTATCTTGCGCAAAAGAGGTTGAAGGAAGAATGCTGTTGTGCATAAACCGTGTTGGGTATTTGTAATTTGAACTGACCGTAACTTCAACTTCTAAAAAGCAATTGTCATACCACCATAGCGAATCTCAATACACTCCAAACAAGAAAATACCACGTACTCCACGCGGTACAATGTCTCAACTATAGCGAAACCAAATAACTTCCAGCCTAATTTACATCATGTACACAGCGCAAAAACACACGTTATACAGACGGAAATATATTGGAACGGCTATAGCTGAAATTCCTTGAATCGACTATAGCGGGAGGTATATAAAACGACTATAGAAATACTTTTTCATATAATACAAAGGGAGTTATTTAGAACAAAAAGGAAGAATTGAGAAAAATTTTGCCACAAAGGTGTTGATTCAACTGACCGACAGCGTCAACTTCTTGACGCACCCGCAATCGTGTTCTGTAATTGAAATACAACGAAAGCTATCAGGGAAAAGGATTCCAGGGAGGTCCGAAACGTGTACATTGTATTTTATGCTACAAGTCGGAACACGGTAGAGAGAATTGTATAGTTGGAATTGAGAGACGATTGGCCTTCACGAGAGACTCACACCAATCAGGCAGATCTCACAAATCGAGTTCCTGCTGAGTTTGAATAGGTCAATTTTTGTTTTCGCTGTCGTAACTTTCGACTTTGCTCCTGCATATCATCCAAACGTTGTTGCGTGGCGGCTTGAACTATCCGCGCGCGCGCTTGAATGACGAGATCGATAGCAATAAGCCGTTTTACCACCGTGGTAGGGAGTTCATTGAACACAAATTCTTGCGCCCGACGTTGATACAGCAAAGCCACATCATCCCAATTCCCGGACTCAGATGAGTGCAGTGCTTCTTGGGTCAAAAGTTCGATAGGATGCTGAGAAACGCGTGATGTCATCGTTTCTTTAGACTCCAACTGCTTCAGCCATTGCGCCTTGTCGCGCTAATTCAACCCAAGCCTCACGAACGACCCCTAAACATCGTATAGGACCATTCAAGCGAGTGGCATCGTGATGCAAATTGGCTTGCGTCAGTTCATATTGAACATATTCATACAAACGGCGTAAATCAGTTGCGATGGCGCCACCTTTCTCCATATCGAGAGAAGCAGACAATTCATTGACAACCGCAAGCGCACGGTCAAGAAATCGAGCCTTATCTTGCCGGTTGTCGGTTCGAATACCTTCCTGTCCAAGTTTCAATGACTGAATCACTCCGTCATACAGTAAGACAACAACTTGCACAGAGGACGCTGTTTGCACTTGAGTTTTGGCATAGAGTTGAGCACCTTGTATCATACTACCGACCCTTCCCTAGGTTGTCATTATATTAACGAATTCAAATTATCAAGCTGCGACTGCAAGCTGGATAACAATCCGTCAAGATTCGCAAATTTGATCCGCTGCTGCTCTTCAAACAGAGTAATACGTGTTTCGAGAACGTTTATTTGATCATCGAAATCATCAATCTCGCTCGTGAGTGAATTCTGCCGTAGTGCCAGTGCGCCGAATTCGATATCATCTAAAGCATCAACGGCATCCAGCAAACGATCGGCAATGCCAGAGGTCCCATTCGTTGGATTATTGATAAAGAGTTCCCGCACTTCATCAAAAGAATCAGCCAATCGCGCATCAAGAGCAGCATCATCGAGCACGATCGTCCCATCAGCCGTTTGAGTTTGAAATCCAATTTGGCCTGCGGACGAGATGGTCGACAAGCCACTCACTTGTCCAGAAAGTGCTCCACGTATTTTGTCGAGTACGTTACGAGTGAGAGATTCCCCGACGAAAATGCCACGTTCTTTTGTTTCCTCATTGAAAAATGTTCGTTCATCAATAAACTTCACAACATCATTATAGGCCTCAACAAGTGACGAAATACCTTCTTTTACCGCCTCCGTATCCTGGGAAACGGAAATGGTCACCGGATTCGTCGCATCCACACCCTGAAGGTTTAAGGTCACTCCTGCAATCACGTCGGAAAGCGTATTGGATGACCGCTGTAGCGTTACCTGATCATTACCTGCAGTCCCAAGAACGATTTCAGAATCTAACGCTCCCTGAAAAGTATCAACCCCAGTCGTGACGGTGTCGAGCGAGGTGCTATCTGTGGTAATCGAAATGGCATTGCTTGCCCCCGTGTCATTGGCCGTTAACACAAGCCGATACGCAGGCGTGGATTCACTACCGGTATTGAGCGTGGACGCACTGACCCCTGCCCCTAAATCGTTAATAGCATTCTTGAGATCATCTAGTGTGGCGTCACCCTCTAAATTCACAGTCTGCGCAGCCCCACCAGCTACCGAAAAGGTGAACGTTCCACCCCCACCACCCACAATGCTTGTATCAGTCGACGCGACGGTTGTTGACGCTTTGGATGACACTTGATGAGCGGTGGCCAGTTGATTCACTGTCACCGTATGAGTCCCAGCTGTGGCCGTTGAAGAAGAAGAGGCCGTCAAGACATTTTGAGCACTGGCAGTACTGACATCGACCTTCGTCTTATCAAAACTAATACGAGTTTGAATACTATTCGCGGCGCTTTGAAGAGTCAGGAGTTTAGTCCCTAACGTCCCAAAATCTGTCAACTTCTCTTGTGACGCCAGCTTTTTTTCTGTCAACCGATCAATGGGTAAACGTTCAGCTTGAACAAGAAATTCGACAATCTGCCCAAAGTCGACTCCGTTTCCTAGTCCTCCAAAGCTTACAGCCATATTAAACGCTCCCTGTCATGTTGGTGCATCCTGCATGTTAAAAAAACTTAAGTCTACCTTAGACTGTAACCACACCGTCGACAAATAGTTGATGGATTGTAACTCGTTACGCTTCTTCCTCAAGAAGAATCCCTGAATGTTCATCAAAAAATCGCTGAGCACGCAAGACCTCTTCAGAAGGAATTTGACGTATCACTTCTCCTGATTCCCGTTCAACGACTTTGATAACCACGCGATCCGATTCTTCTTCGACAGAAAATTGTACATGAGAATCGATCTGATTAAGAGTATCTTGGATCTGTGCAACTCGTTCTTTCAGATCCTGATTTCCTAACACGCCTTGCGTGTCTAAAGCATCTTGAATTTCTGAAGCACCTTCCGCTCCTACAGCACCTATACGATCTTTCGACGCAGAAGATAATTGAAGTGATGATTTCTTTTCTTGAACGTCGCTCAGATCTGCAGTCGCCTTGGCTCCAGAACGGTCTCGTACGCCTTGCCCGATAGACAACACAGCCGATGTAGGTTCCGGAACACTCTGTATCATAATATCCTCCCTCCGTGAATAAACGGAGTAGAATGAGCAAGGCCGCCATGCGGCCTTGCTCTATTCCTCATCTCTATTAATTCAATAGCGCAAGAGCCTGCTGAGGCAACGTATTGGCCTGTGCCAAAATCGACGTTCCAGCTTGCACTAAAATTTGATTTCTGACAAACTTTGATGTCTCTAACGCAATATCAGCATCCCGAATACGAGACTCGGCAGCCGTAAGGTTTTCACCTCCCACTGCTAAGTTTTGAACAGCCGCATCAATTCGATTTTGCAAGGAACCGATCGTGGCACGAGCACTGGCCACAGCACTAATTGCGCTGTCAATGCTTCCCAAAGCACTCAACGCTGAATCAGCCGTTGAGACGTTCGTGGTCGACAAGTTAAGCTGAGCGGTATTGAGATCGTCCAATTGAATCGACAAGGTATCATTCGCAGAACTTCTGAATCCGATTTGAATGGAAAGACTATTATTATCAGCTCCACTCAATAGCTTCACACCGTTAAATTCTGTCACCGATGAAATACGGTCGATTTCAGATCGCAATGCGACAAACTCTTGATCTAAGTATGACCGTTCAGTGGACCCGAGAATACCACTGGCTGACTGTTCTGCCAATTCTCGAAGTCGTCCGAGAAGGTTACCGACATTGGCGGCGCCACCGTCGGCAATTTGCAAAAGACTGATACCGTCGTTTGCATTTCGAGCAGCCTGATTGATACTTCGGATCTGTGCACGCAGCGTTTCTGAAATACCCAGACCAGCAGCATCGTCAGCTGCTCGGGTAATCCGGAGACCGGAAGAAAGACGAGCCACAGAACCATTCAACGAATTGGTATTCGTTTCTAAGTTCCGTTGAGCATTAAGAGATGCAATGTTTGTGTTTACAACAAGTGCCATAAAAATCCTCCTTGATAATGTGCCACTTCAGAGTATCCGTACTCTAAAGTTTCGTGAATGATAAATGTATCCCCAACCTTCCTTTCCCAAGATGAGTCATCAAATTTGGGTTTCGATCATACCTATCGGAATTCACGGCAAAGACTTGAGGATTTCCTGCAAGCACATAAAAGACACGCACAAACACAGAAGAATTTCATACATTGAATCAACTCTTTTTCCTTAAAATATATCTGTAAGCGATTCATGGAGCCTTGGGCAAACGTGGCATAACCTCAAACTCTAAGAGGTCAGCGATCTCAATCATATCTGAGCGTTCACGAGCGGCCACCACCTTTTGCACCCAACTCACCATCGACGGAGATTGGACGTCAGCGTCTTCAACTGCCCTCGCAAGCTCAACCCATTCCACATAATCAGCTAGCCGTCCAAACCAATCATCGAGTTGTCGAAACCGTTTTTCTCCGCGGCGAAACGCTTGCACTAACTTTTCCGCATCAACCTTCAACCCACGACCATATTCCTCAGCACTGGATGCACTACTCTCGACAATTGACTGAAGCGGCTGACTCGTGGCGACGACATTTCCCAATGGTCCTGCCACTTGCGAAAGAATCGACGGAACTAAATCACGATCGGTCAATGATCGTGACCCGACCTGTAAATTTGTCACCAAGCACCCTCTGGCATGTGCCGTATCACTCACACGCGCGATCACGTCCTCAAGCTTGGCGGTATCAGCCATTTCCCACACTTCTTCATCAAGTTGTACTTGCATGTACCATCCTCCTTGCTAGTGCTGATGTATGATTAAGGCCTAACTGCCCTGCGACATCCCATGTACGATGACGCCATTTGGCATAGGCTCGCGCATGTTCACGGGCCATCCCCGAAAGATCGGGCTGCTGTAAATTATGTGTATCTCGAAAACATGCTGTGGTGATTGGGGTAAAGGCGAGTGACGTTCGTCCAAGTTTTCTCGCCTCATGCGCCAGGCAATTTAAACGCTCCTGACATGCTTTTAGACGATCAACGGCTAATGGCTTGGAAGACGTGAGCCTCACAAATTCATCAGCATGATCACAAAGAGCCGTGAGCATCGGCTCTAATCGTACAAAGATCTCTTGTACATGCTCAAAATCTTGGGGATGATCGGTAGAAATGTGCATTCGACTTGGCGTTCCCGCACAGGTGTCAAACCAGAACTTCCTCCAAAAATCTCCGTACCATTGATACAGACGAGGCTCTGTGCCAACGCGAAGATGATAGGTTCCCAGTTGATCCGGATCGATAGCAGACTCATAGATTCGCATTCCGAGCGAGAAAGCCGGCAACGCGCCTCTCCCCAATGCATGGACGCACACCTCTGAGACATTCCGCGGGAGAAGTCGTTCTTTACAACTCTGATGGGAACAGACTTGGTCGAATCCACATGGACCACATTCAATCTCTGGCTGGATGACCCAATGCTTGGGTCCGTACGGTCCAGTCTCTCGAAAATCAACGTGGCCAACAGACACATTGACGACAGGCACATCCACGCCGACGGCAACATGCATTGGTCCAGTATCGTTAGTCAGCATTAAATCACACTGGGATAAAAGGCCAACGAGTTGTGAAATGGTTGTTTTTCCAATCGCGTAGCAGAGTGGCGCCAAGCCTCCAGTTTTTTTATAGACCTGGACGGCTTCCTGGGCGACTGGCAATTCCTTGTTGCTCCCAATTAACACAAATCCAACATTGAGTTGCTGACTGATTAGCGCCATCGTCTGACCGAAATACTCAGGACGCCAGGCTTTCATGACGTCACTCGCTCCAATTTGTACGCCAATCCAATAGGCTGGGGACCCCGAGGCCGCAAGAAAGACACGTGCCCATTCACAATCAGAAGCCTGCCGTTTCAGTTCCACTGACTCGTACGGACCGGTGCCACTTCCACCAAGGGCATACACATCGACTAAATTCAAGCGATTGATCCTTCTATAGGTATGCATATCGAGAAAATAGGCCATCCAAGGATCCTTGACGATCACATTCCCATCGGGTGCGGTCGTCAATCCACGAATATCGGAACCCCCAACATAACCAGTTAAGTATGCACTACGCCGATTAAATGTCAGATTGATGACCCGGTCGTATCCATTTTGAACTAAAGGTTTAGCCCATCTTGCCATCTCATCATACATCGACACAAAGTCTCGAGCTCGTACACGCGTTTCGTCTATTAACATTTGAAAGTCATATGACAGAACATGCCGTATTCCCGGAAGAAGTTGTGCGATCTCAGAAAATTCTTTATCGACAATCAAATCGATCGCCACACCAGGCCACTCATATTCTAATCGCTTCAACAACGGCGTCATTTGGATCAAATCGCCCATGCGAGTGATATTTAATATGAGAACTTGTTTAGGCATCAGGAAGTTTCAAAATACAAAGTGCAAAATGGAAAACATCAAATACAACTTCAGTGTCTTCTTGTCCGTTGCTTAGCTGTTACAAGAGACTTTCCAATAATTTTCGCAAGTTCTTGCGCCTCGAACCTAAGAGGCAAAACGTGTTTGTTTGTACGTAATTCAGCCTTTTCAATAAGTCGCAACCACTATAGAGACTCCCGTAGCTCTTTCAACACTATGTGCATCTTATAAATAAAGTCAGCTTTGCTCTCTGCACCGCAAGCTTCTTCATAGTTCGCTCCAGACGAAGTGGCAGAGCGAAGTAGCTGAAAGCCAATATGTCGTCCCACAGCGGATCGCCACATTTGAGAACTCAAGGCAATAATACTCACTCCAAAGTCTAGTAACCGTTCTGGTAATTGGTTTTTCAACTTAACTCTCAGTACTTCCTCTATTTTTCAATTTTCATTTTGCACGTTGAGTTTTTTCTTTACACTCTTCAATTTACACTTTGCATTGATAATTTTGCAGTTTCACACAAAATCCCGCGTCTCTTGTCGATACTCGTCCATCATCAGGATCAACAATTCATCTCGACTTAACACGGCTGTCGGACCTTTGGCCCTGATATTCGCCGCAACATCTTGCAATTCCACACGATCAGAATGTGGAAGAGCGTTCACCATTGGAATTAACTCCGGATTGCTTTTGGATTTCGCCACTAAGGCATCAGTACTCCGATCACCTCGTAACACTTCCCCTATACGATCCGGCATATGAAGACCCACCGTCCCGAGCAATGCCTCCATTCGATGCACATAGGTATGATGGGCTAAGACATGCTGCCGCGAGGCTTCGGCCATGCCTTGCCGTTCATCCGTGTCATAAACATACCTTTGTACTGTGGGCACAAGGTCTTCAGGCTTTTGAAGAATTGCGAGCATCGTCTCGTCGAAATGTTGAGATAACAGCGTTCGGGTATCGATAACCTGAAATGCCCCACACGCAGCAAGTTCAAACGTACGCGGATTAATTCCATCTCCATCAGGATCAAACCCATGCCCAGTAAACGAATGTAAATTGATATTGACCTTTGTGTGATTAAAAATTTTGACACTGGTTTCTGAATCGATTCGTGCCCCGCTTCGTTGTAAAGCAACACCTAATGGACCTGGATTCTCCCATTCGTTGCCCCAAAGCTTGAATAACCAATCTTGATTGAGTAATGATTGAAGTAACTGTCGTCGGTTCGGATAGCCAGCCCCAAGAAATGAAACGTCGGCGCCAAACTCTTCTTGTTCTTCCAAACGACTCGTGACAGGCTTATGGATGGCAGGATTCGCCGCGAGCGGCAAATAGGAAACCTGCCTCGCGCCGGCATGCGTGAGCGCATCAATACAAGCTTGCTGTTGCATCACAAACCAAAAATCATATCCAGACGCGACTTGTTGCCAATAGGTTAAATGTCTAAAATTTTCTACAAACCACATGGCCGTCACCACGTTCTTTTTACGAAGTTGCTCTAAGACAGGCATAGATAATGGCGCTTGTGCCATCGCAAGGACGAGATCTGGTGGATCATCAGCAATATGGGCCAAACTCACGACTCCAAGCGTATCGCCAAATTTACTCTGCATGGTCATTCGCAACTGCTGGTCGCGAAGACGTTCTAAATTTTTATATCCAGGATAGTGAATCGAATGATCAATCCATGTTACCCGGTGCCCAAGAGCTTCCAACGCTGGAACCACATGGTTCGTCACGGATAGAGACCCCCCATAGATTGGTCCGACGACGGCAACATGCAGCTTTCCTCCTTGTTTCGAGGATACTCGTTCACGAAGTGCATATTGAAAGGCTCTGACATACGGTTCATGAAGAACAGCAGAAGGGGCATGACGGACAAAACGGATTCGAGAATACGCTTGACTGACACGATCAGCCAGATCCTCGGCATCACCCCATAACCACTGTATCTGTTCACCCCATCCTGCAAGAGACCTCACCGTCAGTAAGTCAAGCAACTCACCAAGGTCTGGCACTAAAACAAGAATCTGTGTTTCCTTACTAAGGATCTGCGTTAAGGCTTCGACGTGATAGAGGAGGCCAACACCAATGGTCAGCAAAGCCTCTCCTGAACGATGCTCGAGAACTGCATGTTCTGCCCACGCTTGAGCTTCCTTCCAGGGATCATAGGCACTATGAATCCATTGCTCATGAACCTGCGCTGTTGGCATACCGTTTTTGGCAGTCAATACCTTCAACACTCCTCCATTCACGTCCTTGAGCCTATTCGCAAGAATAGGATCATGCACACGAAGAAGCTTCAGATTTTTTTGTACTATATTCATAGAGTATCCTAGAGCTCTTACATACCTAGCCGATGATGAATCTGAAGACCGGCATGTCGAAACTTCTCAGCCACAGCCGTCGCTTGAGAAGCCATAGACTGATTGTTCAAGAATCGACTCGTTGCACTCTCAACGTAACGGGAAGCCGCGTACTCATAGACCGGTGCTAGTAAAAAGAGAATTTCACCTTGCCTAGCTCTCCGCTGTTGAAGAACAGCCTGGCGATCAATAGCTGCAAGCATATCTAAAATGGTCTGAGCTCGATGAACCCCTGTATGCTTTGACAACACTTCTGAGCGACCCAGAGCAGCAATCTTGATACGTTCGTCTTCATGTAACATGTAGTATTCAGCTATCTCTATAATTTGTTCGATGTTGCCTTTTTCATACAGCACACAGTGAACCCGATCTTGAAATAAATCTTTCAACCCGTTTCCAACCCGTTCCATCAACAAGAGAGCACCACATGCCATCGCCTCAAATGTACGAAAATTCACATCATTGTCGATACATTGGTTAAGCACCATTTTCGATTGTAAAAACACTGAAATATAATCACCCGTTTCAACATTCAGTGGATAGACCTGTTGTAATTCTTCGAGAAGACGATGCCGTAATGGATTCAGAGCATAGTTATTCGTCCCGACAAAGCTCAGATTGTGCCTTCTAAGTGGTTGAACTGATTGTGTCGGATCAGAAAGAGAAAACAAGGGAAGCCAACGGACACACTGCCTCGATTCATCTCGCACATACAGAGACTCAAAGTCTCGTTGCGCAACAAATATCAAGTCAAATACCGCTGCATAGGCTTTATGCCAACGATGATGAAGATGAGAGTCGATCGCATACCACCCGACAGGAACATTAAGGTGTTCCAAACCTAAGAAAAGGGGATGGGTGCTTTCATCAGTCAATAATACAAAGTCAGGATCCCATCCATGCGGCAAATCCTGTAGCACACGATCGATCTCAATTGGAAACTCAGGCAGCCGCACATCACCAGTATTGTCTGATGTACACGTTAAGACATCATGACCACATGCTTGAAATCCTTCCTTCAGAACAGAAAGCCCAAGCAGCAGAATGTTCATAAACTGACCGCACTCGAACATTGTACATGTTCGCTTAAACGTTGCAGCACGTCTCTTCGAACGTTTTGATACGTCATTTGTATTCGCACACACTCACGAAATTGCAAGGCAGACCGTTGATATCGTTGACTCGCAACTTCATAGATACCAGCAGCATGCTCATACACGTATGTTAGTCGCTCGTACACTTCTGACAATTTTGCTTGTCTCGAACTGACGAACATATGTGCGTTTGACGTTTGAATAATCTCAGTAATAGTTTGCGCTCGATGCACCGTACTATGGGAATTGCGCACAACCTGTCGCCCAGCATAGGCAATATCCTCTCGCTCCTGTTTGTGATGAGCATAGTATTGCGCTAACTCGACAATTTGATTGATATTACTTCGATCGTACATGACTAAATGTTTTCGATCTTGAAATAATTCATCAAAACCATTTCCCACATGTTCCGTCAACAGCAAGCTTCCACATGCCAACGATTCAAAGACACGAAAATTTACATCATTGGCTGCACATTCATTCAACACGACTTTCGAACGGTTAAAGACACTCACATATTCTCCGGTGGTGGTAAACAGAGGGATTCGTACACCCACAGCCTCTAACAACCGACTCCGTTCAGGTTTCCACGTCGAATTGATGACACCTACAAAACTCAGATCATAGATTTTGGGTAATGCACAATGACAATCTCGTTCAAGGTCAGAAAATAACGGTAACCACGTCACGGCCTGGCGTGAGGTATCACAGGTATAATCCAACACATAATTTTTCTGTGCCACAAATACAAAATCGAATACTGCTGCGTAGGCTTTATGCCAATGTAAATGAAGGTGCGCATCAATTGTGTACCATGCGGTTGGAATAGCGAGACGTTCTAAGCGCAAAAACATAGGCTCCGTACTCTCGTCCATTAAGAACACAAGGTCAGGACTCCATCCACGCGGCAATGATTGGAGCACGTGATCAATAGACACAGGAAATTCCTCAATCCAAATATCTCCACATTGATCTGTTGTGCATGTCAGCACCTCATGCCCACATTGAAGAAAGGCCTTCTTCAACACAGGAAATCCTAACAACAAAATCTTCATAGTACGCATTATGAAACGTGAGCCGAAACCGATAGCCCCATCAGCTCATGCACAGAGTCCCAATCCACATTCCGTCCATTGAGTATTTTCCAAATTTGTGTACGATAACCACCAGACTCTCTATTCGAATCTGGATATTGGACAAAATGTGCACCCCACTCATCGTGTTGACTCTTCCAAAGACTCCATCTTTCTGGAATGGCTACACACGTTTCAGTCAACAACAACTCAACGCTTTCTTGCACAGGCCACAATTCCGGCCTCAGACTACCTTCACTAGTCTGTTGTGTAGTATCGTAACCTGAATTTTCCATTTTCAACTTTTCATTTTTCACTTGCTGGTCCGCCTGCCATACCCAATGGCCGTGTCCATAGGGTCCCGTTTCATGCACTCGCGCACGAGAAAAATAGAAACCTTGTACCTTGGCTCCACAGGCTACACCTAGATGAAGAGGCCCCGTGTCGGAACCAATAACCCAATCACACTGAGATAATATATTCGCTAAGTGCGGAAGAGATGTCTGCCCGCAGGCATTCCAAACTCGTCCCAAATACAGTGATGGAATTCGATCCAAAAGGGCATTGGTCAACTGCCGCTCTCCGGCTCCACCAACGAGCATGATTCGCCCTTCCGGACAGGCTGTCAGAAATGTACGAATCCATTCGTCCCACATCTGAAGAGGAATCCGACGATCAGCATCACCAGAACCGATAACAAGTGCCACACGAATATCATTGTCAGAAAAAAAGCTGCTGAGCCCCATGGGGGGCTCTCTGTCTACACGTGTTAGCATTGGAATACTAGTCGGAGGCCTCACTCCACAGATCCCACAAAATGCATCGGCAAGATGCACACGATTTCCGCCACGATGAGTCCCGAGAATTTGCAAATATTTCACCCAATTGGGAACTCGAGAAGAAAGAGGACCATAGCAACCGGAGCCCATCACTTCACTTGCATATAGATGACTCGCAAGCATCGCACGAGGATGATTATTCAAATTATAGGCCAGCGAGTAAGATCCAGCCTGACACCGTCTCAAGCAATCTGACGCCTTTGCAAGAGCATTTTCCCTCTTATGCGACCAACTTTTGGCAATCTGGCCCCACTCATCACCATCCCAAGGAAAAACTTGCCCAACAGCTGGGAAAAAAGCACCTAGGGGAACCAAGGGTGCGGCACATAACAGATCAAACTGATCGTCGGGAATGTTAGCCTTCAAAGAGGCAATAGTCGGTAGAGATTGGAGAAAGTCTCCTAATCTTGCCAGCTGAATAATGAGGCGCTTGGACATGTTCCTTGATGTTGTCGGCCATTCTTGTTCAATTCTTTAATTTGTTTGTACCCCTTTCCCCTTGCGAAGAATAACCGGCTTCTTAAGTGTAGAAATCATAAGACGATCTCCCCTGAATCAGGGAATATCAGAAAGGAGTTAAAAGCATTTTCAGATAAGAAACCTCGAAGCAAAATAAAGAAGATTGAAGGGCAATAGTCGAGATGGCAAATCACATCTCACCCTTTTTCAAACGGAAAACCTCAAAGGGGTATCTCATAACTTGCAGTGGGGAGTTGAACTTCCAGGGCACGGAACTATTGAAAATAGTTGTGAATATAAGGCAATTTGAAGCTAGCGCACATCAAGTATGCATGAAGGCAAACATGGAGTTCAGACAAGGACTCCTAGTAACATTCATAAATAAGGCTATCAAAAGTACGCACAGGGCTCACTGGATAAGATGATGTTTAAGTTGACTCAAATTAGGTACTGAAGGTTCATTGGTTGATGACGTGCTTGTTGTAAAGGAAGACAACCAATATCCACGACATCATGTCTTTTCTGCTCATAGTAGAATTTCTCCACGTCTTTGCCGTCCTGCAGTCGAACCAATTTGTAACTCTGAGCCAAAAACTCAAAAATATGTCGAATACCTTTATCCCACCATGTTTCCCAAAACTCGAAGACCATCACTGGTCTATACTTGTTGATAATGTTAACGGATCCACGGAATACTTCTAACTCATGTCCTTCGACATCAATTTTAATGAAATTTGGCATCACATTATTGCGCTGACAAATCAGATCGATGGTTGATGTTTGAACAGAGATTTCTTTTACCAATTTTTTTTCATGAAGATCGTCCAAAACGTTCAGCGAGCTAGCCACAGCCCCTACCCCTTCACGTATATCAATATAAAACTTGCGTATACCCTCATCAGCGGAAAGCGCTATAGGATGAACAAAAACATTTTTGGCGGAATTGTTGTGGGCAAGAACTTGAGCCATCGCTGGATTAGCCTCAAATGCATGCACGGTTCCTGAATGCCCAACCCTAACAGCCATTTCACTCGTATACAGTCCCTGATTTGCACCAATATCAAAGACCGTATGGCCGGGGCTGACATTTTCTGAAATAAATTTTCTAATGCAGTCCTCATACATAACTCTCTCTCCTTTTATCTATATGGGAAAAGATATTTGAAAGTTAAACCAGCATAAACTATGCGGTCATTATAAAAATTTAATACCTATGAAATATTACCTATATAAGAAGTAAAATACAGATTTCACTGTCTCCCTCAAAACACTTCTCTCTTAGTCTTCGTGAAATTCCCCATTCATCCCCCTCTCAAGACAGGACATGCCACACGCCATAGAAGAATATGTCTAATGACATACATAGCATGACACATAATAGATCAAACTGATCGTCGGGAAAGCGAGACTTTAAAAAGAAAATAGCCAGTGAGGTTTGAAGAAAATCTCCCAATCGTAACCGTTGGCTAGCAAGACAATATGGCATATTCTTTTTAGTTGTCGGCACTTTCAGGTAAATGCTTTAATTTCTTCTGAGAACAAGCCAGAAAGCGATATACCAAGAAGAGAACGTAAGGAAGAAGAAAAAACACAGCCGTAGGAGGGAGAAAAATTAGAAGTAAACATCCCCGCCCACAGGACGGGGCTTTCTAAACTCCTCTCTAAAACAACTTGAGTTGCGACGCTTCGTGTTCTTCATGGCGATGGTACCGAATATAGCGTTGTACAACGGCTGCAGTCACGGCATCTCCCACCGTCCGAACAAAATACCCATCCTCCCAAAACTCGCGCTTCCTCAAGTGTTTCTTCAACTCCGGATACTCGCGGAATAGCTGGCCGGCTGAAATGCTCTTCAAGATTCCCACAACCTTGGCAATCGAGTACCGAGGGGGGAAATTCAGAAACAGATGGACATGTTCCTTCGCCACTTCCAATTCGACCACCTCAAAGCCAAAGTCTTCGGCAATCTGCCGCAACATCTGCTCCACCCGTTGTCGGATATCAACCCGAAGAATCCACCTGCGATATTTCGGTGCCCAAACCAGATGGTATTTCGTGTCGTAAACCGCATGGCTTGTCCGTTGAACGGGCATAGGCCCATGGTATCACAACCTGGGCCGGCCCCCGGCCGGCTGCACTTTTCCTCCCCGCCCAAAGGGCGGGGCTTCCAAGTGCATTTTAGTGACGAGATAGAGAAAGAATTTTGAAAAAGACCAGTGTTCGCACATCTAACAACTTGACAAGCGATAGCAACACATACGATTCCAAAGATCGCAGGCACATCCTACGGCTGATGCGTACCCTGAAGGAAAATTTGTCTTGTCGTGAGAATGGAGAAGCCACCAAGAATTGCAAGAACCTACAACCCAGTTGGTCAGGGATTATAACGAAACGTATCACCATTCGGCGTTAATTGATAAAACGCCAACGCAGCTCGAACTAGATTATCAATCCAGCTATTTGACTCAGTTCGTGGCTGCATGAGAAATAGAGAGCACCACAAATTAAGAAACCTTTATCCAGGAACTCACTCAATAAAGAGGCATGTTAATTGCTTCTAAACTTGCTATTCCCCCGTAGCTTGCTGAGGGGATCTTTATTTCAAGAACAAAACGCATTATCAATATGTAGGCAATACGGAAGTAAGAAATATCGCATGGACCATTTCATACTTTTCAATAAGATACTATCCGAAGGTAGCATTGTTCTAGATATTGGAGGGCATAAGGGAAATTATTCTAGATTTTTCTCCGGCATGGTAGGAAAAACAGGAAAAGTCTATAGCTTCGAACCACATCCCGACCTTTATCCTCATCTTGAAGATGTTGCAGTACATTGCCCATTGGGTAACATTTTCCCCTTTTCTTATGCTGTGAGCGACAGTTTAGGTCAAGCAGCCTTGTACTCTGGGAACGATCAAATCCATGACCAGGCATCCACCATTTGTGTTGAATTAGCCACGTCTGACCGCCTTGGTCAAAACTTGCGAAACTTTCAAGTTAAAACTATACCTTTAGACTTTTTTTGCAAAGAAATTGAAGTCTTTCCCGACTTCGTTAAGATAGATGTAGAAGGTGCAGAGGACCGAGTGATTTCAGGAATGCGTGAGACTCTCGGTCGATTTCACCCTACGGTGCTATTTGAATTTGGACTCACTAAATGGAAAAACCAAGTTCCCCAACATTTAAAAACTCTCAGAGACTTTGGATACACCCTTTACTTAACAGACTTCACAAAGTTTCTCGGGGCCCCACCCTATTCATGGGAAAATACTCTTAATTCTTCAAACGAGAATTTAGTCAAATCCCTTTTGGAATTTTCTGATGACGAATTATTGTCTACGATACCTTTCCATACCAATGTTCTTGCAATACAAAGAGAAAGAGATAGGCAAATTTTTCACACAACGCATTTCATGCCATTATCTGAAGCTGTTCCACTCTTGACATAAAGCTTTACTCGAAACCACTCGGATTTTCTCTACTGAACTTTTCTCGCTATACAATTCATCAATGATTACAATTTTTCTTTTGCAGTCCTCCCCCAGAGTTTGGATGCCAATCAGAAAACCATACAAGGACCCACGACAAAGAATGGGGACGGGGACACCTCCAAGTCATACCAATTGAAGAAGATGCGACATATTATAGCGAAACCAAATAACTTCCAACCGAATGTACATCATGTACACAGCGCAACAACACACGTCGTACAGACGGAAGTAAATTGGAACGGCTATAACTTACGTTGTCAGTGGTTCTTGCTTACTTCTTTAATTTGTATAGTCTCTCGCCAAGGATGAAAGACACACTGTAGTCCAGGGAACGTCACAAAGAAAGAGAAAGCAATACTCTTGCACCGTTTGAACGGTACGAGCACACAGTCATACACCCGTCCTTGCCCTTACGCAACAAATCTACGTATGACATCAATTCGAAATGATGACCGCACGCATACGCATGCCTTGCACTGAGAAAAAGTACATCCATGAATATTGCTGAAAAAATGAAGCGCGAGTGGAATCGTCGGGCAACGCACCATGCTCCATTTTGGGTTGCGACTGAGAATTTTCATAATGACCGCCAATTTAAACAATCCGGAGAGGATACGGCCAAGGCCCTTCTATCTCGCGTCGCCGCCTACTCTTCCCCCTCGTGGACGGTTCTGGATATTGGTTGCGGGATCGGCCGTGTCCTCAAACCACTTGCCTCTCACTTTCAACAGCTTGTCGGCATCGATGTTTCCGGGGAAATGATTACCCAAAGTAAGAAATGGTTGGATGGATTGGACAATGTCGAGACATTAGAAACATCTGGAGTTGACCTACAGGCTTTTCAGGACCAATCCTTTGATCTGGTGTATTCATTTGTCGCCTTTCAGCATATGCCTCGACCTGTATTTGCACGATATTTAGAGGAAAGTCATCGGGTACTCAACACTCATGGATATCTGGCCTTTCAGATTCCAATTGGTGTTTCTCGTGATACGGCCTTAGAAGATACGATTTCGATGCGACAGTACAGTACCGACGAGCTTGTAAAAGAATTTCAGCGATGTGGATTTCAGATAATTGGTGAGAACGAAATAAACTCAAGCACACAGACTAGAGCGAAACCCAATAACATCCAGCCGAATCATCATCACTCACACAGCGCAAAAATGCATATCGCACATGTGGAAGATACATGGAACGGCTCTAGTCGTTCGATGAAACTCAATACTGAGTTCTACCTTGCGAAAAAAGCAGGAGATGTGATTCGAAAGAAGAACAGCAACTGGCTGGAAATTGAATGCGTTCAGGCTTTTTCTTTACTCGATACGCGGATGTATATTTGGTTTGCCGAACAATGCCTAGACGCAGGTCAAAACGAGGAAGCGCTACGAACCTATAAGATCTTACTGGAACAAGATCCTGACAGTCTTGAAAAATGGACCCGCACGGTGGAAATGCTCATTCAACAAAGAAAGTTTAAGGAGGCACGGATAACACTTGAGAAACTCACTGCAGCCCTACCAACCTACGAAGCCTTGAATACATTACTCGAAGCCCAAAAACGTGATGTGCAAGATAGGATCATTCAGATCTGAATGCAATCGCACTCATACACAAATTGCGAATACCCTACAAGAAAAGACATGTCGATCAGATAAGAAAGAAGCACTGAAGGCGTGCAGCCTAAGATAGTGTGTTGAACGACACACGATAGGAAGGCATATATACCAAAGAGAATATCGGCATTAGCAGACCTGACAGCTTGACAAAAAGTATCGATTGGTACGATTCCAAAGCATATAAAAATTCATGGACACCTCCGCGCCGCCTACCTGAGGATATTGCTCACGTATTTCGGAAACGGCATTCTTGACTCCTTCGACATTATAATCATCAACGAGCACTATACCATTCGTTTGAAGCTTCGGAACGATGAGCTTGAGGCTTGACAGAGTTCCTTGGTATTGGTCGGTATCAACCAATGCAAATGAGACTTGTGGCTCTCCTAGCAACACGTTCGGCAATGTATCCTGAACAAGCCCCTTGACCAACGTGACCTGTTGGTTTAAGCCTTGTTCTTGGACATAGTGCGAGACGCCTTCTAATGAAGTCTCTGTAAAGAGACCAGCTTGATAAATTGTTTCTTGATCAGATGAAGTAGGAATCGGCATACCCTCAAAGGTATCACACGTATAGATCTTCCGAGTATCACCCCATTCATTCAGCAATTTCCCCATAAACACGGTGGTTCCACCTCGAAAGGCTCCACATTCAAGAATACACCCATCGTAGGTTGCCAATAGCGCATGAGCAATAAGACTAAGTTTACGAAAGTTTAAACATGTTTCTAACCTAGAGGTTTTCTCAAGCGCACCCTTCACTCCAGTCAACAACCGCCTCATGAGAAGGATAGGACAGCTTAGCTGATTATGGTCAGAAAAATGTGCTCCCAGCTTTTCAAGTAAAGCGATCTCCTCAGACAAAGACATCGCTCCAACAATTAACAGATCGTACTCAGAGCTCTGTAAATCTTGGATTGGTTTGCTCGGATGAAAGATGTCAGCAGGATTTCCAGCATAATATCCCTTAATCGTTAACCCAAAGTCATGTATGGCTTCTACATTGTCAAATAAAGAAGTATCTACACCGACAACGGCGACACGCAGTGTCGTTTTTTGAGAAAAGGCAGATAGGGAAGTGCCATATAGATCATAAAGAGCAAGATCCATTGATCCATGTAAATATCGACTCAATACTGTGCCTGATCTTAATTCCATTATTTCCGATATCTCCTAGGTCCGAAAATGATCATTCACCCATTCTAAAGAAAGACATGGAAGGTAGTATCATTTCAATACGTGACAACACATTCCAGAAAACATCTCCGCAAGATGCACGCGATGTTCCCCACGATGAGTCCCGACAATTTGCAAATATTTCACCCAATTCTGAATCAGAAAAGAAAGAGGCCCATAGCAACCAGAGCTCATCACCTCACAGGCATATAAATGACTCGCAAGCATCGCACGAGGATGATTACTCAAGTTAGAGGCCAGCAAGTAGGGGTCGCCTTGACATCTTTTTATAAAATTTCCTGCCGAACAAAGAACAGTCACTCCTTTTCTGGAGCAATCTTTGTTATTTTGTTCCCATCTCGTACCAGCTCAAGAAAAAATCTACCTAATACCGGAAAAATAAGAACCAACAGAAACCAAAGGATTTGCACATAAGAGATCAAACTCTTCATCCGGCTAGCATTCTCGTAAAGAAGCAATGCCAAGAAAGGTTTGAAGAAGGATTTCCAATCTCACCAATTGAATAACACAACGATGTAACATATTCGTTCTTGTTGTCGGTCATTCTTGTTCGATTCTTTAATTCAGAGAGACATACATCGGCGTACTTTTCGGTATCAAGACAACGATTCAAATTCAATTATGAATGATATTCTTTGCAGCATTGACCTGCCCCATTATTCGGTTACTCATGATTCTCAATACACTGTCTGGCAAATTCGTCCGGCGTTTAGTCCTGAAGAGCGCAGTGAGGCCGACTCGCGTTAGACTCCTACCGCCCAATTGCAATTCGTTGTTTCGCTTCATCCAGCGCGATGCAGCATTGCACGTTGAGGCATTTCCGACGAAACGTCCCATTGAACGATTTGATACATGCGTTGGCCGTCGACTTTCCAGGTCGTGAGGACTCGATCCGCACCTGCTGGAGAACATTCACAAGTCCGTCAGAAGTTATTCCAGAAACTCATCTGCCTCGCGGTTCGAAAATTGAAGAGCCAGTCCAGCAAGGGTGTAAATAGGGTCCTTCATAAGCTTGACTCAATTCCAATCAATAGTACTATTTTATAAAGATTACAAGAATCTTCTGAGTTAAAACTCTCTGTAGTTCTCTGACTCTCAGTAACATTCGACTCTCACTCAATAGGTTCCGACCTTAAGACTTCCATGGACCATTTTAAGCTTTTTGAAAAGCTCATCTCTGCAGGCAACACGGTCCTTGACGTTGGTGGACATAAGGGAAATTATGCTAGACGTTTCTCTGGAATTGTAGAGGGAAAAGGAAGGATGTATAGCTTTGAGCCTCATCCCGACCTATATCCGCAACTTGAAAATGTCGCGATACATTGCTCTAGCAGCAACACATTCCCTTTCTCCTATGCTGTGAATGACGCAATCGGTCAGGATATATTGTTCTCTGGCAGTAATGAACTGCACGACCAGGCATCAACAATTTGCATTGAACTTGCAAATTCAGATCGTCTTGGAACAATGATCCGAAAATTTAATGTCAGGACAATATCTTTAGATTATTTATTTGTGAAGAGCTTGAAGTCGCGCCAGACTTTGTCAAGATAGATGTAGAGGGAGCAGAGGACCGTGTCATTATCGGAATGCAAAAAGTGTTAAAGCAACACAAGCCTATCATCTTCTTTGAAGTTGGTGTGGGTAAAACAGATTTCCCCATCCCTCAATATTTCAATATTCTTAGAGATATAGGGTACACCCTTTATTTAGTTTATATTACGAAATTTCTTGGGCCCTATCCTTATGCATAGCAACACATTGTAGATTCTTCGAATCAAAACTTAAAAGAAAAAATATTTTCCTTCATAGATGATCAATTGTTATCTGAGATACCTTTCCATACAAATGTTCTTTCCATTCACAATACATATAAACTGCCAAAATTTCCTCCTAATCATATCCTACCCTTATCCGTGACTAAAACTCATAAAGAGTCATGTGTCGTTGAAATACACGAGTCTTTCCAGTAAATTCAAATATACTTCAGAATATTTTTTTCAAAAAAGCCAATCTGATTAATTGCGGGCGATACAATAGAGACTTCGTTAATGCTTTATGTATTCTCAAACAACTTTTGGATAATACTAAGAGGCTACCACAAATCTAGTCCTGTTGAATCCCCTTGCCTAAGCAAGACGACCACCATCAATAGGTAGTGCGTGCCCTGTGATAAATGAAGATTGATCAGAGCATAACCACAGAACCGCAGCCGCTACTTCTTCAGGAGTTCCTACCCTTCCAATTGGACACAACTCTGCCATCTTTCCACTAAGAGATTTATCATGAGAGACTACCCGTGTTGTCATTGGAGTACTAATAATCGCTGGACACACGGCATTAATGCGTATCCCTTGTTCTGCGTACTCGACAGCTGACGCTTTAGTCAGCCCAATAATTCCATGTTTACTCGCATGATATGCCACTCCCGTTCGACCCCCTTTTAAACCCGCAATCGACGACATGTTTACGATGGAACCATTCCCTTGTTTGCACATTGCCGCAATCTCATATTTCATACAGAGAAACAGCCCTTTGAGATTGACTGCCATAACACGATCCCAGACTTGTTCATCATAATCTATAGTAGCGATAAAGGGTGTCCCCTCGGTACCCGCATTGTTAAAGGCATAGTTCAACTCCCCATATAGGGCAAGACACTTACTGACTAAGGCTTCGACATCTGATACTTTAGAGACATTCGTTTTTACAAAATTAGCTTCCCCACCTGCCTCACGAATCATTGAAGCGGTTTCGTTCCCTTCTTCCACTCTTCTTGCAGCGACAATTACCTTGGCGCCTGCCTTGGAAAAAGCCAGCGCCGCAGCTCTTCCAATACCTGAACTCCCACCAGTCACCAACACCACTTTAGATTTCAACTCTGGGTACACAAGATACTCCTGCTAGATTCAAAGTAACTCATATTCAAAAACCGAAAAAAACAATTTGGGCCACTACTCACGACAAGCCAAAACCTACAAGTCCTGCACCTTCAAGATTAAACTCCATAATGGTAAGGCACGTTAGATAGTGAATATTGCTTAGCAATAATCATCTTGCTATCAAAGCTGACTTTCGTTGGCTACTTGCAGAAATATGATCTATGTCAAAACCTCCGAGCACTTTCTTCAGTTCATCTAACCCTTCAAGATTTGGGCTAAGAACCTGTAGTGTTTGCATATGAGCCTGTGCATCTTGAACTTTTTTAAGTTTCATTTGCACACTCGCTAACGCAAATCGGACAGAATTGTTGGCAGGATTTCGCTGAACGTAGTACGAGAGTGAACGCTCGAGTTCTTCCCAATCATCTAGAGCCGTACAAGCACGAATCAGCCAATGAATGGCCTCTTCATCATCGGGGTATGCACGCAGCACCTCAAGCAATACTGCTTTTGCCTTCTCATCTGCTGTTTGTCCCTGATAAGCCATAGCAAGCCCGAGGCGGCATTTTCGATCATCTCCTCCAAAGCGTAAAGCCTTACTAAAAGCATGGACCGCTTCCTGATAGCTCTGTTGCTGCATAGATAGGACCCCAGATACTAGCCATCCTTCTGAATGAGTCGGATGACTTTGAAAAAGCTGTTCAAGATACATTTTGGCTTTATCAATTTCCCCCTGTGCAAGGGCGTCTTTTGCATCTTTTAGCTCTGTTTCGAATTCAGAAGGATCAGGTTGAGGAGAATAAGACGTAGGATGGGAAGTGGGAACATTTTGAATCGATGATTCTTTAGGTTTCTTAAGAATATCGTGGTACAAACCTACAAGCTGATTGACCGTCCGACTCCAGGTATACTGCAAAGCATCTGTCTGAAGATGCGCAGAAGGTAGAACGCTTATCGCTTGAAGTACAGCCTCTCGAATACTATTTGGGTCATCAGGCTCACAATAATGTACACCGTATGGAAGATAGTCTTTGAGCGTCCCCCAAGACGTAGCAGCAACGGCACAACCAAAACGAGCGGCCTCTATTGTCACAATTCCAGGCAATTCATACCAACTTGGGAGACAAAATACTTTTGCACCCCGATAACACGATGCCAGCATATCATCTGACAAACGATCAACGAATATCGTAGGAGCCTTTCGTGGGAATCGACGACACATGTCATCATATTCAGCTTGATACTTGACCCCGCCGGTAACAAATACCATCGGAACCTGCTCATCTTGTAACGCCTTCAAGAGCATCAATTGGTTCTTCCTCGTCTCAAGCCGACCAACGCATAAAACATAATCTTTCACTTGATTTTTTTCGAAAAACAATTCTGGACCAACATCAGCATTGAGATGGTCCATCCCAAACTTCACGACTTCAACACGCTTACTCTCAGGATAAATTTCAAGCAATCGGCGACGTTCTACTTCGCCGCTGGCGAAGAGGCAGGACGCATGCTGAGCAACAAAGGAATTCTCAGAAGGTGGAACTGAAGGTAGCCCTCGAATCTGATTCAGATTTAAAGCAAATTGTTCTTCATCAAACCCATTTTCAAAATACTGCCTAAACACATCAATCGACGCAGAACACTTTGAAAGAAATCGTGGCCAATCTTCAAACAGAGTTGTGACCACAAAAGGAATCCCTGCTTGCAGGGCTTCTCTTGCACAATGCTCTGTATATTCTGGCGTGGCAAAGTTGAATAAATGAACAAGATCGTAGCTTGTTAATGTTGATTGTCCCAATGCAATATCGACCTGAATACCTAATTGCTCAAGACCATTTTTGAGCTTGTTCATCACTAATGTATCTCCACCAGGATGAGACACGGCATTCGGTCGATTTTGAAATAACACTCGAAGAGGCCGCTCTTGCCTGCTTGGGTCGTGCTTTTCGTTTATAGATGTACGAGAAACCGGCTCCTTCTCTACATTTGCCTTCATTGCAGGTTGTACCTCACGTATCAAGCAATCCGAATTTATGCTTGAAGAAGCCTGCATCTTCACAGCCTCTTGTTGCTTGCGACAGGTAAGTGCTTGAGCTTGTACTAAAATAGGTTTTGCACGATCATAGTCTTTCGTTCCGCGCAATAATTCGTCACCTAGCAACCAATACGCATCAGAACATTGTGGAGATTGCGTCGTCGTTTGCTCAAGCAGTTTCACAACTTCTAACCCCACCCCACAACCGCGAAGCACAAGCGCCAGTCCAATTTGCGCCCATTCATCGTCAGGTAGGGTAATCGGTTCATTGGATTGCTTCAAGTATGGTAACTGATAGTGATAGTAGTCTTTCCAAAAATGGATTCGCTCGACTTCGCTCAGATGATGTTGAAAAGCAGTCGCTGTCTGTGTCCAGCTTTCTTCTTGTTCCTTTCGCGGCAGCGCTGACTTTCCACTCTCACGAAATAATCGTGATTGTGAGAGCACATGATCGACATAATGGAATGAATACCCTTGGGCGGCAATCCGGAGCCAGAATTCGTAGTCGATGGAGAAAAATAAATCTTCTCGGTATTTCCCTATTGTGTGTATAAGTTCTTTTGAATAAAACATCGACGGTTGATAGAGCTCTATCAGGTCAAACCATCTCATTAATATGGGCAATGTGATTGGCACTCTAGGAATCTGCAACCACGCGATGGCTTGCGGTTCATCCGTCAAGAGAGTTTTTCCGTAGACAAGATGCCGACCTTCATGAGAATTCATTTCTGATGCGACAATTCGAAACACATCATGACCAAAATAATTATCATCGGCATTGAGCCAGGAAATGATGTCACCGTCTGCCATCGCAAGCGCCTTATTCAATGCTTCAGCTTCTCCGTTATCTGCTTCGGACACCCATTTGAGATGGGGGTATTCTTTGAGTATCTCAACCGTTTCGTCTGTTGAAGCTCCATCGACGATAATATGCTCAAAGTTTTCATAATTTTGTGCGAGGACGCTTTCAATACAGCCACGAATATACTGAGCACAATTCATCGTTGGAGTTACAACGGAAATCTTAGGGCGTGAAAGTGCTGACTCTCGTAGTGAGGACATAGCATTGACCTTTTTAGGGGTTTGAGATTTCAGAGAAATGGCCTGTGGTTCGGTCCTTCTCGTTACTTTTTCTTGAGCAGCTGATAGGGCTTCTCTCCATCGCTCTACAGACTGCTCCATTGAAAGCTGCTCAGCGATAGTTTGCCGTGCAGCCTCTCCAAGCTTTCGACACAAAGCAGAATCCATAGATAATTGAATCGCATATTGAGCAAATTCCTTTGCATCATTAGCAACAAACCCATTCACACCATGTTCGATAGGCGATGCACTTGCGACCGCTTTCATGGCAATAACCGGAACACCATGCGCCATCGACTCGAGTATTTTTATTTGACTCCCTGTTCCTCCCAGCATGGGACAAACCGTGAATCGACTGGCTGCATACAGAGGTTTTAAATCGGGTACATAGCCTGACAACTCGACTCCTTGAACCCTTTCTACCTTCTCTGAAAATCCACCAACCACGCGTAATCGAAATCCAGGAATCTTCCCTAACACCCGAGGCAATACTTTCCTGACAAAATATACATACCCTTGGAGATTGAGCGGATTATTGGACCCCACAAACAACGGTAATCCATCATAGGAATTTTTTATATGTTGAAGGGCGCATGCGGTCGGAACAGTACGTACGGCCCTGCATGTCGAGTGCGTCCGAATGATACGAGCATCTGATTCTGTAATCGTAACAACTCCATCGTACGCGTTATAAACCTTCATTTCCTTGGACTCGTTTTCGTAAGAATGATTCCACAATTCATCATAGAACGCTTCATCAATTACCGAAGGATCGACATCTTCAGGTATAACCGGCTCTTTTAAGAATGGTGAGACTTTTTTGCTTAAATGCCCATTGATTTCTAGCAAGTCGACACTTCTGAGTATACGAGTCGCCGACTTATACGCATCACCCACAGCAAGCTGCCCCCACCATGCGTAATAGATAAGCACAAGATCCGGCTTGACCTCCAAAAAGACATTGTGAAACTCTCTCAAGAGCCAAGGAGTTTGATACATATCCCACGTATCTGGATGATATACTTGTTGATTGAGCAGGAATAGTTTCTCAACTGAATTGGCTTGCGCAAGATGAATTTTAATGTGACATGCCTCTTCAAACTTTCTCACATCGTCAACATGCCAACCCGTATCAGGGTCTCCAAATAAATCTGAAGCAAATAATGTGATCTCATACCCTAAGTTCAAAAGCGCCATCAAATCAGCAAGTTGAACTTGATGCGCCCCCGTCCGTGCACCCAACGCATTAAATGGCCAAAAAATCAGTATCTTTTTCATTGGCTAACTCGTAAAAACATCTTAAGTCACCTTACGTTTATGCGACCGTGTCAGCGTTCCCTCTGCAGACCAATGGCAATGCGCCAAACTGACTTCGTACAGCTGGATCTTTCGATTCTAGGGCTAATGCCCATTCAAAAGCCTGTTGAGCCTCAACACACTGATTATGCTGAAAAAGGTTTTCAGCATACAGTCCAAGGAGATTCGCTGTAATGAGAAGGGAATCTTGCGAAGAGTTTTGCAGTCTACTGCTTAAAATCTTATAGAAAAAACCTGGATCGACTCGTTTACATTCACGAAAGGCGAGCATAAAACCTATGACACTTTCCTTACAA
This sequence comes from Nitrospira sp. M1, assembly GCF_965152605.1. NCBI lineage: Bacteria > Pseudomonadati > Nitrospirota > Nitrospiria > Nitrospirales > Nitrospiraceae > Nitrospira > Nitrospira sp. M1. The sequence goes on from NZ_OZ224217.1 coordinate 2,532,089, forward strand.
TCGGAAAAATCAATAACTTCTCCCTTGTAATAGTCAGCAGCGTGGGTCAATCGAAAGGTATAAAAATCCTTAAAGAAATGAATTTGCTCTCCAACTTCTAAGCATGGGAGAAAAGCCATACAAATGTCCCACCATTCTTTGGCTTTTACCGCATAAGGCGTTTCCGTCTTACCTCCCGACCGATAAATCATCGATTTGGAAAACGCCTGGTCAACAAAATGAAACTTATACCCTTTCATTGCAATCCTGAACCAATACTGGTAGTCAGCTCCGTAACAGAGGTGTTCATTAAAGAACCCAACGTCTTTCAATAACACTCGAGAGAAGAAAATTGAAGGTTGAAACAGATTAAGTTTAAACCATCTTGTTAGCGTCACCATATTGATGGGTGCCATCGGCATCACCCAATGCGTTGCTTCTTTCGCGTCATTGATAAAAATAGTTTTCCCATACACTACATGCTGGCCATCAGCAGAACGTAATTCTTTGGCTGCCCGAAGCAATGCTCCCTCGACATAACAATCATCCGCATTAAGCCAGCCAAAAATATCTCCAGTAGCCATTCGCAGAGCCTTATTCAATGCTTCGATTTCTCCATTGTCTGGCTCAGAAATCCACTTCACATGTGGGTATTCCTTAAGGATTTCGATAGTATTATCTGTTGAACCACCATCCACGACGATATGCTCGAAATTCTCGTAATTTTGTTGCAAGACACTTTCTATACAATCGCGAATCAATGAACCGCAATTATAAGTCGGAGTGACTATCGAAAACTTTGGACGTCTCATCTGTCCAGCACCTACATTTTTGCTCAGCGCCCCTTGTTGCATCGCATGGTCTAATGGTTGCTCAACGCTCTTGGAAATTGAACAGGTGTTCGTTGCGTGGAGACCAACCTTTTCCAAGTCCTTCAGCCTCTCTTGAGCACGCACATGAGAAGAGTCAATTTCGACAACCATCTCTAAGGTTTGCATAGCTCTCTTAAGCTGACCTGTACGTTCATACATCATTGCCAAGGCATAACGCACATTCATATTGGTGGGAAAACGAGAGATTGATTTATTCAGGAATTCTACAGCGCGGGAGTCATCACCTAATGCTGCATGGGCAAATGCTAAAGCCAAATGCGTTTCAACCTGGTCGGGATGTTCTCGAACCAATTCAACACAAAACGGCACAGTCGCAGACAAAATCGCTTGTGCAATAGCTGGATCAGAGCAGTTACTAGATGAGTCAACATTCTTTGCGTGCCTCGAATACCGTTCGAGTGTTGCTGCACTCAGCGTCTCGCCCTGAACATACCGATTCCATTGCCAAAGCGGGCAATGAATCAACATCAAGGTCTGCATATCCCAATGCTCAGGCGATTCCAGCACTGCATGAACGATGTCATCACCAAAGTGACTCATCACTTTGCTGCGAACGAAATAGGGCAGAACATCATTATACGTAGAAGTCTTTAATAATTGTATGACATGGCGAAGGACTTCATATTGTTGTGTTGGATCTCTCCTCCCGGAAGAAGAATACCCGTCTCGCTGTATTCGTATACCAGCTAAAGGTTCTGGCAGATAACAAATTCCATATCTAAAAGCCACAACCAATAACGCGAACCAATCACAATGCCATTTCAATTCTGAAAGAAAACCCCCAGCCTCTTGCAACACCATACGCCTGACTAAAGACGCATGACACGAAATATGATCGCCATGAAGAACATCAGGTAACCGATCGGATGTAAAAAATGTGGGCTCACTACTCCAACTTAAAAAGGATCGGATTACCTCATTAGATTGACTCTCAAATGTCACAGGATCTGAGGTACATAAACCAGCTTCTGGATGCTGTTCAAGAAGAAGTATAGACTTTTCGAAAAATCCTGAGAAAACCATATCATCGGCTGAAAGACAATACACATAATCCCCAGTTGCTAAAGACAAAGCTCTCCCAACAGAAAATACGGCTCCATGATTCTGGTCGTTACGAACTACACGTAGAATAGAATACCTACTTGCAATTTCCTGAATCATTTCCCAACTATTGTCGGTGGAACAATCGTCCACAACGATAATTTCCATTGGTTGAAAACTTTGAGCAAGAATACTCTGTAATGCCTTTTCAAGATACTGGGCATGATTGTAGTTAGGCATCAAGACTGATATTGAAGGACTAGCCATTTTCTTTTTTCCACTGGTTCACAAAATCACAGCTGCCTTAGTTAGTTCGAGCTAGTGGGTCGGCCTGACCCATCTTGATTAATGCCCGACCGACATCGCCAGATTCCATAGCCTGAACCACCTGATTGATTTCTTCTAACGGATGCTCGTGAGTAATGAGTTGCCCCAAGGGAAGATCACCACTAAGATATTTTTCGATATAGAGGCGAACGTCCCGTTCAAGGAGCGTTTCTCCTCCCCACGTGCCAATCAGCCGCTTCCCTTTGATCAAATCAAACGGGTCGATTGAGATGGTCTCTCCATGAGATACATTGCCCGCCAACACACATAGTCCCCCATTCAACCGCACTGCACTGAATGCGTTTTCCATCGCCTCTCGACTTCCGACGGCCTCAATCGCATAGTCGACACCGCGACCATTGGTCATGCTTAAGATCTCTTTTTTTACATCAGATATTCGTACATTGATTGTATGCGTAGCACCAATGTTACGAGCGTGTTCAAGTTTGTGATCATAGATATCTACTGCGATAATGCTTTTGGCTTTCATACAACGGGCAGCCATCACTGCACTGAGTCCAATTCCTCCAAGCCCAAAGACAGCCACACTACTGCCTGGCTGCATGCGAACTGTATTGAAAAGTATGCCGGCGCCAGTGGGGACGGCACATCCCAACAAGGCCGCCTCACGTAAGGGCATCGTATTGGGAATTTGACTGACCCGATTCTCGCAGGTCACTGTATGCGTCATGAACGTACTAATGGCGCCAGAATTTATCCATCCCTTTTCACTCTCATATTGCGTTGCGGCTACCTCCCCTCCCGCCCCCTTGATCCATGATAAGACCACATGGTCGCCAGGCTTGACCTTCTTGACCGCTGATCCAATGTCAAGAACAACCCCTGACCCTTCATGCCCAAGCGTATGGGGAAGAAATCGATCTGGTCCTTTCATCCCTTGCATCTCTAACAGTTGCGTACGACAAACTCCGCTATAGGCAATTTGTACTAAAAGTTGCTCGGGTTTTAGAATTGGCAGTGAAAGGGTAAGAAGAGAAAGTGGTGTGTGGGGATCAAAGAGCACAGCAGCCTGAGTTGTTGTAATCATTTTGGGCATATCAGAATACGGCTCTTTCTTTATAGGCAGACAATTTCGACGAACGATCCTTCCACACATCACCGCGTGCAAAGACAGGATACGAAAAGAAGACTATCTATTTAGACCGCACTCAAGGTTTTAGCTCTTGCAAAATTTATGTCCCCCTTCTCCAGTAATTCCAAATCGGTTTCCACCATTTCTTGCACCAAATCCTGAAACTTGACCTGAGGTATCCACCCTAATCGTTCTTTGGCTTTTGTCGCATTACCTAAGAGCGTTTCAACTTCAGCTGGTCGGTAAAATTGGGGATCACTCACGACATAGTCCTGATAGGCCAAGCCAAGATGGGAAAAGGCTTCCTCAGCAAACTCTCTCACCGAATGCTGCTCTCCTGTGGAAATCACATAATCGTCGGGATTGTCTTGCTGCAACATCATCCACATGGCTGTCACATATTCACGCGCATGCCCCCAGTCTCTGAGGGCTTCAAGATTCCCAAGTTGTAACTGATCTTTCAGGCCTAGCTTGATTGCCGCCGCATGATAGGAAATTTTTCTTGTTACAAATTCAAACCCACGGCGTGGTGACTCATGATTGTATAAAATACCGCACGATGCTCGGACCCCATACGCTTCACGATAGTTCTGAGTGAGATGGTACCCAGACACCTTGGAAATACCGTAGGACGATCGTGGGTGGAATACGGTCAACTCATCTTGAGGGACACATGCGACCTTTCCAAACATTTCACTGGAGGCCGCGAAGTAAAAGTGACAATCTGGCGCGCAATCCCTCAGGGCAGATAAGACATGATGGGTCCCATTAATATTGGCATGTAACGTAGAGAACTCATCTTCAAAGGAATAGGTCACAAAACTTTGTGCGGCCAAATGGTAGCATTCATCAGGCACCACCTCTTTAAAGACTCGATATAGACTTGGCAAGCTCTCCAAGGAAGCGGCATGCAAGTGCAAGTCATTCTTTATGTGTCGTATCCTCCATAAACGCCGGTCCGGATCTTCCATCGCGACCCGTCGAACAATGCCATGTACCTCATACCCTTTTTCAAGCAAGAGCTCAGCTAGATATGACCCATCTTGTCCTGTAATCCCAGTAATGAGTGCTTTCATAGTTCACCTACGAGTGGTAAAAGGTACACTTGTATCTTGATCGTTTTTTAATCCCATTTACATTGCGAGCCATACGTTTGAGCTGTTTTCAATGAGTGAACCATATGGTGATTCACGACTCTCGTTCCAAGCCTCCTCACGCTCTCAATACGTTCCTATGCCGCGATAAACCAATAATAATCACCTGTATAGGTTACCTCTTCAAAAACTTTTTTCCATTCTTGAACGTCCATATACGTTAAGGCCGTCAGATTCCATTTTAATAGGCGTTCTCGTTCCTCTTCCGTTCTCCAAGCATCCATCGTCACAAACGCAAGGCCTTTCGAGACTCGTTGAATTTCCTTCAACGCTTGCCTGCAATCCACAAGATTGAGATTGTGAACCGTGTTGATAGAAATCACTAAATCAAAGGAGTTATCTGGAAAAGGCAGTTCCTTTGCATTGCCGAGCTGAAGATACGGCTTCACGGATTCAATGCTATGCTCGAGAGCATACGTTGAGACATCCACACCAGTAACGGTCAAACCAGGAAGCAGTTCCTTAAAGTCATGAAGCATATACCCTTTGGCACAACCAACATCCAAGACACTTGACTCATTCGTCAGTCCATAGAATTCAGCAAATCGCTTGACTGTTTCCTGCCAAAAGTGCGGATGATAGGAATACCCCCCGTATCCATAAAGTCGATCGCCGTCAAAGTATTCCTTATCAAACTTTCTAGCAATCTTCCGATGTACATCGGTTATTAAGGCGCCCCGTTCTTCGATAGGCCGTTTCGAGCAAGGGTATTTATCGAGAAGGTTAATCTCTGTCATTTACATATCCTTTTCTCTTTTCTGTGAAGACAAATGCACTAGGGCCTAATCCGTTCAAGACCTACAGCCAATAAGTAATGTGCCATAGGAGAAAACCCTGTATGAACCACTTCGTCATTCATGGAAAACATTAGAACGTGATGAAAATGTTTTTCCATGAGCGCTCGAAGGCTTTCGGCACTTTTCAAGTTAATATGACCTTCTGCAGTCAATGGGCTGGCAAAGCGATGAGCCTCAATATTTGGTGTACCGATAATACAGACGGAATGTGGCGTCAACGATTGGCACAGATGATCCATAAATCGTGGTTCAATATCTGTTGGGATATGTTCAATCACATCTAAAGAATAGGCTGCATCAAATGAACCTTCAAGCGGACCCTCTGTCATATCATGCACACTCAACGTGATCCTTTGTAACAAGGCATCATCGAGTCTTTTTTGCGCATCGTCGATTACCAGTGGCTCAAAATCGATCCCATGAACTGAGTTAACTGTTTGGAGTACTACCGGAAGACCAAAGGCATCTCCGCATCCCACTTCCAACGCATGCTTTCGTCCAATCAACATCTTCGCGCAAAATTTATAACGTGCGAGAAGAAACCCTAAATGCCGAGGATCATCTCGCCAAATATGACTCGTCCACGGCCCCAAGCACACCCCCCCATCTCGAAGATAGGACTCAATCTGAGTTTGATTTTGAGATTCTTTGGTCTGTACCGTCATGCTAATTTCCGCTTTCCTTTTAAAATTTGCCTTGTACCGAATTCATCAAGCACACGAGCACAAATTCCTTTTGGCGTTAAACCCAAATGCTCACAATGATTATCATACGACCCATATCCGGTAACATATTGATCTGGAATAGCTAAAGAAGAAAACTCAAACCTTTCTTGCCCCGCTAACGTTCTAAGCACCTCATCACCCAACCCACCACTGCGCATATGTTCTTCAATTACAACAACCCGTCCAGTCTTCCTGACGCTTACACGAATCATTTCTTTGTCAAGCGGTCGCCAGGTATGAAAATACAGCACATCTGCATGCCACCCAGCCTCTTGCAATAACGCTTTTGCTTCCAACGTGTTCTTAAGCTGAGGCCCCGTAGCAATTAAGGTCAAATTGCTTCCCGTACACACACGAATCCCCTTGCCAAGTACGATTTGCTCATGACGAAATTGTTGGCCATGGTCACGACCAGGTAAGCGAAAGTAGGTCAGTCGATTATTTGCGTAACTCTGGCGAAAAAGCGAATCAAACTCATCGGCGCTTCCAGGATACGTCAGCTGGACATCCGGCAGAGTTTTGAGTAGAGCAAAGTCCCCATAACAGTGATGGGTACATCCTAGATTGGCATAATCAAATGCACTGCCTACCGTGATGATATTTCCGCCTAACTGGTGATAACAAAAGTCTAGTTTAATTTGTTCGAATGCTCGCTCGATCAGAAAAGGTGCAATTGTATGGATAACGGGAAAGAATCCAAGCTTTGACATTCCTGCTGCCATACTCATCATGGTAGGCTCACAAATACCTACATTGAAGTATCGCCCAGGACATTCTTTCGCAAACGGTTGCAAAATAGAATGACTGATATCACCCACTAACACCACGAGAGACTTATCGCTTCGACCAACTGCATGCATCGTTTCCGCAAACTGCTGACGTACCGTTACAGCACTCATCGTAATTCCTCCAATATCGCCTGATACTCCGTATGATTGGGAATACGATGGTGCCACTTTCCGTGTCCCTCTAAGAAAGAAACCCCTTTCCCTTTTATCGTTCTGGCAAGTATGGCAGTTGGTTGACCGTGATGACTGAAAGGTATATTCCTGAGCGTGTTCATTAGGTCATCTGTATGTCCATCGATGACATACGTATCCCAGCCAAACGCCTTCCACTTCGCTGGTAAGTCATCTCGTGACATTAGCTGCGCAGCAGACTGATTCCAATCAACAATGACACACAAGTTTCCCAATTGAAGATTATTGGCAACATTCGCAGCTTCCCACACGGTTCCTTCATGACATTCTCCATCACCAACTAACACGACGACACGATTTGCCATTGACCGCAATTGCAAGCCTGTGGCGATGCCCACTGCGAAGGGCAACCCATGTCCCAATGATCCGGTCGAGGCTTCCACCCCAGGCACTTTTGTACAATCTGGATGCTCGCCCAAAATTCCTCCAGGTCGACAGAACATATCGAGATCGTGATCCTGAAGAAATCCAAATCGTCGAAGAACCACGTATAACGCCAAACAACCGTGCCCCTTGCTCAAGATAAAATAGTCACGTTCATCCCCATCTGGATCACTGGCATCAAACTTAAGAAAATTCGCATAGAGTGTCTGAATAAGATCGACAATAGAGAAGGCGCTCGGGATGTGCCCATCCCGCCCTTTGTAGACCATCTCCACTATCTGCGTTCGCAAATCTCTATTTGAAACTCGTTTCTCTTCATTGCCTAACATTGGCAAACTAATCATGGGCGAAATAACTCCTTCCTTGCCCTCCATCGACAGGAATGACCGACCCGATACAAAATGATGCATGTTCAGAACACAAAAATGTTACAACATTGCCAATCTCACTAGGCCTACCGAATCGACCGATGGCCATCCTGGACGAAAGATAGTTCTTGACGTGTTCTGGTCGCTCTTTCGAGGCCAGATCCCAATAACCTCCGTCAGTAAAGACTGCACCAGGCAAAACAGTGGTGACCACAACTCCATCAGGCGCCACAACACGGCCAAGACTTCGGCCATAAGCCGAAAGAGCAGCTTTCACACTACAGTATGGAATCGGCCCATGATTCTCTTCACCTGAAATCGACCCTATCAACACAACCCTCCCCCAACCTTGTTCCCGCATCTTAGGCATGAACAAGAGATTGAGCTCTATCGCGACTTCAAGATTGAGACGAAAGACTCGACGCCAATCGCTCAGATTGCAGAATGGATCAGAAACTTCGAGTGTGCCACCAAGATTATGAACAATAATATCGATCGGATAAAAATCCCGTTCCTTCAAAACCTTCAAAAGAGTCGTTGGGCCATCTTCATGAGCAAGGTCCAGTGCATGAATAAGATGCCCATTCCCGTAGCCATCAAGAGTTGTCTGCAATTTCTCAAGATCACTTACAGTTCTTGACACTCCCGCAACGGTTGCGCCTTCACGAGCCAATGACTGAGCAATTTCGCATCCTAACCCTCGCCCAGCCCCAGTCACTAAGGCACGTTTTCCTGTGAGACCTAGTTCCATTTCAACCATACTCCTTACACAATAATTATGACATCAGAGGTAATGGGTAAAGAACATGTTTGGGCTGATACTGATGACATCGCGCCATAATACTAGTCACCCCTTCTGGGGCAGTGATTAACACAGTTGCATCTTCCCAATCGCGCACAACGCTTGGCGTATGAATCTGCACCGGCAGATTCTCATAAAACCAATTATCCTTCGAAGCATCGTCATCTATAATGGCAGTTAAACAAGAGAGATCTGACTGTAAATGATACGCTAGCGTTGGCAACATGGGGGATGCACCATACCCATATCGTGGATTCATTCCCTTCCCCTCTAGCACTTCTTTCGCAATGCCACATTGGTTCTGAAAAGTCTTGTAACGATCCTGGATATCACCTATAGACCACATGATGTCATGCCCATGGTTGACAGAATCTACTCCAGGCATTCGTTTCTTAAAAGCCACAATCACCGAACCCCAATGATGGTAATTCATCCAATGGGCTAAGTATTCTCCACCTACCTGATGAACGAGTTTTAGCAGTGAATGTAAAGAAAAGTATTGCAAATGTTGATGAAATACTTGATCAAATCGATACTTCATAACAAGCGCATCCAGGCAAGGGACTTCGACAAAAAAGATGGCGTCAGATCCTGTCGCGTGAATGACACGCCGAAGCGCCTCACCAGGGTCTGATACATGCTCAAGGACATGGCGACAAACAACCAAGTCTGGTGCCATCTCGGAGAGAACTTCGAGGTCGATGTCCTCAAGATAGGCCCCAATTACTTGAATCTCTGACCTTGATGAACTCTCCTGTTCCATCCATATCGGATCGATACCGACGCGTGATGCAGCGGTTTGAGTCATTTGCTCGAGCAAATACAGGTCATTACACCCGATATCCAAAACCATCCGAAAACGCTTCTTCGAAGTGTACTCATGCAGACGTTCAAGAAAAAACTCTACGCCCTTCATAGCACTGTCTGCCCGGGACGTCCGAAAGCCATAGTTCGACCTGTAAAGTAAATCTGGCGAGATGTGGTTTTTCAACTGACTATGCCCACACCGTAGACACATCAGAAATTCTTGATCTATCCCTTGAGGTATAAACGTAGGAGCTTCGTAAGTAAGACGACCAGTGATTGGGAAATTGGGGAGACTGATCACAGGGACAATTTCTGACGACTCACAAATGGTACATTGCACCTTAATATCAATAACCGATGACGCATCCGTCATTTCAAGCAATGGCTCCTTTACAGGTAAACGTGCTGTCATACTATTGTCTCTTGACGAAGAATGTTCCATGATTTCTAATTTTCTAAATGTGTGGAGAAGATGGAGCTGAATGATATAGAGATTCTTGTGCTCTAAGACACACATCAAACTGATCTCCCAACGTCATTCCACCATCCAGCGTGATAACTTGGCCAGTTAAATAGGATGCTGCTCCCGAACAAAGAAACCACGTCAGTTCTGATAGTTCTTGCGGTACTCCAGGACGACTGAGTGGGACGACAACCTTTGCCATCTCTGTCATATTCCATCGCTTCTCTGTGGAACCCAAATCCGTCATGGCGGTATCTTTTTGAATCAATCCGGGACAGACTGCGTTCACCCGTACTCCTTTGCCCCCAAACTGATAGGCTAAGTAACGGGTCAACTGGAGGAGACCACCCTTCGCAACATGATATGTCACTGGTTGATGAGAAATGAGAAAAGCATTCGTTGAAGCGATATTCACAATACTTCCACAATCGGATTCTTGGAGAAACGGTAAGGCATGTTTCGCGGCAACTGCTGGAGCCTTCAGTAAAACATTCATTGCCATATCCCAATCATCCAAAGTCTGCCCGTAATCGCCACGAGGTAGAAAGGGGCGCGCATTGTTTATCAAGTAATCAATGCGGCCATAGGTAGACACGGCAAAGTGAATCATTGCACCAATTCCATCCTCTGATGTCAGATCGGTGTGGATATATGCAGCCTTACCACCGAGTTGGATAATATCTCCTACCGTCTGCTCCCCAGCAGATTCATTAATATCTGCTATCACCACATATGTTTGACGTAAGGAGAAATATTTGGCAATCTCTCGACCAATTCCTGATCCAGCTCCAGTTATCAAGGCTACACGAGTGTGGCACATTTTTCCCTCAATAATTGACAATTACGTTCAGTAATTTTTTAAACAATCTAAGATAAAGATCTGCGCAGACTGTACATTGCCTAACGTATCAGTCAGCTTGCTTGACATAAGACCTCAGGCTACTCGAAACTCCAAGCTCAACCGTGCTACATCTCCTCCAATAATTTCTTCTGTATGCAAAGTATCAGGGTGATACCAGAGAACCTCACCCATCTCTAAGCTAGGGTGATACAATTCCTCAGGAGCGAACGTAAGATCAGCTCGATACTCACCACTACAGAACTTCTCATTCTTGGGCAAATACTTTGAGTAGTCTTTTAAATGAGAACCCGGCACCAACCCTAAAGTCTCCATAGTTGAAAGCCCAATGATGGGAACCCAGCACGAAATAACATTTCCGGCAGGGCCCCAAGATTTTCTGGAAAGCGGATAGCCATCTCCCTTTCGAGGTCTAATAAAGCGGAAACCGCACCAGCCTTTTCCATCGTCACAAAGTGTGTATGAACGAACCCCTATGGAGTCTAAATAATCGTTCACCCGAGCATTCAGTAAAATTCCTCGTATTTCGTCTTTAGGGTTTCTATATCGATTCTTTGCACAAAATATTTTTTCGTGCTCAATTCTTAGCTCTTCTCCCCAAACATGGTATGTCTCTAATGGATATGTCGACTCATCATTGGACACCCGTTTCCCAAGAAGAGAGTAGACCCAATGCTTCGCAAATTGTTTGAGTCTCTGAACTTCCATCTCAGAAAAGACTTCAACAATAGCGAACCCGTCTGTAGCGAAAGATAATGCAGGTGCTCGTCGAGACTCCTCAGCGCCCTCTATCATATACTCACCTTCTTACGCCGCATGTTGATATTCCAAGGCGCTGTTGGAAATAACCTGCCAGTTCTTTTCAATCCAGCTTGCGGTTTCTTGTAGGCCTTCATCGAGCGAAATCTCCGTGGACCATCCCAGCTCCTCTCGACTGCGAGTCGAGTCGATTTCATATGCCGCGTCTTGCCCCAATCGTTCTTCAACGGTAACCGTTGCCTGGGTAAAGTCTTTCTTGGATAATACGCATAACCGTTTGACGACATCTCGAACCGCAATCCCACGATCAGGAGAGAAGTGATAAATTTGACCATCCATCCCCTGTTCCATCGCCAATAACTCACCTCTCGAGACGTCACGAATGTGAATATAGGATTTCACAGCCTTCCCTCCAGCATGCAGGTGAATTTTCTTTCCCATCTTTAACGAAATAATCGTTCTGGGAATAATCTTAAAAAGTTGTTGATATGCGCCATACACATTGGTGGCGCGAATCATGACGAGTGGAAAGTTATAGTTTTTCACTAAAGTAAAAAGATACAGGTCGCCTGCTGCCTTAGAAGCCGCATAGGGTGTACTGGGATTCAGCGGTGCAGACTCCGTCACACGGCCTTCACATGTCCCATACACTTCGGGAGACGAAATGTGAACATAGCGCTTCAGGTATTCTCGTTCCTTAAGGGCATTCGTAAGCTTGGCAAGTGCGACCGCATTGGTTTGAAACCATTGTTCAGGGTGCTGCCAGCTTGGCGCGACTTCACTTTGCGCAGCAAAATTCACAATGTAGTCTGGCTTCACTGAATCAAGCAGTCGAATCATTCGATCACCATCTCGATTCAAGTCCATTTGATGAAAAGTAAATTTTGCTCGACTATGCCGCAGATACGGAAGAAACGTCCGGCCTTTTTCTGCTGATCGGCTTAGACCTATGACCGTATTACTGGGATCTTCTAAGAGCACATCTATAAAATCACTACCTGAAAAAGAGTTGCTACCAATAACAACTATTGTTCGTGAGACATCACTCTTCACATCTCTCATTCGTTGTTCCCTCTCCATCTCACTCCTTCTTAAAATGGCCCGACGAAACTCTGATCCGGCACATCAAGTGAGTGAGGAGAATCTCGCATATCCATTTCTGACATTTCCGGCATATTCATCAAGGACCGTGCCGCATTCATGATGTGCATGGCGCGTGGATAATAATGTTCCGCCAACGCGTGAGATGTTGGGGTCGGGCAATCAGGTAACCCTATTCGTTTTGGTGGACATGTAAGTTCATGAAAAGACTGTTCAACAATGAGGGAAACAATTTCTGCTGAGATACCAAATGAGGTCCATCCTGTATCCACAACAATCACACGTCCGGTTTTTCGAACAGAATCAAGGATGAGCGAGTCATCTAAAGGACGTAAACTTCGAATGTCTACCACCTCAGCATCAATTCCATCCTCTGCCAGCATATCTGCTGCCCTGATCGACTCAAGCGTCATATAGGAAGTTGCAACGATCGTCACATCCGTGCCTTTTCTGAGCACTCGACTCGTCCCCAAAGGAACCCGGTAGAGTCCGTCCGGTACATAGTCGATTGTTTCATGAAGCCAGCGATGCTCGAGAAACACCACTGGATTTGGATCTTCGATACTTGCGATAAGCAATCCTTTTGCATCATACGCCGTAGTCGGCATCACCACCTTAAGCCCAGGAATGTGTGCAAACCACGCTTGAAGACTTTGGGAATGCTGAGGTCCCTGTCCCCACCCCCTTCCAATCATCAAACGGATGACCAACGGTACGCTGTGTTGTCCACCAAACATGTAATGCCAATTCGCTGCCTGATTGACCATTTGTTCAACGGCTAACAAAGCAAAATCCATTCGCTGATGGGTCAGCACGGGCTTCATGCCCATTAAAGCGGAACCAATGGCCACGCCAGTCATCGCATTTTCTGAGGTGGGCATATCCATAACTCGCGTTTCCCCGTACTGTTCTTGTAATCCTCTCGTACTCCCGAATATGCCTTTTGGATCCGGAACCCCTAATCCCATCACATACACATTGGGGTCTTTTGCGAGACACAGGTCCAACGCCTCCTTGAGAGCTTCGGTATACGTGAGTTGTCGAGTCATGCTGCCTTTTCTTCCACTGGCAAAGAAGGAACTGCATATATATGTTGAAACAACTGATCCTTTGACGGAAACGGACTTTGTTTAGCAAACTGCACGGCAGCTTCTATTTCTGAAGAGAGACGTTCCACATGTCTCTGTTCCCAGACTGGAGCACACGAACCGAATTGGGACAACTGCTCTTTTGTGTTTGCAATTGGGCACCTCGTTCGCCATTCTTCAAATTCAGACGACGCTCGATATCCCAAATGATTATCAAAGTTTGGCCCGCAATGTTCTCGCCACCGATAGGTCTCGTATTCGAGGAAGGTTGGCCCCCCATTGCTTCTTGCCTTGCGTACGGCCTGTGCAGCTGACTCATAGACCACACGCACATCATTGCCATCGAGACGTTTGCCCTCACATCCATGAGCCTCTGCAATCTGCATGACATCGCGTGTACGAGGTTGGCGGACAGACAAAGGCGAATACACCGAGTACAAATTATTTTCACAGACAAATATGACCGGGAGGTTTTTCAATACGGCAAAGTTCACACTCTCATGGAATGTCCCTTCTTCAGAGGCGCCCTCTCCAAAGTACACGACGATGACGATATTTTGTCCTTGTAGCATGGCACCAAATGCGGCACCGACGGCAATCGGAATTGAACTCGCGACAATGGGAGTAGCACCTAAGAACCCCGCCGAAAGATCAACGAGGTGCATGGACCCACCTTTTCCCTTGGCACACCCATTTTCTTTGCCATAGATCTCCGCAAGCATCCTGGAAAGATCTCCACCTTTACCCAGATAATGACCATGTGATCGATGGCCACTCAAGACCAAATCTTCCTGCTTCAAGGATGCACTCACACCTACCGCAATCGCTTCTTGCCCAATGCACAAATGAACAGGACAACGCATTTCTTTTTCTGAATACAAGTCGGCAATTCGCTCTTCAACCATTCGAATTCGAAGCATTTCAAGGTAGAGATGTCGAAGATAATCAGAAGAAAGCGAGTTGCCAAGATTTTCCATACTGCTTGGTGTGGCCATTGGTTTCTGGAAGACAACAGAGGCTGTGCCAATCGGCTCAGACAAGTTGGACTTCTTTCATACGTTGAATATTGTAATATCGACTATCTTCAAAGGAATTAGGGATTTCCCCTTTTTCAAACGCTGCGATCAAATCTCCAACAGCATCTCGTATTGAATATTTTGGCTTGAATCCTAAAACACGAAACACTTTTTCTGAAGAAATATGATAGGAACGATGATCATCGGTCTCAGTGTGAACAATTTCCACATCTTGTCCAACTTTACTCTGCACCATCGCGGCAATGTCTGATACGGAATGATTATGATAGCCAGCATTGAAGACCTGCCCATCAATTTTCTCAGACGGCCAATTCAATGATTGTGTGTACACCTCAATCATGTCTTGAATATGAATATTCGGCCTTTTTTGCTCACCACCGAACACCATAATTTTTCTATTATTGACTGCATGATTGGTCAGAATGTTTACGGTAAGATCTAAGCGCAGACGCGGAGAATAGCCGCAGACCGTGGCGGGACGAATAATCACCACCTCAAAACCTGCACGTTGTTTCTTAAGCAGAACCTCCTCACACAACGCTTTATATTTGGAATAGTCCGTTAAAGGTTGAAGCGGAAGATCTTCCGTCACATTTTCTTCTTCTTTCACGCCATACACACTAGAGGACGAGGCATACACAAAACGTCTGACACCAGACTCGCGTGCACAGTCAACTAAACCTGAAAAAGCATCGTAGTTAATCGAACGTCCTAAAGACGGATTCAATTCAAAGCTTGGATCGTTAGAAATACACGCTAAATGAATGACCGCATCACATCCCGGTATTATTCGTTCCAATAATTGAGAGTCCCGAATATCTCCTCGTATTTCCTCAAGGTTCTGATGCCCCCGTACAGACGCTAACGCTGACTCTCCGTAGAGATAGAGATCCAACACCTTGGCTCGATACCCTTCGGCTAATAGTCGAGGCACTAATGCCGACCCCACATAGCCAGCGCCTCCGGTGACAAGAACCTGCTTTTTTTCTTGTTCAGACATCATGAGCCACCTTGATAATTGTAAATTTTAAAGTGAAACGTGAAAAATTTTGTCCGAAAAGAATTCTTTCATGTACTTTATTTTTCAATTTACAATTTGGATTTTTCATTTCAATAGTGATTCAACACTTCGTTGTAGTTGAAGGCGATCAAGTGACGCACTATTTCCGACAGTCATGACAGCCTGCGCACCAGCTAAGTTCCCAAGCAATCCCACAACATCCGAAGGCACTCCGGTAGCGACACATGGAGCTGTCAAGGCAAACAATGCATCTCCTGCCCCCACTCGATCCACAACCTTTACAGCTAAGGATGGACTATCGAAGAATCCATCCTCGTGGTGATACAATAATGTTCCCTTATTTCCTTGTGTGACCATAATAGACTGACAACCCATATTCTTTGAGAGCTCTTCTACCATTGGGGGCAACTTGCCACGAGCATCCCGTCGATCCACTCGTATTTCTTTTTCTTGAATAGAGATATAATCCGCTTTCTGATATTTCGAGATAGTGTGAAATCCCATATTCGCAGCATTGATTTGCGTGTTGACCGCTAAAAATGGTGCTCGTTCTCCCAGAAGCTGAACTGCGGCTGACGACAACAATCCATGTCCAAAGTCTGCCACGATGGCCACATCGCACTGTGCTAATTCTTCTTCCAGGGTGTCACATAATTCTCCATCCTCCCGTTCGGTCAGTGAGGCATCGTTCATCTCATACACTTCCAGAAGTTTGGTGAATTGATATTCTTCAATAAACCGACGCTTGACGATGGTGGGAGACCCAGATTTCAACACAAAGCTTGGGGTAACATTTGGCTTCAAATTTTGTCGAATAAATTTCTCATGTGGTTGAATCGTACCCAGGTATGACACCAATTCCACATGTTCACAGAAACCTGCGAGGTGATTCGCGATAGCTAAACTTCCTCCAAGCTGTTTTTCTTGTGAGACATGCTGCATTGCTAAAATAGGTTCTTTGGAAGACTTTCCTAACGCATGGCAATATACATATTCATCGATAATCGCTTCTCCAATAACGAGAACTCGGAGTGAACGGAGTCGCTCAAGATAATCGATAATGTCCTTGGCCGTGTATCGTTCTCGAAACTGTGTTAACCATCCATTTAAATCAGAAGGAAACAATGGCACATAGCGATTGAGGAGACTCGTCGAACTAAACTGCACGTCATTGGTCGTTTCAAGGCGTCCACCCACTGATTCCACTGCAGCCTCTTCTCGAGCCAGCCCACCGGTCAAGTCCGGTCGACCCTGACTATAGTCCGGTCCTTTGACATAGACGTCCGGCTTTAAGGATTTAATCGCATTCTCCGCTGTGTCCCAACGATTCACCGCAACATAGTCCACGGCATCTAACGCCGCGATTCCCTCCACACGAAGATCTTCCTGAAACGCTGGACGATGTGGACCTTTGTTCACATAGCGATCAGGAGTCACGGTCACAACCAGCACATCCCCCAATGCTTTCGCTTCTTCTAAATGACGAATATGACCGACATGCAGTAAGTCAAAGACTCCATGGCAATGCACGATGGTCTTTCCTTGAGAACGAGCATCCTGAAGCAGTGCCTCTAAGTCTTCAAGAGATTGCGTTTTTTTTAAGACCGTCACACTTGCCATGCCTAGACCTCACATGTCACAGATTCAGCCGTTCCTCTACCCAAATACCTAAACCAATCGGAAGAGGCTGCGGCAATAGAAACGGGATCCCACACTGGAGCCCCTTCCCATGAACTAATGTGTTCGAGCATCATATTCACCCCTCGTTCAAATGAAATTGACGGCGACCATCCAAGCGAATTCTGTGCCTTCGTAATATCGGCAAAAGTACAATCAGGCTCTCCTGGACGCTTGGGAATGTTAACGGCAGTTCCATCGAGGAGTTCGATGAGACGATTGATGCTATAGGTGCCACCAGAACCAATATTGTAAATTTCTTCAGAGCATTGAGACTCTGCCGCCTTGACGAAGGCATCGACAACGTCGGTCACAAATGTGAAGTCACGAGTTTGCGTACCATCCCCCACAACCGTAAATGGTTTCTGTTGTAGCTTTTGAGCCAGAAAGACGCCAAAGACCGCTCCATAAGTACCTGAGGTTCGAGCACGCGGGCCATAGACGTTAAAAAGACGAAGTGAGACAACCGGCAAGGCATACGTCTTTGCCCAATGCATGACTATTTGTTCGCCTAGATACTTTGTTAAGGCATAGGGATATTGAGGTTGGATGGCATCCGCTTCGGGAGTTGGATACGAATCTGGAATTCCATAGCAGGAAGATGACGCTGTGTAGATAAACCGTTTGACTCCCGCTTTTCGTGCACCCTCTACAACTGTTGCCGTACCCGTCACATTGGCTTGATAATAATCCAATGGATGAACAATAGACGGAACAATGTCAGCCAATGCAGCCAGGTGAAAAACCCAATCGATATCACGCAGCGCTTCATCGACGATCTTTGGATCGGTGATGTCTCCCTGACAGAACTGTAATCGATGCTCATCCTCCAGTGAATTAAAGACGTGATCCAAGTTCTCACGACGGCCTGTCGACAAATTGTCGAGAACACGAACCTGATGTCCATCTTGAATCAAACGTTCAACAAGATGACTACCGATAAAACCAGCGCCGCCAGTCACAAGAATATGTTTTTTCTTAGCATTCAATACAACCATCAATCTATTTTCCAATCTCCTCAATACTCTCTCTTCAGTCATGCATCATGAATCGAAAGTCAATGCAAATATCAGACCTCATAATTTTTGTATTTTCATACGAAAAAAGGCCTTTAAGTAAGGAGTTTTTTTATTTATGGAAATCTTGAAAAATAATACGTCAAGAAATTGACGATATTGTTCACACAATTGACCGCTATGCCGCTGTAGGCATTGAGGGAGAGACAGTCTGAATTTTGGTATGTTTTTTCGAAGAGGGGTTACTCGTCATAGAACGAGACTCGGCAATAAGATCGCAAACAGCTAACAACCACAGTTGATGAAAACATTCAATAAAGTTATACGAGGAACTATTAATCCAAAAATTTACATGACCGCGACTTTTCAGCGGATTGTTCGGAGCAAACCCAGTAAACGTGACCACCATCAGGCCGTGCCTTAACGCGTAGTCAGCTCCACAAATCATATTAGAAGACTTCCCACTTGAACTAATAAGAATGACAAGATCACCTGATTTTGCGTAAAATTCTAGAGCTTTTGCGACCCATGCTTCATAACCGTAGTCATTTGCCAAACACGTTATTAACGAGGCTTCATTAAAATTCATGCATCGCACGCCAGCTGCTTTATTAAAGTCCACAGAACAATGACTGGCAATAGCCGCACTTCCACCATTTCCAACGATGATGGTTTTGTTGCCCTTTGCATGACACTCAGTCATCATCTCCTTCAATTCAATCAATTTGCTGGATACATCGCATTTCAATAACGCCTCATGGTATTTCGAGAAATAATCAACGAGAAATTGCTGAGGATCGACAACATGTTTCTTTCTTGTTTTCATTTTTAATTCCTACGTGACCTTTTCAGCATTTCCACCAATATCAAAAGCAATATTTAGACCAATTAGTGCCATACAGAAGAACGATGATATGGTATCGACGACATGGCTATGGTCGATAAAAAATCAACCGTGACCCTTGGCTTTCAAAATGGAAGTTCACTTCCGGCATACCGACCAAAGACTGCCTGACGGCTTTTTGATTGTACGGCTCAACATAGAGGAGCAAAAACCCTCCCCCTCCCGCCCCTAACAATTTTCCACCGACGGCTCCAGCTCTGCACGCTCGCTCGTAGGCATCATCAATCAATGAATTACTGATGGCATCAGACAACTGTCGTTTATACATCCAGCTTTCTTGTAATAATTCTCCAAACTCTCTGAGATCTCGACCATTGCATAATATTGTTGCTCCCTCTTGGACGAGCGACTGCATATGGGTAAGCTGAGAGACCACGTCACCATTCTTAGTGCGAGACATTTGATGCTCAAGGATATCGTGAGCTGTTCGCTGCTGACCGGTATAAAATAACAGCAATCGTTCTTCTAAGGCTGCCAGGCGTTCTTTCTGAACAATCAGCGGTCTGACATCAACACGGTCAACATCATGAAACTCCAAATTGACAACGCCTCCAAGCGCACACGTATATTGATCTTGGAGCCCGACTCGTTCCTTTATCATTTCTCGCTCCACATATACGCTTTCTTTCGCCAGTTGTTCGGTGCTGACCAACTCTCCTTTAAAGGCATGAAGCGCATGCAACAATCCAACGGTAAATGAGGAGGATGACCCGAGCCCTGTACGAGCAGGCAGATCATTTACGACACTCATTTCCACTCCACCGTCAATGTTGACATATCGTAAACATTCACGAATAGATGGATGTTGAAGCTCCTCGACTGACGTACATAATTCCATACGAGAATAACTGACTCGAATCCGATGATCGAAAAACTTTGTCAAGGGAGTCACTGAAATCGTCGTATATTTATCGATGGATGCTCCAAGCGTGGCTCCCCCATACGCAGTGAAATGTTCTGGGTAATCGGTGCCGCCACCAAAGAAACTGATCCTGACTGGAGTTTGCGTAATAATCATCGTGTCAATGACAATCTATTGTTTCGGTTTCTTCCACGAAACTTGCTGTTCATACCAATCTATCGTGGCCGTCAATCCTTCTTCTAATGAAGTAAACTGGAGATCATTCACATACTGCTGTAACTTGCCGATATGTAAGAACTTCGACCGTGCCCCAACATATTTCGAATGATCAAACTGAATGGCATCAAATGGATACTCTACTTTTTCACAAATTTTTTCAGCAAAATACTTAATACTTAATCCCTTACCTGTCCCGATATTCACGATGTCGTTTTTGCAATGTTCACTCACTGCAAGAAGGAAAGAAATAAAATCCTCAATGTAAATAAGCTCACGCGTCTGCTCCCCATCTCCCCATAACACCACAGGCTCTCCATAGTGCTTTCCTCGGAGAATTTTTCGAATTAAGTCAAAGATAAAATGTAATTGCCTATCGTCAGTATGATATCCGGGACCATAGAGCGTGGATGGCACCACATACACAAAGGCCCCACCGTATTGACGTTGAATGGCCTGCAACCCAACATACAGCATGCGTTTTGTCATGGCATATGAAAATAGGCTGTCAATAGGATTTCCACTGAGATAGTGCTCTTCGCACGTATCGAGATCTGGTGCGTACGAGCAACTCGTTCCAATTCCAATCATTTTGGCTTGAAATTGATATGCTTGCCACCAGGAAAGAACGGTGGTATTGATTTTTTGATTGATGATCCATTGTTCACCTGGATGAGAAAGGCAAAAATCCCCGGCTTGCGTCCAGGCCGCAAGATGATAGATGAAGTCATAGTGATAGCGATTAAATTGATTGAGACTCTTCGGATCAGTCAGATCAGCGTCGCGCGATCCTAATCCGACAACCGTATGCCCGGCATCAGTTAGCCGTTGACACAATGCCCGTCCGAGAAAACCTGTTGCGCCGGTCACCAATATCTTCATATTAAGACAGGACGAGGATTAATGGGAAAATAGAACTCAACGCCCTGTGCAATGAGTGCCTGGTTGTTTGTTAAAATTTCTTCTTTAAAGTTCCATGCCAAAACATAATAAATATCCGGAGGAGCCGCCAACTCCGCTTCCATGACTATCGGGATATATTGTCCTGGAGAATACAGGTCACGACGCAACTCATTTTTCTCAACTAAACAATCTAAATATTCAGGACCAATTTCAAAGTAATTCAGGAGGGTATTGCCTTTGACGGGAGCACCAAACCCGTATACGTTTTTCTCAACATCTTTAGCAGTTTCGAGAAATTCTCTATTCCTTGCTTTCAGGAGAGTAATCTGCTCACTAAATGCTTTGTATGTCGAATAGGCATTGCTCTGTTGCAACACTTCTTCTTTTCGTAAATCTTGTAGCCGCAAAGAAGGTTCACATCGCCCAATCGGCCCCACAAACCCAACAATCGAGCCGCCATGAATCGGGGAAAGATATGCATCGAGCATTGATAATCCGTGCATATTTAATAATGTCTCAATCGTCTCTAAATTATAATACAGCAAATGTTCATGATAGATTTGATCAAAGGCCAGGTTTTCGACTATTCGTTTCATATACAGAAACTGCACCACGAATACGCCATCCTCATCTAACGCCAAACGTATTCCATCAGTAATGTCATGAAGATCTTCTAAATGAAAAAAAACTCCTGACGCATTAATGACCTGAAATTTTTCGGGTAACTGCATGAGGAGTTCACCACTGACAAAATTATGTACAGTCGGCACTCCAGACTGATTGGCAATTTCAGCTGTCCCTTTGGAAGATTCAATTCCCAACACGTCATACCCTAATTGTTGATAATGTTTGAGTTGCGTTCCGTCATTTGAACCAATGTCCAAGACTCGTTTTTTCGTAAGACTCTTGAAGAAGACACGATCAACTTCATTCGCCACACACCTAAAATGTTCGTCCAGTGTACGAGTGACACCTGACAAGTATGTATGATCTCCAAACATCACTTCTTTCGGCACCGTATAATCTAACTGTGGTGTATGGCACTTCTGACAATACACGACGCGAAGTGGATAGACGGGTTCAGTGCCTATTTCCTCGGCACGAAGGAAATGATTGCACCAAGGCTGGTCTTTCAAATCTATCGCAAGATCTAGGTCAGATGAATCACAAATTCTACAGTTCATACCATCATCCTCATAACTCGACGATTCTCTTGAAAACCATGAAATACGTGTTCAAATTCTTGTTCAGCTTGCGCATATGAAGCTGGAGTGCCAATATCAAAAAATTGATGCTCGCCCGAATATCCATACAAACCGTTGTGTACCAATTGAGGAAAAATGTCATGTTCCAATGAAAGGCAGGCATTTGCAGGAATACGGCTTAAGACTGAACGCGATAGCACATACAGTCCTGCATTAATCCAACCGGGCGCAAAAGATCGCCCTTTCTCTAAAAAGTCTATAATTTCCGCATTCTCTCCTAACTTGACTTGCCCGTAACGCTGTGGATTCTCGACGACAGTCAAGGCCAGCGTGCCGCTAGCCTTACATTTCATATGAAAGCCAACGAGGCTCGCGATATCCACGTCACACCAGGAATCTCCATTCAGCACCAACACGGGATCAGTCTGAATATTGGACAATGCACTTCGGAGAGCACCTCCAGTTCCCCGTGGCTCGGGTTCATCCGAATACGTAATTCGCAACCCAAGCTGTTCCCCTCCACCAAAGTATTCTCGAATATTCCTCGCCATGTATCCAGTGCAAAGCAAGATATTCTTGAAGCCTGCCTCGCACAACGAAAGCAACTGCCACTCAAGAAACGGACGACCGCGAAGCACGGCCATCGCCTTTGGCCTATCTGACACAACCGACTGCAATCGACTCCCTTTGCCCCCACAAAGTATGACAACATCAAGCGAGTGTTTTACGAGTTGACTCATTGCAAATACCAAGCAGTGTTAAAATACTATCACTGAATATGTCACACAATCCTTCCACTTATCCCTTGTACGACATCTCGCATGGGTTGTCGAAAGGGAGGGATTAACTCTGCGGGAAGTTTATCAAGTGGATAAAAACACAGCTCTAAACTTTCATCACTGCAAGTCAAACTCCCAGATACGATCGTTCCTTCCACAACCACATCAATAAGTTGAAGACCATCTTTCGTGTCAGGATATGTCACAATGCGCTCTTGAGGGTCAGAGTAAATGCCAATGAGACGAATAATCTCCACATCAAGCCCAGTCTCTTCTTTTACTTCACGCATAGCTGTTTGTGTAATCGACTCACCGACCTCAAGCCTTCCACCGGGAAGTCCCCACCAACCACAATCAGATCGCTGTTCAAGAAGAACCCAATTCCGTTCGTCGCGAATCACCACACCGACGCCAAGCCGTACGATCGTGTGAGGACCAACGGTACGTTGAGCAAACATGGTGGGGTAGGCGGTTGAGAACTGAATGTCGTTACACATTGGCATAGTGATTTTTCCTTAACACCGTGTAGCATTTCTTTAGATCGAGAATTCCATCATCTAAAGACCATTGAGTCGTAAATCCAGCCTTATGAATCCTGGAATTTGAGACGATATAATCCCGTTTGTCTGGATCTTCTCCTACAGGGGCCTCAAGATAGACAAAGTTCGGAAAAAAAGATTGAATTCTCTGGCATAATTCAATCTTTGAAAGATTGGCATCATCCAAGCCTAAGTTATACGGTCGACCTTTCATCGCATCAAAATGCTCGATGCCATACACAAATGCTCTCGCGACATCTCGCACATGAATATAGTTTCGCTTGAAATGTCCTTCAAAAATTGTGACCGCTCTATCATGCATTGCGCGATATACAAAATCGTTGACCAGTAAGTCCATCCGCATTCTCGGAGACGAACCAAATACAGTTGCAAGGCGAAAGGTCATGCTGGACTCTCGATCAAGAACGACTTGTTCCGCCTTCACTTTTGTTTCTCCGTACAGAGTCAGGGGACGTAACGGAGACTCTTCTGTGCAATATTGCCCAGCGTCACCAATTCCATATCCACTATTCGTGACAGGAAAGAGCACCATTTGTGCCGGGGACGCCAACTTACAGAGAAGCTGTATCGCGTCAAAGTTAACCGATTGAGACCCTAAACGGTCCTGTTCACATAATGGAGCGCCAACCAATGCCGCGAGTGGAATAAGACAATCTTTATCTTTCAGAACATTTTTTATTTCACGTTCATCTCGGCAATCGGCACGAATGACATCAAAATTGGCATTCCCACAACACTCCATTAGACTGGATTGTCGATACAGAAAATTATCAAGAACTGTGACGTGATAGCCTTGCCCCAACAATGCGGGAACCAACATTGATCCGATGTAACCGGCCCCACCAGTAACAAGTACCTTCAATGGCATACGCGTTGTCCTTTATATATTCGTAACCGACTCAAGCGTCATTACGACACACTGGCTAACGAGGGCGTTTTAAATTTTGCACCCTGCCCTGCTCCTTGCATCCGATCCGTTAACCACTTGGCAAACGATAAGGCGCAGGTCATTCCCGGTTCGACCATGTTCAACACATGAATACTTCGCTCTGTCGATTCCACGACAAGATCGTCAATTAATTGACCGTCAGATCGGATTATTAATTGTGGGAAAATGCCTATTCGACTCCCAAGCGATAGGTCTTCCAGCTCTAACCCTTCAACTACCCTGCAAGCTTCCTTCCAGAAATATTGTTGAGTCGAAATATGCATATCGTGTTTCCAGCCAAGGCGGAGAAGCTTGCGATTCTGGAATACCGCTTTCCACACGGCACGTTGACACGTTAATTTGGCCAGAGTTGCAAAACGATTTAAGTGTGGGTGATACGCTTCACGTCCAAAGGCCGGCACAGCACCAGGCCCAACCAGGACAGATCCATACACCGTGCGCGTCACATGCACGCCGAAGAATGGCGATGCGAAATTTTGAACGGGATAGACAATAGATTGAATTAATGGAGGGCCTGAACGTGTGATGGTAAAGTAGATGCCACGTAACGGCACCAGAACATAGTCCCCACCAACCCCCATCCCATGCGCAAGGCGATCTGCATGCACACCAGCACAATTGACGACAATCTCAGCTGTGTATCGTGCGTCGCGGGTGGACACATGGACCGCGTCAGTGCGTTCCTGGATGTCCACCACCTCTTGCCAATACAGAATCTGCGCGCCAGACCTGACGGCATCATTCGCGAGAGACTTCGTCAAGGCCCGTGAATCAATGATGGCGCCCGTAGGCGAATACAGAACAGTATGTCCATGAAGACTTGGTTCATTCGCTTGTGCACGTGAAACTGGAATGACTTGCAGATCTTGCACGCCATTCCGATCACCTCGCCCTTTTAAGTCTTCCAGCATTGCAACGTGTGACTCATCAGAGGCCACGACATAGGTTCCGACTTGTTCATAGGGAATTCGTCGAGACTCGGCATACTTGCGAATGGCATGACTGCCTTCTACACATAATCGCGCTGCCAATGAGCCCGGCTTCTGATGGAATCCGGAATGAACAATGCCACTGTTTCGACCACTCGCATGTAGACCTACAGCAGGCTCTTTTTCCAGGAGTATGACGTTTCGACGTTGTGCAGCTAAGCTTCGCGCAATCGCACACCCAAGCACTCCGCCTCCAATGATAATGACATCCACGGTTTTATCAATCATCTCACGCAAAACGATTCAAAACCTATGCCACCACAACTATTGAAAAATCGACTGGATTTTGAAAGTTACAACAATCGTCGGATACGCACTGAGAATGGAAGGGAAATTTTTGCCTACAAAGCAGGTAGAAATTGATGAGAGAATCTGGCAGAAATCGGCAATAACCACATCTATAGCGAATCAAAATAAGTTCCATCTGAGGTCAAGCAACGAACCTCGCGCGATTACTCACTTCAAGCATGCGGAAGTTATTTGAAACGGCTATAGCCAAAAACTCAATTGTACTAATTGAAAGAATACGGTAACGGAGAAGAGTTTAGGAGGGAGGAATTTTTCGTTGAGGGAGATTTGTCGGTTTCGGGAGAGTTCGCGCTTGTTCAGGATCGACGGAAATAGCGTTTAAGTTTTCTTGGCGAACAGCTTCATAGAGCTCTTCTCGTAACACTCTCGTTTCCGCTGGACATTCAATACCAAGTCGAACTTGGCCACCCTTTACTTGCACTAACACAATTCGAATATCTTCGCCTATGCGAATTGCTTCATCTTTTTTTCTTGTGAGTATTAACATCAGCCTTCCATGGCGGTCTTGAAAGTTTCAGTCTAGGACCAGTTATTAATTAGCCAATTGTACACGTGCACTCGACGAACGCATGACATGGTGACTCTCATCCACGATGATACACAACCCTATCACGACTTCATAGCCTCTTGTAAACAGATAGTATCCGAAGTTTCACCTTCAGCTTCCGGCTCCTCTGGCAAGAGCGGAACATGCAACGGAATAGATTCATGCAAAATAATTTGTTTGCCTATTCGTGTGCGGAGATTGACCACAATCGGAGCACGAAAGTTCGCCGTCGCTTGATCGGGTCTTCCCGCCGGGATCGTGACAATGACGGAAATCGAAACCTGGTCATCATTGTTCACATTCAAGTCCATCACGCTTTCTTCAGTGATCTGCTTGGGAAATTCAGGCTCAAGAACATCAGCAGGCATGATCACGACGGCTAAGGTTTCATCTTCCAGCGATTGTAGCCATTGGTATCCTGAGCCTTGCTCAACATCAAATACCACATACCGCACGTAATTGGGTAATCCCACAAGTCCCGAAGGGAATGTCACTATCGACTCTTCGGTTACTTCAACTTCGCCAAAACGACTGGTTGCAACCTTCATAACAGTCCTTTATGCCGTAATACCATAAGTGAATGAGCCAAAATCGGCCTACGTTGGCCACGGTGTGTACAAGCGGCCTTCTCTATCATCTATCGGTCGTTACGGCAAAGAAGTTGAGTTGAAAACCAAGAAGTTTGGAGCTACCGGTTCCCTAATGTAGTGCAATTCTTATCTAAGGAGCAACTTGGAATGGTGAGAGCAGGAGTTGAAACCATATTTTCCTGAAGAAGGGTTTGAATAAATTGACGAAACCGTTGTGGTTTTACCGGTAGCGACAGATACCCGTCAAGGTGAAACTCTGTACAAATTTGCTCAGCATCACAGTCGTCATACTGCGAAGACACCCCCCCAATAGGCATCGAATAATATCGTGACCCGTGACTTCGTTCTACAAATGGGCTTTGACCGGCCTTGAGCGTCTGGAGATCAAGGATAACCCCATCAATATCATCGCGCGCATGATACACATCCATAGCCTGCTCAAGACCATGACAGATGACAGGTTCAACGGACTCCAGCTCCAACAGCATAGCCAAGAGGCATACCTGCACGGGATCCTGATGAATGAGGAGCATGCATGGCATTAGCCATCATGCCTCGGGACAATCAGATTCTCCGCCTGCGTCACCTGATCGTATGCAATAAATTCGACACCATTGCGGCCACTGCTCTTCACTAAATATAACGCATTGTCTGCGGCATTAACGAGTGCCCGCACATCGTCTGAACACGACGGCTCCCAGGTCGTCACCCCTTGACTCACCGTAATAGCAATCGCAGAATTTGAAACAAGAATCGGTTCTTCCAGCAGAGAAGCTTGTATCCGTTCCGCTTGCTTCATAGCGGTCGCCGTATCGCTCCCGGGAAGAACAATGAGAAATTCCTCTCCGCCATATCGTCCAATCGCATCATACGGGCGAAGACAACCATGAAACCGTCGAGTCGTCTCGACCAAAACATAGTCTCCAGCCAAATGACCATAGGTATCATTCACCTGCTTAAATTCATCAAGGTCGATCATGATCAAACTTAATGGAAGATTCTCTCGTTGCGCACGAGCCAGTTCTCGATGGAGATACTCCATGATGGCCCCGTGGTTTAATGACTTTGTCAATGGGTCTTGCATGGCTTGCACTCGGAGTGATTCTCGAGCCGCAATCAGCTCAGCTTGTAAATCCACGATACGCTTGCCAGAACGAAGTCGAGCTTCCAGTTCCCCCAGATGAAACGGTTTACAAAGATAATCATCAGCTCCGGCTTCAAGCCCGGCAATCAAATCTTGCGTCTCATCTCTCCCCGTTAATAAAATGATATAGACGTATGGATCACCCGATTGCTCTCGAACCTTCCGACATACCTGCACACCATCAAGCCCTGGCATCATCCAATCAAGAATGGCCACCTGTGGCAGATTATCCGACTGCAACATGTTCCAGGCATCTTCTCCATTGCGACAGGTCACAACCTCATGCCCCCATTGTTGCAAGCGATAGACAACCATGTGCAATGTCAACGGATCATCGTCAGCCACTAAGACTCGCATAAGACTCACTTCCTTTACGCAAAACCGATCACTATTCGGCAAATTGCAGGTAACACGAGAAAGAGGGTCGTTCACCCCATCTGCTTACCCTGAGCACGCTCCATCAAGATACGTCGAGCACGACCTCTCCGTGCCATTCCTTTACGAATTGATTCCTGTCTGTATCGAACTTATCGGAGAAGAAGACCCTAACCTGTAGCAGGACGCGAAGGTGTTTGTGTGATAAACACTTTACCGAAGAAAATTGAGGAGACTGGTTTCAAATTGACGGGTAAGCACCGACAACGACGCTTGCAGATTTACTTGAAGCGTAGAAAGTTCCGTTGCAACTTTGGCAAAATCGGCATCTTCATAATCGGATCGAAGGGTATCAATCGTGACCTGGACCAAACTCAAACTATCCTTGACCGTATCCAACCGATTGACTCGTGCCCCGACATCTGCTCGCGCATTCGTCACTTGCGAGAGAGCGGTATCAAGATTGGCAATCGCAGTGCCAATCCCGTCTTCATCATTCGTCGCCAGCGCTTGGTGGAAATTCTGAAACACCGTAAACAGATCTACCGTCGGACCTGAGAAGACACGATCACCCGCAACATTGGAACTGACCGTTTTGCCATCTCCAATTTCAATAGCAACCTCGTTCGAATCACCCTGATAAATATACCCTGACCTCGCATAAAAGACATCACCAGTCGTTGGCGCTCCGCCAATGGTCACCGTTAATCCATCAAATGTGAGCGGACTTCCCGCACCGGAGGCTTCCGTCTCCCCTGTCGTAACATTCAACACATCATAGTTTGTGCCATTAAACTGCACTTCATAGAGATGAGGTTGGAGCGCCGCTGCAGTTGTTACGACACCGGAAACGGTTCCAGACCCTGCATTGTTCGCTCCCAGGGAAGTCGTGACCGCACCAAGCACATAAGGATCGGTTTGTGTTTGATGGCCAGCAAAGATAGAACGACCATTGAGTTGTGTGTTTGCCAAGCCGGAAAGCGATTGAAACAATTGATTCACTTCTTTTCCGATATTGGCCCGTTCCACGTCGGAATTGGTGTCATTCCTAGCTTGAATAGCCAATTCCCGTCCTCGTTGGATGGCATGTCCAACGGACTCGAACGTACTATCGGACAGACTCAGTCGTCCAATACCTTCATTGACTGAAAACAATCGACGATCGGTAGTCTTGAGTGTATTTTTAAACTGGCTGATACGCTCGGCTGCAGCAGGATCATCGGAAGGTCGATTCACGCGCTTCCCAGAAGCAATTTGCTCTTGCCGTTCAAAGATTCCTTGCCGCACATTTTGGACGGCTGTCAGTAAGGCCTGTGTTTGTTGCCGATCAGTCACTCGCATGGCGTATACTCCAAACCAACATTCAGTAAGACATGTCTGTCATGTCACGCTCAACGTATCAGGATGTTATCGACCTAAAGCCAGCACCGTTTGCAGCAGATCATCTGCGACTGTAATCAAACGGGCCGAGGCTTCGAAGGCTCGCTGAAAACTCAAGAGATGCGTTAACTCTTCATCCAACGAGACCCCGGACACCCCTTCACGAAACGTTTCAACCTGTTCGGTTTCTGCTTTTTTGGCCGTAAGGGAAAACTCGACTTCGCGTGTCGCGCTCCCAACATTCCCGGCGGTAATGGCGTGATAATCATTCAACGTCACACTGCCTAAGGTACTCTGTCTTGCTGTATGAATATCCACTAACGCCAAGGCATTCACATTGTTTCCTGGAACCCCAGCTAAGGTTGATGATGCGGAAATGTCGTCAGTATCGGTAAGCGCTACAGAAAGATCGACGGAGGCCCCTGCATGCGCGCTCACGCGAAAGACATCATCAGCGGCAGGCGCGCCCGAGTCATTGGTGACCACCACGGTTAGCCCATCAAAGACAATATTGTTCCCGGAGGTGTAGGCTTGCCCACTGAGGACCGTCGTGCCATTGGTGGTATCGCGCACATCAAATGTCGTCGCATTGGTAAAGGCTATTTCATAATTACTAAACGTCAATGCGCTCGCGGTGGTGACCGCAACGGATGTTCCGACCGCGCCGCCTGTATTCAAATCATGGGCAACAGGAGCTTCAGGACTCAATGCCGAAAAGAATGCATTGCCCGTGTCACCATCTAGGTCAAACCCGGCTTCATGCTGCTGATTGAATTCATTCACCAATACGGCAACAGATCGATCCAGGCGATCTTGAAACCCCACGATATCTGAATCACGTAACGTGACAAGGCCATTGAGCCGTCCGTCAGTTATTCGTGAGGTGATCGCTAATGTCGTATTATCACTCCGAACAATCGCAATATCGTTAAACGGTGCATTATCAGCATCTGGAGTCTGCACAAGCCTATTCGCATGATTCCCGCTCACCAATTGATGGCCACCGACCATAATCGCCAACCCATCACGCATTTCGATTTCTGACACATCAACCAGTTCAGCCATTTCATTGACACGGACCTGACGTTGATCACGAAGATCGTGGGCCGCACCGCCACTCGCCTCAGCATGAAAAATAGAATCATTCAACGTGGCAATTTCTGTAGCTAAACTATTGACCGTCGTTATATGCCGTCCGATTTCCCCATCAGCATCCCGTCGAATCTGATCGAGTGTTCCTGCAGCACGATTCACTTCATCAGCCAACGAGTTGCCTTTTCCCAGCAACACGGTGCGCTGCACAGCCCCCTCAGGATTCGTCCCAACATCACGAACGGCATTGAAGAATTTCGTGACCCCATGCCCGATTCCATTGTTCTCGCCTTCGGTAAACACTCCATCGGCCTGCACCAAATAATTGCGTCGGGCATCAAGTCGCCCAACATCTTCCTTTAACTTGGTAATCTGCCGCTCGAGAAAGACATCGACATTTCGCCGAATGTCGTTGACGCGTACACCAGACGCTTCTTGACCATTGGCAGGCGATGCGGCCTCAAGCACGACCTCTTGACGGGTATACCCCTTGGTCTCAATGTTGCTGATATTATGAGACGTCGTGGCAAGACCTTGCTGATGCGCACGAATTCCGGTTCTACCGATCTCAAACAGATGTCCGATCCCAGCCATTCGTCCCTACCCTTCCACATTCAGAGAAGTTGACGCTGCAGCAAACGTTAAACACCCAGACTCCCCATACAGCGGCTTCACGCCGACTCCTTCGTGCACAAGAGACATCGCCTCACGAACAACTTGCAACCCACGATTGATGAGTCCAGAATTCTGATTACTGAGTGCTTGCACCTGCTGACCTATGGAGACGAGCTGCGTCAACGCACGTTTTGCGGGTGCAGCCTCAGGCACAGTTGACTGCGCGACCCATGCGAGCGGTTCTTCCTGTGGAGTGGACTGCTGCAACGTCTTGACACACGCCACCCGCTCTTCTTCTATGGAGCGAATACGAATCATGACCACTTCTTTTCGACGAGTCACATCGAGTAACTGCAGATAGTCAAGCTGACGCAACACCGTCCATTCTTCGTGAAGCAACTCCGTTAAATGTTCATAGGCAAGATATTCATCGTGAAACAGATGACGAAGCTTCTCCCAGAGACTCGCTGATGACATACGACCCACCTTTCAATTGATAGCGTTATGAAAGAGCCAGCGCATTCAGTATCGTATCACGTGACAGCGCATCAGCAACCTGCTCTGAACTGGCCAGAGTCTGGTCGCGTTGAAGCACCTCACGAGCAGCCTGGACACGATCATGACGAATATCAGGCTCTTGCAATCCCTGCTGTGTCAGATCACGGACTTCTTGCGCAAAGGCTGAAAGAGCCACATCATCATTCGTGCGGCCTCCTGAAACCTGATTCGACTGACGCTGATCGTTCGGGGGAACGGCTTTAGGCTGGATTGCGGAGAATAATCGACCCAGCTCACCAGTCGGATCCAGACTGGGAATAGTCATAAGTACCTCGCCTCCTTCTATAACACTATATCGGAGACTATGTGTCAGAACTTAACTAGTCATCTGCAAACAGTACGTAACGACTATTTCTGGAGCGGATTGGGAGGTAACGAAAGAGGCGGGATCGGTTGAGACGGTTCCTCTGCCAAGGAGGCCAACATAAAGTCGGCCAGGCCAATCCCTCCGGATTTCGCGGCTCGTTTCGCAATTTCTTCATCGTAAAACGAATGATAGGTTTCGCCCATTGGATTGGCCGTTATACTCCCCTTCGGAATAGTCGCCCTCATCGCCTTCATCAGATATGAGAGAAAGTAGCTTTCATACTCCAAGGCGGCTTTTCGAATTTCTTTAGGATTGCCGGCTTTCTGTAGATTCTGAAGCCGCGCAGTCTCTAACGTGTCAATCGGCGAAATTTGTGGAGAACTCAATACTCCGTCTATCACGTTTTTAGATTCCTTTCATCTTGCACAACGTTTGCTCTCGCATTGCCTCAGTGACGATGTTTCTCGGTGACTGTCTCTTAAATCATTTCCATATCGGCCTGCAGTGCGCCAGCAGCTTTGGCCGCCGTCAGGACCGCAACAAGATCTCGAGGAGACACGCCAATGAAGTTGAGCGCCTTCACCAGGTCACCCAACGTCACCGATTGATCAATTTGGATGACTCGCCCAGCTTCTTCTTCAACCGTCGTATCGGATTCGGCCGTGACGACTGTTTGACCAGCCCCACCACCAATGAGACCTGGAGCTTCTGGTTGCGAAACCTCAAAGTCCGTCTTGATCTTGATCGTCAAACTTCCATGGGATATAGCCATGCTGGATAAGCGCACATGTTCGCCCATGACAATGGTTCCGGTTCGTTCATTCACCACAACCTTGGCTTGAACATCTACATCCACATTCAGCCCCTCAACGGCAGCAATTAATTGAACAATTTTCCCTTGAAATGACTTCGGCATCACCACTTTGACTTGCCCCGAACTCACCGGCAAGGCCACCCCTGATCCAAAATGCGTATTAATGGCATCAGCCACACGAAGCGAAGTCGTAAAATCAGCGTGCCTGATGCTCAACGAAAAAGCCTTCCACTTTTCAATACTCAGGTCTACAGCCTTTTCAACAATCGCCCCACTCGGAATGATACCACCCGACTGTTGATTTTTCGTGACCGATGTCCCAGACGCGCCAGCTTCAAAGCCTGATGTGGAAATTGGTCCTTGCGCGACGGCATACACCTGCTGATTGGGTGCTTTCAATGGGGTCAATAATAATGTCCCCCCTTTCAAACTCTTTGCATTGGCCAACGAGGAAACCTGAATATCCAATTTCATGCCAGGTCGGGCAAACGGCGGAAGCTTGGCAGTCACCATCACAGAGGCAGTATTTTTTGTCAGCAACTGAATCGGATCAACCTTGAGATTTATTCCCATCGAATTCAGCATCGAGAGAATGGCTTGCGCCGTAAACTGTCCACCCACGACGGAATCCCCTGTACGATCCAGGCCAACGACTAAACCATATCCAATCAGTTGATTTTCACGTACCCCCTCAATCGATGCGATGTCTTTAATCCGCGCCGCATCGGCTGACGGCAATAGGAACATGCAACATGCAACGGGTAACACGCAAAATGTAAGAGTGTGAAAAAGACTTGGCTTTTCTCGAATATTGACTGTTACATTTTGCAATTTACATTTCTCCTTAGAAGGGAATGATCCAATCAAGAATTCTGACCAACCAGCCTGGACGTTGCACATCATCCACCACACCAAGTCCCGTATATTCAATCTTGGCTTCCGCAATCGCAGAAGAAATGACGGTATTGGTCGTATCCAGGTCAATCCTCCTGACAATCCCCTTCAGAATCATCGTCTGTTTTTCGCTATTCACGGTCACTTCTCGTCGCCCAGAAATTCGTAAATCTCCATTCGGTAAGACTTCCGTCACCCGAGTGGCGATCGTACCGGTCAAGGTATCTTCGCGACTGGTCGATCCACTCCCTTCAAACTCATTTTCAGTTGACGAATCGATGCCCATCCCTTCAATAAAGGTCGACGCAAAGTTATTGAACCCAAAGATCGAACCCCCGATTGAATTCTTATAGGTCGACTCCCGGTCAGCCTTCGTATTCGCCGACTTTGATCCTTTATGCTGCTCGACGATTTCCACAATCACAATATCGCCGATCCGACTTGCCCGTCGATCCTCAAATAAATATGCACGACCATTCTCTTCTTGCCATAGCGAGCCGGTCGTTTCAGGAAGAGACAACGGTGGCTGTTCGAATGTGTCGCCTTCGACTTTTTTTGTGGACGGCTGTGGTGTGGTACATCCTGTAACAAGCACCACCAACCCCAGAACAAGAGCCAGGGATGTTTTCGTCAGGACGTGTGTTCTGAAACGACTCAAAATCGTACCTCGACAACTCCCGCAGACAACACGGTAGCAAGAACATCACGGCCCGACGTTTGATTCGTGACTGAAATGAGTTCGCCTGATTGACCGGAAGCCTTCGCGACACCAAGCGTTTGCACAAAGAGTCCACCACGTCTTACCTCAATCATGACTCTATCGCCCTTATGAACGAGCAGCGGTTCAGCCACGAACGAAGCCCGGAATGGTTGGTGTGGAGGTAGCGCACGTGTCGCTCGTTTGCCAATGATATCAGTCGGATCCATCACAATATCTTGATGGAATGTTCGAAGATTGACTGTTGTTTTCATGACATCTTTCGCTGTCAACACTTCGTGCATTTTGATCCACCGCACGGGAGTCAGCACGTCTGTGCGAACAGACACCGATGCGACAATATTCACCGTCTTGATAGGCTTCGAATCCACCATAATTTGCACCCGAAACGCTCGACGACCAGTGAGATGACTTAAACGATTTGTCTGAACTTCTAAGGTCAATCGCCCGGCAGGCACTTCAAGCGACGTCTTAGGAAACAACACTTGAACATCAATCTTCATATCTGGCGAGGTGATTCGTGCGTGCAAATCCTTCATAATCGTTTCATGAAACTGTCGAATCGCGACACGTTGTGTTTCCGTCGGCTTTTGCATGGGAGCTTTGGCCCAGGCTTCGCCAATGGGAAGGAAATTCACCAACGTCATGAACACACTACATATTATGATTCGCTTCATATATTACCGCCTTAGATTATTTGCCACTTGCATCATATCATCCGATGCTTGAATGGCTTTCGCATTGAGTTCATAACTTCGTTGCGCAATAATCATATTCACCATTTCATCAGCAATATTGACATTGGAAGTTTCTAAAAATCCTTGCTGAATCAGCCCAAACCCTGTAGAAAACCCTGGAGTCCCCTGTTGCGCTGGGCCAGATGCCGCACTTTCAATAAACAAATTATCTCCTCGCGCCACGAGGCCAGCCGGATTGTCAAACCGAACGAGTTGGATCTGCCCGATCTGTGTTGCCGTCGCAACACCTGGCAACAATGCGGAAACGGTTCCATCTTGACCAATATCAATTTTTAACGCCCCTGATGGAACCGTAATTGTTGGAACAAGCGTATCGCCGTCTCCGGTCACGACATTCCCCGTACTATCTTGTTTAAATGAACCACCGCGGGTATACATCGTCGTTCCATCTGGACGAGTCACCTGAAACATCCCCCGACCCTCAATGGCTAAATCCAGATCATTAAAAGTTTGCTTTAAGTTTCCCTGGACAAACTCCTTAGACACGGTCACGGGTCGAACACCAAGTCCGACCTGAATACCCACAGGAAACACTCCCACGGTTGATGCACTCGAACCAGGCAATCGTTGAATTTGATACAGTAAATCAGCAAACTCCGCACGCCCGCGCTTGAATCCCGTCGTATTCACGTTCGCTAAATTATGCGCAATCGTATCGATGTTGAGTTGCTGAGCAAACATGCCGGTTGCCGCTGTATGCATGGCACGAATCATGTTATTTTCTCCTTACATGTATCACGGTTCAATAGATTCATCATAATTTCACGTTGGTCACGTACATGACATTTTCGTAAGACGTGAAGCGACGATTGAACAACAGATGATATTTTTTCTGACGCTTCACGCTTCACCCCTCACGTCTTCTATCCCTGCACACGTGCAACCTGAATGACTTGACTCGCTAGCTCATCCATCGTCTGAATGGCTTTTTGCATCTGTTCATACGCGCGTGTGACTTTAATGAGCTCCACCATGTCCATGCCTGGGTTGACATTGGACTTTTCTAACATCCCTTGTTGAATGGAGGTATCCGTAGCCACATCAACATTTCCAGGAATGATCCAGTACAAGTCTCCGGCTTTGACGGGAATGGTCGATGGAGGAAGCGTTTCAACTCGAAATTGACCGGCGACAATATTATTGACACTCACCTCACCATTTCGATCAATCGCAATCTCTCCAGGCGGCACTTTTATCGGGCCGGCTTTCCCCAACACGGGATCGCCTGTATGCGTAATGATCTCGCCTTTTTCGTTCTGAAAGAGACGTCCGCCTCGAAAATGCCGATCTCCATCTGCCGTCTTGACGACAAGAAACCCTGGACCATTGAGGGCAACATCCAATTTCCGACCGGTTTGTTCAAGTGTCCCCTGCTGTACTTCCGGAATAATTCTGCCAACACGAGGAAACAAATCCATCCCCGCAACCGAAGCTCCAGATGCGGCACCAAGAATCGTTTCAAAAACAGGCTTGTCTTTTTTATACCCTGTGGTATTGACGTTCCCAATATTATGAGACAGCACTTCTAGGCGTCGCTCAAATGAAATGGCCCCAGCTAATGGCGGATAAATTCCACGATTCATAGTCGTCTCCTGAAAAGATGAGTCTCAAACGTATCAAAGCAACGGACATGCCAAGGGATGAGAATCATCCAGAAATGAAAAGTGGGAGCTGGGAAGTGGGGAAGGAATGGGTGTAACCCACACAAAACCCTTGTGGAATCTCGACAGGGTGGGAAGATATTTCCTGTCAGGAAGCAGATCTTTCCTCATGAAGTCGATTCGACTCACGTCCAACCATTTCAGACTTGATGATCTGAAGGCACAATATGCCGAGCAAGAGGCTTTTTACCTATCCGAAGGACGGCACAACACTGAACACGTATAGCGCAATTTGACCGTCAGAATGCCAGAGGCACGAACTCGCCTCCATACCCGTCTGAGCATTTTAAGATTCAGGGATTGACGAAAGGATTTCGTGGAAGGGTTGGCGTGTGCGTATGACGAAGCACAATGATTTCAACGCGGCGGTTCGCACTCCGTCCCTGAGCCGTATCATTGGATTGCACAGGACGATAGCCTGCATAGCTTGTCGCAGAAAATCGTTGCGGATCTAACCCGCGAACGTCCGTAAAGTATCGAATAAGAACGCTTGCGCGTGAGGCAGACAACTCCCAGTTAGACGGAAACGTCGCGGCTCGAATGGGAACCGCATCGGAATGACCTTCGACACTAATATAATTGGGAAGATCTTTCACGAGACTCGAAATCAAGTCTAAAAACTCTTTGACTTCAGGACGAATGCTGGCACTGCCGCTAGCAAATAACGCATCATCAGAAATTCTGATGTTCAATCCTCGCTTCCCTGATGTCACTGACACACCATCTGGAAGTTTCGTACTTTGTATCGCATTGGCGATTTTCACATACGCACGCACGTTCCGCTTGATCTGCGATTCTTCATTCGTGAGGACTTCCTTTTGCTTTTCAAACGGTAGTTCAATGATCGTGGGACTGCCGACGGGCTTCTGATTACTAAAGGCACTAACCAGGGACTCGCTCAACGTCCGATACTTCCCCTCATTGACGGAAG
Organism: Nitrospira sp. M1; assembly: GCF_965152605.1. Classification (NCBI taxonomy): domain Bacteria; kingdom Pseudomonadati; phylum Nitrospirota; class Nitrospiria; order Nitrospirales; family Nitrospiraceae; genus Nitrospira; species Nitrospira sp. M1. The sequence continues at coordinate 2,570,520 of NZ_OZ224217.1, forward strand.
ACACCGCATACATCACCACAAAAAAGGCAAAGAGTAAGGTGATAAAATCGGCATACGAGACCAGCCACCGTTCATGATTTTCATGTTCTTCGTGTTTCTTTTTCAACGAAACGGCCTTGCCTTCTATCGGTGCGAACGCATCACGATTTTGCTCGTTCGGCTTCCGATAAAAATCCGCTAAGCTTTTCCTCGATCATCCGAGGATTCTCACCTTGGGCAACCGAGACGAGCCCTTCAATCACCATCAATTTCCCTACGATCATCTCTTTGGCCTTCAATTTAATTTTCCCACCAAAGGGAAGAAAAATGAGATTCGCACCACCAACGCCATAAATGGTCGCCACAAAGGCCACGGCAATACCACCGCCCAATGAGGAAGGGTCCGCCAAGTTTTCCATCACATGAATCAATCCCATGACTGCACCAAGAATACCAACGGTTGGCGCATAACTCCCGAATGCTTCCCATACCTTGCCAGCCAATGTATATTCTTCTTCAAACATTCCAACTTCTACTTCAAGAATTTCTCGAATCTTGGGGGGTTCCGTTCCATCCACGACCAATTGAACCCCTTTCGCCATGAGTGGGTCCGCGATACTTTTTATTTGTCCTTCCAGCGCTAAGAGACCCTGCTTCCGACTCACGTTCCCCAATTCCACAATTTGGGCGATAATGCCTTTTTGATCAACCGAGACATTGCCAAATACCATCCCCACACTCCCCATGGCTTTCATGAAAATGGCCATGGGGTAGTTGATCATCACCGCCCCAATCGTACCACCAAACACGATCAATGCTGCAGTCGGCTGCACAATTGAACTGATATGGCCACCTTCCAAGACCTGTCCACCAAGAATTGATACCGCAGCGATGACGAGCCCAACGACTGTAAGAATATCCATTGTCTACGATCCTAAAATTTTACATGCCTGCTTCGACGCCCAGAATCTGTCCAAGGTCAAGCAGCATCAACAGACGTCCATTCACTCGGCCAACGCCTTTATGAAATTCAGCACTTCCACCCCGACCCGTACTGGGCGGCGTTTCAATAAGGCTCTCTGGCAACCGAAGCACTTCCTCAACAGAGTCCACGATAAAACCCAGTACTGTTTTGGTAATTTCGACAACAATAATCCTTGTGTCATTGGTACGGTCAGTCGGCGGCAACCCGAATCGAGAACGGAGATCCAAAATTGGAATAACTTTTCCACGTAAATTAATCACGCCTTCGACAAAATAGGGGGCATTCGGAACAGGCGTGAGTTCCACTACTCGAATAATTTCTTGTACGCCAAGAATATCGATGGCAAACTCCTCCTCACCGACATGAAAACTCACTAATTGTAAAAGTGTTCCACCGTCTTCGCCTAACTCGTCCATGACCATCATGGGTTGCGTCTGTTCTCCTGGCATGAATTACTCCTCCCTGGCACTACGATGAACAGTTCTCGCGCTGGACATCCCGACCTTATCCGCACACTTCCAATGACCTCACCGCCTGGCGTTCTGTGAGGCGAGAAACACGTGCAACAATTTCTGCAGCCATTCTTGAGATCGGAACAACAACATCGGCATGCCCTGCCGTAATCACAGCCTTTGGCATCCCATAGACAATGCACGACTCTTCGTTTTGCACAAGCGTGCAGCCTCCTGCGGCTTTGATGGCCGCCATACCCAACTCACCGTCATTCCCCATCCCCGTCAGGACTACCCCAATAAGCGAAGAGCCGAATATGTTCGCAGCCGACTCCATGGCAAGATTCACCGACGGCCGATATGGCAAATGTGTTGGATCAGATGAAATCCGAACAGTGACCTTCTGGCCTCCGTGTTGTTCAAGACGAAGATGCCGACTGCCAGGTGCCACGAAGACTCTGCCTACCTGCAAAACATCTCCATCTTTGGCTTCACACACTGACACGGCACATTGCTCATTTAGACGATCAGCAAATGGTTTCGTGAAGAATTTTGGCATATGTTGGATCACAAGCACTCCGCATGGAAACGATGAAGGGAATTGCATCAACATCTCTTGAATAGCTTTGGGGCCACCTGTGGAAGAACCAATCACGACTAATGAATCCACGGAATCACGTGACTCAGATTGACGTTCACCCTTGAGTGGCCATGACAGACCTTCACTGTGTGAAACCTTGGAGAAATCCTTTGGACTCTGTCGACTCGTCGTCTCTGAGAGAAATCCGGCGATTTTCTCACGTGAGGAAGCCGCGGCTCTTACTTTTTCCAAGAGATGTGCTTCAATTTGTGAAATTTTCAGCAAGGAACCATCAAGCTGTTTGGAAATAAAGTCAATCGCACCGAGTTCCAGGGCACGAAGCGTTTCCTTGGCTGAGTCTTCCGTGAGTGAACTCACCATAATGACGGGAGTCGGACATTCCCTCATGACAATTTCCAGCACATCCAATCCATTCATGCCTGGCATCTCAATATCCAACGTCATGACGTCTGGCGAGAATTCCCTCACCATTGCGAGGGCTTCTTCGCCATTGCGTGCTTGTGCAACGACCTCAATTTCAGGATACTTTGAAAGCATCCTGGCAATCGCGTGGCGAATAAACGTGGAGTCGTCAACCACAAGCACGCGAATAGTCGCCTTCTGTATTTCCATGTTTTTCATGAATTCCATCGCATTGTGGAGGAATCTAATTCATTCAGACGTAATCGAATACAATATGCGAGAACGTATTCTTGAAAGGGTATTTGAGCCTCTGATAGTCTGCCGAATATCATATTTTTTATATTAACGATTGGAAATACCCATGAACCGTCATCCTAGTACCGAAGTCGAACGTCTCATGCTTGATGCCAAAAAGGCCATACTTCAAGAACAACACCGCCGTTTCCAAGAATTACAAAAAGAAGGGCGATGGAATGATGCCATGCAACAACTTCACGTCACGCTTTCCTGCGCCGCAGACCTTCTCAAAGATTCCGTTGGCCTCCTGGAACGTGCGGTGAATCAACGGCAAGGCAATGGACAAAAGTCGTCACCTCCGAACCCGCCACTTCCCCCTGATCCCCATGCCTCTTCATAGCATGGACAGACAAGGATCCAACAATAGATATTCATCGACACACACCTAAATGCGAAACGTGTTGATCAATGACTGTAGTTCCGTGGCAAGCACACGCAAATCATGGCTGGCCTTTGCAGACTCCGTTACACCACCTGACGCTTCTTTTGAACTTTGCGCAACAGTTTCTAGATCAGTAGCTATTTGTCGAGTGGCAGAGGACTGCTCTTCTGCCGCATCGGCAATTTGTTGAATCATGTCTGTCGTTTGATCCACCATGCTTTGTATTTTTTCAAGCGCCTCACCGGTCTTATTCGCTAACTCGACGCCCCCCAGCACGCGCTGTGTCCCATCTTCCATTGAGGCAACGGCACTCTTGGTATCGTGCTGAATTTGTCGAATCATATCGCCAATTTCTTTGGTCGCTTTTGTCGTCCGTTCAGCTAATTTCCTCACTTCATCAGCGACCACGGCAAACCCACGACCCTGCTCTCCAGCCCTCGCCGCTTCGATGGCAGCATTTAAGGCAAGTAAATTCGTCTGATCGGCAATATCTTCGATCACACGAACAATGTCCCCAATTTGATCGGATGACTTTCCAAGCGTCACAATAATCGTCGAGGATTGCCCAACGGCTTCAGACACCTGCTCCATACCAGCCACGGTTTCCATCATCACCTCATGTCCGGTTCGTGCTGTTTCTGACGTATCCTTAGCCAGACGAGCCGCCTCAGTTGAATTCCTGGCCACTTCGCTCGCAGTCATGGTCATTTCCTCAACGGCTGAAGTCGATTGCACCATTCGTGAGTTTTGCCCCTCTGAACTTTGCGATAACTCATTCGAGGTCGTCGACAGCTCCGTTGCCGACACAACAATTCGACGCGTCGCCTCTGAAACCATTCCCATCGATCGTTGAATTTTTTCAATACACAAATTGAAATACCGTCCCAACTCGCCAATCTCGTCATGACTGACCACAGGGACTCGCTTCGTCAAGTCACCTTGACCCTGTGCAATATCCTTTGAGAGCAACGTCAAACTGTGTAGAGGGCGTAAGACAAATTTTTGTAGAAACACGTAGAATACAGCCAAACAGATGAGCAGCATGGCGAACAAGGCTCCTCCGGTCCGAGTCACAGAGGCCATCATCTCTTCCTTCGCATGAGCCATGGGAATGGACACGGATAATAAGCCGATCACATCTCCAACCTGCTTATCAATGTGACACGTCACGCAGGCAGGCTCGGAAGCTCTATCAGCACTCGCTCGCCGGTAAGTCGGCACGCCATGAAGTATGTCTTCCGAAGCATACGAATCCGCGCCAGCCATCACCGCGTCTATGGCCTTGCGTTCAAATTCGTCAGCAGGAGCATTCGCGGGATTCATGGGTCGATCACTGATCAATCGTGCTTGAAACACACCTTTGTCACTGAGTGCCTTTCCGATTTCTTGTGTGGCTGTGGCTGGAAATGGAATCGCCAACGGATTGGTGGCATGCTCACGTGCAACAACGATCTCTGAACCAACTGGCATTTTTTTAATTTTGCCCACATAGTTCTTCGCAACATAGGCCCGCATGACTTCCATCTGGACTTGAATCATTTTGCTACGTTCGTCTAATAACGCATATACACGATGTTCCTCTTGGTTGTAGAGAAACAGAAGAGCGATGAAGATCATCACCGTGGCGAGGCACCCAACTGCTGCAATCAACTTTGCCCCAATCTTCATGCTCCTCATGCCCCGATTCCTTTCATGTAAGTACGACGTATGACCGTATCCATATATGTCCGCATTACAAGCGAAAATGACGAATTGATGCTTGAAGCTCAGACGCCATTCGTGCAATATCGCCTGTCGCCGCCGCGACCTCTCCCACACTGTTTTCATTCTGCTGACTCAGACTTGCCACGGCTTGAATATTCTGTGCAATTTGATCCGAGACGAGTGATTGCTCTTCCGTTGAACCGGCAATTTGATGAATCATATCCGCCACACGTTGAACACCTTCAACGATTTCATTCAATCGCTGACCAGCTTCACGAGCTAACAGCATGCCATTTTGTGCCTCAGTGGTGCCAGCTTCCATTGACTGAACAGCTTCTTGTGTTCCAACTTGCACCGTTTCAATGACCCCGGCTATTTCCTTCGTGGCCTTTCCTGTGCGTTCCGCAAGTTTCCGCACTTCGTCAGCGACCACCGCAAAGCCTCGACCCTGCTCGCCAGCACGAGCCGCTTCGATTGCCGCATTCAACGCCAGCAAGTTGGTTTGATCGGCAATATCTTCAATCACGCGAATAATTTCCCCAATCTCTTGCGACCGCTTCCCTAAAGCATTGATTTGATCGGCTGATGCTTGCATGGTCGTCGTCACCGTTTCCATGCCGTTGATGGAGTTTGCAACAATCTCTCCGCCTTTCACGGCTGAATGATTCACTTCCTGAGCTGTTCCGGCCAGCACTTGTGCATTTCTGGCCATCTCACATGCCGTCGCCGACATTTCATCAACGGCAGTCGCAACCTGAGTGGCTTGACTCGTCTGTTCGCGGCTTGCCAGTGCAACCTCATGACCATTCACTGAGAGTTTTTCTGAAGAAGTCGCCACAGCTTGAACCACCTGATTAAACTGTTTCATGATATGATTCAAATGATCTAAAAACCCATTGAGCGCTTGTCCAATCTGTCCGAGTTCATCTTGCGTCGTGACAGGGACTCGACGTGAAAAATCTCCCTGAGACGCCAGATTGGCCACCTCCATAACCGGCTTCACGCGACCGACAATTTTCCGACCAATCCACACCCCAAGTGGAATAACCAACAACGAACAGATCAGGACGGCAAGAAGAATAGTCCGTTGAATCGCTATAGCTTGCGCAAGCGCATCTTCAACCGGAACACGAACGAGGACAGACCAGTTCATACCGGGAAATCCAAGCGCACCGTCTAAATGCGTGTACCCAGCAATTTGCAGAATATGTCTCCGTGCATGAAAGGCATTTCCATATCCAGTCTTTCCCAGCACCGCTTGTTGAGCGGCTGAAATCCCCTTCTCGACAAGATTCAAGGTAAAGAGAACGTCCATATTATTCACAATGTTTTTGGTCGTCTGAGAAGAAGGATCATAGTCAACCAGTACGCGCCCGGTCGCATCCAACACGGTCACTTCCGCAGATGGATAGCCGGAAGCTTCCAGCTCCATATACGCTTGCTGAATCAAATCACCGATTAAGGCAAAATTGGTACGATTCGACCAATAGGCAATCACTTCACCCTCTTTGTAGACAGGTGCGGAAAAGCCAAGTGTCAAGATGTTGTGATTTCCATACGCACGTTGGACATCGGGATCGACATGCACATCTTCGATGAAGGTTCCACTCAACTGATCATTTCCGGAGGCCGTAAATGGCATGTCCGAGGTGTAGACACCTTGTTCCAAGGCTTGAAACCATGAACGGTCTCGATAGTTTTGTTGGTACAAAAATGTCGAATCAATTGGCTCTCCATTTCCATCTCGACTATTGACCGCGATAACGTTTCCCTGCAGATCAACGACGATGGACAATGAATAGACTTTATAATTGGCAATGTAGGCATTCATGGCGCGGGTGATGGCATTCCCAGCCTCACTCGTTTGATACCACGCCTCTCGTTCATTGAGCACATGATTCAGTGAGAAGGCTTTGACATCCGTGTAGCGTTCAAAAAGGTTCCGATCGATCTTATCCCCCAACCCAAACGCCATACTTGCCAAACGCTTACCGACGACATCCTCGATTTGATAACTCGCGAACACGCCAATGGTCGCAATGACTCCCATTGGGATCACGGCAAAGACAATGAGGAGCAGCACCAATTTGGGGGTTAGCATCCATTGTGAGATGCGAAATTGTGAAGCCATCGTTGTTTCCCTTCAGTTGTCGCAATGACGCGGCGTCACACAGCCGTGGTTGCAACGTGTTGAATCAATTTTTCTCGTAAAACATTTGGATCAAACTTCGTCACGAAATCTGTGACTCCGACAGATTTCCCTTTATCAAGATTGCAGCTTCCCGATAACGAAGAGTGCATGAGAATCGGTAAGCCGGCAAGACGAGGATCTTGTCGAATATGCTTGGTTAATGAAAAACCGTCCATTTCCGGCATTTCAATATCCGTCAACAGCGCATCGACATACTTATCCAGTGGTTGCCCCGTGATCTCAGCATCTTGCGCGATCGCCCGCAGCCGATTCCATGCCTCTTTTCCCGTACAGGCTTCCTCCCAATGTACCCCCAATCGCTCCAACGTCTTGGCAATTTGCTTTCGCGCCACTAATGAGTCATCGGCGATAAGAAGCCGCTTTCCCGTCAATCCAGAACACACTTCGATGCTTGCATACATGTCATCATATAATGTCGGATGTAATTCAATCAGAATTTTTTCAACATCAAGAATCAACACCATGCGTCCATCATCCAATTTCGTCACGGCCGTGACCGAACCTTGACGGCTCGAATGCACCATAGGCGGTGGAGTATGGATGCGTTCCCATGACATTCGAATAATGCGATCGACACCTGCCACAAGAAAACCCTGCTTCTGATCGTTATACTCCGTGATAATAAGCTTGGCTCCCTCATGTTCCAACACTCCGAGACCAATCGCTTGCTTGAGATCCACTAAGGCAATATTTTCACCACGGAGATTCACGATGCCTAAAATTCGAGAATCAGAATCTGGAATTTTGGTCATGGGCTGAACCTTCATGACCTCACGAATTTTAAAGACGTTAATGCCATAAATTTCGTCGGTTCCAAGATCAAACATCAGCAGTTCCATCTTATTGGCGCCAGCCAATCTCGTCCGCTGATCAATTTCCGCCATCCATTTCGACATGGTGTTACTCCCTCTACGAGTCGTCAATCATCGAATGTGCGATACGTATAAATGCATAATACCGTCTTGCATGCTCTTCATCCTTGCCATTTCATTGACGTGCATCACCTGACGTTGCACTCAGATTTATGCCATCATTGTCAACGGAGCACCCCGTATATCCTCAACGAGATCTGCCATATCTAAAATTAAGACGACCTTGCCATCTCCAGTAATCGTCGCTCCCGCGACACCCTTCACTTCAGACAAAAACTCGCCAAGTGATTTAATGACCACTTCTTCTTGTGCGCGCAATCGGTCAACGACAACACCAAAATGCCGTTCACCGATGGCAATCACGACCACATAACATTCCTCGGGAGCAGACTGACTTGGAATCTGAAATTTCTCTGAAAGATGAATTAACGGAAGAATACGTTCTCGGAGATTTAGCACCGCTTGCCCGTTGATCGTCTTAATTTCATCTTTCGTGACTTTGACGGCTTCAATGACCGAGGCGAGTGGAATCGCAAAGGTACAGCATTCCACTTCAACCATCAGCGCTTGAATGATCGCAACCGTTAAGGGCAGCTTAATCGTCACACGACTCCCATGACCTGGTTCAGAGTCTAATTCAATACTTCCGTTCATCCGACTAATATTTGTACGAACAACATCCATCCCCACGCCACGACCGGATAAATCACTCACTTGATCCGCCGTACTGAACCCAGGAAGAAAGATCAGACTCATCATTTCACGAGGCCCCATGGACGCAAGGTCGACTTCAGACACTAAACCCCGTTCAAGAGCCTTGGCCTTTATTTTTTCTGCTTGTAGGCCACGACCATCATCTTCAATCCGTATCACAATACTATTGCCTTCTTGTGATGCCGTCAGTCGTACGTACCCTTCCGATGCTTTCCCAGCATTCTGTCGATCTATCGCCGTTTCCAACCCATGGTCCATTGAATTTCTCACTAAATGCACCAGTGGATCGCCAAGTTCATCAGCAACAGATTTATCAACTTCCGTATCCTCGCCAAGTAACTCCAAACGAACCTGCTTCCCGAGCTTGTTCGACACATCTCGGACAAGACGTGGAAACTTAGCGAAGACTTTACGAATTGGCACCATTCGTGTTTTCATGACGGCGAGCTGCAGGTCAGAGGTCACGAGATTCAATTGGGCTAAGGTCACCCCTAACTCACGAACATGAGGATCATTTTCGAAACTTTCCTCAAGACCATAGCCCAGTTTCATCAATCGATTCCGGCCTAACACCAGCTCTCCAACGAGATTCATCACATGGTCAAGACGACGCGTTTCGACACGGACAGTCTGATCTTCTTCCTTTCCCGAACCCGCTTTACCTTGAGCAGGTTTCGCAGCCTGAATCGAACGATTCGTTACATCCTTGATCTTGTTCAACATCACTGAAAGATCAGCTTCTGGCTCTGGAGTTGGTGATGGCACCGCCGAACTGCTCGAAGGCGACTCTGTAGATTCTTGGGTTTCGGCATTGACAGGTGCTTCAATTGACAAAACTTCTTCCGACACATCACCCTCTGGTAGAACGAGTCCCGGCGATACTCTTTGTTCTGAAATTGTCGTCGAGGCTTCCTCACTCGGGACACTTGGCATCTCGTCTGCACGTGCGCTCGAATCTTGAGATCCGAGGACAGGAGCACTATCAAGCATCAGCGTCAGTTTATTCACAATAACACTGGTATCGACATGCGTGTCTTCTCCGGTATCTCGTATATCTTCTTGTAGGAGTTTGACGGCATCCACGGCTTCGAGGATGATGTCGATGATGAGAGGGGAAACGCTAATGTCTCCCTGACGCAACTTATTTAAGAGACTCTCACCTTGATGAGCCACTTCAACAAGATTGGTAAATCCAAGAAATCCGGCTGAGCCTTTCATGCTATGCATGGCACGAAATATTTCATTCAAGAGGTCGGTATTATTGGGATCGGCTTCCAGTTGCACGAAATGTTGATCAAGGGCTTCCAACATTTCAGAACCTTCGGCGAGGAAATCATTTAAGATTTCTTTCATCTCATCGTTCATGAGAAACTCCGTCTTGTCGGTGGGAGATAGGCGAAAGACACTGAAAGGGGGCAATCATGTTCATGGACATCGTCAATCCTTACAGTTTCGTCACCAATTCCTATCCTTTAGTTAAATCCAAACTCTGAAAGAATATCATCCACAAAGTCTTGCTTGAGTGCGGTATTTTTAGAAGCTTCAAGCTGATGTAACATGTCGTACCCACGCCCCTCCTTTTTGGTTTGGCCTTTTTTATGTTGTAAACCAAACACCACCACAAGTTTTAAGAGCTTATGTTGGACTTCATCCAACACAGTCACGAGCTTCGCCACACGTTGGGCCACAATATCCTGAAAGCCGAGCGCGACGGTGATATTGGTAATCCGTGCTTCATCCGCATCCAATAAGATCGTGATGGCCTTGACCTGTTTCGCAAGATCTTCTGGTGAAGCACCTGCCATATTCTGCACCATGGTCTTGAGTCGATCTCGATTTTCCGTCATTTCCTCAGTAATCGCCATGACCTTGTGCGTACCCTCTTCGGTAATCTTGGCCAGTTCTCCAAGATGCGCAGTCGCATCCGGTAATTGATCGGACGTCGAAGCCACCGGAACTTCCATTTCCCCAATTGTCCGAGTCATCATTTCGACATATTTCGTCAACTCTCCCAATTCATCATAGATAGACTGGTCGGGTTCTTCCGTCACAGGCTCATTCGTGTCTTCAAAGCCTCGATCTACGAGCATAACGATCTCCTTTATTGGTTCCGGCGGCTACCGGCACATCGAGCAGTGAATCCATGGCATTATTTCTTCGCGAAAATCTTTTCTAACTTTTCTTGAAGCGCTTCGGCCGTAAACGGCTTCACCACATAATTACTCACGCCAGCCTGCACCGCTTCAATAATATTTTCTTTTTGTGCTTCCGCCGTGACCATCAGAAAGGGCAGTGATTTCAGATTGGCATCACCCCGCACATTGCGCAACAATTCAATGCCAGGCATCACGGGCATGTTCCAGTCAGACACAACCAGCCCAAACCCACCAGCTTTTAATTTTGTCAGGGCATCTTGGCCATTCTCCGCTTCGGCAATATCTGAATACCCGATTTGCTTTAACACATTCTTCACGATACGACGCATCGTCGACATATCATCAACGACTAACACCTTCATACTCGTGTCCAACATAACCTTATCCCTCCTTCGTGATCTCGTGACACTTTGAACAAACTCGTTCCCAACGGCGCTTTGCCGCCCCACTCCCTATTCACGTAAACAGCATGGCAGTCTTGCCACTTTCATCACATAAGTATCTTCCTCAAACTGCACGATAATCTGCTTCGTCCTATCCCTTGGCCCTACCGTTCCCGACAGTCTTCTTGGTTACACGTGATAGACTGTCAAATTGCGCATACTCACGTAAGTCGTCTCCCTCATATGCGTATACCGTATGTTGAGAATCGGTCAACATACAGCATTTCTTAAGCAATCACGTGAGAATATTTACAATTGGAGAGGAACCCGCGTAATCAATTGTGGAATGGAAAACTGTGGGATTTACGCGTCGGGGAAAAAGGCAGAAATACAAGATGAAGAACAGAGAAGAGGCCCATTCGGCACGATGACTCAAACGTCTCTCGACCACTCTCCTCTCAACACTCACGAGCCAGCATTCAAGGGTACTCGAGGTAGAGGGTCGAATCGATACGTGCAATCATTGCTCTGCATCGCCTCAAACACGTCGAGGTAACACAGAAACCTGCCGGCCACTTGAAGATTCAGATTGTGAAAGGCAGAGGCCTTTCATTTCTGTATGAATGAAGGCGACCTCTCACTCATGCACGATGATGGGATTCATGCGGGAGCGACACCCCCCGCATGAATCATATGATGAAGACAGGGTAAAAGCAGCATGTAAACAGACCGCATACAATAACCGAATGGCACAGACATCTAACAACAGAATCCCCATATTCCAACGCGTGTTAGTTCAAGCTAAATCCATTCGATGAACCATTCTGATGCCCGACACCAACGGCCTCTTCGATTCCGGCATTTTGCACCCAGGCCTCAATTTCCTCTTTGACGAAACGCCAGTGTTTGCCAACTTTATGACCTGGCAACCGTCGTTCACGGGCAAGTTTATAAATTGTGGACTTTGGAACTTTTAAAAAAGTGGAAACTTCGTGTAACGTGAGCAAATCATTCATGGAGATACCTCGTTGCATATGGTTACTAATGCTTTTCGTATCGGAGCGAAGATTCATAAACTTGAGAACTTTTCGACGAAAATAGCCCACAATTGTGTGAATTTATTGTCGAACACTGTCATACGTGACACTGAAGGTCACCTCGTTTCCCGTTCCATGGTACATCACATCAGGCACAAGAGTTTGCACCAAAAAAATACCTCGTCCTGACCGTGCGGTCTGAGGCAAGGTTCGAACGTCTCGATCTAACAGCTTTGTCCACTCAAATCCATTCCCCTCATCGACGATTCGAATGTGGACCTTGCCTTTACGCACATCATGCGAACATGACAGTCGAACTCGACGTGCCTGATATTTCGGGTCCTCCCGACGAACTTGCAAGAGCTGATCATACGTATCATCTATGAGTGCATTCGCTTTTTCTTCAGGAGTAATATTTAAATTCCCATGCTCAATCGCATTCATCAGTAATTCTTGCAATGCCACCCGGACACTCAGCAATTGTTGACCAGCAAGACATCCCGTCAACGTTTTGAGAATCACATTCACCACACTCCCGAGCATTTCCGGAAGATTATCGATCACGAAGGAACTCGTCATATCATCGACAATCGCCAGGACATACTCATCAGCCCACCTCGCCCGTAAGAGTGAACAGGCCCGATCAACCGCTTCACGAAGTTCGCTCAACTGAAAGGGTTTCACAAGATAATCCGAAGCCCCGGCTTTTAAGGCAGCCACAGCAGCCTGCTCACTGCCAAACCCTGTGACAACAATCACTGGGCACAAGGGTTGAGAGGCTTTGATTTGAGTCGTAAGCGTCAATCCATCTCGATGCGGCATCCGTACGTCCGTCACGACAACATCAGGCTTTTCATTTTCAAATTTTTCCCAAGCCTCCTCCCCATTTTGAGCCGTGATCACCGTGCAATCTAATAAACGAATGGCTTCGGCCATCGCATCAAGGATCGACTGTTCATCATCAACGACGAGAATTCGTTCCTGATTATATTGCGTCATTATGCAACACTCATTTCACTGACAGGACGTTACGACGACACTCCCGAACGAGTACGATGCGACTCTGAGACCACGTCTTGAGACACGACTCTCTCCAACGCAGGAATCAATAGACTGAACTGTTGCTGTAAGTCTACATACGCCTGCACTGATGACTGATGATCGTGAGAACGCGCCGCCTTTTCTAAACGAGTAGCAGCATGGGCCGCATCGAGCGCATGCAACGCGCCTAACGATCCTTTCAGTTGATGCGCATGATTCCACAGCGCATCATACGACATGGCCTCATACGCCGTGTGAATCGATTCCATAAGCTTGGGACCCGAGTCAAGAAATATCATCACCAGGCTCTGAAGAAGAACCCAATCACCACCTAACTCATCGAGGGCTTTCGTGACATCATAGACAATAGCCGTATCGTGTTTATCCATCTCCGTTGACGGGCTATCAGATGTCGTCTGCGTTCCACCCAAGCTGGATACCGCTTCCTCGAAAGGCTGAGACATTGCCGACGATGCATTCAAACACGTCGGCAACCACTTGCTGAGCATAGCCGACAGTTGATGAACGCGAATAGGCTTAGCCATATAATCGTCCATTCCTGCATGCAAACATTCCTCTCGGTCGCCCTTCATGGCATTGGCCGTCATGCCGATGATTGGCACACGAAGCGTGTCTCGTTGCTCGTCGCTCGTATTTCGTATCTCGGTAGATGCTTCAATTTCTCTGTCTTCCGCTTCACGCTTCACGCCTAATGCTTCACGCGCCCGTATTGCACGCGTGGCTTCCAGGCCATCCATTTCTGGCATTTGCCAATCCATAAAAATGACGTCATAGTCACCAGTTGAGCTCACTCTCACCGCCTCACGTCCAGTACCGACCATCGTCACATGGCACCCGATTTTCTTTAGAGCCCAGGAAACGACTTTTTGATTCACTAAATTATCTTCAGCCACTAACACCGATAACCCTGAGAATATGGGAACGATCTCAGCCGTCTCATTCGATCGCCTCTGAGGCACAAGAGCCTCGCCTCGCGTCCGGTCCAAGCATTGTTGTAATTGTGCACGATGAACAGGTTTCGTCAACACCGCATCAATCATCGTCTCTTGACCCTTTTGGTCAGGCGCAGGCATTCCTCTATTGACAAGCATGACAATGTTGACCTGTTTAAGGAGAGGATCGGTTTTCACCGCATTGATGAACTTCAGTCTATACGCATCAGGAATCAAAGAATCAACCAATACCGTGGTATAGGGACGCGACTCCTTTAATCCCGCACGTAACCAAGAACGTGCTTGCGTGCAGTCTGCCGTCACAGCCCACTGAGCTCCCAACTCATGACAAAGACCCTCGAGCATTTGCGAAGTAGCCGATGGAGACCCGACACATAAGACTCGATTCTGTGCCAGTGAAGGAGAACACTCAACATCGTGGCTGGGAGCGTCTGCATCACTGTCAAACGGAATATGACACCAGAACGTTGCTCCACCCCCATCAGAAGCCTCAACACCGATGACGCCTCCCATCAACTCGACAAGCTGACGAGAAATGGCTAAGCCCAGACCGGTCCCTCCATATTTTCTCGTCGTCGAGACATCAGCTTGAGAAAAGGCTTGAAATACGTGCTGTTGTGCATGTTCAGAAATACCAATCCCAGTGTCACACACAGAAAGACGTACACACAGGCCGGATGCTGAAGATGGAACATGTACGACTTGAGCGCGCAATGCAGACGGGTTCTCAGATACAGTCGAAGTCATGTTCGTGACCTCACTCTGTCTCGAGTCTTCCTGACGACGGAGTCTTTCGACTCTCACCAACACTTCTCCTTGCTCGGTAAATTTAATGGCATTCCCGATAAAGTTCGTGAGAATTTGCCGAAGGCGATTCGGATCACCAACGAGTGACTCAGGAACATCCGGGGAAACAATGCTGGCGAAATCGAGAGATTTGTTGTGAGCGCGTTCAGCGAATACATCCAACACATCCTCGAGCAATTGCCGAATTTCAAAACTGACAATTTCAAGGTGTAGCTTCCCAGCTTCAATTTTAGAAAAATCCAGAATATCGTTAATAATCGTCAGAAGGGACTCACCTGAGGAGCGCATCAACGATACAGATTCGGCTTGCTCCGACGTTAACGAGGAATGTAACAGCATCTCCGTCATGCCAATCACGCCATTTAATGGAGTTCGAATTTCATGACTCATCGTCGCTAAGAACGCCGCTTTAGCTTTTGTCGCCGCCTCGGCCTTCACCAGCGCCTCATCAAGCTCTCGATTGTTTTTTTCAAGCCTATCCGCAAAGGCCGCCAACTCATCTGCGGCTAATTTCCGGTCAGACACATCCATGCCAAACGCACGCACCAACCCGAGGGCTGGATGGGGACTAAACACCCAGACATATTGATACGGTCCCAGATGAACTTCAATATCTCTCTGCACGATATTCGTCGTTAAACATTCTTGAATGACACTAAGGTATTGCAGAGGAAATCCGATAGCCGGCCAGGAAGAACGATGGTCAATTTCATGCATCAGATGAATCATCGCCGCATTGGCATACAGCAAGTTTCCCACCATATCAACTTCGATGATAGGGAATGGACTTTCTTCCGGAATCGAAGCCAGCTTGTGTGAATCTTCACGCAATTGCCGTTCTGTACTGAGATCCCGAAACGTCATCATCATCCCGGAACCACCGACATCATCCAAGGCGAGACTCGACAATTCAACCCAGCACCATTCACCAGCACGCGTGCGAAATCGTATCTGAGGCGTCCAGACAAGAGAACGAGTCTGCTCACATCTATGAATGGGACAATAGGCCGATTCGTAATCAGACTCAGGAGTCAGGCATTCAAAAATCTCATGCGCATGTTTTTCACGAACGAACGATTCACTCCATCCCAACATACGAGCCCCGGCATCATTCAACGTGACAATTTTCCCAGAATCGTCGAGGATACAGACCCCAACCGCAAGGGCTTTCAATAAAGCATGATTCATCGAGACTTGTCGACGATATGCATCTTTGAGTTGCTGATTTTCGGGTGTGATTGGATGCGTACTCATCTATGGCTTTCGTTCATGGAGTCGTGAGCAAAGTATTGCTCAACATCGATATGGACACTGATTGGATTGAGGATGTCATCGATAACCCGCTCCCCCTTCAATACCCTGCTAGAGGCAAGATTGACGATAATAGGCGAATCGTACAAGGTACCATCTTGATCCGAAATGAGTTTTATTGTTGGTTTTAACCGTTCGAGAGGATTAGCTTTGATGACCACGGCTCGTTCTCCCGTTGACAAACTGACAAGACTGCCAAGTGGGTAGATCCCGAGACATCGTATGAGTGCTTCGACAGACTCGGTACGTAACTGTCCGTTTTTTGCCAGCCGGTACAGTGTACGAATGGCTAACGCCGTTGGGAGACCTGGCGGTGGCCCCCAGGGACTGACCAACAAATCTAATTGATCAATAAACCCGATAATGTCACTCAGAATTGAAAGCTCGTCAGCAGCTCGCTGATCGGGATAGCCAGACCCGTCTTGCCGTTCATGATGTTCGGCGACGACCCGCTGCACATCGGATGAAATCGATGGGCATTGCTCAAGAATGGCAAGACCTCGCTCGACATGACGTTCAAAAATGACTTGTTCATACTCAGTTAATGCATGTTTTCGTTGCAGTAAATTCCGTGGAATTCGTACATGACCAACATCATGGAGCAACCCACCGAGAGCGAGAACTTCTAAATCCTTTTCAGACAAGCCAAGCTGGAATCCAACCATGATTGAGAGAATCGCAACATCGACAACATGACCATATAATGTCTTATCAAAAAGTTGAAGATTCTGCAGTAAATAGACTTCAGCCATCGCCTGCTCTTGATGAAGCACCTGTTCTAATAATGCATGGGTTGTGTGTTGGAGCGTAGGGTGATCAATGATGGATCCGGTCTTCACACCTTCAAACACACGTTCTATAGCGGCTACAGCATCGTGTTTAATCTGTATGGAAACTTCTCGGGGTGAGCGGACAGGTAACGAGGAAGGCCCCTCTTCCTTCTGAGGCTCGACGACATCTGGGCTTACAGTAGCAGTAGATGATGCGGGCGATGCGTCTTCTCCATCCTCATGAACATCCAATCCACGGGTCGGATCAATCATGACTTCCGTGACATCAGACTTGAGAAGAAGGTCAACCTCTTTTTGTGTCTTCAGAAGACGATTATGTCGAAAAAATGGAGATTTCCACCATGACTGATAGACACCAACGAGAAACATCCCAGACTTAAGCTGGCTGGTGGCTATCCGTTTCGTCTTGGAGGCTGTAGGAGGACGAACAGGGGAATCTGATGCCTTCGTCATAAAGCCTTTGACGGTTATCGCGAATCCAAATACGTATTAGTCTGCTTGAACACGGTTGTTGTATGCTGTATGGCTTCTGAGCAGCACCTTCTGTTGGCTTCCTATTTCAGGTGCGATTTTTATTTCAGAAGGGTTCACGTTGTACAATGAGGACTTTCTACGCGGCATCCAACGCGTCAAGGATATGGAAGTGATAGCCGTTCCTTTTAACTTTCGCTTGTACGACGTGCGTTGTTGCGCTGTATACGTGATGCACATACGGCTGAAGATTACCTGGTTTCGCTATCATTGAATCGACTATACGCCTACGATCTATAAGGGTTCCGCATGCATCATACTGTTGGAACACAGCGGCGACGAGTTTACTGACTGACAGGCGCCGCACTCGGAGACACACGCTTGGCGTCTTGAAGTGTAGGAAATATTTGAACCATTTTGGGAACATTCGCGAGATCCAACACCTGTCGAACATAGGGCTGCGGATTCACGAGACTGAGCTGTGCATGTTTCACCTTTAAATTTTGATGCGCAATCACCAATAATCCCAAGGCCGAACTATCAACAAACGACACATGTTCCATATTAATAATAATATGTGAACAGCCATCTTTTTGTAGTCGCTCGACGGTATCCTTAAAGACCTTTCTTGCGCCAAAATCAAACCGGCCCTCTAATTCCAGAACGACCACTTCACCTTCTTGTTGTTCAGTAATTTGCATCGTACCCTCCTCTAAACCATAAAACGTCCAATGGCATCATTCACGTTTCGTGTGGACCGTTCAACGTGAACCATCAACTCACTCACACGTTTCTTCTCCCGACCTATTCCCGTTATCGGACAACGAACAGAAAAATTAAGTAAAGACTTCATGGAAAAGATAAAAACTCACGAATCTACATAAACGAAGACGCAGAAACGGAAAAACCTACTCTTTCGCCTTCACACCTAAGTGCTCACGAAACTCTTGTTCTACCTGCGGGAGACATTCGTGGCTGTTCAACAGCACAAGATTTCGAAGATGTGCAAGACTGTCTTCACCCAGAATGTTCGTAAATTGAATGGCAAGCCCGGCATCATCAATCCGCACGACACGACCCGTGGCATGAATGCACAGTTCACCATCTCCACCATCGAGACTCAATGTCACATGACAATCAGCATGCAACGGAAGTCGGTCCGCACACTGAACATACAGCCCATTGAGACTCACATCATACAGAACGCCCTGAATAGGTCTCGTCTCACCTGCCTGCAATTCAACCACATGCGTCACATCCACTCGTGTACATGCTCGACGTCCTGGCGTATCACTCATTTTACGCGTGCTCCTTTTTGTCACAATCTCACATTACGGTTCCTGCCACACCGACACATACATGGGCTGTCCCTGACAATCGAAACATAATGCACTGATCCGTGTAAGTCCGGAAACCGGACAACACATGATAGGCGACAGAAGCACAATGGGAAGAGAGAGTTGACACGGACTGGGAAGAAGAGACTTCATGTTCCCTGCAATAATATTGGTCAATTCATACAGCACATCACGTTGATCGTCGTGTGTCACCGCGCTCAGATCTTTTCCAAAAATGACCGCAGCGGCAGATTTCGTTAACGGATCAGAACCCTGTAACAACACCACACCATTCCACTCACCGGAAATACTCACGAACCCAATACAGGGGCTTTCAGTAAGCCGTGGGATAGAAGAAACCTGTCTCACGTGAATCTCGAACCCCAGTAATGACTGCCAGGTCGTTTCTGTAATCTCCAAAATTTCTTGTTCAAGAAATTGCATGATGTGAATCCTTCATAACTGGACGAAGCCGATAGCAGGAGGTGTTACAGATGGACACTCGTTCAAACCCCGGATCAAGGTTGAGCGTGGTCTCTGATCCACCTAAGAATAAGTACCCATCAGGGCTCATATGTTCTCGAATTTTTGCTAATATTCTCTTTTTGGTTTCAACATCAAAATAAATCAGTACATTTCGTAAAAACACAATGTCGAGCTTCGGAAACGGCAACCACTGTCCAACAAGATTCATCTCTTTAAACTCAATCATCTTTCGAAGTTGATCATTCACGTGCCAGCATAGGCCGCGTTTCGAAAAATACTTCAACAACAGTTTCACCGGAAGCCCACGATTCACTTCGAGTTGACTATATTTCCCCTCCTTGCAGCGGTGAAGCATTTCGGTGGAGATGTCTGTTGCGAAAATTTTTATGCTCCACGAATCTATGTCAGAAAACAGTTCACGAATCACTAAAGCCATCGTATACGGCTCCTGACCACTCGAACTCGCACCACACCAAATATTCACATATTTGCTGCCCGCTCGTTTTTTCATCAAATCAGGGAGCACCGTATCTCGTAATGCTTCAAATGGCGTAAGGTCACGAAAAAAACTTGTTTCATTCGTGGTCATGGCCTCAATGATACGTCGATGAAGTTGTCCATACGGAGTGCCACGTAATTGGGAAACAAGATCAGTGATTGACGTCAACCCCTCTTCCTTCACAATAGGGTCGAGTCGAGCTCGAACTAAGTACTCTTTTTTGGCCTCAACGACAATGGCGGAATGCTCTCGCACAAGGTCACTGATAAATTGCATTTCGGCTTCAGATAAAGATTGAGACATATGGCTACGACTACAAGACAACATAGAATTACACTGTTGCCTGAGGTGGCATAATTGATACTGTACGCTCCACAGACACTCGTCGTGTGATCTCACCCGCAATCTGTGACAGTGGAAGGACTTTGTCGGCTAATCCGGCTTGCGCCACGGCCCCGGGCATTCCCCACACCACACAACTCTCCTCATCTTGCACGATGATGTGTCCATGTTTCGCGCGAATCACGGTACTCCCCGCTAGGCCATCATGTCCCATCCCTGTCAATATGACTGCCAGCGTACGATTACCAAACACATGGGCCACTGAACGGAACAACACATCAACCGACGGACGGCAAGAATTTTCAGGGGGATGTTGATTCAAGGCCAATTCGACGTGATGCCCTTTGGAGACGACGGTCATGTGATGATTTCCTGGCGCGATCCAGGCTTGCCCCGGAAGCAGAGTCATTCCTGACACCCCTTCTTGAACAGGAATGACGCATTTCGACGATAATCGTTCACTCAAACACTGTGTAAAAATAGGAGGCATATGTTGAACAATAACAATCGGTACAGGAAATTCTTGTGAAAACTGCGACAGCACATCGGCCAATGCATTTGGTCCACCGGTCGATACTCCAATCGCTACGATGTCAACACGTGCCATCTTCACGTCTCGTTTACTCACGAACGCGTCACGTGCAGTTGCTGGACGTGGGTCAACGGGCGCGTCATGAATGGACCGGTGACAGAGATATTTCATTTTGAAAATCAATTCGTTTCGTAGGCGATTTCTCCCAAAAGCATCACGTTCAATATTGAACGGAATCGTGACATAATCATCGGCCCCGCGAGATAAGGCTTCAAGTGTTTCACGAGCCGCACGCTGATTGAGCGTACTACAGAGAACAATGGGAAGATGCGTATATCTTCGTCGAATTTCACTGACGATCGCCAGGCCATCCATAGTAGACATGTCGATGCCCACACTCACGACATCCGGGCTATCCCGTGCAATCATCGCCAAACCAATGTCACCAGTGGCAGCTTTCCCTACAATATCGAGCTTGGAGTCACGACTCAGTTCGTCTGCAAGCAGACGACGAATCACAGCAGAGCTTTCAATAATCAGGACACGAATATTTGCCATCACAAGGTATAGAGACCCTCGTACATCATATGCATTGATCTGACACGCAGGGAGACAACGGTACACCACCACTGCCTCGTTCTTGTATTACTGAATACCAATCAACCTGAGTTTTTCACGAATCACATCTTTCGTGAACGGCTTCATGACATATTCATCAGCACCGGCATCCAACGCCTTTTCCATTTGAGAGACTTCGGTTTCCGTTGTCACCATCATCACGGGAACACGTGGATAGGAGGCGTCTGCCCGTATCGTCTTGAGAAACTCCAAACCGTTCATGGCTGGCATATTCCAATCAACCAACACCACATCGACAGGTCCCATCGCCTGCAACTTTTGGAGACCGTCCCTTCCATCAACAGCTTCCTCCACTTGTCCGCCAAGTGATTCAAGAATTTGCCGAAGAATAATCCTCATGGCCTTTGAATCATCAATCACCAACACATGCATACACACCTCCCTCCTCGACACCACGCTCCATGAATCCTGACTCGTTATTGGATATCCATTTCACGGCCCCCAGGTAGGAACCGTACACGACACAAGAGATTGGATGCTTCCAATCCGATGCGTTACGTGAACTTTCCCACCACCAATTGAAGATTGGCAGCCATTTTCGCTAATTCTTCGGCAGCAGCCTTTGTTTGTTGCGTACCTTCATTGGTACTGGTCGCAGCCTGAGCCACATGTGCAATGTTACTCGCAATCTCTACTCCGCCTTTTGACGCTTCGAAGACATGACGACTCATCTCATTGGTCGTCACGGTTTGCTCTTCGACCGCGCTGGCTACCGTATTTTGAAAATCGTGCACCTGTTGAATCACTTCATGTATCTGAGCAATGGCATCCACCGCACCTTTGGTATCGGCTTGAATCGTTTCAATCATGTGACTAATATGCTCAGTGGCATGCTTCGTTTCTTTCGCAAGGTCCTTGACTTCATTGGCAACCACCGCAAATCCCTTCCCTGCCTCCCCTGCTCGGGCCGCTTCTATGGTCGCATTCAAGGCCAAGAGATTCGTTTGTTCCGCAATCGAATTAATCACTTTAATAATACTGCCAATCTCTGCACTACTCTGTCCGAGTTTTCCAACGGTGGCATTCGCGGTCACCACAGCAGTCACCGCCTCTGTCGCGACACGTGCAGAGTTCGTGGTATTATTCGAGATCTCCTGAATACTGGCACTCATCTCTTCTGAACCAATCGCAACAGACTGAATATTCTTGCTCACTTCCTCTGCAACACCCGAGACAATATGTGCTTGATTGGATGTCTCTTCGGCCATACCTCCCATTTGACGACTGACAGTATTCAGCTCTTCCGCAGCACTGGCTAAGGACGTCGCAATCGAAGCAATTTCTGCGACCCCGTCCTTCAACTTTTCCGCTTGTGCTTTTTCATACGCTGCCGACTCTTGAATCTGACGTTCTAAGGCTAATTGTTGCGTCATGACGCGCCATGCCACCATCGCTCCGAGGTACTGATGCGTCGCATCGTAAATCGGGCTTGCCAACAGTTCCAAGATTTCTGGACCGACATGAATGTGAGTTTCTCCTGGTGGATTGTTCTGAATATCCAACAGTCGTTGCTGATAATCTTGATCATTGTGGAAAGTTTCTAGTGAATGACCAATCAGCTGATCGGCAGTGACAGACAAATACGCTTCAATGGTTTTCAACGTGTTTCTTGAAGCGGGATTCATGTATTGAATCTTCCAGTCATGATTCACATATATGATATTGATCGGTGCATGTTCGACGATTGAATTGATCCGGGACATTTCTCGCGTGCTATGTTGAATCCTATCCGCCATATGATTAAACGTGTTGGCCAATTGCCCAACTTCGTCAGATGACTGCATGTTCACACGAAGACTATAGTCGCCCGCCGTCATTGCTTGAGCGACACCTTGAATCTGTTTGACTCGTGCCGTCCCCTTATGTCCAACCCACCATGCAAGCGGCAACAAGACAAGCAAGCACACGCCCCCTGTCAGCAGGATGGCCATCTTAAGTTTCATCGGCGTTATCGCCGCCTGCTCTTTCGCAATCCGCACCAGAACCGACCAATTCATTCCCGGATACCCTAATGCCCCCTGTAAATGCGTGTACCCTCCGGCGTGGACTATTTGCTTTCGTGCATGAATGCCATTCTGATATCCGGATTGTCCAGCAACAGCCCTTTGGGCAATCTCGACTCCCGATTCAGCTAAATTTAACTTGAGTATGACATGTTCAAAATCATGAACCATGCGTTCCGTTCCATATCCGATCGGATCGTAGTCCACGAGCACTCGACCTTGACCATCTAACAATGTCAATTCAGCACTTGAAAACCCTTCAGCTTTGAGTTCCTGATACGCTTCTTGAATAATATGTTCGACCAGCGCAAACTTGGTGCGGTTACTCCAATACGCAATGACATTCCCATCTTGATCAACAACGGGTGCTGAAAATCCGATAGTCAACCCGTCGTCACCAGCATAGACATCTTTGACATCGGTATCGACATGAATGTCTTCAATGTATGTTCCGGTCAACTGATGAGCATTGGGGGTAGTAAATGGCATCGCGACGGTATAGTTCTTCTTTGATAATGCTTGAAACCAGGGCGTTGCTCGATAATTCTTTTGCAGAAGATGGGCTGTGGGAATCGGAGAGCCTGCAGCATCCGTTGAATTCACGGCAATGGGGTACCCCTCGGTATCCACCATAATCGTCAGGTAGTAGACTCCGGCAGTCGCCACGTAGTGATTCATGGCTTTCGTCAGCTCATGCGCCATCGAAGGACTCCCCCATTGGAGATGCGATTGCGCCACTTCATTGCGTGCAAAAATTTGAGCATCACCATATCGCTCGAAAAGATTCCGATCAATTTTATCAGCAATCGTTTTGGCCACACTCTCAAACTTCCCCCCAACTTTTTCTTCCATTTGATGAGCGGCATCGAATCCAATGAATCCAATGGCCGTCATTGGGACAACTCCAAAAATGACACACAGGCCAATCAGTTTTGCCGTAATACTACACTTGCGTACAGACTTCTCAAATCGACTCATCGTCTCTTCTCCTCTTCGGATTCAACGTGTAAACAGCATATGAGCGTGCTCTCGCCGGCATTGTCTTTGTGCGATAGAGAGTGGCAACACGATGTCCCATAGCCGATACGCATATATCAGTGTCCACTTTCCCCTCATAGAATCTCACAGCGAAACCGCGTGATCGTGCGCATGGTCCTCATGAGACACGGCCATCACCCTTCCCACGTCCAGAGCCAACAGCATTCGGTCATTACATGTATACGCTCCAACGAGTAATGCCTTCACCTCGCCGTCAAGGCTGGAAGGCGGAAGTTCCCAGGCATCATCAGTAACGTCGATGATATCTCCAAGTTCATCGACAAGAAGGCTGATCGGTTCATGATCAGTTCGAATGACAACATTCATAGGAGAAGAATCGAACGACCCAGCGTCAATTCCTAATCGACGACGAAGGTCAAGCGTCGTAACGACTTGCCCCCGGAAATTCATCAGCCCTCGAATAACAGGAGAAGCCAATGGAACGTCTGTCATGCGTTGATCGCGAAGGACTTCCTGCACAACACGAACATCTACGCCAAACAAGAACGTACCGACGGTGAACGTACAGAACTGTCGGACTCCTGACATGACTCAAGTCTCCAGACATTCCAGGGTTACTGATCCCACGGACTTTGGCAAACCGGTCTTCAAGACAACATCAATGTCTAATAGCGCGGTCATTTTTCCTTGGATGACGGTCGAGCTCAGAATGCCTGGACGATTCGATGTTGCGTGCCCATCAACCTGAACATCCACAATGTCAATAATTCGATCAAGAACAACTCCTACATATTGGCCATCATGATCCATGAGCGCGACGTGCCACAGGTCACGTTCATCAGATAATGGTTCGTAATACGACCCTAGCAGTGAGGATAACCGCACAATCACTACAATCTGACCTTGATACCGCATCACGTGGTTCCCATCGACCATGTGCAACACACGTTTCTGTACATCGGTTATTCGTATGACCCTGTGGACCGGTATGGCCACACGCTCATCATTACCAACCTGAGTGATGACACACATCTGAGATTTCCCGGAACGGGCGGCCCCCTCCTCTTGTGCAGGGCTCACAACTGGCAAGAGCGAACCTTGACCCAACACACAATTGGCACGACGAGTCAAACCCATCACATCTAAGATCAGAGCCACGTGACCGTCACCCATAATTGTCACCCCTGCATACACGTCTAATCCCTGCAGTGGCGTCCCAAGTGGCTTGACCACAATTTCTTCAATATCCTGGACAGTATCCACGACAAGCCCGAATCGAAAACGACCAGCCTGTAGGACGACGATATTGGTGATGTCTGAACACAACGACCCTGCTGTACTCTCGGATACAACAGGAGCGACCTGTAATACGTTGTGCAAATGAAGGAGTGGAATGACGCGTCCGCGCCACCGGTACATCAAGGCCTCCTGAACGACTTCTGTCCTCTGAGCATATAATTGCGCATCGATGCGGACAAATTCCTGAAGATAGGCTTGGGGGATGGCAAAGCGTTCCTCACCAACCGTCACGATAAGAGCCGGACTAATCGTAAGCGTTAACGGTACGCTGAGCTGCACCGTCGTGCCTTTCTGAGCCGTGCTTGTAATTTCTATGCTTCCACCAATTTTTTCAATATTGGTTTTTACGACATCCATGCCGACGCCGCGCCCGGACAAATTTGTCACTTCCGATACGGTTGATAAGCCGGGAGAGAATACAAGTTGCAAAAGATCATGCTCCTGCATCCGCGAAACATCAGCCTCTGACACGACACCACGCGCAATCGCCGTCTGCGCTACGCGTTGCGTCTTAATCCCCCCACCATCGTCAACAATTTCCACATGCGCCTGTCCTCCTTCATGATACGCACGCAATACAATTCGTCCTTGACGTGGTTTTCCAGTGTCCTCCCGAACCTGAGGAGGTTCGATGCCATGATCGACAGCATTTCGTACAAGGTGCGTCAACGGGCCTTGAATCGCTTCAAGGAGCACCTTATCCAATTCGGTCTCTTGTCCTTCCATTTCAAGTCGAATATCTTTCCCACAGGCAAGAGCCAGATCCCGAACCACTCGTGGGAACGTATTCCACATATTCCCAATAGCTTGCATTCGCGTTTTCATAAGCCCCGACTTCAACTCTCCTGTAATCATACTCAGGCGTTGAGCCGTCGCCATGAATGTGGAATCCTGTTGCATACCAGGACACTGAACGATTTGATTGCGAGTCAAGACCAACTCCCCAACCATCCTCATCAATGTATCTAATACCGTCACATCAACACGGATTGATGACCCTACCGCTCCGGGCTGGCGTGAATCCTCTACCAAACCCGCTGCATGGTGCCGCATACCACGATCCACCAAGTCCTGTGAACGAGAGTCGGCAGAACCCTGCCGTGACGTCGTCGAGGAACCCGTCCCTGTTGAGAGCGGCGGCAGACCTGGAGATGGCCATGCAGAGGAAATATCTTCTCCTGACAACGCAGGACTCATTGGCACGTCAAACTCTGACGTCTGAAGCGCAAAGAGCTTCGCTTTTAGCTCAAGACAATCATCGCTCCCGTCATGTCGGTGGTGTGCGATACTTGCAAGCATCATTCGAATGGCATCAACTAAAGACAACAGCGCGCTTACTCTCGCAACGGTGAGTGAAAGTTCCCCATTACGAAGACAACTCAATAATGTTTCTCCCGCATGCGTCAGACTTTCCAACTTGGCATATCCAAGAAAAGAACACGTTCCTTTGATGGTATGAATTGCGCGAAATATACATGCCAGCTTCTCTTGACTCGGATGGCTTTCACTATCAACAAGATCTCTTTCAACCTGCGACAGGCTTTCATGACTTTCCTTGAGAAACTCTACGACGGCTTCATCTAATTCGGGATTGGATCGAACCGGCTCACACACCTCGAATGTATTCGGTGGACGTTCCAGCACGATCTCCGCATCGACAGACGAATAGGGCAAGGAGGTCACAACCGACACGTCGCTAGCCGGTTCAACATCAGCCTCTCCCCCACATTTCAGTGCCTCCAATTGATGTTTCAATTCGGCATAATCATTTTCACCATCCATGCCTTCCTGCTCGATAATTTCTAACATGTGGCGAATCGCTTCAACCATCTTCAAGAGTGTCGGTATCATCTTCGGAGTGAGTGCACATTCGCCATCGCGCACCAAATTGAGAAGCCGTTCGCCTGTATGCGTTAGCCCCTCCAATTTCGAATATCCCAAAAATGCGCAGGAACCTTTAATGGTGTGAATGGCTCGAAGAATACTTGAGAGGATACGCTGATCAGGAGCCGATTCAAGACTGATCAAGTCTTGTTCAATATGACTCACATTCTCATCGCTTTCGATTAAGAATTCCGAAACGGCCACATCCATATTATTCATCAAGAACGTTCTCTTTCAGACATCATGCCAATTCATCGATATAGACGGTCATACGATCTGACAATGAGGACCGTCATACGCGGACCTATCACCATTCACTGGAGCGTCAAATCAATGAAGACTCCTCTTATTTCTTTCGGAGAAATTTCATACAAAGTTAAAGATCTGATAGGAAAATGCATTTTCATCATACTCTCGTACAGCAGATATACCTGATATTGGGAAATTTTTGCCTATGACAAGGTGTCCCTGGTGGGCAATGGAAGCAAGTCAGAATACTCTCTACAACTCATGAGTCATAGGCACACCAGGAAAGCTCGGTCTCTACTATCGAAAATAATGCCAATGCACTCAGGTCGGACGATATGACAAACAATAATCGGGCAGCAGAGGAATTCACATGTTGCGTATCCCAACAACATATTGAATGTAAGGAAGGAGGAAAGATATGACACGACAAAGGAAGGTAGGTCTCAGATCAGGAACCGTGGGAAAGCCAGCGTTCTTATTCCATACTGTTCATCACAATGCTATAGATGAATCACAAGACACAACTAGGAACCTGCATCTGAGATGAGCGTTGCAATGGGCTTTCTCATGATATTTTCCGGTTTCCCTATCCGACATACGGTCTACTTACGAGACACTCTTCAGATGCGACAACATAGCGGCAGGAATGTCGGACAAAGGAAGAATCTTATCAACCCCACCAGCCTTAATCGCTTCCTTCGGCATACCAAAGACGACACATGACGCTTCATCTTGAGCCAAATTAAACGCACCCGCCTTTTTCATTTCAAGCATCCCCGCCGCGCCGTCATTACCCATACCGGTAAGGATCACTCCAAGACTATTGGCACCGGCATAATGCGCAACAGAACGAAACATCGCGTCAACAGCAGGACGATGACGATTGATTGGAGGGTTTTGATTGAGGGTGACTTGATAACGCGCACCGCTTCGGCGGAGCTCCATATGATAGTTGCCCGGCGCAAGAAGCGCCTGTCCAGGAATGACACTATCTCCATCCACTGCTTCTTTCACGCTAATCTGGCATACTTGATTCAAGCGATCGGCAAAGGTTTTGGTAAATCGTTCCGGCATATGCTGCGTAATAACAATCGGTGGGACACTTGGCGGAAGCACTTCAAGCAACTCTTTCAACGCTTCAGTTCCACCGGTAGATGCCCCAATCGCAATGATCGTATCCGTCGTTTTTATCATGGAAGATTGCGTCGCTAATTCACGAAGACGATCGGGATTCACAGTTGTCGGGGTTCGTTTTCGTACCGTGGCCGCCGCCGCGGTTTTAATCTTGCTTGTAATCGACTCAGCAAGTTCCTCTAACCCATGTTGCACGTCGATTTTCGGCTTGGTGATAAAATCAACGGCACCAAGCTCCAACGCGCGTAAGGTTGTTTCACAACCAGATTCAGTCAGTGAACTGACCATCACGACGGGCATGGGATGACCAGCCATAACTTTCTGAAGAAAGGTCAACCCATCCATTTTGGGCATCTCAACATCAAGAGTCAGCACATCGGGATTCAGACTTTTGATTTTATCGCGCGCAGCATAGGGATCCGTCGCCGACCCCACAACGTCAATTTCAGGATCTTGCCGCAACAATTCAGTCATGACCCCTCGAATCAACGCAGAGTCATCGACAATCAGCACTCGAATCTTTTTTGTACTCATTCGTCACTCCTTGTTATCGAACACCAGACAACGCAGACCAGCCGACACACGCAGCATCTCCAGGTGTGACAGCCTTTATGTGGCTGCTTAGAACAACGTCACCTCACCTGCCGCAGGCTCTTTTTTGAGCGTCGATTCATATTGTCGCTCTTGTTGTACAATTTTTTGAGATTGCACGCGATCCAGCTTTTTCATCAAGACTTTGCCGGTATCCGTAAAATAATACACCTTCCGAGGACAGACATCCCCGACATCAGCTTTTACTGGCGGCATCCCCTCTTGTTGAAGATAATCCAATGCCCACGCGGCATTTTTGGCTCCGACATCCAAACTGCCGTCATAAATTTTCCCACCACCGAAGACCTTAGCTTCCAAGCGCTTACGATGCCCACCACGACTTAAAATACCGTTGATTAACATTTCCATAGCATAACTGCCGTATCGCCCCGACTCCGACCAGGCATCGTTGTCATGCTGCCCCTTTGGAGCGGCTAACATAAAGTGATTCATTCCGCCTATTCCAGCTTGCGGGTCTCGGAGGCAGACCGAGATGCACGACCCCAAGACGGTATAGACAACCATGGGTGTTTCACTGAGAAAGTACTCACCCGGAAGAATGACTGCCACTTCATGAGGAAATCGAATGTCTTTCATTCTTCGGATGTGTCCAAACTCCATATTTGAACTTTGTGACATAATTATGACTCAAGGGTTAGTTGATCAATGTCTTTCGCTACTTGCTCTGCAGGAGACTCTGAAATAGGAAGCCAACAGAAGATGCTGCTCAGAAGCCATACAGTACACAACAACCGTGTTCACGCAAACTAATACCTATTTGGATTCATTATAGTTGTGCGAATTTTACCCTTTGGCCATATATCATCCGCTCTCTGCTCTATACTTTTTGATAGATCGTGGGAGCAATGTACGTAAATTCATGCTCCACCCACTGTAAACTCTCGGAATGTCCTATAAAGAGATACCCGCCAGGCTTAAGATATCGATAAAACTTACGCACCAGACGTGATTGAGTATCACGATCAAAGTAAATCATGACATTCCGACAAAAGACCACGTCTAACGGTTCGCGAATGGGAAAGGCGTCATCCATAAGATTAATACGGCAAAACCGCACGACATTCGCAATATGCGGTTTGACTTTTACGAAATTGGCTTTTTCACCTTTCCCTCGAAGGAAATGACGGCGTACCAGATCGGAATCGAGTCCGGCAATGCGTTCGTCTTCGTACACTCCCGACGCGGCCTTGGCAAGCACTCTCGTTGAAATATCAGAAGCCAGGACCTTGAAACTCCAATGCGATGGATTCAAGACTGAATCGTGGAGCGTCATGGCTATCGTATACGGCTCTTCTCCAGAAGACGATGCGGAAGACCAAATTCGAATCTGTCGCACATCGGCTAGCGTCGGCAAGATCTTTTCACGAAGAAAGTCAAAGTGGACCGGCTCTCGAAAAAAGTCGGTTTTATTGGTCGAGATCAAATCTAATAAGTTCGTGAGTTCTTCCTGTCCAGCGTCTCCACGCACATAATCCAGATATTCCTGATACGTCGATAATTCCAACATTCGAAGCCGTTTCCCAAGTCTCGAGACAATTAACGTCTTTTTATCTCCGCTCAGCGTAATCCCCACCTGCTCGTAAATAAATTTTTGAAATTGACTGTACTCGGTATCCGAAATTGTTGCATTCATGAGTGCTCACCTATTTGATATTGCTCAAGGGGTTGTCTCATCGTGTTTCGCTCCATGCATTCTTGTCCCGAACAATGAAATGACCGACGTTTAACTCGGCACCCACTGAAACAACATGACGTACACCACATAGGCCGTCACAATCGTCCCAGAAAATGTTCCGACCAATACCTTGCCTTGGATCCGATGACGCCGCACGACGTTCACCAGAGTTTCCACTTCCGCTCCCAATCGAAGTCGGGTCAAACCGGTATAGAGATTCGCGACTCCCAAACCAATTGTCGTCATAGCCAAACTCGTATGAAGGACAAGAACAGGAATATAATACTGCCAATACTCGTCAACTGTTCCCGGAAATTCATCTCGTCCAAACATCACTTGTTTCGCAACATACCCGGCAAGCCACAATCCAACCAAGGTGCATGAGGCCATCATCCATTTGGCATGGCGATGGACATTCTGCTGTTTGGCCGCCCGTACACCAAAAAGCGCCACTCCATAGGCAACCGTCATGCCGATCAAGACGACAGCCCACATGACATCAGCAGTGTTCATTGAAATCATCGTGTTCAATATGAGAGCTCAGACCTACGCAGACGACCTGCCCCTGTCATCGTGAGTGCCCCAACACACTGTAGAGGTCTGCCAATGCTTTATCGGTCAGGATGTAAAGATAATGAACAGTCTCAACGTAAGATTATGACGGGCAGGAAAGTCTGAATGAAGGACTGATTGATTGGTAAGCCGTAACTGGTTACGAGAAAAACTGCTTAGAACGCATCATGAATGGACAAGAAACGACAACACCCACGAGACGTGACGTTTCGCAGACGAAAAAAATCGCGTAGAGGGATTCTTGACCCTCTACGCGATCTGGGCATACATCTCTGGTTCGAATGCTATTTCATCCTGACGACGATAGCACCCATAAAATCACCCTTTTTCCAATCCTTCTTGGTCGTTTTGGGGTGCTGATTATGACAATCGGCACAACCATCAACAATGGCAAAATCGGCGGACATCCCGACTGTTTGCCCACCGTCTTCAAAGGTCACAACGTCTTTTTTCCCGCTTGCTAATTCGGTCAATGCCTTTTTTTCAGCATCGGTCTTTGGCGCATTCGAGGGAAAGAGAGGGTCGGTTCCAACCAATCCTAATTCAAATCCCTCAATCTTCGAACCGACGGCTTTGACAAACTGTGCGGGTAACATCACCGAGTGATCGGCTTTTTCCCAATCTTCATTAGGCTTCACCCCGCCTTTCTTGGCGTTGCTGATTATATCTTTTACGTATACTGTACGTGCAGCCTTAGCCGTAGCGAGAATAAATTCGGCAGCCTGGCCTTTACTGATATCACCCGCCTGGGCAAATGGAATCACCAATGCCACCCCTACCGTCACAGCACAAACCCCAGTCGAAAATCTCAGCAAATAATTCCTCATAATACCCCCTCCTTTAGAGTAATGATAATAAATACTAAGAAAATACACTTAACCTTGAGATCTCACGGTAGCTCATAGAACGAAAAATGTCAAACATGGGAGACCTGTTACACAGTGCTCTTCCATGACATGAAACTCTAAACGGAAAGAATTCTCCACGCCCCCATCGTTTTTTAATCGTATGAAAATGGCAACAGTCTTGCCTAAGATTGCATGTCATCAAGACATGAATAGACCAAGAGAGCCGTAACACTCAATCCGTCAAGAGGCATGTACTCTCGCAACATGACGAGAAGTCCGGTAGCGTTTTTTTTCCACGCACAGGGGAATGACATAAAGCATGAAGTGGGCGGAGGGCAAAAAGATATGAATCGAAAGAGGGAAAAGACAGGAAAGAAACGAAAAAACATGAAGCATGAAACGTAAGATATGTTCGCATCTCACGCTTCACGCTTCACACACAACAACATTATCCACGCATACGGATGATAATGGCTCCCATGAAGTCACCCTTTTTCCAATCACGCTTGGTGGTGTTGGGATGCTGATTATGACAATCGGCACAACCTTGCGAAATGGCGAAATCCGCCGACATGCCCTTAAATTGCGTTCCATCTTGGAACGTCAGCATCTTTTCCTTTCCACTTGCAAGCTTGGCTAACATTTCCTTTTCCATTGGCGTCTTGGCTTGGTTACTTTTGTAAAGCGGATAGGTCCCCACAAGTGACAATTCATAGCCTTGGATCTCATAACCTAATGCCTTAACATACTGCGCAGGCAACATCACGGCATGGTCTTCCTTGACCCAATCTTCCGACGCTTTCATCCCTGACGCTTTCACCTTACGCAGAACACTTTGAGAATACACAGTTCGAGCCGCTTTTACCGTTGCAAGAATATACTTGGTCATCGCATCGCGATCCAGCGTAAAGTCCTTGGTCATCGTCGCTTGACTCGTTGATAGCACAGTCATACCGCTTCCTATGAGGATCATCATCGATACGATGACCACAGACCAGAATGGCTTCTTTCTTAGGCTTCTCATATGGTCTCCTTTTTTTCAACAATATTCGTTAAGGGTTAGGCGTGAGACGAAAGGCATACAGAGCACAACCTCTCTCATATGCCTCCTTACGCCTCACGCCGTACAGCTTCTAGAATTCTTCAAAAAAGTCATCGTCGCGTTGCCGGCGATCATGACCGTTTCCAGAACCAACTCCCGCCTTCTCCGGTTCCGCCGATGACGACGAGTGAGCCGGAGCTGGTGACGACTTTGCGGACGGAGCCGTTTTCTGCTGAGCGACTGAGCCCATTGACTTCGCTGGTGCGCTTCCACTCCGCTTGACCGGCTGAACGCCGCTTCCCGACTTGGCAGACCCAGCATCATCGGTTTTGAAAAATGCGACCTGCGTCAACAACTCACCGGCCTGCTGCCGCATAGATTGAGACGCCGAAGTCGTCTGTTCCACCAGAGCCGCATTTTGCTGCGTGGACTGATCCATCTGAATGACGGCTTTGTTGACTTGATCAATACCAGCCGCCTGTTCCTGTGACGCCGCGCTGATCTCGGAAATAATATCCGTCACCCGTTTCACGGAATTTACGATTTCCTCTAAGGTTTGGCCGGATTGGTTCACCAGTTCACTCCCGTCCCCAACCTTCTGAACAGATTCATTAATCAAGGTTTTAATTTCTTTGGCAGCCGTCGCCGATCGTCCGGCCAAATTACGCACTTCCGAGGCCACAACCGCAAACCCGCGCCCCTGCTCTCCGGCACGTGCGGCTTCCACCGCAGCATTCAGCGCCAAGAGATTGGTTTGGAATGCGATTTCATCGATGACATTAATAATATCCGCGATTTTCTTACTACTCTTGTTGATTTCACTCATCGCATCGACAGCTTTTTCCGTCACCGCTCCACCTTTTTCTGCGACTTCGCGTGCCGCAACCGCCAATTGATTGGCTTGCTTCGCATTATCGGCATTCTGTTTAATCGTCGACGTCATTTCCTCCATGGAGGCACTGGTTTCTTCTAACGCCGATGCCTGTTGCGAGGTCCGTTGCGAAAGATCTTCATTGCCTTGAGTAATTTCCGTGGAACCCATCGATAC
The DNA here is from genome assembly GCF_965152605.1 of Nitrospira sp. M1. NCBI lineage: Bacteria > Pseudomonadati > Nitrospirota > Nitrospiria > Nitrospirales > Nitrospiraceae > Nitrospira > Nitrospira sp. M1. The sequence continues at coordinate 2,605,292 of NZ_OZ224217.1, forward strand.
CGAATCGGCTCCTTCTCGTACAGACTTCACCGTGTTAACTAAGTTGTCTATGGCAAGGTTTAAACTCGTTTTAATTTTCTCGAATTCACCTTGATAGGCACCCGTCATTTGCGTGGTGAGATCACCTTGTGCAACAGCCCCAATGACCATCTGCGCTTCATTAAGTGGTGTCACCACCGCATCCAACAAACTATTAAAGCCTTGCGTGAGGGCTTTTGAGGAGCCTTCAAATTGCCCCGCATCGATGCGAGAAGACAGTTGACCCTTCGCTGCCGCACTGATGAGACCTTCCACCTCATTAAGTGCCTTCTGTTGCCCTGTGATATCCGTGGCAAACTTCACGACTTTATACGGCTTCCCACTGGCATCCATGATGGGGTTGTAGGAAGCTTGAATCCACACTTCCTTGTTCCCTTTGCCTAGGCGTTTATACACGCCCGCATCGAACTCCCCGCGATTGAGCTTCGCCCAGAAGTTCTGATATTCCGGACTATTCGAATAGGCGGCTTCACAGAACATCCGATGATGTTGGCCACGGATTTCGTCCATCGAATAACCCACGGTACTAAGAAAGTTCTCATTGGCCGTCAGGATCGTGCCATCCAGATTGAATTCAATCATGGCTTGGGCCTTATTCACCGCCTTCATTTTAATTTCAAATTCTTTGGCCTCTTTCGCGTTTTCTTGAATCTTCTCCGCCATACTATTGAACGCCGTGCCCAATTGTCCGATTTCATCCTTAGACATTACATCGACCCGAGCATCATAATCGCCGGCAGACATTTTTTCTGCCGCCGATTGCACTCGAACCACTTGCTGGGCTCCGGTTCGGCCAACAAACCATCCAATGGGTACGATCAAGGCTAAACAAATCAACCCTGTTTGCATGACACTCGATTGCACACTATTGGCGTCGGCTAAGGCTTCCTCCTCAGGCACACGTACCAGCATCGACCAACTCATGCCGGGAAATCCCATGGATCCCTTGAGATGGGTATAGCCTGCTACCATAGAAATTTGCTTTCTGGCATGGACCCCAGTCTCAAATCCATCCTTTCCCGCAACCGCTTCCTGGACAACCGGAATGCCTTGTTCCACGAGATTGGTTTTCAGCAGCACATCGAAATTTCGCGGAACATCCTCCGTGCCATATGTTGTCGGATCAAAATCCACAAGCACCCGACCCTTGGGATCAATAAGCGTCACCTCCGCTCCGGGATATCCTAGAGACTTTAACGATCGATAGGTCATGAGGAACATCTGCTCAATCCCTCGCATGCTGGTCCGGTTCGTCCAATACCCTACGACTTCGCCGTTATGACCATAGACCGGCGCCGAGAATCCCATCACATACCCATCTCGTCCCGTCGCTTGCGCCACGTCTTTGTCGATATGCGTATCTTCGATGTACGTTCCCGTCCATGTGTCGTTACCGGCCGAGGTATACGTTCGTTTGGTCGTAAATTCTCCCTTTTCGAGCGCTTTAAACCATGGTGATTGACTGTAATTTTTCTCGAAAATAAATTGACTGTCTATTGGATTGCCTTTCGAATCTTGGTTATTCACGGCCACCACATCGCCGCGCGTATCCACCATAATCAGCAAATCGTAAATTCCGTACGCTGCCGCGTATCTATTCATGACCTGGCTAATCGTATTATACGGTGTGGGATCATACCACTGAGAAATTCGATGTACGGCGTCGTTGTAGCCAAATGCCTGCACATCGCCATATCGTTCAGCCAGATTTCGATCAATCTTATCGGATAACGCTTTGGCCATTGCCTGAAACCGCATGCCGACTCCGGCCTTCATGTCTTCTCCAGCGTTATAGGCAATCAATCCGACCGCCGACATTGGAAGCACCCCGAAAATTAGGAATACGGTGACCAATTTGGCCGCAATTCCCCACGTTAGAAAGGTTTGCATCATCTGTTTCATGGCACCCTCACCCCCCTTTGATGTCTGTAGTAATGTCTGAGTCTGTTGAAACTCATTCCGATGTTTTTTCATGATTTCTGTCCTATTCCGAGCGATTGGCCGTGATAGCCTCAACGTCGGTTTCGGCCATCACCCGATCAATATCCAATAATGTCACCAAACGATCATTCGTATTCCCAATGCCCGACACAAAGGTAATATCCGATTTCTGACCAAGATCTGGAGGCGGTTGGATGTCTTTACTAGCTAACTCCAACACGTCTGAAACCGCATCGACGAGGAATCCCATCACTCGCTCTCTGACATTCACCACCACGATGACGGTAAACGCCGTCGGCTCAGTTGGCTCCATTCCAAACTTCAAGCGAAGATCCACGATTGGAACGATTGTTCCCCGCAGATTAAGGACTCCCTTGACATAGTCAGGGGTATTCGGGATCTTTGTGACGGCCGTATAGCCCTTGATCTCCTGAACCTTGAGAATGTCCACGCCATAATGTTCTTCAGCTAAGTCAAATGTCAGATATTGTTGACTATCGGTATTCAAACCGATTTGGGTTTCCGTCGCCTCTGCTACCTCTGTGGACATGAAATCCTCCTTCTTAATCAGTAAGGGAGTAAGGAGTGAAGGGGTAGGCGAAAGAGAAAACTCTCGCTAGCTCTTTCATCATGTATTTCATCCCTCATCCTTTTCACTTGCTTTCAATTTCACCATATATAGCTGGTTCTCATAACTTCCGTTGGTTGAACCGTTGTACCGCACTACGCTATAGCCGATTCAGTTATACCGAAACGAGATCAAGCGCCACCGTGTACGCGCTTCCCATCCAATACGTGATAGGTAACGTCAAGCATGGTTAGTCGATCCAAGCGGGTATAACCTTCTGATGTTTGAAGCGTTTGGCACCCCATTGAAAATCCTTAGGCTTCAACTGGACCGAATTGAGATTCGCTATACTCATGAACTCTATTTCTTGCTCTCTTCTTTCACGTTTCCCGCTTCACGCCTCAGGCAGCTTCTACTTTTGCCATTTTGGATAATTTGACAAGACTCGGCACATCAAGAATCAACGCCACCTGTCCATCTCCCAATATTGTCGCTCCCGATATGCCCTCAATTTTTTGAAAATTCTGTTCTAAACTCTTAATGACCACTTGCTGTTGACCTGTGAGTTCATCAACAAACAGCGCGACCCGTTTTCCATCGGATTCCACAATCACTAATAAGGCCTCAGACGGATCGCTAAACTCCGGCTGCACACCAAACACCTCGTACAGCCGAACCATCGGCACCCATTCACCTCGAAGGTTAAAGACTTCCCCTTTGCCAACGACCGTTTGAAGCTCTGAAGGTTTCGGTCGAATGGATTCAGTCACGGAAATAAGAGGAATGATATAGTTTTCTTGAGCGACACGAACCGTCATGCCGTCGATAATGGCTAAGGTCAACGGAAGTTTCAGTGTGAGTTTTGACCCTTTCCCCTCGACCGACTGAATGGCCACGCTCCCTCCCAGCGCTTCAATATTTCGTTTGACCACATCCATGCCAACCCCCCGACCGGAAATATCGGTAATGGTATCAGCCGTGGAAAACCCAGGCCGGAAAATTAACAGCCAAACCGCTTCATCGCTCAGAGATTCGCTCTCAGTAATCAACCCTTTTTCGATGGCCTTTTTGAGAATTTTCTGTTTATTGAGCCCTCGACCATCATCTTCCACGCTGATACAAATACTTCCGCCGTCATGCATGGCATTGAGGCGAATGGTTCCCAATTCCGGTTTCCCTGCCGCGACACGTTCTTCTGGGCCTTCAAGTCCATGATCGGCTGAATTTCTGACCAAATGGGTTAAGGGATCGCCTATGGCCTCGATCAAGGTCTTGTCCAATTCCGTATCTTCTCCAGACATGACCAATTGAATTTTCTTTCCACTTTTGCTTGCGAGATCGCGAACGAGGCGTGGAAACCGATTGAACGCCGTGGCGCCAATCGGCACCATGCGAATCGACATGACCCGTTCCTGGAGTTCCCGCGTGTTACGTTCCAACTGAATGATGCGTTCTTGCAAAATCGGCAACTGATTCATGGTAAATTTTTCGCCAAGATCGGTGATCATGGACTGCGTAATGACCAGCTCTCCCACCAAATTAATCAACTTGTCGATTTTTTCCGTATCCACCCGAATTGACGCAGTTTCGCCTTTCTTCATTTGCTGCTGTTTGGTCAGCGCCTGATTCACCTGCTGTGGGGAAACAGCTTTCTCTTCTACTAATATCTGACCTAATGGTTTCTGCTTCGCGAGCGCCGTCTCAATCTGAGCCGGAGAGGCAGCCCCTTCATCGACAAGAATCTCACCGATGGTTTTATAGCCTTCCTCTTCCGTAGGATGGGGTTCACTTTCCGTAAATGTCAGCACACTTCCATCGCGAACAAAATCAAAGACGGCATCAAGATCGTTCACCGGCTTGTCGGTCTCTAGCAGAACGGTCCATGCCAAATAACAACATTCGGCGTCCAGCTCGAACAGCTGTGGCAGCGCACCAGTATCGACACGTAATTCTTTCAGCACTCCATAGCCTTCCAGTTCTTTAAATATCTGTGCCGGGTCAAGACCGCGTTGAAATAACTCGACCAATGGTTTCCAGAAAATCGTAATGGTCCGTGACGACGCGGGACGTGACTCGGCAACAGGTGCCTGAAATGTTGCAGTCGGACTTGAGACATCATCAACAGGAGCCGCTTCACAACAGGCGACCAGCTGCTCTTCAATCACGCGGATGCCATCTTCATCATAGGCGTCTCCGCTATGTGCAACATCTAACAATGTCTTCAATCCATCTAAGGCCTGCAGAAGCAGATCAATAATGTTTTTCGTGACCAGCATTTGGCTATTGCGCAACTTATCCAAGATGTTTTCCATCTTGTGCGTCAATCCGCCAATGGCCGTAAAATTAAACATGCCGGCATTCCCCTTGATGGAATGAGCAGCACGGAATATTCGATTTAATAAGTCGAGATCTGTCGGCCGTTGCTCCAACTCCAGAAGGCCAGTCTCCATTGTCTCAACGTGCTCAGCGGATTCCTCGAAGAAGGATTCTTGAAAATGAGAAAGATCAACAGCCATGGGCTTGTCCTCTAGTACAGGTAGCGAGTGTGGTGTGTGATGTGTTCATTAGTTCCAGGAAACGGCTCAGACTCCGTGCCAACAATGCGAATACACGGCGTACAGTTCATGACGGCAATACCTTTCCGATTGTCGCGAGCATTTGATCCGGGTTGAACGGCTTCACGATCCACCCTGTCGCCCCTGCACTTTGCCCTTCTTTCTTTTTATCCGCAGCCGACTCCGTGGTCAGCATCAACACTGGCGTAAACTTATGTGCCGCCATGCCCCGAATCGCTTTGATAAGGGATATGCCATCCATGTTGGGCATATTCAAATCAGTGATGACGAGATTAGGCTTGGCACCGCCGTTCAGTTTATCGACAGCTTCCTGCCCATCCCCAGCCTCTACCACGTCAAACCCTGCCCCCTTCAACGTGAATGTCACCATTTGTCGCATAGAGACTGAATCATCAACCACTAATACCGTCTTACCCATGGCCATACCTCGCTCCGGTTAAATTCGGTAACAGACATTCTCTGCCCCAACGCTTCTTTTCTTGTTGTTATTCATAACTCACGTCTGTGTCAGACTGCCCTAATTTTCATGGATTAAAACAAGGTCACACTTTCTTCTTTCGTTTCAGTGGCCGTTCCCACAACGACCGCTTCCTGCCCGTCTTTGGCCGCCTTCATCAGCACACGCTCGGATTCCATTGTGTACGAATTTTCTAACTCCTTCAGTTGATGAAACACTTCTTCTGGAAACACGGTCGAATCATCGTGGGATTGAAATTCACGTAACGGTCCATAAATGAGTTCCAGCGGCTGATAGACATGCTCCAACTTTTGCCGCGTGATGTCTTGAAACTGCATGGACATCACAATTTGTGAAATATCGTTTCCAAGTTCTTTTGCGCGATCGGTACTCTGCGTCATATTATCTTTCAGCGCTTGATTTTTATTCACCATCACTTCAGTCATTTCCATTACATGATGTTGAGCCGCCAAGGTGTCGGAAATGTCAAGGGACGCCAAGGATTGCAATTCGGTCATGGCAGACTCTGTCGTTTCTTTGACCTCAGTCGCCAATGTTCGAATCTGCTCTGCTGCTTGCCCAGATCGATTGGCCAGTTTCGTGACTTCATCGGCCACAACCGCAAAGCCTCGCCCGTGCTCTCCTGCTCTGGCCGCTTCAATCGCGGCATTCAATGCCAAAAGACGGGTTTGATCGGCGATAAACTCAACCTCTTCAACCACGTTTGCAATTCGTGATGTTGTCCCGACCGCCTTTTCCATCACCAACACCGTACTCAGCGTCACTTGTGACGTCGAGGTCACCTGACCGACAAACATGTCCATCGTCTGTCTGGTTTCATGTAAGATCGCCTCAACCGACGTATCGTTCCCTGATGAATCGATCGCTTCTCCCGCAACGAGCAGGGCCTCGGCTTCAGATGCTTGTTCTCGCGCACGCGTGGAGATGGTTTGGAATCGCTGTATGAGCCCAGACGCGGCCTCTTCGGTCTCTTGAATCACCGACTTCATTTGCCCGACAAACACTGGAAGCAACGGAGTGAGTGCTCGACCAAATGCTTGCCAACTTTGCGTCACGTGTCGTTGTTGTTCCAATTCGTCATTTCTGATCGATTCGTCACCAGAGGAGAACGATTCAGACTGGTGCCGCCTCCCGAAATACCCGACCAACACACCAACACACAACGCACCCATCACCCACCACCAATCCACGTTCATCGCCAACCTCCATTCAGACAGGGACGCACAAACTTTCCACCGTGGCGCATTATCTGATTGGTGTGAATGTTCGTGTTCATCGATACCCCCTCTTCTGATCGTTCTCGAACTTATTTGTCCTGGATCGTGACTAACTGTTCACACCCGACCCCAATAATTTTTTCACGTATCGCGGAAGTCATCCCCGTAATACCCAATGAGCCATGTTGCGACGCAGCGACCAATAACTGTATTCCAGAAGAATCCACGCGCTCAACGTCCGAAACATCGAGTTCACACGAACCGTCATGCTTGATTAACGCCAGTAAGGCTTCTCGAAACTCGGCGGCTTCAAAAATTGTGAGATCACCTTCCGGACGTAACACATGACCCTCAGCTTGTTCTTTGACCTCCACGGCAAACTCCATTTCACGAGTTGGGAATGAGTAATTGACAATGTTGACAGTGGCAGGATTTCAAGCACTGATTGGAAAGCATCCAAGACTCCCGACTTCTGGTAACTTTCGTCTCGTACCACCTGTAGACGACCATCCCATCCGGGTTGACTTTGTAAAGAATTCGGACTGAGCACTGAGACTCGCTTACGAGTGTTTTTGCTTAATTCAATGAATTTATCGGTCTTTACACTTGAGACTTAAGCGGTTTATTCATGAAATGTCCGATGTCGTAGGAAAGGTGTTTTCAGCAGCATGGGTGCTCTTGACGATAGACGATTCTCCCGACTCGCTCTGCGCCATCTGACGTGGATTCAGCGGAAGGGTAAAGTGGAACATCGCCCCATGATCAGGGTGGTTTTCAGCCCAAATATTTCCTCCATGACCGTGAATAATCTCACGGCAAATCGAGAGGCCGAGCCCGGTCCCTCCTGCACCGGTTCGTGTCATGCTACTTTGCACAAACTTTTCAAAAATTGTGGATAATTCATGTTCCGGGATTCCTGGACCAGCATCCCATATGGTGACCTGTACCCCTGGGATCGTGGAGAGGTCTGAGGTACGTCGTCCTTGCCGTACAGACGTAGCCTGCCACGACACCCGGACGTGACTTCCCGGGGGACTGAATTTCACCGCATTCGACATAAGATTCCATAAGACTTGTGTAATCCGGTCAGCATCTGCACACACACAGATAACCTCATGCTCTTCGGCAACAACAAGCTGTATCTCCTTCGCCTGAAGCAACGGAGCAATTTGGGTTTCCATGGAACGGAGTAACGCATTGATGTGACACGGTTGAAATGTCAACGGCATTTTTCCCGCTTCAAGCTTTGAGAGGTCCAAGAGATCATTCACGAGTAATAAGAGACGGTTGCCACTTTCTTTAATCTGCCGTAAGTATGATTGAATTTTCTCCGGAGTGGCCCGATCAAAGCGATCAATTCCCAAGGACGCGAAACTAAGAATCGCATGCATGGGAGTCCGCAATTCATGCGATATATTGGCAAGAAATACCGATTGTGAGGAATTGGCCTGTTCGGCAGCCTCTTTGGCATGTTGAAGGTCGGCGGTTCGATGTCGGACCAATTCTTCTAAATGCGAGAGCTGATGTTCCTGAACACGCTCACCATGTTTACGTTCGGTAATATCCAGAATACTCATCAACACCTTTTCCCTATGTGTTTCACCACTCAGATAATGCCTCTCTCTATGCTCCAAGCGATTGATTCGTATTTCGATAGGAAATTCCGATCCATCTTTACGACATCCATACAATTCCATGGGGGACTCAGGCGATACATCGAGCAACCACTGTTCAATCAACGATTCAGGACAGGAATTGGCCGTCCAATAACGTTCCGGAATTAACATAGCAATCGTGTTTCCGACCAACTCCTCTTGCGAATATTGATAGATCTGTTCAGTAATGTGATTCATGAGTTCAATGCGCCCACCGCTGGTGACTACCAGCATTGCGACAGGAGACGCTTCAACAATCGCTCGAGATTCATCGGCCATTCGTTGAACGGCTTGCTTGACCTCCTGGTCATTTTTGTCAGCCTTGTGAAATTGCCGACGAGCCCAGAGGAGAAGACCGAAGTGAGGCAGCAGAAATGACAGTCCCAACCACAACAATATCTTCCGCAACGTTCTTGCCGAAGCCACAACAGCCTCAACATCTTGCCGCAATAGGATTCCCCACTTGAACCCCTGAAACTCGGCGAATCCTGTCAATTGGGAATACCCGGTTATCACATCGGCATCTCGTTGTTCATGCCGTTCGACAAGAAACCCGGAATACCCCAGACTGACAGCCTCAACGGATGAATGATTCAACTGGCCGTGCGTGACCGTACGATGCTCTCCTACATTGGAATCCGCTAACACCACACCATCATGACGCAATAGCTGCCATTCAATTTTTGATGTGTGTCGGGTGTGTTGCTGTCGCACGTCTATCTCCCGCTCAAATTCGGCAATCAGATACTTCAAGGGTATGGAGGCAAACACCATCCCAACAGTCTGTACATTCCCATCCTGAAGCATCAGTGGTGCACCGAACAGAATGCTCAAGGTGTCAGGGGACCAGTCTCGAGCACGAGCATCATCCATGTAAATCTCACCCTGTTGTTGAATAGCGATAAACAGTGGACGATCGCTGAGATCTATTCCAATGAATGAAGCATTCGTGCTCGCAATGACCCGACCGTCGCGATCCGTGACACCAAGTGCGTCGTAAGCGTTCCCATACGCATATTGAACACCCTGTAACACCTTGGTGATCCGTGTCACATTGGTGTCATCGAGTTTTTTCATGGCGGCCAGCACTCGCATGTCTCCATATCGTTCAAATAGGATTCGATCGATGCGCTTGCCTAATGCTGTAGCCGTGGTGGCTAAGACTTTGCCTTCTTGCTCAATCCGGTCAACCTTCACCCAATTCCCAGCCATGATGCACAACACCCCAATGACACTCACCAGAGCAATACTGATGCACGTGAACCACCGTATTGTTTGAGATAATGGAGGTGTCATAACAAGAGTTTCGGCTCACATTCCGTTATAGCCGTTCCAATTTACTTCCGTCTGTACGACATGTGTTTTTGCGCTGTGGACATGATGTACATTCGGTTGGAAGTTATTTGGTTTCGCTATAAACTGATGGACATACAGACGACTCAGAGACTGATCAGCCCTCGAACCGAAAGATTATTCTCATCACAGATGGTCCTGGATACCCCGGCCAGTAGGGTAAATGGATTTCTGCTTACATGTATATGCGCACACAGGAGATTCAGAGATAAGGAATGATGGGGCAACACGTCTTACGATCTGGTCAAACACTCGGGGGTGGGCGTAGGGTGGACAGCGCCGGTGGGCGTATGAATGACACAGAGGACTTCATTGCCTTTCCCGCGATAGTGCAGCTGATCAAAGCACAACGCTTTCGCCATGGCAATCCCGCGACCATGACTGGCCAAAGCCAGATTTGGACTAAAATTTTCATATCGAGTCCAATCAAACCCTTCCCCTTGATCTGTAATCACTACATGAATCTCTTCAGCCAATCGCTGAAATGTTACCTCAACATACTTCGCCATGTTTTCTGGCATCGCAAGACGACGATGAATTTCCATCTCCCATTCCTCTGCATCTTGTAATTGAGTTTTTTCATCATAGGAGATCCCGAGGTTGCCATGCTCAATGGCATTCATGAGTAAATCATTCAACCCCATCACAATTCGTTCTGGCTCTGGACAGGCATTGGCTAACAGAACGGACAAGTTGTGAACATCTTCCAGAGTCCGTATGCGAAAGGTCCCAGCCTGCATCGTGCGAACGGAACGTGATTGCCGAAGTAAATCATTGTGAACCTCACGCTGCTTCACCGCTTTTCGAACTGATGAGGCGACGATACCCAACAACATGTCGCGATCGAACGGCTTTGTGAGGTAGTAGAAGGCTCCAGCCTCAATCCCTTCTTGTATCTGGGAAACGGCACCTGCAGCCGTTTGCATAATGACGGGAATTTCGCGTAGCGTCTCATGCGCCATCATTCGTTTTAACACCATCAGCCCATCAAGTTTTGGCATCATTCGATCTAGAAGAACTGCATAGAATGAGTCTCCTTCGGCTTCCAGAATCGACCAGGCCTCATCACCATCTTGTGCCTCAACGAGTGAATAGCCCTCGTCTTCCAAATATTCATGCAAAATTTGAAGATTGACAGAATCGTCGTCTACCAATAAAAGCCGCATAGGGTCCTATCCTACTTCATGACACATGTGAATTCGTCCACAAGTCGATCCAGATGGAACATCTTCTTGAATTTTCATGCTATCTGACAATACTGCTTCACCATGATCTGCTCGCTCCCCGTGCTCTTGGTTCATACGTCTTATTCAATGTCGATGGCGACCAATGCCACATCATCGCTAAAGGTTTGTTGCTTCTGCCAGGCTTGACTTTGTTGAACCACCCAATCAATGGCTCGATTCATGGGTTTTCCATGAACCGCACGGCATGCCTCTTCTAATCCGACTCGGTCCCATAATTTTTCATCAGGCGACATGACTTCATAGATGCCGTCGCTGAACAAATAGAGCCGATCCCCAGAGGAGAGTGTATACTGTTGGCTCTGATACGACTGCGTCAAACCAAACCCAACCGGCCAGGTTTTCGCTCCGAGTGTATCCGACATGTTCCCATTTCGTGTCACAATCGCTCCAGGATGACCGGCTGACGCATAACGCAACTGGAGAGTCGGTAAATGGAGACTCCCGACCCAAATGGTAAAATACTCACCTTGCTCGGTCAGTGGATTTTCTCGATTCAACCGTTCAACGATCTCACCTGGGTCGTAGGAAGGATGTTGCTGCGCAATATGCTCATCGCGAAACATGATCGCGAGTGAGACTGCGCGAAGAGCCGGTCCAATTCCATGACCTGACATATCAAGGATCATCAAGCCGAGATGTTCTTCACCCCAAGGCGTGACTTGAAATAAATCTCCTCCTAAACGCGAACACGGTAAGTACTGCCAGCCGACGTGTACGTTCGGGACAGGAGTGCCTCGCGCAGGCAATAAGGATACGACAAACTCTCCGGCTGACTGCAATTCTGCATCTAATTCAGCCTGTTGTTGCGAAATCACCTGATGAGAATGCGCCAACTTCTTGATAAGATGACAGGTCCGTAAGCCGGCATTAACCCTGGCATTCAGTTCTTCCTCTGTCGCAGCTTTGGTCAAAAAATCATCAGCGCCGCGAATTAACCCTTCTGCAATCTGTGCCGGTTGATCGAGTGCCGTCATTAAAATGATATAGATGGAGTGAAGCCGCTCATCGGATTTGACTGCTTCACACAACGCCGGACCATCCATCTCCGGCATCATCCAATCGGAAATGATTAAATCGACCGACTCCGACTCGAGCACTTCCAATGCTTGGTGCCCATTTTCTGCTTCAATGAGATGATAGCCAAGACGTTCAAGTCGTCGCCGGGTGATCATCCTGACCACCTTCTCATCTTCAACAAGCAAAATCGTGGGCTTCTGATCTCCGACAATACTCGAAACATCGGAAACAGACTGATCGATGATGGGTGGAATATCTGACGTAGACATTGCGAGCAACCTCCAAGATCTACCGAGTCTCTTCGGTTGGTCTATCGGAAAACTTCACGCGTCTACACGTGTCTATGGAGCGAGCATGCGATTGCTCACATCGTCAACACAACAGAGAAGAATCTCTTAGAAAATAGACACGAACAATGATGGCAGGAAAGATAGAGGAGAAGGGATGAAGACACACCAACACGACAGAACGTCATTACCGTGACAAGCGATTATGGAGATACGCTTTGAGGCGTATCATCGATTGGGCATGTAATTGACAAATTCGCGATTCCGTAACATTGAGCGTCGCGCCAATTTCTTTCATCGTCAATTCCTCAAAGTAATATAACGTCAGGACCAAACGCTGTCGTTCAGGCAAACGGTCGATGGCTTCAGCTAAGACTTTTCTCGTATCTTCTGAAAGCAGTGACTCGAGAGGATTCGGGTGATCACGATCTGCTAATGCATCAAGAATTGGATGGGAATCATCGTCATGGCTGCCTAAGTCTTCCAGACTCAACACGACCGATCCCTTGGCTTGCAGCAACGTCTCATCGACTTCTTCCGCCTCTATTCCCAATTCATTGGCCAACTCGGCTTCCGTCGGTGGACGACCTTTTCGTTTCGTATATTCATTCGCCGCATGTTGAATTTTGCCAATACGCTCCCGCATCGATCGCGGCACCCAATCCATGGCACGAATTTCATCCAGCATGGCTCCTCGAATTCGAAACTCCGCATAGGTACGAAACTTAATTTCGCGAGAAGGATCGAATTTGGTAATGGCATCGAGTAACCCGACGGTTCCGGCACTGATTAAATCTTCGACATTTAATCCGCTTGATACGCGGATAGCCAAGCGTAACGCCATATACTTAATAACCGGGACAAAATCTTGGATGAGTTGTTCACGTTCATCCCCTTCCAATATCATTTTGGTCGGTATAGCTTGCTTGGTGTGCACCGGTGTTTTTTCAATGATTGCTCGCTTCATGCTGTTTTCCCCATTTCTTCATGTAGCGGACCAAGACCTGCGGCCCCAAACAATTGATAGCCCCCTCTCAGAGGATGATCACGTTTCCATTGCCCCACTGCCGTGCCAACTCTGGCAAACGCTCGACTCGCTGTCGATCGTGGAAAGGCCGTCATAACCGGACGTTGTTGAGAGACCGCAAGTGGGACACAGTCATCACACGGTATCGCCCCAATATAATCCAATGACACATTGAGAAATCGGTCAGTCACTAAACTCAATTTTCGAAATACGTCCTTGGCGTCCATGGGCTTTCGCACCATATTCACAAGTAATCGAAACCGTCGCTGTTGATACCGCGTCGAAAGCACTTTGATGAGCGCATAGGCATCCGTCAAAGAACTCGGCTCTGGAGTCACGACAATTAATGTGTCATGCGCCACGATACTAAAATACAACACGTTGGCAGACAGTCCAGCTGCACAATCAATCACAAGTAGATCCGGAGGATGTTCCAGTTGCAGAAATCCTGATTGCAGTACTAATTGTTGGTCATAGGTTAAATTGGATAATTCGTGTATCCCTGAAGCCGCTGGAAGAATTCGAATGCCTTCCGGCCCTTTCACCATGACCTCCTCTAATGTCCGCTCACCACTCAGGACATCTTCAATGGTATGCGTGGGAGCCAGGCCTAACAGAATATCAACATTGCCTAATGCCAAGTCTGCATCCAACACAAGCACTTCTCGTTTTTGACGAGCACAGGCCACTGCAACATTGATCACGACATTTGTTTTTCCCACTCCCCCTTTTCCTGAACTCACCGCCACGACTTGGACCGGACGATGGTGAGGAATATCAGGTTGCAACACAGCTCTCAAGCCACTCGCTTGGTCCAAGACTGGTGGCTGTCGACGTTTCATATTTGCAAACATAGGCTGAGGCGTCTGATCAATCACGAAGAAGCTCCTAACACTGCAGACTGTTCTACAGGGCGTTGTTGAGGGTGAGCACTGACAAGATCAACGACGCGTCCGTTGGTCGCAACCTCTAAATCCTCTGGCACGCGTTGTCCCATCGACATATACGAAAGTGGTAATCCCGTATAATGCAAGACATTAAATAATTTACCGAGATGGGTCACTTCATCGAGTTTCGTAAACAAGAGTTTGTGAATCGGAATCGTTCTGTATTGCTGAATAACATCATGCAAGACGGATTCGGTCGTTGGCGCAGCCAAGACTAAATGGGTTTCGATCTTGAGTTGTTGTTGCGCGATGGCTTTCAACTCTTCTTGCCCCGTTCGATCTCGCGGACTTCGGCCCGCTGTGTCAATGAGAATCAATTCAGCTTGAGGATGTCGATTAATACAGGCAGTCAGATCACGCGGAGACATCGCGACTTCTAACGGGAGCTTCAGGATTTTTGCAAAAACCCGAAGTTGCTCAACGGCTGCAACTCGATATGTGTCGAGCGTAATGAGTACGGTTTTTCGAGGCTGCTCCGCTTGTGTCGCCCAACTCGCAAGCTTGGCGACCGTCGTCGTCTTTCCCACCCCCGTTGGACCAACCAACATGACAACCTGTTGAAGTCCTCTGGTCCCAGAAAGCGATCCAGAGACGGAGATCGACTGCTCCATTCGTTCTCGTAATATTTCATGTACGGCTTCACGATCCTCAAGCCGTGACGTGCCGAGCGTCTCGGCAACGGATCGAAGCAATTCATGAGCTAAAGGCGCCTGAATGCCTTCCGCCACCAATCGTTCATACTCTGCAGTCAAATTACCTGGCAAGGTATCAACCTGTTTCCGCATACGGTCACCCAAGGCCTCCCCCACAATAATCCGAAGACCTTCAAGTTCTTGCTTCAGGGGCCTCACCACCGACTCCGGGTCCTCTCGTTCTGCTCGCAATCGTTGCAATTCTTCACGAACGGCGGTTAATTGCTCAGTAAATGGATCTAACAGAGTCGCCATTCGTAGTTGTTCTTCAAAATCTGTACGAGACTTCGTTGCGTGATCCGGCTCAGCGGCTTGAGTAGACGTGCGGCGATCGGGGGCAACCGCCTTTTCCGTTTGACGGACTCGCGCAAGGATATCTTCTCCGATATTTCTCTGCTTTTTAGCCCGGTCAATCGCTGCCGTCACTTCAACCACGGGCTGACTCAGCAACCCAAATAACCCACCACCTTTATGGATACGACGGGTTGAGACAATCACGGCATCCGGACCAAGCTCAGCTTTGACCGACTGCAGCGCCCCTTGTAATGTCAGTGCTTCAAACCGTTTCAGCTTCATGCGGCAACCTCACAACTTCGATGGCTTGAATTTTGGCTTTCCCATCTATTTCATTCGGCGAAAGCACTGCTAACGTTTGTAATCCCGGCGAAACCATTTTATACATATAACCTCGTATGGCCTGAGAGCATAAAACTATAGGTTGATATCCTTGACTCACGGTGCGCTCAATCGCTTTCTTAATTGATTCGATCAATTGACTCATGAGCGAGGGAGATATACCTGCCCCTCCGCCATGTCCCGGGCTAATGGACTCCACGAGCCGCCGATCCAATATGGGATCTAAACTGATAACATGCACCATCCCCTCTGGCGTGACATATTGATTCGTTATCGTCCTAGATAAATTTTGCCGGGCATATTCTGTCAACAAATCGGGATCTTTTGTCTGGGAGGCATAATCTGCCACCGATTCCAGAATTGTTCGTAAATCACGAATCGACACGCGTTCACGTAAGAGATTCCGTAGTATTCGCACAACAGCTCCTAATGAAATTTGAGTCGGAATGAGATCATCCACAACTTTTGGATACACCTTGGCTAGATTATCCAGCAAGTTCTGGACCTCTTGACGACCGAGGATTTCATGCCCACTTGCACGAATGATTTCGGTTAAATGCGTCGCAATAACAGCTGCACCATCGACCACCGTGTAGCCATCCATCTGCGCCCGTTCTTTATCTTGCGGAGTTATCCACAATGCCGGCAAACCAAAACATGGATCTTTTCCGGGTTTCCCCTCAATGCCTTTTTTCGCAGAACCTGGATTAATGGCAAGAAGATGACGAGGAAGGAGTTCGCCTTTTGCGACCTGTATTCCTTTCAACAACACACTGTATTCATGTGGTTTTAATTGAAGATTGTCTCGAATGTGAACCGACGGTACGACGAAGCCTAAATCTTGTGCCGTTTGCCGGCGAATAGCCCGCACACGATCAAGGAGTTCACCACCTTGTGCCGTATCGACTAAGGAGACTAGGCCATACCCTACGTGCAACTCTAACAAGTCCGGCGGTGTCACGGACTCAACAGATTCGGCCTCTGTCGCTGACGGTTTTTTGGCATCAGTTGTCGGCACTTTTGGCGTTTCTTCTTCCGTAGTCTTTTTATGCCATAAGACATAGGCGACTCCTCCTGCGACTCCGCCTAATGATAAAAATGCCAGATGTGGCAGTCCTGGAATAATCCCGAGAAACACAAAAATGCCTGAGACCACTGCAAGCAGATGTGGATTGAAGAGAATCTGATCCGTTAGGTCACGGCCTAAACTCGTCTTGGTACTGACTCGTGTAATGATAATGCCGGCAGCCGTTGACATAATGAGGGCAGGCACTTGAGCAACAACCGCATCACCAACCGTTAAGAGCGTAAACGTCTGGGCAGCTTGTATGATCGACATCCCATGCTCTAAGACGCCAATGGCAAGCCCTCCCACAATATTAATAAAAATGATGAGCAGGGCTGCCACAGCATCGCCACGTACGAATTTACTCGAACCATCCATGGATCCGTAAAAATCTGCTTCTTGTGAGATGAGTTCTCGTCGTTTCCTGGCTTCTGCTTCATCGATAATCCCGGCATTCAGATCAGCATCGATACTCATTTGCCGTCCAGGCATCGCATCCAAGGTAAAGCGTGCAGCGACTTCGGCAATACGTCCGGCACCTTTGGTGATCACCACAAAGTTAATGATCACCAAAATGGAAAACACCACCAACCCCACTGCAAAATTTCCACCGACCACGAAGTCTCCGAAGGCACGAATGACCTCTCCTGCGGCCGCAGTGCCTTCATGACCATTCAAGAGAATCACACGAGTCGAGGCGATATTGAGAGCCAGTCGAAATAATGTCCCCAAAAGCAGCACGGCGGGAAATACCGAAAAGTCTGCGGGACGACCGGCATGCATGGTCACCAAGAGCACTAAAATGGCCAGGACGAGACTAAAAGAAAGAAGTAAATCTAGGAGAAAAGACGGAAGCGGCAACAGCATAATCAGGAGAATGCCGACGACGCCAATAGGGAGCAACATATCCCCATAGTGTGAGGGCATGAGTTGCTCCTTCAATGATTTGCTATCAAATGCCATGGACTTCCTTTACGTGAGAATGCAAAGTGAAAAATGCAAAGTGCAAACATAGAGCCAACCTTCAAAAGACAATAGTATTTTGTCCAGATTCTTCACTCTTCACTTTACATTTTGCACTATGCATTGTTTTAACTCGCTTGTTCATTACCCTGTCGCAATCGATAGACATAGGCCAAGACTTCAGCGGCAGCACGATAGAGATCACCAGGAATGGTTTCTCCAACTTTCACGATACGATAGAGACCACGAGCCAAACTACGATTTTCAATAATCGGCACACCAGCATGACGGGCAATCTTTTTAATATTTTCCGCTAACACACCAGCACCTTTCGCGACGACTAATGGCGACTCCATAGTGTCTGCGTCATATCGTAATGCAACCGCAATATGTGTAGGATTGGTAATAATGACATCGGCTTGTGGAACTGCCTGCATCATTCGCTGTCGTGCGCGCTCTCGTTGTAAACTCATGCGTCGAGAACGCACTTGCGGATTTCCCTCAACATCTTTGGATTCATCTTTGGTCTCTTGCTTTGTCATTTTCAAATCTTCAGTCGTTTGCCAGCGTTGATAGATAAAATCAATAATCGCGAGCACCAACATCACTGCCCCAACCCAAAAAATAATTTGAAGCGCAATATCCCATGTCGTGGTGAACGAATCTTGAAGACTTACAATTTGTAATTGCGTGATCGCTTTCAAATTCGGACGCACGATGGCATAGACAATAGAGGCGATCAGCCCCACCTTTAACAATGATTTTGTGAGCTCCACGACTCCACGAAGGGATACGATTTTCTTGAATCCATTTTTGGGATTGAGCTTTGAAATTTTTGGTTGTAAGGCACTCTCTACCCACAAGGGACCCGTCTGGAGCAATAAAGCCATGACTCCAAGGGTCGTAATGATTAAGGCAAACGGCAGAAGCGGGAAAAACACTTGTTCCACAATCATCTGTACGTAGATTCGAATCGATTCCGGCGTAATCTGATACGTCCCGATCATTTCAAACCATTGTTGACTGTTATGTTGGAATTGCCGCCAGGCTGTAGGCGCCCACAAGGAAATCATTCCCGCCCCGCCAAACAACACCACAATAGGCGCCAACTCTTTGGTGGTGGCGACTTGCCCCTTTCGGCGTGCGTCCTCAAGACGCTTGCCACTGGGTTGTTCTGATTTTTCTTGCCCTTCTTTATTCTCAGCCACGTCCCAGCTCCTTCAGAATATCCCACAGCACGGTTTCCATCCCGAGAATGGATTGTTGAAGAATCATCGCCATGAGTGGAAGCCCAAAGCCTAAGACCAGAAGACCGACAGAAATCGTAATCGGAAAGCTTGTAACTAACACATTCATTTGAGGGACCAAGCGTCCTAAAATACCTAACGTCAAATGTATCAAAAACGTGGCGGCGATCACGGGAAAGGCTAACTTCAAACCTGTCAACATCATGCCTTGTATCAGTTGAATCATGTCGACCATGAGCGGTGGCTGTATGCGTGAACCAAACGGTGGAATGAGATTAAAACTACTGCCTAACGCCAACAGAATCAGGTGATGACCGTCGAGTTGAAAATACAGTAGCGTGGCAATCACCGTCAGCAGTTGTCCAAACACGGGGGTCTGAAGTTGTGTGGCTGGATCGACGGCTTGCGCAAAACCAAATCCCACTTGGAACCCCATCACCTGCCCAGCAAATTCAACTGAGGCCATGAGTAACCGCGTTGTCAACCCTAAGGTAAAGCCTACAAATATCTCAGCAGTTAACCCCATTAACAGCGTTAAAGGCTCTAACCAATTCTGGTCAAAATGCACCGTGACGACAGGAGTCAACAATATGGCAATACCGGCAGCCATCGCGACCTTGATTCGAATCGGAACATTTCGGCCACCCAGAAGTGGCAGCGCCGATAAAATTGCGGCCGTTCGTACAAGAACCACGATAAAACTCCATAGCTCTTGAACCGCGAATTCAAAGTTGATCATCTCAGCGCAGAGAACGTGAACAGCATACCGGAAGAGACACGCATGGTGTCCTGCAAAAGAATGAGACTCGCTAACGCTCGTTGATCATTCACGTGCTACACCATGTCCTGTTCCGCCGTTTCATCATTTTCACAATTGTTCACGTTTATCGAGCAAACTCAGGAATTTGTGTCCATACCGACAGCATAAATCCCAGAATGGTTTGTAAAATCCACGGGAATCCCACTAAGACGACAAGAAACACGGTCACGATTTTGGGAACGAAGGTGAGCGTTGCTTCATTGATTTGCGTCATCGCTTGAAATGCACTGACCATCAACCCAACCACAAGACTCAGCCCGAGCATTGGCCCGGCTACGAGAAGAATCGTTTGAATGGCTGAAGTCCCAATGTCGAGTACTCGTTCTGGCGTCATGATTCACACTCAATGACAAAGGCAAAGTGCAAAATTAAAAGTGAGGCATACGAGTATTGACTATTCCTTGGTGCCCGAATAATTTTCATTTGACATTTTTCAATTTGCACTGCGATTACTGAAAGCTCTTCATGAGTGAACCCACAATAAGAAACCATCCATCAGCTAACACAAACAAGACAAGCTTAAATGGTAATGAAATCATAACCGGAGGTAACAGCATCATGCCCATCGACATGAGAATGCTCGCCACAATCATATCGATAACTAAAAACGGAACATAAATGAGAAATCCAATTTGAAAGGCTGTCCGGAGTTCACTCGTGACAAACGCCGGTATCAGCACATGCAAGGGAACGTCCTTCGGACCATCAAGATTTTTGAGTTGAGCCATTTCCACGAATAAGGTCAAATCTTTTTCCCGAACTTGCCGCAGCATAAATTCTCGAATGGGCGTCAACGCGCGCTCCATGGCGATCTCTTCATCGACTTGTTGTTCGATATACGGATTAATCGCCTGAACACGAATTTCTTCCCATACCGGCATCATAATAAACATCGTCATAAACAACGCCAACCCAATCACCACTTGATTGGGTGGCGCATGCATCGTACCCATAGCTTGACGCAGCAAACCTAAGACGATGACGAGTCGGGTGAAAGAGGTCAACAGAGTCAAGAGCGCTGGAGCCAGGGAGAGTACGGTGAGAAGAACGAGAATTTTTATCCCGATCGAATACGGCTCCGTTCCGTCGGCTCCCGACAATTGAAAACTTAACAACGGGTCTTGTTTCACCTGTGCATAGGCATGTGTCCCCATGAGCACGAACCCGAATACACTACCTCCCAAAAGAACGTGCAGCCCCCTTAACCTACGAAAGACTGTTTCTCGTGCATAAACCATATTCATCGTGACATTCTTGGATATCTCAATACAGATGAGAGCAATTAGGTTACTGATTTGGGGTGTTCCTGTATGACTGACGCCACCTGACCCGCTCGTTTCCACACACCAAGAGGTGACAATCCAAGTCGAACGACTGGATTGTCTGACGTCGTTCGAAGCTGTTCGATCTGCGCCTTATCTGTCACTCGTGTTAATAACGTCAAATCTCGAGCTGTGGCTCCAAGGACAAGAACTTCTCCTGCCACTTCGACCAGCATGATCGTTTTTCCTTGGCCTAATCGAAGACCTCCCAACATTCGAAGCACGGACTTGCCAAGATGACCGGTCGATTCCCCCATCACTCGTCGCAAGACATACATTCCTCCAAGCAACAATGTGATGACAACCGTAAGCGCTCCTGCCATTTTTAATGCTTGATCAGCTAGATCCATTTTTTGACTCGTTATTCGTTGCTCGTTGCTCGTTGTTCGGTTTTTCCTTCACGCTGTACGACTCTCGCTTCATGACAGATTATTCACACGCTCGGTTTGACTGACCACATCAGTCAAGCGAATACCAAACTTCTCATTCACCATCACCACTTCACCTCGAGCCACGAGTTTTTCATTGACTAAAACCTCCAAGGGTTCGCCTGCTAATTTATCAAGCTCAACAACCGAACCTGGACCCAATTGAAGAAGTTCTTTAATGACCATTTTGGCACTTCCCAGTTGTGCAGAAATGACTAATGGAATATCCAGAATTCGATCGAGGCTCATATCCACCGGTTCATCCGCTTCAGGTGCAGACATCACCGCTGTGGACGCGGGAGCAGGAGGTGGTGCCGGAACTTGCGCGGCTACTGCTTCAGCCATGGCTTTGGCCATTTCTGCTTCGGCGTCCATTTCAGGATCGAAAGTCTCTTCGTTCTCTTCACTCATACGCGCGATTCCTTTTCATGACATGTGAGCAAACACTCAACGTCCCCATTACTCTTTCGGCAGCATCATTGACTGAATCTGAAACGATTGCGAAGCTTTGGTGACACCGGGAAATCCATAAAACTTAGGAACACCTTCAATGGTTCCAATCAGTGGTTCATCTGTGGGTTGCTCTAAGACAATGACGTCTCCTGCAGAAAAGTTCATCAAATCTTCAACCGATATTTTGGTTGAACCCAAATGCACCGACATCGTGACTGACGTTTCTCGAATGCGTTCAGAAAATCGATTCACCCATCCTTGATCGACTTCATAAAAATCACTCTGAAAGCTCACTTGCAGACGTTCACGAAGCGGCTCAAGCATGGCGTAGGGAATACAGAGATGCAGATCGCCGACAGCATCACCCAACTCAATTCCAATCGTAATCACAATCACAATGTCTGATGGAAGGACGATTGAGGCCAATTGCGGGTTCATTTCCGACCGAACAGCTTTGATGTTGACTTTATGTACCGGCTCCCACGCTTTTTCAAGATTGGCGAGTCCCATCAACATCACTTTTCGCATAATACGTTGTTCAATTAACGTAAAGTCCTGTCCTTCCGGCTTGACATGCGTCTGACCCGTTCCACCAAAAAAATGATCCACCAGTAAATACACCGTCGCCGCATCGGTGGCAGCCATGGCATACCCTCGCAACGGTTCCATCGAGATGACTTGTAGATAGGCAGGGACAGGTAAGCGACGAGTGAATTCACTAAACTTCAGGACGGATTGATTGGTCACCGTCACTTCAATTGTTTTTCGAAGTACTTCACCGAGAGACAGTCGAAAGAGCCGTGAAAATTGTTGGTGAATGACGTCAAGCGTGGGCATTCGCCCACGAACAATCCACTCTTGATTCCCGAGATCATACGGAACGGGACCTTCCTGTGGCTCCTCGGGTTCGGGAGCAACTTCTTCGACATCTCCGCCTGTGACCCCTCGAAGCAGGGCATCGACTTCATCTTGAGATAAAATATTTTCCATATAGTTTCACGCAAGGACACATGATATGGCAGAGCTCGTCTGGCATTGTCATCCGGAACAATTCACTGATGCCTTGAAGCAGCGAGGGTACGTTTTACTGAATAACAAAATCAGTAAAAAACACATTTGCAACTTTTCCTTTATTCATGACTCCATTTGCGCGCGCAAGTATTTCATCACGCACTCGACGCTTTCCATTGGTCGTACGTAATATCTGAGACTCTTTACTAGAGAGTAAGACAAGCAACGCATCCCGAATGGCTGGAACCTTGACCGGGTAATCTGTCTGTTCTTCAGCACGATCTAATTCAAGTTTGATAGATATTTTCAAGTAACGTAATTCATCTCTATCAGCCAAATTCAACACAAACGGGTCAAGTTCAACGATAGGACCTGGCTCTTCACCATGTCCCTCTGTCCCATCCTTTTCATGTTTCTTTTCTGTCGCATGCGCCTCTTCTTCTTCACCGGATCCCATCATGAACCATGCCGCCCCTCCCCCAGCTCCTAACACGGCTACGGCAAGAATAATAAGAATCAATAATTTCTTACTTGATCCTCCACTACCTCCCGACTCTTCAGCTTTTGCGTCCTCGGCCATGGTGACCCCTCACTCACAGATGACTATTTACAATATGACTTTTCCATTCCCTAAGGTCAGCAACGTTCATGCCAAGCATCATTCAAAAGTCAGGCACCGTTCCAAGGTGCCTGATTTCTAGAAAACATACAGAAAACCCTATGTTTTTCAACGGGAAACTGGAGACAAACCTCATCGCACATCCGTTCCATTCATCAAGCATGTATTCAGAACGACCCGCTCCCACCAGCTGACTCACTAGCAAATCTGTCAATTTCAACCGCAACCCGACGCAACCTCTGACACTTGGCCACCTGTAATCAAAACATCATCAGGTACATGACTGCAGCCTAGTCTACCTTCCAACAGCTTTCCGTCATTCAACTACCGTGGCCAAGCACATCTGTAACAAAACACCACCTGGCATATGACTCCAGCGTATGTTGCACGTCAAGAGCCCACAGTCATTCAACGACCGTGTTCACTTGAACACCTGTAATCAAAACATCATCAGCTACCTGAGACCAGAGTAGGTTGCCTATCAAGAGCCTTCTAGCACACAACTATCGTGTTCAAGCACCCAAACTACTAAATGTGAAAAGACTGAATAAGAAAGGCAAAGGATTTCAGAAGAAAATACGGCAGGAGTAAACAGCACAATCACCAGCGGGGCAACAATAAAAATAAGACGCCAGAGGAAAATATGACCATTCCTCTGACGTCTCACTGTTTACCCACCACGGGTTACCGTGACAAATTCACAAGTTCACCAAGAAGGGTATCAGTCGTGGTAATGATTCGGGCATTGGCTTGAAATCCTCGCTGCATCGTGATCATGTTGACCAATTCATCGCCAAGATCGACATTCGAAGCCTCCAGGGTGTTGGCAAAGATTTTTCCAAATCCACCGGTACCTGGCGCACCATTGAGTGGACCTCCAGAATCCCCACTTTGAATGAACAGATTCCGCCCGATTGGTTGCAACCCTTCCGCATTACTGAATCGGGTCAGTAAGACTTGTCCGATATTCCTTGTTGTCCCATTAGAAAATCGGCCCAAGAGTGTCCCATCTTCTCCAATAGACGTCCCAGCCAGCGTTCCATTCGCAAATCCATTTTGCGATTGTGTAAGAATCACCGATCCACCACCTTGCTGGAGCATCCCATCCGATCCTGCGCCACTATCAGTGGTGACACTGGTTCCAAAATTAAACGCTAGGCTCGCTGCAGCGATATCTGCCGCTCCATTCGTGAAAGTCAATCCAGTGCCACCAGTATTATGATAGGTAACCCCACCTTCAACATCCAACAAGCCGCCGTTCGTGAATCCTAGGGTCCCTGTGGCCACAAGCCTCGAGTTTCCATCAGTCGACAAGTTCCCTGCGGGAACGGCTTGAGTCCCGGTCGTGGAAAATTCCGAAGCGTTTCCTACAATGTTATATTGCCACGTATTGTTGCCGGTTTTGTTAAAGTACATCGTCACACCGTGACCAAATCCGAGTGAATCGAATAATTCAAACCCGGTACTGAATGACGAGGAATTAATTGGATCATCGATATCGAATGTCGAGGTCGCAGCGCCAGCACTCAGATTGCCTGACATGTCAACGGTTGACGTGACCGTGCCTACCTGTTGCGTCGTGGTTAAGATCAAATCTCCAATCGACCCTGTAATCACACCATTGGCATCGACTTGATATCCTTGAAGTTTCAAGCCTGCGGCACTGGTGATATTGCCTAATGTATCCGTGCCAAATTGACCGGCGCGTGTATAAAAACTATCGCCATTGGCATCGACAACTTGAAAGAACCCATCGCCGTCGATCGCTAAATCTAAAGAATTTGAAGTTGTTTGGAGTGACCCCTGGCTAAAACTGGGGTCGATGCCTAAGACACGAACACCTCGGCCTTCAACTAATGAATTCGTGGTCCCCCCCCCTCCAAATGAGGCACCAAAAATATCGCCAAAGGTCACGGTTCTCGATTTATAGCCAGTCGTTTGCGCATTCGCAATATTGTTTCCAATTTCACTGAGTGCTCGACTCGTCGCATTAATTCCGCTTGTAGCTGTAAAAAAGGCTGAAGTAATTCCCATGTGCGTTCACTCCTTCTCCGGCAAAAATAACTTTAAATTTCATAACCCATGATTATTGAGTTTGGACAGATAATATGTCATCAGATAACAACGTTTTCCCACTTACTAACGTAATAAGAGGCTGTTCGTCGCCTATCATCACACTTTTGACGATATCACGCATGAATGTCGTCGCGAGCACTTCCTTTCCATCGGGATTGATGGCTTTAGGAAGAAAACTATACGTTCCGGCATCGACGCGATCTCCACTTTGATCTTCTCCATCCCAGACAATTTGATGTGCACCAGCCTCTTGAGAGCCTAGATTCGTGAGTCGTCGAATCACCGTGCCTTTTTCATTGAGAACATCGATTTCCACCGTTTTGGCATTTTCCTCTAACACATACGACATCGTCGCATCTCCGGTTTCCTGCAAGGGAACCACATTGCCTTGAGCGCTAATCTCCCGACCTATCAGATTGACTAACTCCATGTTAGACTGTCGAGAACTTTGCCCGATGAGACTTTCAAGATTTTCATTAATATTGGTGGTTTGCTCTAACGATGTAAACTGCGCCAATTGCGCAATAAAATCTTCATTTTCGACGGGGTTTGTCGGGTCCTGACTTTCCAATTGTGACACTAATAATCGCAGAAAGACATCACGTCCCAATTCTTGAACGTTCTCGGCCGTAATCGCATTTACCGGCCGATTTTGAGGTTCTAAAAGAGATGTGATTGCATCCATGTTTGCTGTCTCCTTCTGTCAACAATGATATCCCAGTACGTTGTTTCTCGGACTTTACTATTTAAGCAACCAAATGCCATCCTCGATCCTGTTGTATCGTGGTTCGAACATGCTCCAATTCATGCGAACTCGCTAAGCCTTCTCCTTGCTCACTGAATCGTCCTGACTGCTCATGACCGCCAGAGCTTTCACTCCCAAGTTCTTCGTGTAAATGTGAGTTGTCTTCATGCACATCGAACTCTTCTAACTCCATCTCCGCTTGTCCAAGTTGCGCCTCTAATTGCTGAACATTTTGAGAGGCCAAGGCTCGCAGCACAGGATTGTCAAGAAGGACCCCTGCATATACCTGTCGTTGCTGCACACCAATATCGACCTGCATCCGTGCGGCTTCGGATAATTGCACATCAATTTGCAAACGATGTGGCACTGACGCATTGAATAACTGAAGACGTTCATCAAAACTTCCACCTTTGGCGACCAAGCTCGTTTGACTCGTCAATACGTGAGAGCCAGGAGACGAATCAAAAACTTGTCCTTGGCCAGTGCCGGTGTGATTGCCAAATGGAAGACCATGCCCCCCATGTCCTGTCCCACTTTCAGCACCCTGTGTTGTACCAAGAGGTCCGAGTATTTTACTCTCTCCCTCAACGCGAGAGAGTCCTTGCGTCAGTTCATCTCGAGACGTCTGCAGTATGGTTCCGCCTGTCAGGTTTTCCGCAATCACCTGAGGAGTCGTCCCAACGCCTTCAAGGCTGACTGAAAGCCGTTGGGCAGTAACACCAGGATCAGGGGATGTTGCCGGCGCAGCGGTCGACAAAAGACGTGGGTCAAGAATGCCTTGAGAAGTATCACGGACAAGAGGCTGCACCCGTACATCATTCCCAATGACTGACTGAGCTACGGCTCCAGACTTCTCGCTCGTAAGAGTCAGAATTTGTGCTGGGATCGGAGAATTAGTATCCGACTTCGTGATCCCGCGAACCGCTTCGCCATGTGCAGGAGCAAGGCCCTCACCTAGATTTGATCCAAGACTATTCAATCGATTGAGAAGTGCTTGAGCTTGCAGGATGAAGGCATGACCTTCATCCTGATTCGAAACTGCACCGGAGAGCGTCTTGAGTGTGTTCGCGGCATTCAAGCCATGTTGAGTAGCCTCACCGTTCGATACGGGTGTCGACGCCAATTGAAGTGAAAACGTTCCCTGTTGTTCAAGCAAGATCAACCCTTGACCCGCAAGCTCATCAAGAATTTCCTGGTCAGTCAGTACGGTTTCAGAAAGGATGGCCTGGCCATCCAAGGAAAGCAATGCTGTCGAGGCTTCGTCCTGCAGTGCAGGCTGAAGGCTGCCTAACACGTCAAAAAATGTCTGCGGCCCGCCGCCTTGATCAGACAATTCATGACGTAAACCATTCGCCCCCGCTCCTACATGTCCTGAGACATCATTTGGGGAACTGGTAAAGATGGGAAGAAAGGAACTGATCATCGTATGTCTCTACCTCGTATCTGCATACGCACTCCCGTTTACTTCTTTGCCGATCTCTGAAAGTTTCGCAATCCGTGTGAAAGTGCTGCAGCCTTTTCAGGATTGACTCCCGCCAACACCACGGCAGCTTTTTTACTCTTGATTCCAGACAAAATTTCCAAGGCTAAACGCTCATCCATTTTTTCAATCCTCAGTGCAGCTTCTTCCGGGTCCATGGCCCCATAGACTTTCACTAAATGCTCTAGTGCAGGATCCTCTTTGGGTTGTTGCTGTTTTTTTTCATCAAGTGTTGTGGCCTTGCTCTTTAACCGTTCGGCTTCTTTCGTTTGACGTTCGGCCAGTGCCTCAACATCACGTTGCAGTCCTTCTATTCGTGCTTCTTTTTGCTGCAAACGCTGTTCCCGCTCTTCCAGATCCTTCAACCGCTTTTGCAGTTGCTGAACGAGAGAGGCTTCTTCGCTGAGCTCTTCAACTGACTCAGTACTCTCAACACTTTGATTTTCTTGAGATGTTTCCTCAGTCACTTGATGTTCTTCACCCACCGAATAGGAGACTGAAACAACGGCAGTCCCCCCAAGGACGATCAAGACCATCCACCAGGGAAGAATCCCGAAACGCGGCAATATTTTTCTACCAGGCGAATTTTGCATAGTCGATACTCCTACTACTTGCCTTACATCTAAAGTCCAATGTCATCAGGTAACGCCCTGTTCCCGCTGGAGCCTGGCGAATTTTGCATAGTCGTTACTCCTGCTATCTGCCTCACACCCAAGACCCAACATCAACAGCTAACACCCCGTGCCCGCTGGTGCCTGGCGAATTTTGCATAGTCGTTACTCCTGCTATCTGCCTCACACCCAAGGCCCAACATCAACAGCTAACACCCCGTGCCCGCTGGAGCCTGGGCGAATTTTGCATAGTCGTTACTCCTGCTATCTGCCTCACACCCAAGACCCAACATCAACAGCTAACACCCGGTGCCCGCCGGGGCCTGGCGAATTTTGCATAGTCGTTACTCCTGCTATCTGCCTCACACCCAAGGCCCAACATCAACAGCTAACACCCCGTGCCCGCTGGTGCCTGGACGAATTTTGCATGGTCATTATTCCTACGATAGTTTTTTAACTTTTCATTAAGACGTATAGCCGTGCCATGCCCTTCCGTCTGTACGAAGTGTGTCCGTGCGCTGTGTGAGTGGGGGTCATTTGGCTGGAAGCTATTTGGTTCCACGATAGTCTTTGGGGATACGATTGCGTCAGAGGACATGGTGCTCGAGCCCACTGCTCACTCCACTGTTCATTGCCTATGTTCTTTGTCGTCTCAGTTTTGACTCCCTGCCGAGGTTCGTCCCGGCGGCCGAGGCCCTTTTGTTTCGGCAAAAGGACCCAAAACCATTGACGCCCAGGCCAGGTTCATCGGATGAGCTGAACCCCGGTTGGTGGGGCGGGCTAACTCGCTGCGCTCAAACAAGCCCGTCCAGCATGAGAGGCGTTCACTCAACGGACTGGCCTGCAGGCGTGAGAGCATAGGTACTAAGAAAAAGTTAAAAAACAATATTTGCCGTCATAGGTGTACGCTTCTTATGCAAACCCTTCGCGAGAAGTGATTGCATGCTTATGAGCTGTGGCTTCTTCCATCATCGCTTGCTCTTGTTTCTCAAGTTTTTTCATATACGCGGCCTCTTTTTTCTCAATGACAATTTCAACCACGCGCCTGGCATGATGAGCCGCCTGCAAACGTTTTCTGAGACCGACGAGTTTTCCGTCGATTTCTTGCATCTTCATCGCCTGCATCTCTAATAGTCCTCCGGTTTCATCCAGCCATCGGTACCGCTGCTCGGCAAATATCGTATCGACTCCGGATTGAAGGCTTCGGTCTAACGATATCGCTAAATGATCGATTTCATTCCGCAATTTTTGTGTCTTAGACTCTTCGCGTGACTTCTCCAGTTCTGCAAACATCACTTCTTCTCGAATGACGTCTTCAACTTGCTTTCGATATCGGAGAAGTGAGGTCCAATTCATACTTGGCCTTTCCCATTCGCATATGCCGTGGATACATGCTTGGCGTGTTGTAATAATTCATCTAACGCGTGAACACTGTCTTCTATGCTGACTCGCGTCTCTCGTTGCTGCGTTAAAAATTGACGTATGGAATCACGCATCGTGATGGCCACATCCAATTTGGCATTACTCCCTGGCTGATAGGCTCCCAGATTGATCAATTCTTCTGAGTTTTGATACACCGCCATGATTTCAAGAAATGATCGAGCCGCATTGAGATGCTCAGAAGGCACGACATCCGACATCACCCGACTAATACTGCCCAGAACATCAATCGCAGGAAAATGTCCTTGAGTCGCCAAATTTCGAGACAAGACAATATGTCCATCCAAAATTGCACGCACAGCATCTGCAATCGGGTCCGTGAGATCATCGCCATCGACAAGTACCGTGTAGAGCCCCGTAATCGATCCGCCTCGAGCCGGTCCGACACGCTCTAAGACTTTTGGGAGTAGATTAAAGACGGATGGGGGATATCCCTTGGCGGTTGGCGGCTCCCCGACCGCCAGCCCGATTTCTCGCTGTGCATGGGCTAAGCGAGTAACGGAATCCATCATGAGAAGGACATGTTTTCCCTGGTCACGAAAGTATTCGGCGATAGCGGTCGCCAGTAGGGCGCCACGTAATCGAACGAGTGGGGATTGATCGGAAGTCGCCGCAATCACCACGGAACGCTGCAATCCTTCGGGCCCAAGTTCCCGTTCAATAAACTCTTTCACTTCTCTTCCACGCTCTCCGATGAGCGCGATCACGTTCACATCAGCTGAAGCATGGCGGCTGATCATACCGAGTAACACACTTTTGCCAACACCACTTCCGGCAAATATGCCAAGCTTCTGACCAACACCACAGGTCAGGAGGGCGTTCATCGATCGAAGACCAAGATCCATGGGTTGTACAATTCGATCACGCTCAAATGGCGTTGGAATCTGTCCGCTGAACGGATACGCTTCAGTGAATGGAATCGGACCTCGCCCATCAATGACTCGCCCCAACCCATCTAAGACACGGCCCAAGGTCAAAGAACCGACCCGTATATGCGAAGACCGGGAATCATAGAGAATACGGTCGCCCGCACGAATGCCTTGCATATCTCCATACGGCATCAGCAGCACACGACCCTGTCGAAACCCCACAACTTCACCTTCCGTCACGGTCTCCCCTGATTCTTTCAGTATATGACAGCTTTGCCCGACAGTAACCGGCGGACCAGTCCCTTCCACTGTCAGACCCACAGCGTTCACGACTCGCCCAAAGACTGTGATGGAATCAGTTTCGTTAAGACGTGGGAGAAGGCTCGACAGGTTCATCAGACTCACCTTCCGGCTGTAACGCTTCACCAATAATTTTCAATTGCGACTCGATACCAGCATCGATATAGAGGCCTTCTGTTTGCAAGATACACCCTCCAACCTCGATAGCTGGATCACTTTCAATGCGAATGGGAGGACTCGTTCCATCAAGCGTTGTAAGCTGACCCTGCAGTGTTTGTAGAGAGTCGACATCATCAGGATGCACATGCAGAGACACCCCGCTCGCTGTGGAAAGTTGCTTAAAGATATGGTTGACTTGCTCAACCACGACCTCTTTATGCATCGAAACCTCACGATGAATCACCTTTTTTGCAATGGCTAACGCTAATGCCACGACATCTGATTCGACTTGCTGCAGCATATGAGCCCTTGCGGCGGCCATTTGCTCGACCAGCATCAACGCGCGTTGCGTTTCCTGATCGACTTCAAGACGACATTGCCGTTTTCCCTCTTCAATCCCAGCCACTTTTCCTGCGGCAAATGCCTGACCCTGAAGATCCGAACAATCGTGCGGCAATGCAACGTCTTCGACAGAGTCTTCTTCCACGTTCACAATCTGACGCTGACTCATGTCTCTCGCCAACATCGGGATGAGTTCGGCCATCTCAAACGAGTGAACAGCAAGCCGTTGATTTTCAGATTTAATCACCTTAGACCATTTGCTCTTCACCCTTACCTCCCAACACCACACGACCTTCAGCCGCCATTTTCTGCACAATTTTCAAGATATTCTGCTGCGCCGATTCTACATCGCTTAATTTCACCGGTCCTCGGCTGTCCATATCTTCCTTCAGGGACTCGGCAGCCCGGCTCGACATGTTCTTGAAGAATTTTTCTTTGAGTCCCTCATCGACAGCTTTTAATGCAAGGATCAACTCCTCCTTACTGACATCGCGCAAGACTTCCTGCATACCACGATCATCCACATCTTCCAGATCTTCAAACACAAACATTTTCGATCGAATCTCTTCAGCAATTTCTGCATTCTTCTCTTCGAGCGCCGCCATGATTTCACCTTCGACATTGCGTTTCACGCTATTGAGAATTTCGGCGACAAGCCCCGTTCCACCAACCGCTACCGCATTCTTCGACGCTCCAGCACGAAGTTCATCTTGAAGCACTCCATTTAATTCATCGAGCATATTCGGAGAGACTTCTTCCGTCGTTGCCATACGATACACAATGGCGTCCCGCTTGTGACTCGGCAACAAGGCCAACACCTGCCCTGACTGATCGGATTCCAGATTCGAGAGGATGAGCGCCCCTGTTTGAGGATGTTCGTAGGTCAACATATTGGCAATCGAAGCGGAGTCCATAGATTTTAATGTTTCAAATCCAGCATTTTCCGAGGTATTCAATGAACTCAGGATTCGACGGGCTTTATCTTTACCCAGGGCGGAATTCAAAATTTTCGACAAATACGTTTTGCCTTCAACAGAGAGCCCGGAAGCCCCTGCCTGTTGCACAAATTCGCGCAAGACCGTACGGTGTTCGTCTTGTCCGACATTCACCATCCCGCCTAAGTAGGCACCAATCGCACGGATATCTTTTTGATCTAAAACCTTTAATACTTCCACGGCAGCACTCTCACCAATGGCCAAGAGCAGAATCGCCGCCTTTTCATAACCGGATAATTCGAGTGCCATCTCAGGCTTTCTCCGCCTTTTCTTCCTGCTCGCTCTTTATCCACGTACGAATCACATGGGCTGCCGTTGTCGGATTATCCGACGCTAACTTAATCGCATGCTCTTCCGGTGTTTCAGTAATTTCAGCTTCATATTCCGCCACGGTCGCAGGCAATCCGTCCTGTGGAACAGGCACCGGTTCAGAGGGAGGCGTAATTAGGCTTGTCACCATTGGACGGACCACGAGCAGTAACACGAGTAGGCCCAGCACAAGGAAGACGGCAGGTTTGATCAACCCTCCCCATGTCGACAAGAATGAGTGCACAACGGTCGCAACATGCTCATCACCCTCAGTCAACGGTGTAGCCTCAAATGGTGTATTGACAACTTCAATTTCATCCCCTCGTGTCTCTGAAAATCCCACGGCTTTTTTCACAATATCCACGAGCTTGCTCATTTCTTCTTCCGATCGTGGAACATACTTCATATCGGCTTCAGCGGCATCAGCCTCCGTTCCTTCAGCAGGAACATATGTTCCATCAACCAACACCGCGACCGACAACCGTTCAATAGAACCAGTCGGTTCAACAATTTTGCTGACTTTTCGATTCATTTCATAATTGAGAATCTCATTTTTGCGTTTGGCTTCCTTTGGCCTCCCACTCCCCCCAGCCACGGGTCCATCATTGGGCACATTACTTCTCACACCGGGGACTCCAGACGGACCAGAGTCTTCAATAACTTTCTCTTGACTGCGATTTTCACTTCGAACAACTTGGCTTTCAGGATCATAGGTTTCTTCAGTCACTTCAACTTGCCGAAAATCAAGCGTTGTTGAGACACGAACCACAGAACTATTACGGCCTAAGACTTTATCCAACATCGTCTGCACTCGCTGTTCAAGATCATGTTCAACATTTCGCTGCATGTCGACTTGCGTGGATGTCAACTGCGAATCTTTCTGTCCCGCTGTTTTACTTAATACTTGACCGTGGCTATCAACGACTGTGACATCAGACGGGGTCAGTCCTTCGACGCTACTCGCGACCAAATGTGTGACACCTTGCACCTGCCCCTGTGTCAGTGATGCCCCTCGCCGTAATGTGAGGACCACTGCAGCCTGAGCCGGCTGCTTATCTGAAGTAAATAATCGACGTTCCGGGAGTACTAAATGAACTCGCGTCCGCTCCACCTCGCGTATTTGCGATATCGTTCGGGCTAACTCTCCCTGCAGAGCGCGACGGTAATTCATTTTTTGCACAAATTGCGTCACACCAAGACCCACACGATCAAAAATTTCAAAACCCACGCCTCCTGCCTCTGGCAACCCATCCGAGGCCATTTGTAGGCGTAAATCATGAACTTGCTCACTTGGCACTTTAATCGTATCGCCACTTTCTGTGACTTGGTATGGAACTTTTTGACTATCCAGCTTCGCCACAATAGCTTGGACATCTTCTCGTTCCAGATCAGCAAATAACACACCCATGTCCGGCTCTTTTCCCATGAGCGCCAAGACAGGAATGACCGCAATTCCCAAGGCCAACAAGACCACCAATCCGACACGTTGGGGCATCGTGAGTGCCTGAAAATTATGGAGTATCGTTTCGGGAAGGGTCTTGGGTCGTTGAGTGTCTTCAGCCATAAGTACGATATGTTAAAAGGAAAAAGTGAGAAGTGATAAATTAGCAATCACGATCGGTCTCCTTTTGATCGTATTTCTTACTTTGCATTGTGTAATTTACATTTTTCACTTTTTACTCCTTACCGTTTACACCCCTCAGACCTGCATGCGAAGCACTTCTTGATAGGCTTCCAGCATCTTGTTTCGCATGGTCATCATCAGTCGAAACGACAATCCGGCTTTTTCTCCAGCAATAATCGCTTCATGAATCGTGACATCTTCTCCTCTCGCGACGGCATCTTCCAATCGGCCAGATTCATGCTGCAGATGATTTACCGTCTCAACTGCATGCTTGAGAAGATCTCCGAAACTTGCATCATTTGCTTGAGCCGGTCCTCGAAGTGCATCTTTCGCAAGAGATTCAAGAATCGGATCAAAACCACGAATTGAAAAATTTTCCATCAGACTATTCCTCAATACACGGACCCATTATCGGCCCATTTCTAATGCTCGCATCGTCATGGACTTTCCTGTCTCCAGTACGGCCAAATTCGCTTCATAGGCACGAGAAGCTGACAGCATATTGGTCATTTCTTCAATAACATTCACATTGGGCAACTCAAGGTATCCCTTACTATCCGCGTCGGGATGTTGAGGGTCGTATACTTTTCGAAATGGTCGTTCATCAAATACGACTTTTTCTATATGCACTCCATTGGGTTCTGCGGAACGACCAAAGGCTTGAGAAAACACCGACATAAAGGGTGAAGATTGTGATTCAGTCCGAAACACCACATCTCTTCGCACATAGGGACCACCGTTCGGGGATCTCGTGGACTCAGCATTTGCAAGATTCCCGGCAATAATATTGAGTCGTTGCCGCTGAGAATTCAGGGCCGACCCTACGACATTAAACAAACGATCAATATTCACCAGACACCCTCCTTTATCAAAGAGAACCAGGTCGCACTATGTGATTGGAGCCGTACTGCGAGTACGACAAACAAGGCTCTGCCTTTACCCATTGCGTCCTTCTCCAATCGCCGAACGCCAACCATCAAACCGTCCTTTTAAAAATTGACTGACGGCCATGTACATCATGGTATTTTCAGCCATCTGAGTCATTTCTTCTTCTAAATTTACCGTATTGCCATCCAGGCCCCCTCCTGCATTCACGACATTCACATGTTGAAACACCTCATTGCCTGGCGTCGAAATTGAGAGATGGCGAGGATGAGTACGGCGCGTATCTAACGGCATTTCGCCTTGTTGCATCGCCGACAACGTTTCCTGAAACGGGAGAATACGGTTTTTATATCCTGGCGTTTCTTCATTGGCTAAATTCGATGCAATCGTTTCATGTATGGCACTCCGGACATTGAGGGCTCGTTCATACAGTAATGATCCGCTATCCCAAATCGAACTCACCATGATTCTCTCTCCTTGCGCATAGACTGACCAACTTCATGATCTGCTCGTTCTGTCATGGGACAGACCTCTAGTATTTCAGCAACCCTGATGCCAATTGATTTCATATGCTTTTGTATGCCCATATTGACAGTATTCACTCCAGAACAGGATCAACGCCCATCTTCTTGTTCGAGACATGACAGTAATACGAGACAAAGAAGAAAAATCATGATGACCCTTTTTTCCTATACGGAAGAATTTGCCGACCCTGCTACGGCGTGGACATCCTCAATGCAAGCATGTCGTTCTCTACAATTCAAGATTCTCTCCACCATGTAACTGCCGATATTCACGTAATTTATTACGCAATGTACGAATGCTGATTCCCAATGTTCGTGCAGCATGCGTTCGATTGCCTCCATGTTGATCGAGCACACGAAAAATGAGATCTCGCTCCATTTCCCAAATCGACCCTGTCGGTTGCAAAGACGGAGTTGCGACACTCATTGTTGGTTCTTCGCATGTGACATGTTCCATCCGCAATGGCCCAGAGCCCGAGAGCAGAACGGCTCGTTCAATCACATTTTCAAGTTCACGAACGTTTCCTCGCCAGCGACGGGTCTTCAGATAGCTCATCGCCTCTTCAGTCACACTGGTACTCGGTCGACCATTGCGTTGACAGGATTGTTGAGCGAAATGTTCGACTAATACCTCAATATCCTCTGGACGCTCTCGCAGTGCCGGGATCGTCACTGGCATCACACTCAACCGATAGTAGACATCTTCTCGAAACCGTCCAGCCTGTACTTCTTGCAACAAATTTCGATTCGTCGTAGCAATCACACGAACATCAACAGCAATTGGATTGCGAGACCCTAACCGATCGACTTCACGCTCTTGCAATACGCGTAACAGTTTGGCTTGAAGCCCTAAGGTCATTTCGCCAATTTCATCCAATAACAATGTGCCTTGGTGAGCAAGCTCAAACTTCCCACATCGACGCGACAGGGCTCCGGTAAATGCCCCTTTTTCGTACCCAAACAATTCACTTTCTAATAGGCCTTCAGGAAGTGCCGCACAATTGACGGCAACAAAGGGTTGATTCGCCCTCGGACTATTTCGATGAACATAGCGGGCCAAGACTTCCTTTCCAGTCCCACTTTCACCCTGAATAAGAATCGTGGCTTGACTCGCCGCAACCGTCTCTAATGTTTTTAATGTCTGGATCACCCGTTCATTCCGTGTGAGAAATCCCACAGACGTCGCATCTCGATGACCCG
The DNA here is from genome assembly GCF_965152605.1 of Nitrospira sp. M1. Lineage (NCBI taxonomy): Bacteria > Pseudomonadati > Nitrospirota > Nitrospiria > Nitrospirales > Nitrospiraceae > Nitrospira > Nitrospira sp. M1. The sequence continues at coordinate 2,642,460 of NZ_OZ224217.1, forward strand.
TGGTCGAACTGCTTGACGTTGGCTCCTGTTCATCATTTTTTATTCTGGACACAACCTCTTCTAATTTTTCCGCACGAAAGGGTTTTTGAAGAAATTCAGTTGCCCCTAACTTGAGAGCTTCCACCGCCGTTTCTACTGAACCAAATGCTGACATCATCACCACCGGCACTTGATTCCCGGCCATCCTGATATCGCGTAACATTTCTATGCCACTTTTACCTGGGAGATTGACATCAGCCACGATCAAGCTTGCCCCATTGCGTTGAAGCCACTCCAGACCCTCCCGACTATCATTCACAACCGACACAGCATATCCGTGCCCTCCAAGAGTTTGTGATAACGCTGTTTGTAAATGCACATCGTCTTCCACCACTAAAATGGGTTGCTTGTCATACCATTCCGCTTGGGTCATGCAGATCTCCTCTGTTGTGGAAAGCGTAAGGACACCGTTGTCCCTTGCTGCTCCTGGCTTCGGACATCAATCGTTCCATGATGCGCATCCATCACATCTTTGACAATAGATAAACCAAGTCCTGTTCCATTGTGTTCCTTTGAATAAAATGGTTGAAAAACATGAGGAAGCGCATCGGCTTTGATTCCACAACCATAGTCGCGAACAGAGAGTTGGACGTTATGGCCTCTCTCGTGTTTCCGATTTTTTGACTGTGCTTCTGTGATTCGCCGACAATCAATATCAATAATTCCTCCATCTGGAGATGCTGAAATCGCATTGCGTACCACATTGAGACAGGCTCGCTGAAGAAGGACGTGATCACCTACGATGACTTCAGCCTCCGTGGCAACCTTCCTCCGTATAGAGACCTGACGATCTTCCAAAGGTTTGGTGAGTAGCATTTCGATTTGATCAAGAAGCGTGTGAACCTCTATCGTGTCCATGCTGGCTTTGCGTGTCTTCGCTGAGGCCAACAAATTACCCACAAATTGCTCAAGCGTCTGTATCGCGTGAACGAGATGATGAGCCACTCGTTGATGTTCAGTGTCATTACACACACGTCGTTCAACCAATGAGGCAAATAACTCAATACTCGTCAAGGAATTGCGAAGATCATGGGAAACTTTCGCCACATGTTCTCCCATCATTCTCATACGTTCGTTATCCAACATCTGACTCTGCGACGCCTTCATTGGTTCTTCGCGAATAAATCGCACGATCAAGCACGGTATGGTTCCGGGTTCTCCAAGAACTTCTTCGGAACAGTGCAAAAGACGTCCATGATGACTCACGTGCGCAAACGGAACAGATGGCCAGCCCAATTGTCGCCACGCTGTATCTAGTGACTGTCCCTCCACCAATTGTTCTTTCAGCTCAGGTATCGTTCTCGCTGCTCGGTTCACGTGTTGAATGACTCGATCATGATTCATGAGTATGGCCGCAATTGGGAGATACTCGAAAAACCGATGCATTTGGTCACGAAGGCTTTGCGTTTCGGCTAACTTATTTTTCAGCCCAATGGAGACCGCTTGTAATTCAAGATCAAGATGCTGCACCCGATCGAGCACACTCTGATGAGCATCCTCAAAATATCCCTGTATCGTATGGGCTAAAGAATGATTCATAGATAGGTCGTCATCTAGGAAGCCTTGCTGGTGCGATAATATTCATCAAGGACAGCCGACGCTGCAGCTTGAATTGTCGTTTCTAACTCTTTCACATCTTGACCTGGTTGCCGAAGACGATCCAAGAGTGTAATAGCGGCATCCTGTTTTCCTGTTTGTTGAAAACATAAAGCCAATCGGAACTGCGCCCAGGCTTTGGCTTCGGCCACCGTCTCCGACTCAGCAATGCCTTGATACAGGGGCTCAGCCTCGGCGTAGCGTTTCTGTTCATACAAAAGGTCTGCGAAGGATAATCGTGTACCAGTTGATGCAGATTCATGATCAAGCAGATGACGATAGTCTTGAATGGCTAAATCATATTGCTCTAACGCCGCGTAAGCTCGAGCCCGTTGACTTCGCGCAATCGCGCGCTTCTGACCGTCCGTGCCATGTTCAATCACTCGGCTGAACCGCGTGACAGCTTCTTGGAAGCCTTGTTCATCCACGTCCAAATCTCCAAGAATCAACAAAATATCATCGTGTAAGTGGCCTTTGGGATATGCCTGTGTATACCTCTTTGCTGCTTGACGAATCAGATCAGACTCACCCAGTTCATGAGCCACGATGACTTGACTCGAAAGAATCTGCTCCTTCAGTTTGTTGTCTGGATTATGCGTCAGCATCATGTCGTACCACTTCTTCGCCTCTCTTGCGAGTCCAATGTGACGATAGGATTCTGCTAACATCTTCATCCAGTCAAGATTTTGAGGAAGCGCGCGAACGATCATGTGTTGTTGTTCATAATATTGAATGAGTTCGACCCATTGCTGTTGCTGGTAATGCGCCTGAAAGGCTTGCGATACTGTGCGACTCAGGATTTTTTGGGATTTCGTTTTCCAGGGTTCCGTCTGACCAACGAGCAGCAATTGCGTGAATGCTGCCAATGCTCCGGATGTATCTCCAATTTCTTGGTATCCCGTTGCCAACCAGTATTGCGCTTCATCGGCCACGTCGACCTCAGGAGCTTGCGCTAACACTCTGGAGGACTCGACAACCCCATCCCACGATACTGACAAATAGATCTCAAGCTCATTCAATCGATCATATAAGGCTTTCCAAGATTCTTGAGAATGTTCGGCGCCTAGGGAAGCAATAACCCATCGTGTTAACGACGCGAGACCTCGACGACCTGGTTCAAGCTGTTGATACCGAAGCGAGGCCTCTTGAAAAAACCACAGCGCCGCCATTTCATGACCCTGTTCAAGCAGATATTGACCAATCTCATTTAACGCATTTCCGGCCTCGATTGTCCCTGGATGAAGATTATACGTCGTGAGATACCACTGTATGGCCTCTCCTGGGTTCCCACGTTGATCAGTACTTAATCCATAATAATAGGCAGAAGCCGCCGATGCCCGAATGAGTTCAGGCTTCTCGACATCGACCACCTGGTACCAATAGTAGGCTTGATCCCAGGCATGCGAAAAAGCGGTGGCATCGGCTAATCCCAGAGCTCCGGCAAGATGATAGTGGCTCCATTTTGGACTTTGAACTAATCGTCGAAATATAAGTGACGCTTCAATATATTTACCTTCTTCCATGAAATTTATCCCGGCGTTCAATAGCACGCCTCCTGCCAAGGGATGCTCCGCATACGTAGTCAAAAACTCCTCGAAGACACCGTTGGATTCCACCGACCATCCCATCTGCTCAAAGAGTTCACCCACGCGGCACAGCGCCCAAGGCGCATAAGGACTCTGCGGCCGTTCCTTACGTTGTGCGAATAAACGTTCAATGATTTTCAACACTTTGGCATCCGGAGCATCCTCTGGATCGGGTAAGGACGCGACGGCATAGTAGGCACCTTCCGCTAATACTCCCTCAGGCTGTTCCTGGAGAAATGTGAGAAAATACTCTCGTGCCTCAGGAAGTTCTCCCTGAATCATGGACTCTTGAGCTTTTTGAAATATTTCCGGCTCGACAATCTCAGAAGGATAGTGCCATTCGAATTCCGAGCATGGTGAGGCATAACTCAACATAGGCGACACAACAAGACTCGCGACAATAATGCTCCAATACACAGACAATCATCCTTGATAGTTTTTCAGTATCAAGGTGAATAGCAAAAACTAGACCGAGAGTGATTTGGAGAACATTCACGCAAAAGAAGACAGACAACATATTGGAAACATTCACAAATACAGGAAAGACACAAAGAGCGATATTGAAGGTTATTCCGTCAATTGCTTGACGGAGAGGTCAGAAACATCGTCTTTCAGTGAATGAACGTTTGATTGAGATGGATACTGCGGAAAGGTGGTGAGAACACTGAAGATTACATGGAGGGAGCTGGATTCGACTCTCGTCCAGTTCGATTGGCTACAATTTCTGCCAATGATTTCTTTTTGAGTTTTTCAATAAGCGTGGTGCGATTGATGTGGAGCAATTGAGCCGCTTTACTTTTCACCCAATTGGTTCGTTCAAGTGCTTCAATAATTAACCGGTTTTCAAATTCTTCCACTGTCGATGAGAGATTGATGCCCCCCACGGGAATCGCTGCTGAAACATTCGACGCAGGAACAGCATGAGGGGAACGGATTTTCTCAGGAAGATCTGAGAGATCTATTTGCCCATCTCGTTTCAAGATGGCCATCCGCTCAATGATGTTTCCCAGCTCACGAACATTTCCAGGCCACTGATAGTTGCACAACAACGTCATGGCCTCCGGGGAAATTCCCGTTAATTTTGACGATCGCCGTTCATTAAAAATATTCATAAAATGTTCAATCAACAGCGGAATATCTTCCGAACGGTGTCGTAACGGCGGAACCACGATAGGAACGACATTCAATCGATAGTAGAGATCCTCACGAAATTGTTTATTGGCCACCAATTCTTCTAAATCCTGATTGGTCGCCGCAATCACCCTCGCATCGGCTTTGTAGGTTCGGGTTCCACCCACACGTTCAAATGTTTTCTCTTGTAAGACACGGAGTATTTTCACCTGTAAGGGAGGGCTAAGATCCCCTATTTCATCAAGAAAAATCGTTCCGCCGGCCGCCAACTCAAATCGTCCAACCCGTGTGGCGACCGCTCCGGTAAAGGCACCTTTTTCATGACCAAATAGTTCACTCTCGAGTAACGCTTCCGGGATCGCACCGCAATTGACGGGAATCAAGCACCCTTTTCTTCGGTTGCTGTGGAAGTGCGTCGTTTGCGCAATCAGCTCCTTCCCGGTTCCACTTTCTCCCAATATCAATACGGTACTATCCGTATCCGCAACACATTCAATGAGTCGAAACACTTCCTTCATCACTTCGCTCGAACTAATGAGCTTGCCTAAACCAAATTGACCTTTGACCGTTCGACGTAACTCTACATTTTCATTTCGTAACGATTGGACGCGTAGCGCGCTTTCGATTGTCGCACTGAGCACTTCAACGGAAAACGGCTTCTGCAAGAAATCAAAGGCTCCAGCTTTAATCGCCTTCACTGCCATCTCCACAGATCCAAAGCCCGTCATCACGATAGTCACGGGTTGTGTCGGCAGTTCCGCAATCTGTTCAACGAGTTCAATCCCATTGATACCTGGGACCATCACATCAGTCAGAAGAATATCGAACGGGGATTGTTGCAACAAAGAAAATGCCTCCGTTCCCGACTCTGCCTCGACAACATGATGACCTTCGTCTTGAAGTTGTGCACTGAGGGCTTCTCGAACATCTTTTTCATCTTCAACGAGTAAGATCTGTGCATGCGAGAGACCTTGAGTGGACGTATGTGCGTCAGAGGAGCCCATAAACCCTCCTAGTTTTAACTCTTTTCACAGAAAAACTTAAACAAAACAACAGGAATAGGTTGATAGCTAACATTATTTGTGCAACAAAGGTCAAGTCAAAGGTTAGAATTCCAAGGCGTATCTATAGCCGATTCAATGAATTTCCGTCCTCTTGAAGCGTTTGATACCTCCTTGAAAGTCCTCTAATCGAGATATAAGTAGCCGACCAGATCGCAATAATGATTGCCTGTCAGGCCCATCTCGTTCGCTCAACAACCGTGTCCACTTGAACACCTGAAATAAAAAACGCAACTGAAATAGGAAGGCAACAGAAGATGCTGCTCAGAAGCCATACAGCACACACCAACCGTGTTCACTTGTACACCTGTAGTCAACACATCAATCGGCATCTGGCTCCAATGTAGGCGGTATTTCAAACGCTCTCCGTTATCCAACTATCGTGTTCACTTGAACACCTGTAATCAACGCATCAACCGGCACCAGACTCCAATGTAGGTGGTATTTCAAACGCTCTCTGCTATCCAACTACCGTGTTCACTTGTACACCTGGAATCAACACATCAACCGGCATCTGACTCCAATGTAGATGGTATTTCAAACGCTCTCTGTTATCCAACTACCGTGTTCACTTGTACACCTGGAATCAACACATCAACCGGCATCTGACTCCAGTGTAGATGGTATTTCAAACGCTCTCTGTTATCCAACTACCGTGTCCACTTGAACACCTGGAATCAACACATCAACCGGCATCTGACTCCAATGTAGATGGTATTTCAAACGCTCTCCGTTATCCAACTATCGTGTCCACTTGAACACCTGGAATCAACACATCAACCGGCATCTGACTCCAATGTAGATGGTATTTCAAACGCTCTCTGTTATCCAACTACCGTGTTCAAGCATATTACTGTGCATGTGGATTCGCTATTCTCATTCTAAACAGAAAATTCCTCAAGTCCATCACTTTGATAGGGGGAGAACATGGGTAAGACGCTCGCGCTCTGTATCTTCCGACAATTTGGCTGCCTTGCGGCATCAGAATACTCAAGATGTCAGGAGGATCAACCGAAAGGATTGATAGACCTCAGGAAAAATCCTGAAATGCGCTTCATTTCTGATAATTCGAAGGAGATTATGGTGCCCGAGAAAACATCAATGCCAATTTTCATATTGTTTGATACGAAAACTGGCTATCTCTACGGACACCTCTTCGCCACGGGGCCCGAAGACCCCTTTTTACATGAAGTCGTAGAATGGTGGGGGGCCCATTGCTCAACCAACCCTATCGGCGTTGATTATCCAGGACTCACGCAAAACAGTGTCACCTCAAACACGCTCTCTTCTAACTAATAGCTAAAGACAATTGCAAAATGAAAAGTGCAAAGTGTCGGAGTAAGAACGACGCACATCTCAGTTTTCATTTTGATTTTGCCTTCTTCGTCACTCTCGAAGCTCTGCCCAAATTGCAAGCCCTGACCTAAAGAGTAATTGCCGGTCATTCAATTGTAGAATAACGATATTATCGTTGGCTCGGCTTGAGACAATCTCTTGTGAAAGAGGCAGATCTTTAGAGAAGAATCCACCGGTGAATGCAGAAAATCCTAAGACTTGATTGGCAGTAACCAATACGGCGACATGATCTCTCACAAGAACTTGACGAAGCGTTTCTCGAGGACGTAACGCCAGAACCTTCCACCGACCAACTTCTCCCTGAAATCCATAAATACGCTGTTCACCCACGACCAGAATCAATCGTGGAGTCACATATGATTTCACTACGTGTTCAGACACTTCTAATTCTTGTGTGCTCCAACGCTGTAACGCACCAGAATATCCGAGCAACCGCAATGATGTCTGAACAAAACCCGTAATCCCTTTTGCTTGAAGATTCACAATCTCTTCCCCTGAAGCCAAAGGAATTCTGGCGATGCCTTCCCCACGGTGAACACCTAAGACTCGCCCCTTGCTGACCGTCACTTCCACTTGATCCGTAATGCGCTCTTGAGCCCAGACATTGGCACCAGAAAGCGCCAAGGCAATACCTAGACAGACGACTACCCCCAGAACAATTTGTTTACGCACGCGTTGTCTCCATACTTATCATTTCAGAACACGAGAACCAGATTACTGAGAAGACCATGGCACACCTTTATTGTCACTAATAAATAATGGCCCCAAGATTGTTTCCATTAACGTCTGGCCAATTCCAGTCCCAGCCCAAAGCCCAGTCAAGCTGAATATAAAATTAAACTGCGTTCGATCCGGAAACTCAATGTAATACAAGCCAAAGGAAAAGCAACGGCATGGATTCTGGTAAAGTCCAACAATATCAAGTTCGGAGTTTTCGTTTCGGCGAACATCTCGATAGACTCGTGCACCGACAGACAGCCCGAGTGGAAGTCGGACAGCCCCGCCTGCAGTTAAAAAGAAAATTCCTGTCTGTGCGTCCAAAACCTCGTTAAAAGACGTTGGAGTCCAAATGTCACCTCGTCTCACCCGTGGACCAGATCGAGTATATCGTTGTCCCACTTCAGCATACCAAGTTTCATAAGCTTGCAGCCGAAAATCGGTATTCCATTGACTAAAACGCCTACGGTTAGGGTCATAAAATGCATCGATCGACGCCCGAAAATCAGAAAATACTGGAGAAAAACTGATAGGCCGATTGAATGTCGCACGTCCCCAAATATCAGAAAATAACTCAGCTTCACCCGGTGGGTCACCCACGTGATAACTTTGCGCCACCAACAGGTCAAGCCACGTCCCAGATCCTCCGGTCATACTTTGTTCACTTAAGCGGGACTGCAACGAATACGTCACCAGACTCTTTTTGATGAGATCATCCGTGGCATCAATCAGCACAAGCTCCGATTGATCAGTTGGGGGAACAAATTCATAGATGACCCGCGGTTCGATTGAATGACGCAGTCGTGTCTGCTCATCAAGTCTGAAACGTTTGCTCAAATGCGAGTAGGCTTCTAACGCAGCCCAAAAGGTCTCTCGACTTTGTACTTTTTTCGACGTAACCCCTCGGGTATAGGCCACTTCTCGAAATTTCACCTGCGGCTTAATGCCTAACACATTTCCGAGATGAAGACCGTTCAATGATGCACCAGGCAAAAAATCCATGCGACTAACTTGGAACCCTTTTTCTCGAAAAAAGTGGACAAAGGTGGAATCCATACTCACGGCCAGAGGACTCCCGAATAGTGAGTAACTCGGGAGTATATGACCAATCTGGGGAACTCGTTGAAACGTTGTCGCTCCGCCGCTTCCCAAAGGTTGAAGATATTGCCCCAAGAGATATAAGCTTCCATAGTCCAATCGCTGATTAATATTCAGAAGGGAGGCCTGGCTAGGCAAGGCTCGGAGAAACCCGGAACTACTCAAATCCTGCAAGAACGAACGGTCAGTAGAGTAGTTGACCAACAGTTTCACAGAAAGGTCTGGATTCACCTCCTGAATATGCACTCCATTAATATCCGCCCGCCCCCGGCTTTGATCCGTATCATATAAGGTGCTGACCAGCCAGCTCCCCTGAGACTGCCGGTTCAGTATATAGCGATATTCAAAATCACTCCCGCCTCCTCGCTTGCTGAGAATGAGCGGAGACACGGTTAAGTCCTGGCTCGGATTGATCGCCCAGAAGAAACTCTGGCGATAGCGAAGGCCAAACACATTATCGATCCCTACCGATGGAATCAACAACCCGGTCTTGCGGTTACTTCCTAACGGGTAGCGAAATGTTGGAAGCGGAATGATCGGCACATCATTGATGTTAAACCACACGCCTTCGCCATAGAGACTGTCATCCCAGTCAAAGTCCATATCCTGAAACGTAAATCGCCATGCGGGGACTTCCCCGTCCTTTGCATCACAGTTGGTAAATGATCCATCTTGACCGCGATAGTGCGTTTCAGAAAACCGTCGAAGTCGTTGCCCGGTGATAAACGAGTTTTTCTCTCGCATGTAGACATCCCCGTCGGTAATGACTCCAGCTTCGGTGTTGAGATTTAAGTCTAATTGCTCGGACCACACATCCGTATTCCGATCACGAAGGTACACATGCCCTTTGGCGAGTAAATCGCCAGAAAGTTTATGGAGCGTGACATGATCCGCCGTCAGACGAATGGGGCCTTGAATGACGACCACCGACCCTTCGGCAACATAGACTTCGGTCACTTGATCGTAGTCAAGTTTGTCTGCCGTGAGCTCAACAGGAGAGGAGGTGGAAGACGTGGGAGAGGCGGAGGTGGTGGACGAAACAGACGACGGTGATTGTGCGCCTTCTAGAGATGTCTCTTGCGCTTCAATCTGCGCAGAAAAGAAAAAGCTTACCAACACCGCCATCCAGGACAGACACGTTCGAAAAGACCTCAATCGGAATCTCACAGAGTTGCTCATCACAATGAAGACAATTGGCCCGTCTGTATGAGATGCCTGACCTCACCAGCCAAGAATAATGAACCAGTCGCACAAATCACATCAGAAGTTTTTGCTAATTGTTTAGCGAAGTTCACAGCCTCAATAAGCTCTGGAACTTCATGAAGCGTAAAGGTCCCCTCCGGAACACCCTGCTTTAGCTCACTGACTGTTGCCGTTCGCGCCATAGACACTTCAGTCAGAATCAAGTGATCGACGATCGGGCACAGCACACGGAGAAAATTCGCGCAATCTTTATCGTGCATCATGGCCAACACGACAATGAACCGAGCATCATTCTGATGAAGCACAGGCATCAAGGTATCAACCAAAACCTTGCCTGCGGCAGGATTATGCGCTCCATCAATAATCAAGCGCGGCCGCTCTTCTAGCGTTTCTATCCTTCCCGGCCACATCACTTGGGACAGTGCTGATCGAACGGTGGCCTCTTGAACGGTGAATCCTTTCAGTTCGATGCTCTCGAGCAATGCCAAGGCGCAACCGGCATTATGCATTTGGTGCGTTCCAGGAAGAGAACAGGCAAGATGCGCATAGCGTGTCTGTATTCCATCATATTGAAAACACGCAACCGATTCCGGCACAACTTGAAATGCCGATCCTAATCCATAGCAGGAAGCATGACGAGAAGCCGCCACGTCTCGAATGACCTCATCGGCTTCGGTTGGCATCTCACCGACAATGACTGGAATGTTGGGTTTAATAATTCCAGCTTTTTCAAAGGCAATTTCAGAAAGTGATGAACCAAGGTATGATTCGTGATCATGGGCAATAGAAGTAATCACGACACCAAGTGGGGTTAAGACATTTGTCGCATCGAACCGTCCACCCATTCCGACTTCGATGACGGCAACATCTACCGATTCATCAGCAAAATACTGAAATGCCATGGCCGTTGTAAATTCAAAAAATGTGAGCGAGATGGGAATTGAAACTTGAAATTGTTGTGTCAGTTCGACCACATGCCGTTCTGAGATCAATCGTTCGTTGACTCGTATACGTTCTCGAAAGTCAACGAGGTGAGGTGACGTATAGAGACCAACTCGATATCCTGAGGATTGAAGAATGTTCGCCAATATCGCCGCAGTCGAACCTTTCCCATTTGTTCCTCCGACATGGAGCGTATGGTAGCGAAGCTGAGGATTCCCGAGATGGCCTAACGCAGATTGAATTGATTCGAGACCAAGCTTAATCCCATGTCGATGCAGACGATAAAGAAATTCCGTCGTATCTTTATAGTCCATGACACGTCACAAGATCGCTATTGAACAAGAGCAAGACAGTTGGAGTGGAGGGAGCATTCTTCGCTGGCACATTCATAGAAGCCGATGGCGAATCACAACACGAGCACGAAAGTGTCGGGCCTTACACCATCACATGCTGTAACAATACTTGCATTTCTGTCTTGAGATTTTTTCGAGTCACAATGCGATCAACCATGCCGTGCTCAAGGAGAAACTCTGCACGCTGAAACCCTTCGGGCAACCGTTGTTTAATCGTTTGCTCAATCACACGAGGTCCAGCAAATCCAATTAACGCCTTGGGTTCGGCTAAAATGATATCTCCGAGCATCGCCACACTTGCCGTCACCCCACCAAAGGTCGGGTCGGTTAACAACACAAAGAACGGGAGGCCGGCTTCATGAAACCGAGCAAGAGCCGAAGCCGTTTTGGCCATCTGCATCAGGGAAAGCGCGCCTTCCTGCATCCGAGCGCCTCCTGATGTCGTGACCAACAGAAATGGCATTCGTGCCTCCAATGAACGATCGATCGCACGGCAGATTTTCTCGCCTACGACCGACCCCATACTTCCACCCATAAACCGAAAATCAAAAATTCCCACGCCAAGACCATGCCCTCCAATGGCACAGCGTCCCGCCACAATAGCTTCTTGTTTTCCGGTTTTCTGTTGCGCCGTATAGAGTCGCTCTGAATAGGAAACCGTATCGATAAACGTGAGGGGATCTTCAGGAACCAATTCCGCGTCCCATTCTTCAAAAGATCCAAGGTCGACTAACAGCTCAATGCGTTCTTCCACTGATAGAGGAAAATGATAATCGCATTTCGGACAGACCTTCAGGTTTCGTTCAACTTCCTTGGCATAGATAATGGCTCGGCACAAATTACATTTTAGCCACATGCCCTCTATCGCTTTTGAAGACTTCTCTTGCTCCTCTGTCGATTTTTGGCGCTTAAACCACCCCATGACGACTCCTTCTCACTCAAGACTCAACGAGTAGAATGGCCTGATAATTCTGAAATATTCGATATCTATGCATGACGCGCAGCCTCGCCTGCGGAGCATGCAACCGACAGTCATACAATAATCACACACTTGACCTATTGGGAATTCACACAGCAGTCTGCACCTTATCATAGGACCAATGTCCCAGCAAGAAAGATATCTCAACCTGAATATAAGAAACAAATAATTTGTGTGCTGAAAAATGCATGTGACAAAGAGAACAATCTGTCATCAGCATTTATGAGTCCTCACGGTCTCACCCTTCACATGTGGTTCGACCAAGAGGAAAAAGACGGAGCAGTTTCTTCACATACAACTGAAAAAGACGTTGGATGAACAAGGAAGGAAGATATCTACGGAGAGAAGGGAGCAGGCAATGGGTGGCTCTCACCCACCACGTGCATGCATTTCCAAATGAGGATCTTGCCGAAGACGTTCGATCTCAACAAATCGTCCACGAGTATCGACGCGTTCAAGCTCTTTGCGTTCTTCTGCACCGCGATCGGTGCGAGCGTTCCAGATTGAGACAAGCAACGCCCGTAATTCTTCTTCGGTCGCACCGTCACGCAACGGCTGCCGAAGATCGATGCCTGTCTTGGCATACAGACACAGGTACCACAGACCATCGGCCGTGAGACGGCTACGATCACAAGTGGAACAAAACGGAAGCGTCGTCGAAGCGATAACGCCAAAGGTGGTTCCATCAAGCAGCCGGAATCGTTTGGCCGGAGCCCAGGAATCTTCAATGATTGGCTCAATGAGCCCGTAATGATGACTTAATATTTGTAAAATACTCGCACAGGATAACACCTTATCGACAGACCAATCAGTCGCGCCTCCAACGTCCATATATTCAATGAACCGAACTTCGCCACCAACCGTTTTTCCGAATTCAATCAGGTCGATCAATTCGTCGTCATTAATTCCTTTCATCGCCACCGTATCAAGTTTTAAATCTTGAAACCCAAGAGCCTTCACCGTATCGATGCCTTCAAGAACCTGTAAAAATGTGTTGCGTTTGGTCAGCGCTTTAAACCGGTCAGCCTGTAAGGTATCAAGACTCACGGTAACTCGATGTAATCCCGCATCATAAAGAGACTGCGCTTGATCCTTGAGGAGAATGCCATTCGTCGTGAGCGCAATGTCCTTGATCTTGGAATTCTCGCGGAGCAAGGCAATCAAGGACGGGAGATCTTTCCGTAATAACGGTTCTCCACCCGTAATACGCACTTTGTCGACACCCAAAGAGGTAAAGACCTTCGTCAGACGGACAACTTCTTCAAATGTCAGCAGCGTTTCCCGAGGCAGCCAGACATACTCTTCTTCGGGCATACAATACTGACAGCGCAGGTTGCATCGATCCGTTACTGACACACGCAATGCTCGCAGAGGACGCCCCAACGTATCTAAAACCATAGGCTCTGACTCGTATGCATTCATTGTCTTTGTCGTCTTCTCTCGCATCTTGACCTAATCTTGATCATCTTTCATTTTGCATTTAACACTTTGCATTTAACACTTTGCATTTTGCTCTTGCCTTTATGGATGTTCTTCCACCCAGACTTCGCCTTCCGGCGTCTCTTCCAATTTCCAAATTGGGGTAATTTTTTTCAATTCGTCAATGCACCATTCGCACGCCTTAAAGGCATCGGCACGATGCTCAGCTCCTACAACAATTAACACAATATTATCACCAATGTTCATGGCACCATATCGATGAAGAATCAACACTTCTATCACATCGAAGTCGTGTAACGCCCGCTCTCGAATATCACGAAGTGTTTTTTGCGCCATACCCTCATAATGTTCAAAGGTGAGAAGACTGACATCTCGACCTTTCGAGCGATCACGCGCAGTCCCTAAGAATGTGGCAATTCCCCCAATGCGAGTTGAGCGAGCCTTCACCCGGTCAATTTCTTGATCAACGGAAAAATCCTCAGCCTGCACCCGAACCAGCATCGACTCTTTTGTTTCGACAGCCATCGTGAAAATTCCTCCACAGGGCAATGAAAGATTTACATTGCAAAGTACAAAACGCGAGAGTTGTTTTGTAAAACTATTGCTCTATCTTGATACTTTTGCATTTTTCATTTTGCCTTTTGCATTCGCTTCAAGGAGCCACCGGCGAAGGGAGGCAAGAGCGCCACTTCATCAGCCGTAGAAATCACCGTATCAGGATGAGAGATTTCATGATTCACCGATATTAAAACTTTTTTCGTGAGAACTAAGTCCCCAATCTCTGGGTACTTCACCTGCAAAACCTCAACAAGGTCCTTAACTTTTTGGCCGTCAGCAAATTCAAGCGTTAACTCTTTCTGCTGCCGCGCTAAGGTCTTGACCATCCCGAATAATTTTATAGAAAGCATAAAGATGTTACGCAGTCGTTCGTATCGTTATTGACTTGATCGAGTATACGTCCCGGACTTCCCGCCTGACTTTGCAAGCAGACAGATATCACCAAAACTCATTCCCTTATCAATGGCTTTACACATATCATAGATTGTCAGAGCGGCGACAGATACCGCCGTCATCGCTTCCATTTCCACACCGGTTCCCCCAGTTGTTTTCACGGTCGCAAAAATGGAGATCGAACAGCGTCCAGACACATCGGGCTGAGGCTCTTCCTTAAAATCGATATCTACATTGGTCAGTAACAGAGGATGGCACATTGGAATCAAGTCCGGTGTTCGCTTCGCAGCCATCACTCCAGCAACTTGCGCCACCGCTAACACATCGCCCTTGGCAATCTGACCTTCTTGAATTTTCTTAAGCGTTTCAGGCAGAACAAACACGTGCCCTTGGGCCGTCGCAATTCGTTCAGTCAATGCCTTTTGCGTCACATCGACCATGCGAGCACGTCCTGCTTCATTAAAGTGCGTCAACTCAGCCATTGCATACTCCTACGACTTCCTTAACCCCCTGCCCTAACGAGAAAATTTGAGCTAGCACATTATAGAAGTGACGTAAAAACATCGTCAAGCAAGAGTCAAACAACACACCCTTGACACCTCATCGCGTTCCACGTAAATTCATCAGTTAACACTTTTCTTCACGGTTACCCCACACACGACCTCATGGCACTTGAACTCCCTGCAGACCTTTCCTTACAAGGGAAAAAACTCGGCATACTACTCTCAACTCCCCCCGAAAACGCTAATGCTCACACGGTGACTCGCCTGAGCGAAGAAGCCCTTGCAGCCGGCGTGGATGTGTATCTCTATTTAATAGATGAAGGCGTCAAAAATCTCAACAACCCTCCCCTCGTCAACCTCGCTTCCTCGGGAGCCAAATTCTTCGTATGCGCCTATGGGTGCCAACAACATAAGGTACCCACCGAAGGCTACCCCAAAGAAGTGACGTTCTGCGGACTCGTCGTACTCTCAAATATCATCACCGGCTGCGACCGCTTTCTGGCATTTAACTAAAGGGAGGGGCAATTCTTCAGATACAAAAAGACGTCTAATGGAGGAATCAAGGAAGGTAAACTTTCGACTCTTTATCTGCTGACACTGCTTGCCAAGCCAAGTAAGCCCCACCAACGACTAAGGTCCAACCAATAATATCTTTAAACCAGCCGGAAGTTGAGCTTCCCCATAATCTAAGGTTCGGCTACGAAGAACTACTTCGTCTACAGACACCATGTAGAGACCAGCACCAATAATCAATAGAGTTACCAGCAGCAAAAAAGTAGCAACACGATTGCCTTGCATAGGGAATCGAAATACTAAATTAGTAATGTGTCGACAACACCTGAGATAATTACACAGGTAATGGAATGGACTGATGATCAGGCAATTTACCGCACATTTTCTGGTTTCCATCGCAAACCGAGATTCAGCACACGTTGCAGCAGTTGCTCGTAGGACATGCCTGCATGCTCGGCCGATTCAGCGAGATCTTCGCCAAAGGCAATTTGGGCATTTGGGTTGGCTTCTAAGAAATACAGCTTCCCGTCTTTATCCAAACGGAAATCTAAGCGGGCATACCCATTCAATCCCAAAATTTGATAGGCTTTTTTGGCCAACCGCTGAATCTTGCCGGCCATGGACTTAGTCAGCCCTTTCGCCTCCTGAGAGGTAATATCGTATTTCTTTTGATATTTCACACTCCATTTCACCCGCTGCGTCGCCACGCGATGCACATCGTCCGGCAAATTTTTCAGGATCAGCTCCCACACCGGAAAGACCTGCAATCGTTTATTGCCGAGTACGCCAACATACAATTCCCGCCCTTCAATAAACTGCTCGACAATCGCACTACTTCCGATACTCTCATGAATAAATTTCACCCGTTCTTCGAGCTTCTCGGCATCTTCTACGATGGAGGCCTGAGAAATGCCCAATGACGCTTCTTCGGATATTGATTTCACAATGACAGGAAATGGAATCTCCTCCGTCCACTTGACTGAACGACCGAGTGCAAACACCACAAATTTCGGGCACAGAATACCGTGATACGTCAGAATTTTCTTGGACCACCCTTTATCCCGCGTGAGCACCATTCCGCGTGGATTGCACCCGGTATACGGCACACCAACCAACTCGAGATACGACACGACATTTTGGTCAAACCCGCCAAATCCATTGAACTCTTCGAGTAAGTTAAACGCAATGTGCGGCTTAAAATCCTCGACCGCTTCTCGCAGAACATCCAATTCATCCCGCACTCCGACGACTCGCACATCATGCCCCATGTCCCGGAGTGTTGTAATCACGTCAAACTCGGTTTTCCATTCCACGGTCGCTAAATCTACTCCCTCCAGATTGACGGGCGGAACCAGGTTTTCGTGCATGAGGGTGAGAACGCGAAGTTTTCTCATAGTACAACTCGGTGCTGTCCGCCATGAAGATAATTCATCGTTTGCACAGTTACGAGAATCGTGAAATCAAGTTTGGCGTGTTCTTCCGGAACAGTCAGCCGCAATTGCCGCTCCCGACAATGTTCGATGATATCTTTCAAGACTTGATCGATGGTGTATTGATATTCACCAGTCCAATCGGCCACTTTCCGACGTATTTCTTTCCGAAACCGTCGAATAAAACTCGCGGCCGTCGGATAGTGTTGATACTCCTTGGCATTGGAAAACAATCGCTGCACATCACGGTCATAAAAATTTGGATAGTCCAGCCCATATCGCTCGCGCTTCTGTTGGTAATGCTCTCCAAGCGTCTTCCGAAGCGCCGGAAGCGGATCGAGTCGGTGCTTAATGGCGACTGGCGGACTGACGCCAGCCAGTTCTGTCATTAACGTGTCCATGTATTTCAATTTCCGTAGGGCCGGCCATCCCACATACCGTTCCCGCCAATCGGAACCAGGCGTCAACCACACGGCAAATGTCTCGGCAAAATCTTCATCCGGATGACTCTGGGCATACCATGTATCAAGATGTAATACAAAACTTTTACTGTAGGGCTTCGGGAGGTAACAGTCTGGATAGGGCTTTGAAGTACTGCCAAACAACTGTTGTCGTTGATGACGGCGTCGCAACCGGTAGGCATTTTCAATGGCATGCCCGGCTTCATGGCGAAGAATGCGCATACCCCACTCGGGCGTCCCACCTTCGACTTCCAACATCTGGCTCTGCTCTAACTTGGCTAATCGAGGATGACTCATATAAAACGGAATGGCAATACCGGGAATACCATCAGGACAATACCAGTCATCCGACAACCAACAATGCGGACGAAACAGCAACTGTTTCGCTGCAAGTTCCTGATGAAGCTGCTTGATCAATGTAGCGAGAGGCGTCCCTTTAATTTGAACACGGAGATCGCAGAGACGCAATGTAAGAAGTTGCTCATCAGACCAATTGATCCATTCCGGTTCATGATTTCCGTTGCTCATCGTTCGGACAACCCAACACACCGTGTTTCAAGAATTTTTGCCGCCATTACAAATATGTTATGTCAGAAATGGTTTCAAGACAAATATATTTTCCATGCGTTTTCAATATGTTGACTGACGAACGGCCAAAGATGACCTCAGACGCCACGCAACGTCCTGTCGGACCATAGTGAAGCCGTCAAAGCTACGACAATCTTGTGCTAGCATAAAAGAGCCCGACTGTGGTAGCTTTGGCCTTATTTTACAGCGTGACACACGAGGTAAGGCACCACAGGCCTTATTTTTTACGAAGTTTTCATTATTCATTTATGTGTTTTTTGTTTGCAAGGAAAGGGATATGTCAATGCGAAGTTGCGAGAAATGTGAAGGCACGATGATTTTAGATCGTGAAGTCGACATGGAAGCCGGCATGGCCTTGATGGTGTTCGTCTGTATCAACTGCGGCCGACGAAAACAGGCGGAGCAAGCACCGAATCCTCTTGTTCGGACCTAATACGTTGCTCAAGCGAATGCGACTATGCACATCGACTAAACTGTCCACCGAGACAATCGATTTCGACGGAATTGGTCATTCTGGGTTTTATCTCCTGACATATGTGCGTGTCAGTTTCATCAAGAGATAAAACCCAGTGACCGGGCTTTCCTCAGCCACACCGACCTCTCACTATCCTCATCATTGATCAATAATTATCTTCACTCACCCTTGCCTGTCGTCCAGCGCTATGACTGGAAGAGTCTGTCTTGCGACAACAACAAACACATGCGGTCACACATGAAGCACGCAATATGTTAATCTTACGTGACCGACTGAGCTAAAAAAATGAAGAGGAACACGAAGAGGGGGGCAGGCAGAACTGTCAGAAACGGTTAACTCTCAGCATCTAATTCCATATTCCAATAGAGATAGTCTCGCCAACTTTCCGGCGCATTGCGAATACCAATCATTAAGGTAAGGCGAGGTGTCCATCGTGGCTTGACCGGTTTTTTCAATAGTTTCATATTAGCCTCATGCGGTAATCGTCCGCTCTTTCGATTATTACAACGCCAACATGCCGTCACAATGTTTTCCCACGTTTTCTTCCCACCCTTCGCAATGGGCATCACGTGATCGAAGGTGAGCTCTTCTGTTCGAAAGTGTTTATAGCAATACTGACAGGTGTATTGATCGCGGGTAAAAATATTGATGCGAGAAAATTTGACAGCGTGATAGTTCCCTCGTAACTTCACCATCTTCAACAGGCGCATCACAGAGGGAAGCTTAAAGCTGATGGACACGCCTCGGACATCACGTTCGTGAAATTCGAGGACTTCCACCTTGCCCTGCCACAACAAGGTAATCGCTTTTTGCCAGCCTACGACCCGAAGCGGCTCGTAGGTCGCATTGAGAAGTAAGGTCATTTCCATTGGGATGAAAAATGAAAGTGCAGAACGATCACTTACCCAATACTGAACCTACTATTCCTATAGCATCGACAAGTATAAGGAATCAATATGATGCCTTTTCACACTTGAAGCAACATGTCCCCCTTGCTAGACTGTCTGCCCTCCATATCATTCGTGAAAAAGAAATAGCTGGTCGTGGAAAAACAATTCGTGACAGTGGCCCAAAAGGGTGACCTTGAGCCGGGAACCTGCCGTTCCGTCGAGCTCAAGGAGGTAAGCCTTGCACTATTTAATGTCGATGGGAAAACCTATGCATTGGACAACACCTGTCCACATGCTGGCGGTCCATTAGGCGAAGGGACGGTCGAAGGCAATCAGGTCTCGTGTCCGTGGCACGGATGGAAGTTCGATATTCCAACAGGAACCTGCATGAAAAATCCCATTGAATCGTGGAAAGTCCCAAGCTATGACGTGCGCGAAGTCAATGGCCAAATCCAGGTGTCCGTGCCATCTTCCGCTCAGGACGCCTCTTAAGAAATCTCTTCGGAATGCGGAAGGGGCGCCAGCTCATGAAGCGGCATGATGCTGCCTGCAGCTAACGTCACGACTTTTATCCATTTTTCTTGTAAATTCACCCGCCAGGCAAAGTCTCGCTCAATCCACCCCGTTTCGCCTTTTTCGCGAATCAACCGGCTCACAACATAGGTCTCTTTTTCCTTTTCCCCGGCCATAGCCACCCGCCATTCTCCCACTCGAATCGGATGCCCGAGATGCTCGATGTCTTGAATCACTTTGTTCAAAGCCTCCTGAATGGTTGGCGAATCGCGTGCCCCATGGGTTTTGACTCTCTCTAAAGCCTCAAGCGCCTTGGGATCATCAGGGAGTGGAACCCCTGGAGGTGGCTGGGTGGAATAGACCCAGAGTGCTCCCATTGCCAGAAGTGCAAGAAAAAAAAGAAGTGGTTTGGCCATACGTACCTTCTCTATATCAGGGGCCTACCATGCCCGTAAAGATCCTACGCATAATAATTTCGCATTCATCAGAACGCGAAGCCGTCTTACCACTGAATGCATCGTGCAGTACAGTAGGTTCCTACGCATAGCAGAATACCTTCACGATCCCGCATTGCTTTACTGCGCTTCGTTCCGTATCCACAGCATCTCATTCCCGCCTCGTTGCAGTTCATAGTCAACTTGTTGAATGCCAACAGCATACCCATCACGTTGAAGTCGACGCATTATGACTTCAACGTATTCCGACCGCTTGCCTCGTAACGTCAGGAGCGGAAACACTCTCACCTCGGCTGCAATACCCAACATATCCAGTAATGCGGCTTCATGAAACTGCGCATCAAACTGCGCTGAATATAAAAAGAGCAAATGCGAACATAACGCCAACTCAAAACCAAGATCAACACTTGCCGACACAGACGGTAATTCTCCAATCGTGTATCGCCCCTGCTCTTTTCCGCGATCATAATCGGCAAGAAATGTTTGAAGTGCCGTGACTCGATTGTGCCGAAGATCATGCGGAGACTGATGGTAGCTCCATACCCAATCTCCGGGCGTACTCATGACTTGCGCGATGATATCATCGACGACAGCATCAAACTGTCGTTCAATCTCTTGCCCGGTAAATCCATACAGCGGATCGACTGACGTGACATCATGACCTAATGCCGTCATCTCGGCATTAAAGCTAGCCGGACCATCGCCTACCCCAAGAATTCTTTTCGAGAAGTCATTGGGTGAAAGATCAAACATCGCCTGGTATTCTCCAAGAGAACGGCCAAACGGCACCACTTGTTCAAGCTTCATGACCATTTTCAGCGTTTGTTGGACGGAAAGAAAAGCCTCGAAAGCAGATGCGGGAATCTAGGAATGTGGCTTCAGATGCTCGATGGCATGTTTCACAACCGGCTTTACATCTGAAAGCGGTAGACTGTCACGATCCTTAAACCTGATACAGCCCTTTCCGGTATTGATGTTGGGATACTTCTTGTTAAATGCTTCAATATGGTGAGACTCGCACGTGTACAGTGCCACATAGTTTTTCTGATTCGCGATGGCAACCCATCCCTCCCTCACACGATACGTCGGCATCTTGTATGTCATGTCGACGGTCGCATCGGGGTACAGCTCAAGAATCATGTCATGTAACGACTGCAAACGCTGCTGTCTTTTGAGAGGTACAGCTTGTCGCTAGCTCATCACGGTGCGCTTCATCAAGCGAATGCAACCATTATGTCCTTTTCATTTCAGACTTTTGTTGAACGACCTCATCATCGGCACCTCCATGCGATAGATGATCAACGAGTCTCCACGCCACGTCGCCAGGTGCCGAGCGCAAGCAGTGGAAAGTAGTGCGAGTATAAATGGTATTTCAAATAGAAAACATTGGGAAATCCGGTGCCGGTCATGAGTTCTTCGTCCCATCCGCCATCTTGCTTCTGTCTGGTGAGCAGCCACTCAATGCCTCGGAGCACCGCAGGAGACGTTCGATCGCCAGCAGACTGCAGTGCCAGTAACGCCCATGCGGTTTGCGAGGGTGTGCTGGAAGCTGCCACAAATGCATGTTGCTCATAACTGGCACAACTTTCCCCCCAACCACCATCTGGATTTTGAACGGAATACACCCAAGATGCAGCGCGCTGTATTGCTGCTGTCGCAGTCGGCGAACCACTCGCCCGAAGGCCACGCACAGCGAGAAAGGTCCCATACGTATAGTTAACTCCCCAACGTCCATACCAACTCCCATCGACCTGCTGATGCCCCAATAGATATTGGACCGCACGCGCAATGGCTTGATGTTGATAATCATACCCACGCCGACAGAGCGCTTCGACCACTCGTCCCGTAATATCGGGACAACTTGGATCGAGCATGGCGTTATGATCAGCAAAGGGCACCTTATTCAGGACTTCCCAATCATTGTCAACATCAAACGCAGCCCAACCACCATCAGAGGATTGCATGCCGAGTAACCAATTAATAGCACGACCTTCGACACGAGTCTGACGTTCAGGGTCTGAAGCTTTTGCATGCTCAAACGCAAGCAAGACCATCGCGGTATCGTCAATATCGGGATACAGTTCGTTCGCAAACTGAAATGGCCAACCTCCAGGCTGGAGACTAGGCCGCTTCACCGACCAATCTCCCTTACGCCGCACTTCTTTACTCAATAACCAATCTGCAGCATGCCGCATGGCTTCTGAGTCACCAGCTCCAAGTTCCCCCAACGCAAACATCGAAATAGCCGTATCCCAAACCGGAGATAAACTTGGCTGGAACTGCAACGTCTCTTCGCGCTCGATAATGAGACCTTCAAGTTGATTCAGGGTTTCAATAAAATCTGGATGGTCACGCTCATAGCCAAGCGCATCCATGGCCATCAACGCATACATCATCCCAGGAAAGATGGCACCCAACCCGTCCGTAAATCGCATGTGGTCCAACATCCACTTCTCAGCTTCGCGAATCGCCTTAGCCCGAATATCTTTAAAACCGCGTTTCTCCCACAGCTTCAAGACTCTATCGACCTGATGAAACATAATGGAAAAAGGATCTTTCCGTGGAAACATCAATTTACGATTCGGCAACAAGAGTTCATCAACTGTCCAACTTCCAGGAACGTGGCGTTGCACACCAGTAGCCTGGATGATGGAAAGTGGAACAACAATGGCACGACTCCAGGAGGATATTTCGTACAACACATTTCCCGGGATCAAGACAAGTTCTGGAGGCACACTCGGGGTAAACTTTCGTGGAAACAACCCAAACATGCTCAAATTATTTTTCGTATAGCTATTCGTCGCCTGGAGACCGCCAAGCGAAAGAATGCATTCGCGTGCACGTTGCATTAGTGGATGCTCAAAGTCATAGCCACACACCCGTAAGGCTACATAGGCGCGAGTCGTGGCGTTCACTTCAGCCGGTCCCTCCGAATAGATATTCCATCCACCATCGGGAAGCTGCCGGTCGAGGATCGTGCGCATCGATTTATCGATTTTGGCTTGAATGGCGTCATCCCATTTTCCCGCAGCAGGTGGGTAGAGCCACAACAAAAGCAGCACATAGTCAGACTCCAACGTTGTATCTGCTGTTAAATCGCCCTGCCAAAATCCCTGTGCATTTTGCTTGTTCAATAATGTCTGCGCTGAAATGCGAGTAGATTCAAGCGTACGTTGCTTGAGTTCTTCAACACTTGCACTGACAGCTGACAAAGTCTCCACAATGTCTGCGGATTGTGCAGGTTCGATGATAGCGGATAGGTCTCTCATGGAATCTCCATTTTGCGCGAGTGTATGAATTTCCTGACTTAACGCCAAACGTTGCTCACGAGTTGGCGGAGCCAATCCCAACGCCTCGCTGAACCACAGGCCCTCTAAAGCCAACCGTGCGACAAGGGTACGAGTCGAATCGGTTCCCTCGGTGAGTAAGACGCTCTGCCACTGCCGATATCGCTCACGGACCGGCTCAAGAAGTTGCGGGTTAATCGCCATGGCCCCCATTAGGATGGAAGCAATTTCATGTCCTCGAAGGGGGCGACTCTCAACGGGGCCCTCATCGACAGTATCTGTCGCAAGGTCTATTGGGAGAAATGCATGAGGCGGTTGTTGCGCAGTCGAGTTGATCGCAGAATGGTCAAAGCGTTCACGATCCAAGTCTTGGACGAGTAAGTCTATGAGTCCCTCAAGTAATTGTTCCTTCCCCTCATAGTGATAGAGCAATCCACCTTTACTGAGACCTGCGTCTTGCGCGACACGTTCTAACGTCAAGGCTCCGACGCCATCACTGACTAACACATCAATTGCGGTTTCAAGTATCGAATGGCGAGTAGAAGTTTGCATAGCCACGACTATACCGTCCAGCTGGTACAGTTTTCAATGGAAAATTATTCTGAATACTAAATTTTCAAATAATAAAAATATTTATTTATATTTCTACAACTTAAATTCAGTTTGCCAGGTGCAATAAATTCACCATACAGAAAAGTCCTAAGTAAAATTCAATAGAAATTTTTCACATTTCTTCTTCCAAGGCTTAGATATTTCAACCTCCACAGCTTAACGATTCACTGCCTGCATACCAGATTCAGGATATCGTTCGCCTGCAGCCTCATTCGGACACCACAGACCCTGAAGAGTCTCCAATTCTTTTGGACTCAAGGTTACATCCACGGCCTTCAGATTCTCATCCAGATAACGTCGTCTCTTGGTTCCTACCAGCGGAAGAATGCCCCGTCCTTGCGCATAGAGCCAAGCCAATGCAACTTGTGCGGGCGTAATCCCTCGTGCCATGGCAAACTCCTTCAGTTGATCGACGAGCGCGACATTGCGTACCAGGTTCTCTCCTTGAAAACGCGGCAACTGACGACGTCGATCATCAGACGACAGCATCTCTACCTGAGAAATGTTCCCTGTTAACATTCCACGCCCCAGCGGACTATACGCCACAAACGTGATAGCAAGGTCTCGACATGCAGCCAAAATATGATCATCAGGTTCCCGGCTCCATAACGAATACTCAGTTTGTAACGCCGCAATCGGATGCACGGCATTCGCTCGGCGAATCGTGGCAACGCTCGCCTCCGACAACCCAAGATAGCGGACCTTCCCCTGCTCCACTAACTGCGCCATCGCGCCAACCGTTTCTTCGATTGGAATGAGTGGATCGACTCGATGTTGATAGTAGAGATCAATCACCGACACTCCCAGCCGCTTGAGACTTTCCTCACACGCCTGATGAACATATTCTGGTCGTCCATTCTCTCCAATAAACTTTCCTTCCCGATCCCGAACAATGCCAAACTTGGTCGCAAGAAACGCCTGCTCTCGCCTCCCCTTCAGAGCTTGCCCAACCAAGGTTTCATTGCGCCCCATCCCATAAATGTCCGCCGTGTCCAGAAAATTCAGGCCAGCATCCAAGGCATAGT
Organism: Nitrospira sp. M1; assembly: GCF_965152605.1. Taxonomy (NCBI): domain Bacteria; kingdom Pseudomonadati; phylum Nitrospirota; class Nitrospiria; order Nitrospirales; family Nitrospiraceae; genus Nitrospira; species Nitrospira sp. M1. The sequence goes on from NZ_OZ224217.1 coordinate 2,667,664, forward strand.
GAATCGTCGCGATCGACTCTTCTTGATCTGCCGGTCCATAAAATTCAGACATCCCCATACATCCCAAACCCAAGGTGGAAACTTCTTGTCCAGTGCGTCCTAAAAGCTGCGTCTTCATCATATGGCTTCCTCTTTCTAACTATCCCCTGGTTGTTCCCATCATTCCCAAATAACTTCTCCTAAACGATCATGGGGCTTTTATACACCACATTCGCACCAATCGTTCACGATAACTGAATAGACACATCACTAGGAAATCTAAAAAAACTTTGTGGCTCCGCTCCAACTTCATTCGGTGCTTCCGCTGGCAACCAATACCCATAATTTCCGAAGTGCTTCACCGGCGCACTTTTTCTGGATACTGTGCTGCCCATGCCATACAGACTTGCATCAGCTTAAATAACCACCAAAAAAATTCTCTCACATGAACATGATGAGTCACAATAACGACATGAATCATGTCTAGTAACTGTTCTTTTCTGCAACACGTACAACCTCTTGTTCTGCGACACCTTCATCATAGCCTTGTGTAAACGCCGATATCGTATGGGGCTGTTCATGCTCGGAGAAGTGATAGACGGCAGCAACGCTACCCGGTCCGCAACCTGAATGGCCAATTGCATATCCGGCAGAAGTCTTGCCCATCATCAAACCCAGTCCATAACCAGTCGTCATCCATGGGCGTCCTAGCAGTGGTCCACCGATACGATGTTCCTGAGTCATACGAGACAGCAATTCAGGACCAAGAACCTTGCCAGTCATAAGCATATGAAGAAAACACGTTGCATCATAAGGTGTACCAATCACGAGTCCATGGTACACCCATCCAGGATGGTAGCGATTCTCGTTGCCCCAGGCCGTATCATCAAGATCTTCAGGTTGCGTCGCTAATTTCGCTGAGCTCAAACCGAGGGGGGCAAAAATTATTTGCTTTAACGCTCCCTGGAGATTATCGCCCGTCGCCTCCTCAATCATCTGTCGAACGATCAAATAACCCACGTTGGAATACGACCAACCCTGATTGGGTGAAAACTCTGGTCGCTCAACCTCTACCTCTGCGAGAAGTCGCTCCACTGACCATGGTTCCTCACCATTTCTCACCGCACGGTGATAGGACGCAACGCCGCCATAGCACCTCACACCTGCACGATGTTGCAGAAGCTGACGCAAGGTATAAGCGCCTCCATTAACCTGACTGTCCAGTGAAAGTCTCCCTTGCGCAAAGAGTTGAAGGGCACAGACGGCCAGCACTGTTTTCGTAAAACTCCACCAGGGTACAAGCGGTTCATTCTCACACATGCGAGATTCATAATTCTCATCAATTCGAACAGTAAAAATATTACTATTGTCCAAGTTCATCTCCGCGCAGCATTATAGCGAATCCAAATACACATCAAGTATGCTTGAACACGATACATGCAAGGCCTCGTGCGTCTCACAGACATTCGACATCGTTACTCAATAGTCCAACGGATCTCTGCATGACAGGTGTTCGAGTCCAGTTGAACCATGCCGACTTTCAGAGCGGGACCAAAGACTTCAAGGCCTTCAAACGAACAGTTGAACTCGCGAGGAATCTCGGAACGTCCAAAACCAGGGAAGTCGGGAACCAGGCAACGTAACTGATGATGAAGGTGAGCAATCACCTCATCTCAGATATCAGCGGTATCAGGATTACCATGCAAAGAAGATCGGAGGCACACCATCACCATGATACTTCAAAAAGATTTCTGCACCACAAATGGAGATGAAGTTGATCTTCAATAAGAATATGACGTCGCGAGGAGGCTATATAGCAAGCCCCCTTTCGTAGAAGCAAAAATGAGCAGCAGAATGAGAATGCATAAAGAAATGAAGCGAATCCTCTCCGTTTCTTATGAAACATGAGAAACTTTTGTGGGTAATGCCGCAATGTTAAAGACACGACGCAACACTCATACTTGAGATTTAGCTCTAACAGTCTCTATAACCTTTGACGTATCATGACAAAAGCTCAGAAGCGTTTGATATAAGCGGATGCTTGCGTCTCAAAGCCACCGTATTTGATGGACGATGGATAATATTCCGCACCAAACTGGACTTTACCTGCGGTCTCCTCGCCAGCTTCGCTGGCAATAAACGCCAGCATGAGATCGATACCGGCAGACACTCCCGCCGAGGTCCAGACGTTGCCGTCTTGGACATACCGATCCTCGACCACCGTCACATCACCAAGTGTGCGTAAACGTTCTAACGATCCCCAATGAGTCGTAGCGTTCTTGCCTGACAGCAAGCCGGCGGCATGCAAAAGAAATGAACCGGTACAGACGGAAAGCACAGCCTTAGCATTTTTGGCTTGCGTCACAACAAACTCAATGAGGTTTCGATTGCCCACTTCTTGCCGCGTACCTTGTCCGCCTGGTACGAGCAAATAGTCAAGGATTGGACAATTGGTAAATGACACGTGAGGATTTATGGAAAGTCCGTTCGCACAGATAATGGGAGCAAGCGACTCGCCCACGATCAGGCAATTTTTCGGGCCACTCTCAAGCTTGCCCCACCGGGCCAACATTTCCCAAGGCCCCACAAAGTCAAGCTCTTCGACTTGATTGAAAACCAGCACACCGAAATTCATCTGGCATCCTTCACATACCCAGCATCACATTAGGATTGAACTTTCTGTGCAAACGCCAACGTGTATTCATTACGGATTTTGATCCCAAGTTCTTCTATTCCGCGAGGCATGTCTTTCAAAGAGCAACGTACTATCATTACATTCGTCATAGCTTTATAAATTGACATATTTCCACTAAACAGTCTCCGAAACATATCGAGCAAGAAGAAAGAGACGGAGGCGCTAGAGGAGCTTATCGTACTCACTATGGTTCCCAATCCAGAACCAAATACATGTTTCCCCTGAGCGTAAACATACGGCTCTGTACTCTCGAGTGATTCGTACCGACCAATATTTCCCAACAGGTTTAAAATGAAGGGAGGGGTGACGGGGATTCGACTTCCATAGGAGATATTTTTCTCTTGCAAGAATTTGAATATCGTGAGGGAGGTTTTCGAAAAGCTTTCTAAAGGCAGGCGAACGAACACTCTTCATGGAAATTCGTCACAATTGCCAGCGCGAAAATCAGTTAACGCCTGTTCTGCCATAGCGTCAAGCTTACCGGCTCTTGCGTCTGAATCCATCTGAAGATCCCATTCGTCATATGTAGGATGCCACCAGGCCTCCAGTTCTCTTCGCTGTTCATCCGTGAGAGTCTCTATGGCTCGCTTTATTTCTTCAACACTGTCCATATGAATGATAATAAGTTTTATCAGTATTTTGTGCAAGTCTCAATGATTGTGAAACAAGACCCCTAGGAACACTTCATGTGGTATGAATGAAGCATAAAGTTCAGATGAATGATCGTAGTTATGCGCAAATCAAGACCTTACGACGTTTTTCTGAATCGGTAGCCTGAAAACTCCAGTACCTCCGAGCCGTCTTCGAATTGCACAAATCGGAGGGTTTCACGCATACCCGCCAAGTTCGTGAGCATGACGGCTACACTAAGTGTCGGGATTGGGCAACATCAGAAATACCAGTACTTGGGAAATCCATACAGCAACATATCCAACGATCACACGCCAGACTCGACATCGTGAGATTGTCAGTCTTCTCAAGAAGCATCAGGGACCGGCCGACGGCCTTCGTCCATATCAATAAGGTCAAATAGGCTATGGGCGGTGAAATCAAGATGAGGAGGCATGCCCGGATACTGAGTCCGGAGTCGCTTGGCTAAGAGAGGACTTACTCTAAATGTTTGAAGACTTTGAGTCCATTGCAGAACTTCCTCTTCTGAGTGCATACCCGACTGAGATTCCACCCAGGCTAAGATTGATTTGTCTGACTTCTGTGTCAAGATGATCTCTCGCAGCTCTGACCCATCTAGACCTGTGAACGCCAAGAGCTGACCATCTAACGTGAATCCAGGTTTCAACAGATTGCCATGATAGGCTGAAGGAAGTTGCCCTTGGTCATGCAAGCGAACTTTATCTATGGTTCGTGGAAGAAGAATGTATCGACCTAATTTTTCACCCGGAGATCGTAACATTCTCATCTTGTCCTGACGCATGCTGATAGCCGCTACATAGGCTGGGATTTATTTTTCTACCGGGGTTAATTCTGCAACTTGCCGAACACCTGTTTTGGTCACGCCCTGCACTTTCAACATAAGCTTCCCATGACTCTCATGAAGCGTAAACGTCGCACTTCCCGTATCCGGATTCGATTCGGTCACAAGCTTCCCATTTTCCAGATTCAGAGTACCGGTTCCCAGCCACACACCAATCAGACGATAACTGGCAAACTTGAATTGCCCCTCTTCTGTAATGAGGACTTTCACTAAATCATCTTGACGGCCCGTTCTTGGCTCAGACCAGGTCATGCCTTCCCATTTTCCAGCGACATGCTTGATATCCGCAATAGGAATCTCATTCCATGACAGAGTCTCAGGAAGGTGAATTCCGGTACAGGAGACGAGTATCGATGTAATAAAAAGCAGTTGCACGTATAATACAAATCGAAGAAGTTTACTCATCATGATCTCCTTTTTCCACTTCATAACCTTCATTAGTACCCAGCATCCATGAGTCTTTTTATTTGATCTGATTCAGAAAGGCTCAGCAGTATCAACTCAAGACTTTCAAATACTACCTATCATCAATAAGAGCTTTCAATGCGGTATTTAATCCAAAGAAAACTCGAGACTTCGTGTACTCTAACACGTACACCAAACCCGTATGATTACATAGAGTAAAATACAACAAGGTATCTGACAGACAGATAGAAAACAGTTTCTTTATGCGGGCAAGCGCATAGCGTTTCTATGAATTTCTCCAAGTTCTGTCTTTTTCCAGTCCTTCTTTGACACCGTGACTGACAATTCGACCAATGAGTTCTCCTATTGTGGTATGTGTGCCGCTAAACCGACAGAAAGGACCTTGTCCTGAGACGACGGCAACCACATCCGTCCCTGTTCCGGTCGCACTGAGCGTTCCTGAAGCGTTGAGTATGCCCTCTTCCAATAACGTTGCTGCTTTACTTTCAGTCGCCACGCCAACCGCACAAACCATCGCCGCCGAACTCAGTCGTGCATTTGTGAGCAAAATGATATTTATCGTCCCAACTTTGGATAGAGTCTTTTGTCCTGAATCGACAATCGTTGCCTCACCGGCACGAACAGCATTCGTCACGCCTACGGTAAAAAATCCTTCGATCCACAGCCCATCAGCTTCAACACGCCGAAGAATCAGACAGCGCATATCCACTGCCGTCATCAACCCGACACATCGACCGTGAACGCCTCGGTGTTTAGCTAATTCACCCAGAAACCGACTGGGATCTTGCTCACGATCATTATGATGTGTAGCAGAACTTTGGTCGAGAACTTGATGATTAATGATGCCATTGGCACTTACGATTCCTCCACCATGAACAGCAGATGAAATCACACGACGAGATGAAGTGAAAGGGATAACAAGCGTACGATCAGCAACTCGGTATGCGGTTGTCCAAAACTCTGGATTGGTCAACTCCATTTCTTCAACTCACGCGTTAAGGCTTTCACCAATCGATCATTCTCTTTTGGACGACGCACCGCAAGTCGTATGGTTGGGGCATCGATTCCTGCGAAGTTGTGACAATTTCGAATGACGATGCCTTGAGCGCACAACTCCTGAGTTAATAGGGAAACCTGATCGTGTTCATTCAATTGCACGAGGAGAAAATTGGCTGCTGAAGGATATACACGCAAGCCTGGAATCTGACGCAATGCCTGAGCAAAGCGCGATCGCTCCTTTTTCATACATTGCACGGATTGTCGCCGATATGTTGTATCTCGAAGCGCCGCCTCTGCGGCAGCCGATGCCAGCACATTCACCGACCAAGGCGGAAGTATTGAACGAATGTGACTTACAACATTCGCAGGCCCGCCCACATATCCAAGACGAAGACCGGGAATTGCAAAGAATTTCGTAAAACTGCGAAGGACTAACAGCGTTTCACTCTTCCCCGCATATTGAAATACAGAGCGAGTCGCACAATAATCAACAAATGCTTCATCCACAACCAGACGTGCGCCAGCCTGTTGCACGGACTCCAACAATTGCTGAAACGATGTTCGAGAAATCACTTGCCCCGTCGGACTATTCGGATGACAGAGAAAGACGGTATCGATCGGGTGAATCCCACGACGAGACGGGTTTGTTCTCATACCCGACTGCTTGTGTAATAGAATGCACACATCGTCAATGGGAGGAGCATACCGAGCATTTGGCGTGGCATGAACATACGTACAGTGCGCCCCGGCCAACATCAACGCGCGCTCAAATTCCATAAACGTCGGACCAATCACGAGACCATGACGGCTACCAAGCGCACGAGGTATGACGGAAATCAGTTCAGCTGATCCATTTCCGACAATCAAACATTCTTCAGGAATGCGATGATGCTTCGCGAGTTGCGCTCGCAAAGACTGTGCGTCAATTTCAGGATAATGAATGGCAAGGGCAATTGCCCGTTGAATAGCACGGCGAACAGAAGGAGAAAGTCCGAGGGGATTGATGCTGGCGCTAAAATCAAGCACGTGCTGAACAGACCGGCCTTGTGATCGAGCTACCGCATGGACATTACCTCCATGTAAAGGGGACGGTATCACAACCACACCAGACCTACCAGGAGACCGGCGACAAGTAGAGAAGCTATGGCCATCAATTGAATCGCCTGAACAATATGACTGGATACTAGAGGATGAATTGGCTCACCAATCAATTGCCGATTCACAAGAATTCCTTGGTAGTAATTGCTTCCGCCAAGTTGCACTTTTAACGCTCCCGCCATCGCCGCTTCAGGACGTCCACTGTTGGGACTGGCATGTTTTCCCCCATCACGCAGCAGGGTCTTCCATGCATGAACTCCAGTTCCATTAAGAAGCCCTGCTGCCAGGACAAGACACACTCCACTCAATCGTGCCGGCACCCAATTCAACACATCGTCGCAACGCGCCGCAGCCCAGCCGAAGTACTGATACGTTTCGGTTCGGTGACCAATCATGGAATCCAAGGTATTCACCGCCTTATAGGCAAGGGCGAGCGATGGACCACCAAGCGCGAGATAACATAATGGAGCCACGACTCCGTCAGACGTACTCTCGGCGACGGTCTCGATGGTCGCTCGAATGACTTCAGGCTCAGACAATTCTTCCGTATCCCGACCAACAATCAATGAGAGCGCAGCACGGGCCTGCTCCAGCGATCCATTCTGAAACGCACGATACACCTGCTTCGCGTGATCGGCTAAATCCCTTGCAGCCAGCGCCGTATAGCCCAACAAAATCCACAGGGTATGACTAATCCACTCATTGAATTCTGAGGTCATGAAGAGGATCCATTCGACACTGACATAGCACAACAAGGGAAGACCCACCGCCAACACCACACCTGCGACATATTGACTCCTCGTACTTCGAGCCAAAACCAACACGCGCTGTTCATACCAGTGAGCGATCAACCCCATGAGCCGAACCGGATGCGGAAACCATCGCGGATCGCCAATAGCTGCATCTAAGCCACAGGCGGCCAACACTTTTAAAGCAACAATCATGGGTCAGTATGAGGCACACTCAACTTTAGAACAGCAGGCGGGAGAGTTGTTCCGGTCAACTCAGCGAGACATGCGGGACAGAGGCATTCATGAAACTGTTCGACAATCGATGTATATTGTTCATTGGTCACCGGCATCGAACCACACCAACAACCAAAGAGGCCACAGATAAACGCTTGCTGGCATCGTTCACATGTCTTAGGAATTCGACGTTTCATTTTCCGACTTCCTTTACAGACTGCCCACGAGCCACGGAGCTGACACCAGGAACATCAATTCAATAACTTCATTGATCGTTCCGAGAATATCGCCCGTCACTCCACCAAAGACACGTGAGGCCCACCAAACCATCAACCTGGTCAGGAGAACAATCCCGCACAACAGCACAATGGCCTGGAATGGATGAATCGCCCACATCAGACCAATGACCATGATCATCGTGGCCATGAAGACATCGCGAACAGAAATGTACTGAATAAACGCCGCCGCGACCCCACCTTCCGGACGAGGATACGTGACTTTCCAAGAAGCCATCACCATGGACCATCGACCAAGTGCTGGCATACAGAGTAATAACGGTTCACGAGATCCTGAAGGAAGGCTGACAAATCCGGCATACCGCAATCCAATTGCCAGGATAAGACCCGTCGCTCCAATGGCCCCAATGTGGCTATCTCGCATTATCGTTAATCGATGATGAGGATCTTTCCCCCCTGCCACACCATCAATCGTATCAGCGAGCCCATCCTGATGCAGCGCTCCGGTCAGCAGCACCACAACGATGACTAACACCATATTGACGACTGGTGCAGCCAGCACCATCACTAACAGTCGATCACTGAGCACAAGTATCGTCCCAAGCAAAAATCCGATAAACGGATACCATCCGAATGATGCGGCGATCATCTGTGGCTGAATATGCGATTGACGACTCAAGGGCAAGGGGATGATGGTGAGAAAATTCCAAGCTAACGAAAATGACTGCCAGAGCCCCTTCATACATTCTCCGGTTCAGTCGTTTCACGTTCATCCACTCCTGCAGTATCAAATGTCGCCATTTGCGTCATGAGTAGAAGGCTGGATTGCAATAATCCAATCGCTAAACACGCACCTGTGCCTTCGCCAAGACGAAGCTGAAGATCGAGTAACGGCTGCAATCGTAAATGCTCTAACACGACTCCGTGACCATCTTCCGCCGATTGATGAGACGCGATCAAATACTCTCGACATGTAGGGGCAAGCGTCACAGCAAGGAGCGCCGCGGCTCCTGCGATAAACCCATCCAAGACAACAGGTATTCGACAAGCTGCCCCGCCAAGCATGACGCCCACCAACCCACCAATTTCAAAACCGCCGACTTTGCTCAGCACATCAAACGCATCGCCAGCTTGTGGATCATTGATTCGAAGAGCCTGCTCGATCACTCGTCGCTTTCGAGTCAAGCCCTCGTCATCCACACCGGTGCCTCGACCCGTGATGCGGGAAATAGGCTGCCCCGTCATGACGGCGGTAATCGCCGCGCTTGAAGTCGTATTGCCGATACCCATTTCTCCGGTCGCCACCACTCCCACACCGTCGGCAACAGCTTGCTCAACTAATTCAATGCCTATTTCGACGGAACGGATAGCCTCGTCACGAGACATTGCCGGCCCCATAACCATGTTCTTGGTGCCTGGTCCAATTTTTTTCGAAACCAATCCAATGAGGTGATCGAGATTGCCAGCTACGCCCATATCCACGACCTGCATGTCCGCCCCGACTTGACGGGCCAGCACATTGATCGCGGCGCCACCATTGAGGAAATTGGCCACCATCTGCGCCGTGACAGAACTCGGATAAGCACTGACGCCTTCGGCGACTACGCCATGGTCCGCCGCAAGCGTCAACACTCTGGCTTTGGGACACGACGGATTTTCCTCCCCCGAAATCGCCACATACTGCGCAGCCAGTTCTTCAAGACGCCCCAGACTGCCACGCGGTTTAGTCAGTCGATCGAGCTTGCTTTGCGCATGGACAAGAAGACGAGGATCTAAAGGAAGAATTGGTTTCATTGTTCGTTCAATCATCATTTCAGTTGAAGTGGAATTCCACTCGCCACAAAATAGACTTCATCGGCAGCCGCGGCGACCTGTTGATTCATACGGCCTGCAAGATCTCGAAATTCCCGAGTCAAGGGATCACCGGGAACAATACCGAGCCCAACTTCATTGCTAATCACAATGACTCGACCAGGCACCTGACGAACAGACTTCAGAAACTCTTTTAGCAAAGAAGGGAATTTCTTACGAAGAATTGTATCTCCAAGAATATTACTAAGCCAAAGAGTCAGACAGTCAACCACCACACTCTGATATCCATGGCCCTTTGTGTTGAACCACTGACTCATGTATACGGGAATCTCTACAGTATCCCATGTTCCTCGACGGCTTCGTTGATGCTTCCGTATCCGCAGAGCCATTTCTTGATCTAATGGTTCTGCTGTTGCAAGAAACACCCGTGGCTTCATCGTTCGAGTGAAAGTTAGGGCAAAGTCACTTTTCCCTGATCGTGCCCCTCCCAAGATGAAAATCAGCTTGTTCGTTGACTTCGCTTGAGAAGACCGTTTTTTGGCAGGAGAAGATGTTTTCGTCCTATTTCTTTTTGATACACCTGCCATTTTATAGTTAATTACAAGGTAGAAGTAGAAATAAAAATTAGGAAACGAGAACCTGGGTTGTGAACGTTACTTCAGTTGAGGTTTCTGACTCTTCATTTTGCCATTTGCATTGTTCACTTTGCATTTCCCCACTTCTCTCATTCTGCCGATTCTCGCTGCCACAGATACTCGGGTTCACCTTGCGTTTTCGCGACCCATCGCGCCAAGACAAAGAGGGCATCACTTAATCGATTCAGAAACTTGACCATGTGTTCATCAACTGGCTCATCTCGTGCCAGCGTGACACATAATCGTTCGGCACGTCGGCAAGTTGTTCTGGCTTGATGAAGAAACCCCGAGACTTTCCCGCCACCCGGCAAAATAAACTCCTTCAATGGCTCAAGATCCTGTTGACACTCGTCAATGATGTTTTCAAGGCGCTTCACATGCTCGGCTGTGACGGTCGGCATATTCTGAAACGTCTCTCCCGGAGCGGTCGCTAAGATGCCTCCAAGATCAAATAATTTATTTTGAATCCACTGCAGCGTCTGCTCCAAACGTTCAGCTTCATCACGTGTCGGCTTCTCTTGGCTATTGAAGACCCGAGCCAATCCAAGGACTGCATTCAATTCGTCAACCGTCCCATACGTTTCCACACGCAGGGAATCTTTCCAGACTTCTTGGCCTCCCGCTAACCGCGTCTTTCCAGCATCGCCCGTACGTGTATACACTTTAGAAATTCGCATGCCTATCTCCTCACACCATTGACTAAAAGATGAAACGATCGAAACGCCCTCACGTGAAGACAACCATGAGTTGACTAACTGAGACCATTTTGATTATTGAAGACAAACCCTTTATGAAGAATATGACGCGTCACAAATTGTTTTCTAGACATGACAGGAGTCAATCATGAACCGTAAGTATTTGGCATTTGATATTGAGACTGCCAAAATTCTTCCAGAAGACTTTGGCGAGTTGCTTGCGCATCGTCCACTTGGAATCTGCTGTGCTGCAACATGGGGCAGCCAGGAAGCGTCAGCCCAACTGTTTTATTCGCAACAACCCGATGGGACGCCAACCGCTCAAATGAACCAACAGGACCTCTCAGCATTTGTCGACTTTCTTCTGGATCAAGCCCAGAATGGATACAGCATCCTCACACTGAACGGCTTGGGATTCGATTTCGATGTGCTTGCCGAAGAATCTAATCGTTGGGATGATTGTCGATACTTGGCACGTACGCACGTTGACATCTTGTTTCATATTTTCTGCGAAAAAGGATTTGGTGTTGGGCTCAACGCCGCGGCCAAAGCCCTTGGACTCAGTAAACCCGAAAACGTTGACGGATCAGTTGCTCCTCAATTGTGGAAAGATGGCGAATATCAGCGTGTTCTCGATTATGTCGCTCAAGACTGTCGACTGACGTTAGACATTGCCGAAACCAGTGAAAAGAATAACGCGTTTCGCTGGATCACTCGAAAAGGAACAACGGCATACGTTGACATACCTTCAGGCTGGCAAACGGTCGAAGAAGCCATGACTCGGCCTCTGCCGGACACCTCATGGATGGATAAACCATGGCCCCGGTCAAAATTTACGGCTTGGCTCGACTCCTCCTTGTGAAAGACTCTCATCGTTACGACCAATTACCGTTTCGCAGTTCTCTTCACATTGTCATTTCCATGTTTTCGTCCCCATGTCTCGTAATGCACCAACTGTTCGAGCGGCAGTCGCTTTCTCCAACCGGCCTTCTCTAAATCTGGATTCAATGAAAATTCTTTGACATAGCCCATACACAAATACGCAACCACCTTCACGGGTCGTGGAATTCCTACAAGATTCTTTAACGCGTCATAATCGAGGATACTCACCCAGCCGATTCCAATGCCCTCGGCGCGAGCCGCCAGCCAAAGATTTTGAATCGCACAACATGTGCTGTACAAATCTGTCTCGCGAATGGTTGATCGTCCAAGCACATGTGGTCCTCCACGTTGCCTGGTGCAGGTAACGCACAGATTGATCGGCGCCTCTTCAATACCTTCAAGCTTCAGGCTACGATATAATTTCGCTTTCGATCCACGATACCGTTGAGATGCTTCGTCATTCGCTTTCGTGAACAAGTGTTTCACTGACTGTTTGGTCTTCTTATCACGAACGACAACAAAATCCCATGGCTGCATGAACCCGACAGAACCTGCATGATGAGATGCCTGCAAAATTCTCTCTAATGTCGCTTTGGCAATCGGCCTCTTTGAGAAATTCCTTCGCACATCGCGCCGCTCAAAAATTGCCCGATACACGGCATCACGTTCCATCGTAGAAAACGCATGTTTACTCATTGGGGGATACAGTCTTTTCATCAATGCCGCCAAGCTGCCTCTGCCCGACAGCCATCAAACAATCCGGACAGAGACAATTATCATAGCGTGATTCGATCCATTGGAGTTGCGCACGTGTCAGCGACACATCCTGACACCAACAGTCATGGCCGGACGTACATCCGAACGAGACTCCACATCGGCTGCAGGATTTAAGCTTCTGATATTCCATACTTCATGTTGCCATATTAGCTAGCATACAATTCAATGAAGTGCTTCTGATAGGCTTGTCGCTCGTGAATCGTTGCTCGTATCTCGTCTTGGAAAAAACGTAAAGCGTTATTCGTGCAGCGCCCCCGGCGCGCAAGCGTGAAATGTGAAACGCAAAACTAAACACGGGATACAGGATACGAACGACGATTCACGAATTAAAACTCGACGCCTTTCTGCGCCTTAATCCCCTTCCGGAATGGATGTTTGAGCATTTTCATTTCCGACACCAGATCGGCGGCTTCAATTAACTCCTCCTTAGCTCCACGACCCGTGATGACGACGTGCATCATCGACGGACGTTCATTGAGTCCATCCAAGACCTGCTGAAGGGTGACATACTCATGATGAATCGCAATATTCAACTCATCGAGAATCACCATGCCGTACCGCTCATCACGCAAGATGGTCAGCACCATGCTCCACGCCTCTTGCGCAAACCGCTTATCCCGTTCCCGGTCCTGCGTTTCCCAGGTATACCCTTCACCCATGCGTAAGAACGTAACCTGTTCGCCAAAGCCTTTCAAGATCCGTTCTTCTGCCGTATCAATCGCCCCTTTGATAAACTGCACGACCGCAATGTTCATCCCATGACCGACACTGCGCATCGCCATACCCAGAGCAGCCGTCGTCTTGCCTTTTCCCGCACCCGTGTACACGATTAGGAGCCCTTTTTCTTCTTGGGCGGCTTCAATGCGCCGATCGACCGATGCTTTGAGTCGCTGCATTCGTGCCTGATGATCTTGATCCATCATAGTAAAACCTTTAACTTTCTCCCACCTGATACGTCAAAGCCAACCTTCTGATAAAAACTGAAGGTTCGCCGAAACGTTGGAAGCGGTGGAGTCGTCACTTCAAGTCTTTTCCAACCTTTTTGTTTTCCATAGTCTTTGACAGCTGCTATGAGCAAGCCACCAATACCCTGAGAACGAAAATCTTGACGAACATAGCACTCTGGAATGACCCCAAACGTTCCTCCCGCATAGAGGGCACAACATTCACACACCGACAACAGGCCGAGAGGTTCTTCCCGGTCAGGAAGAACTGCAAGAAAAACCACGTATTGTTCGGCTTCAATATACTGTCTAGCTTGCGCCTTCATTAGATCCAGACTCACATCAAAAGAAGACACATTTGTTTCTTGCATGACTTCCTGAAGCAGGTCATAAACCATAAACGCAATAGCGCTTGCATCACTGACAGTAGTTTGACGAATGGTGACGTCCGACACTATACCTACCTGCCCTTCGTTCTTCAAAAAAACTCAAGTCCGACAAACAACTCGCGACCTCTCCCAACGATTGCGCGGCAAGAATTAATTCTTATACGTAAAGACCAGCCCCTAAGCCTGTACCGTAGCAACTCAGACTTTTTCTTTCTCAAAAAAAATTTCTCACCCTTGTCATCCTCACTGCATCCCCTCTAACATCATCAGAGGCCATTCTGAAGTTTCTTAAGAATCAACATCATTCAAATACCCTCCTCCACCCGATAACGACCCCGGTGGCACTAAACATAAAGCCAACAGATAGAAGAATGAGCATCACAATATCCCACAATGGACGGTAGTCGACTAACCCTGGAAAATCCAAACTATGTAAGCCATTGAAGAGCCAACGATAGATCCGTCGGCCCAGATCCATGATCGAGACTATTTCACCGGTTACCATATTAATATGAATCCAGGTCTGAGAAGAATCATCTAACTCAAAGCGCAGGGTACCGTGAGGAAGAACACTGGCTCTGAGCTGTCCATACAGATCGTCTTTTTGGGGTATTTGGACCGTTCTCACTGATGACCCAGGCCAGCCACGCTGAATCGCACGAACAATCTCATCCCTCTTCAACGTTATAGTTGCGAGGCGTTGAGAGTTCAACACCTCATATAATTGAAGCCCCTGCTTCTCCTTGATAAGAACCAACGGTTTTCCAGCAACAGCCAGAAACTCTAACTCTTTCACATGCGAAAGATTTCGCAATGACTTCGTCGTAAAGACTGTCGTTGCATCGTTTAAGGATATCCCCTGAAAAGCTTCAATTTGCTTTGGAGTGGGTATCGGGCTTGAAAAGATGCGCCCATGATCCATTGATATCCATCCACTTCCAATCCATGTCAAGACAAGCACCCCAACACCTAACCCTAAGACATGATGGTAACGCAACCAACCGTGAAAAGGACTGAAGCCATGAGCATATGACGATTTCTTTACCTGGCGTAATCGTTTCACACCAAGCCATAACCCCGCAATCGTTGTCAAGATTCCGAAAAACGCGATCCACCAAACAACTTGATCCCACAATGCCCAATGACGGCGCAAGATCGTGGGATAGATCCAGTGAACAACGGCTCCCACATAATTCCACGCTCGTTCATATCGCTGCGTTTTCTGCAAGACTTCGCCTGTCCGTGCTGAGACATACAGGACCGTTCCCGGTTGGTCGTGAAATATCACACGGAAAAAAGGTCGATAGGGGTCAAACCGTTGATGCACAATCCATTGATCATAATCGAGAGGGCCTTCAACCTTCAGGACAGCATGATCATAAAAAGCAGAGGCAATACGACCAGCCATTTCCCCTGTCATGGAACGAACAATTTCTCCATCGTCAGCATCAATGGGGATAACAGAGCGCTCGCCGGAATGGACAACATAGGTTGGGCTTCCATCTCTATCGATTATTCGCAAACGAGTTGGCTTCCTCACTCCTGAAACGTTGAGTGCGGCCTTGGGCGATTGAACAATACTGGAGAAATCGATTGTCGAACGGTGCATTTGACGTTCTGTCGGAGAAAGCGAAGGAAAAGGATGATACATCAGGACTGCACCGCTGATAAACCAAGCTGAAAACATCAAGCACAGGACGATGCCTATCCAACGATGCAGCAAACGAATCACAGACATAGTCACGACAGCTCAAAGAGGTTAAAAGTCAATTTGCATATTCAATTCATATGATCGAGGAGATCCCAACAGAACCTGATCGGGGTAAAACGTATCACCCCAATACGCATACACCGTATCAAAAATGTTGCTAATCCTTGCTAGGATCCGTACAGGTCCGTTGTCATAGGCAAGATGAACATCAACACGTTCATAACTTTTTAATGTCACCGTATTCGCATTATTGTTAAATCGATCGCTGAGATACCTGAACCGTCCGCCGACCTCAAATGGAAGATCTGCTACATTGCGATACCGTGTCCATACGTTCACAATCCATTGAGGGACATTCGGTGGCCTGTTTCCTGAATTCTCTCCGAAAGAATTAAATTCGGCGACGGTATAGGCCGTATTAGCTCCCATCAACCATTGAGAGGTTGCTCGAACCGTTCCTTCAAGCTCAAATCCACTCGACTGTTGTTTTCCAACATTGTCAACCTGTCCACCACTCCCTACGGCCACAAGAATATTCTTCCGTTCAATATGATATCCCGCTACCAACAGTTCTGCGTGCCCATCAAAGAATTGAGACTTGATCCCAACCTCCCATTGATTCGCGTTGGTCAAGTCAAAGTCTTGATTACCGTTGACAAGGAAAATATTAGATCCAACGGGGTCGGCCCCTGAGGTCCATTGGCCATAGGTCACAAGTGAAGGAGTAAAATCATACACGACCCCAAGTCGCCAACTGAGCGGCCGAAAAGTTCGTTCAAACGTATTGGCGGAATTCATCGTCCCATCTAAATTAAAACTGGTACGGTTAAGTCGAATGAAATCCTGACGCAACGCCGCAACAAGTCGCAAATCGGAGGTCACTTCAAGAGCATCTTCGATGTACACCGCTATCGTTGTGATTGTTGTCGGGTTCAGAAACGATTGCCCAGGGTCTGAAAATAATCCAGGATTCGGATTGAAAGGATCAACACTATCGACATTCCCCACAAACCGGCTTTTTCGTGTAAAATCGACATACCTAATATCCACGCCGAATAAAGCCGTATAAGGCAAGTCTGCGACAGTATTGTTCACCGTCGCATTGACACGGTTGCCAAAAGTGAGTTGATCTTGCGACACAAAAAACCGATCACGGTCAATAAGATTTGTCGCCGCATTGAACGTATAGGTTTCCGAATTACGCCACTCACGATCTGCAGCGAAATAGTAAAACGTATTGCGTAACGAGAACGAAGGATTCAATGTCCACTTCACATCCAGATTCGTGAAGTATTGATGTGACGTCACCCGCTCATTCGAAACATTGTAATTCTGAAACCGCGTCCGCTTGTCGAGCGTTCGACCATCTGACGTCTCAACGACACCCTTGAGAGGGCTGGTCCCGAATGTCCGTGAAACCAGCGGAGTGCCCCAATAGTTTGGCAAGGTATCTTCTAAGTAATCAAAACCAAGAGCAACCTCCAATTCTTCGAGAGGTTTCCAGAGGAGTGACGCGGTGCCATTGAACGATCGCGAGCGAGCATCCTCCACATAGCCATCCGAAACGGAATGGCTCAAATCCGCTCGATACCAAAGCGTGTCATTCAACGATCCGCCAGCCCCGCCCCCAAGCTTCACCGTGTTGTAACGACTATAGGCAGTCAACATTTCCCATGATTCTTCCTGCTGAACTAGAGGACGTTTCGTGACCATATTCAATGTTCCAGCAATGGCGCCTTGCCCGTGTAAGACGGAGGCAGGACCTTTCAAGAGTTCAATCCGATCTAAATTAAATCCATTCTGTGGACGACCGACCATCGAGGCCGGACCAAGCCAAATCCCATCACGCAACACTGTGACTTGATTGACGGTAAATCCTCGCATTGAAAAGCTAAAGGGTTGACCAGGAGGGTCTCCCCAAAGCACCCCAGGAACCATTTCAACAGACTGTGCGACAGATTGATATCCATTCTTTTTTAATCGCACATTATCAATAATATGAATAGATGCAGGCGTCTGTAATGGTGTCAACCCAAGTCGACTACTGGTTGTTGGAGAATCTTTGAAGCGAAGATCTTGTCCCATGACAACCACTTCATCTAACCGAATGGGGTCATCTGACTGTTCTGTTTTTTCGCTCAGGCGTTGCTCGCCCCGCACGTCTGAAAGCGCCCCGGCCAGGATCATGACAGCCAGACACATCTCGATTGCTCGTTTCATCCTTATCCCTTTCCTCGAGGATTTCTTTCTAAAGTCTGGCCAGGTTTTCTGACTCAGGGCCTCCTACTCACCACACCTTCCCGTCAAACATGACAGTGGCATTTCATGGCTTTCGTTCCCTTTACAGCTGCGGGACAGTGTTGGATTTCCACCAATCTTCCCTCAACCAGATGGAGAATGTTTATGCGAGCATTAGTGGACCATCATCATTGTTCCGAACTCCTTTCGATCAGATAGAGTTTCCCTGTTTTGGGATCACGGAAAACCTGCCCCATAGACTCGTATCCTTCCCCCATATGTTTAATCCCAGGTGGGACATTGGGGAGTTCTTGTCCTTTTTCGACCACTTGAGGCTGAGTCAACCGTTCAATCAGTTCTGGGCTGAGGGCCGCAAGGGCGGCAATTAAACCACACGCAAAGACAAGCATGATATCCACCAAATTCGCGAGTGGCCCCAACGGCTCATCTTCCTGTATATCAAAGCGACTTGATCGCCAGGTAGATCGCTTCACATGCATATCTTCTTCATTCCTCCACCACGCTCAACACCTCGTCATACCAACGCCGGCGAACTCGTCCAAGCACAAAACCAATGATACCCGTTAATAGACCCAACACTGTGGTATCGAATGCTACGGTGACTGCGGTTGTCAGAATAGACAGATCTCCCTGACCTAGTCCCGATAGACCTGGCCCTAAGGGAATCAAGGTTCCCATCAACCCCAACATTGGAGACACGCGGGTTAAGATATCAGTTCGTTCGATTCGCCATCGTGCAACCTTTTCGAAATGCATGCGATCACTGGCTGTTACAATTTCCTTCAATCCCCAAAACCGCTCACCAATCGTGATGCCGATTTCCCACACCGCTAGCATCATCATAAGACCCAACCCAAAAATAATGGGATACAACAGAACCGACACAAAGTCATGCATGACCGTAATAGTAACGCCACTGAACATTAGGTATTCTCCCGACGCATACCACGTCCTGTCCGAATACCAAGATAAAGGAGAAGAACTGCGAGACTCAGAAGAATCCACACATGCGACACCGCCGCATCGACCACATTCTTAGCCGCTTCCAGTTGAGAGGCATCCGTGTTCGCCGAGGCCTCATCCGTCTCAATCTCTGCAATCGCTGTCGGACTCTCTTCTTGAGCAACCTCTGGAATCTGTTCACGGACGAACACCTCATGCAACCCCTTCAATTGACCGGCGTCGAGACGATTCGCCATCCAGTCAAATACTGGATGATCTGGTCGAGTATGACCACTACCTGGCAACCCATGTTGAATGATTAAATCGGTGAGTTGTGCACTCAGTTCGTTCAAGGTTCGTTCATCCGCTTTCCAAAAACCCTTTTGCGCGGCCACGAGCATCACCGCCAGCATGTTGGTCTTGACATGAACGTTATGACTTTGCTCAAGAAACGAATCGAGGCCGAGGTCATAGCGATCATCCAGGTACACCGATTTCACCTCATCCCACATCGCACTTGAGATGATCTCGGGGTTCGTCACTTGCCAACCCCACAGATACTCAAGAAACTCACTCCCCATTGTGCGAGCACCAGCATAATCGTGTTTCATTAAGGCTCCCAACCAGACAGGATTGAGAAATTGCCCACGAAGTTCTGTCATCAGGGCCTCATCCAAATTCACCAATTTGGCATTTTTCGGATCGGCATGCCGCACAATGCGGGAATGCGGGGAAGACCCCGTCAGACTTTCGACCGCAAGGCTCAATCCCCCCAGGTAATCAAACGCATCGTTATTATCCAATAGCCCATAAAGATTGCTAGCACGTCCTAAGTATGTATGTTCAATCTGTTGTAAATTCGATTGAAATTGTTCTTGCATACGTTTTCCGCGATAGCCGACCCCGTACGCATGTCCCATACGATTGATATAAGCCTGAGCCACCTCCTTTCGGTCTTCCCATGCACCGGAACGTTCCACTAAAGTGTTGACGCCAGCCCCATACGACCCCGGGGCTGTTCCAAAGATTCTCAGGCTGGCTTCTCGTCCAGCAACTTGCGCCAGCACACCCGTTGCCAGTAAAGCCGTCGCTTCCTTCACCCATTGGGCAGCCACTCGGTTTTGCCGAAGAGATTCCTCTCCACCATTGGCCAATGGTCCTAACGGTTCCAACGCAGCCTCGAATGCCGAGCGAAGCGACGGATACTGACGTCGAATCGTCTCGCTCGCCCCATCGAGCGCCAACAACACGGCTTTATCCAGCCATTCCAACTGTGCTCCATATAAATCCCGAAACAAACCAGATGTCACAAAGACAACATCACGGCGTTCACTGTTGTCCGTCAACAATTCTCGGCGAATCGACGTTAAGATGCCTCGGCTATTCCATACCGGCTCAATGCCCAACATGTTCAACCCAAAGGCCACCATCGCCCCTTCATCACGTACCGCATCGGATGCCCAGAGAATTACGGCCTCTTTGCCATCTTTTGATGCTGGTGTCTCCAATCGTGCTTTGGTCGCCAGTTCCTTTCCCAAGGCAAACCCTAAGCGTGTAGGCAGCAGACTGCCATCAAGCGCATGAAAGTTTCGCCCAGTTGGCAAGACTTCGGGAGTGCGGATCGGATCATTGCCTTTTCCCGGCTGAACAAAGCCTCCAGCTAAAGCATTAAACAGCGATCGCAACTCTTCCTTCGGCGAGTTTGCGAGATCCTGTCGTCGTAACCCAGACTCTGATGTTTTTTCACTATCCCCCCCCATGGAGGCCATCATGGTGTCCAGAGCCTGCGGGGTCCAATCTTTACCAAAAACATGGAGTCCTAGTGGCATATAGTTTTCCTGTAGCTTCGTGAGATAATGTCCGGTTTCATGCACGAGAAGGTCATCATCAACGTCCTCAAAACCTATGCCGCGTATGCTCAATTCATCGGCCATGCTGACGGCCAGCTCATCTCGTAAATTCAATCCGTCAATCCGCTCGCGAATGGCCGCCACGGAACGAATGCGTGCAGATGAAGCAGGGTCAGGATCTGCGGCCTCAAACGTTTCGACCAATTGCCGAAGACCCAACAGATCATCGTATAATTCTGTCGTACTCAACGGTGGGGTTAGATGACTAATCATCACCGCGAGACCTCGGCGTTTGGCCTGAATCCCCTCCCCTACGCCATCAACAATGTAGGGATAGATGCCGGGCGTGTCTCCTGCGATATGCCAAGAGTAGTCCAACAGACCAACACCAGTACTATGGCGTGGAAGAAACTCGTAGGTTGAATGCCGCCCTAAATGAATGATGCCATCGGCCTGAAACGCTTCGCGAAGCCAAGAATAAAACGCCAGATATTGATGCGTGGGAGGAAACGTCGTATTGGCATGCAACAGTTCTTCGTTCAATTCCCAACCTCGTGGTGGCTGGGGACCAATGAACACATTTCCAAATCGTATGCCGGGAATAAGCAGTTGTTGGTCTTGCACCATCACACGCCCAGGGCTCGGCCCCCATCCACTCAAGCCTTCTATTTCAGCGTCACGAATAGCCTGAATCAACGCTTGGGCATGACTCCAGTCGGTTCCTCCGTTTATCAGCCTACGATATTCGTGTTCCAGTTGCACTAAGAGGTCGTGGGCACGATCTCGACTGGCATGCGTTGCCCCATCAAGAACAAATCGTACGTTCTCCAGGACCGACTCCAATAATTTCACCGCAAGCGTTCCTTCAGTCGCCTCAATTGCACTACGCACATTTTCGTGAAGATACCCTAACGGACCGTACTCCATTTCAGCTTGCAAGGGAGCCGGGAGTTGAGTGAACCAGCTTCGATAGGTATTCGGAGACACTGTGGCAATCAGCTTGGACATGCGACGTAGAGAATCTGCCTGTTCTGGCAAGTTCACGCCGCGCTCCTGAATAAGGTCCAATAATGCTTGGGGATCAGGTGGAAGCTTTCCCGTCTCATACCCCTGCGCCTTCATCTGCGTAAGCAAATGCCAAAGACTTGCAGGGACATCGAGATTGTCAGCCCCAATGTTGTGTCGACCTGGTGGATGATTGTAATACACAATGGCCACACGCTTTTCCGCATTTGAGATCTTACGTAACCGATACCACTGACTCACTCGCTTGACGATCCGGGTCGTTTGCTCAGGAAGAGGTTTGGTAATACTGAGACGCAAACCCGTCAATTGATGGATCCAAGATTTCGTAGCGGTCGCCAGTATGAGAGGCTGACTGACACCCTGAACTTCAGGCATCGCAATACGATAATGGACAGAATTCCAAGGAAGTCCGTCACCCGATAGTTCCCATTGACCATGCGTACGATCAGTCAGACGAAGTCCTTTGAGGACCGGCACGTTGAGACGCGACAAGGCCTGGGTGGCTATTGCACGCCCCTCCCCGCCACCAATCACGAAATCCTGCAATGAAATAATGCCGGCCAGTGGAGCATGCGTTTTCAATTTTTCGATCAGCGTCAACGCTTGCGTACTACTTTCCCCCCATATCGCAAAGACGGCAAGACAATCCAATGCTTCGTTGCTGGCTGACGCACATAATTGATTGATCAGATCAATATTACCCTTACTATCTCCTCGATCATGATCGAGGATGGCAATCCATGGCGTTTCGGGTTGCAACGCAATTTCATCTAATGGCTTCATAGCATGTTGGTGATAGATGCGAACATTATCTCGAGAACGAACACCATCGATAGCCATGTCGACTCCGACCGTCTTGAATATCAGAGCAATCATGTTCGCAAGATTCGCTTGACCACGAGCATGCCAATAGGCTTTGACTTCTATCCAACTCTTTTGACGGGAAAATTTCGTGGAACGTTCCTTGATCCACTCCAAGGCGCTCTGATTCTTTCGTGGAGCTTCGCCAATTGCCTTAATCGCATCGGCGCTCATGCCACGAAAGACCAGCCCCATATGATCACGCGACTGCGTAACCAGAGACGGAGACGAACTGATAGCGAATATGGGCTTTGAACGGTAATTTTTCAGTAAACGTTGAAGTCGTGCTGCGTCATCCCCAAACATCGCTACAGCCAAGAACGCATCACTCAGGTCGAGTAATGCTTGAACTTCCGCATCACTCATCGTAGAAAGTTGGAAATTCGTTCGAAACACTAATTGATGAGATTGATACCGCTCATGAAAGAAATCCGCCCCAGCCGCAAGATCGGCAGCCGAACGATCCGAGACAATAGCCAGAAGCGTCTTTGCAAAACTCACATTCGTCGTCAGAATGAGAATGAACAGCATGCCACCCAGCACACGAAAGAACCTTGCGGTGCAAGTGGAAATCGTCATTCGATACCCGACACTTGTCATCGTGGTTCTCAAACTCGTGCAGCCTGCAGCAGTGCAGATGCAACCTGAGGATTACTGGAAAAATGTAAATGCGTATACAAAGCCATAACGTTTCTGACCTTAACCCCATCACTGCCTCGATCTCGTCCCTGCGAATCGACAATCCTTCCACCATACTCCAGGTCACCCTTGGCTTGGAGGCATGAATAGTGAAATTCATGACCACGAACTTTTATGCCCTGCTCTCCTAGAATCCCAGGACACGTCAAGGTCAATTCGCGATACCCAAGTATCATCTTCGTTCGACTCATGACTGATTCCCCAGGAATCACACCAACCATTTCGTGTGATCGCCCATCAAAATCTACAAGAGTAGAGGTCAGGTACATCAAGCCGCCACATTCCGCATATATCGGCTTCCCGTGAGAGGCAAACTCCTGAATCGCCTTTCGCATCGACACATTCTGCTCCAATTGCGCGGCATGGACTTCTGGATAGCCACCACCAATGTAGAGTAAAGCGACATCCGGCAGTTCTTCATCATTGAGTGGAGAAAACTTCACAAGCTCTGCACCTTCTGCCTCGAGCATTTCAAGATTGTCTTGATAGTAAAAACAAAAGGCTGGATCATAGGCCACACCAACCTTGATTGTGCGTTTCGCCTTTCGACTCGGAACATCTCTTGCTTCACGCTCCTCGTGACTCGTCAGTTCAGGCGCTGACTGCGCAAGCTGTTCAATCAAATCCAGATCGACTGTTTCTGCTATCGACTCCCCTAACGTTGTATAAAACTGTTCACTTTTTCCCTCAAGCGCTGTTTGAAGACCCAAATGCCGATCGGGAATCGTCAGTTCAGGATTCGGACGAAGATAGCCCACCACGTTGACCTTCGTTTCATTTTCAACCGCATCCTTCAAAAGTTGGAAATGGCCATCGCTTTTAATTCGATTAAATAGGACACCATTGATATGAAGGGCTGGATCAAACGTTGCATATCCATGCACCATGGCCGCAGCTGAACGAGCCATGGCGCTGGCATCGACAACTAGGAGAATAGGCACTCCAAGCTGCTTGGCCTGCTCAACGGCGCTGCCTCGATCACTGACAGCAGAACTCCCGTCAAAAAGGCCCATCATGCCTTCAACGATTGAAAGATCCGCATCGCGAGCCGCTGTCAGAAAGGTCGTTCGATTAGTCTCATGGTCGAGCATCCACCCATCAAGATTTCTTGAATCCCGCCCGCTAGCCATGCGATGGTGCCCCGGATCGATAAAGTCCGGGCCAACTTTAAACGGCTGGACGCAACGCCCCTTCGCCCGGAACGCCGCAAGAAGCGCCAAGGTCACGGTCGTTTTGCCCACGCCACTATGTGTACCGGCAATCAATAATCGAGGATAGGTCATCATTTACTCTTCTGTTGAAGGTTCAGAGAAAACAGGAAGTTCAAAATTCACACGCACACCTCCCCAGACTGAACGACCAGGTGTCCCGTAAAATAAAACTTCCTCATACTTTCTATCAGCGAGATTTTCGACACGCGTATAAATTTGTACATTGTCCGTCATGTGGAAGGTTGCTGAAAGATTGAAGAGATAAAAATCAGGGAGAGGACGTTGATTGCCTGTCGTACTAAACCTCGATCCCACATAGCGGACAGTACCCGTCAGACTCAACGGCTCCGTGGGCTGATATGTCAGAGACGCACTTCCTTGGTGAACAGGCCACCGCGCTAATCGGGTGCCGGTCATCAGATCTCTCGTCGAGGTATAAGTATATTGACCATCCAAACTAACACGTTTAAAACCTGGCAAGTCTTCAGCAACGACCACATTTAGACTTGTTTCCACGCCTTTCACTCTCGCACTTCCGATGTTTTGCGCGCAAAACCCAAATACCGTAAACGGCGCACAACCGACTGGATCAAACGCAGTGACGATCAATTGCCGATATCGACTCCAAAAATATCCAATACTCATATTAAGACGTTTTTGGAAGAGCGTCTGATCAATTGCCACATCAAAATTTTGACTAGTTTCTGGGACTAACGTAGGGTTCCCAAAGTTTGGGAAAAAGAGTTCATTGATATCAGGCGTTCGAAAACCTGTGGCATAGCTCGCTCGTAATTTCGTCCCCGTCTCTTTCAATAAATACCCGCCGGTCACGCGATAGGTGGTCTTATCCCCGGCCGTATTATGCGCATCCTGACGAACTCCAGCTGTTGCAAAAAATCGATCAAACAGATTCAGTTGCGCCTGGGCAAAGCCCGCATGACTCGAAATAACTTTCTCTGCAAAACTGCCCTTGTTTTTCCCAAGCTGTTCACGAAATTGATACCCGACCGTCACAATGACAGGTTTCCCAATATAGAAATTACTTTGCCATTCAAGCCGATTACTTTTCGTTCGAATATCTGAATTCCCAAAATCCGGTGGGACACTCGTGAGTCCTGTCGTGAGGCTGAGCTGATTCGTCCCTGCTTGAGTGATCCCGGTTTCACGGGCTTGAGACACCGTAATCTTTTGATCCCACCAATCTGTGATTGGCTGATGATACGTCCCGCTGTAGATATACTGACGGCTCGTTGACTTGGCTTTGTAGACATCAAAAGGTCCGCCAATGGTACTCGGATTATCAAGGTCGATATCATTATTAATCCATCGAAACGCAAATTCCAACCGTCCATCCCAGGGCGTATTCACCCCGATCAACGAAGACCCTTGCCAATTTCTAACCGCGTCACGTTCTCCAGCACCTCGACGAAAATTGATCGAGGAAAATTTACTCATATCCCAACGCGACAAAGCCACAGAAAAATCTATAGGTCCAACCTGTCCAGCAAGGCTTCCACCCTCTCGAGTCGAATTGAATGACCCATACTCAGAGAAAATTCTTGCCACTGGGACTCCCTTGCCCCGTTTCGTTCGAATATCAACTACACCTCCCATAGCATCCGATCCCCACAACATGCTCTGGGCTCCTCGCAACACCGTAATCGACTCAATGTTGTCCGTCGTCAATATTCCCAGATTCGCATCCCCTAACGTGGCACTGTTAATAATAGCGCCATCAATGAGCACCAATGTCTGTCCAGACTGTCCTCCCCGAATTCGAAGAGATGCCGTCGTCCCTGGTCCGCCTGTTGAAAAAATCGCTGCGCCTTGGCTCAACCCAAGTGCATCAACAAGGGTGCGATCGTTTCGACGTTGAAAATCTTCTGCTGTAATAACTTCGACTGCACTCGTGATATGACTGAGCGGCAATGGAGTTTTGGTGGCACTGACGATAACAGGGTCTAACTGTTGAACGTCTTCCGATGTCGGTGCCTCTTCAGCCAACAGAAACGTGGGAAAAAATACGGCGAGATTCCAAGATAAAAACACGAAAACACGAATAATCGATCGATGATAGCAAGAAAACATGAACCCACCTCCCTTTCGCACGAAGGGTGTTATGGAGAAAATTGGACAGTTGGGTCTCCTGACTTGCGGATCGTTGCGCCTCTACGCCTTCCCATGGATGTAGCATCCACAGTGACCTGTTTGTAGAGTTGCTTCCCGCTTACAGTGGCGGCACCGTGCTGGATTTCCACCAGCTTCCCCTTCACTGCCAACGCGATTACTTAAATACCTCTTCTCCTTATTGTTGTAAGTTTTAAAAACGCATCTCGCGAAACAAATCTTCTCATGCATGTTCTTTTCTTGCGAGATACAAACGACGAGATACGAGATACGAAATTCTAGACCGGCAACGAAACTCTCGGCATCCCCGACTGCGGATGCCGATCGACCAACACCGAACATCCATAGACCTGCTCTAAGACATCCGGTCGGATCACGTCTTCCGGCGTACCGCTTTTCACGATACGCCCACGATCCAGAAGCATCAACCTCTCGCAATATTGACTGGCAAGATTGAGATCATGTGAGACCAGAACGACCGTAAGTCCGCGGTCTTGATTCAATCTTCGCAATATTCTGGCAATATCCAACTGATGATGCAAATCTAAAAATGCCGTCGGCTCATCCAAGAGTAACACCTTCGGATCTTGAGCGAGCGCTCGTGCAATGATTGCACGTTGTCGTTCACCTCCCGAGACATCCGTAATGAGTCGATCAGCCAGATGAGCGACATCCAGATCTTGCATCGCACGTTCCGCAATCACAAGATCCTCGGAATCTTCCCAGTGCCAGCCCCCCAAACCAGTATGATGTGGGTAACGACCCATCAAAACCATTTCGCCAATGGTAAACGGAAAAATTTGCTGCGTTTCTTGTGGAACGAATGCCACGGCTTTGGCAATGGCTGCTTGCGAGAGCCGCTGCATATCTTGCCCGTAGAACTCAATACGTCCTTCTTGGATGGAGAATACTCCCGCCAAGAGTTTGAGCAAGGTACTTTTCCCGGATCCATTGGGTCCAAGTATCCCGAGAATTGACCCCGCATCAATCGAACAGTTCACATCCGTTAAGACCGCCTCGGGGGTTTTCGCAAAGCGGGACCGATAACGGTAGGTCATCCCTCGCACAGACAATGCAGGGGGCGTACGGGAATTCTCCAGTTTCATCATGTCACTATAGCCGTTCCAATATACATCCATCTGTATGACGTGTGTTTTTGCGCTGTGTACATGATGTAAAATCGGCTGGAAGTTACTTGGTTTCGCTATAGTGTCGTAAACCGAAACCCTGTAGCAAGGAAGATATTACGCTCCTTTAACAATTTTTCCGTAATGAACTTGACTATTCTTAGGTAAAATCACAATCATTTGATTCTACGACACTAGCTGCGCTCGGCGATTCATTAAGAGGTAAAGAAAAACTGGTCCCCCGACGATGGCCGTCACGACTCCGACGGGAATCTCAGCCGGACTAAAGAGCGTTCGCGCCACCGTATCGGCCACCATCAGAAAGATACCGCCGGTTAACCCAGCAATCGGCAGTAAAAGACGATGATCTGCTCCCAATGCCAGACGAACCGCATGCGGAACGATGAGCCCCACAAACCCGATCAGGCCGCTAAACGCCACAACGGCTCCCGTCACCAAGGCTGTGGCAAAGAACACCAACTTTTTCACTCGCTCCACTTCCACGCCAAGGGATCGCGCCGCCTCTTCGCCTAACGTCAACACATTGAGCGACTGCGCCTGAGACCCCAAGATCAACAGCCCAATGCCAAGATACACTGCCAAAATTCCCAACGTCGGGTAATCGGGTCCAGTCAGTGATCCCATCAACCAGGCATACATGCCAAAGGCACGATTCGGATCGGCCACACTCGTCAGAAACATGATCAGGGCGGAAAACACCGCGCTCAACACCACCCCGGCCAAAAGCAGGGTATAGATAGAAAATCCGTATTGCGTTGCGGCGATCCGGTAAATAATCAATAATGAAATAACCGCTCCAAGAAACGCACATATTGGCAACGCCGATAAACTCCACATAGACACACCGACTCCAAATAAAAGTGCGATAGCAGCCCCAAGCGCAGCGCCACTGGAAATCCCGAGGACGAATGGGTCTGCCAAAGGATTACGCAACAGTGCCTGAAGCGATACGCCAACCGCAGCCAAACTGGCACCAACCAAGAACGCCAAGAGAAGACGTGGCAATCGGACTTGGAGAAGGATCACATGTGTTGGGTCCTCCCCCGAACCACCTTGAGATACCGCCGTCATGGCCTGCACGAGAATAGTGAATATGCGTGGGAGTTCGATGACTTGCGTTCCATACCGCAGACAGACCATCAAAGCCAACATGGCGAACACAAGAAAGGCACTAACCCAGACACACCAACGACGGAGTGTGAGCGAGCGAAAATTCGAGACAATCGGTTTTCGGTGAACCTCCGAACGAACTGGCGCAGCGACATCGACTGAAGACTGCGAGGACGGTAAGGGTGGAATCTCTAATGTGGGCTTCACGATATGATCACAAGAAAAGTTTTTACGTTTAAGGTCTAAAGGGGCACCTTAAAAAAACTCAGACCTTAGACTAATCATCACGTTGGTTTATGGTCTCATTCTGCAGCACTTCGGGATGAAGGAACCGAACAAGCTGCTTGAGCCCCTCAATAATCCGTGGACCTGGCCGGTTCAGTAGATCGCTTTGCACTTGAAACAGGTGATTCTCTTTTACGGCCGTGATGGTATCCCAGCGCTTCCAGCGGTCTTGTTCGGCTTTCGGAATCCCTTCAAACCGGCCAACAGGAAACAGTAAAATTTCTGGGTTTTGCCGCAAGACTTCTTCCATTGTCAGTCGAGGATATGGCGTCGTCGCCTCCTCAGCCGCATTGCGACCACCGGCAAGCTCGATCAAATGATGGATAAAACTCCCCGGCCCGACCGTGATGAGTGGTTCGGAATTTAAGACATACAACAAACTTGGACGACGACGATCTTTCAGTTGCTCCGATAGCTCGGCAATTTTCTTGCGCAACGAAGTCGTCTGCTCATTCGCCGCATCGGAGCGTCCCACCATCCGTCCAAGTAATTTGATATGCGCCATAATTTCTTCAACGGTATGGGGATCTAAGATAAATGTGGGAATTTTCAACTGCTCGAGTTTCCTGAGGAGATCGGCTCGCATAAACGATTTCGGAGCTAAGACGAGATCGGGGTTCAGTGCGACAATGGACTCGATATTGGGTTGTGCATACCCGACCACAGTCTTTTCTTTGGCCTGTGGAGGATAATCGCAAAACTCTGTGACTCCCACAATCTCATCGTTTAAACCAATGGCAAAGAGAATCTCTGTGATACTCGGAGCCAGTGAAATAATCCGTGTGGGATGTTTAGCCAGAAATAACTTCCGCCCCATATCATCAAGAAATGTCCGTGGCGCCAAGTTCGCCATAAACGGCATCCCAGTTAATATTCCTTGTTGACGTCGTTTCATAATTGAGTCATCCGTAGCCAGAGCCGCCGATACGCTCGCTCCGCACACCATGGCACAACACAACAGTCCTGCGAGAATATGCCGAATGTCATAGCGAATCACAAAAATAAAAAATCCCCAAGGCCTGAAAGACCCTGAGGATTGCACCCGTTTCATCATCCTCACCCATTCCCCAGCCCACGAGGGAAAGAAGGTCTTGAATGGAGAAGTATTCTGGCTTCTAGATTTGCATCCAGTTACAGCGGCGGGACCACGTGGGACTTGCACCCACTTCCCTTCTTCCACTCTTAATATGTTGCCGTCGACTGTAGGCCAGTAGTTCCAGGATTGTCAACTTGATCTTGTTCAAACACAAACGGGCATGTTTCTCTAGGGTTTCGTTCAGGAGAGCATCATCCAAGCGCTCGCATCCTGGACAACGCTTCATCACGCTCAAAGTTACTGGAAGCTGATTACGCGCAGTCCCTAGCTACCCAAATCAGGTCAATCTTGGGCTTCGTTCTCGCTGGGCCTCTCGACTCGTTTCTGATGTTACCTGTCCGTTCGATTATCGACAGAAAAGGTTCACATTAGGCCCCCCATGCCGCGACCTAAAGTCTCGCCGGTCAATGACCGATTTCATAAGGGTACGGAGGAGTGAACGTCTTCTCTCTCATAAATCTAGCCTGAGGAGTGCTATGCAACTGCAAGAGAAAACGGTTGGGCAGGTTCGTATTGTGACAATTGAAGAAACCAGATTAGACGCAGTCATCGCGGACGAATTTAAGAAGCAAGTGCTAGAACTCCTCAAAACTGATCCACCGCATTTGTTGTTGAACATGAAAGAAGTCAGTGTCTTAGACAGCAGTGCACTCGGCATCTTCGCCCTCGTGTACAAGGCCTGCAAAAAACAAGGTGAGTTTGCCCTCTGCGAGGTCAGAAAAAATGTTCAGACTCTCCTAAGAATGACACGGCTCGATCAGGTCTTTCCCTGTTATCCGACGGAAGAGGAAGCGATTGCGGCACTCGCGAAGAATGTCCCCGTCGCGCAGAACGCAGGAGAATAGGACTGACAACCAGATTAGTGTCATCGACGAACTCTCGCGTGACAGGCCAACTCATTCCTCTGGGGGCCTGCCCTCTTGAAGGTACGTGCCTTTCACCCATCCCGTCTGCTCTTCATATCTCACACGGCACCATCGTAACGAGACCGCCAAGTCACGCTCCGGTTCGGTGAAACGTGTCCATTCCTGCATCGTGAACTCCGGACTACAGCTCAGGTTTTCTAAATGTGCATAGCCTGCAGGAATCCGAGCCAGAACCGGAAACTGAATCGTCGGCCCTTTTCGTAGATTGAGCACAGCTCCATGCGACACACCATGCACAGCCCAATAATCCGGGCCATCAGCCTCCGCGGCGGCAATATCACACCACACCCCGAGTAGGCACAACAGCAAGAAACAGAAAATCCACGCACCCGATTTAATAGTCATTGGGGTGAATAAAAGCTAGTTGAGATAGATGTGGAATTGCACGCTTTCCGGGACATGCGGTACTCTTAAAATCTCGATGAACATAGACCGCGCGATCGGCTGGACGCATGGAGCCAAGATGCTTCATGGCCCGAAACGTTCCATAGTTCGGATGACTGGGGTCATGCTTGAGCCATCCTAAAAACCCTGAAAGCAGATACATTCGCTTGCCCACATCGATTCCAGCCACCATGCCATCGTCAAAGTTTCCAGCCAATGCAATGCCAATACCCTCGGTATTATGCCCTTTCGTATGTGCGCCGGAACGGTCTTCGCCACGACCTTCACACACCACGATTCCATTATTCTTGGACATCAAATACACCACGAAATTATACGGCACGTCATTGCCCAAATCTGGACGAATCGTTTGCAACGTGCGCATATTGCGGTACACCTCCGACAAGGTTTCCCATACGGACGGAGATGAATCGCTCCTATCGGACACGACGGTATGATGCATAATCACATGCGTACGCTTGCTCCGTGGAACACGGTGACCCTGACGCGGAAACGTGCTTTTGGCTCCCCAGCCTTGACGATCAACGAAGGTCAGTCCTGGGAGAATCTCAAACTTGGCCATATCGCTACCCCCTTTCGAATATTCGCGTATGTCCTAACTCACGACACACACGCTCCGAGGCAATCTGTGTCCCGACTCAGAGTGATCATGGACTTCAGTATCGTGTCTCAACAGCATCGTTCTCTTCAAGTCTCTACAACTTGAAAGTCGTTAAGGCCGAAGACATGAAGTCAACGGTTCAAGATTGATGTGCTTTTCCACATGGTCTGCCCATCGATCGAGTGCATCCGATAATCGTTGCGATACAGCTTCTGACTCTAATACGTCAACCACCGAAAGCCCTTTGCGTTCACGAATTCGATTCAACCACATACGGCGAAAAACGGGTTGATCAAACACGCCATGAATATACGTTCCCCAAACTTTTCTGTCTTCGCGACAGGCGCCATCAAAGACACGCTCTGTGTCTGACATGATTTGAAAACATGGGTGCAGGTCATTCCCCGTTGTCTCGCCCATATGAATTTCATAGCCTTCAACAACATGACCGAAAAACGAATCGTAAAGTAAAGGATGAGCTTTTACCTGCACAGTCTTCTTTTCGGCAGTCAATGTCGTGATCATCTCTAACAGACCCAATCCCTCTATAACGCCCCCGCCTTCAACGCCCTGCGGATCAGTTATCTGACGACCCAGCATTTGAAACCCACCACAGATCCCCACAATTTCAACACCGTGGTCTAGCTGCCTTGTCAGTGCTTGCATGAATCCTTCGTTTTTCAAGTATTCCAAATCTGTAATTGTGGTCTTACTGCCAGGAAGAATCACCACATCAGCTCCATCTAATTCCTTGGGACTTCTTACATAACGCAGGGCAACATCAGATTCAGCAGACAGATGATTGAAATCCGTAAAGTTACTCATATGCGGCAATAGCAACACCGCGACATTGATCGTTGTCGCAAGAAAAGACGTTGTTCGAAATCGATCAACTTCGACACTATCCTCTTGATCAAGCTCAAGATGACGAAGATAGGGAAGCACGCCTAACACAGGCACACCCGTTCGCTCTTCAATCATCGTCACTCCATCTTCAAACAGCGTCGCATCACCCCGAAACTTATTAATGATGATCCCTATCACGCGTTCCCGTTCGTTGGGGACAAGAAGATCCAGAGTCCCAATGACTTGAGCAAACACCCCGCCACGATCAATGTCTGCCACTAACACCACAGACGCATCGGCCATCTCGACAACCGGCCAATTCACAATGTCCCGATCGCGTAAATTCATTTCCGCCGCACTCCCGGCTCCTTCAATCACAATCACTTCATAGTCTTGTGCAAGACGTTCATAACTGGTTTTCACGATATCAAATAAGGCCGCCTTATTCCCAAAATATTCCTGCGCTTCTTGCGTGTTCCAGACCTTTCCCTGCACGATGACTTGCGATCGTTGATCCGTTTGAGGTTTGAGTAAAACTGGATTCATATCCACATGCGGCGGTAGCCCGCAAGCTTCGGCCTGAAGAACTTGCGCCCTTCCCATCTCTCCACCTTCAAGCGTCACAAAAGAATTGAGCGACATATTTTGCGCTTTAAACGGTGCAACCTTGAGCCCACATCGGTAGATCAATCGACACAAACCAGCCGTGACGAGACTCTTTCCGACATCCGAACCCGTACCAAGCACGGCTAACGCCTTCGTGTGTACCCTAGGGCCATCATTACTCATCCTTCTTGGGTTCCCTCCAATGCGTCCTGTCTTCTCCAAGTCGAATTTCGACTTTCGTGGAAGCTCTACTATTACCCTCAAAACGTTTATGGTACATTCAACTATCGTTCACTATTAATCATTTCACCATGACGGCGGAACTATGAAGATTCACCAACAATCGGGACACGTATTAGGCACTTTCTTTTTAATCCTTATATTGATCAGTTCCATGAGTGCAGCAAGCATGGCCAAGACCAACAATGCGCACCCTGAAAAGCCCAGTACCTTTAATTCTATCCTCAAAAAAGGTCAATTAGACATCGGCGTTTCGCTGTTTACTCCTTGGACGTTAAAGAATTCACAGGGAGAGCTTGTGGGCTTTGAGATAGATATCGCTAAGAAGTTGACCAAAGATATGGGGGTTACACCAAAATTCCACGTACTGGCTTGGCATGACATCCTCCCTGCACTACTCAATAAAGATATCGACATTATCATCGCAGGCATGGTGATTACTCCACAAAGAGCCTTGAAGGTGAATTTCAGTCATCCGTATGTTGAGTCTGGCATAGGGCTCGCCACCAATCACCAACGTACCAAATCCTTTACCAGCCTCAAGGATTTGAATCAACCTGACAGTACGATTGCCGTCGTCACGGACACCGTAGCGGAAAACCTAGCTCGTCGGGTATTCCCGAATGCTTCGATTCAGACGTTTCTCACAAGCCAAAAAGCCATTCTTGCTATCACGGCCGGGAAAGTCCATGGCTATATCGAGCACAACCCGCTCCCCACATTTCTCGCCCTTGATCATCCGGACAAGGTAGACACTCCATTATCAAAACCACTCCTGACAACAAAAGCGGGGTTCGCGGTCAACAAGGGCGATGCTGATTTTGTTAATTTCTTGAACGCGTGGATCATCGCCCGGGAAGCCGACACATGGTTGGCATCGGCCCATAAATATTGGTTTAGATCATTAGAGTGGAGAAAAGATGCTGGAGTGAAGCAATGACAGATCGCCTTGATGGCCATGCACAATGGTCCTCACCATACCTCTGCGGCCTCATGTTCGTGATCCCTCTTCTCTTTGCAGCAGGTATCATTGAACAATCAGGCCAACATGTCATCCTTCCTGATGAGGACTCCTATCGTTCAAACTTTTCCGAGACGATTCTCGAATCATCGGAATGGCGAAAACCTCAATCCCCGGGATTACCATGGCGGTCACCACCGCGACCTGCACTAGAATGGCGTACTCCTCCATCCCCCAAATCCACAAGCCGCACAACCCATTCGGGCATTGAACTCTTCCCCAAATACCGCCCTGGGGCCCCAACAAACTTTGATTACATCCACAGAGAAGAAAAACCACAGATCAAGATATTTGAATTCGGTTCCTCATGACTGAAAACTGACGCAGTTGTTCAACGGAGGATACGAAACTGTCACGTTCAGCCTGATTGCAGAAACGCTTGAAAAGAAAGGCTGTCTACAGGGTGAGGAAAATAATTATGAAGAGACGAATTGATTGAGGACAACTTTGAGAAGCCCAGACTCCGAAGGCACTAATTCACTTTTGACGGCGCGATTTCGTCCATCGACTTTTGCTTGAGCCATCGCGCGGTCGGCAGCAGAAAACATATCTTCAAAATCACAAGGAAAGTTCGACGGGAGACTGACAACTCCAAAACTCGCGGTCACTGGAATACCGCTTGGGTTCGCGGATTCCACAACACTGCGCAAACGGTCGACTTTCTCGCGTGCATCACTCTCGCTACAGTGAGGCAACGCCAATGCAAATTCATCGTCATTGGTCCTCGCGACAATATCTTCATTCCGAGAAAAGGTCTTGAGTATTTTAGCCACGTCTTGCAAGACCATATCTCCAATACTTTGCCCGTACCGCTCATTAATGAGATGAAAATGATCGAGGCCAAACACGACAAGACTCAAGGCATACCCGTGCCGATAGGCTTCATTGGCTCGCTGACTTCCGGCATTGAGAAGGTAGGGCTTACTGAACAGAGAGGTTAACTCATCCGTCATCACTAACTGACGAAGCTCTTGCTCTTGAGACTCAACCTTATCCGCAAGGTTTTTAATGAGGAGAAGATTTCTTACGCGACATTGTAATTCCTCTTCAACGGCAAGTTTCCCGACAACATCATTCGCCCCTTTTTTCAGCGCTTCCGGCACGGACGAACGTTTTTGGGACCCACCGATAACCAAAATCGGACATTGAGATTTAGGATTTTGACTCGATCGAACCGCATCGATTAAATCAAATTCGCGTGACGGACTTTTCTCCCCTATCGCGACGACCACCAAATCATAGTCTTCTCGTTCAAAGGCCTCAAAGGCCAATTGCGCGGAAACAAATTGCACCACGGTCAGTCCCATACGTTGAAGCGCGTCTTTCATGGACTTCGCAGCAGAAGAATGACCATCGACATACAAGAGTCGGCCTTTAAAAAAACAATTCTTTTGAATCAATCCGATAAGACCCGTGATATACTCAAAAAATTCATTCAGGTCTTGGTTCGAAAATACCTGAACTAACCCATCATGGACATCCGTGCGTACAGCTTGCGCCCCATGTTCCGTAAAAATAAAGACCGGCGTTCGCTGATTACATTCAGACAACTTCAAACCACCGAAAAACCGCTTTTCCGTTGTCTGCTCTAGAGGAAAGTTCACGCAAATAAAGTCAAATGCCTGCTCTTGAACCAACTGAAGAGCCTCTGATCCATCACGACAGGGAACAACAGCCACATCATGATGCTCAAAAACTTTTCCGAGTCTCGCATGATCAGGCGCACAAGAATCTACGATCAATACGCGCAAAGCACTGCTAAAGGTGTGTGTCGCACTCGGACTAAAGAAGGGTATGGCTGGCTTCATAGATCGCGATGTAATGTCAGTAATGGTCTTGCAAACGCACTATCATTAAGCTTCACACATTTCTCTAGATAATTATCGGAATATTGGAGGATTGGCTTAACCTCTAAAAACCTGAAACAATGAGCCAAATATTTTACCGACTGACTCAACGCACATTCCGGAGCCATACCTTTCTACAGGAAGGATAGACGGGCCCGAGCGCGCGCGAGAGCTATTTGAGAACCCAGGCATTGTGTCAGGACTTGACTCTCGACCCAAACTATCGCCACCATACGGGACAGTAACCCAGGCGCATGAAAAAGGAGAAACGGGCATGAACCATGACATATGTAGTATTGCCAACAGTATGACGTTAAGTGTCTTGCTTCTCTTGGGAGCTGGCTGTACCTTAAAAGCCACCACCGAATCACTGACAGACACCACCACCAACATTCTCTCCTCTACCACGCCAGGAGCCTGGTTTACCGCCGATGGACTTCTCAAGCCAGAGGAAAAAGTGAATGCGTTTATTGCAACGAATTATCGTAATCTTCAACAAGACATGGCTCAGGGAGAGGGTGAATACCTAACCGCATTAGGAGCCTTGCTCGAGATTCAAGAAGAGAATATGGCATTGTTTCAGACGCAAGCACAGGAAAACTTTCACCACATATTTGTCGCCACAGCACAGCATCCACAATCTGTATCCACCCTGCTTGCACACATGCAAGGACAACGGCAAGCAGATTCATCAGTTATCACATTTGACCCGTACCAAGACTGAAAAGTTATTCGTCTTACTATTTTTCCCCACCACTTATGCGGCTTGCTACTCCATACTCAAAACCTTGATTTGTTTTTCAAGGGGCAATCGACCCTTTTGCGAAATGCCATGCCCCGTCAATACATCGTCCCACTCTCTCATGTTTCTCACTAACGGCTGGACACGAAGGCGTCCAGCAAACATGAAGCCAACAGATGCCTCACCTGCCAATTGATACGATCATTCCCAAGTTACAACATACATTTCTGACTCATCGAAATGTCGTGCTGAGTGCATTGCCCGGCGCGGGAAAAACAACTTGCGTCCCACTAGCCTTGCTCAATGAACCATGGATGCAGAATCAACGAATGATCATGCTAGAACCACGTCGCATAGCGGCACGTTCCGCTGCAACATTTATAGCCTCACGTTTAGATGAACAGGTTGGGCAGTCCGTCGGATACCGCACTCGACTGGATACGCGAATTGGACCACATACTCGTCTGGAAGTCGTGACAGAGGGCATTCTCACGCGACTGTTACAAGCTGACCCGTCACTCACGCCATATAACCTCGTAATCTTTGACGAATATCATGAACGTAGTCTTCACGCCGATCTGGGGCTGACCCTTTGCCTGCAAACTCAGGAAGTATTACGGGAAGATCTCCGCATCCTGGTGATGTCGGCAACGTTGGACACGGAAGCTGTATCAAATCTTCTGAATCATGCACCAATCATCACCTGCGAAGGAAAGATCTTTCCAGTAGAAACTCACTATCTATCGCAACCCCCCAATACCAAAATTGAGTCAGCCATCGTGGCCTGTATTAAACACGTACTCACACATGAAACAGGCAACGTATTGGTCTTTCTCCCCGGTGCGGGAGAAATTCATCGAGTCCAACGGATGCTGCTCACGGCCAATGTAGGGAAACACTTTATCATTGCACCACTCTACGGAAACCTGTCTCAACAAGAACAAGACCAGGCGATACAACCGACTCCGGCTGGCATTCGCAAAATCGTATTAGCCACCTCGATCGCCGAAACCAGCTTGACCATCGAAGGCATTCGTGTGGTCATCGATTCAGGGCTCATGCGGGTCCCACGTTTTGCCCCACATAGCGGTATGACTCGGCTGGCTACAATATCCGTGTCCCAAGACTCCTCGGAGCAACGACGTGGAAGAGCCGGACGTCTGGAACCTGGGGCCTGCTATCGCCTTTGGTCAGCCAATGAGCAATCACGATTACGTCCACGAACCTCTCCAGAAATAGTCGAAGCCGATCTGTCGACCTTCGCACTCGAACTTGCGGCATGGGGCATTACCGATCCTCACACACTTTCTTGGCTGGATCCTCCACCGGATGGAGCCTTTGCTCAAGCCCAACAGCTCTTGACAGGATTGGGAGCGATTGATGAGAAACGCCGCATCACCCCGCACGGCAAACACATGACAACCCTCCCCCTACATCCACGGCTCGCGCATATGATTTTAAAATCTCAAGAATTAGGAATGGAACTTCTCGCCTCAGAAATCGCAACGGTTCTGAACGAGCGCGACATACTTCACACACATGCAGGCAAGCCAAATGCCGACCTTCGACTTCGACTCGATCTTCTGCAACCATCAGCCATCAACAAACAAATGCAGACGATTGATCGGGCAAACTACCAACGTATCCTGAAATCAATTGAACAGTTAAAAATTCAACTGAAACTTTCTCCAAATAAGCGTCCCTCTTATTCTAGCACTCATTCCATTGGCCTTCTCCTCGCGTTCGCCTATCCAGACCGTATCGCACAACGCCAAAGCCGCCAGAACCGTCAGTTTCGGCTATCCAACGGCAAAAGTGCCAGATTCCTTCAATCAGAATCACTGGCGACAGAAGAGTATGTCGTGTGCGCCAAATTGAACGGCACACAACCTCATGCTCAAGTTGTTCTCGTCGCCCCAGTGAGCATCGACGAACTCGAGGAGCAGTGCCCTGACCTTTTTAACGACATCGAATTCGTTGAATGGGATGACCTGCGCTTGGCTGTACAGGCACGCAGACAACGCCGACTCGGCGAATTAGTGATAAAAGATCGCCCACTTCAAGAATCGTCGTCCAGTCTCATTACATCCGCATTACTCCACGGCATCAGACAACATGGGATCGACTGCCTGCCATGGACAAAAGATCTTCGGAATTGGCAAGCACGCGTGCTCTACATTCGAAAGATAGAAAGCGAAGAATCTGGCTGGCCCGATGTTAGCGACACGCATCTCCTGGAAACATTAGAACAGTGGTTAGCACCGTACGTGAGCGGCATGTCTCGGCTGCACGAGGTCAAGAACATGCAACTCAATGTTCCGCTACATGCACATCTTGCATGGAACCAACAACAGGTGCTTGAACAACAAGCCCCGACACATATGACGGTGCCAACAGGGTCAAGAATTTCGTTGGATTATTGTTCACACGACATTCCCATTCTCGCGGTCCGACTACAAGAACTGTTCGGACTACAAGAGACGCCCAAGCTCGCACATGGGAAAGGACAGGTCATGCTTCATCTTCTGTCGCCAGCACGACGTCCGATTCAAGTCACACAAGATCTCGCCAGCTTTTGGAGGAATACGTACCAGGAAGTAAAAAAGGAACTCAAAGGTCGCTACCCCAAGCATTATTGGCCAGATGACCCGTTACAGGCTCAGCCGACCAGAAACATGTTACGGAAAAAATAAAAATGAATCTTTTGCTACAGACCCTCTAGGCTAGTGATAGAGGACTATCGTCCTATTACGGCATCATCGCTTAGCTCTCACACAGCACCAAGGAATCTTTGAAAGCGGATATTCAAGAAATCAAAATACCTAATCATCCAATCATTCACAACTACAGAACAAAGGCGCTAACTCATAAGCCTCCCGTTTACATTCATCTAGCAAATATACTTTTCTGAATGCAGAAGGAGGAAGATAGGATAACCAATCTGCACACTTTTGTGCCAATTCTTTGAAGGTGAGATGAGTTGGACTTTCAAAAGGCGTATTGTATGCATAGGCTTGACCGTAGTGAATAATGAGTCGTACATCTCTATCAAAGGTAAGGGCATATCTGCTTACCTTTTTCGTGACCACTTTCTTAAGAGCTGAATTCGCTTCTTCTGGATCATATGAACCTCCAGGATCTTGGAACATTATCCAAGGAACCGAAGAAAACCTATCTTGCTGTTCACTCTTCTTCCAAATCCAAATACGATCGATGAATTTTGCTAACACCTGATACTCTTTGACCTTTGGGTAGAGAATTGGTTCCGATAGTTGACCTTGAGTCTGTAGGAGCGCATCAGCGTCAAGAAGTAGGTCGGACAACTCTTTGCAGCATTTTGGGGCCAAATTATCGGACAGGTCTTCCATTGTCCTGCGAAGTTGTAATGTGCATCGCATGACATGCCTTGTCAGATTATCAAGTCCATCGAAAGTAGCCCGAAGCTTCGAGCGTAAATCCTTTAGTTTCATTGCTGCTTGCATTTGTTTTGGGTTGAGCCACTCTCCAAGCTCCCACCAGACTTCACACCCATTCAATGTTGTCACCACATCTGGAAATTGCTCCGTCTCATCAGGATAACGATCAACTGTAACTTGACTAGCCATAATGGGACAGGCGATCAGGAATGAAGTAAAGACATACTCACTGCGATTAGTATGTGAAAATCCTTGAGTCATATCAAAACCTTTAACGAGAAATGCGAAAGACACACGGACTTATGGAAGATAAAAATGAGACACTTGTACCGCTCTACGACTTCGTGAATCTGCACACGACTCAACTTTGGTGTCAAAATTGAGTCTATCTCTTCTTCCTTCACTAGCAATCGTACTTAAAATCCTAACGCGAATAGACACGCGGCCCGTGCATTGGCCAACTTACTGGTGCTTAACGAAGCAATGCGAGGACCGATTTTACTTTTTGACACGGTTTGAAGATGATCGAAGTTTATTGCACAGGATTTTGGCATCCCGTCGGCCGTAGTCAACGCCACTTCAGATGGAATGTCACGAATGGTGGAGGTAATCGGGGCCACCGTCACTTCAGACAACCACTCCAATACAGAGTCTCGTGTGAGAATCACCACCGGTCGTTTCTTGTCCGGTTTGGAAAATCGGTACCAATGGATGTCCCCATGCTTCATCTCACTCTACCCATACCTGTTCATCTTCCCAATCGCTGAACTCTTTTGCTTTAACAGGCTTTCGCCGATACCCAGCACGATGCTTTCGTTCAGCGTCTGTCGTTCGAAGCTTCTCCAATGCCAATCGCAGTGCGTCACGTGTAAAACCCGAGCGTGTTGTGCCTATCTTTTGAGCGGCTTTATCCACTGCAACAAGAAGACCTTCATCTAAAGTCATTTGCACTGTCTTCATCACACCTCCGATCTCTTAATAGCTATAGTTATAGCTATTATACTCCACACGAATGATCTGTGTAAATATGAGCCACCATTGCTCTCCCCCTGATGAGTTCAGGCAAAGCTAAGTTGGAAGGAGGTACTCAAGAATTTAGACTTGGTCATATTGCAAAACATAGATATCCATGTAGACCTCACCTTACCCCGGAAATCATACCTCGTACATACAATACAAAAAGATAGAGACAAACGTGAGAGAAAAAACACGAGTCCATTTCATATTTTGGGAAATAGTAAGTCGTACATCGTTTGTTGGGTTCAATTTGTTGCGGAATATCCTGAGGTTTTTTCAATGGAAGCTTGCAAGCAACCCTTAATTCTTCCATTCCGAGTGATACGCCCCCTAATGCTTCATACTACCCACAACGTATTGCCTTTTAATTGCCGTACAGAAGAAGATGCATTCATGGAATTTCACGGATTTGAATGGAGTCCACTCGCTGTTGGGCTAAGACGTCTGAGATGATAACGACTTTTTCACCCGACTGAAAATGCTCACGGGCTTTTAAAATCCTAAATGCGGTTTGTAACGTTTTTTCCGGGTCTGAGCTGAAATCAATTCGAAATGGATACACGCCTCTATTCAAAGTCATCGTCCGACGGGATTGACTCCCGTTGGTAAAGGTATAAATGTTTGTGGAAAAGGGACGGCAATTTGACACAAAGTCTGCCATAAGGCCTCGTCGAGTGATTACCACAACTCCCTTCGCTTTCAATCCTTCCGCAAGTTGAACGGCCGCGACCGCTAATTGCTGCTTGTCAGTTGTCTGCCGTAACTGTTTCGCAAACTGTAAGCCCGGAATGGCTTCCGTTTTTATGGCAATTTTCTTTAAATGTTCAACGCATTTTAGTGGATATTTTCCCACCGTCGTTTCTCCTGACAACATGACGGCATCAACTTCTTCATAGATCGCATTCGCCACATCTGTAACTTCAGCACGCGTGGGAATCGGATTATGAATCATCGACTCCAACAAATGAGTTGCGACAATCACGCGCTTGCCAGCTTCAGCACAGAGTCGGACAATTCTGCGCTGTACATTTGGTAAATCCTCCAAATCGATTTCTGCACCTAAATCTCCACGCGCCACCATGATGCCATCCGATTCTTCAATAATTTCTTCAAGGTTGCGAACACCTTCCTGATCCTCAATCTTGGCAATGACTTTGATCTTTCTATTTTTGTTGCCCATGAGATGTCGCAATTTCTGAACATCGTCAGCTTCTCGCACAAACGAAAGTGCAATAAAATCCACATCGGCAGCTAACCCAAACGCAATATCTTTTTCGTCCTTCTGCGTAATTGCCGGAAGGTTGACACGAATCCCTGGTAAATTGACATGACGTTTACTCTTCAACACCCCTCCATCAAGCACGCGGCACTGCATGAGCCGATCCTGTTTTTCCAGAACCTCAAAATTGATCAACCCATTATCCACGGTAATCTTATCGCCCACATTCACGGTCTCCATTAAATCCGCATAATTAATATGAATAGAACTTTCCTCCACATCCATAGGCCCACGTGCGGAGATAGACACAATCGTGCCTTGCTTGAGATTGAGATCAATCGACAAATCCCCTGTACGAATTTCCGGACCTTGCGTGTCTAAGAGTATTGGAATCGGATACTCCACCTTTTTATTCAGCGTTTTGATGTGCTTAATGACTTTGGCATGCGATTCGTGGCTTCCATGGGACATGTTGAGACGAACAATATTCATCCCGGCATCATACATTTTCCGAAGCATCTCATAAGATTCTGTGACTGGCCCAATGGTGCAGATAATTCGTGTTTTTTGCATAAGACTCTCCGTGAAAAGTGAATTATCGCTTATTTTGAGGGATTTGCAAATGCAGTGAGGATGCTCGAAACCCTGTACGTCGTGTACATGTTAGAAAAATGGAGTCATCGTCCGAAACGTCACTCCCGAGAAATTGTGATATCTTCCTGACGACCGCGTTATCGTCAAAACTCAGACTCCGCGCGAGGTTTACGCTCGAGAACAAAAACAGTAG
This sequence comes from Nitrospira sp. M1, assembly GCF_965152605.1. NCBI lineage: Bacteria > Pseudomonadati > Nitrospirota > Nitrospiria > Nitrospirales > Nitrospiraceae > Nitrospira > Nitrospira sp. M1. The sequence continues at coordinate 2,711,686 of NZ_OZ224217.1, forward strand.
TATTATAGCGAATCCACATGTACAGCATGTATGCTTGAACACGGTAGTTGGATAACGGAGAGCGTGTGAAATGCCGCCTAAGCTGGCATCAGATGCCGATTGATGTGTTGACTACAGGTGTTCAAGTATAGAACGTTCAACGTGGCATCACACGCTTCAAGGGTACGGACATTCATTGAATCAGCTATAATCATACTCCGTATTTCGTGGATCATGAACTGGGCACACTGATGAGGTAAGAAATGACTGAAGACAACAGTCAATCATTGGATTTTGTGACTATTGATGGGCTTCTCTCCTACGGAGAGACAATAGCGCACTGTCCGCCTGTACAAGGAGCTGAGGTTCCACCTCTTCCGTCTCAAGTCAAAGACCGTCCACAACGCGCTCAAGAAGCCATGAACGCCATAACCGCATTCGTGAAAGATGCCCAAGTCGGGTTTGCCAATGCTGCATCATACAGCCATGCAAGGCAGACGCTCATTCAGGAAGCCTGCGGGGGCGATGCATTGGTGTTTTTTGCTGCGTGGAATCAGCTGCTAGCCAAAGGTGGACTGTCGCCTTTATTGCGTGCGCCGATTGGGGCCACAAAAAAACCCATACGCCGCCGCCCCGTGGCTATCGTGCCTCGAGAACATATGACCCCCAATTTAGCGGAAGGACGGATCGTCCTTGATATTGGCGACGATCGATACTGGTTAATGCCCAGAGATTTACGCGCTCGCACATTGTTTTTCACCATGCGGCACGGAGTCTCCCAGATGGACAGTAAGAAATTTCGTGTTGGACGAAGATTCCGCAACATACTTGATCCTGAAAAGGGAATCCCCAAAGCTGAGGCAATCGGGACTGCCCTGGCCCGGACATTGGGTCTAGTAGGCCAACAACTAGACTTCCTCCATCTGCACAACTACCTGGACTCCAATTCCTTTGTCCATATGGTGAGTCAAAGTCCTAATACCCGCCAGCTCTTTGAACAGGTCGTCTCCATCCTTGCGCCTGAAACAGCCGAAACCACCCAGCCTATTACCGAATGGGCGTTAGAATCACAGGACTTTGGATGGGCGACAGGCATTGAGAAAACGACCGAAGTCGAAGAAGCCGCCAAAGCCTTTGGCGTCGACACAAACACGGCACAACGTCTGATTAAACATCCGCTGTACAGTTATCCGGGAGGCCATTCGTTTTTCGAACTCTACATCGAGTTAGTCGATGGATTTCATCAATTGGGACAAACACATCAGGGAAAGGTTCTCTGCTTGTATACGCATAGCTCGACTTTGCGTGCCTTGTTAATTTTTCTAGACCCCCGCCCATTCAGTGAAGCGTTTTCAGAATTTGGAGCCTATAAAGAAGGACAAGATAACGTCGTCCTTCTTACCTTCGAGCATGGACAATTATCAGGATATTCTACCGCCGTGGGATTGTCGGAGCGAGAACGGGCAATCCGTAAGGCGTGGATGACGGTGGAACAAGAACGGCGGACAAAGGTAACCCTGAAACCACGTCGAATGAAGCGTCTCGTTGCGTTAGTGTCTGGTGGAGATTTTGCTGGAGCTGGTGCAGCATTGAAGGAACTCCGCGTCACAGGAAACCGGTTAGGCCTGGAAGTCTATTTTGCTCATCACGGCTTCCTGGGGTTAGCGAATAATTGGATTGAACGAGTGACGGAGGAAGACACCCGTGGCATGAGTAATCACGCCAGCAGCCCAATTGGAAGCAGCCGATTTGAAATTTTCAAGGAGGAGGAAGCCCAAAGAGCAGCCATCCATCACCTCACCCCCTACATGGAAGATGGAGCGTTAATTGTCATGGGGGGCGACGGCAGCATGCGCGGTTCTCGCGCGATCTTTGAACGATTTGGGGTACAGGTTGTGGGCATTCCGGGATCCATCGATGACAATATCGCCGGAACAACATCACTCGGGCTTCAATCTGCGGTCGCTCTCGCCAACCAGTCTATTGAATCATTGAAAGCGACCAGCGCTGCCATGGGTAGTGTGTTTTTTGTCGAGGTCATGGGAGCCGGGTCCGGTCACCTCGCGTTAATGTGTGCCTACCAAGCACGAGCCGAGGGACTCTTAGTCAATGAACATCCGGATCCTGATGCTTACATCGAAGATGTCATTTTAGGCACACTAAAACAGACCTTGGGCGTTCGAAATAAAAGCCACATCATTATTGTGGCCGAACGCACGCCACATCATCATCATCCTGAAGGTGGAGTGCATGGTCTGGTAGACTATGTTGCCGGAAGAATTTCTCGGTGGACTCACCTGCAAACTCGGCCTGGCTCATACCCTCTTTCCGTCGCGACCAAAGCGACCATTCTTGGCCATACCTTACGAGGGGCCTCTCCGACTCCAGTGGATAAAACCATGGCGCAACACTTAGCTTATGAAGCCATTCGGCGGTTGCTCGAACAGCCCGAACACGTTATCGGGTGCATGTTGGCCTATCGCGATTCCGGAATTATCCAACCGATCCCCTTGCATGCCCTCGCACCCAAGCCATTTGACTGGGAGCTCTTTGCTCGAATGCACGGAACTGAATTGTCATAACAACAACCCAGATACGATTCCGCAATCAAATGACTCAACGCTCATTGAGATCCCAGTTATAATCCAAATAAGAGATACGAAGCTTTCCGTTCTTTAACGTAGCCTGCATATCATCAGGGGCAATGGGAGTGATGAACGCAATCACGCCCCCCTTAGAATCAAAGTCCTCTTTGAACCATTTGAAAATTGACGAGAGATAGACTTGGTTCTTTGCACGGTTTACGCGAAGTCCTTTGTCTTTATTGGCGAGAAACTTCTGCAGTTGATCATCAAGCTGCGCATTCAGATCTTTCACCCTATAGGCTTCCGTTCGAAGATCCGGACAACTGACTGAAGCACAGACAATGGCAACGTGAATTCGTGGTTCACTCAACTTGCGCAAAATTTCATGTTCGATTTCATTGAGCGTTCTCGTTTTTCCCCCAACCGTTCCAACGTCTTTTTTCCACACAGCCTGAAAGAAACTTCCTGCATCTTTAATACTCTCCACAGGATAGTGGTCGAGGACCATCTTCACAGCCATGATGTTATACACATTGATCCAAAATGCTAATTTGTCTTGTGTCGTTCGAAGGTCAGAGAGCGAGGCCGTTTCTAAATCGTTCACTAAATTCCTATACGCAGGATCTTGTGCAAGTTTCTGATAATACACACCATGAAGGTTGACGCCATCAATTGTCGTCTCCTTCACATATTTCTTTAATAAGCTATCCCACGTCGAAAAATCAAAAGCCCACGCAGGTTGCGTAGCAAAAACTACCAAGATCACACATACGGAAATCCGTTTTAGGAACTGAAATTTCATGACCGCACTCTCCATTCTCTATCTCTATCTACACATGACTAAAGTCCCGCATCACTTACCATGCACAACATATGCAAGGTTTCGTATTAGGAAGTCTCGGAACATCGAAAAACATTACATGGGTCCCCACTATCACATCGCACTCCTACCCTCATACGATAATGAAGCGAGACATAACGAAGACGAATGTGTAGGTAAACTCAAGCGTTTATGTGTAAAAGGAGAGAAGCAGGTCTGTGGTGAGACAGCAATGAACAGCAAGGCCGAAATGAAGAGAGACGCACGAGCAATACACAAGACAACGTCTCATATCATTCTCACTTGCGAAGGTAGACCTACTCACGCAATCCTTCGTATCTCCTCAATGAACAGCGAGAAAACGAAGGATTGATTGATCACCGAGTCAGATACTGACCAGAGGGTTTCACGTGAGTCGCGTTATCGAGTGGCTCATCTCTAGTTGGAAGTTTCTGTTCGGTACTCAGCGTTTCTCGCGGTGCTGTGTCAATTCTCGGTGACGTCCACTTGAACGGACGACTCGTATGCGGCCTAGGAGAGGTGCCACGCATTCGATCAAATGTTTGCTCGACCATTCCTGGGGAAGGCAAACGAACGATTCCCTGAGAAGCCATTCCAGGCATCGCATCACCTTGCCCGGCATGAAGCAAGAAAGGCAGTCCCATCAATAGAACAACGGTCAGTAATGTATATTTCATAATATCTTCCCCCTACTGAATAAATGGACCAATGAGAACTCAGAGACCATACGTATTACAGCAGCAAATATTTTGCCACTAAAAGCACAAATGGAATACCGAAAATTTTCTCACGAAAGGACAATGAGTTAGATACATGCAAGGCGAGGGATCATGCAAGACGGGGAAGATTCCATGAAGGGAAAACCATACACTCAGAAGGAATAGGAACTCAAAGTTAGCAGAAAAGTCACGAGCAGAGCCTAGGGATAAACCCCATACTGCAAACGTTCATCACACCCACGTTCTTCAAATGAAATGGGTACAACTCATGGATTTGTGCGTTGTCGCTGACGCTCATAGGCTTCGTAGGAATCACCTTGTTCGAGACATTCGGGTGAGTTCCTGGAAGGATCACGAAAACATTCCTGTTCTTTCCAATCCTGCATCGAATCATAGACACCTTTTTCAACGTTGCATCCCATAATCATAAAGAACATCAGACTGAGTATCACCAAGATGAAACACGATTTGATAATACGATGAAGTGTCACAATCATAAAAAACGTCTCCCTTACAAATTTTCCGCCAACCACCACGCAAGAATCGGTAGGCTCAATCCACTCATGATAATGATCCCACCAGAGATCATCAGTGCCTGGCCTTTCAGTGAGGAGCGAGAATCTTTTCTGCTTGGGAAATCATCTCTCATCTGAGCCTTAGACAAAGCGTACTTCTGAGTCGCTTGAATCTGGGTGCCATTATAGAGCAAGTATGTCCCGATACCGATAGCCGGAAACCCAGCCGCCATCGCAATAAACACAACGAGAATAGTGGAGCGACCGAAGACTTCCGGCGGAGACTCTTGTGAGGACGGCTTACTATCTTGGAGATACGACTCTGTTAATTGTAGAAAGACAACACCCAGCAGAAGCATTCCAATGAAAAGAAGAGGAACAAGCCAATGATATGGCTTCTTGATTGAGGAAACTTGAGACGATGAAGACATGGGATGTGGCGATAATAGTTTCTCTGGAAAAATTCCCAATGCATGTGAGACAGATTCAGCTTTCAGAACGAACACAACAGGAGAACAACGTACGCTGAATTCAGAAAAGCCATACCGCTTGAGCTTTCAATTTCCAGCCAACAACGACCCCCTTGTTGGATAGTCAACAAAGGGGTACGTCGAAATCAACACTTGGCCTTGCTGCCCGCCGGTAACAGCGTATATTTATAATCATCCTCTAACCGTGCGCTGAAAAAATACGGCACGATCCCTGGAATCAAGAGGGCAAGAGAAAGATCTGCTCGATAAGCAGATTCGAGCTTGGTTTCAACTTTCTTACAACCCGGCCTTTCAATTTCAAGAAAGTAAGTTTTAGGAATTCCCGCACGCGTGTTGTGATAGACTGGAGTTTCACCTAGCGGCGCACCATTCAACGTGACTTGCGCACCGGGAGGATCGGTATTAATTCTCGACGTCTGGAGACATCCTTGTATGAACAGAAGACCAATCAGCACGAGTGCGATCATGCTTGATGTCTGATGATTACGAAATCGTTGCATAAATCCTCCCTCAGCTAACAAGAAATAAAACAGCGTTCATAGGGTACCGCTTGTAGCATACCAATTCATTGAACTCAAGAAACCACGCAGTCACGCGTCCTCACCGATCATGTTCTATATATTCCTTTAAGGCAACGGCGTTATTATACTGCTCCTCTTTTGACGCATAGACAAAGGTCACTCGCTGTGTTGTCGCTAACACTCCAATCTCTTCTAGCACGGCTGACTGCTGAGCGAGTTCTGCAAAATACCGTTGTTTGAATTCATGCCATTTGCCTGGATCATGGCTGAACCACTTTCGTAAGGTCGTAGAAGGTGCCGCGTCTTGTAACCACAGGTCAATGTGAGCCTGTTCTTTCGATAGACCACGTGGCCAAAGACGTTCAACCAACACGCGATACCCATCACGGTTCGTGGGCTTTTCGTACACTCGCTTTAACGCGATAGACATTGGTACTATCAACCAGTGACAAGGTTCATGTACTGACGACTCCCATCAACCCATTCTAGCTTATTACTGAAAACAGGAACAGGACAACCAACGGGGGACTCTACTCATTTATCATGAAAATACTTCATCTCGGGCTCTTGTTCTTTGCGGCACTCGCCACACTCCTCGGTGCGATGTATTTCAGGGGATTTCTTGCTGACTTCCTGTCCTTCTTTTTCAACTCCTATCTCATGATGGCTGGGACCAGCGGAGGCAATGGTGTCTGGATCATGGCACAGATCATTTCTACAGTTGCCATATGTTGGCTACTGTTTATGTTGTGGAAAGATTTCGGAAAACCTCAATACGACCGACTCAGAGAAAACCCCCATGGCTAACAACACTTATGGCGCATCATGAAAAATAACGCCTAAGACCCACCGTTCGCCTGAATGAATCAGGCTCACACCATGGCGAATACCGGCACGCAACATTCCCCGCTTGCCCTCAATCGGTCGTTCACAGACTGGAAAAATCACAAGGTCTCCTTGATCAGGGGTAAGCACCGTTGCTAAGGATTGCTGCCTTGGACGATGTTCAACCAACACGAATTCCCCACCTTCAAAGTCACAACCTTTTTGATTGAGCATGACCAGCACCTGAAAGGGAAAGATCGTGGGACCATAGACGTCACGGTGTAAACGATTCATTCCCCCTGTTTCGTAATGCAAGATCAAAGGCGTGGGTTGTGTCTGCCCCTGTGCGTGACATTGCGCGAGAAATTGCCGAAGCGTGTTGGGATACCGATGCTCTTGATGCATAGCTTCCATCATATGGTTCGCCATTGGAGCCAACCCTCGATACAACTCCGTTCGAAGTTGTGCAATGAAGGGAGGAAGCGGATCGGCAAAATAGGCATAATCTCCTACGCCAAAGTTATGCCGCTCCATGACAATACGTTTTCGAAAGTTCCGGTCATCCCGATAATTGTGAATAAGGTCCAAACAGGCACGCTGGTCCAGGACCTTTGGGATCTGCGCATAGCCGAGCAATCGAAACGTCTGCTCAATTCTTTTCCAATCAAGACCAATAGGCATAATCATCAATTTCCACCAGCATCAGAACAGCCATGCGCAAGACAACGAACAAGGCCGTTCGGGACAGTGCGTTTCACGTTTTGCTCAACTCACAGCATTCTATCATCCTCTCTTCACCCTCATGACACAAGTCTCCTTGTGCTCAGACTGACAGACATGATTTAATACAATCAGCAAGTCTGCCTCCCTAAGACCATACGCCTTACTCTCTGTGAGGTCATGCTCATGCCGTCGCTTTTTTCATCTTTCCAATTCAGAACAACGGCCCTATGTATTTCCTTTTACCTGCTCTTCAGTGTATCCGGCCATGCATTGGAAACGGAACCTCATCCCCTTGATACCTTCTTGGATCATATACTCGACTTTCAGGAGCCTACCGGCATTCGAGGGAAACTCCGATATATTGAAGTCGAAGAAGAAATCATTTGGCTTGACTGGGAAGAACGATCAGACGATCGCCCGCTTTTTACCAAGGATTGGCAATTCGTTCCCGGTGAACCGACTCTCGCCGTTCACCCGACGAACACGACCCAATTCGAAGAACTGCAAACGCTGCCTAAGGGTACGGCAATTGAACTCATCATCAAGGATGACGGGAAAGGCCATCGCCACATTCTCTCATTTCGTGACATGTCCACTCCTCCCAAAATACCGCTGTAATCGGTCAATCCGCATACATGGCCATACGATACCCTCAATAACAATTGAGGGTACTCTATCGTGGCTCAATCTTATTCTAGGCAAAAGCTTCATCCCTTTGCATCACGTAATCAATACGGTATTCTACTATAAGACAATCGTATTCTTGCCTATCATCAATAACCACCAGACCTCACTTATGCACACACAACATGCATCAACATCCCAACAAGCCATGTATGCGGGAATCCTCTTCACCATTCTGTCGCTGATATCGATCGGCGTTGAACCAACACACGCGGCTCGTCCGTTTTGGACACAATCGTCCTCGTATATTGAAGGCGAATTTATCTATCTTGTCGGAACGGTTTCCAACATGAATTCGTTACCAGAGGCCAAACAACAGGCCTTGGTCCATGGAAAGCTTGAGTTGATGAATTTTGCGAAGATCTCCGAAATTGACGCAGAACAGTTGGAAGTAGAGACGCGTCACTCCTACGTCGAAAAGAATCCCAATGGATCGGTGAATGTGTTTCAACTTCTCCGCATTCCTACCTCGGCGATCCTGGAAGCACAAACACGCCTCCATGCTCAACGCCAGGCACAAGCCGTTAAGCTCGAAGCCTCGGAAGAGCAACTCGCCAACATTCAGAAGGTCTTACTCAAAAGACAGCAGACCATCGATGAACAGACCGCTTTGCTTGATACACTCATTGACCACATCACACAAAAACAACAGGGGTATGCCCAACAAACACAAGAACTTGATAAACGGCAGGCGGAGATCACTCAACTTGAACTGACACTGGAAGAAAAGTTCACCTCAATTGACGAACAGATGAAACAGGTCAACCAACTGTTAGAGCAATATACAACGAAGGGCGATGCACAACGGCTCAAGCTTCAGAGTTTGAAGGAAACCGAAGGAAAACTTCAGGAGAATGAAGAAGAACTTCAACGCATACAACAAGCCATTCTTACGCGCCTCAGAAAAACAGGACACATGGCCTGTCAATTTGTTTCACCTGGAATGGCGCCCGCTGACGTCAAGAAAGTCTTAGGACAACCCTCAGGTGAAAAACATTCTTACGCCAATGAGCGTTACGACACCTGGGCTTACGGCACATCAAAAGTCAACTTTGACGCGCAAGGCGTCGTCGAATCCGTCACTGGCTGTAGCAGCCAAGAGACCTTGTCTGAAAAAGACGAACGTGAAAAGCCATGAGAATCATCGACAAGTCCAAACAGACAATCACCTCGGACGTTCCAATGTTCGCCAAAACTGTTGGTATTCATGCAGGTGTGTCAAGGTTGAAAAATCACGCATTCGGTCAAGGAAGACCTTGCCCTCCAAGTGATCGATTTCATGTTGTAGCACACGGGCATGAAATCCTTCGGCGGTGAAGTCAACCGTTCGCCCTTCCCGGTCAATCGCCTGGACCTGAACCGAAGTCCAGCGAGGAACGCGGCCTCGTAATTCTGGCACACTCAAACACCCTTCCCAATCCTCATTCGTTTCCGTGGAATGAGCAACAAGCTGGGGATTGATTAAAATAGTCAACGGTACATGGGGATAATCGGGATACCGGGGGTTCTGCGGATCAACCTCTATCGCAATCACACGCTCCAACACATGAACTTGCGGAGCGGCAATCCCCACACCATTCGCATCGCGCATGGTATCAACAAGATTTTCTAGAAATATGTTGAAATCTTCTCGGGCACAGGCCCCCGCCGTCATGATCTCACTGCCAGCCCGAATGGCCGGATGTCCTAACCGAGCAATTTTTAACAGCGCCATTACGACACGATCCTTTACTTATCACACCGACAATTCAACAATTTCATAATCGAGTGACTCTTTCTTCACATACAGTCGAGCAACTGTGACAGGAAGCCTAAACCGCCGAGGTCCGGCACTCCCAGGATTGAGGTACAGGACGCCGGTTCGCTTTTCGGCGAGTGGTTTGTGAGAATGTCCAGAAATGATCACGCTCACCCCAACGGCAGAGGGATCAAAGTTCAGTTGCTCTATCTCATGAAGCACATAGAATGCATGCGAACCAACCTCAACCCGTTGAGTCAATGGAATGTCTCGACTCCAGACATCTCGATCATTGTTCCCTCGCACGGCATACACCGGGGCAATGTCTTGTAATCTCTCAAGGACTGCAGCACTCCCAATGTCACCCGCATGAAGAATCAACTCCGAGCCTTCCAACCCAGCAAGCGCTTCTGGACGTATGAGTCCATGGGTATCCGAAATCACACCAACAGTTGTCATGTTCTTCATCGCAAACTAAAAAGAAGGTTTCGCGCGTCCGTCATAACAAATTCAGAGAACATGTGATGAACAATCGTGACACACGGGTTTTTAACATACGGTCTCTCTACTCACCAAAGTGGCCTTCACGCATTGAGCCAATCCTCGGCCCAACATTTCATGTGCCTCTTTATTCCAATGAACTCCATCCTCAAGCGAGGATTGAATAATCGTTCCTGCGTCAAAAAACTCGCATCCCAAACGACTGGCGACCACTCGATACTGTTCAGCAAGAAAAGATGACTTCAAGTCGGCCCCTCGAAAAAAACCTGAAGGATGTGCCTCCCCCCTCACCATTGGCGGAGCAACCAGTAGGAGCATCGGAGCTATTCCTCTTGACGACTGATCATTCGACAATACGATTCGTCCAAGTTCCTGCACGCCTTGTGCAATATCTTCAGCATCTCGATCAAAAGAGTTCTTCAGATCATTGGTCCCCAGTAATAGAATAACCAGATCCAACGGGTAATGAACATGTAATGTCAGCTTCAAGGCCGGCTTCCCGTTACACCCACGTTGATTGGGATCGTCCAGGACCGTCGTCCGCCCATTTCGACCCTCTTCAATAATCACAAAACCCTTCCCCAATTCCGATTGAAGTACGCCGGGCCAACGAACCCGGAATGGATACCGTAATCCTGTAACGGGAATAGAACCCCATGTATTGGAGTCGCCAAAACATAAAATTTTCTTACCGGCTCGTTTCGGCCAAACCCTGACAAACGGATTCATGACGTACCGATCCCATCCAAGCATCAGATACCGAAGGGCTTCAATCCCTATTGCCTGAGTTTTCATAGACAACACGATGTGTTGAGGGTATAGCACGACACATTACTATAGCCGCTCCAATTTACTTCCGTCTGTACGACGTGTGTTTTTGCGCTGTGTACATGATGTACATTCGGTTGAAAGTTATTTGGTTTCGCAATAGTAGTAGTCCCAAGCATATTTAAAATCCTGTAGAAAAGTAATAGTAGCAATTGTAAAACGGAAGACCAAATATGAGTGACGCTCAGAAGATAGCGAACTGGCTAGTAAAAATAGCTCGATAAACGGGCAAGTGAGTCCAAAGATATCTATCTACAAGTTTCTTGAATGGCTCAAAGAATTACACGACAGAAGAGAGATGGTCGTAGAGAAAAAGGTCGTGGTAGACGTTATCTAAAACTTTCGTAAACGAAGAGAATTCATGACGACTGACACGCTGGAGAAAGCCATGGCACCTGCCGCCATCATGGGATTGAGAAATCCAGCCGCGGCTAGAGGAATCGCAGCAACATTATAAAAGAATGCCCAAAATAAATTTTGACGAATGGTCTTGAATGTCGCTCGCGCCAATTGCAGTGCGGTGACCACTAACGATGGCTCCCCGGACATCAGCACAATATCTCCGGCCTCAATGGCCACATCGGTACCCGTACCAACAGCAATGCCAAGATCAGCCGTACTCAGTGCAGGCGCATCGTTAATCCCATCACCAACGAATGCGACCGTCTTTCCTTCTGTCCGCAACCGATTGACATGATCAGCCTTCTCATTCGGCAACACTTCAGCAATGACCTTGGTCATACCCGCCTGCGTGGCAATGGCTTCTGCAGTCTGCCGATTGTCCCCTGTGAGCATCACCGTATCCGACCCCATGCCATGTAAGTCGGAAACCGTTTGAGCAGCTGTTGGACGAACAGTGTCCGCCACGGCTAAAATCCCACGAACAGATCCATCCCATCCTGCCAAGAACGCGGTTTTCCCCTCTTCTTCCCATTCCTGCAAGATTGTCATGAAGTGACTTGGAATATCCAAATCACGTTCCACCATCAGCTCTCGTTTCCCCACGATCACCTCGGTCCCGTCGACTCTTCCTACCACCCCTTTTCCAGTAACACTATCTAATGTTTCAGGTGTACCAAGTTCGATGTTCCGTTCCTCCACGCCAAGCGCCACGCCTTTTCCTATCGAATGTCCACTTGCCGCCTCAATAGTTCCGACAAGGTATAAAAAGCGTGCTTCTTCACTATCCGTTTTTACATCCGTGAGCGTCATGGCCCCATGCGTCAAGGTGCCTGTTTTATCAAATACTACAGTATCAATAGCTCGAGCCTGCTCAAAGACTTCTGCATTTTTAAAGAGAATGCCAAGTTCGGCGCCTCTTCCGCTCCCGACCATGATAGCCGTTGGCGTCGCGAGCCCCAGCGCACAGGGGCATGCAATAATCAATACGGCCACACCATTGCGGATAGCCGTCGCCACATCACCCGTTCCGAACCACCAACCGGCTAATACTGCAAGGGCAATGAGAATCACGACAGGAACAAACACGCCAGAGATTTGATCAACCATTTTTTCAACAGGAGCCTTCGAGGCTTGCGCATCTTCCACCAGTTGAATGATTTTGGCCAAAGCCGTCTGACTACCAATTTGGGTTACTTCTATTTCCAGCCGGCCCTGCTGATTGATGGTCGCTCCGAACACATGATCGCCAACTTGACGATCTACGGGCATCGATTCCCCGGTGAGCATGCTTTCGTCTATCGAAGACTGTCCACTAACGATATTCCCGTCTGTCGGGATTTTCTCTCCTGGAAACACCACGACATGCTCGCCGTGCCGAAGCTCTGGGGCCGGAATCATAACTTCTTGACCATCTCGAATGACACGAGCCTCTTTCGCACCCAATTCAAGCAAACGAGCAATCGCCTGTGAGGCTCGGCCCTTTGCGCGGGCTTCGAAATATCGGCCCAAGAGAATGAGCGTAACGATCATGGCTGATGTTTCAAAAAATATTTCATGATCCGTCAACAACGCCCAAACCGAATACCCCCACGCCGTGAGCGTGCCTACAGAAATTAAGGTATCCATTGTCGCATCCAACGTCGCCAACCGCTTGAACGTCAGTTGGTGGAATTGCCACCCGAAGATAAAGACGACAGGAGTCGCAAGAAGCCATTGCGCCAGGCGAGTCGCCATGGATTCATCCATCGCCATGGCCACTACCATCAGCGGAAGAGTAAACATCGCTGCAAGCAATAGATTGCGCCGCTGAGTCAGCGCTTCCTGGGAATAGCGCTCAACAATACTTTCGCGCTCTTCGTTTGCATTGACGAGTTTGATGTCATAGCCAATTTTTTCAATGGCCGCCTGTAATCCGGTGACGTCAACACCTGGGGCGAGTACCGCGCGAGCTTCATGGCCGGCAAAGTTCACCGTGGCTTCATGAACCCCGTCCTGTTTGGCGAGAACGCGTTGGATACGACTCGCACACGATGCGCAGGTCATTCCCTTCACATCAAAACTCACCGTTTCAAGAACTTGTTGACTCATAATTTTCCTACAAGACTACAGTCGTATCTCGTGAATCGTGGCTCGTCTCTCGAAAAAAAAGATTATCATTTCTCATCCTAAACGAAATACGAGATACAAGCGACGAGCGACGAGCGACAGGAATTCAGTTCTTTATTGTATACCCTTGATCCTCAATGGTTTTAGTAAGAATCCCCTGTTGAACTTTCGTGTCGTCAAAACTTACATCCACGGTTTTTTCCGGCACATGCACTTCCACCGCGCTAACGCCTTCGACCACCTTCAAGGCACCTTCGATGGATTGCTTGCAATGATCACAAGAAATATCAGGGACGGAAAGTGTGACATATGCCATCAGAATTCTCCTTTACTTGTTATTGGGACCAGTGACTTTATTCGTATATCGTAGTGTTTCTAATAACTCATCAACAATTTCTTCTGAGCGCCCTTCTTTAACCGCATGCATGACACAGGTTTCGATATGATTTTGCAAAAGAATCCGATTCACTTTCTCTAAAGACCCTTGCAGTGCAGAAACCTGCTTCATGACTTCTGGACAATACCGTTCTTCTTCAACCATATTGATCACGGCATCAATATGCCCTCGCACGGTCTTCAAACGATTCATCGCGGTTTTCTTATGTTCGTCTTTCATACCCACATCATATCCCACCCCAGGTGGGGTAGGTCAAGACCTCAACTTTAATGTCGCACAGGATTTCATATATCACATCGATAATACGGCGGTTTCTTTCATTTTAATACTCTTGTTTTTGAGGCAAAACTTGGCGAACGAAGACGGGAGGATTCAATTCGTGAATTCTTTAATACAATCCACTGGGTCCAGAAAGTCGATACCGTTGTAGCCTTGCCAGAAAATATTGGCAAAAATTGTCATAACCTGCCATAATGCAAGGGAAAGGAAACATGATTATGGCGACGATGAATATTTCCGTTCCCGATCCTATGAAGGACTGGGTCGAAGCTCAAGTTGAAGAAAGAGGACAATATAGTAGTGCAAGCGATTATGTTCGTGATCTGATCCGACGTGACCAAAACGAGCAGGATCAAATCAAAGCCCTGCAAACTGCCATAACCAAGGGAATTGAAAGCGGGATTAGTGATCGTAACGTAGAAGATGTTATCAAGGAGGCCCGCGCCAAGGCCAAAGCCAAGGCTGCAAAACATGGCCTATAAACTGACACCCGAAGCCGAAAACGATTTAGATATTATTTATGACTATAGCTTTTTTACATTCGGTGAGATTCAAGCTGACAAATACGCTCAGGAATTACTACATTGCTTTTCCATCTTGACACAAACGCCGCTTATCTGCCGCGAGCGTTCTGAATTTAATCCGCCAGTTCGCATTTATCAGCATAAAAGCCACCTAATCATTTATACGATCAAAAGCTCTGACATTCTCATTATCCGGATCCTCCATAAGAACATGGATCCTCCGCGTCACTTACCATCTGCTGAATAGCTCGCTCTCCACATTGTCTACAGAATAAAATACACTTCGTCTTTGCTGACCGGCACGTCCACCAATTGCTGCAAATCTTACTGAGATCGTCCGAGTGAAAAAAGGAAAATGTCCACTTTTTCCAACTCCATCATAACTTGAAAACACAACCTCTGCTGTTGGGCTACACAATCGGTTTTGACTGCAAATGAAGAGAAGGTGCTTCATACATGGCTAGATGTAATAGCTGTGACAACTGACCTGACATACAGAGTCGGAATTGCCTGAGTCTCGCTTGAAAAGTGGACATTCATTCGAGTACTAAAACCGTCACGAAACCGTCTAAGATCGGCCAGGAACGGACATTTTCAACAAGACATGACGAAAAGAAAGAAACCCTCTGGGGTCGCCAGACAAGAATAGTCTATTGTATTGGGATTTCACACCTTGGACGAAAGGAAAACCCATCGGGTTTCATTTATTTTTGCTATTTACGCAGAACCAGCTGTAGCGCCTGCAATTAATCGGACACGTATTTAGGAAGCCATCTTGGCCTTCCGGTTCCATTCCTGTCGCACTTGTTGGGGCGTACGGTATGCATGGCGTTGTAGAATCCAGTTCGCATTGTAGCGTTCTCTGAATTCGTACAGCGCCCCTCTCAAGTGCTCTTCATCGTCGTAATCCTGAAGCCACAACAATTGTTCCTTGAGCGTACGAAAGAATCGTTCGCTCACCCCATTACCTTCTGGACTTCGCACAAAGCTCGGAGATGCCTCCAGGCCAAGGAAGGCTAGCTCGGCCTGAAAGTCGTGACTGATATATTGACTGCCATGATCATGGCGCACGAGCACCCCCTTGGCGACTTTGGCCTCGTAGGTCCCAAACACATGGTTGACCGCTTGGCGAATGGGCTCTAAGGCTTCATGGCGTGTACCGTACTTGGCTGCATGAAGGCCGAGACACTCGCCGGTAAAGTGCTCAAGGACGGCAAAGACGGTCACCTGGCCCTGCTTGAGTGTCCACGTGGCTGTGGCATCTGTGCCCCACATCAGATTGGGAGCCATCGGAATAATTGACCCATCATGCACTCGGGGGCCGTTAGGCGACCCTCCTCGGACAGGCGCCAAGAGCTGATGTTGCCCCATAAGCCGCCGCACCCGTTCCTTGTCTGCTCGCAAGCCGCGATGCCGCAGTCGCGCCCACACCTTGCGATACCCTTCGCCAGGGAAGCTCACCTGTGACGACCCAGCGAGCACTTGCCTGATCGCGACCATCAAATCCTCATTACTCACCAGCGGACGTCGGCCACGCTGCTTGACCGCGTTCCCGGCAACTCGTCGACGTTGCAGCCAGTCATATACGGTTGAACGTGGGATGCCCCACACATCGCATATACGAGACCATCCATACCGGCGCTTTGTGGAAATCGAACAGGTCTCGCTCAACACTTCGATTTCCTCAAGTGCAAAGGGACGCCATCCTCCAGACGATCGATCTTTGCATACAGCAAGTCGTTATCCATAACCAGGGACCCCACCTTGGCTTTCAGCGACCGGTTCTCCGCTTCCAGAGCCTTCTCCTTAGCTGACTCGCCAGTATGAAAGGTGGCCTCGCCACCCTGCATGAAGCTCTCCTGCCATTTCTTGAGCACATACGCCGGCTGACCCGTCAGCCGACTCACTTCTTCCAGTGACGCCCCCTTAAGTAGAACAAGCACCACCTCGGCTTTCCGGCTAGCATTCCAACGCTTGTGTTTGCTGAGTTTCATCGACACCTCCAATTGCCATAAAATACGCAATTTAAAGTGTCCAATCAATTACCGAGGCAATCCACAGCAATGGTGCAAATAGCGGAGAGTGAGTAGAGAATAGAAGCTGGTACTTAGGTAGCTATAAAACTTTTTGTCCTTTTGTTGGGTAAGACCCAGAGATGGGTCATGTTTTAAAGGTGGTTTCACTTTCAAGGAGGGCAGAATACCGTTTTACAGTCTGCATAGGTCCATCAATCCCCCTGCCGCCCTTCCAAGATTACCTTCATAAAAACTACAACCTTTTTTTGAGTCTCGTCGACTAACTTATATGAGATCACAATTATATTATCTTTAATAATCACGACACCTAAACAACATTCAGTTCACCGCCATGCGTTACGTAAAGATACAGATTCGAATTATGGCTTCCTCTTTATTTGGTGGGACCAAATATTTTCATTGTTTCATAAAACAACACGTCAAAAGCACTGGCGTATTGGCCTTGAAGACAGCACTAATTTGTCCGTTACCTCTTTGGATTCGTGTCCTTTTCAATTTAAACCACTAATAGAAAGCTTGAAGAATAATTATCCTTCTGAAGAGGAGTTTTCACGGTGAAAGCCATTGAAAGTATCAAAAGTTCATTATCTCAACAAACAGCAATTGTTTATATGATTATCTCAACAATTTGCATTGCCTCTGCTGGATTTTTTTCAAAACTTGCCATGCATCACACCAGCGTACAAGTTACATTACTGGCACGTTTTGCTATCCCACTCATATTCTTGATCATTTTTTTTACGGTATATCAAGCATGGGGTTACTTACAATTAACAAATGTGAAAACACATTTTATCCGCGCGGTATTTTTAACACTTGCTCAATTTTTATTGTTCATATCAATAATCCACCTTTCACTTGCTGAAGCAACAATCCTTTATAGTACAGGGCCAATTTTTATTGCTGCATACTCTCTTTTCAAAAATAAAAGGGGAAGCATACAGCCTTTAATTGCTACATTAATCGGCGCTATCGGTGTTGGCTTAATGCTTCATGTTGAAAATGGTGTGCTCAATCCTTACGTGTTAGTTGGTTTACTGTCTGGATTTTGCTTATCCATCTCACAGCTTCTTCTGCATAGCTCTGCTAAAAAAGAGAAAAATAGCCATGTCATGCTGTTCGTGTATCTATTTTCTACACTGTTGTCTGTGATTTATTTTGGTCTTGCTGATATCGAGGCCGAGCTCAAAGCACTAGCACCCACTATTTCTTTTTCAGTACCAGTACTTGGACTGCTCATACTCGTGGGTTTAGCCAGTCTAGGCAATCAGTTTTTTCGCGGTAAAGCGTATCAACAAGTACAAGACCCTGCGAGCATTGCGCCGCTAATCTATATTTCTATTTTAGTTGCAGGATTATTTGATGTTTTCTTTTATCACCACTTGCCTGACATTGAAGTCATATCTGGCGCCATTCTAATTGTTACGAGTGCATTATTTAGTAAAAATAATACCTAACCTAGGAGTTACCATCATGAAAGGAATCCCTTGTATTTTAATGCGTGGCGGCACTTCTAAAGGACCGTTTTTTCTCTCTTCTGACTTACCTAACGACCCTGATGAACGTGAGCAAATGTTATTAAAAATAATGGGGTCACCGCATCAATCTCAAATAGATGGCATTGGTGGCGGAAGTAGTGTTTCAAGTAAAGTCGCAATTATCAGTCCATCGACACGAAAGGGCATTGATGTTGACTACTTATTTTGCCAAGTCCTCGTTGGTGAATCTCGAGTTGATTCGAGCTTAAATTGTGGGAATATGCTTTCTGGTGTTGGTCCTTTTGCTATTGCGAAAGGTTTAGTCAAAGTCCAAGGCAACGAAACAATTGTACGTATACATAATCAAAATACGAATGTTGTCATTGAAGCCAAAGTTCAAACACCAGAGGGTAAATTAAACTTTGATGGAGAAGCGACAATTGATGGCGTCCCCGGTCAAAGTGCTCCGATAGAACTAAGTTTTTTTGATTCAGTCGGCACAAAAACTGGCAAGCTTCTTCCTACAGGAAATAGCCTAGATGTTATCGATAATATAGAAACTTCATGTATTGATGTTTCTGTACCTGTAGTAATGATGCTAGCAAAATCATTCGGCAAATCGGGCTACGAAACTAAGCAAGAGCTAGATTCAGATAAAGAGCTTATTAGAAAAATGGAAGATATACGCCAACACGCCGCACGTCTAATGGGTATGGGAGATGTTAGCCAGTCTGTTACCCCTAAAATGGCGCTACTATCTAAACCCCAATTTAATGGCAATATTACTTCACGTTATTTCACACCTTATGACTGCCATCCTACACATGCCGTTACTGGGGCAATTTGCATAGCTGCAGCTTGCTTCGTTCCCGGATCAGTCGCTTGCCAAGTCACCAGCAATGTATCGCCCCAGCATGCTTCCCAGCAGATTGCTGTTGAGCACCCTGCTGGGAAAATAGATGCTGTAGTTCATAAAGAGACAACTGGGTCAAAAATAGAAATACCTAAAGTCTCGTTTATTAGGACAGCAAGGCCCTTGTTTGCTGGTGAAGTAATGGTATAAAGATTGAAAACTAAATAATCCTATATAAAAATAACATGTTAAAATTTCGTTTTTTATATTAACTTAGGGTCAAGACTAGTTTTATAATATTTTCTTTGTTCCCCTATGATGAACATTCTTCTTTTTGACACGCTCTCCTATACCGGATCCGATGACAGAAAAACACCACGCATTAGCTCTTACCATGTACGGAGTAATGGCTACGAAAAGGCATCAAGAACCTTGAAGTCAAAGATATGCCTCCCTACCCCGTTCAAAGCATCAAGATGCTCTTGATCAGCTTACCTAAAAGACGCTTAAGAGATGGGCGTTGCTCGATCCAATATCCCACATGTTGACCAACTCCCTTATTTCTAGTTTTATAGTAACAAAGGTGAAGAAAAACCGAGCAGACTTCGCTTTCTCACCATTGCTAGCAATTATTGACCCATCCCTCGAATGTATCCTCTAACTACCCATTACGACCCACCCATGGCAATATAACTTTATAAAACTAGACTCGACCCCAATAAGAAGCTGACATTGAATCTTGGTTAATTCCTCTTACCGTCTAACGCTGCGCTCAGGGGCAGACAACCCGCGTAGCGGACTGGTTGTCCGCCGTAGGCCGTAGCGCACTCGAACCCCTGGTTATGTGTCACGAGGATTCTCCTCGGACTGCAAGCCGGATTTGTTCGCCGAGCGACGCTGCAGAGTATTGCGGTGCGGCCTTTACGCGTACTAACGGAAGGCCGACTGCGGCGCACGTTGAGCTGACGAAATCGTCCCTCTCTCGTCTGTCCTGGCGACGATGGCTACGGTCATCAAGCTCGACAGCACACAACACACGGAGATCATCTGCCGCGCAAACGACGTAGTCGAAGTGTTTTGAGATTATTCGATTCAAAGCACTACGACGCCGAGAAGGATCTAACCGTCGACTCGGTGTCAACACGTCGGCCATGCGAACTTTCGCGAAGATCTCAAACTCATCGCCAGCCACAGTCTTCAGGACACCGAAGAGCGACCGCTCCGCGGGAGACATCAGCACTTCAATTCGCTCGTAGTCCGATAACTCCGACCCCTCTCGGGCACTCCTCGCTCTAATCCAGGATAGAAGCAGGCCAAGTCCCCCGATGAAGAGAAGGCCAACTACCACGGGGACCCAGAGGTCGTTCACGATACGCTCGCGCTACACATATTTGAATAAACTCACAAAAGAATTAAACTAATCCGTCCCCTTTCCTCTTACTTCTTTACTTCGTTATATGACGGACAAGGACTTTGAAACCCTCAACAAAATGTACTGCATGAATTGGATTCGATTGTTTTCTCGTGGGGATGTTATAGATATCCTCAATTACATGCTTCGCAGTAACAAAGTGACCGATCTTTGTTATAAAAAAACCAGTTCCTATCATCTGGTTTTTACCTTCTTCAAGCTCTTTAAGAATTGGAAATATAACCGTTTGAGGTTCTACTTCAAATCCATCCTTGGTCATGGCCTTAACATTCATGTTTTGCATTTGATCTGTTTATTCACTAGCCATGCCCATAGTACCGTAGAATAGTTCAATATACAGATCCAAATATCAATAAACGGCTAGACGCTTATATGGGCTCCTGCCATTTAATAGAGCTACGTTAAAATCCCCAAATGTCCGCTTGGGGTCGGCAACCGATATGTCTGCTTTTCTGCCATGAGCGGTCATTCCTCGCGGCGGGTACTAGAGACCTCTTTTGCCGGTAAATAGTAATACCCGTTTATCTATTCAGAATTAATCGATCAAAAATCAAGTGGGCCTTTTGCCTCTTTTGTCGTGATGCGCTCGTTTTCGCAGTGGTCCCGACTGCTTTTATCCAGCAATTTCTGCAGAATTGGTTAGCAATTTGAGCCGACACAACTATCATCTGGTATTATCTGGTTTCTGAATATCATGAGTAAATATCGTGTAATCCTTAAGAAGCAGAGACAGCAAAGCCGTATGTGTCAAAAATGCAATAACTGGCTCGGAGATATCCAGAAACTAGTTAATCACTTGTTAGGCCACGCCACATCCCGATCGAGCATTTATTCTAACCGCTAGGATACGATACACTGAAACTCAGGGAACACAGAGATGCCATTTCAGAACAATTACGTAAATTTGGTTGCACAGAAAACCCACGCTCATACCCGCTTGATTCGAGACTATGACGGCGCCGAGAGAGACTTTGATTATATTATTGTCGGTTCCGGTATGGGCGGCGGCATCCTAGCCGACGACCTGGCTGACCGACTAGGTCACAGCCATCGCATTCTGATGCTTGACGCTGGTTCGTTCATTTATCCAACACACGTCTACAACATCAGCCGCATACCAAACTCTGCCGTAGCCAATCATTTTGGTGTCGACAATTTCAAACAGTCGCCGACCGACCATCAGTTCATTGGCGGCAAGCCACAATTGGCTTTCGGCGGGCGTTCCATCTTTTGGTCTGGCCTGATCCCACAGGTCCAGGGCTGGGAACTAGACTTTTTCCCGGATAATGTACGCTCAGCTTTATCTTCGGACTACTTTGACTTGGCCGCTGACCGAATGAACGAGTCCATCTCGTTGGGTGATAAGGCGAAGGAATTGGTGGAGCATTTCCGCAATAGCCCTCTGAACAGTGACTTTGATATACACGAGACCCCTCGCGCTCTGCACCAGCCCTATCTCAATCGCGATGGCACACCGCGGGATCAGTTCTTTGTGGAGCCGACGGGTGTATTTAATACCGCCGAACTGCTCATCAACCAGGTAGGCTTAACGCCCGGCGTCGATCAAAATGGCGAAGGTCTCTTCATCAAGCTTAATAGCTTCGTTGAGGCCATTCATGACGTCCCTTTTGGATGGTATGAAGTCAGCACCACCAACACAGTCACAGGCGAACAAGTCAGCTTTTACACCCAAAAAGTTGTGATTGCCGCTGGCTCTACGGAGAGTCCGAAACTGATCAATCGTTCCGCGATTTACCAAAGTCTGCCCGATCGTGTAAAGGGGCTTGTAGGCTTTGGGTTGACGGATCACCCCGTTACGGGTGAGTCACAGGCTTATGTCTCGTCGTTGGGAAATAGTCCACGCATCTCTCTTAGTCGCCGGGATCATGCCAAGATCATCTTCTACTCACGCGGCAAGTCTGACGCCAGTGGTCATTTGATCTATCCCTTCAATATCGAGATGAACATCAACCACGAATATTGGCACCTACGAAACAACGACCCCTCCGCGGAACCAGTTGCTGACAATACCAGCAAGACCCGCGTAGACATAAAGTTCAGCTTCGCCAATTGTTTGGATGATTTCAACGGCATTTTCTCACACGCCAACGACGGGTACACGCCCGACGTTCGCTTCAAGCGCTTTTCTTCGCTAGATGATCTGTTGCAATCACGATTCCCAGCACTCGCAGGCTGGCAAAAGAGCCGTGAGGAGTTTTTCAAATTACTCAACGAAACTCGAAATCGTGTGTTTAAAGAATTCAACGATGTGGACTGGATTACCGGTGAGTATGGCGGCGGTAATGGCGAGCAATGGCCTTTCGGTTGGGGAACTGTGCATCATGCCTGCGGCACCTTGCGGATGCCCTGGAAGCCCAACCGCAACACAAGCTTTAACCACGAGTCAGTTGTGGACGAAAATCTCAAGGTCCGAGGCGCCGCCGGTCTCTATGTTTGCGACATGTCCGTCATGCCAATCAGCACGGCCGCGAATCCCGTTCGTACTCTTGCAGGCCTAGCCTTGCGCCTCTCGCGACATTTGGGCTGAAAGAGTCAGTCAGCGTCGGAGGCAACTACTGCCCCGCTATGCAGAAACCTGTCATGAGATAGGATCGGCGCTCCCAAGTCGGAGCAAAGCGGCTGTTGAGCGAACTCTAACGCCGACTGTCACGAGTACAAGAGTAAGAATGTGGAGTACCACTAGCCCAGTGAGGTACGACCACTGCTCGTCTGAAACGGCAAATTCTGGTGAAATATCAACTATCCAATTCCCTTAGCAGCGTGTATAGAAGAATCTGGCTGACTGCAGCTAGGTAGAATGCCACATACCCGGCCTTCCAGCCGAGCACCAGGGCGAGCACGACAAAATAATGTAGTGAGCAAGGTATTCAAAAGCAAGCGTCTTGCCCCTTCCACTTTCCCCGAATAGAAACCTATCTCTTTTTGTAAGCAGGAGTAAGACTCTTGAACATGGGGTAGTGCTTAACATTGAGAGTCTTCAGCTCAAGAGTGTACGTGATAGCAGTCGCGGCAATTAAAGCATCCGGAACTTCAACTGCATGAGACTTGCCGAATTGGCGAACCCAATCCCCAGCGCTCTCAGCAATGATTCGAGTCACATCAAATATAGGAATAACAGAGAGGAATTCTTCAAGTGCTTGCTCTTCGTCTTTCCCTCTCATGCCTGCTCGAATTTCTGCAACTGAAATAACTGATAGGCCGACAACATCGAGATTGGGTTCTATGAAATTACTGGCTGCGTCAAGACCTTTGAGATAGTCGATGATGACATCTGTGTCAAGGAGAAATCCACGCTTCAATTTTTGGTCCTTTGGCTCCAGCCTTTGCGAAGGTCACGCAGGGCAGGAAAGTCTTTTCTATCACGCCAAAGGCCTCGTATTTTTCTGAGGCGAACTAAACGCTGAGAAGGTGCATACTTTTCAATCAATTCATCGACGGCTTCCCGAATAAGCTCACTTTGTTTGACTCCACGAGTGCTGGCTATAGCTTCTAGCTGATCCTTCTCACTCTCGGTTAAGTAGATTTGAGTTCGTATCATTTATTCTACCTGCTTACGTAATTAACTAATGTATACATTAGTAGTATATGTCAATGACTTTTGTCAAGGAAGAAAAGACAGTCAAAGGGGACAAGACAGTAATTTCACTATATCTCTCCAACCTACCCGGCAGAGCGGATCAACACCTATAATGAACACAGACCGCATGAAGTTACAAGGAGCGTCTCCGTATACCAATTATAAGCCTACGGCCGAAAAATCTACATACAAACTGTCAACTTAACGGGGAAGTTTACATATCCATTCGAGCACTAAAACCGTCACAAAAGGATTGGAGATTGACCAGATGCAGACATTCGCTAAGCTTCAGAGAGCGGTTAAATTGAATCGTCCTAGAGTTTTGAGGTAGATTCCCCAGAGACGTTAAATGTGGACTCCTCAAATAGGAAGAGATGCGCTAAATTAAAGAAATTAGTTAGGGCAAGAAGAAGCATCATGCCCAAATACCCTTTCAGAATAACCGCAATTTTGATTGTCCTTTGGCCTTCCATTGGTTGGGGCATGGAAGCTTCTCCCACCCAAGTGCAAATAGATGAGGCAATCGCTAAGGGGAAAGACCTTGCCGAATTATGGAGAACGGATTCTGACGCTTATGATGTTTCTGTGGGGAAATTTATTAAACAATACAAATTTGGCGACCAATCAACATGTAACAATGGCGATGTATTTACAAAGATACGTGACTTAGTCGGTAGCTCTATGGCTGCTGCAAAAAAATATGCGGAGATCGATTCGTATATGTTGAGTGGCAAGGTAAGAGAGATATCTTTCGCTATAAATATACGGACCTGCCACCGAGCTTCAAAAAAAGGGTTTCTTGATAATCAGGTAGTTCGTAAACAAGGCGCGAAGAACATTCAACCACTTGGAATAAGATACAACATGGGTTCTGTGAGTGAAAGAAACAACACGGCACTCTTTTTTCTTTACAGTCAAATTGACCCACAAAAAGAGGCGAGGCTAGTGATTATTGAAGATTCCGGGAAAGAGTTCGAGCATAAAATAGACCTCTCTTTGATGCCCTGAATATTTCCTACTATTTTTTCGAGGATTCGCTCAACACCACCAAACATATCCGACAGGGTCAAGCCACATACAACCCATCCCCAATAATTCCATGAAGGGCTACTCCTGATGCTTATATTCAATTTTAGTTACAAATTAGACTAAGCCCTATGTCCGCTTTGGATCGTTTTGAGTCGGTCGTCATCATTCCGCTTTAGAGATATGACATCTCCTTTTCTTTACTCCTGAGAGCCAATATTCATACTAAGGAAGAAATTTACTGCACCGTCGATTGCATTAGACGATTCGCTTGTGGAGGCGAAAACCCTTGATAGCCATTGTGACGTTCAGTGAGTTCTAAGACTGAAAACGGTTGACCTTCTACTTTTTCTGGCACAGTGAAAATTTGCCGTAAGTCTTCTCCCCGCTCACCAATTACGGCTCCGGCAAAGCCAATGCCTCGCTTTTGAGATGCCTCTATTGCTTGGTCAATATCTTGGACAAGGATAGCGATGTGGTGAAGTGTACGATCTCCAAACGTGCCGACCCACCCTGGAATGATACTGGTTTTCCCACGCTCATCGTCATAGGCTTGATCGACAAACAATGCCGGATACCCTATGGCCCGATACACTTTGGCATACCAATCTTCATAGTGAAGGGTCTCGGAATAGCTATAGCCGACCTTAATAAATTCTTCTGCCCGCTGATCGATGTTCAACGTCCGAACCGTGATATGATCCAAGACCGGAAACAAGCCCACCCCAACGTCATTCAATCCCTCAGCAAAAATTCGCGCGGCCTGATTGCGTGACACATACTCATCGACAAGTTTGAGAACCGTTGTTTCCAACTCAGATGTGGCTGCCATGGTTGAACCTCCTTTTCGTATTTCGTCGTTCGTTGCTAGTTGCTCGCAAAAACTAAAAAACTTTTCTTTAACGAGATACGAGAGACTAGCGACGAGCAACGTCTTTTTGCTCAACGAGATACGTTTTGTCGCTGTTAGTCCAAAGAAAAGGTAATTCCCTGTGCCAAGGGCAAATCGGTTCCCCAATTGATCGTATTTGTCTGTCGACGCATGTAGGCTTTCCAGGCATCTGACCCTGCTTCTCGGCCTCCACCCGTTTCTTTCTCTCCTCCAAACGCTCCACCGATCTCTGCACCAGAGGTCCCAATATTCACATTGGCGATACCGCAATCACTTCCCGTGGCAGCCAAAAACTGTTCGGCATGCTGCATATTCAAGGTGAACAGTGCAGACGACAATCCCTGAGGCACAGCATTTTGTAATGCGATCGCTTCATCGAAGGCACGAAACGTCATGACATACAGAATCGGAGCAAATGTCTCACGCTGCACGATCTCCCATTGATTTTCAGCCCAGGCAAGCGTTGGTTCGACAAAAAACCCTGGCGGCTCGCATACCTGACCGCCATACAGAATTTCTCCGCCAGACTTTTGGATTTCGCCAAGTGCGCTTTGATAGGTACTAACCGCCTGCTGGTCAATGAGCGGTCCCATCAAGACCCCTTCATCCAAAGGATTCCCAATACGGACTTGCTCATACCCATTAATTAATCGTGAGACCACATCTTGGTACCGACTCTCATGCACGATGAGTCGACGCGTAGAGGTACATCGTTGCCCTGCTGTTCCTACAGCCCCAAACACAATGCCTGGAATAGCGATATCCAAATCAGCCGTTTCATCAACAATCACCGCGTTATTTCCGCTTAATTCGAGTAACGTCCGGCCAAGTCGATGCGCAACGATTCCGGCAACATGACGTCCAACCGGAACGGAGCCCGTAAAGGAAATAAGCGGAACACGCGTATCTGCAACCATCTGTTCAGCCAGTTCGTTCTTGTCGGTAATGAACAAGGAAAAGATCCCAGCATAGCCTTGCTCTTCCATCACACGATTGCAGATGTGCTGCACGGCGATTGCGGTAAGCGGCGCTTTCGGTGACGGTTTCCAAATGACCGTGTTTCCGGCAATAGCCGCGATACAGGCATTCCATGCCCAGACAGCCACAGGAAAATTAAAGGCACTGAACACGCCGACCACACCTAACGGATGCCACTGTTCATACATCCGATGATTCGGCCGTTCTGAATGCATGGTTTTGCCATACAACATCCGACTTTGACCTACCGCAAAATCCGCCATATCGATCATCTCTTGGACTTCGCCATCACCCTCAGCTTTAATTTTTCCAACTTCCATCGAAACTAAACTACCCAACGCATCTTTTTTTTCTCGAAGCGCCTGACCGATGAGCCTGACTACCTCTCCCCGTTTGGGAGCCGGCACTTGTCGCCACTGCTGAAACGCACGCAAGGATTCTTGAACAATCCTCTCGTAATCTTCCGACGTGCACAGGCTCACTTTTGCAAGCGGTTCACCCGTTGCAGGATTGATAGACTGTAAAACTCCGGCAGTAGCCGACTGAGTCCATTTTCCTGGACCGGCACATCCGTCGGAGTTCGTGGGCTGAAGACCAAGCTCCGTCAACACATCCATTTCTCACCTCACGCATAATGTTGTCCAAAACGATTGTCGAGAATATTTGATAAACGAAAGGTTTCCTGTGTAACAAATCCATGATACGCGGAAGGATTGTCGAACACGAGATCCACGACACTACAGATACCAGACGCAGTGGTCACTTGAATGGCCGACCATAACTTTCCAGCAATCGTTTGTGGATAGATTTTCTTGACATAGTTTTCTTCGTACAACTCTCCGTTTTGCTTCCCATTCACGGCTGCGTAAATCAAGACAACATCTTGTAGCGTCTTAGGAATCGCATGCTCTAAAATCCGCTTTAACGTTTCGCGATCATCGTTAAGCTTCAAGTCATTCATGAGCAGATGAATTTTCTCACAATGCCCGGGATATCGAAGCGTCTTGTAATTCATGGTCTTGACCCTGCCCGCATAGGTATCGGCTAACGTCCCCAACCCTCCGGATGTATGAAACGCTTCATAGAGTAAACCATCGACTTCAATCGTTTCATATCCTTCCAACGGTTGCAACGAGGCTTTTTCTCCCTGTTCGATTCCGTAACAGAGGTTGCCATACTCATTAATCAGTCCATCGGTGGACCAGGTCAAGGAATACTTCAGACGGTTACTGGGATTAACCGGAAGCGCCCCTACCCGCATTTTCACGGATTCAATCACATCAAAATGCGTCATCAATTCATTCGCGACAATACTGATAAATCCAGGCGCGAGGCCGCATTGCGGGACAAAGGCCTGTGTGGCGCCTTGACTCAGCGCTTTGATCCGTTCGGTCACTTGCACATCTTCTGTCAGATCAAAATAATGCACGCCATGCGAACGCGCCGCTTCTCCAACGATGGGATTACAGAAATACGGAAGACTCGAAATAATCCCCTCGACCTTTGTTGTAGCCAGAAACTGCGTCAACTCATCGTCGGCCATAACATCAAGAACATGTGCATGAAAGTTTGGATGGGTAACTTCTTTCGTTAAGCGATTCGTCGCATCTACATCCACATCGCCCAGATGCACGACATAGTCATCCGTCTCAGTTAATAAAACCGCAATGAGCGAACCAATTTTCCCACCACCCAACACCAGAATGTTTCGCATAGATGTACCCCTTTTTTTTACATTATCCTATGTCTCTTCAATTCTGGCTACTCTCTTTATCCGCTTAGTTTCTCACCCTAGTTTTCGCCACTACCTTAAATAATGAACAGGTTCGATCCCCTTCCCCGCTACGCGGGACAAGTCGAGCGATTTCCCTGTTTTGACGTAGGAGCAGTGAGGCACTCATGAACAACACCGAACAAACAGCAACGTACAACAAATTCCAACGTGACGAAACAGAGAAGCGTATCCATGTACGAATCGGATAAACCTGCACACCATGATTGAATGAATGGCCTCAAGAACTGACGATTTCTCCCCGAAACACACACATAGTACTCACACACCAATGATCACTATTGAGCACCATCACGACGGAGCTACCATGTCTGT
The DNA here is from genome assembly GCF_965152605.1 of Nitrospira sp. M1. NCBI lineage: Bacteria > Pseudomonadati > Nitrospirota > Nitrospiria > Nitrospirales > Nitrospiraceae > Nitrospira > Nitrospira sp. M1. The sequence goes on from NZ_OZ224217.1 coordinate 2,740,744, forward strand.
ACATATTAGAAATACGTTCTTATTGGGACTGACGCTTCTCATCAATCTTTCGGCATGCCAATCCATGGTAACCCATGAATACTCTTCCGAATCGCAACCTACAGACCCGTCATCCTCTCTTTTGCATCCTGACTCATCGATGACCATGGATGCCAATATCGGAGCAGAAACATTGCAAGAAGAACCCATCGTAACGATGGGTTCGACGGAGACACGCTCAGCACTCACTCCGGCCTCGTATTACCATTCACCTGATCCTCCGAAGGAATTACCAGAATATGTTCCCAGTTTATTTTTTGATTACGATAGCTGGACATTGACAAATAAAGGCCGCCACATCCTTGAACTGACCGCCATGCAGTTAAAGAAAAACCCTGAGAGTTCTCTTATTATTGAAGGACATTGTGATAATCGAGGGTCGGAAGGCTACAATTTAGTATTAGGTGACAAGCGAGCCCTTGCCATCAAAGATTATCTCGTAAGCCTAGGAGTCGAGGACGACCGTCTCACTCCTGTGTCTTTCGGTGACACGCACCCCGTGTGCTTTGAAGATCACGAAACCTGCCATGCGATTAACCGACGCGGATACCTTGTTCAATTAACGAAACCTGAATAAACCTGCCCAGGGCTACCTGTAATACAGACAGGATTACAGCAAGATCGCGACGACAATTTCCCTCCAGGCCCATGTAGCTCGCCCGACGATCATATCCACTTGAACACCTATAATCAAAACTACAACGAGGCTAGAAGTCCAACGTAGGCTGCCATTCAGAAGCATTACGTTACACACCAACCGTGTTCAAGCACACCTATAATCAAAATTACAACGAGGCTAGAAGTCCAACGTAGGCTGCCCTTCAGAAGCGTTACGTTACACATCAACCGTGTTCAAGCACACCTATAATCAAAACTACAACGAGCTTAGAAGTCCAACGTAGGCTGCCCTTCAGAAGCGTTACGTTACTCATCAACCGTGTTCAAGCACACCTACAATCAAAACTACAACGAGTCTAGAAGTCCAACGTAGGTTGCCATTCAGAAGCATTACGTTACACACCAACCGTGTTCAAGCACACCTATAATCAAAATTACAACGAGTTTTGGATTGCCTCGGTAATTGATTGGACACTTTAAATTGCGTATTTTATGGCAATTGGAGGTGTCGATGAAACTCAGCAAACACAAGCGTTGGAATGCTAGCCGGAAAGCCGAGGTGGTGCTTGTTCTACTTAAGGGGGCGTCACTGGAAGAAGTGAGTCGGCTGACGGGTCAGCCGGCGTATGTGCTCAAGAAATGGCAGGAGAGCTTCATGCAGGGTGGCGAGGCCACCTTTCATACTGGCGAGTCAGCTAAGGAGAAGGCTCTGGAAGCGGAGAACCGGTCGCTGAAAGCCAAGGTGGGGTCCCTGGTTATGGATAACGACTTGCTGTATGCAAAGATCGATCGTCTGGAGGATGGCGTCCCTTTGCACTTGAGGAAATCGAAGTGTTGAGCGAGACCTGTTCGATTTCCACAAAGCGCCGGTATGGATGGTCTCGTATATGCGATGTGTGGGGCATCCCACGTTCAACCGTATATGACTGGCTGCAACGTCGACGAGTTGCCGGGAACGCGGTCAAGCAGCGTGGCCGACGTCCGCTGGTGAGTAATGAGGATTTGATGGTCGCGATCAGGCAAGTGCTCGCTGGGTCGTCACAGGTGAGCTTCCCTGGCGAAGGGTATCGCAAGGTGTGGGCGCGACTGCGGCATCGCGGCTTGCGAGCAGACAAGGAACGGGTGCGGCGGCTTATGGGGCAACATCAGCTCTTGGCGCCTGTCCGAGGAGGGTCGCCTAACGGCCCCCGAGTGCATGATGGGTCAATTATTCCGATGGCTCCCAATCTGATGTGGGGCACAGATGCCACAGCCACGTGGACACTCAAGCAGGGCCAGGTGACCGTCTTTGCCGTCCTTGAGCACTTTACCGGCGAGTGTCTCGGCCTTCATGCAGCCAAGTACGGTACACGCCATGAAGCCTTAGAGCCCATTCGCCAAGCGGTCAACCATGTGTTTGGGACCTACGAGGCCAAAGTCGCCAAGGGGGTGCTCGTGCGCCATGATCATGGCAGTCAATATATCAGTCACGACTTTCAGGCCGAGCTAGCCTTCCTTGGCCTGGAGGCATCTCCGAGCTTTGTGCGAAGTCCAGAAGGTAATGGGGTGAGCGAACGATTCTTTCGTACGCTCAAGGAACAATTGTTGTGGCTTCAGGATTACGACGATGAAGAGCACTTGAGAGGGGCGCTGTACGAATTCAGAGAACGCTACAATGCGAACTGGATTCTACAACGCCATGCATACCGTACGCCCCAACAAGTGCGACAGGAATGGAACCGGAAGGCCAAGATGGCTTCCTAAATACGTGTCCGATTAATTGCAGGCGCTACAGTTTAGAAGTCCAACGTAGGCTGCCCTTCAGAAGCGTTACGTTACACATCAACCGTGTTCAAGCACACCTATAATCAAAATTACAACGAGTTTAGAAGTCCAACGTAGCCTGCCCTTCAGAAGCGATACGTCACACACCAACCGTGTTCAAGCACACCTATAATCAAAATTACAACGAGGCTAGAAGTCCAACGTAGGCTGCCATTCAGCAGCGTTACGTTACACACCAACCGTGTTCTACTTGAACACCGGAATTCAGAGCATCAGCCGCTACCTGAGCCCAGAGTCGGCGACATTCCAAGAGCTCCTGCGCGCACAGCTATCATGCTCGAGGACACCATCCAGAGATCAGTTGGATGAGTGAGTGACGATGTCGAAGGTCTGAGAGAACCACGAGGCCTTCCGTCTACCATGTCCAAGCATACTGATGTGTATGTGGATTCGCTTTGCCATCACGTCAGACGATACTGATGGCATAAGCGAGACTCTCTTCATCTTCAGAATTTAGAAAAAATTCTGACCACACAATATTTCTTGCAACCATTTCCTCCATAGCTTCGACTTACCCGAGACAAGACCGACATAGCATGCCCAAACAATGTTGAAATGCCGAAAAGCTACACTTCAATAACGTACGCATGACACTTGTGAATCAATCATACGCCGAGACAGGACTCAACAAGGAGGTTCCACATGCACTTCTTCACGATTTCACTCATTAGTCTGATGTCTGTGACCTTAGCATTTCCCTCAATGGCTAAGGCCGTGTCGACGACGTTTTATGACAACGATGCCGACATCAGTAATACAGTCACGGCCTTCCAAGCTGCACTTGGAGACCCGAATAACGGCAATTCCCCAGGTCCTCTTGCAAACGGTCGGCGGCAAATTAATTGGGACGCCGGCATTGTTCCTTTCAACATGCCTGGAGACTTCTTCAATGAGCGAGTCACACGCGGTGCGGTGTTCAAGACATCCGAGAACTCACAATTTCGTGTCAGTAACGATGGATTCGATAATGAATTCGACACCATCAACCCTACGTATCCAGATCAATTTGATACGTTTAGCGCTCCGCGCCTGTTTACACCGATCGACACAAACGTCCTTGATGTACATTTTTTCGTCTCAGCAACTAATATCCCAGCTACCGTCAGTGGATTCGGCGCCATCTTTACCGATGTCGATCTTCCCGACAGCACTAAACTTGATTTTTTTGACACGTCGGGCAATTCACTCTTGTCCCTGTATGCACCAACCAATCCACAAGGACTATCGTTTCTAGGCGCAACCTTTAGCACAGAACAAGTGGCCCGCGTCCAAATCACGGCTGGAAACACGGCTATTGGCCCAAATGATGATCCAATCAATGGCGTCGATATCGTCGTCCTGGATGACTTTCTATACAGTGAGCCACAACCGGTCCCCGAACCCACCACGTTGCTGTTACTCGGAACCGGCATCGTAGGGATTGGCTTGTGGAAAAGAACGCGTCGGGTAGAGCAGACGCCGACCTCTTCCTGAGCATGAACTCGACTACCGGGCACAAAGGCCTCCTCACTACAGATGGGGCTCTTGTGCCATTCGCCACTGGAACCATGTTCGATAATTTCTGGATTGTTGACCTTCTATGAAAAACACGGCACAATTCTCTTCCAGCGACATTCGACGAGCACATCCAATCGTTCTTCGCCCCGATCATGCCTGTCGTTTCCCTATCTGGAGGCCCCGCGTGTCACCCCCCACTGGAACGCCATATACTTCGCCAGCAGACCATGCTGGGGGAACACGGCAGACAGAAGAAACAGACGACAGACACAACCGCTCCCTTCTCAAAGAAATAGCGCAAGGGAGCGAAGCTGCATTCGTACAGTTTTATCAAATATTTGAGTCGCGCATTTCTGCATTCCTTAACATTCGCTTACACGATACAGACGAAGCTGGGGATGTCCTTAATGACGTGATGTGGGACGTCTGGCGAGGAGCCAAAACATTTCAAGGTCGATCTTCGGTCACCACATGGGTCTTCGGCATCGCACATCACAAACTAATCGACTACTTACGTCGATCAGGGAAATACCGTACGGAACAGCTCGAAGACTCGCTCGTAGAGCCATCGACAGATAATTTGGATGAGATTCTCCTTCAGAAACAACTCGGGCATCATATTCAACATTGCATGGGCAAATTGTCACCCGACCATCGTCAAACGGTGCACTTAGCATTTTTTGAAGACTTATCGTATCGAGAGATAGGAGATATTACGGGAAGTCCCGAGGGCACAATCAAAGCACGGATGTTTCACGCGAAGCAGGCATTAAAACGTTGCCTGCAAAGGCGACTTTGACGAGAGAAACGAGAAATCCATGAGCCAAAACCCCAGGGAACAGACAACACATCCTGATGAGCTATTGCCTTGGTTGGTCAATGGAACGCTGGAGGGTGCCGAACGACAGGAGGTGGAACAACACCTCCAATCCTGTCAACAGTGCCAACAAGAAGTCGACCTGCTTCAAAAGATGCGGGAACAGGTGAAGAAAGCATCAAGCCAAAATTCCGGTGAAGTGGGTCTCAATCGACTTCTCCATGAAATTCGAACTCAACAGAATGTGAATGAGACACAAGAAGCACAGCAATCTGGATGGTGGCGCACAGGCCTGGCTATTGCCGCTGTACTGATCATGTTCATTCAAGCTGGACTGTTAATAGATACATGGTATTTATCAAAACCGATGGTCCCACTTGCCGGCCCTCACGCACAAGGACGTGTCTTGCAAGTTTCATTCACGCCAACCGCAACTGAGTCACAAATACGAGAAGTACTGACAGATATTCACGCCACATTCATTGACGGACCAAGTTCCTTGGGCATTTATCATATTCGACTCGATCCTCATACCGGAGACGAACCCTCACTCCAACAAATGATTGAACAACTCCGCCAACACACCACAATCATTCAACACGTCGCACAAGATGAAGGAAGGCAACCATAGGATGCATACCCGAATCTCACGACTATCGATCATCACAGCTCTCAGTTGCTCTCTTCTCTCTGGAGCATCCTGTGGGATAACCGCCTCTGAAGTTCCGATTCACGCGGAACCCACCCCACACACTACAGCTTCACAAGACACTTCTCAGGAATTTGAAGATTTGCGAAAAAATGGCATACACGACCATGCCAATATTGATCTGAATGCACTTGAACCCGGCGAAGTCTGTGTGATCAATGTCAGCGAAAACGAAGCCAAAAAACTCGATGTCTTTGCATTGTCTCGTGGATATATCAAAAAGAAACGCCGAATATTGAATAGCCTAGGATTTGTGATGAGCATCTTGCACGTCCCACCGGGACACACAGTGCAACAAGGTATTGTCGAGCTCCGTCACGCCTTCCCTTCACATATTATCGATGCCAATCACCATTATTTCCTTCAAGGGAAAACTGACCAACTGGACCCACGTCTCTACGGTCATCGATTGGTAAAATGGAATAAGCAGACAGCAAGCTGTACATCACACGACATGTCGATCGGGATGATCGACACGCCCATCGATCGACATCGGCCGTCACTTCGTCATCGAATAATTCACACTGAATCATTTTTATCTGAACAAGCTCGCAAAGCTCCAGATCATCATGGAACAGCAGTGGCAACACTTCTTGTAGGAGAAGCTCAATCTACGAGCCATGCGTTGCTTCCCCAAGCTTCGTTGTTTGTCGCAGAGGCTTTTCGTCGGACAGACAACGGCATTACGGAAGCGACGACATGGAGTATTGTCCGAGCGCTGGACTGGCTTATCGAACAAAATGTTCAGATCATTAACCTCAGCTTGGGTGGCCCACCCAATACATTACTCTCTTATGCGATCAACAATACTCTGGCACACGATATTTCCATTGTTGCGGCTGGCGGCAACGCTGGGCCTCGCGGAGGTTCAGTCTATCCCGCAGCTCAACCAGGGGTGATAGCCGTCACCGCACTAGACTCCAACCTCCATCCCTATCGACACGCAAGTCGAGGGCCATATATTGCGTTTTCCGCACCCGGGGTCGACATATGGATTCCCAAGAATGACAACGACGGCGTCTTTCAGTCCGGAACGTCATTTGCCGCACCGTTCGTCACAACCGCAGCCGCAACCGTCAAACACATGCATCCACAATGGACGCCAGAGCAAATTTCAAACTATCTTGCCACCCATGCATTGGATTTAGGGAAACATGGAAAAGACAACACGTTCGGCTGGGGACTCATTCAGATGCCCCAAACATGTGGCGCAAAGCCCCGACTCCTCCACACCCCTTCATAAAGACTCAACACCGCTCACACGACAGTCTCGCGACCATCCTCACATACCTCTATCATTCTCTTCCATGAATAGGTTCACTCTCTGAGTCACTCACGGCCGAAAATTATTCCCACCGACACACTACGGACCAAAAATATTTACAACCTTTTCAGTTCAGCCTCCGACTTACCCAACAACACGATTCGACTCAACAGTTGTTGAGCAGGCGTCAAGGGAAGACAGACGCATTACCCATTACAACGTACTATCAAGGAGGACGGCATGACACACACAGCACTCACATCATTACTCACAGGAATGGCCCTCTGCACAAGCCTCGGGATGACCGACAACGTCGAGGCTCGGAATTGGTACAAGCACAACAATGTCAAAATTAATAATGTGATAGAAGGATCAGACCTCAACAATACAGCCAACCCAACGGTTCAACCACAAGACCCGGCCCTGTCAGGTGGCGATCGTGATCAGACCTTACGATCTGGAGATATCCTCCGTGGCACCCACAAAGATGACCTGATCATAGGAAGACTCGGTCCGGACATTCTCGTGGGAAATTATGGCAACGATGTCATGATCGGAGGCACGGAAGACTTCAGTCCATTCAATCAAGATCGTGCGTTCGGTGGACATGGACGAGATATATTCATGTGGGCCCCAGGCGATGGATCTGATCAGTTCGAAGGCGGAAAGGGCACTGATGCCGTCATGTTCGGCTTGATTGGAGAAATCGGCGATGATCAAAACATCAAATTTGCCGTTGATCTGCCAGGCACTCCGGATACCGGAGACTCCGATCCAATATTCTTAAGTCCCAAAACCAATCTACCACTCATGAACGCCAGTGGTTCACCAGGATTCTGCGAGATCATTGATGGTTCCAATGCCGAGGGCGGACAAGCCGCATTGGATGCCCTCAATGTCGACCAGCTAGTGAAATTTTTCATTCGTGCAGCAGCTGATGCATTTGAAAGCGGAGCACAAAACACGGATAACGGGTTACGCGTGACCCTCCACTTGAAAGATGTGGAAGTCGTGATATGTACAAACCGTGAGGGTGGCCTCATTCAAGCCTATGACCTCACGCAAGTGCCAGCTCAACCCATTGATGTCGACGAAATCAAAAGCCGTACACTTCGAAACCGCATCAAGGCAATCGTCTTCTAGCAATTGTGGGACGCAGGCTGGGGGCGATCGTTCGCGGTCAGCACACAGCCTGCGTGATCATCCATTCAGAAGTAAAAGGAGATCATGATGCCAACATTCACTGCATGCCTCCTCGTCATATTGGAACTGCTGAGCTTCATCGCATCATGCCATGCCGAGGTTCGTCTGACTCACGACTTACTCACCGTGGATATTCATGATGTATCTATGGCAGACGTCTTGAACGACTTACGTCACCACGGCAACCTTAACATTGTGGCGTTTGAAGAAACGAAAATTGGCAACGTCAGAATTTCGAAAACGTTTTGGAATCTCCCGGTAGAGGAAGGCTTAGATCGACTTCTCAGCGGATGGAACTACGGAATCAATCGTGATGTGACAACAGGGAGAATTTCAGCACTGTACCTTGTTTCTCGACGAACAGCGGCATCACTAAGGCCTGAGGGGCCATCCTCTTCCTCAACCATTTCTTTGCCCTACCCAGTCGATGAACTGCGAACCCAGCTGAGCTCGTTAAATGAGGAACACGTCGATTCTGAAAATGACGAAGTATATGACGATCTTTTGCCAGAACCCAACTTCCCAAACGGCGAAGAACTACTAAACTGACTTACGAAAATATTTTAAAAATGTATATCGAAAAATAAAGACTGACATCTTTTAGCTATGAGGATCATGAAAATCATGAAGATGAACAAGTTGTCCGCTGATCAACGGAACATGGTCAACCTGGTGCTCTTTGAAAATTTCTCATACCGTAAAGAGGGACAAGATGGTTAGCAGCTCAGGAAAAACGGTTAAGGCTCGAAGGCTTCAGGCAAAGCAAGCCCTCAAACACGACTTGTCTACACTGATCGAATATTTTTTGAACCCCCATACACTCTTTATCTTCGACAATCCGAGCGGACATCTTTTTCTACCTCATGGTGCTCGCGTAACAAGTTCCTTTTGAATTGTCATGTGTCATGAGATGAAGAGTGATTTCAAGAGATCAATATGTGAAATTTATACGATGAAAGTGCAGGTGTCAGCCTTCACTTTTTTCGAGTAATCTTTTCCCTTATTTCAAACCTTGATCACAAAAATGTTTGATTTCTTGAAAGAAACTTTCAAAATAATTTTCATGGAATACATTTTGCACAAAAATAGAAAAGAAACCAGGCCTACATTTTTTCCATATTCACTATAAATATCCACTGCCTCTTTTCCATATTTATTATAAATATCCACTGCCTCATTGAGTTTTGAGTTCTGCTTTTGAATTTTTGACCTTTTGAGCGTATTTATTCACTTTTAAAGGAGCTTCATTATGAATACCCCCTCTATCTGGAGCCATCTACGGAATGGATATCGCCTTGGATTTAGGCGATCCTTCGACCAAACAGAAATTAGTTTCCGCCCACGATCACGTTGGCTGGAAGACGCTTCAAGCGAGACATTACGCGTACACGTCAATTGCGTGGCTTCAAGCAAGCAACCAGTTATTTTGTGGAATGAGAAAGACCACAACATGACCGATATCGCAAAGCTCATTCACCAAAAAAGCCCATTTGCCGAACAGCAATTTGTTCATGTCGCTTGCCGAACGAACCCTTTTGAAACATGGGTGAGAGCACTCTCACAATTCATCTCACCTTGCCAACCAAACTTACAGAAACGATACAACGCACAATCCAGCTCTTTACTGGGAGGAACGTTATTTTTAGACGAGCTTGAATGCTTGCCAATGGATCTACAACACGTACTCTATTCCATGTTGGATCGTGACGGTATCGTCCGGTTCACAAATCACCAGGTAGAAGACATTGAGATTAGGGTCGTTGCTTCATCCAGTACAAACATCTGGAGGCAATGCCAAGAAGGCCTATTCCAAGCCAACCTCTTGAGCCAACTCAATCGATTGGCAATCCACGATGTTTTTCACGCCTCATCCTCTCCACAACTTGTCGAGCAAAGAGAACGCATAGCCCAGAACAACAGCGCTCTCAACTTAGGCACGTAGGCCTCGCTGAAGCAGCGTGAACGCACACAGTCTCTCACAGTAAGACTCGAATGAGAAAAAATATTAAAAATATGAGTAAAATGTCACTCATCAAGGAAATCTCTAAATCGTTCCACGAAGTCTATCGGTTCATATTTTTATCCAACCGTATTTATTCTAACCTTTATCCTGGCATTTTCCGTAAATTCATTCGCTTCCCACTTGCCTGTAATCGATAAAAAATTGCCTGCATGAGCTTTCAGCTCATGCAGGCACGGCATGAAATTCCTCTCCTATGTCGCCATTACTCATATCCCCCTGATCCCTTTTTATCTCATCAATTTTTCATTAACATCCTCCTGCCTTTTCAAAGAGCCTTTTCTGCCATCGACTGTCCTTTAAATTCTTCGACCCTACAGAAAACAAAGACCTCACAAGCCACAAGATAGCACTTGCTATCCACACCGACTCTATTGCGAAACCTTGTTGATGCCGGCATTGACAACGACACGCACATATTTCTGTAGCAAGTTTTATGAACCAAGACCATTTGCCAACAGACTCCAACTCACACAGGAAAATCATAGACCGCATCCGGCGAAAGTTGTTTAAAACAGCTATAGACATGAAAAAGCCTGCGTGAACGAAAGTTCACGCAGGCTTTTTCATGTGATACGAAGCAACGCGTTAGGCCCTAGCGAAACGCCTCTGCATAATGAGCCACCATGGCACGTTACATGCCATCAATTTTCTCTTTAACCATTTCCTTTCCTTTAGCCTTGATATCGCCCATCATCCCATCGTTTTGTTCTTTAGACTTTTCCTCTTCAGTCTTCTCGACCACATCTTTCGTTTTCTCGCTTGCTTCAGTTTTGGCCTCTTCCGCCTTATCAGTCATCTGCTTCAGATCGAGATCTAAAGCAGAAGAAAGCGAACTTGTCCCAAACAGAAACATTCCAGTTAATAGTGCGGCTAATAGGTGTTTCATTGAACATCTCCTTGATAGTGAAACGAAACCCAGGAAGACCAGTATGACACAGGCCTTTCATGACGACATTCTGTCTAGCAACTCAAGACTCAATCATGAGCGTCACTTTTCCATAGTACCACTTTTGATATCGTCAATCTTTTCCTTAATGTCATCTTTGCTCTTCGATTGAATTTTCTCCGCCAAACTCTGCTCCGTCTCTTCCCCCTTGGCTTCATTAACTTTATCTTCACCCTCTTTGGTCATTTCATTCAACGTCGCTTCGGCATCTTTAACTTTGTCATCACCCATACCCAAATCAAGGGCATATGAAACAGCACTTACCCCCATCACACAGAGACCAATAACTAATGCGGCGAATAGTTGCTTCATCGACGGACCTCCTTAGAAAAGAAAAAGTATTGAGTTGTAGGGGGATGGATTCAGTCTCGCATCCCACTTCTGTAAAGTCAACGACGTCACAACTCGGACACAACCTCCTCGTGCCTTATTGATACGAAGAACCGTTGACACAAAAATCTTATGACAGAAATCGTTTGATCCATTACAATCAGAGGAATACGCTCACCCTCAACCGTTGATATCACACTAATCACCATTTGAACTTGGAGTCTGGCATGCCATACCAACCCATTGAAAACTACGGACTCATCGGGAACATGCGCACCACGGCTTTGGTAGGCATGAACGGCTCGATTGACTGGTTATGTTTTCCTCACTTTGATTCTCCCAGCATTTTCGCCTCCATTCTTGACGATCAAAATGGCGGACGATTTTCAATTGCCCCGTCGTCTTACCGAGTCACCAATAAGCAATACTATTGGCCAGATACGAATGTTCTTGTGACTCGATTTCTTTCCCCAGAAGGAGTCGGACGGGTCATTGATTTTATGCCTGTCGGTTTTCGAACAAATGACACACATTGCAATGGTCTCATTCGTCGCGTTCAGGCTATTCGAGGAACCATGGCATTTCGTATTGTGTGCCGACCAGCGTTTAATTATGCCCGCGATGCACACAAAACAATCGTGACGCAGCATGGAGCTATATTCGAGTCCTCAACGCTCACGATTCGTTTAGGAACCAGAGTTCCACTCAAGCAAGAAGGCGACAGTATCATTGCAGAATTTACGCTCAAAGAAGGAGAAGAAGTCGACTTCTCTCTTCAGGCGGTTCAACCAGAGAGTCAGGAAGATCTGGCATTTTCTGAATATCAAGCCGAGGAACTCTTCAAACAAACAGTTGATTATTGGCGCCGGTGGTTATCGAAATGCACCTACACGGGTCGATGGCGTGAAACGGTCTATCGATCCGCTCTGGTGTTAAAACTCTTAACCTTTGAACCAACGGGCGCTATCGTGGCTGCTCCGACATGCAGTCTACCAGAAGGGATTGGAGGAGAAAGAAATTGGGATTATCGATACACCTGGATTCGTGACGCCGCCTTTACGATCTATGGCCTCTTGCGCATCGGATTTACCGAGGAAGCCGCACAATTCATGAAATGGTTAGAAGCACGATGTCATGAGTTAAGTCCAGAAGGATCATTACAAATCATGTACGGGATCGATGGGCGTCACACATTGACAGAAGAATCACTCGACCACCTTGATGGCTATAAAGGTTCAAAACCCGTCCGCGTCGGAAATGGCGCATACGATCAATTGCAACTCGATATTTACGGCGAACTCATGGACTCTGTCTATCTCTACAATAAATACGGAACACCAATTTCTTACGATCTCTGGAAACATCTTCGTCGTTTAATTAACTGGGTCTGTGACAATTGGCAGCGTACGGACGAAGGCGTCTGGGAAGTTCGAGGCGGACAACAACATTTCGTCTACTCCAAACTGATGTGTTGGGTCGCACTTGACCGTGGCATTCGCCTTGCCGACAAACGGTCGTTTCCAGCCGATCGTGATCGTTGGCTAAAAACACGAGATATGATTTATGAGGAAATCATGACAAAAGGGTGGGATGCAAAAGAACAAACATTCGTCCAGCGATACGGAAGCCCGTCACTCGACGCGGCCAATCTCATGATGCCACTCGTCTTCTTTGTTTCTCCGACAGATCCTCGCATGCTCAAAACACTCGATGCCACCAACCGATCGCCAGAAGATGGCGGCTTGACATCCAATGGATTGGTTTATCGGTACAATATTGCGGATACCCAGGATGGACTCAGCGGAGAAGAAGGCACATTTAACATCTGCACCTTCTGGTTAGTCGAAGCCATGACCCGGGCTGGAAAGGTTGATCGAGTCCGTTTAGACGATGCACGACTATTGTTTGAACAAATGTTGGGATACGCCAATCATGTCGGTTTGTATGCGGAGGAAACGGGACATCACGGTGAAGCGCTTGGAAACTTCCCACAAGCCTTTACTCATCTTGCACTCATAAGCGCTGCATTCAACTTGGACCGTGAACTTGGGTAGTGACTCACACAATCTCAATAGACAGAAACATACCGTACTCTAGCGAAACCAAAGAACTTCCAGCCGAATTTACATCATCTATACAGCGCAAAAACACACCAGGCCTGAAGGGGATTCTCCCCCTCCAGGCCTGGTGTTGTCTCTCTGGTGTGTCGTCTGAACGACTTACAGCCAGTTGATCCGTTCCGCCGGGCGGACATAGATGGGCTCTTCCACCTGCTGCCGCACCGCCTCTTTGCCCGACTTGTTAAAGCCCAACACGGTATCGTTATACATCTCAAACTTCTTCCCGTGGATCTGGGTCTCAAACACTTTCGGACCAGGGATCACATCATACCGGAACAGAATCTGCTGGCTCGCCCGCCACAACTGCAGCACCGCCAACAACTCCCGACTCGGCACCAGATACTTCTCAATCGCGTTATCCACGCCCGGCCCAAACATCTGCCGCGTATACCCCCGCGGCGCTTGCCGGGGCGGAATGTAGTACCCATTCGGCTCCGTCCCCCATTGCGGGTACAACGGCAACGCCACCTGCTCCACCCGGATCGTGTAGTACAACGGGTTCCAGCGGTCTTCCGCCCATAACCCATCTTCCCCCACCTTCACCAGGCTCTGCAAGCGAATCTTCCCCACACACGCCGACATACACCGCGTTTCCATCGGCTCGCCCCCCGTTAACGGGTCCTTGCCTTCCACTCGGGGATAACAGGCAATACACTTCTCCGTCACCCGCGTCGTCCCCCGATACATCGGCTTCTTAAACGGGCACTGCTCCACACACTTCTTGTATCCCCGGCATCGGTTCTGGTCGATCAACACAATCCCATCTTCCGGCCGCTTGTAGATCGCCTTCCGCGGGCACGCCGCCAAACACCCTGGATACGTACAGTGGTTACAGATCCGTTGCAGATAGAAGAAGTACGTCTCATGCTCCGGCAAACTACTCCCACTCATCTTCCACGGCTCTTCTTTCGTGAACCCCGTCTTATCGACGCCTTCGACCAGCGCCCGCATCGACGTCGCCGTATCTTCATAGATATTCACAAACCGCCACTCTTGGTCCGTGGGGATATACCCGATCGCCGCTTGCCCGATCTTCGCCCCCGCGTCAAAAATCGTCATCCCTTCGAACACCCCGTACGGCGCATGGTGCTTCCGCCCCACCCGCACGTTCCAGACCTGCCCCCCGGGATTGACTTGCTCAATCAACTGCGTGATCTTCACGTCATAGAACTGCGGATACCCCCCATAGGGCTTCGTCTCCACGTTGTTCCACCACATGTACTCTTGCCCCTTCGAGAACAACCACGTCGACTTATCCGCCATCGAACACGTCTGACAGGCTAAGCACCGGTTGATATTGAACACAAATGCAAACTGCCATTTCGGATGCCGCTCTTCATACGGATACAGCATCTTCCGACCAAGTTGCCAATTATACACCTCTGGCATAGGTTCCTCCGTTTACTATTGAATAAATGGCTAAAGTTTAAATGTGGAAATATCTTCTGCAAATAATATCCTAGCTAAGAGGGAAGCCGAAGAGGTGCATGCAATGCTTCTTTTCAGACGGCAAAATCGAAAAGATCTCCGACTCCCCAGAAAGCCTTTTTACACTTTGATCTTAATATGGTCACCCTTGAGCCATTTAATCATGAACTCATTTTCCTGACCCGGCGTAAACCCGGTCCGAACCGGCTCCCATGGCCCCCGTCCGCCGATGCCGCCGTCTTCTGCTTTCGTAATCCGCATCAGACATTCTTTCGGCGTCGTATTGACCGCATGGTGATCAATCTCAAAGCCCCATTTGAACTTCCACTTGTTGGCACTCTTGCCGGGCAACGAGTCCGTTTGATGCATCGGCATCAACCAACTCCGCGTAAACGACTGCTGCGCCCCATACCGGAAGTTCGATTGATACCCCGTATCCACGGCAATCGCCCGCCCATCCGGCCGCGTCTCATGCCCCTTCACCGACTTGGCCGTCGACACAAACGGCGCATGCTTGGCCATCGTCACGTGATACGGGAACGCCGGGTTATACTTCGCCCGAATCATCAACCGCGCCACCTTGTAGTACGGGTCACTGGGCTTCCAGCCCCGATACGGCCGATCCACCGGGTTCCCATCGACGTAGACATAGTCCCCGTCATTGATCCCCCGATCTTTCGCCGCCGCCGGGTTAATGTGCAACTGATGCTCCCCGACCCCCGGCGTCCGTTTATCCATCCGGTACGCATCGCCGAAGTTCGACTCATACATCTGCACCCAGTCGTTCACCGACCACTGACTGTGCACCCGGTGCCGCGTCTTGGGCGTCACACAATAGAACTGATACCCTTTCTCCCATAACGGATTCGAGTACCGTTTGATTTCCTGCCACGGCAGCTTGATATTCCGCACCGTCTTATCGTCGTGATGCTGCGCGGTGATCGGAATCCCGTAGTCATCTGGCCGAATGTACGGATTCGACGACATAATGGCATTCGGCAGATACGGCGTCGCTTCCGTCCCTTCCCGATGCACAATGAAGTTTTCCCCGTACTCAATGGCTTCCGGCTCCACCCGATAGGTCTCCAGTCGCCCACTGCGCGTCCAATGCGGTTTCGACTCGTTTTCTTCTTCCCAGAAGGGAACGCGCGGATAGGTCCGACACATCACCATCCAGCCCTTCTCGCTCTTGAGCATCGTATCGATGTTATACCCGTACGACGTCGTCCCGGCATCCATGAGCCGTTGCGCATACACATCCACCCGGTTCTCATAGACGAACTTGAAGTAATCCCGGAACCGTCCATCGCCCGTCATCTGCGTGAGCTTCGCGGCCACCCCGGCCACGGTATCCAAGTCATTCCGCGTGTCATAGAGCGGCCGAATGCCCCCCTTCCACACTTGATACCAAGGATTCGACACCGTCGCCGTCATTTCCGGATAGGTAAACTCCATCCAGGTATTGACCGCAAACGAGACGTCCGCATGATTGACGTCCGAAGTCATCTCCACTTCTTGATGCACAAGAGTCTCAATGTGGGAGTCCACATTCTTGACCATGTCATAGTGATGCTTGGAGTTGTTCAAAATATTTACATTTGTCACCCAACGCATTTTACTCGGCGTCGGCATATGCGTCTTCCCGGTAAACACCCGACGGCCATACTTCGGCGTATTCACAATCAACGCCGAATCCCCGTGGTTCCAATATCCAGGCTCTTCGCCATAGTAGTAGGAGCGCGTGATGATTTCCTTCCCATGCGCATTGGCATCCGTCGTGATATTGAACGGATCTTCTCCGGTATGCACCGACAACCCAGCACCGGACCATGGCGTGGCCGCCCACACCCCGGCCTTATAGTTCCCCGACCAGGTATGACAGCCCGACCCAAACTTCCCGATATTCCCGGTTAAGATAAGATTCAACGCCGCTGCTCGGCCGGTTTGCGTCATATGGAAGTAGTGACACACCCCTTCCCCGTTATGAATCGCCGCCGGTTTAATCGTCCCCGTATCCCGGCCCCACCGCACGATGAGGTCTTTCGGCGACCGACAGATCTGATGCACCGTATCCAAGTCGTAATCCTGTAAATGCGCTTGATACATCTGGAAGATCGGCATCACATCCACTTCCCGGCCATTCAAGAGCTTCACCCGGTACGTCCCCATCAAGGCCGGGTCAATCCCACTTTTCTTAAAGTGCCAGCCCACCAATTCCCGATGAATCGGCACCGCTTGCTCCTTGTTCAAATCCCACACCATCAGCCCGCCTAAGCGCGCCACATACTGCGGACTCAATGTTTGCACCTTGCCGGAATAGGAGTTCGAGAAATCCGGGAGTTTGTAATCCTTGATCACTTCTCGCGGATCTAAATACTGCAAAGTATCCGTCCGCACCAACAGCGGCATATCCGTGCTAGCCTTACAGAAATCATGATCGTACATGTTTTCATCCAGCAGGATCTTGGCCGCCCCTAAGAAGAACGACGCATCCGATTCCGGCCGAATGGGAATCCAGTAGTCCGCCCGATACGCCGTCGGGTTATATTCCGGCGTGATTACCACCACCCGGGCCCCCCGCTCTATGCTCTCGAGCTTCCAGTGGGCTTCCGGCATCTTGTTTTCCACAAAGTTCTTGCCCCAACTGGTGTTCATCTTCGAAAACCGCATGTCGTTCAAGTCACAATCGGAGTTCTGCGTCCCGTTCCACCAGGGTTGCGAGGGATCTTGGTCCCCGTGCCAGGTATAGTTGTTCCAATACCGGCCACCTTGCGCTTGATGCGGCTTGACCTTCCGGATATAGGTATCGAGTAAGGCCCCACAGCCTCCGTTCATCCGGGTCACGCCCATTTTTCCAATGATTCCCAATACCGGCATTCCGGCTCGGAACTTCATACACCGTACGCCTGACCCCTTCATCATCTCGATCTGCTCGGGGGCATAGCCCTGCTCACGCAAGCGGCGGGCTCCGGACTCCCCACTATACCGATTAGCGATAATGATCATGGCTTTGGCCAAGTAGGTAAACGCTGTATCCCAGGACACCCGCAGCATGTCATCGAGATAGCGCGCATTGAACTTATACTTCGTACGCACATCCGGCGTGAATTCCGGACTGCCGTCATCCATCCATTGCTTCCAGCCGCGGCGCATCAAGGGGCCTTTCAACCGATAGGGTCCATACACCCGGCGATGCATCGTATAGCCCTTCAAGCACATGCGCGGATTATGCGCAAACGTCCCCCGATTGCCGTAGAGATCTTCATACGTTTGATGGTCGTAGTTCTGCTCCACTCGCATCACGATCCCGTTGCGCACAAAGGCCCGAATCCGACACGCATGCGTATCGTTCGGCGAACAACACCACGTAAACGAGGAATCATAGCGATACTGATCGTGATACACCCGCTCCCACGACCGGTCGGGATACTCGCCCAGAGGGTTCCCTACTTCGATAACTGGCTGCAAGGCCGTTAAGGCTAACGCCTTATCCGCCAATGCCACCGCCGCCACGGTACCAGCGGACACTTTTAAAAACTGCCGCCGTGACAAAAATTTCATGCGCTTCTCCTTTCACAAATAACATGATTAAGTGAGAATGAAATGTGTTACACAGAATGCAGGCTACACGCCCTCCTTTCTTTTTTTAAGCGGGACCTAAAGCCGGTTCAAATCATTTCCAAGCTTTGAAGCGTATGCCTTCGCTATGGCAGTCTGCGACATTCACCTGGAAATCAATTGAATTCGCTAGAGACAAACACAACATATAAATAACGCGATGCTCGTATGAGTTCACAAACTACGACCACTGAAGAACTAGCAACCCATGTGCCTAATACGTTTCATGTGGCTACATCATGCAAAGCCATTGAAATACATTGTTTTTTCTGGAAATTAATGAAGGTTACATTCGTATCTGCAAAGTTTGTAACCTTGAAAAATCATTACCCCACACTTTGAGGCCGAGACTTCTCATGGAATAAAAAGAAGGGTAGGAAAGAAAACAGGAAAGACAAACATCACTCATTACGGAAAGAACTGGAAAGATCGAGACTCAGAAAATGAGGATGCGCGGAAGAAGTTTTAAGAAAAGTTATTGTGGGTTCGCTATCGCTCAATCAGATCATTGAGCGTACACAGGAGATCTGACACAAAAAGAAAACGATCGAAATACGACTCAGAGCTTCAGGAATCCGCAGCGTGATTCCGAGGTCAATGTCGTGGACGATGAATGTCCAATTTTTTGAGACGGCTTCGAAGCGTTCCTGGATTCAATCCTAATTGCTTCGCCGCCCCTAACGCACCTTCAATACGCCACTCGCTTCGCTCTAAAGCCTCAAGAATTCTCACTCGTTCCAAATCCTTGAGCTTTCTTGGGAGTGGCTCTCCTGACTCAGGCCTATGAGCATTCACCAACGTTTCATCGATCTTCAATTCGGTGGAATTGGAAAGGATCATCGCGCGCTCAATGACATTTTTCAGTTCTCGAATATTGCCTGGCCACGCATATTGAATTAATCGTTCCAGCGTATCGGATTCAATCCTCTGACATTTCCGCTTAAATTGCTGACAATACTCTCCCATAAAGTATTCAGCCAACACTGGAATATCTTGCGGCCGATCACGAAGCGGCGGTGTGGTGATTGGGAAAACATGTAACCGATAATACAGGTCCGACCGAAAGCGCCCCTCGGCGATGGCTTGGGTTAAGTCATTATTCGTAGCCGCAATAATGCGTACATTTACCGCAAGAGGCCGCGCACTTCCCACTCGATCCACCATACCATCCTGCAAGACCAGCAATAACTTTGCTTGCGCTTCTATGGGCATTTCCCCGATCTCGTCTAAAAACAACGTCCCGCCATGGGCTAATTCAAATTTCCCTTGGCGAGACTGCTCCGCCCCAGTAAACGCCCCTCTCTCGTGACCAAACAATTCACTTTCCACAAGACCAGATGGTATAGACGCGCAATTCACCCGAACAAAGGGCTTATCCTGACGCGAACTATGTTCGTGTATGTATCGAGCCAGCATCTCCTTACCGGTTCCCGTTTCTCCCATGATCAGGACACTGGTCACAGTCGGCGCGACAGCCCGTGCAAGCTCCAAGGTCTTCCTAAACTTCTCGCTCTTCCCAATCATAGAGCCAAGATTATGGCTACCCTTTATCTCTTCGAGTAAATAGGCATTTTCTCTCGCGAGCTGCTCACGGAGCTGGCTGATCTCTTCATATGACTTGACATGATCAATGGCAAACGCAATTTGCGTGGCGACCTGCATCAAAAACTCCATATTCTCCGCGTCCGGTTCACCAGACTGCACACTTCCAATATTCAGCGAACCTAAACACTGATCACCAACCAATAATGGAATATTGATCATTCGTCCCAACCCTTCCTCAAAATACAGATCGTCTTCTAAAAATACGCGCTCAGACTGTAAGTGAGGACGGACATGAATCGTTCGATGGTCATAGACCCATCCGATGGCACTGCCGTTTCGAGGAATAATCGTGTCACATTTCAACTTCACAATTGGCATACTCGTTTCCACAGCATAAAACCGGAATGAATCGAGATCTGAGTCATACAGAGTAATCCCCGCTCGCTCCCACGAAATAACATCCTTTATATTGGTGGTAATCGCTCGCCAAAAACTTTCGGTATCTCGCTGGGAATTGAGAATATTGGAGACTTCAAGTAATTTTCGATAGAAACTCTTATTGATACGATCAGACGATAGATCAGCGTCATACTGTTCAGACATGTGATTGTTCATGAGCATAGACCACGCTTTCACGTAAAATAATAGATAATAACCGTCTAGTATGCTGAATGAGGTCCTCTTTCATTCCTAGCCGTAATAATTTCATTATGAGAGGCACAAAATGACTCACAATTCAGTGCATGGGATAAATACAGACGAAATTTCACCTGACCTTCCTTAAGAATAAGAGCAAGACCAACACTACGGCTAAAGAGCAATACCGAGGCCAACCCTTGAAAAATTAAAATGTCCAGCTCAAGGCTCATGGATACATCGAATTCATCAATAATATCACTTAAATATTGCACCGATAAAATGTTGTTTCTGTGAATATTTTTCAAATATTATCACTGAATCATAAACGTGAATAAGGGAAAATTACAATATTCCACAGGCAGTAAATTAACAGTGAAATTTCATGGCACTCCCATGAAATTTAATAAAAGTTCAATGAAATTGAGATTTCTTGATTCAATTCGACAACTTTTCTACCGATAATGCACACTTTTACAACTTTTCATTCATAATATCCCCAGCATTCCTAACTCTTTTTTCTAACAACCAACATAGAAAGCTAAGCTGCGTGAGGTTAAAAACCATGACCGACACAACAATGACCCGCCATACGCTCCCATCCTATGAGATTAATCTCCCTCTTATTCATATTTTCTTTATCGATAATTTGCCTGGTCAGATACCCTGAAAAATGAAGTTTCAAGACCGTGACTTTCAGAATATGTGCGTTATCACACACTACTGACTGTCTTTTTTCGCTCAAACAGCTCATTACAATATAATCTGTATGGATCCGCTTGACGACAATTACGAGAGAATGACCCACATGACATAAACTCTTGCCTGACGCTCTCTATGCTCATAACAACGTTTCCCCTGACGCCCCTCTCACTGTAAAGCTCCGGCATTACAGCACAGGCCGATTTCGCTCCATGAGACGTCCGTACCTCATCACATGCAAATTAAATGGTACGTTTGCGTTGTAGGAAACACCTCGTTCATCGACGCTCTAGATATTTCAACCCAGGTCATTCACCACGTTGGTCAATCGTCGTGTCGATTCGTCACAATTCGGCATTCACTGCAGCATGCCGTTCCGGATACAGTTAACTCCCCAATCATCTCCCCATCGACGACACACGATTTATCTGTAGCCTCCACATACAGTAACGATTCATCAATCGTCGCCATGCCATCGACATCAAGTTTAACTTATCTGTCCTCACCGCTCCACATTGCAAAACAAAAATCTGGTTCATAAATCCAAAAGTGAATCCGTCTCGTAACACACATACATGAACAGAGATAGATAACCGAGGATGATGTGCATCGTAAGCTGGCAACCCAAACTTTCACATCGAGCATTGCCTAGATGCATGCAACAAAGAAAGGAGGCTCAATTCGTTGCTGCAGCAAGGTGCAAGAATATGTATTGAATCGCTCCCACAACTTTTGTTCATCTTGATACGTATGGAGGCTACAACATGAAATCAAATACATCCGGGCTTCACCGGCTCAATTCCTGGACAGGTTCATTCACACGAATGGCAATACTGCTGAGCACACTTGGAGTTGTGAGCGCACACACGCCCCTTGCTCACGCTCAAGTGCTCCAGCCGGTCCCGTTAACGTCCACAGTCTACGCCGCAAAGTTTGTCTGCGGATTTAAACCTGGATACACACCGCCACAGTCAAGAGTCCTGCTAGGACCTGCCGTCTATGACTATCGCGATTTCGAACCAGGAAGCTATGCCACAGCGTTGAATGTCTTGTTTACAGGAGCCAACACCACCACAAACATCAATGTGATGGTCTCAGTGCCGGAAACATCCCAGAATGCTCCCTTACGAGGAGTCAATCTTGGCCCAATGTCCATTTCAAATTTTGGAACCGTGAAAGTGGATTGTGAAGATATTGCACAAGCGTTGAATGGCCCCTTACCTCAAGTTGCAGACAAAGAGGTCATAGAAGGATTTCTGTATATCACCAGATCGACTGACGATTTAGTTGTCGAAGCCGTGTATTCGTATTCATCTCAGATTGGTTCACTTGGCGGTGAGCCACGAAACGAAGGGGGAATTGGCGTTGGGAGCTCTCTCCATGTCCAGAATATCGAACCCAAAACCTACAGAACTCGATTCCCAACGATCTTCAACGGTCCCTTCATTGAGCGTACGCCCTAAAAAGCGAGATGGTCAGATCAAAAAAGGCAGGGACATCTCGTACATCATCAGACCTCGTGCGGCACACACACTCATGTGTTGCCGCACGGATCTGTCTTCTGCATGTCATACCTGAATTATACATTGCCACAAGGCGGTTACAGCCATCTCAACCAGCGGAAGACACCCACAAGAAACAATCCAGAAAGAGTTAAGGTCACACAGACAATGGTGAATGCCCCAGGATTCTCAGACCCGGGAATGCCACCAACATTGATTCCCAACAAACCCGTGACAAATGTAATAGGGAGAAAGATTCCCGCTAACACGGTAAGAATATACATGGTTTTATTCATTTGCTCAGATAATTTCCCAGTCAGTTCTTCTTGCATGACCCCCATACGGTCACGAGCCGCATCGAGGTCTTCGACATAACGAATGAGATGATCCGCTACTTCTCGGATTCGTGCACGATGCGTGGCGGTCAACCATGACAGTTGGGCAAGGTGCAGATGTCCCACCACTTCGCGCTGAGGGGAAATATACCGACGCAATGAAATGGTTTGCCGTCGGAGAGCGCCGAGTCGGCTGCGAAGCTGATAGCTCGCTTGTCCGATGATCTGCTCCTCCAGGTCATCAATTTCTTCATCCAACTGACTCACAACCGGCGCCATGCGTTCCATCAATCGATCCGCCAACACGGATAACACATCACCTGGCGTTTTGGGCCCAGTGTTCGCCTTGAGGCTGGCTTGAATATCTCGAATCGTCATGAGAGGACGATGCCGTACAGTGATAACACGGTTAGGCTGAATATAGAGACGAATTGAAATCATATCTTCTGGATCTGCTCCAGGATTCAGATTCACCCCTCGAAGCGTCATAAATAAGCTATCATCAAACACCATACTACGAGGGCGTGTTTCTTCTTCAAGCAGAGCCTCAGCAATAATGGGACTCACTCCACTGTCTTCTAAAAGCCAGCGTCGGCTATCTGACCCCGTTCGATCGAGATGAATCCACAGAGATCCCTGTACTGAGTTGATTTCTTCCCATGCCAATACCTGTGCGCCCCCGTCCCCGGTTAATCGACAAGCAAAAACCAGCCCTTGTTCCGTAGTCATACAATATCCCTTCGTTCCTCAGATGACCCAACACCCTTTCACCATCTTCATCCATTGTAAACCAATACCGGAGCGGTGCACAGAGGGAAGAAAAGACACACGAGACACTTTGTTGCCACGCCCCGCCCATGTATGATTTCACGACAATACACATGTGACAGTTTCTTTACTGATGAAAGGAGAACGGTATGGCTGAAGACACATGGCCCACGATTCTGCAGTTTCTGCACTATTCATTATTTACGGTCAATCAGACCCCCATCACCGTATCCTCTCTTCTGATATTTTGCACCACCCTTGGCCTGGCTATCCTTGCTAGTAAAATGACACGAATTTTCCTTGAACGACGAGTGCTGTCTCGCATGCAACTGAGTGCCGGCACCCATTATACGCTCATTCGCATCGTCCAATACCTTCTCTGGCTTGTTGGAGGTCTCATTGCCTTTCAATTTATCGGCATCGATCTCAGTAGCATTGCGGTCATATTCGGATTTTTGTCAGTCGGCATTGGTTTTGGACTTCAAAATCTCACATCAAACTTTATTGCGGGACTGATGCTCTTATTTGAACGACCGATTATTGTTGGTGATCGAGTCACCGTCGGAGGCATTGAAGGCGATGTGCTGGAAATTAATATCAGATCAACAACCATTCGTTCCTTAAACAATATGTCGATTATTGTTCCCAATGCCGAGTTTATCTCCGGGACCGTCACCAATTGGTCGCATAGCGATCCACGAACGCGAGTGGAAATCGATGTGGGCGTCTCCTATCAATCAGACCTGCAAACCGTTATTCACGCGCTCGTAGAAGCGGGATCGGAACACCCGCAAGTCTTACAAGACCCAACTCCCAAGACTTGGCTCATGAGTTTTGGGGACAGCTCCTGGAATATGCGATTGCTTGTATGGTTGGATTCGCCCAAAAATCGTATGCAGGTCATTTCCGACGTCAATTGTGCCATTGTCGAAAAATTCCGAAATCGTGGGGTTGAAATTCCATTTCCGCAACGTGACCTTCATCTCAAAACATTTCCCCTGTCATTTCCAACGAATGTGCAAGTCTAAAGCTATAGCCGTTCCAGTTATGCCGAATCACTTAAATGTCGACCTACTGAATGCTGGTTATAGCCGCTTCAAATAACTTCCGCTGGTGGAAACATTATACCGCGCGGAGTTCGCTGTACTTTCCTGTTTGGAACTTTTTGGGATTCGCTATAACCCTTCGTTATTGAACCGTCAATCATATGCAGGGCATCCAGGCGGGCATAACGTTCCTCTATGTTAACGTTGCAACGCGCTGGGTTAATTGTATTTTCCTATTTAGAAGTAATTTGGTTTCGCTAGAGTATTTGTGCTAGCTCCATTATGTTGGCACAATAGGTCTACTCATCTAACATGGCCAGAAGCCCGCGATGCGAATGATGTAGATAAAAGGGAACGAATACACACCTAAATTGGAAGCAACGCTTACGGAAGCAGTCTCACATCGGTTTTTCAAGGAGGTACGATGGCTGACAAGAGGAAGATCGTCGAGGCGTTTGAACACGACCCTCTTTGGTATAAAGACGCGATCATTTATGAATTACACGTTCGCGCATTTCATGATAGCAACACCGATGGTGTAGGAGACTTTCGCGGGCTGACAGAAAAATTGGACTATTTGCAAGATTTGGGAGTCACCACTATTTGGCTCTTGCCGTTCTGTCCATCCCCCTTACGCGATGACGGATACGATATTGCAGATTTCACCAATATTCACCCCTCGTATGGAACCCGACGGGACTTTCGTGCATTTGTTCGCGAAGCCCATCGTCGAGGACTTCGAGTCATTACCGAACTCGTGGTGAACCACACCTCGGATCAACACCCATGGTTTCAACGAGCACGTCGATCCGCACCAGGAAGTAAATGGCGTGACTTCTATGTCTGGAGTGAATCTGGAGAAGAATACAAAGACACTCGTATTATTTTTAAGGACACAGAATATTCCAACTGGACGTGGGACCCTGTTGCCAATGCGTACTTTTGGCATCGGTTTTTCTCTCATCAACCAGACCTCAACTACGACAGTCCTGATGTACAACGCGCCATCTTTGACGTCCTGGATTTTTGGCTTGATATGGGTGTCGACGGGCTCAGACTCGATGCCGTTCCCTATCTGTACGAACGCGAGGGGACCAATTGCGAAAACCTTCCTGAAACACACGCCTACTTGAAACAACTCCGCAAACATGTCGATCAAAAATTTGATGATCGGATGCTGCTGGCTGAAGCCAACCAATGGCCGGAAGATGCCGCGGCCTATTTTGGCGAAGGTGACGAATGTCACATGAATTTCCACTTCCCCCTCATGCCTCGGCTATTCATGGCCATGCAGATGGAGGACCGCTTTCCCATCATTGATATTCTAGAACAAACACCTGACATTCCCGAAAACTGTCAATGGGCGCTCTTTCTTCGTAACCATGATGAACTGACATTAGAAATGGTCACCGATGAAGAGCGGGACTATATGTATCGAATGTTTGCCCATGACAATAAAGCCCGCATCAATCTCGGCATTCGCCGTCGCCTCTCCCCGTTGTTAGGGAATGATCGAAATAAGATCGAACTCATGTACAGCCTGCTCTTTTCCATGCCTGGAACTCCGGTGATCTACTACGGTGAAGAAATCGGCATGGGCGATAACTATTACCTGGGCGATCGGAATGGTGTTCGCACCCCAATGCAATGGAATGCCGATCGGAATGCCGGCTTTTCACGAGCCAATCCGCAAAAGCTGTACCTGCCCATCATTATTGATCCGGAATACCACTATGAGGCGATCAATGTGGAGCTACAACAAAATAACGCCCAATCATTGCTGTGGTGGATGAAACGGATGCTGTCGATTCGCAAGCAGTTCAAAGTCTTCGGTCAAGGCACGATACAATTCTTTCATCCGGCCAATCGAAAAGTTCTTGTGTACCTCCGGCAATTTAATGATGAACTCGTACTCATCGCGGCCAACCTATCCCGCTATGCCCAGTGTGTCGAACTTGATCTTTCAAAATACAAAGGGATGGTCCCAACCTCGATTTTTGGACAGACACCGTTTCCGCCCATCGGTGACTTACCGTATTTTTTGACATTAAGTGGGCACACCTTTTATTGGTTTCAGCTTCAAATGCCAGGAGCTGATGCAACACGGACGCTCCCTGATGATTCCAGGAAAATCCCAGAACTGACCACCACACGCGATTGGGATCACTTGCCTACGAGTCGAGATAAGATTCGCCTGGAGGCGATCCTGCCTGAGTATGTGCGACGCTGCCGGTGGTTTGGAGGAAAGGCACGGATCATTCAAGGAATCGAGATTATTGAAACCGTCTCGATTCCCAATGAAGATCCATTGGTGGTTCTCTGTTTGATTCGAGTGGAATATACAGAAGGTGAGTCGGAAACCTATGTTTTCCCACTTCGTTTTATTTCCCATGAAGACGCAAAACACCTCACGGATACTCCAGCCCTCTTGGCCGACCTCACAATCAGACAAAAAGGGCAAGACGAACGTCATGGCATGTTATGCGATGCGATCTATACCTCGGCCTTCTTATCACATTTGCTTGAGAGTATGACGCGAGGGCGACGATATAATGGACCGTTGGGAGATTTTTCCGCTGGGTCAGTTCGGGCATTTCGACGACAACTGAGCGCCCAACGACCGCATCTTGTCCCTACGCTGCTCCGAGGAGAACAGAGTAATAGTTCAATCGCCTACGGAAGTGAGTTTATTTTAAAGTTATTCCGACGCGTTGACGTTGGCGTCAACCCGGACTGGGAAATTGGACGGTTTTTAACAGCGAAGGGGTTTCCACACATCGCACCCGTTGCCGGACAATTGGAATATCAACGAGATAATGGCGACACCATGACCATCGGCATTCTTCAACAATACATCATGAATGAAGGCGATGCCTGGCGATACACCCTGGATGAATTGAGTCGATACTATGAAACTGCGTCGACTCACCCCACGGCCATGACGTCGTCAATGATTCCGCATGCGCCACTCTCGACATTATTTGAGGAACCCGTTCCACCGTTGGCCCAAGAATTTATTGGCCCCTACCTCGAAGAAGTCAGACTGTTGGGACTTCGAACCGGAGAGCTACATCTGGCCTTAGGGTCAGATGTTGACGATCCTCATTTTTCACCTGAACCCTTCACTGATTTTTACCGACGAAGTCTCTATCAAAGCATGGTGGGATTAGCGAATCAAAATCTTCCACTGTTACGACAACGCCTCAAAACACTCTCAGAACCTATGCAGACGACTGCCAAGAATTTTTTGAGTATGGAAGCAACGTTGCGTAAACATTTCCAGCCAATTCGAGACCGAAAAATCAAAGCGATGCGAATTCGCTGTCACGGCGATTATCATCTTGGACAAGTCCTCTATACCGGGAAGGACTTTGTCATGATAGATTTTGAAGGTGAACCCGCTCGCGCGTTGAGCGTTCGACGACTCAAGGAATCACCGCTTCGGGACGTCGCAGGCATGTTGCGTTCATTTCACTACGCGGCCTACTCCAGCCTTGTCGGTCAAGTCGCAGGTGTACGGCCTGAAGACTTTCCAGCCTTAGAACCTTGGGCAAGATTTTGGCATCGCTGGGTCAGCGCAACATTTTTACACGCCTACCTCGATGTGACGAAGGATGCCCCCTTCCTTCCTCAGAATACGGAGGACCTTTTTGTGCTATTAGACGCCTACATCATCCAGAAAGCCATTTACGAACTAGGGTATGAATTGAATAACCGTCCGGATTGGGTTGGCATCCCATTAGACGGCATCCAACAAATCCTTCAAGTCGACTAATCAGCACGTCATGCCTGCGTCGATTACAGAGTAGAGGACATCAGTGACCATCAATATACCGAGCATCAACAGACGAAATCTTATCGTTTCCCGAAGGAGTGCATTATGAACAAGCTCCCCAAAACGCTACAACCTCTCATCATTGAATACGTCAAACCTGAACTTGATGGAGGACGATATCCAATCAAGCGCATCGTTGGCGAGACACTGGAAGTCACAGCCGATATTTTCAAGGAAGGACATGATACCTTAGCTGCTCGACTCCGCTATAAAACTGTGGGGCAGAAGGAATGGACAGAAACCCCGATGCATCATGTCGACAATGACCGATGGGCCGGAGCATTCATCCTTTCAGAAAATACACGCTATGTATATACCGTTGGCGCCTACGTTCAGCGTTTTGAAACATGGCGACGTGAACTTCAGAAAAAACACGGAGCCGTCTCGGACCTGTCGAGTGAACTCTTGGAGGGGAAAGAACACATCACCCATGCCATGACACGCGCCAAAGGTGAAGAGAAGGCTCAACTCAAACAGTGGCTCGAACAGTTCGTATCCGCCTCTGACCAAGAACGTCAAATTACGATCGCGCTGGATGCAACCTTAGCCACGCTCGTTGCAGAACATGAAGTTCGCTTTGCATGGACAACCTATGTCCAAAGCTTAGAAGTAGTGGTAGACCGCAGACGTGCGAGCTATGGGGCTTGGTATGAGATATTCCCAAGATCCGAAGGCACGGAAGAAGGGAAAGGCGGAACATTTCGGGATTGCGAAACCCGGCTGCCTCTCATTCGAGAGATGGGATTCGACGTGCTCTATCTCACGCCAATTCATCCGATAGGAGAAACTAATAGAAAGGGCCGCAACAATAGCCTGAAAGCTGAACCCGGAGATCCCGGCAGCCCCTGGGCCATCGGAAGCATGCATGGAGGACATGACGCTGTAGAGCCAGCATTGGGAACCATGGAAGATTTTGCACACTTTCAAGCCGCGGTACGAAAACACGACATGGAAGTCGCGTTAGACTTTGCGATCAACGCAACCCCCGACCATCCATACGTCAACACACATCCCGAATGGTTCAAGCAACGCCCCGATGGGTCAATCAAATATGCAGAAAATCCTCCCAAAAAATATGAAGACATTTACGCGCTAGATTTTTACTCTGACGCATGGCAAGAAATCTGGCAGGAAATGAAACGTGTGCTGTTATTCTGGATCAATCATGGCGTTAAAATCTTTCGCGTCGACAATCCCCATACCAAGCCCGTCATCTTTTGGGAATGGCTCATTCGAGAAATTCAAACCCTACACCCTGATGTGCTATTCCTGGCGGAAGCCTTCACGCGACCCAAAATGATGCGCGTGTTAGCCAAGGCCGGGTATACGCAATCGTATACGTACTTCACCTGGCGCAATACCAAACAGGAAATGATTGAATATATGACGGAGTTAACTCAAACCGCGATGTATGACTATTTCCGCCCAAACTTTTTTGCGAATACTCCAGATATTCTTCCGGAAATCCTGCAACAAGGAGGACGGCCAGCGTTTAAACTTCGTTTTGCACTCGCAGCAACGCTCTCTCCAACCTATGGCATTTATAATGGATATGAACTCTGTGAAAATCGAGCTATTCCAGGAACAGAAGAATACCTGGATTCCGAAAAATATGAAATCCGACACTGGGATTGGGACCGCACAGGAAACATTCGAGACTATATTACACACATCAACTGCATCAGGCGTGAGCACCCGGCATTACAAACTTTCGGAAACATTCAATTCTACCTCACAGACAACGAGCAGATTCTGTTCTATGGAAAAATGACTGCAGATAAAGCAGACCGGCTCCTGATCGCCGTGAATATGGATCCCCATACCACTCAGGAAGCCAAACTGACCATTCCGCTTGAGGACTTAGGAATCGGCGAACGTGAGACGTATCACATGCATGAACTGATTCAGAATTATCGACATGAGGTCGTAGGCAGCGAATATATCATCCGCTTAGACCCCAACACAGAACCCGCAGCTATTTTTGTTATTCAACAGTGAGCACAAAAGCGAGGTCGTGGCAGGTCAGAGGATTTTAGCAATCACGACTCGACTGGACTCACATCAACCGCAACGGACACCGTATGCTCTCCTCCACCAACCATGAACCCATTAATCGGACTGACATCGCCATAGTCCCGTCCCCATGCGAGTGTAATGTGCTCATCTCCGGGAATCATATTATTGGTTGGATCGAAATCAATCCATCCAAAGTCCGGACACCACACTGAGAGCCAGGCATGAGAGGCGTCAGCACCCGCCAATTTCTCTTTCCCTTCAGGTGGATGCGTTAAGAGATACCCGCTAATGTACCGAGCCGGGAGACCAAGACTTCTCAGCAAGGCAATCTCTAAATGCGCGAAGTCCTGGCAAACTCCACGTTTTTTTTCAAGCACTTCATCCACTGGCGTTGACACATCGGTCACACCACCTTCATATCGAAACTCATGATAAATTTGACTTGTCAGCTCCATGACGCCTGCAAGCATGGGGCGTCCAGGCGGAAAGCACTGTTGAACATAATCATACGTGGCATCATTGCTGATCACGTATGGAGAATTATAGAGAAACTGTTGCGCTTCTTGGATGGCAGGCTCATGCAGTGTCTGCAGATCACTCACAACCTGATCCCAAGGTCGGCTCGTTTCCAAGGACATACATTCAGCCAAGTGGACATCAATCCGTGAACTGGCAGACACAACGAGTTGCGTGTGCGGTTCTTGAATCGTCAGATACATCATGGGGTTACCATAAAAGTCCACACCTTCCGAATGAACTGAAGGGGCAGGCTCAACAAGTACCGTGGAACGAAGCGTCTGTTGACGTGGATGCACTCGCGGAAGGAGACGCAGAATATGATGAGAAATCGCGACAGGTTGCGTGTACGTGAATGTTGTTTTGTGACTCACCTGGTACATAACAATGTTCACCCACCAATGATCCGTTACACACGTTTGGGCATAGAATGGCTAAAATACATGTGCATGACTTCATCGGATACTTTTTGGACACCCTGTTCAAGCTGTCGAATCAGTCGTTCAAGATGCGACCGAACACCACTTCTCTCATTCATAGCAGACAACCGCACCATATCAGCCAATCGAAGTTCGGTACATAAACGGGTGGTTATCTGCAAAGCTGGAGCCAACTTGGCTTGAGACCGATCATAGGGCAACATCTCCATATGCGTCTCAAAGGTGACCAATTGAAAAATTACGGATCGCGGGTTGGTTTCATCAGCCAGTAAAAGATCCAACACCGCCGCAAGATTCGCTTCAGACTTGTAGCGTGTCCGGTAGGTGATATAACTATCAGCTAACTCAAGCAGAAGATTCAACGCACCGGTCGTCGCGGGGCTCCTACGAGTCGTCAGGTGACGTACCAGTTTCGAAAGATGACGAACACGTTCTAAGCGACGACCCATTTCCAAAAACCTCCACGCATAACTCCTCGTCATATTTTCCATCACCATGCCATTCAATGCGGCAAGATGTTGGATCATTCGACTCAGCAGGCGAATCGTATCATCGATGCTCTGCCCTTTGGTTCGTCTCCACTCCTGAGGAATATTGGTCAGTTCCATAAGAATTTTCCAGGTATCGATCGATAAACGTTCGCGCACACGATCTGCCGTCAAACGAACATTCATCAGAATTTTGGCTAGCCCGTCAGGAGAATCCGGATCAAACAAAATAGTCCGTAACTCTCGTTCAACGGCCTTGGCACCACCGACTAACACCCGTCGTGCACGTCGTGGGGAAAGATGCTCTTGCACAACAAGCAACGAGACAAGCCGATTCAGCATCTCGGGATCGGCGCCAAGTTCTGATGCGCCACTCAATCGTTCCACGAGACTTCGAAGGACTCGAATCGCTCCTTCAGCGCGCTCAAGATATCGACCGAACCAAAAAAAGTTGTCGGCGGTACGACTAGGCAAGTCCCGACCGCCCCGACGAAGATTGAGCGCCTGCGGAACGTGGGGTACGCTATTCGGAATATGTTCGTGCCCCTCCCACAGCATCCAGGTATCTTTACTGAAATCTCCGGGTTCATGCCAGTGCCCGCGCGGGTCAGACTGGACAGACACACGCGTAAGACCACCGGGCATGACTGTATAGCCGTGAGGCGATGCGGTGATATACATTCGCAACGTCATCGGCACAGGCTTGAGTGACTCTTGGTTGGACCAGAACGGTGCGGTCGATGGCGAGACGATCTCTCTACCGACAAATTCGTGGCCGCGCCGAATAATAGCCTGACGTAACTGCTCTTTCGATTGCCGCGAGAGATCAGTCCCGAATGAACTGATGTGGCTTTGGGGAGAAGCCCTGGTTGAGGACAGCACTTGTCGGATCATGAGTTCATCAAGCCGTTCCAGCACAAGAGACTGTTCTTTTGGCTGTCCACACCACCAGGTTGCTACACTCGGAATTTTCAATCCTTCATTAAAAAAGTATTGACAGACTCCTGGCAGAAAGCTGAGCAGCACTTCACTATCGACAAGTCCACTGCCTAAGGCATTAACCATCGTGACTTGTCCTGCACGAATCGCTTGCATCAGACCTGGCACACCAGACACTGATTCGGTGTTTAATTCCAACGGATCGCACAAATCGGAATAGATGCGACGTAAAACTAAATCAACCGGTTTCAAGCCTTCGACCGTTTTAAGAAAGAGACGAGTATCGCGCATCGTGAGATCAGCCCCTTCGACCACCGGAAACCCTAGATGTCGAGCGAGATAGGCATGCTCAAAATAGGTCGCGTTCTGTGGCCCTGGCGAAAGGACAACGGCCAACGGATCGTCACGTTGCGCAAATTGTAAAACATGATCACTGAATGTTTGGAAAAATGCAGAGAGGTGTTGCACGGGAGTCTGCGTAAACACATGGGGCAACGCGCGAGAAACAATCGTGCGATTTTCGAGTGCGAATCCGGCCCCGGTCGGCGCTTCCGTTCGATCCCTCAAGATCCACCATTGTCCATCTGGTGACCGAGCCAGATCTACCGCCAGAAAATGCAGGTAGGTCCCCCCTTGCACCGGCACCCCATGACACGGCCTAAGGAATTGAGGATTCCCAAAGACAACAGCTGGCGGAAGCGTACCATTTTTAATTAACTGCTGTGGGCCGTACAGATCATTGAGGATATGGTTGAGCAAACGCGCACGTTGAATGAGTCCTGCCTCAAGCTGTTGCCACTCTGACTGACTAATGAGTAACGGAAATAGATCAAGTTGCCAGGGCCTTGCCGCCTGTTGATTATCCTGGCGAGCCAGGTAGGTCATTCCATCATCGTGAAGCATGCGTGCAGCGGTTTCATGGGCGCGACGACGCGCGTCCTGGTGTAATCCACTAAACGTATTGAGAAGTCCTTGCCAATGAGGACGAACGGAACCATCCGATGACACGAGTTCATCAAATGTGCCGTCTTTGGGGGGATAGATAATAGGAGACCCCTGGGAAGCGGGTGATTGATCGTGCGAAGAAAACGTCGTCATCGTCGTCTATAAAAACACATGGAGATATCGACGGGAGAACCTGAGGTCTCTTCCTGACTCACAATCGCCATCTTGCATATACTGAGGTTCACCATCGAAGATCAAGGGTATACGGAAACTCCGGACGCGATTCATCAAGCGGCTCCTCGTATGCCCCTCCTGTGTGACCAAATGGAAAGAATCTCGCCAAGCGACGACTTTCCGCTTCATACGCATTGACGGGAAACTGTTCGAAGTTTCGCCCTCCGGGATGTGCAACATGGTAGGTACAGCCGGCTACGGCCCGTTTCGACCAACGATCGTACACATCAAAAACCAATGGGGAATGAATACCAATGGTAGGATGCAGACTCGCTGCCGGCTTCCACGCTCGATACCGTACACCACCAACCGCTTCGCCTTGACGCTCAGTGGGGATCAGTGGCACGCGCCGACCGTTGCAAGTTACCACATAGCGGTTTTCGGTCAACCCGGAAAGTGTGACCTGCAGACGCTCGACGGACGAGTCGACATGTCGGACCGTGCCGCCAACCGCGCCTTCTTCTCCCATCACATGCCAAGGTTCGAGTGCTTGCCGCAATTCAAGCCCGACACTCCCGAAGGCAATTGACCCATAGAGCGGAAATCGAAATTCAACATGTGGAGCAAACCATTCTGCTTGAAGTTCATACCCCGCATGATTCAAATCTGCCACGACATCGCGAAGGTCTTGTTCGATGAAATATGGCAGCATAAAACGATCATGCAACTGCGTGCCCCATCGTACCAATTCGCCATTGTCCGGATTTTTCCAAAAGCGCGCGATGAGGGTCAACAGTAACAGCTGTTGCACAAGACTCATGCGTTCATGTGGAGGCATCTCAAACCCGCGAAATTCCACAAGCCCTAAACGCCCGGTCGGCCCATCTGGAGAATAGAGTTTATCGATACAAATCTCAGTACGATGAGTATTGCCACTCACATCAATCAACAAGTTTCGAAAAATCCGGTCGACAAGCCATGGCGGCGTTGGCGTGTCGTTCTGAGATTTCGATAATTGTTTGAACCCTAACTCCAATTCGTACAATGAATCATGCCGCGCTTCATCAATACGAGGGGCTTGACTCGTTGGGCCAATAAATAACCCGGAAAATAAATACGACAACACCGGATGGCGCTGCCAATATGCCACAAGGCTTCTCAGAAGATCCGGTCGTCGAAGAAATGGACTATCCGCTGGCGTTTCGCCTCCAAAGACCACATGATTGCCACCGCCGGTTCCCGTGTGACGTCCATCCAGCATGAACTTTTCTGTTCCCAAGCGGCTCAACCGGGCATCTTCGTAAATACCCGTGGTGATCGCACTCATCTCTTCCCACGTTCTCGCAGGATGGATATTGACCTCCAGCACGCCAGGATCCGGTGTAATTTTCAAGACACTGATTCTGGGATCATACGGCGGCGTATATCCCTCAAGATACACTGGCCTATTAAGGGCAAGCGCCGTCTCTTCAACGGCGGCTACCAGGTCTAGATAATCTTCAACCGTTTCCACCGGTGGCATAAACACATACATGTGATGATCTCGGACTTCAACCGTCAAAGACGCTCGGACTATCCGATCGTCTCCCTCACCACTAACCTGACCAACCAGCTGTTGAGGATCGACGGAGCCTTCCTGTCGCGCATGTTGTGTGCGCTGAAAGCGTTGGCGGCGCTCGGGAGGTTTCGGGAGCGCTCCACGAGGCTCAAACGGATCAGTGGCAATAATATACGGATACTCGTTCGGGGCAAGTGGCGGAAGGGATGGTAGCGGTAAACGAAATCCAATCGGTGAATCCCCAGGTACTAAAAAGAGATGACCGGTTCGTGTCGACCAGGATTCACTATACCAACGTCGACCGTGATCTTTAGTGTTCCATCGTTGAAGGGGCAGCACATACCCTGCCGGCTCCCCTAACCCTCGCTCAAACACTTTGGCTAAACGATGACGAGCCATCGGGTCGTCAAGATTGTTCGAGGCTGGATCAAGGCTCTCGGGAAGCTTTCGTTCCTGAGAGAGAAAATGCCACGGATCTTCAAAAACAGTTTGAATGGCTGTCGGGGCAACCTCTACACGCTCCGCAATCCCTTTGATAAACAATTGCGCATCATTCATTGACACTGAGCTATCCGCAGGTCCGCCTCCAATAAGTTGGTCGTGCTGCCAGAGCGGTTCACCATCATTCCGCCAATACAGCGCCATAGCCCATCGAGGAAGTTGTTCGCCTGGATACCATTTCCCCTGCCCAAAGTGCAGCAACCCCTTGGGGGCAAATCGCTGACGAAGCCGATGCATTAAATCAACGGCAAGCGTACGTTTCGTCGGACCAACGGCCTCGGTATTCCATTCAGGGGCATCGGGAAAATCAAGAGATACAAATGTTGGCTCACCACCGATGGTGACTCGAACATCCTGATCGTGTAACTCTTTATCCAACATGTGGCCGAAACGATCAATGTCATACCATTGCTCATCCGTATAGGGTTTTGTCACTCGTGGGGTTTCCACAATACGATGAACCGACATGTCAAAAGCAAAATCCGTTTTACACGGATCCATTGTGCCACTGATAGGAGCAGCCGTCGTAGGGTGTGGAGTCGCAGCCAGCGGAATATGTCCTTCGCCAGCTAACAAGCCAGACGTTGGATCCATACCGACCCATCCCGCTCCTGGAAGATAAGCTTCTACCCAGGCGTGCAAATCTGTGAAATCGCGGGAAGGGCCGGAGGGGCCATCCAATGAAGGCTGATCCGCCACTAATTGAATGAGATAGCCGGAAACAAAACGACTAGCAATTCCAAGGTTTCGAAGAATTTGAACTAGCAGCCACCCCGTATCACGACACGATCCTTTGGCCAAATTTAGAGTCTCATCTGGAGTTTGCACGCCTGCTTCCATGCGAACCACATACTCGATCTGCTGCTTAAGACCTTGATTCAAGTTAACCAAAAATGGCACGGTGGGGTCTTGCTGCGGGTATTGAAAACGCTCCAGCCACGATTGCAGGTGGGGACCTGTCGGTTCCGTGACGAGATACGGACGAAGATCGTGGGTTAATACTGGATCGTAGGTAAAGGGCAAGGTCTCGGCGTCTGGCTCTAGAAAGAAATCAAACGGATTGTGCACCACCATATCCACCACGAGGTCAACTTCAAGATGAAGTTCCGTCATCTTATTTGGAAACACAACGCGTGCGAGATAGTTCCCATGTGGGTCTTGCTGCCAATTCAGAAAGTAGCCTTCAGGACTGAGCTTTAATGAATAACTCAAAACCGGCGTACGACTATGTGGAGCCGGCCGGAGTCGAATGACTTGCGGACCCATCTGAATCGGACGATCGTATTGATAATGAGTCTGATGATTGAGCGCAACATGCAGTGCCATAACAATCGAGTCCTACAAATCAATAATGTCTGAGCTCATGGTTGGACAAACGGAGACAAGACCACCTAGCAACTATGACCATTCACATTACCAGAAATACTATTTTCATCCTAGCCTGTTACTCACAGCTCTTCATCGCACGGAAATTGATCATGATAAGCATGCAACCTTCGTCGACTTTGACTGAAGAGAGGTTTGCTGTACACTGACGGGGAAGTTCCTAGCCAAATGTGACAGACCTAGGCAGTCCGCCCGTAAAAGCAGGTATCAATTAGGTGCATGTCTACAGCACAACAACACATGAGACGTGAATACTTTCGCCTTAATATGAACAGGTGGGTACCGTGA
This sequence comes from Nitrospira sp. M1, assembly GCF_965152605.1. Classification (NCBI taxonomy): domain Bacteria; kingdom Pseudomonadati; phylum Nitrospirota; class Nitrospiria; order Nitrospirales; family Nitrospiraceae; genus Nitrospira; species Nitrospira sp. M1. Next base: position 2,778,800 of record NZ_OZ224217.1, read on the forward strand.
AAACGCTCTTCGATCGATATCTCGTCAAACCAGGGTTCGATGAGATGTTTGAGGCACAGGGGGTTCCGCGCAAGCATTATCGTCGACTTGTTGAACGACTACAAAGCTTTCCCCTCAAAGATCTCAATTTAAAACGCCGACAAGCTGACGAAGCATTCCTGAGGCAGGGCATAACGTTTACGGTCTATGGAGACCCGCAGCAAACTGAAAAGATTTTTCCGTTCGATCTGCTTCCTCGCATTATTCCCAACACGGAATGGCACATCATTAATGATGGCCTTCGGCAGCGGATTCGCGCACTCAACATGTTTCTCCTTGATATTTATGGTCCGCAAAAAATTCTGGCAGACCAAATCATTCCACGAGACCTCGTCGAAAGTTCGATTCATTTCCAGAAAGATCTTGTCGGCTTTCGTCCGCCAAAAGATATTTTCATTCATATTGGGGGCATCGACCTTATTCGCGATCATGACGGAACCTACTATGTTTTAGAGGACAATCTCCGAACCCCATCGGGGGTGTCATACGTGCTCGAAAACCGAATCGTCATGAAACAACTCTTTCCCAATTTATTTGCCGACATGCAAGTTCGCCCGGTTGATTCCTATCCCACGCACTTACTGGAAAATCTCAAGTATCTCTCGCCTAATCCCAGAGAAAATCCCGCAGTCGTATTACTCACACCCGGCGTCTTTAATTCAGCCTATTTTGAACATTGCTTTTTATCTCTTCAAATGGGAATCCCCTTAGTCGAGGGGCGAGACTTGGTGGTTGAATCAGACAAAGTCTTTATGAAAACCATCCAAGGACTGGAGCAAGTCGATGTCATCTACCGAAGGGTCGACGATTCGTTCCTGGACCCTGAAGTGTTTAACCCTGATTCCGTTCTTGGCGTACCAGGACTCATGCGAGCGTATCGTGCAGGGAACGTCGCCATGGCTAATGGAGTTGGCACTGGTATCGCCGATGACAAAGCGGTGTATGTCTATGTTCCCAAAATGATTGAATACTATTTACGCGAAACCCCTCTACTTAAAAATGTCCCGACGTATCTGTGTCAGAATGACGAAGATCAAGCCTACGTGTTGGACCACCTGTCGTCACTGGTCGTGAAGGCCGTCGCGGAATCAGGAGGCTATGGGATGCTCATGGGGCCATGGTCGACCACAACACAACAAGAGGAATTTCGAAAGAAAATTCTTGCTCATCCTCGCAGTTACATCGCACAACCAGTCGTGTCGTTATCCCACCACCCCTGCGTGATTGAAAACAACCAGGACTTAAAGTTAGACAGTCGTCATGTCGATCTCCGCCCTTTTGTGCTTTGGGGAGAAGAGATCTCCGTGTCACTTGGTGGGCTGACGCGTGTCGCGCTTCGAGAGGGGTCTCTCGTCGTCAATTCGTCACAAGGTGGTGGAAGTAAAGACACCTGGGTCCTCTATGGAGAAGAATAATGATGCTGAGTCGCACCGCAGAATCGTTCTTTTGGATAGGACGGTACATTGAACGCGCTGAGTATACGGCACGGTTTACCAACGTGCACTACCATCTCTTAACTGAAATCGCAAAGTGGGATGATCAGGTTGACACATGGCGACAGTATTTAGAGGGAACAGGCGAAGGAGCGTTGTACGAAGAACTCTATGGAAATATTTCAACTCGTTCAGTCCTTGAGTTTTTCACCTTGTCGCGAGACAACCCCAACTCGTTATTTAGTTTAATTACCGCAGTCCGAGCCAATGCCAGAGGCATTCAAGACCAACTCTCAAGCGAAGTCTGGCATTTCATCAACGATTTCTATTTAGGTATCAAAGAAAAAACAAGCCAAGACTTGTGGGGCGACACACATGACTTGCTGGATCATGTGCTCAACACCTGTTACACCCTCGATGGTGTCGTGGGCAGCACTATGGTCCATGATGAGGGGTGGAACTTCTATCGACTCGGGAAAAATATTGAACGAGGTGGGCGAACGGCTCGACTGATTGATATCCCAATCTTCAGCCGTCCCATTGTTGAACCTCGAATTATCTCCGACTATCATCAATGTCTAGCTGTCCTCAAGTCGGCGAGCGCCTTTGAAGCCTATAGAAAATTCTATTCTGCACAACTTGTTCCGAAAAAAATCGTACAATTCCTCCTATTCCATGATAAATTTCCTCGATCAGTGAGATTTACCACAACCCTCAATAGTAAATTGCTGGAACGTATGGTGGGCTCAACCCGCCGTTCAGAAACACGGCAAGCCATTCGTGTAGGCGGAGCATTAGCGGCTGACCTAGAATTTGGCAGCCTAGAGGAAGTCTATGACATAGGGCTCTCGGATTTTTTAGGGCAGGTACTCCAACAATTAGACCTACTCACCAACCTCATTGCGCAAGGGTTTTTTCGCACAACGGCCTATTCCCCTGATCCCAAGACCATTGAAAAGGCTTCACGACACACACAACAGCAATCTGCAGATGCCAACATCGCCAGCTAGAAGGTTCAAGAGAAACGGCTCACCCCGAGCATGCCAGAATTCAACCATCGACCTACTGACGTTCTACATTTCCCATCACGCGTAAACACATTTATACGGCACGATTCCCTCTTCAGCTCATTGACCACAGAGTCGGTGAGTCTATACGCCTCTTTCCTTTATGATCGAACAACGACCTTCGAACGGCAAACCTCCACACCTTGGTCTTTGACGTACAGTATGGTAACTATAGCCTTGCGCACATTCCCTGCCCCATCTGCAGAGACAGACCATTTACCCAGGTTACGACCATGAACAGACTGGCCCCGGAGAATCACAACCAACGCAATGAATCGTTTCGAGCACATTGATGACCATGGACTGATAGATCTCATCGCTCAAGGTGATCTCGATGCGTTTGAAGGCTTGTACGACCGATATGCCTCCAAGGTCCTGAAACGATGTTACTTCATTTGCCTCAATGCCACAGATGCACGAGATCTCATGCAAGAGGTGTGGATGCGAGTGTTCCTTCGTCTCCATCAGTTCAAAAAGCAAGCAGCATTTTCAACTTGGCTGTATCGACTCACGACGAACCATTGCCTGAATTTCATCAAGGCCAAAGCCCAGACCGCCAATGTCGAAACCAACATGGAGACCACTTCACCCCCGGTCCAGGATCCGACGCAAACAGCGGAAGCTCATCATCTTCTTGCACGATTGTCCATAGAAGACCGAAGTATTCTTGCCCTGAAATTTATGGGCGAGTATACATACGAGGAAATTGCAACCTCCTATGGCATCGGTGTCAGCGCCGCGAAAATGAGAGTGTCTCGATTAATTGACAAACTCCGAGAGGAGGTGAGGACGTGAACAACGACGAAAGTCTGGTATTTGAGCAAGTCCTGAACGCCTTAGATCTCCCTGACCCGGACCTTGTGACCAAAGAGCGGATCATGAAAGCCGTATATCTCCTTATGGTCGCAAAAGAAATTGGACTCTTTCACGTGTCCATTCCTGGAATATTATTGGACGATACAACATACGAGTGAGAGGAGCGCATATGGTTGACACACAACATGAGGTCAAGGAATGGGGAATGGTTGTCTGGACTTTTTTGGAACGCTTAGGCGAACGGATTGGGACATTCCTGCCAAATCTCATTGGAGCGATCCTCATTATTCTTGTTGGATGGGTTGTCGCAAAGTTCCTGAGAGGACTAACCACAAAACTCTTAGGCATGTTTGGTATTGTGTCATTCGGTGAAAAGATCAAACTGAACGAGATCTTACACAAATTCGGCATCTCCAGGAGTCTCGACCACATTATCGGAACGCTCATCTATTACATGGTCCTCCTCGTCTTCTTCCTTTCGGCGTCTGAAGTGCTAGGACTGACGGTTGTTCTCGAGACACTAAATTCATTCATTGCCTATGTCCCCCATGTGCTGGGCGCGTTTCTTATTCTGGTGATTGCCTTGTATCTCGCGAAAGTCATCAAAGACGGAGCCACCTCCGCATCGACGAACCTGAATATTGCCTATGCCGGAGCCTTAAGCTCTTTTCTCGAAATCCTAATTATTGGATTCGGGATTGTGATGGCCCTCACGGAACTCGGATTGGATATGACAGTGTTTACGGCCAATATCACGGTTATTATCGCGGGAGTCGTGCTCGCAATGGCCCTATCTATTGGTCTCGGGAGTCGAAGCATTATGGCCAATGTTCTAGCACGATATTACATTGCTCAGCTCTATCATGTGGGAGATGAAGTCTTACTTGCTGGGGAAAAAGGCATCATTCGCAAAGTCACGCCAGTCTCGGTGGTCATACAAACGGAACATGAGGAAACTCTCCACATTCCCAATGAGCAAATTATTGCAGAAGGCTCGAAAAAACGAAGACCCAAAACAGAAGAGGACACGTGACACCGACAGACATTCACACATCGTGCTCAGCCTTCCTCATCATCACCAGCAATCGTCTTCCCTCAACGCCTCTCCACGCCTTTACGCCTATTGCATAGATCCTGAAAGACACCGGCAAGGCATTGCCTATCAACAGACCTTCGTGAGGTCTATGCTCACAAATTCCCACGACCTACAAATCTCACGTTTCAGGATCAGACCACTGCATATTCATAATGAATGGGACATGTCGCTCTCAAGCGACCGAAAAAATAATGTGACCAAATCCCTGGCTCAGCTGTCTAAACAATCAGAAGAGGCAATTTGAGTAGAACCTCAATATCAGAGGACTATCAGTAAGCCTTCATACAACGTGAATGTACACATCATGCGAATCTCTGCTCACAACATCGCAGAGTTCATCAACTCAGTAAGGAGGAACCCCTATGGCTGATACAAAAGACAATCCACGAAGCAGTTCAGATTTAGTGACAAAAGAAGGGAAAACATCCATTGCGGATGAAGTTGTGGCCAAAATCGTCGCCATTGCAACAAAGGAAATTGAAGGCGTCCATGAAATGGGTACATTGGGTCTGGGCGATACCATTACCGGCATGGCCCAGCGAGCGGTAAAAACTGGCCAAGGCTTTCAAGGGGTACACGTCGAAGTCGGAGAACGCGAAGTAGCCGTTGATGTGAAAGTTGTCGTTGAATACGGGATTAGCATCCCCCAAGTGGCGGTAGCCGTTCGCCGGAATATTATTAACCGTGTGAACACCATGACTGGACTTACCGTCAAAGAGGTCAATGTTGATGTCAGCGGACTACACTTTGCTGAGGAAGGCAAGGAAAAGGACCGGCAGGGGGAAAGCTCTCGAGTGGCCTAAATACCATAGAGAAGCTACTTGATGCACCCCCGAGATTCGTCACTGAACAGACTCACGAAATCCACACAGCCCAGAACACTGTGAAAAGGGAGATTTGATGTATGACAGACGTCACGAAAGACCACACGCAAGAGACATCACCTTTGGCAAGCAGTCAAGGGAAGACGACAATTGCCGATGATGTCGTGGCAAAAATGGTGACGCTTGCGGCCAAAGAAATAGATGGGATCTATGATATCGGTAGTCAGAAGCTTGGCGACCAACTCACGGGCCTCACTCAACGTCTCTCAGGGCATGGATCCTCAGAACAGGGTGTGCAGGTGGAAGTCGGAGAACGCGAAGTTGCGATTGACCTCAGTGTCATCGCTCAATATGGCGTTCGCATTCCCGATCTGACAGCAGCCGTACGACGCAATGTGATCGACCGGGTCGAACGTCTCCTTGGCCTCGTGGTTAAAGAAATGAACATCAAAGTCAGTGGGCTACACTTGCCTGAACAAGAGAAAGCCGCACCTCCGCCCAAAAGAGTCGAATGACAATAGCTGAGGGTCTTCATGGAACAATCTCTCCTCATTGACGAACAACACATTGCTGAAACCGTCGTCAGGGGAATTAGCCGTGTCCATGACGCGACAATGCCAACTAGCCCGCAAGCACGCTTAACGACGGTTGGGCCAGGGGTACGGATTTCCGGTGTTGCGGTTCATCGAGTTGAGGGCTCACTCAACATAGATGTGGAAATTATTGCAACCCTCAAAAAGCAGGGTTCATTGTCCATACTTGCGGCACGAGTCCGACACAGGGCTCGACAAGCCATTCACGCCTTGACGACAGAACATATCCGAAGGGTCAACATACGAATTACAGATATTCAGATGAAGGATTAACGCTTGAATACGTTGAATCGAATCTTGGTGATCTTTGGAGCTCTTGTCCTTTTATTGATTATCGGGACTATTGTATTAGTCTCGACGCATATGATTACTCCACAGCAATTGCTCCCATCCCCTTGGGATCACACACTTACTCCATTCACTCAAATGGAATCATCAACGTGGTGGGGAGTCCTCGCAATCGGGACCGGCGTCTCACTCGTCAGCCTACTCCTCTTGCTGATAGAGCTTCGCCCCTGGTCGCACACGGAGAGTCGATTAGTGGTCAAGAAAGATGATCTTGGGGAAGTCACCGCAGCGCTGACAAGTATTCAAGAGCTTGCCAGTCGAGAAACAGGGCACATCGAGGGAGTGATGGAATCTTCGACTCAGGTCCGGGAGTCTCCCGATGGGATTCATTTAGACTGCCGCCTATCGGTTGACCCAGCTACCAGCATCGCTGATCTTGGCCATCACGTACAAGAGCGTCTGAAAAGTTCAGTGGAACATTATTTGGGAAAGGCTGTGGCAGGCGTACACATTACCGCACAAGTCGCCCCACTAGGAAAAAAACACAACCGAAAACCTTCCCGTGTCCGATAGGATTCAATTGAAGAAGGAGACCACGTGAATTCACTACTCGCAGCGCTCGCCACTCTGACTCACAATGTTGGCCCGGTTGTGTCGTCAGTATTGGCCGCGTTTTTGATCATTTTGGGACTTCTGATTATTATCAAACCAGCTCTGCTTGGATGGATTGTGGGGCTGGTTCTCATCCTTGCTGGTGTGGCAGTCCTGGCTGGCCTTCTCACCCCGAGTGAACGACACCGCTGAGTCCCATCTCTCCTGCTCTTCAAGTTCACACGTCGTATCTCAGAGACACGAAGCTGATCAGGTTAGCATGAAAGCCTGCAGAGCAAGAGACACAACACGTGGGAGGAGATAGTGCACAGAAACGCTTGATATTGAGGCACAATGACTGAAGGCGTCGTCCATCTCATGAAGAATGCAAAGCAATACCGGCGAAGAACATCATCATGACACGATCAGTGAAAACAAGAATAACGAATTCGTATCTCCAACGCATCTGGAGCATATGAACTACGAATCGCATGCAGGACGATCTTCACACACAGAGTAATCGAAAACATGGAAATTCTTACATTCATGGCAGGCGTGTTGATTGGCGTGGTCATTCTCGCATTCGCACTTGACCGTATTCTGTTATATTTAGGAAGACGTATTAAAAGAGACAAGGGAAAATAATCAGTTGAAACGTAGAGGAAGGCGTCAAGATTCGACTGAAGGACACGAACATTGGATGCAGACTCTGCCATGACAAGCAGATAGATGGGGTCAGAAGAAACAAGGATCACACATCCAGAGATCATGTTGACACACCCCAGGACACTGATATCGAAAGGCAACGATGAAAATGTTCCTACGCATCGCACTCGTCACATTGACCTACGGTCTGCTGTCAGCTTGTGCAGCACCCAATATGTTACCTGAGCCTAGTTCGCCAACAATGATCGAACAAATGCTCATGGCCCAAGCTGTGGATTTTAGCTTAGAACCCAAAGACCCTCCAATCACTATCCCTGTCCCACCCGAAGCATCTATCTGTGTGCGCGCGACAGGGTTGAGAGACAATCAGCAATTCATGATTGGCATCATCAGTGGCTGGCTGGGAAAACAGGGCTTCACTGCCAAACAAAACTGTGAATCGGCTACCTATCGGCTACAAATCATTATCCAAACCCTGGGAACCGAAGAATCTGAGTCGCTGTTTGGCATGCCCGAGGTTCAAGGGAGCATCCTTCCGTTTGCCCTGCCAGAACTGGCCATCTTTAAAGCCACCTACCAAACAGGATATACCAGGTTTTCATTCGAGTTTTTTGAAAACGCAACTGAGAAATTTTTACGAGCAACCCCATGGTATCGTGCCAAAACGTACTTCAATCAATATACGATTTTGTTTTTCATTGAACACAAGACAACAAACTTGATTGAAGGCCCGATAGAAATTGAGCCATTTCAACACAAAGATTCAATAGAAGACATGCAAGAAGTCGAGTCAGTGACACCTCCAAAGCCAAGACAAGAAAGAAGAGAAGAAAAAATATTGTACTAAAGCGGCTTCGGGACGGATGCGCGTCTTTTCACATCTAAAGTCGGAGATTGAGCAGTCAGATTCCCGGACAAAACACCACGATGAGGATAGTCAAATATTTTTGCGTATTCAGCATCATCGTCCTCTTGCTTCTAGGCGCAACGTTGAGCATGCTTATCACCTTCTCAGACTCTGAACCACTCAAGGGATACATCTTACAAAAAGTCGGGGACGCGATTGGCACCACAGTCCGAGCTGAGCATTTGGAAATTCACGCGTTCTCTCCTCCGCAGGTCAGACTCTTCGGCGTCACGTTCATCGATGAAAAGACAGAGGCCACGATATTTCAATTAGAAAGTGGATCATGCCACTTCGAAGTCTCTGCTCTTCTTATTGGACACATAATCATCAATCGCTGCACGCTCAATGAACCAGCGATTACAATACGACAACAACAAGACGGGACCTGGCAGTGGCTCATCATCCCTGATGAAGAAGATACGGGAACGTCGCTCATAGAATTTGCTGGACTCAAGGAACTCGGAATACACAAGGGCTCCGTCACCATCATCAACGAATTACAGCCAGAGGAACCCCGATCTCTCACGCTCTCTCAACTTGAAGCGACGATACTCACACAATCAGACTTCAAACAACTGAATTTTCGAATGACGGCGATTCCCTCTGACACGCAACATTCGTCAGAAATCGCAGTGACGGGTCAGGTACAGGGAGGCATGGCGCCCTCTCCCATCGATTCCAAGACTCAGATTCCATCTGAGAGCGATCTTCACATCACAGCAAACGTTCATATCCGTGACATCGACATGCGTCCCGTGTTGAATTTTGTCTCACCAGGGCTGGAACTCTCAACGCCACAACTCATCGCCAATCTTGAGACATCCCTCACGTTCTTTTCTGATAAAACCGGCTATACCCTGATCGCCGAACACGTCTCCAGTCTCATACACGACTTCTCTATCCATGGAAAAATGAGCGTCACTGGGCTATCAAGCGATCAACCGGCATTCTTCTTCACAGGCGAAGTTCCTACGTACTCGATTGAAAAATTTACCCAACTTATTCCTCGCACATGGATACCAGCCCACATTCAAACGATGCTTCAACAACATACTATTCGGGGAAACTTTGACATTCCCCAGATCACGCTTGCAGGTCTACTCGATGCTGAACACACGCCATCAATCCTTGGCACGCTTCGCATCACACAGGGCTTCGTCGATCCTCATACACAGATTCCGCCCCTGCGCAATATTCGAACCTCAGTGACTCTGGAACACGATCATCTTACGATCAATAGTTTTTCAGCTGACTATGAAGCCTCACACATTCAGCACGCGCAAGGAAGATTAGATTTAAGGAAACCCTACCCCTGGCTCACACTCACCGTGAATGGAGACCTCCAGGCACAGGACGCATTAGAAGCCGCTCGGCAATTTGGCACGTTCGCAGAAGACCCGCCCATATGGCTCAATGCACATGCCGTAGAGGGGCATGCCCGTGTCGGATTCACGTTTGAAGGAGCCGTAGGTGGTTCCGACCATGTTCAGATTCAACGTGGTGAGTTGGCCATAGAAAATCTTGGCTTTCAGCTTCCCGCGCAACCTCTTCCCATACATGCCATGACAGGAACGTTCACGTTCGATCACGATCAGGTCACATTCGATAAGTTGTCGGCTGAATATGGATCATCGACCTTACAGCAGGCCAATGGACACATTGAGTTTCGAAAGCCTGGCCCCTGGCTCACGGTCACCGCCAATGGCAACCTTCATGCGACGGATATCCTGACAACAGTCCGTCAACTCGAAACAATCAAACAGGATCCACCTGCATGGATCGAGATGCAAAACGTCCAGGGTATTGCGGCTATCGCACTGATGATTGAAGGACCGTTGACCGAACCCAGTCAACTCACGATTCACCAAGGTGAGTTACAGGTACGGAATCTCGGCTTTCATCCTGCGGCATCTCCCCTCCCCCTTCAGAAATTTTCCGGACACCTAAACTTTGACCAGGAACATGTCACCATCCATACACTCAAAGGAAAGATCGGAAAGAGTGATACGACGCTACAGGGCAGCGCATCGTATGGACAGCAGAATACGTTGAAAGACATAACACTCCGGAGTCAGGTCGAACTCTCTGACCTACAACTCATGTTTCCCCAATTGTCTCACGACAATCACCTATCAGGTGGTCCGCTGGACATCGCTCTGAACATCTCAGGCTCAACCACACAACCAACGTTCCAAACTGAAATGGATCTCACATCCATAACCATTTCCTACCCTCATGTATTACAGAAACCCTCTGGCATTTCGACATGGTTCAAACTTGACGGCGAACTCACCCCCAATCACATACTCCATATCCGCCAATCATCAATAGAAATGCCTCCATTTCATCTCAATATGAAAGGCGACGTCTCTCTTGATGATCAACGCATGCTCAATGTGACCCTCACAACAGGCTCAGAGGATGGAGCATTTTTCCCAGACCATGTTGTCGTTGGAGATGAACAGTTCAAGATACAACACGTGGAAGCCAATGTGAGTCTTCACGGTTCAGGGGACGATTGGTTTGCCTGGCGGACCAATGGAATTATTGACATCAACAAATCACAGGCCAGTGCTGTACAGACAACCAACACACTGCAAACGGCTCGGGTTCAATGGACACAAGAACACCGTACAGCAACCGTTCAGGTTCGCGCACACGACGTTCCTCTTGAGTCGATTATTCCCGATAACTCCAAAGTAGATGGAAGCTTGTCGACAACTATCTCACTCACCACTCAATTGGGTGACGCTCAACAACTCCAACAGTCCTTGACCGGAGAAGGTGACGTGCGTATTCATGATGGACACGTTATCCAATCACCAACCATATCGAGAATTCTAGGGCTTCTCAACCTTCCCAATGTGCTCATGGGCAAGGTGGATCTCGCACAAGAAGGGATACCATTCCACAACTTGACTGGCACATTTACCATCAAAAATGGCCTCATGACCTCGAATGATCTGTTACTCAATAGTCCTGTCATTAAAATGACTGCAGCCGGCACATATGACCTGCCACAGGATCAGCTCGACTTTATTTTTGCGGTCAGCCCGTTTGGGGAATATTCCAATCTCTTAAAAAACATTCCTCTGTTTGGCAGAATCCTTAAAGGAGAACGTCAGGGACTTGCCACCGCATTATTCGAAGTCAAAGAGTCGCGGTCATCTCCTACAGTTCGATATCTGCCCTTGGAATCCTTTACTGGAGGACTGAAAGGCTTAGCGCAATTTGCCGTAGATGTTTTAAAAAATACCGTCACACTCCCCAAAGACCTCATGACCGATACACAAGAACAAATCGCGCCTTCAGAGAAATAGAAAATGTACGACATATGAAAATTGAAACTGGCGATCACAGCGAAATGAAACCCGAGAAAAAGGAGCTTCAATGATGAACGGCTGGGACGTTTGGACGATGGCGAACAACATGCTCCACTACCAATTGTTTTCGGTCAATCAAACTCCGGTGACCATCTCCTCTCTTATTGTATTCCTTTTTGTCATGTGCGGATTATTAATTCTCAATCGTTTTTTTCGCCATTTCATCGCAAACCGTCTCTTGCAACATATCAATCTTCCTGCCAGCACAAAGTACACGATGACCCGCATTGCCCAATATTTGCTATGGGTACTCGGAGCGATTATCGCATTTCAGCTCATTGGCATTGACCTCAGCGGACTGGCCGTTATCTTTGGATTCTTATCAGTCGGCATCGGATTTGGATTGCAAAACTTGACCTCGAACTTTATCTCGGGAATCATCCTGTTATTTGAGCAACACATACAAGTAGGCGATCGCGTAACCGTTGCTGACACCGAAGGTGACGTCGTTGAAATTAACATTCGTTCGACCACTATCCGCTCACTCAACAATATCGCCATCGTCGTTCCCAATTCTGAATTCATTTCATCGACCGTTGTGAATTGGTCACATGGCGATCCGAAAACACGGCTAGAGATTGACGTCGGCGTGTCCTATGGTTCTGAGCTCGACACCGTCATCTCATCATTATTGGAAACAGCAAGAGAGCATCCTGAGGTCTTATCAAATCCAGAACCAAAGGCATGGCTACTGGCGTTTGGCGATTCGTCATGGAATATGCGTCTCTTGGCATGGGTTGGCGATCCTCAAGGCCGACGTCAAATACATTCCGACATTAACTGTGCCATCGTGAAAAAGTTTCGTGCAAACGGAGTTGAGATACCATTTCCTCAACGGGATTTACATGTACGATCACCGATTCCTTTACCGCTCGTGACATCATAATTGTCATAGAACTCGTACAGAGGAGAGCATGATGACCGTTGACTTGCGAGAATTACCTCATCAGAGAAACAGACTCTGCCAAGACTCATGCATTCACCAGAACAAGTATGAGGGAGCCCTGATATATGTATTGAACGTTAAATCAAATTACGCCAAGAATCTGATGTACGGCCCTCACGATCGTTACCGGCCACTCTTCAGTTAATTCAGGTTCCCAGGAACGAGTCACCCGATGTATCGCAGAAAAACGAACAAGGAGGTTCCTTCAACATAATGAAAAAGACAATCATTGGATGGAGGGAATGGGTAACACTCCCTGATCTAGAGGTGGAACGCATCAAAGCGAAAATTGACACCGGTGCGCGAACATCGGCGCTGCATGCCTTTAACATCGAACAATTTACACAACAAGGGCAAGACTGGGTCCGGTTTACGATTCAACCCTATCAACATAATGATACAGACAAGAGAGTCTGTACCTGTCCAGTCCGGGAATCCAGAGTCGTCACAAACTCTGGAGGGACACGAGAGCAGCGATTTGTCATCGAGACGCAACTCACGCTCGGAGCCCAATCATGGCCAATTGAAGTAACCTTGACGAATCGAGATCAAATGGGTTTTCGAATGTTATTGGGTCGTACGGCAATCAGACGTCACTGCGTCATCGATCCTGGAAAATCATTTTGTGTAGGGCGAGTCACCACAAACGAGCACTGAATATTTTTGTATTACCTATTGCCATTTACGAGGAGGGATCACGTATGAAACTGGCCATGATGGCACGTAACCCGAAGCTATATTCTCACAAAAGACTTGTCGAGGTAGCCGAGGCAGCCGGACATCATATCGACGTCATCAATACGACCAAAGTGTATATGAACATCACGTCGCACAATCCCGAGCTTCGCTATAAAGGTGAAAACCTTGAAGGCTATGATGCCGTCATTCCTCGTATTGGAGCGTCGATCACATTCTATGGACTCGCCGTCCTACGTCAGTTTGAAATGATGGGAGTCTGGCCGCTCAATGAATCAGTCGCCATCGGACGATCACGCGACAAGCTTCGTTGCTTACAATTATTAGCACGAAAAGGCATTGGGCTCCCGGTTACAGCATTTGCCCACTCCGATGACTTTGCCGACGACGTCATCGGCATTGCCGGTGGCGCGCCAGTGATCATCAAACTCCTGGAAGGTACGCAGGGAATCGGGGTGGTGTTGGGAGAGACCCACAATTCAGCCAAGTCGGTCATAGAAGCGTTTCGAGGCGTCAAAGTCAATATTCTCGTGCAAGAATTCATTAAAGAAGCCGGTGGCTCGGATATTCGTTGTTTAGTGATTGGTGACCGCGTCATCGCTGCCATGAAACGCCAAGGCGCGAAGGGTGACTTTCGATCAAATTTACATCGAGGTGGAAACGCTCAGCTCATCAAAATCACGCCTGTAGAACGGTCGACGGCAACCCGAGCCGCGAAAATCATGGGACTCAATGTCTGCGGCGTCGACCTGCTTCGCTCAAAACATGGCCCAGTGGTCATGGAAATCAATTCCTCTCCTGGTCTTGAAGGCATTGAGAATGCAACGGGTATCGACGTCGCCAAGGAGATCATTCAATTTATTGAAAAGAATGCGAAACCCAACAAAACGAGGACTCGAGGTCGTGGCTAAATTACTACGTCAAAGTTTTGAGATAGGCAACAACACGGTTCTGCCAGGAACACGGCAAACGATCAATCTCTCGATGAGTTTACTCTCCAACCATACACCCATGAATATTCCTATTCACATCATTCATGGGAAAAAAGATGGCCCACGTCTTTTTATTAGCGCCGCCATTCACGGAGATGAACTCAATGGCGTTGAAATCATACGACGAGTCCTGAAAACTCCTCGATTACACAAACTTCGCGGCACACTTGTCGCAGTTCCAATTGTCAATGTATTTGGGTTTCTGGCGCATTCTCGGTATTTACCTGATCGTCGAGACCTGAACAGAAGTTTCCCAGGAAACGTGAAAGGCTCCTTGACGTCCCAATTGGCCTATTTATTCATGCATGAAGTCGTTCTGCGATGCACGCATGGTATTGATTTGCATACCGGGGCAATTCATCGGAGCAACCTTCCGCAGATTCGGGCAGATCTTTCAGATCCCAATATGGAACATCTCAGTAAATCATTTTCTGCCCCGCTCATTCTTCACTCGAATCTCCGTGACGGCTCACTGCGAAGGGCAGCAACCGACCAAAACATTCCAACCATGCTCTATGAAGCCGGTGAAGCTCTCCGTTTCGATGAACTGGCCATTCGCCTTGGCGTACGAGGCATTCTTCGGGTTATGCAAACATTGGGAATGCTTGGCAAACAGCCCTCGACTGTCGAGACCAAGAGCGTCGTGTCCACGAATTCCTATTGGCTCAGAGCTCCAGCTGGCGGAATACTCCGGTCGCTGCATCCACTGGGCGCACGAATTCAGCAAGGCGATCATGTAGGCACGATTTCAGATCCTATGGGTGAAACGGAAATTTCTGTGAACGCAGACGAACCGGGAATCCTCATCGGTCGAACAAATTTACCCATTGTCAATCAAGGGGATGCCCTATTTCATATTGCCAAAGTCAAGAACGCCACCACGGCCGAAAAAGTTGTGGAGGAAATCCATGAAACAGTCAAAGAAGAAATCATACTCGGCTAGTATACTATTCGGAGAAAACACAGAGACTGACAACATAGATTCATTTGATATTCATCCCACGATAATCGGGAAAGGAGGCAGACGGAACCATTCTTAGCAAGAATGATTATGACGGCACATGACATCATGATCATGCGAAGCTGTGATCAGCCTGCTATCGACAATACAGACGTAGGACACACGTGACCAGGCTGGGACACATACGTATTTACTTCTCGTTTATTCATTATCCGGCGAAAGGAGTCGCACATGTCCGAAGAAAAATCCATCATTGTGAAAGCCAAAGAAAGTGTTGTCGAAACCATTCAAGGTACAGGCGATGTCACCAATGCCATACTGAATCTGGTGAGCGGAACACTCATTACCGCCCTCAAAGGGACCAAAGCCGTTAGCACCGAAGCTGGGAGCTTACTCAAAGACACTATTGTGGGATCGGTAAAAGGGATTTCTGAAGTCGGAGCCGAGGCAGGCTCTGCGGCCAAAGGCGTTATCGTTGGCGCTGTGCAGGGAACCAAAGAAGTCACAACAAATACGCTCGAGACAATTGGAGTGAGTACGTCAACGCTCATTAAAACGACATCAGAAGTTGGTGGAGACTTGGCTCAAACGGCAAAGGGAGCCGTGGAAGGCGCAATCATCGCGACGAAAGATTTAACCACGGGAATGACCGATGCTGCGGCTCAAGCTGTGACTGCCGCAATCAAAGGGGTAAGTTCTGTTGGTGGAGAATTAGCCAGCACTGCCAAAGCAACTATCATTGGGGCAGCGCAGGCAACACAGGAAATCGGTGGGAAAGCCATGGAAACCATCAGTCACACTGCAGGTGCCGTCATCAAGGCAACGGTTGAGGTCGGAGGAGATCTCGGGTCAACGGCCAAAGCAACAATGGTAGGCGCACTCGAGGGGGCAAAAGTGGTCGGAGAAAAAACCATGGACACGGTGAGTGGAACCGCCAGTTCCATGATTAAGGCTACAGCCCAAGTCGGCGGAGACTTGGCAACCACAGCCAAAAACTCTGTCGAGGGGGCAATAGAAGGAGCGAAATCCATCGGAGTGGATACCGCCGAGGCCGCGTCAACTGCAGCAAGCAGTGCGTTAAAAGCTGCCGGTGAAGTCAGCTCAAGTGCAGGGGAACAAGTTCGAAATGCTGTTACGGGAACGATTGGCGGGGTAAAGGTCGTGCTCAAAGAACCGTTCAAATAATAACACGACATTCCAATCATACACCCTGGATGCCGGCGACACGAAGAACATAGGCAGAACATGACAGTGAATAAATTAACCAATATTCATTCACAGCTAAGGCATGTCATGCGCAAAGCTTACGTTTTTCGTGATCGCCGACATCTATGGCATGAATTTTAACTTTATATCAAAATGAGAATGGGAATGGGAGTTACCCCCTAGGACTACTCTTTCTGGGATTCTGCACAGCTGGTTTAATGATATATTTTCGTAAGAAAAAGTGGATTGAATCTAGCGAGGAGACGTTATAGCGAAACCAAATAACTCTCCCAAATAGGAAAATACAATTAACCCAGCGCGGTACAACGTTTCCACCACCGGAAGTTATTTGAAACGGCTATAACCAGCATTCAGTAGGTCGACATTTAAGTGATTCGGCATAACTGGAACGGCTATAACGCACAATCCACACGTTCAGGACAGCACGCTATCGAGACCACACATCACGTTTTGACTTCACTCGCATCGTTTTGAATGGAAACATAGAGTTGGCTTTTCTTAGGCTGTCTATCCTTTAAAGAAGATCGTGAAGGCTTACTACTCGCCTTTTGGGAAAGTACTCGCTTGAAGATCAATCGTTCTGCATTAAGCCAATCGTCCAAGTCCTGACCATGCGTTCGGCCCCGTGACTCATACAGTTCATACGCCTGCCGCGCAATCGAAGCATGCAGTGTTGAGTGAATAGCGGCCTCTATTTGACCGCAGAGAAGGGTTGCCGGACCATCAACCCACTGAGGCCCCCCGACCACCTGATCAACACCAAGATGGTACGCATGTGAAATTACTGAGCTCATTGAACTTCCACCCAGTAAGACAACTTTTCCTTTGAAGCCGTGTGCCCGTAAATCACGCAACACCTCCAAGCCACTTGGATGTGTCACATACATATCCAGCAATACCACAAGGGGCTGTTCTTGAGTGACCATCGTGAGCACATCTTGCCGATGGGATGGGACACAAACTTCATAGCCTCGCTCACGCAGGAAGAGAGCGATGTGCTGCCGAAAGTCCTCTCTGAATGTACAAACCATAATCATACATATTATTTTCCACACTCATCCTCATACTGTCAAAGAATTTCTACTGATGCGCTCAACCTAAATTCAACATGCAATTCACTAACCAAATTACAGACGCGGCCAAAATCATAAACTTTTCGCGGTTGTGTGTGAAGTGAAGACTCTATAGCGAAACCAAATAACTTCCACCCGAAGTTACATCATGTACACAGCGCAAAAACACACGTCGTACAGACGGAAGTAAATTGGAACGGCTATAGAGCGAATCCTAACAATTTCCAGTCGTTTTCACACATTGGAAATGTATTGAATTGGCTATAGATACATTGAAGGGAATGGAATGAGTTATGAAGAGGAATCAGAATTGAGGAAAAGGTCAACAATTTAAATAGAACCGTTGACCAAACTATTCCACAACAACCTTGGCGAGTATAGCGAAAGTGTCCAAAGAGCTAACGACCTTCGAAAAGAAGCAATCGTTGACCTTGGAGCAAGGGAAACTTCATATTTCCGGCAACACGAAGCGGACAAGACTAAGCTTGCACGTCAAACCTTTATCGTATTTCGTGAATTTTCATAAGGTTTGTGCCTGTCTGCTGCTGATCATGTTCTCCAGAAAGGATGACAATACGATCTCCAGCTTTGACTAAGCGGTGGCGTTTCAATATCGCTTCAGCCATCTGAATTCGCTCATCCGTATTCAAAATGTGGGGTATCAGATACGGTTCTACTCCCCAAAAGACCTTCATACGTTTTAGGCTGTCTGAAAATGGTGTCAGTCCGATTATCGAAACATCGGGGCGCTGCTTAGACATCAAGAGGGCCGTCGCCCCAGAATTCGTAAACACAATAATCAACTTGGCTTGCACAAGCCGGGCGGCTGTTGCTGCTGCGATACAGGCTGATGCCGCGACTGATGCTTCCTGAACGTTATGGGTATTCGCCGGTTCCCAACGAAGAACATTGCCGGTTTCGGCATTACGAATGACGCGATCCATGACCTGAACAGCTTGAATAGGATATCCTCCTATTGAAGTTTCTGCTGATAACATGAGCACGTCAGATCCATCAAGCACCGCATTGGCAACATCGGAAGCTTCAGCACGGGTGGGAATAGAATGTTCGGTCATCGACTCCAGCATTTGAGTCGCCGTAATGACCAATCGGTTTCGATGGTTAGCTTCAGCAATGATTCGCTTTTGAAGCACAGGTACGGCCTCAAGCGTCATTTCAATCGCCAGATCCCCTCGAGCCACCATTACTCCATCAGCCTGGTCTAAGATTGCATTCAATCGTTGCACGGCTTCCGGCCGTTCGATTTTGGCAATAACCGGTATGGCCAACCCACTTCGTTCAAGAAACGCCTTTGTCGTCTGAATATCTTTTTCGGAACGGACAAAAGAGAGTGCAATGTAATTCACATTGTGGCTCATCGCGAAACGAATGTCGTGTTGATCTTTTTCTGTTAAAGAAGGAGTACTCAAAGTCGTATCCGGAAAATTGACTCCTTTATTGGACGTCACTCTTCCACCGACCATTACCGAGCATGTCACATGCTTCTTTGTCACTTTCACGACACGTAATTCAATCAACCCGTCATTAATCAAAATCCTTTGTTCGGGCTTTACATCTTGAGAAAGTGTTGGATAGCCTATAGGGATGCATAGGGATTTGACGTTAGCCGCATCGGACGTACGTGCATGTCCGGATTGAACAGATAGCAATGAAATCGTTTGTCCTTCCGTCAATTCCACTCCGTTCTTGGAAAGAGTCCCAACGCGAATTCTTGGACCCTGCAAGTCCACCATAATGGGAAGCGACACTTCGAGCTTTTTCTCAACAGCTCTAATCGTGTTAATCGTTTTGGCATGCCACTGCTGTACTCCATGCGACATGTTAAGTCGAATCATATTCATTCCGTTGTTGACTAACGCTTCAAGCATTTGAGCCGTCGAAGTTTTCGGACCGATCGTACAAAGAATTTTTGCGCATCTCATCGTACAACTATCCCCTTCAGCATGAATCGCATATGATTGAAACTTCGACAATAGTTATATCAGGAAATTTCTTAACTTTGTACCCGCACATCTCAAACAACACAACTTCATATTGTCCTCATTGCCTCACACCTATCCTCACGAGGTAAATGTCATATCAATCCAAATGGCTGCCCTGGATCAGCTGTTTGAACAACATTGGCTTCACGCCGTTACCATGTAATTTGAACGTTCCATTTCTTGATGAGGAAGGCATTATTCGACATAGATAATGGCGATGGCGGCAATGCAAAAAAATCCCGACACCCTTCCGGGGCATGCTGTCAGAAATTACCGGATGCTGGTGTAAATGCTACATCGCTGAAGCCTCATTTCTCCCCACTATCACGGGCTCGCTATCGTGTCTGCTCAACACCACATTCACCTTGGGCCACGCCAATGATTCGGCCACGAACTGTTCCACGGTGAATGTGTGAATGAAGAACCAGGACATTTTTTACGCCAGGTCGCCAGTGACACCAATTAGCACACGCGCATCTCACTGGGTGTGCATGTCTTTTTCCTCATTGAATCAGTTGACACACTGTCGTCGACGACACAGTTTCTGGTCACATGGTAACATGTGGAAGACATAGGAATAGAAACAGAGGTTTCGCGAGACGCTGTATCATGTCGCAATGTCCGTATCGCCTCCAGTTCTATCTTTTCCAATTGGACTAGAAATCATGGAAAGCGCTTTATTATATGATCGTCTTCAATTCGCCTTTACGATCACATTTCATTATCTTTTTCCGCAACTCACAATGGGCTTGGCTTTGTTGCTTGTATATCTCAAGTCGCGCGCGCTGTGGAGCCGCAATGAGCATTACAATGAAGCCGCTCGTTTCTGGACAAAACTTTTTGCACTGAGCTTTGCGTTTGGGGTCGTGACCGGTATTCCAATGGAATTTCAATTCGGTACGAACTGGGCAAAATTTTCAGAGTATGCCGGAGGCGTCATCGGACAAACACTCGCCATGGAAGGCCTGTTTTCGTTTTTTCTGGAATCAACGTTTTTGGGAATCTTACTGTTTGGTGAAAAGAAATTTGGCCCGAAAACGCATTGGGTTGCGGCGTTCATGGTGTTTGTCGGGTCATGGCTTTCCGGGTATTTCATTTTAGCCACCAATGCGTGGATGCAACATCCTGTCGCCTATACCGTCATGGATGATGGGAGTGTCCAGGTAAACAGTTTAATTGGACTCCTCACGAATCCGTGGTTATTCTGGCAATATTGGCACAATATGACAGCCGCCGTGGCCACGGCCTCATTTGTAATGGCTGGGGTCGGTGCGTTTTATTATCTCTCAGATAAACATCAGACTTTAGCCAAATTGTTTGTGCGCACCGGAGTCGTTGCGGGGGCCTGCGCGAGTCTCATCCTCAGCTTCCCCACCGGCCATGAAAACGCCCGACAAGTGTTTGAGCACCAACCCATAGCCGGTGCGGCCATGGAAGGTCTGTTTCATACAGAACGGGGAGCCGGAATGACCCTGGTTGGCCAACCCAATATGGAAACCTTGACGATTGACAATCCGTTGACGGTGCCATCGGCACTGAGTTTTATCTTGTATGACGAACTCTGGGCAGAAGTGAAAGGGTTGGATGCCTTTCCGCGGGATGAGTGGCCCGACAATATACCCTTACTCTATTATTCGTATCACATCATGGTGGGTCTCGGAACGATCTTTATCGCGATCATGACCACGGCACTTGTGCTGTTATGGCGAGAGCAATTATTCACAACCACATGGCAATGGTTGTTATGGATCATACTCTTCAGCGCACCGTTTCCCTACATTGCCACCACGGCTGGATGGATGACCGCTGAACTCGGACGACAACCGTGGTTAGTCTATGGGCTCTTTAAAACCTCTGATGGAATCTCGCCACTCGTACATTCTGGCAATGCCCTCTTTACACTCATTGGGTTTGTCGGGATGTATTTTTTGTTAGGGCTCTTGTTTCTCTTTTTATTCTCTGAACTTGTCCAACGAGGCCCAACGTCATCGGAGACAGGTGAGGGAAATCCATTGCCTGAATCCCACACTTGATACAAGAGGAAAAGACTGAGTCATGGAAACCTTTTGGTTCATCATGGTGGCTTTCATGTTTGCCGTGTACCTCGTTCTCGATGGTTTTGATTTGGGGACCGGAATCATTTATCACTATGTTGCGCGGACGGACACGGAACGAAGCGAAACCTTGGCGGCTATCGAGCCGGTTTGGAACGGCAACGAGGTCTGGTTGATTGCGGGTGGGGGGTTATTATTTTTTGCCTTCCCCAGAGCCTATGCGGTGGGTTTCAGTGGATTCTACTTAGCCCTCATCGTGGTTCTCTGGCTTCTCATGTTGCGTGGCTTGGCGATTGAATTGCGCCATCATCTGGATCATCCCCTCTGGAAACCCATTTGGGATCTCACCTTCACGATCTCCAGTTTTTTCCTGGCGATGATCGTCGGGATCACGCTTGGCAACCTCATGCGTGGAGTGCCCTTAAATACAGATGGGTATTTTTTCATGCCCTTGTGGACAACATTGTTTCCAGGCTCAGACCCGGGAATTTTGGACGTGTACACGGTTCTCAATGGCATACTGACGGTCACCATTCTGAGTGTGCATGGTGCCAACTACATTGCCATGAAGACAGATGGAGACCTGTATCTACGAGCTTGTCGATTTGCGAGAGTGGGCGGATGGAGCCTTGTGCCGATGGGGCTGCTCAATATATTCACACTGACCTCAGCCCACCCGATCCTTGGCCACCATCTTTCTACCCATCCAGTTGGATATGTCATTCCCATTGCCGCACTGGTGATACTCGGCAGTATGCTCTACTTTCGTTATGCTGGACAGGATATCGCTGCATTCTCAGCTTCGAGCCTATTCATTCTGTCGAGCCTGGGTTCTCTTGCTTGGGCGCTTTACCCCAATCTGTTATTAGCCAGTACAGACTCGCACTCTCATCTCACGATTTATAATGCGGCCACGTCTCCTTATGGGCTGAAAATCGGATTGGTATGGTTCATCCTCGGATTCAGTCTTGTGCTAACCTATACGATCTATATCTATCGTGCCTTTTGGGGAAAAGTGACCAAATCAACTGCCGAGGAAAGTATATAATATGAAGGAAAAGAATCAGACGCTCAATGTGTACGCATGGTGAAAGTTAAGGAGGGTAACACGAACCGTACACACACTTTTCCCTCGCATCATACAAGAAGACTATTCAACCCCACATATTGGCTTTTGGAAAATATAAACTCCACCATTACGTCGGCTCAGTGATTGATCCTACGAGCTAGGAGCGCGCCAAAGTCGAACGAGTCCTACCGAAAGTAATGGCAGGATAAGGCCGATGGATATCACAATGATGAGCAAGATACCTAACTCGCTGTAGTCTGCCGGAACAGCGATGGTTCCGGGGGCATCTCCTTGCACTTCCCGCGTGACCGTGAAAATCCCATTGAGGTATTGAGTGCCTAATTGGCTGACGGACAGAGCAAGATTCGTAAACGAGGCCATGACGGCAAAAAATGTTGCCTTCAATTTTTCAGGAGCGGACTGCGCAATCCACACAAGCATCGGAATCATAGCAATTTGCCCAAGTGGCGATTCCAACGCAGTATTAATAATGGCAATAAACCGCGCATCAACAATTCCATTAGTGAGAGGTTCCGTCCAATTCTGAATGCCATAGTAGAGCCCAAGCGTCGGTAAACTGAGGATTGTACCCGTAATGGTGAGAAACACGATGACATAGGCAATCGAACGTTCGGCCATAAACCGACGGAACAAAAACATGCCAAACAAAGTCAAACAATTTGCAATTAACGCGAGCACAGAGAGAAACTGCTGATCGAACCCCAACTCGTCAATTTGAAACCAGGACGCGCCCTCACCTGGTCCAGGAGTGGATCGGTAGATAAAGATAATGATCGCCGTTCCTACCAAACTCCTGCGAGCCTCCGGAGTTAAGACGGCAACCAGACGAGAAATCATAAATAGGATAATCGTCAACGATCCGACTAACACCAGCTCCTGTCCATAGGGAATTTCTCCAATCCCCATCACCATCGTAAACAGCACATAGGCCGCACTTCCACCAAGGATCCACCAGTTTGGTTTTGGTGGAGATTCCTGAGAAGACAAGGCCCGATCAATCTGCTTGAGATCAACCCCCTTGCTCAACCATTGCTTGATTTGACGTCGCTTGAGCATGCTCGCAAGCACAACTCCCAGAACTGAGATAACTGGAATACACAGCGCCAGTTGATAAATATTCAGATAGGCGTCAATCTTGTCGGCTTCCTCCATGTTGCGAATATCGGCAAATTGAATCAGATTCGCTAAGGAAACGGCGACGAGACCTCCGATGATCGCCACACGTCCAAGGGTCTGCATCGTGGTGTGCATTAAACGGATACGCTGATCATCCAATGCCTGACCTTCCTCGTCCAATAAAGGAACGGCCTCGACGGTCATGGCATCGGCCACGACATCCTGTAACACATACCCAATCGGGGTCAGCATCACACTAATCACATACCAGCTTTCCAAAGGCATGACCTGCTGCATGGCTTCTGGTGATCCAAGGAGCCCTAACATGATCGCAAGACTCACGGTAATCAACCCAGCCCCTAGAAATACAAAACCCGTCTTCCATCGCCATAATAAGTCCACTAAATGACCGAGTGGCATTTTCACCGCCCACACCAATCCAGCCCAAAATCCCAACATGGCAAGAAATTCCGCTGAAAGCCCTAAATAATCTTTGACAAAAAATGTACTGACAATACCCGTGAGACCCGACACCCCTGCGGCTAGATAGATCATCAGAGGCGGAAGGTAGGAAAGACGGACCTCTCGGCCTAACTCAAAAATATTGGCATCCAGCCAATTGAGTAACCAAGAGCCGAACGAAGAACGTTGGGCAATCCCTGGATCGTTATCTGAATTGTGTCCCATTTACTTTCTACACATTCATACGACTATCGATTGAATAGCATACGACTATCCTCTTCGATCGAAAAAAACACTCCCTAGACGTATACGATATTACTGAGAAGTGGACACCAGAAATGGCAACCAGCCATCAATACCTTTGAAAATCATTTCAACAGCGTACGACCCGGTAAAGAGAGCTGTCACTCGTCCAGCAATATCCGTATACCGCTGAAGATAAATCTCGTTTCGCCTCAAGACATGATCATGAATAACCTTGAAAAAAATGATCGAGACAATCGCAGCACCTAAGGCCAGCGCAATACACAAACATGCCATCACCGGCTCTAAACGACTTCCAGCAAACACGCTCGCGCTGATCGTACCAGGACCGACGATAAGCGGCATAGCAATCGCCCCTGAGAGCTGGGAAGACTCTGGCCGAAGCGCTTCCATTGGCGGTCCCATGCCCAATATGAGGCGAATTCCAATAATTAGAAATGTAATGCCGCCAAAAATTTGAAAGGAAGAAAATTGCACTTGTAAAACTTGCGCAAACAATGCGTCCCCGGCCAGTGCAAAAAAGATGAAGGCGGCAAGACTGAGAAACGAAGCCCACGTGAGTAGTCGTGCGAACCGGCGAAGATCAAAGGCCTTAATGACGTCAAGAAGATAAATGCTTAGCGTGAATGGATTGAGTAACACAAAAAACAAAAGAAATGTCTTGATGAAAGGTTCCATCAGTTCAGTCACGTTGATGAACCCAATGCACACATGTGGTGTCGTCCCCCTGCCCTAGTTCTTGGCCCCCCATAGGCACAGTCGTGCATGAGGCGATGCTCAATCAGGCGAAACAGTAGAGCAGATGCCCTGAATGGTCGAAGGCTGAGAGAGAACTTACAATTCATCCTATATCATTTCAGAAATTGAGAGGTGTACTGTTGAAAGCCAGAAAGAAACACTGCCCTTGGGCTACGAACTACCTGGATTGGTTAGGTGAAACATGGACTTTCAGGAACTCAACATCGAACCTGTCCCTGCGGTTCATGCTTACTGTGGGGTTGAACGGTCAATTCGAAAGTCATGGGCAAACTTCTCAAGAAGTCTATCAAGCGCTTCAAAGATTTTTTTAGGGCGCTTCGATCCCCCAAGAATGCTTTCGCTCTCGCTCCACGTAATGGCTTGAGTCGGATGTTGATTGTGTGTAATTGTTACTTGCTGAAAGAGTTGCAGCGCGACCGCCACACTCCCGATTTTTGCAACGAACATGGCTGAATCTTCAGTCCGTCGTACACGAATACCTAATATCACCAGACTCTCGGGCTTACCCTTCTTCACATTCTTTGAAGAACGGGTTTCCTGCAATGACGGACTACGATGATCTCCCAACAGACCAGCTTTCACAAGCTGTTTGAGCACATAAGCCTTCATCGCTTCCGCCGTCAGCGACACGTCATCCATATTTTCATAGGCCAACACTTCAACATCAATTCCAGAAACATGCGCAAACGATTGTTGGTCAGGAAATTTCGGAGGATTGGCCAAAGCTGGAGACATGATACACAGGCTGGCGGCACACACGGCGAGAAGTGTGAGGCCCCCTAAACGTTCCTTCACTAGACTCCCACCTCTCCACATGCATCGCCAGTCAGAGGACCACTCCATCCATTCACACATCGATCATCTCCCTACCCTTTTAGAATAAAAACCCGTGTTCCTTCATAGGGACAATATCAAAACACATCTCTAAGGTAAACCGACAGCACGCGTTACGGACATATCCTCTCGATCGCAATTGCGTCAAGTCGCGACATGAAGACCGTACAATCTAAAAGGTGGCTCTCTCGAGACATTCCCTCGGCGTAATGGACTCACCTAGGATACACATTCGGAACAATGGGACAGACGTGTGGGAAGAACAGTGAAGAAATGAGACCTGGCTAACGCTTCCGTCTATTTTGCATGGAACACAGTTAAAACAGAATACAGGGCCGGTTTTATGATTCGGCAAAGACGGTCTCGATGTGATCCTGGATGACCGGTTCTATTGCACTATCGACCGTACGTGGATCCGGGGATGGTAGCCCAAAACGAAATCTTGTCAGAAATTTTTTGAGAATCGCCTGTTCAAGTCTTGACGGGAAAGAAGTAGGACAGGGAATTCGTAATAAGAGCGTAATCTGGCCTGGTTCGGGAAGTTGGACGGTCACCCGTGGTTCGACAGAAGGCGCATCCAGCCACACTTTTCCCTCAAGGGCTTTCATGTTCTTCTTCGCATCCTGAAGGTAGATCTGACATTCTTCGTATGCCACTTCCAACAAAATGGTCTCGGCCAACTTCCAGTCATCCTGTATGCTTAAGGGAACCCTGATAATGTGAAGTCGATAATCTTTAATATAGGATTCATTCGTCAACGAATGCCTGAGGAACAGGCTATTCGGAATAACCATGGCTCGTCCCGTATATTGATGAGAAGTTTGGCCAGGTCCAATCTCTAATAACGTTGTTGTCAGAAAATTATGATCCACGACATTCCCGCGAATACCATTGATTTCTATGCGCGCTCCTATAGAATAGGCTCGAGAGGCCGTTCGAAACATTGACCCAATAAGACAATCCAGCAACTCTTTGGTAGCGATGACAAACGCCAGAGCAAACGCGAGTAGAGAAACCGCACCATTTTGAAGATGAGGAGCCCAGATAAACGTAAGCCCAATAAGGGAAGCAAAGACCAAAGTATTTCGGATGTTGACAGACCACCGACGTCGAGTGTCCCCAGCTAAATCAACCCCCTCAAGAATTGAATGGTGCAGACCAATGCGAAGAATAAAGATGACTAAAAGCAAGATAAGCGTGCTTAACCCATAACGAAAGATCGACTCAGCAGATAGTTCGGTAAAATATTCCATAACTAGATTAATGCATTACATAACTTCCATGATCAATGAACGTCGCATGAGTATTCCCGAGATTGCCCCTAACTGCCTAAAACTGAAAGATAGACCTATGCTTACAAAAAACTAGAGCAAATGCCATGCCCACAGAAACAAGAACGACATTTAGGTACATATGTGTTTCGGTTGAATATAATCCAGAAAATAGGGATATTTTTACGTCCTCTAACGGTCAATCAGATCTACAGAGCAAGACAAATTGTCTGTCTATAGGACAAGTTGTCTAAAGATTCTGTCTTCCGGTCTTTTATAATATGTTGCGGCCCCCTGTTGTGGGTTCATACGTGAAACAATTTATGTCATCCCATCGAAAGACGACTATGACGACCGAAGAACGACGGTTGAAGGAATCCAAAAACCATAAAAAACATTGGAAACGCTGGGGGCCCTACTTGAGTGAACGGCAATGGGGAACGGTACGCGAGGACTACAGTTCGGACGGATCGGCATGGGACTCTTTCCCGCATGATCATGCGCGTTCTCGCGTCTATCGGTGGGGAGAAGATGGTATTGGAGGCATCAGTGACCGGCACCAATATATGTGTTTTGCACTCGCACTGTGGAACGGGCAGGACCCGATTCTCAAGGAACGGCTGTTCGGACTGACTAATCGGGAGGGCAACCACGGTGAGGACGTCAAAGAGTATTACTTTTATCTCGACTCCACGCCAACCCATTCCTATATGAAATTTCTCTACAAGTACCCGCAACGCACATTCCCCTACCAACAACTTGTGGAAGAAAACCAGCAACGAAATCGGCACAGCAGTGAATTTGAACTGCTGGACACGGGAATCTTTCAGGACAATCGATACTTCGATGTGTTCATCGAATATGCGAAACAGAGTCCGGAAGACATGTTGATCACGATCACGGCCATTAATCGAGGGCCAGATCTCGCCGACCTCGTCATCTGCCCGACCCTGTGGTTTCGGAATACCTGGTCGTGGGGAGAGGCCACTGACAAACCACTCATACGACGAGCGAACACGATTGATGGCATCACGGCTCTTGAAGCCGAACATGCCTACTATGGAACACATTGGCTGTTGTGTGAGGGAGACCCTGAACTGCTGTTCACAGAAAATGAGACAAATGGGACGCGGCTATGGGGCGTTCCCAATTCTACACCATACGTCAAAGATGCCTTTCATCGTTACGTGATTCACAACGAACATGAGGCAGTCAATCCACTTGGACAAGGAACGAAAGCTGGAGCCTGTTATCAGCTACGACTCGGCCCTCACGCAGAGATGTCGATCAAGCTTCGGTTAACGAATGTACGACGAAAAGACCAAGGATTTGGCCAAACATTCGATATGATGTTCTCGAAGCGCAAAGCGGAAGCCGATGAATTCTATGCCAAACGGGCTCACGCGCTCTCTCCCGATGAACAACAGATCCAACGTCAAGCCTTTGCGGGCCTTCTGTGGTCTAAGCAATTCTATCATTACGATATTCGAACCTGGCTCACTGGTGACTCGACTCACCCTCCTCCCAAAAGCCGAGAAGGCATTCGAAATGCAAATTGGCGTCATCTTTATAACGCCGATGTGATCTCCATGCCAGACAAATGGGAATATCCCTGGTATGCCACTTGGGATCTTGCCTTTCATTGCCTTCCGCTCGCACAGATTGATCCAGATTTCTCAAAGGAGCAACTGCTCTTGTTCCTACGTGAATGGTATATGCACCCCAATGGGCAGCTTCCGGCATATGAATGGTCATTTGACGACGTCAACCCTCCGGTACATGCGTGGGCTGCCTGGCGAGTCTATAAAATCGATCGACGGATACAGGGGAAGGCGGACCGTCACTTCCTGGAACAGATCTTTCACAAACTCCTGCTCAACTTTACGTGGTGGGTCAATCGAAAAGACCCGGAAGGGAAAAACCTCTTTCAAGGCGGATTTCTCGGGCTAGATAACATTGGGATTTTTGATCGCTCAAAAGAATTGCCAACAGGCGGACATTTTGATCAATCAGACGGAACAAGTTGGATGGGCATGTATTGTCTCAACATGCTGGCGATGGCGCTAGAACTGGCCAAAACTAACTCAGCGTATGAAGGGGTCGCCAGTAAATTTTTCGAACATTTTGTCTTCATAACCGACGCCATCAATGGAAAAGGAGACGACTGCCTTGATCTTTGGGATGAACAGGATGGATTTTATTACGATGTCTTGCATCTCCCCAATGGCAACCATCAGAAAATGAAAATCCGGTCTATGGTCGGGTTAATTTCACTGTTTGCCGTCGAAACGCTAGAGCCTGACGTCGTTGATGCTCTTCCAGGGTTTAAACGACGAATGCTGTGGTTTTTGGAAAACCGGCCAGAATTTCGTCGGCATGTCGCGACGGAGACCACACCGGACGGAAGCATTCGCCGCATGCTGTCCATTGTCGGAGAGGATCGCCTCTCCCGCGTCCTTCAGATTATGCTCGACGAGCAGGAGTTTCTCTCGCCTTATGGCATTCGCTCGTTATCTAAATACCATCACGATGCACCGTTTATTTTCCATGCAAACGGACATAGTTACCACGTTGGCTATGAACCAGGCGAATCAACCGTGCCAGACTTTGGCGGCAACTCCAATTGGCGTGGCCCAATTTGGTTTCCCGTCAATTACCTGTTGATTGAATCGCTTCAGAAATTCCATCATTTTCTGGGAAATTCGTATACCGTCGAATGCCCCACCGGCTCAGGGCAATTCATGCCCCTCTGGGAAACCGCAGGCGAATTAGCTCATCGACTGATAAAGATTTTCCTCAAGGATGGGAATGCCCGCAGACCGGTCTATGGTGGCATCACGCAATTCCAACACGATCCCCACTGGAAGGACTGGATTCAATTCCATGAATATTTTCATGGAGACAATGGAGCAGGGATTGGAGCGAGTCATCAAACAGGCTGGACCGCGTTAGTCGCGAAACTCATGGAACAATACGCATCAAAGCACATGTTCTCAGACAATTAATTCTGCTCATCTCCAATCTGGCATAATTGTCTAGGCACGCAGTTCTCTCCGCTGATAACCATGACGCCGTATACCTCGTTCTTTTGAATGGCGAATGATGTTGGCCTTTCATGACATTCCTCCATCATGTGCGGAAAAAGTGGTCTGATGATTGAGTAAAGACAGTGTGTCTAGGACATCAGGACAAGAGGTCCTATAAACGGAAAGGGTGTGAAAGACAGAGGAGGAAAGCCTCCCAAAGAGAATTGATTACAGTGAGCACACCTTATACATCGAGACCATACTCCTTCAATTTCCGCTGGATCGTTTTTCGGTGAACGCCGAGCACTTCAGCTGCTTGCGCTTCATCACCGTGATGGGCCTGAAGAACTCGCAGGATATGCTCCCGCTCAAGTTGCTCTAGCGTCTTCCACCCGTTCTGAGCAGTGGACGTGGGCACATGGACGGCTGTGACAGCTTCAGGTAAATCTTGTGGAAAAATAGTTGCCTGGCCGGCCAAGACAGCCGCACGTTCGATCGTATGCTCAAGCTCACGTACATTGCCTGGCCACTCATACTGCATCAACAGCGCCATGGCTTGCGAACTGACGCCGGTGACCGCAATCGCTCCGCTTCGACCATGTTTTGCAAGAAAAAAATCCACCAACTCGGGAATATCTTGAAGGCGATCTCGAAGTGGCGGTAATGTCATGGCCACGACATTTAATCGATAGTACAAATCTTCACGAAATTTTCCCGCCTCGACCAACTTCTTTAAATTCTTATTGGTCGCTGCTAAAATTCGAACATCGACACGAATCGACTCTACCCCCCCCACACGGCGAATTTCATGCTCTTGAATGACCCGCAGTAATTTACTTTGCAGAGTGGGAGAAATATCACCGATTTCATCTAAAAAACACGTCCCATGCTGAGCAGATTCCAGCAATCCCTTTTTGCTGGAAATGGCTCCGGTAAACGCTCCACGTTCATGCCCGAACAACTCGCTTTCGAGCAAATTTTCCGCGAGCGTTCCGCAGTCAACCGCCACAAAGGGACCATTCTTCCGTACGCTATTCGCATAGAGTGCGCGCGCAATCAGTTCCTTACCCGTTCCACTTTCGCCTTGAATCAATACGGTAGAATCTGTTGGGGCCACACGGGCGATCAGTTTGTAGATCGCCACCAAAGCTGGACTTTTTCCTTGAATGTTATTCAAAGGGTTGGATGGTGGAATCTGCGCACGATCAACCGACCTATCACCAAGCAGTTGCTTGTGGTCTAACGCCCGGCGAACGGCCGTTCGAATTTCATCCAACACAAATGGTTTGCTTAAATAATCAAAGGCGCCGGCCTTAATGCCTTCAACGGCAGTATGCAACGACCCGTAAGCGGTTAGGAGGATGACTGGGATCTCCGGTTGTCGTTCATGAATCGCCGTCACTAATTCAATCCCGCTGATTCCAGGCATCTGAATGTCGCTCAAGACGATGTCGGGTGGCTGCTCGTTGATACGGGCCAATGCCAGGTGACCGTCATGGGTCGTGAGGACATCGTATCCCTCTTTTTCCATAATTTCGCGAAGGAGCGCACATGTCTCCATTTCATCATCAACAATCAAGACGCGAACCTGAGACATTAGGGTTTCTCACTCCACGCGGGAAGCCACATTAAAAAATTCGTGCCGTTTCCCTCTCCGCTTTGCACGGTTAGCTTCCCATTATGTTGCTGGATAATCTCGGAGGCGATGGCTAAGCCTAAGCCTGTTCCCTCACCATGATCTTTCGTCGTAAAAAACGGTTGAAAGACGGATTGAAGAAGATCATGGGAAATCCCCGACCCTGTATCATGAATCTCAACACACACTCCGGCATCGTGATCCATGGCTCCAGGACCATTCTGCGGCCATGCACTCACCGTCAGGTGTCCCCCATGGGGCATCGCGTCCATGGCGTTGTCAATGAGATTGTTGAATGCGTCCTGCAGTTGGAGAAAATCAGCATTCACAAGTGGCAATGAAGATCCATAACGGGTTTTCAACTGTACGCCTTGCTTATCAAGAACCGGAAGAAACAATTGCAGGGCTTGGCCTAAACATTGAGGAATGGACACAGGCTCGAGAGACAACGTCGGTGTTCTGGAAAAATTCAATAAATCTTGCATGACCGTATTCAGACGGTGCGTTTGTTGAAAGATGATTCGAATCCTCTGTTGAACCTCGGACGACAATTGCGTATCTTCCAACAAGAGTTGGAGATGTCCAGAAATGGCTGTCAATGGAGTTCCAATTTTATGGGCCATGGTTGCCACAAGTTTCCCAAGCACCGCCAAACGCTGTTGACGCAGCAATTCCCGTTGATCTCCCACCAAGCGTTCATTCGCTTGAGACAGTTCTTCATTTCGCTGCTTGAGATCTTCAGTTGTCTCTCGAATATCATCCTCCTGCGGCCTGCAAGGCGTACGACGACGTTCACCGAATGACGTTTTCAATCTTTCTGAATTGTCCACTCTGACAAATACCACGCTCTGTTGTCCATACAGCATCGAATCTTCTAAACAATGGACACGTGATAGAGTTGATGGATCAATGCTATAGCCCACACGCAAGGCCATGACTCCTCGAACGATGCCACCCCACCGAAAGCCCCATGTCCGGGAGTTGCATCAGTAGAGCACTGCCCTTTAGCAATGCAAGGTAAATACCCAGGTCTTCGGAAAAATTCACATAGAGTCATTCATATACACGTTGCAATGTATAAAGCGTACTTTTGCGCTGTGTTGACTTGGACACCTGTAATAATGACAGCAGATGGAGTGAGACTTCAACGAAGATGGTCCATGTGGCACGCGAAGGTCGCTCAACGTTCGTGGCCAAGGACACCTGTAATAATGACAGCAGATGGAGTGAGACTTCAACGAAGATGGTCCATGCGGCACGCGAAGGTCACTCAACGTTCGTGGCCAAGGACACCTGTAATAATGACAGCAGATGGAGTGAGACTTCAACGAAGATGGTCCATGTGGCACGCGAAGATCGCTCAACGTTCGTGGCCAAGGACACCTGTCATGGGAACATCAGTTGTGGTGAGACCTCAAGGTAAATT
Source organism: Nitrospira sp. M1 (assembly GCF_965152605.1). Taxonomy (NCBI): domain Bacteria; kingdom Pseudomonadati; phylum Nitrospirota; class Nitrospiria; order Nitrospirales; family Nitrospiraceae; genus Nitrospira; species Nitrospira sp. M1. Next base: position 2,812,339 of record NZ_OZ224217.1, read on the forward strand.
GACCATCAGGCACAGCTGGCTCGATCAACGACCGTATACACATAGGGTACCTATCATTTCAATCTTCAATGACGATTCAAGTGTTGGGTATACGTGCATGGAGGTGCTAACCCCTTGTAGGTTCGTGACCTAGGCACCTCTAGAAGTTACGTGATATTGCTATAGCCATTAGAAAGAAACTTGCCTAAAATGAGAATATTGTTTCTGTCCATTATGAACACATCCTCTTCTCGGTAGACAAATTGTCCAAAATCCAGACAACTTGTCGTCAAGTTACACCAAAACGCTCCTTTGTCAGCAGGTAGTTACACCATCTATTCACAATTCACGATCTCAGAGTTAGCGAGTCATGGAATAGTTATTGCTCAATCGACACACTAGTCAAGACATGTGAAATATGCCTGAACACAACGCGACGATGACCAATGCGGAGGAAATCATGATTGAAGTCGTACGATCCCCACATCCAATGAATACCCGTCAACAATTGTTGACGTTTTCCTCTATCTTGGCATTCGTGGCGCTCTTCTTTCTCCTAAGCGGAAACGCCGCCCTTGCATCGGAACCTCAACAAACTCAGGTACAAGGTGACACAACACCTACACCCCAGACCGACACCTTGGTGTTCTCTCAGACCTTTAGGCAGGTCGCCCAGCACGCACGCGCGTCCGTCGTCAATATCACCGTGAAAACGAAAGTAACGGACAAGACGGGACTGTATGAACCATTTCCCTTCTTCAACAATCCGTTCCCTCAACAATACTTTGACCAATCCACAATACCGGATGAAGACATTCCACTCCCGGAAAGTCCAGAACGCTATGCTGCCTCTGGGGTCATCATTAGTCCGGATGGGCACATTCTGACGAATTATCACGTTATCGACCAGGCCTACGATATACGCGTGGTCCTTGATGATCAGCGAACAGTGCCAGCTCAGGTTGTCGGGCAAGATCCCAAAACCGATCTTGCCGTTCTCAAGATCCAAGCCAAAGACTTGCCGGCTTTACCTTGGGGTGATTCGCGGCAGGTACAAGTCGGGGAAATTGTGATGGCGATCGGCAATCCGTTTGGTCTGAACCAAACAGTCACGATAGGTGTCATCAGCGCCGTGGGTCACGCAAGTCTTGACGTGATCGACTACGAAAGCTTTATTCAAACCGATAGGGTCGTTCAATCAGGACATTCCGGAGGGGCACTCGTCAACCTGAAAGGCGAGCTGATTGGAATCACAACCGCTCTCCTTCATGAAAGCCATGGCAATATGGGAATTGGCTTTGCCATTCCCAGCCAATTAGCCAACACAATCTCGACGTTATTACGCCAACACGGAAAGGTCACCCGTGGATGGATGGGAATTGCCACTCAGAAACTAACCCCAGACATTGCCAAACAACTCAACGATCCGACGGCTCAAGGCGTCATCGTCACAGAATTGGCGAAAAATGGGCCAGCAGAGCGTGCCAAGTTTCAGCGGAGGGATATTATTCGAAAGTTTCAGGAACAATCCGTGACCGAACCGCGGCAATTACAAGCATTGGTTGAAGCCACGACACCTGGCACACAGGTCTCACTCACACGATTTCGAGACGGACACGTAAAAGAGATCACGGTGAACATAGGGAAATTCCCGTTCAAAACCCATGCGCGTCCACGCCTGAAGCCGCTCAATACACTCCAACTGCTTGAAGGCATCAGCGTCGAACCAGTCCCGAAGGACTTTGCGCGAGGACGAGATGGCTTGTTGGTCAGCACGGTAACCCCAGGATGTCTAGCGGACACGCAAGGCTTAGAAGAAGGGGACATTCTTCTAGACATCAATCAAACACCCATGCGTACGGTTAAAGACTTCCTGCAGCTACGAGACACCTTGACACGGAAGGATGCAGCCCTTCTGTTGATTCGCCGTGAAAACACCTCGATGTTCATCCCGCTTCAGGCAGGCACATGATCCGCCATTGTGAGACAAAACCAACGGCAGCAGCATCTATAAGCACTTGATAAACATACAACGTTCGGTATAGCCATATGAGCAATTTTGATGCTAAGGTAACAGGCAATTTTGCGGCTCGGTCAAAGCTACAGCATGCGCTCTCACCAGAATTCGTATTCTAGGCAAAAACATAGCCGAAGGAGTATCCCTTGAAATTTTCCAACATACTCTTAGCCTCGTGTTTCGTTGCCATTCTGACCTCCCCGTCGCATTCAACGGCTGAATTAGTTTTAGACTATAGCCCAAAACTTATCGTCGGTTGGATCGAAAAAGTTCAAATTCTTCCAGAAAATATTCTTCTTCACGCCAAAGTCGATACGGGTGCGGACACATCATCACTCAATGTCTCAGGACTCTCAGATATCGTTCGTGATTCGGAACGATGGGTAAAATTTACGGTAACCACAAAAGAAGGCCAAAGCGTCAATCTCAAAAAGCCAGTTCACCGGTATGTGAAGATCAAGAGAAAAGGCGCCCACTCTCAACGACGGCCAGTGGTGAGATTTGACCTTTGCCTAGGAAACATTTACAAAAGAAATGTACAAGTTAACTTGGCTGATCGTAAAAATTTCAAATATAACATGCTCGTTGGTCGAAACTTCCTCAAACGCATAGCGGTAGTCGATTCCGCCGAGACCTACAAACATGAACCTAACTGCGTAAAAGAGAAATAAGCATTCTTGAGCAAACATCATCTGTATCTACTCGCGTTCTGTTTATCGGTCTTTAGTCTTAGCCTATTTGTCTATAAGGCCTCCGTCCTCCAGTTTCCTTTAGTTCCACAAACACAAGCCGAACTGTGGAACGTCGAAGTTCACCTCACCTTTTTCGCAAAAAACAAGCCAGTGAAAGCCTCGCTCGCCTTACCGAGAAACACTCGTCGATATGCCATCGTCGATGAAAACTTTATTTCTCAGGGATATGGGTTAACAACGGTCAAAGACGATGAGAACCGACGGGCAACGTGGTCGATCCGGAAAGCGAATGGCAAACAACACCTCTACTATCGTGCGACGGTTCGACGGGTAGAAGTGGATGACCCAAACACGGAATCTCGACTTCCCGACATCACCATCTCCCCCCTCCTCGGCTCACAACTAGCTGCGGCTCAAGCACTGTTAACCGACATTAAAGAAAAGTCAGCCGATGCCACCACCATGGTTGCCGAACTCTTTTCCCGAATGAAACATCCGAATGTCGACCCAAACCTTCAATTGTTACTTGCAAAAGATTATTCGCCAGAGAACAAACTGGAGCTGGCCACTGACATTCTGGACCTTGCTCAAATACCCAATCGAATCGTCCATGGGGTTCGACTCGCCGAATTTCAACGCCAAGCCACCATTGTCCATTGGTTGCAGATTTTTGAAAAGAACGAATGGAAGTCACATAACCCGGAAACCGGCAGCCCTGATATTCCAAGTAACTACTTCACTTGGTGGCGTGGACTTCAACCGTTAATGGAAATTGAAGGTGGAGATAGACTCGCCATGACGATGACTGTGGCTCCCAATCAGGAAGAAGCGATACAGGCAGCCATGTATCACACTCAGCTCGCAACCCCAGAGCTGTTAGAGTTTTCTCTCTTTAGCCTTCCGCTCGAGGCACAGGGGGTCTATCGGATTTTGCTCATGGTACCCATGGGGGCCCTGTTGTTACTCGTGTTACGAAACGTCATTGGCATCAAGACCTTTGGAACCTTCATGCCTATTCTCATGGCGTTAGCATTTCGAGAAACGCAATTACTCTGGGGAATCATCCTGTTTTCATTCGTCGTGGCCTTAGGATTGGGGGTACGTTTTTACCTCGAACATCTCAAACTCCTGCTCGTTCCTCGGCTGGCCTCCCTTCTCATTATCGTGATTTTACTGATGGCCACATTGAGTGTCCTCAGCCATAAACTTGGCCTCGATCGTGGGCTTTCTGTCGCATTATTTCCTATGGTTATTTTAACGATGACGATTGAACGCATGTGTATTGTCTGGGAAGAACGAGGAGCCAGTGAATCCATTCAGCAAGGACTAGGGAGTTTAGCCGTAGCCTCCCTGACCTATTTAGCCATGACAATCCCATATATGGAACATCTTCTCTTTGTCTTTCCGGAATTGCTGTTACTCTTCCTGGCAGGCACGTTACTCATGGGACGATACTCTGGGTTCCGATTGCTTGAACTTCGTCGCTTTAAAGCCTTAACCCACTAACGTCGGCAACACACAGGAACAGATGTTTTCTCTCAGCAAAACATTAGCAAAGCAAGGCGTATTAGGATTAAATCATCGGAACGCGGGCTATACCCTCTGGCATAACCCACGTCACCTCTTTCCCCTTGTCGATGATAAGTTGACGACCAAACGATTAGCTGAAGACGCAGGGCTCGCTGTTCCCAAATTGTATGGCGTTATTGAAATTGAGCGGCAAGTTCGCGGACTCTCCGCCTTGCTCACACCCTACGATGACTTTGTGATTAAACCGGCACAAGGAAGTGGCGGGGACGGCATTGTCGTGATTACCGGTCGGCGCACCCATCGCTATCGCAAAGCCAGTGGTCACTTTATGACCCAGGAAGGGATCGATCATCATGTCTCGAATATTTTAAGTGGACTCTACAGCCTTGGGGGACACCCAGATAAAGCCTTGATTGAATATCGTGTAAAATTTGATCCTGTGTTTGAGACCATTAGCTTCCAAGGTATTCCAGATATTCGGATTATCGTCTTTCTCGGCGTTCCCGTTATGGCCATGGTGCGTCTCCCGACACGCATGTCCGATGGAAAGGCCAATCTCCATCAGGGCGCGATTGGCGCAGGCATCGATCTGGCGACGGGCCGCACATTAAGCGGAGTCTGGAAAAATGAGATTGTCACCGAACATCCAGACACCGAAAAATCAATTACTGGTGTCCAAATCCCACACTGGGAAACATTATTGTATCAAGCGGCTCAATGCTATGAACTGACAGGACTCGGATATCAAGGAGTCGACCTCGTCTTGGATAAAACCGAAGGCCCACTAATCTTAGAACTGAATGCGCGGCCTGGGCTGAACATTCAAATTGCCAATCGGGCAGGATTACTACCAAGACTGCACATGGTCGAACAAGAAGCCAAAAATCTCGTCAAGCTTGAAGATCGATTAGCCTTTGCCACCCAACACTTTGCCGCAGCCTCAAACGAACCCCAATAGCTACGAGGTATTGACCTTCACCGCCCCTTCCATCCGACACGTCCATCAGTCCTGACAAAGCGTGAAAAACCAACCAGATCTGAGGCTTCGCATTATAGCCGTTTCAGTTATGCCGAATCAGTTACACGTCGACCAATTGAATGCTGATTGCCCCTTCGTTCGTGAACCGTCAATCGTCTGTAGGTCATCCAGGCGGGCATAACCTCCCTCAGGTTCACGTTGTACTGCGCTGAGCTATAGCCGATTCCCTGAACTTCGATACCTTGAAGTCCTTATAGCCGTTCCAGTTATGCCGAATCACTTAAATGTCGACCTACTGCATCCTGATTGCCCCTTCGTTATTGAACCGTCAATTGTATGCAGGGCATCCAGGCGGGCATAACTTTCCTCTATGTAAACGTTGAAACGTGCTGTGTACATGATGTACATTCGGCTGAAAGTTATTTGGTTTCGCTATAACGTTAAAAGGGAAGGAGGGGCATCATTCGACCCAATGATACGTAGCTAGGCAATCGATTCAAGCAGCTCATTATTCGGCGAGAAGATCATGAGCATGAGACATCCAACCTCAGTTGACGTCTCATGATGCACGGTTCCGGCTTCCGCACGATGATAATCGCCGGGATATAGGGTATGTCCACCACAAGACAACGCCCCCTCAAGGATATAGAACTCTTCGGAAGACGTATGCCGATGAGCCGCATAGCGACTATGAGGCGCCATACGTGCGAGAGCGGTCATTCGTCCATTCGTTTTATCAAAAGATAGCGGTTTGATACGAATACCAGGTTCGACATCTCGCCAGAGGTCGTCCGTTGCTCGGATAACCGTAAACCCGTCACTATCTTCTGAAGGAACGTCGGGGTTGTCTCTTGATCCTTGGCCTTCAGCTGTACGCTCCGCCGCAACTCGTTTGAGTAACGTTGTGCGAAGTGAAGCGGGCGGGCTCATGGGAGCCACGGAAGAACCAAGCAGCCCGGCAATATTCTGAAAATCTTTTACAACCTGACAGGTCGCACAGCCTTCAGCCACAGTCCTTTCAAAGGACTCCAGCTCTGCCCCCTCAAGCGCACCTAATGCATAGAGCGCGGCCTGCTCGAGAATGTTATCGCTGGGTTCTTGAGGGCTCACGAGACAAGACCTTCTTCCAATGGACCAAGGATCGTTCGTAACTTCATCATACCTAATCGTACTCGCGTTTTCACGGTTCCAAGCGGCTCCCCAATACGCTCAGCGATTTCACGTTGCGTGAGCCCTCCAAAATACGCTAACTCAATCACACTTCGCTGATCGATCGTTAATGAGGCTAGGGCTTTCTGAAGAACGCGACACTGCTCACTATACGCGCTGGATTCTTCGGGATTTGCCTTTGTCGCCGGGGCGTCTTCTATCGTATCTAGTGATTGGCGACTGTCTCGCTCCTTCTGACCTGAGCGAAGTCGATCGATCGCGCGACTTCTCACTAACACCGTCAACCAGACAATCGGCTTTCCTCGCTCCTGATCAAACTGGGAAGCTTGACGCCAGACTTGCATATACACATCCATGGTCACTTCTTCGGCAAGCATGGGATCATTCAGGACACGAAAAGCCAATCCATATACATGAGACGAGGTCTGGTCATACAAATCTCCGAGCGCTTGCTCATTTCCCTGAGCCACCTTCACGATCAAACTCACTAATTGCTGATCGTGAGTACTCGACTCTGATTTAACCTGGACATCTACATCGGGCACTCGTGTTCTTCCTTTACGACGTAATACGAGAGATATCCTTCATATGGATTCATGACGTGGTCAAACCACGAATTTCGTCTCCCTGCTGTAACGCCACAACCTAGCATACTCACCGAGAATCACCAAGACGAGCCCCCGGCCCCAACGCAGGCCTCACACGACAACGTACAACAGTGTCATAAATTCTGGAAAAGAGATCCAAAACGATTGTCCCTTTCGTAATGCCTATAAAAACATCTAAAACAGACGAAGCCAGAACATGAACAGGTGCATCAGAAAGGTCGATGTACATCAATGGGCCAAGATGGCTGGGGGTCGCCCTTGAAAGCTGATAGAGACATTTCAGCAGTTGCAGTCTTTATCACAATCTTTGAGTGCACACCAATATGAACCAAATCCTCACAATTTTCAAGGAGATGAATGATGCAACAGCTTCGTCGAATAGACCTCTCTTTACGACCAGCCATAACACTCTCCCTCCTCTTCATCATAAGTGGCCCACCCCTGTTGCATGCTGACACCATCTATAACGCTATTGCGCTTGTGGACGTTCGCATCACCAATTTTTCAAGTCAAACAGAATCATTCAGCGCGAAACCACATGACTTACTCATCACAGGGGATACATCGGCCATCGCGGAAGAGTCGAATGTCTCCGGCACTGGATTCGCCGATACATTGGCTGCAGTCATGGTTATTGGGACTCGCTCGAATGAGCTTGGCTTGAGTGAGGGGCTTTCTCAACAGTCTGTTGCAACGGGAGAAGCACGCAATGGGACAGCCGCATCATTTGCATTCACACAGGGAATCCTTTCCATCAATAACCTGTCATCAACTGAGTCATACACCATCGATTTCGAGGTTGACTGGTCATACTTGGCAGAGGCCAACCTCACCAATGCAAAGAGGGAATTTTCAACTGCCGCCAGTGATATTTTTCTGGAAAGTGGTCAACACGGAAACATATTTGATCTCACGGTCAGTGCAGACTCGGATCTGGGTGGCGGTCTCTTCACTGACAATCACGTTCTGCCATTTTCAATTTCCATAACGCCACGTGCATCAGATGTTCTAACGCTCACCACGAAAGCTGCAGGAGCAACAACGGCAATCGCACCGATCCCCGAACCATCGACGCTGACCCTCTTGGGCATTGGACTGCTAGGCCTTGCATGCATGCACCGACACACATACACACAGCGGAGTCGGATATTGGCCTCAGCATGTTCATCACGCCGTGGGCACGAGTAATGGCAACAAACACAAACCCCTGACGATCTTGGAGGTCCTGACATGAGAATTCCAAATGGACAACAACTATTCGCTCTCATGCTTATAACATGTATCGCGACTCCGGCCTTTGGTGCCAGTCACCGTGAAGCTCCGCTTATCGCACTTGACCCAGCAGCTGACAACACCGATGTCTATGCCTTTCGAAGCTGGGAAGACCCAGATAAAGTTGTCTTCATCCTCAATACCATACCGGGCCAAGATCCAGCGGATGGACCAAATTACTTTGCCTTTGATGACAAGGTCCTGTACGAAATCCACATTGACAATAATCAAGATGGTAAAGCCGAAGACATCGTCTATCAGATCAAATTTAAGTCTGAAGCTCGACCGGCACTTGGATCATTAAACTTTCCTCTACCCTTTGTTGGAAATCCAAACATCGCTCTCGCCGAACTTCAAGGAATTACTGCGCTAGATGGACCAGGATCGGAAGGATTGACTCGACGGCAAACCTACACCGTCACCGAGATTCAAGGAAAAAAACGAACGCGTCTCTTTAAAGGTCAAAGGCTCGTGGCAGTCCCATCGAATGTCGGGTCAGCTACAATGCCAAACTATGAAGACTTGGCCGCGCAAGGTCTCTATAAAGATAGTTCAAGCGGTATTCGTGTCTTTGCTGGTCAACGCGCTGAGACGTTTTACATTGACTTGGGAGCAATCTTCGACACGGTGAATGTACGCCGTCCGGTTCCTGCGCTTACCGCAGATGAAGACGCGAATGATGCGGCCAACCCATTCGGGATCAATCGCTTCAGTGGGTTTAATATCAACAGCATTGCTATTGAAATACCCATTGAACGGATACTTAAAGGGTCTACATCGAAAGGGAAGCCCAACAAATCTCTCATTGGCATGTATGCCTCGACCAGTAAGAAACAAATAAAAATATTGCGGAATAATGGAAAGTCAATCAATGTCGGAAAATTTGTCCAAGTTTCTCGAATGGCTAACCCACTCGTGAATGAACTGATCATTGACACTCCAAGCAAAGATAAATGGAATGCAGCCGACCCAGAGGACGAGGCACAATTCCAAGAATTCTTTAAAACGCCTTCAATTGCGACGGCATTGAACTTGATCTTCAAACTCCCGGTACCTGCGACCCCTCGAACTGATCTGATGCAAGTGTTTTTGAAATACCCAGGGCAGCCATTAAACGGGACCAACTGCGGCTCCCCTTGCTCAGAATTGCTTCGGGTCGACCTCAGCGTTCCGCCTACGTCCCCAGAAAACCAAAAGCGACTAGGTGGATTGGCTGGTGATCCCGCTGGATTTCCCAATGGACGCCGCCCCAATGATGATGTCACTGACATCGCGACCCGAGTTGTCGGCGGGCAAGCGTTCATCGACAACCGTGTTGGTGATGGAGTCAACTTCCTTGAAGACGCTCCAGGATCCAACTTAACAGCAAACGGCATATACAAGGTGTTCCCATTTCTCCCAACACCACATGATGGACGGAATCGTCAGCACATTGATTGTGATGAAGTTGGAGTCAATCCGTGTCGTTAAACCTGGCGATCTGACAATTTTCAACCCCGCCTAACCTTCTCGAGTAGGGAGAGGGTTGAGTGGGGTAGGGGTATAAACTCATGTCGATCACCACAGTGGTCTTGAAAACGTTCCTACTCAGCTTGGTCATGGCCGTACAGCTAGGCAATGACTCTCGCCTTCATGCAGAGCCTTACGTTCCTCAGAAAGATTCCGTCGTATTAGAACAACTTCCGACATCACAAAACCCTCAAATTAAGAAACTTCGAGAACTTCAAACACAACTATCGAACACTCCCAATGATCTAAGGCTCGCGGTTCATCTTGCACGAGCTTACCTTCAATTGGGACGGACAAATGCTGATCCTCGTTACGACGGCTATGCTCAAGCAGTACTGAACCCCTGGTGGAACGTGAGCCACGCGCCGACAGAAATCCTTATTGTACGAGCAACCCTTCGGCAACGCCGACACGACTTTGATCGTGCACTCCAGGATCTTGACCGTGCGCTTCAGCAACAGCCTCGCCATGCTCAAGCATGGCTCATGCAGGCCGTCATCCAAACGGTACGAGGAAACTATCATGAGGCTCGACGAAGTTGCCTGCTTTTGCAACAAATCACACACAGGTTGATTTCAACAACATGCCTAGCTCATGTCATGAGCTTAAACGGTCATGCATTGGAGAGTTATCAAACCCTGCAAAGAAGCATCAAGAACAAGACCTCGCCTACACCGAATGAAAAACTTTGGGCTCTGACGGTTCTTGCAGAAATGGCGACACGTCTGGGCAAGACCAAAGAGGCCGAGTATTATTTTCAACAAGCGCTCATGCTCAATCGAGACGACACCTACCTATTGGGAGCTTATAGTGATTTCCTACTAGATCAGGGGCATCCGAGAATGGTCTATCACTTACTCAAGCAAAAGGTCCGCTCTGACGGGTTATTATTACGCGTCACCCTTGCAGAACAAGACATCGAGGCTCCATCGCTTCAACAACATATTGAAACACTCACAGCACGTTTTACAGAGAATCAATTGAGAAGCAACACACGACATCTTAAAGAAGAAGCTCGATTCTTGTTGCAGCTATTACACAAACCAGAGCAAGCATTGAAATTGGCCCTGGAAAACTGGCGCATCCAACGAGAACCTTCGGATGCACGCATAGTATTGGAAGCCGCACTACAGAATGGAGATCCATCAGCCGCTCAACCCGTTGTCGATTGGCTTGAATCACGCAACGTAGAAGATATTCAACTTCAGAAGCTTCTAGGACAATTGAGATGAATCGCTGGGGGATTGTACTTTTCTCGTGTTTGCTTTTTGTCCTACTTGCAGAACCCACGTTTGCTCATAAGGCGAGCGATAGTTATCTACGGTTCACGATTGAGGGCAACGCCATTCAAGGAGAATGGGACATTGCGTTACGCGACATTGATTATGCCATGGGATTAGACGGAAATGGTGACGGACAGATCACCTGGGGAGAAGTTCGGGCCAACCATCAGGCGATGAGAAACTATGCACTGTCCCGCCTGCACATCACGAGAGAACAATCCACATGCTGGCATAATCCTACAAAGGACCTTGTCGATCAGCACACTGACGGGGCCTATGCGGTCATACGGTTTGGGGTTGTCTGCCCAGAAACCATGGGTACATTGCAAATAGAGTACGGCTTACTCTTTGACCTCGATCCACTTCATCGTGGTCTCCTACACGTTGCTGCCGACGGACATGTGCAAACCGGAATATTCAGTCCTGAGCACCCAACGATACGCCTCAATCCAAAGCAACACTCACCTTGGCATGAGTTGTTCCAATTTGGACGAGAAGGTGTCTGGCACATTTGGATTGGCTATGATCACATTCTTTTTTTGATCAGCCTGCTCTTGCCTGCCGTCTTATGGTGGAGAGAAGGACATTGGCATCCGCAACAAACCTTTCGTCCCGCACTCAGGGAGGCACTCAAAATCGTTACGGCCTTTACCGTGGCTCACTCCATGACGCTGAGTCTGGCCGTATTAGGATTCGTGAGCCTCCCCTCACGTTGGATTGAATCAACCATCGCGGCTTCCGTCCTTCTGGCAGCACTTCATAACTTCTACCCTGTGTTTCGTACCCATCTATGGATCATGATTTTCATCTTTGGGTTAATTCACGGGTTAGGATTTGCGTCGGTCCTTATCGATTTAGGCGTACCTGGACAATCCTTAGCCCTGGCTCTTGCGGGATTTAATATCGGAGTGGAAATCGGACAGGTCGTGATCGTCGGGCTATTTATCCCTCTAGCCTTCTTGATTCGTCGTTCCTGGTCGTATCAACGTATTGGTGTTCAGGTTGGTTCTCTGATGATCGCCGTCATTGCATTCGTGTGGTTCATCGAACGGAGCATGAACGTGAACATTGGAATGGGAGTCTGGTAAATGTCCATGCGATTCACAATTCGAATATTCATGGTAATATTTTTCGTTGTCATAGGATGCAGCATGGCCCCGTGGACATACGCCATAGCGGAAGAGAATGTTATCGAGACCCCAACGATACGTTTCTCTCGAACTCACCACACACTATCGGCACACATCGACAGGCTTTCTTTTCATCACGTGTTGCAACAACTCGCCAATCAATTATCTATCACGATGACTTTACAGGGAGTGAAAAAAGATCATCGCTTCTCAACCACATTCACCGACCTTCCACTCCAACAGGGAATTGAGCGACTACTGCTCGGTCATGATTACGCGCTTCTCTATTCTCAACCCAACTCTGCTCACCATGCCCAATTGAAAGAAATTATCGTACTGCCACGAATGCATGCGTCAACATCCATTCCAGTCGATGACACAGAGATCGTCATGCGGCCAATGAGATCTCACCAACACATACGCGAAGATCAACAACTACCATACGACAGTCCACGCGAACTTCGAAAACCTGAACTGACTGATTTCATAGAGACCGTTGAAACATTAGTGCAACAGTACGATCGAACACCACGTCAAGATGCATCGTCTCTTAGCCTTGCCTCCCAAGATGAGGCCTCGAAGATGCAATCGCTAGGCATTGCGCTCCTGAAAGAATTGGAATCCCATGCGGAATGACTTCACAGATTGGCATCGAATTCTCACTCCAACTTCCATACGAGAGGAACTCCTCACGCCGCTCTGAGAGGTTTGACCATCGTTCTTTCTCAACCATCATGTAATACCCCTCCGGCCAACTCCTCAAACAGCAATGCAATTTCCCAAACCTGAATCGTTGAATCCTGAATTCCCGCAGCTAAAAATTGACCATCGGGCGAAAACGTGATTGAATGAATCGCGTGCTCCCCTACCCATCCTTGCCACACGACTCGTTGCTGCTCAATACTCCATAACATGAGATGACCATGCTCATCACCGGAAGCCAGGTATTCGCCTTCTGGAGAAAACGCTAACGCGCGCACCCAACTCGAATCCAACTCCCTCACCTGAAAGATACGATTTCCCAAACCTGTCCCCCAAACCGTCAATCCCCCCTGACGATCGACGTGACTATCAACCGCAATCATGGAGGCATCAGGAGAAAACACCATAGTCCAGACTCCATGCACTTCGCGATCATCAACCCCATTGAATAAGAGTCGTGGCGCTGTATGCTTCGTTTCCCAAAGCTCAATCGTTGTACGATGCGTGTTCGCAACAGAATCGTACGACCCCTCAGCCGCAGCCACATACTTCCCGCTTGTGGAAATGGCCACGCCGTTTCGAATCGGTCGATGAGCATCCCACGTTTTAAATAACTTCTTGGTGTCAACGTTCCACATCTCTAAGGATTGTCCACCAGTGGACAACAACAGCAACCTCCCACTGTCATCAATGGCACTATGGATATAAAAATCTCGCGCCAGAGTCATGCCCTTCGATGAATCCAAAGAAAGGATCTCCACATTATCCATCACATTTTTGGTGATTAGACTATTGACAGGAGCGGCATAAGAAAAAATACTGTTCGTCTGAAAGGTTTGAGCAAGTGAGCGATTGGCTAAATCCCATTGTTCAATCAAGCCATTCCCTCGAAATGCCATTACGCTCAATCCATCGCTCTGAAATACAAGCTGGAGAGGCCTGTCTGGAGGATCTTCATATTGTGAATGGTTTTTCTCGAGACCCAGTTGATAGTCTGGGCGAACGGACGACCATGAGTCAGCAGAAAGGGATGGAACAAACACGGAATAGAGGAGAATGAGGACAAGACTTACCAGCAGTCCTTGAAAGACAAATGAGGTTCGCATGAAAGAAAAGCTCGGATGTTTAGATGTGTCGGGGCTCCACCTCCTTTTCGGTCTGTCATATCAAAATACTAAGATGTCTCTTAAAACCTGGAACTCGTTAACATGACCTCTGCATCGACCCAGGCTTTGTCAAATTCTTGCTGCACCACATTCGCTTGATCAACATGACCTTGTGCATGCAAACTTTGAACAAGACCAAACAACGACCACCCGCTCTGCGGGTGATACGTCAAATCGGTTCGATAGACCTGTTCAGCCTCTGCCGCCTTTCCCGCTTGTAACAACACTGCCCCCAATACTTGTCTGGGCGGAAGATACCAATCTTTCGGCTCTGTGTAGTTTAAGGTGTCTTCCAGGTTCACCGCCTTCTCTAAGTGAGTCACGGCAACGTCAGACCGACCACCTGCCGCTTCAATCTCACCCAGCAACACATTCTCTGCTATGGACAATATTGTCGAGATAGGATTGATATCGAATATGGTCAACGACGCAACGGCTGGATCCTGAGCACGCTGTCGCAATGCGCTCAGTTCCTGTTGAGCCTGATCAGCTTTCCCTTGACGGACAAATGCCAGCCCACGTGCGTAATGCCAAATGGCTGTTGGATACACCAAATCCTCCGGCGGAGCAGAAGCCTGAAGTATCTCTGCCCATTGTCCAAACAACGCTTGCGTATAGAGCGGCATTAACCAAAAATGCTGAAGGGTTCCGGCAAATGTAGGATCTCGCATAGCTTCAGGATTCACCTTCGCCGCCGTATCGTTGGCCGCCTGCATTGCTAACGATTGCTGACCGGTCTTCGTGGCGGCAGCCCAGAGAAAATGATGATTATGCGGCACATACGCCGCCGTATAGATACCTTCAGCATGCGAATGTTTGAGATACTCTTGGTCGACGGCGACGGCATGTTGATTGGCGTGTACAACATCACGATAGCGTCCGATTCGAATGTAAATATGTCCAGGCATGTGCACTAAATGTCCTGAGCCCGGCACAAGCGTAGCTAAACGTTTCGCACTCGGCAATGCCTTTTCCGGATAAGGAGAAGCCTCCATGGTATGAATATACAAATGGTTAGCCAACGGATTATTCGGAGCGTGCTGCAAGGCAACTTCCAACGTTCTAATAATTTCTAAGGTCCAGGGTTTCGCTTCTCCCTGCGTTGTCCATAAGTCCCATGGGTGCACATCCATCAAGGCCTCGGCAAGCAATGCACCAATTACGGCATCATCAGGAAACTGTTTCGCAACAGTACGCATCGCATCAGCGTAGGCCGCATCTAAGTGACTTCGATCTTCACCAACATCTTTGGCATACCGCCTTGCGACAGCCTGAATGAGCGCTTGCTCTTTTCCGGTCGCCTTCTCAGACAACGCCAGAGCCTGTTGAGCCGCAGCATAGGCTTGCGGCACGGCAGATGCATCCATTGGCGCATTAATATTCGGTCCCAACACCAAGGCCTCTCCCCAGAAACACATCGCACAAGCAGGGTCTATCCGGGAAGCCTCAACAAAGGACCGTGCCGCCTCGGCATGATTAAACCCGTAGGCTAAGATCAGACCTTGATCAAAATACCGTTGCGCCATCGGAATAGATGTCGAAACTGCGTACGAATGTCCCCCCAAGTTCTCCTGAATCGGAACAGGCACTTCACTATTATTCTTGGCAAGAACATTCCCAATGAACGACACATAACACATGACACTTATCAACAACTGAATAAAAATGACACGAACATATGTGTTTTTCATTTCATTCCTCCTGAAAATTATCGTATATTCTAGGCAGGATGTGAAACTCCACATTGTTGACCACATGCAGTCAAAGTTTCACCATGCTCACAGGCCTTGGCTTTTGATCTTGCTATTCACAATTTAAGATGTGCATCGTATAGTAGTAGGGATTCATTCATCAGAGAGATGCAGCCCATACGATTGGCCTGATATACGTAGAACATCTAGGTAATTTTCACCTCATCCCATCTATTAAGCACACAGTCGTCTATCATGAGAATTCTTACATTAAGTTATGAGTTTCCTCCACTGGGAGGGGGTGGAGCGAAAGTCGTCTATGGGCTGGCCAAATCGCTCGTCAAAGACGGCCATATTGTTGATGTCGTCACCATGGGGTATCAAGACCTTCCCAAACAAGAAGTCATTGACGGCATCACGGTCCATCGGGTTCCATGCATTCGCACACAACAATCAATGTGCTATACCCCTGAAATGCTCCCCTACATTTTATCAGCCATTCCAGTCGTGACGCGTCTCATCAAGAAACATCAATACGATCTTAATCATACCCATTTCATATTTCCTGATGGAATTCTTGCCAATATTATACAAAAATTGACGGGCTTACCCTATGTCATTACGGCACATGGTTCAGACGTTCCAGGATACAATCCTGACCGTTTCCAAATCCAACATAAGATCTTTGCTTTCTTGTGGAAACGAGTCGTGCATGGAAGCAAGACCATTATCTGCCCGAGCCGATCAATTGAATCTCTTATTCGCACAATCGACCCAAGCATTCGAACATGGATCATTCCAAATGGTATCAATATCGACAAGTTCAACCCAAATCAACCGAAACTCAACCGCTTACTCATCGTGACGAGAATGTTTGAACGAAAAGGCGTTCAATACCTGTTACAAGCTCTTGAAGATCTTCATTCCCACTATGAAGTTCATATCGTCGGAGACGGCCCCTACCTGAAAACGCTCAGAGGACAGGTTGATGAAAAGAATCTGGATGTCAAATTTTGGGGATTTCTTGACAATCAGTCAAGAGAAATTCGTGACCTCTACGAAACCTCGCGCATTTTTGTGTTCCCCTCAGTAGCTGAAAACTTTCCTATCGTGCTCTTGGAGGCGATGGCCGCCGGGATGGCCATTGTCACGACAGAGGGAACGGGTTGCGCAGAAGTTGTTGGAAAGGCCGCATTGTTCATCAAGCCTCGAGATTCGGACAGTATTAAAGACGCGCTGCAACGTCTGATCGTTGACGATGATTACTGCACAACGCTTGGGAGAAACGCACGCAAACGACTCGAAGATCACTTTGGCTGGGGATCCGTCGCGCAACAATATGCTGAATTGTTCAAAAAAATTGAAGACCCTATCCACAGTCCGTAACAACCCATTCAGTGCATAGACTATAGAAAAAGCCAATAGCATTCGTTCCCTAGTGGAACGATCCAACAACATATGCCTGCGGGCACACAACCTCTGAACGTTCGAGGTAGGATACCAAGAGACGCACTGGTCAAAACACATCACATTGACACCGTTTGGAATACCAGACCTGTCATGAATGAGTATGACACGAACCCGGTCAACAATATGAAAAACGGAATACTGTGGACTCTCAAACTCCTCCTCACCATACTCATCCTGACGTATATTTTCAGCATTATACCATTTTCAGCCATTGCGACGGCATTCCATAGACTAGACCTGGCAACAGTGCTCTATTTAATTCCAATTACTCTCATCTCATTCTTTGTTGCAGCCGCTCAGCTCAAAGTGTTTACAGACAATCATCAGATGCATGTATCGTTCATGAACATCGTCGCCATAAATTTCTCAACGGAGTTTTATAATTTGTTCTTGCCGGGCTATCTGGCAGGAGGAGCCATACGCTGGCATAAGCTGTCAAAAGACAATCAGAAACGCGCAGAGGCATTCGCCGCCCTTATTCTCAATCGAGTCGTCAATACGCTCACCCTCGCGCTATTTGGACTCATCTGCTGGGCAATTGACCGTCCAAGCATAGGCAATGAATACTATGGCCTATTTTTTCTCGTGTTATCCGTAGGACTCCTAAGCCTCTATGCATTTCTCTTCAGCCCATATGTGCCTGTAATCTTCCAATCCATCTCGCATCATGCCTTCTTTCAATCGTTCCCGGCTCCCATCGTCCGTGGTCTTACACGGCTCATCCAAGCCGCGATGGAATACCAGAGATTATCGTTACGGGAACATTGCGTCATTGTGTTTTTTTCAAGCCTTTGGCATGTGCTTCTCGGACTTTTCTTCTTTCTTCTCGCACGTTCGATCAGCATTGATTTAAGTTTTGAGAGCTTGGGATGGATTCGCGCTATGCTCGGATTTCTGCTTCTGTTGCCCATCTCCATTTCAGGGTTTGGTGTTCGCGAAGGCGCACTCATCTTCCTCTTTGGATACTTTGGCATCGTCCCGGCCACTGCCCTGGCGTTTTCATTTTTAGTGTTTGCCAGGACACTATTCCTAGGTCTTATCGGCGCACTCGTTGAACTCAACAGCACATGGTTCCCAGTGAAATCTACGGTACGCACATGACAACGCCACGACCAATGATTGCCATTATTATTCTCAACTTTAATAAACGGACGGAGATCCTTGCCGCCATTCACAGCGCGCTTGCAAGCAAATACCCACACGTTCACGTATTAGTCGTCGACAACGCATCGACAGATGGCTCATGGGAAGCGATTTCACACGCCTACCCCACGCTTTCAAAAATTCGAATGCCAATGAATAGCGGAGCCGCAGGCGGAAGAAATGCTGGCTGGCAACACATCAAACAACATGTCCATGCCGACTATCTCTTTTTCCTCGATGATGATGCCGTCATCGCTCCAGATGTCCTCCACTGTTTCATGCAAGCCATCCAATTAGATCAGACAGTGGGTATCGCCTGCGGGAAAGGCTACACTCGATTCCCGACGACAACCATTAACTCTGTTGGTATTCACGTCAATTTGTATACCGGCATCATTCACGACATTGGCGCAGGGGAAGAAGATTGCGGCCAGTATGCGCATCCGCGCTATGTGGACGCGTGCGGATGTTTTGGCCTGTTCATTCGCGCCACGCTTTTTGAGCAACTCAACGGATTCAATGAAGCGTTCAACCCCTATGGGTGGGAAGATGTTGACCTGTGTCTCCGCTCGAAACAACTGGGGTTCAAGACGCTCTATGTTCCAACAGCCATCATTCACCACAAAGGCACAAAGTTAGGCCGCCCTCCCATCCCGCAGTATGAACAGACCAAAGCCAGAAATTATCTGTATCTCATCAGAAATCACGCCACATTCGCACAATGGATTTGCATCGGACTCTACCTCCCGTTTCGACTCCTTACGCTTTTCACCAAATTACTTTTTCAAGGGAACGGGAATATCATCGCGTCACATATACGAGGCGCGTGGCATGCCATCGGCTCGCACAAAACCTCTGAAGTGACTACGGAGAAAACCCCATGAGTCAAGCACAAGCACATACGTCTCCAGACCGTAATCAGGTTATTGTCATTGGGCTCGAAGCCGCAGAACCCACGCTGATCGAACGATGGGTCCGCGACGGATACCTTCCCAACATTCAACGCATGATGCAACAAGGAAGTTGGCGGCGGCTCGCATCAACCACAGAAATTTCCAGCGGAGCAACGTGGGCGTCGCTCATCACTGGAACCAATCCAGCCAAACATGGAATGAGCTTCTACCACCGTCAGTTAAAGCCGGGAACCTATACCATACGAAAAAAATACGCAGAGGAAACTGCAACAGCCCCATTTTGGCAGTCATTAAGTGAGCACGGAAAACGCGTGGCCATTCTCGACCTTCCAGATACCTACGCAACCGAGAACCTCAATGGCGTTATGCTCGTAGGTTGGGGCGCGGAAGGATTGAATGCCAAACAACAGTCATGGCCTAAGCAGCTTCTCACGGATGCGTTCTCTCGGGTTGGACATCATCCCTTAGAGTTTTGGTATCAGGAAAAACCGACAAGCATTTCGGCGTGGGAAGAATTTTCCAAAAAACTTCTGGACGGTACCCGCCGTCGTACTGAACTGGCCAAATGGGTCCTGGCCCAAGAACCATGGGATTGTTACGTCATTGGCTATGCCGAACCACATTGGGTCGGGCATTACTTCTGGCATATCACCGATACGAGACACCCTGAATATGACCCGGAACTCGAACAGGCATGTGGCGAAGCCGTCCTTCGTATTTATCAAGAGGTCGATCGAGGCATTGGCGAGCTTTTACAGGTCTACCCGAATGCCACCGTACTCGTCGTGTCTAACACCGGAATGGGAGCAAACTTCAGCGGGCAACACCTTCTTCCTCAAGTGTTGGAAAAACTTGGGTATATCACGAAACCATCATCTAAAGGCCTGAAACAGTTCCTCCCTCATCAAAAATGGGGACCCTACTATGCCATTAAGAGCATCGAAACCATGCTGTCTCCTCAGCGTATTGAATACATCAAACGAGTGATTCCTGAAAAATTGTGGGACCACGTCACACGACATGTACTCACGATGGGAAACAACTGGAAGCATAGTCAAGCCTTTGAAATTCCATCTGACTACTCAGGCGCTATTCGGATCAACCTCAAAGGACGCGAACCGAATGGTCAAATCGAACCTGGGGAAGAATACGACCGTCTGTGTGCCAAAATTACTGAAGATCTTCTTGAACTGACGAATCCTGATACTGGGAAACATGCCGTCACCGGCGTCATCAAGGTCAAAGACCTGTACCAGGGAAACCATCTCGATGAATTGCAAGATTTAATTGTGCAATGGAACGGCGATGCACCCATTAACCATCTTGAGTCTGAAAAAATGGGAAGAGTTTCAGGAATCTTACCCGATAAACGTTCAGGTGCGCATATGGTCAACGGATTTATGCTGGCTTCGGGAAAGACCATCCAGAAGAATCAAATATTGGAAGACGCGCATATTATGGATGTCGCTCCGACGATTCTTCATGTGTTGCACCAGCCCATTCCTGAAATTATGGACGGAAAGGTTCTTTCCGATCTGTTTGCCTAAATGGAATATCGACCACTCGGAAAGACCCCACTCCTGACATCAGTCATTGGCCTTGGCTGCTCTCGACTCGGAGCCAGTGTCTTCGAAGGCGAAACGGTCGAAGCTGAATCGCTCCTTCATTTTGCCATAGACCATGGCATCAATTTTTTTGATACTGCCGACTCCTACGGGTATGGGAATTCAGAACGTGTGCTTGGGAAAGCGTTTCACGGGAAAAGGGACAAGGTCATTCTCGCGACAAAAGGAGGATTTCTCCCTTCATCACTGGCTCGAGTGGGACAATACCTTGTTCCATTCATCGGTCCGTTTCGTTCACGAATATCAAGGAAAAAATCCACATTCAAAACCTTATCTCGAAAACGCCAAAACTTTGATGTTCAATATCTCAAGGGGGCTCTGGAGAAAAGTCTGCGCAGACTGGGAACGGACTATATCGATCTCTATCAGCTGCACAGCCCGCCGCGAGCGATCCTAGAAAACGGTCAAGTTTTTCGCTTTCTGGAGCAATGTCGGCAAGAAGGGAAAATACGGTTCTACGGAATTTCAGTCAATTCGATTGAGGATGGCCTGTTCTGTTTACAAAACCCTCAAATTGCGGCGCTTCAAGTTCCCATCAATCTATTCGAACAACAGGCCGTCACCAACCTTTTGCCTCACGCATTTCCCAATACGGGTATTCTGGCGCGTGTCCCCCTCGCAAGAGGTCTCCTCACAGAGAAAGCCATGATACAAACAGGACCTCAAGTTCAGAATCGTGCGGAGATATCAAAACAGCAACAAACCCTTCATGAATTATGCGCACAAGAAGATCGAAGAATTTCGGATGTCGCCATTCAGTTTCTTTTACAATTC
The DNA here is from genome assembly GCF_965152605.1 of Nitrospira sp. M1. Classification (NCBI taxonomy): domain Bacteria; kingdom Pseudomonadati; phylum Nitrospirota; class Nitrospiria; order Nitrospirales; family Nitrospiraceae; genus Nitrospira; species Nitrospira sp. M1. The sequence goes on from NZ_OZ224217.1 coordinate 2,833,993, forward strand.
ACACAAATTTCATCGATTATTGTGGGAACGAAATCCGTCAATCATTTACATCGTAATATTCTCGCCGGACAACAACCCGCCTTGAGTCACGAACTCATCACTCACATCACCTCGCTTTGAGTCTAGCGTTCCCATCAAGGGGATAAAGATAGAATCCCTTCTCAATTACTTCTCTCATTTTCGACAGAATACCAGTACGCGATATTGGCATCGATATTTCACAAAACCATGCATCGATCGTAAGTAAAATCTGACCAAACTCCCGATGAGGGTTCAAAGCCAACGGCTATGAACAGACCTAAAAAGAAAGACCAGCAATCCAGACAAAACTTATCCTGGCAAAACCATTTCTTAAAAACCTAGAAGAAAGAGATGGGCGAGAGGATATTCCAAACAATCACATCACAATCAGAAACAACGATGCTCCTCAATGTCCGCATAACCACAAAGCATAGAAACGGGGGCTTGCCACTATCAGAGAGCAAGAATCTTTGCTTCGATTCATATACGAATACCTATTCCCATATATTAGAGTTCATCACTGAACAACGTCAGCAAGGAATTTTCACAATACCCGATACAGAAGTACGAGAATGACAAAAAAGACTATGAGCCTCGAAATCGCGAGGGTACCACCTGGCTCCGTCCATACGGGACGATCGTGGACTCCCAGCACTCCACTTTTTCTCGATCTCTGATTGCGTCAAACTTCCTCATCAACCCAGGAGGCATTGAAGAAGTTTGACAACTCACAGGTCATAATTAGCACATAGATTTCAAGGATGGATTGATGGAAGTCGATACAAACCCAACGGCCAATCCGTTTTCGGCCACATCCATTTCAGTTCGTTTTGCCAGAACATCTGGAAAAACTTCGACGCTAGAACCGCCCGTCGCGACTGACACACGGGAACAACTCACCTTTGCTCGTACTCAAATTCAAAAATTACTCAAAGCTCTGCAAGCGGTCAATACCACGCTTCCCTCTTCACATATTCGTAAGTCTGGCGCAACAGGCATCCAAGCGGCCACCATTCGTTCCAGTAGCGACCTCGGCCTCACAACGACGGCAGCCACGGCCACGACGTTCCGGTCAACAGAAGAAATCAATACGACACCCATGTCGTTCTCACCTTTTGGACCATCTTTTACCGGTAGCTCCACAAGTCTTCCAACCCTTGGCGGTATTTACGATGGCGACAATAGTACTGATACATTGACGTTTACCGTCACCAGAGGAGGCACCATTGGGTCGTTCTTTCTTCCGCCTACATTGGAAGCTCGCGATAGTCAAAATCAAGTGATCGCAACATTTAGTTTCGGAGTAGGTTCAGCCGATCGTGTCAACACATTAGATAATGGTCTAGAGTTAAGCTTGAGCGCCGGAGCTTTGACAGCCAATGACACGTTTACCGTCGACGTCTTTGATTCCATCGGTAGCGCCATCAATCCTGATAATCCGTTCAATGGAACACGAAATGACAATCCGAATTTCGACGATGGCCTTTCCGTTTCTGCAGGTTCGTTTGAAGTCAACGGCCATTCCATTACCGTAGCAGCGAGCGACTCGCTAAACGAAGTCCTCACCAAAATTACGCAGTCCAGTGCCGGAGTCACTGCCACATTTGACGCGGGGACAGAAAGCGTTGTCCTGACTCAGAAAACAACTGGATCAGCGCCAACCATCACGGTCGGAAACGATACAGCAGGGTTTTTAACGGCGACGAAACTCAACGGAGCGACGGCAGTCCAAGGTCAAGACGAAATCATAGATGAACATCAATCGTTGAGTGAACTCGCACAGTTCTCCTCTGTCATCAGCGGATCCATTCTAATTAATTCGATCTCGATATCAATTGATGTGCTCAACGATTCCATCAACGACGTGTTGAGCCGAATCAATAGTTCGGCAGCCAATGTCACCGCAAGCTTCAATGAGTCAAGACAGCGCATCTCGATTACGGCCAATGATCCAGAAGACCAACTTATCTTAGACAGTAACGGCACAGCATTTTTTGCGGCACTCGAAATAACCGATGGAACATATGATCCAGTTCACAATACGGCAGGAGTCAATAAAGCCCAAAAAGGCGTCTCGCCGAAGCAAACGGCTGAATTTGTGACTTTATTACGGGAAGTGGGAGAAGCCTTAAATCCGCTATTCAACAACAGGAAATTTTCTGGCGATCCCGGACCATTCTTGAACACACTACGCGCAAATCTTCAATCAACCATTGCCAATATTTTTGATTCCGATGGCCCGCGGTTTCGGAGTCCGTTTGGCATTGAATTTGATTTTAGACCAAACTCCAATAAGGTCCTTGATTTTCGATTGTCAGGACAGAACCACAATGCCTTGACCTCTACGCTTCGTGAGAATCCAACTCGCGTCAACCAATTGTTGTTCGGTTCGTCATCCGCTCAAGACGACGGTCTCCTTGAATCTATCGCCGAGGTACTCGAGAAATCTGAAACCGAGCTACGAGACAAACTTGGGGTGACGGGAAACCTTGTCGATATCTTTGTCTAGAATCCGGCACGCATCCACTCGGTCGTTTCTTAGCCAGCACCTCAAGCGATCCCGCCGAATACAGCAATACCTTCTCCCTGCACACAGACAACGAGGCATCAGTTCAGCATGACGCATCTGCATCACAGATAATTGTAATAGCCGTGTAACATTTTCAAATCATTCAAGACTTTTTCGTATACAGAGGAGTCCGATTACCTCACTGAGAGAACACGATTGTTATGCAACAAGCACCAATTCACCATAACCGAGAGTATCGTCTCTCATTTTGAGGAAAACTCTTGCTAAAAACCAAAACCATAAAGTTAGTATCTATTCTGATTATCGCCCCGATCTGGCTCGTTGGGTGCACGACCATTCCTCGCTCATTTACCCCTGAACAGCCAATTGCTACAAAGACCTTTTCACACCAATTGTTTGATGCGGTCCTCAAAGCACATGTACAGGATGGTGTCGTCCAGTACCCAGCTATTGCACAGGACCATACATTCACCGAGTATCTTCACCTTCTCAATCACGTTGCTCCGACCCGACTCCCGACGCCAAATGATCGACTAGCATTCTGGATAAACGCATATAACGCCTTTGCCATTAAGGGTATCCTAGACGGCTATTCCCCAAGTACGTTTACTGGCCGGTACCAATATTTCGTGAACCAGCGATACTCTGTGGGCGGTGAGACCATCAACCTCTATGATTTGGAACGAGAACTCCTGATTCCTGACTTTCGGGAACCCCGCATTCACTTCGCCATCGTATGTGCGTCTCAATCATGCCCCAAACTCCGATCCCAGGCATTCACAGGTGAACAGCTCGATCAACAGCTTACGGATAGCGCCAGACAATTTATCAACGATCCAACGAAAAATCGGTTCGACCACAAAAATAAGATTGCCTATCTTTCGAAAATTTTTGATTGGTTCACCGAAGATTTCGTCAATCATTCAGGCTCGCTGAGTGCCTATGTTGCACAATTTATCGATGACCCCACATTGGCTTACAATCTACGAACCAATACTTATGACGTACAGTTTCTTGAATATGACTGGCATCTCAACGGCATCGCACCAGATACGAACAGTCCGCTGTAAAAGGATACCCTGTACTCAAACTGGATATTCTCACTGTCGCGATGATTTTTTACATGAACCTGTAACGTTGAACGGCCTATGCAGACTACCATCGAAATGGACTATTCGCCCCAGGCCTGAAGTACCAGTTAAACATGAGGCTATAACGACGAACGAGAAGTGACACATCACGAGTCCACATTTTCAATTCACTTGTATTGAGGAGGGAATCAGTTATGTCCAGTAAATCATTACTTATGGGTGCGGCACTGACAGGAATGTTAATTGCGTCAGGTTGCGCGCATTCACACGACAGCATGCATGACAGTATGTCGGGTGGCCAAATGGCCAAAGGCGAGTGTCATGGTGTGAACGACTGTAAAGGACACGGAGAATGCAAAGGCGCGGGGCAATCCTGCGAAGGCAAGAATGATTGCAAAGGCAAAGGGTGGGTCAGCATGTCGCAAGCCGACTGCGATGCAAAAGGCGGGCAATACGTGGCTAAATCTCATTAGTTCTCGTGAATTCAATTGAATGCCAGTCGAACCGATTTGCCAGACACCGCGTATGATCTGCTTCAACAATGGGAGCTGATACTCGCTTAGATGAACCTCTTAGGATTGTTATGGGCCATGACGCGAGGATAATCGGAATTCAGTAATGAGACATTCAATCGATCCGGTATAATTGAAGCGGCTATAACATCCATAACGCCCTCCCTTGCTTCCATATAGAAAGAAAGAGGGAGGGCACATGGTAACAGACGATCAAGACTCACCATGAATGAATCACTCTCACAACCAGCCACACTCGCTCAACCAAATGTTGGACTTGGACTTCGTCCAGTTCACTATCCTCACCTGGAAACACGCCCCCACACATCGGTGACCTGGTTCGAAGCCATTAGTGAAAACTATATGGATACCGAAGGGCGACCACTCAACATGCTTCAGCTCATTCGAGAAGACTACCCTGTCGCACTCCATGGCGTCTCTCTCTCGATCGCATCAACTGAAGGACTACGGCCGGAATATGTGAAACAATTGAAGCGGCTTAAAGATCGTATCGAACCATGGATTGTGTCCGATCACCTCTGTTGGACTGGCTTGCAAGCGTCCAATTTCCACGACCTCTTACCCTTTCCCTATACAGACGAAGCGCTCACATTACTGCTGAAGCATGTCGATCAAGTCCAAAATGCCCTCGGGTGCCACATGCTGCTAGAAAACGTCTCAACATATCTTCAACCGCCCGGAGCAACGTATGCCGAATGGGAATTCTTAACGACACTGGCGAAACAATCTGGCTGCAAACTCCTCCTTGACGTGAACAACCTTTACGTCAACGCCATCAACCATCGCTTTGATCCAGAGGTCTTTCTTCAAGCCATCCCAACAGAGTTGATTGGACAGATTCATTTGGCTGGCTATACCGACATGGGGACGTATCTCTTTGATACACACTCAAAACCCGTGTATCCGGAAGTCTGGGAATTATTTTCGAAACTCATCGCTCGTGCTCCAGATATTCCCGTGCTTATCGAATGGGACGATGACATCCCCGAATTTTCCGTATTAGAACAGGAAGCGCACAAAGCTACACGAATATGGAACTATCACCATGGGCACACTCACGCTGAATCAGTATCAACGTCTATTTTCGCACACAGCCTGTAGACAGGATCACGAAGCCCCGGACGCACGCCTTTCTAAGGCCATTACACCGGGGAAAGACCTCACGTCGCACGATGCGCTAGACGTATACCGACGTGGGTATTTGGTCAGACTGACCGAAGCGTTGGGAGAGACCTACGAGGCCGTCTGGTGGGTTGCTGGTGATGAAGAGTTTTTCCGCCTGGCGAAAACCTTCATCCAGAGTTATCCATCTCAAACCTATAATCTATCTACCTACGGAGCAGAGTTTGCCGACTTTCTGGAAAAAGCCCGTCCATTTCCTGACCTTCTCTTTCTTCCCGACCTTGCTCGATTCGAATGGCTGTTTAAAAATATCTTCCACATGCCACAACATGAACCAGCTTCCCAAGAGACCATCCAAGCCATGACGCAACAGAGCAATATACGATTTCAATTCGGCCCGTCCGTTCATCTGTTTTCTGCTCCATATTCCATCTACAACATCTGGAAACTTCGAGGCACTTGCCACGATGGACAGCCGCAGCCTGACTGGAACATTGCACAACACCTCTTGCTCTATAAAAAACACCAACAAATTTATGTGAATGAATTACAGCAGGTTGAATACAATCTTCTTGAACACCTCTGCACAGGTCTCTCGCTCGAAGAAGCGCTTCACCACACCCTGAATCACTATCCGGAAATGAGTCAGACGGAAATTTCTCAACTCTTTCAAGTCATGGTACACACGGGCATGATTCAACACATCACGAGCACGTCATAAGCACACGCCTATTTCCAATACGGTATCACGATGATTGCAAATCTCTACAACACAACCAAACCCGCACTGAATCTCTTGCGCCGCCGCCCTCTTCTAGGCATCTTCGAAGTCACACTCCGTTGTAACTCCTCATGTGGCTATTGTGATCTCCCACTCAATCAAGGTCGCTATGAAATGAGTCGGCAGGAAATTCGTCAGGTCTTCAGTAACCTGTATCACGACGGGCTGCGCTTTCTCTTGATCCAAGGCGGGGAACCGCTCTTAAGAACAGACCTGCCAGAAATCCTGGATGATCTCACGGAGATTGGGTTCAGCCTAAGTTTGATTACGAATGGAACGAAACTGACACCAGCACGAATCAATCGACTCGCGCATATTCCTCTGAATATTTCAGTAAGTCTTGATACGCTTGATCGAGACCTCTACAAACAGATCCGCGGGGCCGACCAATTGGGTCTTGTCCTCAACGGCATTGACGCCTTAGCTGATTATCCACACCCCAAGTATCTGACCTGCATTGTCAGCGAGGTGAATCGTCACCATGTAATGGACGTGGTTCGGTTTGCGCGTGATCGAGGATTTATCCCAGTGGTCGGAGCCTACCATTGGGATATTGATCGATATGGAAAAGTTGACTTGACGCTCCAATATCAGAAAGCCACGGCGGTGTCGGTTTTTCAGTCTGTCTTAGATTCCGGACTCGTCCCGCGTGGGTATTTTCGGCAATACCTGCGCGATAACATTACATGGCTAAACGGAGGACCGCTCAATCGGTGCGATGCCGGGCGTTACAGCATCGCCATCGATGCCTCCGGCAACGTGGCTCCCTGCCTGGCCCTGACACATCAGGGGAATCTTCTTAGATCATCGTTGGATGAGATTTTACACCATTTCGATCAACAGACTATTGAAGAATGCTCAAACCAGTCTTCCTGCAACATGCTCTGTAGCCGTGTCATTGGATCAACCCTACGCCAGCCACTCAATGCGCTGTTGACCCCGACAAAAGTCGAACCATTTCTCAGAAACGGCACCCATGTTACTGCACACTAACGAACGTCTTCCTCTTGCGAGACTTCTCCAATTCATTGAGTTGGGTGAACACATCGCTCATTCTTGCGCAAAAGCACAAGCAGCACTGGCTCAAGACCCGGGAACGACTCGCTTCCTGCAAGGACAAGCGAGACAAGAACTATTGCACGCGCGCACATTTCATGCATCGATTAATTGGATCGCCCCAAAACACCTCGGCGCCTCCCCATTTACCAAACCATTTGCACAATACCAACGCCTCATCGCCTCGGCACTGGACCGTGGGGACTTGCATGAGACAATCTTAGCCGAACAGGTGATTCTTGAAGGTTTAGGAGAAGTCATACTCAAGAAACTAGAAATGGGTCTTCTGAAACGACAAGCTCCGTTTCAACGACTTCGGCGGATTTTTTTACAACAAGAAGAAGCTCATCATGGGTTTGGGCTTCGACTCTTGGAACGTACAATCGCACAGCGCGCGATCTCGACACAATCACTTCAAAGTCAGGCACAAGATTACATTGGACTGGCAGAGTCAATGGTACGAACAGGCCAAGCGCTTCTCGTTGAGATCAATGAGGACCCTGATTGGTATCTAACGGAGTTCCGAAAAACATTACCTGACTGGATAAAAGGTTCACCAGTTTGCGCTATCGTATAACGTGAGATTCAAAAAAGATGAGTGACGTAGACAACGAGCGGAAAGTAGAGCAACGTCAAAAAAACCTCGTCTGCCGAACTTCGTATCCAGGGCTCTCATCCTTTAGGCTATAGCTGTTCGAATAGATGGCCGGTTGCACGACGTATTGTGTTGTGCTGTGGACATGATGGACTTTCGGCAAAGCAATATTGTGATTCGCTATATTCTCCCAGTACGGGAATATCATAAGCAGCAAGAAGAAAGGCGAGACAAATCGACTGACTCTCACATCTTGTCAGAAGTTCTATTTGGCTTTTACGAAATACGAGATACGATTCACGTGTAACACGTTATGATTTGGGTCATCATTCCAACATTAAACGAAGAACGCGCCTTACCGGCCACACTCCAATCGTTATTCCAGCAATCAGGTACGTACAACGTGGTGGTGGTTGATGGAGGGAGTACAGACCATACACCAAACCTTGTCTCCGGCAATCCGCGAATCACTTTCTTGACCGCTCCGAGGGGGCGAGCCTCGCAGATGAATGCCGGAGCAGCCTTTGCGTGGAATCACCGAATGTCAGAGAATGACTGGCTCCTGTTCCTCCACGCTGATACCACCCTTCCGCCGGATGCCATGAGTACATTGTACCGTCTTCATTCACAGCCAACGTGCCAAGCCGGTGGGTTTACCCATCAATTTTCCGGCAATGATTGGAGACTCCGTTTCATATCCTGGCTCGATAATTTTCGTTGCACGAGGTCACACATTATTTATGGAGACCAAGCTCTGTTTGTGAGACAGGGGCTGTTTGAACGAATTGGGAGGTTCCCGAATCAACCCATCCTCGAAGATGTCGCATTTGGGAATACACTCTTACACTATACCGTCCCACACCTCCTCCCCTCTCCTGTTGTGACCGATGCACGAAAGTTTCTTCGCATGGGAGTCTGGAAAAGTTTGACCAGGGTCTTGCTGATCATCTTGTATGTCGAATACGGACTTCCCACTCTGACCCCAGGATTTTTTCAAGACATTCGTTAACCTGCGTTAGCCCCAGCAAAAAATCATCGGTCTAAAAAATTGCTCCATTCACACATAGCGTTCCAAAATCACATCTCAAAAGCCCAATCAGTCACACCCCTGTTTTTTCACCATCAATACACACAGCACAGTTCAAGACTTTCAAATAATTTTTGATAACAGAAACAATCATCTATAGCGAAACCAAATAACTTCCACCCGAATGTACATCATGTACACAGCGCAAAAACACACGTCGTACAGACGGAAGTAAATTGGAACGGCTATAGCGAAATAACAGCTCGAAAAAGCTAAGCCCTCCGCAGGTCAGACAAGAGAAAAGAGAGGAGGAACAGGGTGGAAACACCAAAAACATGCGGAGGAGCAAAGAAATGCCCAAGAAATATCAACAGAAACTTAAGAAATGGGTGATTGAGTGCCGATAAAGATCGCAAATAATACAGTGGATAGGAACTTGACTATGGACTCAGCAAACGATTTTTCAGCCTTTCTTCGCGACTTCAATGAAGTTGACCTGAATCACTATACCTGTTTCGCGGGAGAATTCCGCGATCAACGTCTTGAAGCAGGGGCCATGGCTGAGGCAGGATTTTGGAATACGGTCGTGAACCTATGTATCGACGAACGCCTGCGACGGGAAGGCGAAGTTCGGCGATTGGAGTACATGTACCGCACCGGCGTCGACCTGGAAGACAAAGACTGACTCGCATTCCTTCACTCTCTCATTCTTCACTTTTCTCTTTTAACTTCCCTATACGCTCTTTGGCTTTTTGCGCTAGTTCGCTGTTTGCGTCCATCTGGATGATTTGTTCATAGAGTTGAATGGCATGCGGACGATTGCCTTGCTGCTCTTCGAATTGCGCGGTTTCGAATAACTGCTGAGGATCTTCCCCACATCCCCACAAACCCAGCACGCCAAGAAAGATTCCCAATCTGAACCATTTCGTTATTCCATGTGACATCATTGTCGATCTCCCTCTCCTAAATGTATGCATGCGCAAAGACCTTCCCGAAGTCTTCTACCGAACTGAGCCGTAAAGACAGTCCCATCAAACCTCTATCGTACCAGCATTTTCGTCTGTTTTCTTCTCATCTTTCTTCGTATTCAGGGTAAAGATTTTACGGGAGCCTAGCCGATACTATTTACAGATACGCGAGTCGCATAGACGTTATAGCGAATCCAAATACGTAGCTGGGTTTGTTGCATGTTCCTGATTGGACTGTAAATGGATTCGCTATAAACCATGAGGACTTTCGGCTGAACGTTATGTGGCTTCGCTATAATTGAATCGGCTATAACGACACGATTGATAGTAGGAATATCATGAACGCTGTTAAGGACCTTGCAAAATCGTTAAAAAGTTTCGATGACTGTGAAATTCGGGTTTACACCCGTTTTGCGACCGAATGGCGTGATCAACGCCTGACAGAAGGCTCTGCAGAAGAAGTAGCGTTCTGGAATGCCATTGTGTCGATGTTACTAGAAGAACGTCAACGACGGTCACACGAAGTTCGACGCTTAGAAGCCATGTTCAGAACTGGCAAAGACATTCAAGAGTCCAGAGAAGACTCATCTGACCTCGATGATTACACCGGAGTCTAGTCGACAATTCACCGCCTATAGCCGTTCCAATTTACTTCCGTCTGTACGACGTGCGTTTTTGCGCTGTCTACATGATGTACATTCGGTTGGAAGTTATTTGGTTTCGCTATAGTCGATTCCAGACAACCCTTCCCTCCAACTACGTATAGTGTACTTTTCCAGACTCCCATTTGTCTGATTGTTTCTCCTCGTCTGTTTTCCCAACTGTAGTCCGACATAACTGCCCCTCACACTCTTTCAGATAGTCTCATGCGTGGATGGCCACGCATGCCCATCAAGACTCACCGCACGGTCATTCCATCCACGCACCAATAGATCACACAACACACTGAAAGTATAGGATTTTTTGAATTTCAGCCTTGGTATCGCCATTGCTTAGATCACCGTGAACATCGGCCTTGAACGGTTCTTCGGAAAGGAGGTGACAAGCACATACATTGAGGAACAGCGAGGCAACAGAGCGGTATTTCAAATCCACTCTTACAGAAATAAATCATGAGACGTACGGTTTACAACATTAATTCAATGGAGGAATCAATGAAACACGACCCACAACATTTAGACAGTGAAAAAAAGAGGTTCTCTCAACCATCACGAGCATCATCAGGGTCTGCACCTTCTTCGAAAGAAACGCTCATGCTGGGCTCAGGGCTATTAGCGTTGACCCTGGGAATTGGAGGCATGTGGATGATCTCGGAGGATCAACCATTGCATGCCAATCCCGCCGATGCGGGTGAGATGAAACAGCTATCACAGACCATGAAAACCTCGACATCTGGAAACATCTCAGAATTAGAGGCATCGACAGAAGGAATAGACCCAATGCCTGTCGCCTATGAAGACGATACAGCCAATTCAGGGAAATCCGTGTCTCTCGATCAGACCGACGTGTTCTTTGGATTTGATCAAGCCGGGCTTTCCGAAGAAGCCGCCACCATACTCCAAGAAAAAATCGATGCGCTGAAGGAAAAACAAGGCTGGCACATCACAGTACAAGGACATACCGATCAACATGGGTCCGATGCCTACAATCAGCGGCTGGGCCTTCGTCGGGCCAACGCCGTGAAGGCCTATCTGGCGGCTCAAGGGTTTGAAACATCTTCTATCGAAACAGAAAGTTTGGGGTCGCAGAACCGCATCTGTACGGAAGACTCCGAAACCTGCTTCCAGAAGAATCGGCGTGCCCACATCATTCTGACAGTTGACCAGGTCTCGGCTTCCCTTTCAACGCCACTCGTTGCCGAAACACTGACAACAGAGCCGGAGACCATTCTCACGGTGAAACCGGATGTCGCCAACAGTCCGCTCCCTGAAGAGATTGACACAACGACGACAGCCTTGCTCTCGACAACCATTGATATGGAACCGGAAAGCGAATCAACCGCAACATTGAACTCCCTCCCGTAACGTCACACTCACGAGAGCTGCGAACTGACATCCCACCGGTCATGTCGCAGCTCTCATTCCTACGGTTTCGAACGTGTCTCGTCCATTGGACACACGCTTCATTTTTTATTCATGAAAGGGTTCTTGTTTATGAACATTCACCACAACCGCGAGACGGCGTATCTCACATTCGGAATCGCACATCGACTCACTCGTGTACGAGGGAACAGCAACAGTACCTCGAGAGGTTTCTCCTCATATCACCTTCTCCTGTTCATAGTCCTGACGTTGATAGCACTCCTCATAGTGTTCACCACCGATGCCTACGCTGAATCATCAACACAATACACCTCTCCACATGATGCAACGCAAGGAACCCTCTTGTTTCGCTCATCGGAAGGACTTTCATATTCTCCTGCTCCGACCGTCGAGACGAACGCGCACATCTCCATCACAGGACTCATTGCAAGAACAGTCGTTCGACAAACGTTTCAAAATCCTGGGCCTGGATGGACCGAAGGGATCTATGTCTTTCCCCTCCCTGAGACGGCTGCCGTCGATCATCTTCGCATGCATATTGGAGATCGAGTGATTGAAGGCATCATCCAAGAACGGGCTCAAGCCAAACAGACCTACAGCACGGCAAAACGAGAAGGAAAACGGACCAGTCTCATTGAACAAGAACGGCCCAATATGTTCACCGCCTCAGTCGCGAATATTGGGCCACACGAAACGATCATAGTTGAATTTGAATACCAAGAGACCGTGCACTATGAACGTGAAACATTCTCTCTCCGCTTTCCCATGGTCGTGGGGCCTCGATACATCCCCGGCGCACCTGTCACTTCAGATGAATCACTGACCGCGCCATCGAGGCTCTCTGACGGACATGGATGGGCAACAAATACCTATCAGGTTCCCGATGCTTCACGAATTACACCACCCGTTCAACATCCCAGCCAAAAGCAGCTGAACCCAATCACGCTCACAATCGATCTCGCACCGGGATTTCCACTTGCCAAACTCGCCTCGACCTATCATGACATTCATCAGACCTCGAACAATACAAGCCAATATCAAATCACCCTACAAGAAGGAAACGTTCCAGCAGATCGCGACTTTGAATTGACATGGGAAGCAGAACAGGAACATACACCAAAAGCGGCTGTCTTCTCGGAACACTTCCGTGACGAAACATACGTGATGCTGATGCTCATGCCGCCAAGCCGCGTGTTTGCCGACCACGTGGCCTTGCCACGAGATGTAACCTTCGTCATCGACACCTCGGGCTCCATGCATGGGAGTTCCATTGAACAGGCAAAGCTTGCCTTACAACTCGCCCTCACCCGTCTCACAGAACGGGATCGCTTCAATGTGATCCAATTCAATCATGTAACGGAGACTTTGTTTTCTTCTTCTCAACCCGTCACGACAACGGCCATTCAGCAAGCGACACACTATGTCAAAGGCCTGCTCGCTGAAGGTGGAACAGAAATGTTACCCGCCCTCACACATGCGTTCGCCCAGCACGACCCAACGACACACATCCGACAAGTCGTCTTTATCACGGACGGACTCATTGGAAACGAACAACAACTCTTCCAAGCCATCCAGGACACTTTGACAGACACTCGCCTGTTCACCATTGGAATTGGCTCTGCACCAAACAGTTATTTCATGCGGCATGCGGCCAAATTCGGACGTGGGACCTTTACCTATATTGGTCGTATCGACGAAGTCCAAGACAAGATGAACCACCTGTTTCATGCACTTGAACACCCAGTACTCACAGACATCGACATGACGTCGACAGAAAACTCACCAGGGGACATCACCCCTGATCGCATTCCTGATCTCTATGTCGGTGAGCCGCTGATGATTGCCATTCGAGCAGAAGCCGGATCGGAGCAACTACACATCAAAGGGAAAATTGGATCAAGGGTTTGGGAGAAAAGTATATCATTGCATGCCGCGCTCCAACGTCGTGGCATCGCCACCTACTGGGCACGGCAGAAAATTATGACGTTAATGGATAGCGGTGTTGAGAAACGAGACAACAGTCCCGTGCGCCAAGAGATCATCAACCTCGCCATGACTCATCACTTGGTCAGCCGCTATACCAGTCTCGTTGCCATTGATGTCACGCCTGCGAGACCTGGAGATCAAACGCTTTCAACTCACGCAATCAAGACACATCTTCCCAATGGGCAAGATTACACGGCGATCGTTGGCTTGTCCGCCGGAGCCACACCGGGGCCTTGGCATCTCACCGTCGGATTGATTCTTCTACTCATGGCCTGTGCCAGCGTAGGCTATCAATGGAGTCAAACATGAATACGCCCCGTGCCCTTCTGCTCTTATTCACCATGTTCCTGCTTGTACTTGGCATAGGACACACGGGGTATGGCGCATGGATCTATGTAAAAGCTGAACTCGCTCAGTACCTCATTGAACGAGCCTGGGCTCACACGCAAGACGGTCAAGGGCAAGTTCAACCATGGCCTTGGGCCGATACCTGGCCAATCGCAAAGCTTCGGGTTCCACAACACGGCATCGAAATGTTTGTGCTCTCCGGTGCCAATGGACGCACACTCGCGTTCGGGCCTGGGCATGTTGCAAGCAGTCCGCTGCCTGGCTCCATTGGCACAACGATTTTCAATGGTCATCGAGATACGCATTTCGCATTTCTCGAACATATGCAATCGGGTGACACAATACTCATCGACGACATCTATGGTCAGACCACATCATTTACCATTCAGAACATGCAGGTTGTGGATGCACGTCAGTCCATCATCGTCCAAGACGAATCCCATGCACAGCTTGCACTCGTGACCTGCTACCCATTTGATGCCATCACACCCGGAGGTCCATTACGCTATATTGTAATCGGAGCACGAGATTCGCCCCCGCCGACATAACGACCATATCTCAGGAAATGACTGCCTACTGATGCTTTTAAATTTTTGAAAACTGTTTAAACGGTTTCCTACCTTAATTCCCCAACAACTATCCACAAGATGTTTCCGCACAAACTACACAACTCGAATCAACCTGGGAAGTAGAGAAAGGCTCGCTGTATTGCCTACAGAAAATCTCTCTTCGTGCGACATCAGTGATGGTGAATACAAGATTTCTCTTATGAGTTTTCTTCTCTTGATTCTACGTTTTCCCATTATCGTCCTCCACAAAACTTTCAAAAAGAAAAGAGAGAAACTGTAGGGTCTCACCTACGATACCTACGAATACTCATGGTTACCACATGCACTTCACCTAGGTACAAATTTTAGTTGGCGATGACATGACCTGACAGTTTCATTTTCGTATGTTCCATGAATTCAAGGAATTCTTCTTATTCAATGCGATCGCGCTGCCCACAAGATAGGCACATATTTTTATGGAATACAGATTGCTAGCAATCACGAACAGAAAGAGTTCATTTTTTAAATTCCTCTCTCTGCAACTTGATGACCGACGTAGGTCAAACCCAATGACCTGATCGATAGAAACATAACTAGAAACACATAGGAAGGATGCGCATGATGAATTCGTTCTCTTGTCATTCCGATTCAAAAAACTATCGCCGACCCTTCCCTCCATCCTACTGACGACTTTCAGGATGCTGCGTGTATCCATTTATGCTGCATTTTTGTACTTGACTAACGTGAAATTTACGCTTTCATCACATTTAAACAGACTCAACATGAAAGGGACCATCATGTACACACGCCGAAATTGCATAGTCGCCATATTGGGGCTCTGCATGTTCTTTCTTGCCACACTCACGTATGCGGACGACACAGCTCCACCTCTTACCGAAGATAAATCTTTTGAAATTCTGTATTACGAGTCACTACCGCCAATGGCCATTGAAAGCCGCGAGCCGGACTCAAGCGATCCAGACCACACAGATCATACGTGGAATTGGTCATTCGAAGCCTTTGGAAGAACATTCGACGTTGTCTTGGAATCCAATAATCGCTTAATCGACAAATTATCCAAAGCCCAGAAAGAACGTCTGATCAAAACCAATACCCTCTATCGCGGCACGATTCAAGGCATTGAACATTCGTGGGTCCGCCTGACCAAAATGGGTAAACACTGGTCTGGAATGTTCTGGGACGGTCAAGAAGTCTTTATTATCGATTCAATGCAGGCCATGACCTCGGCGCTCTCAGTCCAGCCTTCTTCGGACAGCTCCACACATGGCATCTATCGCTTATCCGACACTCGAGATTTAGGTGTCGCCACCTGTGGGCTGGGAACACCCGGCAGGCCCGCCAAGCCCATGACGGACTATTCCGCTTTACTTGAGGAGTTAAAAGGATTTGTTCCGGCGCAGGCTGCGGGAGCTTCGTTCAATCTAGATATGGCCATCGTCTCAGACCCTCAATTTGCACAGATTCAACAGGATAATTTTGGAACATCCGCGGATGCGGCCGTACTCGCACGACTCAACGTCGTGGATGGCATTTTCTCAGAACAAGTCGGTGTGCAAATTCATCTGGTGGAAATTCGGCACTTGGCGCAGAACGGAACATTAACGTCGACAAACCCCAGTACGCTGTTGGATCAATTCGGAAACTTCACGAGTGGTTCAACATTTACACACCCGGGCATTGCCCATCTTTTTACAGGCCGTGATCTGAATGGAAGCACCATCGGCATCGCTTTTTTAAGTTCATTATGTAGCTCTAGATTTGGAGTTGGGGTTGATCAAATTCGCGGTGGCGGAACGGCGGGAGCCCTCGTCGTCGCCCATGAACTCGGCCATAATTTTGGCGCTCCTCACGATAATCAAGGCGGATCAGCATGTGCGAGCACGCCTGGCAACTTCCTGATGAATCCATCAATCAATGGCAGCGATCAATTTTCCCAATGCAGCTTGAATCAAATGCAACCCGTCGTTGATAGAGCCGCGTGCATTTCCGTCGTTGACCTTTCTGTTCCCACAGTCGGCATTACGTCACCAATGGATGGAGCATTTATCACCAGTGGGTCTGCGGTGACTCTCGTCGGGACAGCGACAGACGAGCAGGATGGGAATTTGAATTCGGATCTTGTTTGGCGTTCAGATCGAGATGGTCAAGTTGGAACAGGTGGAAGAGTCTCCACGCCACTCTCAGTCGGCACCCATCGCATCACCGCTTCGGTCACTGACAGTAGCGGGGGCACGGCCACCCAACGCATTACCATTGCCGTCACAGGAAATAACCCTGGTGGCATCTTCCTTAATTCAAATTTCAATTCGGGCACCAATCAATACACCTTCGTCGATGATCCATTTCGCAATACCAATCAACCCAATTTTGCAAGTGGCGCACATGCCCCCGGGCAAGGCTTTTCGGGTGGGGCTCTCCGTGTTCAACTCGGGGGAATAAATAATTCGACTGTTCGAAACATGTCAGGTGGATGGAGACGAACGTTCACCTTGCCTACAGAAAGCCATGTCACATTGCTGTTCCGGTATAAACTCACGCAAGGCGCCGAATATGAGAGTGACGAAATCAGTCAAGCGCTTCTATCTGTCGATAACCAACTACGAGGAGACGGCTCCAACGACTTTCTTGCTCGGATTGCCGGAAATGGGAACGGGGGAGATGCGCAATCAACCGATTGGGTACCTGTCGCACTTTCCATTGGAACCCTACCAGCAGGCTCACATACCATCACGATTGGCGGGTTCAACAATAAAAAAACGTTTAATGATGAGTCGACCGAGGTGTCAAATAAATTTATCACTGTCTCAAATCGCCTTATTACCGTCTCCGACGGAAAACTGACTATTCGTCTCACCCGTCAGAGCGGAACGGCAAAGACCATGTTGAATTATGTACGAATCTCGCCGGCAGGAGGATCAACCCCTCCCCCCCCACCACCGCCTCCCGGACAACCTATTATAAGCGCCTCGTTCGATGCAGGAACAAACGGATTCACCTATATGGACGATACCTTCAGAAACACAAATCAACCGAACTTTGCAAAAGGGGCATATCAACCGAACTTCGGATTTACCGGTGGAGGCCTGCAAGTTCTTGTCGGTGGCCATAGTAAGGCGGAAAAACGCAATATGTCCGGTGGATGGAGACGATCATTTAACCTACCTACAGCCAGACCAATCAAGATATCCCTGCGATACCGAATGGGACAAACAAGCAATTATGAGCCCGATGAATTCAGTGAAACATTGCTCTCAATTGACAATACATTGATAGGCCCCGGAGGCAGTCAAGTACTGGCGCGGATCACTGGAGACGGCGATGGAGGGAGTAATCAAGTGACAGGTTGGGTAGCAGTCACTCTCAATAGCAAAACGCTCTCTCAAGGAACCCATACTATAACCATCGGTGGATTCAATAATAAAAAAGATGCTGTTGACGAAATCACACAAGTATTAATCGATGATGTCGTCATTCGATGACATGAAAAGACAAAGGGGATGAGACGCATGCATTTCGCTGTAAAGCTCGGTTCACTGACACTCATTGGCATTCTCCTCGGGACCTTTGGCCTCCCGGAAGAAGGCTCTACGCATGGCACGATGGTCGTTCCCCCAAGCCGTGTGCACGAATGCCGTTTTAACGGGAACCCTGAAAATCATCAAGATCCAGCTTGCCGGGCCGCTGTCGCGCGAGGCGGGACGCAACCCATGTACGACTGGAACGGAGTCCGGCAAGGAAACGCGAACGGACAGCATGAAGCCCTGATTCCTGACGGCCAACAATGCAGCGGAGGGAACCCGACGTTTCGCGGGTTAGATCTCCTCCGCTCCGATTGGCGAGCTACCCCTATCGCCCCAGACGCCAACGGACAATTTGAATTTGTGTACAATGCCACGGCCCCCTCATGCAACCCAAGACATGATCTTCTACGTCACGCCGCAAGGCTATGACCCCACACAACCCATTCGATGGGGTGAGTTGGAAGAATTCTGCCGTCACGGCCAAGTGCCGCTTGAAACCATCCAAGGCGGTGGACGAGGGTATCGCATGCAATGCCATTTGCCTCAACGCACAGGCAAACACGTCATCTTCCATATCTGGCAACGCTCCGACAGCCCAGAGGCGTTCTACTCATGCAACGATGTTGAATTTCAAGGCGGAACTGTCCAGGACAATGTTCGGGAAATCGGCAGAGTTACAGCCATGGAAGACTTGCAAGCCGGAACCACCATCATTTTCCGTCTCTTCGAACAATCAAGGGGAGATGTGGAGCAGATCCAACTCGTGCTCGATGAGGGAGATGGCGGACGGACAGTGTGGCCTTTCCTTTTAGCACAAAAAGTCAATGCCGAGTCGCAATTTATTCGAATCGGCACTCTGACCGCGGATGGCCGTATCGAACCAACACGCACACCCAACGGCAATCGTGTATTTACGAAATCTTCTCAGTCACACAGTTTCGTTATTGACAAAGAAGTACCAAACGGCGGACCAGGTGATGGGCCTGATGAAAATCCAGATGGCGAACCTAATGGCAACCCCGACGGCGGACCCAACGGGAACCCAGACGGTCCACCTGATGGAAACCCTAATGACGTTCCGGATCCCAACACTCCGTCTGAACACCTAACCTATCCTGAAGGAAGAGGAGGCTATCAACCTGGAACAGTGGTGAAAGGCACAAACGGGAACCTCTATCAATGCCGCCCATTTCCATTTTCAGGATGGTGCAATCAAGCGCCGTCTTACTATGCGCCTGGTACCGGATTAGCCTGGAAGCAGGCATGGAATGTAAAGAAATAATCAAGAAGCTTCGGCTCGGGAAAGCGCATAGCATTCACCGAAAACCTGAAAGGCACGCACACGAATGACGACAAAGTCGCCTCAACAACAAGAACGCCCTCCATGACGTCTGATATGTAGTTTGTCTCTAGTTTAGGTAGTCACATCCGTAAAGTGGGGAGGAGTATTTGGGGTTGCGCAAGGCAAGTATCAGCAGGTTTTTGAATTTCAAGTATTAGAGATACACATACTATTCGTCATTATACTTATTATTTACACCCAATATTCGCCTGGTATTTGCTACCTGCCTCAATACGTTCTTCCTTGTCGATGTATGCAGAAACGTCCACCTTGTCAAGTTTCTGTCACGGCTGCCTACCCTCTAACGTTTCAGTGTTCTTGCTGCACGACTCCTATCGTCAGCACCTTGATATTGTTCAGGAGGTATTTATGAATTCGTCTTATGCACAGTTTTCTATGGCGGTCACAGTTGCCATTGTTTTCACAATAGCAAGTCCTCCGTCTTCGCATGCTCAGGAAACCGATATTACGCAAACGCCAAATTCCGTCAATGCAGGCATACAAAAATCATTGCAGGATCAGATAGGTGCTGGCCGTGGGGATATTAACACCCCGAAATCGTCCTTATATATCATTAATCGAGATCCGTTTCGGTCCATTCGTCGCGGACGGAATCTCTTTCAACGTAAATTCACGGTCGCGCAAGGCTCTGGGCCACGGACGGGCGACGGACGGGGAGATATCGAAGCCGATGGATCAATTGGCGCAGGACTCGCTGATAGTTGTGCGGCTTGTCATGGCCGCCCGAAAGGCTCAGCAGGATTCGGTGGAGATGTCTTTACACGACCTGACAGCCGAGACGCCCCACATTTATTTGGGCTTGGCATTGTAGAAATGCTAGCCGACGAAATCACTCAGGAACTCCGTGCCATCAAAAATTCGGCAAGTGCACGTGCACAAAAAACCGGACAAAATATACGCGCCAGACTCCAAAGCAAGGGCATTTCATACGGATTCATCAGAGCGCTTCCCGATGGCTCGGTAGACGCATCAAGAGTCACGGGAGTCAATGCGGACTTACGCGTGCGACCCTTTTTTCACGAAGGCAGCACCATCTCCATTCGAGAATTTGTGGTCGGGGCACTCAACCATGAAATGGGCTTAGAAGCCTTTGACCCAGATTTAGCCAAAGCATCCGCAGGAGGAAACATTACCACTCCATCCGGAATGATATTGGATGGAGCAATTGACACGATTGAAGCACCTCCAGTTTCAAGCGAAAGTGATGACTCGGACCTGGACGGCGTCGCCAATGAAATTCCCGTGAGTCTTGTCGATCACATGGAATTTTATCTCTTAAATTATTTCAAACCTGCCATTCATCGCGAAAATGCTCGTGTGCGTACCGGGAAAACCATTTTCCGGAAAATTCAATGCACCGGTTGCCACATACCTTCATTGGTCATTGAACGTGATAGACGAATTGCAGACGTCGAAACGAAATTCAACAATCGGAAAGGGGTCTTCAATCAGCTCTTTGCTGTTGCGACGCCACTCGTCCAGGCTGATCCGAACTCAGGCAATCCACCCATTAAAAAGCCTCAAGGCAAACGATTCATCGTCAATAATATATTTGCGGATTTTAAACGGCACAACCTTGGACCAAATTTCTGGGAACGGAATTTTGATGGAACCTTGACGAAGGAGTTTATGACGGAACCCTTATGGGGAGTCGGTTCAACCGCACCCTATGGACATGACGGACGCAGCATTAACCTGTGGTCAGTCATTATGCGCCATGGCGGGGAAGCCCAAGCATCACGAAACCGCTTTGCTCGACTTCCAGCAGCACAGCAGGCCCTACTGTTGGAATTTTTACAATCACTCGTCCTCTTCCCGCCGGATGACACGGCCTCAAATCTGAACCCCGGAAACCCAGGGGCAGTCAATTTTCCGCAAAACGGTCATGGAAACATTGCCCTTCCGAAGCTCTTCAATGATCCATCTGATCTCGAGTAATAGAGACGGATGAGAACAACAGACAGCCCGACGACAAGCTGAAAACGCTTGTCGCCGGGCTCACCTGTGCCTCAGACGAAGTGGCACAGCCTCCCTCATTAACCATGTGCAAGCTCCGTGTTTCCCTCCTTTAGCTCCACTTATTTATTATTCAAGGCAAAACGACTGACCTCCCAAGTAGATTTCGCGCACGTCTATACGATACAGTTTCCAAGCGTATAGCGAAACCAAAGAGCTTCAAGCCGAATTTACATCACACACATAGCCCAAAAACATACGTCGAACAGCAGAAAGTATAGTGAAACGGCTATATCCAGAATAATTTGGGCTTAGGTCAACCCAGGCATTTGACCGAAAGAGAGTTACGGTGTTGTAGATAATTACCGTCATACAGGAAAAACGCCTTCACCTTTGCTCATCGGCCTTGAAAAGGAGAGCGCATGTTTGTGACCAATATCGAAGAAATCCCAGGAAAAACCATTACGACTTGTCACGGGATTGTGTCAGGGAGTACGGTGAGAGCCAAACACGTCGGGCGGGATATCATGGCCAGTTTTAAGAATATTTTTGGCGGGGAACTCAAAGGCTATACGGAACTCTTAGGCGAATCCCGAGAACAGGCGATTGACCGTATGAAAGCCCAAGCCCAACAAATGGGAGCCAATGCCATCGTCAATGTCCGCTTTTCCACCTCATCCGTCGCCGCAGGAGCTGCAGAAATTTATGTGTACGGAACAGCCGTGACAGTGGAGTAAGCTATAGCATGGAAAATCTTGCGGTTGTCGCCGCGTTACTCGCACTCGGCTATATCTTCGGAAGAATAGCAGAAACACGCCACTATCAATCTATCCAGAAGCGCGAACGAGCGTTTCTCTCACTACCCACAACCTCGAGCAAACGACCGATGGCCAATCTCGGTCCGATCAGCGATGCGCGGCTTGTGCACGGTAATGTCGTGATTTCAGTCGATTACTTCAAACGATTTCTCGCGACGCTTCGAAATATTTTTGGCGGCACCGTTCAAGCCTATGAAACTCTCTTAGACCGTGCGAGACGCGAAGCCATCCTGCGCCTGAAAGAAAGCTGTCCCGATGCGGGTCAAATCATCAATCTTCGTGTGGAAACCTCCTCGATCTCTAAAGGCGACAGCGAACGAATCGGCTCTGTTGAAGTGTTGGCCTACGGAACGGCCATTTATCATCACCACAGTACTCCTCAAGGTTCCACTCGGTGAAGTATCAGCCGTCGTTGCCGGAACACAACGATAACATTTCCCACCAACATCCCGTTCGTGAATTCGTCATTCTGCTCCTAGGAGTGTTAGGGCTTGTTGTGCTCAGCTTTTGGATACTCGGGGTTTTCGTGGATCAGGCTGTCGACTATATTTCGCCAGAAGACGAAGCCCAGTTGTTTGGAAAAATCAATATCAACTGGGAATTTGGCGAAAGCGCGTCTCCTCAACAACACACTTCGGTGCAACAACTCATCGACGCCTTGCGTCCATGCCAAAAGATTGGACTGACCACACCAGTGACGGTCATTGAATCACAAAACATCAATGCAATGGCCATCCCTGGCGGACGAATTATCGTCTTCTCAGGGTTACTCAATAACATAAAGTCAGAAAATGGCTTAGCGTTTGTCCTGGCTCACGAATTGGGACATTTCAAAAACCGGGATCATCTACGTTCTCTTGGTCGTGGGATTGTCTTGGCCGCACTCTCGACGTTATTCACAGGAGCCAATTCAAGTATCTCACAATTGCTTACCTCAACCATGACGCTCGGGCAAGCCAAATACTCCCAAAGCCGCGAGAGTAAAGCAGATGAAACTGCACTACAGATTCTCAACTGCCACTATGGACATGTAGGCGGAGCTACCGAACTATTTGAGGCGTTACAACGGCAGGAGGAAGCTTGGGACTTTGGAATGTTACACTACTTTGATACTCACCCTGAACTTCAAAAGAGAATCGATACCCTCCATGAATTAAGCAACCGGCACGGCTATTCGGCAGAAAAGCCCATTCCGTTAAAGAATCCTTCCTCCCTCTAACACACTCTCTAACGGTTGAAACAATTTCCCCTGATAGACGCTCTTCAATTCGACTTGTCCAATATGAGGTGCCTTCTGTTGATGGCGGCTCTCAACTGTAAACGCACCCGTTATTCCCATTCGTTTCATCAAGTAGCGTGCTAATTCCACACGAGACACGGCATGGGTCGCCGAGAGATGACGAATTCCAACTTCATCACTATTGGCCAAATCCATGACACGTTGAGCCAATTCATGGAGCCACACGGCCGATCGATATTCATCTCGAATAATCGTAATTGGAAGGCGTTGTTGTGTCCGATAGCGGAGCCAATCTCGATGACCTGTTCGACCATCATACGAATTCCCAATCCCGAGGCCCGTTCGAATCACCAACGATCCAGCGCGTTGCAACACCCGTTGCTCAGCCTTTACCCGTGTTCTCCCATAGACACTAATAGGACATGGCGTCGATTCCTCATGATAGATCCCGTCACCCCCAAATACGTGATCGGATGAAACATACACCAATTTCGTGCGTGCAGGTAAAACAGCAATGACTCGTTCGACTTGACCGACATTGACTTCCTCTGCCCACTCGGGATGATCCTCACACTTCGCCACATCGCATACAGCATGACAATACAACAACAAATCTGGTTGAGTCTGTTGAAAAAGCGCATGAATCCAGTTGGAATCATCGAGTCGCAAGGCCGGCCAGTGTCGAACAAATCGTGAGCGATTTCCAGGAGAAATAAACGGAAGAAGAGAATCTGGAAAAAGCGTCGCGAGGTTGAAGCCCAACATTGAAGTGGCACCGAAGAGAAGAGTCGTACCAATCATCGTTCCATGACCTGAAATCAGACTAAACAAACAACGTCGGGTACGATCTTGCCTGATCCGAAGCCGACATTCAAATATACCGTCTTCCCACTATAGCGAATCCAAAAAAGTTCCACCTTATTCATACCGACTATCAACGCGGTATCAAATGCTCCAAGGGCACGGAAGTTAATTGAATCGGCTATAGTAAACAATCCGCTCTCGGCCATCACCCGACCCTGATCACTTATCAATAGGTTAAATGCCTAAAGCTCGTGCGCTTCTATTCCAGGGTTGTGATCTTTAAACGTTCGCTCAGTTGCCGACTTCTTGTAACAACGCGCCAGCGGCCAATTTGCCCAGGGCATTGGAAGCAAGGGGGCTGTCTCCGGTGAGAAGCTTTCGGTCTTGATGCACCGCACCAGACATTTTGTCGTTCATCACCTTGACGCCAAGTTTTTCAAGACTCTCGGCCAGAAGCCAGCGCAGATGTCCTGGGATGTAACCGATTTCGATATTGGCGCCCTCATCAAGCGCGTCAGGGAACACGCAAATTTCGTAGCCGTTGAATAGGTAGTTCTCTTTGCTTTCACCGACACCGGCTGCTAAAAGGCAAGCTGGGCCATGGCACAGTGTGATGATATGCTTAGCATGGTCCATCGCCCATTTGAGGACTATCTTCATTTCCTTGCTATCTGGAATGCCGCCCGTCAGAGCTCCGTGACCGCCCGGCACCAGCACAGCAAGGTATGGCGAATCCTTGCCAAGGCTTTGCTCGATAACATTGGAAAGCCGTTTTGGCTCTTTGAATTGTGGTAGATACTTTTTATAAGCTGATTGAACCGCATTATCTTCGCGAGGCATGGCCCACATTTCGAACTTGACCGGATTCCCGGACACGGTTGCCACATCGATTTCAAAGCCGGCGTTATCGATGTGAAGCATCGGCACGAGCGTTTCAACCGGGTGGTTTCCAGTAGAGAACATCTTGTCATTCTTCATGATCAGATAGCGCTCATCAGTGCCGATCATGAGCACTTTCCATTTCTTGCCGGAATACCGATTCGGATAGTCTGCGCCATCGTAGTCGGTCCTTGGTGCTGTATATTGCGACAAGGAATACGGCGAGGGGAAAAACGCGTTGTGTTCCGCCTGATCCGGTGCGGGCTCTCTGCTCAAGTCGGTATTTTTCGTACTCATATTCTTCTCCTTAAAGGGCAATCGATTAATATTACCTTATTCCCCAAAAATCGGGCTCGGCAGGTTTAAACTCCTAATTACTCTACAATAACCAAGCGTCATCCACATAACAAAGACGGCAGTTAAGTCTCTTCCAGTCCCTCCAAGCACTATCAAACAGGCTTGCCATATTCAAAATCTGCACAATGCCAATTAACTCATCATTGAATGACTGCTTTGGGTCCAGGCTGTGTAAAAACTTACCTACACTTATCATTGCAACGCGATAGTAGGCGCATCAGCCCATCTCCTCTTCGTTTTTTGTTTTGCCTGGCACTTCCGGTTTGTGTCCCCACGAGCTGGCCTTGAGAACGTTACTTACGTCTGGATGGCGTTGAGGAGCGGTTTCACGCCGAAGATCGACAACATCCGTTTGAAGTTGTACGCCAACACATGCAAACTCATCTCGGTGCGCACCTGCTTGAAGGTTTTGGTTTGGAAATGGGTATAGCCCATCCAGACTTTCAATGTTTCAAACGGATGCTCGACAGTTGCTCGTCGAGTGCGCATCCGCTCCGGTTCTTGATCGAGACAGGCTCGGCAGCCTCAAGCACCGCCTCATGTTCCCATCGCGCCACTCGCCGGTACTGACTCGTCGTGCACTGCGACTTCATCGAGCAGTTAGGGCAGTGTGATGACCAATATTTGTTGTTAATCCTTTCTCCTGCGTCTCGAATCGCCAGATGAGGCGTTTACCGGCCGGGCATTCGTATTCATTCTCTTCCCCTTTGTACATAAAGTCGCGTTTGCTGAACAAGCCTTGCTTCGTGCTCCCCGATGTCTGAGGCTTGGGGAGATAAGTCGTGATCTTCGACTCATCGCAGGCCAGGATTTCTTCACTGGTGAAGTACCCCCGGTCGGCCACCACGTCGAGCGTCTTAGATCCTATGGCCTCCTTCGCTTGTTGCGCCATGTGGTGTAACTGGTGACGATCATGCCCGACATTGCTCACCTCGTGCGTCACGATCAAATGGTGTGTGGCATCCACGGCGGTCTGGACGTTATACCCGACGATCCCGGCACCCCTCGTTTTCATCGCTCGCGCATCCGGATCCGTCAGAGAGAGCTGCTGCTCTGGTGTTTGGAGCATCTGGACTTCGAGTCGGCGATGGTCTTAAAGTCCGGCGCTAAGCGTTCGGTGAGCCACATGAGTTCAACGTTGCGGTGCGCTTCCCGTTCAAGGCGACGACTGGACTGCACACGGTTGAGATACTCGTAGACATAGATCTTCAGCAGTGTCGTCGGGTGGTACGCTGGGCGACCTGTTTCATTCGGATGAGTCTTGAAGCCAAGACCTGAGAGATCCAGATCGTCAAGGAAGACATCGATGACCCGAACAGCGCTGTCTTCGGCGATGTAATCATCTAATCGTTCAGGAAACAAAGTGGCCTGATGGCGATCTTTGCCTTCAATAAATCCGCTCATCTCTAACACCTCCGTGGGAAAAGCATATGATACTCTCCATCGGAGTTTTCACACAGCCTCGGCCAATACCGGACATTCGGCTGAGGAAAACTCTACTTTTTAACTGTCCAATTTATAGGGAAAAGGTCATGATCTATCTGCTTCAATTGGGAAAGAAACTCTGTCTCTCTATGACTGGTAAGCAGCAGTTTTTCTGTGGAACGTGTCATCGCAACATACAGCAGTTTGGCCGCTAAGGCTGGATCCTCTCCGTCAGCAGGCATATTACCTATCCCTGATACCGAAACAATGGGAAATTCCAACCCCTTACTGCTGTGCATTGTCATCAATTTCACGCTGTTAGCCGATGGCTTAAACCGCTTTTTCGCCTTTGAATCCCCGAGCCATTGACAGGAAACATCTATGGACGCTAATTGGGCATGCAGTTTTTCTCCCATCCAGCTACTCCGATATGTAATACACATATCGGACCAGGGAATCCCCTGTTCGTCATGCATTCGCTTGAAGGTACGAGCGATATAACAAGCTTCCTCTTCATAAGAGTTAAAAGTCTTTACTACGGGTGCAGGTCCATGACGCCCCGCCGCCTCAGGCTCAACCAACGGAACATGATCCTCGTCCTTAGCATCTGACTTAAGGTATCTGCTGACAAATTGGTAAGCGAAGCCAAGAATTTCATTGGTATTTCGATAATTCAATTTCAGTACAGTTGTCCGGCCCCTTGCCTGGACTCCGACACTAGATAGGCTGAAGTCGAGCTGGTTCTTCTTGCTGTAGATCGACTGTGCATCGTCATAAAGCAACAGTAGGGAGTTGGTCTTGGGATCAACCATGCTTACCACAAGCTTCAGCCATTCAGACTCAAAATCATGGCCTTCGTCGATCATGACTGCACCATACTGACCTTTTGGTATCGCACCCTTCTCCGCTGCAGCAATGACCGTCTCAACAAGCCGGTCAATATACTTGTCGCCCGGCTGTGGTCGATCAATATGGTAGGTGCGTAGCTGTTCACCGCACCAGTCGTGAAAGTGATAGACACTGACCTTGTCACCAATACCCCGCTCAGCAATCAGTTCGCGCAGCTTTGCAGCCAGTGTTATGTTATAGCAGAGAACAAGGATTGGTTTGTTCAGCAGCTTGGCGAGGTAGAGACAGCGATAACCTAGGATCAAGGTCTTGCCAGAACCGGCGACCCCATGGATGACCCGGTGTCCTTCCCCAAGACTGCGTGCCATTATTTCCTGCTGCATATCCATGACTTTTATAATGTCAGGTAGCAGCTCTTCTATATCCTCCTCTTCTGGCTCCTCTGGAAAAAGATTGCCCTGATCGCCTGTATTGATTCTAACTTCGGGAAACATGTGCCAACGGATACGATCGATCTGCGGTAGGGCAAGAGGATGCGGGAACTGCACAGTGAACATGTTCCATAAGCGCTCCTGAAAGGCCTCTGGCTCCACACTATCAACCATTTCATCCTTACAGATAACTTTGTGATCAGGTAACACTTCTCCCAGGTTAGAAGATTTGAACTGCCTACGGGTAATATTGCTCAATACCACTCCATAGCCGTATGGAAAAACCATGTTGCCCATATAACGTCCTGTTTGATTGACCAATTGCGGGTCCCTCTCCAGCCGTTGTATCAGTTGATAAGTGCATTGACGCACCTGTTCCAGAGGGTTGCTTACGATTTTGACGCCCTGCGGGGTGATGATAGTCGCAGTCGCCTTATCTATCTTCTGGATTGTATCCAGCTTCCAGTCCTTCACCTCCAACATCAACAGGCCGCGTGCCGGATGCAGGATAATGAAGTCGGAATATCGCTGTCTTTTGCCAACCGGCAACTCGTACCAACAGAGGTAGTCGTCCTCCAAATGACTTCCTAGGCGCCAAGCGAAACGTTTCTCGCCTGATTGCATTCGATTAACGCAACTGTTAAGAGGCGGAATTAGACTTGCCATGTCAGTTGAGTCGGTCCAAGAATCGTACAGTTAAGCTTTGAAAGAAGCTGTAGCCAGTTTAGCATCATCTCAGTAAACCCATTTTACTCCTCATGAGAATGTCCGCTTTGGGTCGTTTGAGAAGATTGTCTTGCGAATTTAGAAACGTCCGCTTTGGAGATGCTTGATACTAGTTTTAAGTTCGAAGCTCCCTTCATGGATACAATCCCTCGAGCATTCATTATAAAACTTCGACTTCACATATCCGACCTACATTTTTCTGTTGGTCTTGACAGAATGCACATAAGTTTGCACGGGGAAGTGTTGAATAATGAGGATATCAAAAGTGCTATTTCACAGAGAATCCCTTGACTATTAGAAGCTTAGGGGCGGTTCAACTTGCTCATCTGAGATGACTTGATCAATAGGCAGAGGCCCTTTCCTTATGGGTCGCCATACCAGCAGACTTGCAATATTCCCTTCGCGTGAGCAAGGTCACAGGGGGACGCTCAGCCTTGAGCATGATAAGCCTGTGAACCATGGCCAACACACGACCTCTCTTGCTGATCAGTTATCCTCCACCATGGAGTGCGATAACAGGTGCTCAAGTGGTACTACGTGAGCACGGAAAAATGGTGAGAACGCTGCTGGCGGCTTTTTTCAGCAGACCCATTAAGCCATTTTGAGAAGTTCAGTGATAGCCCCACTCACCCCTTCAAAAATTTGATGAGGCTTGGCTGTTCCATACATATAGGCTGGAGTCGTAATAATTTTTTTATCGGCATCCACCACAAACTTTTCTACGGCGCAATTCTGATGTTTGGCTCCGGTTTTTTCAATTTCCGTTGCGGTTCCAGCATCATCACCGATGGTGACACTCACACCCTTCTTCCCAAACGCCAGGGCCATGATCGCGGGGGCAATACAAATAGCCGCTATCGGTTTACGGCTTTCATGAAACTCTTTGACGACTCTGGTCACTTGAGGATCAATCTCTCCGGAGCTTCCTTTTTCGGCAAAATCACAGAGGTGCAAGGCCGCCCCAAAACCACCGGGAAACGCCAGTGCATCAAATTCTTGAGCTTTTAAATTTTCCAGCGGCTGAATATCACCTCGTGCAATACGGGCAGCCTCCTGCAGGACATTTCGTTGTTGACCTGTAGGCTTTTGCGTGAGGTGATTTGTTTCAGCGACGTCTTTGTTGGGCGCAAAGACTTTGTACTCGGCTCCATTTTGTCCGATCGCCACAAGCGTGCTGATCGCCTCTGTAATTTCTGCCCCGTCTAGGAAACCACACCCTGAAAGAATGACGGCAACCTGTTTCATAATCTCCTCCTTTGGCTTCTAAGCCCATAATGAATGGGCCTACACATGCGCCAGTAAATGACAAAACAACCAGTCCCTCTATTGGCTTAGCAGCTGTACCCGACTTAGCATATTGTGGTGATCAAGCATCCTGGCGTATTGCCTGGTCATTGATGATATAGATGATACCGAATACCGGAACCTGGGTTCAAAGCTTACTGAGATTTTCTTTGGTCCCAAATAGGGTCGGCTCATTCGTCGTCTACAATCTGGACAAACATAGAAGAACGCCTCCTTGTCTCGTTCGCTTGTTCGGACAGTGAGAGAAAGACCAACTCACTCCTAACCGCGTTCAACCTCCATCACAACGTTGGGAGAGGGACTCGGCAAAAGCAGGAAACCCTACTGGCGACTTCATGCAACATCCGCTCTCATCTTTCAATCACTGTCAAAAGGGACAAAAAAGATTCCCTGAGTTGATTCTGTTTTCAGAAAACCGGATGATATGATTAGGGTCTGTTGAAAAAAGCCGCCAGCGGCGTTCTCGCCATTTTGCCGTGCTCACGTATAACCAGTACGCTCCGCGCGTCAAAATGGCTGTGGCCTTGCTGGACGGACTTTTTTGAACCGACCCGAGGCTTCTGGCATCCAACACGTGCTCGAGGAATATTGCAGCTCGATATCAGCATTATTCAACACTCTCGATTAAGAAAACTATTTTAACCAAAGAAAGCGAGAGCCTCAGCCATGAATACGTCTCTACCCAAAATTGCCATTCTTGTCGGCGGTGGTCCCGCACCAGGGATCAATAGTGTGATTACGGCCGCCACGATCAGGAGCACGTTATGTGGTGCGGAAGTTATCGGTGTACAAGATGGGTTCCATTGGCTGATGCAAGGCCACCTGTCAAAAGTTCGACCGCTCACAAGAGACACGGTTAGCCGGCTGCACTTTCGAGGAGGGTCTATCTTAGGAACATCGCGGGCCAATCCCACGAAAGACCCCCAACATTTGGAAACCGTCCTTTCCTCACTTGCCCAACTGAACGTGTCCGGACTTATTACCATCGGGGGAGACGATACGGCCTATTCTGCATCGAAATTAGAACAATTGGCCTCGGGCCAACTCCGCGTGGTCCATGTGCCCAAAACGATTGATAATGACCTCTGCCTGCCTCATGGTAATTCGACCTTCGGGTTTCAGACCGCGCGCCATTTAGGCGTGGAAACTATCAAAAATCTCATGACTGACGCACGCACGACTTCACGGTGGTATTTTGCCGTCACCATGGGACGAAAAGCCGGTCATTTGGCGTTGGGAATCGGGAAGGCCTCGGGAGCATCCATTACCCTTATCCCCGAGGAGTTTCTACAAGGGAAGGTCACGCTCGCTCACCTCACCAACCTCTTAGTGGGTGCCATCGTCAAGCGGCTAAGTTACGGACGGTCCGACGGTGTCGCCGTTTTAGCGGAAGGGATTGCAGAATTACTGGATCCCAACGAGTTTGCCGGGATGGGAACCGTTAATCTAGATGAGCACGATCATATTCGGTTGGCCGAACTTGAGATTGGCCGGGTCCTCAAACGGTCAGTCCAGATTGCCTTGCAACGCTATGGCATTACCATGACCATCGAAACCAAAAATGTGGGATATGAATTGCGCTCAGCCGACCCTATTCCCTATGACATGGAATATACGAGAGACTTGGGCTATTGCGCAGCAGAGTTTCTGCTCAACGGAGGCAATGCCGCGATGGTCTCGATTGATAATGGACGGTTCACGCCTATCTCGTTCAAGGACATTATGGACCCCGAGACGGGTCGAACCAAAGTCCGCCTAGTGGATGTGCATTCGGAATATTATGCCATTGCCAGAGAATATATGGTCCGCCTCACGCCCGAAGATTTTAATGAGCAACAGACAATAGAACAATACGCCGCCCTCTTACATCTGACACCCGATGCGTTTCGATCCGAATTTTTCCCCTTGGTGAGAAAAGAAAAGTAACTTCCCCCCTTTTCTTCGGCAAAATTACAAAGATGTAACACAGCCTCATATCCACCGGGAAATGCCAAGGCATCAAAATTTTGAGACCGCGTGATGAATCTTGCGGCACAATCAGCATGTTCAGCGTATGATTGCGAATTTGTCAGTCTCGCACAAAACTTTGGGAGTCACGCTGGTGACGGCCGACCGCCAGGTCCTTAGAACTTTTCCAGACGTGGCGATCGCGCCGGAGAAATTCTTGGAAGAAAAAGACTCGCACTTCAACAGGTAGGACTCTTTCTAGGGCACCTCTAAAATCCGTCCCTTTCCGCGATGGCGACGTCAGCCGCGTGCTCAAATTTTCATGTCTTGGCTACCTACGATAAAAATATCAAGAGCTCACTTCCCTCACACAATGGAGGGGTCATCAGTGTCGTGAGGGTTCTCCCACTATCGTAGCCAAGGCTCAGGGCAGTGGCCTTGGGCACGATGGGCCAGAGGGCAGACGAGACTGCCATCTTTCCATTATTGGGATGAATTCTCCTTTCCGCGAGAACCATAACAAGCGTCCAAGTTCCGCGCGCGCCGATTCCTTGCCCGCACGAAAAAATCCTGATTTGTAGAGGTACCCTATAATTTACCCATGATAAAAATCTTCACGGATGATCTTTCCATCCTTCCAGGTTTGCACGGAGACTTGATGCATCACGACATGCTTATCTCCTTTAAACGTCACATCAAACGTCCACTCAACCGCCGAATGATCTCCTGCAATAATCGTCCTTCCAACGGTCGCTCCATGAAATGCTTGAATGCTGTCGAGGAACTGCAATTCATACTCTCGATTTTTCGCTTTCCCGACTCGCTCCTCTGTTCGATTTTCAGTCATGACGACATCATCCGCATAATAGGCATCGAATGTTTCCAAGATTTTCCCAGCTAAAATACCATCAATAACGGCTTGCGCTTGATTGTTTGCACTCATCGTGTCATCTCCTTACAAGGTGTAAACATGAATAAATTCGCCTTACATTCCAATTCAAACCAACGCCCCTCGACCATGGGGAACCGTCAGATCCTGTTCTGGCCCAAGAGGAACAATGCCCGTGGGATTAATATCATCGTGCGTGATGTAATAGTGGCGTTTGATGTGATCGAAATTCACGGTTTCTGCAATGCCTTCCTGTTGATACAAATCTTTGAGATATCCAAAAAGATGTGGATAATCAATGATACGCCGAAGGTTACATTTAAAGTGACCATGATAGACCGCATCAAAACGAACCAATGTCACAAACAGACGCCAATCGGGTTCAACAATCTGGGAACCGAAAAGATACCGCTGGCTGCTCAAACGCACCTCAAGTTGATCGAGCGTCTCAAACAACTGACTCACCGCGTTTTCGTACGCACGTTGGGTCGTGGCAAATCCAGCTTTGTACACGCCATTATTGACCCTGTCGTAAATACGCGTATTTAAGCTATCGATGTCCACTCGGATTGCTTCAGGATACAGATCAGGTGTGTCACCGGCTGCTTGATGAAACGCCTGGTTGAACATTCGAAGAATATCGTCTTCTGAATTATTCACAATCTTCCCAGATTGAGAATCCCACAAAACAGGCACCGTCACACGAGACCCATACGAGGGGATGGTCGCCCGGTACGCTTCGCTGAGATACTGAAACCCGTTAATGGGATCAAGGCTGTAACCGGGCCCTTCTCGAAACGCCCAGCCACGATCATCACGAATGGGATCCACCACCGTCATACCAATGACAGACTCAAGGCCTTTAAGCCTACGTCCAATAATCGTTCGGTGCGCCCACGGACAAGCTAATGACACATACAAATGATAGCGTCCCGATTCAGCCGGGAATCCTGAACTTCCGTCCTCCGTTACCCAACTTCGAAACTGATCATCCTGTCGGGTAAATGCCCCTTCTTCATTCTGTTCATCAGGAAATTGTGCGCTCATGATCTCACCTTCTCCTCTGTCCAAATAAATGTGCCATGCCGAAGGTCATTCAATGCTTCTTGGATTTCATCCTGAGTATTCATGACAAACGGACCATAGCGAGCAATCGGTTCGCCCAAGGGCTTTGCTGAAACCAACAAAAAACGCACCGACTCATTCTCCGTCACCATATGTACACCTTCTCCATCCTCTAACACGACCAAGTTTGTATGCGACACCCACTCCTGACCGTCACCACTCACAAACGCTCCTTGGCCTTCGAATACATAGGCAAATGCCGTATGACCTTGTACGATCGGTTGAACAAACGATCCATTGGGCGGAATGGTCACATCCAGATATGTCGGATTGGCCGCAATGTTGTTGACCGCCCCCTTCGTCCCCTCAACTGCCCCCGTGATGACCCGAACCTTCACACCATGTTCAAGCGTTACTTCAGGTATGTCACTTGCCGAAACATCTTGATATCGCGGCTGTGACATCTTGAGTCGAGCAGGAAGATTCACCCACAGTTGAAATCCGGCATTGCCTTCAGGACGGACTTGAGGCATTTCTTCGTGTAGAATCCCACCTCCAGCCGTCATCCATTGGACATCTCCTGCCCCAATACTCCCTTCATTCCCTAACGTATCTCGATGTTGGACTTCCCCTGCCAACATGTACGTCACCGTCTCAATTCCTCGATGTGGATGCATCGGGAACCCAGCTTGATAATCCTCGGCATGTGGCGATCCAAAATGATCGAAAAGGAGGAATGGATCAAGATAGTTGAGCTCCTCGCCTCCAAGACTCCTTTTCAGTTTCACTCCAGCTCCCTCAATGACCGACTGTGGTTCGATAATTCTTTTGATTTTTCTGTATTGCATACTCATGTTGCACCTCGCTGTTGTCTAAAAACTCTTTTAGTAAATAACTCGCAATGAATAAATCCAATACAGCACCCTCAATATCTCCGTCTTAGCGCACGCCTACGTATCTTCAAAACTGTCCCGAAGTCGTTTCAATAATATCTTCATCTGCTTCACTTCTTCTTTTGTCAAAG
The DNA here is from genome assembly GCF_965152605.1 of Nitrospira sp. M1. Lineage (NCBI taxonomy): Bacteria > Pseudomonadati > Nitrospirota > Nitrospiria > Nitrospirales > Nitrospiraceae > Nitrospira > Nitrospira sp. M1. Next base: position 2,869,261 of record NZ_OZ224217.1, read on the forward strand.
CCTTTTCAAAGAAAGGCTTAAGAAATTCAGCATGTGCCGGAAAAGTTTTTTTATAGAGTGCCTCTCCCTTTGCTGTTAACCGAATATTGCTAGCTCGCCGGTCGCCTTTGACCGATTCTCTCCTCAATAACCCTTTGGTCTCCAATCGATCAAGGACACCCGTTAATGTTCCTTTGGTAATCAGCGTCCCGTCACCAAGTTCCGTACAAGTCAGACCATCGGTGCCGCCTAGTTCGGCAATCACATCAAACTGTGCTGATGTCAATCCCATGGATTCGATGTGCCGCGTCCCAGTGCGAAAAAAGGCCAGATACGCCTCGACTAACGGCCTGAGCAACGACAGAAAAGGGTCCCTCCGATAGTCTGTAATGGGCATGCTTTCTCCTCTTCACTTTGCCATTTTTGATTCTAATCAATATAATCCTAATTAGTACTATTGTCAAGACCAACCACGCGTCAAGACTCCAATGAGTGAGGTGCTCTATCTGAACTTATTTTGATGTGCTAGCTAGCCGATTTCAATGAAAGCTGGGGCGGGGTCAATTGCACATTGCTCGAGTTCTGCATGATACCGCCTGAGAATGTTTGCGATTTCCTCGGTTCCACGATTTCCACAACGTAACCAGATGACTTTCGGCGGTGAGCCTTTCACAAAACTTCGCTGATGAAAGTCGGAATCTTTGGACACAATCATGAAATCGTGGTTGCCAGCATATGTCCAAATGCTGTCATCGTCTGCAGAAGCAAGACCAACATATCGAACATGAGTCGATTCAGGAAAGAGTGAGGAAAGGATAGGAACAAGAAGAGGTGACAGATTTTCGTCGAAAGGCAGTTTCACTCAGGGGGTACCGATGCCAATTTTCGTTCCCGGTCTGCGGCAAAAGCCAGACAAGCTCGAATATCTTCCAATTCGAGGTCTGGAAAATCATTCAAGATCTGTTGTTCGGTCATTCCTCCTGCCAGGTACTCCAAAACATCGTAGACCGTAATTCGAAGACCTCGAATACACGGTTTCCCTCCACGCTTTCCTGATTCTATTGTGATTCTATCTCGATACAACATCCTGCATAGTGTACGCGGCTACGCGTGTTCGGTCAATGAAATGAGCACGAAAAATGTGGGAAACCTATAGCCGCTCTAGAAATTTTCAACACTTCTAGGGCGGAACTTTACTGTGTCAGTATAAAAGTGACGACAAGAGGTAGTGAGACTCTCGGTGAAAGATACACTCTCTCACATTTTCTCTAGCAGCCTCTGGAACCATACGACCTATCTTTGGATGAAGCTGTAGCTTCTCTACGGCTACTAAAATGCGTTCAACGAATTGCCTGGCATAAAACGGGGAATCTTTGGAGATGTAAGTGTGGAGACTTTGAAGGTCTGTCTTTGCTTGCAACGACCACTCAATGTCCATTGCTTAGCAGGTCGGTCTTTACCTGATCGTGGGGAATCGTTCGCCCTGCCTCAATATCAGCGAAGCCGGCTTCTAACTTTTGCTTTATATATAGTTCATACATAATATCATTCCACGTGGCCTTATCTGATACGTGTTCGAGCACTTCGCGTGCTGATTCTTTTGCGGTAGCCATAAATATTTCTCCCAAATACTTCCGTTCAATACCCACATTTTCTTACAATAATCAGGTAACTGAATTTTACCAAGCTTGCCATGCGAAATATACCCTAGCCGGAGGGAAACTCTCGCCACACCAAGGCATCGAAGCATGTCATACGAGAGATAGCTGAGAAATATTTACTTGGAAGTGGTCAAGCATTTCGTGACAACCCAGTTAAGCGACTTCCTGCCTTGCAACCATTACTGAGTTGTAGTCCTTAGGGCTAACGTCTAAGCTATTCCGAATGCGGTGCGAGTTCTGGATACAACACGCGGGCCTTAATGTAATACACAGAGCGGCAACGGCTAAACATTATCAGGAACATCGTGAACAACGCTTTTCTTTTTGCAAATAAATTCTTTATGTAAGACTTCACATTCCATGCTCATCTAGAATCATTAATTTCCGTCAATCTCTTTTTTCCGAAGTAACTCCAATTCAATTTTTTTGGCTTGAACTCTTTTGTTTCGAGGGCCAGTCGCCCATTCATCAAGATATTGAAATGCCCAGACGGTAAAAAAGACCGAAAGTGCGGTCAGACTGAGATACCAGACGACGGTATACGTCGCCATCAACCCCAATGACTGCAGCCACGGTATTCCTGCAAACCACACCAGTATGGCAACGGCTGGGAAAATTAACACAGTGACTGGGGCGAGATAGTCCCGCCAGGTTTTGGGGATGGCGGCTTCAGCCTCGTCATCGATCTCCTTGCTCAGCATCAACAATTTTCTATCAATGAATTCGATCGAATATCTATAGGGGCTATCCTACACATATTCCCGCCAAATTCCTCAAACGTCTCTTGCCTGCTTGAAAACACTACTCGGGACAACTATCGAGCACCTGACGAAGCTCGCCAATGAGCGGCATCAAAAATGGGCCATAGCCCGGAACAGGTCCAAACACGTCTTCAGGAAATGCGACATTAATCGCCGTCGTTAACGGAAGATCGCAATACCCTTCTTCGCCGGCAGGCTCCTGGGAACGCCATGCACTCACGGTCAACAGGACTTCTTGAAACGCCACGACATTCATGAACGTATTGATGAATGCGAAAGCTCGATCTCCACGAAACCATTCGGGGGTCAGGCCAGGAACGGGCATCCCATTGACGACTCGTTGAATCGACAGGCTTACCGCATTGGTGAAGTTCTGACTTTCCCACCCTCCTGCAATGGCACCCAATTTTGCGTAAGCTGCGGAGCTGCCGTCATTGATGGTTCCTGCTCCTGTTTGAATTTGGGCAAATCGATTCACGACACCAAACCCGAGCCGTTGAATTTTCTTGCTAACCCGGGCAGCAAGGGTTCGTGAACGACGTTGTTGAATCCCGGCATCTTCATTCAGTGTGGTCACCAACGGGCTAAACACGACTGGTGACTGTGGACTTCCATCTTGGCATTGTGCACTGGGCAGTCCTCCAACAAGTGTACCTGGCATAATGCTCGTCGGATCAATCACACAAGACGTTTTATTGATATCTCCATGGAGATCAAGCATCACCTCAGGGCGCCAGGCTAAGCCGACGGCAACCATGGCTTGGGCTTCTTGCGGTCGAATGGGATGTTTCAAATCGACAAAATGGTATCGATTCAAATTATACCCGACGCCGACCGTTCCCAAAAAACCTTCCTCGGAATCCTCACTATAGCCACCACCGGCCTGCGGGTCGACATTGGTTCGCGTCAAGGCACAATTTTCCGTAATCACGGAACCGAACGGCGTGCCGATAAAACAATCAGACGACGGCTCACCTCCGTCGGGATTGGCCCGCACCAGAATGAGAAGATTGACGTTTTTCAGGATCTTCTGAGCCTGAGAATTCCTGGCATGTGCAAGATACCGGATGAAACGTAGCGCGGCCTCGGTTGACCGGACTTCGTTCCCATGTTGTTGCGTGATGACCATCACTTTCATGCCATAAGGATTGCCGAGACGTGCAGCCCAGAGCTCACGACCTTGCGTGGAAAATCCAACAGCCACTGGATTTTGATTCCCACGTCCACCATCATTGATCGTGCAGAGCACCGCCTCTCTGACCGTGGGATTCGGGTGATCAATGCCGCACACATGCGGTTGCATCCAAGGCTCGGCGGCTAAGTCGCTATCGATATCGATGATACCTTGATTATCATGATTACGAATCAATGGACCCACGACAACTTTGTTCCGGGCAACCCGTTGAATGCGTAAGAGTGTTTTTTTGAGTTGTTCATACGTCGTTAAATCTTGGAACCGCTGCTGCAGGACATCTGGCTCAATTCCACTAGCACTCTGCGAGGCCGCACGCCTATGACTTGTGCCTCCCTCATCGGCCTGGACATTCCATGCATTGGAAAGACACAAGCCAAGACCGAGGAGCACGATACCCGTTTTTTGAAGTACTGTAGTCATGAGTCCCCCATTAGATAAAAAGGTAAAGAAAATCTAGAGCGCAGTATAGAAATTTCATATCCTGTAAATCAAAAGGAACAAATGCTGAACAAATAAGCATACAGTGCATACGAATTCGTGAGGACAAGACCTCTATCCGAAAGTCCACTCTCCTTCTGCATATCAAACATCACGCAATCGGCCCTTCCTAGGACCGCTGAAATTTGAGGCTTGACAGGCACCGGATCGGTCTTGCAGGGTAAAGGTGAATCTACATACATTCCGTGCGTTTTTCTGAATCGTAGAATTCATGTAACGCGACGACACACAGATCCAATCGACACACACGAGAAACGGCATCAAGCAATGACGACTCATCACAAGACTCTGTCATTTCAAGACTCACACGGACAAGCAGTCTCTGGCATTCTGGCCAAACCCTCACCAAGGACCGACCAAATTGTCGTGCTCTGCCATGGCTTTCTTTCCAATAAACAGAGCAACACCAATCGACGATTGACTGAATTGCTCACTGAACGTGGCATAAGTACCTTTGCCTTTGATTGGTTTGGAATGGGAGAATCCGACGGCAGGTTCGCGGACCTTACCGTCGATATTTGCTGTGATGCCTTAGAACATGCCTTATCCTTTGTCCGTTCCCGTGACTATTCTCGCGTAGGACTTGTCGGGTCGAGCTATGGTGGTCTCATCGCGACATTAATTGCCGCTCGTGACTCCAACCTGGCAGCTCTCGGCCTCAAATGCCCGGTCCCTGACTTTCCAGAAATGCTTCGGGTAGAATTTGGACAAGAGGCAATGAACCGCTGGCAGAATACCGGTGAGATCCCAGACGTGACAGGCTCGGAAAAACCAATCGAATTACGCTATGCATTTTATGAAAACTGCCTGACCTATGATACGTACACCGCGGCACAAGCTGTCACCACACCAACCATCATCGTCCATGGCGATGGTGACGAATTGGTACCGATTCATCAAATAACACGCCTGAAACACTCGTTGTCAGGAGAAACAGAACTCCGTCTCCTTCCAGGCGCCAATCATCATTTCGGCAAACCTGATGATTTTCGTATAATGACGACATGCCTTGCGAACTGGATGATTCAACATTTGCCAGACTAATCGCCATTTTCATGAATATGGAAAACCGACAGAACCTATCACATGGTTTTTTCACATGGGACGATCATGCCGGTTGACACAGATTTACGTGAGGAACAACTAGAAATCCTGCGGGTTCTCTACCCATGGTACAAAGAAGAAGTGTTCCGTCGGCGTGAACAGATGATGCGCCTCACGGCCTTTGCCAGCGCCTTTCTGGTGCTGTTGCTCGTCACCATTATGGCGATCTCGCCAACTCATGGCACAAACGGAACGACGCAACTTTTCGCCATCACTGGCGTCGCACTCTTCTCTGCGATCTTTGTCTACCTGATTCTTCAACAACGAGACCGCCATCGTATTGCGAAAAAGACCTTAATAGAAATGGAGAAAATATTAGGCCTGTACGACGAAGGCCTCTATTCTGTTGGAAAAGCTCTGTATCCTGAAGACTGGCAAACCGCTTGGCTCAGCGATCGAAGCGTGACGGTGTATGTCGCGGTGATCTCCGCGCTCACCGTCCTCGTCATTGCTGCGGTACTGGTCCGGTAGTTATCGTTTGTTACGATATTGACATAAACATACTCATTGCAATTTGGAGATAGAGAAGAATGATTCGAGCGTTTCGTGGAGTGATGCCAACGATTGCCAGTAGTGCGTTTGTCGAAGAAACCGCCGCGATTATTGGTGATGTCGAAATTGGCCCAGAGGCAAGCGTTTGGTTCAATGCCGTAATCCGAGGAGACGTGAATTCTATTCGCATTGGTCATCGTACCAATGTTCAAGACCTCTCACTTCTTCATGTGACGCACGACACGTACCCCCTTCTGTTGGGCGATGACATTACGATCGGACATCATGTGGTCCTCCATGGCTGCACGATCAAGAACCGTGTCTTAGTTGGCATGGGCGCAGTCATCATGGACGGGGTCATCATCGAAGAAGATTGCGTGATCGGAGCGGGAGCCTTGATTACCGAACACACCCATATTCCCGCGAATAGCCTCGTCTTAGGTAGTCCAGGCCGCGTCAAACGCCAACTCTCGGATTCGGAGTTAGCATGGATTAAGGAATCCGCCCAAAACTACATTCACTACGCAAGCCAATACATGGCAGATCGTCAAGAACAATGATCAATCGACGTTGCTGGCCGTTCGTGACATGTCGTTCATCGATCCTGGCATTCGTATCTCGTTGTTCGTTTCTCATATCTCGCAAAAGCCCCTGAACACCATTGAACGGCTCATTGGACTAACGAGAGACAAAAGACTTCTCCGGCACAACAATTCTTGTGAGTAAGACTGAACTTCAATCTCGCCCTCTTGTCATCCTTGGTGCAGGATATACAGGGACATTTCTCTACCCGCTCGCAAAAACTCACGGCTGGCGGACATATGCCACCAGCCGAAATCCCATAACTCACCTTCCACTCGTTCCAGAAAACGACCAGATAATCTTTGACCTAACGGCCCCCGAAACATGGGGAAACATTCCCAAGAACGCACATGTGATTTGGTGTTTCCCTGCTCTCCCTCAAGACGCTGCAGTAAATTTTATCGAACAGCATTTTGAGGACCGGGGACGGTTGATGATGCTGGGCAGCACATCAGCCTATGGGTCGGGACAACCATCTCCGATTGATGAACACGCGCCTCTCGACTATTCCATTCCGCGTGTACAGAGCGAAGAATATTTTCGTGAAACCTATGGCGCGGTTGTGTTACGACTCGCGGGACTCTATGGACCGGGTCGACACGTTCTTGATTGGATGCGAAAGGGAAAGGTGAACAACACCAATAAATACGTGAATCTCATTCACATTGAAGATGTGGCCGCCATCTGCTTGACGGCACTCGAAAAGGCTCAAGATGGAGAACATTATATCGTGAGCGACGGTATATCCCGACGATGGTCTGATATCTTTGAAGTCGCTTCGAAACGGTGGGGCCTGAGACTTCCACCATTGTTGCCACCCAAAAATCCAGGAAAACGTTTGAATATTGCAAAGCTCAGGAGCACACTGTATGCATCATTCTTACATCCTGACTTGTATGAAGCACTTGACAGAATTGAAAAATGTACAATGAAAAGTGGAAAATAAGACGAGAGACGAGAGACAAGAGAAAGTTCTTTTCCGATACATTTTATATTTTTCACTTTTCTTTTTTTCATCGAAACACCACGAGGAGACTGGCCATAAAGACAAAATTATTCAAAGCATGTGCCGCGATGCCCGGCAACAGGCTTCCGGTTTTTTCATAGGCCCAGGCCCAAAGGAACCCGCTCCACCCCACAGCTAACAGACCGACAATGCCATATCCGTGCACGATTGCAAAAATAGCCGCGCTCAATACCGCCGAGAGTGTCCAGCCAAATCGTCGCCGCAAACTGGCATACACAATACCTCGAAATATTATTTCCTCAAAAATCGGAGCTAATACGACAACTTCTACAAATAGAATAAACAGATCGATACCATCCCCCCACACCAAGCTATCTTGAAACCATTCGGTCCAATGCGTTGACCGTCCGACGACATCACCAGCGAAACTGACCACCACATCTCCAAACAACCCGCAGGCGAACAAGGACAAGACTGTGAGAGATAACACTCCGACTTTTCCTTGACGGAGTTGACAGCCAAACACGTGGCGCAGCGAATAGCCCTTGGGTCGCAGGAGATAGTAATACAACAACCAAGGAATCGGCACATACAGAATGACCGTGCTTATCAGTTCTATGACTTTCTCATTGACTCCGCCATTCAGGAAACTAAAGTATGCCCCTAAGAGTGCTCCCAGCCCAGCCAGGAACAGAAACGTCACAGCCGCACCTCGCATAAGCACAGCAAAACCATCACCACCCTTCCACGGTGGTGGCAACGCTGCATGCCCGACTACCAGCCCATCTTCACCCTTGCGATAGCGAATCCAGAGAACGATCAGTAAGGCCATCAGACTCACAAACGCTCCGCCAACCTCGACAAAGATTAAGAGACGATTGCGCCAAACGAGTTGACTCTGTCGACTCTGAAGGTGATCTTGCGTCATGCGAACAAACGCTGTGTCGTGCGCTCGCGTGGCAAGGTGAAGCGCCAATCGACGGTAGAACCAATTATCGGGAACTTCTTCGGCGAGTCGTGCTTGCAGCCGGTGAATGTTTTCAGGGTTATGCGCTTTACCGCCATACGCGGTTTCTAGCATATCCCGAAAGAGTTGCCACCGTTCATCTTCGACATCCCATGCTTCCACCCGTGTTTTCATTCGCTCAGAATGCCCGGCCTCAGCCTCCAGGACCCCAGCATAAAGTGCGTTTACTGGATCATCTGATTCATGCGTCAACTCGGTGTACCATCGAACAAGCGGCTTCACGGTTTCGTCTTCTCCATTGAGCACCCGGTACACGGATTGTTCCCAAGGCGACACCTGCTTCAGCGATGATTCGAGGGACATGGATCGACTCACGATATGTTCTAAGGCCCGTTCGGGATTCTCAACACGCTCCAACGATGTCAGCGAGCCATATGACCATACCAACAAACCCATACCTCCAAGAAACACCAACGTACACACAAGAGTCCAGGCAAACGAAAACCCTACAGACGGATTTCCTCCCTGATCTGCCATGATGTCCCCAGGATCACCCGCGTCTTGTACTTGGATGTACGGTTCAGGTTCCAAAATCCACGGGCCTTTCTACCAATACATAGTAGTGCGCTACACTAGAGACACACACCTTCAGGTTCAATTGCGCGGCAATATACCACGGAGCGCTCAAGGGAAAGCACGGACATGACGTACACAGAAACATTTCCATATTTCGATTCCTTCATTTGTCTTTTTCCTGATAGCCTATAGCCGTTTCAGTTATGCCGAATCTACGGGTCACCCCATTGAATACTGATTGCCCTTTCGTTATTGAACCGTCAATCGTCTGTAGGTCATCCAGGCGGGCATAACCTTCCTCATATTCACGTTGTACTGCGCTAAGCTATAGCCAATTCCATGAACTTCGATATCTTGAAGTCCTTAATTCTGCAGGGGAACTCAGGGTGGCTCAACTGAAATGTATGAGGATTCGCTATAGTTGCATTTTCTTCTTTGGAACGTATTTGGATTTGCTATAGCGTCCAACATTCCAAATCAGATACAATCGGAGTGCCTATTTTCGCAGTATTCCGATGCAACCTCTTTCAGCACTCACCCCACCCCACCGTATCCTTCTTGGACCAGGACCCAGCATGGTTCACCCACGAGTTCTACAAGCCATGGGCACCCCTTTGGTTGGCCACTTGGACCCTGCCTTTCTTGCAATCATGGATGACATTCAACAAGCCCTGCGATGGCTCTTTCGCACATGCAACGCGTTAACCATTCCAATTTCAGGAACAGGATCGGCAGCCATGGAAGCGGCAATCGTCAATCTGGTGGAACCTGGCGATTCAGTCATTGTCGGAGTGAATGGGATTTTTGGAACTCGACTGGCCTCTATGGTCGAACGATGTGGCGGACAGGCGATTCGTGTTGAAGCGCCGTGGGGACAACCGCTCAATCCCGAACATATCGAACACCATTTAAAGGCAACGAGCCACATTAAAGCCGTAGCCATTGTTCATGCTGAAACGTCAACAGGCACACATCAACCTCTCGAACACATCGGCCAGTTATGTCAACAACATGAGGCATTGTATATTGTCGATACCGTCACATCGCTCGGGGGAATGGACGTCAATGTTGACGCCTGGCACATCGATGCATGTTATAGCGCAACGCAAAAATGCCTGAGTTGCCCACCGGGGGTCGCGCCGATTACGTTTAGTGACAACGCGCTACAGTGCATTCGGCAGCGTCAATCAACCTGCACCAGTTGGTATTTGGACAGCTCGCTGATCGCCGATTACTGGAGTGAGTCCAAACGTACCTATCATCACACCGCACCAATCTCTATGGCCTATGCGCTTCGCGAGTCTCTCCGTTTGATTCAAGAAGAAGGTCTCAAAACCCGGATTGCACGTCATCAACACAATAGCCTCGCACTCATGGCTGGACTCAGGACACTCGGATTTGAACTGTTGCCGCCTTCACCCTATCAACTCACCACCTTGCTCTGCGTACAACTGCCCTCCTTCATTGACGATCACACAGTACGACAAGCGCTCCTCCAAGAATTTCACATTGAGGTGGGCGGCGGACTTGGCCCATTGGCTGGAAAAGTTTGGCGCATTGGACTCATGGGCGAATCCTCTCGTCAAGAATATGTTCTCCTCCTTTTGTCGGCTCTCGAACACCTACTGACCAGAGAGTATGGACAACGTCCAATGGGAGAATCAATGCAGGCGGCAATGGCCGTGTGGAACCAAGCAGACTCATCCCGCCATAACGTTTGACCTTCTAGCGCATGACCAGTAGGTGCGGTGAAGGAGTCCAGTTCACACTTCCAGCGAGTGACGCATATCAGCGGCGACCCATCTTCCCAATAAATAGTACATCTCGATAACATATTCTTGACTTTGTTAACGGATCGGCATTTAATTGATAGTGTTCTCAAGCTGGTTCACGGAGAATCGGAGATGACGATCTTCAGGAACATGCATCAACCCCAAGCCCTTCGGCATAGATGTGCTCGAAGGGCTTTTGTGCGTTCGGGCTTTGTCGAAATATGCCACCGATACAAGTGACAACCTTGCAGCGGAGAGTGATCATCAAGGTACCTAGGCAGAATAGTCTGTCCATCATTCATTAAGGAGGTCAACAATGTCTCAACCCAAATCAGCCTACATGTTCAGCGGACAACCTTCAGAAGGACTCGTCCTTATCGTCGATGATGAACCAGATGTTCGAAAGGTCGTTCGCATGACCTTGGAGAAGGCCGGCTACCATGTACTTGAGGCTGAAGATGGCGAGAAAGCGATCGAAGAAATTAAAAAAGGCGAAAATCCTATCGTGCTAGATGTCATCATCACGGATATTCGCATGCCGAATAAAAATGGGATTGACGTCATCAACTATTACAAACAGGAATGGCCCAGCGTCCCGCTGATCGTTTTAACCGGATTTCCCGACATGGATATGGCAACATCTCTGTTAAAACATGGCATAGTCGACTACCTCGTGAAACCTGTTGAGGCCGAAAAACTACGAGCGGCCGTGACTCAAGCAATGGGACAACGTGAACTTCGCGGGTTCTAATCGTGAAGACCCCGTATGATTGGCACGTACAAGCGGAGTAAGCATGAGTGATCAACTCACAAGCTTCTCCTGCCTTCGTTGTCCCTGTCCTCACTTCAGGATCTCACAGCTCTCCCTGCGGTAAGGGAGAGCTGTAGCCTGAAATGAGTTGCGATCGTCAACTCTTCAAGCGCCCCTTTGATTCATTGCGCGTTCTCCTTCGAGCTTCTACATGCGACCTGAATTACATAGGCACGTCTCAAGGACTTCTCCATTATGAACATCCAAGATCAGACAACGATTGTTATTCTCGGTGCTGGAAAAGGCGGATCTGCCCTACTTGAACTATTGACCAATCTTCCAAGAGTGACTGTCGTGGGCATTGCAGATCGAGACGCTTCAGCCCCTGCACTCGAATACGCGACCCGACGTCACATTCCCACCACCCAGGACCCCTTACAACTGATTCGCCAGGAAGGAATCAATCTCATTGTCAATGTCACCGGAGACCCTGCTATCGAACAGTTGCTGGCCACACACAAACATCCCGAGACAGAAGTGTTAGGAGGGGCCGCGTCGAAAGTCTTGTGGGATCTCGTCAAGCACACATCGCACATGCAGTCGCAATTGTTTCAAGCAGAAAAACTCGCCGGCATGGGGACCTTTGCCTCGGGCATTGCGCACGACATCAACAATCCACTGTATATTCTCTTGGCTTTTTCAGAAAACATATTAGAAGAAACCAATCTTGACACGATTCACACACAAGCCCGAAGCATTATTGAGGCAGGAAAACGCATACAGAGTATCTGTCAAAACATTACACAATACGCCAGGGCAGCCAAACCTGGTGATGCAATACCAGTTGCAGTCAACTCAACAATAGACGAGGCCGTGAAAATTGCTCAATTTGCCACGATTCTTCAGGATCTATCCATTATCAAAAATTATCAAGAGCAGCTTGAAGTCCTCGCCAATCCCGACGAACTGTTTCAAGTCTTGGTGAATCTTATTACCAATGCCATTCATGCGATGGAAGGCAAAGGGACGTTAACACTCGCCACGTGGCAGGAAAACGGATTTGGGAAAATTGCAATTTCCGATACCGGCTGTGGGATTGCCAAAGAAAACTTGGACAAAATTTTTGAACCATTCTTTACCACGAAGCCGAAGGGACAAGGCACAGGCTTAGGCCTCCATACCGTGAAAGCCATGATCAAAAAATATAATGGCAAGCTTTTGGTCCAAAGCGAAGTCGGCAAAGGTACAACCTTTACGATTGAAATCGCTCATGCCTCTTCACCATCATCAGGGTAGTGCGTTCATGGACTCCAGACACCACACACAAGAAACGCCGATCAAGGTGAAGCGAGGCCTGAAACGCAAGCTCATCCTCTCGATGCTCCTCGTTGGTGCTCTCCCGTTGACTATTGGCCTTGTTATGGCATTCCTGCAAGGAACAAAAGAAATACGAGAAGTCAGTGGGACAAGCTTTCAAGCCTTAGCTTCAGAAACGGCAAGAAAAATTGACCTGATCCTGAGTGATGAAATTGCGCACAACACAGAAATCGTCACTGATGTTTCCATCATCAAAACATTGGAAACCCATCGAGATCAGCTCACAACCTATAGCGATGATGAGTTGCAAGCCATCATCACCGAAGAAAGCCAAGCCTGGACCACAGAAAACCCTCAGCTCATTGAACGCCTCACACACAACGATCTTGTCACCATGCTCCAGCACTACTATGGCGGATCCTATGTCGACCCAGGGCACCCCATCCCTATCGTCACCCGATCCGCCACTCGAGGCCTCTTCATTACCGATGTTGCCGGACGTCTCATTGCCACATTGAATACAAACGTCGCCTATGCCCACGCGCAGGAACCATGGTGGAAAGGGGCGTTCAAAAATGGAGTCGGCCAACCCTACATCGGAAACGTCATGTTCAATGACAAGGTGGAGGCGTACACGTTCACCCTCTCACTCCCGATTATGGACAGCATTCGCTACCAAGTTATTGGCGTCTTACATCGCATCTATGATGCAAAGGAGTTTTTCGGACCATCGATTGAGACGATCCGGTTTGGCAAAACCGGTCATGTCATGCTGATCGACGGCCACGGAAAGGTTCTGAGTTGCCCAATTCTTCCCACAGGCACAAGCCTGAGCGACCCGCAGATCATTCCCTTAGTCACACCAATGCACAAAGGCTGGACGGCGGCCCCAAGCGATGGACATGGGGGAGATCGCGCTTCTATTATCGGCTTTGCTCCCCTGCCCACTTCAAGTGTGATTACACAGGCCTCGACAAACGTCGGATGGCACATGTTTGTGTGGCAATCATCTGAAGAACTGTTTGCTCCCATCGATCACCTCTTCACCTGGATCTCAGTCTTTGGACTGTTGTCCGTGTGCCTATTGGCAGCACTCGGCGCCATTGCCGCTGGACGCATTGTCACGCCCATCCGACAATTACAAGAGGCAGCAAAACTCATTGGACGTGGCGAATTGCAAGAACCTGTCAACATTAAGACCAACGATGAACTTGAAGAACTCGCCGACGAGGTCAATCGGATGAACCGGCAATTAGCATCTACGTTTGCCGGGCTAGAAAGTGAAGTTGAACTCAAAGCGCAAGAAGTCCAATACCTTCAAGAGTCCACAACCCAGATTCTCGATAGCGTCCCGGACCCCGTCATCATGCTCGACCAAACTCAACACATTCAATATATGAACCGTGCGTCCAAGGAAGCCCTTCACCTCAACGATAATGGGTACGTCGAAGGAGAATCCCTTTTTCATATTCTGAAAACCGATACGCCAACCACAAAGAAACTCGAAACAGAATTTCAAACGATTTGCGCGACATCGAGTGAAGACATCACGCAATTATCAGTTCAACCCCGATCTCATCACGCACTCAGAGATCCGCTGCAACAACAATCGGATTGGAGTTCGACGTCGAATGGACAAGAGTTTCATCTTCATAATCAAACATACCGCTATGAATGGTTTACCGTGAAAGCGAGACCTGGTCATGCACCAGGAGTCGGACTGGTGTTTCGAGATATGACGAAAGAAAGCCATTTGCAGGATCGCTTGATCAAAGAAGAAAAACTTGCCAGTCTTGGCGTCTTGAGTGCCGGCATTGGACACGAACTCAACAATCCGCTTGTCGGTGTCATTGGACTTGGCGAAGCCATTCAACAAGAAGACAATCCCAATCAAATCAAAGAGTATGCCCAGAACATCGTAAACCATGGGCGACGGATGGCCGCCATCATCAAAGACTTCACCGGACTCGCGACATCACAACTCACGGAACACCTTTCTCAAGTTGACGTGAATGAGCAATTAGCGTGTGCCATTGATCTCGTGACACAATCGCAGGACACGTCGTCGATTGATATTCAGACGAACTATCAGCCTGTTCCGCCGATTAACGCCATTCCGCAAGAATTGGCTCAGGCTCTCACACACATTCTCACCAACTCGATTCAGGCCATGGAGCAAGGAGGAACACTGACCATCACATCTTCCTTTTCAGAAAATATGACGCATATCATTATTGTGGATACAGGGCAGGGAATGTCGCGCACGCAATTATCAAAAATTTTCGACCCCTTTTTCACCACCAAGCAACAGGGAAAAGGAGCAGGACTTGGCCTCACCATAGCCCGCCGAATCATCCAAAAGTACGGAGGGCAGATTCGGATAAACAGTGAGGAAGGCAAAGGCACAACCTGCCACATTACGTTTCAGGCTCAAGAGACGAAACAGGAGGATGCATCGTGAGCAGATTCGACATACATATACGATGGATGGGAATTTTATGCGCCTGCCTTGTCATCACAAGTTGGACACCACGCTCATTTGGCGAAAAAAAACCGGCTAATTCGGGAATTCCACCAGAACAAGTGGCGCTCTATGCACATTCGATTATCGAGGCCGACCGTACCGTCTACACCACGCATGTCGTCAATCGAATGCAGGATAAGGGAATCGTCGCCGCAGCTGAACACTGGGAACAACAAAACGCCCTCCCCTTGCCAGCACAGTTTCTCCAACGAGCGGGACGTCTCGTCGCTGAAAAAGGAAGCGGGATACGTTATCGCTTAATCAGTCTCTGGCCAATCTATCGCCGAAATGGCCCTGCAACAGACTTTGAACGTAAAGGGCTGGAAACCGTCACGATGAATCCTGACACCCCATATATGGGTACGGTTATCAGCGGAAAAAAACAGTATTTTCAGGCCATTTTTGCTGATAAAGCGGTTACAAAAGCCTGCATCGACTGCCACAATTTGCATCCGCTCAGCCCAAAGCGTAATTTCAAGCTCAACAGCGTGTTAGGAGGAATTGTGATCACTATTCCCATTGATCAGTAACCCATTTTGTTAAACCGCATACGACAAAGCCCCCCTCGACTATCTCACCTTGTCTCAAGGCCATCCGTATCAGGATTTTATTTACAGCAGATTTTGTCCGAAAAGCATATAATGAAGTATGCAGATGGCCTTCCCTTCTTAAATCTCACGAGTGAGAGGAGAATTCCGCAGAATTTTCGAGCCATGACGCCAAAAATCATCGCCCGCCAGAAACGACAACGCCTGTCCCCAGAAGATGGTGGCCCCTATTCCAATTATCGTATGGCCGTCCGCTTAGAACTCACCCAACGCCCTGGAGTTTTCGCGCAATTAGCCACAGCGCTGGCCGAAGAAGGGGCGAGCGTTGGGGCCGTCGACCTCATTTCGGCAACCAAAACGACAGTGATTCGGGATGTGACCTTTGATGCCCAAAGTGAGGAACACGGCGACCAGATCCTTCAACGTTTGAGCGAATTGTCAGACGTGAAGGTCGTCGCCGCATCTGACAATATTTTCATGATGCATTTAGGTGGAAAGATTCGAGTCGAAAGCAAATTTCCCATTAAAACTCGCAACACCCTCTCCATGGTCTATACGCCTGGCGTGGGTCGAGTTGTGAAAGCTATAGCGCAGGATCGAGAAAAAGCCTATACCTTCACGAGTAAACACAACAGTATTGCCGTCGTCACCGATGGATCAGCCATTCTCGGATTAGGAAACCTTGGGCCGGAAGCTGCCATGCCCGTCATGGAAGGTAAGGTGATGCTCCTGCATCAATTTGCCAACATTGATGCGTGGCCCATTTGTCTCAACACGCAGGATCCTGATGAAATTGTCCAAGCGATTACAGCTATAGCTCCGGGATTTGGCGGCATTAATCTCGAAGATATCAGTGCACCTCGATGCTTTGACATTGAACAACGCCTTCGCCACCAATTAGATATCCCCGTAATGCATGACGATCAACACGGGACAGCCGTTGTCGTACTTGCCGCATTATACAATGCACTGAAGGTCACGAAACGGCAACTCAATCAGATCAA
This sequence comes from Nitrospira sp. M1, assembly GCF_965152605.1. Classification (NCBI taxonomy): domain Bacteria; kingdom Pseudomonadati; phylum Nitrospirota; class Nitrospiria; order Nitrospirales; family Nitrospiraceae; genus Nitrospira; species Nitrospira sp. M1. Next base: position 2,885,959 of record NZ_OZ224217.1, read on the forward strand.
CATTGTGATCGTGGGACTCGGTGCAGCTGGAACCGCCTGTTGTAAACTGCTAATAGAAGCTGGGGCCACAGCGATCAAAGGCTGTGATAAAAACGGATTGGTTCTTGATCAACCGATTCACGTCCTTCAAGATCATGTTCACAATCTCCATACACTCATTCACTATGACCATCCGGCAGGATCCCTCCAAGATGCCTTGAAAGAGGCACATGTCGTCATTGGCCTATCAAGCCAACATGCCCTGAAACCTGAAGACTTGGCGCTGATGGCCAAAGACCCTATCGTGTTTGCCCTGGCGAATCCCGACCCTGAGATTTCACCGCAAGATGCTGTTCCGTATTGTCGCGTCTATGCCAGCGGCCGGTCCGATTATCCGAACCAATGCAATAATCTCTTAGCCTTTCCAGGAATCTTTCGTGGAGCGTTAGATATTCAGGCCAAAACGATTCACGAACCGATGCTCCTTGCGGCCGCTCAAGCTCTCGCGAATCTCGTTCCTCCCTCCGCCCTCAACGAAGAGTACATTATTCCCAGTGTCTTTAATAAAAAAGTGGTCTCCCACATTGCCAAAGCTGTGGCCAAGGCAGGCATCGAACATGGTGTTGCGCGACGAGTCGTTAAGGGATAAGGCTCCAGAACAACACATCAATGCGGGTGGAAAGACATTTCCATTCTGGTGACATTCGCATCATGATATGATGACCGGTCACAGTAGATGCATCCACACAATAATGCCAAGACCAACTGGCCAAAGATAATACGAAAATAAATGAAAATGGTTTTGCTTCACAAGGCGTAGAATAATGCCAATAGACCAATACCCGACTAAGGCTGCCACGGTCATCCCCGCGAGATAGGGACCAGTCAGCACATCAAGGCTATTCATAACCTTGAGCATTTCTAACAGCATGGCTCCAAGAATTGCGGGAATAGAAATGAGTAATGAAAATCTGACAATGAGTTCACGCTCAAGCCCAAGGAGCAGGCCGCCCGCAATCGTCGAGCCTGAGCGAGAAATACCTGGCAAGACAGCAATGCCTTGAACCAAGCCGATAATGAGGGCATCAACGACGGTCATGTCCTGAATGCCACGACCAATCGACTTACCTCGGCCAACCCACAACACGACTCCTGTCACGATCAAAAACCCCCCGACAATATCAGGACGCGAGAATAGATCTAACCCGATTTTCTGAATGCTTAATCCTAATATCGCTGTTGGAATCGACGCCACAACGACCATTAGCACGGTCCGCCACTCCGCTCCAGTAAATACACTCGCATCATCAGATTCTGATTGATAGCCTAACAACCCTCGTGTCAACACAATCCAATCGTTTCGAAAATACACGAGAATTGCCACAACCGTTGCACAGTGCAGCATGATATCAAACAAAAAGCTTGTTTCCTCCACGTGCCCGAACCAGTACTGCGCCAACACAAGATGACCAGACGACGATACCGGCAAGAACTCGGTTAACCCCTGCAAGACAGCCAAGACAATAGCCTCTACATAACCCACGGTGACTCCTTACTCTATGCTGTGATTAATGGAAGGGATTTGTGTACGCGAAGGGAAACTCTGCAAAACGAAGCATCCTTCCCTAGGGAGACTTTTTTATTACCTAGTCTTATCCCATAGACGTTTCGCAGGATTGTGATGAATACTGAAGAGCAAACTCAGCAACGCCTTGCTTCCACGGCGGCAGAAGTATGCAAGGATTTTGCATCGAGGTCAATATGGCATTGGCCGGTCGAGGTGCCGGTCGAGGAAATTCTTTCGTTGATACCGGCGTGACAGGCGCGAGAATGTGTAACTGCACAAAAAGCTCTTGAGTAAAGTCAAACCAACTCGTTCCTCCTGAACCCGCAAGATGGTATGTCCCATATGCACATGTCTCAAGCAATTGCTCGATACCTTTAGCCAGGTGAGGAGCATAGGTAGGAGAACCAAATTGGTCATTGACTACACGAACTGGAGATTTTTGCGCAAGGGCGCAGATCGTATTCGGAAAGTTTTTTCCAACCGTATGATAGAGCCAGGCCGTTCGAATAATGAAATGACGCGTCGCCGTCATACGGATACGTTCTTCTCCTGCTAATTTGCTTTTTCCGTACATTGAAAGAGGATTCGGTCGATCAAACTCGTGATAGGGCTCCGTCTGGGTGCCATCAAATACATAATCAGTGGAAATATGGACAAGCGGGATACCCAGCGTGTTCGTCACTAACGCTAGGTTGTGTGGACCGTCGGCATTCACACGGTACGCCGTATCCGGATCGGATTCAGCCTGATCCACATTCGTATAGGCTGCCGCATTAATCACAACATCTGGCGTCAACGATTCGAGCTTTTCTCTTGTACACTCGCGGTTGGTAATATCCCACGCGTCTTTTCCATACGCATGCACGTCATGTCCGTTCAATGACTGTTGTAATGCATGACCAAGCTGACCATTGGCTCCGACAAGAACGACATTCATACGTATGTATCTTGATAGATCGGTAAACGTTCTTGCTCTTCCTCTAGGCTCAACGCAGCTGCATCTTTTTGGGAGATGACTGGTGTTGAGACTGGCCATGTAATATGAAGCGCAGGATCTTTCCAAGAAATCACAATTTCATCATCTGGGTGATACAACTCCGTACATTTATACTCCACATCCGCAGTTTCACTCATCACACAAAATCCATGAGCAAAACCAGGAGGAATATAAATTTGCTTAAAATTTTCGGCAGATAATGTTGCGCCAACCCATTGTCCGTAGGTTGGAGAACCACGACGGATATCCGCGGCCACATCAAAGACGGTCCCTTGACTCACACGTATCAGCTTTCCCTGCGGATAGCGAATCTGCGCATGAAGCCCACGGAGTGCATTGCGACCTGAACGAGAGTAATTATCCTGGACAAAAGTTTGTGGAAGTCCGGCCTTGACATATTTTTCTCGATGGTAGGTTTCTAAAAAAAACCCCCGCCCATCTTGATAGACATCTGGCTCTACAATTACCACACCGGGCAATGCTGTATGAGAAATCTTCACCATCAATTCCTGAGAGGTTGTCCAAGGATAGACAACAGATATTGACCGTAGGTATTGCCCTTCATCGTCTCGGCAAGTTGCTTGACGTCATGCTCACTAATATACCCCATCGTATAGGCAATTTCTTCAGGACACGAGACCATGAGGCCTTGCCGTTCCTGTAGGACCTGAATGTAATGCGCCGCCTGTAAAAGCGATTCATGAGTTCCCGTGTCGAGCCACGCAATTCCACGCCCCAATTGCACGACGTGCAACTGTCCAGACTCTAAATATTTGATATTGACATCGGTAATTTCAAGTTCCCCTCGAGGAGACGCCTTTAATGAATTCGCGATTTCAACCACCTGATTATCATAAAAATAGAGCCCAGTCACCGCATACGAAGATGCTGGAGCCGCGGGCTTTTCCTTGAGACTTGTTGCCTTCCCTTGTTGATCGAAACTCACCACGCCGTATCGTTGAGGGTCACGCACTTGGTACGCAAATACCGTTGCCCCGGATTGTAGGTCAACGGCTTGACGGAGATACTTCGCCAAACCGTGCCCATAAAAAATATTGTCCCCCAAAATCAAGGCGACCGCCTCGTCACCGATGAAATCGCGACCAATGAGAAACGCCTGAGCAATCCCACCAGGGTTCGGTTGAATGGCATAGTGAATATCTAAGCCTAAATGACTACCGTCACCCAACAGTCTGACGAACCCGTCTTGCTCATGCGGTGTGGTAATGAGCAGGATGGTTTGAATACCAGCCAGCATCAAGGTGGACAAAGGGTAATAAATCATGGGCTTGTCATACACCGGCATCAATTGCTTGCTGACGGCATAGCTCAACGGATACAGCCGTGATCCGGTTCCGCCCGCTAAGATAATCCCTTTCATCTCACACACGCTCCATATCTCGATTGAGGGTAATCACTCACTGGCATCAACACGTTCCGCAGACTTTCATACGTCACGAACAAGGGCTTGCAACCCCAACCGTACACGTGTTCCCTTATCCGCCTGTACGGCCCGACACCAATCTTGGTGATCAAGATACCATTGCACCGTGTGCCGTAAGCCACTCATGAAATCATACTTTGGCGTCCATCCAAGTTCTGTTTGTATTTTCGAAGCATCAATGGCATAGCGTCGATCATGTCCAGGCCGATCAATCACGAAGGATTTCAATTCATCATATGCGGTCATCGATTGATCCAGAAGCCTCTGATTCTGTGACGCCGGAACCAATTCTTCGAGTATGTGTATCAGTGCGTTTATCAACTCGATATTGGTTCGTTCGTTCTGACCTCCGATATTGTATTTCACCCCAGGTTGTCCTTGCGTCAACACACGCCACAGCCCTTCACAGTGATCTTCGACATGTAACCAATCACGAACATGTTGACCATCACCATAGATAGGAAGCGGCTTCGCTTCTAAGGCATTGAGGAGCATGAGTGGGATCAGCTTTTCAGGAAATTGAAATGGGCCATAGTTGTTGGAACAATTCGTTATGATTGTCGGTAACGTATAGGTATGAAAATATGCTCGAACAAAATGATCCGCCGCAGCTTTGGATGCCGCATAGGGTGAGTTGGGCGCATAGGGAGTCTCCTCGGAAAAGAGGCCTTCAGCCCCTAGGGCTCCGTACACTTCGTCTGTGGATACCTGCAGAAATCGAAACTCTCGCTTTTGGTCTTCAGATAAGGCCATCCAGTACTGTCGAGCCGCATCTAACAACACAAAGGTGCCAACGGTATTGGTTTCAAGAAAGGCAACGGGACTATCAATTGAACGATCGACATGAGACTCTGCGGCAAAATTAATGAGAGCTTCAGGGCTATGCTCAGCAAAAACTTGACGCATCGTCTCCCGATCTGCAATATCGGCCTCGATAAACGTGATCCGTTCATTGGGCAACAGACCTTGAAGGTTTAACCGATTCCCGGCATACGTCAATTTATCGATAACCACTACGTCAGCAGCAGATCGTGAAAACAAGAGTCGCACAAAATTGGCTCCAATGAACCCTGCTCCTCCCGTGACGATGATTGATGAGATCTGTCTGCTCATGACCTTCCAGATTATATTCGCATGACTGACGAGCGACGCGCACTCAACTCATCATTGAGCACACACGACTATTGAAACACGAGTTTTTGGAAAAACCAGAGACGTCAATTGGGACAAATACAGATAAATCGTTCGAATAGTTTAGGATAGGCGAGAAAAATTAGACTTCGTGTTTAGAATGATACCAAGCACGTCTGTATGGAACAATACTATATCTGTGTAAAGGCAGAGCATGTTGCGGTTACTCAACCGTCACACTCTTTGCTAAGTTTCGAGGGCGATCAACATCCAACCCACGCAATACGGCAATATGATAGGCCAGCAATTGCAAACCCACGGCAAATAAAATCGGCGTTAACAAGGGATGGACTTCAGATATTGGCACCACCACTTCAGCCACTCGACTCAGCTCCTCATCGCCTTCGAATCCAAACGCAATAACCGGAGCGCTTCGGGCTCGAACTTCCATCAGATTATTGACTGTCTTCTCATACAATCGATCACGAGGCGCAAGGACCACAACTGGCATGTCTTGATCAACCAAGGCGATGGGTCCGTGCTTCATTTCTCCTGCCGCATAACCTTCGGCATGGATATAGGAAATCTCTTTTAATTTCAAGGCTCCTTCGAGGGCAATCGGATAGTTAATCCCACGGCCTAGGTACAGAAAATTACTCTTCGTGAAATATTGCTGTGCGATAGCCAAAATGTCCTTTTCTTGCTTGAGCACGCTCTCAACCCGACCGGGAAGGGCCGTGTATTGATCTAACCACCAACGACCTTCTTCCGCACTCAAGACTTCTCGCACACGGCCAACGTGAAGGGCAAGTAAATAGAGCGCCATCACCTGACCCGTAAAGGCTTTGGTAGAAGCCACACTAATTTCAGGACCACACCGTGTATAAATAATACCATCTGACTCTCGCGCCAGCGTACTACCCACCACATTCACAATAGATAAGACACGCGCTCCTCGTTTTTTGGCCTCTCGTGCAGCAGCTAACGTATCTGCGGTTTCTCCGGATTGAGAGATCGCAATAAATAAATCGTCTTTTTGAATCATAGGCTCCCGATAGCGAAACTCTGAACCAATGTCGACTTGAACCGGCTTTCTGATCATTTCTTCAAACAGATACTTTCCAACCAATCCAGAATGCCACGAGGTACCACATGCCACAATCCAAATACGACGCGCGTCAATCAACTCTTGTGCCGTCATCGATAAATCAGGAAGATCGGCCTCTCCGGTTTCATAATTAAAACGACCTCGCAGGGTATCCATGATCACTTGAGGTTGTTCATGGATCTCTTTCAACATAAAATCAGGATACCCACCCTTTTCCGCCGCATCCGCATCCCAATCAATGGTCACACTCGTACGAGTGACGGGCTTGGCATCTGCGCCAATCACTGAAATATCGGAAGGCGTTAAGATCCCAATGTCGCCATCTTCTAAAAACACCACGTCCCGAGTGTGAGCAAGAAGTGGAGTCACGTCGGAGGCTAAGAATGAGCCTTTTCCGTTCTTTCCGATTACCAATGGGCAACCAGACCGAGTCGTCACAATGACATCAGGCTCTGACACAGAGATGACGGCTACGGCATAACTGCCATGGAGGTCCAAGTCCGCTGCCTGCAAGGCTTCCTGCAATGAGAGCCCTTTCTTCATATAGGACTCTAATAAATGTGCGATGACTTCCGTATCGGTTTCTGAGGAAAATCGATACCCTTCGGTCTCTAAACGATGTTTGAGGGAAAGAAAATTTTCGATAATTCCGTTATGGACCAGCACGAGATTGCCTGAGCGGTGCGGATGAGCATTTTGTTCAGATGGCTTGCCATGCGTCGCCCATCGGGTATGTCCAATCCCGAGCGATCCATTAAGATGTTCCGGCTCAACCAGTTGCTCTAAATTCACCAGCTTCCCAACGCTCCGTCTCACGGCGAGTTCTCCGTTATGAAGAAGCGCAATCCCGGCAGAGTCGTACCCGCGGTATTCCAATCGCTTTAACCCATCGATCAGAATCGGTGTTGCTTTTTCTTTTCCGATGTATCCAATGATACCGCACATAATCAAGCCTCAATGAAATTCGATTTTATGAGATTATTGCACGTTTTCTTCATTATGTCGGTCGTTACTGTGCAAATCTATAGCACAGAGATCAACAGAATGAAACATTTATCACAAGAATGGCAGCAACACAGCACCTGAGTATCAAGAAGGAGCTTCGTTCTACTGGCCTTGGCCTGAGGCTTCGCCCGTTGAGCCGGAAGGCTTGAGATGACGCAAATCGCGTTTCCGCTTGGCCGCCCCCTCTTTATTCAGTTGAACAGGACGAGAAATCCCCAATGCCTCAGGAGGAACATCTTGCGTCACCGTTGTGCCGGCGGCAATGATGGCGCCACGACCGACCCTGACAGGCGCAATAAGTTGGGTGTCACTTCCAATGAAGACATCATCTTCGATGATGGTCTGTTCCTTTTTGTACCCATCATAGTTACACGTAATCGTGCCCGCTCCGATATTCACGTTTCGTCCAACCTCTGTATTCCCAAGATAGGACAAATGATTCGCCTTGGAACCTTCACCCAATTCGGTCTGTTTGAGCTCGACAAAATTCCCCACCTTGGCACGAGCCCGTATCTTGGCCTTAGGTCGCAAGTGAGCAAACGGACCCACGCTGGCTTCCTGATCGATTTCCGACTCATTGATGACACAGCAATCTTGTATAGTCACGCGATTCCCTAACGTACTGTTGGTGATTCTCGTATGAGAGCGCACAACGCAGGATTCGCCAATCACGGTCCGACCTTCCAACCTGACTTCTGGATAGAGCACGCTATCTCTCCCAATCTCCACATCCGCATCAATACTCGTTCGACTTGGGTCCACTAATGTGACGCCATTCTGCATCCACATCCGACACACGCGCTGACGCATTTCTCGTTCGGCTAAGGCCAGATGCTCTCTATTATTAATCCCAATCGTTTCATTCGTGTCGGTCGTCATTAATGCTGAAACCCGAAGGTTTTGAGAGACAGCCATTCCAACGATATCCGTCAAATAATATTCTCCCTGAACATTTTGAGGTTTCAAGGTGTCGAGACTCTCAAAGAGAAAGCTCGTATTGACCACGTAGGTTCCGACATTAACTTCTTGAATGGCTTGTTCCATTTCTGTGGCATCACGATCTTCAACAATACTGAGTACCTGGCTCTCTGAGCCGCGCACCACACGGCCATACCCCTGAGGATTGTCCAATATCGTTGTTAAAATCGTCACGGTTGACTGACTCGATTCATGCGCATTGAGCAAAGCGCGTATGGTTTCCTCGGTCAGTAACGGCGTATCACCATTTAAAATCAGACAGTGCTTGGCAACGGGTTGCGTATCGCCCACGACAACCGAGCGAGTTTGTTGCACCGCATGCCCTGTCCCCAATTGCTGAGCCTGCACAACCACAGAAAATGGCGCAAGCGTTGATTCCTCTTGGTGAAGGTAGTCCCGTACCTGCTCCGCACCATGTCCAATCACAATCGCCACGGCTGAGTCCGCAACACGACGGGCCAGGGCGGCCATGTACCACACCATGGGTTTTCCTGCGACGGGATGGAGGACTTTGGGAATCGCGGATTTCATCCGTGTCCCTTGTCCCGCAGCCATAATGACGGCAGAAACTGTGCTCATGACTCCAGAACCTCCATGATTTTCGATGACGCCCCTTTCACCCAGTCTTGACCTTCACGTCAGGCCTCGCAGTTTCGCGAGCTTTGCGTCGTACCATGTCATCAACATTCGGGTGACGATCAGAGGAGTACAAGCCGCCGGAGACAATTAACTTCATGGCTTCCTCAACCTCGAGGTCGACAGGAAGGACTTCATGTTCCGGGACTAATAAGAAATAGCCGGATGTGGGATTAGGAGACGTCGGGACAAAAACGTGAATAAGTGCTTCGGGGACCAAACGCTGAACCTCATCTCGCGTCTCACCTGTGACAAAGGCCAAACAGTAGTTTCCATCCTTCGGAAATTGAATCATGACCACCTTGTCATACTTTTCACGTTGTTTAAAGGAAAGAATATCCATGACAGACTTGAGCGTCGCGTAAATCCCTCTGACAATGGGGACCCGGTCTAAAAACCCTTCCCACCGCTTCACAATTCTACGACCAAGAATATTGGTCGTTAAGATCCCTGCAAGAAAAATCAAGATGAGTAGAGCGATAATGCCAAGCCCAGGAAAGTAATACTCCTGTATCACTAAATCGGCTAATACATTCCCGAGTATGCTGTCGACTGTTACAAACAACGTCTTGAGGACGAGAATCGTCCCCCAAATCGGTGTGATAACCAATAAGCCTGTAAGAAAATAGCGCTTAAGCGAAGCCTGCGACATAGCTAACGAGGCTCAACTCCTGACTCCAGAACAGGGATAATAGGATTTGGCATGCCTACTAGTAGATGTGACGTACGCCATCTTACAAATATCGTCTAGGCCCTGCAAGCCTTTTCTTGAGATTTTCAATAACTTAGATTAGGATCTCTTCGTGGGAACGGCTCAGACACTCCAAAAAGCACATACGCGACGATCGAGCAAACGATCGGGGCTATTTCTCACATTTGAAGGCATTGAAGGCTCAGGCAAAACCACGCAATGCCACAATTTGGCGGCTACACTGACCGCTCTGGGACACACGGTCCTCGAAACGCGAGAGCCAGGCGGCACACCCTGTGCCGAAAAAATCCGAGCGCTTCTCCTCAATAATACCCTCGCTCCCGGCAAGCAGGAATCGATCACAGCCGAATGTGAAACAGCTCTGGTGCTCGCTGCCCGCTCTCAACATATTCGGCATCACATTCTTCCAGCTCTTGCGAAGAACACCATTGTACTCTGTGACCGGTTTACGGACTCCACCCTTGCGTATCAAGGGTTTGGACGAAAACTTGACGTGAAGGTCCTTGCCTATTTTAATGATTTCATCACTCAGGGACTCACGCCGGACCTGACCTTTTTATTTGATCTTCCAATTCAAGAAGGCCTTGCACGGCGCAAACGTGCCAAAAACCAAAACCGTCTCGATCGAGAATCCCAGGCATTTCACGGCCGTGTACGACGGGGATTCCTGGCCATTGCAGCACAACACCCTCAACGCATTGTCATTATTAACGGACGGGAAAGCCCCGAAAATATTGCTCAGGCGATTGAGCGCCAGGTCATAAACCTGTTACAAAAAAGAACACGCGTGAAGACATAAGCACATTCTCCAATCACCAGAGATTCAACCCGGATTACATTCATTCATGCCCTTCCAGGATATCATAGGCCACACAACCCCTATCGCGTGGTTGCGTAGCGCAATCCAATCGAACCATCTTGCCCACGCCTACTTGTTGATAGGAGACGAGGCCATAGGCAAGCGCATGACCGCCATACAGTGTATTCAAGCCATGAATTGTGATACCTATGCCGACGCGTCAACGCCAGACGCCTGTGAGACATGCAGATCCTGTCAACAAATCATGGCACAGATTCACCCCGACGTGCTGTTCATTCAACCCGATGAAGGACAAGGCCAGCATCCGCAAATCAAAATTGAACGGGTTCGGGAAATTGAGCATCACATGATTTATCGCCCTCTCCTCGGGCCGAGAAAAATCTGCCTGATTGACAATGCAGACCGCCTCACCATCGGTGCGGCCAATGCCCTGCTCAAGACACTCGAAGAACCTCCGGATCATTGTCTATTCCTTCTCATCACCAGCCGGCCATCGGCTCTTTTGACGACACTGAAATCTCGCTGCCTCACGGTACGTTTTACCCCGCCGTCTCAGGAACAAGCCATCGACTACCTTATGCAACATCGAGGGTTTTCACAATCCGATGCACGATTTATCAGCTTCCTCACGAATGCACGGCTAGGAGAAGCACTGAACATTGACCTAGACGCAACCAAAGCCAAGCAACATGAGTTTTTCGCTTTACTGTTTGAAGACTCCCAATCCTCCATCTCAGGTAGCTTTGATGCTGCAGAGGCCTTATCCAAGTCCGGGCATATACCAGAAGCCCTCTTGTGGTTATGGACTGGATTGCGTGATATCCTCCTGGTCACCATTCACGCACCGACAGAGTTTCTGTTCCATGAGGATCATCTTCCCAAATTACGAGAATTGGCCCAGCGAACATCCCCTCAGAACATCTTGGGTCTTCTCGATACCCTGCATCAATTAGAGCAAGGGCTTCAACGCAACCTCAACTCACAATTACGATTTGAGCAATTTTTCCTACAACTCCGGGAAGCAATTCCTCCTTCATGACTAGATACACGACGGATATCAATTCTCTTTAATCAAATAATTGAGCCGACATGACTCAGAAACCATAGGGATAACACACGCACTCACTTGTTCTTATTATGACACACCCATTTTATATCACCACTCCGATTTATTACGTAAATGATGTCCCTCATATTGGACATGCATACACGACAATTGCCGCCGATGTCCTGGCCAGATTCCACCGCTTGCGAGGCGATGATGTCTTTTTTCTTACCGGGCTTGATGAACATGGGCAGAAAGTCCAACAAGCCGCGGCCAAAGCCAATATTGCACCACAAGTTCATTGTGATCAGCTCACTCCACAATTCAAAAACTTGTGGGAAACACTCATGATGAGTCATGACGGGTTCATTCGAACCACGGATTCACACCATCAAACAGTCGTGCAACAATTTCTACAAACCCTGTATGACAAGGGACTTATTTACCAAGCTGAATATACTGGGTGGTACTGTACATACGACGAACGATTTTGGACGGAGAAAGATGTTGAAGGAGGGCTCTGCCCTGACTGCAAACGTCCTATTGAGCAATTGAGCGAGAGCAATTACTTCTTTCGAATGAGTCAATATCAGGACCGGCTTAAAGCCCACATTCAAAATCATCCTGAGTTTATTCGACCAGCCTCACGTCGCAATGAAGTACTGGGGTTTCTCGAAAAACCCTTGGAAGATCTCTCCATTTCCCGTCCAAAATCGCGACTCTCATGGGGCATCGAACTCCCATTTGATTCTGCCTATGTGACCTATGTGTGGTTTGATGCCTTAACGAACTACATTTCGGCCTTAGACTATCTGCCACCGTCGCCTTCGAGGAATCGATATTGGCCCGCGACGGTTCACCTGGTGGGCAAAGACATCCTGACGACTCATGCCGTCTATTGGTCCACGATGCTCATGGCGCTTGAGCTTCCGCTACCTCACACCATCTTTGCGCATGGCTGGTGGACGGTCAATGGCGAAAAAATGTCCAAAAGCCGGGGGAATGTCGTTGCCCCCAATGTCATCGTAGATGAATTCGGAGTAGACGCTTTTCGATATTTTCTTCTTCGCGAAGTTCCATTTGGCCAAGATGGCGACTACTCTCAAGAGGCTCTCATTGGTCGAAATAATAGTGATCTCGCCAACGGCTTGGGAAATCTGCTCAGTCGAACCGTGACGTTAATCCAACGTTTTGCCAATGGAGAAGTCCCTGCACCGGTCCGTTCAAGCGAAGATGAACTTGATCAAGAACTACAAACTGCCGCCGAGACTCTCCTTCAGACGACTCTTCCCCACCACCTGGACCCTGAACGCCTGGAATTTAATCGAACATTGGAAGCCATTTGGGGACTGGTCCAACTCGGCAATCAATATATTGATAAGACGGCTCCGTGGGTCTTGGCAAAAGATCCAGCCAAACAGGAACGTTTACAGACGGTTTTGTACAATGCCGCTGAGGCCTTACGCTTTTTATGTCTCGCCAATGCCGCCGTTATGCCATCTACGGCCCATATCATGAATGAGCAGTTAGGATTATCGTTAAACTTTTCTCACTCGCTTCTCGCTCAGAAAATCACATGGGGAGAACTCCCAGTCGGCACAACGGTTCAAAAAGGACAATCCCTGTTCCCGCGAATTGAGGCAACAACAAGGAACAAGGAGAAAGACATCGTGGACCAGAAGGTGGAAGCTGTTAAACGGAAATCTAAGGAAGGGACCAAAGAAGAAGCACACAAAGATCAGGCAAATCAGATAGCTGAAGAGCAAATCGACATTGAAGACTTCATGAAGGTCAAGCTAAAAGTAGGAAAGGTTCTTGAGGCCGAGCGAGTACCGAAATCAAATAAACTGTTAAAACTTCAAGTAGACCTCGGCAGTGAACGTAGACAGATTGTGGCGGGAATCGGCAAAAAATACGAACCTGACCAATTAATCGGACAGACGATTGTCGTCGTGGCCAATCTGAAGCCAGCTAAACTGATGGGGGTTGAATCTCAGGGGATGGTCTTGGCGGCAGGAGGGAAGGAAGTCTTGGGATTACTGACCATGAATGAAGATACTGCACCTGGAAGTCAGGTAAAATAATACGTTTCAGGCAACAAGATACTGATAATCACAAGCAAATTCTTGGCATATCTTATCACTCTCCTCCCTCTTATGTTACTTGATGCTGCATCGTCCACTCGCCATCGATAAACATTCGAAACCACAATTCCAGCATGAGCAAATTCCAAATTTGATAGTGCCATGCTCGCTCTCTGTTTACATGCTCGTGTAACAAACGTTCAACCACGGCCCGGTTAAAATATCCACGTTGTGTTGCACGAGGTGAGAGCAAGATATCATAGGCCATTTCGCGCAATTCATGTCTCAACCAATGATCAATCGGTACGCCGAACCCCATTTTGGGTCTGTTTAAAATATCTGGCGGCAATAGATCATTGACTGCTTTTTTTAACACAAACTTTTTCACAGACCCATGTAGCTTCATGGCTGCTGGCAAACTTGCACAAAACTCCATCACCTCGTGATCAAGAAATGGAGAACGAGCTTCCAGACCATGCGCCATCGTAGCCACGTCAACTTTCACAAGTAAATCGTTGGGCAAATACGTCTGGACATCAACATCCAATGTTTTATTAAGTAAATCTTGCGCTTGTGATTGTTCAAATACATCAACAAGCAAATCGGTCGATTGCTGACTGCCTGATGCCTCTACGAATTCCTTTGTGCAAAGCTCAGTCTTTAACGGTTGATCAAAGTGCATGATCCATGACAGATATCGTTGATACGGCGAATGTCCCAAACCCGAGGCAAACCGTTTCACCCGACTCGTTAATGTCTTTGACTCCTTGGCTTCCGGCAAATACGATGCGGCCCGTTCAATGCTTTTCCTTAGAAACGCAGGCAACCGATCGTATCGATGACTTAACAGAGAAGCCCAATAGCGATCATACCCAGCTAAATTTTCATCTCCCCCATCTCCATTCAAAGCCACCGTCACATGCTGTCGTGTCATCTCGGCTAAGTACATGGAGGGAATGGCCGATGAATCGGCAAAGGGTTCATTATAGTGCCAAATTAATTTAGGGAATATTTTCGTAGGCTCTGGATTGACCTCAAATTCCTGATGATCAGTCCCAAATCGTTCCGCGACCGCTCGAGCAAACAGTAACTCATTATACTTCTCCTGCTTAAACCCTATAGAAAATGTTTTTAAGGGCGAGCTGCCTAATTGAGCCATGAGGCCGACTATCACACTTGAATCTATTCCTCCGCTAAGAAACGCGCCCAAAGGCACATCGCTGATCAATCGGCATTTTGTCGCCTCAGAAAGTTTGTGAAGCAATTCATGAGACGCATCATCTTGAGATCCCCGAAATGTTTGAGCATAGGATAATTGCCAATAGCGTTCCGTTCGTATTTGACCGTTTTCGACAATCAACATATGACCAGGTGGAAGTTTATGAACTCCCTGAAAAGCCGACCACGGACTTGGAACATATTGATAGGTGAGGTAATGGGAGATTGCATCAAATGCTGGAGCGGATTTAAATCCAGGATCAGCTAAGAACGCTTTGGGTTCAGAGGCAAAGGCGATTCCATCCTTATCCAAGTAATAGTAAAGTGGCTTCTTCCCAACGCGATCACGCGCAATCATCAGACGCCGTGCTTGTCGATCCCAAATCGCAAATGCAAACATCCCTCGTAAATGTTCAACACATTTCACACCATACTCTCGATACGCCACCAGCACGACTTCCGTATCACTCTGGGAACGAAACTGATGACCACGTCCTTCGAGAGCCTTTCGCAATTCGCGAAAGTTATAGATCTCGCCATTGAATGTTAGGCACAACCTTTCATCTGCACTGATCATGGGTTGATGCCCGGCTTGAGTTAAATCGATTACAGACAAACGACGATGCCCAAACCCCACAGACCCGTCGGTGTACACACCTTCTCCATCTGGACCCCGATGCACGAGCAGCTTCGCCATGCGCTTTATCAAGTCAGCTGGCACTGGACCATGAGAATGAAAATTAAATCGGCCGACTATTCCACACATTCATGACACCCACTTACATAGAAAAAGATCAAAACTTTGAATGAGAGTAGTGAAGAAGAACTAAGACGAGGTGTTCGCTTTCCGAAATGAAGATGACTTTGACAGGTAATAACTCAAAGTTCATGAATGGCGCTTAAACCCTACAGCACACCAAAATGGCGAATTCTGACTAAACTCAATATTCTCAAGACCAGCTTGTTCCATCATGACTTGAATTTGCTCTTTCGTAAATCTTTTCTCTAATTTCGTACCAAATCGGTCTAACGCATCCGTTCGCATCGTATAAAATGATTTGTCCCAATAAACACTCAAGGGCCAGCTATGAACATTGAAACCCAGCTTCTTGAAAATATTAGCGGTCCTTGCTAAGGGAAGATAGACTAATATCGCGATCAGTTGGGATACGAAATACTTTACTCGATAAGGTAGTCTTGAAATAAGCCGTCGTCCTATGTCGCTGATGGCCCACAACCACCGAAACCAGGCAGGTTGATTATCAAACGCATAATACAAATATAAGAGTAAAGGAGCGCCAGGCTTTAATTTAGCCACACAATCACGAATACCTTGTTGGGTGTTAGGCATGTGATGAAGGACACCTAAGGAAAAACCGAAATCCATGGAATTTTCTGACAATGGCATGCTGTCTATCGTCTTCTGATGAAAACTACAATTCGGAAAATTTTCTAGGTTTCTTCTAGCAACATTAATGGCCAAAGACGGTTCAACACAATGTAGACGACCTACTCGTGAAGCAACTAATACTGCCCATCTTCCAGACCCACAACCTGCATCAAACCCTATAGCGTCAGTAGAAATTCGGTCCCAAGGAAAAATGGAAAAATAGGCATCAAATTGCTCTTTCCGTTCTGCATCCGTAAGATCTCGCTGATCAAAGGTCTTCCACTCGTCACCAAAATCTGCCACAACATCATAATCGACATTCTCCACTTTCTTTTTCATAAGATTTTTTTGTCTGTACATCGAATAGAAACAATTTAGTAATTAGTAATTTTGTTACGCTGACTTTTTCTCAACCACACAGACACCATCTCCACTAGGTTCGCCGCGCCAAAGGTTATGAATAGCATATAAAATCCTGCTCGCAGCCTAAGTAAGGTTCCAATATTTGGACAGATATAAGCCAACACCACAATACCCAAGAGGGAAAAAAATAATATGATCCATAACAGTGGAACTCGTCTATATAAAATAATTCCTATTAGTCCGCTCATGAGACACATATAGAAAACTAACGTGACGATTCCTGTGATCTTTCTTGCCAAGGTCATGGCTGGTGTACTCCCAACACCTTGCCATAATTCAGGTAAAGGACTCAGTAAACCAAGTTGAAGTGCTCTTGGGAAATAATTGAAGAAAGCTCCAGCTGAATCTAGGCTCACATTCGTATCAACAACAGTATTACCGCCAGCCGATGAAAACCCTTGCCTGGCTCTAGCCATTTGATAGAATTTGGCCTCAATTTCATACGGAAGCCACGACGTTCGTTTCCAGGACCAAATCAACCCATTGGCACTTGCTTCAGTAACTTCCCAATCCTTTGCATCATCTCTATTATCACTATACGACCCATTCCGTGGTTCTTCTATCTTTATCAAGGATTCATCCGGTGGAAGATTGGTAAAATTGTAGCCATAGTGTTTCATAAGCCATACCTGAAACAACACACAGCTCATTGAAAAAACAATAAATGATAAAAACTGGACTGGGCCAATTTGTCTTAAATCTCGCGTTAAAAAAATTACAATGCTGACAAATGCTATTCCAAACAACATAAAGACCAAAAGAACCGGAACCCAATAAGGTCTAGCGACCCACACCAACCAGGTTCCGAGAACCCCTCCCAGAAGTCCCCAGGACATTGTCCTAACATTGAACAATTCTAATCCTTTATATAACTGCACCGCACAGACTAACACCAACAGATTTCCCATGATAAATATTCCATCACGGTGAATTTGTGCCACCCACTCCATGGCCGCAGGATTAATGACGAATAACATACTTCCCACAATGGCAGATCGACTGGAAAATAAATGACCCAACAGCCAGAAAATGGCACATGCGCTCAGGGCATGAATCAACGCATTAAATGGCAAGAGGCTAAAAGGCTTAGGAGTCCAGAGTGTATAAAAAATTGATGCAATTCCCGCCGGAGAAAGACTTTGTGGGTGCAACTCCCATGCTCCCCATCCCTCCTCCTTAATTTCAATGGCTTTAACTTTGGCCAATTGACTGAATCCAGAAGAATCGAAAATGATTAACCCGTCTCCAAGATCAAATTGAGGAAATATATTTGGAATAATATACAGTTGAATAGCAAGGCTAGCGAGCAATGAATAGAAGAAAAAGACCATTCCAACTATGATGAGTAGTCTTGAGTTAGAAACACTGTTTTCTTCAGAAGAGAAGAGCATAGGGACTGTTAGATGAAACCTTTACCCAATTGAATGACTAAAATGGAAAACAGCGTCTCAATTTTCAGAACGCGAAAGGATTATTTAGGACGCGTCATTGCCGACCAGACTCGTATCCATTCAATCAATACGTTAACTTCATGTAAGAAGCATGCGATTCCGAGTCAAACAGCAACTTAGCGTCAACCCCCAGAATTTTCGAGATGACTCAAGTAATTGAATCCATAAACGCGGGAAGAGATTTTACACATAATGCCGTTACCTAACCATGGATAACGAAACATGGCTTAGCCATCAATAATTTTCTGGATCGGAACAACGCCTACGTCTACGTAGTTACAATATAACCGCTCATACCGGTTTATCATCTCTTCAAGGTCATATCGTGAACCAGCAGTACGACGTGCAGCTTCTCCTAAGCTAGCAGCAAGCCCTGGATTTTTCACTAAATAAACAATCGCTTGCGCAAGAAGATCTGGCTCAGCAACTGGAACCAAGAGACCGTTCTCACCACTTTCGATTGCCTCAAGATTACCACCAACTGCAGTTGCAACTGTTGGCAATCCACGAGCAAGCATTTCAAGCAAGGCATTTGATGAACCTTCCTGATGTGATGGCAGAACAGCAATATCGCAAGCCGCGGCCAAGTCTGCAGCATCGTGACGTGCTCCAAGATACACGACATGATTGGCAAGATGATAAGACTTAATCAATTCATCAAGTCTGACACCGTATCCTTCATCACGACCAATCAACACTAATCTCCACTGGTCCGGAAGAACGTCCTTCACCAAATCAAGCGCTTTCATCATATCCGCATGCCCTTTATAGGGTAAGAGATTGGCGATGATCACAATCGCTAACGTATTCGAAGGTATCCCAATTTCGGCTCGCCGACTAACACGCACGCTTCCATCACATATAGGAGGTATTGAAACTCCATTTGAAATAAGCCCAATATCCGAAGAATTGTCACATTCAGCCCGTAACTCCTGGACGACGGCTCTTGAATTCCCAAGCAAAGCACTTGCTCTTTTATAGAAAAATATTTCAAGAGCACTAAGTCCAACATACGCCTTTCGATAATGTGCGAGTGACCGACGACTAATAATTCGACGAGGCTGTTGGGAAATTTCCGTTGCAAGGGAACCAAGTAACGTCGGTTCAGGAAGGAACATATGAACCAGATCAGGTTTTAATCTTTTGATGCGCACAGCAAGTTTTCGAACTATATCCCAACTTCTGGTAATCCGTGAAAGCCCTGGCTTGGCACCTTCAATGGTCACACCCGCCAAAGAGATACGCTCTTCCAGAGGTCCACCGCGTTCCATGACATGCAAATGCATATCAATACCTCGATGTTGAAGTGCAGGCATCATCTGCTCAAGATGGCGTTCAGTACCCCCAATTTCAAGACGAGGGCCTACAATAAGAATACGAGACATCGCTTACGTATACTTAAAAACCCAAGGGTGGTACATATGTACGGAAAAATGAGGAGTCAGAAGTCTCCCCTCAAGTAGAGAGATTAACCTATCGATCAACCAAAACGAACAACTGATGATTGCTCAGCAGGGTAGGCGTATATGAGAACTGCAGTCTTAAATTCAGATATACACAATAGCGTCAAAAAACAGACCACCTTTAGAATAATAACCGGCATATACTCAAACATTTACATTTGTGGTAGTCATGTTTTGGAGTTCTTTCAATTGGTGAAAACGGTGACCTGGTTTATCCAGCTCACTCCAGTTACCTGATTCTACCACCCGACCATCTTCGATCACATAGATCAGATCGGCATTGCGAACAGCAGAGAAACGATGCGCAATGATAAGCACAGTCGCCTTACCAGAGAGCGACTCCATGGTTTCGACCACTTGTGCCTCTGTTTCCGCATCAAGTGCGCTCGTAGCTTCATCAAGGATGTAGAGTAAACGCGGCACGGCAAATGCTCGGGCAAGCCCCAAACGCTGCCGCTCTCCCCCTGACAGTCTCATTCCGCGATCGCCAACAGGAGTTAATTTTCCCGTATCAAGATCTTGCACGAACTGAGCCGCTGCACGAGTTAGAGCCTGATCGATCGCCGAATCAGCGATGATATTGCCAAAGCGTACATTATCGGCAATTGTTCCGGCTAGAAGAGACGTGTCTTGGCCCACATAACCAATGGCGCGACGCCAGGTTGGAAGCGGTAGCTCAAAAAGGTCGTGCCCGCTAATTTGTATCTCACCATGGTGCACAGACACAAGTCGGAGAATTGCATCTGCAAGCGTCGATTTACCAGAACCTGTGGGCCCCACTAAAGCAACAATACGGCCGGCTGGGACCACAAGATTGATATTTTTCAATACTGATCTGTCACCACGTTGAATAGTAACCGACCGAAAGACAATTTCCGGGGCGTTGTTAGCGATACCGACAGGGAGTGGTAGTTCATCGACGGGCTCTGCTAGATTATTTGCACTTTTCAAAATAGTACGTAAATTTCCCAAAGCAGGCAACAACGAATTTTGGGCTTGAATGCCCTGCTGCAAAGCGGTGACACGTGGCAGAAGCCGTACGAATAATGCCAACACAACAAGTAAGGTTGCAACGTCGACAGAAAAAATTAGTGGTCCCACAATCAGCAGACTCGCGATACCCGCAGCACCTCCAAACTCGAATACCGCCTTAGCTTTCTGCATGTCAAACGAATTCTTGAAATAGAACGAAGCAAGCTGATTAGCTGCGGTTGAGAAACGCTCTACCGACACACCTTCTGCAACAGCAGCTTTTACGAGCTTCACGGCAGAAATGTATTCACTTGCCAACGACTGAACATCAGCCTGGGCCCGAGTAATGGCCCTGCCATACCCGTATGCACGAACCAGGTACGGGCGCGTCGTAAGGAACAGCAGAGCTCCCAACACCACGACAGCTAGACTTACGACTGGCGAGATCAGCAAAGCGAGAATTAGATAGATCACAAGATTGATTATTGACGTGACAACAAGACAAGTATGGTAGAACGCCCCGTTTACACGGTTCACTTCGGCCACAAGAGCCGCGACCACATCGCCTCCCCTCCGTTCGCTCAAGAAGGCCAGATCAGAACGAATGGAAGCTTCGAAGAGTTGCGTTTGCCAACGCACAACGTATTCCACTTGAAGAGTCGCGGCGAGTCGAGCTTGCGCTAGGAAGGCAATCACACTAAGCAGGATGAATCCTAACATCAAAATCCCCACACCGAGTGGGCCTTCAGGTAACCCTAACGTAGATGGAATGTCAGCAAGAAAAGCCTTAAAGCCACTCTGACTTTCTGGCCCCGACACACCAAGTGAACCAAGTAACGGCAAAGCCACAGTGATCGCGATTCCCTCAAGAAGTCCACTAATGACCAACAACGTAACGAGCACCAAAACCCGGATTCCGAAGACGCGCCAGGCGTCAATGATAAGGAAGCGAAGTTCACCCATCATTGGACCTCAGTCATTATTGATTTTTCGATGATCGTAAACTCCCCATCTTCCCAACTAGAACCAGCGAAGCGTCGACCCGCAATGGCTTCAATCGCTCGAGCATATTGCTCACCCCTTGCCCTCACCGTATGGCGAGCCCAAACAAGTTCCTGCCCAGCAGATGCTATGAGCTGCGCATCGGCAGGATTTGCCTGTAACCAGGCATCAATCTCGACAATTGTTTCTGGTGTTGTGACCACCGTATTGACTTTGTCACGAAACCCCAGCTTCATAAAACCGTTCGATGGTTGCGCCGCAAGTACGGCTCCTGAAGCCGGTATCTCAAAATACTTCCGAATTGGAAAACCCAAGGCTGAACCACAGGTAAAGGCATAACGGGAAGTTCGAAAACCCTGGTCCCAGCTATGGTTCAGCAAATTACGGACAGAAGGCCAGCGTAAGGCTTTCGAATTAATTCTATTGATAATCGATATCATATCCACGAGCATAAGCCCAGTCCATGGTATTCCAGCCTTACGAAGACGAGTACGCGCGTCTTGTCTTGCCGCGTAACGTGCTCCCTGCACAGCCCATCGCTGTCGACGACGATCGAGCCTGCTCCAGCAAAACTCGCTTTCAGAGATCATTGCCGCGGACGATATTACACGATGAGAGCTAGCGTTAATAAAATCCCACCAATGATCATTAACACGAGAACCAAAATTCTCTCTGTGTAAATCGGTTATTGTGGATTTTGGTTGGATGAATTCCTTCCCCCAGCCAATGACGAAAAAGTCGTGCATGTGTATCCGATCTTTATGACTCGGATGCATGTTGTACGAATCGAATTCCAACATAGAGATTATTCTGATCGCGTCGCTAACAACAAATTCGTCAAAAACCCGCCGACAACCTTCAATGGCACCTGACAGGTCGAAAGGACACTCATACGTGTTGTCGAGTGACCTGATAACATGGTCGGGTTCTTTCTCATACGTGAGCGCCGATACGAGAAGCTCAGCCGCGACTATGACATCGAAACGGCCATGTTTTTTCAGGAAAGGACGAAGCCCAGCCTTCCACTCCTCATCACTCACGTGCCCGGGGCCAAACCGAGTAACCTCACCGACTTCCCGCCACGCAAGTGGCCAAAGCATAACCGTTCGGTTGATATTTTGATAAGCAAAATCAATGAGGAGAATACGCATCGATTTCACTCAAAGGCGAATAATCATCGTCCATTCGTATAATGGCGAATCATGGAGAAGCGAAACCTTCTTAGAAATGTTCGTCTTGCACCAGGTAAACCATTCAGCTGGTTCCGCATAAAATAGATGCGGCTCACGCCAATCCACGTAGCTTGAGAGTGAGTTAAAAGCAAAACCTCTTCGACTTGCCTTTGCTAGTGCATACACGACCTCGCGCATGTACTGGGTCCAGTCCTCATCGCTCTCGTCCAGACGGGTATTGAAAATCCCGCAGCAGACAGAGAAGTCGGCAATATCAGTTGGCTTCTCCGCCTTCACAAAACGTACATTGTGCTTGGAATGCAAAGCCCGCGCGCGCGCAATCATACGTTCCGAAATATCATACCCAATATAGTTCGACACTGGGAGTCCACGCTCCTTAGCCCACTCGAAAAAACCCGCGAGTCCGCAACCGAGATCATTGATTGAAAATGGCTCAGAACAATCCTGAAAAAGATGGGAAAATTGATCAAAGCGAAGAAATTGATTCTCACGGGAACGCCAACCAACACCAAGCGAAGTCGTGCCATGCTTGTCGAGCGTGTCATCCATGAAGCTCTTAATCTTGTTAAGCGATACATCGAACTTATTGTTCATATCGTTACGCTCCAATTTATAGACCAATCAGTCCGCCTCAGCAAGAAGCCGAAACGGTAGAATATAGAACCAGGGATAAGACGTGAGCAATTCGGCACGTGTTGCTTTTAATAGGTCCTTATTTCTAATACGAACAAAGTAGCGATAAGGTCGAGAATTGGCTCCCCATTTGCGTTTAAATCGAAAGACCCCGTCCTGATCGGGCCAAGTCCCCCCCCAATTCCACATACGATAACCACGCTCAGAAGCGGCGACCATCGCAACAAGGAGGATTAGGGCCGTTGCCTGACATTTCCGACCTTCTGACGTAATCGCAGGAGTAAAATATTCCACGACACCTTGAAAATAGAACAGGAGAACTGCGGCGACCGGCACGCCATCTTTGCTGGCCACATAGAGACGCCAATCCCTTCCGTAACGGAAACACGCAGGGATGGTGGAAAAATACGATGGTGGCTTGGCAAGCCCCTTGATCTCGGCCATATTCGTGCGGTGAATGGTCTCCAGAAATGGAAGCGCACCCGCGTCTTCCTCAACAATCACTCCAGCCTGCCGCGCGCGCCTCACATTACGTTGCGCCGTACCATCAATCCCATCCAGAATGGCCGCCTCGGCGTTGACACGTGATGGCAATGTCGTGAATTGACCTGTACGATGATCATCAACATCAAATGGGATAGAAGACAGTATCGATCCTGCCAATGGATTCATAATCATCGTTGCCGCCGCAATATCACGCCCATCCGTGATGTCTCCCCAATCGAGCATTAGGACACGAAAAACATCAGGATCTCTGGCAAGAGGTGAGCCATAACTACCAAAGAAAGGCAAACTGTTAAGCACACGACCATAGGGACCGTCTCTCTCAATAATGGGAAGAACGCCAACAGCAACCCCCTTTTCAAGGGCAAGACGATACCGAGCCTTTCCTCCGATAATATCAGCAAGAAAGTCGCGATAGCCCAGCCCATAGTAAAGAAGTGCATCTGGATGTGTTTCGACAAATTTGTTCCATTTAGACTCACAATCAGGAGTCAAATCAACAACTTCGATCATAAGCGTATTTCCATCGCAGAACCTTCATGTAGTGGAATTTTTCCTGTGAGCCTTAAAGAAGCTATGCCATGTTATATCGACGCAACTCTAAACCCGGCCACAAGACCAGCAGCTTGGCTTGGTAAGACTCGAGTTGCTTGTGGAATTAGAAAACGCCCAATTTTTGTCTCACGCAGGCGAGTGTAGAGACCTAAATGTGGCAAGAAGAAGCCCTCAGGTTCTATATCTCCTAGAAGAGTAAGTCCGACTCGTTCAGCACGATCCAGAAGTGCTTTCGAGGTGTAAAATTGACAATGGTCTGTTGTGCGAAAAATCGAAGGTTGCACTACATGATTACGAAGCCTTGCCATAAGACACCCTTCATTCGGTACTGCAATTATTACAAGGCCTTTACGCTCAACAATGCGGGACAATTCACTCATGACCCTGGCATCATCATGGATATGCTCCAAAACATGGCTACACAGTACTACATCAAATGATTCATCAGGGAAAGGTGTCGCTCGAAGATCTACCTCAAGAACACGATGATGATTATCTTGAGATGCGCGGTGCAATCGCAAATCGTTATAATCACATCCCGTAATTTCTGTAGACATACCACGAACAAAAAGAAGACGTTCCAATACTTCCATATTGATACCATCTCCACAACCTGCATCAAGCACCCGAAGAAATTGACTTTTTCCCGTTCTACTCACTAACCATTGGTCTATAATCTTACCGAAGAGCTGCCAGCGATAAGACAAGGCCCACTGACCTCCAAGAGAGCTTAACTGAGCTAGTCGTTGATTATCTGTATACCAGGAATTACCTTCTAAAATTTTCCCCTGGACAAAATCACTCATCATGTCTCTCCCTACTTAAATCTCATTATACGAACAACCGTAATTCTTCTCAGAGTTCTCCTACAAATCTTTGGCAATAATTGCTCAAAGAAATGTTGAGATATTCCCATGACGATCATTCCAAATTCATTACAGAAAAAATAAAATTTGCTTCGTACAATATGATTTTTTTAATAGGTGTTCACTGTTGTCGACTGCAACCTTCATGGCTTTCTCTGCGAAAAATAAATTCGTTACAACCATGGCGACCACCACATGTCTTTAGTTTCATTAGCCGAAAACCACGATTGGCAAATACGTCAATTATGGCATCGGGTTTAGCTACCTCAAAAGGAAAACCACCCAGCCAATCCATCATATCTCTCCATAAATCCATTCCTCTTGGGACTTTTCGTCCCTGGATCATTCTGACTAATCGGCGAAGACCATAAAGATAAGGTGCATGCACAGCAACCATTAACATTTTCCCCAATCGACTTGAGTTATATATTTTCTTGACATGAAACCAATACCGTGAAATCACCCCTTGATCATTATAAATAGCAATATATAAATAGCCTTCAACATTCACAACAACTGCAATATTTTCAAGGGCAGTCCACATGGCCCCAGTATGATGAAGGACTCCCCAACTATAGACAACATCATAGGTCTGGATAGAATTGAGAAATTCCTGATCGAGGACATCACCACGTTGAATTTTCCATTCAGAGTCGTCCGGAAAAAATTGCCGACGAAGAGTCTTCGTACAAGTCACAGCCTCTTCGTCAAAATCAAATGAATACACAGATGCTCCTAACGTCCTAGCGGCCAATGAAAATAAACCACTACCCGATCCGGCGTCTAAAAAACTCTTATGGCGAAAATCCTGAACTTCTAACATCGTTTGCAGGGATTTCTTGGCTTCAACTACCCGAGCATCATTCAGAAGTTCAATGAAGCGCCTCCAATTTTTCCCAAATTCAAAACGCATAGATTCTTGAGGTACCATTTGTTTTTAGTAAATAGGTGACACCGTCAATCGAATACTTGCATACAGTTACTTTTTAGAGATGCTCTCAGACTCATCGTTTTATCAGGAGTTTTCATTGACTCGCTTATTATCGTGCTCCTCCATTGATCATCTCAGCATATACGGCCGACCTGATTTCATACACTGTATTCAGATTATGAAGCGTAAAAGCACGTGTTCGACCACTCGAACCTATTTCATCAGCCCATTCAGGATTATTGAGTAACGAATCAACCGCACAGACAAGTCCCGTCACATCTCCCTCAGCCAGCAACAGCCCTGAACACTGATCTTCGATTAACTCAGAATGCCATTGCACATCGTAGGCAACCGTCGGTCTTCCAGACGCACAAGCCTCGATTAAACTAAATCCTCCCATTGGGACAAGGTTCACCGTCGCCGCAAAGCGTAACGCGATGACTGACTCACGCGGTAAAAATCCAGCAAAATACACTGTGTGAACAAGATCAGGATTCCGACTCACCACATATTTCAACCGACTTGCTTCAGGTCCTCCACCCGCAAACACAACCATTGAGTCTCCACGAGGCGCTAAGTGCTTAGCAACAGCAAGCACATCATCAACATAATTTTGCTGGGACAGACGACCAGCAAACACCACAAGCTTTCGCCCCTGAGGAAGGTCACTCGGCCGAGAAGGCACGTCTCGAAAGTATTCAAGGTTTACTCCATGAGGGATATACCGTAATTGTTCTGACCGGGCACCAGACCGCTCCGCATAAGCAAACAACGACCTTCGGATACAGAGAACACATTTTGCCTTTCGTAGCAAAAATGACTCGAGCACCTTGGCCAGAAATCGCAGCCCTAGAATCTTCGGAGCTCCTAATTGTGGATCAAGACTGTAAAAATGATCCCAATCAGCATGGATGGAAATACAAAAATTTGCACTCGTTCCCGCGCTGCCTAACCAACCACATAATGCAGCCCAATACGGGTCACTTGCTCGAACAACGTCAATACGGTGAGTCCGAATGAGTCGACGAATTCCCCATGCTGCAATCAGGATATAGAGTGGGGCATAAATGTGGCGTAACAATCTACTTGACTCCCCCCCCGGAATCGCATCGAACCCAAATTCAACCAAATCATGACCTTGGGTTATAGGTATGGTGCGAGTATGGTGAGCCAGAGGATGGACCGATATGACTTTTGAGAAATACCCACCCTCTGAACGTTCTAATAGCATATCAGTCACACCCTTCGTCACGAGGGCATCCCAATCTGAACTTGAAATGAATAGTAATGAGCGAGAAGTCATACCTTATGTTCTGAACCTGTAGAACTCGCCACCGGGTACTTTTTCCCTACTTTGTAAAATCGCCACTTCTTAAGCTGATCAGGATTGGGATCACCAGACTCAAGGGCAAACACATCTTCCCCTTCCGGCCACCAACTAGTATCGAGAGCTGCATACGTAATATCATAGGCATTGAAAGCCTCATGCAAAGGCATTCGTACCACCGGCCAATGTGGTTCAAGTTCTCTAAATCCGAGACCATGACCGCCCCATAACACCGCATGCGATGTTTCAAGGGCGATTCGTTCACATGACGTAGCAGGATAACTCGCAACCCGTCCAGCAGGAAGAGTATTCAGTCTTGCTATAAGCGCAGTAAGGGAATCCTCCTTATCCATAATGCGAACGTTGCGTTTACGCCAGCCGAGAAAGAGGCTACCACCTGTAGCTATCATTGCCAACGCGAAAGCAACAAAAATGGTCGAAGTGGGCTGGGCAAACAGCATGCCCCACCATAAAGCGACGGGTGGTACCGAATTGAACAAATACAAATGCCCACCGCCTAGGCACTTCAAATATGGAACATAGAGCGTCACAACGGCTAGAATTATAGCCACGGCAAACCACGTCATCATCCACATAGGCGGTTCTGGCGCAAAGACCAAGGTCAGTGGGAGTACCAATGCGGCCGGCACATACCCGGCAATAAAAGTCGCATGGGATAGCACACCCTTCACCCCTGATTGATGAAAAGCTATCGGACTCAGCTTATCGACATCCCCATAAATAGGCGACTGGCGAAACTGATGTGCACCCAAATGGTGCCAATTTCGATTCCAGAATGTGACGATATCCCAATGCGAGAACCATTGCATACGCTGAAATGCTGGTCCTGTAATGAGCGCAGCAAGGCCGATCCCGAATAGAGGAATAAACATTGCTATCCATACAAGGTTGCCTGCATCGAGAGCGAAAGGCCAGATGGGCCAGAGAGTCAGCATAAACTGCGTGGTCATCTTGTGAGTCAGGATGACGGCAGCTGTTGCAACGATAGCAATAACCCAAAAGATAGCTGACATCGTTTCGGTACTTGAAACCGCAGATACTTCAGCAAGAAGTTTGACAACTAAGAAAAAGTTTCCCAGACCTCGAGAGGTTAATTGCGTATTGTAAGCAACGAGAACAGGGGCAAGGCCATAGCTCCCAACAAGAACTATGATACTCGCCATTGGTAATCCAAGAGAAAGTGCAAAACTGATAAGGAGTCCAAGCGTTACGGCATCTATACCAATAACAATAATTACGCTTCGAGAGCTGCGCAGAAAATTATCAGGAAAAAGAGCTAAAAGGAGCCCAAACCCAGGAGGATAGAACTGACGCTCATCCTCAAGCAGGAACTTATTGGGGACACGAACAGGAAAACCACGCTGTTCACGATAAGCCCTAGCGGCGAGAATCCAGTAATAATGGTCGACTGCCCCCTTTGCCAAGGTGTGCACAAAGAACAAACGAACACACCCCACGGTGAGTAATGTCGTTGCAAACAATATTTGCAACGTAAAGTCAGCCCACATCTATATATTTTTCTCAGTTGCTTTTGGTGCGAATTGAAAGGAGCGTGTTCTGCGCGTTAGCAATCGCCTCATCATGACTGGGAATTTCCCCATCATTAATGGTATGGCGTTGAATGGTAAACCCAGCTGGGTTTGTATGCTGCATCTGAGGAAGGCCATATCCAGAACACAATTTACAAATGGATATGTCCCCTTGTTTTGTTAATAATTGATGGCGAAAAGCCGTGGCTGCTTCACCGTTGAAAATGGCCTTGACTCCTTTGTCGAAGACATTGCCAAATGGAAATGCCCCATTGGTATCTCGACAACATGGGACGGCCGTTCCGTCCCAATTAAGCTGAATGGAATTCCAAATCCAAACACATTCATTATTGGGAATCTTTTTGGGCCGAAGAATACCTTGTGCAAATGCTTCTTCGTCATAAAACCAATACTTTTTATCTTTGGGGAGATAGGCATGTGCTTCCATCATATTGCGGGCGCAAGGATCAATAATACTGGCCCGATCTACTCCAATTTTTTGGGCCCAATTTAAGAAATCATCAACTTGGGCCTCATTGTGACGCATCACGATAAAACCCACTTCAACTTCAACAGACGAATTACGATGTTTCTTCCGAAGTTCAAGTAACCTCTCTAAATTGTTAACTGCTTTATCAAGCCTGGAACGAACCCGATAACGCTGATGTGTAGCATCATCCATGCCACCCAACTGAAAAGATATTTTATTAATATCTGAATAAATCACTCCTTCAGGGTCAACAAAATCGCCATTGGTACAACTCTCGACATAGATTCCTTTATCACGAGCATAGCGTATCATGTCATAGGAAGAACGATGCATGAAAGGTTCCCCCATGAAATAGTAAAGCAGTATGGCTGTAGTAGGAGCAACATTATCGATAAATTCCTTATAGAGATCCTCATCAAGAAAACCCGTCTTGCGCTGCATGTCGCCCTTCCCAGTCTCACAGACAGGACAACGGGCATTACAGGCATTGGTCGGTTCAATTGATATGTGTACTGGCGCCATGAGAGGGCCAGGGCGCTTCAACTGCGCCATGGATGAATTCCAGAGCAAAGATTTCCATCCTTTAGGCCGCTTATACAACATATCCGCAACAAGTTTTATCTTACGAGCAAACATAGAGGTTCCCCTTGACCTCCAAACGTGGCATCAACGTAACCACGCTGGATGTTTCATAAGAAAGATCGATAAAGCTCTTGCCAGAAAATCTTCGACATCAACCTCTGTCTTTAGATGGATAGGAAGCTCGTCATGAATCAAACTCCAATTCCCATCGGATTTTTGAGCAAAGAGGAGCAAGCCGACTTTCTCTCCCTCCTCTACCACTTCGTAACGAGTGGGGCGATCCAGATCCCATTGCTCCTCAAAGGATTCTATAAGTTTTTTAATGAGCAACTTTTTAAGACTTTGTAGACTCATGCTCAATAAAGACGCTGGCGCAATGAGGCCCCAATTATTTTCTTCGTTTCAGTAGAAACAAGACTATCGACTTCAATGTCCTCAAGGCGAAGTGCACCCTGACCACAAGCAATAACGGGATCTCCCTCTACCCGCAACAGCACTTGCCCAGGCACTGCACAGAATGGCTGCTCATGCACATAGGGACTAGCACGCCATATCGTCACTTTCTTCATGTTTCCAAAATAACTAAATGCTCCCTCAAACGGATGTGAAGAGGCGCGAACTAACCGACATACTATTTTCTCACTTTGACGCCAGTCAATGCGACCATCTTCTGGCAGACGGGGGTAACAGCGCAAGGCCAAAGACGGGTCAATCGGTTGTAAAGTCGGTACAAGCGTGTTCTGCTCCAAACCGTTGACCGCCTCCATAAGAAGGGTCGGAATACGGCCATCCAACCATGCGTAAATATCGCCAATATAGGTCGAAGGCTCTAACTTAAAATGATCTTTTAAGACAATTGCTCCTGCATCAACTGCGTCCGGCTCCATCATATGGGCACATAGCCCCAGACTGTCCTCACCGTTAAGAATAGCCCAATTTGGACAAGCATTGCCTCGATAACGAGGAAGATCACCGCAGTGAGCATTCATGATCCCCCTAGGAAATAATCCTATGACCTCTTCATTAACGATAGTAGGCCAATTGATAGAAACAGCAAGTTCGGCACCTGATGATCTAATACGTTCACGCACATCACGATTACTTAACTTAACAATGCCTAAAAATTCTGCATCAACATCTGACGCCATGCGTTCAAAATCAGAAGGCTCACATTGATAAAATGGCTCCGCCTTCGCGGTGACGACGCTGACAATTTGGTGTCCAGCCTTCGCGAGCGTCGTTGCGGTATTCAATAACCACCGAGATCGGCCAACGATCGCAATTTTCATTCTACAGACTCCATTGCTAAACCATACCCGCTCACGATAGCAGCGGCAACCGCCTCCTGGCTTGAATGTCCCTGCCGTTTTGCCCTGACAACAATCGACCCAGCTTTAAGGCCTGCAGCATGTAAATCTACTACAGGCCGACTCCCAGCATAAGCCGTCGTGACCGTCATAGATCCAGCCCGAATAGCAACATCTGGAGAAATGGTACACCCACTTCTCCGGATAATCTCCGAATCCACGACCCCGCATAAACGAATGATTGGCACACCATCCTTCGCGAGCACAGCTAATGCCTGCTCATCTTCAGAACCAATGATCATACGATGGTCACGATGTTCAACCAGAACAAGCGCATCAATCCCTTTCCCGGCCATTCGAGCCTCAATCGCCACTCTGCCCCAATCCACTGGTGAAGCACGCACGACACTCGCCCCCGCCGCCCCAAGCCAAGTCGCTGCGGATTTTCCAAATGGGTCAGAACCGATCAAGAGTATACGCGAGCGGACAATTTCTACTCCTTCTTCTAGCAAAAGCCGCCCAATGGTTGGTCCGATATAGTCAAATGTCCGAACTTCAGCATGCCGCTCTGCCGTCGCAATAATTGGAATATCCTCTTTGTGTAAAGCCTCAAGATCAATTTCTCCAGGTCTAAACTCCCACGGCTCCCACATTAATGCAACAACCGCACTATCGCTAAGCTTAGAAATAACAATCCTGTCGATCGGACGGACGAAACCTAAATTGGTCACCAAATCACAACCAGAAGGTACCATGCTAGAATCACCATCGATAAAATGTACACATTTTTGAATTCCGATACGTTCCAAAAAACATGTATTATTGTTAATTATTTCAGAAGCATTCCCCCACTGAGAGTTTCGCGTTACGGCCCATACCTCGGCAGCACCTGCAAGGGCAGCGAGAGCGACCGTCGCGGCGTATGGCCCTGTGGCAGCTTCAGTCAAGACTCGGATACCGGTCAAATCTAAAGCCATACGGTCGACAGCTGAACGAACCAATCGCTCTAATCTAATACTTTCACGAGATGAAGCCTCTACATCGTTACGAATACTCATAATTTCGACTTCGATGAACCGCTCCCTGACAGAAACATCTCTAGGTAAATGAGGGACCAAATCAAAAGACGTCGATTCTTTCCTCCATCTAAGTGTTCCTGAACTAAACGCTGCACCACATGTCGATCGAGCAAATCATAAATAGTAGCTTTGTTATCAAAAAGCACACGTTTAACGTATTGAATACTATCACCACGAAACCAACTTGCATCTGGAGATGAAAACCCCTTCTTTACTGCATCTGCAATTTCAGCAGGAATGTATCGTCTCATGACATCGCGAAGAATTTGTTTTCCATCTTTAGTTTTCTGAAAATATATCCCTTGCTTACTTCCCGGTTCGTTCTCATTGATACGCACGACTTCCTCTAAGTTGTTAAGCTTAAGATTCACTGGACATTTCATAGCGAAGTCCACTAAATCATTGTCTAAAAAGGGAACTCGCGTTTCAAGGCCATGAGCCATACTTAATTTATCCTCGACAGTAAGTAGACCATGCAAAAAGGTTTTAGTTTCGAAATACAAAGAATGATTAATATAGTCTTGAGGACAATCAAGATGCGTCTCATGAGTTCGAAATACCTCACGAAAAATATCACGGGTCCAGACATCTTTGACATCATCCCAAATTGGAGCGAAAACTTTAGCCATGAGTTCATTGGGAATCAGGCGCTGCCAAAAACTGTAATACAGCTCGATGTAGTGTTCAAAATCGTTGCACATCGTGGCCCTGTAGTAACGCCAGGGATACCCCCCAAAAAGCTCGTCTCCTCCTGCACCTGACAGCACAACTTTGACAAATTTACTGGCGAGCTGGGCCGCATAGTAATTAGGGTAACTCTGTCCCACACGAGGCTCTTCAATATGCCAAACGACTTTAGATAAACAACGTTCCATATCCCCAGCCTTAAGAACCATTTCATAATGTTCGGTCTTGAAACGAGCTGACATCGCTTCAGCTTTCACCCGTTCATCAAAACCCAGTTCAATCCCGGAAGCGGAGCTTAAGTCGAACCCGCATGTAAAAGACTTAATATACGGGTTTGACCGCGCAGCCACAGCTGTGATCGATCCGGAATCCAAGCCACCGCTGAGATACGTTCCCAATTCAACATCAGAAACCAGTTGACGATTTACAGCCTGTTGAAACAGCCGATCTAGTTCTTCGCGATACTCTTGAATTCGAGCAGGCTTTTCAGGCTCACGAAAGTTAAAATCCCAATACTGAGTTAATCGAAGAGATGGATGTTCATCCTTCAAATTCAATTGAGCATACTGACCAGCCGGTAGGAGCTTAATTTCATTCAGCAACGTTCGGTCAGTGAAAATATTTTGGAATGTAAAATATTCTATAAGAGCCGCCTTGTCCAACGTCGATTGAAATTCCGGAAACGCTAAGATTGCTTTTTGCTCTGACCCAAAGAGCAAGGTTTGCCCCCGATATCCATAATATAATGGTTTAATTCCATAACGATCCCTTGCAAGCAAAAGCGAATTTTCTTTTCGATCCCAAAAGGCCAAGGCAAACATTCCATTCAATCGATCCAAAGCCTTTAACCCCCAAGCCGCAAACGCATACAATACCACTTCACTATCCGTACGTGAACGAAACCAGTAGCCAAGCGCCTCTAGCTCACTTCGCAATTCACGAAAATTATATACTTCGCCATTATAGGCTAAGACATACCGGTGATCGGCTGAGATCATGGGTTGGTGTCCGGCAGGGGATGGATCAATAATAGCCAACCGCCGGTGCCCTATTCCCACATTTCCTTCAATCCAATGCCCCTCACCATCAGGGCCTCGATGTGCAATCGAGTCGGTCATTTTCTTTAATATCACAGGAGAAACGGATGCTCCATTGACGTGGATACATCCAGCAATCCCACACATAATTAAACGCGATCCTTTTTCCCAATGACAGTCATTCCAGCCTCTTGAACTTGCTCTCGTTCGATAGTAATACCTGCATTGGCACACCAGGAACGCACCTCTCCAATTGTATGACGATGGGCATTACGCGGAGCGTACCAATCAAAATTGATATGATTCATCTCATCAAGCATCATGTCTGGACGATAATAGGCTTTACACACGTGCCAATAGAAAAATCGTTGAAGGTCGATCTTCCCAGCAGGAATCTTCAGGAGATCGATTGGTTCTGGAATATCAATTTCAATATTCAATTCCCCCAGTAACTGGCCAAGTTTTGTTAACGGTAACATGGCCTCCCATGCCTGTTCAGACGGCAGACCTTGAAGTTGTCCTCTAATATAATCATCAGTAAATTCACGAACCGGTCCTTTTTGTCGATAAATATAGAACAAAAACCGTCCTCCAGGCTTCAGCAGATTTGCTAATGAGGAAAACGCATGTTCCGTCGAATCAGTATGGTGCAACACGCCTTCTGAAAAAATAATGTCAAACGAACAAGGAGCAAACGGCAACTGAGTTAAATCTGCCTGAATAAACCCTGCCGAAAGACCTTTCTCCGCGAATCGGGCCGAAGCAACATCAACAGCCGTTGAAATATCGGCACCAAGATACCGTGCGGAGTCCAGCACATCACGAAATAATTCAAGTGCTGACATTGCAGCCCCACATCCAGCATCCAAGATTAACGGATTTTCACCATAGTCCTTTAGCCAACCAGCCTGAGTAATATCACCATACCGCTCGATGAGCCACGCTCGCATCTTCGAAAGCACCACACTGCTTTCGAACGTTTCACGCTGATGCCATTTAAAGCCAAACGTCTTTTTCGTTTGCTCTTGTGCATCAGAGACAATAGATTTTGAGCGTAAGATACCATTAACCATCATCATTTCGATGCCACGAGTCGCAACCACTTCTCCCTCACAAGGGCAAGATGGTAAGTCCAACAGGTCGGTCAACCAGGATGGCTGCCTGACAACGTCGACATCTTGACGAACCGGCTGATGAGGTTGGTCCTGCTGCATGAATTACTAGGAGCGGAAAAACGTAGAGGTTAGAGACGATGAAGCGCATCTACGACATACGTGAAATCTTCTTGGCTCATTCGATTATGAAGAGGAATAGCCATACTGTTCTGGGCACAATCATATGCGCCAGGAAAATCTTGAGGGTGAAAATTATAGTTTTTCTGGTAATATCCCAACATATGAACCGCATGCGTACCTGGACGCGTTGCAATTCCTTGTTGCTGCAAGACTTCCATGATCACATTTCGAGGCTGAGGTGCTGTGTCGGGATTGACATAGGTGACAAAAGCTTGCCAAGCATGCCGACCGTCTTGTGGTTCATCCGGAAGCCGAAGCCAGGAAAGATCGCTCAAGGCATTTCGATAGGCCTCAGCTATCTGAGCACGCTCATCAATAAACGTGTCTAACTTTCCAAGCTGCACAAGACCAACGGCCCCCTGAAGATCTGTCATGCGATAATTAAAGCCAAGCACATCAAAGTCAGGGAGCAGATACGGACGAGAACCATGATGCCGTTCTTCTTCGGAAATAGACGCACCGTGATTGCGCATTCGATTTACTCGTTCGGCCAACATATCATTATTCGTTGTGACCATACCTCCCTCACCAGTTGTAATCGACTTGCGAGGATGAAAGGAAAAGACCCCCACATCACCTACTGCACCTGCGGAACGACCGTGGCAAGCAGCACCCGCGGCACAAGCGGCATCCTCCACAATGGCAATATCGGCTCGCAAGACTGATCGCAAGGCCTCGACATCTGCACAGAGGCCAAAAAGGTGGACCGGAATGATTGCCTTCGTCCGAGAAGTGATACGTCGTTCAACATCTTGAACATCAAGATTGAAGGTCACACGGTCCACATCGGCAAAAACCGGTATCGCTCCACAATAGATAACGGCATTCGCCGTCGCGACCCAGGTAAAAGCTGGGACAATAACTTCATCCCCAGCTTTGATTCCCAGGGACGAAAGTGAAAGGTGAAGGCCTGTCGTCGCAGATGTGACAGCAAAGGCATGCTTGACATTGTGACGGTCAGCAAAGGCCTTTTCAAATGCCGCAACTTTAGGTCCTTGCGTTATCCACCCACTTTCAATCGGGTCACGAAGTGCCATCCACTCTTCTTCACCTAAACTTGGAGTGGCAATCTGAATTTTCCTGCCTTTACGCATTCTGCACCCTACTCAAATGCCGTCGTCGAGTGATTTCCTTCATATGCTTTTTTCTCCAGTCGATAAGACCTCTCAGACCTTGTTCCAGATCGACTTCGGAGGAAAAACCAATTTCGGCCTTAGCCCGCTTTGGCGAACCTATTCGATTTCGAACTAACGTCGCTTGGCTTCGTGGAGCATAGCTTATAGAGAATTTGCAATCCGTGAGCATTACAATCATTTCAGCCAGTTCTTTCAAGGACGTCCGTTTTCCTGTTCCAACATTATAAAAACGATCAACGACCTCAGACTTCATGGCGCATATGTTCGCTCGAGCACAATCCTCTACGGCGATAAAATCAAACGCCTCGGTACCGTCACCTAAAATTGTCGGACCTTGTCCTTTGTCTATAGCATCAAGCATTTTCATAATAACGGCAATATAGGCACCAAGGTAGTCCTGGCGGGGACCATACACATTCATATAGCGAAGTCCAACGGTGTGTAATCCATAGCGATAATGAAATGATCGCATCATTGCCTCGCCCGCAATTTTTGTGGCACCGTAAAAGTTTTTATTGTTGAACGGATGGTCTTCCGTCATAGGTTCTTCTACGGCATCGCCATAGACAGAAGCTGAAGACGAGTAGGCTAACCGTGCAATATTGTTCTTCACACAAGCTTCTAGAACATTAAATGTTCCTCGAATATTCACATCAAAGGCAGCACGAGGATAGTCGTGACACTGAAGAAGCCACAGAGCAGCCAAATGAAATACCCCATCGATACCCTTCATTGCCGAACCAAGGATGTCAGTCTGGCAAACGTCCCCACCAACTTCATGAATTTTCACACGAGGGTCTCTTAACGCTTCATCCAAATTTTCTAAGCTACCCCTAACAAAGTTGTCATAAATCACCACCTGCCCAATATCTTCCTTCAATAATTGGTCAATAAGGTGCGATCCGATAAACCCCGCTCCACCAATAACTAAAAATTTCTTTCCCTTGAGATCCACTGTTCTCCCTTTCGTACGGTCAACTCAATATTGTTCAAAAACATTTCACGCGCGTA
Source organism: Nitrospira sp. M1 (assembly GCF_965152605.1). Taxonomy (NCBI): domain Bacteria; kingdom Pseudomonadati; phylum Nitrospirota; class Nitrospiria; order Nitrospirales; family Nitrospiraceae; genus Nitrospira; species Nitrospira sp. M1. Next base: position 2,923,567 of record NZ_OZ224217.1, read on the forward strand.
GACAGGCAACAGTACACAAACACGACATATCAGGACCTGCGGCTCCTCATATTCAGCAGACAAGAACCAGAAGCTGGACTTATCCTCAATAAAACCCACGCGCAATTCATTAGAAATTAAGCGGCTTCGAGCTTATCATTTAGAACAATAAAATTCCTTAAACATATTTACCACATACTCTTGTTGCTCTACCTGCAGTTCTGGGTAAATCGGCAATCCAAGGGTCTCTCGGGCGGCCGCCTCTGATTCAGGGAAATCTCCCTTTTGATGACCTAAATAGGAAAAACACTCTTGAAGATGAAAGGGAACGGGATAATAGATTACTGATCCAATGCCTTTCTCCTTGAGATAGGTCATTAATTGATCACGCCGTGGAACACGGAGAATAAATTGGTTGTAGATGTGCTGATGACTAACATCAGCCTGCTCATACATCACTTGAGGCAATGTGATACCAAAATTTGTGAGCAACCCGCGTTCTTGAAATAGTCTTCTGTACTGTCTCGCATTCTCTTGTCGCTGTTTAGTCCACTGAGCAAGATAATTCAACTTCACATTCAACACGGCTGCCTGCAAAGTGTCTAAACGAAAATTGCCTCCGATGAATTTATGGTAATACTTGGGTTTGCTCCCTTGCACACGGAGGATTTGAATTCGTTCAGCCAAAGCCGAATCATTGGTCACCACCATTCCGCCATCACCTAACGCGCCTAAATTTTTGCTAGGGAAAAATGACAGGCAACCGATAGTCCCCAAGCTTCCAGCACGTCGGCCATCTTTATAATCCGCCCCAATTGCCTGAGCGGCATCTTCAATCACGTTCAATTGATACTTGGAAGCAAGCTCTAAAATAGGCGCCATATCTGCACATTGTCCGTAGAGATGCACAGGGATGATCGCCTTCGTTTTATGAGTAATGGCAGACTCGATTTTGGCAGGATCGATGTTGTAGGATCTTGGATCGATATCCACAAAGACAGGCTTGGCTCCAAGCCTGGCAATCGTACCGGCCGTCGCAAAAAAAGAGTAGGGAGTCGTAATGACCTCGTCATCAGCCTCAATGCCCAAGGCCATCAGGGAAACCAACAATGCATCTGTCCCCGAGGACACTCCAATACCAAAATTTGCTTGACAATAGGTCGCGATACGGTCTTCTAATTTTTTAACTTCTGGACCTAAAATAAAGGTTTGGTTGGCGAAAGTTTGCTCCAATGCTTCTAAAATTTCACGTTTCATCGGATTATGGTGCGCATGAAAATCCATCAACGGAACATTCATATTCTCTCCTGATAGGATTGCGGAATTTCCTCATTCAGGTGCAAACCATCAATCCCCATTGTGTATGATTTCCCACAGGCTGAACAGTTATGCTTCTTTCCATCTACCGTGAGTTTGACCCCGCATTCACACATCCATCCAGTTACTCTGGCTGGGCTTCCAACCATCAAGGCAAAATTCGGTACATCCTTTGTCACAACAGCTCCAGCCCCAATAAATGCATATTGCCCAATGGTAATTCCACAAAGAATGGTTGAATTGGCCCCTAACGTCGCACCTCGCCTGACTAATGTCGGCATGAGTTCCGTCATTCGAGGTATCTCGCTTCGAGGGTTAATGACATTGGTAAACACCATTGAAGGCCCACAAAAAACACAATCCTCTAAAGTCACCCCTTCATAGACAGATACATTATTTTGGATTTTCACACCGTGCCCTACAGTGACGTTCGGTCCAACCACAACATTTTGTCCAATCTTGCAATTCGTGCCAATTGATGTTCCTTTTAAAATATGTGTCGTGTGCCAAATTGTCGTTCCTTTGCCAATCCTCACGTCTTCATCGAGGAACGCCGACGCATGAGCGAAAAAATTCTTTTCTGTACCTTTCAATTCCTGACGGTGTACATCTTTTTCCAGAGCCTCTTGACACCGCTGAAGAACCTTCAGGACTGCTATTCCCTCTTCTCCATCTGTCCTGGGCTTACGTCTCGAATGCACACACTCGAGAAAGTGTGCGCATTCAGCACGAAGCGGCTCTTCTTGATCAAATTCAACAACCTGTGCGTCGGCTTTGTTTGCCACTGGAATATTGCCGTTCCAGTCAATAGAGTGCGGAAAAAGAAGAAGCTTCTCGCTCCTTTCAAGGTCATCGAACACAGCCATTTTACGATCCCCAACAACCACCAATTTTTGTTCCTTGAACGGATGAAGCCATGAAACAAAAATGTGCGCCTTCACACCACTGGCAAACGAAAGAAGACTCACCGTCACATCCGCGATTTGCTGGTGAAGATAATTCCCACCTTGAGCTCGAACACTCTCGGGACATTCATTGACGAGCCCTAATATGACTGAGATATCATGCGGAGCAAATGACCAAAGAATATTCTCCTCACGTCGAATTTGCCCAAGATTCAGGCGGTTGGAATACACATACTGCATTCGACCAAGTTCGCCTGCTTCGATAAGTTCTTTGAGTTTCAACACGGCAGGGTGGTACCAGAGAAGGTGACCAACCATGAGAATTCGTTGTTGTTTTTTTGCTAATGCAACTAACTCTTCCCCCTCGTTCACCGATAAACAAAGAGGCTTCTCCACCAACACATCCTTCTTCGCCAATAGGGCCTTTCGTACGAATTCCCCATGGGATTCAGCCGGCGTCGCAATGATCACAGCAGTAATTGTGCAATCCTGTAAAACTTCTGAGTAATCGGTCGTATGACGAATCGTAGGATATTGTAACGCCAGGTCCTGTAACCGTTCGGCATTGGTATCACAAATGACGGCCAGACTCTTTAATTCATAAAAATTTCTGACGTGGTTTTTCCCCCAATGCCCTGTTCCAATGACTGCAACGTGTTCCTGAAAGTTTTCCATCAAGGCTAGATCTCGTCGCTCATTTTTTCAATAAGCAGAAGGAATGGGGTCAGACTGGGGCAATATCCATCGCGTCAATTTCGACAGAAACTGCTTGTTGAATCAGTCGAATGCCAATAGCTAATCGATGACCGTTATTTTTTTCCAATAATATTCCACGCACGCCTTTCAAAACTCCAGCCACGACCTCAACATTCATACCTTCATTCAAATAAGGATGAATATCATAACAAAGAACACTAGTCACCACAGCCTTCAGTGCTGATATTTCTTCTTCGGGAATAGCTTGAGGTCGATGTCCGCATCCGACAATTTCGACGACTCCGACTATGTTCAAAATCGGCAATTTGTTTTCCAAGACACATCGAACAAAACAATATCCTGGAAAGAGTGGAGTTTCAATTTCTTTCTTCCGATCCTTCCATCGGCTAAGGCGTTTTATTGTCGGAAGCAATGCCTCAACCCCTTCATAAACTAATCGCTCACGAACCACTTTCTCATGACGGGACTTTGTCCGAAGAGCATACCAGCGGGAATTATCGTCCATATGTAAATATGCATTAAACACAGCTTCGCCCTCTCACTTACATTCGAAGTTTCCCCACCGCTTCAACCTGGGCTCCAAATAGTCATTCTCAGGACTATTCCCGATAACCCTTTTTTCACACCAGCGAAAATACGTGTTCCGCCGAAATCTCTAACGCCAAGAGCTTTTTTCTATGGGCGTCAATACGTGTGAGGTCACTGATAAGTATGGCATCAAACTCCCAGGCTTTCAGTACCTCCAGAGTTCCACGGGGATACGACAAAAAACTGTCCCCAGGCTCTTCGGTCACAAATCCCACCAAGACTAACTCACTATCCTGAAGTGAAAGATAGGCAAACTCAGCAAACTCCCCTATTCCCAAAATAACAATACGTTTCATCCCAAGCTGTTGGAGGTATGCTAATGTGTGATTGAGTCTCCGTCGAACGTCGCGATAATAGGTCAAAGAAAATTGCAAGTATTCATACGTCAACCGTGACTTTTCTTTGATGCCGCGAGGTGTGAGGAGATAGCGAATTCGATTTCGGGGAATCGTGGTGACTTTAATGTGCCCTTTCCGCACCAAACGCTTCAGATAGAGATTGGTTAAGCCTAAAGCGACACCAAGTTTTAGAGAAAGCGAACGTTGAGTAATGATGGGATTCTGCTCGATTTCCTGAAGGACAAGAAGCGCACGTTGACCGTCTTTATCCATTAGATACACCTAACAAGTGGCCTCACTCGTCAATCTGTTCATCGACTGAACATATATATGTTCATAAATTGAACACAAAAAATCATTTCAGTCAAGGACATTCTTCTTAGAAGATTTGGGAAACATTATGCCCCCTACAATCAAGCAGATTTCACGGATGCCAAATTTCGACTTTGAGAAAGGACCTGAGTCGCAATGCCCGTCTCTCGACAATCTTGTAAAATTTTTGCCAATAGACCTTTATTGGCCGATGGAATCGCGATTAGGATTTCTTCGATCTGATGCTTTTGCACAACGACTGGAAGTTCCCTCCTTGTTCCCATGACCGGAATGCCATGGATTTCACGCCCTAACTTACTTCGATCATCATCAATAAACCCAATGGGATAATAGTCAATTGTTGGATTATTTCGAATTTCTCGTAACGCAATCTCTCCAGCATCTCCGGCTCCCATGATTAACAATCGTTTTCCTTCAGGCTTCACCCAGGATCCAAGATACTCTTTGATCAAACGAATAAAGACACGAACGCCTCCGACAGTCAGTAACAACACCATCCAATCAATAAAAAATACCGAACGGGCATGACCTTCAAGTCGAAACACCATGGCGATCGTTGCCACGGAGAGCACAGAGCTCACCGTCACGGCCTTGAGAATATTAATGAGATCCTGCATACCAACGTATCGCCAAAGCCCACGATATAATCCAAAGTAAAAAAAGACGAAGAGCTTCAATGGAATGAGGAACGGAAGCGATTGGGTAATGGCGACAACATACTCATTCGGCAGCCCTTCGAAACGAATGAGATAGGCCAGGGTAAAGGACACCCCAATCAGCACGCAGTCGACCACAACTTCGCCAATTCGCCTCTTATGCTCAAAAACCATATTCAAGGCAAATCCTTTATCAGTGAACGGGAGAGGCTTTTTGGCTTTTTGATCTTCATATGACACGATTCCACTCAAAAACAGCCCAAAATACCAGAACATAATGACCAACAAAATGACGAGCATGGCGGGATACAACAAATGAAACTTCACGCCGATTAAGGCGATAGCCCCGCAAATGAGACTCATTGCATAGAAAAATAGAACCGTAATTCGCTCCGGAAGGCCAAAGGCGACTAATCGATGGGAGGTATGATCTCGACCACCTTGAGAAATCGCTTGACCATTAAAGAAACGCACGACAGACACAAAGGCCGTGTCAAAAATTGGCACAGCCAACACCAACACAGGCACCAGCATGCTCAAGAAAATATTGGTTGCTTGCTTCCATCCCACCATCAACGACAGAACAGAGAGCGTAAACCCCAAAAAAAGGCTCCCGGCATCACCCATGAAAATTTTGGCAGGGTAAAAGTTGAAGAAGAGAAATCCCAACGTGGCTCCCGCAAGACCAAACCCAATGACACTCATCAGCGCTGTCCCGGTAAACATGCCTGCTACCGCCAGACAAAGTGCAGCAATACACCCTGTCCCCACTGACAAACCATCCATGTTATCAAGCAGGTTCAAAGCATTGGTAATTCCAACAATCCAAAATATGGTGAGAAAAATTCCGATAAACGGAAAAGTCGAAACCTCAATGAGAATACCATTGGACACAATGATACAAGCGGCAATGATCTGGACAATCAGCTTGGTGTAGGGTTGTAGATGCTTCACATCATCGATCAGACCTAAAGAAAACATGAGCGTGGCCGCCCCAAGAAGCACCCAAAGATTCGGATGAGAAGGCGCAAGTAAAATAAGTGGGATAGAAAACGCAGCAAAGATCGCGACTCCACCATGAAGGGCCGTCGGCGATTGATGCCACCGATCGGCTTTAGGCACAGCCACCCACCCCCATTTTAACGACACACTTCTCACGCATGGGGTTAACAATGCGGCCAACAATACTGAGGAGGCAAAGACAGAGAATTCCAGCATTAGCTTCTGCTTAGGTCCTTCTTCTTGGCATATTCAATGACTTCTCCGATGATTCCTGTCAAATCCAACGTTGGCTTATACCCGATAAGAGCTTGAATTTTGTTGAGAGATGGCACCCGTCTCTCCATATCTTCAAAGCCAGATTCATACGCTTGATCATAGGGCATAAACGTAATATCCGATTGTGAGTTCGTCATCATCTTGACCAGCTGTGCAAGATCATGAATACTCATTTCCTGAGTACTCCCAATATTGAAGATTTCTCCCACGGCTTTCGGATGCTGACTTAATTGCACGAGCGCGTGTACGACATCCCCAACCCAGGTAAAACAACGACTCTGCGTACCTGTTCCAAATACCGTCATTGATTGACCGGCCAGCGCTTGTTGAACAAAACGAGGGATAACCATGCCATATTGCCCGGTCTGCCTCGGCCCAACCGTATTAAATAATCTCACTACAATGGTGGGGCATTGCTTTTCCTTCCAATAGGCCAAGGCTAAAAACTCATCTAACGCTTTAGAGCAGGCATAACTCCAACGTCCCTTTGTCGTTGCCCCCATCACCAAGTCGCCATCTTCGGAAAATGGGATCGCATGCGATTTCCCGTACACTTCGCTCGTCGACGCAATCACCACGGTTTTCTTCTTTTTACTCGCAAGGTCTAAAATAATTTCCGTGCCTTTGACATTTGTTTCTATCGTTCGGACGGGACTCTCCACAATAAGCCTGACGCCGACAGCCGCAGCTAAATGAAAGATACAATCGGTACGATCTACAAGTTCCGCCATCAAAAACCGATTCATGACTGTATCGAAAAAATAATGAAAGTGAGGATGTGCCTGCAGATGTTCGATATTTTCAACACTTCCAGTCGAGAGGTCATCAATGATATACACCTCGGCCCCACGCTCCAATAAGGCTTCCGCCAAGTGAGAACCGATGAACCCCGCTCCGCCTGTAATTAACACGCGCATAGATAGTTCCTCACAAATTATTTACGCATTGCGAAATGCCGACAAAGCCACTCCTCATATTACACACAGCGATACTGTATGCCCTTTTCCACAAGCAGATCCTGATATAACCCTCTTATATCTCCAAGCAATCGTTGTTCATCAAACAGTTTAACGGAGAATTCCCGGCCAACAGCCCCCATTGCGTGAGCTTCTTCCAGATGAGTGGCAATGTAGAGCAGCGCACCAGCCAGACCCACAACATCCTGAGACTCTACCAAAATACCATTCTGATAGACGGTGAACACCCCACCATTCACAGCCGTATAAGAAGACCCTGTGCCAACCATCAAATCAATCACTCCACCCACATTTGTCGCAATGAAGGGTTTACCGGAGGCCATCGCCTCAATCAGAGCAACCGGCGTTCCCTCATTGAGTGAGGTCAGGACAACGACATTTACTGCGGCATGCACATGTTCAACATGCTGTTGCCACCCGCAGAAAATAAAACGTTTGGAAAAGTCTCGTGCCTCGACTTCAGACTGCATAACTTCTAATAATTCCCCACCGCCAGCCACAATGACCGACCACGGTTCATTGTGCATATTGAAAAAGCTTGGAGTTGTGTGACGAAACACTTCGGCATTGTAAAAAGCTTCAAGCAAGAGAAAAGGGTTTTTAATAGGGACAAGACGACCGACAAATCCGACAACAAATGCGTTTGAGTCAATTCCAAACTCTGACCTCGCCTCAACCATTGAACCGCTCGAAGCAAATGACTCTAAATTGAATCCTAGCGGGATAATATGAAATTTCCCCACAGGCGCAATATGAAAATCATCAGTAAGCTCTCGACGCTGGCTTTCACTTACCACCACAATGCGATCCGTTGCATAGGACAAGAGTCTTTCTATACACACAAACAGCGTTGTTTTGATATGACCAAAGTACTTGCGAAACACATGGCCATGAAATGTATGCACTTTGATCGGCACACGTACCCAGATTGCCGCCAACCGGCCAAGCGTTCCAGCTTTGGCCGTATGAGTATGCACAATGTCTGGTCTGATGGCTTTGAAAATCTTACACAGTTCGAAGAAGGTGTGAATATCTTGCCACAAAGAAATTTCCCGACCGAGCGTAGGAAGAATATAGACGTCCCCTTCTTCCTCAAGTTTGGATAATGCAAGGGATTCTTCATCGTAACCGACAACCCCTGTAATGAGCGATGACTGAACGTTTCTACCGTTAAGACTATGAGTAAGAAAGATGGCTTGCTTGGCCGGTCCGCCAATATTTAACCGAGCAATGACTCGAACGACTTTAATTTTTCTCTGAGGGTGTTCAAGCAATGCGTCGCACCACTCCTCTCCCGCATAGTAGGGTGCTGTCGCCACGGACAGCACAAACTTCCGGAAACTTCCATGAAGATTGCCCTTCAGCCAAAGACATCACAGATTTTGGAAAATGACTGTCTCCCTCATCCCTTAAGAAGGCACCTACTAATCGTCTTCACAGCACAACTATCCTAAAATTCATAGACAGAACACCACGTTGAGTAAGAAAAAATTGCAAGAACAAAGATGAGAAATGAGAGATCATTCGAAAGGGTGGAAAGACGGGACACGTGTGAGGATAGAAGTAAATGTAAATAATTCACTTGAGGTATAATAAATATAAATATCAAATCATATGACTAAGAAACTTTTCTGTCAATCATTTAACTGTATCGGTTATTTACAGTTGAGGTTCCTTCAAGTTGTTCCGCACCATGGTCCTGCCTGCTCTGTTGACCATGAAGACTGAGTAGCACGCAGAACAACCCAATCATAAGCCAAAATAAATAGACAATCGAACCAATAAACATGTCGTCGAAGAGATTTCTCACGATTAGGCCAAGGGTTCCAAGAAATATCGCAAGAGACAATTGCCCGACATAGAGATGGGAACAAGCTTTCCATCCGTGTAATGACTTGACTAAAACCATCCCAAATATTGAGAAAAATAGCAACAAACCAGGCAATCCGAGTTGCATAGCTCTTCCAAGAAATGAATTATGTATATGCGTATGATACCCAGGCCCCAAGTTGGGATAGGCTTTGGCAAAACTATGTTTCCCATAACCCACACCAGTCAGGCTGTCCCAGGGATTCTTCATTAATTGTTCAATCGCAAACTCCCAGGTGTTGAACCGTAATTGCAATGTCGTCGGATTCGCCACCTGCAAATCCGTCACTAAGGACAACTTCCCTATACCAAAGGGCAAGAATATGAGGACAAAAACGGCCATAACCATTAGCACACGGACTCGCCAATAGCGCGGCAAGATAACCACTCCAATCACGAACAACTCTAGACCAATTGCCAACCACGTCGCTCGTGTATGAACCAAAAGCACAGCTCCAAACATGACTACACATATGACACTATACGCAACACGCTTTCCACCAAAAGATTCACCCCAAACACCAAGAAGGACAATCGGCAAACCTATGACTAAATATGTCCCCAACCATTGACTGCTACCAGTCAAGTCGCCCGCTCGACTCCCCCACCTCAGAGAGAAATCTAACAGATTCCCCCCATTCCAAAAATAATATCCCACCTCAACACCGCTCAAGACGCCAAGCCCCAGTGAGCTTGCGAATAAAATGGAACGAACTTGGACTTCGGTGGTGATGGCATTGACGACAAACCAAAAAATCAGAAATCGAGGCAAGGCTTTTCGCCATTCATTCAGACTATAATCGGGATCAACCGCAAAAAATCCCGTCACCAAAATCCACACAAGAAATAAGAGAATCGGCCAATCTACAAACGTTCGGCGTAGATGAAAATCTCGAGTTAAGAGCTTTTCAATAGCCCAAATGGCCACCAAGGCAATAAAAACATACTCAGTGAGATGGTTGAGGCGAACAAAAAAGAGAGAGAAGCCGACCACCATCAGACCGTAAGCATAGATCGGTCCCATGGCAGGAACGGCCGTTGTAGGAAAGAAGCGATTCAAAGGAGCAGCATTACTGAGAGAAAAAGAGGGCGGACATCACTATAACCCCTTCGCGACAAGGTCATGAAGGTGAATCATGCCGACGACTTTGTCTGCACGATTGAGGACAGGCAACACGGAAATGGGTCGCTCCCGACGTTCCATGAGCTCTAGCGCGGTAATAGCCATTTCATCGTCGTAAATCGACGAGGGTTTTTCGTTCATGATGTCTTGAATGGTAAGTGCAAAAATATCACGACCACTTTCCAACGCACGGCGAATATCAAAGTCCGTCACAAAACCCAGCAACCGATGCTGATCATCGACGACGGAAACAGCCCCTGCATGCTTACTCGTAATTTCACACAACATCGAACGCACATCACACGTAATCGCGATGACCGCATTGGCTTCACCGCTACGCATCATGTCTCCGACCGTCAATAATAGTCGTTTACCAAGTTGCCCCCCAGGATGATAGAGCGCAAAATCGTTAGGTTGAAAATTTCTCAATTTCATGAGCGTCATCGCCATGGCATCACCAAGCACCAATGCTGCCGTTGTACTACAGGTGGGAGCCATATTCAATGGACAGGCTTCTTCTTCAATTGGGGTGATGAGGACAAGATCGGACGTTCGAGCCATCGTCGAATCGGTCTTAGCGGTAATAGCTATAATGCGTGCTCCTAACCGCCGAATAAACGGGAGAATCGTAATCAACTCTTCACTCTCGCCGGACTTGCCAACGGCAATCACAATGTCATCTTTGGTCACAATGCCAATATCGCCATGCATGCCTTCGGCCGCATGCAGAAAGATGGCGGGGGTTCCGGTCGAGACTAACGTCGCGGCAATTTTCTGCGCAATGAGACCAGATTTCCCAACACCCGTTAGGATCACTCGACCCGAGCAATCCGCAAGTAGTCGAACGGCTGCTTCAAACGACGACCCAATCGTCGCAGACAACTGCGAGATTGTTTTCCCTTCAAGGTCAATGACTCGACGTAATTCTTTTATAACATCCAAAAACCGACTCCTCATTATTACTCATACATTCAGATACAAATAGAAATACACTCATAAAACAATTATGGTATCACCCTAGGAACATTGGCATGACAATAGACCGCACACTCATACTACGAACAAGGCCTGATGAAGAGAAAACCCTGGATAACAGAAGTCAATTATAACACAATGCTTATTCGAAACATGCGTGGGTCTAGAAGGAAATCAATACACCAATATGAGAGACGGGTCAACATCAAAGACACATCAAGCCGCTTTTTCTCGATTTCACAGACTCGACCCGGTAGACTGCCTTCATCGATCAAATCATGAACAAGAAACCCCTAAAGCTCCAACCTACAACCCGGCAAGCGATTACGACTATCTTTCAAGATTTGGACTATGCCTCACTCGCCCCAATCTACTGTGACGAAGGCGGAGAGGTGTTTTGGGAAGCTCATCGGCAACCATGCAAACAAATGGGAAGCAAGGTTGCCGAACATTTGAAGACTCGCCTCACATCACGAGGCTCTAGCCTGTACGTTGGCGCAGGAGTAGCCGAAATCCCCCCGTTGATAATGGAAATCGCTGAATTACATCGATCGGTCAAAGCGTATAATCTCCGCGTAGAAGAAGTCGAGACGCTTAATCGAACCTGCCAAGACCATGGATTGTCATTTACGGCAACCGATGCACAAGAAGCGAAAGGCACATTTGATCACATGTGGATCGTCAGCGTCTTCAATGATCCAGAAGAATTCCCAGAACTTTCAGCCCTCTCATATGGCAGAGCCAATCCGGCAACTTTCAATCCCCACCAATTTCAACACGAGCGAGAAACCGTCTTTACCCTGACCACGACTCTCCTCAAGAAATTGACGAGACCTGGACTCATTACAACATCCGTCGAAGAAATCCCATGGATTACCAACTATTGTGAGCAACACGATCTATCGTATATTGTCGAAGACAACGATTACCCAACGGCCATCGTGAAAGATCCAATTTGCTTTATTCATATTGAGTAAAAGGATCATTGCAAGTTCGACAACAACCAACGGCAAGGATACCCACTCGAGAGCGAACCATGAACCTCGGACTCATCGGACTTGGCCGTCACGGCACACGATACGCCAACCATCTGCTAGGCCCGGACTCACCTGGACGACTCGTCGCTATCTGTCGCCGTGACGAGACGCAAGGGCAAGCCTTTGCCCAAAAACATGCACTTCACTTTCATCAAGCCTATCACTCCCTTATTGCGGACCCTGAAGTCGAAGCCATTATCGTCGTCACTCCACCTTCATTAACACAACCGATTGCGATAGAAGCGATTCAGCAAAGAAAACCATTACTCATCGAGAAACCGCTTGCCGCTTCCGCGTCCGACGCCCGCCAAATAGCCGCACAGGCATCCAACGCGAACATCCCCATCATGACAGCGCACACGCTCCGATACGACAAAACCATTACCGCACTCAAAGATTGGGCGCAGGACATTGGAGCGTGGCAGTACTTTTCACTCACCGCTCGTTTAGAACGTCGCCCACACTCTCAGGAAGAAGTCACGGCATGGAAGAACCGAGGGGCTCTCTTAGAAATCGGGATACACTTGTTAGACTTGGCGAGACTTCTGACACAAGAAGAAATTCGTGAGGTATATTGCGAGACGAACCAACCTATCCTCAATGGGCCAGAAAATCATGCCTGGGGAAGACTCACCACACAATCAGGAACACCCTGTCTCTTTGATGCTTCCCGAATGAGCGATTCGCGTATGACACAGATAGAAATCATTGGCCAAAGAGGACAATTATGCGCCAATTGGTCGACATCAACAATTACCCGGCATAGTCAAAGAGACCAACCGGAGGTGCTTCAACTTTCACCAACCCCGACAATTCCGTTAGTCATCAACGACTTCGTTCAAGCCTTGCGCACTGGAACAGCCATGCCCATAACCGCAGAAGACGGCTTACGGGCTGTCGAGATTGCAGAAGCCTGCTATCAATCAGCAGATCAGAAACACGTCGTCACGTTACAAAGATAAGGTCACGACTATTGTATAGCTCCAGGCATGTGCAGACGCTGACGGGCAAACACCTCGGCCAGGGTCGCTCCCCTTACCTGCAACTGTTCACGAGCAGCCACAAGAATCTTTTGCAACAACATCCAATGTTCTTGCCGAACATTATATTCATGAAATCCATCCGACAGATCCCCACGACTCCACGGTGAAGACATCTCACTATACTCCACAAACGCTTCTAATGATTCCATCGTCAACCCCGTCCGCTGCAAGTCTTTCTGGACCTGTTCTACAGAATTTCCAGACTTCACCCGCAGCGCACTCAATACCCATTCACGAATAACAGGATTCTGGCTCTTCAGCACCATGCTTTGCAGCTGAATCAATGTATGAATGAGTTGATTCGCTTTGGGATCCTGTTCGCGCGGCAACACCTTCGCCTCATCGAACGTCGCCAAAATCGCCATGACCGACCCAATATGAGCGGCACTGGTTCGCTGAGACGCTAGGCGGACAACTGCGGGCATTGCTGTCCCTGCCCTGGGAGCCACATTGCTCACAAACGACACCTCGGACGCTTGACTTCCGGCAACAAGAAGAGACGGTGGCCACACCATAATCCAGCACACACACAACACTAGTAATGCCGTTTGCTTCGTGATCATGTTCACATAGGGCTCACTCATAGAAAACTTCAGTATACACCCTTACGATTTTCTAGTGAAACACAATGTGCGCTCTGGAGAAATTTTGCCGAGACCACGGCAAGAGCTGCCGAGCAAATGTTCCTGTCACAAACTGTCTCATCCCGGAACACATCACCAGAATCTAACAACGACGGGACAATACGAGCCCCTCTAAAAGATCAAGTCCAAACCAAATTCCGGTACTTATTTTGCGATAGACAAAGCATTGCACTCATCGTCCATTCACCGAAGGAAAAGGAAGCCAGCCATGCCCAAACTCACGTCACGACCTGTGCCGAAAACGATTGCTTCTCAGCCCGCACCAACCCTCATACCACACCACACAGGGACATTGAATGCCGATATCTGGCGAACCATCGTTGAAGAAGACTACTCCACAGTCCTCAGGATGATTAATTGGGACGCGTTGTTTCCCAAAGGGGCCATTCCAACGCAACTCCTGGACATCGGGTGCGGCATCGGCACATTCCCTCATATGTTACGGCCACATCTGCCGCCAGACACTCCAATCTTCTATGATTACATGGATCCTGCCCACTATTGTCTGTCCATGTGCCAGCAGGTCCTTCATCCTCCGTACCAAGCTCGACGCGCCTATCACACCCCGATCGAAGAAGCTTCCCTACACACGTCGACGACTCGGTACGACATTATTTGGGCCTTACAATCACTGTATGGACTTACGCCTCGATCACTGCCAAAAGCCATCGGAACCATCAACAAGGCCCTCAACCCCCATCGTGGCACCGTCATCATCATGCTCCCCAAACAGGATGCCTTTATTCCTCAAATCTACGAACGTTACACCAAACTGTTTAGTCACAACAAAACACGGCAGTACCTCACAGCGGAACCAGTTCTCGGAGCATTAAGCAATCAGGCCATGCCCGCAATCGTGCGAGAAATTGACTGCACACACACCATTTCCATCAGAGATGAATACCGGCTCGAACAATACCTGCAACAATGCATCATGGACAGCCAACCGCCAGAGGGATGGCGCCACCACCCACAAATGCGCGACTTCATCGATAGCTTCCGCCACGTCGATGTCTATCGCTTCCCGAATCCCACATGGATCATCCTTGGCGCACCGGGCCAATCCAAACTGGCCGGCCGACGACGAATCCTGACATACCTGGAACCGGTCACAACACAGATTGCGGCATAGAGAAACAGAGTGACATAAAGGACACTCACGCCTATAGATCACATTCAATCTGACTGGAATCATCAATTTCAGGGTAGTTCGAATATCCTGCAAATTATAGAAAAGTGGAGTCTTTGGAAAAGCCATAGAATAAAAGAGAAGAGCTTACAATCAATACTAGTTACACATGAGTACACAGAAGACTCACCTGTGCGGGTATGAGACACATCGTGCCCACACCACACAGTTTAACTTCGCACAAGCATCACTCCCGCCAAGACAACCGCTAATCCTAAAATCATCGTCATCCGTCCAATCCATGGTGCAAAATGCACAAGAATGCGATCTCCAGCTGACCAATCGACAGAAGCCTTTTGTTTAATGCTTCGAGCTTTCGGTCCGATGATGCGGTCGTGCGTGATGGAGGTAATGATTAACAAGAGCACTAAAGACAATTTTGCAATAATGATAATTGGCCATTCAGAAAGTGGAAGAGAAAAGCTTAAACGCTGAGGAAGGAGTAATACTCCAGTTAGGAGAAGAAGTACGATAGCCCACCAAACTATTGATCTGAAACGGCGGGCAACATTGAGAAACCAACGTTGAGCTTGAGCGGGATCTGTCTCACGTTTCAACAACGGGACTGCCACCAATGACAAGAAGAGCATCCCGCCAACCCAAAAGATTGCAGCAGAGAGATGAATCCAAGAGAGAAAGATATACATGCTTATTTACGTTGGAGGAAAATTAGATATGACTTACCCATTTACTAATAGCATCATCATCGCAATGAATATCTGATTCACCATAAACAAAAACAGACTTTAGAATCTTAACCCATGCTTGATTCTCTAGGATTACCTCCTTTCGACTTGCAAAAAAGCAACTGCCACAGGAATTCAGACGGACACAGACTATCATGTGAGATGCCCCCACAAGAAAGCTATGGCTATAAGTAATTCGATAGGTATTTAAGCAGGAAGAAACAGGAACGGAAACGATGAGAGATGGAGTTGCACACAAATGCTCGAAACATGGCTGGGGGAGAAGGATTCGAACCCTCACAGACAGAACCAGAATCTGCCGTCCTACCCTTAGACGATCCCCCAATCCTACGCGTAGCTTAGTAGAGGATTTCTTCGTGAGTCAAGCCAAATCAAGGAACAATAGGCGAGCATATTGCCCCAGGCACATCAATAGGGATTAGAAGACTTCGCACCTCTTTCTCTGGCTTTCTCGATGAAGAGAAAAACGACAAAGACCCTAGGGTTATCCATCAAGCTGGCACCGAAGATTCGGCCTGTTGAATACCCACTCGCAACCGATCCAGTGTCCGCGCCTTCCCAAGAAGCTCCATGACTTCATAAATACCTGGGCTGACGGTTCCCCCAGTCAAGGCGACACGAAGCGGTTGCGCCAGCTTTCCCATCTTGAGATTCTCTTCTTCAAGAATTCCTTGAAAGATATGTTCCAAGACCTCTCTGGAAAACGATGATGCTATCTCAATTCGGTCGGCAAACTTCTTCAAACTCGGTGCAATCACCGGCGTTAGAAATTTTTTCGCCGCGTTCTCCTCAATGGTAATCGTTTCTGCAAGATAGGGGGCTGCACCCGTGACCATGTCAAGCAACGTTTCGGACCGTTCTCGCAAGGGGGGCACCAAGGCCTCCACGCCGCCAGGGATTCTCGCACACGTTTTCTCATCATAACCCTCCTTTTCTAGGTAAGGGAGCAATTGTTTTGCGACATACTGTGGTTCAGACGTCCGAAGATACTGGGCATTGAGCCATCGCAGTTTCTCTGGATTGAACACAGCCGCCGAGGATTGAACATGCTCAAAACTAAATAACCGTATCATGTCGTTCATGGAAAATATTTCTTGATCACCATGCGACCACCCCAAACGCACCAGATAATTCACGAGGGCTTCCGGAAGATAGCCCAGCTCTTGGTAGGCAAGCACTGACGTTGCCCCGTGGCGCTTAGAAAGTCTCGCCTTATCTGAGCCTAAGATCATCGGAAGATGAGCAAACTTTGGGATGGCATAACCCAACGCTTCGAAAAGCGGAACTTGCCGAGGGGTATTGTTCACATGGTCATCTCCACGAATCACATGTGTAATATTCATCAACGCATCATCGATGACTACAGAAAAATTGTACGTCGGATACCCATTTGAACGGAGAATAATGAGATCGTCCAATACCTGATTTTCAAAAACAATTTTCCCTTTAATCAAATCATCAAAAACGGTTTGCCCTTCTTGCGGTGAACGAAATCGTAACGCTGCCGGTTCGGTCGGCGCACGAAGACCTTTGTCTCGGCATGTGCCGGCGTACTTCAATGACTCTCCTTTTGCATGCGCGTCTTTACGCTTGGCTTCCAACTCCTCAGGAGTACACACACACCAATAGGCGAGACCCCTCTCAAACAGGCCCATCGCGTGCTCCCGATATAATTCCAATCGTTCGGTTTGACGATAGGGGCCTTCGTCCCAGTCAAGCCCTGTCCACTTCAGTCCATCAAGGATAATCTGAATCGCCTCATCAGTCGAACGGTCGCGATCCGTATCTTCTATTCGTAAGACAAAGGTCCCACCAGCATGACGCGCAAACAACCAATTAAATAAAGCCGTTCGCACGCCACCAATATGCAGAAACCCGGTTGGGCTGGGAGCAAATCGCACACGAACATTAGACATACAGAACTCGTGAAGCGTGAAGCGTGAAACGTGAAGTGTGAAGCGTTATTGCAAAATGGAAAATGGAAAATGGAAAAGAAGAGCGAAAGACGAATAAACAACGAGGAGCAATGAGCAACGAGCGACCAGCAACGAGATACAAACAACGAGCGACCAGCAATGAGCAACGAGAGACAGAACGCAAACCATTCATGGGATACCTCAATACCATGCTGTTCAAGAGGATGTAAAGTCGCAAGTTTTCCCTAGGCCTTGCGTTTATCTCGAACCTAACTTAAAATCTTCCCACTACCGTTTCATCCAATAACCAAGGAGTGTTCATGCTTCGCACTATGCGAGAGGGATCGCAAAAACATCCCTGGATTCTCTGGACGATTCTTATCGCCATTACCGTAACTTTCGTCATTGTCGGGGCATGGGATTATGAAGGGTCTTCATCCAATGCTGTCGCCGAAGTCGGCCCGTATAAAGTGTCGCTTCAAGAGTATCGCCGAACCTACGACAACTACTTTCGGTTCTATCGCGATCAGTTAAAACAAGAAGATATTGATGAAGATCAAATTAAACAACTCGCCATCAATGGCCTCATCGATGCCAAGTCATGGACCCTGGTCGCCGAAGAGTTTGGCTTAGTCGTTTCACAAGAAGAATTACGAAACTCAATCGTCAACCAACAAGAATTCCAGAAAGACGGAGCGTTCGACCCACAATTTTACCAACGTGTGCTTGCGAATAACCGAATGACGCCAGGGGAATTTGAAAGTCAACGGAAGATTGAATTGCTTCGGGACAAGGCTCGTCTGCTCATCTCAGAGTCGACCACGCTCACCCCTGCAGAACTCAAGGAAGTTGAAGAACTGGCCACACGGCAAGCCGGGGAAGGAGAAGAACCAGACGCCTCAACGACGGAACGAATTCGGCTTCAATTTCTTCTCCAGAAAAAACAACGGGCTCTTCAGGCGTTCCAAAATTCCATACGATCAAGAAGCAATATCGTTATTCATGATCACTTGCTCTGATGCAGAGCGTATTTCGTTGCTCGTCGTTCGTACAAGAAGTTTCTGAATGAGTTTTCACGAGATACGATTCACGAGCGACAAGCAACGAAAGACGAGCAACGAAATACGCTCACTGAATGAGCATGGCATCGCCATAGCTATAAAATCGGTAACGCGCGTTCACGGCATGTCTGTACGCCGCTCGTGACTGCTCTAAGCCAGCAAAGGCAGCGAGCAACATTAACAGGGTCGTTCCTGGCAAGTGAAAATTGGTCATCAGGACATCGACGACTCGAAACCGATAGCCAGGCGTGATAAATAAACGAGTCTGTCCTTCTTGATGGCGAACCTGCCCTGCCTCATCAACTGCCGACTCCAAGCTTCTCGTCACCGTCGTGCCGACAGCCACGACTCGACCGCCATGCTGTTTCACACGAGCAATCTCATGAGCCGTTGCCTCGGGAATGTGAAACCATTCAGGATCCATACGATGCGCCTCAATCTCTGTGACCGTGACCGGTCGAAAAGTTCCCGGTCCAACATGCAAGGTAATGCTGGCCACATGAATGTTTCTCTCCGTTAAGGCCGCGAGCAATGCTGGGGTAAAATGCAAGCCTGCCGTCGGAGCCGCAATCGCCCCCTCTGCCTGCGCAAACATCGTTTGATAATCTTCTCGGTCTTCTTCTGTCGGCTGACGTTTGATATAGGGCGGCAAGGGCATCTGCCCGATATGCTGTAACAACTCACTCCCCGACAACGCACTCTTGATCGAAATCACCGTTCGCTCCTGATTCCGTTCCTCAACAACCGCTTCGGCATCGCCTTCGAGACGAATCCGCTGTCCAACCCGCACACGACCTTTCAACAGCACTTCCCATTGCTGAAGACCAGACGACCGCAGCACGAGTATTTCGATCTTTCCACCGCTTGGCACCTTGGTCCCAACTACACGAGCGGGGACCACACGCGTATCATTGACCACCACTAAGTCGCCAGGCTGTAATAAATGAGGGAGATCAAAAATGTGCGCGTCGCGACATGCTCCCTGTTCTCTCGAAACAGCCAACAGTCTCGCATGATCACGCGGACGAACCGGAGTGGTCGCAATCAGGGAAGGATCGAATGGAAATTGAAAGTCAGTAAGCTGCATCAGCTCAAGCAACGTACTAACAGGTTAATGAAGAAGAGGAGGTGACAAATTCACTTGAGACAGCGGTAACAATTCTGTACCCGGGTAATAATACCGCACGATCGCTTCATACGAATACCCCAACTCGGCCATTTCTTTCATGCCCCACTGACAAAGCCCAACACCATGGCCGGACCCTTTCCCGACTAACACCAGCTCATGCCCCATGCTTTCAATCTCAAATTGAGTACTGAGTATTGTGGAATATCCCGCCACACGACGAAAATCCTGCCCACGAAGTATTAGTTGTCCATGAGAGTGCAGGATACGGATACGGTCAACCCTTCCAGAAGGCGTCCGGGTAAATGGCGTAATTGTGGCAATGCTCCCAACATCATAATCAAATTTCCGGAACTGACGTTCTAATGAGTCGAGCGTCACAGCGACTCGCCAATGATACCGCGGAGACAAATCATCAAATGGACATTCCACACCCTTTAAGTACGGGACGTCCACATCCCATACATACGAAGCATCTTCAGTGGGGCCAGCTGCGGTTGACGAATATGCCGCAAGGATAGGATGACGATCATACGCAATAACTTTCCCTCTTGTACTTCTGATGGCAGATTTAACCCTTGCATTGACCTTGCCTTGCCCTTGATAGACTTGATCTTGAACACTTGAGACCACATCGTACGGTTGCTGTTGATTCATCATTTTTTTATACAAGACATAGGTTCGCGCCGCGACAGCTTGTGCCTTGAGCGCTTCAATATGCCAACTGGTATTGATCTCACCCGTCACGACTCCAGCCACATAGGCCTCTACATCAACCTGATTAATAACCAAGAGTGCTGCCTGATGCCGTTGGATTTCCACCTTCCCCTTCAAGACCCATTGCCGAGTCGTACTTCGGGTTGAACTGCCTGGAGAAGAAGATCGGACAGAAATCGTCAGGCTGCCTCCTGAGGATCGAGCAAACGCCTTCGTAAAGGCAAACCGGCGCCCATTAATACGTATACCCCGTCCCTCTGGCGCAATAACCAAAGGCTTGGACTCCCTGAGACGCTGACCAGAGGGAAATTGGAGGGTGATCGGATGAGACGATGACATCTGCACGTGCATGGCCTTGTCGGTCAAGGAAACACGAATGTCTTCGGAAGCAGAAGTCAGGGATGGACAAAAAACGGAGGCACAAAAGATTAATCCAATAGTATAGCGAATCCAAATACGTTCCAGCTGAGGTCGATCAACTAACCCCGCGCGATTACTCACTGCAAGCATGTGGAAGTTATTTGAAACGGCTATACATAGGTCAAAGATATGCAAACGTTTGGGTAGAATTGGACCGCACTCTTCATTCTTCACACCTTCGACCTCACCTCTTGCGACGTTATCGTTTCATGAAAAAATACACGAGAGCACTCCCAATCACACTAATGAGAATACTCGTTGCAAGCGGAAAGTAAAACGTGAAGTTCTCACGTTTGATCAAAATGTCTCCCGGTAACCGCCCAAGCCAACCATTTCCAGCCAGAGGCCACTTGCTTAGGAGAAGGAACAGGACACCGACACTCACAACCGAGAGCCCCATTATGACTAACAGTTTTCCTAATCCACTGAGATCCATGACCCAGCCTCAAGAACTACTCAAAAAGTATCGACTTCAGAGTAAGCAGATTACGGCTCCCATTCACCACACACAATCAAAGCCTGCGTTACCTCACCATTGGGCTGGATGCAAGACGACCCAGCAAGGCCGAATTCGTGAATCGCCGTTCGTCGCTCGCATTTCGTGAAAACACTCTTTGCCTTTACGAAATACGGGATACGATTCACGCGCAACGAGTCAGGAGAACGCTGCTGGCAGGTTTTTTCAGCAGTTCTAGTCATCGAATGAGTGCCTCGGCAATCTGTATGGCGTTCAACGCCGCCCCTTTTCGAAGATTGTCTGCGACAACCCATAAGTTCAATCCATTGGCAATCGATTCATCTTCTCGTACTCTTCCAACATATACGGCATCCGTTCCTGCAACATCTTTTTGTAATGGATAGATCTGATGGGCAGGATCGTCATACACCAGAACGCCTGGGGATTCGGAAAGAATGGCTCGTGCCTCATTTGCCGTGATGTGTTCTTTGGTTTCAATATTAATCGATTCGGCATGACTGACAAACACCGGCACTCGTACCGTCGTGGCCGTGACGTGAATCATCGCATCTTCCATTATTTTTTGTGTCTCGTTCACCATCTTCATTTCTTCTTTGGTGTATCCGGACGGCAAAAAATCATCGATGTGCGGCAAACAATTGAAGGCAATATGATGGGGGTAGACCGTTGAAGATGGCTCTTGCAAGCTCATGAGTTTACGAGATTGCTCAGCGAGTTCATCCATCGCATCTTTTCCTGTGCCAGAAACAGACTGAAAGGTCGTCACGACCACTCGCTTAATACACACGGCTTTATGCAATGGCTGTAATGCCACCACCATTTGAATGGTCGAACAATTGGGATTAGCGATGATCCCACCATGCCATTCAAGCGCATGAGCATTCACTTCTGGCACGACGAGTGGTACCTGTGGGTCCATTCGCCAGGCAGAACTATTGTCTACCACAATTGCTCCGGCATCGACGGCAATCGGAGCAAACTCCTTGCTCGTATCGGCCCCGGCAGAAAAGAGGGCAATATCAATTCCGGCAAATGAGTCTTTTTCTAACAATTTGACCGTGAGAGCTTGCCCATTAAATAAAACCTCCTCCCCTGCCGAACGCGCTGACGCCAGGGGAAGCACCTGATCCACAGGAAATTTTCGTTCTTCAAGAATACCCAGCATCTCAGTACCCACGGCACCAGTGGCTCCGACGATCGCAACGTTATAGGCTGCCTTCTTATTCATAGACATATCAACTTTCTAGCGAAACATGAAATGATGAGAAACTTCGGACAAGGTCTGGACAGAAAGAAAGCTCAGATTCCGTTGCTACATGCGGTCCAATGTTCATACTTCAAAAATGATGACACACATCAACAGAGTCCTGGGTGATTTTTAGACTGCAATCAGGCGAATCCGATGATTAAAGGTGTCCGCAATGGCAATATTCCCGTCCTGATCTACCGCAATACCAAATGGGAAATTGAGACTACTGTTCTGAGGAAGGTCTCCATCGCCGGAAAATTGTGCAACCCCAACCCCAGCCACAACCGTAATGGAGTTTTCAACAGGATCCCACTTTCTGACTACGTGGTTATCAGAATCGGTAATTAACAGATGTCCTTTCCGATCAAAGGCAATCCCGTACGGTCTCGCTACGGACAGCTCTCTCTCGTTGGCACCAGGCTGATAGCTAAAGGCCTGCCCATTTCCCAGAACCGTTTCAATCGTTCCCAACTCAAGATGGACCTTGCGAATTCGATTGTTAAACGTATCGGCAATAAATAAATTTCCATCTGCGTCCAACGCTAATCCACTTGGCCCTGCAAGACCAGCTTCAATCGCTGGCATGTCATCGCCGGTATAGGTCGCTTCCCCCATACCCGCAACAGTGGTGATTATTCCAGTTGTCGTATCAATCATACGAATCCGGTTATTACTCTGATCCGCAATAAATAATCGACCTTTTCCATCCATGACCAATGCCACAGGCTCATTCAATGTTGCCGCATCGGAAGGTCCTGCATCACCAGTCCATTTGGCCCGTCCTGTGCCTGCAATCGTCTGAATGTTCCTCGTCGCTGGATCGACTTTTCGAATACGATGGTTCAAGGTATCGGCGATATACATTGCCCCGGCTTCATCTATCGCGAACCCTGATGGAAAGTTCAGTTTCGCTTGTGTTGCAAGTCCGCCATCGCCATCAAATCGAGTTTCAGTTGGAGCTTTCCCTCCCCAATAACGAACGGTCCCACTCAGGTCTGGAGTATGCTCATAGGCTCCAGCCGGGTTATCTGATAAGTCCGCTAAGAGATCTTCCGGTTCCGTCGTCGTCTCATGTGCCACCGGTTCAGATGAGACCGGAGCCTGCTGATGTTCATCAACAGTTCCGGCAACCGTAGAAATGATTCCGTTTTTTCGTTCAATCTTTCGAATCACATGATTTTCAGAATCGATGATATAGAGATTACCACGATCGTCAAACGCCACATTCTTGGGTTCGTTCACGAACGCATCAGTCGATGCACCGCCGTCACCCGCACACCCTGCTTCACCAACACCGGCAATCGTTCCGATATGTCCTGGCTGTATAGAGTCAATCATATTATAAACGTCCCAAGTTCTGAAGAATGGTATCGCCCATTTCCTTCGTTCCTAAAAGTGTCATCCCCTCACTTTCAATATCTTTTGTACGAAATCCTTGATCAAGTGTCATCTGAATGGCTTGCTCAATCAGTTCAGACTCTTTGGGAAGATCAAACGAATAATTGAGCATCATGGCCACAGACGCAATTGTTCCGATAGGATTTGCCATATTCTTCCCGGCAATATCTGGGGCACTGCCATGAATCGGCTCGAACATGCCCACGGTCGAGCCAATACTTGCTGAAGGCAGCATGCCGATCGACCCGGTGAGCATCGCCGCTTCATCACTTAAAATATCGCCAAAAAGATTGGTCGTAACGACCACATCAAATTGCTTTGGATTGCGAACAAGTTGCATAGCACAATTGTCGACGTACATATGGCGTAGCTCGACATCGGGATACTTCTTATGCACCTCAATAACGACTCGACGCCAAAGCTCAGAAGACTCCAGCACATTCGCTTTATCAATAGACGTGACAAGACGACGGCGTTTCTGCGCCGCTTGAAATGCCACCTCGGCAATCCGCGTGATCTCTTCCGTGGTATACACCTCTGTATTGATGCCTTTATGGCCAGTTGGAGTTGACTCAATTCCCTTCGGTTTTCCGAAATAAATTCCTCCGGTCAGTTCTCTCACAACCAGCACGTCAATACCGTCAATGACTTCCGGTTTGAGTGTTGACGCGTCAATCAAAGCGGAGTAAATTTTGGCTGGACGTAAATTGGCAAACAGCCCAAGCTGTTCCCGAAGACCCAACAGGGCCCGCTCCGGACGGCGCTCATAGTCTAAGCCTTCCCACTTCGGTCCTCCAACCGCTCCCAACAGCACCGCGTCGCTTTTCTTGGCTAAGGCCAACGATTCGGGTGGTAAAGGAATCCCGGCTGAATCAATGGCCGCTCCACCAACCTCTGCATACTCGCACGCAAACGTATGACCAAAACGTGCACCGATCGCTTCGAGCACTTTTATGGCCTGAGGAATAATTTCTTGTCCGATTCCATCGCCTGAAAACACCGCAATCTTTTTGTTCATTGTCCTCGCCTCAACAATATAAATGTATCAACCTTGAATAAAATTAACACAGCGGAACCTTCTGTTCAGCCCGAGCATGTCGTTCCATAAGTGATGTGAGCTTATTGAGGGCATTCAAATACGCATGCGCAGAGGCCACGATAATATCCGTATTCGATCCGTGTCCTGTTACCATCTCTCCGCTTTCCTCAACACGAACAGACACTTCACCTTGCGCATCAGTCCCCCCGGTAATGGCTTTCACAATATAGGCTTTCAATTGGCTCTTAGTTTCAGTCAGGCTGGTAATAACCCGATACACAGCATCAACCGGACCATCGCCCGTTCCCGTTTTTTTGACAATCTTGCCATCAACATCAAGTTCAACTGTCGCCGTGGGTTCTTGGCCAAACCCACTCGCGACCGACAGGCCTTTCAAGACATATCGCTCCGGAACACGGATGGCTGCTTCCGAGACGATGGCTTCAAGATCTTCCTCGAATAATTCTTTCTTTTGATCGGCTAACCGCTTAAAACGATCAAAGGCTTCGTTCACTTCTTGGTCAGAAAGCGTATACCCCAACTTCTGTAATTCTTCACGAAACGCATGACGCCCTGATAATTTCCCCATCACTAAACGGCTCTGGGTCAATCCAATCGATTCAGGCTGCATGATTTCATAGGTATTTTTTTCTTTGAGGAGACCATCCTGATGAATGCCTGACGTATGGGCAAAGGCATTGGCCCCCACGATGGCCTTATTCGGCTGTACGACCATTCCGGTAATTTTACTCACCAACCGACTACTCTTTGAAATTTCTTCCGTGAGGATTTGTGTATCAGCATCATAAAAATCTTTTCGAGTTCTCAGCCCCATCGCAATTTCTTCGAGAGATGCGTTGCCAGCCCGCTCCCCAATCCCATTAATGGTACATTCCACCTGTCCGGCGCCGGCATAAATCGCTGCCATGGAATTCCCGACGGCCAAACCCAAGTCATTGTGACAATGTACGGAGATAATCGCCTTGTCGCTATTTCGTACACGCTCTCGAATGGTACGAATAATATTGCCAAACTCCTGTGGGGTGGTATAGCCAACGGTATCGGGAATATTCACGGTCCCTGCCCCCGCCTCGATCACGGCTTCAACGACTTCACACAAATAGGAGAGATCCGAGCGTGTCGCATCCATCGGCGAAAACTCCACATCATCCACATAACTCCTGGCATGTTGCACCATTTCAACGGCTCGCGTTCTGGCTTCATCACGCGTCATACGAAATTGATGCTTCAGATGAATATCGGATGTCGACAGAAAGGTATGGATGCGACGCTTGGGTGCGCCTTTGAGGGCTTCCCACGCTCGATCAATATCTTCTGGCTTTGCCCGTGCCAAGCTACAGACAATTGGGCCATCCACTTCTTGCCCAATCCGTGTAATGGCTTCAAAATCACCAGGCGAACTAAAGGCAAAACCGGCTTCAATAATATCGACATTGAGTCGGGCGAGTTGTTTTGCCACCAGGACCTTTTCCTCAATATTCATGCTCGCGCCAGGAGATTGCTCTCCATCCCGCAATGTCGTATCAAAGATCCTGATCAACCGTGCCATAACCCATACCTCCTCATGATAAAAAAGCCTTCCTCCCGATCGGGACGAAGGCTAAATATTTCACCCAGGCACCCGATCGAACTTACACTATTCGTTCCCTAGAAGAAACTGACATTGCTTCACATTCATCATCACGATCTGAAACCGTACATATGCGCAACTCGCCATATCCATTCTATGACTCCTTGGATTCTTTCAGAGAATCATTGGCTCCAGTCGAATCTTTCCGTCGGCCAAAGGCACTCGCAAGCACTTGATAGCCTTGATCGATCACCCCAGACAGGGCATAGGTTCCGAAGAGCACTAATAACATGAGCTGCGGATACGCCAAGACGGCCATTAACACAAGAATAGCGTACACCAAATAGTTGAAGTGATGGCTTTCTCGAAACTTGAGATCTTTGACACTACGATACCTGATCGTGCTCACCATCAGAAAGGATAACCCTAAGCTCAAGACTAATCCAAAGATTGGACGCACCGCGTCGCCTAAGGAAAGAACATGATGATCAAAGATCACAAGAGACGCAATCACACCTGCAGCTCCAGGAATGGGCAGTCCCGTAAACGCCTTATTGTCATTCGATGTTGCGGACACATTGTATCGAGCCAGCCGCAAGGCACCACATGCCACAAACGCAAACATCACGGCTGCCCCCAACATGGTGGGGGTATTCAATGCCCAGGCATAAATCACAAGCCCTGGGGCTACCCCAAACGAAATCAAATCTCCCAGAGAATCGTACTGCAACCCAAATTGGCTCGTGCTTTTCATCAAACGGGCCGACGTGCCGTCCAACGTATCGAACACAATCGCCACAAAAATGGCGATAGCCGCCGCTTGAAAGTTTCCACTAAACACAAAGAGGATCGAGGCCAATCCACTAAACAGATTTCCTGTCGTCAGGAGATTGGGAATCAAATACACTCCCCGCCGACGCTTGGGTTCTCTTATAAAGGATCCGCGCATGGTAACTCCGCTAAGATTGAAGTGCCGCCCTTCACTCGCGCTCCAGTTTTCACAAGAATCTGACTTTCCTCAGGTAAATATAGATCCATTCGTGATCCGAATCGAATCAGTCCGAACCGATCGCCCTTGGCCACACGTTCTCCCGGTGTCGCCCAACACACAATGCGTCGAGCAATCAGTCCAGCTACCTGGACACACAGAACCTTCTTCCCATCAGACCGTTGAATCATCAAGGCATTTTGCTCGTTTCGTACCGTCGCATCAGGCTTACTGGCTGGAATAAATTGCCCTGGTTGATACGCCACATCGCACAGCACCCCTTCACAAGGAACCCGATTAATGTGGACATTGAAAATATTGAGAAAGATGCTCACTCGAATACTTTCGGCTTTGAGAAACCGTGACTCAAATTCTCGTTCAATCGCCACAACCAGTCCATCGCCCGGCGACACAATAAGCTCTTCTCCTGGAGGAATGACACGAGCCGGATTGCGAAAAAACCAAGCACAGTAACTTGCAAAGGCTCCTAAGGCCAGTGCAGGACCGATCCACCCCACAACACCAGCCGCCAAAGCAGGAGCCCCAGCACCAATAACAAAGGGAACCCCCTCACGAGCAATTGGGATCCCCGCTGCACGATCAGCCAATGCGTGTGTCTCCAGTCTTCAACGAGAAGTTAGACATGACTAATCAATTCTTGCTTTGATCAACAAGTTTATCTTTTTGCAGCCATGGCATCATTCCGCGAAGCTTTTGTCCGACTTCTTCAATGGGATGCTCTTCGCCTTTCTTTAAGAGCGCATTGTAGACAGGCCGATTCGCCTGGTTTTCTAACACCCATTCACGCGCGAATCGTCCACTTTGAATCTCGGATAAAATTCGCTTCATCGTTTTTTTGGTTTCAGCCGTCACCACCCTCGGCCCTCGTGTCAGATCTCCATACTTGGCTGTGGTGCTAATAGAGTAACGCATATTGGCAATGCCACCCTGATAAATCAGATCGACGATCAATTTCACTTCATGCAAACATTCGAAGTAGGCCATCTCTGGAGAGTAGCCGGCTTCAACAAGTGTTTCGTATCCAGCTTGAATTAAGGATGTCAGCCCACCGCACAATACCGCTTGTTCACCAAATAAATCGGTTTCGGTTTCTTCTCGGAAATTCGTCTGGATGACACCAGCTCGGCCTCCACCAATGGCACTCGCATAGGCTAAGCCCACATCAGTCGTATCGCCACTTGGATCTTGATGCACCGCAAGAAGACAGGGAACACCGCTCCCATTGGCGTATTCAGAACGCACGAGATGTCCTGGTCCTTTCGGTGCAACCATAAACACATTCGTTTTTGCTGTCGGTTGAATCTGAGCAAAGTGAATATTGAATCCATGACCAAACGCCAGGTAGGCCCCATCTTTCAAATTTGGGGCAATATCCTTTTCATAGATGGCGGCCTGAGATTCATCCGGAGCCAAAATCATCACCACATCTGCATCTTTCACAGCATCAGCCGTCGGCATCACTTTCAACCCAGCTGCTTCAGCTTTTCGCCAAGACGACCCTGGCCGTACACCCACAACGACTTTGACCCCGCTTTCGTGCAAATTCAACGCATGGGCATGCCCTTGGCTTCCGAAACCGACAATCGTCACTTTTTTCTTTAAAATGTTTTGTTGATTGGCATCTTTCTCATAAAAAATATTCATGACGGACTCCTAAAATATACAGAAGGGTTTGGCCATATTCTCCGAAATTGATGAGGCCGGAGATCGTTGAAATGATACGTTCAGTTGACTTTGGCAAGTGGCCGGGACTGAGTGCTCGCGGTGCGAGTCGGCTCTCGTCCAATAGCGACCCTGCCCGTTCGAACCAGTTCTTTAATGCCGAGCGGTTGTA
This sequence comes from Nitrospira sp. M1, assembly GCF_965152605.1. Taxonomy (NCBI): domain Bacteria; kingdom Pseudomonadati; phylum Nitrospirota; class Nitrospiria; order Nitrospirales; family Nitrospiraceae; genus Nitrospira; species Nitrospira sp. M1. The sequence continues at coordinate 2,953,080 of NZ_OZ224217.1, forward strand.
GGAGATTAATAATCGCTTGGACTTTTCTGATATCCCCAGTCACTTCTATGGTGTAGGACATCGGCGAAGAGTCAACCACATTGGCTCGAAAAATGTCGGCAATGCGAAGAGCTTCCGCACGATCTTCGGGACGGGTGTGCACTTTAATGAGAGCTGTTTCACGTTCGACATATTCACTTTCACTAATATCAACAACCTTGATTACGTCGATCAATTTATTCAATTGCTTCAAAATTTGTTCAATAATCCGTTCTTCTCCCGACGTCACAATGGTCATCATCGAGATAGACGGATCAAGAGTCGGCGCAACCGAAAGACTTTCGATATTAAAACCACGGCCACTGAATAACCCAGCAACACGCGAAAGCGAGCCGAATTTATTTTCTATTGAGAGGGAAATAATATGTTCCATGAGTGAATAGACCTAGCGTCGTGTTGCTAAAATTTACCGTTATGTTCTGTCTTCACATTCTCTGTCGAATGAATCTGCCGTAAGATCACGTCGCGTTCCGACACTAGGCCGTTAAGATCGGATCTTTGCCTTGTTGTGCTTTTTTCTTACTCATTGGATTCGGCTTTTTTAAATCAGGAGGATCTTGTAACAACATTTCATGATTACTCCCACCCGCGGGAATCATCGGATAACAATTTTCATATTGATACACCGGAACATCGATCACGACTGGCCGATCGATGGATAAGGCTTCCTGAATCCCGTCATCGACGTCACTCACCTTTTCGATGCGCACACCGGCAGCACCATAGGCATCCGCTAATTTCACAAAGTCAGGATACTGCTCAAGATAGCTTGAGGCATACCGGCCTTCATAAAACAGATCTTGCCACTGTCGAACCATTCCATGAAAACGATTGTTGATCACAAACACCTTTACAGGGAGTTTTGCAACCACCGCCGTGACAAGTTCTTGCGTATTCATCTGAAAACTGCCGTCGCCTGCAATACAGAGAACCAAGCGATTTCGATACGCTGCCTGCGCACCCATCGCCGCAGGAAATCCAAAACCCATGGTCCCCAGTCCTCCTGATGTCAGCCAACTCCGAGGATTGGCCAATTTAAAAAATTGAGCCGTCCACATTTGATGTTGTCCGACATCTGTCGAGACAATCGGATCACGCCCCTCGGTCAGCTGATACAGCCGTTCAATGAGATATTGCGGTTTAATCTGACCATCAGGGTCTTGCTCGTAGTGCAAGGGATGCTCCGTCTGCCAATTATGAAGCTGATCCCACCATGGCTTCCGAAATTCTCGTTGATTACCATTAACCGTTGCTCGAAGAATCGTATTGAGTTCCTGTAAGACTCGCTTACAGTCGCCAACGATTGGAATATCGACATGCACATTTTTACGAATGGACGTTGGGTCGATATCGATATGAATGATCTTGGCTTGTGGACAAAACTCGGAAACCTTCCCCGTCACGCGATCATCGAATCGAGCGCCAACCGCAATCACCAAATCAGAATAATGCATGGCCATGTTCGCGACATATGTTCCATGCATCCCCAACATACCGAGTGATAAAGGATGGTTCCCGGGAAATCCACCCAACGCCATCAATGTCATATCAACGGGAATTTGCGTCATCTCCGCAAGTTCGAGGAGTTCTTGGGACGCCCCTGAGAACACAACACCACCGCCGACATACAAGATTGGCCGCTTCGATTTCGCAATGGCTTCAGCCGCTTGTTTAATCTTCCATCTGCTCCCGTCATATGTAGGGCTATACCCACGAATGGCAACGGAATCGGGATAAGTAAACTCGGCCTTGTCCATTGAAACATCCTTGGGAATATCGACTAAAACTGGGCCAGGACGGCCTGTGGTTGCAATATAAAACGCTTCTTTAATGGTGGCCGCTAAATCATTCACATCCTTCACCAAAAAATTATACTTGGTGCATGGACGACTCAAGCCAATATTGTCAGCTTCTTGAAAAGCATCATTTCCTATAAGCGCAGTCGGAACTTGTCCAGAAAACACAACAATAGGAACAGAGTCCATATACGCATCAGCCAGGGCTGTAATCACGTTCGTCATTCCTGGACCTGACGTGATCAGTGCGACGCCCGCCTTTCCTGTGGCCTTGGCGGACCCGACGGCCATGAAGCCTGCTCCCTGCTCATGACGAGTGAGAATCACTTCGATATCTTTTTGTTGGTGCAGCACATCGAAAATCTTGAGGACCACACCGCCTGGTAAGGCAAAAATGGTTTTGACGCCTTCGCGTTTTAATGACTCAAGAAATATTTCAGCACCTGTCAGTTGCATGATGACCCACCCTCTTGTTAAGGACTCCCGCACGTGAGAGCCTGCATGTGTGTTTAATGTAAGGTCTACTGCGTAGAAAACACCTAAAAATTAATCGTCATTATAAATGATTTTGTTAACCATTTGATGAATATGGCATGATATTCTTCCTCTGTTTGACAAGTCAACAACCATTCTAACACGAATGAGCCGTCCAACCAACTATTTAAGCCATCAACACATGCCTTTTCAGCCTATTTCATGATGTTTGAGGACGAACTTCACGAACTCACACGCCAACACCTTCGACGCCAGCTCAAGACCGTCGACTCTGCAACTGAGCCAGTCATCACGTTCGACGGAAAATCCGTCATCCAACTGGCATCCAATAACTATTTGGGCCTCGCCAATCACACAGCGGTCGCAGATGCCGCGATAGAGACCATTCGGCAATACGGCACAGGATCAGGAGCTTCACGGTTAATCTCTGGCACGCAAACCCCGCATCAGGAGCTAGAAACCACCCTTGCGCAATTTAAAACAACAGAAGCTGCCCTTACCTTCGGCTCTGGATACAGCGCCAACACAGGGATCATCCCTACATTAGTTGGACCACAAGACTGTATTTTTGCCGATCGTCTCTGCCATGCCAGCCTTATCGATGGATGTCGAATCAGCCAGGCCACGCTTCGAGTCTTTCATCACAATGATACGACCCATCTCAAACAGCTTCTTGAAAAACGAGCTGGCACACAGAAGACGCTCATTATGACAGAAGGCGTATTCAGCATGGATGGGGACCTTGCTCCACTTCCCGAACTCGTGCGGCTGGCCAATGAGTTTCAGGCCACGCTCTTGCTTGATGATGCTCATGGGACTGGAGTCCTGGGACAAAACGGACGTGGAAGCGTCGAACATTTTGGGGTAGATCCCAATGAACTCATTCAAATAGGCACATTGAGTAAAGCTCTGGGTACAATCGGCGGGTACGTGGTCGGATCACGAACATTGATTGATTATCTGATGAACACAAGCCGTTCCTTTATCTATACGACCGCCCCGCCCCCGTCTATGGCAGCCGCAGCCCAAGCAGCCATTAACATCGTTCAATCTGACCCAGACCGTCGAACACGGCTCTGGCACAATCGCGATCAACTCTATCAAGGGCTCAAAGCTATGGGGTTTCAACTCACCAATACGCAAAGCCCCATACTTCCCATTATCCTCAACGACCCTCAACTTGCGGTAGCCATCAGCACAACATTACTCAAACATGGCATCTATGTGCCGGCCATACGTCCACCAACCGTGCCGAAAGGCACAAGCCGGCTGCGCGTAACCGTGACATCGGAACATACACGCGAGCACATCGAAACCGCTCTCCACGCATTTAGGCAGATCCACACATCGTTCTCCTTGTCGACATAACCTCACGGAGCCGCCACCGGCCGACTGTGATGCCAGTAAAACTGGCATGACATATGGGCACCTCTAAAAACCAGGATTTTTTCGTGAGTGCAAGGAAGTCGCGCGCGCAAAACCGCAGTGTATAGAGGCATACATGAGGATTTGAGCACGCGGCTGACGCCGCAATCGCGGAAAGGGACGGTTTTTAGAGATGCCTATTTAATGTCGTCAATATATTGAAGGTTTATCGTTGAAAAGGACGAAGGTTGAATTGTTGGACCGTTCGGCCAAGCCCCAGCATCTGGCCAACTCGGCGAATTTCAGGATTCAATACTTCAGGGCGAGGAAGCGCAAGCGGGTAATCAGCAAGCAATTCTTCTCCAGACTTCCCAAGCACAAACACAATCCCACTCCACTCCTCCATAAACCGGTGAACATTCATGCGTAAATTGCCGCGAGAGGGGTCTGCGAGATAGACACGCCCGCGATCGACGCCGCGCAACACGGCGAAATGCTTATAGCCTAAAGGCTCAATAAACACGATAACCGGAGCCGTCAACTTGGCAAGCTGTTCAATCGTCAGTTCAAAACCAGCCGCACGAAATCCTTTGGTCTGTGCCACTTTTTTCAGATCCAGTAATGAAAATCCTTGAACAGACTTCCTCGGCCATTCCTCCGGATCAATTTGCCGTTTGAGAAGTTTCAGGACTTCTGTTTCAGAAGTGTCTTCGCCATAATAATAGAGCAGAAGGGTGGCAAGTGCGGCAGCACCACAAGAATAATCCTCTTGTTGTTTTACCACATGACGATCACGAAGTTCTTTTAAGCTATGTCGCTTAACTGTAGATATTTGAGGCTCAGACCAATTGGTCTTGCTCAGCGTTCCCATACAACCAGACAACAACACAAGGCATAGGAGAAGAAATACAATTTTCATGATCGGGCCTGATTTTCTGTAACGACAGCAGATAAGGACGATCTCAGAATCGATAAGGAAACCGCAACCCAAACGTAAAATCATTCGACTCATCAGTAAGCCCAGCACCAATAACTGGCTCAATGGAGAAATGACGATCTAGAAGAATCGTCGTGGCCAACAATAAACTCGCCACTTCACGACTCGAACGCAGGATTTGTGTACCGCGTTGACGGCTCCGCCCAAGGAATGCTCCGCTAAGCTGAGCATTCAAACTCACACGATCGTTCAGCGAAAACCCAACTCCAAATCGATATTCAATAATGTTTCCTGGATTAAAACCGTTTCGTTTCACGGTCTCCGTATAGCCTAATCGCGCAAATACGACAGCAGGATCAAGCGTTTTCACCAATGTAAGCCCACCTCCAACATTCCAATGCCCAGACCCTCGCAGCGTTTGTCCTCCGGTCTTTGATTTGACATTCACATCAAGAATCACATCAGGTTGGCCCCGACGCTCTCCTAAGAGTTGATACCGTAAGTCCCCGCTCACATCGCCAAACCCACGATCTTCATCTCGTATAGACGTCATGCCAACCAGATCATTAGTTTCTTGTAAGGCATTCACCAAAACCGGGACTTGCAACCCAAACTGCAACCCGTCTAGAAGCCCATACTGAAGATTTATCGCATTATCCCACGTCCTAGCCTTCAACTCGAGATTCACGAGTTGCGACTCATTACTACTATAGAGACTGGAAAACTCCAAAAGTAGTTCACCCTGACCAAAAACAATTTTTTCTTGACGCAAAAACAAATCACGCGACTCTTGAAACTCCGTCGCTTCTTCGCGTCGATCACCTTCAAGTGATTGGGCCCACAGAGGCACCACATTCAGCAACACAATGCATCCAATAACCAAAAACACAAAATGCCACTGCCGCTGACTATATGTCATCACAGACCCTAACCCTTCGATCAAAATGTTACGCGAATGAAAGGCGACGCTTGCAAATCGTCGTTCCTTGTGAGTGATGTCTCCGGTTCAAGAGTCACCACTCACAAGAAGCCGACCTAAGAGAACACGTGAGACTTCTAGAGCACTACGCCCTAGTGCCCCATAACCTGCGTGTGCATAGTTACTGGATTCACAAGAATATCTCGCATGTTGTCCATGTAGGGTCCCGGACAGGACAGACAGACCGGACCCGGCCATGGGAACGGCCATTTGCGAACAATAATAATCGGAGCATCTGGATTGGGCGTATAGCCGCCGGCGACCGTATCCAATTGCTCATCGGTAAGTGCTATCGTCGTTTGCTCACCTGAGCTAGTCAGGTGACTCAATGCATGAAATTCCTTTGCCGCCGTCACCCCATGGTCTGTTTCTGCCATAGCTGTACCAACAGAAAAAACCAGAGCTGCAGCAATCAGTATATGTTGAAGTGTTCTCATACACATCTCCTTTTTCCCGACTCCAGTCGGAGTGCGGCATTTCGACCATGATAAAAAGAAACAGTGAAAAGTCGAGATGTTTGTTGATGCACCTACAAACATTTTCCAAGTTAGGCAAACGTCATACCATGTATTCCATACGCAAGAACCTGACATTACACCACGTCACAAAACACTTGTAATCATAGGGAAAATCCTACGATTCACCACGTGAGACAGATAAGGTCGGGATATGGTGCCGTCAATGTGACCAAGGTCAAAAAGTATCTCAATGGATAATGGCGTATCTCTTTAGATACAAGAAGAAAGAGGAAAGGAAAGGGTGAAAAAGAAAGCGAAAAGTAAGAATCAGATAATCGTAAATTAATGAGCAGAATTCAAGGCAGGCATACGTAGAGATAGAGTCATTAAACCTCACATCTGTATATATGTTGACAGCGTTCCCTATACGTGTCAGCTGAGCATGGTAAAATCAGACGAGTCCCATAGCTATTCCAACGAACTTCTAAATCACGAAGCATTTTATGGACACCGTGTCTAAGCACACCTGTAATTGAAATAGCCAAACGTGCTGAGTTTCCAATGAAGCATATCTATCAACGCCATACAGTTCTCAGTACCACCGTGCCTAGGATCACATAGAAGTTATTTATATTGGCTAGCATCCCTCAACAGACCTTTGCTATGAGCAACAGACATTAATTTAATGGAGAACACCATGCCCTACCGCATGTTCTGGATTGTTTGCGTAACCGTAGCGTTGCTACCAATCATGGCTGCCGCTCAGAAGACAAATCTGACAGAAGTAGCTCATATCCCAATTTCCAAAGTCGTTCTCTATACAAGCGGCGTAGGCTATTTTCAACACGATGGAACGGTTCAGGATCAGACCGAAATTCAACTTCCTGTTCGAGCCACTGAAATCAACGATCTCTTAAAAAGTCTCGTCGTTCAGGACTTTGATGGCGGAACTGTTTCATCTATTCACTATCAGTCCCAAGACCCTCTTGCGAAGACATTGAGCTCGTTTAGCATCGACCTTTCCCATCACCCAACCCTGGGACAACTGCTTACACAATTACGAGGAGAACCCATTCAACTCACTACTCCCACGCCGATTACCGGGACCATCGTTGGCGTCGAGAAAAAAACTGAATGGAAAGGAACCGGAACGGAGTCGCAACGCATCGAAGTGGAATACCTGAATATTCTGGCGAGCGGACGATTCCAGTCCATACCGCTTCCCCATATCCAGGAGCTTGAAGTCTTGAATCAAGCCCTGAACAAGGAATTGCAGCAAGCCCTCGCAGTCTTGTCACACAGTCACGACCGGCAGAAAAAAACGATTGCCATCAGCTTCGAAGGAACTGATGAACGACGCGTTCGTATGGCCTATCTCAGAGAAACTCCAGTCTGGAAAACATCATATCGGTTAGTACTTCAGGATGATGACGCGCCATTTCTCCAAGGGTGGGGAATTATCGATAACACGACGGATCATGATTGGGATCAGGTGCAGCTCTCATTGGTCTCAGGACGGCCCATCTCATTCACGATGGACCTCTATCAACCACTCTATGCACCTCGCCCGGTCGTACAACCAGAGTTGTATGCAGCCCTGAATCCACAAACCCATAGTGACAGCCTTACGATGGAAACCGAGACGCAAGAACCTAATCTGGCTGGCACGCTGAAAAGTCGAACCAAAGCAAAACGGTTCGGGAGCAGACGAGACATGCGTCAAGAAGAGATGATGGGCATGGCGGCTCCGGCACCAGCAGAACCCCACGACTATACAGATCTCGACCTTCAAGAAGGCGTGAACGCCGCGGCACAAGGTGAGCAAACCGGCGAACTCTTTGCCTACACCATACAAACGCCAGTGAGCATTCCACGGCATGGTTCGGCCATGTTTCCCATCGTCAATCAGCCCGTTGAGGGAGAAAAACTTTCGATCTACAATTCAACTACCCATGCGAAACATCCCTTGCATGCCTTTCATCTCAAGAACTCCACCAACCTATCCTTGAGGCAAGGTCCGATCACCATATTTGATGACAATGCCTATGCCGGGGATGCACAGATGAAAGACCTCGCACCAAAGCAAGGTCGGCTCATCAGCTATGCCTTAGATCTCACAACTGAAGTCCACCGAAAACCAGCCCCATCGCAACAGAAACTTCTCTCGGCAAGACTTCGCAAAGGGGTACTCATTGCGACACGCAAAGCATTGAAGAGCACAACGTATGACGTGACCAATCGTAGTCAAAAACAAAAGATGGTGCTCATTGAACATCCCTATCGCTCAGGCTGGAATCTTGTGGATACGATCAACCCAAGAGAACACACCCGAAATGTGTACCGCTTTGCAATCAACGTCGATTCGGAGAAGACGGAATCGTTCACCGTACAAGAAGGAAAGCCACTTGAAGAAACCGTGAGCTTAGTCACGTCAGGCCACGAAACCATTGGCATTTACCTCAAATCCCAGCAGGTGAATTCCGATGTCAAGGAAGCTCTTGAACAGGTTGTCAAACTTCGCCAACAACTCTCGCAAACGCGAGAAGCCCGACAACAGCTCGAGACTCGAACTGCGAATATCGCCAGCGACCAAAAACGAATCCGAGAAAATATGAGACGACTGAGCAATCAAAGCCAGTTATACACTCGCTATGTCAAAAAGCTCCACGCACAAGAAACCGAACTCGAAACCATTCAGCAACAACTCAACACTCTCATTACAAAAGAACGCTCTCAGAAGAATACGTTTGAAGAGTATGTTATCGGCCTGGAAATTGGGTAACGACTAATCACTCCAAAACCCCTGGAATACATAGCCTCATCAACAGTCAAGCTTATCCTTCCCTCTATCAAAAAGAGGAAAGGATGTAGGCACTCGATTGCACGATAGTAGATCTTTCGTAATGCAAAGAAAAACAACAGCTCCTCTCTAAGCTTTAGACGCCAAACAATCTTCTCAAGAACCCCAGTTCTGCCTCCGATACATGTGGAAGGACACCGAGAAAACACTCTCCCTTCAGAGATATTAATCTCAACTGCAACTACGTACATGAGGCGTTCGGTCATGGGGCCGCATAGGCACAACGGACCACAAAGGGCATGAATATAAATCTAACGTACATGCCTGCGTAAAGGAGTCATACGCATAGAATACACGCCCCTTCTAACAGGCCATTCTATCTGCGAGTCACCAAAACCTGTGATTTCTCCGGTTGTTTCTTTGCATCATATCGTCGAGTCTTTCTTCTGACCACCACTGAGGTTGCACGCACGTAACTGATAAGCATATATTGGCACTCGCTCAGGCACTGCCAATCGATGAAAGTGAATACCCAATTGAATGCTGTCCAAACAGAAATTGAGGCTGTCCGTGCCTATTTTGATAGCGTCGCACCAACCTATGAGGACAACCCCTGGTACCTCGCACAGGGGAATGACTTACGACAGTTCGTGTCTGAGGGGACCACTGGTTCCGTGCTCGATATCGGATGCGGAACGGGTTGGCTATTGCGGCAAATCCTAAAGGATCGTCCAGGCTGGACAGGCACTGGATTCGACTTGTCCCCGCTGATGGTCGAGACTGCCCGAAATAAAGCCGTTGCCGACAGAATCCTCGATCTTGAGTTTATCGAGGGCAATTGGGAAACGTCGCCATTTACCAAAACAGGCTTTTCAACGGCTCTGTGCGTCAGCGCGTTTCATTATTTCGCAGACCCGCAGACATCCGCGAGGAAAGTGCATGAGGCTCTTGCCCCGGGAGGACAGTTTCTCCTCATGGACCGAGAATTGGAGGGTGCGTTCCTCAATCAGATTTGGGATACGATGCATACATGGTTCATTAAGGATCACTGTCGATTTTATCGCTCCAGTTTCCTGATTCAACTTCTTACCGAGGCTGGCTTCTCGAACGTCAAGATTGCAGCCAGGATCAAGAAATATCTTTGGAAAGGGAAACTCCAAACAAATCTCGTCTTACTCTCAGGCACCGCATCATAGACCTCATGTTATTACCGATGAAATACAAGGATCTCGACGGCCAGAAGGTGCTCGTCACGGGCGCCGCCGGATTTATCGGAGGCGCGCTTTTTCATCGTCTTGCCAGTTACGGTCTTGACGTCACCGGCACCGTACTTCACCCAACCGAGGCAGAGAAGCTACGGGCAGCTGGGCACAAAGCAGAGGTCCTCGACCTCTCAACCGACGAGCCGTGGGATGATCTGCTCCAAGGCAAAGACCAGGTGTTCCACATCGCGGCAATGTTCCAGGAAGTCAACCACAATGAAAAGATGTACGACAAAGTGAATAACGCTGGATCACTCAAGCTTGCTCAGACTGCCTCGCGCGTTGGCGTCAAGCGCTTCGTGCACTGCAGCACTGTCGGTGTGCATGGTCATGTGAAGGAAATCCCTGCGACCGAAAAGACGCCATTTAACCCAATGGACGAATACCACCGGACAAAGCTCGCCGGTGAACTTGCCATCCTCGAATTTGCCAAAAACCTACCCAATGACGGCATGATCGTGCCAGTCAACCGTCCATCGATGGTCTATGGACCCGGGGACATGCGATTGCTGAAACTATTCAAGACGATAGTCACTGGAAAGTTTCGGATGATCGGCTCGGGCGAGGTTCTTGCCCATCTCGGATATATTGAAGACCAAGTCGATTCGCTTCTACTGTGCGCGGTCGCTCCTCGTGATCAGGTTCACTGCGAGGCATTCAACATCGCCTCCAGCCAGCCGATCACACTCAACGAACTCACCGCCCTCATTGCCACAATAGGTGGCGTGAAGCTCAAGAACAGAAAAGTCCCAGTCAGCCTGGTGTGGCTTGCAGGACTCTGCTGCGAGATCATTTGCAAACCATTCGGACTCCGACCGCCGCTCTTCCGTCGCCGCGTCGGCTTCTTCACCCACAACCGTGCATTCGACTATTCAAAAGCCACGACACTCCTAGACTACGAGCCCAAGTGGGACGAAGCCAAAGGCATCAGGGCCACGATTGAGTGGTATCGAGAACGTGGCCTTCTACCAAAGTGATGTCTTCATCACGCGTCTGGGTCGTCCTCCGACTGCTCGTTAGCTTCGGTCTCCTTGCCTACGTCGTCTCAAGTGCGAATTGGGGAAAAATCATCCACACGCTGGATAACGCACGTGTGTTTGATCTCCTCATCTTTCTAGCACTCACCCCGATGAGTGTCTACCTTTGCACACTGAAGTGGAAGATACTCCTTGATGTCCGCGGAGCCCACGTACCAACCGGCCGATTGTTCGGGCTCTACATCACAGGCATGTTCTACAATCACATCTTTCCTTCATCAATCGGCGGCGACGTCGTGCGCGTCACGGCACTCAAGCAACACGTACCATCCCTTCAAGATGCACTCGGCTCCGTGTTCGTCGAACGGCTGACCGGATTTTTCATTCTGACCCTTCTCGGTCTTGGTGCATTGCTTTCCTGGCCAGGCCTACGCTCACATTCCTTGGTCATGGGCATTATCATGGTGAGCGTCGTTGTGCACGTTGCGCTTGCTTTCGCCATTGTGGACAGACGCTTGATCAGTTTGCTGGAACGGCTATTCGGATGGTCTCCCTTCGCTAGCAAAATCCTAGACAAACTGGAAAAAATACGTACCTACCTCGACCGGTACCGAGCAAATCCAGGCGTGCTCGCACAATGTCTCATGCTTTCACTCTTCTTCTACGTCATCTCTATTTTAAACGTGTACTTAGTCGCCAGAGGTATCGGCGATTGGATCCCATTTGGGAAGTGCGCAGTGGCGATGCCGATCACACAACTTGTTTCAATGCTGCCAATTGCCATCAACGGAATTGGTCTGACCGAGTGGGCATTCACCTACACGTTCTCAGAGCTTGGTCAATCGGCGTCAACAGGACTGGCCGTCGCACTGATAATCCGCGTCCGCAACATGCTCTGGGCCGCCCTTGGATACGGGCTTCTAACGGCAATAGGAACCATGCGCAAACTGTCCTCCGAGCAATCCTAAAACTTCCCATGCTCATGCGATCATTGGACGTGAAGAACAACCATAGAAGATACATTCAAGGATATGGATTTTTCTTCGGGTAACCCAACTCAACTGACAGGCAACTCTTCCTTTGTCATGTTCAATCGATTTAGGTTAGGGGTTCACAACAGGAGGGAGGAGCTCGCATTGTCAGGCGGTTGCGAACAAAGTCAATACAAAAACCATGAATTTGAGGTTGGCAGACAAACCCTGCATCGCAGGGTTGTCCGGCTTGGGCTATGAGTCAGTCAAGACGGTCATGTCTTTTTTGCTTGCGACACCTACAACTATTGAAAATTCACGGAAAACTTCACGGTTGGGCAGAACAGGTGACTGAAAGCAAAACGGCCAAATAATATTGGAAAATGGCGACAATGTAGAATTTACCTCTTCGTCTGTCTAATCATTCTCCTAGATTACGATTCTGGCAAGGAGGGCCGCTTCCTGACGTGCAATCGGTTTTCGACTGCCGACGCTCCAGCTTCAAACGCCTGCTGTTCGGCAATCACCCGCTGCGGTGCATGCTCAACTGAACCACTTAAGATTGCGGTCCCATTCTGTACCGTCGCCACAATATCCTGCCCTGAAAGATACGGGTTCCACCATACCTGATTTTCAATGTCCAGTTGAATGTCCCCATCCGTTTTTTCTTCTTCTTGAGTCGAAAATTCTATTTGATTCTGCAATGCATGTACACCCCGGATACGGGATGACACATTTTCTGCCCGATGACGCTCGTAAATCGAATCCACCGTTCCTGTCAAAAGAGCCGTTCCCTTTCGGACAGCCACCGACAGGGAGAACCTCGCCAAAACCGGATCATGTGTAAAGGCATTGAGAATTTGACCACGAATGACTTGATCGCTCGGAGAAGAGCTTGTCTGCACCGTGAGTTGATTTCTCACGGCATGAACACCAACGGTATGGTGGACATCATCTTCCGCTTCTCGTTTGATCGAAAGAAACGGCACGGTCCCCGTCAATGTCACGATTCCGTGTTTGACGGAAATACGAATATCGAATAAAGCAAGGCGAGGGTCATACGCCAAGACACGTTGAATCGCCTCAGTGAGATCGGCATCCGTGGGCGTTGGGCGATGCGAACGAATCATCGGATCGTCATACGCGCCCTCTAGAACTTCGACTCCATCAGCTTGCACGTCACGAACGCCAGACACTCGGGCAAGCTCGGCCACCCGATATTTTTCGTACACACTCCGAACACGGCCACGCAACGTCACCACGCCATCCTGAACGCTCACCTTCACAAATTGCGGCCTCTCAACCCACACATCGAATTCATAGCGACGCAGGATTTCTTTCCGAATGACCGAATCCGCACGACCTTCAACAACATGCACAGTGAGTTTATCTCGAACAGCCTGAACGCCTTTCACCATTTTGGCGACATTCAAGGCTGATTGTTTCTCCTGCCACGATTGCATCTGACCCTTAAGCGTCACAACGCCTCGTTTGACTGAGATGTGAAGATCCTTCAGGTCGACGACTGGATCTTCCAGAAACTGATGCTCCAACTGTTCCTGGATCGTCGAATCCTTGGTCTTCCCCACCGGCCCCACAGAAATCCGATCAATCACACCACGAACACCTCGAATCACTTGTGCCAGCTCACCGGCCCGCTCTTGTGCCCACAAGCTCTCTGCCGTTCCTTTGAGCGTGGCCACCCCTTCTTTGACCGATACCTCGATAGACGCAAACAGCCGCCGGCTAACTCGCGCAAATTTCTTCTTGATCGCAACTGCAATCCGAGCATCGTCCACAGTCGCAGGACGCTCCCCTTCCTGCACAGTAGGTCGAGAATCGACCGAAGCGTCAGGAATTTCAATACTAGTGTCGTCTACCCGTTCTGAAGCCAAACCAGAGGAAATGCTCAAACACACGGCAGCGACGAATCCACAGAACTGCAATCGGAAGTACATACGTTCAACCATTCTCAGAAAAATTACAAGTAAACTATTGTTAGTATAAAGAAAAAACTCGATAAAACTAGTTGATAATTTGCTCGGCAACAAAGAAACAATGTCCAGACCTGAAAGGACAATACTGCAACAACACGCCCTCACTGGACTATACTATTGTGAACTTGACGACCGATCATGATCCAATGCCGAACATGACATAGATAGGATTACCCATCAACACACGACCGTCATAATCCATATAGTCCGGAGATTCACAACCCAACGAACGTCACATTGGCCTCAAGTCGGGAATTTGAAAATTTTGAATAACATGATACTCTAAAAGAACATACAGTAACGATAGAGAGGGAAAATACAGCAATGAACGCGGACTTCTCGAAAGGAGTATTCCACTTATGACAATACAGGTTGGGGACTTTGTTATCTTTACGAAAACAAAATCCTCGTCCCACCCCAGTCCACGTGCCCAAGAAGTGTACCCCGCCCAACACGGAGATACCTATTCCTACACGATTAATAAGTTTTGGAAAGTGATACAGGTCTTTGACGATGACACGATTGAGATTGAAACACGTCGGGGGAAGCGGCATCGACTGGACAAGAACTCTCCGCAGCTTCGCAAGGTCACACTTTGGGATCGGTTGAAATTCCGAGATCGACTGTTTTAAGACCTATCGAAACAGATACAGCACCTCTTGTAACATCCCGCGTCTCTTCCCTCATTACCTCAAAACTGCCAACTCAAATACATACGGACATTCAACACTTCCCTTTGACCTCACAACACCTCGTTCATTGTTTCAGTTGAGCCACTTGGGCCGACTCTGCGTTGGACTCAATGGGACCTGCTACGATCAATTGCCCCTGCATGATCGGATGCAACTCACAATGATAGGGATAGTGTCCCGGAGCGAGGCTCGGAATTGAAAAGCTGCCATTTGGCGGCACAGCTCCCGAGTCGAAGAGACACGGACCTCCTTCGTCACAACCATCATGACGAACACTATGTGATGAGCCCGTGGGGTTGTTCCAATGAATTGGCGTTCCGGATTGAATGGTGGCCTCGAAAGGACGATAGTAGGGAGCCCAACTCTCCATATGAATGGTTACAGGCGTGAAACTCACTTGACCAAACCCCACGACCGGAACCAGGAGCAGCAACAACAGCCCAAGCCCTAAGAGCCTCATTTTCAATTTTCTCTTCTGAGCCATGACTATCACTCCTTTGTTATACAGACTCTCATGTAGATCTTTGCTTTGTGACAAATCCTACCTTCTATAGAATATTGTACTCCCAAAGGCCATAAGAATTCGATTAGCAAACCATCTATCTTCATAAATACTCAGTAAAGAAATCTCAAAAAACCATAAGTTTTTCATAAAATTCACCTTCATCCGTCAATGGGGCGAATTCTTGAAATGACTATTTCAGTTCTCAATGGCAGGGAAGCATGAACAACAAACGTAGGCTTGCGCCAGAGGAAAGCAGCGCCTAACACAAGGCGCGACGGGAATCGAAAGGCAATCTGCAGATTTTCTGATTATAGCCGTTCCAATATGCTTCCGTCTGTCCGACGTGTGTTTTTGCGCTGTGTACATGATGTACATTCGGCTGTAAGTTATTTGGTTTCGCTATAACGATAAATTTGCAATTCACGAGTATGCCGTTCGTGATTCGAATCGGGAATAGACGGAACACGCTCAAGCCATTGCAAATACGCTATCGGAAATTGATGTTCTCGTGCTCCACGCAGGACATGCTCTTTGTACCAATGATAGGGGTCTAACGTCGAATCGATATCGAGCGCATAGTAGGTCATAGCGTCAATCTGTTGCCCTTGCGATGTCGACACCTTCACCGTTTTTTCTTCATAGCCATATCCTCGTTCTTCGAAGATATCCAATCGAGGCTTTTCCACTGTCTCAATCTCATAGACGACTCCAATGACCACATCGTCTGCATCGCCCGTATACATGGCATCACACTTTGCCGATCCGTCTTGACTCTTTTTGTGAAATAGCAACCGATGCCCAGGCAGACTCGCCACACATACCACAGACGCCGACGGCAATCGATGCCGCAATCGCCTGATTGACAGATTGGACCCATAGGCAAAGTAGTACATGCAATTGTGCCGAGCCTCACTCGCCACAGAGTCGGTTGATCTTCACAGCAAGATCAAAATCCGCATCACTAATTCCTCCGACATCATGCGTGGCCAAATCAATCTTGACGGTATTGTAGACATTGAACCACTCAGGATGATGTCCAGCTGCTTCTGCAAGCAATGCCACACGTGACATAAATCCAAAGGCTTCAACAAAATCAGTAAATTTGAATTCCCGACGCAATTTATTATCCTGAAGTTTCCACCCTGAAAGTTCAGCAAGCTTGGAGTCTATTTCAGTTGAGGAAAGCTTGGTCAATGCCATGTTCCTTCTCCTTATGAAGGTTTCAGTATTACAGACAATCTCATCACCGCTATCACAAATCGTGGTTGGACCGAAGGCCATTCATTCATGCATGCAGCATTCCGACCCTACTTCGGTTCGCTAGGAACCATTTCCATATCTGACGAAAAAGAGGACTGGACCTTCTGCCACTGGTCATAACATTCCGATACGATTCGTTGTTGTTCTTCACGCGCCACTTCACAATCCGGAGAACACCAAGGTTGACTTATCGTGGTATCCATCGAAGTGATGGGATTACTTTTGGTCAGTGCCGTTTGAGTCGTCTCGTGATACAGATCAAATTCACCTTCCGCAGCCCGCTTAATATCTTCAGGAACAGAGTCTAAACATGCACTGTACGCTTTTTCACCCGGAGTTGGAGTGAAACATCCACTGAGGCTTAATCCTACAAGAAGCAGTAGAGTAATAATTTTCATAATACAGTCTCCTACCGAAAGAAGAGAATAGGACAAAACGATGGTTTCAGAAATGAATTCCTCCAACATCCGTAAACACAATATAAGTTACCTTTGAGTAGCTCTTTTTTTCTCCCTCTGTCAAGATACGCATGCCATAATACGTATTGACCAAAGATAATGGAACCCAACATGAGCAAGACCTTACAGACGAAGATCAACGACATTCAGATTTGGGCCGTGAATATTCCAATGACCGAACCATTTACCATTTCCAAAGGTGAGATGGCGGTGGCCAAGAATATTTTCATTAAGATCACCCTTACGACAGGCACTCATGGATATGGAGAAATTGCTCCATTCCCTGCGCTGACAAATGAGACCCAAGAAAACTGTCTCACCAAAGCAAACACTGTGATCGGTGAACTCATCGGATTAGATGTTCGGGAGTATCGTGTAATCTCGGCTCAACTCGAATCATCACTTCCTCATCATCCATCAGTGCGTTGCGGCATGGAAACAGCCGTGATTGACGCCTTATGCCGCGAGATCGGCATACCCTTATGGGCATTGTGGGGTGGTGCCGCTGTAAGAGAATTTGAAACAGACATCACCATTCCAATACGAGCAGCAGCAGACACTGTGGCGATCGCGCGTGGCTGGTACCAGCAAGGGTTTCGCACATTCAAATTGAAAGTTGGGGGAAAAGCCGAGAGTGACATTGCAACACTCTTGGCTTTTGATGACGCCTTCGATGATATCTCGTTAATCGTTGATGCTAATCAAGGCTACACAGTCGAAGAAGCACGACTCGTCGCGAAAACACTGGAAGGGCTGCGTGCCACAGTCATTGCGTTCGAACAACCCGTCGATCGCTATGATGTGGCTGGCATGACAGACATCACAAAGCACACATCCATTTCGATTGCAGCTGACGAGTCAGTGTTCACCGTTGAAGATGCCCGACAAGTCATTCAAGAACAAGCAGCCAATCTGATCAACCTGAAAATCACCAAAAGCGGGCTACTTCCTACGATAGAAATCGCATCCCTATGTCGAGCGAGCAATATACCCCTCATGATTGGCGGCATGATCGAGACAAGGCTTGCCATGGGTTGTTCCTTCTCGCTCGTGCTTGGCCTAGGCGGGATCGAGATCTTAGATTTAGACACACCGTTGCTGATGGCAGAAGATCCGCTACAGTCTGATGGGTACACTTACAAAAACCAACGACTCGCCCCTTGGCATTCTGCAGGCCTAGGGCTTACACCAAGGGAAGAACCGAAAGATAGGAAAATAACTTGTCAAGAAAAATTTGATCCTACTTTATCTGGGAATAAACTCAGAATGTAAAAAGAAGGAATTGGCTGGGAATGATATAGGGAAAACTTTGATCAATTCAGTCCTAGCCTGTGGTTTTCGGTATCGAAAACTTACGTTTCAAGAACTCTCAAGGAATTTTTGATTGTCAAAATGAGTAACAAGAAACCACCAAGCTACAGGTTTCAGCACAACCCTTGGCTTCTTCCATTATTTCATTTTGAGATGAGCTTTGAGAATTCCTGAATTCTGGATGTCTGGATTATCTTTCCCCAGATCGTACGCGTCTTGAAAATGCTGCGTAGCAGCTTTGTGATCTCCCATATTATCCAATGTAAGGGCTAAATTATAATGAGCTTCAGCCGATTTTGGATCAGCTTTGGCAGCCTCCATAAAATGCTCATGCGCTTTTTCCCAATGCCCTTTCTCGTAATGCTTTATGCCTTCAGCATTATGACCTGCGGCTCCTGACTCGGCTGCCGCCTGAAGAGCAGGCACCGATTTTTTACCCATGCCAGCTGAGGCATTCATTCCGACAAACATCAAACATATAGCGATGGCTAATATCCCCAACAATCGTTTCATGGCAACCTCCTTATAGTAATAGCCAAGCGGCTCTACGTGCGAGAACACCATTCCCCATCCAATCCCTTCACCATTTATAATATAGAGCCTTTGCCTAACTCGGCAAGGTAAATTAAATTCGAGCGCAAGCGAAGTGAGGGAAAAGGGTGAGTGAGATCAAGCCTTGCGTTGCCTAATTAGACACAGGTTCCTCGAAAAAAACCAGTGACATTGGGAAGTTATTTGGCATCACCTGTGATACTTGGAAGCTGAATACCTGAGGCTGCTTGAAAGTAGCTATCGTCTTGGGGGGCAAAGAGTCGTCACCAAGGTGTTGGATTGCCCAAATGTGATCATCGGAGGCTTCGTGCATTACTTGCGAACCTACCACCGAAGCAAAATTGAAGCGATTAACATTTCTCCAAGGCAAACAGTTTCTCCTTTAATATTCTCTGTTTCAATTAACTGACACAAAACTTGACCTTAATTCTTTCAGATCGAAATACCTGAACTACTATCCTACGCACCTCCTGTTGAATAAGGGGACGATAGACGGTAGGACTCCTCGTTTTAGAATATGGGCTGCAAAATTATTCGCGTCTCAATACCCGTCGACCGATGAGTAGCGCAACGCTGCCTAGTAACATAAGACCAAATGTCGCCGGTTCCGGTATGGGAGCAGGCGCAGGCGTTGGCAGCGGCCCTGCTCCAATGCCCGAAGTGATCCCATTGCTGGCCACATACACCCCACCCGGCCCGCTAGGCGGCTGAGTCGTTTGCCAAAAGAACGCAATTGTCTCCCCCGTCCCCCAACCGACGCCATTCGCAGTCCATTGCAGGCTATTATCAGAAAGGAGTTCGACGCTGAACTCCCCGCCTGTCTCCAGTGCCGTTTCAGTGTCGGAGAAACTGAAACCTGCTTCTCCATTAAACCCTTCGGCAGGGAAGCCCAGGCTAAATTCCATGACATCTTCAAATGGCACAACAACGGCCGGTTGGGGAAAAGGAGGATCGTTTGGGAAATCTACGCCTGGCGTCACCTCGTGCACATACGTATAAATTGTTCCCGCAGGATTGACCGGCGGGACGCATGCCGCGAACCCTGTAGGACATGAGACACTGCCTTGCAAGTCTCCAACACTCTCTCCGGCGGCATTAACGAGAGAAGTGTCCACCGTTGGCCCAACGGGTCCGACGATTCTGGCACCTAAGGTGAGGGGATCGAGATCAGTTGGTGCAATTGACACCGCACCAACGTGTGCGGCAGTAAGCATGAGTAGGCTCAAAAATGTAAGGATTCCGACGCGAGATAGATACATGATCAACCTCCCTGATGATATATGAATCAGATGCATTCGGCTGTAGTTGGGAGTGTATCAAAGCAAAGAGGGAAGACCAAAAAACATATCACAGAAAGACACATAGTCATCGAGAGAGAATACGAGCCTATTGTTGACTCACCTATTAGCCCTTTCATCAGTCCACGAATCCCCTCTCGATACTTCTTACACTTTCAGCGTACATTCAGGTGCGCTTCAGGAGTCAGTCAGTCTTTATAGAACCTGCTAAACATACACGTCAATGCACGTTATACCTCCAAACGTTGCAAGGTGTACACGGCTTCGAGACAGCGTTGCCCCTTCACTTCTGATGAGTGTTTCCCATGACAGTGTATGGAAAATGCGGGATGAAACAGTCTGGTAATCTCGTCGCCATCGATTGCAAAGGGAGGTCCGTCCAGCATGTCATCAGGATATTCCAGGCTAATCAGCAGATATTTCGAGCCGGGCTTCAATAAGGCACTCATCGTATCGACATAACCACGACGCATTTCGGGTGGGAGTGCGATCAGTGCCGCGCGGTCGTACACGCCATCAAAGGCCGGAACATCCTCGTTCTTGATAGCAAAAAAATCACCCACCCAGAATTCGAGTGTCTTGTAATGGAAGATGGCATGCTGCGCGCCGTGAGTGATGGTTGCAGGCCACTGCTGTTCAGCAAAAAACGTTTCAACCGCTAACTTGTTTAATTCCACGGCAGTGACAGCATGCCCCTGTTCTAACAGCCAGCATACGTCGAGCGATTTGCCTGCCAGTGGGACCAGCACCCGGGCGTCGTTCGCGAATTCCAGCATCGGCCAATAGCGAGTCAACAACGAGTGGACATCGCTATTGTGGAAACCAATCTGATTGCGTTGCCATCTGTCGTTCCAAAAGTCGGCGTTCATAAAAATCTTTCCTTCACCATTGTTCCATGACCTCCATCGACATGACGCATGCCTCAGCTATCTCGCTTCCGTGAATTATGAGTGGGAGGGAACTCATGAATGCCAAAAGGACACTCCCAACCTTGACATGCGTTGTTCGTTCTGACCCGGCTTTGCTTAGATACGATCTTGCTCTAAGATTTAGTTAATGTACGCCTGTACACAAATGAATCGTATGAATTATCTATCTCATGCGACCGATTATTTCCTGCAAACAATCAGGTCCCTGTTCATTGCCGGCGGCATTGTCGTTTGCGGGGCAACGGCAATTTTATCTGAACCCGCTATCAATGACCATGATCGTGACGTGATCGAGGCCCTCATATTCGGGTCTGGTCCACTTGGAGCAGGGGCTTGCCCAACTCACGAGCGATGGACCGGATTTCCTAGGGGAAGCGCCATCAATGTAATTGTTTCGACCACTGTCTCGAAGGACAAACGCCATCAGATTCGCTCAACACTCAAACAAATTACTCTAGCCACAAATGGTGTAATTACCACCTCGCTTCACATAACCGAAGAACACGAACCCCCAACTGGGGACTTCCGAGTCATCTCAATGACTCATCCGAATCCTATATTCTTTGGCTGTGTATCAAATGTCGGATGTACGCACCATGAGTGGCAAACACCTGGAGTTTTGAAGTCCAGCCGCGCGGTTCAACCAGACGATCAAACCCCGCAAGCGTATGCGCATGATGTGATCGGACATGGTATTTTAGG
This sequence comes from Nitrospira sp. M1, assembly GCF_965152605.1. Taxonomy (NCBI): domain Bacteria; kingdom Pseudomonadati; phylum Nitrospirota; class Nitrospiria; order Nitrospirales; family Nitrospiraceae; genus Nitrospira; species Nitrospira sp. M1. The sequence goes on from NZ_OZ224217.1 coordinate 2,974,863, forward strand.
CATGTGCCACATTCAGGCGAATGGAATCGGCGGAGCACACAATTCCTTAATGAGCGGCGGCCTGGGAGTCTACTCTGGGCAGAATAGCGGACGATTAACGGAACTCGACATGATGGCGCTGCAAACCGTCTATGCTTCACATTTATCGCCTGGCGCCACTCGCAACGACTTCATTGAGGCCGGGTTGATTAATGCCATGAGGGACAATCCAGGGCCCACGAAAATTCACCTAAGACTTACAAGTACTTCGCCAAACATACCATGAACATTTTCGATCTCGTTGACACGCGTGCTCAATGGATCCAATCGTTGAACGGCTCAAGTGTCAGTTGGTCGTGTGTCGCTTGATAGTTGATGAAGGCCAGCAAATCCTTTAACTGGCGATCGCTGATACGCTCTAACGGGAAATTCGGCATGTAGCCTTTGCCTGGACTCGCTTTGATTCCGTTTCTGACCGCATTATACACTGAAAAATTTGCTCCAAAATCAGTGTGCTCACTCATGAGTCGATACGACACTGCAGAATTTTCAAGCGTGAACGCTGTGATCCCACCATTTTTATGACAACTCATACAACTCAGAACATAAATGGCTTTTCCCTTTTCGATATCGGGAACATAGTGGCCCGTGGCCGTACGAATCACTGGAGGCTTGGAAAACGTTGCTGGGGATGCGTTCAAATACAATCCTTTTATCCACGAGATCAGACGTTGATTGTTGTGCGGCAGGCGTGGTGTCAATCGTAGTTTCTTCCAGTCTGACTCGGATAGGTTCAAGTCTTTGAGCCGTAATTCGAGTGACCAGAAATATGCCAGGACGGCTTCGAGTTCCCAATCTTCGAGTTCTCTCCCCATCGCACACTTCGTAGCACAAAGCTGTATCGCATTTTCCAAATTTTTATGGGCCGTGGTCGCCAAGGCTCCATACTTCCTTTGATAATCGCCATTGTACCATGACGTTCGATTCACGATTCCATAGAACGTCGTTCCCGGCAAGAAACGGCGCTTATGTTGAATAGCAAAATCCAACCGAGCCTCCGGATCACTTTTTTTGAGATCGGGATCTTCTCGACTTACGTTGTGACAATCGATGCACACAAAAAATTGAGACTGCAGGTTTGTTGTCGCACCATCAGGTCCTTGCGTCACACCATATTTGACAAGTTCTTCCCCTTGCTTCACCACTTGCGCGTCATGCTGCGGACGATAGTGCGCAGGCATCGGCTCGCCTAACTCTTTTAAGACTTGAAAGACCGGGGTATTATCGTCCCACTGATTCGTCGGATCCATGGAGTCCGTCGGAGTCATGCTCACGGACATTGGCAGAACGGCTACGAGCATGGCGACGCTGAAAAGGTGCAGCTTCATAAGTTAGTACAAGTAGACAAATCGAAGAATCACATTTCGGTCTGTTGCTGAACCAGCAGGGACATCGATCTGCCTCCAATGCTCAAGATGAGCTCGAAAATTTTCTACGAAATAATATGTGAGATTGAGGGTCAATTCCCTGAACCGATCGCGCCCGTCATTCTGCGTGTACTCGTCGAACCGAACGACCGGCACCCATGTTGGGTCTCCCTTTGACATTGCGGCAAACAGCGCTTGCACATACCAGGCGCGATTGTGTACCGATCCGCCAAGCTCACGATCATCTTTCGCCAGCAAGTAGGCTCCCATTAGACGAATGACGCCTGGGGCAGGAGCATGAATCAATGGAATATCCATCTGTACATCACCGATGAGGCGATCGAACTCCCGACGTTTCGAATCCTTGTTGAACCCATGCATTCCAAATGCTCCGACGGAGATTGCAAATGAGTCATAGCCTGAGACCGGGAGAATTTCAAAAGCAAGACGTCCTGAGAGGGTTGAGAGTTCTCCGATATTGAAATCATCGGCATTGCCGGTATACCCGAGCGTATAAAACACCTGATCCGTAAGCCAACCTGAAAAATGGAGCCCCTGACGTGGAGAAGCGATGGACCCACCATTATCCGCGCCGCCGAACGACTGGCGCAGCACTGCATTAGGCATCAATGTCAATTGACGCGAGCTATGCAGCGTATCATTGATATCATGGAAGGTCACACTCGTCCAAGACACATGCGCGTTCAAGAGATCAGTTGGATTATAACTGAGCGTGGCAAGTTGAGAACCAAATCGATAGTCCTTTGCTTGATCAAGGTCCAAGCGCATAAAAGCCGAAACATCACGGTACAAGCCTCCACCAAGATAGAGCCGGGCATCATTAAACGGCCGAATACGGGTCACTCCGTTTTTCCTCTCATATGGTTGAGAGGAAAACCACGCTCCCAGTGGAATAGTGCGATCCAACTTTATTAAATCCTTGATCGTCTTGTCATCCCGCTCTTCCCTAAAGAATCGGTATCCATTCTGCAAAAACCTCCGGCCTGCAAAATTCAGGGTGGGAGGCGCGAGATGACACTTGCTGCATTTCAGCTCATATTGCCTCGTGAACTGCGGAAGGGTGTGGGCTTCAGAGAACATAAAGACCATGGAAAGGAGCACAAAACATGGAACAAGAAGAACTTTCAATAGTTGTACGGAAGAAACACGCTGATCGTGCCAATCAACAGAGTCATTCGCTTGCCCAGCATCTGCACCCTGACGAATCTCGACGTCATCTTGCCCCTCAAGCCAGTTGGCCAATTGGCATGGCCAGCCTTTCATCATTCGTTTGAGCGAGACGTGTACAATCACAGGATGAACCACCATCAAGACAGAGCCAATCACACTTCTTCAACATGCAACGTGATCGAGCAAGGCAATACAGACACATTCCTGCGACAATGAGCAAGTGCGCGAAGTAGATACGAATCAACATATCCGCGATACCTTAAATTATTGTCTTACAGGCAACTCAGGTACTATTCATCAGCAATCACGCAGCCATTTCGTCAACACTGCGGTTCAACCGTGTATATAAAACCCTACACGTTATGAACTTGATACATAATTAATGCAACGACCGTACCAGCAGTAAATAAAGCAAAGTAGATTATGAGGTAAGAAGGAACTGAGATGCCAGATTTCATGCAACGAAACGCCTAGCGAACAGGAAGATTTGCCTCGACAACGCAAGAATTAGCGAAGAACATGAAAAAGAAGTGATGTATCAAATCCAATACGCCGCTGTATCCCGTGAGCAATGATGAAGGCGTCTTGCTCGGACTCTTACAGTCTGACATCATACCTTTTCAACTCCAGAGTACCGTGAACGAAAAGCAGAGCAGATCGAACCTGTCGTTGATGTACTCCGATTGTCCAGGCACCTACCAATCATGAGTACACACAGAACCGACACAACGTTCAATGGCTTCTCATAAAACAAACCCATTTCGCTCTTTACCGAGAACTCTTCACGTAAAGTACACACCCCCGACTCCTTTTTAGAAGTTCAAGGATGCAATACCGATTGCTGTTGTTTTGGATACGAAGTCTGCACACATCAATAAAGCGGGGTTCAAACAAGATAGGTGAGAAGAGCAGTTGCCAAGGTTAAATAAATGGCAATTCCAACAATATCCATGGCCGTCGATACGAGCGGACCTGCCGCGACAGCTGGATCAATCTTCATCCGATTAAAAAGAATTGGTAACATTGAAGCAAAACTGGTAGAGACGATGAACGCCATTAACAATGAAACGCCAACAACAATTCCCAGCATATAGTGCCCTTGCCAGGCCCATCCTACAGCCATGACCAACCCTCCAGAAATCACGCCAAGCAGAAGCCCAATGGCCAACTCATGCTTCCAGACACGCCAAAGATCGCCTTGCCCAATCTGACCCGTTGCTAAGGCCCTGATCACCAACATTGAAGACTGCAGGCCTACATTGCCGCCCATAGCTGAAATGACCGGGATAAAACTCACCAATGCCACGGCTTCTTGGAGCGTAAACCGGAAATACCAGAGCAGCGCTCCAGAAAAAAATGTCCCGAGTAGGTTCGTGAATAACCATGGGAATCGTGCTCGCGCTGCGCTCGGAACAGACGAATGCAGAAACGCTCCTTCGTCAGGCGCACCAGCCATGATTAACATATCTTCCACAGCTTCTTCCCGGATCACATCGACCACATCATCAACCGTAATGATTCCAAGCAACGCTTTCGCATGATCCACGACGGGAATGGCCAACAGATTATACGCAGCCACCAAACGTGCCACTTCTTCTTGATCCGTTTCTGGCGTCACACTCACCGTATGACGAGTCATGATCGCATCAAGGGGTGTTGAGGGCGGGACGGTTAGCAATCTCCGCAAAGACAACACACCCGCTAACCGATCGTCGTTATCCGTCACGTAAATGTAAAAGACCGTTTCAGCCTCAGTGGCTTCTTGAAGGCGAAGAATAGTTTCTGTTGCGGTCATGTCCTGAGGAAGTGAAAACACTTCCGTCGTCATGATGCTCCCAGCCGTTCCTTCCTCATACTGCATGAGATCTTTGACTTCCGTTGAATCTTCATGCTTCATCAATGCCAGGACTTGGGTTTTTCGTTCCTCCGGAAGATCCCCGAGGATATCTGCCACGTCATCCGGTCCTAAGTACTCCAGAATGTGTGTGAGTCTGGAAGACGAGAGATTGTCTAATATTTGCGATCTGGTCTCTGAATCGAGCTCGCTTAATACATGGCCTCGAAACTCATCGTTGGGAAGGCAATCAAAGGTCGTTCGTCGACCTTCAGGTGAATCAATATGTTGGATGACATATGCTGTGTCGGCTGCATGCAAACGACTCAACATATTGGTGAGATGACGAATCGCTTGACGATGAAACAAGCGTTTCGCGGCCACGACGAGAAGGTCTCGTTTAGGGGGAGTCGTCGTGTTTTGACTCCGAGGCCTCCCAGATTGTCCTTGGATAGATGGTTCGATCGTTGCCATATGACCTTTCAGTTCACCAAATTTGAGCCACAGATACGTTGCGTGGCTCTATCTACAGAGACAAACTCCAAAATGGAAGCAAGCTTTTCTGGGATTATGACAGGCTCAGTGAACACTTCACCTCATTGCCGTCAACACATGGGAGATCAATAACACTAACCTCCAATGTTCACCAGTCAAGTATTAGCAGTATAGAGTAAAGTTCGGCTTGTCAATCACTGAGGATATCTCTGTACGTTTCTGCTTCATTTTCATAAATCGTTGGAGCATGATGACAAATCAGTCTAGGAGTTCATTGAAGTCAGACAGTTGGACACTCACCCTTCCAAACTTATCCTTCCGTGAGAAACGCAAGCCAGAATCGAAGCCGAATGTTGCATTTCAAGGAGGTTGTCTCGTCGAGCCAATCTCGTTACGATAAATATACGAGTCGTCAACCCGGTGTAAAGAGACATTGTCTATCAACACAACCACCCGCAATTCCTGTCATACACATTCTTAACAGTGGAGGTATTCATGCAAAACATCATCAAAATCTTGGCTGCAGCAATCTTGCTCACCGGACTCAGTGGATGCAGCTATCTCTTCTATCCACATGCTGATGAATTCGCACAGAAAGCAAAGGGAACAACCAGTGTGGATACGCTTTTAAATCTCATAACCATGATGGAAGCGAGTGCGGATGCAGCAAAAGGCGGAAAAGGGAATGACCAAGCCTTAGACGACTTGCACAATCAATTTCACGCCTTCGACGAAACCTTATGCTGTGTAGACAAGGCCAAACGGGAGACAGCCACGTACGACCTCGCAGTCACGCATAACAAGGAGCTGTGGTCTGTCTTTAAGCGAGTATGGAAATTTAAAGAGACGCAACCTCAACGTGATGAACATCTTGCGTTATTTAAGACAGAATTGCAGGAACTTCGTACGACCCTTGAGGCATTAAAATAATTCACAAAGACTTGTTCATTCGGGGCACGCATACCTATGGGTGTCCCGTGCAATGGTACGACAATATGGAACTGCCAGAAAGCTCGGATTGCGATTGTCTTAGGAGGGCACAAACCATGGGAGACCAATACAGGGGGCGCCATAAACTTCGACGGCTCCAAAAGGTTGAATCAGGTAAGCCTGTTGACGAAGTCGTCAAAGAACTACGGCAGCAAAACGCACGTACGACCAACTATCGTGAACAGTCATTAAAGATTCATGGTCTCATCTGTGCGAAATGCGCAAGAGAGTTCGACAGTACGAATCAACATCTCCTAACCGTGCATCATAAAGATGGAAATCACCACAACAATCCTGCCAACGGGTCTAATTGGGAAAACCTGTGCGTGTACTGTCATGATGATGAACATAGCCGAGGCATCCTTGGGGATTATCTGACAAAGAAGGCAGAGTGAAAAAGAAATAAGGCTGCTATTCCTTCTTTTTCATTCATCGTAGACCAACCTGAGGATCTGTATTATGAGCTCTCGTCCCACCTTCGTCTCTGACTTTCAGAAACGTGAGGAATTCGATAGTCGGCAATCTGGTTTTCCTGGCCGTAATTTGCATAGTCGCCCTGCTGCCTCTGCCATCGAAACTCTCCCCAATTAATCGGTCGATACTTTGGAGGGGATGCTTCATTTATTAATACATCAAGCGGAGCATACTTGGCGTCGTAAGAAGGGTTAAAGAAAAACGGCAGGCTATATCGGTCGCGATTTTCACTGGCGAGCACACGATGAAGCGGGGCCTGATAGCGATCATTACTCCAAACTTGCACCATGTCCCCAATGTTAATCACCAGTGCACCGTCCACCGGATCGACCGGAATCCATTCATTATTAAGGCAGACCTGAAGACCACCGACATTGTCTTGAACTAACACAGTCAGCGCGCCAGCATCCGTATGATGATGAATACCAAGATGCCCCGCTGCTGAGGCTTGCTGACCTAGGTGTATAGGATCGTGCTTGGGGAAATAGTTGAGTCGGAGGAAACTCGTGTGCGTATCAAGAAAGTCTTGGGCCAAACTACCAGGAGCGACACCAAGCCCCTCCCCTATCACTTCCAGCAATGCAAACGCGATGCGCTCACACGCCTGAAAATACTCCCACATCGTTGATTGAAAGTCAGCGCATTGCCCTAAGTCTGGCCATTGATTGTATCCATCACGCGTCCAATTTGAGGAATCCTCATCAGGAAGCTCTGGATAGGGTTTGTACCCAAAATCAAACACCTCCTTCATGTCACGAGAGTTTTTGGTCAATTCACGGTTATACCAGCCTCGTGCATTCTCCCTTGTGCGTACCGCAGCATTTTTTACGGAAGTGGGCAACGCAAAAAACCCCTTGGTCTCGCGCCATACGCACGCAATTAGATCATCAGGCACCCCGTGCCCAATAATCTGAAAAAACCCCCAATTACAACAGGCCTCACCAACCTGCCTAACCGTGTTTTGGCGTTGCGTACCACCGATGTCTAGCGGTTGTAGATTGATGACAGGAATCGTTTGATGTGTCATAAGCTTTCTAGAATCATTCTACCCCTCTTGCGGTATCAGGTGATAGGATATATCGAGACGGGACTTGTCACCAGACGAGACACAGACACCAGGAAGTGGGGTCAGACATGCGTATGTACTTTAATTGAAAACTTTCACCTGATCAGAAACCATTAAAGTTCGTCACCTTTCGTCCTATAGTCAAAGCGGATGCCAGGACTCTGGGAAAGAGCGTAAAAACTCACGCTCATTCATCCACATTGCCCACACATAAATAGCAGCATTACAATACGCATCCCCGAGCAGACTCTCGTGTTAAACGAGTAGGACTGTGCGAACATGGCCACAGTTCGGTTGGGTTTGTGGCTCATAGAACAACCCCAGCTTCTGATTTTTTGGAACCTCAACGCAGGTCCAGACCTACGATGATTTCAGAGGAAATTCAATAATGATTCCCCCCATAACATCGTTAAGCTTGTAGTTCGTCCTTGGACTGAGTGGATGTTTATTGTGACAGGTTACACACGTTTCAGAGACCGCTTTATCAGCATAGATCGCTTTAAAAACGGGACCTGTTGGTCTTTTGAGCATACTCGTATGCACGGTGCCCGGATCATCCGAGACCGTCTGCAACCCAGTCCGTTCACGGTCATTGGCCGGCCCATTGGTCTTATCGACGGGCCACAGACTCGCGAGCCGGTACTTCAAGCCAACCCCCTTGCGTTCGACCTCCAATCCTGCAAACTGTAGCATTTGTGCTGGCAGGGGAAGCTTGTTCTTTTGGGCCCAGTCTTCTGCCACCAAGTCTTTCCCATAATGCCGCATCCTTTCCACCACGAGGGATGCATATAGGGTCCGGTCCGCTTCAATGATGGTATGGACATAATCTGCAACCACCTCTGGGGCTACACAGGCCCCGACATTGGCCTCTTTTGTTCCTGAGGAACAGCCCACTAACACAACGAACACGATCCCGACAACAAGGGTTCTCCTTAAGAATTTTGTATTGATCATGACAGCACCCCCTTTGTATGTACTCCCACTCAAAAGAGAACGACTCGCACGGCCTGAGAGAAAGAGAAATTCCTTCATCTCTCCAGACCGGACTCAGTTGCCCCTCTCTGCTTGCGCACAACACACAAAAGCCCTCCAGGCACAGGCTCGCCCGCAGGGCTCTTTCAGGAAGTCTTGATGATCGATGTTGTATGTTCACGCCAGTCACTCCATGGCTTAGCCCTGGCTGATTTCTGTGAACAGTTCGAGTCTACGCCCCTCCAGCACTCGAGTCAACGAGTCGTGCCAGGGTTCCTGTTTTGTATTGACCTTATGAATAGAAACGGCGGTTGTTCTTGGAAAGAAAAGAAACAAGATAGCAACAAAAACTTGCGAGTCACATATGGCTATCTAAAGCAACGTTGAATGGACAAGACGCGAAAACGAAACCCAAGCCCCATCCTCGCGCATAAGACACGTCAAAATATGGATGACTTGGTTCGAGTCGTGAAATACTCAAGAATTTGCATGCCCCGATAGGAGTTCCCTTTTTTATTCAACTTGGGACTCCACAAAGCAATGCTGTAATGTCCTGGGTAAATAGCGATTATTCCCCCACCCACTCCACTTTTTCCCGGCAAGCCTACTTTGAACGCAAACTCCCCGGCTTCATCGTAAAACCCACAGAGCTGCATGATGGCGTTGATACGTTTGGTTTTGCTCCCACGCAGCACGCGTTCATTGGTGAGCGGGTTCACCCCATTGGCGGCGAGAAACACATAGCCCTGCGCTAATTCTTTACACGTCATTTCAATGGAACACAGATGACAATAAAAATCTAACACAGCCTCTATATCATTCTGAATGTTGCCATAAGCCTTCATTAAATTGAGGTGCGCGGCGTTTCGATAACTTGTGCGTCTTTCCGATTCAGCAATTCTCGGACAATACTCAATGGCAGGGTTTCCGCAAATGTTTTGTGTGAATTCAAGGAAATCTTTTTGAGGATTGCGCAAACGACTCACAAGAATATCGCAGATCACTAAGGCCCCGGCATTGATGAATGGATTACGCGGAATACCTTTTTCATATTCCAATTGCACCAAGGAATTAAATGGACTCCCCGAAGGTTCGACTCCGACTCGATCCCAGAGTTGGTCATCTTCTAATTCAAAGGCTAAGGCCAGGGCTAAGACTTTCGCGATGCTTTGAATAGAAAACTTTTCGTTGGAATCGCCAAAACTATAATCCTGCCGATCAATCGTGGTGAGATGAATACCGAACTTCTTCGGATCGACATTTTGCAATTCAGGTATGTATGAGGCGACGTTGCCGAGATCATCAATGTTAGGCAATTTACTCGCTATGTCAGAAAAGAGTTGTTGATAGTCCATACACCGCTCCCGCAAATTTTCGTCAGCAACGCCTATTGAAACTCTCCCCATGGATTCCGCATCCCCAAACAAGCGTGACGACCCTCTGTGATCATAAAACTCACTATTAACATAATTCACACGCATTCGTAACACGTTCTTAACACTGTCCATTTACGATCCTGCACGAATCACAATTCGGTAATACTTTGTGTACCGCCTGCATTCCTAAGCGGATAACCACCAGGAGAAGCCTTATGTCCATCTCGACAACCTACGAACAACATCCCACAACAACATCGGCCAATTACCAACAATGGCTCATGGTGACCTTCCTTGTATATCTCTTACTCGTAGCCGTCGGCATGATTGGAAGTGGATTTAAAACCGCAACCGGCGGCGAAGCCAAAGAACTGTTCTCCTTCGCCAGCAACCCGCTCACTGCTCTTGTCATCGGCACAGTCGCAACAGCCCTCATTCAATCCTCCAGCACCGTGACATCCATCATCGTCGGTCTGGTGGCTGGCGGCTTACCGGTGACCATTGCAATTCCAATGGTCATGGGAGCGAATATTGGCACCACAATCACAAATACCATTGTCAGCCTGGGGCACGTCAAAGAAGGCGCGGAATTTAAACGGGCCTTTGCCGCCGCGACGATTCACGACTTTTTTAATGTCATCAGTGTGGTAATTTTTTTGCCTTTAGAAATCATGTTTGGGATACTTCATAAAACGGGGGCTATGCTCTCGAATCTGATGATTGGTGGGGACTCCATGTCCATGAAAGGGCTAAACTTCATTAAGCCCCTCGTCAAACCGCCTATCCAAGCGGCCCAGAGCGCATTCGGGGGGATTGGGTTATCGGAAGTGATTGCAGGCGTTCTGCTGATTACCTTCGGCATTGTGATGATTTTCTTCGTTATTTCCGCGATTGGTAAACTCTTGAAGGTCTTGATGGTCGGACGCGCGAAAGAAATTCTGCACGGCGCCATCGGTCGCGGTCCAGTCTCCGGTATCGCGACGGGAACTGCCGTCACGGTGCTCGTCCAATCTTCGTCGACGACCACAAGCCTCATTGTACCATTAGCCGGCAGCGGAATATTTAGCCTCCGGCAAATCTATCCCTTCACCTTAGGGGCCAATATCGGCACATGCATCACGGCCTTATTGGCGGCCACGGCCGTCACTGGAGCCAATGCGATTTTCGCGCTGCAGATAGCCTTAATCCACTTCATTTATAATATCGCTGGAGTCATCTTTATTTATGGCATCCCATTTTTGCGAGACATCCCGATCCACGCTGCTGAAAAAATGGCTGAACTGGCCATGCGAAAAAAACTCTACGTCGCCTTGTATATTCTAGGCGTCTTCTTCCTGTTTCCGCTAAGTTTAATCGGCGCGAGTCAGGCTTTTGGTTGGTAACTACACATAAGGAGGATTGGATGTTGAATACGATTGCAACCCGAAAACAAGCCTTAGAACAAAAGGTCGATGAACTCGAAGATACGCTGCTTCAGCTTAAACAGCAATTGAAAAAGGAACGAGAGGCTGAACAGCATGAAGCCATCGATCATCTCGAAGAGTATTTAGAGCAGGTCAATAATAAATATGCCAACCTGCAAGGCTTCTGGAAAGTCTTACGAAAAGAAATTGCTGAGTTATTGCCAATTCATTCTGGGAAAAAGTGAACGGAGCCTATAACACCCATGAGAAACATTTCTTTAGCAGTTCCTCTGTCCATCGGTATGCTGTTAACAAGCTTTCCTCTCCCGGCATGGGCTGGCGTGGAAACATCAATAGAACTCAGTGCCGTACCGGCAATCATTATGAAAAAGGCTCAAGAACAATTCCCTGATGCCACTTTTGAAAGTGCGAACACGGAAACCGAACCTGGAGGAAGTTTTGTCTATGAAATTCAAGGCACATTCAAAGATGGCCGGAAGCTTGAGTATGACGTCTATCCCAGCGGAGAAGTGCAAGAAATCGAAATAGAATTCAAACGAGATATGGTTCCTGGAGCCGTCATGAAGGCCATTAAAAAAAACCTTCCTGGATTTACCCCAACCTTCATCGAAGCTAGTCACTCAGCGAGCATGCAAGTTGTCGGCTATGAATTTGTCGGGAAAATTGGCGAGAACACGATAGACATTGATGTCTCTGCCGATGGAAGTAAAATTGAAGTCTCCGATAATTGAACCTGCGTACATGAGAATTGTCATGTTTTGATAATGACCTACAACGAAGGCTGCCCCACCTTCCGACAGACTTGGCCTTACCTGTCTCTTGCTTATTCTGCTCCCTCCACGTAGGCTTGATTTGTCGACACAAGAATACGGCTCACGCCTTACTGTCTATTCATTCTCAAAAGCAGTCAAGAATAGTACATCGACAGCTCCATGCACTCCGATATGAACGATGAGAACATCACATGCCCATCTGGGTTGATGCCGATGCCTGCCCCAAGGTAATCAAGGAAATCATATTTCGTGCAGCTGAACGGACAGCGGTACCGGTGACATTGGTCGCCAACCAACTCCTCTCAGTGCCATCATCTCGCTATATTTCAGCCATTCAAGTCGCCAATGGTTTTGATGTAGCTGACTTCGAAATTGTCAAACGATTAGCAACTGGCGATTTGGTCATTACCGCTGACGTTCCTCTTGCTGCTGAGGTCATTGCCAAGGGTGGACATGCGCTTGACCCTCGCGGTGAGATGCATTCAGCCGACACCATACGCGCTCGCCTAACAATGCGAGACTTTATGGATACGCTCAGGGCAAGCGGAATCGACACGGGTGGCCCCTCTGCGTTGACTCAACGAAACCGCCAGTTATTTGCTAAGCACCTCGATCACTATCTCACAAACATAGCCACACAACCAGACAAGAACGCTTAAGAGTTTGAGCAATCATCCTGCAAAGTTATGGATACACCTTTTTGTCCATGTAAGTATGAACGAGGAGACCGATTGCGTACTCGAACCTTTTCGATCCCTTGTTAATCCCTAGAGACAGAGACATGCATCAACAGAAACACCATGATCTCGTTAAAGCCTGTGCAGTATGTGGAAGCCGTGAATTTACTCAACTGACGGAAGCCCCCAACTTTAACTATTTTCAATGTCACACCTGCCGTGTGATTTTCTTAAGTCCTCAACCACGGCCTGAGGCCCTGAAAGCGCAGTATACAAGGCCCGGACTTTTGCAAGATGGGCCTGCGAGCGCGTGGTTTCATCACAACAAGTACTATCTCAAGAAATTATATCAAGAACGTTTGAATGACATTCTTCAGTATGTCACCACAGGGATCTTGTTGGACGTAGGGTGTGGGATGGGCGATTTTTGTGCCGTGGCCAGAGAGGCAGGATTTTCGGGGTCTGGAACGGAGCTCTCCGATGAATATGCCCAACATACGAAAACGACAGTGGGCATGACTGACATTTTTATTGGTCGGCTGCAAGACTTGGATTTTTCTAATAAACAATTCGACGTGATTAGTCTTTGGCATGTGTTTGAACATTTACCCGATCCCTGTGAGATCCTGAAAACGATGAAAGGGATGTTACACAAAGGCGGGGTCATCGCAATCGAAGTGCCGAATGTTGAATGCTGGAGAAAACGTCCCATGTACGCGTCTGACATTAAAAACTATCCAAAGGCTGAACTCGAACACTTGTTTTACTTTTCCGAAGCCTCACTGAAATTAGCGAGTGAACAGGCTGGACTTTCCCTCCTACAGCTAAAATATGTTGATAGTCCTCAACCAGCCAAAAATTGGGTAAAACACTGGTTACGACAAGTGAAGGAACCCGGCAAACGGCTGCTGTATCTCGGGAGAGAGCAAAAAGGATTTAGTGCAATGAGATTGTATCTGTCTCATTGATATCCAGAAATGGAAGGCGACTCAAGAACAAGCAGTGGTGTATTGCCTTTTTATGAACAAATGAGTAAGTTGGAAGTACACCTGTATCTTTATTTGTGTAGAGGGGCCGAATGAATCGCTGGATAGAAGGCAGAGGAGCAATCGGAAGACTCAGTTGTTCGGGAGTTGTTCTTACATCACTTCTCGTCTTGTCTATCCCGGCCAATAGTGAAGAACTGAGAAAATTCCAGCTCCCTAGTCAAAAAAATGCGCCTATCATTCAAAAAATGCAGGAGCCGCCGGTGTATCGGCGCTTTCGAGATGACACACGAAGCTGGACGCTACAAAAGAAAAGCACCATGATCGCCTCTCTGGAACAAAAAGTCGATGCAGCAAGAAAAGCCAGAAAATTTTCACAAATCCAACATTACTCCAAACTTATCCAAATACTTCAAGAATGATAACGTATGATAAAGGATAACAGGCGGCTCTTGAACATTCTGATCTGTAGCTTTGTTTTTTTCGTCGACGCGTTGTGGGGGACAGGGTCGGTATTGGCAGAAGAAATGGGAAACGGGATCGATATTGATGCTCAATATCCGGTCCCCCAAGAAACTCCTACACAGGAAATCTTTTCAGAAGCAGACAGATATACGTTTGAATTCAATCAACTCAAAGAACAGAACCGATTATACCAGACGCTTGGCGTCGCCATAGCCGGCATGATCTCTCTCATGATCATGTTGTTTGTAATCAGTAAGAGTAATGATTATACGGCTCAAGATGTCATTTATGCCAGCGGGTTAGTCTTTGTCATCTTCGGCACCATCGCGATTGTTGTACTTGCAGACGTTGAACAACAACTGACCGCCTCTATAGGAATCATGGGAGCGATCGCCGGGTATCTATTTGGGAAAATGCATGACCGACAGGATAAAAAGGATAAAAGTCCTTCTCGCCATGATCCATCATGACTATCGCATTGGCATTCCCTCCCTCGATACATCACCTCTTCCCACAGGCGTCTTGCACATTCTAAGCATGCCGGACTCATCCCCTGTGATGACCTGCTCGACACATTAATTCGAGTCTGACCCCAATCAGTTACATGAGCAGATAACTAGTAAAATTCATCGGAACCCATGCGAACAGGAATTGGATACCACCTCGTTTCGCCAGGCACTGACATGTAGGCTTGATCTTGGCCCCAATCGTATTGAAACCGGTACCAGCCTCGATGAATTGGAAGAGCGATAAAGACTTCATGGCCGTCTCTCTCAAGATGAAACTCTCCCTCGTTAACCCAGGCAGAAAATGTGCATTCTGATGATGGATTGGGAATTGGTTCGTAACTATGATCCTCGAGATCCGTCCCGCCAAAGAGATACGCAGCAAATACACAACTGGCGATTGTTGGGAATGATATGACCACGACTTTACTGTACCCCTAAATAAAACTTCTAGCGTCTATTCGGTTTGATCTTTTGATGATGACGACGTATAGATATGAATCGTTACATATTTTCATGTGTAAGTATTTTACCGTCTTTTCTTTCTCAATGCAAAAGGGCAGTTTTCCATACTATTGCTATATGCGACATTGTAAAAAGTGAGGATGAAGACTTCTGCTGAATCGCTCTTCGGGAGGGTAAGATGATGGGGTTGGCAGGCAGTGACCAGACGTCACTACCTGCCGAAGATGCCGACTCAAGATGTTAGAGATTTCCCCATCTATCATTGATCATGACTTGTTCTGAAGCACAGGATATCCGAACGAGTAGATCCATTTATCAGCATCAACTGCCTCTTTGGGCGCCAATTGCCTGGCTGGCGTATGGCATGGGAGACAGTCATTCTTGTAATCTTTTGATTCCGTGTGCATGGAATCTTCCGCATCAAAAAACGACCATCCCCATCCATCACCCCATAAGCTTGATGAAGGAAAGCGCCCCTTCGTGTCTCTGACCAGCACAAACCACCCCTTGATTGTGGTGGCATGTCCTACAGCAGGTCCAGTCGTCATAGCCATGGTCTTCGTATTCAACAGTTCTTTCACCAAGACGGCTCCGTCAGGGAACTCGCCGGTTTCTTGGTAATGCTGAATCGTTTCAGGTTGCGTATACACCACATGGTGTTCTTGTATACCCGAATCCCCTTCCGTCTTCGCATGCGACCATGTCCCAAGCACCGGCCACAAGGTATATCCCTCAGGAACATGAATGTCCCCGGTTTTCGAGTCGATGTTTGAGGCATATGGCCTTTCAGCATCGGTCATCGCCCATCCTGTCCAACTTCCCAACCCTAAAAGTAGAACCATGCCAAAAATCAACACTTGTTTCATCCATGTCTCCTTTATTTATGTTGTCTCTCAAAAATGTGAGGCCTGCGCCTGTGACTCACGACAGACCTCTCCCCTCACACTTCTCACAAGGCCGATGGGGCTTTCCCTTTGATGTCTTTCCAGTTCGCCTCAGACTGTTCGATATAGCCAGAAATATCCTTGAGCCATTTGCTTTGGATATCCTGATCTAAATTCAGATACAGTTTGCCATCAACAATTTTCCAGGCCTCAGGATCAGACACAATCTTCTTTCCAACTGCCACACCATACGCACAGTATCCACCGTAAGCCGGCACATACTTTTCCGGATTGGACTCGAACATCTCTTTATGGTCTTCGTTGGCAAAGACATAGGTGACACCGTCGAATTCAGCGACATGATATCCGCTGCCTTTCATGGGCTTACCATCCACGAAGTAAGACACTGGGTCATACCCGCTGATCCCCGGAGTACTGTTCATAAAGTCCAGCGCAAAAACCGGCGTGGCAACCATAGCGAGAACAAGAGCAAGTGCTGAAACAATTGACTTTGGTATCATCCTCATGATGAACCTCCTTGTAAGCGAACGTGAATAAATTATATATACAGATCTGTATACTTTCAATATTAGTCGGACAAGGAACGGTTTTGTTACAACATCAGGAAAGTTTTTCATCGTATGACTATACTCGTCCAATAATATTGTTTTTAAAAGGTATTTTACGTACCATCATGAAAACACGAAAAAATGCAGACAAAATCAATGAAGATCGCGGCTAGACACAGTCATATCGATTCATGAAGCAAAAACCCAACGGCCTCTCAAAGAGGGAGCAATTAATCAACACCGCACTCGAGCTATTTGCTGAGAATGGGATTCATGCCACCGGAATTGATTTGATCGTGGAACAATCCGGAGTCACGAAGAAAACGCTGTATGCCCATTTTCGTTCGAAAGAAGAGCTGGTCCTCGCTGTTTTACGACATTACGACGGGCTGGCTCGGAATGAATTTATGCGACGGGTGGAAACTGGAGGAAAGACACCAAGAGCACGCCTGCTCGCCATTTTCGATTTTGCACAACGATGGTTCCAGCAAAATAATTTTTACGGGTGTTTGTTCATCAATACCATTGGTGAATATTCAGACACAGACACACCCATTCGCCAAATATGCAAAGAATATAAAAAACTGGTGAAAGGGTATATCCAAGAGCTGTGCAAACAAGCGGGAGCCTCAAACCCCAAAGGGCTGGCAGAAGAATTAGCGCTATTACTGGAAGGGGCGACGGTAACCGTCCAAGTCTCTGAAAATTCAGAAACCGCGCAAATCGCAAAACGAGCAGCTAAGGCACTGATTGCCAACGCCATACCTCGGAAGCGTTGACCCATTCACCACCAAACTGCCATATCAATGTGCACGTGATCGTAAACGATAGTAAGCCTTGGCCATCCGGGCGATCGTCATTCAAACAACCTACAGTTCAGAAGTTCGTGTCGAATAGATCAAAGCCCTAGGTTCTAGCCTTCCTTATCCATGCCCCAGAACTACTACGGACTGGGAAGTTATATGGTGAATAATCCAAGAACTCCAAAGTCAACTGAGGGGCATGACCGATCTCCAACCAACGATCAATCTGAAGTTGCCAATACCTGTTCGTGCCTCCCGTTTCTTCCACCGAGTCATCCACGTCGTACAGAATTTCCACATGACCAGTAAGTTGAAGAGTTCGATGAGACTCGAAATCGAAAAAAATTATTCCTGCCCGGGGATTCACAGCGAAATTGCCCAAGGTATTGAACATAGAATTCCCTGGATAATCCGGGATGCGAAGTGTGCGGTCATCAACAACTGAGACAAACCCTGGGTTGCCACCCCGATGCGAGGCGTCCACTCCTCGCTCAGGGTGCATACTGGCAACAAAAAATGTATCAGCTCGATTGATAATCGTGCGTTGTGCGACACCCAATACTTCCCCACGCACTGCTGTAAGCGGAGTCATATCGCATTCCTTTGGCTGAGCGATGATGTACCGCCTTTGGATGTATTTCGAGCAATTGGGATATGATTCTTTCACCTTGAGTTGTAGCAACTCCTCGGATTCACGCGTGATGGTACCGTTGATCCTCAAGCGACGACGTGAGACTAGTTCGATAGCCAGCATTCCTACTTCAGCATTTTCTTGAATATTCATCCAAAACGGATCGTGCGGATTGTGCGCCATGTTCGTGAGATCGAACCTCACGGTCTGGTCATTTTCCGCTGTTATGAAACCTGGATTTCCCATGAATACGGAGGCCCACACATTTTGCTCATGATCCAGACTGCCAAACACAGCCATGGGCAGTTGACTGATAAACCGCAGAGCACCTTTAATGATGGAATCTTGAATAACACGCGAGTTCATCGCGCCTTCGTCCAAGACACCCACCCGTTCTTGTACCTGCAATTCACCTTCGTGGTATGGAGTTTCGATTTTCATGGCTTCGTTCCTTTTTGGGAGAGTGCTAGGCCCTAACTGGAGGCGGTGCGTTTCACGCCTCCAGTTAGACGTTGGACTTCTGATTAAAATGTCAGCACAGTCGAACCATCTGAAAGCAACGTGCGAAAGCTGGAAAGGCCAGACGTTCCAGGAATCGGATTGTTCTTAATGAGATCGAATCCGGATTTCTAAGCTTCCTCGGAGCCGCCGAACACATCGGCACAGCCACAGGATACACCGGCAACCTGATCCTTCACTGCCTCGAACAATTCATGTGCCGGATGGTCCTTCTTGGTGAGCTCGCCGATCCAGCGCGTGCCGGTCCCTTGAAACACCACGGACACGTCGTCGCCCGCCTGCTTAAAGTCATAGGCTGCGGCCAACCCATTAAACACACGACCGAGGGCTTCCTCTGAGCCATTCTTAGGATCTGAAAAAATTGCGATAGTGACTTTCATGATGCGGTCTTCCTTGAGAATTTGAAGTGAAGAATTAACACCGAACGTTCGGTAAAAGTATAGAGCAAAAAAAACTAGTCTGCGCTTAACCTCGCCTGTCCCCTAAGGACAGCCTGCAACATTCGGTGATCGATTCGATGAAATGGCACATGTAAAATTTCCTTCTGCTTACTTAGTGACTTAGTATCATCGTAGGAAGTTTCAGCAACGTTCGTTCGAACGGTCCGCGATCCTGAAGGACCCGAGCCATCACTAACGAACCTTGAATTCGACCGATCGCATCCTGAGCTTGCTGACGTGCCTTCGTCGTCGATACCCCGGCTTCACGAGCCACCTTTGCCAAAGCCTCTACCCAGGCAGCTAATCCACGTCGTATATGCCGTTTCACGTCGTCATCACCACCGCCAAACGAAAGGGCCTCTAGTAAGCAGGAACGATGTCCTCCTCCGTAAAACTCATGAATCCCTTTCGCCATTATACGAATGCGGTCTGCCGGTTTGCCTTGCGCAGACAGCGGTGCCAGGACGTGAGTTGCGAGCCACTGCTCGGCTCTCTCTAACACAGCCTTGGCCATATCTTCTTTCCCGCCAGGGAACCGATGATACAAGCTGGCACGTTGAAGGCCGGTGGCTTCAGACATCTTGCTCAGGCTGGCTCCTTCATACCCGTACGTGCGAAACACGTCGGTTAATCGGTCCAGCAATTCATTTTCATTGACTTTGGTGATGGGCATGATACCTCCTTTGCAGCTCCATTATATACCGAACGTTCGGTATACATAAAGTGTCAACTTTACAGAATCTTTGTTACACCACATTTCAACATTTTTTGATTTGGTTGGGGAAGACGCAGAAAAGGACAGGAGATATGAAAAGTGAATATTTACGGTGGTTAAGAGTTAGAGATTTTATAGGTTGCTCGGCGGGAGCTCATTCTATACGGTGTAGAAAATGTTCGATGGTAGAGGAGATCTCAACCAAACTAATGAAGGAGAAACCATGGCCGCCGATATTATCAGTGCTCTCGATATCCATGATAATGAGAAGTATGATCAAGTCTACTTTCCCGTTATTCTCAAGCAGGTAGAAAAATATGGCGGGCAATTATTAGCGGCATCTGAAAAACAGCGGGAGGTGGAAGGAAATTCGACTCGAGGGGGGTCGGCTTTATAGGAGTTCTCCCATGTTGAGACGGCTCTAATCTGGTATTGGCCAGAGGACTATTCGCTACTTCGAAATTCAGAAATGGAATGCCGAATGGCTCTATCATTCTGATCACGGATGGCGTGACGCTGGCAGATTAATTTGTAAAAACTATCTCCTAGCTGGGTTTTTCTAGTAATCCCATTTCACTCGCGGAGAGTTCAAGGTAAAGGAAAGTTTATGCATAGCAATTTCTCCTTGGCATGGCATTACAAGACCTCACCCTAATTAACATGTCAGAATATTAATCTTAAACAAGTAGATGTCTGCAGATACGAGAACGCTCATTGGTTACACCATCTACCTAATCGGTGTGATTGGGTGTGTTCTCTGCGGAATGATGTTTGTCGGGTTATTTTCACCAAAAGCAAGTTCAATGACTTACTTTTGGCTGACCATTGGTGGATTTATTCTGTGTATATTCATGGTCATAATTTCCAGTTATTTTTTAGTCCCCACATTTGCTCAAGTGACGAAAATTGACAAACGCTCGCCAGTGCTGTTTCTCCGTCCTTTCGACGAAGATCAGTCAAGAAACTATGACGTTATTTCAATAGGTGAAAGTACGGTCAACATTCAAGGGACGAGCGAAGAATTTCTGCTTGTACTTAATGCCATCGGGCCATTGGTATCAATAGGAGAGCCTAATTGGAAATCGCGGATAGGCGCCTACCCTCATGGAGCCTATCGAGTTTTTGTGGAACACCAGAACTGGCAGAGGAAAGTAGAAGAGCTATTAGGTAAGTCGAGTCTGGTTGTACTAACCGTTGGTGAATCCGCCGGTATTGAATGGGAAATTGAAGCGGTGAAAAACAATGTCAACTATACAGCCCTACTTCTCTATTTACCACCACGCCCTACGGATGCTCTAACGAAAAAAGGAAGGGCTAAAAAAGAAAAGATGATTTACGAAGAATTCAAGACAATGATAGAGAAACGCTTTCCAATTCACCTGCCGGATTTTCAGGAGACCATTTATATTATCGGTTTTAAGGAAAACGGAGATCCGATTTTCGGCCAGAGCACCTCAAAGAAAAAATGGTGGTTTACTGAGATGGATCGGACCGCGACGGCTGTTTCTGATCAACTTCAACACATTTTGAGTGTGATTAGGCCTGGCCAGGACCTTTCTTCGTATACCATTATCGGACAATATACGATGTACACACGCTATATAATTGCCACGTTGCTTATTCTCTTTGGCTTGGGACTCGGTTGGGCCTGGCAAAATTCGAATTTTCATGTCCCTGGAGACCTGAACACAATCTCTCATGTGGTCACCACAATTATTGTTCAATTAACGTTAGTGATCGGATGGGTTCTAATCGCCAAATATTTCCGCCGGCTGTGGATATGGATCATACCTTTCTGTATGGCAACAGGTTCATTACTGACCATATTCTTTACTCTTTTTCAAGCCAGAATGCTTCCCGAAAATGATTTTTTTTATACCTTCCTAAGACTCATGAGTACAATGAGTAATGTTGTTGGTATCGTATCATCTTTGTTCATCTTGGCCTTGGGAGTCTGGTTAAATGGGAAGAAGTTTTCCGAACCAGAATAGCCCAGTTATCTGCGCATTAAGACCGTTAGCGTGAGCTAATTACAGTGTGTCAGGCTGAGGTGGCCCCAACTAGAAAGCTCTACGTTTGACTTGTCCTCGATTAGAGGAAGCTTACACACGTTCAGACTGTGACTTCATAGGGTCAAGACTAGTTTTATAAGTTTCAATAACCGACATTTCCTCTTGTTATAAGCCAAGAAACAAAAGAGTGCTAATTGGTAGGGTCAGTCCTGCGTTATTGCAATTAGCCATTAGGGTAGAAAAAGGGCGCTACCAATTTTAAAGGCTTCCTCGATTCTCCAAAAAGGGGACGCTACCCTTAAATCATAATAAAAGATCCCCGCCACAAGCGGACAGGGTATTCAGTGGAAGAATTCTTCTGCTTGAGAAACCACGGGTTCTCAAAGGCTTCCCTTTGTTCAGCAACCCCGCAGCAAGCTACGGGGAATAGAAAGATTTGAAATCTGTTTCTGGGAATCGGGCTGCGTTGTCCATCGGCTGTGCCTGCAATGAGACGTTGATTCTCGTTTCTCGCCAGCTGAGTTTCTTTTCGATGGCATCCTATCGATCCTTTCTGCTCAGCTTGCACTTCAGCTCTTTACACCTCTATCCTTTCTTTTCCATGGGATCTGAAGCGAATTTTTCTGCATCCGATCATTCAAGCACCTCACCGCTTGGTGGAATCCTCTCGGCTATCCTTCCAGGACTAGGGCACCTGGTCAGGGGGTATCCCATCCATATGACCTGGGTGCTGATGGTGGGAGGACTGCTCGGAGCCTGCACGTGGGCTCTCGGAGCCGTCGGGGGACCGGTAGCGGGCTGGTTCTTTGGCATGTTCATTATTTTGCCTTGGTGGTGTCTTCAAGCCTATCAAGCATATCTCCCAACTCCACAAGGCCAATGGGCCACGCTACACCTTGTCTGGAAACGCGCTCACGACATTCGATATCTTGGCGGGTTATTTCTGTTCACCGCGCTCACAGACCTGTACATTATTCTGGCGAACCCGGACTACCTCCTGACCGTATTTTGCAGCAAACCTACTGGCATCCCAGGTCTCCTGGTCAAAGCTCAATCCCCAGTGCTTCATATCGCCATTGGGTATGGCTTTCTCACACTCCGTCGTTGGGCCTTGTTTGTCTTCTTGGTCTATGCCGGCTTCGGCCTGCTCAATGCCACGAGCAACTTCGCATGCTTTGGATTCGGACGCATTCGCTCCGTGTTCTTCATCTCACTCTTGGCCTTTACGGCATATGTCATTTGGCGTAGAGACTGTTTGGTCACACATTCCCAATCATCCTAGAAATGGGAGTTGGGTCAGAAAAAGCCCACCAAGGTCTTGGCTCTACTTTCTGTGATTCTCCATGTCACGATTCCTCGCCTATAGCCGTTTCAATTATAGCGATACTGCAGAACGTACAGCCGAATTGACAAAAGCGAATCCAAATAAGTTCCAAACGGAAACATACAACTATAGCGAATCTCAATTCGGTCCAGTTAAGTCCTAAGGACTTTCAATGCGGAGTCAAACGCTTCAAGAGTACGGAAGTTCAGTGAATCGGCTATAGCTCCGCGCGGTACAACGTTTGAGTCAGCGAAAGTTATTTGAAACGGCTATAGACATACACAACGCAACCATACGCATCGTACAAGCGAATATTCAAAAGCACGACTATAACTTCGGCATGTTTGAAGTGAGTAATTGCGCGAGGTTAGTTGATAGGCCTCAGTTGGACCTGGACACATGTAATTGATATATCAAGTCGATGGCTGAGTCACGCAGTTGGATGCCATGCAAGATTGCACCTTCTTGCATAGTATCGTGTCCAGGCATTCCAACTGTTGGATTCGCTTTAGTATGGCGCTTTTCAGATATGTCCACCAGATTGGGAAGAGACCAGAAAGCCAGGACAACATTCCGGGTGTGAAAGGCATTGGAAGGCTGACTTTTATACTCCTCGCGTTCGAACTTTTTATCACTCGATCGGAGGCTCGACTCCCCGCGCAGCAAGTCAATGAAAATGAGAACGTGCCCGTCGAAGGAGCCTCGTGGATTAGAAAGAATGGACTCAACCGTATGAACAATTAGGATTTCCCATTTTTGTCCTTCCCTTTAGGTACAGACAACGCGTTAAGCTGCTTTGCCTGCTCGTAATGCCAAGCGATTTGCTCTAAAAGCTCCTTCAGTTCTGCTCGGTGAGACCCCATAAGTAATTTCCACCCTTGTCGCTTAAACCCTTTCGGATCCAAATAGGGCTTTTTCGTGAACCTCGCTATTCGTTGCTCCAAGTGACCCACCTTGGCTTCGAGACGTACCGCTGTTTCTTCAAACAAGTTAGCGGCTATCAGATGCTCTTCTGCAGACCACTCGTTTTCGATCTGCTCGGAGGAAGGGGTAAGAGGCGTTTCGGGAGTTTTTGCCAGTCCAAACCCTAAGAGACTTGCCAGCCCAACAATGACTAGAAAACCCACGATACCTTTCAAGGCCTGTTTCTTTTTCATAAGCGTTCCTCCTACTTAAGATATTTTTGATGTCCTATAAATACTATAGATAATCTATTTCGTTTTTGCCACCTTCGGAAAAAGGTAGATGTACTGACATTTGACGAGCAATAAAGACCAGAGAAAATGGGGCATTCATAACTGATAGACTCCGGAAAAATGGGACATGGCAGGAAGACCTAAAGGCCAAACGAGACGTTCCAGCTTGAACCGCACTGTGGAACGCGATAGGGTAAAATATAGACTATTGATAGCAAAGGAGCAGGTCAGTGAGGATCTTATTTCATGTAGCGTTTCCCATGAAAAACGTCGAAGACACAAAACGGTTCTATGTGGAAGGACTTGGTTGTGGGTTAGGGCGAGAATCCAAAGTGGCCTTGACGCTCAATCTTGGGGGCCATCAAATCGTGGCGCAGATGACCTCTGAGTCTGTCGAGAAACCGAAGAGTATTTATCCCCGCCATTTTGGGCTCGTGTTTACAACGAAGGATGAGTGGGAAGCCATGGTGGCTCGGGCCAAAGAAAAAAAACTGTCGTTTTTCAAAGAACCCAGCACCCGGTTTGCCGGATCCCCGCTGGAGCATCACACGTTCTTCCTAGAAGACCCGGCGCATAACCTGCTGGAGTTCAAGCACTACACCAAGGAATCGGCAATATTCGGAGAACGGGAATTGAGTGATGTGGGAGATGCCGACGAGCCGCGATAGTGAAGCTTTCTCCTTCTTGACCAAATTAAAGAATAGGTTCTTGGCATAGCAGAAAAGAATGATGATAGATCAAAGACTTTATTCAAAGTCAACGATTGACTCCAAAACACGAGGGCACCTAGGTCAGCGGACGGCGTTCCATCTTGCCGTGTTTCACATGCAACACCTGAACGGTTTGTCCGTTAATATGAAAGAGAATGCGATACTTCCCAAAGATTAAATTTCTAATTTCATAGTCATGAAAATCCATTTCATCCGCATAGGGACAACGGCCAGGCGGTTTCTCTAGCGTAGAGATCTTGTTCAGAATGTCTCCATACCATTTCACCGCATGGTGAATGGAATCCTTGGCGATTTCATGAACGTAATGTTCAATTTCGGCCTCAACCGTGGGAGACATATAAACTTTAAAAACCTGCATCAGGATAGTAGGCCGCAAGTTTTTTACTGAGTCGAGAGAAGGCTTTATTGACTGAAATGCCTTTGCCCATATCATGTTCTTTCTTGGATTGGGCGATTTGCTTCAGTGAGTGTAATAAGCTGGCCATCTCTTCGTAAGATTTCGCATCTTGAATGACAACCTCAGCTTTGCCATTGACGGTTAAGACTTCAGGCCGTCCGGTCTTTTTGAGCCGTTTAATATGTTCGGCAGGCTTCCGGCTAAAATCGGATACAGGCCGTATGGAATCGACGGTAAACATAGCACCTCCCTTTCAACAGAAAATTTACTGATAATTATCAGTTTATCCTATCGTTTCCCATCCTGCAAGAAATGTATTACGGCATGATGATTATCACGCTACTTACTTAAAACGTTTTTAAGAATTCCTCGCATGCTAGATAATTCAGTACCCATTTCCCTTTCAGCATATCCGTTAGCACGTGAGAGCAATATGATTGACGAATATTCAACAACGACACACCCATTCGCCTGATTTGCAAGGAATATAAGAAACTCGTGCAAGGCTACATCCGAGAGCTTTGTGAACAAAAGCTGAAGTCCTAGATCCGAAGGGATTGGTAAAAGAATTAGCGTTAGTATTAGAAGTCACAACCGTGACAGTCCAAGTCTCTCAAAATCCAAAAACCGCGCAAATCGCCAAACGAGTACCCAGGGCCCTAATTGACAACGCGATCTCAACTCATACCTCACACATATTCTTCACTCATAATATTTCTTGTGCAGCGCGAGATGATTCGAACTGTTCATCGGTGGACAATGACGACACAATCATGAGATAACTGCATTTTACGAATCTATTCCCAAAAAAGGAGAAGCGATATGGCTAAAGCACGCGCTCGACACATTTTGGTCTCTACGAACGAAGCCTGTGAAAACATCAAAACGCAGATTGAAGGCGGTTCAGACTTTGGTGAACTGGCGAAAGAACATTCCTCTTGCCCATCAGGGAAACAAGGTGGAGATCTTGGAGAATTTGGGCCAGGTCAAATGGTTCCGGAATTTGACAAAGTTGTGTTTAATGAAGAAGTTGGGAAAGTTCATGGTCCCGTCAAAACGCAATTTGGCTATCATCTGCTAGAAATCACAAGCCGCACACCGTAACCACTCGATAAAGCTAGAGGTCTTTCTCGGATTGTTGCCTTTATGCGCATTCGAGAAAGGCCTCAATCGATTCAGAAGCACAGTCCCCCTCTCCATTTGCACTTAGTCGCAAGCAAATCTTGCCTAAGCGGAAAAACGTCCGCATACGCTCCTCATTTTTCACAACTAACAAGCAAATACATTAAATATAGTATTTTCACTTCTTCGCAGTACATATGACTTGATGCCTGCAGGCTATAGCCGTCCTAATACCTTGCGTATGTTCGAAGTATATACTTGCGCTATGTATGTCATCTGAATTTGGTGAGAAGGTATGTGCTTTCGCTATAGTCCGCTGAGTGAACGCCTCCAATACTGGGCGGGGCTTGTTTGAGTGAAGCGAGTTGGCCCGCCCAACCCAAAGGCGTTCGTCTCATCAAATGAGTCTGGCCTGGGCGTCACTGGTTTTGGGTCCTTTTGCCTCCACAACAATGGGTGCGCCCTTCGGGACGCGACAAACAATACACTCGGCCGCCGGGACGAACCCCGGCAGATAACAAGAGCCTTAGACTGTGAGGAGAGCATCAGATGATCCGTGGAGTGTGGGCAGTACTCTTGGGCTAGCTGTTCTCTGATACAAACGCTTCCCAGACGACAATTGCGAACCCAAATAACTTCCATCTGAATTCACATCACGTACATAGCGCAATTGCACACGTTGAACATACGGAAGTGTATGAGAACGGCTAAAGGGCTCAATGAAAAGTTAAAAATCTACAGAAAATATAGACTACCCTGATTGAGAAGATCGACAAGAAGCTGAAGATGTTCGTCTGACTGCTGATACTGACCTGGATTGATCGTCAGGTCGGTACATAATGCGTGGACCAACTCGGCCTGATGCCTACCGCATTCATAACGATGGGCATCTACAAATAACCACACCACAGGACCTCGATCCTGAAAGACCATTCGTGTCCCTTCATTCCGTTTCAGCATTCCGCCTTTGGCTATATGGGCACGCAGATCCTCTAATCGATAGACAGCGGACACATTAGTTTCGTCAGGGTATTTCTGCGCAGTGATAAACCGCCCAAACCATTCGGCCAACAGATCTTTATCTTCGAGATATTGCTTAACTATTCGGTGAACGTTCTGTAACGCGTCTGGAGTCACACAGCCTGGATTTCTTGGAACAGCAAGGTCGGGGTCGGCATACCGGACTTCTTCACTGAGCGTATCGGCAACATAATCGGCAAACCCTCGCAGAACTTCACTGTGAGAAGGTGCACGAAATCCCACGGAACACGTCATACAATCATCACCTACCGCGATCCCACTATGACCGACACGAGGAGGAACATAGAGTAGATCCCCAGGCTCAAGAATCCACCGTTGCTCCGGCTTCCAATCAGACAAAATCATGACAGGCGTATCCGAACGGCGCGGAGAATTCGCATCGAACATTCCACCGACTTCCCATTGCCGACGACCACTGGCTTGCACGAGAAAGACATCATAATTGTCAAAATGCGGACCGACTCCACCGCCATCGACGGAATAACTGATCATCAAATCATCAATGCGCCAGCTCGGAAGAAAATGAAATTGCGCAAGGAATTCTGCTGCTGCAGGCACCCAAAAATCCACAGCCTGGACCAGCAATGTCCAATGCGTGTCGGGTAACGAGGTAAACGTATCTTCCGTAAATGGTCCGTGCGTTAAATCCCACCGATTGCTGACTCCATCCTGAATGACCAGTCGAGATTCGACAGCCTCTTCGCAGGCAAGTCCAGCTAATTCATCAGCCGCGATAGGCGGTTTAATATCTGGCAATGCCCTGCGCACCAAGAGCGGTTTCTTTTGCCAATATTCCTCAAGAAATTGCTCGAGCGGCAAATCACCTAACGGAATAGACTTCATACCTGCAACTTATCAATCATGGAGTGAACCGTTTGTACACACAACTCATTGTTCAAGAAATGTAGAAGGAGGTATAAGTGAGGAAAAGCATCACGTTTCCTTCAGCATCTCAATATGGGGAACGCCCGCGTCAAGATACATTCCCGATACTCGCGAAAAGCCATATTGTACATAGAATTCTTTGAGATACTCTTGAGCAGAAATTCTGACCGAAGAACCAGGCCAACATTGCTGGATCACTTCTAGGGACATGCGCAATAATTCATGACCGATTCCTTGCCCTCGCATGTCTTTTTGTACCACAAACCGACCAATGCACACGTCAGAAAAATGCAATCCCGCTGGAAGGAGCCGTGCATAGGCGACAAGGTTGCCACACGCATCATGCCCTTGCAGATGTTTTGTTTCGACATGTCGATCGTACGCATCTATTTCAGGGTAGGCACATTGCTGTTCAACGACAAAGACATCAACCCGCAGTTGCAAGATATCAAACAGTTGATCGGCCTTGAGCTCAGAAAAGGTCTGAACTGTCCAGAGGATTGTGAACATTCTGAAATATAGGAAGTTCGATAAAAATGAGGCAATTCCTGCCTTATTGGGAAAACATCATTAACATCAAAACATACGTTCATTCATCTAGAATGTAATACGCTTACCCCCTCTCCCTCACGCCGTGTTTCATCAACATTCATGGAATTTCCGGTTAAGAATAACGAGAAACAATCCGAAGTTAAAGGCAGTTCTCATTCATCTAGGGGAGCCAAGCCTATGGATATCACGACTTCAACTAAACAAAACGCGACAATCCACACTCTTTTTGGACGGCTCGACTACAGTGCTCGAGAGATCTTTACCTCCACGATTCATGAGAGCGACAATTCAGAGACACATGATATCATTCTTGATCTAGAGGCAGTCACCTTTATCGATAGTTCTGGCCTTGGTCTCATCCACAAATGTATCACTGAAGCCAAAGCTCAGCATGTGAACGTCACATTAGTAAACCCCAAGGACCAAATTTATAGCATCCTGGAACTCTGCAATATGGCGCAGTACGTCTCCTCATCCGATGAACCCCTTCCACACGAACAATCTGCCTCAGCCACAGTCAAACACAATCCACATGTCTTAACACGAGACGCCTTGAGTATCATTGAGTAATTCCGCTCTCACTCCTCTTTATCCAGCTTCCCCGTTCTACTCATTCATGACAAGAATACATTCTGGAGGTGTTCCCTCTATTTCCTGATCAGCGTATTGCGTCTGAGCATGCCTCATGAAAACTTCACGAGACAACATGCGCGAGGCTTCCTGAGCACCTCAAGATATGAGAATCTGAAATCAAAATCATCTTAACCGACTTTCGCTTCAGAACAACCTCTATCACTCAAGCAAATTCACTCCCAAGAAGTGTACACATGATGACACATCACACAGATTAAACCTTTCAAATACAGACACCGATAAGAATATTCAACAATAACAATGTTCCAAAAAGAACAGATTGTTCTTGATGAAGGAACTCATACAATCATTCATATTCAACATGACTGAGGAGAAATAAGTACTATGAGTCAATTTGCCCCCAAGCCGGTCCGTGAGTTCTTGAAAGACGTCAAGCGGGCTTCGATAAAAGACAAAAAGAGTTTGATTATGAGTATGAAAAAAGCTCAAGACATTGCTGAAGCATTAGAAGATACCTTCACCACTCATCACATGTCTCAAAGCTCATAGCAGAGAGTTCGTCGCAAGGCACAACACAACAGGCCCTGAAGAACGACAGCATGGCCATCTCATAATTTCCAGTGACGCCCATCGTGAATGAATGACGGAACGCGGCCGCTCCGCTTCAAAACCATTTCAGCATACAACCCGAAACCACCCATGTTCTCTGTCCTAGTCCCCACAAGCCTTACCCCTCATGGATTATCCGATGAGACCACTGTAAAATAGTGGATTCTGCAAAAGTATTCAAAGACAGCACAAGGCCTGCTCTCAGCCATGAAACCCAATATGCCGCTCATTGTCATCGATACGCACGTACATATGTACGACTGCTTTGAGCTCGCAACATTCCTAGCTTCCGCCTACAAAAACTGCCAAGCACACGCAACATATCGGCAACATCACGGACCAGTCCTCGGCGTCCTGCTCTTGACTGAATCCTCCTGGGATCATTGGTTTCAACGATTCACAAGCTTGGCCGACCAGCACACGGACATTTCGCATCCCGGTTCGCATGCGTGGCGTTTTCGACGTACGAATGAAGACTTCACACTCTTTGCCGAATCAACACAGGGTGAAACACTTCTAATTGTTGCAGGCCGACAGCTTGTCACCAAAGAAAAATTCGAGGTCCTGGCCCTCATGACAAATCAGACATTTCACGATGGCATGACTATTCAGGAATCAATTGAACAGGTGAAAAAAAGCGGTGCCATTCCAGTTATTCCATGGGCATTTGGAAAGTGGTGGGGCACAAGAGGAACGATCCTGACAGAATTGATGACCTCATCGGTGATGAGCCAAGTCCTGCTCGGAGACAATAGTGGTCGTCCCAAATTTCTTCCCTATCCAGAACAATTCACCTTGGCGAAAACGCAAGGCATTCGGATATTACCTGGGAGCGACCCACTTCCGTTGCCATCGGAGTCCTGGCGCCCGTGTAGCGTCGGACTCTCTCTTCACTGTGCCTTAAATGATGCAACCCCTGGGGCCGACCTTCAGCACATCATTCACGACGCAAGCGCAGCAACGACCACATATTTTCAACATGAGCGATTCTACCGATTCATCAAGAATCAAGTAGCTATGAACATGCGGAAACATCGTCCGACGACAGAATAACGCACACTATTCAGTTTTTGAGGAAGAGCGATAGAGCGATGAGGCGAGCCCAAACATGGATAAGCCATAAATGAGCCACTTGGAAGGATCAAAGTTATACCATTGGAGACCATTGCGATAGTCACTCGGATACATGTGGTGATAGTTGTGATAGCCTTCACCAAAGGTCACGAGTGAAATCAGCCAACTATCACGACTTGAATCCGTATGCCCATGAGGTTGATTGCCCCACAAATGACAAATGGAATTAATACAGAAGGTCGAGTTCAGCACAAAAAACACTCGCCCCACTCCGGCTAAGAGAAAACAGCCAACCCCGCCAACCCATCCGTTGGCCAGAAACCCGACAACAAACGGCAAAAGTAAACCTGAGACAAAAATCGGGACATAGTTCCGATGTTGCCACATGACGACCGGATCCTTCACTAATCGACCAGGAAATGGATAGTTACGATGAGGATCTCTCCAAAACAACCATGCACAATGACTAAACCAAAATCCTCGTTTGGCGTTGTACGGGTCCTGCTCTTGATCACAGTGAGTATGGTGTCGAATATGATCACGCGCCCACTTCAGGGCGGAATTCTGCAAGGCGATTCCTCCACAGATCAACAACACGCCCTTGACCCAATTAGGGCAAGCAAAACTCCGATGTGTAATCAATCGATGATAACCAACGGTAATTCCCAAGCCACTCGCAATGTACATCACGACAAACATCGACCAGTCGACCCAGCTATAGTCGTAAAAATACGCAAAGGTTGGAACACCGATCATCGTCCCTACAGCAATAAGACTAAAAAGAAACGTTGTCGGGAAGTCAAAAGAGCGCGTGCTAAGCGGAAGTAGAGTTGTAGCGGTCATAGGCAGAGAGGTTAAGAAAATATCGACGGAGAGGCTTTCTCACGGAAAGCCTCTCCGTATACTCAAGTCAGTGTCAATAAATGGTTAGAATCGGTTACCCCGACCGCCGCCACGGTTTCCACCGCCGCCACCAAAGCCACCGCCGCCGCCACCCGTTCGAGGAGCCATTGGCTTGGCCTCGTTCACGGTTAAGGTGCGACCACCCATTTCAGTGGAATTCAAGGCGGAAATAGCTGCTTCGGCTTCTTCCGAGGTAGACATTTCAACAAAACCAAAGCCACGCGACTGCCCGGTAAATTTGTCCGTAATCACTCGTGCTGATTGCACAGTGCCATGCTCGGCAAACAATGCTTCCATTTCAGCCTCTGTCGCAGAATACGGCAAACCACCCACATAAATTTTTGAACCCATGAGGTTCCTCCTTTAAAGTAAAGATACTTGATATTGCCTTGAGCTGGAGAAGGTAAACACATCGGGAAGGGGTAGGCCGCGGACGCGACAATTGAGGCGACTCTGGTCAGGCTTCCGAGTAAACTCCCGGGCAAAACAACATCGGTTATTGGACCTGATTCACTAACCCGTCATCATGAGGTCCCATCTGACACGGTACTTTTAGCCTAGCATAGCGTTTCAAAAAAAGATACAAAAACTTTCATGTAAAGAAAGACCTAAAATTGTCACTTGACAAATCAATGTTCCTAACAAATAAACCACGAGCTTTTCTCACAATACCCATCGATGCATGAAACTCATTTCATATCTAATAACGCATTTCCTCTTACCGTTCTCATCAAATGATATTAACTCCGAAAAACCAAGACGCACATGTTCTGTCTAGTTTAGCCTGCACCGCATGACCAGGAAATTTCATGATCGTCGAAGCCTCACGCTCCTATTCTTAGCAGAGACGCAACGATGTCCCACGCAAGGCTTACCATGAACACTTTACTCTACCAACTAGTTGGTCTAATATAATGCTATTATCCATTTCTAGAAAACAAATATGTCTGACAGAAAAGAACAGATTTTAGACGTCGCGGAGGAATTACTCCAAACTCGCAGCTTTACGGCCTTCAGTTATCAAGACCTATCGGATCGGATCGGCATCAGCAAAGCAACCATTCATCACCACTTTCCAAGCAAAGACGATCTCAGTCTCGCATTAGTCACTCGACATCACATGTCGCTCGTCTCAGCATTAGAAACGATTACCAAAGACCACTCCGATCCCTGGAAACAACTCGAGGCCTACATGCAGATGGTTTCGCAGGTCATGCAGTCCGGCCATAAAATTTGCCTCACAGGGTCACTCCAAGCCGAGTTCGCCAGTATCTCAAATGGCACGAGGCAGGAACTGGCGAATCTTTGTACATTTGTCCATACATGGCTGACTCGGCTTCTCACTGAGGGAAAGAAACAGCACGTGATGACATTCCCAGGAAACCATGAGGACCAGGCTTCCTTGATTCAAGCGGCTCTTCAAGGTGCATTACAACAAGCACGAGCCCACGGGCCCAAACAGTTCACAACAGTTGTCCGGCAAATAAAAGCCATGCTCAAAACAGCCTAGGCATTGACTTTTCATTTCAGCTGATTATCTACCTACTAGTTGGTCAAAATAGTCAATTTTCAATACGGAGGACACATCATGAGCACGACAGCAACGACACCCTATTTCACACTTACGGCAGAAAACTTCCAACAAGACGTGACTGAAAGTACTCAACCAGTGCTTGTCGATTTCTGGGCACCCTGGTGTGGACCGTGCCAGGCTATGAACCCGATCATTCAAGAACTGGCAAACGAATACTCAGGCACAGTCTCAGTGGGGAAGGTGAATGTCGACGAGCAACCATCTCTTGCCGCTCAATTTGGCATTCAATCTATCCCGGCACTCTTAGTTTTTCAGAAAGGAAAGGTCGTCGAGACAGTTGTTGGTGCTGTGCCGAAAAAGGTTCTCACCGACACCCTCAGGACAGTGCTGACAACAACTGTGTAAGCAACATTCCACGCCTCCATTAGGAAGGCGTATGTCGTACGATACCATGTATCGGATGCAACGTTTGGGCTGGCTGATGTTCTAAAGCCAGGCATACAAGCCGGTCACGTTCTCAGCAAGATGAAAACCACGAGTTTACACCCTGCTGACTGGTAAATTCGTAGGCTCGACGACCATGTACTTCCGATGGTGCTTGGTCAAGGACAAGCACTACGGTGATATTTTGAAGCAGATCGCCACGTGAGTTGACGTTGGTCAACTCACGACTCTCGTCGACTCTGCACGATGTACGTAAGATCAAGCGAACACGGGACATGAATACCTTGCAGCAAACAAACATACGGGAAGAATCGTCATTGAATATCCAGTAGAACCTGACATTCGAACCAAACCTGAATGATACACCAGACTGACTAGATAAGAAGGGACTCACACATGAACAGCACACACAGCCCGAAAGAAGCAGAATCATGGATTGAAGAATTTACGAGTCTGTACGATGCCGCCGTTCAAAGCTTTGCCAGGGGAGTAAGGGGAAAGGACAAAATTTTTTCTGATGCAGACATTCGACAATTAGCATCAATCGGAGCGACGCCACAAGAAATCTATGATTTCGTCGAAGATTCACATGACGTTGGCGAACCGGACTTCCCAACGGTATTGCGTATCACCACCGTCCGGAGAGAGTATTTTCTCCGGGAACAGAACGGAAACCCGTCTGATAAGAATATTTCCATGCACGATCTTCCATCAATGGGTGCAACCCTCGGTGGCTATCGTTGGCTTCCACGCATTATCGAAAAAGCTAAAGCGAAGCTTCGCGGTGAAATGCCATCTGAATTGATGTATGCCTGCGGTGGGGATCGCCCATTTCTCAGGAAACTTGGCATTGATCCAGCTGACTTTCTTCGGGCCGTCTGGAAAGCAGGAAATGATGAACAACAGATTCTCGACTACGTGACTCATAAATCTTCGGAGGCGAATTCCTCTTGACCAATACGCTCCGACATGACGCTCGATGTATTTCATTGCTTATTCAACCAGAGCCATCCACATGCTCCCGACCAAACCGCCAATAAACCACTCGCGAAATGGTCAGTGACGATTTTTTTTGACAGACATTCGTTGCGATTTTATAATTTCGTCATATCTTTTACTTACGGCTCATTCACTCATCACTCACAGGTCGATCAATCAACTCACAAAGAACTCCGTCAGCGAGCAAGAAAGCTCGCGTGACAAAGCACGATCGACCGCGAAGATGGTCACAAACGAACACGATGCATCAATCGCACTCAGTACAACCAGGGTGACGATTGTCGCCTCACGGCATGGTGAATGAGTAGCTTCGAAGAAACGTGTATTGCCAACAGAAGTCCAATTTTGAACACGATGGAGACTCCATGAACAACCAATTTTTTAAAGGGCATGGGCTCGGCAATGACTATATTGCCCTTGACCCTTCGAGCCTCACCTTCAAACTCACACCTCGGATCATTCGAACCATTTGTGATCGAAATTGGGGAATCGGCAGTGATGGAATTTTAGCCCTGCATCCCACAAAAAAAGCCGACTTTGGATTGCGCATCTATAACCCTGACGGCTCGGAAGCGGAAAAGTCTGGAAACGGGTTGCGAATTTTTGGGTGTTACCTCTATGGCACGCGAAAAACTCGAAAACGGAAATTTAGCGTGCAGACCAAAGGCGGACTCGTGCAGGTTCATCTGGGCATAAATGAAACCGGGCATGTCAATGAAGCCACGGTAGAGATGGGACGTGCCTCATTCCAACCCATAACCCTCCCCTGTTCTCTTCGCGTTCCCGAACTCATACAACAACCCGTCAAAGCCGCCGGACAATCGCTACGATTTATGGGAGTCAGCGTCGGGAATCCCCACTGTATTGTCTTTAAAGAAAAAGGTGATGCATGGACACGTGAAGACTTGCTGGAAATTGGACCGGAACTTGAAACCCACACGATCTTTCCAAAACGAACGAACGTACAACTGGCCGTCCCAATAGGACCAAGATCCATCTCGATTCTCATTTGGGAACGAGGTGCTGGGGAAACACAAGCCTCAGGATCATCGGCTTGTGCTGCCGCCAGTGCCGCCATCCGCTTAGGGCTCGTCAAAAGCCCCGTTACGGTCAAGGCACCAGGCGGTAATCTCGAAGTGGCCATTGACCCGCAATATAACATCACGATGAAAGGGCCGGTGGCTGAAGTCGCCAGAGGAGAATTTAGTACGCCATTTATTCACCATTTCCGGTAATCCAAAAACAGAGTCCTCAAATTGCCTGAGGACTCTGTTCACACACAGCATATACTCAGAAATTATTACCGTTCAATGAAGACCCTGCTGAATTTTTCTCCAGCGCCATGCAACGAGCCCCACTAACCCAGACCCAAACATCAACACAGTGGATGGTTCAGGCACTGCGGACACGGTCACACGTGCAACGTGATAGCCTTCTTGCGTAAAATCCGCAGCTATTCGGTCAATGGCAATATTTCCACCAGGACCGGCAGTGGTTGCTCCTAGAATTAACGCTGTCCCTCCGGGATTGCCTATCGAGTCGATGAACCCTGGATGAAGTTGGACCACGCCACCTTCCACATCGCCCGTATTGGCTGCGAGTTGATTCAAAAATGCCGCTTGCATTTCATTATTGACTTCAGTCCCGCCATCGAGCACCTGGCTCCCAAGCACAAGAAAATCGACTCCCACAAAGTTCCCACTTCCATCAAACAATTCATGCGCAAACGGATCCCCATTGGCAATGAATGCATCATTCGAAGGGATGACCATTGAGGCATAGCTGAAATACCCATTGCGTCCAGCCTGAATATCAAAGGCCTGACTCGTGACCCGTTCACCAGGATCAATCGGTCCCGGTAAACCAGCCGGACCAATGACTGTTCCGTCGACACCGCCGTTACTTCCAGCCGAACTATTGGCAAAATCAGTTGACAGTGACGCGGTGTTTCCATCCTCCACAAGCGACTCTAAACTGGAAGGCAAACCGGCAGCACCAATCGCTACGCCTCGGTCGTAGAGATCGAAACTCCCATCATGAAACCCTACCCACGTAGGAGTTAGAAAAATCCCATTATCCGGTGATAAATTCTGAATACTCACTTGAACGGGAACCGCCAGCGCAAGTGAAGAGGTAAAGAGCAGAGTACCGAATAGGCCGATTGCGACATTCATGACTGCAGGCTTGGACGTCAAAGTAACCATCAGTTATTTCCCTCCTTGGATGAAATGAGACATTCGACACCATGACACACTCCTATCATTACCTACAGTCCAATAACTCATTCAAACGTTACACAATCAACATATAGTCGTCCCCACCTTAATATTACGTACCCTCATCAAGATTCACATCGACCTCTACTGAACAAGAAAAATCGCTAGAGTACTTTGTGAAATATTCATTCCCATGACAGATCGCAACACAAAAAATGCCGCACCCTCTAGATCTGCGTAAAATATTCGAGTACCCTCAGGTGTTCGCATTAATGAGCATGACCTTCGAGTCACCATCCGCATTTTCAATACAACCCCCTCGGTTTTTTCACATTAACCTGGAGGTATCATTATGGGGCTCTTTGATTTCGTCAAAGACATTGGAGAAAAAGTGTTTGGCAGCAATGATGACCCGGCCGAAAAGATTAAAGAACACATCGAAGCACGCAATCCCGGCATCAAGGATCTCAACGTGGAATTCAAAGATGGGGAAGTGAATCTTTCAGGCGATGCGGCCAGTGCCGAGGCCATGGAAAAGGCCGTCTTGCTCGCGGGAAATGTACAAGGCGTCACAGATGTTGGAGCCGGCAATGTGAAGGCTCCATCCCAAACGGATAAAGTGGAATATTATGTCATTCAAAAAGGCGATACGCTTGGAGGCATTGCCCAAAAATTCTTAGGCAATGCGATGGAATATCCAAAAATTTTCGAAGCCAACAAAGAAGTCATCAAAGATCCCAATTTAATCTATCCCGGGCAAAAGATTCGCATTCCCACCGGGTAATGCCACATCTCGCTGGATGATTCGAAGTGCAGGAGAGACGCCAAGCCTGGCGTCTCTCCACGAGAAACACAACTCCATGACTTGCCAAAAGTTAGACCAGATCATTCACTATACCAGTCATTCCTTCTTCGTTTCCCAACAGCAAAAATGCTTAATCGCTATGACCCAAAAGCGTAAAAGAGATACAAGGGAATTAAGTCAATAGTTATGCCTGACCCTTATTACAGAAGGGCGACCACCCTCTGTGGGTTCGCCACCCTTCTTGACTGTGACCGGGATGGTTCTCTTGCCGATGACCTGCTTGGTCTTGTAGCCAGACGTTTTTTCAACAATAAAAAAGTGCTCATGTTGAGCGTTGTAACGATGAAGGAGAAATAACCATGCCATTCGGTGGGTTAGGTCGACGGCGGTTTCCAAGGCAACGGCGCCCACGCATGAGCTTGAAAATGCGCCTGATCCCGCTTGTCCTGTTTGCCTGTTACGGACTGTATTATTACGTCGCCAATCAAGAAACGGTTCCCATCACTGGCCGCTCGCAACTGGTTGATATCGACCGGCAACAGGAAATGGCCCTCGGGCTGCAATCCTATCAACAAATTCTCAGCGAATCCCAAGTACTCGCTCAGGGAGAAGTCGTCGATCTCGTTCGGCGTATTGGACAACAATTGGCCACAGCGGCCGTCGACGTCGACCCTGGCTTTCAATGGGAATTTAATGTCATTCAGTCGGAACAGGCCAATGCCTTTGCTTTGCCCGGCGGAAAAACCGCCGTCTACACCGGACTTCTTCCGGTCGCAGAAAATGCCGACGGACTAGCCGTAGTCATGGGACATGAAATCGCGCATGCCATCGCCCGGCACGGCGCTGAACGCATGGCGCATCAAAAACTCATGCAAATTGGATCTCTGGCAGCCAGCGTGGCTTTGGGAGACATGGACTACAATACCCAACGCATGGTCTTAGGCGCACTTGGAGTGGGTGCACAATATGGGATCATGCTGCCTTTTTCACGAGATCATGAATCGGAAGCGGATTACATGGGCCTCCTCTTTGTCGCACGAGCCTGCTTCGATCCAACAGAAGCGCCAAAATTGTGGGAACGCATGGGGCAGATGAGTCAGGGGAAAAAACCGGCAGAGTTTATGTCCACGCACCCAAGCAATGAAACGCGGATTCGCCAATTCCAGGAATGGATGCCGGAGGCTCTCCAAGTTCGAGAACAACATTGCCAAACGTAATTGGCGGACAAATATAGAGAGTCAGACTCATTTGGCCTTTCTTCCGTTGTTCGTTGCTCGTTGTTCGTTACTCGTTGTTCGTCGTTCGTTGCTCGTTGTTCGTCCTTCGTCACAATTTTTCAATTTGCACTTTGCAATTTTCCCACTTCACGCTCTTCGCTCCCCATTTTGCAATTTGCACCTTTCACTTTGCATTTTCTTTTTCCCTCTTCAATCCGCCCACGGCGGCGTCCATTCCAGATCCGAATCAAAGTTCACGCGTAGCGTGCCGAACACGCTGACCGGCGCACCGAAGTAGTTATACGCATTTACTCCTCCAGGAATTTCAATATATCGAGCATCCAATAAATTTCGGACATTTATCGTAAAGTCATAGGCTTTTTGAGGGGGACGGTAAAACACCACCGCATCTACACGTTGATACGGGTCGGTGCCAAAACGATTAGGCGTTTCTAACTCAAACCCGCCATGAAAAAAGACCCCGCCTCCAAATCCTACACCTTGCAATGGACCCGATTGCAATTCATAAGTGCCGAACACACGTCCCACATACGAGCGGGGCACGCGCCTTGGGGAAGCGCCGACTTGAGCAGCCGAATTACTTTTGGTAATTTCGGAATCGATATACGAGACATTCGCCGTCAGATTGAGACCAGGCCAGGGTTGTCCATTCATATCAAATTCCACTCCTTGATGACGCTGCTCCCCGACTGCGACGGAAAACCCAGGATTCCCTATATCCGAAGTCGCCACATTTTGGCGATATGTCCGAAACAGAGCCGTCGTCAGGCGGAGCCGCCCCTCGAATAAGTCCCACTTCGCCCCCACTTCATAATTTTCTCCCGTCTCTGGAGGAACAAGGCTGCCATCTACCGTTAGCGAAAAAAGATTAGCCTGAAACGATTGCGCATACCCACCATACACCCGCAAATCAGGAATCACTTCGTACGTCGCCCCTACACGCCCTGTAAACTCTGAATAGTCCCCCGCACGAATAGTATGTGGAGTTGAATTCAATCCTGTCGTCGTCACCTCTGCCCAATCATACCGGCCAGCCGCCACGAGCGTCAGAGGTTTTATGGGACGTATCACCACTTGCCCGAACAGACCGGTCTGAATAATATCAATCGTTCGCGGATTGAATGGGGCAAAACCACCTCCCGTACTCACTCGTTGCCTGATCAGTACATCATCCGAAGGTAATTGAAAACTATTGCGTGGATTAAAAATATTGTCTGTAGCAATTGCACCAGAAAAATCTCCGCCCCCGACAAAATCATAACCGGCGACAAAGTCATGGTTTTGGTCACGATGATCCACGCCAACTAAGACTTCATGTTTTTGACCGAGCGCGTCGAATTCTTGACTCAGAAAAATTTCTCCCGCATACGTCTCCCAATCGAGTTCCCGTAAAGATTGCGTCATAGCAGTATCGCCGTTTGCAGGAATTCCACCGGGGGTATAAGGATAGATACTCTTATCTGAGAGCTCCGAATGCGCGTACTTCCCTTTCATTGAAAGGGTCAATCCATTCACAAACTCATGATTGTAATGAGCTTCATAATTCTGCCCTTCGAAGGTTAACTTCGCCCCATTCGCACTGCCGCCTCCAATGTTGCGCGTGCGCGAAATATCGGGCGCCTTGCCATCGGCCATGAGAGGCAATCCATTCCAATTGGACCCATCAAAGGTCTGGTAGTGCCCGGTCAACAGTAGTGTTCCAGCCCCATCAAACAGATCGAACGCCAAAGATGGAGCTACCGTATATTGCCGGACATCCAGCTCATCGACAAAATTTCCACCTTCTTCCACGGCAAAAATGAGTCGCCCACGAATAGTCTGGTGTTGCGGCAAGACTCCGTTGGCATCGACGACGCCCCGATAGAGACCGAATGAACCCACTTGAAATTCCGAGGTCGCAAAGTTTTTATACTGAGGCGTCTTGGTAATTCGATTCACGAGTCCACCCGGGCTGGACGCGCCTCCCGCAATCGACGCGGGGCCCTTAATAATTTCATAGCGCTCAATCAATGCCGGATCGGGCGCAAACAGCCCGTCAACGACCAATCCGTTTTGCTTGAGTCCCCCAAACGACCCTTCAAAACTTCCCACATTCAGGCCACGAATATTGAACCCTTCCGCTCTTCCTCGTCGCGTACTGCCTCTCGAAACCCCACTGACATGCTCAAAGGCATCACTTTGCCTTAGGGAACGTGTATCTCGAATAATATCCCTCGTCACCACACCGATGGACGTGGGGGTTTCATTGATAGGCAATACCGTGCGGGTCGAACCAGTCGTCTCATCCGCCTTGTAGCCATCGACAGGCGGCAAGAACACTTTATTCCGTGTAATGGTATCCGTTACTTCTATCGGCTGGACTTCGACAATGGGCACATCTTGCTCTTGAGCTTGCGAAACTGCGGCTGTTGCCGCCACTGCTCCAACCGCACTGCTAACGGATGCGTCGTCGGCTTTCTCGACAAAGAGCGTGACCATGTTGTCTCCGGAAAAGCGATGTCCCAACCCTGTGCCGTTCAATAACAACTGCAAGGCCTGGTCATGCGTATACCGGCCCTGCACTCCTTGCGTACGTCGGCCTTTTGCGAGATCCGAACGATAAAACAGCTCAAGCTCACTCACTTCGGCAAACAACGTCAACGCCGACTGCAGCAGGCCGGGAGGGATTTGAAACTGCCGAAGTTCCGACGCGGCCATCACTAGCGATGTCGACTTATTAGCCAAATTGGGGGGATTGAGAAAAGGTTCGCTTGCCAGAACCGTTCCGGATGCCATGAGGCTCAAGGCATGTCCGGAAATCAGATAGGGCCAGGTCTGGCGAAATGTCTTGGGCATCTTCCGTTGTTTTTTACGAATCTTCATCCGTGATCTCCTTCAATCTTCCACCACATGCATTCGGGTTGTGTCCTCATCATTTCCAACACGAATGAAAGTGAAAAAACCTCACTGGTTTTTTGTCAGATGAAAAAATATGTAACGGAGACTTGTGCGTGGAAATGAATCTTTACCGCTCTACCGCCATTACCGGTTTTTTGAAAATCATCAACCTGGAAAATGAACATGGCCTTGAAACCATTGCATGGAGTATGCTGACAGCTTTGTTAGGAAACCAGATACGGACAATGAGCACGCATATTCTCTCCATCTTTGAACAATATACGCAGGAACTTCGTGGATATCTCACAGGGCGGATTCGGTGTGCCATCACGGCTGAAGATCTGATGCAAGAAACTTACATTCGCTTGCAACGCATCGAGCACCCTCATTTGATCATGGATGTCCGGACCTATATGTTCCGCATCGCCGCGAACTTGGCAACCGATCATCTTCGTGCCCAACGCCGTCGCGCCGAGCTAATTGATCAGGGCGCCGACTTCCTCGCCATCGAAGATCCCCGGTCGACGCCTGAACGCATTCTCCTCGCCAAAGAAGAACTGAAAATCGTGGAGGCCGCCTTGCAGGACTTGTCGCCGCTGTGCCGGAAAATTCTCACACTGAATCGGCTTGAAGGACTGAAACACAGTGCCATCGCGGAGCGCTTAGGCATCAGCCGTAGCGCGGTAGAAAAAAATATCGCCAAGGCCATGCTGCACTTTCGTCGCCGCATCACACGGGCGTAACCGGTCTGTGAGGATTTTGGGGTTTGATACGTGTTTAAATTAAGAACGCGAACCGTGACCAGCACGCCCAAGCAACGACATCAACGTTTTTTACGGAACTCGGAATACAGATGAGTCAGCACTATCAAGACCCCAACGATGTTATCGAGACGGAAGCCGCCAATTGGGTTGCCCGGCTTGCGTCGAAAGAGTCAACATCGGAGGACAAACGGCAAGCCCTCGAGTGGCGCCGGAGAAGTCCTGAACATGAACAGGTGTTTCAAGAGGTCAGACGGCTGTGGCTGGGCTTAGAGAGCCTATCTGATGCTCGTCCGGCTTCCGATCCTGTAGAGCAACGGTCTCAGGTAACGTTGGGAAATAGGGCGTGGAAAAATTGGGCGGTAGCAGCCATGTTGACCCTGGTGGCGCTTGGGGCCCTCTTCGAAGGAGACAGGGTTGCGATATGGCTGGCAGATTATCGCACGGGAATCGGCGAACGCCAGAGTCTCACCTTGGACGATGGGAGTACCATTCATCTCAATACCGACACGGCGCTATCTGTGGAGTACACTTCGACGCACCGGCGGGTCGAACTACTGTCGGGAGAGGCAACGTTTCTCGTGGCTAAGGATGAAACACGTCCCTTCATCGTTCAGGCGGATGAAGGACAAATCCAGGCCCTCGGGACGGCGTTTGCCGTTCGAAACCATGACACACAGACATTGGTTACACTGCTCGAAGGACTCGTCGATGTCA
Source organism: Nitrospira sp. M1 (assembly GCF_965152605.1). NCBI lineage: Bacteria > Pseudomonadati > Nitrospirota > Nitrospiria > Nitrospirales > Nitrospiraceae > Nitrospira > Nitrospira sp. M1. The sequence goes on from NZ_OZ224217.1 coordinate 3,018,555, forward strand.
AGGTTGAGACATCTCGTACAGACCTTTCGCCTCAGGTGCAACTTCACCCCGGCCAGCAAGTAGCCTACAGCACGGCAGCGGGGATACAACAAGTGCAGACGGCCGACCTGCGTCTTGCCACAGCCTGGCAACGAGGGCTGTTGATTTTTGAAGAAACGCCGCTGCGGAAAGTCTTAGGAGAAATCAACCGATACCGATCAGGGTACGTGGTGTTGACCAACGACGATGTCGCACTCGACCGGGTCAGTGGCGTGTTTCACCTTGATAATCTGGATCGTGCCTTAGAAACCATTCAATCCCAACTTCACCTCTCCACGTTGCGCATCACGGATTACGTCGTGTTTCTTCGGTAAGGGCGGAAATAATCACGATAGCGAAACCAAATAACTTCCAACCGAATGTATATCATGTACACAGCGCAAACATAGAGGAAAGTTATGCCCGCCTGGATGCCCTGTATACGATTGACGGTTCAATAACAAAGGGTTATAGCGAATCCCAAAAAGTTCCAAACAGGAAAATACAGCGAACTCCGCGCGGTACAATGTTTGAATGAATGGAAGGTTATCCCCGCTTGAATGTACTGACAATGGTTGACGTGTTCTCTCACGTATTGAATATCACACGTGTACAAGATGGCGTGTGATCGTTTCGGTATAACTGAAGCGGCTATAACCAGCATTCAGTGGATCGACATTTATAGCGAACCCAAATAACATTCCAGCCGAATGTACATCATGTACACAGCGCAAAATCACACGTCGTACAGACGGAGTATATCGGAACGGCTATAGAGAGTGCCATGCGTCGATAGCAATGCTACACGTCACTGACAGTCATAAGTATCGACTATCTTATTCCGCAACTTTAGGAACTTCGACAATCACTTGTGCCGGAAAAAGCAGGCCCGGATCCTGACGGCGGCGGGCTTCCTGAAGAAGGGTTTCGAGATTGGGAGTCATGATGCCTTCAAAAGACCGTTTTCCGTTTGTTTCAACGATGACAGGCTTAGAGAGGTCAACAAGCTCATTATTCAAGAACAAGCTGTAACGCCTGACGCGTTCGGTTTTCACTACGATTCGATTTGATGAAATGACTTCGGCCTCTAACTTGGCATAAATTTTCTCGGTGATAAACCTGTCGCGACTGTCAACCAGATTCTCAGAAAAGGCGGCAATCTGGTCTGTCGCATCAATCCGTACCCAACTGAAATTCGTCAAATGCGTCGCATCACGCACCACAGATACGCGTTGAGGGAGTGCCCCTCGTGTCTGCCTATCGAACCACGACACCAGTGCCGGCAACTCTTCTCTTGGGAAAAAGTGTCCTCCAGCATGCGGATGCGTAAAATTATGCTCCTGATACACATGCTGAATACCACGATTCCCCATTTCATTTACCAATGTACGACTGAGACTGACCGGCATGACTTGATCATGAAGCCCGTGAATAATGTAGACCGGCGTGTGGTGCAAGTTATCGAGGAACGGAAACAGCACATCATCGATCCCGCTCGCCATCGGGGCAATGCCGGCAAACGTATCGGCATGATGCATTCCAATGATCCATGCCCCAACTCCCCCATTCGACATCCCCGTCAGAAAGATCCGATCGCGATCGATATGATAGTCCGTTTGAATGGTGTTGACGATTTTCATCACCAAGTCTTCCGCAAAACGGCTCCACCAGGCACCCATCGAAATCGTCGGACATACGAGAATGTAGTGATCATCTAAACGAGGCACCCATCGTTCCAAATACGACTCACCAGTAAACCCCGCACCATGTAGACACACAATTAGAGGATACGATTTGGCAGAGTCATACGAAGGAGGAACGTAGAGGCTATACCGATACTGCCGACCACGTACCGTAATAGCTTGTGACGGCTGTGGTCCTACCGGCTGCGTGGAAAATTTAGGGGATTGTTTAATAGCTTCTGACACCGCCGAAACAGACACATCGGGATACTGCAGAATATCCGACAATGCCGCTTCTGTAGACTCACGATCTGAAGCTGTGAGGTATTTTTGAACAAGAGAGGTGAGTGAGAGCGGTTTCTTTAGAATCTGTTCCGAGAAGCGATCAGCGCTTTCCGAATACCCTACGCCAAGGAAGCCAAGCAGGAGCAAGAATACAATATGGAAAACACCCAAGACACATCGCATATATTGCTCCTTTCCTCTGACCTTTTCAGAATTTCTCTCACCCTACCAATCCCTTTCACACTCAGTCAAAATAGAGGTTGATTCCATGTACGCGCACACCGACTGATTCACTGTAATGAGCCTAGAATTTAGAGTCTGACTTTACTAATGAGGGCGAGGTAAACGTAGTGCGACTCGTTACTTGGAAGTTTTACTTTTCACCATTGAAAGCACGGCGGAAATCGTTCCGGGAATAAATGCGGGAATCGCTTGCGGGTCCATTGTAATGAAATTCATAAATTCCTGTTTTTTGATCGGCATTCGATGTGTTAACCGATGAAGGACTTCCCGTACAAACGATTGGCGCAACGACGTAATACGTTCATTGAGGGCATTTTTTTCTACGTCATTGACTTCATACCGTTCGAATATTTTTTTCCGATAGCGCATGTCATCATAAATTTTTTCGATCGCGCGCTCATGCCCCCACATGGTTGCCGAATAGACGTTCATGCCTTCGCCATACCGACATTCACATTTGGTGGAAAAGGCAATCTTATCCGACGCCTTGGCCATATCAAGCCAAAACAAATATTCTTCGCCTGTAATCGTAAATTCGATCGGGTATCGAATGTCGGGCATTTTGGTATATCGATAGACAATCGTCGATTGCCCCAAAATATTTCCCACGATAATTTGCGTAAACATATCTTCGGTAAACTCATACAGATGGGTCGAGCCTTCTATCAATGGATGCTTAGCCATATCCACACGCTTCATGCGATCAAAGGCCGACACCGTCTGATGCAACTGGTAATGATCCGTAAAATAAAAGTCATAGCCTTTGTCTAAGACAAAAACTGCATTGGCCAGATGGTCATCCGTCCATTCATCGTCGGAATCTAAAAAGGCAACATACTCCGTCTCTGGCCGTAACTCATCCAGAGCTCGGTTTCTGGCACGCCCTTGCTTCATGTTTTTTTCTTGTTTCAGAATACGAATTTTTTCAGGATGGGCCTGCATGATGTCCCCAATCTCCGATTCGGGAGTGATAGGCGACACATCATCTACAATGATGATCTCGTAATCATCGATGCCCTTTTGCTCAATCGCAGACGTGATGCACTTCCTCAACACGCCTTCCTTCTTTTGGAAATAGGGAATCACCACAGCTGTGCGAATATTCATCTTGAGTCCTTTCTCATCGAATTCCTCCTATGAGGCTATCCACGTCACTATCCGATTCATACAGCATGGAGATGTCCTACGATTATTCATTCGATGTGCAGCACAACTGCGTCATGAGGTTGGATGAAGAACAATGTCACACAGACACCCGAAGAAGTCTTCGGCTCACTGAGCATAGAACTTGAACAATACCTGCCTTGTAAAGCTCGTCAGAGGGCTAATGTTCTTATCGATCAAAGTTTCGATCTTCGACAAGCAGTAAGTCAGCCACTTCAGACCTTACGCGATTGAGAATGAATGCCATGCCCTATCCACACAAAGTCATCACCAAGCTTGTGAACGCTGAGCTCATCAATCGAAAAAGCTTGCGTCAAATGTGTTGGCGACTGTCCACCAATAAGCCCTTTCGCGTTCTGACCTCCCAACACCCGAGGAGCCATATAAAATTGCACTTGATTGACCAGGCCCGCATGCAACACTGCGGCATTCAATTCGCTGCCGCCTTCGACCAACACACTCGTAATCCCCAATTTCCCAAGTGTGTGGAAACATGCGGTTAACGACACATGCTTATTGTTCTGAGGAAATTCAAGCACGGTCGCATGGGCTTTTTTCAGCAGATCTTTTTGGGCCCGTGACGCCAGCGACGTTGTGCAGACGATGGTCGGTTGCTCAAGCGTCCATCGTAAAACTTTGGACTTTGGAGGGATTCGCAATCGACTGTCGAGTACGATTCGCGTGGGTTGTCGCACATCTGGCGTTCGTTTGGGAGCAAGGCTTTTTCGCACCGATAATTCCGGGTTATCTTTGATAACGGTACCGATCCCAACCATAATCCCGTCGACATGACTGCGCAATTCATGGACATGTCGTCGAGCCACTTTGCCGGTAATCCATTGCGACTCACCCGTTGCCGTGGCAATTTTCCCATCAAGCGTCATCGCGGCCTTCAAGATGACGAAGGGGCATCCCGTGCGGACCCAATGGAGATAGACTCGATTGAGATCCTGCGCCTCCTCTTTCATACATCCAACATCGACAGCCATGCCGGCCCGTCGAAGCTGTCGAATCCCTTTCCCCCGCACCTTGGGGTTCGGATCTTTCATTGCCACAACAACGCGACTCACGCCAGCATCACGTAAGGCCGGCACACAAGGAGGTGTTCGTTTTGAGGTATGACAACAGGGTTCGAGTGTCGAGTAGATTGTGGCCCCACGAGCCTGAGGCCCAGCCTGCTTTAGCGCAAGAATTTCAGCATGCGGACTTCCGGCTTGACGATGGTACCCGCGGCCCACGACACGACCATGCTGGACGACCACGGCCCCAACCATGGGATTGGGACTGGTTCGCCCCTTCGCCTTCTCAGCAAGACGAAGGGCTTGCTTCATATACGCCGTGTCTTGAGACACGTTGCTCACCTGCGTGCTGTGGATTTTCGCGTGCGAGAAACAGGCGTTCGAGTTCGACTCTTACCAGAAACCTTGGCTTTGCTTTTCGCCGGAACATTGCTTTTTGCTGAGGCTTTGGCTTTGCTCTTTGCCGGAACCTTCCCTTTCACGCTCGCCTTCGCAGTTTTCGTTGCACGTGTTTTTTGCGCTGAAGGCTGTGCCGATTTTTTCGGTTTTCCTTCAAGCGTTGCTACAGCAGCCTGCGCGGCAGCTAACCGGGCAATCGGTACGCGATACGGAGAACAGCTCACGTAATGCAATCCAAGTTGATGACAAAATTCGACCGAGCTCGGGTCTCCACCATGTTCTCCACAAATCCCGAGTTTAATATTCGGGCGAGTTTCACGGCCTGCGTTAATGGCCCACGTCATCATGGCTCCCACGCCTTCTCTGTCAAGACTGGCAAACGGGTCAAAATCCAGAATATTCTCGGCCTTTTTGTCGATAGACGACTTGCACATCCGGCACACCATTTTTTTCCAATCGACATTCGTGCGTTGGCAGTAAGGACATCGATCCTGCCGATCCATATAAAATCCGGTAAATTTGGCAGAATCGTCACGAGAAAACCCATAGGTCGTTTGCGTTAAATCATTCGTGCCAAATGAGAAAAACTCGGCTTCCTGTGCAATCTGACCAGCCGTCACCGCAGCACGAGGCAACTCAATCATCGTTCCCACCAAATAGGTCAACTTCATACCACAACGTGCCATCGTATCGGCTGCCACTTCACGGATCAGCTCTTTCTGAGCTTTCATTTCTGAGGCCATGCCAACCAATGGAATCATAATTTCCGGGACAATCTTTTTTCCTTCCTCTGCAACTTCGCATGCCGCCTCAAAGATGGCGCGAATTTGCATGCGTGTGATCTCTGGCATAGTAATGCCAAGCCTGCACCCTCGCAGTCCAAGCATTGGATTGAATTCATGAAGCTCTTCAACACGTGCCAACATCTGCTTTTTTTCTTGAATATCCAGAGGATTGCCATTGGTGGCCTCTAAGCGTGCCAATTCTACCATCAGGTGTTCGCGCTTGGGGAGGAACTCATGTAAGGGAGGGTCTAGCAAGCGAATGGTAACGGGATACCCTTTCATTTCCCGATACAACCCGATGAAGTCTTGTTTTTGCAATGGGAGCAGCTGCGCTAAATATTTTTCACGGTCTTCCCTCGAAGACGCCAAGATCATTTGCTGCATGATCTCTACGCGGTCTTCGGCAAAAAACATATGTTCCGTACGGCAGAGCCCAATACCTTCGGCTCCAAACCCTCTGGCTATTTGCGCTTGATCTGGCACATCGGCATTTGAGCGGACCCGCAATGTCCGGAAATTATCAGCCCATTTGAGTAGCGTGGAAAAATATTGATATTTCTCGGATTGCGAGGCATTCATTTTCCCTTGAATGACCTGAATGACCTCTGAGTCCACGACCGCAATATCTCCCGCATACACCTGGCCCGTGAATCCATTGAGTGAAATGGGGTCTCCCTCGGTCAGGACCATCGTACCCATTCGAACCTTCTTATCTCCGAGCACTTCCACGCCATCACATCCCGCAACACAGACCTTCCCCATTTGTCGCGCAACAACTGCGGCATGAGAGGTCATTCCTCCTTTGGCTGTCAAAAACCCTTCCGCGGCATGCATCCCATGAATATCATCCGGGCTGGTTTCTTGCCGCACAAGAATGGCTCGCTCACCTCGGCTCTTCAGCTCCACCGCCAAATCGGCAGTCAAGACGATTTTTCCGGCAGCCGCACCTGGACCTGCAGGCAACCCCTTCCCCACGGTTTGATACTTTTCTTCTTCTGATCGTTCAAAAATTGGATAAAGATATTGAGATAATTGCTCTGGAGCCACCCGTTGAATCGCTTCCCGGCGATCAATCAATCCCTTTCTCACCATATCAACTGCAATTCTGACTGCAGCAATCCCCGTGCGTTTCCCTATCCGGGTTTGCAGCATGTACAGTTTTCCCTCTTGAATCGTAAACTCCAGGTCCAACATGTCACGATAATGCTTTTCCAACGTTTTCTGTGTTTTCGTCAGAGCCTTGTAGGCTTGAGGCAATTTTTCACTCAACGCCGACACTGGAAGTGGTGTGCGGATACCAGCCACCACATCTTCACCCTGAGCATTCAAGAGACATTCCCCGAAAAATACCGGTTCGCCCGTTGCAGGATTCCGTGTAAAGGCCACACCAGTCCCACTCGTCTCTCCCATGTTTCCAAAAACCATCGCCACAACATTAATGGCTGTTCCCCATTCATCAGGGATGTCGTACAGTCGTCGATACGTCACTGCACGGTCGCCAAACCACGACTCAAACACCGCATTCACCGACATGCGCAATTGTTCAAATGGGTCTTGCGGGAAATCTCGACCCGTCTCAGCTCGCACCAATTGCGTGTAACGAGTCACCAGATCATGAAGGGCTTCTTCGGACAAATCGGTATCATGGACGGCATTATGCAAGTGTTTCACTTCCTCTAACACTTTTTCAAAATGCTCCCTGGACACATTCATGACCACATTGCCAAACATGGCAATAAAACGACGATACGCGTCAACGGCAAATCGAGGATTCCCCGTTTTCTTCCCTAGCCCCTTGACGGTTTGATCATTCAACCCAAGATTGAGCACCGTATCCATCATCCCCGGCATAGACGCACGAGCTCCCGACCTCACCGAAACCAAGAGCGGGGTGTCCACGTCTCCCAAGCGAGCATTCATGGATTTTTCAACACGCTTCAATCCCAGCAGTGTCTGATCCCACATACCTGGTGGATAGCGCTTCTTTGAATGAAAATATTCCACGCATGCCTCTGTCGTAATGGTAAAACCCGGAGGCACGGAAATGTTGAGATTCGTCATTTCAGCCAGACCAGCTCCCTTGCCTCCCAGGAGCTCCTTCATCGAACCTTTACCCTCAGCCTTCCCATCACCGTAATAATATACGTACTTTTTGTGACGCATGACGTCGCTCCCCCTTAAAATAATGCTCGCCTCGTTCGTTGTCTTTGCCGAAGACATCGATGAGTCAGTCCTCCTGTGTTCGTGTCTCCCAACGCGAACCCACGCTCACTCACCACTTGATGGAGCATTCGATAACTCATAAATAAAGAATAGAGAAAGATTACATGAAACACAATCGACATTTACGAGACCTCTCCATTCAGACGTTGCAAACGGCTCGCATAGCGGGCAATCAAGTAGCGCTTAGCCCACATGCCAGCTCCGATCACCACCATGACAAACAGCACGAGGCCAATCAGGCGATAATCTTCGTTCCGCTGCTCTTCATAATGGAGAGCTCCATTCACACCCACCGTTAACGCATGCCCTTCACGAATGGTATGCGTGTTCCCAGATGGGTCTGCAAGGTCCAGCCATTCGGTGCACACTTTCATGGGCCGATCAACTCCGACGACCTCCATCCATTTCACCTTCACACAATAATGGCTGCTCACATCATAGATTTCGGGCTTCGACAAGGCGACATTTAAATTCAGCCCACTCATCCACCACCCCAATACCATAAGACCATTACAAACAAGAATAAGGACTACCGTGACTCCACGGGTGAACCACAGTATTCGCCTGTCTTGATCGTCGGTCGACATGAAACGAACTCCACACCTGCATCATGAGAATGTCACATCATCCATTCCTGTTCACTCTTCTCCGGTGATCGTATGATATTAATTCATCGATGCTTGAATTCGCGAAAAATCTGCCAACGTTAAAAACAGTTGATTCACACGCCCCAGCAATGAAAGACGATTCGCACGGACAGCCTGATCGGGAGCATTCACCATGACCCCATCAAAAAATCCATCAATGGGAGTCTTCAGTTGTAGCAACGTCGTCATCGCACCAGCATAATCGTGCGTAACCAAATATGTATCCAGTGATGTGCGAGCGGTCTCAAGGGCTTCGAACAAACTCCGTTCACTCTCATGCTCAAATAAAGCCTGATTGATGCGATCGTCTTGCCATTGTTCTTTCTGAAGAATCCGACTCACGCGTGTATACCCGCCGATCAATGGATCAAACTCTGGTCGTGCCGCAATTTGATGAAGGGCTTGCATGCGGATCACTAAATCCGTGAAATCACACACTCCTGATGGTCTTACAGCCAGCACGGCATCCATACGATCATCGGCAATCCCGTAACGGGTTTTCGTGAAAAATCTGAGTCGCTCGATCAAAAACTCTACGAGACTTGTGACGACAGAATCATTCGATGCCGGTTTCGCAACATTCTGAGATTTGAGAGTCTGCTCCGCCTCAGCAATGAGTTGAATCACATTCACTCTCAGGCCTTTTTCAACGATAATTCGAACAAGTCCGTAGGCCAACCGCCGCAAGGCCAGCGGGTCCTCAGAACCAGACGGAATCATGCCGACGAAAAAAAACGCCGTACAGGTATCAAGTCGATCGCCGAGCCCCAACACGATTCCCGGAGTTGTGTGTGGGAGCTCACCGTCAGGCGAACCAGGAAGGTACACGTCTCCCAGCGCCTCACTAACCTCAGCACGCTCGCCATCAAACTTGGCATATTCACGCCCCATAACCCCTTGCAAAGTCGGAAACTCTCCGACCATGCCCGTTGTCAGATCGGCTTTCGCCAGATAGGCTGCCCGCTCACACACATCTTTCAACTCATGTGCGCCAATAGATTCAGCAATTCGAGGAACGAAAGTTTGCAACCGACACACCTTTTGATACATCGAGCCAAGTTTTTGGTGAAAGGTGATACCCTGCAATTGTTCGACTCGGTCAGCTAATGACTGTTTTCGGTCTTCACGGAAAAAGTATTGAGCATCATTCAAACGAGCCGAGAGCACTCGCTCATGGCCCAAGCGAATGACGTCCATTTTCGGCAATCTCATATTTGTGACCGTAATAAACTTTGGAAGCAGCACGCCATTTTTTCCAATCAGTGAGAAATAGCCTTGATGTTCTTTCATTGCCGTGATCAAGACTTCTTGAGGCAATGCGAGAAAATTTGGGTTAAAGCTTCCAAGAATGGCGTGAGGCCATTCCACCGTATTCACAGCCTGATCCAATAACTCCATGTGATGGTCGGCATACACTGCACCCTTCACCGACTTTGCTAACCTACGGACTTCGTCTTGAATCAAGGCTCGTCGTTCCTGTGGATCAACCATCACACCGCTCCGTTTCATCGTGGCTTCATATGTTGTCGGATTCTTCATCGTGATAGGTGCACCAATTTTTGAACGTGGAGCGCCAAGAAATCGGTGTCCAAAGGTCACGGCCCCTGAAGATACGCCACCAATGTCAAAGCGGAGCGTCCGCGTGCCATACAATGCCAGAATCCATCGAAGCGGACGAGCAAAGCGGAGCTGAGAGTCGTTCCATTTCATGGATTTTTTGAATGACAGTTGCTGAATGACCTTGGGAAGATGTTCCGTCAGCACCACAGGTGTCGTCCGACCGGGTTCGTGTTTCACGGCACATACATATGTGCCCTTTGCCGTTTCTCGTGTTTGAAGCGCGGTCACAGACACGCCTTGAGTACTCGCAAATCCTTGGGCCGCTTTCGTAGGGTTTCCTTGCCCATCATACGCAATAGATTGAGGGGGCCCCATGACCTCCTGCTGTAAGGCGGACTGTTTCGGTACGAGACCATCGACAAACACCACAAGCCTACGAGGCGTTCCAACGGTGCGAATCGATTCATAGCTCAGTCGCTGCTCACTCAGGGTCGTTGCGAAAAGAGTTGAAAGTTGCTGCAACGCAGGGTCAATAAACGAAGCAGGAAGTTCTTCTGTACCAAGTTCCAACAACAAGGATGAAGCCGGAGATTGCTGACGAGTCGAGGACCGCATTCGTGTCTTGGCTGAAGATGACGATGCACGTTTCCCAGCCTTTCTTGATGCGCTCTGACGTATGTTCTGACGTATGTTCTGACGTGATGGTTTCATGACCGTGAGGCCGTACGCGCTCGACGCGTCTTAGGAGTTTTGCTCGAAGCCTTTTGGGCATTGTCTTGTTGTATGAGTGGAAAGCCCAGGACTTCACGTTGCGCTGTATAGGCTTCTGCGCATCGCCGGGCCAAACCTCGGACCCGGGTAATATATGCCGTCCGTTCCGCCACGCTGATGACCCCTCGCGCATCAAGAAGATTAAACAAATGCGACGTTTTCATACAGTAATCATACGCTGGAATCACTAAATCATGTTCGAGCAACTGTTGGCATTCTCGTTCATTCGCATCGAAGGTATGCCGAATCATCTCAACATTCGCCAGGTCAAAGTTATAGGTAGAATTTTGAACTTCCGCCTCACGATAGAGTTGCCCATAGGTCACGCCATCCGCCCACCGTAGATCAAAGACATGATCGACCCCTTGCACATACATGGCGATTCGCTCTAATCCATAGGTGAGCTCAACGGTCACCGGATCGACTTCTCGCCCGCCCACCTCCTGAAAATAGGTAAATTGGGTGATTTCCATTCCATCCAATCTCACCTCCCACCCTAATCCCCAAGCGCCAAGAGTTGGCGACTCCCAGTCATCCTGAATGAACTGAATGTCATGTTCACGGGGATTGATGCCAAGATGCGCAAGGCTTTTCAAGTAGAGGTTTTGAACATCCGACGGGGCAGGTTTTAATACAACTTGATATTGGTAATAGTGCTGAAGCCGATTGGGATTATCACCATAGCGCCCATCCGTTGGTCGACGGCAAGGCTCGATATAGGCCGCACGCCATGGTTCAGGACCAAGGGCACGTAGAAACGTCGAGGGATTAAACGTGCCGGCCCCTTTTTCAGTATCATAGGGCTGAGTGAGGATACAGTGCTGTGTAGACCAAAACTGATGAAGGGAGAGGATCAAATCCTGGAGGGTCACAACTTCTTTCAACCGTTCCTGAAAAGGATACGATTCTCATCTGGGTCGCTAGTCATTAAGGAGCATCAGCGTCATTCACGATGCTTCATTGTGTACCGCGCAAGGTAGCAACAAACCTTCTGGTAGTCAAGGAAAGTTACCAGAGACTCGACTCAACATGGCAAGGTACAATAGGATCACGACTCAGGTTCAGCTTGTTTTTTCACGCTGTATTCATTTATTATACCGGCGCTTTGTCATTTTTTTTAGGAGGGGCCTTAGCTATGAAAAGTTCACTGTATGTCTTGCTAGGAGCTATGGGGCTTGTCATCCTGCTCAGTGGATGCCAACAGCCATACAAAACCGGAAACGGATCAAGTGCCTCTGGCACTTCAGCAGCAAACACTGAATCGACCAACAATGCCTCACCAGGATCTCCAGCAGGAAGTTTACAAGCCTGCCTGGATAACATTGGTGACGTCAGTCCTGGGCAACGAATGCTGGCGGAAACAACATGCAACCGTAATGCAAAAGTCCAAGAAGCCATGGACAGCAATCCTGGGGACTATCTTCCACCTGCTCAACGATGATCATGTAACGGATGAAAATGAAAGCGCCTTCCCGATGCATGGTATCGAGAAGGCGCTTTTCTATTCAGACTGAGAACGGTCTCGCCTCACATTTCATATTGTTTTTTCTAAAGTCCCTTCATTTTGCTGTTTCACCTTCTCTGCCTCTGCGAACCACAACGACCCCTTCCATTCCACGATGTCCTTGAATGACACAACGGAACGGATAGATACCAGCTGGAAACGTTGCGAGAAAACTCACCGATTGCCCACGAGAAAGATGAACGGGCGTTCCTTGGCTACGTGAGAGGTCGGGCGACTCCCACTCCAAATGAACCGCGTCATTATCAAGAAATGAAGCATAGAACGTATGACGCTCACCCCCATAATTGCTGATCACGAAGCGGACCTCTTGCAATGCGATGACCTCAGTCTTTTTAGGACTAAATCGAAACTCCTCTGCTCGAATTCGAATGGTAGGAGTGGAACCGAGAGAGAACCTCCACATGGCAACACTGACCACCCCCACGAGGAAAACGAACATGGTCCCTATCACGAGCTTCTGTCTCATCATTGACGTTCCCTTGACATCCCTGCACCTCTCACAGAAAATGCCGTGATGGAAAATTCGATTATTATCGAAGGCATTCAATGTTCAGTTCATTGCGGCGTCACAAGCATGGAGCGACGTCAACCACAGCCCATTGCGGTTGACCTTGAAATCCAATGCGCCAATGGGAGAGCCGCCATTTCCGATGATTTAATAGATACGGTTGACTATGGAAAAATCGTAGGACGAGTGATAGACATTGCTGCCACATCTCGATTTTCCTTACTTGAAGCCTTGACTGAACGCATCAGCCAAACCCTGTTCCACGAATTTCCCATTACACACCTGGAGGCGTGGGTGCGAAAAACCTCCCCTCCATTAGATCATATTAACGGCTCTGTTGGTGTTCGACTATCACAATCTCGATCACATGCCAACGACCCACTCCCATCATCCAACCGACACACTGAACTCAGCCCGTTCTTTCTCGAACATTCGACGAACCTGGCGCCAGGAAAAGTTTTAGACATTGCGACTGGTTCCGGTCGTCATGCACGCCATCTTGCCTCACGAGGATTTTCTGTGCTTGGCATCGACCGAGATGAAGCAGCCTTAGCTGATGCCCAAAAATTCATGTCAGGCATGCCCGGCACCAAGGATTTTCAGTTCACCACACAACTGATCGACCTGGAAACCAACCCAGACAATCCACCGGACCTTGGTAAGGACGACTATGAAGGCATTCTCGTCTTTTTTTATCTCTATCGTCCTTTATTTCCTCGAATCATCCAGGCACTCAAACCAGGAGGCCGTTTGATATACGAAACATTTTTAATTGATAATCATATTGTTCACGACCATCCTCGAAATAAAGAGTTTTGTCTTGAACATAATGAGTTATTGACACTCGTCAACGGCCTACGAATCTTGCACTATCAAGAAGGAGAACACAAAGGCCCACAAGGGAAAGACCCGGTCTTCACGGCACGGTTAGTCGCACAAAAGGATTAGGGATTTGCCTTCATCAATGAAACGTATCGACCTTCACCTTCACAGCACCTATTCAGATGGCAGTTATTCCCCAACAGATGTCATCAAGCTAGCTCATCAGGCTCACGTCACAGCCCTCTCCTTGACCGATCACGATACGACTGACGGCATAGCCGAAGCGTCACAAGCCGCCTCTCCCCATGGCATTGAAGTCATTCCTGGAGTAGAGGTGAGTTCCCTGTATCGAGGAAAAGAAACGCATATCCTTGGATATTTCGTGAACCATGAAGACGCTCAATTTCAACAACATTTGACGTTTTTACGTAACAGCCGCCACGAGCGCATACCTAAGATTATCGACAAGCTGCATAACGTGGGAGTCGACATTTCGTATGAAGACGTCAAAGCGGTAGCTGGTCATGGCTCTATCGGCCGACCACATGTGGCACAAGTCCTTGTCAAAAAACACTACGTGCCGACTATTGAGCAAGCCTTTTCTCGTTTTTTGAAAGAAGGATCCACGGCGTACGTCGCGCGACAATTGCCGGATGCCAAAGAAGCTATTCGTTGGATTCGAGATGCCGGAGGCGTAGCATCACTCGCCCACCCGAGTTGGGTCAGACATTCACTCAGTGAACTAGAAACAGCCTGTCAGGAATTACACACGTTTGGATTGCAAGGTCTAGAGGTCTTTTACAGTTCGCATACTCCACGGCAAACATCTGAGTACCTTGCTCTTGCCAATCGACTCAACTTTGCGGTAACAGGAGGAAGTGATTTTCACGGATCAACAAGGCCAGATATTGCAATAGGAATTGGGAGAGGAAACTTGAAGGTGCCGGAACAGGCCTTAGAAGCACTACGGATCTGTGCGACAGGGAATAAGAGCACGGCTACGGATAAAGCGTAAATGACAACATATTCATTGAAGGCAAAGACTCTCCCCTCACGTATTGCATCGTAATTCTACAATTTTTCATTTTCACTTTTTCCTTTATTAGTTTTCCGGTGCTTCGACGATGTGGTTTTCGAACCGCGCACACCCTTCGGCAAGTAGTCGGTTGGTTAACATTTCCCCTGGCCACTCAATCGGCAAGTCCGCGGTGAACACCCACACGTCGGGAGATGTCCAAATCGGCCCATGATCCTCTGGCAGCTCAGGATCAAAGAGGTCGGTCCACACCGGCATATAGACCCCATTTCCGCATTGCGTATGCAAATGGACAATTGTCCGACTTCGCACAGGCACCTCCAAGTCATGCCAGACAGCCGCGGTTTCATCGGCAAGCCGATGCAGTCGAACCGCATTTTGAGCATCAAACATCGCATAGGCGGCATACGACGGAGCTTCCAACATATGGGGAGCTGAGGCCACCTCTGGACATTGAGCAACTAACCCTTTGATTAACCCCTGACAGTCTTCTTCTTCTAAGGCCTTGGGTAAATCCGTATCCGACACCCCGACGATTTCAAAAAATAAAAAAGCTGTCGACTCGACCGGTGGATGCAACCGTGCAGCAATGGGTAGCCGACGTTGAGAACTGGCGACTCCCGTAATATGTTCATGCATTTTCTGAAGACTAAGAAAATCAAGCGTCGTATCCGTTAACAGCCGAGGCTCCACATTGACGACCGACCCAAGTGAGAGGTGAAGATGTTTCCGTAGCAGATCCGCCGTGGCAATAGGATCAAGCTTTAACCCTAATGGAGCTGGCAAATTCGCTTGAAGCGGCAATTCCAATGCTGCCAGAATCGCATAGGTGTCTTTATCCTCTGGATGGCCTTCAATTAAGACCGCACAAGAGGCTTCGGCCAAGAGATCGAACAACCACTCCGCCATGCTTTCATCAAGTGCGGCAAGTACGGTCAACACATCATGCTCACGCTCTTGTTCCAACAGCGCTTGTAGGACTTCAATTGCTAACTCCGAATCCCCGTGGTCATGCCGGCGAGCATTGATCAGGTGAATCAAGTCTCGCGTTAAGGGATCTGGCCGATACCAACTCGACATACATTAACTCCACATGAACATCAAATACGTTACAAAGAAAAACGGTTAATACAGGTGCCCCCTAGGGCACGGTATAGCTAAGTCTCGTGACTGCATGAAACAAATACTTTGATCAAATAATCTGACACCATACGCTTACCTTGTTTATAGGTATCCCTAGGGCACGGTACGGGGCAGTCATTAGACCTTCTGATACGATAACTTTTGCTCTACAGATTAAGGCTCCTTCTCATACTCTTATTACAGGTGCCCTAGGGCACGGTTCAGGGTAGTTGTTAGACCTTCTGATATAAAAACTATTATTCAAAAGCTTGAAGCTCCTTCTTTTATTCTTATTATAGGTGCCGTAGGATACGATACAGCTAAGTCTCGTCACCACATGAAGCAAGTACTTTGTTCAAATAATCTGACACCATACACTTGTCTTGTTTATAGGTATCCTACTCACCAACAACTTTGACTAGGACACGTTTTTTTCGTCGGCCATCGAATTCCGCGTAGAAAATTTGTTCCCACGGACCAAAGTCTAACGCCCCATTCGTAA
Source organism: Nitrospira sp. M1 (assembly GCF_965152605.1). Lineage (NCBI taxonomy): Bacteria > Pseudomonadati > Nitrospirota > Nitrospiria > Nitrospirales > Nitrospiraceae > Nitrospira > Nitrospira sp. M1. The sequence goes on from NZ_OZ224217.1 coordinate 3,034,866, forward strand.
TCGCCACAACCACTTCCCTCCCCATCAGTTGTCGCTTGATATGTGCATCGCCATTATCTTCGCCAGTGGCATGATGACGATACGATGCGCCCTGGGGTGCCAGCTTTTCCAAAAACTCATCATAGTCTTTGAGTAGCCCAGGTTCGTCATCATTGATATACACACTTGCGGTAATATGCATGGCGTTGACTAAGACCAATCCTTCGCGAATACCGCTTTTCGTCACAGCACTTTCGATGCGAGGAGTGATATTGATGTACGCACGTCTCTCATCTGTCTGAAACCATAATTCTTCGCGGAAGGACTTCATCTCTCTGTCTCTCACCAATCAATGTGCGCTAGAACCATTCTGCCTCAGGTTATCATGAGATGCAAGACGATTGTCTTTGCCGCACACTTCATACTTCGTGTGAATACGTGAGAGGAACAGACCATCGACAACTCCACCACACAAACTCTGAGTCACACGAAAAAACTTGATAGACGCCACACCAACGATTCATGAGGTCAAACAGGCAACCCCTTCGTCACTCATACCGGAACAACTTTCTTCGCACATGACTCTCGCTCTTACCGACATCGCCTGACCTCAGCAGCTCTATTTGACGAGAGGGGCATCGATTCCGACGATAGCTACGCATGCCATGCATGTGCGAATGGAACACGACGACACCTTTTGTTTGACAAGGTACCCAAGTGATGGTATGTAGAAACTAATTGGTAGTTAACCTTAGTCAGGTCGTCATTTACCACATGTTCCATGAAGGTTTCGTCCCAATATCGCTTCGTTACCATTTTCTAACTGGAGCATCCCAATTATGACTGAATATGCTAACGCAGTAATCTTTGCTCACTCACCTGGAGAATGGTCGACGGTCTTCGCACAAGAACCAGATCAGGATTTAGAGTTTGACGAAGGCTTAGAAGATGATGAGTTACAGCAGCACAAACCACCAACGCGCCGTCCCCTCCTCTGGATTCTCATTTTATTGATTGCCGTTGGATTCCTGTACTGGACCATGAAGCCTGACCTGGCGAAACTCCCTGGAATGCCCGCGACCACCGACAGCCTGACGGCATCTCCTCAGAAACCAGAATTGACTCCGATACCCTCTCAGCAAGTAAAGCCCTCTACTCCAAAATTTGGAGAAGGTGATACGGTAACATTGCTTCCAAGTCCATCTGGAGAACACACTCCAATCACGCTCTCCAGTGACTCTGCAGGGAGACAACCCCAAACGACAGTCTCGATGGGGGACACCTTCACAATTCTTGATGGTGAAACCGTGAATGGGGAATGGATGTATTACATCAGCACATCAGCAGGGAAACACGGCTGGATTTTAGAAAAACATCTTCAGAAAAAACTCTAGTCGTCACAATAGTCACAGTATGCCTCACATGAGCCGGTTCTTGCCAAACACCCTGCCGCACTTGACGTGCTTCAAACACTATCCTGTCTAAAGAGAACATCGTGCGACCACCGATTCACGGATCACTTCCTCTATCCGCTCTGATATGCTTTCGCCTGAACGAGGGAAGTGCGCATTCGCAAGCGTCGCGAGAGAATTTACCCATGAAACGTGAAAATTTCGCTTCGCCTATATATAGAAACACCCGGTCCCAAGGTTATTTTTCATGACAAGCATGAGTGTGGTAGTATAGCTGCATTCTATGTGTATACGTGAACAACAGAAGTCCGTCATACGGCTACATCAAGAGAATCTCTGCAAGTCACAGTTGGAGCATCCCTTGCCTCACTATTGCACCAACCTAGACATTCTACCTTTTCTTCACTCTGAATAGGGGAACCATGTCTCCCCAAGATGCCCAAGCTTACTGTAAGGATGTCTCAAAGAATAGTGGGAGCAATTTTTATTACTCCTTCTTGTTTTTGCCGCCAGATCGCCGAGATCTGATGTATACGGTCTATGCGTTTTGTCGCGAAGTCGACAATGCCGTCGACGACCCGCCACCAGGAACCGATCCACTTGACCAAGTCATACGTTGGCGCAAAGAAGTGGCCGCCGCCTACGAAGGTACGCCTACGTTTCCAGTGACCATTAGCTTAGCCCATCACCTTCAAACGGTCGATATTCCTCAAGCGCACTTCCAAGATCTGATTTCTGGCGTTGAGATGGACTTGACCATCAAACGATATCAGACATTTGAAGACCTCTACCCCTATTGCTACCGGGTCGCTTCCGTTGTTGGACTCATCTGCTTGAAAGTATTCGGGACACGAGCACCGGAAGCTACTGAATATGCCACGAACCTTGGCCTTGCATTTCAACTGACGAATATCCTTCGTGATGTTGGAAGCGATGCCGAGAGCAACCGCATCTATCTTCCCCAGGAAGACTTCACTCGCTTTGGGTATTCCGAGCAAGATTTATTCGCTCGACAGCACACACCAGAGTTTATCGAGTTCATGAAATTTCAATGTGGACGTGCGCGCGAGTATTATTCGCACGCTCAGCAGATACTACAAGCACTCCCGCCTGCAGACCGTCGCGCCTTAATCGTGGCTGAAATTATGCGGGGCGTGTACAGTCGAATTCTCGATAAAATTGAAGCGAACAACTATCAGGTATTCGGACCACGAGTCAGCCTCCCCTCATCCAACCGACTGCTCATTGCTGCGGGGATCTGGCTTCGCTCCTCCCTCTTTGGAACCACGACACAACAAGCGTGAAGCCTCACATTCTTGTTATGGGGGCTGGGCTTACTGGCCTCACCACAGCTTTTCGTCTGGCCTCACATGGCTTTCACGTGTCGATTGTAGACCAAGGCCAGGACCAGCCTTTACTCGCTCCTGTATCACCACTCCCTCCTCACACACGCTCAGAAAAAAACCTTTCTTCTCCGGGTAGCACAGAAAAACAGACCCAGTTTTCTCACGACGGTCCTTTTGTGATCCATGGATTTCAAGATGCCACGTGGGCTCTGTTGCGAGAGCTACAGACCATTTCCCTTTTGACGTCGACCCCACCTGTCACCTTGGAATTTATGACTGACGCGGCACAACAACCTGTGCATTTCAACCCTGCATGGACCCCTGCGCCATTTCATACGCTCATTGGCCTCCTACGCTTTCAAGGCATGCCCTTTTCCGAACGCTGGACGTTGATCAAAAAGTTAGAACAGTATTGGGAAGGGGACCTTGAGCTGCCACAAGACTTGGAGAGCCAAAGCGCAAAAGCCTGGCTTACGACACTGGGACAATCGGAACAGACCATCCAGAATATCTGGGATGTCTTATGTCAATTCATTCTTGGCTCCGACACACATCACTGTTCGGCTCAGTATTTCAAAACGTTACTCGTGCAATATTTTTTATCAACGAGACAGCACAACCGAACGGTCATTCCTTCACTCGACGAAGAAACACTATTGATCGCACCACTTCGCAAATCTCTCGCAGCGCAACATGTTCACATTCATCAACATTCTACAATCTCATATTTCCACTATGATGCATCTGGTCTCTCAGGAGTCACACTGAACGATGGCACACAGCTCACAGCCAATTATTATATTTCCGCCTTACCACGACACAGACTCATTGCCTGTCTGTCTGATCGTATCTTGACGAAATATGCGTACTTTTCCAATCTCACTCAATTACATGAACACTCCTCGCTCATGGTCCAGCTTGAAATTCCCGAGTTCTTCACCAAACCCCGACTACTCCTTTCCCCTAACACCTACAACTGGATTTCCGTCCAACCATTGCATCAGACGTCTAACCCTTCGTCACGGTCCACACGGATATCATGTGTGAAAATGAGCAATCAGCCACTCGCTGACTCGACTGATCATGACATTCTTTCAGAACTCTCTCGCCTCTTACCTTCACCAATCAATCAACACCTTCATCCCTCGAAATCAATTCGAATTACCAGAACCATGCGTACCATCTTGACCTGCCATCCTGACACATCCGTCTTTCGCCCCATTCAAAAAAGCCCACTCGCAAACCTGTTTCTTGCAGGACCGTGGACAGACACAGGTTCCCCGGCATCCCGTGAGAGCAGTATCCTCAGTGCCAATCTCTGCACCCAAGCTCTACTCGATTCGATCACTCGTCACTGAATTGACAAGCCTTTCCACGAGCTCTAAGATGGACGTGCTATGACGCTTGATGAACTGAAAACCTCTCTGACAGATTGCCAAAAATGCCGGTTATCATCAGGGCGCACGCAAGTGGTTTTTGGTATTGGTAATCCCAATGCCGACATCATGTTTGTTGGCGAAGGTCCAGGGTATTATGAAGATAAACAGGGTGAGCCATTCGTGGGTGCTGCAGGGAAACTGTTAACCGAATTACTTGAATCAGTCGGTCTTTCGCGTCAAGAAATCTATATAGCGAATGTCGTCAAATGTCGCCCTCCCAATAATCGCGATCCGCAAGCAGACGAAATTGAAACATGCCAACCATTTCTTCTTCAGCAAATTCAATTGATCAATCCGCAGCTTGTCTGCAGCCTCGGAAACTTCGCCACACAAACCCTTCTCGGCCAAAAAATTGGTATTACCAAAGTTCGTGGCCGCACATTTCAATGTCCAGACTTTACACTCTTCCCCTTACTCCACCCTGCCGCTGCACTCCACCAAGGAAACCTTCGAATTCCTCTGAAAGAAGATTTCCAAAAACTCAAACAAGTTCTCGACAAAATGAAAAGTGCTCCAGCTCACTCCAACGCATCGGACATCGAGCAATCAACAACCAGCGATTCCCAAGTCGAAACAGACACGCAACCGCGACAAATGGATTTATTTTAACAATATCCTTCACGTATCATCGCTCGCTATAATTTCTTTTCGCAACCGTGTAATTTCGTCCATCACCTGTGTGGTGACCTGCTCAATTTTGCCTCGATCTGGTTTTGACTCTTGAGGAAAGATCAACGGTTTGCCATAACGAACCATAGCTCGACAGGGTATCAAGAGTGTCCGAACGATTGACGTCACTGATCGTTCATTCGCCCAGACTACCGAAACTGGCACAATCGGCGCTCCAGTCTTTAAGGCGAGATATCCAATCCCTGGGCGTCCTTCTTCCGCGCGGAAATTATCAAGACCTCCTTCAGGAAAAAGACCGACGACCTGATCGTGACGGAGTCGCTGAAGCATGCCTCGAACCGCATTGATGTCTTGACGGCCCCGACGCACAGGAATCGTGTCCATGGCTTCATACGCCCACTGGAATCGCGATGCATAGATTTCCTGCGCCATCAAAAACGAAATATGCCGTCCGGCGGATGCGAGCAAGACCAGGGGATCTCCAAGTGAAGAATGATCGCTGACTAACAACACAGGCCCCTGGTCAGGGAGAGGAGATGGCTGCACATTCGTCACTCGAAACATAACTCGACAGACGAGTCGATTCAGCCAAGACAGCCAGATGCGATTGATGTGAGTGAGGGGTTGTGCCATGACCCGTGACGGTTATGAGCAATATATCCGCATTCTGATACAAGAAATGTTACCGAATGCGTCTGTATGCTTCTATTAGAACAGCATTGAAACTCTTTGAACCGGAGTAAGGAGCTCACCTACGCGTAGAGAATATGACGAAGTTCAAGAACGGTTGGAATATTGAGAATTTGCAAAATACACGCAAGGAGAAAACTGGATGTAATACTCTCGCCTACGTATCCGAAGAAACAGACGACGATGTTTCGGCTTCATCAGATGCCGTTGTCTCATCACCGGACTCGCTAGACTCTGCATTCTCAGCATCGTCTTCTGGCATTTCCTCGAATACTTCGTCTTCTGGATTGATATGCCACCTGATAAGCATGTCATCCCACCAGACGTCATTGACGTCATCGCCTGGGTCTACACCTAACAGTTTCACATCCTCTTTGGATATTGTGTCGTCAATGACGGTGGGATTAAACAGAGCTCGATCGATAACTTCTTTCGTCGCAAAACCACCAACGATCCAAGATGGCGTATCAGCCCGACGTGATTTATAGGCTTGGAGACCAACCTTCAAGTACAGAAAAACTTTGCGCTGGACATCATCGTCCAACCCGCTCGGTGGGAGCGAAAGCATCTTTTCGATTTTTTTTCTCCACTCACGTTGATTATACCGCGAGGTTATTAATTGAAGAGCTTTTCCACCATCTGTGACATCAAGCGGCATAAATTACGTACCTTATAGCTTCTGGGTGATAAACTTGCGCCTCTTTCAACAAATTTTCCATTGACGGCCGCAAGCTCAACTAATTACCGGCAACGATCATTTCACGAATCTTCACAGTCGGACAGGCAATACGACTTCTAAACTCCAGATCATTGCCGACAATTTCAATGTCAGAGAATATTTGCTTGAGATTTCCAGCTATTGTAATTTCTTCAACCGGATACGCGAGTTCTCCGTTTTCAATCCAATACCCGGCGGCGCCACGCGAATAATCTCCCGTCAGCATATTCACACCGAATCCAATTAATTCCGTCACATACAATCCTTGCTTCACTGAACCAATGATCTCAGCAGGAGAGGTTGCTCCAGGCTCCAAGTATAAATTCGTTGGACCAACAGAGGGATTATCTCCGACCCCACGCGATGCATTACCAGTCGATTGCATCCCGAGCTTTCGCCCCGAATAGGTATCTAATAAATAACTGGTTAACAGCCCATGCTCCACAATGGAAGTTTTTTGGGTCGCCAACCCTTCGCCATCGAACGGGCGGGATCCCAAGCCCCCAGGCAATCGGCCATCGTCATAGACTGTGACAAAGTCTGGAGCAAGCTGCTTCCCAAGGTAGCCCAATAAAAAAGAGGCACCTTTATACAACGAATACCCCGAAACCGCCGTTGCCAAGTGCCCTAATAAACTTTGGGCCGTTTCTTGATCAAAAACAACCGGTACTTGCTGGGTCGATATTTTTCTCGCCCCCAAACGCCGAAGAGTCCGACGAGCCGCTTCTTTTCCCACGGTCTCTGGACTATCGAGTTGATGATACTTTCGCTTTACGGAATACCATGAATCACGTTGCATGCCCCCATTGTGACTCTCGCCTGCAATAGGTGAAACCGAGAGCGAATAGGAGGAGCTTTGATGACAGCCCACAAATCCATGATGATTCGCCAGAAGCACGGTCCCATGGGACACCGCGCAATCTGCGCCTTCAGAGTTCGTAATTCGTGAATCAACAGACATTGCCGCCTGCTCTGTTCGACGCGCTAAGTCTATTTCTTGATCCACGCTCAAGGTCGTTGCATCGTAGACATGTAAGTTCGGAAAATCCTGCGACATCAAATTGGCATCCGGAAGACCAGACACCTCGTCTTCCGCTACGGCCTTTGCTAATGCACACGTATCCGCAACCAATCGAGATAATGATTCTCGAGAAAAGTCAGAAGTCGACGCCGATGCAGACCGCTTGCCGAAAAAAACACGTAATCCAAGACTTTTCTCTCGTGCCTTGGACAAACGATCTACCTCAGACAATCTAACTTGCACGGAGACTGAATCACCTTCTGCCACAAGGACATCGGCTTCAGACGCCCCAAGTGATTTGGCACGATCCAGCATTTCTGTTGCCAGCGAGGCAAATTGCTCATGTTCGGATATTAATGAAGTGCTCATAAGAGTATTACTCAGATCGATCTGGACGAAGAGCCCGACTTGCCCGGAAGATTCTCGGGACTCACATTATCCCCCAACACTGGTTCCTCCGACTGTAATTTCATCAATACGGAGAGTCGGCAGGCCAACGCCGACAGGCACCGACTGTCCGTCTTTCCCACACGTTCCAATCCCGGCATCGAGTTGAAGGTCATGCCCCACCATAGAAACTTGCTTGAGGATATCAGGACCGCTCCCGATCAACGTCGCCCCCTTGACAGGCTTGGTGACTTTTCCATCTTCAATCAGATAGGCCTCACTGGCAGAAAAAACAAACTTACCATTCGTAATATCAACTTGCCCTCCGCCAAATGACACGGCATAGATACCCTTTTTTACCGAACGGACAATATCGTCTGGGTCCGATTCTCCCGCTAACATAAAGGTATTCGTCATCCGTGGAAGGACAATGCTTCGAAAATCTTCCCGTCTTCCATTTCCCGTGAGTGGAATTCCAAGAAGTTTGGAATTTAATCGATCAGTAATATACCCACGGAGAATCCCCTTTTCAATGAGCATGGTTCGGGAAGTGGGTATTCCCTCATCATCTATATTGAGCGACCCTCGACGAAAGGGCAGGGTTCCGTCATCGACGATTGTACACACGTCGGATGCCACTCGTTGTCCGATCAGGTCACTAAAAGCCGATGTCTTACGACGATTAAAATCGGCTTCCAATCCATGCCCAATGGCTTCATGCAACAAAATGCCTGGCCACCCGTTTCCCAGAACGACAGGCATCACGCCGGCTGGCGCATCAACAGCCTGTAAATTCAGAATGGCTTGCCGAGCGGCTTCGCGTGCAAATTGACGAACACGATCCGCTTCATAGTAGTACGAAAACTCTACACGCCCGCCACCACCGAATGACCCCACTTGGTGATTACTCCCCTCTTCAGCAATACACGTCACTTGCAGTCTGGACAATGGTTGAATGTCTCCCACGAGCTGTCCATCGGAATTGGCAATCATCACCACCTTATGCTCAGTGGTAAATGAAGCCATAACCTTTGCAATTCGCGAGTCATACTCTCGCGCGGTTGCGTCGATAAGATTTAACAACTTCACACGCTCTCCGGTCTCGACGTCACTGATCGGTTGTTGCTGGGGGTAAAGGTTCTGAAGAGGCTCAGAACGGTGAGTCACGGCAATAGGCGTTTCACCTTGGGGGGAATTGGCAATATATCTGGCGGTATCTGCCGCGATTTCTAAGTCTTTCTGAGACAGGTCGTCCGAATACGCAAACCCGGTCTTCTCCCCAGCCGTAGCTCGAACTCCGGCTCCCTGTCCAATATGCTTCACGGCCCGTTTGACAATGCCTTCTTCCATAGAAACCGATTCAGAAATATTTGACTCAAAATAGATATCTGCATAATCAACATCGCGAGCCTTTACCCGACTCAAGGCCTTGAACACATCCTGTTCCTGTAATGAAAATTGGTGAAGTCCTGGTGTTGGTACATCTGTCATTCTCGTATCCTTCTTTGAAGCACATGGGGTCGTGACAAGAAAGTGGAGTATAGCCGATCATCTTTAAATGGCGCAATTTTGTATGAATTCCGAGTACACGCATGATGAACTGAATGAAAATGGTTTGCCTCTCCTAGTGAAAACCTACAGGTTTGACAAACACCCCATTCCTCAGTAGACTAAAATTTGTCGAGTTCTACAGAACTTTCCCGATAGCATTCTCCTAATTCCTGACCTGCTTAGTTTATTCATGAGCCACTCACAAGTTGTGTCACCTGGGCAAATCGCCGAAGCTCAATTGTTGACACAATTAGACTCCGAACTCCTACCTCGCCATGTCGCCATTATCATGGATGGAAATGGCCGATGGGCAGCGCTCCGTGGACTGCCTCGAATTGAAGGGCACCGCCAAGGCTTGACCGCGCTCCGTGATGTCCTTGATATCTGTCACGAAGTTGGTATCCCCCATATCACCATATATGCATTCTCACATGAAAACTGGAACCGCCCTGCTGCTGAAGTCTCAATGCTTATGAGACTGTTGGACGAATATCTGAAACACGAGCGCCAATTATTTATGGAACGCCGCGTACGGTTCTTCCCCATTGGACGATTGGAGAAACTCCCTCACGCTGTACGATCCTTAGTCCAGGACGTTGCCGAGGAAACCCAACATTTCACCGACCGTGTACTCACGGTTGCGTTAAGCTATGGAGGACGGGCCGAAATCATCGATGCCGTAAAAAGTCTTGTAAAAGACATCCAACTGGGAACCGTACGTGAAGAACACATTAACGAGGACCTTTTTGAAGGATACCTTACAACCCATGGTCTGCCTGACCCGGATCTCTTAATCCGAACGAGCGGGGAAACACGCATCAGTAACTTTTTGCCTTGGCAAATCGCGTACACGGAACTGTATTTCACCAAAACTCTCTGGCCTGACTTTCGTCGTCAGGAAACCCTCGCCGCGCTTCTCGACTATCAAAGCCGTGAGCGAAGATTTGGGCGCGTCTCACACAGCGTGGCCCCTCAGAATGGGCTGTGAAGAACGACCCCAGAGATCCTAGCCACTCCTCACAACCGGGGAGTCCGGAAGCCCATCCGAAACCCCATCGCTTCACCTTACAACGCGTCTACCCGGCACTGATCTTTGCCCCTCTCTTTTATGTGTTCGTACGCTACGTCCCACCTTTTGCCTTTTGGGCTCTGATTTTCATTGTCGCTGGATTAGCGTTTTGGGAATTCACCAAAGTCACGCTCCCAACTCCTCCTACGTCTCTCGCCTCGACCTTCTACATCGGATCGATCGGCATCCTGTTGATAGCCATACAATGGACCGATCATATCGGCCCCATCACGATCGCCACCTTCATCGTTGTGGCACTCCTCCTCGCCTTCATGTTGGCCCCCCAACAAGTTAAGCCACGTCTTCCACGACCAGTCGCCATTGTTTTTGGCATTGGCTATATCGGACTCTGCTTGGGACATCTTCTGCTCATCCGTCAGCTAGAATCAGGAGACTTCCTGATCTTTTTTGTGATCGTAGTGACATGGGCGGCCGACACTGGCGGGTACTATATCGGCGCGTCAATCGGTAAACGACCGATCGCACCTCGATTAAGTCCCAAGAAAACCGTTGAGGGTTTTATCGCTGGCATTATTTTTTCCGTGATACTTGCGATACTGTGCCACTTCTGGTTTCTTCCGTCGCTACCATTATACGATTGCCTTATCATTGGCATTTTGCTCGCTTGTGTGGGATTATTAGGCGACCTTGCGGAATCGGCCTTCAAGCGAAGTGCTGGAGTCAAAGACTCCGGCTCCTTGATTCCTGGGCATGGAGGCATCCTCGATCGAATTGACAGCTTGCTGTTAACGGCTCCGGCGTTCTATTACTATCTCCTGATCGTGAGTAGCTCAGCCCATTATTAGACTGCACGCATAGAAGGGTTTCTTCATGAAGAACATTGTCATTCTTGGCTCAACGGGATCGATCGGGGCCAGTACGTTGGACATCGTGTCAAGATTTTCAGAGCAATTCTCTATTGTAGGCCTGACAGCCGGTCAAAATGACAAGAAACTCGAAGAACAAATTCGAACATTCAATCCACAGGTTGTTGCACTATCCTCTCAAACCGCCGCCGATGCGCTACGCGCTCGACTCAAGGGACATCCCGTCGAAGTGTTAAGTGGAGAAGAAGGACTGTGTGCGGTTGCACAGCATACAGAATGTGATTTAGTGATTTCGGCAATCGTGGGCGGAGCAGGGCTCACGCCTACCATGGCGGCCATTCGAGCAGGCCGTAAAGTTGCTCTGGCAAATAAAGAACCTATGGTAATGGCCGGACATCTTATGCAAGAAGAAGCTCATAAACAGGGAACCAGGATTTTCCCCATTGATAGCGAACATAGTGCCATTTTTCAGTCACTCGAAGGACATCGCCGGGTAGATGTTCGCCGCATTGTGCTCACCGCTTCCGGTGGACCGTTTTGGGACTGGCCACTTGATAAAATAAAAAATGTCACAATAGAACAAGCCTTAAAACATCCTAATTGGGAAATGGGTGCGAAAATTACCATTGATTCGGCCACATTAATGAATAAAGGGTTGGAAGTGATTGAAGCCCGCTGGCTATTCGATATTCCTCCCGCTCAAATAAATATTGTTATTCACCGAGAAAGTATTATCCATTCTTTGGTAGAATATCGTGATGGCTCGGTCATGGCACAGCTTGGACTCCCTGATATGCGAACACCAATTTCCTATGCACTCAACTACCCCAACCGGATTCCCCTAGATCCCCCACTGCTCGACCTCGGCACGATCGGCCAACTGAACTTTGCACCACCAGATTTTGAAAAGTTTCCATGTGCGCAATTAGCCTATGATGCACTGGCAGAAGGTGGAGGACTTCCGGCAACCTTGAACGCTGCCAATGAAGTGGCCGTTCAAGCATTCTTAGACAAGACGATTTCGTTCTTAGATATCCCGAAAATCATTGAAGAAACCATGACGGCCTATACACCTCGAGCTTTGCGTTCAGTGGAAGATGCCTTAGAAGCCGATCGATGGGCACGAGAAAAAGCCTCGATGCTCAGAAACGTCGCAGTGAAATAGGTTCATACAATGACGCTCTCTCCATTCATGTTCATGGCACTATCCCCTGACGCTATTTTTGTCTTTGCCCAAAAAATATGGTGGTTTCTCATTGTTCTGGGTGTCTTAGTCGCGTTCCATGAATATGGGCATTTTTTAGCTGCACGCTGGGTTGGCGTCAAAGTCTTAAAATTTTCAATAGGATTTGGACCAAAAATCTTCAGCCGAACCGTGGGCGACACCGAATACCTGATTTCGGCCGTTCCCCTCGGTGGATATGTGAAGATGTTCGGCGAGGATGATACTGAAGTCGTCAGCCCTACAGAGCAACGAAGATCCTTTACCCATCAATCGTTGCCCAATAAAACACTCATTGTCGCGGCAGGGCCTGGATTTAACTTTCTGTTGACCTACTTGATTTTCTCTGGGCTCCTGGCAAGTGGTTCGCCACTCTTTGTGCCAACATTTCAGGATCTGACACCGCAAATCCAAGCGATTATTCAAAATTCTCCAGCTGAAAAGGTTGGATTACACGTCGGCGATCGCATTCTTCGCGCCGATGAGACGGAAATTACCACCTACGGAGAGCTAGCCGAGTCCATCGAGAATAGTCACGGACGGGCAATGACCATCGATGTCCTCAGAGATGAAGCGGTCAAAACCTTTGTGATTACACCATCTTCGAAACCCAATCCCAATCAACCTGACGAACTCATTTATGGATTGGGTATCGAAGCCATACCACCCGTTGTCGGCGATGTTGTCCCCAATACGCCGGCCATGGAAGCCGGCCTACTTGCCGGAGATCGAATCCTTGCAATCAATGATCAGTCGATTCATACCTGGAGACAAATGACTGACGTCGTCCGGAGTCATCCTGACCAGCCCATTGTGGTGCAAGTGTTACGGGATCAGCAAACACAATCTCTCAGCGTGACTCCTGCCGCCGAAAATTTCACGACGGAAGACGGCGAAACACAGGTTATTGGGAAAATTGGCATTCGAGTTCAAGGGCGATCAATGTTCACAACCGATTCGATCCTGACAGCTCCATTAGACGGAATGATTGCCACATGGAAATGGTCAGAACTGACCGTCGTAGGTGTCTACAAGCTTCTCACAGGAGAGATATCAACGAAAAACATCGGAGGACCAGTCATGATCGCCAGTGTCTCGGGCGAACATGCCGAGCAAGGACTTTCGAGTTTAATTTTCCTCATCGCCATCCTGAGCATCAATTTAGGCATTCTCAATCTCTTACCCATCCCCATTTTAGATGGTGGGCATTTGTTCTTCTTTGCCTGTGAAGCAATTCTTGGTCGTCCCCTTGGAGAACGATCTCGTGAAATCGCGCAACAGGTTGGGATGGTCTTGCTTCTCTGCATTATGGTATACGCGACTTGGAATGACGTTTCACGCCTTCTGCAATAAACACGATCGTTCATTTCTCAGGTGCTCTTGACTACACCCTCGCCACTCGTTTAAGACCACATCTTCATATTTTCAATGTAGGACACCTATGCGCACCACACACATGTTTATACCCACCTTACGGGAAGACCCCGGAGAAGCCGAGGTGATCAGCCACCGGCTCATGCTCCGATCCGGCCTGATTCGAAAGGTTGCCGCTGGAATCTACTCCTATCTTCCACTGGGGCTTCGCGTCATCCGGAAAGTCGAACAGATTATTCGAGAGGAAATGAATCGCATCGGGGCTCAAGAGGTCCTCCTCCCCGTCCTGTCGCCGGCAGAACTCTGGAAAGAAACCGAACGGTGGGATTTTTACGGAAAAGAACTGATCCGATGTCATGATCGTCATGATCGCGACTTCTGTTTAGGACCAACCCACGAAGAGGTGATCACGGACTTGTTCCGACGTGAAGTTCGATCATACCGACAATTGCCGGTCACGCTCTATCAGATTCAAACCAAGTTTCGTGATGAAATTCGTCCACGGTTCGGACTGATGCGCGGTCGTGAATTCATTATGAAAGACGCCTATAGCTTCGACCAAAACGAAGAGGAATCCCGAAAAACCTATCACAGTATGTATGATGCCTATCATCGTATTTTCACGCGCACGGGTCTGCAGTTTCGCGCCGTAGAAGCCGATACGGGCCTTATTGGTGGAACATCGTCTCATGAATTTATGGTGCTCGCCAACACGGGGGAAGAACTCATTGTGTTTGACCCGAAAAGCGCGTATGCCGCGAATGTGGAGAGGGCCGAAGTCGTTCCCGAAGTACGTTCCCAATTAGCCCAATCTCCAGAATCACTCAAAAAGGTCAGCACTCCACAGGCAAAAACCGTCACGGAAGTTTGCCGGGTACTCAACACCACTCCAGATCGCCTGGTGAAAACGTTAGTCTATACAACACCGGACCATTCGTTTATCGCCGTCCTCATTCGTGGGGACCACCAAGCCAATGAAATCAAAATTCAACGCCACCTCGGCATTCACGACCTCACACTCGCCGACCCCGAGTCTGTGCTAGCACTCACGAATGCCCCAACAGGATTTGCCGGTCCGATCGGACTTCAAGGAATTAAAATCCTTGCAGACCATGCGGTTGGCATACTCAGCAATTTTATCGTCGGAGCTAATGAAGCAGATATGCATTACATCAATGCCAATGCCGACCGAGACTTTACCATCGACATCATCGGCGACTTCCGACAAGCGCAAGCAGGCGATGCATCTCCCCACAGTCAAGCAAAGCTTGAGACGGCACGAGGCATCGAAGTTGGTCACGTCTTCATGCTCGGCACGAAATATAGCGAAAAAATGGGGGCAACCTATCTTGACTCACAGGGAGTGGACCATTACGCAGTCATGGGGTGTTACGGCATTGGCGTCGGCAGAACAGTCGCAGCCGCCATTGAGCAAAATCACGATGACCGTGGCATCACATGGCCAATCCCCATCGCGCCATTTCATGTCCACCTCCTTCCGGTGACCAACTCAGAACAGGTTCACGAGGTCACCAACAGCCTCTACACAGAATTACAACAAGCAAACATCGAGGTCTTACTCGACGATAGAGATGAACGCGCTGGGGTTAAGTTTAACGATGCTGACTTGATCGGAGCGCCATTTCAGGTAGTAATTGGAGATAAAGGACTCGCAAAAGGCACCATAGACCTTAAAGAACGAAAAAGCGGTGAAAAGGTATCAATTTTCCCGTCCGAACTCACTGAGTACGTACGGGAAAAACTGTCAAACGCCACCAATACCCAATAACAAAAAATACTGTCTCCGCACTTCTAAGGTTTCGCCAAGCAATCAAATGGAACGAGATGAAATCTGCTGCTCTAACTCACTGTTTTCATAGATTATTCATGCATTGCCTCCATCATTCCTCGTTGACAATATATCGTACTGAGTGATACCGTAGTACTTTGTCTTACACAATAATTGTGTGCTCGCTCTTCTTTTCAAGGCATTTCCATGCTCAACCAAATGAATGTTCGGGGGTTATTGTTTGACCCCTATAATAACGCCTATATCGTCATACTGAGAGACGAGCAAAATTCCGACATGCTCCCTATATGGGTAGGGAAATCTGAAGCTAGTGCCATTAGTTTTGCATTAGAACGCATTGCCCCACCGCGTCCGATGACCCATGATTTAATGAAAACGATACTGGATAGCATGGAAGCAAAGATCATCAGCGTTGTCCTGACAGACTTGAAAGAAAATACGTACTTTGCAAAAATTCATTTACTCTATGGAGACTCTGAATTTTCCATTGATTCACGACCTAGTGATGCCATTGCTGTTGCCTTGAGAACCGATGCTCCGATTTTTGCCACCGCCGAGGTTTTACATAAACAAAGTTCTGAAGAACTTGAGCGCTGGCTGGAAAACCTTAAGCCTGAAGACTTCGGTAAATTTGAAGGCTAGCAGTAAGCATCAAGACCGATATAGCCTAAATTTCTTGTATAAACGGCACCAAATACATTCTAATAAATAGAAAATATTGCATAGGTTGACCACTGCATATGTCTGATCATCCCGACCTTAACCTTCTTATCGCGCTCAAAGTTCATGGGGTGCTTATCGACCCCAACACTGAGACGCAAATTGTTGTTCTTCGAGATGAAAAGAACTCTGAAGTCTTGCCGATTTGGGTGGGCACAGCTGAAGGCACATCGATTCGGCTGGCGCTAGAAGAAGTCGTTCCACCAAGGCCGATGAGCCATGACTTGATTTATAGCTTTGGTGAACATTTAGGATTTACGATTTCGAGCGTCATTATTACCGAAGTAAAAAATAATACGTATTATGCCTCCATCCAAATTTCCAAAAATGGCTTTGAGAAAACGGTTGATTCCAGACCCAGTGATGCCATAGCGCTTGCTCTTCGAACCAAGAGCCCTATTTATGTCACGCAAGAAGTCTTGGAAAAACGAGGTGGGGAAAATTTAGATGCATGGCTGGCCAAGCTGGACCCCAAAAGCTTTGGTCAGTCGGAAACAGAAGCCTCATAACGAATAAGTAGATTCGTACCATTACGAAGGAGAATTGCATGCGATCGTTTCAAGCCAAGCCCCTGGAAATTGAGAGAAAATGGCATCTTATTGACGCCGAAGGTAAGACCCTTGGTCGACTCGCCTCGCGTATTGCGATGCTATTACGGGGAAAGCATAAGCCTATTTTTACACCGAATGTTGATACCGGAGATCATGTCGTCGTGATCAACACGAAGCAAATTCATCTCACCCGAAATAAATTTAAAGTCAAAACCTATTACCACCATACAGGTTATCCTGGTGGCATTAAATCAGTCACGGCAGAACAATTACATGAGAAAAAGCCAACAGAGCTTCTGAATCAAGCCATACGCGGCATGCTGCCAAAGTCTCCGCTAGGCAAGCAAATGGCCAAAAAGTTACGATTGTACCCTGGCGCTGAACATCCCCATGAGGCACAAAACCCTCAAGCCTTAACTCTATAAGATAACGTGAACGTCATTTATGCTTACCTGTTTTTTTAAAGAGGATTCAAAGAATGGTTGAAACAACACAGTACGCGACAGGGAAAAAAAAGTATGCAATCGCCCGGGCATGGATTGAACCAGGAAATGGAACAATTCAAGTGAACAATAGGCCAGCAGATCAGTACTTTACTCGATTAGGGCATCGAAATCAGATTGTCTCCCCATTTGATATTACTGGAACCTCTGGACAATACAATGTGCGTGCGACTCTTGCTGGTGGAGGCGTATCCGGCCAAGCTGGAGCCTTACGTCATGCGATTGCAAAAGCCCTCTCGATTCTAAGCCCCTCTCTTCGAGAATCACTCAAGAAGAAAGGCCTTCTCACCCGCGACTCACGGGTTAAGGAACGAAAAAAATACGGACAGAAAGGCGCAAGGGCTAAGTTCCAATATTCCAAACGCTGAGACCTTCTATGGTTTTTTAGTAAAAAAGGGAAGGCCTCAATGCCTTCCCTTTTTTCTTGTCCAAAACCGGCTCATGTCGGGGCTGTCAATTGTTCATTCCCATCATACGCTCACACGACCTGCCGATGTAACATGCACCGGTAATTATAGGCTTAAGGAACAATGGAAACACACAAAAAACGGGCTGCGATCATTGGAGCAAGTGGTTATACCGGGGGAGAACTGTTTCGGCTACTGGCAAGTCACCCTGAAATTTCCATAACCGTCGTAGCCTCTTCTGAAAAAACAGCTGGGCAACCTCTGAGTGCCATCTTCCCCCACCTTCACTCGTTGACCTCTCTTTCGTTAGTTCCACTTGACGCGCAAGCCATTGCCCAACAGGCCGATATTATTTTCATGGCTCTTCCTCATACCCACTCATTACAACCAGTCGCCAAATTTCTTGACCTCAATAAGCTGGTTATTGATTTGAGTGCCGACTATCGATTGAAAGACCCAGCCGTATATGAACACTATTACGGTGTGTCCCATCCATTCCCGGCTCTGTTACAAGAGAGCGTCTATGGGTTGCCTGAACTTTATCGATCAGCCATTCAACAAGCTCGTTTAATTGCCGTACCTGGCTGCTACCCCACGGCGGCCATTTTGCAGCTTGCGCCGTTATTAGCACATGGACTGATTGACCCAAGCACGATAATTATTGACGCAAAATCAGGCATTTCCGGAGCTGGGCGAGGTGCCAACTTGGCATATCATTTTCCTGAGGCCCATGAGTCGATCCATGCGTATAAGATCGGAACCCATCGACATATCTCGGAAATTGAACAGGAATTGACTAAAATTTCTAACCATACCAGGACAGAAACCACAACATCAGTCCCTTCCGATCTTTCAGTGTTATTTACGCCTCACCTCGTACCCATGAATCGAGGGATTCTCAGCACGGCATATGCCAAGCTTACCAAACAAGGTTCAAGGGAAGATTGGACATCGCTGTATAAAGATTTTTATAAAAATGAATCCTGTATTCGGGTCTTTCAACATCCCCATGACGTCACTCCAAGTCATGTCCGAGGCTCAAATTTTTGCGACCTTGGCGTCACCCATGACCCAAGAACCGGGCGAATTATCACCGTTTCGGCTCTGGATAATCTCGTCAAAGGCGCAGCAGGACAAGCCATTCAAGCTATGAATCTGGCCTTAGACTTCCCGGAAGATCTTGGACTTACATCTCATGGCCTCTTTCCATAAACACCCATCTATCCAAAAATTCACGCAAATATTACAGCGACAGGTAACCATCAGATGAAACACACTAACGGAGGGGTGACGGCTCCTAAAGGATTCAAGGCCTCAGGCATTCATGCTGGAATTAAAGCCTCTCCCTTGTTTGACCTCGCACTCCTCGTATCGGATATTGAAGGTCCGATGGCCGGAGTGTTCACCCAAAATAAAATTCCAGCTGCGCCGGTCATTCTCGATCGCCTCCACCTCAAGAAACCATTCGGTCAAGCCCTTATTGTCAATAGTGGAAATGCTAACGCCTGCACCGGAGCCCCGGGATTACAAGATGCCGAGGAGATGGCCGCACTTGTTGCCAAACGGTTGGATATCCCCCCCACGAGTGTCTTTGTCGGCTCAACCGGTGTTATTGGGCCAAGACTTCCAATGCCGGCTATTCGAAAAGGCATTCCGGTACTCATGCAACAATTACGAAAATCTGGGCATCGAGACGCCGCACGAGCCATCATGACCACCGACACAACAATAAAGGAAATGGCGGTTCAAACACGAATCGGCAAACAACTCGTCAGCATAGGCGGTATGGCAAAAGGCTCAGGGATGATTCATCCGGATATGGCAACCATGCTTGCCTATATCACAACCGATGCCGCCATTCATCCCAACACACTCCAAGCTTTACTGCGCGAAGCCGTCGATTCATCGTTTAATACCATTTCGGTTGATGGAGAAACGAGTACGAATGATACCGTTCTCTGTCTGGCTAATGGAATGGCAGAAAACCCGATGATTCAAGCACATTCCGCGGATCAAAAGAATTTTCATCAAGCGCTCAATCACCTATGTCAGGCATTGGCTATGAAAATTTGTCAAGATGGGGAAGGCGCAACGAAAGTCGTTGAAATCCTGGTACGCGGAACGAAAAATGAGCAAGATGCAAAGCAAATTGCCAAGACGCTCGCCACCTCTCCACTCGTCAAAACGGCCTTGTTTGGAGAAGACCCCAATTGGGGACGATTCATGGTGGCCATTGGCCGTTCTGGTCCAGCAATACAACCAAAACACATTGCGATTGCATTTGATAATGTCACGATGGTCAAAAATGGACAAGAAATCATGCCAACCAAGGAACGAGATGTTCAACGAGTAATGAAGAAGAAATCCTATACGATTACGATCACGGTAGGAAAGGGAAAAGCCTCAACCAAAGTTTGGACGACAGACTTCTCGTACGACTACGTAAAAATCAACGCCTCCTATCGATCTTAATTGGACACCTGTAATCAAAATGGCAATCGGAAAAGAGACTTCAAGAAAGATTGCCCATCAGGCACACACACAACTCCCAACTACCGTGGCCAAGGGACACCTGTAATCAAAATGGCAATCGGAAAAGAGACTTCAAGAAAGATTGCCCATCAGGCACACACACAACTCCCAACTACCGTGGCCAAGGGACACCTGTAATCAAAATGGCAATTGGAAAAGAGACTTCAAGAAAGATTGCCCATCAGGCACACACACAACTCCCAACTACCGTGGCCAAGGGACACTTATAATAAAAATATCAGATACTGTAAGACTTCAAGAAAGAATACCTACCAGAGACACACAGCACCTCCAACAACCGTGGGCAAGGGACACCTACAATTTCAATCGTGAGCTACGATCGTCATTCGAGTGTTGGTTATAGCCGTTCCAATTTACTTCCGTCTGTACGACGTGTGTTTTTGCGCTGTGTACATGATGTAAATTCGGTTGAAAGTTATTTGGTTTCGTTATAAGCCTGCATGGGCTATAACACTGTCAAGTGTTCGTGCCCTAAACACCTACCTGAAGTTATGTGATGTCGCTACAAGAAGCAATATTGAAACGATTCGAGAAATTTATTTCCGAACGTTGTGGCGAGAAATGAGATCATGAAGCGTTGGGCGGCTCACGCCAAGTATGACGGCAGCCTTGGTAATATTTCCGCTTGTTTTCGTCAGCGTTTGTTCTACTAAACTTTTTTCAACGGCATCGCGGGCTTCCTTGAGCGTTGTCCGTTCAGCAAATTCTTTGGGCTCTTCTAAATCAAGGTCAGAGGGGATCAGTCGTGAATGATCCGAGAGGGTCACGGCTCGTCGAATTCGATTTTCCAATTCTCGTACATTTCCCGGCCATGCATACCGCTCAATCGCCTCGACCGCTTCCCGACTAAACCCAGCAATTTTCCTTTTCGCTTCATCAGCATATCGTTGCAGTAACGATTTAGCGATCACCATGATATCCGCTCCACGCTCACGAAGAGGAGGTGCCGTAATCGTCACAGTATTCAATCGCCAATACAAGTCTTCACGAAACCGTCCATCTTTCATGGCTTCCTGAAGATCTAAATTCGTCGCGGCAATCACGCGTGCATCCACTGGAATTTCTACACGCCCACCGACACGCTCAATGCATCGCTCTTGAAGGACACGAAGCAATTTCACTTGCAAGGCCGTAGACAGCTCACCAATTTCATCGAGAAATAACGTACCGCCCTGCGCCAACTCGACTCGGCCGCGTCGTTGAAGATGGGCACCAGTAAACGACCCCTTCTCATGCCCAAATAATTCACTCTCCAGTAATGTTTCAGGAATAGCCCCACAGTTGATTGCCACAAACGAACCATCTCGTCGCTCACTTTGGTGATGAATCGCACGCGCAATCAGTTCCTTTCCTGTCCCACTTTCTCCAACGACTAAGACTGAGACATCTGAGTTCGCCACACGTCGAATTGTATCAAACACTTTCTCCATGGTCGGACTTGTTCCGATAATTTCGTGAAAACTTCGACTATTCTCACGTTCCAGAAGCATACGATTCTCGACTTCTACTTGCGCGAGATAGCTGCCACGCTGAAGAATAACTTTCAACACCTCCAGATCGACAGGCTTTTCCATAAAATCATACGCACCAAGCTGGATCGCTTTAAGCGCATTGGCGCGATCATGGTTTCCTGTAATCACGATGACTTTCATCGAAGGATTGAGTGAGAGAAACTCTTCTAACGCCAGAAACCCTTCCGCCACGCCATCAGGATCAGGAGGTAAGCCGAGGTCCAACGTCACCAAGTCAATCTGCGTCTTTTCCATGATCTCAAGAGCGTCAGTTCTTCCCCCTGCTTCAAAGACCTGGTAGGCATGCTTCACCCCCCACTTCATCTGTTCACGAAGCTCGAGGTTGTCATCCACCACCAAAAGAGATGGAAGAGCCTGCCTCTCTCCCTGACTGGAATCCCTCAATGCCTCTTCCATAGCATCCTTTCATCACCCATCGCGCAACGCTACCTCACCGATACATTCATACTTGCGACTGGACGACAAACCTGCGGTAAGAGAATTGAAACGCTCGTGCCTCGACCTTCCTGACTATCAATTCTCATAATGCCTCCATGATCTTGAACAATTTGCCGGCATTGATATAAACCAATACCCAAGCCTTTCTTCTTGGTCGTTCGAAAGGGCTGAAAGAGCGTCCGGAGTTGCGCCTCAGGAATTCCCCGTCCATTATCTTTAATAACAACTAACACATTCTGCCCCTCTTGCTTCGTTTCGATTTCAATGATCCCATCATCATGTATCGCTTGCTGTGCATTCATCAGCACATTCAAGATGACATGCTTAAACTCCTCAGGAATGAGCGAGACATCGGGAAGGTCAGAGCCAGGGACGAGTTGAGGTTTACAGGACACGCCCTCCAACGTTCCCACGACATCCGAGACAATCTCATTCACATTCATGACTTCAAAAGACGCAGCGGGTTCCTGCTTTGGGGCCTTAACGTGGAGCGAGATTTTTCCAATCAGCGCCATCATCCGCTGAACAGTCTTTCCAATGGTCCGCATGGCAGAAGCCTGAAATTCCTGATCATGCCCATACATCTCGGCATTTTGAGAGACTAACGAAAGCCCTGACGCCAGATTTTTTAAATCGTGCAAATAAAAAGCCGAAAACTTGTGAACCGCTTCCCACTCAGCAGATGCACGTTGCTCATCCATCAACTTCACTTGCGTGAGCAACATGGCGACATGATGCCCCATCGCTCGAAGAAGGTCGAGATCGTCTCGACCATAGGGACGGCCATGCAACTCTTCACTGAGGGTGATAAAACCCATAAGATGCTCAGACGCCGACTGCAATGGCACACACACCACGGCTCTCGTATCTTCCATAAAGCTTTTTATCTGATCGTTCGTTTCAGTTGCCTGAGCATACAACACCATTGGAACTCCTTGGTGTCCTAATTGCGTAATCACAGGGTGGGTCATAGAAATCGAGGCATTTGAGGGCCCAGTCGTCACAGACCGTACTTGGTGAAATCGATTGTCCGTTTGAAATTCTATCCAAATCGTTACTTTTGATGCCCCAAATGTCCGACTCAAAATACTTAAAAATTCGTCTAAAATTTCTTCGACGGACTGACAGGAACTAAATGATTCTGTTAATTCAAGCCACTTACTCCGATAGTCATACTTTGATCGATAAAAATGCTTCGCGACAAACAACTGCAGCTCTGCTTGCACTTGTCGAGAAAACATTCCAATAACTAACACGACGCCAGCGACAAAAAGCACGAGCATACCCAATGCCGAACTCATCGTCCAATCAGTTTGCCTCACCACGGCGACGACGAGCCCCACACCGACAAGATACACGCCAACAATGAGAAAGGTAAAAGAGGTATACAAGACATGAGGAGACACGAATAGTTTGTGACTCAAGTCTTCTGGCCCCCATCGGCTCAACCCGTACACAATTAATCCGATCGATAAAAACACTGCCATAGCTGCCATCCACATAGACTCTTGCTGCCAGACCGCAAATAACAACATTTGACTGGCCTGAACAATTGCAATGGCCGCCATGCCGCCGACCCCAATAACAACGAACTTGATTTGATACCGAATTGGATCACGTGACACGCGAAGAATATGTTCCAATTCAGATAAGCCGAGAATCAAACTCACTAAGATAAACCCCCAAATCACTCGCCCCCACGGTCGCTGAAACACCACCACTTCGTGTTCGGGACCTGCCGAAACCACCATATGAGGAAACCCGGCGACAAACAGTCCTAATCCCACCGCAACCGCAAGTAATGCACGAAATCGCCACACATATAACTGATGAAAAGGGAGCGACAGATGTTTCGTAAATGACAAGGCAACCAAATAGATGGTCACTGGCCACAGAATTTCTCCAAGGAGAGAGAGCTGCCTCCAGAATACAAACTGGTGTTCAAACAGTACAGAAAACCCATTCGTCAATTGAACCCATACCGTGACTGCTGCCATCAACAGCAGGGCGAGAAACACGCGTCCTTTATTCTGCCGAAAAAGAAGAAGGGCGGCCAAAAAGAGAGCCGCCCCACCACTTAGGAAACACGGGATCGTCCAGATCACGATTCTTCCTCTTAGACTGTATGAATTGACTGATCAGGCATAAATTCTAAGAGAACAGGCCAAAGGTCTTGAATAAAGTTTATGCCATGCTGGTATGCCGCTTCCGAACTCGTCGTCACCGGTATTGAAATTCTGACCAAGGAACCGTCCGTTCGATTTTTCGTGATGGCATCCCAGATCATGTAGCCTTTCGCCCAATACTCACTCGCAATCACACGGCCACGATCATGATACCAATATAAGATCACTTGCTGCTCCAAGCCCTTTTCAATCAGCACACGGTTGATGACCTGCCCACGGCCATCGCCCATTGGGACTGTGACATGCTCGGACTCCACAAATTGCCATCCAGCTCCCGGCAAACAATTCTTCGGTGAATGATACGTACTACCCGTTCGTTGACTTTCATAATAGCCGACATACAACCATACAGGACCGCTCATTGCCTCCCCATGAGGACGAGAAACGTTGAGTTGACTCACATGGCTCATATTTGCGGTCCCTGATTCTTCAGCTGGCCAATACACACGCATCATGTAATCCGACAACTTCAGGACTTTGAGAATCTTCTCTTCCAACCCCAGTTCTTTACCTTTCCAATGATTAGCTACGGTCAAAGGAAACGTTTCAAAGGCTTTTTTACTTTGTACGGTGTCTCCATAGGACAGTGATTCAATCACCCCCCATGTGCCAATTAACATGACAACTGCAATTATAAAAGGCCAAGGTTTCATGCCTAGTCACTCCCGAACTTCATAGTCCTGCCTCGTCTCTTCGTCTTTGTCCCATCCAAGACAAGAGGCTGCCACAGATTAAAAGCATAACAAATGCTGCAATAAACACAATCCACCCTTCGAAGGTATGATAAAAACCTTCTGCAGCTTCGACTCCCCAATAGTGAGCCAGAATCCCAGTCCCGCTGACCCGAACCGCATTGGCAATGATGGCAATGGGAATTGAGAGAAACACGAGCACCCATCTTTTCCAGATCACTGTTTGAGAAAAGTAACCATACACCGTCCCTAACGCCAACAGCGACAATAATGATCGAAGCCCGCTGCAGGCTTCGGCCACCTCAAGTGTTGTACCAGCCAGGGCGATTAAATTCCCTTCTCGCAATACTGGGATCCCGAGAGAAAACAAACAAAACGTTGCCGTTTTGGCAGCAAATAGCTGTAAAGGAAATGCAATGGTATTCACCACAATCGCAGGCAACGGCACCATAAAGATTAAGAAGGCCAAAGGAAGACTGACTATCCACATCATGTTCCAGCCAAACACAAGCAGAACCAGCCCACTCAACACAGCGATCAACGAACATCGTTGCGTGTACAGTTCTGCTCCAACCAACCCAATGACTAACATCATCAGGCCAAAGCCTAGAAGTCCAATTCCCCACCAACTAGGTTGAATGTTCGTTTGTTTGATGTCATCCCAACGTTCCCAAACAAAAAATATCGATAAGAAAGGCACTAAAAATCCATGGGAATAATCAGGATCATTATACCAATCACCAATCAGCGCACCGGTAATATCCCAATACAGCAAGAGCAAGAGGCCAATGATCGGAATCGACCAAAGAAAAAAAGTTCGAGAATCAAACGATGAATGCGAGGGAAGACTCATAACCGTCATAAATACACATCCATTAGTCTCATTCCGTGTACGCTCCTAATGTGAAACATCATATGATGCGACATGCTTCTTCATTAACGAAATATTGCACAACGTCCCCTGAAAGAGGAACTGTTATAGCCGATTCAGTTATACCGAAACGATACGGCGCCACTGTGTACACGTTTGCTCCAATACGTGAGAGAACACGTCAAGCATTGTCAGTTATAGGCGATTCCATGAACTTCCCTACTCTTGACACGTTGGATATCGCGTTGAAAGTCCTCATGGTTTATAGCGAATCTGCATATGCGCCAAACAGGAGCATACAACGAACCCGACGAGAGACAACGTTTCAATTAGCGATAGTTTATGTGAAACGGCTATAACTGAAACGTATTTGGATTCGCTACAAGCGTCTGAATTGCATATGATTGCTGGTAGTTCTTCGGTTTAACTGAGGTGACTCTTAAGCTCTACCATCACTATCGATACTGCTCACATCTCCAGCATGTTGGATCAATTCCACACAATGTCATACTCTGACGTTGAAAAAAAGACATGACTTACAGACGGGCATGGCCGACATCTACAAAGCCCAGCCTAGATTCCAACAAAGATTGCGCGTCTCGTCAAGACACTCAAACCACATCAGGAATCTACGTACTCAAAGTATGGTGCCTGTACTATTCACAGAACAAGGCAAACATATGGGTACATTGGTCAATGTCTGTTACACACGAACAGAAATGAAAGAAACGTGGAAGAGCATCAAGCATGATGCTGTAACGTGATCAAGTATGAATTGATGGAAAACCCACACGAGAAGAAAGCACAAGTATGAATGCGAACATACGAATCCGTCTATATAACATCTACCGATTCTCCAGGTGGCACCCGTTCTCCTTGATTATCTGATGGATGCAACCCGTACTTCTTTAAGAGTTTATAAAAATCTGCACGATACCGACCGGCAATCTGCGATGCTCGAGAAATGTTTCCATCGGTTGCCCGGAGAATGTCCTTTAAGTACTCACGCTCAAAATCTTCTTTGGCTTCGGTCAATGGCTGAAGCGTACCTGGAGACTTATCGGGGGTCAAGGGTAATAGGTCTGCCGTAATCATATCTTTCGGAGACATGACGACGGCACGCTCAATGACATTTTCAAGTTCTCGAACGTTTCCTGGCCACGAGTACGTGACCATCGTTTGCATCGCATCTGGCGTAAACCCTCGAATGGGCTTATTCAGACGCGCCACACTTTGTTTGAGAAAAAATTGCGTTAACGAAGGGATATCCTGGCGGCGATCACGCAACGGTGGAATCCAGAGCGGCACGACATGAATTCGATAATAGAGATCTTCTCGGAACCGTCCTTCCTTCACCGCGACTTCCAGGTCTGAATTCGTTGCGGCGAGAATCCGCACATCAACTTTCGTTGGCACTTGCGCTCCAATCGGAAGCACTTCCCGTTGTTGAATCGCTCGCAAAAGCTTTCCTTGAAGTGATAAGGGCATTTCACCAATTTCGTCAAGAAACAACGTCCCTTTATCAGCTGTCTGGAACAGTCCGCGCTTCGTCTGATGAGCGCCAGTAAAAGATCCCTTTTGGTGGCCAAATAACTCGCTCTCAAACAATGTCTCAGGAATGGCCGCACAATTCACGGCAATGAATGACTTATTCGCTCGAGAACTATTGCAGTGGATGACTCGCGCAATGACTTCTTTTCCCGTTCCCGTTTCTCCAGAAATACACACAGTAGCATCAGTACCGGCTACTCGTGCCACCTGTTGAAGCAATGCTTGCATCTCAGAACTCCGAGCCACGACCTTATCCATGCCGTATAACTCATTGACCAGCATTTGCAGGCGATGGATTTCTTGGCTCATGCGTTGTTGAGTTAAGGCCTTATCAATACTCGCAAGAAGTTCTTTATCATCAAACGGTTTTGTCAAATATCCATGCGCGCCCTTTTGCATGGCTTCTACAGCGTTCGGAATACATCCGTGTGCCGTGAGAATTAAGACAGGAAGGCCTGCATGCAGATGATGTAGATCTTCCATCAACCCCAGACCATCTGAGTCCGGCAAGCGAAGGTCGAGAATGGCAAAGTCGAAAGCCTCTTCCTGGGCTCGGCTTAATGCATCTCGCCCTGTCCCACAAGGCGTCACGACAAACCCCATTGACTTGAGTCGCATTTGCAAGAGTGTCAACAGACTCGGATCATCATCGACAACAAGAATACGTTCATCTGACATAAGATTTTTCCATTCCTATTTGGGGGAGGCGGCTTCTAACTCTGGAGAAGGGGTCAATTCTTCTGATGGTCGAGTTGGCGGAGCCTTCTCCTTGAGCTCTTGATCAATTCTCCGAAGCGCCTCCAACTGATGCATGAGTTCCTCAACTTTCTTTTCGCTCGAGTCCAATGCTTCTTGAAGGGATAAGCGGATGGCGGGCTCTTTTTCTAATTCACGTATTTCCTTCGATAAAGCCGCAATGACTTGATTCAATTCCTCTACCTTTTTATCTCGGTCTATCACCTTTTGCTGTAACGATTCAAGCGACGTCTGTTCAAGCTTTGCCACCAAATCATACACCATAAATTCTCGATCCACGATTTCACGAGTCAGACGTCGTGCGAGATCAATAGTTGAGAGTTGTGCTCCTTCCTTTGGTGCATGAAGGACATCAAGAAGCCAAAGCCAAAATCGGCTTTCAGCCGCTAAACGACTCGATGGCTTTGCCGAGATCACCTTTCGGAAATGAGACGAAGCTAAAACCTTGTCAGAATACAGCAATGCCACACCTCGGAGAAAATTTGGTTTCTGACAGGCTAATGGCGTTTTACATGTTTTCAACTCTTGCTCTTGGGACTCGACAAGAGCACGAAAAAATGGGGCATCTTCCGAATCAGGCTCGAATATTGAGGACAATGAACCATTCAAATACTGAACCTGCGCGATCGCAGGGTCAATCTCCCACATATCTACAGGCAAACTTACTATTCCCAAAAATACGGCCACCCCAATCATGACACATGAGACTTTAGAGAAACGATTTGCCCATCGTATCATTTGGTGACTCCACTAGCCTTTCGACTACCTACTATAACATGAAGTGTTGTCCCTTTTCCGACTTCACTCTCAGCCCAGATAGTTCCTCCATGAGCCTCCACCACTCTCTTCGCTAAAGCCAACCCGATACCGCTTCCAACATACGAACGACCTTCTTGTGATCTTCCTTGATAAAATCGTTCAAAAATATGGGGCAAGTCTTCAGGCGGGACCCCAGGCCCGGTATCCGACACGGAGAGATGAAAACATTGGTTATCTTCTGAAGCCTTTGACTGAATGGTAATAGACGATCCTTCAGGGCTAAATTTAATCGCATTGGACAACAAATTCTCGGTCACCTGTTCAATGCGTGAACCATCAACTTCTTGCATACGAACACGATCATGTGATAACTCGGTCAACAGTTGAATATGTTTGCGTTCTGCAAGGAATTTCATTTTCTCAACCGAACGCAACACCAGACGATTCAAGTCCGTGAGATGAAATTGATAGGCTAACATATCGGCTTCCATCCGAGACAAATCAAGAAGATTGCCGATTAACTGATTCAGACGTTGACTACTTTCCATTAAAATGGTCAAGGTCTCCCGTTGATCGCGATTGACAGGACCAGGAATACCATCAATGAGAAGTTGCGTGCCCTCTCGAATAGAAGTTAACGGGGTGCGAAGTTCATGCGACACATTGGCAAGAAACTCAGACTTCATTTGATCCAATTGCTGTAATTGTTCACTCATCCAGTTAACCGTAAGAACCAGTTCTCGTAACTCATGCGGAACAGTCACCGGAACCGTGCTACCAAACTGACCTTGCCCAATACGACGTATCTGTCCCTGAACGCGCCTAAGCGGACGAAGAATACTATAACTGGCAACACCAGCTAAACCAAGTCCTAACAGTAATGCCATGATCATCAGTTGTCGAGAAATATCGACCGCTTGAACAGACCGCACATGCGTATCACGTAAAATGCCCCCAATACTTGATTCCTGTAATGTAATATACGAATTTATCGACTCCGTCATGGAGTCAACCAACACATCACGACGACTCTCGTAGGAAGAAATAGACACTTCAGAGCTTTCACGCTGCTCCACCCCTTCACTGAGAAACAGCGTGTGAAGGTCTTCATGCAGTTGCTTGACTGTCGCCAACAACTCCAAGGTCTCTGGGGAATCCTCCTGCTCTTGCAAGACTTGCAGCGTTTTTCGAAAGTTTTCGGCTTCTTCAAGAAATTCTTGTAACAACAAAGTATCCCGAAGAACCAGATATTGCTTATCGCTCTTTAACTGCGCATATAAACTCACAATCAAACGTTTCGCTGTTTCAACAGCAGGAAAATGATGGATAACCAGCTGTGCACTTAAATCCGTCAGAACGCGAAGTTGATTCAGAACATACAGATTCACCCCAACGACTAAGGCGATAATGGTTAAATACCCCAACGCTGATCGCCAAAATATAGAAAGACGTGAAAACATCAGACAGCCTGCATCCAACAGTGAATAATGTCGTACATACTGTGACGACGTAATCGTTTATACCGATTACACATTTTTCTTCACCTATGATTCAACGCACAATGAGTCAAATCATACATCTCCTTAACAAACAGATCTCCTAACAATCAGACATAAGAGAATCCACTAGAAAACATACTACCCTTTGACGAGTCAAATCTCACCGTCAAAACAGTGCATTGCGGAGTAAAAAATCAAAAAAATATGAAAAACATCATGACAATGTTTTCTACCATTCATCCGTCTAACAATTTCAGAAATTACGTATAACACATGAACAGCACGACCTTCAGAAATTTCAATAATCTCATTTCTCCTAATTCCATCATCGCGTAGACAATTTTTTGTAACCTCCTAATTTCAAGAAATAAATTCGACAAAATTCTAATTCGGTACATGAATTGCTTGCGGGTAATGCCTGGGACCCACAAGACCACGCACGTAGATCAACAAAATTCACCACAAAGCCACAAGCCTAGTGGGATTATCGACTACGATGTATCTGGTCAAATCAATGTAGCAACAGCCGCATTCTTTAACGTTTTGAACGACGGTGAGGTTCACTACGTCTAGATGATCACGTTCATTTTTTACCACACCTGCAAACCGAAACCTAATGGATGAACACAATGACTAGTTATGTTACCCCCGTATGCAGAATCAGCTTTCCAGCGTTTATTACCATGCTGTTCATTGCAGCACTTTCAGCTCTGCCCTACCATGTTCAGGCAGCCTCACTCACTCTTTCTTGGGCGCAGAACAAAGAAAGTGATCTGGCGGAGTATAGAATTTACAGACGAATTCCCCCTTCAACCAATTATGGCGCACCCGTTTTTTCCGGGTTGCCATCAAATCCTTCATCTCCGTCAAAGACTATTTCCGGATTAGCAGACAATACACGATACACATTCATTGCCACTGCTATCGACTTAGCAGGAAATGAAAGTGCGCCTTCGAACGAAGCCTCTGGAGCTACTGGCGGATCAACCTCACCGCCTCCGCCGCCTCCACCTCCTCCAGCCCCACCAGGGCCTCCCGCTCCTCCTCCACCGCCAGGGGGGGCTAACGTGTCCATTAACTTTCAACCCTCCTCTGCCAGCACCCCTGCGGGATTCCTCAAAGATGACGGCTCCCCTTTCACAGCCTCCCGTGGCTACGGCTGGTCGACACGTGTCAATACCCGCGAACGCAATCGCTCGAGTAATCAGTCCCTCGATACCCTCATCCACTTTGACAAAGGTACGAACGTCACCTGGCAATATTCGCTCCCCAATGGCCAATACAGCATCTCGTTAGCCAGT
Source organism: Nitrospira sp. M1 (assembly GCF_965152605.1). Lineage (NCBI taxonomy): Bacteria > Pseudomonadati > Nitrospirota > Nitrospiria > Nitrospirales > Nitrospiraceae > Nitrospira > Nitrospira sp. M1. The sequence goes on from NZ_OZ224217.1 coordinate 3,066,660, forward strand.
GGGGATCCTTCTTACGATCAGGGGCCTCATCATGTCCAAGTCGAAGGCATCACGGTCATTAACAATGTATCAACCACGGCAAATAAATTTATCACCGTTACCAATCGCCTGGTGACAGTAGCCGACGGAAAACTGACCATTCGCCTCACCCGAAAAGGTGGAACAGCGAAAACCATCTTGAATTATGTGCGGATCGCATCGGCAGGAGGATCAACTCCGCCACCACCTCCAGGACCTCCCGCTCCTCCTCCACCGCCAGGGGGAGCTAACGTGTCCATTAATTTCCAACCATCGTCCGCCAGTACGCCTTCGGGATTCCTCAAAGATGACGGCTCCCCCTTCACAGCCTCTCGTGGCTACGGCTGGTCGACACGTGTCAATACCCGTGAACGCAATCGCTCGAGTAATCAGTCCCTCGATACCCTTATCCACTTCGATCAGGGCACGACCGTCACCTGGCAGTATACGCTCCCCAATGGCCAGTACCGTGTCTCGTTAGCGAGCGGGGATCCTACGTACCATCAGGGACCTCATCATGTGCAAGTCGAAGGCATCACGGTCATTAACAACGTATCAACCAAAGCCAATGAATTTGCGACGGTCACCAATCGCGTAGTAACCGTTGCCGACGGAAAGCTCACTATCCGCCTCACCCGTCAAGGCGGCACGGCGAAAACCATGTTGAATTATGTGCGGATCGTCCCCAATTAGTGACGACATTCCACACATCATGACTTGCTTTTAGATGAGTGTAAAAAGTAATCGTCAAGAACCCATACGATTCGAAAATATGCGATGAAAAAATGACGGAATGGGATAACTTAAGTGTTAGACAAGATGGCCGATATATGTATGCATGTGGAACTCAACGTTCATCGAGATATACGCACAAACAATAGGGACACTCATTCACATGATCAGCTAAGGAATACAGCGTCTACCGTTATAACTTAGGAAGGCTCCTTCCCGATAAGGGCAAACCTACCGTGAGGTAGGGACGCAAAACCACGGATCAGATGGGCTCATATCTGATGGCCGGGTCACCGAAGGAAGGGCAGATGTTCAGTCAGCACCCCGCGGAAATGGGGCCTTCTTCGATTTTTCTATTTAAGGAGGGGCCTCATATGTTCACTTGGAGCCGAAACATACCCGTTATCGTTCTTGCCTTTGGGTTACTATTCTCACATTCCACTATAGTTTCCGCTGCCGACAAAGATGTCGAGTTAGAGTGGGCTCCAAACCAAGAAGAGGATTTAGCTGGCTACAATGTTTATCATGGCACACAATCTGGGCACTATGGCCACCCCGACAATGCCGACAAGAACACCTCGTATCGTAAAGAAGGCCTTACCGCCGAAGAAAAGCATTACTTTGCCGTTACCGCATATGATAATGCGGGCAATGAGAGCGCTCCCTCCGAAGAAGTCAGCACAGAAGCAGCAACCGTATCACACAAGCTCTCCGTTGCGATAACGGGAAGCGGAACCGTTTCAAGTGCTCCTGGGGGCATTGGATGCACCACATCCTGTAATGCCACCTTCGCTGAAGGACAATCCGTTACTCTCTCTGCCGCACCAAAATCAAACTGGAAGTTTTCGAATTGGGGAGGGGCATGCTCCGGATCGGGTTCCTGTGTCGTCACGATGAGTACCGCGAAATCCGTGACCGCAACATTTAAGGAATTACCTCCAACGACGACAACCTATACACTTTCCGTTTCGATTACAGGAAACGGAACCGTTTCAAGTGATCCTTCGGGCATTGGATGCACAACCGCTTGCAAGGCATCATTCACTGAAGGACAATCTGTCACTCTCTCTGCCACTCCACAATCTAACGCAACCTTCTCTCAATGGAGTGGCTCCTGCTCGGGATCGGGTTCATGTGTCGTCAGCATGAATGCCGCGAAGTCTGTATCAGCAACCTTCGTGACCGCGCCAGAACCACCAACCACGCCGCCCCCCAGTGGCGAAGCCGTCTCCATTAATTTCCAACCCTCGGGCGCCTCCGTTCCGTCGGGCTTCCTCAAGGATAGCGGGGCCCCGTATTCCAGCAGCCGTGGCTATGGCTGGTCGACCCGGGTCAACACCCGTGACCGCAACGCCATCAAAGATCAGTCTCGTGACACCTTCATCCACTTCGATACCGGAACGTCAGCCACCTGGCAATATAATCTCGCCAACGGCAGCTACCTTGTCTCCCTCGTCAGTGGCGATCCCAGTTATCCGCAGGGGCCACATCATGTCATGGTTGAAGGACGAACGGCTATCAATAACGTCACCACGCAACCCGGGCAGTTCAAAGTTGTCTCAAATTTCCCGGTGACCGTCTCGGATGGCAAATTAACCATTAAGCTCACCCGCAGCGGAGGAAAAAGCAAGACCATCTTGAATTACGTACGCATTGCTCCGGCCGGAGGCACCACACCTCCACCACCAACTACGCCGCCCCCCAGTGGCGAAGCCGTCTCTATCAACTTCCAACCTTCGGGAGCATCCGTCCCGTCGGGATTCATCAAGGATGATGGGTCACTCTTTTCCAGCAGCCGCGGCTATGGCTGGTCGACCCGGGTCAACACCCGTGACCGCAACGCCATCAAAGATCAGTCTCGTGACACCTTCATTCACTTCGATACCGGAACGTCGGCCACCTGGCAATATAATCTCGCCAACGGCAGCTACCTTGTCTCCCTCGTCAGTGGCGATCCCAGTTATCCGCAGGGGCCACATCATGTCATGGTTGAAGGACGGACGGCTATCAATAACGTCACCACGCAACCCGGGCAGTTCAAAGTTGTCTCAAATTTCCCGGTGACCGTCTCAGATGGAAAATTAACCATTAAGCTCACCCGCAGCGGAGGAAAAAGCAAGACCATCTTGAATTACGTACGCATTGCACCGGCCGGAGGCACCACACCTCCGCCACCAAGTTCGCCTCCAACGAGTGGAAATGCCGTGTCCATTAACTTCCAACCCTCAGGCGCGTCCGTTCCGTCGGGATTTATCAAGGATGACGGAGCAACATTTTCCAGCAGCCGTGGCTATGGCTGGTCAACCCGGGTCAACACCCGTGAACGCCACTACCTGAGCAATCAGTCCCGGGATACCTTTATCCACTTTGATAAAGGCAACACAGCCACTTGGCAATATAATCTCGCCAACGGCAACTATCTCGTTTCCCTGGCCAGTGGTGACCCGAGCTATGCCCAGGGTCCACACCACATTGAAGTGGAAGGAAAGGTCGTGTTTCCAAATGTGCGAACACGAGTCAATGAATTCCTCACCATCACCGATTTCCTAGTCACCGTCAAGGACGGGAACTTGACCGTTAACTTGCAACGGGAAAGCCAACATGTCATCTTAAACTATATCACGATCACACCTGCACCTTAGGCTTCGGCTAGGGTGCTCTGAACATGAATTCGTTTACTTGTTGCAGTAGGCTTTATTTGAACTCTGCTTTAAAGGAAGACTATGAAAACACTGAAAGTCAAACGACGAACACTCCTGCTCCTGTTTGCAACCTTGCTGTGCTTTTCAACGGATCCCACGAGGGCAAGCGTCCTTGGCGACGTCGCGAATTCCATGCCGGCAGGCAGTTGGGCAGAACTGAAAACGAATGGGTTTACCCCTAATTACTTAAAATATCCCGGCGGGAACAATGCACTGTCGACTCAGTACATGGGCGAAGGCACGTGGGATCCAATCGGCAAGCAAGTTCTGTTTCTCGGATCAGGACATTACAATTCTTCACAACTACATATTTATTCGGACGAATCGAATACCTGGACACGGGATCTCCTTGTCATGGGTCAAAAATCTTCATTGGGACATGGGTATAATCATAATACGATTTCCCCCGAACATCGTCTTTTAGGATTTGTGAAAATTACTCCAAGTTTTACCAATATCTATCATTACGATATTACAAAAAAAACATGGAGGAAGGGTGTCCAGGGGCCCAATGGGGGCGGCATCGCGCATGCGCTTGAATATTTTCCCGAACGGAAAAAATGGTATGTCTTCGATGGATCCAACGGATCCGTTCGAGAATATGACTACGATTCAGATACCTGGAGCGTGTACGCATCCAAAAAATATGAATGTTTTCAAGGACCAGGACAACCTCAAAAAGGATGGTATCACAATTTTGCGTCCTATAACCCCATTACCCATGCCATCGTCTTCGGGGGCGGGAATACGAGTGCCTCAGGATTTCCAACGTCAAAATCTTGGTGCAAGATGGACGCAAATGGAGTCATCACAAAACTACCAGATGCTCCAACCATCTTACAGCTTCCTCATGCCAAAGAAGGTGGACTGATTACCGTCGATCCAGTAACGGGCGACCTCTTGGTGTTGAATAATGTTGGGAAGTTTTATGCGTTTAACTTCAAGACAAATACGTGGAGCGTCATCGACGATCAGGCAACCAGACCAAGTGCACTCAATCGCTCCTCAGCCAATACCGTCGATGGCTTCGTGGTGCCGATAAACACATATGGCGTAATCATGTACGGGGATTATGCGGGAGATAAATCAACAATCTGGTTGTACAAACATGCGCAAGGCGGGACACCCGTGACTCCCCCTATCGCCGAATCAACTCCAGGCTCCGGAGATCAGGCCTCGCTCGATAACGTTCCACCGAGCTCACCGACCCAACTGGTCGTCATAGGACAAGACAATCCACCTCCTCCGAATGGGGATACACCAAACGCACCACCATTACCGAGCGGACCGTTCGCCACACTGTGCCAACAAGCTAGCACGATTTATTGTCAAGATTTCAATGATCCATTACCAACGGATAAGGGCGACCTACGCGAAGCCATCACATCAAATGATGGACGGTGCGAGGCACTACAAAGTGATCCCACAAAGGGCTGTCCGGAGATTGACGCCGGCTCCTTAAGGTTTATCGTCCCGTCAAATAGTGGGAGTGGAGGGTCCGGACAATATCATGTTCGCTTCGCCGACTATTTAAATGGGCAATCCATTGGGCCAGGGCAAGAAGTATTCATTCAGTGGAAGCAACGGTTTTCAGCAAGTTTTTTGAATACAAAGTTTGATCCCGGTGCCGGATGGAAGCAGGGCATGATTGGGGCTGCCGATGAATACTCGTGTTCCAGCAATGAAATCGTGCTTGTTGACACGAATCAGCACGGATATCCCAACATGTATCATGCCTGCGGCTTCAATGATGGAATTGTCACGAGGGTGGGGCGTTATGATTTTGATTACCAACCTGGAGGCCCTGGACCGTGTCTTCGGTCTGATTGGCCAGAAAATTCACCGACATGCGTGGAATATGTGCCGGACGAATGGATGACCTTTCAAATCGGCCTCACACACGGTCAACCCGGAGAAAAGAGTCGTGTACGATTATGGGTTTCGCATGAAGGGAAACCCAGTATCTTAGCCATCGATTTTCTCATACAGCTCCGTAACAATAAGGGATATGGCAAACTCTGGTTCTTACCGTACCAAACCAACAAAAACAAAAACCAAGCCCATCCAGTTGGGTATGTCTGGTACGATCAACTCATCATCAGTCACACTAAAATTCCTGATTGATCGTTGAGATACATCGATACGTATCAGTGAAAAACTAACCTCCCACGCCTCTTGCACCACATACGTCGGGTCTGCACAGACCCGACGTATGAACCTTACCCCACTGCAAACGTTACACGATTACCATTGTCACAACAGGTATTCACATACCTCTTGCGATTGTAAACCTGGTCACGTTTACACCGATGGGTCGAATGAAGAATGTCGCTTGGTAGGGCCTATCTCAACGATAGCGAATCCAAATAAGTTCCAGATATAGCCGTCCCACATAAACTTCCACTAATTGAAACGTTGTCTCTCGTCGGGTTGCTTGGAGGACTTTCAACGCGATATTCAACGTGTCAAGAGTACGGAAGTTCATGGAATCGGCTAGAGACTTAGTGAGAAGCAGAACTTGGAGGAATCTTCTTCAGCAATGTCTGAAACTGTGGCGCTTGCTTCAGTGTTTCGGTCACTCGCACTGCCATGGCTTGACTTCCGGCATCCTTAAAATGCACCGAATCATTAAAATGTCGATCGTCGCCGGGAATACGATTTTCACCGCCTATGAGCAGAATATCGTGCGTTTGAGCGGTTTCACGAATGACGCCGTTATATGCATCAAATGCTTCAAATAACCCCTGTGGCGTCATATAGGGCATATAATAAATGGAGGTATTCATCGCCTGAAGCTGTTCGTCCAACGCTTGTTCTTTCCTGAATTTATGGGAAAATGTTGCGAGCGCAACAAGTTGTGCGACAGACTGGCTCGCCTGCACGAGTGGTTCGAGCTCTTCAGAAAACTCGGTTGCGATCTCAGCAGAGTGAAACACAAGCTGAGCCGTTCCCGCTTTAGCCTTGTTTTGCCGTTCATGTAACTCCAGGTTTTTTTCGATGAGAAACCAGGTTAGAGACCACTGGGCAAGCCAGCTGGGATCTTCGGTTCTACCAGAAAAAATACCTTGCGCCCTGGCCAACTTTCGCGTGATATAACTCAAATCATTTGTGGCGTGGTAAATCACGATTATATCTGGAGAAAGTGATTTCACACGATGTTCTAGGGTTAAGAGCGACTCCCCAACAGAATAACCAGGAACAGCAGCATTGAGATAGTCGAAGGTAACTTCAGGGTACGATTGCTGAAGGTCTTTCCAGACAAGATGGGGCCACGTCATCTCATTTCCACTCACTTCCGCACACCAGGTCGTCGACCCGCCGAGAAATGCGAGACGAACAGTGCCTGCAGGCTTTGGCATCTGCAATTCAGGACTCCTAAACCCCAGTGAATTAACCTGAATCCGTCCAGTCGTGCTTCCTGGTTTTGGAACGCGAAGCCCCGTCTCCTGATCGACCGTAAAACTTTGCACCGATGTCGTCGCGGTCCCATACTTGACCCATTGCCGAACACGCACAGCCGTTTCCAAGACAACAACAAGAATCAGCACACTGACAAAAACCGCGGCAAGAATTAGCTTCAGCCTTGCCTTGCCACGTTTGGTCTTACCGTTCATTTCGACAACACATCCTTTACGGACACCTAATTATTCCTCAAAGAGACAAGCGAATCCAACTGATTTCCATTCGTAATCTTAGCTATGTTCATTACGGAAGCCTAGAGGGATAAAAAATATAGCGTACGTTGAGGCCTGCCCCGCCTGAAGGATAGATTCAAATTGGTCATGATCACAATCGAAAGTTCTATAATTCGACCAAAAGCACTTGAGCAACACGAGCAAGCCTTCCCATTCTATAACACAGGTGAATAAAAAAGGTCAGAAAACCTCTATAGCGAAACCAAATAACTTCCAGCCGAATGTACATCATGTACACAGCGCAAAAACACACGTCGTACAGACGGAAGTATATGGGGACGGCTATAGCAGGATCATTGAAGCAACCGAAAGATCATGACCAAATATGAAACTACGAACACAGGGAACAATGTGACGGGAATTTGGCGGCAGGAACAGGTGGTGATACTATGAAACTTTCCGACACTTCTCGATTAACAGGTTCAACTTACTCATCGAATTCTCCCAACTGTGATGTGAGAGTACACGCGCTCGGCCACTGCGAGCAAATCGCTCTCGGTCTTGAGGACTATCCAGAAGGCGAAGAACGGCATCTCGATATCCTTCGATGGTTGTGGCTGTCAGAAAATGCTCACCAGGAACCGCGTCAATCCCACCTGCAGCCTGCTCACTGGTGACGACAGGAATTCCCATGGCCATAGCCTCAAGCAGCTTATTTTGCGTCCCTCGTGCAATGGTTAGAGGTGCTACGTTTACCGCAGAACGATAGATATATGGCCGGACATCATCCACAGATCCCGTTACAGTCACATTTGGCAGGCTCCCCAGCGCGCGTATGGCTCTTGAAGGATTAGCCCCAACAATCCAGAGTTTGGTATTCGGCCGCTTCTCCAGAACCCTCGGCATGACATGTTGGCAAAACCACAACATACATTGTTGATTTGGGAAATAGTCCATACGGCCAATAAATGAAATGACATCGGGATCGTAGGGGTCTTCAATGGGGCAGAAGTATTGAGTGTCCACGCCATTTGGGAACCAGTCGGTCGGCACAGGAACACCATAGCTATTCAGGGTGTCCAGTTCAGCCTTGGTCGTACAGGTACAGAACGTAAATTTCTTCGCGAGCTCCTCTTCGGCTTGTCGGAGTTTCACACTTTCAAGACGATACCCGAGTGATAACGGGAAGCGGCGAAATTTGGAGTAAATCAACCATTTTTGAGAGTCCATATCGCCAAAGTCAAGAATTTTTGGAATCGTCCGCACATCAGCAACATAGGGTGCGACAGAAGAGCAGTGGACAAAAATGAGGTCGAAATGATGTTCAGCCAGTGTAGTATCAATTCGACGTTTGAGGCGAGGCGAATAAAAATAGCCCATGCTAGCGGGAGACGTTGTCGGTAACGTTCCAATCATGCGGAGAACGGCGGCAGATGCATCCACTTGTTCAAACATAAAGTCGTCGCAATAGTCACGGATACCCATCGCGGCTTCAGACTCTTCAGTAGAGCGCGTCAAGGACGCCACGGTGACCGTATGCCCCTCCCCACTCATATGTTTGATCATATTGAATGGACGGATTTTTCCTCCACGAGTTGGCGGATAGGGAAATCGATGGCAGAGGTAGAAAATATTCAATAGACTAACGCATCCTGAAGTTGTGCGGCGACGTCGGCAGGTAGCTCGCCATCCAGATACATGCGACTCCATAATTCAAAATTCATCAAGGCGAGCAAGTGATCGGTATGGTCCTCTTTATTCGCCTCATGGAGGGCGATGGTTTGCTCGATTTCTTTCCAATCAAATACCCCGCGTTGCTGTACCGATTCTTTGGAAAGTACGGACCTGAGGAGCGGGGCAAGAGCGCCTTTCAGCCATGCCCCCATCGGTGCACCAAACCCACGTTTCTTGCGATGTAGGATGTCCTCCGGAAGAATACCCTTGAACGCGACTTTTAAAATATGCTTCAAGTGTCGGCCGTGAATTTTATATCGAGATGGCATACGAGCCGAAAGTTCAACGAGCCGTTGGTCCAAAATTGGGACTCGACATTCCAGTGAAGTCGCCATAGTCATTTTATCGGTGAGCATTAACAAGTCATCGGGTAATTGAGTCGCGATATCCACATGAAGGAGACGCCGCAAGGCATCGCCATTTCCCGACTCCGATAACACGGCCCCTAAAGAATCCACTTCACTATTACACGGTTCTTGGAGCAATCGACTTCGTTGTACGCGACTAAATACTTGGACATACGTACGATAACGCTCATCAAATGAGAGTTCATTCGAGAGCATAAAACTTCGTGCGTAGCGTGACAAATTCAACAGCGGTGAATGACGATCGCTCGGGAGACGATGAGCCAATGGAGTCAGAACATTGCGGCGCATCCACTGAGGCAACCGATTATAATATTGCGCATAATACTCTCCAAGATACCGACGATAGCCGCCAAATAATTCATCGCCCCCAACACCTGACAGAATCACGGTAACATCGCGCCGTGCAAATTCCGCGACTAAATACGTTGTGATAAATGCGGCGTCGGCCATCGGCTCATCCATATGCCAAAGCAGGCGAGGAAGCAACTGTGCGACATCCGGCTTGACCAGAATCTCTTTATGATCCGTACCAAACAGCTCAGCAACTCTGCGAGCAAAAGGCAGTTCATTGTAATACTGAGCTCCATCGGAACCTTCGAATCCAATCGCGTACGTCTTGACCGGGTGCGTGCTATGTTTGGCCATCATCGCCACTACGCTGCTTGAATCAATACCCCCACTGAGAAAAGCCCCGAGTGGGACATCGCTCACCATTTGTGACACGACGGCCGTTTCGAAGGTTTCAAGGACCTGGTCCGCCCAATCCTGCTCATTCAAGGAATGGTCAACCGTGTCTGAAAATTGCCAATAACTCCGAATATCGCATTGGCCATTCTCACACACCATGAGCGAAGCAGGCGGCAGCTTCCGAATACCACGAAACATGGAATACGGGGCCGGGGTATAGCCAAGGGTCAAATACTCTCGAAGTGCCATCGGGTCAAGTTCCGCGTTGACTCCTGGGACTGCTAAAATTGATTTGATCTCAGAGGCAAAGATTAACCGGACACCGTCGTTACAATAATAGAGCGGTTTGATACCAAGGCGGTCGCGGCCCACCAGTAATCGTCGACGCGTCGCATCCCACAGCGAAAATCCGTACATGCCGTCTAGGTGAGAAACGCAGTCGTCTCCATACTCCTCATAGGCATGTACAATCACTTCGCTGTCCGTTCCGGTTTGAAACGTGTGGCCCAAGCCACGAAGTTCTTCTCGTAATTCTCGAAAGTTATAAATTTCGCCGTTACACACAACCCAGATGGTTCCAGTTTCATTCGATATCGGCTGATGCCCTCCAGCTACATCAATAATAGCGAGGCGACGCATTCCGAGAAGAACGCCATGTCCCACATACTCGCCGTCATCATCCGGTCCACGATGGGCCATGACATCACCCATGCGTTGGAGCACGCTGGGTTGTCCAGGATCTTGTCCTGAAAAACTAAAAAGTCCGTAAATTCCACACATTGAAGATTACCTTAAGCTGTTCTTCCCAAAATCGAGATCAGATAGTTATGGTTCAAGCTACCATTATGACTTCACTGACATCACATCATGTTCTCGTAGCGCGTCTATAAGATAGCGCCCAATCGCTTCATGAGCCGCAGCATTGTAGTGTGCATCAAACGGTGCGACAGGCAAACGACCCGTTTGCTCGTACAGTTTGCGCAAGGGCTTTCGCACATCCAAGAACGTCAGCCCTCGAGAGGTCACCATATCCTGGAGTTGAGATTGATACAGACGAGTCTGGCGCTCATCTGACACCTGAGAGGGAGAGGGAAAGGGAAGCAAGGCAAAACTCAGCGTGAAACGGGACTTCTTTGCCATAGCCGCAAATGCCTCGACTTGCTGTGAGACAAACCCTAGCCATTGCTCCACCTGGGCATCCTTTTCTCCACGCATCACTTTGGCAGCCACACTCTGCTGCTGTATCCAATTTTTATAGTGACTGTGCAGCCAAGCGACGAGCGCACTCTTACGCGCGGCTTGAATCACATACCATTTCGCCAGTACACGACCGACGGGTTTTGCATCCAAATCCAACATATACCAGTCACGTGCCTTGACTCGCGTATAATATACCTGAATATCCATCTCTCCCATGCTGTACATATCAAGAAACACCATCACATGATCAGGCTCAACATCGACACCAACCTCCTCAAGGAAATTGAGTTGCTGTCGAAGGGTAAAGGCTCGGATACCAAAATTTATTACCCGAAAGGTTCGAGCATGGCTGTCGCGATTGAGACCATCTTCAAGGACACTCGTCAACAGTCCTGCATCGGGAATTCCTAACCCGTAAACCTGTGTTCCTCCAAATACCAAGATACGATGCTCATCAGGTCTCTTAGAGCCGAGCTCTGCTCCTCGCAACCCTAAGCTATTCAGCGTAATCGGCTCATCGTACCCATAATGTTGATCTCCAGGTATCGGTGCATATCCAAATCTGGAATCTGGCTGGACGCGGAGTAACGGCAGATACTCAGTTCGAGGAGCGCCGATCAGGATACGGATCACTCCTTCTAGAAGCAGAACCAGCGCAACGAATGCCCCGATGAATTTCATAACCAATCGAGGCAGCCTAAGAACAACGCATCAGTTCAGAATCACCCTCCACCATGACATACGGTACCCAGGTACGCTATGCAACAACAAGGGGTTAAAGGTGTACGATTCTCAGGATTTACTGGACCTCACCTATCGATTACGGCCACCGCAAGCGTGACACGTTAACCAATCCGCTGACTCATTGAGCAAAATGACAGTGAACTCGTATAGAATAATGATCTACACCGTTCAACGCGTGAGCAATAATGAGTCTGGAGTATGGAGCACGAGAGTTTCAAAGATAAGGCCCTGTGAGATGAAAGCCAACATGACAACACCGCAAGCTCATGCCGTGCGTTGCGTGCAAACTGCAGACATGAAACTACCAACAGACTCCTTGATAATTTCCTCGTAGACGATTTTTTTGTGGAATATTCACAAGATCCAGAATGATCTGATCATCCCGTGTCTGTTGAACGAGCACCTCCATGATCGCCTTGTCATTGAGCCCCACGATGAGTACGTCTGCTTTTTCGACAAGGGATTCACAATTTTTGGTCATTAATGAGGCGATATGAGGAATCGTCTCTTCGATAAACCGACGATTCGCTCCCATCAGTCTTGCGACATTGACTTCAGGATCATATATTTGCAGATCAAGCCCTTTTCCGATAAAGCGTTCGGCCATAACAACCAATGGACTTTCTCGCAAATCATCTGTACCACTTTTAAAGCTCAGTCCGATCAATCCAATGGACTTTTTCCCAGCATTCAACACGGTCTCAATCGCATGATCAATATGGACTGTATTGCTTGTGAGAACATTTGCCAGCATCGGTACCGACACATCTTTGGTCTTCGCCACATACAGCATTGCCTTCAGATCCTTTGGCAGGCACGACCCACCAAAGGCGAATCCAGGCCGTAGGTATGCAGGAGAAATGTTCAGACGCGTATCTCGACACACCATATCCATAACGGCATGCGAGTCAACAGTCATTGCTTGTGAGAGGCGTCCAATTTCATTCGCAAACGTCGCTTTGAGGGCATGAAATATGTTGCAGGCATACTTCACCATCTCCGCCGTTCGGATAGACGTGACGATAAACTCACAAGGTAAATGGCCAAACAGGTCACGCAGAACTTTTTCCGCACGTGCCGATTCGGTACCCACCACCGTTAACGGCGGATTGTCATAGTCTTTGATCGAAGACCCTTCTCGAAGAAATTCAGGCTGAAAACACACATCGAAATCCTGTCCATTTTTCTTGCCAGAATGCTCTTCAATAATCGGAGCAATGATGTCTTCCACCGTACCAGGGAAGACGGTCGAACGAATGACAAAGACATGATACCCGGCCTTCACTTTCATCGCTTTGCCGACCTGCTCACTGAGCCGCCGAATCGCCGTTAAATCCTGACTGCCGTTCGAGCGTGCCGGTGTCCCCACACACACAAATGACACATCCGATCGCTCCACGCCATCCATAGCATTATCAGTCACTTGCACGCGTCCACTTGTGGCCGCATCGCGCATTAACGTTTCCATACCTTCTTCAATGATGGGTGTCGCACCTTGACGAATCAACTCCAACTTGGTCTGCTCCAGGTCAACACCGACCACCGCATGTCCATCTCGAGCCAAACATCCCAACGACACAGCACCAACATATCCAAGGCCAAAAATACTGACGTTCATCGCTTCCTCTTTGTGTATGAAATCAAGTCCACTACATTAGTCCAATTAGGGCTCAACTCAGAAGCTATCTAGGCTCATTCTCGAGTCCTACTATCGGCAAGAACCTTACGTTTCCTAAGCCGCTATCCCATTCTCTCTCGTGAAATCCACCTGTCTCGATCATAACGGAAAAGGTCTCATCCGTATACCATCATGACTCATCACTAACTGCCTTCAGGAAGCTATCCTGTAGAGAGGATTCCTTGAATTTTCATACTCACAACAACAGAATAAACCTTCGATGATCCCTCATTCCAAAGCGAACAGACTAGAAACCACAAAACCAAACAAACCTTCTTTAAGTCACAGAATAATCACTGATATCGTCTAACTGCTGTCGAGAACACAACCCATAGTGCCTTGTCAGTGACAAAATTGACACCCTACGACTTCTTTGCTAGTTTTCTGATCTCACCCCATGCCTATGGCATAACTCTATTCGTCGATATCGTGGAATCTACAATCACCGAGCGTGAGTCCTCAAATTAAGTATTCTCCATGTCTAAGTCCATGATACCAAATAACGCCTATATCATGATCATCGGGGCGATGAAGAGCGGTACCACAACCCTGTATTGGCACTTGGTTCAACACCCACATATTTGCCCCTGCATACATAAAGAACCAGAGTATTTCTCGGAAAATCAAGGGCATGGAGTCCATGTGGAGGAGTATGCCGACTTATGGGACTTCGATCCAAATCGACATACGTATGTGCTTGAGGCCTCCACAGGATACACCAAATATCCTTCTGAGCCGAATGTGGCCAAAAACATTAAAGCCTATGGGATCACACCAACCTTTTTATATGTCGTGAGAGATCCTTTTACACGTATTGAATCGGACTATAATTTCTCATTAGATAAAGAATGGTTTGATCCGAAGTTACCGATAACCGACGACAGATATGTCAGTATTTCAAACTATTTCGAACAACTCGAACCATACCGCGAACATTTTGGGTTACATAATATTAAAGTCCTTGATTTTGATGAATTGGTCTCAAACCCAAAACATCTGCTTACGTCACTATTTGACAGCCTTCAACTGAACGGTGATGATATAAAAATCGTTGATGAAGTGAAGCATAAAACACGTGAATTATCTCAAGCGCAAGTTTTCCTGAATATGCACCCTCGGATGCAGTCTGTGGCAAGCTTCCTCCCTGCATCGGCAAAGCAACTCATCAAAGGACTGTATAAACCTGTTTCTCGAATGAGTCAAAAGAAACGGCTCTCTGAAGAAGAGAGAGCCATTGTTCATGACAAATTACGACATGACATGAGTCTGTTTCAGGAGCGTTATGGCTTTTGTGTTGAAAAGTGGGGGTTTTCTTAGCCACATGTCGGCTTCTGCGCCTCACAATGACAACGAGCAGCCATTGTGAGGATAAGACCTCGTGTTCATGACCATGTACGGCATAGATTACCAACCCAGAGCACTGACGACTCTAGTGGCACAAACATCGAAAAGGCCATCAGAGAAGAAAAGCACAAGTTGAGCAGGTACGCTCAAGCGTTATCGCATAAAAGCCGATAACGCTTGAGAAACACTAATTCGCATCACCCCAACATTACGGTACATTGATTGAACATTCGCTACTGATGGATACACCATCCTCATGAGCTGCCTCAGCAGAAAATGGGACGAAACGCATGTACCCATCATCGCCTTCTCACATACGATCTGGGATGGCCAGTGGGCAGGACGTCAACACACCCTGTCTCGGTTGGGAAAGCGGGGCTGGCCTGTGCTCTATTCCAATGGAGCTCTGTACTCGCATCAATGTACCAATGCGCAATATTTTGGATACGAAGAGCAAAAAGATGATGTCCGGCTGTACAAGCCGGGAAAGATTCTTCCGAGAAACTACAAGATCCCCCTTGCTGATCGGTGGGCCGTAAAACATCATTGCAAAAAACTCAAGCAGATATTGTCTATCGACCACAATGACGAGTTCATCGTCTTTTGTTTTAACCCTTCCTTTTTCCCATATGTCCAAGAATTAAACCCGACCTATGTGCTCTATCATATGTTCGATGCGTATCACTTTATCGGTGAAGTTGAAAATCAGTACCATGAACAGCTCGTCAACATCGCCGACCTGGTGACAGCGGTCAACAATACGGTGTGGGATGAAATGATCAAAAATCCGGCACTGGAACGGAATATTGTCGAAAATGGCGTTGATATCTCATCATTCGATAATGCTCGGCAATCCTCGGATATCTCCAGTCAAATTGAAAAGATCCCGGGTCCCAGAATAGGGTATCTAGGCACAATTAATCGAAAGCTTGATTATGTGTTGCTGAACCAATTGGCACAGAAGTTCCCTGATTGCCACTTTGTGTTTATCGGACGCGTCATGGACAACTCGATCAAATCAGATGAACAAAAATGGATGTCCTACCAAGAATTCTTTCAACGAGACAATGTCACCTATGCAGGACAAATTACCAAAGAACACATACCGTTCTGCCTGGATTTGATGGACATTCAGATTGCGCCATACCTCGGCACAAAAGAATCATGGATGTTTGCCGCGTACCCACTGAAAATCAATGAATACCTGGCATCGGGGAAACCCGTTGTTTCTGCCTACACCGCTCCAATCAAGCAATACTTTGAAGGGTATATTGATATTTGCCAAACAGCCGAAGAATGGGTAGACGCGATCCAAAGAAACCTTGATGGCACATCAGCCTCAACGCGTGAAGAAAGAATCATGTATGCCCGGCAAAATGATTGGGAAAATAGAGTCGATAAATTTGAACAGTACATTCACACTCTGATCGAACATAAATCAGCATGCTGTTCTTAATCTCCGGCTGCTCATGCTCGTGACCAGTGATGATTTTGGCATCTTCCGTGTTAACATACATACACCACCGGCTCACATGAAATTGCTAGCGTTCCATAGACCATGCGCCAGAATCCACAATCAGTACTAAACACGCTTATGAATAACGATCATCATCAACCTGAAATGCCTCTCCCACTTTTTAAACTTGCTATTATTGGGATCGGAAAGATTTCATACGGTTCACACATTCCAGCGGCACTGGCATCACCCCTGGTACAGGTTGTGGGGTTTGTCGACCCCGAGACAAACAGAGCGCAACAGATTGCCAATGAATTTGGTCTTGCGGTTGAAATCCAATCATCCATATCCAACATGAAAGGCAAGGTTGATGGTGCGCTGATCGCCACACCCAACCACCTTCATGCTCCTCTGGCCATAGAATGTTTACAGAACGGGATACATGCACTCATCGAGAAACCGCTGGCCTCTACCCTACAAGAAGGTCTGGACATCATCGAAGTGGAAAAGCAAACAGGAAAACAAGTGGCCGTCGGTTATTGCACAAGATTCTATCCAAATTTCCAACTCCTCAAGGACTTACTTGACCAAGGGTATTTTGGAACGGTTAAAAAATTTGCGTATCAATTCGGCACTCCTGGGGGATGGGCCACGTTTTCTAACTACCTCATGAAACGTCAAAGCATTGGGGGGGGGGTCCTCGTTGTGACGGGTACACATTTCCTTGACCGTATGCTCCATCTCTTTGGGTTTCCTGATGACATTCAGCTCAAAGACGATTCCTTGGGAGGCCCAGAGGCCAATGCAAGAATGTTCATGAAGTTTGGGCAAGGGTCTAATCCAATTTTGGGATATGTCCATTTTTCCAAAACAACCGCCTTACCATCAGGATTGGTATTGGACACGGAAAAAGGACAAGTCTTACTCCCTGATAATATGAAAGATCTAGTGTTATACCCGTACGATCAGCCTGATTTGAGTATTAATCTAAGCAGAACCAACGGAAAAATATCACAGGCATCTCAATTTCAACAGCAAATTGAAGACTTTGTCTTGAGTTGCCAGCAAAACCGCAAGCCCATGGTTTCAGCCGAGGAAGGGCTATTGTCGCTACGACTCCTAGAGAACGCCTATCAACATCGAGAAGCCCTACCAGATACGTGGTATGAAAAAAATGGGAGGGCCCAATGATGCGAGTCGCAGTCTTTGGAGCATCAGGATTTGCCGGCACAGCCGTTGTTGAGCGCTTGCTTGCGAGAAAAGATGTCGAGGTCTTAGCGGTTATTCACTCAGATGGAAGTGCCTGGCGTTTGTTCCGACGGCTCGATGTCACACTGCAACAGGTTGATATTTTATCGCGCCAACACGTGCGAGATGCGCTTAAAGGCGTCACACACGTGGTTAACTGCACACGTGGCACTGACGATGTCATGCTCAACGGGTTGAAAATTCTGTTAGAAGAAGCTAAGCAAGTCGGGGTACAACGATTCGTGCATATCAGTAGCGTCCTGATTTATGGCGATACACCTTCACCAAACTCTGTGTCTGAATCGGCTCCACCCGATCCGCAAACGAATGCCTATGGCATCCTGAAACTCAAACAGGACCAGATGGTACAAGCCGCCGCTCGAGCTGGCTTACCAAGTACCATTCTCTGCCCCCCCAATATTATCGGTCCGAGTTCGTATTTACTCTCGGGGCTGATCAACATGATTAAGCAAGACCAGTTTGGCTTGATGGACAACGGAAATACGGCATGCGTCACCGTCGATGTCGCCAACCTGGCCAAAGCCATCGAACTGGCCTTATTGAATGGGAACGGTGACGGCACACGCTACTTTGTGACAGATAATTACAATACAACGTGGGCCGAACTCACCAAGTATCTTCTCCCTCTCACCGGAAAAACAAAAGCCATTTCTATCAGTAAGCAAGACATTGAGCGGCATATCACCGCTCCAAAAGTCTCCTATAATCCAGTAGCGTCATTGAAGCACCTGGTGGGCAGCAACGTTCGCGAAGCGTTGCGCTTAGATCCGATGCTCTGCAAAGTCGACATGTTCTTTCGGGGGATCGTGGCAAAATTACCAGGCGACCTAGAAGAAAAAGTCAGATTGACGGTAGAAGGCCCGACCGCAATTGCCAAAGTTACGAATGCGGCACCGATTAATTGGCAATTTTGCTCGGCGCAGATGCGGGGGGTTTTTCATTCCTGCGATCTTGCACAGAAAGAATTGAATTATACCCCGGAGGTGACCTTTCATGAGAGCATGAAGGCCTATATCAAATGGCACAATACCATGAGAGGGTATGACACCGAATTTGCGAGTATCTTAAAGCGGCTCGTATAAGACGTTCGCACCAACCACAGGCCATGGCGACAACTTGAGGCACGAATGGACCTCAACACTTCCGTTCCGCTCGACTCACAAGACTCTGTATCACCTCCTGAGTACCTCGTATCAAGAGTGTGACATGCAACGCCCATTACAACACCACCATACCCATTCACAGTCTCACTACAACGTGAAAACGACACAACTATACACGTCAGTATGTGCGCACTATCGTCCAGACACAATACACGTATTCCAGTAGGAGTGGATGATGAACAACGCTCAACATCCACAGCCACCCATTCAGCAGAGCACAGACTATCTCGCACGTGTCTACGGCGGAAAGAAAGCATTTCTACAACATAGCTACTTTTCCGTCAAAACCATGCTGGGAGGCTACGCGACCTACCGACATATTCACTGGCAGATAATTTCGCGAGTGATTTTTGTCTGTCATGGAAATATTTGTCGCAGTCCATATGCTGAATTTAAATATCGTGAATTGGGCGGACACACCATATCGGCTGGATTGAAAGCCAAAGCAGGCAACCCCGCAAATTCTTGCGCTCAAGTTACAGCACGTAGTCGGGGGATTCAACTGGCAACTCATCGAAGTCAAAATATCCAAGAGGTGTCACTGCACTCAGGAGATTTGCTTGTCGCATTCGAACCAGCCCATGCAAACGCACTCTATAATCAATATTTTAAGGAAAATGCTATTCAAGTAACATTGCTAGGGTTATGGTCTCCACAGCCATGGTCTGTGTACTTTCATGACCCCTATGGATTATCCAATGCCTATTTCGAACAATGCTTCCATCGCATTGATTTGGCACTTGCAAGGATGTGTTCACAATTCCAAAAAACCCAGTAGGCCGTGAGAGAACCGCATTGAAGGATCATTGGAGAAAAGACCATTCAATATTAGTCACCGAAGCTCATGCTATTGGGTCCCTCGCGGTCATACGCTCTCTTGGCCGGGCTGGCTACCGCGTGGTCGCGACGTCTCCGCTCGAAGACGCCTTGGGATTTTCTTCTTCGTATTGCCATGCTTCACATCAGCAACCGTCATATCAAAACCCTGAAGAGTTCATCACGTGGTTGAACAAGATTCTGGATCAAGAACATATAGACTTGATTATTCCCTCAGAGGCTTTTCTATTAGTCATTCGACCATGGTTTCAGCACTTTCAACATATTCTCCCTACCCCAAAAGACCAACGGTTAGTCTATCAGGCATTGAGTAAATGTGACTTATTTCAAGCGTCCATAGAAGGAGGTTTCCGGGAACATTTACCACCGTTTGCTCTTCTTGGAGAAGAAGATGCATTGCCATCCGAAGACGAGTTGCACATGCTTGGAGAACCATTATTTCTCAAAGTTGATGCGGTGTATGCCCGAGATGGGAGTTCTGGAGATGTCATCAAGTGTCAAACCAGTCGCATAGCCAGTGAACGACTCAAACTACTACGACAACGCTACCAAAAAGTTCTTATTCAAGGATATGTACATGGTATTGGCGTGGGGGTGTTCTTATCGCAATGGCAAGGGGCGATATTAGGAGAATTCATGCACAGACGGGTTCATGAAGTCCCGCATACGGGGGGAGTGTCTTCATTACGAAGTGCCTGGAAACACAAAGCCGTCTTAGCTGATGCGAAATTAAGAGCCACACATCTTGAATGGGAAGGCGTGGGGATGTTTGAATATCGCTGGGACCCTGCCAGTGATACATTTTCTTTAATGGAATTCAACTCCAGATTTTGGGGGTCTCTCCATTTAGCCATATTTGCAGGCATTGACTTTCCACGACTCTTAGTCGACGCGATATTCGGGCATATCAACCCTCCGGCCACAGATTATCCTCTTATTCAATGTCGCCTGACGTTTCCCCGTGAAGTTGAATATGTTTTTTCCTGTCTGAAGGATCCTTCCTTTTCGATTTCCCAAAAACTATCCATATGCTTAGAGTTTGGCGTGCTTGGGATCAATCCGAAAATGTTTTCCGACCTCAACTTTCCAGGCGATCGCGCGTTATACTTCAAAATGATGATTCATTCTCTACGCCGCTTTATGTCTTAAGGGAACGACATGGTACTATCGGTTGTCGTCACGATCCCAGCGCACCGATTTGGCTCTCATCATGCGTCAAACTCACATGTTATGATTCCTGAATTCTGACCGCTCCCGTTCACCCATCAACAGGAGATGATGGCCATGTCGATAAAGAATAGTCTGTATGCACTCGCCAAACACACGAAGTTATTTGCACTATCCAATCGTCTCACGAAGCAGTATCTACGAATCGTGTGTTTTCATGGGTTTTCATTTACAGACGAGCATTTGTTTCGACCGAAGTTATTTCAAAGCCCAACGTTATTTGAGCAACGCATGCGTTGGCTCACGCATGCAGGATTTCGCACGGTGACACTGGATGAGTCTCTTGCACTGTTGCATCAGGGAAATTTACAAGGAAATGAAATTGTCATAACCATTGACGACGGGTTTCACAGTGTCTCCGCTCTCGCTATCCCGATCTTACAGAAAATGGGATTGACAGCGACCATTTATGTCACAACCTATTATGTCACACATCCTAACCCTATTTTTCGTCTAGCCATTCAATATTTGTTTTGGAAAACATCACGAGAACAGGTGAAGGTTGATGATATCGTCGATGCGAAACATACCGTTGGAGCGACAAAAGGATTAGAAGGAGAAAAAACGATACAGCACATCATCAATCATGGAGAAACAATTCTCGACGAACCAGGCAGAGTGGGTCTTGCACGCGAGATCGCCAATCGACTCGATCTCGACTTTGAAGAACTCGTGACCTCTCGTCGACTCTCACTCATGTCTGAAGAAGAAGTGACAAACCTTGCACAGCAGAACTTTGACATTCAATTACACACCCACCGCCATCACCTCCCCCCAGACAGCACCGCAGTGAAACGCGAGCTTGAAGATAATCGAGCCGTCTTACAGACCATTACCGGTCGGTCCCTTCATCATTTATGTTATCCAAGCGGGGAATGGACTCCTACAATCTGGCCTCTCTTGGAGAAGGAAGATATACACACGGCGACAACGTGTGAACCTGGCTTGATTTCACTAAACACATCGCCGTTGGCCTGGCCTCGATTTCTTGATTCAGAGACAACGCCACAGATAGTGTTTGAAGCCGAAGTCAGCGGATTCGCCCATCTTCTTCGCACGATGTTGGCACGATAATTTCTCTGCGAAATGTTCACTCTGACAAGCAGATCAGAATTGCACGTTTCAGAATGTGGTCCAATGCATTTTAGATTCAACCCGATTTTAGTTTCTGACGCACCATGTTCAGAAGTTCTGTCTCGACAGCATCTGCACCACCAAAAGTTCTCCACAATACAGCGATCACTGACACATAGACTACAGCCCCAACACATATTTTTGCGATTAACAAGACCAACAAGGGAAGGACCCAAAGAGTATCCACCCAGTATACTGCCCCCATCATACAGGCTCCTGCAATCACAGGACGTACGACAGCACGAAGAATACCACCCCAGTCCAACTCACTGACACTGATCGCTGCACTGTTTAATGCAACAAAAGAAAACATTGCGCTGGCAATCATGCCGTAGACGACTCCAACTAATCCGAAAAATTGGTACCCGAGATAGACGCAGCCCAACATGACCAGAGCCCGCAACCAGGCAATTCCCGCCAATAGCTTCACCCGCCCGATCACAATAACCAAACTCCCCGCCAGGCCATGTAACGCCATGACAACTTCAGCAACTGGGACGAGTTGTAAGAGCGGTATGGACTCCGTCCATTTATCACCCAATAACAACGGCACAACTTCCGAGGCGACACATGACAGGCCAAGTCCAGCGGGAACGACAATCATAGCCATCCCGGAAATGGCTCGGGTAAAAGCAGAAGCCAATCGGCTTGGCTCATTTTCAAACTGTGAAAACCCTGGAACAAATGCACGTGATGCAGGCTGAACAATCTCAGCCGTCGCCATGGACGAGACATTCTTGGCCATCGCATAATACCCTAGGCCAATTGAGCCAAAGACCTTTCCAATGATCATCTCATCTCCGCGACCAAAAATATAATTGGCCAACCCGCGAACCAGCATCCACTGGGAGAATGAAAACACTTCCCCCACAGCTTCTAACGAAAAACGCGGGCGGTACGACGACATGACATAACTCACGCCCACCGCGACACAATGATTAAATAACGAACCCATGACCAGCGCCCAGTAGTTCCGCAGGTAGAAGGCCAGCCCAATTGTGACGAGAAACCCACCAAGTTTTATATAGACATTGAATTTAAAGTCCCGATCAAACAGCAGATGTTTTCGGAAATCGATTGTCCCAATGTTTTCCCACGCTCGGACAAATGCCCCAAACGCGATCACCCAGAGGATCGGCATGACTCTCGGCTCCTCATACAGCGAGGCAATAAATGGTGCCGCGGCAGCCAACACAATCGATACGCCGCCCATCTGCAACAATCGAATCGTCCATGTCGTATCATAGTGCTTCCGTTCAGCATTCGGGTTACGAATCAATCCAAACTCCAAACCGAAGTCGAGTAATTGATTAATGAGACCAACGCACACCATGGCCATGGCCACGATACCGAAGTCTGCCGGCATCAGGAGACGAGCCAGGATCACCGTGCTCAGTAAACCAATGAGCCTCACTCCCCAGCGCATGGCCATCATCCATACGACTCCACCTAACAATATGTCGGCTAACGGCTTTGCAGGCCCCATTCCCCTACTCCTTCAGACATCCGCCATTGTTCCAAAAAATTGCTTCACTCCGCTCACACCCCTAAGAAGCTCAAGCCATTATGAGTTCATTTGCCCACGAACATCTTGCTCGCTCACGATTCAAGATACAGGCAAAAGCCTAAAACAACTGTCTATTTCATTCTGGCAGTATACGACTCAACACGGCACACGTTAAAACTCTGGTACAACAACACAACGAAGAGAGACGAAAAAAGACTCAAGAGAGCACCGAGAACACGTATTTCATTGCATGAGGATGTGCGTATCTGCTTCGACACACCGCACGGCATGCTCATGTCGAGGGGACGATTAGTCTACAACCACAAACATAAAAATGGGTATGATGAACGAACGGTGGGATAAAGAAGTCACCAACTGACACGTGATTATAGAATGATCTACACGATGAATGAGTTTGACCGCCTTTGACGAAAAAATACACGCAGGACACCTCAGCGTATCGGCTTGCGGTCAAAGAAAAGACTCGTGAAGGGCCCTTCAGTCTATCGTTCAGACCAACCGGGGCAACAATAGTGAAGGGCCTTCATGCTGAACACAGTGTTGAGGTTTAAAACAGCGTATAAATAAAGGGTGCAACGGCAGAGCCTTCGGTCAACACAATTAATCCACCGAGCAACAACAACATAATCAGAATCGGCGCCAACCAAAACTTTTTGCGCTCCCGCATAAACGCCCACAATTCTGATACAAATTCCTGCATACTCTTCTCCTTCTTAAAATGGCCTCATGATATGATCCGGCGTCCGCACTGCCTTCGTTTCGCGATAGCTGGATTTCTGAGGATCAAAGTCACAGTGCAACGGCTTCTTCCCCAGCATTCTCATTAAGAGAGAAATCGGCGTCACCAGCGCATAGTAGATCACTCCTAATAACACCCGTGTATTGAACCACCCGAGTTTTTCGGCAAACCACATCCAGCCACGAAACAATGGCATTAACCCCTTTGGCCAAGCCAGAGCCATCGTCCCCCACAATCCAGCCACCACGGTGCTCCAGCTACGAAGTCCAGCCCCGTGCATGACAAGCGGCCACAGCCCGATAACCAAGAAGAGGCCACCCATGAGCCAACCAAAGTTCCGCAATTGTTTCGTTGTCACAGTTGATGGATCAAAACTCATGGATTGAGGCTCCCGTTAATCAAGTTCAAACTCTTGCATCCAACTACTGTCTTTTTCTACTTGAGGTTGATCCTCTTTACGCAAGACACAATTCTCAAGGACCAACACATCCATTTCCGTACGCATAAAACATCGATAGGCATCTTCCGGTGTTCCCACGATTGGCTCACCCCGCACGTTAAACGATGTATTAATGAGAACACCGCAACCTGTTTCAGCGTCAAATGCCTTGAGCAACTGATAATATCGCGGGTTTGTCTGATGTGTCACGGTTTGGACCCTCGCCGAATAATCCACATGAGTCACAGCAGGAATATCCGATTTTGGCACATTCAACAAATCAATGCCCCATAAATCTTTATGAGCATCCGTCAGTGCTACCCGTCGATTCGTTGAGATTGGAGCCACCAGCAACATATAGGGACTCTCGTCGGTCAATTCAAAGTACTCAGAAACCCGTTCTCGAAGCACGGACGGGGCAAAGGGACGAAACGATTCTCGATATTTAATTTTCAGATTCATGATCGACTGCATTTTCTCGCTTCGTGGATCACCGAGAATACTTCGGCCACCTAACGCTCGAGGACCAAATTCCATTCGACCCTGAAACCAGCCGATGACTTTTTCAGTCGCAAGCTCATGGGCGACACGGCTGGATACGGTCTCATCATCTAAACGTTCATACTGAGCCCCAAGTTTCTGTAAGCGCGTTTCAATATCATCATTCGTGAATGCCGGCCCCAGATAACTGCCTCGCATCGCGTCGGATTCTCCATTCGTCGTTCGAGGATTCCCATGGTATTGATAATGGACGGATAACGCTGCCCCCAAGGCACTGCCGGCATCTCCCGCTGCCGGCTGAATCCACAGGCGCTTAAACGGCCCTTCTCGGAGCAGACGACCATTCCCCACGCAGTTAAGAGCCACCCCACCGGATAAACAGAGAGCCTCTAACCCCGTTTCTTTTTGCAGCCCTTTTGCCAACTGTAACACCACCTCTTCCGTCACCTCTTGAACCGACCGCGCCAGATCCATTTCCCGTTGAGTCAATTCCGATTCGGGTTTTCGGGGAGGACCACCAAATATGTCGTCAAACTTGGCACTGGTCATCTTGAGACCCGTACAATAATCGAAATACTCCATATTCATTCGAAACGTGCCGTCTTCTTTCACATCCAGCAAATGTTCATAGATGGCCTTCACATACGTGGGTTGACCATATGGTGCCAGGCCCATGACTTTATATTCGCCGGAATTCACCTTAAACCCGGTGTAATAGGTAAAGGCCGAATAAAGCAAACCAATTGAATGGGGAAATGGAATTTCCCAGAGCGGTGTCAGTTGATTCCCACGTCCAACCCAGGCTGAGGTCGTCGCCCACTCCCCCACACCATCCATACACAACACGGCCGCATCCTGATACGGCGAAGGAAAGAAGGCCGCGGCGGCATGCGATTCATGATGCTCACCAAAGAGAATCTGTGGAACCTCTTTTGGCGAGGCCAACGCCCCTATCCGTACGAATTCCTTGCGCAAAAGATCTTTCAGAAAGAGTTTCTCCTTGAGCCACACCGGCATTGCCGCCAGAAAAGACGAAATCCCTTTTGGCGCAAAACTCAAGTACGTCTCAAGCAATCGCTCGAACTTCAATAATGGCTTATCATAGAACACAATTTCATTGACGTCTGACAGCGTATACCCACCCTCCTTGAGACAAAATTTCACCGCTTCATGCGGAAACCCTGCATCATGCTTTTTTCGTGTAAACCGCTCTTCCTGTGCGGCAGCCACAATGTCACCGTCATGCACTAAACAGGCGGCACTATCGTGGTAATAAGCCGAAATGCCAAGACTAATGTGTTTCATACATATACCATTCTGCGTTACGAGGAAAACCTATCAAGTAGGCAACGACGTGAGTCCATCGGACTCATGGTCCCACTACCTGAATGCCTGAGTTCATCAGATAGACACATCTTACTCTATTTTTGTATTAATTGGTCACTCACCGAAGAAATAGTCCCACGGAACATTCACCGGGTTGGCTTAAGACTGGCATGAAAAAAGATCATCGGGTTCCTGCCAACGACGCTCGAACATGCGACCGCTTCAAACGCTCCTCCCCTGAACTCCTATGCCAAGACCTCACAACTGAATACATGTATTCTTTCAAAAGAATGACCACGACAATAAATTGATAAAATACATCGAAATAGGCGACATCGAGAAACGTTCCCACGATCATATAGACCACAAAACTAATCTCCACCATCGACGCGTAATAGCTCATCCATTGCAGATCATCTACTCTGCTACTAAATCGTTGGATTTTTCGTAAACTGAGAAAACAGGATACCAGTAGTGCAATCCAGAGGAGAAAAGCCACAATGCCATGCTCGGCCAGAACCGTCAACCACATGCTATGACATGACCACACCTTATCATGTCCGTATTCCGCTATGAACTCTGGGAAATACTGTACATAAATGTGTTTCCCGTAGTAATCAAAACCCTCTCCAGTAAGAGGATTGGCAAAACCGACACGTTTACAGGCTTCCCAATTCCAAAAACGGCTCACCGCCGACCCTTCTTCTTCGTAATTCACCAGTTCATCGAAGCGTGTCTGAACACGATCAGGCACGAGATCCAATGTGGCCAGAAATGGAATGAATGCCACAGCCGATACCAAGAGCATAGCCCCGCCGCCTATAATCAAGACCTTATACTTGCTCTTCAATAAAATGAGCCCTACTCCCGCCATGAGTCCTAACCATGCCCCTCGGGAAAATGTACACACAATCGCCGGCACAGACAGCCCCAACATGACCCACATAATCTTGCGAAGCCACGATCGGGGTTCAAGTTGAATCAGATAATAGAGCAAGGGAACATTCATGGCCATGGCCAGACCAATGGCATTATTCGCGTAGAGAAAAGACCCCTCCGGTCCCCATACCAGTTCATTGCCGCCCGAGACAATCGCAAAGATTCCGCCTTTGACAGCCAACAGTCCTATCGATAGCGCCACAACCTTCATCAACATCTGTACACGTTCTGCTGAATAGAAAATGGACATGGATAGAAAAATCATGACAAAGATTTTTGACACATGGATGAGTTGGGTTAACGCCGCATCCGACATCCACCCTCGGTGAGGGAAATAGGCTACCACCGTCGACACTATGAATAATACCCATAACCCGAGCAGCATCCAGACTTCCCGCTGACGAGGAAACCGCTTCGGTTCAGGCGAGATCGCATAGCCGATGATTGTTGCTATGGCCATAATCATGGCAATCGGAAATGAACGGCCAAACCCCCAGGTAAACCCTTGAGGATTGATGATGCCAAAGGCCACAAACAGTAACATCCCGTACACGGGCCGTCTTATGGCGACGGCGGCAGAACCTAAGACAAGAATAACTAAGGCAATGTCTCTCATAGGTGTTCAGGGGCGAGTAACGCACTCCCCTCGATTCTCGATAAGGTGACGCAAGGATGTGGCCAATGTTTCAGCTTGACATGCTCGAGAAAACTTCTCAACTGTCTGTTCATGAGCGATCGGATGCCGACCCGATTTGATTTGGGTTAGAAATTTCCGAATCCCTGTATAGAGGGCTTCCGCATCATGCAGATCACAAATGGTCGCGCCGCCACATTCCTTCAAAAGAGCGGCGGTATCGCCCGTGGCATCCGTTAGCGCCAGAATAGGCTTTTTGATACGAAGATATTCATAGGCCTTTGCTGGAATTTGATGATTGCAGGTCGATCCTTGAAGAAGAAGTAACCCATCTGCCGACATACAATCTTGCAACGATTGGCGATAGGGAAGTGAGGGAAGCAGGTGGACAATATCTGCAATATCCAGCTCTTGGAGTATTGTTGCGTACACACCTTCTGAACCAGACCCACGAAATTCAATTCGTAACATGTCAGGCGTAATCAGGTTTTCTTGTTTTAATTGCGCCAAAGCCTGAAAGAATGGCCGGGGATCTCGCTCTTCTGGATAGACAACTCCTGCATGGATCAATCGCATGGGACGACCATTCCCAAGGATATGGGCGTCTTCAAGCTGTAGACTTTGAAAATCGTGTTCGTCATATCCATTTGGAATCACGAGACACGACTCTTGCCTCAACTCTGGATATCGATCGAGATACATCTGCTGTGTAGATGGTGCAGTAAAAACATTTTTCGTACTCTGCGCAAAGGTCTTTCGCTCAATCCACTGATAATACTGCCTGGTTGTCTGATCGCGTGGATAATTCTCTTCGGTCATGGAATCTCGAAAATCGGCAACCCAAGGTAGTCCTGTCAGTTTACTGAGCACAAATCCGATGAGATGCGCCGTTGCAATAGGATAGGTAGACCATATCGCTTGAGGTTGATACTTTTTGATCAGCCAAAGCCCCAAGGGAATGGCGCCGATCATCCAAGTAGCCCATCGATCCGGCAATGCCAAGGCGTTGAGATATTTGCCCTTGAAAGATAAATGCCGTGCCGTATCTAATGCAAAGGCTCGTGTAATAAGCACATCCGAAGGAATCTCATCCATCTGATGAGTGCTGGTTTGCGGGTACGCTCGGACATGAGGCGTTAACATGATCGGTCTCCATCGATACTGCGGGAGATACCGTGAAAATTTCAATGTCCGATGCACACCACTTCCCCCGGAAAATGGCGGATAATGAAATGCGATCATCAAAATATTCTTCATCGGTAATACTACAGCCATATCTCATCTCATGACACTGACGAGCAGAGTTCTTCGAATCGTACGTTATCGCGTCACAACGCTTCTTTCACTGCATCAATGATAAAGTGTAACTCATCCTGAGTTAAACTTTGGTGATTAGGAAGCAGCACCAGATGCTCGTACAAAAACTTTGCATCGCCAAATTCAGCGACGTCAAGCGTCGGATGAATCACCCCGCTCCATGAAAATGACTGGATTCCCCGTTTCCTCAGTTCCACATGAAGATCCGTTCGATGCTCCACAACAATGGGAAACGCCCATGCGCAGACACGATTCGCTTCCGCCCTCGACCAGAGACGAATACCCGGCAACTCCCCTAATGCCTGAGAGAGAATACTCGAATGCTCTTGACGCTTCCGCATAATCTTCGACACATCTATGTGTTTTATTATGTATCGAGACCATCGACTCATCGGCCAATTCAATTGCGAGGAATCAAACTCTGGAACATGCGTGTTACCCTGAGGCTGTTCGCTCACACCCTCATGCGATACGGTACCCTGCACGGGAAACTCAGTGCGTTGATTCGGGCCGATCGATGGTCTAGGGGTTGACCTATCCGACAAACATTTCTCTAAAAGATTTTTGACAATCTTCACCTGGAACCACCCGCTCAGCCCTTGCCAAGGAACGGCATGTTGACATGGCGCATGATTACAGACCAACATCCCCCCATCATAAATCGGCAAAAACTTCCGCCAACTGAAAATACTGATATCTCCGACACTCCCGATTGGTCCTTCGCGACTCTCCCCCATGAAGAGATGGGCGCAATCTTCGATAAAAAACAAGTGATGGTGCTGACAGAATTTCCTGATTTTCTGTAAAGGCTGTAGGACTCCGAAATAATGAATGGCAAGGACAGCCTTGACCTGACAATCAACTTTCCGTGCCATGTCTTCAAAATCAACGATCCCATCACGATGCACATTATAAAATACCACCTCGCATCCATAATGACGGATCGGCTCTACCACAGTCGAACAATGGAACGCCGGAACCAACACTGTATCGCCAGGATTCAGCCCAAGGCTTCCAAGACCGTGAAAGAGGGCGTTGCGAGCCCAAAAATGATACGAGGTTGCACTCCCTGTAACAGGTTCAGGCTGAGTTGTCCGAGAACGTGAAGGGAAAAGATAGTGGATCGGTAAACGAGGGTCTCTTGATACGACAAATTCCATACAGCCGATCATCACTCACTCATTTGCCAAACACGACCTTCTACTGAAATACGCACGGCACAAATAGCCAAGTCAAACCCAGGCCGGATCCCATAATGTTCTGGATCTACGCTGCGTCAAAACGATCTTGCGAGCGACTCGACTGTGATACGTGTACCCGTGAGAACTTGACTATACAAACGACCCAAGACATTTCACCTGAATAGCGATACACATTCGTGAAAAACCTACCAAGAAAACCTTGAGCCTCTCTCGTTCAGACACAGTCACTGGTCAAATCTTCATAGGTCCCTCTCCGTCGCACAAGCTTAGCCTCACCTTCTTTCACTAACACTTCAGGAGGAGAACGGTGACTCAAAAAATGCAAAGGACTGGCCGTCCGCCCATAAGCACCAGACTGCAACACTCCGACGAAATCACCAACCGCGGCCACAGGAAGTTGAATTCCACGAGCCAACACATCTAGCGGAGTACACAGCGGACCCACGACATCCACGGTTTCCTCCGTCGGCTGATCAAGCTTGTTGACAAGACACACTGGAAAATTCTTCTTAATAACCTGTCCAAAATTACCAGATGCCGCCAGATGCTGATGCATCCCTCCATCAACGATCAAAAACTTTTTCCCTCGAGACACTTTGATATCTATAATTTGAGAGACGTACACGCCGGCTTCCCCAACAAGGTATCGCCCTGGTTCGACCATGAATTGCGTCCCAGTAAAATCTGGATCATCCCGAATCTCGGAAAATAATTCGTCCAAACCAGCAGTCAGTTGCTGAGTATCTAACTCTTCTTCTTTTCCAAAATACGGAATCCCCCAGCCACCCCCAAAGTCCAAGGTGTGCAGCGGGCGTCCCGTTTTCTTGACGATTCGCCTGGCAATGTCCACACCCTTTCGATATTGAGAGACTAAAACGGCATAATCCAAGATTTGCGTCCCCGAAAATAAATGCAACCCACGGAATGTCAGTGCAGGATGAGAACAGATTCGATCAACGATTGATTCAAGCTCTTCCTCATCAATCCCGAAGGGAGTCGATTGCCCCCCCATCCGCATGGCCCCGCCCAATGCTTCTCCTGTCGGATTCACTCGAATAGCCACGTTGGCAATGAGCCCGAGACGTTGACTAATCATGGCAATACGCTCAACCTCTAAGACGGATTCGATATGAATTTCTCCGATGCCCTTCGCCAACACCAACTCTAATTCGGCTTCCGTTTTCCCCGGTCCTGCAAAGAGAATAGATTCTGGAGCGCAACCCGCTTGTAGGGCCTGTAGAAACTCTCCGCTTGACGCAATTTCCAACCCGCACCCCTTCTCCAAAAAATGTTTCAGAATGGCTTGAGAAGGATTCGCTTTGACGGAGTAACTGATTGAAAAGTTCGAAGGTAAAGCCTGTCGCAGCAATGCATATTTCCGATCAAGAACCCGTGCATCGTAAATAAACAATGGGGTACCATACTTCGCAACAATGACATCAATAGAGACTTGCTCCCCGAACACCAATAAGCCAGAGTCTGCTTGAAAATGTCGGGCAATGAGTGCGTGGATGTCAGGCATGCGATGACGTCACATTCATTTTTTGAAGATTCGTATAATCGATTTTGCCATTTGGAGTTTTAGGCAACGCGTCAAGAATATGAAAGGTCTTTGGAAGCATGTACCGTGGAAGTTTGGTCACGCAAAAGGCTGACAGACTGGTCGAGTCAACAGGCTCAGGACTCTTGGGAACAACAAAAGCCGTGACCGCTTGACCAAGAATCTCATCAGGAACGCCAATGACCGCCGCCTCTTTCACGAGTCCGCTTTGATATAAGGCTTCCTCGACTTCAGTCCGACTAATACGAAACCCTGCGGACTTGATCATGGAGTCGCGGCGTCCGACAAAATATAAAAACCCCTCATCGTCCATCTTGACGAGATCACCTGAATAACACACCATCTCATCAATCCCGCCATGGGATGGATTGTGGGGATGTGGACGTAGGACCTTTGCCGTTAATTCAGGTTGCCCCCAATATCCCAACGACACTGTTGGCCCACGATGTACTAACTCTCCGACTTCCCCCGGCTTCACCGGCTGCCCATGTCCATCAACGACTAATATTTCGGTATTCGGAATAGCCTTCCCCATGGACGTTGGGCGCCGATCAAGTTCATCTGGAGGCAGATAGGTGGACCGAAAGGCTTCCGTCAGCCCATACATGAGATACACACTCGTCGTTGGCAAGGCTGTCCGAAGAAGGGCCAAGACAGGTTGAGGCATGGCTCCCCCTGTATTCGTGATGTATCGCAAGTGAGGAAGGGATTGTTTGTGAAGCGTCGAATTGGATTGCGACAAGAGATTCCACAATGTCGGAACTCCCGCCAACCCGGTAATCTGTTCCTTCAGCAATACTTGAACAATTTCTTTGGCAAACACAAACGTCATGAGCACGAGCGTACAACCCTGCTGAAAGGCCGACATCAGTTGATTCAACCCGGCATCAAAGCTAAAGGGAAGCACGGCTAAGATTTTGTCCTGGTCGGTAATCTCCAAATACGTCGACACAATTGATGCTCCACTTACAACATTCGCATGGGACAACATCACCCCCTTGGGTTTCCCAGTGGAGCCTGACGTATACAGAATCGCGGCCAAATCCTTGTCGATACAGGAGGCCACGCCACGAGACACATCAGCTGTTTCGATTAACTCAGAGAAGCCATGGATAGTCATTGCTGACGACACATCAGTCCCATCTTCAATGACAATCAAAATCTCTAACTGCGTGAGTCCATCAAGCGCGTTCTGTAAGCTTGCCAGCTTTTTTCTCGTCGTGATCAAACACCGCATCGTACAATCCCGCGCAATGTGCCCCACCTGATCAGCAAGCAAGAGTCCATTGATGGGAACAAATACGGCCCCAGCCTGAGCAATGCCAAAAATAGCAATCGCTAATTCAGGAGAAGGATCGAGATAGATGCCCACGCGATCGCCTCGTTCAAGCCCTAATCCGTTCAAGCCGGCGGCCAATCCGGATACTTGGCGAGCGACATCCTGGTAGGTCAAGACCTTTTCCCGATGGACCAAAGCTGGTTTTTCAGGAAAATGCTCGGCGCTCTGCCGCAACATATGTTGGATCAAGTAGCCCATAGGACGCTCTAGGACCTTCAAACAACCAATACTGCCACAAATGTAAATACGTGATAATACAGGACGACGCGATCACACCACGACGTTAATACACGATTACCTTCTCTTTCGGCACTCCGATCCAATACTGAAGCAACATTCCCTTGCGATACCAGTACATCAGTTCGGACTCAAATCGCGTTTTGTCGTCGGAAAACAGGCGGGAACGAAGATAAAGGAGAAACGCTTGAAGGGTTTGTGAATACATATACCGTGGAACGCCAAACAATAGCGGGGAATGCGGTAACCCGGACATAAACGCGAACGTGCCGCCGTAAGCCGCGACACGTCTTCGCAACCACTCCATACTCATCTGTTCAGGTCGAATTTGATGATGGACCAAAGCCTCGGGTAAATACACTGGGGTATGTCCAGCCTGGTCTAACCGATACAGAAACTCTGTTTCATCACCCATCAAATACCGACCACTATTTGGACCAAAGTCGGTGTTAAATCGAAAACCATTCTCTAACACACAGGAACGAACAGCAAAATTCGGGCCCCACACCATACTCGGCTTGTATTCACCTTCAGGAAGCTTCCAATCAGCAATGACCAAGGCTGACTTGACCAAACGATTCTCAATATCAAATGTGACATCCTCTGTTGGGAAGTGTGGTAGAATTTTTCCACCAAAAACTGAATGGTTTGGCCAACGCTTCGCTCCCTCCCAAATACGCAAAAGCCAATCGGGATCAGCAAGGATGTCATCATCCGTAAACACCAATAGGCTCCCGTGAGCTTTTGGAATTGCCGTATTTAACGCAAAATTCTTTCCTACACGTGCTTCGACAACATAGGTAAGCGTTAAGGTAGCCGCATAGTGATCTGCCAATTGACGAGTTTCAGCATCGTTTGCATTGTCCACAAGGATAATTTCCCAAATGAGACTTCCCGTGTTGAGTTCAGAAAAACTCTGAAGCGTTCGAGAGAGAATCTGTGGGCGTCGGCTTGTGGATAAAATGATGGAAAGATCCATAATATGTTCCTCAGATCAATCAGAGATTTTCAAAATGATATGGCATGTGGCAGAAAGGAAAATACAATCGAACTACGTGTGTTATTGAGTAATGGCGGTGTACGGTCACTATAGCGAATCCAAATACGTCCCAGTTGAAACATGAGGACTTTCAGCGCAGTATCAAACGCTTCAAGGGCACGGAAGTTACATGATTCGGTTATAGCCATACAATATGGTGGTCGGTGGATACAGAGTTCAGACAATCATCTCAACACCATCTCAAAAACCACAGCATGAGTTGGAATTGCCATGTAAGAAATACTAACCAATCAGATTCGATAGGGGATTGCTATACAAAACGAACAAGCAAGAATCAGCTATAAGGGAAAAGCATCTCACGATTCAGAGTGAAAATCAACTTTTTTGGAGAATCACTTACGTAACTAACAGGAACTTACACCAAAGAGCACATAATAGCCGACATAACGTATAATCAATTAGCTATATATCATTACTTTCCCCACTCTTTTGCGTCATGACTGTCCAGACACCCATTGGAATACCTACATCGGACAACAGCCAAACTCCAGGTACAGTCAGGCGGGCCTTATAGCCGTTTCAATTATAGCGTAACCGTATAACTCTAAGCTGAATTGAGATCATGTACAAAGCGCAACCACACATGTCGTAGAAGCAAAAGGTGAAAGGTACGGCTATAACTTCCACATGCTTGAAGTGAGTAATCGCGCGGGGTTCGTTGATCGACCTCAGCTGAAACTTATTTGGATTCGCTATAACAGAAAAGGCAGTAAGGCAAAACGAGTGAAGTCAAAAGGTAACTATCGCCTTACCGAGCGAAAGACGATTCGTCTGTACGCAACTCTCTTAAGGGCGAGTGTGCCATCGCCACAACACGATATACGGAGCACTGGGAATGCTCTGCGGTTCCAGGTGAGCCTCTATATAGCGTAGGACATCGGTCGGAAATGTTCCCAAGGCGGTGCCGTCGAGATCGGTATAATTCCAAAATCGATCTTTTCGCCACCGATAGGTCATGACCCATCCCGACGTATGAGTTTTCATGACCTGTTTGAGATCTTCCAGGTTCTGAAGCACTGGAGCCCCAAACGTATAGTCAATGAGTTGTCCCTGTTCATTCTTTAAGTCTCTTTTGATATTTGTCCGCAGGTAGGAATTATTCATGAAATATAAAGGCTGAGTCGCTCCATAATGACGAGAAAGCAACGGATAGCCAGAAACCGTCACATCGCCTCCCACAGCATGTGCCTCGATATATTGTACGGCAGTTTTCCAGTTGTGATGCTGAACATCGGCAACATGGGGAGAGTCAAAGCCTTGAGAGAAATCCTTTACCGTCCGCATAAACCACGGCATGTTGATCAAGACCCCCAATACAGTCGCAACAAGAACAGTGAATGCCATGACATTCCATAGCATGCTTGGGACGTGTTCAGCCTTGTTGAGCGCCTTGCCTGCCGACCATAATGACTGCATCAGTCCAACAAACCCTACGCCTGCCGCTATATACATGAACGGCAACGCGTAGAGAAGATACCGGTAACTCTTCATGGGTAAGATGAGGCTATGAAGCACAAAAGGCAGCAGAAACGCACACGCAATCAATAGGCCAACCCTGTTGTTTTGCAAAAAACAATAGAGAAAAAGAATGGCTATCCCTCCAAATATGAGAGGGTATTCATCTAACAATAACCAACGATAGTAACTCCAGTTATCAGCATTTTCCTGACCCCACGCAAGCGGCTCCTGAGTCATGGCCACAAGCTTCGCGGGAATGCTTGGAAAGAGGAGACTCCCCACAATCCCCCCGAGAATGATCAGAAGAGAAACGCCAATATATTTTTGCCGGACAGGAAGATCGATCGATCGACATACGACTCCAAGTACTCCCATCACCAGAACGTAGACAACAAAACCGGACATCGCTGGAAGGATGAGTGTATGGACACCCAGGGCCAACAAAAATGCTAGACCTGCATAAAACAATAATAACGGACGCACCTGACACGCATCTGTCCATTTCCCTACGGCAGACAATCTGGCCCCACGCCCATTCTTTAAAGAAGAGGTTTCGAATCCTTCATAGAAAAAAAACACAATCAGTAAGAACAACAGCTGAAACAGCATGTACATCCTCACTTCACGAGAATGTGCGATCTCCATAGGCGAAAAGGCTGTAAAAAAGGCTGCGGCAAGACCAGCCTCGACTGAGAACCATCGCTGCGTCATCCAATACACAAAAAAAACAACGAGCACGCCAAGGATGGCACTAGGAATCCGTAGGGTCAGTTCGGTAAATCCACCGAATAATCCAGTCAGCGCCACAAGGTAGGTATACGGTAGACTTCGCTCATAGGCATAGCCTGATGGCAAGAGAGGGGGATTCCCTTTGAGCAGCTCCTGGGCGGCATACACATGGAGAATCTCATCGATTCCAAAATCTT
Source organism: Nitrospira sp. M1 (assembly GCF_965152605.1). Lineage (NCBI taxonomy): Bacteria > Pseudomonadati > Nitrospirota > Nitrospiria > Nitrospirales > Nitrospiraceae > Nitrospira > Nitrospira sp. M1. The sequence continues at coordinate 3,103,794 of NZ_OZ224217.1, forward strand.
TATCGCCAAGATGTGAAAGTCGAAACATGGCCGCGAGACATAATAAGAGGATAAGGCTTCCAACAACCCAGTAGGGCTTCGATGCCGGACTCTTATTTTCGTGCAAGGGGAACATATTCAATCTTTCGTTGTAAACGATCGACTCTCTCACGAACACTGTGAGCCTATAGGTTCAGACGTATTTATTTCAATATCGCCAAACCTCAATATGTCAATCGGTCAGTGCATCGGAACGAAAACACCGGCCCCAAACTCGTCCTGCTCATATTGGAAGGAATAGGCTTAAAACAAGAAAATTGGCAGGAAAGGAAGAAAAAGCAGAGGCAAGACATCGAAATGTGACATTTCGCCTCTGCTTCCACTCATTTTTTCAGGAATGACCGCTCTTATCGTCATCAACGAATCGCATCTTACCTGCTACGACTGATACAGCCTGGAGACATGTCCGACACTCAGTCTGCAACCTGGACGTGATTCTTCTTTTTCTGAACGAAGAGAACCATGGTACGTATTGATTGAAAGTTATCTGGAGTTAGCTCTTCGTCAGATATCGAGATACCAAACTCCTCCTCTAAATACGTCACGACGTCCAGAATCCCAAGTGAATCTAATAAGCCATCCTCCAAGAGTTGGGCATCATCTTGATCCTCAAGTTGACCGACCCGTGGAATGTGTTCAACGATAAATTTTCGAATATGTGCAAGATCTACATTATCTTCCATAATCACTCATGCCTCCCCCTTCAACTATCACGATCTCCTTGCATTAACAATAATGACATTTGCTGATTTTCGTTGGTTTTGTGTTCAGATTCAACAGGTAAACCAGCAATAATGATGGGAGAAGCCTCACGAGGCTTAAATCCCACGGACTGCAAAAAAGGAATCCAAGGGTGGTCTTCTACGATAGAGACCACAATGGTTTCAGCCAGACTAGAGCGGGCGCGCGCAACAAGATGATCAAGAAGACCCACCATAACATCCCTATCCTGGACACCGAAGATATCAAGAATCATGGCATCAGCCTCTGTCTCGGCAATGACCGCATACCCCTTGAGCGTCCCCTCTCTACGGGCCGTTACCATAACACACGGAGCAAGAGGATTTTGCCCATATCGCCAATTCAGGTATGCCGCGGTTCGTTCGAGGCAATTCCCATGAATGCCTCCAATCGCATCAGATAATTCCGTAAACTCAAGACCGCACTCTCCTGCATGCTGCTGAAAGGTCAAACCTGGTGGATTGTTCACTCTCCGATCACTCACACGCAATGCCAGATTGCCAAGCGGATTCAGACATCGTTGCAAGAAGGTCGACTTGACCACAGAGCGAAGCTTTCGATCAATCTTTAACGGTTTCACAAAACGAATCATCTGTTTGGACTGAGACACTTTGAGCCGCTTATAAATGGCCAGCATGTGCGTGCTTGGGAAATCATACCAAACCACGCCCCCTTCATGCCCCAATCCTTCAAGACATGCTCGTTGGAGTTGAATAGCTGGCCCAAGAGATCGGTACTGTTCGCTAATACAAAAATCGCCCAACACCCATCCCAACTGCTTCTTCAATCCGATATAGAGTGAACGAGGAAAGGCGGCCGCCGCTCCAATAATCGCGCACGTTTTCGACTCTTCAGACACCCAGACTTGCGGTTGGCCAAAAGGGTTGTGTTGGTACAGCCAATGAAATCGTTTGAGATCAGCACGTGGAGTTAAGTATTGACGCTGAAGGTCGACAATCTGCTCGCAATCATTGGTCAGGTCAGCCGGTCGTACAACAAGGTCCATGCACTACCCGCTCTTTCCCGATAAGAGACCTTGCGTTTTCAAAAGCTTTCTAGCTTGCGAGACCATCGCATATCGATAGCAATTGATGTGATACATCGTCCGCTCCTCGGTCGTCCATTTTTTGTGCCACTCTTTCGCTCGTCCGTAAAACTCCAACACATGAACGGTCTTCTCGGAAAATAGGTTTTTCAACATGCCTTCTAACATCATAAAACTTGGGGACAATTTTTTATGTTGCTCATCATAGGCCGTTTTGAGCATGATGAGCATCCCATTTCTTTCTACGCACAGATTACTGGCAATCGGGACGTCATCCATGAACAACTGGTACACCAGCCCCTCACCTCGCTGACAAAATCGAGCAAGCATGTCACGATAAAATTCGCCCTGTGAATTGTCAGCGCCAACGGCCGTGCCATGCTCACCTTTCCACCCAGATTCTTCAAACTGCCCATAGATTCGTACTGCCTCATCCATGCCTTGGGGCGTTCGTTCGACTGACAGTGAGATTCTCACGCCTTGTTCATCAAGTCGTTTCTTGCGGCGCGCAAGATTCCCCACGAGATCCTTCCCTCGTTGCTTCCAATACGAGTCAAATGTATCGACAAGTGAAATCCTCGGAATCGTAATATAGTCTAAACATTCCAATCGCTGATCACTCACCCCTCGTGTCAGGCTAGTATAGTCTGGATCTTGTTGTGTCACGCCTAGAGAAATTGTAAAACCAGGAAGACTCCGAACAAGGAGAGCCATTTGATCTTCAATATTCGATGGATTCCCTAGAAGGATTGGACCAAGAGGGGCTTGCGATGGTTGAAACGTCATCCATCGTCCCGCACCAACATGTTCGACAAGAACCATAGCAGGATATTCTGGGTCTTCACATATACCAAGATAGAGTTGATCATGACCGAATAACCGCACGAGTGGATCCCAAAAATCCGAGTCGAGCAAGATATGATTGTCGATGGCAGCATTCAGCGCATCCCATTGCTCCCGATGAGCATGAAAGGCGTCTCGCTCCTTAAGAAATTTCCACTTCATAGGTTCATCATACGAACAAGGATTCTTTGTTATGCGCAAAACCGCATATACTCAAAACGAAGTCCAAATGGTCCAATATCCTGATCCCAATACCCCACTCGCTTCAAATCAAAGAGGTCATCACCCGCATAGTTAGGCCCAGATACCGTACTCACCGCACACATAAACCCCTCTTGCTTCACAATCTCTTTAATCTCTGCATTGAAATCCTCTGGCCGTCCACTGGGATAGGCAAACGTCGTCACACGGGCCCCCACATGACGTTCAATGGTCTCTTTCGACTCACGAAGTTCTGCAGCAACTGCCGTCAATGGAATTTTCGAAAGGATGGGGTGGCTGACGGTATGCGCACCAAAACGAATGCCCGCTTGGTACATTTCCTTCACTTCTTCCCAATTCAACATCAATCGTGGCTCCGGCTCCGGCTCACCGAAAACCTGCAATTTCGTCGAAAGCTGTTCAATGGCTTCAATACGATGCTGATCATCAAGAGAGCGAAGGTACCACAACACGGCTTCTTGCGCCGCTTGTTTGCCTTCCCATGTCTCAAGTTCAAACCGCTGGCAACTGCCAAACCCCTCTAACACGGGAACAACCGTTTGGCTAATCATCCAACATGCACGATCATGCCATAACACATTGCCTGTACCGATAGCGGCCGTGGCCAAAAAAATTGTGGCGGGAAGTTCCATTTTTTTCAACAATGGGTACGCATTCATATAACTATCGCGATACCCGTCATCAAGTGTAATCACCACAGCTCGATGAGGCACATCATGGTGTTGCATTCGCTCAACGGCCTCCTCAAGATCCAACACATGACAGTGTTCTGCCAAATACCGCAGTTGGTTCGTAAAACCACGAATAGGGGCAGGCCCCAGAAATGGCGTCCGCTCATCACCAATCCCATGATACATTAAAATCTGTATCGGCCGGGATGCTCGTTTTTGCACACAAGGAAAATGAACTTCCATGGAAGACCCAGAGGATTTTTGCACGACATCCACACACCGGCTAATCAGCGCAAGAATGCCCATTCGGTGCAAAAGAGCACCGATCGCTTTGATTCCAAGAGACTTCAGTGTACCCATACGCTCATTCCTTACACAGGCCCGACTCACCCAATTCCCACAACCGATGACTGGAGACGGCACAGCAACCATTCGTGCATCGCTTACGATTTATCAACATATCTCCGAAGCCATAATTCCAACATGACAAAATTCCAAAGAATCGTGCCAAAAAAAGACGTCGTATCGTCTTGATGTCTTTTCATGAGATCGTCAATGGTGTGTTGGGCAAATATTCCCCGATGACGAACCCGCTCACTTCGCAACAGATCCATCATCATTTCTCTGAGCTTCTTATGAGTCCGTAACCAAATAGGTATCGGCAATCCAAAGCCATGCTTGGTCTTTGTACGAATTTCTTCTGGAAGAAGATCGGCATAGGTGGACTTAAAGAACGTCCGCAACTGCGTCCCTTCCATCTTGATATGTGCAGGAACGTCAGCCGCAAATTCAGCCAACCGATGATCAAGAAATGGGAAACGCACGGCGACTCCATTGGCTTCTGTCATCCGAGTCACTTTTATAATATCGTTATCGGAGATCACAAGCTTCAAATCCAGATACAACTGCCGCTCCAACTCGGTGTGCGCCAATGACTTTGAATGCGCATAAAGTTCTCTCACATGATGGTGCGGATCATACTGATCGCCAAGCGTCTTCAGAAAATCTCCGGAAAATACATCTTTCATGTGAAGGATCTCGAATAATCCCCATGAAAACAGTCGGTCAGGATATGGGGTATTCGCACGCTGAATATACTTGGTTCCCTTTATACACACGTTCAGCTTGAGCAAGTTCGCCAATAAGGATACGCCTGGAGCAACACCAAAATCCCGAAGCCAGCGAGGGATGAGACCATAATAGTCAAAGATCTTCTGTGTGGCATATCGCTCGTTTCCCGCGAATAACTCGTCTCCCCCATCTCCACCATACAACACATCAAAGCCATGCTCTCGTGCTAATTTGGCACAATAATACGTCGGAATGGCTGAGGCATTTGCATACGGTTCATCAAAGTTATCAATAAGGAGATCAATAACCTGAAACGTGTCATCTGCCGTCACGATATATTCGTGTTGCTGTGATCCAAATGCGTTGGCCGCGCAACGTGCAAAGCTCATTTCATTAAAGATTTCTTCGCCAAACCCAATTGAAAAACTATTCATTCGAGTTTGGGCTAACTGAGTCAACACGCCCAGTACGGTGCTACTATCGATCCCCCCACTCAAAAAACTCCCGATCTGATCCGGCTTTTGATCATATTTCATCCGAACCATGATGGAATCCGAAAAGGTTTCTTTCAATTTTTCTGAATATGCCCTCCGAGACAACGTCCCGGAATTGCTAAAGCTCATGTCCCAATAGGGCTCCAACTGCATGTCCCCGTTCTTCCACGTGAGTAGTTGCCCGGGCGGTAACTTTTGAACTTCATGGAAAATTGTTTTTGGGGTCGGGATGAACGAGGAACTAATCACATGAATAATGGCTGAGGGATTGAGGGACATGTCTTGACCGGCAGGGCATGCGAGAAGACCTTGCATTCTCGACGAAAAGGCAAATTTTTCTTGATCCTGTCGATAGAAAAGAGGATGGACTCGAAACCGATCAGAAGCAAGAAAGAGCGTTTCTTGGTTTGCATCCCACAGGGAGAGAACGAAATCGCCTCGAAGACTTGTTAAGAACGACTGCATCCCACGTAATGCCATCGCTAACAGCGCGACGAGTGGATCATCATGTTCGCGAACCGGAGCGAGGACCTCGTCGAGATTGTAAATGCTGCCATGAAATGCGAGCACATGAATATGTCCATGTTCTTTCAGCTCCGCAATGCCTGATAATCTACCTGGAAACGCTTGGACACCGACTCCTATCGACTGGCCAATACGCATGCGACCTGGAGACTGCGTTGAACGATCAAGCTCTCGCAGCATCGGCGTCAAGCATGCAAATTGTTGCTCAGGCATTCGTTCAGGAAACGCTATTCCACAGATTCCACTCATGTCATTCGTCTTTTCCTAACATGAAAACATCTGTTCCCACACGTGATTCTTCTCTCACATTTCATTACGGAAGCTTGCCTTTGAAGTTCCGTTCTTTCGCTTTTTGGGAATACTCTTGAGCCAGTTCATTCTCGCCACTTTTTTGATAGGCCCACGCAAGCCAACCATACGATGCAGCCATTTTCGGATTAATTTTAATGGCGATCTTGAGCCGTTCGATACCGTCTTCAAATTCTCCAATCCCAACCAAGAAATTCCCAAATTGGGCATGCGTGATGGCATGTTTGGGATACATCTTTATCGCGCGCTGATAATAGTTAACCGGCAAATTGGGCTGCCCCATCAAATTCCCCACGGTCGCCGATAAGGCTAAGGCTTTCGGATGATTCACAAGCCGATCTAGGGTGTATCGAATTTCACGTGATGCTTGACGTAAATAATGCTCCTTGTGGCCAGGACGTTTAAAAGACTGCTGAAGCAAGGGTAAAATACGCTTCGTATGAGCGCTTTCGACAAGCCGGACAAGTTGTCCTATATGTCGGTCGTTTTTTAATTGATAATAATCATGATACATCGTTGGACCGGCAGGATGATGGGACACCTGATAACGAGCATGGGAATGTACTTGTCCCATTTCCCAGTGCGGAGACCAGTTACCCATTGAAAACGATGGAGCAACGACTCCCCCCTCGACTGGTCCAGACCATGGAAGACAGGCAAAGACAACAAGACTGATAACCATACGATAGGGAATGACTTGAGAATAATTCCGATATCCGCCACCCACATCCTGCCTAGGAAGAACACAGGTCATAATCTGTGACAGTCTTCTTTTCATAAAGACGACTCCTCTGTAGAAAACATGATGATAAAGCCTCTGACACCTCTGGATTACAAAACCGACGCCTTTGGAATATGATACAACAAACAAGACAAAAGAGGCTCGCTGATGCTGAAATCTTCTTACGTGATCACGCCACCAACGTCGCATGCCCTCACCGGCCTCTTTCAATTGTTCGTCACCGACGCATAAATCTGCCCATAGGCTGACGTGGTGTTATCCCACGAACGACATTCCTTTGCCCAAGCGTGCGCTTGTTGGCCTAACGTGTTCAGATAGGCTTCATCTGACAACAATCGAGATAACGTCGAATTCAAGGAACTGGTATCATCAGGAGTGAAGAGTAGGCCAGTGACGCCATCTTGAATCAACTCCCGATGTCCACCGATATTACTCGCCACCAAAGGTTTCCCAACAATCATTGCTTCAAGGGGTTTTAACGGCGTGACCAGCTCAGTCAGTCGAATAGACTTTCTGGGATAGACAAAGATATCAACAAGACCATAGACACCGGGAATGTCCTCATGAGGAATACGCCCAGGCATCACAACCTGAGATTGAATGCCAAGCGCATGAATCTGCTCCTCTAATTCATGTTTGACCTCTCCGCCCCCAACTAGAAGCAGCGCAAGGTCGTCATGAGTGTTGACAAGCTCCGCAAACGCACTGACAAGCAAATCCAAGCCTTCGTAGCGGTAAAACGATCCGATAAAGCCAATGATTCGCTTTCCTGAAAGATTCCAGTTTTTCCGATAGGCTTCATGCGGACGACAATCTTGAAAATCATCCAGATTAATCCCGTTCGGAATAATGGTCAATTTCTTCTCGGAAATCCCTCGACTCATCAAGTCGTGTTTAATCCCATCACATAAGACCGTCACATGCGTTGCGCGTTGACAAGCGAAGGTTTCGAGGGTTCGAACGACACGGTATTTCCACGATCCTTCTTGATACGTCCCATGATCGACCGCCGCATCTTCCCAATAGGCCCGAACTTCATAAATCACCGGCAGGTTGTATTTTCTGGCAACCCATAACGTCGGAATAACATTCAAGACAGGAGAATGGGCATGTAAAACATCCGGCTTCTCCAGTTCAATCACCTCGTCAAGCCGACGAGCCAATGTCTTGATGAGTTGAGACTGCGTCCCTAACCAACCGTGCTCTGCGTCCAGCTTGGGTGAACGATAAAAGCATAGGCCATCGACCATGTCCTTTTCTACCCAAGGCCCTGTCCACGTCTGTTCTTGTTTCAACGACGTTAACCCGATTGGAGTCCAGCCTCGTTTTTCTTGCGCGAGAAAAATATTCTTCGTTCGAAAGGTATATCCACTGTGTAGCGGTAAACTATGATCCAAAATATGAAGAATCTTCAACGGCATTTCAGCGTTCGCCACACAAACATGTTTGAAGAATGTCAACGATTCGCTGACCGGCATGACCATCCCAGAATTTTGGCCTCTTATGTTTCGTATGATGCGCAAGCTGCCGGCGCGCATGAAGGAGAATCTGATCTTTTTTCGTTCCAGCCAAGACATTCGTACCTTGCGTAATCGTAATCGGCCGCTCGGTGTTCTCGCGTAAGGTCACGCATGGAACACCCAAAATCGTCGTTTCCTCTTGTAGCCCGCCTGAATCAGTCAGAACCAATTTGGCATTGGCCGTCAAACACAGAAAATCGAGATACCCTTGTGGTTCAATGCAAAATAGCCCTGATTCTCCGATATCACATGGAGTCAGTGAGGCAAAGTACGACTCGAGTTGAAATTCTTGAATTCGTTTCAACGTCCGTGGGTGTACAGGAAAGACGATAGGCATTTCTTGGCTCAGTTCCTTCAAGGCTTCAAGTATCGGCTGAAAACACGTTGAATCATCCACATTACTCGGGCGATGCAAGGTCATCACTCCGTACGCCCGACGCGCTTTTTGTTTTGGACTCGTAACGACTCCATCTTTGCGAGAAGATGACTGCGCACCATTCGCATTGCCAGAGAGACCTAAACGCTCCAAAATGGTTGATTCTTGGGATTTTTTCCGATGTTTTAACAACGAATCAACCATGGTGTTGCCCACAAAATGGACTTTCTCTTTTGCAATGCCCTCTTTTTTAAGATTCTTCTCAGCGCTCCGTTCCGTAATAAACAGAAAATCTGATACCACATCCGTCAACACACGATTGACTTCTTCTGGCATTTCTCGATCAAAACTTCTCAAGCCAGCTTCAACATGGGCGATACGAGGGCGAAAAAGTTTCAATGTCGCTGTCGGCGTAGGATAGAAGATCTTAGAGGCCACCAATGAGCAGGCAATAGTCGAATTCACATCTCCAACCACAAGCACCACATCAGGCCGTTCATCAAGAACCACAGACTCAAACCGTTTGATTATTTCCCCAGTCTGCTGCGCGTGAGACGAAGACCCGACCCCCATATCAACATCAGGCTTCGGAATGCCCAGATCAGTGAAAAATGCTTGCGACATCTGTGCATCGTAATGCTGCCCGGTGTGAACCAAGCGGTACTCTATACGACGAGAGCCTGAAGCATTATGCGCATGAATTGCGTCAATAATCGCCGACACTTTCATGAAATTTGGTCGAGCTCCCGCAACCAGGACAATTTTCATTAAGCTTTCCATCACAGCGTTTCAATCCTCCAACATCATCATGATTTGCGAAAAGTCCCCGCCATCTTCTGGGGAGAGACAACAGATGTAAGCACCTCAACAACCGAACGAGCCGTCCGTGTCCAACTAAATCCATTCGCATGCGCCACAATCTCTGACACCGTCCACTCTCGTTGTAGTGCCTGCTCCAAACATAGAGCAAGTTGCGACATATCTCGTTCGACCAAACATCCAACATGCGGTGATGTCAAAATTTCAGGAATCCCACCAACCTTCGTTGCAACAACTGGTCGACCACATGCTAAGGCCTCAAGAATAACATTTGGCCATCCTTCTCGCTCGCTCATCAAACAGACAATATCTGCCGCATTGTAATACCAGGTCAACTGATCATGAGGCGTCGCACCAACAAGTCGAACCCACTGAGAGAGACCAAGATCTTCAACAAGACGCTCCAAGACCTTGTGATAGGCACCGCCACCAACGATGAGCAAGAAAGGTGTGGATTCATAAGACTTTTCGGAAAGTTTTTTCAATGTCTTAATGAGAAGATCAAAGCCCTTATTCGGGGTTAAATGTCCCACAGAGACAATGATCTTTCTTTCAGCAACCGGTAATCCCAGCTTTTGGCGAGCATCAGCCTTGGACATTGGAGAAAATTTTTCCGCATTCACCCCATTTGGGATCACCGTCACTTTCTCAGGCGACAGACCCAACTCTACTGTAACATCTTTTAGCGCCTGGGAAACGGTGATCACAGCCTTTGCACGACCAAGCGTCCACTGGATCATTCGCCGAATGATTGGAAATTGCTTAAACACATTCAGGTCGCTCCCTCTTGCTGACACGACAACCGGCACCTGTAACCACCACCCCAACAACACGGCAGCCAACCCATCTGGGTAGACATAATGTGCATCAATCACGTCAAACGGAAATGTTTTTTTAAGCCGAAGCACAAAGGGTATGACTGAGCAAAACAACATCACACTCTGTAACGCCATGGCCAACTTGGGTATCATGAGATATCGTGGATAGTCTATGGGAACCCCGTCGACGATTCGATGCGAATCAATTTTTCGATAGGCAGCCCTCCAGCCGATCGGAACCGGAGGATAATAGGGGACCGGCACAACCACTCGGACATCGCAATGCGGCAACTTCGCGACTTCAGCCATACGCTGCTGAATAAAAATGCCATGATTCGGCCAGACATTATTCGGATATAAGCCCGTAAATACTAAAATCTTCATAGGGTGAAAGAAACGAACGCTTTTTTGAGCTGAAAGAATTGCTGAAAAGACCCAGGAAGTCTTACGAGAGAAATTGACGTTCCCACATACGAAACATCAACACGGTCCACAACTCCGTCGCACGATTTCGTAATCCTGATTGATGCTCTTTCCACAGTTTCCCGACCGTGTCCATATTCAAAAATGGATGACCGTGATCCTGAAATAACATGTCGTGGGCAATATCTTTTAATTCAACTCGAAACCATCGCTCTAAGGGAACGGCAAACCCCATTTTACTCCGATACAGAATGTCATGACTCAAGGTTCCCTCTAACGACTTTTTTAAGATATGCTTTCCCGTCGTCCCTTGGAGTTTGAAAGAAGCGGGAATACTGGCGGCGAGCTCCATAAATGGATGATCGAGAAGAGGGGCACGGACTTCTAAGGAATGCGCCATACTCGCACGATCGACTTTGGTTAAAATATCATCGGTCATGTATGTTTTGACATCGACATATAAGATCCGAGCAATTGGATCGGCTCCTTGCGCTTTCTCGTAATACGAGCGAAGCACATCCACCGTCTCATACGATCCAAGGGCTTCATGCACCTGCCGATGAAGGAGCTGCTGCTTGACTTCAGGTCGAACGGCTGAGATAGATCGGAAGTACCCTTCAATGTGAGACCTCGCTAAATTTTCGAACGTCGCTTTTCCACGGAATATTCTCGGAGCCCAATCAGCTTTAGGATAGAGGGCCGCGAGCGGACCGAACACCGAACGGCGAATCCACGATGGAATGAATGAACGGAGCTGCTCTTCACGACGATCAAAGACATACCGTCGGTAACCGGCGAATAACTCATCGCCGCCATCGCCTGATAACGCAACGGTTACATGCTCCCGTGCTAATTTCGAGACATAATACGTCGGGATGGCTGAAGAGTCGGCAAACGGCTCATCATAATACCAGGCAAGCTTTTCGGTGATGCCCACGGCATCAGGACGAACGACTTGTTCAAAATGTTGCGAACCAAATTGCGTCGCGACTTGCCGCGCATAATCCAACTCATCATATTCTTTTTCTTCAAAACCAATAGACGTTGTGATGACCGGGTTTCCAGTAATCTGACTCATCAGTGCGACCACCGATGACGAATCAATACCACCAGATAAAAACGCCCCTAACGGAACTTCGCTGATCAACCGTAACTGGACCGCCTCCCGATACGCCTCCATGAGTTCCTCGCACCACTCACGTTCCGATTTGACGAGTGTTCGAGAAAAATCAATATCCCAATACTCTTCATCTCGGAGGCCACGATCTGATATTACTACATAATGCCCAGAGAGGACTTTGCGAACTGACGTAAAGATAGACTTTGGTGCAGGCACATAGAGCAAGGAAAAGTAATCAGACAGCGCTTCGAGATCGACATCTCGCGACACATCTGGCGCGGCTAACACGGCCTTCATTTCAGACCCAAATACGACCCGTGACCCATTATAGGCATAAAACAGTGGTTTCTTTCCGACACGATCTCGCGCCAAAAGCAACTGCCGTTGACGACTATCCCAAATGGCAATCGCAAACATTCCACGCAAATCCTTAAAGCAGTCTTCGCCCTTTTCCTCATATAAATGCACAATGACTTCGGTGTCGGATCGTGTTTTAAACGTATGACCCTTTTGTATTAAATATTCCCGTAATGTCTGAAAATTATAGATTTCACCATTGAAGACCACCCAAACTGACTGATCTTCATTCGTCTGCGGTTGCTGCCCACCTTCTAAATCGATAATCGATAACCGACGATGCGCCAGCCCAACAGGACCAGCAGAGTAAAATCCTTCTTCATCCGGCCCACGATGAACGATCGTGTCCGCCATTTTCTTTAATAAGGGAACGGGAACTGGATCTCCACTCCCAACATTAAACACCCCACAAATTCCACACATCGTTAGATGCTACCTTCTTTCATTCGCACGGTTACGGTCACTTGCTCGAAGATGAAACACCATAGGCCGGTTGCCGATGGTCAGGCATTCGACCAAGTACGGAGTCGTAGACAGACAAATACCCGTTCACCATCGTCTCAAGACTGAAACGTTGTTCTGTTAACGCCCGACCAGCCCTTCCATGTTGTTGAACCAGGCTTGGATCTTGTACATAGTCCACCATAGCTTCTGCCATTGCACGAGGATCTCTCGGAGGAATTAAGCGACCAGTATTGCCATCGATCACCAGCTCAACGTTTCCTCCCACAGCCGTTGCCAGCACGGGCAACCCGCACGCCATCGCCTCTAAAATCGTATTAGAAATTCCCTCCGCCTCCGAGGGAAGAACGAACAGGTCAAATGACCGAAGTAGGTCTGGAATATCCTGCCTCTCTCCAGACAACCACACAGAGTGTGATAGGCCATGTTCTGTAATCAACCGTTCAATGTCTGGACGCAGAGGACCGTCGCCCACGAGAACTAATCGCACGTGTTCTACACGATCGGGAAAATATTCACGTAGATGAAGAAAGGCCTGCACCAAGGTTATTTGATCCTTGACCTGTTGCATTCGTCCAATTGTGCCAATAATAAATTGATTGGAGGAAGCAAATCCTTGGGGAAACAGTTCTGGCCGTGCTCCTTGTCGAGGATGAAATCGTTGAATATCTACGCCATTATATATCTGACTAATTCGACGGCGATTGATTCCAATACTCGATTGACACCATTGCGCAAGATCTTCACTCACCGCGATAAAGTGCTGAATCCACATGGCCACAAACTTTCGAAACAGGCGAAATTTCAGATTGGCACCATATTGATCATGAATATCCCGGCCATGCTCCCCATGGATACGACAAGGAACACCTGCCAGGGTCGCCAGGATGGCATACTCCACTGTCGGTAAATTCCGTGTATGAAGAATATTCGGGTTCAATTGCTTCAACACGTTCCATATCCTCACGTACGATCCCCAATCCAGGCCAGGTTGTTTATGAATCGCCACTACCTCGACATCAGTTCGGGTAATACGATCTCGAAAATCCGTAAAATCCGTCAAACACACAATCACATGACGATAACGATCTGCAGGCATGTGATTAATCAGATTGACCAGCCCATTCTCTAACCCTCCCATGGCTAAACGAAATACCAAGTGGAGGATAATCGGGGGCGCATCGTGACTTTTACGTTCTGGCAACATCCTCTGCTTCCCATCCCGTGAGAAAGACTCTACGCCACTCAACTCATACTATGGACTAATCGCTCCAGCTCGGCCCCACAATCGTCCCAACTACCACGTTGCCGCACAAACTCTCGAGCCCGTATTCCGCATGTCGTGCGTAACACAGGGTCATGAAGCAGGCTGATGACTTCATCAGCAAATTGAATCGGATCATCCACGATTCGTATACCATTGTCCTGACATACTGAAATCCCTTCAAAAGCATTAGACGTGCCAACAACAGGCAACCCCATGGCCATGGCTTCAAGAATTTTATTTTGTACACCCCGGGCAATTCGTAATGGCACAACTGCGATCGATGCCGTTTCTAGATACGGCCGGACATCGGGTACCGTTCCGGTCACATTGATACGCCCAAGCTGTGCGAGCCGCAACACTTTTGGATCGGGCTTTCGCCCGACAATATCGAAACGAACCTGAGGAAATAGCTCACAAATCCTTGGGAAAATATCTCGGCAGAAGAACTGAGCCGCGTCAATATTTGGGAAATAATCCATCGCCGCGGTAAACACAATCGTTCCATCTTGAGCAATTCCCGTTTCCGCACAACGATGGGGTTGAAAAAAGTCGATATCAACTCCGTTGGGGATCACATTCACAGGACAGTTTTTTACACGATCACAAAAGACATTGGCTTCCTCAGCGGAAATAAATACTGATTGTTCAAATTCTTCGGCTATGGCCTTTTCATAACACCCAAGTCGATAGGCTTCCAATCGATAGAGTAACGAGAGAGGAAATTTTTGATACACGGCATATTCACGCCACTTTTCAGAATCAACATCAACAAAATCCATCAGCTTGGGCGTCGCATTGACATGACGAACATATTTGGCCATCGGTGACGAAAATACGATAATGCGATCAATGTTGACAGACTCAAGGATGGCGTTAATCCTTTGCTGTAATGTGTGCGAATAAAATGCACCAACGGTTAAGGCCTGACCTCTGACAAGCGCCAACCCGGTACGCAACACTCGCTTCACAAGAGGTTCGTTGACGGCTTCAACGACTTGACAGTACTTCTTCAACTCATCGACGTACTGAAGGTCATCAACATCATCAACAAGACAGGCAAGATAGATCGTATGATTTTTAGCGAGATACTGAATTTGATGATATGACCGAATTTTATCGCCCTTGTTCGGGGGAAAGGGAATCCGATGAGCAAGATACAAAATATTCATGTAAAAATATTGAACCCGTCGAATGGCACAGGACACAAGAGGACTGTGCACTCACGACATATATCCGCGAAAAACTTTCTTCCCTATTTCTTCTGATCTTTCGGACCTTTAGGGAAGATACTTGATGATGTGCGGACCGATGAAATTGGCTACTGGAAGGGGAAGTTTTTTCCACAAAGAGATGAAGGGCTGAAACTTTGGATTGGTCGGAGACACATTGGGAATGTCTCCCCCATGAGGAAGATAGTATTGGTACTGAAGCGGTTTGGGTTCAAACCCCCAATGTCGTTTAAAATCAAACGCTCCCGTCCCTTGCTTACTTCGACCAAAGTCAAAGACCTTATACCCATGCTCCCAGCCATAACGCATTAGCTCCCAATACATAAAGTCATACACGGCATATCGAAGAAACTGGGGAAGTCCGCCTCCATAATACGGCAGTAGTTGATCTTTATAACAAAACGTCATGACGGCAGCGGCCATCTGATTCTGATGCCACACGGTTAATATTTTACATTGCTCTCCCAGCTCTTCCAGTAACACTTCGAAGAAATGGTAGGGAAACGCTGGAGTCCCGAGATTTCTCAAGCTCATCGTATAGATCATGTAAAATTCTTTGAGAAATTCTTTGCCACCTATTTTTGATTCCAATTGATGGCTCATCCCCTGACGAACCATCCGACGCTGTTTCCGAGGAATGGCCATCATATTTTTTTCTTCCCCATCAAAAATCTCACGAGAAAAACTGTAATACAATTCTTTGATCGGAAGATCAATACTATGAGCGTCCATATGACGCAGTTCAAGAAAGTCCACGTTCAATTCGCGCGCAAGACTCTCTCCTCGTTCTCTCAGACACCCAACTGCTTCAAGGGACTCAGCACAGATTCCGCCATAGACACCAAACGGGACTGAAATCAGGACCTGCCCGCGCAGGGGCTTGTTCACTAAAAATAGTGGAAGCACTCCCTCGATTGTGCCAACTCGCTCCGCAAGGTAATAGAGCGACTTATAGCCAAACACTTTTTCTATCACGGCTTTCCACATGCTCGTATGAAAAAACGTGCCTGTCGACGCAACTGCGACGAAGTCATCCCATCGACTCTGGTTCTCTGGAAGATATGAATGAATTTCCATTGCCACTCACGTCCTATGAAACTGACAAGATGCGAGAATTACGAGAAAATATTTGAATTACCGCAAGAACTTTCGAATAGTGTACTCTTTTAATTTTCGAGCATGGGTAAAGATAATAATTTCCCCTAGAAGCCCAATGGATCCAACTTGGACCCCTAACACCATGAGTAGCACCCCCAGAATCAATAGTGGCCGGTCAGACAATGCAGTTACCCCTAACAATCGTTCTAGCGCTAACAACGCAGACACGCAGAACCCGGCGGCAAATAACCCACTCCCGATCAAACCAAAGAATCGCAAGGGTTTTTTCGTAAACTTGAAAAGAAATACGACGGTAAGAAGGTCCAAGATGCGCCTGAGGTACACACCGGGCCGATACAGGCGAGACTGACTCTCCGTTGCATGTTGAGGAATATCGACTTCAATCAGCCGAAAACCTTTTTGGTGGGCAAGCAGTGGTAAAAAACGATGGAGGTCACCGTAGATGGATACCTCTTGGGCAACCTGCTTTTTCATGGCGCGAAGACCGGACCCTAGATCATGAAGATTAATGCCGGTTAATCGATTCGCTAATGCATGAAACACTTGTGTTTGAAGACGATTCAACCACGTATCAATTCGTGGCCAGCGCCTGGTGACGACTAAGTCATATCCTTCATCCACATGCTTGAGAACGTTCTCAAGACCTTCAGGAGCCGTTTGAAAATACGCTGGCAACGTCACAATCGTGTCTCCGATTGCTTGCTCAAACCCCACCGTCAATGCCATTGATTCGCCAAAGTAATACGGAAGAGGTACAACTCTCAGCACAGATGGGTCCCCCTGAAGTTTCTCAAGAGATCGCATCACCCCCTGCTCTCCTCCATCGATGACAAAGATAAACTCGAATGTCACCTGTAATTTCTCAAGAATCAAGGAATAGGCTTGATAGACAGCTTCAACATCATGTGTCCGCTCGACCACAGGCACAACAATCGAAACTGAGGGAGTCGGCTGAGGTGACTCGTGGATAGCCTGTGCGGTATCTGAACTGGAAGAATTCATACAAGTAGAGGGCTAATCCTAATATACAACTCAGGTTGAAACGGTAATGATTGCGAGAGAGTGATCCTGTTCGACCAAAAATATGTTCACGAATGAAACCCGGGCTTCTTGGCAAGAATACTGTCGCTCACAAATTTTTCTGAATGAAAATCTCCGGTTGACAACACCATTTCACCCAGTATACCGAGCGCAAGCAAATGACCAGTTAAGGCTAACAGCATGAAGGCCACAGACGGAAGGACAATGCCTGACACATCATGTGTAAGAAACACGAATAAGCACACCAGACCTAACACACAGGCGACACCACTTGCCCGAGCAAACCAGAGAGCTGGACGAGAAGAAGATCTGACAAGCAAACTCACCACGAACAAATCCAAAAACACCCGCCAAGCCCGAGAAATCCCATATTTACTCGAGCCATACTGCCGGGCATGATGCGTCACAACGACTTCGGCAACTTGGGCCCCGCCAAGTGTCGACATCGCCGGGATAAATCGATGAAAGTCGGCGTATAGTGGTAATTGTTTCACGACGTGTCGGCGATACGCCTTCAAGGAACATCCATTGTCATGAATGGCGACTCCGGTAATTTTCCCTATAATCCAATTGGCAATAATAGAAGGGATTCGACGGGAAATTAACTTATCTTTTCGAGCCTTGCGCCAGCCACAGACGACCCCATACCCCTCCTTCAGTTTGTCCAGTAACTTCGGGATATCTTTGGGATCATTCTGTAAATCACCATCCATACTCACGACAAACTCGCCTTGCGCCGCACGAAATCCGGCTGCCATCGCGAGAGTTTGCCCATAGTTTTTCCTAAATTGAACGACGCGAACGTATGAATGATCGTGATGTAACTGTTCCAACACTTGAGGAGTCTGATCCTGACTCCCATCATCAATAAAGATGACTTCAAACGGCTCCCCTAACGACTGACATGCCGACACGATCTTGTCAAAAAGCACAGGAGTGCTTTCTTGTTCATTATAGACGGGAACAATAACGGAGAGTGCCGGTCGTTTTTTCATTCGCCATTGTTCCCTATCTCATAATTCGCCAATCAGGGAGTCTGGCAGTCAGGCCAATAAACCCTTGATTCACCGTGGCCGTTCTTGATGCCGTGGCGGAGCCATCTGAATTCTGCTTAATGTAACTGTATGAAATATTTCCACTCAACCAAGGCAAGAGCAAAGCACTGAATCCAACTTGTCCCTGATAACTCGTCACGTCAACCTCATTGCCGGTTAACGATTTATTTTTGGCAACGCCGCCCGCCAGGAATCCACTCACCCGCTCAGAGATGGGGTACGACCACGTGGCCGTGCCTCGTTGAGTTAGCACCCCAGAAGTTGATAGCCCACCACCAGGCGTGACTCCCTGAAAGTAGTTTATTGCTAGTAAACCAGCTTCGAAACTTTTGGAAATATTTGCATTTCCCGAAAATGTAATCCTATCAGCCGATTCCGTATATGAAACACCTGCACTTGCTCTAAAATTCACCGTTGGAGTCAACGTATGACTAAACCCCCCTCTGATACTGTGCGTCACCACGGTATCTCCGCGTCGAATATCGCTGATACTTGCTCTGTAATTTGCATTCAGCCGTGTTCTGGGGGATACGATATAACTAGTCCCAGCCCCTAAGGTATGAGTCAGCGAATCATTTAAGTCAGGGTCTGTGAAAGTGACATAACGATTGACGTAACGAGCATTGGGTACCCAACGCGGCGATAAATGATACCTCACAACCACTCCAGCCCGGTTTTGAAATGAATTGGACCCACGACGTCCAGTGAATACTCCCTGGTTACCAATCGGAGTACTACCCCCAGCAATCCCGCCACCGCCCAACCCGCCACCGCCAAACCCACCGCCGCCAAACCCGCTGCCGCCAACACGCCCCCCTTGGCCTGCCTGACCTGGCAATGGATTATCCTGATTTGCGGGATCACCTTCAAACGAAAATCCTTGCAGAGCTGGAGTAAAATTAAACGATTCAATCAACCTGATTTCAAGACCTTTATACCGCTTGGTCAAAAACGGAAGGTCAATTCCAATATTTGTCCTGTGAATATACGTATTGGCCCCTGGATGATTGACATAAAATTGGGCAACACCAGAATACCTTCCCGACAACACCACATCCGGACTTTCATAGGTAAGAGTCAGTGATGGAATCACAAACGTGCCAAAATCGTCACGTTTATTTTTCTTACTTTCAAAAAAGAGATTATCAGTATATGTCTCGGTTACGTTGAGAGACGACTGAAGAGTGAGCGTGGCAAACAGCGGTGCAGGAAATTGCATGAAAACAACACATGCGACAATGAGGAGCAATCTGACAGAGTGGCGCTTCAAAATGTTCATCTCCATCCCCCCTCATCCCTTAGAGTCCGTTCACAAAGAACGAACAATCCAACCGCCGACTCTCTTCCGTTCCAATTTTCTTTTAACCCGGAACTCCTGTATTGCCACCACATCATAAATGAACCTCCAACGAATTTGGGAAAGAAGGATTGAATGCATTTTTTAGTGATTATTGCGTAAAAGCTACAGTATTATGGAAGACACGTACACTGAGTCTCATACCATACACCATCTACATGACTAAACCAACATAATTTCCTAATTTTCTTAATGATTTCAAACGTTCTTACAACAACGTTTAAATAAAGAGGTCGCAAGAAATTATTTTCTTCAGCAACATAAACTGTACATACCCCAAATCCCATAAAACTTGCAGCGATATGAGAATGTCATGAGAACATATAGAACATCCCTTGCTAGCGAGAAGATTCATAAAGAAAAAACAGGTAGTGACCAAACCGATCGCCTGAAGCTTGCCTGTTGTGGAATGAAAATCAAGCTTAACGAAGACCGTGCAGATCCCATTTCTGTGAACGACTGGCTGGGCTTCGATACATGCATCGTTTCTGTGTAAAGCAAACCATTCGGAATGCGGCTTATTTATAAAATTACACTTGGCTACATGTCTTTCCTGCAATATTGAAATGAGAGCCATAAGACGGGATACGAACAGAGCGATCCAGTAAACCCTCTGCACATGCGATGGAACAGAAGAATGTTCTCACTAAGGGCATCCACCAGAAGATGTGCAATGAAATCTACGGCATGAGGAATTAGGCCGTTCCGACACAATGAATTCCAATTGTCACGAGCAAACAACTGAAGGAAGAAATACAATCGGAAAAAAGAACCCTTACTCCCAAAATTTTCTTGAAACTTGACTGTTTTGGCTGAATAAATCCGGATAAGGGCAGCATCTATGAGATCGGCATCTTTTCGACATCGATGGCTCCATGTACTAGATCCTGTCAGCTATACATACCCACATTGATTCCCCTGACCTGCCTAAAGATCACCTAGAAAGCCGCGCTTGCCCTCCAATCCTCCACCAGCTCGATCACCTTACAGGATGTTCCTGCGCACCCAAAGCTCCTGTCCGCTTGACAGGGAAGCTGACAATCTTAAAATAACCCCTACTATCTAATACTATCTCAACGAAAAATCGCGCAATTGGCCGTCGGATTTTTTATTTAAGCACTTCCTCTTTCTTTTCATTGTTTTATATGTAATTTTTATTTGAAATGTATTAAAGTGTCGATATTTCATACAAGTTCATATAGTGGGGGCGTGAATTTCGAGGGGTTTTACTGGCATTCAAAACCAGAAACCAAGGAGTAACTGTCCAGGAACAATTAAAGCTATCTAGACTTTAAGTACACATTTATATCCTTTTGGATACGCGTTATATCTCTTTAGATTCATAAGCTACTCGGATGTTATTAATAAAGTTCACGTAAACTCTGGCTCTATCTTCAACTATTGTATGTAAAGAATAGGTAAATATATTTTTCCAGGTAAATTTCCTTAAAATATGCTTGCAAGTTATGGTCTTATTGTTGCTTACTGTTAGTGAAATCCAGATTACAGGATTCCCTTAAGACTTAGGTGAGATACGTGCCGTTGGACAAACATTTGCCATTTCACGTCCCTGATATTGGTGAGGAAGAAATCGCTGCAGTTGTCGAGACCCTCCGATCTGGTTGGCTAACTACAGGATCAAAAGTTAAACAGTTTGAAGCAGAATTCGCACAACGCCTAGGTGCCAGAAATGCTGTAGCGGTGAATTCTTGTACAGCGGCTTTGCATCTTGCACTAGAGGCAATAGGCCTCTCAGAAGGAGACGAGGTCCTCGTTCCAACCATGACGTTTGCGGCAACGGCAGAGGTGGTACACTACTTCAACGCCATTCCAGTATTGGTGGATTGTCGAGAAGACAACCTCAACCTTGATGTTGGTCAAATTGAGAAGGCCATAACGACAAAGACCAAGGCCATTATCCCCGTGCATTTTGCCGGGCATCCTTGTGCAATGGACCAAATTCTGGAGATAGCACGAGTCCACCATCTCCATGTAATTGAAGATGCCGCCCATGCACTCCCCGCTTCGTATCAGGGAAAAATGATAGGAACACTTGGAGACATTACCTGCTTTTCTTTTTATGCCACGAAAACGATGACCACCGGGGAAGGCGGCATGGCGACGACCGAGAACCCTGAATGGGCTCACCGTATGCGCATGTTGAGCCTTCATGGTATTTCGCAGGATGCATGGCAACGGTATACCCCTGGAGGGTCATGGTATTACGAAATTTGTCATCCGGGATTTAAATATAATTTGACTGATATTGCGGCGTCGCTGGGAATCCCGCAATTACAGAAATGTGATGACTTTAAGGCATCCCGGCAGCATATTGCCATGCGCTATAATGAAGCGTTTCGTCAGCTACCTGAGATCCGTACGCCTCATGTTACGGACAATATCGACCATGCTTGGCACTTGTATGTGATTCAACTGCATGTTGAACAATTGCGAATTGGGCGGAACGAGTTTATCGATCAACTGAAAAAACATGGCATCGGAGCCAGTGTGCATTTTATTCCCTTGCACCTTCATCCATACTACCGCAATACATTCACCTATTCGCCAGAAGATTTCCCTCTGGCTACCGCAGTCTTTGACCGTATTGTGTCTCTCCCGATCTATTCCAAAATGAGTGAGGACGATATCCAGAATGTCATTCGCGTTGTTTCCACGCTTATCGAAGATTACCGGCGATGATCAAACGTTCATTTGACCTTCTTGTGGCATGCGTGGGGCTGACTCTATTGGCCCCCGTATTTGTTCTTCTCGCACTCCTTATCAAAATAGAATCAAAGGGACCTGTCTTTTTCGCCCAAACTCGTATGGGGCAAGGATTTCGGAAGTTCTCTATTCTGAAATTTCGAACCATGATAGATAGGCCAGTCCCGACAGGAGGCCTCCTCACGATAGGACATGATTCACGGGTTACACGGATTGGCAATATATTGCGCCGCGTCAAGCTTGATGAACTTCCTCAACTCATCAATGTCATAAAAGGAGAGATGAGTTTAGTCGGTCCAAGACCTGAAGTTCCACAATATGTTGACATGTTTCGAAATGATTACGAAGAAGTGCTAGAAACCAGGCCCGGGTTAGTGGACCTTGCGTCACTTAAATATATTGACGAACAGATGATGCTCGGGCATGTGGCAAACCCTGAAGAAGAATACGTCAAGACAATTCTGCCGGATAAAATCCGATTGGCAAAAGTATATGTCGCGTATTCCTCGTTCTTGCTAGACCTCGTTATTCTTGTACAGGCTTCGTTCAAAATATTTGGAATTCATGACGATCTATTAATTGCCAGTCCGCAAAAAGGCCAGGACGAGATCCTACTCCTCCCAAACTCCTCTCTGCGCAAATATATTTTGACGTACCGGCGTCAACTCATTGTTGGGTTGGATGTCGGACTTATCGTCGTAGCCAACTATTTAGCCTTTTTATTGAGATTCGATGGCTATATTCCATCAAAGAGCTATCAAGTCTTCTTCCAAATGTTACCGGTCCTTCTGCTCGTCAGAACCCTTTCGTTTTCACTCTTTCGACTGAACGAGGGCCTTTGGCGATATATCGGCATCTGGGATGTGAAAAATATTATCTGGGGGGTCCTTTCTGGAACACTGTGTTTTTTCCTCATTGTGCATTTCGGGTTTGGATTCACAGAGTATCCACGATCGGTTTTTGTGATCGATAGCATGTTATTGATCAGTTTTCTCGTTGGCATCCGGCTCGTGGTTCGCCTCTTTCGAAAGAATAAAACCTCGAAACGTTCCAAACGTGTGTTAATTATCGGAGCAGGAAAAACGGGAGAGAAAATCGTTCGAGAAATGCAAGAACATCCATCGTGCGCCTATTCTCCAATTGGGTTCGTTGACGATGACCCATTGAAGGTAGGGCAGCGAATTCATGGAATTAAAGTTCTTGCTACCTCAAAAGACCTTCCCAAAATTCTTGCGTTGGAAAATCCTGCAGAAATTCTTATCGCCATATCACAGTCACACGCAAGTAGCATTCGAAATATCCTACGCACACTAGAAGCATTTAAAATTCCCATCAAGACGCTCCCCAAATTAGAAGATATTCTTGATGGGAAAGTTACGATTGGACAGATTCGAGACTTAAAAATTGAAGACCTTCTTCAACGGCCTCCAGTAGGAACTCCGCGACAAATACTTCCACCCCTTATTCAGGGGAAACGAATAATGGTTACTGGGGCTGGGGGATCTATTGGGTCTGAACTTTGCCGCCAGATTATAGCATTTGATCCTCAATCGCTTGTCCTGTATGAACGCCATGAGAATAGTCTCTACCAAATTGCAAGCGAGCTGGCCGACAACGGATATTCGGCCAGGACTCATGAGGTTTTGGGTGATATTACCGACCCTCTACGTCTCAAACAGACATTAGAGCACTATAGGCCTGAAATTATTTTTCATGCCGCAGCTCACAAGCATGTTCCTTTAATGGAACTCAATCCCTGTGAAGCGTTCAAAAATAACATTATTGGGACTCACCACGTAGCCAAGGCTGCCGAACACGCTGGCGTGGACCGCTTTGTCTTAATCTCGACGGACAAGGCCGTGAATCCTAGCAGTGTGATGGGGGCAACGAAACGAGGAGCCGAATTAGTCGTTAGGAGTTTAGCTCAAACGAGCCAAACATGCTTCTTAATTGTCAGATTTGGGAATGTGCTCGGCAGCAATGGAAGCGTTGTGCCCCGCTTTCAAAAACAAATTCGTGGAGGAGGTCCGGTAACCGTAACACATCCAGATGTTCGCCGGTACTTCATGACCATACCTGAAGCCGTTGAATTGGTATTGCAGGCTGCCACACTCAAAGAGCAGAGTGCACTCTATGTGTTAGATATGGGACAACAGATTAAACTTTTGGATTTGGCCCGTCATCTCATTCGCCTCTCCGGCTATATACCTGAAAAGGAAATTCCCATTCAGTTTGTCGGCCTTCGCCCAGGAGAAAAACTGGAAGAAGAGTTAGTCGCCGATGGCGAAAACTCTGAGCACTCACCAATAGACAAGATTTTCCAAATAAAATCTCACGCTGCTCAAGATTTCACGCAACTCAATCAGATACTCGACGACTTTCTCGATAGAATCCATTTGAATTCTCCATTACATACATTAGCGCAATTACAGAAACTTGTGCCCACCTTCCATCATATTGAGCTACCAGGGAAAGACCAGGCAATTGACACTTGGGCAACAGACAGTGCACAAAAGAATGGCCATACCAAAACGGTCCTGGTTGTAGATGATGATGAATCTGCACGAAGCGCCACGCGGGCTTTACTCGAAAATTCAGGATACACATGTATTGAAGCGGAACATGGAGTCAAGGCATTGGAATTGCTCAGACAGGATGGAGTGGATCTGATCGTTACGGACAACCGAATGCCTAAGCTGACGGGATTGGACTTCATCGAGCAACTTCAACAATCAGAGCCCGCTAACCGTATTCCATTAATCATATTTAGTGGTAATTTAAGCCATGTAGACAAAGAAAGAGCGTTAAAAGCTGGAGCATATGCTGCACTTGATAAACCTGATGATTTGGCAAGACTAACTCAAACTATTCACGAAATTTTCATTCATAAGGAATAAGCTAAGCAGAGAAGTCCTGTCTCATTTTAATGACTCCCTCATATTGCCTTTTTCTTGCATTCTGCCATTTACGATCTTTACTATGAATGATGAGTGCATGCAAAGCTTTAAAAACCTTGAATAGAAACACTTGTAACATCTTACATTTATGAAGAACTTACTGTTTTTAAAAGTCATGGCGTTCTGTCTTCTCATGAGTGCGTGTCACTCCATTGGAAGTGGATTACGGACCGTAGAGGTTTCTGAATTAAGTCCTAGCGGTTTTCCGCAGGAACCAACACATCAGAGAAATTCTGACAATGAGAAATATGTCATCAAGCCTGGCGATCAACTAAGTGTGAAATTCTTTTTTAACCCCGAATTGAATGAAGAAGAATTAATTGTTCGTCCTGACGGCTACATCTCACTTCAATTGGTGCATGAAATCAAAGCGGCAGGTCTTACCCCGTCTGATCTGACAAGGCTTTTAGCAGAACAGTATGCGGGACAACTCAAAAATCCTGAAATTGCCGTTATCGTTCGATCAATCAAAGAGGCGAAGAGAATTTATGTCGATGGCCAAGTTGGTGCGCCGGGAGAATTTGAAATGATTGGCCCCTTGACTGTGCTACAGGCCATTACCCTTGCCAGGGGAATGAAGGAAGACATGGCAAACAAACGTGAAGTGGTTGTCATTCGCCGAGATCAGAACAATGACCCCTTTGCGATTCGGGTTAACTTGGAAGCGGCTCTTAGCGGCAGAGACCTCTCTCAAGACATTCAGTTATTGCCTCATGATACGGTGTATGTGCCACGATCGTTTTGGTAAGCATACGTTGGATGACTATAGATAATGGGATGCCCATTTTACCAAACTGTCACTAGAGGCGAAGCGTGGCGCCATCATTTGGCGAGACTCACATTAACACTTTGCATGGTTCTAACAAGTATAGATTGTGACATGTTTCAAGCGGTTGCTCAGGCTGCTCCATCTGACCCCGGAATTCCCACAAGCCAGGAAGTTATGGAAACAACTGTGGATCAGACGTACACCATCATGCAACAACAACTCCAGGCCTATCAAAAACGACTCGAAGAGTCCGAGCGCCACCTACAAGATTTCAAGAAAAACCATGGCATCATTTCACTTGGCTCACAAATCAATCTTCTTCTTCAACAACGTAATACATTAGACAATTCCTTAAAAGTCCAGCAAAACCACGCGCAAGGTCTCCGGGAAAAACTAGCGTGGATTAAGAATCAGATTAGCCATGTGCCTCCGGAAATTCCTCTGACAAGTGTCTTGGAATCCGAGCAAGGCATTATTAGCGGGGCAAAAAATAATTTACTCAAGCTTCGATTGCAAGAACAGGAATTACTCAATAAGTATACTGAGCAAAACCCTCATGTCCAATCGCTTCGAAAAGAAATGGAAATCGTCTCTCAATTTATTAAGGATCAGGAAGCCAATTTAGCCGGAAGTGTCACGACCGGCAAAAACCCGCTCTATCAGGAAATGGAAATGCAGATGTTTCATACTCAAACTGATCTGGTTTCTGCTGAGGCTCAAGGCCAGGTGATTTCGCAGCAAATTTTGGAAGTGAATAACAAGCTTGAACGTCTACGAAGCCTGGAAGTCGAGTTTGAAGAATTGAGTCGGCAAGTTAAAGCCGACGAAAGGAATTATCTGAATTACCTCACAAAAGTCGGGACAACTCCTCCACAAGATTACCAAATTCAGGTCGGTGATCAACTGGATATTAAATTTTTCTTCAATCCAGAACTTAATGAGTCCGTGTTAGTCCGACCCGATGGACGAATCGCATTGCAGTTAGTAGGTGAATTTCCAGTCGTTGGGCACACGGTAAAAGAACTGCGAGAAATTTTAATGAAGAATTATTCCAAACAACTCAAAAACCCTGAGGTTGCCGTCTTACTTCGATCCTCGAATGTACCAGGAGATACGATACGGTCAAGCAGAGAGAAAGCCAACCCTGAGATATACGATGGAAGATGAAGCGATCACTGAAGCCGAGCGCCTGCCCTATCCTTTGGGGAGTCTGCGAGATATTTTAACCACCCTTTTTAAGCACAAGGTTAAAATCCTTGTTGCATTTTCTGTGGTTTTTCTACCTATACTAGGATGGGTGTATCTATCTGTGCCCTATTTTGAAGCCGAGTCCACAATCGTGCTGAAGTCTGGCAGAGAACACGTTGTGCGGCCAGAGGTGGGAAGCGTGCAAGAATATGTAGATTTTGACAAAGAAGCTGCCATACAAACAGAACTTAATATTATTTCTAGTAAAGATTTGGCAAGACAAGTCATCCAAACCATAGGAATTCATAAAATCTATCCAGAATTAGCTAGCGCATCACAAGAGAAAGGGCAAGATGCCATTTATCCTGCCACATTGAAGTTTTTAGGCAAACTGACGACTGAACCCGTGAATTATTCAAATGTAATTAGCCTGACATTCCTGCATAAAGACCCTCAAATGGCGGCAATGGCTCTGAACATTCTTATTGATCTATTAAAGGGGAAACACCTTGAAGTGTTTAGCGACCCCAAGGCCTCATTTTTAAACAATCAATTGCGTAATTATGAGGAAAAGCTAAAAAAATCCGAAGCGAAACTACAGGCGTTCAAGCGTAAAAACAACCTTACATCCTCTTTAAAGGAGCATCAACAACGCCTCCTAAATCAAAAAGCTGACCTAGACATGGAATATAAAAAAATCAAGCATCAGATACATGGGTTACGGAGTAAAGGTATCTCGCTTGAATCCCAGCTGCAAACAATACCGCAAACCATTCCGCTTTCCTCAACCCAAGGGGACAGTGTTCTTAAAAAAGCTCAAGAGGATTTGTTTGACTTGCAACGTCAAGAACAGAACTTACTTGGCAAATACACGGAAGATAGCCTTCCGGTTCAAAACCTTCGAAAAGAGATTCAACTGCTGGAAGGGTTTATACGTGAACACCCGAAAGAGAAAAGGTCGGACACAATCATCAGTGGGAACAATCCTACTTTCCAAAACCTTGAAATCACCAAACTAGAAACTTCGTCTGCATTAAAAACCAAACAGGCTAGCATGAAAGTCATTGCTGACCACATCAAGGAGCTAGACAACAAAATCCTGAGCTTTGACCAATTGAGTGAGGATTTAGCTGTCCTCGAACGACAAAAAAACGCGGATGAGCAAAACGTGCAACTGTATCTTGGTAAAGTTGAAGAGGCAAAAGTATCAGAAGAGATGGACCGTCTGCAAATGTCAAACATCAGGGTCATCCAAATTGCAGAACCACCCTTGCAACCGATTGGTCGTCCGGCCGCACTCAAACTATTACTCGGTGTTATTTTAAGCTCTTTTTTCAGTCTTGGTGTAGCATTCATCTCCGAATTTTTAGCCGGCACATACACAAGGCCAGACCAAGCGGTAGAAGATTTAGGACTTCCGGTTCTTGCCTCCTTCTACCAAAGAAATGTGAGTTAATCTATGTACCTCGCCTTTTATGGTCTCCGCAAGGAAGCATTTCAGATCACACCTGATCCGAGTTTTCTTTACATGAGTTCTAGCCATAAGGAAGCACTTGGCGCAATTGTGTATGGAATCAAAAAACGAAAAGGATTTGTCGAAATTACCGGGGAAGTTGGCGTCGGAAAAACCACAATAATTCGTGCGTTTCTCGAAGAGCATAGCGACCCAAAACAGAAGACCGTGTATATTTTTAATCCTGTCCTATCATATCACGGTCTACTGACCACCATTTTTACGTCACTCGACCTCGTTGCGACTCATAATGATGAATCAGGAATGATCAACCAACTTCATGAAGCATTGATAGAAGAATACAAAGCCGGAGGTACAGTTATCCTGATCATTGATGAAGCTCAAAACATGCCTATCGAGACGTTAGAAAACCTCCGGATGTTATCCAATCTCGAGACGGCAACGGAAAAGTTAATTCAGATAGTGTTGGTCGGACAGCCTGAGCTAGAAACCTTGCTTCAACAACCTGCGTTGAGACAATTTCAGCAACGCATAGCCCTTCGAGCCAAAATCTCCCCATTAACCGAAAAAGAGAGTAAAGCATTCATTCTTCACCGGATTGCTGTCGCTTCCACACCTAGAAACCCAGTCTTTTCGAATAAAGCCCTACAGCTGATTGCACGAAAAGGAAGAGGGATCCCTCGGCGATTGAATGTCCTTTGTGATAACGCACTAATTACCGGCTTTGGAAGACAACTTACCCCCGTACCTGTGAGCGTCGTGAAAGAAGTTCTTTCTGACCTTGACGGCTCCCATCCTCCGGTCCTGTGGAAATGGGCTCTGGCAACAGGATTTGTCTTGATAGTAGGTATTGGCATGATAGCCTTTTGGGAATCACGCAGTTTCCATGAAAATACCGGGATGGAACACAATGTGAGTCAAGAAAAACAAGGAAGCCTCAATACGTCCAAAGACCCTACGGTCATGCATACTCAACAAGCTGAGCCCTCATCAGCTGCTCCCAGGCCTGATGGCGACCCTATGGAAGCATCAAGGTCTCAGGTTGTTTTAGAAGATGTGCAGGGGACGGAGACAAATCCTGAAACTGAGACCGCGGGGAATATGCAATCTGTAAAGAATGTGCTTACGAATAGATCCATGCGACCGTCCATAGTCAGCCGGCAAAATGCCGCCACCTCATCACCTGCTCATTTGCCGGCCATTCACGTTGTCGATCCTGTCGAACACTCACATGATATGCGGACAAACATGAATGCTCAATCAACACTCAATTCACCTCTGAATGAAGGGGATGAGCAACCACTTCACCTCATGAAGACTTCCTCTTCATCCAAGCAGTTGGATGAAAAGCTATCTGCAGTCCATGCGGCAACGAGGTCGAGAGTCGTTGAACTCGGTGAAAGTCTGAGCCAAATAACTCATGAAACCTATGGCTCTACAAAAAGGGAGTATATTGAGTGGGTTAAACAGCACAACCCTCACATTATGAATCCCAACATGATTCTCCCTGGTCAATACCTTGTATTGCCTGAATATCAACAAGGTGCGGTATCACCATGAGCAAAATCTACGATGCACTCCAAATCGCTTACGGCGAACGTCATGTAGATGAAAACGGATCTACGGAAGCGTCAACAATCTCCTCGCCTCCCCTCTTAAAAATAGACAGCCCATTTTCTATTGCACGGTATTACAAGGACCCCGAGCTTCTCGGCCTCGCCCAGCATATCGCCACACGGCTTGCAGACCCTAAGAAAAATGTCATTCAATTTATCGGCACACAAAAAGGAGAAGGAACGTCTACCCTAGCCCGAGAGTTTGCAATGGTGTTAGCTCAACATAGCACGAAACCAATTTTGCTCGTTGAAGCTGACCTCATTCAACCATGTCAGTATCAAGCATTTGGCGTTGATCCAAAACCTCCCTTAGAAAACCATTATGAAAATGGGAAGTCTCTTGATGGAGTCATCTCGCAAATTGAGGATTCAAACCTTTATATTGGAACGTTATCTCCAAAAGTCCAATCTGCACTAACCGGACAAACAGAGTCTAACGGGAAAAGTATGTGGGATGGGTTTCGCAACCAGTTTGCCCTAATCGTCATCGATTCATCTCCCGCACGTGTCACTCCGGATAGTCTGGCGCTTTGCGGAACTGTCGATGGAATTATTTTTGTGCTACAGGCAGAAAAAACCCGTTCCACAGTTGCACGGAGCGTGAAAGAGCAGATTCTGATGCGTGGAGGAAATATACTGGGGCTCGTCCTTACAAAGCTTAAATTTCACATCCCGGAACGTATTTACAAGCTTTTGTAATGCATTCTAACTACGTACAAATTTGAGAGACACTTCCGCAAGACTAACCAACACAACGCCCCCCTACCTTCTACAAATAACCGACACTTGATGCTATTGAAAAAAACGTTGTAGACTGAACATCGAAATTTTACAATTGATCACCAGCACATAAAGACGCAGTCGCATCACCTATAGATTTTCAGGTCAGGAGAGTAGAGTATTCCGCTATTTCCTCAGAATATGTTTTCTTGCATGCTCAAGTCGTCTTTCTCCCTAATATAGCTTTCAATTGTGTTTAAGGATTTCCAGAATGGTGACTTGCCTATACGGGTGACAGTTAACGTTTACTTTCTCCATCATCGGAGGCAATAGGCGAATCGGTATTGACGAAATAGTCGATGACCCCAGTATGTGATGGAGCCGGTTTCCCAGAGAGGCCAATGTTCCCCGCATATGGTCCTATGGCACTGACCCTTACAGCCTGCTTAAATCTCCCGGCCACCGTCCACGCCGAACCATCAGTAGAGTACGATTGCGTCCACTCCTGGCCCGTGCGCTTTACCCGCATATACAAGGGAGCCGGGGACCTGGCGCTTATGCGTTGATGAATCTTGGTCGTTTCCTTCGGCCCCTTAATACTCGAGGCATAGATGTGGGTTCGCGCCCCATCACTAAAAAACTCCAGCCGTAAGTATGTCCCGCTATCCTCTTCCACCACAATGCCTTGCGTGTGATATCTGGCGGTCACAGGCGAGACAAATTTGACTTCTACTTCAAAGTCCGTATCCGGGGCAGGCTGCATGATCCGCGCGGCATGATTGCCCGTGGGAGAATCGACACCCATCGCATGGGAGGTAGGCCCCGGGATCGCAAACGCGACCTCCTTGCCCGTCATCGTGAGCGCAACATCCCCTAACGAATTGATAAATGTCCATACCGATGTATCAAGAGTGTCCCCGTGAAAATCATCTGAACGTATGCCAGGTGCATTGTTAACGGTGACTGACTGCGTCGCAGTCGCTGTCAGCCCATCAATATCCGTCACGATTAAGGTAATGGCATAGGTGCCTGGAGTTTCATAGATATGTGTAAGGCTGCTCCCCGTGCCAGTCCGGCCATCACCAAAATCCCAGGCATAGCCCACAATCGCCCCGTCGGGGTCACGCGAGCCAGCGGCATCCACGGTCACCAGGAGGGGCGCTCTCCCCACACTTGGGGTCGCCGTAAAACTTGCACTTGGAGGGTATAGTATGCGCGTAAACGTCGCCGAGATAGACTGATCTGCTGTCATAGTGACGGTAATGGGCGATTGACTGCTGGTAGCAGCCCCACCCCACATGCCAAATGTCCAATCCGGAGCAGGGACAGCCGTAAGTTTAACTGTCGCTCCCTCAAGGTACGTCTCTTGATCAGGAACCTTGTGAATCGTTCCATTTCCCACACTGGACAAACTTAACCGATACGTGTCTTTCTCATCGGAGGCAATGGGCGAATCGGTATTGACGAAATAGTCGATGACCCCAGTATGTGATGGAGCCGGTTTCCCAGAGAGGCCAATGTTCCCCGCATATGGTCCTATGGCACTGACCCTTACAGCCTGCTTAAATCTCCCGGCCACCGTCCACGCCGAACCATCAGTAGAGTACGATTGCGTCCACTCCTGGCCCGTGCGCTTTACCCGCATATACAAGGGAGCCGGGGACCTGGCGCTTATGCGTTGATGAATCTTGGTCGTTTCCTTCGGCCCCTTAATACTCGAGGCATAGATGTGGGTTCGCGCCCCATCACTAAAAAACTCCAGCCGTAAGTATGTCCCGCTATCCTCTTCCACCACAATGCCTTGCGTGTGATATCTGGCGGTCACAGGCGAGACAAATTTGACTTCTACTTCAAAGTCCGTATCCGGGGCAGGCTGCATGATCCGCGCGGCATGATTGCCCGTGGGAGAATCGACACCCATCGCATGGGAGGTAGGCCCCGGGATCGCAAACGCGACCTCCTTGCCCGTCATCGTGAGCGCAACATCCCCTAACGAATTGATAAATGTCCATACCGATGTATCAAGAGTGTCCCCGTGAAAATCATCTGAACGTATGCCAGGTGCATTGTTAACGGTGACTGACTGCGTCGCAGTCGCTGTCAGCCCATCAATATCCGTCACGATTAAGGTAATGGCATAGGTGCCTGGAGTTTCATAGATATGTGTAAGGCTGCTCCCCGTGCCAGTCCGGCCATCACCAAAATCCCAGGCATAGCCCACAATCGCCCCGTCGGGGTCACGCGAGCCAGCGGCATCCACGGTCACCAGGAGGGGCGCTCTCCCCAAACTTGGGGTCATCGTAAAGCTTGCACTTGGTGGGTGTCGTTGTTTATTTCCAACGGAGATAAAATTAGAAAACGTTTTAACGTTTTGCCTTCCAGCATTACCCACCGTCAAGCTGACTGAGTACGTGCCTGTCGTTTTATAGATATGAGTTGGATGCCGTTCTCTGCTTGTCTCACCATCCCCGAAATTCCATATCCAACTCGTCGGAGTTCCCACAGAACTGTCTGTGAACGAAATAGTGAGAGGAGCAGTTCCCGTGGTAGGAGTTGCAAAAAAATCTGCTACCAAGGGAGGCAAAGGAATCAGAACGGAAATTTCATTTGAATACTGGCTATTTGTCGTGTTGGTGGCATCGTACGTCTTTGCGGCAAAATAATACCTCTGGCCAGCTTCCAAATTGCGCACCGTCCACATAGTTTCGGTACCCACATTTTGAAATTGCGTATACTGGCCACTCGCAGTTCCATATTCCAATATAAATCCCCCATATTCAGAATTTGGAGGATCCCAGGCTAGAGTTACGTCGGCAGCTTCGGCAGAACAGAGAAGAAACGCATTCATAAGGAACAGAAACGCAAGAATTCCGAAGAAAGCCTGCAAAACGCTCCCCAATTTCAAGAAAGTTGAAAGAAAAGAGATACGGCAATTCACGAGAGGCCTCCTTCAGTGCATCAATGCAATGGCTCTAAGAGCCCAGAAACCCACCGTACCGTACGTTCTCACATTGTCGTGCAATGTGCTCAGTAGAAACCGGGCATCTCTATCTCAACTGTGCATGAGATCTAGGTTTGTAGCCCTACATCCCATTCTTAGAAATGGGTTGCTGGTACAGATGGGATATATTTTGGCTGTGGGTGTTTGATCGGAAGAAATACACAATACTTTACTTGCACTTCGGTCTCGCAGATTCGAACGGTCGCGAGGATTGGTGGAAATCCCTATCGTTCATTGCCTAAGGTTTCCTGACGATATTTCATCGTTACTTTTTCCAGACATTCAGCGTTTACTTCCAAAGAACAAAACATCCATTTGCGAAATACGAGAGATTCTCATACTCAAAGCTATTGACAACGACGCTCTCCCAGCAAAGAGAGAAAATTGACCTCAAGAAAGCCTCTAGATTTACTGGGATTTAAAATGTGTGAACTCGCAAACAAAACCAGAAAGACGTACCCATCGAAGAACTACTTGAAAGCCATAAATCAATAGACACCCCTAGTACCAATAAAAAAGAGACAATTGAGCCACAGAGGGTTAAAGCGACTGCGGCAACTGGAAGAGAAAAATCATCGACCTCATAACTTACAACCAGTGTATCCAAAGCTTATAGATTGGGCAGAGAGCGCCCAAGAAGAGTACGGAGGTGAAGAGTCGAGGAGCACGGCAGGCTGCTTCAAGCACTGCCTCAATGCTGGGGCTAAAGTATATCCATGATCAGGTATTCGAGGGGCAGTACGTCTAAATTCTGACCGAAATTGATACGTTCAGGGGCATACATTCACAATGTGAGGTAAACCGAATTGCATAATTTAATCACAGGCGAAGTTGGTTGGAATGATACAAACTGACTCATCAGGCCCTATAGCCAACTCAAATATTGCAAGGCTTTCGGGGGGAGTGGTACAGTCAACGCCATATTTACCAATTTAAAAAATATCTTCTAATTACTCCTGGCAAAAAGATATTCCACGCTAGGGGTTACCCTCTGACGTGCACGATCGATCATACAGACGATAAGTCCCCAAATAGAGACAGCTCAAACTTCTGAGTGAAAGATACAATCACGAGCGTATTGTGAAAAAGATCGATGTGCGTCTATAGTTCAGGAATAAATAGTTGTCTCATTGTACAGCCAAAAACTACTAGTAATTTACACTTACAATAATGTACCGCAAGCCTGTGAAGATGGGATGTAAATCTCAAGTAAGGCCCCTCTCCGTTAATCGAGTTACGAGACGACTAGCATTCATGTGGTATGGGCTATGTTTTTATAGCCTTTGTATGTGTTTGGGGGGTGGAATAACGGAGATAGGATGGGCTCAAGTTTCACCGGCTTCTTACACGTTCAGTGGAGGGGCGACCCCGTTTCGACAAGTTTCTTTTTTGTCCATTTTTCCGGGAACGGGGTTGAATGCAGGGCCATTGCGTCTACATCCCTCTTTAGGAGTCGCAACAATTTACTCGGACAATATCTTCAGAACGGACACAAGAAGACGTGACGATGTTATTCATACTATTTCCCCTGGACTTCAAGTAATTTTGCCTTTGGGTACACGGTATCAATTCGTGGCTGACTATCGAGCAACTCAGCACTATTACTACCGTTTTTCAGAAAATAACGTATTAAGCCAAGAAGTGATGGGACAATTGAATTTAGATTTTCCAATTGGACTAGAAGTAGACTTGAAAGGCGGTCACATTGAAGGGTTTGACCAGAGGGGATCTGAGTTTGACCTTCAACAGCGAGAATTAACGACATGGAATACCAATTCTCTTGTTGGACAAATACAACACATAGGCCCCCAAATGGGGTTTAGAATGAAGTTCTTTTCTACCAACTGGAATTTTGAAAATAATGGTCAGGCCCCCATTAGAAACCTGCAACATACGGGAGCTGATGCGACGCTTATTTTTCCAGTGTTTCAAAAAACAGCTGCATTGTTAAGCGTCGAAGTCAATGATTATGACTTTAATACAAACAACCAGCTCGACAGCTTTTCGTACACAATCAGCACAGGGGTGGAACTGGCCCCCACCAGCCGAATCTCTGGGGAATTCCGTGTTGGATACCAAGTCCTGAACTTTGACCGTGCTCCTCGTATACAGCCAGCGAATTCACCTTTAAGTGAGGGAGATTCTGGAAGAGAAAATATTTTTCTTCGAGGTGATCTGAATTGGAACCCTACATCACGATTGCACGTAAACGTAAGTACTTTTCGAGGCATTCTTCAATCTGGAGTGTTTAGAAGTTCTGCAATCTTGCAAACTGGCGTATCGCTTCGGGCTACACAAAAAATTGGTGACCGCATATCGTTGAGAAGTGGGATGCTATTCGTTGACAATACGTTCGATAATCAAGCGACTGCCCTAGGCTCATCGGATAGGCAAGACAAGCAGATCACAGGAAGACTGGGATTGGACTATCGAACCGTCAAATGGTTAGGCCTGCGTTTCGAGTATATTTTCAGGAAACGATCTTCAAATATTCGTCAATTTGACTATTATGCAAATACGTTCATGCTATCGCTGCAAGGAGTCTTGTGAAAAAGATCGCCATTTACAAGAAAGTCAAAAGCTGATCTAAATAACTACGTATGGTCATATCGTACCTATTCCCAACTGTACGACTTAATCTTTGATCTTGAATATTGATATTCGCCCATGTGGTCGGACAAGTGCCAGGCAAATATGTGATAGTCTTTTTATGCACTATTTTATAAAGTCTAGGAACTCCATTCTTGTGATGGACTGAAAACGTGAATTCAAAATAAACAGAGAGCTTCAGACAATGGAGCGCTCCTTCGAAACTGGGAGGGATACATGAGAATTCTTGTGACAGGTCACAAAGGATACATTGGTGCCGTCATGGTGCCCATGCTTCATGAAAAAGGGCATGAAGTGGTGGGGATAGATAGCGATCTCTTTGAGGCTTGCTCCTTTGGAGAACCTATGCAATCAATTCCGGATATCCGGAAAGATATTCGTGATATCGAAGCCTCTGATGTGGAAGGCTTTGATGCCGTCATTCACCTCGCAGGCCTTTCGAATGATCCACTGGGGAATTTGGCTCCAAGCTTAACGTATGCAATCAATCATCAGGCGTCGGTCAAATTAGCCACCTTGGCGAAACAAGTCGGCGTACCACGATTTCTCTTCTCCTCTTCCTGCAGTAATTACGGGGCCGGAGGAGACGATCTGTTAAATGAAGAGTCGGCGTTTAATCCTGTCACCCCCTATGGAATTTCCAAAGTTCGCGTCGAACAGGATGTCGCCAAGCTAGCAGACTCAACATTCGCTCCAACCTACTTACGAAATGCGACTGCATACGGCGTGTCGCCCCGTCTTCGATTTGATCTGGTTTTAAACAATCTTGTGGCTTGGGCCTATACCAGTGGCCGCGTCTATGTGAAAAGTGATGGAACGCCATGGAGGCCCATCGTGCATATTGAGGATATCTCTCGAGCGTTCCTGGCAGTCCTCCATGCCCCGATTGAACTCGTTCACAATCAAGCGTTCAATGTAGGGGTGTCAGAAGAAAATTACCGGATCAGAGAACTGGCGGACATTGTTCAAGAGACGGTACCGGATTGCCAAATTGAATATGCCAAAGACGGCGGGCCAGATACCCGTTGCTACCGTGTCGATTTCGGTAAAATCACACGTGTACTCCCTGAGTTTCGCCCCCAATGGAATGCGCGGGATGCCGCAAAACACCTATATGAGACCTATCAGAAAGTGGGGCTTCGTTTAGAAGATTTTGAAGGTATCCGCTACAAACGAATCGATCACATTAAACATCTGTTGGAGTCGAAAAAATTGAACACCACACTCCGATGGGAGTCGGACAAGACGGACCGTCAGGTGAACGTTGGGTAGCAGTTTCTCGTGTTCATTCTCGGGTGAGGGGCTACAAATTCCTACAACCAGTATCAAGACGAACGTATAAGAACAAAGTGCTTTGAACGAAGAAATATTAGCAAAATGAATAACATCAAACCGTGCTTCAACTGTGGGGGTAACAGTTTATCCCTCTTTTATGATGTCCGGAATGTACCGGTTCATAGCTGTCTTCTGATTGACAATCGAGAGGAAGCATTGACGTATCCCAAAGGAGATATTCAATTAGCCTTTTGTCGGCGTTGCGGGTTTATCGAAAATATTCTCTTCGATCCAAGAATGCATGAATATTCATCGCGCTATGAAGAAACCCAAGGATTTTCAGCCCGATTCCAAACCTTTGCAACCAAGCTCGCCAAACGTCTGATTGAACAGTACAATCTTCGAGAGAAGCATATCTTGGAAATTGGCTGTGGCAAAGGTGAATTCTTGGTTCTGCTCTGTGAGATGGGTATGAACTATGGAACTGGGATTGACCCAGGTTATATCTCTGATCGAATTCAAAGCAATGCAAATTCACGAATCACCTTCCTTCCTGACTTCTACTCAGAAAAGTACTCACACCTTTCAGCTGATTTTGTCGTATGCCGGCATACCCTTGAGCACATACAGTCAACGTCCGATTTTCTGAAGATGGTGAGACGCTGTATTGGAGATCGTCATGAGACGATTGTTTACTTTGAGGTTCCTGACGTATCTCGCATCCTCAAGGAACAAGCCTTCTGGGATATGTATTATGAACATTGTTCGTATTTTACTTTAGATTCGTTAAAATATCTGTTCTGCTCATGTGGTTTTGAGATCCTCAACGCTCAATATGACTTTGATGACCAGTATTTACTGGTCGAAGCTCGCCCCACTCCTAGTTCGCGAGGTACGCCCCCACAGGAACCCCAGGATTTGGAGCAATTGGCGCATGACGTAAAGATATTCCAAGAGACTGTCCCTCTGAAAATGAAGCAATGGAAAGAAACTCTACAGTCTGTCACAACGCAAGATAAGCGAATAGTACTCTGGGGTTCTGGCTCAAAAGCCGTGGCCTATCTGACGACTTTGGACATTGCCCACGAACTCGACTACATCGTGGACATCAACCCACACAAACATGGAAAATTTTCTGCGGGTACCGGGCATGAAATTGTCCCGCCAGCTTTTCTAAAAACCTATCAGCCTGACCTTGTAGTCGCCATGAATCCAGCGTATTATGACGAGATTCGCTCGGATTTAAAACAGATGGGGGTTGAGGCTGAGCTGATCGCCGTTTGATCTTGACGTATGCTGGAGAAATCTCATGGATGTACAGAAACCTGACACTCACAAGAGCGGTCAACAGACACGTTGCCCAATCTGCCATCGTGAGCAATTATCAATTTTTTTTGAGAGTAAAGGACTTCCTATTCATAGCACTGCCATATGGTCAAGCAAAGAAGAAGCCGTAAGGGCCCCTAAAGGAGAGATACAATTGGGGTTCTGCACTGCCTGCAGTATGATCTACAACATCGCCTTTGACCCCTCCCTCATGCGCTACGCACAACAGTACGAAAACTGCCTCCATTTCTCACCCCATTTTCAAGGATATGCCAGGGAATTGGCAGACCAGCTTGTAGAAAAACATCGGCTTCAGGGAAAAACAATTATTGAGATTGGGTGTGGCAGTGGCGAATTTTTGTCGATGTTGTGTGAGGGAGGACGAAATCGTGGAGTTGGCTTTGATCCGAGTTATGACGGAAAAAGACCGGACAGCTTGCTCTTAGAACATCTCACCTTTATCAAAGGATATTATTCAGAAGCGCATACGGACTACCAAGCAGACTTCATTTGCTCTCGTCATGTATTAGAGCATGTCGAATCTCCATCCGACTTTCTCTCGCACATACGAAAAGCCATTGGCAGTCGGCAGGATTGCATGGTCTTTTTTGAAGTTCCCACTGTCCTCTATTTGCTTCGTGACCTGAGCATTTGGGACATTATGTATGAGCATTGCTCATACTTTTGCGAACACTCACTTGCCCAGGCGTTTTCCGAAAACGGATTTTTCGTTCAACAGGTAACTGAGGCCTTTTCCGGACAAGTTTTGTGTCTCGAGGCAACACCAGCTCATGAACCCCGCACCTCTCCCTCTGCAGAGCAAGACAATAGCTCTACAGAAATACAGGGCCTCGTAAAAGCGTTTGCGGAAAACTATCAGGAAAAACTCAATGGGTGGAGAAATACACTACGCGAATTTACCCTCAAAGGTCAAAAGGCCGTGTTGTGGGGGGCAGGAGCCAGAGGGGCAAGTTTTCTGAATATGCTTGACGCAACAGACACGATTGAATATGCCGTGGACATCAGCCCCCGGAAACATGGGCAATACATGGGAGGAACTGGCCAGCGAATTGTTGCCCCGGCGGATCTTGAACGCATAAAACCTGATGTGATTATACTCACGAACCCCATATATGAAACGGAAATTAGGGAACTGGTCAACCGTATGGGACTAGAAAGCACCTTGCTTACGGCTTAAATGTTCTAAGAGACCCACAAGAAATGGCAGAGGAACACCATATGACGAACATATCAGACTACGATCACATGCGAGGCGATAGGATCGAGGTGAGCGGAGCCTGCCGTTTTTGTGACACACCCTTGACCCACACCTTTGTAGATTTAGGAATGTCCCCCCCATGTGAAAGCTACCTACATGCAACACAACTGAATCACATGGAACCATTTTACCCCCTGCACGTGTATGTCTGCGCAACATGCTTGTTAGTTCAACTCGAAGAATATGTGAAGCCGGAACATATCTTCACGGAGTATGC
Source organism: Nitrospira sp. M1 (assembly GCF_965152605.1). Lineage (NCBI taxonomy): Bacteria > Pseudomonadati > Nitrospirota > Nitrospiria > Nitrospirales > Nitrospiraceae > Nitrospira > Nitrospira sp. M1. The sequence continues at coordinate 3,144,615 of NZ_OZ224217.1, forward strand.
CTACTTTTCATCATACTCAGATTCGTGGCTTGCGCATGCAAAGGCCTATACGGATATGGCCAGCGAACGATTCACGCTAGACGACAAGAGCCTGGTGGTGGAACTTGCAAGCAATGATGGCTATTTACTGCAGTACTTCGTAGAAAAGAATATCCCAGTTCTCGGCATCGAACCGGCCGTCAACATCGCAAAGGTCGCCAACGAAAAGGGCATCAGAACCGTTGTCCAATTTTTTTGCGAGGAAACCGCACGAGAAATGGCAGAGAAAGGTCAACAGGCCGACCTCGTGATCGGAAACAATGTCTTAGCGCAAGTGCCAGACCTCAATGGATTTATTAAAGGCATGAAGATCATCCTGAAGCCGCAAGGGGTGATCTCCATGGAATTTCCACATCTCATGCGGCTTATGGAAGAAGCGCAGTTTGATACGATTTACCATGAGCATTTTTCGTATTTTTCTTTTTTAACGGTAGAGAGAATTTTTCAGGCTCATGGTTTAAAGCTTTTCGATGTCGAAGAACTCTGGACGCATGGAGGGTCATTACGAATCTTTGCATGTCACGACACCGACACGTCAAAGAGTACAACCCAACGTATAGCCGATCTCAGGGCAACTGAAACAGATGCTGGCTTTGGTGAACTCGAGGGCCATCTAGCCTTTGAACCGAAAGTTCGAGCCATCAAGTGGAAGATACTGGACTTCTTAATTGTGACGAAGCGAGAGGGGAAATCCGTTGTCGGATACGGCGCTCCAGGAAAGGGAAATACCTTACTCAACTATTGCGGGATCCGATCCGACTTTCTCGACTTTACCGTTGATCGAAATCCGTATAAACAAGGCAAGTTTCTGCCCGGCACGCATATTCCAATCGAGCATCCTGACAAAATCAGAGCAACGAAGCCGGATTACCTCTTTGTCTTGCCATGGAATTTTAAAGACGAAATTATCGAACAGATGGCCTATATTCGTGAATGGGGCGGACAATTTCTCGTCCCCATCCCCGACGTCAAAATTTATTGAGAGATACTCGTTTTCTCGTATAATTGGGGACCTATGGTCAAGAGGAGGAGACCCCCATCATGAAAGTCGTGCTATTTTGTGGAGGGCTAGGGATGAGGTTGCGGGAATACTCTGAAACAATTCCCAAACCAATGGTCACGATTGGCTACAGGCCGATACTCTGGCATGTGATGAAGTACTACGCACATTACGGACATAAAGACTTCATTCTCTGTCTTGGCTACCGCGCCGACGTAATCAAAGAATATTTCTTACAGTACAACGAATGTCTTTCGAATAATTTCACCATAAAAAATGGCGGAAAATCCCTTGAACTTTTGAATACGGACACACAAGACTGGAATATTACGTTTGTTGACACCGGGCTCAAGTCAAATATTGGACAGCGCCTGAAAGCCGTTGAATCTTACCTCGGAGAAGATGAAGTATTTTTGGCAAACTACAGCGACAGTTTGACTGACTGTCCCCTACCCGACATATTAGACCATTTCTCAAAAATCAAGAAAACAGCGAGTTTCTTGTGCGTGAGGCCACCACACAGTTTTCATGTTGTTCAGATGAAACATGATGGTCAAGTGACAGATGTCCGTCATGTCGGTGATTCAGGGCTATGGATTAACGGTGGGTTTTTTGTGCTACGAAAGGAAATTTTCCAATACATGCACGACGGCGAAGAGTTGGTTTGTGAACCCTTTGCGCGACTCGTCGAACAAGATCAGCTCTCGGCCTATCAATACCGAGGATTTTGGGCGACCATGGATACATTTAAAGAAAAACAGCACTTGGACGAACTAGATGCCAGCGGGGAGGCTCCCTGGGAACTCTGGCGTTTTTCCGGGCCGAAGCAGGACAATAGAGATGTGAATACTGAGATTGCGAAAAGTCATGAACAGCCTTCGTAAACCATCGTCGAATACGTATCAGACTCTGCGCTCACTCATGAATAACAGAAAAACTCATGACACTTAAGTGGCGCTTCGATAACAGCAAGGCATCACCTCTCCGAGTCCTATGCCTTGGAGCCCATGCCGATGACATAGAAATTGGATGTGGAGCGACTGTCCTCAAGTTGATTGAAGACTACGTAAACATTGAATTGTATTGGGTAGTTTTCAGTGCGAATCACACAAGAGCTGAAGAGGCCCGCGCAAGTGCTAGCTCATTTCTCAAAGATGCCCCGAACCATCATGTTATCCTCAACACATTTAAAGATTCGTTTTTTAATTTCATTGGTGCCGAAATTAAAGATTACTTCCAGCAACTTCGGAAAGAGTTTGAGCCTGATTTGATTCTGACCCATTACCGACATGATCTTCACCAAGATCATCGAACAATATCCGAACTCACCTGGAATACCTATCGAAACCATACGATTTTAGAGTATGAGATTCCGAAATATGATGGGGATCTCGGACAGCCGAATGTGTTCATGTGTCCCAGTGAAGACCTGTGCAAAAAAAAAGTACGTTACATAATGGACAGCTTCACATCTCAACAAGACAAGAGGTGGTTCACCGAAGAGACATTTATGTCAATTATGAGACTTCGCGGCATCGAATCAAATGCGCCCAACCAATATGCCGAAGCCTTTTACGGGCGGAAGATCATTCTCTAAGTATATATGCTAGGCACCAGGACCATCTCTGTATGAATAGATGCCAAAGCATCACTACGAGAAAGCATTCCTCACCTCTGCTATGCGCCTGAAAGCCTTCCGCTCCGGACTGGCAGTAACCGCGTCCAATGCCACACTCAGACTTTTTCAAGCACTCTCGACTATTCTTTTAGCACGACTTCTGGACCCGCAAGATTTTGGACTTGTGAGTTTAGGCGGAGCCTTGATTGGAATCTGCGGGTTATTTTCTGGCTTGGGCATGAAAGCCGCCCTCATTGCTTCGACAGATGAAACCAACAAAGCTGCTTTTCACGCATTCCTCATCACAACAACTGTCGGATGTCTTTTTACAGCGTTGATTGCGGGGTTCGCTTCCGAATTTGCTTTAATTTTTGGTGGGAACGAGCTAACGAAGATCTGTCAATGGATGGCCGTTATTGTCTTGTTTAATGCCATCGGCCTCATTCCAGATGCGCTCCTTTCTAAGGAGATGATGTTCGGGCGGCGTATTATTCCAGCAGCCGTCAGCTCCCTGAGCTATATGCTAACGGCTGTGGGAATGGCCTATGCGGGGTTTGGCTTGTGGAGCCTTGTCTATGGTCGACTCGTCAAATCATGTATGGCGTTACTGACAAACGTCCTCGTCTGTCCAACATTACGATGGCTTATTCCACATAAGTGGGACCCATTCGTCGCCAAAAATCTGACGAAATTTGGTATGACGACTCTCGGGACCGGCCTCGTGCAATACGGCTACGAACATGGCGACAAACTCGTCGTTGGGAAACTGTTCGGGACAACACAACTTGGATTCTATAGTCAAGCCTATACCATCTCAGCTCTCACAGTTGGTCAAATCTCCATGATCACAAACTCGGTCTTGTTCCCCGCCTACGCTACGATACGAGATGATAACACGCGTTTAGCAAAGGCATTCCTCAACAGTCTTCAAATGTTGTCGGCAATTACCATCCCTTTTTCTATGGGATTGCTCATTCTTGCGCCCGAATTGATAATTTTCTTGATTGGTGAAAAATGGCGCGCCTCAATCCCACTCCTTCAGATTTTTGCATTCCTCGGCCTCTTGAGACCACTGTCGGGAATTGCTTCTCCCTTGTTCTTGGCGATTAATCGACCTCAATATAATTTCGGAGGCGCATTAATTCAAGGTATAGCCATGATCATACTCGTTATCATATTCATCCCTTGGGAAGTTGAGGGCATTGCCCTTGCTCTCGTCGGCGCCTTTGCTATAGGGTTCATTTATAATATGTTCATCTTATGTAGAAATACAGGTCTGCCAATTTCACTTCGCGACTACCTCTCACAGATGTTACCGACACTCATCGCGACGGTTGTTATGATGGCAATTGTGCTGTGCCTGAAAGAACCCCTCTTGAATATGGTTGCAGGTGCTCACAATGTATTCTCCCTTTTAAGTTTGGTCATCACAGGAATCATCAGTTATGGATTAACGCTTTATGTCATTAAGCCACATCTTGTTACAGACATTATTGAATTAATCTTTTCCGGTCTGGGACTGGGCAAACACACACCAAAATTCCTCGTGGCAAGGAAAAAGTAAAGTTAACGAACACATACACAATAAGGACATAGCCAGGTGTCGAGAAAACCCAGCATCACTATCGGTCTCCCGACCTATAATGCCGAAAAATTTCTCGAGGAAACGCTTGATTCGCTCTTAGAGCAAACATTTCAAGATTTTGAAATTATTATATCCGACAACGCCTCGACTGATCGTACGGAGTCCATCTGCCAAACCTACGTGGCACGAGATTCAAGAATTCGGTATGTGAGAAATGAAAAAAATCTAGGAGCGGCATTCAACTATAACCAAACATTTGAGCTCTCTGTTGGAGAATACTTCAAGTGGGCAGCTGCCGATGATCTTTGCGCGCCAAGTTATATTGAAAAATGCATCACAGCATTAGAAAGACGGCAAGAAGCCGTGCTCTGTTATTCACATACAACACTAATTGATGAGTACGGAACATCGCTCAGACAGGCCAAAATTGGCCCTGACCTCGACTTACCATCAGTGACTGACCGGTTCCATCGCGGAGTCTGCAACCTCAGTCATTGCAATGCCGTGCTTGGTGTCATACGTTCAGATATACTAAGGAAAACACGGTTAATTCAAAATTATTCTCCATCAGACAAAGTGTTATTACTGGAACTCATGCTGTACGGTCCGTTTATTGAATTACCGGAATACCTCTTCTTTCGCCGATTGCATCCTGCAGCTTCTGGACATGTCAAAACAATTGAAGCTCAGCAGGAATTTTATGATCCTCAAACCAAAGGGAAAATTTTTTTATTTGCCTGGAATCTTCTCATTCAGAAATTAAGAGTCGTCAGAGAGGCTCCTTCTAGCCCGCTCCAAAAAATGCATATGTTATTAAGTATTGCCAGAAGAATGCTCACGGATCGAAAACGATTATTGATGGAACCGATTATTGGATTGATGCTGCTTTTAGGCATGAAAACCACATCAAAAACACAAATTTGACGCTGAATGCGAATACCAATGCGCTAGATGAGATCCTAGACCTATGCGAGTTCTTGCCGTTACTAATATGTACCCCACGCGCGAGCATCCTACAGTAGGAACTTTTGTGCAACAACAAATTCAAGGACTGGAAGCCTGTGGACTTGAAGTGGATGTCCTTTGCGTCAAACGAGTTGAACAAGGGAGAAAAACCTATCGAGATCTTGGGAAAGCCATTTCTACAAAATTAACAGAATTTAACCCTGATATTGTCCATGCATTATATGGCGGGCTCTTGGCCGAAACTGTAACACGGGTTGTCAAAGACCGCCCGGTGCTTGTTTCATTCTGTGGAACCGATCTTCTTGGAGGTTCATTTTTTAATTTTTTTAAGCGAATGACCGTCCGTCTAGGCGTCTTTGCCTCATATCTTGCAGCTCACAGAGCAAACGGTATTATCGTAAAATCCGAAAATCTTAAAAGCGCTCTTCCTCAAAAAATCGACCGACAAAAGGTGTGGATCCTGCCAAATGGTGTCGATCTCAATCGTTTTCAGCCACAAGACCGCATCACGGCTTGCACGCGATTAGGGTGGGACCCCAATTGCTTCAATGTTCTTTTTGCAGATAAAGCTCACCGCCCTCACAAACGCTTTGAACTAGCTAAATTGGCAGGAGAGCAAGTATCGGCTGGCGGAATTCCTCTCGTACTAAGAATTTTGACAGGAGTTCCGCATCAGGAAGTATCGACATGGCTCAACGCAAGTAATGTACTTCTGTTGACTTCTTATCAAGAAGGGTCGCCAAATATCGTTAAAGAGGCGCTTGCCTGTAATCGTCCTGTCGTTTCACTCGATATTGGGGATGTCAAGGAACGCATACATGATATTCCAGGCTGCTACATCGCAGAGCCCAATCCTTCCGACATTGCAGAAAAACTAAGGGATGTCTTCAATGGACCAGATGTTGTGACAGGACGTCAAAAGGTCATGGAGTTATCATTAGATCAGGTGGCTCATCGACTCATTACTATTTACCAAACGGTTATTGATGGAAAAGATACACCGCACCGACTCCTACAATCTTTGCCCACACCTTCTAATCCTTTATTAGCAAATCGTCGAAAACCCAATGCGACGGATTGTTCATCCACGTAGCAAGGGAATATATGTTGCCAACTTTTATTGGGATTGGCCCGGGCCGCACGGGCACTTCTATGCTGTACGAACTGTTACTGGAACACCCAGAGATAGCGTTGGCTCATGGAACAAAAGAGACCAGTTTTTTTACTTTTGAATACAATAAAGGAATTGCATGGTATAGAAACTTTTACAGACATGCGACAAATGCCAAAGCGATTGGGGAAATTTCTACATCCTACTTCTATGAAGAAAAAGTCCCTAAGCGAATGTGGGAAACCTTACCAAACGTACGATTGTTCACCTGCCTACGAAATCCATTTGAAAGATTATACTCTGTATATATCTACCGGAAGCGATCAAAACAAATTCCACATGACATGCCTTTGGAAAAAGCTCTTTCTAATTATCCAGATCTTATAGACGACAATTGTTATTACACGCATCTCACCAGGTACTACTCCTATTTTCCGAAAGACCAAATATGTATACTGCTCTATGATGATTTAGTAGCTACACCAGAACTCTTCATTCGGAAACTTTTATCGTTTCTTGGCGTCACGACCGATTTCACTTCCACGGTCATCAACCAACGTATCAATGCGAGTTCGACACCAAGATTAAAACTCCTTGGATCCTTAGCAGCCTACACGGCTAGTTCTCTCCGAAAAATGGGCTTCTTGCACTTGCTAGACGTTTTAAAACGATCGCCCGTTGTTAGGCAAAGCGTTCTCAAACCAACGGCTCTAGACACTCATCACCCCTCGATGTTTTTACAAGAAACAACAATACAAAGATTAAAGAAAATATGGGAGCCACAAGTAGTGGGAGTTGAAGGATTAGTTGGCCGTTCACTTCGACATTGGGTAAATCATAAGGGACCCTCTATCAAAGAAGGGAACGTATAGGGCCTGGAATTATTGGTCGCCTACAATAAGTGTGCTCTGGTTCTACAAACTGCCTTTTTGCACTATGCTGTATGAAAAATATGAATAGAACCTACAAGTATCACCCTGTGGCTTTTATGATAAAATTAGGGCTGCGCCCGATCCTGGATGATGCCCTCAACTGGCGCGCACATATGAATTTGAAGCTGATGCGTTGGCTAGATGAAGAGTTCCGACTCTCGACATATGTATAAGATCCGCCAGTTGACGAGCTGGGGACGATGACAGGTGAATAACGAGAGGAGGCGGCAACAGTTCCTGTGGTAAATTGGGCTGCTGAACTTACGCGCGATCTGTCGTGAACCACGCACGAGACAGCCCTACCCTCACCATCGAATATACCCGTATCTTCTGCGAAACATTGCTGTCTCGCTGTTGAACCAAGGCTGGGGGATAGATGTTATCGACATTCCAACCCAAGGAGGGGCGTGTATATTATATAGCGGTCACGCACTGACATAACTGGAAATTGCTCTCATGGCACTTGGCGAATCCGATGGAGACACATGTCTGACTTGAGGTATTGGAAGAGAGGCTGGAGCCTTATCATCCGCCAGACCTATGCAACCCGAACCACGAATCCCAATATACGTTGCGGAAGTTCACCACAAGGCTCAAAAAACACGGGAGCAAACTTTCAATGGATGGAAAAGGCTGGTAGCTGGATAATGTCTTCAATGAACGACTGTAGTGGAATTTGAAATATGAATAAGTGAGCCTGAATTCCTTTGCAAACGGTGCTCAGGCTTGCCAAGAAGTCAATTGCATCTTTCTTAAGACTCGCAGGATTTTGCACAGACAATTACTGAAGCGAATAGTTGATTAACTACCAATCCTCGCTGAGAATTTACAAGAGACTGCTAGCAATACAGAACCATGTAAGCCTGAAATTTTAGAAAAAAACAATGTCCAAGCCCTATAGAGTATTACACATTACCGATGCACTATCAGCTGCAGGCAGAGAGCGAGTGGTAGTTAATCTTCTAAATCATCTCCCACGAGTGCAATGTAAAGTATTCTTATGCACAACACGAGGAGATGGTCCGTTAGAGGTTGAATTAGCACAGGACATCATTAAACTCAAATTAAGACGTCGATATTTGCTCGACCTAAAAGCGATAAAACACCTAGTCGATTTTATTAGAGAACATGACATTCAGATCCTTCATGCCCATGGACCTTCGCTATTTATTGCAATGCTTGCATCATTCTTTTCACCCTTTCCAGCTTTGCTCTGGCATATTCACAAGGGTCACTTGGCGTTTGCCAAGCATACGGCTTGGCTTTACAGACTTGTGGCAAGACGCATTAGAGGAACGATTACGGTGAACCAGAACTTAGCAGTTTGGGCTCATCATAAATTGCACTTACCGTCTAATCGGGTTTGGTATGTTCCAAACTTTGCATGGCATAATAATGGAATTCGTAAGGCAACACCCCTTCCTGGCGATGCAGGCTTCAGAATTGTTTGCGTGGCAAACCTTCGTCCGCCCAAGGATCACATGACACAACTTCACGCCATGGCACTTGTCACTCAGCAAATCACAAGAGCACATTTAATCCTGGTAGGTTCCTCAATCGACATAGACTACCGTAACGAAATGAAAAAATTGATAGATAATTATGGTTTGGAGAAAAACGTTTCCTTTCTCGGCCAACGAAATGATGTATTTAATATCCTAGATGAATGTGATATCGGGGTGCTTAGTTCAACGTCCGAGGGATTCCCAATGACACTCATAGAATACAGTATGGCCAAGCTTCCTGTTGTAGCTACACAAGTAGGTCAATGCGCTGAATTACTCGATCATGGCCGAGCAGGAATTTTAATTCCTCCTGGTTCTCCGCATCAGCTTGCCAAGGAAATTCTGAGTTTACTTCAAACACCTGAGAAGAAAGAATTTCTTGGAAAACAACTGAATCTTTTTGTGCAGAAAGAATTCAATCAAGAACGTATCCTTGGGAAAATCTGTCACGCCTATGAGGTAGTATTAAATGATTAAAATGACACTACTACTGTTTCCACAGATGCAATAAGGCACTTAATACAAAAATCGGCCAACTGGCGGTGGAACGTGATATTTGAGAAGATGCCTCCGTCCAATTGGAGCGAGGAGGCGTCAGAAAATATTAGAGCCGTCCATCGAGAATCTGAGCATCACGGCGCATTGTCGAATGCTCAGCCTCAGCCGCTCAGGCTGGGTATTATAACCCAAAAGAAGAGCCACCGCTCAACCGAAACTGATGCGTCTGATCAATGAGCAATTTGGGGCTACGCCAGATTACGGCTCCCGCGAGAGGGCGCGGCATCTGCGGCGACACTGCTATAACGTGGGCTATCGCGTGCATAGATTGATGCGAAAGATAGCGATTGAAGCGGTGTACAAAAAGCCACATACGTCTGACCTTCACCCGCTGCACAAGACCTATCTGTATTTGCTAGGCCTGCTGGATAGCACGCGGCTCAATCAGGTCTGATGCACGGATCTCACCTATATACTAGTGCGACGGGGCCTTTTGTACTTGATCGCGATCATGGACTGGTATAGTCGTAAAGTTTTGAGCTGGTGGCTGTCCAACATAAAGGACACCGAGTTTTGCCCAAAGGCACTGGAAGAAGCCCTGGCTCGCTAAGGCAAGCCAGAGATTTTCAATAACGATCAGGGTAGCCAGTCCACGAGTTTTGAGTTCACTGGCCTTTTGAAAGAATACGGAATCAAAATTTTGATGGACGGAAAAAGGCGATGGATAGATGCCGTGTTTATTGAGCAGCTCTAGCGCTCTCTGAAATTATGAATGCGTCTATCTGCATGCCTTTGAGAATGCACTGCAATTTCAGCGGCAACTCGGCAAAGGGGGAAGATCCTTACACTGAGAATCGACCACATTCAACTCTTAATGGAGAAACCCCAATCGAGGTTTATGGTGGGCGAAGTTTTGTTCCTCCGGCCTAGACTACGCCCTGCATCCCAACGAAAACATCACAGACAGGCGGCATGACACAAACTAACAACTTAGGGCTTAACCTCCCCTCAAACCTGTCCAATGAAGTAGGACTACCACTCAGGTCTTAGTTTGGTGACGCTAGCCAAGTTTAAGCAAAGGGAAATCTAATCTTAGCAAGGTCCCCAATATTTCTGGAGAAGTTCAAATGATTAAAGGGGTACGGCAAAGATGCAAAACAACAAGAGTTGAACAACTTTTGTTGATGATCACAATCTCAATATTACCTCTCCAAATTCATCTGCCAACAATTGGAGGAGCGAGTATTTTATTTATAATGTTTCTCATTATGGGAAGCTATCTTCTTCTAAGACGGCTCAAATTCCTTTTAATAGCACTTAGTCATCCAGTATTTTTAAGTGGATATGCACTAATTGGTGTTGGCTTGTTTATGGAATTTATAAATGGCAGCACAGGATTCTACGAAATAGCACGCATTGGATTTATGATTATAGGTGGAATTTTCGTCGCATCATTTTGCAGAGATCAGAAAGCTCTGCTTTATGGAATTTATGGATTTCTTTTCTCGAGTATCTGGCTTTCCACTCTTCTTTTTCTATCAATCTATGGTTCATTAAATATTGCCAAAGCAGAAAATTTCGATGAAGCAACTCAGCTCCGAGTTCGTATTTTCGAAGCTAGCCCCATCGCGAATGACTTAAATACAATGTCGTTCTTAACGGCACAGGGAGCAGTAATAGCTCTAGCTTTGGCGCTTACAACAAAGATTGCGTACCAACGATACGGGCTTTTAGCCGTAACCACTTTCTGCTCAATTGCAACGCTACTTCCAATGTCTAGAGGTGGGACGACAATTCTCATCATTTCGTGTGCAATTGTCGTCTATACTTATGGAGTTAAGCATCTGAACGTTCTTATCGCTATTTTTGTTTTAGCATTCGGAATGTTCATATGGGTTCCGGACGCAATATATTCTCGCTTGACATTTACAAGCACACCTGATTATGGCGAGAAGATAGAAGGGCGAGCGCGTGTGTACTCAGCAGCTATCAAACACTTGCCAGATTATATACTGACTGGTGTTGGCATCACTAATTTCTATGGTGAATGGGGAAAACAGAGCGGGTTTTTATCAAGACGCGGCTATGTTTCTGGTAGTCACAATTGTTTTGTTCAAGTAACTCTCTATTGGGGGCTTATTGGACTGGCAGCATTCCTCATGATTATTTGGCAAGCTTATAGATGTGCACCACATAAAATTCACAATGATCCATTACGTTTATGTCTCCTAGGGGCCGCAGCTTCTGTCCTACTTCTCTCCCTATGTATTCACCAACTTTTCGCAAAGGAGTTCTCCCTGATTCTCGGCATGTTAGTTGGTGCAAATATCTGGATATGGCCTCAAAGAATCTTGATTCGCAGGAATAATGTGCACGGAGCACCCTATATGTAATTTATAGTGGACCCCACTATTCAGACTGAAAGCTTCCCCATCAAGCTTACACTTACACACCTATGAACAGCCATGAATGACAATAACTTACAAAATATTTGTATGGATAACCCTTCACACAATTTATTCGATAACATAGATAATTAACATTAACTGTTTGATTTTTCTGAACTTCATGGCAATGGCAATTATTTTGCTACTCAACGCATAGATCTCATTGCCGGTGAGGTTTAATCCTGTTATAGCGAATCCAAATAAGTTCCAAACAAGAAAATACAACAAATTCCACACAGTACAATGTTAAAATGAGGAAATATATGTCCGCTTGAAGATCTGGATCCAATTGACGGTTCAATTACGAAGGGGCAATCAGAATTCAATGAGTCGACGTGTAACTAATTCGGCATAACTGCAACGGCTATAATTCCTGTTAAAAAATTATAATGAGCACGAAATTAATGAGATAAACGGCCACAGCCAACCCTTTCATGAGCTCGCTCAACTTTCTCGCCATTTAACCGATGAATGTCGAAGTAGTATTTTGTAAAATATACAGACCATCCGCCTTTATATTGGAGATTGAATATGCACTATATTCTTAGGATATTCCTGGGCTTATCTTTCCTTGTCGCATCTATGGGTTCATATGCTGAAGCTCAAACTCTTGCATTTCCGGGAGCTGAGGGGTTTGGACGGTTTGCAAAAGGTGGACGTGGTGGACGAGTTATTGAAGTGACGAACCTCAATGATTCTGGGTCTGGGAGTTTACGTGCAGCAATCGATGCCTCAGGACCACGAACTGTTGTCTTTCGCGTAGCCGGTACTATCAACCTCACAGACAGGCTTACGATACGAAATCCATTTGTTACCATTGCAGGGCAGACAGCTCCTGGCGGTGGAATTCAGTTAAAAGGTGGCGGATTAAGGATAAAAACAGGCAACGTTATTGTTCGTTATATACGCATTCGTCCTGGGCCAAGCGCTCCAAGCCCGCAAACCAGTAATGCCATTATTATATCTTCCACGGAAAGTCGCAATATTATCATAGATCATGTCTCGATGAGTTGGGCCGTCGACCAAGTTAACGCCGTCTATGGCGGTGGTGGCTCCTCAGATATTACGATCCAATGGAGTTTTATTACCGAATCACTCAACTGTGCACAGCCGTCTCATCCAGAAGGATGTCACGGCAAAGGTTCGCTTCTTGGAGGTGGGATGACTAGGTTATCGTATCATCATAATCTTCTGGCACATCATCCAGATCGAAACCCGTTACTTCAGAGCGGAGAGAGTGACATAGTCAATAATGTTATCTACTATAATGGCAATATTGGTATGACGTTGTATCCCGTAGAAGGTAGAATAAATACCAATTTAGTTGCTAACCGATTTATCCTACACTCAACTCCTGTAAGCCTTAAAGCGCCTATACGGTTAATGGGTGGGCAAAGGTACAACTCAGGATCAGGAGTTTATTTAAAAGGCAATATTCACCCAGACAAGCGACCGAACAACTCCCTACCAGAAGACGATGCCATTCGCCGTACCTCGGGATCACCGGATTTCCCTATTACTGGATCCAGATACAGCTATCCCAACATATCGACAACTGATGCATATAAAGCTGAGGTTGACGTCTTAGCTTTAGCAGGAGCAACTCTTCCAGTACGAGACGGTGTCGATAAACGCATCGTTAGTGAAGTCAAGAACAAGACGGGGAAAATCATTGATAGCCCCTCTCAGGTTGGAGGCTATCCAATCCTCTTGACCGGCTCTCCACCTACCGATTCTGATCACGATGGAATGCCAAATAGCTGGGAAGTTGCACATGGATTCAATCCAAACGACGACTCAGATGGAACACAAGATGCTGACAGTGATGGATACACCAACCTGGAAGAATTCCTGAATAAAACTTCTCCAGGGTCTGGATCTAACTCTCCACCAGATGCCCCCGAAAACCTCAGGATAACAGCTGTCAACTAATCCTCACACAAAGTCTCTTTGATGAGAGGAAAATCAGAAGTCAACTGGCGTCATCAACTTGTCTTTGCGTTCTTTGTCTGGACAAAGACCGTAACTGGAGGGTTTCTGATTTTTTGAACGGCTTTATACAGGCATGCCCGGCCAAAGCATAACGATGACTGCTTTTGCCGCTCAAATTGCTTGCGAGTTGCATTAATCTCCGATGAATAATGTGGAAAGGTTTTTTCTAATGCCATAAGCTGAGTTATATGCACATTATGATAATAGGGGCTAGCAATGGAGCCAGACGTATCATAAAGGGACCAATATCCAGCATTGTATTGTGGTAAGTATTTGATAAGCGCCACGACGCTAGCGTTGAGTTTCCGTTGATCATCAACATTTTCAGCAAGAATTAACCAATCATGCAATCCAAACAAGGCGCTTATCCAGCCATTGAGCACCGTATTGGGAATTTGCCGTGGATATTCCTCAAGAATTAATCCCTCAGGGACTATTCGACACACGCCCCCATCTGTCATTGATGTAAGCATGAATTGAACGCCACGGTGAGCAGCCGCTTTATACGCATTATCCGACGTTTCTGCAAATGCACGCACAAGGACTGAAATAGCCTGCCCCTGTGCCAACGCAGAATAAGGGACCGTATACACAGCCTTTTCCATTGACTTAAGTTTCCAAGAACCCTGTACTTCCTGCGCTACGACAAACCACTGAGCAAGCTGCAGAAACAATTCTCTATGTGTTTCTTCCTTTTTTAAACTTCGTAACCAACAACTCCAATGCCCAAGAGCTTTTTGTGCCAGAAGAATTGGGTGGTAAAAGGGTGTTCCATTGGGTTCCTGAACAAGGGGAATTTGCTGTTGGTCAACAAGACCATTCCACTCGACCTTTGATGAATAATTGCGATAATAATCTTGTAACTCCCTTGGGTCAAAATTCTCACCTATACCATAAGCCGCATGCCAATAACTGCCACCGCTCAACATCTGAACCCAGTTTGTAAATAAGGTTTTATAAAAAACAACTTGCATGGGAATTTATCTAATTATGCTACACACACTAGTAACCGCCTGACCATTCTTCGTGCGATGAATATTTGGCTTGCTTCTAGGCATTTTAAGTTAAGGGGGCAACCCTACAACACCTCACGCAAGACAGCATCCAATTTTTTGGAAATATACGTCCACTGATATAATTCAGACTCTATGGGGCGAGAGGACGAACACGACATCGCTTCAGTAATGAAAGATGCCATGCCAGCCACATTATCCCCAGAAAAACTTTGGCCCATTTCTTTTGTGTGGAGAATAGTTTCGACGTCACTTCCTTGTGGTGCAATAGACAAAACTCGTGTCCGAAGTCCTACAGCTTCAAAAATTTTACTTGTCACGATGCCTTTATCCGCACTCGTCGAATCTTTTGCAATCGACGTGATCACTACGGCAAGATTGGCGCCACATATTGCAGAGAGCGCTTCCGCTCTAGGAACAACCCCATGAAATACGACTCGAGGTAGCACACCAAACCTGATCGCTTCCTCTCGAACATGTTCCTCTGATAAACCATAATAATGAAAGAACCAAGGATGAGTTGTCTCGTCAATCATTTCCTTGAGAAGGCTGAATGCGGCCATGACAGGAGACACCGAACGTTTTGTCCTATAAAACACTCCCGTATAGACAATAGCGAAATGCCCAAAATCGTATGGTTTTACATTTTGTAACTCATCGGGGTCATACCCATTTGTAATCACATGTAACTTCGAACCGACCCTAAAGTTCCTGTCGAGAACTTCCCCCCAAGACTTCGAAACAATTGTCACAGCCGAACACTTCTTAAGCAATCGAGCCTCTTCTCGAATAGTGGCTAATCGAGGAGGGTACGCAGCATGCGGATTATCAGTCCATGGATCACGATAATCTAAGACAAACGGTCGATTAATTTTTTTGGCCAAACGCTCGGCTAGCCGAAATGCGGAAAAAGGCTTTCCGGTTACTAAGATTACATCGACATCTTTTGACGTCAAATGCGAACAGGCTTGCGCTGCGGCCTGATTCCATCCAATAGCAGGATCTATTCCAAGTCGACGTGAAAATTTTCTGAAAATTCCTCCAGCAAGCCAACTAAGCTTTTGATTGGCACACTTCATTTCATTTGTTGAAAGAAAACGCCATCGATGTCCGGTAGTAATACGAGTAATTTTTTCTTCCTGCAGTTTCGTATCGATAGCACTCGAACTATCAACTCGTTTCCAAAAAGACTCATGTGGAGTGACAACTGTAACATCCCATCCACACCGTGAAAGATATTTGGCAATTGCCCAAGTTCGAACACATCCAGGTGCGTTACGAGGAAGGAAAGGCCACGCGAGAAATAGGAGTTTAGGTTGTTGATTTCTACTCATTACTCTTTGCCGCTAGACCGTCACACAGTCATTGGGTAGATAAATATTCCATAAAACGATCGGCAATATTCGATCGATCAAAATGTTGGACTGCTGCTCGCTGCCCATTCTTTCCCAATTCCTGACAGAGGTCAGGATGTTCATATAATTTTACAATCGATCGAACGAGTTCGGCTTGATCCCCTGGTTCTACCACTATTCCGGCTTGATGCTCTTTTACAATCTCTGCAGCTTCACCACTAGCCACCAATATAACAGGCCGACCACTGGCCATGGCTTCATATAATTTTGAAGGAACGGCCCCGGAAATGTGCATCTTTAAGGGAACAATAATAGCATCACTTGAAGTGAGAACCATGGGAATCTTCTCAGATGGTTGAGGGTTCGCAAAAAGTATATTCGTAAGATGACGCTGCTCAGCAATGTCTACAAGTTTCTGCTTTTCTGGGCCATCACCAATAAGATGAAATACGATGTTTTCGTTTGACCGAAGAGCGTCTGCCGCATGTATAAGTTGCTCTAATCCTTGCGCAAGGCCATGAAGGCCAGCGTACGTTACGGAAAACTTGTCAGATCTCTTCCTTGTGGAGCTAAGAGTTTCGGCATTCAAACTTTGATAAAACAATTTGGTATCTACTCCATTGGAAAGATGATACACGTGGCGATCAGGAAAACGATGCGCGATTGACGCAAGGATACCTTTTGACTGCCCAGTGATAAGCCAGGCATGGCGATAACACAATGCTTCTAACCTGGCACTTAGCCGGTGGGCTAATCCACTCGCTTGCAAAACGCCTAATTGCACAGCACTTTCTGGCCAGAGATCAGAAACATTAAAGATCAACCGTGCACTTTTTATTCGACTTAACCATATTCCAGAGAGGCCTAAGAAAAGCGGAGGGCTTTCAACAAGCAAGTAGTCCATAGGTCTAACACAAAAACTTCCAATTGTTACAGAGGACAGTACAAATGAAAAGTAGTTCGTTAATCTTGGCAAAAAACCGGTTTTATTCGTTGGAAAAATAAATGTGCGGATGATAGTCATCCCTTCTAAAGACTCTCGACGAAATACACCGCCATACCCTGCATGAATTTTCCCTGTGGGATAGTTAGGCATCGCCGTCAGAATGGTTACGGAGTGACCACGTCGAACAAAATGCGCAGCTAACTCTGAAAGTCGTTTTTGAGGGGCACCTATTTCGGGCGGGTAGTACTGTGATAAAACGCCAATATGCACAATGTTGCACTATACTCAGATCAAGTAACTAACCTGGAAAGTTCATTGCAAAAACATTACTTCGTAACAATATACGAGGCTTTTTCCGGTCATAGTTTAGAGTTGACACAGACTCGAACCTGCAAGTTCTCTACGGTCATACTTAGGGGGCCGACTCTTTGACAGGCACCATAGTGTTGCCACCGAATACACACCAAACGAGAAAATCATTTTCCTTGCTGATCGTATCCCCAGCTATACCATCATTTTGAAACACATCCCATACGCCTCCAGGCCCATCGGCATCTGCTTTCGCAAACCAATAAAATGCAAGTTCAACATTTCTTGGTGAGAGGTAAGACTTTACGCTCTTGAACGGATGACCAATCGGGAAATCAGGATTACCATTTGGATTATTCGGATCCATGAGACTCGATAATTCAGCAAACGTCGGTATACGCCACCCTTTCCGTCCACCTACGACTTTTTGGGAACAGTAGGATACGGCAGAAGACCAATTTCTTCTCTCTGGATCAGGGGAACGTTCCCACACAATGCCACCTTTTTTGTCAAAAACAGCCTTGCCGGCAAGGACAAGTGCAAACCGACCCTTCCCTGCTCTCCGTATCTTAGACGAGTCGCCGAATGATCGAAGTTCATACCCATTAATTCTCGGCCGTGTGGGATACTTCTTCGTGTTGTCGGTAGATGGAATCTCAACCGTTCTCTCCTGGACTAGCGCATCAGATGACCAACCTACACCTCCGACCACAATGCTGAGTATCAAAAGTATAACCCCAAGACTCACTGCTTGCCTTGTTCTACTCTGACTCACCATGTAGATTTTCATGAAACCCTCTCGATACTTGGGTATTTATGTACACCACAGCTAGAAAAAGAGCTCACCATACATACAAAACGACAAACTTTTATTATGGACTACTGTTATTCCTGAAATAATCGATAGACGCGGTGAAGGCTGGGGACTGGGTCGGATTACTTGCATGATTCCCGGCAAAAAACCCGACTTCGTCTACCACGATGGTACGTGAGAAGGAAGTTGCTGTCGTCCAGCTTTGTCCATCATCTGAATAGTCAAGCGTCCACAGATTTGCACTTCGGTTGACCCGAAGATAGATGGAGGCAGCCAGAGCCACGGTCGCATTGGCTTTGACAGAAGGGCTCCCCCCATTTGTGATAGTTGCGGCAAAAATCTTGACGTTCGCCCCATCGTGATGCACTTCATAACGAATCAATGTCTCGTCAGCCTCTTGCACCACCAAGCCTTGGATCTGATATTTCAACATCACATCAGTATCAAATTTGGCTTCTATTTCAAAATCCGTGTCACTCGCCCCTTGCAAGAGCCGAGGAGCAAACATTTGCCCAGGCCAAAGATTGTGAGAACTTCCTCCTGGAACCGCGATCTCTAAATGGGTTCCAGTTGCCAAATACGATGAATCATCAGACAATGGAACTCCAGCTAGGGGATCAAAGAAACGCCAAAACGGATTGAGGGTAGTTGATGTGAACTCATCCGACTGAATCGATGTAGTCGCACCCACCGTGATCGTTACCTCATCAAACGTACTCAAGGCCGTATCGTCTGCCGTCAAGCGCAGCACATACACACCTTCTGCAGTGAAGCTGGCTGTCGTGTCCACAGCCGCCGCGTTCCCAAAGGTCACCGTTCCTGGCCCACTCGTCATACTCCACACCGTATTCACCGTCGGGGGCGTCGGTAACCCATCATCTGTCACCGTCCCATCTAAATTGGCTCCACTCTGCAAGGTCACCGCCTGATCCGCCCCCGCCGCAACCGTCGGGGCTTGGTTCGTCGCTGCCACCGTGATCGTTACCTCATCAAACGTGCTCAAGGCCGTATCGTCTGCCGTCAAGCGCAGCACATACACACCTTCTGCAGTGAAGCTGGCTGTCGTGTCCACAGCCGCCGCGTTCCCAAAGGTCACCGTTCCTGGCCCACTCGTCATACTCCACACCGTATTCACCGTCGGGGGCGTCGGTAACCCATCATCTGTCACCGTCCCATCTAAATTGGCTCCACTCTGCAAGGTCACCGCCTGATCCGCCCCCGCCGCAACCGTCGGGGCTTGGTTCGTCGCTGCCACCGTGATCGTTACCTCATCAAACGTGCTCAAGGCCGTATCGTCTGCCGTCAAGCGCAGCACATACACACCTTCTGCAGTGAAGCTGGCTGTCGTGTCCACAGCCGCCGCGTTCCCAAAGGTCACCGTTCCTGGCCCACTCGTTATACTCCACACCGTATTCACCGTCGGGGGCGTCGGTAACCCATCATCTGTCACCGTCCCATCTAAATTGGCTCCACTCTGCAAGGTCACCGCCTGATCTGCCCCCGCCGCAACCGTCGGGGCTTGGTTCGTCGCTGCCACCGTGATCGTTACCTCATCAAACGTGCTCAAGGCCGTATCGTCTGCCGTCAAGCGCAGCACATACACACCTTCTGCAGTGAAGCTGGCTGTCGTGTCCACAGCCGCCGCGTTCCCAAAGGTCACCGTTCCTGGCCCACTCGTCAGACTCCACACCGTATTCACCATCGGGGGCGTCGGTAACCCATCATCTGTCACTGTCCCATTTAAATTGGCTCCACTCTGCAAGGTCACCGCCTGATCCGCCCCCGCCGCAACCGTCGGGGCTTGGTTCGTAGTCGAGGCAGTATTTCTGAAATAATCGACAGAAGCCGTAAAAGCTGGGGACTGCGAATGGTCATCATGATCGTTTCCAGCAAAAATTCCCACTTGCTTAACTATTAGGTTATGTACAAAAGAAGTGGCAGTCATCCACGTTTGTCCATTGTCCGAATAGTCAAGTGTCCAAAGGTCACCGGTCCGGTTAATCCGGAGAAAAAATGGGGCCGTTAGAGTTACCGCAGTATTGACTTTGACTGAAGCTCCTCCTCCCCCCGTGATCGCCGCCGCGAAAATATTGACATTGTTTCCATCATGATACACATCATACCGAATGAGCGTCTGATCTGTCTCCTGCACCACAAGCCCCTGTAGTTGGAATTTGTCAGTCGGCATAGAATCAAATTTTGCCTCAATCTCAAAATCCGTATTGATCGTATCTTGCAACAGTCGCGGAGCAAATAGATGAGGAGGGAACAGATCATGAGAAGCACCGCCTGGAACTGCAAGATTGAATGTCGTTCCGGTCAGATTAAACGAGGAATCATCTGATGCTGGCGCAGCGCCGGCCAATGGATCAAAGAAGGTCCAGAACGAATTTAAGGTCGTCGAGGAGAATTCGTCAGATTGAATTTCCGTTCCTACGGTGATATTTGCTTGTGCCTCATTAGAAAAATCCCCCTGAATATCAGCCACGGCATAGGTAAACGAATCCGAACCTGTAAATCCAGAATTGGGGGTATAGGTAATTTCTCCCGTTGTTGCGTTCACCAGAGTTGACCCGTTTGTGGGACCACCGGTTATTGTCAGCGAGGAAGGATCAAGTGACTGCCCATTGGCATCATCGTTGTTTAGGACATTGATAATCACTGGAACATCAATCACCGTTCCACTTGAATCATCAAATGCGGCTGGCGTATTCCCAATGGGAATAACGTTTGTAGGTCCAAATGTTACATCAGCTTTATGTGCTAGCAAGAGAAGAGACCCAACGGGTTGTGGAGGGTTATTCAGTACCTGAATAAGAGACCCGGAACTCTCTGGCTGGCCAACTTCCCAAACCTTTAGCGTGTAAAGAACCCCACTGGTCAGGGCTTGCGTGCGGGATCGAAAGCTATAGGTCTTCCCCGGACTCAGCGTAAACCCGCTGTTATCAACCTTTAGACGGACCTCACTATTATTTATCCAGTTTGAGATTTCAAGGCGTGGGGGGTTGGGGACGCGCAATCGGTACCAGGAAATAGCCCCTAATGGTGCACCAACTAGAGGTTGACCACTTGGGCCTGTTGGTGGATCACTAGTATGACCTGTCCACCCATGAACGAATCCAAATGCCGCTGAGCTCGAACTTGTAACGGTATTGAAGGTCACACGGGTTTCGACTTCATAATTTTCCCAGCTCGACATATCTCCTATGGCAAGAAGACGATCCCATCCCGGCTCTACAATACGAACGGCATCTGTTTCCACTACATCGATACTCCACTTTCCGTCAACAACCTGAGCAAAGTTTAAGATTTCGCTTGTCGCCGATACCTCAGTCCAATCAATCGAATACGGTAGTGGCCAAAGAGTTCCAGGAGTATAATTGACAAATACCGTCTTGGTAGCCACCTCTGATGCCTGGTCTGAAGCAACAAATTCAACCGAGTTATTTCCAGATAGAAGCTCATCAGCATCGATATCAACGTTAAAATCTCCAACGTGTTCGAGACGTAGCCCGTCACGGCCGACTGTCAGCGGCACGGTAGGTCCACCATTCAGTGAATACGTCAATGAAATCGATGAAGTAGGACCATTGGGATCAGAAACGTTTCCGACAATGTTCACCCACTCTTGAGGCCTGCCGACTTGCCCAAACCCCTGATCGGTGGAATACCAAACATCAATAATTGGCGCAGTGCTACTCATAACAGTCACCATGACAGTTACCGTCCCCACATTCGACGTATCACCCTGGGTATCGTCCACTGTATAGGTAAAAGTGTCAGTTCCGCCAAATCCCATATCAGGCGTATAGGTAATAGTTCCTGTCGTCGCATTCACAACGACGGTCCCGTTCGGGGGATCACTCGCCACTACTGTCGTGACGTCAATTGTCTGCCCATTCGCATCGTCATTGGCTAATACTGCGAAGTTCTGCACCGGCGTATTTTGCGGGGTACTCACGGCATCATTCATCGCAATCGGAGCGGCCGCGTTACTGCTCACCGTCACTGTCACCGTGGCTGTATTCGAGGTATCGCCCTCGGTATCGTCCACCATATAGGTAAAAGTATCGGTCCCGCCAAATCCGACATCAGGGGTATAGGTAATAGTTCCCGTCATCGCATTCACGATGACAGTCCCATTCGAAGGATCACTCGCCACGACCGTCGCTATGTCAATTGTCTGCCCGTTCGCATTGTCATTGGCTAATACTGCGAAGTTCTGCACCGGCGTACCCTGCGGAGTACTCACGGCATCGTTTACCGCAATCGGAGCAGCCGCGCTACTATTCACCGTCACTGTCACCGTGGCTGTATTCGAGGTATTCCCTTCAGTGTCGTCCACCGTATAGGTAAAGGTATCCAGACCACTATAGCTCGAATCGGGAGTATAGGTTATTAAGCCCGTCGTGGCATTCACGACGACAGTCCCATTCGAAGAATCACTCGCCACCACTGTCGTAACGTTAATTGTCTGGCCATTGGCATTGTCATTAGCCAACACATCGAAATTCTCCACCGGCGTATCCTGCGGAGTAGTGACGGCATCATCAACAGCTACTGGGGAGGTCAAACTGGTATTCCTAAAATAATCGATAGAGGCAGTGAAGGCTGGGGACTGAGTCGGATTACTTGCATGATTCCCGGCAAAGAGCCCAACTTCGTTGACCACAATATTCCGCGTGAAAGACGTCGCCGTCGTCCAGCTATGTCCATCATCTGAGTAGTCAAGCGTCCACAGGCTGCCACTTCGGTTGACTCGTAGATAGATGGAGGCAGCCAAGGTCACGGTCGCATTGGCCTTGACAGAAGGACTCCCCCCGTTCATGATAGTCGCGGCAAAAACCTTTATATTCGCACCATCATGATGCACTTCATAACGAATTAACGTATCATCAGCCTCTTGCACCACCAATCCTTGGATCTGATACTTCAGCATCACGTCAGTATCAAATTTAGCTTCCACCTCAAAATCTTCATCACCGGCTGGCTGTAACAGACGCGGAGCCCACATTTGCGAAGGCCAAAGATTATGAGAGGCACCACCCGGAACCACAATTTCTAGGTTAGTTCCTGTATGATTCAATAATGAATCATCTGAGGTATCCCCACCAGCTAACGGATCATAAAATCGCCAGAACGAGTTCAGTGTCGGCGACGTAAATTCATCTGAGAGAATCTCAGTGGCAGCCGTTCCAGGTATAGATGGGAGTAAGAGTAAACAACTAAAAAATGTGAAAACTCCACCCCAAAATAAACAACCCCGATCATGAGTCCTATACATCAAACGTATACTCCATGGAGCGGCCTAATACCAACACACATCAATTGTCTCCGTAGTTGAACTCTATAGGATGAAAACTCTAAAAAACAACCAATCGACTAGGGAAACAGTGAGACTAAAGAAGTCAAAGTTTCTTTTGTGCCCGCATTTACTCAAGCTTGCCTGAATAATAGTGAGTGTATTTCATAAAATCATACAAATAACTACGTAGTTACAACTTTTACTTCGAAAGCAAAATTGGACTATCAATGGTTGTTTTGCCGACAATCCATCTATATCTATTTCTCAATGGAAACAGGGTCTTATACAATAATACTGTAGACCACTCGGTTGTGAACCAAGAGTGTAGCTGGGATAAAGGAACCTGAGGGGGTAGGAACAGATTCGAGACCCTGTTCGGAGTCAAGGCCACGTCCGCTAAAAATGTTGTAAGTGATAATAGATGGTAAGCGAATTAACGGATACTGGCAAGTGTATTCAACAGCAAAAGCTTAGGCCGTGGTCAATCTAATTTGCTGCGGCATGGTGATTGACCGGCCAAACCCGTTAAAGCAAACAGTCGTCATGACTATTACGTCCATCCCCCTGGGCTTTCTGCTTCTGGTCTTAATCCTGAATTGAGATAACCACTATGTTTCGCTTGGAGGGTACCGACCTTTAGGGCCTGCGTCTCTCCTCGGCATCTGGTCAACCAACCTACAACACCGTGGCTGTCATGATAGCTAGAGCTTATGCTTTGTCATTGCACAGGTCTCAAATGTACAGGCGTCAAATCGACTTCTTCGCGAGGCAACCATGCTATAGACTTTAGGCCCAAACGTAGAGGCCAGGGGAAGATAGAAGAGCGGAAGCAACACCCAGAAGAGTGGCACAACCTTGGCTAATTCCTTAAATGCAAAAAACCCTTTACACAATGAACCATCCGGCATCACGACGTACATTTCGCGTAAAAATTCAGACAATGGGATATCGAGATGCGTTTCCTCACGTAGAGCCTCCCAACGCTCTAATACATTCGAATAGCGTATATGCTCAAACCAATCACCATATTGAAGAATGGTCATTGAACGAATACAGAGTGGACATTGTCCATCATACAAGACCTCAAGCTTTCCCTGTTTGGCAAAAAATAGAGACGATAATTTGGTAACCGCAGCTTTCCAATCGATAAAGACGCCATACATCCCCATCCATGTAAAAAATGGCGCTCGCATGGTTAAATACACAACCACATGAAACGTGAATCCCAGAGGAATATACACCCACCTCAACAACGGAAAAATAACAATAAGAAAGAACGTTCCTTGAAATACCATTGCGGTCCATTGTGACAACCACGCGAGCCAATGATGATCCGCAAACCATAAAGCCAAGGGACTACCCCATCGAAGACCATCACGCGCCAAATAAAATTGCAACGTGAACCCATTGGCCCACTCAAACCCGGAATACCGCATTTTACTCAGAAATCCTGAGAAATAGCATAAAGCAAAAATCCATTGCATCAACACAATAGGCCATCGCGCAAATTCACTCACCTCTTCCAACACATTACCCGGGACAAGCTTTCGTTGACTTGCGGAAGTCTTCAGGCGGCGCCAGAGATCATCGACAGATAAGACGCGGCCGCAAGGACTCAGCGTGAGAATTGCCAGAGCAATCATCATTATCGCTTGAACATGGTGAAATTCGCCAAAGGCATAGTGAAATGACCGCATGAATACGTGGCCAACAACGAAGACCACAAGACTGAGGTTCGTGAAAAGCCCGAGAAACGCTGCCACACCAGCAATACATGTCGTCACAAATATTACGGTAAGGGCAAACTCGGAAGGTAAACACGGCTGGTCAAAAGGAAGAGTCAATAATTTATAGACTAACGACGGCGAGTATCGGGTTTGAGCCAGCACCGGGGCATTCTCTGCTGTAAACATGAGTTTCGTGTAAAATTCTCGCCCCACAGTCAAGCACAACTCAAGCCCAACAAGAAGTACACGGCAACAGGCAAGATTAAAAAGAGAAGCGGGTGTAAACCAATAGGTTTTCCAAACGGCCCATATGCTCATTCATGACCTGCTAACGAATGCATGTTAATATCGATAAAGACCTGAATCGGCTCATCTGTAATCCCGAAACGAGAAATTCGTACAGGCTTTGCTTGTATACGAAACACCTCATACTCCATCGCTTTCAACTGCTCAACATAGTGGTGAATGGATGGATCATGCAGATTGCTTCGAAGACGAGGCACAAACCAATCATTAAATTTAAAAAAACTCAACCCAAGTTCCTCCGGTGGAATATTTCGCTGCTGTCCATCGTAGGTGAGTCCCACTAACTCTAAATTTTCATTAACGAGTTCATTTTCATGGCGAACCTTGCTGTACATTGGGTAGTCCATAAACGGCCAGTAATAGGTCGGGACTGGGAGAAGAATGACCGCCACTTGGGATACCAGAAAGATGAGAATGATGAGAGAAATCAGCGGAAAACACAGAGAATGCGGTATGCCTCGAAGATTTTCCATAACGGCGTTACCTAGACGAATCTCTCAGGGAAACTCCTCTGCCACAGGGCAAGGAGAGGTGTGCGTGACTTACGTGTATCAGTATGATGTAAGGAAATCTTAGGAGCAAGCACGGACAATGCGTCTCGCTTACGCCAACCAGCCTTGAGTCTGGTACCACTGAAATATTTTTTCGACTTCAGCTTCAAACGTTAACCGAGGACGGAACCCCAATTCTTTTTTGGCCTTTGAGGTGTCAAACGAACGTGTTTTGGTAAAAAAATCTACTCGCCGCCTATGCAATATCGGCTCAATACCAATTGGCTTACAGATAGACTCGGTGAGTGAACCAAGGAGCTGAATGGGTAAGGCAGGCACTTTGAATGGCCATGGCTTCACACCCGCAACGCGACTAATCGTCACAACTAACTCAGAAATAGAAACTGGCCGCTCTCCTGCAAAAATGTAGGTCTGCCCCTTGGCTGCTTCATTTTCAGCCGCTAAGAGAAACCCATCAACTAAATCATTCACGTCAACCCAATGCGTCAGTGTTTTGCCATTTCCAATAATTGGAAACCGTCGATGTGCGACCCCTTTATAGAGTTTTAACGTTCGCGTATCTCCCTGTCCCCAAATCATGGCAGGCCGCACAATCGTCCCAACAACACGGCCAGAGGCAAACCGTTCACGAGCTAGTTTTTCGCCTTCGCATTTCGTTAACTGATATATATCTCCTGGACGGTAGTCTTCGTCTTCTGCTGCAGGAGGCTGTGGGATATGACTATGCACTCCCACCGTACTGCAGTGGAGAACCCGTTGCACGGACGCATGTTCTGCGGCATCAAGAACGTTTCGGGTTCCTTCGACGTTTATATCGTAATAGATACGATCCCCGTGTTTTGCCGAACGAAAGAGCGCCGCAATATGAAAGATATATTCCATAGACTTGACCGCATCATGCACCGCCGCTTGATCAGTAATATCT
Organism: Nitrospira sp. M1; assembly: GCF_965152605.1. Taxonomy (NCBI): domain Bacteria; kingdom Pseudomonadati; phylum Nitrospirota; class Nitrospiria; order Nitrospirales; family Nitrospiraceae; genus Nitrospira; species Nitrospira sp. M1. The sequence goes on from NZ_OZ224217.1 coordinate 3,171,520, forward strand.
CCATAGATCACTTCAGCTCCGAGCGACTGCAGACCGTCGACGACCGTCTGATCACTGCTTTTTCGCACAAGTACACGAACACACGCTCCATCATTCACCAGCCGGCGTGTTAAATGCCCGCCCACAAAACCGGTTGCGCCAGTGACCAGTACCCGTTTCCCAACAAGAGAGTTCAGATTCACCATACTGTTATCTCGTTAGCGTTTCTTTGCACGCACATGAAAACGTTGCATAAGACAATCCACAGAAAAACTTGGACTACGCTCCTTGAGCGCCTGAGAAGTTTCATCATCCATGACTTACAGCCCATTCTCTATCATGGTGCCATCGTTTCACATCACCTCCTGCAGGTGACGAATATGACTTCGCAATGCCAAGGGAAAGCAGCAAGGAATCGAGAGTAGCGACGAACAGTATACAATCAGCCCAATTCAACAATAAGGCAATGCATCCCTCATGATACTAGCACAAGCACGAACAAGAATCTTCTTTGGGCCACTCAGCAGACGAGCACACCAGGTGCCCTTATGGTGTCGACAGGTAGGTACACACGTTAGCGGCAACAAGACGAGCGGCAAGATCATGGCCTTTTTCATTCCAATGTCCTGCGCCCATTCGATAGTTTGGAAAACCATGCAGATATTCCTGCTGTTCATCAGCATATTGTTGAAAAGCATACACAAGAGGGATAACCGGCACATGCAGGCTTTCACCAAGTTTCATGATTCGTTGTTCTGGATAATCTAATGTTTCAACGCCAAGACGCTGTCGCAGAGCTTGTCGCTGAATAGGGTCAACTTGACTGGGGTTAGTGACTAGCATCCAGTATGGCTGAGCATGATGCTCCAGGATCTCTTGATTGAGTAAACCAAGAATATCTTCCGTCAACCTCCAGGCGTCCTTATGCACAGGAAGACTGGGGGGAGCGTAGACCCACTCCGACAAACCGGTCTCCTTAAACGCATAATCGGTATTATGTTGAACGCGCCAGTTGTTCAACACACGGGAAGCCTGATTGAGCATTTCAAGGGTGCGAGAATACTGCACCCCAACGAGCAGCATCCGATCCTTAAATGAATCGAATGTCCATTGCGAAAATGACGTATCCAACGTCAATTCACCATTCTTCCTATAATAAAATGGACGCCGGATATCGGGACAGTGGCCACCTTCACAGGTATTAATCTTTGGAAAATTATCCACTAAATCGTTGCCATGGAAAAAGGCCGTCAGCACCATATCCGGACTGTACGGCCACACATGATGCTTCAGCGTGAGAAGCTCATCGGTCGTGGAGTAGCCGCCTTGCCCAAATCCCAATGTCTCAATTTTTTGGTACGGATGCGTATCACAGGCTTGCAGATAAACTTCCAACCGCCGGACAAATGAATCCTCAAGCGCAACCTGACGTGCTTCCATATACGAATCGCCCAACACGGCAATCCGATAAACACCAGGCTTCTTTTCCACAATATGCTCACGATCTCGAAAGCCGGCGGAATTGATTCGAATATATGCCGCTCCTTCAGAGCGATACCATCCTTCTTTTCCAGGCAATAAGCCTTTTCCACGAATTGGGTCATACATATGGAAGACAGGATAAGAAATCCCCAAAACCCTCAAGCTTGCCTCAACAAGCGTGAAAGAGACAATGCCGCACAAACACAACACGACAAAGATAATTCCTGCCTTTCGGAATGAACCCTTCCCCTTCATTATTTTCCCCTGATTCAGTAAGAACTGACGTCTATTCAGTGGTTAATCAGAGATTTCAGATGTTTGTATGAATAAATCATAGCATGAACGAAATATAACTTCTCGACTCAATTCCCGGGCGGTCACAACAACACAGAGCTTTTCGTTGAAAAAGATACCCATCAAAACGTTATATGGGAATATACATACGGAAATTAAGCACTTACACTTAATAAATGTAGCCCAATAATTCAGTGAAAATAACACTGACATGCATAATCCGACCGTCGGACCACCAGTTCGAAAAAATAGCTTAAATAATTTCCTCTATGATCAGGATGGAGACCCTTGGTTTTCACAAGAACACGCCAAGTCCCACGTCAAAAATACTGGATACTTTACGTGTCACTTGACGTGTCCATCATTTTATAGACTATTAACGCTCTACCGATCGAATCGAAAGTTTTGTTGGAGCCTTCGGTGGTGTAGTATCAGCCTTCCCCTTGGTGAGCAGCAAGACGGTATCCCCTGAAATTGGGGAATGCAGCGTTCTCGATGCTCCACCATTCACCTTGCCACCATCTTTCGTAGACCCGGATGTCGGATTATACCAAAGGACATCAAAAGTGTTTGATCCTCCAGCGTCAGACAAATCAATGACGATATCCCCACCATTTTCATCATAGACCAAGTATTCCTGCCCCTCTTTCCCCGAAGCAACCTGTCGACTTGACTTCGAGACTAACCCATTGAGTTGTTTGTATTGACGATACTGAGTCTTCGAATACACGAAATCAAGCATTCGGCGAATGTAGGGTTCCCCTTGTCCGCCGCCACCCGACTTGAGCCATTTATTCCACTCGGAGTACAACGGCATCACACCTGCCAGCAACCCTCCCCAAGCTCCACGACGAACTTCCGTCCCATTCCTTGGTTGACCCTTGAGGGTCCCTTCCCAAAGATCTTCACTTCCGACAATCGGCTGATTGACAAATTTGGACCCAACCCCCGAGCTTGATCCACAAATGGCGTGTCGATCACCAAACTGAGTCCAGTTGGCTTGTCGAGCATTTCCATCAAATACACTACGACTCCCTGTTTGTCGCATCGAAAAATCAAGCCAGGAAAAACCATTGTGAGAACAGTCATGAATGCTATAGAGCCGGTCAAACGGATCCCAACTGTCTACTTGCGCCATAATGGTATTGACTTCACTCTTTGTCCAAGCATCATGCCATTCCCAGGCTGGCGACCAACCCAAAAAATTATAAAATGCACCGTATCGTGCAACAAAATACTTGATCAGCACTTTGAAGTCGTTAAAATTGTACACACCCCCTGGTCGCGTTCGAGGCGTGACCGCATTATTATGAAAAATCATGCCGGCAAATGTAATAGTATAAATTTTCTTGTCTTTCAGCATGCCTAATATCGAATCGACACCTTGCCAAACCGACACATCAAAGACTTTGGTTTCCTGTTCATTCACCCACAATGTCTCCGCCTTGAAGGGAACATGCGTATCCACGCGATCGGCCGGCAAACTAATCATCGTAAAGTTATACCCTTTTTCCGCTAAATCTTTCTGAATGATATTCTTAAACCAAGAGCGGTCACCAGTATAGGGATTCCCTCTCGGCGCAAACGTCGCCACTTGATGGACATCGTAGCCACGCAAGTCAAAGGCTCGTCCACGAGCATTTTCAAAATACCATGAATTGTCGGAGGCAACCTTTAGAGGTCCCGGCAACCCAGTATCCACAACTTGAAAGCTGCCAGAACCTCCAGACGTGCCATCCGTCCAGCGATAGGTATATTTCCATGTACCAACTTTGTCCGGCATAAATCGGAGCTTCCACACATCCCCGGTTTGCCCACCATTGCCGTTACCATCATAAAACCCAAAAAAATTGAATTTCTTGCCACTTGGAGAAGTAAATGTGGCCTGTAGTTCAATGACGTTGTAGTCAAACGGGTTTGAATATTTCTTGGTATTGATAACCTGACGTTCCCATACATCATACAGCCCAACCTGACTCATTCCCCATGTCATGCTCTGCATCATGATCACGACGATGAAGCTTGCCAGGACAATGGCCATAGTTCTGCGACAATTCAAGAAACACGTATTATTGATCTTCACAATGATACTCCTGCGAGGGGTAGGGATTTAAGTAAGAAGAATGGTCAATTACCTAGTAACAAGCAAATACAATACATTGTTATTGTTTCGTCTATATTTATCATTCGGTCACTTCACAAAATTCTTAATACTTGCGACTAAATGATCTCAATCATGGGGAGAAATTGACATGGACCTCACGATCCTGGCCAGTGCTGAGAAGGCGGTCAATAACGGGAACGGCTTGAGGGCATACTAACGAGATTGAGGATCTTGCTAGACATTGTCACCACACAATAGCATTGAGTAATTTTGGGCAGTGCACGACAACGGATAGATTGCGGGATAGAGAGTGATACAACGTTGAGGACAGTCAACACGACTTGCGTTGATTGACTCAGGCAACAGAATCAACACTCGACTCGCTCAAGTCACCTGGGGATAGAAGAAGCTACGACAATCCATTCTTGAGTCGGTTGCACAAACACGCCAAGAACACGCCCGATTACGCCCCGCACAACGTTGCACTTTCATGAAGATAGCAAGTGAGTTCACTCTTTCGTATGGTAAAATGTGCATGGACGATTCTTTTCATTCTACCTGGATCGAAATGCACGAAGAATTCGGTCAACAATCATGACACGCGCCATAATCCGCCAACGAATCATGGCATCGATTTGCCCTTTTCGATTTCTCAGTAGCGCTATCACTTTTTTTGATGGCCCAACAAGAAAACGAGAAAATACAATCTGAAATTGAGAGAGACGCGGATTTTCACACACAACCTCATATCGCTGCTGACGTAAGGTGCTCTGGGCCACGGCTTCAAAAACACAAAGATCACGTTCTGTCATCTCAGCCCGCCACTTCATGGTATTGTGATGTAACAATGGCTTCGAAAGGTTATGCATATTGGTCTGGTCCGTTTTATACAGGTCAGGATTTTTGTAAAACTCCAACATATGGGGTGTATATTCTTCATGTAAGAAATCACAAATTCCTACAAGCGTGTATTCGGGATCCTGTAAAAGATCTTCATAGCGTATTTGGTAAAAATTCTGCTCTGAAACAGCTCGTTTAAGACGTTCAACGTCCCGTATATAGTTATCCCATTGCCGAGCGGCCCCATAGACCGTCTTCGGGCCAAAACGCGCGCGGAACAAAGAAATGGCAACATCTCGTCCATCGCGGACGATATGAATAAATTTCGTGTGCGGGAAATACTGAAGAATTTGCGGCCAATACTGAACATGCCAAGGCGTTTTGTCACCCCATCGCTGTTTCTGCTGCGTCTGTGCCCACGATCGCATGACAGCATCCATAATGCCTCCGAAATTGTTGACACGTATCAGCGACAACACCTGATTTTTTTTCACGGGAGGAGACCAGTCCTTCATGACATCCGTAGCAAGAATGTCACAGACCAATTGCTCCAAGACTTCAGCCTTGCATAGATCTCCATAGTATGGAAGCAAAGGATAAAACATACTAAACAGATGCGACTCGAAAGGAACCGCTAAACGCGGATGGGCATTCAACATCCGGCTCAACAACGAAGATCCTGACCGAGGACACCCGAAAATAAAAAATGGATAATTGCTCTTCTCTCGCACGATAGAGAGCATGACATCCTCTTTCCCATTCAATGAATGGACCGAGTTACCAGATAGCATAAAATATAATACGTGACCTTACGTCAAAAACCGTTAAAAAAATCAAGAATGACCCGTTGGCGTATTCCAGAAATAGATCCAAGCCCCATGCGATTTCATGACGGTCACCCAACGACTGAGGATCTTGGAGCCTGGGAAACGACATTTTTTGACAAACCGGTCAATATTAGGTCGCGCATTCATCGACTTGCAACCCTCATCAACAATGGCAGCCATATATTACAGATTTCGTGAATTCTATTTGATGTACTGTCAAGCTAATCGCTTGCTTGCAGATTCTTCGTGGGAGACGCCAATGGAAAGAGTCCAAAAAATTTGCACGATGGCCCGGGAGAATACGCTCTACACAAGACAACAGATGATACTAACTAAGAAAGACGCAGGACACAATCTTGACGCTACCATACCCCAACGTTTAAAGCGACGGTGAACAAAATGCTTGCACCTTGGTAAAATTGACCACGCGACTACGATACATACAAAGCAGAGCCAGATGAGGAAAGGTCAGATAGCGACAAAGGCAGAGAGCATATAGGCAGGAACACAGTTGGATGCGGCCCACGATGAGGACCTCCGGCAAAAGCGGCATGCAAAAACGTAGTAACGACAAAGACGGTTTTCAACCAAATCCTTGTCAAAAAAAGTCCACCCCTGAGACATGTCTTGAATGAGCGTACTCTCCAATGCCTCATCCAGGGGAGTAGGTGGTTGTGAATTGAACTCCAGCCAGCGACATAGGCATCGAGGCAATCACGAATGGGTGCAGCAACTGATGAGGCAGGTTAGCCTTCGTGCCTTCTATTCGAAGCAACGGACCACTCGACCTTGTGCGGAACGCAAAACCTACCCCGACCGGCTGCGTGAACTGTTGCCGACCGAGACAAAACAGGCCTTCGCCCACACGCCACACTATATAACCATGGTGAAGATGGGCACGATGAAACTTCGTATCAAACCATGAACTAGGTGACTAATTTAATCTGAGACCAGTCGGCGCCGCCGGAGGTGTCGTGTCAGCCTCACCCTTGGTAAGCAGAAGCACGGTATCACCTGAAATGGGCGAATGCAGGGTTCGAGATGCCCCCCCTTTTACCTTCCCTCCATTCTGCGTTGCACCTGTTGTAGGATTAAACCAGAGCACATCAAAAGTATTTGACCCACCAGCGCCAGACAAATTAATGGTGATCGACCCGCCATTTTCGTCATAGACTAAATATTCCAGACCTTCCTTTCCAAACGCAATCTGCCGATTCGATTTTGAAACAAGTGAGTTAAGCTGCTTGTACTTCCGGTACTGTGTTTTGGAATAAAAGAAGTCAAACATGCGTCGGATATCGGGCTCACCAGGCATATTACCTGGATTGTTACTCCACTTTGTCCACTCAGAATACAGTGGCATGACCCCGGCCATCATAATGCCCCATGCGGCTCGTCGAACTTCCTTTCGATTTCGCGGCTCTCCGAAATTCCCGCCGGGCAACTCCCATACTTCCTCAGAACCAATAATCGGTTTATTTCGAAAGGCACTGGCGACCCCACCAGTGGTATTGCAACTACCTTGACTTTGACCTGACGTGCGCGAATTAGCGGAAAAGATATCTCGTGTCGGGTGACTTGGATTGGCCGATTGACGCATTGAGAAATCAAGCCAGCCCTGAAAATCACTCTTTGCACAGTCGTGCGCCGTCAACAACGGGGCGAAAGGATGCCAATTATGGACCTGCTTCATGAATTGATTGACTTGTGAAGCACTCCAAATATCAGTCCATTCCCAAGTAGGAGAAAATCCCATATAGGACGGATAGGCACCAAAACGGGCTACCATATAATGGATGAACACATCAGTCATATGCCCTTTATTCCCTTGAGAGACAAATCCATCAAAAGGAAAAACATATATCTTCTTGTTGATTGCATGGAGCAAGATTTTTTCGTAATCACGCCATACGCCCAGGTCGAAGACATCTTTCTGCCCATTCTTCCACCAGCTCCGCGACCGCCCGGAATCGGAGGGAGAATCCACCATGGCCATGTTATACCCGCGAGCGCTCATTTTATTGTTCATGATGTCGATATAGGTCGAAGAAGAGTTTGCCCATGTTTTCGATGTATGAATTTCCGGTCCAACATGATGAAGATCATACCCACGAAAATGAAATGGCTTACCACGTGAATCCATAAAATACCATGAATTATCAGAGGCGATTTTTAAAGGGCCTGGCTTTCCCGTATCGACGACTTTGAAACTTCCCGATCCACCCGAAGTTCCATCAGTCCAACTATAAGTGTACCTCCATGTACCCACCTTATCCGGCATAAATCTGAGCTTCCAGACATCTCCATTCTGTCCCCCCCTCCCATCGCCATCATAAAAACCAAAGAAATTGATGTTCTGACCACTCGGAGAAGTATATGTCACCTTGAGATTAATCTCATTGTAGTTAAAAGGATTGTTATAACTTTTTGAGTTTTTTATCTCTTTCCACCACGTGTCATACAGGCCCACATCTGCCATTGCAAAGGAAGGAATTGAGGACAAGACAACCCAGGCACACAGAACAATTTTTGTTGCCCCCCATCGTCGCGCATTCTTACCAGCTCTTAAAATATTCAATGTCACTCTCCATAGTTGGAAGTTTCGTAAGAAAAGATCGACCGCTTACGTCTCTCTCATTATTAAAAAATTTCTCAATCAATACCTGGTTCCCACCAAATGTTTTTATCGGCAAACCTATAAAAATCTTAATAAATACGCAATATTGTGGTAGAAGAAGTACAAAAGAAGATCTTCTTTAACACAGTATTCGAAATTCCGTTGGACAATACTTACAGCCCCACACGTCAATCCTACACATGTAGAGGGTCCAAAGGACTGGCTACCGACACACATAGATTGCTGCCAACACCCAGCTTGTCGTTTTACGATTTTCTTACGACTACTTGAGTGTACACTCTTTCAATGCACCATCTACCAGAAAATTCTGTCGTTGGACCCATTTGAGGAATTATTGACAATGCACAATTTGGTTTCACCATGCCAAACGTATACACACACGAATAGGAAGCATGAATAGCCATTAAGAACTCAAACCCAATTTTTCAACCACGAGCATTCGCTCCCTCAAATATGTACATTCCGCACTGTAAAAAAATACGACCTAGGCTTTAAAATCTGTAAATTATTTTGACAGAATGCACATTTTGATATGCTCTATTTACTGTGGAACTTTATCCGAATGCGTTTGAGGCAAATGAAATAGCAATAAATATACCACCCACAATACTCAGCATTTTCAGGGAATCTCATCAAATACAACACATTTCCGTAGCCCTATTTGACATAAATTGACATCTTGCAACAGAAATTTACAGAAATTCTATTCTCACAAACAGATTTACCCACTATGAAAATTCAGTATATCACCAGAGTGGACCTATTACTGGTGGGGTAAACATTCAACGTTACTACGTATTTATGCACTCACTACTGATAATCGCAAAAATCAAAAATAATTCCCTCAAAACGATTTCAACTGATTTTCATTCCAATCATTCAAGTCTAGTGAAGATTCCCAGATAAAGAGGGAAAACCCGGAGGCAATACAACGACCTCTGGCGGAAGGATGACAAACCACAACTCAATGGTTTTACCAACTGGGAGAAAATCTTTGCTCTCTAACGGGGATGACCGGTTTCTACAGTACACTTGGGACTATCAATGACACGATGATGATCCATCGTTCCCTACACAATAAGCCACCTCATGACATAGATAACATGACCTCGAAATGGTCCTTGCACAACACTCACAGTCTGCTCATGCAAGGGGAACGACAGAAAAAGTGTGCGTAGACACTCGCAGGCTCCACTTCTCTCAATACCTCAATGAATGAATTAGTCCATGGCATATGCACGGCTATCGAACGTACGACTATCCCCTCACTCTCATTCAATCAATCGCTTTGCAAAAATCCAGTAGCTTTTAAAGAATACATTCATAGTACGGTGAACGGTTCTGAAAAGCGGATTCGATAACAGATCGGCACGAATATTAATAAATCCACTCGAGAGAATATTGCTATCAGACCGACATTTTATTGCCTGAACCTTCCTTCGCTTTTCCAATGTCTGCGGAAACATCTGCAATACTTGCCAATTAGCCTTAAAATATTGGGGCAATCTTCCTTTGAGGGCAAGAAAAGCCACAACGCTCACCTCATACACCAGCAAAGCCGGAATAAGCACGACTAAAGTTTTCCATGAATATGTTTGCAGAATTAACAACCAACGATTTCTCACTTGACGCTCAACTTGCTTCAACCCTCTTTTTTTCATTCGGTGATACACAATGGCGCGTGGGACGGAATAAATTTGGTGTCCCGACAAAGTAAGTCGAAAAGAGAATTCTCCATCCGTTCGACCAAAAAAATAGCTTTCGTCATAGCCACCCATATGTAAGACCACTTCTTTTTTGATGAGAAACGCTACGCCGCCTTGTGACGAAATGAGAAACGGCTCCTCTGGCAGTGCCGCCCCATTCACCGAAGCATCAGACATCTCTTGATTGGAAGCACGTACATGAGATTTTCCCAATTCATGACCATTCAACCTCCGTTCCGGATTGATTAATACGGCTTCTCCAATAAAATGAAGGAACACGCCATCCATTTGTATCCGGCCTTCATCCTGCTCATAACAAACACGTGGCGACCAAATTGTCGCCTCCGGAAATTGCTGAACCGCGCGCTCAAGCTCTTCCAGGCAGGTAGGTGACAGAAAAACGTCATCATCAACCAACATCACATACGGATACTTTGCATATGAAACTTGACGATTACGCCCTCCACTACAACCCGTGTTGGATTGAATCCGTTTGAGTTCTATATGAGGAAATTCTCGTTCAACTATTTGAACCGTCTGATCGGTCGAAGCATTGTCTATGACGAGAATTTCATTCGGAAGGCGAGTTTGTTCATTGATCGCATTCAAACATTTTTTGATGCGATCTTCAGCATTGTAACTAAGAACAGCAACACTGATTTCTACAGGAAACGATGCGAAGCTTTGAGATAATGCAGACATGATATGTGCTTCACCACACTCTCCTATAAGATTTTCCTTCCACTCACCACACGACCAAAAAAGCAATTACTCAGTGAGAACCATGGCGATGCCTATTGATAAAATTCTGCCCCAGACACCTCATTATGTAAAGAGGATCTTCTCTCAATACGTTGAAGAAATGCTCTCACCCGAAAAAACACACACCAGCTTCCAGTGAGATAATACATAATCTAGAATCGAAGATTGCCAAATCCGATTCCCCCAGGACAACACAGTACAACAGGTTAAATTTTCATAACCGACAAGAATAGACATAGGATGAGACATTAGAGAACTGCATCCTAAAGTACGTGATTTAAACAGTCATTGCATGAAGCCCTTTTCAATAAGGAGCAAGTGATACCGCAGGACGGCAGACACTCCCGCAAAAACTCAGAGATGCCAACACACGACTGACCATAACGTATTTGCTCAAAAACTCCTTTAGCCATTGCCGAGAATACCAGACACAAGACTGGGCAGGGGTATTTTGAGTTTCGAGAAACTTCGTTGCGGTGGCAGCACGTAGCGTCTGCAAGGAATATAGAAAGACACTCGAACGGCACTAGGACAGTATGGTGCCTATGCCAAGGCGGGAAAACGGTTTAATTCGGCTACATGTAGAGACTCAATCATTATGATACGAGAAGTTGCCGAGAAGAACTTACGGTCTTCAGAATGTGAAATTTTATTGCCTACAATCTTCATTGTTTTGTTCAGGCCAGAATGAAAATGTCCAACAATGATCTACTCACCGTGGAGAGGAATCAGCAAAGAATTATTCGCAAAACCCTGCCAATGAATCATCTGTTCATTGGCAGAGACAATAAACTGTGTAAATATGACTCTATCCGTAAGCTTATAATTCTGTACCATTTACAGCGTCATAAGAAAAACCTGGCTTCCGATCAATGTCGCAACAGCTCAAAGATACCCTTGCTGCTTGTACCAAGCAGCTGTTCGCCGAATGCCTTCTTGTAAGGTGACCTTTGGTTGAAAACCAAGCTCTTGTGTCGCTTTAGAAATATCGAATGCTCTATTTTTTTTAAAGAAATCGATACGCCTTCGGTATAACGGAGGCTCAAGACCAAATGGCTTACAGAGAACTTCACACGCAAAACCTGCTGCATACACCGGCCACATGGGAAGCCGTAGTCCAGGAGGTTTCACGTGCAACTCATCGGCTATCATGGTCACCAATTGATTAAGAGGCACATATTCTTTTCCGCCTAATATATACGTTTGACCAATTGCCTGTTCCGATCGACCACTCAAGATAATCCCGTCAACCAAATCATCAATATAGGTAAAGTGATAGTTCACGGTCCCAGCGCCAATCATGACAAATCGACGTTTATGAATCGCTCGAAACAGTTTGAGAAATCGCATGTCTCCCGGACCATAGATGCCCGCAGGACGTATGATCGTGACCGGTAATCGTCTCTCGTCCATGTAACGTCGTGCAATATTTTCCCCCTGCAATTTGGTTTCTTGGTAAATATCTCCAGGACCGAATGGTGTACGTTCATTCGCAGGTGATTGCGTAACATGCCCATGAACGCCAACTGTACTGCAATGCACAAATCTCGACACACCATGTTCAATTGATGCCTTGAGCAAATGCTCCACGCTCTCCGCATTCACCTGACGAAAGACTTCGGGCCCGACTCCTTGCTGCCGGAATAACGCTGCAATATGAAACACTATGTCGACGCCATGCACCGCATTCCGAAACGAGTCAGGGTTACACAGGTCACCCCTGACAATTTCAACGTTGAGCTTCTCTAATTCCTCAGTCTGACTCTCTTGTCGTACCAAACTCCGGACATGATAGCCTTGCGTAACCAACTCTGCACACAAATGGCCACCGGTAAAACCTGTCCCTCCAGTCACAAGCACCTTCACAACGTATTTCCCATCTGACAGATTTTTAGGCAATACAATACACGAGAGACATACGAGACAGGACAGACCATGGCAAAGAAGTGCCTTTCAAAACCCATACTATCGAGAACTCTCAGACAATGCCTCTCTCCAACTCTTTGGCATATTTTTTAGGATCTCGACGCCGTCAAACGTCTTTCCTCGCTTTGCGCCAACCTTTTTAGCCCACGCCGCCATTCGATGAACTCCATCATCCAAGGTTACTTTAGGAGAATCGCCAAATACATCGTGCAGCTTGTTATGGCTTGAAAAAGCATGCAACACTTCATTTCGCGCATCTAAGTATGAAATCGCCTTCTCACACTTCATGGCCTTCGCCACAATTTCTGCTAATTCATTGACCGTATGTGGAGTTTCAGCTCCCACATTGAACACTTGGTTCAGCGCACGCGCATTAAACGGAGAGCCGGCAATGATCGGAGCCACATCCTGAATATAAGAAAACGCTCGACTTTGTTGGCCATCACCAAATATTGTCATCGGCTGCCCCTGCATCAGCTGATTCATAAAGATGCCAACAACATTCCGATAACGATCACCAATATTCTGTCGTTCACCATAGACATTATGTGGTCGAAACATGACATAGTCGAGGCCAAATATCTCGTGACTCGCTTGCAAATCTTGTTCAACGGCCAATTTCGCAATCCCGTATGAATCCTCAGGAACGGGGACCATGTCTTCAGTCATCGGCAACTGATTCTGCCCATACACCGCGATTGATGACGTAAAGACCAGACACTTCACTCCATGATTGACGGAGGCATTTATGAGATTAATGCTTCCAATCAAATTATTCTCATAATTGAATTTTTTTATAAAATGACTTAATCCCTCAGCCGCATAGGCGGCAAGATGATAGACATAGGTAAAATTGTGTGTCGTAAATAACTCCTGAATCAGTTGAGTGTTGACAATACTCCCTTCAACAAATTCAGCACCGTCGGGAACATTTTCACGGAACCCTCCGCTTAAATCGTCCAACACAACAACAGACAAGCCGCGGGTCAGGAGTGCATCAGCAACATGCGATCCAATAAAGCCCGCCCCTCCAGTGACCAGTACTGTATCAGCCATTGTGTGCATCCTCCCTTTACAAAATAGGCGCTACCGCCGCATGTTTTCCATAGACTTCACGCAACTGATACCCAACAGCGTCCCATGAATACTCAGAAGACGCTTTTTGATAACAATGTTCGCCAAGTTGACGTGCTCGCTCGCAATCGGTTAACAGTTCGACTATCATTTTAGAAAAAGTTATAAGGTCATTATTTTCAGCATAGACACCCAAATTACCTAGAATTTCTCGATTGACTGGATTATCGAACACGACGCAGGGAAGACCCAACGCCATGTATGTAAATAATTTTAAATTCGCCTCGGATGACGACACCTTCGGTGAAACGGACACGCTCCCTAGCGACAGATACTTGGGAGCGTCCGCATATTCGATTTTTCCGGTAAAGATCACCCGTTCGCCCAGTCCCATCGCCACGGCTTTTTTCCGATATAGCTCTTCAGGGAACCCAATAATCAGAAATTTTGCCGTCGGAACATCCTTGAGCACCAATACGGCCATATCTAATAACAAATCAATGCCTTGATACGCCGTCAACACGCCAATAAACACGACCACTTTGTCATCTGAAGCAATCCCAAGCTTGGCTTTGAGCTCGAGATCTTCAGGCTGACGAGAAAACACATCCAGATCAACACCATCTCCAATAGTTGAAACATTCGTCATCCCAAAGATTTCTGTAACCTGTTGAGCTGTACGAGAGGCGCTGGTAATCAAATGACATGGCATGGCATTCACTTTTTTCTCTATCCACCGTACGACATTTGCCAGCCAGTTCCAACGTGGCAGGAACCCGTGATCCAGAACTTCTTCCGTCAAACTTCCCTGCAAATCAGCAACCATCGGTATGTTGTACCACAAGCTTGCAAGCTTCCCGATCACAATCCCCTCATGCAAATGCGCATGAAGAATATTCGGGCGAAACGATCGACAGACCTGAAATACCTTCCATAACAATAAGGCATCAATATAGAATTTATGAATAGAAGGACCGGCTGACAATTTATTATACCAAGGAATCGTTAACGTTCGAATCGTATCGATACCGTCGATATCTCTTCCCAAATGATAAGTACACAGCTGTACAACATACCCCTGACTCTTTAAGGCTTTGATCTCTCCAAGAATCCGAACATGACACCCTCGATCCGCAAAAAATGGCGTGGGCGCAATGACAAGAATCCGGTTAGACGTTAATTCCCCATGCATGGGCCGGCTCCTCTTCGTTCATACTCTGCATTCGTCTCACATAATTCCCGCTGTACCCTGGATTCATCCCAGTTCAATTCTTGCGACATAAGCATGACACATTGCTGCAGACAGTCAACTCCGGGATATCCAACGGTACCAAGTTCCGTGCGTCGAAACACCACATCACTCAAAGTCTGAGCCATTTCCTTTCTGACACTATGGACAACCTCCGCTTGGATGATCGGCACATCCGTCGTAATAGGAGAACTCAATTTCCTATCGTCGTGACAATACTGAAAGATTTCCGAAAATTGAGACCCATACGTGTCAACGATATGTTGGACGGACTCCTGAGACAGATTGCTCGGCTTCTGAGCCATGGCCTGCTGAAAGACATCAGCATGACAAGCCATATCCCCCCCGTACACCGGGACCGTCGCCGTCGTACACGGTATCGCTTTCTTTCCGAGTTTCTGGCACACAAGGTCCACAGCCTTTTCTGCCACGGCTCGCGCCGTGGTGAACTTGACACCGTTTACGGAAACCATTCCTTTGACATCATCAATTTTTTCATGATCATAAATTACGGAATGTTTCGCTAACTGAACGTCTGCATTGGGATGAGAGGTTTCATTTCTCGGCAGAAGCCCACTATTAACAAAATGTACAGCGTTTCGAGTCAGTTTGACTCCAGGTAGACTCTCGTTCACTTCTCTGACATGAGCCTCAATTTCATTCTCTGTCACACCAAGATCATCAGGATTTCCATCATATCGTGATTGAAAGGTTCCGACTAACGATCGATTACGCCATGGAGTAATAAAGAAATATCGACACCCTTTATTCATGACCGCGTCGGCATCCACATACGAATACGGGCTCGGAACACCGAGAGCCACTCGATCTACTATAGAATCGGTTATAAGAACCACAGCCTTAAGTAATGGAACCTGAAACGGGGTAGATGAACGGCTTCCCAATGCCCCTAACCAAGCCACCCATGGCCCGCCACAATTGACGATGCACTTAGCCCGAACTTCTATCTGAGTATGAGTCAGCATATCCTCAGCTTGCACTCCAACAACAGAACCGTGACTGGCAAGAAGCTTCAAAACTTTGACATAATTAAGCGAATTGGCTCCTGCAGTGTGAGCGGACTGCAGCATTGAAAGGAGCAGACGCTCAGAGTTATGGACTTGCGCATCATAATAATAGGCTCCACCAGTCAACTTCGATTGATTCATCACCGAACAATGCGCCAAGGATTGCTTGCAGGACATCACACGGCTTGAAGGAAAATGAGCGGTCTTGGGCAAATCACGATTTCGATCAAAGGCAATGAGATCATTGGCCATTAATGCCAATCGCAACAGAAATTTCTTCGCTCCAATATGTTGATAGGTCGGGATAAGAAACGGCATGGGCTTGACAAGATGAGGAGCAATTCGCACCAACGTGCGTCGTTCCTGAATCGACTCTCTCATGCGAGGGAGATTCCCATGTTGCAAGTACCGCAATCCACCATGAATAATCTTGTGGCTATTGCTCGATGTCGCATGACCGAAGTCACCTTTTTCCAAAAGAATGACTTTCAAACCACGAAGTGCGGCATCACGAGCGACACAGGCCCCATAAATCCCGCCCCCAATAACCAACACATCATATTCTGTGCGCACGGTGTCTTCGACGGCTCGATTCATAACTTTTTTAGTAGATTAACGATATCGAATAGTCATTCAAATTTTGCGGGTAAAGTAAGGGGTAAGCCATCATGGCAAGTCGAGTTATCTCATACCATATTCCGCATTTCCTGGGAATAGTCTTTCGATCATTACTACCTAAGCAAATACACGCCAGACGTTCCCCTCACCTCTCTAGCCAACCGTCGCATAACGCTGTGCATCCAAATAACAATACAGGATAACGAATTCAATGAATACGAAACTAGGAACCCTCCATTGCATTGAAGCACGCAGTAGCCTTTCCGACACATGAAAAAAGATGCCACACAGAATCCTGCCTTAAATGACAGAGAACAAGACAGAATCGGCAAGGCTTCTACGTTCGATAGTCCATTTCCTCAGTAAAGAGACGTGTCAACAGACTACAAGTCGCACACGATCTGACATGATCCAGTATTGACCGTTATATCTGCGGTTTGACCGTTTCGTTCAGCTTTGAGTTCTTCCAAAGTCCTTCCCGTAAGTAAAGAATGCCTCCAGGCAAAACAGCAAAAATCAATAAAAACCGCAACACTAATGCCATCGTAAGAATGATCGTTGCGTTCGTTCCCGTCAACGAAAAAAAATAGACATACGCACCCTCCTGAACCCCAAGACCTGCAATGGAAATAGGGATCATGCTAATCAGCGAAATGATCGGAATGAACAAGACATAATACGCGAGTTCTACTGACAAGCCTAATCCTAAGCCAACCAACCAGGCACCAAAAATACGAAATCCTTGGATGCAAAAAGACAGCAGAAAAGCCAAAAACAAGCGAGCTTTGATTTTTTGGTAAAAGAGAAAAGCATGACGTAGCTTCAGTATCAACGAGGCAAACTTAGACTGAGGATTCAGTCGTTCCTCAACCCAAGGAACAAGAAAATAACAAGCAATAAGACCTCCAATCATCACAATCAAAAAAACCCCAAACACTCGACCAATCGTCAATTCGTGCATTTCGTCCAATTGAATATTTAAAAACAAAAAGCCTATCAACGCGGATCCTAGCAAGGAGATGAGCCCCAGAACTCTTTCCATAAAGATCGACGAAAACGAATCAATAGCTCCAGACCCTGACTTCATGAGCCCATAACCCTTTAAAAATTCACCACCGACACTTGACGGCATCACAAGCCCAACAAATGCGCTTTTAAAATAAATTCCCACTACTTCACGAAGCTTTACACTCGAAGACAATTGATTAATGAGAAGATACCACCGATAGGCATTCAGCAATCGATTGAGAATGACCAGTAACCCAGCACCAAACAGATAGCCGAAACTAATGTCGTCCATCCCGGGAAAGGCTTCCCAGTCAATCGCTTGAATGAGAACAAGCGTGACAACAAGACTCACCACGATACGAAACCAAAAGGCGTAGTTCATTGCCTATGGTCCAATTCGCACATACGACCATCCTGCATAGATGTCATGATCTTTCTCTGAAGCAAAGTATAGCGTCAGCATCACAGATTAAATGTCCCACGCATTACACCACTCATATGTCCATACCGACGAAATAGAATCGACTATTCGTGCTACGTTCGTTACACGGCGTGCTCAGATGAAAAATTTTCTATACACTCATGACATGTAACATGAATCGTGGAAAAATGAGTGCCGACCACACGCCGTGGGATCAAAGACACTCAACGACAATTTCAGCACCGTACGTAGTCAGGGCAACGCGACCTGCGTCACAACCATCGCAATAGCCATGTGTTGAGTATGGGACATGCTCACAGCAAAAGGGATGGAGACGAACGTTCCATGTCGATAATGTCGAAAAATTGGTGGGCCCTCATCAGGAGACAATAACTCAAGATGATTCATTTCTTCGTGGAGATACAACGGTTGGCATTTTTTAAGTGCTTCTTTTGCGCACCAGCGAGCTGCAAAATGCATACGGGGATGTTCTTGCAGAAGACAATAGGCAATCTCAACGGATGAAAATGAGCTTGTATAAAAGGAGTCCTTCCAATAGTCGTCCACCTCAGGAAAGCTTTCGACCATTTCAATATCAATTCCGCAACTGAGCACAGGTGCCGTCCCAATACGATTGGCTGCCACCGCCACAGAAGTCTCCGTATTCGTCACAGCCAAACCGTTCGAGGCAGATGCATGCGTCTCGGCACCGTTGGCAGAACCCCCAAGCACAGCTTCTTGCAATTCACCATAGGTTTGAGCCGAATAGACTCCACGACATTTCACCCCAAGACGATGTCGGATGGCCGCATCAAGCTTCGCCCTGGCCAAGGAGCCTTGCATGCGCCTTGTGGATAAGAGAAAATCAGCGGTGATTTGCTGAAGGTCCGTATCAAACAACTCGGCAACGACTTGTTTCAGTTCCTGTTCCATACGAATGCCTACCACCCCCTCACGCAGACACTACACAAATATCCACGCTGTCCGTCAGGCTTCACCATTGGGACCATAAAGTGATCCCAATGTTCAAATTTATCCCATTCTTGAATATTGGCAAGCGGAGTGAGGCAACGTGCACAACTGAGCTTGCTTACGTCTTCTGCGTCTTGATCGCTAGACGAAGCTCCAGCAAGGGCAGCCTCATATGCCTGAAGATGTTCACCAAGTTCGCGTAAAAACTTGGCTGCTTGACGTCCCTCGGATACTTGATGATCAAACGCTAATATCAGGTTAAAGACTCCTTCGCGACTTCCTGGTGGGAAAAACTCTCCTCCAACACCCAGGATCGCTGATTGCCCCTGATTGAGAAGCGGATGAAACGCAAAGACTCCCTCGCCTGACAAATCAGTCACCGTACACGTACCACCCTGAAGATTGGCACTGGAGAGCGTATTCCCAAGGTACGCAACCATCAATTCTTGGATCTCATTGGTAATCTCAGCAATACTTTTTGTATCCGCAGTGCGGATCACCGGAACCTTCAAGCCAAAATCTCCATCAATGGCAAACCCTATATTCACTTCGTCATACACATTTACATGTCCATCTTGATAAAACGCATTAAACCATGGATAGTGACGCAGCAAACGCGCGACTTCAAAAAGAATCACGGCTGTGGCCGATGCATCAATATGCTTATGCTGCTCAACTGCCGCTCGAAGACCTCTGGTTGGAACAGCCACCGTTATCACGCTCGGCAATGCATTCTGAGAGCCTGATGCCAAATACCCGATTTCGGTTCGTTTGCTTTTTGATAACTTTTCCGTTCGAAATGGAATGCCAAACGCCGGGGTCGGTGATACAGGTGAGATCGACCGTTCGCCTCGAACAACAGTTCGTGGCGCAGAAGGCTGAGTCTGCGCAGAAGACACTTCACCTAATTCAAGCAGGATATCTTTTGTCCGAACGAGCCCTCGACCAGCAAAACGCTCAAGTGGGAGGCCACGTTGCGCTAACAATGCGTGAGCTTTCTTTGTAAAGTGAGTCTGGATACCTTCGTTTGCGGAAAGAGCCTTAGAACCTTGACCGTTTGTATTGGCATCGACCGAAGAGACCGACACGTCTCCCGTGATAGGCGACTCGCTCCCTGCTTCACGTTCTTGTGCTTCACCTCGAATCCTGCATAACAAGGCTCCAACATCGATGTCGCTACCTGGCTCAAGCGAATATTCTAGAATTCCAGCAGCTGGGGCTTCTATTTCCATCACGGCCTTGCTTGTCTCGATTTCAGCGATCGTTTGCCCTTGAGACACGGACTCTCCATTGGCAACAGACCAAGACAGCAAGGTCACGGATTCGTCGTTCACATTGTCCTGCGGAATAATGACTGGAATACTGTTCATAGATTCATCATTTTTAAGGCCGTTGTCACTACATGACTTTCACCAGGTAAACATTCCTTCTCAAGAGGTCCGCTAGACGGAATTGGGTGCTTCGGTGACGAGACACGACACACGTGCTCAAGAAGATCTGGCTGATGCTCGGCAATCTGAGCCAACAGTTCAGACCCAAGAGCGGCAAAACTGATTCCCTCTTCCACAATCATCAGCCTACGCGTTGTTTGGAGTGATTCCATCACCGGCCAAGGGTTGAAGGGATATAACTGGAGAGGACAAATGACTTCACACAACACCTCATGCTCATCACACAATTGCTGGATCGCACGCTCGACATCGATCAGCATACCGCCGTAACACAACACTGTAAGATCAGGGGTGCTCAACGGACGTATACGCGTCGTGGGGAATTGCTCATGACTATGTTCAAGCGAAAATCCGCTGGGAACCTGATCGGTAACACGAAGACCATAGAGCAATTTATTTTCAATAATAATAGTAGGCCGATCAATGGACGAAAAGACTTCATCATAGACAAGCCCAGGATCAAATCGAGAATGAAGGGATAACATTCGAGTCCCTGGCAGGCCCATGAAATGCTTCTCGATACTTTGACTATGCGTCGGCCCATAGCCACGCTTCCCTCCCATAGGGGTTCGCACAACCAAAGGCACACGCACTTGCTCGTTATACATATAGCGAAATTTTGAGGCGTGGTTTAACAGTTGATCGAATGCCAAACCCAGAAAGTCACCAAACATTACTTCGCACACAGGGAGTAATCCGTTGAGTGCCAGCCCATTACCTAACCCCACTAATGCCGATTCGCTAATTGGCGTGTTTCGAACGCGCCCTGGAAACTCTTGACTCAGGTTCTTGGTAACCTTGAAAGCTCCACCATAGGGCCCTTCAATATCTTCCCCTATCAAGATAATCTTGTCATTCCGTTGCATATTACGCTGCAGCGAGAGATGTATCGCATTGACCATCCGTTCAGTCGATTGAATCTGCGTCGGCGTCCACTCAACAGAAGTCGAAGCGGTCTCCTCGTCGCTCACTTCACTCTCTGCTGAATAGGGCGTCGCATCGGACCGAGACACCGCTGCATCAATGCTCACTTGGATCTGTCGATCAATCTCTTCGATTTCCTTCGGAGTGGTCTGCTGACGGAAGAGTTCAATGGGATCTTTGGCCCAATATTCTTTGACTTCCTCCGGGTCCCGATCGTCGTCACCTTTGGAGTGAGCCATAAGCCGATAAGTGTCAATTTGCAAAAAGAGCGGCCGGCATTCGTCTCGGACATACTGAACAGAGCTGGCAGCCGTTATCATAAGCTCTTCTGTTTCCCAAGTGTTGGCATGAGCACTCTTGATCCCAAACGCTTCACCACGTGCGAGGATATTACCGGCCAAGGTCTGATGCTGAGACGTGCTCTGAGCATAGTAATTATTTTCCAGCACAACGAGTAATGGCAATTCCCATTTAGACACAATATTCATCGTTTCGTAGAGTGCGCCTTCACCCAAGGTTCCATCTCCAATGAACACCACCGAAATACAACCCGTTCTTGTCATTTTTTGAGCCATGGCAAGACCTGCAGCTACCGGAACAATGCCACCTTGAATTCCGTTACTGTAGAATCCCTGCGAACAGATGTGCTGACTCCCTCCCCGACCACCACACATGCCGTTCTGCTTTCCCATGATTTCACCAATCAGACCTTCAACGTCACCAGTTTTGGCTAAATAATGACCATGGCATCGATGGTTACTGAAAATCAGGTCTTCATCTTGTAACGCCTCACTGACTGCCACTCCAGTCCATTCTTGACCAATACAGGTGTGCACAGTCCCAAACAGCCGTCCCTCCTTAAATAACTCAAGCAGCCTCTGCTCGACACTTCGAATAAGGATCGCCTTTGCGTGAAGATGAAGGCCAACCTGTGTTGATTTTTCAGAAATCATCGCGTACCCGTTTCGTTAAATGAAAAACTCGCATGATTCAAGAATAGGAACTATGCCAAGGACTCCCCTCGTGAAAGAAAGAGGAGCTTCCTATTAGGAATGACAATCGCAAAGTCAGGAATATCTTCCGTCACCACGGCACCCGATCCAATGACACATCCATTACCAATTCTCACACCATCTTGAACAATCACACCGGAGCCGATCCAGACGTCGTTTCCAATGACAACGGGACCTTGAGAGTACAGCCCCTGCTCCATCATAGGAATCTGCCTGTCTGCGGTATGATACCGCCCGCCACCAATATAGCATTGCCCAGCCATCATGACCGACCGACCTAAGGTAATCCCACCAACCGAGCTCAACTGGCATTGACTCCCAATTGAACAAGAGTCACCGATCTCAATTGGACCATTTTTCGCTTGGATAATCGAACTCCGTGCAATCAACACATCATTCCCAATTTTTATCCCATGGGCTTCGCCGCCCTTCGCATCGACCAAACAATAATCATCAATCGCCACACGATCACCAAGCTCAACATTTCCTGGATGACGGAGGGAAATACTTCTCCCCCACACCACTCCAGCTCCGACTTTTTTGCACAACGAAGGAAAAAACTGCTTTCGGAGCAACAGACCAACCGCTCCCGGTAGTGGGCCAAACAGTACCGTCAAAAATTCAAACTTAAGCAATGCGCTAAAACTGGGAGAACCCACAAAAAACATTTGGTACTTCTTCAAGGCAGAGGTCTCTGGTTCTGCCAAACTTTTGACGAGCGACTTTTTCTCAATCACCTGCTCGGGTTTTGCCGAAATCATACGACCCACACCTTCATCTTCCTCTACTCACTTTGAGCATCATTCCCCTGTTATCGGCAATGTGTAACTGTTGATTAAGAAAAAGCATGACTCTCAGATCTAAGACATGCAAACTTATTCTGACTTATACCTTGGTCAATGGGCTTTTAGAACTTCCACTCAATCACTGTAAAAAATCAAGAGAGAAACAGACATCCTTCCGTTCTTCCTTCACACTCAACATTACTGGTAATTGCTCATGAATATCTCATATTATTATTGTAAAGACATCATGCAAAATAAGTAACCCTCGTCATAGACTCAACAATTAGAAGGTACGCGTTCTCTCGTAACGAGAAACACCGGCAGACCATTATCAAGCCAGAGCATGACCTCAAATGTCTTTACCTTGATGATGTTTTTTCCCGGATTTTTCCCGCACCATTTTCTCAAGCAAGCTATACAGATCATTAACCTTTTCACGAAAAGCGGCATAACTGAACTTTTGCTCAACCAACTGCTTACCAGCCGAACCAACCTTCAGGGCGAGGTCTTGGTCATGAACCAAACTCAGCATGCCTTCAGCAAAGGAATCGGGGGAAGGCTCAGCAAGAACGCCGACCTCTTCATTGAGCACTTGGGTATGTGTTGGCAAGTTCGTTGCCACAATAGGTTTTCCACTTTGCAAATAGGAATACAGCTTCATTGGGGTGTTATTCCCTTTTATACGCGGCGAAACCAAAATGTCGGCTTCCGCCAGAAACGATGCGAGTCGGTAAATAGGCTTTGGACCCAAAAAAGATACTCGTTCCTGCATCCCCAAATTGTAAGACTTTTGTTGGTATTTTTGAATATCAGCTGTTGCCCCCCCCACAATGACTAAATCAACATGGTCCACTTGTAATGAAAGAAGAGAAAAGCTATCCAAGAGTAAGTCGATTCCCTGATAGGATTCTAAATTTCCAACATACATCACTCGTAATCGATCTTGCTGGACATTAATGCCAAGAGAGGTACTCTCTACCGGATGACTCTTATCAAGCATAGGCACGTCATGGAGTGTGCGAACATGAGGGTGACCATGACTCAACGCAATTTTCCCAAGAGAATCACACACGGGGACAACCACTAACGCGTGTTTTAACGCAACTGATTCAAAATAGTTGAGGATAAAGGCACATGGCCGTAACACTGGAAATTTCTCCACCATTTGCTGAGCTAAAGAAGAGTCCATGTCATACACATACGGGACCCCAAATAGCAGCTTGAGGATCAGCGCAATAAAAACCGACTCTTCAACAGCATGAACAATATGGTACCGCTTCTTCCAAGATTGTTGAACCGCTCGCACTGCCAACAGGCCATCAGCAATAAGTTTCTTGAGGGAAAAACCAGGAGGAATGTCTTTGACAAACGGAACCCTGGGAATGCGATGCACCATCAATTGGTCATACTGCACATCGCTACCCTCATGGTACGTAAGCAAGTCAACTGACTCCCTCCGCTCAGAAAGCACTCGCAACATCAAATCCACAGCTATTGGCGTGCCTCGAGTTTGATAGAACGGATGAGGGGCAAGGAATAAAATATTCATAGATTAGCAAGCTCACGCATACACAGCCGTGATCAAACCAGAAACTTTCTTAGAAAATTCAGTGCATATGATTGCACGATAACCCAAGTCTCTTTAGCGAAACCACATAACTTCGAGTCAAATTCACACCACATGATAATCACAGTTGCGACATATGAGCGACAGGCATGTACTACCGATGAGAGATGCGTTTTTTGAAAAATTCACCTTACGCTGATTGAACTTCGAGAAATACCACTTACCCTATAACACTTTTCCTCGAAATACCAGAAGACCCAATTTTCAAGCAATTTCATACATATGTTGAAGCATCGATTCTCCAACTGTTCATTGCCCACAATCCATAGCTGTACGGGAAAGGATTGAGAGTCGAATCTCTCGTAAATACTAGGGACACTGGGAAGGAAGATTATTCACACAACGACAGGCAAGACAATGCCTATTTAGGCGTATAGCTATTGGCTGAGTCTGAATGACTAGGAAGACTCGCACATGACTCAAGCTCTTCATGTTGTTGGCCGGAGCCTGGATACGGCCCTAAAGAAGAAGAAAAAGAAGGTAGGGCTTCACGAATTGGCGAAAATTGAAAATCCTCAAGAAGCCACGTCATTCGTTTTTGTGTTTTCTGGAGGTTGACATAATGACGAAACTTAGAAAGAAGCGAACCGTTCATCTTTGGCTGTTCAGGGTCAAGTTCCCATGGATGAAAATACATGACCAAGGGGTGACCTTCTCGTTCAACTTTATGAAGGAACCAACGAAACATTGAATATGGGAAAAGACGAAAATAGCCCCCTCCCCCCACGGGAATCCGCATCCACCCAACCTTACAAGTAGAAGGCGGCACCTCCCAGAGCATCCCTGATCCCGTATCGAGGGAATGAACGCGCGGACTCGCATCAAGAATTCCGTAGGAATCATGCATAGCTGGAACGATACTTGAATCGTAAAGAAACCCCTCCTCTACAAGAATCGGCAAGGCCCATGTTGTCTCCTTTGTAATTGAAAACGTTGGAGCACGATAGCCAAGAACAGCCCGTCCGGTGATATCTTCAAGAACTTTTTTGGCACGTCGTATATCCTCACGAAATGTTGCTGGATTCTGGACGGAAATAAGTTCATGCGAATAACCATGACAGGCAATTTCATGTCCGGCATTGGCAATACGCTTCACCATCTCTGGGTGTCGCTCAGCCACCCATCCCAAAATAAACATCGTGGCTTTCACGTTCGCTGAATCAAGCAGAGCAAGAATGGTATCGGTACTCTTTTCAACTCGGCTTTGAAGGACCTCCCAATGGCGACGTCGTGCAGGGCAATCGAAAGCCGCTACTTGAAAGTGTTCTTCAATGTCAAAGCTTAAACTATGAATCATATTTTATACTCCGTCAATATCCCTTATCGCGCCCCTGTCCCAAGTAGAACAACATGAAAGGTCCGAAGCAATATCCGAACATCAAGCCATAGTGAAAGATTTTTCACATAATAAAGATCGTATTGCAACTTCATATGTGAGTCTTCTAATGATGCCGCATACTGAAAGCATGTCTGAGCCCACCCTGTAATCCCAGGGCGCACGGTATGACGAAGGTCATAAAACGGAATAAATGTCCGAAGCTCTTGCACAAAATGAGGGCGTTCAGGCCTTGGCCCCACAAGACTCATCTCACCCTTCAAGACATTAATAAACTGCGGCAATTCATCAAGCCGCAATCGCCTCAACCAATACCCTACCCTCGTTACACGATCATCTGAAACGGAAGCCCACCTAACACCATCATCTTCAGCATTATGCCGCATTGAACGAAACTTTCGGAGTACATAGGGATACCCATGAAGCCCAACACGAGTCTGTCGGTAAAAAACAGGCCCTTGCGAATCAAGCTTGACGATGATCGCAATAAGAAGAAGAAGCGGAGCCAGAAAAAGCAGGCCGAATGCTGCTCCTAAAACGTCAACTAACCGTTTGAGAACCATCACAACAGGCTTGCGCCGAAATCCTTGTGAGAAAATCAAAAAACTCGGTTTCAGCTCATCAATACTGAGTCGTCCGCACTCTGCCTCATACATTCGATGACCATCAACGACCTCAACACCCAAGGATTTAATATCCAGCAAGGCGTCTAACGGCATCGTTCCACGACGATCTTCAAAACAGACAGCAATGGTCTGCACACGATGATTTTCAGTCACTTCAAACAGTTGATCAATTGTCCCAATGACTGGCGGAATGGAAGAGGACGTACTGACAGAGGCAATGTTCTTCGATAAAAATCCAACCACATCAAATCGGCTTTTCCCATTGGTGACCAATACTCTGGCAAGGTTACTTGCTAATCCTCCATCACCAAGGATTAAGACTCTTCTTCGGAGCCCTAAGACTTCAAAGAGCCGCTCAATGAATCCAACCTGCTCTGACATAACATGTGGAAGATCACCTAAATGAGAATCAATCATCCTCTTTCGCCAATGGCATAAGGCACCTCGTACCCTTGTCGCACATAATATGGCATCCCTTGCGACCAGGCATCTGTCAATACTAAACGAGCCTGAGCCGTCGTCTTCAACATATCGGTGGCTTTCATCACAACATCTTTCGGTGTACTTCCAGATCGAACCACAAAGAGAAGGATTTCAGCCAGACCGGTCAACGCATTAATATCTGCCAAGGGGAGAATGGGCGGCGCATCTAAAAGAATATAGCGAAACCGAGGCTTTAAGGATTCAATCACCGACGCTAGCTGTGGAAACTTAGAAAGCGGAACAGGAAACTCCTTGATATTTCCAACAGTAAGGATCCAAAGCGGACCGTCAGAGACTTGATGCATACACGCTTCAAGTGGTTCTTCCCCATGAAAGTATTCGGCTAGTCCCGGCTCACTCGATATGGACATGAGTTCATGCACGGCCGGACGTTTAAAATCACAATCAATGACGAGCGTCGGTTCATTCAGATCATTTGCTAACGTGTAAGCAAGATTTGCAACCGTTGAGGTTTTCCCTTCCCCTTTCATGGAACTTGTGACAAGCACAACCGTACTTTCTTGAGTCGAATGCATAAGATTGAGCCTTGTCGCGGCCACTCGAAATTGCTCAGCCACAATAGAGCCAGGCCTCCACTTTGCGACAAGTCCAAGCTCTTGAGGAAATCCATTTTTAGAATGACTGCCAGATTTCCCATTTGTTGTTTTTACTGGAAATCCCTGCGGTAAGTATTGAGGACTCAGACTACCATCGGCACGATGCCCCGAGCTAAATTCCGATGGGGTATGGGGTAGACTCTTGAATGACTTTCCGTAAGCAATTTGAAAACTCGGAATCGTTGCAAGAATAGGCAGGCCAATGGAGACCTCCGCATCTTCAGAACGACGAAATGTTGGTTTCCATTGCTCCAGGATAAATGCCAAACCATATCCAAGGCCACACCCAACCACAAATCCTGCAAGAACAATAAGGTATCGCGGAGGACCTTCCGGCAGTGTTGGCAAATTCGCAGGATCGAGGATTCGGAATCGTTCAGCTTTTTGGCGTTTTTCTAAATTTTCGGAGATTCGAGAATTGAGTTGTTTTTCATGCAACCGCTGATAATTTTCGCGCATATTGGCATAGTCACGCTGCAAAACGAGTAACTCTTGTTCATATTGTGGCGTAACTTCAATATTCTTCTGGTGTTTCGACATGTCAGCATCAATGTTTTTGCTCCGAGACCTGAGCGTTTGTATTTGCATTTTGAGTTCAGCTTGGGTGTTGATTAAATCTTGAAGATACGGATCGAACTTTTGAGACGTATCACCCAAACCTTCAGCCAGGAAATCTTCACTAAGAGGATCTTCTCCACCCATGCCAAGCGCATCTCGCTCAGCAATTTCTGATTCAAGTCGTTTGATATGATTTTTTAAGGAAATGACATCGGGATAAGACTCGGTATATTCCACCAACATCTTGGCCAAGTCTTCCTTCATGAGCCCCAAACGTTGTACGAGCGGATCGGCCATGGGAGCACCGGTTGCTCCAGTTGGATTAAAACTGGACATATCCGCCATCGTTCCAGCCATGGCTTCATAATCACGAATGGACTTTTTCGTCAATTCGACTCTCGTACTCAGATTATTCAAGGATTCCTGAATGGATTCCTTTTCTGCTTGGAGCCGATCTAAACTTCGAAGATTTGTGGTCAGTTGCCCAGGCAGCTGACCTACATGTTTTAATTTAAATTCACTTAACAGTTTTTCCTTCGCATCTAATTCCTTCCGAGCAATATCTAACTCCTGGTTGAGAAACTCAGACGCGCCTTCGACAAATTGTTCGCGAATTTTTAAATTTTGATCGATGTATTGAGAAGCAATTTTGGCCGTCACCTTCATCGCAGTCATAGGATCGCCATGCGCGAATGAAATCGTAAACGACTCCAGGCGGCCTCGAGACCCCTTAGTCTCTAATGTGACATTTTTAGCCAGAGCTGCAATCACAGTGTCATATCCATCTTTCTTAATTATTTCGGGGTATAAATTCAGCTCTTCAATCACTTTTTGCAGACTGGTCCGGCTGAGAACTCGCTGCGTGATGGTCGACACTCGTTCAGCCACCCCATCATCAACCATGGGACGCACGATGTTCCCAGGAATTTTTTGATGTTCCACTAAGATGGTTGTACTGGAACGATAGATTTCAGGTTGATTCCATGCAAAAACACCAGATGCAACGACACAAATAAGGACGATAGTGATGATCAACCACTTCCGGCGAATGGCAATATCCAGAAGTTCCTCCAGATAGACCTGAATCATGAGGTTATCGCCACCACTGGCACTACTTGAATTTGAAATATTTCCTGATTCCATACGAGTTACAAGACGTATCGTCCCCTTAAATATAAAAAGTACTCACTGTTGTTCATAAATAGACTTAGAAAAAACTACCATGTGACATACCGTCAATGAGCCTTGGCCCTTTGACTGCTTATGTGTTAGGGAACAACAATGGTATCCCCTGATTGTAGTGTCACATTGTACGCCGCCCCATCATCAGAAATAAGATCGTCATATCTAACGGGAATCCGTAATTCTTTGACTTTCCCATCACCATTCAAGACATTTCTGATAATTCGAATATCATTTTGAGAGGCAAATTGCGTGAAACCTCCCGCGAGAGAGACCGCCTGCAAAATTGTCGTGTAGGATTTCATCTGAAGTTTCCCAGGAGTGTTGACCTCACCAACAACAAAGACGTAATAGCTATTTACTTCAATCACGTTCACAGACACAGCTGGATTTTCTTTAAACGCTTTGTACCGTTCTTCAATTTCTTCAGCAAGCTGATCCGCTGTTAGGCCTGCAGCAGGAACATCTCCAATCAACGGTAGTGAAACTTTCCCATCCGGACGAATGACCACTTCCTTAGAAAGATCTTCATTCTTCCACACAACTACATCCAACACATCTTCAGGACCCAGAAGAAACCCTTCTTCCGGAGGTCCGGGAGGAACAATGACATCGGGTCTCGGACAACCAAGGAGCAGACAAGAAAAAAGAACAGCGAACAGGACAAAGAGCTGACGCTTGCATCGGGTCATGTATTCCACCACCTATCCAGAAAATTTTGAATTCATTGAAAACTCACGGCAACAACACCATGGTTTCTGAAGGCACAACAATCGTATCGCCAGGTTTGACAACTACATTTTCTGCACCACGAAGAATAATATCGTCATAATTGACAATAAGCTTATCCGATCCATCGCCATTGACCCCAATACGAAAAATGACAATGCGACTCCGCACGGCATCGGGTGTTAACCCACCGGCTAAGGTAATGGCTTGAACCAGCGTCGTTCGACTGAGGAGTGGAAGCTTCCCGCTCGTCCCGGTGGCACCTTGAACATAGTAGTAGTAACTATTCACAGCCTTGACAACAATGGCAATGGTAGGACTTTCCTTGTATGCACTCAACCGCTCAGTAATTTCCTCTCGAAGTTCCTGCGTGGTTCGACCAACAGCCTTCACGTCTCCAATCAAGGGTAAGGTAATACGCCCATCAGGCCTCACGACCACTTCTCGAGATAAATCCGTATTTTTCCATACACTAATTTCCAGAACATCTTCAGGACCAATAATATATTCCTCTGTGACGATTAAGGCCCTCTTTTCTGCTCGTTTTTCTGGGTCAGGAGCAGGATCCTGAGCATGGCCTATCCCTATACCAGCGCACAGGGCGAACACCAGAAATATCAGCACGACGGATCCACCTTTGCCTCTGCAAACCCTCATAATCTCACCTCGTCCCTACGAGAATACCTATATCAAGCATCCTCATTTAAGCGATTTCTATTGATAGATCAGTGGTATAACAAATGTCCGTGTAATCCACCCTATGCACTCTCTCACTATCTACAACCCAAACACGATTCCCTAAAACACTGATCAGCTTGCAATAACCTTAGTCATCGCTTTATGATTTCAGCTTAAAAATAAAGCATTTATACTTAGGAAATTGAAGCCAAAAGTCTGGAAGCTCACAATTCTAAAAGTATACTATATTAGTAGAAAGAGTGATACCTCTCAAGACCATACCTTATCACGAATTTCTACAATCGCCGTATTTAGTCCCACGGTCATTTCAAAAAGCCAAACCCTCCTACATCACCTTTTGCTCCCGACATCGTTCTAAGCAACACTGCAATACAGATACCATTATTCAATCCAATACCTGCATGGAGCGCAAATATTCCTTAAAACTCGCTATTATTATGCAATCAACATGAAACATCAGAACGATTAGAATAGACCTCTTTACTAACTCTCCCTTCGGTTACCTCACTACGAATTCTTTAACGAAAGATTTATATGAGAAATTGAAAAATATCGACACCGTAGGTAGAAACTTATCCTTTTGTCGAACACAATTCACTGCTTGTAGGTAAAAAATGGCGGACAATGCTCCTCATCCGTACATAAACTCATACAGTGGCTTCATAGTCAGTACGATGAGTTGGGTCAGTGAAACCTGTCAAGAAAACTTCCAAAATACAATGCATGCATACAGGAAATGGTGCCCCCGAGACGATTTGAACGTCCGACCTCCGGTTTAGGAAACCGCTGCTCTATCCACCTGAGCTACGGGGGCAAGGTATATTTTCTTAACGATTATAGGTGTTTACGAACTTGAAAATTCGAGGCGCACACTAATACACGGTCTTGCATGACTCTCATGAAGAGTCATGTCTATGAGCCAATACATTCGCACTGTCTAAAACGAGCTTCGGGGCAGGGAAGAAAGACCTCAATCAACAAATGCTTACCCTGGAAGAAGTCTACAAGAATTCATATAACCAAACAAGGAAATGCCTTAAATACTAAGCTGCATAAATTCGGCAAGGTCATAATGACGAAGGAATGCGAGAAAAGACTGTAGCTAACTCTCTTTATGATTGACTGCTGATTCAAAGACTGACATATCTGTTTCCGTGTATGCGTATCGCCTTCCATAGATTGTTTTTGAGCAACAATCTGTGTTCTTCTGGACACAAGAAAAAGGTTCAACCTACGAGCAGAAAAGAATACTCACTCATATAGTTTTCTACTTGATGTCACAGAAACCAAGAGACGTTCAAGCTATGAACGACTCATACCTATACTATTCACAACACTTAAAATGCAAAATTTTCTGCATCCTATGAAACCGAAAAAATACGTATCAGTTCATCCATGAAAGTCATTTCTAATCCAGCCAATCGGTTTCTTTCTGAACAGCGGGAAATTCTCGACCCGATAAGTCAGACGAGCATCACCGTGTACCACGAACAAGCAAAAAGTATCCTCAGTCGCAACGAAAGCCCAGACCTGCCCTTCCGATGGAGCCTCACCCCCTACCGAGGGTGCTTCCATGCATGTGCGTATTGTTATGCCAGGCCAACTCATGAATATTGGGGATTTGGCGCAGGCACCGACTTTGACGCGAAACTCGTGGTCAAGACCAATGCACCAGAGTTACTCAGAAGCACCTTGAATACACGGTCCTGGAAAGGAGAGCTGATTGTTTTTTCCGGTAATACCGATTGCTATCAACCACTAGAGGCCACCTATCGACTCACCAGAGCCTGCCTCGACGTTTGCCAATCGTATAAAAATCCCGTAGGAATCATTACGAAATCACCCCTCATTATTCAAGACCAGGATATTCTTCAGCAGCTGCAGAAAGAAGCCTGGCTTCGTGTGTATTTCAGCATCCCTTTTGCCAAAAATGAGACAGCTCGAAAAGTTGAACCTCAAGCCCCCTCAATCTCTCGCAGATTCGAAGCGATGGAACAGCTTTCCCGAATAGGCATCCCAACCGCCGTCTCCCTTGCCCCAATCATTCCCGGCCTTAATGAACAGGATATTCCTGCCATCCTCAGGAAAGCTCGTGACGCCGGAGCCACCGCCGCAACCTACAGCCTCCTCCGTCTTAACGGAAATGTCGAGCCTGTCTTCATTGAACGAATGACGAAACAATTTCCAGATCGTATCGAGAAAATCCTGAATCGCTTAAAAGAGTTACGGAATGGATCATTTTCAGAAGAAAATTTTTTTGCTCGCCAAAATGGCCACGGAGCAACCTGGCGCATGATCGAACAACTTTTTCAACTGAGTTGCAAACAACTCGGCTATCACTCACACGCTGATCACCCTGTTCCCCACACATTTCAACGACCCGGCCCTCAGCAAACAGACCTTTTTCACAACATCTAATGACGAGAGATTTTTCGCGTGAACTGACAACCATGAAAGCCGTGAAGTACAATCTTGTTTTATACTATTCTCCAATATCGCTAACAAAGAGGATGCACCAAAAAACAATGAGCAATTCAGCACCACAATCAACCGGACCACAGAAGTCATTCAGGCATTGGATACTCGGCTTATGCCTTATTCTCACGATCGGACAAGGGTGCACAGAAGAAGCCACGGTGTGGGATGAATATACGCAGAAGGGTGATCAACTCCTCCAGCAAAGTAAATTCTCAGATGCCGAAAAAGAATACACAGCCGCACTCAAGGAAGCTCAGAAAAAAGATGGCCAAGACCCTCGTATAGCCAAGAGCTTAAACAAGCTGGCTATCCTCCATGACGCTCAAGGTGAATATGCGAAAGCTGAGCACTTTTTAACCAAAATCGTCGAAATCTACAAACAAGACCCAACGTCGCATCAACTCGACCTCGCATCGACCCTGAGTAACTTAGGGGCCGTGCATTATGCGCAAGAACAGTACGGCGCGGCCCAACCATTGTTCAAACAAGCCATTCAGATGAGAGAGCAGGAACTTGGAAAAGATCATAAAGATTTAGTCAATGATCTTAAAAACCTTGCAGGCCTCCACGCTCGGCAACACGAGTATGAGGAAGCCGAACCCCATCTCAAACGTGCCCTCGGTATCATTGAAAAAGTTTCAGGACCGAACAGTACTAATTTAGTTCCACACCTCAATAATTTAGCGCTTCTCTACCAAACCCAGAAACGTCTGAGCGAAGCAGAAGCTCTCCTCAAACAAGCTATTGCCATTAATGAAGAATCCATGGGAGCCGATAACCCACGACTCACCGGAAGTTTGAACAATTTGGCCTTACTGTACAATGAGCAAAAAGATTATGCACAAGCCGAAACGCTGCTGAAACGAATTCTTGACATCTATGAAAAAGCCTTAGGACCAGACAGCCCGCAAGTAGCCGCAAGCTTGAGTCAACTCGCCTCACTGTATCATGCGCAACAACAATATGATAAAGCGCAAACACTGCTTGAACGTGCTCGAAAAAACCTTGAGAAAAAATTAGGGAATGAAGATCCACGACTCGCGAGAATTCTCAATAACCTCGCCCTGGTGTATGCCATTCAAAATCACACACAAAAAGCCGAAGAACTGTTTCAACACACCATCACCATGATTGAAAAAACAAAAGGAAGTGATCACCCACTCTTAGAGCGAACGCTCAGAAATTATGCCAGTTACCTCAAGCAACACAACCGAGATAAAGAAGCCGAGCCACTGGAATCTCGAGCCAATGCCATACGGGAAAAGCATCAACAGAAAAAAGCATAGTACGCGTAGTCAGATACCAAAGCGCTTTCTGCTTGGCCCACAATATAGGACGTCATGGCACAACCGCTCATGCATAGCAACAAGAGCTGCCTCAATCCTTTCCCCTCTCCCTATTCAAACCGAATAGGACAATTGCGAGTGAGACAAACGACTCTGTGAGCTAGCATATTTGAGGGCATGAAACGAAGTTCGCGATACGAGTAGCGGCTTTAGCAAGGAGTCGAACAATGGATGAAATGCACAAACGCGTCCTCAGTGTCATCGAATG
Source organism: Nitrospira sp. M1 (assembly GCF_965152605.1). Taxonomy (NCBI): domain Bacteria; kingdom Pseudomonadati; phylum Nitrospirota; class Nitrospiria; order Nitrospirales; family Nitrospiraceae; genus Nitrospira; species Nitrospira sp. M1. The sequence goes on from NZ_OZ224217.1 coordinate 3,206,510, forward strand.
CAAAAACTCAACTTGCAGGCACAAGATGACAAGAGAAGGCTACCCAGACGATTGGCCCGACGACGATGTTTCTGAAGATCGTATACATTCAGATTGGAATGACGACCTGACCCCCTTCTGCATCAATTGCCCAAGCTGTGGACACTTTACTGGAAATAAAATCCATCGGACCCCAAAACGTTTTGAATGAATAGGCATATCACATTACAATAAGAGTCAGTCTCGAATTAAAGGCCAATACGACATCGAATACCTATCGGTCAAACCATCCGCATACCCCCAGAGAATTTCGCCTCATATCGTTCAGCACTCGCATTACCCCCTCTAAAGAGTAATGATGGAAGTACGTAGTAGATATTTCCTTCATTGAAAAAAATGAAAATGCATTCCTATACTCTCTCTCAAGAACTCACTGTTTTGGTGACCAAAACGCAAGGAGAAAATGGTGTTAGCTAAGGTGTTGAGCGCTGGATTGTGGGGATTAGAGGCGCATTTAATCGAAGTGGAAGTCGATATCGGAGGAGGGCTGCCTCAATTTTCTATTGTAGGATTACCCGACACCACAGTGCGCGAAAGCCGCGATCGCGTACGGGCGGCACTCAAGAATACCGGATTTAAATTTCCCCCCAAAAAGATCACCGTGAATCTGGCGCCAGCCGGCATCAAAAAAGAAGGAGCCGGGCTTGAACTTGGGATCGCCATCGCCATGCTGGTGGCGGAAGGCATACTGTCACCAGAAACAGTTGAGCAATTTGTCTTTGTCGGTGAGCTCTCTCTCGATGGACGTATCAAACCTGTAACGGGTGCGCTCTCAATCGGAATGGTGTGCCGCAAATCCCATCCCTTGCTGCTTCCAGTTGAAAATGCCGAAGAAGCCGCCGTCATCGAAGATGTCACAGTGTATGGCGTTCACACACTGCCAGAAGTGGTTGAGTTTTTAAATGGTTCCGTCAAGCTCGCACCTACTCATCACGACATACAGCTGCCTCAATGCTTCGAAACCCTATTGGACGACGACTTTGCCGATGTCAAAGGACAATTGCATGCCAAACGCGCACTTGAGGTCGCTGCCGCCGGTGGACACAATATCCTCATGGTCGGCCCACCAGGGTCGGGGAAAACCATGCTCGCTCAACGAGTACCAGGAATTCTTGCTCCTATGCAGATGCAGGAACGTCTCGAATCCAGTCAAGTTCATAGTATTGCCGGCACGTTGAGTTCTCATTCTCCACTCATGACGTCTCGTCCGTTTCGAGCTCCGCACCATAATATCTCAGATGCCGGGCTGATAGGCGGAGGGACAATTCCCAGGCCGGGTGAAGTCTCACTCGCTCATCACGGTGTACTATTTTTAGATGAAGTACTGGAATTTAAACGGTCGGTACTCGATGGGCTTCGGCAACCATTAGAAAATGGGACCGTCACCTTAACTCGCGTAAATGCAACACTCACCTACCCCGCACACGTGATGCTTATCGCGGCGATGAACCCGTGCCCCTGCGGATATCTTGGTGATCGTAGTCATGAATGCCTGTGTACGCCCTATCAAATTCGTCGCTACCGGTCACGGCTTTCCGGCCCATTACGCGACCGATTGGATATTCAATTGGATGTTCCGGCTGTTCCGGTCGGTGATTTATCAAAAACTGCAACAGGGGAAACATCCGCCGACATTCGGCAACGTGTCTCTGCTGCCCGCCAGCGTCAAATTCTCCGCTATCAACAAGACAGGCTATTCAGCAATGCCCAGCTCAAACCTCGCCACCTTCAACAGTACTGCAAGATTGATCCGACAGGGCAGAACCTGTTAGAACGTGCTGTTTCCCAGCTTGGGCTTTCAGCACGGGCTTTTGGCCGTATTCTCCGAGTGGCACGGACTATTGCTGATTTAGCCGAATCTGAAAGCATTGCTCCCTCACACGTCGCGGAAGCAATTCAATATCGGACATTTGATCGTCCCATAACGGTATAGACCAACACCCATGCAGTCTTTTAAAATCTTTCGATGGTGGTTTCTGGTTGGCGCCATGATGGCCTTAGCCGTCATCATGATCCAAGGAGGCATGCGAGACTTGATGGTGACCCAAGAACCCATCTGGGACGTCAAATTAGTGGAGTTAGTCCCACCTATAGTGGGGGGAGGGCTTCTTGGAGGATGCATCGCCCTTATATTGAATCGTATTAAAAAAAAATAGAGAAGAATCGGATCATCATGTGTCGTTTGATGGTGAGGGTTATCAGTTCAATCCGCTCGCATCATCATATATTTCACCTCTCGCAATTATTCTAGTACACTTTCCAGAAGAAGGAGAATGGGCGTATGGATGTCAAGGTTGGACCACATTGGTATCGTAATTCCGATGGTATCATTGAAATTGAGGGATTACCGCAAATTGAACTACTGTTACGAAAACCAGAGGGACCACTTGGCGTCAATTTCGCTATTTTCGATTCAGTCGGGAAGCTCCATGCCAAGGTTGAACGCAGCTCAATGGTGATTAATGAGCAAGGAGCTTATGATCTAGTGAAAAGCGCCAAACGATTTCTCTTGACCAAAAAAGAGTCGGGGAAGACCGTCCTTGACTTACATCTAAAAGACGGTGGGCACATAGAAATACCTCAGGGAGAGTTTTATACACTCAAAGGCCACTTGCTCACAATTACCCCAAAGGAATGGTCGGTTGAAAAAGTCAAAGGCAAAGAAGGTGAATCGGACATGAAGGGAAAGGCCGTGGCCGTGGCCTCAGAATGAGGTCAAAACCCGTCACGCCTCTTACTAAGAATTCGAAGACACTTGATCCAGAGTACCCTGGCCCATCAATTCTTCTCCATCACACATTGATGCGTTCTACGACCTTTGGGGTTCACGAAATCATGCTAGTAAGAAGGCAGACACAATCAAATGCGATTAGGAGGGAAGCTAGATTTCTGCAGCTGGCGCCTGACAGGTTCCCTCGCATATCGTACAGGTTCGACAAGGCACTCCCTCACCTGCTTGAGCTGGGCCTAGGGCACAACTCAGATCAAGCGCGATAACATCGCTCCCTTGAAAGGTCCAGAGACGACCACACTCTTGACAACAATACCAACTTGTATACCCAGGCCAATCCCGATCTCGAACCGCCATCAATACCATCTTTCTTTTACGTCACAATCTTCTCGAGCAACTGATCAGTCATTCCGTCAATTCACCAATTCACGTTTGAACTGCACCATTCTCTGCTTTCTATTCCTGCATGACCGCCTGAATTTTTTCATTGAGAGTCGGAAACCATTCATCAAAGGGGATATCAGCATCGACCACAACCTCTAACTTTCCGTTGGGAAGTTTTTTGACCGTCCCCGGACTTGCGGGAGAAAGCGGTATCTCCACCCATTCCCGTGAAAGTTGTAATCCATCCGTTAACTCTAAAATTTGTGTAATTTGCTGAAAGGACACGGCTTGCATGTTCTTCACGTGTATCGGCTCCTTGCATCATCATGAATGGTTAAGGAGTAAATTGTAGGAAGGGGGTTCGTAGGGTGTCAACGTACGTGAGAGGGAAAAAACGCTTTTGTGAACATTCGACCAGCGTCTTCTATGTCTTCAGTGGACACGTCCAAATGCGTCACGACACGAAACGATCGGTCTCCCACGGCGTTCAGCAACACCCCGGCTTCTCGACACTGAGCCAGTAATTCATCGGTGGTCCCAAGTTTCTCCTCAACATGAAACAGCACCATATTGGTCTCAACCTCGGCAGGATTACACTGCACGCCAGGTATTTCTGATAAGACTTGCGCCAATTGCTTGGCGTGTTGATGATCCTCGCGTAATCGTCCCACATGATGTTCCAACGCATAGATCCCTGCGGCCGCAAGTATACCTACTTGACGCATCCCTCCTCCAAACATCTTCCGTAACCGACGAAGTGCGGTCATGTGCTCGCCATCAGACACAATGAGTGAACCAACCGGCGCCCCCAACGCTTTGGAGAGACAAAATGAAACGGTACCAAACGGACGTGCATATTCTGCAGCCGAGATTCCAGTCGCCGCAACCGCGTTAAAAAGCCGAGCCCCATCTAAATGCAAGGCCAATCCATGGGATCGCGCAACCTCGGCTAATTCGTGAATGGTCGACAAAGGATAAACAGTCCCTCCCCCACAGTTATGAGTTTGCTCGATGCACAACAAGCTTGTTGAAGGATTATGAATATCGGGCTTCCGAATCACAGCTTTCACGTCTTGGGCTGCCAAAATCCCTCGAACTCCTGGCACACACCTGAGTTGCACCCCAGACAACGAAGATGCGGACCCACCTTCATAGCGGATGATATGCGACAGACTTTCGACAATAACTTCATCCCCCGGACGCGTATGTAATCGTATGCAGAGTTGATTCCCCATGACCCCGGATGGTACGAACAAACCAGCATCTTTTCCGAGAAGCCCCGCCGCCATGCGTTCAAGTCGATTCACGGTCGGATCTTCTCCGTACACATCATCACCGACATCAGCCTGAGCCATGACTTCACGCATCGCCGGTGATGGTTTTGTGACTGTATCGCTTCGTAAATCAATCATGGCAATTCCTTATGTCGCATGTGGCCATTATTTCAACAGAAGAGGTTATAAGAAATTGTACGAAAGAGGGGACCGTAGGCACAAGCAAACAATCGACATGTACTCCCTCATACGATAGGAAATGGACGATAACGAACGATCGGAGCCAGAAAGATGTCACCAACGCTACTTATCACAGGCGGAACAGGGTATTTAGGATCCCATCTTATTCAAGCTGCACAGTCATGGACGACCTATGCAACGTATTATCAAACTACGCCTCCAGCTGCATCGCCAGCCCAATTCCATCAATGTGATGTGAGCAAGAATGATCACGTCCACGATCTCATCACATTAATCAAACCTGACTGCATCATTCATACGGCCTGCTCAAACAAGAGTACAGAGGAAATTGATGCGATTGTACCGGCAGCTCGCCATCTTTCGTCAATCGCGCATCAACACTCGATCAAACTCTTGCATCTCTCAACAGACCTGGTCTTTGATGGCACACGTGCCCCTTACCAGGAAACAGATATTCCGAATCCTCTTCATCCATACGGGAAAGCCAAAACAGAGGCTGAACAGATTGTCAGCCATCAATGTCCAACCGCGACGATCATTCGTTCCTCACTGATGTATGGCATCGACCCGCTTGATCATCAAACTCGTTGGCTGGTTCATGGCATGGACACAGGAGAGCCAATCCGTCTGTTTACTGACGAACGACGATCACCAATTTGGGTGCATACGCTTGCCGCGGCTCTTCTTGAATTGAGCACATTGGATTTCCAGGGAATTCTTCACTTGGCTGGACCGGAAACACTCAACCGCTGGGAGTTTGGCCTCGCTATTCTCAAGCTTTTGGGACGCGCCGCCACCCCAAATATTCACATGGCAACGATTGATGAGTCAGGATTAATTCGCCCAAAAGACCTGGCGTTTTCTATTGAGACGGCAAAGCAATTACTCACCACTCCATTCCTATCTATCGCAGAGGTCACACATCAACTTCGCGAGGAATGATCCTGACATCGCTGACCGAGATGGGAAAGCGCATCGTCAAGGCGCTCCACCGTGATAGGACCGTGCCGTCGCACACGGATGTCATCGACTACATCAAGAAGCGTGGAAGGGAAGCCTCCCGGTGAAGGTCCACTATCCAAAATCATATCAACTTCTTCAGCAAACTCTCGCATAATCTCCTCCGAAGTTGTTGCAGGAGATAGCCCGGAACGATTGGCGCTAGTTCCGGTTAATGGGCCAGTCGACGCAAGAAGTTGAAGAAGTTGAGGTTGAGAAGGCTGTCGAACACCAATCGTTTCCGAACCAGCGGTGAGAGAACCTGGAAGGTCTGGAGCAGCAGGCAAAATAAGGGTCAACGGTCCAGGCCAAAATCGATCCATTAAAAATTCTGCAGTAGACGACAAAGCCGAAACGACCTGAAGCACCTGCGCTTTCGAACTGACGAGCAACAACATTGGCTTGGTCTGCCGATCACCCTTCATCTGTACAATGCGGTCAATCGCTCGAGGATGCTTGGCCCCAGCAGCAAAGGCATACGTACTTTCAGTCGCAACCGCTAATACGCCATCGTGAAGAATACACTGCGATGCGGTCTCGAGAATGTCTGACGTGAGTGTTTGAGGAATATGAAGGACGGTCGCCACGCCTATAGCCGTTCCAGTTATGCCGAATCTACAGGTCACCCCATTGAATACTGATTGACCTCTCGTTATTGAACCGTCAATCGTCTGCCGGTCATCCAGGCGGGCATAACCTTCCTTATGTTCACGTTGTATCGTGCGGGGTTCGTTGGGCAACCTCGGTTGGAAGTTATTTGGTTTCGCTATAGACCTTCGAAGATTAGGGCGTTGGCACAGCACGATGCGCAATATCGCGTCGATGATACTGGCCATCGAAAGTGATTAAATTCACAGCCTCATAGACGCGATTTCTAGCAGACTGTAAGTTTGGTCCCACAGCCGTAACTCCCAAGACCCGCCCCCCGTTCGTGACAACATCATTCCCTTGGGTGGCAGTCCCGGCATGAAAGGCTACCAAGTCGTTCGCATGATTAAGAGCAGATAAACCAGAAATTGGCAATCCTGTTTGATAAGGCCCTGGATACCCGTAGGACGCAAGCACCACGCACACAGCCGCGTCATCATGCCATTCAATAGGAATTTGGTCTAATCGATGCTCTACCACGGCTTCGAGCACATCGACTAAATCTGTCTTGAGCAACGGCAATACAACTTGAGTCTCCGGATCGCCAAATCGCGCATTAAACTCCAAGACATAGGGTTCCCCTCGATGAATCATCAACCCAGCATAGAGCACACCATAGTATGGACTTCCAACACGCGATAGCCCCTCAACCACAGGGTTGAGAATGTCTCGAACAATCCGTTGGCGTAAGGCGTCCGTTGCAATTGGGGCAGGAGCATAGGCTCCCATTCCACCGGTATTCGGACCGGTATCACCTTCACCCACATGCTTATGGTCCTGAGCCGCAATCATGGGAATAACGGTTCGACCATCGACAAACGCCATCAGCGTCAGTTCCTCGCCCTCAAGAAACTCTTCAATCATCACACGCAGCCCGGCCTCACCAAACTGCCGTTGTTCGAGCATTTTCGTCACCGCGTCATTGGCCTCTTCCTTGGTACGTGCGATCACGACCCCTTTACCTTGCGCTAGCCCATCGGCTTTGACGACAAGAGGAACCGAATGACCGTCAATATACTGGAGCGCTTGATCGAGTTGATCAAAGGTCTTGGCCTTGGGAGTTGGCACATGACAGCGAAGCAGCAAATCTTTGGCGAACGATTTGCTTGATTCGATGCATGCGGCATTTCGTGTCGGCCCGAATATCCGCAGCCTTGCCTTACGGAACTCATCGGCAATACCAAGGGATAACGGCAGTTCAGGACCCACAACCGTGAGATCAATCTCCTTTTCTTGTGCAAAGCTTTTTAATCCTGCAAGATCATCAGCTTTAATCGGCACACATGTCGCCAACTGACGAATCCCGGCATTGCCCGGCGCACAATACAGCGCTGACACGCGTGGAGATTGCGCTAATTTCCAGACGAGGGTATGCTCACGTCCGCCGTTGCCAATGACAAGAATTTTCATAGTGAAGGCGTCAACACTGCGAAGGCAGTCAGTCTAGATTTCACACACCGAAGTTCTATTGCAATCAATGGGACATTCCAGGTGAGCAATGACCACAACTTTACCTCGCACGTATGATGGTATGATCGGTCAATCATGCCCATGCGTCAACAGGCATTAATGTCGAAAATGCCGCATGCCGGTGAAAATCATGGCCAACCCATGCTCATCGGCAGCCTTAATGACTTCTTCATCCCGTATCGAACCGCCAGGCTGAATCACTGCAGTGGCACCAACTTTCGCCGCGGCATCAAGCCCATCTCGAAATGGAAAGAAGGCATCAGACGCCAGAACTGTACCTTTGACCGGCAAGACCGCCTTCATTTCAGAGAGTTTCACCGAATCAATCCGGCTCATTTGACCGGCACCGATTCCAACGGTTTGGTTATCCGAAACCAGAACAATAGCGTTTGATTTCACGTGTTTACACACCTTCCACGCAAAGTCACAGGCTTCAAACTCTTCGGTGGTCGGCTGACGTTTGGTCGGAATACTCAACTCGCCAAGATCTTTGAGCGTACCAAGATCACGGTCTTGCACTAACAGTCCACCAACCACTTTCTTGAGATCAAATCCTTCTCGCTGACTGACATCAAGAGAGCCAACATCAAGCAACCGAAGATCCTTCTTCCGCCGTAATTCAGTCAGGGCATCCTCATGGAATCCTGGAGCCACAAGCACTTCAACGAATGTCGACGTCACTTCTTTGGCCGTCTCAAGATCGACAACACGATTACACGCAATGACTCCGCCAAACGCCGAGGTTGGGTCTGTTGCTCGCGCTCGAACATAGGCTTCTACTGCGGTTGCCCCCAATGCCACGCCGCACGGATTGTTATGTTTCACAATCACCACGGCCGTGTCATCAAACTCTTTCACTAATTCCAGAGCAGAATTCGCATCTAAATAATTGTTATAGGACATCGCTTTACCATGAAGTTGTTGCGCTCTGGAAATTGAAGGTTCCTGAGCATTCACCTCACGATAAAAGGCACCTTGTTGGTGTGGATTCTCTCCATACCGTAAATTTTGAACTTTCTTGTACTGTAAAGACAGGTGGGATGGAAATTTCAGATCTGGAGATTCGCTTGCTTGCTGCTCAAGATACGCGGCGATAAGCCCATCATAACGCGCAGTATGACTGTATACTTTTCTCGCCAGCTCCCGACGCAAATCTAACGAAACCGTTCCAGTCTGCAAGGCATCAAGAACTCGATCATAGTCATCCGGGTCAACAATCACCAGAACATCTTCGTGGTTTTTGGCTGCCGATCTCAACATCGACGGACCACCGATATCAATATTTTCAATAGCTTCCTCAAAACTGCATCCGGGTTTCGCAATGGTCGCTTCAAAGGGATACAAATTCACAATCACCACATCAATAGGATCAATGCCATGTTCGTTCATTTGCTTCACGTGAATATCCAACTTCCGCCGCCCCAACAAACCACCATGTATCTTCGGGTGGAGCGTTTTCACACGTCCACCAAGAATTTCCGGTGACCCGGTGTACGCCGACACATCCGTTACCGCAACACCTTCATCTCTCAACGCCTGAGCCGTCCCTCCAGTCGAGAGAATTTCTGCCCCGAGAGCAACCAACCCTTTGGCGATATTCACCACACCAGCTTTATCAGACACACTAATCAAAACCTTATTGACGTTCGCCATAATGCCTACCTTTTGTTCGTACTGGAGACTGTATACAACGGATTTTTCAGGAGAAAGGAGCCGTAGCTTATCAAATCGCCCACAAGAACTTCAACGAACAAGCCTCAACTTTGTCCTCTCACCCATCAGACACAGACAACCCTTGTTGACATTTCATTTCAACCGTAGCGTCGACATCAAAAACACCTTAATGGAAGACCTGGAGTCCCTACCTAACATATTAATTTTATAGATGATTTTGACTTCTACTATTCAATTAAGTTCGTTCGTCATTTGGCCGAAATTATTCATGAGACCATGAAGCATCTGTAGCATTTCCGTTCCCTTTTTCTTTCATGACATCATCATAGAACGTCGACGCAACACGCCAATGGCGTGGAAGGCCTTCACTTGCCAAAAACTTTAGCAACAAATGATACGAGACACTCCTTCGCTCAATATGACGTTGCAATCTTTTTACATTCAATATGCGCTAACACGATACTCACCAACCTATTGACTCGCCTGAGGTTATCCCAAAATCCCAAATGATAGAATTCGCCATCATCTTCCTTACGATTGTCGTCATGCTTGGAGTAGGCTTTAGTCTTTTACACTTAAGCAACAAGCAGCCATCGTCGCCTCCCTCTCTTCCTGCATCGACATTCGCTGAGACACAATTTACGCCCACTCAAATGTACCTTGATCAGGCCGGACAACACGGAATTGCGCTCAATGAGTCAACTCGAACAATTTGCGTCATTCATTCCACCACACATCCCCCACAACTTCTTCAGTTTACGGAACTTGCTGGCTCGTTTATTCTAAAAAATGGGACAATCATTCAATCAACACTGAGAACACATCCACAGGAATATGCCGTACGGGCCAATACACTTCAGGAACAGATGGGAGCGATTAACCCAGTCAAAGCGCCGATCTCAAGCAGTAACACACACAATCAAAAAGTTGAACTGTGTGTCGCAACACTTGAGCAAGAACTTTCAATCCATAGGATTAGCTTTTTGGATATGGAGACAAAGGAGGGAGGTATTCTCTTTAATAAAGCCATGGCCAGTACAAAGCACTGGCATCACTTACTGTCTGATCTGATCCAGCAAGCCAATGACGTAAAAACCCAACCCGAGTCTGTACAATCGCCACTCGGTCAATCGCAAGACTCAAAAACCCTCGTCGCTCATTGACTCTCTAATCCCAGCAACACAGCCGAGGCCGAGACCATGTTATACGAGAGCCTGATCGATCTTCTCACAGACATGGTTCGAAAATGGGATAGCACAGGTAAATCCAGGTGAGACGGCATTCAAGACATGCATCGATGTCCGATCACCTTCTAACACAAAGTCCATCTCTAACGTTCCGTGCGTGACATCAATCAACTGGGCTCGAATCCCTGGCCTTCCCCACTTGGTATAGTCATCTACCGTAATGTTATGAGCTAACGATGAGGCCAAACGAATCAAGTGTGGACGAGAATATTTCCTGAGTTCTTGAAACGCCAAACGAGTAAAATCGAAATTGGACGATACCAATAACCCCGTTTGTCTTTTGAGTAAATCAAGTAATTCGGCAATATTGAAATTCTCAATACCTTGATACTGTTCCCGCCAAAATGCTGGAATGGCCGTTGGACCTATTTTCGATCGTCCCTCAACATTCACCGTCACATGCACACCTAAGAATGGATTTTTCAAGTCTGGGACCGGATAGATATTCGTACGAAATGATCCTACAGGCTCATCAGAATACAGATACAGCCCTTTGAACGGAAGAATAAGATATCGATCAGAAAAACCAAACTCTCGGGCAATCACATCCGCATAGAGACCAGCAGCATTCACGACATACCCGGCTTCATACGTTCCATGTGATGTCTGAATCTGTTTCCCGGTTTTCTTCTCATATCTCGTTTGATAGTGAATGTTGATGCCTTCACGTTGAGCATCATCAACAATCGCGTGAAGGACTTTTACGGGATCTACCGTTGAAGTCGTTGGCGAAAACAGAGCCCGTTCACAGGTTTTCACGCGAGGCTCAATGTCTTTCGCCTGCCGTTCGGTAATGTCTTCCAGCACAATTTCATTCGCTCGGCCCCGGGCCAGCAGAACATCCATCGCAGCATGATCATGGCTATCCTTCGCCACAACCAATTTTCCGCAACGATTCAACGGTAAATGCTTAGCCTCACAATACGCGGTCAGCAAGGCATTTCCTGCCTTTGTAAACTGAGCTTTTAAACTATCGGGGGTATAATAAAATCCGGCATGGAGGACACCGCTATTCCGTCCACTTGCATGCTGGTCCGACGTCGTCTCTTTTTCAAGAACTGTCACAGACGAATCGTGAAAGCGTCGCTTTAATTCACGTGCAATACTTACTCCGATTATCCCACCACCAATTATCAAAAAATCCGTCGTATGCATCTCATTCCCATCTCTTGCTGTTTCATTTTCCCTGATCCCCCCTTTTGGGGAATTGTTCTCACCCACGTTCCATCTGATTCAATACATACATCTCACACTCGAGATACCACAGAACCATTCACCAGTCCTGTGCAAAGACATCCCAATGAAGAATCAACAATTAACGCGTACCTGGGCATTTTTGAAAAGGAACTTCCGTACCCTATTCATTGCATCGGCTCTTGTCCTCACGCTTATACGTTTCACCTCTTTCAATTCCACTGAAATGCTCCATCCGTTCGTGAAATCAGGAGATATTGAAACCATTCACTCATTGCTCACACAAGGTGCACACGTCAACGCCAAAACGGCACAAGGTGCAACCCCCTTACATTTTGCAGCCCAACAGGGCCGCCTTTCTATCGTCAAACTCCTCCTCGACCATGGCGCGGACCTCCAAGCACGATACCAAGATACCTGGACCCCGCTGCACCTTGCCGTACAAGAGGGACACGAGGACGTCACAACATTTCTGCTTACACAAGGCGCGACGCTCAACAGTCGAACACACGAGTTCACACCTTTACATATCGCGGCTCAGCATAATCATCTGACTATTGCCAAAACACTCTTAACATACCAAGCCAATATCCATGCGCAATACCATAACGGATGGACCCCGCTGCATCTTTCAGCACAAGAGGGCCATACTCATATGGTGAACCTGTTGCTCCAGCATGGCGCGCACGTTGAAGCCAGAAATGCCTCTGGGATGACGCCTCTCCATTGCGCGGCTCAACTCGGACATGTCGAGGTCATAAAAGTTCTACTCAAACATGGTGCCGACCTTACGATTCAAGACAAGGATGGACACACCCCTGAGCAACTCGCAATTAGCTTTCAGCACAACAAAGCCAGACAGATTTTGAACGATTCTCTCAACACAAACACCCTTCTCAATGAACAGCTGTGGACAATTCGCCAATTTCTTCCAGTCCCTCGACACGGATGAGCGAAATAAACCTCGCGACCTCACACACCACTCAAAGATAGTTTGCCTACACTACAGTGCGTATTGAATGATTCAGAGTACGTCTGCACGATCAGACGCCTTACCCATGGAACCTACCGTAACACCACGATAATCAGATGATTTCCGGTTATAGCCGATTCCATGAACTTCCGTACTCTTGACACGTTGAATATCGCCTTGAAAGTCCTTACTTGGACACCTGTAATCGAGACATAAGAAGCCGCCAGGCCGCAACCATGCCTGCCCGTCAGGCCCATATAGTTCGCCCAACAACCGTGTCCAAGGACACCTGCAATGGAGATATGAGTAGCCAGAACGATCACAACAACGATTACCCTTCAGGTACAACCGGGTCGCCCAACGACCGTGTCCAAGCATACTGATGTATTTGCGGATTCGCTATAGCCTACACGTAAGACCAAAAGTCTGCCACAATAAAGAATATAGCGAAACCAAATAACTTCCACCCGAATGTACATCATGTACACAACGCAACAACACACGTTGTACAGACGGAAGTAAATTGGAACGACTATAACAATACGACTGGTTCGCAGACCTTTTGTCTCGACTCAATTTACGACCACGGGAGATCAATTATGACAGGACTCTACAAACTTGCCTTACTCGGCATCCTCACAAGTACTCTCGCCTATGGATGTTCAAGAACAGCTCACACGGTACATTCAGACCAAGAAAGTCTTGGGAAAGGCATTGTGGTCGGATCATTGGCTGAACAACAAAAACAACAGCATATGATGACATCTTGGCCCTCTGCGTTTACCGTCATGGGGCAAGTCACCAAAATTGAGGGCGCAGCCTATCTTCTCACGGACAACGCCGGAGACTCCATACGTCTCCCGGTGGATCAAGAAACGATGATTGATCGACCCGCTCATGTAGGCGACTGGCTCAAAGCCTATGTCGACAGCCACGGTCGAGCGCTACAGATAAGAAATATTGATGAAGAAATGATGGTGGTTGAATTTTAAGGTCATACGGCATTCTCCAAAGAATCAGACGGAGAGCGAGCCGTGTCGAGTCGGTTAGGGAAATGTAATCACGGCAGAAGTCGTCACGGAAACCAATGGTCCTGGGAATATTCCAAGGAAGACAACTCCGGCAAGTGCACAGGCAAGCACCACAGAAGTGGTAGGAGAAAATGCCAGGCGAGTGTCATGCTCTTGAGCCGCTGAGGGTTCCCGCATATACATGACCATCACCACACGAAGATAGTAAAAGGCGGAAATAGCCGCAAAAATCAGCCCAATGATCGCGAGCCATGCCAACCCAGCATTTACCGCTGCCATAAAAAGATAAAATTTCCCCATGAACCCGGCTGTCGGTGGAATTCCGGCCAGCGAAACCATAAATACCATCATAAGAAAGGCCGCGCCCTTATGCCGTTTAGCAAGACCGGAAAAGTCATCAAGCTCTTCGCCCTCTAATCCCCCACGCCGCAATAGCCCGATAATCGCAAATGCCCCCATGGTCATAAACGAATAAATGGCTAAATACAGCATGATGCTGGACACGCCACGAGAAGCGATGGGATCTCCATTGGCCACGGAGCCAGCCACCACAATACCGATTAAGGCATAGCCGGCATGCGCAATACTGGAATAGGCCAGCATCCGTTTCAGATTTGTCTGGACAATCGCGACAAGATTCCCCAAGACGATTGTCACTAAACAAATCAGTAAAATGAGACCTTGCCAATTCGGCTTCACACCGCCAAACCCCTCAAGTAAGACTCGGAGAAAGGCCGCGAAGCTGGCAGCCTTGGAGGCTACGGCCATAAAAGCGGTGACTGAGGTCGGTGCGCCTTGATAGACATCTGGAGTCCACATATGAAATGGCACTGCCGAGACTTTAAATCCAAACCCGACGATCAAGAGCATCGTCGCGATGAGCACCAAGGGATCATCAAATCCGCGAGCATTCACAGCCTGCGCGATGTCTGTCAGTTTCGTGCTCCCGGACACGCCATATAGGAGGGAGATGCCGTACAAAAGAATTCCTGAGGAAAATGACCCAAGAATAAAGTATTTCGCTGATGATTCAATAGATTTCGCATCAAACCGTTTAAATCCGGCCATGATGTACAGCGCGATCGACATGAGTTCAATGCCTAAATAAATCGTCAACAGATCGGCACCTGAAACCATGATCATCATCCCGGCAAGTGAGAGCAGGATGAAGCCATAATATTCAGCAAGATCGATTTTCTCTTCTTTTAAATAGGTCATCGAGAAAAGAATCGTCAGCCCACTAATGACATACAGCAAGAGCTTCCAAAAAGCCGCATATGGATCAATGACCACTAAATCGCTAAAAACCAGCACTCGATGATGTAAATCGCCAATCGTGAGTACAAAGCACACGACAAGAGCCCCCAGACTCATCCAAGCCAACAGATCTTTCTTCGAGGACGGAGTGATCGGATCGAGCACGAGCAAGAGGCATGCGGCTCCAACAATCACGAGTTCCGGTAATATCGCCCCGAGATCTATCAGTGAAGGGATCATGGAGTGTGACTCATTGAGGTGGTAAATGGTTCTAGACGAGGACGTGTACTCAACAACCCGTCCCGCGAATCACGCGTGCCTTGATTAACGGTCATCACTTGTGCCTGACGTTGAACCAGACGATCGACGCTGGAGTGCATTACATCCAGCAATGGCTTGGGATAGAGTCCGATCCAGAAGACCAAGACGACTAATGGAACCATCATCCCGAACTCACGCATGTTCAGATCAACGAGTTTTGGCGCCATCTGTTCGGATGGTGTGCCATATACTACCCGCTGCAGCATATAGAGGATGTAGGCGGCTGCTAAAATGACTCCCAACGAGGCAAGCGTCGCGGCAAACTTACTCCACACGAATGCTCCAATGAGCACAAGAAATTCACCAACAAAACTATTCATCCCAGGCAGTCCAACCGAGGAAAGTGCAAAGATGACAAGAAACGTAGCGTATCGCGGCATCGGTGTGGCCAAGCCGGCATTATCAGAAATTTGCCGGCTATGGGTTCGCTCATAAATAATTCCCACACACATAAAGAGCGCACCAGTCGTAATCCCGTGATTCACCATCTGCAGAATAGCGCCTTCGATACCCTGAGCATTGAACGCAAAAATACCCAGCGTCACAAACCCCATATGACTCACGCTGGAATAGGCAATGAGTTTCTTCAGATCTGCCTGAGCAAGCGCCATATATGCCCCATAAATAATCGCAATCACAGACAAGGTCATCATCGCGGGCGTGAACAGTTCTGTGGCATCAGGCAACATGGGAAGGGAAAAACGAAGAAACCCATAGGTTCCCATTTTCAACAAGACACTCGCCAGGATGATACTGCCGGCCGTTGGGGCTTCAACATGGGCATCAGGCAACCACGTATGAAATGGAAACATCGGCACCTTCACAGCAAAAGCCGCAAAAAATGCCCAAAAGAGCAATGCCTGAAGGCTTGGAGCATAGTCAGCCTGACTCAATGACAAAATATCGAATGTGTGACCGCCTTGGAAAAACAACACCAAAATTGCAACCAGGAGGAGAATACTTCCTGCCAGGGTATACAGAAAAAACTTAATAGCCGCATAGACACGGTTCGGGCCACCCCACACGCCAATCAACAGATACATCGGGATAAGCATGGTTTCCCAAAATACATAGAACAACACAAAATCCAACGCGCAAAAGACCCCGATGGTCGCTGTTTCCATGACTAGTAAACTAATCATAAACTCACGAACCCGCGTATGAATCGCCGTCCATGAGACGAGGATACAGAGAGGAGTCAAAAAGGTGGTGAGAAGGACAAGAGGCATACTGATTCCATCAATTCCAACGGAATAATTGATGGGAGGAGAGGCAATCCAAAAGTGCCGCTCGACAAACTGCATCCCCGCATTGGCATTATCGAATAAAACCCAGAGTGGCAACGACGCAAGGAAGATCAAACCCGAAAAGGCTAGTGCGACCTGTCTTGCAGCAGATTCTTTGGCAAGAAGAATTGCCCCCACTCCGACGATAGGTAAAAAAATCACCAATGTCAGCCATGGGAACCCGCCAGATGGCATCACCATATCAGTCATAGGATTCTTAAAAAGAACAAGTGAAAAGTAAAAAGTGAAATACGTGCTCTTGTCATATTCTTAAATTTTTCATTTTGCAATTTTCACTTTGCATTGTCTGTTAGTAAAAAAGATATACTCCTAGAATGGTGACCGCCCCAACAGTCATAGCCAACGCATAATTTTGCGCTTCCCCGCTTTGGAGTAATCGGCCCATCCAGCCAACCCACGCCACACCACGAGCGATCCCATTGACCGCACCATCTATCACAGCAACATCCACACGTTTCCACATCTGATCGGCAACACGGAATGTCGGAGTCACAATGGACGTATCATAAGCTTCATCCACATACCACTTGTGTAAAGAAAGTTGGTAAAGAGATTGCCACTGGGTCGCCAGCCGTTCTGGAAGCCCAGGCGATTTGACATAGACGAAATATGCAGCGGCGATCCCTGTGAGTCCAAGAATGGTTGCGGCAATCATGATACCCGTTGCCGCCATGCCATGATGATGATCACCTCCACTTCCAGGAAACACCGGCTGCAGAAATTCCGGAATGCCAATGTAACCAGCGAGTATGCTCAACGCCGCAAGAATCACAAGCGGATAGGTCATCGTGTTGGACGGTTCATGAATATGATCGGCATGATGAGGGTCGACTCGTGATTCCCCCCAAAAGGTTACAAAGACTAAACGAAAGCTATAAAATGCTGTCATCATAGCCGTCAGCAACCCTAAAACCGTGAGGACCTTTCCTAAATCTCCAGACATCCAGGCTACCAACAACAGTTCATCTTTACTGAAAAACCCAGAGGTCAACGGAAATCCGGCCAACGCTAATGAGCCAATGACAAATGTCCAATAGGTAATGGGCAACTTATCTTTTAACCCACCCATCCGCCGCATATCCTGCTCATGATGTAACGCAATGATCACGGAACCACAGCCCAAAAAGAGCAACGCCTTAAACGCACCATGCGTCAACAAATGATAAATGCCTTGCACATAACCACCCAGGCCACATGCCATAATCATGTACCCGAGTTGGCTCATCGTCGAATAGGCCACCACTCGCTTGATATCAGTTTGCGTAAGGGCAATCGTTGCACCAACAACCATGGTCAATCCACCGACAATCGCCACAACATCCATCGCCACTGGCGATAAGTTATACAGGGGCGACAATCGTGCCACCATAAAGACTCCTGCCGTCACCATCGTCGCGGCATGGATCAATGCCGAGATGGGCGTCGGCCCTTCCATCGCATCCGGCAGCCACACATGCAGTGGAACCTGGGCAGATTTCCCGATGGCTCCGACAAAGAGCAAGAGACAAATTAACGTGAGGGCTGAAACTTCCCAGTTGCCTCCGACAGAGCCAAGTACATTCACCGTGGCATTGGCCATCTTTGGAGCCGCGTCAAACACTGGCAGGTATGCCAAGCTCCCGAACATGACAAAGACCAATAAAATCCCAAGCAGGAAGCCAAAGTCACCGACACGGTTCACCACAAACGCTTTCGTCGCTGCGGCTCTGGCAGATTGCCGTTCGTACCAGTGACCGATCAACAAATATGAACACAGCCCCACCGCTTCCCAAAATACGAACAACTGCAGAAAGTTATCCGACATCACAAGCATCAGCATCGAAAATGTAAAGAGCGCGATATTGCTAAAGAATCGATCGTACGCCAGTTCCCCGTGCATATAGCCAATGGTGTAGACATGCACAAGAGAACTGACAATCGTCACCAACAGCAGCATGACCACCGTCAATTGATCGAGATAGAGACCCAGCTCAATGCGAAGGTCGCCTGATGTGGCCCATGTATAGAGTGGAATGTGAAGAATATTGCCATTCGCGACTTCCGAAAACGCCACGAGAGACAAGACGAAGGAACACAGCACGGCCGGAACGGCAATAAAGTGACTTCGGCCTTTGAAATGCTGGCCAAAGAGCCCAATACTGACAAACGCCAAGAGTGGGAGAAGAGGAATTAAGACGTAGAGCATTGACTTACCACTTCAACAACCGGAAGTCGTCAACATTAATACTCGGAGTATGACGGTATAAGGCAATAATGATCGCGAGCCCGACCGCGACTTCAGCCGCGGCAACAGTCAACGCAAAAAAGACAAACACTTGACCAGACAAATTCCCCAGGTACGCGGAAAAAGCAACAAAATTAATATTTGTTGCATTGAGCATTAACTCAATGGATAACAAAATAATAATGATATTACGACGCGTCAACACACCGACTAAGCCAATCAGAAAGATCAACCCACTCAAGACGACGTAGTAGCTAATAGGAACAGTCATGAGGATTTTTGATCTAACAAACCTTTTTTCGAGAGAATGACAGCCCCGACCATCGCGACAAGCAAAATCAATGAGGCGACTTCAAACGGAAAGAGATAGGTTGAATACAATACCTGCCCAATCGATTCAGTATTTCCCGTCACATCCCCAACAGGCTCGACTGAGGCAGAAGCCGGAAAGACGGGGCCTTTGCTCTGAAACACTAATAAGATGGCTTCGGTCAGCAGCGTCACGCCTAAAAATGCAGCAATGAAAGACTGCCGATGTAACCGAACTTCTCGTTTAATATTAAGAAGCATCACCACAAAGAGATACAACACAAGAATCGCTCCGGCATACACGATGATTTGGATCGCGGCTAGAAACTCTGCATGGAGCGTGACGTACAGCCCTGCCACATGAAAAAACATGACGAGAAGAGACAAGACACTATAAATAGGATTCCGAAGCACAACCACGAGCGTCGCTGTTAGGACAATGATTCCCGCGAAGTAAAAAAATATGAGACTATCCATATGTCAATGAATTCCAAATACAGCTGAGACTATTTTTTCGTTAACACCGTTCAGCAAACCCTGGCGTACGACGACACTTCCACGTGCCAATTGGCAAAGCCCTGCCTCTGGCGTATCACGCCGGAAGAAAAAGTAATTAACTCTCCTTTTGTGGAAGACTTTGGAATGCCACATTGAAATGGGCAACATTGGGATGCTGAAATTCGATGCGTTTTTCACGTACAGGGAAGGCTCGATCCCCGATCGCTAATAACTGTTGCTTATCCAAGTGGAGGTTCCGCTTATCGTACACGGCCCATTCGAATTCACGCGTCATGCCCAGCGCATCAACGGGGCAGGCTTGCACACAGAGACCACAAAACAAACACCGCGTCATATCCATATAGTATTCTTTAGAATAGCGTTTGGTGGGCTCTCCCGGCACTTCTGCGCTGACCACTCGAATGACCCGTGAAGGACACGCCGCCTCACACAAATCACATCCCACACATTTTTCCGTTTCGTCATCATATTTCAATAACGCGAGCATGCCGCGATAGTTCTCAGGAAGCGGCTTTTTCTCGTGAGGGTATTGAATCGTAATCGGCTTATACCGAAGGAGATGCGACATTGTAGTCTTCATACCTAACAACAGTTCATAAAACGTGAGCGTCTTGATCCATTCTTTTAATTTCATATGAAACTCACTTTTTGATTACGAACCCGGAAACATATAGGCAAAAATGGACGTCACAACAATATTGCCAATCGCGATAGGCAATAACACCTTCCACCCAAACCGCATCAACTGGTCATAGCGCAATCGCGGCAATGTGGCACGAATCCAAAAGAAGAAAAACAAAAAGGCATAGACTTTCAAGGTGAACCAAAAAATTCCGGTTATCCAAACCATCGACCCCGACCCTTGAAGAATCGGCAATGGCGCCTGCCAGCCACCGAAAAAGAGAACCGAGGCGACACAAGATACCAAGATCATGTTGGCGTATTCGGCCAAGAAGAAAAAGGCGAAACGCATGCCGCTGTATTCCGTAAAGAACCCGGCCACCAACTCGCTTTCCGCTTCAGGCAAATCAAATGGCACCCGATTGGTTTCTGCCACAGCCGAAATAATAAACACGACAAAGGCAATGGCTTGCGGGAAAGGTAACGCGAAGAAAAACCAATTCCAGAATCCCCCAGATTGGGCTTCGGTAATTTCGACCATACTGAGTGACCCGGTAAGCAACAACACTCCGACAATCGAAAGACCAACATTCAGCTCATAACTAATGAGCTGAGCCGCCGACCGCAAACCACCCAATAATGAATACTTACTGTTCGACGACCAGCCACCCAAAATAATTCCGTAGGCACCAATAGACGTAAATGCCAAGATGTACAAAATACCGATATTGATATCGCTGATCGCAAACGGTTTGAATTCAACGCCAAAAAAATCAACGGTCCAATTTGGCCCGAAAGGAATGACGGCAAAACCGATCAACGCAGGGACTAATGACAGCACTGGCGCCATCATAAACATCATCCGATTGGCACCCGCAGGAATAATGTCCTCCTTAAAGAACAGTTTCAGCCCATCAGCTACGGGCTGCAAAATACCGTACGGCCCGACTTCCATTGGCCCCATACGATCTTGCATCCAACTCAACACCTTCCGTTCCAGAAGCGTAAGGATTGCCACAGTCAACAACACAATGCCCATCACCGCGGCGATTTGGGTCACCGTAAGCGCGAATTTTATGCCGAAGTCAAACACGAGGTTTCTCCAAAATTTAAGAAAGAATAACTATGCGACACTTCAACAGGCGCATACCTATCACAAATATTAGGAGACATTGCCCACAGTCACGAACGTACATTTATAATACGGTACTTGTGTATGCTCATCTATGGATACAACCAGCAACTGTCGGATGTCTTCATCGAAATGCTCCGGGAAAAACAACACCCCCGCTGGAAGACGATCAAGCAATTTGACTGTTGTGGTGACCTGCCCTTGTGCATTCGAGACACGGACATGTGAACCACAGGCAATCCCCAACCTCTCCGCATCCTCAGGGTTCATATTCAAAACTCCATGATCTTGAATACGAAGCAACCCTTTCGCACGAGTCGAAAACTTTCCTGAATGAAAGAGTGATTGCCCAACATTCAGGACAAACATATGTGGATCATGAGGACCCGAGAGCTGATAACGCGTATGAACATCTTGCCGATAGCCTTCTTGAAGATAGTGCGAAATTGTCTCAGGACACACAGTTGGCGGTAGCGGCGAGGGGCCAAGCGTTCGAGTACCAGGAATCACATTTCGCATTTCCTTCCCAACAGCTTTCACGCTCTCATATTCGAGCGGACTTTCCATCAAGGCAGAGAGCGCAGACAGAATTTCCCAATCCGGTCGACTGTCACCAAGCGGATCAATTGCCTTCCTCACAGCTTGCGTGTGCCCCTCGGTATTCGTAAACGTGCCATCTTTTTCAGCATAGGAGCAGGCAGGCAACACCACATCCGCTAATTGTGCAGTTTCCGTCAAAAACAGTTCCTGACAGACAAGGAACTCAAGATTTGCTAACGCCTCTTTCACACCAACAGTTGTCGGAAGTGAGGCAACCGGGTTTTCCCCAATCACCATCATGGCTTTCAATTGTCCGCTTTTAGCTCCGGCCAGCATATCCATAAGTGAGAGGCCAGCGCTCGATGGCAAAGAGCATCCCCAAGTGGTTTCAAGAATGTGACGAGCCTCTTGGGAGGCCACATCAAGAGCTCCAGGCAACAACTCGGCTACAGCGCCCATCTCCACAGCCCCTTGATCGTTATTTTCTTCAGCCAACGGACCAAGTCCGCAGCCTGCTCGACTCACTTTCCCCGTCAAGATCAGTAAATCTAAGAGATTTACCGTCACACCACACCCACCCTGACTTCGGAGAACACCCTGACCAACGAGGACCACCGCACGATCAGCATTGGTAAATGCCTTTACCGCCTCATTAAACGCAGTAGACGTCAGGCCTGTGCGAGCTTCAATGTCACTCCAGGAAATCGCACCAAGACGTTCCTTGACGCTCAGAACATACTCTTTCGCCTGTACCAACAGCTCAGCATCGACAAGATCGCCCTCAATCACCGCCTTCAGTAGGCCGATCACCCCTGTTCCAAATTGATCTGGCGAAACAGGTAAATGATGCGTAGACAACAAGGCAATATTACTAATTACCCCGATTGCAGGGCGTAGGGCTTCCACGGTGATCAAGTCCGCCCCATGTTTCTTAACGGCTTCTTTGACCTTCAACGCCGTGATGGGATTAGTCTCTGTGATATTCGTCCCAACAAGAAGAACCGCATTCGCCGCAAGAATATCTTCGTAGCTGACTGTCCAACGATGCGTTCCCTGAACCTGCCGAAGCGCCTGGACACCGTTCATATGTCCAAAACGAGCACTGCTATCGAGATTGTTCGTGCCGATCACGACCCGCATGAATTTTTGAAACAGATACAAATCTTCATTGGTACAACGAGAAGCCATCAACCCGCCTATGGCATCAGGACCACTTTCCGTTTTTATGCGTACGAGGTGTTCCGCAACAACCTCCAGTGCTTCTTCCCATGTGACTTCGACGAATTCGCCATCTCGACGCACAAGTGGAGATTTGAGACGATCTTCATGAACATTGGCATGATAGCCGAAATATCCGCGTGAACAGAGATCCCCGTTATTTCGTCCGGCACCATGAGTAGAATTGACTTCGATGAGATCATCATTTTTCGCCTGAAACGTCATCTGACAACCGTCGCCACAATAGCCACAGATGGATTCCGTCCGTTTCAGCATCCAAGGCCGAAATTCATACATCGAGAGACGACTGGTAATAGCCCCTACCGGACAAATCTGGACACAGCCACCGCAAAATTCGCAATCGAGCTCATGCACGCCAAACGACTGAATTTTTGTCATGGTTCCTCGGCCTGCAGGAGCCAAGGCCCGAACATCCATGACTTGATCGCAATAACGCACACAGCGCAAACACTGCACACAGCGATTCATTTGCGTCTCGATGACGGGACTAAAATACTCTTTTTGAAATACCCGCTTGAGTTCAACAAACTTCGTGCCTGTCGCCGTATATTCGTGAGAAAAGTCCTGCAAGTCACATCGTCCACCCTGATCGCAAACCGGACAATCGAGAGGATGATTGGCCAGAATAAAATCAAGGACCGACTTTCTGGCTTGCGTCACGGTTGAAGACGCCGATGAACGGACGACCATGCCATCTGACACTGGCGTGCTGCATGACGTTTGCAGCCTTGGCATTTTTTCGATTTCAACCAAACACATTCGACAATTGGCATCAGGAGACAGTTTGGGGTGATAGCAGAAATGGGGAATCATCACGCCAACTTGACGGGCCGCTTCAATCACCAGCGTGCCTTTGGGCACCGTCGTCGTCACGTCGTCAATCGTGACCGTCACCATATCTGTTGGTGTGTGTTCGCTCATAAGCAATATCTACACTTGACTCAACACCGGAATTTCCTGTTTGCCGCTTGGCCGCGAGGCCTCAGCTTCTCGAATAAGCTCTTCATATTCAGACCGCCAATGCCGCATGGTACTCACAATCGGTGACACCTCCGCCTCGCCAAACGCACAGACCGTTCGCCCTTCGATGCTTTTACACAGATCCAGCAAGAGATCAAGATCGGACATGCGACCTTCTCGACGCCAAATTCGTTGCATTGTTTGCACGAGCCACGAACTACCCTCCCGGCATGGGGTACATTTCCCGCAAGACTCGTGATAGAAAAATTCCATCAAACGAAGGGCAGCCCAGACCATGCTGGTGCCTTCTTCCATGACCGTAATCCCCCCGGATCCGAGCATCGATCCCGCCTTGGCCACCGACTCAAAATCCATTTTGACATCTAAATGTTCTGGAGTCAGAAACGGTGCGGAGGCCCCGCCAGGAATAAATGCTTTGAGCGGCGTATTCGAACGCATCCCACCGCCTACCTCATAAATCATTTCACGAAACGTCACTCCCATAGGCACTTCATAATTCCCTGGACGTTTGACGTGCCCACTCAGACAGAAGATTCTCGTTCCTGATCCCTTCGGCGGCTCACCGATTGCCGCAAACCACTCGGCTCCACGATTCATAATATGAGGAATATTGGCGAGCGTTTCCACATTATTCACGACCGTTGGCTTTTGATACAGCCCGTGTGTAGCAGGAAATGGCGGTTTGAATCGTGGTTTCCCGCGCTTCCCTTCCAAGGATTCAAGCAACGCCGTTTCCTCTCCACAAATATAGGCACCCGCACCTCGATGAACATAAATGTTGATCGTCTTTCCACTACCCAGAACATCGGAGCCGAGATAACCTGCCTGCTTCGCGTCTTCAATCGCGCGCTCCAAGATCTGCGCGCCCAACCAAAATTCGCCACGAATATAAATGTAGGCCGTTTCCGCACCGATCGTATAACAGGTAATGGCCATGCCTTCCAGCACTTGATGCGGATCACGTTCCATGAGTTGGCGATCCTTAAAGGTCCCAGGCTCACTTTCATCCGCATTACAACATAAGTATTTCGGCCCTGGATGATCTTTGGGAATGAAACTCCATTTCACACCAGTCGGGAACCCGGCTCCACCTCGCCCTCGAAGCCCGGACTGCTTGACGGTCTCAATAATGTCGGCAGGAGCCATTCCACCAAACACTTTTCGCAAGGCTTGGTACCCACCAGTTTGCTCATACTCCTTTAAAGAGCCGGCATATCCCGGTTGCTCCATATTTTTGAACAGAATTTTTTCGTATTGCGCCATACGTATCAGGCTCCGCCTATTAAGACATAAGGCCAAAATGTAAGAGGGGAAATGTTCATAACTAAAGACAGGACATCCTCATGACATTTTTATTTTAAATTTTGCACTTTGATTTTTCACTTTGCCATTTCAGGAAACATAAACGGTCCACTCTTCATCGAAGAAAATCCCTTTTGCTTCAGTTCGTCAAGAATGTGTCCGACTTTTTCTTCAGTCAAGCGTTCATAATAGTCATCATTCACCTGCATCATTGGGCCGGTACCACATGAACCCAAGCATTCCACGACACTCAGTGTAAAGTTTCTGTCTGACGATGTCTGGCCAGGAGTAATCTCTAACTTCTTGTGAATCCATTCCACCACGTTATCAGACCCCACTAACGCACACATCAAGGAACGGCACACCTGTATATGGTACTTACCGATGGGCTTGAGATTGTACATCGAATAGAACGTCACGGTTTCATACACTTGAGAAGGCGTCAGATCCAAGAGTTTGGCGATTTCTTTCATAGCCGGCTCACTCACATACCCCTCTTCCCGTTGCGCAATATACAACAACGGCAACAGTGCCGAACGCTTGACTGGATAGCGTGACAGGAGATCATCGACTTCGTCTGTAAGTTTGTCAAAAATCATGTTGAAATAAATGAAAATTTTAAAATGAAAAGTGAAAAATGAAAGAAGTTAGTTGTGTACTTCGAATTTTAATTTTGCAATTTACACTTTATACGTTGCATTCTCTCTTCTTATCTATCGCATTCACCCATCACAATGTCATAGGTCCCAAAGATCGTAATAATATCTGAAATCAGATATCCGCGGGCCATATGATCGAAGGCCCCCATATGCACAAACGAAGGCGACCGGATTTTCATGCGATACGGCCTTGGACTGCCATCACTGATCAGAAAAAACCCAAGTTCACCTTTCGGCACCTCAGTCGCACAATACGTTTCACCCTTAGGAGGCTTAAATCCCTGCGTAAAGATGATGAAATGATGAATCAAACTCTGCATATCCCGCATGACGTCCGGTTTAGGAGGCGGAATGACTTTGGAATCTTCAGCAATAATCGGCCCTTCCGGAATCTGTTCCAAACATTGCTCGATAATGCGTGCGCTCTGCCGCATTTCTTCAACGCGAATCCAATAGCGATCGTATGTATCGCCATCCTTCCCAACTGGCACTTCCCACTCAACTCGATCATAAACACCATAGGGTTCTAATTTCCGAATATCATAGGCCACGCCAGACCCTCGAAGACTTGGGCCGGTCAGACCAAAATTAATCGCATCTTCACCTGAAATCACGGCGACACCCTTCGTGCGAGCTAACCAAATACGATTAGTCTTGAGCAGCGCATCGTACTCATCAATGTGCGCAGAAAAGGTTTTTAAAAACTCTTTTAACCCGTCAATAATTTCTGGCGTCAGGTCACTATCAACACCACCAAAACGGAAATAGTTTAATGTCAGACGAGCCCCGCACAACTTTTCAAACATATCCAGCAACACTTCACGCTCTCTGAACGTGAAAAAAAACACCGTCATCGCTCCGATATCCAATGCCTGAGTGCCCAGCCAAAAAAGATGCCCCACGATTCGCTGCATCTCAGCCACAATCGTCCGCACATATTCTGCCCGCTCTGGAATCGTAATACCCACTAACTTTTCCACGGCGCGAACGTATGCGTAATTATTGGTCATCGCACACACATAGTCCAACCGATCAGTGTGCGGAAGAATCTGCATGTAATGCAGCCCCTCAGCAAGTTTTTCCACACCACGGTGCAAATACCCAAGATCCGGCACAGCTTTCGTCACACGTTCGCCATCGAGTTCTAACACAACCCGCAGTACACCATGCGTGCTTGGATGTTGCGGTCCCATATTCAACAACATTTCCGTGGTACGCTTTGAATCTTCTGGCGAATCGCCAGCCATGAATTGATGACGTTGATCAGACGGAATCTCTTCTTCCGACCAAACAGTTTCTGGCTCATCCAACCTGGGGATAAAGTCCATTTGGCTCCGCCAGCCCTTTCCTTCTGCTGGAAAATCTTTTCGAAGAGGAAAGCCTTCCTCATAATCCTCCGGCATCAATATCCGACGAAGGTCAGGATGCCCGGAAAATTGAATGCCCATGAGGTCATAGACTTCCCGCTCGAGAAAATTCGCACCCGCCCAGATATCACTGATCGTCACAAGACTCGGCTCGTCCTCAGTCACTCGTACCTTCACACGAATTCTGACCCCATGGGGCAGAGAGAGAAAGTGATAGATCACCTCAAATCGCTCAAGATCATCAGGATAATCTGCCGAACAGATATCGGTCATATGATCAAACGCCATTGCCGGGTCATCGTGAAGAAACTTCGCGACGTCCCCCCACCCGTCACGCAAGACCTGAGCCGACAACTCATGACGCTGCGTATCTTCGTGCACCGATTGAATAATCGATGGAAACTGTTGCTGTAAGGTTTCAAGAACTAGATGCATGATGTCATTCAATCACGTGTATAACACCCCTGGCTACGATCCCAACCCTTCACAGACATGAAGACGGTGGCAATCGACCCGTGGAGATTCACCTATTTAACGAACACCTTCTCTCGCTGAATTTTCTCTTGTAACTTAATCAAGCCATCGAGGAGGGCTTCCGGACGTGGAGGGCAACCAGCAATATAGACATCGACGGGTACAATCTGATCAACGCCTTGGACCACACTATAACTATTATAATGATTACCAGACGTCGCACAGGACCCCATGGAAATGACGTATCGAGGCTCGGCCATTTGGTCATAAATACGACGAATGACCGGAGCCATCTTTCGACAGACGGTACCAGCCACAATCATCAAGTCCGATTGCCGTGGAGAGGCCCGAAACACTCCAGCACCAAACCGATCAATATCATAGCGAGACGACACGGACGCAATCATTTCAATAGCGCAGCAGGCTAATCCAAACGTCATTGGCCATAACGCGGATTTACGTGCCCAACTAATGAAATAATCTAACTGCGTGGTCACAATATTCGGTTCAAGCTGTCGTTCAAGAAAACTCATCAAACTCCATCCGACCGAGAATGTCTCTCGACCACTCGATCACCTCACTATGATTAATACCCTCACGAAGGAATTCCTTAATAAGGGAGTTCTTGTTAGCGGGCTATTTTATCTGTTCACTCCCCTTTTTGGCTAGGCCTAAAGGCCTATATTTCACTCCCAATCTAATGCACCCTTTTTCCAGACATACCAAAATCCTACAACCAAAATGGCAATAAAGAGCCCCATTTCAATCAGCCCCAACAGCCCAAGCTGCTTGAAAGCCACAGCCCAAGGAAACAAAAAGATGATTTCAATATCAAAAATGACAAACAGCATGGCAATAATGTAGTAGCGCATCGGAAATTGAATGCGGGCATCCATGAACAGCGGACTCCCACTTTCATACGGAAGCAACTTCGCGCGGTAAGGCCGATGGGGACGTAAGGCAATGCCCACAAGAAGCGACACTAGGCCAAAGACAGTCCCCAAGACCATAAAAATGACAATAGGGATATAGTTAAATGGGACGGCTTCTCCACCCATGCATGACCTCTCGTGAATCTTTCTATCTTACCGGCACAATTTGCATATTCATGACAATTATCAACAATGCCGACATCTTTCCTCGTATCTCGTCGTTCGTATCTCGGACAAGGAACAATTCGGCTCAAGGTTCTGAGCCGACACCAAGCAAAGCCTTTTCAAAGAAGGGCCGAAATTTGAGACCTGCTAACGTCGGAGGCTCAAGTGCTTTGTGTTGTACCAAAATTTTAAAGGTTTGTCCCATACTGTGAGGCCGTAAAAATTGAATCGCCGACTGCATTTCCTCTGATTCAGGGTCCACATCAGCCAGCATCCTATCGGCTCCAAGTCCGAGAAGAAAGTGCATGAGGTTGGTAAAGCCTGTGACAGACAACCCAACATGAATCCCTTGACTCGCAAGCGCGGAAAAATTCACATGCGCTGTCAGATCCTGCTCTCCAACTCGAACATAGGGATTTGAGGAAGCTGAATGCTTGTGATAGCACAACAACGTGCCATCGTTTCGGGAAACATCGTAATAATCTGACGCCGTATGGCCGTAGTCTATTGTCAGCACAAAGCCGCGTTGAAGCACATGCGCCACATCTGCCATCCAACGCACGGATTCCAAGTGAACTTCAGTGCGATAGCTTTCTGGCCATGTCCGATCATTGCCACCTGCATAGGATTCAATATAGGCGAGAATGTCCGGACTGGAAGGCTCACCCAAGCGTTCGCAAAATTGTCCATCCTGGTAGTCAACAAACACCTCATGCAGTCTCTTGTTGACCATACTGACGCGATGAACAGGCAAGGCATCTACCAGCTCATTTGAAAACACCAGACCATGAACCGAATCATGAGCCAGCGCTGACAATGAGGCATGCCATTCAATCGAGCACCCCTTCTCCATAGAGTCGCGAAGATTCCGCTCTTGGGTTGCTCGCATCACCGGACTCCGTTCGATCAATATGTACGTCAGTCTTGAAGATAGATCAGAGTCATCACCGACGCAGGCCTGCAGGATATCTCGTGCAAGCAACCCTTTCCCCGGCCCCATTTCTACAACCATAAACGGGGTAGGATGACCTAACAGGGCATCCATTTCCTGAATCTGTTTAATGAGACATCGCGCAAGGAGTGGATGGACATCGGATGAAGTATAAAAATCTCCCGTCCAGCCGATACGTGAATCTTCCAGTGACGCATCAGAGGCTTGAGCCCCCACCGTCATATAATACCCGCCGTCTTGATCATAGAGGGCTAACTCCATAAAACGAGCAAAGGTCATTGGCCCCCTCTGTGAAATTTCGTCAATGATTCGTTGAAGAAGAATCGAATGGCAAATCTCTGTCGAGCCAGAACCTGACACAAGTATGCTCCTCGTATACGAATATTTCCTAAAAAATAACGCCGTACGATAAGGGGCAAAGCCTGAGCAAGTCAAGCAAAGACAATGAGTTTACACGGAGGGAATACATTCATGCGTGGAAGGGGCAGCGGTTCTACGAAACTTCAATGTGCAGACAGAGGAAAGATGTGTTCCAGAACGAAAGAATGGGACGCGGTGATAAGAAAAAAATGACCACACTCTCTACAGGAAGACTCAACTCCCGCGTAACCACAACCGAGTCAATCAACCAGGTTCCATTACGAGAATAGGGTATGCATCAAAATTCCATGGCTTCCGATAAGATTTCGAGATCGTCAATATCAAGCCAATGGCCATTGGTATAGACCACGCGGACTTCTTGGCCTTTCTTGATGAGATGTTCAAACAAGTCATTCATTCGAAGTGTATGGAAGTCATCTCGGCGATGTAGGTCTTCTAACGCAGCCTGAACGTGCTTCGCCCCCTCGGCACTACACTTCACGAGCCCGATCCATTCCCCATCCGCTTGATCTGCAGAAAGAAACGGATTCATCTCCAGCAGCCGAACCGACTCCTCGAAATAATCCGTGTCGTACCCTCGTGAACATCGAACAAAATCCGTAAAGCGATTAAGGACATGAGTTCGTATGGGATTCGCGTCCACACTGACCACAATATCGCCAGGCTCATTGAGCAGTCGGAGCAAGATATAGTTCTTAAACAGAATATCCCCGTACGAGACAATGACGGGCCGATCGAAATTGTCTAACGCGGTATACAAGGAGGATAGTTCCTTAGTCTGTTCATACTCTGCATTGATCAGCAATTGGATGTCCGGAACATCAATGGTCTCAGGTTTATACCCGCCCACGACAAGAATGTCGTGAATCCCGACCGCATGAAAATGGTCAGTAAGCCTCTGTAACAATGGTTTCCCTTGAATCGGCAACATGGCCTTAGGCTTCTCATCAGTCAAGGACCCCAAATCCGCCCCTTTTGAGGCGGCCAACACAATGGCTCGTCCATGCTCAGCTTGACGGTTCGGAAGATAGGCATGCTCTGCGGCTTTCAAGGTCTCGGCATCTTGCAAACGAAACACTTCCCGAACCGGGACGATGGCATCTTCCACCGTCATGAGCGACCGCTCAGCATGAATTTTTTTGGCAATATCCTGCATGGCCGAAATACTCGCACGGACTAAGTGATTAGCCCAAATCACCATACTCACCTTAGCCTCTTCGAACACGCTGGTAGGCGTGGCATAGTACATCGTCGGCACAATGACCACCGGACAGGGTTCATGCCATTCCTTCATAAACGACAAAATCTGATCAGGCTTCGACAACTTACTATGAATCAGCACAGCATCAGCTCCTGATCGAGCGTAAGCCTGGGCACGCTTCAGCGTTTCAGTGAGTCCCCAGCCGGCAATAAAGGCTTCAACGCGGGCCACCACGCAAAAATCTGGATCCTGCTGGGTGTCTTTGGCCGCCTTGATCTTGCCGCAAAATTCATCCATATCCGCAAGAGGCTGCTGTTCACCAAGAAAGGAGTTGGTTTTAGGGAATAACTTATCTTCCAGGCATACCGCAGCCACTTGACGCTGTTCGAGTTTCCGCACAAGCCTGCAGACATTGTTGAAATTTCCATACCCCGTATCCGCATCAAGCAGCAAGGGGATCGTCGTGGCATCGCTCATGAATTCCACAACCTCAAGAACTTGCGTCCAACTCGCCTCATTGTTGTCTCTCACCCCTAAGGCTGCCGAAATGCCGAGTCCACTACCCCAAATGCCTTTATGTCCCGATTCCTCTACAATTTTGGCACTGAGACCATTATGGGCTTCGAGCAAAAACTCCAGGCGATTTGATTGCAACATCTGTTTAAATTGCGTGGTCTTTTTCACTCACATCACCTTCCATTGTCGGGGATCACACATCCCGGCACCAACGCTCATGATTTTTACGTACAGTATCAACAATCGACGAACTATCAACATCTGAAAAACTTTTGAGAAGAATCGTGAAAGAAACGAAGGGGACATCAAAACAGAACAGTCACGGATGCCATGTCAGTAGAAAATGGTCTACCTGTACGTTTACTCGTAAAAAGTCACACCGGCCTCATTATTGACCATGGCATTTTTTATATTTTTTCCCACTGCCACATGGACAGGGATCGTTGCGTCCAACTTTCTCCTCTGTGCGAACAACCGTCTTCTGTGCCGGAGCCGAATCTTCTCCCCGATTAAAACTCATCTGCGGCGCAACCGGAGCTTCGGCAATCGGCTCTGGCCGCTCTCCTCTGACCAATTGCACCTTAAATAATCGTTCTAAGGCTTCTCCTTTGATCCGCGCCATCATGCCGGCAAACATATCGTAGCCTTCACGCTTATATTCCGCCAACGGATCTTTCTGCCCGTACCCGCGAAGGCCAATACCATCACGCAATTGATCCATGCCTAACAGATGATCTTTCCATTGCTGATCGATGACTTGCAGCAAGACCATTTTTTCTAAATACCGAAACATCTCCGAGGTGACACCCTGTTCCTCAGCAGAACGTGACTCTTTTTCTTTATATGCCTGTTGAACGTGTTCCCGGACTTCTTCGTTCAAGCCATCCCGTCCCATCTCTTTCAGTTCATCGATACGAAGGAAATCAAGACCAAATTGACCGTGAATCTGCTCCACAAACCCCTCAAGGTCCCATTCTTCGGCATATTGCTCTTCCGGACAGTAGGTATCGATTAAGCCATCAACCGTATCCGAAATCATTTCTTGAATTTCTGAAGACAAATCTTCGGCACCCAACACCATCGCGCGATGTTCATAAATAATCTCACGTTGCTTATTCATCACATCGTCATATTCAAGTAGATGCTTTCTGATTTCAAAATTATGGCCTTCAACTTTCTTTTGAGCATTTTCAATGGACTTACTCACCATCCGATGTTCAATCGGCACCCCCTCTTCCATCCCAAGCTTGAGCATCAGATTTGAGACACGCTCGGATGCAAAAATTCGCATCAGATCATCTTCCAGAGACAAGAAGAACCGTGAGGAGCCAGGATCGCCTTGACGTCCCGCTCGACCGCGAAGCTGATTATCAATACGCCGACTCTCATGCCGTTCAGTACCGACAATATGTACGCCGCCAGCCGCCAGCACCTCGACTTTATTCTCTTCACATTGCCACTTGATTTTTTCGTACGCTTCAGCTTGTTGCTCTTCCGTCAGACCTTCATCTTTATAAATCACCTGCTGTTTAAACAATGCCTCAGGACTTCCACCTAAGAGAATATCCGTTCCACGACCGGCCATGTTCGTGGCCAACGTCACCGCGCCTTTTTGACCGGCCAGGGCAATAATTTCGGCTTCTTTCTCATGAAATTTCGCGTTCAAGACATGATGCGGAATCCCGCGATGCTTCAAGAGCGTCGACAACCGTTCGGACTTTTCAATTGAAATTGTTCCCACAAGGACTGGCTGACCACGATCATGGTATTCCTTGATTTCATCCGCAATGGCATTGAACTTCTCTTTTTCCGTTCGGAAGACAACATCGGCATAGTCCTGCCGAACCATGGGCCGATTGGTGGGAATGACATTGACATCCAAATTATAAATCTTGGCAAACTCCGCGGCCTCAGTATCCGCCGTACCAGTCATGCCACCAAGCTTTTCATACATGCGGAAAAAGTTTTGAAACGTGACGGAAGCCAGGGTCTGATTCTCATTGGCGATCTTCACACCCTCTTTCGCTTCCACAGCTTGATGCAAGCCATCGCTCCAACGACGTCCCGGCATTAATCGTCCGGTAAACTCATCGACAATGATCACTTCGCCGTCTTTGACCACATAGTCCACGTCACGTTTCCACAACACATGAGCCTGCAATGCCTTAATGACATGATGCACGAGACTCAAATGCTTCATATCATAGAGATTATCGACACCGAGTTGTTTTTCGACATTCGCATTCCCATCATCCGTCAGCGTCACCGTCTTGGTTTTTTCTTCTATCGTGTAATCTCGCTCATGCTGTAAATTGGGAATGATGCTGTTGATGCGGTAATACATATCCGTGCTGGCTTCAGCCGGCCCCGAGATAATCAACGGCGTCCGAGCTTCATCGATGAGAATACTGTCGACTTCGTCGACAATCGCAAAGTACGGCTTTCGCTGAACATATTGATTTAAGTCCGTAACCGTCAGGTTATCTCGCAGATAGTCAAAGCCATATTCATTATTGGTTCCATAGGTAATATCAGCTCGATAGGCCTCTCGCCTTTCACAAGGTCGTAAATATTGCAGACGCTTATCAGGGGCATCATAGGTGGCATCGAAGAGAAACGATGCATCATGCTGAATGATGCCAAGCGACAAGCCTAAGCTCGTATAGAGTGGACCCATCCACTGGGCATCGCGTTTCGCCAAGTAATCATTGACCGTGACCAAATGCGTTCCCTTGCCGGCCAGAGCATTGAGATAGATAGGAAGCGTGGCAACAAGCGTTTTGCCTTCACCCGTTCGCATTTCCGCGATTCGTCCTTGATGGAGAACCATGCCGCCCAAGAGCTGGACATCGAAATGCCGCATCCCCAAACGCCGTTTGGACATTTCACGGCAGACGGCAAAGGCCTCTGGCAGAATATCGTCCAACGTTTCGCCGCCTTCTAATCGTTTTTTGAATGTTTGCGTGTTGTCAGCCAGGGCCTCATCCGACAACGGCGTCAGCGTGGACTCCCGCTCATTAATCTTGTCCACAACCGGCTTGAAGGCCTTGAGTTCACGATCGTTTTTGCTTCCAAATAGAATGTTCAGGAGTTGAATAAACATGTTAAGGGATTTACCTAAGAAGATGAGAAAAAACAGACGTTTCCCTCTAGTATACCTGAATAAAGGTAAGAATCAAAAGAAACGAAGTCGGCGGGTGATTCGACAGCAAAAGTTCAGATGAATGGACAGTTGAAAACTGTATTTTGAAAATTCATTTCTTCTTGCCAAAGAAGTCTTCTACCGTAAGAATCACCGTCCCAAGCAAGCAGAATATGATCTCCGGAGCAAGGACGATCGGAATGAAGAAAACCAATCCGAGAGCTATAGCAGTGGCGGTGCGCATTTCTTCAAATTCGGTCAAGAGAAATCCAAATAAGGACAACCCAAGCAAGACAAAAGTTGTAGAATACTTTGCCATTTTCCATATGTAGGTTCCGGTGCTAAAAAAATGGTCAAGAAATATGGCTGCAGGTAGTAGAAACGGAAATATGAACCAGGCAGGAATTACGTTATCGACCACGAGAATGCTCCAAACCATGACACCGCCAAACAGTCAGACCGAGGAGCAATATAAATGCTAAAAGTAGTTCCAACTTCAGCCTCTTTTGGAGCGGTACACAACAGTGTTTCTAGAATCTCAAAACTTCCCCTCAGACTCTTTGCGTTTTTTCTGTTCAAGCGCACGTAGTATCCAGACTGATATCCACCCATAAACAAGGTTTTCGCTACGAAGATAAAAAGCAATAAGAACCCCAGCGACAAAGAGAATTCGAAATGGTTCGGATTTCATGAGGAAGAATGCGAGCGGGATGAGACAAAGCACACCACCAGTCGTGGAGTATTGAAGTATGTTCCAAGAGTGGGCTTCCTTGCTTGCGCAGTAATCCAGAAAGACCGCCGCAGGCAGCAGAAAGAGCGGAATCAACCAATGAGGAATCACCTCCTCAGACCAAAGCTGCCCTCCAACGGTAATTCCAGCAAGAAAAAGAACAACAACTCCTAGAAGCACTCTCAAAAATCTCACGGCAATTCTCCGGAAATTTACGCCACACGCTCATCTTCGACAGATTCTCACGATCCCTTGATGATCGTAGGCTTTCCCTATTAGACACTTCATTTTCTATTCATTTACGCTCTGCTGCTCCACAAACTGTTGCATCTGTTGGTATCAGTAGGCAAAGACTCGTAGAAATACCCGGGTTGCATCAAGTAATTTATACCCGTGACTTGAGCAAACAATACGGCGCAGACATAGACCTTGACCGCCATCACCCTAAGTTGAAAGGAGCTTCATCGTGCAAACATTTCTGACAAAATGGCTATCTTCATTCTGTCTCATCTCATGTACATTCCTTTTCTGCACGACCCCCTTATTTGCGCATGGTATTAGCTTTAAGACAGACTTTAATGATCCCGCGGCCGGACCAGGAATGATCTTGGACCAAAGTTCCATAAGCCCTGCTCGAATTTTTCAATACACAGAAAATAATGTCTACGCCACGGCCATTCGAAACACTGATCCAGAAAGTCATTTTCACCTTTTCGGAGATGGATTAGTCATGGCCGGAGACTCCGAAGGCGTACGATTCACATTTGGCGGACCAAATCCGGCAACCCCATTCGACGCGTTTAGCGTCGACGTCACGGAACTGGGCACTGTTGATACATTGTTCACGCCATTTACAGGTTCAACGGCAGGTCCCTCATCTCTCATTCCCGGCACAGGGTCTTTCACATTTGATCCAAATGCCTGGCACGGCATTTCGTCGTTCACAGCTACGTTTGGCAACGCACTGCCTGGAGAAACAGCCAGCCTTGTCTTAACAAATTTGAATGTCCATCAGGCCGAATCTACTCCAAATCCAAACCCCGTACCTGAACCTGGAACACTGGGCCTATTCGGCATTGGACTCCTCGGTCTCGGGCTGATGCGTTATCGAAGGCAATCGACTGATAGAGTGAGTGGTCAGGGTTTAAGCTGATTCACATTCTAGACCGCTTTTCAATGAGAAGAGGGCCGGCAGGATTTTCCTATACAGCCGGCCCTCGCATTCGATTGAGGATGTGAGAGCACATTCAGCGAATGAAGAGCCTGTACGGTTTCTTGACACCCTGAAAATACCTTCCATAAGATGGTGAAATCCTCCAAATACTGAACGAGCACACAACTGCAACACGCATCAGTATACGGAGCCACATCAACGTGTCGTTCAACACCAACTCACCGCATATGCCATGACACAGCAATCACTGAAAACCATCGGGATTTTAAGCATTGCCCTGCTGACATCATGCCTTACTGGAGTTTCAATTGGGTTAACGCAAATAGCTGACCATACCGACGTCGACACACTCGATATGATCGAGGTTCCGGGCACAGCCGTCGTTCGAACCCCTCGAACCCTCGAATTTCCCGTACCGGACCTCACGTCGTTTCACCCCATACTGACAGTCGACCCTGTGTTCCGTGTTCCGGACTCTCCCATTATCGACCGAGCCAGACCACGACCATCCCCCGCTCTTGATCCTATAGGGCAGATGCGCGGAATACGCACACCCGTGAAACCCATCAAAGCCCAGCGGCCGCCCTACCCGCGCTTTGCAAGAGAACAGGGATGGGAAGGCATCACAATCCTTCGAATTTCAATTGAATCTGATGGAAGCGTGACCTCGGCTAAAACGCAAAAAAGTTCAGGATATCCCATTTTAGACGAAAGCGCCGTCCAAACTGTCACACAATGGATATTTGCCCCGGCCAAAAACGGAGAATTCGATGTTGCCTCAACCGTCGACCTGCCAATACGCTTTGACTTGGATCAACCCAATTAAAATTATGCGATCAGCCCCCAAACCAATTAGGAGCCAGCACCGCCCTATCTTCAACCTTCATGGGTGGTTGATCATCATGATGTGGTGGGCATTCCTGCTTTTTCCATCAGCCGCATTCGCAGATGAAGCCCTGGATTACTTCAACCAGGCGCACCAACATATCCAGCAAGGACAGCATGAACAAGCGGTCGCCACGCTTGAAAAGGCCATTGCCACGTACCCGCGATTCGCCGAAGCCCATCATTTGCTTGGGCTTGTCTACTTCACCGGATTGCAGCAACCGGAACAAGCGATCGCCGCATTCAAACAGGCCGTCTCCTATTATCCCAACTTTGCACGTGCACACATGGATATGGGAACCGTCCTCCATCATCAACAGCAAGTTGCCGATGCGGAAGTTGCCTACCAAAAAGCCGTTGACCTGTATCCTCGTTTTCTAGAAGCGCAACTCGCCTTGGCCGCCTTGTACGACCAAACCGCTCAGCCACAGAAAGCCATTACGGCCTATACCTCAGCCCTGAGTCTGAAACCTGACCAGCCGGATATCCTCTACAAACTCGCCTATTGGCATCATCAAGCCGGTGATGTCGAACAGGCCCACACGATGCTTAAGCGCTTGCATACAACCGATCAGAATCATCTCGAGGGCTGGCTTCTGAAAGGAGAGCTTTTTGAAAAAGCCAACAAGCCGGACGAGGCGGTTCAAGCCTACGAACAGGCACTCAGCATCAAAGACGATTTGCTTGGCCCACATCAAGCCTTAGGGTTTCTATACCAGGATCAGGGGAAAAGTGAGCAGGCCGCCGAACATTTTTCCGCCATCACCAAGCTTGACCCAGAAAATCCAGAAGCCCATCTGAACTTTGGGGTGATCTTAGCGGGGCTCAAACGACTCGACGAAGCCGAACAGGAATACCTCACAGCCATTTCATTGGAACCGAATCTCACAGAAGGTTATTACAATCTTGGGGTGTTCTATGAATTTCACCGAAAAGATACGGACAAGGCATTACGACAGTATCAAGAATACTTGAAACTCGGTGGAACAGATGAACGCATCACACAATTAGTCAAGAAAGTTCAGCCATGACCTCGGCCTCCGCCGTACAGCCAGAATGCTCACCTCGAATATTCAGTCTCTGTGGCATCTTGTCACTGGCGTTTCATGCAAGTGTGCTACTGGGCTTATCTCTCATCCAACCGTCTCCTCCCGCCATTGACACCAGCCCAACAGTCAAGGTCACCCTTGTTCCCACCGAAGTTCCAATGAAAACGGAAGCCCCGAGCGCAGCACCTGAGGCCACAGCACCACCACTGAAAACCCTACCTCGCCGCGTACCCACACCACCTGTGACGCAACCCGTACAACCACAAATCTCGCAACCACAACCCATGAAGGCCGTCGCAGCACTTCAACTCGACGCCGTACCACCGAACACACCGCCACTGACACCCCCCAAAAAACGAATATTGAAAGATACACTGGCATCAGATGCGTTATTCGCACAAAGCGCGACGAAAATGGTGAAACGCTCAAGGACAAGCCTGGCAACCTCATCCACGTCAACCAGCCCTCACATGACCATTGCACAACATCCAACGGTTGGACCGTTGCGTCCATCCATACACGCTATCAAAGCAACGCCTCCACCATCGTTACCAACGAAAACACGGCGGTTGACAGCAAGCCTTCCAACGACCAAAGGATTAGGCATTAAAAAAATTGGCGTTCGCCATTCGGTTCGTCCAGTGTATCCACGAGTCGCAAAAGAGGAAGGATGGGAGGGCATCGTACTCCTCCGTGTCCTTGTCCATACCAGCGGTATGCCAGGAAAAATCACGATTCGAAAAAGTAGTGGCCATAAGATTTTAGATGAGGCCGCCATTGCGGCTATGCGTCAATGGCGTTTTGCTCCTGCCAAAGATGGTAACTTTGTCATCGAGAAGCATGTCGATGTTCCACTGAAATTTGGACTTCACGGATAACCAGTTGAATTCCCAGAAAGCATGAGGCGACCTACTATATGATGCAGATACTGATAGCCGGCGGCTGGATGATGGTGCCGATAGTCCTCTGTTCCGTCCTGGGTATCGCCATTATCCTGGAACGATGTTTCTATTTCCGGCACCTCGGCTATGAAGCTGAAGCCCAAAAAATCATCACGCTGACCG
This sequence comes from Nitrospira sp. M1, assembly GCF_965152605.1. Taxonomy (NCBI): domain Bacteria; kingdom Pseudomonadati; phylum Nitrospirota; class Nitrospiria; order Nitrospirales; family Nitrospiraceae; genus Nitrospira; species Nitrospira sp. M1. Next base: position 3,246,818 of record NZ_OZ224217.1, read on the forward strand.
AACAGGGAAAGTTGACCGACGCACTGGCCGTTGCCGAACAACGCCAGAAGCCACTATTGCGAGTCTTAGCCGCGGGTATCATGAAGCGAGGCGAATTGCCTGAAAAGGCCATGGAAGCGGCAAGTCTTGCCGAATTGACCCGTCTCAAACGAGGGTTATCCGCACTCGACACGATTATTACACTCGGTCCACTCTTGGGTTTACTTGGGACCATTGTGGGCATGATTGACTCGTTCGGCATCATGGCCGAATCAGGACTCGGGCAACCTCATGCTGTCACCGGAGGTGTCGCCGAAGCACTGGTCTGTACCGCAGCAGGAATTTTTGTCGCCGTGACAACTCTCATTCCCTATAATTATTTTCTGGCTCGAGTAGAACAAGCGACCGAACGTATGGAACAATATGCCACCCATATGGAGTCGGCTCTCGCAGCCGAAAATCGGCAAAGCCATTCATGAGACTTCCCGCTTCAGCAAAAAAGAAAGCTCGCATCGAAATCATTCCCATGATCGACACCATGTTTTTTCTTTTGGTGTTTTTCATGATCGCCACGCTCTCGATGACGACACAGCATGGCATGCCCGTGAATTTGCCAGAAGCCAACTCGACCACGGATTCGGTCACCGAACCGGTTTCTTTGACGATAACGGAACAAGGGGACTTGTTTTTCAATAAAGAAGCCATTACGCTTGACCAACTGAGTGCCAAACTCCAAGTTATGATCCAGGCACAGGCAGAACCTTCGGTCGTCATCAATGCCGACGAACACACACGACATGGCTTGGTGATCGCCGTAATGGATCAGGTCAGACAACACGGCATTCATAGTATGGCAATCGCCACCAAACCTGGAATACGGCCGTAGCTCTAAGGACCAGGAAGCCACGTACTCCTACTGGCCAAATGCCCAATACGGTGAAATGATGACGCATTCTTCACATAGGCGAACTATTCGGTCAGGAGGGATTCTTCTTTCATCGCTCTACCTGTTCTTGCTGGGGGCCGCTTCATTTTGTTTGTTTGCCCATGCGGCTCCTCCCAATGAAACCACACACCATACTCAACAGACCGCCAATCATTCGACACTGTGTATTTGGGCCTGCCAAGTCGGCTCCTATTCCTCAACAGGTCAACTAGGTTCAACACCCGATACGAAACCTGACCTTCTCGTTGTCGCAACTCTTCAATACGCCTCTGCCATAGCGCCTCAATACGATGCGCTCTCCATTCGATCCCGTGGCCCTCCTCATACATTCCTGACAGTGTAATTCTTTATTGCATTCGTTTGTCGTTCAATCGGACTTGTCTTTGTTGGCAGGTCTGATCATGAGCACTGTGGTGAGAAAGAACGCCTGGCTGTCCTGCAGACGGAACGTATTTTTTCACAAGGCTTTGACAACAATGCCATACCAACACATTTGCACACAGGAAATGAAAAAAGAGGAGGATACTCACCATGACTAAGCAACTTCTACGCGTAGGCGAAGCCGCTCAAGTACTCAATGTCAGCCGATGGACGATTTATCGTTGGGTCGAAGAAGGCCGACTAGAGGCCACAAAAATCGGGAAAGGCAGTCTCAGGATTTTTCACGAATCCGTAAATGCCCTTGTGCAAGACAATCGCAAGGAACATTGGGAACCTGTCCTCACCGGTACGCGATAATTTTTTCAGAAAACTGTTGCAGGACTTAGTAAACATCTGTAGACGAACATGCGCGTTCTCAGTACAGTGAGGGAAACAATTGGAAGCGTATGATCAGTGTTTGCAATTCAACCTTTGACATCATATGGCCGTTCACATGAATCTTCGAATAAGTCATAAAGTCATCGCCATAGCCCTGAGCTGTTGTTTTCTAGCGGTCAGCACATCCTATGCTGGCGCCATGGCCAATCACGCAACCGCTCATCACAGTCAGGACAGCCATACACAATCCTGGTGCGATTGGCTGTGTAAGGCGAGCCAGGCGATTCAGACTCCCACAACACAGCTTGACCAAGCCTCTACATGCATCACTCCCCTTCTCTCTCGTGAGGGCGCGCAAAATGTTTTCTGCCTCACTCTTTCTCCAGGATCTCGCGGCCCGCCCGTCCGTCACTTTTCGTAATTCACTCATTCTCAGACCATACAGCACGGATCAGTCGTACATGCCTTTCGTGTACAAGCAGGTCTAGCCCGTGCTGCCTCAATCGTACCGCTATATTTGTGAGGTAAAGATGTCTCGTGCCTTGCGGAGCATTTACATCATATTAAATTTCTCTCGTCACCGTTCGATACAGAAAACACTGTTTGCCATGCTTTTGATGAGCATCTTCGGAATACCGGTGATAGGACAGGCCAATCAACTATTTTCACTCCACCTCGCAGCCAAACCCTTTAGTCCAACGATGTGCAAAGGCAACGGGCATAGCGCATTCATTCGTATACAAGTTGCGAACCACCGTGACCTGATTGTAAGACGGGTACCAGGACAATACATTCCGGACAATACCGATGAGGCAAGGCAGAAGGACTACAGCCACTACATCGAGTTAGCGGATCTCACCAACGGACGAGTGACCAATGGCGCCATTGCGTTCGATACTCAACATGGCATCATCTTCACAGACGCCCATCCTGGTGGAATGTCTCGCCCTGTCTTCATCAATCAACAGCCCGAAGACCTCCGCCCAATCGTGAATCAGGCGTTCAATACATTTTTGTATATCCATCGAATTCTTAATGTCGCCATCGATGCTTGCCGCTCATATCCACCCAAAGTGGCATATGAGACCGATGATGAGATTCTCAGGATCGAGGAGGGCAAACACCGATATTTAAGCCTTGTCCATCAGCATAATAGGCAGCCCACACCGCAGGACTTTACCATTCGACACGAAACTGGCTACACCGATGGGTTTGTCGACCCCGATGTAGGAAAACACGCAAACGTGAGCTATCACGCCATGAACCCTTTGAACTTTTATGTACCGTCATCCTAACCGTAATGGATGACACGTGCCCTATGAAGTAGATATTTATGCAGATGTGGTTCTCAACCAGTTCGCCTGTCCGTTTTTTGAATCCCAAGGTGGGAGCCCACGTGACGGCAATATCGCGTAGGGGCTGATAGTGTGACCTAACGGGTAAAGGCATGTGTTCCGTTGTGTGTGACACCCAAGGTGGGGAGCCCACGTGACGGGACTATCGCGTGGGGGCTGATAGTGTGACCTGACGGGGCAAGGCATATATTCCGTTGTGTGTGACACCCAAGGTGGGGAGCCCACGTGACGGGTACATCGCGTAGACGCTGATATTCTGACCTTGCAGGTAAAGACATCTGCTCCGTTGTGTGTGACACCCAAGGTGGGCTCTTCCTCCTGACCTTGGGAAACCCAGGGTGAAGGCATTTGGACTTGCAACCTCCTTGGCCTTCACCCTGGACTCTTATCCCAAACCCCGGATTTTAACTGATTCGATAATTGAGACAATTCTTCCTACTCCACACACTCCATACTTCACGGTCTTACAATTTCGGCAACCCGGTTTCATTCTAGAACAAAAAAAGAAATCCAAATTCATCTACATGCTCGTACTAACGAGTGAGCTATAGCGAATCTCAATTCGGTCCAGTTTATGCCTAAAGACTTTCAACGCGGTGTCAAAACCTTCAAGGGTTCGGAAGTCCAGTGAATCGGCTATAGCCCAGCGCCTTTCAACGTTAACATAGAGGAAAGTTATGCCCGCCTGGATGACCTGCATACGATTAACGGTTCAATAACGAAGGGTTGTAGCGAATCCAAATACATTCCAAATAGGAAAATACAACTAACTCAGCGCGGTACAACGTTTCCACCAGCGGAAGTTATTTGAAACGGCTATAACCAGCATTCCGTAGGTCGACATGTAACTGATTCGGCATAACTGAAACGGCTATAGCCACACAAATACTATTGAGAAATTTCAACGAAAACGTAATCACCCTATCACTAGAAAGATCGACAGGAAGGAGGAACCAATACGACAGCAACATTTCCCATGAGTTGGAATAACATGAGTGAGGACACATCCACGCTATTCCAAGGTGACCAAGACTCAGGGGATCACACCCCTTAAAACCTATTCGCTCATCGAGTGACTCTACGAAAACGAGCCTTTATTGATCTTTACAACATATAAGGAGACTGTGGGTCATGAAAAAACTGATTATGGTGAGTCTGTTGAGTATGATCGTCCCGTTCATCGGCTGTTCATCGATGTCGATGACTCCATCAGCCCAATCACATGACATGCCGAAAGACGGAGATTTGATGTTCCCCAAAGACTACAACATGTTTCCAACGTTTTTAAAAGGCATCCAAAAACCAAATGCCGTTCGAGATCTTTACATCAACAAAACTGGCGCCAAAACAAGTCAGGGCACATCATTTGCCAATGGATCAATCTTAGTCATGGAAATCTATAATGCGCAGAAAGGGATGAATGACGAATTTGCGAAGGATACGCAAGGCAATCTGGTAAAAGGCGAACTAGCCAAAATTTTCGTGATGCAAAAAGACAAAGGCTGGGGAATGCATGCCCCTCAGGGATTACAAAATGGCGATTGGATCTACGCAGCGTTCAAACCTAACGGAGAACGATTGGATGTAGATTATAAGGCCTGCCGAGGATGTCATTTACCGTTGGGCGAGCCCAAGGATTACGTCCATCGTTACGATGAATATTTCGAAACACGTGGCCATGCCTATTGAGCCAAAAATGAGACAGCCTATCGACAGAAGAGAAGTCTTAACGATTTCTTAGATGTCGAAGTAGTCTCTTATTCTGAGATGTATAGTTAGCAGGGTGAAGACGAATTGAAACCGCACGTTTCGTGGTCTTCACCCTGAACTCTATCAGCAAGGGACAAAGCCCAGGTTAAACCCTATCTGGGATATTTGCCCGTGTTACGTTGAGCGAAAGTCTAAAGCTCGATAATCCATGATGCACGTATCGCAGCCCTTTGCCAGCATCACGGCATTCAAGAGTTATGGACGGCTGACCGCTATTTAAGTTGACTCCCCACCATTTCTCCCTGCAATCCACGAGTCTAAAGACGTGAAGCCCACTTGCCTCCTGCCCTATTGACACTCAAAAGTTCTCGCGGCTTCTCAGTACAAATAACCTGGCGCCTTTAGGGCATGGAGCATAATTCAAAAACTGTAGCATCCATGAGTTTTTGGTGTACTGATAGGTAGTTTATCCGTAGAACCCTATGGTACTAACAAGCTTATCAGCCCTGTTGTACTTATATAGGAACCCATAGAGAAAAAGATTAGAAAGTCTCTCTAGACTTCACCCAACGTGCGCCGCGTTGTATATCTCCCAACACACAATAGTTAACTGTCACAATCTATCCAAGCAAGTCTTAATGACGCAGGACTTCCTCACAATATATGAGATGCTAAAAACTGAAGTTCGTACACCGTACGCTGATGAGTGATCGAATGCCATGAAGTACATGCCTGCTTTCGTCCTATGTGTGCTGATAGCCATCAGTATCCACGTGACACCCGAAGGGTACGCTTCGGATTCGTCTAGCACAGATACCTCTCCAAAAGTCTATGCGTTTACCAATGGACAATGGTTTGATGGGCGCACATTTCAAGATACGATCTTTTATGTCAAGAATGGCTTATTGACAAAGACTCGTCCGCAGGTTGTCGATGAAACAATCAATCTTAATGGACAATTTGTTCTTCCACCATTTGGAGAAGCCCATACCCATAATGTCGAAGGGCCATGGAATATCGATCACACAATTCTGACCTATTTGCAACATGGCATTTTCTATGTCAAAAACCTCAATAACATTCGAGAGTTTTCTGAACAAATCCAGGACAAGATCAATAGCTCGCAGAGTATTGATGTCGCCTTTGCGCATGGTGGGCTTACTTCCACGACCGGGCACCCCATTGCACTGTACGAAAACCTTCTCCGTCTGCACCGATATGAACCCATTATCGGAAAAAAGGCACAGGGGTGGTTTAACAATCGTGCCTACTTCGTCATCGATTCAAATCAGGATTTAGACCGGACATGGCCCAAGATCATCGCGGGCAAGCCGGATTTCCTGAAGATATACATAGGTCAGATTTCACCAGTCGCCCCCCATGCCCATGCACCCCAAGCACAGTTTCACCGGGGGCTCCACGCTAACCTGATCGACCCAATCGTCAGGCGCGCTCATAAAAATGGATTACGAGTCTCTGCTCACGTTGAAACGGCAGCAGACTTTCGGCAAGCCGTGCTACGCGGCGTGGATGAAGTCGCTCATACGCCTGGCTGGTACCTTCCAACTGTCAAACACGCCTCTGCAACCATATTGCAAAAACATGATGCCGACCTTGCGCTCCAGCACAACGTCACGGTCGTGAGCACGACTGTCGCCGGCGCCTTTCCCCCTGCTGGACACCACCAACACGGGCATGCGTCCCCCCATGCAGACGATTCTCACGCTCGGGGAAATCATCAAAAACCTACACAGCAACCGATTCAGCAAACAGCAGAAACGATCCAACGCGATAATCTTCAATTATTGCACCGACAAGGCGTCAAAATTGCCATTGGCAGTGATCACGCAGAGACGTCCCGTGCCGAAGCCCTGCATCTGCATGATCTTGGAATATTCGACAACCTCACGTTGCTCAAGCTGTGGTGCGAAAACACGGCCGCAACCATCTTTCCACATCGAAAGATTGGCAGACTCACAGAAGGGTACGAGGCGAACTTTATCGTCCTGCAAGGAAATCCGATTCAAGACTTTGAGCAGATCCGCCATATAACGCTTCGTGTCAAACAGGGCAAACCACTATTCATCATAGACCCCTATGCGCATTAATACATTTTTATTTCCAACTCGTATTCGCGTGAACACGCGAATCGCATGTCTCAAATGAAAGGATCATGAATGTGATCACAACAGTGCGTCGAAACCTATGCAGTCCATACGGTCTGTTCAGCATTGGCCTCATGTCCATGACGCTTGGGGCTTCCATGACGTTTGCAGAACCGTCGAAGGAACCGGCACCCACTGAAGTCGAAATGTTAGCACCCGTTCTCGTCGAAGGAAAACGCATTGAAAATATTGATGTCGTCAAAGAAGAATTAGCACGACGGCCTGGAAGCGTCGCGTTAATTGAAGAAAAAGAAATACGCCAATCTCGAGGCGTTAACCTGAACGATGTCTTGCAGTTTGTCCCAGGCGTCCGGTTTCAAACCCGGTTTGGGGCGGACGAAGGACAATTTCAAATTCGCGGCACGTCACTTCGCAACAACTTTCACCATCGCGGCATTAATATTCTCATTAACGGTATCTATTTTGGAGACGCTGACGGATTCTCAGACTTTGAATCTATCGACCTCCTCGCCTATGAACGGATCGAGGTGTACAAGGGAGCCAATGCGTTGCGCTACGGGGCCAATACAATTGGCGGAGCCATCAATTTTGTCCCCCGAACCGGATACAATGCGTCATTGTTACAAGTCAGACTCCAAGGCGGAAGTTTTGGACTCGTCATGGGACAGGTTTCGAGTGGATACGTAACCAAGCCGTTTAAAATAGGACACATGGATGTCGTTGCCGATTATTACATCAGCGCATCAGGCAGTCATCAGGACGGCTATCAGGATAACAGCCAACAGGATCGTCAACGACTCAACGCCAACATTGGGTTAAAAATCGGTACTCATCAAGAAGTCCGCGCCTATATCTTAGGAGGCGTCGTCGCAGAACGCATTCCCGGTTCGTTGACACAGGCGCAGCTAGAAGACAACGATCAGCAAGCCAGTTCGCTGGGTGGAATCAGTCCCTTTGCCTGCGGTCCCAACCAAGCCTGTAAATATGGACGGTATTACAACTTAATCCGAACAGGGATCGCCTATCGTAACGAATTCACCGCCAATCAATTCTTTGAAATTATTCCCTATTATTCCTATCAGTATGTCGATCATCCCATTTTCCAAACGATTGTCCAGGACAACTATAATGTGGGAGGAGAAATTCGGTATAGCAACACCAATTCCCTTTTGGGTCATGACAATGTATTCATCATCGGTCATCAACCACGATACGGAGATACCAATCAACGACGCTTCGTGAACAATCTCGGGAATCGTGGAACACAGACGCAAAACCTCAGTTTACAGACCACCAATTTTGGCACATATCTGGAAAACCAATTCAATGTCACCGAGGACTTCATTTTCATTGCAGGCGGCCGGTGGGACTATAGTATTCGAGAAGGCCGGAACCAACTCTTCAGTCCATTTTCGGGAAACATGACCAGCAGCCGGACCGACCTCCGGCAATTCAATGCCATTACTCCGAAAGTCGGGTTTTCCTACCAAACCACGCCCACGTCACAAATCTACGGAAATGTCAGCCGCGGCTATGAGCCGCCAATCAATTTAGAGTTAACCTCCTCTGTCAACCCTGATGGCTCCACGCCTACCAGCGCCTTTCTCACTCTTGATGCCCAACGTGCATGGCAATTTGAACTTGGCACGCGCGGGATCACCGCCGACAATCGCATCTCCTGGGAAGTGACCGTATTTGATTTAGAAATGCAAAAAGAAATCATCGCCTCCAATATTAACAATCAGGGAACTTTTCAAAATGCCAAAGGCACCCGGCACACAGGAGTCGAAGCGGGGGGAAGCATCGTGGTCGCCAATGGACTTCTGACACCTGGACCGAAAAATCAAAGTGATACGATCACTCTGAGATCGGCCTATACCTGGTCATTATTCAAATTCACCGACGACGTCGTCGGAGGAGGCGCCGTTGTCGCCGAAGAGGGTAATCGCGTTCCCGGTGCGCCGGAACATTACCTTACCGGCGAGGTACGGTATGACCATCCCGCAGGCTTTTGGATCGCCCCGAACTTTGAGTGGTCAATGGCAGGGTTTTATGTCGACTCGCTCAATACAACCAAAAACCCAGCCTATTTTATTACAAACCTCCGCGCAGGATATTCCTACAACGAGAGTCTTTCGTTTTTTGCCGAAGGCAGAAATCTTACCAATCAGACCTATGCCGGAGCCGTCGTGGTCAATGACTCCTTAGGCCGATTCTTTAATCCAGGGCAAGGCATCAGCGGATTTGGCGGAGTCGAATGGAGATTTAATTAATTGCGTTGACCTAACGCAAATAGATCATCGAGAGCATGGACAGACATCAAACCAACTCAAGCAGATACGAATAGGCATTTCAAGGAATGAGGATGTGGAAAATTTCTCAGAACACCCAGGCCCCTCGTCTCACCTGATTCATCAGACGCCGAAGATGAAACCTGAACCTACACGTATGCAAAAGATTTCTGTGATCTGCATACCGGCATACCGCCGATTGGGATGACCTAGGAATCCAGTACCCGAAATCATTCTACAAACACTGAGAGTCAAGGCACCTTCAATACAGAAGGAATCGTCACGGCCATTGATGACAGACGTAACCCCTTCATGAATTTTTCTCGCATCCCGCCACAAAAAATCTGTGCATTTTGTAGCATGGATCAGCACTAACCAGTAGACCAAAATCTTCTAATCACCTACTGTTGAGCCGTGCATCATCAACTGACATCCTCAATCTTGAAGTCGCGGCATTGCTCCAAGGAAGGACCGGCCTCCAAACCTTGGACATGCCCCGAGTGAAGGTGTTTGGGCTTGCATCCTCCTTGGCCTTCACTCGGTCTTTTACCCTCATCTCGCTTTACTCATACTGATTAACGGCACAACAACATCCGTCTAGACCACCATCACATATCTTCGAATCGTTGTTGTCCTATGTGCACATCAAGACATGACTTCTTTCAGATGAACAGCGGACCACACCTACCACCCAAAGTCCGATCAACTCATTCTGCGGTCTAGACAACACGCAAAGCCGAATGATTCATGTCTGCGTTATTCATTATTTTCCACAAGGAGATTATCGCGTGAAACAGTTACGTTCTGTCTGTGTATCGAAATGCTCAGCCTGTCTCTTCGTTCTCTTCTTCACTGTTCACAGCCTTCTCAGTGCCGCACCTCCAACGTTTGCTGCATCAGATGACACGTCTGTACTGAGTGAAGAAACCCTCATGCAGCAACAACAGGAGTTGGAAGGAGAACTCAATCAACTCAGCAATCGATTAGAAGACATACGGAGCCAACTCAGGGAGTTGCGTGAAACACCGACCTCACAACAAACAGATGAACAACAGAACACGCAAGCAATTCTCCAAGAGGAGGAAGTAGAAATGCTGGAGGAAATGAGTATCGTGAGCACCAGAATTCAGAAACGGCCGGAAGGATTGACCGTGTCTTCCACTCTACAGTCTGAAACAGACATGCAACCAACCAGAACGATGAAAGAATCGCTCGAAGCCCTCCCCGGTGTCATTCTTCGACAAGCCAACGGTCCACGGGATTTCAGCATTTCCATTCGCGGCTCAGGAGTCAAAACCTCCTTTGCCGTTCGGGGCATCAAGGTCTATGAAGATGGGTTTATTCAAACACAATCCGACGGCCTATCCCGACTCGATATGCACGATCCCTGGTTTATGAGAAGCACCGAAGTCATCCGAGGGGCCGCCTCCTCGCTGTACGATAACTATGCTCTCGGCGGAATGGTTCACTTCAGAAGTCGCCGGGGCAGCGACATTCAGGGCGTCGAAACGTTTTTTTCAGGCGGATCGTTCGGATACCACAAAGAAGCCATCGCCCTCGGCCAACAGTACAAAAATGTGGACATTTCATTATTTGCCAGTAATGTGGCGGAAGAAGAAGGATACATCCGGCACAGCGACTACCAGACCCAAACGCTGAATTTTAACTTCCGTTTCACTATCGATGAAAAACAAAGTCTGTACGTCAAAGCCATCACCAACTGGCTGGATACACGAGTCCCGACCCGGCTGACAAAGGCACAATTTCAGGCCAATCCCCGTCAGGCCGGCTCCAACTCCATAGCCCGAAATCAACAACGTATTGACCGACGAACGATTGTCGGAGCCATCTATGAACGGGAACTAACCCCGAATACCATCTTAACCATAGAGGCGGATTATGATGTCAAAGACATCAACCAGTATTTTTTCCAGATCTTCGATAACGTCAACACCAACATCAAACATTATACGGATCTCCGGCATCATGGCCGGATATTTGGCATGCCGTTAACGAGTTATCTTGGCTTTTTTGTGAATAACATGGAACAGGAAGGGAATTCTTTTCAAAATCTGGCCGACGGCCGGGGCACTCGTGGAACTTTAGCTGCCAACAATCGTGGGACCATCCGAAACATTGGAGGGCGTTTCCGCGAGGAACTCACATTCCTTCCCAATTGGACTCTTGCCGCCGGTCTCGGGTTTGAGCAGTCCATCGTGAGTATCCAAACCATTAACTATGACAATGCCGGAGCCGTAAATACTCGAGCTGATGCCTCTCGGACTTTTTATAATTGGGCTCCGGAAATGTCCCTCACCTGGAGACCGGAAGAAGGCTACCGACATTGGGTACGGGGGTCAACCGGGTACGCCATACCAACCTTTGGGAATCTAACTCGCAATCCGCTTACGGGGTTACCGGGAAGTAATTTTGATTTAGAGGCGCAAAAGAATGTGAATGTAGAAATCGGGACAGAGTCACGACTGCATGACACGTTGACCGTACAAGTGGTGGGATTCTGGACCTTCTTTCGGGATGAAATCATCACGCAAAATGTCTTTGATCAAAGCACCACAGCCTCAACCAATGCTGATTCGTCTGAATACCGAGGCATTGAACTCTCTGCCGATTGGCGACCCATCCCAGGATGGCGGTTTTCTGGCGCCTACACGCATATTGATGCTCGGTACAAGAATTTCACAGACCGGTTTTTGGTAAATGGTATTGCCACAGACGTGCAACAAGACGGCAAGAAAGTTCCTAACGTTCCCCGGGACATCCTCAACCTGAAAGCCGAGTATCTTCATCTTGAAACCGGATGGGGAGGTTGGGTGGAAACCAACTATTCCAATAGTTATTTCTTAAACAATGGCAATACGGTCGGCATTCCATCGTTTTGGCTCATCAATCTTAATCTTCACAAGACCTTTCAATTTGAAAACGATTGGGTTCGTTTTGCGAAGTTGTATTTCGAGATTGACAATCTTATAGACACAACGTACGCAGCATCTGGACAGGTAGTCTCAGACGCAACGGCCGATGCCAACAAACAACTCTTCTTTGCAGGGTACGGCCGCGCATTTTACGGAGGAGTCACATTGGGACTGTTCTAGCAAGAGAAGGCAAAAGGTGAGCATCGATCACCGCTCACCTTTTGCCGGCCTGCATCCTACCAGCAGAATTTAATGAGAAGTGGCCCCGTTTCTTTGAACACTTCGTCCCCATTCGATAAGTGGATCGCTCCCTCTTTTGAGTTAAGCCGCTCGGGTTGCGGCTGTGACTGAAAGTACACGTGATCGGGTGTCTGCCCAGCTAGACGAGAATGTGGGCGTCGGCTGTTGTAAAACTGAAAGTATCGAGTTCTTTGCCACACATGCCGAACCGGTCTTGACTCAACATCAAACTATGTCCAACTTAGCGTTCGAACCTTCGACTCTAGTTTTTTAATTTCAAAAAATAAGGCTTTACGGACAAGAACACATCTCCAATGATGCACGTTCTCACCAACACATCAGTGCAAATGCGACATGATGGATTTCCCTGAACTAATTTTCGACCATCCAGACTCGATCATACCATCCTCTCAAAAAACTGTAGCATTCATAGGCATCAATGAGCATAAATAAGTAGATCATTGTGAGCGACCTCGTTTAACTTGTTCATAATTGAGTAGAATAAGACCTCATGATCCCATATCCGAATCTTCTACAAACACGACAGACGTAGAATTACGTTTTTACGTACACTCCGAGAACCTCATACAGAAAGTTCATTACATGAAATACATCTCACCTTCGTTCAGACTCTATCTCCTGACTGGCGGCATAGCGCTTGGCATCTGGGCCGGCGTTTCGGTTGCAGTCAGTGCCGAAGCCCAGCATAAAGTTTCTCTCGGCCAACAGCTCTCCATTAATCATGGACATGCTCAAGTTTCAGGCCCTGCGCTTCAGGTCGATGAACAGGGCAATCGCCATGTGGCCTGGCACGAAGTTGGACAGGAATCCAATAAACTTTTTTACGTTAAAAGCGAAACAAAGGCGACAACCATTCCAGGAGCCGTACACGTCAACAACAATGGACCATCCGTCGCCTCCGTTCATCAGTCACCAGGACTGGCCTTGGGAGCGGATGGCAAGGTGTATCTGTCGTGGTCTTCTCCTCAAACTCAAAAATCAAAAAACCCGTTTGCGAGTACATTGCGTCTCAGTACGTCAACAGATCAAGGAAAGTCTTTTGCGACACCGATCACCGTCAATGATGATGAGACGCCAACAGGACATACGTTTGACAACTTGTGCGTCGATTCGAAAGGGACGGTGCATCTGGCCTGGATTGATGAACGAACGGGTAAGAAACAACCCAAAACATATGTCACGCGTTCACAAGATCAGGGCAAGAGTGTCGCCAAGAATCTTCAGTTAGAAGGTGACACGTGCGTCTGCTGTCGAACCGCGCTCGCCACGGCACCGGATGGAACGATTTATGTAACCTGGCGGCAGATTCTCGATGGCAAATTTCGGGAAACCGTTGTCGCGCGATCCAAGGATGGAGGACGAACCTATTCGTCACCCGTCGTGGTCGGGAATGACCGATGGAACTTTCCTGCCTGCCCGCACCGTCCTGCCTCAATCGCCGTTGATGGCAAAGGCCGACTCTATGTCTCCTGGTACACAGAAGGCCCTGACGATGTGCCAGGCGTGTATTTGGCTATATCCGACGATGAAGGAAAGACCTTCTCTCCACGCAAAAAACTGAATGTATCGAAAAGTACATTTCCGGATAAACCGCAAATGGCGGTAGACCGATTAGGACGCGTCTTGATGGTATGGGAAGAACTGTCACCCGTTCGTCATGAAATATTTTTTTCGTATTCACTGGATCGCGGACAGACATTTAACCGACCTCAACGATTGAATAAAGCCAAAGCCCAGCACCCGGCCATTGCCATGAATCAGCAAGGACAAGGCGTCGTCTCTTGGGTCGAACATGCCTTTCCCAACAATGTTACGATCATCCAAGACCTTCACCTTCCTCAATCCTAAACATGAGTTTGACCATAATGTGCCGACACACATGGATGATCGCCTTGCTGCTCCTCACGATGATGGGCTTTCCGACCGCATTGTCATGGGCCGCTAATCCATTTGATCAATTACGCATTTCACGTGAACTCGCTGGCACGACGATGCCGCCGTTTACGCTCGAAGCATTGGATGGAACACAGGTGCATTCCTCACAACTCAAGGGGCAGATTGTGTTACTGAACTTCTGGGCCACCTGGTGTGGACCATGTAAAGAAGAAATGCCTGCACTCGCCACACTCAACCAGCATTTTAGCAACACAGATTTTCTCTTACTAACGATCACAGCCGATCTTCAGCCAGAAGCTATTCAGGCGTTCCTGAACATTCTCAAGGTCGACTTTCCTGTGCTCCTCGACAAAACGAACGCAGTCTCGCATGCTTATATGGCTAGAGCCCTGCCCCTGACCGTGCTCATTGATAAAGAGGGCAAACTGATTGGCAAAGCTATGGGCCCCCGTGATTGGGACAGCCCCGATGCCATTGCTATGATTGAACATCTTCTAGAAACATCTAATCCCACATCAATCCTTCAGTAACATTTCCACACACTTCATCAGCCTTCTTCATTGCACGAACAAAGATTCGGCTACACGATTTTTCAACATCAGGTCAAAAAATATTGCGTGAAATAGGTATAGCGTTGTGATGCTATAGCGAAACCAAATAACTTCCAACCGAATTGACATCATGTACACAGCGCAAAAACACACGTCGTACAGACGGAAGTAAATTGGAACGGCTATAGAACTACGGAAGAAGTGATTGATACCTCAATGGACAGAAGATGTCTTCAGCCGATCTATTCGTAAAGGAGGCTTGAGGATTTTCTAGGTTGAACTTCTCAGGAAAATCCCATCATGAATTGGAAGATGAAGCAGGAGGCAGTTCAATGGATCCAAACGACGTACCGTCAATCTGATCAGCTTGGCTTTCGCATTTACGCAAAGCCACGAGGCCTAACCCATTGGATCACTGACCGATTTGTTCAGAGACAAACGGACCGTCTTTACGACAAGGTCCCTGACCCCAAATAGCTGAACACATTGATCACCGCCCATGCCACAAGCACAACAACTGCGATGACCGCTAATTCAAATAGTGAGTCCATGATATCACCTCACAGTGACCAATGATGTGCCGTGTTTCACAGTTATTAACCGCAAAAATCGTTCCCTACTCAATCTCTGATCGCCTCTCAGACAAAACTTAGAAAAGCATTGATTATTCAACAGGTTTATTCAAAGGCTTCAATCGGTCTCTCTTCAACGCTGTACATGATCCGTTCGGAATCACACTCCAGACCTGTGCGTATCCGATCAATCGACTGGTCAAAACACACAATCAGTAAAAATTCCATCATCAAGACAACCCACCATTATCGAATTGCGAGAACACCGATGCCGTCGAAGCTTCTGGCCGGACTCTCCGCGAAGAAATCTGTTAAAAGAACTGGAAGTGGATAGTGGCGGGTTAAAAATCAAAATACATGGCTCAATAGAGTCGATGCCAAATCATTCCCTTTGATGGCATAAATGTATGATCGATGCATCATCGTTTGACTGGTCAAAGCTTATAGCCTAGCATTGATGTGTAAACCTTATCTTTACTACGCCAAGTCTTAGGCTAACCGTGCTTCACATTGGCGCATGCCACTTAAATCACGCGCGTAGAGCTTTACCTTGAACGTCAATGCGATATTACCTATTGCTGTGTCTATTTCGCGTTGACAGACATACAGCACCAGCCCCCCCGGTTGCCCGACAGTGTCGGGAACATTTCCCAGCCCATCTAAGGGAGACGAATCAATCCAGCCAAAGGCAAAGGCTTCGCGAACATTATGACTGAGAACAAGGGCAAGACACACAGACGAAAGAACTCCCAGTTTTTTATCGGCATATAGCATAAACGCTTCTCAAGATTTTGCATTATCGTTATCACTAAGACAGATCAGACCATACCGAAAATAGTGCAGACAAACCTCTACAGTAACAAACTTAACAATCTCAAGATACTGAAATACTGCGCACGTGAAATATTACCTTTGTAGTTCCATGCACTGAAAATCTCAGGCATCTTATGGATACACAATCACCGACAACGTATTGTGATCAGTCAACACGTCTTTTAACGGCAGGGATTGTGGATTTTCGACTTTAAGATTCCTGACGGCAATCAGGTCGGGGCCGGCCTGACGCACGAGGATTAACCCGTTCGATGCGAGAAACTCGTTCAAAATCTCTGAATCTTGCTTCTCATTTTCAGGTCGGAGTTTGAATCCATACCGATAAGAATGGAGGCATTGCCGGGAACTAATCGTTTGATTTTGGGGTCACCCATTAGCACGATTTTCATCGCCCAGTGGTAGGTATAAAAATGACACTGGGCATAGGTATTCCGTTTGATTTCGCGACAGGGCATTGAGGGATGACGGCCAAGTGCATCGGCAATTTGTTTTGCGTGTTCCCTTCCCGTCGGGCCTGCCAGATGTAAAGCCGCTCTTACGTTGCCTAAGTGGTGATAGTGTTTCATAGGTACCATTCCTTCGATAAAATGGATTGGGTCGTCACAGCATCGTACCCTCTTAAAGGGTTTGAGAAATTGCACGTATTGTATGAATCCGCGCCTGATTTTCGTCATCCTCCCTCCCCGAAACCTTTGTGGCGCAAGGCCGCTTCTCATTTTCTATCAAAGCTAGCGCGGAGGACCACGTGGCGTGAGCCCCTGGGTGAAAGCGCTCCCCGCTGGAAGCGGGGCCTCCTTGCCATATGAAGGGGTTTGGATGACACTGGTGCATGGAGATTCGACTCAGTGCTCATGGTGCGTATCAGCATCAATACCATGTGGTGTGGATTCCGAAGTATCGGCGACGCATTTTGCGGGGAGTGATTAAGCTCTTTGTGGAGGAGCATATATCGAAAATCCAGCACTATCACCCTGATGTGGAGGTCAAACAATGGAGTGTGCAGGTTGACCACATTCATGTGGTGCTGGTGATTCCTCCGAAATATGCTGTCTCAAGTATTGTGGGCAAGATGAAAGCGAATGTGAGTCGGCAACTTCGCCTCCGGTATCCCGAGCTGAAGCGGACTTACTGGGGAGCCGTGTTGTGGTCCCCCGGGTTCTTCTCTTCGACCGTGGGGTTGAATGAGGCGGTGATCCGGCGGTACGTAGCTCATCAAGAGCAAGTAGATAAGGGACACCTTCAGCTTGCATTTGAATTTTAAGTGCCACGCGGCGTAAGCCCGTGGGTATCTACGAGAATGTCGTAGAACTTTGAAAAAGCGCTGAGCGGATATGCACGCAACGCTCCGTGCGAGATGCCTCAACTGCCGGTCATTCCAGACACTCATGATGCAATAGCTTGAAAATATAATGGATTGAAAATAATGGTTATTCACCCTTCTTGAAGGTTGTCTTTTGTTTGGCGCCATAATTGCTCAGATAAAAAGACATAGGCAAACAAAGGATCCTGAGACAAAGGAGGGAGAACATGAACTGGGAACCATTGGACGCAATCAATCTTTTGGGAATTTTGGTTATTCTTGCGCTGGCTGGTTTCTTTATAGGTTGCCTGATGGGATATATCTGGGTGCACCTGGAGCAGAGGAAAATCATGAAGTCTTTGGGGTTATTGGGGTCAAAGGGAGCTGGGACTGAATTGTCAAACAATTATATCCATACGAGAAATTTACAAGAGCCGCATGAAATCGGTCCCATCAAGTTTCACTCAATTCCTGTCGGGTATCACCCTTGGCAACAAACCAGGGAATACGCTAAAGAAGCATAGTCTTTCTATCAAGCAGCCACATTTTTGGGGATTCTAAGGTCAGACGTATTGATCACCGCCATGATCAGAGCGGGTCACAAATTGAACAAATTTGAGAATATGAAAGAGCAAATCATGAAAACAACCAAACACATATTCATGGCAATTCCAGCCATCCTGTTTTTGTTGAGTATGGCTCAGCCGGCGGTAGGCGAGGAGAGGAAAAGTCTTTCCGATGACAACCCGTTTGATTCTCCGTCTGTACAGTCATTGCTTAAACTGCCGTCATGGGTCAAACGTGAACTATCGGGGCAACACAAAACGGAATCAACAAAAAAATCCTCACGGCATTTCACAGGAGGGGGTATCTTGAAATTGAATAGTGATCGAATTCGTGAATATTCCCGCCACGGTTCTTGGGCACCACTCGAAAGCAAGCCAGGTGAAGAAAGTTTTCATCTCTTCACATTTTAACGGCTCGATGATTTGAGTTTTCGCGGCGGCCTACAAGGTTTTGAGGTCAGATCTAGTTTTATAAGCTTTGCCTATATTTACTACGGCAAGTCTTAGGCTAACCTTACTTCACATTAGCGCATGCCATTGAATCACTCGCGTAGCGCGTTACCTCGAACGTCAATGCGATATCACCTATTGCTATGTCTGTTTCCCGTTGACAGACATACATCACCAGTCCCTTGGTTGCCCGTCAGCGTCGGGAACATTTCCCAGCCCATCTACGGGAGACGAAGCAATCCAGCCAAAGGCAAGGGCTTCGCGAACATTTTGACTGAGAACAAGGGCAAGACACACAGACGAAAGAACTCCCCGCTTTTTCTCGGCATATAGCATATACGCTTCTCAAGATTTCGCCTTTTCGTTATCGCTAAGACGGATCAGACCATACCGAAAATAGGACCAGTGATCTCCTGACGACAGGAATGAAAACAGAAGTGCTCTCAGACGCTATCGTATGAGAGCCAATAATCCCAGCGTGACACACAACTGAGCCTGAAGCAGATCTCAGGTGGAGAGTTGTGGAACAAGAAACGTCGGTTCTTTCCCCAAGACTTCTAATGTCTCAACAATTCTTTCCGGCCTCCCCCAATCACTCCAAAGAATGCCCTGCAATTCCATAGTAACCAGGTGCATGACAATGCATTCCAGGAAATTTTTTGAAAAATTCTTCTGAGGCATGTCCTGATAAATTGCCTCTAACGTCAAGGCTTCTTGTGCTGACCCTATGGTTTTTTGCAGTCGCTGAAAGAGCTTCAGCATATCTGGACACCACTGTTCACCCAAACTCCAGAGCCTATTTCCATAGGCGGTGACAATCATCGTATTCCAAATTCCGCCTTTTTGAGCTAAGGCTTGAATCGCTTTCTCATCGGGTTTTTCAATAAACTCTTCTACCGTATGAACGGGCATTCCAGAATTCCCGGCCAGCGATTTCCCTGGACGAATCCATCCATACTCTCCTTCAGGGGCGTTTGGAATCGCTCCCAATAATACGATCCGTTCTTTCACACGCCTCACAACTGACACCGTCTCCCTGATCATTCGTTTAAATTTTCGATGAGGCGTAATAAAATGATCGGAAGGATAAATCGTCACCATCGCGTAAGGATCCCAATGGTTAATGTAAGTCAACGCTAAGAAAATCCCGACTGCAGTATCACAGTTTTTCGGTTGAATAAGAATGCGCCCTTTTGTCTGAGCGTTCAATTGTCGGAAAATTTCTTGCCGATGCGTCTTATCAATAACCGTCACTTTATGTTCGAGATGACCAGCTTGATCAGCTCGATCCCATGTATGTTGTAACATTGATCGCTTTCCGATAAACGCACAATACTGCTTGGGCTTTGGGTATCCTAACCATTTTTGAATAAACGGCCTCATTCGTTGGCCTTCTCCACCGGCTAAAACAATGGCCCAGTGGTTTCCATTTTTACGTTGGGGGTTATGCATTATGAGATTCACCTTTCATAATATGGCCAGTCATTCACATGACGTAGCGAAAATCATACACACTAGTACTGAAACTTCTATATGATATGCATCAAAAGGAGTTAAGAGTATGTCGTTGGCCTTTCCCCTGCAACACAAGACATCTTTACCATGACTATTGTTTGCCGTTGAATCATGCAATTCAAAAGAGTGCTTAATTCATGGGGCGATGTTCCTCCGAGGCACTGAAGTCGTTTCGGTATTCAAAAGAAGTGGAACCTCCAAATTATCTGGCAGAAGGACAAATTTTGAATTGGTCGAATCATAGAGTTTGAATCGTAAATATTCGGGAGTCAAAGTCTTCGAAATGTTTTCCTGGGCTTTGGCTTGCCCTTCGGCTCGGATTCGCAGGCTTGCGGCTTCCCCCTCCGCTCTGATCCTCAGAGAATCCCCTTCCCCTTTGGCTCGTCGTCTCGCAATTTCCGCGTCTTTTTTCGCAATCACCAGTTCAAATTCTTTTTGTTCATTCTCCTGTTCCTTGGCCTGTTTTCGTTCAATCGCATCTAACACCATTTTGGGCCACTCGATATCAGCCAAGGCAATACTCCGAATTTCCAGATGCCGACCTTTTAACTTTTCTTCCAACACTCCTTGAATCTTATGCGCAATTTCCGTGCTCCGCTCCGGTATACTCACCATTGCGTACCCTGAAATTACGCTCCGAACCGCGGAAAGCAATTCTGGCCTGACCACTTTGGGATACCAATTCGACCCGACTTCTTGAGCTAAGAAATACACCTCTTCCGGTATGGGACGTAAGATGATGGCGCTTTTTAAAATCACCTGTAAATCGTCAGAACTCAAGGCATCAACTTCTTCCGTAAAACTTCCCCATTGAACCGGATAGACATAAATATCATTCCAAGGTGCACGCCAGTAGAACCCATCTTTGAGTGGTTCCTTCATCAGACCTTCGGACAGTGGATGCCATCGCAATCCTCGCTCGCCGGGCTTTACGGAAACCCCACAACCAAATGATAAAAGCATGCTGCTAAGGAGCAAACATCGCAGAATCCAATGAAGAGGTTTCATTTTATCCTCCATATATTTTCTTCCCATTCCCTACTGACCCTAACGAGCATTAAGGCTTACTGCGCGAGAGCGAAACGAGGACAATCCAACATGCCGAGCCGCTAATCGTTCTCGATCATAGGCCTCATTGATATAAAACTCTTCCAACATATTTGCACTTGTCACCCATTCTGAGTCTGGTCCGAAAAGTTGCGCATAGCGTTTGGCCTTCAGTCTCAAGTCGTGCGCCTTTTGCACCATGAGAACTGCCTGATGAAGGTACTGTTTGACAATAAACTGCTGATCTTGAGATGCGTCTAAATTATTGAGACTGACAGGAGTATGAGGTCTCTGACATCCCACACTCACCATGATCAGCATGAGCAACATGACTTGAAGGCACCAGTGAGATAAGCGATTCATGAGAAAACCTCCTTTTTTTAGCCTTAACATACTAAGGCCCATAAATGAAATTTGCTCTTACTCTTCCATGATGTTTCGTGAAGCCCTCCTGATCACCACGCGTACAGACACATCAGCATTCGTAGAAACCTTTCGACGTAAATCTAATACATCAAAATCCATACCAAATACTTGAAGATTTGTTTAGGTGCGAATAACGCTTGAACAATAAGGCTTTAATTTAGGAATCTATCTATGAAGGTATTCTTCGTCACTGGAATCGTGCGATTCATGACATTCTTGCTCGTTCATATTCGCTCTATTGAAGTACTAATTGAAACATGGAGCAATATTCGTGAGAAAAATTCGGCCCAGAAGACTCCAGCAAGGAGGAAGGATTGGTCTTATGAGGATGGCAGGACTACAACAGGTGTCGAGTCCACTGTGAATGAGAAAACCTTGCTCCCATGGAGTGCCTCCTACAGACTAATGCATTGCGAATATAGGAGACGATGAAAGAGGTTTCATCTTAATTTGATAGTCCACAATGATGGCAGTACGTCCAAGTTCGCACATAGCAGCCTGTGCAGATTTACTCAATGTTCCATTTTTAGCTAGGATATTGTTTTCAGGTTTTTGCCATGCTCTTGGTTTTCTAAAGTTTACGAATGTGATTCTCTAAAGATCGAAATTGGCATACAGCTTGCGTCACTAAAAAATATGATCGGCATGACAAAAACGAATTATTAAATTCACTGCACAGCGATATGGCACTTTCAGTTAAATAGCTTATTGTGGGTTAAAAACGTTGTGTATTTCGAGTCTGGATAATGTTTCGACGTAAACGGTGAAATAGGTTTTTCAATCTTTCATCAAACTAGTGAAGAAAGGAAAGATTATGACTATCCAAGGTATACCGGCGGAAGGATTCAAAACGGTTGGTCAGATTAATGCGACGAATACATTGCAGTTTTATCCGGATCAAGAAGGATTAGGCATCGCAGTTGAATTAATCTCGTCTCATACCTCAGGAGGGCCTGTTGTAGACAAAAATGGACAATTCCTTGGGTTTATCAGCGAGTTCGATATCCTAAGAATGCTGGAGGCTGGTAAGGACTTAAGCACACTTCAGGCTACAGATATCATGAAACATGCGCAAATTTTTGTCACTGACTCCACGCCACTTGTCGAAGCCGTCAGGATCATGGAACAGAAGCATATGTTGGTACTTCCGGTACTAAAGAATGGCGTAGTGATAAAATCCATCACGCGACATGATCTTCTACGAGCTTGGATTGGGCTTGGCGTCGGGGTTGAAGATTAGCTGAAGAAAGGTTCTACCTTCGGTGACAATAGCAAAAATAATATTCGTTTCAGACAAAAAGGACTACACGGATTATTTTTTATTGGGGTTTTTATTTGGATTATAGCTAGTCTTGTAAAGCAAGGGTCCTTTGCTCATTCGACATGATGAAGCTTGCGGGGCTAGACTCTCGCTGTTAGGAGCATTCCCGCTCCTCTACTCCTAGTTCTTGTTCTATGACCAGAGATCAGCAGTTATTACTCCTCTGAAGTGACCTGACGTCTCGCTTCAAACCAATCCGCCCAATCATGTCCATGGTGGGCACCTCGACGTTGGTAGAGTTGATGAGCTCGGATTGCAATGAGGCTATGGAGATCTTCAGATGTTGGAAGGGCTTTCTGTTCAGAGACCTCAATCGTGGATGCATGGGTCTTCGTGCTTTCAGAGGGTAAACCGTCAGATTCAGAAGATTTCCCTCCACTCTTTTTAATCAGCCGAAACTTTCGTTGTCTGGAAGCAGAAGGTTGTTTGTTCGTTTCTTCACCCATAGGGGATTCCTGTTTTCTAGCCATGATTACGATACCTCCATCACATGCTCATGATACTGGGAACACTCTGTGAAATACTTGATAGAAAGTGCTGGCTCCTTGCCCAAAAGCTGCAGAGTTCCCGCGATTCGCTTGGGGTTTCCCCAGTCACTCCACAGCACATCCTGATGTTCCATCACCCCAACACACTCAGGCACACATTGCAAAAGATCAGAAGAGAAATTTCGGCATGGCATGCCTTGATAGATGGCGTCAAGGATTTTGCCTTCACACGAGGTGCTAATCGCGGCATCCAGTTTCTCAAACCGTTCCATGAGTTCAGGAAGACACTGCCAACCGAGGTTCCATAATGTGTCCACTTTGACAGTCATGACCAACGTGTTCCACAGTGCACCTTTCGCCATTGCAGCCACGCTTGAATCACATCGGGTTTTTTAAGAAAGGTTTTTTGACCTGTAGCACACACGAATCACTACTCCACCCCAGAGTCGATCCCGTCTCGAGCCATCCGTAATCTGATCAAGACGAGTCCGGTGACTGCCGAGTAGGATGATTCGATTCTGCAGAATCTCCGTCGCTCGCATCGCTCGTCGAACCATTTCAAGGAACAGGCTTTCCGGATACACGAAATGATCAGAGGAAAGGATCACGACGGTTAAGGAACGGACGACTTTGTCAAATCATTATTGATCGAGTTGTTATCTGCATTGACGTCGATTCCCCCAACGGGCGATGGTTTATCAAGATCGACATATTGGAACGTACCGAAAGGTTGAATCTGCTCATCGGTTGGCAATTGATCGCGATTCCAGCCACCGCCGAGCGCACGGATGAGAGCCACCGTGGCTCTCAGCAGTTCGGCTTTGATCTGTACTGAGTCGATGCGCGCCGTCAGCATGGCAACCTGCGCATAAATGAGTTCAAGGCTGGAAGCTAGCCCACCCTTGTAGAGTTCCATGGTCAGATTTTGCGTCTTGAGCGTGGCTCCGACGGCGGCGTCCTGCCGATTCGCCGCATGGGACAGTCGGTTGGTCAGACTCAAATTATTCTCGACTTCACGAAAGGCGTTGAGCACCGTCGAACGGTATCGATCTTCCGTCTCGCGATAGGCCGACCAGGCCTGTTGCAATTGCGCGCGGCGATACCCACCCTGAAAAAGCGGCAGCGAAATCGATGAGCCGTAAGACCAGAAACTCGTAGCAAGCTTGATCAGACTAAAACCAGCGTCTTCGAATCCGCCGCTTGCCGAAAAGCTCACATCAGGGTAAAAGGCGGCGCGAGCGATACCGATGACGCGGTTCGCCTGAGCCATCCGGCGCTCCATGCCGGCGACGTCGGGCCGACGCTCTAGCAAAGTGGAAGGGATTGTCCTGGGAATTTCGAAATTCTCCACTTGAAGGTCGTCAACCGGCTTAAGTGTGAAGCTGGACGGTGCCACGTTGACAAGGATGGCAATCGCCTGTTCCGTCACTTGTCGTTGTCCTTCCATCTGGGCTAAACTCGTCTCCGTGCTGAACAGTAGAGATTCGACGCGGGCAACGTCGAGCGCCGACGCAATCGCGCCGGCGAACTGGGCTTTCACGAGGGCAAGCGACTGCTTGTAGAGAGCGATCGATTGAGAATAAATGGCTATCTGCGCGTCGTATCCGCGAAGCGTGAAATAATTCGCCCCAATTTCCGCTTGTAGGCTGAGCCGCGCGAGACCATAGTCAGCGGCCCGCTCCTCGGCTCGGTAGAGCTCGGCACGCGTCGCATTGCGAAGCGCCGACCAAAAATCTGGTTCCCAGGACGCAAGTCCCCCGGTGTCAATGTTCGTGTCCTGATTGGGTTCGTCGAGGCCGCGAAAGAGACGATTGCGAGATTGCCTATTGTTTGAAGCGCCAAACCCCAGACCGGCCTTGGGAAGGTACTGCGATCGAGCCCTCATCATCACATCGCGAGCTTGAACGAACCGTTCGGCAGCAGCTTGCAGATCCGGATTGGCCACCATGGCCTGCTCTTCAAGACTGTTTAGGATTGGATCGTTAAACAGTTCCCACCAATCCGGACGTAATTCGCTATCCGACGGCTTCGCCTCGACGAAGGGACTTGCCCCATGCCATGAAGCGGGAACGACGTATTGAGGCGGATCATAGTCTGGAGCCAGATCGACGGCCGGGAACCAACTACAAGCCGATAAATTGAGGGTCAACAGCAACACGCCACAGTACCACACACGGGCAAAAAATCTACGTGACATTTGGGAGCATGTTCCTACTTGTTCGCACATCATGAGTCCACCACGATCATTGTGAAGATTGCTCTTTTAATGCCATAATTTTTTTAGGCGCGGAGACTTCCTTTGGCACTAGTGCCTTCTTGCGTGCGGGAACCTCCATGGGCGCCGGTGACTCCATGGGCGCGGGTGGATTCATGGGAGCGGGCATCTCATGTGGCAAGGGTCCCTCCATAGCTCCTGGTGCTTTCATGGGCGCCGGCGACTCCCTTGGCGCAGGCGCATCTGTCCCAAGCATGTCGTAACCGGGCGCCGGCGTCACGATGCGCACCGTGTCACCTTCGAGCAACGCGGCGCTTGGATTGTTAACGATACGGTCAGTGACGGAAATCCCCTCTGCCACTTCGACAGCGCTGTCGAGAAGTTTGCTCACGGTAATCGGCTTCATATGTACTCGATCATCTTCCGTCACCACAGCCACTTGTGTGCCGTGTTCCTGGAACACCAACGCGGTAGACGGAATGGTGACGACATTCCTGTCAACCGGAGCCGTGAGGTG
This sequence comes from Nitrospira sp. M1, assembly GCF_965152605.1. Lineage (NCBI taxonomy): Bacteria > Pseudomonadati > Nitrospirota > Nitrospiria > Nitrospirales > Nitrospiraceae > Nitrospira > Nitrospira sp. M1. The sequence goes on from NZ_OZ224217.1 coordinate 3,272,876, forward strand.
AACCTCGGCATAGGAGCCGGGCCAGAGGGCGCGGTCCTCGTTTTCGATCGTGAAGATGGTGATCGCGGTACGTGTGCTGACGTCGAATCCACGGGCGACGGTCAGAAATTTGGCGGTAAAATGACGATTGGGCAATTGCGGCACCGTCACGTCGGCCGTCATACCAGGCTGGAGAAAGGGTCCGAACGACTCTGGCACAGAGACAAAGAGACGCAACATGCTGACGTCTGCCACCGTAAAGAGATTACTGACTGAGCCGGGAGTACTGATCGTGCCTTCTTTGTTGACGTAGTCACCGACATTAATACCGCGCTCGGTCACGATACCATCATATGGCGCAACGATCGTTTTGAACCGAATTAATGCCTCAAAATTCCTGACATTCTGCTCCGCTGCCTTCACCTTTGCCAATTCGGCTTTCGCCTCTGCCACCTTCACCGATATCGACTGTTCGGACACCGCATGGTTTTTGCGCAGCGCCAAAAAGCGCTCCGCGGTGATCTTGGCGAGGTCATAGATCGCGCTCACCGACTTGAGATCCGCTTTGGCCTGCGCATATTGGGCGTCGAGGGCCGGCGCATTGATTTCGGCGAGGATATCGCCTTTTTTCACTATCCCGCCGTAATCCTTGTACCACATCTTCACATAGCCCGAGACCTGCGCGTAAATCGGCGCCTGAAACCACGCCTGAACATTACCGGGGAGCGTAATGGTCTCGGTCGGCGGCACCGGTGTTGGATTGATGACCGCCACAGTGGAGATAGAGTCTTCGAGCGTCTGTTCGCGCAACACAGCGGAAGCGCTTTCGCTCTCATAAAACCGATAGCCCAGGTAAAGCGCGCACAGAAAAATCGCTAAGATGACCACTAGCTTTCCATGGAGAAACTTACCCATTTATGCATCGCCCTTCTGGCGTACCGCTCGCCCGTTATAGATAATCGCGTAGACACAGGGTACGAAAAACAAGGTGAAGAGGGTGGCAGCGAGCAAACCACCGATAACAGCACGACCTAGCGGCGCATTCGTGGAATATCCTATCGCCATGGGAACCATCCCGAAGATCATAGCCAACGCCGTCATAAGCACCGGACGAAAGCGGGTCACGCCAGCTTCGATTGCGGCCCGCAGCGCGTCACCATGTTCTTGCAGACGTTCACGCGCGTAGGACACGACGAGAATCGAATTGGCAGTCGCTGTGCCCATGGTCATGATAGCGCCTGTGAGTGCGGGCTCCGAAAGTCGTGTGTGGGTCAGGAACAACGCCCACGCGATACCCGCCAGTGCTCCGGGCAGAGCTGTAATAATGATGAAGGGATCCAGCCAGGATTGGAAGTTGACGACAATCAGCAGATAGACCAGCGCGACCGCGAAGATTAGTCCGAAGATCAGCTCAAAATAGGCGTCGTGCATCAGCGAAGCCTGGCCATGGATTTCGAGTTTGGCAGTGCGTGGCATCTCGTCCTCCATGCTCTTGGCAACCTTTTCGACATCCTTCAACACACCACCGAGATCGCGCCCTTCTGCAGATATATAAATATTGAATAGCGGCATAATGTTCCCATGCGTGACGACACCTGGCGTTCCCGTCGCTGAAATCTCAGCCAAATTACCGAGCAGCTGCACACCCTTATCGTTCGAAGAATTGCTCGATGACTCGACCGGGATGGTTTTGAGACTATTGACGCTGTTGATCTGCGACTGCGGCGTATAGATATTGATCAGATACGACATGCCGGTACTGGGATCGAGCCAATAGGTCTGGTCGACCTGTTGGCTTCCGGCGGTCGTCATGAGCAGATTGTCCGCTATTTCCTTCAAGGATCTGTTGACGCCAAGTCCGAACGTGCGGTTGCCGTTGACCATGAGGGTCGGCGTGCGCATCGTCTGTTGAATCACCACATCCGCGGCACCAGGAATCTCGCGAAACTTGCCCACCAATTTGCGAGCGTACTCGTAGTTGGGGTACATGTCCGGACCGTTGACTTGCACATCGATCGGCGCAGGCGCGCCGAAGTTGAGAATTTTGGCCGTCAGATCGGACGGTTGGAACGTGAATACGGTTCCCGGATAGCGTTCTCTCAAGCCCCTGCGGAGAATGCGCCGATAATCCCACACCGGCGACTTGTCATTCTTCAAGAGAATGGTCAAGTCACAATCCTGGGAACCGATCGTCGGCGTCGGAATGAACGCAAGGTTGTGCGGTCCGACCGGCAGGCCGCAATTACTGACAATGTTTTCGACCTGGCCAGGCAGCAACTCCTCGATACTCCGGGAAACGAGCGTCGCAATGCGTCCTGAAACCTCAATGCGCGTCCCGAGCGGCGCCCGCATATGCATCGTCATGATGCCCGACCTGATCTCGGGGAAGTAATCGCGCCCGAGGAAGAAAAAGAGAGAAGAGGAGCATACCGCGATGGCCAGCGTGATCGTAACGAAGGCGTTGCGATTGGCGATCGCCTGTTCGAGCAGCGTACCGTACCGATCACGGAACTGCTTGAAGCGGCGTTCGAATCCTTTTTGAAAGCGGACGAAAACGTTCCGCGATGATTCCGTGCCTGGCTGTCCAGGCGGGTCATGTGTTGGGGACATGGTTATCCTTTAACATATATTTCGCCATGGTCGGCACTAGTGTGCGCGACAGGATGAAGGAAGCGATCATCGCGATGATGACCGCCTCCGCCATGGGTTTGAATAGGTAGCCGGCGACGCCGCCGAGTCCGAAGAGCGGAAGCCAGACAATCGCAATGCAGAGAGTAGCGACGAGTGTCGGGACAACGATCTGATTAGCGGCATCAATGATGGCCTGTTCAAGCGGTTTGCCCATTTCTATATGACGATCGATATTCTCGATCATCACGGTCGCATCGTCGACCAGAATGCCGACGGCCAGCGCCAAACCACCCAAGGTCATAACGTTGATGGTCTCTTCGAGCAGATGCAGACCGATGATAGCGGTCAGAATGGACAGCGGTATTGAGGTCCAGACGATGATCGTGGCCCGCCATGAGCCGAGCAGCAACAGCACGATGAGGCCGACCAGTGCCCCCGCCAGCAGCATTTCATGCAAAACGTCTGCGATCGATTCCTTGACGAACGTTGAGGCATCGTCAAGGAGCTTGATCTCCACGCCCTCCGGAGAGATATCCTCGGCGCGCGGGATCATCTCCTTAATCCCATCGACGACGTCAAGGGTCGAGGCCTCCGTACTCTTCATGGCAACAAGAATAACCGTCTGTTTTCCATCTACCAGCACTGAGTTCTGTTGGACCCGACCCATGAGGCGCACCGTCGCCACGTCGCGCAAGTGGACGAATGCATTGCCTTCCCGCTTGATCGGAAAATTGTTGAAATCTTCAATCTTTAACGGTGACGCATTCGTCTGAACGATCCAGTCGGTCTGCTTGATCTTGACGTCGCCGGAAGGCAGTATCAGGTATTGCTGCATGAGTGCCTTGTGAATGTCCGCCGGCGTGAGGTTACGAGCGAGCAATTTCTGCTGATCGAGGTTAACCATGACTTGCATGTCTTGGCCGCCATAGGGGTGAGGCAGAACGATCCCCGGCACCGTCACAAGCAGAGGGCGGATCCTCATATAGACGAGGTTGTAGAGCTCCGCGGGCGTCATGCGGTCGGAACTGATTTGAAGCATGGCCACCGGTATAGAGGATGGAGCAAGACGCATGACCATGGGCGGCGAAATATCGGGCGGCAGGGCATTGACGACATTCTGCGCAATGCCCACGATATCTGCTTCGGCCCTCCCCACGTCAACTCCGTCCTGGAGAAAAATATTGGTAATGCTGCTGCCGAAGTAAGAGTGGCTATGGATGTACTTGATGCCTTCCACCGTCGAGGTTAAAAAACGTTCGAACAGATATGTGATACGTCCTTCCACCTGCTGCGGCAGCATACCGGAGTAAATCCAGACCACGGAAGTAACGGGAGTCGTGATATTCGGAAAGACATCGGTCGGCATGTGCCGCACCGTTAGGACCCCCAATAATACGATGAGAATGGTCATGACGACGAAGGTATACGGCCGTTGCAAGGCAATGAGGACGAGCTTGTTCATGCGCGAAGACTCCAAAAAACAGTTTGAGTTTCTTCCATGTTGGACGCCACTTTCCTAAACGACTACTTTGTTTTCTGTGATCCGAGATATCATCTGCGAATCAAACTATTCACTTTAGCGACTAGCAAAATTCTTACCAAATCAAATTGCCGCGACATCCAGGTACGCCAGAACAGGATGCATGCACGTTACTTAGCGCAGCATCGTCGCGACCAACTCTATGTCTCAAGTTTTAATAACGCATGAAAAACGCAGATTCGCACTTTTGCACTGAGCGCACTGTGCGCAATTTCACAATTCCGCCAAAGGCGCGAGTCAGTTGATTAAAGAAGAATTTGTGGAGAATTCTTTAGAAAGGTCAACTTAAAGCGGTTTCTTTCATTACATTATTGCATCCGACAATAGGCATTGATTTTGCTGGTACTGCAATGTAGTTCATTCGTATCGACGTTTAGCTGGGATCAAGGCAATAGATCATTTGCATTCAACAGAACGAATTGATCTATCAGGTCCCTATCTTTAGTTAGATGCACGACGCCATGAAGGAAACTGGCATGGTGATGAAGTATCGGTTGGGAAAGGCAATCAACTCATTATGTGGGATGAGATCAATATCAGAGAAAACTTCCTAGGCTTTGCTTGCACACGCACAGTAATCAGTCCTCAGGATCTATCTCATGAAGATTGATTCAGTCTCATTTATTCATTTGACTGGGCAGACCCTCTGATGAACGGGTCAGGAAGAGGTGCAGAATGGCGGGAATTCGTAAATTCGGAATTACTCTAGCTATCATAGGTGGACTTGCAAGCATCATGGCAACGAGCGAGTCTGTTCAGGCTGAAGATCTGAAAATTGGGGCCGCCCCAAGCTTAAGGGCGGCATTACAAGAGATTGTCCCGATGTTCGAGAAGGAATATGGTGCGACTCTACAGGTCGTGTACGGACCGTCGCCAATACTTCGCCGACAAATTGAACAGGGTGCCCCATTCGATGTGTTTCTCCCTGCGTCGGTTGAGGAAGTCCAAACACTGCAAGACAAGAAACTGACTCTCAACGGAGGGCCACGGATCTACGCACAAACATCTCTCGTGCTCGTCATGTCATCAAGCTCTGGAGTCATGCCGGTCTCTTTTAATGAGGCACTGCCTAATCGGACGACTCGTATTGCTCTGGGCCATCCAAAAGCTTCGTCGCTGGGAGAAATCACGGCTCGGGCACTCACCAATCTCGATCCCGCGTATAAGATTCGACCCAGTCTTCTCTATGCCCAGCACGCCGAGGATATCGTGAACTTGATTCACACGGGCAAGGCGGACTTAGGCATCATCTACCGTGCGGATGCGATCAATAACCCGCAAGTGCGAATTATTGATGAAGCTCCAGCCGGAAGACATATACCGGTCCAGTTGGGGCAAGCAGTGGTGTGGACCTGTCGGAAGGCAGCCATAAATGTTGCGGAAGATTTCTTCGATTATATCGCAAGCCCTCGCATACAAAAACTCCTACTCAAATATGGCTTTGATTCGGTATCCCCGAATAACCTTTCATAACCTAACCCCTCGAAAGGGTATCAGTCTGCGTTCCTCGATTGACACAATGAAATCCATCTTGTTCCACAGGTACAAAGTGGCCACCCATCTAGGGGCATGGAAAGTTTCTTCTGTAACTCACTAGCGTTGTAGTCGTGTGTTAATACGCCATCTACTAAACTCAGGGCGAGATGGGTTGAGCGCATGTCTCTCTACTCCGGCACAAGCACCATCCAGTTTTTGGCCAAGTGCTGCAGCTCAAGCTGCAGCACTTTGAGTCTCGCATCGACCGCCGAACAGTCCCCACGTTTTTTCAATACATTGCATAAGAAATATTCCAGCAATTTCATGACATTGTTGCCGCCGTTGATTTTATTGCTGGCCACAAAATGTCGCAGGGCTAGATGCAGAGGCGTGGCTTAGAATGGATGTCTCGCTTGAGTCGTGAGGTAGGTTGATTATGGCAACGCTATGTTATTACGAATACGATCTTTTTTCGAAAGAAGGTAGTACAATCATTGGCTATGGAAGGAAAGTCTGTCCCCTATAAAGATCGAACCATTTCGGTACAAGCGATGCTGTGAGAATGTGAATATTTCTATTTTTTCTTTTCCATGATACGAGTGGAATACTTAACGAGGAGGCCTCGAATGAAGGTTCTAAGTCTTGGTGGAGCTGGGTTTATAGGGTCACATCTCACAGAGCGATTATTGCTAGAGAACCATTCGGTGGTTGTGGTCGACTATTACGACGATAAGCTTTTGGAATTACTTGGTCATCCTGGCTTAACGATGCTCACGCAAGATATTCGTGAAGAAAACTGGGGCTTGGAAAAACTCGTGGAAGACTCTGACCTCGTGATTGATTTGATCGCCTATGCGAACCCTGGGCTTTACGTCAAAATGCCGTTAGAAGTCTTTGACTTAAATTTTACCGAAAATCTGAAGATTGCGAAGGCATGCAGAAAGCTCAAAAAGCGCCTCGTACAATTTTCGACGTGTGAAGTGTACGGGAAAACCCCAGCAAGCTTTTTGAATGCAAATCTTAATAACCCTTCTGATCCAGCACATGCGATCTTTTCCGAAGACAGCACCAATCTCATCCTTGGCCCAATCGGCAAACACCGATGGATTTATGCGTCAGCAAAACAACTTCTTGAGCGCGTCCTCCACGCCTATGGTCTGGAAGATGGATTTAAGTATAGTATCATCCGCCCATTTAACTTCATTGGCCCCAAAATTGATTATCTATTAAGTGAGACAGATGGCATCCCACGAGTGTTTTCCTATTTTATGGACGCCTTGATCAATGGGGGCCAGATGAAACTCGTGGATGGGGGGCACAATCAACGCTGCTACACCTACATTGACGATGCGATTGATGCCATCTATCGGATTGTTGAGAATCCCAATGGAATCTGTGATCAAGAAATTTTCAATATTGGCTCCCCACACAATGAAACAAGCATTAAAGATTTAGCGGTGTTGATGAAAGATATTTATGCCAATAACTTTTGGCAACAGGAATCTTTCGATCTTCCTGAAATAATTGAGATATCCTCCGAAGAATTTTATGGGAAAGGGTACGAAGATTCAGATAGAAGGATTCCTGATATTACAAAAGCAAGGCAGTTGCTTAGCTGGGAACCGAAATGGGATATGGTCAGTACGCTGAAGGCAACCATGAATTATTATGTCCACGACTATCGGTTGCACTATGGGCTTAATTCACTAAGAAACCATTTCAAGCATGAGACGATTGTACAGAAAATAAGTTGATGAGCAGTGTCATAATGTCACACGGTCATTTGCTTCCAGACGTTCTGATCTCGAGTGTCTGTGTGTCACGAGAATATAGTTTATGGGTCGATAGTGCGATGACTTGATAATTCTTCATTTTTATAGAGATTTCTATAAAAATTAGGGTATTCCATATCAAACGCCCGCCCTTATCGAGGTAGAAGCTCGGATTGGCAATGAGATCACAACTGTCTCATACGTGGGTGATTTGAGCGAACTATCCGCAAACCTTACTCATGGGATTTATTGCATTACAATCAGAGAAAACATGAATGCGTGACGCTTGAGGCTAAGTCGTGGGGTGGAGCAATATTGCCTTTCATCCAAGAAGTCGATAAGAGTCGTGCGTATCACGGATCAACGTTATTAGATGAGTGATACCGTTTCTCGCTCACCAGTAAAAGTTAACGGAAAAATGAAGAAGAATACGTGGATGTTGAAGTGATCTTGAAGAAATGGCTTAGCCTTTTTTCAGGCTTAACATATAACTGGCCAGGTTGTTTTTATCTTGGTCCGACAGGTGAAATTTTGGCATGATGGATCCTGCTGAGACCGATTGAGGATCAGTAAAATGGCGGAGATGCCAATCCCGATCAGGTCTCCGGTCGCCGACAAACGATAAATCTGGTCCGACCTTGCCCCCTTCTCCATGAACTCTGTGGCAGGCCGCACAATGATGTTGGGCAAATAGTTTTTGACCTTGGACAACCGACGGGTCGGACTTTGGAATAGCGTACAAGTTCTTTAAGGAAATGCCAAGTAGACCGAACACAATGATCAGAAATCCAATTCCAGTAACCATCACGAGTGGTCTTTTCGTTGGACGTCGTTCCGGTCGACGATCAAGAAAAGGAAGGAATAGTAGCGCTAAGATAAAGAGGGTCGGCAGAATCCAAGTCGCCACTGGCTCCAATGGGCCAGTGACATATTTCAGTAACTGATAGAAAAACAAAAAGTACCATTCTGGGACTGGCACAAACGAATGATCCGCAGGATCGGCCTTGTCCGCCAAAGGGAAGGGAAGAAAGTACGCCAGAGCGGCAAGCAGGAGGAAGAGGCCAACCATGACTACCGCATCCATATAGACCTGCCAAGGCCAAAAGGGTTCACTTCTCTGTTGTGCTTGTTCGGTACTCCATGGACCAGCTGGACCGACTCGCCGAAGGATGAACAGATGCATTGCGACCCCCATGAGCATCAGAGCCGGAAGAAACAGCACATGTATCGCAAAGAACCGGGAGAGGGTCAGCGCGCCTAACGTTTCCCCGGCACGGAGGACTCGAACAAGAAAACCTCCGATGATGGGAAGGGTTCCCATCATGTTGATGCCTACCTGAGTCGCCCAGTAAGCGGTCTGATCCCACGGGAGAAGGTATCCGGTGAAGGCGAAAGTCAGCATAATCAGGAAAAGAATGATGCCGACCATCCACATGACTTCCCGAGGAGATTTGTAGGCTCCATAGAGATACACTTGAAGAAGGTGCAGCCCGACTGCCACCATGACCGCGGAAGCACCCCAGTGATGCAATCCGCGCACAAACCAGCCAAACCAGACTTCGTGTTCGATGTATTGGATCGAATCGTAAGCATGATCAGGCGTTGGGGCATAATACAAAGCCAAAAACATGCCTGTCACTGCCTGCAAGAGGAAGAGAAACAAGGTGGCGGATCCAAAAACATAGATCCAGCTCGCACCGCCGGGTATGGGTTCATCGAGAAGCGTGTGCCCAAGAGATTTCAGCTTGAGCCGACGATCCAACCACTGATAAAGACGCAAAGCCATCAGTTACAACTCAACTTGTGTGGAAAGCCCGGATTTGAATTCTTTGTAGATGACCAGTAATTCACCGTTTTCAATTTTGGATGGTAAAACATCTAAAGGCCGAGGTGCGGGCCCGCCCAATACCTTGCCATTTATGTCATACACGCTTCCATGACATGGACATTTAAACTTTTGATCTTGGGAATCCCAATGATAGCCACACCCCAAATGCGGACAAATCGGAGAAAAGACCGTTACCGTCTGATCCGGATGTTTCAGGGCCCAAACCGCCTTGGTTTGTCGCGTTTCAAGATAGCCATCCTGTATGGTGACGGCATAGTCAAGATCTTTGGGTGCGTCCACAGGAAGATCTTCGACTTTTCCGACCGGCATCCAAGACGCTTTCCGTCGCGTGAGAGCCGGAGATATGACATATCCTATCAAGGGAATAGCAAGAGACAGCCCGATGAATGCAGAGGACAGCCCCGTGACCCATTTAAAAAACCCCCGCCGCGTTCCGACTGGCGTAGAAATCGCCTTACCCTCGAGGTTGGACCCTTTGTTGGACTGTTGAGAGAGGTTCATGGATGAACGTACCAATCGACAAAATAGCAATGCTGGGTAAGAACTCCCTTATATAGAATAATCGTTTACCTTTTCTTTGCTGCACGTTCGTTTCTACAACTATTGCGGCGTTGGGGTCTTTCGATAACGGTCATAGCCAGAGTCAGACCTTTCTCCTATTGTGACAGCTTATTATAGGCATTCAGCGCGGCAACCTTATAACATTCCGCAAGTGTCGGATAATTGAAGACTCGGTCAAGAAAATAGTCGAGACCACCCCCTAACTCCAGCACCGCTTGTCCAATATGAATGAGTTCCGTCGCACCGGTGCCGATCGCATGAACTCCGAGTAGTTTCCGGGTCTCTCGGTGAAAAAGCATTTTCAAAAACCCACTGTCATCGCCAAGAATTTGTCCTCGCGCGATTTCCTTATAGCGGGCCACCCCAGTTTCATACGGAATTCTTTTCTCTGTCAGTTCATGCTCATGCGCACCAATCATGGAAATTTCGGGAATCGCATAAATGCCGAATGGAAAGTGTGTATCCATGGGACCGGCATTGACTCCAAACGCATGACACGCGGCTCGTCTTCCTTGTGCCGCAGATGTAGCCGCAAGACTGGGGAATCCAATGATGTCCCCGGCGGCAAAGATATGTGGGACTTTCGTTCGAAATTCTTCGTCGACCGTGATGCGACCTCGATCATCCGCGGTCAGTCCAGCCCCTTCCAGGTTCAATCGATCAGTTGCACCGATTCTCCCGGCGGAATACAGGACCATATCGGACACGATCCGCTTGCCAGATTCAAGCTGAATCACGGCTTGCCTGGGAGGGCCTTCAGTAATGTTCACCGTTTCCACGGCTTCTCCCATCCGAAAGGTCACATCCCGATTTCTCATTTGATGCATAAGCTCCTCGACGATTTCGTTGTCCAAAAATTCCAATAATCGTTCCCGTTTATCTACCACGGTCACGTGGATTTCGAGTGCTGCGAACATGGACGCGTACTCCATTCCGATCACGCCCGCTCCGACAACCACTAATCTCCTGGGTAGGTTCGTGAGACAGACCATCTCGTCGCTGGTGACAATGTTTTCACCATTCACGGCGATACCTGGAGGAGAAGCTGCCATGGTTCCCACGGCAATAAGGATGTTCTCTGCAGTAACGGTTTTTGTCGCGTTTTCTGAGGTAATGACGAGAGTATGGTCATCTTTGAATGAGGCTTCACCGAGAATAAGTTCGATATTATTCCTCCAAAGCTGATCTTCAACCATTTCAACTTCTCGGCTCCTGACGAAATTCACACGGGAAAACAGTTGAGCCGCTGATGGACGGTGACGATTTCGAGTTCCTGTTTGTTGCAAAAAAGGGTGGTTGGTGGCCATAAAGGATAGCACGGCCTCCCGAAAAGTTTTGCTGGGAATGGTGCCTAGCTCCACACAAACGCCTCCCGCGTATTGCCGTCGCTCAATCACTCCCGCTCGCTTCCCGAGCTTGGCGGCTTGTATGGCCGCTCGATGACCGGCAGGCCCGCTCCCAACGCACAAAAGGTCGAATTCAAACAGATCGCTCATTGTAATTTCGCACGGTTGCATCGCTGATGCGTATTAAAATTCCAAACAAGCTTACTTTTTCTCATACATGATCAAATAGCAGAAATCATGCCTTATCATTTTCTGGGGTTGAGTGTCAGAATTGTGCGGTTTACACATGGCAGTTAGGAAATCTAAACGTAGAGCAAAGTCGAAGGTAATTCTTTGGTCACTCCAAATGATCAGGAGAGAATGAGATGCGAAAAAGATTGACTCTGATTCTTTGAAAGGGAGGTGAGGTGGCGTCGAGGCTCTTATCCTTAAGACGCTACCTTAATAAATTTTAAAACAAGGAATAAAATATTTTGAGGATCGTAGGGCTTCGAGAAAATGTATAGCGCTCCGGCTTTAAAGGCTTTCTCTTGAATGATGCCCGTAAGATTTCCAGAAATCAAGATTGCCGGGGGAGGATGAGGATTTTCCAGTGCAAGTTGTTCAAGAAAATCACAACCATTCATAATTGGCATGTGACAGTCCGTAATAATAAAACCGATCGAATTTTTCCGAATAATCTCAAGTGCTGATTTTCCATTTTCTGCCTCTAGACACCTCAGCCCTTGATGCTCGAGAGGCAGACGAAGGACTTCACGACAATCAGGGTCGTCGTCGACAATCAAGACTGCAGGAGAATATCCCTTCTCAACCCTCTCATCTGAATACCCATGAGAGGATTGAGACACCAAACCATTATGGGCAAAAGGACCTTGGAAGCCAGTCGATTTATGTTTATTCACAACAAACCCTCCAAAGTGTCCTGCATGAGTAGAGAGTTATAGCCGTTTAAGTTATGCCGAATCAGTTACATGTCGACCTACTGGCTTCTGATTGACCCTTCGATATTGAACCGTCAATCGTATGCAGGTCATCCAGGCGGGCACAACTTTCCTCTATGTTAACAATTGAATCGCGCGAGGCTAGTTGATATGCCTCAACTGGAACTTATTCGGATTCGCTATATTCTAAAAATAATTGTAGGTACTGAATCCTGACAAAATATTTGCAACTGGAATGCCAGCTATATTTGATGACAGCGTAATATTTTTGTTTATAAATTAAGATATAAGCACCACAAACAAAATGACGACCAATGACACACTACAATACGAGCGGAAATGCACGTGCACAGGTGAGCGAAAACCATCATTCCATCTACATTGGCCTCTTCTATACCTCTTCAGAAACAACGTTAACTGGAGGCATAAGCAATCAAATATTCGTTGCTACAGCAGGAAACACAAATTTCACTAAGTACGTTTGAAGCATGCCAACGTCGGAACGCTTCGAACCATAAGTCATGTAGATGACGAAGAGTATGGCTGAAACTTTTAATTCAAGGGATAAAAGAAAGATTCAATCGTATGATCAATTATATCCTCGTGCAGAACTATAGCGAAACCAAATAACTTCCACCCGAATTTACATCATGTACACAGCGCAAAAACACACGTCGTACAGACGGAAGTAAATTGGAACGGCTATAGCATTTGGATTGCGTCAATAAAATTCGGCTACGACAAGAACAGTCTTGGGGGCAGGTCTAGCATTATAAGAATTTACCAATCTTTACTACAGCAAGTCTTAGGCTAACTGTGCTTCACATTGGCTCATGCCATTGAATCGCTCATATAGCGCTTTCGTCAATGCGATATTACCTATTGCTATGTCTGTTTCCCGTTGACAGATACATCACCATCCCCTCGGTTGTCCGTCAGTGTCGGGAACATTTTCAGCTCATCTTATGGGAGACGAATCAATCCTGCGTTGGCCATTTGATCAAAATGACGATCAAAGGCAAAGGCTTCTCGAATGTTGCGATTGTGAGCAACGGCAAGGCACACATAGTCGAAAGGGCTCCATGCTTTATCAGCATAACGCACAAACCTATCCCAAGTTTTTGATTTATCATCATCGGTAAGGCTGATGAGACGATACTAATCACTCGTCTGCATCGAAGTGAAAACACGTGTGGCAACGTCATGGCCTAAACGCGCATTGATTAATGATATTATGGATACACGATCACCGACAACGCATTATGATCACTGAGCACGTCTTTTAGCGGGAGGGTTTGCGGATTTTCGACGCTAAGATTTCTGACGGCAATCAAGTCTGGGCCGATCTGACGCACGAGGGTTAACCCATTCGATGCGAGAAATTCTTTCAAAATCTTACCATCTTGCTTTTCATTTTCCGGTCGGAGATTCGAATCCATACCAATGAAGAGTGACGCGTCTTCAGGAACCAACCGCTGTAATGCCTCGGTGATTTGACGGAATTGCAGAACACGGGCATCGATGCTGTCTTGGCCCCTCCCAGAATCCATGTGGCTGTTGAGCACCCAAAAGTTCCCGAAATTGACGAGCTGAAAGCCTTTCGAAAAGAAGTTATCGGCTTTGTTGAGTTTCGTATTCCATCCCGCAAATGCTTCATAGGGTTCGGCATGTACAAGTTCAGGTTCGTCTCCGGCCAACATGAGTAGGCCAGGGCTCAGGCAAATTTCACAAAAAACTCGAAGCGGCCACCAATCGCCACCGCCCCCTTCTTCGAAGACCGGATGATCAGCCCAGGCATGACCCGTGTAGCGAGCAATTTGCGCGGGCCGGACGAAGGCTTCTTGAAACAGTACCAGGTTATAGTGCTTGGCAAGGTCGCCGATACATGCCACTTCTTCCTCCGTATGCCCTCCTTTGGACACATTGGATTCCCCAAGCAGACGGTCATGAATGTTCCAAACCAACACATGCAGACCGTTTGTCGTTGTTGAATCGGAAAGCGCCGAGGCATCGATACCCGATTGCCAATCGGTTTGACACGTTTCAGTGAGCCTCGGCTTCGTCTCAAATTTCCCCACACAGGCGTTGAGCATCAGTAATACAAGCAGAGCCAACACAAGCCGATCTGCTGGCCAAAGCAATCTTCGTGGTATGTCGACAAGCAAGAGCATTTTCTAAATCCTATGTATCAGACTAATATCGAACGAGGTTCAACCTCTACAGGAATTTCCGTCTCTCTGCTCATAGCAGAAGCGCAAGAGAGGGAAAAGATCAATTGAATCAAGACAGCATTTTCGCCAATTCCAGTTCACAGTTTATTTGCATACGGATCCACGAAATGAATATCGTCGTAGCGGTCCTTATGCCTCAGCCATTCCATACCGTAACTGAATCCCGCTTCATCTCGGCCCTTTGGAACGATGTCAAGTAACTGATACGCGCCGATGAACATATCGAGACCACGAGCGTATGACGAATAGGTGTGGAAAACACTCCCAGATTGCCCCTTGAAAAACACGCTGACTCCTGGGCCTTCATTCACTGGGAAGCGCCCGGTCTCATAGTTGTAATAGACTTGCTGCTTCTCTATGTCCTCTGGCTTGAAGGAGGCCTGATAGTCCCAATTAAAGTCGCTCTCTAATGAAGACAGCCATTCAAAATGCCATCCCATACGTTTCTTGAATGCTTCTAGCTTTGCGAGTGGAGCACGCGATACGGTGACCATGGTGACAGCACGATGGTTCAAATGAATAATTGACCGGTCATAATGATCGGCAAGAAATGAGCACGACTTACAGCCCTCATCCCAATCAGGGTCAAACATAAAATGGTAGATGATGAGTTGGCTTCGGCCATCAAAAAGATCAGCCAAACTCTCTTTCCCGTTTGTGCCTTCGAACACATATTCCTTTTCAACTTTTTCCCAAGGAAGATCCCGACGTTGCTGACTCAGCTCGTCACGCAGTCGAGAAAATTGCTTCTCTTTGGCCAGCAGCTCCTTACGTGCGGCAACCCATTGTTCGTGCGAGACCACAGTATGATTAGTCATACTACTACCCTCCTTCGATAGCCCAAATACTCCCCCATGCAAAGTAAACCAGGGGAGCACGAAATATCACACATGCTTCCTTAGCTACAGTCACCCATCGTGTAGAAAAACTCTTCTTTCGTGATTTTTCTGTTCTCGACGGTGTACAAACCCATTTCATCCATCGTCATACGCTGGCCCGTCTGCTTGGGCATCACATCGTATTGAAAATGTGTACACGGTAACAACTCATCAAACTGACTTCAACGTTTGCGCAACACCATACTCGAGAACAATGCGCCGCGCTCAGCTGCGTTCCAATTCTCTCGAGCCTAGATGGGGTGAGAAGTCGTGCGTTCGCCGATGACAGCAAGTGCTAAACCACCACGCTCTCAAAGGTGAACGCTCATGTTCTACACTTCTAAGCAACTGTTGAGGCAAAAACACCATCAATTTCTTTTTCTTCTACTTCTACAACCTAGAGTAAAGTGATACAATGAGGACCACATCTGGTCTTGCATGGCAGCTTTTCCTGAGAATTCCGGCAAGAGTAAAGAGGGTTGGATGGTCCTCATATTTCTCAATGCCTTTCAGATTCCATCATAAGGAGGTGTTTCAATGTCAGACTTAGCGGAAATTATTAAAAAAAACATCAAGTCGATTGAGGCAAGCGAATCACTCATCATGGCCGCTCGTCAAATGCGTGACGAACGAATTGGGTCGTTGCTTGTCACATCCAATAATGATTATGTGGGGGTTGTTACCGAAACGGATGTGGTACGAAAAGCTGCAGCTGAAGGAAAAGACCTCTCAAGCCTGACCGTCGAGGCCGTGATGACAAAACCGGTCGTGAGTATCGAGTCAACGAAAACCGTTCGAGATGCCAATGATTTAATGGGTGAGTGCGGAGTTCGTCATTTAGCCGTCAGCGAAGCCGGGAAAATTATTGGAATCGTCTCTGTTCGGGATATTTTGTTGTATTTCAAAAGCTATGCAGAACCCAGCTACGCCGAACCAAAAATTTCGCAAGATTAACGTGCCGAGCGGGATGATCGCACTGCCGAATCTTCGAGTGTGAAATGCACTCCGACTCACAAGAAGGAGTGCCAAGCACCGCAAGGATACCGGCTTAGCTCCGAGACGTTTTGATGAATGGGGTTTCCAGATACAGAACACTAAGAATTGCTGGAGGAAACGGCATCAGGTAAATGCGACAAGAGGGGAAAGACGAAAATATCGGTACCCCTCACACGATACATACTCTTACCTCTTAAGGTACAGTATCAAGCAATTGAATGTGCGCTTCAAGCGTTTGAACAGAAATCTGAAGATAGCGAGCCGCCTGCTCTTTATCCTGATTCACTAATCGTAGCACTTCCTGAACGACCAGGCCTTGAACTTCCGATAAGCTGTGTTGACCAAGTTCGAAATTGAGTCGAACGGTGCTTGAAGAAAGTTCTCCTTCAAAATCACGTGAACTTTGCGAGTAAAAGTCCAGTGACTTGAGAATGGGGCCTTCCGTACATAAGAGTGCCCGCTTGACCATGGCCTCCAACTCTCGAATATTCCCAGGAAATGTATAACTTTCCAGTAACGGCGGAACTGAAGAATCGATGTCGAGTTTCGGGCGACCAATTTCCTCTCCATAGGTAGAAATTATTTTCATCGTCATCGGAATAATATCTTCTTTACGTTCCCGAAGCGGTGGAATGGGGACTTGATTGTCCTTGAGCAATGACAGTAAAGCCGGATGAAACACCTGCGTGTCGCCGGCTTGCTCTAATGGAATCGTACTAGCGATGACAAGGCAATTATTCAGAGGCAGATGGTCTTTGCCACCCATGCGACAAAATGTGCGGGTTTGAATGGTCTCAGCCAAGGATCCTTGTATGGCAAGCGGGAGACGGTCGACTTCATCAATAAACAGCGTCCCGCCGTCTGAGTATTCAAGGGCTCCGGGCATCGTTTGACTTGCCCCACTAAACGCTCCCCGTTCATACCCGAATATTTTTTGCTCAAGCAAGGATTCATCGACTTTGGCGCAACTGACCGCGACAAAATGGCCGAGATGTTTGGCGCTGTTATAATGCAACACTCGCGCTAAAAACTCTTTTCCAGTTCCTACTTCTCCCTGCAAAAAAAGCAACGCCGTTTCCTCTTCGATACAGGACCGCAGTTGTTCGACGATGGGTCCCATGGCTGAGCTCTTTGCAATCACATGATCCCAGGAGTACTGACGCTGCTTTTCCAAGGCGGTGTACTCAATACGCAATCTCAACTCCAGAAATTTGAGCGCTCGATTCAACGCTGGTTCAACCGTAGAGAAATCAACGGATTTAATTAAAAAATCATAGGCACCTAGACGCATCGCCTCCACCGCATCTTCAACACTCCCATACGCGGTCAACATCACCACCAACGTTTTAGGTATGGTCTGCCGAACCCGCTGCAATGTCTCAAGTCCATTCATCCCTGGCATTTTAAGATCTAAAAAAAGTAAGTCCGGAACTTCATAATCCAAGGCCTCAAGAAGAGATTCACCCGAATGAAAGCTTCTCACTAAATGCCCATGCCTGGTCAATCGACGACTTAATGCAGAACACACACTTTGTTCATCATCAGTGACATAAATCGTTGCACGCATAGCAATCCTTAGTGTTCGAAATGAATAAACAAGACAAAACTTCGACCCAAAACGTTGTGGCTTATTGTCAGAATCACCTACTCCTCATGACTACGATCAACACGTCGTGATCCGTATCAGAACACACGGTGATGCGTTTCATCATAGTCGATTATACCGTTTTACAATGAAGTCTACCATGGCCTAGTATCGAGAAAATGATAAACAAACCCTCAATTTTTCAAGGGCATTGAATATGTAGAGGGACCGTTTCGAAGGATCTCCACGCCACAGCACACAGACGTAGCGCAAAGCTATACGCTCCGTAAAATGCAAAGTCTATACTCGAAAAACCGTCCAGCAAGATAGAGACTCTACCGCCAATAATCATGAGTGCCTGCAAGGATTTTTGTTTTTCCTGTTCGTCATTCAGAGTCAGGGACATGCGTACGCATTCAATCAACGTGCGATGATGCACACCAAGCAAGTGTGAATTGGCACTCTTTTTCACACATGCTGACTGCTTCCTATTACACGACACCCCAATTCAAGGCTTGATATGAAGCGATAACTATGCCTGGGCATGCATGCCAATGCGTCTCCTTACCGTGAAATATCAAGTCCATCTACATGGATGAATGCACAGTTCATTGTCTTCCCTCTCAATCCTCTACATCGAATTTTCAGATCATCCACAACTGATATTAGATTTTCGCGGAGACACGGTCGTTGCGCAGGCCACGATGAACAACATCGAACGACTTGCCCAAGAGTAAAGAGACGATGCAACACATTCAACGAGGAGTTCTGTCAATCCTTCTTCTTTTGTCGCAGCGTTACCAAGGAGCGGGATTGCACTCGGAGCTGACAATCATTCCAAAGAGTTTCCGGGCGACTTTGACCGCCTGAGCACCATTTCGAGTCGTCATATTCCGTGAGCCAACGGAGAGCTGTATCTCTTTCAACTGCATGAGGGAAACCATCTGCAAAAACGTGACAATTCGACTGTAGGATTTCGGGTGTTCGCACTGCCTGCTCAAGAACAATTTGATTATGAGAGAGAATCGACCTTCCAAGTTAGAAAAGTCGGCCGCACGCATCACTTCGCACATCGACACCACGGCGAGATCAGCTATAACTTCAAGACAGCTTGGCCATTGCGGTTTGCCTATCTCTTTGATTATTCCTCAGGAGATCCCAAACCATGAAAAATTGCGACTTCTTATTCGCGAAACCCCGCGCGGAATATGGACCAACTGGAATTGGGGGAGGTGTAGTGGCTTACAAGATTCATCCGTTGAAGTGAGCCATACCCGATTCTTCAAAGGTCCTATTTTGATCGAGTACTACAGAGCCCGGGGACCGCTGATGGCAATTATGTGTATACCATGGCGACGATCACGTTCTAACTTTTCCATCTGCTCTTTGTCGTTGTTGACGATGGACGTTCAAGAGATGCCCATCGTAGATACCCCTCCTCTTCTTCCCACTCATTTCAATTTCGCACAGGAGACACCGTACGATTTCGCCCAATACCCTCTCCCTCTCTTGAGAAGTGTATTCACAACTCAAGGTCGTTCATGCTGAAAGATGTAACAATTTCCCAATAATTTGGAAAACTTTCCCAACTGCACTCCTCATCTACTCTCTGGCATGTGACTTGCGAAATGCCATCTAGACATGCCAGAGAATTGACTTTTCCTATAAAAGATCCCGCCGCAAGCGGACAGGGAATTCAGTGGAAGAATTCTTCTGCTTGAGAAACTACGGTTTCTCATACTCTTCCTTTTGTTCAGCAACCCCGCAGCAAGCTACGGGGAATAGAAAGATTCAATACATATGAAGAAGTTATTTGCGGCTAGATGAGAGGGGAGTGAATGGAGCGGATTGCTCAAGACATTCGTGGCTATCTCAAGGGCTTTAATTGTAAGGAAAATTTTAAAGGCATTCGCACAGGCAACGCACACTCCTCGGCAAAGGTTCCCTCATGACATCACCGTTTCTTACCGCATTTGGTCAAAACTTTCTTGCTCCCGCGCCGGACTGGTACAAAACCACGATTCTCAGACTCCTCACTCTCAATCCATGCTTGATATACCGTTGGGCCATATGTCACCGAATGGTGTCGAATTTTGGAATGTATCTTCACCCTCGCCATGGTGTTAAAAAGTTATCTGTGACAGTCGCATATGTGATACTCCACGTACGGTGCAGATGAAAATACGTCAATGTTGGGTCAACATTGAATCAATCAACACGGTACTTCATGGCAATACTGTAACTGGACAGCATCGAAAACAATTTGACTCATCAGGCATGCATCGCTCACAGATACGATCAATCTGAGTCCTTCATTGTAGAAAATCATTTATTTCCTATATAATCTCAGCGTTTTTGCACCACACCAATGCATACGCTGACAGCAATGGCGAGTGTATTAACACGTTTTTGGTGACCGTCGAACATATTTTTATGGACAATTAAGAAACCTATTCCACCTTTACTTATTCGATGAATAGAAATTGATAGATCCATTAATGGAACGCATACGCGAATACCTCAAAGATTTTAATTTCAAAGAAAATCTCCAAGGGCTCGGTAGCCATGTACGGGGAGATGTGTTGGCAGGCATCACCGTGGCCATGGTGGTACTTCCGATGGCTCTGGCGTTCGGAGTCGCGTCTGGACTTGGAGCTATTGCCGGCATGTGGTCCGCAGTTGCGGCAGGCCTTGTTGCCGGCCCCTTAAGTGGATCCGCCTGGTCGGTGGGCGGACCAACCGGACCAATTACCATTCAAATCCTAACCATTGCCCAGACCCATCAAACATCTGATGGCACTCCCGACTTAATCTTTATTTTTACGACGATTGCCTTAGCCGGCTTTATCTTGATTGTGTTAGGCCTCTTGAAACTCGGACAGTTTATTAAGTTTACCCCGTATTCCGTCATCTCAGGATTCATGACTGGCCTAGGGATCTTATACATGCTGCTTCAACTCAATCCCTTTCTCGGCCTTGATGGAGTCAAGAGCATTACGGCTGCCATCACGGAATTGCCTTGGAGTCTCACCCATGCCTCACCAGCAGCAGTGGGAATTGGAATGCTCACCTTACTGCTCGTCATCGCGTGGCCGAAAATTTCGCCGGTCCCCTGGTTGCCTGGCCCCTTAATTGGCTTACTGGCCGGAACCATCACAACTGTTGCATTAGGATTAGATATTCCAACAATTGGTGATATCCCGACAGGTCTTCCTTCTCTCTATCTACCTGATCTAACGCTCCTTGAGTCCGCATTTGTCCCGGCTGCCGCCCTCGCCGGCCTCTGTATTTTCGATAGCCTGCTAACCTGTCTCATTGTTGACAACATGACCGGTACCCATCACAACAGCGATCGCGAACTCGTCGCGCAAGGTTCTGCCAATTTGTTTTCCGGACTCGTCGGTGGATTAGGAGGCGCCACCAACACCATGCCGTGTGTTGTCAACATTCAAAGTGGAGCACGCACACGATTAGCTTCGATAACGATGGGGCTCGTCTTACTGTCATTCATACTGGGTCTTGGCCCTCTGGCGGCCTCGATTCCACTCTCGGCTTTGGCGGGCATACTGTTGAAGGCTGGATATGACATTTTAGATATGCGGGTCCTGCCCGTGATTCGACGCTTGCCCACATCCGATCTCTTGGTGTTTGGGCTCGTCGTCTTCATGACAGTGTTTTGGAATTTACTCTCGGCCATGGCCATCGGACTGGCCGCCGCATTTTTCCGTTTCGTCAAAGATCAGGCCGATCGGTATATCGCTGACCTCGACCGACGGAATGACGATGTGAAGCAAGAAGAAGAAGATCTGATTTTTGCCTTTGCACGAGACCATGCACGACAAATGAGCCTCAATGGGGAAAATAGAGGAGAAATTAGTGGTCGATTCGAGAACATTGTTCGAGATCGCATTGTCTTTGTCCGACCTCATGGACCATTATTTTTTGGCGCCATCGATTGGCTCAATGAAACCGTCGAACACCTTGAAGGAAAAGATGTCCTCATCATCCGGTGCAAATGGCTGGATGAGTTAGATTTATCGGGCGCCTATGCATTAGGCGATTTAATCGAAGCGGCGAATAGTCGTGGAGTGGAGGTACTGACCGCCGGTATGTCCCCACGAACTCGGCAGGTGCTTGAGGATCTGAATGAACTATCTCGACTCAAAGAGAATCATATCTGTACGCACTTTAATGAAACCATGGAAAAAGCGGTACAAATTATCGAGCAGAAAGCAGTAGCAGCGTCCTCCTCCAAATCCGACTGACCCTACCGTCGACAATTACGTCTAAAGCAAAACAAAATAACTTCCAAAAGGTTACCTTATCTACGATCATTGCCTAAACCGGGGAGCATCGAGAATATAGGCAGCCAACGTCGAAACCTGTCTCTTCCTAACATGTCGATCAAAGGTAGCCAAGACAGCGCAAAAGCACACTTCGTACATACGGAAGTTAATCGGAACAGCTCTAGCAAGGTCGAAAGTGGCTTGATAATCAATCTAGATCAAAACGTGATGACGATCGGCTCAAAGGAAGATGATGAAGATAGAGAATGGGTCTGTTGAAAAAAGCCGCCAGCGGCGTTCTCGCCATTTTGCCGTGCTCACGTATAACCAGTACGCTCCGCGCGTCAAAATGGCTGTGGCCTTGCTGGACGGACTTTTTTGAACCGACCCGAGGCTTCTGACATCCAACACGTGCTCGAGGAATATTGCAGCTCGATGTCAGCATTATTCAACACTCCCAGAATGGTGAAGAGTGTGCTGAGTATTGAATGAACGTAACATTGTCTGTCTATTCAACTGCCGAATCACAAAAAAAGGGGAACGAAGAGGGCAAACTTAACTTAAATTCTCGACATGATCGCCCAGGTTATCAGGAGTATGAGTGTAAACGCTTCCATGTGACATATACCTCTTTAAATATGAATAACTCTCTTGACAACTTATTGTCTGAGCAAGGTAGATACCAAATTATCCAGGATCAAACGAACTCTAAAATAGTGATATTTTTCATATATTTAAAAATATAATTCCCCTCATTACATCAATGGCTCCTCTGGACTGTGCGATTTTCAATTGCGTACAAAGTACGTAATCGCACGCCTTCATATCAAAAAACATCCAGGCAAAACGCTTCAAAATACCAGTGAATCGTCTGAACCATCTCAGCCCTTAGCGTCGATACGATTTTACAAAAATACTTTACTTGAATTTCCATCAAAGAGTTTTGAGAATCGACGCCTAAGCCTTGACATTTCAACGTTAAGTCATCAATTACTGTGAATTTTCATTGCATAGATCATATTAGGACCATGCTTTACGCTACTTCGCACCAAATGATTCGAGCAAATGCGCACAAATTCACGAAACGACACAACGTCTTCTACTAAAATACTTTCAGAAAAACTCTTATTTTTCACCACTGAAACACGCATCATGTATGAGTAAATCATTGGTATACCCTTTGCTCTCATACTGAACATGAAATTTCTTATAACCATGAACAAGCCTACTGAAATACGGAATACATTCAATGTATTCACCAAAAGCAGATCTCTGGTTAATTAATGAAATGATCCGATGTTCACTCTTCGCATGATTGAGAAGGAAGCATGATTGAAGAAAAAGAAGAAGAACAGAAAACTGTGGACGTAGAAAATCAGGTCACTGCAACTGACCCTCAACGTGACGAACACGAACAGCAGTTTTTGGAGACTTACAAAGCCTTACAGAAATATGCCTCTCAGCACTTTTCATGTGATAAGTGAGCCGGCCAATTGCGGCTGTGAATTAAAAAGAAGTTTTTCGAGCCCTGAAAATCAAAGGAGCGCGAATATGAACAGCCTCAAAGATCAACTCACTTCACAAACTGAATCCCGCTTCCTCGAAACACACAGTCCCAAGACTTCGGTCTTCGACAAAAAAACGACCCTCCCATCATTAAATCTTCATCGTATCTTCCATCCCACTGACTGCTCTGCTGAAAGTACGTTGGCCTTTGTCCACGCGCTGAAAATGGCTGAAGTCACTGGTGCCGAATTGAGAATTTTCCGTAGCGAACAACGCAAAGAGGAAAATATTCTTGAATCCTGGAACGACTTCCCGCAAGTTCGAACAACCCTCGCAGAGTGGGGAAAACAATTGGGTGAGCCGGAAAGGAATCAAGGTGAAGAGCTTGGGTTTCATGTTGAAAAAATCTTGGCGTTTACCTCAAACGCAAAGAACACGATTCTACAATATCTTCGCGACAAACATACTGACCTGATTGTCCTTACGACTCAACACCAACATGATTTCTGCTTTCGATCTTCTTACGGGATCGCTGAAGCCATTACATCCGAGTCTGGAGTCATGACCTTAGTGGTACCGCCAGGGTGCCAAGGATTTGTTTTGCCGCTTGATGGAGCCGTCACCTTAAACCGTATACTCATTCCGATTACATCGACTCCCGATCCACAGCCTGCAATAGACGCGGCATCGGCCATGGCTCACACATTAGGAAATCCTGAAGGTGCCTTCACGTTACTTCATGTTGGATGTGAAGAAGAAATGCCGAAGGTCGAGTTGCCGGATCAGCCCGGATGGACATGGGATACCACGATCAGAAGAGGAAAAGTCGCTGACGAGATTTTATTCGAAGATGCTGAGCAGGCCTTCAATCTTATTGTCATGACCACACACGGTCACCAGAATTTCCTCGATGCCCTTCTCGGAACCACAACTGAAAGCGTCATGCATCAGGCATGGTGCCCTGTTCTTGTGCTGCCAACAGTTTCATCATCATAAATAATGAAAACGATTGCAAGAGACTAATTGTCGTCCGGCTCTTCACCCTACATCCATACAAAAACAGAAGGCAACCAGAGATCCTGGTTCATGATAAGCTCATTCTGTCATGAGATATCAGCTTCCCTCCTACCTGTGTAGACCATTGCTTCATACATCACACACCTCTATTGACTCTTCAATACGACATCATCAAATTTTGACGAGCATGTTTTTCTAGAGACGAGGTGAGCCCTGATCCGGATGCACCTTGCGTTGAATGAGCCGTCCCTCCCGACTTTCATTCCTCCAACCATTCAGCAAGCCCTATCGCACTTCGCAGTTCTACTCCTAGAACTAGGTTTATTTGCAAGTATTTACAAGTTGTAGTATACATAGGTATCGGTAGGCATAATGGTCAACATGTCGAGAAAAGGCTTGATGACTCATTTCAATTTTGATCTAGGAGGATGCATGAACACATTGAGAACCACCGTACGACTGACTCTTGCTATTGGAATTCTCACTCTAGCCGTTAGCGGATGTACAAGCGGACCCATGGCCTCCGGTGCTGCAAGCAATGCTCACGTGCTTGAAGCCATCGCCCACACCCAAGAAGCGATTGATCATGGCAGTATGGGACATGCCGATGCACTCGTCACACATGCAACTGCTGCGCAAACACATGCAAAAGCGGGCCAGGAAGAAGTCAGCAATCCTCACTTAGATGCTGCCGTCAATGAGCTTGACGAGGCAATCGCACATGGAAAAGAAAATCATGCCGAAGTTGCCACGGGACATGCCAACAATGCGATGAGCCATTTTAATGAGATGAGATAATAGGGAACGGAAGGAAGACCCACAGGGAGACGAATGAGTACCTCATCCGTCTCCTTTAATAAAAATCATTCAACAGATTCAACAGGCATTACACAGATTGACACGTCCGTCCTTCAAGGAACTGACGATCCCAATCAGCCTTGACTAGCCACGCGGCATCAACGGCATTCTCCATTTCCTTACGCGATAAACCAGCTTCAACCGCTACTTTGCACATAGTCCTGAACGCATCAGAAATTTCTAAAGGACTAGTCATACTCTTGCCCCCTTGTTTGAGATTCCTCAAGGCCACCTTCTATTGGGTGTATCATGCTACGCTTCTTTATCTGAAGATTAAGACATGCTGAGGAAATTAATGGTATGAAGCGTTTAGAATGTAACACCTCAAAATATTGCCCACGGCCTATAAAGATCTTCGAATTGCGAATGGATATAATCTTGTGCAATGTATATTCCTTTTTTGACTTCTGAAAATTCATTAAAAAAATCGAGAAGATAGACAACCCAGCAAGATTAGGGCAAGCCAAAACCCATAGGCAAAGTGAAGGCGAAACCATACGAAAAGCCAAGAGAGTGTCAGAATTTTTTCCTGTCCTTCCTATTCAAAGACCATCAGCTAATACTATCATTCAATGAGAGCCTCAAGATGCTACAGAGTGCTACAAGAAAAACCTCTGACTGCATTAAAACCTGAGGCCCGCTCATCTCCAATGTCGTTAACATGATAAGATAGTTGAGCATGTCTAAAAATCCTCAACTTTTCTCGTAACCAAAAGGCCACTCAAAAGCCTCACAACAATAGCAACCCCCAGATGCACTTTCTCACACATACCTTTGCACTGGAGAGGAAGAATTTGTTACTGGTGTCACAAACAGATACGCATGAAGGTCTATAGAAAAAATGGGAAATTCCTCTACGCAATCTTCGTCACAGTCTTAAGGAGATAACACTTGAAAACCTGGATTACGTTAGGAATCATTTTTAGCATCAGCATCCTCATCCTCACACTCTGGCTTCTCCCTGGAGCGTTCAGCGCTAAGGGGAAACCGACAGAGCTCGAAGTTCAACTTGTCAGGTTCATTCGTCATTGGGCCGTGCCGAGCCACCTACGTCATGCACAGAACCCCATACCGCCTGAGCCCGAGGTGCTAGCCGATGCGTTACATCACTTTGCCGATCATTGTGCAAACTGTCATGCGAATGACGGAAGTGGGAAAACACCCATGGGACCTAATTTTTATCCTCCGGTTCCTGACCTACGTAGCCAGACCATTCAGGCGATGTCAGATGGAGAAATATTCTACGTTATTCACTATGGGGTGCGGTTTACAGGCATGCCTGCCTGGGGCGACGGTGATCCGGACAAAGATACTGAGAGTTGGAAACTCGTCCATTTCATTCGTCATCTTCCCAACATTACACCAGAAGAAATTAAAAAAATGAAAACCATGAATCCCATCACGCAAGCCGAACGTGACGAGCAAGAAGCCTTGGACAGCTTCCTTGCTGGAGAAGATATTCAACCTGCAGCCGAACATCATCATTAATATTCATCGTAACCCTGAATTGAACAGTTCGTTACAGATCGCCGTGACAACTTGCTCGGTTGAGGTTAAAAAAGGAGAACGCTCATGACACGCTGGTTGGCTATTGTTGTATTGCTTTCGTTACCTCTCACCACCTCTTTAGTCTGGGCTCACGGTGGAAATGAACATGTACTTGGAACGGTCACAGAGTCGAGCGCCGACCACATCGTCGTGAAGACGCCAAAGGGGAAAACAGTGTCGATCACCATTCACGCTCAAACAAGTTTTCAACAAGACGGTATTGAAACGAAGGATGCCAGACCTCAAGTCGGTGACCGACTTGTTGCTGAAGTGTCGAAAGACGGCGAACAATTCGTCGGCAAGGAAATTCGCTTCGCAACTCCCAAGTCTCATTAAGCTCTACATGAAAGCTCCTCTCTTCATCTCATCGTCATAGAGACGACGCACGATGTCAGAAAAGAGGAGCTTTCCATGTCTTGTTTATGGTCTGCTCAGGGAACGATTAACGATCCAAACATCCCACTCAAACCATTCGTTTTTACTCAAAAAAAATAGTGCTCCGTGTAGCATGGTGTAGTATCTGATGGCACACGCCTGTAGACCACGGTTTCTTCCCCCCGTATACTGTCCTTCGTTTTCTCAAGTACATGAACAGGCAACTGTTGGTTTATCGTATCTGTCAATACTAAGAATCCGTGTGATCGTGTTTGAGTGAATTTTCATACCGAAACCGCGGGTTATTGGGGTAAGAGCAGCGAAGGGCCTTCCAAAATTTCTTTGCTATGCTCTTTCCCTATTCTGTGAAGGATGATTGGGATGAAGGACGGTTCGCCTACCTCCTCTTCATCCCAACCCTTCATGGAATTATCGCGAATCAGAAACCGCATCGGTGAGCCAACAGATGTTCCCAGCGGGGATGCGGCTTCAACGAGTAGACGGCCCACAGGCGGCGATAATCGCGAATGGGAAAACAGTACGGTTGAGCGGATATGACGTTCCTCGCGGAGGATCAACTTCAATGATCGAACATTTCACAAACGGCGATAATCGCGAATCAGAAACCGCATCGGTGAGCCAACAGATGTTCCCAGCGGGGACGCGAGACTTCAACGAGTAGACGGCCCGAAGACAGCGATAATCGCGAATGAGAAAACAATACGGTTGAGCGGATATGACGTTCCTCGCGGAGGATCAACTTCAATGATTGGTCGTCCCGCAGGCGGCGATAATTGCCATTGAAATCTAGCATTCATGTTGACAACGAGAAATACTCGAGTAAACGAGAAAAACATGAAATACTGTGTTCAATTATTTTTTGTTTCCAACAAAGGAGGATCGTGATGCGGACTTATTTCGTTGGCTTAGGATTGGGCCTCTTCCTTATCCTTGGGGGCTTCTCATCAGCCCTCGCACTTCAATCGGGCGGGGTTGAAGTTGGTGACCTGAAGACTGGCTCTGTCGTCGGTCAACCATTTACAGAACTCGATGTGGATTTGGCATTTACGGCAGCAAAAGTCGCTGGATCGAGCGGCTGGTACCCCCCAGTCTCGGTGTTAAATTTAATCTCTCAGGGTACAGGGGGGCGAGCAGGACGTCCCATACTAATTGAAGTTACCAATACCCTGGATAGTGAATACACCTTTCACCTGTCTGCAGATTCTTCGCAGGCCGGACCTTGGGTCATGGAAGCCAAAGTCTTGCTGAAACCTGGAGAAACCAAATACATTGGAATTCCCACGAGTGACCTGACGGCCGTGACAGCCACAAACGTTTTAACCTATAGCAACCCGTCTGCTAACGGTGATCACAAAGGGCAACTCATCATTCTTCGATAGGACTTATCACACGTCTTACAGAAGCGACAACGAAGAAAAGCCTTGGTCTCGCGTTAGAGGCCAAGGCTTTTTCTTTTCCATCATTATAGAATACTTTATACTTACTATAGCCATAGCGAATCTAAATACGTTCCAAATAAGAAAATACAACTATAGCGAATCCTAATACATTTCAGTTGAACCATCCTGATTTTCCCTGCGGAATGAAGGACTTCAAGGTATCGAAGTTCAGGAAATCGGCCATAGCTCCGCACAACACAACGTTAACATAGAGGAAAGTTATGCCCGCCTGGATGCCCAGCATACGATTGACGGTTCAAGAACGAAGAAACAATCAGAATCCAGTAGATCGACATGTAACTGATTCGGCATAACTGGAACGGCTATAGCGGAAATTCATTGAAACAACTAGAGATTCTCTTCTCACGCCATTCCCGATCGTGAGAAATTATCTTTATCTTCATATTTACAGCACACGAAAAACATGACGATGAGCTCAAGCATGACAGGTAAGTTCATCGGGTAGGGAGTCTCTATGAAACCATCATCTCATTCACCATATTCATACCTTCTCAACGTCTTCATGATCAGCCTCATCATTGCGACAACATGGATATTCACCTATCCAAAGAACGTTCAAGCTCATCAGGCAAGCGAGCTATACAACAAGGCCATATCACTCCTCCAAAATGGCGATATGACCTTAGCGAAACAACATGCCGAACACGCCATTGCAGACTTTCCTCAATTTGCCGAAGCCCATCACCTTTTAGGAATTCTCCTTTTTCACGAATCCACAAACTCTTCGCAAGCGGTTTCAAGCCTGCGCCGCGCCATAGAGCTACATCCGAATTTTGCCAAAGCTTACTATGATTTGGGATTGATCCTTATCACGCAACAGCAATTTCCCGAAGCCAAGCAGTCTCTTCAAACTGCGCTAACAATTTACCCCAAGTATTGGGAAGCTCAGCTCACACTCGCCAAGCTGTCCGAACAAACTCACGCGTATGAGCAGGCCATGCGAGAATACCAAGCGGTCCTGTCTCATATGCCGAATCAATCTGAAGCCCTGTATAATCTCGCGTATCTCTACAAGCAGGACGGTCAGACAACGCAGGCTATGACACTGCTGAAACAACTCACCCAGACCGCCCCAAATCATGCCGACGGCTGGCATTTGCTTGGCCGTGTGAACGAACAGCAATCACAGTTTCCACCTGCCATCAAAGCCTATCA
This sequence comes from Nitrospira sp. M1, assembly GCF_965152605.1. NCBI lineage: Bacteria > Pseudomonadati > Nitrospirota > Nitrospiria > Nitrospirales > Nitrospiraceae > Nitrospira > Nitrospira sp. M1. The sequence goes on from NZ_OZ224217.1 coordinate 3,302,887, forward strand.
ACAGGCCATCACCAGTAACCCTGATCACATCCATGCTCACTATGATCTTGGCTCTCTCTACCAACACCAACGTCAGCCATTAGCGGCGATTGAACAGTTTGAGACCGTTTCTCGGCTGGCCCCAGAACATGTCGAAGTGCTCTTGAATTTAGGAATACTGTATGCAGAAAATGAACAGCTCGACGAAGCCGAGCGCGTGTACAAAAAGGCCATAGCCTTAGATCCGACCCTGGTGGAGGCCTATTATAATCTGGGAACATTCTACGAATTTTATCGTAAAGACACCGCTCAAGCCTTCGCGCAATACCAGCAATATCTCAAATTAGGCGGTAAAGACGAGAGAATTCGTACGTTGACTGAACAAATCGTACCCTAGCGCAACCATTATTATCTCTTATCATTTGAATTCTCTCCCCTAACGGGATATCCTGTAGCTATGAGGTATCGAATGTCCGCATATCCATCTGTTCTTACGCAACGCTACATCCGAAATATCCTTGCACTCTCGCTCTGCGGGTTCTTGTCAGCATGCTCGTCAACGCCACACTCCATCGTTCCGAAAAGTTTACAGGGCCAGGTCGACCACAATCTTTCCTTTGCGCAAATCAAGGAGTCTCCCGACTCGCATGTGGGAAAGCTCGTTCTGGTTGGAGGTGAAATTTTATCCGCGAAACGACTCAAAGATCACACTCGACTTACGATTTTACAACTCCCACTGACTGATGACCAGGAACCAACCAGTAATCGCACAGAATCAGAGGGACGTCTGCTGGCGTTTCAATCAGAATTTTTAGACCCTGCCACCGTCCCAGCTGGAACTCGGGTGACACTTATTGGAAAGATCACCGGCTCTCAAACGGAACCTCTTGATGAAATGGATTATGTGTACCCAACCATGAACATTCAACACATCAAGGTCTGGGAAGAGAGTGAGCAAGGGGGCTATGGGAATCGCCCCTACTATGGATATCCATTTGGTGGCCCGTATTGGGGATACTATGGTGGGTTGTATAGGCCCTACCCCTATTGGTACTGGTGGTAGCAACGCCTCTCGTTACCTGACAATATCGGTTTTCCTCATCCTCACATCCCGTACCGAAAAACAACGTATTCAAGAAAAAACCGACATCGTTCGCGGCTATAGCCGTTTCAGTTATCCTGAAACGATAATACGCCATCTTGTACACGAGTGATCTCCAATACGTGAGAGAGCACGTCACGCATTGCCAGGACATTCAAGCGGGGATAACCTTCCATTCGTTCAAACGTTATCCCGCGCGGAGTTTGTGGTATTTTCCTGCTTGGAACTTTTTTGGATTCGCTATAGAGATCTCGAAATCAACGACGCAACTGAGAGCAAAGCGTAGGTAGAGTTTTTAGGTAGGACCACCACCAATACGCAGAGAGGAATATTCTCAGCGTGTTGATGATCGCGTAATAAACAAAATACAAATCTTACAACGCGAAAAACGAAGGAGGCAGGTACACAAATTCTTGATTTGCCATGTGCGCGGTATTTGAAAATTCAGCAATTAAACCAACCGAGTCATCTCCACCATTCAATAAAAGAATGATCGATGTTCCATCGACATTCCACTCATCAACAATAGTGAGATGACCTCGCATGAGCGCACGCCCCCACAGTTCAGGCGCATACCGATACAATTCGTTACTCCAGAGCTTTTCCTCTGATTGAGGTGGGCCATAGGTCTGACTAATCCAACTCTTGACTTTCTTGTAGGACCATAAGGGCTGAGCATCATTTTGCGCTTCGTTGGTTTCAAATAGGTACTTGGCCTGTATAAGATGATCATGCTCAAACGCGTAGGTCAATACCGCATCAATCTCGCTGATACGAGTCTGATAGCCCAACCGATGCTCACCGGGCGCTAATGGCTGAGAGTCGAGTTCCCACAGAAGTTCCGCAGTTTCTTTTGTTTTGACAGTGGGAATGCTCATGCCCCAGTTCGTATTCCGAAATGTATATCTCCCAGGAAGGGCTGGCAGCACGGTTTTTTTCATTACGTCACTGGACTCATCATTCGAATACGCCTCTGTCGTTGATGCACCCGACATTTCCATGTTGGAAGTCACCTGCGGTTCGGACAAGACGGCAGATTCGTCACTAGACCCATTCGAATGCTGAGGCACCACAAGATGTCCATGCTGATCACGATGATTCACAAGATGAAGAACCTCATCATAGTGACCTGCCAATCCAGGCGAATAGATGCCAGTCACAAGAACCACGACCAAACTGCAAGAAAATAATGGCTGTTTCATAGTTATTTTGCTCTTCCGGTTGATGAGTAAAAAAACAACGTACGCATCGTTTGCACCAAATTATGAGGTCACATCATCTTCAGGCAGACCCTATCTGCTTCATCGGCAATTTCAGGCAAATCTTTAAGTGCCGAATAAGACTTTTTCGATGAACACTCTATTGTACGTCGAACCGCAGTGTATGATGTCGGCAAAACGGGTAGAGAACGTCCGCGTCTGAACATTCATCATGAGAAGGAAATCGATCTGAGTCTTCTTCTTCAGAGCATAAATAAGAAATAGCGGTTATATCGTATCAACACGTAGGCAAGACTTCATCTTCGAAATCGCCCCTAACATAAGGCGGTCTTCCCAAGCCAATCGCTTGGACCTGGTTCACGACGAGAAAAAGGCAGATCCATCATTTCTGACCAGTTCTGCGCAAGGTTATGCATCATCTGAATGTACCCGTTAAATGTCCCTGGCTTCGTGATATACCCATTGACCCCCAACACCGAGGTCTTCAACATATCTTGTGTCGCCTTTGATGTCGTCAAGATAATAATCGGAATACGAGCAAGGGCTGGATCGGTTTTGATTTCCATGAGAGCTTCACTTCCGCTTTTTTGTGGCATGTTCAGATCTAAGAGAATCACCCCTGGACGTGGAGCCGTTTCCGCATCAACAAAGCTTCCTCGATTGTACAAATAATCAAGAAGTTCCTTGCCATCATGAACGAAACGAATTTCGTGTCCAAGTTGCGCTTCGTTCCATGCCTCTTCAGTCAATCGACAATCATCAGGATTATCCTCAGCAACGAGAACGGTCCACGGTAACGCATGCTGATTTTCTTGAATCACAGTATCGAACGACATGTTTCCCCCTCACATGTTTTCCAGCATTGGCTTTGAAATTGTTCAGGAAGCGGCACGCTTCATACACGCTGAGCTCAGGGTCTTATCGGATGTCAGAATGAAAACTTGCGAAGGGAATTTCAGTAGATCTAAACAGAGAGTAAGGAGGGAAGGCATCAACAACAAACGCCAAGAAACATCTTCTCGTCAATGCCTAGAGCATATAATTGAACAGAGACAACATTGAAGAAATACACAGCCAGATCATGACGCTTCAACGGCGGTACACGTAACGTCGTGATTGACTGATTGCAAAAGATCCTTCACCCGAGGAGATTCCAAGAGAGTCACCGTTTGACGTGTTACGTTGCCATTATCATGGACGTGGAGAAGTTCGTCCCATCCAGTGACTCGCGTCAACAATGAATGCGTCACACCTCTATTCCATGGTTGATCCATGAGAAAGACACGAATACCTAATTCGCAATACGCAAGCGCATGCAGTGGATGATCGTCCACCGCTAAACGAATGTCTTCAGGAACCCCGGCTTTGTCTTCCGTATGATACAGTTCTTCAAACGGAATCTGATGCGATTGAAGCCAGGCTAATGTTTGTGGACGCGAAGTGGGTCGTCGAGCCGTGATAATGACAATACGATACTTGTGCTGCAATTGCTGTAACGCAAGCTTTGCACTCGGCAAAAGGGGAAGACGTGGGATTGAGGTTTCATGAAACCGGGCAAAAATCTCTTCGACAATATCGAGCGTCACCTGACCAGTATCTAAACCTCCCGCACTTCCATATTGCCCGCGAGGCCAAGGCTTTCCTGTTAATTCCAAGTACCAGCGCTGAACTTCTCTTTCGGCACGTGCCAGAACATTATCGATATCGACCGCGAAGCAGGGTCGTGTGTGCTGTTGTTGATTGCTCATATTCTCTAGAACGTATGAAGTCAGCAGAAGTCAAAGACATGATGCATCATGAATCTGTACGGTCCTTCGCGAACATGCAACATTCATGGTGCAGAATCAGAAGATTACCAGAGTATCCCGACACAGACATGTCTTGCGTGAGGGTAATGTGCTTAACGAGCTAAGCTTACCTCAATTTGTTGATCAGCACCAGAGGCCTTGAGGGGATGATCTGTCAGCGCAAAATACGCCACATCAACAGATTTGACCGGTGACACATGCATCAGAAAAGGCGTTTGCCAGTCGCCATCGGCGACATCCGGCTCTTCTGGAATCAACACTCGACGAAAATGCTCTTGATGCGCCGCAACAATTTTCAATGGAATGCCTCCAACCGTACCAATCGATCCTTCGGGAGTGACTGTTCCCGTCATTACAATATCTGAATGCACCATCTCGCCCTTGGCTAAGGCGACGACGCTCATTGCAGCCATGGCTGACAGACTCTCTCCGTATAAGGTCACCCCTGCATACGGCAACCGGAAACGTACGGTCCACGAATCGGCATTCAATCCCGCAGCCTGCGTCACCAGGGCAAGAGCGTCCTGAACGGAACGTTTCGCCAAAGATGAAAACCGTCCTGGCTTGGTAAGAAAATCTAACTGCAACCCTTCGTGATCATCTCGCCGCTCAAATTCCACTTCTACATCGGCCACAATCCCCACTTGCTCCCATTGTTCATTATAGGTCGTTCCGAGAATCGGAATAATAGACCGTTTGGTCATCGAGGCCGGTGGTACGGCTTGAGCATCTGCTTTTTCAACATACGAACCAACGAAAAGGAACACCAAGAGTAGACTCAGAATATATCGACCGAACACTGTCTCTCTCTTTCTCAAATGGCTGTCAAAATCCGAACACCTGTGAGTGGAGGATATATTTCGGTTGGCCATGTTCTTTCTCCTTTTGCTGGCTTGTCTTTCACTGCTGTACTTCGATATTCGGTAGCCAGATACCTAAACTTGAGCAAAGCCAATGCCACATCATCTGAGTCAAGAATGACCGACACGTAAATGAAGAAAGACCTGCCCCTTGAGGAAAAATCCGCTTTTTTATTCACGATCAACAGACTTCGTGCCTCACGGCAAAATATTCCATGCCGTGAACAAAGGCTGTCGCCTGTCAGAATTTTGTCAGAGAAGGGTGCCTTAGCGTTGACGGGGAGACGTGAGGAAATACACTGACTTGAGGGAAAGATAGAGGAAAACGTCACGCGTCGCAGAAAATCCACAGGACAGATAGATCCCGAGGCGCGCTCATCGTCCGTCTCAGCCTTGTCTCACAAGCATACGAATACCAAGAACAGCCCAGAAACGGACGGATAACTAAGTGAGAAGAACGTTAGAAATCAGTAAAGAATGAAACGATTGCGTCCGAAATACCTTATGAGGAACACGAGATAGATTCGCAATCACTCTCATCATCACGATGTCACAGAAAACCATACCAATCGAGGCACTCACAATCGGGATGTACGTGTGTGGAATCGATCGCCCCTGGATGGAGACACCTTTTCTTCGCCATCGATTTTCAATTCGTACACACACGCAAATTGATAAGCTCATACAATGTGGAGTCAAGAACCTTACCATCGACATAAATCGCGGAATTGATACCGATCAACACATTGAGAGTCAAGGTACGGCAAATCGCACTGAGCAATTAGAACCTGCCAACACCGTCCAATCAGACGTACAGACTGAAGAGCAGCGTGCCACAGAGCGTATTGCAAACCTCCCGAAAACTCTCCGTGGCAAATCGCTCTCCAACGAACTGTCCTCGACGCGAGACGTTCGATCTCAAATGCTTGAATCGGTTCGTGACCTCCTAACCAGTATTGCCACATCAGGCATCATTCAAGCCACTCAGGTCAAAGATGTGACGCACAGCATCATTGCCCAAACACTCGAACATGAAGAAGCCTGCATTGCCTTAATTCGTACACGAGAGTTTTCGGCTGACTTACACGAACATGCCCTGTCCGTGGGAACCTTGGCCGTCCTCTTAGGACGCTTGATTGGCTATGACGATTCTCAGTTACGAACCTTAGGAACGGCAGCACTGCTGCACGATGTCGGACTCCTTCGTATACCATCTGCATTGTTGACTCCCGTAAATCGACAGTCGAAGGAGGATCATGAACTGTACAACTCTCATCCCCGGTTGAGTGTGGAAATACTGCAAGAGAGTTCGGATATTTCTCAAGATGTTCGAGCAATTGTCGAGGCCCATCACGTACGTCTCGACGGAACAGGATATCCCACGCTCATTGCACCAGAGTCCACCAGCACGAGTAGCCGACTACTCCGCGTCGTTGACGAGTATGATGAATTGCTGACAGGGCAACTCGGACTTCCACCGATGTCAGGGAAACAGGCGCTTCGTGAATTGTATCAACGTGCGCAAAAGAACCAACTCGATCAACAACTCGTTTCACAATTGGTCTCACAAATCGGGATTTATCCCATTTACAGCTTAGTTGAACTCAATACCGGTGAACGCGGCATTGTCACGGCTCACTCAAAAGAGAATCTCTTGCATCCGACAATCCTTCTGATTCAGAATGCCTCACAACAACCATTTTCAGAGCCAGTCCCTATCAATTTTGCCACCATGCATAAGGGCACCTCGATACCAGAAATCATCAAAGTGCTGGACCCCGAACAAGAAGGTGTTCGAGTTGAACAATTCCTTTCTGATTGGGTCACCATGTAATCTCACCTCCCCTTCCATTTCTCCGTCATTCAAAATTCTTACTATTTCCTGACATCGACATAATTTCTTGCTTCGTCTGGTCAAAGACTGCTTTCAGTCAAACCAAGTGACTTCAATAACGTCTGTTCTACACATGAAGAATGAAGGTCTGCTGGAAGTAGAACATGCGTCATACTACACGGCATACGTGTTCATTTTTTAAAGAAAACCAAAGGAGAGTTCTAACCGTGATTTCGGGCTATGAGAGACAAGAAGGATTATAGCCGTTTCAGTTATGCCGAATCGGTTATAGCCGTTCCAATATACTCCGTCTGTACGACGTGTGTTTTTTCGCTGTGTGGATGATGTAAATTCGGCTGGAAATTATTTGGTTTCGCTATAAATGTCGATCCACTGAATACTGGTTATAGCCGTTTCAAATAACTTCCGCTGGTGGAAACGTTGTACCGCGCTGAGTTCGTTGTATTTTCCTGTTTGGAACGTATTTGGATTCGCTATAACCCTTCGTTATTGAACCGTCAATTGTATACAGGGCATCCAGGCGGGCATAACTTTCCTCTATGTTTGCGCTGGGTACATGATGTAAATTCGGCTGGAAGTTATTTGGTTTCGCTATAATCAGTTTGCTGAAAACGGATCGTTCTCAGGCGATTGAGCGCTGCAGCAATCTCTTGCGCACGGGGACGGGCGAAATTTCCTGGATGGGCACCAGACTGAACAAATGGACTCAAAACATCAAGACCTTCCTGATTAAATATTTCATCCAACGCTGAGACAATTTCACAAATGGGTGTTTCAGCGTTCATCAATCGCTGTTTCATCACATCAAGCGCATATCCCACGGCTCGCGTCTGACTCACATCAACAAGTTGCTCAACGGCTTCCATATTGATTATGGCTTCACCATATACAATTTCATTGATTCCACGGACGGTAATGCGTCTCTCTTTTCGCCCATGGGATGAATCAAGGCTATTCGCTTGTGGAATTCGTGCACGGACAGAAGGCAACGGGCCTGAGACTTCTCTTCGACGCGCAGATGGATGAGTCCTGGCAATGTCTTTTGCCTGAAGTGTGACATCTATCGGATGAAATTCCTTCATGAAAATCACATGATCCGCCACATCAAAATAATCACCGCACCCACCCAAGACGAGAATCGTGGACATTCCTATTTCTTCGTACAGCTCCTTCACTCGATCGACAAATGCCGTAATCGGTTCATCTGCCTTACGGACGAGAGCCTGCATACGTGCATCCCGCACGAGAAAATTCGTGGCACTCGTATCTTCGTCCAAAAGAATAACACGACTTCCAATCTCTAATGCTTCAAGAATACTGGCAGCCTGACTCGTACTCCCGCTCGCATTATCAGTCGAGAAACACGTTGTTGGCAGATCTTGTGGAAGATGACCAATAAACCCACTTATATCAACACTGCCAATTCGTCGTCCATCTTCAGCTCGCATCTTCACGGCATCGGAAGACGTGACAACATACTCCCGTCCATCTCCAGGAACATGTGGATACACACTATGTTGAATGGCTTGCAGCACAGTTGATTTTCCATGATAGCCTCCTCCGACGATCAGCGTAATACCGCAAGGAATACCCAATCCTCTTAGTGAACGAGTCATGCCACCAGATTGAGTTTTTACTGGATGAGGTACTTCAAATGTCACGTGCAACGAGTCAGGACTATACCATGGCGTTGCATATTCAACTGATAAAGGTTGTGCAGAATCTCCACGTTCTCGCGGCAAGATTGATCCATCCGCGACAAATGCGACTAAACTTCTCGCAGATAACGTCTGCTGGATGGCCGCATAGTTTTCAGCATAGTCCACATGCTCTTGGCATAATTGTTGGGGCAATTGCGACCAGACAAGACTCTGTTGAACAATATGCGGAATGTCTTGGCATAACATGGCTTCAGCCTGTTTGCCCAGAATGGTTCGTCCCGCTGCTGGAAGCCCAACTTCAAGTCGCGTTTCGACCCAGTGCTTTGTTATGACCACAGCAGTTCTTTCAAGAATCTCTTGTCCACCAACATCAATAGAGATCAACCCGCTTTTGCCCATACCACGATGGCTCTGAACTGTTGATTGAATCGAACGATGAACCAGGCGAGCCAAAAAATCTCGAAGCGCCACACATCGAACGTGGTTCACCCACAGATCGGAAGGAATCTTGGAAATCGCATGATGGACACGCACGCGAATTGTTGTGGGAGCCGCAAAGGGATCACCCTGAACATGGTCGATGTAAAGCTTCAACCAATCATCATCATACGCTCCTTGAATTTCCTTGTACGCCTTATACCCACGTCCATCGATGTGGGTAAGAATATGCTTCAGGTCATCAAGTGTTTTCATTGGTTGTTCCACAAAATAAAAAACGTTGCTCGTCGTTCGTACCTCGTCTTTCGTGAGAAGAGTTTTATAGTTTTTCTTCGCGAGATACAATTCACGAGCAACGAGCAACGTTTCATGTCTTGAGTTGAACGTCTGACAGATGTTCGAGGCCAAGGAGGAGTGCATGCGTTCCCATGTGACCACGCCCATGTGCTTGAACAGCAAGATAGAGTTGGTGAACGAGGGCGAGTCCCGGCAGCCGAAGCCCCATACGTGTCGACTCTTCTAGAGCGATCCCCATATCCTTAATAAAATGATCGACCAAAAACCCAGGATCAAAGTTTCGCTCAAGCATCCGAGGTGCCAAGTTCTCCAATGTCCAACAGGCCGCAGCACCGCCTCGAATGGAACCCAACATGGTATGGAGATCGAGCCCAGCTTGGTAACCATAGACAAGCGCTTCGCACACACCAACCATCGTTCCAGCTATGACGATTTGATTACACAGCTTCGTGTGTTGACCACTTCCAGGGCCACCCTGATGTATCACAGATTTCCCGAACACACACAATACAGGCTTGATGGCATCTACGATGTATCCATCGCCTCCCACCATAATAGACAACGCCGCATTCTTGGCCCCAATGTCCCCACCTGAAACAGGAGCGTCTATGGCATAGGCACCTTTGGTTCGTGCAATTTCAGCTATCTCTATCGCTAAAGACGGTTGTGAGGTCGTCATATCGACAAACACCATATTGGCACTGGCCGTTGCCAGCATGCCACCTTCACCGAGATAGACTTCTCGCACATCTTCAGGAAACCCCACGATGGTAAACACAACATCACTTCGTTCAGCTACGACCCTTGGCGAATCCGCCCAACGAGCTCCCTGGGTCAGCAAGCCTTCAGCCTTCTCGCGTGATCGGGTGAAAATAGTCACGTCATACCCAGCGCGCAATATGTGCCCACACATCGAAGCCCCCATCACACCGGTTCCAATCCAACCAATCCGCAACGGCGACGGGAGAGAAAATGATGCCGATAGTTCAGTACTCATAACTCTCTCTCAAAAAATGTATCACGTATCTCGTCGTTCGTATCTCGTAAAAGACTAATCCTCTGAGTTTTTGTGCGAAATACAAGCGACGATTCACGAGCCACGTGTTCAGGCCGGCTGCTGTTGAGTCAAGCAATGAATCGTGCCAAATCCCCACACAAGATCAACCGCGTGAACACCAACGACTGGACGATCGGGATACAGGTCTCCCAGAATACCTAAGGCCACGCGATCATGGGGATCATTAAAAGTTGGGACCAGCACGGCAGCATTCGAAATATAGAAATTCGCATAGCTGGCAGGAAGTCGACGACCCTCAAAATATAATGGAAATGGCATCGGCAAAGAGACCACATCCACCGAAGAACCGTCTTCAAGTTTCATCCCAGCAAGTCTCTCTCGATTTTCTGCTAAGGGATAGTAGTTTTCATCGTGCGTATTGGATTCCTGACAGACCACTACCGTATTTCGATTCACAAATCGGCAAAGATCATCCACGTGCCCATGCGTATCGTCTCCAGCAATGCCTTTGCCAAGCCACACGACATTGGACACGCCTAATGCATCATGAAAAACCTGCTCATAGTCATGCTTGCCAAACCCTGGATTTCGCACTTGCACCTGCTCATCCAAAAGACATTCTTCTGTCGTGAGCAACGTTCCACGACCATTCACATCAATACTTCCCCCCTCGAGAACCACGCGTCGTCCGAAATGCTCCACAAGCGACACAGCCATATTCAACTTAGACCCAAGACGTTCAGGAACCCGATTGTCCTTTTGCCAATCTGGATAATTCGCCCAGGCATTGAATTGAAATCGAGCAATACACCGTTCGGACGTTGGCTCTGATGATTTCACGACAATTGGTCCAAAGTCGCGAGTCCAACCACGATTAGTAGGAATTCGAAAAAACTCTATCATGGAAAGAGGAACACCTACACGTTCTAACACCCGCTTCGCTTTGTGTTCATGCGTCTTATCATTCACAAGGATACGAACAATCTCTCCATTCGCAATCTTCCGAACAATCTCACCATAAACCCAAGAAATGGTGGACATCTTTCCTGGCCAATCGGTTGCATTATGCGGCCACCCAATCCACGTGGCTTCGTGTGGCTCCCATTCCGCCGGCATGCGGTAACTTTTTGATGCAGAAGAAATCATATCATTCACATAGATAGTCAGGATCGAGGTATGTAATGAGAATAGTGAGCGGAGAGAAAAACAACACAATCATCTAAGGGATGGGTTCATCAATGAATCTCTTCGTGATCCCTCCATACGCATCAATACGGCGGTCGCGGAGGAAAGGCCAATTCCGACGGGTCTCTTCAATTCGTCCTAAGTCAATGTCGACAAGCAGCACTTCTTCTTTTTCCACGGAGGCCTGAGTCAGAATCACACCGAACGGATCACAGACAAAGGAACTGCCCCAAAACTCTATGCCATCTCCACTTTCCACCGGAATCTCATGGCCGACTCTATTGACTGAGACGACAAAGACTCCATTGGCAATCGCATGACTTCGCTGAATGGTCATCCAGGCCTCACGTTGTGCTGTGCCCTCTTGAGCCTTTTCGGCAGGATGCCATCCAATGGCCGTGGGGTACACCAGGACTTCCGCACCACGTAATGCAGTGAGTCGAGCAGCCTCAGGGTACCATTGATCCCAACAAATCAACGGACCAATCGTGACATGTGATGTCTGAATCGCTTGGAAGCCTTTATCTCCAGGCGTGAAATAAAATTTTTCGTAATAGGCAGGGTCATCGGGTATATGCATCTTGCGATACAAGCCAGCGATCTCACCGTGCTCATTCAACACAACCAGCGAGTTATGGTACACACCTGCAGCCCGTCGCTCAAAGAGCGGCACAACAATCGTAACCTTCTTCTCCTTAGCGACCTTACTCAAGATTTCGGTCGTTGGCCCAGGTATTGTTTCAGCTAAATCAAATAGAGCCGCATCTTCTCGTTGGCAAAAATATTGTGAACGAAACAGCTCAGGCAGACAGATAAGCGCTGCTCCACCACGTACAGCTTCTTCAATACGAGAAACGGCTCTCTCGGTGTTTTCCGACGCATTCGGAGAGCAGGACATTTGGATGAGTCCGATTTTCATAGCGCCATCATATCCTTTTGCATTCTTACTCTAGACATTTTTTCAGTATCAAAAGACAGTATAGGAAAAAGCGAAATGCATAGACATCGATTAGTCTTGTACGGCTGGTGCAATAACAGTTTCGGCTTCTTCGGCATGGATCAATTGAGGAGTCGTCAGATCTTGAGGAAATCGTCCATTGAGTGCAAGGGATTTCAGCGTGACATCTTCTAACGCTTCTTCAACCGCATTATCTCGTCGTCTCAAGACCTTTCCAACCTCTTTCATTTCTGCATTGGAGAAGAGGGCACAGGTTTGATCTTGCGCACGAACCAAATCGAGAACCTCAACAACGGACACTTGCTCTGGCGGACGGCCAAGCGTCACACCAACCGGCTCTGCGGTCCTGACGATTATCCCTCCCTCTACAAGAAGCTTGATGGCATCTTCTACGACTGAAAGCGGAACATTCAAGTTTCGTGCAAGACGCGACTCTTCCAATGGCGGTGAACCACCAAAATAACGCCGGGTCATCTGCAGCAAAATGGCCAATGTGGCATGTTCACGAAATGTATGGGTGTTTTGTCTCCACCGTAATTGCATCAGGTAGGCTGATGGATGTTGATGATAGTACGCGACTTGCGCTCCAGCCAACACAATGAGCCAACCGACATAGAGCCAGATCAAAAAGAGAATGAGCACTGCAAAACTGGAATAGATTGCGCTGTAGTTCCCGGAACTGGCCACGGTTTTGGCAAACACCAAACCCGCGAGTTGCCACAACACTCCAGCTGTCAGCCCTCCCATCAATGCAGACTTCAAATTCACCATTGTGTAGGGAACAAATTTATAGAGGAAGGTGAAGACGAAACAGATGAAGACAAAGGGCAACAACTTTGTCGCCCAGATCATCAAATAGCCAAAAGGCTGAATGGAGACAACTTGCTGTACCAGCCAGTGGCTTTGCGCCGATGCGGTTAATCCAAATGCGGTAAAGACAAAGACGGGGCCAACAAGAACGACACTAAGATAATCCGTGAACTGGCGAGCAAAAGGCCGGCCTTGCTGCACTCGCCAGACTGAATTCAAAGCCTCTTCAATTTTCGCAATCAAGGAATACGTTGTATAAAAGAGCCCAGCAACACCGACAGCCCCCAACACTCCAACCTCTAGATTGTCAACAAACCCGATGATATTACGAGTAATCTCTTGCCCTTTTTCGCCTAGTGGCTCTAAGGCATGTCCCAGCAGTGGTTCTATCTCTTGATGAATGCCAAACGCTTTGAGCACTGAAAACGTCACAGCTAAAAATGGCACGATAGACAGTAATGTCGTGTAAACTAAACTGGTAGCTCGAATACTGAGGACACTTTCCTTAAATTCCCAGGCTGCCACAAAAACGAGACGGAGGAAACTCACCCAATATCGTTGAAATGGCTCAAGACTTTCGAGATTGGCTTCCCACAAGTCCCGTTGACAATATTCGATGGATCGTTGAATCATGCTAGAACTTTCCCATTATTTTACCCATGTAGCGTACCTTGCATACGGCAAAATGTCTACACAAGAAACCACACGCACCGTTTCTGAAAAAGCAAGACATTTCCTTCTCATGTAACATGATATTGACCCAGTATCTATGGTATGTCTCTCCAGAATTTCAGGCCCGTCATCTCTTCTTTTCCGTTACGATATTGACCGACCGGAATATCACAACAATACAAGACACAATAAACAGTAGTTGTTTCGCACCAGATGATGGCCCCGATGACTCAATATAGTGACAGGGGCTATTATACAATCTTATGACTACCAACAGGGCTGGATGGAGACGATCGGCACATGGCCGTTGCACAGAGATTGAAGAGAGGAACGATCAATAGTATTTTGATACTGTTTATCTAACGAAACTTGACAATGGGAAATCTCATTGGACAAGCCGTCTCCTATCAGGCTTGACTCACACCAAAATATTAGCCGTTTCAATCTTCACGATTGAGACGGCTAATAGTAGAGCTCTATTTACGGCAAACACTGCAAAAAGTATCAATCGACTTTACGGCACAGAAGTTAGTTATTCACGCCACCCATGGCAGTTGAAACGGTATTTAGTGCCACGGTGATCTGAGTCCCAAGCGTTTGGACCGCACCGATAATGACCGCGCTAATCAAGGCCGCGAGCAATCCGTATTCCATTGCTGTCGCGCCTTCTTCGTCATTGATGAATGTCATGATGGAATTCATAGTGTGCTCCTTCGTATGATAGTTTGTAATGTCTGAGATACCCATTTTCCTATCCCGTGTTCATACCTAAGTTAAGCAAACGCAATGCCACAACCTCACCCTACGTCTCTTTTTTATCACTCATATTGGTTGATCTAAGCTGTTACTCATTTGCTTCAATTTCAGTAAGCAGGCGATCTGACCTCTATTCGGGATCGTGTTAACTTTTGCGACAGAGGCGCACCACCAGACATCAAGAAGATAACCCACCTCCTCCTAACTCCTAACAAGCCAAAACACTTCTCACTTTCACTTCTATACATCGCAAGGAGACAGAAAGCACACCCTGGAGTCAATCTACCCAGCAATCTCTTCAAATTCGTCACAACAGACAGAATCCAAACACATTTAGAATAGCATTTCGCTGTTAATCCTTTCGACAGATTGACGACTTCTATGCCACATGAAACATGAATACTGCAGAACGATAAACAATCAACAGCACGTCCAT
This sequence comes from Nitrospira sp. M1, assembly GCF_965152605.1. Taxonomy (NCBI): domain Bacteria; kingdom Pseudomonadati; phylum Nitrospirota; class Nitrospiria; order Nitrospirales; family Nitrospiraceae; genus Nitrospira; species Nitrospira sp. M1. Next base: position 3,317,942 of record NZ_OZ224217.1, read on the forward strand.
CGGAAACCTGGAAATAAACCTTACATGAGGTCGCGCAATAATACAGATTCCTCTATATCACGAATACATCCCTCTGCATTCCTACAAGGAATCATCTTCGAAGGGTGTACCTTCGACTTGATCCATTCGAAGGTTATATATTTGACGTATTGCTCCACACGCTCATAGCACGTACCGTCGATTTGCCGCCTTCAGTTGTTGCCGAAAAGGTAATGCGTACAACTCAACGCACATTCGCCTGGAAAGAAAGAAAAATGGTGAGTGAGGGGCCAGCAGTATTTCTCATGAGTGGATAGTTGGGATTCTAGGCATGACACCTCTTGTGACAAAGAGACAATGAATACGAATTTCTAAAGATTTAGACAAACGAGTTATACGAGGGTGCAGAAGAACATTGCTGACTCGTTGGAGTCATACAAAAAGCAGACGAAGTAAGTCTATCGTTGCTCCCATAGACTTTCGTATGTACGAAGTGTGTTATTGCGCGGCGTTTCCCTGGACATCCGCAATGGAGACATCAGGTGCGATGAGACTTCAAGATAGATTGTCTCCCAGTCAGGCATGGCGTGATTAAGAACCATGTCCAAGGAAACTGCGAGAAGTTATCTAGTTTCGCCCTAGTCTTTTGGAAATGTTGTGTAACAAGTTCTTTGAAACTTGAATGGTGATGCCTTGATTACTTGAACTCCATGACATGCAGAGTCCCCATGCATTCCTATCACTTCATCACGAATAGCGTCGAAGGATGAAACGATGGATACTCTGAATGCGCACACCATTCCCTTTAAAGAAAGATAGTTGAGATTTCCGTTAGAGACAACTTCCTTGTTGAAGCGTAACGGCACGCCGTTTGAAAGAGGAAAGCTTTGAAAGCTCTTGCTTGGCAAGAGTGAGATTTTCCTGTGCCTTTTCATAGAACGTCGTTTGCGAATTCACCGCTTTCTCAAAGCATTTCACCGCTCGAGCCGTTTGTTTTTCTTCTAAGAAAAGCAGTCCAAGATTATTATACGCCTTGGGAGTATCGAGACCTCGCTGAAACGCATTATACGATTCAGAGTAGAGACCAACCTTCGCATAGGTAAGCCCGAGATTATTCCAGACTTTTGAGTTTTTAGAATCGGCACGAACAACTTGCTGAAAAACGTTGATGGCCTTTTCGTATTCTTTATTCAAAAAATACGCCATCCCGAGGTTATTGAGAACATGAAAGTTATTTGCACTAATCGCTAAAGCCTTTTGATAGTGCACCATGGCCGTAGCATGCCGAGCTTGACGATCGGCAATAATTCCCAGAAAATTATGCGCGCGCCACAATTGACTATCAAACGTCAAGGCTTGTTGAAATTCAAGTTCGGCCTCTGCATCTTTGTTCATACGCAGAAGTGCTTGCCCCATGCCTTCGTATGCCAGTGCATAATTGAAGTCATAATCAAGAATTTCATGAAACCGTTCATACGCCTTTTCCGCCTTTCCATGCTGCAGATAGACCTGCGCAGCTTTATAACGAACCGGAATTCTATCAGGCTCCATTTTCAGTGAGGCTTCGTACTGAACGGCAGCAAGAACAATCTTGCCTTGCTTCATATGGGAATCGCCAAATTGCTCATATTCTTCCGACGTATATTCCTTGACATCCATTTTACTGACACTCTCATCAAATGGAAGTCCAGCCTTTTGCCGTTCAATCATGGGTCGATAATGTTCATCTTGCAATTCGAATAACGAATCTTGAGAAGATGCACATCCTGATAAAACAATCAGACATCCCAACGACGCCAAGGCGACAAAGACTGACCGTGAACCTTGCCATTCAACGCGATTCACATGTCTTGGTCCTTTTCTATTTCGGCCTTTCATGAGCTCACCGACCTTTCTTCACGATTCAACCCTGTGATGAGTAAATATGGTATATGCCTCATTATCCACCTCCCATAGCCGGAAAGACCTTATTCATAAGGAGAATCACGCCTGGCCCCATAATGACAATCAAGAGAGCTGGGAAGATGCACAGGATGAGTGGTCCCATTAATTTTACTGGTAATTTGGCGGCCATTTCCTCAGCTTTCAATCTCCGATTCATTCTCATCGAGTCAGAATGAACCCGTAAGGCCTGTCCAATACTGGTCCCAAATCGATCGGTTTGAATCAGCAACGCGACCAAACTACGAATTTCATCTACATCCGTCCGCATATTTAAATTCCTGAGCCCTTGCTCTCGTGTGAGCCCCGCACGTAACTCCAAACTTAAAATATTGAATTCTTCACCGAGATCCTTATGACCAATACTAATTTCGTCTCCGACTCTCGCAATCGCTTGATCAAGACCGAGACCTGCCTCCACACAAACAACCATCAAATCTAAGGCATCAGGAAAGCCATCAAGAATGCGCTCTCTTCGACTTTTCACAGCAGTGATAAGCCACAATTGAGGTGCATAGAACCCAGTGATCGCAGCCCCAACCAGGCCACCAATAAAAAATGACATGGGCTTGTCTTTGGTTAATTCTGATCCAAACAAAAAGAACACACCAAGGCAGATCAGCATCAAAAATATTTTGGTTCCCAGGAAGACGATGGGTGCGCGAGGATTTCTGTATCCTGCTGAAACGAGCGTCTTGCGAAGCCGTGATGTCTCAGCCTGATCTTTCGGCTTGTTGGCTTGTCCAAGCTTCTCTAAGAGGTGAAGCATCCGTGTCTTCAGATACCCAAAACCTTCTTCTTGTTTCGTTTTCTCCTTTTTAGTCGTCTTTCCATTGACTCGCTCCGCCCAATCTTTTGCCCGCTGTCGAGATTGAAAAAGCGCATGCCCACCTATCATGAGCACTAACATTCCAACAAAAACCAGCCCGCTGATGACCAATGCCATTTCCATCGTATGCCTTTTATGTCTTAATATTGATCATTCGCTTAATTACAACGCCACCAATCATCATCCACACAATGGCCACACCCAACATCAGTTGCCCGGTTGGATCCTCGAACAAAGGTGCCATGTACTCCGGGTTAATCCATTTAAGCCCAAAGAGAAGAACGATCGGTAAAGCCATGAGCACAATAGCTGACCATTTCCCTTCAGCCGACAGCGCTTGAACTCGTCCCAACAGTTCAAAACGCAATCGGATAAGTCGACTAATGGCTTCAATGATTTCCGCTAAATTTCCACCTGTTTCACGCTGAACGATCAGCGCCGTCACAAAAAACTTTAAATCAACACATTCAATTCGTTTCGAAAGGCTTTTCAAGGCTTCTGGAATTTCAATACCGTATGAAATTTCTTCAACCGCTCTTCCCATTTCCGGGCCAATTGGGTCAGGAAATTCATCTCCGACCATTTTCATTCCGACCGAAAAGGCATGACCCGCTCGCAAGGCTCTGGCCATCAAATCTAACGCATCGGGTAATTGCTGTTGAAATACTAAAAACCGATTTTTCCGTTTCCGACGCATGTACAAATATGGGAGAAATAACCCAACGACACCACCTCCCAACATTCCTAAAACTCCCAAGTCATAGATGACCGTGGCAACCGCCACAAATGCCGCCGAAACAAAGGAGACCAGGACAAAGACACTGAGGGGCATGTGACTATTGGCCTGAACCAGGGTCATCTCAACAGCTGAAAGACTCGCCACTTTAGACAGCAACACATTGAGCCATTGCATATCTCCTGTCGCACGCTGCCGAATGACATTGGCTTGCTGTAAGTGTTCTGGGCTCGACGTCTCGGACTTTCCCGAAGATCGTAATCGCCGTTTGATTTTTTTGTTTCGAGGGCTGATATAGGCATGATAGAAGTGAAACCCACCTTCGAGAAGTAGAATAATGCTGACAAAGATTCCTATACTGATGAGAATCGTCATCCCAACACTTTCCTCTCAAAAGCTCTCACACACCAATTATGACGGTTATATTTCATAGATTTTGGTAGGATCGAAGACACCAGCATCAATCTCGATACCCAAGGCGGTAAATCGTTCAACAAATTTTGGCCGAACTCCCGTTGCGGCAAATTTCCCCTTCACCATGCGGTTCTCATCTAATCCTGTTTGGTGAAAGGAGAAAATCTCTTGTAATGTCACAATTTCGCCTTCCATACCCGTAATCTCTTGAAGACTGGTCATCTTTCGAGTACCGTCAGACAATCGAGTCATTTGGACAACGACATCAAGCGCAGAACTGATATAGTGACGTAAAGCCTTGGTGGCAAGGTTCAATCCGGCCATTGCCACAAGCGTTTCAACACGAGTGAGCGCATCTCGAGGTGTATTGGCATGGATGGTCGTTAACGATCCATCATGCCCCGTGTTCATCGCCTGAAGCATGTCCAAACACTCCCCGGATCGAACCTCTCCGAGCACAATACGGTCTGGCCGCATTCGCAATGTATTTTTGACCAGCTCTCGCTGTGTCACCTCACCTCTGCCTTCAACATTCGGAGGTCGGGTTTCCAAGCGCACCACATGGTCTTGCCGAAGTTGAAGCTCGGCCGAGTCTTCAATCGTAATGATCCGTTCGTCTGACGGAATAAAACTGGACAAAATATTTAAAATCGTCGTCTTTCCACAACCCGTCCCACCGGCAATCAAGATATTCAATCTGGCTTCGACAATGCCTTTCAATAGCTCGGCAATTTCCGGAGTCAGTGACCGCTTTGCCACCAAATCATCAATCTGTAATTTATCTTTGGAAAATTTTCTAATCGAAATCGAAGAGCCGTCTAAGGCCAGCGGAGGGATAATGGCGTTAACCCGTGAACCATCGGATAATCGGGCATCAACCATGGGCGACGATTCATCGACTCGTCGACCGATCGCTGAAACAATCTTTTCAATAATTTTCCGTAAATGCGTTTCATCGCGAAATTTAATATCCGTGGGCTGGAGTTTTCCCGCACGTTCGACGTAAATTTGATCAGCCCGGTTGACCAAAATATCATTCACCGTAGGGTCTTGAAGCAAGGGTTCCAAGGGTCCCAATCCCATAACTTCCCACTGAATTTCCGTGATCAGCTGTTCTCGTTCACGCGCATTTAAGGGAACAGGCTCTTGCTCTAAAAACTTCTCAACTAAGTTACTCAATTCTCCCTTGAGTAAACTCTGGTCGAGCGTCGCCACCACGGACAGATCAAGCGCTTCAATGACCTGACGATGCAATCGACCTTTCAAATCTTCGAGGTTCGTTCCTCCGGAACCGACTTGCTCCCATTCAGTTGCAAACATCGTAATTTCACATCCTTAGTGGTAATGAGATAAGAAATGATTAGGCTGTTGCCGTACTCTGCTGAGTCCGCTTACCTTTGACGGACTTCATCCAATTTCCCCAAAACGAACTGCTCTGGGGTTCTGGGGAGTGCTCAAGGAACGAGGCAGCTAACTGTTGATACGTTTTGGTCAACGATGATCGAGGGGCAATCATCACAACCGGCTTTCCACTGTTAATCGCATTACTGGAAGACACATAATCATTGGGCAGTAACCACTTCGCGTCTTGCTTCAAAATTTCCTTTGTTTCATGTAAGACATCTTTTTCATGCGAAAGATACCGAGTAATAAGTAAATCAATTTTACTCTGTGGAACCCCGGAGCCTCGCAACAACTCGAGAATACGCTTGGTCCGATGCACAACAGGAACCATCAGGCTTGAGACCACCATAATACTCGAAGACAATTCCAGGGCTTTTTTCGTCGTCAAATCTAAAACATGCCCACAATCAATAACGACAAAATCAAACATCGATTGGAGGAGTTTGATCGTTGGCTCTATGCAATCCGGATTCAACCGTCCCGCACTCAGATCGTCATACCCGGATGGCAACACATGCACTCCAGATTCATGCTTGGTTAAGACGCTGGCGAGGAAGGCTAAATCTACCCGAGTCAGGTCAGCAGCAATATCGCGAAAACTATGTGACGTCGACAAATCAAGGTAGAGGGGAATGTCGCCTCCATGTTGATTCACATCAACTAATACAACAGCCGGTTTTCGTGGGCTTAAATGAAGACTAGCAGCAAGATTCACAGCAACACTCGTTGTTCCCGTTCCCCCTTTACCACCAAACAACGTAATGACCTTTCCTGCCTGTTTTTTCCCTTCATGCGCCACTTCACTATTCCGAGTTTTAAACCGTTCTAGAGCGGCCTTGACCTCGTCTGGTTGAATCGGTTGCGGAAGAAACTCCTTCATGCCAGCTCTCAATGCTTCCAACAACAAATCCGATTCGATTTTAGCGGACGTTAAGAAAATCTCAGTCCCTTTGGCAGAGCCCAGTACCGTCTTGACAAGAGAGAATGTTTTCTCTGGCTCCTCATCTATTTCAAGAATTAATAAATCAGGAACGAGCGTCTCACCCTGCTGCTTGAGTCGAAACGCACTATCAGCACGAATTTGATCTTCTATCACTTTCTTCACTTCAGGTACGAGAATCGCTAATTCAACGATCCTGGCCTCAGCCGAGGACTCTGAACCCGTCGTACCGACACGGGTTGGCTTCCAACTAGACTCACTCATTTCTTACCTCCACTACTTGACGATGATGTACCAAAGGGAGGTGAAGTAAAGCTTTTCCGGTATAGTTCAATAGACCGATACGACGCATTGCCATTTTTTTCCGTTACGACATCAAGGTTTTCCGAGGCCTCAGGGTGAAGAATCTGATTATCTCTTGCTGCGTGAAACGCATGTCCGTACCCTTCACTTAAATGGACTGGAGGAGGAGCGTATGGATACATAATTTGATCGGCTTTCCCCAGATCACGAACTTTTCGACCATCGTCATTTGCCATAAAGGGCCATAGATGACAACCAGACATCCCCACAACAAGACCCACACAACACAGAAGACGGATTACTCTAGTCAAGGCATTCCACATGTGTTTTCCTCTCTATTCACAGACTACGGAGCCAAATGTCCAAAAGACCCTTCTAACCCACCACCTTGCCACGACATGGTGTTCACAGCATGGCCATCACGTAGCTGACCGCTTGAATCTGCTAACTCTGGAATACCTTCAAGGTACCCCAATAACATCAATTCAAAATCATTAGGCTCTAAATAGTCATCAGTTGGAAGAGGCTGTTTCGCGAGATCAACAGGCTTCACAAGTCTTGGGGTGACAATGACAACCAGTTCTGTCTCACTTTTCTGAAAAGAGGTACTTCGAAACAACGCACCGAGGACTGGAATATCGCCTAAAATTGGGTACTTCGCTACCGTCTCTCGAATATTATTCTGCAACAACCCTGCAATCACGAAGCTTTGTCCATCATCAAGTTCCAGGACTGTCTGAACCTTTCGTGTCGTGATCGCCGGAATTGTAAACCCAGCAGAATTGACACCATTGGCAAAATCAAGCTCAGAGACTTCAGGTGAAATTTTCAATGCAATTTTACGATCATTTAATACCGTAGGATTAAAACTCAGCTTCACGCCAAAGTCCTTAAATTTAATCGTCGTCACTCCCAGAGCTTGAGGCACAGGGATCGGAAACTCTCCACCAGCAAGAAATGTGGCCTCTTGACCACTAATGGCTACTAAGGTCGGTTCAGCTAACACTCTGGACAGGTTATGTTGTTTTAAAAAGTCTAAAAAGATCATATAAATGTCATTACCAAAGGGAATCCCAAACGTGGCGTTGACAGCGGCTGACTGCAAAAAAGTAAAGACTCCATCTTCGAGAGATATTTCACTCAGATCATTGAGTTCGCCAAAGAAAAAACTCTCTCCAAGTCTGGAATAGTTAATCCCCATACGACGTGTCAGGCCACGGTTCATTTCCGCAATATGCACTTCGAGCATAACCTGTTGCACACCACCAACATTTAAAAGATTAATGATTTTCCCTGGAGCATACGGCTCAGCCATCTCTACAATATTCGTTAACTGTTCTGCCGTTGATACCGTTCCGGATAAGGAAATATTATCGTGACCACCAGTGACTTGCACTTTCGTCTCTCCAGGAAAGACTTGATGTAATTGGGCTTTCAGTTTTGTTAAATCTGGAGTCACCAAGACCTGTAACACATTACTGACGGCCCCATTCTTTCCCCACATCGTCAACGTCGTAGATCCAATTGACTTACCCGTCACATAAATCTGTTTTGGGGAGATCACCAGAGTATCAGCAACCTTTGGATCGGCCACCGACGTTCGTGCGAAAGGTGTTGTACTATCAACGACAATAGACGCCCCCAACCCAACATGTAACGTCTGTGGCGCCTTCGATTCCAGTGTTTGATATGTGAGCCCTTCAGAATGGACAAGAGAGGCCCCACACACGACATATCCAATCATTCCAATAAGAAATACCTTTACGCAATTACTGATGGGCTCTCTCTGTAACATACTCACTCCTTCCAAAAAACATCAGTCGAACCTTTGTATTCTTCGCACAAATATGACCCACACATCCTAGAACTTCACAACACTTTTTGAATTGCCTTTGATCACTTCAACTTGTGCTTTTCTTTTCGCTTTTCTTTTAGGGGGAGCTGCCTGAAATGAAGCCCGAAGATTCGGCATTGTCGCTCCACGCGTCTTTTTCAAAGCCACATTGAGTGGACTACGAAGCGCAAATCGTAATTGTCCCCCATTGGACGCCATGGCAAGCATTTCGGCTTCTTCTAAGGTCACCTCAAACGTAATAATTTTCACTGGGCTGGCCTTCCCATCAGCTGGATCGCGTTCTATTTGCGTGCCGATGGCAAGCACAAGCATATTTTCGAGTACGGTTTTTGTAATCTGCCCCTTACCACCACTAGACATCGTCACCATAATATCGACGCGATCTCTTGGCTTGATAAACCCTGGAAGCGCGACCACCTGATTCACTTTCACGGCCATTGCCCGTTTCTCTGGATCCAAGACGGCCACAACCCCACCGCTTTTAATATCAATTGGCGCTAATTTTGATTCAAGAATTGGTTCATTCCGTTTCACCGGCATCAATAAGACACGCCCCTGTAAATCCTCAAGACTTTTGAAGTGGCCAGCAGGAAGATTTTCCTGTGGAAATGGAATTTCCCGGATCATTTCTTTCTTAATGGGCGTGCCCCACGCCATATCTGCACTGGCTACAGCAATTGGAATTCCTTCAATCGTGACAACCTTTTGCTCAACAACATCAACCTCTTTCTGCTTCTGTTGTTGAAGCCAATTGTAGATCAGAATTGTCGTCACTAAGGCTATGCCGACTGCAAGCCCCATGAACAGGACAGGTCGGTTTTGAAACATTTCGTATACCTCTTTACTCTTGAAGGATTAAAAATTGATTATCTTTGTGTATTCAACTTCGTTATATTTCATGTACTTCCTTCATCGGACAACCCAAAATATTCTTAAATTCTTTATGAACAATATCGTCATCAATATTACGTTACATTCATCCATCGCCAAGCTTGAGAGCATAAGGTGCCCAATCCAATCACAAGCCCATAACGCAATTTAGGCTGCGTATCGTTTACTGGTGGAGGACTCGTGAAGATTCGAGCCACCAACCACGTGGTCAGTATCACTTTCACACGCTCCGCCGTACTGGGTATCCCCCAAGTCACCATCATCAGCCCAATGGCGTACAATCCACCTAAACAAGCTGTAATCAAGAAGGCAATAAACGCATCATGCGGGCCAATGATGGCACCAACTGCGGCAAACAATTTGACATCACCAGCCGCCATTCCTCCTAATAAATAAAAAATGAAAAGAACCCCAAAGCCAAGCGCTAACCCTTGAAGGCTAAAGAGCAATCCGTTTAATCCGTCAGAGACGCTGTGAATCACAAGTCCCAACCCTGCTAAAGGAAAAGTAATGACATTGGGAATCTTGCTCCAGCGAACATCAGTGACTGCAGCCCAAATCAGCGCAATCGAAAGAATACTAATCAACAAAATATACGTCATGCCAAAATAGAAGCATCCAAGACCACGAAAACACCCTTTAGAGACCGTACGAGAGAAGATGACGTCTCTACGACTTTCAGAACATCACAACATGCGCTAACACACAGAGAGCTCCTTCGTTCTTCGGTTCTCTTCACGAATATCTGTAATCGACATACTTCAAAAAAAAGGCCTCGTAGGATATTCCTACGAGGCCTCATCACGACAGTAAGACTCAACGTGAAACGTTAGACTTGAATTAATCTCAGCTTGATATTCTTCGCAATCTTTTGGAACACTTCCTCTAGTTGATCCGAGGTCAGTGCAGGGTAATAAAACGCTTCCCCACTCGACATCGCCTTCAATTGCGTGGTATTGAGGCTTCCCCCTAACCCAATGGTATAGATCTTTACGCCTTTGTCTTTAAGCTCTTGAGCATGCTCAATCACCATTTTCTTAGCTTGATCCTCAACATATGTTATCATTTTGTGGATTGGAATCGAACAACGCTCAGCATCATATCCTGAAATTGGGGAACCAGAATAATTCTTTCCATAGTCTGGATCTTGGAGAATCCACCACTTCATGGTGTACTTTCCACACGATGACAATAAAATTGGCAAGCCATCACCTGTGTGAAACTGCTTTGGATGACTCCCTGGAATATCAGGGAGTTGAGAACCATCATATGGATCGTACAGTCGTGCACTTAAGCTATTTGATGCAGCAACCACCACATCAGGTTCATCAGTTGTTGTATTCACTTTATTGACTCCGCCTCGCGTAAAGAGACGATAGGGAGCGGTCACTGGATCATACGTGGAACGAAAGGCTGTGGGGATTCCATCGGTGAAAAATACTAAAAACTGCTGGACCTTTTGATCGCCAGGCTTTTCCGATTGATCCTCAAACCCATGGGGACCATCGGCCTGATCAATCGCATCTTCCATATTCGTCCAGCCAGATGCCGACATTCCTTCAATCTTCGTCTTCATGCTATCAACAAAATTTGTATTGAGTGGCTCATCGATGCTCACAGCGGTTGAATAACTAATAAGCCCAAGTTTGTCCTGATCTTGCGTATCTTCGAAATAATCTACAAAACTTTTGGCTGCATCCTTGAGTTTATTCATTTCATGAGACATTGAGCCGGATCGATCCAATACCAGCATAATCTCAACATCTCGTTTCTGAGCACCACCAATAGATGCAACAGATGTTGTATCGTACTGTCCTCGCGTGCTCGACGTTTCAAGCGTTCGGGCAGCATAATTCGTCACATCGGCATTTCCCGTGACAATCACCTTTCCATCTTCGATCTGCCCTGACATTTCAACGATAGGCACACTCGCACCGAAAAACCCTGGCGTAAAATTCGCTTCCCCAATGAGTTTCACAAGCTCCCGCAAGCCTTCCTCGTTATCACTCGCATCAGAAAAATGCGCACCGAGCCATGGATTTGAAATATTTCTTGCACCAATTAACGACGCGGCATCGACTGATTTGGCAAGTTCTGCACGAACGATATACCATTTTCCAACTTCGATTCCTAATGCAACAAATCCAAATAACGACACCAGAGCCACCGCTGTTGCGAGAGCAAACATTCCCCGTTGATCGCTCTCTTTTCTACCCAGAGAAAATCGCATGTTATATATTAATCGTAAAAAGACATGTTTCATAAAAGAACTTCTCCTTGTCAGCACTCATCATATTGTAAACACAAGAAGTGAAAACCCTTCGATATGTCTTTGGAATCACCTACCGTATGACTCTCTCGATACGAAACAACCTTAAAAGATTGCCTTACTTCCTAGGAGAAAGGAGTCCTCACTACCCTGTTCAGGGTTTTCTGCATTCCCACTGTGGAAATTCATGATATTGCCCGTACTGGCCCCAAAATAGGGAACCACCTGCAACAATTTCGCCAACGGAGTCAACGGGTCATAGCGATAATATACTTTGACAACAGTTAATTGGGACAACAATGAAGTCCCATTTCCCGAGGTCGAATAATTCTCGTTATACTCAAGCGTTCTCCACAGCTCCTCAGTCAAACCACAATACAGGTCTTGATTTGGCGAAGAGATACCGGCTCCAGCTAGACTTCCACTTTCAAGTGGGGTGTTACATGTCGGAGCGTTTGTCTCGCTTGTCCCGGCATTGATTTTGGTAATGTAAATTTTAAATTGACGATCAAGTGCATTTTGATCACAACCAGCTTCCACACCCCCATCCTGATTCAAAGGACAACCAAAATTTAACGGCCAAGTAGATTGTTCAAGTACCGTCAATAATTCCTGTCCATTTTTGAGATCACGTGACGCTAAACTTCCGCCTTCCCGTGTCACATTGGTCACGATCGCTTGCGCACGAATGAGAGAGCCAAATTCAACGATTCCAAATGCTAACGCCATCACCACCATGGCCACACCAGCAAATTCAAAGCTCGCCATGCCTTTTTGTGATCCTAGAGTCTGTCGTATCATAGTTTATGCCTCCGTCTGAATATCGTACAGCTCATTACGGTATGTCGCCTGTGCACGCATTTTTGCTGATCCGTTTTCCGAGAAGATACGTCCGACAAACGGAGTTAAAAACGTATGTTCATAATCCACCACCACTCGCATATAATCTGCAGGATTTCCGGCATTGGGTGCAGCAGTCTCCCACCCTTCTGGATTTTGATAATTATCCCCAACCTTAAAAATAGCAATATCCTCTGCGCGAATCACCATGGCCCATGACGCATTCTTTTGAATTGCGTGAATAATAGAGTCTTCACGACTCAGCGAATCACCGTTTCCATCCTTGGTAATGCCACCAACCAAGGCCAACCGCATGCCTTCCCTTGTTGCATGCTGCAACGTATGTTCATGGAAATAGTACCACCCAAATTCAAAGACGGAAGACAAGAGTAGTATGAATGGAAATAAAAGCAATCCTACTTCTGTCATGGTATTCCCACGAGTATTCTGCAATCGCTTGTTCAAGAATCTTTTTGGTGCACCGAAAATTTGCATAGACTTACCCTCCGATAGTCTTGAATGAAGCCTACCCTTATCTAACTGAAACCGTTACTCGTCAGTTGCTGATACTACGAATTCATATGCTGAGGTCTACACAGAAGGATGACAAAAAAGCTGTCGGATCACTCTCTCGAAGTCTTTCACCGGAAAATTCCTTGACCGGCTAAGGCAGGAGAGTTACCGATGAAGTGTGGAGAGACTCTGTCGTAAATTCCTCAATCTCTTCCTTGAGATTACCTGTTTCATAAATCTATACATTCTCCGCTTATCAAACGCGGAACAAACCTAAGAGCCGATAGCGGAACTTATCGAACCAGCTATATTGTTAAATGTAGTACTGAGCACTTCACCAAGAGTGGAGACAGCACCAACGATGACTGCGGCAATCAGTCCGCCTAACAACCCGTATTCCAGCGCAGTCGCACCCTCTTCATCTAAGAAAAAAGAACGACATACGGTTGCCAGATTAGTTAACATGATCCCTGCTCCTCTCGAAAAACTCACGACAATCGAAAATGACTTCTGTTTCACCCCGACCCCTTTACTTAAAAAGAAGGCCGGGGGAATTACTTTTCACGTATATGACAACAATCACATCGTCCGAGGCCGATCGAAGAAAGTAGAGACCGATAAGGTGGCCTACCACTATCAAGACCGTATAGCACCTCTCAACCTCACACGATTCTTTGATTGTTTTTCAGACGTATCAACCACCCGTCTTGGATTTCATTGAAGCGGCGATATTATTAAACGTCGTACTAACCACGTCACCAAGAGTGGTGACAGCGCCAATGATTACTGCAGCAATCAACGCCGCCAACAGTCCGTACTCCAATGCGGTGGCACCTTCTTCATCCTGAAAAAATCGCATAACTTGAGTCATTATTCTATCTCTCCTTTCGGGCACATTAGTTTGTTGTCAGACATGATGGTGTGCCCACATAATCCCCACCGCTGACCTTCCTTGCCACTTGCCTGTCGTATTCTGATGTGATTCAATTTTGAGTTGTGGGGCGTAACGCTCCGTGCAGTGAACCTCTGCCTACAGACGTCAATATCAGCATTTCTGACTGAAACCATTGACGTCTTCATATGTCTTGCAATGATGTCATCGTGTTGTTCCAACCATCGAAATCGTCCCCGTCCATCATGCCTTCTAGAAGATTGCGGAGAAGAAAGGAAAAAGGGTTCCCGACTCGCCTCAAGACCACATTCCCAATGCTGTTTCGACTGGATTGTTGTCAATAATGAAGTACAAGCTTGATGTATGTGAGGAAGTAGCTGTTTCGATGGAGAATATGTTTGATAGAATTTTCGAGATACGGAGCCACTCACCGTCGCCCAACAGTTCCTCTTCTTTCCTTTTGAGGAACGTCTAATCTCTTCAACCTGTCTCTTCGCAAAAGAACATGACCAGGTTTTTGTCGACATAGAGCTAGCTCCTTACACTCCTCAAGAAACTCCATCCCGGCAAGATGTATCGCTTTCTCCTTCGGCGGCCGGGCGATCAGCCTCTTGACTGATCCATGGCTTTGCGTCCCAATCTTACGACAGGTATGCCTTTTTCGAGAGAGAGTTCTTATGTATCAAATGTGATTAGGCTTATCGGTACGACCTAAGAAAACTTGAATAAAATTTTCGTTTATTCATGTTTAAGGGAGAGGAGACAATATTGTGACACAATCATTATTGATTACCATTGTCTGTCTAGCAATTTTTATCTGAGCGAACTTTTTGTTCCCCTAATAGATCCGACGCTCAAGATGTCTGTCATATAACCGACTATAAAAAGTAGAGATTACATACAATTCCCATCTTTCTACATTGTCCGCATACGCATGCATACATGAACTCACCACACATATTAGACACACAGTCAACTCAAGACTGTCATGATGCAACAACGGCAGAAAACGATAATCGCCCTGAAGTGTCCATAGTCCTACCTTGCCTCAACGAAGAAAGAACGCTAGAGACATGTTTACGCAAAGCCAATCTCGCTATTGCCACTCACCATCTAGACGCTGAAATCATTGTCGCAGACAATGGAAGCCATGATGGCTCCAGAGACCAAGGAATCGCATGTGGGGCACATGTCATCCATGTGCAAGAACAAGGGTATGGGGCTGCACTCATGGCAGGGATTGCCGTGGCACGTGGGACATACATACTGATAGGAGATGCCGATGATAGCTACGACTTTACTGGCATCTATCCATTTATTGAAAAATTACGCGAGGGGCATGATCTTGTCATGGGCTGTCGTCTACCAAAAGCAGGAGGCACAATCTTGCCAGGGGCCATGCCGTGGCTGCATCGGTGCTTAGGAAATCCAGCGTTGAGTGGAATTGGGAGATTATTTTTCCATTGCCCCGTGACTGACTTTCACTGTGGCATGCGAGGGTTTCGTCGTCATTTCTGTCAATCATTAGACCTGCGGGCTACCGGCATGGAATTCGCCTCAGAAATGGTGATTAAGGCAACATTAATCGGGGCACGTATCACAGAAATTCCCATAACATTACACAAAGACGGCCGAAATCGCTCGCCCCATCTCCGCACCTGGCGTGATGGCTGGCGACATCTGCGGTTTATGTTGTTGTATTGTCCTCGATGGCTCTTCCTCCTTCCAGGATTCTTTTTATTTTTAACAGGAATGACAAGTGGGACCATGCTCCTGACAGGACCGATCACTATTCACGGCATCACCTTCGATACAAATACGTTACTAGTATCAGCGATGTCTATTTTAACAGGATTTAATTTGATCACCTTCGGCATCATTTCAAAATCATTTGCCATATCCGCGGGCTTCCTTCCACACGACACCCTGTTTCAACATATCCTTGAACGTATGACTCTAGAGGTTGGCATTGGGATTGGGATCTTCATCACGTTACTCGGAAGCGCCTTACTTTCCCTGGGAGTTCTCGATTGGCAGAGTCAGAATTTCGGACCCTTATCCTATCCTCACAGTCTTCGACTCGTCATACCAGGCACCACGGCACTGACACTCGGAATAGAAATAGTGTTTTCAAGTTTTTTAATAAGCCTTTTTCGGATGCCACACAAATAGAGTATTCCGATTTTCGTTACGATTGATGGACAAATATTCAAACCGCCAAGATGTTTCCTCTTGGATTTTTCAATGGCACAGATTGTATGCTTATCGATAATTTAGAACGGCTAATTCCTGACCAACTTCAGCCCCAAGACGTGACAGGAGGCCTCACGCTTGAGCTACACATGGAGCGATATGAGTTCGCGGCAGCCCAATCTCGCCCAGGTCGCATCTTGGACATCGCGTGTGGGGTGGGGTATGGATCAAAAATTCTTTTTGAAGGCAATAGCCTGAACAAAGAAGTCCTTGGAGTCGACTGTTCGGAGGAAAGTATCAAGTATGCAACGAAACGATATGCTCAAACGGGAATACATTTTATGTGTACCGATGCAATGAGCTTTCAAGATGAATACCCTTTTGACACCATTGTCTCATTAGAAACCATAGAGCATGTTCTTCAGCCCAAGCAACTCATCACGCATCTGTTAAAATTTTTACGTCCAGGCGGCATCTTCATCGGTTCCGTGCCTACCACACCAACTGTCGATGCAAACCCGCATCATTTACATGACTTTACCCCCCAGAGTTTCCGGAAGATGTTTCACCGGCATGACTTGACGGAGTTAACTTGCTTACAACAACGGCAACCCTTTAACCCAATCGCTGTTCTTCAGCGAAAAGAAACACGACTCGCCGATCTCCGGCCCAATCTTGCACATTACTACTATTGGCATCCACATGCCTTGTTCCAACGTTGCCTCTCAATCCTTCGTCATGGTTTTACAAATCACTACCTCACCTGCGTCTGGCAGAAACAGTACGAGACGGATGATAGGGACAAATGATAGAGACAACAATCAGGTAGGGTCTTTGTGATTTTTTTGTACCTGAAACAGTTTGAAGTGTTCATCCAACGAAGCAGGAAGGTTGACTTCACGAATCCACTGGGGGAAACGTCCTTGATTGAGTCGATCATACAACGATAAAGGGTTATCAGGAGACTGAAAAAATGAAGATTCCGCAGGAGACGAAGGACACGTCAGAATAAGATCAACCCCCCGGGTTTGGAGTAACCGTTTTGCCAGATTTCCAGTAGAGTCTGACAATATTTGAAACCCATCAAGGTTACCCAACACATTACGATGATACGGCGTCATAATGACATGATGAGACGTTCGATAAAGAAGCTCCGGACCAAAATCCACAAAAGCCAAAATCATCTGGTTTTGGCGGCCGAAGCCAGCCGGATCATTTAAATACTTTGAGAGAGGAATGACTGGACAATTGTGAGACGTTGTGGTGCTCACGCCATGATCTTCGGCTTCAATCATTTTGGCGCCAACCAGTAAGAACCACATGGCACTCACAAACACAATGCTCATCTTCACGACCGCAATCCATGGCATAGAAAACGAACCGGCAATCCGCTGTAGTACTCGCCCCATAAGATGCGTATAAGGAAACACCATGAGCAACTCTGCATAGGCCGCCCAACGCATTTCGTGAAGAGTCAAGGGAAGAAACACAAAGATTCCAACAGCAATCAGCAACCAAAACAATCTATAACTGTCATTCGACTCCTTGAAGACTAACCATATCAAATACGGGATGGCTGGCAGGGCAATGCCAAGATACAGTATGAACCGGCCAAACTGCCAAAACTCAGTCGAAATAAGCGGTTGTGTTTCAGCAATGCGATTCCAGAACAGCGTTATAAATTGAGGGTCAACATCGACAAGCGGGCCTTGAAAAAACTTTGGGAAGAGCATCCACTGAATACTCAAGACCACAACTATTCCGATAATCCCTAATAAGAGACGATGTAGAGACGTCGCTCTGCGATCCCACAGCCTCTCGACCAAGCACATCACAATCCAAAAACTTGCAATGAGTGACAGGACACTCCAATGCACAACTGAAAAGCGATCATACTCATCGTGAAAGAATTGCCAAATTCCACGATCGACTAACAGTGCAACACATGTCAGCACACTCAACGTACTCGTCACAATAAGGTTACGTATTCCCCAATCTTGTCCATACCACACCCACCCCATGGCAAGAACAGAAATACAGACCGACAGTGCGACGAGTGACTCCACGCTTGCCCAGATTGCCCCAGTTGCAACGATTCCTGCGAATACACACCACCGAGCGAAAGGCAGGCATGTCATGATTCGAAATGTAAGGCCAAGGAGTACAATAAAACACACCACAAGAAACCCATGATGATCAGGACGACCAGCGAAGAAGCTTTGGAGTAAGGCTGGATGGAAGAGAAAGACTCCACCTGCCAACAATTGATGCTCACGGTCAAAAATCGGCCGCATCACCCACACTAAAGAGACAAGCGCAACAATTTGCAACACGGGGCTCAACAATACTCCCCACCAATGCAAGGCGGTCGAAAATGGAACAACAATTGAAGCCACACTTGCCCCAGAGATCAACAGAATATCCATCAACCTCGTCCAATGTAGAGTCTCACCATACGGTGCATTACTTCGCGGGTAGACGGAACTAAACCATTCACCTGACTCGACGAGCTGCACAACACGATTAAGGTGCATATAGCTATCCGAGCCTACAAGGCCTCCCTCCAACAGTGGGACAGGCCCCTTCAAAAACCACAAGAGTTGGATAATCAGTAACAAGAAAATGAGAAAATACGTAACAGATTGCGGTTTCTGATCCGTCTTTTCCGAAGGAATCTGAGAGTGTGAATCTACCATGCAGGCGAATAACAAGGATGGACTGATTGAAGGACTACTGTGTCTTCGGCTTACACCTCCACAAACTTAACCTATTATCATATAACCGCTAGCTTTTCACCCTGCGTGCGTACAAGAGAATCATACGATCAAAGATGTCAGCACTATTGATTCACCGTTCCCTCGTAATGCCCCATATCAAGAAACATCTGCACAAGGCCGACATATGATGTATTTCATCATATGTCAACGGAAGCTCTGCATTGAAGTACCTCATTTTTTTCCATTCGAAAACACCTGCTTCTAGGACAGCCCTATACAACAAATGCTCAGAATGAGTTTGTAAACGATCAACGTCTACGTATCAGCTTGTTGGCAGGTTTAAAAAAAGACACGGACAAGGTCGTTAGGATGTTGAGAGAATTCATCGTAAATCTCGAAACAGTCATACACGCAATGCGTCAATTAACCATGCAACGGTTTCGCAAAATCCACCCCTAAAATATCATCGAAATGAACATGCGGAAGTTATTATCATACTCAGGGAAACACCTCTTGTATGTGGGGATGATTATTCTTGGAATGTATGGCATTGAATTATTCACACACCTTGTTAATCCGAGCTACCCCTTTTCTTTTGAGAAAATCGACTGGGCAGCGGCGCAACAATTTTTCTACATCTGCTTAATGCTCTCTTTTTGCAGTTCTCACATACGAACAGGTTTTTTGGTAATCATGTTACTCATGACATTCGTTCAAGTATTGAATTTTCAATATTTCGGCACGTTCATTCAGCCTATCTCGTTTTACCAAGCCTACGCGTTCCCAGAAGAGGCTGCCGAGTCATTTTGGGATGAAATTGACTCGATGATCTTGCCTAGCCTCATTGTTGTGAGTATTGGAGCTGTCATGTTTGTCTTATCACAACGACTACGGCAGTCGCTGACAACGTACAAATACATGACAGTGTTACTCCTCGCTCTCTTTGTTGGCGACCTTGCACTCACCTACATCTTACTGAACAACAAACATGGAAAACTATGGAACGTCGAGGCCATGATGGTGATGCCTAAACCTCACTTACTTGCGCTCCAAAATGTTTTTCGTTCCATTAAATATTTTGCTATCGGCATTGTCCCAAAGAAAATTTTTGGCAACATCAGCATGTTTCCGGAAATCCCCCCCCCCAACGTGCTCGTCAATAATCCAGAAATGAATATCATCTTAATTATTGGAGAATCACTCAGAGCTGAGCAGTTGTCGTTGTTGGGATATACGACACACACCACGACGCCTCGCCTGAGTGCATTGACAGATCTCAAGGCCAGGACAATATACTCATCAGGAACCATGAGTATCACCGGCGTTGCTGGGATTTTAAACAGGTTGAAGCATCCTGGTGTCACATCGCAAATCACAAGCCAAAGCAACTGCTTATTTCGACTTGCTAAACACAACTCGTTTACGACCTATTTTGTCACTGCATACTACAGAGAACATATGAAAATTATGGAAAATGTCCTTTGCAAAAAAAACATCGATCATTACGTCACTCGTTCGGAGTTTGCCGAGACGAGTTCGGCTCATGATATGGCTTTAGTCGAATACTTAAACCACATTGATTTCAATACAAATAACTTCATCGTGCTCAACCAACGCGGCTCCCATACGCCATACGCAAAAAGATCTCCCAACGAATTTAAGAAATATGACTCCGAGTATGACAATAGTGTGTTGTACACAGACTATGTCTTAGCTGAAATCATTCGCACCGTACAAAGAAAAAGCACAAAGCCAACATATATCTTATTTACAGCGGATCACGGGGAACTCCTTCAAGAAGAAGGGTTGAATGGCCACGGTTGGTTCAAACGACAAGTCTACGAAGTGCCATTTCTCTTTTTTACTCACAATGTCAACAATCCAGATATAGGAACACACTTTTCTCACATTCAATCTCATTATGACCTAAGCACTTTTATCATCCAATTACTGGGATATGATCAACAGGTTGACCACAATGAAGAGAAACATGTGTTCATCAATGGTTCAGATGTTGATGGACTTGCAGGGTATGTACATTTAACAACCAGGCAGGGTTCTATTGTGACTTCTGAGTTAATTCGATAAACGACAACCCAATATGTTCACGCGCACTGCAGATATCTTTTCGAGGGGGTTTTCTAGAACGACTGACATGCACTTCATCACACACCAGCTCTAGCTCCAATGCTGTATTCTTTTCCCTCATCCATAGATAATGCATCGCAAGTGCATTCCTTGGGGTTCATCGGCCAATTGCAATTCATACAGACACGAAAACAGCCACACAACCTACAATACTAAGAGAGATAAGGAGAGTAACAAAATAAAATACTCACGAGAGCAATCGCTGTGAGCGTCCCCACAAGTTCATGGTAAGGTCAAAAAGTGATGGGACTGCATAGATGATTCCTAGGGGAATTAATGGTGCATACATAAATCCCCAGTACGTATTATCGACCCTGCCTGCAATTAAAAAGGCACTACAATAGACACAGAGTACCAGTGCACTCCGACCACCTGTCGCTCCCCGCCACCCGGCTATTCCAATCAGCGCTAACGGCAAAATAACTGCGACAATCCATTTTGGCGAGACAAGCAGAAAGGCATTCCAATTTCCTGTGCTTAAGACAAAAGGCCAGCCTCCAAACTGTATCCAACTCTCATTCGCGATATCCGATGACGTCAACAGTCCTGAAACAACCCAAGCATGACAGGCAAGTGCCAAGCTGAATGCTGCCATGCCTCCTAGCCACCCCAACAGTTCATGATTTCGTTTTTCTTTCCAGGCCGCAACGATCATGATGAACAGATACAACACGGCAAGCTCTCGGATAAACACTGCTAGCATACCACTCATCATGCTCAGAAGTAGCCATTTGCGAGCATATGCCGCTAAAGAAAAAGCGATAAGCATTCCAGACCACAATTCGTGATAGAAATATCCCTTGTCATTCAAGCACAAAAGAAGTTGCCCACAGAACAGGAGGCTCCAGAACAAAGCGAGAACAAATCCAGATTCGCGATCCAACACCTGAAACCACCAAAACAATGTCAACAGTCCAAGAGCCATCACGATCCATTGTCCCCAGACAGGACTCGGTAAGTTCCCCATTATTAACGCCAGAGTTGGGAGTCGCCAGTTAAAAAAAGGTCGTGAAGCATACCCCCGCGTTCTCAGTTCATCTCCAACGACATCGTAATATGACTCTCCATTGTGTATGCGCACTATCACACTGTGATACATTCGTACATCCTCGCCATCCGTCACGTTTGACTCCCTTTGCGGGAACGCCTGCCCTAGAGATATGACCCCATACGCAATTACAAAAATTACAAGACATAAAAGAAGGCTTGTTGTTCTTTTTGACAGACGTGCATACCGTGTCTGCGGACAAGACGTTACAAAGCTATGGAGAAGTGATTGCATGTTTTGCCTGTTACGCTCGATAGACGTCAAACCTTCATAACCGTCGTATTGATGTTTTCGTTTCTAGCAAAAGAATCCAAGTAAATTAAATCTTTACCAGCACGAATCATCAGGAACAAAAATAGGAGACCCACAATCACAGGAGCAATAGGCACACTACTCGCGTTAAAAAATATTACTCCAATTGGAAGAAACCAGGCCATAACAAGCACCCATCCCTCACCCCAAAGAAATCCGCTTCGTTGACCAATCTCGACTATCAAAACGATTGCAGCAGAAAAAATCGTCATGTCGTAATTCAAGGCATACGGCGAGGCCAAAAACGCACCAACACATGCAATGGCGGTTCGAAGTTTCATGTCAGTCGTTCGACGAACGGCCCAATATGTTGCGCCGATAACGATGAGCGTGACGCTGGCCTGGATCAGATAGTTCGTCTTCTCTTCGAATCCATAGATCCGACCACTCATGAATACCGTAGGCATCATATACGTCAGCAAACCTGATACTTTCTCTAAAACAATCGTGGTATCCCTAATCGTCTCTGTTGAGTATAAGATCCAACTATCAAGGCCATGAAAAATCACGCTCGACACGACGAGCACCACAATTGCCCCAGCTCCACTACAGAGTGTTTTCCAATTTCGTTCTGCAATAAGCATGACCGGGATTAGGACACCCAGATGAGGCTTATACGAAAGTAGCCCAAAGAGAACTCCGGCAGAGATTGGATGTCGCTGGCGCAACATCATTCCACCGACAAAAAATGCTGCACTTAAAAATCCATTCTGACCACATAACACATTCATAAAAGTGGCGGGAGCCACCACCATGGAAAAAATGAAAATATGACGTGATCGATCAGCAATGATTGTCGACACAAACATCAGGAATGTCACAACATTCCAAAACACATATGCAGGCAAGTATGCCAACCAAGCTAGCGGGGTAAGGTAAAAAAGAAAATGAGGTGGATACGACCAAATACGAAGCTGATATTCATGGCCAAGTAAAGCTGTTTGAGCCGCGTGAAATGTTTGATAGTCAAATATCTCCGGCAACCGGTCAGTCACCGTTAAAATGGCGGCTGCCCAGAAAACCACAAAATCTGCCCCTATAGGATCATGTGTGAAAAAATATTTCCCCTCATGAGGGAGTATATATTGGATAAAGAGGAGTACTTCTAATAATAATGAAGCACCCAATATGATGGGAATCAACTCACGAGAGTTCCATCCACGTCCCGTCATATTCGAATTCCTCACATACATTCAGCTACACAATTCGACACGTATCAATGATTCATAAGGATGAAAAGAAGCCGTGAATCGTCATGTCCAGCTTATTTACTCATCAGCTGGCACTCAACAGACCTATTCGAACCAGTCCATGTTCACATTGACGAAGTGGCGGAGGGCTGCATGAGACTTCCTGACATCACCCAAACGTGTTGTAGGAATCTGATAACGTTCTATAAAACATCGACAAATACATCTAAAAACTTAATCCAGTCACTCATCGGTAACATCCCAACCTCTCCCCTCATCTTTTAGATATCAGTTTTCGAACATAACGACCGATAAAATAAAGATAAGCGTGAACAATCGCCAGGTACTTCGTACAGGCTCACTGACATCGTACGCCAACGATTACCGATTAGCTGCCGTTACAACCTATCGTTGCCCCTTGCGAACAACTTAGAAAGAGAATATTCACGCCTCAAGAACGAGAAAAGTCTATTGGAATTACTGAATATGCGGTCGGACACGCAAATCGAACAAATTAACATGTCCGCAATTTGACCTCTTCCTCAGCATGCAAAACCGAGCTGAAACAACCGTAGAACTCACAAAACAAGCTGGGTTAACCTCGATTCAGGCCAGAAACACTCGGATTCTCTGCGTTGACTTAGATAACACGCTTCTCGCAACCGACGTACTGTGGGAATCAATCCTGTTGCTCATGAAACAGCAACCTTGGGCATTGTTCGCCTTACCCATGTGGTATGTTCAAGGCCGTGCACATGTTAAGCGTTGCATAGCCGAGCGGGTCATTCTTGATCCAAACCAACTACCCTATCGTCAAGAGGTACTCGACTACCTCAAGCAAGAACACGCTCAAGGGCGAACAATAGTGTTAGCCACGGGATCCGACTACCACCCCGCAGAGGCCATTGCAACTCACCTTGGGATATTTTCTGAAGTATTAGCCAGTGATGGGAAGAGGAATCTCTCCGGGCTCTCGAAGTCTCGAAAACTCGTCGAGCGATTTGGAGAGCGAGGATTTGATTACATCGGAGACAACAAAAAAGACCTTTCTGTCTGGGCCCAAGCTCATTCGGCCTTACTTGTGGACCCAACAAACCAGATTCTTGCACAAGCCAAGAAATCCTCTACAGTCGTTCGAACCTTCCGCACAGATTCACATTCTGTTCATCGTCTTGTTCAAGCACTGCGTCTTGGACAGTGGGTCAAAAATATTCTCGTCTTTCTTCCGCTGATTACGGCGCATCAATTTGGACATTGGGAACAAAGCACACAAGTGGTTTTGGCCTTTGTGTCCTTTAGCCTGTGTGCGTCGAGTATCTACATTTTCAATGATCTTCTTGACTTGCCGGCAGACCGACGACATCCCAAGAAGAAACACCGTCCATTTGCCAGTGGGGCATTGTCCATTCCATATGGCCTCTTGATGAGTCCGACATTATTTTTAGGATCCGTGATTCTCGCACACGCCACTCTCCCGCTATCATTTCTGTACATCTTAAGTCTGTACGCGGTATCGACAACAGGATACTCCCTCTTTTTCAAACAAGTCGCCATTTTAGACGTCTTAATCCTTGCTGGCCTGTATACCCTCAGGGTCCTTGCTGGAGGCATGGCCATTGGCGTATCCATTTCGTCCTGGCTATTAGCATTTTCGATGTTCCTCTTCTTAAGCCTGGCATTCACGAAAAGGTATTTAGAATTGCAATATCGTAAGGTCAGGCATAATCAGGGGTTAGACAGACGAGCCTATCGAGGTCTGGATAAACACCTCTTGGCCATCATGGGTATGATCAGCGGATACCTGTCGGTCCTAGTCTTAGCCCTCTACATCAATAGCCCTGATGTCCTGACTCTCTATCAGCATCCCAAAACTTTGTGGTTAATCTGTCCACTGCTCTTATATTGGATCAGCCGAAATTGGCTCTTAGCCAATCGGGGGACACTCGACGATGACCCGTTGATCTTGGCCATAAAGGATCCGCATAGCTATCTTGTTGCGATTGCAGGAGGGCTCATCGTCATTATTGCGATGTAATGGAGTCATGGTGAAACACAATTTTCAATCGTGGGGAGGTTACCCCAAAGCTCAACCTCAACATGTTCACCCGATCCGTTGGCCACATGAGCCCTTACCTCGGAACAATCAAAAGACCTCCATGCTGCCTTACGCCAATGGTCGAAGCTATGGTGATAGTTGTCAGAATAATGGAGGAACCCTCCTCACAACTCACCGCCTTCAACGTTTCATCTCGTTCGATGACTCCACTGGAATTCTCCGATGCGAAGGCGGGGTATTACTTGCAGACATTTTAGACTGTGTTGTTCCACGAGGGTGGTTTTTACCTGTCACGCCCGGCACCAAATATGTGTCTCTCGGAGGCGCGATTGCAAACGATGTCCATGGGAAAAACCATCATAAGGCCGGAACTTTTGGACATCACGTACGCACCGTCGAACTCCTCCGTTCTACCGGCGAACGCATCACGTGCTCACGACAACATCACACCGAACTCTTTCGTGCAACAATTGGAGGGTTAGGGCTCACTGGACTTATTGTATGGGCAGACATCCAGCTCAAGCCGATCACAAGTCCCTGTATTGCCGTAGAACGAATCAGATTTTCTGGGCTTGATGAATTCTTTGATCTCAGCATGCAATCTGACGCATCATTCGAATATACCGTGGCCTGGATTGATTGTTTTGCAAAACAGCAACGCACTGGTCGAGGAGTATTTATTCGAGGGAACCATTGTACAGACAACTCGCAATCTCTTACGCATATTCCTCGCCGCAACACGCTGACTGTCCCCTTTCACATCCCATCCGCCTTTCTAAACTCTGGAATCATGAAATTGCTTAATCGGGCGTATTACCACATACAACCCAGACAGCTCACACAATCGCACGAACCCTATGAGAAGTTTTTTTATCCACTCGACGCTCTCCTCCATTGGAATCGACTCTATGGCACCAGGGGATTTCTCCAATATCAATGCGTTATCCCCTGCCATGATGAACAAGAAGGCATCCGTGAGCTACTTAACATCATTCATCAATCCCAACAAGGCTCTTTCCTTGCTGTCCTAAAAAAGTTTGGATCGATCCCCTCTCCTGGCTTGTTGTCCTTTCCGAAACCCGGAACAACACTGGCGTTGGACTTTCCTTTCTTAGGGGACCAAACCCTCACGCTTCTCACGAAGCTCAACAACATTGTCCGCGAAACAGGTGGAGCCGTCTACCCGGCGAAAGACGCCCACATGAGTAGGCAAGACTTTCAAGCCTACTTCCCCTGTTGGCACGTACTTGAACAACTACGAGACCCAGGGTTTTCATCAAGCTTTTGGCGACGTGTGACACACCTCGCCCCCACACCACCACAACCAAGCATGTCCGAATCCTGTTCATCACCAATACAGAGAGAGCATGCGTTTGCAAATTCGTCGTTATACAGCATAACGGATTAATCATGAATGTCTTGATCATTGGAGCCACATCGTCCATAGCCCAAGAAACGGCAAAACGCTTTGCGCTGGAAGGAGCTCGACTCTACCTTGCAGGTCGCGACCCTGATAAATTACAAGCCATTCAAGCCGATTTAGTAGTGCGCGGAGCAACACAGGTCGAGAGGATGACACTCGACCTCTGCCTTCTTGATCAACACGAACATCTCATCACAACCGCAATCCATACTCTCGAAGGACTCGACGCCGTTCTCATTGCTCATGGAACATTAAGTCATCAAGAGACATGCGAACAAAGTGTTTCGGCCACGATGAAAGAACTAACCACCAACAGTCTCAGTACAATTTCGTTACTGACTATCTTAGGCAACTACTTTGAAAAACAGGGGAAAGGAACGATAGCGGTCATTTCATCTGTCGCAGGAGATCGCGGTCGTCAAAGCAATTACGTTTACGGGACAGCTAAAGGTGCCGTCACCATCTTTTTACAGGGACTCCGAAACCGACTGGCAAAATCAAATATATCCGTCGTCACGATCAAACCAGGGTTCGTCGATACTCCCATGACTGCCGATGTGAAGAAAAATGGGTTATTTGCTAAACCTGAAACCGTCGGAAAACACATTCACCAGGCAATGAAAAACCCTAGCAATGAAGTCTATACGCCTTGGTTTTGGCAACCAATTATGCTGCTGCTACGTAGCATCCCGGAATGTATGTTTAAACAGTTGAAGCTCTGAATACTGCATTCACAGGATTTATCACGATATAGCCGATAAACATTATCTGTATAGAAAACGATTGAGGAAGAGAGCCCGAACAAACAAGTAGCGATGAACAGGTTCTCTTGAAGGTTAATCAAGCTCACGACATACCTGTTCAAAAAATAAGAGAGAAAACATTGTTTTGGCATCAATAGTGCGCTTCATTGTGCAGTCGCATGCATACTGAACCCCATATGGCAAATAACTTGGGCCTTCACTGGAGAGAAACAATACCTAGAACTGCCCACAAATATTCCATGCCAATAATATCTCCGCAAAAAGAGGTAAACTCATGTACTTGAATACACATACTCAGACAACGTTGTGGCCGACTTTTACAAATTGTATGCGTAGCCTGATCGAACAGAGGAGCTTGAGATGAATATTTCAGGAATCGGCAAACAAGTCTTGAAATTCCTGATATACATGCTCGGAACTTTCATCATGGTATTAACTGTTCACATCTCTGCAGATGAAAAGTTTCGTGACACATTTTTCCGTTTCATTTCTATTGTTTCCCACATAAAAGTTACCGGAATACCAGTGCCATCAGGCATGCCGTCGGACGTGTTCGCCGCGTTGCGTCAAGGAGGATATACCATATTTATCAGACATTCAGAACGCGATAAAGATGTGGAAAATCGGTCGGCATTTGAACGATTCGCTTTGAAATATGATGGAGGAACACATCCCACGTTCAAGCGAGGCAGCTGCCTCACTGAGGAAGGGAAAGCGGAAGCGTGGCTATTAGGTCAAGTGTTCCAAAAATCTCAGATCCCGATAGACACAGTGTACGCAAGCCCAACTTGTCGTACACAAGAAACAGCTCAACTCGCATTTGGACGCATAGATGTCATTGAACCATCGCTCAACTATCAAGGGACAAAAACATCGTACGTGGAAATGGGACTGACAACGAAGGAAGAGAAAGAATTGGCCGATCAACATTTCCGAAAACTCATTTACGCTTTACCACATAAAGGTACTAACAAAGTCATTGTGGCGCACGCTGGCCAGTTTCGCGATGTACAAGGATTTGAGTGGCAATCATTTCGACTGCAGGAAAGTGGCGTATTAATCATTAAACATGAATCAGAAAATATGATCACTCCAATCACCCGAGCCACCTTAGAGGAACTTGTGTATGCGTTACCTCAGCCATCGCATTAGCAGACGATTCAATATCCCAGAGGCCACCTACACCATCAATGCCTATAGAAACAAAATCCTGTTCCTGACCATCCACGTTTGAATAGCTACGCCAGACTGACACAGAAACGAAATCCCCTTTCGCTTCGCTAATCCCTTGCCTGCCTTTGCACGTTTTCGCTTAATTCATAATTACTCCCCTGCGCCACGCTACACCCCATTTCCTCAGATTTTATGCGATGAAACGAGAAATGACCATTGGGCAGCCGGTTACAATCTTCATAGACAACTCAGCCTCAACCTTAATTTCCTTATACGTTCTTCCGAAAAATTCATCATATTCCTAAACCAGTAACCATTGCCATGAAGCCTGAAACGACAATTCAATCTAAAACAGTACAAATATTGCTTGGCAGCCTTGTCATCATTGCATCAACCTGGACACTACTCTATGCACGTCACTTTCAAGAAATTGTTGCAATACCCAAAAACACTGAAATACCACAGGCCTCACTACAAGAAACCTTTACCCAATTTGACGAACATATAAAACCAATTTTAGAAAAAAAATGTTTCGCCTGCCATACGGACACAACAGATCGTCCATTTTTCTACTACATTCCAGTTATAGATTTACTATCAAAGCCCTACACAGAAAATGAAATTTTATTAGGAAGACGGCATTTCGACTTTTCCGAGGGAATACCACGAGGCCGGCTTGGTGCAGCAATGGAAATGGTTTTGCGACTACGGGCAGTGATAGAGGAGAACGCCATGCCACCAGTAGCCTACAGTATCGCGCGGCCCTATAACTTGTTAAATGACGAAGAAGAAAAAATCATTCTTGATTGGGCTGAAAAGGGGGCGGAAGCGTTGGTGACTGAATTAATGAATGTAAAGGGAAGCAACCAAGAGACGAACATCGACACGTCCAATGAATTTGCAGAAACACTCGCAAACAACATTCTTGCCGCATGCCCCCTGTCCGACCCCGGTGATGTCACAGCACATGATCGATGTGCGGATACGCTGACGACATCATCGATCTTTAAGACAAGGATGCATGAACCGTTTCTCTGGGGCGGGCAAAAAGCTCCTGGCGATTATAAAACCTATCATACGCATGTGACTCGCTTTAATCCGCTTCTGTTTCGAAAACTATACCTTTCGCTATTTATGTTTGAGGGCTCGTATCAGGTTGATCATGACGGCGAACTCTTAGCGTACCGTTTCCCGGTTCAATTTCGAAATCAATTACCGGACGGCGAATACCCGTATCCTTTTTGGCATGCAAAAAACAAGTGGAAAAAATACAACGAAAGCGCCGAGCTTATTCTTTTGGTGAGACAGGGGAAAATCATTGGAGCTTTTCGATCAGCGAACAAGAGAACCCCTCTTCCTTCATATCGCGAAAGAACATGGAATGGAACCTGGCTGTGGAACAATCCTGACAGTACGGTCTTACAGCCCAGAGTTACCAATTACGACGCCATCTTTTCTCCGGACAATCCATACGTCAAAGAACTCGATAAAGCCTATTGGAACCTCTCCTTAGGATTTCGCAGTGAAAATTGCATGGTTTGCCACAGTCCAAGCAATGTCAGCGAAATGCAGACACTTGAGCTCTTGAGTTCTCCAGGTCATGCGTTGGGAGCAAGAAATCGGATTTTAGCAGTATTTGAGGATAATTCCATGCCCCCAGTTTCCGGCATTCAAAGCATAGAGACACGGAAAATTTTAAGTGAACTTGCCAAAGCGTTTAAGAAATTAGCCGACAAGGCCTTAGATTATGAAGGAGAAAATATCAAAGACCACCTAGCTAGACCAACCTTTTTGTAGATACCCACGGGTCCACACCCATGGACCTCCGCACTAGCGTTGAGAGACACGCAGGCCTCCACGTCCAGCCGAAGAGTCAATTGCCACGTCTCTCTTCTGAAAGATACAGAGCATAGAATTGGCCTCAAGCCAAAATACACTCCTGGCAAGACTTCCCCATGCCCGAATGATCATCGAGTATAGGACAGACAAACTTCTTAGGATTCCTCAGGAAATCACAAGCCTTTCCCCCTGTTTGCACAGTCGTCTCCCCTTCAAGAACACAACGAAGTTATCAAGTAAATTACACAATGACCGATAATTCAAGAATCGACTAACTGCATTCAAAGCCATTCATGTTAAACGAACATTCTACATTCCGGATACAATGGAACGTTCACCTTGCCTATGAATATAGGAATACAAAATTACCATTATAGCTTCCACCAACCTTCAACAGTTTATGACATGCTGACGAATGACATGCCGATCATGCAAATGACTCATGACACGCTTGAAAAGTCAAAGATACAAAGATCGATTCTTCCCTCTCCCAACATAAATCTTCCAAACCTGTTGACCTGTTCCCGTATCATGTTAATTCCGTTATTTATTGCCATGCTCCCTCCTCCTTCATCCTCACGTTCTCTGACAGCAGCGATTATATTCGGCATAGCCGCGTTGACGGATTTTTTTGATGGATATCTTGCACGAAAGTACTCTCAAATCACCACACTAGGCAAACTGCTTGATCCAATAGCTGATAAATTATTAGTCACGGCAGGACTTGTAGTGCTCGTCCAATACCAACAAATAGAAACATGGTTGGCCTTTCCCATCATTGCCAGAGAGTTAGGCGTGACAGGACTCCGTGCGGTTGCGGCGGCAGAAGGCCTGCTCATACCTGCTGATGCGTTGGGAAAGGTAAAAACATTTTTTCAAATATGTGGAATTCTATTTCTCTCACTCCCCATATTTCCTCTCTATGAAACATTCGGAATACATAACCTTGGCGTCGTTCTTCTCTACGTGTCGCTTATGCTCGGCATCGTATCAGGGCTCCAGTATCTTTCGTCCGTGTTACGAAAAATTGGAACAGGCAGGACGGCCTAAAGTCGAGATGCTTGAATTCACACTCTTCGGTTTTATCGTTTCGGAGTTTGCCTAAATGCCAAATAGCCTTTCACCCTTGATACAGGACATTCAGGCCTCCATCAAACAGAGAGCAATGCAATGTAACGCGCGCTCTCCTCTCATCACGCTTGCCCTTCGTCACGGATTATTTCTTCTCATCACGCTATTCGCATTTCGGCTTGAAAAGATTCTATACATTCAACTCAACCTTGGAATCAAAGAATGGGCAATCACGTTCCTACCGGAAGTCGGAACGGTTCTGCTTGTGGAAGTGTTTTTATTCACACTTGCATTCATCTTTCAATCCTTAGGAGAGCGGACACACCGAATCATCTTTCATAGCAGCCATGCATTACTCTACGTCATCGCCATCGTCGAGCATCAGTTCCTCATGAAAACAGGGACACAAATTGACATTTCTCTCATCTCATATACGACTCAACATGCCGGCGAGCTTTCGTCAGTCATTCGCAGCGGTGTCGATGCGGGGCTCCTCACTCGAATTGTCATCGCTATTTCGTGTTTTTTATTAGGATGGCAATTCACCGGCAAGCCATGCATTCGCTCTCACGTACAATCAGCCCTAGTCGTTATGGCCATCATCATTTCTCCATATCTCATCGGATTATCACAACCACCGGGGGGAACAGGAACGCCATTCTCTACAAGGATCTTTGTAGACTTCTTCTTTCCACTCTTTACACAACAAATTGCACAGGCTGAAACACTCGCATTGCCTCAAGCCATATACGAGACTCCCCAATTACTCGATCAGCAACCAACACGTCGTCCAAACATTTTATTGTTCGTCATGGAATCTTCACGAGCGGATGTATTTCCTTCCTATGCACATGGAAAAGATAAAGCACAGACTCCATTTTTCACCCAACTTGCACAGCAAGGTCATCTGTTTGAGAATGTCTATACGACCGTCCCACATACATCGAAAGCCTTAACGGGGATCCTGTGTGGCATGTACCCACAGTTGAAACAATCGATCAGTGAATCAGAATCAACAGCCTTTCCCTTGCGATGCCTCCCTCACCTTCTACAAGAACTCGGCTATCGAACAACCTTCTTGCAAACGGCTAAAGGAGAATTTGAAAATCGACCAAAGCTTTTGAAAAA
The DNA here is from genome assembly GCF_965152605.1 of Nitrospira sp. M1. Taxonomy (NCBI): domain Bacteria; kingdom Pseudomonadati; phylum Nitrospirota; class Nitrospiria; order Nitrospirales; family Nitrospiraceae; genus Nitrospira; species Nitrospira sp. M1. The sequence goes on from NZ_OZ224217.1 coordinate 3,350,810, forward strand.
TGTGGGATTTGATTCGTGGCAACTTCAGGAAGATCTGAGTGCTGGATATCAAGAAGTAGGGTATTTCGGCCTAGACGAATTGGCCATGATTGAGCCTACAGTTGATTGGATTGCCTCAAACAATATTCAGCCATTTTTTTTGACATTGCTGACAGTTTCCACACATCATCCATACCAAATACCAGGGATGAAGGAATGGCCAGAACCCAACAAAGAATTCTCAAGCTATCTGGAGGCCATTGCCTATCAAGATCGATTCGCGAGCCAGCTATACAAACAATTGCAAGACAAAGAACTGTTAGCGAATACGATGTTGATTTTTGTGGGTGACCACGGCGAAGCATTTGGCGAGCATTATCGGAAACAACATGATGTCGTTCCGTACGAAGAAGGCATTCGTGTCCCATTGCTCATATACGGGCCTCAGTGGCTTGGTCCGATTGGAACTCGAGGGGGTCTTCGACATCATATTGACCTCATGCCGACCATACTGGAATTACTTGGAGTGCACATTCAAGGGAAATTACCAGGCAAAAGCCTATTCACAACCGAAGGACATGAATACGTCGTATCTTCATGTTGGTATACAAATTACTGTTTGGCGCTACGGCAAGCAAACTGGAAGTTTATCTATCACTTTGGCCGCCGAACACCAGAAGTGTTTGACCTGAAGAACGACCCATACGAAACAGTCAATCGAATTAACGATGTTCCAGAAGACCTTGAAGGCCAGGCTTGGCATAAGATGCTACAATTCAAGGCTTCGGTTGATGAATATTACAAAACATTTACCAGAATTTGACCACCATTATTGTTAAAGAACAACCGTAATAACAGGATCAGAGTCAAGGCGCCAATACTTTCCTGGGAACTGGCTCTACGGTAAATGTCACAGGCGTGAGTCCGAACGGCTCGCCATCGACTTCAACATCAATGCCTCCAGAGCCTTCAACCACAACCTGAGTTGCAGAATACAGACTCACACCTTTCATCTGCGCTAAACTGCCTCGGATCAGGCCATACGCATAGCGCACTAGACAGCTTACTTGATCACCATGGAGTACGGCGACGGATAGTTTTGGAAAGGCATGATTGGCAGTCGGTAAAATAGGGTGTGGGCCAGCAAAATATGGACCTTTCCCAACAATGATCCCTAAGATTTTTCCCTCAACTTTTCTTCCATCGATCAACACATTGAATGGTGGAAAATTGTATCGTAGAAGTTCGCGTATTGCCTGAACTCCATAAGCTCCCTCATGAATCCAGCTCTTAAGCCATAAGGAAACGCGCGCGACAACTCGCGCATCAAAACCCACCGATCCCACGCTCAGAAAAGAACGCCCATTCGCCTGCCCTAAATAGATGTCACGCGTCACCCCCTGCTGTAAAGTGTTGAGCCATTCATCGACAGCGCGTGGAATGGATAAGCTACGGGCAAAAAGGTTGACAGTTCCAGATGGGTAATACGCGATAGCCGTCGAAGGTGAAATCAAGGATAGTGCATGAAAGAGAGTGCCATCTCCTCCTATACAAATGACAGATTCCCAATCGCTTCCCAACTGGCTCAGACAAGAGGCCTCATCGCCACTTGTCGCATGCGTATGTTTGACATGATACCCCATCGAGACAAGATGCTGAACAAGAGCGATCGCTCTTCGTTGAGCATCTCCTCGTCCAGAGGTTGGATTATAGAGCGTAAGAGTTTTTTGCGGAGAAAATGGATTGGAGTCAGGCACGCAACCTCAAAAGGTATGAACGCGTGATGAGTTCACGCAATTCTCAAAGCCACATGGATGTTGCCAAAAGCCACACCATGCCCTCCCTTCAAATAGGCCTGATCAAGAAGAAGAGTACTTTACGATGCGCCATCTCGCGATCGACTCACTTCAGTCAACCTGGCATAGGCTTTCGTCGCGGCACGGCTTTTGGGGTAGGTTCGAACGAGTTGACGAAACATTGAACGTGCGGCCTTGGCATTATGGAGGCCTAAATGCGAATAACCAATTTTCAAGAGTGCGGCAGGAACCTTTGCACTGGTCGGATATGCAGTCATGACACGCTTAAACTCTCGAATAGCCTGATCGTACTGTCCTTGCCCATAATAACACTCACCCAGCCAGTACTGAGCATTTGATGCGAGTGACGATCGAGGATATTCCTTGAGAAATTGACGAAACCCATGAAACGCTCCTTGTAAGTCACCGGCTCGCAACATCTCATAGCGTTGCTGATAAAATGCAACCTCACGTTCCGTTGGCTTGGTCTGCTGCTGAACTGGTCGAGATAACGATTGGCTCCCGACAATTTTTGAACGATCTAACATCTCAAGGGAAGCTTGAGTCGCTTGCTGTTCGAAGAGCCGATCTCGTGCAAGGTCAGATTCAGCGGGAGGACTGAAGTCCGCCTCTCTTTGAGAAGGCGCCATCTTCGCCAGTGAATCCCGAAGGTCTTGAGCCGGGCTCGAATCTGCCACCGTTGAATGAACCGCCGGACGCTCAGGCTTTGAAGAGACAGCCTCAGGCAGCGATCGACTATGAACAACTTGAGCAAGAGTACGTTCATGCGTATCAAGTCGGTCGGCAAGCGTTTGGGTCACCTGCTCGAATGCAGACACGACACTATCCACACTCTGCTTCATTTGCTGCCAATTGGCTTGCGCAACGTCACTTTTGTCATGCTGATCACTGGTGAAACTGACCATTTGCCTATCAACATTACCTAACTTGGTTTCTTGATCGACAAGTGCCTGCCGAACCGTATCTAAGGCGTCCTTAAAATCGACAAACGAGCCCTGAAACTCTGAAATTTTTTGAGCTTGCGAAGTCACAACCTCGTTCTGTTGATGAATTTGTTGTTGGAGCTGTTCAACCTTGGAGAGAACACGTTCTTCTCGCACCTGAGCTTCTTGGCGGGTCTCTTCAACCTCCTGGCCAAGCATGTCCATGTGTTTTGTGACCGACTGCAAATGATGTTCGCTCTGGTCTATCGCCCCACGCACTTCAAATAAGTCACCATCTTTAATGGTCGTGACTTGATCCATCACTTCAGCACGGGCTTCAAGCAGTTCCTGTATTTCAGCACGCTGGGTGGAGATAATCCCATTCGCTTCTTGAAGCGCCAGATTGGCCTCAGCCACCGCGTCCTGCAGATCAACTTTACTCTTGTCTAATTTCGTGATGCGCGCATCAAGGTCACGCTTGATACGCACGACATCAGCCTGCTGCGCTACACATCCGCTGCTGAGTAAACATGCAATAATGACTACGACAGTTGAACAAGCTCGCTGAGTGTTATTCATAAAATTCATGCCATGTCTCTATACGAACAAAGATATTATTCAGTCGAATTGTCAATCGATCCAGTCATCACGATCGGCATTCCACGGTCTTGCATCGGCGATCTTGACTCCGAGTAAAAAGTGAGCGCGCCGGTTTTCCTGAAAACAGGATTCCCCATCGCCACGGCAAAGAGGATTATCTTTACCATACGTCATCACCGTGAGTTGTGATGCCGACACCCCGAGGCTGGTCAAGTAATTTCGAACGCGTAACGCGCGTTTTTTCCCGAGTATATAATTGTAGGCTCGAGTGCCTCGCTCATCACAATGCCCTTCTATGGTTACGGCGTTTGTCGGATTCGATTTCAAAATCTTGGCGTTACTGAGCAAAGCCTGCTTCGCTTCATCAGTCAACTCCCAACTATCTAACTCAAAAAAGACATCATTGAGACCTGAACGATCAGAGAGTAACTCTGCCTGTCGCCGTTGATTCCAATATTGTTTCGCAAGATCGGTTGGCGAAAGAGGTTTAATATCCACATCACTTTCGTCCAAGGATTCTTGAGAGAACAACTCGTCGGACGGTGAAAACTGCTTGGAACCTTTCCCGCCGAAACCAAAACCATCTCCCCCTGCTCCAGACTGTCCACCTGATCGTTCATCAAGCAAAGCAAGTTGCTCAGCGTCCGCTTCATGCATTTGATTCTTCTTGACTTTCTGGCCGTGACCGGTGGTATGAGTCGCACGGTGACTACACCCGCTTACCAGTAATATCATCGAAAGAAGTATGACAATGGTCACGAGTGATCGATAGTACACGCCTGGTTGCTTCATCGCAGTCATGCTCCTTTCATTGTCCTGCACTCGATTGATCATAATTGGAATCTGACGCACATCGTCAGTACCGCAAAACATAGGCCATGCAATTACGGGACCAAGAGAGCGAGGGTGGAATTTTAGGAATGTTCGCCCTTGGTATCTCATTGGCTCTCACATCCAATATGCAAATACAAAGCACTCGTACATGGCACAAGAAATAGCACCGCCTCACAAAAAACACTTGTCATCCAACAACATACTACCATTTCAAACTTACGAGTAGAAAAAAGACAACAGAGCCAACCTTCAAACACCTGGACCTTGAAATGATGTCCTGCTCAGAAATACAGAGGAGTGCGTGCTCACTAAAAATATCGAAAGAAGGACCATCGTCCGAAGCATTTTTTCAACATCCGTGGTATTTCCCCAACGCCCCCACACTCACCTAGGGCATAAGAAAACACACAAAGATTGACGGGAAAGAGTTGTGGGAAGGATTCAGGAATCGAAACGAATCGTAGGAGTGACAGGATAGGTTAGGAAGCACCGGGGATACACGATCTGGCGCCTCCAGACGAGAAGGCCCACGCTTGCCCACCAAGCTCCTTGGCCTTGTACATCGCGCGATCAGCTTGCCGAAGAAGATCTTCAGGCTCTACAGCATCAACTGGAAACAGTGCAATCCCGATACTCGTCCGGACCTGGACCTGATGACCATCGAGAGAGATAGGATCAACGACGCAATCTAAAATTTTCTGTGCAACATGTTGGGCGTCATCCGCATGTTCGAGGTCTTGCAGGATCAAGGTAAATTCATCCCCACTTAAACGAGCAACAGTATCAGTCGCACGCACGCAGTGCGCCAGACGTTCGGCTACTGTTTTGAGTAACTGATCACCAGCCCGATGTCCGTATTCATCATTCACGCGTTTAAAACAGTCCAGATCAATAAAAAACACGGCGAGGAGCCGTTGATGCCTTCGAGCCTGGGCTAAGGCTTGTTCAAGTCGATCTTGAAACATGACGCGATTGGGAAGATCCGTGAGCGGATCATGATACACACGATGAATAATTTGCGTCTCAGCCTCTTTTCGGCTCGTAATATCCTGAAGAATCGCGACAATATTGGACACACGCCCATCTTCATTCAAGAGTGGGGTCAGCACTTCCTCCATCGTATACTCTCTGCCGTCCTTTCGTGTGGCGGTCGATTCAACCTTCCACGATTGTGCAGGTAATTCTTGTTCGCCCGCCCGTTCCAATAACTGTCGAAAGGACTTGGATTGCGATGAGGGCAGCACCGTTCCGATCACTTCTCCAAGCTCGTAGCCACTCATACGGCAATACGCATCATTCACCCACTCAATCGTCCCTTCCGGATTCGTGATACAGACCGCATGCTCTGCATAATTCAACGCTTTCCCCTGAAGACGCAAATGATCATAGTTTTGAGCCACAAACATCGCTTTACTAATATGCAGACCAAGTTGTTCCAACCACCGGACGATACTGGGCTCAAACTCATCAGCTTGGCGAGAACAGATCGTTAAGACTCCCAACACTCGATCATCGATTGAGAGCGGCACAACAATCTGAGACTGAAACCCCTCAGCACGAAGCCATGACACACCAGGTTCATCATTCGCATGATCATGTCGCAATACTTGCGTGCGCTTCTGTTGAATGGCTTGACTCACAACATCGACGGGCTTACCAATCCGTTCAAGACGTTCTAAGGACGACACGCATGCATCACCGTCATGTGCGATGGAACACATCGAACCTCCCGCCTCCTGTGTGCCAATCCATACGAATGGATAGCCAAACGTTTCAACCAGCCGACGACACAGGATGGACAATGCCTGCCGAACCGTCATGCCTGACAAGAGCAATTGAATCAGTTCATTGGACAATTCTTGAGCGATGATCCCCTGTCGATGTTCAGTCACATCCCAGAGGAGCCAGTGCGCACCAACCAACTGCCCATCGGTATCCCGAAGAGCCGAAAGCGTACATACCACGGAACGGGGATCTTTCGAGTGGGGAACAACCTGAAGCTCTCCTTGCCAGTTTTGCACTTTTCCATTTAACGCTTTTAAGCGCTGCAAGAGATTGGTCCAATTATCCTCACTCATTAAGCTTGCGAAAGGAAGGCCCGTCAACTGCTGCTGAGTGAGATGAAACAGCCGTGCCGCCTGTTGATTGGCCATATGAATGATGCCGTCAGACGAGGTCACAATATGACTATCAGGAATACAGTTTAAAATTTCTTGTACAGGTTGGACCAACGATAAAGACGAACCATTTCCCTCAACATGCAGTGGCACGTGAGGCACGACATCTTGACCGAGGTCTTGGAGAGGGTTCACTTCTAAGACAGACTCTAATTGATGGCAGGCAAGAGACAGAGACGCTTCTAAAGACGAAGAGAACGGGATGTCCTGCGAATCCAATGCCTGCAGAAGCCGAGAAAGTCGCTCTTTATATGTGTCCAATGAAGAAGTATGCATTTGAATGCTCAAACGATGGGTGTTCAACATTTCATGAATATATACGATCTATAGTCGTAAACGTCCAAACCTAGTCAATACCCTATTGGAACTATACGGAAGGGCCGTGGAACAGCTATAGCCCCTAACGCTTGCCACGACCCCTTGATGATTCACCATCATCAAAACCTTATACCATTCGAGAGAAAACATCTACCTCAGGGATGACCCAACTTCTCGGGCGGCCAAGGTCAAACGCCCGGCATCGACATCTCGCTGCACTTGTTCATACCGTTCAGGTGTTCCAACATCAGACCAATAGCCAGAATGCAGAGACCCCATAATCGTCGCCCCATCTTCTAACTCCGCGACATACGCATCGATAATGGAAGAAAATTGTCCCATAGGACAATGGGCTAAGACTTGAGGACTCAAGATATGGACTCCAGCAAACATGTGCCGCTGCAACACTGCGGGCTCACAGCAATCATCACGTTGGCCCTGGCCATTAATCCTCACCACCTGATGATCGTTTGTCGTCTCAACCACGCCCCATTGTTCGACGTGAGGGTCATCTCGTAATACCATCGTGACCCGGGCGTGGTGAGTGGCATGCACCCTTTGGACCTCGCCAAGATCAATGTCGATCAGCGTGTCCGCATTCAATACGAGAAAATCTTCTCCCTGGAAAAAGGCCTCAGCTTGCCTCAGCCCCCCACCCGTCCCGAGAATCACAGGCTCCTGGGAGTAGGAAATCTGCATACCCCACTGCGCACCATCACGCAACTCTTGTTGAATCATGTGACCCAAGTAATGAAGATTGATCATGACCTCATGCATACCATACTGCCGGAGCAGCAGCAGGTTCCAGACAATGAGGGAGGTTCCGCCAACGGGCAATAACGGTTTCGGACGGGTGTCGGTGTACGGTCGTAAACGAGTACCCAACCCTGCAGCAAGAATCATTGCTCTCATCGGTGACAACTACGGTCGGCTATTGCCATTCCGGCACATGAGGGGAAAGGTGGACCAACAACGGATGTAATTCAGGGTATTTTGTCAGATTCTTCTGGACATACCCTAATGTGCGAGGGATATCCGCCAGAAATTTTGAATTCTGCTTCACACGATCAATATAGACAAACCGCCCGGCGGCCTTCAGATTTCGTTGAATGCTTGTGTAGTCGAATAGTCGTCGAAATGCGGCGGGATCCGTGAGCAACATCTCCGCCTGTTTAGCACGATCCAATTCTGCACACATCCCATGAACATAGCGATCAATCATCTGGTCAATCACATGTTCCGGGAGCGCAATATAGGAATCGCGAAGCAGAGAAGCCAAATCATAGGTAGCCGGACCGAGCAACGCGTCCTGAAAATCAATCACGCCCAACCGGTCACCATCAACCATGAGATTACGTGAATGATAATCACGATGCGTAAACACTCGGGGTTGCGTCACCATATATTCAGCCATGGTCTGAAATATATGACGTATCTCGCGAGACGCTTCGTCGCCCAACGGCTTCCCCTGTCGAGCCTCCACGCCATATTCCAGAAAATGCTCAAACTCCCACATCAACAACGGAACATCAAATGCACGGTTAAACGCAAGACACGTTGGTTGTTTATGCCGAGCCGAACGAAGATGAATCTGCACCAAGGTATCAATCGCCTGACCATACAGCCGTTCACGCCTATCTTGATCTACCGTCGCATAGGCTTCTGCCAAGGTCAGGTCTCCAAAATCTTCCAGATATACCAACCCAGCCGGCTCATCAAAATAATAGGAAGCCGGAACGGCAATATCGAGAGAGCGAAGAAATGTCAAAACATTCAAAAAGGGCAGTTCCGTCACGTCGAGAGCCGATCCACTTACCGCTTCCTCCGATGCTTTAAACTCTTCAGGATCGGACAATTGCATCAAAATAAGCGAATCTACAGGCCCCTCTGCCAGGGTGAGCCGATAGTAACGGCGATTCGATGCATCACCAGCTAATGGATGACAGGCAACACATTGTGCGGAAAACGGAAGATCGGCCTGAAGAGCCTTCCCAACCAGATCGTGATGCACGGTAGTGTGTGTTCGAAGAACATCCCTCGTCATAGGTACGAATTATACGGTCGATTGAAGGTTCTGTCACGAGGTGAATTTTTGAATGAACGGACCTCAGGCACTTCGAAGAACCAGTCACAGCCTCCACAGGCCGACCAAACCGGCTTATCTTCAACGCGTTTTGAAGAAGAAACGGTTTTTCTTCTGTTCAAGTTCTCTGCTCATCAAGAACGTTTCTCTTAGGTTTTTTCACATTACTACCGATACGTATAGATAAGAGTCAGTACTATTGCCATTCCATGTAATTACTACTTCACGGAGGAGGTGGATTATGGACATTGGAACAACCACACAGGTAAGTTTTCCGCAACACCGAACCACGACCGCCATTGGAGATCGTGATGTCGGGCAGAAGGGAAGTTATTTTCGTCGTCGACCACGTGACAAAAAGTCCTCAACTCCGGAAACATCAACAAAAACTCGTCAACCCAACAAGGACGCTCGACAGACCATTGATATTCGAGTCTAGGAGCACTCGACGACTCTCCAGCGTTGCCCATTCCTTGCCTGAGACTTCGCATGACAACGATCGCGCAAATCCAAAGGCAACGAATGATGGAATTCGACCATTGGGTCATGTATCATTGGCCTTCCTGAATATTGTATAAAACAACACCAGACCTACTACATATAGTATTTCAATGAATTCACTGCTATAGTAAGCAATCAAGATTATGGCATATAAAAATATTGGCGATTACGGCATCATTGGAGACCTTCATACGGTCGCACTCGTTGGTCTCGATGGCTCCATTGATTGGTGCTGCCTTCCACATTTTGACTCCCCAAGTCTCTTTGGGTCCATCCTCGATCACAAGGCTGGCGGACATTTCAAAATTGCTCCGGTACAAGAAGGCAATACCCGACAGATGTACCTGCCGGAAACGAACATCTTACTCACTCGCTTTCTTCAGGATGAGGGCGTCGGAGAACTCACCGACTTTATGCCGGTAGAGTCAGACGAACCTGGATACCGTCCGAGACGGCATCAAATTATTCGAATGGTCTCAGTGGTTCGCGGGCAAGTGCGATTCCGGCTAGAATGTGAGCCGGCCTTTAACTATGGTCGTGATACCCACACCGCTGAAATCATTGGACGAGGAGCTATTTTTCGAACAGCGACCAGCACCGTTGGACTCGTGAGCCCCATTCCTCTCAAAGTACGAGAAGGGACAGCCTATAAAGAGTTTCTGGTCAAACAAGGTGAAAGCCTGACGTTTTTTCTAGAATTTGCTGATAACAACGGGGAAACCGATTTACTGGCTAACCCCGAGACTGGAAATGAAGCCTTTCAAAATACCTCGGCGTTTTGGCAACGATGGCTCGGACAGTGTCAATACGATGGTCGTTGGCGAGAAATGGTGCACCGTTCAGCACTCACGCTCAAACTCCTCACCTATGCCCCAACTGGAGCGATCGTCGCGGCTCCGACAACCAGTCTTCCCGAGCACATCGGTGGCCCACGCAATTGGGACTATCGATATACATGGATCAGGGACGCCGCATTTTCACTCTACGGACTGCTTCGTTTGGGCTTCACGGTTGAAGCCGCTCGGTTTATGGATTGGCTCAACGCCCGCTGTCATGAACTCAACCCAGATGGCTCACTTCAACTGGTCTATGGAATCGATGGTCGACGGGATTTAGCTGAAGAAGAATTGAATCATCTCGATGGGCATCGCGGCTCGCGCCCAGTCCGGATCGGCAATGGGGCCGCGAATCAACTGCAATTGGATATTTACGGCACCATCATGGATGCCGTGTACCTTTATAATAAACATGGATCACCAATCTCCTACGATTTATGGGTCAATCTTTGCCGCCTCTTAGACTACGTCTGCAAAAACTGGGAACAGCCCGACGAAGGCATCTGGGAAGTTCGTGGAGGCCGACAGCACTTTGTCTATTCCAAAGTCATGTGCTGGGTCGCCCTTGATCGAGGAATTCGTCTTGCCGATAGCCGGGGATATCCAGGGAATCGAGCACGATGGATGGCGGAACGCGACCGCATCTATACCGATGTCATGGAAAAAGGGTGGAATCCTAAAGTCGGCGCCTTTGTGCAATCGTATGGAAGTGAAGCCCTCGACGCCTCCAATCTCATCATGCCGCTCGTCTTCTTTGTCTCACCAACCGACCCCCGCATGCTCTCAACCATTGACCGGACATTGGAACAGCTGGCCCTTGGCAGTCTCGTCTACCGCTACGAAGTCGGCAAAGCCGCATCAGACGGACTTGAAGGCGAAGAAGGTACCTTCAGCTTATGTACCTTCTGGCTGGTTGAAGCCTTAACGAGAGCTGGCCGACTCACCGAAGCACGCCTTATTTTCGAAAAAATGTTAAGCTATACGAATCATCTTCGTTTGTATGCCGAAGAAGTGTCGCATACAGGCGAACAATTGGGAAACTTTCCACAAGCTTTTACACATTTTGGCCTGATCACGGCAGCTTCAAATCTTGATCTGGCCTTAAATTCTCGAAAAGGCACCCATACCGTGGTTCGACGCAGCCGATCATCGGCAAAAAAACCAAGTAACAGATAACAAGCGTTCCAGACAGAATCATCGTCATGTATAGACTGTGGCGAATCTCAATAATTACCACGTAATGATTCCAACCCACACCGTAAAATCATAGGCAGCAACTGTTGGAAATTCTGTAAAAACGGCTATAGCTATCACTCCAGGGAGGGAACACTATGGAACTCGGATTTATCGGCCTCGGCAAGATGGGCATGAATATGGTCACCCGGCTTCGCCAACAAGACCATCGCGTCGTCGTGTATGACCGTGCGGCCAATCTTGTTACAGAAGCAGAAGACAAGGGATGCATTGGAGCAGCATCGTTAGAAGATCTGGTCTCGAAGCTTTCGACACCTCGCGCTGTCTGGGTCATGGTCCCCTCCGGCGCTCCAACCGAAGAAACGATTGACGCGGTTTCCAAACTCTTGACTCGTGACGATATTATTATTGATGGCGGCAACACGAAGTTCCATGACGATGTGCGACGTGCGGCGAGCCTTCAACAATTAGGATTACACTACGTTGACGCAGGAACAAGCGGAGGCATCTGGGGGTTACAGATTGGTTATTGCCTCATGGTTGGAGGAGAACAATCCACCGTAAATCGGCTCGAACCCATTTTCACGACACTCGCACCACCAAACGGCTGGGCGCATGTGGGAGGGGCTGGAGCCGGACACTATGTCAAGATGGTCCATAACGGCATCGAATACAGTATGATGCAAAGCTATGCTGAAGGGTTTGAACTCATGTCCAAGAGTTCGTACAACCTCAATCTTCCACAGATTGCCGACTTGTGGATGCAGGGAAGCGTCATTCGCTCATGGCTCTTAGAATTGGGGGCCTCGGCGCTGAAAGAAGATCCCAAACTCGAAAAACTCAAAGGCTTTGTGCAAGATTCAGGGGAAGGCCGATGGATGCTCATGGATGCCATCGAAAAAGACGTCCCCGTCCCAACCCTATCGACAGCACTCTTTACGCGCTTCCGTTCACGTCAAGAAGAGTCATTTGCTGAAAAAATGCTCGCGGCGCTCCGGAATGCCTTCGGCGGACATAGTGTCAAACGCTAAAATCAAGAGAATTGAAATTGACCAAAGTCCCTTAACGTATTAGGGTGAAAAATGGCTGACCTTACTGATCATCCTTCTCTCGATGACCTGTGGTCTTCTTTCGACGAAGAATTCTGGGGAAGCGGTTTATGACGTTCGACATTTAACCTCAAAGGTGTATCATGCCAACGACGCCGTCAACACAACAAACGTCTGACAATCCTGAAACAACCCAATCGGTCATCGCCGAACCCTGCACGCTCATTATCTTCGGAGCCTCAGGAGACCTCACCCGTCGGAAACTGCTACCAGCGATCTACAACCTGTTGCTCGACAGTCTCCTGCCCGAGAATTATGCCGTGCTGGGACTGGGGGGACGAACGAAAATGAGTGACGAGGCATTTGGGGATATCGCTCGGGATGGAATCGAGAAATTCTCACGGCAAACGATGGACGAGGAAAAATGGAAGGACTTTCAACGTCGGTTATTTTACATGAATGGGCCAATTGATGATGCCACGACCTATACAACCATGAAATCACGGCTGGAAAAGATCGAATCGACATTCAATTTACCGGGACATCGAATTTTTTATTTGGCCATCCCACCGACAACGTTCAAGCCAGCCTGTCAAGGCTTGCACCAAGCTGGATTGATTTATGATGTCAATGACCCATCACACTATTCCCGCGTGATTGTCGAAAAACCCATCGGCCGCGACTTAGAATCAGCAAAAGAAATCAACGCGATTACCGGTCAAGTGTTCGATGAATCACAGATCTATCGTATTGACCACTACCTCGGAAAAGAAACCGTTCAGAATATCATGGTCCTGCGCTTTGCCAACGCCATATTTGAACCAATCTGGAACCATCGATACATCGATCATGTGCAACTCACAGTCAGCGAAGCGGAAACGCTCGGCACTCGCGCCTCCTACTACGAAGAAGCCGGAGCCTTACGCGATATGATTCAAAACCACATTTTACAACTACTCTGCCTTATCGCGATGGAGCCGCCGTACTCGCTTGACCCCGACGTCGTCAGAAATACGAGGATGGACGTCCTCCGGGGGCTGCGACCCATACGCGGGAAAGACGTTGAGCACATGACCGTTCGTGCGCAATACTCCCACGGAACCATTCAAGGAAAAGAGTTTCCTGGTTATCGACGAGAAGAAGGGGTACGTCCCGACTCGACGACTGAGACCTATGTGGCGTTAAAAGTCTTTGTTGAAAATTGGCGTTGGGCTGGTGTGCCGTTTTATATCCGCACGGGAAAAGCCATGCCCAAACGCGCATCGGAAATCGCCGTTCAATTCAAAGACATTCCGCAAATCCTCTTTAATGCTAATCCCAACATCCCGCAAGCCCCCAATCTCCTGACCTTACGCATTCAACCCGAAGAAGGCATGGCCTTGCGGATCATATCGAAGCGGCCAGGGAGTAAAGCCAAAACACATCCGGTAGAGATGAACTTTAAATATGGTGACGCCTTTGATGCCCCATCGCCGGAAGCCTACGAACGTCTGCTCTTAGATGTCATGACTGGAGATGCCTCGCTCTTCATGCGTCGTGATGCCGTGGAAGCGTCATGGACCTGGGTTACGGATATTCTCAAAGGCTGGGAAGACCATGGAACGAAATGGCTCCCCGAATATCCAGCCGGCACCTGGGGTCCGATCGAAGCTGACAAACTCATCGAAACCGATGGCCGAAAATGGCGCTTGGTGTAAGCCCTTAGTTCACGCATACTATTACCTGTTCTCAAATACTTCTTCATGTAAGGAACCCACCTTACACTTCCCAATGCCTATACTAAATGTCCATAAAAGACTCCAACCCTTTTATGTATTTTCGAACGTGTCAGCCCTGGCACTACTCAAGCGATTCAGTGACTTGTAGGTGGATGACAAAACCTCGCAACACTCACCTTGACCCCATTTAATGACTTTAAGCAGGCCTTTTCACTGAGACATATCTTCGGACAACTGACCATCAGTCCTGCCATTTCCTTAGACAGCCTTAAGCTATAAATCCAGTCCTTGGACACCCTCAAGGGTCAGCCTCGTCAAACCGACAAGAGGATATGGGTACGCCATCATCGATTATGCCTGAGCAAGAACTGCTTGAAGGTCTTCGGGCATCTCTTCAAGACAAACTCGAGCAGGAGGACATGGATCTTCCATTGTTGCCACAAGTGGCCAATCAAGTCTTAACCGACTCAGGCGACCCCAACGCGGATGTCGGAAAACTGTCATCGCTTATTCAACAGGATCAATCCTTGGCAGGACAAATTTTACGAATCGCTAATTCCCCAGCGTATCTCCCTCGATCACCAATCGTCTCATTGCAGCAAGCCATCGCCTGGCTGGGATTGAACATGCTCTCCGGCATTGCGTTTTCGATATCGGTTCAATCAGGCGTATTCAACATCAAAGGCTATGAAAGCTCCGTCAAAGATCTTTGGCGCCATGCCTTGACCACGGGGCTATATGGAAAAGAAATTGCTCGGAAGATGCGCCATAACGTTGAAAATGCGTTTCTCTGCGGATTACTCCACGCAATCGGGAAACCGGTCGTACTCCATACACTCATCGGCATGAAAAAAAGCAACGATGCGCCTCTCCCCTGGACGGTCATTGAACAGCTCATGCAGGACTATCATGTACAGATGGGCGGGTCTATCGCTCAAAGCTGGAAACTCCCGGAACCAGTCCGCGAAGCCATTCTCTTGTACCAAGACCACACGTACGCGCAAGCCACCTCGCCAACCAAGGGCGCGATCATTACCTGCCTGGCGGACCATATGGCATCGTTTCACCTCCACCCGGATTCAATACCTGAAGCGACCCTTCGAACACTCCCGGTCGTCCAGGACTTAAACTTCTACCCCGAAGATATGAATGCCTTACTAGAACTGCGGGACACCATTCATGCCACGGTAGAATGCATGATCTTATGAGTCACAGCGCCACATACGACATCGTGGTTATTGGCAGCGGACCGGCCGGTCAAAAAGCCGCGATCCAAGGGGCCAAAGCCGGAAAGCGCGTCGCCCTCATCGAACAAAATCGTGAAGTGGGAGGGTCATGCGTCTACCACGGAACGATTCCAAGTAAAACACTACGAGAAAGCGCTCTACAGATTGTTCGATTTCAAAGCACAAACGAAGTCTTTGAATTCAAGATGCGGGATGACATCAAAATTGCCAGTCTCATGAAACGACTCAATCAGGTCGTGAACGCTCATGGTCAGTTTATGACTGAACAGATTGGTCGAAATAACATTGACCGGTTCCATGGCCGTGCCCAATTCCGATCGGATCGAGAAATCGCCATCCAAAGTCTCGATGGTCAATCCCAGACACTCACGGCCGATCTGATTGTCGTGGGAACGGGGTCAAGTCCGCGCGTACCGGACAACATTCCCGTCGACCATGAACACATTTTCGACAGCGATTCCATTCTGTCACTCGTCTACCTCCCCAAATCCCTCACCGTCTTGGGAGGCGGAGTCATCGCCAGTGAATACGCGTCAATCTTCGCGCTACTCGGTGTTCAGGTCACGATGATTGATTCGGCCGATCGCCCACTTCGATTTCTGGACAAAGAACTCACCGATGAATTTTGTGGAGCCTTTCAGGATAGTGGCGGACGCTATCGTGGAGAACAATCAATCAAAGACGCACGTTGGGATGGCTACTCCAACGTCATCACCACACTCGAAAACGGAGACACGATTGAAAGCGAAAAACTATTGGTCGCCCTCGGACGCATCGCTAACATC
The DNA here is from genome assembly GCF_965152605.1 of Nitrospira sp. M1. Classification (NCBI taxonomy): domain Bacteria; kingdom Pseudomonadati; phylum Nitrospirota; class Nitrospiria; order Nitrospirales; family Nitrospiraceae; genus Nitrospira; species Nitrospira sp. M1. The sequence goes on from NZ_OZ224217.1 coordinate 3,366,871, forward strand.
AAACAACTAAACATCGAAGCCGCCGGACTTACCCCGACCAATCGAGGGCTCATTCCCGTCAACGAGCAATGTCAAACCACGGTGCCGCATATCTATGCCGTCGGTGATGTGATTGGCCCGCCGTCGCTAGCCTCCTGCTCGATGGAACAAGGACGGCGAGCGGTCTGTCACGCCCTAGGCTTAGATTCAGGAGTCAACCCTGAAAACATTCCCATGGGTATTTACACGATCCCAGAAATGTCCAGTGTGGGATTAAGCGAACACGAAGCGATCGAAAAATTCGGAGGAGCCATTGTCGGACGATCGAAATTCAACGAAATCGCGCGCGGGCAAATTTCCGGCATGACCATCGGCCTGCTGAAGATGATCGCCGATTCCAAAGGCGAACGACTGCTTGGCGTCCATATCGTCGGAGAAGGCGCCACCGAACTCATTCACATCGGGCAGATGGGCTTACTCCATGATGTCAAGATCGATAGTTTTGTAGAAAACATCTTCAATTTCCCCACCCTCGCCGAAGCCTACCGTGTCGCCGCCCTCGACATCACTAAGCAACGCCGCCGGTAAAAGAGTATCGGCTCGCCCCCTCAACTCACGACACAATCGGATTATCAAAAGCGATACGTCATGTATCCTTTTCGATAACAGATCATTACCAACACATTTTTCCAGACGACATTCCTTCGCCAACCTCATAGAAACTCCAAGAATTTTCTAGAAATTGCTTCTACCGTTTTTGCAACACACGTGGGAATCTTTATTGCACTTCTCAATAATTAACAAGCACGCAGGACTTTCAGGCCACAGACACAGAGCGAGGATGACCATGAGCAAACACATTGTCTTATTCTCAGACGGGACCGGAAATAGCTCAGCCAAGCTCTTTAAAACAAACGTCTGGCGGCTCTATCAAGCCTTGGACCTTTCAGACTCAGATGATTCCTCTCCCGATTTACCCACGCAGATTACCTATTACGATGATGGCGTCGGCACTTCGGCGTTTAAGCCGCTAGCCTTACTTGGCGGAGCTTTCGGATGGGGACTGAAACGCAACGTGATCGACCTCTACACCTTTCTCTCACGGAACTACAACACTGGCGATCAGATTTATTGTTTTGGTTTTAGCCGAGGAGCGTTTACAATCCGCGTGCTGTCCGAGCTCGTTCGATGTCAAGGTCTTGTGACCGCTCAGAACACGCGAGAACTCCAGAAGCTCGCCACCGATACCTTCAACAAACACAGACGCCTGTGCCGGCGAGGACACTACAAAAATAAACTAAAATCTCTATTCAGGCTCATAGGATTAAGCACAGCAGCAGACGCTCTTGGAGAATCATATCCAACGCCAGACACTGTACTCGGACCTCACATTACCTTCCTTGGATTGTGGGACACGGTTTCGGCCTATGGATTGCCCATCGATGAATTGACTCGTGCATGGAATGCCGTGTTTCCAATACGACCGAAACACATCCTTGACAAGAACGTGCATCGCGCCTGTCATGCCCTCGCACTCGACGATGAGCGAAACTCTTTTCATCCTCAACTGCTGAGCGAACATGAAGAGACCGACAACGGACGCATCCATGCCCAACACATCGAAGATGAACGCGTGACTCAAGTCTGGTTCGCCGGAGCGCATACGAATGTTGGGGGCGGATACCCTGATGACGGGTTATCCTACGTCTCTCTTGCATGGATGATGCGGGAAGCTGAACGAACAAACCTTCGGTTTAAAAAACATGACTATGAACGGATTTTAGAAAAAGCCAATCCTCTGGGAAAAATCTACGATGCCAGACAGGGGTTGGGTGGAGCGTATCGATACTTGCCGAGGAAGATGGAATGTCTGACTAATAACGATGATGATCGCAATGATCCCATCAGAATTGCGCGTCCGAAAATTCACGAAAGCGTTATCCAACGAATTCGTGCAGGAGTCGATGGGTATGCGCCTATCGGACTTCCAGCACGGTATGCCATTGTGCAATCCGATGGACAGATCATCGATCAACCCGTGCAAGACGAAACGCCATCAAAACTGATCGAGCACGTCTCAACGGCTCAATCCCGAACCCAAGGGCAGGAATCCGTGTGGAATCTGGTGTGGTGGAAACGCATAGCCTATTTTGCCTCAGTGATGGTCGTCGGTGGACTTCTAGCCTTCCCACTCTACAGACCGCCAACTGAAGCCTGTACAGGAGCCCTTTGCGCGATTTCCCCCATCATTTCCGGAATTGGTATCTTTCTTCCCGACCTGTTGAGCCCCTGGCTCGAAGCGTTCAAAAGCCATCCCGGCACATTGAGTGGCCTCGTACTTCTACTCATCGTCCTTATCTACATTGGATGCCGCATTCAGGTTTCCATCACGGATCACATGCGAACCCTATGGAAGCCATTCACGCATCCCACAGCACCTTCAACTCCTAAGAGTACCCTTCCCAATGACATCATCTATCGATTTCGAACGCATTGGCTGTATCAAGCGTTTTTCAAACTCATGAAACAACGGGTACTGCCGTTTGCCGCCGGACTGGCCTCTGTGATCCTCATCTTCCAAGGTACCAGTCAAATCATATTCTCGATGATGAACTCGGGTGGGCTGGTTTGCAAGGAAACACAAGAGTCGCGGATTGCCTCAGAAGAAATTAACGCAGAGGGGTTTTCAACAAATTCCTTATGCTGGGCCAGTGGCATTCAGCTCAAGGCAGGCCAACGCTATCGGCTCACCCTCTCTATGAACGAGCAAACACCCTGGAATGATAATGGCATTCCAACAGACCTGAATGGATTTACGTGGGAGAAGATGACACGTTCGATGTATGCGGGACTTCTCTTGCGCCGCCACCTTGGTGAACCGTGGTTCAAGCCCATCGCACGGATTGGCAGTCAAGGGAGCGACGAGTACCCGCTGTACCCAACAGCGCCGCCTTCTACGACGCTATCCGATGACGTCAACAATCAGACATCCACGCTCACCACAGAACTCAAAGCTCGACGTGACGGAGAACTCTTTTTGTTCATCAACGATGCCATTCTGCCTGGCCCAGAACCATGGCAAATGTTTTACAAGAACAATCACGGTGACGCGACGTTCATGATTGAACCGATTGATATACCGGCACCGACCGGGCTAGCACGTTCAACCAAAGGGCAAACACACAATTCGGGTTGAGATACAAAGGGGAGCAATCATGGATTACACATTCGGAAAAACCCTACTACACTTTTCGTATTCCTGCGAACTCATCGACGATGCTACCTTTTCACGATTTCGCGAACTGGTCTTGAATTATACAAAGAAAGTGCTAGAAATCGACGTTGATCGCCTATTTATTGAAGGAGAATACGCAAGTCAAAAAATTCTCTATCCCTTAGGACTAGCCAGAAACTCAACATTTCAATCAATTCCTGTGCGCGACCTTAAAGGCCGGTGCTCAAGCCTTGCCGGTCTCGCCTACGAAAAAACCGCGCCGCTTTGGGTCGTGAGCCTGGACCGCAAGCACCCCGACCTGCGAATGTCCCGACGCTACCAGGATTTATGGTCGGGAGAATCCCATCTTCCTCCCTATTGGAAAACCAATGACCAAGAGCTACGTGATGTCCCATTGCAAACGACGATCCTCATTCCACTCCGCCGGGACGGCATAAACTACGGAGTCCATTCGTTTGAAACCTCTAAACGCTTAGAAGCCACGAGCATGGCCAAGGACGAACTTCAGACCATCGCAACGGCCATGTGCAACGTCTACATCGCCAACCTGCAGTTTCGAAAACGCATGGAGCAAACCCGGGAGGCATGCAAACAACTTCAGACATACCTTCAAAAACCCTTACCGGTACTGACGCAACCCAAAATTTTCTTAGCGTCCTCAGATCGTGCCGACTCTCGAGTAATAGACATGATCAAGAAAACGATCCAAGAAGACTACAAAGATGCCTTTGAACTGGTCTTTTGGAAAGACGAACATCAACCGGGAAATATCAATGCGCACTTGCTCCGGATGCTCAGCAAGTGCCGATTTGGCATCTGTTATTTTTCTGAAGAAATTCAAGGAACCAATGGCCGGCGAACCTTTCAAGATAATCCCAATGTCATCTTCGAAGCAGGCATGCTTCACAGCCGCAGCGTCAATAACGTAGACTTTCCGGCTGATTGGCTTCCGATACGAGAGCCTGGCGGCACCCCGGCACCGTTTGATTTGCGTCCCGAACGAACGATCCTCGTCCCCCGCAATACACGAGGAAACCTTAACGTACGAAAATTCAGAGGTATACTGAAAAGACGGCTCGATGAACTGATCATGCCCACGTCGGGAGTTCAACCTCAACGAACCCGCGTGGCCTAGACAATTGAATCTCTTTTTAAGACACAACTCTTGTACACCTATAGCGAAGCTCAATTCGGTCAAGTTAAGTTCTAAGGACTTTCAACGCGGCGTCAAACGCTTCAAGGGTACAGAAGGTCAGTGAATCGGCTATAGCCCAGCGCTGGACAACGTTTCAACCAGCTAAAGTTATGTGAAACGTCTATAAGCATTCCTTTTAACAGAATTCTCATCTATGGCCTTGGCCTTGTTATTATATTTCATCACCAGGAGGTCGACATGACAATGTGGGGAACACTCGCGTCTCGGTATGAAGGCAAGGAAGATCAGCAACACACAATGCTAGCCCTTGACGGTGGAGGCATCCGTGGCATTCTCACGCTGGAAATTCTCGCAAACATGGAACGGCTCCTGGCGCAAGCGAAAGGCGCTGGCTCAAATTTCAGACTGTGCCATTTCTTCGATTTCATCGGAGGAACCAGCACTGGGGCGATCATCGCCGCCGGATTAGCCAGAGGCATGTCGGTCGCGGAGCTGCTCAGCTTTTATCAAGAAACCGGACCGGCCATGTTTGAAAAGCAGTTTCTTTTAAAACGCTGGAAAGCCCTGTACAAAGCGGACCCTCTCAAGCAAATACTTCAAAAAACCTTTGGAGAATTAACAACCTTGAAACCAGATGACCTCGAATGCTTGCTCCTCACCGTGATGCGAAACCGGACGACAGATTCTCCCTGGCCCATGAGCAGTAACCCGCTAGCCAAATATAATGATACATCTCGTCCTGACTGCAATCTGAATATTCCATTGTGGCAAATCGTCCGAGCAAGTACGGCTGCCCCCGTGTATTTTCCGCCTGAAGTCATTCAATGGGATCCGAATGACGACAGCAAGTCCTTTGTCTTCGTCGATGGGGGAATGACACCCTATAACAATCCCGCCTTTCTCATGTATCGCATGGCGACCGAAGCGGGTTATCGACTCAATTGGGCTTCGGGTGAAGACAAACTGCTGATCATGTCCGTCGGAACTGGGGCCGCAGCGACGGAAGATGAAGACGTAGACGACCCTGATCACGGGCTCATCACCAACGTGTCGGGGATTCCCGGAGCGCTCATGTACGGCGCGATGGTTGACCAAGACACGAATTGCCGATTGGTGGGCCGGTGTGTGCATGGAGCGCCAATCGATCGTGAACTAGGCGATATGGTGCCACGCGATACGACAGGAACAGCCATCCCGCTTTCAAACGATCAAGGCCGGCGCTTCCTCTATGCCCGGTACAATGCGGAACTCAGCCAACCGGGACTCGAGGCATTGGGCCTGCCGGATATCCAACCAAAGCATGTTCAGAAGCTGGATTCGGTCGAATTCATACCCGACCTTCGACGTGTTGGGAAGAAGGTTGGCGAGGAGATCGCCATCGAACATTTCGGGACGTTCATCTAAGTAGGAGGAAATTACGGTATGCATGCTTTCATCGTCCGTCCATTTGGCACAAAAAACGGGATTAACTTTGATCGCGTCGACCAAGAACTTATTCGTCCAGCTCTTCAAAAGTCTGGTTATTCTGGCGGCACGACAGGCGAATTCATTCAACAAGGCAACATACGTACGGACATGTTCGAACAGCTTCTTATCGCGGATATCGTCATTGCAGATATCTCGATTCACAATGCCAATGCATTCTATGAATTAGGAATTCGCCATGCTTTTCGGGATAAACGTACGTTTCTTCTCAAGTCGAAAGGAGATGATGTCCCCTTTGATCTAAAGACAGATCGGTATATGCTATATGATGCAGATGATCCGACTGCAAGTCTCGAGACCTTAGTGAATGCGCTTAAGGCTACGTGGGATTCACAAGCGCAGGATAGTCCCGTCTTTCAGCTACTCCCCGGTCTCGAACCCACCGACCATACGAAGTTTCTAGTTGTTCCGACGGAATTCAGAGAAGAAGTCGAGCAAGCCCAATATTTGAAGAGCCTTGGAAATCTTCAACTCTTAGCGGCAGAAGTCGATGGGTTCGCCTGGAAAACCACAGGCCTACGACTTATTGGGGAAGCTCAATTTGCACTGAAAGATTGGATAGGTGCAAAGATAACATGGGAAACCATCCGAAAATATGATGATATGGATTTGCAAGCCAATACCCTACTTGGAACAATCTTTCAACGGCAAGGCAATCTCGTACAGTCGGACCAGGCTCTGAAACGAGCTCTTGAGAATGCTGCTATTTCTGGGAAGGAACATGCAGCAGACCGTGCAGAGATTTTGGCTCTTAGAGGACGAAACGCGAAAATCCTCTGGGATAAGGATTGGCAAGAAACAGAAGGTATAGAGGCCATTCAAAAAGCAGCCCTTGCGTCACCACATCTCCACAGATCGTTCAAACTCTATAACGAGGGGTTTATCGAAGACCGGAACCATTTTTATTCAGGATTAAATGCGCTCGCGATGCTCACCATCATTACCGAACTTGCCACCGCTCAAGTATCAGTATGGGAAGATGACTTCGATACCGCGGATGAGGCAGCATTAAAGCTCAAGAAACTTCAAGCACTCCGGCATGATCTCGGCGCCGGGGTTCAACTAGCGATTGAATCGAAACAAACAGCGCTCGCGCGTGAGACAGAAACTGATCTCTGGGCAGAAATTAGTTTTGCAGATCTAACACTGCTCACTTCGCCAAAACCCAGCCGTGTTGGGCGGGCCTATCAGAAAGCCCTTGCCAATGCTCCAGATTTTGCCCGCAGCGCTGCACGCAGTCAGGCCCTACTGTATAAGCGTCTTGGCATTTTGAAAGAAAATACACAGGCGGCCATGGAGAGCATCATGAAAGAGAAGGAGCACAGTCCAATAACTGAAGATGTTCCCCATGTCATCTTATTTACCGGACATCGTATTGACGCTGAAGGTCGAAAGAGTCCTCGCTTCCCAAGAGAGAAAGAAGCTCAAGGTCGAGCCATGATTAAAGAGGCGTTAATGAAGGAGAAAGAGAAAAACAAGGGCACGTTTCTTGGAATATCTGGGTGTGCATCAGGTGGAGATATCCTCTTTCATGAAGTATGCAAAGAACTCGACATTCCCTCTCAAATTTATCTGGCCATACCACAGAACGCGTACATGAAAGCTTCCGTCGCAGATGCTGGACCGCAATGGGTTGAACGGTTCAATGCTCTCCTTAAAACACAGTCAATAGAAATGCTCTCAGATTTCAACGAACTACCGCGCTGGCTCCGAGCAAAGAAGGACTACAATATTTGGCAGCGGTCCAATCTGTGGATGCTCCACAATGCCCTCGCGATTTCACAAAACAATCTGACCTTGCTCGCACTGTGGAATGGAGAGCCTGGGGACGATGCCGGCGGCACGGAAGACATGGTCAAGCGAGTCAAAGAACGAGGCGCGCATTTTATCCATCTTGATACCCGGAAACTTTTGAAATGAAGACGCGCAGGCGTTCTTTTCCTTCACCATGGGTACACGTAAACGGCTAGGATTCCCCCTACACAGAGTCTGACGTCGACGGCTTGCTCTAGCCGTTCTATGCACTTTTGCACATTCCCCGAGATGAACTCGAATCATTTACCCAACTTTGGCCGTCAATTTCTTTAAACCACCAATCCTTCCCCACACCTGGGGTTCCGAAGTTAGGAATTTCTCTTATCCTTAAGGCGCTTCCACAATTAAATGTGTCTGGCCTGTGACATCCAAGAGCGTGGCCGAGATATCCGTAACCCCCTGCGTCAGCCCCGTGGCAAAGCCACCCTTCCCCACTATACCCACCTCCGGCAGACTACTTGCCCACACCGGTCGGTCAACAATTGGTGTAAGAACACCGTTATAAATCCCAGCATGGTGCCAGCAGTACACCACGCCATTCCCTTGCATCACACAGGTTTTATCAGACCCCGTGCTCACCTCCACGGCCGGTCCCAGACCCTCCGGTGGAGTGGTAGAATAGCCTCCCCAACAACGCACCACCCCACTCACTTGCACCGCACAGCCATATCCCGTGTCTGTACTCAGCATCACAACCGGACCTAAATCATCGGGAAGCGTAATTTGGTCAGAAAAGTTATGCCCCCAGCAGCGAACCCGCCCATTGACTTGCACCACACATGTATACAGACTCTCCGCACTCACCTGAATGACGGGAAGCATGTCCCCCGGTGGTGTGGCTTGCCCAATATCATTCCTTCCCCAGCAGCGAACCCGCCCATTGGCTTGCAGCACACATGTATGCTGACTCCCCACACTCACCTGAATGACCGGAAGCATATCCCCCGGTGGCGTAGCTTGGCCAAAGGAATTGTCTCCCCAGCAGCGCACAGTCCCACCTACTTGGACCGCACAGCTATGGTCACCCTCGGCGCTCAGACCTACCACAAGACCGAGATTCTCTGGCGGGGTGGTGGCTTGCCTGCGTTCGTTTCGGTCCCAGCAGCGCACCACGCCATTGGCTTGCAACGCACAGCCAAAAGAACTAAAAGAACTGCCCAGAAAAGAACTGCCCAGGCTCACTCGAACGACCGGACCTAGATCCTCTGGCAGCCTGGCAGTGGGCGTGGGTTGGGAATCATAAAATCCCAAGCAACGAACCCGCCCATTGTCCCGCACCACACAGTTAGTATCATCATGCTGCCAAACACTTACAGCACCCAGCGGCAGCCCCGAGCTCAAATTCTGTATGGACTGGTCATTGAACGTACCCACCGCCCGAAAGAGTTGCGTGCCTTCGATCGTTACGATTGGCGCCACGGGTCGTACGGCCACAGTTTCTAACCTCTTCACTACGTCCACGGGGGCCATCGTTTGGCCTTGCAAATTCTCACCCCAGCACCGCACCTCTCCATTCGCTTGCTGGGCACAGCTATGCGCTCGGCCCGCACTGACCCCCACCACTGGCCCGAGATCTGCTGGTGGCGTCGCTCGGCCATCGCCATCATACCCCCAACAGTGCACCGCCCCATTTGCTCGCCGCGCACAACTGTGTGAGCGTCCCGCACTCACCTCAAGCACCTGACTCAGACCTTGAGGAGGCTTCGCCCGGCCTTCACTATTGTACCCCCAGCAACGCACCGTCCCGCCCACCTGCACTGCACAGGTATGGGCATACCCGGCGCTCAGCCCTACCACAAGACCGAGATTCTCTGGCGGGGTGGCTTGCCCATGTTCGTTTCTCCCCCAGCAGCGCACCAGGCCATTAGCTTGCAGCGCACAACTATGGGCATGCCCCACACTTACTCGGACTGCTGGCAGTATATCTCCAGGTGGCGTCGCTTGCCCATCGCGATTGTCCCCCCAGCAACGCACCACTCCTCCCACTTGCACCGCACAGCTATGGAACCCTCCTATACTCACCCACATCACCGGCCCCAAATCTGTTGGAGGCACCGCCTGCCCATGCGTATTCCTTCCCCAACACTGCACCACCCCATCCACCTGCACCGCACACGTCAGCGCTTCTCCCGTACTCACTCGTCGCACTGGAGCCAAATTCTTAGGCGGCCTGGATTGTCCATGCCCATCTCCCCCCCAACATCGTACGCTTCCATCCACCCGCGCCGCACAGGTGTAGTCCAACCCCGCGCTCACCCGACCGCGGTCGCCATATGGAGCATGGGCCGTGCGACTCGCCCCATGGCTAACAGATAGACTACTGAGCCCCACCATCAACACCACCACTAACGTCAGACCGCACACGATCCAGCGACTCCAGACATGCGGCCCGTGACCATGTCGAGTATTTATAGGCAGATGAAATCTATTCATGGCAGTCATCCTTTCTGAAAGTAAGGCAAAGAAACAACGTGGGCACGCCAATATCAACAACGAATAACACCGGACATATATTTCAGGGAATCATAAATTCTTGGGCCCATTCACACCCATCGTTCGCTCACTCGACGATCAGATGTGTGAGCCCTGTGACACCAAAGAGTGTCGCCGAGATATCGGTCACGCCTGACATTTTCCCCTTGGCCTGGCCAAAAACATTCACGGAGGCTACCTCCCATAGACTACTTCCCCACACTGGTCGATCTAAGGGGGGTGTAGCTCGGTTAAAAAAATTACTCCCCCAGCAACGCACCTGCCCGCTCACCTGCACCACGCAACTATGGTCTTCCCCCATGTTTATCCCAACCGCAAAGCCCATATTTCCCGGCGGCATGGCTTGCCCATAATTATTTCTCCCCCAGCACCGCACCACCCCACCCACTTGCAGCGCACAACTATGATCAAACCCTGCACTCACACCCACCACAGGCCCCAGATCCCCTGGCGGCGTGGCTTGCCCATAATTATTTTTTCCCCAGCACCGCACCACCCCATTCGCTTGAAGTCCACAGCTAAAACCACGTCCTCCACTCACCCTCACGATCAAGCCAAAATTATCTGGCGGCGTGGCTTGACCATAACGATTATCCCCCCAGCAACGCACCCGCCCATCCGCTTGCACCGCACAGCCATGAACATTTCCCATATTTACTTGCACCGCCGGACCCAGATCTACCGGCGGCGTGGCTCGACCATAACGATTATCTCCCCAACAACGCACCACCCCATCCACTTGCACCGCACAGGCGAAAAGAATTCCCACACTCACCTTCACTCCTTGAACTAGATCCACCGGAGGAATGAGCTGGTCAAACTGATTATCCCCCCAACACCGCACCATCCCATTCACTTGCACCGCACAGCTATTGAATCTCCCTGCACTCACCCCAACCATCAAGCCTAAATCCCTGGGCGGCGTGGCACGGCCTTTGAAATTGTTCCCCCAACAGCGGATCACCCCGTTTGCTTGCACCGCGCAACTGTGTGTCCCCCCCCCACTCACGGTGTGCGCAATGAGCGGCAGGCCCATGTGTAACGCCTGTGTGGATTGGTCATTGAACGTGCCCGTCGCCCGAAAGAGTTGCATGCTACCAATCGGCACCGTGGGCGCTACTGGCGTCACCGCCACACGCTCTAACCTCTTTACCATGTCCACCGACGGCGAGGCCTGCTCGTGATCATTGTTTCCCCAACAACGCTGGACCCCATCCGCTTGCCGTGCACAACTATGCAACAACCCCGCACTCACGCCCACCAACGGTCCCAGATTCCCAGGCGGCGTCGCCCGGCCAAACCGATTATTCCCCCAACACCGCACGGTTCCTCCCACCTGCACGACACAGCTATGCGACCATCCGGCACTGACCTCCAGCACTGGCCCCAGATCCCCCGGCGGTGTCGCCAGGCCTGCTGCGCCGTTGGTGCCCCAACAGCGCACTGCCCCTCCTACTTGCACCGCACAGCTATGGGCAAACCCCGCACTTACGCCCACCACCGGCCCCAGATCCGCCGGCGGCGTCGCTTGCCCATGCGTATTCCTCCCCCAGCACCGCACGAGTCCATTCGCTTGCACCACACAGCCATGTGCATGTCCCACACTGACCTGAACGACTGGCAATAAATCCCCTGGCGGCGTGGCCCGGTCAAACCGATTATCCCCCCAACACCGCACGACACCATTCACCTGCACCGCACAGCCATGGAACCCCCCGGTGCTCACACTCACCACTGGTCCCAGATCTGTCGGCGGCGTCGCTTGCCTAAAGTTATTCTTTCCCCAACACCGCACCACCCCAGTCACCTGTACCGCACAGGTCAGCGCTGCTCCTGCACTCACCGCCACTACTGGACGCAAATTCCCGGGCGGCGTGGCTTGACCTTGCCCATTCTCGCCCTGACAGCGCACCCGCCCATCCGCTCGTACCGCACAGGTATAATCCAACCCTGCACTAACCCGACCACTGTCTCCATACGGAGTTAGGGCCATCCGATTACTAGCTTGGCTGGCTGAAGGACTACCGAGCCCCATCCCCACTATGAACACTACCGTGAGACCACACAAGAGCCAACGACTCCAGACTGGTTGCTGGGACCCATATGGAGACCTAGAGGACAGATAAGATCGCATGTCCGTCATCCTTTCTGAACGTCATGCATACAACATCATGCAAGAACGTTCTTGGCCGTCGTAGAATGAGTTTGAAAGAGGCAATCGTTCGTTGGGGAGCAAAACTAAACTGGACCTCAAGGGTCTGAGGAAAGGTAGGAATCGAGAAATGGAGAGAAGGCTGTGACGTTCAACCATGACGTTCGCTTCCCTGCGAAGCACACTGGTTGCCTTAGCTTGCCTTCGTTCAGATTATCAGTGATCTAGAGGAGAAGCAATTTTTAATGCTTGCCCACACACATACTGGCTTCGATCGCTTGCTCCAGCCGTTCTAGGCCCTGCAGCACATCCGTTTTGATATGGACGCGAATGACGCGCCGATCTTTGGCTGTCAAGCTTTTGAGATCACCCTACATTTGCACAACTGGAAAATTTCTAAGATGAGAAATTGCTCTCATCCTAGGGCACTTCGACGATCAGATGAGTTTGGCCTGTGATGCCCAAGAGTGTTGCTGAGATATCCGTGATGCCGGGTGCCAGCCCCGTCGCAAAGCCTCCTTTTCCTACCTTAGCCACATCTGCGAAACTGCTGCCCCACATTAGTCGATCTATGGGTAAAGCAATTAAATTACGGTGACCCCAACATCGAACCCGTCCATCCGCCAACAGGGCACAAGTACGATTGACCAATGCTCTCACCATTCGCACAGGCCCTAAATCATCGGGCGGGTCTTGATCAAAAGGGGTATTTCCCCAGCACTGCACCGTTCCTCCTGCCCGCACCGCACAGGTATATGTCCACCCCGCGCTCACCATGACCACCGGCCCCAGATCCTCAGGCGGTGTGCCCTGGCCAGCTGTATTTTCTCCCCAACAGCGTACCTGCCCATCCGCTTGCACCGCACAGTAATGGAAATCACTCCCGCTCACGCTCACCACTAGCCCGAGATCATCCGGCGGAACAAAATACTCGCGTCTACTATATCTATTTCCCCAGCAGCTCACCCGCCCATTGGCTTGTACTGCGCAGCTATGAATGGCATTGGCATCCAGTCTCACCGATGGACGCAGGTTCCCCGGGGGAATAGGTGCCATTACCCCACACCTCACCTTCCCACCCTCCACGAGAGCACATTCTGAACGCCCTAAGCTCAAGCTCAACACCTGGCCGCGAAATGTCGGCGGCGTCGCCTCAGGATTACCTTCAGATCCCCAGCATCGCACCACGCTATTCGCTTGCAACGCGCAGTCCCTACCTAGTCCCTCCCACAAGTCAACGACCGGCTCTAAATATTCTGGAACTCGCAACTCTTCCGGAAGCTCTTGAAATGAGTGATACTTCCAACAGCGTACCTGCCCATTAGCCTGTATCGCACAGCCTTCACCAGATGAGATGTCCACCAATTGCGCGACCAGTGGCAAACCGACGTTTAACCTCTGTAAGGAATTGTCGTTGAAGGTGGCCACTGCGCGAAACAGTTGCGTACCTCCAACTGTCACGATAGGTGCCACTGGTCTCACCGCGACATTTTCTAATCGCTTCACCACATCCTCGGGTGGCATTGTTTGCCCTTGCAAATTCTGCCCCCAACACCGTACCACGCCATTGGCTTGCCGTGCACAACTATGCGCCCGCCCCGAGCTCACGCCCACTACCGGTTCGAGATCTCTCGGCGGCGTCGCCCGGCCATCACCATTGTACCCCCAGCAGCGCACCACACCATTCATGCGCCGCGCGCAGCTATGCGACCGGCCCGCACTTACTTCCACAATTCGACTCATTCCTCTGGGTGGCGTGGCCCGACCTTCACTGTTGTATCCCCAGCAACGCACAGTCCCACTCACCTGAACCACACAGTTGTGGGCATAGCCCGCACTAAGTCCCACGACAAACCCAAGATTTTTTGGTGGCGTCGCTTGCCCGCGTTCGTTTCGCCCCCAACACCGCACCACACCATCCGCCTGCAGCACACAGCTGTGCCTCCAGCCTACGCTGACCTCAACCACAGGCTTCAGACCTCCAGGTGGTGTGGCTTGCCCATCGCGATTGTCTCCCCAACACCGCACCACTCCTCCTGCTTGCAAGGCACAGACATGTCCCCCACCGACACTTACACTCACGACCAAACCCAATTCTTCCGGCGGCGCGACTTCCTCTTGCCCATTTCTGCCCCAACAGCGCACGAGCCCATTAACTTGTACGGCACACGTAAGTGCTTCCCCCGCACTCACTCGGGACACCGGACGCAAGTCCTTAGGGGGCCAAGCCTGACCTTGCCCATTGCCCCCCCAACAGCGCACACTCCCGTCTACACGCACCGCACATGTATAGTCCAATCCCGAACTCACTCGGCCAGGGTCTCCATACGGGATCAGGGACATTCGGTTGCTCGCCTGACTGGTCGAAGGCCAACCCAGCCCCACGACCACCACTAACGTCAGACCACACACCAGCCACCAGCGACAATTCGGCGCACAGAAAACATCTCGAGTCCTAGAGAACAGGTGAAATCGGCGCATGTCTCTCATCCTTTCTGAACGTCCAGACAACTACGTTCTGTACACACATTTGTCCCGGATGTGGAATGAGCTTGAGAGGAGAATTTATTTGCTTTAGAACGAAGTTCGAGCGGACGCCGAGGGTCTGAAGAAAGAGAGGATTCGAGAAATGGAGACGGCGATGCTGTTCAACCACGACGTTCGCTTCCCTGCGAAACACATTGGTTGTCTAAATGTAATGTACCTTCGTTTAGATTAGCAGTCGACTCGAGAAGACGCAGCTTTAGTGTTTGCCCACACAAAAACTAGCTTCAATAGCTTGCTCGAGCCGCTCTAAGCCTTTTTGCACATTTGCGCCAACATGGACGCGAATGACGCGTCGATCTTTGGCGGTTAAACTTTTTAGATCACCCAACGCTTGCGCGGCTTTGAGGACGCCGAACGTATAGAGTTCATCGGGAATAGCCAGATCTTGGGCATCATCACTGGTCACTTGAATAAACACGCCAGAATTAGGACCACCTTTATGTAGTTGCCCCGTTGAATGCAAGAAGCGAGGCCCATAGCCAAGCGTCGTGGCCACCTGTTTGGCATCACGAATTTTTGTCCGCATCCGCTGAAACACCTCCTGCACTTCATCCGTATGCTCGACATAGGCATTGATGGCAACATAGTCACCAGGCTTCACTCTGGATAGATGACTCGCCAGCACGTCATCAAACGTGGAGGCGCCATTGAGGGCTTTCTGATTTGCTTCATCGGCATAGACCTGCACAGCTTGATCGATCAGTACCGGTTTGGATTCCTGAAGTTTCCCAGTTTTCTTGAATTCATCGAGATAGGCTTTGGTGTAATCTTTACTTTCCTGCACATTCGGTTGATCGAAGGCATTGATGCCAAGGATCGACCCTGCGACAGCCGTCGCCATTTCCCACAAGAAAAACTCCGCGCCCACGTTGAGCAAGTCGGTGAGATCAACACGGATAATCGGATGTCCCGCTTTCTCCAGCGCAGCGATTTTGGCATCCTGATCGGAGCACGGTTCTTTGGCATAACGGACGTAGGCAAAAACACGGTCCTGGCCATAGGCTTCCGGAGAGGCTAAAGATTCTCCGTCAACGGGAACAATACCCGTGCCTTCTTTTCCCGTGCTCTCAGCCACAAGCTGTTCCAGCCATGCGCCGAGATCCCATATGGCCGGGGATGTCACAAACGTAAGTTTGTCTCGACCGGCT
Source organism: Nitrospira sp. M1 (assembly GCF_965152605.1). Taxonomy (NCBI): domain Bacteria; kingdom Pseudomonadati; phylum Nitrospirota; class Nitrospiria; order Nitrospirales; family Nitrospiraceae; genus Nitrospira; species Nitrospira sp. M1. The sequence goes on from NZ_OZ224217.1 coordinate 3,382,881, forward strand.
TTCGCCAAAGTACCCAGCACCGCTCCCAGTCTGACTCCTGGATTCTCCTGAGCAGGCACGGATGACTCACAGGAATGTCGCATGCGTTCGGATTGATGCAAAAACTTTTCAATATTCACGCCCATGAGAGCCGCGGGAACGATTCCAAAATTCGAAAGTGCCGAATAGCGTCCGCCAATTTCAGGCACGCCTAGAAGAATGTGTCTAAACTTCAATTTCTTAGCCACCCCTTCAAGCAACGACCCCGGATCGGTTATCGCGATAAAGTGCTGTCCAGCCTTGTCTCCGACAGCTTGCTGCATGCGATCATAAAAATATTTCTGGAACACCAATGGTTCCGTCGTCGAACCGGATTTACTGGCGACAATGCAGACCGTCTTGGACAAGTCCACCTGTTGCTCAAAGGCTCGAACCTGTGCGGGCACCGTACTATCCAGCACATGCAATTCCGGATACCCGTTGATAACGCCATAGGTCATTCGTAAGACTTCCGGACACAGGCTACTGCCTCCCATGCCCAAGAGCAGAATATGTGTAAAGCCGGCTCCCTTGATGTCGCTCGCAACAGCTTGGAGCTTCGCGATATGCGGCAATTGTTCGTGTGAAATATTCAACCAACCCAACGCATTGCGGATAATCTTTTGATGGCCAAGGTCTTGATGCCACACGCTTGGATCTTTGGCCCAAATTCGTCGAACAAGGTTATTCGTTTGAACTTCTGTCAACTTTTCATCAACCTGTGCCTGCCATTCGCCTAGAGCATATGTGACTCGATCTAATTTGTCTCCAAGAACCTCGGCGCGTTTACGGCTAATCGCACCCATTAATTGATCAAAAGCATCAACAAACAATTTCGCGCCATCGCGCAGCAGCGTGTCGGTCACGTCATCCATGGAAATACCGGCTTCAGCTAACTGCTTCATAGTGGCTTTGGCGTCGTCCAAGCCTTCCTGGATTGTGGCCTTCACCGTGCCATGATCTCGAAACGCGGCAAACGTAGCTTCGGGCATAGTATTGACCGTATCCGCTCCGATCAGATGATCGACGTACAACGTATCGGGATACTTGGGGTTCTTGGTCCCCGTGCTCGCCCACAAGACCCGCTGCACATGCGCGCCTTTAGATTTCAATGCTTGAAATTCTTTGCTTGCAAAAATTTCTTGAAACTTTTCATACGCGAGCTTGGCATTGGCAATCGCGACTTTTCCGAGAAGCCCTTCCAACACGGATTTCTTACCCGCATTTGATTCCGCCTTAATTTTGGCTTCGAGTTGCTTATCGATGAGGCCGTCGATTCGGCTTACGAAAAAACTGGCCACCGACGCGATTTGACTGACATCGCCACCATTTGCGGCCAAACGTTCGAGTCCACGGATATAGCGCCAGGCCACCTGCTCGTACATGTTCACACTAAACAACAGCGTCACATTGATATTGATGCCGCGTGACAGCAGCTCTTCAATCGCCGGCAGCCCCTCAGATGTTCCCGGCACCTTGATCATGACATTCTTTCGATTCACGGCCTTGTGAAGACGCACGGCTTCGTCGATTGAGGCCTGCGTATCAAATGCCAAGTCTGGCGAGACTTCCAGACTGACATAACCATCGCGGCCCTCTGAATGTTTATAGACTCCTTGCATCACATCAGCCGCATCCTGAATATCTTTAATCGCCACTCGCTCATAGATCTCCTTTACGCCGATGAGCTCGGAAGCCGCGCGTTGCAGCTCATCGTCATAATCGGTGCTCCCGGCGATGGCTTTTTCAAAAATGGCGGGATTCGAGGTCATCCCCATCAGCCCGTCCTGATCAATGAGGGTTTTCAGATCGCCAGAGGTGATCAAGCCTCGGCGAATATAGTCATACCAGGGACTTTGTCCTTGCTCTCGAAGTTGAACGAGGGGATTCATAGTACGCCTCCTTGCCTATAATGTTTCAAGTTCAAAGTTCATGAGAAATGCTCATCCTCGACATCGGAAATACAGTATTAGACCGCACGCGACACTCTTCTGTTCAGAATGCTTGTCGTCAGATTTCACAGATTTCATGATGACGCAGGCGACATCACCAACGTTTATGCCTGTTTCAGTTGAGCTTTTGCTGCAGCAACCACCTTGTCTGCCGAAAAACCAAACTTCTTGGCTAACTCCTTTAGCGGAGCCGATGCACCAAACGTGTTCATACCGATACTCTGTCCGGTTGTCCCGACATACTGCGCCCAACCAAACGTCGACGCCAGTTCCACGGACACTCGAGCCGTGACGTGGGGTGGGATAACGGACTCGCGATAGTCCACAGATTGTAGTTCAAACAACTCCCAGGACGGCATGCTCACGACCCGGCTGTTGATGCCTTGGCTGATGAGTTGCTCATGCGCTTCCACACAGAGTGAGACTTCGCTTCCCGTGGCTAACAACAAGACCTCAGGCTGACCATTGGGCGCATCGGCTAACACGTAGGCACCTTTGGCCACACCGGACGCTGACGCATACTTGGTACGATCCAACGTCGGAAGTGCTTGCCTGGTCAAAATTAAAACCGCAGGCTCATGCCGTAACTGCATGATGATTTTCCAGGCTTCTACCACTTCATTAGCATCGGCCGGCCGCAAGAGAATCAAGCCAGGGATCGCCCGCAACGACGGTAATTGCTCGATTGGCTGATGCGTCGGACCATCTTCACCTACACCAATCGAGTCGTGTGTAAAGATATGCACGACTGGAATTTCCATCAACGCACTCAACCGTATGGTAGGGCGGGCATAATCACTGAAAATAAAAAATCCCGATCCGTAAGGCCGGACTTTTGAGAGCGAGAGGCCATTCAGGATAGCGCCCATGGCATGCTCGCGAACACCGAAATGAACATTCCGCCCGATTGGCTCTTGTGCGGTAAACTCCCCTGCCCCCTCAAACGTCAATCGGGTTTTCGTCGAAGGTGCTAAATCCGCCGCTCCCCCGAGCAGCCACGGGACATTTTGCGCAAGCACATTGAGCACCTTCCCCGAAACCTCCCGTCCCGCCATGCCCTTCGCATCGGCAGGGAACGTTGGCAAATTCGCATCCCAGGCTTGAGGCAACCCTCGATGTTGCATGGTGTAGAGATGATCTGCCAGATCGGCATGGCGTTTCTTATACTCATCAAAGAGCGTCATCCAGGCCTCACGCATGTCCTTCCCCCGCTTCCCAACCCCTTCTTGGAAATGTTGCGGCACATCGGGAGGAACGAGAAAGGTTGCTTCTTCAGGCCATCCATAATTTCGTTTAGTGAGACGAATTTCCTCTTCGCCAAGAGGCTCTCCATGGGCCGCATGCGTGTCCTGTTTATTCGGGGCACCAAATGCAATATGGCTATCCACAATAATCAACGTTGGACGGTCCGTCTCTTTCTTAAAAGTGGCAAACGCTCTCGCTAACATATCGAGGTCATTGGCATCGCCGACTCTCGTCACATTCCATCCATAGGCGATAAATCGCGTCGCCACATCTTCGCTAAACGCCCATGCCGTATGTCCTTCAATGGTGATTTTATTATTGTCATAGATCCAACAGAGATTCGAGAGTTTTAAATGCCCGGCTAACGACGCCGCTTCGCTGGATACCCCTTCCATCATGCACCCATCACCACACAATGCATAGGTATCATAATTGATCATTTCAAAGTCCGGACGATTAAAATATCCTGCCATCCATCGTTCGGCCATGGCCATGCCTACGCTTGTGGCAACACCCTGTCCCAGAGGTCCAGTCGTCGTTTCAATACCCGACGTCCATCGATACTCGGGATGCCCCGGACACTTACTCTCCAATTGGCGAAAATGTTTGATGTCATCAAGCGTCACCGATGGTTGACCCAATCGTTCGTACTGCGCATTCACGGATTTCACGCCACACAGATGAAGGAGGGAATACAACAACATGGAGGCGTGGCCGATGGAAAGTACAAAACGGTCCCGGTTGGGCCATATGGGATCGGCAGGATCGAATCGCAAGAGTTGGTTCCAGAGGGTATAGACCACAGGCGCCAAGGCCATGGCCGTTCCTGGATGACCTGAATTCGCCGCCTGGACGGCATCCATCGAAAGCGTTCGAATTGTATTAATACATTTCAGATCAATAGGGCGATGCGCGTCGTTCATGGAATTCCCTTCCTTGGTGACTCCCGATTATGACTCTGACTGCCAAGAAATATGACGATTCTCTCCTTTTTAGACAATGAGATTAAATTCTATCACCTTCTTTCAGGTTTACCATACAAATTTTATAAATTTCTCACAGATATGAGCTGGGATGCGGCTCACCGGCAATCTCTCGATCCCTGGGGCTAACAGAAATACATTGGAAACAGTATAGAAATCCCAGAAGTCTTCTCCTCTGCCTGTTTCGCCTTTCCCATCCACACATATTTTCATCTTTACTTTTCGCTACTTACACCTCAGCTACCAGATTCTGTCCCGTGATCGTCACGAATGCGGATCTTCTCGTTGCAAAGCACCAAACTACAATCGTATGATGCAGCCTTCATGAAGATCCACCTGAGCCATCCCACTCGCGATATAGAAATCAAAGGGCCAAAACACGTGCGTGATCTGTTTACAGATCTGCATCTGATTCCCGAAGCTTATCTCGTGATTCGTGGGCAAGACCTCGTGACTGAAGATGAACTGTTAGCTGATAGTGATGTCATTGAAATTCGTCCGGTCATTTCCGGTGGATCGGAGCGGATGTCATGAAATGCCGAAAATGTCCAGCCCGCGCCGTCTTACGGTTGCCACGTCACAACACAGCCTTTTGCTCAATCTGTCTTACAGATTTCGTGAGAACCCAGGTGCAGAAGGCAATAAAATCTCAAAATATGTTTAGCACCGACGACCGCATTCTCGTCGCAGTCTCAGGCGGAAAAGATAGCCTGACGCTGTGGGAAATTCTGTTGAAGCTTGGATATCGGGCAGACGGACTGTATGTTGATCAAGGCATTGGAGCCTATTCAGAAGGTTCACGCGAAAAAGTCGAACAATTCACGGAACGGATTGCCGCGCCATGTGGAGCCACACTAACCATTCACAATGTTGAAGAGGAAGAAGGTGCAAGTATTCCCGATCTGGCCAACATGGTTCGACGTCCGACCTGTTCAACGTGCGGAACCATCAAACGATATCAATTTAACCGCGCGGCCATTCAAGGGGGTTACGATGTCATGGCGACGGGCCATAATTTAGACGACGAAGCCGCACGTCTCTTGGGCAACGTTCTCCACTGGCAAGAAGAGTATCTCCAGAAACAAAGCCCCACACTTCCGGCATCAATGGAAGGCTTTGCCAAAAAGGTCAAACCTCTCTATCGACTGACTGAACGAGAAATTGCCGCCTATGCCGTCGTCAACCGGATTGACTACATGGTAGAAGAATGCCCCATGTCCAAAGGGGCAAAAATGCTAGTCTATAAAGACGTGCTCAATCGACTCGAAGCGGAATCACCAGGCACGAAGCACACCTTCTATTGGCAATTTCTCGCCAAGCAAGAAAAGGCGCAAACCACGCACGGCTCCATGACTGAAACGGATCAAAGCACACTCCAACCCTGTACCACCTGCAGCCAACCAACAAGTACGGGCATCTGCTCCTACTGTAAAATGGTTGCACGCGCCAAAACCCCTGCCCAGTAATACGTTTTTCTCGTTACTCGTCGCTTGTCGTTCGTCGCGCGTTGTTCGTCGCCACTTTTAATTTTGCACTTTGCATTTCCCCCGCCTCACTCGTTCTTCAGTAAAAGGAGTCAGACTCGACTTAAAAGGATAATAGTAGACGCCGGCTCTCATGCGACACGCTCAGCGAAGATCTTCTTGGGGTTGTTGCGGGGACAGTTCAGGCTTACGTTTTTCAAACGCAAACAGAAGGAATAACGAGCAGACGCCAAGACTTATGGCCATATCGGCCACATTAAACGCTGGCCAGTGATAACCATTGATATAAAAGTCCAGAAAGTCGATGACTTCCCCAAATTGCAGACGATCAATCAGGTTTCCAATCGCGCCACCGAAAATACTCGAGATCGTCAGCTGCCCCCACCAATCATTGGGCTGCAATCTCACGAAAATGGTCAGGAGTAGGCCGAGCGCAAAAATCGACGTGATAAGAAAAAACACCATCCGGAATCCACTACTACTCGATGCAAGAATTCCAAAGGCGGCACCGGGATTTCGGATATACGTGAGACTAAAATATTCTGGAATTATGATGATCGACTGATGGAGGTACATCGTCGTGGCGATATAGGACTTCGTGATTTGATCAACCACAATGATGATTGTACTCACAAAGGCCAGAATAGCAAATCGTTTGCCCATAATTACGACATAACCGCTTCTACACACCGCTCACATAATGTGGGATGCTGAGAATCCTTTCCGACAGCTAATCGATAATTCCAACAGCGTTCACATTTCGTCCCATCCGCTTTTTCCACATTCACCATCACCTCGAGGTCGGGGTCAGCCACAAGCCCTTGGTTTGCTACATACACGTCACTCTGCTCAACCTGTACTTGCGAAACAATACAGAGTGCAGGCAAATCAGATTCATATTGCTTGAGAAGCGCATAATGCTTTGCCGTGGCATGAATCATCAACCGTGCTTCTAACGGCGCCCCAATCACTTTCTCGCGCCGCTGCTTTTCCAACGCACTTTGCACGACCGTCCGCGTGGCTAACAGCGTCACCCATTCCTGTTCGACTTGGACATTCTTCCATAATGGATCGCTCTTCGGAAACGACGAGACATGCACACTCAACACCGCGTCATCCCCAGACAGACTTTTCCGCAAGGTCTGCCAAATTTCCTCGGAAGTAAAACTCAGAATCGGCGCCATAAGCTTGGACAACGCAAGGACAATGTCAAAAATGACCGTTTGTGATCCTCTTCGTAACGTTGAATTCTTCGGAAAGGTGTAGAGGCGATCTTTGAGAATATCCAAATATGTCGCACTCATGTCCACGGAACAAAAATAGTCAAGCTCATGGACAGCCTGACGAAACTCAAAATCACCATACGCCTTCTGCATAGATGCAATCAGACGGCCAAGACGATAGAGGGCCCACTGGTCCACTCGTGACAAATCATCATAGGCCACGCGATGCTGAGCAGGGTCAAAATCATAAAGATTACTCAATAAAAAGCGAGTGGTATTGCGGATTTTTCGATAGGCATCAACCGTTTGTTTTAAAATGTCTTTCGAAATGCGTAAGTCTTCCTGATAGTCCTGTGATGCCACCCACAGCCGTAAAATGTCCGCTCCGGATTGTGATATCACGTCTTGAGGTGCCACAACATTTCCGGCAGATTTGGACATTTTTTTACCCTCGCCATCCACGACAAACCCATGCGTGAGCACCGCTTTGTATGGCGCACACTCTTTTGTAGTCACTGAGGTTAACAAGGCGCTGTGAAACCAGCCACGATGCTGGTCAGATCCTTCGAGGTAGAGGTCTGCCGGCCACCATCGTGCATCCCTAGCCTGTAAGACAGCCGCATGACTGACGCCTGATTCAAACCAGACATCTAAAATATCTTGTTCTTTTTTAAAGGCCTGCCCCCCGCATCCTTGACATGCTGTGCCTTGAGGCAAAAGTTCCTCCGCTGACAGTTCAAACCAGACATCGGCTCCACGATCTCGCATAAGTCCCGCGATATGTGCAATGACAGTCGTATCTGCCAAGGGTTTGTCACAGTGCGTGCAGGTAAACCCTGGAATCGGCGTTCCCCAAATCCGCTGACGCGACAAACACCAATCCGGTCGATTGAGAATCATGCCATAGATTCGATCCCGCCCTCGTCCTGGAAACCATTGGACTTGATCAATTTCCTTAAGTGCTCGTGAACGAAGGTCGCCTTGCTCCATGGATACGAACCATTGTTCGGTTGCTCGAAAAATGACCGGGTTTTTACACCGCCAACAATGTGGATAGGAATGGTTCACTGAGCCATGACCAAGAAGGACGCCAAGCCCCTCTAACTTCTTGACAATCTCCGGATTGGCTTTGAGTACCGGTTGACCGGCAAAGTCCTCAACCTCCGGCTTGAATCGTCCCATATGATCGACAGGCACCACAACGTGCAACGGTTCCGTCAAAAGGCTTTGTTGCGGAGCCTGATTGTATTTGAGCGCAAGCAGATAATCTTCCATCCCATGACCCGGCGCAATGTGAACACACCCAGTCCCTTGTTCCAAGGTGACAAAATCTCCAAGCAAAATGGGAGAATGGCCTTTCGTCAAGGGACGCGCACAAACAAGACCTTCAAATTGATCTTTGCCTTTTTTCACGCCAAGTACTTGATAGTCAGACAACCCGCAGGCTTTGGCTACCTGATCGGCAAGCTTTTCAGCCATCACCAACACCTCATTCCCGATGCGAATGAAGGCATAGTCGAAGTCAGGGTGAATCGCGATGGCTTGATTGGCTGGCAACGTCCAGGGCGTCGTGGTCCAAATCACAATCGAGACCTGCGTCGCATCGGCCAGACTCGGAATCCCAAAAACATCCGGCGACGCTAACGTGGACGGTGATGTTTCAAATGGAAATTTGACGTAGATCGAGGGAGAGGTATGGTCTTCGTATTCGACCTCGGCTTCAGCCAAGGCCGTTTGATCAGCCGTACACCACAACACAGGCTTCAACCCCTTGTAGACGCCACCTTTTTCAACAAACTTGCCGAACTCTTCAACAATGGCTGCTTCATAGGATTTATCCATCGTGAGATACGGGTGCGCCCAATCTCCCAACACCCCAAGCCGTTCAAACTCTTCACGCTGAATCTGATAAAACTTACTTGCGTAATCACGGCACATTTGCCTGAGCTGAATGGCCGTGAGACTCTTTTTCTTCTCACCAAGTTGTTTTGTGACTTGATGTTCGATTGGCAACCCATGGCAGTCCCATCCTGGCACATAAGGCACCCGGTAGCCTTCCATGGTTTTATATTTAATTATGATGTCTTTGAGAATCTTATTCAGCGCATGCCCAATATGAATTTTCCCATTGGCATAGGGAGGGCCATCATGAAGGAGATATAAAGGTTTTTCCGCCCCAGCCTCCTGAATTTTTTCATACAGGCGCTGCTCTTCCCACCAAGCAAGGAGCGCTGGCTCCCGCTGAGGGAGATTGGCTTTCATGGGAAAATCTGTCTGCGGAAGATTGAGGGTCGGCTTATAGTCCATGAATATTCAGTAGTTAGAAAAACATTTGAATGTTTTGGCATTCTAGCCGTGCCTTCGGGACCCGTCAAACTTTGACGAGTCCCGTATAGACAACGGCAGAAAATCCACGGTTAGTTACAAATTCATGCGAGATGAAAAGAGTAGCGGTGGAAGGAAAGTGTGCAGGTTAACTCAGCGCCATCATACGATCCAACGCAACCTTGGCCAAGACTTTTTCATCATCAGGAACGGAAATCTGATTCACGACTTGTCCTTGCGCCAAGTTTTCCATGGCCCAGCACATGTGCGCGGCATCAATTCGATACATTGTGGCACATCGACATACCAGGGGAGACAAGAAAAACACTTTCTTGTCCGTCTGTTCGGCCTTGAGTCGATTGACCAGATTCAATTCTGTGCCTACAACCCAGGACGTCCCGGCTGGTGCCTTGCTGACAGTTTGAATAATGAACTCTGTCGAGCCAACAAAGTCGGCTTTATTCACGACATCTTCATGGCACTCCGGGTGAACGATAACCTGGATGCCTGGATACTGCTTACGAAAATAATCCACATGCGGTGGCTGAAACATTTGATGCACACTACAATGCCCTTTCCAAAGAATCAGCTTGGCCTTGCGAATCGCCTCAGGGGTATTGCCCCCGTTGGTTTTAAACGGATCCCAGACAATCATTTCATCTTTGGGAAACCCCATTTTATTCGCCACATTGCGGCCAAGATGTTCATCGGGAAAGAACAGAATTTTCTCTCGCCTTGACCAAGCCCATTCCATGACCGCCTTGGCATTAGACGACGTACAGGTCACTCCGCCATGTTCTCCGCAAAATGCCTTGAGGTCCGCAGCCGAATTTACATACACCACCGGTGTCACCACTTCGTCTACCGGCATAAATAATGAGAGCGCATCCCAACATTCATCCACCTGTTCGATCGCGGCCATATCGGCCATCGAGCAGCCTGCCGCTAAGTCCGGCAAAATCACGGTTTGATTCGACTGACTCAGGATATCGGCCGTTTCCGCCATAAAATGCACGCCGCAAAACACCACGTTAGGAAATTCAGAACGTTCGGCCGCTAACTTCGAAAGCAATAATGAATCTCCACGTAAATCCGCGTGCACAATGACTTCATCCCGTTGATAATTATGGCCGAGCACCAAAACTTGGCTGCCAAGCGTTTTCTTGGCTGCCACGATCCTGTCGAATAACTCTTCGACAGGCCGGTCTTGATAATCAGTAATTGGAAATGTGGCTTCTTCTATAGTTTTCATTCGTTGAACCTCGTCATTAGCTGGTGAACTTGAAAATGATTGAATTAAAACTACGAGCGGCACGACTGCCCAGCAAAGCATTCAGATGAATCTACACTCTATCAGATGCATCAATCCTTGCAAAAGTTCTTTCTCGGAGAACTCTTATGATATCAGGTCAGGATTACGTGCGATCGAGTTGACGGGTTAATCGCTTGAGCACCGATAATGTCTGGGCAAGATCATCCTGATTCATCCCTTCGACACATTGGTTAGCCCAAGGAATATGTTTACCCACGATGGCTTCATGGTGTCGCCCCCCCTTCTCTGTTAACGCGACCAATTTGGCCCGTTTATGATCTGGGTTTTCTCGACAGACCACAAACCCTTCTTCCTCTAATACATCAACGAGCCGCTGAACATTCTGACGTGAAAGCCCGATCCGTCGGCCAATTTGCGGGACTGTTACGGGTTGCTTAGCCAGAGCAATAACGCTCACCACCTTCCATCGGGCAGTGGTTAAGCCAAAGGGCTGGACGAGTTTATCCCCTTCCGCAAGGAAACGCCCATAGAGCCTAAACACCTCGAACAGAAGTTGAGTGAAAACTCTTCCTTCAGGAGAGTAGTTTTGTTGTGTAATACTATTCATAATGACAATGTATTGTCATTATAGCATCATACAATCATAATGGCAATACACTAACAATTTGGAGATTAGTTGGACAACTTACAAATTCAAGGCAAATCAGACATCTTAGCGGACCCGTTCGAACCCGCAAACGACAATAGAGGGCTAGTTTATTCGCCGCTGAAAACTGAATTCCCAACGGTCTTTACCTAATCGGGGAGTCGGCTTTGGGTAAATGAACTCTCACGCAGAATCCTTTGGGGTCATCATGAATCAACACAATATCGCCACCGTGCTGTCTGACAATAGATCGAGCGATAGCCATACCAAGCCCGATCCCACCCGTTGTATGACTCCGTGACTCTTCTAGGCGAACAAAGGGTTGGAAAACCAACTCTGCATCCTGAGACGCAATGCCCGGACCATCATCATAAATCAAAACACGAAATTCCAGGTCTAGCGATTGAAGTTCAATTCGTGCTTGCTGACCGTATAGCACAGCATTTTCTATTAAATTGCGAAACGCACGCTTGAGACTCACGGGCCGGCACGTGTATGGAGTTTTACCGATGCCGTCCCATTTGATATTCAATCCGAGGTCAGCTAAATCTTGGCAAAGGCTATCAAGAAGAGCGGCAAGATCGACCGAGCGGGATTGTTCAGTAGACGCCTCATCTCGCGCAAAGGCCAGCGTCGCCTCACTCATGCGTTGCATTTCCTCCAACGTGGTTAGCATCTTTCTTTTGATCTCTTCATCGGTGACAAATTCGACTTGGAGCCGAAGGGAGGTCATTGGCGTGCGAAGATCATGGCTAATCGCGGCCAACATGCGAGTTCGATCTTGCACAAAACGCTGAAGACGCGCATTCATGCGGTTGAAGGCCCGGATGGTGTGCTGAAGATCAACCGGTCCATCTTCAGAAACAGGGTCAATGGTTTCTCCACGGCCAACGGCTTCAGCGGCCTTTGCCAACGCCTTCAAAGGATGAGTAATGCGCCGAACCATCCACACCACAATAAGACAAATGCTGCCCACAGCTAAGGTCATCGAAAAAAACGTTGGCAAGGCCCACCGGATCAGAGGTGGATTGATGCCTAACCCAACATTGAGCCATCTTCTATCCGCAAGTTGAGCTGAAATCACAAGACCAGGTGGATCTACCTGAGACAAGGAAAATGAAGAGGGTGAGCCCTTCGGCTTATGACCCCATGACAAATCAATGGCCTCTTGCATTCCGACCTGTTGTTCGTGACTCAATAATCGCACGTCACGAATGTCATGCTCACCGAGCAATACATGAAGACGAGTCATGAGGTCATTGTCAATTTGGCTCACATGAGGTGGAACTGGACTGGTGTCTGCAAACCAAAAGTACAACTTTCGTGAACTTGCCGCTTGCACCATTTGGGGATGAATGGCCGGAGACGTCGTTTCGATAAGCTGAATTAATGAGGCCATGCGTTCCAAAATTTGCGTCCGTTCGACTAATCGAGTGGCCGCCCGGCGTTCGTCCATAAAAATCAGGAAATTGGCAACTTGAGCAATGCCCAACGCTGCGATAAGCAACGCAATCAATTGCCCCGTCAATCGCTGCGGATACAACCGCCGCACTCGTGTCGCGAGAACAGTCACTCGGGGCTGACCTCCCCTGTAAACGTATACCCATCTCCCCACACCGTTTTGATCAGTATAGGATTCTTCGGGTCCGTTTCTATTTTTTTCCGTAAGCGACTCACTTGAATGTCGATACTGCGATCAACAACATCGGTCATACGATTTCGGGTCAAATCCAACAATTGATCTCGGGTAAGGACCATTCGCGGATGGGTCAAGAAAACCACCAGCAGCACAAATTCACTGGTGCTGAGAGGAATCGCAACGCGATCATCCCCCATCAGCTCCCGTTGATGGACATGAAGGGTCCATCGATCGAACTTCATCATGCTCGCCAAGGGTTCTCGGTCTTTTCTGGGCAAGCTATTGACGCGTCGTAACACCGATTTAATGCGTGCTAAGAGTTCACGCGGATTAAACGGCTTCACAACATAGTCATCCGCTCCCATCTCCAGGCCAACAATTCGATCAGATTCGTCTGCCATAGCCGTGAGAAGAATGATCGGAATGTCTTTCGTATCACGCAAATGGCGGCAGAGGGATAATCCGTCCTCTCCGGGCATCATGATGTCAAGCACCAAAAGGTCGATAGAGGTGATGCCTAGAATTTTTCGTGCTTCCGCAGCACTTTCAGCGGTCTGTATGCGAAATCCTTTTAACTTCAGATAGTCAGCCAATGGGTTTCGTATGGAGGGTTCATCGTCAACAATAAGAATATGAGGTAAAGATTCCATAACGTGTCCGAAGGGTACACTCCTTCATTATGACGTGAAATGACAAAAGGTGAAAAGAAAAATTGTATCAAAGTTTGTCAAAACAAGGATTCGAAATACTTTCTTACAAAAAAGCTTGATCTCCTCGTCGCGTTTGAACATTTGTTGTTATACTGAATATATATACGCGAATAACAATCTTGCGATAAATTTCTTCCAGGACGATGAGCCTTGTTTGTCAGATAGGTCTGTCATGAGTAGATTGGTCACCCTTATCCACCATAGCGTCGTCGGACTGATGATGCTGGGATTGGCAGGCTGCCTGTCCGACGCTGTCCCGATTGAATTACAGGCTCCGCTACCTCATGCGTTTTCACAATCCGGACAAACCGCATTACCAGATAAATGGTGGGAAGCCTTTCATGATGACGACCTCAATGCATTCATCGATCTGGCCATGGGAAACAATCCGTCGCTGCTCGCGACCTGGGACCGATTGCGACAAGCAGAGGCTGTTCTTGCGCGAGAAGGCGCTGCTCGCTTTCCTGCATTAGACGGCAATGTGAATGCCAGTAGAAGTCGTGATAATAATGCGCTGGAAACCGACCGATTTTCACTCGGCGTCTCCATGGCCTATGAATTAGATCTGTGGGGAAGAATTCGTGCAAACACGTCAGCCGCTCACTTTGATGCGCTGGCGAGTGAATCCGATGTCAAAGTAGCAGGCTTAACGCTCTCAGCGGAAATTGCCAAAGCGTGGTACAGCTTGATTGAGCAACGAGGACAATTGGACGTATTAGAGCAACAATTCACCACCAACAAAAAAGTGTTACACCTCGTGACCCTACGGTTTCGTCAAGGCCTCGCTGGTGCAGCGGATGTTCTCCGCCAACAACAATTAATTGAACAAACGCATGGTGAAATGAAGGACGTCGTCGCGCAAATTGAAACCCTCACGCATCAACTGGCGATCCTCGGTGGTCATCCTCCAAAATCGCTTGCTTTACAGGAAAACACGTTTCTTCTGACATTGCCACCGCTACCCGACACCGGACTGCCGGCAGACGTGTTGCAACGGCGCCCTGATGTCCAAGGGAATTTCTATCAGGTACAAGCCGCAGACGCACGTATCGCAGCGGCCATTGCCGATCGTTTCCCACGAATTGACCTCACGGGGGCCCTCACCACGAATATCACCTCAACACTGTCAGGAGGGTCTTTTGCGTCCACACCGGCAGGATTATTTTCCAGTTGGCTGGCCACAGTGGCCGCGCAGGTTGTGGGGCCTATCATTGATGCTGGGGCAAGAGCCGCAGAAGTGGAGCGAAACGAGGCGCTTCGCTCAGAAGCTCTCAACAATTACGAATCGACCGTCTTGCAAGCTATGAGAGAAGTCGAAGACGCCTTGACCCGGGAAACCCAACAACGCGAAAAAACACTCAGCCTCGAACGTCAACTCAAACTCGCCACGCAAGTCATCGAACGGCTACGTGCGCGATATGTTCAAGGCGCCACGGATTTTCTGGATGTGCTCAATGCCCTGATTAGCCAACAGGGACTCGAACGACAAATTCTTGCAGCTCGACGAAACTTGATCGACTTCCGGGTTGATCTCGCCAAGGCCTTGGCTGGAGGATGGGAATTGCCAGTCCCAACCCAGCGTGAACTCAACTCACAGGCTGGTTAACCTACACAACAGATTTTCAACACGATAGACATGCCATCAACATCGACATCAACACGCCAACGCCTTCAATTCGGCCTGAAAATTATCGTCCCACTCCTCATTCTAGCCCTTGCCGGAGGCATCGCATTTTCCTTAGTCCAAAACAGCCCGAACCCGAAACGACAATCCAAACCACCTCAAGCGCGTCTCGTCGACACCAGGGAAATTCACATCGGAACGCATCCAATCTCGATTGAAGCATGGGGTGTCGTTCAGCCCGCACAGCGAATGACCCTTCGCGCGCAGGTGAATGGTGAGATCATTCAAGTCAACCCTGAACTTGTGCCAGGCGGTCGATTTACAAAAGGCAGCACCATCTTACGGCTGAATCCGAAGGATTATATTCTGGACGTTCGACAACGTCAGACCGATCTGGAAAAGGCCCGGGCTGAGTGGTTAATTGAAGCAGGCAATCAGGCTGTGGCAAAACAGGAATTCGACCTGTTAGGAGAAGACATTACCGAGCAGGAAAAAGCGCTAGTGCTTCGCTCTCCGCAGCTCAACGTGAGCAAGGCTAATGTTCAGGCAGCCCAAGCTGCGCTGTCATCGGCGAAACTCATGCTGACCCGTACCGTCCTGACCGCACCATTTGATGCCAGCGTGCTCCAGCGCCATGTGGATTTAGGCACCTACATCACAACAGCCTCCGACATTGTGACATTAGTCGGCAGCAAGGAATATTGGGTCGAGGTCTCCGTGCCAATCTCTCAATTGCGCTGGATCAAGATTCCCCGCACACCAAACGAGAAAGGCTCTCCAGTCAAACTGTACCATGACACAGTCTGGGGCGAGACGGCCTTTCGTACCGGCTCTGTCATTCGATTATTGTCGGATCTTGAAGCGGAAGGACGCATGGCTCGCATCCTCGTCTCAATCCAGGATCCCTTAAATCTTTACACGAACAATCCCGAAGGCCCCACCGTGCTGCTCGGAACGTATCTGCGGGCAGAAATACAAGGAAAAGAGTTGGAGCACGTGGTGAAAGTGGATCGACACATCCTTCACGATCAAGAAACCGTTTGGCTACTTAATGCTGAGAACACACTTGAAATTCGTCAGGTCGACATTGCTTTCCGAGGACCCAAAGATGTGCTGATTTCCAATGGTCTTCAGCATGGAGAACATCTCATCGTGACGGATATTCCTTCACCAACGGAAGGGATGGCCCTGATCCGTATGACTCCAGCTGAGGCTCAACTCCAGAGCGACTCCGTGCATGGACACTAAGCCCGCCACCTCTCAACGTCTTACACAGACCGGACCACTGGCGTGGATGGTTCACAATCGCGTCACCCCCAATTTGCTCATGTTGCTGTTGTTATGCGGTGGGCTGCTGATGACCACTCAGATTAAACAAGAGGTGTTCCCGGAATTTGAGCAAGATACCGTGACCATCTTGGTTCCCTTTCCAGGAGCGAGTCCTCAAGAGGTGGAACAGGGCGTCATTCTCGCGATTGAAGAAGCCGTTCAAAACCTCGATGGCATTGAAGAAGTGCTGTCCACCGCATCAGAAGATCAAGCCACCGTCGTCGTCGAGCTGCTTGGCAATTCTGACAATCAAAAGATTTACCAGGACATCCAACAAGTCATTGGACGCATTATCACGTTTCCAGAGGATGCGGAGGAACCACAGTTTAGCCTGGACACCCATCGTCGTGAAGTCTTGACTCTACAACTGTACGGCGACGTATCAGAATGGGACCTCCGTGAGGCCGCAGAACAGGTTCGCGACCGCCTTCTGCAAGAACCTGAAGTCACGCAAATCGAACTGCTGGGAGCTAGAGCCTTTGAAATTCACATTGAGATTTCTCAAGAAAATCTCAGATCCTACGGGCTGACCTTAGAAAAGGTTGCGCAAATAATTTCAGAGACCGCCCTGGATCGATCAGGAGGAAGCCTCGAAACCACAAGCGGAGAAATCCTGCTTCGCGTTCAAGAACGGCGAAATTGGGCTTCCGAATTCACAACTATCCCCATCATCGCAAATCAGGCTGGCACACTCGTCAGACTGGGTGATATTGCCAAGGTGTCTGAGGGATTTGAAAACAGTGAGATATTTGCCACCTACAACGGCCAACGTGCGATTGGAATCGGAATCTTCAGAGTAGGCGATCAAACACCAATCGAAGTGTCTGAGACTGTTCGGTCGACGATGGCTCAGATTGCAGAGGATCTTCCACCGACCATTCAGTATGCCGTTCAAAAGGATCGTTCGGAAATCTACCATCAACGACTGACCCTTCTGCTCAGAAATGGATTTCTGGGACTCCTCTTTGTGTTGGTCGTCCTCACGATTTTTCTTGAATATAAACTTGCCTTCTGGGTCACGGTGGGAATTCCTACCTCGTTTCTCGGTGCGCTGTTGTTCCTGCCACTGCTGTCGGTTTCCATCAACATGGTTTCGCTGTTTGCGGTCATCATTGGTCTGGGAATCGTGGTAGATGACGCCATTATTGCTGGTGAAAATATTTACGAATATCGACAACAAGGGAAAAGCCTCATTGATGCTGCGATTCTCGGTGCTCGAGACATTGCACTCCCCATAAGCTTTAGCATTCTCACGAACATTGTGGCGTTTCTCCCATTGATGTTTGTGCCAGGAGGTTTTGGAAAAATTTGGGCGGTCATTCCCGCTGTCGTGTCGACCGCCTTTATCATCTCTTGGATTGAGGCACTCTTCATTCTTCCTTCGCACTTAGCCCATGGGAATCCCAATCCCACCAATAAGCTCGGGAAAGCCCTTCATCACTATCAACAACGATTTAGTCGAACCTTTACGCATTTCATTGAAGACACCTACGGCCCGTTTCTGCGTCGAGCTATTGAAAACCGGTACCTCAGCCTTTCTCTCGGGATTGGCATTTTTATCATAATTTTGGCGTATCCCATCAGCGGACGCATGGGCTTCATTTTGATGCCGAAGGTTGAGGCAGATTTTGCCAGCGCCACCGCCGTGCTTCCCTTCGGAAGCCCACCACAAGAAATGCAACGGGTTCGCGATCTCCTGGTTGATTCCGCACAGGGTCTGGTGGAAAGACACAAGGGGCAAACAGTCTCAACCGGCATCTTCACTCTCGTTCAAAAAAACATGATTGAAGTTCACGTCTATTTGCCACCGCCAAACGACAGACCCTTGAGCACAAATACCGTCACACAACTCTGGAGAGAAAACACCCCGGCTATCGCCGGAGTTGAATATGTGCGCTTTGAATCTGACAGTGGGGGCCCTGGACGTGGCCCGTCCATTAGCGTCGAATTGAGTCATCGAGATATTGAGAAGCTTGATACGGTGAGCGGCCTTTTGGCCGAACGTCTTGGGGAATTTTCGAGCGTCAACGATGTTGACGATGGCTATTCACCTGGAAAGCCACAGATTAACTTTCACGTTCGTGAAGAGGCGAGAAGCGTGGGACTCACCGCGCAAGAAATTGCCCGGCAAGTTCGTCACGCGTTTTACGGATCTCAAGCGCTCCGTCAACAACGAGGACGCAACGAGATTAAAGTGCTCGTTCGATTACCGCTCACTGAACGAACGAGCGAATACGATATCGAAAATCTTGTCCTACAAACCCAGTCTGGTCAAGAAATTCCCTTATATCAAGTTGCCAGAGTGGATAAAGGTCGAGCCTTTCGGGAAATTACTCGGCGGGACGGACATCGGACAGTCACCGTCACGGCGAATGTTCAACCAATCAAAGAAACCAACCTTGTCCTCAACACGCTCAAGCGCGACATTCTTCCTCAGCTTCTCAATGACTATCCAGGACTGAGTTACAGCTTTGAGGGACGGCGGGCAGAGTTACGGGATGCGCTCAATAGCTTTCTCTACAGTTCCACGTTAGCGCTTGTGATCATCTATATGATGTTGGCCATTCCTTTTCGAAGCTATATACAGCCAGCCATTGTCATGATGGCCATCCCATTCGGGATAGTGGGGGCTGTGATCGGTCACATGCTGATGGGCTATAGCATCAGTATTATCAGCATCATGGGTATTATCGCGCTGATGGGAGTCGTGGTAAACGATTCGCTTATCATGATTGATTATGCGAATACAAAACGCCAAGCCGGTATGAGCCCCATCGAGTCCATCAAACAAGCTGGGATTCGACGGTTCCGGCCCATTCTTCTCACCACGGTAAGTACATTCGTGGGGCTCGCCCCCATGATATTCGAAACCTCGCGGCAAGCCAGATTTATGATCCCAATGGCCATTTCTCTTGGGTTTGGGATTCTCTTCTCCACCGCTATTTTGTTGATCTTGATACCCTGCCTCTATTTAATGGTCGAAGATGTCAAAGCACTCTTCGCGGGAAAAAATCAAATCTCTCGTGCCCCAGTCCATGTTGAGTCTGACACACCAACGAAACCGGGTGAAGTCACCGGCTAGAACAACGGCATATTCACAATCACCTCAACAGCATTGCAGTAAATCCCAATCATCCTCATTCCCTGATTCCACTCACACAATACATTTCCCCCGAAACTGTCGGAAGTGATGTGACGCGGCATTAGCCATGCAAGCCACAGCTTCTCAGAATAGGCTTTCCACTTGGACCTTACACTGAAAATCTTGAACGGAAAATTTAGAGTCTGACCCTTATACAATCTGTTATCTGAACAGATACACCATGTATCTCATTCGATTCATACGCGCTGAACCCGATCTCGCCTCGCGCTCTTCTGTTCTCTCATGTCATTCGTCGCAGTCATCACGTAACCCACTGATATTCATCGAAATTTCTTTCATTAAATAGAATGAACGAATCACACATCCGCTTTGGCATTTCTATTGCTATCCAAGGACTCAATCCCAATAGCGCATCGCGAAAGATATACATGCAATACAGGCAAGCAGCCTAAAAACATTCATCAGCAAGGAAAAGAGAAGGAAGGAGTTGACCATGCCAATTTCACCATAAGTTATGCTCAAAATGCTGTTGTTTAATCTGTATTCACTATTATGAACAAGAGGTATTCACATGAAACGCACAATGGTTGCAGCCCTAACGTGTCTCGCCTTGACGACTTCAAGTTTCACGGCATGGGCACACAGTCCCAACGACACCGCAGAGCATAAGCTCAAATCGTTAGTCGGTGAGTCGAGTCTTATCGTGTACGGTCGAGTGACCAATATTGTCTATAAAAACTCGGAGCCCACCAAGGAACAACCGAAAGGGATTCCACACACGTTTGTCACCTACCAGATCATGGAGACGCTGAGAGGGAAGACTCCTGACGAACGATTAACGTTACGCATTCCCGGAGGCTCGGATGGGCAAGGCGGTATGTATTTGGTCACATCCGCCCCGGCCTTTGCACGCGGTCAAACCGATGTATTGTTCGTTAAAGGAGGCAAGGAAACCGATTGCCCCCTTGTCGAATGTGTTGAAGGTCGCTTTCGCGTTCATGAGAATCAGGTGTTCAATGCGTGGGGGATACCGGTCGTGGATGTCCAAAAGACATTGCGTATCGGAGGCAAGCCGCGTTTTGACCTGAACGTCATGGAAGTCCCGCGGCCATCGTTCGAAACGTTGCTTCAACGACCTGAAATACGGAAGCAACTGGATATGCTGCAACGGAGGAGTTCTCAAAGCCTGAAAGAGCTTCGCGCACGATATGAACAAGAAGCGCCCAAGTATTCCGTCGTCAAGTACGGCGTACAAATGGATCCCTCCCGAAAAGATTTGACCGAAAACGATGAAGCTTCAGCAATGACCACCTACGATGCACCGTTGTCGCTCGATCGCTTTATCGAAGGCATTCGGGAATGGAGTGCGCGAATGGGAACGCCTCAAATTCCAATCGCCATGGCGAATCCGAAAGAACGATTTTCCGTCCCTGACCCTCGGCTCATGCCGCTGGACGCCGAACGAGCCTTATCACCAAAAGTCAGCAATGAAGAACGGTACGATATACGTGCAAAGGAGGAACAAGAATAATGACTATCACAAAATCTCTACTGACCATAGCCATCGTGGCAATCTGTTCCAATTCGGCAATGGCCGCATCATGGCTGGAATGTAACGGCGATAGCGGCAAGAAAATTCGGTGGGGCGGGAATTCCACATCGGCGAGAATTAACACTGGGAGTTTCCCTTCGGGAAGTGTCTTGCAATCTGCACAACGCGGCATCAACATAACCAATACCAATCCCTCCCCGTTTTCTATTAATCACACAACCGAATCAGGAGGTGTGGGAAGCGGCAATGGACAAAACGAAGTGTGGGCCGCAAGTATTTCTCCTCCAGGAGAAGCCCGCATGCGCTACCACTGCTATTGGCTGTTCGGCTGGCATTACGGACTTGATGAAGTTGATATCGTGCTGGACTCTACCGGACGCTCATGGACCACGTCGCAAAACAAAAGTTCGAATTATGTCTACACCGGGACCAGAAGACCGATCGATGCGGTCATTGTGCACGAAGCCGGTCACTATCTCGGCCTCATGCATGTCAATTGGGAATACAATGTCATGGGCGACTCCTGGCGTCACCATCATACCAATGGCAACACCGCCAGAACGTATTTTGGCGAAGATGCCTCCCATGGCGCACGCGTACTCTATGGCTCACAAGGTTCGAACTTTAACGACGTGTCGGCCTCACACTGGCGGCGCACCGGCGCCAGCGGTGAATATTCGAGCCATGGTCGCGTACGTGTGCGAAACAGCACCAATACTGGAACCTTGCAGGGAATTACGATTGCGGGTGAACCAGGGTATCGCGTGACACGGGGAAACGTCGTCAGGCCAGAGTTTACGATTGAAAACAATGGCAAACAGACGCACTCAAACGTCACCTATGGGATCTACATCTCGACCAACGACTATATTAGTTACGGCGATACACGCATTGGAGGCGGATCGTTTGGATCGATCCATCCGGCAGATGTGTACACCACCACGGTTTCGGCCATCATTCCGAATTACCTTAACGCCGGTCAAAATTACTGGCTGGGGATCATTGTCGATGAAGACAATGACATTAGTGAGGTAAGTGGCTCGAACAACCGCGCCTACATCCCGATTCGAGTTCAATAAGACCAACGTTTTAAGCGCAAGACGAGGCCCTGGAAAAAAAGCCAGGGCTCGTCGTCTATCGTGACGACAAAACCTTCACTCCTGGATTCACTTACTTTCAGAAACAGTTTTTTATCCAGAGCGCCCTTCAAAAACTTTACCTTCTAGAGCAGTGCTGTACACTAGAGCATGCTTTGGTTAAGTGTTGCCCTTCTTGCCGCGCTCTCCGAATCATTAAAGGATCTCTTCAGTAAGCAAGGGCTCCACTGCACTCCCCCTCATATTGCAGCGCTAGCGGCCAGTACCCTTGCCTTCCCAATTCTCCTGAGTTTTTTCCTTCTAACAAGTGAGCTCCCGCTTATCGGTCCGCGTTATTGGGAAGCCCTGCTATTAGGCGGAATCCTGAACGTGCTGGCTTTTATACAATTTATGCGGGCACTCCAAGCCTCAGACTTGTCATTGACGATTCCCTTCATCACCTTCACGCCAATTTTTTTGCTTTTCACCTCACCCTGGATTGTTGGAGAATTTCCCGGCGTACTCGGACTACTGGGGATTCTGCTGATTGTTGGAGGCTCGTACATCATTTCCATCCAGGGAGAACACATTAGTTGGCTGGATCCTTTTGTCGCGATGGTTAAAGAACCGGGTCCTAGACGAATGCTTTCGGTCGCGGCCATCTACAGTCTCACGTCAAATTTTGACAAAATCGGAGTCCAACATTCGTCTCCCATCTTCTGGAGTCTTTCGATCAATGTGTTTATGACGCTCGCCTTGCTCGTTATATTTTTTCTCATTCGCCCATCAAACACCAATCAAAGTCCACCTATCAAGATTTCTCTTCTGATGCTCATTGGACTCTTTAGCGCCACAACGCTAATCGCTCACAACACGGCCTTAAGCCTTGCCAGTGTTCCCTCCGTCATCGCGATCAAACGCACGAGTGTGTTGTTTGCTATTCTATGGGGCTTGTTAATTTTACGAGAAACCAACGTACGCCAGCGGTTCATCGGCGCTACATTGATGGTAATAGGCATTGGACTCGTGGCACTAGATGAAACGGAGTAAAGATATAAAAAGGAGCAGATTTTGATGACAGCGAATCGACAAAATATATTATGAAGAAAGCGTCTTGACCCCTTATTTAACGGTGTGTCTGTTTTTTAGGACCACCTCAATCTGTCCCCATTTTTTTATTTTCCAGTCCCTTTTCTTATTTTCCAGTTCGGATTTCTTCAACTATTAAGTCTCGTCCTGCGTATGGTCCTCGTTGTTTTGGACTTTCTGTATGATGGGTAAATGCACAGTAGTAACTAGATAGTTTGAGAAAATTCATTAAAAGATCCTTGATATGTTCAAAGGATGAAATTATTATCAGATCTGGATAATTTATACACAAGAATAAGTAGCTGAAAATGCTCAACAGTATCTACCTGTCATAAGATATTATGAATATTTGGTATATTATAGCTGCTGCCCTGGGGGGCCTTGCGGCCTTATTGGCCTATTATGGTGCAACAGTAGATAGTAATCAGACTTCCAGAAAACAGGAGGAGCAAACAGAACGTATAGAATCCAAACTTCAAGAACTTGGGAACCAACTATATACACTAAAGGAGAGGGAGATCCCGATTTCTTCTGAGGAACTGGACCAGATTGAAAAAGAATATCTTAACACAGCTGACACTTTTTTCAATTCATTACCGCTAAAGGTTGCTGAGCATAAGACTCGTGATGCAACTAGGATTTTCGAAGAAGTTAAAATGTCAAAGTCCATTGAGTCCCATGTTAAAAGATTAGAAGAAGAAATTCGGAAACTAGGCATTGCTTTTAACTCTGCAGCAAAACGAACTCTTATTGAAGTGTCTTCTACCTCCTTCCCAGATAATCTATTTGAATTAAAGAAAAGTGATCAATATCATATTCTAATTTCGTTTGAAGGTAAAAGTTACTGGGCTCTACGTTTTGTAACTTATCCAGACAGAAAAAAGGCCTTAGAGTTTATTCGTCTCACCACTCCGTCAGAGAACACAGAATATTCCAAAATGTTCATAACAGAAGACTCGATTCAAATGGTATTCCTGGGAGAGCAGTTTGGGGTTTCGTTGAATCAATCTCTATCTACTACTGTAAGAGATATTGTAGCAGACATACCAAAAACGCCACAGCCCATGACTGACTTTGATCAGACCGCTGTTAAGATTACAAAAAGACTAATTGAACACCAACTTTTGATGAATAAGATTGGGAAGGACGGTTAGTTAACTGTGCTGGGATAAAAAGGGGACGCTACCCTATGGGTCTAGTGAATTGGGGGTCAGGCCTGCGTTAATGCTTTAATGTATTCATTCAACGTGGCCATGCCCCCTTTGCAACTTCGGACACCGGCATTGATCTTTCCAATATGCCGACTGAAGGTGGACGCATCCCGATGAAAATAGGCGGCGACCTCTTGTTTGGGGGTCAGGTCGCGTGCTTTATGACATAGCCCTCACCTCTCTTAATGTTCAAGGTGGTGGAAGGTTTTTTAATAGAACAAGCAACTCCTGCTCACGGGGAAGGAATTTTGGCTACCATTCTCAAGCACAACTTTTCCCGTCTTGAAACCTTGAATGGTTTTCCATTCCTATTTTTATTTCATACTTTCCGTATGAATATCACAGGCCATTTTAAAGCCGCGTCCGTTCCCCGTGTCGTCACGGCATTATCATTATCAATCTCAAATCCCTGCCACGAATCAAAAGGAATCGGCGCTTCAAACGCCCGAAGTGTACATGGATGAGGATGACAGACACCTAATCATATAGGGTGTACCCTATTTGGGATGATCGTTGTGTATATCCGGATTTGTCTCACACGCAAAAACCTGATAGCCAGAAATCCGAAATTCAGCACTCTCTCAAGTATTAACGCCCACCGTAGCAACAATTACACTTGATCGAAGATACGAAAAGTAGAAATCTACTCAAACACACAGCCTTGCAAATATCGCAACAGGGTGCAGACGCGGTCTTGGCAACAAACTGGGCAACCACGTCAACAACTTGACATATTGATGCATATATAATATGTTTTGATGTATGAGGACAACAGTGAGACTGGACGATCAACTTTTGGCTGAAGCAAAACAACATGCGGCCAAGACTGGCTGCACATTGACCTCATTGCTCGAAGACGCCTTACGAATGTTCCTTTCCATGAACAAACGGTCCGTAAAAACAGCGAGGCCAAAGCTTCCGACATTTAAAGGTGGCGGACTTCGTCCCGGTGTTGATCTGGATAACAGTGCCGATCTTTTAGATATGATGGAAGATAAGAATGGAGTTAGTTGACGTCAATGTCCTTGTGTACGCACATCGAGAAGATTCTCCGGATCACCCGTTATATCGCAACTGGCTGAACCAGTGGACTCATTCCGACACCGCCTTTGGAATCAGCGAACTTGTGCTCAGTGGGTTTCTCAGAATTGTCACGCACCCGAAAGTCTTCAACCAACCGACTCCGCTCCCCACGGCTTTGGCATTTGTTGATGCCATTAGATCTCAGCCGACCTGCGTTCTGATCTCACCTGGCCCGCGACATTGGGCAATCTTCTCGCGACTTTGTGGGGAAGCGCATGTAAAAGGAAACCTTGTTCCTGATGCCTATCTCGCCGCCATCGCGATTGAAGCTGGAAGTGAGTGGATCACCACAGACCAAGACTACAGCCGGTTTTCTGGATTGCGCTGGAGACATCCGCTGCATTAGCACACTCGACCATTCGCCTCATTGACAAGGTCCGACCTGAACGCTAGCATTTCACCTACAAGGCTAGGGGAGCGTTTCGCTGAGATGTCCAACGCAGTTGGACGACCCTTATACCTGACCTGGGTAATACCAGCGTAGGGAAGCGGCAGATCGGTATAAAATTTTCCGGCCGTTTCCTCACACTAGGGAACGGCTTTTTTTGTATTTCCACTTTTTCTCTTGTCTGGGTCATTGCATTAACTTCCGTCCATCCTGAGAAAGGATCGCACCATGAGCACCTCACAACATAATCGAACCGATTTAACCAACGGCGAGGCTATTCCCGTTTTCGTTGAGCACAGCAACACACCATCCGCTACGTTAACCACTCAACCATTTCCAGCTTCGAAAAAGGTATATGTGAAGGGCTCCGATCCCAGCATTCGCGTGCCCATGCGTGAAGTTGCCTTAACACCCACAAAGGGACCGAACGGGGCAACCCCGACCCCAAACCCTCCCGTGATGGTCTATGACCCATCTGGCCCCTATACCGACCCTGATGTCGCCATTAATGTTCGCCAGGGTCTGCATCCATTACGTCGAGATTGGATCATGGGTAGAAATGATGTCGAGGAACTACCTGAGGTTTCATCAATCTATGGTCGCAAGCGTTCGATGGATGCGAGCTTGGACTCCATTCGCTTCGCGTTGAGTCGCAAACCGCTCAGGGCAAAGTCCGGCATGAACGTCACACAAATGCACTACGCCCGCAAAGGCATTGTGACGCCGGAAATGGAATTCATTGCGATACGAGAAACCCAAGCACGAGAAGAGGAGGCAGAAACTCTTCGAAACAATACCCAGAAGTCGCAGGGCGTTGTGCAGCATCCAGGGCAAGCCTGGGGGGCTGAAATTCCCTCTCGTATTACCCCGGAATTTGTACGGGACGAAGTCGCACGAGGTCGCGCCATCATTCCTTCGAATATCAATCATCCGGAAGTCGAACCGATGATTATCGGGCGGAATTTCCTTGTAAAAATCAATGCCAACATCGGCAACTCTGCGGTCACCTCGTCCATTGAAGAGGAAGTCGAGAAACTCATTTGGTCGATTCGATGGGGGTCCGACACGGTCATGGATCTTTCAACAGGGAAAAATATTCATGAAACGAGAGAGTGGATCATCCGGAACTCCCCGGTCCCCATCGGTACGGTCCCGATTTATCAAGCCCTTGAAAAGGTCGGCGGCAAACCCGAAGAGCTGACATGGGAGATCTACCGTGACACGCTGATCGAGCAAGCAGAGCAAGGCGTGGACTACTTTACAATCCACGCTGGCGTTCGCCTTGCGTATGTACCGCTCACAGCCAATCGCATGACGGGAATTGTTTCCCGAGGCGGCTCCATTCACGCAAAATGGTGCTTGGCTCACCATCAAGAAAATTTCACCTACACACATTTCGAAGAAATCTGCGAAATCATGAAAGCCTACGATGTGTCGTTTAGTTTAGGCGATGGACTTCGCCCAGGCTCGATTGCCGACGCGAACGATGCCGCACAATTTGGCGAACTCGAAACCTTAGGTGAATTAACCAACACCGCATGGCAACACGATGTGCAAGTCATGATTGAAGGACCGGGTCACGTGCCG
The DNA here is from genome assembly GCF_965152605.1 of Nitrospira sp. M1. NCBI lineage: Bacteria > Pseudomonadati > Nitrospirota > Nitrospiria > Nitrospirales > Nitrospiraceae > Nitrospira > Nitrospira sp. M1. Next base: position 3,410,421 of record NZ_OZ224217.1, read on the forward strand.
ATGCATATGATTAAAGAAAATATGGACAAACAATTGAGCGTCTGTAAGGAAGCCCCATTCTATACATTGGGACCCCTGACAACCGATATTGCTCCTGGCTACGATCATATTACCTCAGGGATTGGGGCAGCCATGATCGGATGGTACGGCTGTGCGATGCTCTGCTATGTCACGCCCAAAGAACATCTTGGCCTACCGAATAAGGAAGATGTGAAGGATGGAGTGATTGCCTATAAAATCTCTGCTCATGCGGCCGACCTGGCCAAAGGACACCCTGGCGCTCAGGCTCGTGACAATGCCCTCTCGAAAGCACGGTTTGAGTTTCGCTGGGACGATCAATTCAATTTATCGCTTGATCCCGAAACGGCTCGTGAGTATCACGATGCCACCCTCCCCGATCAAGCTGCCAAAGGCGCACACTTCTGTTCAATGTGCGGGCCGAGTTTCTGCTCCATGAAAATCACTCAAGATGTTCGAGACTACGCAGACCGATTGAAGGTAGAAGAACAAGAGGCCATTCAGATAGGTCTCAAAGAAAAATCCGAAGAGTTTCGAAAGGCCGGAGGAGAGATCTATTTATAACCGTTAACCGATCAAATGTAGATCATGACTAACTTGCGGAGCATACGATTATGAAGGAGAACACCACAGCTCCCTTACGAGAACGTGACGTCACACGTCATATCGCCAGGGAGTTTTATAAAGAATTCGATCAAATGATTGAAAGTGACGTCATCATCGTCGGCGCTGGCCCGTCGGGTTTATTGTGCGCGAGAGACTTGGCCTTGGACGGCATACGCACCCTATTGATTGAACAAAGCCTGGCACTCGGCGGTGGGTTTTGGTCTGGCGGTTATTTGATGAACAAGGCCACGATTTGTGCGCCAGCTGATGCGATCCTGGAAGAACTGGGTATTCCGTGCAAACCCGTTCAAGAATGTGCAGGCATGACCATCGTCGACCCACCACACGCAACGGCACGACTCATTGCCGCCGCCTATGATGCCGGCGCGAAAGTCATGAACCTGACACGAGTTCTTGACTTGATCGTCCGTGAGGAAGGGAAGCTGGAAGGAGTCGTCGTCAATAACACGACAGCGGAAATGGCCGGACACGACATCATTCATGTCGATCCCATCGCACTTGAAAGCCGCATTGTGGTGGATGCAACCGGTCACGATGCAGTCGTCGTCAACCTACTCCACCGTCGAAATTTGTATGAGAACGTTCCAGGCAATGGCGCCATGTGGATTGCAAAATCGGAAGCGTTAGTCGTAGAAAATACCCGAGAAGTCTACCCCAATTGTTTTGTCACCGGGTTGGCAGTGGCCGCCGTAGATGGCTCACCAAGAATGGGACCGGCCTTTGGGTCGATGATCCTATCGGGAAGACGTGCAGCCGAACTCGTAAAACACAAACTCAAGGGCGATTAGCATTCAGAGAGAAGTCAACAGTTTCTCACATATCGCAGAGAAACATTTCGATACGCTCCAGAGATTCGATCGTATCACCTTGCGGTATGTTAGAATATGACTTCGCGTAACGATACGTGGCTTTCGTCCTAGAGTTGAAAACCATCACGTTGCACTTTAGACTATAAATAGTACCGTTCAGCAACGTCTTCACTGTTCACTTCGTCTTAACCTCGGGAGGCATGCATATGGATTTGCAGGATTTCCTGCAACAAGGCAGCGGCACAGAAGAAGAGAAGATTTTAGCATGGAATCTCTTCCAGCAGGCCTACGAATCCCAAAGAAAAGGGCAACTGGATGAAGCCGTAAAGCTTTACAAACAGTCGATCGCAACGGCGCCCTCAGCAGAAGCCTACACATTTCTCGGGTGGACCTATAGCTTCATGGGACAACTCAATGAAGCCATTGAAGAATGTCATCGAGCCATTAACTGTGATCCGGATTTTGGCAATCCCTATAACGACATTGGAGCGTACTTGATCGAACTCAATCAATTGGATGAAGCCATTCCTTGGTTTGAAAAAGCGATGAATGCCAAACGTTACGAAAATCCAGCTTTCCCCCATATGAATGTCGGGCGCGTCTACGAAAAGAAGGGCGACTGGGAAAAGGCCATTGATGCCTACAAACAGGCCACGACGTTAGATCCGGAATACACCTCCGCTAAACGAGCGATGATGCGACTCATCACACTCATGAACTAGCGACTGAATCAATGAAACAGAAGGGGGAGCAGAGCTTCAGCATCTTTCTTCTAACCAAAGGATAGACACCGGCATGGAACAGGATAAAACGATATTAGTTGGCGTCAGCGACATTTTCTTTTATACAAAAATCCGCGATGCCTTTTTACCGCATGGCTATACCCTTCAACGCGTCAAGAAACAGGAAGACTGGCAGGAAAAGCTTACGACATTGCAACCGCATGCCGTTATTCTCAATATGAATGATGAACGACTTGAAGCCGCAGCCGCACTTCGCCTCCTCAAAAACACAGAGCAGTTCAAGCAGATCCCCGTCCTCGCCTTTGCAAACCATGAAGAAGTGGAAACGTGGAAACAGGCGAAAGAACTCGGTATCAATAAAATCGTGTCACGTAATGAGTTCTCTGCCAGAACCTTAGCCCTATTGGAAGAATTAACGTGAATTCCATGGGTGCCCCTAGGACACGAACGCTCAACAGGCCCTCGGCTCAAGAACCTCCCTCTTGTATACGTAAATCACGAGGCAAACTAAACATTGGGATTATAGGTGTCCCTAGGACACGAACGTTCAACAGGCCCTCAGCTCAAGAACCTCCCTCTTGTATACGTAAATCACGAGGCAAACTAAACATTGGGATTATAGGTGTCCTAGCATGAAACACTCTCCACTTTTCACGCAGCATGAAACCTTAGGCGCACAGTTCCACACCAGTGGGGATTGGGAGATGCCTGAACATTACGGTAGCGCCACAGAGGAGCACATGGCCGTACGGCAAGCCGTCGGCATTGCCGATCTTTCGCTCCGCGGACTTAACCGTATTACCGGCGATGATCGCGTCACCTGGCTTCAAAATCTCATCAGTAATGATATTCGTCCCTTAACGGCCGGGCAAGGGCTGTATTCGGCCCTTATGGATCACAAGGGCAAAATGCTGTCCTACTTTCGAGTTTTGTTCCTAGAAGATTCCATCATCCTCGAAGATGCCGGTGAGGTGGGGGATATGACGTATCAGCACTTACGGAAGTTCTTGTTGTTCGGCACCAAAGCCAAAATGGAGAATTGTCTTGAGTCATGGGGAACACTGCTTATCTCCGGACCATTAGCTCCTGATCTTGTCAAGCAGGCCTTCTCGATAGACATGGCTGCATCCAAGCCCTTGGACTTGCAAGTGACAGAACTTGAAGGACAGACTGCCATATTGGTCAAAACGGAAGAAACTGGAGAGCATGACATCGAAATTCATATGCCAACTGCTGGTCTTGTCTCGGCATGGGAGCGGCTTTGGGCGGTTGGACAGCCTGTAGGGCTTCGCGCGATTGGGCAGACGGCTCTTGAATCCTTACGACTTGAGGCTGGAATTCCTAAGATTGGCCCAGACTTAAATGAACGCATCGTCCCTCCAGAGGCCAACCTGGAGGGGAAAGCGTTTAGCCTGACAAAAGGCTGCTACCCTGGACAAGAAGTTGTGGCGCGGATGGACACGTATGGCTCAGTGAAGCGACGACTGGTTGGCTTGCTGATTGATTCAACCGATACTCACATACCAGAACATGGGGCCAAACTCTTTAGCGGTGACCGAGAGGTTGGCTGGGTCTCCAGCGCAGCCTATTCACCATTGCTCAAGAAGCCTATCGCTTTCGGATTTCCTTTACGCGATTTCACGAAAGCGGAAACCGAACTCACGGTTGCATGTGGAGAAGAACGCCACTCAGCTGTAGTTCAAACGCTCCCCTTCGCTCTGCCACAGTAAAAAGGATGAAAACATGAAGCCTGCTTCAAACGCTACGCTCCATAACATTCCTAAGCATTACGGCTGTATACGTCACACGCGTTACGAGCTTTTGTCAGGATGACGGCGAGATGACACCGCATCAGCCATCGCAAGCAGTCCAGGTCGTTGTTCATCTTGAAGCGCCAGGAGGATATGTGCTTCATCTCCATGCATCAAGCGTAAACTCAAAAAGGCATCCTGTGTTTTGTTTTCCGTATTATCCCATGTACCATCAATCAGTTGAATTTTATCTAAATCACCACATGAAAAGATGTCATACCGGAAATATGAATCACCAATGACCATATCGAATAAGACCTGACCGGATGTCATCACCACCACATTAAATCGACCCTGATCTTCATAGCCTTCCGGCAAAAACTGATTAATATGAAGCAATTCGACTGATCGTCCACCTAAGGCTTTTTCAATTTTCCCTTCCAAGGCCTCATAATCTACCTGTAATGGCCGTTCATCTTGATCAGTCGCGCCAAGGGCAGCTTCCCTTGTTTTTTCGAACACATCTTTAGCTTTCAACACAAGACACTCTCCTTTCACCTAACAATATTCCTTGAATTTTTACCCGAACAACTAGGACCCTACGATACCTTCGGTCAGGAAGGATTGCAAGGGAAACCCGCGATCACCTGATTCGATGTGATTCATGAGACCTAAAGCACCGGCCTTAAACCGCTACCCCCATTGCATTCCATGTCGCGGGTTCGGCATACTCGGCATAATCTCACGTTGATATTTTTCAGGGAGTCTTCTCATGAGTTCAGAACCATGTTTCATTCATTCCTGTTCCCTCTCCTATTATGCCCCAGCCGGGACACGAGCGCTCTGCAAAAAACACTTTTTAGAGTTCAGCGCTTGGCGAAGAAAAAAAGGTGGGGCCGCCATGTTCAAAAAATACAGCGCAATGACCATGGATGAACGTGATCCAACTGTGGAGGAATGGGGGAAAACGGTTACGGTGAAAGATTAAGACCTATCCAGCTTAATCCCTAACTCATTATTCAATTTAGAAGAAATCTCCTTTACAAATAAGGATATCCTCACTCGTGAAAAACATCGCCTCAAAGTCACAACAACAACTCGCACAGGTCTTCTATTGGGCAAGAGTGTTCATACTCTGTACTTCCCTCTGCATGTTATTACCAGGAGCAAGCCCATCAGTCGCAATGGCTGACACTGGAGAAAAAGCCTCTGAAGTTGGACTCGGCCTTGCGAGCTTTGTCACGACGCTACCCTATGGTGCCGTTAAAATTGCGTATGCCGGACTCGGAGCCATCATCGGAGGATTCACATACCTCCTGACAGCGGGAGATTTCGATTCAGCAAATGTGATATGGGAAAAATCTTTACTTGGTCATTATGTCATTACCCCTGATCATTTAACTGGAAACACGCCGGTTAAGTTTGTTGGTCCCTAAGCGGAAAACCGCATCTCGTCGCTCGTGAAACGTATTTCGTAAAAATCAGAAAGGCTTAGTACTCGAAAAACGAAATACAAGCGACGAGCGACACCCGTCGTATTATTCCATTAAGGGAGATCCATGATGATGGATGATCTTCCAGGACTCACCGATCCGCTCATATAAATTCGTCGCGACAACCACGCTATTCTGGTCTACATCACCCACACGACTGGTAATATTTTCAGTACAAATAACCCATGCAACATCCGCCGCAACTTGAACCTGGAGTTCCGTTAACTGAAACTTCATGGAAAAGGTATTATTAAAAATCACCACCCAAGAATCACGAACCGCCGGCCATCCCACCCGAATACTCCATCCCGGATGAATACAGGTCACATATTCTTGATGAGCCCAGATTGTATCCATGGCCGCAATGTCAAGGTTTTCGAATGCCTGATAAAAGAACTCATTGGCTTGGGTCACTTCTTCGATACGTTGTTCTAACATTAGACGACTCCTCTCATAACACCATAATCATACGATAGACCGATCATGCTTGTCTCGATGATTGTCGGTTGACCAACCACACTCCAAGCAAGATGAACCCAATCCCCAAAACATCTCCCCAGCCGATGGATTCCTCAAGAATGAAAAAAGACAATAGCAGCGCGGATACTGGGATGAGATTTACAAAAATACCCGCCCGTGACGGACCAACCCCCTCGACGCCATAGAGCCACGCTTGCTGTCCAAGAGCCGTCGCAAACACCACAACATAAAACAGCGCCATCCAACCGGACAACGGCACAACATCAATCCCGCTGGCCAACACGTGTTGATTAAGAAACAGGAGTGGAATCTGAAGAACAATTGAGCACAATAATGTCGTCCAGTTCACCATGAGTGAAGAAAACCGCTCCATGACCCGTCGACTGCCTATCGTATAGAGGGCCCAACTCACCAATGACAGAAAGATGGCCCCACCTCCTAACAGAGGATTCCCTCCCACATTGGACTGTCCATTCATCCCAGATACAAACAAGACGCCCACAAACGAAACCGCACAGCCAACCCAAACCTGGCGAAAAGGGTGATCATGAATAAGAATCGATGACAAAAACGCGGTAATGGTAGGACTCGCACCAATGATAATGCCTGCCGCACCGGCTCCGATGAACTGAAGTCCAAACAACATTAACAAGTGATTCGCTAAAACCGCGACTCCCAGTAAGGCGAACACACCAACATCTCGAAGTGAGAATGCCACCACGCCTTCACGCCACAGCCACAGGGGAATCAAAATAAGGAGAGCCCCCAGTCCGCGAAACACCGAGACTTCAACGGGAGAAAATGGTCCAAGCGCCACTTTTTGGGCCACAACAGACCCCCCCCACACAATGGCCGCAGTGGTCAACGCCGCATAAGCGGCTGAAGGTGTACGTGCCGACATGATTGTGACGTTAGACAGTCAACGGAGTACGTCCAATGAAATGCAGAAACGGAATGAATACGACGAAGGCCTTCCTGATGACGAAAGGCCTGCTATAACAGCCGTGGAATATTCCGTCAAGATGTTTTGAAGCGCTTACGCAGACAACCCCATGCGTATCACGACAAACACCGAGACGCCTGAGAAGAGATTGATTCATCCTGTTTCCTCTCATACAATGGCCAAGTGCGCGAGGTACTGTACGCCACGCTGGCTCCTTATCCCTGACGTTCTCCATCGAAACATTTGCTCATGTCCAACGACGATCTCAACGTGAACCATGATGGTTCCTGGCGCCACCCTAAACAAAGTATGACTTTGCCTCCACATGTCGTACACATATGGAAAGTGGGATTAACACCTCAAGAACATCAACTTCCCGAGCTACAACGCTTGCTCTCGACGGATGAAATCGAACGTGCTCAACGGCTGAAATTCCAAGAACATCGCCACGCGTTTATCGCCGCGCGTAGCGCACTGAGGCTGATCATCAGCCGCTATCTACAGGTTGAAGCTTCGTCGCTGGTGTTTTCCCACGGTCCACAGGGAAAACCTTTCCTGAAACAACCAGCCCAGGACCCGCCTCTCTTCTTTAATCTCAGCCATACACAACACTTCGCGCTCTATGCCTTTGCCCTAAACCAAGAAGTCGGAATCGATCTTGAATACGCACATCGAACATTGAGTTATCAATCGCTTATCGAACGAATTTGCTCGGAACAAGAAAAAGCGATCATTTCGGCCATGTCACAGTCTGAACAAAAACAGAGTTTTCTTACCTGTTGGACCAGGAAAGAGGCGTACGTAAAAGCCACAGGAAAAGGGCTCTCGTTTCCGTTACAAGACATTACGGTCTCTCTTCCACCAGTCCCAACGGCTTTGCTCAAAGTCTCAGGGCATGATGAAGAGCCATCACGATGGACTATGCACGAAATTCAGGTAGACCGAGACCATGTCGCCGCACTCGTTGTCGCCGGGCAGAACTGGAAACCCGCGTTCTGGGAGTGGTCATGGACACAGTAAGCAACGCGTTCAAAGCAAAGTCACACCTTACGGCTACAGCGTAGAAGGCCAATTCATGGCTCATGCTACGGCCCAAAGGACTTAGCAATTTAGGTCTTCTGCGCCGTTGACGTGTATAAAATCATAGCGGTAGAATGAGGCTCGTTTGGATATTGTTTACAATTCCCCACAAGGGGATTCCATTGAAATTTCTTTTTAAGGACATTTCCGATTTATTGGTTCTGAAGGAGGGTCTATGTCACTGCTGATTACTGAAGAATGCATCAATTGCGGGGCATGTTTGCCAGAATGTCCCAATGAAGCAATATTCGAAACTCGAAGCGCCGCAGAGGAAGCGGGCAATGAAGTAGGAGAAGGGCAAGGCGAAGGGGACACGGTCTATGTCATCACGCACGAACGATGTACCGAATGCGTGGGTCATTTTGACGAGCCTCAATGTGCCGCTGTCTGTCCTGTCGACGATTGCTGCATCTCTGATCCAGAAATTCCTGAAACCACAGAAGTCTTACTGGAAAAAGCACGCACATTGAATCCGGATAAAGAAATCGATCCGGAAAAAGTGTGGAGTGGTGTAAGAAATTAATCGTGTAACTTTTTCCTTTCTCGTTCAAAAAAATACCCATGCTTTCACAAAAGAAAGCATGGGTATTTTTTCATCAAAAGACTCGCCTGTCACACACTACCGCCCATCATCAAAGTAAAGACAGAGTACAAAACCCAGAGGCGAGAGAAGAAATCCAGATTTTGGCTTTATGAGAGTGAAGACAAGGACTCGTTCATAGAACCCGTCATTTACCCATTTGGAAGACGAATTATGCAATTTCCTGAAGTTCATTGAGTCGAACAGAAACTAACTTCGACACCCCAGGTTGCTCCATCGTGACGCCAAAGAGAGAGTCAGCCACTTCCATTGTTCGTTTATTATGCGTGACAATGAGAAATTGAGACCGTTCAGCCATTTGCGTCAAAAATTGCCCAAATCGCCCAACGTTGGCTTCATCCAGTGGTGCATCAACCTCGTCAAGCACACAAAACGGAGAAGGCTTAATAAGAAAGCTCGCAAACAATAACGCCAACACCGTCATGGTTTTTTCACCACCTGACAACATCGACAAATTTTTCAAGCGCTTGCCTGGGGGCTGCGCGATAATATCAACACCAGCGTCTCGTCTTTTTGTTTCACCTTCTTCTTCCTCCGGCTCGACAAGGACAAGCTCCGCACGCCCACCGGCAAATAAGGCTGTAAATACCTCATTAAATTTTTCCTGAATACTCTTAAAGGTTTCAGAAAATAGCTTATTGGTCGTCTGGTTCAACCGTTGGATGATTTCTTGGAGAGATTGAATCGACGTGGTTAAATCGGCTTCTTGAGTCGTGAGAAACTCACAACGCTCCAGAAGTTCTTGATGCTCGTCAATCGCCGCAAGATTAATTGGCCCCATGCGTCCTAATTTCCCGCGAATGGTTTGCAACTGCTCTTTCCACTCAGACGGACTTCCAGGAAGATTCTCTGATTCGACCTCATCCGCATCGACAGGTGATGCCGTCACAACCGGAGCTTGCAAGGTCTCTAACGCAAGTCCATAGGTTTCGGTGAGCGTCTCTTCGACCGTGGTCAATTTGGTTCGAACCTCGGCTAAACGCACCGTCACCCCGTTTCGGACTTTCAGCGTTTCAGCCAGTCGTTCTCGAACGTCTGCCACTTGGCGATCAAACAGTCGAGTCTGTTCAAGAACCTGATTATACTGGTCTTGAAATTCGGTCAGCGTCTTTTCTATACCGTCCTTTTTATCTTGCGCCTTCTCAAACATCTCTTCCAAACGCACACGTTCATCACGACTTTGACGAGTCTGGATAAAAAGTTGTTCGAGTTGGTGATCTAATTCTTGGATTCTTGTGGTCCTGGCAACTTCTTCCTGCTGCAGACGAGAGAGATCACTTTGTTCATGTGCGCATTGAGCTTGAAAAGTCCTCAGACTCATCTGCGTTTCGGTCATGAATGTCTGTAACTCTCTCACTTTGGCTTCCACGCTCGCAAAGTCCTGAGACACATGCTCAAGATCTTGTTCGCGTTCGGTTTGAGTCGCCTCAAGTTGAGTCAATTGCCCTTGAAGTAGCGTTGACTCTTCCTGCAGTTTTGCAACTTCCCCCTCTTCCGACAGTTGCTCATGCTGTATTGTCTCAAGACGACGGAGTATCTCAGGAAGCGCGCTCGCTCGAACGCCTTCTTCCTTTTCCAAGGACAGATGTCGCACCTCGGTCTCCCGAATCGATTGATGAAGACTTTGAAGCTGAGACTGAGTCAATTCAAGGTCATGAGCAACGGCATCTCGATCCGTTTGGTCTTTCTCGATACTCGCCCCTAATTCCTTCGCTTTCGCTTCCAGACGGAGAATTTCACCTCGTCGGCGCAACACCCCACCAGACTCTCCCACCACACCACCCGTCATAACACCAGACGGCTGAATCGTTTCACCATCTGCTGTGACAAGCAACGGCCCTCTTCCCTCGAACCACTGATGTTTTTCCATGATATGCACGCCAGCTTCGAGTGACTCCACCACATAGACATTCTCCAAAAACAGCATCGTGGCCCGTTGAAGTTCTTGTGGAGTTTTGACAAAACTGATAGCTGTCCCCCAAATGGCAGTCTCATCAAGCAGCGCGTGCTCCCATCCTGCCTCATCACGTGACCGAGGTGGCAAGAGATCAACAGGCACAAAGCTTCCACGACCCAGCGATTGCTCCTTGAGCGTGGTGATAGCCCGAATCGCATCTTCAGGGCGTTCGACGACCCATGCTTTTATACGGTCACCTAATGCCGCTTCAATGGCTTTCTCAACATGCTCCTGAACGTCCATACGTTCAGCAAAGACTTCCTTGACTTCCCGACAAGCTCCCCGAATCGACGTCTCTTCAATCTCACCAGTCGCACTATAGCCAAATTCTTCGTGAAGCACCGCACGAAGAGCACGAAGCTCGGATTCGATTCCCGCCAAACTCGTCCGCCCTTCTATGAGGCGGCCATCAAGAGCCTTTTGATTTTCCGACAACGTTTGGACAGACGCTTCGGCCTCTTCACGTTTGACCCGCAACTGTTCAAGGGATTCCGCTAATGCCTCACGCTGCTGACGCAACACTTCACCTTCCGAAGACAAGCGAGTCTGCTGGGCTTCGAACTCCGCACGTTCCAGCAGCAAACGCTCCAATCGACGCGCAAGACCGGACCGTCTTTCCTCAAAACTCTCCAAACGGTTTTCAATGTTTGATTTCTTCACCGTGAGATCCAGCAGTGTTTTTCGAAGACGCTCAAGTTCCTCACTCGCGACTGCCCGCTTCTGCATCAATTCTGTCTGCTGCTGCTCTCCATCAATGACCGATTGTTCCAACGATTCAATTTGCCCCTGCATATGTGAAATCCGTTCCACAATCGATTCCGTCAATCCTTGCGATTGATCCGCATCCTCCTTGACCCGCGTCCGCTCTCTCATAGCCTGCTCATGCTGTTCCTCATAATGCGCAAGCTGGTTCCGAAGAACCTCGATAGAGGTTAAGGAATGAGCCATGGCTTGCTCAACTTCTCTCAGTTGTTCACGACTTAAGGTGACGGACTCTCCGGTTTTCGCTAATTCCAACTTGATGACTTCCTGCTCTGCCAATATCCGCTTTTCTTCAGTGATCTGCCCCAGTTCCAGCGTCTCGGACTCTTCTAACTCTTGAAGAATCGCTCGCTGGCTATCGCGTAACTGTTCGTACTCCCATCGAAGAAGCTGGATTTCAAGGGCTTTTGCTTCACTCTGCAGTTCTTGATAATTTCGCGCCTGCCTGGCCTGACGCTCCAACGACCGAAGCTGACGCTGCACTTCGGTCAGAATATCCCGAACTCGAAACAGGTTTTGTTCTGTAGAATCTAATTTCCGCAGAGCCTCGGCCTTTTGCTTTTTATAGCGAATGATACCGGCCGTCTCTTCGATAAATTCCCGGCGTTCTAATGGCGACGCACTCAGCAATTGATCGATATTACCCTGCTCAATGACCGTATGACCTTTTGTCCCGGCTCGAGAGGCCCACAAGAGGCTTCGGATATCTTTAAGCCGGCATGGAATTTTGTTAATCGAGTATTCACTGTCGCCATCTCTATACAGTCGCCGGGTTATCATGATTTCCGTAGATTGCGCCAATGCATCCCCCAACGCCGATAATGCTTCGAGCTCTTGCTCCGTCACCCCTCCAAAAATCGTCGAGACTTCGGCCATGCCCATCGGCTTGCGGACTTCCGTTCCATTGAAGATGACATCTTCCATTTTCTCCGTTCTGAGAGATTTTGGACTTTGCTCACCAAGTGACCAAAGCAACGCATCCACAATATTACTTTTCCCTGTACCATTAGGCCCGACAATCGCCGTGACGCCCTGGGGAAATTCGATTTTGGCTTCGGCAAAGGATTTAAACCCTTCGACAATCAAAGTCTGGAGATGCATGCTATTCCTCCATAGATGTGGAGATTAAGAGTATTAGAGTGATATAGCCGATTCTATTAACTTCAGCACCTTGAAGTATCTGATACCGCAGTGCAAGTGACTTGGACACCTGTAATTGGAACATCCAAAGGCATGAGAGTCCAACAAATGCTAAATACTGAACAGATCACGGTTAAAGGAACTATCGTGTACAAGGGTCCAACTGGAACGTATTGTGATTCGCTATATTCGTACAGATCTACCACAGTATTTTCGTAAAATCAAAAAAACCACCAAATAAAGTAGTGTAATACCACCATTCACGCCACATATTGTGGGCAAGATGGGGATAACTGCAGACTACTTCATAGTTCTGCTCCCACGGTATGCCGTGGGAATCGAAAGAAAAATCAGGAAGGAAGGACAAGTTTGAAAGGATAGAGGAAAAAGCGAAATCAAGGGGGCCTGTCCATGCTTATTGAAATGCCATGGCTGACAAATCTCATCTTTTCAGCTCAAAGCAATGCCCAATTATATGGTTTTTTAACTTTTCATGAAGACCTATTCATCTGGGAAGTCGTTAAGTCAGAAAAGCTTTTGCTCAAGAACTTTATATATTTCCCTTCCTTTCTACATCGTAGGCATATCTTCTTTCTCCTAGGTTTTTGTCTTCTGCCGGGTTTCGTCCCGGCAGCCGAGGCCCTTTTGTTTCGGCAAAAGGACCCAAAACCATGGACGGCCCAGGCCAGGCTCATCGGATGAGATGAACCCCGGTTGGTGGGGCGGGCAAACTCGCTGCACTCAAACAAGCCCGCCCAGCATGAGAGGTGTTCACCCAGCGGACTGGCCTGCAGGCGTCAAATCATAGGTACTGAGAAAAAGTTAAAATACTATAGTTCTAAGGCTAGAGTTCAGCGATGCGAGAACAATCCAACTTTGAAAGGAAGATCTGGGATTCGGGTAAACGCCTTATCATTGGTCACAAACCAGTCAACCTGTTCCATCGCGGCGGTTGCCAAATGCAGGGAATCAGGAGTTCGAAGAGATGATTTGGCCCGAATCCGTGAGGCGTTATAGGCAATGCTTGCGGTGACTTCAATAAGCTCGAGATGTGGGAAGTGAGAAACCAATCTGAAGACTTCCTGGGCACTCGACAAATCTTCAGCACGAAAGGCTGGTACAAGCAGTTCAGTCAAAACCAATGTTGAGGCCACAGCCTCAATCGTTCCCTTTTCGATACGTTCGAACAAATCTTTGGCAGACTTATAATGGGTAGGGTGTCGCTCAAGAAAGTAAATAAAGGCAACCGTATCAAGCGCGATTCGACTTCCTGCCGGAATTCGGTTCAACGCTCCTCATCCCATTGCTCCCGATTAGCCTCCAACTCACGCGCATATCCTTTCCATAGGGTGGAAGGAACCTTCTCAAGAGCTTCCACATAGGATTTGGGAGCTTTCCGAATAACGGCCTGATCGCCCTCCACTTGTACATCAATTTGATCGCCAGGCTTGATATCCAATTGCTTTCGAACGGCAGCCGGTAAAACGAGTTGATGCTTAGAGCTCAAGGTTGCATCAGGCATAATCACTCCCCTGGGAAAGACATTTAATCGCTTTACTTTATGGTAAAGCGATTTGGATATACTGTCAAGGTACATCATTGATTAGGGATTTAAAGTCCAACTGAACGAAAACGTACGTTAAGACCGTTCTTCCATCTCGGATTGCCGTTTCAGCGGTCTGAGTTCTCCCTTCATCACGATTTCTGCCAATGTAAATGAGTAATCGCCTCATCAAGAATGCCATTATTTGTTGGAATTATTTATATCTTTCACAGAAACTGGTAAAGACAGAGGAAGAGGAAAATGGATTGACAAACACTTTCAAGAAATCCCATGGCCGTTTGCGTACCTTTGTTGGGCTAGCCCCACTCAATAGGTAAACATCGCTGTCAAGAATTGCCTATCGCAGTATCTTTTTTCACCTTATAAAAAGGACGGGCCGTTCGCTATTGCCACACTAAACCATTATTCCCTTGATCTTTTGTGCCCAGATGGCAAATCAATCTTGCGTCGAAGCTTCCCACTATCAGTATGGCCTTACACTTGCTTTAGCTTAGCAACGCGGGACAAAGAGGACTGTCTCTACAATAACCAACCACATTTGGTGGGCACGCCACCACTTACTTTGACGATGGCTTGGGGGGGGATCTCCCTCTACAGCTAAAATCACAAATGTGATGTGGGATTGGAATGATATTTCCAATGGACATACCTCAATGATAGTTGAGCTCTGCTAGCGCAAGGAATATTTGCACACGAACCATATTTGTATAGATATTGCAGGAGCACAAAATGATAGCTCTGATGCATTTGATGGAGAGAAAGCCCGTGGGTCCTTTGGATTAAAGTTTACATTACATGGTGGGTCTTATCCAGCCACATCAGCTATGCGCACCGCCTATACCATTCACGTCGATTGGGATACGAATTAAATAGATCGTTCCAAGTTGGCCGAATTGTACCTGATTCGGACAACTTGGAAAACGGGAAAGCCTGATGATCATTCGAACATCTGAACATGCGCCGCTCAAGCATGAACCGCCACAGGACCAACACCCACCTTCTTCCTCCAAGGGAACCTTCACAACTGACGTAGCCACCGATGTCGTGATTAGTCCGTCAGGCTCACACCTTGACGAGTTGTACCGGAAGGCCAGCCAGATACTTTCTGACCATCAACTCCCACGGTATCTTCCATTAGACCGACATCTTGCTATTGTCGAGAGCACTGTCCAATCCCTCGCTGAGCAAGAGCCTCTCTCTCAAGCGACGGTGAAGGAGATCCAAACAATACTCATCCAAGAGCACGTGTTGACTATTCAGAGCCGTGCCCCTGATCCTTTTGCTGCCTCAGGGAATGTCTTTGATTTCCTCACAGCAAGCGATAGGGAACGCTTGGGAGAAGCCTATGACTATGCACTTGCCAATGGGCACAATACAGAAGACGTTGGACAGGCAGGATTTTTTCTGGCCGTTCAGCGGAATCGAGAGAAAATGATAGAGCGAGGGACGATCTGGAAACATCATGAACCCACCGACAGGGCAGGAACATTTGTTCCACGTCATACCAGAGGAGTAGGAACTTCCCCTCATGCACAAACTTCTTCAAAAATAGAAGAGCCCAATGGTGTAATTCGAGAGCAATTGAAGAAGGGAACATTGTTTGTCGGAAACCCGTTCCTCCGACACTCATTGTTTCTCAATGCCGTACGAACGGTGTTGAATGAACCGCTGTCTTCAGGATGAACGCTTCCTTGAAGAATCAATATTGTTAAAGTGCTGGCGGCCTTCTTCTGATAACACTTTTCCTGCCACCCTCATTGCCCTTAGCGTACAAAACCGTTCCGTTTGACTCCAAACCCCGATTAGGAAAGAAGTCGGACTTTAAGAAAGGTTGCTGGCTTTTTTGTATTAGAGCATAATTTTGTCATACAGGAGGACACCATGGACCAAAAACGAGTTGCCTTAACCGTCTCACTCCCGCCAAAACTAGCTAGAAAATTCGAAAAAATGGCCAAAACAGAATCCAAAAACAAGAGTCAACTTTTTCGGGAGATGATTCAAACATATGAGCAACATCGTTTAGGGGAAGAGTTTTTTGAGATTCAGCGTTACGGGGTCCGGCAAGCTCAGAGAAAGGGTTTTCTCACAGAAGATGACATTGATGCGCTCGTATTCAAAGAACGCCGGTCGTGAAGGTTGTATATGATACCAATATTCACATTGTCAGGGTTTTTACAAGAACTCAACGTGTAAAGTGCGCAATGCTCAGGAAACACCAGAGAGAGGAAGTAGGACAAGGACAAAACCCAAAAAGCATGTACCGATGGGCAGCGGTAAAACGCCAGCTATGTTTGCTCTTGGGCGTCAGCCTTTGCCTTGATTGACGAGCAGTTCTCTCGGGAGCAGAAATTCAACGTCTTCTTCGACCACGGTTAATTCCTCTAATTCATCTGCGCCTAATGTCCGAAGATAATCAACGACCTCGGTCACGAGAACTTCCGGAGCGGAAGCTCCTGCAGCAATGCCAATAGCATTCGCTCCCTCTAGCCATTCAGGCTTAATGTCCTGGTAGGAATCAATCAGGTACGAAGCCTTCCCACATCGCTCGCCAAGCTCTTTGAGTCTGTTGGAATTCGAGCTGTTCGGAGACCCGATGACTAAAATGACATCGACATACTTGGCCAGTTCCTTCACAGCATTCTGCCGGTTTTGCGTGGCGTAACAAATGTCTTCCTGATGAGGCCCCTTGATGCCAGGGAACCGACGGTTCAGGGCCTGGACAATATCCCGACATTCATCGACGCTAAGTGTCGTCTGCGTGACATACGACAAATGATCCGAATTTTCGACCACGAGACTCTCGACATCCTCCACGGAGGAAACCAGATGAAACTTATCAGGAACCTGTCCAAGTGTACCAACCACTTCTGGATGTCCGGAATGCCCAATGAGAATCAGTTCGTACTGATTGGTGTAATCACGATTAACTTCATTATGCACCTTAATGACGAGAGGACAGGTGGCATCAATGATTTTGAGATTGCGTCGATTGGCTTCTTCCCACACACTTTTCTTGAGCATGAAGTTCTTACTTTCGTCCCCTTGCTCCGATTCTCCGACACGGTCTTAAGAGAAAGACCGACGGCAGCAATTACCGCTTCTCCGCTTTTTTCCTAGCCATGCATTGGCAAATACATGGCTGAACAAGGAACCGCAAGAGCGATCTTTCTTGTCTCCGTCTCATCGTAGATTTACTCAGTATGGCGGGATCAGATACTTGATGCTCAAAATTCCTTATAGATTACGAATTTTCTGATCCCACGATTCCCCTCTGGCGTCCTACTGCCCCTTTTCTGAATCCCGTAGTCCCTGCTGTTTCTCGTTCAGCCATGGGGTGGTACAAGGTTTGCTTGTGAGTAGAGAGAGTACGACATCATCAGGCATCACGAACACATAAAACAACGTTCAACGAAGATCCAGGCTATGCAGGTTCAATCGATTGTCTCTGAAGCTCTCGCCGCTGTTGACTATACATCATCGGCTTTCCCCACCCAATCTGTGAAGAAAACAGAAGTGAAGAATGAAGAGGCGGTGCAGGTCCACACGAATAACTACAATTTCCGCAATATGACAGCTGATGAATTTGGAGGACTCGCCCGAAGCATGCATGAGAGAGGAATAATTAGTACGGACGAAGTCATGACCATGGCAATCGTTGAATTACGGGCCAAGAGAGCTGAGAACGGCACTTCTTTCATTCTTCCAGGCACGAACGTGAACATTCTTGACACTCAAGAGTATCAATTACAATCGATCGGACTAGGCCGGTTTGACTTGGCGACCTATGTCGAGAAGACGATCAATCTTCTCAAAAACCAGGGCGATGTAGGGGGAGAGCTCCTTCCACGATTTGAACGACTGAGCCAGATCATTCAAGCCATAGGAGCCGGAGAAAATGTTCCCCAATATGGGAAAATAATCAGTTAACCCACGAGTGTTCATGTAAGGTCATTCACTATCACCATTTCTTTCAAAGGAGAACTATGCCTAACCTGAAACTTCGTATGCTTACCACCTTCCTGTTTGTGTGCATCGCGTTGAACCAGACGGTGTTAGTTTGAGAATTTCATAAAGCTGAAGGAGTTGAAATTCCCTCAATGCTGCAAAAGCTTATCGATAGCCGTCTTGGTCCAGCGCCTCAAAAATTAATTAAAAAATATGAACGGATTAACAAAAGCGTCGAACAATCAAAGAAATACGCCCAAGGCCAGCCCCAGGGTTGAGCTACCTTCAGGTGAGCGGAGTGAATTCTCAACAGGGTGGAGTGGAAGACCTTTTTAATTTTCCCTTTGTTTCTGTTACGAATCAAAACCATGGCGGCAACTGTATGGTTGTTGAGACAGTACAACTTGGATATTCCAATGGGGATGTAGCGAAATTAGGCGGTGCCATACTCCCATCATTAGGCTCTCAGGGGATTACTGATCTTAGTGGAACGATTATCGGGTGGTGACGCTACTATAATGCTACCCCCAGCCAAGGGGGATTTTTTACGATTCAAGCTACGTCCTGTAGTGGATGTTTCCCCTCAAATACCTTATCTGATTCGTTAAGCATTCAGTAACGACTATTGCAACTACTCACCTGGAGGAAAATATTCCTTCGGGTGAGTCTTTTTTTCTCCTTTCATGACTTTCTCAATGCTTTTTCAATCTTGATGGCTACCAGTAGTTCATAAGACTACCTGTTAGCTTATTCGAAACCTGAGGAGGTTCTATTTTCGCTTTTTGCCAAAGCGAAAATGGACTCCTTCCGTGTTTCCGGGGAAATATTCGAACGTCCCTAGCCATCTACCTGATTTGCTTAACCCGCTCTTTCTTCTTTGCTTCAGCAAACTTCTCCTAACTCCACGGCTGATTTTGAAATTATTTGAGCATCAGTTGGACAAATAATTCCCACAGAATCCGGTCACATAATTCCGAAATCTACACAGAATCAAAAAACAAGAGTCAGCTTTTTGGGGAGATGATTCAAACATATGAGCAACATCGTTTAGGGGAAGAGTTTTTTGAGATTCAGCGTTACGGGGTCCGGCAAGCTCAGAGAAAGGGTTTTCTCACAGAAGATGACATTGATGCGCTCGTATTCAAAGAACGCCGGTCGTGAAGGTTGTATGTGATACCAATATTCACATTGTCAGGGTTTTTACAAGAACTCAACGTGTAAAGTGCGCAATGCACAGAAAACACCAGAAAGAGGAAGTAGACAAGGACAAAACCCAAAAAGCATGTACCGATGGGCAGCGGTGTAACGCCAGCTATGTTTGCTCTTGAGCGTCAGCCTTTGCCTTGATTGACGAGCAGTTCTCTCGGGAGCAGAAATTCAACGTCTTCTTCGACCACGGTTAATTCCTCTAATTCATCCGCGCCTAATGTCCGAAGATAATCGACGACCTCGGTCACGAGAACTTCTGGGGCGGAAGCTCCTGCCGCAATGCCAATGGCGTTCGCTCCCTCTAGCCATTCAGGCTTAATGTCCTGGTAGGAATCAATCAGGTACGAAGCCTTCCCACATCGCTCGCCAAGCTCTTTGAGTCTGTTGGAATTCGAGCTGTTCGGAGACCCAATGACTAAAATGACATCGACATACTTGGCCAGTTCCTTCACGGCATTCTGCCGGTTTTGCGTGGCGTAGCAAATATCTTCCTGATGAGGGCCCTTGATGCCAGGGAACCGTCGATTCAAGGCCTGAACAATATCCCGACATTCATCGACGCTAAGTGTCGTCTGCGTGACATACGACAAATGATCCGAATTTTCGACCACGAGACTCTCGACATCCTCCACGGAGGAAACCAGATGAAACTTATCAGGAACCTGTCCAAGTGTACCAACCACTTCTGGATGTCCGGAATGCCCAATGAGAATCAGTTCGTACTGATTGGTGTAATCACGATTAACTTCATTATGCACCTTAATGACGAGAGGACAGGTGGCATCAATGATTTTGAGATTGCGTCGATTGGCTTCTTCCCACACACTTTTCGCTACTCCATGCGCACTAAAGATGACGATGGCTCCATCGGGCACTTCGTCTAATTCTTCGACAAACACGGCCCCTTTATCTCGAAGAGAATTGACGACATGACGACTATGCACAATTTCATGACGGACATAAATCGGTGCGCCATAGGTTTTGAGTGATAAATCAACAATTTCAATAGCCCGGTCTACTCCTGCACAGAATCCGCGCGGATCCGCTAAGTAAATTTTCACTCTCCCCCCCTTTATGATCTATCCGTTCACAATATGGTGTTCAGTACTTCGTCAGCTTTCGTATTCATCAACGACAGACATGCCAAAGCCGTAATTTCTATGTGGCATTCTATCTGCTCCTGCTAATGGTTGCAAAGTGAGCAGTCAAAAAACGACTCATTGAACCATTCGTAGCAATGTCTGTCCACACGACACCCATCGAAATCAGGTTATAGCAGGAAACGCTTCAAAATGAGGATGCCCGTAATTGGGGAACTTCATTCCGATTCGAAAACATCCAGCGTAACCGAACCACACGGTGTTCCATTAGAGCATAGCTGCCTCTCTCAACTCACTGGTGGATCGATACACCGCCTCGTCAAACGCGGCCTCCCATTCTGTCACAGTCGCATCAACACCAACTGGATACAAAATAGATCGAGAGGCATTCACCACCCCACCCTCCAAACATTTCGGCCCCCTGACAAATCCTGCGAGGGCGTCCTTTGCCGACGCACCTTGTGCCCCATACCCAGGCACTAAAAAGAGCGAATGGGGGAGAATCTCTCGGATTCTCATTGCATCCGCTGGATACGTTCCACCAACAACGATACCGATACTCGACCATCCACTCGTGCCAATCGTATTGGGCAGCAATCGAATCAGGCTTTTCGCTACATGACAATACAGGAAATCATGATCGACGTTGAGCCCTTGAAACTCAGCAGCACCGGGATTGCTGGTTTTGACAAGCACAAAAATACCGGCCCCATCATGAATAACATGTGGCAAAAACGGCTCAATCGTTTCAGTGCCAAGGTACGCATTGAGTGTGATTGCATTGGCCGACTCGGCTCTGGACGGATCAATCAATGCGGCATAGGCGGCAGCGGTCGACCCAATATCTCCTCTTTTGGCATCCAGAATGACAGGCATTCCCTGCTGCTTACATGTGACCATTAACTCTTCGAGCACCCGTATTCCACTAGCTCCATATTGTTCGAAGAACGCACTTTGCGGTTTCACGGCAACGACCTTGCCGTTCAATCGCTTCACGACCTCATGAAAAAACGTCGCCATACCTTCGACCGGAGAAACCTCCCGTCCATTATTTGCAAAAAAGATTTTTGGAATACGATCAACATGGGGATCGAGTCCAACGCAGAGCGAGTGCCCAAACTTCCGTGTGCGTTCAATAATGACATCGGCAAAATTTATGTCACCCATGTGTCTGCTCTCTGCGGTCCTCTTCTATCTCAGAAAATCTGTGGCCATCAGACATTCACAGTACCAGCACTCACCATGGACACAGTACGAAAACTATTTACACCCGTCAATAAACACCTGGCGAAATGGCTCGATTCAACATCATACAGTACTCACCCACCACTCCATCGTATCAACGCGCCCCCCCAGGTCATGCCTCCCCCAATCGTTCCAAGAAGAATGAGCTGACCAGGCTTGAGGCGCCCTTGACGATTGGCAAAATCCAATGTGATCGGCAATGAAGCCGATGAGGTATTGCCCGTCTGTTCAATCACCGAAAACAGACAGCGAGCGGGGATATTCAATCGGCTCGCAAGTTTTGCCAAAATTCGACTATTGGCTTGGTGGAACATGACATGATCAACATCATCAATTGCGAGATGGTTCATCGCCAGAAGCTCTTGCAGGGCTGGAGCAAGCTGCTTGATTGCCACACGAAACAAGGATGCCCCCTCTAATCGAAGAGTATGACATTTTTCTTTGATCGTATCAGCAGACATTGGCTCACGAGATCCTCCTGCGGGAATGCGCACAAGGTTGGAATATTTTCCATCCGCAAATACCCGAACACGTTGTATTCCGACATGCGACTCTTGGCATTTAGACACGACGGCAGCTCCAGCTCCATCGCCAAACAACATGGACGTTCCCTTATCTCCAGGATCTAAGTATCGTGACTTGATCTCCGCCGCAACAATCAAACATCGCTCACTCTGACCAGACCGAATTAATGTATCAGCCATAGACAATCCATACAAAAAGCCTGAACACGAGGCACTGAAATCAAAGGCACTGGCTCCCTTCACTCCTAAACGGCCTTGCAACAGACTGGCCGTGGATGGAAAGGCCCCCATTTCCGGCGATGTCGTCGAGAACAGAATAGTGTCGATCTCACGGGCGTGCAGTCTGGCTTGCTCGAGCGCCTGCCGAGCAGCATGCTCTCCCAACAGAGAGCACTCATCAGCTTCACTGGCCCAATGCCGTGCACGAATTCCAGATACTCGATAGATATATGACTCATCGAGACCAAGATTCGTGGCTATCTCCTTATTCAAAACGACTCGAGACGGCAAAAACGACCCGGTTCCAATAATTGTTGCCCCAAACATGTCAGTCGCATCCTTGAGAATCATAGTGAGGTCTCGTGTAGGTCTTCCCGCACAGTGAGGCATAAAGGCATCGATGCAACACGGAATCACACATAGAATTTGCTTTAATTCTCATGACTTTGGTAGCCTGGCATGTTTTTTGTGTTATGGTAAACGTATGAAGGACTTCCCAATGCTCACACTAAGGTACCATACTTAATGAAACGACAAACCATCGCCTACAACCTTCTTATAAGCAGTGCTCTATGCGGCGCCATCTTTACTGGCTGCTCATCGACTCCAGAGCCTTCCTCATCCGATTCTCCTGCAATATTGAGTGGGACAGACGAACAAATTTTTGTGGGTGATTCAATTGAAATGAATTACGATCCCAATGTCATCATGAAACGCGCTGAAGCCTACTTTGAAAAAGAATCATTTCTTGAAGCCATCGTCGAATATAAACATTTTCTCGACCTTCATCGTAATCATATGTTAGCCCCCTATGCGCAATACAAGATTGCCATGAGTCACTATAAACGATTTAAAACAATTGATCGAGATCCTGAACCTATTCAAGAGTCGTTAGCCGCCTTTCGCAAGCTTGTCACGGAATTTCCTGACAGTCGCTATGAAGCCGAGGCGCACGAAAAAGTCTCTTCATGCCAAGAACATCTAGCCTTGCACGATTTATTCGTTGGAGAGTTTTATTACAATCGTGAATCCTATCTTGCCGCAGCTCACCGCTTCAAACAAATCGTGGAACGATACCCACATCTGGAAACGGCAGGCGAAGCCAAGTACCACCTAGCCGAAACATATGAAAAACTGGGAAATGTGGAATGGGCGAAAGATTGGCTTGTCGATCTGGCCCAAAAAGACACGGACCATCCATTTTATGACCGTGGCATGCAAATGCTCACCAAACTGCAGAACGACCATCCAAACCTTGAAATTCCAGAAATGCCAACTGAACAAGAACAACCTATCAGACTCGCGAAAGTTGAGCCTGCTTTATCACCAATGGACATTCTCGCGTTCCCTCCATTAGAAGAAAGCACGTCTCAGCAACCAGCCAATACCCTCTCGGAATGTTCCATTGGCTCATGGTGTGAATCGTCAGCCCTCACACCTACTCCTCGACCCATCACACCATCCCCGTCAAACGCGTCAACGCCTGCAACATGTCAAGCAGGGCAATGGTGCTAGAAGAGGGCGTCGCTCGACATTCAATAGGACCTGCCCTTTTTGGGGAGATGCCCCTTAAGTATGTTCTAGGTTTTAGTTAGAACTAGGGGAAAGAAAGACTATTGTCCGAGGTACCACCCAATACCGTTTCGTTCCAGGAAACTCGTAACCATGGTGACGGAATTTGCATATAACATCACGCCAATCGCAACCATAAGCGCTCCACTGACAATCGAGACCCCACCGAGGTAATGCCGTAACTTTTTAAAATGTGTCAGAAAGCTATCCACGCCAAACGCCGTGAGAAAAAACGGTAACCCCAGCCCTACTGAATAGGACGTTAAGAGCACGATGCCATCCTGCATGGACTCCGTCGTGCTCGCATAGGCCAGAATCCCACCCAGAACAGGTCCCACGCAGGGCGTCCAGCCTGCGGCAAATGCCGTCCCGACGAGAAACGATCCAATATATCCCAACGGCCGTTTTTCGAAATGCAACAGCTTCCGTTCAGTCATGAAGAACCGCATCTTAAGCACACCCATGAGGTAGAGCCCAAACACGGCAATAAGCACCCCCCCGACCTTTCGGATGAGGTCTTGATACTGATACAGCAATTGCCCGATAAAACTTGCCGATGCCCCAAAAGCAATAAACACCGAGGAAAACCCGGCGATAAAAAGCAACGAATTGATCATGATTGACTTCCGAAACCGCTCCCGCTCACGAACATTGGAGAGTTCCTCTACGGACAAGCCCGTGATGTACGAGAGATAGGAAGGCACTAACGGAAGCACACATGGGGAAATAAACGAAAGAAAGCCGGCGCTAAATGCGGCCAAGAGAGAAACTTGATTAAAGGAGTCCATCGTAGTCCAATGCCGGAGGAGGATCGAGGAGCGCCTGAATTATTTTTTTTGCCTCCTGACCGTTCCAGTCACGAGCGCCAAATACCCGATGTTGAATAATTCCTTTCCGATCAATGACATAACTGATCGGAAGCGTTCGAGCTCCATACTCCAATCCCACTTCATACTCAGGATCATGCAAAATTGGAAAGGTCAATCCCATGGCCTCCTGAAAAGGTTTTGTGACTTCTGTGCCTTGAGCATCCACCGAAACAGCCACAATTTCCAACCCCTGACTCTGCATCTCTCGATACAGGGCTTCCATGGCCGGCATCTCTACTCGACAGGGACCGCACCACGTTGCCCAAAAGTTTAGCAACACAACTTTGCCACTAAAATCTGACAAGCTGACGGACTTGCCTTCCATATTCTTCAGCGTGAATGGAGGTGAAGGCGCTCCGATAGTTGGCCACCCACGCTTGACTTGCATCTGCTGATCCTTCGAAGACACGTCGGAAAGCCCGGAATATCCGGAATCACAGCCCCAGATAGGCATGAGCAGACAGACCATCCCCAGAAGAACTATTCGAAGATGAGCGACCATTGAAGAGTAGGCATTCATGAAATTCAACTCAATATAAATCTAGCCAATTAGGCCGTCAACACACCGCACTTCATAAGTATACCACACCCGAACTTCCTGAGATTCATGTTGATCAAGATTCCCATCGATAGACGTGGCGTAAGTTCGGTTACCTAGGCTATAGTGCAATCGCATAATCGAAGGTCAAGTCAACGGCCTCACCCACAATCATTTAACACATGGAATCTCGCCATTCATGAAACGGCGAAAAAGCCGCAGGTAACCCTTAATACGCTCTCAATGGTCATCCAGACATTCCAACTCAGCAAATCATTTGGAAATTATCGGATTTTTGAAGATTTATCCTTTGAAATTCCAACTGGTGAGTGTTTTGCCCTTTTCGGATCCAATGGCGCCGGCAAAACCACGCTCCTACGAATTTTAGCGACACTGGTCAGACCGACGAGTGGCCAATTTACCATCCTTGGTCATGATGGCATTACTGAAAAAGAATCCGTCCGACAAGCCAGCATGTTTCTGGCCCATGGTTCACACTTATACGATGATCTCGATGCCATGGAAAACCTTCGCTTTGCCATGGCCATGCGAGGCCAACACCCAACTCTTCGAGAGTTAAAATTATCCTTGGACCAAGTCAGTCTTGGAGCATTCGGTGAAATGAAGACACGAATCTTCTCCGCCGGCATGAAACGACGTCTCGCCTTAGCCAAAGTAATCTTGGCTCAACCTCAAGTCCTTCTTTTAGACGAACCCTACAATGCCCTGGACGAAGGCGGCGTCCAAGTGACCAATCATATCATTCGTGAAGTCACTCAACGAGCTGGCGTCGTCGTCATGACCACCCATGATCGAGAAAAAGCCGCCAAGGTGGCTCACCGAACAGGCCTTCTCCATCAAGGCCTCTTAACTTTTTCACATACGGACAATTACCAAGCCCATGACATTTCTTAGAGTAATTCAATGGGTGGTCTGGAAAGACCTTATCAGTGAAATGCGAAGTCGGGAGACCCTGTCTTCCATGCTCTTCTTTGCTCTCATCGTTATTCTTGTCTTCAGCTTTAGCTTCGCCATGGATCAAGATGCCGCGCAACAACTGATCGCCGGCATTATTTGGGTCTCCTTCGCCTTCACCGGCATCATTGGCTTAGGGAAGTCTTTTTCCGCAGAACTGCAAAATGACGCCCTGGAATATCTTCAGATGAGTCCAGCCCCGAAAGGGGCCATCTATCTGGGCAAGATGCTTGGAAATTTATTGTTCATGCTCGTCGTCGAAGTCATGCTCTTTCCCCTGTTCGTTCTCTTCTTCAATCTGAATATTGTTGAAGAAATTGACCTTCTTCTGTTAATCTTTTTCTTAGCGACACTGGGACTTTCAGCCGTTGGGACGCTATTTTCGGCACTGACCGTTCAGATTCGTGCCAGAGAAGTCATGCTTCCCGTCTTGCTGCTCCCATTGGCTGTTCCAGTGATGATTGCTGCGGTTGAGGCCACACGAGGCGCACTCAATGCTCAACCTTTGGCACTCTACTTCCACTGGATAGAATTACTGACAATTTTTGATGTCATCTTCACGGTTGTGTCTTTTTGGTTATTTGAGTTGATTCTGGATTCATAGCCTCCGGTATAATCCTCTCTAAGGGATCTTACAATTCCAGGTCCTTCAAGAACAGCCTTCACTTCGTCTTCGGCCTTATCATGATGAATCGATTCATTAGACGCATTCAACGGTTTAAGGGATGGTTTGGTGCAGCCGCAGCTTTTTGCATATTCTACGGACTCTATTTGGGATTATTCGACTCACCGCCTGATTATTATCAAGGGGAAGTTGTGCGCATTATGTATGTGCACGTCCCCCTTGCCCATACCTCGCTCATGGCCTACGCATCGCTCTTTCTCGGCAGTCTCTGGTATCTATGGAAACGAGACCCGTTAGTCGACAATATGTGTCAAGCAGCTGCAGGCCTCACCGTCATCTTTACCATGTTATCGCTTATTACTGGCGCTATTTGGGCGAAACCTACCTGGAATACCTGGTGGACGTGGGACCCCAAACTGGTCTCATTTGCTATCCTGCTGCTCATTGCGTCAGGATATCTTATGCTACGAACCTTTGTAGAAGATCCAGATAAAGAAGGGCGATATGCTGCAGTCATGGCCATCGTTGGTGGCATCGACTTGCCAATTATTTATTTTTCGGCTGAGTGGTGGCGATCGCTCCATCAACCGCTATCCATTTCCATGCGGGGAGTGAGTATGTCTGGAGATATTCTGCTGCCTTTATCAATCATGAGTCTTGGACTCAATCTATTGTTTCTCTACATGCTCATGGTTCGAACACAAATGCTATACTTAACGAATCTGCTGCAGGCAAAAAAAGGACGCCTTCTCAGCCAAGTGCACCTCACTCAAACCAGCTCATGACCGGGTTCTATCTGAGATGGGCAGGCGTGATTGTGATGGCCATACTATTGACCGTCCTTGCTACCAGGAACTATCAAGAAAATTTGGCCAGCGTGAGCCCGGCAGCCGTGATCGCAGGCGAGCATTCGCAAGCCCCCATCCGAGTGCAGGGAATGGTCGGAAGCGGCAGCTTGACCGGAAGCCCCGAAGAAGGGCATGCTGAGTTTGCATTGCTGGGGGAGACGAAGAATCTCAAGGTCCAGTATCAGGGGCCGCCTCTGGAAAACCTGCGTGAATTAAAAACACTGATCCTGATTGGACGGTGGGATCCAGAAGCCCAGATGTTTCAAGCGAAGGAGACCGCGCTAGTCACGAATTATGGATTTGTTGCGAGTGCGTATCTCATTGCTTTTGTCGTGCTCGTGGCAAGTGTGTTTTCGATGAGTCGCAAAGTGACGTGCTTGTTTCAGGAAATCAAAGAATCCAAACTCTATGAACCCGAGTTCGAGACCCATGTGGACCAAAGGTAAAAAAACCAGTCTGATTCTGAGCATTCTTCTTGTCGCTGGAGCCCTGGGCTACTTAGCCTTAGGAAACTTCGGCGAGAACCTTGTCTATTTCGTGACACCATCTGAAGTTCGCGCTTTTTCAGCTGAGCAATCACAGAAAAAAATCCGTGTGGCAGGCATGGTTGTTAAAAAAAGCATCAAAACTCAGGCCGATCCCGTCGGCCTGACCTTTGAACTCACAGATGGAGAAGCCACAATCCCGGTAGTGTTTCAAGGCATCCCTCCTGATCTCTTTAAAGAAGGACAAGGAGCCGTTGCTGAAGGACATTGGAAGTCCGATAAGATTTTTCATTCTAAGATGATCATGGCCAAACACTCGGAAGACTACATGCCGATTGAAATGAAACGGGCTGGCGTCGAGTTGCCGAAAAAGGATTTCATGAAGACGCTTCGGTAATGTTGGGAATTGTAAGAGGAATGAAGAGACAAGAGGTTTTTAAAGAACGATGTATCATGACATGATCAGAAACTCCTTCCTTCCTACTGACGGCTGCCAGTAGGGTCTCCAGAATAAAAGTGCAAACACGTTTCATTTCGTCCAACTCCCGCAATTGAATGAAATACATTACGACTTATGATTATTGAGATTGGCCATTTTTCTGTTGTCGTTGCCTGGGTCCTTACCCTAATGGGTATTGGCTCATCCGTCGTCGCACTCAGATCACGAAATGCGGACTGGGTTCGAGTAGGGCGCATTACCGTCACTCTGACGTTCGTATTGCTGTTTATCGGCATGGCTACGCTTGTGTATTCATTTCTCATGAGAGACTTTTCCGTTCTCTACGTCGCCAATAACTCCAATTCGAAACTGCCATTTTTCTATACAGTTGCCGCAGTTTGGGGTGGACATGAAGGTTCGTTGCTGCTCTGGGCTTTTATCCTTTCGTCATTCAGCACCTTAGCCGTTTGGCTACATTGGCGTACTCAACCAACCATTATGCCCTATCTGATCGCGGTGGAATCGGCGGTCATGCTTGGATTTCTTTCTCTGATCGTATTCCTCTCCAGCCCGTTTGCCCGCTTAGTTCCAACCCCACTTGATGGCAAGGACCTCAATCCGTTGCTTCAAGATCCGGCCATGGTCATGCATCCTCCAATGCTCTATATGGGCTATGTAGGCTTCTCCATTCCTTTTTCCTTTGCGATGGCCGCCCTGTTTTCAGGTCGTCTCGGAGAAGAATGGATTAAGGTCACACAGCGATGGACTATTTTTGCTTGGCTCTGCCTGACTACTGGCATTCTGCTTGGAGGATATTGGGCCTATTACGAACTCGGGTGGGGAGGCTACTGGGGATGGGATCCCGTTGAAAACGCATCGTTTATGCCTTGGCTGGTGGGGACAGCCTATCTTCATTCCGTCCTTGTGCAAGAAAAGCGAAAGATGTTCAAGGTATGGAATTTACTCTTGATTATCGTGACGTTTTCGCTGTCGCTTATTGGCACATTTTTAGTCAGAAGCGGGGTGCTAACCTCGGTTCATACCTTCGCAACCGACCCGGAACGTGGACTCTATATCCTTATTTTTATTACGACCATCATTGGCACAGCCTTTGGAGCCTTGATCATTCAATCAAAAAAACTCAAGAGTCAGATAGAAATGGATTCGTTTATTTCACGGGAATCCATCTTTCTCTTCAATAACTTATTTTTTCTGGTCGCCGCTGCAACGGTGTTTCTCGGGACACTCTATCCGCTAATGGTGGAAACCCTGCAAGGCGGAAAAGTGACGGTGGGCCCTCCGTATTACAATGCGGTCTTCATGCCGATTGCCCTAGGCCTGCTCTTTCTCATGGGCATCGGACCGTACATTCCGTGGCGTAAGGCTTCTGCCAGTAATTTAAAGAAAAACTTTCTAGTTCCACTTATTGCCGGACTTGTGACAATTGTTCTCCTGTTTATTTCCGGAATCCATAGTCTCTACGCCTTGGCTGGCGGGTTTGTTGTCGGGTTTTCCGGTTCAGCTATTTTTCTCGATTTTGGGAAAATTTCCAAATTGTATGCAAATCGCGAACATGTCAATATTTTCAAAGGTTTTTTGAAAGCTTTCTCAGCCAATCAGCGCCGATATTCGAGCCTGATCACCCACATTGGGGTCTTAATCTTGGTCATTGGCATAATAGCCTCAACGATTTATCAAACAGAAAAAGTCGTCTCCATGAAAGTGGGAGACAGCTTTTCCATTGCCAACTATGAGATGAAACTCCTGAATATTCATGAAGTCGAAGGCAAAAACTGGAAAGCCCAAGAAGGGGTGTTCGAGGTTACGGAAGGTAATGAAGTCATCACGAAACTCAGACCGCAAAAACGTGTCTATACGGCATCGCAAAGTCCGACGACAGAATCAGCGATTCATGCTATCAATATGGGGCATATCTTTCTGACCATGCCAGATGTCTCAGCAGATGGCGTCGCGGTCGCTCGAGGCGTGATTAATCCCCTCATTCTGTGGGTATGGGGCGGAGGTGGTATTATGGGGCTAGGCGTCTTACTCAATATTTTTCGACCACGAAGACGGGAAGAATGAGTCGCGGCTTACAAATTTCATTGACCTTAGGGTTGCTCGCCCTCTTCGCTCTCTTTTATCAAGGGCTATGGGGGGATCCTCGCAGTATACCCACAGTCCTTATTGGAACGACTGCGCCGACTTTTACGGGTCCGGATGTTGAGTCAGGACAAACGATTTCTCTTGATCAATATAAAGGCAAGGTTGTCTTGCTCAATTTCTGGGCATCCTGGTGCTACGAGTGCAAAGTGGAACACAAAGACATCCTTCGCCTTCATCAGCAATTTAAAGATCACCCGGACTTTGTGATGTTAGGAATCAATTATCAAGATGAATTGCCTGATGCCAAGAAATATCTCAAGACCTATGGCTCGACCTTTCAACATGTCCGCGACATTAAAGGGACCTTGGCGATTGATTATGGAGTCTACGGCGTACCTGAGACATTTGTGATTGATCAGCAAGGCGTCATCCGACATAAATGGGTCGGCCCAATCGTCGGACAAGTCTATACCAATCTGACAGAAAACGTAATTTCTCCACTTTTGAATAACACACAATCCTCAACATGATACGCCGCTGCCTCCTGCTTTGTTTCGTGATGCTTTTGACTCTCTCCTGGCAAACGTTTGCCAAAGTGGTCGATGAAACCGAGTTGGACGTGCAAGTTCGTGAAATCGCAAAAACGCTCCGCTGCACGGTCTGCCAAACAGAAAACATTTGGGAATCCGGCGCTCCATTGGCCATTCAAATGCGGAGCGCGATTCGAGAACGATTGACCCTTGGGCATTCCCCTGAGGAAATTCACGCCTACTTTCTCAGCCGATATGGCGATTACATCCTCATGCAACCCCCCAAACATGGGATGAACTGGTTGATTTGGGTTGCACCATTTGCCCTGCTGCTTGTCGGGGGATTTTTCCTCTATAAAGAAGTAAAACTGTGGGTCAGGCCATCATCACCAACACCACAGCATCAGCCTCCTCCTCTTGATCAGGAAGCCCGTGAACGAATCGAACGGGAACTTCACCATCCTTAAGCGCGTATCTGCTAACAACAATGCTACTTATTCCCGTTATCACGATCCTCATTTTTGTCATCCTGGCAATCACGTCTCCGTTTTGGCGAAAAGACCCAAATCCATTCTCCCCGTTTCACAATGACGATCGACAGCAAGAACTGGCCGATCTCGTTGTTGAACGTGAGGTGCTCGTCCGTTCGTTACAAGAACTCGATGTTGAACTTGCTCAAAAGCGAATGGAACCAGAAGATCATGCACGACTTAAGGTGACAGATGAACATCGCCTCCTACACGTTCTTGATCGGCTTGAACTATTGCAGAAGGACGCCGCCGATGACGCCAAAGTCCAACAGGCGACTCCACTCCGAAAAAAAATATGGCTACCAGCAACGATCTGTGCATTGATCGTTCTCTTTTCCTCATTGGGAACCTATTTGTGGGTACAAATTCAAGCCCTAGAAAAACTCACAGCCTCGCAGGCTCAGACACCAGGAGACGGCAATGGACCAAATCCACTAGAAATGGTGGCAAAACTGGAGGAACGATTACGCAAAAACCCAGATGACCTGGAAGGGCAAATCATGGCAGGACGCTCGTATCAGGTCCTTAACCGATATGAAGAAGCGCATAAGGCTTGGACGAAAGTACTAGAACTGCAGCCTCGCAACAATGAAGCATTATATAATTTAGGCGTTATTTTGATTGAAACACGAAAATTTGATGACCCCGAAGTCTTTAACACCGCTCTGGGCTATTTTGATAAAGTGTTGATCGACCGCCCGAACGAGCCCGGTGTCAATTGGTACCGGGGGTTAACCTTGTGGTACCTCAAACGACCCCGCGAAGCCGAAGATGCCTGGGCCTTGGCCTTTAAAAACCTTGACCCTGCAAGTCCCGATGCAAAGTTTGTCAAAGACGCACTCGCGAAACTGCGAGCCGGAGAAACGCCGTTCTAGATCGATTGAGGATTCAAAACTTCACACTCCTAGTGATTCCTCCGCCTCCAATAATCGGAACAATCGATTACACCTCACCATTGTTCATTACATCGATGAAAGATATGTTGCGACAAATAGGATAACGAGTGTTAGCACAAGAATCATTTGCTGAACAAACGCCGCCCGCCGAATGTTGCTCATCACCACTTGCGGTTTCACAGATTGTTGCGATGATGACGCGTACGGATCTAATACAAAGTCATGGATTAAGACTAAGCCAAATGCAATGGCAAAGAGAAAGAGTTTAAGCATGAGCACCACGCCCCACTCCGTTTCGATTCTCGCCGATCCGCCTTCGCTCAACATATTAAAGGCCCCAGTTAAGATAAGCGCAATAAGGCTCATCCATGTGATCGTCCGAAATCGTTGACCCGTCTGTCGTAAGACTTCGTTCGACTCAGGCTCCTTCCCCTGAGAACGCAACACAGGCCTGAGCACAAGGTGCAAATAGATCAGCCCACCAATGAAGGTAATGGCGGCAACAAGGTGAATCCAGACGACGAAAAATAGAGGCATAGGCGTAATGGCTTTCTGAGTAATTGTGGCGGGACGTACTGTATTCCGAATTGTTTTGTGGAAAAACTATACTTCAGCCTTTTCCAAGCCGTCAAAGGCTGACTGAAAATTACCTCTCGGAGTGCTCAAGACATCAGGGGGAAGGTATTATAGCGAAACCACGTAACTTCCAACCGAATGTACATCATGCACACAGCGCAACAACACACGTCGGACAGACGGAAGTAAATTGGAACGGCTATAACTATCGTATTGACCAGCGATCATACACCGATGGGTGGGGAAATTTACAAGCAGAGCAGGGAAGTCCGCATAGGACAATCGCGTTGACACTCAATCTCGATACCGCTCCAAGGTTCGAGTGTGAATGGACAAGCAGGGCCAGATGATTTCACTCACGACGACGAACCCAATCGTCGTGAAATACGTTCCCGTGCCCTTTCAGGTTCTAGATTTCCTTCGTCACACACAACACGGGATTATTTAATACGCTTTCTTGGCGCCATTGGTTTTCATTTCAATTGTGCCATTGAGCACCACGCCATTTTCCATGGATAATTGCGGAGTGTTCAAAGACCCTTCCATGACGGCTGTGGCTAAAAGCTGGACTTTTTCCTTTGCCACAATATCTCCCTTAATTTCTCCACGACTGATCACGGAACCCGCGCTAATTTTGGCGGTAATCACGGCTTGCTCACCGACTAGGAGCGTGCCTTCGGTATGCAATTCTCCATCAAGTTTTCCATCGATCTGCACGCTTCCTTGATAACTAATCACACCCTTAAATTCAACGCCAGGACCAATAAACGCGACAACGTCACCCTTCACTCCTGCTGGGGTTGACCCATTTCGATAGCCCGAGCTTCCACCATTCGTCGTTGTACCGGTTGATTGTCCATTCATCGTATCTCGTTCATCTAATTCAATTGCCATGACGCATTCCTTTCCCCTTTAGTGGGACAATTATGTGGATGTGACCTGTACCAGACCATGTTGTATGCACTCATCATCATTCTCAAACT
Organism: Nitrospira sp. M1; assembly: GCF_965152605.1. NCBI lineage: Bacteria > Pseudomonadati > Nitrospirota > Nitrospiria > Nitrospirales > Nitrospiraceae > Nitrospira > Nitrospira sp. M1. The sequence continues at coordinate 3,444,603 of NZ_OZ224217.1, forward strand.
GTTGTCGGTGGTTAGTGGAATTTTCTTTAGTCTGCTGGAAACCCGATCACATAAATATGCCTGCTGTGGGTTGGCCATCATCGGCATCATTCATTATTCATCCTTCGCGAATGGAAAATTCCGGAACCTCAGAAGGCCACCAAGGAGGATGCGTGATCGCTTCATGCTGAAACATCTCGTTCCACACATTCCCTGGAATTCTCCCGCCGTTAATCCAAAGAGACCAATCAGTCTCTAAGACTGCCCCTTCTTCCATTGAAAGAAACGGAGTCGTAACAGCCCCTTTCACAACAGCCGACGACTTGAGATGCATGCTTTTTTTCGCTTTCACATTGCCGGTAATCACTCCTTGAGTCACGATGGAATCCGCCTGGATGTCTGCTTCCACCATCCCTTCTTCACCAACGATCACGGATCCTTGTGTATGGATTTCCCCTTCGAGATTTCCATCAATTCGCATTTTCCCATCTCCAGTCATCACGCCTTTGCATTCGCCACCTGGTCCCAAAAAGGCGGAAGGATTGTCCTCCCGCCATTCACCAGGTTCCTGAGTTTTCGCTCGTACAGGCTTTGGCTCTTGTGCGATTCTGGAAATCCGACGAATGGGATAGATCGTACCTTTTAGCCGGGAAGGCCTTCCGTGTAACAAGGCAATTTGCTTCATTGCGCTCCAATTGGATCCAGGGAACAATTCTGGTGTTTTACAATCATAGGGAACGCCTAGGACAATCCCAACGACATCCCTAGGAAAATCACTTATATTCTCGGCAGTTTTTCTAAAATCCTGATTGTTATTCAAACAAATCATAAAATAATTCGAAGGCATGTTATTCATTGGCGAGATAATCAGAGACAGGGTAAGCCATTTGAAGGCGTATTGTGGAAACGCTTCTCAACGAGCCTGGACCGTCGTTCTACCGAATATTGCTTGACAATCCATCTTTCTTTTCTCTTTCAAATCAATCATTGACACAAGTCATATCGCTATTGCCCTGCGATCCTTGGAAACCCTTCATAATTCGTGGCAGACGGCACGTCCTTCCGCTTGCGAGCATTTCCTGTGTTGGTGTAATCTTTCAACGTTCCAAGCAGGGATATGCTATAGACGAAACGAGAGATACGCGTTCGTGAAGACTCTACAACCCCTCACTATTGACTCGTTGTTGAATGAACTGAGAACACATCCCGTCAACAGCAATGACTTTTTCGTGGATTTCAGAGATCGTGTTCTCACAACGGCTCAACTACAAAGGTTTATCAAGCAATATCATTTTTTCTGTCATCGGTTCGTCAAACTCTTAGAGGGGCTGCTTTATCAGACGCCACTTGAAGAATTGGAAATGCGCGTCGAACTCACGAAAACCCTCTATTCCGAGCTCGGAAGTGGATCACTGAATCACGCGCATATTCGGCAACTCGAACGTTTTGCCGAGGCAGCTGAAATCAGTAAGCAGGACTTACGACAGACTCAACCTGTCCCAGAAGTCCAGGGATATCTCGACATTGTGCACAACCTCTTCATGGAAGCCGGATATTTACAAGCCCTTGGCGCGGAATGGGCAATTGAAACAACTGCCATTTCAGAATTTCAGTATTTTCTTCCAGGGTTACAGAAGTATCCACAATTCACGCCACATGATCTCACATTTTTTTCGATGCATCTTGAAGAAGAAATGGCTCACAGCGATTGGATGACACAAGGCGTACGCCACACCGCAAAAAATTACGAAGACCTTGAGCAGGTCGCTCTTGGAGCCCGACAAACCGTCGAAGCATGGCACAGCTTCTGGAAGGGCATGCATCGGACGGTTTTTGATTCATGTGCCTAGATGAGGAACATACCCGTGCAAGACACAACGATTTCTACCCGTGCGCAACAGTCTGACGAACCGCTCACACTCGAAGGCGAGATCCTCCATCAACGCGCATGGCGTATGCCCGACCTGATCATCTATCAGCATGGTCCAGAAGAATGGTGGGTCAGCCCACTCGATGAAGATTTACCCTTGATCCAACTGAACCGCATGGGAGCCTCACTCCTGGGGGCTATGGACGGCCATTCAACCCTAGCCGCCTTGGTCAGTCGATTTGGGAAATGGATCTGTGGACCGAATCAAGAAACCGGCCAATGGTTTTTAGAACGATGGGCGCTCCCGCGATACTCACTCTGTTTTTACGGATCTGAAGCGCCAAGCGGACACAGCGCGGACGCGAAGTGGGACCTACTCTTACAACGTGTGCGCGAAGGATGGCACGGAAATGTCGCTAAAGAAACCGAAGGGCATCTTTCAAAGTTTCATATGCAAGGAATTCAGACACAACATGGGCATTTTGAAATCATTGAAACAACGGTTTCCCATCTTTTCCGAGAACCCTGTGAAGCCTTACATGGCCTGACCTATGGTCGACTGCTAGGACAAACACTCCGGAAAATGGGATGGTTGAGCCCTCGCCCCACACGCATCGTCGAAGTAGGGGCAGGATTAGGGTATGTGTCGAAAGAGTTGGCTGGCGAATTAGGAGAAGAAGAACGTCGAAACATTCGCTATACATTCTTAGATCTGACACGTCCGTTTTTAGGTTCGCAAACAAGCCTGGCTCGCTCCGCTGGATGGAACGCTTCAGCCACTCAAGCGAACGCGGAACAACTCCCATTTACCGATGGAAGTGTCGATCTGATTATCGATAATGAAAACTTAGCGGATATGACGCCTGTTCACTTGACGGCCAAGGAATTGGAGTCACACGAGGGCACCACCCCTCAACATCAAGCCGCATTAGACCTTATCCGCCGTCTCCACTTACCACTCGATAAGCCCTTTCCCAATGAAATCATTTTTAATTATGGAGCACTGTCATTTCTCATAGAAGCCTGGCGAGTGCTGAAACCAGGGGGCCATGCCATTCTCATAGAATTTGGGATTGAAACAGGCTATCCCGAACCAGTGAAACTCCCGGGGCACACCGAATACGAAGTCCAATATTCACATATGCGCCACGCCGCACGCGGCCTTGGATTTCGGGAACAATATTGTGCGCTGCCACAACTGTTGAGTATTTCAGGAGAGACTCAAGTCCTCTGTACTGGAGCCGCCTACGCCATCCGTCGCATTTGCGAAGCGCTCGACACCCCATTTGCGGTTCGTGCCTACACGCAAGATGAACTCAAACATACGCTTGGCGACACGCTCCCGAAGTTAAACGGCTTGCATTATCACAGCGTGCTCGACCCTGCATGGTTCGGCCTCTGGGACTTTAAAGTGCTGATGCTTGAAAAGCCAGGCGCTAAAATTCATCGTCCCAACTATCAAGAATCCAAAGGATTTCGGTGGTATAGCCAACGATAGATGTCTTCGAGATGTGCAACAATACGACTAACGATCGCGCGTGCGCTTATTCATAAGATCAATCAGCATTCCCTCCCGCAATCCATAATCACTGACTAAACACCGCGTAAATCCCATTGTTTCCATAATCGTTCGAAGAATGATCGTACCGGCGACAATGACGCCTTCTCGGCCTGCCTCTAGACCAGGAAGCTGGGCACGCTCAGCCCTCGTGCGCGAGCGCACGTCATGCTCTAACTCACGAATCTTCTCAAGGGTTAGCCAGTAATTGTGGATGCGGGCTGGCTCATAACGTAACAACTGCTGTGCCATTGCTGCTAAGGTCGTCACGGTCCCAGCTGTCCCCACAAGCGTGGCAGAGGCCAGGTCACCCCATTGTACTTGGAAAGTCTGTAGCTGTTCATTGATCAGTCGTTCGGTCGCAAGCACCTCCTGTTCATTCGGTGGGTCTGAATGCAAATACCGCTCAGTTAACCGGATCGCGCCAATATCAAGTGAAGCAACGATTGACTGCCCCTCACGGGTCATTCGAATAAACTCCGTACTTCCTCCACCGATGTCTAGACCGACACATTCGCCAATTTCAGATGGAAGACCAAATTTGATTCCGAGTACTGTGCGACGCGCTTCTTCGTCTCCACTCAATACCTCTATCGAAAACCCTGTCTCCAGCCTCACTCTCTCCAAGAACTCCAGTTGATTGCTGGCGTCTCGAACAGCACTAGTCGCCACAAGCACGGTCGCGTCGACCTGACAATGTGCAAATCTCGTCCGCCACTCACCAAGGACGTCGATCACCCTCTTCATGGCCTGGCCATTGAGCCGCCCCTCATGATCCACCCCTTCTCCCAAGCGTAAGATTCGACGATCCGAATCGATCTCTTGCATGCTTCCTTCTGGAGTAATGTCAGCAACTAACAGCCGACAGGTCAACGTTCCGATATCAATACCCCCGGCAATCACCGTAAGCCCCCTCCTTTGATCGATGCATACATATATCTCATTTTCATCTTTTCCTTCGACAAAGAGGTGTGATAGGATTCCATGATCATTACATTCACCGTTTCAATGACCTCTTCATTGGCAAAGGAGCTCCGGATTATATGTCTGAAATTGCTTGTCTGAAATGCGAAAAAACATCAGAAATGATGACGGATAATTTATTCCTAGGAAAATTAGAGCAAGAAATTAAAAATAATGTCTGCCAGGATTGCTGGAATGAATGGAATGGCCCAGGCGGAGTCAAAACCATGGTCATCAATGAATACCGTTTAAACCTGGGAGATGAAAGTGCACGAGAGACGCTTAAAAATCAAATGCGCGCCTTCTTCAAACTCCCGGATGCCACAGCTGAATTTAAGGACTACCGGACGTAATCCTACCAGTACCTGAATCGTTTATAACCGCCACGTCAGGATACCTGCATTTTCGATATCCTTAGCTGTCCACATTCATTTTCGTGGCTAAAGCCCGATCACCTGCTTCGCCTATGCGTGGACTTGCCTTCCTTTAGATTCTTTTTATACAAACCGATACCCCTTTGAAGATGCACCAGCAATATAAATGGTTCGAAGGAGAGTCGCATGTCTTCATTAGCTCAGGTGGGAAGTTCTTTTCCGAACATTCAGCAAAATTCCACTCCCCCCTCATTCACCGCGACATCGAATCAACTGCACGCTCGCTCACGCTCCCTGAACACCACCAATTTTACGTTTGTAACAGCAGAAGGTGACCGAGTTTCACTGTCATCTGCCTCAGAAGTCAATACATCCTTCGGAACCTACACATTTCAAGGACTGAGCAATGACCAGAAAGTGAGCATCCAAGGCCAGCAATTCAGCACCTCTATCCAACAGCACTTCAATCTACTCGTTGAAGGCGATCTCAATGAACAAGAACAAGCCGACATTCAAGCATTTCTCACGTCAGCACAAAATATCCTTCAAGAATTAGAACAGGGTCGCACGGAGAAAGCCACGAATGCTGCCGTTTCTCTAGCAAAACTTGAAACCCTTTCTCACGCAGCCCTTTTTGTTCGTCAATCAACGTCCGTCTCCTTGGCCACACAGTCTACTCGAGTTGCTATTCCTGGAGGAGCAGGATTGCATGAACGTGCAAGAGCAGGTGATCAGGCAAACCTAGAAGAAATCAATGCCCTTGAATACATTCTAGGGAAATTACAAAAAGCACAAGAACTCTTTCAGCTTGACCCAGAACAATTAGGAAACCGATTCCCAACATTCGTGACCACACTCTTGAAATCTCTCGAGAACGACTCTGACCCCACAGACTCACCACCGACATTATTAGAGCAATTCCAAAAAAAAATTCTGGAGGCTCTCCTTGAACCCCCTGAACATCTCAAGGATCAAACGCAGACAATTGAGCCCCCTACAGATCAATCCAACCTTATAAATCCCACATCTCTTCTCAATAATGAAGCCATACCGAATACAACGTCGCCTAAACAACAATCAACCCATACTCCATAGAGACCCCAGGGATACGCGCGCTTACATTCCCTCTACATCGTCTCACAAATTCATAGAAATTATATAAGCAACCAAGCCTGGAAAACACGTGTCAAGCCCTTGGTCTTCCCCCTTGAACCTGTCATGCAGTCACGTTAGGATAAACGAATGGGAATTGAGTTAGAAAAAGGAATTTTCCTTATTGCCACCCCGTCCTTGCGTGACCCGAATTTTCGGCAGACCGTTATTCTCCTCTGCGAACATGGTCATGAAGGCGCTCTAGGCGTCGTCATAAATCGACCTACGGAAATCAATATCACCGAAGTGCTTCCTCAAATCCCCATCATTGAGGGGCAGCGTCATCACGTCTTTACCGGGGGACCGGTTCAAAAAAACAGCTTACTTATTCTGTATCGCGTTCCAGAAGAACCATCAGACACACACCACGTGGTCGATGGAGTGTATTTAGGTGGGAATGTGCAAACGCTTGAACGAATCTTGGAAGAACCGTCAAGCAATGAAATGTTTCGTGCCTTTATGGGGTATTCAGGGTGGGCTCCCGGGCAGCTTGAAAATGAGATGCAGACCGGGTCATGGTTGACACTCCCCGCCGACCCTACATGGGTATTTGAGAAAGACCCTGCATTGTTGTGGGGAGAAATAATTCAATCGTTAGATGAAAGCTATAAAATCTACATGGATATGCCTGCAGATCCAACTTTAAACTAGTTCTTCCTGTTCGTCGGGAGATGCGGCTCTCTCAATCGCACTCACTGTTGTCCTTCCTTGGTGCACAAACATACGCTATAAATGTCGTATCGCCTGATTCATTAGACTTTCAAACAGTTCATGCACCCTCTGATTCAAAGAATAGTCACTTTCAATCTCTTCATACTCTGATACTTTTTCGTCCGGCCAAAAATAGACAATGGCCGTATCGTGCCCCTCGAGTAACTCAGGATACGTTAAAACTTTGCTATCCAACTCCCCTTCTCGAACCGCCTGGACAATATCAAAGATTGTATGTTGATGATATCGTTCAGAAAAGAAGGTGCCATGCGGAAGTGGGTGCGGAGAAGCCCAACCGTCATGAAACGGTTTTACATTCAAGGTCAGACATGCTTGGGCTTCAAAGATGTACGGTGAGAGTCGCCCATTGCCAATAGGCTGAGACTGACAATACCGTAACACACGTCCCCACATGGAAGTCGGAACAGCCGTCACAAAAAAATAATCTGATGTTGTCGATACCATCATGCCATTCCTACCATAGCCACATCTCCCATACAGCCAATACTCACATCTATTGTTTCAATCAATAGCCTGGGCACACCGTTTCCAGATACTGCCGCAAGGTATTGAAACTGACTCATTCTTCCCAGATACCCGATGCCAAGACATCATCAAGCATGTGCAATGAACGTTGCTCATGTGAGGTCCTCGTGAATAGTCCTTTCCTGGATTACAGATATTATCCAATCCGATACGGAAAATATCAAAATTATGACCGTCACGCTGTTCGTCCCGACAAACTCCTGAACGAACACAAAGTAAGACCAATGCCTCTTAATTAACGATATGTCAACCACTTACAACGATTAATGGCTTCATGCTACCTGCCGAACCAAGCATAATTCGCCTACGGCTTAGACTCCATACCGCTCAATCATCTATCTATTCAATGAACGAGCAAGAACTAGACCACTATCAACTCCGTAAAATGTTAGATCCCACGCCATCAATGTCAAACCAATGGTTATTGCATGGGCACAACGGAACTGACCTGCAGCCAGACATTTCAACTACAGGAAATCAGACACGCTATAAACCTACGCTCCTATTTTTAATCAGACCGTACACAGACCTATGAAGACGAAAGGACTTGGTGAATAGTCTCACTCAGGTCATGCAGAAGAAGGGGCTTCCATAAGAAGGCCCGAATTCCCAAGTCTCGAGCTTTTTCTGGTGTCATGCCAGGGCTATACCCCGTGCAGAGGATAATCGGAATATCCGGGCGTCGACGCAGCAGTTCTTGTGAAAGCACTTCACCAGTCATATTGGGCATTGTTTGGTCTGTGATCACAAGGTCAAAATCTTCCGGAGCCTCACAAAAGACTTTCAGGGCAGCAACACTTTGCGTCTCGACTCTCACGTTATAGCCAAGTTGTTTTAAAATTTCCTTTCCCAGGTGAGCAATTGACTCTTCATCCTCAACAAATAAAATGCGCTCTCCTGCTCCAATCTTCAGCGAGACCTCATTTGATCGTTCCTCTACGGATGTGACATTGAGTTCAGGCAAAAATATCGTAAAGGTCGTTCCCTTACCCAACACACTATCAACGATGATCCCCCCATTGTGGTTTGAAAGAATGCCATGCACGACAGACAATCCAAGTCCAACTCCATCACCGGCATCTTTTGTGGTAAAAAATGGATCGAATATTCTATCGAGAATCTCTGGTGGTATGCCAGGGCCAGTATCACGAATCGTAAGCTTCAAATACGATCGCCCCTTCATCTCTCTCTCAGAATAGGCTTGCCCAGAAAATGCGCGTCCATTCTCTTCATCCGTGAGGAGGCAATGTTCTAAACTCACCTCCAGCAGACCACCACTTTCCCCCATAGCCTGTGCCGCATTCGTACACAGGTTCATCAACACCTGATGAATTTGAATAGGATCGCCGATGATCGGGCTAACCTCATTTTTGAGTGAAGTGTTGATTTCAATGGTTGTTGGGAGCGTTGCTCGAAGAAATCGAAGGGCTTCTTCAATGACCTGTGGCAAATGTATCGGTTTGAGCTCTTGATCTGTCTGACGACTAAAGACAAGAATTTGTTTAGTGAGACCTTTGGCTCGAATTCCAGCGGCATGCACTTCTTCAAGATATCGATACACTGGACTGGTTGCTGGGAGAAATGAACGGGCCAATTCATTAAACCCAAGAATCGCGGTTAAGATATTGTTAAAATCATGCGCGATGCCTCCAGCCAATGTCCCGATAGCTTCCATTTTCTGTGACTGCCGAAGTTTGTTTTCGCTATCTCTAAGAGCCAGTTCGGTACCATGCCGCTCACAGGCAATACTGGCCAGATGCGCCCCGGTCGTCATGAGATGCTGATCATACGCAGTTGGGGAGCACGCCGACGGGTGTGCAATACAAAATGAGCCTAACACTTTCTCGTCTTTCCCAAAAAATGGAGTCGACCAACAGGCTCGAATGCCATGTTGTTCAGGAAAATCTCCAAATTTTGCGAAGCGAGGGTCTTGCCTGACATCAGAGACGATCACCGGTTTACCTAAAAATACCGCGGACCCGCACGATCCACTGAGATCTCCAACCGTCAGTCCATCAAGTCCCTGACTAAACTCTTCAGGAAGTGATGGAGCGGCCCCTAAACGTAGAGTTCTCCCATCATAATCGAGCAGAAGAATGGAACAATAGGTGCCGGCTCGTTGCTGCTCGATTAAGAGGCAGATTTTTTCGAGGACATGACTGAGCGGTTCATCACATGCCAACAGCTGTAAGACCGTATTCTGAGCTTGCAAGAGCTGCTCAGCTCGTTTTCGCTCGGTAATATCTGTTGCCATTCCACAAATAACATTCGACTCTTCGTGAAAAGCGGGAACAGGAAATTTAATAGAAAGATACGTACGCTCACCACCATCTTGAGGAACAACCTCTTCAAACTCGATCGCCGCTTGCGCTTCATGAACCTGCCGATCATTGGCAAACAACACATCCGCTATTTCCTGTGGAAATACATCATGAACCGTTTTTCCGATTACATCCTTTCGCGACAAGGAAAACCGATCCTCCCATTGACGATTGACCATCAAATACCGACCATGTGGATCTTTGACAAAGACCAAGGCCGGGGAATTATCGAAAATAGCCTGAAACCGCTCTTCACTTTTTTGGATCGCAACCTCAGCTTCTTTCTGTTTAGTAATATCAAGGAGGAACCCTTGAAGAAATTTCGGCTCATCATGCTGATCATACACGACACTCACAAGATCATGGATCCAGACAGTCCCACCGCTCGCGGTTTTCAATCGATATTCAAGTTCAAAGTTTTGCTGTTGCTTTGCAGTATCACGACAATAGGCTAAGACCCATTCATGATCATCAGGATGAATGCACCCCTCCCACGCCTGATCCTGAGCCCAATGCGATTCAGGAAACCCGAGGAGTTGTTGAACTTGGGGGCCAATGTACAGCATTCGCCATGTCGCATATTCCATCTCCCATGGAATAAAGTGAGCCGACTTCACAAGCCGTTCAAAGCGGGCAGTATTATTCGAGAGTGTTTCCTCAAGTCGTGCACGCTCAATCACCATACCCGCAAGATGAGCATAAATCTCAATAAGCCCGTGCTGCATGCCGTCCGGAGTCCGAGGTTCAGGAAAATACAGGGCAAAGGTCCCGAGAACGTTACCGGTCGAAGAAAATATCGGAGTTGACCAACAGGCCCGAAAGCCATGCTCTATTGCAAGATCCTTATACTCATTCCAACGAAAATCACTGGCAATATCAGACACAATGACGGTTTCTCGTTCAAATGCCGCAGCTCCACATGACCCGGTCTCTGGCCCGATACTCACTCCGTCAATTTTTCGAATATAGGAATCCGGCAAGCTGGGTGCGGCAATATGACGTAAGGTTTCACCATGCAACAGAAGAATAGAACACCACATTTCTGGAAACTGCCCCTCAATCTTCTGACAAAAAAGAGTCAGGATATCTGGCAAAGATTCACCAATGGCAATTTTTTCTAAAAGAAGCTTTTGGTTGGCTATAGAGGAAAGCGCATGCTGACGCGCATGAATGTGAGTGGGCAACTGAAGTTGATCCAAATGAGGAACGTCCCGCTTTGACTCAGAAAGCGAAGGAGGAGAAGAAGGATCTTGGTTCATACATCGACTCTTTCATTGGCATTTAGCTCCGGCTACACAACGGCAGGAACGTTTATTGAGAGAAAATCAATAAGTTCGTATGAGTCAGCCAATGAAAACGTCGCGAAAAAATAGAAGACACCTCTCGAATGGTATGAATGGAATCGATAGTATGGAACGTAAGAAAGAGAAATATAAATAAGGTAGACAGGGAACGAATATTAGACAAATCAACAACGAATTATACCACAGCACATATCTTGCGCAACCTAGAGAAATACGATGTGTACCATAAATTATGTTGGAATACTCTACGCTGACACCTCCCTCCCTTCTCTGCAAGGCATTTCCAATACATTCGCTTACTTCTTTGATAAAGCATGGACTGCCTACCCACGGTTGCATTCATCGCTTTCGACTCAATGAAAGAGTTATCCAGGACAACCCCATGTTTGTAAATATTCAATGAGCTCCAATAGGAAAAAGTCTCCCCCAAATAAATAGAACTGCATGGAACAAAATTGGGCTCGACACCGCATACATATTCCTGTTTGAAAAAATGATTGACGTTCTGTCTGATTGGATAAAAGGATATATGCTATAACACGCTACCGAAGCTTCTGGCGTCAAAATTGATGAGACCAATTCCGACTTCACCAGAAAAGTATTTCAACCTGCCAGTGTATTACTGAAAATCATGATCATGCCTGCATGCTGACCGAGCCTTTCTCTTTCAAGACTTATGGAAGACGCAATCTAGATCACGTGGTAATCTCATACGTATGAACACTGAAATTCGGTCAAATCATTGGTTGATGGATTTCGTCAAGCTCTTAGTCAGCCACAAGATGCTCATCATGTTGCTGACGGGGTTCGCCTCCGGCTTACCGTTACTCCTCACAGGATCAACCTTAAAATTTTGGCTGCGTGAAGAGGGACTCGATCTCAGCACCATCGGCTTTTTCAGTCTTGTCGGCTTGCCCTATACGCTCAAATTTCTTTGGGCTCCCTTGATGGATCGTTTCGTTCCCATCGACTTCGGTCGACGGCGCGGATGGATGCTTATTAGTCAGATTGCCCTACTCCTTTCCATCAGTGCAATTGCACTCACCAATCCTCTCACGCATGTACCCAGTCTCGTCACACTCTGCCTCCTTATTACGTTTTTCAGTGCAAGTCAGGATATAGTCTTGGATGCCTATCGACGCGAGGCATTAACAGATGAAGAGCTCGGCATCGGCTCTTCAATCTTTATCTATGGATACCGACTCGGTATGCTGACCTCGGGTGCCCTTGCACTCTTCCTCGCTGATCAAGACCTCTTCTCATGGCAAGATGTCTATCTCATCATGGGAGCCTGCATGTTGATCGGCATCGTTGCGACATGGCTTGCTCAAGAACCGACAAGAGATTATCCCCTCCCTGCATCACTTCAAGAAGCGATCGTCGGGCCGTTTGTAGAATTTTTCTCGCGACCACACGCTATCCTGGTTGTGGCCTTCATCCTTCTCTATAAACTTGGAGACAGCATGGGGTCAGAAATGATTTCCCCATTGATGGTCGATCTCGGAGTTTCTAAAACACAATATGCCATGGTCGTCAAATTATTTGGGATGGTGGCCTTAATTGTTGGAGGCCTGTTGGGGGGATTAGTGATTTACCGACTTGGGATCATCCGTTCTCTCTGGATTTTTGGCATCTTACAAATGATCTCGACGGCCGGGTTCGTGATACTGGCGATTGCAGGAAATCACCTCGTAATTCTGACAGCTGTCATCGCCTTTGAAACAATCACCAGTGGTCTAGGACAGACGGCCTATGTCGCCTTCATGGCCAGCATCACGAATAAACGATTTACCGCCACACAATATGCCCTACTGACAAGTTTAATGGGTGTTCCACGCGTGATCGCAGGATCAACAACGGGCCTCCTCGCTGACTGGGTTGGCTGGGAAATCTTCTATACGTTTTGTACGCTCATTGCCTTGCCGGGACTTCTGCTCATTGGACGAATCGCCAAGCTCAAAGCCGATGAGGCATCGAGAGAAACGCACCAGGCACTTCCCGCTGAAGAAAGCCGATAACCCACCATCCGGTCATTTCTTGGGAAACCATGGGACAAAAGTACTGGTGGTCCGTTGATACTCACGATACTCCTCCCCACGTGTCGACAACGCCTGAGCCTCAGCATAAGGAATGCCGCTTACCTTGAGAAGTGCTGTAATCATCAGCACCGGCCCAATCAGCGTAAGCCCACCATACGGGACTCCAATCGCCATCACAACATAGGAAGTCCAGATCATTCCCTCAAAAAAGTAATTGGGGTGACGAGAATACCGCCAGAACCCATCACGATATATTTTCCCCGCATTCTCAGGAATTTGACGAAATTTCGCTAATTGAGAGTCTGCCAACGCTTCTCCCGTCATCGCGAAAATCCAAAGCATCATTCCCAGAATTTCTCCTATCGCAAACGGCGGATACGGATTGCTCATGAGAACGAACAATGGGATAAAAAAAATGACCACGGCTAGGGCTTGTCCTTGAAAATAGACAAAGAACCCCAAGGGCGCCCAACGTCCCATGTTGTTTCGAAGTGTCTGATATCGAGCATCTTCGAATTTGCCATAGATCCGATGAACACATAGATGCCCGGCTAAGCGAAATGCATAAACTGCCCCCATTGCGCCGACGAGTCCTTTTCGCAAGATATCTCCTGGAAGCAAATTCACAGAGACGATACTCAGGACACCGAAGAGCAGACAAAACCCGACATCGGCAAGGACCGCATTACGATGAAAACAGTAGAAACACCACAGGCCAAGCATGACGATGGCCCCACTCAGCCAGACGATGAGAAGAAAATCAAAGGAAAGAGAGAGAAAGGACATACGAGCGAAAAATGATACAATGAAAAGTGAAAATTTAAGAATACAATCTAAGTAAAATTGAAGGATCGTAAATTTTCAATTTCCATTTCTCAATTTCCATAGCGCATCTTGCACTATCCTGCGTTCAATGAAAGGGGACTACGCACGAGATTCTCTTCGGCTTGAGCATTTAACTGGACTTCGATCAGAAATACCTGCTCTTCCGGGATTTCCCCCTGTTGAATCAGATGATCGCGGATGACTTGGGCGCGTCGCTGCGCTAAGAGACGAACAGCATGTTCGTCTACATCTATCGCCTCGACTAATTGACGTTTCATACGTTCCCAGGGTTCCCCCTGTACAGACTCATTGTCCTTAGCATTGACATCTGCGTCCTTAGCCTCGAGCACATCATCTGAACGTGATTCTGTCTCCTGATCATTGTCAGGAACGGACTCTAGCTTCGTTGCTTGAGCTTCGCCGAACTGCTGAACAAAAAGTTCACGAATCACACGATGGTATTCATCATCACTCATGGCTGCCTCCTCACTGTCACGCAGCGTATCGAGCTGAGCTCCAAGCTTGGCCTCAGCCAGAGCGATCCGATCATGCGTCGGATCGGCCGTTCCCGTGACTTCCAGCCTCAGCGCCGGACGCTCAACAAGTGCCTTGGCTAACGATTGTAGTTTTTCCTGTTCTTTCTCCTTCAACTCCTGAGATCCAAGGTCAAATTCCACGAACTGCAGGTCATCGCTTCCTCCTCCGATAAGCCCTCCAACAAGATTAAAGGGCGAGGCCACCGCCTTCGTAAGCAAATTGAGTAAGGCCTGGATGACCACACCGCCATAGCTGAAATCTGGATCATTCAGATCACCTCGAACCGGCAAATCAATATCGATTTTGCCATGCCGATCCTTGAGGAGCGCGAGTGCTAAGGGAACTGGCAAAGACGTGGCATCTGGGCTTCCCGTCTCTGCACCCATCGTCATTTGATCGACAAGAACCTTGTTTTCCCCTTCCAAGACATGCTCAGCAATCTTGTAGGCAAGATCAAGGGATAGCTTCCCCTTTGTAATCGGGTGACCTGCGTATTTTCCGGCATATGGGGACACTGCGGTCAAATCCACATTATCAAACACAAGCGAGAGGTCAGTGTAGGCGTCCTTACTCAGTGGATTAATTTTTCCTTTCACTTCGAAGGGCGCATACGTATCAACTTTTCCTTTGAGATTCACATCGGCTTTCGCCACTTGCGCCGAGGAAAGTCCTGAAATCGTCCCAGTGAGTTCTTGAATACCGGTGAGGACATTCGGTTCCAGGGACTGATCGGCAAATTGTGCAGCGGCATTCTCGAGACGAACTCTATCAACCTTGACAGAGAGCGGCTCTTGATCCCCATCAGCAGATTCGGACGGAGTCGAGGCCTCATCCTGCGATTCCTGTTCCGGTTCATCTTGTGAACCAGGGGGAGAAAACAACCGCGAGACATTCATTGCTCCATCCGGACCTATCGTCGCTTTAATAAAGGGCTTTGACAGCGCGACCTCATCAATCGACACTGCCGTCGGCGCAACATCCAAATTCAAGCCATTGACCGCAAGCGATTCGACTTTCAAAAACGCTTCATCTAACTCAGGATCACGAGCAACAAACCGATTGAGCGCAATGCGTCCACCGTAATGAACAAGCGGGGAGGCGGTGGGTGCATCCTGATAGGTCATCCTCCCCTCCAGTTCCACAACCCCATCAACAAGCTCAAGCTGCACATGTGGGGAGAGATATGGAGCGAAGGAAGAAAGGGCAACCTCGGACAGGCTCAGCTCAAGGTCAGCCACGACAGGATCCACATCCACGGTTCCTTTCGTCTTCACTTTTCCTGAATCGTTTAGGGTCAATACTAAGGAAAGATCAAATGGCTCCTCAAAGTTCGTCTCGAGTCCCTTGACTTGCAGATCAATCCCGGTGAAATTGAGTGACGCCGGCATTTCCAGGGTTCGATCCTCGAAATCAATTGCATAGTTCTGCACGGCGAAATCTTGGACATCGATCAGCCACGGCTTCTCCTGAGCCGAGGGATCGTCAGAAGGAGAGGCATCTTGTTGAGGATCTTGTGCAGATCCCTGGCCCTGCTCTGACGCATCTATGGGAGCAAAAAGTTCCTGATAATTAACTATGCCCTTGTCATTCAACCAGATCACAAACGTAGCGTCTTTGGAACGTATCAATGGAATAGTCACCTGTTGCTCTGTCACATCAACCGTAACGCCTTCCACATCAAGGGAAGGAATAGCAAATACCGTGTCCGCATTCCCCTTGGCCGCCATGCTCAACTCGCTCACATGAAGTTCGCCCTTGCTCAATTTCGTTTCGAGATGTTCCCCTTGCATAGTTAGCTGATATTCCGTGCTGACATTCAATACCCCTTTTTGTATCTCAAAACGTAGCTGGTCCTGAAGATATCGCCATGGCGTGTGAAGCTGTAATTCTGTCAGCGAGATCTTCCCTGTGGAACTGAATGGCTCTAGCACAAGCGTCCCTTCCCACTCAAAGACCTCTCCTTCGCTTAACTCGGCAGTGACGGAATAAGGGTTTTCTAAATCAGGATGCGTGGCAAAGTTATTGAGGGAAATTTCAATCGGAACAATATGAGCATGAAATGGAGTCGGCCGAGATTCATCATGAAATTCAACCATGCCTTGCTCAATCGCAATACGATGAATTTCAATGGCCGGCACACCCGTATCGTCACTAGCCTCTTGCACGGATTCGTCATCTGCAGACTCTCCATCCGGCTCAGAAGAAGTTGTCGGCCCCAACTCAGCAACGTTCATGGTGCCATCCGGTCGAATCTTCAGCAGTCCGTACGGCAACACCAATTTAATCTGTTCAAAGGTATACACCTGACGAAACACCGACGAGACCTGAAAGTTCACAAAGAGTTCTTGAAATCCAAACAACGGGCTCTGGTCTTGCTCCTGCACTTCAAAGTCACGAACACTGAGTGAAAGCGTGAAGGGATTAAACGCGACGTCGCCCACCACCGCTGTACGGCCAAGCTGCTCAGTCAATATGACCGGAAGCTTCTCCTTGGCAACCCACGGGATCACCACAAATCCAACAAGGGTGTACAGCAACACCAGACTTACCAGAAGAATGACGAGTCGTTTTGTATTACGGAAGAATGCCATCACTCATCTCACCCATTACAGAGCGTTCATAGCAAAGTGCCCAGGACCATACCATAGAGTTTACCATTTCACTATATACATCTACAGACAACGGTTCGTGGCATGAAAGACAACCATGAGACATACGAGCAAACACCTCTTTGCACCTCTTCTAACAAAGCATTCCACAACTCCACAACAAGATTGTCCATACACTCACATTTGCAATGATGAGGAAACGGACGAACCCTCAATGGCTCTCCAGAAAGTCGTTGAGCATGACTCCCAAATGTGTCCCCGCGAAGTGAGGATGGAGAAGACTTCGTGACGAGACCGGCATCTCACTAAAACACTGATTGACTGCTCACTGCATGACGTTGACGCATCCTGCTCTGTGCAATCACCCGAGCAATACGCTATACTAGGTTGTACCTGTCTAACACAGCACGAACGTGACAAGACAATCGTGCCCCCTCGTTTTTGCAACAGATTCCCCTGCTACAACTTGTCCGCTAGAAAAGAATGCGGTACCCTTAATGAGAGGGAAAGATATGGACCAACCAACCACAACACCCCCAACACCAAATCGCGGTCTCGGTGGATTCCAGGTACTTGGCATTGGGATTATTCTCATCCTGACTACTATACTCATCACAACCTGGTGGTTGGGAAAGAGTATTTACGCCGCACCGTTCACTCCGACACAACTCACAACATCGGAACAGCACATTCTCGAGGCCAAACTCGCTCAGCTCTCTGAAGAACATCAACCCTCAAGCAATTCTCCGACAACAAGACCCCAAGGGTCAGTATCCGACGGACCATTGGACCCAGAACCGTATAACGAGGAGTCGGCAAAACGAGAAATTCAGCTATCTGAAAAAGAGCTCAATGCCCTCATTGCCAAAGACCCAGAAACGGCCAAACATGTGGCCGTGGACTTAACCGATGACCTGGTGAGTCTGAAATTACTCGTGCCAATGGACCACGATGTTCCTGTCCTTGGCGGTAAGACCCTGAAATTACACGTGGGAGTTGTATTGAAGTATGTCGATAATCGACCGGTTGTCGCGATTCGCGGCATGAGCCTTGGCGGAGTCCCACTGCCCCAATCCTGGTGGGGTGACATCAAAAACATAAACCTCGTTGAAAAGTTTGGCGCTGACGGAGGCTTTTGGGATCACTTTGCCAAAGGAGTGGAACATATCAGTATTCAAGAAGGTCAATTTCGCGTAAAATTGAAAGAATAACGACCAGCCTTTTGTTAATACTGGCCTTACAATAACCGATAGAGAACGTAGACCAGCAAATATTTCGTGCATGCGATATAATGAACACAAGATGTTTCGATTTCACCCACCATTGCTCTCACACGGAGAAGCCCGCCCATGACGCTTAGTTTAGAGGACCAAGAAGCTCTTGAACATGCTTTCACGCTACTCGAAAACCCCAGCTTTGCCGCGAAAGTCACCAATCTTATCGGAACGCCTGTCGAAAAGGCTCTCGCAGTCTTACCAGACAATTGGTCAGACAAATTAATGAGCTCGACAAAAGGGGCACTATCAAGGGCCTTGGATGTCGCAGTGGCCACGCTCAATTATCAACATGCAGGAGACGCATCCAATACGGCGCATAAGGTCTTCACCTCGATCAGCGGGGCACTTGGTGGAGCATTCGGTCTGGGAGGATTAGCTATCGAGCTCCCGATCTCGACGACGATTATGCTCAGATCAATCGCCGATATTGCCAGGAGCGAAGGGGAAAATATTCTGGACGTAGAAACCAAACTCTCATGTCTCGAAGTCTTTGCGCTTGGTGGCCCAACCCCAAATGATGATGGCGCAGAAACCGGATACTTTGCGGTTCGAACAGCCCTGGGTGCTGCGGTTTCCGAAGCGGCCAAATACATTACCGAACGGGGCATGGCAGAAACTGGAGCACCGGGGTTAGTCCGGCTCGTCACGCAAATCGCCACACGCTATAGCATCCAGGTCTCTGAAAAAGCCGCAGCACAAGCTATTCCTATCATCGGTGCAGCTGGTGGCGCCACAGTCAATCTCTTGTTCATCAATCATTTCCAAGATCTTGCACGCGGACATTTTACAGTGAGACGATTGGAACGAATCTATGGTCCAGTACCAGTTAAAGCCGCCTATGAAGCACTTGGAAAAACCGGGAAACAGACCGACAGCCAAGCTGAATCATATTCCACTTCCGCCCAGTAAGGATTCGGTTGACTTCACACACACTACCCCAGAACTTTTCCCGCTCTGTCTTGTCTCGATCGAAGATCCCACACTACCTGATCGACTGATGTTTCGATCACCAACACAGAAATACACCAGAAGATCAATCCTGCCGCTTCATTGCACTCACCACAACACACAGAGAATCATGCGCCAAACGCGGCAACCCATGGATCTTGATTCAAGACCCAGAGATAAAAAAACGTTCCCAACCATCCGTGATAGACACCCAACACCCACAAGTTCCGATGCCTGAGATAGCTGGGAATAAAAACGCACGCCAAGAGTCCCGTGGCAAACATTAACCAGCCATGCGGATAATGGACAACAGAGAACAAGCCCGCCCCAAGAAGCACAATCCACAGAAGTCCGGCATGAGGGAAGAGTGTCCTGAGATTAGATACTCCCAACGCTTGTACCAAAAACTGCTGAAGCACCCCCCATATCGGATATACCAGCAACAGAATAACGATGTGAGCACTCCACAGATCGCGCTCATAGCTAACGGCAAACCACAGCATCCCTAGCATCGCAAAGACAAACACGACGGTGGGTTCTAAGAGTGATGCCCTTAGATTATCGACTCGAAATCCCCATTGTCTCCACAGGCTGGGATTATCACGAACCCGCCAGGCAATATACGTCACCCAACTTGTGACCGCCAAAGCAATAAAGAGCCCTTTCGCGCCCAGACCTTGAAACACAACATGCAACAATCCTGTTGCTATCACCGCCCACAGCTCCCTTGCCGCCCGCCCGCTTCTCCTGACAGTTTTTTCCATCAGACCAATCGCAATCGCAAAAACCCACTGCTAACGTGTAATGTTGTGATGATCCTATTCTAAGAATTATCAAGACACTCGGATTGCGTATCCCCAGTGCTCCAGACAACCTCCGTTACCATGGTCAACAGCCCATTGTCATTCATAAAAATATCCAAAATAGATTGTTTGGTCTAATTCGTTTGCCAAATAAATATTATGACGCATAATCCACGGTGCGGGGTTCCAAGGAGTGTCGGGATGATACGGCGTTCCAATATCGCCCCAAGCACCATTTTCCGTGGGTAGTTGGGAAATCTGATCATAATCTGGAAAACTGTTATACACCACTGCGGTGATACCGCCGGCGAGTCCGGGAGGAGCCGTACATTCAGCCACTTCACTGCCGAAGACATTGAGCACCACCAGTCTATTAAGAGCCGTATCACTGGCTACATAGGACCACGGAGCTGCCGTGAGACCTTGAATACTGGACCCCAGTGAGACATTCACACTTCCCAACACGACTCCATTATTGGCGACTGCCTCCAGAACCGTGCCATCCGTTCGAACAAAATATAAACCATTATGCGCTAGCGCCACGCCCCGTCGGGTCGGCACGGTAATCGTATCGACCTGATTACCGGTGTCGGGATCAATACCGATGATCGTATCCTGATTCGTGGTGGATTGCACGGCCCAAATGATGTTTCGAAACCGCCCATAGGTCATACCGCTAATAACATCCTGATCGAGAGGGGTTGCAAAACGTACAGCTTCTTTCGAGACAGACAAATGCAAATAGAGTAAGACGATTTCATCTTCATATGATGTCTGGGTTAAAAACGCTAAATAGGGATCGTTATTCCTGCGGCAAATAGTTAGCGCACTTCCGCTGCCAGTCGTCGTAACCGGATAGGGGTAAGATCCCACTTGATAAAATTGAAGTGGTGTGGGTGGCATGATTGCCTCCTTTCTTCTCAGATAATCTTAAAGATTAAAATATACAATCACGGCACGATGCATGGAACGACTCCCCTGATATTCGTCCCATTCAAATGGACGTTCCGTAATCGCGCCTTAGCCAGACATTTCCACTTATCGTTTTTATCCTTTCGCCCTTCCAGACGAATCCGATAATGATGATCCTCTTTCAAATTGGGAATCACGTAAAAATTGTTTTCAAACTTTCGAACCTTTTGATTTTCATCACAGGCATTGGTAAACGTATCGCCCCAATCCTTCCAACAGATCTTCCATTTGTCGTACTTGTCGGGCTGCACGCTCCACGACACTTTGATATTGCAAGTGTTTTTATCGAAATCACAGGAATGCCCACCGTCATATCCGTCAAGACCGGTGGTGAGCCACACGGACCCTCCAATCCCTTTTTCGTCATGGGGAGGTTCGTATGGCTCGCTGTCATTCTCGTGCTGTAGACTTTCGGGACAATCCGGATCTGCCGAGCAGGCATTCACATTACAAATGCCATCCTTCCCACAGGGTGGCGGCCCATCAAGAGAATCAAGGGCCACGAGCCGCATTGGTAGAGTGTTGTGAGATGCAACTGTTGCGTAAAAAGTCTCCCACTGAGCCATCTCCCGCACCTGCGTAGCCTCTGTGCTCTGCGTCTCACCATACGCACCTAGCGGAGCACAGATTCCGATTAATAATGCAAATACGAAAACGGTTTGAGTTCGATAGTCTAGACATTTCATCTTCGTCGTTCCTTTTCTCGAATTGATCCTGAACGCCTTCTGCGGACTCTAGACGATTAGGCATTTCTCTAGCATTGCATTCGCCGAAGCTGCTCCCTATCGAGCTTGAGCAACCCGCCGGCACTTGAGTTCCATGCCCGTAAGCGATCGTGGAGTTTTCCCCGCATCAAAATGCAGGACCGCCGCTGTGGCAATATAACCGTCATTGCACTGCGCCCATTTCTTCCAGTTCTTATTGCAATTCGCTCGATGATCGGAAGGCTCCGTCGTGACAATTTTCTGTATCCCTCCCGTTGAGACACCAGACGTACTCGCATTGAGGGCCACAAGGTTTCCGTCCTCGGTCATGGCCTTCCCACGAATCCTGATGCCTTTCACGCGTGTATCTTTATTATTCATGCAGACTCGCACACCGGTAACAAACACCCGTTTCCCAAAACCTGAATCGGAATAGATTGCTTTTATTTCTTTGCTCTTTTCCTTACCGCCACACAAATTTTTCTTCGTATCCAACTTTTTACCAGAATCGTTTATGTTCTCCGTAAGAATCGTGACATAGCAGGGATTATCACGACGCTCTTCAGACGTAATCCCATAAATTGCGAAGTCATCTTTCTGGCTGTTCGGGACCCCTACCACAAATTTTTCACCGGCAAACCCAGAAATATTATCTGTCTTCTTCGTCGATCCTTGAAGCGAAACTGACTGCTCGTAGCGTGCAGAATTAGCAGGCAGCACCAACATCCCCAAAATGCTAAGCAAAGACAATCCAGAAATCATATAGTTTCGATATAACATGATATGTTCTCCTTTTATGTATGTCGGACATGTTTCCTTGAAACCTTTCGATACTAACCACACTAAGAAAACTCTCTATTCCGTCATGCAGACATCATCAATGAGAAGTTGGCTACTCCGTCCTATCGAAAACCGTTCGATGCCTCTATCGGGCAATCCTGGATTGACGGGATCAGAGGTCAGCGTCGCCATGCCACGGACCCAGTAAGAATTAGGATCTGAATCCACAACCCCAGCGACCGCAATCCGTACCCGCCCTCCGAATGTTGCTTGACCAAGAGTCTGTCCATCAAGGGTAGACAATTGCCCCCTCCAAATTTGCCGTTCATTATTGACACCAACATTCCATAATTGCTGATCCGTGGCCCCGGTGTTTTCGGCGAACTTCAAGGTCACGGACGATATTGGACTATTTGGGACAACCTGAATGGTCATCCCGCCGTGATTAAACAGTGACGGAGCCTCCCCCTGACCAGGGATGGGCACATTATGATGAAGCATGGCTCCATTCGAGTTCGGTTGCATCGGATTTCCATTTTCATCGAACACCTCTAGAAGGTTAATATTCCCATGTTGTGTAGGAATCGTTTGTCCGACTTGATAATCCGTATCTGCGAGATTGCTGAAATCGTAGCAGTACGTCTCCGCGTGACTCACCGCGCCACTGAGAGCCAACACGACGGCCCCCATCACTCCCAAAGCACGATTCATGGTAGATGATTGTTTTTGAATAATGTTTTCCATGATTAGACCTCCTCTATTTGTTGAATACCTTGACTGCGTGATACGTCGGACAAAAATGTACTCATAAAAAATTGCTTCACCTGCTAATTCTGTCTCTTTTTTATGTACATGTATCCAAAAAATTAAATGATTCATGAAGATGTGAAACCCTCAACGCCATGAATGTTGGGCATGAACACAATCAAAGTCTCCCTCCCGTAAATCGAACAGTTGAATTGCTCGAAGCGTGGGCGTACCGACTGGAACTCTTGCCTACCGTGCGCCAGGAATTGTCTGATCGAAGGGTTTGAAGATTGATTTGAATAGACGCAATCTTCCAGTCACTGTATTTGCTGAGATCGACGTTTTTATACCAATGCGAATTATCAGAGGCACAAAACTTTCCGCCAACTTTTGTCTCAAGGAGATCTCCGTCAAGCGAGAAATATTTAATCTGCAATCGGGCACAAGCACTCGCAGCATTGTTTATGTGAATCGTGCCAGTCACACGAGGTGTAATTTTCCCGCCACTCCATGACCACGTCACATCGCCAGAACCTGTCGGAGCACCAAGGGCAAAGGATTTGCCACCAAAATCAAACCCATCTTCAGTAATTTTGACTTTGTGACGAATTGGTTCAAGTTTCACAGTCTCAGACCCAATGATGGTCCAGTCTTTACTCGCGGTTTTCTTTTCAATAGAAACCTTAATCTCATTCAATTTATTGCTGTCATACGGATCAAGAGAGACCGACCAAGATTGTCGACTATCCCCTTTTGCACAGACTTCCCCACCATATTTCGAGAGCAATAAGACATGCCCCTCCGCATAAAAATCCATACGCATGCGACCGCAGAGTCCTCCAGCATCTTTCAGGTCCAGCTCGCCAGAAAGACGAGGCCGTACCTCTCCGTCGTCGATACTCCAGAGCACATGGCCATCAAAGATAAATTTATTCTCTTTAATCTTTACGTTGACTGCTGAGTCGTCAATCGTCTGAGAATGTGCCTGCTGCTGTGTCCATACAAGACACAACACACACATCGCCATGACCATCACCGAGAGCCAGACAAACTGAGTCATCGAGTGAACGAAAGACTGATCCGCAACACGATTACTGATACTCATGATTCCCCTCCTTTTGGTTATATAAATTTTTATGTTGATCAGATAGGTGCAGATTTTCATATCCATACATTGCTTTCCCTCAAGATGAATCCTTAGCTGGCCTTGGTTTGCACCATGACAATCGCACATAAGATAAACGCGACTGACGTCAATTTGACCGGGATGGAAGTTGTTTGAAGCAACAAGGTGTCGTGAAATTCCTGGCTCATCGCCTTCCATCGTTCTGAAATCAAGAGCAATCCGCTGCTAAACACCATCACAAATAGCGGAAGACTACATTCCACTACCGCCACAAAGGATACCGATGGTCCAATATCCGTCGCGCGCTGCGAGGCCAACACCGCTGCCAGTTGAAGGAGTTCTGCCAAGAGAAAAATCCTCCAGAAACGCCGATACAATCCGACAATGCGCTGGAGCCGTCCCCGTTGGAGGCTACAGATAAACAGCGCAGTCACGAACGTGCCTATCGCAAACAACACGATCCCATTCCAATACGCTATGTGCTCGAACACCCAGGCCTGCAAAACCATTGTCAGCGAGATACTTATGACTGCGAGGGTTAACCAAGCGATTGCCAGTCGGTGGAGACCGGAGAGGTGATACCGAATCAGCACAAGAATACCGAGTAACGCAAGGACAATGGCCACGTAATAGATCGGGGCCAAGCGTTCGCCTAGCATGGCAAACGCCATGACAGGAACAACGAACACCGTCAAGGTATTGAAAATTTCTGAACAGGATGCATCGTTGATCGTAAAGAGCGCTCTAAAGATGAAGTACAGGTGAAGGAAGTAACACACGCCAGCCAAGAGTGCAGGCCAAGCCAACGAAACAGTCACCGCTTCCCAGCTACCAAGTTCCACAAACAGCAGAGCGAGCGGAAGGACACAGAAAAGACCAGAGATGATTGGGCCATCTGACGGATAACGAAATACACGCTCACTAATACAGCACACATCAATCAAACAGGAAGCCGCCCAGAACGCAGGTGTGAGCCACGCCATCAACAGCCAATTATTCCAAAGTATAAAATTCATCGAGTGGTTCCCTTAGATCTTTAAAAAATTATGAATGCTTCTGAAAAACCGTAAATGCCTTACTATTCCTCATGTAGACCACAAAAATTTTGATTGAGAGGTTGCGTCACATAAAAGAAAAGCAACATGAGTGCCGCACGGTCTTCCATGTCACCCATACGCAGAAAACTATTCGAACCTGTGAATTCTTATGAATATTTCTTCTGAAGGAATTGAAACGAAGGAAAGACTTCAAACACCGACTGACCTATTTCATCACACCTCAAACAACGAACGTGTGACTCTATTTAGGACAGGAGGAATTAGAATCGATGGTTAGGAAGGAACGGCAATACCTACAAATACTCAAACAAAAGATGCCGTACGTCACAACAGCAAGAACAGAAGTCACGAGCACGAGACAACAAGGTTTGATCTCTTCGGATTATTGAGTTACAACACATCGCGTAATCCAACCATTGTGAGCAATGTGAGCAATGGGATCCAAATTGCTGATCAATCTCTATACTGATTCACCTTTACCCACAGTTCATTGACACGAGTGAGAAGAATCCCCCGCATGAAGTACATACCATGAAATCACATCGTTTCGGTCATCGATGTTTGCTTAGACAGGCTGCCACTCACTGGCCTCATAGGGTCCACAATTATGTGGACCGCTCTGTCCACGCCATGCATACTGGAGGCTAGCCAATGACCTACCCAGATCTCTTGCAACTCGCCAATGGCTATGCCGACTCCAAAGTCTTGTTGGTTGCGAATGAACTGGGCGTCTTCACCGCCCTTGGCAAGACCAAACGGACTTCCGACGAAATGGCGAAAGCCTGCCGGTCCGACAGAGAAGGCATGCGCTTACTGTTGAATGCATTAACGGGATTGGAGTTAGTCCATCAGCGGGCAGGAAAATATTGGAACACACTCCTTGCTCGGAAGTATCTTGACAAGAATAGTCCGACCGCTATTACGAATCTCTTGTGGTTACTGAACCATCATTGGGCCAATTGGACGGATATGGTTCGGGTCATAAAAAAGGGAAGACAGGGCTGGGCACCAATCACCAAGAGTCCAGATTTCCGCAGGCGATTGGCGTTGGCTATGGAGGAGCGAAGCCTGATCTTAGCACGTCCCACGATTCGAACCTGTCGAATGCCGCGCAGGGCGACGACGTTTTTTGACCTAGCCGGCGGTTCCGGAGCGTATGCCATTGCGCTCGCGCAACGTTATCCGACATTATCCGGCGTGGTTATTGATCAGTCCGTCTCTGTTGCAAAGCGTCTGATCACACAGCGAGGATTGGGGAATCGTCTGTCCGTTCGTCGTGGCGATGTCTTTACCGCACGACTCCCTCAAGACAGTGATGCGGCATTGGTCGCAAACATCTTCCATGATTTTAATGCTCAGGAAAATCGAACCCTTCTTCGTCGAATACAACAAGCACTCAGGCCTGGAGGGAAAGTCTTCATCGTGGAATTTTTCCTCGATGAAACAGACACCAAACCAGTCGATGCGGCAGTCTTCTCCCTGCTCATGTACGCCTTTACGGATACGGGTCGGAGTTATGGATGGACGGAAGTCGAAGAGTGGCTGAAAGCTGAAGGCTTCGGTCGATTACGGCGGCATCCCATTTCTGGAAGCATCGGGACATTGGAAGCGACACGGCTGTGAAAAGAGTCGCTCAATCAGACGCGGATGCCGGAACGGAATCAAGACGTTGATGATAGTCCTGGAGGTGTCGCCTAACGGGAATGAGCAGTCGTGGAGGCATCTGCGTACACACGTCTCGAGTTAACGAAATCGGTCGTTGATATTTCCGAATGCCTAAAGCGGCCTCGGCAATTCCCCAATAGAGGTTCTCAATCCATTTTGTCTTTTTAATGGAATCCAGATACCCATACAGCACCTTTCGCTCCCGGATCGCCCCTCGAAACGCCTCTTTAATTTCCACCAACAGGGCTTCCTCTTCACGTGTGCGGTGGTAGACACCTTCCGTGATATGACTCAACGAAATGAAATCTTGTAGATCGAATCGTGCATCAATATCCTGAGTCCGCTCGCGATATAAATCCCAATCGGTGGTAAAGTGCAATCGTTCCAGCAAGCCAAGAAAGTCGTACAAGGTAATTTCTTCGACAGTCTCAAAGACATACGATAGGCGGATTTTCACAAACGACCGCCGTTCATAAGTATGATGCGGAAAATGATATGTACAGGAAATTTCTGAAAATCGACCTGACTCATTTTGCTCATGAAATTGATAGTCAAACTCGTTAGGAATGGTCACGCCCGCAGATTCGAGTGCAACTAAATACCGAGGCAGAAAACTCTCGAAGAACAACTCCCACTGCTCTTCCATTGGGATATTCGAAAGGCTGCCCACGGCCAAAGTCAATCGAGCAAAGGGCATGCGGGTATACCCATCCGCTTGGACCGCAAAATTAAACCCACCCCACGGGCCCACGTCCAACAAGGTCTCGTAGCCTTGCTTCGCCAACTCATGTTCCGTTTCGAGAGCAAGTTGTCGCCACACACGAATGAGTGTCCCGATGTGTACATGACGCTCACGAAACAGTGGAACGGATGACCGTTCGTGACTCGCGGATACTGACGTGAGCCGTGCCTGAAGTTTCAACGCTTCCCACTCAATTGCCTGCGCTAATGTTCCATGCCGATACGGAATACGAGTGAGGCGTTCACATTCCCCGCAAAGCTGTTGCCAATAGTCCGTCCCTTCAGGTGCGGACTGCACCTTTGAACAGAATGTCTCTGTTAGGCCGTGCATCGACTCGGGAGCATGGTCCCGCAATAAGCGATCCACAGCCTTTCGAAAATTCCTAAGCGCCCGTTGCGTTCGGGCCTCCATCATGTTCAGCATGTTCTTCCCTTACAAAACAAATCGCTTAGAGCCTAAGTCTAAAAACATAGCGCTAAAACGAATAGAGTTGCAAGCGGAGGGAAAGCTGACGTGCTGATAGCACGCAACAAAATGCCGGCAAAGCCTGAATAACTACTTGGACGGCCCAACACATCCGTGGTTGATTATCACTGTAGTACAATCATCATCCATGAAGAATTGAATGAAACCACACACGCCAGGGCATTGCTATGGGGGCCAAACCATAGATGGGAGAAAATCCGAACGGTTCGACTGACTGATCCATCTGTCGAACCGTGGACATGAGTAGAAAGCGATCTCTTAACGAACACGCTCTCACCGTGAATTTACAGGAACCTTCCCATCATACGTCTCATTCACAGTTCAGTGCCGCAGGATTGTTGCCTGTACCTCTGTTGCAGTCGTCACGGCCATTGCCACCATCCAACAAATCAGGGCCAGCACCTCCCCGAAGAATATCGTTTCCATCTCCACCATTAATATTGTCCGTGCCGGCATTCCCCCTAAGATTATCGTTTCCAGGCCCGCCCCTGATCGCATCGTCACCACGGTCACCAAAGATACTGTCAGCACCTTCGCCACCGCAAATGATGTCATTTCCATTTCTGCCCTCGATGATATCGTTTCCCCCAAGACCATGAATCACATCATTTCCTGGAGTTCCGATGAGCACATTGTCGAAGTCATTGCCAACAATCGTCGCTGTCTGCCCCTGACACATGGTCTGAGCATTGACGTTCTGAAAACCTGTTAAGGCCAATACCGCGATTAGCACAATACCTGTCATATTTCGTCTGGTCATAATACATTCCCCCTGAACACCACCTAAATCACCTCAGTCATAAAGATTCCCCATCGTCTGCAACGGGTACTCAGAGGACACGCTAGTCATACTTCTCAACCTCTTCTCTTTGTTCAGTATCCGTATAACACTCTGGGGAATTAAAAACTTTCGTAACGATTTATGCTTTTTCAGAAGTTTGCTTGTTGTTATTTGCTCACACATTTATCCTTCTTGCATTTACCACTGTTACAGTCCGAGTTTTTAGCACAAGCTCCACCATTGCCCACGGAAGTTGATTGACAGAAGTTTTTGCCAAATCCCATTCCTGGCTTTGCACAACGAAAATCGTTTGACCCAAAACTCGTTGTACAGTCACTGTCATGTTTGCAAACGCAGCTTTTCTTTTCACATTTGCCGACTCCACAGTCAGAATTTTTCTTGCAAAAATCTCCAATGAGACCACCTGTGGGCACACAATAATTTTTTCCAATCTTCTTCTTACAACGAGAGTCACGGCCGCAATCATTATCGTCATTACAGACACACACACCTTTTCCGCATTGACTCGATTCACATTGTGTGTGCTCCGAACACAGTTGACCTAAAGCCAGTTTCGTTGCACGTCCAGCCTCAACCACGTCGCCACCAGTTTTGGGTGTCCCCGTTACTGTGCCTGGACGAACAATAGTCTTCGTCGGCTTGGCATTTTTATTACAAATTTTCTCTACCACATCATCAAATCGATAGACCAAGTCCACACCACTCACATAAGAATAGGCATTTCTATCATTATGTTTCTTTTCGATTGGGACATTGGCCGCATGCGCCTTTTCGTGCATAAGAATTCCCACCAGTTCACAGCGAGTTTGATTCGCATCTCGGATTTGATCCCAGCACAGATTAAACTTATTACCGACTTTATGGTATCCAAGAGTATCTCCACTGCATTTTTTCTTTTTAGAACATTTCAGTGTGGTCGAGGGCCATTTTTTCTTAATCTTGTCTGCATACTTACTCGGGATAAATGTGGCCTCAGCCAGCATTTCATCAATATTATTGTTAATGAAGTCCACCGCCCAATTGATGTCTTCCATAGAAGACGAGTCGCAATTTTTCACTGTAAAGTTTTTCGCATGTACCGAAGTCGCGAAGAACACAAATAACAGGACAAACAGTATTTCCTTCATGACGTGTCTCCTCAATGAATGAATGTTGCAACCTGTCTACCTAACATGTTGGATACTAATAATCGTTGGAAGTGGCCAGACGTTTGTCTGCAAATTGTTCCGTATTTATTAATTGAATGATGTCTTCAAAATCTTTTTGAGGTTGACTACCCATTAATGACACGCCATTGATCAAAAACGCTGGCGTTCCATCAAATCCAAATCGTTCTGCTTCCTCCCGATCTTGTTGAAGGCGCTGTTCAACAATGTCTCCCTTGAGGTCTGTTTCCAACTTCTTACGATCGACTTTCAATGTGGCCACAATCGCTTTCAAGACTGACTCACCATTTTCGAGCAAATCCTGCTGTTCAAAAACTCGATCGTGAAAACGCCACGCCTCTTCCATGTCTTGCATGGCTATCGCCTCAAAGTATCGAGCTGCCGGCTCTGCCATCTCATGAAAATTCAGCGGATTGTGCTTATACACAAACCGGATTCGGTCTTTGTGTTGCTCTAAGACCTGCTTCACTGTGGAAAAGGCCGTTCGGCAGAACGGACATTCGAAATCGCTATATTCTACAATGGTGATAGGAGCTTCAGGATTTCCACGGATTGGGCGTTTCGCATCAATGACCGACACCTTGGGCTGTCTCAACTCATTCAGTCGCCTTGTCTTTTCAGCCTCGACTTGGCTGAGGTATGACGCTTGCTCGACAAGAGCTGCCAATTCGATAGGCTGTGACCTCAGTACATCAAGAATCACTTCTGGCTGCTCTTTGAGTAAGGCTCTCAGTGCCAAAACCAAGTCGGTTTGCAAAAACTGACTCGGAGAATCGGGTAACACGGTATTATCTACCGTTAGACTTTCTCCACTAGACTCATTCTCCTGTAAGCGCACACGTTGATCATGCCCGACCAAGTTCACGGAGTCCTTCTCTCCATCATTGGCTCCAATGTCTGAAAGAGCAATTCCCCCCATACAAAACAGCATAAGGGCACACATACATAGATATTTCATGGTCAAATTCCTTTGTAATATTCACGAGGCCTTGTATTCACTTTTTACTCCAGATACACACTGAAGTACGGCTCATCCTCCACGGAAAAACAACAAGGCAACTTGCCAGTGTAAATACTTAGATCCAACGTCAGGCTATCACCGAAAAACTCACCTGCGTTCAATCTTTTGTTTTCGCATAACGCTTGAGTTCGCTACGCATCCTCTTCTACATCGTTCTCCCTTAACATATCCGGCTCTGATTCTTGTCTGTCTTCTTCCATCTCTGAAGATGACACTCTTTTCGTTCTTGCCAACGCACAATAGGTTCCGAATCCGAGACTGAATGGGCCTGCTTCCATCACACACCTCCTCTAAAAAAGCGTTTGTGTTTACTGTTGAATCCTTAATTCAGCAACAATAGTACCCAGTCTCTTAGAACGAATCCCGCAGAGATAAATCTATATAAGCATATGATTTTAATCATATTTTTTAAAAATTCATAAAGATACACATATCTCAAAACCTGACACTGACCTATTTCGTCACAGTGCATTCAAGCAGAGAGTGACTCAAATTGAGTCAGCGGCTATGTATGCAAATGTTCTAATTCAGTGAGACTCAGACATGAGTCTAGTTAAGCCGTGCGCGGCTAGGGATGAAGAAACACAACTCTAGTTCCATCGCTATATGAGAGATCCAAAAATTGATTGAGCGCAATAGTCGGACAGGAGCCTGATGAGGGGGTCGGTTACGATGGATTGGTTGATGAGATTCCGAGTCGTTTCATGAGCCGAACAAGGTAAGATCGATGGATCTGTAATATTTCCGCGGCTTTCGTTTGGTTCCAGCCGGTCTGAGTGAGTGCCTGGATAATTAAAAACTGGCTATGACGATCAAGTGATGCTTTTAATGGCGGAATGTAATCCTTCTGATCTGCATGAAGTTCTTTCTCTGGTTGTTTGCCATTTTCCAACCGCAAATCCTCTACGGAAATGGTTTCATTGGCTGTCAAGATCACGGCACGAGCCAACACGCTTTCCAGTTCGCGAATATTTCCTGGCCAATGATAGTGCATCATGGCTTCGAGCGCAGAAGACGTCAATGTTTTCCCTGGATGCCGTATCTCCTGACAATGACGCATGACAAAATACTTCGCCAGGGCATGAAGGTCGGCCATTCGTTCCCGGAGTGGCGGCAGCATGATGGGCAGAATATTCAACCGAAAGAAGAGATCCTCACGAAAAGATCCATCGGCAATACCCTCGTGTAAATCTTTGTTGGTCGCCGCGATGAATCGAACCTGTACGCGAATTGACTTCGTGCCGCCCACCCGATGAAACTCTCGATCTTGTAGCAATCGTAACAATCGTCCCTGGAGCTGATAGGGCATATCCCCGATTTCATCTAAAAAGACTGTCCCACCATCGGCAGCTTCGATTTTCCCTTCTTTCATGTCTGTTGCCCCGGTAAACGCACCTTTTTCATGACCGAATAACTCATTTTCCAATAATGTCTCAGGAAATGCCGAGCAGTTTACTGCCATAAATGGCCCATCACATTGTGCACTCCAACGATGAATCGATCGTGCAAGGATATCCTTCCCCGTTCCTGTTTCCCCTAACAACAACACGGTCTCCTGCGAGGACGCAATTTGTCGTGCCATCGCGAGCGCGTCTTTCATTTTTGGGCTCTCTCCAACAATGTTCGCATATCGATGATTGACTTCTTGGCGAAGATGTTTGACTTCTTTGTGTAATGCCGTTCGTTCAACGACACGTTGCATCACTATCTCCAAGTGGTCGAAGTCAAACGGTTTCGTGAGGAAATCATAGGCTCCGCATTTCATTGCTTCCACCGCATCATCCACCGAACCATAGGCCGTCATCACAACGACAAACGGCCTGACCAGTTGATACCCTGACGATGAAGGCGACGTTGTAGGCCTTGCCTGATTCACCCGACCGCTCAACCGCTGAAGCACCTCAATCCCAGAATACTGAGGCAGTTCAAGATCGAGTAACACGACATCAGGAGATTCTTGTTGAATCAATTCAAGCGCCTGCGCCCCATCTTGAGCAGAAATACAGTCATACCCCAACATGTCCAACCGTTGCTGGAGCAAGACGTTCGTATCAACGTCGTCGTCAACAACAAGGACTTTCGCTTTCATAGGACTCTCCTTATCACACACATGGGGCTTGAGTAGAGATTTTGCTCCTCTACGAACAACGGTAGCAAGTGACTCAACTGGCATCATGATACGCATAATACTTTTAGGACTATATAAGTATGTAAAATGAACGTATGAGAAATGTACGGAGATTGACAAAAGAATGCTATAGCTAATTTCACACATCAATCCAAATCAGATGTGAGAAGCAATCACTACAGATAGGGTGAGACACGTCAAACGGTAGAAGGCAAGAGCAACGTACGTTGCGCCCATGAAACAGAAGCGCTCTATACTATTTTAAAGTAGGAAGGGTGAAGATAAGGAACACTCTGTCACACCTTACTCTGCAAGCATACAGCGAGTTCGCTACGAGAAGAAACTTCGAGCTTCTTAAAAATGGCTTTCACTTGATTGGCCACCGTGTATTCACTTGTGTTCCGACGCTGTGCAATATCTTTGTTTGTCGACCCGGCGACTAAATGAGCGAGAACTTCACGCTCTGCCTCGGTCAACCCTGTGACACGCTCGGCACCGATCAACGGATACACGCCGACGAGTAGCTCTTCACCCTTGAGGGACACTTCAGCTAGTTTTGTCCGCAAGCCACCTGGAGAAAAGAAAGCTGCCAATTCGGTTAATGATGAGAGCCCAAGTTTGTGTAGTGCACGTGCCGTACAGTTCGTCACCGCAGACAGAGAAATACCAAGTGTATAGCTAATTTCTTTGGTCGACTGGCCGAGCCCCACAAATTCCGCCACTTGGCGCTCACGCAAAGTTAGTCCACGTGGATCGGGACAGCTAGGATCATTCTTGATCGCCACGACAAACCGACGGCCATCTGTATCAAATCGATCAACAAGTGACCAACGTCCCTCCACAAGCCCTTCCCACTTCTGTAGGGCCTCATCAGGATCATGTCTACCAGCCCTAGTCCGTACACGATCAATTCTTCGCACAGTCTCGCGTAACGTTTCACAAACCGAGCGTTCCTTCGCAGTATGACGGAGGTCGTATTCTTTACCGGCTGGATCGAAAATCGCCTCTACTGACGCTGAATCGAACGAGAACTGAGCCAATGATCGAAGACGAAGTCCCGCGGCAAGATGACTGGTAATCAACGGCCAGCGCTTTCGCTCCAGTGCGGTGGGTGGGGTTTCCGTTAAGAACCCCACGTACAACGCCATAGCGCTTCCTTCCCCAGTATGGCCAGGGATGACCAGACTATCCCTAATCACGCCCTGTGTCTCACGTCGCACAATTGCTTGATGATGAGGAAAGCGTGGATACACAACTTCACCAACCGAACCGACCCCATTATCTCGCCGGTAGAGAAGATCAATCATTTCATTCGGCAAATCAGATACATGTTCTCGAATGGCCGTGGTCACAAAAGACGGACCAGTCGTCCTAACATGATTAAGCTTGATCGTTGTTGGTGTAAATCGATAGGTCGCGATACTCGGCCACCAGCCACGGTCTAGCAGTGGCGCAGCCTTTTCCAAAACGTTCTCTGCCCATCCCTCATCATCTCCTTCAAGTTGATACCCAGCTTCAATCAGTGCAACCCAGTCTTTCGATTTCATGTGTGACTCTCAATGGTCTAAACAGATAAAGCTCAGGTATCCCATATGCCAAAATCGGTGAAGTATCTTACAAATAAATGTCTTGAGTGCAAAATCTGACATTCAGAACTTTCAATATTAATTAATCATATTTACATAGGAACTATAACGTATGATTGTTTACTTGACTCCCCCACAAGTCTTTACTAGACTAGCTGGTTTGGGTAGCTGGAAAAGCGGGGATAGGATCGTTAATTTATGTTCGGATCGTTAACAGAAAAAATCGACAATGTTTTCAAGCAGTTGCGTGGGCAAGCTGTTCTATCAGAACAGAATATCACCGACGCATTGAAAGAGGTTCGCCTTGCGCTGTTAGAGGCAGATGTCAACTTCAAGATCGTTAAAGATTTCATCGAACGAATTCGGGAAAAGGCCATTGGGCAAGAAGTCTTCAAGGGCCTAGACCCCGCCCAGCAAGTTGTCAAAATTGTCTGGGAAGAATTACGAGATCTGCTCGGAAAAGACCAAGCGGACCTCCATCTCTCGTCGACTCCTCCGACCGTCATCATGATGGTAGGGCTTCAAGGCTCTGGAAAAACCACAACCACCGGAAAGCTTGCAAACCATTTTAAAACCCAAGGGAAACGAGTGCTGCTCGTGGCCGCCGACCCACGTCGACCAGCTGCGGGAGAACAACTTGCATCCTTAGGGCAAGACCTTGAAGTCATGGTGCACCGTGGCGATCAAGAAGGCAAACCAAACGCCAATGCGGTTCAAACCTGTCGGGACGGCGTATCTCGCGCCAAGGACCTTGGATACGAAGTTGTCATTCTCGATACCGGAGGACGCCTGCATATAGATGAAGAATTGATGCAGGAACTTGTCGACATTAAACAGTCTGTCAGTCCAGACGAAGTCCTCTTGGTTGCCGATTCCATGACCGGGCAAGAAGCGGTGTCTGTCGCCGAACGATTTGATCAAGTTGTTGGTCTGCATGGCGTCATCCTGACGAAGGTGGAAGGTGATGCACGTGGCGGTGCGGTGCTGTCCATTCGATCCGCCACTGGCAAACCCATTAAATTTCTCGGTGTGGGCGAAAAACTTGATGCCTTGGAGCCATTCTACCCTGACCGGATGGCCTCCAGAATTCTGGGAATGGGCGATGTGCTCACCCTTATTGAAAAAGCCCAAGAAAATTTCTCCAAAGAACAGGCTGAAACGCTTCAACGAAAAGTTTCAAGCAATACGCTCACGCTCGAAGACTTTCGCGATCAAATCCAGCAAGTGAACAAGATGGGGTCATTTGATCAAATTTTGGACATGCTTCCTGGAGGGCAAAAAATCAAGTCCATGGTTGCCGACGCAGGATCGCAAGGTGGGCTTCCTGAAAAAGAAATTAAACGGGTCGTGGCCATCATTGATTCAATGACAAAGAAAGAACGGCGCGATCACACCATTATTAATGGCAATCGCAAGAAACGAATCTCGCGCGGAAGTGGGACGTCTGTCCAAGAAGTTAATCGTCTTATTAAACAATTTTTAGAAGCCCGGCGTATGATGAAGTCCCTTGTCGGAGGACGAATGGGCATGGGGAAAATGGGAAAAGGGAAAAAGCGAAAGAAATTAGTCAGAGTTCTTCAGTCTCCTTAACCTGATCACAGAGCCATTCACAATAGGCACCAAAACCTTTTACAGTTTCCATCACATTTTAACGAGGAGTATACACAGTGGCAGTTCATTTACGGTTAACACGTGTGGGACGACATAAGCATCCTGTTTATCGAGTCGTTGCCGCCGATTCGCGTAAGCGACGCGACGGTCGTTTCCTGGAAGTCATTGGAACCTATAACCCCTTAAAGGATTCCGACAAAGCAACCTTCAAGGAAGATCGAGTACTTGATTGGCTTCAAAAAGGTGCGCAACCCACGGACCCCGTTCGTGCCCTCCTCCGCAAAACAGGAGTGATGAAAGCGCTGGCCGAAGCCAAAAAGAATGCAGCGCACGCATCATAAATCACACAGAAGTTTGGGGATGTAGTCGGTAGGCTGATATCAGCCTACCCCTCACAAGCATGTAGAAAGTGCGTACGGTAAACGTGTGGACGACGCCGGAACCAAAACAGTGACCATGCAAGCCATGACAGAGTCAGTCACGATCGGACGTGTGCTGAAGCCTTTTGGGGTGAAGGGGGAAGTCCGCATTGAATCGTTAACAGACGTCCCCGGTCGATTTGAGAACCTTCCAACGGTCACACTCGTGTCTCGGTCGGGACAATCATTACAAACGGCGATTACCCATGCACGACAAACTGGGCGCTCCTATCTCGTGAGGTTTTCAGCCTTTTCTACACCAGAAGCCGTCTCGGCCTTTCAAGGCGCTCTGATCCAGGTTCCGCTCGATTCAGCACCGCCTTCTCCCGCTGGACAGTTTTACCAATACGAACTCATTGGCTTAGCCGTCCATGATGAAAAAGAGCGTGCTTTGGGACAGGTTGAAGAAATTTTAGATCTCCCTCAACACCTCGTGTTTGTAGTTCGACAGGACACCGAAGAATACTTGATTCCCGCCACACGGCAGGTCATTAAACAGATCGACATTACGGGTAAATTGATGACTGTCGCGCCGGTAGAAGAGTGGGGGCTACCCTATGCAGTGTGACGTTCTCACATTATTTCCTGAAAGTATCAGGGCCGTAACGTCTCAGAGCATGGTCAAACGTGCGCAAGAAAAAGGGTTGCTCCACCTCGCTGTCCACAATATCCGTGATTACGCCGATGGACCTCATTTCAATGCCGATGATACGCCCTATGGTGGTGGTGAAGGCATGGTCATGAAAGCCGAGCCAATCTTTCGGGTCATTGATGCCTTGCGAAACGACACCCAAGACCTTCGGATTATCCTTCCCTCTCCTCAAGGCATTCCCTTTACCCAGGCACAAGCCCAAGCGTTGAGTTGTGAGTCCAGAAGACTCGTCTTTATTTGTGGTCATTACGAAGGTATCGATGAACGAGTCCGGTCCACACTGTTGGCTGAAGAGATTTCTGTGGGTGATTACGTCTTAACGGGTGGAGAATTACCTGCCATGGTTATGATTGATGCGGCAGTCCGCCTTATCCCAGGCGTCTTAGGCGACCCACTTTCGGCTCAACATGACTCCTTTGTCGATTCTCTGTTAGATTACCCGCATTACACGAGGCCCAGCGAGGTTCGAGGCTCAGCCGTGCCTGACATTCTTTCATCAGGCAATCACGAAGCGGTCAGGCGTTGGCGTCGAAAAGAAGCACTACGGAATACTCTGGTAAAACGACCAGATTTACTCACCCAGCACACGTTAAGTGAGGAAGATCAATTGTTACTCGACGAAATATTGCGAGAACACCCTCACGTCACGAGTAGCTAGAGACACGTTATAGTTTGGCTATTGACTCAGGATCGAAACGACCTGGGTGACATCAGAAAAGCATGAATCAATAGATTTTTCATAACAAGACACGTTAGCAAGAGAGAGCGGCAGGAAGGAGCCCAACGATGAACCGGTTAGAGCGATTAGAACAGTCATTTGCCCAAGGATCAGTCCCATTTTTTGAGATCGGTGATACCGTTCGCGTGAAAGTCAAAGTCATCGAGTCCAAGTCATCCGGGAAAAAAACTGAAGAGGAAAAAGAACGGATTCAGGTGTTTGAAGGCGTCGTGATTGCCAGAAAAGGCAAGAGCGTCAGTGAACGATTTACCGTCCGAAAAATTTCATTCGGCGTTGGCGTGGAACGTATTTTCCCGATTCACTCGCCCAGTATTGCCGGAATAGAGGTTGTTCGAAAAGGAAAAGTCCGACGAGCCAAACTCTACTACCTACGCACGAAAAAAGGGAAAGCCGCCAAAGTTGCAGAACGTGAATTTACGAGAATGAGCAAGGCGAGCACGAAAACTGAAGCCGCTCCGGCTTTAGAGTCAGTTGCGGAAGCACCAGAAACTGCAGGTTCGACCCAAGAAGCATGACCAATACGCAATGCCCGTGGATAGAAGAGTTCGCACACCAGCCACGATCATAAAGGCTCATGGAGCCAAACTATTTCTTTGAAGACACGGCACATTCCTGTGGCTATCATTGGATAGCCGGCCTTGATGAAGCGGGGCGAGGTCCATTGGCAGGTCCAGTTATCGCTGCGGCCATTATTCTTCCTCGGCGGTTTCACCTCAATGGGCTCAATGACTCAAAAGTTTTGAGTGAGTCCCAACGAGAACATCTCTTTGCCGATCTTACGCATCGTGCCAGGTCCTGGGCCATTGGCCTTGCCACGGAACAAGAGATCGATAGCGTCAATATCCTTCAAGCCACACGTCTGGCTTTATTCAGAGCCGTTACCGCATTGTCGGTCACTCCGGATTATCTGCTTATTGATGCCGTTGATGTCCCTCATGTTTCCATTCCCCAACGAGCGATTATCAAGGGCGACAGTCTGTCTCTGACAATTGCCGCAGCTTCGATTATCGCGAAAGTGACCCGAGACCGTATAATGAACGAGTATCATGACCGATACCCTCAGTATCAATTCCATATTCATAAGGGCTATCCGACACCACAGCACCTTCAACTCCTGACTCAATATGGACCCTGCCAAGGACATCGACAGAGCTTTCGCCCCGTTCGGAACTGTCAGGCTGTTCCCCCAGCATTGCAATGAAGCCAGAGGGGCACATCTTTGGCCAAACGGCCGAATCGCTCGCAACGCACTACCTCCAAAAGAAAGGCTATCGTATCCTTGACAGAAATGTGCGACTTCCAGGAGGCGAGCTTGATCTCATTGCGAAAGATGGCAACACCCTAGTCTTTGTCGAAGTCAAAGCCAGACGGTCAGACAGTCATGGAGGGACACTGGCTACGATAACCGAATCCAAAAAACAACGCTTAATCAAGCTAGCAGCTCACTATTTATCGCGACATCGACTCAGCCATCAAGAAAGCCGTTTCGATGTAGTCTTATGCCGTCGACATGCCGATGACTCTCTAGAAATCACGCACATCGAACATGCCTTTGAAGTTCCTGGGGAAGACAGCAGATGGTGAG
Organism: Nitrospira sp. M1; assembly: GCF_965152605.1. NCBI lineage: Bacteria > Pseudomonadati > Nitrospirota > Nitrospiria > Nitrospirales > Nitrospiraceae > Nitrospira > Nitrospira sp. M1. The sequence continues at coordinate 3,484,408 of NZ_OZ224217.1, forward strand.
CTGGTATAATAACCCTTAGTATGCACACCCAAGTCAATGCCAGAAGTGCGCGAAACGCCAAGAACCTACGCGGTATTGCCTTAATTGGAGATTTGTATTGATGAATACGAGCAACAAAATGACGTCCGTTTCCCCTCGACCATCTCACATGACACACGCCGGATGATTCAACTTTTCCACGTCACAAAATATTATGAAGGATGCTTAGCTCTCTCAGACCTTACTCTACGGGTCGATAAGGGGGAATGTATCCTCATTACCGGGCCAAGCGGTGCCGGCAAAACCACGTTACTGAAACTGATATTTGGGGCGGAGTTTCCTGACGATGGCCAAATACTGGTCCAGAATCGTAATATTGCCCGCCTCCGACCAACCGACATACCTTACCTTCGCCGAACCATGGGATTCGTGTTGCAAGACTTTAAGCTCTTGCCACATAAAACCGTCTATGAAAATGTGGAACTGCCACTGATTATTCGAGGCTTGTCGTCCTTTGATGCAAGAAGAAAAGTGGCCGAATCGCTTCAATCGGTTGGCATGGACCATAAACGCGCGGTTCAAACCTCCGTCCTGTCTGCCGGCGAACAGCAGCGTGTGTGTATTGCGCGAGCTATTGTGAATAGTCCCATTATCTTATTAGCGGACGAGCCAACAGGAAACCTTGATCCGCAATTAACATATGAAATTTCAGAGTTATTCAAAGCGATTCATGCACGCGGCACAACGGTGATGCTGGCCACGCATAACCGGCAAGTGGTCGAACAAATCAACGGGCGAATGATCAAACTCGACTGCGGCCGCCTCCTCACTGACCAAGGAACGCTTTCGTGAAACGCCTCATCTATCTTCTGCGTGAGGCCATGCGAGGCCTCCGCGCCAACAGAACCAATACGCTGATTGGCATTATCACCACGGCATTTACCATTGCCAGTTTTGGCATGTTTTTATTGCTGTATCACAATGTTCGAACAATTGCTGGCTCACTCCAAGATCATGTGCAAGTCATCATTTACCTTGAAGACGAGATCTCCAGCGAAACACAGGGAAACCTCAAAACAGCACTGGCACAAGAAACCAGCATCGAATCTTTGACCTTCGTCTCAAAAGAACAAGCTCTCAAGGAATTTCACGAACAATTTCCTGAAGAGTCCTATCTCCTCAACGGCATTGGCGACAACCCATTGCCCGCCTCTTTTGTCGCCACGGTCGCTCCGCATGATCGAGTGTCTGACCTCGTCGCGGCGCTGGCCTCTCGGGTCAAAACACTTTCTGGCGTAGAACATGTTCGCTACAGTCGCGACTGGGTCGAACGCTTAACACTGTTTACAAGTTACCTTGAAGTCGGCGCATTGAGTATCGGACTCATTCTCGCCCTGGCATCCATGACTATTATTTCGAATACCGTTCGATTAGCATTTTATGCACGACGTGAAGAAATTGAAATTCTTCGTTTGATCGGAGCCACAGGAGCTTTTATTGCCATCCCCTATCTCATTGAAGGGGCCGTACTGGGGGCATTGGGAGGAGGGCTATCGCTGCTGCTCTTACGCGGAGGCTTTGAAATCGTACAAGATAAAATTCATGACTTGGGCTGGGTTGGAGGCCTGCAAACAGCCATTGACTTTTTCCCCATTCACATGTCGGGTATGCTAGTGTTGGCAGGACTGGTACTAGGCTGCGCAGGAAGCGCCCTCTCGATTTACGGTTGGATGAAGGTCAGAACATGAAGTATACCTCACACCTCTTTATCGTTTTCTTGCTTGGGACGAGTATGTCCCTGTCATCATGGACGTGGGCGAAACCTCAAACACAAGCAGCCATTACGCAAGAATTGGAACAAGAGCGTCTTCGCCTCAAAAAACTAAATGACGAAATCAACAAAACGAAACAAAAAGCGAAACAGGCAGGCCAACAATCGGAGTCCGTTCTCAAGAAAATTGAAAAACTCGATAAGTCCCTGCTGCAGAAACAGAAGGAGTACCGCCGCATCAGCAAAGAACTCAAGGGGAAAGATCGTGAATTAGGGAAACTGCACGAACAATTAGCAGGCGTTCAGAAGGAAACCTCCAAACATCGAAGCTCAATTTCCAATCGACTACGGGTACTCTACATGGAAGGGCGAGGAGGATATTTGAAAACGCTTTTCGAAGCGAATACCTTAACGAACTTTGAACGGCGGTTAGCCTATTTATCGACAATCTCTAAGCAGGAATATCAACTCTTGAATACCTATCGTCAACAATTGACGGAATTAGAAGAACTCAAAGCACGACAATCACAGGCGCGCGAAGAACTCTTAACCTATCAACGCAACACGCAACACGCCATCAATGAAATGAAGGGTGTCAAAAAAGACAAACATGTCGTCCTGACGAGCTTGTCGAAAGAACAGGAACTCTATGAGCGTACCGTCGAAGGCTTGAAACGATCAGCCAAACAAGTTGATGCCTTACTCAAAGAGTTGGACCAACGCTTTAAACTTTCTCAAGCCCAACCGAAGTCAAAAAAAGGAAAGGCGCACACTCAAGGCTCGTTGCTCTGGCCAACCCAGGGAAACGTCGTCTCGTTTTTTGGCCGTCAAAAACACCCGACCTTTGATACCTATGTCACAAAAAAAGGCATAGAAATTAATACCCCACAAGCCAGCCCGATTCGTACGGTTTCTCGAGGCAATGTGGTGTATGCCGATTGGCTAAAAGGGTACGGGCTTGTTGTGATAGTGGATCACACCAATGGGTTCTTTTCTCTGTATGCACATGCCTCAACCCTACTCGTCAAAGAGGGACAGGCTGTGGCAAAAGGAGACGTCATTGGAAAGACCGGGGAAACTGGACTTACAGATAGGAATACGCTCTACTTTGAACTACGAAAAGGTACCACACCCGTTGATCCTCTTCGATGGCTTGTCAAACGTCCATAACCGTGGAGTAGCAAAAGGAACTTTTGTATGAAACAAGAACGCCAGTCAACTGTTTGGGTATCCGGGCTCACCGTCGTCACCATTCTTCTTGTTGGCATCCTCATCGGGAAAGGGTGGGATCGAACAGGACATGCCAGCGAGAACTATGAAGAACTGCAAATCTTTGCGGAAGTGTTATCGCAAGTCAAAAAACACTATGTCGAAGAGACGAAAATGCAGGACCTGGTTCATGGTGCCGTCCGCGGGATGCTGGCAGGCTTAGATCCGCATTCCTCCTATATGACCTTAGATATGTACAAAGAAATGCAAGTCGAAACCAAGGGTGAGTTTGGGGGACTGGGCATTCAAATCGGCATTAAGGAAAACCGATTGACCGTCATCGCTCCCATTGAAGATACCCCGGCATTTGCCGCAGGGATTCAAGCCGGTGATGTGATTGCCAAAGTTGGCGATACACCGACGAAGGATCTCACGCTCATGGAAGCTGTGCAAAAAATGCGCGGTCCCAAAGGCACTCCTGTTACATTGACCGTACTGCGGGAAGGGACGAAAGAACCCTTAGTCTATGAGATCACACGAGATACCATCAAAATTCAGAGCGTGCGGGGCAAGGTCATTGGTGGAAATACAGGATATGTTCGCATTACACAGTTTCAAGAACAAACACCAGACGATTTAGCCGATACCTTAACAACCCTGAAAGAAAAAAATATTCAAAGTTTAATCTTGGACTTACGGAACAATCCAGGCGGACTCCTGACGGCAGCGGTCGGAGTGTCCGAACAATTCTTGAAATCTGGGAAATTAATTGTGTCGATCAAAGGTCGCAATGGACGAGAAGATGAATATCGTGCACGGGCCAATGGCGACACTCTCGAATATCCCATGATTGTCCTCATCAATCATGGTTCAGCAAGTGCATCAGAAATTGTTGCTGCCGCGATGCAAGACTGGGGGAAAGCCGTTATCCTTGGAACAACCAGCTTTGGGAAAGGCTCAGTGCAAACAATCCTCCCACTCTCTGATGGGTCGGGACTCCGCTTAACAACCGCGAAATACTACACGCCTGAAGGCGAATCAATTCATAATATTGGCGTCAAGCCTGACATTGTTGTGGACCCGAAAGCCACGGCAGCCCTCCAGGACACCGCCACGACAGAAGAGAAAGCACAGGCAACGGTCCCGGTCCCTCAAAAGCCAGCAGAAAAAGATGCCAAAGACAATACCAAAGAAAAGAAAGAGACCGACGACGATGTCCCACCGGAAGACATCCAACTTCAGAAAGCCTTGGAACTTCTGAAAACCTGGAAAGTCTTCAAACAGTTGCGCCCAGCAGCCTAAAACATGGAACGCTGCTCAGAAGTTGAGGACCAGAGCCGTACTCGTTTTCAGCACACCGTCAATGCTACGAATGCGAGAGAGAACAATTTCGTGTAATTCTTCAATAGTCTCGGCTTCAATTTTCGCGATGAGGTCATGCGGGCCGGTCACGGCTGCTAAGAATTGTACGCCCTGAATTCTCATGATCGTTTTATAGGCACTTTTCGTGTGGTTTCCTGTCACATCAATGAGAATAAATGCAGAGATCGACATATCAAGTGCTTCTTTCTTCGTTAGAGATTTATGTCCGCAAAATAATTACGACGGTAAAAGTCCAGCCTGCAAGAGGCTACTCGTGTAATGCGTAAAAGTCGCGTCTATTTCAATAGAGATGCAGGTACAAAATATGAGAATGGGACACCTTCGAACGCTACCAAAGCCCTTCAATACCGTCAAACAATATTTCCCGATCTGAGGTCTAGAGACGTTCGTGAATGGCCGCCAAAATTTCATCAGTTCGTTCTGCCATTCCTGGAACCGTTCGCAACATATGAGAACGGACTAACCGCTCTAAATCTTCCAATGTCCGAATCCCCAATCGAAAATATAAATCGTGCACGAGATGCTCGGAGAATCCTGGAAGAGCCGTCCATACCTTCACCTCATCAGGTAAGGGAGTCTTCAGTTCTTCATACGCTTGGATGCATCCAGATGACAAATACTCCTGAATCTTCACCGAGAGATCTTTTCCCACTCCTGGGATAGATTGTAAATCCCCGCGCTTGGCAATCTCACTAACATCTTCTTCTAATTGGAGCAACGACTCAGCAGCCTTGCGATAGGCCCGTACACGGTAGGGGTTTGAGTCTCGCCCAGAAAGTAAACCCGCCATCGAATGAAACAGGCCGGCTAATGCTTCATTGTGATTGTCCATGCTCAGGGCTCAAGACTTTTTGATAGAATAAATCCAAGAACCCTATTCTAAGGAAAACCTCTCCTCTGATCCACCAGAAATTTTCTCGTTCAATCATTTCCACATCTGCCCTCAACACGATTGCTCACCCAGAATAAAACAACTCAGACCCTTTTATTGACAAGTATTTCAATGCTACCGTAGGATAAAAATCACGTTCGAAGCATCTAGAATTACCTCATACATGATCATGAGTCTCTGGTCTTTTCATGGATATTCAAGTCAACGGAGAATCCCAGGCCCTCCAAGACGGTCTCACCGTTACAGAGCTTCTTCAGCAATTAGACATTCGCGCCGAACAGGTTGCCGTTGAACTCAATTTAAAAATTTTGGATCGTGATGACTTTGCCAAATCGATCCTGCATCATGGAGATACCGTAGAGATTCTGAGTTTCATTGGCGGTGGAGCAGAAGCACACACTCCACTTCAACCTCCGATTACAAAACACAGGATTAAATATTAGACTATGACTGATGATCGATTAGTGATTGCAGGAAGAGAATTTCGATCCCGCCTTTGGGTTGGCACCGGAAAATATAAAGACTTCAGTGAAACCAAGAAAGCCATTGACGCCGCTGGAGCTGATGTGGTTACCGTTGCCGTGCGGCGAGTCAATATCACGGATCGAAAAACAGAAAACCTGCTGGACTACATAGACCCGAAGCACTACACCATCCTTCCAAACACCGCAGGCTGTTATACCGTTGAAGATGCACTGCGTTACGCACGTCTTGCACGTGCAGCCGGTGTCTCAGATTTAGTAAAGCTGGAAGTTATCGGCGATGAACGAACGCTCTTCCCTGACACGGCAGGACTCATCGAAGCCGCAAAAATTTTGGTAAAGGAAGGCTTCATCGTCTTGCCCTACACCAATGATGACCCGATTGTCGCTCAAAAGCTTGTTGATGTTGGCTGCCCAGCAGTCATGCCCTTGGCCGCACCAATCGGTTCGGGATTAGGCATTCGGAATCCCTATAATTTAAAAATTATTCTTGAGACCATCAACGTCCCTATTATCGTCGATGCAGGCGTAGGAACGGCCTCCGATGCGGCCTTGGCCATGGAATACGGGGCAGACGCAGTACTTATGAACACCGCAATTGCCGGAGCAAACAATCCCATCATGATGGCTAAAGCCATGAAATTAGGTATTGAAGCAGGGCGATTGGCCTACAAAGCCGGACGAATTCCACGTAAGCTCTATGCCACCGCAAGCACCACCATTGAAGGCATGCTCTAGGAATTAATGCAAAGTTAAAAATGCAAACTGTAAAATTACGCAAGAGACAAGAACAAGAATGGGGAAGTCGTTGATCTATAATCTTTTCCCTTCATTTTTCAATTTGAAATTTGCACTTTTAATTTCTCCTAACATCTGTAATGACCGAAAAAATTCTTCCTCCCCTGTATGTGGTGACGAGTCGTCATCAAACCCGTGAGCGCCCTCTCCGATCAGTCATTCAAGAAACGCTCCATGCAGGGGCACAGTTTGTTCAGCTTCGAGAAAAAGATCTCGACACTCAGCCTCTGCTCTCGCTCGCACAAGACATGCTCTATCAGGTTCGTCACCATGAGGCCCTCCTCCTCATAAACGATCGAGCAGATATCGCAAAATATATCGGGGCAGATGGCGTTCACCTGCGAGCAAATAGTTTGCCAATTCCACAAGTACGTCAGCTTCTCGGCCCGGAGGCGTTGATTGGCAAATCGACTCATGCGCTTGACGATGTGTTGCTTGCGGAAGCTGAAGGGGCCGACTTTCTTGTGCTCGGGCCAATCTATGACACACCGTCCAAAAGGACCTACGGGTCCCCCCTCGGATTAGGGGTATTGGAACTGGCCTGCCAACAATCGACCCTTCCCATTTTCGCCATAGGCGGAATCACTCTGGAGCGTGTCAAGGAAGTCAAGCAAGCAGGCGCTTACGGCGTTGCCGTGATTTCAGCAATTCTGGAATCGACCAACGTCGCGTCTGCCACTCAACACTTTCTACAAGCACTCGAACATTCATAAGTCAAGCGTTTCATGCAAGCAAAACCACATGACTCAAACACCAAGTTGGTTGACCCTTTTGAAAAACGAGTGATAAGATATTTTTACTTCAGACAATGTATATGCGATGAGAATGAAAGAAAATGATTGCACAATTTTAAATATACGTATTGCCAAATTTTGAAGATGTTCTCTCCTAAGTCTTGCCAGGCACGTTCATACTAAACGAATAGGTGGAATGACGATGGGGATGAGAAAGCAAAATGATCCGAACGATGAGTTAGAAAAACTCCGAAGCGAGCTGGAGTCGATGGAGACTGAAATGCATCAACTCTACGACTCCCGTCAACAACTTCGCCAATCTCAGCAACAAAACGAACGTCTTGTCTCCAGCCTTCAAGAAGCGAAAGTGCAAATCGAGGCCTTGCGGGAAGAAGTAGAAAAACTCACCGCGCCCCCTTCTAGCTATGCGATTTTCTGTAGCCTGAACCAGGACGAAACAGCCAACGTATCGGTGTCAGGGAGGAAAATGCGAGTCAGTATGCATCCCTCACTGGCTGGGCAAGACTTGCGAAAAGGACAAGAGGTGATCCTCAACGAAGCCCTCAACATCATCGAAACACGGGAGTTTGATCCACAAGGCGAAGTCGTTCAACTAAAAATTCGACTTGATGATCATCGGGCTTTAGTCAAATTACGACATGACGAAGAACGTGTCGTAGAAGTGGCTCAACCGTTGCAGCAAGAGCCGCTCAGCGTTGGCGATCTCCTGCTCTTTGATCCACGCTCCGGCTACATCACCGAAAAACTGCCTAAGTCTGAAATGGAAGAATTGGTGCTAGAGGAAGTACCAGATGCGAACTATGAGCAAATTGGAGGTCTTGAAAAAGAACTTATACAAGTCAAGGACGCCGTCGAGCTACCGTTTCTGTACCCTGATCTCTACGCAGAGCACCGGCTTTCTCCACCCAAAGGCATCTTGCTGTACGGACCGCCTGGGTGCGGGAAAACGTTAATCGCCAAGGCCGTGGCCAACTCAATTGCTCAGAAACTCCAACATCTCACAGGCAAAGATATCCGAAGTTATTTCCTGCATGTCAAAGGTCCTGAGCTCTTAAACAAGTACGTTGGTGAATCGGAACGCCAGATTCGTGAAGTCTTTGCCAAAGCCAAAGAAAAGGCCTCTAACGGCTATCCGGTCATTGTGTTTTTCGATGAAATGGATGCGTTATTCCGAACACGAGGCACCGGAATTTCCTCAGACGTGGAATCAACGATCGTCCCTCAATTTCTTGCGGAAATTGATGGCGTCGAAAGTCTCAGAGATGTCATCGTGATCGGTGCAAGTAACCGACAAGATCTCATTGATCCAGCCGTCTTGCGACCGGGAAGGTTGGATGTCAAAGTAAAAATCCCTCGACCCGATAAACAAGGGGCCAAGGAAATTCTTGGTAAGTATCTGACCTCCGATCTTCCGTTCTCGAAAACCGAACTTGATCAACAGCAAAATGATGTGAAATCCCTGGTCGCGCATTTCATCGATCTTGCCACTGATGCCCTCTATGCCAAGTCTGAAGAAAATCGCTTCCTAGAAGTGACATATGCCAATGGAGAAAAGGAAACATTTTACTTTAAAGACTTTTCCAGTGGAGCTCTGATTGAAGGCGTTGTGTCTCGAGCAAAAAAAATGGCGATCAAACGTGCGATCGCCACGGGAGAAAAAGGCATAATGGCTGATGATCTTCTCAAAGCCATTCGAGAAGAATTTAAAGAACAAGAAGATCTTCCCAATACGACCAACCCCGATGATTGGGCGAGAATCGCCGGCAAAAAAGGGGAAAAGATCATTCACGTGCGAACATTAACGGAAGAACCATCCGAATCACGAGAAATAGAAACAGTCAGCGTCGGACACTATTTCTAGTGAACATCTCGCGTCTACCCATCAATATACAGCTGACAGGGAGGGCCATTGCACCGAATTCTAGGCACGGAAACTGAGTTTGGCCTGCTGGCGAAAGGCTCTGGACAGTCAGACCCTGTCACGGACTCCATGCGACTCATCAGTCACTACCCAATGCTTCCCTCCCCTCAGGGCATCTGGGACTATGAGAATGAAAATCCATTTTTTGATGCACGTGGCTTTGTTGTGGAAGGTGAACCTGAACGTCCTAATATCCGGCACAACCGTCAACTCAATAAACTTCTCCTGAATGGCGGACGCCTCTACGTTGACGGAGCCCATCCAGAATATTCCACGCCAGAATGCAGTCAACCGCTTGAACTCCTGACGTACGAACGAGCCGGCGAGCGAATCATCAACACGTGCTTACAGGCCCTCAATTCGACCCAAGGGACCGATACATTTTTTGTCTACAAAAATAATTCCGATGGCAAAGGGAATAGTTACGGCTATCATGAAAACTATCTGCTTTCGCGTTCGGTCCCGTTCGCGACAATTGCCCAAACACTCATTCCATTTTTTGTCACCCGGCAAATCTATACTGGCGCCGGAAAAGTCGGGGCTGAAAATTCGACCGATGCCGTCGAGTACCAAATATCTCAACGATCCGACTTTTTTGAATGTGTGATGGACTTAAATACCATGGTGAAACGGCCCATCATCAACACACGAGATGAGCCGCATACGGAGCAAGACAAATATCGGCGCTTACATGTGATCGTTGGTGATGCCAACATGGCGGAGATCCCTACCTATCTCAAAATCGGCACAACCGCAATTATTATGGAAATGTTGGATGCCGGGTGGGAGATTCCTAAAATCGTACTGCAAGACCCAGTTCGAGATATCAAAACTGTCTCACGTGATTTAGCCATCAACGCAAGCCTGCGATTAGCCAATGGCCGATCAACGTCTTCTGTTGATATTCAACGCATGTATCTCGAGACGGCCTATGAATTTTATAATACTCGAGACCTTTCACCAGCAACAAAAGATGTCCTTGTGTCTTGGGAACGTATCCTCGATAAACTTGAGCACGATCCCACCCAACTTGGACGCGAACTTGACTGGGTTGCCAAACAACAGATGATTCAATCTTTTATGGATCGTAAGTCATGTGGGTGGAAAGATCCTCGCATTGCCTTACTCGACCTGCAGTATCATGATATGCGCCCGGACAAAGGCTTGTATTATACACTTGAGCGAGGGAACCGTATTGACCGCCTACTCCAAGATGCCGATATTGAACATGCCTTGATCGAACCGCCGGTCAATACACGAGCCTACTTTCGCGGCACCTGTCTCAAGCAATTCTCTGAAAAAGTCTATGGCGTCAGCTGGACATCGGTACTCCTGGACCAAGGCAATGACACGATAAAGCGAATTCCTCTCATGGATCCTCACCGCGGTACACGCGCCTTGACCAATGACCTGCTGGAAGGCGTCTCGACAGTCGATCAACTCCTTGCAAAACTTTCAGAATAGGGACCTGACGCCTAAAGGATCTTCATGAAACCAACTGACCCCAATCTCCCTCAATTTTCACACGACCACTATTCAAGTTTTTTTCAATTTCTTTCGACCCATCAACCAGAACTCACACCGGTGTCACGCTGGGGACAACCGATTCTTCAACAACAGAGTCACTACGAGCTGAGTGGCGCACCCAGACCGTCTCTCTTCACACATGGCACAACGGTTCTCGCATTCAAATATGAGCAGGGCGTCATCATTGCCGGCGACAGAAGAGCAACTGAAGGGTTTCAGATTGCTGAGAATCGAATGGAAAAAGTGTTTAAAACAGACGACTATTCAGCCATGGCCATTGCCGGAGCTGCAGGACCTTGCGTTGAAATGGCCAAGCTGTTCAGCATTGAACTTGAACATTACGAAAAACTCGATGGCGTTCAGCTATCCTGCGAAGGGAAAGCCAATAGACTGGGACACATGGTGAAGGCGAACCTCCCATTGGTCATGCAAGGGCTCGTCGTTATCCCCTTGTTTGTTGGGTACGATACCAAGCGAAGTCTAGGTCGAATTTTCAAGTATGACATTACCGGGGGGCGATACGAAGAAACTGAATTTCATTCAGTGGGATCAGGCGGAAAAGACGCACGGCTCATGCTCAAAGAGCGGTTTAAAAAACACCTCGATGGACAAACCGCCATTCGAGTTGCCCTCCTCGCGTTAGCCAATGCTGCCGAAGAAGATGTTGGCACCGGTGGGCCAGACCCAATTCGACATATCTATCCCACCATGAAACTTGTCAATAACCAAGGCGTCCAAGACGTTGAAGACAACATCCTCTCAACAGTCTGGGAAGAACTCATTCACGCCCGATCGAAGGAGCATTAATTTCGTGGCACTCCCCTATTACGTTTCACCAGAACAAATGATGCAGGACAAGGCGGAGTACGCCAAAAAGGGTATTGCCAAAGGACGCTCTATTATTGCCATTGAATATGAACGCGGCTTGCTATTAATCGCCGATAACCCTAGCGTATCCTTATTTAAAATTTCTGAAGTCTACGACACCATCGCGTTTTCTGGGGCTGGAAAATATAGCGAATTTGAAAACCTTCGAAAGGCAGGCATCCAACACGCCGACCTCAAAGGGTTGATGTACAGTCGAGAAGATGTTACGGCTCGATCATTAGCCAACAGCTATTCACAGACCCTCGGCACTATTTTCAGCCAAGAACTTAAACCCTTCGAAGTAGAACTACTCTTGGCGCAAGTCGGCGAAAAATCAGGACACAATGAACTCTATCGCATTGCCTTCGATGGGAGCATCGTTGACGAACAACGGATGACCGCGATTGGAGGACGCGCCGAAGCCCTCCTCACATACCTCCACCGCGAAAGCCCTGAAAGTATCCCCACGTTACAACAGGCCTTGGCCCTCTGCCAAAGAGCCTTTGAACAGGTCACGGAACAATACATCACGATCGAAGGACTAGAAGTCGCAGTCCTTGACCGAGATAGATCTGGCCGAAAATTTCGACGCATTCCTTCGTCAGAAGCACAGGCCCTGCTTTCCTAACGTTTTATATATCAGAGACCAATGCTGACGCCATTCAAGAGACAGACTCCTACATGTCCTCGTAACCAATGACACCCACCATCGACCTTATAGCAACGTGATAACACCTATGCACGCCATGGTGCCAGACTGTTAGCCTCACAGGCACGTATAACCGTTTCAATAACTTCCGCTGAGCCAAACGTTGTACCGCGTGAAGTTAGTTGTACTTTCCTTTATGGAACATATTTGGATTCGCAATAGTTGTATTTTCATGTATGGAACGTCTGTGGACTCGCTATAACCCCTGTGTCCTCATAAATCCGACTGGAAATTATTCAAATTTGCTATAATATTGAAGAATGGGGAGTCGAGGTGTATGCTGAGTTATAGCGAATCCAATTAATTTCCAGTTGAATTGTTGAGACTGCCACAGCGTATGACTACTCCTCAAACATCGGAAGGTTACACCCGCATGGATGCTCTGCAGCAATTGCCCTTGTTTATCACGTAGTGGATATCTAATTAGCAAATGGATATTCTACCGATTCGGCATAACTGAAACGGCTATAACCGCGGCTTCCATTGTCTTCAGGGTTTCATCATGAAACGCATCTTTGGACTTGAGTGCGAATATGGTCTGACGTTTTCACCAAACGGTCGCGTCTACTTGCCTATTGAAAAAATTCTCGGGTACATATTCGAAGGGTTAATTCCTAATAGTTGGCCGTCGAATGCCTTCTTGATCAATGGAGCACGTTTTTACCAAGACACCGGCTGTCACCCCGAGTACTCCACGCCAGAGTGCGACGACCTGTTTGATCTCGTCATGCACGATAAAGCTGGAGAGCGTGTACTGGAATCATGTCTGCCCATAGCAGAAGATCGACTACGGGAAGAAGGTCTTTCTGGCAACATCTTCATTTTCAAAAATAACACCGACTCACTTGGCAACACCTATGGGTGCCATGAAAATTTCCTTATGCGTCGAGATGTCGACTTTTGGAAGGTCGCGGAACAATTGATTCCATTCTTTGTGACACGACAAATTTTTTCAGGGGCTGGAAAAATCCTCAAAGTGTCAGGGAAGCCTCAATACTTTATCTCTCAACGCGCTCAACATATTCACGAAAAAACGTCCTCATCAACGACATCGTCACGGAGCATCATCAATACTCGGGATGAACCGCATGCCGATGCAGAAAAGTATCGACGTCTTCATATCATTCTTGGCGACTCGAACATGTCTGAATTCGCCACATACCTTAAAGTTGGAACCACAGACCTGGTGCTCTCTATGATTGAAGATAAATTCACCGTTCCAAACATTGAGCTTGACGAACCGGTGAAAGCCATCCGTGACATTTCAAAAGACACCACACTGAAGAGACGAATCAAACTCGAGGATGGACGAGAACTCACGGCCCTGGAAATTCAGCGAATGTATTGGGAACGAGCTAGCGAATATCTCGAAACCCAGCCTCACGATAAGATCATGCACGATGTACTCAGAGAATGGGAACGGGTCCTTGATCGCCTAGAAGACTCTCCCATGCTTCTCGTTCGAGAACTGGATTGGGTGACAAAAAAATGGATAATGGAATCGTATATTGAAAAAAAAGGGTGTGGCTGGGACGACCCTCGCCTCGCCATGATGGATCTCCAATATCATGACGTCAATCAACAACGAGGTCTGTATTACCTGTTAGTTGGTCGAGATCATATCCGGAAAGTGGTGTCGGAAGAAGCCATTGAACGAGCAAAAAGTATCCCACCTCAAACCACCAGAGCCAAAGTGCGAGGGGATTTCATTCGTTTTGCCAGAGCCAAAAATCGTTCATACACGGTAGATTGGACCTACCTGAAGCTTAACGGATATTGGGAAGAGACCATTCTCTGTATGGACCCTTTTTGCGCGTCGAATCGACGTGTGGAAGAACTTCTCACACAAGTCCCACATACGAGACTACAGACATGAGTATCTATCGCATTGATGAAGCATTCTCAAAATCCCGACTGCCAGGGAAATTTCTTCTCGTCATCACCTTGCTCATTGCCAGCATTTTTCCCCTTAAATTGGTTCCAAGTGCGCAAGAACAACGACCTGGCACTGATGGGCAATTGAGCGCCAAGCAAGGAGAAGTACTCTGGGTCAACGTTCCCGTGCGACATATCCAGCCAACAACGGTCACAGGAACCTTTCTGAATCGAAACATTCCCTTTATTCGACAATCACCAACGACCTATACCGGGCTCCTCGGAATTGATATGCAGGATAAGCCCAGCTTACATGAGCTAGACATCACAATCACCACGACGACTGAGACAGAACATCGAAGCTATACAGTCTTGGTCATGAAAGAAAATTACTCAGTCCAACACTTGAAGCTTCCGAAACAAAAGGTAGATCTGGACCACAAGACACTCATTCGCGTAAAAGCCGAGCGAAAGGAAATGATGAACGCCTTTGCCACCATCAGCCCTCATCCCTATTGGGAAGGCCCGTTCATTGCCCCAGTCAAGGGGCGTATCTCAGGTCGATTTGGCAGTCAACGCGTCATTAATGGACAACCCAAAAGTCCGCATAGCGGTGAAGACATTGCCGCCCCCAAAGGTACCAACGTCGCCGCAATGAATACCGGAACGGTGAGCCTCACGCACGATCATTTCTTCACAGGTAAAGGAGTCATTCTTGATCATGGAGTCGGCTTATACTCCATGTATTTTCACCTTTCGAATATCTCAGTCAAAGAGGGAGAGGTCGTGAAAAAAGGACAAACCATCGGGCAAGTTGGCTCCACTGGACGGGCCACCGGTCCGCACCTGCATTGGGGTGTCCGACTCAACGGATCCCGCATCAACCCCTACTCACTCATCAATCTTCCAATGAATTCTTAACCTCACGTTCTTCTCTGAACTTGGGGGGAAGGATTCAGAGAAAAATCGTGATCATGTTTGAAAGCGAAACGAATGAAACGTCTTTGTGTCTTCTGCGGTTCGACAACAGGAAGTCAAACAGCCTATGAGCAGACCACCCGTCAACTCGGTCAGCTTCTCGTGCAACACGGGATCGGGTTAGTCTACGGTGGCGGTAACATTGGATTGATGGGCGTCATCGCAGAGACGGTACTCAAAGAAGGCGGAGAAGTTATTGGCATTATTCCAGCCGCTCTTGCAGAAAAAGAGCTCGCCTTCCAGGAAGTCACCGACTTACGCATCGTCCAAACCATGCACGAGCGAAAGGCACTCATGGAACAACTCTCTAATGGATTCATCGCGCTCCCTGGAGGCTACGGAACATTAGAGGAAATTTGCGAGATGGTGACCTGGGCTCAACTAGGAATTCATCATAAGCCCTGCGGGATCTTGAACGTGGAAGGATTTTATGATCCGCTACTCGCCTTCATGGACCATCAAGTCCAAGAGGGATTTGTGACATCGGTCAATCGCTCGCTTATCATAAAAGCTGAAGACCCAAGGCAATTGTTAGACCAGATGAATGAAAAAGCAGGAAGTCCCTTCCCTTCCCTTAAAAAGCAGGCTATTGTCCCATAAACACAGTTCCCCCTTCACAAAATAGAGCCATCGTCCTACAATCAGTCCACACCCTCACGACTATGGACGAACATGCGCCACATACACGAGAGCTGGAAACCGGCATTCAACTCGATTTCCATGATCGGATGACCTATGCCGGGTACCTTCATCTCGATCAGTTACTCGCGACTCAGAAACCGTTAAGCCAGCCGCCGCATCACGATGAGATGCTTTTCATCATTCAGCATCAAACATCTGAACTCTGGATGAAACTGATTCTCCATGAACTGCGGGCAGCGATAGCACATATTCAACAGGATTTGTTCAATCCGTGCTTTAAGATTTTAGCCCGAGTCAAGCAAATTCAACGACAACTCTTTGAACAATGGTCCGTACTTGAAACGCTTACACCAAACGAATACGGGCAGTTTCGTAACGTGCTAGCCAATGCGTCAGGATTTCAATCCATTCAATATCGGTCTATTGAGTTTATTCTTGGCAATAAGAATGCGGACGTCGTAGAAGTCTTTCGGCATGATGATCGCCTGTACCAGGAGATGATGCACACACTCCATGCGCCTAGTCTGTACGATGAATTTCTCTGTTCTTTAGCCAGGCAGGGACATCCCATACCTCAAGCATGCCTGAAGCGAGACTGGTCTCAACCACATTCGCGTAATACCGAACTCACGCATGTATTCAAACACATCTATGAGCACCCTGAATCGCAATGGGATGCGTATGAGATGTGTGAAAAACTCGTAGATGTTGAGGAAAATTTTCAGCTTTGGCGGTTTCGTCATCTCAAAACAGTGGAGCGTATTATTGGGTTTAAGCGGGGAACCGGTGGATCATCAGGTGTGAAATTTCTCAAGCAAGCCCTCGACATCACTTTTTTCCCAGAGCTCATCGATGTCCGAACGGAAATTGGAAACGAATAGCATTCACCATGCTCTGGCGGCCCTTGGGTCTGGCCCACTAGAGGAGCATGCTCTTCGTACACATATCCACCCCTTGTTTTCGCACGTATTACGTCGACAGGAGACGTATCTCGCCAATCACTCCTTAGGCCGTCCGTTAGATCAAACCCTCTCAGACATTCAGCGAGCCCTATCCTATTGGTATGAAGACATGGATGAGGCCTGGGAGAACTGGTTTGCCGAAATCCAAGCCTTTCGTCACAGCATTGCACACCTCATCAACGCTCCATCAGCAGACTGTATTGTGCCAAAAACCAGTGCGGGGCAAGGATTACGGGCAATCCTGAACAGTTACGATGACAAGTTCAACATTATCACCACCACAGGCGAATTCAGTTCCATTGATCATATCCTCAAAATCTATGCCAAACGCGATCGGATTGCCTTACAGTGCGTCGGCGCAGATGAACATGGAATCTATCACGAAGAAGAGTTGCTTGCTGCAGTCAAGCATTCCAATTCATTGCTCGTGGTTTCGATGGTTATTTTTACGACTGGACAATATTTCAGCAATTTACGGCAATTGATTCGCGAAGCACAGACACGAGGAGCCATGGTGCTCATCGATCTGTACCACGCAGCAGGAGTTCTCCCTGTCGATATTGAAATGTTAAACGCTGACTTTGCGATTGGCGGGTGTTACAAATATTTACGCGGTGGGCCTGGAGCCTGTTGGTTATATATCCATCCACGACACCTCACCGGCTCACTGACCACACTCGATACCGGCTGGTTTGCACAACCAAATCCGTTTGCATTCAGACGGCCAGAGGAAGTAGAGCTGGCACAAGGTGGCAATGCATTTCTCGAATCTACACCACCCGTTCTTCCGTACTACCAAGCCAGAGCCGGACTTGAACTCACGCTAGGCCTAGGCGCTGAACGTCTGCGCACCTATTCACTGAAACAACACGCACGATTGCGTAACCTGTTCCACGAACACGGCATACACGTACCGGGAGAACCGGAAACACAAGGAGCGTTTTTGAGCATTCGCCATCAATCGGCGGATACTATTGCGTTTAAGTTGAAAACAAACAAAATCATCATCGATTCCCGGGAAGACCTCCTTCGAATCTGCCCCGACATACTTACGACTGATAATGAACTCATCAAATGCACAAGACAATTAGCCCAAGCCATAGAACAGAGCCAGTAAACGAAAATTAGAAAATGTCTTCCTCAATACCCTATAAACTCATAGAGTACGCTCTGCAAGAGAGATGTATTTCTCCCGACACGTTGAGTTATTCTTGAATAATATCGAGTACTATGGAAGGATCACATATTCCTTCGAACCTCAATTGAAAAAAAGACGAAGTTCTCCAGTCACATTCATCATCATGATTTACATTTAACAAACCAGGAAACACTTGACATGCAAATGGATATTACAAGTTTAAAACGAATTAAGACGTTTATGGAATTTCTTCAACGTACGAAAGAAAATGGCGTGACACCCTCGTTTGTCAGTACTCCTACGGAGCACGGCGATAATATCAATGCGATTGCAACGATTGATGGGAAACAAGAAAACATTGGGCTCGTCTTTTGGGATGTCAGCTTACTGCAAAATCACGGATTAGCCGACACCTTAGACGATGAGGAAGTGGCACTTGGTATGAATATCACCGATGGCCTACTTGAGGACGCCGAAAAAATCTTAGCATTTGTCGAGACCCAACTTGCGGAATGTGACAACACATAAATGGATTCAAACTCATTGTTCTGTACGTCACAATTCTAACACGTTCGTTGTTATGAGGAATTTCCCTTGAGTCATACAAAAACCATTGCCCTGTCTCAACTTGGAGACATTCCGGTCGTCATCAAAACCAAACGAGACATTGCAGATGAAACACCGTTAGATAAACGAGATGATGAATCTCTTGGATGGGGATATTGGGATCGAATTTGGCCGTCCGAAGTGGCCTTATCAGAATTTCTGATCAAAAATTTCTTTCCACACAAATTACAAGGACAAACGGTTCTAGAAATTGGGTGCGGAGTGGGCGTAGCTGGGATCGTTGCGGCTCAGCTTGGTGCATCAACAACATTTTCCGACATGGTTCCCGTGACGCTCGAAGGAATCAAGGAATCGTGTCAATTGAACAACATCACAGACTTTGACACATACACATTGGATTGGTTTGCCCCAATCAATCTTGGAAACCTTTTCGATATCGTCTTGGGCAGTGAAGTATTTTATGACGAAAAGAACTTACCAGAAATTTCTACTGTCCTACGGTCTGCGCTGAAGTCAGGCGGACAGGGAATATTTTGCGATCCCAACCGCCTCGGATTGGGAACAATTGAGTTTTACTTCCAAGAATACTTTAGATTTTCTGTGGAAGAGATACCTCTTGACTACACCCTCCGTAAGGCCACGGGAGGACAAAAAAAGATTGGCTATGTCTATACATTAGTCAAAAAAACTTAGCCCGCAGGCCTGACGCCACTCGCTGCATTGCACGAACAGAGCACTACTCACATAGTATAGATCGACCAGTTCTCTCTCCCCATTCTTTTCTCTCTCCTGGCATTTGAGAGCATCGTCTTGACAGTTCTTCCCACAAACAAGGTCGATCGTATTGACTCTGTTCACGTTTCCCACAGTTAGTATGCCGGTGGTCGAGAAAGCGGAAGATTCGTCAAGTACTCCTGTGCGCGAAGATTATCGAAGGTAAATGGTCCTTTCCCCCATGTGACCAGGCCGACCTTACCTTCTTTGAACGTGGAATCGGAAAGTGATAACAACATACGGTCGTCAAAGAATACATTGAATAGATCATGACTCATCATCGGACTTCGCTGAACACGAAGAGCATGCCAATCGCCTTTAACCAGATTTAATGCTGACTGACCAAACGACGTGGCTTTTCCATCACGAACGAGAAAGGCTTCCACCGTCTTTGTTGCAGGCGTCACAACCGCGGCATAGAAATTCTTATGATCCTTGGCTCCCAACACAATACCAGCCTTCCCTGGTCCCATGTCCTTTGTAAGCTTTATACGTACGGAGACATCAACATAGGTCACGTCCGTTTCCTCACCCAGAATCACGTCATAACACGAAACATCGGAACAATCCGCATCTTGAACCACAACCTGCGGTTGAGAAGGCGCTGAAGGCTCGGTGGTGACCAACCATGTGCCTGTGGCTTCATGATTCTTCACATCGCTCATAAACCCAGTCGGCGGAGAGCCGGCCTGCTCTTTATCAAAATTCCAATCCTTATAAAGCGGCTGTGTGGTTTTAATTTTAGGCTTAGGTAGCTCTTGAGCCCCTTCCCCTTGATCGGCGACAGCAAAAGAAGTACCCGGAAGGCAGAAGAATACAACTGCACTCCATAAGACGCATAGAATCTTCACTCCACGGCTTTTCAGTTGAGGATGACCACACCGATACGTTGACAGAATTATGACCAACTCGTTCATACGACTCCTTATCTTACACAAATAAATGATGAAATGAATCGCAGGAGGCGATACAGAATGTACCATGATTCTACGAATTTACAGCACTTGATCTCAAGAGCTACCAATGACCAATCGCCAACCGAGAGCCTCGTGTTAATACGTGAAAACACAAGAGGTATTTTACGTATTTGCTCAGCATAATACTATGCATTTCAATCCCTCTAGCACTCATGTGATTTGCATAACGCCCAATTAACTTGATAGCGTTCAACCCATTATCCATCAGCAATATGTCTACTCGTCAGACTGCCACCGGGTTCTTACTCTGTTCAAAAAGTTGCAGCAATACCTTCACTGTTGAGCCTTTAGCCAGGAATCAAGACATCAAAATTTGACCCAGGTAAAGCACTCCGTTACCAATGAGGACAGAGTGCACACGGTTCAGGACGAATCAGCGTGTCTCCCTACTCACCTCACACGCGCATGCAAACTGAAACGGAAAAATGGCCAAGCCTTGCCCTATTACCTCTTGCCGCCACCATCCTCTTTTATCTTTTTCCTCACCCCACTCAAGCATACACGATTGCCCAGTTTCTACCGCAAATATTGGCATACACCGGATTAGGCTTGTGGGCCTGCGCAAACGATAAGCTGAGCCTCCGTTTAGGAATACACACTTCCCAGCTATGGCTTGGATTGCGATGGGGCTGCCTAGTAGGCCTTCTCTTAGGCATTGGCAATTCGTTCATTATCCTTAACATCGTTCCAGCTTTAGGAATGGACATCACCTTTCTTGGACAAACACCACATGCTCAAGTTCCAACAGTCGTGATGATTCCATGGACCATCACGGCCATTGCCATTGCTGTCGAATTCAATTTCAGAGGCTTCTTGCTAGGTCGACTCATAACACTCATCACGTGTCATCTATCCCACACTCGTCTCTTCACCCATACGATTGCGATTCTTCTTTCCGCACTGATCTTTGCATTTGACCCCTTTATGGTGGCCACATTTCAACACCTTCATTGGATAGCCGTCTGGGATGGGATGATCTGGGGATGGATGTGGGTACGATTCAACAACTTGTACGCCGTCATCGCCGCTCACGCAATAGAAGTGATGGTGCTATACATCTGGATCAAAACCGCACTCACATAGCATGAGGCACTTCGAATCCTACTGAATCACAGAAAAACTCGAAGGGACTATAGCGAATCCAAGTAAGTTCCAAAGCGGAAAATACCACAAACTTAGCGCAGTACAACGTTTCAACCTACGAAAATTATTTGAAACGGCTATAGCGCAGAGAAACAGAACATTGTATGGTAATCTGCTTCCGTTAAAGTGTGTTTCAAGAGTACAAGGATTTACAATCTATGACCGACATCGTAAAACCCAGCGTACAGGCTTTTTTAGTCTGTGACACCATCATCATCGACAGTTTGACCGGGAAGAAAAGTATCATTGGTGCCTTTACCCATCTGTGGGCCAAAACCTTTCCTTGCCAACACCCGCAAATGGGCGTGTATTTCTGTCTTAACGACGCCGAGGGAGAGTATCAATTTGAGATTGCGCTTATCTATCTCGATAAAAATCAAACGGTGGGAAAGGGAGCCCTTTCGCCAATCGAAATCAAGAATCGTCTCGAAACCCATGACTTCGGACTGAATATCTCGGCTCTTATATTCCCAGGGCCTGGCCGCTATGAGTTCCAACTCCATGCCAATGGCCAATTCATCACCAAAAAAGATTTTTTTGTCATTCAGCAGGAAACCCCGCCTCAAACGCCGGCCTCCTAGAGGACTTCGATGAAACCTCAGCTAAACTTTCAGTGAACCTCTTCCTTCACGGCCTTCTTCGCAATCCCATCAATCAAATTCGGCATGATGATCCTCACGAGTCGCCCCAAGTAGCCTCGCCACGAGGTGACCAACAAGCGCTGACGTTTCTCCATGGCACGAATAATCATGGAGGCACAGTCTTCCGCCGTTAAATAGGTATGTTGATTCGCAGGGCTTTCTCCTACCTGTTGTCCATTGGCATCAAACGATCGCTCATGAACTTTTGATACCACAAAATCCGGCGCGATAATCGTGACCGACACCCCCGCTTCATCTACTTCCATCCTCAAGGATTCAAAGAAACCCATCATGGCGTACTTGCTTGCACAATATCCGGTTCGTGTGGGAACACCAGTCAACCCGGCAACGCTCGCCACCGCCACCACTCGCCCTTTTGATTGTTTGAGATACGGTAACGCGTAGTTTGTGCAATACACACCACTTAAATAATTGACTTTCATGAGATGCTCAAACAGTGAGAGATTTGAGACCTCCTCCAACGTCGCTCGCATCGCCATACCGGCATTATTGACCAGTACATCCAGGCCGCCAAAGGTCTCTACCGTTCGTTGCACCAACCGATAACATGCCTGTTCATCCGTGACATCAGTAGGTACGACACACGTAACAGCTCCGGCACGCTCACATTCGGAAGCCACCTCTTTCAGGCGTTCCTCATTTCTTGCCGCGAGAACAAGCTTAGGCTGTTGTGGGGCTAACCCAAGAGCTAAGGCTCGCCCAATTCCCTCGGAAGCTCCCGTGATAATGATAACGCTTTTCACAAAAATGGACATGGATACCTCAGTGAATTCAATGTCTTCATTCCTCAAACAGGACACTACAACACATAGGCAGAATTAATGTTTTTACATGTTTGAATAAACAAAGCAAGACTCTTCCCATGTACACCCTGATGGGAATGAACACGATCCCATTTTAGGCGATCTTGTGTATTGACAGACCAGGAAGATAAGCGTAGCATTAATAATGTTTTCACTACTTGTGGATGAGTCGTACACGGAAACGATTCAAGGCGATTCAGACGCAAGACCCTACACGAAAAGGAGGTCTCTCATGGATGACGCTACGCCACCTGGCCATCTAGCCCCGTCTGTGGTTACGACTACCTTCCAACCACAACGGCTTTTTTCGTTTTTACCGAGTTGATGTTCCCATCCTAATCAAGAGACAGTGCTCTCAAGCACGACGTATCAGTTCCTGGGTACACGGTTCTCAGACAGAGGATGCGAATTGGATGCAGGACAACAGAGTGGCTCATCAGAGGGTGCCCTGTTTGACAGCGAACCAACCGGTCGTTAAATAAACGGAAAATTCCTTGTTCGACCACAGATGGGACGACACATATCGAAGGCACACGAAAGACAGCACGGTTTGTGCGAAAAAAGGGCTTCCATCACATTTGATATGGAAGCCCTTTTTTTTCACGGCCATGACCGTTCCTCATCACGATGGTCGTACGACCTCCATGCTTCTTGAGATCACCACCTGGAGAATATCATTCTCGCTTCAATCGTGAAGCAATAAAGGTATGGCGGTGTATCTGGACGAAAAATCAGCTCTTCATGAATCAAACCACACCATCACCTTTCGCTCCCTTCATTCTTCAGTTACCCGATTGGCTAACTGAATATCTGATGAAAACTCCCTCCAATTTCCCCACCATTGATCAGCGAATGACTCTCATGACAGATTTGGCCCGTCTTAATGTGAAGTATCGCACAGGAGGTCCTTTCGCTGCAGGCGTATTTGATTCCTCCACAAACCGGCTGGTCGCTCCCGGGGTGAATCTCGTCACAACATCCCAAGCCTCGATTGCTCACGCAGAAATTGTTGCCCTGACACTTGCACAACAAGCTATTGGCCATCATGACCTCGGAGCCGAAGGACTTTCGACTCATGAACTCGTCACAAGCGCTGAACCTTGTGCCATGTGCTTGGGAGCCATTCCGTGGTCTGGGATACGCACACTTATTTGTGGTGCACGGGATGAAGATGCACGAGACATCGGGTTTGATGAAGGCACAAAACCACTCGACTGGGTCAATGCGTTACACGCACGAGGAATCACGGTCACTCAAGACATACATCGCAGCGAGGCAGTTCGCGTATTACAAGACTATGCGAAAGACGGTGGTCGTATTTACAACGGTCGAGAGTACACACACGAGGAGAATCAGCATGGCCAATAAACCTCCAACACGCACTAGCAATCGTCAACCCATCAAAACGCTCGCCATTGATATCGGCGGCACTGGAGTCAAGGCCATTATTCTCGACGAAACAGGAACCCCTGTAACCGAACGAGGGCGCATTCCCACCCCTAAGCCAGCAACCCCAACGGCTGTGACAAAAACCATTGTTAAGCTGGCTGAAGCACAAGGTGAATTCGACCGCGTATCAGTCGGATTTCCCGGTGTGATTCGTCATGGCATTGTGTATACAGCGCCAAACCTCGGTAATGCCATATGGAAAGGGTTTAAACTGGGCGAAACCCTCACATCACGATTAAAAAAGCCAGTACGAGCTGCCAACGATGCCGATGTGCAAGGATTTGGGGCTATACAAGGCAAAAATATCGAACTTGTCATTACCTTAGGGACAGGGTTTGGGTCTGCACTTTTTGTAGATGGTAAATTAGTACCCAATTTGGAGTTAGGACATCATCCGTTTCAACATCATGAAACCTACGAAGAACAATTAGGTGGAAAGATCCTCAAAAAAATAGGCAAAAGGAAGTGGAACACACGATTGGCCAAAGCGATCAAGACATTAGATCGCGTGTTAAACTTTGATCATCTCTACATTGGTGGAGGAAATAGTAAAAAAGTGACACTCGTCTTACCTGAAAAAGTGACACTCGTACCCAATACCGCAGGACTGCTTGGCGGGATCGCGTTTTGGAACCTTGGACCTGACGACCTCATGAATCGCTGGATTCAAGCGAAAGAGACGAAGAAAATCAGGGAGACACAACGTTCCTCACGAAAAACAAAGAATCTCAAAAAAGTTGATTCTTGAGAAAGCCTTGCAGTACGGTCTTCTCAGCATTCGCACTCTTCGCAGCAGGTGAGCGAGGCACGCATCATCACCAGAGTTTGATATTCCTTCCATGACACAGATTGTTTTAGTTGGGCTAGGGGGTATGATTGGATCAATCAGTCGTTATCTCCTCTCTGACTTCGTTCAACGACTAAATCCCATTCTCGGGTATCCATTTGGCACGTTAACAGTCAATGTGCTGGGATGTTTCTTGATTGGTCTGCTCAATGCCTTGACGGATACGCAACAACTCGTTATTTCAGAAATTCGCCCATTTCTATTTATTGGTCTCCTCGGAGGGTTCACAACCTATTCCACGTTCGGCTACGAAGCCTTTGCGTTCTTACGAGACGGGCAATACCCACAAGCTATGCTCATCGTTATCTTACACCTGCTTCTCGGTCTCGGGGCCGTCTGGCTAGGCGATACCATGGGCCGCTTCGGCTAAGGTTTTATCTTGCTCGCTCTTTTTTCTGATACATCCCAGCCCATGTCTTCTCCTACCCATCTATCGGTACCCTCCGTTCTCAAAGACGGAATCCGCTGCTCAAAACATAGGAACCATTCCATTTGATAGAGTCTCGATACATGTACGTCTTGCAACAGCCGCTGATTTGGTTGACGTATGAGTCGCCTGTTACAGTCCCCTATGCGAAAGAAAGACCTGACAGACGCACACACACACCGCGATCTCATTATTGAAGGCGCACGACAAAATAATCTCAAAAATATCTCGCTCCGAATCCCACACAACGCCCTCACGGTGATTACCGGAGTGTCGGGCTCCGGAAAGTCATCACTCGCCTTCGATACCATCTTTGCTGAAGGACAATGGCGATACATCGAATCACTGTCTTCGTACACCCGAATGTTCTTGGAGCGAGTGACTCGACCTGATGTCGATCGACTCCTCAACATTCGACCGGCCATTGCGCTTGAACAAAAGAACCCGGTTCGAACTTCACGCTCCACGGTAGGAACAGCGAGTGAAATCTCTGATTATCTGCGGCTCCTCTTTGCAAAAATCGGTCACCTCATCTGTCCTAACTGCCATCTACAAGCTGAAGCCCATCAACCGGCATCTGTAGCTCAAAAGCTGTTAGAAGAGTTCCCACACAGCGGCGCCCTCATTCTGTTTTCCATTGACGCGCCAAAACCCCAACAGATTCCTGATTGTATTTCATCATTGCTCAAGCGAGGGTACGTTCGCCTGCTTCACCATGATCAAGTCCTTAATCTCAATATGAACCCTATACCCAAAAAGTTCACACAGCCTACGCTACAGATCGTCGTCGATCGACTGGTCCTCAGGGAGGATAATCATACGCGGCTTGTGGAGAGTTTAGAAACAGCCTTTCAAGAAGGACATGGGGTTGCCCAAGTCCAAGTCGTAGACGACAAACGCTTTAGCTTCAGCACGTCACTCCGATGCCCACAATGTCATCACACCTTCGACACCGTTCGGCCCATACACTTTTCGTTCAACCATGTCTTGGGCGCATGCCCAGAGTGTAAAGGATTCGGCAATATTCTCCGCTACGACGAAAACCTCATCATTCCTGATCCAGCAAAGTCACTCAAAGACGGCGTGATTGAACCATGGACAAAGCCGTCCAATCACTGGTGGCAAGATGAGATGCTCAAAGGTTTCAAAAAACGAAAACTCGCCATCACCACGCCCTATGCAAAACTTTCACGCGAGGAAAAACGGCTTCTCTGGGAAGGTGAAAAAAAGCTGGAAGGCATTCATCAGTTTTTTGAATATCTGGAGGGCAAGCGCTACAAAATGCATGTTCGCGTCTTTCTCAGTCGCTATCGAAGTCCTTCTCGTTGTCCAACCTGTCAGGGAAGCCGGCTTCGCCCGCATGCACTCATGGTCCATATCCACGAGCAGAATATCCATAACGTCTCTCAATGGCCAATACGGCAGATTCACGCCTGGCTACAAGACCTTACACTCTCCCCCTATGAACGTGAAGTCGCCAACGACATACTTCAGACATTAGAGGCCAAACTGTCATGCCTTCTCCATGTGGGATTAGATTACCTCACCGTCAATCGGGAAATGCGTACGCTGTCAGGCGGAGAAGCGCAACGGATTTCATTGGCTACGCAACTCGGAGCCAAATTAGTCGGGACACTCTATGTCCTCGATGAGCCCACCATTGGCCTTCATCCACGTGACACAGCCGCCTTAGCCGGGTTACTCAAAGCACTTGCCAAGCATGGCAATACGGTCATTACCGTTGAACATGATCATCAGGTCATAGAGCAAGCTGATCACGTAATTGAAATCGGTCCGGCTTCAGGAGAACAGGGCGGTGAAGTGATCTGTTCTGCATCAGTCTCTGCATTCATGAAACACCCTCATTCCATTACGGCTGGTTATCTACGAGGTGATGCATCGATACCTGTCCCTCTCCATCGCCGTACAGGAAATGGGAAAACCCTCACAATTACTGGCGCACGAGAGCATAATCTGAAAAATCTGACGATCCAAATTCCCCTCGGAACGTTGACAAGCGTCACCGGAGTTTCAGGGTCTGGGAAAAGTACTCTGGTCGAAAACATTCTCTATGCCGCAGCCGCTCGCGCATTCAACGTTGCGGCACCTCCGCTTGGAACATTTGACGATATCCATGGACTAGAACATCTCCACACGGTTCGACTGATCAATCAAGAACCTATCGGAAAAACACCTCGCTCAAACCCTATCACGTACATAAAAGCCTTTCACATTCTCCGACAACTCTTCTCGCAGCATTCCGATGCACAGACTCGTGGACTCACCCCAGCGCATTTCTCATTCAACACCGGTGCAGGACGATGTCCTCGTTGCGAAGGACAGGGGCATGAAAAGCTGGAGATGTACTTTTTTGAAGACCTGTACGTCACATGCGAGGATTGTGAAGGTCGCCGGTTTAAACCTGAAGTGCTCGCCATTCGCGTGCAGGGCCATTCAATCCATGATGCCCTCTCTATGACGGTTGAACAGGCACTGGCAACATTTGGAGAACTCGCTCCAACCCTTGCCCCCCCACTGACACTGCTCAACTCTCTAGGACTGGGGTATCTCCGTTTAGGACAACCGGCCACCAGCTTATCGGGAGGAGAATCCCAACGATTGAAAATCGCAGCAGAACTCGCACGTCTTCACACAGCAAAACACCGTGCGACGCAGTCCAACGAAGTCCTCTACATTCTTGATGAACCAACTACTGGGCTTCATACTGAAGACATTCAGAAACTCTTATGTGTTCTTAATCGTCTTGTCGAAGAAGGAAACACCGTCGTGGTTGTCGAGCATCACCTCGATGTCATGAAATGTTCAGATTGGATCATTGACCTTGGCCCGGGAGGCGGAGAACATGGCGGAAAGATTGTTGCTGAAGGACGACCGGAAGACGTGGCACAGGAACCTGAGTCATATACCGGACAATTTCTTCAACCGATGCTTGGCCAGACAAATCCGTAACTCTTTCTCATACTCCCAGCTCACCCATGCTAGTAAACAAGGAACACGAGGACTTGCTGGAAGTTCAGGAATGTCCTACACTTCATAACATGAAAACAGTAGAATCTTTTTAGCAAGCTCCATCAATGAAGCTATTACCCTCATATACGGGGCTTACATCAATTGACGAAGTCCTTCAGAGTCCAAGAGCTCTTCGCCTTCTTTGGTTGGAAATCCTTGTGAATGAACACCTTGACATCACTCCGTGGCAAACCCGTTCAGAAGTCAAAAATGCTTACCAAAAAGCCTGTCAATGGTTCACGACGTATCAGCGGCTTATCGAATCCATGATCCCGAGAACACCTCTCCCGGTTGATCACACACCAATTGACTTTCGAGACTACCGGACGTTTGCCGAGGCCTTACGATTTGCCACCACTCTCGCTTCATAGCATTACCCAACAATTAGCCGAATACCACCGGCAAACAGGGAATGCCGTCGACCTCATTCGTGTAGGAGGATTAGCGTTACAGGCCTATGGGTTTTCCGATAGAGTCACAGTGGATATCGATGGGTAATTGAAAGGAAAGTTGGATCCGCTGATTACGTTCCTCCAACAACAGCACGTACCCGCAGACCTGGGGGAAAATATGTCGGGATGGTCCATCGTGGCCATGCCGCCAGGCTACCGAGAACGGACCTCGGTCTGGCATGAAGCTCCTGGCATACGTGTACGTCTTTTGAGCCCCGTCGACTTTATCATTGCCAAGCTTCGGCGTGGGACGGATCAGGACTTGGATGACGCCGAATATGTAGCCCGGCGTCATGATGTTGCATCTACGGCAATTCAGTCTGCCGCTCAGTCAGCCATTACCGCCTCCCCGAAAGACACGGCAATCTTCTTATTCAACAAAACGGTTGAACACTTTTGCCATCGACTCATTTAACGAAAGAATGATCGCAACGCCACATGGTGCTGACCTTCAAACACCTATCCTATATACACATCTGAAATCTTTCCTTCTATACAGCTTCGCACATCTCATGCTTTTTGAACCGTTCCATCGATCTACGGCTGTGCGCCAGCTTCCGCTACCCCCTGAAGTGCATTCCCCCTAACCCCCTTTTCCAAAGGGGGACTTAAGTGGTAACCCTGTAGCAAGCTACGGGGAATAGCAAGTTCAATGTGGCACAATATGACGCAACAGATAATGAATCCAACCCTGTTTCCTGAAACGGTACGGAAGAGAGTTTGAAACAAGAGAGAGGAGGATCGCGAACTTGAAAAAAACAGCTAGGTTTAATACTCTGGAACAATACGTTACCCTTGACACATGCGTGAGACAATCACCCTACAGACCACACAGCACGAACAACTCCTCGACATCACTGAATCTGTTCATGCAATTCTTGAGCAGAGCGGCATCAACAATGGAATTATGCATGTGTATGCTCAGGGAGCGACGGCTGCCATCATGGTCCAAGAAAATTGGGACGACAGCGTCCCACTCGATGTCGTCAATCTTCTCCGTACACTGATTCCTCCAGGCGTGTGGCTACACGATACACAAGATGGCAATGGCGATTCCCATCTGAAAGCTGGCCTTGTCGGTCCATCAGAAACGATTCCGATCATTGATGGTCAATTGGGCTTATCCCGCTGGCAAAACATCTTTTTCTGTGAATTCGATGGGCCGCGTACGGAACGACGTGTGGTGTGTACACTGATTCGCGATGCTGATGATGGAAGGTGAGGATCAATATCCCAACCCGACTACAGCAGTACCTGAAACCCTTCTCGACGTGCAGCCTCACGCAATCGATGATCCAGACAGACAAACCCTGAATACGTGGTTTGGCGGCCAGACCAAACTAAAGCCGCAGCCAACTACAGTGCATCGGCTGCCCTCAGAGGGTGGAGAAGCAACACTCGTCCAGCATGATCACGAACAGGATTACTCGGTCGAACTTCCGTCCAAGCACCAGCTAAACGAGTAAGAATCTGCCGTGACTGAAACTCGTCGTTCTGGGTCAATACTTCTTCACGGCGAAGGCGCGCGAACACTGAATACCCTTCAACCAATGTACCCCACCAAACCACGATATCATCATCCTGTTTGATCAGGTTCTTGACTTGAGTGGGTTGAGGTTCCTGAAGAGATATTGGAAGTAACACAGACGTATCCCAAAACTTCATCGTCCATCCTCTCGCTCATCAAGAAGCACTTTCAACCCACGACCCTGCTTATCGACAGGGCGAGGAAGCTTCCACACGTCTTTCGGAATCTTTCCTCCTCCCAATCGAACGAGTCCGCTTCTCGCTAATTCGGATACATGAGCAGACAAGCTAAGTTTCCCCACATCAATCAGCTTCTTTGACCTGACCGACCGGTACACCGCCCTTATCACGTTCAAGAACACGTTCTCTCTCCTCCTATCTTACTCTCCATCACTCTTGTCATACTCCTTTGACACACACCTGAAAACAGTTTGTCTACATTGCAATTCGCATGGAAATACTGAAAGAGTTCTCGCTTCTGCTCGCGTGATCTTTCATCTCACTCGCAGTCTTGAGAATAGTCAACAGACCTTTTTCCGTTGACGCATTAATCCTTCCTTCACATCCATTACAGGTGTCCTTGGACACGGTCGTTGCTCGCCGTCCCCCCACTCGACATATATTTTTTGTTGGAATCTTTCCCCTTCTGCTCTATTCATTACAGGTGTCCTTGGACACGGTCGTTGCTCGCCGTCCCCCACTCGACATATATTTTTTGTTGGAATCTTTCCCCTTCTGCTCTATTCATTACAGGTGTCCAAGCTTGAGAGTTGCCTATAAGTTATGATGCAATGCGTCCAGACAATTACCCCAGTATATGACGTTCACAGACGAAACGCGCAAAGAACATCATTGAAAGGATTGTGTCGATGCAAGACTTTGAAAAACTTGGAGCCTTTTACCTTGGACGCCCCTATGATGTAGAGAAGAAGGAACCAAAACCGGGATTACTCCTATACGACTCTAAAGATTTGGTGACGCATGCCGTGTGCGTAGGGATGACCGGCAGTGGCAAAACGGGTTTATGCATCAGCTTGTTAGAGGAAGCGGCGATTGACGGCATTCCCGCCCTGGTGATCGATCCTAAAGGCGATCTTTCTAATCTTTTGCTTACCTTCCCTAAGCTCAAGGGACAGGACTTTGAACCGTGGATCAATGAGGATGATGCACAGAAGCAAGGGTTCTCAACCGTGGAATATGCTCAGCAGGAGGCTGAGAAATGGAAGAAAGGATTGAAAGCTTGGAACCAAAACGGCACACGAATTCAGCGTCTCCGTAACACGGCAGACTTTGCCATTTACACTCCCGGAAGTACGGCGGGCTTACCGATCTCCATTCTTCAATCGTTTTCGGCACCTCCCGCATCGATCCTCGAAGACACCGAACTCTTCAGTGAACGGATCAGCACGACAGCAACTAGCCTGTTAAATCTTGTTGGCATTGATGCTGATCCGCTACAAAGTCGAGAGCATATATTACTCTCAACCATTCTCGGACATGTCTGGAAACAGGGACAAGATCTGGACCTAGCTCAACTCATCGGCTACGTACAGAATCCACCGGCTCAGAAAATTGGCGTATTGGATATAGAATCCTTCTTCCCTTCAAAAGATCGCTTCGGGCTCGCCATGAAGTTTAACAATCTTCTGGGTGCGCCGGGCTTTTCGACCTGGCTCGAAGGTCAGCCGCTGGATATCGATCAACTACTCTATACGCCGGATGGCAAACCACGTATCGCCATATTCTCTATCGCGCACTTAAGCGATACCGAACGTATGTTCATTGTCACCCTTCTCCTGAGTCAAATGGTGAGTTGGATGCGAACGCAATCCGGCACGACCAGTCTCCGCGCACTCGTCTATATGGATGAGGTGTTTGGCTATTTCCCGCCGATTAAAAACCCGCCCTCGAAAGCCCCGTTGCTTACCCTGCTGAAGCAGGCCCGTGCATTTGGCGTCGGCACCGTCCTTGCTACGCAAAACCCAGTCGACCTTGACTACAAAGGGCTGGGCAACGCTGGAACCTGGTTTATTGGACGCTTACAAACGGAACGCGATATGGCACGAGTACTCGACGGCCTTGAGGGAGCCGCCTCGGAAGCCGGGAAACCGATGAATCGAGCTCAAATGGAGAGAACCCTCTCTCGATTGGGGAGTCGCGTCTTTCTCATGAACAATGTTCACGACGATGCGCCAGAAATATTCGAAACACGCTGGGCACTCTCGTACCTGCGCGGGCCGCTGACCAGGACACAAATCAAGACCCTGATGGATCCGTATAAAGACCGACTCACGACGTCAGTGAAAGAGACCGCGACAGCTCCCGTAACGACACAGTCAATGAAAGTGAAAAAACCAGGCCGCGAGATGGAGAGCACACAACGACCGGTTCTTCCTTCAGGCATTGCACAGGTTTTCGTTCCCACGCGAAGCACTCAACCCAATGACACAATCCTCGCCTATCAGCCGCGGTTACTGGCCTCGGCTTCCGTTCACTATGTGCAAGCCAAAACAAAGGTAGACGTGTTACGTGATATCACAGGACTCGTTCCCATCACTGACGATCCTATCCCGGTCGACTGGGACAAGGTCGACGAGACCGAGATCGACCCTGACGATTTGGAGAAGCGGCCAGAAGAAGACGCCACCTATTCGCCGATTGCAACAGCCGCGGGTAACGCAAAGCAGTACAAGAAATGGGAAAAAGACTTTAAACACTGGGTCTACCGGAATAAAGCGCTCGAACTCTGGAAAAGTCCAACACTCAAAATGGCTTCAGAACCAGACGAATCCGAACGCGATTTTCGTATTCGAGTCCAACAACATTCACACGAGCAACGAGACGAAGCCACCGAACGGCTCCGCAGAAAATATGCGCCAAAAATCGCCACGCTCGAAGAACGCATTCGTCGCGCGGAACAAGCCGTTGAGCGCGAGGCCGAACAAGCCAAGCAACAGAAAATGCAAACGGTCATTTCGTTTGGCGCGACGTTGCTATCGGCCTTTCTGGGGAGGAAAACCATGAGTCGATCATCAATGGGTCGGGCCACCACCGCAATTCGAGGAGTTGGACGATCCATGAAAGAGGCCAAAGATGTCGCAAGAGCCGGCGATACCGTAGAAGCCTTACGACAACGGCTCGTCGATCTCGACGCTCAATTTCAAGAGGATACAGACCGTCTGACCCTCCAATGGGATGAAGAGGCTAGAGAACTTGAATCCATCACGATTAGGCCCAAAAAAACGAATATTTCCATTAACCTGGTAACATTGGCATGGGTACCATATTGGAAAAATTCATCAGGAGACATGACTCCGGCGTGGGAATAGCCTACAATACCCTGTACCCCCCTCTGCTGCACACTCATCACGTAACACAACCAACCGATTAAAGGAGGAACGTTATGATGGAACTCGTTCAGATGTTAACTAATAATCTCGGAGTCAACGAGGACCAGGCCAAGGGCGGTGCCGGCATGCTCTTCACTATCGCCAAAGAACAGCTGGGTGCCGGTGAATTTCAACAAATTGCCGACGCGGTCCCCGGTATTGGCAATCTCATGAGCGCCGCGCCTTCAGCCGACGGTGGGGCCGATAGTGGTGGCGGAGTGATGGGCATGCTGGGAGGCCTCGCGTCGAGCCTTGGAGGAAACGCTGGCGGACTGGGTTCGCTTGCGGCCTTAGCCGGTGGTTTTTCGAAACTCGGACTGGATGCCGAAATGATCGGTAAGTTTGTCCCCCAGGTCCTGCAATACGTGCAAAGCCAAGGCGGCGACGGCGTTAGAAGTTTGCTTGAAAAGGTCATTCGTCCCAGTGAATAAACGTTTCGATCTCTGGTTCTTTTGATCAAAAGCCGGGGAACCCCATTGTTCGACGATGCTGCCATCGCTATCATCCATCACATGTTTCTCTAGATCGAGGAGACTATTGTCCATGAACACCTGTTTTGCATCACGCACCTTACACATTTGGCTTGTGAGCCTCGTCATCCTCTCGTTGACCGGCTGTCAAACGGTCTATTACGAGGCCATGGAAAAAATGGGCTATCACAAACGCGATATCCTTATTTCTGATGTTGAAAAAGCTCGCGATGCGCAAGCCGACGCCAAGGAACAATTCAAGTCGGCGCTCGAACGATTTTCATCGGTCTTGAACTTTAAAGGTGGCGACCTTCAAGAAAAGTATGACAAGTTGAGCGCAGAGTACGAAGAGAGTGAAGCCAGGGCGCAAGCCGTTCATGATCGAGTCGCATCTGTAGAAGACGTATCTGAAGCCCTGTTTACCGAATGGGAAGCCGAACTGGAGGAGTATTCCAATATCAGTTTACGTCGAACGAGCCAACGTAAACTTGATCACACTCAAAAGCAGTACGCGCAACTCATCAAAGCCATGAAACGTGCGGAGAAAAAAATGGATCCCGTCATGGCCGCATTCAAAGATCAAGTGCTCTTTCTGAAGCACAATCTAAATGCCAAAGCCATTGCCTCACTCAAGAATGAATTAGTTGCAGTCGAAAGCGATATTTCGTCCTTGATCAAAGAAATGGAAGCGTCGATTCAAGAAGCCGATTCGTTCATTTCAACGATGGCAAAAGAACAGTAAGAGATGTTGAACATACAGAGCGACTCCTCTAGATAAAGGAAACACTCATGGGAATACTCTCCTGGATCGTCTTTGGATTGATTGCGGGCATCCTCGCCAAAATTTTGATGCCCGGTAAAGATCCCGGTGGCTTCATCATCACCATCCTCATTGGAATCGCCGGCGCCACGGTCGGCGGGTTCATCAGCACATCGTTGGGCTATGGAGAAGTCTCAGGGTTTGATATTCGAAGCTTTGGCATTGCTATCGGCGGTGCACTGCTTCTGTTATTTGCCTATCGCAAAGTCAAAGGCTAACCATTGCTCAATTGTTGCTCGACAATGTTGAGTAGAAGATCGTTTGCCCGCCAAAACACGCAATACGGGAAATGTTTGCCCTAGAACATTTCCCGTATTTTCTCGACGTACGATTCCTTTCTCTTTTTTGCCTGCATTTTTCTTTCGTTAAAAGCCGTCCTTCTCAAAATACCCCGATACATCCTCGACATGTATTCATGCGTTTCCCGTTATACGCTCCCAGACAAGACGTGTCACCTGCCTTAACAGTTGTTGAATAGAGGATAAACGACAATCATCTTCATTCTTGACTTTCACGTTGAATTCATACAGTCGAAAAACCCAACTGGCAGCTTTCCTTGTATTGCCTCTTCTCATTTCCCTCGAATGAAATGTCCTCGCCACTCGTAACAGTCTTCTATACTCCAGACTCGACAGCAACAAAAACAATCGACATAGATCAAGATATCCCCACCTCTTCTATGAACACTTCGCATGAAGTTTGCTCAAACTGACCACACGACCAAAAACTACAGATATATTTTTCACCAAGCCCAGTTGGGCCAGGAGGAACAGTAATGAAACACGGATTACTCAAGACGTGCGGGTTATTAACATTCGCCGTACTATTGCATTCTCCCACAGCATGGGCTGTCACCACGTATTCAACAAGTAATGCCATATCCGACAGCTATCACAGTGGCAATGATTCTCACGGTTTGTGGATGCCAGGGCTTGAATATGGCTCTCTCAGCCCAAATTTTATTTTCCAAAATCCTGGATCGTTTACACAATCTGGCACATCGGCAACGTTAACAGGAATAGTCGTGAATGCAGACGAGCCAAACCGAATCTGAAACATCGATGTAAATTTTTCTGGATTCACAACTATTGCACCACCCAACAGCCCGAAAAGAGAACTACACGGAACGGCCTACGCCACGAATGGAGGACCCGTAGATACCAATAATTGGAGCTACTATACCAACTTTTCTGGGATTTTAACCGGGGCAGGATTATATGATGGCGCAGAAGTCAGTTTGAGCCGTACCGGTCCGGCTTTTCAAATCGGAGAAGGAGCCAATGGCAAAACATTATCCTTGGTGGATCAGGGTGGTTTACCTGCCAGGTAACACAACAACCAAACCAACAAAACGTCTATCTGAAGAACTCTCCAAACCATGGTGATTTTAATTTAAATTTCAGCATACCTCCTCCGGCAACAACGCCAACGCCGGAACCTTCGGCTATTATTCTTCTCGGGTCAGGACTTGCCGGCATGTTTGCCTGGAGACACAAAAAGTCACACAAACAGAACTCTGAAGTCTCACGCTCATAACTTGCTCATGTACTGAAGCCTCTCACGGGAAACCGTGGGAGGTTTCGTGGGTAAACATCTGAGAAGACATAACGGGACATCTGACATTCTTGAACAGAACACCGTATTGAAGTGGGCAATCATTCCTGAGTTCGTTAGGATACATATTCTACATTGCTACTCCCACCCAATGGGTTCGTATCCCTTTTCTCTTAAGCAACGATTGACAAACCTTCGATAGGTTGGACTAGCTTCTGCCCCTCCAGATGAAAAAATTCCCCGCACGAATCCTTGCGTGGCCCCTACTGCCGCTCCAATAGCCGATCCAAGCCCGACGTTTCCGGCAATTGCCCCACCAACAGCACCTGAGGCAGCACCGATCGCCCCTCCGCCAACCGTCTGACCAGCAACATGCTCCCCAGCACTGCCTTTCGAGACATATTCTTCTGCAAGTTCTTCACAAACCGAAATATCTTGCTCCGCTTGTTCTTCTCCACTATCCTGTAGAACTTGATTAGGGTAGAGAACAGGCTGTGGACCGGAACATCCAGAGAACGCAGACAGACTGATCATAGATAAACCCACGATCATTTTTTGAGCGATCATCTTCATCAACTATTCATCTCATAGAAAGAACTGCGCTGACGGCCCTTCGTCACCTGCAGTGAGTATGTATCTGCAATATTCACACACTGTCAACACAACGTATACCGCGATGATTGCTGACGACCAGGAAGTCACCCATTCCTATAAGGTAATCTGCCGCAAATCATCATGACAATTCTTAGTCCATCGTTTGCCCTGAACCGTCCCTGTTACCACATCTCCAGAACAATCAATACGATCAAAATAATTAAAAGACACGCTAAGACTAGAGGAACTAGGTCAATATGTCGGAACTGTTTTGGCATGGCACGTAGCTCATATTTCATAATATGTATCGACGAATGCAAGCATTCAACTCCCAACAAGCGAAGCTTCGTATTGCGAACGCTCAACAACGGCAAGCGCATTCGCGACAGCAGTCAGAACTTTCGGCCACTCGTAAGGTTTAGAAAGCATCGTGAATATTTTGTTTTCTCCACCTGAAGACGGGATCAGGTCGGGGGTTTGGCTCGACACGACAATGATTGGAATGGACTGAAATGTCGCGTGAGCGGCTACGTGCTCCGCAAACCGAAAACCATCCATTCGTGGCATCTGCAAGTCGGTCAACACCACATCAATATCACTTCGTTCAAGAACCGCAAGTGCGGCCATCCCATCTCCGGCTTCTTCACACTCATAGCCAGCCCCTTCCAGCATCGTTCTCAATACCAATCGATGATCCGGTTCATCATCAACAATTAAAATTCGACTCATCCTTTTCATCCGTCCTTGAGTGCAAAATATGCCTTGAGAGACATCCTGCTTTTTTTCCTGGCTATCATGTAATAGCATTGGAAGACCTCATATTTGAAAAGAAAGATCAAAACACTTAGATTTCAGTATACGTATTCAATCGCTGTGCCACAAATGACACATGCAAATTTAATCTTATATATCAATCACTTAAATAATTTTAACCCTAAACCATCATAATAGGCCTACGGGATAATTGGGGCAATGTGTCTCAAGACTGTTTCAGATTTTCCTTGTGAGACGGGAGAAGGCATGCGGTGTGATTAAGAAAGCGGGAAGGGCCGTAAAAAATACACTCCTCAATCATAAGCCCTGTGGAGCCTTATGGCTAAAAACACCGAGTGACAGAAACAGAAAGGCTTATCAAACGATCTGTTAGGACATTGAATGTCGATAACACATCACATCGGTCAATGAACTTTTGGGGGAATCTTCGCAATGACTAACCAAAATTCAACGATATGTTTGATGAGATTCCAAAATTCATTTAAATCTACTGGCTTTGTCACATAACAATTGGCAAAACGTTCGTGCGCTTTGAAAATATCGTCGTCCTGTGCAGAACTTGAGAGTACCACCACCGGGATTGCTTGAATATTTTCGTCCGATTTGATTTCGGCTAAAACCTCATGGCCACTCTTTTTGGGCAAGTTAAGATCCAATAGAATAAGATCTGGGCGTGCAGCGTCCGCATATAAGTCATGACGACGTAAGAATGCTAAGGCTTCTTCTCCGTCATACACCACCGAAAGACGAGCCGGCACCTTCACGTCCTTAAGCGCCTCCCGTGTTAAGCGCACATCGCCTTCATTATCCTCCACAAGAAGAATTTCCAGTTTTCTTGTCGTTGAAACGACAGTATTCTGATCAGCAGAAGCCTTCGCGGTAATAACATTACTCACAGCTCTGAATAAGGCTTCAAATTCAAAGGGTTTAGGCAACACGGTGGATGCCCCGAGGGACAGAGCCTGATGATGAATATCTGTTGTTGAATGCGCCGTAATCATGATCACTGGTATATCTTGATTTGATGGATTACGTTTTAACTCTTCCAAGAGCTTTAGCCCATCCATCTCCGGCATATGATAATCCGTTAAGATAAGGTCTGGCTTCGCATGATGCACAAGTTCCAACCCTTCCACCCCATTAGTCGCTTCCGTACATACCCATTCTAAGGTTTCTAGAAGCTCACGAAGAATCAGCCGATTCGATGCCTGATCATCCACAATAAGGACACGTTTCATACATCAGTCTCCCTCTCGAATATAATAATAGCTATCGCAAGATACTACCCCAACCAAGGAACGTATTATCATGTATGGTGTTTTGTTTAATAAGGGTAAGTCCAAGATCTATAATATTCCAGACCCCACGCATCACACTTCCATACGGGTGTCATACCACATCCGTCATAACTCCGACCGAGCAAAGAAGGTACCCGCCTAGAAGCCATCTGCCTCAATACGGTCAGATGTTTTCTCTCTCATAACATATTGTATACATAAATACGTTACGCAATTGTCGCCGCAGCGTACTTATGACTCCTTGACAATGGTAAAGAAAAAGGTAGAGCCCTTGTCCGGTATGGACTCTACCCAAATCTGCCCCCCATGGTCTTCCACGATTCGTTTGCACAGCGCGAGCCCGATACCCGTCCCAGAATATTGCGTACGATTATGCAACCGCTGAAAAACCTCAAATATTTTCGTCGTGTGCTCGGCCTTCATACCGATACCGTTATCCTGAACAGAAAACAGCCAATCCATCGATCGTGGCTCAGCGGAAATGCTGATACACGGAATGGTCGAGGCATCGCAAAATTTCATTGCATTGGCAAAGAGATTTTGGAACACTTGCGTAAGCCTGATAATATCGGCTTTGACATGAG
Organism: Nitrospira sp. M1; assembly: GCF_965152605.1. Classification (NCBI taxonomy): domain Bacteria; kingdom Pseudomonadati; phylum Nitrospirota; class Nitrospiria; order Nitrospirales; family Nitrospiraceae; genus Nitrospira; species Nitrospira sp. M1. Next base: position 3,524,437 of record NZ_OZ224217.1, read on the forward strand.
GCAAATTATCCCAATGTATTTTTGCATGACGTTCCGTGATCAACGACTGCAGATTTCGAGAAGCTTGCACGACCACGTCTTCAGTGTCGACCATCGTCATGTGCAATTTACCTTTCCCCACACGCGAATATTCCAAGAGGTCGCGAATTAACGTCTGCATACGATTCGCGCCATCCACAGCATACGCGATGAACTCATCCGCATCTGCATCAAGTTTGCCCCGATAACGCTTTCCCAATAACTTCGTATAACTCGACACCATACGTAACGGCTCCTGAAGATCATGCGCCGCGACAGAAGCAAATTGCTGCAAGTCGGCATTAGAGCGAGCCAGCTCTGCACGTTGCTGGAAAATTTCCATTTCGATGATTTTTCGCTCGGTAATATCCTCCATCACTGAAATGTGGTACGTCGGCTCTTCACCAGGTTGCCACATGGGTGACACAAATACGTTCACCCAAATCGTCGACCCGTCCCTCCTGGTATAATGCTTTTCCATTGAAAACTTTTCAATTTCACCCCTCAACAAGCGATTCATCTTGTGGACATCTTCCGGCAAATCACTGGACTGCGTCACATCCTGAAACGTCCGCCCCATCATCTCGTCTTGGGAATAGCCAAGAATGTCACAGTATCGTTGGTTGATTCGAACAAATTCGCCAGACCGAGAGGCCATTTGCGCCACACCAACCGCCGCCTGCTCGAAGATAACTCGAAATCGCTGCTCACTCTCTTGAAGCTCACGCGTGCGCTCCTCGACTCGCCGTTCTAATTGCGTATTCAAACCCTGCAGTTCTTGCTGATTATTCGCAATCGTTTGCGCCATAGAATCAAAAGCCTCGCCGACGCGAGCCAGCTCATCCTGCCCTTCCAACCCAGCACGCGCTGTCGAATCGCCAGTGGTAAATCGATTCACCGTGGCTATAAGACGCTCAACACGTCGTGTGACGACACGGTGAAATATGAGTCCCAACACCCCTGCAAGGACAGCCAAGCCAAGCCCATACGCTACGGCTTGACGATGCAATACAGCCACAGCCACCACTCGTGCCTGACTCAGGTTAATACGTTGATAGAGGAACCCACACTGTGGAGGACGAAGTGTTCCCGTAATAACGGGATCACAAATATTGACATACCCGGCGAGATATTGCGAATCAGACGTCAAGCGAACGACGGCACCGCCAGAAATGTTTACTTGATCAATCATGAGTCTATCTAACGGCGGCGTCAATGACGTCCAAGCCTCTCCAACATCGGACAGTCGCGTCGAAGCAATGATGACGCCGGTTGCATCAGTCAGCAGTGCAAGTTCATGTTCTGGAGCTGAGCCAAGCGAGACCACCACACTTTGAGCACCCTCGACATTCTCAGCCCTCAGTAAAATTTGTAACACCCCTTGCAATTGCGTGAGTTCAGCCCTGAGGCGATCAGCCGCCTGCCCCTCGACATTTTGAATAACTAATGGTTGCGTTGCCATGTATGTCAAAATGCCAATCAAGAGAGAGAAAGCGGCAAGAATACCAATGACAAGATATCGAAGAGGATATCGCGACATCATGTTCATGATGAGCCCTTACGTAACGCTGCGGGACTAAAGAGTGACTCAAGGTTCACAGGTGCGCGCAACAACTCTTTCGTCAGCATGAGATCCCGAAGACGCTTCGCGAACAATCGTAAGCCGGGAGTACCGCTTTGAAGAAGTTTTTGGTTTTCCTCCAAACTCGGAAGCCGAAAACCACGATAACTCTTCAGCGCATCTTGAGGAAGAATCTTCAGTCGTTTCTGCATACGACTAGCGGCATCATGGGGGTTTGCCGTGAAGTAGTCGATGGCTCGAAACCATCCACGTACCACTTTGCGCACATTCTGAGGATGTTCCGCAAAATACGCTTGATTCACAACCAAGACGTTCACGATTTCTCCAGGTATATCACGACTCGTAAATAACTCATGCGCTCCCAACGCAAGGAGTTGAGAACGAACAGGCTCAAATGTGACCAGCGCATCGACTTTTCCGGCTTTATATGCGGCCACATGCTCACCAATTTCTAGGCTCACAATCGTAATGTCAGTGAGAGACAACCCATGCTTTTCTAATGCGCGCGAGAGAAAATAGGCACCAAGCGCACTCGACTCCACACCGACTCGTTTTCCAACTAATGAGGAAAACGTGGTAATATCTGGAGAACCCAGAATCACATCACCCCCATAAGAAATACTCGCCACCAAAAAAACTTGAACCGGAACCTTGCTTTCCAAAAGCAGTAAAGTCTCATCGAGGGTTAAGGCAGCGGCTTCCAACGCTTGATTTCGAAAGGCGCGCATGACTTCGCTCGCCGACAGATACTCCACCAATCTGACGGAATTCGATTTAAAATAATTGAGATCGCGTGCCAAATACAGTGGTTCATACCCAATCCAGACATTTGTTCCAAGCCTCAAGGGACGATCAGGGTCTTGAAAACAAGCTCCCAGCATACCGATCGTGAGCGCCAGAAGCAGGCCTAGCAGAAAATTTTTCCCACGTGAATTCATGGCAAAGTTCAGAAGCCGCACAGATGAGCGTTTAATCTGTTCGCATATCTCTATCGAGAGTAGACAACAACCTATTTCTTTACCACTGAAACATCGAGCGTGATGCGTAAAAGCCTCTACGCGAACATCGTATTATCGCAAACGGGAGTGGAACCCACGGGAAAACTCCTCCCACCTTTGCCCCCAAGCACCTTGCGGCTGAATGACCATCGGGAAGATACAGGTGAAAAACCTGAATCGCTTATTACAGCATGACGAATCCTCATGGTCTACATGTATGCATAATCCGCAGCGGCATGCGTAAATTCGATGGAGTTTGGTGACTCACAATTATCTGTTGCGTTACACGAGAACCGCCTAAGGCAGCGATTTCACTCAGGACGAGTAATGACTGACACACAAGGGAGACACGAGACATGAAGTCATCACGCTTCAGCACCAGCAAAGGTCGCAATGTGTGACTCTGGGAGAAAGGATAAATCCTCGTGACTACATTAAGCCAAAACAGAGTATTCTTCATAAAATAGCAACTCCTACGTTGTCACGAATTGCCCGTAGTGCTGACCCAGATTTGAAGAAATTCAGGGAGAGGAATAGGCCCTATATACGTATGATTATAGAAGACGATCAAGGATAATGAAAGAAAAAAGGCCGGGAGGGAAACGATTTAATACAGAGCAATATACATCATGAGACCACATTATATCTGCATTATTTATGCAACACAAACCTTCAAGACTTCTTGACGGGCACAAGCGCACTCACAACACAATAACATGTTTGAAACTTGCGACCAGACGCGCCGATGATATGGGAAGTAAAACTAAAAAGAATATGAGAAGCGCAAGTCGATCGGTCAATCATTCTCAATGAAAAACGAATGTTCCCTGACCTCAGAAGCTGAGATCAGGGAACATTAGGAGCCCTTACCTTTCTCCACGCAGCTTACTAAGCCAATGTTCCATTTGCCGACCAGCGGCTTCACGCCCCCCGAGACCAAAGGACAGGGCCACCGCCACAGCAATTGCGCCAAGCGTGAGCCCGAATGCCAGATTCACGATATCGTCTGCTAGTCCCATTGCACGGAGGCCCATCGCCAAAATCAAACCGAGAATGGCAAAACGCGCAATATTAGCAGCCGACGTGGAACCCGCTCTGCCGATCGCCGCATACGCCAGATTGGAAAGCCAAAACCCTATGGTAATAATTAAACCGCCGAGTAGGACTTGGCTGCCAAACTGTATAAACATGGCCACAAGACCGGAGACTTGGTGAAATCCAAGACGATTCGCAGCTTCGACCGTTGCGAAGAGCATGATAAAGAAACTGATGACTTTTCCGACAATCTGAGAAGGTGTCGGCTCGCCAATCAGAGCCTGTCCGACGCCGAGTTTTTCTGGCAGTCCATTGAACCCAATCCCACCCAGAAGATTGCTCATGAGCGAGGAAACTAGACCAGCGACAAAGTACGCAATGACCAGGATGATCGCCGCAGCAAAAATGTTGGGAATCGCTGCTAACATCGCATTCAGCATCTCAATCGCCGGTTCAGTCAGTGCATCAATATTTAATGCTTCAAGTGCTGCTACGATCGCAGGAACAAGAATCAGGATATAGACGACGAGCGCGACAAGACGAGACAAACTCATGGTTCCTCGAAGGCCGGCATTCTCACCAAGACGATCGACTCCTGAGGCCGCCAAAAGATTACTCACTAAATCTCGTAAAATTTTTGCGACCCACCAACCCACAAGACCAATAATGCCAGCGGCCATGATATTGGGCAGCATGCCAAGAATGTCGTTGACCATCCCCTGGACAGGATCAAGAAGCCCCTTGAGTTCCAAGGCTCCTAAGATCGCTGGAAGGAACAACAAAAAAATTAACCAGTAGAGCACATTTCCTAGGGTATCACTCATGGGACTCATCCCAGCCCCAGACGCCAGCTTTTCATCAAGAGTTGTTGCGCCTAATGCCTTGGCCACCAGGGTTTGCACAATCGTGGCCAATACCCATGCCACAAGCAATAAGACACCCCCCGCTACAAGTTTGGGAATAAACTCAAATACCTGCCCGACCAATCCCTGAAGTGGACCAGACACCGTTTCCAATTTCAACGCATTAAAAAAGGCCATGAGGACGAGGAGAAGGATGACGTAATACAAGCCCGTCGCCACACCTGACTCAAGATCCATATGCGTACCGGTGCTCGTCCGTAACCGATCATTGACTTGTAAAAATCCAAGCGACTTTCGAACACCTCCACGAATTGCAACCGCAATAAACCACCCCACAATTAGAATAGCCAGGGCACCAAGCACAGTCGGCAAGGTTTCGCCAAGCGTTGCCTGTAACGAGTCCACGAGTTTACTCATGTCCATAGTTGGCTCCTTTTCAATTGCCTGAGAAGGTTATTATTTGCGAAACGCACCTCGACAACGACACGTTCAGTGCCATTGCCCGGGTACGACGCACTCAACAAGTTGCGTGCTTACTTATGCCGCACTTCTGACCTCTGACGTACAATGACCACATCGTGTAGCCTTAATTGGTATCGTCATCTGACATTGCGGACAATCTTTCGTTGTGGGTTCTGCAGGCGGCGCTTCTTCTTCTCGCTTCATGTTATTCATGCCTTTGATCACCATAAAGATCGCAAAGGCGACAATAATGAAACTCATGATCGTATTGATAAAGATCCCAAGATTCATCGTCACGGCCCCAGCTTCCTTGGCTGCCGCTAACGACGCGTAGGGGCCGGCCGTGGCACCGTCCTTCAGCGTCATAAAAAGATCCGCAAAATCCACTCCACCCATCAGGAGTCCTATTGGCGGCATAATGACATCACTGACTAACGAAGAGATAATTTTTCCAAACGCTCCGCCAATGACGATACCAACGGCCATATCGACCACATTACCGCGCATGGCAAACTCTTTAAACTCTTGGAGCATACGTACCCCCTATGTAAATGTGAATGGATGGGAATCTACTGAATACTGCGAACGAACCGGAGAGCATAGACGCGACTCCTGAACGCCCACAGTCGATGTGTCGTGTGATTCAATCTACTATGTTCCATTTTTTATCACGAGTCAAGCATCTCCGACGCTATCAGCGTTCTCATGAAATCGTCTCGCTTCTCGCTTCAGACGAATCCCGACTAGACAGGCGTCAGATGCAAAAAAAAGAGGAACGATCATCACAGGCTGTTACCGCTCTACGGAAAAGTACCCCCTCTATTTGTCCTTCTCCGTAAAGACAAGCACCAACACTAAGACAATCGTCCCTCAAGATGCCAAGAGCAACTATCTACGTGACGCGGTCACCTTACCCAACTGAAGGGCTTACCATGAAAACCGCCTCCATGCGTCAAGAAAGCGCCGCCGAAACAGCCATAATAATTTTTCGATAATCGAGAGGCTTACTCAACACCGCATGCACGCCTAACTCCTTCGCTCGACCAAACACATCATACTCATCATCTTTAGCCAAAAGAATTGTAGGAATAGCTGGCTCCTCACGCTGATACACGAGATTTTCAAGTAGCTCAATGCCAGTCATGACTGGCATCTGCTGATCCGTAATAATGAGTCGAGGACGATGCGTTCGAAGCAGGTTCATTGCCTCGAGACCATGTTCGACCTCTGTACATGTGTACCCCTGTATACGCAACATTCGATGAACAAAATGACGAACAATCGGATCATCGTCGACAATGAGAATCTCACCCATGAGTCCATCCTTATCTACGAAGTGAGTAGGACGAATTCCATTCCATATGTCTTCTCGTTCCATCGTAAACATCGTACCCTCCTGGTCCTAGAGAATGTCGTAACAGAACGGTAGACCTTCAAATATGATGCCACCTAAATACATCAATACTTTCAATGACTTACGATAGTCATTCGAAGTAATTCTCATTCCATGACACACTCCATGAGACATCACACTGTGTCAGAATGTGTGTCAACAGGTTCGATATGATCGATGCGGTGTGTAAAAAATAGGGGAGGAACCCAACGGATTCGTCTGGGAATCAAGGCCACATACGTGAGCTTGCTGGTCCCAAACGAATCGATAGGAATGACAAGCAACGTCGACACGGAAATGGATACCCTGAACACTCAGGATACAAAAGCATAACCCAAGGTCAAGAGATAGAGAACATCTGTTTTCTTAAATCCAGGAGAAGGCGTGTTATCATACCGCCAATTGACTTGCAAGCTCGATACAAAGTTTTCCCAAATGTTGAGTCGAACCCCCTGCTGGCTCGTGACGTAATAGTCGCTGCTGCTTTCCAAAGATGGGAAGCCCTGATGTTGATGAAACAACGTGACGGTCGGTAAGACGGGCCATAAAAAGTCAATCGCCCAGCGCCCCGTCACATAATTTTGGTCTTGTGCAATCTTGAAGTCTTCATTAAAAAAACCAAGTCCGATTTCACCGCTTAGCTGCATGCCGTGAAAATACGGACTTGAAAAGTCACCTGTGTCGATAATTTGATACCCTGGCCCAGCGTTAATCGATGTTCGCAACTGCAAATCCTGAAACGTATCTTGTTCAAAAATCGCACTCGAATAGGCGTAAAAGCGTTTCGTAATAAAGAAGTCGAGCTTAATCGTTCCAAATGAATTCCGAGCATTCACTCCCGTGCGATCTTCTCCATAAATCCATCGTCCCAATATCGTCAAACGCAATCGTTCACTTCGTGCGATTAACTCTCCCAGGAAACTCCCATTTTTCTGCTTGGTATTGCCAGAATTAATCGCCCCTCCAAAATTGATATTTCCGGAATAGACGACTGCCTTTTTTTCTGGTGGATTCACGGCAATAACGGAGTCTAAATTCACCGGAAGGGGACGATCCAATAACACAGTCTGCACTTGCATATTCCCGGCTTCATCCGTCGTCGGGACCCCCGTGAGCCGCATTCCGTCTTTCAACTGTAAGGTGATAGGCTCTTCAGACGTCATGCCCACCACCTCACTCCAATGAATCATGATCGGATCTTCATCGGCAAATGCGGTCTTGACGATCAGCTTGCCCTCAGACATATCAAGAATTTCGCCAAAAACCCGGCTTCCATCTTTTAAATCAATCTGAGCCATCGTCCCAGCAGAAGCCACAACCGTCATCATCATGTACACGAGAATAACAAACATGCCCCACTTACTTTTGTGCATTGGACCTCCTTGTGTTAGCACACACATCTTCGCTCAGACTCCTTGAGTCTTCCTGAGCAACAAATTTTTATGAGGACAGGGAATAGGAATACGAAAACCTGAAATATGAAGGTTCTGGGTTATCCCTGCATGAATATCGAGGGGGAGGTAATCAGTAATGACGTCAAACAATCCCACGGAAAACCGACATCGTCTTCAGTTCTATAACATATTTTCTTTCTTGACTCACGTCCTGGACATCTCACAACTGCTCATAGACGAGAATGCTATGCATTCGTCGCAATTCCCATAACATTATAGATGGAGGCCCGAGCGATCGTTACATCTCCTCCATACCTGGAAAACAAACTACTCTTTCGCTGGAAGACCAAGACTATCCAAGCGACGATACAACGTCGACCGACTCATCCCGAGTAGTCGTGCCGCTTCGGCACGCTTGCCTTTTGCACGCGTGAGAGCCGCAAGAATCTGTTCCCGTTCATCATATTCCGTAGTGAAACTCATCGACGGACTCTCGCTGACTTCCAAACATTCAGGCGGTAGATCCGAGGGAAGAATCGCCTCGCCGTGACAATGAATACAGGCATAGTCCAATGCACTTTTGAGTTCCCGAACATTCCCAGGCCATCGATACTTGATAAGTTGTCGCATCGTGTCAGGGCTCATTTCTTTGATGGTCAACTTTTTCGTTACCGCACGCGATTGACTAAAAAACACTTCACTCAAGAGTGGGATATCTTCTCGCCGATCACGCAATGCAGGAAGGTGCAACCTCGCGACTCGAACTCGATACAAGAGATCTGAGCGGAATTTCCCCGTCGTGACGAGCTCCTGTAAATTTTGATGTGTCGCGGTAACAACTCGTACATCAATCTTTCGAGGGTGGGACTCACCGACTCGCATAATTTCTTTTTCTTGAAGCACTCGAAGCAGCGTTGTTTGAATACTGAGTGGCATATCGCCAATTTCATCCAGAAACAGTGTCCCGGAATTCGCGGCTTCAAAAAACCCCTCATGATCCTGCATCGCCCCGGTAAAAGCCCCACGCTTATGGCCAAACAGTTGACTGCCGAGAAGAGAGTCCGTTAACCCCGCACAATTCACCGCAATAAACGGATGGTCTTTTCGAGGACTCGCCTGATGTATCGCCCGAGCGACTAATTCCTTCCCCGTGCCCGTTTCACCTTCAATCAGCACTGTCGCATCGGTTGGAGCAATATCGTGAATCCGAGTATAGACATCGGTAATGGCAGCACTCTTTCCGACAAGATCAAAGAAACGATGTTTCTCCGTTAAGACCTCTCGAAGGTTATGAACCTCCGTCACATCGTAGAGAAAAAAAATCGTCCGCTGGGAGTCTCGAGGGTCTTCCTGAACATCTACCTCCAATGAAACACGCCGCCCCCTCCCCTGTTCGACCACCACTGGGACCTTGACTCGTTCACTGATCGATTGTCGAATCATATCCTGAAGCGCAGCCTTGTCGTGTTCTGAAAAAGCCGGAATAGCATTCCAAGGCTGACCGACCACAGCCGATTCCGTCAGGGTCAAGATCTCTTGCGCAACAAGACTGACAAATGTGATGCGGCCCTCGACATTCGTCATGATCGTGCCTAATTGCAAACGATCGAGAATCACCATGAGATCGTCGCGGAGTTGCTCGCTCCGCTCGAGCTTTCCTCCTAAGACCTGTTCAGCCTGTTTATGTTCGGCTATGGCTCGCTGATGCTGCAATCCTCCCTCACGCGCGGTTTGGAGCACAGTCTGTAATTCAAGCGCACCTCCTCCAATTCTTTGAATCAACAACAACTGGCTATCTGTACTTGCCACGGCTGTCGCTTCAAATTGATAGTCTTTCCCATCAGCCCCCTGCTCACACCAAATTCCAGATGTGAGTTGCCCGGTCGTCTGCCCGTCCAAAAATTCATGGACCTGTGGTAAAAAATGCTGAAGGAACGGTGAGTCCAAGTCCGGTTGGATATCAGGAAAATCCTCGAGAGATTTTCCTAGAAACGTTCGGTACCACTCAGGAACGGAATGGAGAGAGTGAAATGAGTGGGAAGCTCTCTCCCGCTTCAGCACGAGTATGGAGAGCGCTTCACTAAGCCCGGTGAACAGAGACAGCTCATGCATCATGAGTCAAGCCGTATGTGATCGTGACATGCATCATTCATCCATATGCACGGAAATGCTCCTCAAACAACACACAGCAGCAGGGCGAGGATACTGTCGCGACAATGACCAATCTCTATGAGTATGAAGGAGATCCGGATTTTGCCAAACGCATCATATAATGGGCTAATTGCCGATGTTGTTGTTGAATGGCCTGCTCTGTCACATCGAGGAATAACACCCAGTCTCCTGCTTCTCCAGGAAGAAGATGAAGATCGAGAAAATGCTTGGCGTCAAATTGTACAAATGGGATGACCACATGTTGTCCATGTAACGGGAGAAGGCCGTGCAAAAAACAGACACACTCTGTAATCGATTGACCTTTTTCCCAGGACTGCAGACCATAGTGTCCTAAGGCACCTCCAGCCTCAAGAACATGACAATCCTCACTTACATAGAAATAACCCGGAAATTGGCATGTGACAATATGCCGCAGAAGATATTGTTGTACGGGAAGAGGATACGACTCCATTTATTCATCAACCATACGCTTGGCAAGCGTGGAAAATGCCTCCTCCACGCCTTGCCCCGTTTTGGCGCTCCCTTCAATGACCGTCCAGCCACGAGCCCGTAACCCTGCGACGGCGTCCTGTTCAATTTCCCATTGATCGGATAGGTCAGCCTTATTGACTATGGCAACAAATGGAACATCTCCAAGAATCTCTTGCGTCATCTGTTGAAGACCCTCAACAACAGGGAAAGTGAGTTGCCGAGTTCCATCAATCACCAACACATACCCTGATGAACCACGCAAATACGATGCCCGGATTTTTTGAAATTCATCTTCCCCGTGCAAATCCCAGAGAATTAAGGTCATCGACTCACCTTGAACATCCAGGACTTTCTTATCAATCTTGACCCCGACCGTTGTCTGATATTTTTCAGAAAAAATCCCTGAGACATATTGCTTAACAAGACTCGTCTTCCCAACCGCAAACGCGCCCAATAAACACACTTTCTTTTGAAGCATTCCCCCTAACCCTTTCCCACGCCTTGCTACTCTTCTAGAAATACCTTGATTGAAACACGCCGAGCCAATGCAGGATCTCTGTTAGCCTTATCAGATACAATGCCCGTCACTTCAACAGGAATCACATTGATGCGTGTCAGTTCGTCTACCGATAAGGCCTTCCACACAGCCTGAGATCGTGCAAGTCGTAACTGCTTGTTCCTTAATCGAGAACCTTCTCGACTTGATTGACCCTGAATCTCCACCCGCATCTTTTGCCCTAAACGTTCCGCAAGTACATCAAGTTCTTGAATCTTTTTTGAAATAACCAATAGATCGTTCTGATTTGCCTGAGACAGCGCTGAACGACCTTTGGCAAACACAAAATACTGCTGTTCAAGCTCTTCTTGAAGTGTTTCAAATTGTACCAGATCTGTATCAATGAGATGTTCAGTGACAATCTTGGTCAGCCCAGGAACAAGAAACTGGAGGTGTTCTATTCGACCAATCCATTGGTGCGACGCGTTCCCTGAGATAATAAGGTGCGTATGCTCGACCTTGATGTCTACCGAATCCGGCGGTTGCAATTGCGTACGGACTCTCATCTCAAGAAAGTGAGGGGAAAGCGCCAAATAGGGTTCAAACTCAAATTGGATGGATTTAAGATCTAAGCCTGCTTGCTCAGCTAAGACTGCTGGCTCGACTGCAAGCGGATCTCGGAGTCCGCTCACAATGGACACCCCATGGTCCTCAGTAATTGAGGTGACACTCATTCCCGCTTCTTTCTCTGCGAGGTGACGGAATGTCGTCCATCGTTGATGATCAATGTAAACCCATCCCCCCCACAGCAATAACCCCACACAGACAAAAGCCAGTGCGCCCCAAAGAAACGGAGAGGGTTTTGATGACCCGCCTTCAAACTGCGCTTGAAGACATTCCTGGAGTTGCAAGCGAGTTGTTTCAAATAAGCCTGGATTTCCAGTGAATGACTCAAGCGCATCTGAAAATGTGACATGAATAGATTCGAGGACCTGTTGAAACACTTCACGTAATTCATGGGGGGGGGTTCCTCGGACGACTCCGGCTAAGACCGCCTTGGAACCTTGTTCAACCCAGACCGTAAGCTCCCCAACACGTAGAGATTCCAATGAATCAGAATGCTTCCCTCCAAATGAGTCATGTACAAAATCCTGAATAGCGGTCAGCATACCAGAAACCACCGCTTCGTCTTGTATCGCCCCGATATCAGCCGCAACATGCTGAAGAAGCAGCCCAGTCTCTCGATGGATAAGAAAGACTTGCTCAACGCGAAACCTGAGGGTATGCAACAGTACAATTTCAGCAAAAGGTTTTCCGGTGCGGAAGGATTCAATTCGCCACTGAAGTCCTTTCCAGGAAACACTATGATCCAGCGTTTGATTGAGCGACTGCACCATTCCCTGCAATGCGCTAAAAATGGCCTTGCGAATCGCCGGAGCCATAATCGGAGAAATCGCATCGACAATGATGCGTGGAGACTTCTTAATGGATAGAATGAAGACTTCTGTTAATATTGGGGAAAGCGATGCGGCAAGTTGAGTATCTTGCTTGGCTCTGAGCAGAATAGCATCAGGCAAGACTCGGCTGACATCTTTTGCTTGAAGGGCAGGATCGTCTAAGCGATTCTGTAATTGTTCAATTTTGGTTTGCTCTGGAGCAAGAAGAATATTTCGTAACTGAGCCAGTGCCTCCAACTCAGAAGCCGAGGCCTTGCCCTCAGGAGCAGTCGAAACACTATCAGAAGGAGAAGCCATATCCAGAAATCTCACGAAAAGTTTAGAGTTCGTACCGCACCGCGTACGACTCACCCGACTGCCTTCCCCCTAGCATCAGAGACACCGTCAGACACGAATGGTTCATTGATGGATCAAGGGAATTACTCTTTGGTGGGCAACTTGAAATCGTTATTCAGCCGCAGTGCTGACTCCATAAACATTTCTGCAAGCGATGCCCGATCCAGCTTTTCTCCTCGAAGCTCTTCAATAGCGTTTTCAAACATCACAGAAAGGTCAGCGCTCTTCTGTTGAATCTCTTGCGACAGGCTCTTATGCTGATCTAAAGCTTGTTGACGCAGTTCCCGTTGTCCTTGAATAGCCTGGTCATCTAGCTCAGACACCCGTTCCTGAACAAGTTTCCCCAATTGCCCCAGCTCACGACTCAGTACCCCCAAAGACTCGGTCTTTTCCTTCTGTTCATTTTTCATTCGGCTCGTTAACGATTCAACTTCATTTTTGACGTACTGCTCGAGAGAATCAAAGCGACTTTTGAGATCATTGCGTAATTCAGCCGCCTCTTTGAGTAATCGTTCTTCCAAGCGAGTAAAGCGTTTTTCGTACTCCCGACTTTGAGCCCCAAACAAAATATCCCGGACTTTATCCAAGCTCGCCGTACCCGCGTGCTCATCATCAAGCACGCGTGCGTCCAATTCATCTTCAGACTTTCGTGCATGGACGGATACTTTTAATTGACTTGGTTGATGTTTACGAGTTTGATTCATCCTCATGCTCCCTGGCTATGGATAGACAACGGGTGCCCATGTAACGTTTGTATCTCAGATATTTCGAACAACAAGAAGCCACCCTACATTGAAACAGACACCAATTTTGACCTGACCTAGGCCACTATAGCCGATTCAATGAACTTCCGTACCCTTGACACGTTGGATACCGCAGAGAAAGTCCTCACTTGGACACCTATAATCAAAATATAAGAAGCCAATCAGATCGTAACAATGATTGCCTGTCAGGCCCATCGAGTTCGCTCAACGATCATGTCCAAGCAACATGCTGTATATGCGGATTCGCTATAGCATCAAAAATGATTGAACATCCTATCACTTAAGGGTTAGACGAACAAGCAGGAGATACGGCCAGGGGGAAAACAAAAGGCCATGAATTTGAAGGAATGGAAAGCAATTTAGGAGAACGAGAGAAAACTGACCAAGAACATATCTACCCACAATTATTTTGAGTACTTGATGGTCCTAGCAAATATTTGGCTCACTAAATAAATAGCCCATTCAACGGTTTCAATGGCAGGAGCCCTAGGGGAAGGGCATTGTGGTTATTTTGGGCCTAGTGATGTCTCGCTTTATTTAACCACTATCGGTCAGCTATTTGGAGGCTTTGATTACAGATGCCCTAGGGCATGGTAGTTCCGAATAGCAAACGCCCTTGACGCCATTCCTTCAATTAATAGGCATCACGCCATTCAAGGCCTCAAATTACAGATGCCCTAGTCACCTTCGGGTTCGCTGTTGCCATGCTGATGCGTGACTTGATCTTCTTCGAAAAGCTCGGCCATTTCTTCAGCGATCATGTCGCGATCATTTGGCACCGATACCACATTAAGTTCTTTACGACCTTTGGGGTCTTTCTTGGGCGAAGACGATGATGTTGGGGAATCGGAGTCTTGTTCGGAAGGTGGGGATTCTTTCTCATTGTCCATAGTGCCTCTCGATTCTTAGGCGAGTAATTGGTGGTTATTCAAAGGCTTCAAGTGATGACTGCTCAGGAAACTCTTTTTTACAATGCTGACATGTGACAAAATATATCGATTCCCTGACAGACATAATAATACGAAAATTGAGTGTGACTCCACGTTTCTCACAAAAGCGACAGGCAATGTCCCGAAGTCGATACGGAACATCCGGTTGAGTCTGAAGGTAGAACTCCATATCCGTATGGACAGGAAACGTATAGTAACAATCTCGACAAATCGCCTTCCACTCATCTCCCTCATTAACCGTTCGACTATCAATACCAAAGCGATTTGATTTGCAAATGGCACATTTCACCAGTCCAAGACGTTCTTCAACTTCCGATACAGTCATTTAGGCATTCTTTCATCAATAATAGTGTAGTAGAGAGAGAGCATGTATAAAAATTCCTGTCCGATACCAACATGCGTACAAGGTTAGTATAGGTGTCCATCATTATCTTCCGCAACTCATTTCACCCCTCAACACACATATGACTCGTGAATCACATGAACCCATCACCATAGGCTCTCTCATCAAAACGCTTGCCGGCCCCCCTCCATCCGAGCTACAAACAAGGGAACAACGACGTTTTCAAGACATCACTTGCGAGACACGTCAGAATGGATAACCTACTCGGCTCCCTCTACATTGGAAATATTGATGATGCCCACGCACCGCCTCCGGTCATTTCGGCCTTGCTTTGGACAGCTCTTGAAAGCAAGTTGACTCCGCCACAGGGAATTCTGTTGGGCAGGATTCCGCTACGGGAATACACCGAAGCCGTGCCAATGGATATCGAATCAGCCGTCATGTGGCTTGAACGCCATTTGCCGACACATCAAATTCTCATTGCATGCCGTGCTGGAATGGGGCGATCGGTGTCTGTCCTGATTGCGTATCTCTGTTGTGTCCAAGGCATGAGCTATGAGAAAGCCGTGGAATTTGTTCGAGAGCGTCGGGAAGGTACCACACCACTTCCACGCCTCGAACATACCATTGAAAAAGTTAAACTCTTGCGACAAAAAAAACCCACCTAACCCGTCCAATTCGCACTTCATCATGAAACATACCGTGCATCTCAGTCAGCAGAAAGCCTAATCCTTCATGCCAGAACTGCCAGAGGTTGAAGTCATTCTCAACCACCTGCACACACATATTCTTGGAAGTACCATTAAAGAATTTCACATACGACGACCAGATATCATCCGAATCGGACTTCCCTCTCACCAATGGTACCTGGAATCACGTATTACCGATCTCGCCCGAAAAGGGAAAAGTCTGATCTTCACATGCAGCAAACATCACGACACACGATACATGGTAGCCGAACTCGGCATGACTGGCCTGTTTCTCTATCACTCCGCTAGTGCGGGTTACGACAAACACATTCATCTCACCTTTAAATTAGAGTCATCTAAAGAGCCAACGCTGCACTACTGGAATCCAAGACGTTTTGGTCGCGTGTACTTGCTCGACCCTGAACACTTAACCCAATTTACCACACGACGATTTGGAGTCGATCCATTATCGCTTTCCCAAGAAGATTTTTATCATCTCATCCATACTACGCGTGGACGATTGAAGGCGTTCCTCTTGAATCAGCACAAACTCGCGGGTATTGGGAACATCTACGCCAATGAAATTCTGTACGATGCCCGCATCCATCCGCACACACAGGGCTATCGATTATCTCGTACGGCCGTTGCACGGCTGTATCACTCAACCCGCACGATCCTTCAAACAGCCATCACCTGCGGAGGGTCATCGATCCGAGACTTTCGAGCACCTGATGGATCCCAAGGACGATTCCAAGAACGGCATGTGATTTATCAAAAAACCGGTCAACCCTGCTTCCGTGGCTGCCCAACACCCATTCGACGTCTCATCACAGAACGCAGCTCTTTCTACTGTCCAACCTGTCAACAGCGCAGATAATCAGGGACACGTTCCCCACAGGCAAGAAAAATCCTTACTGAGTGCGGCATTCAATTTTCCGTGAAACAACCGTGCGTTGCCGGACAACCGCATTCAACAACAGAGTAAAATCTTGTCTACCCTAATTCCCTCTGTTAGACTTCTGACTCAAGATTCATCATATAGGAACAATGCTTCGAATCACGACGTGAGAAAACTAAAACTTAAAGAAGGAGTCGATCTCGCCAACCTATTTGGGCCACATGACTTGCATCTTCGAATGATCGAAGGGGAACTCAATGTCGATATGACGGCTCGGGGTGATGAAATTACATTAGAGGGCCAGCCCGATGCCGTGCTACGAGCAGAACGCATCTTACATGAATTAGGTGATTGGACTCGTGACTACTATGAATTGAAACCCGACGACATCACTCGTGCGCTTCGTTCCACCGAAACGGAACTGGCTCAACCTCTTAAAAAATTCTCCCTCGATCCGTCGCCGAGCAATGCCAGCATGAAAAAGGGTGGCATTGTCCCCAAGTCTCCGGCTCAGCAAGCGTATATTGAGGCGATCCAACAGTATGACTTGGTCATTGCGATTGGCCCAGCGGGCACGGGCAAGACATATCTTGCGATGGCCATGGCGTTAGCCGCATTCAATAAACGAGAAGTGAGTCGCATTGTCCTTGCACGACCAGCCGTGGAGGCAGGAGAACGACTGGGCTTTTTGCCCGGTGATATGATTGCCAAAGTTCACCCGTACCTTCGTCCTCTGTATGATGCGCTATACAGTATGATGGATATTGAACGCGCAAACCGGTTAGTCGAACGCGGAGAAATTGAAATTGCCCCCTTGGCATTCATGCGAGGACGAACGCTCAATGATGCGTTTGTGATTCTCGATGAATCGCAAAATGCGACAGCAGAACAAATGAAAATGTTTCTCACAAGGTTGGGGGCACAGTCCAAGGCCATCGTGACCGGCGACATTACCCAAGTTGACTTGCCGCCCACTCAGACGTCTGGCCTTGTGCAAATTACTGAAATTCTTCAAGATATTGAAGACATTAAATTTATTCATTTTACGGAACGAGATGTGGTTCGACATCCACTCGTACGAGCAATTATTAAGGCCTACGATCACTATGGACAGAAAACCTCTCACACACAGGAATCCCGATGATCCTCACCTGCCTCAGGCAAAGAACGTACGACATTTCTTGATTCGGAATAGATATAGAAATAGACCTAACTAATGTCCGTGCTCCTCCGATCACGGCTTCGCCACACACGAATCAACAAGCACGCACTTCGTACTGTTGCACAGGCCATTCTCACGAGAGCTGGCGTCCCAGATTCGGAACTCAGCGTAGAGCTAGTGGGAAACACTCGGATGCAAACCTTAAACCGGCAATATCGTCATCTGAACCGACCAACCGACGTACTGGCATTTCCATTGTGGGAAGGACCTGGCCCTCGTACAGCACTACTCGGCGATGTCGTGATTTCCGTGCCGATGGCTGAGCGCCAAGCGGCAACCTATGGACACTCCATTGATAAAGAGTTGCTACAACTCCTCATACATGGCATTCTGCATCTCGTCGGCTATGATCATGAACGTGGAGAATCTGAGGCCAGACGCATGAAACGGAAAGAACAGGCTATTTTGACAGCCCTGCACCCGCTACCGAAAATCTTGAGAAAACGAACACATCCTCGGTAATGGAACTCTCCATTCAGTCTAGAACATAACTGGCACATCATTTATTGACATACGCGGAACATAGCTCGTAATACATTAGGCTTACTATGGGATGGCTACAGCGCTTACAAGATGGATTGACGAAAACTCGCAAGAGTGTGCAGGGATCATTGCAACGCCTGATTGGTTCGGGGCCAGACCCTGCCGTTCTGGAAGAAGTCGAAGAGGCATTACTCGGAGCAGACGTCGGCGTTCGTGTCGTCGAACGTTTAATGGAACAGATCCGAACAGAAGGTGTGACGGCTGACTCCGACGATCCACTCCAACCATTTAAAGAGACATTGCTGAAAATTTTTCAACCTATTCAAGCAGAACCACTCGAAACATTAATTCAACAGGGCCCCCGCCCCTATGTTCTGCTTGCGATAGGGATCAACGGAGTCGGCAAAACCACGACAATTGCCAAGCTAGGGAAACAACTGCAACAATCGGGCTTGCAGCCATTATTTGTCGCCGCCGACACGTTCCGCGCAGCAGCGACCGAACAACTCGTGACATGGGGAGACCGCATTGGCGTTGACGTCATTCGCCATCAACAAGGCGCAGACCCTGCCGCCGTGGTCTTCGATGGGATCGTCGCGGCCAAGGCCCGAAACAGTGACGTTGTGCTCATCGACACAGCGGGACGGCTTCACACCAAAGTGAACCTCATGCAAGAACTGGAAAAGATGAAACGTGTGATCACACGGGAGCTCCCAGGTGCACCTCACGAAGTACTCCTGACTCTGGATGGAACGTTAGGACAAAATACCATTGCGCAAGCCAAACAGTTTCATGAATCACTTGGCGTCACAGGCCTGGCGCTGACGAAACTTGACGGAACGGCTCGTGGGGGCGTCGTCGTCGCCATTGCGGAAGAATTGAAGATCCCGATTCGACTGATCGGGGTGGGCGAAGGAGAAGATGATCTACAGAATTTTCAAGCTCAAGAATTTATTGATGCCCTGTTTCGTATAGAGGGCTAATATGTGCCATATTCTCATGATAAATACAGTGTGATCATGCGTTCATTCATTGACAGACACGATCTCCATGTATCACGTACAATCTCGCGATCTATCACACCGATAATTCTCCTGTTTATTTGGCTTTGTTGCAACGTCGTTTCTATTCAAGTGGCCTGGGGAGAAGGTCAACTCGTAACCCCACACCACAATCTCACCATGACACTTCAGCCAACCACCCATAGCCTGACGATTGAAGATACGATCACATTCCCTGAAGCAACGATTTTCCCTGACACACTCGAACTGACCTTAAATAAAAATTTGGTCATAGATGAAATCCAGCTCAATGATTCCGTCATTCAACTCCAAGAAATCACGAAACAACCACATTCTCCCTCTGATGTGGAACATCGCCTGCAAATTGCCCTTGTTGATTCTCAGGTCAAGACCTCTTCTCACACGATCAAGGTCCGCTACCATGGCATGATCGACGACCACCCCAAAGGGGCACCAGGCCTTCGCTTTACCAAACCCGATGAAACCACAGGGTATATTGGCCCCGAAGGCGTCTACCTCACCTCGGAAACCCAATGGTATCCAACGGTCCCGCATGCCTTAGCAACCTTTCAGGTCACGTCCACAGTCCCTTCTGGATGGGAAACAGTCACTCAAGGCAAAGAAGTCTCTCATACAGTAACTGACGATGAAACAACGTCGACATGGAACATCACCCAAAAAAGCGAAGCCCTGACCTTAGTGGCCAATCATTTCGTCAAACAGAAAAAGGCATGGCAAGGCATTACCATCGCCACATACTTATTTCCCGAAGATGCAGAATTAGCTGACCAATACCTGGAAGCCACGATACAGTACCTAGAAATGTATACAAAACTATTGGGACCCTACCCGTTTTCCAAGTTCGCCGTGGTCGAAAACTTTTTCCCAGCAGGTATCGGACTCCCGTCCTATACGCTACTCGGCGACCGAATCATCAAGCGCGGGTACACACAACCCTACTCCCTGGGCCATGAGATTGTGCATTCATGGTTTGGCAATTCCGTCTTTAACCATTTCTCAGATGGAAACTGGGTTGAAGGCCTAACAACCTATCTTTCAAACTATTATTATGAAGAGGTGCATGCCTCAGCAGAGACCGCGCTTCAGAAACGTCAGCAGATGTTTTTTGAATATAATTTATACGGAACAACACCACAGGAATACCCGGTCAGACAGTTTCATCACAAAGAAACTCGCATCGACAATGCCATTGGCTACCAAAAAACCGCAATGCTGTTTCATATGCTGCGCCAGGAAATTGGCGATACACATTTTTTCACAGGCATTCGCACACTAGTCAAGGAATGGACCGGGAAACATGCGGACTGGAATACCATTCAAAAAATATTCAGCGACATCGCCGGCAAAGACTTGAGCTGGTTTTTTGAGCAATGGGTAGAGCAGACAGGAGCCCCTTCTCTCAACATTGAACAGACACATGTCCAGGAAGATCCTGAATACCCCGGGCAATTTCTCGTGAACGCCACCATTGTTCAACAGCAGCCCGTGTATCGCCTTCGACTTCCTGCAGTGCTCTATCTTGCTGATGGGACAACATTTGACACCATCATCACGTTAAACGATCACGTACAAACCGTGAGCCTTTCGGCTCCGTCTCTACCAACCCGACTCGTGATCGACCCAGACTTTATGGTCTTGCGGCGAATCCCTCGCGCGCAATTGCCCCCCATGCTCAACGCCTGGGTAACCGATCAACACCAAGCAATATATGTAGACAAGACAAGTTCAACAGCCACACAAGAGGCCTATCAACCAGTCCTGTATCGCTTACAATCTCAGGGCTCCCCGGTTATGACTGAGACGAAGACTCGCCTAACACTGCAGGATACATCGCTCCTGATATTCGGCCATCCGCTCACGAGTGATCTCGCCCTAGAGGGACTAGCGAAATGCAGAGATGCCGTCCAAACCGGCGACAATTGGATTGCCATACAAGGAGAAAAGTTTGAAGGGCCGGATATTGCGTGGCTCGTGTCATGCCCCAATCCAACCAATCCGAACCATGTGGTAAGTTATTTTCATGGATTTTCCTCAGAAGCGATTTCCCGCGTGGCCCGGCTTTTGTTTTTTTATGGGTGGGATAGCTACCTGATCTTTCAACAGGGAACAGTGATCACTCGAGGCCTCTTTGATCCTCCAATCAACAGCCTCGATGTCTTATTGAATGCCGCATAAGGAGTACCCAGTGAACGTCATACGAATTCTCAGTCTTCCCTCAATGTGTTACGGTTATTGCATGGTTGCACTGATCATGGTTACATCCTTTTCCCTTGTGGAAGCCAAAGACGGCCCCTCGCCATCAGCCGAACCACATCTCAAAAATATCAGACAACTCACGACAACCGGAAAAAATGCCGAAGCCTACTTTTCTTTTGATGGAGACAATCTGGTCTTCCAATCCACACATGATCCGTACCAAAAATCCCCTCTGCCCTGTTATCAGATTTTTACGATGGACTTAGAGGGAAACAATCAACGACGAGTGAGCACAGGGCATGGCGGAACCACATGCGGATACTACTTCCCCGGTGATCGTCGAGTGCTGTTTTCGTCGACTCATATGCGCGCTCCGCAATGCCCTCCAGAGATCAAACGAACAAAACAGTATCGATGGGCATTAGACGACTATGATATTTTTTCGGCACATGTCAGCGGCAAGGATCTCCAACGACTAACCGCGACGCCAGGGTACGATGCCGAGGCCACCGTGTCCCCTGATGGACGCACAATCGTATTTACCTCCATGCGAGAGGGCGACCTCGATATCTACAGCATGGATATTAATGGAACCAACATCAAGAAACTGACGCAGCAAGTTGGGTATGATGGCGGAGCATTCTTTTCACCAGACAACACACGTATCGTATATCGCGCAAGCCATCCAGACACACCAGAAGCCCTCAAGGCGTATCAAGACCTACTTGCGAAGAATATGGTCGAGCCTTCGAATCTTGAGATTTTCATTATGAATGCCGATGGATCAGATCAATATGCGATTACGAAGAATGGGGCTTCGAACTTCGCGCCATTCTTTCACCCCGATGGAAAAAATATTATATTTTCTTCGAATGTCTCATCACCATCTGAGGACAAGGGCCGACCAGCGTTTCATCTCTACACCATCAGCGACCAGGGTAAACAGTTAGAACAAATCACAACACTTGGCCATTTCAATAGCTTTCCCATGTTTTCGCCAGACGGATCGAAGGTCGTGTGGGTCTCTGATCGAAATGCGTCAAATCCTCGTGAATTTAATGTGTTCCTTGCTGATTGGGTCCCGTAAACACCAGGGCCCATCAGCCTTGCGTATTGAGCTGGAGTGATTGCATCATTTCTTCATTCTTTTTTTGACAACAACACTGGTCCATCCGTTCCGTCAAAATTCCCTCCCTATATCTCCACCTTGGTATGCATCATCGCATCCATCGTGGTTGTGGGAGGAGTCGGCGCTCTGTCACAAATAGATTTCCCCATCATCCAGTTCATTCGTGCAACGCCGAATCAAACGATAGAACATCTCGGCCGAATCGGCAATCAACTCGGACACGGATCAACCTTAATTATCATCTCCCTGCTTCTTGTTCTTTCAGGCTATGCCTGGAAACACCATAAGCTCAAGCAAATCGGCATACAGACTCTTGTGGCTCATGGAATCTCTGGACTCATCACACAAATCATCAAGCATTCCATTGGACGTCCACGTCCACGACTTGCCCATCAAGAGCACTGGCAAATTGGCCCCTCATTCCAAAGTGGACTGGATGCATTCCCGTCCGGGCATTCGTCCGCTTCATTCGCCGTTGCCGCTGTGTTCGCAAAACATTTCCCACGATTTGCGTGGATACTGTATGGAAGCGCAACATTCGTCGCACTCAGTCGCATTATGAAGGGATCCCACTTTCCGTCTGACGCATGCATTGGCGCGTTCCTGGGATATGTTATTGGCTATATCCTGGCACAACCCATTCGAAGTTGGCGTACCTCGCTCATCGAATCCCTCGCACAGGGCCTTCCATTTTTTGTCGGGGGACTAGGCGTATTATGGATTGCCGTCCAAAAACCAGACATGGATATTTTATATGACATCATCCTTGGAGCAAGCATCCTCGTGACAGCCATCGGCTATGGTATTCGACTCCGAACACGCCTCTCAACACGAAACTCCGCCACACGCAGACAGACCATGCTCACTACAAGTTCGTTACTTATGGCCTTAGGGGTAGCCTTATGTTCAGGCTCCTTCTTCATCACCACACTGGCCGCCTTATCTGGCGTCGCGTGGTGGATGGTGCGCAACCATCAGCTTCGTACGGTGTTAGAGAATCTTCATACCGAAGACTCACGACATAGGTTCACCATACTCACGACCGAGGTGCTACTGGGATTGGGAATAATGTGCTTTGTGGGACTAATCAGTCAGTTACGAGGGGTGCTTCCATTGGTGTCATGAAGAACCATGAAGCCTTTCACATGAGATATGGACAGGCAACAGGCCAGAACAGAGTAAAACATATGTTCATTATATGGATACGAACTTGAGGATGCGTTTCTACGACTTTTCCTCAACATCAAAGTATTCGTCATCAAAGTATTTTTGCGCGACATCACTCGTCATAGCCGCTTTCGCCACGGCCTTGGTCACAGCAACATGAACCGTGGGATCCAATGGACTTGGCACAATTTCTCCTTGAGGTGTGGCGTCCACGATGGCTTGAACTGCGGCAAGAAGCATAGAATCGTTAATTTTCGTTGCTCGCGTTTCCAGGGCACCTTTAAAAATTCCTGGGTAGGCTAAGAGGTTATTCACGTATCGTCCATCAGAGTAGAACGCGGCTCCGGCTTTCATGGCTTCATCCTCGGTGATTTCTGGAATGGGATTACTCAGAGCCAAGATGATTTGCTGCTTTTTCACCAACGTGGGTGAAATCAAGCCCTTCACACCTGTCGTGGAAATGACCACATCACAACGCTCCATCACTTGTTCCAGCGTCGCACTGTTCTGACGAAACACCTCAAGGCGTTCGACCGCAGCAGGATTCTTATCACAACACCAAATCGTCCGGTTCGTATAGGCCATAATTAAACGAGCGATTGCACTCCCAGCAGCACCAAGTCCGATTTGTCCAATCTGTACCTTCTCAAGATCGCCTTTGACGATACGACACGCATTGATCACAGCCGCCAGGCATACGACAGCCGTTCCGTACTGGTCATCATGCATGACGGGTATACTGAGACGTTTGACCAGCTCTGTTTCGATTTCAAAACATTCCGGAGCCGAAATATCTTCTAAATGAATCGCACCGAATCCTGGCGACAATCGTATCGCTGTATCGATAAATTCTTGAGAGTTCGTCGTATCGATTGGAATCGGCACCATGTTATAGCCAGTAAACTTTCTAAATAATGCCGCCTTCCCTTCCATAACGGGCATCGCCGCCAACGGACCAATATTGCCCAACCCCAGCGTTCGACTCCCGTTGGTCAACAGCGCAACGGTATGATGCACCCATGTGTAATTGTACGCCTCACTTGGATCTTTCTGGATAATCCGGCAGACATCAGCCACGCCTGGAGTATAAATCGCTCGCATATCATTAATGGTCTCAATCGGATGGTTAAGTTCCATCTTGATTTTTCCACCCAAATGCCGTTCAAGCACTTCATCAACAATCTGCTCGACCTTCGTTTTCTCTAAAGCCCGAATCGCTTTGAGAATTTGGGCAAAGTGCTCTCGATCATTGGCGATAATCGTGACATCTCGCCAGATATAAAACTTGCCAAGCTTACGCGTCTTCACATCGCCGATACTCCCACCCTGTTCCGAGATGGCCGACACAAACTGCGCCAAGACACCCACCTGGTTTTCACTCTTGTAACGGACCATCCGTATGAACTCAGTCTTCCCGCCTTGTGTCACTCTCTTTTTACTTGATGCCATGATCTAGGGTCTCCGTGTATTCTGGCTACTCATAATTTCAGCGACATTCCTCTTGTTATAGCTGATCTTGCAAGCAGACAAGCAAATGATTCGGATGCACAACGTAGAGGAAGGATATTTGGTGAGAAAAGCAACTCCGATGGAAGTCACATTCTAACGTGATGGGGCACCAAAAACGTTGTATGAATATTGAAGCACTGTTGGAAGATAATTCCAAGTACGAGATATAAATTGTGGGCAACTTCTTATCCAATCATCTCGATTACATACAGCATATCTCATAGTCTGTCTAGAGACAAGAGCCTTACGTACCTAAGTGGTCTAACCAATTGAGGTTCAAGGACAGGAATAACCCAACGGAAGTCTCGTCACGAAGCCCTGACCAAAGTCCTTGATTATCCAATTAATCGCATTGCTCATTGAAGCCTCACAGATCCAGGAAGCAAGACATCAAAAGCTATGGCTTCAGTAATGACCGATTCACCAACAGAGAAAACCCGTTACGCTCTTGCACCAAGATGTAATCAGATACTGATTCGGGCAACTGCGGACGAAGGTGCGACTGCAACACGATCATCTTTCGACCGGACGCATTCTCATGGGAAATAAACTTATGATCTTCACCTGGATTGATCTGATAGACTTTTCTCTGCGCATAGAACGTGAGCGACGGACGTTTTCGTCCGAACTGAATCAAACGATCCTCTTGCTTCAGATTCATCCCGGCAATGGTAGCTAATTGTTGCGGAGGAGCAATAAAATACTCATGAAACTTCGGAAGTGCAAACACCACGACTACCAACACAAACACGACCATCATCCCTCCAGCAATTCCAAACCCATAGATCCGTGTCTCTTTCGATCCCAGAAAGTGACGCAGGCCCATCGTTCCAACAATCACAAGCACACCAAGTAACACCGGGAGTAGCTGAACATCCATGTGGCTTGCCGCTGGAAATTCTTTCGTGATCGTTTCAAGAAACGTCGTATACACTGCTGGGGCGGAAGCTAACGCTAACCCCAGCGCATAGCCAATCGCGATCAGCAACCGTATTGACACCCTCAGCCCTGGCGGAGAATCTTCGGATACACATCGATCAAAAAAGAGCGCAACAACAATGGCAGCCATAGGAAATAACGGAAAAATATAGTGAGGCAACCGCGTCGCTGAGAGCGTGAAGAATATCAACAGGCCTACGATCCACAATGTCGAAAATATCGCAAGCTTTTGCCCCACCTGGCCGTCAGATGCGATCGCACGAAACGACTTCATACCCTTCAGCGTGTGATAGAGCGACATGGGAAGAAACGCACTCCACGGAAAGAACCCCAGAAGCAAAACAGGAATATAGAAAAGAATCGTCCCGCCATGCCCTTCCATTGGGTTGGAAAAACGTCCTGTCGTATTGGCTTCTGCTGCGGCTAGATACGCCTCTCCATGAATCGTAAACATGGCGATATACCATGGAGCCGCAATTAAACCCACAAGAAGGAAGCCCAACAGCGGATATCCTTTTTCCCAGTAATGCTTCCATTGCCCCGTAAGACTGAGATACGGAATGATCCCTAACAGGGGAATGATAATTCCCACCGGCCCTTTCGCCAACATCGCACATGCCATTCCCACATAGAGCCCTAAGAATATCCACCGCTTGGATTGACCCGATTCCATACCCAGCCAAAAGCTATAACCAGCTAAGGTCGTAAAAAATACCAATTCCGGATCGGTGAGCACCATTCGACACACACCAACCATTTCAAGGTTCAACAGGAGCATGAGCGCACCAAAGAGCGCAATTCGCGCTCCGCAAACCTTCGCGAGAAAACTATACTGCAACAGAATCAGTCCGACTCCAAAGAGAGCAGACGGCAGCCTGGCTGAAAATTCATGTACCCCAAACACGGCATAGGACGCGCTGATAATCCAATACACAAAAGCCGGCTTCGCAAAGCGCGGCTCATAATTGAGGGTAGGCGAGACCCAATCCCCGGTTTCCAACATTTCCCTCGCAGCTTCTGCATTACTCCCCTCGTCTCGGTCAGTCAGCCCCAGGCCACCAAGATTCACCAATAGCAGAAGACTGGCAAGGGCGAAAATGGCGCAAAAATGCCCGAGCGAGAAACCTTGGGAGGGGTGTATGGCTGAAACAGCAGGATTATCCATTGGAGGTGTGCTTCCGACCTTGATAAATCAGCATGAGATTTCTTGCATAGACGAAACTATTCGCGCTGTTCCCAAGTATAAGAATTTCGTCCCCAAGATACAGCACATAGGCCAACGTCATCACAGCCCCAGCAAAACTTAAATACCAAAACAATAGAGGCATATGGCTCTGCGCTCTTCGCTCAGACGCAATCCATTGGATGATCCATCGAGAGAAAAACAGGAGCACTCCTAAGAGCCCGACGCATTTCCAAGCAATTTCCTCACCGGTCATACTCGAAAAGTACGTCTCAACTGCAAGCCAAAGCCCATCAATCATTGTCATAGTTTCACCGTAGGGAGATGGAAATTCTTAATGAAAAACCGATATTTCGGCTGAACTGAAGAGAGAGGAGTTAGGCGTTCTTGTTCAACGAATTCTTTGAGGAACACGGTGCAAGGTCGTTCGTCACGTTGTGTTGCTCACGGCTGTGATAGTTCAAACATCGACTCTGCATCCACCGTACGGCAAAAAGGTCATAGACACTGGCAAACAGTCGATTACCCACACCATACTTTGAGAGTCCATGTACTCGAGGAAAATGTTGAACGGGTATTTCTGTTACAGAGAACCCATACATTTGCGCTAATGCAGGGAAGAAACGATGCATGCCCTGAAACAATGGAATACGATCGAGAACCGACCGCTTAAACACCTTGAGTGAGCACCCCGTATCATGAATCCCATCATGAATTACCGCGTTACGCACGCCGTTGGCCAAACGGGAAGACCACCGTCGAATCAGATTGTCATTTCGCCGTTGACGTCGTCCACACACGACGTCGTACTGATTGGCGAGCGGTAACAGTTTCCCAATATCCACAGGGTCATATTGAAGGTCCCCATCTAATGTCACAATCAACGCTCCTGTGGCATATCGAAACCCTGCATCAAACGCGGCGGTTTGCCCATAATTACGATCCAAATAAATGACCCGAATTTCTGGATGCTCATGAGCCAGACCTTGAAATAGACGATCACTGCCATCTGTACTTCCATCGTCCACAAACACGATTTCAAAAGGCGCGGTCTTCGTTTCTTCCCGACCGGAGAAAAACCCGAGCAACTGGCTCGATAGTGGCATAATATTCTCTCGTTCATCCTTCATCGGGATAACGACTGAAATCCATGGGTGCGAATCAGAGATCATAGGAAGATAGAGCGCAACATCACCAACTCTCTTACTGAAAGAATCACTTGCCCCATTCACGCATTGCTCAAACAGATGTCCCGGTCAAACACACCCAACATATCTGATGAAACAGGAGAGGAATACTCAGGGTAAGTGTGCACGAACTCTTTGCACGTTTACTAAACCAGTGCGCAACCCAGCACATGCACCGAGGTAAAGCGTGCGCATTTTACTGAATCTGAAGAAAGACGGTCAAACCACGTCTCTTACACACATTCCCAATATCTGCAGATAATAGAACGAGTTCTATTTTTATCACAAACCTACATATTACTTATTCAGAGATGTCTTTGGACACTGTCAGTGAGTGAGCCTAGCGTGCCGAACGGGCCATCTTCGTTGAAGTCTCATGACTTCTGCTGTTGCTATTACAGGTGCCCTTGGACACGAACGGTGAGCGACCTTCTCGTACCTCATGGGCCACCTTCGTTGAAGTCTCATGACTTCTGCTGTTGCTATTACAGGTGTCCAAGGCAAATGCGTGAACAGAATGCATACGGATTTTTATTGAAATGGCGATAAGTTGACCACAAATTTGACGCTCATGTAAGGTGACAGTCTTGCTCATACAACAATGATGGAGGAACACCTGCAATGACCGAACAAATAATGCAAGCCTTTTTGAACGTCGAAAAAGCCATGGAAACCTATAATGACGTCCTGAATGAATACGTCAGCAAGCTGCACGAAACCGGTGCAGATAGCACGAAACTGGAGAGAATGAAAGCGGGAACAAGAGCCATGCGGGACAGCAGTGGAATTTACTTGTCATATGCGAAGTTTGTGGCCTATGGCATGCCGGAAAGCGAAGACCTTATTGAAGATGACATCCAAGCCTAACCTGCCAGCCTGATACGTTTCATGAGTTGGTGATGAAGGGGTTATACCTCTTACAAGATAGGAGAACTGGTCGGGGCGAGCCGATTTGAACGGCCGACCTCTCGCACCCCAAGCGAGTGCGCTACCGGGCTGCGCCACGCCCCGACGACAATCATTCCTGCTTGCGACAACAACGAAGGAGACAATGGCATGTCTTTTTAGTGCGTGAAAGACACGCCATGCGCTGTTGCGCAGACGACCCTATCGCTCATCAAGCATCTTAAGGATATTTTTCAACTCTGTCTTGGCTTTCTTTACTCGATCCCCACTGACAGTTGAGACATTCGAGCTACGTTTTCGACGATACCAATACCGCTTCAACCCCGCAATGGTATAGCCTTCTTCATAGAGCATTCGCTTAATTTCGATAATCGTTTCTATGTCAGCTTGGGTATAGACTCGATGACGTCCTTGGCTCTTTTTGGGTCGAAGAAAGCTAAACTCAGATTCCCAAAAGCGTAGGACGTACGCCGGAAGCTTGGTAATATCGGCGACTTCACCAATCTTATAGCACGTCTTTCCGGCTTGCTTCGTCTCCACCCTCATCAGGACTATCACCGAAGAGCCACGTAGGCCTCTCGAAATCTTATGAGTTTACATGTTTCTTAAATAACTGACTTGGGCGAAACGTGACAACCCGTCTCGGGGTGATAGCAATTTCTTCACCCGTTCGTGGATTTCGTCCTTTCCGTTCCCCCTTACTTCGCACAATAAAGTTACCAAATCCTGCAATCTTGATGGCTTCCCCTTTCTTAAGACTTTCCTTGAGAATGTTCAAGACATCCTCAACTCGGTCCATCGCTTCAGTTTTCGAAAGTCCCACCTTTTCACAAATGATGTTGGCAACATCAGCCTTTCTCATAATCCCCCTCAACCCCCGATTGACGATGGATATTCGTGTTGGCTAGCCTCAATAAATTCTTAGAGGCATCTTTTCAAAAGTACAGGCGATTACATGAAATGTCAAGGAATTACAACAACTTATCCTTGATCAACCCATCGTGTCCTCTGGGAGACTCTATGGGGGGCCGTTCCTCCTGTAGCAATTTGTACTCAATCCCATCAACTAATGCCTGCCAACTTGCCTCAATAATGTTTTCGGATACTCCAACTGTTGACCATTTTCCCTTATGATCTCCAGACTCGATTAATACGCGCACACGAGATCCTGTACCTTGACTGCCAGACAAGACCCGGACTTTATAGTCTAGGAGCTTCACATCGTGTAATTGTGGGTAGAATTTTTCAAGGGCTTTACGTAGAGCATTATCCAAAGCATTCACGGGGCCATCCCCAATCGCAGCGGTGTGCTCTACGACTTCTCCAACTTTGACCATGATCGTCGCTTCAGACATAACCGGTTGCTCATTCGCTTGCCGTTTTTCAATGATCACCCGACAGCCCAATAACTCAAAGAACGGTGTATGTTCGCCAAGCGCTTTTTTGACCATCAACTCAAATGACCCCTCGGCTCCTTCAAACTGATAGCCCTCATACTCTCGAGCCTTCAACGCGGACAAGAGCGTTTCCACATGCGCATGCTCTTTCGGCAAAGTTAACCCTAACGTTTCAATCTTTCCTAGCACCGCACTCCTGCCGCTATTATCAGAAATCAAGACACGGCGGTGATTGCCAACATCTTCTGGTCGAACATGCTCATAGGTTAACGGGTTTTTTTGCACGGCGTGGATATGCACACCACCTTTATGGGCAAACGCGGTATCACCAATATACGGTTGACGTTTATTTGGAAGGAGGTTTGCAATATCCGACACATACATTGAGACACTTCGAAGTTGAGCTAATCGTCCTTCCCCTAAAACCGGCGTGTTCATTTTCAATTCGAGGTTAGCAACAATAGAGCAGAGATTCGCATTCCCGCACCGCTCTCCGATTCCATTGATCGTTCCCTGAATTTGCCGTGCGCCAGCGTTCACAGCCACAATAGAATTGGCAACGCCCATTTCTGCGTCATTATGGGCGTGAATGCCAAGAGGGACAGAACTCTCAGCCTGAACCCGCTCGAAAATTTCCTTAATTTCCCACGGCATCGACCCGCCATTGGTATCGCACAAGATGATACGTTCGGCTCCAGCCTCTGCCGCTTTTCGTAAGGTTTTCATTGCATAATCGGCATCCGTTTTATAGCCATCAAAAAAATGCTCGGCATCATAGAATACATGACGCTGTTGGTCTCGGAGATACGCGATTGAATCACCAATCAGTTCTAGATTTTTCTCTAATGACGTCCCTAACGCCTCCGTCACATGTAGAGTCCAACTTTTTCCAAAAAGCGTCACCGTTTCGGTCTCAGCCGACAACAAGGCCTGGAGATTGGGATCGCTCTGGACGGCATTATCCGCTTTTCGTGTGGAGCCAAAGGCAACAACCGTGGCTTGGCTTAATGGCGTGGTTTTGATAACTCGAAAAAACTCGATATCTTTTGGGTTTGCTCCTGGCCATCCTCCTTCAATGTAATGAATACCTAACTCATCAAGCCTTAATGCAATGTGGATCTTATCCTCGACGGAAAAGCTCACATCTTCTGCCTGCGATCCATCACGTAACGTGGTATCGTAGATTTCTAACGATGGGCTAGCTGTGGAATAATCGTTCATCTTCAATCTGTTCTCTTCATGTTCACACCCATATCGTCAGAGGGAAACGGAGGGATCTTTATCTAATTCAAATTCATTATGCAATGACCGTAACGACAATTCTAAATATTTTTCTTCCACAACGCAGGACACCTTAATTTCAGAAGTACTGATCATTAAAATATTAATGCCTTCACGGGAAAGGGCTTGAAACATTCGAGCGGCAATTCCTGAATGCGATCGCATGCCCACGCCAACAAGGGAGACTTTAGCAATATCTTCTTTGACTTCGACCTCACGCGCATGAACCGTCGTCGCCACTCTTTTGAGCAACGCAATCGCCTGAGGGAGTTCCACTCGCGGGACGGTAAACGAAATGTCGGTCAAGGCCTCCTGACTGATGTTCTGGATGATCATGTCGACATTCAGACCGGCTTCAGCCACAGCCCCAAATACTTGAGCGGCAATCCCTGGACTATCCGGCACTCCCACGACCGTCAACTTGGCTTGATTCAAATCTCCGGCAACACCAGAGACGAGGACTCTTTCCATATCGGCATGTTCTTGTGTCACAAGTGTTCCCTGCCCTTCCGTAAAACTTGATTTGACTTCAAGCGGTACCTGATGCCTCGCCGCAAACTCCACAGACCTAGCCTGTAGGACCTTTGCCCCTAAACTTGCTAATTCTAACATTTCCTCATAGGAAAGTACGCGAAGCCTTCTGGCATTGGGCACCACATTGGGGTCGGCGGTATAGACCCCGTCCACATCGGTATAAATCACACATCGATCCGCTTTTAATGCCGCAGCCAGCGCAACAGCCGTCAAGTCCGATCCGCCTCGGCCAAGCGTCGTCACATCTGATGACGCATTGATACCTTGAAATCCGGCAACAATCGGAATGACTCCCTCTGACAATGCCACTTTCACCCGGTCGGCGGCGACACGGGAAATTCGCGCCTTCGTATGAGAATTGTTTGTCACAATTCCAACTTGCCGCCCAGTAAAGGATTGAGCTGAAATTCCTCGTTCCCTGAGCGTCATCGCCATTAACGAAATCGTGACTCGTTCGCCCGACGACAACAACATGTCTAATTCACGTTCGTCAGGAACCGTACAGATATCGCGTGCTAACCGCAAAAGCCGATCGGTTTCTCCACTCATCGCGGAAAGCACGACAACAAGCTGATGTCCCTCACGAACTGTCCGTTCAATCAAGTCAGCAACCGCATGGATTCGTTCCACACTTCCAACGGAAGTTCCACCAAACTTCTGAATGAGTAATGCCATTAAGAGGCCTCTGTTGCGAGCACTCGCCCAAGAATCCTTGTGGCATCTCGAGCAGGACCTTGCACAGCATGGACTTCATCAAAAGATGATGGTGCCTTTGTGTGTCGTGCCTGGAGCGGTGAAAGCAAGGCATAGGGAGTCGGAGAGAGCGAGGGCTCTTGCGCGTCTTCGCCAGCATGGTTTCCGACAACCAAAAGACGGCAATCGCCTCTCTCAGGAAGTGAGTGAAGAAGAGGACCAACGACCTGCTCATCAAACATTTCTATCGTATGAATCATAGCGTTCATGTTATCTGATCTCGCAGTATCGGGCATAGGCACATGCACATAGACAAAGTCTCTCGTTTGCATTTCAGTTATACATTCCTGCACGTACAGGCCAAAGCTCTGCAAATGATTGTCGTCAGAGTTTAGAGGATTCAGCACGTCCATCCCCGCACACATCGCAACACCACGGTGCACACTCGATGGTGAAATTGTAATATTGGAAATCGACCACCGATCGTTCCACTTTGGCAATTCAATGGCTTTTCCAGGCCCCCACAACCAGAGACAATTCGCCAGGCTTTGCTTTGCCTGCTCACGTTCTAGATTGACGGGGTGACGCCGAAGAAGAATGCGAGAGGCCTCCATGAGTTCTCTAAGGACATCGGCGCTTTTCCCAGATGGAAGAAATGGCTCAATCGTTCGACCTCGTGCTGTCAGTGGATTATAACAGCGACAACGATTGGGACACCCAATCCACACCATCACGTGGCGATGTCGCTCGCCGGCATAGAATTGAATGGCTTCTGACCCAAGCTGCTCATTGGCAACATCAATTAATTCTCGCGCATCTTCCGTATTGATCCCACCTGCTTCATCATCATTCAACATGAGGGCTGGACCTAATTTTTTGTCATCCCCATGACCATTTGATCCCCCCAGCGTCACGAATTGACAGAGAAACGCCATATCATGCTGCTCGAGGACAATTTCTAAACTCGCGGCTTCAAATGGTCCAAGCCCCGAATAATACCTGGCAGGATCATAACCAAGCAGAGATAAATGCACCACAGTGCCTGAGAGCGAAACACCTTGAGACGGCAAAGTCAAAGCGCCGAACTCGCCCTGGGTTGCCATCTCGTCTAAATTCGGGGTTTTGGCAACTTGCAACAGCGTTTGCCCATCAAGCTCTGGAAGAGCATGAGACGCGATGCCATCGCCTTGGACAATGATGGTTTTCATTGTCAATCACAGATCTCAATTCAAGAATAACAACGTGGACTCACCATATCTCACACAGAATATCTCAGGAATATCACAGAGATAAAACGGCTGCAACCTCCTCACGAGTCGCCCGAACCGTCAATGGTTGATCGGAAATGTTCATCGCGGTATCAGGATCTTTCAGACCATGTCCTGTCAATGTGCAGACCACTGTCATGCCCTCGGACAATTCGTTTGCCGCATGCAACTTTATGACCCCTGCAACCGACGCCGCGGACGCTGGCTCACAAAATACCCCTTCTTCTCGCGCCA
The DNA here is from genome assembly GCF_965152605.1 of Nitrospira sp. M1. Taxonomy (NCBI): domain Bacteria; kingdom Pseudomonadati; phylum Nitrospirota; class Nitrospiria; order Nitrospirales; family Nitrospiraceae; genus Nitrospira; species Nitrospira sp. M1. The sequence goes on from NZ_OZ224217.1 coordinate 3,559,129, forward strand.
CCATTGTATAGGCCTCAAGTATTTCATCATCGGTGACCATATTGATCAGACCATCTGACTCTTGAACAGCATTCATCGCTAATTGCCAACTTGCTGGATTACCAATCCTGATAGCCGAGGCAACGGTGGTGGGATGTTCAATGACATGTCCTCGCACGATGGGAGCCGCACCTTCAGCCTGAAATCCAATCATTCTGGGCACACTTCTGACTTGACCGGCCGCATGATACTCTTGGTATCCCTTCCAGTAGGCCGTAATATTTCCGGCATTCCCAACAGGCAGTACATGGACGGTGGGAGACTTTCCTAATTGATCACACACTTCCATCGCAGCGGTTTTTTGACCTTCTAATCGAAATGGATTAATCGAATTGACGAGTTCAAATTCATCATCCCGACACAGTTCTTTCACAATCTGAAGCGCTTGATCAAAGTTTCCCTCGATCTGAATAACTTTCGCCCCATGCATGATAGCCTGCGTCAACTTACCAAGCGCGATATTTCCTGCAGGAATTAGCACATAGACAGGGAGCCCAGCCTTCGCCCCATAGGCCGCCGCCGCCGCAGAGGTATTTCCAGTTGACGCGCACATAACCGCTCGCGCCTTTTTTTCAAGCGTTTTGGAAACCGCCAAGGTCATTCCGCGATCCTTAAACGAGCCAGTCGGATTGGCGCCCTCAATTTTCAAAAACAGCTCAACCCCAGGACAGATACGTTGAGCCAGCCGTTTCGCTTGAACGAGCGGGGTATTCCCTTCTTGTAAGGAGACAATGGGAGTCGAATCGCTCACCGGCAAAAACTTCCGATACTCTTCGATCACTCCTCGCCAAGGAATCATACATGCACCATCACTTTGCTACGTTCACTCATGCCTCTGCCCCTTCAATCCGTAGCAGCATGGGCGCTTCAGAGATAAATGGCATGTGTGATATAGTCTGAATCGCCACTTGAACCGCACGCTCTGACGAACGATGTGTCATAATGACCAACGGCACGGCTTGCCCCTGTTGTCGCCCCTTCTGTAACACCGAAGAAATACTGATGTTCTGCTCACCCAGAGTACTGGAGATTTGAGCAAGGACGCCAGGTTGATCCAGAACCATGAACCGTAAATAATACATACTTGAAATTTCTTCAATAGGCCGCAGACGAATGGGCGCACGATGATCCCAGTGATAGGAAGCAACTGGCACACGCGCAGAAATATTCTTGAGTCGATTTCTTGCAATATCCACGATGTCGCTTACCACGGCACTGGCCGTTGCAAGGGAACCGGCTCCTTGCCCGTACAAGACCACATCCCCGACAGCATCTCCAACGATATGAATAGCGTTATATACCCCTCCAACTTGAGCCATAGGGGAGGTTGAGGGAATGAGAGTCGGATGGACTCGCGCTTCAATTTCATGATCGACGCACTTCGCGATACTTAACAATTTAATGGTATAGCCAAACTCACGGGCAAACTCAAAATCCATCGTCGAAAGACGAGAAATCCCTTCAGTATGAATGTCTTTAATATTGACCGTCGTTCCAAACGCCAGGTTCACCAAGATGGCTAATTTGTGCGCTGCATCGACTCCTTCGACGTCAAATGTCGGATCCGCTTCGGCATATCCTTCGTCCCTCGCCTGCTGCAGCACATCGTCGAAGCTGTTCCCATCTTCCGTCATTCTCGTCAAAATATAATTAGATGTCCCATTCATAATCCCGAACATCGAGGTCACCTCATTGGCGACTAGCCCCTCGGTTAGGGACTTGATAATCGGAATCCCTCCGCCAACACTGGCCTCAAAGCCGAGATCAACCCCAGCGGATGTTGCCGCATGAAAAATTTCTTCCCCGTGCACCGCTAATAAGGCTTTGTTAGCCGTGACAACGGATTGCCCTTGCTCGATAGCCTTGAGGATAAAACCCTTGGCCGGGTCATAGCCGCCAATCAATTCGACGACAATATCAATATCTGAATCCTGAAGCACGGCCTGCACATCGGTAGTGAGTACGCCTTCTGGTATCGACAATCCTCGATCTGTCGTAATATCTAAATCTGCAATCCGAACGAGCTCGACCGGTGCTCCAACCCGCTTAGCAATCAATGGAGCATTGCCAAACAACACTTTGGCCACACCACATCCCACAGTTCCTAACCCTATCATTCCTACCGTAATTTTAGACTTCATCGGCTCGTATCCCCAAGTTTAAGGGCATGCTTCATGCCTCGAACGGCTTGATAAATACGATGTTCGTTTTCCACAAGCGCGAATCGCACGTACTCATCGCCACCCTCGCCAAAGCCTATTCCCGGAGAAGCGGCGACCTTGGCTTCACGCAACAATAACTTTGAAAATTCAAGCGAACCCATACCTCGAAACGCGGGTGGAATGCGTGCCCACACGAACATCGTCGCACGTGGATAATCAACGTCCCACCCAATTCGATTCAAACCATCCACTAGCGAATTCCGCCGACGTTTGTACCGCTCCACGATATCTCCAACACAATCCTGAGGCCCGTTCAACGCAATGATACTGGCAATTTGAATTGGCTGAAACATGCCATAGTCTAAATAACTTTTTATTTTGGTCAGTGCGCCAATCATCTCTTGATTGCCAACACAAAACCCAACTCTCCACCCTGGCATATTATAACTTTTCGACAAAGAATAAAACTCAACGCCGACTTGTTTGGCTTCTGGAACCTGAAGGAGGCTCGGAGCTCGATAGCCATCAAAGACGAGATCGGCATAGGCTAAGTCATGAACCAGCCACACGTCATTTTCCAACGCAAAGGCCACAATTTTTTTAAAGAACTCCAGATCCACCACACTCGTGGTTGGATTATGTGGAAAACTCATAATGAGTATTTTAGGTCGCGGTTGAGTTTGACGGTACACTCGCGTTAAGTTTTCGAAAAAATCCCCCGCCGCTGGATTCAATTCAACCCCACGTACTTCTCCTCCAGCAATAATCACACTATACATATGGATTGGATACGTAGGGGTTGGCGTCAACACCACATCCCCTGGACCAACCATTGCCAAAGCCAGATGGGCCAACCCTTCTTTGACTCCCAATGTCGCAATCGCTTCTGTTTCTGGGTCTAAGTCAACATCATAGTTTCGCTTATACCACGCACAAATCGCATGCCGGAGCTTGGTGATGCCTCGTGAAGCGGAATACCGGTGATTTCGTCCATTCCCCGCCGCTTCAGTCAGCTTATCCACGATATGCGAAGGGGTCGGTTGATCAGGGTTGCCCATCCCTAAATCAATAATGTCCTCCCCTCGTTGTCGTGCTTCTAACTTCAACGATTGGACTTGGGCGAATACATAGTGTGGCAAACGTTCAATTCGATAAAATGGTGTCATGATGTCCGTAAAAAATGATTTGAATCAGTTGGCAAGAACGTAGGAAATCCTTCTTTTTTCAACAATTTCGTATTTTAGATCAGCTGATTCAAGCAGTCAATTTTCATCTCCCCGTCGACAAATTGGATGAAAACTGAATGGAGGAGAACACCGACACTCGAGGCGTTTTCTTGCAGCCATATTTTCACTTCTGACATAATGCGTTCCCCTTCCCTTCATTCTTTGAAGGGGCTTTTTCCAACAAGAGGAACTTATGGCCAGACTCGGTGTGAATGTAGACCATGTTGCAACCCTTCGACAAGCCAGAGGTGGCCATGAACCAGATCCCATTACCGCGGCTACGTTGGTAGAGCTGGCCGGTGCAGATGGTGTCGTCGTTCATCTGCGTGAAGATCGACGTCATATACAAGATCGAGACCTCACCTTGTTAAAAGAAACCGTTCATATCCAATTAAACTTGGAAATGGCCGCTGACGAAACCGTAGCAAAAATGGCTCTCAGCATTAAACCTGACATGGTCACTCTCGTCCCGGAACGACGACAGGAACTCACAACCGAAGGTGGCCTGGCTGTGGTTGAACGCAAAGAACGAATACGCGACATGATTCAGCTCCTCCATGACGGAGGAATCCCGGTGAGCCTGTTCATCGATCCCGACCAGCAACAGGTTCGAGCTGCACACAAGATTCAAGCTAATTCCATCGAGCTGCATACAGGACGGTACGCCAATACGAGAAACAGCAAAGAGCAACAAACAGAGTTCGACGCCCTTGAACAATCAGCAAAACTTGCACACAGACTTGGCTTAGGCGTCAATGCCGGCCATGGACTGAATTACCACAATATTCAACGCTTGATGCACATTCCTGAAATTGCTGAATTCAACATTGGCCATAGCATTATCTCCCGTGCCGTTTTTACTGGCTTGGAGAGAGCCGTCAGAGACATGAAAGCCTTACTCAACCCACTTCGCTGAAATAACCAACAGCAACTCATTGGCCATAGCCAAGCAACCCTCACGCCTAGCAAATCATGCGTACTCCCAACCCCATGACGACACTAGCCAACCCAACGCCACTCCCGACACTTGTCACCGCCTCCCAAATGCAGTCTCTAGATCGACGCACTATTGACGAACACAAGATCCCCGGAAGCCTATTAATGGAACGAGCTGGCAAGGGCGTCGTTCAAGTCCTTGAACAACAGTTTGGGTCACCTTCTGGACAACCGATCACTATCGTCTGTGGAAAAGGCAATAATGGCGGGGATGGGCTCGTTATTGCCAGACTATTAAAACAACAACACGCAAAAATCCATGTCCTCCTCCTGGCTCATCCGAAAGAACTGACTCACGATGCGCGGGGAATGTATCAACGCTTACGCAAGATAGTCCCTTCTTCAGTGATTAAGATTGAACCATCAGAAGCCAGCATTCGTGCCTCAACCCACAAAGCCACTCTCCTTATTGATGCCATGTTAGGCACGGGATTGTCATCCACCGTTAGAGAACCCTATCACACGGCGATCAACAGTATGAATGACGCGCAAGCGCCAACGATTGCCGTTGATCTTCCATCAGGAATCCATAGCGATACAGGAAAGATCCTGGGGGTTGCGATCAAGGCCCACACGACGGTTTCATTCGGTTGCCCCAAAATTGGCCTGTACCTGGGAAAGGCCATCAACCATACAGGCATCATTACCACGATTGATATTGGTATTCCACAGGCTTATGTAGACGAATTAGGTGTAGGACTTCACCTTCTGACTCCACAGTCTATTGCGGCACTACTACCGACACGAAACCAAGACTCACACAAGGGCACATGTGGGCATATCGGACTTATTGCTGGCTCACCAGGCAAAACTGGCTCGGCAGCATTAGCCGCTCGAGCGGCCCTACGAACAGGAGCCGGCTTAGTCACCATTGCCACACCTCAATCGGGACAGTCGAGCCTTGATGCCAAGCTCTTTGAAGCCATGACATTAGGCATGCCAGAAACCAAAACCCAAACCCTCAGTCGTGCGGCCCTCAAACCGCTCATGGCCTTTGCTGAAGAACGTGATGCCATTGCGCTTGGACCGGGAATCGGTACCCATGGAGAAACGGGAAAGCTCATCAGACAATTACTTCCCAATCTTACGCAACATTGCGTTATTGATGCCGACGGATTAAATATTCTTGCTGGATATCTTCCTCTACTGTCCTCTTGCAAAAAAATGCCAATTCTCACGCCTCACCCAGGGGAAATGGCCAGGCTCCTTGGCCAAACGTCTGCTACAACAATAAATCACAACCGCCTTGGGCTCGCGCTCAAATTCTCGAAGGCTCACAAAGTTATTCTCGTACTGAAAGGGGCTCGAACCATTGTCGCTCATCCACAGGGCCAAGCTACCATCTGTGGAACGGGCAATCCGGGGATGGCAAGCGCCGGTATGGGAGATGCCCTCACAGGAGTCATTGCCAGTTTTCTTGCCCAAGGCCTTCTCCCTTGGGATGCCGCACGGGCTGGAGTCTGCCTCCACGGGCTGGCTGGAGATTTGGCCGCAAAACAGCTTGGACAAGCCAGCTTGATCGCCAGTGACCTTATTGAACATCTCCCGCACGCCTTACAGCACATGTTGTCGCCATGCGGCGAAAACACAACATCTTAAACAAGAGTTACATGGTATGTTCTCCATGAAAAACGAAGGAAATGGGTGGACCACTCGCCTCCCATCAGTCCAAGCCACTGAATCATTGGGACAGAGGCTGGGTCAGCACCTGACAGGAGGAGAAGTCATTGCTCTCAGAGGAGAATTAGGTGCGGGAAAAACCGTTTTCGTCAGAGGCTTGGCCTCGGGCATTCAAGTCGACACGGCATTGGTCTCAAGCCCGACATTCACACTCATTCATGAATATCATGGCCGGCTTCAACTGATTCATGCCGACTTGTATAGACTAGAGCATCCCCATGAACTTGCTGGAATCGGGATTCAGGAATATATGGATTCGTCCTCGGTTGTCGTCATTGAATGGGCAGAACGCATGGAAGACGACCTACCAACCGATCACCTTGAAATTCTTCTTGAACATCAACAACGATCAATCAGAAAGGCAACCGTAAGAGCCACAGGGACAAAAAGTCGAGACCTTGTTTTAAAGATTTTGGAATAACCTCTTCATTGCCTTCATCACCCGTGCCGTAGAAAGAAATGACCGTTATGGCTGAAACTGACACAACCCCTTTGATGCGACAATTTCGAGAAGTCAAAGCCAAGCACCAAGAGGCTATTGTATTTTTTCGAGTGGGGGACTTCTATGAAATGTTTTTTGAAGATGCCGAAGAAGCATCAAAGTTACTAGATATTGTCCTCACCTCACGCGGTAAAAATAAAGATACCCCCATACCGCTTTGCGGAATTCCATATCATGCATCCACTGGATACATTGCCAAACTCCTGAAGGCCGGAAAGACCGTCGCCCTCTGCGAACAAGTGGAAGACCCCAAAGCCGCCAAAGGGCTCGTACGGAGAGAAGTCGTCCGTCTGTATACCCCAGGTACCCTATTTGATAGTGACCTCTTGCCCTCAAAGGAGGCAAATATTCTTGCGTCAATCTCCTGCATACCTCCTTCTGCCCATGATCGCTCGACAAGCACAATTCAGTACGGACTGGCCACACTGGACTTGTCTACCGGAGAATTTTGGGTCGTTGAATACGGAACTCCCCAACACCGCATGTCCCTTATGGATGAATTAGTCCGTCTGGAACCTCGAGAAATTATCCTTCCTAACTTCACCCCCTCAGACATGCTTCAGTCTCTCAAAGACCTCCGTCAGTCTCGGCTGGTCCAACACGATGCAAGCTGGTTTGACGCCGAGAAAAATCTCTTGCGTTTGACGACGCACTTTCATGTTCACCGTGCAGACGAACTTGAACTTCCACGGTTGACGAGAGGCATTGAGGCAGCTGGAAGCCTCCTCCATTACCTCCAAACAACTCAGCCAGGGATGAATCATCAACATATCCAAAAACCCCGGCTTCGTTCTGCACAGAGAGAAATGGAGCTTGACGGAGTGACCATCCGAAATTTGGAACTCATCAAACCATTTTCTCAAGACCGTGACTGCGCAACCTTACTCACGATATTAGATAAAACCGTGACAGCCATGGCTGGCCGTCTCCTTCGACAATGGATCGTGCGTCCGTTGATTGATCTGACAGAAATTCACGCACGATTGTCAGTTATTGCGGAGTTCGTCACCAATCTTCGAGTTCGCAGTGAGCTACGGACGTTATTCCGAGAAGTCCAGGACCTTGAACGATTAAATAGCCGCATTGCATTGGGAGTTGCAGTGCCTCGCGATGTACTTGGCTTGCAACAATCCTTGACGGTTTTACCGAACCTTCGAGTACATCTGGACTCCCTGCAAAGTACTCTTGCTAAAAATCTTATGAGTTCCTGGGATAATGTGGAAGACATCAAGACACTCATTGATCAGACCATCACCACGGAAGCTCCTCCAACTTCTGGATATGAAGGCATTATACGAGAAGGATTTCATAGTGAACTCGATGAACTTCGAAAGGTCGCACGTGAAGGCCTACGATGGATTGCAGAGCTGGAAGTACGTGAAAAAGCTCGAAGCGGAATTGAATCACTCAAAATTAAGTATAACCGTGTGTTTGGATATTACATCGAGGTCACGAAAACACATCTTGCAAAAATTCCCGATGATTATATCCGCAAACAAACACTCGTCAATGCCGAACGATTTACAACTGAAGAGTTGACCCAACTGGAAAATCGAATCATGGGGGCTGATCAAAAGATTAAAAACCTTGAAGCCTCTCTTTTCGGACAACTCCGCCTTCAAATTACTCAAGCCACGCAGCGCATACAACATATGGCAAGCATCATTGCTCAACTAGATGTCTTAGCAGGACTAGCAGAAACCGCAGCAATAAATCGTTATGTTAAGCCAGAGATTGATCAGGGCAGCGTCATCTCTATTACTGAGGGACGTCATCCGGTTATAGAACAAACAGAACTATCAGGTGGATTTATTTCAAACGACACGATTCTTGACCTTGACCAACAGCGACTCCTGTTAATCACAGGCCCCAATATGGCGGGAAAGAGCACGTATCTTCGCCAGGTTGCACTGATTGTACTCATGGCACAAATCGGAAGCTTCGTCCCTGCCACATCTGCACATATTGGTTTGGTCGACCGAATTTTCACACGCATTGGCGCATCGGACGATCTTGCGGCAGGCCAAAGCACATTTATGGTGGAAATGGCAGAAACATCAAAAATTCTTACAGCAGCAACATCGAGAAGCTTGATCTTACTTGATGAGGTTGGACGAGGCACTAGTACGTACGATGGACTCAGCATTGCCTGGGCCGTTGCGGAATATATTCTTGATCGTTGTCATATTGGAGCACGAACGCTATTTGCTACCCATTATCATGAGATGACAGAACTAGAAGAAACGCGTGAGGGATTAAAAAACTATACGGTACAAATAAAAGAAAAAAACCAAGATGTCCTGTTCCTAAGAAAAATTATCAAAGGAAAGGCTAATAGAAGCTACGGAATTCATGTTGCAAAATTAGCAGGGCTTCCAGATACGATCATTCAACGGGCACAAAATATTCTCAGACAACTTGAGCATGAGTCAGCCAGTTCAACATACGAGTCAAATGAACAACAGCCACTTCTAGACCAAACCTCACCGCCCGGTCATGTCATCCTTGACGAGGTCAAACAAATGGACCTATTTGCCATGACTCCACTTGAGGCCCTTAACCGATTAGCTGATATGAAGCATCGACTCGAGCAGGCAGAGAAAGAATAAAAAAAGGGAGCAGCTTACCTAGTAGCTGCTCCCTTTTTGATTAACTGAAATGCGTTCTAATCTTATGGAGTGATTTGGCGGTACTCAACACCTTGATTAGAATTTCTGATGATACCTGAAATGGCTGGACCTCCAGGAATCAACACATCATAAAGCATTTTTCTGCTCTGTGGCCAATAATCATCGATCATAGCCTGTTGAATCGTTGTCGATCGAAGACTAGCCATATTTCTTGGCTTTTCTGGCGAACCGGCGTTGTCATCAACGACCTTCAATGATTGGACGACTCGATGATTTTGCTCAGTTTCTTGAACTGTAATTTCGACTAAGGAATACTTGGAAGGCTTTGTTCCTGTCATCACGGCTTGACTTTGGGAGTCTTTACCGAGTGACTGAAGCTGATTCCAGACCTCGTCATTTCCAGCATACACCTTAAGGTTTTTGCCCGGGTAATACTTTTGCCAGTAGTACCCGCTTTCGGCATTCCCACCAAAGACAGCGACATTGACCCAAGCAGCTTTGTCATATGGATCCACAACGGCAACTCGAGCATGTAGAGTCGTCGGCTTGCTCAGGTCACCCCACTCAAAGCGCTCTTGGAACGCTTCAATGCCCATGGCATTGGAGGCCATTCCACCAACCAGGGCAATGGCAGCAAGAACTGCCAACCGAGTCTTACGACCTTTCATAATGCCTTCCCTCCTCTTCAAGAATTTCATTGAATATAATAAAGTTTCAAAATTCTTAATTACACGTAGACAGACCGTGCTACTCTTCTTCCATGACTTTGAAGCCTGTAATGGTATCGCCATCAGCAAGCTGCACTTCCATGGCCACGAAATCTTGTGCGGCCTTGGTGATTTGATCTAACAACGCCTTGTCTTTTACCCGTAACCGAACGGTGGTTTGGGGGTTGTACCAACCGGCATAGGATTTGTTATTGTCCTCTCCACCAGTGAAGCCCCAGCTACAACAGGCAACGAGCGGATCAGGCAAAGCCACGCTTCGATCGTCAGAGGCTCGGCCAGGGAAGTTCCCCGTTTCTGCTGGATCAGACGAATTCCAATACTGAATGCCAAACAGTACTTCACCTTCTGGATTATCCGCCCAGTGAGAGTACAATCGACCCTTTAAGCTTGTAGCTTTTTTCCCTTTGTAGGTGATCTCTCCTTGACTAGCGACATCACCAGCCTTGCCCTTCGCTTTTGGATTTTTGTCAGCGGGACCCATTTGAGCAAGGGAAATACCGGTCATACCAAATGTCAGAAGACCGAAGGCAACGAGCGCTACGACCCCAACACGAAAAGATGACTTGTTCATCTCCTCCCTCCTTCACTGTTGTTAGAATGACTTAAATAAAGGATACCAACAATCTTTTGGGAACACTCTTTTTTCAAAACAACCACTCAATTCTTTTGCGTATTGTACCAGTTTTTTCTTTTCGGAAATTAGAGGACCATGCTACTTATCCACGATCTGGTTGTCAAGCAATTATTCACCAAATCCCCATGGTATTTAATGCACGTCATTTAATGTGATATTTCTGGGAACCGGCCCTAACGCTGTAACCACAAGTCCATTTAAATCAAGGAGTTGCTTGTTTAATTGGTTAATGTCACCGATGGAAATTCTGTCAATTTCTTTAATCATCTCTTGTAGTGAGACATACCGACCCTGATATAACTCATTTTTAGCCAATTTATTCATACGTCCATAGGTGCCTTCTAACCCTAACATCAGGTTCCCCTTGAGTTGGGTTTTTGTACGCTGAAGTTCGTCTTCTGTTACTCCTCGCCGACACAGTTTCTGAATTTCTTTGCACACCACCCGAACAACTGTTTCAACTTCCTCTGATCGTGTCGCAGCATACACAGTCAGCAACCCACCATCGGAGAACCCCGATAGGTGCGAATAAATTGTGTAGGCCAACCCTCGTTTTTCACGCAACTGTTGAAATAAACGAGAGCTCACGCCTCCTCCAAGAATGGTGTTTAACACATTGGCGGTATATCGATCCGGATGTCCAACCGGCAATCCTTTAAAACCCATGCACAGATGAACTTGCTCAAGTTTTTTACGATACACGCGTGCTTTAGACGAATCGTTGTCGGGCCATGGAATCTGAACTTCAGATGGCTTAGAGGCTCGATCGCGCGACCACCCACCAAAGTACTGATTCAATTGAGGAAGCAATTCCTCGACTTTAAAATTACCTGCAATTGACACGACAGTTTTTTCTGGATGGTATTGATCTTGTAGGTACCGAAGAAGATCACGTCTCTTCAAACTCGACATGGTCTCAGGTTCACCCAATATGGGGCGCCCCAAGGGATGTGTGCCTAAGACATCTTTCCCGTGGAGCTCATGAACGAGATCTTCAGGATCATCCTTGACCATACGAATTTCTTCTAATATCACCTGTTTTTCTTTTTGAATTTCCGCTGTGCTAAACCGAGACTCATGAAACAAATCAGCCAACAAATCGAGGGCATGGCCAACATGCTGATCCAAGACTTTCACATAAAATGCGGTGGCCTCATGCGTCGTAAATGCATTCATTTCCCCGCCAAGAGCATCGATTTCGTTAGAAATTTGCGCAGCCGTTCTCCGCTTCGTTCCTTTGAACATCATGTGTTCGATAAAGTGAGAATAACCGGACTCACGTACAGCCTCGTTACGGCTCCCCACATTGGCCCAGATACCGATCGCAATTGATCTGAGTGAAGACATTCGCTCAAGTACGACCCGCACACCATTGTCTAATATGACTTTTTTATACACGCCTAGCTCTTTGGGATTTGATCAGGAATTACGCTTCCGCTGGAGCACTTTCACCCATCGCATCTTTTCGACTCAGGCGAATTTTTCCCTGTCGATCCACCTCAAGGACTTTGACAAGAATTTGTTCCCCCTCTGAGATTTCATCGGACACGGCTTGAACCCGGTGGGGGGCCAATTGCGAAATATGCACAAGGCCATCGACATTCGGAAGAATTTCCACAAAGGCACCGAAATCTACAATTTTCCTAACGGTGCCGAGATAAATTTTCCCAGGCTCCACTTCTTCAACCAAACGATTGATCATTTCCTTGGCTTTTTCCGCTGACTCACCATCAACTGCGGCAATGGTGACAAGACCAGAATCATCGACATTCACTTTCACGCCACATTCAGAAATAATACTCCGTATGGTTTTTCCACCTGGGCCAATGACGTCACGAATGCGATCTTGCTTGACTTGTAAATTAAAAATCCGTGGCGCATAGGCGGCAAGCGTTTCACGGGGAGTGGAAAGGGCCTCATCCATTTTCTCTAAAATATGTAAACGTCCAACGCGAGCCTGCTCCAACGCTTCCTTCATAAGCCCTGGCGTGACGCCTGATATTTTGATATCCATCTGAAGTGCCGTGACGCCTTGTTTCGTTCCAGTTACCTTAAAATCCATGTCCCCCAAGTGATCTTCAAGTCCTAAAATATCTGAGAGAATTAACGAACGCCCTTGTTCCAAAATCAACCCCATTGCAATGCCTGCAACTGGGGCCTTGATTGGAACGCCAGCATCCATCATCGCTAACGTCCCGCCACAGACCGTCGCCATAGATGACGACCCATTGGACTCTAAAATATCTGAAACAACCCGAATCGTGTATGGAAACTCTTCTTGCGTGGGAAGAATAGACGATAAGGCGCGCTCGGCCAGCTTGCCATGCCCGACTTCACGGCGTCCTGGAGAACGAAGCGGCCTTGCCTCGCCTACGCAAAATGGCGGAAAATTATAATGCAACAGAAATCGTCGAAAATATTCTCCTTCCAACGCATCGATACGTTGCTCATCTTCTTTCGTCCCCAATGTCACAACGGCTAAACTTTGCGTCTCTCCTCTCGTGAAAAGAGAAGAGCCATGCGTTCTCGGGAGCAACCCAACTTCGCAGGTAATGGGACGGATATCTGCAGGCCCACGCCCGTCGGCCCGGACTTTCCCATCTAAAATCATTTTTCGTACTTCTGAATATTCCAAGTCATGATAAATACGTTTGACTTGTTCGGCGCGAGCCTCATCGTCTTCGGCAAGCTTCTGAACAGCATCCTGACGAACCAGATCAAGTTGTCCCTGTCGAGCACTCTTGTCTGCAATGACAATCGCTTGACGAATGGGCTCTGCCACGATGGCACGAACGTGAGCTTCCAGTTCTGCATCAACGGGTTCAATCTCAAACGCCCGCTTTTCCCGACCAACAAGCTTTTGCAACTCAACGATTTTTGCGACAATTTTTTTAATTTCTGCATGGGCCAATTCAATAGCTTCGAGCATCGTGGACTCCGATAGTCCGTGAGCCCCGGCTTCGACCATCATCACCGCATCAGCCGTCCCTGCGACGACAAGATTTAAATCACTTGCCTCCATGGTCTTGACATCAGGATTCACCACAAATTGACCATTGGATCGACCAATTTTCACGCCCGCCAACGGCCCACCTACGGGGATATCGGAAATCGCCAATGCGGCAGACGATGCCGTCATGCCAACAATATCGGAGGAAAGAGTCTGATCCACGGAAAGCACTGAGGCAATAACTTGCGTCTCATAGTGATACCCTTCAGGGAAAAGGGGACGAATTGGCCGGTCGATTAAACGACTGGTCAATACCTCTTTTTCGCTTGGCGCACCTTCACGACGAAAAAATCCACCGGGAATCTTACCAGCCGCATAGGTTTTCTCTTGATAGTTCACCGTCAATGGCAAAAAATCAGTCTGTGGCTTGAGCGTCTTTGCTGAGACAGCCGTCGCCAATACCACAGTATCTGCATACGAGGCTAACACGGCACCATCAGCTTGTTTCGCCATTTTCCCTGTTTCTAAGCGAAGGGTTTGCCCACCAACCTCGATCTCTACGGCATGTATCATTGCTCTCTCCTCTCGAGCGGTTTCCGCACTCGGCAACTCGGAACCAAAAATTTGTACCTCAAGGCCAATATAACAATCGGCATTGCGTGATAATTATTTCCGCAAACCCAGCGACCCTAACAAGGTCTGGTACTTCGCTTGGTCCACTCGACGTAAATAGTCCAACAAACGACGTCGCCGACTCACCATTTTCAACAACCCTCGACGAGAATGGTGGTCTTTTTTGTGCTGTTTAAAATGTTCCGTCAAATCGATGATCCGGCTCGTCAACACCGCAATTTGAACCTCAGAGGAACCTGTGTCCTTCTCATTGCGCTGAAATTGCTGTACAACGGCTACCTTGGCTTCCTTTGTGAATGCCATCGCATTTCCCTCCTCGTAGTATGCTCTCTTCTGAAATTATCGCTCAATACACATGGTTTCAACTCGTACGTTTGTGCCCTCATGTCCTCCCGTCGATCGAGCCGACGAACCCGTGATTCCAATAGCCAACAACCGCCCTTGTTGATCACGCATTCGAATACGTTGCCCCTCACGCATTTGATTCATGTCACCAGCTTGACTTTGACTCACGCAGACATCTCCCCACGGAATTGGAACGCCATTCATCACCTTTTTCATGTCTTCAGTCTTCACCACTACAACAGGCAATTGGGGAAGCGCCTCATCAATCGTCAAAAATGAACGACGCATCTCTGGAGCGAGAAAATTTTCCGTCAACTCGTCGACATCAAGAGCATCCTGCACACAAAAAGGCCCGACACGGCTTCGTTCAAGCCAGAGCAAATGGCCTCCAACGTGTAACCGATCACCAATATCTGCACACAAAGTTCGAATATACGTTCCCTTAGAACACTGTACCCGTACATGCACATCACAGCCCTTGACCGCCAGCGTTTCCAGTCGATAAATCGTGACAGGCCTTGGACGTCGTTCAACGATTTCTCCTCGTCGAGCTGCGCGATAGAGAGGTTGCCCCTTGATTTTGACCGCTGAATACATTGGAGGAATTTGCTGAATATCACCCTCAAACTCATTCACAACTGATCGGATCTGATCTTCAGACAACCCAGCAAGAGACGATTCTTGAATGATCCTTCCCGTCGCATCCTGAGTATCAGTTGCTTGCCCAAGACGCAGAACCGCGACGTATTCCTTTTCCCACTCCAACAGATGATTCGCAACTTTGGTCCCTTTACCCAGCAAAACAGGAAGCACGCCAGTAGCTGCAGGATCTAATGTTCCTGCGTGACCAATCTTCTGAATACCAAATACTCGTCGAAGACGAAGCACAACATCATGAGACGTCCACCCAACTGGTTTCCGAACATTCAGAATTCCATGAACATGACGTGGCACGATCTTGGATTGGCCTTGTGGGGTCGTCGCTGCGAGGGTAGCATCCATATAACGTACTGATTTGTTCCTTTGTCGTCCTCAGCGTGATAAGGGATCGGAGCCATCTTCATGATGTTGAAGTGAATCCAACAACTGATCGATTCGACGACCATGCTGACGACTAGCATCTTGGCAAAACGTGATGTCGGGAGTATACCGTAACTCAAGACGTCGCCCCAGCTCCCCTCGAACAAATCCCACAGCACTCGAAAGCCCATCTAACGCCACCTCGTCCGATTCACCTTCACGAAGTGATGTCACATAAATTTTGGCAAAACGAAGGTCTGGACTGAGATCGACATCCGTCACGGTGATAAAACCAATACGAGGATCCTTTATCTTGCGAGCAAGAATATCAGCCACCTCCATGCGAATTTGATCCGCGACCCGCTCTGCTCGTTTGTAACCCGGTTTGGCCATCAGCATGCACGTTCGACAGAACCCTCTTACAATAATTCAATACGTGATCGACACAACTCCAAAGTCGGATTCGCTTGAATGGTGTTCAGAACCTGATCTAACACCTGATTCACTCGCCCCGATTCGTTGGCCACACAGGCAATGCCCAGGACCGCGCTCTGCCAAAGATCTTGATCATCGACTTCAGCCACAGAGACATTGAATTTCCCATGAAGCCGAGTCTTTAGACTGGAAAGAATTTGACGTTTCGCCTTTAACGATTGACTATCAGGGAAATGCAACTCAACAGTGCACAGTCCAATGACCATTCCACATCATCGCCATCGCATGAAGAAACCTAGCCGACTTCCAACACGTTCAGGTCATACGCGACTATGAATTGGAACGCTGATTGATTCAATATCATAGCTTAACGGCTTCCTCATCATAGACGAAGGCTTCAAGAATATCGCCAACCTTGAGATCATTAAAATTCTCGACGCCAATTCCGCATTCATAGCCTTGCTGGACTTCGCGAGCGTCGTCTTTAAAGCGCCGCAATGACCCGAGCTTTCCTTCATTCACCAGCACATTGTCGCGAAGGACTCGAATACCCGCACTTGATCGTGCAATCATGCCATCGGTGACATAACAACCAGCAATCGTTCCCATTTTCGGAACGGTAAACAACTGCCGGACTTCAGCACGTCCAAGTACCCGTTCCTTCAATGTCGGCGCCAGTAAACCTTCGGCAGCCGACTTGAGTTCAGACATAACTTTATAAATGACCGTATGCAGTCGAATCTCCACACCTTCGCGCTCTGCCAAGGCAGCCGCTTTTGGCTCTGGGCGGACATGAAAGCCTATGACTAGGGCTTGCGATGCGGCGGCTAACAATACATCAGACTCACTAATTCCTCCAACACCGCTGTGAATCACTCGAAAACGCACAAGATCGGAGGAAAACTTCTCCACGGCATCACAAATAGCACCGGCAGACCCCTGGACATCCGACTTTATGAGTATAGCAAGCTCTTTCACCTCGCCTTCTTGCATTTCCGCATAAAACTCATCAAGGGTTCGGCGCGGTCCCGTAGCGGCCAAGTCAGCCGTGCGCTGCTTTTCTTGACGCCCTTCTGCAATGCCCCGAGCCATTCGCTCATCTTTTACGACAACGAATTGATCACCGGCCGCCGGCACACTCAAAAGACCAATCACTTCCACAGGAATGGAGGGACCAGCTTCCTTGAGCTTTGCGCCTGTGTCAGAATTTAACGCTCGGACACGACCACTGACGGCGCCCATGACAAATATGGCGGACGTTTTGAGAGTTCCATGTTGAACAAGCACTGTCGCCACCGGTCCTCGTCCTCGGTCCAATCTCGCTTCTAACACCACACCCCTCGCGGAACATGCAATGTCAGCCTTGAGCTCAAGAATTTCAGCCTGCAAGAGAAGCATTTCCAACAGTTGATCTAGCCCTTGCCTTTCTTTGGCAGACACTTCGACAAAAATCGTTTGCCCGCCCCATGCCTCAGAGATCAGGCCATGCTCACTGAGCCCCTGCTTCACCCTCTCAGGGTTGGCGTCGGGCTTATCAATTTTATTGACAGCGACGACAATAGGAACATTGGCGGCCTGCGCATGATGAATGGCCTCGACCGTTTGCGGCATCACCCCATCATCAGCCGAAACAACCAGGACGACAATATCCGTCACTTGCGCTCCGCGAGCCCTCATGGCCGTAAAGGCCTCATGACCTGGCGTGTCCAGGAATGTCACCCGCTTCTCACCAACTTTTACAGAGTATGCCCCGATGTGCTGCGTAATCCCGCCAGCTTCGCGATCCGTCACATGCGTTTGACGAATGGCATCGAGCAATGAGGTTTTCCCATGGTCCACATGCCCCATAATCGTGACAACCGGAGCTCGAGACACTAACTGTTTCTCAGTGACTTCCTCAAGAACTTCCTCAAGAAGATCTTCTCCCTGTTTCTCCGCAGCAATCTCAATATTCACGTTTGCACCCTCAGCAATTAAGGCTGCCGCGTCTAAATCCATTGGCTGATTCATCGCCAGAACAATTCCCATATCCATAAGTTTTCTAATCACTTCAGCCGGACGTTGCCCTAATAACTCGGAAAATTCTTTGACCGAGATTCCGGCATGAACTTTTATTCCCTTCTTTCTTGGCTTCGTGACTTCAGTGGCTGAAGTGGATTGGCTTGGACGCGACCGCTCTTCACGTCGCAACGCTGGCAGGGGACGAAGATCTTGCCACCGAGCGGCATCCTCATACTTGGCAGCAAAGAGATCATCGTCACGTTTCTTCCCAACTTTTTTGGGCTTTTTAATTTTCCCTTCAATTGGATCAGCAACGGATGATTTCGGAGCATCCTTGTTTTCAGCCTTGGCACTAACTACTGTTGAGTCTTCACTTACTGAAGGATCAAGCGTACTGGAACTTTCTGGCTGAGACTCACGCTCTGGCTCGGGCGTGACAGCGAGAGGAGGCGGAACTTCGGTTTCAGCATCAGACTGGGATAGAGCAACTGATTCAGGAACGCCTTCAGCTGGACTATCTAAAATTGGAGGAACTCCAGGCTCTAGCTCACGATCAATCGTGCCTTCGGTGACTTCTCCGACAGGTAAATCAGAGTCGGGGTCTTCTTCAACTTTCTTCCGCTTGATGAGAATATGTTTCTTTTCAGGTTTCTTGGGTTCGTCAACGGTGGCAGAAGACCCACTCGATCCTTTACTTTTCTTACCAGACGTACCAGCGGCTTTTGCCGTGCCTTTTCGTCCCGGCCTCTTCGCATCATCCACGCCATCAACAGGCTTTTTCCCTTGAATGACTTCAACCGCTCGCCGAACGCTTTCGTCATCCAGCGTATTGCTATGAGACGTGACTTCGATCCCCAGTTGAACCAATTCAGGGATAAGGACTCGACTTTCCATCCCCAGCTTTTTGGCTAACTCATACACTCTCATCCAGCAATAACCCTCACACGTTAAACGGTTTCAGTTGTTGGCGCCGGCTCATCACTCGCCCCAGGGGAATCAACAGCATTGGCGGTGTCCGGCTCAACCGCCTTGTGTCCTGAAGATTCATCGGGACTCGATTGTGCTGCGGTTTCTTCTGCAAGAGCCGCCTTAATATCTCTGTCTCGTTCGAGTTTTTCTTTTTCGTACTCTGTCGCACTAATGATGTCAATTTTCCATCCGGTCAACTTGGCAGCCAATCGAACATTTTGCCCATTTTTTCCAATGGCAAGTGACAGTTGAGAGTCGGCAACCACGACCAAGGCGGCCTTCTTTTCTTCGTCAATTCCAACCTTTTCTATGGATGCAGGATTCAGGGCTTCTCCAATAAACACTCTCGGATCGTTGGTCCAAGGGATAATATCAATTTTCTCTCCACGAAGTTCTCGGACAATAGCCTGGACGCGCGAGCCCTTAATTCCGACACACGCCCCAACCGGATCCACGGCTTTATCACGCGAGGCAACGGAAATTTTCGTTCGATCTCCAGGCTCACGCACAACGCCTTTGATCTCAACAATCTTCTCCGAAACCTCTGGCACCTCTAAGGCAAACAGCTTCACGACAAACTGCGGATGAGCCCTCGACAAGATCACTTGTACATCCTTCGGGGTCCGGCGAACTTCAAGCAGGTAGGCTCGAATTCGATCACCACGACGATGCGTTTCTCGAGGGATTTGCTCCTGTAGAGGGAGAAGAGCCTCGGTTTTTCCTATTTCAACAAGATAATTTCGACGTTCCTGGCCAAGAATAACGCCATGAACGAGATCGCCTTGCCGTTTGGAATAATCACGCTCAACCGCTTCCCATTCCGCTTCTCTGACCTTCTGGCAAATGACTTGCTTTGCTGCTTGTGCGGCAATCCGGCCAAATTCCTCCATATCGATTAACGAACCAATTTCATCGCCCATCTCCGCATCACTATCAATTTGGCGAGCCTCTTCGAGCGAAATTTCAGTGCGCGCATCCGTCACGGTCTCGGCAATGGTTTTCTTTGAAACAATAGAAATTTCACCTGTTTCGTGATCGACATCGACTTGAATATTCTCACCATGCCCATAACGTTTTTTTGCAGCCGTCACGAGAGCCGATTCAACAGCAGCGAGGACACGATCTTTATCAATGCCTTTCTCACGGCCAATTTGCTCGATCACTGCCATTAATTCACGCTTCATGTATCAGCTCCCGATCAAAGTGAATAATGGTTGGACATTCAACCCATCTTGATAGTGTTGCCATCTAGAATTCTATTTCCAGTCTGCCCTTGTCAAACATCCCCCACGCCAGCGTGACATGAGGCTTCTGAGCCCCTTTAGACGGGACAGGCTTTAAGCAGATGCCTTCGTCGGTTACTTCCTGTAAATGCCCAACGATAAAGGACTTTTTCTTCTCATCGCTCAGCAAGTTCACGCGTATTAACTTGTTCAATGCACGTTGGTAGTCTTGACGATGCTTAAGAGGCCGATCTAATCCTGGGGAAGATACCTCAAGTCTATAGGCATAAGGAAGGGGATCGAGAACGTCAAGTGCCCGACTCAAGGAATGATGGAGCTCCTCACAATCTTTAATCCCAATACCACCCGGCTTATCAATGGTTATACGAATGCAGGAGCCAGCTCCTCTTCCCAAACAACGAATTTCAACAAGTTCCACATTCAGCGCATGAGCCAAAGGACTCGCAACCTGTTCAATCCGTTGCTCGACACTGTGACCTGAACCCGTCATGCTCAAATACGAATAGATTGGGGTTCTATTCGCATACTCTAATTTTTCAGTAGTTTAAGAACAAAAAAAAGTGGGCATTCGCCCACTCCACCTTGCTGCGACCCTAGCATTTCTTTAGTCTAAACGCAAGAGCCTGTGCGAATGGGACCATTTCCCACCTCGGCTCTTCCACCTTCCAAGCCGTCCGGAACTGGCCCCTACCCGAACATTCACCAAAAACACGCTGCGGCAAGCACTCATCACTCCATAGGCTTAAGACTACCCCTATGATAGACTGCTTATAAAGGCATTCTCATTATCACGAGAGCACTGAGTCGACGCCTAGACAACACAGGCTTCCACACTCACGCAGCATCTATTTTCAAGGAACAGTATGGCCAAAATCCTGTCAATCGCATCTGGGAAAGGTGGCGTAGGAAAAAGTGTCATTAGCAGTAACCTTGCACTTCTTCTCACAAAACGAGGAAAACGAGTTATCTTAACGGACTTTGATACCGGTGGAGCCAATCAGCATATCCTGTTTGGTCTGTTTCACCCAACTGCAACGATGACAGATTTCCTGAGTCACCGCATTAAAACACTCGAAGAGGTCGCTCAACCCGTCAATGGCTATCACAACCTTCGACTGATCCCTGGGACCGGGGATACCCTGCGCACGGCCAATCTTCAACATGCCAGAAAAAAACGACTCATACGCCATCTAAAGGAACTTCATGCCGATGTCATCGTTGTCGATGTCGGAGCGGGAACACATTATCACACACTGGATTTTTTTCTGTTAGCTGACCACCACTTAGCCGTTGCAACGCCTGACCCAACCTCAGTCCTTGATCTCTATCGCTTTATTAAACTCGCGGCCATCCGAAAAGTTCTCACGGCATTTGCCGCTCGAGACCCCGTTGCCAATGCCCTTCTTGACCGAGAATTTCAAAGCATGTCGGAGGTCTTGGAAGCCGTGGGAGAAACCAATGAGGAGGGAGTCCCAGTAGCGCGGCAGGCCCTACAAGATTTTCAGCCATATTTGATTCTCAACCGAATGACGAGTGGGTCACGAATTAATACGTTGCAGCTTCAGAGTCTTCTGAAGCAATACGTCGGAACCGACCTTACCTTACTCGGAAATATTCCTGAGCATGAATCAATTGTCCGATCGGTCCAGAAATATTTACCGGTCGTCGACCTTGACCCCACATCGCCTCCAGCCATAGCCCTTGAACACATCGCTGACAATATGGCAGCTCGACTCTCAGTCACGTGAAATACGCCTTCAGACGTTCAGCCACCTCATCACCACACAGCGTGAACAGGGAAACTTCAGCAATGAAAATGCAAAAGACAAGGGAAAGATTCTTGGAGAGTCGCAGGCGGCAGAATGCCAGAGACCTAGAAATTGCAGACGTTATGGAAGACTTTTTGACAACGTGGTGAGTGCCTCCGAAAGACCGCCTAACTCAGCGCCTTTTTTCTCCAATTCTTCACGAACCCCCTTGAGCTGCTGAGCAAGCCCATCTCGCTCTTGCCCGACACGATCTGAGTCTGCAAGCGACGCTTGATACTGATGGATTTCCGCTTTAAATTCTTCAGACGCCGCTTGAGCATTCTTGGCCTCATGCCTGGCTTCTTCCAAATCTTGAGTCAATCGCACAATTTGTTCTTGCGCTGCCTGAAGATTTGCTTGCGTTTCGCCATGCGCTTCTTCGTTTTTCAGAAATTGTCGATGCAGTGAATCAATCGCAATACTCCATTCCCGTACAGCACCTGCTGGCAACTTAGGAGGCGCAGGTAATGCTTCAGCCTGTCCCAACTTGTTCACACACGACTCTAACCAATCGACAAAAGCCGTCACGTCTCGGAAATTAAAATCATTCGAGGTCGAATGTCCCCCTGTGCTCTGTCCTTGAACCGACGAGACCACCGAAGGAGCCGAATGATCGGACTCGTTAATCGGCTCATGATCAGCCGCTGTCCCATCATAGTGCTGAAGCAACACGGCAACACAATGACGACAAAACGGCTTCTCATTTGAAGGACACGAACATTTGGTCGACAAAACGCCAGAGCGTAACTTGATAGTCTGCGAATAGACTCCAAACGTCCCACTCACCTCAGCAGAAACAGAACCAGCACCAGACTCAAGGATTTGAACCCGGCTCTCGGTAAAGTATTGCTTACCAAGGCTATACACTTGCCCGCCAACGACAGAATGAATCATATCAGGCTGGAGTTGTGTGAGCGTTTGTGCCGAACACGCGATTCGATTACGCATAGGCTCCTCACTCGCTTAGAATTGGACTAGCGTTCTACAGGCAACAGGACTCACAGGCATCGTTGATCGTCATCGCAGTAAAGCCATTGCTGTCAACATATCCGTTCCTGAGTCAGATCGAAGAAGAGCATTCAATACGTTGCAACAAGAGGACCTTCACGTCATGTACTATATCGGTCGCACAAGCCAAAAATTAACGTAGGCACACGGGCGCTTACGGTCCAATTTTCGACTCTCACCGAGCTGGCCCTTCTACGACCATACCCAACACGACACCTCACGAGGATTCCCTTCCGTGTGCAGCAAAATTACGAAAATAATTCCACATGACAACAGAACAGATCACAACCTGCCTTATCGTCCACCAACATTCCTTTGGTCCATTAGAGGGAGAACACCAAACATCTGCCGAACTTGCATGAACCAACAAGTCCATTCATCTATTATGCATGATCAAGTACCCTTAGCCAACATATTTCATGGCATGCATGTATCAATTTACGAACACAGTCACATGAAACAAATTCCAGAACAACACAATATTTTCAATGACCTACACGTTAGACAACACACCAGCAACAAATCTCATCAGAATGTGAACATGCGGATGTCGTACAGGGGATTTCAAAAGGAATAGCAAAAAGCGGTAAGATGACCTACATATTCATTCGACACAACGGCAGGGATACCAGGGGGCAATGGAGAGAGAAACCCCATACACTAGAAAGAGCTATTCTTTATCATGGAAATGGCCTAAGGCAGCATGATGTAACTCATGACCGCAGACCGCAAAATTCCATTTAGGGCAATATAATGTGTTCGTCGTAAAATCAAAAAACCCTCTCAGCGTTTTGAGTGACGGCATGCTGCCGCCATGAGACGGCATGAATTGAACGCCGCTCTGCCCCGTCCGATTTCCCCACTCTTCATGTAAGGTTTGCTGATCAAGAAATACCACCTTGAGATGTTGAATGTCATAGTCTTCTCGATAGCGACCGTCAGTCGCGCACCCCAGCACTCCACTGCACATCAGCAACAAGAACAGAACGCAACCCAATCGAACAATCATTTGACTCTGAGCTATGAAAACAATCGGCATGATTCGAATGTGCAGAGCAACCAATAAATGGCACAATGTTTGATAATCTTGTCGGTTTCAACTCACTGCTCCTTAAACGCACATCCACGGCTTCATGAACAAGAATACTCATCGCCCTAGTTTCATTGGGAATTTTTCCAAAACAACACATGGGCCAGACTTTCATACGACAAGCTTATAGCCGTTTCCAATAACTTCCGCTACTTGAAACGTTGTATCGCGCTGAGTTTGTTGTATTTTCCTCTTTGGTATTTATTTGGATTCGCTATAATTATGCAATGATTTCTACGTATGACTATAGCGAAACCAAATAACTTCCAGCCGAATGTACATCATGTACACAGCGCAAAAACACACGTCATACAGACGGAAGTAAATTCGAACGGCTATAGAGACATTCAGCTCATTGTCCATCTTTACAAAGAAAGAACTCCACGAAAACTCAAGTGGAAATACTTATAAAAATGAGATTGAGATGATGATAATGATGAGAGGGGGTAGATAGTTTGTTGAAAATGATCGCGTGAAATTGACGAGGCTGACGTAGTTCAAAAAATCTGCGAGAAAACCGCTACTTTAAATACGGTCGCAAGTTTTGGTAGTTCTTCCCTAACGTTTGACCATCCTTTTCCCATGCTTGCATAAATGTCGAAAAGCGACGCTTATCGTAACTCCCGAGGATAGAGGCTCGAATCACAAGCTCACCGGTATCGGCCCAGAAAAAGCGTGAGACCGAGGCATGCCGATTCAAGTCGTTAATAAGCGAAAGCTGCGAAAGGTTACTGTCGATAGCATCATGAGCTTCGGAACGAGACTGCGACTCGATGCCGGCAAAAGCCGACTGCACCATAATCCCATCTTTGAGAGGCACCAAGAGAAACCCGATCTTCGACGGATGCGTGACTTTCACTCCTTGATTCATGGGATCACACTCATACCCCAAAAATTCTAAGTGTTCGATAATCTGCTCTTTTGCCTGTTCAGCATCGGCAAACACGATCCCATCGGATAACACCAAGAAGAAACATGTCATCAGCCACACAGGAAACAACAACCCACGTTTCATCGTCATAAGGTTCGCTCTCCCAGAAACTTACTCTTGATCCACACCTCCCATCACCGAATGAGAGGTGTGGCGGACATCGTGTCATTCACTGCTGCAGTACGAGGTGAATATTAATTATTGTTGAGGTTAATCGTGCCTCCAGTGTTCACCAGCACAGCCGCATCGTCACTGATATTCAGCTGATTGCCTGAAGGGTCAAATCCTTCTAGAGGATTGAACCCCTGCTGAACATTGACAGGTCCTGCAACCCGCAACTCTGGAAATGCCGCAAACGGAGCCGTACAGGCACTACTCGCACAAGCATTATTTGTCACACTTAAGATATTGGGATTGGCCGCAGAGCCTCCGCCAAACTGCCCTAAGGGACCCGTCAAATTAAAGAGACCACCGGCATTCGTTTCGACTAATGCACCACCGGCAATCTCTAACACGCTACCATTTTGTAGACTAAAAATCGCCCCAGTTACACTCACCGCGCTATTGGCGCCCGTCACATTGACTAAGGAGCCATTGACGGTGAGCCGGCTGGCATCCAATGACACCAATGCATCATTCGGCAAATTCGCAACCAATGTCGATCCGCTAGTCACGTCAAGGAAGTTTGAGCCCGTCGACATCGTGCTTTGAACCAGAACAACCAATGGACTGGTCGCATCAAGAAGTTGTGCATCCACATATCGACTGCCATTCGACAGTGACAGCACGCCTCCGTTATTCACCGTCACGTTCCCTGGAACACCTTTCTGCGTTACTGAAAGCATTTCCGACCCCATAGCCAGTGTACTTTGATCGACACGCACCAACGTCTCATCGGTGACGATCGAACTCCCGGCTACTGTCGCAACCGTATCAAAACTTCCCCTACTGACATTCTGCAGATCAAGAAGCCCACCATCGTTCACGGTAAGAATCAAGTCTGTCGCGGAAATTAAATTATCCAGATGCACGACGTGATTGGCTGTCACCTCACTTTGATTATTCACGACAACAGCCGTGTCGCTCAGCGTTCCGGCACTTGGGGTGGTTCCACTTCCTCTGATAATAGATCCAACCGACACCTCTCCGGAATTATTAACATCTAATACTCCTCCGGAATTCACGATAAAGGATTCGGACAATCTTGCCAGCACGCCATTCGTGTCTCCCCCCATCTCAAGCACACTACTATCAACGGTTACGAAGGTCTCATCGCTGGTGATGTTTCGAATCACAAACCCAAACCCATTGACAGTGGACACCTGACTCTCGTCCGACAAAGCCAAGAACCCACCATTGGTGATTGTTAAATTCATGTCTGAGCTCCGGCCGGAAAACTTATCAGCGGTCAGGGCCCCTTGCTCAACCGTAATGAAGGTATCCCCCGATGTCAGCACATTCTGCCCCACGTTCATCAGGAGATTTCCGGCGACATTCATCGTTCCACCATCTTGAATATCGAGCAACCCATTGTCCACATTGAGCTGACTGCCATTCGTGGACACCACGGTTCCATTGACAGTCAGGGCACTGCCTCCAAGCACACGCACCAACGCTGTGCTAGCTGAGGCATTCACCGTACTGTTCGATACATTCAGCAAGTCATCCGAGGCTGTGAACGTACTATTGCCTAATTCAAGAATTGACCCTTGTACCTCCACATTCGCATTGGCAAATTGTGCCACATCAACCGACGCATTCACCGTCGAATCTTGAAGAGCAAGCCCCCCTAAAATCGTGGCCTGTCCAGTCGGCGTATTTTGAGTACGAATACCAGCCAAGAGGGTGCCGGCGTTACTAGGGTCCTCGAAGGCCGACAACAAATCAGAGGAAACAGATGGCGCAATGGTCCCCACGGAAGACATGGGAATATTGGATATGCCTCCAGAGTAATTGTCTAACGCCAGAATGACCGGAGGCCCATTGCTTGATGAAGACCCGTTTGTCGATGCCACAAACGGAGCATTTATCCCCATTGTGCTCCCGCCGGAAAGTATGACAGCTGGACTCCCTGCACTAGCGGGGAATCCCGACTGACCAGGACCAGGCGGCAGTGGTGGTGGCGGCGGTGGCGGTGGCACTGGAGCCGGTGGTGGTGGCGGTGGTGGTGGCGGCACTGGGGCCGGTGGTGGCGGAGGTGGTGGTGGCGGTGGCGGCACTGGGGCCGGTGGTGGCGGAGGTGGTGGTGGCGGTGGCGGCACTGGGGCCGGTGGTGGCGGAGGTGGTGGTGGCGGTGGCGGCACTGGAGCCGGTGGCGGAGGAGGTGGCGGTGGCACTGGGGCCGGAGGAGGCGGAGGTGGCGGCACTGGGGCCGGTGGTGGCGGAGGAGGCGGAGGTGGCGGTACTGGCGCCGGTGGTGGTGGCGGAGGCGGTGGTGGCGGCACTGGGGCCGGTGGCGGCGGAGGCGGTGGAGGCGGAGGTGGTGGTGGTACTGGTGCCGGTGGCGGAGGTGGCGGCGGAGTTACTACCACTTCCGTTTCTCCATCTCCAGACTGTCTAAATTCTGTTGTGGGAATACGATCATCTTCAACAATCACAGAGGGGGGTAATGTTGGTTCAAGGTTCGCCGCTGGGTCCGGCTCAAACAACGCAGCCACTAAGTTATCAGCTTGCTGTTGCTGCGCTCCTACAATTTGTGTTTGAGCTTCTACTGGTGTTCCTGTGTGTTGTGGATTGGCTTGAAATTCTTGAACACGCCATGGAGCATTTTGATCTACAAACGGGTTGCTCACAGACTCTCCGATCACTTGAACACCCTGCTGGGCACCTAAACTCGTCTGCACCGCACTTGAGTCATCGGACAAGAACGCCGCATGTCCCTCCACTACATGTACCGTCGATGTCATATGATTGGCCGCAACACGATCTTGCGAAGCGAGGGAATACCCCGAACTCAGAAGAGGTCTTGATTCACTCAAGGACTCGTTTCCGGCAAAAGACCCTTGGCTCGTTGGTGGAGTAACCGTGATCCCAACAATAGAGGCAGGTTCAATCGCAAGAGAAAAGGTTTCAGTCTTGAGGACAATCGGCAAACCATCTGTTTTGGTTGAAACACAGATGTGCCCATTCAATACATGGATAACTTTGGACAACTGGCCATCTTGTAGGATTTGAAGTTCAGATTGTTCCTCCATGACCACCAAGGTCTCATGGTTAATGAGCATGGCAAGCATGGAATCATCGCCTGTTCGGATTTGGTCGCCGTAGACAACTGGACCTTTAAATTCTAGTCGTTCGCCAATGGCAGGTTGATGTGAATGATGGAGAAAGACTTGACCAGAGATATTGGAAACGATTCCTACGGATTCCGTCTCAGCGGGAAGACTCTGTGCGAGAACGACGTGCCCCCAAAAGAGATGACTGGCGATGAGAAACCAGACCACCGACCGAAAAAACGTGTTCGCCTTAAGCTGACTTGCCTTCATAAAGTGGCCCTCCTCTGCCCCTTTACTCACTCCGTCCAAGCGCAAAAATCTTTTCCGCGCATTCCGAGACCGTACATGAAGAAATGTACTTCATTGTTTTTTATTGTTGGGCTTCTGTCAAGATATTTTTTACGTGTGAGACGTTGCCGTGATAAATACCAGAACATCTGTACGTAAAGCCCTGCATATCTTAATAAAAATACATATTTAACAGAACGCTTTTCCTCTCATTCATTCTCCGTTCTCTCTTGACAAAATCTGAAGGCTGACGTAAAAGCCGACGAAGCGTTTCACTGTGTCCCACATTCCATGGAAGGAACTGAGGTTATGCAACGTAATTATGGGTACGTATTCATTCTTGGATTACGGGCCTTAGGGGGAAGTCTCCTTGTGACGTGTTTTTGTGCGCTCTTCATGAGCCCCGTCTTTGCGCAAAAAGGAGACGCCGAGGTGTTACTCGCCGAAGCCACCATGGCCTATGATGCCAAAGAATATCAAAAAACGCTTGAACTGCTAACCCAAGCCCATGAACGTGACCCACAGAATGCGAGAGTGCTCTATTACCTTGGGCTGACCCATCTTGCGCTCAATCAACCGGAGATCGCACAGCAAAAATTAGAAGCGGCACGACAACTCAAGCCGGACGATCTGTATATTCGCTATCAACTGGGCATGGCCTACTTTGCGCAGCATCAATATGATGAAGCTGAACCCTTACTGTTCGATGCCTACGAAGAACAACCAGGCTTGGAAAGTTTGGGATATTGCGTTGGGTTTCTGCATTATCGAGAGAAAGATTATGACGAAGCCTTAGCCGCGTTTAATACAGAAACATCGAAGGATCCGAACATTCAACAACTGACGATGTTTTACAGTGGGCTGGCAAGTGGCGTACTTGGACTTCCTGAACAGGCCATTATTGAATTAGATGAAGCCGCCAAAGCCGATGCGGTTTCCCCGTTAACGCAAGGCGCCATTCAACTTCGGGATACACTCGCGGCGGGCCGGCGAACCACACAAGAACGCAAACGATTGACGGCGCAACTCAGTATCGGTGGATATTACGATGATAACGTGGCCATCAACCCTAATCGCAATTCCGATGCGACGGTCCAAGCCTTACGAGACAGAAAAGCCCCATCTCCTGGTGTCTTAGCATCGGCTTTGTTCAACTATGCCTGGCTTCGGCATGGCCCATTTGAATCCACGATCAACTATTCATTTTTTCAAACACTCAACGTCAACAATTATCTCTCACGATTTGACACCCAAGACCACTTAATTGGCATTGGAGGATTTTATCGCGGAAATGTTTTTGACCTTCCCTACCAATTGGCTGTGGAATATTCGTTTGATTATCTCTGGCTGGATTCTGTTCCATTTTTAAGCCGGCATAGTCCGACATTTTCAGCCACGCTCGTGGAACCAGTCATCACGCTTCCAATCGTGGGACAAGTCGGAAACATCACCACAGCAATTGTTCGGCATCAAGTGAAGGAATTTTTCAACGAACCGTCAAACAACGATCCACGTTTCGTAGGCATCGATGTTGATTCAGATGTTCGTGATGGGTTTAATACGATGCTGGGCTTTACTCATGTGTTCCGTTTTTCGGAGGACGCCCATTTACTGAGAATCGGTTATCAATATGACAATGAAAATACAGATGGATCGAATTTCACCTATCAAGGCCATCGGTTCTTAACAGGAGGGCAAGTTTCCCTCCCAGTCGATGGACTCCGACTCCGCTATAGTTTTGATATGCACTGGCGAGACTATAATGCCGGGGCAAATACCATCTTCCCTCAAACGGCAACGAGCACCGTGCAGCGTGACGACACACAGCACAATCACCTTGTCCAATTAGTGCAAGACTTGCCAAACAACTTCGCTCTCACTGGGCAATATCAACGCATTCGCAATGATTCCAATATTGCCGTCTTTGATTACACCAAGAATGTCTTCACGGTGATCTTAAGCTGGACCTATTAGCCATCAGCCCCTTCGGCCATAATGGGTGAATTGAGCTACATGTTTCATGCGGATGAAAGCAAAAAACGCTGACATCTTGATGAATGAAGTTGTTCACGTAAAACCCCTAGCCAACACTTCTACCCTCTACACCATCGGCCTATTCAATGAGTGGCATGCTGGAACTACCGGCATGCCACTCCCATAGTGCAAACGCCTTCGCTCCAACTCCGTACCACGACATTTTTAAAGTTTGTTCTATTCTGATATGGTATGGCTGCCATGAGTAAGAGACTCGGAAAGTCCCTTACTCACGGCAGAAATAATATCAACAAAAAACGTACGTCAAATATGTTCTGAACATGTTATTGCACCAAAATTAAGACGTGTCAGGGAAAGGTCATTACCTATCTCACATGACCGAAACTCGTAGACCATACCCATTCACCCATCTGGTGATGATTGCCTGCGCTGTTTCGGCCTTATGCTGGGGGTTCCCCTCCAGTGCTACAGGCCTGGAGTCGGCGCAGAATTCACTGCCTCCGGTGAATGACCCTACAGGACTTTTTGGCACTCCACCTCCGATCACGCAACAAGAAGTTCCCTCCTCTCCTCGCTCTGACGTTCCACATATTCTTCCCCCGCTCACACCACTTCCCGATGAGGCAGAAGACGCTCCCCCACTCAAAGTTTTCGTGAAAGAAGTCCAAATTGTCGGCACAACCGTGTTGACTCCAGAAGAACTGGCTGATGTCGTCAAGCCATACTTAGATCAAGAACTCACAACAGAACGGCTGGAAGAACTTCGACGCGCCATTACCTTGCAATATGTGCAAAAGGGATATATTACGTCCGGAGCCGTCCTACCCGATCAACAGGTGCTGAATGGCATCATTACGTTTCAGGTTGTCGAAGGCCAACTCTCCGACATCGACGTCGAGGGAACCAATTGGTTTCAGCCATTCTATTTTACGAGCCGCCTCAATTTACGTGCCGGGCCGCCCGTCAACGTGAATGCCTTGCGAGACCGGCTCCAACTCTTTTTACAAGATCAACGTATCGCTCGCATCAATTCAGAGTTACAGCCAGGGTTAGGACCGGGGTTAGGAGTACTCAAGGTTAGAGTCCAGGAAACGAACCCTTGGAGGGCATGGGCTGAATTTAATAACTACCAATCTCCCACTGTCGGCGCGGAACGCGGTCTCTTTACATTGGCGCATTTGAATCCATTAGGTCTTGGTGATTCAGCAAGCGTGACATGGGGAATGTCGGAAGGCGTCGACCCTCTCGTAGACGCAAGCTATGCCCTGCCTTTTACCCCGTGGGACACGACCCTGATTTTCCAGTTTCGGAAAAATGACTTTTCCGTGGTGGAATCGCCATTTAAGCCTTTAGATATTCAGAGTGAAACTAAAATTTTCACCTTATCACTGCGACAACCTCTCTATCGAACGCCCACACAAGAATTTGCGGTGACATTGATAGGCGAACGCCTTGAAAACAAGAACTTTCTCCTCGGCATTCCATTTTCCTTCACGCCTGGCACGACGGCACAGGGCAAAGCGGTGTATTCGGTGTTGCGCTTTGCGCAGGAATGGGTCGATCGCCGACCGAACCAAGTGCTCTCAGCTCGCTCACGATTTAGTCTGGGCCTCGATGTTCTGGGAGCGACCATTAATTCTTCCGTATTCGTGCCAGACGGACATTTCTTTACGTGGCTTGGGCAAGTGCAAGGCGCTCATCGGTTTGATCCCTATCGCATTCAAGTAATCGGAAGAATGGATCTGCAACTCGCCAATGACCGACTGTTCCCGTTGGAACAATATGCCTTAGGCGGTCGCTTCACCGTGCGGGGGTATCGTGAGAATCAAGTCGTTCGCGACAATGCATTTTTGTTCACGATCGAATCTCGAATTCCCGTCCTGCCAGCAACATTCGGCCTGGAAACCGTACAATTTGCGCCATTCATTGATGTTGGTCGATCGTGGGACGCCAAAGGCAATACCGCCTCACCTCATACCTTAGCCAGCATTGGAGCGGGCCTACGCTTCTCTTTCCGTCAGCAATCTCACCCATTACTGCAACATGTTCAAGCCAATATCTATTGGGGACAACAACTCAACCATGTATCGGATCCAGGACAAAACCTGCAAGATCACGGCATTCACCTTCAAGTCGTGCTGGATCTCTTGTAAGCAATTCACCTCATAACTGAATCGCGCAGGAAAGCTGAGGATTTGTGACGCTACGAGTGATGAAAAAGGTCGAAAGGTGGGATTTCTGAGGTTCTACTTAGGTGCCAAATGAATTTTTTGAAGAAATCGATGGCTCATGTGACTAGGAGCTGACAACGCACGTCCCTGCATGCGCAATCGTCCCAAGCAGCCAAGCTTAGACTCCTTAATGGCGATGTACCGAAACGTCGATTGCATTCGAACGTTTTCCTCCCAACAACGTCTTGACGTCTCTCGGCACTGGGGATTTTCGTTTCCGTAACTCGAAGTCTGAATGTGTGCGTGAGGAATCTGTAAATTCTGTAAAAACTCCTGTAGTTGTATGGCCCGACGATGCCCAAGTGCGAGACTATACGCTCGTGACCCCCTTCGGTCGCAATACGTCTCAAGGAGCAAAGTCCCTGCTGGCACATGCCGCACGAAGTCGATACTGTCCTCCAAATCCTCAGAGAGCGCTCCCTTCACAAACGGACGATCCTCATCAAGATATATATCAAACAACGTCCATGGAACCCCTTGATGAACCGTTTCACCGAGACCGGGCTGCAGAATCTGAGACCGTTGAGATGCACGTTGAATGGGTAAGTCTTCTACCAACTCTCTTTCCAACATCATCGCAAACCCATAATTCGTTTCAAGCAGACCACTCAAGCAAAACACCCCACAAAGAGACAGAACGGTAAGGACACCGACGTCCTTAAAACGCCCGACAACCGTGCGCTGCTCTCGCACTAACCTTCTCGCAATCCATGTCCTTAGCCGCATACCTCCTTCTTCGGTCAACCAAGAACAAACCTAAGAAAATGCCGGCGATTTCCTGAAAAGAGGCTAGCGGTAAAATAATGGCGTTAGGACAATGACGAAAGGCTTGCCGAACGAAATAAGAGTCTGACTCTATGAAAAAGTAGGGAGGAGTGGCTCTAGGAGTTGAATGCAGACAAAGCAGTGTGAATTGACATAAAAATGCTTATAGAATAGAACATCCTACATTGCTAGGGGGGTTTCTATAGGAAAGACACTCATGTTTGTGTGGACTGACAGTGCAATGAAGTGCTGAGCCACGCACGTGTAGAATGAGAAACACCTGCAGATGTCAGACTCGAATGAAAAATCAACTGATGACGAGCGGATAATTTTGTTCGTATTCAAGGCCGAATGAATGCCTACATGTACAGCCATAGTTGAGTTGAGGGCAATGAAGTCAATCAACGGTGTACACATACACAGTCCACCGAACTAGGGGATTTGTTAACGACATCCAACCTTAGGCAATACGCTCACCCCTAAAGGTTCACGTGATTGAGACAGATAGGCCAGACTACGGAGCCATGCTTTTGAAATTGAGCAATCCCCCCCCTAACAGCCCATTGCTTTTGCGCAAAAGGATCCAGAATAGGCTTGCCCCCCAAGCAGGTGGATACAGCCGCTCTCCCCCTCTTCCCCCAAACTACACGATTCACCTTTAGGATAAATGATGCCCTTATGTTGCTAGCTCGTATTTTTAAGGATCTCGTTCTTTTCGGCGTATCGCAGAACAGTCCAAACAAAAGCAGAATGACTCCAGGTGAGCGGTGAAACACAAAGAGGTGAACCGTTAACAGGATGTATCTGCTCGGCAAGCACACCAGAAGGGAGCGCATTTTTCCCGCACCATTCAAGATATGGAAGCGTCGCTTGTAACTGCTGCTGATTCTCGGCTTGATCGATAAAATATTCTGCCAGCCACAGTGTTGAAATAAACCATGGGTTCCCAGGAATATCTTTTGGGCTATCCTCCGCACGCTGATAGACATCTCCCTGGTATCTTGCGCAACCTTCAACAGACGTTTTCAGCCAGAGCTGCTCTCGTACAGCGTTGGCTGTTTCAATCATTCGTGGATCTTTCGGATCCAAAATTCCAAAAGTTGCCAAACTTAACAGGCTGACATCAATGACTTCATCAAGTTGATATCCGTTTTCTCTCCTGGAGCCAGAACGGGAAAATCGCTTGAGCCCTTCATGGTACAGATGTTGATTAATGCCCTCTGTCATTTCATCAGCGACAGAGTCATACTTCTCAGCTAGCGAGGTATCTTGAAAAAGTGCCGCAAAATTCGCCGCGGCTCTGAGGCCTGCGATGACGGACGAAACCGTATACGTATGTAAGGCATAGCGTTCTTCCCAAAGATCATAGGATGGCAAGGGCAAGAGGGTTTGAGGGTCCCGGTAACTGACTAAAAAGTCAGCGGCTTTTTTGATGAGTGTGCTGTAGAGAGGCCGAATAAATTCGACCTCCCTTAAACTCTGGTAGTGGATCCACAGCGCCCAAAGCGTCAAGGCGGTTGAATCTTCCTGAATAGGAAGGACTTCTTGGCCAGCGACTAACCACGAATGCCAATTACTGGCCAGAGAGCCATCTGGATTATAATGCTGGAATAAATAGCCTTCGTCGGATAACACTCGGGCGCAATAGTCAAAATATTTCATACACACATGCGAATACCCGGCCTTGGCTAACGCCGCGGCGACAAATGCGCCATCTCGTCCCCACATATAGGAATACGTATCTTTTCCAAAACGAATAATATCCGAATCATTGGCAGCAATGATGGCACCATGGTTGTCGATCTGCGTTCTTAAGATAAGCAGACTTCGGTGAAACACCTCGGTGACGGATTTGGGCAGGCCTTGAAGCTGGAGCGAATCTTTATGTACCCATGTTTTCCAGTACTTCAACGAACGTTTGATGAGTGTTTCAGGTGTGGTGTTGTGGACTTCCAAGTTGAGCTTCGCGACTTCAGGATAGGTCATGCCCGCCGCTATCCAATAATACGCCGTTGAAGTTTCCTTGGCAGGCAATTCAAGCCAAATACCAATGGTAGAATGAGGAGACCCCCAGGCAGAAGCCTCTCCGCTCAATTCTCCGTGCTCTATGCCTTGAACTGTCTCCAAACTTCCTGACGCATCTTTCCTGCCGCACGCAAAATGTTGAACACCCCAGTGCTCATGCGCCCAACTACTAATCAGAAAATACCGGTGCATTTTATAATGGATAATTGAACAGCTTCGAGGATCAAAATACGCCGTGCCGCCAATGTCATTTCCATACAAATTAAAGTCATGACTGAAAAAAAGTCGGACGTGACGGGCTGTATTGTGAAGATTGCGTACTTCGATTTTTTTGATGTAGATGTTGAGTTCAAAATCCACCACATCGGCGCATCGAAGCTCCAAGCCCAAAACGTCATGTTTGAGAAAGACCTCTGTGACCAGACTTGCGTTTTGATAGCGTAAATCTTTGTTCCATTCCGGCCCCATCCACGAATACTGCCCATCCACCCATACTCCAAAGAGAAACGGGTGTCCGCATGAATGGTTCTCCTGCCCGATAAACGGGAAGTACACGTCACGGATCCGATAATCCGAATCAAAATTTAAAAGGAAAGACCCGTTACTGACGGGGATGTCTCTAGGCATACCGTCCTTTCATTTATAATCCGTTGATACAGCTCGGCATATTTGGTGGTCATACTGTGGATTGAGAAATTATCTTCAACGTGCCTTCGACAATCACTGGGTTCAATAAGGTGAATGGCGTTCACGGCTTCAGCCATGCGATCGATGGAATCCACGATGAACCCTGTTTTTCCATGAATGACAATTTCTGGCACCGATCCTTTACGAAAGGCTATGATCGGTGTCCCGCAGGCCATGGATTCAATCAACACGAGCCCGAACGGTTCGCCCCATTGAATGGGAAAGAGTGTCGCACGTGCGTGCCGATACCACAGTTTTTTCTGATCGCTATTCACTTCTCCGATATAGATGATCTGCTTATCTGAATCCAGAATAGGTTTCATGACTGTTTCATAATAATCACTACCCAAAAAGGATCGGCCCGCATTCGTCATCAGATCGATTGACTGGTGTAATTTTTCGAAAAATTCACGGTCTTCAGTTTTGTTCTGGACATTGCCGGCAAGGATGAGTCTGGATCCGGTCTTTTTCGCAATTTCAATGGCGGTATCCTGTCCTTTCACTGGAGTAATTCTTCCAATGGAGAACAAATAGTCTTGTTTGCTGGGATGGCCTTTGAACGGATAGTCTTCTACATCAATACCATGATGAATCACCTTCTGTGCATTGACTAGTCTCTGATGTTGCATTCTTTGGTATTCGCTAATTGGGACAAAATATGCACTCGAAGAAGCAACAAGGGTTTCATTCCAACGCGTGAATCCCACATGATCTTCCGCAGGCACGTGGAGCGTCATCACAAGAGGGACAGGACTTTGACAAACTCCATTAAACATATACTCAGCCATGTCGGCATCATGCATATGAATGACATCAATATCACCCTGTTGTGCTCGTTGAAGTGACATGACAAGGTGTCTGTGCATATGCCCTTGCTTCACGTGTGTGTGGTTGGTGCAGTACTCACTGAAACTTCTTTCAATAGTCGTGAACTGTTCTCCAACAACATGGGAATCACCGGAACAGGCAACAATCGAACGGTGGCCCAATGAATGCAATCCTTTGTCAATGTTATACACGACCGATTCGATAGGAGCGTAACCCAAGTCCTGCCTGATGGGACGATTGAGGGTCGCAACATGGAGCACATTCATTTTCTTCCCTATTCTTTCTGTGAGTGATAGTGTTGCTACAACGTGCCTGCTAGACCTAGTGAAAAATAGTGGCAATCCAATCGTGCCACTCAAAACAGATAGTGGCTTACGCATCCTCTTGCGTACGCATGACGGCGAACGGCCTTTTCTGTCCAATCAAGATTGGAATGATTCCTGTATTCTCTAGCCGACGCCCGGCACAGTCTTCAACCGCTCCCCTCAATAGTCCATCACACAGGACGTTCGATGTCCTTGAGTGGTTGGCCGGGAAAGGCGACGTTAAAGAACGCCAGATTCGCATGCTGGAATTCGATCCGTTTTTCTCTTTTTGGAAACGATCGATCTCCGATAGCGAGGAGTTGTTCCTTGTTAAGGAACAAGTCTCGCTTTGTGTACACCGCCCACTCATATTCTCGCGTCATTCCCAGGGCATCAACCGGGCAGGCCTGGACACACAATCCACAGAATAAGCATCGCGTCATATCCATTGAATAGGCTTTTGCGTAGCGCTTGGTTGGC
The DNA here is from genome assembly GCF_965152605.1 of Nitrospira sp. M1. NCBI lineage: Bacteria > Pseudomonadati > Nitrospirota > Nitrospiria > Nitrospirales > Nitrospiraceae > Nitrospira > Nitrospira sp. M1. Next base: position 3,596,979 of record NZ_OZ224217.1, read on the forward strand.
TCACCCGGCACTTCCGCGCTGATCACTGAGATCACCCGACTTGGGCAAACCGCTTCACACAGATCACAGCCCACGCACTTGTCGGTCCCATCGTCATATCGTAGTAAGGCCAGCATACCCCGATAATTTTCAGGGAGTACCCGTTTTTCGTGAGGATACTGAAGGGTGATCGGTCTATAGTGGAGGAGATGGCGCAGAGTTGTCTTCAGCCCCATCGCAAATTCATAGAAGGTGATCAGCTTGATCCAAGCATTGATTTTCTCATAGTGTCGGACAAAGCCCTTAGGCCGTTTCATCAGTTTTCTTTCTTGAACACAATCTGCAGGCAGTGGTCGAGAATACGGATTACTCGAAGACAACGTTCTTATGCTTAGCAGACTAATAAGTAGAAACTACTCCACGCTTTCAATTCAGATTTAGCTAGCCTATTCCTTCTTGTGACGAATGCTTTCGTATTCTCAATACAAATATTTCCATAGACTCATCCACGTCACCCACCGCACTCTGACAAACACAAACCTTGTCCCTGGAGTCAAACAACTGCGTCCTAGTCCTTTGACTGAAGCCGCATTAGAAGGCATGCTTACACCGCATTCAATGCAAATGCTCGAGCATACGATTCTGACAATTCTTCCAACGCTGCATTCATGCCATATTGAAGCATGAACCAGTCTTGCCCTGTCGCCACCCGTAAGGCATCAATTCGCTGTTGAACGGATTCACTTTTTTTTGTTAAGTCATCAAGGGCAGCCTCTAAGATTTCCTGACATTCATACTCCAATTCTCTCTGTTCAACTTGCACGACAAGTTGTGCATGAGTGCCTCGAAGCCGGCCCATCTTGTCTTCTACAAACTTGGAATACTCATGTCGTGTTTCTTCTGGAGGGCTCGCTTCAAAAACTCCGCAACCCACGACCATCATGCCAACCATACCGACAAGAACATTCACAACGACAGAAGATCTCATGTGTTTTCTTCCAAGCTGAAGGTCTCGCACATTCAGGAATACGGCCAACGCCATTCTCTGGGCGTTGGCCCAGAGAATCTCCCCCTCGGTGCGGTATTTGCCAAGAGGGAAATTCTGGTAGATATTCGATTAGAAGCTCAATTGAACTCCATTCCGTTTGACGTTAACATGTTGACAGTTTTGCTCTGCTAACATGCGCTGTCCATCACTGGCGCCCGACGGAATTCTGGCGATACAGGCCTTCAGGGTGTCGGCAACACTACCATCTGCGATTTGCGCAAGGCCCTGTTCTTGTGCTTCATAAAAATCTTTCATCGTATCCTCCGGATCGCCGGCTGAAGACACCACTGGCAGCATCAATAGAAAAAACATACAGGATGCAACGAGGATCGTACAATTGCTAAAAAGAATACGTTTCATGATATGACTCCTTTTTTTAGGATACATGAATAACCACACGTCGTGGGAATCACGATAGTGCGTCCTTTCGAAATTCTTGTTAACCCCCGGTAATTGACGTTCTACACACGCCCACTATCGAGCTCTTTCATTGCAGCACATCAACCGACCTCATCAAATAGTTGCGACCGACTTCTGCCAATGTCCCCACGAAAACGGTCGAGCAGGTTCGTGGATCAACGGCTATCGGTCTGCAACGCTCCTACTCAATGAAGGCTAATTGAAAACCTCCGACTTGAGGCTTGGAGGCTTCTCTCTAAAGGTCGCAAATATAGCTGCAGCCCAAAATAGGAACATCAATCCCAAAAGCATCTCGAAGGGATACATGAGTTCACCTCTATTCTTTAACCAAGACGGCCCAGAGTGACCTCTTCAGAAACCTGATCTGATGAACAGCGTTACAATCGACAACAAAAACCGACAGCGATTGTTAAGAAGAGGTTAGGCGTAGAGTGGCGCGGACAGGAGAATCAGACGCGCAGGGGATAATGGTAAGAATGCGCGAGGGATAGGAATGTCAACGTAGAGTCTTACGTCATACAATCACTCTATACCTCAACCTAGATGGTGTCAATGTGCCACAAGCCTGTCGGGTCAAAAGGTTATGTTTCAGTGCAAAAGACAATCATCTATTTCGAAGACTGTGCAAACACATTGCTCAAACAGAGGATAAGCCACCTCATCAGTTCGTTCTGTATTATTCCACAGATATAGCCACAAGAAGCTTTCTATAGGTTCGAACTCAATTTGAACTCTTGTCTCCAACAGTGTTGACTGTCTCCTGCTCAAAGAAGTCTAACTATCTTTGGAATACATGCCGTGCTAGAGTCAGACGCTACTTCATCTCACAAGCCTTGGAGGTGTAAGGAGGAAGCATTAAACAAGCAAGACCTTTACCCGATGTTGTGTTGCCGGGGAATCTACTCGAAAGCCTGACCTCAGTTGTTTCAGAATTCACGTCTTGCTCATTCCAGTCGCTTCGCCGTATCTAAACCCAAGACAATATCACTTTTCAAATGGAGGAACTCCATGAGTTCAAAACTTTATGTTGGTGGGTTTGCCCTACTCTTCGACTGGATCAGAGCTTACTGATCTATTCTCAGCGCACGGGACGGTGGAATCGGTGAACGTGATCACAGACAAGTTTACTGGTCAATCCAGAGGCTTTGGTTTTGTGGAAATGGCCACAAAGAAAGAGGCTGAGGCGGCCATTGCGGCACTGAACTCTACTGAACTAGGAGGCCGAACGCTGACCGTGAACGAAGCGAAACCCCAAGCTCCACGTAGTGGTGGGGGAGATTTTGGTGGGGGCGGGTTCGACCAGAAACGCCGTAGCCGATTCTAGGAAAATCCTTCTCTGCTTCACTCTCGGTACCATAAAGGAGAAGCCTCTCCTAAACGATGACCTGTGTATGGCGAATTCCTAATCATGTGCCATTGGGGTGTAAAATAATCCCTAACAATGTGCTCGCCCCACAACATGCGTTGGATCTGCAGGAAGCGGTGGGGCTTTCCCTTCCGCTTCCTCGCGGAACTGTTGATTCAGGCTCTCGTGAAACCGAAAACCATTGCAATACCCCTGGAACGCTTCCAGCTTTCATTCTAGAGGGCCATCATTTAAAAAGCATTTGCATAATTTGGCAGCTGGCTAGTGTTAGGATTAGGATTGGGACAATGGGAAAAACCAAAAGGACCCTATATTCTCAAACGTCAACATCGGGGAGTACTCCTGTATGACTTTTGCCGAACAGCACTCGGCACCCTCATCTGACCCGGCGTCACAGAAACGATCATCATTAAAATGACAGGACATAAAACGCGCGCAGTCTTCGATCGTTATAATACCTTGAATGTCCAGGACCTTGTGGCAGGATGTCCAACAGCACGAACAACACAGGGCTATTTCTGGACGTAGATGTTGGGTAGACGCTTTCGAATATATATTTCAATAACTGCTCTTACATCAAGAGCAGCAGACTCAGGCATTGATATCAACCACAATACGGCCTCGAACTCTTCCCGCTAAGAGTGCATAAGCCTGCTCGATAACTTCAGAGAGCCCGATTTTCGTAATCATGTCTTTCTGCTGGGTAATGTCCCATTCAGCTTCAAAGGTGGAAAATGGTTTTGGCAGTGGGAGAAACCAGTCAGCATGGCCCCGCGCACATTGCGCAAGGCCTCCCCAATGTAGTTCACCCATCCCCCAGCCGGTTAGAAGAACACGATCTCCAACAGCAAAACGAACGTCTTTACTGTCAGTTAGGCGACCGGCGAGGTCTATTCCCGGTACCATGGAAAAGCTTCGCACCACAGGTCCTTTACCGGTAATCGCTAACGCGTCTTTGTAATTCAGAGTCGAGTATTCAACGGCAACCTCGACTTCATCTTCCGGCAGTGTACTGTTGTCCAACTCGGTCAAAGCAACGGAGTATTCATGTTCTGCTTGATCGATATAAATGGCTTTAAACATGGGAAATAATATAGGGTCAGACTCCAATTTAAACACCAAAAAGAAAAATATTTCTTTCACTCAATCCTGATTCAAGTGCTTACAAGGCGATAATGCAGAGAAACAAGAAAAATCGCTTCTCTCACAAAAAACTGGTGAGCCGCGAGCGGCTCGAATGCTCGACCTTCGCCTTAAAATGGCAGACGATACTGGGTAAAATCAATCACTTGTGAATTTCAATTGCCTAACGAATATCAAACTTTTGCAACGAGGTACAAACCCATTGGTCTATATAGACCACGATGATTTTATTATAGCGAATCCAAGTACACATCAGTAAGCTTGAACACGATAGTTGGAAGGCCTCGTGGTTCTCACAGACATGTGACATCCTCACCGAATCATCAAGCTGATCTCGGTATGATAGGTGTTCAAGTCCAGTTGAACCATGAAGACTCTCAACGCGGTATCCAATGCGAAACACCGGAAGGTTATACCCACATGGATTATAGCGAATCTACATACGCATCAGTATGCTTGGACACGGTCGTTGAGCGACCCGGTTGCACTTGATGGGAAATCGTTGTTGTGATCGTTCTGGCTACGCATATCTCCATTACAGGTGTCCAAGTAAGGACTTTCAACGCGATATCCAACGTGTCAAGAGTACGGAAGTTCATGGAATCGGCTATAACTGACAATGCTTGGCATGTTCTCTCACGTATTGGGTGGCAACGTGTACACGATGGCGCTGTATCGTTTCGGTATAACTGAATCGGCTATAACTTTTACCTTTTATCGAAACAAACAATTCTCCTTATTTCTTAATGTAGCTCACGTATCAACGAGTCGTTTAGCTGACATTTTAATAGTACAGCGGCTTTGCAACCATCCCTCCCCTGTTTTTGCTCCCCGGAAGATTCTTCATCAATCGGCGAAATACCTTGTCATTGTTGACGAAAAACACCTTTTCCATTTCCTGTGACAATCGGCCAGCGCAGTTGATTACTGACATTTCCTGACCACTCGAACACGGTCCTTGTTACACTGGCCGAGGCGGCGTTTGGCCACCGTACGTGATCACAAACAAGATGTCGTCGAGTTCTTCATTCTTAAACCGGTTTTTCACGTCCTCTGCGTTGGGTAATGTCAGCTCCCACTCGCCGACCGGATTTTTTCCGATGAGCGGCGCCCATTTGGGCGCGTTGCCCCGGCGTGTGCTGATGACGCCATCGATGGAGGTTGCCCCGCTGCCGATGCCGATGCCGGACCCATTGGGATCCTGCGAGATGAATTGTAGTTTGTCCACCTTCATCTCGAAAGTCTGTCCTTCGACGCAGGCAAAATACAGCACCACCTGCTCGATCTTTAAGTCTTCAACATTAGGAGGGAAGTCCTCGCGCCGGGTTTGAAAACGCACGGTCATTGGCGTCTCCGTCTGTTCAGGGTTGTGCAAGTCGTACCACTGGTCAGCGAACTGGTGGCGGAAGCTGAATGGTGTACTGCTCCCCATTTATCAAGCGGCGACGAACTGAGTCAGGTAGCTGGCTTGATATTCTTGTTCGAACTGCGCTGGCGATTTATAGCTCAACGCTGAATGATGATAGTGGTCGTTATCGTGCTTGACCCACTGGGCTAACGCCTCTCGTAATTCTTGATGACTCGACCACTCTCGTAACCAGATGAGTTCTTCTTTTAGGGTCCGCATGAGACGCTCCGTATCGGCGTTCCCTTTGGGATTTGTGATAACTGGGACACACCTGCGTGCTACCCAACGTCGTACAGGTCTTCATAAAGAGCGTCCCCATCGATTGACAGCCATTGTCGCTCATGAGATACAGCCCCTGCTCCTTTCCCCCATTGGGAAACTGTTGCTGGAGTCCTTGGTCGATTGCGTGGAGCCAGTCCTGAACCGTGGACCGCCTCCCGGCTTGCCACCCCACAATCTTTTTCGTGTACCAAGCCAGCACGAGGACGATGTACAGCCACCCCTCGGCCTAGACCAAGACCTTGGTCATATCCATCCCCCACCACTGATTCGGCCGATGCGGTTTCGGCTTACTCCGTGTGGGCGTCTGGCTCGCCCGTAGTCGAGGATTCGCGGGAACCAGCCAGTATAACTATCGCATGAGCCGCAGGATCCGTTTCCGGTTCACCACCAAGCTCTCAGTGAAACGCAGATGGGCCCAGACCCGGCGAGATAGCCCCAAAAGGGATGCGCCGCTTTCAGGGCTTCGATCCGCTTGCACAACGTGGCATTGCGCGCTCTGACCGCAGGCGACGGGTGCCGCCGCGTCATACCCACCCCGCGTCGCTTTTTTTGAGCTCCAGAGTGAGTTTACCCACCACCTGTTGGAGGCGAGCATTCTCTTGCTGCAACCTTGCCTCTCGTTGGCTCTGCTGGTGGACTTCAAAGGCTTGACTGACATGCGTCAGAAATTGGTCCCGCCATTGGTTATACTGGGCTTGACTGATCTGATATTCCGTACACAAGGCGGCGACGGACTTCCCTTTGAGTCCTTGCAACACTATCACGGCTTTCATTTTGGCATCCCACTTCCGTCGCTTCATGGCTGATCCCTCCCTGCTTGATCAGCCACACTGTACTAAGTTCCCCCAGCCCTCTGTCTTAAAAGGGTGCAATAACTCTCAGATTTATAGATGTATTGTGCAAAATCTTGCTCATGTCGCTCACTGTGTGCCCGTGTACCTGCTATGACCTTCGCTCATCAAAGGATCCTCTGAGTTTTCGATAATCTTCCGAAAAAATTTCATCCTTGGTCCAGTATCCCATCAACATAATGAATGTACACATTTCTTCGCTATGGCAGGCCTCCACACTCTAGGTTAGTGGTTCCCATTTTCAAGGTGATAGTCTATCACCTTGTTCTTATTATTTACCGTAATCTGGAGGCGATCACCTTGTTTTAATGACTTAGCTTTTTCTCCAATTTTTTCTAATTCAAGGTAACGAGGCGATATTTCCCCTATTGCACCCGCATTTACTTTGATTGTGTTCGCATTCACCCCTTCCACTGTGCCATAGATGATATGGTGGTTAGGAGGAAGTGCATTGGCTGCTGCTCTTTGTTCTCCTGACTTTTTTATGATTTCTTGATCATGTACTTTCTCGCTGAAGCCCGTCGAAATAAGACCAAAAAGACAAAAGACGACTACACTAGTTATGAGAATACTCTTGTACATGTTGGTTTGATTATTCATCATGCTCTCCTTTTTTCTAAGGAATAAATTATTGGACTCTATGTACGTTTATAGATGCGACGAAGTTTCACAATGGTCAATCAGGCAGACGTTTAAAGCCTCAGTATTTTCGTATGGTGAGTAAGCTTTTCACACGCCTGGCTCCTCCTTCCCGAGCGTTCTCGATCGCCGTTTCATATTCCAAATAACTATCAACAGTACCAGAAAGTGTTGCGACACCGGCTTTGACAGTAACCGCAATATCATCACTATCTACGAACGGGCTCCACCACAACTCACTTTCGATCTCGCGCTTGGTGACGGCATCAGGTCTCCACGTCCACGTCTCGTCAACCGTCAGCTTGTTCTTGATATCCACGACGCCTTTGACTCCCGAGACCACATCCTCTGCGTGATTTTTTTGAAACTGTGATTCGACGGAGCCTCGTAACAAGACGGTCCCGTTATGAACATCTACGTTCACCTGGAATCGATTCAGAAAAATGTCATCATGCAAAGCCATCTCGACCTTTCGTTTGAGTGCGTTATCTTCGATAAGATCCTTGGGTCTGACTTTTAATAAATTCTTGACCCAGAGGACTCCACGTGTGTACCGAGCGACTTTTTCTGCAGCTCGTTTGGCATGGAGATTGTCAACGACTCCAGTCAGAGTTACGATCCCGTGACGAACATCGATAGTTGGATTAAAGACTGACACTCGTGGATCGTAAGCATACGCTAGAATCAACGTGTCTTTTATCTCCGTGTCGTCTTTATACCCTGGTTGTCCTCGCCGTTTCATTTTTCCTTTCGCCCAAGCTTTTACGAATAAGAGCTGGCCGTCAACTTTTTTTACACCTGCTACGTGTGCATTACTGGTCACTTGCCGTTTCTCGGCCACACTGCCGACCACCCCATCGAGTGTCACCACTCCATCCTTCACCGATACAAGGAACGAGTCTTCATTGACCCAGACATCGGATTCTAGACGTGTCTGGATTTCGTCTACGATCGCCTCATCAGAGCGTGTTTCCTCGACATCGATGACGAGACGATTATTGATTTCTCGTACTCCATACACTCCTGAGGCTACCCATTCGCTAAGCTCCCAAGCTGCCCAAGACGGCACGCTTCCTGTTAGGGTGACAGCTCCATGGTCGACGTCGACCTTGATCTGATAGGAGTCAGTCGCTGGATCTTCCTTCAGTGCCTTCTGCACTTTGTCACGAATTTCTTCATCTGTTCTTTTGGAAACAGTTACCGTGAGCCCGTTGATCACACTTTGGACACCTCTCACGGTTTCGACAACGTTTACTGCCCGACCTTTCGATCGAAAATGCGGCATCATACCACTGAGTGTGACAATTCCATGTTCTGTACGCACATCAATGAGATGAGAAGGAACGTTCTCGTCAAGGAGCAGAGCACTTTCCACGGCCCGCGTGATTTCTTGATCCGAGATCTCGCGCGCCTTCGCTGCGTTTAAGGTATTTCCGTGACTCACCAAAAGAAGTGCACCTAGTAGAAGCACTCCTATCCAAAACTGTACTATTGGACTGACTAGCGAATCTCGAGAAACGCAAATACTGTCACGCATACACACCTCCAACCCAGTTCGATTACTATTACGTAGTTATGGTTATGTATAACGAAGAAAAGGGAACTTGTGGACTATGAGAAACCCTAGTTCATGGATTATCGGTGGTCTATGCTAGTTAAATAGGTAATCTAGGATTACAGTTTGTTAAGAAAATACTGAGCTGTTCCGGTCTCAAAGTTGATGTTGATCACGTCTGTGAAGATTTACCGTCCTACCGATATAATCCCAAAAGCTATAATGTCGTCGCCAAGAAATGGCGAGGACGCATTTTGGCCTTGACAGCATTCTTCTGCCGAACAACTCGTTTGGTTTACGCATTAACGCGGAAATATCGGAGGTTCTTTGCCTGGATTATCCGGAAGATTCTCAGGCTTCACCGACATTCAGGATCTGTGATAGGGGGAGGAATCGTCATTTCCTTATCCACGATAGGCGGCGAAATGACAGGCGGCGAATCCGTTATGGCGTCGGGGGTTCTCAATGTGTCGGGGGCAGATGGTGTTGACGGGACGCCCGGTGGAAATTCTCCTCTCTGGGGATCTTGTTTCCCCTCAGGGATATCATCTTTTCCATGAATAAAAAGATTTTCCGCGATTTGCGTTGTTGATATCACACGGACATTAGCCTCATCTATATTTAGTGAACTCGTGATCACAATGATCGTCGCCAAGAGTAACGGTTGCATAGCCTTCACCTTCACTTTTTTGGAAGTTGCTGGGTTACTGGCATTCAATATTTTCTAGGATTTGATTCTATCCCGCGATGAGTGAAAGCACGACTGTCGAAAACCCTAGTCATTGTCTGGTTCACATTTCCTTAGTTGATTGGCTTGCCGGGATACGACAATTTCTCTGGGAAAAGAATTAAGAGACGGTCAGTTTAAAAAAGTCGGTGTAGTCATAAGATGAATGCTCTCTTCACGTTCTGTTATAGAGATGCGTATAGATCAGAACTGGGAGTTATCTATTGTGAAGCAATAAGAGGATGAATCATGACCGTACCTATCGGCGATTTAGAGAAGAGAAATTTCTTTCACGAGGATTATCATAATGATGGAAAACGGTACGAGGCCCCTGCTGCTATAAACCAATCAGCGGCTGCACTTGTAATGCCTGGTCCATTGGATAGATCTAGCTGGAGGGTAGGTAGGACAAGATACGTAAAGCCAGCATCAAATCCGTGAGTTGAAGGCCATTCATGTTTCCGAAGACTTCAGCAAAGGGTGTGAACTTGTCGGTGATTGACAAGCCCAGGGCAGTTGTATAGAGCCCGTGATATTATGTAATTCGTCTTCCCACGCCGCGCCGACATTCCCTTCCCAACTCACTCGTTTGGAAAGTGCATGGTTCGCAGCGATCTTAATTAATATCAGGCGTGGACTCGTCAGGAATGTAGCCCCTTGCTTCAATACGGAAGAGTAAGATTCAGAGAGAGCGCCGCCTGAGCTCGTCTTCTGATACACGTATTCTCCTCTCCAAAAGCGTAATTCCAAAGCATCCAGCAGTCCCATTCTGATTAGCGTATTCGGTGCCGATACGGTCGGATTTGTTGTTGAAGAACGCGTGTCCTATCGTGTTGGACGGTGACGCCACCTTCTAGTTGAACGTAACCCGGTGGAACAAGATACGCTGTATCACCGATACCCGGTCGATTGGTGGTCAGTCGAGAATCATAAGATCCTGGGCGGAAGCCCCTCCTGAAAAAACGATCATCGCGAAGCTCACAGCCATATATGAGTACCGTAGTAGCAATGTTAACCCTTATTCATGTACATGTGTGCCTCAGCTCGTTGAAAAGTAAGTGTTAATGTCTCAGCAATTCGAATGCTTAAAGTGTCCAAATGTTTTTTAAGGAGGATACCAGTAGAAAACGAGGTAGTACACTCCCCACGTCATTAAACTAATGGTTACAATGATGAGCCATAATGGAACATGCCCGGTGCGTTCACGGATGCCAGCTGTTTCATAATGATATTCCTGTGTTCTTACATCTGTGTCTTGTTTGCTCATGTTAACTTCGTGTTCCTCCCTAGAAGAGAGTGCTACAACGCTGATTCTTGGTTCCAACGTCTACCTTTTATATAAAACCGTAATCGAATCAAAACCAGCATTTGAAGGCTGTGTTGATCACATTGTAGGACTGTTTTTAACTTTTTTATCTAATAAACCGCCGGTCCTGTTTGCATTCGTTGAGAGCCTCGACCATATGGCTCGTCTTGCCTCCTCTACGTTGTTTTTGTTAACACCAGCCTGACGGAGTTTGATCTCATAGGCTTTTACTCGAAGAGATTGAATAAAATGTACGATGTTCCAGACTTCGGTTGGACTCAACTCTTCCTCAAAAACCGGCATTGGGTCTCCTCCAACACCGGTCATGATCGTTTTGTAAAGATGAAGGCTATCGTGTCCTAACTTAACTCCACCGGGGCTTCCCGCAGGAAGTGAAAAATTCGCTGGCACAATAGGGAAGCCCCAAATATCATTGACCTTCTGCGCCAAGGGACCATCTCCCCGACCCTCTTTTCCATGACAAAGGAGGCAGTGTTGTTGAAACAAAGTTTGTCCAGCCTGAAGGGAGGCCTTCGTGACTGGAGGCTCTGATGGTATGATGATAGGTTCTTTCACCCTCTCTTGTTCCCATCGATCCGAGAACGTCTTGATGTATTGAATCACGGCTAGACGTTTTCGTTCCAATAAGGAATACCATGGTGGCATGGCTGTGCCCCATAATCCATGGGTAATCGTGACGAAAAGATCTGAATCAGTTGGAAGGGAATCTCGTCCTGGAGTGGAACGAAACTTAAAAATTCCTTTGGTGAAATCACGTGGTTTTGGCGCGAGAAATTGCGCCGCAGGTCCTTTCCCATCGCCTTTTGATCCATGACAACCCACGCAACGATTTTCATATACTTGTTTGCCTAACGTGAGAAGAGATGGCTGACCTTGACGAATACCGTTGAAAGTTGTACCGCGTGATAGCCTTGTGGACACAAACCCCTCTCGCCAATCTCCAATAGCCGTGCCAAGTCGTTGAAGATATGCGATGAGAGCTTTGCCGTCTTTGTTGAGTTCAGGGGGTTGTCCATTTTCGGTTGTCTGAAAAAGCCAGGGAAATCTGGGCATGATCGAGTTGGGAACAACCGAACGAGGATTCCAATGATGGGCAATATGCCAGGTGTTACCGTATTTTCGTCCAATCCGAGTCAAGTCAGGACCGATTCGACGCGTGCTGAATAAATGTGGTCGGTCGTGCGCATATTCTCCTACTTGAGAAACCGGTCCCCATCGAAAGGCTTCTCCGGTGACAGGTCGAATATATTGTGAATGGCAGTACCAGCATCCTTCTCGAATATAAACACGACGGCCGCGACGTTCTTGAGGAGTATAATCAGCGACTTCGACGCGCATATCCGTCACAGCATCGTGCACGGTCGTCGCCTGAGTTTCAGTCATGAGTAGCGGGATGACTCCTTGAGTGATGACGGCCAGGCCAAAGAAACCAATACCCGCTGTGACTACCACGCTAGAAGGCGACTCTAACCAGTTCGACTTTTGTAACGGTCGAACCGGTTGTTCCGTGACGTAATGGTCGCTGTCGGTCTTTGATTCAATCAGAATGCCTTGGCGTGCGGTTTGATAAAAATTTATGACCATGAGCACCAAGGCCACATCCATGGCCACGCCACCAAGCGTGCGAGCGACCCACCAAGGCTTCATGGTATTCACCGAATCGACAAAATTGGCTCCATATTCGAGCATTGAACCTTGAATGAATCCCTGGGCTGTTAATCCAACTGCCATGACCGTGAATCCCACGATCGTCAACCACAGATGCCAACTGGCCAACCGATTGCTCCAGAGTTGTCGACCGGTTACACGAGGCCAGATGTAGTACAGACCACCGACTGCCCACGTCACCATCGATCCAAATACGGTTAAATGGGAATGCGCAATCACAAAATCGTTGAAATGGGTGAGTTCTTGAATGCGGCGGAGCGCTTCGACCGAACCTTGGAAACATCCAAGGAGGTAATATACAGCGCCTAGCATGAGAAATTTGGCGGCATAATTTTCAGCTCCCTTCCCACCAAGGACCTGTCCCCAATGGCTCTTAATCGTCCCAAAGAAATTCACGGTCACGGCCCAGACTGGGATGATCAGCATCATGCTGGTGACGATAGAAATTGTTTGCGTCCAATAGGGAATAGGGCTGAATAAATAGTGATGAGTTCCGACAAAAGGATAAAAGAATGCGAGGGACCAGAATCCTAGGAGCGAAAGTTTATGGCTAAACAATGCTTCTCGGACACTGAGCGGTAAGAAATAGTAGATGATCGCCAAGCCAGCAGGCGTTAACCAGAGTCCTACAATGTAATGAATGTACAGCCCATGCATTGCGGCGCTGTTTACCCCGGCGATATTACCGTAGGGGAGAACAACATTTCCAAGAAACAGGTTAAGCAACGTCCAGACAAGTGCGGCAGACGTGTACCAGAGTGAGACATAAAACCTGGGCTCAGTGCGTCGATAGATCGTACCGAGGACTTGAATTGTGATGCATAAGAAGACTGTAAAGCGAAGAACATTAAATGGCCACTCGAACTCCCCAGCTTCAAGTCCCAGGTTATACCCTAACAGTAACGACAGGCTACCTGAGATGAGAAACCCGTTCCAAAGCCATAACAGCCAAAATCCCCAGGATTCTTTATATAAGCGCGTTCCACAGAGTTGAGGGACATAATAATAAAGTAGGGAGATGAACGCTGTTGAAAAAGCACCGAAGATTACTCCGTTGACATGAACAGGACGCAACCGGCCAAACGTCAACCAAGGGGAATGATCTAAAAATTCTGGATTGTGAAATTTAATAGAAACTAGGACCCCGACGACGGGAAAAATTGTGAGCCAGATTAAGGCCCACCAGGCCCAAGTTTTGACCAGTTTGGCATTGACCATGACAGGTTTGGTGTTGATCGGGCTTGTAGCTTCTTGTGACATGGCCAATATCTTAACGACAACGATTCTATGATTGGGAATGAATGCTTCGGTTAACCACCATTTCTATAGATTGGATGTTCTGACTGGAGGTTTTCGTCGAGATCGGGCCTTGAACTCAGAAGGGTTTTCTGTATGCCGATTGTGAACGATGACAGGATCAAAGACTTCGCCACACTGTAGACATCGTAATGCCCAAAACCAATTTTCCTCTGTTTCGTCCTGCAGATCGCAACAGAATTCCTTTGCCAACAATCCGCCACAGCGATGACAGCTTTGGTGATGATCTCCTTGCCACTGAAATTCATTGTACTGATCGAGGCCTGTGGAGATTGAATCGTGTGCTGTAGGTATCATATAGAACCTCCTGAATTGATGTTTCTCAAATGTATAGTCTTATCTCCTAAGTTGTGTATCAGAGATATTACAACCCCTATCGGATATCGAAGCACAGACTCAACATTTCACTCATGATGTTGACTATTACCATGATATAAATAAAAGAAAATATTCTCTCGTTCTTTTATCAACTTAGATTATCAGGAGAAAGATGGTGGCGTGACCTGTGAATTACCCTAGTAGACATGTGACAGGACGGATGTTTGGAATACATCCGTCACAATGTGTGGACGGATTAAATTAGACTCTTTTCTCGAATGAGCTTGAGGAGATCCGGTGTCTCTGATGTCTGCCCTGCGTGGTAACATTTGAATCTAAGGATCATATGTCTTCAATGCTCAAATGAGCTCACGAACTTTATCGGACAAGACGGTTAAAGCAATTTTTTCACGATTGGGCTCGCCCCGCGCGAGTGATTGAGCAAATTTAGCAGCTTGCTCAACAGTCACTTTTGAAGGCATGGGCGGCTCGAATGGATCGACAATTGCTTCTACGATCACCGGGCCTGGGGCTTGAAGTGCCGTATCGAGAATCCCGCCACATTCTTGGGGGTTCTCGATCGTAAACCCCATACCACCGCATGCATTCGCGAAGGCGGCAAAATCGATAGGTTGCAGCTCACAACCATATTCAGGATTCCCAAGGAACACCATTTGTTCCCATTTGATCATTCCTAACGTATTGTTCTTAATGATGATGACCTTGATGGGAAGTTGATATTTGACACACGTGGCGAATTCAGCCATAAGCATCGAGAACCCACCGTCACCCACGAAGGCAATGCACTGTCGATCGGGAAAAGCCAGTTGTGCGGCTATGGCATAGGGAAGACCATTGGCCATTGATGCTAAATTTCCTGACACAGAATGCATCTGTCCTGTTCGGGATGGAATTTGACGAGCCCACCACGTCGCAATCGTTCCGGAATCCGATGAAACAATCGCGGTATTAGAGAGACGTTGCCCCAATTCCCATGCGACCACTTGCGGCTTCATCGGTGTCGTCGGATTTTTGCCACGCTTCTCCATTAAATTCCACCAGACTTTCATTCCGTCCTGAGCGTGTTCTAGAAAGCTTTGCTCTTCTTTCTGATGTAAGAGGGGCAACAACGCATTGAGGATTTTTCGACTGTCGCCCACCAAACCAACTTCCACGGGATATCGTAACCCGATTCGCATCGGATCCAATTCGATTTGAATGCCACGCGCTTGCCCTGGGCGAGGTAAAAATTCAATATAAGGAAATGAAGATCCGACAATGAGCAACGTGTCACATTGTTCGAGAACTTCTTGAGACGGTTTTGTGCCAAGAAGTCCAATTGATCCTGTGGTATAAGGACTATCATCTGGAACGGAAGCCTTTCCAAGCAGAGCTTTAACGATTGGAGCGCCCAGTCGTTCGGCAACCTGCTCTAATTCGTCCGTTGCCCCTAACGCCCCTCGCCCGGCGAGTATCGCGACTTTTTCTCCTACATTTAGAATGCCAGCGGCGGACTCTAAATCCGTATTCGTCGGGAGACCTGCCTCGATGGCAAACACATTGGACGTGTGATGAAGTACATTGCGTTGGGTATCTGGCTTGGAGACCTCCATCCCCTGAATATCGACCGGGACTGTGAGATGCACGACGCCTCGGTATCCTAATGCAGTTCGGCATGCTAAATCTGCAACGTTTTGTACATGAGCAACACCCATGACGCGTGTGTTATACACGGCCACATCCATGAATAATTTGTCGAGTTCGACATCTTGTTGCGTTTTCGTCCCGATCAAGTCATGATAGGGGAGGCCTGTAATTGCTAAAACCGGTTGTCCATCGAGTTTTGCATCGTAAAGGCCGTTCAAAAGGTGAATGCCGCCAGGACCAGAGGTGGCAAGACATACGCCCAGTTTCCCTGTGTATTTCGCGTACGCACAAGCCATGAAGGCAGCAGCTTCTTCATGTCGTACTTGAATAAAACGAACTTTCTCTTGCTTAGTGCGTAAGGCATCCATGATGCCATTAATCCCATCTCCGGGCATTCCAAAAATGAGGTCGACCCCCCACTCATGAATCGTGTCGATGAGCAGTTCCGCAGCTGTTATTTTCATCATTGGCTCCTTGGCCATACAAGTTTGTTATGTGACCTTTCATTCAGATCAGTTCAGTTGGATTAATTTTTTAGAGAATCAACTCCAATAGCAAGGACGTCCATAGTAGTCGTACATTTGTAGTTCGAATTCGCGATTGATTGGAGCCGAGGAGTCGTATTCCGGAGAATCTTTGATTTGCCCTTGAGTTAGATCGACGTGCATCAGGTTTTCTGCCCAGTCAACCTCCTTAATCCACTGTGGTGCGATCAGCACGTGTTTGCTGGGTAGCCACTTGTGGGTGTCAATCACTAGGTATCGGATCGTCCATGCGTCGATATCAGCGATGAGATCCATGGCGTAGCCAATCTCACCATCTGTAGCGTGTATGGTATAACCCGTGACTTCTATAGCGCTCCGTAAATGGAGATTGGCTTGTTCTTCAGCAATTGATTCCCATTCGTCTATCGCCGCTTGTGTCTCTTCTGGGACCGGAATCGGCCCACCGCCTAGGGGTGCTGGAAACAGGGGATCGATTCCACCCCAATAAGCAGGCCATCGATAATAGCGAGCAAGTTGACTTTCTTTTTGTAGTGAGACCGGCTTATCGATCTCTATGCCGGGGCTTCTTTCGATCTGGTCTTTTGTTAAATTTACGGGTACACGTTCAGTCTTCCAGTCAGGTTGTCCAACAGATGTCGGAGAAATCAAAACGAGACGACTGGGTAACCACTTAGCCGTGTCGACGACCAAATAACGAATGATCCATTCCCGATCATCAAAATAACTATCCTTGGCTTGTCCGATATCTCCATCCCTCGCTTGAATGGTATACCCGCGAATCCTGTCCAGACTTCTCAACATGGTAGCCTCCCCAAAGTGGTGTAATTCGCTGTCTGGCATTCGTAATAGAGGTGTCTTGTGTCCTCATGACTCAATCCTGAAATCGAAAGAATGGTATGCTGTCTGCCCTTACTTACCCAGAAGAAGCCGTTCTCCCATCACTCGTCTTTCGTTTGCTCTGCTGAGAGGCTTTAAAGGCGTTCGTAATTTCAGTTTTTTTCTTTGTAGACTGAACTTTTGCGACTTTTCTCGCCAACGGACTTTTATAATTTATTTCATCTTTGCCAGTCGTCCGGCCTGATGCGCTCGAGCGTCTTGCCATGGCCCCCTCCTCTCTCCATAAAGATATCGCCTTTCTCTTCTTCTTATTGATTTGCAACTTCGATAAGCAAACAGTTTATCTCTGGTGTTTATCGATTTTAGACATTAGCTGATCACGTAAAGACATATTCTCTTGCACGTTAACTATGGATTCTTTCTCAGACGTCCATAGGCGATAGGCCAGACATGAATGGTCGTGTTGTTCCCAGTTTATTAGAAGACGAAGGGTTTTGCGCAACTCGTCACGTTACTTCTTTATCGTGGCCAGAAACTGAATGTTTTCCCCTTATAAGAGTATTCATCTTATGCAAGCTGAAACGGAAGAATAACTAATGAAAACCCTAGTGGAGGCTTCCCCTGTCCGTGGGCAAACAGTTCGGTGATGCGCTCTTGCACCTGACGCTTCTATTGACTGCTCTGCGTCGGATGCCCCTGATAGTTGCCGGCCAACTCATTAACCGTCTCCCCCTTCAAGGCCTCGAGCGCGACCCGGCGCTTTAACTCGGCACTGTGTCAGGCCCGTTTCTTCCCCACGTACTCCCTCTATTCAAATCACACTGTAGTTTGGCTAAGCGGGGGCAGAATTTGGGGGTCCACTATAGTTTCTCGGCCAAATAATGCATAGGAAGAAATTCTGGCATCTCAAACTAGGGTTATTGATAGTAGAATATACGTGTTTAAGCACCTATCTTTGAAAAAGAGTTATTCAAACCAGGAAAACATGATCTACCTAGAGTATAACCAATGCGAGAGGAGGGATTATGTCAATGCCAGGAATACCATCGGAAGGTTTTAAAACCGTCGGGCAAATTGTTGCTACTAATACTACACAATTTCGAGAAGAGGATACCGCATCAAGAGCAGCAATCGAATTATTATCAAGCCATTTAACAGGGGCACCTGTTGTAAACGATGAAAATAAGTTGCTTGGGTTTGTGAGTGAGATTGACATTTTAAATGCCGTGGAGGCAGGTGTTGATCTCAATGCCATTACGGTGACTGAAATCATGAATCCAGAAAATATTTCTGTTGAAAATACTACATCAATTTCCGAGGCGCATAGACTATTGGAAGAAAAACACATTCTCGTGCTTCCCGTTATTCAAGATGGCGTAGTAGTGAAGTCCATAACTCGTCACGATCTGCTTCGAGTTTATGTGGGAGTAGGGTTGAGCATAGAGTAGTAGGAGCTTAAAAATAAATGGCGATGGACTAAATACGCATGAGTTGTGGGAAACTAGGGATGTTTTCAGTTGTCCCTCCAATGACAATTCAGGAATCCTCCAGCTTTGAAGGTGAGATTTCCCGTTAGTGAAGCTCCCTGCCCAAAGGGCGGGGCTTCTCAAAATTCCTGCGAGAGAGTTTGGAGGAATCTGTCCTCCAAGCCTCCAAAAATGATGCCATTCATCCCCGTGTAAAACAGGGGGCTTTCTGGCATGAGTTAGTAAATGATCAACCAACCAATGTCTTCACTTTTGTTGACAAGGGTTTCTTGTAGTTGGATACCAGCAGAGAGGCGATACAATGCCTTATAAGACGATTGGTCAATCGAATGTATTAATCTCAATATCATCAAAAGGAGGCCTTATGAGAAAGTCTCGTCAAATAGCCGTTGTTGTCAGTGCAATCTTGGGAATCACAACGTTAGCGACGACAGCCCTGGCGAATCCAGCAATGCTTCCAGATCACCCAGGTCATCCCATGAAGGTATTAAAGGATCCGGTTAGGGGCCAATCCTTGGCCAACGACGCGGGGAGATCCAATTATTTTGGGCAAGAAGCACTGAAACAATCCAGCATGGCAGGTAATGAGGATTTAAAAACACTCTCAGATGTAGCGCAAGAGCTTGATAAAAAAAATGAAGGGTTGAGTATCGCAACGGAATCTCAAGACAGTCAACAGAATCAATGAAGCCATAAGAAGTTTTGAAGTGAAAGAAGGGAGGAAGTATTTTCCTCCCTTCTTTATTTTCTGAGCAGACTAGATGCGCAGTGGATCTCCTGCGAATCTTTCTGTTGAGTAGTATTTGAAAAGTCTGCCTTCTTTTTTCTTCAACATCCTTTTCAACCCTTCGAACTACTAACGCTAAATATTGTGTCATCCGGTGCGAACGAGAAAAGGATTCCCTCTGGGGTGATTCAATGAACAATGTTGACATATTCCACCGAACCATATCCGTCCTTCGTCAGTAAAGATGTCTCAAAAATAAACTGTTTGCCGAATGGAAGACGTGGCAGGAAACGTAAGAGCAGGAGGGCAAAGACGATCGCCAGAGTGATCGAGAGTGCGACCTGGCTGATCGAGGTTAACATGGTTTCCCACGTGGCTCCTGCTCCGAAGAGACTCAATGCAAATCCAGCAAGGAGGGTGACAAGTCCGAGCATACCTGTAATTCCAAAACCTGGAACGACGAAAATTTCCAATCCGATGAGAATGACGCCGAGGCCGACAAATAAAAATTCCTCCCAACCTGCAAGATGAACCAGCCCATGCCCCCAAAAAAACAACAGCAAACTTATGATTCCGATGATACCTGGAATCCCAGATCCTGGAGCCCGCAATTCGAGGAAAATGCCCAGCATCCCCAGGGTCATGAGTAAAGAACTCATAAGCGGGTGGGTGAGAAATCTGACGAGGCTTTCAGCCCATGTTTGAGTCGCATGACGAATCTCCGCATCCTCTAGATTAAAAAATTGTAACACCGATGAAAGATTACTTTCTTGCCCATCGGCGATGTTGAGTCGTAATGCTTCATGCGTGATCGCGGATTCATACAATAAGTGCAATTTCTCTTGCCTCACTCATCGTTGTTGATGAGGTGACACACTCATCAACTTACCCGGAGGAATTGTACTCATGCAATCCTATTATCACGTGAGCAAGGCGGAACGGTTTTATATATGGCAAGCCCGGCGAGAAGGGAAGACGCAAAAGCAGGTCGCCGAGGTCCTGGGCCGTCATCCCTCCACGATCTGTCGCGAACTCAAACGAAATACCTACCCGCAGTGTCATATGTATACGTATCACTGGGCTCTGCAGATCGTGCATCATCGCAAGCAGCGCGCCCATCGTCACAAGCATCGGAAGCTGACCGAGGAAGTCACGCCCTTACTCACCCAGCTTCTTCGGCAATACCTGAGTCCAGAGTAGGTCAGTGGGTACTTAAAGCAGCATCATGACATCAGCCTTAGTCATGAAACGATCTATCGCTTCATTGACAGTAACAGCACACGAAAAGCTGAGTTCAAGCCGTTTCTGCGACAAGGCGGCAAGCAGCGTCGCAAGCACTATGGCTCAGGCGCTCGCGCTTCGAGTATTCTCAATCGGGTCTCGATTACGGAGCGGCCTCAAGAGGTCGAGGAGAAAACCCGTCTGGGCGACTGGGAGTGTGATACGGTGATTGGGGCGGATAGAAAAAGTGTACTGGTGACAGTGGTCGACCGTGCCTCCCTGTATACGGTCTGCTCACGCGTCTTGAGCCGATCCGCTCAGGAAGTCAGTCAGGCCATCATCCGCCTACTGCGGCCCTTCAAAGAGCGGGTGCAGACCCTGACCTTTGATAATGGAACAGAATTCGTGAGGCATAAGGCCATCGCCCACGCCCTCGAGGCGACCACCTACTTTGCTCATCCCTATTCATCATGGGAGTGCGGGATCAATGAAAATACGAATGGCCTGCTGCGCCAGTTTTTCCCGAAGCGCACGCATTTCCGAACGGTGTCGTGGCAGCAGGTGAAACACGCCGTCGACCATCTCAATAATCGGCCAAGGAAAACCCGTGGGTATCAACCCCCCAATCAGCTCTTCCACCATCACTTCGTCCCGCTCGTGTAGAAGCCGAGAAAATTGCACTTATAACTTGAATTCAAGCATCACGTTAACGGAAGATATCGGTATGGGAGTATGGCTGCAATCATGCTGATTAACATGACCAATACGATGTAATGAGAAAATGTTGAACGAGAGAAAGATCTCAGGGTCTGGGGTATTCAACATCATACATCGATTTCGAACACGACAATTTACTTTTTTCTTCAACCAGTGGATTATCAAGCCTCGAGGCATTATCCAAGCACAAGATAGACCACTCCACTAACATAGAGCATCAAGATTGCAAAACTTTCGAACCCAATATTGACAATTCCATGTTGTTCTCGACGAATCAAACCCATAAGGAGAATACTGGTCATAATAATGGTTAATCCCATAAGAAAAATTTGATCAGAACTTATAGCGTGGTAAATAGATCCGGTGTTGTAGGCTGTGTCAGAAATGGCGATGAGCAATGAATCAAACGCATTCCCACCCAATATTCCTCCAACGGCTAAGGTTAACGCTCCTTGTCGAACGGCGACAATGGTAGTGACTAACTCCGGAAACGACGTTGAAATGGAAGTGAAGAGCACGCCCACGATGGTTTCTGACAGCCCTGTATTCTGAGATAGGGCAATTGCCGATTTAGCGATCAACCAACCTCCCAAACCAACGATAAGCACGACTGGAATGAATTTCGTCCACAAATGCCAAAGTGGTATTTGCCTGCTTGCCAACTCATCAATATGATCTTCCCGAGTCTCGGATGTCTGTCTGGGACGCCACATTGGATCCGATTGAACTCGAAAAACAAGATAAAGCCCATAAAAATAAGCACCAAACATCAGTGGAGTGATTGGGTGAACGAGTAAGCCTTGGAATTTTGGCATCATGCTCCCCATGATTGAGAAGGCGATTAACACAATGGCAAGTGTGCCCTGCATGAGATTCGCAATAGATGCTGCCGCATGCTCAAGATTGGCCCGTCGATACGTGAAGTCAGCCAACACCAAAAAAACAGACTGCGCGGCGATGCCACCGAGAGCATTACTGACGGCGAGTTGAGCATGCGATTTCACCGCTGCCGTGACGGTGGTACTGATCTCCGGGAGGGAAGTCATCGCCCCGAGAAGGAAGGCGCCTGTTAACGCTTCTCCGAGGCCGGTTCGATCGGCAAGATGATCAGCCAATACCGTTAATCGATAACCAAAAATGGCAATGAGAATTGCGGAAACTCCAAAAACGAAAAGACTGATAGATAAGTTCCATTTGCTTGAATCAATGATGAACGTTAACTGGTCCATGTTAATAGATGGTGGACAAATTGATAGGGTGAAAAGTGTTGAATGATTCGTCACGAATCATCGTATCGGACCGACTAAATTGTTCATCAATCATACGAGAGAATAAGGATGATGATACCTCACAAAAGCCCTAGCTTCGGCCTCAGAATCTCATCAGCACTTTGGGGTTTCGGTGTGTCTAGTTGCCGTTCGAGTGCTTGTCGGCAATGACCAGCATCTTATCAATGTGAGATAAGATCGCAATTTTGTCTTTTCGGTTGTGCTAAAAAGTGTGCAGTGGAGATAATTTCATTTAAGTTTGTGTGTCGGATTTCGTCTCGATGAGGCGTTCTCCGGGCTTATAGGTTAGGTAGTACCAAATCCATTCCATTGTGACTCGAACACGATCAAATCCGATTAAATAAAAAATATGAACCACTGACCAGATTACCCAGGCGCCAAGTCCAGTGATATGCCATCTCTTGAAGACCGCGACTGCTCTAGCACGTCCTAATGTAGCCATGATGCCTCGATTGTGAAAACGAAAACCTCTCCGTTTTTCACGAGAAGTTCGATTTCTGATTACTTCAGCCACATAACGGCCTTGTTGCATCGCAACGGCCGCCAATGCTGGGAGTGGGCAACCATCTTCGCCGGGACAACAAGCTGCGTCTCCGATCACAAACACCGAAGGATAGCCGGGTAAAGAAAGGTCCTTTTCCACATGAACCCGTCCCATTGTATCCATCTTCGTCTTGAGTGTTTTAAGCAGAGGGGAAGCTTCATTGCCTGCCGCCCATATCACATTTGCCGTCTCAATGGACTGCTCGCCGACTCTGACGAGCTTGTCGGACAGACTAGTTACTCTGGAGTTCAATTGGACCTTCACTCCTAGCTGTTCTAACATCAATTTTGCATATTGTGATAATTCGGGAGGGAAATCGACCAATAGCCGAGAATTTGCCTCAATAAGAACAATGGATATCATCTCATCTTTCAGGGACGGAAAATCTGGCCTAATACTGTACTTGGCAATTTCGGCTATGGCGCCAGCCAATTCAACACCGGTTGGCCCGCCACCGACTATCACGAAAGTGAGATAGGGTCTTGCCTCTGAACGAGACGCAAATCCTTCTGCCAGTTCGAACGAGTAGACGATGTGATCACGAATTCGGATCGCATCTGTCAAAGTTTTTAAACTCCATGCAAATTGTCGCCAGTGCTGACGACCGAAGTATGAAGGTTGTGAGCCAGGAGCAAGAACCAAATAATCAAACCCAATACGTTTTTCCTTCAAGTCCACGACACGTTTTTCACAATCGATGGCTTGAACCTCATCCATGATAATTCGCACATTGCGTTGTGACCGAAAAATCTCACGAAGGGGCGTTGCAATATCTCCTCGAGAGAGGGCGGCAACTGCTACCTGATACAATAATGGCTGAAATACGTGATGATTGGTTTTATCGATTAAGGTGATGTTGACATGTGCCTTCCTCAGCACACGAGCCGCCGTTAATCCGCCGAATCCTCCACCTATGACCACGACATGTAACGGTGTCATATTCAAACTTCACGCATAAGGAAATGTCCACGAGCCAGTTCACTTTTGGCCTGCTATCAAGATAGCTGAACGGGCTGACCCACCACCGGATTGGATATTTAAAAACGTTAGCCCTGGCCGTACAGAATCCGGAACCGTGACTTCCACTGTCTGATCATTGACATACGTTGTATTTTCCCCGCTTCAGTGCCGATCGTGACACTGTGCAGGCATTCTTTTTTCTTCCCCAAAAAACTGCCAGTTACAATGATCTTATCGCCTGGCTTTGCAATGTCGGGCTTGATGTTCTAAATCTTTGGTCGCATGCTTGAATCACAAATTGGGTCCTTTTGGACTTTCTGCTCGTCGAAGCCCTTAATCGCTTCTGGGATGACCACCTCGCCTAAATATTTTTCTGGCGCGATTGTGGTTGATTGAGGGAGCGCAGCAACAGTAGCCACCAAGATCATAACACTGAAACAAAGAGCTGTGGAAAGGAGTAGAATTAAACTTTTCATGATAGGTCACCTCGAATAGTAGAGCGTTTATTGGTGATATGAACCTAATAAATCTCGTCTAGACAAGCGTAGCTGCGCATGTCGGGTATATATTTTAGTGTCCTCGTGACTTGAGAGGCAAATTTCATGAATCAATTATGTTGAAGCGAAAACAATCGTGCCTCGTCGCCTTCCTTTTCTCATGTCTACTAACTTGCGGCCCTCACACACATCTTTCTTGATCTATTTATTGTGTGAGTTCATAAAATGTTCCAAGCATTACGATTCCGAAAAACTCTCTAAGTCTTCTCCTATGTAAGTTCCACAGGAGGAACACACCAAGAAGCCCGTTGGTTCACCAGTTGGATAGTACTCATTCTCAATCGCTGCATGTCCACAGTTCGTTGAGCCTTTCGCCTCCCATAACACCCTGCATGATTGTGCTTGCTCAATGGTCATTGTTCAAGACCTCCATTATTACGATGAAAGCGCTTTTTTCAATGACTGGACCATCCACTTATATCGCCTTGCCTTCTATGCTGTTTTCTATGGTGTATATCGTGACAAGACAACTAGATTAATCAATTCCGGTTAATAAAAGGTTACAAGTCAAAGTATGTCCTGCGTATGGATGATTGGCATCCATCGTTACTTTTGTCTCAGAAACATCTGTCACCCTGGCGACGAGTGAGACGCCATTGGCTTGCTTTGTCTCTATCTCAAGACCTATTTCTGGATGTATGTCTCGCTGATCGAACTCAGAGCGGTCTAATTGCACGATCAGGTCTGAACTGTAGGGGCCAAAGGCTTCCTTTTCTGTAATGTGAAGCGTTTTGGTTTCACCAAGTGCCATACCGAGTACGGCCTGTTCCACGGACGGCAGAACATTCCCTTCACCTTGAGTGAAGGTAAGGGGCTGTTTACTATCAGTTGCCTCTATAACCGTTTCATCTTCAAGACTTACGGCAAGGTGGATTCTCACCCTGTCTCCTTGTTGGACCCGTACCATGGACACCTCCTTCTTGATTGTGTGGTGGATTTGTCCGACTAAGAGAATTTCGCATATTTTATTCTAGTTCGAGCGTTTCCACGTGTCTCTCAAAAATGAATGGAGCTCTTTCAATTGTTCTGCGGTGATTTGCTTGGAGAGATAGCCCTCAATGCCTCTTGCTAAAGATTCTCTCATCAGGCTCGATGTGAAATTTGAAGACATCACGATAACAGGAATTTGTGGGTACTGAATTTGAAAATGGTGCAGCACGTTCAGTCCATTCATGCTGGACAGGTCGAAGCTGGCAAGCACACTATCTATCTTCACGGCATTCAGGATAGCAAATCCACATTGTTCATTTTTAG
This sequence comes from Nitrospira sp. M1, assembly GCF_965152605.1. Lineage (NCBI taxonomy): Bacteria > Pseudomonadati > Nitrospirota > Nitrospiria > Nitrospirales > Nitrospiraceae > Nitrospira > Nitrospira sp. M1. Next base: position 3,622,773 of record NZ_OZ224217.1, read on the forward strand.
CTGTGTACACGGTGCAATTCTTGAACTCTAGGTGGTCATGGAGTTGCACGACGGTCCTTTCTTCACAATCGATAATTAAAATTCGTTTGCCCTCGCATGAGCTGTATTCAAATTATCTATCCACGTAGTCTATCAAGAGTATTAGTATGACCTCTGCCGAGATATCTCAAAACTAGTAAAAACCCTGGCGCATCTGATTTGTATGACGGGTGAGACATACGTAACTAAAAATCATTTGAGAGAGAATGTCTTTTGTCGTATGTGACAATTAGGCGAAAGCTCTCGGAATATCTAGGGTCATCTCTAAGGTCTCAAATAGATGAGAAATGCTTAAGCCTAATCACAGGTATCAAGTGTTCAGCATATGAAAATGTAATAATGTAATGGTGAAAGACTGTGGTTGGAAATCAAACTGATATGCCGCTTGGATTCAACTTGTAAGTGCAACTCGAGCTCTTGGGGAAGATGGACAAGGCAACCCAATCCTTGGTGCCATGGCGTGTGAAAGTGTCTTGAGAATTTTTTATTGATTGTGACCTTTCACACATTCCACTGCTTCGTGGCGAGAAACAATTCCAACCACTTCATTCTCCTCATTCAACACAATGAAATACTTGTGATTCACTTGTTTCATCAGAAGCGCAACTTCCTCAATCGACAGATATTGAGAGCATGTAATTTCCCCGGTAGTCATCGAATCCCTTACTTGCGTTTGTGTGGGATCCTTTCGCGCGGAGACACTTTTGAAGGCGATGTCCTCATCAGTAAGAATTCCGACAAGCTGGCCGTAGTCCATCACTGGTAATTGCTTAGTCCCGAGTCGTTTCATCTTAAGAGCAGCTTCATACAAGAAACAGCTACCTTTTACGTTTTCAATTGTTGGAGTCATAATGTCTTTGACCATCATGTTGGGGGCCCTCAAATTTGTGCAGAGTAGATGTTGTCATTTAGGAAAAGTTTAAGATCTTCTGTATTGAGAGTCTTCCGCAGAGGATTGATATCAGCAAATTCTATCGCATTGGAAACCTCTCTTCGCTACATTTGCAGACCGCGCATTTTGCAGCCTGCAACTGCACCTCAACAGCGTTCCATGCAAGTTTTGAACAACTTCTTGTGCGGCTTAATCATGCTCATAAAAACGTTTGTCCTTAGCGGCTCACTAAATGCCTTTCAAATATGAATAAGGCCTCTTGTAGTTGTTCGAAAGATACTGGTTTTGATACACAGCCTTTCACCCCTTCTGCAAAGGCCTCCCGAACCTTGGGTCCACCCGGTTCTGAGAACGTGATGATGACGGGTATCATACTGAAGTTGGATCGAATGTTCTTCATCATGTCCAAGCCCCGCATGCTTGTATCATCCAAATTCAGAAAAATCCCGTCAACTACTTGAGTTTGAAGAATCTTCGAAACTTCTTCTTGATGCACAGTAATTAAAACGTTATATCCTTTGGATGCTAAAAATTCACTTAGCCATGTTGCATCGCTTGTTTCTCTCTCGACGATGAGTATACGTTTTGCACAAGGAGGTATCTTATTTTGATCATCTGCAATTAGATGCATATTGGACCTTCTTTGTAAACATCTGACGTTTGATCATTCCACTCAGATGAAGGGGGAGAGCGCATAGAAAGCAAGACCTGTCCCTCGAGTCATTCATATGAGCCATCACTTGTCTTTTACGGTCGGATTTCAGTTCTTCGTCATCTCCTACCTTCCCTATTGGTTCTTCCTCTCTGAGATCATAATTCAACACACGTCAACATTCATTAACAAGTTCATGTGATGCACCAGCGAATAACTTAGTTAGGATTAAGACTACCGGCTGCAGACAAAACGACAACTGGCAAAAACCCTAGTTTGGGAACGACTCGTGCCCAAATAGTTGTTCACCGTATTCCGCTACCAGTCACGTGTCTTTGTACTAACTTTCTTGCTTAAGAATTGAAGAACGGTTAGCTAAAACAACTAGAGCGTTGTTGGCAGAGGAAATGAAGAATGATCTACAAGACTGGCACTTTCGTTACGTCGTCGCGTGATGAATTTATACTGCACCCCCTTAAGACAGAGGGCTGGGGGGACTTAGTACAGTGTGGCTGATCAAGCAAGGAGGGATCAGCCATGAAGCGACGGAAGTGGGATGCCAAAATGAAAGCCGTGATAGTGTTGCAAGGACTCAAAGGGAAGTCCGTCGCCGCCTTGTGTACGGAATATCAGATCAGTCAAGCCCAGGATTACCAATGGCGGGACCAATTTCTGACGCATGTCAGTCAAGCCTTTGAAGTCCACCAGCAGAGCCAACGAGAGGCAAGGTTGCAGCAAGAGAATGCTCGCCTCCAACAGGTGGTGGGTAAACTCACTCTGGAGCTCAAAAAAAGCGACGCGGGGTGGGTATGACGCGGCGGCACCCGTCGCCTGCGGTCAGAGCGCGCAATACCACGTTGTGCAAGCGGATCGAAGCCCTGAAAGCGGCGCATCCCTTTTGGGGCTATCTCGCCGGGTCTGGGCCCATCTGCGTTTCACTGAGAGCTTGGTGGTGAACCGGAAACGGATCCTGCGGCTCATGCGATAGTTATACTGGCTGGTTCCCGCGAATCCTCGACTACGGGCGAGCCAGACGCCCACACGGAGTAAGCCGAAACCGCATCGGCCGAATCAGTGGTGGGGGATGGATATGACCAAGGTCTTGGTCTAGGCCGAGGGGTGGCTGTACATCGTCCTCGTGCTGGCTTGGTACACGAAAAAGATTGTGGGGTGGCAAGCCGGGAGGCGGTCCACGGTTCAGGACTGGCTCCACGCAATCGACCAAGGACTCCAGCAACAGTTTCCCAATGGGGGAAAGGAGCAGGGGCTGTATCTCATGAGCGACAATGGCTGTCAATCGATGGGGACGCTCTTTATGAAGACCTGTACGACGTTGGGTAGCACGCAGGTGTGTCCCAGTTATCACAAATCCCAAAGGGAACGCCGATACGGAGCGTCTCATGCGGACCCTAAAAGAAGAACTCATCTGGTTACGAGAGTGGTCGAGTCATCAAGAATTACGAGAGGCGTTAGCCCAGTGGGTCAAGCACGATAACGACCACTATCATCATTCAGCGTTGAGCTATAAATCGCCAGCGCAGTTCGAACAAGAATATCAATCCAGCCACCTGACTCAGTTCGTCGCCGCTTGATAAATGGGGAGCAGTACATGAAAGCCTTACTTTCAAAATCGTTTCTTGGCTTTTTAACGTTATTCCATTTCAGTGAGATTGTCGGTTCGACTCCCTGGGCCGGGTCACCGGAACTCGGAAAATCTTTACCAGCTAGAGCACTTCGTTGAAGCTTTTCAGTGGCATTTGCGGCACCTTTCTCAGTCGCTTTTTTTCTGATGCACAAAAGGAGCGATGGTTGAAGTATAAATCCTATACTTGCAACGAGACTAAACACGAATATTGGCGTAATTGTTGATTGAATTTTACGCATGGGACACTCTTTTTAATATGAAACATAATCAGTGCCTCTCAAGTGAAGGTATCCTTAACCACGATTCTTTGACCTTACATAAACTAGAGTTTCTATGTGCTTCGATCGTAAATACTCTTCGTATCCAATATTTGTTAATATAGGTTCGACTTGCCAATTTGGCCGTTCGATAAATTTAGTTTTGTTTCTTCTGGGCATTAGACAATCCCCCCCCTTTTGCCTCTCAAATACTCCCGGCAAACATATCGTGGTGATCAAGATTCAAATGTTTTCTGTGCCGACCGGAAATCTTCAGATTGATCGTCCTGGGGTTGTTCCTGTACAACGCCATGACCTGACAGGGTCTCTCGTTGCTCATTATCCTGTCTATTCAGCTTTTCCTGATCGTCCGAAGTAGGGGTTGAGACATCGAGATCATCAGTTTCATTGACCGATTTCTTAAAGCCTTTAATGGCCTTACCTAATCCTTCACCCAATTGAGGGATTTTTCCCGCTCCAAAGATAATCAATACAATTAGCAAAATTAGGAATAATTCCATCCATCCAAATGACCCAAACATAATTACTCTCTTTCTTGATATCTGATGCCACAACTAACATTGAGATGATCTCGGGTAAATCTTCCGCTGATTGCTTTATGAGCTCAGTTCACGTTGCGCTCTCCAACTATTTTTTTTCCTCTCTTCATCAGATCACTTACAGACCCTTTAGTATCATCGACCCATTCTTCTCCTTGATCGTTTGCATCATCAATCATATGCTTAATTTTTCTCCGTGTTCGTGTTCCTGACTGTGGAGCATACAGCAAGCCCGAACTTAACCCCAGTACCAATCCCGTTAAGAAAGACATACTTGCAAAGAGCATGCAGCGACTCTCGGATTCCATATTTCACCTCTTTTTCTTAATTATATAATTCTCAGCATATTACTGTCGTTATGTCACTGTGGCAGTGGCAACATTTATCCCATGTGTGCGTCCCATACGGTCTCGACGCCAGATTAAGATCTTCCCACGCATCATCTCCTGCTTCCTTCAATTGTCGGAATTTTTCTTGGCCACTTCATGTTTCTGTTGCAGGGAATCAATTTTCTGGTTTATTTGCATATTGGTTTCTGCTTAAGCACTTTCTGTTTTCGTTTTTAATTCATCGAGTTTGACATTCCATTCTTTCAATTTACCTTCCATTTATCGCTGATACGCTTCTCTAGAGCTCATCATGATATTCTCCTTTCTACGCACTGAGACTAAATCCATGAATCATTAACCAATCTAATCGTCCTGCCTAGACCAGCTCATAATTTCACGGATACCCTCAACGTTTTTCATGTCACTAGCGTGATTAACTTTTTGAATAACGAGCAAGTGCGGTATCATACGATTTATCTAATTCTACCAAGGTTTGATCGATGCCAGTCTTCAGATCTTCTACTGCCTCTCCGCTGGTAGATTTCAGCTCTTCCATTTGCCGTAGCAGATCTTGTTTTTTCTTCTCCATCGCATCGAGTATTTCGTGTACTTCAGCGTTAGCTTCTTCGCCAGCCCGCTTGGCGTGATTACTGAGTTCCACATGCTTTTGATCAAGGGAGTTAATTTTCATTTCTATCGATTTTCTATACTCATCGAACTTGTTCTCGGCAAAGCTTTTAGTGACCTCGATCGCTTCTTTCACGGTCTTTTCCACATCTTTCGCTGAAACTTGTGGTTCTTGTTGAGTCTGCGTATGTGAATTATCACAACCCGAAAAGGCAGCGGCCATAGCTAACACAAGAACACTGAAATGGCTAGGCGACGTTTTCATAGTCCTACCTCCAAGATGCTTGCATTTTCACAGTTGATGCGATTTTGAATCACTCCATACCCATCTCTCGATTATTTATCATCATTTTTTTCTGAGAACTTTTCCGATGCACTATCGAAGGCAATCTTGAAGTCGTCCCAGGCACTCTCTATACCAGACTTGAGATCATCCCAGGCCATTTGCCCACCCGACTTGATGTCGTCCCAAGCTCCATCACTAACCTCCATCAATTGTTCATATTTTTTCCGGCTTTCCTCCAACTTTTCGTACGCACTCGCGATTCGGTTCTCAAGGTCTTTAAGCTTCTCGAGGTATTCGATCTTGGCCGATCGTTCTAACCCTTCAGCTTTGACCTTCAGATGTTCCAATTTCGTAGAATACGCCTCTAGTTGAGCCGCCCACTCTTGGATGGTTTGATCAATCTTTTCCTGATATGTTTCTTTCAAATTATTCATGAGTGAAGTGTCCTTTTAGTTACGATCAAGAATTTTCTGTGGAGTTAGTAGAAAAGGCTTTAAGCGATTTAGGCACGACTTTTCCGACCTTGACTTCCTTCACACCGTGAATGTTCTCGATATCGATAATCAACACGTCTCTATGAGCCAAATGGTCGACTGAACCTTGGAGCGAGACAATCCCGTCGTTTACTTCTGTTTTCAACTCGTCGATATCGAGTATAGGAGACCACATTAAGTAGAGTATGACATCGTTATAGATCTCTTTATCCGTTCGCTCTGAGTCGACAACCTGTATCAAATTTTCAACTTCTTTTACGCCGCTGACTGATTGCGCGACTCGAAACGCTTTCCTTTTGTCCTTCAACTGCAACACGGTTCCTTCGAGTGTCACAGTGCCATTTGTAGCCCGCACCGTGATGTTATCATTGTCAGATATCATCGCACTTTCCAATAAACGTTCAATGCGATTTCGTGTTTGACGATCCTGCCCCACTTTACGTTCAATCTCGATTGCATTGTTTACCGACTGGACCCCAATGAGTGACCCACCGATAGTAGTGGCGAGAGCCCTTTCTTCTAACGTCTCTACAGTTCCAAATAATTTGGCGTGGCCATTCTCGACCTTTACACCGATGTGCTTTGCATTGATCCGAGCGTCCATTTGTAACCGTCGTTCGATTGCTCCTTCGGTTTGCCCATCAGTTCCGTGTCCTGCTTCAACGCTATAGCCCACTAAAGCGAACATCATCGTGAACAACAAAAACATCAATAAAGGTTTTTTGAACCCTGGAAAGACCGTCGTCATTGGATCCTCCTTTTCTTTTTTATGTCACTTCAGAACTACCTCACCATGCTTCATAGCGTGGTGGACGTCTCAGAACCTATCTCATTACTTAGATCGACCGATTCGTAGAGCAGCCTCTAGATTATGTTTCATTGCGTTCTTAGATGAATGGCTATATGATTTCTTTACATCCTTTATAAGATTTTAATTGACGTACATACGTGTCTGAACTGGACAAAACCCTAGTCATCAAGAAGAGCCATCCCAATCACAGAAGACTCACATCAACAACTTGTTACGCAATCCACGATGAAAAAATTAGAAGATCAGGGGGGAGACATGGTTGCCTTTGTCGATCCTCGCACGAAACAAATCATTGAATGCAATGAAATTCTAGCCGACGTTCTGGGCTATAAGAAGACTACCCTGATCGGGCGTTCGGTTGCGGATCTTCACCATGAATCCTGTCGTGGCTCCGTCAAAAAAGTTTATAATTCTTTCCTAAACTCAAAAAGAGTTCCTGAGGCCGACCTTCAACTCAAAAAAAAGCGGGGTGGAACTCTTCCGGTTAGTCTGCGACTTTCGGGTTCAGAAGATGAGATGGGTGAGGTTAGATGTACACGGTTTTCGTGGCACAACATTACGATTCAGAAGAAAATCCAAGATTCGTTAGTGCAGGAAAAACAACTCCTTAAAAAACACTTAGGATCTCGCACAACCGATCTTCGACATGTCAAGAAAAAAGTTCACAAAGAAGAACAAAAGCGCAAAACAGCAGAAGCGAAGACAGCTACGGCCAACATGTTTTTACGCCGACAAAGAAATCAATTACAACAGCTAGCCGGACAGTTAATTTCGATTCAAGAAAATGAACGACGACGTCTTGCACGTGACTTGCATGACGACACATGTCAGAAACTCGGCATGTTGGCCTTTCAGGTCGAATCCTTCGAACAAAATTTACCGACCTCGCCGAGGGCGATTCAATCGGAACTCCAGAGCCTCCATGCAAAGATTACAGCTCTTGCCAACGACATTCGTTCTCTGTCCCATCAGCTGCATCCCGCAATTTTAGATTACCTTGGTTTGGTCAAGGCTCTTGAGGCCTTTCTCCAGGATTTTGTTCAGCGGGAAAGCCTTCGAACCGAGTTGAATCATAAGAATATTCCCAACAACCTTCCTCCGAACATTACCAATTGCTTGTATCGAGTGACTCAAGAAAGTCTTGGAAATAGTGTGAAACATGGCAAAGCGACAAAGGTTGTCATATCTTTGGAAGGTTTTTCAAAAAGCCTTCGGCTTTCCATTCAAGATAATGGAGTTGGGTTGACTAAAAGCCAGATGGTAAGCTTTAAGCAGGGCCTGGGATTTATCAGCATGCAGGAACGTCTGCGGTTGGTCAAAGGGAAATTGACAGTCCACACCAAACCCAAACTTGGGATGAAATTGGTCGTGAGCATTCCTTACACCAAAAGTCATATATGACTCGACCTCGAATACTCTTGGCTGATGACCACACGCTCATTGCCGAAGGCGTGTCGAAATTAATTGAATCCGAATTCGATCTTATTGGGATCATTCAGGACGGCCAGACGTTGATTCGAGAAATCCGAACGCTAGCGCCCGATGTTTTGTTGTTAGACATTTCTCTTCCCTCATTGAATGGCTTTGACGCGGCTCAACGAATCAAAACAATCTTGCCGTCGCTAAGAATAATCTTCCTCACCATGCATACTGACCCGTCATTTGTGAATGATGCAACTGCGGTAGGGGCTTCTGGCTACGTTGTCAAACAATCAGCCGCCAGCGAATTGATTTTGGCCATTCGAGAAGTACTTGACGGTCGTACCTATTATTCTCCTTCCATTGCCGATGATTCTAGTAAGCAGTCGCTTTCATCCACCATCTCTGAACGTCGTCACTCATCTGACCTTGAACAACTCACCCCACGACAGCGCGAAATCTTACAGCTTGTCGCCGAAGGCCGTTCAAATAAAGAAATTGCGGCAACGTTATCCCTTTCACTTAAAACAGTTGAATTTCATAAACATCGTATGATGCGAAGGCTCAACCTTCATACGACGGCAGAGTTGACTAAATTGGCCATCACGCATCGTATCGTCCCAACCTAGGTTGGATTCCTCGACTCATCTTGCATATTCTGGAATCTTACGGACCAGGCACTGGCGAAATCTCTTTGGCGTAGCGGAGAACATTTCATTTTATAGTTTGGTTATCCCTTTGCGAACTGCATACTTCGTCAGTTCGGCCGAAGTCTTCAAGCCCAAAGCCTGCATGATGCTCGTCTTATGAAACGCCACCGTACTGAGGGATATGTTGAGTCTCTGAGCAATATGTTTAGACGATTGCCCCTGGGCGATGAGTTGCAAGACGGCTTCCTGTCGTTTTGTCAATCGCCCTGAGAGTTCATCCGAAGGCATTCCTTCAATTTGAATGGAAAGTTTTTCGCGAATGTCTCCCCCTATCTGAGATGAGAGAAACCATTCGTGCCGTAGAACGGTTTGAATGGCATAGATTAGCTCGGAGGCCGCACTATGCTTAAGAACATACCCTGAAGCGCCTACTTGAAAGGCTTCCATGATGATGGTGGGCTCTGTGTGCATCGTGACAAAGATGATCCTGACTCCAGGCAAAGTTGTTTTGATTTGGGCTGCGGCCTCAAATCCATTGACGCGCGACATCGAAATATCAAGCAAGACAATGTCCGGATGAAGTTGTCGAGCAGCTGGAACGACTTCACTTCCGTCATGAACTTCCCCAACTATCTGATAGTCATTTTTTAAGAGTTCGCGAAGACCTTGGAGAGCCAGCGTATGGTCGTCCGCCATTAAAATCTTGGTGTTTCGCATGACTTAATTTTATAATCAATAACCCTGTTACGACTCTAAACTAGCGTGAAGAAGTCCCTTTCACAAGCTGAAATTTTACTCCTCATATCTCATGCTATCGTTATCATGATCTCGTTAAAACTGGAGATAACCCTTGATAAATGAAGTAGTCGGGCAAAAACCAATTCTGTGATTTTGGTGATGTGAACTCCTACCTCTACGAGTTATACAGCTGAACTATCCAGTCATTCATGGTCTCACAGTTGTTTATGAGACAAATAGGTTTAGGATGATAGCGCGCTAACAGTCACGGAGGGAAAGAATGGGAATAGAAGCTCGGGAAGGTGGTGGCAAAACTGGCGGCCTCATCTCTTTTGGCCAATGATTTGGTCTATGAAAGATCGACAAAAGCAGTCGGATTATCTAAGTCCTTGAAAACTGGTGAGCCGCGAGCGGCTCGAACGCTCGACCCTCGCCTTAAAAGGGCGATGCTCTACCAACTGAGCTAGCGGCTCACCTGAGGCGATGCTAAACAACCGGCTTGCACGTTGTCAAACAATATCTCTACGACGTGAGTATCAACGGCGAGACTTTGACGTTTTCTTTTTGGCAACCAACGGATTCTTTAAAAGAATCGTATGTTCTCGTTTCGAGCCCGTGGAAATCATGTCAATTGGACATCCGGTCAGTTCTTCGATTCTGGCTAAATACCGTTTCGCTTGCGTCGGCAACGCTTTGTAAGAAACGATGCCCGTGGTATCGGAACTCCACCCGGGATACCGTTCATAGACCGGCGTGCAGTTGGTTAAGATATCAAGGTCTTCCGGCATTTCTTTGTACAACTTGCCGTTATACCGGTAGCCATTACAAATCTTTAATTCTTCAAATCCATCCAACACATCGAGTTTGGTCACGGCTAACGAAGTCAGCCCATTGACACGCACCGCATGCCGAAGCAACAACGCATCAAACCACCCGCATCGGCGGGCCCGACCCGTTGTTGCGCCAAATTCCTGACCTCTGGCTTTTAGGCTTTCACCCACATCATCCGTTAATTCGGATGGAAAGGGTCCGCCCCCCACTCTCGTGGTATAGGCTTTGGTCACACCGAGCACCGCATCAATTTTCGTTGGCCCGACTCCAGTCCCGGTACAGGCACCTCCAGCGCAGGAACTGGATGAAGTCACATACGGATAGGTTCCGAAGTCGACATCTAAATGTGTGCCTTGCGCCCCCTCAAAGAGTATCGGCTGAGCCTGCTTGATCGACTTATCCAAGAGCAGTGAGACATCGGCGATGTACCCCTGCAACCGTTGAGCATATCCCATATATTGCTCATAGATTTTGTCGACATGAAAACCATTGGTCTTGTGGATGTGACGTAACAAACTATTGATCTCAACCAAATTATCTTCTAATTTCCGTTTAAATCCTGTTGGATTTAATAAATCGCCAACCCGCATGCCGATTCGAGCCATCTTGTCCACATAAGCCGGACCAATGCCTCGTCCTGTCGTTCCGATACGACGTGCTCCCTTGGCTTCTTCCGCTGCCCGGTCAATCGCCTTATGATACGGCATAATTAAATGCGCACGATGGCTAATGACGAGATTTCGCCCAACCTTGACCCCTTTTGCAATCAATCCATCAAGCTCCTCAATAAATCCGCCTGGGTCGATCGCGACGCCATTTCCCAACACACAAAGTTTCCCGCGATATAAGATACCTGAGGGAACAAGGTGGAAAATAAACGTCCCTCGATTTGTAATAACTGTATGCCCAGCATTGGACCCTCCCTGAAACCGGACGATGACTTTCGCTTCTTTTGCAAGCAAATCAACAATTTTGCCTTTTCCTTCATCGCCCCACTGAGAGCCTACTACAATTAGATTCGCCATAGATCCATCCTACCGTTGATGTCCGATGCAAAAAACCCAAACAAAAAAGCTCTGACAAACGACTTGCCAGAGCTACCAGTGTCATCGTAGGTCGCACGGTAAACTTTGTCAATATCGCTATACATTATTACCATGTATGTTTTTTATGTTGTGTTGTCGAGACGTACGCACGTCTTTACCTTGACCGGTATAATATCCCATGTTAGCATCATCCTTGCGAGTGGGGCTGTGGCGCAGTTGGGAGCGCGCGTGAATGGCATTCACGAGGTCGCCGGTTCAATCCCGGCCAGCTCCACCAATATTTCTTCAGTAAAAAACCCTTCAGCACGCTTTACCTTCTCTTTTTTTACATTCGGACGGACGCTGAGACCGCCGTATTACAGGAAAAATGCGTTAAATCATGTTTCATATCGAAAACCTCACCAAGGAATATCCAACGAAAACCTTATTCGATCAGGCCTCTGCTCATCTGCGTCCTGATACCCGCGTGGGAATCGTTGGCCCAAACGGCACCGGGAAAACCACGTTGCTTCGTATCATTCATGGCACCGACGAACCTGACGAAGGCAGAGTCCGGAAACGTCCGCATCTCAAGATAGGCTATCTCCCCCAGGAACTCGAAACCCTTCCCGGTCGAACCATTATTGAAGCCACCCATCGGAATGAATATCCGGAACATGAGGCGAAACGAATCCTGTCCGGCCTGGGAATGGGTGAAGGTGACTGGGAAAGGAGCATGCATACATTGTCTGGCGGATATCGTATGCGCGTGGCCCTGGCTCACCTCCTGCTTTCAGAACCGGATGTCCTTATGTTGGACGAACCAACGAACCACCTCGATCAAGCCACGCAATCTTGGCTTGAGAACTTCTTATTGTCCGCCAGAATGACACTAGTCATAATCAGTCATGATACCGCGTTCTTAGATCGTATGGTAACGCACGTGTGGGAATTACGGAATTACACCATCCAAGAATATCGGGGCAACTACACGAGTTTTCAAAAGTTGCGCGCAGAACGAGATGTGCAAGAAGCATCAGCCGCGAATCGGCAAGCCAAGGAAGTCGCACGCGTTCAGACCTTCGTCGACCGGTTTCGCTACCAAGCCAACAAAGCCAGTCAAGTTCAATCTCGGATTAAACAACTTGAAAAAGTCAAACTCATCGAACGCAAGCGTGATGGAAAACGCATTCGCTTCAAATTCCCAGAGCCGAGTCCCAGCGGAAAACAGGTGATAGAGTTACAAAATATTCACAAAGCGTACGGAGAAAAAGTTATTTATGAAGGGATTGATTTTGCAGTTGCAAGAGGGCAAAAGGTTGCACTGGTTGGCGAAAACGGTGCAGGAAAATCCACGCTCTTGAAAGTACTCGCCGGGGTGTTGGAATTCGAACAAGGCTCTCGGACCTTGGGTCACGAAGTCACGGTACATTATTTTGCACAACATCAAGCCGAAATCCTGAATCCCGAGCATTCCATTCTTGACTCCCTTGAAGAAGCGGCTCCACGCGCTGAAAGAAATTTCTTGCGCAGTATCGCTGGCGTCTTTTTATTTTCAGGGGATGATCAAAAAAAGCCGATTAAAGCCCTCAGCGGCGGCGAACGCAATCGCGTCGCATTAGCACGCATGCTGATCGAACCCGCCAACACGCTCCTCTTAGACGAACCCACAAATCATTTGGATCCGACTTCAGTCGACGTCCTAACCGATGCGCTCACCACATTTCCGGGAACGATCGTGTTTATTTCACATGATCCGGTCTTCCTTTCCCGTGCCGCGACCCGCGTGGTGGAAATCGATGAAGGAAAAGCCCGTGACTACATTGGTGACTATGAGTATTACCTCTGGAAACGTGCACAGGAATGGGAATCAATCAAACAGTCGACGAAAAACATCGACTCCGCAAAACCCACCAAACAGCATAAGCAACACAAACAACCCAAAGCGCAAGCCACCACGACTCCACCGGCTCCCCTTCCTCCACAAGGACCTTCGCGACGAGAACTCTCCAAGACCATCGCCCGGCTTGAGAAGCAAGTCCGTAAGGCTGAAGAGGAGATTACCACACGCGAGGAACGTATCGCCCAGCGAGACAAAGAACTCGCCGACCCTGCTACCTACCAAGATTATAGCCGCTGGAATACGCTGCACCAGGAACGAGATACATGGGGAAGAGACCTAGAAAAACTTACCAATCGGTGGTCAGACCTCTCAACGCAATTAGAAACTGCGAGAAGTCAAATTGAAAAGCTATAAATTTCACACATTCACGACTCTCTCCGTAACTGCTCTTACCATACTCATTTGTATTTCAACACAACTTCAGAAATACTTCTTTGAGAAAAGGACTTCAGCCTCAATTCGTAAAGGGATTAACAATAGTCACCAGTCCTACCTGTTGCCCATTCGAGAGATCTTCAGAATATAGAGTCGTGACCCCACTTCGACAGGCCGCTTCAAGAATGATGGAATCCCAAAAAGACAACCTGAACTTGGCCTGCAAATCAATGGCACCAAGCACGGAATGTTCATCAATCACAACCACCTCCCACACGCAAAGGTCTTCAAGGATGGTGCGGGCTTTCCGTCTATCAATTGGTATGGGAATTTGGGGGGTCTAACTGACGAATAATTCTTGAAGGACTTGAGTACTGATTACTCCAGTTTCCGTCTCCCACAGCTTTCGAATTTCTTCTCTTGCGACATCATGTTTTCGCTCAGCCGTCTTGTCATGAGCATACACCAACACATTCGTATCCACAAAAACTTTAGGGACGGTCATGCAGGTCCTCTCGAGTATAGGAGAAACGTCCCTTTGTTCCTAAATTCAATCCCCTATTAAGCAGCGCGAGATGCCGCTGCTTGGCCTTTTCATAGCCTGTTTGTTGCTCAACCTTCCCTCGTAACACTTCTCTCATCAATTCGCTCAAAGACTTCTCTTCCTGTGCTGCCACAATTTTGGCTTTCTTTAAAAGGGTTTTGGGAAGAGAAAGGGTAACATTTTGATGCTCCATCACAGCCTCCTGAAAAACAATCATTCACGTAATTACGTGCAACTCAAACTCCCCCCAAAATGACAAGATTGATATTTGCAAGTTGGGGAAATCGAACGAAAGATCCACGAGGGCAGAAGGGCTGAACCATCAGAAGGGACAAATTGAATTCTTTGAATTACCAGGATGCCTCATCATCTTCTTCATTTGTTAACTTTTCTGTATCGTGAATAGCCCTGTAATACTTTCGACCTTGCAGCTCTTTTGGTAAATGACTTTGTTCCGCCTTCGCTTTGGGATCGTCATGAGCGTATCGATACCCTTTGCCATAGCCCAGCCCCTTCATCAACGACGTTGCGGCATTTCGAAGATGCAGTGGGACGGGAAGATTGCCAAACTCCTTGGCGTCTTGCAAGGCTTCTTTTAACCCGACATACGACGCATTACTCTTTGCACTGCATGCTAAATAGGTTGTGCCCTGAGCAAGGTTAATGTGCACTTCTGGCGGGCCAATCACTTCAGCCGCTTTAAACACCGCAGACGCGATCAGCAAGGCCTGAGGATTGGCATTTCCCACATCTTCCGATGCAAAAATGAGTTGACGGCGGGCAATAAACTTTGGATCTTCTCCTCCCTCCAACATTCGTGCGAGCCAATATAAGGCTCCATCTGGATCAGAATCCCGCAAACTTTTAATGTAGGCTGAAATAAGATTGAAATGCTCTTCACCATCTCGATCGTAGCGCAGCACTTTTTTTTGCAGCGCAGCCTGTACGGCTTCCACTCCAATTGCGGCAGGAACATCTTCCGAAGGCTTGGATTGATTAGCAATAAACTCTACAGCCGTCAGCATTGATCGGGCATCCCCGTTTCCATATCGAATAAGCGTTGAGCGAGCTTCCGCCGTAAGCGAAAGACGTGCCGCGCCAACACCATGCTGAGTATCCGTTAGCGCACGATCCAAGATCTGCCCCATGGCCTCTTCGGACAGTTGCTGCAACGTGACAACGAGTGAACGCGACAGCAGAGGAGCAATGACTTCGAACGAGGGATTCTGTGTGGTGGCGCCAATGAGTGTAATATCACCACGTTCGACATGGGGAAGAAACGCATCTTGCTGAGCTTTATTAAATCGATGGATTTCATCGACAAAGAGTACGGTTTTCTGTCCAGAGACCGTGCGTCGCTGCTGGGCTGTTTTTAGAATGGTGCGCAATTCTGGAACACCACTCAATACTGCCGAAAATGGCACAAACTGTCCTTGAACGTGACGAGCAATCAACCCTGCCAACGTGGTCTTCCCCGAACCGGGAGGCCCCCAGATGATGAGCGACGGGAGCCGATCATGCTCAATCGCACGCCGTAATGACGTCTCGGCACCAATGACCTCGTCTTGTCCGACAAACTCCGAGAAGTCTCGAGGTCGCATTCGATCAGCCAAGGGAGCTGTGACCAGATTCGCTTTATTTTCTGTTGGGAAAAGGGTCGACTGTTCGGATGAAGTAGACATCGTCATCACTCAGATCATTCATCACACTCACACACGAATTCTTCAGCCTGTCACATGCATAGAATAGATGAGTTTTACAGATAAGGACAACCTGTTCGCCTTCTCTCGTATCAGTCATCGCAAAGGTGTTAATTTGTAGCCTATCAAAACAAGGCGGGATCGCTCCATAAGACTGACCCAAAACACTTGAGCTGTGCAGGCTATAGCCGTTTCAAATAACTTCCGCTCGTTGAAACATGATACCGCGCGAAGTTCGTGATATTCTCCTGCTTGGAACGTATTTGGATTCGCTATATTCAAAAAAAAAGAGTCTTCGCTCAAATGTGAGCGAAGACTCTTTTTGAAAACTTTGACGTTGCTGGACTAGAAGGAACGCCGTAACCGCCATCCAATCATTCCAACAAGGCCAGTCCCAAGCAAGAGGACCGTCGAAGGCTCAGGGACCGTATTCGGAGGACCGAGACTCGTTGAAATAGTGCCCGAAAAAATCGAGCCGTCGGCCCGAGCCGAAAGCGCACCATTTGAACCATTAGCGATCCCGGTAGGATCGATCACAAAATCAACGGTAGAACCGATCAAGAGAGATTGGGTGAAGGTCTGTTGCACACCCACGCCATCCATATTTGCGATAAACTGCGAAAACACCTCTGCACCATCAACAAGGATGCGGCCGGTGATGCCGCCCCCATTGGGGTTCAGAATATTTTGTTTGCGAAGATCAAATGCAATATCAACATTTCCACTCACGGGACTCACAAATCTGCGGACTGCCAAAATGACGGCATTCTGAGCATCAGGCCCCAAGCCAACTGGATGACCACCAAGTGGATTCAACGTCAAAAATTCATTGTTATTGGATCCAACCTGTGCGGCTGAAGCCGCCCATCTATTGGGTCCAGAAAGAAACGTATCGAATTGTTCAAAGCTGCCGCCCGCAGTCTGATTGGTAAATCCATAGAACCACCCATTCTGCCCCTGACTGCCGGAGAAGTCCGTGACAGAATCAGCAATCGTGACGGCAAATGCTGAAGTGCTCCAACAGACGATCAACCACAGACAGAATATTCCAACCCCTCGACATTTCATTGCCTACCCCTCCCTTAAAGATTCGTGACGCTCGAATGAGACTTCCAGATGCACCCCTAACAGGCCTTAATGTAAGTGGATAAGATCACATGAAATGAAGGATAGTATGTGTTCATGATACAAAAGAAACATGGTAAGACAAGTCCATCACAAAAGATGAAACGCGGGGATGTTCCCGCTATTCTTACTGTAACGAGCACAGGACAACAAGCGTCAGGAGGGAAAAGACATGAGGGCACACATCAATGGGGTTAATATTGCTTACACGGATATAGGAAAGGGTCACCCACTGGTCTTCATCCACGCCTTTCCATTATCGCAACGGATGTGGAACCCACAAACTGAGGCTCTCTCAGAACACTATCGAGTCATTACCCTTGACCTCCGGGGACATGGAGAATCCGATGCATTGCTCTGGAATTTCACGCTGGAAGACTATGCAAAGGATGTCCATGACCTGTTGCAACACTTGAATATTCAACAGGCCACATTCATCGGACTTTCGATGGGTGGCTACACACTCTTTGCGTTCTATCGATTATTTCCCGACATGGTACAGGCACTGGTTCTGGCCGATACCCGCGCACAAGCTGATAGTGAAGAAGGAAAGGCAGGACGGCAAGCCATGGCCCAAACAGCTTACAAAGAAGGACCAACCGCGATTGCGGATATGATGATTCCAAAGCTACTAGCCCCAACCACCTTGGGACAACGACACGATCTCGTCGAACACGTCAGATCAATGATTCTTACGAATCAATCATCTGGGATCATTGTAGACCTGATGTCCATGGCTGACCGATCAGACTCGACGCCTCATTTATCGGAAATTTCCTGCCCGACTCTCGTCATCGTCGGCGAAGAAGATGTTGCAACCCCACCATCCGAATCCCACTATATGGCAGAGCGTATCCCTCAGGCCAGGCTCGTCACCATTCCCAACGCAGGCCATTTGACAAATCTTGAACAGCCCGACGCCTTTAATCAGGCACTGACGACATTTCTTGCTGAAGCTCCCTAGAGCATACGATACAGTTGTGAGAAGAAAGAAAAAACGGTTGGAGAGAAGTGAAAGGGTAAGGCCAGTCTGAGCATTACCCTATAGGGTTGTACCAAAACATTGGGAAGCCAAAATTTAAAATCTTCGCATCCCAATGGTGTTTTGTAGAACTACACCACAAAACCTAAATAACACCGATTTAAAAAAACCCGGTATTAGACCAGCGCCTCCTGCGCAACAGTCCCATCCGTGGAATATGAAAATACCCAATTAATGAGCCGATCATACTCTCTTCCTTGAAAGAGGTCAATCAGTCTCCACATTTTAATTGAATATTGGTTATTTTTATCGAATCAGCTTGAGAAACTCTTCCCGTGTTTGTTGCTGCTTCCTGAAAACACCTTGCATTTCACTTGTTACGGCAATGGTGTTTTGCTTTTCTACCCCACGCATGCTCATACACAAATGCCGAGCTTCAATCACCACCCCGACGCCATGGGGATTAAGTTTTTCCTGAAGCGTCTTGGCAATCTGTACGGTAAGACGTTCTTGCACTTGAAGCCGACGGCTGAAGGCATCGACTAGACGAGGAATTTTACTGAGTCCCACCACATGCTTACGCGGGATATACCCGACATGACACTTTCCAAAAAAGGGCAACATATGGTGTTCGCATAAGCTATAAAAATCAATGTCCTTCACGATCACCATTTCGTCGTAGTCAATCGGAAACAATGCCCCGTTGAGAAGGGCATCAATATCCTGATGATACCCTTTCGTTAAAAACGTGAGAGCCTTGGCCACCCGCTTGGGAGTATCGTGCAGCCCATGACGTGCAGGGTCTTCGCCAAGCTGTGTCAGCAGCGTGTGTACCGTTGATTCGAGATGAGATTGTTGCGCCTCATTTTCTTGAGGAACAGTGACAACTCTAGTTTTTCGCGAACTCGCGCCAATGCGTTTTTTTGCCATAGACTTGAGTTAATCCTTTCTCGTCCAGCCAATGATCATAGATTCGAACACCGTGTGAAGAACAAAATGGCCACTCAATCACCAATATACTCAAAATAATTATCGCGAGTTTCAATCACGCCAATTTTCTGTAACCGACCATCTGGAATTTCTTTCACCAGTATGTCCCAAATAAGTTTGGCAAGGTTCTCACCTGTCGTCACCACATCCTGAAAGGCTGGATCAAAATTTAAATGCTGATGATCAAACCGGTCAACAATGCGGGTGTGAACGAGTTGATTGAGGGCTTCGCGGTCAAAAGAAGACTCTTCCTCATCACACACCGTCACAAAAACCGTATAGTTATGACCATGCCCATGAAGATTATTGCATTTCCCAAAAATCTTCTGATTCACTTCCACACTGAGTTGTTCAGTATGCAAGCGGTGTGCGGCAGAAAAGTGGAAGGCTTGAGTGATTGTCACCTTTGGTGCCATGTCGTCGCGTTACCCTACCCAAGAACGATATCAATTGAAATGGTTCACAGGCGAGAGAGGGAGGTCGTTGAATAGTGCCTGAAAAGACGTTGCTTATGATGCATTCTCACTAGAATCTTGATCGCTCGACGTGGTGTCTCCCCATTTTTGCTCCGGGACTTGGACGATCACATCACCTAAAATACGAGCCTGACATCCCAAGCGATGATACGATTCGGTGAGCGCCTCGCGGTCTAACAGGTCTTGCTCTTCAAAATCAATTTCCGAAAGATTCTCTTCGCCCATTGCGACATCAACCCGACACGTCGTACAGGAAGCATTGCCGCCACAATCATGCGTGAGAGGAAAGCCAAGCACATCGGCAGCTTCCAATAACGTCAGATTCTCAGGAACGTCCCCGCTCTTTCCTTCGGGATGTATAAACGTCACACGAGGCATCGCTATCACACAGAGTCAATGAGTCGTTGTCGTCTGCCGGTCAAAAGGACAACGTTGAAGTTTAATATGTTCTTCGTATTCTTGCTTAAACATTCGCAGGCTATTTTGCACCAGAACTGATGCGCCCGTCACTAAAGTACAAAACCCCGTTCCTTTGACAAACCCACAAATTTGCAAGAGCTGATCAAGATCTTTTTGTATACCGTCGCCCCGTTCAATCTTTTCAACCAACTTAGCCAGTTCTCCTGTTCCAATTCGACACGGCGGACATTGGCCACAACTTTCAACTTCAAAAAATTTCGAGAGCTTCAGAGTCTGAGCAACCATACAGGTTGCATCATCTACGACAATAACTCCTGCAGATCCTAACCCTGTCCCGGCCTTTTTCAGCGAATCAAAATCCATAGGTAAATCAAGTTGGTCAGGACCAATCATAGAAAAAGATGGTCCGCCAGGGAAGACGGCCTTCAGTCCCCGTCCGTTTGGAATTCCCCCACCACATTCTTCGATGAGGTAGCGAATAGGGGTACCCATTGGAAGCTCATACACACCGGGCCGATTCACCGCCCCGCTGAGTGAAAATAGCATCGTTCCTGGACTTTTTTCGGTTCCTACCTGCATAAACCATCCGGCGCCATTACGCAGAATAGCGGGAATATTTGATAACGTCTCCACGTTATTCACCAATGTCGGCTTTCCATAGAGTCCAAATTCCGTTGGATAGAACGGAGGTTTCTGTTTTGGTTGTGCAGGCCGACCTTGCATCGATTCCAACATGGCCGTTTCTTCACCCGCCACATAACTTCCATGCCCATCGAATATTTCAAGATCGAGATCTAAGGACGTTCCTAGAATATTTTTCCCAATCAACCCCTTAGAGCGAGCTTCATCAATAGCTCTCTCGAAATTTGCACGCTCTTCTTCAAATTCAGCATTCAAATAAATAAACGCTTTTTTGGCGCGCACAGTAAACGCTCCGATAAGACAGCCTTCAAGCAATTGATGGGGATGATGCTTAAGAAGATAACGATCCTTAAAGGTTCCAGGCTCATGTTCACCCGCATTGCACACAAAATACCGTTCTTTCTCTCGGTGATTGTACACCTTCTCCCATTTAATCCCCGTCGGAAACCCTGCTCCACCGCGACCGCGAAGATGAGCATGCTTAAGAACAGCAATGACTGACTCGCGATCCTCTTTCAAGACACACGTTTTCCAAGCCTCATATCCACCACGGCGAACATACGGCTCAACTTTCCAAGGCTCGTCTTCCACTCCAACAAGTACCCGAGGGGCAATGGTTTGTTGTTCAGTCATCTTGTTCCAATTTCAGCTATGCATTTTGAGTGGGTGGCTACAACTCAACAACTATACGGTGCATTCTCTAAATCAGTCAAGCACGTAGCACGACAAAACTATTGTATAGTCAATGTGTTAGGGCTAGAGAACTACATCAATGAGTCTTCTGAGAGATTTTTCCACTGCACGAGAAATACTGCTCATTTTAATAAGGAAATTCGGTATACCTGAATCGGCCAAGAGGCCTAGAGACGAACTGGCTAGCGCCACACTCACGGGCAGACGGAAGGATTCAGGCAGACACAGTGAATAAGGAAATATCTGAAGAGTATGCAGTGACTTACTTCAATAATTGATCGACTTTTTGACACAAATCTTGAACGGCCTTACCCGATACTTTCAGAGCTGCATCCTCTTCAGGCGTCAGTTGATATTCAATAATTTCCTCTACTCCGCCGCCGCCTAATTTCACGGGCACCCCCATGAATACTCCCTGAAATCCATATTCGCCTTCACACAGTGTCGCACAGGGGAGAATTTTCTTTTGATCCCGCACAATGGCTTCGACCATTTCAACCGCAGACGCTGCAGGCGCATAGTACGCACTTCCTGTCTTGAGCAAATTGACGATTTCTGCTCCACCCTGCCGTGTCCGCTTGACCAATGCCTCAAGCCGATCCCGTGACATCCACTCATCAAGCGGACGCCCCGCGACCGTGGTATAGCGAATCAACGGCACCATCGCATCACCATGCCCTCCCAACACCATAGCTTGGACATTATCAACGGAGACACATAATTCTTCAGCAATAAAGGTTCGAAAGCGAGCAGAGTCCAACACGCCAGCCATACCCAGGACTCGCTGTTTCGGAAACTGACTCGCTCGATACGCTACATAGGTCATCGCATCGAGTGGATTGGCCACAATAATAATAATGGCATCAGGGGAACGCTGAACAATTTCCTTCACCACAGAAGAGACAATTTTTGTGTTCGTCTCAATGAGCGCATCACGACTCATGCCGGGTTTGCGTGCAATACCCGACGTAATGACCACCACAGAAGAACCTGCAGTCTCATCATAGTGATTCGCACCGACCATCTTGGAATCATAGCCGCACACGGGACCAGCCTCAGCTAAGTCCAACGCCTTGCCTTGTGGCATACCATCCACAATGTCCACGAGCACAACGTCATACCAGTTTTTTTCGGCGAGTCGCTGAGCAATCGACCCTCCAACATTCCCTGCTCCCACTACCGTGATTTTGAGTCTTCTCATGATTCTACCTTCATTGCATTGCGAAATTATTCGAAAGTTTATTCATGATCATCATTATGATCAGTCCAGCCATCGACTTTAAAATTAATCGTACAGACAAAATTATCGCCTTGATAAAAATTAATTTTTATTTTCTTTTTTCCATACTCTCGGGCAAGAAAGGCTTCTGGACCATCCACAAGCTCTTGATAGGTTCCCGGCTCATAACTGCCTAATTCAATAAAACTGACGATCATTCCGGTTTTGACTTCCTGCAGAACCTTCACCCAGCAATCAGGGTAAATCTCCCAAAACTTTTCATCAATTTCTGGACGGGTCGGCTCTCGTGATTCTTCGCCGGGCTTCCGGTCTTTTCGTCCAAACTTCGCTTGACGACGTACGTACGGATATTGATGGCCCGTGAATAATTTATATAACCAAGGCGGTACTTGTCGATCTGAAGATTGTTGTTCACTCATAGAAACCACTAGACCCCTTATGTTGTGAGCCGTTGATAAATACCTGGAAGTCGCGTCGGCAATTCGCCCACATCATCTATCACGACAAACCCGACATCTCCGTACATGCGTGCAAGATAGTCTCCCGCCTCTTGATCGACAGTAATACAAAATGGATGAATACCTTTCATGCGTGTTTCTCGCAACGCCATTTTTGTGTCTTCCAATGAATATTCATCGCCATAACCATCATCAAGTGGCTTCCCATCACTCAGAAGCACTAATAACCGAGTACGGGCCGGCTGTTGCAGCAAACGACGAACGGCATGACGAATCGCCGCTCCGTCGCGATTTTGTTTCATCGGTGCGATGGCCCCAATACGTAACGCCGTGCGACTCAGCGAGTTGTCGTCAAAGTCCTTGAGCACGGTCATCTCCACCTGTCCTCGCCCTTGTCCCGAATATCCATACAACGCATAGTCATCACCAATGGCTCCCAATGCTTCAGACAAGAGAATCAGTCCTTCTTTTTCAATATCAATGACGCGTCGAGATCCGGACCCGATTTGCCGCCCAGTTGATCCACTCATATCGATCAGAAAGGCCACAGCCACTTGACGATCATGACGTTCACGACGAAGATAGACGCGATCAGACGGTTCGCGTCCCACTCGCTTGTCGACCATACGCGTCACAACCGCATCAATATCAATATCGTCTCCTACATCTTGGCGACCAAGACGACGAAGTGCCGTCGGACGAATCGTTTCAAAGTATCGACGTAACAACCGAATCTCCTGAGCATAGACGGCCAGCGTGTTGTCGACAAATTCCGAACGACCTTCTTCACCAACGCGTTCAATTACTCGGCACCAGCGAGGGCGATAATCGTGCAACGTGCCATCCCACTCGTCATAAAAAATTTCCTGCGCTCCCCCTTGCGTCGCGTGCTGAAGAGGCCGCTTCCCCCTGTCCACTTCAAGCCATTGCTCAAGCGGGGATTGTCCATACTCCTGCTGAGTCTTTCCGGCTTCCCCTTGTTCCATATCTTTCCGGGAGGCTTGGTCAGTCGGATGTTCCTGCTGTGATGAACGACCATCATCTAATGCTGCGGCTTTCTTCTCAAGCGTGTCGTCTGCCAATGACGATCCACCAGAATCTTCATCACCCTGCCCTTGAACCAAGTCTGGATCCATCGCACCTCGGTAGGTCAGATTGGTAATAGGGCGATACTCATCGGATGTCTCTTCAGCCGCGCGCGGTCCCGCACCAATATCTGAAGACTCGTCTTCATCGACTTCTCGCAGTTGATTTTTGTCAGACGGGCTCAACTGAGCAACCATTTCATCTAAAATCTGATAGAGTCGGTCGGCCAGAACAATGACGTCTTCAGCCGTTGCATCTGGACGCAATATGGTCTGAGCCAACTCCCATGTTCTGGCGACAACATGTTGGAGGTCTTGCTGTTCGCCAATCCCTGATGGTTCTCCGGCAAATTTCAACAGCAACGCATCAAGCACAATTTCACGAACCGTCATGCCATGCAAAAATGATCGAGTGTTCACCGCCTCTTTCGTGAGTAATCTCAGATCATGTTGTAAGCCGGGATATTCTTGCTGTAATAAAAATTCTATCCGTGCATCTTCTAAAATCTCCCACAAATCCTGAATGACTCCACGTTGAGGATAGATGGCAAATAGTTCACCGAGGGTCTTGGGCTTGGGTGCTTGATCAAGTTCTGTTTTTGGGGCATAGCGCATCCACACAGCACGAGCAAGGTCACGCAGTCGATCGAATGCCACGCGATAGGTCCCAAACTCTAAATGCCCTGCCTCATGCGCCGTCATAACCGTATACAGTCGAATATTGTGTTCACGCGACGACTTCTCACGAATCAGAGCGGGAAGAAAAATAGTTTGTCCATCAGGACTCACGTGTGCTCGACAATGCTTTACTTCGGCACTTGATGTCGTCGTGGGAAGCAAGGAATCAGACAACGCCTCAATCGAAATAGTCGTTCCGCACATACCTTGCGCAAATAACTTGAGCGTACGTGCGACTTGACGAAGCGGCACTCCCTGCATCGACTGCTCAACCGCCGCTAGGGCATTTTTGGTTTCAAGGGAAAAGTACGCGCGGGCTGCTTCCGCGCTATATTCTAAGACCTCCATCCCGCTGCGATACCATTCTTCGAATGCACCAATTGCGTCGTCAGACTCTCCCGTCAAGCGAAGCACTTCGGAGGCGCGATTGACATAGGCCATTGTCGCTTCAGCGTCTCGGTCAGCAAGCAGGAGTCCATACTTTAACACACGCAGTTTCCAGTCAGTCGATGGGAAGCACCCCAGGACACGAGGGCAATCTGCTAAGAACGAAATAGCGAAAGACGGAGACTGCTCCGCAAGAGCGGTTCCCAACTTGATCACCCAACTCCTCACTTCATCCTCTGGAATGGCACTGAAAATGGCAGGACTCGACCTGAAATACTCGATGGTGCCGACATAGTCGGTCTTCCCCAACGAATTGTCTGTCACCAGCTTCATCCCAAACCCAATCCAATCTCTCACTACATCTTGAGAGATGACCTGGGCGATCGACGGACTTTCATGAAAGAATTCATTTCCCAATACATAATCCCACTGCGCCAACTCCATGCCAATCTCCGCCCAAGCTTGAAGTTGCGTCATGGGAATTTCGAGTAAGAGTTCAGGAGCCTTTTTAAAAAATTCCAACGCACAGTTCGGAGCAACATCTGACGAGCCATCCGCCAACTCAAGCGTCAATTGCAAAATAGCCGCACGTGACTCTGGCGTCTCAAGCACCCCAAGGATTAACGGACTTTCCTTAAAGTATCGAAGCCCCAGTGCTCCTTTGGACTGCGTCAGGCTTATGCCAAGGTCGAGCCAGGGAATTACCGTTTCAAGCCCGCAACGACGGCGAAACTCCGCCAAGGTCCAGACGGCTTCGCTGGCAATTTTCGATGAGGCCTCCTGAAGTTCTTCACAAAGTTCCCAAACGGTGTCGTCAACTCCAAGACGAACAAGATCGTCTCGAAGACTGCTAGCCGTCGCTTGATCGTGTCGATCTAAGAGCAGGGTCAGTAATGGGGAGCTTGAAGGAGAAGGTGTGCTCATGGATGATGTGTACACAGTGACAAAATTGGCAGATTATAAAAATGGGAGTTTCTCTTGCAAACGGAGCCATTTCATCGCTCTGAGACCTTAACATCATCGGATAAGAATTTCCCACCCTGGCGAATGTATGATCTAGCGAATGAGCAGAGTCGCTTTGTACAATACTGGCTCTTCTCACAGATCCAATAACCGCAACGCTATTTAACAAAATTGGTAGACATGTCGGCTATTGATCCCACGTCACTCACTCTCACCTCCGACCTTGCTCACCGCCTGCAGGGTCATGTGGCGTATCTTGCCAGCCAAGAGCTTGCGGGAAGAAAGCCAGGCACTCCAGGGCATGAAGCGGCGGCTCACTATATTGTAAACAGATTTCAGGAAGCCGAACTCGAACTGCTCCCTTCCTTACAGGGATACCGACAACATCTCTTACCTGAGATTGGGGACAATCTTATCGGTATTCGTCGAGCTCATTCATCAGCCGCAACAAATCGCTGGCTCCTCCTTGGAGCACACTACGATCACCTGGGAAAGTCAGGAAGACATATCTACAGAGGGGCAGACGATAACGCTGCAGCTGTGGCGATTCTCCTAGAAATCGCCAAAACGTTGCCATCGCTCACACGGTACTCCGTTGTATTCGTTGCCTTTACTGCAGAAGAACCCCCATATGCTCTGATGGGTTCACAACACTTTGTCGATCATCTTCCCAGTGAAATAGGAAGTTCGAAAAACCTACAGACCGTGATGATTCTTGAGCTCATGGGAGGAGTTCATTGGGAACCACTCAGGCAGGTTATCTTTGCAGCAGGGGCCGAACAGAGCCCTGAACTTTATCGGCATATCAAGCACCAGAGACGTTACAGTTTGAACAATCAAGAACTGCTCATCAAACCATTGGGAATGCATGTGATCGAAGAAATTCCTATCTTAGGTCGAACACCATTCAGTGATTATCATGCCTTTCGAAATGCATCCGTTCCGTTTCTGTTTCTCTCTGCCGGGCGAACCCCTCGCTACCATCAGCCGACGGACCTCCCCGATACTCTTCATTACGAACGCATGGCATTAACCACTCGGTGGCTCATCGATCTCTTTCATCAGTTGAATGAAGATCGTGAACCCTATGCGTTTCTGCCAAACACCATTGACTTTGCTGAGGAAATTAAGACGCTTCAACCACTTATCACCCATGCTGCAAGTCGAAATACCTGTATTCCCAACACGTCGTTGGCTTCACTCCTGAAATTGAAAGCCGATGAAAAATGGCTCTCGAAACTTCGTACAGATCACATATCTCATCGTGACATTAAACGATTAGAACGAGCCTCTCTCCGTATGCAGGGCCTCTTGGCGAATTTCCCTGCCGCGTTTCTCCTTTAAGCCAAGAGGCGTGACGTAGCTCTCTTATACAATCCTCAACGTGCAAAACCCAGCGTCACATGCCTTACCGATAGCCCCTTCAACAGCACACGCTTGTGACGACCTTTACTCCCACCCACAATGACCACTGAACGTTTAGCTAGACCAAAATGTTTGGCCAGAAATCGACAAAGGGCGTCATTCGCTTCACCATCAACCGGTGGAGCCATCACGCGAAATTTCAAGGCCGTGTCCCGGTACAGGCCGATATATTCTGTTTTCGCTGCACGGGGTTGAACGTGGACAGCCAAGATTACACCATCAGATGTTTCCTCAATACAGGCATCAAACATACAAATATTTCATAAAGAATGTGAAAATGAATACTTTTTCACCCATAATTTCCGGATGAACAATATCAAACAAACAATAAAAACCTACAGAAACATAAAATATAAATTCATATTTTTCAATTACTTACAGAATTTTTTCCGGATTGACTTTTCAAGAGCAAAAGGTTGACAGCATGAAAATGAACGAGTACAATTAGTTATATTGAAAATGGTTATCAATATCGTATTCACACAAACACTACACTAGTTCAAGAGGGAAGACATGTACATCTGTGTTTGCAAAGGCATCAAAGAATCAGATGTTCGGACCTTGGGGCGAGAAGGCATCACCTGCCCGAAACTCTTAGCTTCCACGCTCGGAATCGATGATAAAAATAGCTGTTGTGGTCGATGCATCAAAAATGTCTCAAACTTTGTTGAAATCGCCATTGATGAACATTCTCGTTCAAAGTTTTCAGTAAAGGCTTAACTCTCGATACTATAGCCTTTCCAGTTATGCCGAATCTGCATGTCGTCGCACTGAATGCGGATTGACCCATCGTGATTGAAGCGTCAATCGCGTGTAGGGCATCCAGGCGGGCATAACCTTCCTTACGTTCAAGCTGTACGACGTGTGTTTTTGCGCTGTGTACATGATGTAAATTCGGTTGGAAGTTATTTGTTTTCGCTATAGCCTTTCATTTCGCTTCCTCCACGATTGCCCCACTTATCGTGTGAGCCGATTCCCGTCCCAACATACCCCCACCATTTTTCAGATTTTCTAGTTTTTTGTCCCATACGACACAGCAGTCGTATTACGATACCTTCAACTGCCTCATCAATACATTACGACCACCATAGTGAGGAGCAAAACTCAAAACATGTCTACCCCGCAATGCAATCCATATGGTTCCTGGAAATCACCACTCACATCTGACTTGATCGTTTCCGAGGCCATTAAACTCGGACAGCTACGCTTGGATGGTCGGGATTTATACTGGATAGAAGGCCGTCCCACGGATGGCGGTCGGAATGTAATCGTACGTCGAACATTAGACAACAGCATGACTGAGATGACTCCAACCCCGCTTAATGTTCGGACTCGCGTCCACGAATATGGTGGAGGTGCCTACCACGTCTCGCAGGACGTCCTCTATTTTTCAAACTTCACGGACCAACGGGTCTACCGTCAGCATCTACCTGGCAGCGAGGCAAGTCCCATCACCGCGGAAGGACCTTACCGATATGCCGACTACGTCATCGACCACAAGCACAATCGACTGATTGGCGTTCGAGAAGACCATTCGACTTCTCACAGTGAGCCAACCAATTCCATTGTCAGCATTTCGTTACATGAGAACGCCCAGGAGACATATGGACAGATCCTTGCCGTTGGACATGACTTCTATGCCTCGCCACGATTAAGCCCCAATGGCCGTCACCTCAGTTGGCTTTCGTGGAACCATCCCAATATGCCATGGGACGGGACAGAATTATGGGTCGCCACTATTCAAACCGATGGATCGATCGCGCAAGCCAGATGCGTGGCTGGAACAGACGCTGAGTCAATTTTTCAACCGGAATGGTCTCCCTCAGGAGTGCTTCATTTTATATCCGATCGTACCGGGTGGTGGAATTTATACAGAATTCAGGAGGGTCAGATTGAAGCCCTCTATCCATTGGATGCTGAATTTGGAGAGCCTCAATGGACTTTTGGCTTGTCGACCTATGCGTTTCAAAATTCCAGCCATATCATATGCTCCTACACACAAACAGGCACGTGGCACCTTGGCAGCCTTGACACAGAATTAAAAAGCTTCAAGCCTTTCAAACTGCCCTACACGGATATCGACAACATTCACGTCGAGGGACATTCGGTGTATTGCACAGCAAGCTCTCCAACTGAACCAACTTCAATCATTCAGATTGATCTGAACACACAGCAATCCGTCGTCCTCCATCGTTCGCTCAACTCTCCAGTCCAGCCAGGCTACCTTTCAATTCCAGAGGCCCTTAAATATCCAACAGACGACGGAAAACATGCCCATGCCTTTTTCTATCCACCTCATAATACCGACTTCTATGCACCATCAGGTGAACGCCCCCCACTGATCGTGAAAAGTCATGGAGGCCCCACTGGAGCATGCGGACAATCGCTTAACTTGACGATCCAATACTGGACCAGTCGTGGCTTTGCTGTGTTAGATGTAAACTATGGCGGCAGTACGGGCTATGGACGGTCATACCGAGAACGGTTAGAGGGACAATGGGGAATCATCGATGTAACAGATTGCATTAACGGCGTCCAATTTCTTATGAATCGCGGATTGGTTGATGCGAAGCGAGTGGCGATCACCGGCGGCAGTGCCGGTGGGTATACCACATTATGTGCGCTAACCTTTCACAAGACGTTTACAGGAGGGTCGAGTTATTACGGCGTCTCGGACCTTGAGGCTCTTGCCCAGGATACGCATAAATTTGAAGGACGCTATTTAGATCGGTTAGTTGGTCCCTACCCGATGATGCAGGAGCTGTATCGCCAACGTTCCCCCATTCATTTCGCTCACCAGCTTTCTTGCCCCATAATTCTTTTTCAAGGACTCGAAGACAGAGTCGTTCCACCCAACCAAGCCGAAAAAATGGTTGAAGCCCTTAAAGAAAAAAGGCTTCCTGTTGCTTATGTTACATTTGAAGGTGAACAGCATGGCTTTCGAAACGCGAAGAATATGAAACATGTCTTGGACGCAGAACTCTATTTTTATTCAAAGATTTTTTCGTTTTCCCCGGCAGATCCTCTTGAGCCTATCCACATATTGAACATGCAAGATGAAATTCCATCACAACCAGCCTCATCAACCCAGAAGGGCTGAAGAATTCATACGTATGAATACCTGACAATTTCAATGAAACAAGAAGTTCGTTGAAGTGTCGATTTTTTTAGCTATAGCGTACACTGAAAATATCGGTACCGTTCCAACACATATCTGTACTGCATGAAGTGTGTGATTACGCTGCCTTTTACTCCACATTATAGCGAATCCAAATACGTTCAAAAGAGAAAATACCACTATAGGGAATCCTAATACATTTCAGTTGAGCCACCCTGACTTTCCCTGCGGAATGAAGGACTTCAAGGTATCAAAGTTCATGGAATCGGCTATAGCTCAGCGCAGTACAACGTGAAACATCGGAAGGCTATACCCGCTTGGATTGACTGACAATGCTTGAGGCGTTCTCTCACGTATTGGATGGCAAAGTGTACACGATGGCGCTGTATCGTTTCGGTATAACTGAAACGGCTATAACACTTGTAGAGGGGGCATAGGTGTCACATATAGGCTAGACATCGCTGTGTATTTTTCACTTAAATTATTCATGTTGTCAGATTTTTTTTCACCTTTCGTGTCATTCCTGAATCATCTTTCACGGATTCTCATATTTTCATAACAGAAAGACAAAGATGAATTCAGCGCAATCAAGCACTTGCAAGTATATATCAGCAATGAGCAAGAATTGGCACAAGCATTGCTGTACTTAGTAAAAAATACAAGAATTACTCTTTTCTCATAATGCTGAGCATTGCCTAGACTTCATCACAAAACCTGCGATCATATCTTTTTATTTTCTTCCTTACTACCCTCTTCTGAACTGAATGTGGGTTATGTACAACATCACAAAGTCCTTAGAAGAATTCATCGGGCACAGCACATAGTTCACGAAAAAAGATGTCAGTAAATGGGTGAATGAACAAGAAACTTTGTCGAATGCCTGAAATAGAATGACATGCAATTCCCAAAACACTCACTCAAATGTAGGTTGAGCCAATTACAAGGAGGAGGTAGAGACGATGAAGACTGTCCATCGGATGAAGAAAGCCACAATAGCCTTGCTGTTCGGTTTTGCTTGTTTACTGCCAATGCTCTCTCTGGCCACCTCAGTGGTAGGAGGATCGCTTGCCGTTCAAAATAATGGAAATGTGATAGCCACATTTCAGGGCTCGAATGCAGGCTACATTAGCTCACTGTACCTGGGTGACACTAAAATCTTTACATCCAATCAGGCTAATGGCTCTACATTTGATCTAGGAAACTTTACCGCCGGTACTCAGCTCCAATTTCGGCTCGAAGTTCATAACACCGGTCAGACCTTCTTCACTGGAAACGGTGCCAACAATGCCGACGGCCTTGCCCATGCAGTTATTAATGATTCTTTTGGGCAGAGCGAAACATTAGTCAGCTTTGAAGATCTTCTTGGGGGTGGAGATCGGGACTACAATGACTTAATCTTCTCTTTCTCCAACACCAATACAGAGCTTGAGACAAACACCGGTTTTGCACAAAACCCCGAACCATCTACGGTCATTTTACTAGGATCAGGAATGGTGGGCTTAGCCGCTTGGCGCTGGAGAAAATCACAATCCCGCAGAGAATAATTTCTAAACATTGAAATATGAAGTTTCTCATCCCGCTCATTTCATAAAAATGAAAAGAGCGGGATTTTTTAATAAATCACGGCATGACGCTCTCTCAACACAAGTGACCTGTGACTGCCCAAACAATGCCATCGTGCCAATTCAGCAACTTTCAAGCGATACCCCTCTCCTCACCGACAGCATAGCCACTCAGAAGAGTCAGCAACATCACCTTCACATAGAATTCGTCAAGATTTCTGCTCCGAAAGGCAATGGTAATGTATTGAGTTTTTCTTCGCTTCAGCAGATCTCTGCTTGTTCGTGCCCGTTAGTCACGTCTGACGACGAGAACCTGTCGATTATTTTTTCAAGTTTCACGTTCAAATCCTACCTCCAACTTATAGTCACGAGCTGAATGAGTACAGGAGAATAACGAGACCGGAACAAACCTCAATCAACGGAACATAACGGCACACTACCACTTCAGCTCGCGGACCATGGCCTCATAATTGCTGACATATAGAACAACACCTTACTCAAGCTCAAATTGCAGCATAACCCATAGGACTGATTTCATTATAGAGAGAGTAAGTCAGCAAAGAATTCATCAATTGTCATAACTGGAGGACCGTAAACATGAAACTATGTACACACCTCAAAGGGTTAACGCTCGCACTTATTGGATGTGGCATGTTTTTATTTCCTGCGACGTCTATGGCCACCTCAGTCTTGGGTGGGAATATCATTGTCCAACATGACGGGAATGTCACCGCAACGTTTCAGGGAAGCAATGCCGGCTACACCAGCTCACTGTACCTCGGCAACACAAAAATCTTTACAACAAACCAAGCAGCAGGCTCGACCTTTAATTTGGGGAACTTTAGTGCAGGCACGGAACTGAACTTTCGTCTGGAAGTCCACAACACAGGTCACACGTTTTTTTCGGGTGGAGCAGCCAATAACATCGATGGCATCGCCCATGCGCTCATCGACGATTCGTTCGGACAAGGTGAAACGTTAGTCAGCTTTGAAGACCTTCTTGGTGGTGGCGATCGAGACTATAATGACCTTATCTTTTCTTTTTCGAATACTGAGGCCGGGAAAAATTTAGTGCAAAACCCAGAACCATCCACGGTCATCTTATTAGGATCAGGAATGATGGGTTTAGCCGCCTGGCGTTTAAGAAACAAACCATCGGCTAAACAGTAACCAAGACTCATGAATATCTAAAGATTCGCGCCCTTTCCATGAAAATGGAGAGGGCGCTGTTTTTTGTGAATCTACTCATACCGCGCTACAGTGAGGGCACGAATCACACTCCATATCCCATGACACGCAATCGCCAACTCACCCCAATGAGGACTACTGCAACCAACAAGACACCGTAATCAAGACCTGTCATGCGTTCCTGGGCATACGAGTGACGACGACGGCTCGGCCTGAACCCTTTAGACTCAAGAGCCATAGCCAGTAGCGTGGTTTGTCGTAGCGTATGGCCAATGAGGGGAACGACCAAGGGCGCATATCCTCGAATCTTTTCTACAAAGGACCCTGCAGAGAGGTCTAGGCCTCGAGATCGTTGAGCCTGGACAATCATACTGATCGAACCAAGTAATGTCGGGACCCAACGAAATGCAAGCGTCACGGCAAATCCCATTGACGGGGGAATACCAAATCGTTGAAGACTGCGTGCAAAGTCTTCCAGCCTTGTTGTCGAAAGTAACAATATCCCACTCATCACCATGACATTCAGCCGTAACCCCATACCAAAACCAAACGTCAATCCCTCAGCCGTAATCAGGACGGAACCCCAATGAAAAATAAGGGTGTGCCCGTCAACGAAAAATGGCCAGAGTATCGCACTGTACAAAAATAACAACACGAGAAGTATCGAAATTTTCCTCAGATTGGCCAAGACGTTGGCGCTGACCACACCAAGAAAAACCAGACCCCACACTGCCGCAAGATAGAATGGATGGCTATACAACAATGCGAGCATAAACAACGCCAAAACACCTAGTACTTTCGTACGGGCATCTAATCGATGCATCCATGTATCATGATCAAGGTACAGAGAAATCGTCATGGCAATCTCAAAGCCGCTCTCACTTCTTCAACAGTCAATAATGTACAGCCCCAACGTTGACTAAATCTCGTAACCGCCGGAACATCTAAAGCCGCTTCCTGCATAAGTAATGGATCTGAAAAAATGTCTCGAGTGGAGGCATCCGCTAAGACTGTACCATCATGCATCAACACACAGCGTGTCGCATAATCTGCAACAAGTTGAATCGTGTGAGTAATCATGACGATCGTATGGCCTTGCTGATGCAAAGCACGAATCATCCTCATCATTCGATCTGTTTCTTGTGCATCGAGTCCCGTCGTCGGTTCATCAAAAATAAGAATATCCGGCTTCATCGCCAAGATAGATGCCACGGCCACACGCTGACGCTCGCCTTTGGTTAATGAAAACGGATCTTCGAATCGATAGCGACTCACATCTAAGCCGACCGCCATCAAGGCCTCAACAACACGTTGTTCGCATTCATTGTTGGGAATTCCAAGGTTTTTCAGGCTAAACGCCACTTCATCCCACACGGTTTCTGCAAATATCTGATGATCAGGATTTTGAAAGACATACCCAACCATCCGCGACAATTCGATTATCGACGTGACTGTCGTATTATGACCATGCACCACAACATGGCCTTCAGATGGAAGAAGAAGCCCCTTCACAAGTTTTCCCAACGTACTTTTCCCAGATCCATTTTCCCCTAACACCGCCACAAAATCACCTTGCGCAATCGTCAGCGACACACCTGTGAGCACCGGAACACCTTGAGTATATCCAAATGTCACATCGTCAAAATGAATCAATGAATGAGATTGACTACTCGGGACACGTCCTTCATCCATCCCATCCTCATGTGTTGCCACATGGCTTCCCGTGTCAAGCGTGATCCCAAGTTTATCCGTCACATACCATGCGTCCTCCACTGTCAAAGGTAATGTCGGCAGACGAAGATCAACGAAACATTCTGCGAGTGGGGATGACGCAAGACCAAACTGCCCGGGAAGGCCTGGCGATTGAAATAATTCTCTCGGGGTTCCTTCCCAACAGATTTCACCGTGATTCAGAACGTAGAGACGATCAGCCGCTAACACCTCCGAAGACTCATGCTCGACAAGAATGATCGTCATGCCTTGCTCTTTCAACTTGAGGCACAAGCTCCGTAGGCGTTGCCGTGCTTTAGGGTCAAGGTCAGTCATGGGTTGGTCCAGCACCAACAAGGTTGGTGAACACACCAGGACCGAAGCCAACACTAATCGTTGACGCTGCCCTCCTGACAAGGTCAAGGGATCCCGGGAGGCAAAGTTTTCGAGACCGACTTCCCGCATAACCGCGTCAATCCGTTCTCGCATCGCCTCGAACGAAAGAGGCGGATCCCGATACTCAAGGGGATGAATTATTTCTTGTTCGACATTCGTGGAGATTAATTGGGTATCAAAGTCCTGAAAAACGAGCCCAACGTTCTCGGGTTGACTCGCATGCGCACCTGATTGTCCCCCAATTGCTAAGAATCCAGAAAATACGCCGGGGACTAAGCGTGGGATCAGTCCATTCAGGCAATGACACAACGTTGATTTTCCAGAATCCCGCCGCCCCATGATTACAATCCATTCACCTTTTCGAATTTGCAATGAAAGATTGCGCAACGCAGCTCCTTCAGCAGACCGATAGCAAAAGGTCACAGCCTCCATCTCAACCATGAGTCCATCACGAGTAGACCTTGGATGCAGTTTTTCCAAACACGCAGTTTTTCCTAACGAAATGCTTGAATCTTGTATTTTCATTCGCACATCGCACATATCCTGATAGTACAGCCCCCATCGTTTTACCCGGGGATACAGAAACAACAGTAACGGCGGCCCGAGCAATAGTCCCATAACAATATTATTCAAAAAAATAGCGGGAGCCAGTACCATGAACGGAAGAAACCCTAACAACTCAACACCCCAAGCGATCGTCACCGCACATACAGCGGATGAGATCGCACAAACCATCGTCAGCTCAAAACCTTGCTTCCAGGATTTCACATACGGAGGCTTTCCGGATGAAAGCGGGCCAAGATTCCCCCACATGACATAGGGAATCCAGCCAAGAAAAAAGTTTCCAAGAAATCCAAAGACACTGGCTGGCCCCAATGTGCCAAAACAATCCCCAATGAGATTACCAATTCCTGCGCCCCAGGCCGCCGCTGGACCAAAGAGCAGCGAGGTGACAAGCGGAATGGCGTTCGCAGGGCGTAACTCAACAAAACCTGGAATAATGGGAATACCAACTTTGAAAGGAATAAGAATGGCCGCGTAGATTGCGGCGATTTGAGCGGTCAGCACAATCAGCGTCGTGTCGCGCCAGACAGATGTCAGGTCAGACACCCACCCGCACGTACGCCAATCCGAGCTACCACCATTCATGATAAACCACGTTTTCTAGGTAAGCATGAAGAACAGAATGGCGTATGTATCCCTCAAGTTCAAATTATGATCAATTTTGGACACATCGAAATCCCACATGGGCGTAGGGATAGTTGGGACGAAACCAATTTCTGAATGATCGACGAAGCAGACATGCAGCGGTTTGAGGACCAGCCCCCTTGACGACATAATGATCCTGATCAAAAAACCTGGCTGAATAGCCAGCATACGTCTCATGAGGCGTAAATCCGTCAAAAGGGCTGAATAGCGTAGAGGTCCACTCCCATCCATTACCAACGAGTTGAGCCACTCCAAAATCACTTTCTCCAGCCGGATGTGCCGTGACTGACACGGGATCCCAATGTTTTAAGCCGAAGTTTCCGTGAATACCCTTTGGCGATTCGTTTCCCCAGGGGAATAACCGTTCCTCGCCGTCCAGTGTTCCATACGCTGCACGATGAAATTGCGCTTCAGTCGGCAGAGCCATACCAGCCCACGTCGCGTAGGCTTGGGCTTCACGTTGAGAAACATACACCGGCCAATCATGGGGAAGCGGACATTCACCAAACATCGTGCGGAGAAACCACGCATCCCCACGTTGCACCCAAAACGATGGAGGAGCGGCTCCTTCGTGAACAAATTGAAGGTACTGACCATTGGTGACCTTATGTTTACTGATTAAAAATTCCGGGACGGTTGCCTCATACCCCTCAAACTCATTGTCCCAACCAAATGCATCAGATGAATCATTTCCAAGCGTCGCGATTCCTTCAGGGACTTCGATCATCTCGTGCACGGGAGATGGATACACAGGAGAAGCTGGGAGAGTCGGAGGGAACTTCGAGGTCTGGGCAAGACGATGAAAAATAAAAGCGGTGGTCTCAACATGCATCCATCGATGTTCAATGGCAATATGTAAAATATCAGTAGGGGCGTCATCAATACTGCGATCGATTTCTTCTCGTACCCGTCGATTATACGCCAAGACTTCATCAAGAGCCGGCCAGTCAGACGGTTGATCACATGGCAATGTTCCTTGCGCAGGATCAATGCCGGCTTCAAACAATTG
This sequence comes from Nitrospira sp. M1, assembly GCF_965152605.1. Taxonomy (NCBI): domain Bacteria; kingdom Pseudomonadati; phylum Nitrospirota; class Nitrospiria; order Nitrospirales; family Nitrospiraceae; genus Nitrospira; species Nitrospira sp. M1. Next base: position 3,660,306 of record NZ_OZ224217.1, read on the forward strand.
ATCAAACTCTTCATGAAACGACGTCTTCCCTAACGTCCATCGAGCGATTTGATTCCAATCAAAGGCTTCAACGTGCCCGAGGTAAAAAATGAGGCGATGACGTTCCGGAATCCCTCGTTCATAAAACGAGTCAGGATGAATGAGCGAAAACATCTCATCCATATACGTACGAACTTGATGTAACGCCTCAGGGAGTACAGCTGAAGAGATCATGAGCTCCTCCTTCACACAGACAACGCCCACGTAGAAAGCCGTCAATAAAAAACCCCTCAAAAGGGGTCATTCCAACACGTCCACCATATGATGATATCGATCAGCACATACCATCTGTACGAGGGTAGCAAAGCGCACATGAACGTGACAATATTTTGCGAAGATATTCTTGTTACCAGCATGCTTTCTCTATAATGTATGACAACCTCTGGCTACAGAAGACCGTCCTTGGTATCCTGATCAGAAATATCTCCTGAACAATTGTCACAATCAGTGCCCACAGTTCTTATGCGCCACTCACAAGATGGCTCGTCATAACGTTACCCATGCCCAACGTCGCACTTGAAACCCGTCATGTGACCAAACAGTTTCCCAATGGCACCTTTGCGTTGAAGGACATCAATTGGCATGTACACGTTGAAGAAACCATGGTCCTGATTGGAGAAAGTGGATCAGGAAAAACCACGCTTCTACGACTCCTCAACCGACTCGATACACCGACATCTGGGGAAATTCACATTCAAGGCAAAACCGCCCATCACGAAAATCCAATTGAACTGCGACGACGGCTTGGATATGTCCAACAAGATGGAGGACTTCTCCCCCATTGGACCGTTGAACAAAATGTTGGCCTCGTGCCAACTCTCCTTGGATGGTCCTCCCTGCAATGTGACACACAAGTCAACGCCATGCTCGACCTCGTGAGTCTTGATCCTGAACAATATCGACAACGCTATCCCGTAGAACTCTCTGGCGGCCAGCGACAACGAGTCGCGGTCGCCAGAGCATTCGCTGGCAATCCGGATATCGTTCTCTTAGATGAACCATTTGGGGCATTGGATGCACTCACCCGAATCGACATACAGGACCAATTCTTAGATCTCAAACAACGCCTCAACAAAACCATGGTTCTTGTCACGCACGATCTTCGTGAAGCCTTTCGCCTCGGGGATCGAATCACCGTCTTGCGACAAGGACAGATCATGCAAATTGGCTCACCCGACGAACTCATGGCTCATCCAGCAAATACCTATGTCGAAAACTTATTGAAACATGTACCCGACCCGTAATCCCAGAAACTCACAATGATTGCACGGCACGCGCTTCTCATCAGTGCATTACTGTTCAACCTTGGGCCTGCATATCTGTACGCATCGGACCTACAAGCGCCCTTACCCGAACAACGTCTCGTCGTGGGTTCAAAAAATTTCATGGAAAATCGACTGCTGGCAGAAATGTTGGCACAACTCATTGAGGCGAAAACGACGATCACCGTGACACGTCGCTTGGGACTTGCTGGCACCCAAGTCGCATTCGAAGCGCTCAAATCCGGATCTATTGACCTCTACCCTGAGTACACGGGAACGGGATTAGTGAGCATTCTTGAACACCCCCCTCTTCCTACTCCACAAGACACTCTCAACCATGTGCGTGCTGAATTTTTGTCACGATGGAATCTGGTATGGATGAGCCCGCTAGGATTTGAAAACTCTTATGCCTTAGCGATGTCCGAAGGTCAGGCTGAGGAATTGAATATTCGCACGATTTCTGATCTAACAAAAATGTCCTCAACACTGCGGGCAGGCGTGGGGTATGAATTCGTGCAACGTCCAGATGGGATCCCCGGATTGCAGCGAGAATACGGACTAACATTCAAAGAAATCGTGACCATGCAACAGACGATCAAATATCAAGCAGCCGAGAGGGGTGATGTCGATGTGCTAGATGTCTACACAACCGATGGACGACTCGCGGTCTATGACTTGAAGGTCTTAGACGATGACCGTCATTTTTTCCCGCCCTATGAAGCGGCTGTGCTCATTCGTGGAGACATCCTCACGCAATTCCCTCAACTCGGAGCAGTCCTAGCTTCGCTTGCCAATTCTCTTGATACACAATCAATGCAAGCCTTAAACCTTCGACTGCAGGAAAAGGGAGATTCAGTCAAACACGTAGCCCACGATGCGCTTGTATCAATCAAGCTTCTTCAGACAAGCGACCAGAGACCTTCGTCCAAAGCCCTTCCCTCATCAGATCTTATTCCATATCTCTGGGAACATAAACATGTGCTCGCCTCTCACACACTGGAACATGTGAGTCTCGCCGGATTGGCATTGGTCTTGGGCATTCTTCTGGCTGTTCCGCTTGGACTTGCGCTGGAACGTCAGCGGACCATCGCAGAACCTCTGATTCGCTTGATTGGAATGACGCAAACGATACCCTCAATCGCGCTCTTAGCTTTTATGATTCCCATTTTTGGAATAGGCGCCCTTCCAGCCATCATGGCATTATGGCTTTACTCATTATTTCCCATTCTCCGCAACACGTACACAGGACTCAGAGAAGCGGCGCCGTCCGCCGTCGAATCCGCGAAAGCGCTTGGCATGACAGACTGGCAAATTCTTTCATGGGTACGCTTGCCTCTCTCGGCACCATTGATAATGTCGGGCATTCGCACCTCTGCCGTCATTACCGTTGGCACCACGACGTTAGCAGCATTTATCGGTGCTGGTGGCTTAGGCGTTCCGATCGTATCCGGACTGCAACTTGCCAATACGACATTAATCTTGTCCGGAGCGTTACCAGCTGCATTACTCGCACTGTTTGTCGATGGTCTGCTCAGCGTGATTGAACGTTGGGTCAAACCCAAAGGCATGGCGTCAAGATAACAGCAACGCCTCAATCCAAAAAGAAAGAAGAAGAGTTGCATCAATTCACATTCCCTTTTATACTAGGTAAAGTCGATCAAACATTCCCCGTCGGTGATTTTCCCTCTGGTTAGACGTTTTCTTTTTTCCCTAATCACCACAACTGAATGCGGTAAAGGGTCAACACATATTCATGACAGCTACACTCTAGATTCACAACACCCACGGATATACCGACACGCTTGACATTTCATTGTATCGAACAGGGCTCCTAGCGCGGCGAGCTTCTTAGCGCTTCTTGTCGTCAATACCCTAAATCACTCAATCCTCTCACATTCACACACACCCCCATGAGGAGGAAGTATGGACTGCACCGCCGAGCCACAGAATATCATCATTGATGTACATGTGAGTGGTGAGACACCGACCAGCGTTCAAGAAGAATTACGGAAGGGCCTGACATCAACGCCTCGCACATTACCAACAAAGTATTTATACGACGATCGAGGGTCTGAACTGTTTGAAGCCATTTGCGAACTCCCGGAGTATTATCAAACACGAACAGAACGACACCTTCTGAATCAATGTGCCGACCAAATCATGAGTTTGACCAAAGCCGACGAATTGGTTGAACTAGGATCAGGCGCTGCCACAAAAACTCGCGTGCTACTCGACGCCATGGCTCGGGCCAATCAACTACGGTTCTACGTCCCCTTTGATGTGAGTGAAGGGATCGTCCGACGCGTGGCCCAGGAACTCGTCAAAGAGTATAAAGGTCTTCATGTGCATGGGGTCGTAGGGGACTTCTTGGCTCATCTTGAACATATCCCGGACGGTGGCCGCAGACTCGTCGTCATTTTGGGGGGAACAATCGGAAACCTCGACTCTCAATCCGCTCTCGACTTTGTCTCATCCATTCATGCGGAAATGGCATCGGGTGATTTTTTCTTGCTAGGGGTGCAACTAGAAACAAGCATCAAACGCATTGAAGCCGCTTATAATGATTCAGCGGGCGTCACAGCCGCATTCAATAAAAATATTCTGCACGTTATGCAAGGCATGTTGGATGCCACGCTCAATCCTGACGACTTTGAACATGTCGCGCTCTACAATACGACGGCTCATCGGATAGAAATGCGACTGCGCTCAAAGGAATCACAACGCGTGGAGATACCGGGCCTTGATCTTTCCTTTAATTTAGAGAAAGGAGAAGATATACTCACGGAAATCAGCACAAAATATGATCACCCTCGTGCCGAAAATCTCCTCAAGCAATCCGGCTTTGACATGATCAAATGGTACACCGATTCCGAAGAACTTATTGGCCTCGCATTGGCAAGAAAGCCATAATACGTCTCACCGACACACTTATAGACAGAAAACAGGTCCAAATGTATGCGCAGCGTGAATGAAGAATTGCTGGACGAAGCCTCAATCCTCTTACTTTAGGATTTATAGCAAATCCAAATACACATCAATATGCTTGGACACGGTCGTTGAGCGACCCAGCTGAGCCTGCCGGGTAATCGTTGTTGCGATCTTGCTGCTACTATTCTCTTGATAGTGGACGATTCATGCATGCGCCCTTCCAAACACAACCATCAAGCGATCAGCAGCGTCCTCATATCCTAAAACGCTGGAAACCTTGAGAGCTTGTTGCAACATCGAATCGACTTCCCTGGGAGTTGGGGCAGGTTTCGCAGCTAAGGCAGACGCATAGTAACGAACCGCCTCATCAGCATCGCCAAGAAGGAGATAGGCTTCACCCAAAGTCGCCCGTTGCCATTTATCCTCTTTGGCTTCCTTGCAGTGCGCTATGGCCTGTTTTGCAAAATTCTGTGCTTCGACAAAGTTATCATCATAGGCCAACGACATGAACGCGAGATTAATTCCATGGTAATAGGCCTGCGCTAAATGGTTTTTTCGTACGGACTGCTCAAAACCTTGTCGATAAAGATTCTGTGCAGCTTTTGCATCTTGTGCTTGCCGCTCAAGCAACCAACGTCGTTTTAATCGACCTGCGAGAACACCCATGGCATCAGTCTCGTCAGCATGCCGATCGTGCAACACCGTGAGTGCCTCAGCATGACGACCAACACTTTCATACGCTAAGGCCAATTCAACCACACCTCGCTCATCAAGTCCTTCTTTCTTAGGCTCAAGCAGAGAAATGGCTTCCTGAAACTGACGATGTTCAATCGCCCGTTGGGCCGCATCTGCGATGGCAATGGTATTGGCATTACCGGCTAATCCACCCACGACAATCTGGACACTTAAGCTATCTGCATGTTCCGGTTTCACAATACTTAAATGGTCGCCTGGAACCACACAACATCGGTCTTCCGGGAATCCCATCTGCGACGAATGTCTGGGAACAAACTCATCCTGATCTCCAGCCGTGACCCAATATTGAAAAGGGGCCTGTCCATTTGAAAAGGTCTGATCCCAGCGATCACGAAGGTCCGTGATAAATGAACCGCCCTCTGCCATATTGTCAATTTGCCTTTTCCAAAACTGAAAAAATAATGCCTTTTTTAATCCACGACTTGGCGTACCAAAGAAAAACACATGACCAACTTGTTTCACAAAGTTGTGGTCATCAACCAACGCACGTTGAACGACCAACCCTCCCATACTATGCACAACTAGCGCGAGCCGTTGATACGAGGTGAACTGAACCTTCGCATAGGTAATAAGGCTTTTGGCGATGGTATCGATCGAGGGATTGGCCTTCCAAATGCCAACCAGGTCTAAGCCTAATCCACTCGGATATCCCACGCTATACATATCCCAATTATGGAGACGGGAGTCCTGTAAAAGAAACTCAGGAAATTGTCCCCAGGTCTTTGTCGGTTCCCCACCAAACCCATGCACAAAAATCAACGCAACATCGTTGGACGCCTTTCGATGAGTCACAAGGGATTCAGACATGGTCGCCATTCCTTTCTTCACGCATCGCATCACGGCAATCTGACATATCCAACATCAAGCCTAGCCGTGGAGTCTTATGAATTCAAGAAAAAACTTTATCTTGAATGCATGGCAGGAAGATGGCAAGCTAGCATTTTCATCGTATTCGAACACTTTCTGATGTTATATCTCAATTACGCGGCCTCCTGTCCAACCCGCCTTGAAGCCAGACAGGAAGTCGAAACAACGCTCTCGGAGTTTCACGAATATTTATATTCCGAAAGCGGGATTCAGTGGTATCGCACGAAAATTCAACGATGCCGCGAAACCGTTGCCCGCGTACTCCATGTTTCAGATCCATCTTCCATTGCGTTTGTCCCAAACGCCTCAACCGCAAATTACGTGCTTCTCTCTTCAATTGATTGGAAACGAGGAGATATCATTTTGAGTTCAACTCATGAAAATCCCTCTATTCGTAACGAACTACTGGCCCTCACACACAGAGGCGTTGAAACACATTTCCTACCGCCAACCTCTTCGTCACAACAATTCCTGAAATCTGTTCGTGACGCGCTTCATGAACAACCAGTCAGAGCAATTATCCTGAGTCATGTGTCTCATGTAGATGGACGAATCTTCCCTGTCACTGAAATTGCAGCCCTTGCGAAAGAGTGCCGAACGCTCTTTATCGTCGATGGCGCCCAGGCCGTAGGACACATTGCCGTACATTTCGACAAGCTACTATGTGATGCGTACTTTTTCTCAGGCTATAAATGGTGCGGAGGCCCTTTGGGGACAGGAGGACTTGTCCTCTCCAAGCATCTGCGAGAGCACATACCTTCCATCCAGTCACAACCTGAACCGAAAGGACAACCGCTGGCTTCTCGTTTTGAAATTGGCACGCAGAATATTGGCCTCATTGCGGGGCTCGCCAAAGCTTGTGAACACATCAATCAGGAAGGGCTCAACACTGAAGTCTTGCAGAATATACGGGAGGCAGCTAAACGCCAACTAGAGCAAACAAACGACATACAGTTACAAGAATGGGATGGTCCGCACGCGCCAGGGATCCTGACCTTTCAGCATCAACATCACACCATGCTCATGAAGATTTTCAAAAAAAACAATATTGTGGTTAAACCATTGACGGAATATCCAGAAGGGGAAATACCTGCCATACGAATGTCATGGTTGGGCTTAGCTGATGCACAGAATGTCACGAATGCATTAGATACCATCAGGGAAGCACTCCCCACACAACCTTCTTAAAAAACCTTGCAAATCATTCTTCATCTTGAATGATCGCTTCAAAGAGATTATTGACAGGGCTATAGCGAATCCACATGTACTCAAAACTGGGAAAGACCACGAACTCCGCGCAGTACAAACTCTCAACTCGCGCAGGTGACTCGAGTCGGCTATAGCCACAGCCTTGGGATAGAACACATATTTCACCAAGTGAAATGTCCAGTAACCTGGCTGACCCGACTCACCCAACCGAGGAGCGAATGCGTTCCATTCTGCAACCCGCTCCTCAGTGACTCCAGGCTGAGCGAGAAACCATTGGCCAATTCCATCTTCACCCACCCCTGAGTCCTGAACGGCCTTCAGGAAATCGTTTTTTCGTATCTGGAAGTGACGTAAAAAATATCCATCGAATCCCATCGGACTACAAAACGTCATTCGATACAACAGGGGCAGTTTCCCAGAGATTTGCAAGCGGACCTTGTCTATAAATCGTGGAAGCCAACAACAACCGGCAAGTTGATCAGTGGGCTTCCGTATTCTCGTCATCTGAAGAAAAGATCCTCGGCAGTTAGATGAAGCTGTTTGATTGAGAAGACACCACCGTACTCTCGAAAAATCAGCAGAGAGCTATTCGTTCAAACGTAACCCTTGCTGAGCAGGAATGTAGTCCAATAAGGCAAAGTCTTGTCGACGCGCTCGAATGAGTTCACCTCGTTGCTCAATACCTGCTTCGTTGATCGTGCCCATCCAGCTCTCGGCTGCACTCAGGTACGGAACGTTATGAGGACTCACTCCCATCAACCGCGCACAAGTGGCATCGACGGAGAGAAGACTTCTCCCCATGACTAGCACCCCCATTGGCTTAGGATCACCCATGATGGGGCCGTCCCCTTCCATTCCGACAATCCCATCGACAATCGCAAAGTGCGGTTTGAGCGTAGCATAAATATCCAAGATAGATTCATGAATCCCATGATGATGCAACACATTTTTGGGCCATCCGTAATATAGCCCCGGCATGACGCCAAAAAGATTTTTCATGGACAACGTGACACCAGCCCAATGATGAGTTTTCAACTTCGGCATTGAGACGATCCAATCGATATCACGGAAGACGGCAGGAAAGGTCAAAGAGGGAAGGGCCGTCCATTGGCCTTGATTTTTTACTGGATAGCCAATCTGTTCATTCAAATTGATAAAAGGAATGCGGTCTTCGTGTAGGATCGACCCAAGACCCGACTCCTCTAAAATATGCAATGCATCCCGTCGATGGCCGGGCCCTTCACCCACCACCACCTGCCTGGCTCCAAGACTCAGAAACACTTCAACCGCTGCCCGAATAACCAGCGGATGGGTATTAATATGCGCGCTAGCCATATGGGTTTCAACGAGATTCGGTTTAAGTAAAATCTTTTTCCCATTCATTTCGGCAGCAGATATCCCGAGTTCTTGAAACCCTTGCGCTATCACGCTGCGAAGATTCCCTTCATAAGAACCTGCCTGGCCAATAAAGACCTGAGTCGATAAGTGAGACTTTCGTCTCATGGAAGTTGTGCACGACGATGAAGCCACAAGCGTACTCCCAGCCAAGAGAACTTTGAGAAACTTGCGCCTCGACCATGTCGAAGAAGTATATGAACGAAAGAACATACCGTGGAACTCCATCACCTCAAATCATCTAAGCACGTTGGTCCCCTTCGACGTGTTGCGTGACAAGACTTTCCAACCCTTCAGTCGCAAGGCTCGCAGCGAATAACACACAGAACGAAGCCGTATCGTATCCCCCAAAGTACGACGTTCGCTCAAGCGTTTCAATAATCCACTCTTGCGTTGCATCTGCCGAAACTGACCACGCTTTCAGGCCTAAGATTGCCCATCCCAACGAAAGCGGAGTTCGAAGCGTGGTGATGCGCTCCTGAAGATAGCGAAGACTGGGTTCGACCGTTTGACGAGGCACACGACCCGCAAGAGCATTTAAAGCCATTCCCGTCGTTTCCGGAAATGGACGAAGCTGTTGACCAAATACAGACGTATTCCCGTAATTCCATCCTCCAGTCGGAATTTGTCGATCAAGTAACAAGTTGGCACCTGCCGTGACTCGTGAATGTTCACCATATCCGGCTGCGGATAAGGCTATCATCGACAAAGCCGTCGGCGTGACCCAGGAATGCGTTTGCTCAGTCCACGGCCAGCCCGGAATCAATGTGTCATGACTGACGGCCGCATAGTCAGACTTCTCCCAGTGAACCCCGGTTGTGTGAAGCATACACATTACGGCCCGTTGCCACGCATCGTGATGAAGACCCGAACTCTGCCAAGCGAGCGCGGCTAACGGCGTAGGCCACAAAACATCAGGATGATCGATTGAAATCACCACTCGTCCATCCGACAGTTGATAATCCAACAATCGATCTCCAGCCGCCTTTACGACTTCAGATTCGAGATCCTGTGATGTCAGAACCATCATGGCCCAAGCGGTCGCATCGGCCCGGAAATGTCCATGAAGATGATCAGCCACGCCACCCGATGGCAACACACGTTCCAAAAGTTGAGGGAGAAAAAATTGCATGTGAGAGATGGGCAGATTCATGCTCTTTCATTCACGGCAGTTTGAATACACGAAGATGCTCATCCACACATCGGACATCAGATGTTGTACATCATCAATCGATTGCCGTAAGATCCATGGAAAAGGACTATAGCCGTTCCAATATACTTCCGTCTGTACGGCGTGTGTTTTACTCTGTGTACATGATGTACATTCGGCTGGAAGTTATTGGTTTCGCTATAGTAGCCAACAATCGTACAACTGACCATGACCACATCCGTGAATGTCTTCACGCTGTTTCTTCTCACAACATTGAGTCTTCCAGTCGCGACCTCAAGCGAAGAATCCCGCCAAAGGCCAAACACACTTCAGGCGATAATGAGTGAACAACCTAAGCCTACCTGCGAAAACCTGTCCTTGTCCGCTCAGACGGTCGAACGCTTGCAAACCCTCTCGCAAGAAATCAAAGAACATGTAACCCTACAGAGTACCATGTTCAAACCGCATCTTCACAAAACACGTCCAACCACAGCCGTGTTTACAGGGCCGGATCAACAGGGGAAATTCGCAGCAGCCGAAGCTTTAGCTGTTGAATTGAGCCGCCCACTCCTGAAACTCAATGTACAAAAGACCATAGAAAAGTATATTGGAGAAACTGAAAAAAATCTTGCCTCGATCTTTCGCATGGCCAAGATACAGGAAGCCGTCTTGCTCTTTGACGAAGCCGACGCCCTATTTGGAAAAAGAACGGACGTATCCAATTCTCATGATCGCTACGCGAACCAAGCTATCAATTATCTTTTACAACACATGCGCCACTACCCTGGGGTAATGATCCTGAGTACACAACGCCTCCCTCAAACCCCTGCAACGCAAATCACGAGACAACAATCCATCATCATATTCCCGTGCACTCAACATCGAGATTGCATCCCTCAGTAACGAAAAGACTGTATCGTAACCTGCTGAACACCAACCATTATCAGACAAAGAAAAGGGCTCATTCAGATTCATCCAAATGAGCCCTTTATACCGGTAGAGCTAGCAACAAAATATGATGAGGGGTATGAAAAAGCCAGCTCTCCGTTGCTTGCCTATTTCAGGAAATTTTCTTTTCTTGAGTACCCTTTAGTTTCGCATTTTCTTCGACTCTTTATTCGTGGCGTCTTTCATGGCCTTCTGAGCTTTTTCTTTAGCCTCGCTATTCTTACCTGTGGCCTTGGCAGACGAACTAGCAGATTGAGCTTTAACTTCTGAGCCATTTTGTCCTTGCAACTTCTTGAACGCATCCTGCGCAGAACCGGCAAAACCCGAAATCGGAACAAGGGTTAACATGCCACCAATGGTACCAATAATGAGTGCCGATGTAATACGAACAGTCATAACCCCCTCCCTATTAAAACATGTGCATGAAATGCTTGTCTCCATCCGGTCTATCGTTGACTGTCAAGAGACTAAGCATGCCGCCAATGGCACCAATCATGAATACTGCAATAATCCGCGTCACCATAAAAACTCCTCCAAATATAAGCTGCCTATGAAAGGCCTTGGCCTCCTCAACCTACCGTCAATTCAGACAAGATGTACAAACTATGAATATCGTATAGTAAGAGACAGCAAAAGCCGTTCCCTGATCAGCAAGAGAACGGGCTCTACCCACAAGGCAAGTCAATTCAATGACTTGGATTTTCATGCGACAGAATGACGCAGATGAAGGCAACATGGCGCCTGTAGGGCTCACCATACACTTTGCGAAGGCATAGACAACCAGACTGACAGATCGAATAATACGAGGACAGGAGTGTAGATACCAAAACTAATCAAAGGCACTAGTTGAGAGCGAGAATCATAAACAAAATAAGACACTGAAAGGGAAAAAAGAGGATCAAGGGTCTTGTGGGTTGAAAAACTTTTGGATTTCACGTTGCTGACCAAGAAGTTTACTCCAACGATACCGGAAGAGGCATTGAATAGCCTTGAGGCCATCTTTCCAAGTAATTTTCTTCCCATCGACTCGACTCCGAGGGTGATACGAGATGGGCACTTCGCAAATCCTCCACTTTCCAAATGCCACCTTACTCGTCAATTCAAGCTCAAGTTCAAAACCCGATTCATTCAAGACCATCTGCTGTATCACCGATCGCTTAAAGACCTTGTATCCGGTCCACACATCAGTCAGAGACAGTCCTGTCACAAGATTGGACAATGCCGTAATCAACTTATTCCCGACATAGCCAGCCATAGTCCACGCAGGAGTTGTGCGAGAAAGAAATCGCGAGCCATAGACGACATCTGCGGTATCGCGGTAGAGAGGGTTGATGAGGTCTGCATAATCTTGCGGATCATACTCTAAATCTGCATCCTGCACGACGACCACATCTCCACTAACCTCTTGAAAACCCCGAACTAATGCGGCTCCTTTCCCTTGATTCTGCGCATGAAACAAGACCTTCACGTTTTGATACGTCACGACGTCTTCAGTATGGGATGAGTTGGGAAGGACGCCTTTCCCATCTTCAGTCTTCAGCAATGCCCGCAACCATTCAGTGGTTCCATCAGTTGAACCATCATCCACAATGACAATATCTTTCGCCACTCCAGTGAGCTCGACCTGAAGCACACGCCGTAGAAGTTCTTCAATCGTCTGCCGCTCATTGAAGACTGGAATGACGACGGATAGTGTCTGTATTGGATCCATAAGAACACTCTGACTCACGATAGGTTCGAGCAGACAATGCTGCAACGAACACTCAGATTCCGCAACCCCTTCTGTGTGCGACGAAGAGCGTCACGACAGCAAATACTCGCAGCCTGCTGAGATGACGTGACCGACCCGTTCGACTCACCGATGTATCGACATGGTATACCTAAAAGGTATCATGTCCTGGCATTGTCTGTCAGATAGAGAAGGCATCCACAAGCCTCTGTCATACTGAACAGCAGAAAATCTCTTATGACAAGACATTTAAAAAATGTGCCCCACTGACTTATTTGTTGCCACTCCCGATAATTCCTGCCTCAATCATCCCCAATCCATTTTGCTCGATTGATCCGTAAATGATAAAGTCTTTGTCTCATGTTTTAGAAAAAAATAGGTTATACACTGATAATGCGTTTCGTCTTTCTATACGCAGATTCTTCTGCTTGAACAAGCACACCCACAGACCGTTCATCCTCCTATTCGGTCATATACTCCTGCTGATCTGGCTATTCTATAGCGCGGCAATATCATATGCATCAGATGAAGCAGAGATTACTCAACTGGATCCGGTTATTGTCAGCGCCTCCGCTCTTCCAACTCCCATCACTCGAACCCCCGCCAGCGTCACGGTCATTTCTCGATCGGACATTGCCCATCAACAAGCCCATCGATTCAGCGAAATCCTGCAGCAAGTCCCCGGTCTTCATGTGGATGAAATGGGCGGACGAGGAGGGATTAATTCAATCTATATTCGAGGAGGAGATCCCAATTTTACGTTAATTATGCTCGATGGAGTCCCAATCAATGACCCGACCAATCAGCGTGGAGGCTCGGTAGACCTCTCAACGCTCACGCCGGAACGAATCGAGAAAGTTGAAATCATTCGCGGCCCCCTCTCAGCGCTGTATGGGTCCGAATCCGTTTCAGGAGCCATTAATATCATCACACAATCAGGAGGGCAGGAATCACATCAACTCATCCGTGGTGCGGCTGGACGGTTCGGATTTACTCGAGAGCTGCTCCAGGCCAATGGCCCCGTCGGTCCGCTCACCTATGCCGTATCACTGTCACATACTCGAAATGACGAACAGGTCAAGCATGATCGATTTGAATTGGGTACCGCAGGGTGGCATGTGAATTGGGATAACGGTCTTCCGGTGAAACTCCGCCTCACCGGGCAATTCACCCATACTTCAACCCAGGGGTTTCCAGAAGGCAGCGGTGGATCGCGCTTGGCCGTTATTCGCGACCCGGAAACACGAACAACCGCCGAACTCGTGTCAGGGCTACAGCTGATCCATAATCCGACAGATCATTGGAAACACACCATGTCGCTCACTATCTTTCGACGCACGCAAGACAGCGACAATCCAGGCGTTGCGTCAGACCCGACGATCTTTCGGATTCCTCCAAATACTTTTCACACGACGTATACCCGCATTCAGCCAACGTGGCGGCATACGGTGGCCCTCACCCCAGATTGGTCGTTTGCTGGCGGCATTCAACTCACGACGGAAATTGGCAAACGGACAGGCATCCAGGAGCTCACCGCTCTCGGTGCTCCGACAGATCAACGTACAGATTTTCATAATACACGATCGACTCATGCTCTATTTACAGAAGTATCCGGGACACTGCTTTCGGACCTTCAAGCTACGATGGGCTTACGAGTAGATATTCCTGAAGGATTTGGCGCGGAGGTAAGCCCCCGAATCGCTCTGAGCTATCAAGCCACAGCCTCGACTCGGGTTCGCACTGGATATGGAGAAGGATTTAAACTTCCGAGCATGGCAAGCCTGGGTGACCCAACGATTGGCAATCCGCAACTCAAGCCGGAGCGTAGCCAAGGATGGGACGTGAGCATTCATCACAGCCTGGGGGACGATGGCCCGGAGATTGAACTCACCTATTTTCACAATCGCTTTTCACAACTCATCGATCTGGACCCGGCTCTGGCAAGAATGAATATGTTTCGCCTCGTCAATCTTCAAACCGTCAACACTCAAGGGCTTGAACTGTCAACGCTCGTCACGCCTCTGGATGGATTTTCTGTCAAAGGTTTTGTGACCTACCTTGATACGGAAATTGAGGGGACATCCGACCCGCTTCGTAATCGCCCAAAGTGGAGTGGCGGCCTCACACTCACGACTCACCCCTCGGCAACATGGACCATACGGACTCAGGTCCGAGTCATCGGCACACGCTTTGACCTCCAAATTCCTACAGAAGAAGACAGGGTAGGAGGCTATGTCAAAGCCGATCTTGCGATTACGTACCGCCCCACACCCGCGTGGCGTCTTTTTGGAATATTCGAAAACTTCACCAATACCTCATACGAAGAATACCTTGGATTTCGCGCTCCCGGCCTTTTCTTCAGAATGGGCATAGAATATTCCCTCTAGAGTACATCCGCCAAATTAGCCTGCCTGAATAGATAGCAGGGCATCCTAGCTGAATTTCCCCTTAAGCCTGCATCTTTTTCACCGAAACTATAGGCAAGCCCCTCACTCTCATTGACACGCTGGAGAACATGGCATTGATTGACAACAGCACACACATGCCCAAAGCATCGCCAACATTCACTGAAGACTCGCACTGGTACCCAGGCGAGGACGGATCATTATTTGACCGCTTACAGCGATCATTGAGCCTCCCAGCCCTTCCACCTATTGCGTCGCAAATTTTAAAAATGTGCCGAAACGAAGATGCGGACCTCGAAAAGCTCGCGGCATTAATGAGTCAAGACCCAGCAATCGTCGCAAGGCTTCTGCACATTGCCAATTCCAGTTATTACGGCGGATCTCGCCATACCATCAATAATATTGTTCAAGCTGTGACATTGCTCGGCATCAATGCCGTCAACTCCCTAGCCTTGTCGTTCTGTTTCTACCGATTGTGTCAGGACATGAACCACCCCGAACATATCGGGATGGATCATTCAAAATTCTGGCGTCGCTCCATCATCGCCGGCATAGCCGGTCGAACGTTAGGACATTGGTGCAAACTCCCTGATCCCGAGCTGGTCTTTATTCCTGCGCTGCTTCAGGACATTGGCCTCCTGGCATTAAACGAGGTGGCGCCAGAAGTCACACGAACATTGACTATGGATGCGAAAGACAATCACACAGAACTCCAAATACTCGAAAACCAGTACTTTGGGTGCGATCATGCCAAAATGGGAAGTTGGGTAACAGAATCCTGGAACCTTCCGGAGGACTTCCACGTCGCCATAGGCGCCAGTCATCAACCACAGGACAACCGCGAGTACACGGCAGAACAACAGGCTGTCATACACTGTGTGGCACTCTCAGGATGTCTCGCTGATCTCTGGTGTCGTCCTGATACGGAAGAAGCGGTGCAGGAGGCTGCAATTGCAGCAAATGAATGGCTTGACTTACATCCTGACGATGTCCTGGCCATTATCACCCACATTCCAAAAGGTCTTTCTGAAATCGCCAGTTTTTTCCAAGCGCACATCGGGAACACCGAAGAGATTGAACGCCCCCTTCACATCGCCACGACAATACTCTCTTCTCGCATCACAAACGACACCCAATCCGAACACGCGTGATACCACCTCACTCCCATCACGGTCATTTAGACCGCCAAGGTCCGGGGTGCCACGCAGAGACGATCACGTCCCGTTTCCTTCGCCTGATATAACGCCCGATCTGCTCGCTCAATCCATGAAGCAACGGACTCGCCAGGCATGAGCTCCGCTAACCCAATTGAAACAGTGATCGGAATATTAGTCCCTTCATGTTCAAATGGCTTATTTCTGACAGCTTCTAAGAATCGTTCGGCAACTTTACTGCTGATATCCAATCCATCGCTCTGGAGCAACACGGCCATTTCTTCGCCTCCATAGCGAGCGAGAAAGTCCGACTTCCTCAAAAACGTTGACACCAATCGATCAGCAAACTGCTGCAGAACGGCATCGCCGGCTCGATGACCAAACGTATCATTCACCTGCTTGAAATGATCGACATCAATCATTAAGACACTCGCCTCCGACCCCGCAAGAAGACTCAGGCCAACGACACGCTCCAACTGCGTATCCAAGGCTGCTCGATTGTAGAGCTTGGTGAGCGGATCCAGGGTCATTTGCGCACGCGCCTGTCCAAGCTCCGTCTGCATTTTTTGAAGCTTGGATCCCAAAATTTCGACATGTGCCTGTTGACGCTGTTTTCGCTCAACAATGACCTGACTGATCCCTTGCACCGCAAGAAGCAGCGCGTTCTTCATTTCCTCTGCAGAGTGTGTTTCCGAAGCCGCCTGTAACCCTCCAAGATGCATCGCCAGTTGTCGATCGGTTTCCTGATCATCAATCACCGTTTGTCCAATGGTTTGCGTAAAGGTTAGCAAGACATCTCGAAGATCGCTCAAACTTTCCGAGACATACTTTTTTTCCTGTTGTCGATGCGTATTGACAAAGCGATTGAGCCCTCCCCAATCCCGTCGACCATCGGTCAACGGCTCTTCATCCTCCACAGTCGAGGCGCCCACAAGAACATGCATCGCCCACCGTTCAAAGTTTTTTTCGATATCTTCAGCGACGACATGATCGAGATCAAACGATTGTCGACCTAAGGCACGCAAAATTTTGGCCAATGCCTCCGAAGCCGGTGTTGCATGATCATGCTCGTGAGCTGATGCAGGATCACGTGATTGATGATATTCCAGCTTTGCCCCTGTCGATTTCTTATCATCTCCAGACCACCGCTTAAACATGCAGACATCTCCTTACAACAACGATCTGATGCAATATCCTCATCACCAACAACCTATCGCACAACCAGCCATGTCGGTTCTCTTACACGCATGCTCCTTCGCAAAGTGAGAGACCTCACATGTCGAAGGTTCGTCAAATCCCCTATCATTCCTATCGGCCAAAACACCGGTTTCTGAATGCTGGTTCTGTTAGAATGCTGGGCATTGTTATCTTTGAAGGTGAACGCCAAACACGACGCTCCAACGACACCCATGACTTCTCGTTTTCAGACTATTTCTCCTCGCCCCTCGAACCCAGCAGACGATCATGAACGACGTATCACTAGCGCCCAAAATACCCACTTTAAACGTTGGATCTCGTTGTGTGAACGAAAAGGGATTCGAAAACATGGACAATGTCTTGTCGCCGGCAGGAAGATTATTCAGGAAACATTGTCTCGTCATCCAACTCTCTGCAGAGAATACCTCTGCACTTCTCAACACGCCGAACTGCCGGAATTACCTGAACATGTGCGTACGTTCAAACTGGCGAATACACTCTTTCAACAACTCGATACTGCGGGAACGGCGTTTCCCCTCCTCGTGTGTCATACCCCCGCAATCCCATCCGCCAACCTCTCCGTACCTCCGGAAGGAGTCGAAGTCCTGTGTCCACTGAGCAACCCCAATAATCTGGGAACGCTCATCCGAAGCTGCTCGGCTTTTGGGGTACAAAAACTGATTGTGTTACAGGAAGCCGCCAACCCGTTTCATCCAAAAGCCATCCGAGCGTCAAGTGGAACCATCTTCAATCAATCCTTGTGGGAAGGACCGAAGATTCGTGACCTGAGCCACCATGAAATTTGTCGATGGATTGTGTCTCTGGATCTCAAGGGAGACGATCTTTCAACGTGGGAATGGCCTGAAAATATTCGACTGCTGGTTGGAGAAGAAGGCCTCGGGTTGCCAGACGCACAGTTTCAACACACTCTCATGATCCCTCAGGCCAAGACCGTTGACTCCTTAAATGCAGCCATGGCCACAAGTATTGCCCTGTTCGCCTATCGACAGCAATTTCCACTTTGATGATTTTTGAGCGCACAAGGAGAACCGTGATGGTTGAAAACGGACGGTACCGGCATTACAAAGGGAAGGATTATCAGGTCATAGGATGCGCCCGGCATAGTGAGACCGAAGAAGAATTGGTGGTCTACCGGGCACTCTATGGCGATTTCGGCCTGTGGGTCAGGCCGAGGCATCTCTTTGAAGAAGACGTGGAGAAAGACGGAATGCGGATTCCACGCTTTCAACGACTATAGCGAATCCCAATACGTTCCAAACAGGAAAATACCACGAACTCAGCGCGGTACAACGTTTCCACCACCGGAAGTTATTTGAAACGGCTATAACCAGCATTCAGTATGACGACATATAGATTCGGCATAACTGAAGCGGCTATAGAAGACGAGCCTGACACTTCCAGATGAAGCATCTGAAACACAGTTTCTGAGATACCTCACTCAGGTTACGATTTGATCGGCTAACACTTTTTGAGTCTGCTCCTCTCGAAATGCGGTTAAGCGGTCACGAACGCCTTGATCGGCTAACGCTAAGATCGCCGCCGCCAATAATCCCGCATTCGCTGCACCGGCTGAACCAATCGCCAAAGTCCCAACTGGTATGCCTTTGGGCATTTGCACAATAGACAAGAGTGAATCCATCCCCTGTAAGGCTTTGGACTGCATGGGGACCCCCAAAACCGGGAGTATCGTTTTGGCCGCAATAACGCCGGCCAAATGAGCAGCCCCACCGGCCCCGGCAATGATCACTTGCACGCCGCGTTCCTCTGCATCCCCGATATAATTTAAGAGAGCATCCGTCGCACGATGTGCAGACAAAATTCTTACTTCATGAGGAATTTGCAATTTCTTGAGCATGTCGCTCGCATGATTCATCGTTTCAAGGTCACTTCGACTACCCATGAGAATCGCGACACGAGGCTGTGAACTTTGGCTCTGTTGAGTCATGACAATCTTCCCACTTGTTAGGTTGATGAAGGATACAACACGAAGCGATACCATACCTGTTCTGCTCACAAGAGGTCTACCAAAACCCAGACATTTTTCGTCGATTCGTACGCACTGACAACACTATTCAAATAATGGTACATATAGAATCAGCGTTCAAACAGGCTCGCATCAATAGAATGCATTGACTCAAGGTGACAGCGTAAAGGAGTACCATCCGATGCACAAAACTGAGTTCCGAGTAGGATTTGTCGGAATCGGACGAATGGGGGCCAATATGGCCCGACGACTTCGTGATCATGGCTATACGTTAACGAAAGTCTTCGATAAAAACCCTGCTGCCATGACGTCGCTAGTCGAAGAGTTGGGCGTTAAGGCTGCCACGACACCCGCAGACGTTGCCAAGCACTCCAATATCGTCATCACAGTCGTAAGCGATGATCAGGCCATGCGGGATATTTTCAAACCAAACTCGCCTGACAGTCTGCTCGCCCATGCCTCAGATTGCTTATTCATCAATTGCGCTACCAATACTCCGGCATTACACATAGACATTGAAACATTAGTCGAACAGCACGGCGGGCAAAGCCTCGAAGCCTGCATGGCCAGTAGTATTACGCAAGCTCGTGAAGGCACGCTCTATCTGATGTGTGGAGGAAAACCAGAAGCATTCCAATGCGCCGAACCGCTGCTTCAATCCATGAGTGCGGCGCTTCGACATATCGGGCCGGCCGGTGAGGCCGCCAAAGTCAAAGCACTCGTCAACATGGTCATGAACATTAATACGGCAGGACTCGCCGAAGGCCTAGGCTTAGGCCAGGCGCTTGGTCTTGATCTCACGATGTTACAAGAGGTGTTTGCTCAAACAGGCGCCGCATCGCGTGTGCTGGAAACCGACGGAGATGACATGATCAACAGAGACCATGAATGTTACTTTTCAGCCGCACATGCCGCGAAAGATTCTGGCATCGCGGTTGATATGGGAAAACAACAAGGCCTCTCACTCCCACTGGCAACAGCTACGCTAGAACAGTACAGTCGATTAGTCCAGCGAGGGAAAGGCGAACTCGATAAATCCGCAATAGCCGAACTCACGTTCCGAGGCCGCACCTGAGCTTCAACTACAAGAAAAATCGAAAAAGAGAAAACGTTTAGAAATGACAGCACACCTAAGACTGTTGACCCTCGACTTTTAGTTATGAACATTGTAATAAACGTAACGTACCTCAAGATCTCATGACGAACAATTCAATGCCCACGACTTATTATAGGTTGAATCAAGAAGTCACTTATCCGCAACAACTGCAAAAGGTTTCATAGTTTAGACGTCACAAACTACAGGCGAGCCAAGAACGTCCCCCACATCGATAGAATGATCGACCCATCAACTGCGAAAACTTCATACGACGACATCATGGCCATGCGTGTCCTAAGAGCGGATACGGAGCCATCATCGAACGGTCGAATTGGCCGTGTCTCATGAATTTTCATGGGAGTGTATTTGTGGAGCCAAAATGTCCAGAAATAACAGCTGAGCGTTTAACATGAAGTGTGGGAAGTTTTTATTTCATGATGTACAAGAACATATCCTCTTAAGCCATCAAGCTATCACTACATATTATACATTAGGCATGTCACGTGAGAGACCAAAATACTGAACAACTAACCCATTCCATTCTGAATGCCATATCGGCCCATGTCTGCATCATCAATGCCCAGGGAATGGTTTTGTCAGCGAATGCGAGTTTGAGAAATGTCGCGCCCCAAAATGTCCTTCTCTCTTCTGTATGGAATCCTGGAGATGATTATTTAAAGGTGTGTGAGCAAATTAAGGGAGACTACGCAGATGAAGCTATGCGAATTGCAAAAGCTATTCGATCGGTCATCGGTGGCAAACATCACCATACATCGTTTGTTTATTCCTGCCAATCACCACCACAAAAGACATGGTTTCGTGTCAAGATCATTCCAGTTGAAGGAGAAGGATTAGCCCACATTGTCGTGATACACGAAAACATCACGGAGTTACAATTTGCGCAAGACGCTCTCAGAATGAGCAAAGAGCAGTACCGCACATTAGTTGAACATTCACCATACTGCATATATCAACTCAATCGTAAGGGCCAGGTCATTTCCATGAATCATGCCGGAATTCAGATGATTCGATGTAAAAAGAAAGAAGAAATCATCGGAAAACCATATCTTGATTTTGTCGCGAATAAGGATAGGCCACGGATCGCAGAACTATTTGAACTGGCTTTGAAGAAGGTCGAATCAGAATACGAATTTGAAGGCCCAGATAAACGGTTCTTCCACGCTTCTTTTCTGCCAATCGAACATGACCATGGAAAGGTTCATACTATCCTAGGACTCACTCAAGAAGTCAGAGAACACAAGCCAACCGAGACCATGTTGCACCGTTTTGCGCAGGGAACCGCTTCATCCACAGGCCAAGCCTTTTTCGATGAATTCATTAAACATCTGGCCTTAGCCACAGGAGTTCGATTTGCACTTATCACTGAAGTGATGGATGAACAAGGCTCATGCCTGAGGCCGCTTGCCTGCTGGCACCAAGAACTGAATCATATGCTTTTTGATTATGATGTCGCTGGGACGCCGTGGGAAAGTCCTCTATTAAACAGTCCAGTGTATTACCCCAACCGCGTGCAAGAGTTTTTCCCTCACGATAAAGGGTTAGCAGAGATACAAGCAGACTCGTATTTGGGATTAGCTCTAGTTGGAAAGTCTGGCGATTATATTGGCCATATTTGCGTTGCTCACGATGGCCCATTAGAAAATTTCAATTATGTTAAAATGGTGCTGTCGATATTTGCAGACCGCGCTGCCGTTGAATTGGAACGCATGAGAGCCGAGCAGAATGCCTATCAGGCCTTAGAACAGGCACAACAACTCGCAAGGCAGTTAGTGTCGGCACAAGAAGAAGAACGAAAACGTATCGCACGAGAATTGCACGATGAATTTGGGCAAATTTTAACAGGATTGAAATTTAGTATTTCTCATCTGGCGACACAATTCGATCAACTCAATCAGGATCCATCCAATAACCCATACTATGCTCAACTTCATTCCATAACCAAAGCAGTCGACACAGCTATATACACCATGCGACGAATTGCTACAGATTTACGACCCAGCATGTTGGACGACCTAGGGCTCCTCGCAGCTCTTGAGTGGCAGATCCAAGAATTCCAAACCCGGACGTCTCTACCTTGTAGACTCATTATCAGTAAAGAAATCAACACCATCGATTTTGCACCTCATTGCTCTCTGACGCTCTTTCGTATCACACAAGAACTTCTGACAAATGTTCTCAAACATGCAGATGCTACCAAGGTGACGGTAAGCCTCTCTCACCGTGATGAATATCTCATCCTTGAAATGAAAGACGATGGTAGGGGAATCACTCGACAAGAAATAGAACAGACCACTTCTCTGGGTCTGAATGGGATTCGGGAGCGCCTATCAGAGATTAACGGAACAATGATAATTCAAGGAGAAGAAGGCAAGGGCACGAGGGTTGCCATTCAAGTTCCTACTCCTCTCATATCAGCGAAGGATTAGAACGTAGGGTAATGATTAAAATTCTCATCATTGACGACCATGCCATCGTCCGACGTGGATTGAAACATTTGATCACCGAAGCATTCGCGGGAGCGCAAATCGTCGAATGTGGAACGGGACATGAAACATTACAAGCCACACAACAAAAAACATGGGATATCGCAACATTAGACATTAATCTCCCAGATAAAAATGGAATCGCCGTGCTCAAAGAAATGAAACAATATCAACCGGACTTACCCATCGTTGTGTTGAGCCTCTACCCCGAACAGCAGTATGCGCTCCGTGCATTGAAGGCTGGGGCATCGGCATACCTTACAAAGGAAACAGCACCAGAAGAGTTGATTACGGCCATGAAAAAAGTTCTCGCAGGAGGCCGGTACGTCAGCACTTCTCTTGCCCAAGAACTGGCAGCCTATGTGTCCGGCGAGACTTCAGCCTCATTGCTTCACACACTTTCAAATCGTGAGCTTGAGGTGTTACGTTTAATTGGCCAAGGGAAAACAGGCGTCGAAATTGCCTCCCAGCTTTCCCTCAGTGAGAAAACCATTAGTACCTACCGAGCCAGAATGTTAGAAAAATTGCATCTTAAAACCACCTCTTCACTTATTCGATTTGCCCTTGAACAACAGTTGCTTGAGTAAGGGGTGACAATAGCTCAACAAATCCACATAGCACAGAGACTCACCGTCTTCTCGCCTCATTCATTGGCGCCTTTCAATGTCGTCTTCCACAATCATGCGCCTCTGTTCAGTTTCCCTTCCTTCGTTTGTCAGGAAAATGCCTACAACCTACGTGCCGTAATCTTACAAAGCAAATCGTTCTTGCCTGACAGATTATTCATGCAGATCCACCTATCCTATACCTAAAGTAGTCAGACACTCACCCAGAGTTTGTTCATTAGTAGTCATGGTCTACCTGACAGACCGAGACAACTTTAATTTCGAAGATTCAAGTATGTATGGAAACCTCGAGACAGAAAACAATGAGCAATCGCTCTCAAGTATAAAATAAATTTCAAATGGCATCATCTGTGCATATTTAAGTGCATTACGGTCTCGTCTCAGATTTTTCAAGTCACCTCACTCCCTTCCCCGAGACCGCGTCACAGGAAATTTTTACGTTTCTACCATTACCGTAGGCAAGAATGTGTTCCTTTAACTATGCAAAACATAACGTCATCACAAGGCAAAACAGTACAACGTCACAGCCTCATCCACCTTATTCTGATTGACCGGAGTGAAATCATGCGGCACGGAATACGCACGATTCTTATGGAAACAGCAGAATTTCACATTATGTGCGAAGCCGCCTCCCCGGAGTCATTACCGGCAAGTCAACCAGGAGACATCGCCGACATTATTATCTGGGCCATCGGACCGGATAAAACAAATCTCTTGAGCATTCAGCAACAACTCGCGCAACGTTTCCCGAATGCGAAGTTGATGTTGCTCGCGTCCGGCATAGAGGAGCAGACTCTCTTAACCATATCCCAGACAACGGGAGCCAGCTGCTTGATGAAAGATGTCAAAGCAACCGAACTCATTCAAAGTCTTCGCATGCTGAATACGGGGACACAAGTCATTTTTTCAAGTTGTTCGACCTTTCCTTTTGAAAAAATCACCCAGTTTTCGGACTCAGAAATGACAACGGATTTTGGTTCGTTAACCAAAAAGGAACGAAAACTCGTGGAGATGATTGCCCTTGGCCATACCAATAAAGAAATTGCCATAACCATGAATGTCAGTGAAAAAACGATAAAAAATTATATTTCCCGCATTTTTGACAAACTCCATGCGACACGACGCAGCCAAGTTGCGGCCTTGTTTGGTGCTGGGAAGATTTGAAAATGATAACGAATAATTACCCTTTCGCCTCTAACAACAAAGAAAAATACAAATCATACTGTAAAGTTAATGAACAGTATTATTGTTTTCTTGACTGCACACATTCAAAATCGACTTTCCATAACAAACCCTAAGGTCGTCTTACCGCACAATATCCAACGCCGCCTCCATTTCAGTTTTCATGCGTATTCCCTAACAAAATGGATAGCTCGACTCGAGAGCAGGCAAAGCGTGCGGGAACACAGCTATATCCTGCTAACGTCGCTACATGACGTAGCGATATGGCGGCCAATCCATCTCGTCCACGCGCAAAGAATCACGGCCGAAAATAATCTTGCATGAGGAAAATAAGGTACAGAGACAGACATCGATAATGCGAGAAGATCTCAGAGTAAATCAGATGACCACGTCAGTGCGAAGCTGCACATGTCGCTCTGTTCGAAACCGAACAATCAATCATTTTACGTGAAAGCCTGCGAATATTTGAACAACATACAGCTTAAGTTTTTGAAAATTTGGATATCACTGTCATCAGAACGCAAGAACCACGACATATTCATCGTAGAAAAGCATCAAGCATTCCTATGATTCATAGATCTTTATCGTTTGAACCAGACCACGACCGAACTCATACATTTTTTGTCACTCAGACGTTCCTTCGTTTTATCCTGTATCGTCACCGGTTCATCGTTTCTTTGAATTTATCTTTTCTTTATCTTCCCGTCTGCATCTATTCATTCCCTTCATTACTTATCCGCACTTATCTCGACACTATCGTCGAACAGATCAATGATTCGATCGGGTGCATGATGTTCAGTAAAAATCTCTGAACACACATATAACCGAATCGGACCAATTACAACCGCGAGAAGAGGGTTCTTCATGCGATTACCTACTATTGCTTGCATTGTATTGCTTTGCGTTATTGCTGCTCCCGAGATTTTTTTCTTTTCAGTCGGTTTAGCCGCCACCTATACCGTCACCACGAATAACGATTCAGGTGTTGGCTCTCTGCGTCAAGCCATTATCGACGCAAATAGTTCTGGCGGAACTGATTCAATTGTCTTTTCTGGATCGATTGGAACCATCACGCTCTCCAGCGCCCTTCCGCTCATCGATGAATCCGTGACCATTAACGCGAGCGGAGCTACAGGTGGCGAGGTGACGATCGATGGGAATAATGCCCACCGAGTGTTTTTCATACGGACGGGTACCGTTCAAATCTCTAATTTCAATGTGGAAAATGGTCGAGCCAAAGGGGGAGATGGTGGAATTGGTGCAGGTGGCGGACTTGGTGCGGGCGGCGGACTCTTTGTCAATGATGGTGCCACTGTCACGCTCGAAAATGTTGACTTTGATCAAAACGAAGCAGTCGGTGGAGATGGTGGAGGAATCGTAGGATTACTTCTTGGAGGAGGCGGAGGATTGGGTGGCGATGGTGGGGCTCCATTGAACCTAGTTGGGCATGGCGGGGGTGGAGGACTGGCTGGTAATGGCGGTAGCGCCCTCGTTGGTGGGGCTGGAGGCGGTGGGGGAGAGACTGGTGATGGCGGAAACGGATTTGTAGGGTTTGGAGGAACCGGCGGTGCACCGAATGGCGGGAGCGGTGGTGCGTTGAGCGTGCTTGGCTCTGCGAGTAACGCAAGCGATGGAGGCGATGGCGGCGGCGGGGGCGGCGGGGGATTAGGAGCTATTAATGGCGGCGATGGCGGTGACGGGGGATTCGGGGTGGTGGTGGTGGTGGAGGAATCGGAGCAGTAGGATTCGATGGCTCAGGTGGTGATGCCGGATTTGGTGGAGGTGGCGGTGGTAACGGTGGCGATGGGGGATATGGAGGTGGAGGTGGGGCGAATAGCGGAAATGCAGGCTTTGGTGCAGGGGCCGGCAACAATGGAGGAACAGCTGGGACGGGTGGCGGAAGTAGTGGCCCAATTTCAGGCGGAGGAGGAGCTGGACTGGGCGGAGCAGTCTTTGTTCGACAAGGAGGAAGTCTAACGGTCGTTGACGGAAGTTTTGCGAATAGTACAGTGACAGCAGGCACCGCCGGGGGGGGAGGGTCTTCAGCTGGGCAAGCATTGGGTGGTGATTTATTCATTGATGGAGTGACTCCTATTTGGGACGTCAGCACGAGTAATAACCTAACACTACCTGGATCCATAGCGGGTACCGGTGGTTTAAGTAAACAAGGGCTAGGCACTCTGACTCTTGGCGGCAATAACCCATTTACCGGCGACACCACCGTCTCCGCCGGGACCCTCCAACTCAGTGGGGCCGGCACCTTGGGGAGCGGCAGCGCTGTCACAATAGGCGGCAGTGGGATCTTAGACTTGAATGATGTGAACACCACCATTGGCTCGTTAGCCGGAGCCGGAGACGTCGACTTAGGCAGCGGCACCCTCTCTACCGGCGATGCCTCCAACACCTCCTTTACCGGCGCCTTGAGCGGCACCGGCGGCTTGACCAAACTCGGCACTGGCACCCTCTCCCTCGGCGGTGCCAACACCTATACCGGCGCCACCACCGTCTCTGCCGGGACCCTCCAACTCAGTGGCGCCGGCACCTTGGGGAGCGGCAGTGCGGTCACGATCGGCGGCAGTGGCCTATTAGACTTGAATGATGTGAGCATCACCATCGGCTCCTTAGCGGGAACGGGCACCGTCGACCTCGGCACCGGCACCCTCTCCGCTGGCGATGCCTCCAACACCACCTTTGCCGGCGTCCTCAATGGTACCGGCGGCTTGACCAAACTTGGCACCGGCACTCTCACCCTCGGCGGCACCAACACCTATACCGGCGGCACCACCGTCTCCGCCGGCATTCTCGAGGGCACCACAACGAGTCTTCAAGGCAATATTGCCAATACCGCTACCGTCACCTTCGATCAAGCGGGCGCCGGGACCTATAGCGATATCCTCAGCGGCATCGGCACACTCATTAAAGAAGGCACGGGCACGGTCACGTTGAGCGGCGCCAACACCTATACCGGCGCCACCACCGTCTCCGCCGGCACCCTCCAACTCAGTGGCGCCGGCACCTTGGGGAGCGGCAGTGCGGTCACGATCGGCGGCAGTGGCCTATTAGACTTAAACGACCTCAACACCACCATCGGCTCGCTCGCCGGCACCGGCACTGTCAGTTTAGGCAGCGGTACCCTCACGGTCGGCGATGCCACCTCGACCACCTTTACCGGGATCCTCAGTGAGACGGGCGGCCTGCTCAAGCAAGGCACCGGCACTCTCACCCTCGGCGGCGCCAACACCTATACCGGCGCCACCACCGTCTCCGCCGGCACCCTCCAACTCAGTGGCGCCGGCACCTTGGGGAGCGGCAGTGCGGTCACGATCGGCGGCAGTGGCCTATTAGACTTAAACGACCTCAACACCACCATCGGCTCGCTCGCCGGCACCGGCACTGTCAGTTTAGGCAGCGGTACCCTCACGGTCGGCGATGCCACCTCGACCACCTTTACCGGGATCCTCAGTGAGACGGGCGGCCTGCTCAAGCAAGGCACCGGCACTCTCACCCTCGGCGGCGCCAACACCTATACCGGCGCCACCACCGTCTCCGCCGGCACCCTCCAACTCAGTGGCGCCGGCACCTTGGGGAGTGGCAGCGCGGTCACGATCGGCGGCAGTGGCCTATTAGACTTAAACGACCTCAACACCACCATCGGCTCGCTCGCCGGCACCGGCACTGTCAGTTTAGGCAGCGGTACCCTCACGGTCGGCGATGCCACCTCGACCACCTTCACCGGGGTCCTCAGTGAGACGGGCGGCCTGCTCAAGCAAGGCACCGGCACTCTCACCCTCGGCGGCGCCAACACCTATACCGGCGACACCACCATCTCTGCCGGCACCTTGCAGCTCAGTGGGGCCGGCACCTTGGGCATCGGTAGTGCCCTCTCCGTCGGTGCCGGGGCCACGCTCGATTTGAATGACCTGAATGCCACCGTTAGCTCCTTGACTGGCGCTGGCACGGTGGACCTCGGCACCGGCACCCTCTCCGCTGGCGATGCCTCCAACACCACCTTCACTGGCGTCCTCAATGGCACCGGCGGCTTGACCAAACTCGGCACCGGCACTCTCACCCTCGGTGGCACCAACACCTATACCGGCGCCACCACCGTCTCTGCCGGCACCTTGCAGCTCAGTGGGGCCGGCACCTTGGGCGTCAGCAGTGCCCTCTCCGTCGGTGCCGGGGCCACGCTCGATTTGAATGACCTGAATGCCACCGTTAGCTCGTTGACTGGCGCTGGCACTGTCGACCTCGGCACCGGCACCCTCTCCGCTGGCGATGCCTCCAACACCACCTTCACTGGCGTCCTCAATGGTACCGGCGGCTTGACCAAACTCGACACCGGCACTCTCACCCTCGGCGGCACCAACACCTATACCGGCGCCACCACCGTCTCTGCCGGCACCCTCCAACTCAGTGGCACCGGCACCTTGGGCATCGGCAGTGCCCTCTCCGTCGGTGCCGGGGCTACGCTCGATTTGAATGACCTGAATGCCACCGTTAGCTCCTTGGCTGGCGCTGGCACCGTCGACCTCGGCACCGGCACCCTCTCCGCTGGCGATGCCTCCAACACCACCTTCACTGGCGTCCTCAATGGTACCGGCGGCTTGACCAAACTCGGTACTGGCACCCTCACCCTCGGCGGCGCTAATACCTATACCGGCGGCACCACCGTCTCCGCCGGCATTCTCGAGGGCACCACAACGAGTCTTCAAGGCGATATTGCCAATACCGCTACCGTCACCTTCGATCAAGCGGGCGCCGGGACCTATAGCGATATCCTCAGCGGCATCGGCACACTCATTAAAGAAGGCACGGGCACGGTCACGTTGAGCGGCGCCAACACCTATACCGGCGCCACCACCCTCACCGGCGGCACCCTCCAGCTCAGTGGCGCCGGCACCTTGGGGAGCGGCAGTGCAGTCACAATAGGCGGCAGTGGGATCTTAGACTTGAATGATGTGAGCACCACCATTGGCTCGTTAGCCGGAGCCGGGGACGTCGACTTAGGCACCGGCACCCTTTCCACCGGCGAGGCCTCCAACACCACCTTCACTGGCATCTTTAATGGCACCGGCGGCTTGACCAAACTCGGCACCGGCACTCTCACCCTCAGCGGCGCCAACACCTATACCGGCGCCACCACCGTCTCCGCCGGCACCCTCCAACTCAGTGGCGCCGGCACCTTGGGGAGTGGCAGCGCGGTCACGATCGGCGGCAGTGGCCTATTAGACTTAAACGACCTCAACACCACCATCGGCTCGCTCGCCGGCACCGGCACTGTCAGTTTAGGCAGCGGTACCCTCACGGTCGGCGATGCCACCTCGACCACCTTCACCGGGGTCCTCAGTGAGACGGGCGGCCTGCTCAAGCAAGGCACCGGCACTCTCACCCTCGGCGGCGCCAACACCTATACCGGCGACACCACCATCTCTGCCGGCACCTTGCAGCTCAGTGGGGCCGGCACCTTGGGCATCGGTAGTGCCCTCTCCGTCGGTGCCGGGGCCACGCTCGATTTGAATGACCTGAATGCCACCGTTAGCTCCTTGGCTGGTGCTGGCACGGTGGACCTCGGCAGCGGCACCCTCTCCACAGGCGATGCCTCCAACACTACATTTGCCGGCACCTTGAGCGGCACCGGCGGCTTGACCAAACTCGGCACCGGCACCCTCTCCCTCGGTGGCGCCAACACCTATACCGGCGGCACCACCCTCTCTGCCGGCACCCTCCAGCTCAGTGGGGCCGGTACGCTGGGCACGGGCAGTGCTGTGGCCCTCGGCGCCGGCACCACGCTGGACTTAAACGACCTCAATACCACCATCGGTTCCTTGGCCGGGGCCGGCACCGTCGACTTAGGCAGCGGCACCCTCTCCACAGGCGATGCCTCCAACACCACATTTGCCGGCACCTTGAGCGGCACCGGCGGCTTGACCAAACTCGGCACCGGCACCCTCTCCCTCGGTGGCGCCAACACCTATACCGGCGGCACCACCCTCTCTGCCGGCACCCTCCAGCTCAGTGGGGCCGGTACGCTGGGCACGGGCAGTGCTGTGGCCCTCGGCGCCGGCACCACGCTGGACTTAAACGACTTCAATACCACCATCGGCTCCTTGGCTGGGGCCGGCACCGTCGACTTAGGCAACGGCACCCTCTCTACCGGCGATGCCTCCAACACCACCTTTGCCGGCGTCCTCACCGGCACGGGCGGCTTGACCAAACTTGGCGCCGGTACCCTCACCCTTGACGGCACCAACACCTATACCGGCGGCACCACCGTCTCCGCCGGCATTCTCGAGGGCACCACAACGAGTCTCCAAGGCGATATTGCCAATACCGCTACTGTCACCTTCGATCAAGCAGGCTCGGGCACCTATAGTGATGTGCTCAGCGGGACAGGGGCACTCATCAAAGAAGGCGTGGGTACCGTGACCTTGAGTGGTGCCAATACCTATACCGGGGACACCATGCTAACGGCTGGCACCTTGCAACTAGCAGGCACAGGTACTCTGGGCGTCGGCAGTGCACTCTCTCTGGGGGCCGGGACGACCTTGGATTTGAATGACCTCAATGCCACCGTTAGCTCCTTGGCTGGTGCCGGCACCGTCGACCTCGGCACCGGCACCCTCTCCGCTGGCGATGCCTCCAACACCACCTTCACCGGCGTCCTCAATGGCACCGGCGGCTTGACCAAACTCGGCGCCGGCACCCTCTCCCTCGGCGGCGCCAATACCTATACCGGCAGGACGGCAATCAATGACGGCACCTTACAACTAGCAGGAGCTGGTACCTTGGGCGTCGGCAGCGCCCTCTCCGTCGGTGCGGGGGCGACCTTCGACTTAAACGATGTCAGCACCACCATTGGCTCACTCACCGGCACCGGCACTGTCAGTTTAGGCAGCGGTACCCTCACGGTCGGCGATGCCACTTCGACCACCTTTACCGGGACCGTCAGTGAGACGGGCGGCCTGCTCAAGCAAGGTGCCGGCACCCTCACCCTCAGCGGCGCCAACACCTATACCGGCGCCACCACCCTCACCGCCGGCACCCTCCAACTCAGTGGCACCGGCACCTTGGGCATCGGCAGTGCCCTCTCCGTCGGTGCCGGGGCCACGCTCGATTTGAATGACCTGAATGCCACCGTTAGCTCCTTGGCTGGCGCTGGCACGGTGGACCTCGGCAGCGGCACCCTCTCCGCTGGCGATGCCACCGACACCACCTTTGCCGGCGTCCTCACCGGCACGGGTGGCTTGACCAAACTCGGCGCCGGCACCCTCACCCTTGACGGCGCTAACACCTATACCGGCGCCACCACCCTCACCAGCGGCACCCTCCAGCTCAGCGGCACCGGCACGCTGGGCACGGGCAGTGCTGTGGCCCTCGGCGCCGGCACCACGCTGGACTTAAACGACCTCAATGCCACCATCGGCTCCTTGGCCGGGGACGGCACCGTCGACTTAGGCACCGGCACCCTCTCCACCGGCGATGCCACCGACACCACCTTTGCCGGCGTCCTCACCGGCACGGGCGGCTTGACCAAACTCGGCACCGGCACTCTCACCCTTGACGACGCCAACACCTATACCGGCGCCACCACCCTCACCGGCGGCACCCTCCAGCTCAGCGGCACCGGCACGCTGGGCACGGGCAGTGCTGTGGCCCTCGGCGCCGGCACCACGCTGGACTTAAACGACCTCAATGCCACCATCGGTTCCTTAGCCGGGGCCGGCACCGTCGACTTAGGCACCAGCACCCTCTCCACCGGCGATGCCACCAACACCACCTTTGCCGGCGTCCTCACCGGCACGGGCGGCTTGAGCAAACTCGGCACCGGCACTCTCACCCTCGGCGGCACCAACACCTATACCGGCGCCACCACCCTCACCGGCGGCACCCTCCAGCTCAGCGGCACCGGCACGCTGGGCACGGGCAGTGCTGTGGCCATCGGCGCCGGCACCACGCTGGACTTAAACGACTTCAATACCACCATCGGCTCATTGGCCGGGGCCGGCACCGTCGACTTAGGCAGCGGCACCCTCTCTACCGGCGATGCCACCGACACCACCTTTGCCGGCGTCCTCAGCGGCACCGGTGGCTTGACCAAACTCGGCGCCGGTACCCTCACCCTTGACGGCACCAACACCTATACCGGCGGCACCACCGTCACGACGGGCATTCTCGAAGGCACCACCTCCAGTCTCCAAGGCGATATTGCTAATGCTGCTACCGTCACCTTCGATCAAGCGGGCTCGGGCACCTATAGTGATGTGCTTAGCGGGACAGGGACACTCATCAAAGAAGGCGTGGGTACCGTGACCTTGAGTGGTGCGAATACCTATACCGGGGACACCACGCTCACCGGCGGCACCTTACAACTAGCAGGAGCCGGTACCTTGGGAGTCGGCAGTGCCCTCTCTCTGGGGGCCGGGACAACCTTGGATTTGAATGACCTCAATGCCTCCGTCGCCTCCTTGGCCGGCGCCGGCACTGTCGACCTTGGCAGCGGCACTCTCTCCGCGGGTGACGCCACCGACACTGCCTTCACCGGCGTCCTCACTGGCACCGGCGGCTTGACCAAACTCGGCCCTGGCACCATGACGCTAGGAGGCGCCAATACCTACACTGGTGCCACGACGGTCAATGCAGGGATATTAGAAGTCACTGGTGCGATAGCAGGAAATACAACGGTCACCTCTGGAGGGACGTTGTCTGGATCAGGTCAAACGGGCAATATCATTAACCAAGGGACCCTTTCTCCTGGAAGTGGAATTGGCACGCTTACGGTGAACGGGAACTATACCAATAATCCCAATAGCACACTTGCAATAGATATTAATGGAAACGGGAGTGGGGATCTGGTTGATGTCTCAGGAACCGTGACCATCAATGGAGGAACCGTACAGGTCGAACCCGCACCTGGCGCTTATCATCATGAAGAAACGTATACACTGGTCACCGGCGATGGTGGAGTCGCTGGTAGCTTTGATTCCGTGTCGATGAATCATCCAAATTTCACACCGAATCTTAGTCAGAACGGGAATGATGTGATTCTCACATTACGCCGTACCAGCACGAACTTTCAAAACAATGCCAGATCAAGCAATCAACAGGCAATTGCCCTGGCATTGGATGCCAATAGCTCACAGGCTACAGGAGATTTTGACGAAGTCATCGCTCAACTGATGAGCGTCCCAGATGAGTCAGCACAAAATGCCTACACGCAAATCACAAGTGGCGCAGAAGCAGAAGGAACTCTTGCAACTCCCCTTCACACATCCAACAATCAATTTCTTCGAGCGATGGCGATCCGACCAGCCAACATGCTCCGCGCGCCCCTCTCCAGTGGCTTGGTTGGGAGAACAATGGGAAGCCTTGCATTTACCGGATCTCCTCTGGAGATGGAGAATAGCTTGCAAGACCTCTCGAATGCATTTATGAATTCCAACTTCCAACCAGGTGTAGGAACAAATCATGAAATGCATTGGGAGCCTGGGGTCTGGATGCAAGGCACTGGGATATATGGGAAAAGCAAACGTGATAGCAATACGACAGGATTTCACTATCAATCCGGCGGAGGCATGCTCGGATTTGATCGCCGAATCGGCTCCAGATCTCTGATCGGAATGAATGTGGGTTTCTCAAAAACCTACGTAAACTTAGATGGTATTTCTAACAAGAATCGAGTGAATACCTACCTTGTCGGCCTATACGCTAGTCATATGCAAAAGCCATTTTACGCAGATATTGCCAGCACCTTCGGGTACCTGAAAACTAAAACCAATCGTGGTCTTACCTTCGGATCGATCAATCGTCGAGCCAAGGCTCAGACAGACGGCTATCAATTTTCAGGATATCTTGAGGTCGGCAGTCGTCATTCATGGCGCAATACATTCATAGATCTAGATATCCAACCATTGACCTCTGTGTCCTATAGCTACCTGTCTCAGGACGGATATACTGAAACTGGAGCCCAAGCGCTTAATCTGACAGTGGGGAAATCCAAGACGAAATCGCTTCGCCCGTCTCTCGGTCTTCGAGTGGCTGGCGTGATGGCCTCTGGTCTGAACTTTGAAATTGTTCCAGAGGTATGGGGTCGGTGGAGTTACGAAATGCTTAACACTGATCGAATCGTCGATGCTAACTTTGCACAAAATCCTAACGTCCGTTTTTCAGTTGAAGGCTTTAAACCTAACCGAAGTCGTGGACTATTAGGAGCAGGACTAACTGCGGAAGTTTTAAAGAAACAGATTTTGAGTTTGAATTATTTTGCACAATTGAGTCAGAACATGACGACACATGGGGTCACCCTGGATTGGCGGCTCATTTTTTAAATTCAGGTCCTTCGATGATCAGACGGGCCAAGTCATCGGAAGAGGCTGAATGTCATTGGCATTCAGTCTTCAAGCATGATCCCATCACCAGGTCGAATGGTCCCTCCCTGCAAGACTGAGGCATATACTCCGACATTCCCTTGATTCTGCTTGAGAGCCGTACGCAGGATACCGGGGTCTTTGGGAAGATCACCCTGCGATAAGGTTGTCATGACGCAACGAGCACATGGTCCGGATATTTTCAGGCGAACACTGTCTCCAACGGCAAGGGTGTGGCCAATCCATGCATTTTCTGCAAATCCCTTGGTCTCATCCGTCGTTTCGATCATGAGATTTGGCCGAAAACGTGGTATGACTAACTGTCCATCAGGATAGCTCTCATGAAGTTGAGAGAGCGTGGCGGTTGTAAGAATATGAATCATGGCCGCGTCAAAAAATGTTCCTTGAGGAAGCGTAAAATCGGTCACAGTATCGCGATGATCGCGACCATCAACATCAGGCCAATATTCCTCAGAATTGGCAATCCAAGAAGCAGGAAGGGGCGATCGTACACCTTTCACCACACCATTCTCAGTCGCCGCTAACATGACCTCGCGATTGAGTACCTGGGAAAGTTTGTCGTCGACATCATCTCGCTCACTAGTCAGCATGGTTCCATCTGGCAATGTGATATGAACCGGAGACACGTGGTCAGCCGCATTCATGGCATCATGGAATGCAGCCTGAAACGTAAACAATGTCGGCCATTTCCTCGGGTTTTTGGCTGTGGCAATCTTGCCGTCTGAACGATCCAAAATGGCATAGGACCGGTCACCGAATATCCCACGTTCGTTCACCTGAGCGAGGGATAAAGTTTCCCCCATCATCGACTTCACCGGGTATCGCCACACTGACGCAATGCGTCCAATCTCAGCATATGTTGGATGAGTCAATTTCAACGCTCCTTATCTAACAGCCAGTAATTTTTCCGCAGCAGTCTTTCCAGAACATTTCCTATGAACAGTCGCGTTCTAACACAAAATGGCAATGAACGAAATGGCTCCCTGCCAAGATGAAGTCCATCTCGCAAGGAGCCAAGCGTCGCACTCAAATGCAGGAATAGCCGTTACGGTAATTCGACGATATCAGACTTCATCGACCCTAGAAGACCAAGTAATTCCTTCTGCTCTGCTTGGGGAACCTTGAAAGTATCGAGTGCAGCAATTAAATCTTCGACCATTGCGTTAAAATCGGCGTTGGTGATACGCATTCCCTTGTGCATCGTTACCATATCTCTGCCTGTGTAGGTACAGGGACCTCCAGTCGCCATGCATACTTGATCCACAAGGTGCCCTTTTAATCGTGGAATATCTGTTGTGGCAAATCGGCCATTAATCCGATTATCGTTGGCCACATTCCCCACAAATTCATCGATGACCGCTGTAATAGCGGGTTTCTGCCCTAACCGATCATATAACGACGCAGATGTCTTTCCGACTGGAGGTTCAACCGTCGAACAGGCCGCTGCGGTTATCAAGAGACTAGCAGCTAATCCCATATATATTGATTTCACGAATGAACGCATTCTCATTATCTCCTTCTTTCTTGGCGTATACATTTGACTCTGCCCTAAGTCACCGACCCAGGGCAGAGTCAACGGTTAAGTAAGCGAAACACCTCACGACGTACAAACCGTGCATCGAACATCGTTGTTCGTCAAGAAGCCCCCTTCACGTCAGCCATGGATGCCCCGAAGTTAATGTGAAACACCTGGTTGTCTAACAGCAACGCTGGAACGGATTTCACTCCAGCCGCTTCAGCTTCAGCCACACGATTGGGATGTTCAGCAAAATGGATGACCTCCAGGTCATATTGCTTGCGGTCAAGCGCTTGCGCCACCATGCCTTCGGCCTCGACACACACGGGACACCCTGCGTGATAGAAAATAGCTTTTTTCATTGCGACTCTCCTTGTAGTTAAAGTAAATTATTAGTATTGACTCGATACCAATATGAGTATTGCAGAATAGTTTTCATTTGTCAAATATGTATCGAGGCGATACAATCAACATATGAGCGCACCTGAAGTTCACGATATATTAGAGCGATTATGTAACCTCTTACGGATGGAAATGAGGACGTATGGCTTGAAATTTGGATTGCAACCCGTCCAAATCGAAGCCTTGACGTATCTCACGCAATGCAATCGCTATTCAGATACGCCCCAGGCTGTCACAGAATATCTAGGCTTAACAAAGGGAACAGTCTCTCAATCACTGAAGGTCTTAGAGCAGAAGGGCTTATTGCGTAAGCAACAAGATCGACAGGATAAACGGATGGTGCATCTGACGCCCACCACAAAAGGGAAAAAGTTTATTGAGCAATCTATTCCGGCGAAAGGGCTGGAAACCGCATTGGAGACAGCCCATTCGTTCAATCTTCATGAACTTAAAGAGGTCCTTCGAGGAATCTTACGCGGAATGCAGCGTACCAATAAACGCAAGACCTTCGCCGCCTGCCATACGTGCCGCTTTAACGAACAGCACCAAGGAGGCTATGTCTGCGGATTAACGCGTGAACCATTAAGTAAACAGGAAATTCAATTGATCTGCCGTGAACATCAATTCCCAGAATTAGAGCAAACGAACGGAGCCTGAGGGTCCATGACTTTCTAGCAATAGTTCTCCAATATTAGTCGAGCAGACAGATAGACGGTCGCTTCTCCGCACCTTCGAAAAGACCAGGAAGAAAGACAAAACCTAAACGCTGTTAAAGCCTACGCTGTTACGAAGTTTGTTGAAGGCGCAATGATGGCTCAATTTCTACGTCGTCACCCAGCATTTCCAGTCCAAAATGTGGATTTTCATGCATTTCATGAACACTTCTTCGACCCTTGGGCGCTTCATATACGAACTGTTCCGTGATTACTTCTTTCTGCTTTACGGTGACGTTTTTCCTCAAATATGTTTTGGTGCCAGCATGCCATGCGGTCAGCGTGTAGTCTCCGGGAGGCACATTCGTAATTTCGAACCGACCATCTTCTTTCGTGATGGCATAATACGGATTGTCCACAACGACGCCCCAAGAAAACATGTACGGATGAAACCCGCATTGCATGACAAAAATATCTCGTTCTTTTGTTAAGTGAATGTTTTCAATCATGGGTGTACCGGGTAAATGTTTGTGACTATGGAGTGCGTCAAAGACTTTGTGAAACGGATTCATCGGGAGTGGGCGATTGAATAACACACGGGCGCCGCGCACACGAGCCGTTTCATATCCCTGAATATCATGTTGCACAGGATCCATATTCATAACCTGTATTTCATCCTGGTCACGTAAGACATTGACAAAAGGAAAGAAGTCGCAATCCTTGGCTTCAATCTTGACTTTAGGCAATTCAAAAGACTTACCTTTTTTAATACCTGCAATCATCACGACTACATCTTTGAGCCCACCCTCAGGGTTCACGATAAAATCTTCTACAATCCGCCAGCCGGTTCCGGTAGAAATTCGTCCACAATAGACGGGGTCAGGAATCGTAACCAGGTTGAACGCCATCGGTTTTGGAGAGTCCCCTATCAACGTCACCTTACCTTGGATGGTACCTCCCTGTTCCACAACCATTTCTTCATATGACCACACTTGAGGAATCGATATCCACAAGATGACAACTATACTGAGACTATACGGAAGCAATCGTTTTTTCATGATCAAATCCTTCACTCGATAAACCTTCCCACCAGCTTTCATTTCTTTTCACTGAACAGCTTTACTCGTGGGAAAGTTCCTCGTTCTATTAGTTTCATCATGTCTTGCGAACAAGACCTTGAAGTTATTTCAATTTCACCGGGTTCATAAGGGATGCGGATTTCTTCCTTTCATCCATATGGGCTTCTTTCATGTTCGTCGTCTTCCCCTCTTGCAAAGGAAGAATCCGCTGGTCTCCTTCTGGCAACACGCGGAAGTACCCCCATTGACCGGACTGAGCATATGGAAGCCGCTGATTATTCCAAATATAATCGCCAGGTAAGGCATATGGACCGCCGGCTGCAGGGATAAAGGCATCGATATGCTCTGATCCTCCAAATTCCACAACACTAATTAAGTCTGCACCCGGCATGAATGGCTCGATTGGCCATTCATGTTTCTCAAGACTAAACATTCCATTTTGTTCGCTACTCGCCCCAAACACATGAATCCGAACTGAATCGCCAGCATGAGCCTCGATTAACGGCGTAACCGGGTCCT
The DNA here is from genome assembly GCF_965152605.1 of Nitrospira sp. M1. Lineage (NCBI taxonomy): Bacteria > Pseudomonadati > Nitrospirota > Nitrospiria > Nitrospirales > Nitrospiraceae > Nitrospira > Nitrospira sp. M1. The sequence goes on from NZ_OZ224217.1 coordinate 3,699,312, forward strand.
GAGGATTATCCGCGTCACAGGGTTGAAACATTCGACCCAGCGTACAACCATGTTCTTCACGATGCAGGTATGGCTCTGAACGATAATTCACTCCCGTCATCCCTGCCACGTTTTGCACATATGGCATGAAACTAGTCCCGATAATGTTATCTTCATCTTGAAAAAATAATGCCACATCCCGATAGTTCTTTCGATGCTCATTCTCTGAGATACTTCGATCAATTAAGACATCAGCTTCCCAACTATTTTTCAAACTAATGTCAGCTCCTGTCTTAGGATCTCGATACACCGACCCTTTGGGCCCGATAATAATTGCCCCAAACAAACCGTCTCTGGGATTCAACATCATATTACCGCCATCCCATACGAGTGCAGCAACTTCCCCATGCGATGGATCGGCATAATAGGTATACACTCGACTCTCTCCAGGACCAACAGTTTGATCACCTGGATTCCTTCCCAGATTCAGACCCAACGAATCCTTCGGATCAAAGGCTAACGCAAAAGCTGAAAATGACGCACGGCTTGACTTCATCTTATTCGTCAGATGCACCACAATACAGTCACCAATATTGGCCCTCACGGTCAATGGCATAGGCTGAAATCCATCAGCGATTTTCGTAACCTCTTCTTCCAATATATACACTTTTCCATTCGGATTCTGAAGATCGATGGTTCGTTCAAAATCTACTTCAATAGACTCAGGGACTTGCGTGTTAAAATTCATCGTAGGATGATCAATAGCCACTACCTTAAACTCCTTCTTGGGAGCATCGGAAGGACAAACAGGTAATGGCGCCTTCGGTCCTTCCAGCTCTCCTAAGCCTCTTGGCAATGCCATTAAGTCATCTTGCTGTTCATCGAAAACCCGGAAGATACCCCAGGAACCTTCAGACAGTTTCGATGACCGACCATTGAAATACAAGAAATCGCCCGGTTGCCGTCTCGGTCCTCCCGCTTCTGGAACCACTAGATCATACCGCTCAGCAATGCCGACGTGAATCGAATTTTTTCTATTCGCATCACCGGCATATCTTTCACTTAAAAATGAATGCCCTGCGACGGTAAAGACATGTGTTTCATTCATTAACGACTCAACCAACCGAAAGACGAGAGTGTCTCCCGTATACGCTCGAAGAAGTGGAGTACTCGGGTCTCCATGAACCACACTGCTAAAAATTTTCGAAGGATCAGGATTGACTGCCAATCGTAACGCAATTGGTTCAGTTCTAAAGTCAATCCCGCTTCCTGTGGTGTGCGTACCCCCATTTAAGAAAGGCATGGGAGACATATAAAGATCATCAGGCATTTGAAAAGACACGGTTTTCCCAGCCTCCAAAGCCACCTCGATCGGTTGTCCAGGAGGATTGCCTGCCGTAACGATATTGACCGAATGGGGAACCGTATCATGCATTTGAACGGCTAACTCTCGAAAACTCTTATTCACTCCATACCCAATGGGTTCTGTGGTATGGATATCAGCGATGGGACCGGTTCGGATAGGCTTTCCAGTCTTGGGGTCATGATACGTGGCCCCCACCGGTTCAACCAATAATGAACAAAATCCCCCATGCGGCCATGTCGTGGCACCGAACGCATGATCATGACAAAAGACGGTGCCTACGTCAGCATCGAGCCAAAACCGTTGGCGAACAAACTCTACCGTCACAATATCCTTTTCTGGATGATCATGCTCCAGCGGTTGAAAAAAGGTAATGGATTGACCTTTAATCTTTTGAATTCGGCGGATTTCATTTCCTTTCACATTATCAGCCCCAACCAAGAGCAATGTATTTTCATGATATTGTGCGGCATTTGAGACGCGAATCGATTGCTCGCCTTTCTTTGCTGATTCAAGCAGAACGGCATTCATGGGAACAGGTAATCCCTTCTTTAACGGCTTTTCTAGCATGGTGAAGGGACGCACCGATTGTTCGTACGACATTCCCGTAATGACTCCGTCGGACGACTGCGTATCGAATTGTACGAAATGAAAATGCGTATTGATTTTCGATGATTGAAAATTCGTAAAATCGTCATCTTCCCATTCACTCGTTAAGACATAATCTAAGCAATCATAAATATTCGCTCGAAAGACCAACGGAAGCTTCAGGTCGTTATTGGCACGAATCGCTTCCTCTTCTTCATGCGCTACAAAGATGAGACCTTTGGGGTCAATGACCGACTCTTCATCACCTTGTTTCGCCGTCATTTCAATTGGGGTTTCGATAAAATGGACATTGTAATAGGCTTGTCTGGCATTATCCGGGCAGAGACTCCACCGGCCATTTTCTCCGGGTTTAGCCGGTTGTGTAGACGGGTTACCATTCCCATCTCGTCGTATAGGTTCCAGCCAGGGAGCAGGATTATGATCAGGCGAAAATGGTACACGCTTCCCAAAATGAGGAGACATATGCGGCCACGCGAGCTTTCCAGTAATCGGATCAAAGAATAACGCCCGCCGCTTGCCTGGAGTCTTTGATTTATATTTTGGATTTTCGATTGTACTTTCTTTTTCTGCTAAGGCCGTCATGCCATCCCAGGTCCAGTCCCAAACCGATGCATCATAGGCCATAATCTGCCCACGCTCATCGTCAGTATGTCCAGGTTGACCTGGCGTCGGCAACTGCATCGACACCCAATCTTTGAGAGTCACAATGACAGGATCTGCATTCCACTTGCTCTTGCCTTTTTCGATGATTTTGAATTTCTTACCAAACCAATCAAGCGTTTCCCCTACCAGTTTGTCAGATGGTACGGCTTGACGCATGCGACCACGACGGTCAGGCAATTCTTCCAATTTCGGCATGACGTCCGTATGCACCTCAGCTGTTTGCAATGTATTATAGACCCGCCAATATCCCCACATCCCTGCGACATAATGATGGGCGACGTGACAATGATAGAGAAAGTCGCCGGCTCCTTGCTGACAGAGGCCGGACCCGCATTCCGTTTCCAAATCCAGTGCCTCGGCTGGCCCAATAACTTCGGTATCGACACGATCGGACTTGGTCCGTATAACAGGAAACTTTACCGGACCATTTTTCGCTTTGTGCCACAGAGGCATTTCATCAGTCGCCCGTGGACTTCGTGCCCAACGAATCGATCCTCCATGTGGATGGTGAGAATGAAAGATTTCTGACCCTCCATGAATCAGCCGCCATTTTGCCGGATCGCCTAAATAACTCCGTGGAATTGGCGTCGGAGCGTCGCCAAAGGTATAGGAACTGTAACCTAACGACTCATCTTCAAAACCAAAATATTCATGTTGTAAATGCATAAAATTAATACCGAATGGTTCACTTCGGTAATTTAATGCACGGGCTCCCGGGCGATAGACATCTGTCAATGGGTCACGCTGCGGAAGAAAGTCTCCATGTTTATTCACTGGTCGAAACGCTTCATCTCCCACCTCATGATAGATGACGACAAATTCTCTAAAATCAGGGCCATTGGCATTATCAATCATCGCTTGCCAGCCACTCTGGAGACGAGAATCCTCGCCTTCTTTGACTGCTGGTAAATATTTCGCCCCCTTCGGTTCAACTATCAAAGCCCCAAACAATCCCATGACTGTCAGTTCTCGATCATTACTATAACTATGAAATTGACGCCCTCCCTCTTGCGTATCCGGATGGATATACCATTCCAGATCAATGCCTTCGCCTTCTTCCGCCACACCATCAGGGTTCGTGGTCGTGGCTGGTTGCCCCGTATCCGAAACAATCATGCTCGATCCATGAATATGAAAACTCACGTCTTCACCAAATTCCAATTTATTCCGTAACTTCACTCTTAGACAATCACCTTGATTGGCTCGGATAACCAACGGCTGAATCCACCCGGTCTGCAACCCATTCGTCACCGCCCCCGTGGGAAATCCCTCCGTTTCGCGGGCCGCAGCATTGGACTTTTCTTCTTGACGAACCTTTTCAATATTTTCGGTGAGGACATACATATAACCAGGATAATAATCCAGCCATTGATTCAAGGTGATCTCAACATCGATTGCTGAGATATCAAAAGCTGTGACTGGGGCACTAGGCGGACATCGACCCGCCAGCCTTGAGACTGGTTCAGACTTACTATCTGAGGCAAGAAGATAATCCTGTCCACCAGCTCCATACTGATGCAACATGGAGGTCGTATTGTACGAACCATCCGCGCGAGGAGATGTCATATCCATTTGCATCTGATGGTTCATTTGATTCATCAACCGTTGATGTTGGCGGTCAACCTTTGCGGCTCGATCTGGTCGACCCTCCATTGAATCCTCAACAATCGTTTGTCCTTTGAGTCGTTCAACCCAATCATTCGTAACCGTTGACACTGGTTTGATAGCAGAAGCATGCGTTTCTGTATCTGGATGATCAGACGCAAAACTCATATCTCCAGAAACAATGAATGCGCTCATTCCTGCCAATAGAAATGCCAGTCGTCCGCACCAGGTACGTAGGAATCCCTCAAACCAAGGCATTGCTTGACCCTCCTAAAAATAAGTGTGTTACGCTGTATAAAAATTCTTACACTTCATCGTCATGCGAAAATTTCTTTGACGACAACATTGGTACAGATAAGCAGTTTCAGCCGGACTCTCGTTCACTCTCTGCATGCTTTACGCCAAAAAACATATTCGCACTACACCGATGATTCCTCCGAAAATACACACATTTCCCTGTATATATAATTTCGCAATCTTATAACGCGACATATTCCACGGAATATCTCACGAAATTGCGCGGCGGAATACAATCACTCAACCACGCTACCTCGCGGAAATAGTTTCTCTCGTCGTGCAAGGGAAAAGAAGGAAAGACAGAAAGACTCACACTATGTGAGACAAGAAAATTAGACCCATGTGGAGTTTTGAGACAATATTTTCTAGCAAATTGCAGCTGAGAACCCTAGGGCATTACCCTCGTAAACTCGCGATACTGACGCACGCGAATACCACAAAACAAACGGATTGATACACAATTAGGACGGTTAGAGTAAGAGAGGTTTTCGTAAAACAGAACTTTTATTGAAAATGGTAAATAGGAAAGAATGTTGAGAAGTGACAAATATCTATTATGAACATGCCCAAATTGGTGGATTCCAATTTGGGCATGCTTAAAAAATGATGAGCTTCAGAAAAGCCTTATGCCTGCAGCACTGTGGCTCGTAATCTCTACTCGTATCTATATGCTGACTTCTTTCTTATCCAGAGCCATCACTTTCCTGACGGAAATTCCCTTTGTAATTCTCATACGGGCTTTATCATAAATCGGTGCCGGTGTAGATTTTCTGTTTTGAGCAATCATGGGGTCAAGGACTTCTCCGCAGTTGAGACATCGCCAGGCCTTAATAAATATTTCTCCCGATTCATTCATATGATCCATCAATATTTGTTTTTCCATGAATCCAGCACATCGTCGACAGTTCATGATCTCTCCTGATACGTGTATATAAATGACATAAAAAAAGGGAGGCCGGGCGACAATGATAAGGAATAGACCTTTCCAATGCCGGTAGATGGAAAGCGTCGGCCGACCTCCAATCCTCTGCTACATTGCTGTCTTTGGAAAACGCCTTACAGCCAGTTGATCCGTTCCGCCGGACGGACATAGATGGGCTCTTCCACCTGCTGCCGCACCGCCTCTTTGCCCGACTTGTTAAAGCCCAACACGGTATCGTTATACATCTCAAACTTCTTCCCGTGAATCTGGGTCTCAAACACTTTCGGACCAGGGATCACATCATACCGGAACAGAATCTGCTGGCTCGCCCGCCACAACTGCAGCACCGCCAACAACTCCCGACTCGGCACCAGATACTTCTCAATCGCGTTATCCACGCCTGGCCCAAACATCTGCCGCGTATACCCCCGCGGCGCTTGCCGGGGCGGAATGTAGTACCCATTCGGCTCCGTCCCCCATTGCGGGTACAACGGCAACGCCACCTGCTCCACCCGGATCGTGTAGTACAACGGGTTCCAGCGGTCTTCCGCCCATAACCCATCTTCCCCCACCTTCACCAGGCTCTGCAAGCGAATCTTCCCCACACACGCCGACATACACCGCGTTTCCATCGGCTCGCCCCCCGTTAACGGGTCCTTGCCTTCCACTCGGGGATAACAGGCAATACACTTCTCCGTCACCCGCGTCGTCCCCCGATACATCGGCTTCTTAAACGGGCACTGCTCCACACACTTCTTGTACCCTCGGCATCGGTTCTGGTCGATCAACACAATCCCATCTTCCGGCCGCTTGTAGATCGCCTTCCGCGGGCACGCCGCCAAACACCCTGGATACGTACAGTGGTTACAGATCCGTTGCAGATAGAAGAAGTACGTCTCATGCTCCGGCAAACTACTCCCACTCATCTTCCACGGCTCTTCTTTCGTGAACCCCGTCTTATCGACGCCTTCGACCAGCGCCCGCATCGACGTCGCCGTATCTTCATAGATATTCACAAACCGCCACTCTTGGTCCGTGGGGATATACCCGATCGCCGCTTGCCCGATCTTCGCCCCCGCGTCAAAAATCGTCATCCCTTCGAACACCCCGTACGGCGCATGGTGCTTCCGCCCCACCCGCACGTTCCAGACCTGCCCCCCGGGATTGACTTGCTCAATCAACTGCGTGATCTTCACGTCGTAGAACTGCGGATACCCCCCATAGGGCTTCGTCTCCACGTTGTTCCACCACATGTACTCCTGCCCCTTCGAGAACAACCACGTCGACTTATCCGCCATCGAACACGTCTGACAGGCTAAGCACCGGTTGATATTGAACACAAATGCAAACTGCCATTTCGGATGCCGCTCTTCATACGGATACAGCATCTTCCGGCCTAATTGCCAATTATACACCTCTGGCATGATTTCCTCCGTTAGTAGCGTAAGCCAGTATTGGTTAAGGTCAAAAGTAGCATTCGTCTTATGCTACTTAATGATTACAATATTGTTACAGACAACCTGCAATAGTTTGAGAATCTGCCTTGATCATGACTAGGCGAATCCTTCATTCGAACTGTTCTTGATTGCCAATGCATCATTAACGAGCTGCACGATTCCATCAAGTTCCACGCTTTTTGCGAACACGTTCCAGGCTCCAACTTTTCTCGCAATCTCTTCATCCACCGCCCCCCGATCAACGGTTAAAATAATCGCCACGACTGAGGGTATCTGTTTTTTAATAATTGCTAAGGTTTCTAACCCACTCATCCCTGGCATCTTATAATCTAAAAGAATGACATCAGGGCATGTTTGGTGTAGCTCCATAAAACGTAAGGCTGACTCGCCAGACTCAAAGTCTCGCACCAGAAAATGTTGACGAGTAAGCCGTGTCACAATACCATGTCGAATTAACTCCTCATCGTCGACCACAAATACGCAAGGTTTTCGCATAGTCTATTAGACACTTGCGTATCAGTTTCCCCATTCACAGCGATGGATACTTGCCCCCTAGATAACTATTTTCACGACGGGGCCAGGAAACCATGCGTCCTGGCCCCTCTTCTTTTATACTTTAATTCGTATATGATCACCCTTGAGCCATTTAATCATGAACTCATTTTCCTGACCCGGCGTAAACCCGGTCCGAACCGGCTCCCATGGCCCCCGCCCGCCGATGCCACCTTCTTCCGCTTTCGTGATACGGATCAGACATTCTTTCGGCACGGTATTGACCGCATGGTGATCAATCTCAAAGCCCCATTTGAACTTCCACTTGTTCGCACTCTTGCCCGGTAATGAATCGAGCTGGTGCATCGGCATCAGCCAACTCCGCGTAAACGACTGTTGCGCTCCATACCGGAAGTTCGATTGATACCCCGTATCCATGGCAATCGCGCGCCCATCCGGCCGCGTCTCATGCCCTTTCACCGACTTGGCCGTCGACACATACGGCGCATGCTTGGCCATCGTCACGTGATACGGGAACGCCGGGTTATACTTCGCCCGAATCATCAACCGCGCCACCTTGTAGTACGGGTCACTTGGCTTCCAGCCCCGATACGGTCGATCCACCGGGTTCCCATCGACGTAGACATAGTCCCCGTCATTGATCCCCCGATCTTTCGCCGCCGCCGGGTTGATGTGCATCTGATGTTCCCCAATCCCCGGCGTCCGTTTATCCATCCGGTACGCATCGCCGAAGTTCGACTCATACATCTGCACCCAGTCGTTCACCGACCACTGACTGTGCACCCGATGCCGCGTCTTGGGCGTCACACAATAGAACTGATACCCTTTCTCCCATAACGGATTCGAGTACCGTTTGATTTCCTGCCACGGCAGCTTGATATTCCGCACCGTCTTATCGTCGTGATGCTGCGCGGTGATCGGAATCCCGTAGTCATCTGGCCGAATGTACGGATTCGACGACATAATGGCATTCGGCAGATACGGCGTCGCTTCGGTCCCTTCCCGATGTGAAATAAAGTTCTCCCCGTACTCGATGGCTTCCGGCTCCACCCGATAGGCCTCCAACCGCCCACTCCGCGTCCACTGCGGCTTACTCTCATTAATTTCCTCCCACAGTGGAACACGCGGATAGGTCCGACACATCACCATCCAGCCCTTCTCGCTCTTGAGCATCGTATCGGCGTTATAGCCGTATGTGGTTGTCCCTGCATCAAGCAATCGCTGCGCATACACATCCACCCGGTTCTCATAGACGAATTTGAAGTAATCCCGGAACCGCCCATCACCGGTGATCTCTGCCAACTTGGAAGCCACGCCAGCTACGGTATCTAAATCATTTCTGCTGTCATAGAGGGGCCGAATGCCTCCCTTCCAAATTTGCATCCATGGATTGGATACGGTTGCCGTCATTTCCGGATAGGTAAACTCCATCCAGCCATTCACCGCAAACACTACATCGGCATGATTGACATCGGAGGTCATTTCAATATCCTGAGTGACAATCGTCTCAATATGCGGATCGACATTTTTGACCATGTCATAGTGATGTTTCGAGTTATTCAAAATATTGACATTCGCCACCCACCGAAACTTACTTGGTGTGGGCATATGCGTCTTCCCGGTAAATACCCGACGGCCATACTTCGGCGTATTCACGATCAACGCCGTATCTCCATGATTCCAATAGGTTGTTTCTTCACCGTAATAATATGAGCGATAAATGACTTCCTTCCCGTGCGCATTAGGATCGGTGGTGATATTAAAGGGGTCTTCCCCTGTATGAACACCTGCCCCTGCGCCTGACCATGGCGTCGACGCCCAAATACCAACTTTATAATTTCCAGACCACGTGTGACAGCCAGTTCCAAATTTCCCCATGTTTCCTGTTAACATCAGAACCATGGCTGCCGCGCGCCCCATGCTCGTCATATGAAAATAGTGACAGACTCCTTCCCCGTTATGAATGGCTGCAGGTTTGACCGTACCGTAATCTCGCGCCCAGCGTACGACAAGGTCCTTGGGCGCACGATTAATCTGATGTACCGTATCCAAATCGTAATCTTGCAAATGCGCTTGATACATCTGGAAGATCGGCATCACATCCACTTCCCGCCCATTCAAAAGCTTCACCCGGTACGTCCCCATCAAAGCTGGATCAATTCCGCTTTGCTTAAAATGCCAGCCCACCAGTTCCCGATGAATCGGCACGGCTTGATCTCTATTGAGATCCCACACCATTATTCCGCCTAAACGAGCCACATACTCTGGCTTTAAGGCTTGGATTTTGCCAGAATACGTTTGCGAAAAATCAGGTAATTGATAGTCTTTGATTACTTCCCGAGGATCCAGATACTGCAAAGTATCCGTACGGACCAATAAGGGAAGATCAGTCGCCGACTTAATAAAACTGTCATCTTGCATATTTTCATCTAAAATGATTTTGCATGCTCCCAAAAACAACGCTCCATCGGTTTCTGGCCGAACAGGGATCCAATAATCGGCACGTTGCGCCGTGGGGTTATATTCTGGCGTGATGACCACAATACGGCCTCCCCGCTCAATACACTCCAGCTTCCAGTGAGCTTCCGGCATCTTGTTTTCGACAAAATTCTTCCCCCAACTCGTATTCAGTTTAGAAAACCGCATGTCGTTGAGATCACAATCGATAGACTGCGTCCCAGACCAATAGGGCTGTGACGGATCTTGGTCGCCGTGCCACGTGAGATTATTAAGATATCGTCCGCCTTGAGCCTTATCTGGCCCAACTTTTCTAACCCAACTATCCAGCAGTGCTCCACAGCCACCATTCATGCGGGTCACACCCATTTTTCCAATAATCCCCAAGATAGGCATCCCCGCACGAAACTTCATACAACGGACTCCAGAACCTTTGGCCATTTCAATCTGTTCTGGCGCATAGCCCTGCTCTCTGAGCCGTCTGGCCCCGGCTTCCCCACTATACCGATTGGCGATAACGATCATCGCCTTGGCGAGATAGGTGAAGGCCGTATCCCAGGACACCCGCAGCATGTCATCCAAATACCGCGCATTAAACTTATACTTTGTCATCACGTCCGGGGTGAATTCTGGACTCCCGGCATCCATCCAGGCTTTCCAACCTCGACGTATCAACGGTCCCTTCAATCGATACGGTCCATACACCCGCCGATGATAGGTATACCCTTTGAGACACATCCGAGGATTGTGCGCAAACGTCCCCCGATTGCCGTAGAGATCTTCATACGTTTGATGGTCGTAGTTCTGCTCCACCCGCATCACGATTCCGTTGCGCACAAAAGCCCGAATCCGGCACGCATGCGTATCGTTCGGCGAACAACACCACGTAAACGAGGAATCATAGCGATATTGGTCGTGATACACCCGCTCCCACGACCGGTCGGGATACTCGCCCAGGGGGTTCCCTACTTCGATAACCGGTTGCAAGGCTGTTAAGGCTAACGCCTTATCCGCCAACGCCACCGCGGCCACCGTGCCCGCTGACACCTTCATGAACTGCCGTCTCGATAAATACATGGTTCCTTCCTCCTTTAGGAATTACGCTGTTCAATTTTCCAAAATGGCAACATGCCGAAAAGATTCTGAAATACATTGAGTCACGAATCCTTGCTTCCTTTCCATTTACTAAGACAGTCAACCCCTTTCCTGCATACACACAACGTCAGCAGCGAGACGACCGCCTCTTGATAAAAGTGAATAACGATTTCATCAATCCATATGAACCATCACAGCCATGTAGTAATATTTGATGACTGCCAGTATTAGTATTCGTCATCACGACCCCACCCAAACCGCACCTGATATTGCATAAGATTAGGCCTGGCGCTCTCCTCTACTAACGTTTCGGGCGGGCAGGATAAGACGTTTGTCATTCCTAAAAGCAGTACACCAAAGAACCCGATCAACCCAAAGATCACTTCAATCTCTGGACTCCCAATTGGAAAATCAACCATGATTGACCTCCTCGACATAATGATGAGAGACATACATTCTTCACCTCAATTCCGAGCAGAAGGTTGCGGAACAAGCTCAGGGGTAGGCACGGCTTCTTGAGCCGTCACCTTCTTGTGGCCGAACGCCGCCAACCAGAACACAAACAAAATCGATATCCAAAACAACAACACATTGAACGAAATCATGTTGGCAGCAAACCCAATCGTGTGGGTATAGGCCCAAGGCGAGTTATCACGCATCACTTCATTCACATGCCAAAACAATCTGACAGATGAACGGATATAGCCCATCAAGGCCATCATCCACGTAAACTCCGTGGCCAAGGCAATCAAGGCATACTGTGAACGCGCAGGCATATCTCCCCATCTGATCGCACCGGCGACCTTGGCCCCCTTCAACATGGCAATGTTTAATGGCATCATCAAAAATAGACAGGACAGGGTGGTAACAACCTGCGGAACCGATAGACCAATCCTGACATTGGCCGGAATGTAATACCCATAAATGGCCAACCAAATAATGTTCAGACTTCCCATGACAAAGAAGCAGGTCATAAAGGTATTACCGAATTTTCGCCAAGGAACAGAGGGAATCATATTGCCGCGCTGATACCAGATAAAACTGATGATGGTTACGATAATGAGCATATTGATGCCACCATTTTTCGCGGACATCACCCCATAGTTTCCAAGAACTGGATGCTGTTGCCCTCCCATCGCTTTCAACTCGGCAGGTGTCATGACAATCGTGTGAGGGGTGATAAACACCAAGAGACCCACAATAGAGATGAATACGAGATATTTGATGTATCGTTGAAAACGTTCAGCCCCGGGCATACGACCAAAACATTGCCACAAGTAATAACTCGCACTTAGAAAGAGTGCACCAATCATCGTGGCTTGAATGATAAACAACCAGGCGAGCAAGCCTCCCATCAACGTAATCCCCATCTGCTGACGGTAGGCGTAGACTTCGCGCATCAACCAATATCCAGCGAAGGGCAACGGTATAAGGAAAATCACCGCGATAAACATCGCGACATATCCCATCCAATCGTAATGTGCACGCTCGTCGTCATTTTTCGCTGACAAAAATCGATAGGCAGCATAGGCGGCCACAACACTCCCACCAAACGCCATATTTCCAAGGATTCGATGAAAATTCAGAGGATTCCAAAGAGCCGTATGAATCGCATGCCAAATGTTTCCAAGGAAGCGTCCCTGCTCATCCACACCAGCGGGAGACATCATGAACGCAATCCATGAATTCGCCAAAAACATCAGGACGGTTCCGATCACATTCAAGACAACGGCAATCGTCAGATGAAGCCATTTCAGAATCCCATCCTTCATCCGGTCCCATCCGTAGTAATAAATGTACAGCGTTCCACTTTCAGCAACGAACAGAAGAGCATAGATATGCATGACCGGACGAAAAATGCTGGAAAGATACCCGAAAAAGGTGGGATACAGCGTGAGAAATGTAAAGAGAAGAATTCCCCCGAGAATAGCCGTCAATGAATAAGCGGTCAGGCTGATTCTAATGAAATCATAGGCGAGGCGATCATATTTTTTCGCCATAGCCTTATCTTTCGTCACCATCCCAACAAACTCAATAATCATGCAGAAGATAGGAACCGCCAAGACAAAACTTCCGTAATATAAATGCTGTTGATTGGCCACCCATATCAGAACCCGACTTTCAAAGTTGTACCGCGGATAATCTCGAGCATTATTTTCAGCTATCGGAGCGGCTTCTCCCGACACGACCCCTTCGGTTTTATAGTAGACATCACGTGCCATTTCCTGACTCTCTTCTTCAGGGTCAACACTTTCCTCAGCAGCCTCTTGCGCTGCGACCACTTCAGCGGGTGGACCACCAGCAGACCCTCCCCCACCGCCTCCAGCCATCACAGGAAATGCCATCAAAATAGGTAAGAGCAATAAACCCAGCATGGCACCCAAGACTACGACTGAGCCATTTCGCTTTAATGTTACCCGTCTCATCTATTTCCTCCTTCAACGCCACTGGTCGCAATAAATATGTTCGGCATAATTCTTCAATCACCATCCACTCAGTTGAAGAGTTCTCACGTTTCCTCAGAATTCTCGATCTATCGTGATGTAAGTATGGAATTTTGTTTCTTTCGTGGAGTTCATGCTCTTGCTCATTGCATGCGCTATACCTAAACCCATTCAATGGGCGTCAAGATAAAATCTCCAGAAAATACAGGGGAAATAACTGCTTGATCTGCACAAAAGTCCACGAAGCAAGCCATCGCCCACCAAATACCGTGGTGGGCTCGTGGGCGTTAACCGCGGTGGCCAGTGGTTAATTATTCAGATATTGTGAGATCATCACGAAGGCATTGAGAAAAAACAGAAGTGTGAGGTTTATGGAAAAACTTCTTTGCCGCTACGCTGAGACACAGCCACGTGGCTTTACAGAGTATTCTCTATGACACCAGCGTAACGAGACGTCATCAGTCTTTTCATAACAGAGAAGGGCACTCCACAAATATGACCGCCAACCGAAGCAGCCTCTACGACGTGCCGAGGGTCTTGCACACTAGCCAGAAAGATCTGCGCATCGATTCCATAATGACGAAACATAGCCACCATTTGACGAATCACATGTATTTCACAGCCTTCCACATAGCCAAGACAACCCATGAAAGATGAGACATACCATGCTCCTGCATGAGCAGCCTGCAATGCGTGAGTTGCGGAACAACAAAGCGTGACATTGACGCGAATGCCTTCAGCAGCCAACCTTTTGGTAGCCTTGAGCCCTTCTGAGGTGAAGGGACACTTCACGACAATGTTGGAATGAATATTTGCCAACTCATTTCCCTCTTTCACCAGGGCCTCTTCTTCGACACTCAATCCTCCGACGCAAATTGGCACATCCACAAGATGACAAATTTCCTGTAATCCCTCGTAAATATTGTACGCGTGAGTTTCTTTCGACACGAGATAGGCATTCGTCGTAATCCCATCAAGAATTCCGAAGTTTGCAGCCTCTTGAATTTCACGAATGTTTGCAGTCTGAAGATACACCTTCATCTATTCATTTCTTCACATATCAGAGCAACGTCCAGCTGAATCAGTTCTTGATAGCCAATTAGAGAAAGGAAACCTTTTTGCACAAGGCAACTCAACAAAGACATCACAGTAAAAACACTTCAAATTTGTTGAATCTTTAGAAGGATAGGAAAGGAACTAGCAAAAGTTTGGTGAATAGAACATCAATTTACGATAAAACATCACTTAAGATTCCTAGTCACTCCACGCCATGCATGTCCTACACCAAAAAATTAATATCCGTAGCAATATGAAATCTTATGAAAACTTTGAAAGGAATTGCTCTTTAAGTGAGAAGGACTCCATAGACAGCGCAAACGTCCCACTCAAAATGGTGGTGGATACATGACATTTGGCCACGGTTTCCCGTGGCGAGACTGCGTTGAATAGTGAGGAATATTCGAGAGAGGAGGTTAAGGGTATGCAGTAGTAATTTTCTAGTCGGACTCACGCTTTAGTTTTGTTGGACGTTGAAGACCAAGTTTTTTTATACGACTGCGCAGACTGCTAGGAGCAAGACCCAGTTGTTCTGCTGCACCGCCTGAACCTTCAATACGCCAATGCGTCGAAGCTAGCGTCTGCAATATGTGCTGGCGTTCAAAATCCATTAACCCTGAAGCTGGTTTGACAGGAGGGGTTGTGGGAGAAGGCATAAGGAGCCGCTCATCAATGTGCAACAATGATTCATGAGAGAGAATCATCGCTCGTTCAATGAGATTTTCAAGCTCTCGAACGTTTCCTGGCCAAGGGTATCGGATGAGTCTCTCCATTGACTCCGCAGCAATCTCTTTACAAGGACGCCTGAGCTTAATGCGATAATGCTCAAGAAAGTGCTGTGCCAACCCAGGGATATCTTCCGGACGGGAACGGAGCGGAGGAATCGTAATCGGGAAGACATGCAGTCGGTAGAACAAATCAGCCCGAAAGCGACCTTGCTCAACCGCTGCGGCCAAATCAGCATTGGTTGAAGCAATCAAACGCACATCGACGGGAATTGGTTGTTTGCCGCCAATACGATCGACCAGGCCATCTTGAATCACCCGCAACAATTTCGCCTGAGTTTCCAACGGCATTTCTCCAATCTCATCTAACAACAACGTTCCTCCATGCGCCAATTCAAAACGCCCTTCGCGACGAGCATCTGCCCCGGTAAACGCACCACGCTCATGCCCAAAAAGCTCACTTTCGACCAACCCAGGTGGAAACGCCGCACAATTCACTCGAATAAATGGTTTGCCTCGACGAGGACTCCAATCATGAATAGCTTGAGCCAGCAGCTCTTTTCCTGTCCCCGTTTCTCCGTTGATCAGTACGGTCGTTGTGGTCGGTGCGGCCTCTTGAGCAATCTCCATCACATATTGGAATATGTGACTCTCCCCCACCATGGCACCGAAGTGCTTGGTGAGCTTGAGTTCTTCGGCAAGGTACATATTTTCTCGTGCCAACTTCCCATGAAGTCGCTTGATCTCCTCGTATGCTTGTACATGATCAATCGCATAGGCAATTTGCATCGCCACTTGCATTAAAAACTCAAGGTCATCCTGGCTTGGATAACCAGAGTCGACACTTCCAACATTGAACACCCCCAAGCATTTTTCCTGAACGAGCAACGGAAGATTGATCATTCGTCCGAGACCTTCCTCCACGTACCACTGGTCTTCAAGAAAAACCTGCTCTTGCTTGAGATCAGGACGAACATGCATCGCCTTATGATCATAAGTCCAGCCCATTGCGCTTCCTGTTCGTGGAATTATCGTATCGCCCTGCAAGACAACTTTTGGAATATTCGTGGCCACAATATAGAACCGGAACCCATCGACGTCCCGGTCATAGAGCGTCACACTCGCTCGCGCCCAGGGCATGACATGATTGATCTGTTCAGTAATGGCCTGCCAGAGACTATTCGTATCCCGTTGCGAATTGAGCACAATCGCCACTTTGAGTAACGCCCGATAGCTGGTTTCGATTCGATTCATGGGGGATCCATTAGAATAAATAACAACCGATTCAAGCATACAAGAACGGTACCTGTCGAATAAAAAAGCTTAACCTGTAGTAGGAAAAGCGAACATTTCGCACATTCTCTCTGACAACTCGAGATGTATAGCCTATGTTCGTATGAAAAGGGGGATGACCGTTATCTGAGACAGAGTCTTGACAGCATTGCCGTGTTAATGACACTTACCTTATTGTCCGATATACCATCCAACGCCTAAACGTTCCAGGGTGCTTGTCAATCGGACGAACGCGTTAGAATAAAGCAGGATACCTACTGCAATCAATAACACTCCGCTTACGACCGAAAGAGCCTTGATATGTCGTCGGATCTTTCTGAAGTTAGACAAAAATCGTTCTAGACTCACGGCTGCAGCAAAGAGTGGTAAGCCCAAACCTAATGAATAGAAGGCCAGGAGCGTCAGCCCGTCCAGATACGTTTCTGAAGTACTCGCATACAATAATATGGTACTCAAGATAGGGCCAATACAGGGGGTCCAGCCTGCTGCAAAGGCGACACCGATCAGAAATGAACCCCCATACCCCAATGGACGGGTATGGAAGTGTAAACGTTTTTCAGTCGTCAACCAGCTAAACTTAAACATACCAAGCACATAGAGTCCCATCAGAATAATCAGAACTCCTCCAACCTTTCGAAGATACTCCTGATATTCAAATAACCATTGACCCAACAGACTCGCCGATGCTCCCAAAACAATAAAGATGGAAGAAAACCCTGCGATAAACAGCAAAGAATTCAAGATGATAGATTTTCGAAACTGTTCGCGCTTTGTGGACATTTGAAGCTGTTCAACGGATAGACCGGTGACATAGGAAATATACGAAGGCACAAGAGGCAGTACGCACGGAGATAGGAAGGACAAAAACCCGGCTCCAAACGCAGCCAATAGGGTGATCTGTGGAATCTGAGCAGAAGATTCAATCATGGAAATACTGTTTTCACTCTCTAACGCATGCTTTTTAGGAATGCCCGATACTGCGGATTCTGATTAAGGCCAGCTCCAAAGTGCGCCAAGACTAGATCACCCTGTTCATTCATCACGACAAATGTCGGAGTCGCGCTAACACCAAACTTTTGGGCAATTCGATCCTCCTGATCATAGGCGGTTGGAAAAACAAACGTATCAGGGTTGGCCTTGACGTACTCTTGGACATTGGCACGTGTATCCGCAAAGGCAATGGTCAAGATACGAAGTTGTTTCGGTTTATTCTCCTGATAAAACTTTGCCAATACCGGCAATTCTAGTTGACAGAAATGGCACCATGGCACCCAAAACACCAACAACGTCGGCTGCCCACGTAATGATGCGTTGTTGTAGCGTTGCCCATCGAAGGTCTCAATTTCAAATTCCGGAGCTTCTACGGATGACGCAGCATTGGCAACAGAAGTCAAGAAAACCAGACTGACCAGGACAACCATGAGACGCAAAGCCATTTCATGAATGCTACTGCCCACAGTTCCCTCGTGGGAGCCTGCATGGCTCCCACGAAGTGAGGTTTTGTGAGTTACTATCTGCTTACAACAATCATATGTCATCATTCATCCTCACGGTTTAATATATACATATCCCTCACGTTGCAGATCAGCAATGCGCTTGACAGCAACTGGATGTTCCGTAGGAATAAATCCAGCAACTAATTTTTCTAACGGAGTCCCAAATAGTTTCATCGAAACCTGACACATCTCAGCGGTTGCTCCTTTATCCAGAACCATCTTAATCTTGTCTTTCAGATCTTGATCAGCATTGGCATTTTCAAAGAGTTTCAACGCTGGTCCGTGAACCACTAACACCACATCAATGTTATCGGGACCCCCTTCAGCTTCAATATGTTTATTAATGAGCGCCAGCGCGTATTTCGCAACGGCTGGATCGGGGCCGTTGACTTGATAGACGACCTTCATTTTACCCTTTCCGCCTGTTTCACTCGCCTGGGTCACGCTGGCTCCAATGAGCAACGAACACACCAGGGTTAGAACCATTGCGAAAAACCCTACAAAAGATTGTGGGTGCTTGATAAACATGATGACCTCCTTTTGGTAAGCCTGATGGTAAACGAAATTGCCACCATCTACGAATCAATCATGTCAACACTATAGCCTTGAAGAAGATGGACCGGTAGGTGAGAACGCCTGGAGAACCAAAACTTTTATGCCCGTACACAGTTAGGGGTGAATACCCCTATTGGGGAAATCGGCGGGCAAATAGCGCAGCGGCTTGAGAACGGCGGGTGACATTGAGTTTTTGAAAAATATTCTCGAGGTAGTGGCCAACAGTCTTATCACTTAAGTCCATCACCATAGCGATTTCTTTATTGGTCTTCCCCTCCGCGACAAAAGCTAAGACTTTCTTTTCTTGCGGAGATAAATTTCCACTTTTGTCTTCAAGTGCCGCATCCGAAAGGGATTTCATTTTTGCGAGCACGCGTTGCGTGACTGCTGGATCAAGGATGGATTGTCCTTCCGCGACAGTTTTGACGGCTCGAATTAATTCCTCCCCGCCAATCTCTTTTAAAAGAAACCCATCAGCCCCTGCCATGATAGTCGCCAGCACAGCTTCCTCATCAGCAAAAGACGTCAAGAATAACACTCGTGTGTTCGGCAAGGTGCTCCGAATTTCATGACAAGCCTCAATACCACTGCCATCCGGCAATCGAACATCCATCACAATCACCTCGGGCTTGAGTCGGGTGGCTTCCGAGATGGCCGACGCTTTATCTCCTGCCTCGCCGACCACCTGAATCCCCTCAGTCTCGCCAAATAATGTTCGCAAACCGAGACGAAGCACTTCATGATCATCCACAAGTAGAAGACGGACGGGATTAGACTGGTGCTGAGACATGACTTCCTTTCTTAAGAATTTCAAAGATGATTCGAGTGCCCTTATTTCTCTCAGATCGTACCTCAAGCCTGGCACCAAGTCGCCTCGAACGCGCAGCCATGTTTCGTAAACCATATCCATGCCTCTCGTCATCCGCGGGGTCAAAGCCAAAACCGTCATCTTTGACTTCTACACGAACAATCTCATTCTGAACGTGAAGGGACACTGATCCGGATTTGGCTCCGGCATGTTGAAGACTATTACTCATCGCTTCTTTGATGACATAGAGCACGTGCGTTCTCTCATCTGGAGTCAGGAGTGTGGTCGCGGCTTGATCAACGTGCATACGGAAGTGAATGGGAGCAGAATGGTTCATCGTACGCACCAGCGATGCGATCGCTTCTTTCAATGGTGGGAAATTTTCAGACTCAGCTTCTGTACCGCTAATATAATTCCGGAGGTCTCGAATCACTAATTTAAGATCCGCAATCACATCACCAATTGTACTGATCGCTTCTTTTGGATTTTTGGGAATAAGACGCTGACAGCGTTCGAGACTCAGCCCGAGTGTAAACATCGATTGGATTGCGCCATCATGAAGATCCTCTGCCAACCGTTCGCGCTCCTCCAACACTTCACGCAGTTGCTGCTCGCTTCGACGGACTGATTCCTCAGCCTGTAAGGTCTGAACCAGTGAAATCTGCAAATCGGAGAAGGCATTGAGATAACCATGTCCAACATACCCCATAACCAAGAAGTAGGCCATAAGACGAAGCCAGTGCCAATACCACCATGGTCCATCCCAGATAGTCGAGTAGGTGAACATCAGTTCGGCGAGGCCGAACATGAGCGCGAGGCATGCGAACATGACATCTTCTAATTGACGGGTGCTTCGGTAATCCAACAGGAAATACACAGCCCCGGCGAGGAAGAGCATGCAAGCGATGCTTTTCGGTGCGATGGCCGTTGGGGTAAATTCGCCCTGGCGAATCAGGACGGGA
This sequence comes from Nitrospira sp. M1, assembly GCF_965152605.1. Classification (NCBI taxonomy): domain Bacteria; kingdom Pseudomonadati; phylum Nitrospirota; class Nitrospiria; order Nitrospirales; family Nitrospiraceae; genus Nitrospira; species Nitrospira sp. M1. The sequence goes on from NZ_OZ224217.1 coordinate 3,719,611, forward strand.
AGTTGTTCCGCAAATCCTAGTATCCAGATACCAATTGCCAGGGTTCCTCCAGCGATCAACCACAGCATAGTTGACTCGCTCATCTTCCTTTTCTCTGCTGTTCGAAGCCAGACGAGCGAAAACCCAATCCCTCCAAAGAGACTTGCCATATTACGTAAGAGGACGAACCCATCCCCAGGTGTCGAAAGAGCATGAAATACTTCTAGGAGGCCCATCGCAAGAAAACCTCCCGCCACCGCATGAAACTTTTCTCTGTCATGCTTCTTGGTGCTATGGAGTAACACAATCGCCATGGCGATGGCGGTCAGTCCACCAAGCGCCTCTATGGTGGAATGGAGCGGTTCATGTTGCCAGCGCCAGCCTGGCAAGAGAATAGGAAGAATCAGACTGATTAAGAGTACAGCAAGACTACCACCACAGATCACCAGATAGAGGGAGAATGCTCTCATCATCTTCCTTTCATCATCTATCTTTCCAGTCGAACAAGGTTCTGTCTAGGAACATCAAGTCCAACAGAACAGTATGGACAGTATAAAATACGCCACTTTATACTTTCTCTCCCTCCTGAACAAACACATAGCCTGGAAACAGACTGATCCAAATTTCACGAATCTCTTCAAACATGAACTGGCTACTATAGCGAAACCAAATAACTTCCAGCCGAATGTACATCATGTACACAGCGCAACAACACACGTCGTACAGACGGAAGTATATTGGAACGGCTATAGGCCGATATTGGGCATACAGCACTGCGCATGTGAGAAAAAGAGAAGATTGGAAGGCTACAATCTACAGATAAGTTTGGATTGCAGAAGATTTGAACGAGGTTGGAAAATAGCGTAGCGCCTTAATTTCCACGTTTAATCATTGGACGACAAAAGACTGATTGACGAAATTCATCGTTCTCATGTGATCTCAGTCACACAGAATTAAGGGCTCTGTTGGAGGAAAATGAGAGGATATCTGTCTATGACTTGATTATTGCCAGGAATGGTGGAGCCCTGATCTTTGATCGGGCTCCATGAATCCGAGAGAAGAATGTTAGACAGGATTAGGAGTCTTCTTGGTTGTCGTGCTGAGAAGCGACCATCTCATGAGCTTGCTGTTCGTGCCAGACAATCTTGTCGACTATCTGCCTTAACTCATTGACTAATTTCCCCTTCCACAGTCTCAACCCTTGGCGCTTAAATCCTTTGGTGTCCAGGTAGGGTTTTTGAGAGAATTTATCGATTTTCGTTTGAAGTTCGTCAATTTTTGCTTCAAGACCTTCAACTTTCTCTTTGGCAACCCTGGCTTTCTCAACGTGATTCTCTGCAGACCATGTCTTCATGGTCTGATGATTCTCAATATTAAATGGAGTGTTTCCTGCCAAGGTTATTGACGGCCCGACTCCGAAACCCACAACTAGAATGAGGCTCATTATTAAGGTTTTCATATTTGTACTTCCTTTCATTATTCTACTCATACTTAGCCGACAGCCCACTGAATGTTATGTCTTCTCTTCTCAAAGTATTACAATTTGAGTACCAACTATTAAGTTCAATGAAAACAACTAATTATACAAAATAATCTATAATAATACTGTAACGGTGATACACGTAAAGTTACACATATGTAACGAATATGCATCATCTGTTTCACGCAATGATTTTATATGAATTCAGAGAAAGGAGGCAGGTAATTCTGAAGTATTACTTAATCCCCAGGCGAGAGAGGCGACGGTAGAGGGTAACTCGACTGATTCCAAGGAGTTTGGCTGCGGCACTCCGATTCCCTCCCGTTTTCTCCAGCGCAGAAAGAATGGGGTCGCCCTGATCTTCTATTGGCGCATTTTTCCCACGCGCAAGCCTGGGCGGCACATCTTGCTGATCAAGAACTTCCGGAGGAAAGTCATGGGGCTGCAAGATAGGCCCACGAGAACGAATCACCCCAAACTCGATGGCATGTTGGAGTTCTCGAACATTTCCTGGCCAATCATGCGAGACAAGCAGACGCACCGCCTCATGACTAATTTGATTCACAGGACGGCCCGTGGTTGCCTGACATTGCCCTAAGAAAAAACTCGAGAGAAGTGGAATATCTTCTCGTCGTTCCCGCAACGGGGGCAACAGCACTCGCCCAACGCGAATTCGATATAAAAGATCAGCGCGAAACTCTCCTGCTTCGACATCGTCGGCTAAATGATGATGTGTGGCTGCAATAACGCGTACGTTAATCTTTCGAAGCTTGGACTCGCCCAAACGCGTCACTTCACGCTCCTGCAACACGCGGAGCAGACTAGTCTGGATCGATAAAGGAATATCACCGATTTCATCGAGAAACAGCGTCCCACCTTCCGCCGCTTCGAACAAACCTGTCTGATCCGAAACGGCACCAGTAAATGCCCCTCGCTTGTGCCCAAAGAGTTGACTGGCCACAAGCGATTCGGTGAGACCCGCACAATTCACGGCGACAAAGGGCATATCTTTCCGATGACTGGTGCGATGAATGGCACGGGCCACCAACTCTTTTCCTGTTCCAGTCTCTCCTTCGATCAACACCGTGGAATCCACACGCGCCAACTCATGAATCTGTTGAAATACCGCCTGCATGCCTTGACTCTTTCCAATCAAATCCTGAAATTTTCCACTTTCACCAAGAAGCCGGCGTAAATTCTCCACTTCTGACGTATCATACAAGTAGAAGATTTTCTGCTGTGAATCCCGTGGATCGTCACAAATATCTACATTGGCCCAACTGATACGTCCTCCGGGCACATTCGGCATTTTCACGAGCATGCTTTCACGTTTCTGCGGTGATTGCTGCACGATTTCTTCAAGACGCGCAAGAGACTCTGCATCGCCAAAGAGTTCTTTCCACTGTTTTCCCACACATTGTTCAGACCGTTTTTGACATAACTGTTGAGCGGCGCGATTGAGAAAAAGAATCGTGCCTGAACGATCCGTGAGCGCTACGCCGATGGAAAGTTGATTCATCATCGCCTGAAGATCGTCATGACTACGTTGGAGTTTGCCAATAACCTGCTCAAGACGCGACTCGATTTCCGTACGTTGTGCGATTTCTTCCGTCAATAAATCATTTGCCTGATGAAGTTCACTCGTCCGCTCTTTCACACGCGCCTCCAACTCATCATGCGCATTCCGAAGTGCGGCTTCTGTCTCTTTCAACACAGAAATATCTTTAGCAAAGGTGGCAATGCCTGTGGGTTGCCCCTCTTCATCCGTGAGTAACGAGAGGGTAATCAGCACCGGAAGACGCTTCCCATCCTTCGATTGTCGAACACCAGAAACATTTCGAACAACCTGTCCCTGTTGACAACGCATTCGCTGGCCTTGCACCTGAGGGTGTTCCTCTGGAGGGACCAGAACCGTGATAGGCTGCCCAATCAATTCGGCAGCGTTCCACCCATACGCACGTTCTGCTTCGGGATTCACCGATGTCACCACTCCTGCGAGATCTTCAAGAATAATGGGGTCCGTCGCATCCCGATAGACTTTAGAGAGCCCACGCAAGGCATCACTTGATCGCTTTCGATCCAAATGAATCGTGAGCATTTCCGCCAACGAGTCAATGAGGTTTCGCTCTTCGGCAAGAAAAGGGCCCTCGACTTCTAGAGGTCGCTCTTCAAGGTACACCACTTCAAGCGACCCAAAAATATCCCCCTGACAAACGAAATCAGCATGTTGCACCCAGGGCGTCGCCTGATAGTTCGGCGTGGCAATCTCGACCTCACCAAATCGTATTCGTGCAGCAGTAATTTCCGGGTATTGCCAGGAGGCGGGAAGCAGGGCCACCATCTTTGCCAAGAGTTCTTCCGTCGACCCACCATCCTCTTGGAACAGCCGAGCCGTCGAATGCAACGCTGAGAGCTCTTTAACACGCTCCCCTAAATGATGAAGCGTTTCCTGAAGTTGCTCAGCGGTCCCTGAGGTCTCATCTTCTGGTGTGAAGCTTGACATAATATGGTAAATATAAAAATATAAAGGAGGAGAACGGAGCGCTCAAGTTTACAACAAATATACAGAGAAGTTCACATCAAAAACTGTGAGATCTCACCAATTTCTGTAGATCCCGCACACACGTATGGCAACAATCACTCATCACTCTTCACTCTTCCAACATGATGAACAGGAAAGCCTTCCAACACATAGACATTCTTTGATTATGAGTAAAATTTTTGTCCGTTGAGCTAAATTTCCTGACTCGGTATAAGCGGGAGATCACAAATAGCGTTCTGTGCATCACATTTGCCTGACGTGTGTACATGGAATTTCAGTTTATGGTAATTCTTTTTCTCATGAGCGATGCAACATCATCAGTGCCTATGACCCGATGATGGTCTTTGGCACTAAACTGAAGCGCATGGCAAAATGAAGTCGAAAACATGGGATACAAAACCGAAGTCGTTGCATTTCCACTCTGAATCAGAGTTAAATTTACCAATTTTTGAATTTATGAACGTTTCTCTTTTTAATTTATAGGTATATTTAAGGAGGTTTTTGAGTCAATGAATACTATCCTGGCATCGATTTCCCGTTCCGTAACATTTAAAGCCTTATTCTCTTTTTCTTGTTTAATTTTGACGGTTGGCTATTCAGATACACTGCTGGCATCAGAAGCATTAGTGAAAGCAGGCTGGATCGAAGAAGTACGTATTTTCCCCGGAAACTTGCGGATGGTGGCCAAACTCGACACGGGAGCGGAAAGTGCCTCCATTCATGCTGAAGATATTGATCAATTTGAACGTGACGGGAAACCATGGGTTAAATTTACCGTCACAGATCGAAGCAACAAAAACCTGACCCTTGAGCGTGAAATCAAGCGAATCGTGAAGATCAAACGGCACAAACAGAAATCAGCAGAACGACCCGTCGTTCTATTAGACATCTGCCTTGGCGACACCCATAAGGAAGCCGAGGTAAACTTGGCTAATCGCAGTAATTACGAATATGAACTTTTGATTGGACGAGTGTTTCTCAACCAGCATTTCACCATCGACCCCTCGTCGAAACGCACCCTTGAACCAAACTGCAAAAAATCTTCATCAAAGTAAAGTTTTAGCAATCAGAAGTCCTATCACACTTTCTCACCTTCGATTGCTCACGAAGATTGGGTGCACGTAGAACCGACGTATCACCAAACGATAACACCTCAAAACAGAAAAGGCTCCGGCAAGTGAATGCCGGAGCCTAAAAAGTATCCACAACCTAACGACGAATGCTGAGTGTATGCTGTGCCATGAATCATGGCGCAGGGTTCATTACTTCGCCGCTATTTGCACGGATAGGGCTTGCGCTATGTCTTGAGATCCGAAATCCGCCAATTGCATAAGCCCGTCATTGGTGATCCCGTCCTCATCGCTAACAAGCCACTCATAGTGTGATTGCGCAAAGACAGTGAACTCATCATGCCGTTGTGGAGGAACTTCCAACAACGCTTCAAGCGAAGCCAGATACTCCCCCCCTCCCTGAGCCACATCTTGCTGTACATTCCTTGCATTGTGCTTGGCAAACATTCGAATTTTTTTGGCACGAGCTTCGGCCGAAGAATGGCCGCCGCTACCTGAGGTGCTGGAAAGAATATCAGTCGTCGCATGCGTCACAGCATCGCTGATCTGCACGGCGGTGTCCGTCGTCGCTTCAAGAATCAAACACGCATTCAAGCTTAGTCCCATCACGCACACCATACTTAATAGAAATAATTTCCTCACATTCAACATAATCTTCCTCCTCATTATTGTATGAATAAATGGCACAGCGGTATGAATATGTCAGTATTCCTCATAACCAACCCAAGTCCCAATACGAGAGTTTGAGGCATGTCCCCATCGCTCAAAATAGCTCAATCAGACTACAGCCAACAAGTAACATACCAACAACCACAGTATCTTTCATTAGATAAAAAGCAAGGATCTTCGTGACTCTTGTCTAGAAGAGGCAATTTCAAGAACTATGTATCTATACAACCGTTAATAAATGATGAATCTTGACACTATGCATTTATTCCCTTCACTGGAAAGGAAAGGCAGCAAAATACTTAAACCCAGTGCTTCACTGGGACCAATGTTATATCCTCATATCCAAGTCGACCAGCTCTGCAAAGCCTGCCCAGCAGGCAACACATTGCTTAGTTGACCATCTTCTGTGACATGACGTAGACTTCTACCTAGCAATATGAGTAGCGGATCCGTAAATCATCCGAGCCCCTACCTCAGAGGAAAACTCTCATTCAGCACGAGGACCTTATCCATCCACTTCCTATCAAGCGAGGCACATTATGGCACTGCGATTAGGCGATGAAGCACCGAATTTTACAGCGGAAACCACGGAAGGTAGCGTTAATTTCCATGAATGGCTTGGCAACGGGTGGGGCATTCTTTTTTCTCATCCCAAGGACTATACGCCGGTCTGCACCACTGAACTCGGTACGATGGCCAATATGAATGATGAGTTCAAGAACCGTAATGTCAAAGTGTTGGCAATTAGCGTCGATCCACTTGACTCTCATAAAGGGTGGGTGAACGATATAAATGAAACTCAAAACTGTACCGTCAGCTATCCTATTATTGCGGACCCTGAAAAAAAGGTCGCCAATCTGTATGACATGATTCACCCGAATGCGTTAGACAACATGACTGTGCGTTCGGTATTCGTGATCGGACCTGATAAAAAAATCAAACTAACCTTAACGTATCCGGCCTCGTGCGGAAGAAATTTTGCTGAATTGCTTCGCGTGATCGACTCACTACAACTAACAGCTCAACACAAAGTAGCGACGCCAGCCAACTGGAAAGATGGCGAAGATTGCATCATTACCCCGGCTGTGACTGATACAGAAATTCCCTCCCTCTTCCCGAAGGGCCACCGCGTCGTGAAGCCGTATCTGCGGTACACTCCGCAACCTAACAAGTAAGAAATTTAGGCAGTGAAACAAAAAAAGAGCCGCGTAACAGCGGCTCTTTTTTTCTGTGTTCCCTCTATGAACGCATTTACTGCTGATGAGTCTCGAACAGAGAAATCTTCATTTGATAGACACGACGACACGGACGACATCGAAACTGGACGACATCTGATTTGACATCCACTTGACTCACACGCAAATCAACGGAGTGGTCTGCCATGCATTGCCCTAGACTCTCAGCCGCACCAACATCCGTGAACGGTTCGTCTCCAATTTGACTTTGACACATGGTCACCTGCAGGCGATGCCGCATATGACAATTGTCACAAAAAATACCAACTTTTTCTGGAAGTGCAACCATTTTGACATTCAAAGACAATGGATGCACAGCAAAACATTGTTGAATAAATGCCGGACTTTTAAAAACGGGCATACACCAATTCCTGTAACCTCAGATGGTTTTTTGATCGCTAAAAAGAAGGATTTCCTTCAGCAAACCCTCACGGAACGTCTCACCGCTCACGACTCCCAAACGGATCTTCCTTTTTTTTCAATTGACAAAACTGACGCGTCCACTCTCTGAGTATCCGTTCCTCATCAAACAAGAGTTCATAACGCAGACAGACAATACGTTCTCGCGGGGCGCCGTCCTGATCCCCTTTTCCAACTAAAGAGGCAACAGCCTCACCAACATCGGCCACACCAGATCCAAAGCCCTTTAAACCGGAAGGATCAAGTTCGCCTTCAGGAATAGCCACGCGATAGACCCACGTAGTTTTTTTATCCAACAACGACTGTTCGACCATATGTGGTTTGCCAAACTTTTCGCGGATATCGAATTGCGTCAAGTCGTCTACGGCACTATCGAAATAGCGGTCACGCCAATGTGTGCAACTCGTCAAGAGACATCCGGCCAATACGACAACACCAAATTTTAATAAGGCAGTCAAAGTCTTTGAACGCACGAACATACTACGCATCAGTGTTTCTTCACAGCTTTGGATCTTTCTTGTCTTCAGTCGCTCGCATGAACGATCGGATTAACGCGAATAATTGAGCGACCATCCCTGTGACGATCAAGCCCAATGCCGTTGGGAGCCACATCGAATCAGGATAATCAAGACCATGCATCCCTAAGACAAATCCAAGTGCAATACAGATAATTCCGACAGTCCGAGCGATAAGCACTTCTGGTCGTTGTCCAAGCATCCCATTCGTCATTTCAACAATGGAGTAGGCCTACCCTTTGGTTAACTTTCGATAGCGAATTCGATGGGGCCGCTCAGCCGACTTCCCCAAACGCCTTTTCCGATCCGTCTCATACTCACTATAATTACCTTCATACCATACCACTTGGCTATCGCCTTCGAATGCCAAAATATGTGTCGCAATACGGTCGAGAAACCAGCGATCATGACTGGTGACGACGGCACAACCCCCAAATTGCTCCAAGCCTTCTTCCAATGCACGGAGCGTATTCACATCAAGATCATTCGTAGGTTCATCGAGCAACAACACATTGGCCCCCTCTCTCAGCATTCTCGCCAAATGCACACGATTCCGTTCACCGCCAGAAAGATCTTTGACCTTCTTCTGTTGATCAGATCCCGCAAAGTTAAACCTCGACACATAGCCTCGCGAATTGACTTCGGCTTTCCCTAACATAATGGTCTCTTGCTCATCGGAGATGATTTCCCACACCGTACGATTGGCATCAAGCGTTCGATCTTGATCCACATACCCAAGCGTCACAGTCTCACCTATGGTAAATTCACCCGCATCGGGCTTTTCGGCTCCCATGATCATCCGAAACAACGTGGTTTTTCCAGCACCATTCGGCCCAATTACCCCCACAATCCCTCCTCGAGGCAATGTAAAGGAGAGATCTTCAAAGAGATTTTTCTCGCCAAACGCCTTGTGAAGTCCCTTGGCTTCAATGACCACATCTCCTAATCGCGGACCAGGCGGAATATAGATTTCAAGGTCCTGACTTTGTCGATCTTGCTCTTCACTCACAAGTTCTTCGTAACGCGTCACGCGAGCCTTTCCCTTTGCCTGTCGGCCTTTGGGAGACAGGCGAATCCACTCTAACTCACGCTCAAGAGTTTTCCGCCGTTTGGACTCCGTCTTTTCCTCTTTTTCCAATCGATCTTGTTTCTGTTCAAGCCACGAAGAATAATTGCCTTGAAACGGCATGCCATGGCCACGATCCAATTCCAAAATCCACCCCGCAACATTATCCAGAAAGTATCGATCATGGGTCACGGCAATAACCGTTCCCTTATACTGCTGCAAATGCTGCTCTAACCATTGCACAGATTCTGCATCAAGATGGTTAGTGGGCTCATCCAGCAACAAAATATCTGGCTCTTGAATCATCAAGCGGCAGAGAGCCACACGACGACGCTCCCCTCCGGAAAGCTTTTCAACTACCGAGTCCGGTGGAGGACACCGCAGCGCATCCATCGCAATTTCCAACTCATGTTCAAGCTCCCATCCGTTGACTGCTTCGATCTTTTCTTGTAACTGCGCTTGTTTATCAATCAACTTTTCCATCTCGTCAGATGAAAGTTCTTCCGCAAATCGATTGCTAACGGCTTCATATTCCCGCAAGAGTCCAATGACCTCGGCTCTCCCTTCCTCCACGACTTCTTTAACGGTTTTTCCAGGATCGAGCTGGGGTTCCTGTTCAAGCAGTCCTACGGAATAGCCTTTCGAAAACGTGATCTCTCCAAGATAATCCTTGTCAAGCCCGGCAATAATCCGCAGCAACGTACTTTTCCCAGATCCGTTCAGTCCTAAGACCCCTATTTTAGCTCCATAATAGAATGACAAATAAATGTCTTTGAGAACCTGTTTTTTGGGTGGGTGCACACGACCCACGCCAATGAGCGAAAATATGACCTGTTTCTCATCTGTACTCATCCTATTGTTTTCCTTTAGCGATTGCGGGTTAAGAAACGGAGCAAGCACTCCGGGCCCCAACCTTACCAAAGGCGATGGCGGGATCACAAACGCAAGCTGGCATCATCGGACTTCGAAACCTCGTGACCCACGGCCCGTACTTGTGGTACACCATGAGATAGGGGAATCATGCATAGAATGTAAAAATGTAATATCGAACTCAGAGCGTTTTCCACAATTTTTCATTTTGCCATTTTCACTTTTCAACTTACCAGTTACGTGTATGTAGAGTATCGAATGGTCAAAATCGACATTTGACCGCTTGCCTTTCGTCTGATAGGAAAGTGACATGCCACTCCCACCCATCAATTTTTGCAGTCAATGCGGTGAAAAGGTTGAACAGAAGATCCCTCAGGGAGAAGATCGGCTGCGAGCGGTCTGCCCAAACTGCGAAACCATTCATTACCAAAACCCTAAAATTGTGGCAGGTTGTATTCCTGAATGGGAAGGACAGATCCTCATGTGTCGTCGGGCCATTGAACCTCGCGTAGGACTCTGGACGTTCCCAGCTGGATTTATGGAAATGGGTGAAGGCTCCGAGGAAGCTGCGGCAAGGGAAACCCTAGAAGAAGCCAAAGCTGACGTTCACATTACATCGCTTTATGCAGTCTATTCATTACGCCGCGTCGATCAAGTCTATATCATCTATCGTGGGGAACTACGAACACGTGAATTTGGTGCTGGAGAAGAAAGTCTAGAAGTCCAACTGGTGTCTCTTGACGATATTCCCTGGGAACAACTCGCATTCCCAGTGATTCATGAAGCGCTTACCCAGTATGTCCGGGATTGTCAGCGAAAAAGCTTCGGAGTGCACTTTGGATCAATCGCACCTATGACGCAAATGCCCCATACGAATCACCCCCCAAATCAGACCACAGCTCGAAACGTATCACCGTGACGCACCATACTCTTGCTCAAGGGCAAGTAGTGACTGTTTAATCGGCAACCCACCACCATAGCCGACTAGCTTGCCATTGGCTCCAATCACCCGATGGCACGGGACAATGATCGAAATAGGGTTTTGTCCATTCGCGGCTCCTACGGCTCGTGACGCATGAGGGTTTCCGATCCGCTTCGCAATCTCGCCATAGGAAACGGTTTTCCCATACGGAATACGTCGAAGCGCTTTCCACACGTTCCGTTGAAAGTCTGTCCCCTCAGGGGAGAGCTTCACTGAAAACGTTGTACGTTCGCCATCGAAATACGCCTCCAACTGGGTAATCACATCGTCAAAAGGTTGTCGATCTTTTCTCCATTGCGAATCAATGGCTTGAGGATGTCGGCCATCCTGAAAACTCAGCATCTTTACCCCTTGCTCATTCCCCACCAACAAGAGTTTGCCAACCGGACTTCGAAGTACATGATAGAACATGACGCGGACTCCTTCCTTACACTAACGCCCCTCGCGTAACGAAAGCCTCGACAAGACTTGCCGGCGTTCCTCCAGGAGTTTCTCCCGAATATGAAGTGGATCAGAAAAAACTCGCTCCGATGGAGGAACTGGAAACGTCTGTCGACGTAATATGCCAGACTTCTTCACTTTTTGAGCAAATGCTCGACCCCGCCACGGATTATACAGCGGGTCCCCCACGAGCACCATTTGCCAACTCAGATGGCGAGAGGAAAGGTAGAACGCCTCAACGACCGAATAGCGCCCCGTCAATAACAAACCAAAGAATTCCGTCGGCAAAGGAAATGCATCAAGATAGGGTTCCCCGATTGGCCCTAGCGTCACCGTAATCCCTCGTTCCAATGCGTTTTTACACCACCCCCGTTCAATCGGATCACGAAGACTGACCGCCTCGCCCGAAGCAATATGATAGCCAATCGCACCTGGATTAAACGTAAAGGCATCCTCGTAGTGTCGAAGACGATACCACCCGACATAGAGCGCAACATGAGGAGCATCCCCAGGTTCGCTCAATCGTTTTTGTGTGTTTTCGAGCACAACGGGGTAAGAAGAAATGTTTCGGACAGCCTCGCTGAGCATCCGGATGTCTCGATCATAATGTCCGTAGCTTAACAATTGCTTGGAATCCATTCCCCGTGCGTCAAAATAGGCGTTTCCCCTCAAGCCATTCTGCTCCGTCAGGGTTGCATGATCGATCATGCGTTTAACCAAATCAGGATTCGGTCCATCAAGACGACTCACCAGCATGACTGGAAGACTCAATGCCTGCTCCTGAGCCTGCTCAGGATACCAGGCATACAAGGGATTCGGGATTTTGCCAGATGGATGCGCAAAGGTGTGCCCCCACCACACAACACTTAATTCGCTATCGACACTCGCACGGGCATGCACGAAGCTGAATCGCTGAATTTCTTGATTGGCAAAGCGCAGCACGCCTGCAACACCAAAGTGCTGCTGCACAACTTGATAGGCATGTTCCCGATTGTTGTCCGAGGGAACAGTTAACAATAACGAAGTCAGACGTTCTGCTGAACGGAGCTGACCGTGAAGAGCCGTCAACGGCGCATCCATGGCCATTGCCGTCTTCTCTGACACAGATCGTAAGATCTGAACCGTACCCGCCATGCCATTGATACGCTGAATGATTTTTTCCAACACACGCTCATGAGCTTTTCTGCGATCGACATCCTCAATGTTTCGAATACGATCATTGGCCCGTTGAATAGCCTGCCCCACTTCTTGAAGGAACACGTGAATGGCTCGCTCATTCATATCGACATCGTGTGATGGCGAGAATGCGGCCTCAGGTTTTTGAGTCGCAATGCCTTCGATATCATGCGTGAGCTCTTGTAAAAACTCGACAGAAGATTTTCGCCAAGCTTTGGCATCTTCTAACCAAACAGTTTCTTGCGCAGAAGGACGAGGCGCCTCAACGCGAAGAGGAATTCCATACGTGGTGACAATCACGCGAACAGTTGGGGCAAGCTTTTTGACTTGTAGCGCTTCTCGAAGGGGCTGGGCAATAGATTCTTTATATTCTTCTCGACCAATCGTCTCCCTTGTCGATGTATCCAATTCAATGATATGCGATAGGGGAATGCCTCGTTGTTGTGCATAATATCGAGCAACGGAATCGCTTTCTCGGCTATTCATGTTCGACACAATCACAACTTGGGTTGGGCTAAGCGCCGCCCAAACAGGTTCCTGCAGAACGCTCATGGCCATAAAGGTCAATAACCCGACCCACTGAAAAACAGTAAAAATCTTTACGACGAGTGGCTTTCGGACATGTTGCACACGAATCCGATAGCCGCCAACACGATGATATTCCAGCTTCTGTCGTTGATTGTCGCGAAGCACCACTTAGACACCTACAATGAACATCTCGGTTGGCTTGAAACTACATCGTAGAACACCCTACGTCAGAATGACAAAGGCCCGACATCATCTGATATCGAGCCCTTTCGTTTTTGAAACACATCTTCGTTAGAGTACAAACATCGTATTCAAACATTCAAGAATGTCGGATTTGGTCTTGGCATGAACCGATCCATCTAATTTGTGTAGCCGTTTTTTGGAAATAATTCGTACCTGATCAAGCATGACCTGTCCTTTGACTTTCTGTATGAGTCATAGGGACACGGAATGGCCATCTTTGATCGTTAAAGGAATATGAGAATGTTCTTCTACTATAGCGAAACCAAATAACTTCCAACCGAATGTACATCATGTACACAGCGCAAACATAGAGGAAAGTTATGCCCGCCTGGATGCCCTGTATACGATTGACGGTTCAATAACGAAGGGTTATAGCGAATCCAAATACGTTCCAAGCAGGAGAATATCACGAACTTCGCGCGGTACAACGTTTCCACCAGCGGAAGTTATTTGAAACGGCTATAACCAGTATTCAGTGGATCGACATGTAACTGATTCGGCATAACTGGAACGGCTATAGCAGTATTCTTGACATAAATCTTCATAAAATGCAACCATTGGATACAATATTGTGGCTATTTGGAGAATAGCAGGATTGTTAAGGCCCCGTCCTTTCTCTGTCACCATAAGATATGCTTGCCCCATGAATCGCCACATTGCCTGCTTTTCTATTCCCACGTTTTCCATCGCTCTCGCGCGCCTAGACGATCCTTCGTTACAAACACGACCCGTTGCCGTTGCGGTTTCATCAGCCACTCGATCACCCATTACTGAAGTGTCACAAGAAGCCCAGCTAGATGGCGTCTTGCCAGGCCTTTCTGTCGCACAGGCTCGCCAGCGATGCCCGTCACTGCACATTCTTCCCCCACGCACAACGCACGTCCGGCAAGCTCACCATGCCCTCGTGAACACCATCAGGCAATTTTCCCCAGTGTGGGAACCGATCCAACCTGGCCAGTTCTTTTTTGATCTGACCGGCACCACACGTCTCTTTGGATTGGCCTGTGATGCCACCATGCGAATCAAGCGAGAAATTACACAACACTATGGACTGATCGGAGTGGCCGGACTGGCCAGCAATAAACTCGTCGCACGTATTGCCTCAACCATTGTCACACCTCCACTCCTGTGCGACATTCAACATGGCTCTGAAGAAGCATTCCTTGCGCCATTGCCTATCCATGCCTTACCGCTTAGCCCTCACCATACAAAGACCATGTTGCCGGTATTGTCGGATTTGAATATCCATACCTTGCATGATCTTGCAGACATTGAACTCGTGTACCTTCAGATTGTCTTGGGACAGCATGCCGGGGCTCTTCATGCATGGGCACATGGGACCGACTCGTCCCCTGTTCTCTGCCCACCCCAACAACCACAGATTGAAGCGGCGCTCAAATTCAAGTCCGATGAAATCGACATCCATCGACTCCATGGGGCGTTGTATGGACTCCTTGAACAAATCTGTCAGCAGCTACGGCATCAACAGCGGATGTGTCACGCGATCAGGGTCAGATTTCAATATCGTGATGGAGTAGAAATGACGAAAGCGCATGCCGTAACCCCGGGAACATACTGGGAAGCCGACTTGCTCCCCTATGCCGCCACGCTGCTGACACGAATGTTCACACGCCGAATTCGAAGCAGTCGTCTCGCCATATATGCGGAACAACTCTCTACATTTATCGAACAGAGTGATTTGTTTCAGGAACAATTCATCAATGAACCTTTTGCACCCCAAAAGTCACACCGCTTAACACTATCGCTTGATCAGATTCGAAAACGATTTGGTCCACAGTCCATTTGGTGGGGGAACACGCATGCCACCCTTCGTTCATCTGCACGTCCATTCTAACTACTCACCCATGTCCGGGGTGTCTTCAGTGGAGGAGTTGTGTGCGACGGCCAAGTCGCATGGAGCCGACACTCTCGCGCTCACCGACACCAATGGCGTATATGGCGCTATACGGTTCATAGAAACGGCCAAGCGCGTAGGACTCAAACCCATTCTTGGAGCTGAGCTCACTCACCAGCATCACCGAGCCACCTTACTCGCAACGACCATGACTGGCTACACGAACCTGTGCCGCATACTGTCAGCCAGACATTGTCATGAGGACTTTGATTTCATTGACACTGTGCACCTACATCATCGTGATCTTCTTGTATTGTCCGATGATATTCCGGCTCTCACAGCATGGAAAAAGCGAAAACTGCAGAATATCTATGTTGAATTGACACCAGGAACCATGATGCATCAAGCCGTTGCATTGAGCCGACGCACAGAAATTCCGCCAGTCGCAACCAATCGTGTGCATTTTGTACATCCTGAAGAATTTCATCTTCATCGTATGTTACGCGCAATCGCGTTGAAGACCACGCTTTCACAACTGCAGCCAGATTCTCACTGCTCCCGTCACCAATGGCTTGCTCCAGCTTCAGTTCTCGAACCACACTATGTACATATGCCGCATGCACTACGTAATGCACGCCGCCTTGCCAACCGTTGTCATACTGAATGGAATTTCAAAGAGACCGTACAGCAAGCCTTTCGCGACCAAACAGATCCACAAACATTTCCCACGCTTCAGGCCAAAACATACGAAGGCGCTCGAGAACGATATGGAGAAATTTCTGATGACATTCAAAAACGAATCGAGACCGAACTCAGGGTGATTCAGTCGAAGGGGTTTGCCGTTTGGTTTTTAATTGTCCAAGACATTGTCCAACAAGCTCCACGCACGTGCGGTCGCGGATCAGCCGCAGCGTCAATTGTTTCATACTGTCTGGGAATCACCCATGTCGATCCGATTCGTCACAACTTGTTTTTTGAACGATTTTTGAATGCCGGACGTCAGGATCCACCAGACATCGACATTGATTTCCCCTGGGATGAACGGGACCGCATTATCGATTACATTTTCGCAAAGTATGGCACCCGTCGCACAGCCATGGTGGCAAACCACAACACGCTAGGCTTTCGAGCAGCGATTCGCGAAGTTGCCAAAGTCTACGGAATGTCACTAGCCGAACTGAATAGGTTCATCCCACGCCTTGTCCGCCAAACAGAATTTTATCCACCTCCGACAACACCCACATTGACCTCGTGGGCAGAAAACATCTGCCAAGCCTTAGGGATGGCTGAGCCATGGCCGGAAATAATCTCTCTAGGACTCCGCCTCGAAGGCTGCCTCCAACATCTCGGGGTCCATTGTGGCGGAGTCATCATCGCTCCAGGTGAGATTCAGCGTTACGTCCCAATCCAAATTGCACCCAAAGGTGTTCCCATTATTCAATGGGAAAAAGATCAAGCCGAAGATGCTGGTCTCGTCAAACTCGATATCTTAGGAAATCGTTCACTCGCAGTCATTCGCGATACGCTTGATGCCGTCGCGGTTCACACAGGACAACGTCTCAACCACACATCATGGGATCCCATCCATGACCTTCAGACTCAAGAGTTGATTCGTCAGACCAATACGATCGGGTGCTTTTATATCGAGTCGCCCGCCACACGTCTGTTGCTGAGGAAACTGTGGAAAACCATGAGCAAGACACGGCAATCAACTCGAGACATTTTCGAGTATGTCGTGATGGTGTCCTCTCTCGTTCGTCCTGCAGGCAATCCCTACAATCGAGACTTCGTCCTGCGTGCCCATGGTGAGACGCATCAACCAGTTCACCCATTATTCGAGAAAGTCTTGGCTGACACTCACGGCATTATGGTGTACCAGGAAGACGTGACGCGAGTCGCCATGGAAGTGGCAGGGTTTTCCGTAGAAGACGCCGATCAACTCAGAAAAATTCTGAGTAAAAAGCACAAGGAACGACAGCTTCAAGATTATCACGCGCAGTTCTCTCGTGGGGCTGCCGCCAACGGAGCATCAGAACAGGCGATCGCCACAATGTGGAACATGATCATGAGCTTTTCGGGATATAGCTTCTGCAAGCCGCACTCCGCATCCTATGCGCAAGTTTCATTTCAATCCGCCTACCTGCGAACGTATTACCCCGCAGAATTCATGGCAGCCGTGCTTAACAATCAAGGTGGGTTCTACTCGCCCTTTGCCTACCTTTCGGAAACCCGTCGTATGGGCCTCACAATTTTACCGCCGGACATCAATGCCAGTCATTGGGAATATGTGGGAACCGACACGACTCTTCGCATGGGCTTCATGCACATCAAAGGGCTAAAGACCGATGTGATTACTCATCTTCTTGAAGAACGGACTCAACGTGGCCCGTTTCGATCATTACAGAACTTTCTGATCCGCATGGCGGGAGAACAAGCCCACACCCGCACATTCATCAAAGCCGGATGTTTCGATAGTGTTTCAGGAGACGTCACACGTCCAGGCCTTCTTTGGCGCCTGTATGCGCATCATGCGCAGCAAGGAAGCAAACAAAAAACGGCTCACACAGTACCCTGTAGTTTGACGTCTTCTCTATTACCTCTTCTTCCACACAAGTCCGTGGCACTTCCTATTCCACCAGATTACTCTCCAAAACAAAAAATCCAACATGAGATTGAACTACTCGGATTTCCACTTCACACCCATCCACTCGAATTGTTTGCAGAAGCGTTTCAAGGATTACATGTGGTACCAGCCTGCGACATACATCTGTACGTGGGACAAACCATTACGATGATCGGCTGGATGATCACCGAAAAATCCGTTCAGACCAAACAGCGCGAGCCGATGGAATTCGTAACCTTTGAAGACTTAACAGGATTGTATGAAGCCACGTTGTTTCCTAAGACCTATCAACAATATGGTGCGCTCTTAACCAACCAAGGACCATATATTTTAGTGGGTATCATTGAGGAAGAATTTCAAACCTATTCATTGATCGTGAAGGAAGTCCGCAGAATGACCGCAAACAGGTCTTCCCACTTTTCAATACCCAACCAGGCCACTATTCGAAAAGGCTCGTCGCCTTGTGAACATGAAACACCATAAGCAGGTTAAAAGCATATCTCGTCGTTCGTATCTTAAGGAACGTTGCTCGTATTTCGTATCTCGCATGAGGAGTCTTTCTGGTTTTTACAAGCTACGCTTCACGAGAGACGGTTAATGAGATCGAAGAACACTGGACATCGGTCCAGACCTTGGCTAAGATCGGCTCATGCCCATCAATGAACACATTCAAGCCTGGCGGCGCATGCGAGGAAATTCGGTGACAGCATTAGCCGGCAAAGTCGGCATGCCTTCGACTGAGCTTGAGGCCATCGAAGCCGGCGAGTTGGATCCGCCAGCCTCACGACTTGAAGCATTGGCCACTGCACTCGGAATACCGCCAGACTAGCCCTATAGTAATCCCACAGCAATCAACCTCCTCTTAGGTGACTCTGATGAGAAAGATGCTGATTGGACATATGTAGACTCTCCAGACCCCATCCTAGAACTCATCGCTCATTCGCCTCAGGAACAACGAGAAATGTATTCCCTCCTCACCGCACTTCTTCAAAACGGGGAGCCGAAACTTCTGCGAGCTGCGGAAGTGAATCTCAAAAGTCTACTGAAACAGGCGAAGACCGCCACCGTTCCCTGGCAAAACCGGATACCAGGACATTTCGAGACTCCAAGCGATTAACAATATCTATAGAACCCTCTGCAAAAGTAACGGAACTCCGTAGAATAGCCCTCATGCAAATCACCCTGAGGTACCAAATGAAAACAAAGCCCTTGCGAATTGAGCGCTTTCTCCACGAGATGGATCAGGGTGTGCCGTGGCAGCAATTGGAGGAAGTCATTCAGCCGTCTTATAAGAGCCCCGGCGGACGTCCTCCCCATGACCTGCGGGTGATGCTGCGCATTCACTTCCTTCAGCTGTGGCACAATTTAAGCGACCCCCTGATGGAAGAAGCCCTGTAAGATCGCCTGAGTTTCCAGACCTTTCTGGGCTTTGACTGTTTTGGGGGCGTGATTCCGAATGAGAGCAGCATCTGTCGATTTCGGCATCTCTTGGAAGAGCATGGCCTCTCGCAACAGATTCTGACCGTCGTGAATACCCACTTAGCGGCCCAGGGGCTGGTGCTGAAAGCCGGGACGATTGTGGATGCGACATTGCTGGCCGAGCCCGTGAGCAAGAAGAACCGTCGCAAAGAACGGGGCCCCGAGATGAGCTCGACCCGTAAAAACAACAAGTGGCACGTTGGAGCCAAAGGGCATATTGGGGTGCAGGCGCAAGGGCCGCCTATTATTCATTCGACCGAATTTACCACCGCCAAGGTGGAACATTCCTTCCGGGTGATCAAACACCTCTGGGGACACCGCAAGCTCCGGGATAAAGGTCTGGCCAAAAACGCGGCGCAGTTTACCCGGCTCTGTGCGCTGTCGAATGTGTTTTTCTGTGGGCAAGCTCCGATCAAGGCCGCCTAACCAAGGCAAGTCCCCGATGAGCACCACCGACAAGCCTCGAAAAGGGGAGCGAAGGAAAAATCAACAAAGGACCGTAGACAACAACCCCCCTCAAAAGACGATTCGAAAGACAAGCCCCTCAACTCAACTGACTTTTGCAGAGGGTTCTATAGCCGTTCCAATATACTTCCGTCTATCCGACGTGTGTTTTTACGCTGTGTACATGATGTAAATTCGGCTAGAAGTTATTTGGTATCGCTATAAATGCCGGTCGTGTTCGGCACGTAGACCTTGATGCGTCGCAGATGCTGCGGATAATCTTTGCGGGCCTTCGCCGCGGTCAACGCAATGATCTGATCGCAGCGTAGTCCCGTGGCTTTGTCCACGAAACGAGAGTAGAGACGACGAAAGGGCAAACTGGATTTGCCATGAATGACAAGGAATACCTGGACTTGATGGAGAACGTACCAGCGAGCGAAGTCGGTGAAGCCGCAATCCATGATGGAAAAGTCGCACTAGCGGAACTGTTGGGGGCCCCTTAGTCATCTGTGATGCACGTCTGGCTACAGCTCCTAGGAATACGGCAACTATTGAAGTGTTCTAGAAGTTCCTTTCTTAAGTACTACCCTTTTCCAACAACTTCTTCATAAATCACGTCATGAATCATTGAAACATCACTCACGAATCTTATTATTTTCACAAGTTGGATATTCATAGGAGTTCAAGATTGAATCTGTTTTAATGCCACCAAGATATCGGAATGGATAATTTTGTTATCTATTCCGATACTTCACACTTGCCTAAAACAGTCTAACCTGCACTCTTCTAAGACATAACAGTCGCGATGACAGTTTACGTTAAACACAACACTCTCACTGGTATACAGTTTGCTCTCTATAAGTCCCGTCGCAGTCATATCTATTAGGCATCATACCAAAATACAAATATTCCTGAGGGAGATTTACCATGAAGCTCTTTACTCGAAAAACAGTCTCTATCTTTCACGTGTTCAACGTCGTCGTTCTATGGTTTATCCTCCTTGGTGGGTGTACGTTCAGAGTCAACAACATGATCGATAAGCCCGATGCCAATCCAGGAGACTTTCGATGCGAAATCGCGGTAAATGGGGGACCCGATGTTATTACAGACAATGCAGGTCGGTGCACCTTGCGGGCAGCCATCGAAGAGGCGAATGCGACGATTGTCGGCGATACGATTGAGGTTCCCCCAGGTGTCTATCAGTTAACTCTTCCATCTAATCAAGGTGGTGGCCGGCTTCAGATCACGGAGGATGTGGACATTCAAGGTTCAGGAGCCAATGTTACCGCCGTGGATGGGATTCATGAAACACGAATTTTTGCGATCGGAACATCAGCTGACTCAGCTGACGTAACAATATCAGGATTGACCATTCAAAATGGAAGAGGCGGGAGCATGTTATCAGGAGGAGGAATATTTATCGCGGAGGGAAGTACGCTAGAACTCACTGACAGCATCGTCAAAGACAATGAAACCAGCGCCCCAGGAGGAGGCATTGCGAATGACGGAAGTCTCTATCTGTCGAGAAGTACCGTCCGGGATAACAAAATTCCCAACGATTCAACCGTTGAGACCCCTCCTTCGGCAGGTGGAGGTGGAACTCAACACTCTGGAGCTGGAATCATGAACTTTTTGGGAGCTGACCTGACGATCGAAAACAGTACGATTACAGGAAATTTCACCACGCGTGGGGGAGGAATCCGGAATGCCGGGGGCACCATGGAAATTCACAATAGCACCATCAGTGGGAATACTGCCAGAATTCGCGGCGGAGGGCTCATGAATTATGGGGACGCCGATATTTCATTCACCACGATTACAGATAATCAGGCCAGATCGACGCCCGGCAATGCCGCCTCCGAAGTTCACGGCGGTGGAGGCATCTTCAATATAGGCGAGATCACATTGGTCAACTCGATTCTTGCAGACAATATCGATACTGAGGGCAGTATAGGCTATACACCTGACTGCCGAACCGATACGCCGAACGAGCCAGGTGCCGACCCTGGGGTCATTTCTTCACAGGGTGGAAATATCATCGGTGTACTAACGTCAGATTGTAGCGTTGAAACTAATTCTGACCTCACGGGCACTGAAAACAATCCACTTGATCCCAATCTCAATGTTTTTTCGAACTGGGGCGGAACAACTCGAACACACCGAATACAATTAGATAGTCCAGCCATCGACCATGGCAGCGGATTTGGCGGTTGTCCTACCACAGATCAAAGAGGGTATATACGGCCTGTGGATGGAAACGAAGATGGCAATGCGGTTTGTGATAGTGGTTCGGTTGAACGCGGAGCCGTTCCTCTTGTACTCCCTATAACCGGCGTTGAAGCCAGCAGCCACGAAGACCCCAATGTCCCGGACAATATTCTTGACGGTAATCTCATTTCACGCTGGGCGGCAAATGGCCTTGATGAATACATCGTCATAAACCTAGGAAGCACCCGGGTAATTTCTTCAATTTCTCTCGCCTGGTATCGAGGCGATCAACGAAGGGCACGCTTTTTCATACAATCATCAACAGATAATGAACATTGGATCACCATCGGAGATCCAAACGTGCCAAGAGAGAGTAGCGGAGGGACGTTGAATCTTGAAACATATGATTTCCTAGACCAAACCGGCCAATACGTGAGAATCGTGAATCGCGGAAACGATGAAAATGATTGGATGAGTATCACGGAGGCAGAAATTCAAGGAGGATTGTGAATAGTCTCTCAGAGAGAGCAGATAATGGAACGCTAGCAATGTTGCCTCAGTATCTGAAGAAATTGGACATGCCTCTATTTAAACTTCCTCATAAATCACATCATGAATCATCGGACGAAACTCGCGGATTTTGTTGTTTTCACGGGAGAGACGCACACGGTTGGTTAAGAGAAGCATTTCCAATTCGACTTTCGGATCATTCCAGATTGACGTGCCAGTAAAGCCCTGATGTCAATAGGCTAAAGTGCATTTATGGTTCCCTACACTAGCCATTGACATGTTATGCACATGAAATTATCATAATCACATGTCAAAAATGATTCAACTAAGAAACGTCCCGGACAAATTACATCGCAAATTGAAGGGCCGAGCTGCCATGGAAGGGCTTTCGTTATCAGAGTATCTTCTTGGGCACATCCGCGAGCTTGCTGAACTCCCCACACCGACGGAAATGCGTGATCGCCTTCGCCGTCGAACTTCCGTCACACTCCCTGTTTCCCCAGCCGAACTCATTCGAGGAGAACGGGAACAACGGTGATCGTCCTTGATGCCTCAGCGTTGCTAGAACAATTACTCTGCACCTCCAAAGGCCTTCAGCTCCAAGAACGATGCCTTCATCAGCGGGAAACACTACATTGTCCACACTTATTGGATATTGAAGTTACTCACGTCTTGCGGCGATACTGCCAACACGGTGAACTTTCAGCGGCGCGTGCGTTTCAGGCTATTGAAGACTTAGCAGACTTTCCACTAACCCGATATGCTCACAATTTGTTTCTGTATCGTATTTGGGATTTACGGCAGAATCTCACATCGTATGACGCAACATATGTCGCACTAGCGGAACTGTTGGGGGCACCCTTAGTCACCTGTGATGCACGTCTGGCTTCAGCTCCAGGACATAAAGCTATGATTGAACTGTTTTAAGTTTCTTTTCTTTTCAGAGCATTACGCCTTCCGAACGATTTCCTCATAAATCACATCATGAATCATTGGACGAAACTGCCGAATGGCATTGTTTGCACGGGTAGGATGTACCCGGTTGGTGAGAAGAATGACTTCCAATTCAACTTCCGGATCGATCCAGACCGATGTGCCGGTAAATCCCAAATGCCCAAAGGCTGAAGCGGAAAAGTACTTTCCAGAGGATGAAGATTTCGATGGAGTATCCCACCCAAGAGCCCAACTCGAATCATTTGGCTCTCCTTGTCGTGATGTAAATTGCCGGACCAGCGTCGGATCAAGCAACGAATCACGACCATGATAGGCTGCGACCCACGCCTGAGTGATGGCACCCACAGCCTCTGTTGTTCCAAACAATCCAGCATGACCAGCCACTCCTCCCAACACATATGCATTTTCATCATGCACTTCCCCTTGCAAGAGCCTTCCTCTCCAAGAATCCTGTTCAGTTGGAGCAATCTCCGATGCAGACCGTTCATGAACCGACGAATTCGCGACATTGTCTCCAAAAAATAATGAACATCCATTGAGGTGGTTATACATCTGTTCAGCACAATACTGACTCAACGATTGTTGGGTAACGCTCTCAATCGCAAGTCCTAACAGCATGAACCCCAGGTCGCTATACACATTCTGAATTCTTGGCTGATACTCTAAAGGCTCTTGAGCAATATGCTTCAGAACTTCGTGACAACGAGCCTCTCGTGTGATTTCCTGTGGTAACGCTCCATTCTGCAGAACGAACTGTTCATAGTACGGTCGCCAACCTGGCAGACCTGATCGGTGGCATAACAGATCTCGAACCGTGGCATGTTCAATAAGGGTTCCACGCAATCCCTGCAGGATCAAACCAATTGGCTGATCAATCTCAAGAACACCTTCTTGCACAAGGCAAAGAATGGCGGTTCCCGTAGCCAAGGGCTTCGTCAACGAGGCGAGATCATAAATAGTGTGAAGAGACGTTTGGTGATTGGGAGCTAGGTAAGAGGTGAGGCCGACTGCCTGATGATACCGGAGATGCCCATGGCTCCGGACCCACAAGACCGCACCCGGAAAAATCTGGTCACGAATGCCCGTTTGCAATGCCCGGGTGATGGGATCAATCGTGTCCATCGGACATTGACCTAATAAAGACTCTTTCGAATGGATTACACTTCTGGAAGACTTTCCTGATCAGTGTTGTAGGCAGACTCTTCAACAACGTCAGGAATGGGATCGGCATGTTCTTCGACTTCGATCAAACGATGAAAAGCCCCTAAGGTTGAACGCAAACGCTCCAGAACAAGGGCTCGCTGGCGACGAAGATCTGCAATCATCCGTCTGAGCTCCATCAAATCCGTACGGCTTTGCGCAAGGATTTCTTCGGCTTTCAGTTCTGCCTCTTTGACAATGAGCTCCGCGTCGCGCTCTGCGCCACGCTTCAATTGATCAACAAAGGTCTGTGTCGACATCAACGTATTTGTTAACGTGGTCTCTGTCTTTTTCAGATTGACCAATTCATCGTCCTTGGACAACATTTTTTCTTTCAGCACAGCATTTTCACGCGTCAGGCTTTCCACTGTTTCTGCGACTTCTTCTAAAAACTGGTCGACCTGTCGCTTCTCATAACCGCGAAACTTGGCGTCAAACACTTTATGTTGAATATCAAGTGGTGTAATTTTCATGACAAAATCTCTCAATGCATCCGTGCCGCCAGTTCAAACAACGAACGAACCACGGCATACTGCAAAAACATAATGATGAGGATAGCAATAATCGGAGAAAAATCAATGGTCATACCATATCCCAACCGTCGACGAATAGCAAAAAGAACAGGCTCCGTCGCCCGGCTTAAAAACTGCACGATAGGATTATAGGGATCAGGATTCACCCAGGATATCAGCGCACGCGCAATGAGGACGTACATGTAGATGGTTAAAATCCAATCCAACACATGGGCCACGCCTTCGAGTATATTGGCGGCAATAAACATAAACCTCCTTGCGATACGGCTTCGTCAGCAAAATATTCGTGTGATCGTCTTCCTTTATTCTACAGGATCACGAGAGCCAAAGAGAGCCGTTCCAATTCGTACAATTGTGGCGCCTTCTTCCGCAGCAACGAGATAGTCACGAGACATCCCCATAGACAGCTCTTCCATCTTCGTCCGCTGATAGGCCTGCTGCGTAACGGTCTGGGCTAACGCACGCAGTTCACGAAAGTACGGCCTTGCCTGCTCACTATCCTCAGACCACGGGGGAATCGTCATCAATCCTCGTACGGTCACATGCCTCATCCGTTCGAATTCCGGCAAGGCCTTCAGCATATCAGACACTGAAAATCCACCCTTCGTCGCTTCTCCACTGACATTCACCTGCAACAACATCGCTTGGGTCATTCCCAGATCGTGAGCACACTTGTCCATCGTTCTCGCTTGCTCAAGACTTTCCACAGAATGAATGAGATCGAATTGGCCGACCACATCTTTAATTTTCCGACGTTGGACCTGTCCGATAAAATGCCAGGACACATCAACAAGGTCCCGCAACGACGCTTGTTTCTGTTGAGCCTCTTGAAGACGGTTTTCGCCAAAAGTCCGAATGCCGGCAGCATGCGCGTGACGCAACCGTTCAGCAAGGACGGTTTTCGTCACAGCGACTAATCGGATGTCTTTGGGTTCTCGCCCCACACGGAGAGCGGCCTCTTGAATCGACTGTACGACGAGTTGAATATTTTCAGCAATTGAACAAGACACAGGCTCCGCATTCACCATTCCATAATCAGAGACAATGTTTCCTTGACTCTATTGTAATCCGAAATCGCCGTTTCGTCACTTCACGCTCTTACTCTTTAGGGGTTTATCATGATTCCACTCAACATCGTCCCGTTGACTCGCCCCTCTCTTCTATACGAATAAAATCGGTTCGCATCACATTGTGTACAAGCATCACTCTTGCTGATTGCCGCCAAGGCAATACCCTGATGCTGTAATTGTTGGAAAATGAGCTCTTTCAGATCCACCTTGGCATGCGTCGAAGAAATCGGACTCACGACCTTGGCCCAATACGGATACTGCGCTTTTATGGGACTAATGACTGGACCGTCAACTTCAAAACAACAGGCACCAATCGAAGGTCCAATCGCCACACGAAGATGTTCGGTTTTTGTCCCATACCGATCCTTCAAGGTTGAAAGGGTTTCCTCGACAATTCCAGCTACAGCACCTCGCCATCCAGCATGAACTGCCGCCACCACACGCAACTGAAGATCGGCAAAAAGCACAGGCACACAGTCAGCAGTACGCACGACGAGCAGGACTTGAGGTTGACTGGTGACCAGTGCATCCCCTTCTGCGAGAGTCGCATTGCCATCAAGAGGTTCATCAAAAACCAATACCGATTTCCCGTGGACTTGCTTGAGGGAAATCACTAAAGGGTAATCCGGTGGGACAGGGGTCACCTGTCCCACTTGAACTGTGTTGACGAGAGCTGCTGGACTTTGCCGTGTTCCAAAAAAATGGACAAAGCCATGCTCGGCAGGAATACACTCAGGGAATGAAAGAGAGTCCACGTCCGTAACCTTTTCCGAAGGCTGGGCCCTCTTTAGGAATCTGTCTTATGAGAAGACTGATAGACCATTCCCCCTATGAATCTGATGACTTTCTCAAAAATGTTGGCACGTCCCAATCGTCATCAACGAGCAAATTCCCATTTTCTTGATGAGCTCGTTTGGGAGCATATCGTCGCATAAAGGTTGGGCGATCCAACTCCTCATCTGAATACGCCGATTCGTTGGAAACCGACGCCAACAGGGGCTCATTCGCTGGCTTCACAGCAAGAGCTGGAGCTTCACGGGGTGGTGCTGGAGTCTCACGAACAGTCTCCCGAACAACCTCACGCTGCTGAGGACGAGTAAACCCAGTGTCCTTTTGCTCAAATCCCGTCGCGATCACCGTCACGATGATTTCATCGCCGGCTTCAGGATTAATGACTTGTCCCACAATGATATTGGCCTGAGGGTCAGCGGCTTCCTTCGCAATGGTCGATGCTTCATCAACTTCATGCAGCGTTAAGCTGGGTCCGCCACAAATGTTCAAGAGAAGGCCTCGAGCCCCTGCAATGCTTCCATCTTCGAGGAGCGGACTTGAGATCGCCTGTTTGGCAGCTTCACTCGCCCGACTCGGACCTCGCCCAACACCTAATCCCATCACCGCTCGTCCAGAATAACTCATCACAGTCCGCACATCGGCAAAATCGACGTTGACAAAACCTGGCGTCGTGATCACATCGGAAATTCCCTGAATGGCCTGTCGCAATACATCATCGGCAACCTTGAACGCCTCAAGAAGCGGAGTACTCTTATCGACCAAGGTCAAGAGCTTTTGATTGGGAATCACAAGCAGCGAATCGACATGTTTCTTTAATTCCCGAAGCCCCTCTTCCGCATAGGCTGTTCGACGATGCCCTTCATACTGAAATGGCTTCGTCACCACGCCGACAGTTAAGATGCCGAGGTCACGAGCAATTTTGGCCGCAATCGGGGCTCCACCGGTCCCGGTTCCCCCACCCATTCCGGCAGTCACAAAGACCATTTCGGCATTTTCAAGAGCATCACGAATTTGCCCTTCACTTTCCAATGCCGCTTCTTTTCCCACTTCCGGTCGCGCACCAGCGCCAAGTCCGCGCGTCCGTTCAGGACCTAACTGAATTTTAAACGGGGCCTCAGACTTTTCCAGAGCCTGAACATCCGTGTTCGCAACCACCATCTCTACGCGATTGAGCCCTGCCGCAATCATCGTATTGACCGCATTACATCCCGCTCCACCAACTCCAATCACTTTAATGCGAATGGCAGATGAATCTTCCTCTGAAAATGAATACATTATGGCCTCCTTTCGCCAAACTCGGTATCTGAACTGTAATGAAACACATGGACATTCATCGTTTCCTCAAGAGATCGGTGCACGTCTTCAGCCTATGCCATAGACTTAAAAAAAACTCATAACACGATCTTTCATACGGTCCAAGACCGAAGACCATCGTCCGCTTCCCGCGCTTATCCCACCGACTCCCATTCCTTGCAAAACCTGTTCATGATTGACCGCATGCAAAATCAATCCGACGCCTGTTGCGCACATGGGATTGCTGACCACATCTCGTAACCCTCCAATACCGGTCGGACCTCCACTTCGAACCGGTAAATCCAAGATTCGTTCTGCGGCTTCCGCCATGCCTGGAAGCAGTGAGGTGCCACCGGTAATCACTCCACCGGCGACCAGCATACCATCATACCCAGCACGACGAATTTCTCGACGAACCAGATCGAACATCTCCTCCACTCGTGGCTCAAGAATTTCAGCAATATGACTACGAGAAACCAAACGTGGCGGACGACCTCCGACACTCGGCACCTCAATCGTTTCTTCATCAGTGGCCTGTTCAGATAATGACACCCCATGGCGAATCTTGATTTTCTCGGCATCGGCATGAGAGGTACGAAGTCCCACGGTCAAGTCCGTCGTCAAATGGTTCCCCCCGATTGGAATCACCGCAGAATGACGAATACTTCCCTCGACATAAATCGCCACATCCGACGTCCCACCCCCAAGATCAACCATCACCACACCAAGTTCCCGCTCTTCCGGCGACAACACCGCCGCACTCGATGCCAGCGGTTGCAGAACGATATCGGCAACATCCAGCCCCGCTCGATTCACGCATCGCACAAGGTTTTGCGCCGAGGTTACCGCACCGGTCACGATATGCACATCAACTTCCAACCGTGACCCGGCGATCCCAATTGGGTCACGAATGCCTTCTTGGTCATCAACAATAAATTCACGGGGCAGAACATGGAGGACGCGACGATCCGAAGGAATGACAGCGCCACAACGAGCTGTTTCGATCACACGACTCACATCCCCGTTCAAGACCTCTCGCTTTTTCAGCGCGACCACCCCATGCGTACTTTCACTCGCAATATGACTTCCTGCAATGCCCGTATAGACGGAGTTAATCTGCACTGCAGCCATGAGTTCCGCTTCTTCCACAGCTTTTTTAATAGACTCGACGGTACTCTCAATATTGACGACAACACCTTTTCGTAGGCCACGCGACGGATTGGAACCGACTCCAATGACATTAATAGACGTATCATCAAGAACCTCTGCCACCACGGCACAGATCTTTGTCGTTCCGATGTCTAAGCCAACGATGATGCGTTCTTTCTTCGACATTGCGTATCACTCCCTTTTTCGAAGAATTACTTTTCCTGAATATCGCAAATCAATCTCTGTCGCCTCACGCGTAATCTGTGCTTCAATCGAGGGATACAATGCTTGGAACCGTTGCCATTGGGCCTCAATCGAATCATGAAATTGGAAACGGAAATCCTGAGTGTCGGCCAGAACCATTGACGGTGTATTCACATGTATTGTTGGAACAACATTGAATCCACTCGACAACAAACTCCCAACGAGTATGCCATCACGGACCTTCTGCTGAACGTCGTCATTGCCAGATAGAGCAAAATCTTCGGGAATCCCCATTACCACCGGCAACCCAGGGAATTGCTCATTCGTAACCGTTGAAAGAACCTTCGCCTGTGCATCAAGGACATATCGAGCGTCCTTGGACTGCCAAACGGCCGCAGGCTCTCGTTCATCAATTCGAATAGCCAACGTATGCGGGAATATTCGTTCAACCGCCGCATTCCGAACCCAGGGATGCGATGTGAGATCCGCAATGATCGAGTCTGACTGAATATGGAACAAGCTCGTCTCAGGTGAGAGATTCAGCTTCGAAAGGATATCCTTTCGCTCTAATTCATTCAGCCCGATAATGGTGACATGTTGAACCGTTGTTAAACTCATTGCTACCGATTCCACTCGATCAAACTCCCACACACCAACGATGCACAGGGCCGCCAACACCATTGCCATACCCCAACGCATCATTTTCTGCCAAACGGTGTGCTTCGGACGTCGGCGACGACGCCCTGGCTTGTTGACTGGCTGATTTTTTCGTACGGTCCTCTGACGCTGGCGAATCATCGGCATCTCTTCCTTAGGCAAAAAGTCTCGGTGGATTCTTCAGGGCACTGTTGAGCATACCTTCAACAAGTTCATCGTATGGCAGACCAGCCTGTGCGGCGGCCATCGGAAGCAAGCTTCGCTCGGTCATGCCAGGAATGGTATTGATTTCCAATATGACTGGACGA
The DNA here is from genome assembly GCF_965152605.1 of Nitrospira sp. M1. Taxonomy (NCBI): domain Bacteria; kingdom Pseudomonadati; phylum Nitrospirota; class Nitrospiria; order Nitrospirales; family Nitrospiraceae; genus Nitrospira; species Nitrospira sp. M1. The sequence continues at coordinate 3,750,106 of NZ_OZ224217.1, forward strand.
CCTTGCCGACTCAGTCGAAAGTCCACGCGCGCCGCGCCTTCGCACCCAAGGACGTCATACGCCTGAACCGCCAGGACTTGCATCCGATTTAACGGCCCTTTCAGTAACGACGCAGGACAGACATATCGAGTATCCTTTTTTTTATATTTCGCCTGATAATCATAGAAACCTCCTGGCGCTTGAATTTCGACTGCGGGAAGGGCTTTGCCATCCATGACACCAATCGTAATCTCCCGACCCTCAATATAGCTCTCGACAATAGCCTTCGGATCATATTGATACGAACGACGAAGGGCCGAGCGCCACATCTTCGAACTCCTGACAATCGAGACGCCATTTGTCGACCCTTCACTACTGGGCTTCACCACGACAGGCCATTTCAGTCCTGCGGGGAGGATTCGTTTCGGATATTCGTGATGCAAGACGACGCCTCGAGGAACCGGAAGACCATGGGATTGGAACAGCGCTTTCGTCGACGCTTTATCCATGGCAATCGCGCTGGCTCGTACCCCCGAACCGGTATAGGGAATCCCTAACACCTCAAGCAGGCCTTGAACCGTTCCATCTTCGCCGCCACGACCATGCAAGGCGAGAAATGCGACCTCGACTTTTTTCGATCGCAAGCTCCAAGGCAGAGAGGTATCGGCCTCAATAGGCTTCACGAGATACCCTCGCCGAGTCAGCGCCGCACACACGGCATTCCCCGTCTGTAACGAGATATCCCGTTCGGCCGACCGCCCCCCCATGATCACGCCAACACGCATACGTTTTTTAGCCATAAGATTCAATGAAAAACAGAAAATGAAATTTGAAAAATGCTGCTAAAAAAGATGACGGCACGATTGAATTCTTCACAAGTTTTTTTTCACGTGGCATTGTGGTTACAGTTCCCCCACAGTCTTTAACTCTAGCTGCAAGGTTATACCGGTTTTTTGCGCTACGGTGTGTCGAACTTTCTGAATGAGATCTATTACATCTGCGGCTCGGGCGTGACCGACATTCACGATAAAATTTCCATGTTTCGGCGATATCTGCGCATCACCGATCCGAGCCCCTTTCAGTCCAGCCTGTTCAACCAACGATCCTGCCGATTGTTCTGGAGGGTTTTTAAAAACTGAACCAGCATTCGGTAATGTGAGAGGTTGCGTCTCTTTTCGGTATCGAAGATAGTGCTTGGTTAAGGATTCCACATGTTCCTTGGTGGCTTGTGATAACTGAAACCACGCCCCGACAATCACGCGCTTCGGCACACGGGCATACCGATACGCAAACGATAGCTTCGATGCGGCGACTCTTTTCAATTTCCCAGAATCAGTCACAAGCTCTATCGCCGTCAGCACATCGCGCATCTCTCCAAGTTTGGTCCCGGCATTGGTAACCACCCCTCCTCCAACTGTGCCAGGAATTCCAGCCGCCCATTCGAAGCCTGACAATTGATGGCGAATGGCATAAGCCAACACGGTCGGCATTCGCGCACCAGCTTGCGCATAGAGCACATGATTGGCTTCAAGTCGAATGTGGTTCAGTTGCGCTAATTGAATCACAATACCTCGCACTCCTTTATCTCTCACCAACACATTCGTTCCACCCAAGACGAACAACGGCACGTTGCCGATTTTGGCCTGCCGCACAAGCTGACGAAGATCGTCAACATCAGCCGGAATCACCAAGGCATCTGCAGGGCCACCGATCTGCAACGATGTATAGGCGGCCAAGGGCTCATGAAATTTAACTTCCCCTTTGAATCCATCCAGCACCTGCCGAAGAGACCGGCTATCAAATACGTGCGTGTGCCCCATTGCGTCATGACAACATTTGGCTATGAAAGGCTCCCCAACAAATCTTTCCCGAATTTCCAAATATCGCCAGCACCAAGAGTGATGACAACATCGCCTGGGTGCAAATTCTTTTTGACTTGCTCAACCAGATCTACATTGCCATTGACCCAATGCACCGATGCATGACCAGCCCCTCGAATTTTTTCAACCACCAACTCCCCGGTAATCCCAGGAATTTCAGCTTCTCCAGCAGGATAAATATCTGTCACATAGACCTCATCCGCCTGCTCAAAAGCCTTGGCAAACTCATTGGCGAGATCGCGGGTTCTCGTGTAACGGTGCGGCTGAAAGACGGCGACGACTCGACGATCCCATGCCGACTTTGATGCGGCAAGCGTTGCTCGAATTTCTGTCGGATGATGCCCATAATCATCCACAACCATAATTCCGGCTTTTTCTCCTCGTATATGAAACCGTCGCTCAACTCCGGAAAATGCTGCTAACCCATTTCGAATCAGATCGACAGACACATCTAATTCCAAAGCCACTGAAATCGCGGCCAACGCATTTGACACGTTATGACTGCCAGGAATGGGAAGACGAAATGGCCCTAATTTTTTCCCGCGAAAATGCGCACGAAACTCAACCGCGCGATCATTCGCCCTCAGATCCGACGCATAGACATCTGGAGTCAGCGCCCCAGCAAAATCATGCAACCCATAGGTTTGGTAACGCTTCGTAATCCGCGGCAAAAGCCCACGAACCCATTCATCGTCCGCGCAGAGAATCGCGAGGCCATAGAATGGGATTTTGTTGATGAACTCTAAAAAGGCTTCTTGAATGCCTTCCATCGTGCCGTAATAATCAAGGTGCTCTCGATCTAAATTGGTTACGACCACAACCGATGGAGAAAGACGAAGAAACGACCCATCACTTTCGTCGGCCTCAGCAATCAGGAGGTCACTTCGTCCAAGACGAGCATGCGTCCCGACGGCATTCACTTTCCCCCCAACGACAAAGGTTGGATCAAGTCCAGCCTGCGCCAAAATGGTCGCGACCATTGACGTCGTGGTGGTTTTTCCATGGGCTCCCGCGATCGCGACCCCATACTTCAATCGCATGAGCTCCGCTAGCATTTCAGCTCGCGGGATGACAGGAATGACTTTCGCCTTTGCCGCTCGGACCTCAGGATTCGTATCCGGAACTGCCGATGAGACGACCACGACTTGCGCCCCTTCTACATTCGACTCCTGATGACCAATGAACACCTTTCCTCCGATTGCTTCCAAGCGACGGACGGTATCCGATTGATTCATGTCAGATCCCGTTACTTGATAGCCTAAGGTCAGTAGGACTTCGGCAATGCCGCTCATACCGCTTCCACCAATTCCAACGAGATGAATATTTTGAATTTTCCTGAACATTATTCCTCTTTCCGCCCTTGGCAACGCCTCCTGCGTCTTACGCCATCGAACGCATCAAGTGCTGACACTCCTGAATCATGAGCATCGTCGCGTCGACCTTGCGACACGCCAAGCTCTGCACACTCATCTCGCTCAACCGTTCAGGGTGACTCAATAGCGTTTCCAGTTCATGAGCCAAACGTTCACCCGTAAGCTCCGACTCAAGAATGACTGACGCAGCCCCCATTGCTTCCACCGCTCTCGCATTTTTTTCCTGATGGCCGTGCGTCGCATAAGGGAATGGAATTAAGATTGATGGTTTTCCGCAGGCTGCAAGCTCCGCGAGTGTTCCTGCACCAGAACGTGAAACAACAAGATCCGCTGACTTGAGTGCCTGAGGCATGTCATACAGGAAAGGCACAACCTCCACATCGCCCTCGGACGTTCCATACAGCGACATGATCCGTTCATAATCAGACGCCCCGGTTTGATGAATCAATACACACGTGTCCCGAAGCACAGAAGACGTTCGAATCGCATCAGCCACAGCCGTGTTAATCGCTTTGGCTCCTTGGCTTCCCCCAACGACCACAATCGTTTTTTTGTGCCGCTCTGGGTTTTGAACAGCCTCTTGAAAGAACTCGTCTCTCACCGGGGTGCCCACAATCCGAACTTTGGTACTATTGAAGTGACCCTTGGCGCTGTCAAACGCCACAAAGACACGATCGGCAATCGGACCCAACACTCGATTCGCTAATCCCGGGACAGCATTTGGCTCCATGATGATGCGTCGCAGCCCCAACAGCGCCGCAGCAAACACCACTGGCGGACTAAAGTAACCGCCTGTTCCTATCACCAAATCAGCCGACCGGGCACGTAGAATCTTCATCGATTGTCGAATCGCCTTGGGAAGCAACAGGACGCTTCGCATGGCACCCCACACGCCAAGACCCACAATCCCTTTGACATCAATATGCTCGACGGCAAACCCTTCATGAGCGAGAATCGTGTTTTCCAAATGCTTGCCAGATCCAACAAATGTGATCATCGTCTCGGGATCCTGCCGTTTAAATTCTTTCGCGAGAGCAATTGCCGGGTACAAGTGCCCCCCTGTCCCTCCTGCTGCAATCACGATATTCTTGGGCACCGGTAATCTCTGAGTCACGAACGACACACCATGAACGCACACACATCATCCGGCAAAGGCGAAAACCAGACACAATAATCATGGCCATGGAACACCTGAACGGGAAACATCAGGGGCCGCCCCTATTCTCTTCCTACAGTAAAAATACCGTTGCTCTAGACTCTCCCAGCCCGTTGACGAGCGACACTCAGCAATACCCCAATAGCCATGAGACTGGTCACTAACGACGACCCGCCATAGCTCACAAAAGGCAACGTCAGGCCTTTGGTCGGTAACAAGCCGCTCACGACTCCGGCATTCATCAGAACTTGAATACCAAGAAGCAACGTGACGCCAAGCGCGAGGTACCGTCCGAACATATCAGGGGCTTGAGCTGCAACCCGAAACCCCTTCAGAAGCAACACGACAAATAACCCGAGAAAACAAACTGTCCCAACAAACCCGAGTTCTTCTCCGATCAGGGCCAAGACAAAGTCCGTATGGGCTTCAGGGAGAAAACCACGTTTCTGGCCGCCCAACCCCAACCCTTGCCCAAACACCCCTCCATTACTAAAAGCTAAAAAGGATTGCAGGAGTTGATGACCCGCACCTAATGGGTCGGCTTCTGGATGTAAAAAACTGCTCAACCGCTCCAACCGTTCAGGAGATCTGACAATCAGCCACACTGATGGTGGAATAACCATCAACGCCAACATCGCAAGATGTGCAACTCGTGCGCCGGCAATATACAACATGCCAAACAGCAACAGGCCCAACACGACGGGAGTGCCAAAATCCTCAAAGACCAAGAGGAGACTGATCAGTCCAACAACCAAAAGAGGTTGCGACAGACCATCTCGCCATTTCGTGATTCGATTCTCAGACTTGGCTAAATAATGCGCTAAGTACACCACCACCACCAATTTACTCAGTTCGCCAGGCTGCATCGAAAACCAGGATAGATCAATCCATCGTCGTGCGCCGTTATTCTCTACACCCGCAACCAATACGATCCCCAATAACGCCACACACCCGACAAGCAGTCGAGGGATATAGTGCCGGATGACGGTGTAGTCGATTCGAGCAATAAAGAACAGTGCGCTAAACCCAATGGCCAACCAGATGGCTTGACGAAGAAAGAATAACGTCGTGGACGATTCAAATCTCACATTGGCGGTATACCCGCTTGCACTAAACACCGCAATCAAACCACCGAGCGCTAAGACAATCGTCACGCCAAGAATGACGCCATCGAGTGAGCGGAAAAATGTCGCTCGATGCGGTTGATCAAATAACCCGGCCCAATTCGGAGCCACGGTTGACATATTTTTTTTGCGAAAGACGATTGATCCCATGACGCGTCCAGCATTCACAATAATTCGTGAACCAACCTTTTAAATTCTTTGCCACGATGGTCATAATTTTTGAACATATCGAAACTCGAACATGCAGGAGACAACAACACGACATCTCCAGCGTTCGCTTCTTTTTGAGCACAGGCAATGGCCTCAGCGAGGCTCTCAGCCGCTACAATAGGCTTGACATCGTTCAAGGAACTCATGATGCGCTGCGCTGCTTCACCAATGACAATGACGGTTTTGACGTTCCGTTGAATGAGGTCGTGGAGTTGCGCAAAGTCTCCGCCCTTGTCTTTTCCCCCGATGATCAAAAGAATCGGCTCATCGAAACTGGCAAGTGCCTTCTTGGTTGCATCGACGTTCGTCCCTTTAGAGTCGTTGTAATATTTGACATCATGATGATCACGAACAAACTCCAGGACATGTTCGGCTCCATAAAATGAACCAAGGACTTGCCGAATACTCTCAAGTGAACACTGACACAACAGACCGACCGCCGTGGCCGCAAGGACATTGGCCAAATTATGATCACCCCGCAAGGCAATTTGCCCTCGCTCCGCGACCGTGGAGTCCACACCATCAATTCTTGCCCTGACAGCGGTTCCCTCCAGCCACACACCAGCATCCAACGAACGGCAAAGACTACACTTCACGACCGATGAGGGAAGCGAATCGGCTCGCGCGGCAATAAGCGGATCATCCATATTGACGATGGCAAAATCTTCAGCCGTTTGATTGACAAACATATTCCATTTCGCCTCTTGATATTCATCAAAAGAGGCATGGCGATCGAGATGATCAGGAGTCACGTTCAAAATAGCGGCAATCCAGGGATGGAAACGTTGAATCGTCTCGAGTTGAAAGCTTGAGGCCTCAACGACCGCATAGTCATACGGCAACGTAGAAGATGCCCCCCCCCCTTCCTTTGCCACCCGATGAGCCAAGACGGCTTCAGACAACGGGATCCCCAGGTTTCCCCCGACAAAGACGTTCTTTCTACTGGCATGCAAGAGTTCCCCGATCAATCGCACCGTTGTGCTTTTGCCGTTCGTTCCAGTGACGGAAATAATGGGAATCTCTAAAAACCAACAGGCCAACTCCATCTCTCCAATAATTGGAATACCCTGTTGACGAGCAGGAACAAGCGCAGCATGATTGGCCGGAACACCAGGACTGAGGACAATCCAATCGACCGGCTCTAGAGCTGTTTCCCACGATTTCCCGGTGACGAATTGAATAGACTCTTCGGTTAACGTTGAAATTGCTTGGTGAAGCACCGCTTCTTCCTGTTCATCAACAATCGTCACATGAGCCCCGATCGTCTTGAGTAATCGGGCAGCGGCCACACCGCTTTTCCCCATTCCAACGACCGTCACATCTTTTCCCTGAAGATTAGGACATTCTGAATTCATGGTCTGATTGAGAGGAGACATCGTGGGTAAATATTCCAAGGTCGCTAACATACAAAAATACTAACGAAGCTTTAAGGTACTAACACTCAAGAGCCCTAAAATGATCGCAATAATCCATAGACGAACCACCACCTTCGGCTCTTCCCAGCCTTTCATCTCAAAATGGTGATGGAGCGGCGCCATCAGAAATATGCGTTTGCCACGTGATTTGAATGACAGTACTTGAAAAATGACCGACACGGCTTCCATGACAAACACCCCCCCCACAATCAGGAGCAACAATTCGTGCTTACAGACCACGGCAACGGTTCCCAATGCCGACCCGAGCGGCAAGGAACCGACATCACCCATAAAGACTGAAGCAGGGTAGGTATTAAACCAAAGAAATCCCAGACTTGACCCCACAATCGAAGCGGTCAACACGGATAATTCTCCCGCACCATCGATATGAGGAATCAACAGATAGTCGGCAATCAACTTATTGCCAACGGCCCAGGCCACAATGGTATACGCCATGGCCGCGATCACGGTCGGACCGATAGCCAACCCATCAAGCCCGTCAGTCAAATTGACAGCATTTGAACATCCGACAATCACCAACACGGCAAACGGGACATAGAAGAGACCAAGATCGGGTGTGAAATTTTTAAAGAACGGAACACTCAATTGCGTGGAATACCCGGGCGAATAATAAAAAAACATGGCAATGGCGAGTGCCACAGCTCCCTGGCATGCTAATTTCTGCACCGCCGTGAGTCCTTGCGAGCGACCTCGAAGAATCTTGATATAGTCGTCAACAAATCCAATCAATCCAAATCCGACAATCGCTAACAACACCAACCAAATATAGAGATTCCGAACATCGGCCCACAGCAATGTAGTGAGCAATACCGAAAAAATAATCAACACCCCTCCCATCGTCGGCGTTCCCGTTTTCCCTAAATGTCCGCTTGGACCATCATCCCTGACCCGTTGACCGATTCCCAATTCTTGAAATTTCTTAATCATGGGCGGGGCAAGGACAAAGGCAATCAAGAACGCCGTGATCGCGGCATAAATCATGCGAAAACTTAAATACCGAAACACATTGAAGATGGCATATTCCGTGTGTAACGGGTAAAGCCAGAGATACAGCATAAGATAAGACCTAACGTAAGATTTGACACACCCACAGACAACACCAGCAACGAACCACGGTTACCTCTTCTTCGTCCTCTCCATGAAATCTAACACGTTCTCCATCTGCACACCGCGAGAAGCTTTGAGAAGGACGACATCTCCGCGACGAACGAGGCGTTGCAATACTTTGGCCGCATCCGACACCCGGTTGACCTCGAATACGCTCGACGCTGGCATCCCTTTTTGCCTTGCCCCGTCAGCCAGCATCGCCCCGAGCTTTCCGCAGGCAATGAGATAGGCAACATCCTTTCGGGCCACATAGCGCCCAACCTCTTCATGAAATGTCGCTTCACCAACTCCTAATTCTCTCATTTCCCCCAACACGGCAATTGTGCGTTGTCCCTTTGCCAATTCAATGAGCAAATCGACCCCAGCTTCCATGGAAGCCGGGTTCGCGTTGTAACAGTCATACAGAAAAGTCACACCATGTATGCGATGAATTTGTGATCGCATCGAAGCCGCACGCATCTCACCCAAGCCAATGGCAATATTGTGCGCTGACACTCCCAATGCATGACCCACGGCCGCGCCCGCTAACGCATTCGAGACATTATGGTGACCGGCAACTCGAAGCTGTATCTGCTTGGCTCGAGCACGATGAGGGAGATGGAGACGAAATTGCGCCCCCTGACGATTCAACACCACATCGCTCGCTCGTATCTCAGCGTTTTTCGAGAAGCCGTACGACAACATTCGACACGGCGCTTGTCGAGCAAAGCCTTTAAAATAGGCATCATCCGCGTTTAAGACAGCCACGCCATCAGAAGGAAGCGCGGGCAACAGTTCACCTTTCGCACGAGCCGAGGCCTCGATGGTTCCGAAAAATTCAAGATGATCAGGGCCGACATTGGTAATCACACCAACCGTGGGCTGCGCTAATTCGCACAATCGAGTGGTTTGCCCCTCTTGATCGACGCCCATTTCAATCACGGCCGCCTCATAGCGTTTCGTCATTCGTAATAAGGTATGCGGAACACCAATACTGTTATTAAAGTTCCCTTGCGTTTTCATCGTGCGCCAACGTCGAGCCAGCACATGACTCACCATCTCTTTGGCTGTCGTTTTCCCATTGCTCCCCGTGACGGCAATCAGCGGCAATGAAAACCGGCGACGATGATACGAGGCGAGTTCTTGATAGGCCCTCAGAGAATCATCGACTCCAATCACAAACCATGAAGCCGATGCATGTGTTCGTCGGCCACGACGGATCCAGGGCGAGATCGATGCCCATGCAGTTCGTGAAATCATCGCACCAACAGCCCCATCATTCATGGCCCCTTTCACAAAACGATGCCCATCAAAGTGAGGCCCCTTGAGAGCCACAAACAGATTTCCTTGCTTTACCTGACGGGAATCTGTCGTCACCCCTCGAACCCGAGCGCGAGAGGTTGACCACAACACCTCACCTCCAGTCGCTTGAATAATTTCGTCCATGGTAAAGGAGGCCATACAGCCAAGACCCTTTGCTACGTCAACCGAAGTCGTTGTTGAAGGGCTTCATTGGCAACCTGACGATCGTCAAAGTCCAATCGATTCGTGCCCACAATCTGATAATCCTCATGTCCCTTCCCGGCAATCAGAACAATATCGTGTGTCTCTGCTGCAGCGATGGCGGCCTCTATGGCCTCTCGACGATCAGGAATCATTCGATAGTCTGAACGCATCGGTTGTGGAATTTTGAAAATCCCTGCTTCAATGTCTTGTAAAATCTTCATCGGATCTTCCGTTCGAGGATTATCCGACGTCAAAATCGCAAGATCACTGTGTCGTACGGCAACCTGTCCCATCTTCGGACGTTTTCCGGTATCACGATCACCGCCACACCCAAACACGGTAATGATCTTGGCTTTCTTCAAAGACTGAGCGGCTAATAAGACACGGAGCAATGCATCTTCCGTATGGGCATAGTCCACAATCACCGTAAAATCTTGGCCACGATCAATACGCTCAAATCGTCCCGGAACATTTTCCACCGATGCGATGGCCGACTCGATGGCATTGACAGACATTCCCATTTCCAAGCCCACCCCGATTGCCGCCAACACGTTATACACATTATGCTCCCCAACCAGCTGACTGCGGATACCCAATGCTCCACGTGGCGTGGTCACCTGAAATTGGGTTCCGTCCAGTGAGAAATCAACATCGCGTGCCCGGATATCAGCATCAAGGCGAATACCATATGTCCAGACTGGAGCCTGACAGCGTTGGACTAGTTTCGCTCCCCACTTATCATCCACATTCACAACGGCTTTCTTCGAATTCGTCTTGCGAATTGGCGTTAAGAATTCGGAAAACAGCAGTTGCTTGGCTTCAAAATACGTTTCCATATCTCCATGAAAGTCGAGATGGTCTTGAGTTAAATTCGTGAACACCGCCACATCAAATTCGCATCCCGCCACCCGACCTAACGCCAGCGCATGCGATGACACTTCCAGGATGGCTGCATCCAGACCTGCTTGCGTCATGTTCCCTAACAATGCTTGCAATTGAACCGCACCAGGAGTTGTATGCGACGCCGGATAGAAGTCAGAACCAATAAAATATCCAACCGTTCCAACAACACCGGAACGTTTTCCATCTTGCTCAAGCAACGCACGAATCAAATGCGTCACCGTCGTCTTTCCGTTCGTCCCAGTGACGCCGATCATGTTGAGATGAAGAGACGGGTCCCCATGAAGCCGCGAGGCTAAAACACCAAGCGCTCGCTTTGAATCTTTCACAATGATAACTGGAGTAGACGGATCATTCAGAGAATCAGATTTCCCGACTCGCTCCTCCGACAGAGAATCCTCCAACACGATTCCAGCAGCTCCATTAGTGCAGGCCTGCACCGCAAATTCATGTCCATCAACCTGCGTACCTTTAACCGCCACAAACACACTCCCGCTCTTCACATGACGTGAGTCATCGGTCACATCCAAGACTTCCACATTAAGATCACCCTTGGCCTCAAGGGGCTGGATCGGCTGAATGAGTTCGGTAATCGTCATCGCTCTGTCGTTTCCATCTAGAACAATCCGGCAACTTTGACCATTCCACCGTCTTTTGGCATCACGTTTAAATGACGCAGAGCTTTTCCCGCGACCTTACGAAACACCGGCGCGGCAACTTCTCCGCCATATCCTTTACCTTCCGGTTCATCAAGAACCACTAGGATCGCGAGTCGTGGCTCTTCAGCTGGAACAAAGCCTACAAAGGATCCGATGAATTTTGTTCGCGAATACGTTTTCGTCTTTGGATCAACTTTTTGTGCGGTGCCGGTCTTTCCTGCCACCGTGTAGTCGAGGAGCGCTGCATTCTTTCCCGTCCCTCGTACAACCGCATTGACCAACATTGCCTTCACGGCTTCCGATGTTTCGTAAGAAATCGGGTTGCGTCGTATCTCCACCTGCTGATTCAAGACCATATTTCCCCGGGAATCTTCCACCTGAGACACGACATATGGACGAAGCAGTGATCCTCCGTTCGCGACGGCTGACATAGCAGTCAACAGCTGGATTGGCGTCACACTCAGGCCTTGGCCGATCGCTAAGGATGAGAGGGTTCGTGAATCCCATTGATCGACAGACAATAACTTCCCTGACGATTCTCCAGGCAGATCAATTTCCGTTCTTTCCCCGAAACCAAAGGCCTGCAAACTTCTATGGATATTGGCTCGTCCTAAATCATTCGCGACTTTCACCATGCCGATGTTACTGGAATGCATGATCACCTCGCTCAGCGTCATCCACCCATGCTTCCCGATATCATGCATCTTGGTTCCCGCAATGGGCATCTCGCCGTCTCCACAATAGATCAACTCATCTGGATTCGATTTCTGTTGTTCAATCGCCGCCGCCGCGACCATGACTTTCAACGTCGACCCAGGCTCATACGGATCCGTCACCGCACGATTGACATAATGATCCCTTGACCAATCTTGGTAATGATTCGGATCGAAGGTTGGACGAAGCGCCCATGCGAGCATGGCACCGGTTCTGGGATCCATGACGAGAACCGCTCCCCGTTTGGCCTTGGTACGACTCATCGCGTCGTCCAACTCCTCCTCGGCAATATATTGGATCACTTCATCGATTGTGAGCGTGACGCGATAGCCCTCATGAAGCCGCCGCCCAACGTCACGAACCAAGGCAATTCGGCCTTTCGACGCATCACGTTGAAACTGGACAACCTGTTTCTGTCCACGCAAATAGGAGTCAAACCGCCACTCCAGCCCCTCTAAGCCCTGGCTATCCTTCCCAGCAATTCCCATCAAATGGGCCAGAGCCGTGCCTTTGGGGTAAAACCGATGCGATTCCATCTTCACGGTAATACCAGGCAACGCCAACGCCTGAACCAATTTCGCCTCTTCGTCAGTCAGCTTACGCTTCAACTGAATAGACTTCTTGTTCTTCTGTAATTTGCGTTCAACGGAAGACACGGACATATTCAAGATGGGAGCAAGCGTACGGGCGACCAGTGCACGATCTTGAATATCGGCTGACCGCGCATAGACAGATGGCACTTTGACATTGATCGCATAGGTACTCCCGTTACGATCGACAATAAGCCCACGGCTTCCCTTCACTTCCACATTTTCAAAATGTTGTCCGTGAGCCTGCAGGGCTCCCTCATTGGCTTGAATTACTTGCAGAAAAAACAGACGGGAAAAAATGACAACAAAGCCGACGAGCAATCCAAAACACACTATGGCCGTACGAAATCGACAGACCTGATTCACATGTGCGGAATTCGGGTTCATACGCAATCCTTCAAATAATTATTGACCTTGTGCCACCTGCAAAGCCTTGTGAGGCGAAGGGGCAATTCCCGCCATAGCTGTCTCCGAGGCCACCATCACAATCTGACCTGGATCAGGCATCTTCAACTGAAACTGTTCCTTGGCAGCTTTCGCGATCTTCTGAGGGGCCGTGAGTTGTGAGAGTTGTAACTGCAAGGCTTCTTGCCGATGCTCAAGAGTAAGCTCTTGCTGCTTTAATTGTTCAATGTCATGCCCGACTCGAAGCAGATCAACCCGCATCCACACGTACAACAGACCAATGGCACCAAAGAACACCACCATCATGGTAAAACCACTTCGTTTCATACCTGCTCTTCACCTATGACACGTTCAGCCACTCGAAGCTTGGCACTTCGTGACCGTGGGTTTCGTTGCTGTTCCTCGCGCGTGGGCGTCAGTGGTTTCTTGGTTAAAAGGGAGAGTTGCGGATGAGGTTTCGCCGATAATTCACGAAACGTCTGCTTGACGATTCTATCCTCTAGGGAATGAAAGGCAATCACACATACACGTCCGCCAGGGCCTAAAAGCGAACTTGCATCACGGAGGACATCAGCCAACCCATCCAATTCTCCATTCACGGCTATGCGAAGAGCCTGAAAAGTTCGCGTGGCATGGTGAAGGCGCCCTCGTCGAGCCGGTATGGGAATCGCTCGCCGAATGATTTCAGACAGTCGACTTGTGGTCGTAATAGGTTCCTGCCGCTCTTGCACAATGGCACGAGCGATTCGTCTCGCAAATCGCTCCTCACCGTACTCGCGAAGGACACGCTCTAAGGCCTTTTCGGGAATGTGCAAGAGAAATTCGGCAGCAGTCGGTCCTGTCGACTGATCCATTCGCATATCCAAAGGACCATCTTTCATAAAGCTGAAGCCACGTTCCGCTTGTGACAATTGAGGTGAGGAAACTCCAAGGTCAAACACAATGCCATCGACGCGACAAAATCCAGCCTCCTCGGCTATGGATTTCAGCGACGTAAAGTTCCCATGCCTGAGCTCCACACGATCACGATAAGACCCAAGAGCATGATGACCCTGCGTAATTGCTTGAGCATCACGATCTATACCTAGCAATTTACCACTAGGCATGCTCTTCTCAAGTAGCGCTTCTGACATCCCACTCATTCCCAACGTACAATCTATATATAACTTGCCTGGACTTGGAGAAATCCAGTAAAGTACCTCATTTAAAAGGACAGATACGTGATCATGCTCATAATTTAGGCGTTTTTCAAATTTTTCTTCAACCATAAAACTCCTACCACTTTTATCCACTCCCACACACAACGCATTATACGGTGTAGGTTCGAGTTGTCAAGCCGCAAGCTCTAGACCACGAGGAAGCATCAGCCCAACAAAGAGACCTCAACAGCCTCAGCTAATGCGTTAGCGCTAAAGCAATAGTATAAATATAAACACCTAATGCTATAACCTTAAAACCGAAGGAAATTACAGAAAGTTTTTATCGAATCGATGGCGGGCAGACTGTTCATTATTGAAGACGGATGGACAAACAAGAAGAGCGGCATGCTCTTACATCTACAGCGAGTCAAAGTAGTTTCCACTAAATGACTCCAACGCATTACGCAAAATCATATCTCCAAACTGTTGGAAGTCATGTGAAACGGCGCTAGGCTCCCATGTGGGCTTAAGGAACCAGTCCATGAACAGATGACACACGAGACCCTGCCCTAGATTTTTTCGGGAATACGGAATAGGGCAAGATGATCATTCAGAGGGTAATATTGCAAGAGTGCTTGGAGCTTGCGATCCTCAGAATTGTGACAACCAGACCGACACGACAAGCGACAGCAGCAGGTCATGAAAAAACATGAGGAAGTAAGAAACTGAAAAGCTTACAGAGCAATCGTCAGGCACAAGTCGTAGAACTACGCTCCATGAAAAAGCTTTAACTTCCAATCTGCAGTGAGTAAATCAACGTAAAAACTCGCCGCCCCCTACCCACCTTCGACTTCAACTCTTATCTCAAGAGATACAGAGCGTATCCGCTTCTAGACGTGAGAATGCCGGCTCAATCCTCACCATGCCCCCTTCTTTTGCATTGCGCCAAACCTTTTCCTTTTTAGAAAAACAACGAGTTGCAACAAGAAAAGCCGCACAGCCATTCAGCAATCTCTTTATGGCATATGAACTGCACGACAGTAGTGTAGCGATCAATCGCCTACATTCGAATCTTCTTTCTTCCATCGGCTAGAGAAGAAAGAAAAAGAGAAGTTCGGAAGCAGGCGACATAATTACAGATACACATATTATTGCTAACACAGCCACGAATTCAGGGGAACATCAGGAGAGAAAGATTTCACAGCAACGGATAGAGACAGCCATTCATGTATGTGGCACATCAGAAGGAGGTTGATCATGAACACTCCACATCAATATTTCCAGAAATATCTTCACCTCGCGTCGATCATGATTGTCATTGGAATGTTATCCGGTTGCACTGTTGGTCAATGCATTGTTTGGGAAGAGCAACCAGTGACTCGCAGCATATGTCGTCCAGGCTCCTCACATGGCGGGTGCGGCGTATCCCACACCACCAATACCTACACGACATTTGAAAAAGTTTGCACAGCGCGACTTGCTCCAGACAATAGGGAAGTCATCGTACACAGGCCAAATCCATGACAGCACGAAATGGCCCACATGAGCATGAATATGGATCTAGCAAAAGCGGCAGCACGTAATTGGTATCCAAACATGACACAATTACGATTTTCCATTAATCCGCCGATAAAGAGTTTATACATTACTGATATTCACGCAGAAATAACAAACCTACGAAACACACAGAAGGAGACGACCGATCATGAAAACCTTATCCAATTTTCTACACCATTATCTTCGCAGCATCATAGTCATGATCCTCTTTGGACTTGCATTCGTGTTTCACAGTTGGAAGCAGTTTCGTTTGGGAAGGGATTCCAGCGACGCATAGCGCTCGACAATCGATCCAGCAGACGTCTGGCCAAAGCACTTTACAGCAAATAGACTCGGATCATGGCAGACGACATTTCAGAGCACCTCGCTAGCAATATGGCTTAAAAACAAGATTCTTCAAAATTTCCCTAACCTCTCACCTCAGAATCTTCGCGCAATGCTTAAATCTTCCTCAGCACGGGAACAGATGCTTGCTATCTCCATAGACAAGTGAACCTTCTTTTGGTGAAAATTTAGACCCAAGACTCATCAGCCTGCTTGCATGAAGATATTCCATCCAGCACACACGTTGACACGTTGGGTATGCAAGGTAAGACCAACGCCTCCATTTAGGAATATGAAAGACCCACGACTTTGCGATTACATCCAAGGAGAATAATTCTCAACAACGTACGCTTGCCTATCGCGCACCACTTAAAGTTCCGTTCGCTCATTATTTGTGACACTTGCAAGGTTGCTGTTTGCAGTGTATCCTAACGAAGGATGATACAGAGCTTCAGACATAAAGGGCTGAAAAAGTTATTTGAAAAAGGTGAGGCAAAAAGCATTCGTCCTGATCACCTAGAAAAAGTGGAAAATATTCTCTTCGTGTTAAATCGTGCTCGCAAGTCTGAAGATATGGATTTACCAGGATTTAGGCTGCACCCTTTAAAAGGAACCTTGAAAGGGCATTATGCAGTGACCGTCCGGGCAAACTGGCGCGTGACTTTCCGTTATAAAGAAGGGCACGCACATGACGTGGATTTAATCGGCTACCATTAGGAGGTCAATATGCGTATGAAGACTCCCCCGCATCCAGGAAGAATTGTTAGACAGGAATGCATTGAGCCGCTAGGGTTGACCATCACCGAAGCGGCAGAGCGCCTTGGCGTCACCCGCCAAACCCTCGATAAACTCGTCAACGGCAAAGCAGGCATTTCGCCGGAAATGTCCATACGGCTTTCTAAAGCCTTCGGCAGTAGCCCCGAGATGTGGCTTGGATTGCAGATGGAATATGATCTGGCTCAAGCTGAAAAAACTGCTAACAGGATTAAGGTGAAAAGAATCGCACCCAAACACGCTATGGTTTAATCGAGGACTCCACGACGGCATCAACATTTTGAATTTCCTTCACATTTTGCTGCAAATGTCTTTTTGTTAACAATATCTTCAAAAGCTATCTAAACAAAAAGCATTAGGATTTCTAGAGGGAAATCCGACTTATTATATATGAATACAGGGTTAAGCCTTTTTTCTATACGCAACTCAACCAATGCGAACATTTTTGAAAGCAGGTATGTACCGTGACATCACGTTTCATCTTTTTAATTTTAGTTGCAGGATTCGTTTTAACAGGATGCGTTTCAACCAAGGATCAAGCTAGCTACATAACTGAACAGATTGAAGGTCAGAGAGTAATTGCAATGGTTGGCAAACGTTACCCATGGGTAAATCCAATTATGCAACGATTGAAAAACGAAGGGTTTAGCATTAAACGTTTCGCCTCTGTTTCCGAGACCACCGAAAAAGTAAGTGCCACCAAGATGGAGACGTACAACAAAGCAACTGCACGCGTTATTCTCAACATCGATAGTTTTGCAGCAAATACTTCTTGGACTAGGTGCTTCGGTGGTGGGTATAAATTTAGCTACATTTACGCCGAACTCATTGATGCTCGGAACAATGAAACCATGG
This sequence comes from Nitrospira sp. M1, assembly GCF_965152605.1. Classification (NCBI taxonomy): domain Bacteria; kingdom Pseudomonadati; phylum Nitrospirota; class Nitrospiria; order Nitrospirales; family Nitrospiraceae; genus Nitrospira; species Nitrospira sp. M1. The sequence goes on from NZ_OZ224217.1 coordinate 3,767,773, forward strand.
CGACTTACTCAAATTCTGGCTACTCAGAGAACTGCCCTCCAATGTCGGGGACAATTTTCCAAGACATCACAGACATGGTAACTTCTGCATTCAAGTAGTAATTAATCTCAGAGTCGCGCCAGACTCTTAGTTTATATCCGTACAATACTTTCGTCCTATTTCTGTGGTAATAAAAATTTCAATCTGTAAAATTACAGATAAATGCACAGTTTTCGATAGCACCTGTAATTTTTCGGACAGGATTTATCACTCATTTTCGATATCTGCTGAACTGTGCTCGGCAACTATTCGATCAGCATCACGGTCGTAATGTTCAGCCACTTCCCTAAGCATAGCCGCAAAACGCTGGAAACCAGAATTTTCAACTTGCTCGGCCTTTTGGCTGTACTGTTCGGCAAGCGCTCGTTCTGGTTTTCCTGTTGGGTCTACCCAGCGAACCCCGCGTGAATTGAAAACTTCTAATCTGAAGCCGTTTCGTATCTCCTCGCCGTCTTGACCATTGAGTGCATCAGCAACGGTTTGCTCTATCCACAACCCTTGCGCATCAGGTGAACAATAAAAAAGAACATGTCCTAGATGTGTAAGAGCCACATCAAGATGCCCAGATTCAGCACACTCTTTCTTGACATCATCAAGCCATTGTAAAAATCGCTCGCTTAAAAAGGTTCCATCAGGCTGCACACCTGGAGGCATTCGCCATTGATGTAGAAGTTGCCACGCGCTCGTAGCGATTGAGCTATCACGTTCACTTGGCTCTTTCTTAGATTTGTCTTCTTTCTTTGAACGATAAATGAGACGTATCACTTCGCAGAAAAATGCGGGTTCAGAAGCGAGTCGATTTTCCAATAATTTTGGCGCAGCGCCTTGATTTCGGTCCAGCAAAGACAAATAAGCCCACTCCACTTTGAAAAGATCATCAGGATCGGCATCGGGATCTTCTTGAAGAGCTTCTATAATCTCAACGATGTGATAGACATCTATCGAGTGTGAAGGTTCTGGGGAAGTTATCGCAGCAAGAAGTGCTTTCACGCTTCGTGACTTGTCAAGTGGCTGCTTCATATGGAGCATTTCATTCAAACACCCAATGGCAGCATGAGGCCTCTTGTACTCAATCAGTTTGTCTATAGCAACTCCAATGTCACCAGCTGTATGATATGGGTTTGCATTAGCCCTGCTCCAGTATTTTCCTTCAGACTTCCCAAGCCATTTGGTAGCTCTGCTCCAAGCCTCCTCTGTAAATGGGAGATTGCTTAAAAACTGACCGATTTGCGTGGTCGTCCAGCCTGACTTATCCAATCCGTCAACCCACACCCAACCATGTTTATATTGCCGACTCCAAACATAGCTGCCTGCAAGTTGTGCAAGTTTCTTGTTCCCAGGGTCCAATAGTACTGGAAGTATGATTCCATCAAAGTCTACTTCGGCAATACCCCCGAGCGAATAACCAACATGTGAAGGAGACTCAACAGCTTCGACAAACTGAATGAGGGCACTGGCTCCTCCATATGTGAGTATGTCGCTTATTGCCTGTTGGCGACGTTCTACGAGCTTCTGTTGCTGTTCCTGCCAGTTTCCACGATCTGCATAGAGACTGATGTCGTGACCACTAAATAGACTTCGGTGAAGGTTGAGGGGATTTTGGGGAGAAAGTTTTTCAGCAACACTCTCAATTCTAGAAATGAGATCGCTGCTCAATGCCCAGTTTTTCTCTGCATAGCGTCTGTGCCTCGAAGTAAACTTCGTCAAACTCTCCCAAATCCCTAGGCGTTCGTCCTCTGGTTTGCTGAGAACTATTTCCGAAACGAGGTGCTTGAGTATTTGGTCGAAAGAAGCTTCTGGCAATTTATCGAGGTGACGAACAAGCTCGTTAAGTTTCTCGATATCTTGGCTTGCCATCGATACCGCCCGTTCAGCGTAAAAAGAAACCTGTTCCTGGTAGTCTTCTGCAGTCACTCTCTCTTCCCAATCATTGGGAATTGCATTGCGCCACAAGGGCTTATGAGTATCCATAGACATCTGTCGCTGGCTTGGCAGTAAACTAAGTAACAATTTCCATGTAACTGTTGGAACTTCTTTTTCCAGAGTCTTTAGCGCAGCTTTCCGCTTATCGATAGACGCTGTGGTTTGAGGACGCCAAGGGAGCAAAATCGTCATGAGGGAATTGGCCGGCCGGTTGGCCCAATTTCCTCCAGGGTCGTGAGAGGCCAGCCCGCCTAAAATCACACATGCTCGAACAAAAAAATTCTTGTCCCAGGCAAGCGTTTCCAACGCCCAGATTAATCCGGCAAGGTAATTCTTGCCGGTGATGGCGTTGCCCTCTTGCGAGAAAAGCTCGGTAAACGGACAAGGAGCCTGTTGTAACGCACTTTCAAGCACCTTCAAAAACTCATCTGGCGATGCTTCTGCCAAGACCGGAAGCAGATTGTCCAAACTTCCCCACAGAACCCAGTCTGCAGACTCAAATATTTTACGAATAGCCAAGACCGTAATGACCTCTGGCTTATTCTCCGAACAGTTGGGCAACAGGTTGGACCGATTACCAAGAAGTGCCAGGCTTTCAGCCATGCCTTTTCGAATGTCAGGCGAATACTTCAACACTTTTCCATGAATGCTAGCGGCATATCGTTCTTGGGGAGGCAAATCGAACTGGGGATCGCGTTCTGTCAGAACGGATACGACACACTGCTTAAAGCTATCCAAATTCTCATCAAAAAGCCTTGTAGCTAATGCCTGCCATAAAGCCCTCCGTTCAGTCACACGCCAACTTCCATTTTTTAGTGACAGCGGGTTTTCAGCTTCTTGCAGAACTCCCCTGATTTTTTGAATCCAAACATCAAATTCCTCTGTGGTAAGTTGACGTACGATCTCAACATCACCCCCAATCTTCTCATTCCATGCTCCAAGAAGATTTGCAATTACCAGAGCAGAAGCATGTGTGTGCTGATTCCATTCTGTCTTAGCCAACACTAACTGGCTTGGGGAAAACTCGGGAGGGATGACTGCATATCTGGGCCGTTGAAAGATGAGCTGTAAATCCTCAGGAAGGTTCTCTGATGAAATGGTGCCCGCATTCTTGTTAACTACCTGAACCTCGTCGACGAGACGAGCCCACAATGACTGAGTACCCTCCTGAGAATATTGACCAATCAGAGAATGAAGTAACGACAAAGTCACTCCGGTCCTGATGTCCAAGTCGTAACCAAGAAGGTGAAAATGTTTCAGGAATTCAAAAAGGATTTGGTCCGAAATGGGATTTTCGTTATTGGCCTTTTCCAGATTGGTTCTGAAAGCCTGTAATTTGATCTGCTTACTTTGACTGCTGAATTTAGCCCGCTTAACTTTTTTTTGAATAAATTCTTCGGCGTTTTCCGAGTGCCTTGCCCATTCAAGAATGGTACGCACATCGTTGACATCCTTCACGCTTAATGGACCAGTGATAAGGGCAATGACATCTTTGCCTCTGGAAAATAGGCTAGCATTATTGAAGTCGTTCCATGCAGCCTGAATGACCTCGCCGAATATTTTGTTATTCTCAGTAACACTGAGGGAATGCTTGATTTGACCAAGAATTTTTCGTTCCTGGTCACTGCTTGCATTTTTAACAAAAACAATTAAATCATCGGTATCATATCCAGCAAACTTCCCCTGTAGTTTTATCTTGCTGATGGGCCAGCACGGCAAACAAGGCGCAAATCCACCGGCAAGCAATAAAGCGACAAAAGATGCCTGGACATGCGCTTCAAATAGCGGTCCACCTCCACCAGTCGAAAAAGGATTGCTGAGTTGCTTCTTGCTCTTGCTCATATCACCTTTCTTAGGGTCTACCTAACTTGTTCTACAAACATCCTGCGGCTGAGCTGAGGTCGAAGGGTTCTTATTCGGCATCGTCTTAGCTCATCGTAAAATACGAATCGCACACTAAAGATGAACCCTCAAACGTCGGAAAGACAACGGCCTTGAAGCCTGTGGGAGATTGTTTCCCCTGGATAATTTCCTTTTTATATGAATGTAACGCAGTCTACCTTTCCTGCATAGACGGAATATTTTGTCAACGGTTGAAAAGGAACAGGAGCATTAAAGGGGATGAAAATAGGAAGAGCAAAGGCTAGAAGTTTTACGCTGGAAGATATCCAGGCATGCTTGATCTATGCTCGCCGCCTTGTTGGTCATGAACGGTTTGAGCCACTTCCAATTCAACCTACTCCGTGAAGCTTCTGTTAAATACGTGTATCAGCCGTGGGGTGTGCGAGGCACTAAGAGCGGCAGGACAGGACGTAATTTGGACGGGAGAATGGCTTCAGGACCCTGGCGATAGTGAGATCTAGGACAGAGCGTTTGAAGAGTCTCGAATTCTCATTACCCTTGATAAGGATTTTGGTGAACTTGCCATTGTTCTAGAGCGCCCGCATGCAGGTATTGTTCGGCTTGTCAGCATGTCACTTCAACAACATATCGACCTTTGTCGATGCAAATCCCTGTTCGACTCGCTGAAGATTTAGAGAAAATTGCCAATCCAGAAGAGTAAGGAAATTCAATCATCCGCAAGTTTCTCCTAATCGAGACCGGCACACTATAGAGCGTTATGGGGAAGCTACTAGACTGACATTCCACTATTCATGGAGTACGATTGATGTATGGGATTAAACATCATTCAGTCTATCGTAATGCTGGGCTTGGCCTTTCTCTATCCCGTTTCAGCGAGCAACCTATCAGCACAGGAAACTGAAAAGTCATGGCCGCTTCAGGCGAATGAGCTGTATCGGTATTCTATTTCCTTATTAGGTCTACCTGCCGGCACTGGGACTCTTCAGGCCACGCATGATAGGAATTCCAATGAACAGACACACCTTCGGCTGCTGTGCACCGCACAGTCTAATGACTTTATTTCGTTCTTTTTCCCCGTGAATAATCTCGTCGATTCGACGATTGATGCGGAGACGTTACTGCCACGGCACTTTCTGTTTCAGCGTCGGGAAGGGAGCGACCACGAAGACTTCGACGTGACATTCCATCATGAAAGACAAGAAGTCTCGATCATCAAAAATGGACAATTGAGTACGATGTCCATCCCTACTACAACACATGGACCGCTGTCTTTCCTTTATTATGTGCGAAACGTTCCACATCTAGCTCCCGGACATTCGATACGTGTAGACGTCCATCACGACAAAAAAAACTATAAGATAGAAATACGAACTGAAGAGATCGAACGGATATCCGGTCCGTGGGGAGAGGTGGAGGCTATTCGGTTCGAAGCCATCATGCCCTTTCGCGGCATCTTTGCCAATCAGGGAAGTTTTCATTTCTGGCTGACCAATGATCGTGACCGGATTCCGCTGATGATGCAAGCGAAAGTTATTGTTGGATCGGCAAAGGCCGTGTTGGAAGGGTGGACACCATAGGCTCAAGCATTCGCGTTCGAACGCTCTACTTGACCAGGGTGGTCACCCAGATTGGGCTGGCCCCAGTTTGGTATTGCGTGATTTTCTCTAGCTCACCAGTATCGGAGTGAATCTCATAAACACCGAGCTTGGCATCGCCTTTTCCCGCTACATAGAGATATTTCCCGGATTTGGCAATACAAAATGAACGCGGGATATGTTCGCTTGGGAAATGCTTGATGAGACTCAATCGTCCATTTTCTGGATCAATCCGAAAACCAATGATGCTATCACGCTTCTTCTTATCGTCTCGATTAGAAATATAGAGGAATGTATTGTCTGGGGTAATGTGTAGATCAGCCGTGGTAATACTTTTTACATGCTCTTGGGTCGTCACGATATTTTCAATGAGTGTCAGTGTACCTTTTTTCGGATTCCATTTCCACGTGGCGACACCGGGATTCATTCGTTCTTGCGTGGTATAGGCAATGTCCAGTTGACGGTTAAAGACAAGGTGGCGAGGCTGACGTGCACCGGTTTTTGGTCCAGTGGCAAACGCCGGCTGATTAGCAGTCACGCGTCCCGTCTTTTCATAAAATCTTATCTGAAACACTTTATTTGGACCGGTCGCCGGGACAAGAATATATTGATTATCTTTTGCAAACACAGTGGAATGAGCCTGTTGTTCTAACGAAAATTCTTGAACGGTCTCCCCTTCATAGACGCCATCCGTCAATTTCCAAATGGACATCTTCCCTTTGCCGTAATGACTCCCAGCAAGATACTGACCAGTTGCATCTGCATGCAAATATTCAGTTGGCATGTTGATTGGTGATTCTTGTTGCAATGTCAGCTTCCCATCATTCCCTATTGTATACGTCGCGATGAACTGCTGCTTCTTTGAACGTGGCTGTTGCTCCACAATGTAGAGGAAGGATTGGTTAGGAGAAAAGGCGATAGGCCCCGTGCCCTTGAGCTTCAAGGTTTGATGTTCGCGCAAGGTACCCGTAGTTTGATCAATGACTTTTACCGAAATCGTATTACCCGAAGCCAGATAAAGAAACTCCGCAGCCGATGCGTGGAACGACCCACTCATGAACACAATAAGCAGCAACATATGTTTTACCACGGTCATCACCATCCCTTTTAACAATGTAGTCGCGTGTTCTATCAATACGCATTCTCGTACCTTGTACGTCACAAATGGACACTGCCGCTCACTGGGCGGCATTCTCTGGTACAAACATTATCGAAGCTTTCGCATGACGTAGCGAGTAAAGGCCACGTTCTTGAATGAGGTGCGTTCGATATTCATCACGGCAAATCCAAATTGTTCAAATAACGGTTTAGAGAATTCCGATGCTTGGGTCGTCAATTCATGTATTCCATTCGATCTTGCCTCAGTCAGCAGTCGTTTCAAGAGTGCCGACGCGACGCCTTGTCGCATGTACTCCGGTCGAACAAACAGCGATGCTATCCGGCCCGTTTTTTCAAGTCCGCCAAACCCTATTGGACCTGACTCTTCCGTGATCGCCACAAAGGTCGATGCTGCCTGAACCCATCGCTTAAACTCGACTTGATCATCAGGGTAGCTCGCCCAAGCCGCAATTTGCTCGACGGAATAACATGCTTTTCCAATAGCCAAGATTGCCGATCGATAGACGTCACCCAACGAAACGATATCCTTGTATTCGTATGGTCGAATACGCATCGTATCCATGGGATAGGAGTGAAAAAACAGTCTGCCTGAATATATGCTTCAAGTGTGAGCGCAGAAAACTCAGACTTGGGTTGCGTTCGCCTTCAATGCTCAGACCAAAACCAGCAACAGCACGCTGAATTATCTAAACATTTAGCTCCACTTGCGTTCGTGACTTCCGTTTGGATCTCTTTAAAGGCTTAATTTTCTTGAGATTGTGATGTTCTATTTTTTGTGCAACTTGTAAGTCGTATCGTTTTTGCAGATTCATCCAGAACTCTGGGTGAACATCAAAAAATGTCCCAAGCCTGAGAGCCGTAGACGCCGTAATGCTACGTTGCCCTCTAAGAATCTGGTAAATCCGATTGAAAGGGAGATCAAGCCGTTTGGCTAACTCGTGTCCATTCATCCCAATTTCCTCCAATTCATCAGCCAAATGCTCTCCGGGATGTATTGGGTCCCTCCAATCAACCATGATTTCCCCTCCTAATGATAATCGATAATTTCCACATCAGTTGCTCCAGCATCCCATCTAAAACACACTCTCCACTGATCATTGATGCGAATGCTGTATTGGCCTTTTCTATCTCCTTTGAGCGCCTCAAAGTGATTACCCTTTAAATTGGACAGTGTTCGTAAATCCGGTGCATCATCTAGACGGTCTAGTCGTTTTACTACCTGTCGTTCAATTCCTGAAAATTTCTTCACAAACTTTCGAGAGAATAACTTCTGGGTCTCTTTACATTGAAAACTCTTAATCATTTCACTTAGATCATATTACAGTAATTTCTGTTTATCGTCAAACGTCAAAAACAATGTAATGTCTGGAAAGAAAATGCTTCGGTAGTTGACTCCTTATCGTTGCTTATGTTCCTTCCAAACGTCTTAGGCCACGCCCTTATGCTGCAATTAAAATGCTACGGATACAGCGTATAGAGCATGCGAGGGAAGGGAATGGTTTCGCGGACATGCTCTAGGCCGCACACCCATGCCACCACACGTTCGATACCCATACCAAAACCGGCATGCGGGACAGAGCCATATTTACGAAGATCCAGATACCACCGGAACGCTTCTTCAGGAAGCTGATGTTCTTTGATGCGTGCAAGCAATGTATCGTGATCGTGAATGCGTTGTCCGCCACCGATGATTTCGCCATATCCTTCCGGCGCTAGGACATCCATACAGAGGGCAAGGTTCGGGGCTTCAGGATCAGACTCCATATAAAAAGCTTTGATCGACGCAGGATATCGATGCACAATCACCGGCTTGTCGAAGGATGAGGCTAAGACCGTTTCATCGTCTCCCCCAAAGTCATCACCGAACTCAATGGCGACCCCTTTTTCTTTTAATACCGTGATTGCCTCTTCGTATGTGACGCGAGGTAACGGCGGCACAACCGCCTCAAGCTTTGACACATCCCGCTCCAGGACTTTCAATTCGCTTTGACGGCGATCCAGCACACGCTCGATCACCATCTTCAATAGGCCTTCAGCTAGGTCCATGGCATCGGCGAGTTCCGCAAAAGCCATTTCTGGCTCCACCATCCAAAACTCCATTAAATGCCGCCGAGTTTTAGATTTCTCTGCACGAAAGGTGGGGCCGAAACAATAGACATTACCAAAGGCGGCCGCCGAAGCTTCACTGTAGAGTTGCCCACTTTGTGCAAGATACGCTGTTTGATCAAAGTATTGTGTTTGAAAGAGAGTCGTTGTCCCTTCACATGCATTCGGAGTAAAGATAGGCGTATCGATCAACGTAAAGTCTCGATCATCGAAGAAGTCTCGACAGGCACGGATAATTTCATGTCGGATCCGCAGCACGGCATGTTGTCGTCTGGACCGCAGCCATAAATGCCGGTGTTCCATTAGAAAACCTACGCTATGCTCTTTGGGCTGTATGGGAAACGGTTCAGCCAACTGCACGATCGTGATCGTCGCGACATCCAACTCATAACCGCTCGAGGCTCGAGGCTCGGCTCGTGGCGTTCCCGTAATCACCACCGATGACTCCTGAGTCAACAGTGCCGATCGTTCAAAATGCTCCTGATCCACCGTCGCCTTATTGACCACGCCTTGTATTTCGCCGGTTCCATCTCTGATCACAAGAAAATGGATTTTCCCACTCGAACGCCGCTGCCGTAACCATCCGCGAATGGTCACGTCTTGGCCAACAACGTCGGCGATATGTTCAATAGAGATAAGAGGAGGGTTCGGCATGTGTACCACCACGTTGTAAAATGTTGTTATGCGTGCTCGGAGTGCGAGTATGAGAGCATCACAAGCCTACCCTTTTCGTTGACAGTATAGAAAGAGTAGGGATATTATGATCTCCTATTCTAAAGGAGGTGCTGCCAGATGAGCTATACCATGACCGTTCGGGAACTTAAAGATCGACTTGATAAAGGGGACGACCTGTTTATTTTGGATGTTCGTGAGCCTCACGAATACTCCATGGCAAAAATCGAAGGGTCCGTGTTAATTCCACTCGGAACGCTTCCAACGTCTCTCGACCAACTAGACCCCAATCGCGAAATCATCGCCCTATGCCATAAAGGCATGCGCAGCGCCGATGCTATGGGGTTTTTGCTACAGCAAGGATTTTCCAACGTCAAAAACCTCGTGGGCGGCATTGATGCCTGGTCCGTCGAAATTGATCAATCGGTCCCTCGGTACTAGTGCGTCAGAATTGATTTTGTGAAGCGTCGTTCGTATTTCGTCTATAAGAGTAGTCATTCAGCATCTACGAACAACGAGATACGAGCGACGCACCTTCCATCCCATCTCATGATTTAAAATATTCAACCGTTTGCGCTAGCCCCTCTGGAAGAGTCACATGCGCATCCCAGCCAAATTCTTCTCGCAACTTGGTCACATCTAAGACACTCCGTAGTTGCTCTCCTTTTTTCGCAGGGCCGTAGAGATCTTTACAATCTGACTTGGTAAATTTCTTAAGGTGCGTATAACATTCGTTGACCGTCGTCTCCTGACCAGTTCCAACATTATAAATTCCTTGGATTTCAGGAGATAACGTGGCCATAATCGATTCTACGACATCATCGACGTACACAAAATCTCGTGTCTGTTTCCCTGTGCCATTGATAATCGGCTGATCACCCTTTAACATTTTCTTAGTAAAAATGGCGATGACTCCGGCTTCTCCTTCAGGCTCCTGCCTGGGACCGTAGACATTGCCGAATCGAAGCGCCACATATCGAATACCCTGTTCATGCGCATAATAGGCCAAATACTTTTCTCCAGCCAGCTTGCTAATCCCATAAGGAGAGAGTGGGTCAGTCCGATGAGACTCTGAGGCCGGAAACACTTCTTGTTCTCCGTACACCGCCCCCCCGGAAGAGGCGAACGTGACTTTTCGCACACCGTGCTGCGTGGCATGCTCCAAGAGATTAATGGTTCCAATGATATTCACTGAGGCATCAAACGTCGGGTCTTCTGTCGAGAGTCGGACATTCATCTGTGCGGCTAAGTGGATGATCGTGGTCGGGCGTTGGGTGCGAAGCACTCGATCAATGCTCCGGCTTTGAATATCCATTTTATAGAGCTTGGCTTTCTTATTCACATTTTTTCGCTTACCCGAAGAAAGATTATCAACAACAGAGACTTGAAAGCCTTCTTGGACTAAGCGATCGACAACATGCGACCCAATAAATCCCGCTCCGCCAGTTACCAACACATTCATAGACATACGATCCCTCCAGACAATTCATACCATGTTCAAGCACAACACAACTCAAAAACGTTCTCCGATACCGACCTCACTGACACAGCGCGATACGACCATCACCAATTCTCAGCAGTGCATAGAAGCAACGACCACTGCCTCACTTCATAGTCATAAGAACTCAATGAGTTTTTCCTCTTCAAGCCTTTACGTTTTGGACTGAAGCGCAATGAGGATTTCCCGATTTCCCTTTCGACCTAAGACAGGAGAGTCCATGACACCGATCTGTGAAAATCCTAATGTTTCCGTGAATGCAAGCAGCCCATCTTTGACGGCGAGTCGTTTTCTTTCATCACGAACAATGCCCCCTCGATCGACCTGTCCTTTGCCAACCTCAAACTGAGGTTTCAACAGCATTACGACGGAGGCAGCCTTTCCGAGAAATTTCATGACACTCGGCAGCACAATCCGTAATGAAATAAAGGACACATCGATCACGGCGAGCTCAATACGATCAGGAATGTCCTCAACGGCCAAATACCGAATATTACATCGTTCATGAATGACCACTCTTGGATCATTCCGAAGCTTCCAATCTAACTGTCCATACCCCACGTCAATCGCATAGACTCGCTTAGCCCCATGCTGCAGAAGACAATCCGTAAACCCTCCGGTCGAAGACCCAACATCCATCGCGACCACCCCAGCACACTGAACGTCAAAGGCATCAATCGCCGCCACAAGCTTATCGCCAGCTCGACTGACGTATGTTGTTGCCGGAAGATCAAGAGCGATGTTCATGGATTCATCAATGAGCTTCGCCCGTTTATCAGTTAACACGCCATCAACTCGTACGAGTCCGGCTAAGATATACCGATGTGCTTGCTCACGACTCGCGGCTAAGCCACGAGAGACTAAAACATGATCTAACCGCTGCTTCCTGACAGTCTGACTGGGAGAATTCACACATGTACTCTCAACAAAGTTTGGGCAATGAATCGATGGAATGTATAGAGTATCTGAGAAAAAATTACGATGTCGTATCAGAGGAATCAGCTATAATTTCTCCATCCGAGAAAGCTTGGATTCGTTTTTTTCCATCCTTATCTTGCACAAGAATCTCCACTTTCCGTTCAGCATCGTCAAGGACTTTCAAGCAGGTTTTAGACAATTTAATCCCTTCCTCAAAAATCTTTAACGACTCATCTAAGGGTAATTCCCCACGCTCTAATTCTGTCACAATCGTTTCTAATCGAGCCAAAGCCTGCTCAAATTTAGGGGCTGCCATGTCTTCCTCACCTTCCTCGCGTCAGCACGCACGTATTTCCAGTACTCAATTTCCTTATTCGCGGTCTCGACCTCCGACACTCGTCCTCACACAGGACCCTCATGCAGAACATCTCTGCTCTAGGCTGATGGAATACTCTTGCGATATCAAACTCTGATCGCACATAGGCCAATCAAGATTTCGCTTTAATGGTTTTCACAAGACATTGTACTGTTCCATCAACAAACTTCGCATGAATATGGTCTCCTACCGTAACATCGTTGACGCTTTTGACAAGTTTCTTCCGGTTCAGATTCTCAACGATACTATACCCTCGAGACAACACGGTTAATGGACTCAGCGTATGAAGCATTGCCATCTTGGCCTGACCTTGGTGTCGTTTTTCTTTTACGATACCGTGCATACCATGCATCATTCTGAGCCAGAGTTGAGGAATCAACCGTTGTCCCGCTTGCGTTCGATGTTGAGGCGTATTCGCCAAAACACGTGATGCCAGATAGGTTAACTCCACACGAAGCCGTTTGTGGAAGTTTCTCACCATATATCCCAGACGGGCCTCCAAGTCATCCACGCGCTGCCCATATCGATACAACCAGAGCACCGGGTCGGGCAGATCGGATCGAGCAGATTCAGCTGCATGTCGATCACGCTCCAACCGATTGTGCATGGACCGAGTGAGTCGGTTGACCAGTTGCCTCACCTGAAAAAGAATGTCTTCCGAGGAAGGAGCCACGAGCTCTGCCGCCGCCGATGGAGTTGGCGCACGCAAATCCGCAGCTAAATCCGCTAAGGTCACATCGGTTTCATGCCCGACTGCCGAGATTACGGGAATCTTCGATTCAGCAATGGCGCGAACAACCACTTCCTCGTTAAAAGACCACAGATCTTCAAGCGACCCTCCACCTCTCCCGACGATGAGCACGTCTACTCCACTTACTGTATTCATGACATGGATGGCGTGAGCAATTTGCTGAGCCGCATCCATTCCCTGGACCAAAACAGGATGAATGAGAATAGAAATCATGGGGCAGCGTCGGTGTACAATATTCAACACATCATACAGGGCAGCACCATGCCGGGATGTGATAATTCCAATCTTTGATGGAAATGCAGGAATCGATTGTTTTCGGTAAGGGTCAAAAAGACCTTCTTTTTCTAATTTGGCTTTTAATTGTTCAAAAGCAAGCTGAAGAGACCCAATCCCCTTCGGTTCCACCGATTGGAGAATCAGTTGATAGTCCCCCCGTAACTCATAGGCCGTCACGCCTCCACGGATAATGACTTCCAATCCCTCTTCAAGAGCAAAAGAAAGATGTTGAGCCACTCCCCGAAAGAGCACGACCCGAATTTGACTCGACTGATCTTTAAGCGTGAAATATTGATGACCGGATGACGGTCGACGAAGATTAGAAATCTGCCCTTCGACCCACACCATAGGAAATTGATCTTCCAAGGTGCCTCGGATCTGACGGGTCAGTTCCGAAACGGTCAGAATACGAGAGAGGACATCCTGCAACAGCACGCCCCTTATTCATGGACTTGCAATCGTTGAATACCGATCGCTTTTCCTGTCATAGCATCTAATTCAATCAGCGCTGCACGTAAGACGGCAGGACCGTGGGCTACTTCAAAACGCATGGGGGTTTGCAAAAGGAATTTTTGAATCACAGTATCCGCTTTCATACCAATAACGGAGTTTTGCGGTCCCGTCATCCCTATGTCCGTCAAATAGGCCGTTCCCTTAGGTAGAATCTGCTCATCGGCTGTCTGCACATGGGTATGCGTTCCCACGACGGCTGATACCGTTCCATCCAGAAAGTGGCCCATCGCCATTTTTTCGGATGTGGTTTCGGCATGCATATCTACGATAATGGCGTGAGTTCGTTCTCTCAACTTCGCCACCTCGCGCTCGGCAACTCGAAAAGGACAATCTAGAATCGGCATGAACACTCTCCCCATCAGTTGGAGAATGCCAAGCGATTCGCCCGAAGCCGTTTCAATGACCATCGAGCCTCGACCGGGAACCCCATCAGGATAATTCGCCGGTCGAAGAACACGTGTATCTTTATGGATAAAATCAACAGCTTCCTTTTTATCCCATGCATGATTCCCAAGCGTAATGACCGCAAGACCCAAATCAAATAAATCGCTGGCAATGTCTGGGGTAATCCCGAACCCTCCAGCGGCATTTTCTCCATTCCCAATAACTACATCCACCTCATATTGCGCAATGGCCTTATGCAGACGCTTCATCATGACGCGTCGACCAGGCTCTCCAACAATATCACCAATAAAGAGAATGTTCATGAATAGGCTGCCGCTGCTAGTTACTTGGCAAACTCAATAAAGCGATTTTCCCGTATGACCGTGATTTTAATTTGGCCGGGATACGTCATTTCCTGCTCGATTTTTTTTGCCAAATCACGAGAAAGTGTGAAGGCTTCGGTATCATTCAACTCGCCCTGACGGACGACCACACGAATCTCCCGTCCAGCTTGAATGGCGTACGCTTTGTCAACACCGTTAAACCCTGTGGCCAACGACTCTAACTTTTCAAGTCGCTTGACATAGGCTTCGAGCGTTTCACGGCGAGCGCCAGGTCGAGCCGCAGACAAGGCTTCGGCAGCCGCAACCAGCACAGATTCCGGACAAATTGGTTCGACTTGCTCATGGTGTGCGGCTATGGCATTGACAATTTTTTCTGATTCGCCATATTTTTTGGCCATTTCTGCTCCAAGCATGGCATGCGTTCCCTCTTCTTCATGACTGACCACCTTACCAATGTCATGAAGCAGAGCCCCGCGTTTGGCTAACTTCACATCAAGACCAAGTTCTGATGCCATAATGCCACAAATGTACGCAGCCTCGCGCGCATGATAGAGATTATTCTGACCATAACTGGTTCGATATTTTAAACGTCCCAACAGCTTTACGATTTCCGGGTGGAAGTCGGATAATCCCACTTCAAAAATGACTTTTTCTGCCTCTTCCCGCATGAGTTTGTCCAAATCACCCTTCACCTTCTCAACGACTTCTTCAATACGGGTTGGATGGATGCGCCCATCCTGCATTAACCGCTCGAGAGCAATTTTGGCAATCTCACGACGAAGTGGATCAAACCCAGATACGATGACAGCTTCCGGAGTTTCATCAATAATCAAATCCACTCCAGTGGCAGCTTCTAAGGCTCGAATATTTCTCCCCTCACGTCCGATGATTCGTCCTTTCATCCCATCACTCGCAAGCGGAACAACCGATATGGTGGCCTCATTCACATAATCCCGGGTAATACGCTGAATCGATCGAGTGACCATTTCAAGCGCTTCCTTATCGGCATTCTCGCGCGTTTCATCCAGAATTCGTTTGCTCATGAGCGCCGCGTCTAATTTGGCTTCACTTTCAATTTCACTCAAAAGCTGGCGCTTGGCTTCTTCCACAGTCATACCGGCAACTCGTTCAAGTGCCTGACGGTGCTCACGCACCGCTTGGTCACAGGCCGCTTCTTTGCTTGTGATCCCTTCTTCCCGTTGCGTGAGAGTTTTTTCCCGTCGTCGAGACTCTTCCTCACGCTTTTCTAAGTTGGCATACTTACGATCTAACCCCTCTTCTCGCTGCAACAACTTTTTCTCAGTCGCCTGAAATTCCGAACGTAGTTCTTTTTCTCGCCGTTGTAAATCAGACTTCGCTTGAAACAGCAGGTCCTTTGCTTCAAGCTTGGCTTCTTTAATGATACGATCGGCATCTTGCTCCGCATTGTGTGCCAGCTGACGTGTCTGCTCTTCGGCTTCTGAACGTTTTGATTCATCCTTGTTTCGCTGCATAACCCCGTTCAAAATGAACCCCAGGGCCAATGCCAGAACGCCAACAAGAACTGAAATAGTGATCGTGGTAAAAATGGCAGCCACCCCCTTCCATACTATCCACACTCTAGAGTGGTGGAGACGTGTGAGCCAACGCTCATATTCGAGAGCGACAGACTCAACACGAGAGAATTGTGGTAGAGGAACTGCTAAAAGTAATGCTGTGCCGGAAGGATTGGCCGTCGCGAGAGAAAAGGTTTCGGAGAATATGTGCTGCGAAGACGTACCCGAGAAAATGGCCTATCTCGAAGAAAGTCACCATTCTGGTAACGTAAATTTTTGATAGGAACAGGCGAAGGGAAAAGATTCTGCAGAGGAAAAACAAGTTGATCACGAGAAGAAGCATGCAGTCTGACATACTTGGTCGACGACTCGCTTCTCCACCGAGTAACGATATTCTTCAGGTTGGATACGCAGGTGTTCGCACATTGTCTTCCGAAAACGATCATCAATAGGGTTAGAAACCCAATAAACTTAGCCATTACCAACACGGCTGTAACTTTAAGACAGCCTCCTCCAAATTTCCCTTCTGCATAACAGAAGAGATTGTATACTTTTTTAATTTTAATGATATAACACGTCTTTACACTACCAGAGCTAGGTCATAAGTTTCAAGTTTTCATCATTCCAATAGACTTCTGCCTATACGACGTGCGCTCTGCCCCCCTGGACTCAAGACATCAGACGAGGCGAGAGCTTAAAGTAGACAGCCCGTCATCTACCCCCAGTTTAAACAACAACCGTATCCACGGGTACATAGACTTTCAGCCTTAAGATTTGAGTGTTGGTAACGCGTACATGGAGACAATGAACCGTTGCGCGTTCGCACCCTAGGCATCTCTGAATGTAATGCTATAGCCGTTCCAGTTATGCCGAATCTGCATGTCGTCGCACTGAATGCGGATTGACCCATCGTGATTGAAGCGTCAATTGCCTGTAGGTCATCCAGGCGGGCATAACCTTCCTTACGTTCAGGAGGTACCGCGGTGGAGTTCACCGTATTGTCCTGCTTGGAAGTTATTTGGTTTCGCTATAGCGTTGCCTCAAACAAGATTTCCCTACATATACCAATACCTTAGATGATATGCCTAGAAATCGAAGCAATACAACGCAGGAAACGCGGGTGGTTATGAAAGAGGAGTGACAGAAACGAAATGAAGGAGAACAGGCTTAAGCGGGATTAAGATCAAGTTGATGATCAATGTGCTCAAGCATACTTTGCGTCAACCGTTCAACCTCAACTTCACCTGCCCGTTGCTCGCGCTGGTGCTGAAACAATTGATCGGCAATATTGATGGCAGCCAAGATTGCCAATTTCGTTGGCGTTCCTGTCTTCATGGTTTGCGTTAATGTTCGCATCTGCTCATCGACATAGCTCGCAAGCTGCTGGATGTAGGCTTCATCGCCTTCTCCTTGGAGTGAAAAACACTGGCCGTACACTTCGACTTCAATGGGTTTTCTCACATCATCCCTCCTGGCGGTTACTTGCATTATCAAGAAACTCTAATTCACCAAGAACTTTTTCAATCCGAGAACGTATATTGGTCCGTTCATCTTCCCATCCCTGCGTTAGTTCATCATGTTTGCCAAGTCTCTCCCGCGCCACCTGTAATTCTTCTTCTAACGATGCCTTGTCACGGCGAAGCTCAACGACAAGATCAACTAACTTTCGTACCCGTACTTCCAGAGCTTCTATGTTATCCAAACTCATGGTCCCCCCTTCTCAACATTACTTGGATGAATCCACGAATCGGAATATAAAAAGTTCAGCACATCCTGTCAAGCGAATCCGCCTGACAAGAATGGGCCAATAGTTCTCGATACACACGATAACTGCCGAGTACTCGCTTCACATACCCTCGCGTTTCACGGTAGGAAATTCTCTCAACAAACTCATCAGGATCAGCCTGTGGATCCTGAGCAATCCATCTCCGCACCACATGCGGCCCCGCATTATACGCCGCGACGGTATGAACGAGATTTCCGTTAAATTGCGCCAAAAGCTGGCCCACGTAGGTTGTCCCTAATTGAATATTGGTCTTGGCATCAAACAAATCATCTTTTTGTGGTGAGGGTACGCCTAATTGACTTGCAACTTTCTTTGCCGTTGCGGGCATCAACTGCATCAAGCCGCGAGCTCCAACTCGGGACATGGCTCGTGCATCGTAAAGACTTTCTTCACGAATGAGGCCAGCCACAAGGTAGGGATCCAAACCTGCAGGCGCATGCTGTTGAATAGTCGGTATATAGCCGATGGGATACGCTCCATTCCATGCGTACGAAGATCGAGGAATGAGATCCTGCTTCATTTTTTGTCCAAAATGCCGGATAGCGAGGCGTATTCCAAAGTCATAGGCTCCTGTCTGTTGAGCGAGAGAAATAATTTCAACAAGGTTTGCTGTTTTTGAAGTCGCACGTTTCGTGATGCCCTTCACTTCCTTCGCAGCCTCTGGCAGCAAGCCTAACGTCAATAACTCTCGCGCTTTTTGATAATGCAGGTCTTTCAGAAGATCGGGTGAAACTGCGGATGATGCCGGATGCGTCTCATGCTTGACTAACCCGACGTTCTTCATCGAACCAGATTGAAGCACACGAGCTTTGGCCAATTGCCCATAATACGTCAACGGTTGCTCTTGAACCAGTTTTTGATACACCGCTTGGGCTTTGTCGGCCTGCTGCAATTGAGCGTAAATCCGGCCTTGCCAGTATTGCACTCGCCTCCGAACGTCATAGTCCCGAGAACTCTCACCCAACGTCTTTAATGTCGCCAGAACCTTCTCATATTGTTCTTGTTCATAGTAAATCCACGTCATGCGCCATAAGGCATCCTGGCGCCTTTGGGATGAACGCGCGGACTGAAACGCTTGCTGAAAGGCAGCCAATGCTGGCTCTGTTTTGGCTTGATCATGCAGAAATACTCCCGCAAAAATATGAAGCAAGGACTGTCGATCCCCAGATAGCCCTTTCAGATGTGCCTGCTTATGAAGGGCTAACACTTCAGGGCCTTTCCCCTGCCGAAGATAAGACCGTGCCAACCACACGACTCCATCCTGCTTTCGACTTGATTGAGAGCGTGACACCCGATCGAAAACTTTTTCGGCCTTATCGTACTGCTTCAAACGAGCCAAGGCCATGCCAAGTTTATATTCGGCTTCGTGATATTTTTTCCCTGGCGAAATCTGCTGGAGATACCCTCGAAGTCCGATAATTGCCTGTTCGAATTGGGCCGCCCGATAGAACGCCAGCGTACGCTTGTACTCTTCATCGAGTGTTGGCTTTCGTTGATTCTCTTCAGGTAATTGCTCAAGCAGTTTCTGAGCTTCCCTGCCTTCTGATGTATGAGGCACCTTCCACCAGACTTCTCGAAGAGCCTTTTGGGCATCATCCATCTTACCCAGCTCGACATAACATTTTCCGATCTCGAGTAACGCGCTCGCGGCCTGCGATGATTGCGGTGCACTCCTAATGGCACGAGAATACCAACGAATTGCGAGTTCGCAATCTCCAGATTCACGCCAGGCTTGCCCCGCTAAGACCAACGCCTCAAGTCTCAATCGCGATTGAGAACCCCAAGTCTCCACGCCTTCTAACACTTTCGCCGCTTCATGGGGTCGATGTGCGTTCAGGAGCGTTTGAGCCAACCAGAGTTGTAGATAGTCTTGCAAGAGCGGGAAAGTCTCATTCGCTTGCCGAAAGTAGGCAATCGCGTCAGCCGGAGACGTATCCTTCAACATGAGACCAAGATGAACGCCGGCTCGATCAGCCCAAACCGTTCCAGGAAACTCGTCTTGAACTTTTTTTAAATTGGCAATCGAGTACGACTCGGGAACCACAGAGGCAGGGGGGCGTGATTCAGGATTCACGGCTTGATGAAAACAGGACTCTGCAGTTTGACAGAGCACAGGGTACGGTTCGGGGGAAGGCAATGATTCGGCAGAAAATGCCGATATCCCCAGAAACACGCTCATCAAAACACACTGAGCAGTCGAGATAGTTCGTCTTCGGGTAGAACGCATTGCCATGTTCATCCTTGGGAAACCATTACAACGTCACATAACCATATCATTCATCGACAGGATTCTCTCAAGTATACCGAAGATATGCCTAGCTTCAAGAACAAACAGCCTCAAAAAATTTTGAGCAACAGATATGCGTGCTGTAGGAGGAAAGCTTTGAACCTGTCAGATCGCAACGGCACGCAGCCGGCAATTAGAGAAGAGAACCATGTCCCTAACACTCATCACATCGGTCAGACATTGCCTCAGGGTCAGTCCAGCCACGAAGACACGAGAGATTGACACACATACCCAGACGCCAAACCAACAGCGTGACTCCATTGTTTTTTTAACGGCGACGTAACGCGACAGACCTCTCTATCTTTCTCTCCATGTACGATCTCGGGACAGCTTGATGTCTCAGAAGTTTGGCAAGAACTCTCCTCCTTCAGACTTAACCCTCCTAGGCGACGGTCACGAGCCTGATAATCCAATAAGGCCAAGAGCAAGTCTCGGCGACGAAAATCCGGCCAGAGTGTTTTGGTAAAATACAGTTCGGAATAGGCTATCTGCCACAACAAAAAATTGCTCACCCGCGACTCACCACTCGTTCGAATGACTAAATCGGGATCGGGCAAGTCGGCGGTGGAAAGATATTGTGCGAACTGTGCCTCATTGAGACAATGGCGGTCAACCAACCCATTCTCAGCATCCTGCACAATGTTATTGACGGCCGTGAGAATTTCATCTCGTCCACCGTAACTGAGCGCGATGGTCAGCGTAAATTGCTGAGCCCTCTCAGTGGCCCGCTCAAGTTCCCGGATCATGACTTGGATGGGCTTTGGCAATAACGCTACCCGGCCAATGACTCGAAAACGAACACCTTCCTGAAGGAATTGTCGACAATGTTGCTGAAAAAATTCCATGAACAGTTCCATGAGCAGAGTGACCTCTTCGTGAGGTCGTTTCCAATTCTCTAAAGAAAAGGCATACAGCGTCAGAGCCGAAATCCCAAGATCCCGACAAAGGGTGACAACATCACGAGCCGATTCCACTCCAGCTCGATGCCCAGCGATACGTGACTTTCCGCGCTGCAATGCCCACCTCCCGTTCCCATCCATAATAATGGCGATATGCCGAGGGAGTGCATCGACGTGCAATTGAGAGATTAAGGTTTCAACTGAATCGTGGGAACCTTCGTGATGAGAGCGATGCATAGAGGTCCTATTCATATTCAAATCACCCTGATACGTGTATTGTTCAAACCGCGAAATGTGGGAAACACCTATGAAGCATGATCGTTCAATTGGTAGGGAGAACAACCACCTACATTTAGGAAACTAAGCCATACACAAACAGGACAACCCCGACAAGTAGAGCAAAACCAAACAACATTTGAAGCGCAGTTTTTTTACCGGATGTCAACGAATTCCATTCGTCGTACAACTCAGAGAGCCATTGATTATTTGCCCCTCGCTGATCGTGCATTGCGCCACCTGAAACTCCTTGCTCTTCGGGTACAACGGGAGACCTCAGCTCAACTAGCTGAGATTGGGTCTCCTGAGGTACAGGAGAGGAAGTGCCTGAATGATCCTGAACAACAACCGCCTTGGGAGCGGTTGGATTCGCCTCTCCGCAATGCGGACAGGATACGGCGTAGTTTGACATCTCCCCATTGCATTGGGGACAGGGAGTCATAGCCATATGATCGCTCTCTTCTCAGGACTACAACGAATCCGAATACACATCAGTATGCTTGCACACGATACGTGTAAGCCCTCGTGATTCTCACAGACATTCGACATCGCAGGTGCTCGTGCTTCCATCGTCTACACCGTATTCCCAGTCTTATCATCCGCGTTTGTCAGCATGGGCAAGTCCTCCCTGGACTTCAGAAACAGAGGCTGCACATTACGGCGTGGATACCGCACCTTCAGCAAGCGGCACAATCACTTTAATGGGCTCTTGAATCGGTCTTTGATGCGCCAAATGCATAAGGTGCATCAACAATCCATCGGTCAATTGTTGCCCCTTACTGATAATAACTTTCCCCGTCTCATCCCGAACACCTTCGGCCAGAATCATTCCTGAGGTTAGCCCTTCTAATGACAACTCCATAATGGCGTATTTCTTATCTTTTTCGAAGGATTGCTTGAGGGCATCGAGTAAAATGGGATCGTACCACCCTTCACGCTTCCGCAATTCATACATGGCCGCATCCTGCTCCATCCCACCCGTCTCTAAGGTATCAAAATCCAAAACCACCTTTAGCATGCGCGCTTCAACCGGGATTTCCCTTCCCTGATCCGAGGAATCCATCGGTGGCCCACTTCCATCATATCGTTTTTCTTGAAAACGAATGATTTTCGCGACTTCTTCCATGCGCGGAATAGCTTCCAGCAAATCCCCTCCAATCTGCGGATGCTTGAAAAAAAGCTCCTCTTCCTGAGAGGTTAACGGTTCACCACGATACTGCTTTCGAAGCACTTCCTGGGGCATCGTCACCGTTCCAATTTGAGAGAGCAGCGCTGCGGTCTCAACAAGCCACGAGCAATCGACTCCCATGGGCCTCGTCATCCCCTTCATATATCGTTGTATACGTGAAGTCCGACCAAACGCCTCTGGGTTTGATAAAGAAAACACTTCGATGAGACTTTTCAAGCACCCATTCAATGTTCGCTCAAGAATATCGCGCTCCGCTCGCAACAGCCGATGATGCTCAAGGCCAGCTTGAATAGTCTCAAGTAATAATTCATGTGGACATGGTTTTGAGAGAAATCGAAACACCGCGCCATCATTGACGGCTTTCATCGCCGTCTCGACGTCGGCATAGCCCGTAATTAAGATCCGAGACGCATCGGGCATTTGTGCTTTGACCATCTTTAAAAACTCAATTCCATCGACATTGGGCATGCGAAAATCCGATACCACAACCGCAAATGGGCCATCGCTGCTTAGCTTCTCGATCCCCCATTCAGAACCTAAGGCCGTATCGACTTCAAACCCTTTACGAAACTGTCGCTTGTACGCATCCAAGACATTTCGACTGTCGTCAACGAATAAGATTTTTTCAGGCATAGCCAAGCTCCTGACTCTGAATCTTCGCCACGTACCGATGCCATTTGGGCCATGGGTCAACATAGCCATGAACGGATAAATATTCCATCGCGCGATCCGAGGGAATTCCATCACTATCTTGCGGCCATCCACCACCATCAAGAATATTGGCAGCATAGACAGCAAGCAGTGGCGTCACCCCGGATGATCCAAGTCCCAGGGGATTGTCGTGGAATGCGACCGCATCAACAATTGCTTGAGGAAACCTGTGACGCTGAAGATATTCTGCGCCAACAATGTCATGGGAAAGACCCAACTCATGCAGCTCCGCCGTTGCAAGAGAGAGACTCTCGCGCCTTGCCCGTGACACGACACTCCCATAACGACTAGACCCAAGTGACATCGCGAACATAGCCAGACCAATATCATGTAAATACCCAGCCACACAGGATTGCGTGATCACCTCTGAGTCTCCGCACTCGCCTTTGGCAAGAAACCCTGCCAGGCAACCTGTACGGATGCTATGCTTCCACAACGCATCAACACTCAGCTGTTCATCCTCCTGTTTCTCCAGTGCAGCAAAAATTTGTGCGACAACCAATAATTGATCCACCGTCTCTGCTCCCAACCACGTAAGTCCTTGCTGAACCGTCTCGGGAAAGACACCAAAAACCTTGCAGGTTGCCTGCAACAGTGCCAGCAACTTGCATGTGATGCGCTCATCACATTCATTCCACATGGCACCGTGACGACACGAATGATCCAATCTAGACAGACTATCTTCATGGCGGAGGCAAGGTCGCAGGGCAAACGATGAGCGATCGAAGTCATGTTCCTTGAGGCCATCCGTTGAGCTATCAAACGGCCTGAGAAGATCCCAAGTCAGAGTCGTGCCCAGCAGGTCAAAACTTCTCTCCAGTGGAGTCCAATCTACCTCTTTTGGAATAACCCACAAAGACATATGCGAACCTTGCCCTTGAGGAGACACATGGTCAGTACAGACAAGATGACGAGTCCACTTCATTTACGTGCACCGCGCCTTTCGATCGACACCGACTCCAAGGGGAAACCGTACGATAAACGTCGTGCCATCCAAAGAGAGTGATTCAAATGAAAGAAGGCCTCCATGCGTATGCACAATGGTGGAATGTGCGAATGCTAACCACGGACTCGTCTCTGCCTCCACACGAGTGAGAGTCAAACTTCGATCACCTACTTTCGAGGGGATGGCTGGAGGAACTCGTGTTCCAGTATCGGCAATCCGAATTTCAACCCACTCGTGAGTCTTCCGCGTACTAATCGTAATGGTGCCTTTTTCTGCTGAATCATTTGGCAATGACTGTTGAATCGCTTGTGCCGCATGAATCATGAAATCACACCACACTCGAATTAATTGAGTTGGTGTGCCGAAAATCTGAGGAAGATCCCCCTCAAAATCTGTCACAATGTCAGCGATGTCCAGCCACTTTTTAGGCAAAAGACTTATCGCGCTTTGAAGCGAATGCTTCAGGTCAATCGTGACTTTTTCCTCTGGCACGGAATAAGACGACTCATGGAGTGTGCCGACGAACTCCTTCACTCGGTCCGTTCCTTCCAGACTGTTCGTGAAGACGGCAGGGATCTCTCTTAGCAGGCCCTCAAAATCAATGTCGTTCATGACACGTGAGACCGTTTCAGAAATGTGGTGATTCGTACCATTGACGTCAGGCTGCTGAAAAAGCTTGCCATACGCATCGAGAAGTTTTTGGATGTCATGAAAACTCGTCTCTAAAAATCGAATATTTTCAGCAATACGATGAACCGAAGACGTCATTGCCTGAGAACCCGCAGGCGAAGCCGACAATCCCTTACCTGACTCGCAAACTTGTCCAAGCATCACAATACCTACAGGGGTATCGGTCTCACCTCGGATAGGGCTCACGGTCATATCTACAATACGTTCTGTTCGCGACGGGTCAAGATATCGCAACGTTGGAACCCGGACAGGTTGCCGCTGTTCACGGCAATCCTGGACAGCAGTCATGAGAGCATCCCAATCCCACTGAATGTCGGTTAATTGAAGTGCATTTCCTAAAATTATTGAAGACGGGACTTCAAACACCTGTTCAGCCACGGCATTCCACCGAATGACGCGATTGCCCTCATCGAGACCAATTAATATTGAAGGAATGGCCGTCACCAAACTTTCGGTTTCGGCCAGCACGTGCCGTAGAGCCTGTTCCGCCTGACTACAGGATGCCATACGTTCGTTCACTCGGTGGGCAACATTCCACTTCGTTGTGAGAGAGTCAGCAAGTTGCTGGACTTCGATCATGTCAAAGGGTTTGCGTAAAATGAGCAACTTTTCGCTATGCCCTAATCGTTGCATGATCTGATCCCATTGATGATCCGAGTACGCCGTGCAGATCACCATCTGCAAAGCTGAATCCACCTTCCATATATATTCAATTGTCTCAATCCCATCCCACCCTGGTGGCATTCGCATATCGACAAAAGCCATGGCGAAGGGACGGTTTTCCCGCACCGCCTTCTGGACAAGCGCCAACCCGATTTGCCCTTGGTCGGCACATTCAATTTCATACCTTCCTGCTGTCTCAGCATCTTGGTTGTCGCCAAACAGTATTTTCTGGGCCTCCGCTAAACTGTCACTCCTGGAATCACCTCCGAGAATCTTCCTGAAATCTTCATGAATGGCCTGATTGTCATCAATAATCAAAATTCGCCTGTTCATGTCAGATTCACATTTCGTCATCGACACAATCTTCCTCTTTCTCTTAATAATGAAGACCCCAGATTCATCATGTATCTGAAAAGTCCGTATCCTTATTTTCTCGGTCGGACACTTGACTCTCTTGAATAGGGAATAGGGTTTGCATACTCATGGCCTACCAACAGGCTGCCCCGACCAAGGTATGTGCGTCACAAACTTTCCCTTACCTATACCTACAGGCCTAGTTTTATTCAGCAAGCCATGGAACATTCACCTCAGCCCCTTCAATAGAAAGACTCATGCGAAACCGACTTGCCCGCCGTTCAGGCTATTCACCCGCGCACCATTAATAAAGCAATGGGAAATGCCGAAAACGAAGGGAGATACGTGTGGTCTCTGAGACTGTGAGAGCAGCACCCTCTGTGCTCCACATTGAATACCAGCACTCCACAAGAGTCATTTCCGGGTATCGACGCTCACTCGCTAGAAAATCGAGGACATATTGGCAAATTCCAGTGCATCAGCATCAAAAGACTGTACGAATTTGGACACCCTCAAGATTGTACTGGACTCATCACCATTTCCGATGGTCCTGATCGATTCATACGGCACAATTGCCATGGCAAACTGGTCAGCAGAATCGCTCCTTTGCTATGAACCCCAACAACTGACTGAACAGCCTATTGAATCGTTGTTTTCTACGTTGGCGCATTCGGCCACCACTCCACATGGCACGTCTCCATTTATTCAACTTTGGAGAGGGTCGTTAGAAAAACAACAAGAACTCACGGCATTACGGAAAGACGGCAACCAATTTCCCGTTGAGGTGTCCTTACACCCTCGCCAGACGACTGCGGGACTGCATCTTCTTGTGACTCTTATCGATGCCACCGAACGAAAGTGGGCCAAAAGCGAATTCAACCGGTTAAGTCTGCATCAGCAATACATCCTGCAATCAGCAGGTGAAGGTATCTATGGATTAAACTTGAACGGGCAATTAACCTTTATCAATCCAGCTGGGGCGAACATGGTGGGCTGGAAGGCAGAGGAGATCTTAGGACAGCCGCAACATACAGCATTCGAGCATGGCCGCCTTGATAAACCATGTCTCAGCTCTGATGCGTGTCATATCGTGGCGGCCTTCCGGGATAGCGCAATACATCATGTTGATGACGAAGTCTTCTGGCGAAAAGACGGCTCCTGTTTCCCTGTCGAATACACCAGTACGCCTCTACACGATGAAACAGACAGGGTCATTGGGGCCGTGGTAACGTTTCGTGATATCACGCAACGCAAACTGATGGAAAAAGCCGATCATGACCTACGAGTCATGAAAGACGAATTCATCGCCACAGCCTCCCACGAACTCAAAACCCCAATTGCCTCGCTCCGAGGATTCATGAAGCTTATTCTTCATGGAAAAGTTACCGATCCAGTTGTTCAACAAGAATTTTTGGCCCGAGCTAATCAAGATGTCGAGCGACTGCTTACGTTGGTTCACAACTTGCTAGATACATCAAAACTTGAAACTGGGGTGAGTCAATTTTTATTGGAAGACGTGGAACTGAAGGTTATGGTCACCGACACATTTGAAACCCTCGCCCCGCTTGCCAAGAATAAAGAGATTAGGCTCCAGCAGGAATTACCATCGGAACCCATCGTCGTCAAAGTCGATCGACAAGCGTTCCAACGCGTACTAGAAAATTTACTGAGTAACGCTATCAAGTTTTCCGATCTGCAACGGCCTGTTCTCGTGACTGGGAAACACACGGCAGATGGGACCGTCATTCACGTCATTGACCATGGCCCAGGGTTTCCTCAAGAGGAGGCCACTCGCCTATTCGAAAAATTTTATCAGGCGAAAAGCCTCACTAAACGAGCTGACGGCGGTTCGGGCCTTGGCTTGTTTATCGCGAAAAAAATCATTGAAGGGCATGGCGGACAAATCTCAGTAGAAAGCACAGTCGGACAAGGAGCCACCTTCACTATTTCTCTGCCGACTCGGGAAATCACAACATCGATGCACAATGAGGAGATCTCCTAATGGCTGACAAAATCGTGATCGTTGACGATGAACCAAACTTCTTACGCATGCTTGAGTTCACCTTACAGTCCGAAGGGTACGAAGTCATCACTGCAGAAACAGGAAGGGAAGGGATAGAGAAAATTCAATCTGCACAACCTCACCTCGCCATCCTTGATGTCTCATTACCCGATATCAGCGGAATAGAACTGTGCGAGCAGCTTCGTCAAGATTCAAAGACCGTTGATATTCCAGTCATCATGTTAAGTGCTCGCTCACAAACACACGATAAGATTAAAGGGTTACGTGCTGGGTCTGACGAATATGTGACGAAACCCATTGATCCGGAAGAAATCGTCGCACGGGTCGAAACCCTGTTGAGTCGCAGCCGTCTCTTACGGCAATCAAGTGCCGCATCAATGAAAAAAGGAAAAATCTTTGCATTCATGGGAAGCACCGGTGGAGTCGGAGCCACGACCGTGGCGCTCAACATTGCCGCCGCGTTGACCCAGCGATCCCCTGATACCGCGATCATTGAATATCGACCGTACACGGGAACCACGGCCCTTCAACTTGGCATGACGCCAGATCGCACGCTAGGAGACCTCCTTGCTCTTGAGACCGCCGACATCACGCATCAACACCTTGACCGGCATTTGTCCACCCACACCAGCGGCATGAGAGTACTCTGCGCGTCACAATCTCCTCAGGAATATCGAGAGCTTCTCCCTGATCACACGGAATCCATTCTGCAAGGGTTAGCGGAAATCATGGACTATTCCATTCTTGACTTACCCTCAATACCGCTTGCCGTCTTGCCAACGGTTCTCCAGCATTGTCATGTCTTGTCTTTTGTCATTGAGCCAGAACCCATTTCGCTTGCCTGCGCCAAAAATCTCATGGATTTACTCAAGGCATGGGGGAATACTCCCATTCGTGTCGTGCTCGTCAATCACGGACGCTCCTCCTCAAGTCTTTCGCTTTCAGAGGTAAAACGTCAACTCAACTGTGAAATTCTGGGTGTGATGACTCCCGCCGCCGAACTGTGTGTGAAAGCCTGCAACGCACAATCACCTGTCGTCCTCTCTCATCCCAATAGCCTCGCGGCCAACGCTCTCCTTGAAATGACAGATCGACTCGTCGAAGAACATGTCATGGCGCTCGCGTAACGAAATCTCACGATAGCGCGTTGTCGTGTTTTACTGTCGAGTAAACCAGACCCAGACAATCATTTCTTGCCGAACATTTGGTGGGAGTGGATCACGAAGCAAGACTTTTACGGGATGGGCAAGTTGAGGAAGGTGCGATGGAGAGCGAGCTTTATCGGGACCGACGCGAAAGATATCTTCCGTTCTTCGTTGAGAGGGATAGAGCATCGCGACATACCCTTCCAAATAATCATCTGACAGACCTTTGATTTTGACCCATGCTTCCTGGTCTGGGTGAATTTCGGAAAAGACGTCACCTTCAACATAGGCCTCTGCCCACACTTCTTTCGGATCCATCAGGCCAACGACGGTGTCATTATGATCTACGACTTCTCCAACGGTCCGTGGTAGCCATGACACAATACCCGCCTGTGGAGCCGTCACCTCCAATTCACTCAATTGCGACCTCACAGACTCCACATCCGCCTCCGCTTGCTGAACGTCTAAACGAAGCAGCGCAAGATTATTTTTCGTTTTTTCCCGTTCGTGTGCGTACGCTTTCTGTTCTTGATCCCACAGAGCCTTGGCCCCTTGCATCGCCGCCGCCGCCTTGGCAAGACGAGCTTCAACAGCCAGAAGTTCAGCCTGAGCCGTCTCAAATTCCAGCGTGGACTGTTCCCATTCACCAATAGTGAGTGCTTGAAGAAGGTACAGACGCTTGGCACGATCCTGGGCTTGTTGCATGTGCTCGAAATTGAGCCGCACCTTGTCAAGGTCTGCTTCAGCCTCATGATATTCGTGGCGAGCAAGAGTATAGTGCTCCTTGCCTTGAAGGAGACGCATGCGAGAAGCTGGATCCAATCCAATATTTTCAAATAATCTCAAGCGAGCACGTGCCTGCTCTTCGGCAGCTTGGACCTTCTTCAGTTCGCTTTGTATCTCCCAGTCATCAAGTTTCACCAGCACCTGCCCCGGTTTGACAGACTCACCCTCTCGAACATAAATCGAAGCCACTCGCCCTTTCAGGGGTGAGGTAATATAGGCCTGTTGGAACATCATGCGACCTGTCGTCATGATCCACTGCGACTCCCAATACCAGTAGCCCATCCCAGCAAAGAGAATAAGGCCAAGCACGACAAAGAACCAATGTCGAGGATTCATTTTTCGAGACACAGGCCGCTGGGGGACATGAGAAGCTGCTGAAGAAGAAGCCGTATCAGACTCTGTAGACGAAGGCTGATCGATTGGAGGTGAATCGACAAGAGGCGCCGGGGGAGTTGTGTGATTGCCATTACGAAGTCGCATCATATGTATTCCCTCTCCAATCGATCATGACCTGAAAGTACCAAAGGCAGAGTGTCAAGCATTGCCCGCTTCATAACGCGACGAGTGCCTCGGAAAGCAAAAGCCGTTGGTACCGGTGATAATCATGTATGGCAATCCCGAACGATTCAACCTCACCTGAGAGTTGAGTGTGAATGTGTTCTCCAAGACCTTGCCATTGAAATTCCATACTCCGATCAACGTCATCCGATGTAGCAATATGGCGTGGATCGGTACTCACGCCAACCCATAGTCGTTTCTGGCGACGTTTTGCATAACCAATTTCATCCTGAAGCGCTTTTAGAATTTTCCGTGGATGATCGTGATAGGCCATAACCACCACGTCATCGACAAGATTCCACACCGCCTCCATCAACGTCCCGTTCTCATACGATTCCTTATCAAGCCAGGATGGAATATCAACAACCAGAGGTAAGGCTGCCGAGGCAGTCATGTGGTGAGCCCAGTCAAAAAAGTCCACGTATTGCGTGATGAGAGCTTGGCGATCCGACGTATCCCATTCCGGCAATGTATAGGGTTCGACATCAAGATGAATGGCATCAAATCTGGCATCGTCATGCTGTTGATTATAGTGAATGATGCTTTGAATAAATTCATGAGCCCCTTGTCGGCCTTCAGCCAACACCCATGAAGGGTCTCCATTTAACGCATGAACATGCAATCCATTTTGGTGCGCTTGCGTGATAAAGGGCTTGTAGAGATCAGAAGCATCCTGCATCCGATTTTTTGAAACAGAAAGAAAGATGGTTTGGATGTTCCGAAGCTTCACAAAATCTAGAAAAAACTTGCGTTGTTCGCGATTGTCTAAAAAGTCTGGCTGCCAGACCCACAAGGCTCGATCAAACAAGGCGGCCGACGGAGTCGACGGAAGGATGCGCATGTCCGACGACTCTTCCACAGGGAGAAATTCCATGCCCTGCAAACTTAATCCACTGGAGTAGCGTAAATCCAACGTTGCCTGCTGAATGGCCAAGTGCTGGGACGCCTCCTGTTCAACGGTCTTCAAATAATTCATCCGTGCCTCAAGAAGCGTCAGGCGATCCTTCGCCTTTCCCAACCGTTCTTGCTCTTCCAAGATATGCAGTTCTTGGTGGCGATGTGTTTTTTCCGCTCGAATCCACTCGAGGGTAGCGTGAGCACTCCGAAGATCTTCATACGCCGTCACGACATTGACCGTAATCTCGCCCTGGAGACGACTCCACTCCATTTCAAGTACATCAATAAAGGCCTGCTCTCGATCAGATCGTGCTCGCTGTAACGGCCAGATCAACAGCGGCGCACTGATTCGCGCTCCTAAGGTAAATCCTTGAAAAAATCCGCCTCGCCGTCTGCTCCCCCCCGCCCCATACGTTCCTTGCAAGTCAACACGGGGAAGCGACCAGAACGTTTCGCGTTTCGTCGCATGGGCTTTCTGAATATGAGCAAGTGCTTGAGCCAGCTGTGGATGTTGCTCATTGACTGATTGAATCACGTCTTCGATCTGACCTGGGGTGTCAACGACAAGCGATTTATGCTCATACGCAACGTCCGAAGTTCCAGTTTGTCCCATTAAACTCTTGAGGGTGTAGTGCGCAATAGAACGGCGGCTCTTGATCGTTGCGATCTCTTCACGAAGGTCTAATACGTGGTCACGGAGTCTGGGTACATCCCGAGGCGATTGGCGACCATGATTGGTGAGCAAAGCCCCCACACGCTCCGACTCCAACGCCAACACCAACGCCGACTCTTTCAGAGGCAAAAGACTCTCGGCATTAAGAAGCGTCAGATATTCGGACGCGGCACGACGAAGCACAGCCGCCCGCACATCACTAAACTGGGCAATCGCCGCAATCACATCCTCTTCAGCCTGGCTCATCCGCTCAGCTCGTTTGACAATTCCATCGATAATGGATTGCGTCAATCGGACAAAGATGCCGCTTGGGATAAACCGTGTGAGCACACTGAACTCAGGGGTAAAGCTGACGTTGGCTTCTCGCAATTCAGCTCGCGACGCAATGACGCGAAACAGGGCTTGTCGAATTTCGGGGTTTTGATACTCGACAATTTTCAGCAATTGCTCAGGAGACATCGAAGAGAACGACGAAGAGATGTCTGTAGGACGCAACAGATCTTCTTTTTCTGTCGAGTCACCACGTTCTCGATGAATCGCATCGAGTAAGTCTTGTGCACGTAAATCACGCACATCAGGGGATTCGACTTGATCAAGAAGCTCAGCCGCCTGCGTCAACTCGCCTTGCGCATAGGCCATCAGCGCTTGATCAAAAGGCGCAACCCCAGGCAAAGGCACTGGACGGGAAACCCCAACGGTCGAACAGCCCTCTAACAGCAACACGACAAGGACTATCCAGAAGACCTGCCTCCAGATCGTGTTGAGCATGTTCACTCTAGAGACATGGATAGAATACATATTTTTCACAATCATTAATGTAAAGGGACTTGCTGCCTGACCTTCTCAGGGGCAAAGGGATCGTGGTACGACGTTCGGAAAAATATTTCTTGAACGCAGGCGACAATCCGAACAACTTTTTCAATGATCCGGTACACCACCATCCCAGGAATGACGGCGATCAATCTCCAATCTGAGGCAAATCGACTGGAGACTTGTAAGGCAATAAGAATCTGAAGAAATTTTGCCGCACTGAACATGATCAGATTGATGACAAAAATGACGATGTAATTATGATGTTCGAACAACATGAGCTGAATCATGTAGACAAGCCAAATTCCAGCCAATCCAACAGAAAATGCCAAGGTATCCAAGAACGACACAATATTCTGCAGATTGAAATGATCGCTGTAGATATTAAACGTGTCTCGATGCTTTCGAATCCGGTTTCTAATGATATTGCGATTCCAACGTAACCGCTGACGAACCCATTTCCCCCATGTAAGCGGAGCGTTCGTTAAGCAAATCGCCTTCGGGGCAAAGGCGACCTGTTTCCCCATTTTCCGAATCCGAATCGTTAAATCCGAATCGTTGCCTGGCCCCGGTTCGTGCCAACCAACGCGCTCCACCAAAGATCGGCGAAACGCACCGAAGGCACCCGATACAATCCCGAGGATTCCCATACCTGCCCGAAACTGCCGTCCCACAGTGATTCCGCAGAGGTATTCAAATCCCTGAAGACGGGTGAGAAGGTTCGTATATAAATTTCTGACGCCAACATTCCCGCCAACGGCGCCCACATTTTCATCTTGAAATGGTTGTAAAATATGTCGAATAGCTCGACGATCAAGCGAGGAGTCCGAATCCATGAATACAAGATAGTCACCCCGCGCCACACGGCACCCATAGGTTAACGCCCCAGATTTCCCTTGCCGATTTTCCATCGGAAACAAACGAATAGACCCTTCTGCGGACAATTTTCTACAGATATCTAGGGTATGATCTGTGGATCCATCATCGACCACGATAATTTCGATATTGGGATAGTCTTGTTCCTGTAAAGAACGCACCGAAGCCTCAATCGTCCCCCCTTCGTTCAAGACCGACATGATCACCGAAACCTGCGGGAGAGGCTTCGTTGGGCATGGAAAGGGTTCGCATTCCTGCTGTTGAAATGATTTGCACAGCACATAGACATCAACAAACACATAGCGATTGAGTTCGATTAAAAAAAATGGCCAAAACAATCCGATTAAATGCGGCAGACCTGAATGAAGAATTTCGTGCAATCCATCATCAAAATCAATGAAGAACCGCTGCAATCCTATGACGATGACTTCCATGGGTCGTGTCCCGACAGTTAGCTAGACAGAAGGTTCCGAGGAACCAAGCGCCAAGCGTTCTTCCTCCTGAACTTTCGTCCAGACGAGTTGAATCATCTGATCCGCGCTTTCAATGTCTGCTGAAAACACACTCCATCCCATCACCATATGGATAATGGAGCCAAGCTGTTGAAGCGAGCTCTCTCGAACATGACTGCATATACGTTCTCCAATATCGATCGTGTGATCTTCTATCGTCTCGGGTAACAGCAGAACAAAATTTTGCTCTTGATAGATCGACACAATATCGCAGTCTCGACTCAACTCTTTGACCCACGTCGCCAAAGACTTCAAGACATTCCGCACCGCATCCGTTCCGCCTTCTTCCTCATATTGACCGAGACAGTCTGGACGCATCATCAACATGGAAAATGGACGACCGTAGCGAGCCGCACGATGAATCTCTCGAACCAATTGTTCTCGAAAATATTGAAATGTGTACAGTTCAAGGCCATGATCGATGGCAAGCATGCCATCTTTTTCACCATAGATACTTTCTTGAGACGCGGCCAATATGCCACGTTCTGTTAACCGATAGGCATAAATTTTCTGAATAATAGCTTGCTCAACGGGAAACGATTCCCCACATGCAAGCGAGAGACACGAGGTCACCGCCTCTGGAAACACGGCCGTACATGCGTGACAGCGGAAATTAGCAGAGGCACGTTCATAATCGACTCCTAGATGACGAAGCTGATTGTGACATTTCGGGCAAATTAATTGCGTTCCCTTATGAAACTCATCTTCGTACGATAAATACCCACAGGCATAGTGATGGAGCATCTCGACTACGTCGATAAGATGACTTGAACAATCTGGGCAGGTTTCTCGAAAATTTAAGGCAAAATGCTTACACGAGGGGCAGAGATGAACCTTGTCATATAATTCCCGTTCAAACAATCCCAGATCCACAAGATCATTCAATACATCAAACTCCTGTCCAATTGGCACTCGTAGCATGTCATGAGTTTCGAGCACTTGATACCCTATTGGAGAGTCAATGCACGGCACTGGTACCAGTTTTTCTATTTTTTTTTCGATCATGAAATGCAAGAGATGAATGCGTCGATCACTCATAATGAATCCTATTTAGTCTTTCAAACTACACCGCCTATGCTCTCATCATGCATTTATTGACAACGTTCAGGACGCATCAATGTGTACGCATGGGAGCCCTAAGACAAAAATATTAAGGAAAAATAAGGCTTTCGTTCCTGTTCTCGGAACACAGAAGACGAAACTTAAGAATTGGCAGCTATTTCCACGCTCTCTCAACTAGTCATTCTCTGTTTACGAAAACCGTTAGACGAATTGCCATAAGCCTCACACTGCCCTATCCTCAAATATGCTGGGTAGATATGTTCACACGACACTCAAAGAATGAGTGCGCCTTCACCCTTAACTCGGGAGGCTAGGATGGCCAAGAAATTATTAGGGGCAATTGTCATAATTGGCCTCGTTACGTTGACCCTACCAATATCCGTTTCGGCAATTACCTTAGACTTTCAAGGTGCCTTTGATTTTGACGGCGCCGATGGCATTGCGTTCAACCCGACAAGCGGAAACCTTTTTCTTGCACAAACGTTTTTTGATATTAACGATGATGCTATTCAAACCAGAGTTGTCGAAGTCACGACCTCTGGGACAGAAGTCTTGAGATTTAATCCTGAATTACATGGCTTATCCGATGTCCAAGGGCTCAGTTTTCTTCCAAGTCCGAATGCGAACTTGCTTCTTACTGAACAGGACTCCCCTCAAGGCGGGGTGTTGGAATTTACAACGACAGGCGATCCAGTTCCACTCGGCATCAACTTTTCGACACTCCCGACGAGTGACGATGGTGATGGAGTCATTTTTCATTCTGGAACAAACACGGTATTTATCGCCGATGACTTGACTGAAAGTATTTACGAATTCGACACTACAGGCACCCACCTCAATACCATTTCCACACCGGGAATTTTGTCTGACTTCATCGATCCTGAAGGCATTACGTTTGACCCAGAAACCGGAAATTTATTGGTTGTCGATGCAGTGGCAGGGACGAGAAGTCTCTATGAACTGACAACCGCCGGCGCACTCGTCTCGTCTGTGGACTTAGAGGCCTTAACCGGATTCGCCGACCCTGAAGGCGTGACGATTGATCGAAGTACAAACACGCTCTATGTCGCCTTCGATCGTGATGATAAAATTGGAGCGTTTTCGATACAACCGAGCCAGCCAATCCCAGAACCCAGCACCGGATGGCTTGTCGGGCCAGTAATCGTGGGTCTCTTAACTTGGAGAATGCGTCAAACGAGAAAAAACAGCGCCTAGGAGACTGTTACTCGACACGAGGTGGGTGGTGGGGTCTACGTCGCATTGATTCACTTTTGCGAAAAGTCAATTGTCCTTATAAGTCGGGAGGCAAGGCAACCGGCAAGGTTAAGATAAATGTCGCCCCGCATCCTTCACCAGCGCTTCTCACATGAAGCGACCCTCCCATGTTTTTGGCTAAGAGGGCTCCGCTGTGTAGACCGAACCCATGACCATCTTTCTTGGTGGTAAAGCCTTGAGAGAAAATATGCGTCAACTGATCCGCAGGAATTCCTACGCCTGTATCCGTCACTTCAAGTTGGACCATATTCCGTTCACTCTCCGCAGGCCCAATTCGAACCGTAAGTGTTTTGTGTGCACTCTTCTGCATAGCTTGCGTGCTGTTGCGTATTAAATTCACTAAAATTTGTAACGTTTGATGTTTATCGACAATCACTTTTTCTGTGTCGACAAATTCTCGAACAATGTCTCCATCCAGTTTCTCTAAGAGCACCTTGTTGATCGTCAAGGCTTGCTCCATGAGATCAACTAACATGACAGGCTCATGCAGTCCTCCCGCTTTGACCATGCCTTGCTGCATCGCCACACATTGCTTGGCATGCTCCGCACTCTCTACCAATGAGTCGAGTTCTTTGAGTGTCACCTGTCGCTCTTCGATCAGATGGTCCGCCAACTGTGCAAGATACCCTGGAACCTGTCGGCCTTTCGCATCGTGAGTCACATAGGCATTGAGATCGCCCATATGTGCGTTAAGCATGTGTGAAATTTTTCGAACATCACCCACGAGAGACTGTCGTAACGTCGTCCCCATGATCCCAACAGAAACGTTAATACTGTTCAGAACATTGCCCACATTGTGCAAGACGCTCGTGGCCACATCAGCCATGCCTAAACGACGAGAGGTCTCGACGAGTTGATCCTGAAATTGACGTCGTTCGTCTTCGAGACGCTTACGTTCGGTAATATTCTGCGCAACGCAGACTAACCCCTGAATGACTCCTCGATCATCTTTCATAAGGGATCCGGACAGCGCCATGGGAATAGCCTGGCCATTTTTGGCAAGATATGTTGTTTCAACATTGCTGACGACACCCTGAAAATACAACGCTTCCATAATGGACCCTTGCGTCAACTCTTCACCAAAAATTTTACTCGGACATTCCTGCAACAACTCTTCTTCTTTGTACCCCAACAACATCAATAACGAGCGATTCACCGCCTCAATGGTCATATCCGCATTGATAACCAGTAACGTATCGGCCATCGACCCAATGATATTTTCCATATGCGTTTTGGCAGCAGATAGCTCATCTTTCGCTTTGGCCAGCTCACTGTTCTTTCGTTCTAAATCTTGAGCTGTTTGGATATTCAAACCCTCGTCTCTTCGACGATGCTCACTATCGTGAACCAAGCACATGTCCACTCCTTCTAGCTGATGAGTTGGTTCAACCGCTACAGGGAATGCACGATCTTCCTGCCCACTAGTACGCTGGGACATGACCCACTTATGCGTCAGAACCACGGCAAGTTGTTGAACATCGATCGCGTGAAATGGCTTTCGCAAAATCAAGAGGTGTTCAGGATACGTCATGCTCTCTACCTCCACATCCCACTGACAATCCAAGGTAGTCGTACAGAGAACGCATTGGAGGAAGCGATCAACGTTCCAATATTCTTCGATCGTTTTTTTTCTAGACCATCCGGAACACGCATTCATGTCGATAAACACAACCGCATAGGGACGCTTGACGTCACATGCCTGTTGAAGAACGGCTAAGCCGGCCTCGCCACTTTCCACATAGTCCACCTCGAAACATGGCACACAGCAAAACGACTCAGAAGCATCCAGGGCCTCATCATTCACCTTTGAATACGGCAAAGACTTCGCCGTTGATACCTGACCGAAAATTCGACGAAAATTCGAATAGAGATTCTGATTGTCAGCAACAAGCAATAGTCGGCTGTTCATGCCTGGCACGACATCCACACCAGACATCCTTCTCTGACTCGACACATGAACGAACTCCTGTGACATCGTCTCGTTCCTAATTCATGTGGAGATGTTTGACTCGCTGCGGATTGTGCAGAGGATGTCCCTTCGACCAGTATTTCGTTAGGCCCTGCATAAGTTCCAAATACCCATCTAGACTATTCGGTTTAGTCACAAACGAATGGGCCCCCAAGTTATACGCAGTATCGATATGTTTGGCGACGCGTGAGGTTGTCAACACCAAAACAGGAATATCCTGCAAGACTTGATCAGATTTAATTTCGACCAGTGCAGAGCATCCGTCTATTTTGGGCATATTCAAATCTAAAATAATCAGGCTCGGGCGAGGGGATTTCACCGGGTCACCATAAGATCCCCGACGGGTCAAATACTGCATCAACTCTTCGCCATCATGAACAAACCGCAACTCCTTTCCGAGTCGACATTCATCCCAAGCCGCCTGAGCAACCAAACAGTCATCAGTACTATCATCCGCCATTAACACAATGAAGGGAACGGCTTGCATACAGGTACTCATTATCACACCCTCCTTTTTAACTCATGAAATCTGGTCGACCTACATTCAATCGTGCGCGTGTCGTCAACAGATCATCTTGCAATACAACCCCCATCACACACATCCCCCTCATAGCTTTATTGAATGTCCGCATGCATCTCGTACTTCAACGCGGAATGATTGTGAGATAAGACGACCTTGGCATGGAAATATTGTTGATAGTGGAATAATAGGGTCAGCCTTTGCTTTGCGCTGCTCATGTTGGCAAGTCATACGACAGTTGCCCAATACCGAATCCACGTTCAGGAGATCGAACACAGGATGGAGAAAGCGGTCTATGGTCTATAGCGAAACCAAATAACTTCCAACCGAATTGACATCATGTACACAGCGCAACAACACACGTCGTACAGACGGAAGTAAATTGGAACGGCTATAGACTGAGCAAGGATAGGAAACTGGAGGGAGAAGCGCGCGTGTTCAAAATCTTCGCCTATCACGAGGATAGATGCAACAGATCTTAACGCTTCAGAGACCAGTGTGGCGGCCAGGCGAACCCTGGGAACATCATGCTCCCAATTCAGGTCCCTTAGCTTTGCGTCCTACCTTCTCAGGTAGTTTGCCCTTTGCACCCTGTTGTCTCTTGTATCGGTGATCTACACGATTTCTTGAGGAGAACATTCGTCCAACAGCGCTCTCTATCTAGGATGACTCCATGCCACAACCAGACATCTCCTTCACTCAAGACTATCGCGAATCCACATATGGTCCAAACAGGACAATACGGTGAACTCTGTGCGGTACCGCTTGAACGTAAGGAAGGTTATGCCCGCCTGGATGACCTACAGGCGATTGACGCTTCAATCACGATGGGTCAATCCGCATTTAGTGCGACGACACGCAGATTCGGCATAACTGAAACGGCTATACGTGATAGGAACGTGCACACATTTCAGCCTCATGACCAGCCTCGACAGGGCTGCCCACCGGAAGGGTAATAAGAAAAGTGGACCCTTCTCCGAGCTGACTCTGCACGGTGATGGTGCCCCCACAACGATCTACGATTTTCTTGCATACGGCTAGTCCAATACCTGTCCCTTCGAATTCATCTCTCCGATGGAGACGTTTGAACATTCCAAAGATACGATCGGTATATTGGCTATCCATCCCAATACCGTCATCTTCGATTCGAAGTTGGCACAACAAACCCGTACGCCGCCCGTCTTGTTGACGTCGCTCTTTCATGAGTCGGGCCGACACGCGAACAACGGGGACTTCATCGGGTTTATGAAATTTCAATGCGTTCCCGATTAAGTTTTGTAACAACTGGCGCATTTGAGTTCTATCAGATTCAATCACAGGAAGTTCACCCACTGCTATCCGCGCGTGGGCTTCCTCAATACGAACGGAAAAATCATGAAGAATATCATCCACCACGTCGCCAAGCGCGACTGACTCAACCTGTCGATCTTGATGTTCCAAGCGAGAATAGACAAGCAAATCTTGAATAAGCCGCTGCATTCGGCCAGATGCCTTGAGAATTCGACTCAAGAACTCATGGCCGGAACCATTCAACGCATCGCCACATTTCACGCGTAATAAATCGCTAAAGACTTGAATCGTGTGAAGAGGCTCTTGCAGATCATGGGCCGCAACAGAGGCAAACTGATCAAGCTCATGGTTTGACCGTACCAATTCTTCTGTTTTATTCCGGAGTGCCAGCTCAGCCCGTTCTCGTTCATGCACCTCAATCAGCGCCTGATCACGTGCTTCACTCAACTCTTTATTCCGTTGCTCCAAATCTCGAATCGACTTCGCCAGCTGTGTTTCGATCACTTGCCGACGAAGCACATCGTGTTCTAATTGCGCATTCGCCGTACGGAGTTCAGACATCCGCTGATCAACGAGCTGCTCTAACTCTCCAAGGCGGAGCTTGGCATAACCCGCCCAATGCCACTTGTACGTGAGAGAGTTCGCTAATTGCCGAACCTCGATTGGATCAAAGGGCTTTCGAAGAATAAGGAGTTGATCTCGGTGTCCTAAGCGAGGAATCACTTCATCCCACGGATGGTCTGAGAATGCGGTACAGATCACCGCCTGAATAGCAGAATCGATTTCCCAAATTCGTTCAATAGTTTCGACGCCATCCCAGCCTGACGGCATTCGCATATCCACAAACACCACAGCATATGGACGCCCTTGGTCCACGGCCATTTTGGCGAGTTCATAACCCGCAATGCCTTGATCTGCACTGTCGACCGAAAATGCCTCTTGATAGGGACCCCTCACACCCTCATCAAATAATGCATCACGCGTGACATGAATAGAGGAATCGGCAGTCGAAGAGCCTAACACCTTTCGGTAGTCATCAATGATGGCGGGATTATCATCGATTACCAGTATGCGTCGATTGAGTGTAAGCGCGTCAGGCATACTGAGTCGCCTCCGTTCTGAATGAAACATTCAGAGTCAAAGGGAATTCATAGATAGCACCATACCGACATGTTGCTGACAACCATACCGTGCATGGCAAACGCCCAGAGAATAGAGCCAGACAGGCCAACCCCACGGTCAACCTTTTCGACCGAACACCCCTCGCTATCCAAGACCAAGCTGTCGTCACTTGAGAAACACACACAACATACGACAGGACAGGGTCGGCTATGAAAGCAAATACATGAGAGGAACGATGTCAGCAATGACGAGATGGTTAGTCGTGTGGCACGGGTGGCACAACCATCCCTAATTGAATTTGTTCAGCTTCCCGCTGAAATTCCTCGGCACGTTCATCTGCCAATTGAGCCATCAGGTCAAATTGGCCTTTGTCATGTTGAGCCTGATGCCATCGTTTCGTCAGAGAAGTGGCCAATTGCCAGACTTCTATATTATCGAATGGTTTTCGGAGGATGAGGAGTCTGTCATTTTCCGGTAAACGCTCCATGACTTGATCCCAATCATGGTCGGAAAATGCCGTACAAATCACAACCTGTAAATGTTCATCAACTTCCCAAAGATGTTCGATCGTTTCCACACCATCCCATCCAGGGGGCATTCGCATGTCGACAAAGGCCACGGCATACGGCTTCCCCTGTTGAACGGCTTGTTGAACCATCCGATGCCCTTCCTGTCCTTGATCAGCAAAATCAAGCTCAAATGTCTCGACGGTCTGTTGTACGGGAACATCATCAAATAACCCTCCCCGTGCCTCATGGAGCAACGTCGCATCGAACCCTTGACACAAGATCTTGCGAAAATCTTCGTGGATGGCCACGTTGTCATCAATCACAAGAATCCGCCGATTCGTCTGAATACTCTCCGTCATGAGTTGACCTCCATTGAAACAACAGACATTTGAAAAATTAATCAATCGTCAAAGTATCTTCACCTGCCCTGCCACGAACCAGCAAGGTTCATACATACCGTCGGACCTGACAAGCCAAATCTTAAGAGCTAGGAAATATCCTTGCGTATTCTTCGCAGTTCTCAGCCATTACGATTGAGGGGAAATCGAGAACACGTTCAACGGATGATGCTTGTTGCTTCACCCTGTCGTTTTCACATGAAGCAGAAAGACAGCACAGATGCTATGGCAAGAATAATGTCCTTCAGTAACAACAGCGTGAAAAAAGAGGCATTGACAATTTTCTCTTCAGCGACAAGAACGTGATGGTATGGACAAGCAAATCGACGAAGGTATGAATAGTGACTGAACGATCTTCAAAAAACCGCATAGCGAACTCATCCTCAGA
Source organism: Nitrospira sp. M1 (assembly GCF_965152605.1). Taxonomy (NCBI): domain Bacteria; kingdom Pseudomonadati; phylum Nitrospirota; class Nitrospiria; order Nitrospirales; family Nitrospiraceae; genus Nitrospira; species Nitrospira sp. M1. Next base: position 3,810,299 of record NZ_OZ224217.1, read on the forward strand.
ACTCTTGAGAAGGAGAGGAATGGTTGATTGATGAATTCGAGCGGTTGCGTATCATATGGAAATCGAGAAGCTCTCGCGTCCACACGTTGTTCAAACGCGACGAGACAAATGGTCACCACGACGCCTAAGAAAACGGCTTGCCCCTACCGCAACGGGTCGTGGCTATTGGCTGTATAAAGCCTCTGACCTTCTCGCTCAGGAGGATGGGATTGGGGATTCCTGTTGTCCGGCACGATACCCGGAACCCACCTGATTATTGAGCAGACGAATCTTTTCCTTCGACATTCTCCGGGAATGACGGTTGACCCATCGACGCATTCGCCAAAACGACACCGTCGGTCTCACCACTCGAGGCGTTCCACCATCAACGAGCCGAAGCGCCACAACGTTACGCAGAGCATCACGTTGAACCACTGGATAGGCAAGCGTATAGAGAGAGCCCCATTGATCACGATAACAAATCATTAAACGAATATTGTCACGTTTTTCTTGAAGCAACGGTGACGTAGGTTTCGCTTTAATCCAGACCTCATACTCTTTATTTCCTACAGCCATCACAGGTATCACCGGTAACGGCTCAACCCCTTCTCCCCCATGCGCTGTAACGCAAATGTCAGAAGCCTGCGACCCTCCCAGATTTTGAAGGTATACCTTTAAAATATCTTCCCCATTCGAATAGATTGTTACACTCCTCGTAATATGCACATCAGGCTGTATGGCACGAAATGCTCGTTGCGTTCTGTCCTCTACAACCGAGTACCATACATACAGGATAGAGAGAACAATAAGTCCTAGCCCAACCAAAAGAAGAAGGTCTAGGGTATCTGGTGTAAGAGTCAATGGCATATCCATAAGCGTATGTCCTATCCCACGCGCACGTCTTTCATCTGTGATAAAACCAAGCAAACAGGCTCATCGAAACCTTCGTGTTCATTCAAAAAAACTCTACGCGACTCATCAATAGGCTGAGCAAGAATAACGCCAACATTCTTTCAGGAAAAAGAAATTGCAAGACCTCTCGGCAATGCATAACGACCGACATGATCACTCTCTATCTTAGCCTAGCCAGTGAATCACGTTTTTGTAGATAGGAAATTCAAAACGGAAAAATGTCTGACGGTCTCAATCTGCACAACGTAGAGAAGTTCGTCAGAACGACACCAAGCAACAGAGAGTAGGAGGAACCGAGGAAAAGAAGGTGAGAGAAAATTGTGAGCATGTTTTACACGTAGGGTTTTCAACCTATGCCTTTCTTTTTTACTTGAGAACAACGTTCTGGTCACGACGCTATTAAATATTTTCCCATGACTTTTTCATGCACGACGGTCTCTGACACAAAGTGTTGAACAACTGACTGGCCACGCCATTTTTATGACTTCAACGCTCTCGCTGAAACACGACAAGGAAGAAAGATTTTTAAAAATATTTCATAAAATCAGTATCTTTGTCCTTCGACTGTTTTCAACCATTGCACGACCAAATTGGCCCGACTTTTGCTCAATCCAGTAGACATGTCTATACAACCAACATCAGCGACAACTCAATATTCGTCTCAACAACCAAAGAGCGTTCATGCCCCACAAAAGGACGGTACATCAGTGGGGAGTGGGAGTCATCAACATTCCCGAACTGCATTGCCAGCAGCATTGCTTGATCCTTTTCTTACCGTAGGAGAAGCAACCCTGGAAGGTCTCATCCAACGGCATCATCCACCCAACCGGTCAGATTGATCTCCCAGAACCTAAGCCTTCACCTTCTCTGAATGACGTCTTCCGAATCTTCTAATCCAGGTTGCGCCTATCGTTCTATTGATTCTACAGTCTGTTAGAGCCGAATCGGTTATAACATCGCACCTTCTGGTACAATTCACAGAAGCTAAAACCTTTTCAATCAGATATTCATATGGGCTTTGTGTATCCTTAGGCTATCTGTCCGCTCGAGAAAATGGGTTTTCCGCTGTACGATCAGATATTCTTTATATCCTGCGTAGGCAATGGCATTAAGCAATATTGCATGATCGCACCTAAAGGAAAAGCCTGATACAATCGATATGAATATACTATGAAGAACAAACGTTCGTTTCAAACCCGCCTATGCGTAGCATGACCTTATCCTTTCCATATCCAACAGACATATGACCTCATCATCCTCAACACATCCTCTTCGCGGCCTCCTGATTACACAATTTTGCGGAGCATTTAATGACAATGCATGGAAACTCATGGTGGCCCTCCTAGCCATTAAACAGGTCGCTGCCGAGTTAGGCGGGGCTGGAGCCGACTTTGAGACAGCAGCCCAGACACAAACCACGATCACCTTTGTGATCTTTACGCTACCCATGATGATTATCTCGGTTGTCGCTGGCGTTTTTTCCGACCGGTTTAGTAAACGAAGCGTCATCATCGCCATGAAATGGGTGGAAGTCGGATTCATGGCGCTTGGCACCGCTGCACTCTTTCATAATCCAGCAGGTGGTATCCTCCCCCTCATCATTTTGGCAGGTATGGGGGCCCAAAGTGCCCTGTATAGCCCTGCCAAATATGGAATCCTTCCTGAAATCCTGCCTCATGAGCGTCTCACGTCAGGAAATGGTTCAATAGAATTATGGACATTTGCCGCGATTATTACTGGAACGGCAGCCGGAGGCGTACTTCTTGATATGACTGGCGTGACCACATGGTTCGCAGGATTATTCCTCACAACGCTCGCCCTTGTCGGCTTAGTTGCCTGCTATGCCATTCCACATGTACCTCCCGCTCGTTCGGAAGGAGGCGTCTCTGCCACCATCGCGGCAGCATGGAAGGCGGTCCAATCTGACCAAATCCTGCGTTTTGGTATTTTGGGCGCGATTATGTTTTGGACTATTGCCAGCTTGGTCGGACAAGACATAATTATTTACGGAAAATCTGTCTTAGGACTATCCGATTCTCAGACCGGACTCCCCTTAGCAGCGTTTGGTGTAGGCATTGGAATCGGGGCGGTGCTTGCTGGAAAATTGTCAGGCCCCAAAGTTGAATATGGCCTGATCCCGTTAGGCGCCGTTGGGCTCAGCCTGTGCTTACTTATTCTGGGCCTTTCAACTCCACAGCTTTTCGGCACCCTCCTCTGGATGTGCTTGCTGGGTATTGCAAGCGGATTCGTCGTGGTTCCGATTAACGCACTTATTCAATGGCGCGCCCCTCACGACCGGCGCGGCGCAGTCATTGCCATGTCAAACTCAGCGGTATTCAGTGGAGTCTTATTCGGGTCATTAAGTGCGGGACTATTTTCAGGAATTGGCTTGAGCACCAGTGGCATTCTGATCGTGTCCGGTGGCCTCACATTGTGTGCCACCATATGGGGGTTAACCCTTCTGCCCGATGCGTTCCTTCGAGTAGTATTGAGTCTTTTTACGAATACGTTTTATCGGCTTACGATCTTGAATCGTGAACACGTCCCTCAAGAAGGGGGTGCATTACTGGTTGCAAACCATGTGTCCTTTATTGATGGTTTGTTGGTCTTAGCCAGCCTGGATCGTCCTGTACGATTCATTGTTGACCGGTATTACTACGAACACCCCCTCTTTCGCCGAATAGCTCACATTATGGGAGCTATTCCAATCTCTTCTACCGGTACGCCGCGAGAAATTCTCACCGCTCTTCGTGAAGCAGGACGCCATTTGGATGCTGGTGATTTAGTCTGCATCTTTCCAGAAGGTCAAATAACACGGACAGGAGGTCTCCTCCCATTCAGACAAGGATTTGAACGCATTGCCAAAGGCCGAGATGTCCCAATCATCCCCGTTCATCTCGATCGCGTATGGGGAAGTATCTTTAGTTTCATTGGTGGGAAATTTCTCACAAAACTCCCCGAGCGAATTCCGTACCCAGTCACGGTGTCATATGGAGCCCCGCTCCCTTCTGACACATCAGCGCATACCGTGCGGAAGGTCATCCAGGAAATAGGAGAGGCGGCGTGGCAAAAGCGCAAACCCAGTAGCCGGCCATTGCACCATTCTTTTGTCTGGGCAATGCGACGTCATCCCTTTCGATTCGCCTTTGGCGACCTCACACGGCCGAAAGTCTCTTGCCTTGAAGCCCTTACGGGCGCCATCGCATTGGCGCGAGCACTTCGTCCTCATTGGGAAGGACAACACACCGTCGGCATCTTGCTGCCTTCCAGCGTGGCCGGGGCGCTCACGAATGTCGCAGCGACTCTTTCCGGACGGACAACAGTCAATCTCAACTTCACGGCAGGACAAACAGGGATGGAATCAGCAGCCAAGCAAGCCAGCCTCCAAACGATCGTCACCAGCCGCATGTTCGTCGAAAAAGCGAAACTCGATCTTCCTGAAAACCTGACGATCATATGGCTTGAGGATATTCGGAAAACGATCACGTCAATCGAAAAGCTTCTCTCCATGTTCCTTGCCATTTTTGCTCCCATGACCGTTCTCGAACGAAGTGTTGGTGCCGCCTGCAGACCAACGATAGATGACCTGGCCACCATCATTTTCAGCAGTGGAAGCACCGGTGAACCAAAAGGCGTGATGTTGAGTCATTTTAATATCGACTCCAACGTGGAAGCCGTCGCCCAATCCTTACACATCGATAAACGAGATCGGATACTCGGCATTCTGCCGTTCTTTCATTCATTTGGATATCTTGCCACCCTCTGGTTTCCGGCCATTCATGGTGCCGGCGTGGTCTTTCATCCCTCGCCGCTCGATGCTGCGGCTATTGGAGCACTCGTTCATCAGCATCGCATGACCGTGCTTCTGACCACACCCACATTTCTTCAGCTTTACTTACGGCGGTGCACACCCGATCAGTTCGGCGCTCTTCGGATGGTCGTCACCGGAGCCGAAAAACTCTCCAATCGATTACTTGATGCCTTCGAAGAACGATTCGGTATTCGCCCTATTGAGGGTTATGGCGTCACGGAATGTTCGCCAGTCATTGCGGTCAATTGTCCTGACTTTCGCGCTGCCGGATTCTTTCAACCGGCATCTCGCCGCGGTACTGTTGGCCAATCCCTTCCCGGCGTCTCAATCCGAATCGTTGATCCAGATTCGTTTGAACCAGTACCGGTCGATTCTCCTGGCATGCTGCTCGTGAAAGGCCCAAATGTCATGAAAGGGTATTTACGACGAGAAGACTTGACCGAAAAAGCCATGCGCGACGGATGGTATATTACTGGAGATATTGCCAAAGTCGACGAAGACGGTTTTATCTCTATTACTGATCGCCTCTCTCGATTTTCAAAAATCGGAGGAGAAATGGTGCCACACGGGAAAGTGGAAGAAGCTCTGCATCATGCTGCACAGGCCGAAACGCAAGTCTTAGCGGTGACATCCGTCCCAGATGAAAAAAAGGGAGAGCAATTAGCCGTCTTGCACATGCTTGATGAAGAAGCTATACCCGAAATTCTCGACAACGTCTCCGCCAGTGGACTACCAAATCTATTTATCCCCCGCAAAGACCACTTTATCAAGGTCGAACAACTGCCCGTGCTCGGCACCGGGAAGCTAGACCTCCGTGCATTAAAACAAATCGCAAAAGATCGTCTTCACACACCGAGCTAATCACGGATACTGAGATTCGTGCATCATTGAAAACTTTCTAATTGACTTGATTATTGAAATATCCAAGCAATGGTGGGATAACGGGTCAACAAAAATCAATCAGGAATCCAGACGTTCTCTTCCACATTTCCAGCAGGTAGTAAATTCACCAGTATGGTGTTCACTGCAGCCTGTACAGGTCCAGGCCGAGCCTTCTGAGGGTGATGCGTCATCCCATTTGTCTAATATGCCCTTGGCTCTCTGAAACTCATCATCATTGATGACCCAGAGCTCTGGGAAGACTTCAGCAAAGGGAACTTCACCTGCCAGCGACGACCCCTGTTGATTTTTGATTGTGCAGAGAATGCCTTCTTGATCTAATATTTCCTTCCGCGACTCGACCTCAATAAGGCTCTGTGAAACAAAGAGTTTGAGCATCGACTAATTCGCTATCATCTTCATGTCGTAAAGTATCAAGCGTTCGGTTCCAAGAAAGTTAGGAGACTTCTTGGAATGGAAATTACGGAATAAAAAACGAAAATCCGCCACTAAACAACCAGGCATTCAATCCTACATTGCGCGTACCCGTATTGGCGTTTGAGATGTGGTGATATCGAATACTTGTGGTAAGCGCAAACCGTTCGGTGACAAAATAGTGAAGTCCTGGTCCGGTCTCCAGCACAAAGTTGAATCGCTGACTCTGCTCGGGAATTCTAGGCGCCAAGTCTGTCCACAACATCCCGGCACCGATATCCCAAAATGGCATCCACCGGCCAAATGACAGCAAATTATATTTCACCACAAGCGAACCGCCGAAGGCGTAGGCCGTGAACGGCTTGGAATATCGAGCCCCCAACGGCTCTGCAAGAACTTCGACATTCCCGCTCAACCACCCGGCATCGAATTCGTCTGTCACCACCATCCCAATTTGAGGAAGCACGAATACGGCTCGTTGATCCGAGGAAGGCTTGGTCCCATCCAAGCTGTTTTCCTTCCAGTACCCACCAATTACTCCGAGTTCAACCGTGCCTTTTTTCACGGTATCCCGTGCTTCAAACTCCGCAAAGACGGGTGTGACATCTATCGAGAGCAGACCCAACAGTACCCATGTCACGGCACACATTCCATAACACCCGACGAATCGAAAGAAACAGCTAGTCACAGGCATTGCAACAATTCCTCACCTATCAATAAACACCATTACCACGATGACAAAACGCCACATCTTACCCTTGAAGCCTGGCACGATCAACTCTGCAACATTCATAAACCAACACAGAATTTCACAAAATGCATACAACACCTCGATGCTTTTCTCAACGAGGTTCAGTACAATACAGTACGCTCCACTGACTGCTTCGCAATCATGCTACATGCACATTCATCAGAATCGGCACATGCCATCGAACGATTTGATACCATCAGCAAGCGCCTGAATAACGCTATGCGAACAATGGATCAACTCATTGATCGCGCCCACCAACTCAGCGCTGAAATCAACGATAGTTCTCATCCGCTGCACGAACATTCATAGGCTCATCCGATACACATTGCATCAAAGTAGGAAAAGCTTCATATGGTCATGAGGTATTGTGGGAATTGGGCTGTCGTAGAGTTGGGAAAAGCGACAAGAAAAAGAGCCTTACTCGGTTAGGAATAAGGCTCTTTCTATAATAGGTTACCGTATGTGCGTGACTCTACGTCAGTTGCCCTTTCCACCACCGCCATCCAACCAAGCCCATCAATCCGCTTCCAAAAAGCAGAATCGATGACGGCACGGGAACCGGAGTCTGTGGAACAGTGAGAGGCTCTGATAATGCATACAAAGTCCGAAATCCACTAGACGGAAACGAACCACGATCAATCCACAACGAATCAGCCAATCCACCAATCCCAAGAGTTGACAGTGAGGGGTCACCCAATACGTTGCTCGATTGCATTCCATCAATCCCCGTTCCCGTCCAAACGGTAGAACCCTTGCTATTACCAAACTCATCATATCTAATAGGTGCTTGAAGCGAACCATCCCACATATCCGCAAAACCTGAAGCCACGCGCTGGTCCACCAAGTTATACACAAACGTCGAGACGACGGCATTTTCTAAGGCAGACACTGCAGCCGTCGAAGCGATGGCACTCCACACAATACCGCCTAATGGGGATCCCACTCCAATACCAGCGGCATTCGCCGCATTCTGAACAAAAGCATTGTAATCGGCAATGTCTGTGGATAGCGCATTGCGAGTGCCACTCGATTGAAAAGCCAACTGATAGGAATCCCCAGGGTTTAATCCAGTGGGCAGAAGAATAGGCATCGCATGGATTGACGAGACTCCTCCCCAACTAACGACACCCAAAACACTCAGGAAGAGAAAGGTACGCAGACATTGAAATTTCAAACGACAGACGTTCATATTGGCCTCCCTGCCACATGGACATGACGTTCTCGACATGTTGTGTTGTGTAAATTGCGGGGAAAACTATGCCCCACAGGCTGATGTACGATTTTACTGTACAACAAGATAGACTTCTGTCAACTCTATGAGAACGTCACCATTCACCAACAATCAAGAAGGCTGAGAGAAGTCGGCAATTCCCTGAATAGCAGACTTCACCTATTGTTAACTTGCTACAGGGCAATCGCTCTAGCAGCGTTATTGATGAATAAATTTCAGAAAATTCAGAACTTTTTGCTGTGCATACGCACCAGCAACTTGTCCAATTTTGTCTTTGATATCTGCGCTTGACACTTGTCCGGTTAGCACGATGTGCTCATGGGCCGTCGTGATCACGATATTTTTTTCTTCGGGAAATAAGGTTGAAAGATTATGCCTGAACGCTTCCACGGGAAGATGCACGACCAGCTCGACAACCGCAGACAGCTTTTTGTCTTTATCCCATAAGGTGAGAGTCGTATACCCAATCGCCTTTCCTGATAAATATAGCTGCGTCGGACTTAAAATGAGTGAATCAGCCACCGCAGGATTCGCTACTGACGCATGCGAGAAGGGAAGAGGGAAGGCCAGCACCATCGCATGGCCCAGTGGAACGTGCTTCATCACTACCTTAGAAGTTCGAATATCGACGTGAGTTTCGATCGTCGCCGAGGCTCCCCCTTCATGAACTGGCTTGATGACCATTTTTTCCACCAATTCTTCGGCTAGAACATTAGATGAAATTCCTATGAACATTACAAGAAGAATACTACGCCAGAAATATCGGGTGTTCATTATGATGACTCCTCTCGCATGGATAGATAAATGACAATAGACAATTCATCATCACGATCAAAATATATTCGGGATATTCCATACTAGAATGTGGGCGATATCATGCTCAGACGTTGTTCAGACATCAACATCTTGAAGAACTGGGAACATTCAAACGATACCTCCCCAGCACATGACATTACGCCATGACCTCCCAGATAGAATTCACGAAGTGCTTATTCGCGTCAAAAAGATTTGCCACTATGCAGCATCCATTCTTCACGGCTAATGCCTCGATTTCGGAAAGGGTATACTTATACGAATGCTCTGTTTGCATGGCTTCCCACGCGCCGAAGGAAAATGTTTTGTTCAATACAGCAAAGCGAACATCTTGATCTCGGGTGCTGTAAATATAACTCTCAACAGCATGTGTTCTGGGATTATACTGGCCCTGCTGGACATACCGCTCTTTGACAAAATTTGCCCCAAGCTTCCTATTTATGACATCAAGGACATGAAGATTAAACTTCTCAAACACTCCGGTTGCATCATTGTATGCAGCATACAACGTCCTCGGGTGTTTCATGAGATCAAACCCAATCATCACATAATCGCCTTCGTTCAACAATTCACGCAGCTTTCGAACAAACTGTTGAGCCACCGGCAATTCCATATTTCCGATTGTCGAACCTAAAAAGAGCACCAAATTTCGAAGGTTGGATTGCGTACTAACCGTACGAAGTCCATCAAAATAATCAGCAGCCAACCCCGTGACTGACATGGTACTTTGTGAAAACTTCGACTCGAGAAAAGCGACGAGATTCTTAATGGCCCCTTCGGATATATCGATCGGCACATAGTCGAATATCAGCTGACTTTGAATAAAATGCTCAAGAAGAATCCGAGTTTTCCCTCCATCGCCAGCCCCGAGTTCAATCACTTGGAACTCCGTCTTTCCAAGAAGATCGGAGATAGTCTGTTTGTATGTCTGAAAAATCTCAATTTCACATTGAGCTGGATGATAACCAGGGAGTTGAGTAATTTCGGTAAAAATTTCACTGCCTCGATCATCGAAAATTAACCACGACGGCAAACGCTTTGGGTCTCGTGAGAGCCCTTCCATCACCGTCTGAGCAAACTGCACATCAGATGATACGGCTGCAGTACCAGACCGCAAGTTGTGAAAGGCAAATGACATAGATTTCCTTCTTGCGACAGAAAAGACAGAATCCAGGGTTTGCTCACCCTGATACGAGCTTGCTAGACTGTCAGTATGTAACATCCTTCGTGTGGTATTTTCATGTTTTTAGCCTTTCTTTATGAATCTTTCTTCTCTCCAGTCTCTCACTGCCCTTGAGTATCGCAATGCTCAGGAGTCGTTCATGCACCTTCTTCAGCATGATGACCTTGATCAATATGCAGCGAACTCACCCACATGCCTACAACCCTTCGAACAAGTTCTAGACCTGGCAATATCCGAAGCGTATGAAGATCAACCGTCGTCTCCGGACGCGCATCTTTTCCTTCAGCGGATCCTCTATCGCATCAATCGCTTAAAACTGTTTTGGTATGACAATCTCGAAAACTACGCCAATGAGAATTCAGCATTCCTCTTTTCCTTACGGACAAAAATTGAGACTGCTTGGCAGGCCTGGGAAACCAAACACCTCGACATCTCTTGTTTAAAGGAATTAGACGCCGAAACCGCATTACGCAAACGCACAGCAGAAGATCTTGACCCCGAACCATCGCAAACAGGGCTCTTTTTTCGCAACGACATGTCGCAAGCTGGCTATCGACACCTGCTGGCCATCACCTCTCTCGATGGACTCGTGGAAGCCAGCCAATTATCACGGGTGATTGGTGGCGTTGGAAACGAAGTCCAATCCATGCTTACAAAAATCTTAATGGAAGAGTATGGAGGAGGGAAATTAGCGAGGAAACATTCATCGTTTTTTTCGGCAATGCTAGCGGAGTTTGACCTGGACACTACGCCTGAAGCCTATATCGACATCGTCCCCTGGGAAGTGCTGGCTAATATCAATCACAGTTTTACCGTGTGCGAGCGAAAAAGAAATTTCTTGCGATATATTGGCAGCCTTCTTTATTTTGAAATCTCTGTTCCTGCCGCTTTCCAAAACTACAAAATGGCCGGTGAACGTCTTGGCTTACATGAGCAAGCCATCGGCTATTGGGACGTGCATATTAAAGAAGACCTCAGACATGGCCAATGGATGCTCAACGAAGTCGCCCTGCCACTCATCACCCGCTATCCAGATTCAGCCTGGGAACTCGTTTGGGGATACGACCAGCAACGGCTCCTCAGCGCCCGCGCTAGTCAAGCCATCGCCAAATGTGTCCAGCAAGTTGAGAACGCCTTAACTTGAAAGCAAAAAAGTTAGGCTTAACTTTTTCTTTGCTCTCTTATACTTTCCAGCTCATTCAATAACTTTTCGCTTGTCTTCTCTAGGACTTGCTTAAGGAAAAAACTAAACACATCAACCTTTGTTAAGCCGCCAACTCTTCTTTTTCTCATCTTGCCCATTTTCATCGACAAGTTCGACCAGCCCTTCTCGGTGAAGCATTTTCAACATCTCGCTGCAGGTATGATCTAATTCTGCACTTCCCATACTGTGCAATCCTGCTCGTCGCGCCACTTCCTCTTGGACAATACCTTTACCTTGCGGCACGGCATCTGGATGACTCCGAAGTACCTCTAAAACATGATCCTTGAGTTGATGGATAAGTTCTGATCCTCGTTGATGAAGATTCATGGCATCACCTCTCCTAAAATGGCTTCATAAATGACAACAATAATTTAGAGAAAAAGTGTGGGAGATAGACTAAAGAGAGTTCGTTTATCATCCTTTTCACTGTCTGCTCATCTCTGATCATTTCCCGTACCCTCTTTGTTCTTCTTACAGAGTAAACAGTACCTCTGCGTTGTATATAATGTTTACGACCTACTATGAGATTCCAGATGTGTCACATGCGTTTCGACACGAGCGTGCGGCAAGGAAAAGAAGAAAGTCGAACCTGTGCCAAGTGTTGACTCAACCCATATGCGCCCTCCGTGGAGTTCTACGATTTTTTTACAAATCGCGAGTCCGATGCCAGTTCCAGTATATTTCTTTTTCGTGTGAAGCCGTTGAAAGATGACAAAAATCCGTTCGGCATACTGCATGTCAAAGCCAATTCCATTATCACGGACGGCAATTTCCCACTGTTCAGGTTTTTCGATTGCCGAGACCTCAATCACTGGAGCCTGTGGCCCCCGGTACTTCAGTCCGTTTCCAATAAGATTCTGAAGTAATTGTTCCAATTGAATAGCATGTCCCGGAATAGTGGGAAGTGACCCAATGATCAGGGTTCCCTGGGTTTCAGACAGTACCTCTTCTAACGTCATTTTCACGTTTGCTGCAATCGTTTGCAAGTTAACGGGCTCTGGAGACAGCTCAAAACGAGTTACTCGAGAATAGGTCAGCAGGTCTTGGACCAATGCCTGCATACGAATCGCTCCGTCCACAATGGGCGGCAACAATTTCTCGGCTTCTTGCGGCAGGGAACCTTTGACACGCACTTCAAGCAATTCAGCAAAATTCCGGATCTTTCTAAGCGGCTCTTGGAGATCATGCGACGCGACGTAAGCAAACTGTTCCAATTCAGCATTCGAGCGACGAAGATCATCGATATAGCGCTCAAGGACAACTTCGGTACTTTTTTCCATCGTGATATCATTAAACGTTACGACGGCCCCGGTGACCAAACCCGACTCATCGCGGATGGGTGTACTGGTATATTCGACGGGGAAGCTGGTTCCGTTTTTACTCCAGAGCACCTCATTAGTAACACGAGACATATGCTTTTTCGATATGGCGCTAAAACAGGGACAATCTTGCTGAGGATAAGGCGATCCGTCTGATTTTGTGTGGTGAATCATTGAATGCATCGGTTGCCCCAAGAGTTCCGCTGGCTCATACCCCAACATGCGTGCTGCGGCAGGGTTGATAAATGTGGCATTTCCGTCCAGATCCATGCCATAGATCCCTTCCCCGGCTGAAGCCAAGATCAGTTCATTCTGCCGATGAAGCTGTTGGATTGCTTGCTCGCTTTGTCGCCGTGCCGTGATGTCAACAATTGACGCCAAGACAAAATGACCTTGATCGGTCGTCAAAGGATTCAAGCCGATTTCCACAGGAAATTCCGTCTGATCCTGTCGTAATCCATAAAGGTCCCACCCCTGTCCCATACTTCGCGGCTCTGGAAAAGCAAAGTAAGCTTCGCGATCACCGACGTGCTTCGCACGAAAACGTTCGGGAATGAGCGTTTCGATTGGCTGACCAATGAGAGATTCCCGTGAATAGCCAAACTGTTGCGTGACCATCTGATTGACCAACTCAATAATGCCCTGGTCATTGATCATGATCATGCCGCTGGGAGCCGCCTCCACAATGGTTCGCATTTGGGTTTCTTTCTGTGCCAAGGCCTCAGTCCGTTCCTCGACCTTTATGGCCATGGCATTGAACGACCTGAATAATTTCCCGATTTCATCCTGTGAGTAAACAGGAAGCATCGTCGGCCTTTCCCCACGTCCAACAGCCGTAGTTGCGTCATTAAGTTTTTTCAACGGCGCGACAATAAATCGAGCAAGAATGAAGGCTCCGATAAAGGCGAAAACTAATAAGGCAATACTGAGAAGGATCGCTTCTTTTTGTACCATCACAGCATTCGCAAAGACCTGGCGATACGAATCCTGAAACGCAACGATGACGAAATGTCTTGGATCTGTTGGATTTGGAAAAGCCTTGGTCATACCAATAAGAAAATCTTGTTGAACATTATTATAGATAAAGGGAGGTTCATGTTGAGAGGCATGTTCAATCCACGATGTCGCCTCTGGCACCATATCTTGCAGACGATTTCTTTGACCAAACACTATTCCGATCACTTTGTCAGGATCAGGATGAAAAACAAACTCTCCGGCACTATTAGTAACATACAAGACTTGCTGAGATTTAAGATTTGCCTGAAGATTTGAAAAAAGGTGACGCATGTCCACATTCACCACGATAAGTCCAAACACGTCTCCTGACGGCATAAAGACAGGGACCGATACTCTGAGCGTTGGAATGTACGGGCTCATCACCTTCCCATGCTCACGATTCAGCGTAATTTGGGAATAGTAGGGTTTCCCTGCCAATTGCTTCACGGTATCTTGCACATAGACTTCATTCCCTTTTTCTTGCAATTCGGCCTCGGCAACTCTTTTAATTATCCCTCTTTGTTTTTCAACTCTCACAAGCTCTCGCCCATTATGGGCAACTCCAATGTATCGAATCTGAAAGTAGTCAGACTTGGCTTCAAGCATTTCTGTAAAGATGGTTGCCAAACGATTCTTCCATTGACGCACGTTGAATCCTTGAACCTCGTTCATGCCGTTAACACCGAGAAGACGTACGAGTGCCTGAACGGGAAGCATACGTTCAAGCATATGTACATCCTCTGCAAATCGTTTCATGTCAGTTGAGAGACGGACACTCATCAGACGGGCATCCGTCCCAACATTCGAGGTGAGTTCTTTCACTAACGCCGCGTTAAACCTTTCAGAAGTCCAGTAAAACACGGTACCCCACGTCGCCAGGACTAACGTGCAGACAAGTATGGTGACTTTGGTTCGGAATCCAAACGGGAAGGACGTCGCTGAAAAAATATTCAGATATTGAAGAGAGTGAGGGACCACGGCCAGACCTAAATATATGGCATCGTCGATCAGAAAGAATACGACATCATACACAACCTATATACTGTGTAATGATTGCAAGCAAAGGCCTATTCTGCATAAACCCAGATTATCACAGCATAATTAATAGGTCGAGCCATTCAGTCAACAGTAACTGCCTCAATCAACGCGAGAAATTTAAAGAGAAGCATCCCTAAACAAAATCGCCGAGTGCAACATTGAACTGTTCGAATGTTTCTCAGCATAACGAGAATCAGAGATGAATTCGCCAACAGTTAAGACTTCTGATCGCTCATGTTTAGAGAATGTCATGAATTCATTCACCCTTCATTCGCCAACAAACACAACACACATTGTTTCATTTAAACAAAGAAAGGGCACAAGGAAGTAATTGAACGATGGCCAATAGATTCATGCTCCAGCATCATCTTGCACGTACTCAAAAGAGAGTCGGAAGTAGCAGGAACTTCTCGATAGGTATGATGGACTATGGAAAAAGTGGAAGAATGGAACGATGAGTTTCTACAAACGGTAGAAGATACGTTCAGGGAACAACTAATAAACCAGGCAAAATGGCTGGACAACCTCACAACCATGATTGATGAATCTAATCGGGAGGTTATAAAAAATATTGGGGTGAGTGACGGGCTTCGAAAGCGTCAGCACGTGTTCACCCATGCAAAAGCAATCAACTAAGGTCAAGAGATTCAATGAATTAAGATTATAGACGGTTGACTGGTTTTGCGCTAGATTGACCCCTAAGTCGGCACTTTGGCCGGCACTTTTTAAAAGCATGCCCCCGAAGTGGAAGCTGATCTCTTCCATGATGTCAACGGACCTGCCCGTTAACGGGGGCTAACGACATGCAGGCCCTAGCAGAGAGGGATTATGACAAAGAAGCGCGAGCCTAAAACTACCGACAAAAGTGAGTTATCACGGACGAAACACTCAAGAAACATTAAAAAAAATGGGAAGGATGAGAGGGACTATCCCATATCTAGTGAAGCAATAAAATATTGCGAAAGAATCTTAAATGAGTGTCCGACAGATGATTCCGAAGAATCAAGGAAGCGTAGATTTAATATACAGATACTCGCCCTCAGTGCTGTATGCAAAAAAAATTATATCCACGCATTCGCATGTATTCATCTGGCTTCATTGGCTGACGTTTCTCCCCCTCATTGGGCTACTGAACTATTCGATAAAGCAATCCATGATGTTGTGCATGGACGCATAAAATCATTAGATGTTGCTTTTGGTTTTGCCTCTGAATCAGAAGGGAAAGGAAGAAGAACTGAGCCCTTTCGTCAGGCATTCATTGACTATAGAGACTTTTTTTATTGTTCTACAGTCTGGAAATTATTGGAATCAGGAGAGTCTTTCTCTTCAGCATGTTACAAAGTGGCTCAAATCCTCGCTACAGAAAACCCAGATGATCTCAACGAGACCAGATATGACATAGGATTTATCAAATCAAACTCGACGAAAAGAGTGGAAGAAAATCAAGTCAATGATGAATATAACCGGTGTGATTGGATTGAAGAAAGGCTTAGAGTTGTATATCGGCAATGGACTAAAAAATACAATAAACTTGAACGCAACATCCTTATGCTCTTATTCGATGATGCGTTAGATACGGAAACACTACTTAACTCGCTGAAGGCATTTGAAATAATCAATTCCAGCCCGGAAGGGTATTTTGACGAAGAGCTTATGTAAAACTTTTCCTCGCATTATTTTTCCATACCTAATTCGTTTACAAGGAAAACTGAAAAACCTTTTTCAGTTTCTATGCAATTCCTCTAAACACATTTATTCTCCCCCATGATCACACAAAATCATGGAGGTACTATGGAAAACCCACCTATTCTCCTTACGGAGGAACAAGTTTCTAAACGTTATGGCATAGCAGTAAAGACCCTCGCCAATTGGCGGTGCAAGGGTGATGGCCCCGCATTTGTGAAGGTCGGTCACCACGTTCGATATTCTCCAGAAAACCTACAATCGTTTCTTTCGTCGCACACCTTTCGCTCTACCAAAGAATACAAAGAGACAAGGAAAAATTAGGTCAAGGCCAATAGCTGTCACGCGTTTATTTAACGAGACATTTATAGCGAGGAACACAGTATGAGCAAACTCGAAAAGGCCGAAATCGTAGGCCCCTTAAATTGGTTAAATCCATGGACTGTTCGGAGGCTAGGGGCACGAGGAGACATTACAGTTTATCGATGTGGTTCAGCTGTTCGATACGACCCTGACGAAGTGCGGGCTTTTATGGCACAGCAGGGACAAGCCCAACCGACCAGGCCCAAGCCGAGACCGAAGGGGATAACTCATGCAGGTTGAGGAGCTATTAGCCACAAATAGCAACTCAGGACCAATCGATTTCGAAACCCTGAAAGCAGTCCAGATAGAAATTATAAAAACAATCAAAGGAAACGTTGAAGCTCGCCTTGACGTAAACAATTGGCAATGGAATTCAATGGATAGTCGGCTTCTTGATTGGTGCGTGGACTTTTTGGAGGCCGAGTCATGGCCTGGCAACTAGTGGATGAAGTTATGAAACGCGAGGATCTAGGAATGGCGAATAAAATCACTCTTTTGCTCATTGCAGATGCCGTTAACAAGAAAGATGCGTACACCTGGCGCTCGCTAGACTTCTTGGCAAAACGAGCAGGAGCCTCAAAGCGAACAATTATTCGTTCAGTACAGGAATTAGAACGACGAGGATTACTAAAGATCCAAAAAGGAAAAGGCCGCCATCACGCTAACAGATACCAAGTTTTGCTCACTACAAATAGTGTCACACAGTCACCATTTAACGCCAGAAAAGGTGACAGAGAGTCCAGGAAAGGTGACACAGTGTCACACTCTCCCTCTTATTACCTAAAAGAAAGAAAGAAGAGTCATTTCTTTTCTCCTGGCAGAACAAGAAAACCAGTTAAGGTTGCCCTATGAACAAAACATTTGCTGACTTTCAAATCGATACCCGTGGACGAACGAAGCATGTCAAAACAACTTGCCCGCAGTGTTCGGCCAACCGCAAACACCCCAAAGACCTTTGCCTATCCGTCAATATCGAGGAAGGGGTATGGAATTGTCATCATTGCGGATGGAAAGGGTGGCTCAAAGAATCTGGTGATTGGGGATTAAATCGAGGACTGAAAACCTATACACGTCCCACCTACGAACCCATAGGACAAGACCAAGAACCCTTATTTGCTTGGTTCAGCAAGCGGGGCATTTCACAGGAAATTGTGATTCGGCATCAGATCAGTTTAGCCCCAAAATATTTTTCGAATATTGGGCATGCGGTGGAGGCCATTCACTTCCCCTATTTCAGGAATGGTGAACTGATCAATGTGAAATATCGCGGGCTTGAGTCAAAAGCCTTCATGCAGGAATCTGGAGCAGAAAAGATCTTCTATGGCTTGGATGACTTGAATGGCCTGGATTGGGCGGTTCTCGTTGAAGGGGAGATAGACAAACTCGCATGTGAGCAGGCCGGAGTGATGAACGTTCTCTCAGTCCCAGATGGCGCACCCCCCGTTAATTCAAAACCTACTGACACAAAATTTGAATACCTTGGAAACTGCGAAACGGAATTGTCGAGTCTCAAAAAAATCGTTTTGGCTGTGGATGGTGACGGACCAGGGCAAATGCTGGAAAGCGAATTAGCCAGACGATTAGGCCCTGAACGCTGTTACCGAGTGCAATGGCCGACAGGATGCAAAGATGCGAATGACTGCCTCTTGGAACGAGGAGCCAATGAATTAAGAGCAATCGTTGATACGGCAACCCCTTGGCCAATTGATGGCGTCATCGAACCGAAAGACCTCATCGACGAAATATTTCAACTGCATGACGAAGGGTGGAAAGGGGGAAAGTCTACCGGATGGATTGAGGTTGATCCGTTCTACACCGTGACCCCTGGGGAACTCACGATCATGACTGGTATCCCTGGTCATGGGAAGTCTGAAGTGGCAGACGCACTTACCGTAAATTTAGCCGATCAGCACGGGTGGAGTATTGGGGTGTGCAGCCCCGAGAACTGGCCGCTTGAAGGGCATCTCGCGAAGTTGCTCGAGAAGTGGAGCGGCAAACCATTTGGTCAAGGTCCCACCCCCCGCATGGATCATCATGATTTAGTAAATGGCATTCAATGGCTACAAGAACACTTCGTGTTTTTTAGTCCACCAGAAACAGAAATGACCATAGAGAAAATTCTAGAACTGGCTCGGCAGGCAGTCACACGGTACGGCATCCATGGACTAGTCATTGATCCCTGGAATGAACTTGATCACTCTCGACCTATGAACTTGTCAGAAACGGAATATATCTCCCGATGTTTGACGAAAGTCCGACGATTTGCCCGAACCCATGGCGTGCATGTGTGGCTTGTTGCTCATCCAATGAAACTTCGAAAAAAAGAGGATGGATCGTATCCTGTCCCAACTCCTTATGATATTAGCGGTTCTGCTCACTGGCGAAACAAAGCTGACAACTGTTTGACCATCTATCGAGATGTGGAGACAGCTGACAAACGGGTGGAATTACATGTGCAAAAGATCAGATTCCGGCAAGTCGGGAAAGTCGGCGCAGTCGAATTGCAATGGAATCCAATCAATGGGCGGTATTCGTGTTTTTAGATATGGGGAAGGACCGTCAAGACCAGTGATGTCAAATATTTACAGCATGTTGAACTTCCCAGACTTCGAAGATTTCATAATAAGCGGGTCCCGTCCAGGCTTATCACATGCGGCACAGCGAGCAGCGCAATATTTATCTAGGTTTCAATGCGTAATATCTGTTGACACAAAAACATGAAAAAAACGACGAGATATGGGTCTTTGGCAGAAGTTGGTCGTCAACTTGGTGTGTCGAGGCAGCGAGTGAGTATGAAGCTACGTCATGCCCCGATTCAACGACGGGAAGACGGGACTATCGACATGGAACAGGCCAAAGCGTTCATCATCAGTACAACTGATAGTCGAAAAAACTCAAGACCGAATGGCATTAAGCAGGCTCAGCAGACCATCGGGAATGATGCTCAGAGCAGTCTTCCAGCGTTATGTGAATCTCAAGCTCGAAAGGAGGCAGCCTTGGCCCGACTGAAAGAACTCGAATTGGGCGAAAAATCAGCAAAACTACTTAATATAGACAAGGGCATGCGAATGGTGGTCAAACTTGCAAATTCCTTCATGCAGCAATTGCAGTCCATTGAAGAGCGTTTGCCAGTAAAGATAGCCGCGGAAACCGATGCACGAGTCATTAGACGACTCCTCAAAGCGGAACATGCCAAAGCAGTGGCGCTTTTAAGAAATGGGAGGTTCTATTCATGATGACACCAAAAACACCACGACCTTCAAACTATGCCCCTACTGTGCACCCCCGCCCATATTTTTCCGAGGCCCTAGACGGCTTGACGTGAGTTAGGGTGATGCTACTCATAGAAGCCCTTGAAGAGAAGCCGTTTGCTAATGATCACTAAAGCAAAATATGAATGGCACGAACAGAAAGCGGGAGAAAGATTAAAAAAAAGCCGCGCAACACTCTTATGTAACGCGGCTTTCCACAAATCACCCTACATAGCTCTCTTCACTCACACGATGTTTTGTCTTTCACTTAAACAGAGCTTACGTAGATCCCAATTGTATGTGACAAGAGGCCTTCAAACTATTTTAGTAAATCTTTAATTTTGGGGAGAACTACTTTGCCAACGGCGGGTGACCTTTTTTCCTTGGTGGCGTAAGAGCATCAGGAGGGGCTTCAAACGGGTTAAGCGCGTGCGTTTCAATCGTGAAGCCTTTCGCATTCATACAGGCCACAAGGTCGTCATAGTAATCCCCGCCCATCATGTAGCTAAAAGATATCTTCCCCATTTTCTTGGCTTCAGTCACCCCAAGAGCATCATCGCATTGCGCTTTAGCTTGCTCCCCTAAAGCAGCATTGGAATCTTCTGGGTTGCTTACATTCACCCAGTGATACGGCTGACAGCCTAATAATAAAAGGGTAGAAATCAGCATAAATAACTTCACCATATTAATGACATCCCATGCACACAAACTATGAACTTTTTCATATGGTCTTCTTTTTATACTTCTTGAGCAAATCACGCATGGCTTCTTCCAAGAGATCATTGGCATTCTTTTCAAGGTCAATAGCTAAATGTTGAACCTCTTGGTAGAGCACCTTCTCTACACGAACACCATACACTTTACGCTCAACAGTGGATTTTGGTCGGGGCATAGTTCGTGAGATTACCCAAAACCTTTTTCAATAGTCAAAACTACCTTGATATATTTATATATAATTAATTATATATATAACCAATATAGCTAAGGAGGTTACCATTGTGAAAATGTACTAATTACTCGTCCATCTACCGGCATCTCTCAAATGCAAACTTGATAGCTTACGGGCTCAAGGCTATACCGCTAGTGGGTATAGCCGGGCCTTACTAGAGAGAGATCTTGGACATTCTAGAACAAAGAAAGGAGAACACATCAATGGCTAATCAAACAAAAAATGAACCATGCGACAATATTGTAATGCTAGAGGTTCAACCAAATGACAGTTGGTTTTATGAGGCGATCGATGATGAAGGCCGACCCATTGTATTCCTACACATCCGCGTGCCAGGCCTCCTCCCGCGACGTGCCGGGCCGTTTCATGACAAACAGTGTGCACTCCTGGCTCTCGATTCGTTATTAAGCGATCTCTGCGAAATTCTCGATTGTCAGTGGGAAGAGTACGTTCAAGAGTACGTGATTAAGCGGCAATATCATCACCGTTTCCAACATATTCAAGTCGAGGATGAGTTAGGACAGGCTTATATCTCTCAGACGCAAACACAGGGAACCAAAACACCTCGGTCACCCCGAATGAAATCCAAGCGGAAGGTGGCCTAACGATGGCTGGACATACACGAGTACTTACACGAAGAGAAGAGGCGATTTTCACCTATCGACTTGTAGACGGCACCGAACGGTTTGCCGTTCGAATGGAACATCAAGGGAAAGACTGGCGAAAGTTTGGTTTTCCAACATTAACGAAAGCCCGACAATGGCGAGATAGTCGCAAGGGCCGATCCTTGGAAGGACGATTATTTCCCGAGCAAGAACAAGCTCAACAGATGAAGGCTCAGAATAGCATCCCTCTCTTTGGAGAGTATGCGCAAACGTGGTTAATCACATGTCGGACACGTGCCCTGAAATATACAACCTTGCTTCGCTACAAGGGGCACGTCAACAAGCAACTCGTTCCCACCCTGGGCCATTTGCGATTGGATGAAATTAAACGGGGGCACGTTCGTCAATTAGCCTCCAGCATGACGGAAGATGGAGCTTCTCCTAAAACCATCCATAACGTGATTCGAGCGTTATCGGCCATTTTCACTCAAGCCAATGAAGATGAAATTGTGGGGCATCATCCCGCCAGAAATCCTTCCAAGTTGATCAGGCTTCGAAAAAACAAGAAGGTTGAGGTCTTCACGATGGAGGAGGAGCAAGAGATCCTCAAAACAGCCCAAAAGAACTATGCCCACTATTTCCCTTTTATCTTATTTCTCTTCCGTACCGGCGTGAGAGAAGGCGAAGCCGTGGCCTTGATGCCCGAGGATGTGAACTTTCTGAATCACACAGCCTCAATCGAACGGAACTTTACAGCGGGGCATCTGGAAGACTCTCCGAAAAACGGACGAGGACGAACTATCGACGTATCGAGGGATTTAACCCATATTCTCAAAAACTTGCTAGTCATTTATCAAGCCGAAGAAGCGCTTCACCGAACACCACGGGCTCACTGGCTCTTTACAAGCACTCAAGGAGATATTATCCGGTCCAATAACTTCAGAGACCGCGTTTGGAGACCACTCCTCAAGGATGCAGGCGTGCGTTATCGGAACGTCCACACAACCCGCCATACATTTGCGACCCGTATGATTATGGCAGGCGCGAATCTTGTCTACGTCCAACGACAGTTAGGGCATTCGTCGATCAAGATTACCGTTGATCTCTATACACATTGGATTGAAGAGATTGATCGAGGACAGCGAGCACGGGAGGTAGACCGTCTAGCAACGTATCCAGAAAAAGACGAAGCCGGCACTTTAGCCGGCACTTCGCTTCACGCAGGATTAGAAGTTGTTGAAGAAAAAAGGGAAATATTGGGGTGAGTGACGGGCTTCGAACCCGCAGCCTCCGGAACCACAATCCAGCGCTCTACCCTTGAGCTACACCCACCACGCACCGTTGAGATAATCAATTCTGGAGAGGATTCGTATCTTATCAAAAGGCCTTGAAGCCCGCAAGAAGTATTCCCATCTGTTGACCCTTCTCAAACGCCTGTGGTAAGAATGACCGTTAAATGTTTACACTTACCTTGGGGGCTCTATGGCATTAAGGCATCAATCAGCAATTAAACGAGCACGACAATCTATTAAACGAAGTCAACGGAACCGCTCAATTATTAGCAGCATGAAAACTGCTATAAAAAAGGTTCGAGGGGCAGTTGAAGAAAAAGATTTGGAACTCTGCCAATCAACACTTCGGAAGGCGACTTCTGAACTGCACAAGGCGGTTACCAAGGGAGCCCTTCATCGCAATACCGCTTCTCGCCTGGTTTCTCGCCTGGCCAACCGCGTGAATAGTCTCTCACCCTATCAGTCCTCGTAATACTACAGCCTTCTCGATTGAGCACTTGAGCGATTTTGCAGGGTGCTCGATAGCTGTCTGTTCCGAGAGACTTGCAGAGCCTGTGCCTTTCCTGCCTGTTTCTCCATCTTGCTCAATGAAATCACGAGCGCATCAAGGACTCGTTTTGGCGAAGCTGACGCGCTGCCCTTCAGCGCTGAGTCTGCCTGACAAAAGAGATCCCATGCGAGACCGAGCTGTGGTTCAGTCCATTGTTGAACTTGCCGAATAAAGTCGGCCGTCCGAAATGGTGGAATTCCGACCTGCCGCGCAATCTGCGACTGAGCAACGCCTTGTCGCAGAAGATCCTTAGCCTTCCATATACGCCGCACCTGCCAGATCAATGCACCTAAAATCCGTAACGGAGCTTCACCGATTTCAAGGTTTTTGGCGACAATCTGTAAGGCCTTTCCCCGATCTCCTGCTCCCATCGCATCTGCTAGCTCAAAGACCGAGGCCCCAGGTTCCATTCCTCGAATAGCCTCAACATCCTGAATCGACCCTAAGGCGCCAGCAGGTAGGTAGGCTGAGAGCTTCTCTATTTCAGTATGAGTCACATATAATCCCTCAGCAGCTAACTCTTTCAGCATATGTAACGCATTGTCCTCCAACGTGACCCCCGCTTGAGACGCCTGCTGCTTGACCCAACCGAGACGTTGATTTTCATAGAGTGGCGCACAGTCTACAAAGACAGCTTGCCTTTTTAATTGTTGTACCCACTTTAACCGTCCATCTAACTTCCCAGCCACCATAACAAGCGTCGTGGTGTCTGTCGGATTCTTAAAGTACGGAATCAACGCTTCCCCTTCGCGTGTCGGTAATTTATCTGCCCAAGTCATAATGAGCAGACGCCTCGTCACAAAAAAAGACATTTCCTGAGCAATGGTCAAGACCTCAAGAGCGTCAGTTTCATCGCCATGAAGAACATCATAGTTGAAAAACTGACCAGCATCGTCGGCAGCAGCTCCTCCTGGAGCCTCGCCTGCCCCATGCAACAACGATGTTGCAGCAGTTCGTATAGTCATGACCGCCTTATCCCGTAAGTAGGCCTCCTCCCCTACGACGACATATAAGCGAGCTAATCCGTCCCGTCGAAGAGCCGCCTGTAATTCATGAGGTTTCATGGTTGAATGCCTTCAGCCTCTCCCGATATATCATCAATACGTTGTGGGGCGTTCTGAGATGGAGATGAAGACGGTTCCACCTCCCTTAACATCTGACCATCATCCAGTAACGGTGTTTCGGTAGATGCAGGTAGCGGCTTCGTCGGTTCAGGTGTGAACACGCCCTGCTCTCGCGCAAACAAAAAACGATCAGCAAGATCTTCGACAACAAATTGCCCAGCTTGCTCTAACGCACGATCTTGAAGCACTCGGTTAAACTGAATTCCTCCGCCCCCGCCTGAGCTAGAGGAACTGCCAACGAAAAATTCAGCCGAACTTGATGAAGTTTGTTGCCATAGAATTTTCCCAGATCGCCGTTCGGCAATCTGAACTCTCACATTCACAGTGACCCGACTTTCCTGGGTTTGATTTTGGGAAAACGTCAGCGACGGCAAGGTTACCGACTCTATGGCGCCTTTCATCACATAGTCGGCATCACGGATATTATCAACCAAACTCGCCCCGCCGGTCACGACAAATTCATCTTTCAGATACTCGGTATACTTATACTCTAAATTTGATTCAAACGATCGATTCGCGAGTGGCTGAATAACCATCACAACTGGAGGGCCTTCATACTCTGGCACAGAAGCCGTCCCCAACGTCGGCCCTCGACCTTCGACGCTAAATCGATAACCACAGCCTGTCGTACAGAGAGATATGGTAAAGAGAATCAGGATTCCATAGTGTAAGGGTTTTTTCATTATCATAATTAGGTGGGCTAGGAAACGGTTGTTCCGTGGTCCATTTGCAATGCCTATCTCTCGTTCGTGCAAACGTTCACACCCTTTTGAATATGTGTATTATAGGTTTCCTAGGAAACGGTTGCGGTATCGTCCATTCGTTAATGACAAAGCTTTTTGGTTCAGGATAGCAAATATTTATTGAACGTGTGGATTACAGGTTGCCTAGGAAACGGTTGTTCTGTATGCCAATTGCCATTGAGATAGCTCCTTTGTTTATGGTTGTAATAGCCAAAAATATCTGGCTTATAGGTTTCCTAGGAAACGGTCGTTCTGTATGCCAATTGCTATTAGGATAGCCCCTTTCTTTATGGTTGTAATAGTCAAAAATATCTGCATTACAGGTTTCCTAGTTAGATAACAAAGTTTACTAATTTTTTTTCAACATAAATAACTTTTCGTGGCGCGTTGCCCTGTAAAGACTCTTGAAGTTTTGTGTCTTGCTGCGCTTGTTCCAGGATTTGCTCTTTCGTCCAGTCGGCTGGCACCTGAATCTTACTACGCAATTTCCCATTCACCTGAAGCGGAATGGTCATCTCCTCCGACACAAGTAAGGCTGGATCATAGTCTGGCCAAGATTGCCATGCCACACTTGGCGAGTGGCCAAGCATTTCCCATAATTCTTCGGCCATATGCGGAGCAAAGGGAGCGAGAAGACGCACAAACGACTCGGCGGAGACTCTTGGCAAAGGATCGGTCTTGGAAATATCTCTGGCGAAGACCATGAGCTTGGAGATGGCTGTATTCAGACCCATGGTTTCAATATCGTGCGTCACCCCTTGAATCGTTCTTGCGGTCAATCGAGCCTGTTCTGACGTTCCTGTACCATCAACCATAGAAGCCAGCGAATTCGCTTCATTCCCATCACCCTTTATGAGGCGATAAGCACGTTGGAGAAATCGGTACATGCCAGGGATGGATTCAGATGACCATGGCGCGCCTTTATCAAGCGGTCCCATGAACATTTCATACAGCCGAAGGGCATCGGTGCCATACTCCTGAATCACATCATCAGGATTGACCACATTGCCACGACTTTTCGACATTTTTTCTGTCACTTCCTCTAACACGAGCCCCTCTATCGTCGGATGAATAGGATGGCCCTGTTCGTTCCATCGAACATCATTGGCCGTGACCCATCGGGCCTTCATTTCTTCTCGACTTTCTTTGTGAACAGCAGTTTCCCCTTCAAACACAATGTCTGACGAAGGACAGATACGTGGCGTCACGAATGAATCATCGGAAAGATTGTTGTCATAGTACCGATAGCTATACCCCAAGATCATCCCGGGATTGAGCAACTTCTGAAAGGGTTCGTTTGTATGAACCATTCCCAAATCAAACAGCACTTTGTGCCAGAACCGAGCATACAGCAGGTGCAGCACCGCATGCTCCGCCCCGCCGACATATAAGTCCACCGGCATCCAATACCGTTCCGCCTCTGTTGATAATGGCGCCTCTTGATTCGAGGGATCGCAAAAACGAAGATAATACCAACAACTACCTGCCCATTGCGGCATGGTGTTGGCATCGCGAATTGCCCGTTGGTTGGTTTCAGGATCAATGACTTCTTTCCACTCCTGAGCACGCGCCAGTGGTGGCTCAAATTCTCCGCTTGGACGAAAGTCATCTAATTCGGGGAGCAACACCGGCAAGTCAGACTCTGGAACAACTTTTGTGGTTCCATCTTTGAGATGTATCACCGGGAACGGCTCCCCCCAGTACCGCTGCCGGCTGAACAGCCAGTCACGTAATTTATAATTAACCGTTTTCTCCCCTTTCTTATTAGCTTCCAACCAGTCAATCATCTGTGCTTTCGCTTGAGGAGTGGCTAAACCATTCAGGAAGTCAGAATTCATACTGGCGCCTTCTCCCGTAAAGGCTGCAGTATCCGTGTTTCCGCCAGAGACGACTTCGATTATCGGAAGTGAAAACGTCTTGGCAAATTCGTAATCCCGCGTATCATGCGCGGGAACCGCCATAATGGCTCCAGTTCCATATGTGGCCAACACATAATCAGCAATCCAAATCGGAAGCTTGGTTCCTAATACTGGATGCAGCACATAGCCTCCGGTAAAGACTCCTGTTTTCTTTCCAAATTCTGCCATACGTGCGCGATCACTCCGCTTGGCAACTTCCTCCACATATGCCTCGACAGCCGCGCGTTGCTCAGGCGTGGTCATCTCCTTGACCAACGGATGCTCTGGAGCCAATACGAGATAGGTCGAACCGAAAAGCGTATCAGGACGAGTGGTAAACACTTCAATTCGATCACTGTCACGCCCACACACTTCAAAAAATATTTGTGCGCCTTCAGAACGCCCCACCCACTCTCGCTGCATTTTCTTGATAGGCTCCGGCCAATCAAGCGCATCAAGATCTTCAATCAACCGGTCGGCATAAACAGTGATCCGCAACATCCACTGACGCAAAGGGACACGAACGACAGGATGTCCCCCACGCTCGCTTTTTCCATCTTGGACTTCTTCATTGGCGAGGACCGTGCCTAATGCCGGGCACCAATTGACAGGCACTTCAGCCAAATAGGCTAAACCTTTTTCATACAGCTTGCGGAAGATCCACTGAGTCCACCGGACGTACGTGGGATCAGTCGTATCGATTTCTCGCGACCAATCGTAGTCCATGCCTAATGATTGAAATTGCCGTTTAAAATTCTGAATATTCTTTTGAGTCGTTTCGCGCGGATGTGTTCCGGTCTCGATGGCGTACTGCTCTGCCGGAAGTCCGAACGCATCCCACCCCATTGGATGAAGGACGTTGAATCCACACATTCGTTTATATCGAGAAATAACGTCAGTCGCGATATACCCCTTCGGATGCCCAACATGGAGACCTGCCCCAGAGGGATAGGGAAACATATCGAGCACGTAAAATTTAGGTTTCTGCCGGTCAATGCTGGTAGCAAAAGTCTGATGTTCTACCCAATATTGTTGCCATTTCGCTTCCATCGAGTGCGGATCGTAAGGGATTGTCATAAAAAATCTATCCTAACAATAGGAGTCTGTACTACACAGGAAGGGAACAATGAAAAAACCCAACCACGAATTATCCAATGGTCGAAATATAGACTGCTATCAGATAACTTCACACAGCAACATGTCGAATGTTTCCAGCACGGCTATGTTCTTGGAAACGACAGAAATCTAGCACACCTCGTTGAAGGCGACAAGCAGGAGAGAAGAAGCGTCTTCACTGTAGCGGTGATAACGAATTTTACACGTTTTCAGAGAAAAAGGAGTAGGAGCTAAGGCTTTTTAGAGAGAACTGCAACTGGAGCCTGAGTCTTATTGGCAGGATTTTTAGAGATCGCCTCGACAAATTCACATTGAGCTTGTTGGGCTTCCCGATGCTGTAATATAAGAGGGTCAACAACTTCTCCACACGAAAGGCATCGCCAGCCAGACATCCACACATCTCCACTATCTTCCATGTCAAGAAAGTAATCCGTCACCATTGTACCTTGGCATCGTGGACAGTTCATGAGCTTCTCCAGATTGAATACCTATTGACGATCAGACATTTGAAAGAAACGATAACCGTTGCTACTCTTGGTTTGCTGACCATCACACTCTCTAGAACCTTCTCGGCTGTACTCTTGAACCAATTAAGGCCAGAGAACAACATGCTCCAAAGCATATCGACGAACAGCCTCGGAACAGCAAGATGCCGTGGCCTCTCCTTCGGTCATTCTGGGAGAGAGCTTAAGAGGAAAAAGAACGGGAAGACGCTCAGGATGCGGCTAATGTGACAGCTTCCAGAAACTTCTTACGAATTCGAAGACGTTCATGAACATACCGTACTCGAGACATTCACAACACAGAGAAACCTCATACTCTTCACTCCGCAAGGAGCGAAACCCCAATGTATGAGATCGAGAGCGTTGAACAATCACTTGCGGTTGAAAGGCTTGGGCAGATTGTGTTGGCTTGAGGTTATAGCGAATCTCAATTCGGTCCAGTTATAGCCGTTCCAATTTACTTCCGTCTGCACGACGTGTGTTGTTGCGCTGTGTACATGATGTACATTCGGTTGGAAGTTATTTGGTTTCGCTATAATGCCTAAAGACTTTCAACGCGGTGTCAAAACCTTCAAGGGTTCGGAAGTTCAGTGAATCGGCTATAGCCCCACGCGATTCAACGTGAACATGCGGGAGGTTATGCCCGCCTGGATGACCTACAGACGATTGACGCTTCACGAACGAAGGGGCAATCAGTATTCAGTTGTTTGACATGTAACGGATTCGGCATAACTGAAACGGCTATAATGCTTAGGCTTTCTCAGCAATATTGTGAGTCTATTATTAAACTAAAATCATGCAATCCCCCAATTGCCTGGAAACACAGACAATAAAGTGAATAGGTCTAATCTGACCAATAATCTCATCATTGATATTCGTCACCAAAATCAGTAGTCCCTTCAAAACCTTAGAAAAAATGGCCTAGGGTCTTGATGTTTCCCGACTCAATGGTAAGATACCTCTACCAATGTCCATCCTGTTTTACACAACATAACGCACATTCTTCATAATGCGATTATATCCGGCTTCACGACTCTGCCTCTCACTGTGCATGCCATTTTTCTTCTGGTC
Organism: Nitrospira sp. M1; assembly: GCF_965152605.1. NCBI lineage: Bacteria > Pseudomonadati > Nitrospirota > Nitrospiria > Nitrospirales > Nitrospiraceae > Nitrospira > Nitrospira sp. M1. Next base: position 3,839,998 of record NZ_OZ224217.1, read on the forward strand.
TTGTGCAAGCCTCACCGCTGTATATTGGACCAAGGCAGGGTCTGGCCCTACAGAGCTTGAGCATGACAAAGCAGAGTGTCAAACGCTTCAACGATCAGTAGGAGCTGATGAGTCGAGGATACACAAATGCCTTGAGGCTAAAGGCTGGACTCAAGTCCATAACTATAGCGAATCCAAATAAGTTCCAAAGAGGAAAATACAACAAACTCAGCGCAGTACAACGTTTCAAGCAGCGGAAGTCATTTGAAACGGCTATAGAGCCATGAGCATGGCGCATCGCATTCAGAGGCATTGGGAGTTGCTCAATCAGATACCCGTGACTATAGGGTCACGCTACATGGCCACGTTGCAGGCGAGTCGGAAGCAGAGGCAATACATCTTTTCTGTCGTTCAGAAAACCACCCTTCGTTCTTCACATTGATAGACACATTTCAATTCCCACATTCAAGAAAGGAGTTTTAATGCCCAGTCGAACTCGGGACGCTCGTTGAGTGGTGACTAATCAGATCGTTCGCATAGTAGGTAGCCGTCACAGAATCTAAAAAGTAATACACGCAGATATACCCAACGATGCTCATAGTAATCGTATACGGCAGGGCCATCCAGACCATTCGCCCATAGGAGAGCCGAACTAACGGGGCAACCCCAGATGTCAATAAGAATAAAAAGGCCGCTTGGCCATTAGGAGTTGCCACACTGGGAATGTTGGTCCCTGTATTGATGGCGACAGCCAACATATCGAATTGATCTCGACTAATCACTCCAGCGGTCAACGCTCGCATGACTTCATTAATATACACCGTCGCGACAAACACATTATCGCTGATCATCGAGAGTAACCCGTTTGCAATGTAAAACATCCCGATTTGGTGTGCACCCTCAAGGCTCAGCCCGTACTGAATAATCCCCCCAAACAAATTCTGCTCTTGAATCACCGCAACGATTGCAAAAAAGACTACCAATAACGCGGTAAAAGGCAGGGCCTCGCGAAAGGCTTCACCTAAATGATGCTCTTCAATAATGCCATTGAATGCCGTGATGAGCACGATAACCGAAAGGCCAATGATCCCAACCTCCGCTAAATGAAAAGCCAAGGCAATCATGAGCCACACTCCGGCGACAGCTTGGACGATCAAACGTGCCGTCTCAACTTTCTTGCGTTTCTTTGTTTGTTCTTCATCAAAGCTCCACAGGATATCTCGTACAGGGTCTGGGAGTTGATACCCGTAATCAAACCACCGAAACTTTTCCAACAACACCGAAGTGAAGAGTCCGACAGCCAAAACCGGCATTGTCACTGGCGACATTCGCACAAAAAATTCCGCGAATTGCCATGAGGCTTTATCTCCTATCAATAAATTTTGAGGTTCTCCAACCAATGTACACACCCCTCCCAAGGCCGTTCCAACAGCTCCATGCATCAGAAGGTTACGTAAAAATCCTCGAAATTGTTCTAAGTGTTCCCTATTCGCTTCGTAGACAATTTCGTCCGTCGTCGCATCATGATCATCATCATATTTTTTCCCAGATGCCACCTTATGATAAATACTATAAAACCCCGTCGACACGGCAATAATCACAGCCGTCACCGTCAACGCATCGAGAAAGGCCGAGAGAAAAGCCGCGGCAAAACAAAATAAAAACGAAAGAAAAATTTTGGACCGAACCCCTAACAAGATTTTTGTAAATGTGAATAGCAGTAACTCCTTCATGAAGTAGATACCTGCCACCATAAAAATCAGAAGAAGGATCACTTGAAAATTATTTAAGGCTTCATGATAGACCGTTGCAGGAGTCGCCATACCAAGGGCGACGGCTTCAATGGCTAACAACCCTCCAGGTTGAAGCGGATAGCTTTTCAACGCCATAGCCAGTGTGAAAATAAACTCAAGAATCAAAATCCAACCTGTTACAAACGGTCCCAAAGTCAGTTGCAGCAGTGGATTGATGAGTAAAAACCCAATAATCACAAATTTATACCAATTTGGAGCGTATCCTAAGAAATTTTGCGCTAAGGCTTGAGATAAATTTTTATTCATATTCCATTTCTCAATTTAGATGGTGTACGCACAGATAGACGTGAAGACACCGATGAGACCAGTGAAGAGAAGTTGCGTTCTAGCTGAGCGGATGACGTTACGACTCACACGGGGCGATAGAAAATGACGATCGAGAACCTGCTCCGTCACTACTCACAGACGAATACGATGTTGAGACCACCCTCTCACATAACGGACTTCATTAGTGTCATGTATTCTTTCATCATGAACATCTACTCAAGCGGAATTTGAATGACAAGTCCGCCCATGACATCATTCAATTTAAAGTCTCGCTTTGGCGCGTCTGTATGGGCATTGTGACATGACACACAGGCACGACTCACAGCTCGATCCGGATAAATAGCCTTAAAATGTCGCCGCCCATCAACCACGACTTCGGTTTCCACAACATCTCCCTTGGTCACAACTCGCTCAAGAGCGGCTTGTTCTTGTGGAGACACCGGAGCATTTTCAGAATTGAGAGGCCAGAGACTCACGAGTCTATAACGAAACGGAGCATCCAGGGCTCGAAGACTTTCCGCAGACTCTCGCAGAAACTGAACTGGCAGGGGAAGACCCTGCTCTTCTCGCCATTTTTCAGATACCGGAACAATCAACATGGCCTCCATTCGTTCAACAACATGCCGCGTATAAAACGTCCGGTCAGCTTCAATCACCGCATGAAGGTAATTCGCGACCGTCCGCGCAGAAATGCTATCATCCGCCTTCATACGTGACCCAACGGTTCCACCCACAATTAAACATAGCAGAGCCAACCCCAAAGAAATCGCTGTCGTCTTACCATTCATTCTTGGTTTACACCCGCAATCGAGATACTAGCAATCAGTCTATCTATAGCGAATCCAAATACGTTCCAGCTGAGGTCAATCAACTATAGCGAATCTCAATTCGGTCCAGTTATAGCCGTTCCAATTTACTTCCGTCTGCACGACGTGTGTTTTGCGCTGTGTACATGATGGACATTCGGTTGGAAGTTATTTGGTTTCGCTATAATGCCTAAAGACTTTCAACGCGGTGTCAAAACCTTCAAGGGTTCGGAAGTTCAGTGAATCGGCTATAGCCCCGCGCGATTACTCACTGCAAGCATGTGGAAGTTATTTGAAACGACTATAGCCATTCTAGCTGAATAAACACGCACTCGCTACTCAACCGGCACTTTAACATCAGAACATCACAACTCATGCGCTTACACACAATGTCATCATGATCATCACTTGAAACTTCAATGAAAATTTCTATTTTGGTGGGGAAGTATTAAGACATTTCAAGATAGCAACCTGCACCTAAGCAGAAACACCATCAATACAATATCACACAAGACGAGCGAGATAAAGAATATTTTGGCTCAGGGACACCTCTAAAAACCAGGATTTTTTCCTGAGTGCAAGGAAGTCGCGCGCGGAACTTGGGCGCCTGTGATCGTTCTCGCGGAAAGGAGAATCCATCCCAACAAAGGAAAGAGGGCAGTCCCGTCTGCCCTCTGGCCCATCGTGCCCAAGGCCACTGCGCTGAGCCTTGGCTACGATAGTGGGATAACCCTCACGACACTGATGACCCCTCCATTGTGTGAGGGGAGCGAGCTCTTACTATTTTGATCGTAGGTAGCCAAGACATGAGGATTAAAGTACGCGGCTGACGCTGCAATCGCGGAAAAGGACGGTTTTTAGTGGTGCGCTCAAATATGTCAGCTCCATTGAACTACGTTCACTTCAACCCGACGTTGTAAATACAACACCTATGACATGTTGATTACAGGTAGCCTTGGCTACGGTTGCTGGACGCAGGCTCCCAATTGCAGCCCTACCTTCGTTCAATGCCCGACTCCTCCTGACATGTTGATTACAGGTAGCCTTGGCTACGATAGCTGGACGCACGCTCCCAATTGCAGCCCTACCTTCGTTCAATGCCCGACACCTCCTGACATGTTGATTACAGGTAGCCTTGGCTACGATAGCTGGACGCAAGCTCCCAATTGCAGCCCTACCTTCGTTCAATGCCCGACACCTCCTGACATGTTGATTACAGGTAGCCTTGGCTACGGTTGCTGGACGCACGCTCCCAATTGCAGCCCCTCCTTCGTTCAAAGCCCGGCTCCTCCTGACATATTGATTACAGGTAGCCTTGGCTACGATAGCTGGACGCAAGCTCCCAATTGCAGCCCTACCTTCGTTCAATGCCCGACTCCTCCTGACATGTTGATTACAGGTAGCCTTGGCTACGGTTGCTGGACGCAGGCTCCCAATTGCAGCCCCACCTTCGTTCAAAGCCCGGCTCCTCCTGACATATTGATTACAGGTAGCCAAGAAACACTGAATTGCTGGGGGTAATGACATAATGCATTCATTTCAATTCATGATCGAATATCGTCCTCTGTCTATCGAGTACTTTAGCGCATAAAATATTTGACACGACTAGGGGGTTAACCTACGATAACCTCGTGAAAATCACTGCCACCATCCTCCGCTCATTCATCAATTTACCTATTGAAAAAAAGCTCTTGCTCGTCTCACTGATTCCGATCGCAACAATCTTCATGCTAAGTATAATGACCTACATTCGTGTGCAAGCCTTTGCAGAAGATGAAGATCGATTAAATCATATCTACCATGTCCAAACGACGGCGGCAGAATTCCTTCGTCTCATCGTCGATCTCGAAACAGGATTCAGGGGATATGTGTTGACGCAAGATCCTAAATTCTTGAAACCCTACCTGGCCGCAAAAAACCGCGTGCTCTTAGTCGGACAATCGCTCGCGCAAATGGTCGAGCACCATACTACCCAACATGCTCATATTCTACATGCTCAAGAAATGGTCCAACAGCTGATGAACGACAAGGATGAGTTCATTGAGGAAGTCAAAAATGAACATTCGCCCGACGCGGTGCATTATGTCGAATCAGGGAAAGGGCTGACATTGATGCTAGGCATACGCGAAATCATCGCGAACTTTGATCGACAGGAGTTCAACGAACTCCAACATACGCTTTCACGCACATCCAGAGATCGGTCATTTTTATTAGGAGTCATTATTGGCGGCGGGTCCTTAGCATTACTCCCTATGGTGTTTGTCCTCAGGCTCCTTGCCCGGTCCATTGCAGGCCCACTATCGGCCCTAGCCAAAACTGTGGAAAACCGAACGGAAGAAACGATTCCGGAAGTAACGGTCCTCAATCGTGAAGATGAAATCGGTAACTTAACACGAGTCATGAGTACAATGAGCCAGCAACTTCGAGATCATGTGGGACGCATCAAACGTTCTGAAGCTGAACTTCGAACACTCAATCATAACCTCTCCACATCGGAATCAAAGTATCGAGGCATTGTGGACAACGCGCCCTTTGGGATTTTTACGGCCACTGGCGATAACATTATTTTCTGTAATCGCCATAATTGGATTCTTGCAGGCTATGACCCAGACATCGATTTACAACCTGAAGCCATGTGGGACGCCGTCCACCCTGATGACCGCGACCAGGTCCTTCAATCTTTTGTGGAATCGACACGTCAACATCAAGCATTTGAACAGATCTTTCGGTTCCTCCATCATGACGGTGCGGTTCGAAAGATTTTAAGCCGTGCCGTGCCGATAGAAAACCAAGGAAAGACGGACATGCTGTATCAAGGATTCAACGTCGACATCACGGCATTAGAACAGTTACGAGAAAAACTCAGCCGCTCCGAACGGCTGGCAACTTTAGGTCAGGTCGCCGCCGGCATCGCCCATGAAATTCGAAATCCGTTAGTCGGTATCGGGTCAACAGCCTCTCTATTGCTCGAAGAATTGGATCATGATGACCATAAAGTTCCAGATTTAAAAACCATTCTGAACGAAACACGGCGGCTGGACCGGATTGTGAATCAAATTGTCGATTATGCACGGCCTCGTACACTCGTCTGGGTGTCGTTTTCCTTACAGGAATTGGCACACGAGACGTTGTCCTTACTGAACAACCCTCTCCAACATAAACACATTCATGTCGCCTGGAACATTGAAGATCAGAATGAGCCTGTGTGGGCAGATCGGGATCAAATCAAACAGGTCTTACTGAATATTTTCCAGAATGCCATCGAAGCAATGAGCAATAACGGTACACTCACAATTTCTGCAAAAAAAGAAAAACGCGCAGGAGAGCCCGGGATTTGCTTATCAATAGCTGACAATGGGAAAGGCATTACGCCGGCAGACTTAGCACATATTTTTGAACCGTTTTTTACAACAGGGAAACTTCGAGGAACCGGATTAGGGCTCGCCATCTGCAAGAATATTCTTGAAGGTCATGGAGGTGAAATCCATGCGCAAAGCGAACTCCAGTGCGGGACTGTCATGTCAGTGTGGTTACCCTTCTCTCATCACCCACAAACCTCTATGGTGTCATAACATGCGTGCAACAATATTCGTGACCGATGACGATGAAGTCGTTCGTTCATCGATTACTCGACGATTAGCTCGACAACAACATCTGATCCGCAGTTTTAATTCCGGTGAAGCCTTATTGGAAGCATTAGACCACGACACGCCAGATATTATTCTGCTCGATTTGAAGATGTCTGGCTTAACAGGAATTCAGACACTCCAGCAAGCAAAGGGAAAAGCGCCGGAAGCCTTATTCATCCTCTTAACTGCCTATGGAACGGTTGAAGATGCCGTTGCCGCGATGAAGCTCGGGGCCTACGATTTCCTCATCAAGAGCGTAGACCTTGAAAGCGTCAATCCCGTCGTCAGTCGAGCCCTTGAATATCTTGAATTACGACGTCGAATGCATTTTGAGGTAAAGAATGTTGCGGGACGCTTCGCACTCAATAATTTGATTGCGGAAAGCCCGAGCATGCAAGGCCTGGTCGCGCAAATACAAGAAATGACACAAAATCATAAAACCACAGTCTTATTGAATGGAGAGACTGGCACCGGAAAAGAGTTTATCGCCCGCGTCCTTCATCATAATGGCCCACGTAGCGATAAACCATTCGTTGGGGTCAATTGCACCGCAATACCGGAAGAACTCTTTGAGAGTGAATTATTCGGACACGAACGAGGAGCCTTTACAGGTGCCAACCAACGAAAACCAGGACTGTGCGAACAAGCTGAAGGCGGCACATTATTCCTTGATGAAATCGGAGACATGAACATTGGAATGCAAGCAAAACTACTTCGTGTCATTCAAGAACGTTCGCTCAAACGATTAGGTGGACGGGATGACATTGACGTGGACTTTCGCTTAATTGCCGCCACCAACCACGATCTCCGGAAAGAAGTGGCCTTAGGAAATTTCCGTGAAGACCTGTTCTTCAGACTCAACGTTGTCTCATTGGAATTACCACCGCTTCGTCAGCGCGTTGAAGATATTATGCCACTGAGTTTTCGGGCACTGGCCCATCACGCAAAAGACATTGGAAAAGAAATTGTTGACATTGACCAGGAAGCTCGAATCCTATTAGAAGATTATGACTATCCAGGAAATATCCGGGAGTTGGAAAATGTCATTGAACGCGCCGTCATTTTTTGCAAAGAAAAATTCTTAACTATACATGACTTCCCAAAAGAACTACATGAATCAACTCATAAAACAGCAACCGCACACACACGGGCAGATAAACAACTAGTTAAAATTGAAATGGCCATTGGAGAACACACATTAGCCGACATTGAATCAGCGATTATCGATGAAGTCATGCGATTATCTGAAGCCAATAAAAGCCTTGCAGCCAAACACCTCGGCATCACACGATTTGCACTCGACCGTCGATTAAAAAAGACCCTTGATAATTAATTCTCTTCACTCATCCATAATAATTTTTTGAATAGGATAAATAAAAAGGCCGGGAGGAAAATCCTCCCGGCCTTTTTGGACACTCAAGGGCTGTCGTCAGAACGACTTACAGCCAGTTGATCCGTTCCGCCGGACGGACATAGATGGGCTCTTCCACCTGCTGCCGCACCGCCTCTTTGCCCGACTTGTTAAAGCCCAACACGGTATCGTTATACATCTCAAACTTCTTCCCGTGAATCTGGGTCTCAAACACTTTCGGACCAGGGATCACATCATACCGGAACAGAATCTGCTGGCTCGCCCGCCACAACTGCAGCACCGCCAACAACTCCCGACTCGGCACCAGATACTTCTCAATCGCGTTATCCACGCCCGGCCCAAACATCTGCCGCGTATACCCCCGCGGCGCTTGCCGGGGCGGAATGTAGTACCCATTCGGCTCCGTCCCCCATTGCGGGTACAACGGCAACGCCACCTGCTCCACCCGGATCGTGTAGTACAACGGGTTCCAGCGGTCTTCCGCCCATAACCCATCTTCCCCCACCTTCACCAGGCTCTGCAAGCGAATCTTCCCCACACACGCCGACATACACCGCGTTTCCATCGGCTCGCCCCCCGTTAACGGGTCCTTGCCTTCCACTCGGGGATAACAGGCAATACACTTCTCCGTCACCCGCGTCGTCCCCCGATACATCGGCTTCTTAAACGGGCACTGCTCCACACACTTCTTGTACCCTCGGCATCGGTTCTGGTCGATCAACACAATCCCATCTTCCGGCCGCTTGTAGATCGCCTTCCGCGGGCACGCCGCCAAACACCCTGGATACGTACAGTGGTTACAGATCCGTTGCAGATAGAAGAAGTACGTCTCATGCTCCGGCAAACTACTCCCACTCATCTTCCACGGCTCTTCTTTCGTGAACCCCGTCTTATCGACGCCTTCGACCAGCGCCCGCATCGACGTCGCCGTATCTTCATAGATATTCACAAACCGCCACTCTTGGTCCGTGGGGATATACCCGATCGCCGCTTGCCCGATCTTCGCCCCCGCGTCAAAAATCGTCATCCCTTCGAACACCCCGTACGGCGCATGGTGCTTCCGCCCCACCCGCACGTTCCAGACCTGCCCCCCGGGATTGACTTGCTCAATCAACTGCGTGATCTTCACGTCGTAGAACTGCGGATACCCCCCATAGGGCTTCGTCTCCACGTTGTTCCACCACATGTACTCCTGCCCCTTCGAGAACAACCACGTCGACTTATCCGCCATCGAACACGTCTGACAGGCTAAGCACCGGTTGATATTGAACACAAATGCAAACTGCCATTTCGGATGCCGCTCTTCATACGGATACAGCATCTTCCGGCCTAATTGCCAATTATACACCTCTGGCATGATTTCCTCCGTTTCGTCTGGTTATACCACCATACAATAATAGTCGATTGTCACATGAGGCCCGTGGCTCCTGGGGGGCCCGACGCCACGCTGTGGGCGTCGTGGCTCCCCAGCAAGCCGGGTTACACTTTGATCTTAATATGGTCACCCTTGAGCCATTTAATCATGAACTCATTTTCCTGACCCGGCGTAAACCCGGTCCGGACCGGCTCCCATGGCCCACGTCCGCCGATGCCGCCGTCTTCTGCTTTCGTAATCCGCATCAGACATTCTTTCGGCGTCGTATTGACCGCATGGTGATCAATCTCAAAGCCCCATTTGAACTTCCACTTGTTCGCACTCTTGCCGGGCAACGAGTCCGTTTGATGCATCGGCATCAACCAACTCCGCGTAAACGACTGCTGCGCCCCATACCGGAAGTTCGATTGATACCCCGTATCCATGGCAATCGCGCGCCCATCCGGCCGCGTCTCATGCCCTTTCACCGACTTGGCCGTCGACACAAACGGCGCATGCTTAGCCATCGTCACGTGATACGGGAACGCCGGGTTATACTTCGCCCGAATCATCAACCGCGCCACCTTGTAGTACGGGTCACTGGGCTTCCAGCCCCGATACGGTCGATCCACCGGGTTCCCATCGACGTAGACATAGTCCCCGTCATTGATCCCCCGATCTTTCGCCGCCGCCGGGTTAATGTGCAACTGATGCTCCCCGACCCCCGGCGTCCGTTTATCCATCCGGTACGCATCGCCGAAGTTCGACTCATACATCTGCACCCAGTCGTTCACCGACCACTGACTGTGCACCCGATGCCGCGTCTTGGGCGTCACACAATAGAACTGATACCCTTTCTCCCATAACGGATTCGAGTACCGTTTGATTTCCTGCCACGGCAGCTTGATATTCCGCACCGTCTTATCGTCGTGATGCTGCGCGGTGATCGGAATCCCGTAGTCATCTGGCCGAATGTACGGATTCGACGACATAATGGCATTCGGCAGATACGGCGTCGCTTCCGTCCCTTCCCGATGCACAATGAAGTTTTCCCCGTACTCAATGGCTTCCGGCTCCACCCGATAGGTCTCCAACCGTCCACTGCGCGTCCAATGCGGCTTGCTCTCGTTCGTCTCTTCCCAGAACGGATGGCGCGGATAGGTCCGACACATCACCATCCAGCCCTTCTCGCTCTTGAGCATCGTATCGATGTTATACCCGTACGACGTCGTCCCGGCATCCATGAGCCGTTGCGCATACACATCCACCCGGTTCTCATAGACGAACTTGAAGTAATCCCGGAACCGTCCATCGCCCGTCATCTGCGTGAGCTTCGCGGCCACCCCGGCCACGGTATCCAAGTCATTCCGCGTGTCATAGAGCGGCCGAATGCCCCCCTTCCACACTTGATACCAAGGATTCGACACCGTCGCCGTCATTTCCGGATAGGTAAACTCCATCCAGGTATTGACCGCAAACGAGACGTCCGCATGATTGACGTCCGAGGTCATCTCCACTTCTTGATGCACAATGGTTTCAATGTGGGAGTCCACATTCTTGACCATGTCATAGTGATGCTTGGAGTTGTTCAACACGTTGACGTTGGCCACCCACCGGAATTTACTCGGCGTCGGCATATGCGTCTTCCCGGTAAACACCCGACGGCCATACTTCGGCGTATTCACGATCAACGCCGTATCCCCGTGGTTCCAATAGCCCACTTCTTCGCCATAGTAGTAGGAGCGCGTGATGATTTCCTTCCCATGCGCATTGGCATCCGTCGTGATATTGAACGGATCTTCTCCGGTATGCACTGACAACCCACCACCGGACCATGGCGTGGCCGCCCACACCCCGGCCTTATAGTTCCCCGACCAGGTATGACAGCCTGACCCAAACTTCCCGATATTCCCCGTCACAATCAGGTTAAAGGCCGCCGCTCGCCCGTTTTGCGTCATATGGAAGTAGTGACACACCCCTTCCCCGTTATGAATCGCCGCCGGTTTAATCGTCCCGACATCCCGGCCCCACCGCACGATGAGGTCCTTCGGCGACCGACAGATCTGATGCACCGTATCCAAGTCGTAATCCTGTAAATGCGCTTGATACATCTGGAAGATCGGCATCACATCCACTTCCCGGCCATTCAAGAGCTTCACCCGGAACGTCCCCATCAAGGCCGGGTCAATCCCGCTTTGCTTAAAGTGCCAGCCCACCAATTCCCGATGAATCGGCACCGCTTGCTCTTTGTTCAAGTCCCACACCATCAGCCCGCCTAAGCGCGCCACATACTGCGGATTCAACGTTTGGACTTTGCCGGAATAGGAGTTCGAGAAGTCCGGAAGCTTGTAATCTTTGACGCACTCCCGCGGATCCAGATACTGCAAGGTATCCGTCCGCACCAACAGCGGCATATCCGTAAAGGTTTTACAGAAATCATGATCGTACATGTTTTCATCCAGCAGGATCTTGGCCGCCCCTAAGAAGAACGACGCATCCGATTCCGGCCGAATGGGAATCCAGTAGTCCGCCCGATACGCCGTCGGGTTATATTCCGGCGTGATCACCACCACCCGGGCCCCCCGCTCTATGCTCTCGAGCTTCCAGTGGGCTTCCGGCATCTTGTTTTCCACAAAGTTCTTGCCCCAACTGGTGTTCATCTTCGAAAACCGCATGTCGTTCAAGTCTTCATCCGAGTTCTGCGTCCCGTTCCACCAGGGTTGGGAAGGATCTTGATCCCCGTGCCAGGTATAGTTGTTCCAATACCGGCCACCTTGCGCTTGATGCGGCTTGACCTTCCGGATATAGGTATCGAGTAAGGCCCCACAGCCCCCGTTCATCCGGGTCACGCCCATTTTTCCAATGATGCCCAATACCGGCATTCCGGCTCGGAACTTCATGGTCCGTACGCCTGACCCCTTCATCATCTCGATCTGCTCGGGGGCATAGCCCTGCTCACGCAAGCGGCGGGCTCCGGACTCCCCACTATACCGATTGGCGATAATCACCATGGCCTTGGACAAGTAGGTAAACGCTGTATCCCAGGACACCCGCAGCATGTCATCGAGATAGCGCGCATTGAACTTATACTTACTACGCACATCCGGCGTGAATTCCGGACTGCCGTCATCCATCCATTGCTTCCAGCCGCGACGGACCAAGGGGCCTTTCAACCGATAGGGTCCATACACCCGGCGATGCATCGTATAGCCCTTCAAGCACATGCGCGGATTATGCGCAAACGTCCCCCGATTGCCGTAGAGATCTTCATACGTTTGATGGTCGTAGTTCTGCTCCACCCGCATCACGATCCCGTTGCGCACAAAGGCCCGAATCCGACACGCATGCGTATCGTTCGGCGAACAACACCACGTAAACGAGGAATCATAGCGATATTGGTCGTGATACACCCGCTCCCACGACCGGTCGGGATACTCGCCCAGGGGGTTGCCCACTTCAATGACCGGTTGCAAGGCTGTTAAGGCTAACGCCTTATCCGCCAACGCCACCGCGGCCACCGTGCCCGCTGAGACTTTTAAAAATTGCCGTCTAGATAAAAACATGAAAATACCTCCTTAGAAACAACAATGATAAGAGTTTGAATGGCTGGCATTCCAAAATCTGCAGGGTTTGGCCCTGCCCCAGTGCTGTCACCTCCTTTTTGAAGACACCCAATTTAGCTCTACGCTCGTTCATAACCTTCTGAGACCTATCAGTTTCATCATTTTAGACTTCTCAGATGATTAAGCAATTGATATACCTCATGAAGTGTAAAGTTATGGTGACCTTGAAATTTCATGAAAATCCACAAAAATAAGATAATTTTTCAATGCATGACAGATAGTCTAAAAAAATGCCGCCAACTAAGCATTGAAATATCGCGTAAATAAAATTCACACATTGAAATATCAATGAAATATTGTTCATAGAAACAATGAAATTACGTACATTCAGTTAGTTGAATAACAGTTATTTTTATGAGATGTTACCGAATCAAGCCAAAACCTGCGCGCCCATAGAGCGCAAGCCAAGACATAGATTGTAGAACAAGAGTGGGGAATTTCTGGAAGAGAAAACGAGAGGCGCTATTTCTTAGACTGACGCTGAATCCCTAGTTTTTTCAGGCGACTTCTAAATGTACTCGAGTTGAGCCCAACCAACTTAGCCGCTCCACGCTCACCATCGATACGCCAGCTAGATTGTTCCAAGGCTTCAAGAATTTTACTTTTTTCGACTTCTCGAAGAGTATGACCGCTTTGAAAAGAAGCGACTGGAGCAACAGGGGACTCAAGGGAACAAAAATGACTGTCATCAACATCCAGAGATGATGACTCTGAAAGAATCGCGGCTCGCTGAATGACATTTTGCAGCTCTCGCACATTTCCAGGCCAAGAGTATTGCATGAGCCGCTCTAGAGAATCATGATGGATTTCGGTACACGATAAATTGAACTTCGCACAGATACGCTCCAGAAAGTACTGCGCAAGGAGAGGAATATCAGTTGGCCGATCTCGCAGTGGTGGAAGGACAATAGGAAAGCCATGAAGTCGGTAAAACAGGTCAACTCGAAATCGACCTTCAGAAATAGCACCCTTGAGATCAGAGTTTGTTGCGGCAACGATTCGTACGTCGACAGGAATCGATTCCTTGCCACCAACCCGGTCAACCTTTCCATCCTCTAATACGCGCAATAACTTGGCCTGCGCACTTGGCGGCATTTCCCCAATTTCATCAAGAAACAGTGTTCCACCATTGGCCAACTCAAACCGTCCAAGCTTCAGCTCATCTGCACCGGTAAATGCACCCTTTTCATGCCCAAACAATTCGCTTTCAACAAGCCCAGACGGCAGGCCAGCACAATTTATCGCAATAAAAGGTCTATGGCAACGAGGACTTAAATTGTGAACATAGCGCGCCAACAGCTCTTTCCCTGTCCCGGTTTCCCCTGTAATCAATACACTGGAATCGGTATGCGCAACAACTTGAGCGAGACTTTGAACTTTCTTTAATGCCTTACTCTGGCCAATCATTCCCCCTGTAGATTCATATCGTTCCTTGACTACCTGAACAGACTGCGAACCCTCACTCCGTCGATCCCCATCAAATCCATCAAGCTGCTCATGGGCCAATTCATTACTGACCAAAAGACCGAGAATTGTGGCAATCTGACTCAGGAAATCGATTTCTTCCGCACTGGATTCACCAGCCTCTACACAGCCAAGATTAAACGTCCCTAAACACTTATCTCCCACGAGCAATGGGAGGGACACCATGCGAGCAAGACCTTCCTTGCAATAGGTGTAATCCTCTATAAATGACTGATTGTTCTGAATGTTCTCCCTAATAAGCAGTTCTCTGTTTTCATGAACCCAACCAATGCCGCTTCCCTTGCGATGAATAAGACAATCCGCTCGCAACAATGGTTCGACGAATTTACTCTCAACCGCATAGAATTGAAAAGAGTCGAGCTCTGAGAGAAACAGAGTAATCTCGGCCTTATCCCAAGGCACAACACCATCGATGTGGGCCACAATAGCTTTCAAACAACTCTCAAGATCCAAACGAAGACTAAGGATTTTGGTAATTTTTGATAATGCCTGATAGTAAGCCTGCGTCATAGATGTATCGCAATATTGTGATTCTTGTAAATTAAGCATTTTCCTAGGACTCCTTACTAACAACTATATCTGCCCAAAAGCGCTATTCTGCTATAGAAGTTCTAAGCAAATCAGAGACCATTCTCAGAAATCTCACAAAAAATCCTTCGACAGGCTTATAATCTTCATATCTAGCAGGACAAATACCCTTACTTTTAGCTTAATTTACAGTCCTATCGAATGTTCCTTTACTTATGTAGATAAAGTAAAACAACTATAAAATCACACGTTTTTTTGAATGAGTGAACATACATTCTGAAATAAAAAACACTTCCGAGCATTTCCGAACAGATGTAAGCGTGCAGAGGCGCAACAACGTGATATGCAGAGCCATGGTCCTTGAAATTTCAAGGTATGGCACATAAAAACGATGAAATATCACGGAACGTAAAATGCTGGAGCCAAGCGACTTCATAATCCCATCTCACGACGAACGTTCTGCTGACAACTCTACGAATCCACATCACTTCTAGCCGAATTCACATCATTTACGCAGTGCAAAAACGCACTTTCTACTAACAGAAGTGTGCAAGGACGGCATGAGAAGGAAACAGTAGAACGCAGCGAGTTCACTTATGCACCTATAGTGAATCCAAATAAATTCCAGCTGAAGTCAACCAACGAACCCCGCGCGATTACTCACTTCAAGCATGCGGAAGTTATTTGAAACGGCTATAGCCGACTCAGCTATCACGACATGGAAGTTGATGATAGACAATAAATTCGTCGTTTACTACAGTATGCTGTCCAAGTACGCTTTCTTTAATGCAAATTAGCTATAGCCGTTCCAATTTACTTCCGTCTATACGACGTGTGTTTTTGCGCTGTGTACATGATGTACATTCGGTTGGAAGTTATTTGGTTTCGCTATAGCCCCATAGCCACCTGGACTCGAGAATGAATATCTACCAACTCTCAGGCCTTGATGAACGGGAACGAGGCTTCACACGGCAAGTAGAATGTACCTATGAAAAAGAGGAGTACCGTGCCCTCCTTCGATATGAGCGCGTCCTCGTCAAAGAGCATTCGGCAACAAACGAATCTTCAGCCATTCATAATGTCATTACGACTCTTCAAAAAAAAGGCTACACACAATTGCGGTCGCAGTTAATCTTTCGTGGGGAAACCTATCTAGGGAGTCAAGAATTATGGGTGGATTATCCTGATCCAGAATCTGTTGACGTACAGAAGCCGTCTATACTCACACAACTTCGTCAGTGGCTGAAGAGGAAAAAACCTTCGAAGTCGGAGAGTAATTCGCTGGGTCCATGTTAATGGAAGACAATTCTGCGCCGTTCGGCTATAGCCATTTCAGTTATGCCGAATCCGTTACACGTCGACCAACTGAATGCTGATTGACCCTTCGTTCTCGTGAACCGTCAATGGTCTGCAGATCATCCAGGCGGGCATAACCTTCCTTACGTTCAGGCGGTACAGTGCGGAGTTCACCGTATTGTCCTGGTTGGAAGTTATTTGGTTTCGCTATAGAGTCGCACATCAACAACGTTGGAGATCTCTCGGCTGGAACACATCGTCAAGTCGGCAATGAAAAACGATATTTCAAAAATTCTATTCGCAAGAAGACAGATAGGGGAAGGGATCAACAAGCAATCGCCGGAGGGGAGCCATCACATCCAAAATGAAGCCCAGGAACGTTCTTCACACCACATATTACTCAACAAGAGCTTGCATCTCAGGCGATTCAGCTGTGGAAGGGTAGTACGAGATAATGCGTCGAGGATTAAGGTAGTCACGAATTTCCGGGGATAACTCACGAGGTCGAATGGCTTCTTTGATAGAAATATCCTCTAAACGCGCAAGATCCAAAATCATGGCTTCTTCTTTTGGGATATCGGGGGAATACACCATGATGATCGGTCGAAGCCGCGCTTCCATATTCACGCTAGTAACCAGCCCCATCGACCCGTTTGTCAATACCACCAACGAACCGGGAGGGTAGACACCAAGCTGACGAATCAAGGTCACGACCGCATCTCCCCACAACCCCCCCCGCTCCTTTGTATACAAAACAGAAAGGGCTTCCGAAGGCGTAAGACTCATCGACGCGATTGGATGATTACACAGCTCATCATACGCATCAGCCACCATCACAATTTTGGCATACTGCGTAATCCCCGCCTCCTTGAGCCCTGACGGATACCCCGACCCATTCAACCGCTCGTGATGCTGCAAGACAATATCGAGACATTCGTGGGGAACGGTAGGAAAGGCCGTCAATGTCTCCTTGCCATACCGAGGATGCTTTTTCAAGACGGCTTTGGTATCGGCTGAGGTCGATCGAGATTTTTTCAATAACATTTCAGCAGAATACTTCAATTCACCAATGTCATGCAGGAGTGCGCCCATCGCAATCTTTTCAATTTCATGTCGCTTGAGACCAAGGTCGCGGGCAATCACAATGGACAGAGTGCACACATTGAGTGAATGCAGCAAAAATTCTTCTCCGGTTTCATTTGAGCCCATCAAATTCATAAGGGCACGGGAAGAATCGTTACTCACCAAAATATCATTAAGCGACCCAATCATTTTTTTGGCCGTGATCAACCCACGAGAAGAGCCAGCGCTGAGGTCTTGCAACATCACTTTTCCTTCACGCAAAACCTCTCGGTAATCTTGCTCAACCTTTCGGAGATGTTCTTGATAGACTCGATAGTCATCCTGCAACTCAATTTTCTGTTGCACAAGCTCTTCGTGCATGGCCATATCCGATTCCGATGTCTCGGCCTCGGCACCAATGCCAGACTGATCCCCCTCTTGATCATCACTCCCTTCCGAATCAGATTTATCAGGATCGTAGAGCAATTTGACTTTTGTGAGTCCACACAGCGTCGCCAATTCTCTTCGGCACGTGACTTTAAACGTATTCGTCGGAAATGGATGACTAAACCACGATCCTTCGATTTTTATATACAAACCAATCCGCAGGTCGTTTGCTGTAATTTCTTCAAAAGCCATGTTGAAAGACTCCGAGATTGATTAGGTAAGCGGATTGGCTATTGACCATAACGACTCCCCGTTTTACCAAATCCATAGAATCCAATATCATGTTTCACATTTGTCCGATCGAGATTCGCCCCTCGCAATTCAATACCCGTAAGATCGGCGCGCTGCAGGTCAGCATCAGTTAAATTTGCTTCCCCACAGTCGGCATCCCGCAAGTCGGCACACTGAAACTGCGCCTCGACCATATTTGACTTTCTAAAGTCGGTCGCTCGCAGGTCAGTATATTGAAAATTCACCTCATGACAATCAGCCCCCATGAAGCAAGCTAAAATACATATGGCATGTGAACAATCAGCCTGCACTAAACAGGCGTTCGTTAAATTCGCGCCAATCAAATGCGCACCTTCACAGTTCGCTCCACAAAGATTGGCTCCCACCATATTCGCTCCAAACAAATAGGTTTCTCGTAAATTGGCATCACGAAAATCCACACCCTGCAAATTGCTTCCGGTCAAATTCATCTGTCGAAGATCCACACCTTGAAGGTCGGCTCCAGTGAGATCCGGACGAAGAGAGGGGTTCTCTTCTCTCCAGATATTCCAATTGGAGCTCCCGCCCTTCAAAAGATTGTGTAGATGGAGAGGGTTTGCCATGATACATCCTTCCTACCGGTCGTCGTTACCTGGCCTCATCACACAAACTATAGAGAGGGGGCTGCTGCCATTGCTCTATCAGTTGCTACGCTATCGTACGTCGAGATACCGAGACCTCCTAGAAGTCAATTGAAATCCTTATTGGCATTTTCGGTTATTCATAACAGATTATTAAGAGAATTTTATGGTTATGTGAAAATTACCCTTCACCGTTGTCACTCACCTATCGAACCGAAGGATTTGGCATACGCCAACGTGAAGACATGGCGTCTCCGATGAAAGGGTAGTTTTTGATAAAGCTTTCAATAGTGGTGAGGAACAATATTTTCCGAACATACCTCGATGGAGATCAGACTCCTTGGCCTTGAGAACCACCGATAGACAGTCATGATGGTACGCCTTACAGTTCAAGCATCGGATCAACACACATCACAGCAACACATCATCGTTCGTCACACTTCATGTCTTCGCCACAAAAATCCATGCTCGACGCAACTCATTCTGGGACGGAAAAGGCTTCGAGAAGATGAAACGACTGGCAAGGCGACAAGATCAATAAAGTCAGGCTACACGGAGTCAGCATTAGCCTTCGTTGTACACTGGAATAGGCTCGCGCGCTCTCACGTCAACATATGTTCGTTGCACTTCAAGCATCAGCGGAAGCATATCTTCAAACAATTCAACTAAGTTCGGATCAAGGTGCGTGCCTGCTAACTCACGAATATGTTCAGTCGCTCGTTCAATCGCCCAAGCTTCTTTATAAGGACGTTCAGAAGTCAGGGCATCGAAAATATCACAAATAGCACAAATCCTCCCAGGTAAAGGGATATCATCACCCGAAAGCTTATTCGGATACCCTGACCCATCCCACTTTTCATGATGTGTGAGCGCGATCATCTCTGCCATTTGCAACAACGGAGAGTCACTGCCTGAAAGTAACTCTGCTCCGATCAGCGTATGCCGACGCATGACGTGCCATTCATCAGGGCTCAATTGATCCGGCTTTAACAAAATGTCATCGGGTATGCCAATCTTGCCAATATCATGCATCGGCATCGCCTGTTGAATCAGCTTGCAATCCTCTTCTGACATCCCGACCGCTTGAGCCAAGATTGCCGCGTAATGACTCATGCGTACGATATGAGCCCCAGTATCGTTGTCTCGGTACTCAGCGGCGCGACCTAAACGATGAATCACTTCCCGTTGCGTTTCTTCCAACGCTTTGGTCCTCATCGACACCGTGTCTTCCAATGTTTCCAAGTGCTGGGTATTTTCTCGATGCAAGAGACTCGTTTCTAATAAGTTACGAATCCGCATAAGCACTTCCACTTTGTCAAACGGTTTATTCAGAAAGTCCTTGGCTCCCGATTCAAGCGCACGCAACCGTGTGCCACGATCTTCTTCCGACGTTAAGACAAGAATGGGTAAATACGATCGTTTATTAATAATTTTCAACTGCCCCATAACTTGAAAGCCATCGACTTCTGGCATACGAATATCCAGGCAAATCAAATCTGGATTGAGTTCCCGATAGAGCTTCACAACATCGCTGGATTCCGTCGTACTATGAACATTGGTATAACCGGCCGCCTGAAGAATATTTTCCAAGAGCATGATATTGGTCATCTGATCATCCACAAGCAGAATCGCCGCTTTTTGACATTGATGTTGAGAAATCATCGGACTCACCTACCATTATTTATTGGCTGAGGAATGAAAATGAATAAGACCCCAAACGCTGAACGTGGGCATCTCAAAATCAAACTGACGGCACACAATACGTACTGTTTCGGTCAATTCTCTGCGAACTTTATCCATCGCCCACATTCCACGGAATCTCTCTTGCTCTACGATAGTCATAAAACATGAACGATGATTCACCATTCACCCATAACGTCAAGCTTCTGGCCCTGCATTTCCCAAACTGTGTAAAAAAAAAGGAGACAAACGGCTTGGCCAACTCACATGTCCAACCAGCATCGCCCACGCTCACGTATGGTTCAGAAATGAGATGAGGGGCGCTGTATCTCCAAGAAGGCACGGTCGAGATTCTCAAGTTCGGACTTGAGCGCTACCACGTCCTCTTTGGCCGCTTCGATGCTATTGGCCTGACATCGCCGTTCAAGACCCACTGCAATTTCAGCAAGCCGATGGGCGCCCATATTTCGAGAGATGCCTTTCAAGCCATGCGCAGCCTCTGCTAATGCACTCGCATTTCCCTGTTCCACTGCTTGTTCGACTTGCATCACACAGGCCATGGCATCCTCCGCAAACTGCTGAACCATTTGGGCCACAAACGCATCGCCTCCCATGCTCCGATATTCGTCCAACACAGAAAGATCGAGAGACGCCATATATGATGTGTGATGCGCCTCGGAATCCGTTTGATCACACGCTGCCAGTTCTCCTTCTGCACTCTTCATCGTCGATTCCTCACATGCTTCGGCAGGCAATTCTGCAAGAAGACCAACCGGATCATTGTCCGTCACATGGTCCTCCCGCTTCACAGGTACTGAGTCATGCGGAATCGCTGACATGGGGCCTGAGGTATCTTGAGTCAACCGTGCGACATCATCCGCCTCAGACGTCACTGTAGTGACTCCTCCCTCCAGTCCACCCTGTGTGTGCTCCGACGACTCATCGTCATGTTCTGGAAGCCACCTCTTGACCATGTCCCCCAATTGCTGAGGGGACACGGGTTTCGTAATATAATCATCCATTCCTGCAGACAAACATGCTTCTCGATCACCCTGCATCGCATTGGCCGTCATCGCGACAATCGGCACGCGACGTGTGCCCTGTATCTCGTCGCTTGTTGCTCGCCTCTCGTCTTGCGCTTCACGCTTCACAGTTAACGCTTCACAGCGTCGAATTTCTTTCGTGGCTTCATACCCGTCCATTTCAGGCATATGACAATCCATCAGGACAAGGCTGTATGAGATACGACTACAGGCTTCCACAGCTTCCATGCCATTGGCCACCACATCCGCACGATATCCCAAGCGTTCGAGCATTAACACGGCTAATTCCTGATTCACGCGATGATCATCGGCGACAAGAATACGTTCGTCTTTACGCCATTGAGGGGTCTTGGAGTTCGGACCGATAGCGACAGCCTGAGATGTTGTAACAGAAGCGTCGTCCTCTCCACTCACGAGCATGGTTAATCCTTCAAAAAGCTGATGTTTTCGAATGGGTTTGGTGAGATAGGCTCCAAACCCAACCTCCCGTGCATTTGCGCCATCGCCCCGCTCTCCTACTGACGTTAGCAACATCAATTTAAGATCAGACAATTGAGAATCGTCCTTAATCAAACGAGCCAGAGCAAAACCATCCATCTCCGGCATATGACCGTCCACAATACACACGTCAAACGACTTCCCCTGGGTTACGGCCCCTTGCAGCATCGACAACCCCTCGGCAGGAGTCGATGCCACGGCACAATCCATCCCCCAATCCTGCGCATAACGCATCAGCAGGTACCGATTCGTACTATTGTCATCCACGCAACACACCCGAATGCCTTCAAGCGTCTTCCTGGGAACGACCGCAGGTTGTCCGACTTGTTTTTCTAAGCGAAGCGTAAACCAGAAAACACTCCCCTCGCCGACACGACTCGTGACACCAATCTCTCCCTCCATCAGTTCGACTAATTGCTTACAAATGGCAAGACCCAGTCCTGTGCCACCATACTTTCGAGTCGTCGAACTGTCGGCTTGACTAAACGATTGAAACAATTTGCTCTGTGCCTCAGGCTTGATCCCGACTCCTGTATCGGAGACATGAACACGAATGACCACATGTTCATTCGTTTCATCTTCACGGAGCACCTGCACACCAACCTCGCCCGTTTCGGTAAACTTAATGGCATTGCCAACTAAATTGAGCAGAATTTGCCGGATACGACCGGGATCACCGCGCACCCCCGTCGTCACATCCTCAAACACCAAACCCGTCAATTCCAATCCCTTGCTGGCAGCACGTTCCGCCATTAACTCCAGACTTTCTTCGAGAGCTGTCTGTAAGTCAAAGGCAATCACTTCCAGCTCTAACTTCCCGGCTTCGATTTTCGAGAAATCCAGAATATCGTTAATAATCGTCAACAGTGCGTCAGATGAATTCCTCACGGTCTCCGCATAATATCGCTGATGATGCGAGAGTTCCGTTTCAAGTAACAGCCCGGTCATCCCAATGACGCCATTCATCGGAGTCCGGATTTCATGGCTCATCGTGGCCAGAAATTCCGACTTGGCCCGAGCGGCATCCAGAGCCTGGTCCTGAGATGCGGAAAGTTGCAGATTTTTGACCTCAAGATCGAGTGCCGTTTCTCGTAACCGCCCTTGAATTCGTTCCCGCTCCTGATTTTCCATCAATAAGCGATCATTGGCCTGAGACAACTCTTCAGTTCGGTGGGATACCAACACTTCCAGTTGCTCTTGATGTTGCGCTAATTGTCTGTCACGTTCTTGAATCTGACTCAACATGCTATTAAATCCATCAATGAGCGTTCCCACCTCGTCATCGGTATGCCGCTGCACACGTAAGGAATAATCTTTCTGTGCTGAAATTCGACGAGAAACCTTTGTAAGTTCAAACAGCGGATCGGAAATCATCCGTTGAATTCTGGTTGACAACAAAAACGAGACAAGCCCGGAAACGACAAACACCAGGAGGGTTATTCCAATAATTTCTTGCAATCGTGTCCCGAGCACACTGAGACTGAGCCGAAGATAGATATTCCCCAGTCGTTCGCCATTGAGCGTAATATCTCGAATAATCGACACAGAATTCAAAGAAAGTTTACTGCTCTGCATTCCCGCTGCCTTCAAGGTCAGCGACCCATGGCCTCCCAGATCGTACTGCGCCAACACCGATCCATCTCGTTCAAAAATGATGGCTTGTGTAATATCGGGATGAAAACGGAGGCCCCCTAATATTTCCTCAGCCGCATCGGGGTCGTGAAAGGCCAATGCCGCGGTACTATTGGACCCAAGTACATTGGCATGGATTGCCAACTCCCGAACCGACGCCTGCCGCAATAGGTACAAATCATTCAGAATCAAAATTCCATACGACGAAAGCAACGCGATACCCGTTGTCGCCAACATCATAAAAAGAAGCTTGAACTTCAGAGACGCCTTGTCAAAGCGTTTGCGTATGATATGAATGGGGCCCTTCATTTTGATTCGGCAATCCTTGCAAGACGAAGTAACTTCGAGCTTAAGTGAATGTGCTTCCGTTCCAGGGCATCGGGATTGACGGCAAAACGAATATGGTTTTCAACACGATAAAACTGGATCATCCCACCCTCTTCAAGAAAATTATCCGCCTCACCCACGGTCAATGCCTGACTGCGTTGCAGAACTTTCCGAACATCCGGCTGCGCGACATCAATCTGACGATTCATAAACAAGACGTGACACTGCTCACCCTCGAATGCCGAGACACGAGGGTGAATGATAAATTGACGCGCATGCAGGGCTTTCCCCATGAACGCCCTGGCCAAGTACTCAGTAAACGGATCATCTCCATACACACAGATACGAATGTCCATGTCGGGATTAGAAAATGCGTGTTCCGGCCATTCAGTGAATTGCACAAAGTGATACAGAAATGCCGCTTTCACCTGATATTCCCTTGGGGAATCCGCAAAGGCATTGCGAGGAAACTCGACACACACGAGGACTCCAACAAGCAATACCCCACACAAGAAATTGAAAAATCTTGGAGACCAAAAATTCAGAGTTATTGTTTCACATCGGGAGTTCATCTATATGGCATTCATGATTCCTAGAACATCAACATTCATGCTCACGCCAACGACTCGAGCATGGCTCTTCGTCATCCAGAGGTCTAAGCAAACTAGAAACTCCACGTCACCTTTCCGTAGACGCTTCGTTGAACTTCATTCGCTTGAGTTTGCAGAAAACTTGGCATCATTTCAGGATGATGGGTATCGAGAAGGTTTTGACCCGCAATCGACAATTCGACTCGTTCCCACGGCCTCCATCCCAACCGCACATCAAGCTCCCAGTAACTCGGAATCGAAAAACTTGGTAGCCCATCAACAAATCGCAGCCACGAATCCAGTTCAATATCATGTGGAAGACTCAACAGCGAACGAAGCGACGCTTGATGTTGAGGACTCCCCTTTTCATCACGATCCGGGAACCCGAACGCGCCGCGTTCCGTCTCCACATCAATGTTCAAATATGTATATGCCCCACGAATTTGCCATGAATCGAGCACTTGAAGATTAGCCGCCACTTCGACTCCATGCGTTCGCGCTTCCTTATTATTGGCAAACTGAAATGTTGGGAGTGGCGTCAGGGCTACGCGCTTCGAGTCAATCAGGTTGTCATAGAGATTGTAAAACCCCGTCACGTCAATTGAGAGCTCTGGAACAGGCGTCATGCGATAACCCGCTTCAAAGGCTACAAGACTCTCTGGCCCTAGTCGTTGATTACCCCTCAAGCGCACCGGCACTGTCAGCGCAGGCGGATTGGGCGGCTGCACAATCGCCCCATTATCGGCCGCACGAGACGGAAGTCTCACCGCACGAGACGCGGCAATCCACCAGGCATGTTGAGTAACGGGCTGCCAGAGAATCCGTCCGCTAGGCTGTACTTCGAATCCAGTGAAATCATTGTGTGAAATTTTGCTTCCGACGGTGAGCTTCACTTCGTCATGAAACAGACTTATTTCATCTTGAATGAAGCCGTTGAGAACACGAAACGATTTCGATCGAGGTGCGGGGGCTATCGTGAAACTCGTTCGAAAATCATCAAACCAATGCCGATAGCCTACCCCCCAAACAAGGTCTTGACTCCATGGCAGCGCGACGCGATGCTGAAACTCGAAGTCCAAGGTATCGATGGTCATCTCGACGACGGTTTCTTTTCGATGGAAACGGTCATAAAAAAATTGGAACGACATGTTGGAACGTTCTGAAAATCGGCGATCCCATCTGAGGAGAATATGACCACCTCTCATCTCGACATCTTCGTCCACCGCTCGAGCAAACGCGGGAGCCGTTAACGTCGGCAACGTCACGCGTTGACCAACCTCGCCACCATACATCCCTCCCTCGGTCATCAATACGTTATGCGCATCGATATCCCAATCACTACGAAATCCCCCTCGCAGGATGCGGCCGTCGTCATGCGCACCGGCTTGATTAAATTCGGTGTCCGCATTCAAAGCTTTCACGAATAATCGGTAATGCAGGTCATCACGAACCTGTCCCCCATAGCGCGCGCCAATGATCGCGTCTTCAGATCCACCCAACCCACTCACCAACCCGCCATGTGTCACCTTCGAATGTTTTGTGATGATATTGATGACGCCATTGACCGCGTTCACTCCCCACAACGTTCCACCAGGGCCACGAATGACTTCAATACGGTCAATGTCCTCAAGCAGAGTATCGGTGGTCTCCCAAATCGTTCCAGCAAAAAAGGAGTTATACACATTACGGCCATCGAGCAGAACCAGCATTTTATTACTAAACCGACTATTGAACCCTCTGGCAGAGATGGCCCACTTGTTGTTATCCAGTCGAGCAACGTGCAGGCCCGGCACCATTCGCAACGCTTCGGGAATACTTGTCGCCCCGGACCGTCGAATGTCATCCTGTGTAATCACGAAAATCGCGGCCGCCGATCCGGAGAGTTTCTGCTTTTTCTTCGACACCGACGTCACCTCGACATTCATGAGTTCTTCCAAACTCAATTGCGTGAAATCATTCGACGCCGTCATGTCCTCCGCACCCCACGCACACATAGGCAATAGAACCAATACAGCGACCACAAGGAGAATACCCTGACGCATCACTTGGACCTCCAGCTATGCCCACACCAATGATAGGCAGGACATGTCTGTCGAAATGTCACCATTCGTTTCATTTTCACTTGAACACCTGTAAATAAAACATCAGCAACGGCCTGAGCTCAGAGTAGGCTGCCTTTCAGAAGCAATACATCGCACAACTACCGTGTTCAAGCACACCTATAAATAAAACATCAGCAACGGCCTAAGCCCAAAGTCGGCTGCCTTTCAGAAGCAATCCGTCACACACCTACCGTGTTCACTTGAACACCTGTAATCAAAACACCAGCAGCTCCCTGAACCCAAAGTCGGCTGCCTTTCAGAAGCAATACGTTGCACATCTACCGTGTTCAAGCACACCTGCAATCAAAACATCAGCAGCTCCCTGAACCCAAAGTCGGCTGCCTTTCAGAAGCAATACGTCGCACATCTACCGTGTTCAAGCACACCTGTAATCAAAACATCATCACCTGCCTGAGCTCAGAGTCGGCTGCCTTTCAGAAGCAATACGTCGCACATCTACCGTGTTCACTTGAACACCTGTAATCAAAACACCAGCAGCTCCCTGAACCCAAAGTCGGCTGCCTTTCAGAAGCAATACGTTGCACATCTACCGTGTTCAAGCACACCTGTAATCAAAACACCAGCAACTGCCTGAACCCAAAGTCGGCTGCCCTGCAAGAGCCCTTTCGCATACAACGACCGTGTTCAAACACACATCTCATCAACTGGAATACCCGTCAATTTTGTCATTGTCACGGTATATTTCAGCACCGCCATGTCATACACATGCACACAGTTAAATCATCCCTCCTCACGCACACGCAGGGTTTCTCATTATTGCTATCGGTTGAGGCCCGATGTATCTGAATGGTCAGAATGAAAATAGTCGTCTAGACAGCCTGCTCTCCCCGGCATGGAGGAGAACATTCAGCAATACGGAAATTGGAGTGGGAGAAAGAGTGCCCGATTCGATTCTAATCGAGAAGATGACGAGACAGCCTCACATTTCGAGCCTGTTTCTCAAGAAAGACATGACCGACGATGAGCAATGCATTGTACACATACACTTTATATATTTTTGTTGACAGACATCGCAGGGCTTTCCCTCTGTTTGCAAAGACATGAACACATGGGATCACGCGTTATTTCTGCGCCTGCAGGGCCTCTTGTGCCTGGGCAAATTCGGCTTGGAGATTCGGTACAAAAGACTGAGACTCACAGACTGCCCCTTCTTTTCCGATGCGTTCCGCATGCGCAGCCAAGGCCAAGAGACGTTTCACTCCCAAATTGGCACAAATGCCTTTTAACCCATGTGCGGCTTCTGTCAGATCGCTCGCATTCTGCGCTTCGACCGCCCGGACGACTGCCTCCACACAAGCAGTCGCATCCAACACAAACTGGTCGGCCATCTGGCTCACAAGACCCGCCCCTCCCAATTCCAACAGCTCAGCCATCACGGCTGCATCGACAATCGGGACGTCTGGCTCAAGGAACGACTGAGCACCCTCAGTGCTGACAGACGCTGTTGGAGCAGTCTCTTCCGCGCACCGAGGTTGTTCGACAGGTTCAACCCGCGTTGCATCGTGCGTAACTTCAGACTCGTGTTTCATCATAGCCTCCTCAATTTCTGATGCCTGTGGGTAAACACCAGCTTCCTGACTCGGAAGATGTGCCTCCCCTACCCCACTGTCGAGGACTTCCTCTCTCGCCTGACTCTCGTCCTGACCTTCCAACTCTTTTGGTAACCATCGATACAACGCTTCGGCTACGACTTCCGGCTTAATCGGTTTGGCAATATAATCATCCATCCCTGCCGTCAAGCATTTCTCCCGATCCCCTTGCATCGCATTCGCCGTCATCGCAATGATGGGTACGCGACGCATGTTGCGTCGCTCGTCGTTCGTTGCTCGTATCTCATCGGAGGCTTCACGCTTGACGCTTGACGCTTCACGGCAACGAATTTCTTTCGTCGCTTGATAGCCGTCCATTTCCGGCATTTGACAGTCCATCAACACAAGATCATAGGGCTGCCGAATGACCGCATCGAGGGCTTCTTGCCCATTGGAGACCACATCGGCCCGGTGCCCCAACCGTTCAACCATGAGGACGGCCAACTGTTGATTCACGCGATGATCATCGGCAACAAGTATTCGTGCACTCCGCTTCCGTGCCACTTCTTTCAATGTATAGCTGGTGATTAACGACGAGGCATCCGTGACATCAGCGCGTTGAGTTCGGCCTAAAACCATCGCCAGACAGGATTCCAGTTGCGCCTTCCGAATCGGCTTCGTGAGATAACCGGCAAAGCCAGCCTGGCGTGCTGCCGTCGCATCTCCTCGCCGCCCTAACGACGTCAAGAGAACCAGAGGCATCGATGCTAAAGCCGGGTCTCCCTTAATGGTCCGCGCTAATTCCAATCCATCCATTTCTGGCATGAGCATATCTAAAATCGCCAGGTCAAAGGGCCGGCCTCGCTCCGCAGCTTGCCGGATCATATCTAACCCTTCTGACGGCGTCGCGACCGTCATCCCTTCGAGCCCCCAATCCACAAAATACTGAGCCACAAGTCGCCGATTCGTCAGATGATCGTCCACATAACACACCCGAAGATGTTCAAGGTTCACAGGATCCACGTCGACCAACGAGGAGGTCGACGGCTGTTTCGTCAAACGAATCGTAAACCAAAACGTGCTTCCGACCCCTGGGGTACTTTCGACACCAATCTCCCCGCCCATCTGCTCGATCAATTGTCGACAAATAGCCAGCCCCAGTCCGGTACCGCCGTACTTCCTGGTCGTCGAACTATCTGCTTGCATAAAGGGCGCAAACAATTTCCCCTGCACTTCCGGAGAAATACCCACCCCCGTATCGGCCACCTCAGTCCGAAGAAGCACAGACTCCGTCGTTTCTTCCAGACATTGAATCTGCACGGTCACTTCCCCTTGTTGCGTAAATTTGATGGCATTGCCAACAAGATTCATCAACACTTGCCGCAGACGTCCGGGATCGCCCCTTAGCGCCGTGGGAACATGAGCCGAGACAAGCCCCACCAATTCCAGCTGTTTCTCTCCAGCTTGCTCCCCAAGCAATTCGAGGGTTTCCTCCAGGGCGGTACGGAGGTCAAAATCGATGATTTCGATATCCAGTTGTCCACTTTCAATCTTCGAGAAGTCCAGAATATCATTGATAATGCTCAACAGCGCTTCGCCCGAACTGCGCACCGTTTCGGCATACTGCTGTTGCTCGACGGTCAGGTCGGTCTCTAAGAGCAACCCTGTCATGCCGATCACCCCGTTCATCGGCGTACGGATTTCATGACTCATCGTCGCAAGAAATTCAGATTTTGACCGACTACCATCCTCCGCCATGACTTTTGCCAATTTCAATTGATCTTCAGCCTGCGTACGTTCGATCACTCGTCCAAGTTGTGTGCCAATAATGGTCATCACTTCTAATAACCGTGGATTGGGTTTTTCGATGTGCCGTGAAAAGAAGGCTAAGACGGCAAACAACTGATTTCCGATCGAGACAGGAAAGGCAAATCCACCCTTCATGCCGATAGTTTCTGTGGCTTCTGTTCGCAGAAAATTTTCCTCTTGAGTCAGATCGGAAATCCACACCGCCCGACGTGAGGCCAAGACCTGACCGGGCAATCCGACACCTGAAGCAAATTGTGTACGTGCGGAACTTTCGCGAAATCCATCGAACTCTGGAGAGTCAAGATGCCAGATCGTTGTAGGAACGAGCACCTCCTGAGGCTCACCCTTCTGAACGTAGACATGGCCAACTGGCCATTTCGTATGTGAACAGACCAATTCGAGAATCAACTGAAACGCTTCCTCCACAGAATGCGCTTCATTTGCAGAAACAGCCGCTCGTTGAAGCAATTGGACCATGGCGGTTTCACATCGCAAGGCTTCCTCGGCCTGGTGACGTTCGGTAATATCTCTGATGAACGCATTGAATATCCATGTACGATCTGGAGCATGTAAAGGGGAAATGGTGAGTTCAAGGGGAAACTCACGACCCCGTTTATCACATCCGGTAATTTCAATGCGTTTCCCTAAGATCGCCCCTTCTTCACGTTCAAGAAACCGCGCAAGCCCTGCGTTATGATCGTAACGGTGTTGCGGAGGGATAATCGTATCGGAAAGCCGCTTTCCCACGACCTCTTCTCGAGTCCATCCAAAAATCTTTTCGGCTTGAGGATTCCAATCAGTGACAAGGCCAAGGCTATCCATTCCCACAACCGCATCCAAGGCGGTGTCAATAATTTGCCGATTTTTCGCCTCGCTCAGCGACAGGGCGTGCGACAAGCGTTCAACAGCTTTTCGCACAAGATAGATGGCCAGTAGAAGCACCAAGAGACTGACAATGACTTGCTTGATAATGGCTTGCACTGTCGCCGATTCTTGCTTAGCCAGGGAAAGTTCTACGCGAATCCATCCAACAAGTTCAGTCTTCGCTCGAAGAGGTTGAAACACAACCAAATATTTTCCTTGTCGTCCTTCTCGTGTCGTGGTCAATGAGACAATGCCTTGCGCTGAAGCCTCCTCAAAAGTCGGTGACGTAACGGTCTGTCCGATTAGCTCAAGTTGATCTGACGCAACAACCATATCTTCCTTGTCAATGACGACGACCCCTAAAATTTCATCATCGGATTTGACGCGAGTCGTCAACGCCTCTTGAACCACAAACAGATTTTCCAAAACTGCCGTCGCTCCAATGAGCGACAGCCCTTCGGCAAGGGCCAATCCACGTTGCGTTGACGCATGTTGTAACTCTTGTTGTTGCTCGATGACCTGAAAGACTCCATATACACCCATGAAGAGGGCAATGATTGTCGAGAGAACAATGGTCAACCACTTTTCAGGGTTATTCACAATATATTCTTGGAGTCGAAATTGTGAGGCGTTCATGAAAACATCCTATTTTTTCAATTCAACAGCAATCGTCTGCCGTTTTTCCTCAGACACTTGTATGCGTTGTGTTCGTACACCAAAGTATCGATGCCATATCCTGAGCTGATACGTACCAGGTGGCACATGGTGAATGGTGAACAGTCCATCTTTCCCGGTCAGTGAAAAATATGGGTGATCAAACACATGTATTGATGCCTCCATAAACTTATGAGCATCACAACGCACATCAAGCATGCCAGGTCTGGAGAGTCGCTTGGAAATGGCACGATTATTCGGAGGAACCGCCACATTCAAAAATGTCTTTCTTTGGTGATGGATATGCGTGTTATGTAAAACGGGATCAATACTCGTAATATGTAGCTGACTTCCACGATACGCAACCTGGACGTGAGGAGAGAATTGACACTGTTGATTCGAGAGTCGAATGGCTGTAGGCTGAGGCTGCGTATCCAGTTGTTCAACCCCCTCAATACTCACAATCACATCCTCCACACCGTGCGAGGATGCATCGCGTACGACAATCGCTTTCTGTATCGACGAGCCACAATATTCGATGTCACGCGTCACGCGTAATGACTTGTCTGGCGGAACAGTACCAAGAAATGTGATACGTCCCTCGACGGTTGTTGTCTTGACATTCGTCAGGCTCTCGTTCGCAATCGCAATATCAAGACTTCCAACAATCGATAATGCACAGACTACCCACACGATACGCTGTCGGCATGAACTCATGGTATCTCTCCAGACGTTGAAAGCGATGAGACATATAACGCGAGATCCCACGCTTCATCTTGTGTGAGAGAATCTCCATACGACGGCATCGGCGTGCCATCCAAGCCAGTCATCAATACGCGGTAGATGGCAGTCGGCCCCTTTCCACTTTTCAGTCGTGTGCGTGTGAGATCAGCAGGTTGAATCTTTCTGCCATTCGAATCAGAAAGTGATTGAGCCAACGCGCCGTCGCCACGAGCATATGGTCCATGACAGGCATCGCAAAACATTTGCGTATAGAGGACTTGCCCACGATTCACCGCCTCGGAAGTTACTGGTCGTATTGGCGGAGCAAGAATAGTGGTACCCTTGGACTCTTCACGAAATCGAGGAGAAAAATTCATCACATATTCCACAACGGCCCGACGATCAGATACAGTTAACTCGCTATAGTCAGACATTGAAGTTCCAGCCACGCCAACAGAAATCGTTCGAAACAGATCATCCGAAGTTGGCAGTTGTCCCGTCGGCGTACTGCGGAATTTGAATATGCCAGCAGTAAAATCCGCCGGCCGTGGATTCAAAGAACTGGATAACTCACCCGTTCCGTCTCCCTGATCACCATGACATCGCGTACAATGCGTGACATAGATCCGCTTACCTTGCGCCAACAACGTAGACAACGACTCATGGTTCTGATATGCAGAATGGGGAATCGACTCACTTGGACCTGTTTGTTCAATCGTACCCGGAATCCCTCCCAGCAATGGTGCCTGCGCTGGCACTCGTTGCTCACGGACTTGACCCTCTTGAGCCTGTCCATCTTGTTGAGTGGGCACACTCGGATGCGATTTTGGCATACACCCCAGACTCACGAGCAGAAGACAAGCAAGCACTCCACCGCCATAGCGCAATTCACGGAATGAGCAGACGTGTTGCCATTTCCGTTGAATACCTGATGACTGTTCTATAGGACACCAACCAAACACAGAATACCTACCTCCCACGTACCATACCCATTTGATAGCCATCTCGACCTACGACTCTTATCCACGCACCCTGACATATAAGATTTCGGTCTTACATTACGTATTCTTAAATGAACCGATTGGAAATATTGACGCTCAAGGCTCTCCATGAGCACTAAAAAAGCAGAGGAGGCACCACCCTACAGGAGGATGAATTACTGGTTGAGTTCTCAGAAACAGGGAAGAATAATGTTTGGGGTTCTCAAAGTTCCACACTTGGCTGGAACATAACGGATCAGCCTTTAGCTAACCTTCTCCTGTTCAAAAGCATGACAGACACGTTGAAATTCGTGTTGAAGTGCCGTAAATTTCTCGGTCAACTGCCGAACAGATGTACCTCGTCCTTCTTGTTCCAAGAATCGGCACATCTCTCCCAACGGTTCGGCCCCCATATTCCGTGACATACCCTTCAAGGCATGGGCCGCATCGGCAATGCAATCATGATCCTGTCGCGCAACGGCCTCTTGAAGCTGTGTCACACAAGTCGTCGCATCATGGATAAACTGATCAATCATGCGGATAACAAAGGAGGGCTCCCCCAATGTCCGCCACTCCTTCAGCATAGACTGATCGATAGAAGGAATCGTGTCGTCATTGGTCGCATCCGAGGCCCTCGACTCAGAGGTTGTGTCTTCAC
Source organism: Nitrospira sp. M1 (assembly GCF_965152605.1). NCBI lineage: Bacteria > Pseudomonadati > Nitrospirota > Nitrospiria > Nitrospirales > Nitrospiraceae > Nitrospira > Nitrospira sp. M1. Next base: position 3,873,621 of record NZ_OZ224217.1, read on the forward strand.
TCTCGTTCGCCATGGATACTGGCAGCCACTTCACCAGCACCTCAGCTAATTGTTCGGATTTAATAGGCTTAGCCAGATAGTCATCCATCCCCGCATCCAGACATGTCTCACGATCTCCAGCCATCGCATTCGCCGTCATGGCAATAATCGGCATCCGTGTCCTGCCCTCACGTATTTCATGTATTGACAGGTGTTTTCGTTGCGAAGCTTCCCAGCGTCGAATCTCGGCTGTCGCTTCATAGCCATCCATCTCCGGCATTTGACAGTCCATCAAGATCAAGTCATATGGAATCTGGTGGACGGCCTCAATGGCTTCTTTTCCATTCCTCACCACATCAACGCGATGCCCCCATCCTTGGAGCCGTAACCTTGCGAGCTGTTGATTGACCGGCTGATCATCAACCACCAAAATCCGTGCGGCTGCTTGCGAGACAGCGACAGGAACGACCATGCTCTGTCCTGCTGCATGTTGTCCTTCGTTCCCCTTTTGAGTCGTAAGATGCATCACCGTCGCAATCCCATGTTCGAGCAGTGACTTCCGAACAGGTTTCCGTACATAGGCGTCAAATCGTCCTTCATGTTGAGCGATCTGATCCTCAAGCGTCCCCAATGCTGACAACAAGATTAATTTCGTGGACGCTAACGCTGGATCGCCTTTAATGGCTTTGGCCAACGTCACACCGTCCATCCCAGGCATGTGAAAATCAAGAATGGCGAGATCAAACGGTTCTCCGCGTGCAACTCCTGCATGTAACACCGCCAGGGCTTCCGCAGGAGTCGAGGCTGTCACCGCCTCCATTCCCCAACTCTGAGCATATTGCGCAATCAGGTATCGATTCGTTGGATGATCATCCACACAGCAAATCCTCACATTCTGAAAACCGGATTCTGGTGCCTGGGACGTCACATGACGAGGGTCTTGCTTCAGCAACCGCATGGTGAACCAAAAAACACTTCCCTGCCCAAGTTGGCTTTCAACTCCGATGGTTCCCTGCATGAGTTCAACCAATCGCTTGCAAATAGCAAGACCTAAGCCCGTCCCGCCATATTTTCTTGTTGTAGATCGATCTGCCTGCGAAAACGCTTGAAATAAACAGTCTTGAACCTCAGGCGCGATACCAATGCCCGTATCCGACACCTGGACTCGCAACTCAACGTCTGTTTCGGTCTCATCGAGTTGCAACACCTGAATGGCTACTTCACCCGACTCGGTAAACTTGATCGCATTGCTGGCAAGATTGAGCAGCACTTGCCGCAACCGTCCCGGGTCTCCCTGCACAGTGGTTGTCACGTCAGGAAATACAAATGACGAGACTTCCAAGCCTTTTCTGGAAGCGATTTCACTTAACACGTCCAATGTTTCCTCCACCGTCGCATGCAAATCAAAGTCGATGACTTCAAGTTCAAGTTTCCCTGCCTCAATCTTTGAAAAATCGAGAATATCGTTAATGATGTTCATCAGTGCTTCGCCAGAGTTGCGGACCGTCTCAGCATAATACTTCTGCGAATCCGCCAAATCCGTTTCGAGCAAGAGCCCGGTCATACCGATCACTCCGTTCATCGGCGTCCGAATTTCATGACTCATCGTCGCTAAAAACTCCGACTTCGATCGCGCTGCCGCCACGGCTTCGTCCCGAGCCTCAGCGAGTTCACGGTTCTTTATTTCGAGTTCTTGAGCCACGCGGGCAAGTTGTTCTTCGCGTTGCTTTCGTTCAGTCATATCGCGCACCAGAGCAATCATGCATTCTTTCCCCCCCACTTCAATGATCGATGAGGAAATTTCTGCAATCAGATGACGGCCCATCTTGGTGACGCAGGTCAATTGATCCGTCCATCCATGCCCACGTTGCGAGACGGTCTGAAAAAAGTCTACTAAGGCATGCCCTTCGGCTGGATGAATGACAAAGACCGACATGGAAACGAGTTCATCTTCTGAATATTCCAACATGCTCGCAGCACGAGAATTCGCTTCCAGGATAGTCTTATCATTCAGATCAATCACAAAAATCGCATCGTTGGAATGACTGAAAATTTTCCGAAACCGCTCTTCACTATCTATTAACGCCTTCTCTGCACGTTTCCTTGTAGAAATATCTTTAAACGTCACAACCGCGCCGCTGACACCACCGTCTTCATCGTAAATGGGCGTTCGTGTATATTCAGCAGGAAATCGGGATCCATCTTTTCGAAAAAATTGACTGAGGTTCACTTGACCAATTTCCTCTATACGTGAACCAAGCCCAAGTCGGCCCTCGTGTTGATCCCCCTGCCTCGGTTCGCCATTTCCCAAAGGCTGGATCAAATGTTCAGGCTTGCCGATCAGTTCAGACTCTTCCCAACCAAGAAGACCGAAGGCCATGGGATTCATGAAGGTAATCTTTCCTTCTTGATCGACTCCGTAAATTCCCTCTCCCGCCGCCTCCAGAATCAACTCCTGACGTCTCGCTAACTGCATGACTTCTTCCGTTGCCCGTTGAATACGCTCTTCTAATTGCTCTTGGGATTGGAGAAGCTGTTTATCACGTTCCTGTATCTGCTCTAACATGTCATTAAAGCCATCGATCAAGGTTCCAACTTCGTCATCGGTATGCTTTTTCAGACGGAGACTGTAGTCTTTCTTCTTCGTGATACGGCGCACAAGCGCCGTCAATTCAGTCACAGGCCCCGTGATCGCTCCCTGAAGCCGCGAAGACAACATAAACGCCAGCAACGTGACTAAAATCAGGAAGACTCCAGCATAGCTCGCATACTCGGCAATCGTGACATACAAAGATTTAATGTCTGACCTGAGATACAGGGTCCCAAGCTTCTCTCCATTTGAGAGAATGACATGAACCATATCCAGCGTATTTTCGTTAAAGGCATAGCCATGGTTGTGGCTCAACATCGGAGGAGTGAACGTCTTTGAATTTCTGATATATTGCGCAAACACTTGATCATGCGCGTCATAGAGGACTGCCGCATTAATGCCAATTTGCAGGTCTAGGGTTTGGAGTAACCGATTCCCTGAAATAAAGTCATCATCTGACAGCGCAGGAATACTACTTGCGGCAATGATATTCGCCTGAGCAGACAGCTCCTGAACCATGGTTTGGCGGAGGGTCACGAGGTAGGTGACGATAAAGACTTCGCAGGCCACCAGCAACGCTACACACGTCGTCAACGTTGTCAAGGAATGAAGTTTGCGTTTAATCGACGCATTATCCAATCGCCCAAGGCCCTTCTTCGAATGCTTTGGGCGATTGCTCTTTGAAGCTGTCTCTTGGCTTAAGAGACGATGACGTAAGCTATCTAATTGCTCCATAGGATCATCTTTTGCCGTAAGACATCTTTATACATTTCATCACGAGTCACCTCTAACCATCACATATCCAGTCTATCTCTCGGGGGTGAGCAATACGAGACTGGCTCTCATCATCGTTCGTCTGCTACTCCCATATGCGCCCGCAAGGCCTCTTGGGCCTGAACAAACTCCGTCTGAAGATTCGACACAAAAGGTTCCGTCTCACAGACCTTCCCTTCCTTCCCGACACCTTCCGCATGCACCGCCAACGCCAACATCCGCTTCACTCCTAAATTGGCACAAATCCCCTTCAAGCCATGCGCCGCTTCCGTCAAATCGTGCGCATTCTGCGCCTCCACAGCCTGGATCACCGCCTCGACGCAGATTGTCGCATCCTGCACAAACTGCTCAGCCATTTGACTTACCAGGCCCGCCCCGCCCAGCTCCAACAACTCCGCCATCATCGTCATCTCCACCACAGGCACATCGGGATCGAACAACAGTTTGGCCACCGGAGCTGGCTCTTCCAGGGGCGCAGAGCTTTCGATAGGTTGATCCTGCGATGTTTCCCACGTATTCTGGGTTTCATGCTTTATCGTCTCTCCCTCAGGATTGGTGTTCCGATATCCAGCATCTTGCTTTTGACTTTCTGAGGTCGTCTTTGTCTTCGTCGTTCCCTTCCAGCTCATGCGGTCCTCATGTCTATTACCTTCCGGCTCTTTCGGTACCCAACGACTCAGCACCTCCGCTACTATTTCCGGTTTAATCGGTTTGGCAATATAATCATCCATTCCTGCCGCCAAGCATTTCTCCCGATCCCCTTGCATCGCATTCGCCGTCATCGCAATGATTGGTAAATACGTTGGCCTACCACGTAGGTCCTTACCTGTTGCCCACTCCTCAAAATCTTTCGTGAACATCTGGGCTTGCGCCTCTCGCTCTCGGATAGCCCGAGTCGCCTGATAACCGTCCATTTCCGGCATTTGACAATCCATCAACACGAGATCATAGGGCTGCCGAATGACCGCATCGAGGGCTTCTTGCCCATTGGAGACCACATCGGCCCGGTACCCCAACCGCTCCACCATCAGGACCGCCAACTGTTGATTGACCCGATGATCATCGGCAATCAGGAGACGCGCACTGTGCTGCCGAGCCGTTTCTTTTAGCGTATAACTGGTGATTAAGGACTCTTCCCCTTCTGTGGCCGCCCCCTGGGTCCGCCCCAAAACCATCGCCAGACAGGATTCTAGTTGCGCCTTCCGAATCGGCTTCGTGAGATAACCGGCAAAGCCAGCCTGGCGTGCTGCCGTCGCATCTCCTCGACGCCCTAACGACGTCAAGAGAACCAGAGGCATCGATGCTAAAGCCGGGTCTCCCTTAATGGTCCGCGCTAATTCCAATCCATCCATTTCTGGCATGAGCATATCTAAAATCGCCAGGTCAAAGGGCCGGCCTCGCTCCGCAGCTTGCCGGATCATATCTAACCCTTCTGACGGCGTCGCGACCGTCATCCCTTCGAGCCCCCAATCCACAAAATACTGAGCCACAAGTCGCCGATTCGTCAGATGATCGTCCACATAACACACCCGAAGATGTTCAAGGTTCACAGGATCCACGTCGACCAACGAGGAGGTCGACGGCTGTTTCGTCAAACGAATCGTAAACCAAAACGTGCTTCCGACCCCTGGGGTACTTTCGACACCAATCTCCCCGCCCATCCGCTCGATGAGTTGTCGACAAATAGCCAGCCCCAGACCGGTACCGCCGTACTTCCTGGTCGTCGAACTATCTGCTTGCATAAAGGGCGCAAACAATTTCCCCTGCACTTCCGGAGAAATACCCACCCCCGTATCGGCCACCTCAGTCCGAAGAAGCACAGACTCCGTCGTTTCTTCCAGACATTGAATCTGCACGGTCACTTCCCCTTGTTGCGTAAATTTGATGGCATTGCCAACAAGATTCATCAACACTTGCCGCAGACGTCCGGGATCGCCCCTTAGCGCCGTGGGGACATGAGCTGAGACAAGACCCACCAATTCAAGCTGTTTCTCTCCAGCTTGCCCCCCAAGTAATTCAAGGGCCTCTTCTAGAGCCGTGCGCAGATCGAAATCGATGATTTCGATATCCAGTTGTCCACTTTCAATCTTCGAGAAGTCCAGAATATCATTGATAATGCTCAACAGCGCTTCGCCCGAACTGCGCACCGTTTCGGCATACTGCTGTTGCTCGACGGTCAGGTCGGTCTCTAAGAGCAACCCTGTCATGCCGATCACCCCGTTCATCGGCGTACGGATTTCGTGACTCATTGTCGCCAGAAATTCAGCCTTTAACCTCGAAGCCTCCAAGGCCTGATCTCGCATAATCGCCAATTCTTGATTTCTTTGTTCGAGTTCCACCGCTGGAACCACATATTTTCGATCGACGAGGGACGTAAGCAGAGCAAGACCAAGAATCATAAATGTTCCAAGCATGACTGCCGCCCCACCAATGAATGAAATATCCATGACGTAATGTGTGTCAATGGTGAGATCGGGCCTCTCCGAAAATTGAGCTCCAGCCATTGCCGTATAGTGAAGACCAGCGACAGCGCACCCCATCAATATTGCGCTGCCAATTCTTCCCCATCCCCAGAAGTTATTTTTTTCATCACGAAATTGAAATGCTAATCGTAACGCAATCAGCGCAACACTCACCGCAACAAAAACCGACAGAATGACATAGGTCATGTCGTGTTGAAGGACGGCTTTAAATCTCATGGCAAACATCCCAATGTAATGCATCGCCCCAATACTACTGCCCATGAGTAGACTGCCAATAAACCATTCTTTCGTCCCCCACACCCCACACCCAACAACAAACAACGCAACACCTGATGCAATAACCGCAGCAATATGTGAGAGCACCACGGTTGGAACATGATAGGAAACCGAGAATGGGAGTGAGTACGCAAGCATACCCACAAAATGCATGGCCCAAATCCCGGTCCCCATCGCGAACGCTCCACCGAGAAGCCACCACCATCGGGAAAGCCCGTTGCTCGAAGAAACTCGACCCGCGAGGTCCAGAGCGGTATGCGAGGCGACAATGGCAATAACCACGGAAAGCACAACCAGGCCAATGTCATATGTCCCAGTAATGAATGCTTGCATAGGCAGCATTAATACACCCTTTCGTTCTTCAACGTTTCACACACTCGCTGAAACTCCACTTCCAAATCTCGAAAAGCATTCACAAGGCCCTCTCGTGCATGCGGACTACGTTGTTCGAGAGCCCAGCAGATATCCCCCAAACGACCAGCGCCCATATTTCGGCTCATCCCCTTGAGCCCATGAGCCACGTCATGGATCTGAGTCAGATCATAGTGTTGAATGGCATGTTCCAGGGCCGTCATACAGGCTGTGGCATCTGAGATAAATTGAGTCACCATGCGACTCATAAAATCCATGCCTCCCAGTTGTATCCACTCACTCAATACCGCTTCGTCGACTGGGGGCGGAAGCGCAACACGCTGGGAGGGATGCACCTCTCGGGGTACCAGGGGTACTTCATCCTTCGTCTCTTGGAGTTCGTGAGACATCGCATTCCGTAGACCTACGGGTTGCGGCAACTCATGAGCCGATTCAATCTCTTGCACCGGCACCCACTTCGCCAAAATGGCTTCCAGGAGATCAGGCTTAATAGGTTTCGCAATATAATCATCCATTCCCGCATTGAGGCATTTTTCTTTATCCCCAGACATGGCATTGGCCGTCATGGCAATGATTGGAAGTCGAGTCCAGCCAGTCGGCGGTTCATCCATACCCTCGACATGTGCAGATGCTTCGCGTAATCGAATTTCTGCCGTAGCTTGATACCCATCCATCTCCGGCATTTGACAATCCATGAACACCAGAGAGTACGGAACTCGGCTGATGGCCTCGACGGCTTCGCTCCCGTTTGCCACAACATCGGCTCGATAGCCAAGACGTTCGAGCATCAATACGGCAAGTTGTTGATTGACTCCATGATCATCAGCGACCAAAATCCTGCTCCGTGTCCTCGTTTTCACTTCACTCAGACTATGCTGCGTCACAAGCAAGGAAGACTCAAGCCTCTCATCATCTTGCAATGATTCCCCCATAACCGCCAACAAGCATTCGTGTAGTTGAGATTTCCGAACAGGCTTCGTGAGGTATCCGCTAAACCCCGCATCTCGAGCCGCAGTCGCATCGCCTCGTCGCCCCAACGAGGTTAAGAGAATTAAACGGATAGAGGCTAAACGAGGATCGGCTTTCATGACTCGGGCTAACATCAATCCATCCATACCGGGCATTTCCATATCCAGGATAGCCAGGTCAACCGTATCACCATGAGTCACCCGCTCTTGAAGCAACGACAACGCTTCAGCCGGCGTCGAAGCCATCAGTGGCTCCATCTCCCAGTCCGCCGCATATTGTGCAAGGAGTTGAAGATTCGTAGCGTGGTCATCGACACAGCAGACACGCAAACCACTCAGACTCTTGGTTGAACACGATTCATCATGAGACGAAAAAGGTTGTTTAGGTAGACGAACGGTAAACCAGAACGTCGTGCCCTCATCAGGGACGCTCTCAACCCCGATTTCACCATTCATCAATTCAATGAGCTGTCGAGAAATGGCTAACCCGAGCCCCGTCCCACCAAATCGACGGGTCGTGGAGCTATCTGCCTGGCTGAACGGTTGAAAGAGCCGAGCCTGAGCCTCAGCAGAAATTCCAATTCCGGTATCCGACACTTCTACGCGAAGCGACGCTTCGTCTTCCGTCTCCTGAAGAAGGTGGACACGAACAATCACATCACCTTGCTTGGTAAACTTAATGGCATTGCCGGCAAGGTTCAGGATAACCTGCCGCAATCGACCGGGATCTCCACGCAACGCCGTCGGCACATTCCCGGAGACCAATCCCACCAGCTCAAGATGCTTTTCTCCGGCTTTTTCAGCCAAGAGGTCTAAGGATTCCTCCAATGCCACGCGTAAATCAAAGTCAATAAATTCAAACTCAAGTTTGCCAGCCTCAATTTTCGAGAAATCAAGAATATCGTTAATAATCGTTAAGAGCGCCTCACTAGAACTCCTGACCGTTTCGGCAAATTGACGCTGCTTGGGAGTCAGCTCGGTTTCCAGAAGCAGACCCGTCATTCCAATGACTCCATTCATTGGCGTACGAATTTCATGGCTCATGGTCGCAAGAAACTCACTCTTCATGCGCACAGCCACTTCGGCTGCCTCTTTGGCCTCCTGGAGAGACAGCATCGCCTGCTGACGTTCCGTAATATCTCGAATAAACCCGTAGAATTGATAGGTGCCTTCTTTATAAATCGGGATAATCGCAATTTCGACCGGAAAGCGATGTCCATCTCGATGAAGAGCCCAGGATTCAACCCGCTGGTTGACCATACGATCTTCATCCCGCTGCGAAAATGACACAACACCGTGAGTATGAGCAGACCGGTATTCTTCCGGAACAATGGTATCGGACAATGACCGGCCGAGGACGTCTTCCGCTGTCCATCCAAACGTATTCACCGCTTGCGCATTCCACTCGATGATATTTCCATCACGATCCATTCCCACAATGACATCAAGCGCAGAATCAATAATCGTTTGCGTTTGAGCCTGCTCACCTTTGATCCGTCGCTCACTCGCGTCCCGCGTCTCTTGAAGCAACTCCTGCATTTCTTGATTCGAAATCGACAGCGATCGCTCGAGCAAGGCCCGGCTTTGTTCAAATTCCGTATAGGTCTGATTCAATTTGATCAGGAACGCCTGCCAATCCTTCGTGTCTAACGGAGGGGACTGATCGGTGAAGCCCAGACGTTGTAATTGTCGCTGAAGAATCGCGTGCATAGCATCTACAATTCGGTAATGGTCGTCAGCGTCATGGTTTGATTGTGAAGATCGCATCGCCCATTCGTGTAGGGCGACAATTCACCGTAGGAATAGAATCCGATCTGCGTGGTGCCGGACGGAAACACATCCAGCGTCGCCTCCACCTCCTCTTCGGTCCGCTCTCCCAACAGGAGTCGACGACCGACACAGCTAATGGCGATCGCTAAGGTGGGTTGATCAGGGTGCTGTTCATGCACCGTCAAGGTGGCGGCTTGGGAGGCGCCTTCAACGAGTCGATCGAAACTCGCCCGCATAAATTGCGCAATGGCCCCTTGTGGAATATCCCCAGCAAACGTCATCGACTGTTTCGCTTCGTCAATCTGCAAAATTGTTCGGACCAATTGAACGTCCTTTGATCCGTCGGGACGAAACGCCAACGGGAAAAACAAACAGGATGCCGGAAGCTCGTCCGCACGATCTCCAAGGTATTTTTTATACAGTTCCAGAGCAGGCTTTCCATCAAGCTCAAAGAGCACATTGCGTTCAGAACGCGTGACTCGTCGTTCCAAACCCAACATCTCCCATCCCCCTTTCGACCCATGTCCAATCCGCACCGCATCGCCATACAGCCCGACCGCTGTGACATGGCCACTTTTTGGCTGTCCTTCATGAATAACCCATGTCTGTTGAAAACGCTTGCCGTCACCAGCAAGCCCTCCCGTCACCACCACAGATTCCGGCAACGTCGCATTCAACCCCTGCACGAGTTCACTGCCGTTGACCAACAATCCATCCGACAACACAAATACGCCTCGTAAGTCAGGAGTCCGTAACGCCTCACTCAATGTCTTCCCAGCTCCATACGAATCCAGCGAATCATGAATTTCAACGGAAGCCATCCGAACACTCGTGCGGGCAAACTCCACCACGGCAACCGTGAAGGAATCATCGTGAATATGCGTGCCAAGAATTTCTCCAACCGTCGAACAGCCCATGACCGTCGCGCCCGGATAGGCTTGACACACCGCATGAATCATGGCCGACGCATCGGGAATGTTGGAAGCGCCAAACATGAGAATAAGAGTTTTTTCAGGGTCGTGCATTGCAGAAACAGGCACCTCATGTTGCCGCCCACTGTGTAAGGAAAAAGTATGGATCTCCATACGTGCAAACCCCCTGTGTTCAAGGTCTAAATGACAGTACATGCATGAGATGAAGGACAAGGAAAACGCGTAACAGCGTTTAGCGAATCGGTGATGGTTGCGTACGTAACATATGCTCTAACACTTTTCTTCGAACCCCATGATAGGCAGACCTTCCCTCGGTCAGAGTCAGATACTGCCGATAATGCCGACGCGCGAGATTGACCTGCCCTTGTTGTTCGAGATTATAGGCCAGGTTCAACTGAACTTCGGGGAGCTTGGGATCTAAGAGTTCTGCTTGGCGAAGCGCGTCCATCGCTTTTCCATACTGTCCGCGTTGTTGCTCGATCACGGCACGCTGCACCCAGAGATACGGAACCGTATCGTCTCGCACGAGCCCTTCCATAAAGGCATCTTCCGCCTTGTCTAACTCACCGAGCCCAAATTGCGCAGTCCCCATCCAAAACCATGGTTCCCACGTTGCAGGAGGAAGAATAAACAGAGGCTGCAATACAGCAATCGCCTCAGCATGAGATTGCTGCTGAATGAGCAATCGCGCTTTCACGATGCGTTGTTTGGGAGAAAGTCTTGTCGAAACTTCTGTAATCGAAGTTTCTCTCGTTTCCGTTCGCATTGGTTCATGAGCGGATTCGTCATGCTGAACAAGATGTTGCGCTTCAGCATTTGGAGACGGCAAAGAGCTTGTCGCGTCAGCCGAAGAGACAGACTGTACATTCTTTTCATCCATACGCTGATCTCTGGCTTCATGAAATGCTTCGGAACGATCTTCAGATTGCAAGGAGTGTTCAGATCTTTCAGACAAAGGGGAGAGGACTTGGGGAGATGCATCTTTATCCGGCGAATGGAGGCCCATATCGGCACGTGATTCATTCTCTGTAAGACCTCGTGCCTCACCTGCTCCATTCGATAGATCTTCTTGAAATTCCTGTTCTCGATCTTCTCCTGTGGCGACGGAATCCGGCGTAACAGACAACCCGACACCATCCGATACCTGACTCTCAGAATCCGGTAAAGGTTCTGCCATAACCTCCGTGGACACACTCACCGTAATCTCACGATCTCCATCTTCCAGAGGATCTGCGACTTCCAGACTATCCTCCTCATCATATGATGGTGAAAGAGGCGGCAGCTCTCCAGGTAATAGTTCGACAAGAGGCTCGGCAGGTAAAGTCGCGTCTTGCTCGGAAGGCATCGGCTCCACGGAGTTGTCTCTACTCAAATCAATCGAGCGATCAGGACCCGTCGAAACAGATGATGTCATTGATTTGATATCAGAAGTCGGATATTCACCCCACCAATACGCGCCTATCGCCACAACCAACGCCAACAAAAAGCCAGCGATCGACACGCTCACAAATGTCTTATCGACTGTTGGTTTCTTTTCATCCTCATTCGAATCAGGCATGTCTGCCTTTGACAATACGGGATCGTGGGCAGGCAATGGCTGCGCACGACTCGCACGCGCAGACTGAAGACGATTTAATGCATCAGTGACAATACTCATAATTCAATCCTGTGAAACGTATCTCGTCGCTCGTGAATCGTATCTCGTAAAAAACTGAAAGACTCTTCGCAAGATACGATTCATGAGCGACGAGCAACCTTTACCCCTTTTTCCCTCACGTGTTATCCAATTTCCCGTGCGGCTTGCCGAATCATCCAGGGACTGATTGCCTGTTCACCTTTTGCATACGCCGCAAGGAGTGCTCGATCGCAGAGTTGATTAATTCGCCTGGGAACGCCTCCACTGATCATATGTACTAACATCAAAATGCCCGCATGCACGTGAACCCGATCGTCCCGAGTGGCGACACTGAGACGATGCCGAACATAGTTCATCGTGTCTCTCAACGTAAACGGCTTCAGGCGATACCGTACGCTGATTCGCTGATTCAGCGGACGCAAGGCTCGCTTGGTAAGTTTGAGTTCGAGCTCCGGTTGCCCCACAAGCAACAAACACATCAGTTTGTCTTTTTCTGTATCCAGGTTCGAAAGCAGGCGCAGTCCCTCCATCACCTTGCCGCTTAATCGATGTGCTTCATCGACAAGCACCGCCACTTGTTCTCCACCTTCCGCTAATCGAAGAAGCAGCTTGGGAAGCTCTCGTTGAAGAGATCCTAACGAGGCGTCTTTCGGGACCTTCCCGGTCAAGTCTTCATAAATGGATGCCAGAAGCCCCCCATAGGACTGATCGGGATTCAATAAATAGGCAAAACGCGTGTGCTGTGGCGGATGGCGAAGCAAGTGCCGGCATAAGAGCGTCTTGCCTAATCCCACCTCACCAGTCAACATGGTGAGACTGCCACTCGCAATCCCATACCGAAGGTGCGACAGCGCTTCGAGATGTTGGCTTCCTGGGAAAAAGAAGTCGGTATCCGGAGTAATACGAAATGGGGGCTCGATGAACCCGAGTTCCTCATAGCACACAGCTAAATTCCCTGAAATCATGTACCACCCTCCACAATACGCGGTTGGAGAAAAATGACCAGCTCACTTTTTCTCGTCACGTTATACGTGCCTTTAAACAATCGACCGAGCCATGGAATGTCTCCCAGCAATGGAACCTTCCGTTCGGTTTCTGACACTTCATCTTGAATAAGTCCGCCAATGATGACCATCTCCCCATCTCGAAGACGCACCAGCCCAGACGATTGCTTCACATCAAGTACCGGTGCTGTCGCAGTCTGTTGTGGTGATTGTCGAATTTCGCGAAGTCGAGAAATAATTGGTGTGACATCCAACATAATCCAGCCATCGTCTGAAATCTGCGGAGTCACCGATAACACCAGTCCCACCGTGACCGATTGCGCCTGCTCCGTCACGATATTCCCCGTTCCCCCTGTGCCCTGAACGACGGTTTGGGTGAAAAAGGCTTCATCGGTCGCCACCTTAATCAAGGCAGGCTGATTGTTGAGCGTCAACAAACGAGGTTGCGAAATGACTCGCAACTCTCCTTGCTCCTGCAAGGCTTTGACTATGGCATCAAAATCGTTCTTCTCATAGGTCGCATCAACCGTCGCCGCTTTTGCCACGAATCCACCGAACGGCGCGGTAATAATATTGGACAGAACAAGATTGCCAGCGGAGCCCGCAAAATCGATCTTGTCCCAATTGATTCCGAGGCTATAGTTATCGTCAAGATTCACCTCATAAATACGAGCCTCAATCTCCACCTGCCGATGAAGCGAACGGCGCACCTTCGCAAGATACTGCGTGATTTCCTGAACTCGTTGATGCCGATCCGTCACTTGGATCGTGCCGGATAATCGATTAAACACCAGTCGACCCTCCGTCGACATCAACACTTTGACCTGTGTCTCCAATTCTTCCCAGAATTTGATCTCATCCTGTTGATTAACCGTAATCTCTCCGGTCCCTTGGCCGGCTCCCCCTCCACTTGAAGAGATATTGGCCTTATTCTCTCCGGTCCCACCACGAACCAGTCGGATATAGTCCAGGTTAAATATCCGCGTTTCAAACTTGAGAACACGAATCAACTGGCCTTGTTGCTCCCAGAAATACCCATGGGAATCTAACAGGGCCGACATGGCCTCCTGGAGCGGTAAACTATGAAAGCTCACCGTAATGTTTCCGGTAATGTCCGGTCCCGCCACGATATTCAGTTCGTTCGAATGCGCAAACATCGTCAGCGCATCCCCAAGTGGAATATCCTGGGCACGAAAGCTAAACAATGGTCCGAGGTCTTTCTCGGGTTCTGCCTCTGCTTTCAGATGACTCAACGGCATGCGATCTTCGAGAGAGAGCGCATGAGGATTACTCATCACTTCCTGCATCATCGAATCTGCCCGTTCAGACTGTTGAGGTGCGTGTTCTGGACCTTCCTGTTTCGTCGCATCCTCAACGACTGCCGAGCGAGTGACTGGACTACAACTTCCCAATGTCAAGAGCACGGGAATGAAAACAGCCATCACCACGACGGCCAACGAATACCTCTGGCAATTCCCCTGGTACATCATGCGTCTCTGCATAACATCAATGCCTTGCTTCACGTACATAGTAAACATCGTCATGACTCAACAAATGAAAAATTTATGTATCTCTCCCGGTCAGCCTACTCATTCGTTCTTCTCTAACATCGTCGACACGATTCCCCTCCCTTTGCTGGTTTGTCAGAGATCTCGTGCGCTCCTGACGATCAAATACCAAATGATGAGATCCAGATGGTCCATCCAGCCACACGCCATCCGAGGCAATGCGCGTGACCAACAACCCCTCGATATCATCGCCCTCCGCGACAAGTTTTCGATTGATCATGGCCAATTTCGGCTCTGGCTTCAGAGTCACGGCCGTCAACAGCAATGGAGGTGGAGGTGAACCACCTCGGTTCAGCACAGAACCACGTTCGGCCCCTCCGTCTCGCTCACCATCAGCATGTTGAACCTGCGTATGATGCGTCACCGGTGCAAACGGATCACGAACCAACGTCTGGGGCCAATCCAACTGCGTCACATCGATGGACACGGGCTTACTGAGTGTCGAGTCAACCGTCGAATTCACGGGACGCCTCGTCGCACTCTTGCCTGGAACACTTGACGGTATCGTGTTATCGCTGAGTTCCGTATTGAAATAGAGGATGAGCATGGCTACCCCACAGAGCCCTATGACAACCCACGGATTGTTGAAAATCTGCCTCATGTTCTCGCCTTGACCCACACGTGGATAAGAACCGTCATCTGTGCAGCCCCCGCGCCCCCCCGCACTTTCACTTCCTGCAGATCCACCCGGACCTGATCTTCCGCCAGAGAACGAAGAAAATCCACGTACCGTTCATAGGCACCAGCCAATACGGCTACCTGCTCCGGAAACACTTCCAATGCCACAGGAATCACATCCACATCATTGAGTTCCTCAGCACCTTCATGCCTGCCATGAACACGATATTTGGATCGCAAACCCATGGATGCCGCCTTCACTCCCATCTCTTGCAACCACATTGTCAAATGATCAAGGTCACGCAACAGCATCTGGTCGGCCGTACTCATTCGTTCCTGTACAGTATGGGGTTCTATCTGTGACCATTGAGTCCGCAAGGCGGCAATGTCATGCGACAGGGTGTAACTGGAACGACTACTGGAATGCGCGTCTTCAATCATTGACAGTTGCGTCATCAGCACCAATCCGACAAAACCAATACTCAGGCAGATACACAGGGTAATGAGAGATCCCTTATACTCGCGTATCCATGACGACAGATGATCAACAGCGAACATTGTTCTTATCCTTGAATTCGTCCGAGCATCGAAAACTTGCGCGGCCACTCGCTAAACTCTTGCTGCGCCAGACCGGAAACCTCTTGAATCCATGCTCCCCGCCAATCTTCGATGAACTCGACATGATAGGGCCCGTCTTTCAACCGTTCCTCAAGTAAGGTTAAGGTTTGCGACCCGCCGACTAAATCGCCAGGCGCCATTCCCGTCAACTCGACCGTCCATTCGTTGGCTTCCCGAGTAATCTTGGCTTCTTTCAACGTCAATTCTGCCGGAAGGACATTCCCCAAGTACCCCAACATCAACCCTGGAAGAGGGGAAGGCCGCTGTTCAATGATCCGGGTTGCCTTGTCCGCTTGAACCGTCAAATCCTGCACCCGCTTGACCCAAACGTCTTTTTCCTTGCGCAATTCGTTTGATTCTGAAGCCAGTGCTACGGCTTGCCCTTGCTCTCTCACGAGGCGTCCTTGAAAGAAACTCGTGAGACCAATCCCCATGAGCAAGAAGCCCAATACGGCTGCGGCAGTCAACTTCATGCACATCTGTCGCAGCGGGGCCAAGCGCATCTCATACGAAGTAAAATTACTCAAACTTTGAACCGGCAAGAATAAACTCACCCAAATCCAATATGACGGATCAGGATTCATCGGACTTTGCATAATGGTCATGCCGGTAAACGGTTGCACGCTCGACGCCGACACATTTTCAGACATGCCGACCATCCACACTTGCGACACGTTAATCCCGAATTGCTGTGCGCAAAACAGAATAGAGCGAGTAATTTCCCGTCCGATACGTTCAGAGGGATCAACCCCATCACGCGTCGGACTTAAAAACCGTTCAAATAACGGCGTGCCATCGCCTTTGGCCACCAGCAACACAATCTTATCCGCCATCAGCGTCACGAGCAGCACGACATCGCTATTTTCAAGGGGCAACGAACGCACCTGTTCGACAAATATTGAAGACAGCGGCGTCAATTGCATGGGCGTGAGATCCAAGCTCCGGCACACCGCAATGACCTCATCAACAAAATCTTTCGGCCAAATATCGACCAACACACCGATCTTGCCCCGTGCTTCTTGCGTCGTCCGAAACCGCCAAGACGTCGGCCCTTTCCACGGCTTCAATTCTTCCACCACACCCTTTAGATACATACGTAAGTCTGCCGGTTTCATAGCCGGAACCTGGAGATATTGATGAACGAACCGTTCATCCTCAATCAAAAAACTCACCTTCTGCCCTTGATATTGCGTAATTTTTACCGCTTCCTGTAACGCGGCACACAACTGCTCAGCCGTTTCGATCGCATCCGGACATTCCCAATTTGCCACCACCTGATTTTTGACGACAGATAAGGCCCGGAGACGGCCATGGATCAGACTTACCCCTAAAATCGTTTTTTTTAGCGGCTTTATCACATTCCGCATATGAACAGTAAATGTAGGCATATAGACGTAACCTGCCGTCTCCTTGACGGTTGTGCAGAGTTCGACTTCGGCACTCATGTAGCATTTCGGACTTTTATGTATGATTCTTGATGGTTAAGGAAAATTTGGTTCAGAAGGCAGAGGGGAGAAGACGTTGCTCGTTGCCTTGGGGGAACACATCGCTCGCTGCTCGTCGTTCGTTGCTCGGGGGAAAAACCTTGCTCGTCGCTCGTATCTCGTGGAAGAAGAATCTCCCGACTTTCTTTTACGAACGACGATTCACGAGATACGAGCAACGGTTATTGCGAGCGACGAGCCACGCGTGTGAGCGACGCATTAATAGGCTTCGATCTGGATGTTGTCGGCGTAGAAATAGGATTCAACTTCACTGCCGGACCCTACGAACCGGATTTGCGTGTCCGAGGCAATGTACGCCGAAATATCAAAGGCTTGAGGAACCTGGCTGTCGTCACTTCCATCCAGGTTATAGGTATAGAGATTGGTCCAGTTCGAGCCGCCATCTCCGGAAACCGCCAGCGTCATGCTGCCTCCACTGTCGTCCAAGAGCCGACGCCGGTAGCTAAACGTCAGCATGGCCGAGGTTGTCCCGGACAGGTTCGCCTCACGACTGAGCCCCCGGCCATTCATATTGACCTCATCGCCACCAATCCGTATGCAATTGCCCTCAGCGCACCGGCTATCCGACCGTATGCGCACGCGACCCCAAAATTGACCATCCGATTCCCCGAGCTCCTGCCAACCATCGCTCCAGGTCTGAGTGCCATCGCTACCGGCATAGGATATCGAAGAAAATTCATCCAGAAAGGTAAAGCTACTGTCTCCTAAAAACCCTCCAAGCGCATCGACTCCGACATCGATATACGTTCCTGTATTTTTGACCCCGATCGCATAGAGCTGAACACTTCTCGAAGATAGGGGAACAGGAGTGCTCACGATGGATATCGTGGTCCAGGACTGAGTCGAAGCGGAAATACTCAAAACCTGACTCCCAACAACACTGCCCCCGGTTGATGCATCGTAAAATTCAATCAATAAGTAAGCGTGATCACGAAAACTTCCATCAATTTGACCATAGCCGGATCCCGTGAAATGCATATGCAATTCACCGTCATCAATTTGAGACGCACAATCGCTCACATCGATTCGTTGGTAAATAGAATTAGAATTTTCCCCTGTTGTTCCCATAGCATCCGCACTCGCAAAGTAGGTTCCAGCGGCAGGACTTGGCATCACATATGTTGAGGTGCCAACTCCCCATTGATTGGTACCTGCGCTTTTGGTCCAGCCGGTGAGATCACCGGTTTCAAACCCGGGATTCACAATCGCCACATTACCACGAAGACCACAGGCACATTCTTTCCCAGGAAATACTTGCCATTTGGCACCGCTCGCGCATGATGGGTTAAATTGATAGTGCGTATCTCCCGTCAACGAAAACTGGAGCTCCGGTGTGCTATAGGTATCAGCTTCGTCCAGCGCAATCATGGTCCCCGGAAGATGGTATCGCACATAGTCTCCCAACAAGCCGCCCCCAGAGCTCGTTGGCACGCCGTCGAGCGCAAAACTGCCTCCATCATCCAGCGCCGTCAATCTCACTCGCGAAAACATCTCTGCCATATTTCCCCTGTAGAGGTGAAGACCGGGTGTATCCTGTTCGACCATCGTCCACCAGGTGTTGAATTCCGAGGCAGTCGTAATGGAGGGATTGGCATTGCCCAACCGATTCGAAATCAACAGAAATCGCGCGTCGATCAATTCCGCTTCAGTCAGTCCCACGCCATTACTAAACCCGTCCATATTCGGATGCAACTCGTAATAGCGGGAAAACCGGCGATCATTTTGGATGAGTTGTATGGAATCTAACGGCGAATACTCGGGGCTGTGGGCGGGTAAGTTTGGAGCCCAGGTACGTGTACTTCGAAGATACGCGGCCGATCCCTTTCCAATGGAAACAAGAATTTCTTTCTCCGTTTCATTGGCCGTCGTATTGAAACTCGTCATCATGTTGGGCAGCGTCACGGTGGCCATGATCACGATGATCGACATGGCTATCATCATCGTAACCAGCGCGAAACCTGATTCATGGAAGCGATGAATTTTGCTATCGAGTTGAATGAACATGCTGCCGCAACCCATTGTTCATACATTGTTGTTTATTTCACGTCAGAGGCATTTCTCACGGAGCAATCATCAACGTGCCTCGAACGTCATCGATGCCACCGTCTAACTTGCTGCCACCTGCTTCTTTTCTGCCAAGCAGGAGCAATTCGATACTTCGAGTCCCAGCCGGAACGGGAACATCGTTGATGGACAGTTGATCCCACGTTTCCGTGGTGTTGGCCCACACACTGTCATACGACGCGCCGATCGGTAGCCCCCCTGCCACGGCATCATAGAACGTGATGCGCAATTTGGCTTTGTCGTCACAACAACCCCCTGGAGTCTCACCATGACCGAACCCTGAAAAACTCGTGGTGCCCTTGCCTGCGTCGATTTCTGTGACATAGGCGGCCACGTCCAATCGCTGATACACGCCTAATTCATGATCCTGAGCTCCCGTTACTGCATCGTCAGCTCTAGCATCGCCAAAGTAGGTTCCGCCATGAGGGACCGACATCGCACCAGTTGAGGTCCGTGCACCCCAGCCGTTGTGGCCGCCATTTCCCGTTAAATCGCCTGTTTTCGTCCATCCCGTCAGGTCACCCGTCTCAAACCCTGGGTTGGTAATGGACAAGACCACGATAGTGGAAGGACTGCCCTTGATCATGATGGAATCAGTGCCCTCACTCGTCGTCGTTAACGCCACATCAGCACCATCAAAGACAATGGTGGCCGTTCCTACGGTATTACTCCCCACACTCGTGAGATCGAGTATGACAATATCGGTCACATCCACGTTGATTTGGTTATCCCCCAAATCACTATCTCCAGCCTCAAACGACGCCAGAATTTGACCCGCCTGCAAGGTGATATCCCCAAGGTTCGTCTGCTCTTCGATAAGCTCTAGCCCTTCAAACTGTTCACTAATTCGAATATCGCTTCCGTCGATCAACAGATTGACCGCACCAGACGTCGTGGACCCCAAAGATGTAGGACTGAAATGATATATGTCGCGGCCATCATAGAAAAAGAGGACATCACCTTGGAGGAGTACTTGTCCTGCAACAGAGGTATTCATTTCCACGAACGTCAACGCCTCTATATCGCCTGTGATACCGACATCTGAGGCATCGATAAACATGAAAAAGGTCCCGGAGGAATAATCATCCAGAGAGACAGGCCGAAAGATAAACACATCCTCGTCATTGACGGATAATGAGTTAATACTGATCAACGTCTCACTAATATCGGTGGACAGCAGGAGATCTCCTTCATTCAATGTCACTCCACCAACCGTCATGGAGGCATTGACATAATGTCCTGCATCGATATCGGCAATACCAAAATTGCTCATCTCCGTGATTGATGCAAACGTTCCGGACGTTTGCCCAGTGGGGCCTGTGTCATAGGTTAAGTTGGGATTATCAAAAGAGACGATTTGCGAATCCGTCCATGAATCTAAGCCGGGCGCATCGCTTGTTGTCCCCTGGGTTGACAGCCAAAGTACGATGGAAGAGAGACAGGGTGGTGCAGACAACACACGCCATTGAGAGCCGGGGGCACAGAGCGGATCAAACTGGTACGCGACATTGCCCGTCAACGCAAACTGCACTTCCGGCGTGCCATAGGTATTATCTTCATCGAGACTGAAGATGGTTCCGGGAAGATGATAGCGCATGTAGTCAGGCAGCGTTCCCCCTCCAGAGTTTGTGGTTACGCCGCCTATTTGATAACTGCCGCCGTCGCCTTCGGCCGTCAAGCTGACCCTGAGAAACATATCGGCAAGATTCGCACGATAGATATGAAAATCAGGTGTTACGCTCTCGTCCGTCGTCCACCACGTCGTGAATTCTGCAGCATTGGTAATCGTCGGAGCCGCATCCGCCGTTCGATTCGAGATCAACAAAAACCGCGCGTCGGCTAAGTCGACTTCGGCAAGGCCCGCACCATTGTTGAACCCTCCCATACTCGGATGCAGCGCATAGTACCGTGGAAACAAGCGGTCATTTTGCAAGAGTTGTGCGGAATCTAGGGGCGAATATCCTGTATGGGCCGCGAGTGTCGGAGCCCAGGTGTGCGTGCTTCGAAGATACGTCGTGGAACTCAACCCGATGTCTTGAAGAACGTCCTTTTCCGCTTCGTTCGCTTTCATATTGAGACTCGTGAACATATTGGGCAAAAGTACGGTCGCCAAACTCACGACAATCGCCAACACGCCCAGTAGTGCTATGAGGGCGAAGCCGGCTTCAGATTGCCTATTGGTTGTCGTTTGGTTTTTATCTTTCATTTTAGAATCAACCGTCGCTCGTATCTCGTTGCTCGTACCTCGTAAAAGAACAATCAGAACCCTCTTCTTGCGAGCGACGATTCACAAGCAACGAGCAACGCTTTTTCCATTCACTGATGAGCCAAATAGATTCTTAGCATCTTGTAGGTCTCGTTATATTTGACCTTTCCTCGTTTCTCTCGTTCATCAATCGTCGTCCCTACGCCTGCATCAAGAATCCCATCGACCCTTTCAAATTCTTGTCTCTCAACAGGCGTCAGACGGATAAATACAAGATCGGCATCAGTTGAAAGATCATTATTTCCGTCATCATTAAAGTCATATCCTCTATCTGCGACTAACGTCGCAGTCTCATAAGTCGTAGCGGTCATCGCCCGCATCGTGATATTCGAGCCAATTCCTGGTGGCGTATCTGTTGAAAATTTTGCCAAGTAGGGTCCATTGAACTTTACCCAGCTATTCGTTCCTACGTTCAGAGGGTCAGACCTCTCCAAGGTAAGCCGCGCAGGCAGCGATAGGGGATTCGCACTATCGCCACTATTCTCAGTGCTTGGAATGCCGTCGGCATCCAGAGGAAGAATTGATCCAATGTCGGCATAATAGTCCTTAATAGCGGTCTCATACGTTTGGACTGCTGCTACCAGAGCATTGACTTTCGATTCAGCTATGATTTCGAATACTTTTGGCAGCAAGAGCGCCACCAATATCGCAATCACCGCCAACACCCCAACCATTTCGATGAACGTGAAGCCGTCCTCAGCTTTCGTATTGCCTATCGTGTGTATTGCATCTTTCATCTTTGCATACACCGTATCTTGTGAAGCGTGAAACGTATCTCAAAAAAGAGTCTTCTGGTTTTTCTTGCGCACTTCACCCTTCACGTATCACGTTTTTTCAATTTACCCATGAATCAAATAGATCTTCATTCTCTTGTCGGCAGCCACGTACTTGACCTTTCCTCGCAATTGGCGCTCTCCAGACGTTGCCCCCACCCCCTGATCAAGGACCGTATCCACCCGTTCGAAATCCACGCGCTCGACATCGAGAAAACGGAGAAATACGACATGGGCGTTGGTTGGAATATCGTTGTTGCCATCATCATCAAAATCCCACCCTCGATCGGTCCCAACCACCACCGTTCCATATGCTGCGGGGTTCGTCGCCCGCATCGTCACGGTGGAGCCGAACCCCGGAGGTGAATTGGTCGAAAATTTTGTTAAGTACGGCCCATTGAATTTGGCCCAACCATTAGTTCCCGTATTCAGCGGATCAGACGCATCCAAGAGAAGACGGGCGGGTAGCGATAATGGATTCGTGCTGTCACCAGTCGTTTCCACCGTGGGTTCTCCATTGACATCGAGTGGGAGAACAGACCCAATATCGGCGTAATACTTCACTATGGCGGTCTTGTACGTGGCGACCGCTGCAACCAACGCGTTGGTCTTGGATTCTGCCATGATTTCAAAAACTTTCGGCAACAACAGCGCAACTAACACGGCAATAACCGCCAACACCCCAATCATTTCGATCAAGGTGAAGCCGTTGCTCGTCGATCGTCGCTCGTTATTCGTGTTCTTCAATTTTGGGTTTTGCACTTTGCCATTTGCTTTCGCTCTTTGTCATTCGTGGCAGAAAAACGTTACTGGTATCTCCTGGAAAGAACATTTTGATTTTTTTTGCAAGATACGATTCACACTTGCGCGCCGGAGCGCTACAGCACGCAGGCACGAGCAACGAGCAACGTCTTTTCCCCACGAGCGACGGCTCACGTTCTGTTCTTCACGTTTCACCCACGACGCTTCACGTTCTGCCTTTCACGCCTCACACTTCATGAGTGATGCTCCCCATCACGTTGAACAGGTCGACCTTAACGCATTCCATTGCGAACCCGTTGGACACGCAGAGGCGCATTGATAGCCTGCGTCGAGGGCTGGCATCCGCCGTTCGATTCGAGATCAACAAAAACTGCGCGTCGGCTAAATCGGCTTCGGCAAGTCCCACACCATTGTTGAACCCTCCCATATGTGGATGGAGGACATAATACCGAGGGAACTGTCGATCATTTTGTATAAGCTGCGTATCATCTAACAACGAATAGCCGGGACTGTGAGCAGCAAGAGTCGGAGGCCAGGCATGGGTATTGCGAAGATACATGGCCGAGCCCTTCCCGATATCCTGAAGGGTCGCTTTCTCTGTTTCGTTGGCCTTCGTATTGAAACTCGTGATCATGTTCGGTAGCATCGACGATTGCCAACACTCCCATCACCGCAATGAGGGCGAAGCCGGCTTCATTTGGCTGATAGGCAGTACAATAGTTTTGTTTTGACATCCCTCGTCATCCGTTGCTCGTGACTCGTTGCTCGTGATTCGTGACTCGTCGCTCGTGATTCGTCACTCATTGAGAAAAAATACCCCGTATCTTGTATCTCATACCTCATAAAAGAATGATTGAAAATTCCTACGATGCTTCTCGGATCAAGTATTCCATTTACTCTGCACGCTATATACGTAGCGCAAAAACCGTTACGTCTGTTTTTATCACTTGTGTGCAAGGTAAATTCTCATCCGGTTTGTGGCCACGTCATATTTCACAAGCCCACGAAGTTGACGCTCTCCAGTAGTCCCTCCAATGCCTGTGTCCAGTACGCTATCAACTCTTTCAAAGTCTTCTAGACTCACACTTCTAATACGTAAGAAGGCCACATGCGCATTGGTCGGGATATCACTACTGCCATCGCCATTGAAGTCATACCCACGATTCGTCGCAGTCGCCGGCGCGCCGTAAGCGGGACCGTCGCGTACCAGCATGAACACATAAGAACCGAGACCCGGAGGGTTGTTTGACGAAAACTCCTTTAAATATGGTCCCTTGAATTTCATCCAACTATTGCTTCCCGTGTTAAGGGGATTACTCTTATCCAGCGTTAATCTGGCCCCTAGAGACTCAACGTTCGCACTCTCTCCACTGACCTCAATAGCAGGCACACCATTAGCATCTAGCGGAAGGATTGAACCAATGTCAGCACAATATTCGACAATCGCTATTTGATACGTCTTGACCGCCGCCACAAGAGCTCGAACTTTCGACTCCGCCATCACATCAAAGACTTTAGGCAGCAACAAGGCCACCAAAATCGCGGTGACCGCCAACACCCCGATCATTTCGATCAAGGTGAAACCAGGCTCATTGTGCCAATTGTCAATTGCATAGCTTTGATCTTTCATCATTGAAGAAAGCGTACCTCGTCGCTCGTTTCTCGTGAAGCGTATCTCGTGAAGGGAAACAAACGTATCTCACTTCCCGTCTTGCGCTTCACGTTTCACGCACGACGCTTCATGTTCTTTGAATATATTTCTGTTGTTATTTTCGGTCTTGAAACGGAAGTTCTTGAAAATAATGAAGTTTGAGATGAGGGAACACCTGGGCTAGAAGGGACTCAACGCTTGCAAGAACGGGAACAAGAATCACAAAAGCTAGAATAGGGTTTCCAGATCACGCGATCCGTGAAAGACGCGGACGACTTCGATCTCGCCATCCAAAGTCGTCGTTCGTTGCTCGTCGTTCGTTGTTCGCGAAATAGCTGAAAGACGTTTTTTTGACGAGAGACGAGATACGAGCGACGAGCAACGGCTTTCCCCCACGAGCAACGAGCGACAGTTTTTTCAATGCGTTGGCGCCAACGCAAGGCTGTCAACACCGATCCAGGAATCCAGATTGATATCCGCTCCTTCAAAAAACATGGTGGCCGTGGCATCGGTTGTCCCGACCCCAGTTGCCGTCACGTCAAGAATGAACACATCGTTGGCCGTTGTGCTAATAGACGTCCCGTTTCCCACCGCATTATCAGCATTGTCCAGCGTGACAAGAATTTGACCTGACTGCAGTGCTGTCCCACCAGTGGTCAAATCACGTTCGATAAGATCTAACCCCACAACTCCGGCTCCACCCCCGCTAGTTCCACCCATACCGATGTCACTGCCGTCGATGAGGAGACTAATTCCGTCCGAGAACAGCCCCACATCCGCTGGCACATAGTAAAAGATTTTGTTTTTATCGGCATTTCTTGTACGACTAAATAAGAATGTGCCGGCTTCCAAAGTCTGCCCTCCAACGAGGGTCTCCTGTTCAACAAGGGTAATGCCGGAAATGGTATCGGGCGCAGTCCCTCCACCGTTGAACAACATAATGAAGGTCCCGGAACGATAGTCCCCCGTGGTATCAGGGCGAAAGATAATGACATCATCCGGCCAAGCAATCAGGCTATTTGTGCTGATGAAGAGCGTATACCACGCGGGTATGAGCAGTAGATCGCCTTCGAACAGATCGGTGAAGGTCGGGAATAAGATCCCCCCTAACTCGATCGTGATATCCCGCCCGACATAGTGCATGGCAGCAATATTCGTCGAAGGCGTAAAATTTTCCATATCCACAACCGAGGCCACTGTTCCTCCCGTGGTTCCCGGCTCAAAGACTAAATTAGGCGGCCCGAGCTGGAGCAACTCTGCGGCACTCCATGAGTTCAAACATGTGGTTCCGCTTGGATTCACGGCATTTACGGTAGAAAACCACAAGGATGAACAAGAGGGGGTTGCTGTTGAGTCGATTCGCCAGCGCGTCCCTGCCACATGACAAGAGTTGTAGCGATATCCGGTATCCCGGGCGAGAGAAAATTGAACTTCCGGCGTCGTATACGGCGACTCCTCATCCAGAGCAACGATCGTTCCGTTAAGATGATACCGGGTGTGCGTCAGCTCCGGCTGAAGGTGACAATCCCAATTTGTGCTGACGCCATCGATTTTATAGTCTCCCCGCGAGCCCGAGGCTTGCAACGTCAATAAATTAAAGGCATGACTTACTTGTCCACGATGGATTTTGAGGTCGGGAGTCGTCGATTCGTCCGTATCCCACCAGGCATCAAACGCTGCTGCATTCGTGATGGTCGGCGCAGCATCTGCATTGAGGTTAGAAATGAGCAGGAACTGCGCGTCCTCTAAACTAGCGACCGATATGCCCACAGCATTGGTCAGGCCACTGATGTCAGGATGAACGACAAAATAACGGGGGAAGCCCCCGTTATTCTGTGTCAGTTGCACCGTGTTGGTTGGAAGATAGTCGGGACTCAGCGAGGCCAAGTCTGGTGGCCATGCACGATTTTCACGAAGGTACACTTCTATCGCATGGGCAATCCCCTCGAGCGTCTTGACCTCCGCATCCTGCTCCGCCGCCTTGAGATGATTAATGACGTTAGGCGCGATGATCGCCCCAAGAATGGCCATGACGGCAATGACGCCGATAAGTTCAAGCAGAGTAAAACCGTTGCTCGTTGCTCGTTGCTCGTTGCTCGTTGCTTGTCGCTTGTCGCTTGTCGCTCGTTGCTCGCGCGCTGTAGCGCTTCGGCTCGCAAGCGTGAATCGTTGCTCGTTGCTCGTCGTTCGCAAAACAGCTGAAAGATGTTTTTTTGACGAGAGACAAGAAACGAGCAACGGCCTAGAGTTTTTTAATGAGGTTTTGAAGCATTCGTGATTCATGGTCTAACTTTTCTAAGACACATTGACCTTTTTCAATGGTTAGATACTTCAAGGCACTGCTTACGTCTATTTGAGTTTCTAGTTCGGCACAGGAACCCAGAGAGACATAAAGAAACTGCCGGTATTCCTTGTTATGCCTTCGATTAAAACCCTCGGCAACATTTGATGGTATCGACACGGAAGCACGGCGCATTTGTGCAGACAATCCATACAGTTCTTCTCTGGGAAATGACTTGGTTATCTTGTAAATGTCTAGAACGATTTCTTTCCCTAACTGCCATATCTCTAGATCTCTAAAGCTTTTGATTCTTACTACCATAGCAATCACGTTGTTCGTTGCTCGTGAAGCGTTGTTCGTTGCTCGTGCCTGCACGCTGTGCCCACGCTGACATTGTGTAGCCTCTTTGCTACGACGGACGGAAGTGCTTCAGTTCGCTCGTAAAAAAAACTGCAAGACCTTTCCTTAACGAGCAACGAGATACGAGCGACGTCTTTTCCCCCACGAGATACGAGCGACGAGCAACGTTTTTTCAAAGCGTTGGCGCCAGCGAAAACGCGTCGATCTCTTCGTTCCCTGAATTCAAATTCATGTCCGATCCATCAAGAAACATGGTGGCCGTGGCGTCGGACGTACCGGCGCCGGTTGAGGTCACATCCAGAATAAAAATATCCTGAGCTCTGGTGGAGATATCTACGCCATTCCCGACCTTGTTATCCTGCTTATCCAGCGTGACCAGAACCTGCCCGGACTGCAAGGCCTTCCCGCCGACTGTCATGTCACGCTCCACAAGATCTACTCCCGCGACTCCGGCTCCTCCCGGATTGGTCCTTCCCATATCGAAATCACTTCCATCAATAAGTAACGTAATTCCATCATTGAGCAGGCTCACATCCGCCGGCACATAGTGAAAGATTTTGTTTTTATCGGCAGTTCCTGTTCGGCTAAATAAGAAGGTGCCGGCTTCCAAGGTCTGACCTCCGACGACGGTCTCCTGTTCGACGAGGGTAATCCCGGAAATGGCATCGGGCCCGACCCCGCCGCCATTGAACAGCATAATGAAGATCCCGGAACGATAATCCCCCATGGTATCAGGCCGAAAGATAATGACATCATCCGGCCTGGCCACCAGACTATTGGCGCTGTTAAAGACTGTATGCCACGCGGGTGTGAGCAGTAGGTCGCCTTCGAACAGATCCGTGAAGGTCGGGAATAAGATCCCCCCCAATTCGATCGTGATTTCCCGGCCGACATAATGGATCGCCGAAATATTCGCGGAGAGCGTAAAGTTATGCATGTCGATTACCGATGTGACGGTCCCTCCTGTGGTTCCCGGCTCAAAAGCCAAACCGGGCGGCCCGAGTTGGAGCAACTCTGCCGCACTCCATGAATTCAAACACGTGGTTCCGCTTGGATCCACCGCATTCACGGTCGAAATCCAGATTGCCCGGCACGAGGGACTCGCCGAAGGCGTGATCCTCCAGCGCGATCCGTCGGCATGACAAGAGTCGTAGCGATAGCCAGTATCGCGGTCGAGAGAAAATTGTACCTCCGGCGTGGCATACGGCGAGACCTCGTCCAAAGCAATGGTGGTTCCGGTAAGATGATACCGATTGTGATTCAGCTCCGGCTGAAGGTGACAATCCCAATTCATGCTGGTGCCATCGATCTGATACGCCCCTCTGGACCCCGTCGCATTTATTGTGGCAAGCCGGTACAACTCACTGATTTGGCCTCGATGGATTTTGAGGTCAGGTGTCGTCGTTTCATCGGTATTCCACCAGGTATCAAATTCTGCCGCGTTCGTAATGGTCGGAGCGGCATCGGCATTGAGGTCGGAGATGAGCAGGAACTGCGCATCGTCCAATTCGCTTGGCGTGAGCCCCGTGGCATTGGAAATTCCGCTGACGCCTGGATGAACGACAAAGTACCGAGGGAAGCCTCTGCCATTTTGCGTGAGCTGAATGGCGTTCCCCGACACATAGCCTGGACTCAGCGAAGCCAACGTTGGCGGCCACGCATGCTGCTCCAGGAGATAGACCCTAATCGCATGGGCAATACCGCTAAGGCTCTCATCCTCGGCCTTGCGGGTAGCGGCATCAAGACGTTGAATGACGTTTGGTGCAATGATGGCCCCGATAATGGCCATGACGGCAATGACGCCGATGAGCTCAAGGAGGGTAAAACCGTTGCTCGTCGCTCGTTGTTCGTTGTTCGTTGTTCGTTGCTCGTCGCTCGTTGTTCGTCGCTCGTTGTTCGTTGCTCGTCGCTCGTTGCTCACGAAATAGCTGAAAGACGTTTTGGGGACGAGATACGATTCACGGGATACAAGCGACGGCCTAGAGTTTTTTAATGAGGTTTTGTAGCATTCGTGATTCATGATCTAACTTTTCCAAGATGAACTGACCTTCCTCAGGTGTCAGATACTTTAAATCACTGCTGATTCCTATTTGAGTTTCTAGTTCGGCACAGGAACCAAGAGAGACATAAAGAAACTGCCGGTATTCCTTGTTATGCCTTCGATTAAAACCCTCGGCAACATTTGATGGTATCGACACGGAAGCACGGCGCATTTGTGCGGACAATCCATACAGTTCTTCTCTGGGAAATGACTTGGTTATCTTGTAAATGTCTAGAACGATTTCTTTCCCTAACTGCCATATCTCCAGATCTCTAAAGCTTTTGATTCTTACGACCATAGCAATCTCGTTGTTCGTTGCTCGTGAATCGTTGCTCGTGAATCGTTGCTCGTAAACCGTTGCTCGTAAACCGTTGCTCGTGAACCGTTGCTCGTTGTTCGTTGCTCGTGCCTGCACGCTGTGCCCACGCTGACATTGTGTAACTTCTTTGCTACGACGGACGGAAGTGCTTCAGTTCGCTCGTAAAAAAACTGCAAGACCTTTCCTTAACGAGCAACGAGATACGAGCGACGAACAACGAGCAACGTCTTTTCCCCACGAGATACGAGCAACGAGCGACGAGTAACATTATTTCTCATGTCGAACAGGTCGACCCCAATGCATTCCATTGCGAGCCTGTTGGACATGCTGGATCGAATTGATATCCGGCATCGGATGTGAGCATGAAGTTCAGATCTATCCCTCCAGTCGAGAAAGCATTTGCTTCGTCAAAGTCAATAGGCGTTCCCACTAAATGATAGGTGCCACGCGACGCAAGCCGTCCGCCGCCTGAACTCGTCGCCGTTCCATTGATGCGATAACTCCCTCCATCGCCCACGGCGCTGATGCTCACCAAATGAAATAAGTGACCAATATGGCCACGATGGATTTTTAAATTCGGGGTGCTTGTCGTATCGGTATTCCACAAATCATCAAATTGCCCAGCCGTACCGACAGCCGGATTCGCATCTGCGCTTACATCTGAGATGAGAAGAAATCGGGCATTCTGAATCGCATTTCCAGCGATTCCTGCCGCATTGTCGAAGGTGTTCATATTCGGGTGCATGACAAAATATCGTGGAAACCCTCGTCGATTCTGCCCAATCTGCGCAGAACTAATAGGGACATAATTGGGACTCAACGCAGCCAGGTTCGGCGGCCACGCCCCATTCTCTCGCAAAAAAATCTCTACCCCTTGCGCAATATCCTGTAAATACATCTCTTCATCGTTTTGTATCCCCACGTCGATTTGCCGCACCACCTGTGGCGCTAACAGACCACCGAGAATCGCTAGTACCGCCAGCACGCCGAGCATTTCGATTAAAGTGAAACCGTCGTTCGTTATTCGTCGCTCGTATCTCGTAAAAGAAAAGCGAGACGATCTCTTACATGAGCAATTCTTCGTGAGCGACGAGCAATGAGCAACGAGCAACGATTTAGAGTTTTTTTCGGATTTCATGATCCAACTTTTCTAAGAGATGCTCACTTTGTTCGGGTGAGAAATACTGCAGTTCACCGCTCACTTCTATTTGAGTTTCTAGTTCAGCACTCAATCCCAAGGCGATATAGAGAAATTGTCGATACTCTTTGTTGTGTCTCCGATTAAATCCTTCAGCGATATTGGATGGTATAGAAACAGTCGCACGGTGCATGCGCCGCCAAGCCATAGAGTTCTTCTCTGGGAAATGCTTTTGTCATCTTATACATATCTAAAACGATTTCCTTCCCAAGTGCCCATATCTCTAAGTTTCGAAAATTCTTCATCTTATGTTCCATATTTACGAACGTATCTCTTGGCATAACTCATTAAAAAGAAACCAACCCGTTCCCCCACGTTTCACGCTTCACGAACGACATTTCACGTTTCACGTTTTTCTTCCCCGCTTCACTTCACGTTTACTCCCTTTAGAAACGCAGATCCTCGTATCTTATTTCGGGAAATTTCACCATTTCCTTAACAGTCTCTGGGGAATAGGGCGTACGACTTCTTCCGTAAAGAAAAGGCTTGCATGTATGTACAGCTTGTATTAACATAAATTATGCTCTTTGAATGGGATGAAGAAAAGAACCGTCTCAATATTGAGAAACATAGGATCAGCTTCGAAGAAGCGGTGCATATATTCAATGATATTCACCTGTCCCGTCCTGATACCCGTGAGGATTATGGCGAAGTACGTGAAATTACCATCGGGGTGATTGCAGAAACAGTTGTGGCGGTCGTGGTCCATACGGACCGCGACGAGATGATCAGGCTCATTTCAGCCCGTAAAGCCAACAAAAGAGAAAGGAGTGAATATCATGCCTACTATACGAAAAAAACAGAAGGACCTGCCGCCGATCTCGAAGAAGCGGATTAAGGAACTCAAGGCTATTCCAGACGAGGAGATTGACTACAGTGACATTCCTGAACTCGATGACGAGTTCTGGGAAAATGCCGAATGGGCCGAACCGGATAAAACGCTACCGCTGACCATAAGAGTAAAAGAATCCGTGCTAGATTATTTTAAGGCCGGTGGAAAGGGATACCAGACCCGCATTAATGCGGTGTTAGAATCCTATGTTCGGGCAAAGTCCGGGAAAAACCTGTCTCATCCAACCCGTTAAATGGAGCGATCATGTCTACGATGAGCGACCACGGCCAATACGCCGAGCATTTCGATCAACGTGAATCCGTTGCTCGTTGCTTGTCGCTCGTGAAAAAACTGAAAGACCATTCCTTAACGAAATACGAGCAACGAGATGCGGTTTTTCCTCACCGCATTCCCCCCATCAGGCTCATCATGGGGAGGAAGATGGAGACGGCAACAAGACCAACCGTCCCTATGAGTCCGACGGTAATCATCGGTTCCATAATGCCAAAGACTTTTTTCACCCGCCTGGGGATTTCTTCGTTGTAATAATGCGCCACATGCATGAGGGTCTGATCGAGGCGGCCTGCCGCTTCTCCAACCGACACCATTTGAATCAAAATGGGCGGGAAGACTGGATGTTGACGAAGCGCATTGCTAATCGTTGCACCCTCCGAAACATCTTGTTCAACCTTTTTTAGCGCACGTGTGATCACGAGATTTCCCACAAGCCGCTGACATAAACTCAAGCCCTGTAATACCGGAATGCCGGCCTTATAGAGTACGCCAAAGTTATGCGTGAACCGTGAGAGAGCCAGCATGCTCTTGAGAGGTCCGAAGATTGGAGCTTTGAGCATCCACGCATCCCACAAGTACGCAAAGGCTGGAATACGGGATTTGATAACCCACACGATCACCGGCACGACGACAACCAGCATCCCCATTATCCACCACGCACCTTCCATGAATTTACTAAAGGCCAACACCGCGACGGTCACAAAAGGCAGCGGAACATTCAGGCTTTCAAGAATAGGGGTGAATCGTGGAATCACAAACGTAAACATAATGATAAACAGACCAAGAACAGCCGTGAGAATCGTCGCAGGGTAAATAATGGCCTGCCGGATTTCACCTTTCATACGTTCAACCCACTCAAGATATCGTTGAAGTTCTTGAAAGGTTTCAGGCAACGTTCCGCTCTCTTCTCCCGCTTGGACCAGATTCACGACAAGTTGGGGAAAGACTTTCGGATATTGGAGCATGGCTGAATGAAGCGGCACTCCAGTTTCAACCGTACGCCACACTCGACCGAGAATTTGACCAAATTCCGGATGCGACGCTTCCTGCGCCAAGCTCATGAGTGATGACAGGATGGGCACACCGGCCTGTGAAAGACTCGACATATGCGTCACAAACTCAAGAATGACCTGTGGCTTCACCTTGGCATTGCCTTTCGAGCCGGTCACAAGCGCACGTGTTTCTTGAGCTTCCAGCAGCAGTTTTCCGGACTCTTTGAACCGGATCCGCAGCTCGTCAACGCTATCCGCGCTGATCACGCCCTTCTGAGTCTTCCCGTCTGAATCAACGGCCCGGTACTTGTAATTACCCATCGACCACCCGTAAAACCTCCTCGACTGTGGTTATGCCTTGAAATGCTTTAGCCAATCCGTCGTCCTTCATCGTCTGCATGCCGTCCCGCTTGGCAATGGCTCGAATCGCGGGAAGATCGGGACCCTGGACAATTGGAAGATGAATTTGTTCATTCATCAGCAGCACTTCAAAAATCCCTTGACGCCCTCGAAACCCAGTCATCCCACATGCCCGACACCCTTTGCCAATCCATAACCGGGGTTCCTGCCCCACGGGCGGTGGAATCTTTAAGGCTTTCAACACCACCTCCACATCCGTTCGCTCCTCTTTGCAACCCTGACAAATGAGTCGGACGAGACGCTGTGCCACGACGCCAGATAGTGCCGACGCAAGCAGGTAGGGCTCGATGCCCATGTCGATCAACCGGGGAATTGCGCCTACCGCATCATTCGTGTGAAGCGTCGAAAAGACTAAATGCCCAGTCATAGCGGCTCGCATGGCCAGATCTGCCGTTTCCAAATCTCGAATTTCTCCAACCATGATGACGTCGGGATCCTGTCTCAATAAGGCGCGAAGACCTGCCGCAAACGTCATCCCGATTCCAGGATTGACTTGCGTTTGACGCACCATCGGCATTTGATATTCCACCGGATCTTCTAACGTAAACACTCCCTTCTCTTGCGCATTGACCCCTCGCAAACTGGTATAGAGCGTGGTCGTCTTGCCACTCCCGGTCGGACCTGTCACAAGAAGAATGCCATAGGGACGCTGAACAACGGTCTGGACTCTTTGTTGATTGTGCTCGGTGAATCCAAGCGAGATAAACTCTAAATTCACCGCCGCCTTATCCAATATTCGCATGACGAGACTTTCGCCGAAGTTGGTCGGCAGGGTAGAGACACGAAGATCGACTCGCTTGGTTCCTGACGTAAAGGGAATGCGACCATCCTGAGGCAGCCGTTTCTCCGTCACATTCAGCGTTGCCATCAGCTTGAGACGAGCAATAATAGAAGCCTGTAGAGCTTTTGGAATGAGGATTTCCCGCCCCAACAGGCCATCCACCCGAATACGGATTCGTAGGTATTGTTCATCGGGCTCTACATGAATGTCCGTTGCTCGAATTTGAATCGCAAATGTAATGATCTGATTACACAATCGGATCATCGGCGCTTCGGTCCCGGACTGATCTCCCAATACGCCGATGCCTTGCTTCGCCAATTGATCAACCAAATTGGTGATCGTTTCACTTTGGGCGTAATATCGTTCGATGGCATCGGCTATGGTTTGTGGTGGAGCCGTCACCACTTCAACGTTCAACCCGGTCACCCGTTCAATCGTATCCACCGCCATCACATTGTAAGTGTCCGCCAGCGCAACCTTGAGCAGATTGCCCTCACGATTCAGTGGAAGAAGTTGAAATTGTGCCGAAAGTTCATGAGGCACCAGTTCCAGCACATCCGGAGGAATAAAGTAGTCTGTGAGATCGAGAACTGAGGCTTGCGATTCTGTGGCCAGGTATGTCGTTAAGACTTCGTCGGTGATGAATCCTAAGCTAACCAGCGTTTCACCAAGAAATTTGCCGAGACGCTTGGACTCTTTCAAGGACAGATTTAACTGATCTTCGAGGAGAAGACCATCTTCTACGAGACGGTCGCCCAGACGCTTGACCTTAGGCTTCACTTCGTCTTGTTCAATGGAAGGAGTACTCATACGTCATTCACCTTTGAGCGAGTACTGAGTTCGAGGAAAGGAGGAGTCGTAGGAACGATTGGAGATGTTGCTGTGCGTGGGACACGAAACCTATTGTTAGTGCTGTCGAACACCTCCCTTCTCCATTCAGGCACGACCAATGCGCCATCCACATCGATGACGGTGCGTTGGTCGCGAGACAGACAGCGACGGTCTGTAAGAACGTAACCCGCCCCATAATTGAGAGTCCGGCTCGACGCGCTTTCCCTGTCCAATGGGATAACCTTGCTCTGCGATGGCCATGAACTGTGTCCTGTGATATGTCATGTTCATTCGTAGGGTAAAAACAATCAAAGCCCTCAGAAAAATCAAGCTACATCATTCGTACCTAGATTGTGATTCCATACAGCATGGTCTTCGCGGCCCGCAATCGCCTTATCCATGGTTCAGATAAATCATCATTGCATCAGTTGCGGCATCGTATTTTGCCCGGCCTCGTACCACACGTTCTGCTGTGCTAGCTCCAATCCCCGGATCGATAATGGCATCAACTTTCTCAAAGTCTGCATCACTAATCCCTGTGAATATGACATACACCACATTGGCAGTAGTCGGTATATCACTCCCGCCGTCGTTATTGAGATCCCATCCGACATTTGTGCCATCTGTTGCCGTATTATATGCCACGGGTGTACTTGAAGTTGGCATGGCAACTTGCGTTCCCAAACCTGGAGGTACACTGGAAATAAATTTTGCCAAATATGGACCTCGAAACCTTGTCCAGCTGTTCGCCCCGGTATTTAAGGCGTCGTTCACATCCAGCGTCAGACGTGCCCCAAGAGATGTGTCCTCGGTACTCAGGCCAGTGCCTTCTGCCGTCGGCGTTCCACCGGCATCTAAAGGGAGCAGCGTACTCATATCAGAATAATAATCGACCACTGCCGTTTCGTAGGTTCTGACAGCGGCCACCAATGCATTTGCCCTTGATTCAGCCATGATCTCAAACACTTTTGGCAGCAACAGTGCCACCAAAATTGCAATGACGGCCAAGACACCGATCATTTCGATCAAGGTAAATCCTTGCTCCTTTCGTATGTTCTTCATAAATCCCTCTCCTCCTGCAACGTCATTGATGACCTTATGATTAGTTGGGTTATGTGCATATACGGACATTTCATTCTTGTTTTCTGTTTTCATGGTCTTTCTTCGGCAGTCTCTTCTCCAGCCTTAAGGGCTTTCTGACTATAAAAGTAAAAATGTTGCTCGTTGCTCGTAAAAGAAAGATCAGAAGCTTTTTCTTTCGAGCGACGAGTAACGTTTTCCCCTATTATTGGTGAGCCAAATAGAGTTGAAGGCTCATGTTCACTGGATCATATTTTGCCCGTCCTCTGACGAGCTTCTCTTGTACTGTTTTTCCAATATCCGGTTCGATGACAGTATCAATACGGAGAAATTGTTCGGGAGTAATCCCCGTGACGCGGAACATGACGGTATGGGCATGTGTCGGTACATCGCTTCTTGCATCATCGCCCTTTAAGTCCCAGGCATCATTGCCCCCCGTGACAACAGACCCTAACGGCAGGGCTTTTTGGGTCGGGAGAAACATTTCTCCGCCAAGTTCTGGCGGGTACCGTGTATCGAACTTCTCCAGGTACGGTCCTTGAAATTTCATCCAGAGATTGAAAGACCCGACACGCGAATCGCTTGCCACAAGCGTCAGTTGAGCCGGAAGCGAATTCGGATTGGCACTGTTTCCTGTCTTTTCGAGACGGGGTAACCCCTGGGGATCTAAGGGAAGAATCGTCCCAACATCTGCATAATATCGACTGATCGCTTGATGGTAAATTTTGGCAGATGACACAAGCGATTCGGCTTTGGAGTCTGCTATCAAATCATGGACATGAGGGAGGGTGATCGCGGCCAATACGGCACCAATCGAGACCACTCCAATTGTTTCCAATAGGCTCAAGCCACTTTGGGGATGGAGCCACGCCGTCCTCTTTGATTTCAATATCACCTGATTTCAGAATTGCCTTCTTTGCCGTGCGATCTCTCGGTTTATCGTTGAAGAATTTACAGCTATACGCTAAATATTTAGGAAATTTTCACTGGCAAGACACGGAGCCACAAGGAGGAGAACACATTGCCCCCTCTTCAATCACGAACGCGTACGAAGTTCTTGCAAAGCAATCTCGGCAAAGGGGTCGCCATGTATTGAGGCACGCCGAAACAACTCCTTGGCTCTTTCAATATCCTGATAGTCTGTCTGAGCCTCGGCATAAATGGAGCCAAGATGAACCAGTGCGGCAGTAAAGTCAGGTTCTAAATGAAGGGCTTGTTCATAGGCTTCAATGGCTGCTGGCACCTCATTTTGCATACGAAGTGCACTCCCGAGCCCGACATAGGCTTCGGCTACGTCAGGCTTTTGGCGAAGGGCTTCTCGATAGGCTGCGGCAGCCGCGTCATAGTTGCCACGAACGAAAAACGACCGACCTAATTCTTGATGCCATTTCTCATCATGGCTAATGCCTTGAGCAGGTTTTTCAGGGAGATGCACGGGCAAGGGAGAAACCGTTGCCACTCGTTGACTGGGTGTTTCTATCTGCATGTCATGCGCTGGGGTTATTACGTCAAACAGAGAGGAATCGTGCAAACCACTGAGAATTGCGGCTTGGGTAAATTGGCTTTGCTGTTTCAGCGTTGCCGGGGTATGAGGGCTGACGCTTTTCTCATAATTCGCTGCACAACCCACGCTCATGAAAAGACCTACCAGCATGACGATATGCCGGCTCAAGCAATTCTTTGTTTTGTTCACAACACACTCCATGTCGATAGATGAAACACCGTGCAATGTTTGCTGCATGTGCGTTTCAACATTGCGATAAGAGGTCTTGCACCCTATATCGGGAGATTTGAGAACAGCCTTGATGCTGACCTGTCACATTTATCGCGTTACAGCACCTGCAATGACAGGGTAGCTCAGGCTTTCACAACACAAAAGGATATCTAAACGTCGGAAGTTATGAGTAACCGGCAAGAAGTATGAAGATTGGACAAAACACTCTGTAAGCAATAACGACCGAAGATCCGTAAAGGGAATGCATAGTATGGGGGTAGGAATGACTGTAGAAATGTGACGACGAATGTCGCATCCGATAGATAAAGGAGCCTTCACACACCAAACCTGCCATGAAAAATGGCGGGTTTGATGTGTAGCTATCGCGGAATAATGTCTTTTTTAAAGGACACGGCCTCGTTATTCAGATTTGAACGCTTCCTTCAACAATGGGAGAAGTTCGCCCTTCTGTTCCATCGGTCCCAACACATCGGTATCACCATAAAACGTTCCATTGATGAATACCTTCGGCAAGGTTGGCCAATTCGTCATCTGATTCAAAAACTCTCGCTTCTCTGGATTGGTGAGCACATTCACAAGCTCATAAGGGTGCCCGAACTTGTTAAAAAATTCCATGGTTTCCACGGTAAACCCGCATTGCGGGGCCGTTTTTGTCCCCTTCCCGTAAATCAAAATTTTATGCTCTTTAATCTCGCGTTGAACTTCTTCTTCAATTGGATTAGACATGGAATTGTTCTCCTTATGCTTCGTCGTTGGTTTTTGCCTGTAACTCTACCGCATGAATACGCCCATCTTTCATCGGCACATCTAACGCTTGGTAAATCATACGGTGTCGATCTAATAGATTCTTCCCTTTGAACATATCCGACACAACATCGACATTGAAATGATCCATCGTTCCAGTACGATCAACGACCGAAACTTTGGCATCAGTCATTGATTGCTGAATATACTTCGTCAGGTCTTCCTTGGTAATCATGTCATCTCCCCAGTTCGCGAATGGTTGATCTCTAGCCTTCTCACTATAGCCAACCTACCATTCTTTGCGCAATTCCATACAATACGCCGGACTTCTCACTGTCAGCCTTCATCGACATATTGATACAAAGCGGCTCTGATGAAGATCCCGAGTCGCTCAAGGACATTCATAGGAATTTCATGCCCACCACGAAATTCATGCCATTCAACAGAGACCCCATTGGTTTTCAGCATATCACGCAGCCATTCAGCTACCACTGGCGAAAGAATCGGATCATCGATTCCATGACTTTGAAAAACCGACAACCCCTTTCGCTGTTTAGCCAACGAGGCCCATTCATCGCCAGCAATGAGGGAGCCAGAGAGCAAGATCAGCCCGGCAAATGGGTGCTCAGTCCGTAATGCCACATCACATGCCAACATCGCCCCTTGCGAAAACCCGCCAATTACTAGTTCATTGGCGCTTACATCGAGTTCTTTTTTGACCGTCTTCAACACCTCGATAATTTTCCCACGAGCCTCCGACAACCCGTTAGGCACTTCTTTCGTCAATTGTGTCCAGTTCCCACTCGCGCGCTCTCGAGCCAGTCGTTCCATGTCTAACATCCACCACGCTCGGGAATCCCCAAATCCCATGCTTAAAGACAGAGGCGCGGCAGGGAAAACGAATCGAGTTTCCTCAGGTACGTCGAGAACCCGCCAGAGAGGAACAAGGTCGTCTCCAGGAGCCCCAAACCCATGAAGCAAGAGCACAACCGGCCCCGAACCACCCCCTTCGCGGTCAGGACCACCGGTTATCCGCACATCAAGGCCAGCAATTGTTACGTGTTTCATCAACTCACTTTCTCTGTCTAAGGGGAAATATCAAACGCGAAGCGTTGCTCATGGAGACAACAAACGTATCTCGTTGCTCGAAAAAACCTCACAGATTCTTCAGGCGAAATACGAGCAACGAGCGACGCCTTCCGTCCATTCCGCAACACATGCGTTTTAATGTCCCATTTTGGGAGAGCCGGCATTGGCTCCTTGGGTGACCAGTGGAATTCTGAGGACCTGTTTGCAGTGTGTACAGTTGACCTTCATTGTATTTGGATCAGAATACTCAATGTTTTGTTCCGGTATCCAAAACAATAAACTACATTTAGGACATTTTCTCACGAGCATCGGCATACAACAATCTCCATCAATCACTAGTTTTTGGGTAGCTATTTAGTGTAATACAGAGCAGCCACTAATCGCCAGCCATGATTACATTTTCCGACTCGAAAGATATTACCCCCCAGCAGCTGCTCCCCCTATTCGAGCAAGCCCAGTGGTCTCGCGGGCGAACGCTGGAAAACACGGCGTCCATGCTGACGCATAGCGATGTGATTCTTTCCGCCTGGGAAGGCTCTCGGTTGGTTGGGTTTGGGCGGGTCCTGACTGATTATGTGTTTCGAGCATCAATTTGGGATGTGATTATCGACCAACACTTTCAAGGTAGAGATATTGGCACCCAATTGATTCGTCAGATTCTAGACCATCCATCTCTCCGGAATGTTGAGCTATTTTGGCTCTGCACGAGAAATAAACAGGCCTTTTACAAAACCCTAGGCTTTTCCGATCAAGAACAAACCGGTATGGTGTGGGATCGGAGAAAACATACATAAATGAAGAAACAAACGTCGTTCGTATCTCGCATCTCGTCGTTCGCAGGAAGACTCACACATGATTTTCCTCCACAAGATACGAGCAACGAACGACGAGCAACGTTTTCATACAATGGTGTCCAACTATGATTGTAGCCGGCCTCATGTCTGGAACGTCAGCCGATGGCGTCGATGTCGCACTCGTGGACATTCGAAGAACCCAACATCGTCTCAAAGTTCAGTTGAAATATTATGAAACGAAGGCGTATTCTCCCACCCTTCGCAAACGAGTCTTGGCAGCCGCAGAAAGCGGACATGTCGCGGAGATCTGCCACCTTAACGCCTTTCTTGGCGAATTTTTTGCTAAGGCTACCCGAGAAGCCATCGAACGGGCCAAACTCACCACTCAGCAGGTCAAACTTATCGGCTCTCATGGCCAAACACTGCATCACCTTCCCAAGCCTCGACGCGAGTCAGGCATAGGCCCCGTTCGATCAACACTACAAATCGGTGATCCATCTATTATTGCCGAACGAACCGGCATTACCACGATTGCGGACTTTCGCTCACGGGACCTCGCGGCTGGAGGAGAAGGGGCACCTCTCGCCCCCTATGCGCATCATCTCCTTTTTCATCATCGATCGCGCTCCCGATTAGTCGTCAACCTGGGAGGGATCGCCAATGTCACGGTCTTGGCAGGTGGAGCTTCGCTGGAGTCCACACAGGCTTTTGACACAGGCCCATGCAATATGTTGTTAGATGCTGTCACCACTCAACTCTCACAAGGCAAACAGTCAATGGACCGTGGTGGACGGCTCGCACGACGTGGCCAAGTGGACTCGACGATTCTCCGGTTTTTACTGTCTCATCCATTTCTACACATACCACCACCCAAGTCGACCGGGAGAGAAGAGTTTGGGCATCAGTATGTACAGAAATTATTACAACGGACTCGCAAACGCCAGCTCTCACTTTCAGATGTTCTGGCCACATGTTGCCGCTTTCTGGCACTGTCCATCCACCAGGCACAAACTTGGATCGCAAACGACATTCATGAAGTAATTCTCGGCGGCGGCGGAATCTACAATGCAGCGCTTGTGGGAGCCATACAGGAAACCTTTTCACCCATTCCGGTTCGAACCATGGACGAGTGCGGGTCTCATAGCAAAGCGTTTGAATCAATCGCTTTTGCAATTCTCGCCTATCAAAGTTTTCATGGCGTCTGCGCAAATGTTCCAGCCGTTACTGGAGCTCGGCATCCTGTTGTGTTGGGAAGCATGACCCCTGGACACCTGAGGATGAACGCGTGACACGACAAGCTGAAACGTCATTGTCCAGCCTGCTGCAGGAAGGAACATCTCTCCTTTCGCAATTACCCGACGCCTCGTTTCCCGTCATCCTCCTGACAATTCTTGTCCTCATTGCCCTTGCGCTTTGGGTGATTTGGGGACGCGAGCCATCGCACCCTCCAGTCAACAACACGCTGTCAGGGCAGCGATTCGAACAGGTTTCAGCTTCAACTCGACCACTGTTTCCCAATACAGAAGCTTCAATATTTAATATCGTTCGCTTAGCCGTACAAGAGAGTCATCTCGTGCTCGCAAAACTTCCACTCTCATCAGTACTCACCATTGAGAAGGATGATCGTGAGAAACGGAAAGCGATCATGAAAATCTTACAACACATTCGGATAGATCTGGCCTTGATCCATCCAGGCACCCTTCATCTCGAAAAGGTTATTCACATCAGGGGAACCAACCCCTCTGTGACTCCGGTTCAAGAAAAAGAACAACTCGTGACAGCCGCCTTACAGGCAGCAGGTATTACCACGATCACGCTTGACGCCAATGAATCCTATACCATTCCACAGGTATTGGCGTTACTGGGATTAGCGGAAGAAGATTGAAAAAACGTATCCCGTCGCT
This sequence comes from Nitrospira sp. M1, assembly GCF_965152605.1. Lineage (NCBI taxonomy): Bacteria > Pseudomonadati > Nitrospirota > Nitrospiria > Nitrospirales > Nitrospiraceae > Nitrospira > Nitrospira sp. M1. The sequence continues at coordinate 3,915,925 of NZ_OZ224217.1, forward strand.
CGTCCTTCGTGTCTCGTTGCTCGTTTTCCTCAAAGAAAGCTGCAAAGTCGTACGACAGTGGTTTAACCGTTTAATGAGTCCCAACCCTCACCCCAGCCCTCTCTCTGAAAGGGCGAGGGAGAATTGGGAGCTATCAGTTGAAAGTTAAAATACTATAACGAGATACGAGGAACGAACGACGAATAACGTTTCTACGAACGGATGATAGGAAGCATCGTCCGAAAGGTTTCTTCGCCGATGTCGGCAACGAGGCCGGATTGAATGCGAGGATCTTTCATGGGAATAAAGCGGGCGATTTTCACCCATGACCGATTCGCCAATACCGCAGCAGCTTGTGACTTCCGGTCTCGCGTAAGTTCCATCGTGTAGCCCGCACCATGGTTCCACTCCCACAACGAAGCACTCAAACACAGACAGATATTGTGATCACAAATATCCGCATAGTGATTGATTATATTCTCTTTATAACGTCGAATGTTGGGGCCTTCCAACATGAGAGCAAATACTACATGATGTCCCCACCAAAAGAGCGTACGAAAAGCAAACTTTTCTTCTCGCGTATAATGTCGGGGAAAGTCGAGGTATTGATACGGAAAATCTTCCAAATGTTCACCTTTCACAAACTGAAACGCTTCAGGGTTAAAACTCTGAGGAGCAATCAGCTCCGCTCCAACGAGAGCTGATTGTAGACGCGTATGCAGTGCTTCAAATGTCTGGCGAACTGTGATCGAAATATGAGCTTTGGTGCGAAAAAAATCTGTATCCGCAAAACACTCAACTTCTTCTTGAGTAAATGAAAATGATTGATTCACTGAATCCTCATTGGAAACAAATGTATCTCGTCGCTCGTTGCTCGTTGCTCGTAAAAAATACTGCAAAGCTCTTCTCACGAGATACGAGATACTAGCGACGAGCAACGTTTCGTGGATTGTCATGAAAATTGCTACATTTAATGTGAATTCCATTCGTCGGCGCCTACCCATTGTACTGGACTGGCTCATGAAGAAAAAGCCAGACGTGATGTGCTTGCAAGAAACGAAGGTTCAGGATGCGGACTTTCCAACTGACGCCTTCGCCCAAACAGGCTACCACCTCACATTTCGAGGCATGAAAAGCTATAACGGCGTGGCCATCTTGAGTCGCACAGAGCCGGAATGCGTGTCATTCGGTTTTGGCGATGACGAAGAGCATCCGGATGATCCGATGCGTCTCATGCGAGTCGTAATCCAAGGGATCCCCATTCTCAACACCTATGTCCCGCAAGGCTTCTCTATCGATTCCCCCAAATACCAATACAAACTTGGTTGGTATCGGAGACTCACCCGCTATTTTCAACAACACCTATCATCCAAGAGGCCAGCTATATGGTGCGGCGACATGAATGTCGCCCCAGAGCCCGTGGATGTTCATGGCCCAGAAAAACATCTCAAACATGTTTGCTTCCATGAGAATATTCGGAAAGCCTACGAACATACGGTCGCCTGGGGATTCGTCGATGTGTTTCGTGCGCACTATCCCAAACGACAACAATTCACGTTTTGGGATTACCGGCAACCCAGTGCCTTAGAGAACAATCGCGGCTGGAGAATTGATCATATCTTAGCAACACCGGTCCTCGCACAAACCTGCACAAAGGTGTCGGTTGACCTCGGTCCACGCAGAGCCGAAAACCCCTCAGATCACACAGTAGTATGGGCAGAGTTTTCGAAGTATCGCGAATCCAAATAAACAGCAGCATGCCTTGGACACGGTTGGTGAGCGACCCAAATGGATTTGACGGGCAATCATGGTTGTGGAAGCTACACGTATTGGCTTGGATACGGTCGATGCAGGTTGGTGCCCACGTCTCTATCCCACTTTAGTTGATGAAGCTAGAGTTACTGACGTCTTTTTGTACAGGTATCCAAGTCGATTACAGGTGTCCTTGGACACGGTTGGTGAGCGACCCAAGTGGACCTGACGGGCAATCATGGTTGTGGAAGCTACACATGTTGGCTTGGATACGGTCGATGCAGGTTGGCGCCCACGTCTCTATCCCACTTTAGTTGATGAAGCTAGAGTTACTGACGTCTTTTTGTACAGGTATCCAAGTCGATTACAGGTGTCCTTGGACACGGTTGGTGAGCGACCCAAGTGGACCTGACGGACAATCATGGTTGGCCTCTGATTGCTCCTAGGGTCTCGATTACAGGTGTCCAAGACAACTACGTTGGCAAGAGGTAAAAGACTGTGAGGGTGAGACTGACGAACAAGGCCGCCTTCTGTAAGGCGACCTTGTCATGGAACGAAAGGAAAAGAGAAATGAGAGGAAGTATTGTAAGCTAAGCGTTGGTGAGTTTATTTTTTTCGTGACGATTTTCGTCGACTTTCCGCCGGCACATTTTCCGGTGGAATAAAGACCCCGCAGGCGACAACCGTGGTCCAAAGGTTTGCCTTACCAATTGCTGACTGAGTAATGTTTTGGGTTTTGACAATTTTTCCGCCCATTTTGAAAACTTGCTCACGTTCTTTCCACGCCACATCTGGGTCAAAATCTATTCCAAGTGTCGTGGCAAGCATCTGCGCAGCCAAGTCTTCGGTATACTCTCCGGCCTCTTCATCCGTTTCACCATAGGCATGGTGCTCAGACAAATACCCGTAATGGGATTCACGTCCTGTGGGAATCGCGAGTCCAATCGAAGCCGAGATGAGACGATTTCGCTCGTTGGTTTCCGACCTGGCCATCACGCAAAAGGTAATTTCACCTGGATTGAGGAGTTTTTCTCCTCGCTTCCGTGGAACGATTTTACAATCCGGAGGGAATATTGAAGACACGCTGACTAAATTGCAAGCTGCAATCCCTGCACTTCGCAACGCTTCCTCAAAAGAGGTCAATTTCTCTCGGTGCACTCCGACCCCTCGAGTTAAAAACATATGTGTTGGAACCATAACTCCTCCTCTTTCTCTTTGAGATCTAGACCATCGACTTCTTGCACTAACTTCCCCCTCCGCACACACCAACGCTCACCAAAGTATGCTATGAATCCGTTGTTGTATTATAAAAAGGTGAGTGATGAAGGATAGTATGACAAACGCTCAACACAGGGTTGTCTTATTTACCAAGAGTTGAGGACAAGGTGCAAGAAAGAACTCGATAAATACATGTTACATTTTGATGACGAAAACCGCTCAGCTATCTGATAGAGCTGGTCCACTATTCAAGAAAGCGGTACATTCAAGACCAATAATTTGGGCTCCATCAATTCCTGTATGGCGTACTTGACGCCTTCTCGGCCAAGTCCAGAATCCTTGATGCCGCCATAAGGCATATGGTCGGCACGGAATGTCGGAATTTCATTGGCGAGAACCGCCCCAACCTCAAGTTGCTGAAAGGCTTGAAAAATCTTCTGCGTATTCTGCGTAAAGACTCCGGCTTGCAATCCATAGATTGAATCGTTGAGTTGCTGCAAGGCACCTTCAAACTGTCGATACGGGGTCAATACGACCACTGGTCCGAACACTTCTTGACAGGAAACCGTCATGTGCGACTCCACATCGGTCAGCACAGTCGGCGAAACGATCGAACCTTGACGCGTTCCTCCACTACGAATCGTTGCCCCTTGCGTGACCGCCTCATTGATCCATGACTCAACACGCTGAGCCGCACGTTCGTCAATCAGCGGTCCGACGACGGTCTCTTCTTGCGACGGATCTCCAACGACCACATTGCGAACGCGACTGAGGAATGTATCGACCACTGAATCATAGATCGACTCATGAACATAGACACGTTGAACTGAAATACACGTTTGACCTGAATAGCTAAATCCTCCCGTCACACACCGTTGGACAGCAAGGTCCACATCGGCGTCAGGCTCGATGATCACTCCGGCATTGCCTCCTAATTCCAACAACACGCGTTTTTTTCGGGACTTCGCCTTTAACATCCAGCCGACGGCAGCGCTTCCAGTAAAGCTCAGAGCCTGGAAACGGTCATCGTCAACAAGCATCTCAGCCAGGTGATTTTGACAAGGAATCACGTTGATGGAACCCGCAGGGAAGTCGGACTGAAGAATCACTTCACCTAACAACAGCGCTGTGAGTGGGGTTTGAGGAGCCGGCTTAATGACGATAGGATTTCCTGCAGCAAGGCATGGAGCCACTTTATGTGCGACCAAGTTAAGTGGAAAGTTAAATGGCGTGATTCCCAGCACTGGCCCGATCGGAAACCGGCGGAGCATCCCCGTGTAGCTCTCCATCCCCGCCATACGATCCATAGGGATGACCTCACCTGGAATGCGTGTGGTTTCTTCGCTGGCAATAATAAATGTTTGAATGGCACGATCGACTTCCCGGCGAGCGTCAGATATAGGCTTCCCGGCTTCCTCGCTGATCGTTTTCGCAAATTCTTCGCGTCGACGCTGAAGCGAGTCTGCAATCTGCTGTAAGCCCTTCGCTCTTGCATGAGCTGGAAAACTTTTTAGGCGAGCAAAGGCTTCTGAAGTTGATTGGAGAACCTGGGAAATTTCCGGCTCACCGGCTTGGCAAACCTGAGCCAGAACTTGTTGATTGTATGGGTTGATGACCGATTCAGTGTGAGAAGTCTGAATCCATTCGGAGCCGATTAAGAAAGGCCGGGGGGAGTCAGTCGACATTATTCCCGTCACGAAGGTTAGGGTGTAAGCGGACCGTCTGACAATGTTGTCGAATCAGCCATCGAGGGGGTAGAGTGAGATTGCGCGCCGGCGGCTTGTGCCTTGGCAATCAACTCTGGCGTACCCCATTCCTCTAATGACTCGAAAGCAAACGGTTCAAAGGTTGATACTGCGCCACAGCCAGGACAACCTTGAATTGGAACTTTGGCTCTAAACACTTCCTCAAGACACTCCATACACACAAACAAATCTGGTTCGCCTGGAGAACATTCCACAGACCAATAAGCAGAAGATTCTGACATAATACTTAGAATTCCCTTATGTTAAAACATCTCACACAGCCCACGACCATCCATAATCTGAACCGATATTGGTGATCGACGAAAATATTTTATGATGCCTCTTGCGATGGCACAGATTTTAAGACTTTTTCGATTTCCTCCTGAAAGACATCATACGGAAATGCTCCAGGAATCATGACCATCTCCCCATCTTTCGGCAACGACGTGACAAATATAACAAATCCTGGGGTACCTCGAACTCCAAGCGTACCACCTTCAATTCGATCTTGATAAATCGCCTTTACATAATCATCGCCACTGACACATTCCGAAAACTTTGCGGTATCAAGCCCTAACTCTTTTGCATACCCCGTCAGTTGCTCTGGTTCGAATTGTTGCTCACTATTGAACAACCGATCATGCATCGGCCAATACGCATCTTGAGCTCCGGCACAACGAGCCGCTTGAGAAGCTTGAAGACCTGGCCCTCCAGGCGCACGAGGAAAATCACGATAGACAAAGCGGACTTTTCCCGTATCGATATACTCCGTCAAAAGACGTGGAAAGGTTTCATGGAAGAATTTTTCACAATACCCACAGGTAAAGTCTGAATATTCCAGCACGGTCACCGGGGCATTGGGATCACCTCTCACAATATCGGTATCTCGAACAAGAAAATCTGTCGAGGGTTCTGCAACGGCAAGAGAGGTGACGACCAAGAGCAACAGGCCGAATATGATAGCCTGAACATAGCCGAGCACCCGATTGTGAGTCGTATGTAATTGCATATGAGACATAGAGTTTGATTTCTTTATCATTTACAGAGGTTAACAATAACTGAACAGTGAACATACGAACAGGCTATTGTGTCATTCTCGATAAGTCATTGTCGAGCCTCAGACACAGAGATAGACCCAAAACTATCCCGTACCCTGTTTCTTTGACAGACGCTCAAGGAGACCCATCATCAAAATTGGCCAAACGACTGTTGCATCACTCAATACTTCAGAGAATTGACCGCCTTCATGCTGTGGCACAAATTTCCCCCACGAGACACCCTCTTGATAGGTACACCCGCTCAGCCCTCCCCAGTAGTCTGGTTCTGGACATATCCGGACACCATAATGAAAACGTGGTGGCGTCAAATTTGTCCCGAGTCGGACATTCAATATTTCAATATACGGGGGAGTTTGCTGCGCCCAATTCCTTGGCACCCCTCCTCCAATCGTAAAGATTCCCAAGCGCTTGGCAGACAGTAATTGCTCTGTGTAACTATTGAGATCGAGAAACGGATTAAACGTCGGGCGATGCTGTTGCAACTGAGCCCAAATGTCTTGGGATTTCCCTTTCTCTGACGGAAGCTCATGGCCTTTTCGATAATACTCAGCCATCCCCCAAATGGAGACATCAAGGCCAAGTTCCGAATCCGTAAACGCTGGAATGTACACAGGCACACCTTTCTCATAGGCACTTTTGAGAATGGCCGGACCTTCGAACTGCTCAGCAAGCGTTTGACCAAGCTCACGATTGAGACGTTCCGACGAGAGCGGTTCATCCGGAGACAGTCGCTTTAAGGTCTCACCCACCACTTCTTCAACATGGTTTAAGTTAAGCTCCATCTCCAACGTGTCATACACTCGATTATAGCCCTTTTCGTACAACTCAGGGTCGCTCATGGTGGGTTGATACTTATAATGCGTTGCTCCGACGGCTTCGCTCATTCCATGCGCCATCAGGGCCCCGGTTGAGACCACGGCTTGCACCATGCCCTGATCAATCATGGTGCTGATAATTTTCCCCATCTTGGCAATTGTCATCGCCCCAGAAAGGGTCAACACCACCTTGCAGTCAGGATCTTCAATCATATTAGTTAAAATATCAAAAGCCTCACCCAATCGACGTCCGCCAAAGGCTGTTTTCTTCATGGCTTCTAACAAGTCTGAAAATGAGTTGACGGCTTGAGGATCAAGTGATTCAAGGGCTTCGAGCCCATCTTGTTTTCCATCATGGAACTGTCGTGTGTTCATAATTATCCCGTTTTCTTCAGCGCAATGAATAATAATGAGGTCGAGTCAGTCTAACATAGCAAGGGAAGAATTCAGGAGGGGTAATTGTGAAACTTCAGGCTCTTCGCATGTGGAAAGTGAGCAATGATTGTCTGTGCCTAGACGAAGGCTGGTGGTCCCAACGGGATTTGAACCCGTGTCTGCACCTTGAGAGGGTGCCGTCCTAGGCCAAGCTAGACGATGGGACCAATCTGCGCAGTATCCCTTACAAGGAAGAAAGAGTCAAAAAGCTCACGAAACTTTATAGCGAATCCAAATACATTCCGAGCCTGAACATACCATGAACTTCGCGCAGCACAATTGTCTCAACTAGCAGAAATTCCTTGAATCGGCTAGAGCGGAAGTTATGTGAAATAGCCATAACTCGTCATTCGTCGCATTTCCAGGGAACGGAACTGTACCACAGGGGTATTGCCCGCGCAATAAATCTTCGCGATTCTCACGCATCAATTGGGCAGCTACAATAAAACCAAGAGGCCATCACGAAACAGGCAATGCGTTAAATACTCCTTGACGGCGCGTTCCAACTTTGCCCCTTGACCCGGATAAAGCCACGCATGAAGGGGTGAATACCGCAATGATAGGCGTAGTCGCCAGCCGGCAATTCCGAAAGAACGAACTGTTCGCCAGGTTCAAGCATCCGAGACTCAAACGCACATTTCGATCGCCGTAAGCAATCGTCCGAAAGAATGGAATGCGGCTCTCTCCCTCGATTCTCCCATTGGATTACCGAGCCAGCTTCGGCCGAAACACTGGGTGGAGAAAAAAAAGGAGGATGTTGTTGGATTTGGATAGAGACCCTTGATGACAGTGCCTGAACATTGAAAGAGACGGACAGACTAAGAGTCCAAGCGAGAAGAAACGTTATGATCGTAAAAGACATCACAGACCAATACGTGTTCTTCTTTTTCATCGGTGGCAACCTCGTGACACTCTCGGCCTTACGTTTAAGGTTTGATCGTAAGAAAAATCGTTCTCGCTCCACGTTTCAACAAGACAAGTACTGACGCCGTTTCTCCGAGCTCGCTTGCGACGGTATCAAAATCTTCGATGGTTCGTATCGAGTTTCGATTCACCTCAAGAAGAATATCACCCTTTCGAAGACCAGCCCGATCTGCTGGGGCATCCGGCTCAACATGTGAAACCAGCACCCCTCGATCATCAGACATTTGCTCAGATGGTATCGCTTGAACCGTGACACCTGAAAGGGCATGTTTCCCTGTCGATTGCTCATCAGGTTTACTGGATAAAGACGCCACATCCTTAGGCATCTCCCCAATATCAACGCTCAGCTCACGATCTGTACCATCCCTCCAAATGGAGAGAACAATTTCTGAGTTTGGGGGCGTTTCTGCCACAAGTGATCGCAAGTGCGTGGGGTCTTTCACCGGCTTTCCATTAAAGTGTCGAATAATATCGCCACGTTGCACCCCAGCTCGCCCTGCAGGACTCTCCGCGAAGACATCTCCCACCAACGCACCTGATGTATCTGGGACATCAAACTGCTCAGCTAAATCATGGGTGAGTTCTTGAATCGACACGCCGAGCCAACCACGGATCACCTTTCCATGGCCAATTAAACTTTCCATCACATTCTTGACCATCCGACTTGGAATGGCAAAGCCAATCCCCATGTATCCGCCGGTTTGTGAAAAAATAGCGGTATTGATGCCTATGAGTTGCCCGGAGAGATTCACTAAGGCTCCCCCGGAATTTCCAGGGTTGATTGCGGCGTCTGTTTGGATAAAGTTTTCGTAATCAACGATCCCCATATTGGCTCGTCCCACGGCACTGATAATACCCATCGTGACCGTTTGATTCAGTCCGAAGGGATTACCAACAGCAAGAACCATTTCCCCCACTTGGAGCGCACTCGAGTCTCCCCAAGGCAACGTCGGCAATCCTGTCGCCTCAACTTTAATGACGGCCAGATCCGTTTTGGGATCCGTGCCTATCAATTTCGCAGGGTACTTCCGCTTATCACTAAATAACACCGTGAGCTCATCGGCCTTCTCGACAACATGGTTGTTGGTCACAATGTATCCATCGGCACGGACAATCACACCCGAACCCAAGCCTTGCTCTTTTCTTTTACGAGGTTGCTTAAACTGTTCCTCAAATTCTTCCCCAAAAAATTTTCGAAAAAACGGATCATTAAAAAAGGGGGCTTGTTGAGACTTTTTTGATTTGCCAACCTTTCGGCTTGACGAAATATTCACTACCGACGCCATGGCCTCCTTCGACACTTTGATAAAGGTCTCATTCGAGGGAAGTGAAACAGTGGCGACGTTTACAGGCCGAGCCTTTGGCTCTGTCTCCACATCCGTGGTGGTCGCTTCAGCGACCGGAGCAGAGCCACCGGGCACTTCAGAACATTGAACGAATGCGCTGAGTACAAAAATAGCTATGATAATGACAAAGCCAAGTGACCGTTGCTGCATGAAAGAATAGAGATGCTGACTGGAACCCACTCGCATGAATCGCTCCTTTCACCCACGACACATCAAAAGTTACATTCCACACGATAATACGTATGGCACACACATACACTACCTAACCCTTTGTTTATCATACCATCTTGAATTCGTTAAGCGTAATTGTGCATTATTATTTTAGTGATTTGTACGTAGACACGAAGAGTGCCACTTCCTGGTTTTGTCCATCTTCACAGAACAGAATTCTCATCATTGGAAATGAAGAGGAGAGGAAGCGTGCTACACTCGAGAAGGGTGACGGTGCACAACCGCACCTTGAGGCGACCCGACAATCAGGATAGATGTCATACCAACAAACAATCCACTCTCAACAACCCCAGGAATTTCATTCAACTGTTGGGCAAGCCTCGATGGATTGGCAATCGCAGTTCCTTGTAAATCCAGAACGTAGTTATGATTATCGGTTACAAAGGCATGGCCATTTCGCTCTCGACGCGTGGCTTGATAGCCCAATTGCTCAATCGTTCTGACCGTACTCGGCCATCCAAACGGAATCACTTCTACGGGGAGAAGAAATGAGTCACCCAATGACGACACCAGCTTGTCTTCATCAACAATCACCACAAACTGTTTCGCATTGGCGGCAATAATCTTTTCACGCAGCAAGGCGCCTCCGCCACCTTTAATCAGATTCAAGTGCGGATCAACTTCATCCGCACCATCAATAGCCACATCAATATTCCAACAATCTTCGTCTTGCAAAATTGGAATATGCAGTTGTCTGGCTAAGGTTGCGGTCTCCTCAGAAGTCGGCACTCCTTGTATGCGTAGTCCTGCCTGTACTCGTGGGGCAAGAGCCTGGAGAAGATATTTCACCGTGGAACCCGTCCCTAATCCCACCGTCTGACCATCTTGAATATAGTCAAGCGACTTTTCCGCAGCAATTTTTTTCAATGAATGTGAGGAGTGTAGTGAATCCGATTCGGCAGACATTAGTTCGTTGTACTGTGAGACAGTTCTGCGGCCATAGATGCAGCTCCAAGAAGAGCGGCCTGTGGATTGAGAATAACCTGGACAGGAATCGTCGACAACAACCGTTTATACCGCCCCTTGGCGAGAAACGATTTCATAAAGCCTCCATCGCTCAGTAATGGAAGTATTTTGGGCGCAATGCCACCTCCCAAATAGACCCCTCCGTATGACAAGGTGTTTAATGCCATATTGGACGCTTGCGCTCCATAAATGGAGATGAAAAGATTCAACGCTTCTACGCAAATTTCCGGTTTTCCGGCCAAAGCCGCATCCGTAATCAGAGTCGATGGGTCGCCGGTGGGTAAGGTTTCGGCAAACCAGGTAGGCTCATTTTTATTGGTGTCCCGGAGAAACTGATAGAGGGTGTGTAACCCAGGCCCGGACAAGACTCGTTCATAACTGACATGCAGGTAACTACTCCGAAGGTAACGAAGCAATTCGATTTCCCGATCACTATTCGGGGCAAAATCGGCATGACCTCCTTCAGATGGACACACATGATAGCGGGTTCCATCCCAGAATAATGTGGCCTCTCCCAACCCTGTCCCGGCAGCAAGCAGCGTGCGGGTCCCGGATTTTTGGGGAGGAACCGACGGCGTCAAGGATTCCACCTCATCAGGCCGTAAGACTAAAAGTCCGTGAGCCGTCGCTTCGAGGTCGTTGACAAGTCGAACATCTTTCACTTCAAGAAAATCGGCTAAGGTTTCGCCTTTGATGACCCAGGGCAAATTGGTGGTTTTGCAGGTATTATTGATCACAGGCCCTGGGACCCCAAAACAGGCCGAGGTCAACGAGGCTCGTATTTCCGCTGAGGACAATTGAGAAGTTGCAGAAGACTCATCGGAGCCTTCATCTTCTTCATCTGAATCTGAAGAAGGTGGAGAATCCTCCGCTTCAAGAAATTCTGTGATGATCTCTTCTAGCGACTCATAATCCTGACTCCAAAACGAGTCTTCGCGAAGCGGCTCAACCCGTGAGTCTTTCCAGTCAAATATCGCTAACAGGGTTTTGGTTCCCCCAATGTCCCCGGCAAGAATCATAAATACCTACTTACTAAAATGAAAAGATCGCGCTCGTCCTGATTAGGAGAAAACGCAAAGATGATAACCACCATAGCGGATACCTAGGCAGAGGCGCAAGAATCACCCGTTGTTCGTCGCTTGTATCTTGGGGAACGTTGCTCGTATCTCGTGAAGCGTATCTCGTTCCAAAGCAACTAGAACACTCTTCCCACGCTTCACGAACGACGAGATACGAGCGACAAACAACGAAATACGTCTTGTTCTTTTACGAGATACGATTCACGAACGACGAGCAACGTTTAAATATGACCATTGTGAAAAGGTCGCCGCTTGCCCATGCTTCACACATCGACCATCCACAACATTCCACACAATCGCGTCTTCCACCAAAAATCGTTTCCCGGTCTTTGAAATCCGCACTCCTCGGTAATCATCTATGTAGCCGTGAGATTCTGCCCGTTGTAACATTTCTGCACGTTCGGCTCGGTTGATTGGCTCCGCAGTCAATCGAGATGGGGTTTGTACAAGCTGCTCCCAGTCCATCTCCCAGAGTATCAGAGCCGCACAATTCCCATAGTTCAAAATGGGATCATCTTCTAGGCCATGAGAAACCACAATCAATGAACTCTTAAATAATCGCTCTGCTTGCTCCCTAAACGTCCCAGAACGATCAATTAACTCTTTCGCCACCCAATGTCGATAGCTGCTCAAAAGAAGCTGTGTCCACTCAACTACATGTGGCTGTTGCCAAAGCGCTCCTTCTGACGATTCTAGAGAACCCTGTGAATTGTCGATCATTTCAACCCATTATATATGTTTATAGCGAATCCAAATACGTTCCAGCTGAAGTCGATCAACTATAGCGAATCCAGATATACATCAGTATGCTTGGACACGGTCGTTGAGTGACCTAGTTGCACTTAATGGATAATCGTTGTTGTGATCGTTCTGGCTACGCATATCTCCATTACAGGTGTCCAAGTAAAGACTTTCAACGCGGTGTCAAAACCTTCAAGGGTTCGGAAGTTCAGTGAATCGGCTATAGCCCCGCGCGATTACTCACTTCAAGCATATGGAAGTTATTTGAAACGGCTATAACCCATTAAACTTGCTTAACTCACGTACGCGTAAGAGAGGGCCATAGGAAAAATTCAGAACGCTCCTGACGCATAATCATTGCCAATCACCGTACAGTATTTTATGCTGATGTGAGAAGAACGTTCTAAGAATTCCCATATTCTTGGAAAGACAGTCAGCATGCCGACGACAGCAAGCAGTCACAAATTCACGTATAAAGACTATCTGGGCTTCCCGGATGATGGGAACCGTCATGAACTCATCCATGGAGAACACTACGAGACACCAGCCCCACTGACCAAACACCAACGAATTTCCTCAAATCTCCTCGCTCATATTCATCATCACTGCCAACAGAACAATGCAGGGCTCGTACTGGCCGCTCCTACGGATGTCGTGTTTTCAGAGGCAGACGTCGTGCAACCTGATTTGGTGTTCATCGCCAATGCCCGACAACGCATCGTCACACGAGAGAATATACAAGGGGCTCCGGACTTCATTGTCGAGATTCTCTCCGATTCAACCAGACGGCGAGATGAGCGGACGAAACGAACATTATATGAACGACATCAAGTTACGGAATATTGGATCATTGATCCGGAGCTCGAGACCGTAAAAATCTTTCGTCTGAAAGAGAGTCGTTATGTGATGGCCGAAGAAACTACCACCGAACAGCCTAAGACAAGCCTCTCAACTCCCCTCCTTCCAGGACTTTCCATCACTCTTTCGGACGTTTTTTCGTAAAGAAGGCCGTGTCTCCTCTTCTATGCTCACAGCTTGATGGTACAAAAGAAACTTTATCCCTTCCCAATCTCCCATTCATGAAAAATCATCCATACAATACTTTCTTTTTCTTTATTTTCAGAAAAACTTCCATTCGTCTTCTTATGCCTACCATGTGAAAAAGAGACATGCAAAGTCTGAGAGACCAACGGCATTCATCGTTTGTTGGAAAATGGAGATTATTCAAAACTTGGATCCGGCCTATAATTACCAATGCCTCCATCTTTTCTTATGCTAGCAATTGTGCTGCCAAAAGATGGATTATATTTTCGCGCTTCTTCCAAGGACACTATAGGAACGAGGATTGTCTGCTTATGTTTACCTTCACATGCTTCATTCGATTGGCTCACTAGTGTAATTATTTTTCTATACGAAATATCACATTGAACAATGTTCATATTAAAGAAATCCGCTACAGATTAGGCAATGATGAGCGTAGCGGTCAACGACACGAGTCCGGAAGAAGGGAATACATAGATTCGACGATTTGGTCAGGGGAGGAATGATCGGTGGGAATGATGTGGTCGGCGGCAGCTTGGTATTTGGGCGTTCGGTCGGTCAAGATTTCTTCAATTTCTTCGACAAAGGTTTTGGTTCCCGATAAAGACGGACGCTGAGTGTCTCCGCCAATTCGTGACACGATGGTCGGAACTTCTGCCGTCAGCCAAAAGGTCACGCTGTTCGTTTTGAGCGCAGCAACGTTTTCCTCTCTCAAGATCGCTCCTCCACCCGTATCAATCACGAGGTGATCCTGGGAACCCAAGGCCTGACACACAGTTGTTTCTAATTGCCGAAAATGATCCCACCCAAACTTTTCGACGATTTCAGGAATCGGTGACTGAGCCGTTGCGATGACTTCAGCATCCGTTGAGACAACGTTTCGACCTAATTTTTTCCCCAGTAATGTGGCCACGGTGCTCTTCCCCGTCCCTCTATATCCAATAAGCACGATATTCATCGAAAATGTTCCTCAAGAATCGCTCGCATAACATCGACCGGCGCGGACTCTCCGGTCCATCGTTCGAATTGACCCACAGCTTGATTCACAAACATCTCAACACCACGAATCGTCCGACAACCTGCCTCGCGAGCTTCGCGCAGGAGCTGCGTTTCCAGCGGATTATAGACAATGTCCATGACGGTCAGGTCTGGTTTCAACAGAGACTTCTCCACACAACTGGTGTCGACATGCGGATGCATGCCAATCGGCGTACAATGAATGAGCACGTGAGAATCAACGATGCTTGATGCAAGTGATTCCTGATTGAGAGGGGCCTCTGCAACAGCAACAGCGGTTCGTTCACGCAGATCCTTGGCCAAGGAAGCCCGTTCAGTCTCATCAATTCCCAGGATCGTGAGGTTTTCGATGTCCCCTTCAACCGCCAGTCCAAATGCAATGGCCCGTGCAGCCCCACCTGATCCAAGAAGCAATATTCTCTGTCCTTTGAGCTGAGCCCCACCCAGACGAAGAGCCTGCAGTGCTCCAGTTGCGTCAGTGTTATATCCAGTAAGTTTGTTTTCATCCTTGATTATCGTGTTGACTGATCCAATATGACGCGCCGTTGCGTCTACCTCATCTAAATATGGCATAACCGCAACTTTATGCGGAATAGTGACACTAAACCCTCGAAGATTCCCCAACGCTCGAATGCCCCGAATCGCGCCTTCAACATCATCCACGACCGGTAACGCCAAATAGACGAAATTGAGGCCGAGATGACGAAAGGCAGCATTATGGATAGCCGGAGATAACGAATGATGCACAGGATTGCCCAGCACACCGCACAATTGCGTCTCTGTCGTAATCGTCATCGTGACCTCTCCAATCTCACATATTTCTTCGTCAACATTACTCTTGAAAACACACGTCGTACAGACGGAGTCTATTGGAACGGCTATAACTGAATCGGCTAGAGAGTTATCACATACTCATGAGGAAAAACTCAACTCATGAAGAACGACAAAGAGCAAGGAACGTATACCGTTGAACCAAAAAATGGAAGAAGAACCCAAGGCAGGCTAATAAAAAACCGGGGAGGAGCCATGTCCTCCCCGGTAAGGTTATGAAGAACTGACCTCTCGAATTATCGAGAAGCTTTTTTGCGAGTCGAAGATTTCTTCGCACGCACGGCGGCTTTTTTCACTGGCTTTTTCTTGACGACTTTGGCCATGAGCTCACCCCCTTTCCTTAAAAAAATCTTATCGGAAGTTATCGGATTACCTTGATGATTCCTAAAGTCTTTTTTCTAGGAAGAGCCTGTTAATGGCCGGAGAGATGTTGAAGATGAATGCGTATGAATGGAAAGTTTAGCCAGAGGAATAGCTGAAGTGGTGCCACAGCATCCGTAAAACGTCCGATTCAGCTATAGCCGTTCCAGTTATGCCGAATCAGTTAAATGTCGACCTACTGAATTCTGATTGACCCTTCGTTATTGAACCGTCAATCGTATGAAGGGCATCCAGGCGGGCATAACTTTCTTCTACGTTAACGTTAGAGCGGAGTTAGCTATGTACATGATGTACATTCGGCTGGAAGTTATTTGGTTTCCCTATAGAAGCAGAACCCTGCAGATCGCGTCTAACCCTATACGATGTTTTCAGGAAATGAGGAATGATTCGAGACAGGAGTTAGAAATTCAACCGTAGCGTGAGGACACCAACATGAATGGTGGTGTCCCACTCACCGTTGATTAATGCCCCATTGATGTTATTACTCACGCCGCGTTTTTGATACAACAACACCTGGTATGCCAAATCTACACCAATCGCCTTTACACCAAACCCATCACACTTCACCATGCCAAGAAAAAATCCGCCGGAGTGGCAGGAAAATCCAAGACCAACCGATGGGGCACTATAGGCAGAATCAGGCACACCTGGTTCGAAGCTAGAACTGGGGATTGGGCTTTCTGTATACACATATCCAGCCCGAGCCGCCACCTCCCAGTCTGGAAGCAGGCTGGGTTGAAGCCACACATACTCCGTCCCAATCATAAAGACAAATGCATCATCATAGTCACGCACGAATGGGACTGTCGTTCCACTGGAAAGATTCAAGTTGAGGTTTTTGAAGTCACTCCAATCCTCATACTCAACGTCAACTTCCACTTTCCATTCATGAAATTCGTCACGCACCGGCCACACCGCAATAGCACCAGAGAAAATATTGGGAAGTTCAATTGTGGTCGACGCATCCGCCACTCGTGCCCCATTCGCTAAAAATTTGCCATTAAAATTGAGATCTGCGCCACTATGATAGACAAAGGCGACATTTACGAGAGGTTTCCCTTGGTTATTTCGGTATGGCGTCCACAAGACACTGGCGTTGTACCCCAAGGCCGTATCGGTTCCATTGGCTTCAAGCGACGTGCCAGCAGGAAGACCAAACGCATTACCCGCAGCAGCTGTTTGCTGGAATTGCGCCTGCCCCTCACCAATAAAACTGGCAAAGGTATAAATGTCCAAGCCTGCACCGAACGAAAGAGACTCATTAAACTTCCACGCCACGGTGGGCTTGATATCTATGAGAGGCAATTCAACGTTGTAGGAAACCGGAGCGACTTGGCTATCTTTTGGATATTCGACGCTAATCCCAAATGGCGTCGTAACTCCCAATCCCACCGTCCAATCCTTCAATGACTCATTGGTCAAATACCCAAGGTTTGCAGTGAGATAGAGATGACTCGGCGGAGGATGGGCTACGGTACCACCAAACGTCCCCTTCACCTTTGTTCCATTGGCACTGTTAAAGTTAGTGTTGGCTCCGGCCAAGACCGTTCCGCCAGAAAACTGAACGCCTTCTAACTGTGTCATGCCTGCCGGATTGAAATGAATGGCCGATGGATCATCCGCTTGCGCGGCAAAGGCTGTTCCCTGTCCAGTTGCAGACGCACTTTGGTCTAACACGCGAAAGGCTCCACCGTAGGCTATCTCGTGGAAGGCCGACACAGAAACACACATAACGAGGAATTGCACAACAAAAGAGCTTGAAAGAAATTTAAGGAATTGCAAAGATACCCCCTAGTGGCAGGTGGTTCGGCCTCGCCTATATTGTTTGGAAGCGAGGCGCAGTGTACGGGAAATACCCTATTGATAGCAATATTATGTGAACGAACAGAGCCTCAGAATCGAACAGTCCACAATGCTATCGTAAGTGCCATAGCACATGATAGTGTCAGCAGGACTTTCTTGTTGGAATCCGTGAGATCAAGTACAATTTGGCATCGATCTTTAGAGGGCAAAAGCTCGTGAACATCACAAAATTACTCCATACTCGGATGCGGGTCAGCAATATGGAACAGACAATCGCCTTTTATCGTGACATCTTGGGCCTTGAGGTTGTTGAACAAAAGGTGTCGCCTCGCGGCTCACATCTTGCTTTCCTCTCTACACCAAACAGCGAAGAGCTGATTGAATTGTGTAGTTTTCCGGCAAGCGGTCACGTCTCGGTCCAAGAGGACCTTGTCCACCTCGCGTTTCAAGTCGACAACCTGGACGATACGATCAAAGAGCTACAGAACAAACAGGTACCAATCACCGATGGCCCAACGACCTCATCATCAGGAAGCCGTTTTATTTTTATCGATGCCCCTGATGGTTACGAAGTTGAATTGATTGAGCGCCCGCCCGGCGTTGCCGTCGTCTAGCCAAGCCGTTCCTTTGGTATTACATGAACAATACCTCACACTCCGGCCCAAAGCAATCAGGCACGGCATCACCAGACTTCAAGAGCCAACTCCGTGGTCTTCCCAATAGACCTGGAGTGTACATATTCAAAAACGCTCATGGGGATATTCTCTACATCGGAAAGGCAGCCATCCTCGCCGATCGCGTTCGTTCGTACTTTCAGAACGGAGCCGA
The DNA here is from genome assembly GCF_965152605.1 of Nitrospira sp. M1. Classification (NCBI taxonomy): domain Bacteria; kingdom Pseudomonadati; phylum Nitrospirota; class Nitrospiria; order Nitrospirales; family Nitrospiraceae; genus Nitrospira; species Nitrospira sp. M1. The sequence goes on from NZ_OZ224217.1 coordinate 3,934,115, forward strand.
CCTCACGCCCAAAACGCTCGTGCTGACGTCACTCATTCATGACCTGGAAACCATCGTCACGCAATCTGAATTAGAAGCCTTACTCCTCGAAAGTAACCTCATCAAACGCCATCGCCCCCAGTTTAACGTCGTGTTGCGCGACGACAAACAATACCCGTACCTTCGATTTCCCATCAAAGAAGATTTTCCCCGACTCTCGATTGTGCGAAGGGTCAAAAAGGATAACGCCTTGTATTTTGGCCCATATGTCCCAACTGGAGCTATGCGCGAAACGATCAAAATCATACGCAAGGTCTTTCCGCTCGCAACATGTACCATTGACATTGATGGCACGGCTGACCGAGCCTGCTTAGAATTTGAAATCAAACGATGCATGGCCCCCTGCACTGGCAACCAAAGCAAGCAAGACTACCATCGCATCGTCAAACAGGTCCGAATGTTTTTAGAAGGCCGAGATCGGGAACTGGTCGACTCACTCCGCAACGACATGAATGCGGCAGCCGATCGTGAAGAATTTGAGGAAGCCGCTCGTTTACGTGATCGCATCGCCAAAATTGAAAGGACGTTGCAAAAACAACGGATTACACAAATTGACTCAGTTGATCAAGATGTCATTGGCGTAGCCCGAGCAGGCTCATCCGTGGATCTTCAAATGCTCTTTGTCCGCGGTGGTCTCTTGATCGGCCGCAAAGATTTCTACTGGAGTGATGCGAATGACATCGCTGACCATGAACTGATCCGATCGACGATTGAACAATTTTACAATAAAGATTTGTTGCCTCCCAAGGAACTCTTAGTGTCGACGGATGTTCCTGGCAAAGAATTGCTCACGCTCTGGCTCAGTGAAAAAAAAGGTGAAAAGGTGAGGATTCTTGTGCCGGAACGTGGCGCGAAAGCTCACTTACTAAAGTTAGCTCAAGACAATGCAGCCGTTACCCTGGATCATCACTTGCAAAAATATCACCGAGAGCGAGAGGCACGCCGTGCCTTACAACAACTCCTTCACTTACCTCAGCCACCCTATCGCATCGAAGGGTTTGACATTTCCAACACGATGGGCTCGCAATCTGTGGCATCAATGGTCGTCTGGGAAAATGGACAGATGAAAAAGTCTGATTACCGGAGGTTTAAAATCAAAACCGTCGAGGGTGCAGACGACTTTGCCAGCATGGAGGAAATCATTTTTCGACGATATGGAGGCACCGTAGCAACAGATGAACGGAAAGCCCTCCCGTTTCCAGATGTCATACTCATTGATGGCGGCCTCGGACAATTAGGAGCCGCTATCAAAGCAATCAAAAAACTTGACGTCCCTCCCATGTCGCTATTTGGGTTGGCAAAAGCCAAGGGCGAAAAAGAAGAGCGCATCTATCTTCCTGGGCAACAGACCCCCATCGTCCTTCCACCACAATCCCACGTCAGCCAACTCGTCCAGCTCATTCGAGACGAAGCACACCGCTTTGCCCTCCGCTACCACCGTCAGCTCCGCAGCAAAGCCGTGATTCCCATTCAACCGGGCCGACGCCCAAGTCGCCAACGCAGAACAACTCCATCATGACCGCGCACTAACGCTTCATCATCGACAACGATACCGAAGAACACATGAATCATCACCGCACTATTTTGACTTGGATTGCAAGCTTCATCATGGCCATGCTGGCCGTCACCCTCGTCATTCAACTCGTCGATGAAGCCGGCCCTCCTGTTGTATTAGATCCCGACCACAAACTCGAAATCCCTCCCCCGCCAACATCCATGTACAAAATTGGAAAAGAATTTCTGGAGCAATCTTCCACACAAGAACAGCCGCTAGTCGAGACGTCAACACAAGAACCAGCCTCGCCCCTTACACCTTCACCCAACGAACAACAACAATCACCAATAGACACCGAAATACCACACGCGACGACAGAAAACTGAACGCAAGAGCCTCTCCGCCCCTATCCAACCGCCGACATCCCTGAGACGAATGACATTAACTCTTTCCTCCCGTCCCCCCTCCATCAACGCAATCGCATTCATTCCATCAAAGACTTCAAGGATTGACGAAACATCCCCGAAAAAGGAAAGGAATCTCTCGCTACATTGAAGAGTCTGGTCAAACGGTCCTCTTGAACCATGTATAGGAATGCTTCAAATAAACAACCGTGACCATATGCAGGTTTTCGTACTTCCACCCATTATGCCTTGCAACATGCCATGACTGATCGTCACTCCCATACTGCACAAGACACCATCCTCGATCATGTGCCAAACGGAATCTGTATCGTTCGGCAAGACTGGACGGTAACATGTTGGAATACGGTGCTGAGCGACTGGACAGGCTATTCAAAAACTCTGGTTGAAGGGCGAACGCTCGGCGAAACGTTCCCGCATTTCACGAGCGCATACTACCGTTCTCGCCTACAACCATTATTTTCCGGACATGATTCGGTCATGTTCACATCACAAGATCATGCGCAATTGTTTCCGGCACTGCTCCCCGAAGGCACACCTCGCATCCAACACACGATGGCTCAAGCTATTCGCTCACCCCAAAACGACTCATGGCATATCATGTTTGTGGTGCAAGATGTCACGGCTCAAGAGGAAGCCGTTCAACGGTCAACTTACTGGCGTCAGCAGGCTAGCAAAGAAATGGAAAAACGGAAACATGCCACACGTAAGCTTCGGTCCTTATCCGAACGATATCGGTTAGCCACTGAAGCCGCGCGCATTGGGGTCTGGGAATGGGATATTCTCACGAATGCCCTCAAATGGAGTGACCAGATGTTTTCAGTCTTTGCAGTTGATAAGCATACTTTCACAGGGACATTCGACGATTGGGCTCGTACCGTCCACCCAGAAGATCTCCCCAATGCAACCAAGACGATTCAGCAGGCCTTACACGATAACAAGGGATTTCATACGGAATTTCGAATTATCTGGCCTGACAAGTCTATCCACGTGATCGAAGCCCATGGCCTAACCCAACATGATGAACAGGGCCATCCCTACCGTATGAGCGGAGTGAATTGGGATATCACGAAACAACAAGAAGTCCAGACGAACATGGAGGAGCGCACCAGACTGATCGAGCTCGAAAATACCCTCATCCAACAGCTCAGTCTCGAAGGTCGCTTAGAAGACATGCTGCAGGGATGTGCAAAGATTATCATGGAACAGCTTCATGTCACATCCGTACACATTTGGCTCATGAACGAATTGAACGACAGACTCGAACTCGTAGGCGACGCCAGACGCAATAGCCACAACCAGGATCCATCAAGTCACACTGCGCCTACCCCAGACTTGATACATCGAATTGCGTCCCTCGGTCAGTCATATGTCACACACGATGTCTCCGACGATCAGACAATTTCTGACTATGCATCGAGTATCGACGAAAATATTCTGACCTTCGCCGGACACCCCCTCTTCATCAACGATCAGGTGGTTGGTGTCCTAGCGCTTTATTCTTCCTCTGTACTCTCTCCGCTCCAGTCCCAAATGCTGGAACGCGTGACACGAAGTATCGCCTTGGGGATCACACGGAAGCAGGCAGAGGAAAAAGTCCGAGAGTTAAGCTACTCCAATGCCTCGATCCTGGCTTCAGCCGGAGAAGGCATCTACGGCCTGGACTTACAGGGAAATACCACGTTCGTCAATCCAGAAGGCGCGAGACTCTTAGGTTATGCACCTCACGAACTTATCGGCCAGCCCATGCATGCCACAATGCATCACACGAAACCTGATGGCTCTCCGTATTCATTCGATGCCTGCCCCATGCACAGAACGATCAAAGACGGAACAATCAATCGTATTGAAGATGAAGTGCTGTGGCGTAAAGATGGCACAAGCTTTCCAGTAGAATACACCAGCACACCAAGACGCAACGAAGAAGGCCACGTTATCGGGGCAGTCATTACATTTCGTGATATCAGTGAACGGAAAGCCTTTGAACATCGCATGACGGCCGAACACAATGTTGCGAGAGTGCTCACAGAAACGACATCACTAGAGGAAGCCGCACCGTCACTCCTCCAGGTCATCTGTGGCAGTCTTCGTTGGCAAGTCGGCGCATTCTGGAAACCCCACCCAGCATCATGTGAATTGACATGTTTCTGCATTTTTGAAGAAACGCCTGGTTCGCATCCACAGTTTATTCAAAAAACGCTCACCACCGTGTTCCCCATAGGAACTGGCTTGCCGGGACGAGTCGCACAATCAGGAACGCCCTACTGGATTCCGGATGTCACGACAGATGAGAATTTTCCTCGTCAATCCATGGCCAACAGGGAACACCTTCATGCCGCCTTTGCCTTCCCGATCTGTGTAAACAATCAGATTCATGGAGTGATGGAGTTTTTCTGTCAAACTCCGCTCATTCCCGATTCGCATTTACTCGCGATGATGGAGAATATGGGTCGGCACATCGGACAGTTTGCTGAACGCAAGGACGCAGAAGCGAAGGTTGCCCGCTGGACACAATTGCTGGAGCAACAAAACCACGAACTTGAAGTGGCCCGGGATGAAGCCCTTGCCGCGGCAAAAGCCAAAACAGACTTCCTGGCCACCATGAGCCATGAAATCCGGACTCCAATGAATGGCGTTATCGGCATGACTGGTCTGTTACTCGAAACGTCATTAAACGACGAGCAACGCGATTTAACGGAGACCGTCAAATACTCCAGCGAGATCCTCTTGAAAATCATTAACGACATTCTTGATTTTTCGAAAGTCGAAGAGGGAAAACTTGAACTTGAAACGATCAATTTTGATCTTCGGACTGCCGTTGAAGACGTGCTTGAAATCCTTGCAGAACCAGCTGCCAAGAAAGGCATCGAACTCGTCGCCCTCGTCTATGCCCACACGCCGACAGCACTCCAAGGCGACCCAGGCCGCATTCGGCAGGTCCTGATGAATCTCGTTGGGAATGCCATTAAATTTACCGAGACTGGCGAAATTGTCGTACAAGTCTCTGCCATCAAGAATCAAGGCCAGAGCGTCTCTGTTCGATTTACCATTACCGATACCGGCATTGGCATATCCAAAGAGGCGCAACGTCACCTCTTTCAATCCTTTAAGCAGGCAGATAGCTCCACCACCAGAAAGTATGGAGGGACCGGATTAGGCTTAGCCATCTGCAAAAAAATTATTACGTTAATGGGAGGTGACATTGGCGTGACGAGCACGGAAGGGCAAGGCAGTGAATTCTGGTTTACCATTCCATTACAACGGCAACCAACCAACGAACAGCATCCTCAAGCCCGCACAAATTTATACGGCGTTCATGCGTGTCTTGTCGAAAGTCATGAAACCGTTCGTTTCCTCATCCATCATTATGTCCAAAGTTGGAACATGTTGTGCACTGTTGCCGAGAATGGAGCAGAAGCTCTGGAACGCTTGCGCACGGCAGCCGCACAAAACAACCCTTGCGAATTGATCATCGTGGACCAGCAACTCACAGACATGAGTGGTGCCGACTTCGCACAACATGTGCAACACGACCCCGCGCTCGCCCAGAGTCGGTTAATTATGCTGTCGTCTCTTGGTCAACGAGGAGAAGCACGACGCGCCAAAGAAGACGGATTCATGGCGTATCTGACCAAGCCTGTGCGACAGGAACAATTGTACCGATGCCTCACTGCGGCAATGGGCTCACCCGCTCAACCTATCAAGGCAGACCATAACTTGATTACGCGATACACCTTAGAGGAAATGGAAAACCGTTCAAAAGTCCGCATCCTGCTCGCAGAAGATAATATCGTCAATCAAAAGGTTGCCAATAAAATGCTCGCAAAATTGGGATATCGCGTTGATGTCGTCGTAAATGGGCATGAAGCTATTCAAGCTGCAACTCAGGTGACATATGACGTTATCCTCATGGACTGCCACATGCCAGAAATAGATGGATTTCAAGCCACTCGTGCAATACGCGCGCACGAACAGCAACAGTTACAAGTGAACAGTGAAAAACTACAAGAAAGCGAGAGCCTTTCTGATTTATCACCTCTCACTCCTCGCGTGCCCATTATTGCCTTGACGGCCAACGTATTTGAGGATGATCGCACTAAATGCCTTGAAGTCGGCATGGATGACTTTCTTGCTAAGCCGGTCTTGCTGGAAACATTAGAAAAAACCTTGCGTCGCTGGACAATTGAGAAACATCGGCAACCAACAGGAGAGACATCATCAGACGAATCAGACTTGAATGTCGTACCATCTTCCATATCCAACACAACAGGTCTCGGCGAACGTCCTCCATTGGACTTGCGCGTACTCAAAGACCTGCAATCCTTAGGAGGAGAAGAAGACCCTGACTTCTTCATATCGGTCATCGAACAATTTCTCCAAGATATCCCGCGTCATATGCATGGCATTCGTGAGGCCGTGCAATGCCAGAACCTCGACGGATTGATCACTGCAGCACATGCGTTCAAAGGGGGCTGTCGAAATATTGGAGCAATTCCGCTGGCTGACACTTGCCTTCGTCTTGAGCAATTAGGGCGAGCGGGAACCGTCGAAGGCGCATCAATATTACTCAACGATCTGAAGGCAGAAGAAGCTCGCATCCACGGTGCACTGCATCAATACCTGAAATACGTCATCTCTCATGGTAGATAACCGCACAATGCTCCTGATGCAAATACCGTCCTGGAGATTACAGATTCCTCTTCGACCTATTGAATGGATACGATAATGCCATCATTTCACCCAACATCACCTCACCTGGAATCGCGTCGAGCATTTCTCTCTTCTGCGGGCCTCAGACTCGGGGCGCTGGCCATGGCCGTATCCGGATTGTCTTCACGATGGTCGTTTGCCAAAGAGACGGACCCCATCATCAAAGTCGGCATTCTTCATTCATTGACCGGCACACTCGCTAGCAATGGACAATCGGTGGTCGATGGCATTCTCATGGCTATTGATGAAATTAATGAACAGGGAGGGTTGCTTGGAAAGACACTCAAGCCGATTATCTCCGATGGAGCCTCCAATCCCACAATATTTGAACGAAACGCCGCAGCTCTCATCGGACAAGACCATGTCCATACCATTTTCGGATGTTGGTCATCTGCCAATAGAAAAGCCGTCAAACCGATCGTGGAACGCGAAGACCAACTCCTCTGGTATCCAGTGCAATATGAAGGCAATGAACAATCTCCAGCCATCATGTATGGCGGAGCCGCTCCGAATCAGCAAATTATTCCTGCGATACAATGGGGAATCCAACAATTTGGGAAACGAGTGTTCTTAATCGGCTCTGACTATCTTTTCCCCCGTGCAGCTAATCAGCTCATCAAAACGCTCCTTCCGCACTATCACGGAACCTTAACCGGAGAACTCTACCAACCGTTGGGCAAACAAGACTTTCAGCACATTATTCAGACCATCAAACTCGCCAAGCCTGATTTTATTATTAACACGATTAATGGAGACAGTAATCAAGGGTTTTTTCAGAGTCTTGGAGGCATCAAGCTCACGGCCAATGATATTCCAGTGATTTCCACCAGTATTGGAGAAGATGAACTTCAGCGAATCGGCATAGAGCATACCCTCGGCCATTACTCAGTTTTGAATTACTTTCAGAGTATCGATTCGCCAAGTAACCGCAGATTTGTCGCGAACTTCAAGAGGCGATACGGCCAAGATCGAGTCACCGGCGACCCTATTGAGTCTGCCTACTCTCAAGTTCACCTGTATGCGATGGCCGTACGAAAAGCCGGATCTGTGTCCCCGCCAATCATACGTCAAGCGGCCAGGGGGTTAATCTATGGAGCCCCCCAGGGTCTCATCCGTATCGATCCCGACAATCAACATACGTGGAAAGTGACGCGAATCGGGAGAGTGCAAGATAATGGGCAATTCGCCGAAGCGTGGAAATCCCATGAACCGCTCCCCCCGAACCCATACCCGTTGTCTCGTTAATCCAATGCTATTCAACTCAATACAACGGAGCTTCAGAGCCAAAGTCGTCGGGTTGGTGTTAGCCGCAACGTTCTGTCCAATCATGATGATGGGCGTACTCTGGGACTTTCAACATCGGTCAAATCTGCAGCAGATTTTTCAAGGCATCTTACAACTGCAAGCCACGCAAACCGCCCAACAGGTTGATCACGTACTCAAAGATCAGATACATCGCGCTGAATTGCTAGCTAAGAGTACGGTACTACAGCGGGATATCACCCGATTGCTGGCCGCCGACCCCTCGACCAACGCCTATTTCCTTATTCAATTTCGCCTGCACCAGCAGCTCGAACAGATGATGAATCTCTACCCATGGATCAGAGAGGCCCACATTAATCATCCCCACACAGGCATCGCCTTGATCGCGACAACCCCCCAACGAATCGGAATCCCGTTTCAAGGAACGGTGAAGCAGTTGACATCTCTTGCCACAGGAAACCTGTTCTCCTCCTCTGTATTGACCTCACCATTTCCACTTGTCAATGCCCATGATCAGATTGAAACACAGCTGCCCATTCGCCAAATCTATACTCCTATCCAAAAAACTGATGAATTGACAGGGATATTAACACTTTTCGTCGATGCCCCAAATGTCGCAAGAGATTTTTGGAAAGACGCTCCCCTCCTCCAACAATTTCAGATTACCTCACTCGATATCTATCTCGTGAATAAGGAAGGAGTCTTCCTGAGTCCTTCGGCGTTTGAAGCCTCCCTGAAAGCCAGAGGAGCCATTTCACGACGCACACAACTTGAACAGCGGCTCGAGGTCCCCGGCCAACACACTCCGACTCAAGCCTTTCTTCATTGCCAACACATGAGGCAAAACCCTAGGGAAGCGAAAGCATTTCAGATGACTGGCTACCCTGATTATCGGGGCGTTTCGGTCGTCGGAGCCTGGAGTTTGGTTCCCGATACGTCCTGGTGCGTTATTGCCGAAATTGACGAAGCAGAGATGCTCCAACCCCTCACAGATTTTCAATCAACTGCCTGGGGTACCCTTACGATTATGATGATACTGTTCGGGATCGCCGGCACCTTGCTCTCCCGATATCTGATTGGCCCGCTCCACTCACTCATGACGGTTGCGCACAACCTCGCCAAGGGCAATCGAGCCGTTCGTTGGAAGGGTCAGCGGCACGATGAAATCGGTCAACTGGGTCTCACATTGAACCAAATGGCGGATGTCATCGACCAGACCATGGAACATCTGGAAAACAAAATTCAAGAACGTACAGAAACCCTTGCCCAGGCCAATCGTCAACTCACGCAGGAAATTCATGAACGTCAACAAGCCGAATCAGGGCTTCGTGTCAGCGAAGAACGATACGCGTTAGCCGTAGAAGCCACGAGCGCAGGACTCTGGGATTGGAACGTCAGACAGAACACCGTGTATTATTCTCCTCAACTTTTGAGACTGCTGGGCCGTCAGGATTCGGGATTAGCTCAAACACTCGAATCCTTGACGTCACTCATTCATCCCGCCGACAGCCAACACGCAACCCAAAACCTTCAGGCGCACCTTCATCAGAGAACTCCCTACAATATTGAATTTCGCCTCAACACTACGCACACGAATTATCGTTGGTTTCACGCACGTGGGCAGGCAATCTGGGACGAAGACAACCACCCGATTCGCATGGTGGGGTCAATAAACGATACTCACGACCGTCACGTCGCAGAAAGCCGTCTCGCCATTCAACATCATGTGACCAAGATCCTGTCGGAATCGTCTTCATTGGACGACGTCACGAATCCTATACTCGCAACGATTTGCACACACCTAGAATGGCAGATCGGAATATGTATGCTTCCGATTCGAGATCACTCGGCATTAACCTGCGTAGACACGTGGGAAGAAGTTCCCGGCTCTCACCCACGATTTATCGCAGAAACTCTGAAAAACAACGTCTCTTTGGCTGAAGGGCACATTGGATATGTGTGGGAGAATGGCAAGGCTGAATGGGTACATGATGTCGCAACATCTCCACACTTTCCTCATGCCACTAGCGCCACACAAGAACATCTCCACACCGCAATCGCGTTCCCCATTGTCATAACAGGGAAGGTCTATGGGGTCATGGAGTTTTTCTCTCATGATGCGAGGCAACACGATCCTGCGTTGCTCTCTATGCTCGAAACGGTTGGACGTTCCATTGGTCAATTTATTGAACGAAAAAAAGCGGAAGCAGAAGTCACTCGTGGAGCCTTGGTCTTAGAACAACAAAATCACGATCTGGCCTTTGCGCGAGATCAAGCACTTGTTGCCGCGCAAACACAAGCCGAATTCTTAGCAACCATGAGTCACGAAATTCGTACACCAATGAATGGCGTACTTGGCATGACTCAACTCCTCCTTGATGCCGACCTGAGTGACATGCAACTTGAAATCGCACAGACCATTCAGACGAGTGGAAGAAACTTGCTCACCATTATCAACGATATTTTAGATTTCTCGAAGGTCGAAGCCGGGAAAATGCAGTTAGAAGTAGTGCCCTTTGATCTTCGGACAATTGTTGAAGGCGTACTGGACACCTTTGCTGAAACTGCCAGAACCGCACACATCGAACTCGGAGCCCTCATCCACACGTCAACTCCAACCGCACTTCACGGAGATCCTGCACGACTGCAACAAATCCTTCTCAATCTCATTGGGAACGCCATTAAATTTACAACGCAAGGCGACGTATTCGTCCATGTGGCAGCCACAGAGGTCGTTGACGCACACGCCCACCTTCGCATTGAAGTCCAAGATACCGGTATCGGCATTCGCGAAGAAGATCAAAAGAAGCTCTTTCAGGCTTTTACGCAAGTGGACAGCGGGACAACGAAACAATATGGCGGAACAGGCTTGGGATTAGCGATTTCTCGGCATCTGATCACACTCATGAATGGAGAGATTGGAGTGGAAAGTACAGTGGGAGAAGGCAGTCTCTTTTGGTTTACCGTCACATTGCCAGTACAGCCGGATGTCGCACTGTCACGTATCGAACCATCATCACTTCATGATATTCGGCTCTTTTTCGTCGATACCTATGAAAAAAACCACATGATACTTGAACAGTATTCGACCGCCTGGGGAATGCCTTTCTCCAGCGCCTCAAGCGGACAGGAAACGCTCGAGTCATTACGGACAGCTGCACACAATGGTCATGCCTACAATATCGTCATCATTGGACAACAATTACCCGATAGAGACGGATACGAACTTGCGCGTGCAATTAAAGCCGACCCCCTTCTCACTGATACGCGATTGATTCTGCTCACGTCACTCGGCCATCGAGGCAATGAAGCACATGTCCAACAAGCGGGGTTTATAGGATATTTGCGAAAACCAATACACCAGGCTCAGCTGTATTACTGCCTGACCACGGCGATGGGTCGTCGTGTACAGCACGACCACCCATCGACCGAACCAATACAGCAACACTTACGCCCCCCCCCCTCTCCAAATGAGGAGAGCCCGAACGCCCTACAGGTGTTGCTAGCTGAAGATAATCAGGTCAATCAAAAAGTCGCAGTTGGTATGTTGAAAAAGTTGGGGTACCAGGTCGATGTAGCCCACAATGGGCTGGAAGCTCTCCACGCGATGAACGCGAAGACGTATACGCTCATCTTAATGGATTGTCAGATGCCAGAGATGGACGGCTATGATGCCACTCGCACGATACGTGCGCAGGAAGCATTAGAAGCACAGCGTGAAATGCAAGGAGCCTCACCTGCCCACTCACGTCTCACGCCTCACATTCCGATCATTGCGATGACCGCCAATACCATGAATGGTGATCGGGAACAATGCCTTGAAGCTGGAATGGATGACTTTTTACCAAAGCCCATTTCTCTAGAGACCCTCGACGACATGTTACGTCGATGGACGAACCAGGAACACCCACGCCCCGCCTCAACCGGCACTGCGCAAGAAACAGAATCGACTCACTCCATGTCGCCCCCGCCCATCACCTCGGATACTGAGAAACAGTCTTCTGTAGACATGCATATATTGGATGAACTACGAACATTAGGCGGTGAGGACGACCCAAACTTCTTGGCCTCAGTCATTGAACAATTTCTCGAAGATATACCTCGACACCTTGAGGACATCCGAACAGCCATTGAACACCATGATGCCGATAGCCTTATGAAAGCCGCTCACGCGTTCAAGGGGAGTTGCCGAAATGTCGGAGCGAAACCTTTAGCCGACGCATGTTTTGCCCTAGAGCAGGTAGGGAGAGAAGGAAGGACCGAAGGAACCCTGCCGCTACTCACACAACTCGAAACTGAAGAATTACGCGTACAATCGATATTGCAGCTCGAAATTCAATCGAAAATTTCTTCATAAACCATTGCTCTCCAAACTCTGTCTACAGAGGTGTCGCGTGCATGCTCAGGCTCTCTTTATCACTCAAACCGGCGTGCTCACGACGACATTGTCAATCAACCGGACTTTACTAAGACGGACAGCCCCGAGCAGAACCATCTTTCCCTGAGTGCGTTTCAGAGGTTCAAGTGTTTCGGCATGACACACGGCAAGATAATCAATATTCACGCTTGCAGTCTTTCGTACATGAGCCTGCATCAATGCCTCGACTCTCTTACTCGATAGTTCCCCTGCTCGAATAGACGATGCTCCCAGACTCAAGGCTTGAAATAGGACGGGCGCTGCTCGACGTGCCGATGAAGATAAATAGCCGTTCCGTGAACTCAAAGCCAAACCGTCAGACTCTCGAACGGTTGGACACATGACAATCTTCACATTCTGTCGAAGATCGCTCACCATTTGCTTAATAACACAGCATTGCTGGTAATCCTTCTGGCCAAAGAAGGCGTGATGGGGCTGGACAAGATTCAAGAGTTTGGTCACAACGGTCGTGACACCTTGAAAATGCGTTCGTCGCTGCTTCCCTTCCCAACGTGTTGTCAACATGCCGACCGTGACTGATGTTTGAAAATCCGGAGGGTAGAATTCTTTTCGCGATGGAACAAAGACCACATCTATCCCCTCCTGACGACAGAGCGCAAGGTCTGTTTGACGAGGGCGAGGATATTCATCCAAATCTTCGGTTGGACCAAATTGAAGTGGGTTGACAAAGATGCTGACCACCACCATCTCGCAAGATCGTCGAGCGCGTTGCATAAGAGACTGATGCCCGACATGAAACGCTCCCATCGTTGGCACAAAACCAAGACGCATGTTGCGAGAGGATTGTCGTGCTCTCCAGAGTTGAAGTCCACGGATTGTTCGAATAATCTTCATCGCACACGCAACAAACAATGAGTGGGTACGAGACGATTCATGCGGCCATACAGCATATGATGACCCATCATCCAGAGAATGGAGGTGGGGTGCAGGCGGGACGATTCCCATAGCGAGAACCAGGAATGACCGTTAACTTGCGAACCTCGCTTGGGTCATCGAGTTGCTCAAGCAATGCGCTGACAGGTTGATCAAACTTCGGATGATTCCAGTGCGGAGCAAGTTCGACTAATGGCGCAAGAACAAATCGACGAAGGTGGAGACGCGGATGGGGAACCGTGAGATCAGGCTCATCTAGTATCTGTTGCCCATAAAACAACATATCGAAATCCATCGTCCGCGGTCCGCTTCGATGCTCTTCATCGCGTCCGAGAGCTCTCTCCGTCTCTTGGCAGATCTCGAACAGTTTTCGAGGTTGGAGTGCGGTTTCAAGCTTGACAACACCATTGTAAAACCACGTTTGGCCCAGGACGCCTTCCGGATCTATCGGTTGGGTCTCATAATACGAAGACACTCCTAACAATTGAGATTGTGGAAGCAAACCCATGAGTGCCACCGCACGATCGCACAATTCCTGGCGATCACCGACATTACCCCCAAACCCGATAAAAACCGTTTCAGGAGGCATTTTTCAAACTTCCATTTTGCATATTAACTTTTGCAATTTACCTTGAATGGCTCTACTACCATCCAATCTTCTTCATTCTATCTACCGCTTCAGCCAGCCGTTCTTTCGACGTCGTGACTGTCATCCGAATATATCCTTCCCCCGGATCACCAAATCCATTTCCCGGTGTGGTTACAATGCCCGCTTGCTCTATTAAATGCGCAGTAAATGAAGCCGACGTAAATCCTTTAGGCACTTCAATCCACACATAAAACGCCGCCATGGGATTATCAAGTGTAAGCCCTAGACTCTGAAGGCCAGGAACAAGAATATCGCGTCGCTCCTGGTAGATGCTTCGCAATCCATCCGTCAGTTGATCATCGGACTCCAGCGCGGTAATTCCAGCCTCTTGAATCGCCTGAAAGACGCCGGAATCAATATTGGTTTTGACTTTTCCTAACCCACTAATGACATCTGCATGGCCTACGGCGAATCCAATCCGCCAGCCGGTCATATTGAAGGTTTTTGACAGGGAGTGGAATTCAATGCCGACCTCTTTTGCTCCATCGGCTTCAAGGAAACTCGCGGGGCGTTTCCCATCATAATAAATCTCCGTATAGGCCGCGTCATGACAGACGATGATGTGATGCTCGCGGGCAAATTCGACAACCCGTTGAAAGAAGGCTGTATCAGCGACAACGGAAGTGGGATTGTTCGGAGAATTCAAAAACATGAGTTTGGCTTTTCGCGCGATCTCTGTCGGAATAGCGTCAAGGTCCGGAAGAAAACCATTCTCTTTGAGTAATGGCATGAAATGCGACGTTCCACCAGCAAAGCTCGTGGCAACTGGGTACACCGGATACCCAGGACTTGGGATAAGAACCACATCACCAGGGTTAATAAAGGCTAATGGCACATGTCCAATGCCTTCTTTTGATCCGATGAGCGTGACAACTTCTGATGCGGGATCGGCCTCGACGCCAAACCGCCGCTTATACCACTTGGCCACCGCCGTTCGGAAGGATAGCATGCCGTCATACGAAGGATATTGATGATGCCTCGGATCTTCCGCCGCGTGCTTGAGTCGATCGATAATTGGGGTTGGCGTCGGCAAATCAGGATCTCCGATCCCAAGATTGATGATATCCATTCCTTTTTCGATTGCCTTCCGCTTCATCTCATCAATCGCCGCAAACAAATACGGCGGTAATGTTCGAATACGATCGGCATATGTGATTGGAAATCCACCCATAAATGCTTACTCCTTTCTTCTGCTCATAAATGACGTGAAGCGTATCTCGTATTTCGTCGCTCGTCAAAAAGGACCAGAAGTGTTTTCCTATTCGAGATACGAGAGACAAGCGACGAGCAACGTCTTTTTCACGTACGTGATTCGAATAACGTTTCACGAAACATACGCCCGTGCACGTTACTTCAGCTACAAGGAGGGAATCAAGACATAAACAGGTTGAGGGGCTGAGAATGGAGGCAGGACCAGGCCTTCTCTACAAAGCACTTGACGTAAGATGCGCAATGAGTCGGTCAGCACATGCCTGAAGTTGAGGAAAGGCCGAACCAGCCTTGGCAAGCAAAAGTTCCGGCGTGACACCACAACGAATCACATCTTCAGGACATTCTTGACATAACGTCTGCGCTCCCACCTCTTCCAATTCAAGATGAAACAAGAGTGCATAGACGTGTGCTCCATAGCGATAGGCTTGGACCGGAGAGTGCTCCGAACTGGCGAGAAGCTCGGTATGAGGAGGCAGCTCAAATCCTTCCCCATGCCATTGCCACACATCAAACCGAGGCGGCATGGTTTGAAAAACTGGATCACGTTGCCCTTCCATACTCAAGGTCACCGGAACCAGGCCTATCTCAAATTTTTCACTAGGGATGACCGATGCTCCTAACGCCTGCGTGATCAACTGCGACCCCAAACACACACCAACAATTGGAATATTCTTGGATAATGCTGCTTGAATAAAGACACGCTCTTCGGCAAGCCATGGCTCCGGATCGTTCACCGACATCGGACCGCCCATCACTAACAAAAAATCACCAATTTCAGCAGGAAGCCCATCTCGAGGCACAAGGTATTGCCGAACTTCATATCCACGCTGCTCAAGGGATGCCTTGAAAACACCTGGGCCCTCAAACGACACATGCATAAGACAGTGCGCAGTGCTCAACGAACACCCCTCATTGGTGGCCTGACGTGACAACTCGGAACGAGAAGCACCTCATGCTTAATTCAGATTCAAGTAGATTTTTTCGTCAGGAAACGGGATAAATGGCAGATTACTTCGCAGAGGCAACCGATATGGCATGGCCATTTTTCTGATTAACGCATTCGACCAGATGCCAAAATCGAAGAGGATTAACCTTTTTCTTTCGTTCAACGACAAGAGTCGTCCCCTCCAACACCGTACTGAGCGATAAGTCTGTTCGAAACCCTATGTGCTTACAGAGCGGCGAGATCATTTTTTCAACAGCCGCAATCACTTTATTTCCATTGCTAAAATGATTCAACATAATAATGCGGCCACCAGGTTTGCAGACCCGGATCATTTCACTAATGACTTGCCGGTAATCGGGAACTGCCGTCACCACATAGGCCGCCATGACAATATCAAACGAATCATTCTCAAGATCCATCTGTGCAGCATCCATACGCTGCAAGGTCACATGATCCAACTGATGCGTTTGCATTCTCTTGCGAGCTTTCTCCAACATTCCCTCAGAAAAGTCTATGCCGAGAACTTCACAATGCCGTGGATACAACGGCAAGGCTTCACCCGTACCGATGCCAACTTCCAAGACCCGATCCCCAGGCTGAATCGGCAACCCACGCACGGCAGACTCTCGAGACTGCTGAACCATACGACCAAAGGTTTGATCGTACATTCCAGCATAATTCGTATAAACTCGCTCAACTTTATCGAGCTCCATATACCCTCCCAAAGACGCTTTCACTGATTCATTCACACGCATTTGATGAATTAATTATGAATTACATTAAAGATATGACATGAATAAGAATTGTGGATGGGGAAGTTTTGGGTTAGGCGGGATACCCGGATGCTGGCGCCGTAGTCGGGACGGCCCACCTCCGCATGACGTAGGCCTAATCTACCCAACTTTCTGCATAGAGTCAACCGGTCATCTCTTTCTTTCGCAAATAGATAGGCTTCCAGTCATCTAAAATCACGATAGCAAGGCCTTTTCGCATCGCTCAAGATTCTCATCACTCGAGGGATTGCAATGACTGGTCCGGTTTTCTACAATCCGTGCTTTCATTCGTTCTCATTCGCCTTTTTCTCAGCTAAAGAAGGTGGGTGTTAAGGAGGATTCTCATGCAGCCCCAACACGCATTCTCAGTGAAACTTAGAGCGTTCTTCATGATCACCATGTTGTGCCTTTCCTGGGATGCGACGTTCAATCACGCAAATGCCATAGACATACAACTCACCATGGAACAGGCCAATCAAGCCTTGGCCGATGGTCGTGGGCCAATGGAAAAAGCGGAAAATGTCGAAGATGTGGCAACTATTATGAAAACCGCGGAGCAGAAAATTCTTGTTGGAGCCAATCCAGAAGACAATCCGTGCGGACCCCATGCCATTTTACGCACACGGTATTATTGGTTGGAATATTTTGGTCGACGAGAGGCGGCGGAATCGAAACGCCAGAAAAAACCAGTTCGCATGCCAGAAAGTAAAATTCAGGAAATCTTACAAATGCCCTATTTGGAAGTTGAAGTGCGACTGTGCGGAGACGAAGAGTTTTTTGCGGAAGGTGTCGATATCGCACTACAACAAGGGTCAGCCATGGCCCGCCCCGTTGATGTTGGAGCCGCTGAACGTGGCAAAAAAAATCCTGGCGATATCCCGAGTTACCGATCGAGGTTCACCGCAAGATTTGCCTATGCCGACTTTGACCCTGAAGCCGCCAGTACCTTGGCCGTGTTCTTTCCAGACGGAAAATTGATTAATATCGAAGCTGATCTTGCAAAAATTCGCTAAACTCTTGGGGCGTACCTTGTAAATCGTCGTTCGTATCTCGCTTTAAGAGTCTTCTCACGTTTCCTCTACGCCTCACAAAATACGATTCACGCTTCACTATTTAATTCTTCCATTCTGAGCGTATACAAATGATGATACAGGCCTTTCTGCTCAAGGAGCGCAGCATGACGCCCTTCCTCAACAATGTGCCCATGATTCAACACAAATATTCGATCAGCAGACTGAACGGTCGTCAAACGGTGCGCAATGATGACGGTTGTCCGACCAATCATCAAATTATTGAGCGCAGATTGCACTAATGTTTCCGATTGACTGTCCAACGCCGATGTGGCCTCATCCATGATTAAGATTCGTGGATTTTTCAAAAACGCCCTGGCGATGGCAATCCGCTGACGTTGCCCTCCGGAAAGATTCACGCCTTTTTCGCCAACAAGCGTCTGATAGCCATCGGGAAGAGACAGAATAAACTCGTGGGCATGAGCCCCCTGACTCGCGGCATGAACCTCTTCCTCGCTCGCCTCGGAACGTCCATACCGAATATTTTCTAGAATCGTATCCCCAAAAAGAATGCTTTCTTGCGGCACCAAAGCAATTTGACGATAAAAACTATCCAATCGAACAGCACGTAAATCATAGCCATCGACAAACACCGCTCCAGCCGTTGGATCATAAAATCGGTGCAGCAGGTTGATAATGGTCGTCTTCCCTGCCCCGGTTGGACCGACAACAGCCACACGCTCTCCCGGTTGCACCTCAAACGTGACAGAGGACAACACCTCCTGTCGTGGATCATAGGCAAACCGAACCTGATCAAATCGTATGCTCCCCTGTACCTCTGGCAACGTGATCGCCTCAGGCACATCATAGATTTCCGGCTGGGCATCAAGAATTTCAAAGACTCGCGCCATTGCCCCTTGCGATTCTTTCAATTGCGCAAACACGCGAGCGACGGATCCGAAGGGTCCGATCAGAATGCCGGCAAATAACACAAAGGCAAACAGATCTCCGGGAGACATCGCCCCTTCGATGACTTGCTTTCCGCCATACCACAGGACGGCAACTGCCGTAGCCAGCGTCAGCAAGGTAATCACGGGAATAAAGACCGAGAGAATGGCCGTACGTCGTAACGTCGTGTCCATCAGACTCGTGACGCCAGATCGGAATCGTCTCTCTTCGCGATCGGTCTGCACATAGGATTTTACGATACGGATTCCCGATACCACCTCTTCAATAAGCGTCGTCAATTCTGCGGTACGATCTTGAATTTGTGTCGACAATGACTTGAGACGTCGACCAAACAAACGGGCCACAATCGCCAGCAATGGCAATAACAGAAGGATGAGCCCGCAAAGGCGCCAGTTCATCACTAACAAGAAGCCGACTCCTCCAATCACTGTCACAAAATGCTTCGCCGTATCGATAGGCGTATCCGTTAATGTTGACTGAATGACGCCCACATCATTCATGAGACGGGAGACTATCTCTCCAGTTCGCCGTTTGGAAAAAAACCCTAACGAGAGACGTTGAAAGTGAGCAAACAGATGTGTGCGAAAGTCACAAATAATCTGTTGAGACACTCGTGAGGTCAAATAACTATGCCCCATGGACAGGACGCTCTGTCCGAGCATAAATCCAAGAAACAGCCAAATCGTGGTCGTCAGTTTCGGAAGGTCGCGCTGCACGGTAATGAGATCCCACACGTTCCCAGCATAGCGAATCAACAGCAGATTCAAAGCGGCAACACCCATGACCAGCAACGCCGAAAGAATCATTTGACCAAGGTATGGTCGAAGAAATGGGAAAAAACGAGAAAATGTCGTCATCAATCGTTAACGTCCTTCAAAAAAATCTGAACATAAAATACACGGCTGAGACATGTCGAGGATGAAGAGCTGTAAGTCAGGGACGTGAGAAGTAGAAGCAAGGGTGAGGCTAGGACATAGTCAACAGGTATGTTTTTTCTCTTGAGGCATTCACATAGTTTGGGCTCGATAAATGAGTATTAACTGATTTGATGGGTACCCTAGAACACGATGGCTCTAAGCCCTCAAACTCATGAGGCCATTTTTTTGTTCTACACCAGGAGCCTTCACACACGTATATTATTTTCAGGCGTTCTAGTCCAATTGCGTGACGGACTCAATCATGTTCTTGTTCAACGCAACAAAATCCGCATGCTCCGTGTCATTCACCACGACCTCTGTCAAATTAATGAACAACACGGACTCGTCATTAAACACATCAGAAATTCTGTTGCGCATAGGAGGAATCAGTAAACTCCCAACATAGGTATTGAGAGAGGAACGGATTCGAATACGCGTTTTTTTCCCCTGAGTCATATGCTCCTATGGCTCAGAAATAGAGCCGTTAATTACGACGACGCGCGAATTTCATTCGACGACGGAGTTTTTTATGCTTATGCTTTCGCATTTTTTTTCTCCGTTTTTTGACAACACTTGCCATACACCTAGTTCCTTACACGTTTATGTTTGAGACGAACGGTTCAATGTTACCAGAGGCTCCACTCACAACGAAATTCGCACATCACCTGTGAAAGTGGGAGTGGAGTAACTATCACAGGGCCTTGAAAGGTGTCAAGAAATAGCCAGAAACATGGATACCTGCATGATCTACAGCGAATCCAAATACGTTCCAAACGGAAAAATACAACGAACTCCGCGCGGTACAACGTTTGAATCAGCGGAAGTTATTTGAAACGGCTATAGAACCGTCCCTTTTCTCGAAGAAAGTTCTTGACCTCTTCTCTCGCGAACTCGTTATAATGACCTGTGAATTGGCGACCCATCATGACGTACGTGGCGATCACCGCAGTCACATTGAGTCATGCCGGAATTCTGACTGGCTGCTCCTCTGACCCCCCACGCTATCCTGAAAGCCATGCTCGGTTCGAACGAATCGTCGAAGCCGTGCAGACGCTTGAGCAAGCCTATGTGGCTCAGGATCAGGAAGCGACCAAAGACCTCCTACTCCCATTAGACTCCTTGCATGCCTGGGAACAAGGCATCCAACGAGACTTTGAGACATACTCCGATATCGTACTCGATCTTTCAATTGACCGAATGGTTATTGACGGAGATCTCATCTCAGTGCATGTTTCATGGCTTGGTGAATGGAAAGACGCTCCCGATGCACAAGCCATAAAAGCGAGAGGCCACGGAACGCTCCATTGGAGCGGAACCCATGTCATTCTTCTCACCGGCGTGGAAGGCGACTTACCGTTTGGTATGGCGGATCGACAGGCACTATCCTAGACTTTCTCACTGCCCCAATTCTTCTCATTCATTCGCGTTCACATGATCAAAGCATAACATTTCAATTATGACGTTCCCGTATTATAAAAAATTTACTCAAATTGTCGAGACTGATTTTCTTGTCATTGGAAGCGGAGTGGCTGGACTTCGCGCAGCCCTGGAACTCTGCCATCATGGACGCGTGCTCATGATCGCCAAAGGAGGCCC
The DNA here is from genome assembly GCF_965152605.1 of Nitrospira sp. M1. Lineage (NCBI taxonomy): Bacteria > Pseudomonadati > Nitrospirota > Nitrospiria > Nitrospirales > Nitrospiraceae > Nitrospira > Nitrospira sp. M1. The sequence goes on from NZ_OZ224217.1 coordinate 3,955,427, forward strand.
ACAGGAAAACAGTACGCTCTTTGCCCAAGGCGGAGTCGCCGTCGCGTTAAGCGAAGAAGACCATGTCGACCTACACTTTACTGACACCATCAAAGCTGGCCATCAACTCTGCCGAAAACCAGCGACCAAAGCTCTTGTTCAAGAGGGCCCAGCGCGCATCGAGGAGCTCCTGGCATGGGGTGCCAAATTCGATAAAGTAAAGGGCAAACTTGCCTTTGCACACGAGGGTGCCCACAGTCGACGCCGAATTCTGCGGGCTGGAGGCGACGCGATTGGAAGCGAGATGGTGCGGGTTTTAACCGCCCATGCCCGTCAACAGCCCACGATTCAGTGGATCGGGAATCAATTCAGCATTGACTTGCTTGTTCTTGATGGACAGTGCCGTGGAGCCATTGTCCTAGAAGAACTCACAGGAGAATTAAAATTAATCCTCGCTTCTGCCACCGTGCTATCAACGGGAGGTGCAGGCCAGGTCTATGCCCGCACGACCAATCCAGGCAGTGCCACTGGCGACGGAATCGCCATGGCCTTTCGAGCAGGTGCTGTACTTGAAGATATGGAGTTTGTGCAGTTCCACCCCACAGCGCTGTATCTCCCCTCAAGTCCTCCGTTTTTACTCTCCGAGGCTATGAGAGGAGAAGGCGGGCGATTGCGCAATAACAAACGAGAGTTTTTCATGAATCGCTATCACAAAGATAAAGAACTGGCGTCGCGTGATATCGTCGCTAGGGCAATATGGGCCGAAATGCAAGCGACCAAAGCCCGCCATGTGTATCTTGATATCACACACCTCAGTCCGACATTTATCAAAAAACGATTTCCAACCATCTATGCCACATGTCTTCGCTACGACATTGATATCACTGAAGAATGGATACCGGTATCTCCAAGTGCTCATTACTGGATGGGCGGCGTCTCCACGGATCTTCATGGAGCCACGACTCTGCCAGGACTTTTTGCAGCAGGGGAAGTGGCGTGTAGCGGAGTGCATGGAGCCAATCGTCTCGCAAGCAATTCCCTTCTGGAGGGATTGGTCTTTGGACTGCGTTCAGCGCAAGCCGCTGTGAGATTTGCTTCAAACACATCGATGACTCGCCTCACGCTTCGCGAGATTCAAAAGGGTCGCAAGGCTGCAGCAAAACCGTTAGAGGATGCGGAAAAACTTCGCAATTCCCTTCGTCGTTTGATGTGGACGAAGGTCGGACTCGTTCGTCGAGGAGACATTCTCACAAAGGCGGTAAGGCAACTCACGCAGTGGGAAAAGCTGTTGGAGCAATCCTCACTCACACGAACAAATATGGAAACCAAAAATTTGATTCAAGTTGCTCGATCAACCACTGAAGCCGCCCTGTGGAGAGAGAATAGTGTCGGAGCGCATTTCCGAGAAGACTTTCCAACCCATAAGGGTCTTGGCTGGAAAACCCATAGCCGTTCGCATCGTCCCCTCAAATCGGATCGCTTCCCTTTGTCATAAGCAAGGGGAGAACACCTCTTCTTCGATACTTTTGAGGTCGGGGCCACACTAAGGTCTTCAGATTTATAGCCGTTTCAGTTATGCCGAATCCGTTACACGTCGACCAACTGAATGCTGATTGACCCTTCGTTCGTGAACCGTCAATCGCCTGTAGATCATCCAGGCGGGCATAATCTTCCTTATGTTAGCCTTGTCTCGCGCGGGGGTTGATCGACCTCAGCTGGAGCTTATTTGGATTCGCTATAATCATCCAAAAAACGACTCAGGTTTTCGTGAAAAAGCTGGTGCAGCTTCACAGTCCAAACACCGGGACATGAGGTGCCAAAACGATGCCCATCCACGTGAGAGACCGGCATGACCTCCATGCCAGTATTCGTCAAAAAGCACTCCTCGGCGGATAATAACTGCTCTTGCATAAACTTGCCCTCCACAACAGGCAGCCCTTCTTCCTTCGCGAGCATGAGCACGACATCTCGCGTAATGCCACAAAGAATGCCGCAGTCTACCGATGGGGTGCAGAGTTGTCCTTGACAAACAAAGAATATATTACTCGTCGTACACTCAGTCAGAAACCCATCCATATTTAACATTACGGCATCGAAGCAGCCGGCCTGAGTGGCTTCATGTTTTCCCAAAATATTGTTCAGGAAACTCAGCGCTTTCACCTCAGGCGGTTGGGCCTCAATAGGATTTCGTCGAATGTTCACTACGGCAAGCTGAACGCCTTTTTGAAAGAACTCTGAAGGATAGGGCGTAACGGGTTTAGCCATGATGACAACCGTCGGATGAGCACACAAGGTAGGATCCAGGCCAATCGCTCCCACTCCTCGAGAAATCGTGATGCGAACCGACGCATCCAAGAGTTCATTACGTCGTAAAGATTCAGAGAGAAGTTCAGGCCAATGGGATGTTGTAATGGGCAAAGACAGTCCAATACGATCACAGGAAACCTTGAGTCGCTCAAGATGGCGTTCCAGTTGAAAAATTTTTCCTCGATAGGCACGCAGAGTTTCAAAAACCCCGTCCCCGTACAAAAAGCCATGATCAAATACGGAGATAGTTGCATGATCTCGAGTAACAAATTTATCGTTGAGATAGATCCACTCCGGCGACGAGCTTCCCATCATTTTTTCACTCCACACATTTTTACGGTTATCCCTCTTGACGTCGTACATGTTCGCTTGCCCGTGACTTCACTTCCCTACGAAAAGGCTTGAAAAAAAGCTTCGGCCTTATGGACCGTTTCATCATACTCTTGACTCGGGATTGAGTCTGCCACAATACCGGCTCCTACCTGCAGATATCCCTGCTTAGGCGTCAACAGCAACGTTCGGATGAGAATATTCATATCCATCTGACCCGACCAACTCATGTAGCCAAGCGATCCGGTATAGACCCCACGACGAACCGGTTCCAATTGCTCAATAATCTTCATGCAATGAACTTTGGGCACTCCCGTAATGGTTCCACCAGGAAAGGCAGCTCGAAGGACATCAAACGCCGTGACGTCATGTCGAATGAGGCCGGAAATATTAGACACGAGATGGGAAACATGAGAATACCGTTCCACTATCATCAACTGCTCAGCCGAAATCGTGCCAGATCGACAGACTCGACCAAGATCGTTTCGCACCAGATCAACAAGCATGACATGCTCAGCCCGTTCCTTAGGGCTGGACAGCAACTCCTCAATGAGTCGGCGATCGTCACTCACAGTTGTGCCACGTGGTCGAGTGCCTGCGATGGGCCGCATATCGGCCCGTTGCCCGTCTAATCGTACCAATCGTTCTGGGGAGTTCGACACCATGGTGTAGTCATCTAAGATCAACAAGGCTGAAAACGGCGATGGATTCACTTGACGAATCCGTTGATACCAATATGCGCCTTGTAGATGATGGTTTCCGGAAAACGCTTTCGCGACATCAATCGTAAATCGATGCGAAAGATTTGCTTGGTAAATATCTCCAGCGGCAATCAACTCCTGACATTTCCGCACTCCATCGATGTAATGATCTCTCGACTGCTGACCTTCAATCTGAGGCCGTGTCACAGGAGGCAAGTCGTTCATCACACGAAGATGTCTATCAGGATGCGTCAATTGAGCGTGCCAATCTCGGAGGCGCTCTTGTCCTTCTCGCACTAGCTGATCTCGAGATTCTCCGGCCCACCGCTTGGGATCAGGTGCAAAAATTACATGCAACAGGTTCGACTCATGATCAATCGCCGCGACAACCTCCACAAACAGAAAAACCATATCCGGCAAATCCAAGTCGTCAACGGCTAACTCGGGAATCCGTTCAAACTGACGAACCATGTCATAGCTGAAAAACCCTACGGCTCCTCCAAGAAACGGAGGGAAGTTTGGCAAACGATCATACGAAATTGGACCAAACAATTCTGCAAATTTTGAAAACGTGTCCCCTTCTCCCGCCACATGGCCATCGTGATTTCTCATTTCATAGCAACGACCTTTGGCTGAAAATACCTGATAGGGCTGACAACCGATAAATGAATACCGCGCGAGTTCAGGATTGCCTCCGCCACTCTCTAAGAAAAACGACGACCTCGAACACCCCGTCAGTCGAACATAGAGTTCAAACGGACTTTCGGTTGGCAATGGCATGGAAAGGACGAGTGGCGCTGGAGAAGTAGCACGGAGAAATTGCTCGGTGGACCAGGAGCAAGACGAAGACATGTGGCCCATGAATTATTCTGGTGCAGAGGAAGACTCGAGAGCTTGAGCCGCCTCGTCAGTGGTAAGAACCCCTTTGTTCAATAATGTCTCGACAAGTTCTTGAACAGACTTCGAGGAGACTCGCTTCACACCTCGAACTTGAAGGGTCGGAGGATAAAATCGTAGATAGTCTGGATTATCTAGCTCAAGCGTAATTGACTCACTTTCTGCATAGGGCGCAAGATCTTTCTTCTTGCCAACGGGGATTTGAAAGAATGGTCTCCCGTCTTCCATGTGGCCATCTGCCCCCTTTATGGTAATGCGATCTGAAATATCAGCGCCACTTATCTCAACAATTTTATCGATGACGAGAATAAGAGACTCAGCAACCACAGGATCATCTGTTTGATTTTTTACATGAATGACATACGAAACATGGCTTACCGATGTGAGTTGGTCATTCGCAAAAGGATCATGTTCTTTGTATGAAATAATCGGGACAACACCAGTGGTGATATTCGGCAAGTCATCCACTGTCTCTGCTGCCAGAGCAAAGTCCAGCGCAAACAGCAAGCTCCACGCACAGACACACGACTGAAATATCTTTATGGGGACACGCATAATTTGTATAGGTATCATAGCACCTGAGTAATTACCAGCACAGGCTCAAGACGACAGACATCGAACATGTTTCCCATCGCTTGACAAATCCACAGAAATTTTGTTTGAATTCGGCTCCTTCCGCCGGGGTAGGCTTACCGGCGCAACACATGGCACCATCTCAGAACCCAATGTTTTCTGGGCTGGGGCAGGCAATCAGGGTAAGCACTGATTTGCTAGCCTCTCTCATTGTCGGCGGAGCTCTTGGTTGGCTCATTGACACATATGTGTTAAGGTCGGAGCCATGGGCTTTGGTGATTGGGCTCTTTTTGGGTCTTGCCGCAGGTTTGCGAAATGCGTACCGGACGGCTCAACGTTGGAAATCGTAATTTCTTAAAGTCTTAACTTATAGGATCGTCCTTGCAAGACCCATTACACGCGTTCGAGTTACACCCGATACTCCCGCTATCTCTTTTCGGCCTCGATATTTCCCTGAACAAGGCAACCCTTGTGATGTGGGTTGTTGTCGCCCTGATTATCTGGTTTTTACTACGGGCTGGATCAAGTCGATCCTTAGTTCCAGGTAAACTTCAAAACCTAGCAGAAGTCCTAGTAGACTTCATCCGCGGCATCATCCAAGACACCATGGGGACGGATGGGATGCGGTATTTCCCCCTGATCAGTACCCTCTTTTTGTTCATTCTCTTTTGTAATCTACTGGGTTTAATACCTGGCTCGTATACGGTGACGAGTCAACTAGTCGTGACTGGCGTATTTGCGATATCTGTCTATATCTTGAGCTTAGCCATTGGATTTTCAATTCATGGAGGGAAATTTTTCGGCATTCTCGTCCCTCCTGGCACTCCAGGATGGCTCTTACCATTAATGATTCCGATTGAACTCATTAGCCAATTAGCCAGACCAATTTCTCTGGCAGTTCGGCTCTTTGCCAATATGACAGCGGGGCACGTCATTCTCGGTGTACTATTCGGCCTGACGATAACAGGAGGCCTGCTTATAGGATGGCTTCCATTCTCGTTTACCATTGCCCTATATGGGTTAGAGTTTGGCATTGCCTTTATCCAAGCATATATTTTCACAGTGCTCACATGCGTCTATATCGGAGACGCGATGCATCTACATTAAGAGAATAATCAGATAAAGTCGCCAGTATAAAGTTTGAACCAGAAACATGAGACCCGTAACGTTCAACCTTGAACTCTAGACTGTTTCGTCAAGCAAACTCGTATCACTCACTATTCAACCCCTATTCAACGGGAGGGAAAGAACACAATGGATGTTGCAGGAGCAGCTTTATTAGGAATGGGGCTCGCAGCCGCTGGATTTGCCGGAGCAGGCGTCGGCATTGGGTATATCTTTGGAAAAATGATCGAAGCCGTGGCTCGTCAACCCGAAGCGGAAAGCCGTGTGGGAAAGTATATGTGGATCGGATTCGCGTTGGTCGAAGCGATTGCGCTGTACGGGTTAGTTATCGCGTTTATTATTATGGGCAAGGGATAACAGAGGTTCGAGACAATGCCACAATTTGACAGCAATTTTTTCTCATCGCTCATTTTCTGGGAAATCATTTCCTTCGGGATTCTTCTGTGGATCTTGTACAAGTATGCCTTCCCTCCGATTCTGGAAACACTTGAAGCGCGAGAGAAAAAAATTCGGGAAAGCATTGAGCAGGCAGAAAAAAATCGAGCAGACTCTGAGCAACGCTTACAGACATACGAAGCCAAGCTACACGAAGCCGCCCGGGAAGCTGAAGGCATCGTGAATGAAGCCCGCGATCAAGCCCAACGCCTTCTGGACGAAAACCAACAACGAATTCGTACAGAAACCGATCGACTCAAAACCGAGGCGTCACAAGAAATCGATCGGGAACGACGAAAAGCGTTGCAGGATATACGAAAAGAAACGGCTGATTTGGCACTACAAGTTGCAGAAAAAATACTGACTCGAAACCTTTCAGATGATGATCATCGTCGATTCGCCCAGGAAGCCATGGATGCCGTGGCCAACAATCAAACTCATTGACATACAGAGAGGACATAACACATTTCAAATTGCAAAATTAAAAATGAACAATGAGTTTTAACTCAGAAAGCTAGACATTTTAAACTTTTCATTTTTACGTTTGCAGTACATTGGTGCTCCCGGACCGATATCCTTCCAAGTCGACCGTCACAAACCGAAACCCTAATCGTTTACATTCCGCGACAATTCGATTGCGTCGTGCTGAATCTTGAAACAATGTCATTTCTGACTCTGAGGTTTCAATTCTTGCCATTCCTTCATGAACACGTACGCGCACATGCCTGAAGCCTTCTCGAAACAATAGCGCTTCAGCCTGCTCCACACGCGAGAGCTCCACACGCGTAATCAAAGTCCCACGAGGAATACGCGAAGAAAGACAGGCTGCTGCAGGCTTATCCCAATTCGACAATCCTAACGCGTGTGCCAACGCTCGAATATCTGCCTTTCCCAATTCTGCTTCAACAAGTGGACTACGCACACCAAGAGCTCGTGCCGCTTTGATTCCAGGACGATCATCCTGCAAATCATCGACATTGGTTCCATCAACAATGATGGCTTGGGCAGTCTCCTTCTTGATCTGTCCCAGCAATTGATACAGATCCGTTTTGCAGTGATAACAGCGCATTTCGTCATTTTGAACAAAAGCATCGATCTCCAACTGATCTGTTTCAACCACTTGAAGAGCGACGCCAATCTCCGAACTCAGCCGATGCACAGCTTCCAGTTCAATAGCTGGAAACGTGGGTGATACCGCCGTCACCGCCGTCACACGAACTCCCAAGACCTCATAGGCCACTTTGAGAACAAGTGTACTGTCTATCCCACCAGAAAATGCCACGATGGCAGAATCCATATCGCGCAATACCTGCTTTAAGGCCACGTACTTCAGACGTAAATCTGACTCTAGACTGATCATGCACTGTACTCCTTGATCTATCGTTAACTCGTCATTAGGCTTCAGACTTGTAGATCCCCAAGCTGCCCACAGGCTCCCAGCACATCGCGACCACGGCTCTTACGAATAAAAACATCAAAGCCCGCTCGACGCAACACCATTTGAAACTCTTCGATGACACGATCACTTGGCCGTGTATACGGACTGCCATGAAATTCATTGAATGGGATCAAATTAATTTTACACCGAATCCCATTCAAGAGCTTGGGAAAACGCTTCGCATCTGCAATCGAATCATTGATGCCTCCAAGCAGAACATATTCAAAGGTTAAGCGCCGACCGGTTTGTAATGGGTACTCACGACAGGCCTTTAGCAGTTGAGACAGCGGATGAAGCTTGTTAATAGCAGGCATTAACGCATCACGCTGCACATTGGTCGTGGCATTCAAAGAAATAGCAAGATTAACCTTTAACGGTGCAACCTCTTGTAACCGAGGCACTAACCCCGCAGTCGACACAGTCATACGCCGAGGAGACATTCCCACCCCCCAGTCCTCATTGGTCAATCGCTTAATCGCATCAGACAGCTCTTCCATATTGGCCAACGGCTCGCCCATACCCATAAACACTAACGATGTTAGACGAGAATCAGGTGGGATATGATCTTGAACCGTCAGAACTTGATTGACAATTTCATGCGCTTTGAGATTTCGCTTAAGCCCCATTTTTCCCGTTAAACAAAAATCACAATCTAAGGTACACCCAACTTGAGTCGACACACATAAGGTGAGCCGATCGCTATCAGGAATCAAGACGCTTTCAACCTCAAGCCCATCGGCTAATTCCAGAAGAAATTTTTTGGTCCCATCTGTCGCCTGCCGAATCGTCACATTCGTCGCCCGTGTGATTGTCGCCACCGACTGGAGTCGAGATCGATCTGACAACGAAAGATTCGTCATGTCTGTAATATGAGCCACACGCTGTTGATACAACCAGCAAAGAATTTGCTTGGCTCGATAAGATGGCCAACCTAACGTTGCAACCCAAGCACGCATGGCATCCCTGTCCATCGCCAGTAAATTTATCGGCTTCCTTGCAGGTGAAATTTGCACAGGATTACGCAACATAATAAGGAAAATCACTTAGAAGAACATCAGACAGAATGCAAAGGCAATTCCCCCTGCATCTTACTACGAGATCTACCTGACAGCAAAAGCCTTCTCGCCTGCGAACACGACCTTGACGATTTAGACACACCCTGTGAACAATCAACGACGATTAATAGGGACCACCCCTTGTTCAACAGACTTCGCACCCATTATCCAGGCGTTCCTCTACTGGAAGGTTCTAGAGTGATCTCTCGACACACTAAATGCAGAATGAACATCATAGTACATCCACAACTATTAGGCTTTCATAGACACCACTCCTAATTCACATAGTAAAATAAGTTTGATATTTTAGTTGCAATAATTCTTGTTGACATTGCTTAGACTCAATGATAAAAAGCAATCATACACTATGGAGAGGACCTTAAGATGGATGGCAGTAAGGAAAAGAGCGAACTTGAGGATATTACTGTCGGATTAGAACAACGGATAGGCGCCTACGAATCTAAGCTTAAGGACTTACGAAAAAAACGGGAGCAGCTCAATGAAGAAATCGCAACGATTGAGAAATACATCGAGTTGGCGAAAACTCTCTATCGTGTCGAAGCGGACAAGGCGAAACTGGCGAGCCTCTCGAGCCAGATTATTACAGATGAAACGGGAGCATTGCCCCCACAGGACACGGATGTCACGAACCAATCGCGAGAGATTCTTTTAGGCCGTAGTAAATACGTAGGGATGAGCGTACCCGATGCGGTGCATATGATTTTAAAGGAAGCCAGGCGATCCATGCATGCCAAGGACATTTGCCAACGCCTCATCGAAGGCGGCATGCACATTCGTGGAAAAACACCCGTGACATCTGTAGCCACCTCGCTCAAACGAGATCGGCGCTTTCATAAGGTTGCACCAAATACATTTGCAATCATTCGCCAAGATGGCGAGACCAAACCCCTTACACAAGCCGTGTGAGGTTCGGCGCGCAGTCACGTGCGTAGCCAACGAAAGTGAAAGGAGGTGAGTACCTTGGCCACAAAGAAGAAAGCCGCTCCGAAAAAGAAGGCTGCGACTGCGAAGCCAAAGGCGAAAGCCAAAACCAAGAAGAAGTAACCCAGCCTCCCTCCGTAGTACCGCCGGGGGCGGGGCCCCCTGCTCCCGGCGTGTTTTTTCTCCTACCAAACAACGTCTTGTCCTCTATCAATACCGTCAATCCTTTAGATTCATGCTCTCTTCCTGTATTGTGAATCACCGCTGGGAACACACATATGCACATTTCGGACAGTGAACTCCAAGACCTCACTAAGATCGCCATAGAAGCCGCTCAACTCGGTGGCTCCATCTTGACAGACTATACGCAAAAAGGATTTGAGATTCACAAAAAGTCACAGATTAATCTTGTCACCGAAGCTGATCTCGCATCAGAAACAGCCATTATTGGGATCATCAATCGCGCCTTTCCATCGCACCAAATTTTAGCCGAAGAAGAAGGACTCCACGCACAAGACCAGAGTCCTTACAAGTGGATTATCGATCCACTTGATGGGACCACGAATTTCGCGCATGGCTTTCCGATGTACAATGTGTCGATTGGCGTTGAATACGAAGGACATGTTCACATAGGCGTGGTCCTTGACCCAACCAGAAACGAACTGTTCGTCGCGCAAAAAGGAAAAGGCGCATGGCTCAACAAGACGCCAATCCACGTATCCGCCACACCTCAACTCGGGGATGCGCTGCTTGTCACAGGCTTCGCATATGATGTCCATACGGTTGCTGACAACAATCTCAAAGAGTTTTGCGCATTCTCATTACGTGCGCGTGGAATGCGGCGAACGGGAACCGCAGCTCTCGACCTGTGTTACGTGGCCTGCGGTCGCTTCGATGGGTTTTGGGAATTGAAACTCAACCCATGGGATACCGCAGCAGGCAAACTCATCGTCGAAGAAGCCGGTGGAAAAGTCACCAACTACAAAGGTGCCCCCTTCTCCATCTATGGACAAGACCTCATTGCCAGCAATGGCATGATTCATCATGAGATGGTGCGCGTGCTAGAGGATATGAGAGCTGATTGAGACGACATACACATTCAGAAGTCGAAAACTATTCGGTCCATCGTAAATTTTCACCCTGCCTGCGGTTCATTCAAATTCTCACAAAGCTGAACATCACCCCTTGCGAGATCATGCGTAAAGGGGTATGGTGAGTCTTTCATTATCATATTTATGTGAACATGTTGATAGATAGCTGGCAATACGACTGTCTGCTCACAATCGTTTCTTTGATCTATTGAAACATGAATCCCATATGCATTCCCCTCTATTTCCCAAAAATTCATCTGCTTTTTTCATCACACGACTTCACACGCGTACGCGTTCTCTACCAAAATTTAACCAACCTGAGAACTCGCGTTCATTTACTATCCACGGTCCTGTCACGCAAGACATATCGTTCATTCATCATCAACATATTCATACAGTCTTCCCGTGTGTTCAGTCATCGACTGGGTAAATACACCTTGGATGTCAGAACATAGACATGCATACATGGTGTTTGTAAGGACAACCACATTGCCATGAAAACTCTCATCGTCGATGACAAGAGAGAGTCCCTCTATCTCTTGGAACAAATGTTGACGACAAGCGGTTACGACGTAACAACCGCGACCAATGGCGCTGAAGCGCTTGAAAAACTTTCCGCTCAAGAATGTGGGTTAATCATTTCAGATATTCTCATGCCAGTGATGGATGGGTTTCAATTTTGCCGAAAAATTAAAGAAGACCCTCGCCAACGATCCATTCCATTCATTTTCTATACCGCGACCTATACTGACGAGAAAGACGAAAAGTTCGCACTGTCATTAGGCGCAGATCGCTTCATCAGAAAACCTTCAGAACCGGAAGAGTTCTTACGCCACGTCAAAGAAGTCACAGATAGTATGCATACCGGCTCACAACAGAGTGCGGATCGGAGGACATCTACACTGGAAGAAACAGAGGTGCTACAACTCTACAATGAACGCCTGGTCAATCGTCTCGAAAAAAAACTTGTCGAATTAGAACGAGAAACGAGTGAGCGGAAGAAAGGGGAAACACGGCAATCAGAGTTATTGAGAATGCTGGAAGCTTCGCTCAATGAACTCTACGTCTTTCACTTCGACACGTTGGAGTTTATCGAAGTAAATTCCGGTGCACGAAAAAACCTTGGGTATGCAAGTGAAGAATTGTCTTGCCTCACGCCCTTAGATCTTATGGTTGAATTTTCGCTCGATTCGTTTGAAAAACTCCTGACCCCAATCCGAACCGGTGAAGAAAAACGCATTCAGTTCACCACAATTCATCGCCGGAAAAACGGGACATTGTACCCAGTCGAAGTGTACCTCGAACGTTCAACGTCAGCGTCCCGTCCAGTCTTCATGGCCATTGTCCTCGACATTACTGACCGCAAGCGTGCGGAAGACGCGTTTCGACAGACGGAGCAAAAACTTCACCAACTGCAGAAAATGGAAGCTCTCGGCACCTTATCAGCTGGCATTGCCCACGATTTCAATAATATTCTTGGAGCTATCCTCGGGTACACAGAACTCGCACTGATCAAGATTTTCCCAAACGGAGATGTGTATCAAAATTTACAACAAGTCTTAAAAGCTGGCAATCGAGCCAAGGAATTAGTGGCCCATATCTTGACCTTCAGTCGCCAAGTTGACCAGGAACGGATTCCAACTGAACTACATTTAGTCGTCAAAGAAGCTCTTGACCTTTTACGAGCGACCCTTCCCTCAACAATCACCATTCAACAAAACCTTTCACCAACATCAGGTGTTGTTCTGGCCGATCCAACACAAATCCATCAAGTCTTAATGAATCTTTGTACGAATGCAGAACATGCGATGCGTGAGAACGGCGGCATGCTGAAGGTCTCACTTGATCAGGTGGAAGTCTCAAGACCACAGGAATCCATCCCCCCTGAGCTTAAACCAGGTTCGTACGTCCGCCTCTCCATCAGTGATACGGGAAACGGTATTCCTCCAAACATTCAAAATCGAATTTTTGAGCCATTCTTCACCACAAAGCGTTTAGGCGAAGGAACGGGAATGGGACTCTCTGTCGTTCATGGCATTATCGCCAATCATGAAGGCGCCATCACGGTAGACAGTACACTTGGCATGGGAACGAGATTTGATATCTTTTTACCTCGCACCGATGCCGTCATCGAATGTGAAACTCAAGAGAGTCTGCCAACGTATCACAAACAGGGATGCATTCTGTTCGTGGACGATGAAGAACCACTCACCCAACTCGGACAAAAAATGTTACAGCAACTGGGGTATGAAGCTGTGGTTCGGACAAATAGCCTTGAAGCCTTACGCGTCTTTCGCCATGATCCATTTCATTTTGATGTCGTGATTACGGATCAAACCATGCCACATTTAACTGGCGATGCGTTGGCTCGCGAATTACTCAGCATCCGTCCAGAACTTCCCATCATTCTGTGTACTGGCTTCAGCTACACCATGACTCCTGAAAAGGCGACAGCATTGGGAATTCGAGCATTTTTGATGAAGCCGATCTTGAGCCATGAATTGGCTCAGACAATTCATCGAGTACTGGGATAATGATTGGCAGGATAGTTAGCGGGGTCGAGTCGTCGGCTGAATGAGCGGGAGACGGATGTAAAATGTGGTACCCAGACCAATATGACTATCAACGCGAATCTGACCTCCATGTGCATCAACAACATCTTTTATGATTTTTGTTCCGAGACCAGTCCCTCCGACCTTTCGACTGATCGTTCGATTGGTAAAGAGACTCTCACGAACTTCTGGGGACATGCCAGGGCCAGTATCGGCAACTGAAAGACACAGGGTTTGCGCATCTGACTCACACGAACCCGCGATGGTAATAGCTCCCCCCTCCGGAACTTCATCAAGCGCATTATTAATCAGATTGTAGAACGCATTAAACAAGCGACGTTCATCAGCCTGAATGACTGGTAACGTACTCAAATTTTCCTGCTGAATCAAAATGCCACGGTCCTCAGCCAGGGGGCGCAAGGTCTCTAGTACTGTGGTCACAATATCGAGAATCCGACACGTGTTGAATTGAGGAGGACAGCTTAGTCCTTTTACTGTATCCGCTATTTCTTTGACACGATCTTGAATAAGGCGCGCATTACTCTTAATCATCGAAAGAACTTTTTCGCTCGACTCCTGACTGACCTTCACATGCTCTACCTCATGTGGTGCAACATGACTCAAGAGATCATCGAGCTTCTTTTCGAGAATCCACGCGCCATAGGTAATGGGCATCATCATATTTTTGATATCATGACTGATGTCTCCCAACACATGCGCCACCTCACTCAATTTCACTTGTTCAAATAAACGTGCTTCCTCAATCGAAATCGCCGTAAACGCAGAAATGATGGTCAAGATCGCCACATCATCACGATCAAGTCGTCCGACCTGTTTATTCATGACTTCAAGTACGCCAATAGGGGGACCTTCCCAGCGCTTTAACGGCAACGCGATTAAATCCTGAGTGACTTGTCCAAACGTTTGATCAATCCTCATAAAATGACGTTGATCCTGTTGTACATCGTCAACCACAATGGCTTCGGCACGCTGGAACGCAACCCCAGCAATCCCCTCATCCCAAGAAAACGTCGTGCCAATCGGTGGAGATTTTTCGCCAATGGCATGAATAAACTCCAATTCTTGTGCTTCTGGATTCGCAAAAAGAATACACCCAGCTTCTGCCTCAACGACATCCAAGGCAATACGCAGAGCTTGCTCTAAGACGTCTTCGAGACGAAGACGTTGAAAGAGCGCTTCGCTAATCCGACGGGCAGCATCTAACTCACGATCTCGACGGTCCAGTCGTAATTGAATATGTAGACTGGCACTCTTGGACAGTTCGTCCGAATTCTGACCACAATCACTCATAGCCATTCCTTCTCTACCTGTACATCCTGTGTATTTAAAGGATCGTAGCACCCCTAAAGTGTTTTTGCTAGAGATTATACCGTGACGGTTCAACTCCACATCGTTCCAAACAGAGCCGAATGGCTCCTGAGTCAGAAAAAGTCAATTCAAGATGTACACGCAGGACACACAGGGTCGGTCAAGATCACGGAAACAAAAAAGTCATGTAAAAATATGGGAACTCTTGTACTTGTCAGTAGACATGAAAACGTCAATAATGCCTATAACAACCCTTAGACAGGCTACAACGACGTGTTCAGGTGCCCTCCCCGTTAGATTCTTGGAATTTGACCAACATCTTGAGGGAATACATGCATACAAAAGCCTGAAGTGACTCTTCAGGCTTTTCGCATTCTCGTTCTATGCCATCTAGGTTATTCACCAGCACCTCGTTTCCCAAAAAGAGACGAACCGCCAACGAGCGACAGCAGGAATAGAGCCATGAATTCATTTGCGAGTTTTCTCATGCGACCCCGCTCTATGGGACTTGTGATTCTTACAATCTTACTGATTATACGGATATGGGACCCGATTCCCGTCAAAGCTCTCCGCCTTCAAGTATTTGATTATTTTCAAAAAATTCAACCTCGACTTTCAACAGACGATCAGGTATTGATCATCGACCTGGATGAGAAAAGCCTGGCGAAATACGGTCAGTGGCCATGGCCACGGACGATGATCGCTCAATTAATCACGAACCTCTTCCGTGCCGAAGTCAAAGCTGTCGGCTTTGATATCATCTTTGCCGAACCAGACCGATTATCGCCAAAGGGAATTGTCGCGACGCTTGACGGTCTCAATAATCAAGCAAGAGAACATGTATTGAATTTACCAGACAACGATTCCATCCTCGCTCAGGCCATCAGGCAGAAGCAGATTGTCCTTTCACAAACAGCATTATCCAAGGAAAGTCCAGTCAATCATGATTTCCCACCCAGAACACCCACATTAGTCGAGATCGGCATGGATCCCAAGCCTTATCTTTTCTCGTATGCAGGATTGCTTCGCAACATCCCTGAATTAGAGTCCGCAGCAGCAGGGCATGGAGTCATTACGCTCAACCCAGAACCCGATGGTGTCGTACGAAGAGTGCCAATGTTGCTACGCCTGGGACCAAACATTCTTCCCACCCTCAGCCTTGAACTCCTTCGGGTGGCCACACACGAATCCACAATCTCAGTCAGTACTGATGTTGCTGGCATTCGAAACGTGGCAGTGGCACAGACTCAAATCCCGACTGACAACATCGGCCGAATGTGGATTCATTTTTCTACACGCAATCCAGGACGCTATATCTCGGCTATGGACATCTTGACCAACGCCATACCTCCTGAAAAATTGGCCGGGCAATTGGTACTGATCGGCTCATCCGCAGCTGGGTTAGGCGATAACAAGGTGACACCAATCGAAGGCACATTACCTGGAGTCGAAATCCACGCTCAAATTCTCGATATGTTGCTCACGCAATCATTCTTAACCCGCTCAAATACCGCGTTGACACAAGAACTGATTATCATCCTCCTATTGGGGCTGTTCATCATTTTTCTCGTTCCGTTCTTCGGTGCGCTGCAAACACTGCTATTGGGAACCTGCATCACCGTTGGAATGATTGCCACCTCATGGTATTGGTATGTGACGTATGGCATGTTGCTTGATGTGTCCTATGGAGCTGTGGGAATCCTCGGACTCTATAGTCTTTTAAGCTACCTCAACTATGTCCGCGAAGAATATTCCCGTCGACAAATTCGAAACACATTCAGCCGGTATGTCTCACCTGCGCTGGTGGAACAGTTGTCACACAATGCAGGACAGGTTCAACTTGGAGGCGAAACCAAAACCATGACCGTGTTGTTCTGTGATGTCCGTGACTTCACGAGCATTTCCGAACAATATCAATCAGACCCACAAGGATTAACTCAACTGATCAACCAACTGCTCACCCCGCTGACGGAGTCGATTCTTTCTCACCATGGCACAATCGACAAGTACCTGGGTGATGGCATCATGGCGTTTTGGAATGCCCCGCTTGATGATCCCCACCATGCCGTACATGCGTGCAAAGCCGCATTGGACATCCTTCATCAATTAGAGATATTCAATCAAACACGAATCAATGAATCGGCACATGTCGGCTATTCATTTTCACCAATCAAAGTCGGAATCGGCATTAACACTGGCCCGTGCGTCGTTGGCAATGTCGGCTCCGAACAACGATTCGACTACTCGGTTCTTGGCGATACCGTGAATATCGCCTCTCGCCTAGAAGGACTGTCAAAATCCTATGATCTTGGAATTGTGGTTGGCCCAGACACGGCCGAACTCGTTCGAACACGTATGGCGATCCTTGAGATTGACGTCTTGACATTAAAAGGGAAAAAAGAAGCTGCCAGGACCTATACCGTGATCGGAGACGATCTGCTGCACATAGATCCTCGGTTTCAAGCCTTGCTCCACTTACATACAGAGATGTTAGCGGCCTTTCGAAACCAAGAATGGAGCCGAGTTCATCGGATTTTATTGGATCTTGAACATAATCCTCATATGCCTCTGCCACTCCACACGCTGTATAGCGAACGGCTTCTCCACTACCAACAAAACCCACCACCCAAAGACTGGACGGGTAATTTCATATCAGCGCTTAAGTAAACGGATGCCGCCGCGAAGCAAGA
The DNA here is from genome assembly GCF_965152605.1 of Nitrospira sp. M1. Classification (NCBI taxonomy): domain Bacteria; kingdom Pseudomonadati; phylum Nitrospirota; class Nitrospiria; order Nitrospirales; family Nitrospiraceae; genus Nitrospira; species Nitrospira sp. M1. The sequence continues at coordinate 3,972,871 of NZ_OZ224217.1, forward strand.
ACATAGGCAAATTCGCGGGCCACATCAAAAAATGAGCATGCGTGTTGTTTTCGATAAAATGTTGTATCATAATCACCCAGTCACGATTCATAAAAAAAGGAACATGAAGACGGCATGATGTGTCCGTACTTTCAGTGAGCATACACCTCATCCTTTTCTTTGTCTGGCATAGAAAGGGGAACCGTAGTGATTGCCAACACGACACGTAATCGAATATACATCCTCACGGGCATTCTGCTTGTTGGATTGTTCATTCACCCCTCAAAAACCTGGGCAGAACCGAACGCGATTGGCACCGTGAAGACGGTGAATGACCACGCGTTCATCATCAGAGGAGACGCCAGAATTCCATGCCAGGTTGGCGATACCATCTTCCAACACGATGCCCTTGAAACAGACGAGACCGGATCATTAGGCGTCACATTGAAAGACAATACCAGACTTTCTCTTGGCCCCAAGAGCCACCTTACGGTCAGGGAATTCATCTTTAATCCGCAACAAGAAGAATACTCGCTTGTGACCGAAATGATCAGAGGCACACTGGTGTACCTCTCCGGAATTATAGCCAAGCTCTCGCCTGAATCTGTTTCGATCAAAACACCAACGGCAACAGTCGGAATTAGAGGAACACGACTCGTCATTCGCATAGACCATGAAGAAGACCATGCAAACCAGGAAGGGTAGGTCTGTTGGGCTAACCAGCATCTCAACTCGTTTTCACAATATGGCTATTCGTTCAACAACAAAGATACGTGGGTTTCGTCAGTGTATGGGAAGAATGCTGATTCTTCTGTTTCTTGTGTCAAGCTGTGCAGCTCCCCCCAAACCTCTTCCAGCTCCATGGGTGAACCCAACGATATGGGAGCATGGAACAACGGTCTCAGGGACAGGGATCCCATATGCACACGTCAACATTTGGCATAAAGGACTTCCAATCGCCAAGGGGATCGTTTCACCTGAAGGAACGTATGAACTGACCATTCCAGCATTAGAAAAAGAACAGGTACTCACCGCTACCCAAACCGTCAATAGACGAATAAGCGTGAGATCTGCACCAATCAGCGTACAAAAAGTTAGACTGTCAGAAATGACAATTCACCCTGTCCTATCGACAACAATTGAACAGGGGCAAACATTCCCATTTTCCGTAACAGGGATGTTCTCAAATGGCAAGACGAAAGACACGCTACCTGAAGTTACCTGGACAACGACCCAACCAACAGTCGCCACAATCGCCCCTAACGGAGTCGTTAATGGACGAGGAGTCGGAACCACAACCATTCAAGCGACGCACGAAGGCATCCAATCCGCTCAGGTTCACGTGACGGTCAAACCCCGCCCACCCGTCATATCGGCTTCACTCAACACCGGTGACACGCTCGTGCTTGGGATAGCCGAACCTTCAGCTCACATCAAAGTCATGGTGAATGGAGTCCCACTTCATACGCAAGTCCTTGCTGACGCCGAGGGGCAGTGGCAAGCTCCTACCCTCTCTCCTCTCAACGAAGATGATCGCGTCACCAGCTCTCAAGTCGTGAAGCATATCGAAAGTGCCTCCTCGACATCAGTCGTTGTTGCCCCTGCTGTCCTCACTCACATCACCCTCGATCCCGGTTCCACAACCGTAACGACCTTGGAACTCGGTCAATCACAACGCTTCACGGCATCCGGAATTTTTTCTAATGGCAGAACCGTGTCCCCTATGTCGATGCTCACCTGGGAGACAGACCCTCCAGGGATAGCGACCATCGATGCCGACGGAATCGTCACCGGGTTAGAAGCTGGAACGACAACCGTTCAAGCTATGCGCGAAGGCATCCAATCCGCTCAGGTTCACGTGAGAGTCAAACCTCGCCCGCCGATCATATCGTCGTCACTCAAAGCTGGGGATACGCTCGTGTCCGGGATGGCCACGCCATCAGCCAGCATCAAAATCATGGTGAATGGAGTTCCGCTTCACACGCAAGTCCTCGCTGACGCCGAAGGCCAGTGGCAAGCTGATACGCTCTCTCCTCTCAACGAACATGATCACGTCAGCAGCTCACAGCTCGTGAAACACATCCAGAGTGACGCCTCACCGTCAGCCCTCGTCGCACCGGCGATACTCACGCAAATCGCGCTCACCCCCGACCCCGAAACTGCGACCACCTTGGAGTTAGGCCAGTCACAACACTTCACGGCATCCGGCCTTTTCTCTAACGGCAGAACGGAAACACCCATGCCAAAAGTCACGTGGGAGAGTACCCCTCCCACCGTAGCCACGATTGACGCTGATGGAGTCGTCACAGGGATAGAGTCTGGGACGGCAACGATTTACGCTCGCCGGTACGATATTCAGTCGGCTCCCGTGCAAGTCACGGTAAAGCCTCGCCCCCCCATCGTCATCTCTCCACTTAAGGCTGGCGATACAATTGTCGCTGGGTCAGCCGATTCCTCAGCAAGTATTCAACTGCTAAAAAATGGCATCCCCCTCGATACGCAAATCCAGGCTGACGAGCAGGGGCAATGGCAAGCCAGCAACCTCTCCCCGCTTCACGAAAACGATCAGATCTCAAGTATCCAGATCGTCAATAGCGCACAAAGCAAACCGGCAACAGCCATCAATGTCTTACCAAACCAGCCGCCGAAACTCACGCCTGTTGGAGATCGTACGGTTGCGGTAGGAGAAACATTACATATTACCCTTCGCGCCATAGATCCAGAAGGGGATACGTTAACATTTGAGGTCATTAAACGACCGTTACCAGAGAACAGCCGTATGGACGAAAAGGCTGGACTCTTTATCTTCACCCCAACAGTAGATCAAGTTGGAAAATCCTCACTGACCTTTTTAGTCAGTGACGGAAATTCCTCGCAGCAGGAGACGATCACACTCAACATCACGTTACCCAAAAGTTTGGTCGCGTTGCTTGAAAGCCCAGATGGCACAGTCGGCAGCATTCAAGTTTCCAATGAGCAAGGAAGCCAAAAACTTGACAAAGTCGGAGAAGCGATCAGCATTGGAAATGCCGACCAGGTTCTCCCCGAACCATTCATCTTGAGCGAAGAAGATATTCTCGACGCGTTTAAAGATGCGTTGCAAGCCAAGCCAGAAGACCCGGTCTCCTACACACTTCACTTTGAAAATGACACAAAACTTTCCCAAGCATCACAACTACTCCTACCGGAAATATTTTCGGTCATCGCAGAACGCACATCTCCTGACATCAGCATTATCGGTCATTCTGATCGCGCCGGCTCCGACAAATACAATTACCAACTATCGTTACGTCGAGCAACCAGCGTTTTTGATACCTTTGTTGCGACAGGCATCAACCCGCAACGCATCGAAGTCACCAGCCACGGAGAAAATAACCCTATCGTCAAGACCCCTGACGGAGTCAGCGAACCCTTGAATCGTCGAGTTGAAATTATTATTCGGTAATGATGCACCAAAAGGCCGACTCAAAAGCACCAAGAAGCTGAAAAAACTTTTTAGATTATCACGGAATTTCTTATCTCCAAGAGACTCCAAGGATTACTGGACATTCAACTGTCCAATAACTCATTAAATCTAATACCTGCCTTGAATAAGCCCTCAGTTATAGAACGGGTGGATTTGAGAAGAACCAAAGTGAAAGAACGAAGGATGTCACGAACAGGTTGAATAGGCACTCAACCTGGAAATCTATTCGTTTTGAATATCTTGCTTCTAGACAGATACCCTAGCGACGAAAAGGGGGATTTTGATTACTCTGGTCACATCGAGTAACTTGGGGACCATTCCGATATTCATAGGTCTCACACGGATTCCCATTTTCATTCATCGATTCCCCAACATAATCTCCATAGCATCCAGCTCCTAAAAAACACCACAAACAAACGATGAGTACCAACACACGGCGCATCATATTCGCATACTCCCTATCAATGTGCTCACCCCATTTCAAGCAGACGATGGTCTGGATTACGCTCGCTAGCAAAGTTTTTTGACCAAGGTGAGCGAAACAGCACGACGGGGCGTTCACGTTGATCTGTCACCACTAAGGCATCCGACGGTGCCTTAAAGGTTTTCACATCGCCTTCAAGCCATGCGCTGGATTCGTACGCCAAGATATCTAGTTGTGTCTCAACGCGATATTCACTCCGTAACCGGAACACCAACACATCAAACTGTAGTTTTCCAACAGCACCCACAAAAAACTCGAGTCCATCTAAACTTTTAAAAATCTGAATCGCGCCTTCCAACGCCAATTGCTCGATGCCTTTATCAAAGGCTTTTCGTTTTGTAGTATCCGTCGGTCGAACACGGGCAAAGACTTCCGATTGAAATTGCGGAAGCGGTTTATAGTTAAACCCATCCGTTAATGAAATCGTGTCACCAATTTGAAAGACGCCTGGATTAATAATACCAATCACATCACCCGGATACGCAACGTCTAAGGTATTCCGGTCTTTCGCAACCATACTGTGTGGACGAGAGAGTCTCACTTCACTTTTGACACGATGATGTTTCACCACCATATCACGCTCAAATCGTCCCGAGCAGACTCGAAGAAATGCTGTACTATCACGATGGCGGGGATTCATATTGGCTTGCAATTTAAACACATAGGCACTGAACGGCATCTCAACCGGATCGATGCTGATTTCGGTCCCATCATTGGCATCTGCCGAACGGGCTTCAGCTGAAGGAGCAAAGTCGATAAACGCATCAAAAAACACTTCGACGCCAAAGTTGGTTAATGCTGACCCAAAAAACGCGGGAGTCACATTCCCTGCTTGAAACTCTTCACGAGAAAATGGATTTCCTGCAACATCCAACAGCTCAAGATCATGTTCAAGCTCTTCACGAAGATGTTGGGGAATCTGCTCAACATACCCAGAGTCATCTAATCCGATTTCCGTGACCATTGGCTTCGCCGCACCTGCCGACGCCATTTTGGTATATCGCAACATTCGTCGTTTTTCACGTTCCACGACTCCCAAGAATTCGCTTCCCGATCCGACCGGCCAATTCATGGCACTGGCGTGAATGCCTAACACCTCTTCAACTTCAGACAAGAGATCCAAGGGAGGGCGACCGGGCAAGTCCATTTTATTAATAAATGTCAATACCGGAATTTTGCGCAGTCGACAGACTTCAAATAACTTTCGTGTTTGGGTTTCCACACCTTTGGCCGCATCAATCACCATAATGGCACTGTCGGCAGCCGTGAGTGTGCGATAGGTGTCTTCGCAAAAATCCTGATGACCAGGCGTATCAAGCACATTAATGATCGTATTTTTATACGGGAACTGCATGGCTGACGCGGTGATGGAAATACCACGTTCTTGCTCCATTTCCATCCAATCCGAAGCTGCTAACTTACCGTTTTTCCTCGCACCGACCATGCCGGCGGTTCGAAGCATTCCGGAATAGAGCAAGAGCTTTTCGGTAAGCGTCGTCTTTCCGGCATCAGGGTGGCTAATAATGGCAAAGGTTCGTCGTTTGCTCGCGGCCACACGAATTTCTTGTTTCATTTGAGGAGTCGACATGTTGAATACCTTATGGAAATCGATAGATAGAATAGTGGGTACCTCTAAAAACCAGTTTTTTTTCGTGAGTGCAAGGAAGCCGCGCTCGGCACTTGGGCACCTGCGATCGTTCTCGCGGCAAGGAAAATCCATCCCAACAACGGAAAGATGGCCGTACCGTCTGCCCTCTGGCCCACCGTGCCCAAGGCCACGGCCCTGAGTATTGGCTACGATAGTGGAACACCCCTCACGACACTTATGAACCCTCCATTACGTGAGGGAAGCGAGCTCTTGATATTTTGATCGTAGGTAGCCAAGACATGAGGATTTGAGCACGCAGCTGACGCCGCAATCGCGAAAAAGGATCGTTTCTAGAGGTGCCCTGGACTACAAGGCGTGTAAACGGCCTTGTGCTCGAGCCAAATTGACACGAGCCGCATTGAACGTAAACAACCCTTCAATGAGATTGTCTCGAGCTTGCGCCACAGACGTCTGAGCATTGGTCACTTCAATATTCGTCGCCACGCCTACAGCAAAACGTTCGCTGGCAAGTTCAAGTTCTTTCAACGACAACTTCAAGCCAAGCTGCGCTACTTCGACTTGTTTTTCTGCAGACTCTATTGTGAGCAAGGCATCACGAACCTCCAATGTAACTTGGTAGTTTAGATCTTGCGTTCGGATTGACTCCTGACGAACGAGGCTTCGATTTTCAGAGATACGTCCTTCTCGCTGGCCACCGTCAAAAATCGGCACGGTCATTAAGACCTGAACATTATCCGTAGTCAGCGCATTCGGAACTTGATTGCCAATTAAGCCCACATCGCCAGAAGCCTCTAAGCTCGGAATCCTCTCGCTCACCACTGAACTCAACGTCAGTGACGCCAACCGCTCTCGACGTTTTTGCGCCACAAGTTCAATTCGGTTTTCATGTGCAACACGTAACGCATCTTGGGCATTTTGTTTTGGCACTGGCACTAATTCCAATTCATCCGTCAGCACAAGTTGCACATCGAACGAGAGCCCAATCGCACGAATGAGATTGAGTCGTGCTCGATTATAGTCATTGCGCGCGACAAGAAGCCGTTGACGTTCGTTTTCCAATTGGACACGCGCTCGGGTGACGTCTAAACTTGTGGCCATCCCTGCAGATTTTCGCTCTGTCGCTAGACGGAGAAGCTCGATATTTAATTTGACATCGGCCTGCCTCGCCTGCACAGCTTTCTGTGCGCGAAGGGCCTCAAGATACACGAGGCCTGCCGTCGCCATTGTATCACGTTCACTCACCTCAGAATCTAAATTCGCGACTTCAATCCCCGTACGAGCGGCACGCCAACGTTGAATTAAGCTTAGACTAAAAATGTTCTGCGTCAGCGCAGCCCGAGCTTCGTAGAAATCCGTCGGTTTGGAAACTGACGGGCTTCCACCGAACGATCCAAAGAAAAATCGTCGCCGCGCGCCACTGAGACGACCGGAAATATTGGGAAGCAACGCGCCCAATCGTGTATCAGCCACATGCTCGGCTTGCGTGATTTGTTCTTTAATTAATTGAACCGTTGGATTTTTATCGACGGCGGCGTTCATCGCTTCCCGTAAGCTCAACCGAAGCGTCGGGCCACTATTATTGGAAAGATCTTTAGAGGGCTTCTCCGAAGCCGCGAATGCGCCATGCATACCTCCCCCTAGAAGTCCCAACGCAAAGACTATGCTCCAACATCCCCACGTACCACATTTTCGCTGACGTCGACCGCACCCATTCCAATTCATAGAAAATTCTCTTGTTATTTGCAATCGATTGAATATACGCAACATGCTTACATCTTGCTCGCTTCTGGAACAAGTGTCGTCGCGACTTGCTGCTCCCGCTTCTGCTTCCATTCCATCACGATACTAAATAACGCCGGCACAACCAACAGCGTAAACATCGTAGACATGACCAGACCGCCTAAGACCACACTCCCAATACCTCTATACAGTTCTGAGCCAGCACCTGAAGATAATACCAGAGGAAGTAACCCAAACGTCGTTGTTAACATGCTCATCATGATGGGACGAACACGGGATCGAACGGATTCCCGAATGGCTTCATGCAGCGGCAACGCAGAGATCGTTTCAGACTCAAACTGTTCATGGTCTTCCGCATCACGGGGATTCATGAAATTCAACGTTTGGTGAACAACGAGAATAGCATTATTGACCACCACGCCAATCAAAATAATAAAGCCAAGCATCGTCAGCACATCAAGCGGTTGATGCGCCACAAACAGGTTCACCAGAAACAACCCAACAAACCCGCCGGCTGCCGCCAACGGGACACTGAAAATTATCACAAAGGGATACAGAAAACTTTCAAACAATGCTGCCATGAGCAGATAGGTAATCAAAAGAGCTAACAAAAAGTTCCACTTCAAGGCATTATAGGTTTTGGTCAAATCATCGGCCGTTCCCGACAAATGAATGTTATAGAGCCGCCCCAATTGCCCGCTGTCATTCAATGGCAGAAGTATTTTATTACGAATCAGAGACATGGCCGTTTCCAGAGGCATTTCTGAGGGTGGAATGACTTGAATGACGATCGACCGTTCTCGCTCAATGTGATTAATCTGTTCAGGGCCGGCTACAAAATCGATATGTGCAATCGCCCCCAACGTCGTGAGCTTTCCCCCTCGCGTATAGATGGGAATCGATTCAAGGTTTTGTGTACGATTCGCATATTGATCTTCTCCACGCACTGTCAGATCAATCTCATCACCTTCAAATTGATAATCACTTGACTTCGCTCCATCAACCAAGGCATTGACGGTAAACCCTAACTCTCGATTCGTCATTTGAACATCTGCTGCACGCTCACGCTTTACTCGAACATGGACTTCAGGGCTACCTAAATCCAGACTCGGGATAGGACGAATTTGCGCACTCGGAAGCAATTGTTTCGCCTGACCGAAAACCTGTCCCCCTAGGGCCAGCAGGGTTTCCATTTCCGGTCCGGTAATTTCAATATCGATATTCCGCCCTTCCCCTAATCCCCGCTGAAAAAGATTTCGTTGCGTGACAATGCTGATAACTCCCGGCAAGTCAGCGGTTGCTCGACGAAAAAGCGGAATGAGCTCGGTCACCCGTTCATCTTGATTCGTTCGCCCTCCCATAAACACGGACCGACCTGTCGCCACATAGAAAAAATTTCGAATGCTGGGACCATCAAGTGCGGCATCGGCCGGTGTACCAGGGGTCACATCCCAATACGGACGCAACACGGCTTCAATGGTCTCACCCATGTTTAAAAACTCTTCCGTGTTGTACCCCGGCGGCGGCAAGAGAATTCCAAGGATCAAATTTCGATTTCCATTCGGGAGGTACTCTGCTTTCGGAAGAAACACCATCGTTATCCCTATTGCGAACATCATCAACCCCACAACCGTCACCAACCGCCGGCGGCGATCACTGCACAGCCAATAGACAAAGTTGGCCACCCGTTCAGAACTGAACCCCAGTCGTTCGACAAATTGATCGCTTTTCTCTAATACCCCGTCCACTCCCCGTCGAACAGATGATCGTGATCCCGAGACGCTTGAGTCCCTCTCTCTCGTTGTTGTCAGAATTCGTGCCGAAAGACTGGGGATAACACTGATGGAAACCAACAAACTCAACCCGACCCCTGCACTAATGGCAATCGCAATATCCTGAAACAGTTCACCGGCTTGCTCTTGGACAAACACGATAGGAATAAACACGGCAATGGTCGTCAACGTACTCGCCAGGACCGCCCCCCATACTTCAACCGTCCCGTCATAGGCTGCACGAATTAGCGCCTTTCCCTTTTCTCGATGACGATAGATATTCTCAAGTACCACAATAGAATTATCAACCAACATGCCTGCCGCAAACGTCATCCCCGCTAAGCTAATCACATTCAGATTCCGGTCTAGCAACCACAGCGTGATAAAAGTCCCCATAATGCTGATGGGAATGGCCAGCCCAATCACTAACGTGGTACTGCCGGTGCGGAGGAACAAGAATAAAATGGTAATGGCCAGGAGACTGCCAACCACCAAGTTTTGCTTAACGAGATCAAGTGAACTGTAGATATAGTCCGTTTCATCATAGACCTGATAAAGCTTCAGGCCGCGCGGCTTTAATAAGCCTTCATTCAGGTCCTTGACGGCTTGACGAAGCCCAACCATGGTGTCAAGAACATTCGCTCCGGTTTCGGCTATAACATTGACCGCAATACACGGCTTTCCTGACTGACGAACAACATGAGTCGCATTCTTATAATCGACTCGAGCGGTCGCAACATCTCGCACATAGACCGGCTTCCCGTTTCTTCTGGTGATAAGAACATCTTCAATATCTTCCGGACTCTGATATTCACCCACGGTTCGAACCACGTATCTCCGTTTGCCTTCATCAAAGTCACCTGCACTAAAATCACGATTTTCGGCATCTAACGCTTCGGACAAATCCATCATGGTTAAGGAGCGGGCCGCCAGCTTATGCGGGTCAACACGTACTTGAACTTCGCGTTCTCGTCCTCCAAAGACATTTGAAGAAGCCACCCCTGGAATTCGTTCTAAGCGAGCCTTAATGATATCTTCTGCAAAATCCCGCATCGTATCAATATTGACCGGGTTTCCCTCTCGCGTCTGAAAGATAAACCACCCAATCGCAGCCCCAGCCGTATCGGCACTGCTAATCACAGGCTCATCAACTTCAAACGGATATTCTTTGACCTGGTTCAATCGATTCGAGGCACGTAGAAGCGAGCTATCAATGTTGGTTCCTGCTGGAAACCGCAAGATCACCTTGCCGCTTCCGTTAGAACTCTCCGAAAACATTTTCTCTAATCCTTCAACTCCCTTCAGCTGTTCCTCTTGCTCATCAATAATTTCGCGTTCGACTTCATTGGGACTTGCACCTTGCCAGGTGGTATCGATCGTGATTTCCGTCTTACTGACATCGGGAGTCAATTGCACCGGCAACTGATAGAGAGCCACCACGCCAAACAGGACAATGAGCAGCACACCCACAGTCGTGGTCACAGGATTACGGATAGCAAATTGCACTAACGGCATGGATTACCCTTCGGCTTCCAATATACGAACGGCTTGCCCGGGAAGCAGACGTTCATTCCCTTCCACGACCACCGTCATTCCAGGTTCAAGATCGCCAGCCACTTGGACAACCTCATCCAAATGAAGTATGGGATTCACAGGAATCTGTGAGACTTGTCCATCGTTGACGAGATAAATAAACTCTCGGCCACCTCGTAATACTAACGCATCTTTCGGGATGACGAGCGCATCATAGGCCGCCCCCACCTGTAAGGTTACACGAGCAACCATTCCACTTTTGACAGACAAGTCTGCGTTGGGTAGCTCCACGTTAATCGGAAAGGTTCGTGATGCTTGGTCGGCTTGCGCAACGACCGAAAAGACTCGTCCTTTGGCTTGAAGATCTGGCAGGCCATCAAACACCGCCGAAACAGGGTCATTGACCTTCACATCTTTGATATATCGCTCAGGGAGTGGCACTTCGAGTTGCACACGAGACATATCGACGATCTCGACGACTTGTCCTCCTGCAGACACCCACTGCCCCACTTCCGTGAACTCTTGAGTGATCCATCCGTCAAAAGGGGCAACAATACGCGACTTCTGTAATTGATCACGAACTTGCTGAATCTCCGACTTCAACTGGATAACCCGTTGTCCCAGTGCACTTTCCTCAGTAATCGCATCATCGTATTCTTTCTGGGTCACCAGTTCTTTTTCAAATAATACATTCACACGTCGAAGATCTTTTTTCGCCTGTTGATAGCGTGTGCGAGCTTCATGATGAGACGCTTCGGCAGAATGAAGTCGAATCGTCAACGTATCAGTACGAAGCCGAGCCAACACCTGACCTCGCTTCACCACCATACCTTCTTCAACAGGGAACGCATGCACCAACCCGGCAACTTCACTTGCCACCAAACTACGACGCCACGGCTTCGCAGACCCCACCAGCGACACGGAACGCTGGACTTCTTGCATCACGACTGTCGCCACGCGAACCGGAGATGGTGGACGCCCCTGAGGCGGTTGGGCGGCTTGCTGTTCGCTACAGCCCGTCAGCATGGCCAATGCGAACACGGAAAATATGAGTGGTCGTATGCGTATGCTCAAGATAGTCAGCTCACTTTTTTTTAGAAGGCTTCTCAATACCATTGAGAAATAAATTCCCAAGGAGTTTCCCTTTACTCTCAAGTGACTCCTTTGGATTCGATTGTAAAACCCATACATACATGGTTGAATTCAGCATGCCATGAAAGGCTAATGAAACAGCTTCAGGATCAACTTGCTGCAACTCTCCTTGGCGTATTCCTTGGCGCACGAGATCAGCAACCAACGTAATTTGCGCGAGATAGCACTTCCAAATACGATTGCCAAACGCGCTTTTCACCGTCCACTCAAACCCGCTCCATTCAGACACATAAATACGGAAAAAGTCTCTATTCCGGTCGGCAAAGGCCAATTTCACCTGAATCACAGCACGAATTTTCTCAAGAGCCGTGTCTGCTTGAACCATCTGCGTTTCTAGCAACCGAAGCAACTCCTCACTCTTGGCTTCCATAAGTGAGATATAAATTTCTTCTTTGCTCTTAAAAATTCGATACACCGTCCCCATCGCAAACTGAGCCGCACTGGCAATTTCTGCCATACTCGTTTTAAAAAAGCCATGCTTAGAAAACAGATGTTCCGCGGCACACAGGATTTCTCCCCTTCGTGCCTCAACTTCACGTTGTTTTCGTTGTGAACGTTGATCCATAACAATATACCAGAATCATAATTCTATTATATGAGTGCCTATTCTACAATATAGAATAGGTATTCACATGAATCTGATCGGTGAACACAACGACCTAACTTGAGGATAAACTAAAGACCCACTATATATGGTAGGGCATGAGGCTATTCATGTATCAGAAACTTGTGGAGATAATGGGACAATCTGCATTCAGACGAATGAGGATGACTCTATACCTGGGGAGGGAAACCAAACACGACGACCTCGCAAAGCCAAGAATTGGCATGTGGCCGCTTCAACTCACCTTACTGAGGCCTCGCAACAAGAATTTACACGGATGGGGAACCTTCCATTTGGGGACCTCCGGAAACGCCGCCGGAAACAATAAACGCCATGACATCGGAACTGTCGGCTTCTAAAGGCCGAACTTGATCTTTGGGAAACACCAACAGGTTTCCCGCAAAGTTATAGGACTGCGGAAAATACACGGCCACATGATCAAAGAGACCCAGAAACTCCATATTGCTCCGCGTGACGAAACCCACGGCCTCCGCATGGCCATCCGGCGTGAGGGTCACGATCACCGGCTGATCGAACCGGCGCTTCTCCCCCATGAACGCGGCAATAAGATCTTTAATAGACGTATAGAGAAGTTTCACAAATGGAGCTTTGGTGAGCATTTGTTCCACAAAATCAAAAATCTTTTGCACAAACACATTCGAGGCAAATCGACCGGTTAAGGCTATCAAGCCAATCGTGACTAAGAATCCGACTCCTGGAACAGGGATATTCAACCACCCATCAATGGTCTCGAAAACAAAGTAGACGACTGACGTCGTGACCACTAAGGGAACGAGAATGAGAAGACCTTCAAAAAAGTTTCTCGCTAAATCGTTCATCGTGATATTTTTCCAAAATGCTGGTCTATCCCATTTCATGAGTCTTCACCCTCCACACATAGATGATAAATCTGCAATTATTCGTAAAACCGATGATGAATCCCTCCACTGACCAGGGGAATACACCTCACCTTCGTAGACTCTAACGAACGCATCAAACCGATACAAGCCACATGACAGGCTCTTTTCAAGCATCACTCTTCAGAGGTTACAGGAAGGGAAGTGATGCGATACAATGCACACGCAAGACACGCACATGGTATTGATTTACTGTATGAAGAAGGGAACTGATTATGGCGACGAGCGGAACAAGTCCTGGGCAATCTACACCTCAATCCAATGATCCAGCAGCGGAAACGGAAATATTAAATGTGGTCGTGCAACGAGACGGACAAAAAGTCAGTACGAAATGGGGTCTCCACCCCAACTTGAAAGATGAGCTCAAACCCGAAGAGTGGAAAGAGCTCACGGAAATCATGGGAAAGGTGACGACGATTGTGGGAACTCGATTTTCGAAAGTCTTAGGAGAAGCAGAAGAACGAACTGCTGGAACAGCCTAATGCGTTAATCCTGGCTAGGGACAACCTTCGTCAAGGGGACATTTATGTAATGTTAAAGGGACTGTCTGGCCAGTTGAAAAATCCTGATAGGCGCCTTGAATGGAACTTCCATCGTCAGACACAACACCCTGAGATCTTCCAGTCGTCCCTAAAATCGTGGAGTAAAAAAGATTCAGGACGTTGCCAGTAAGCTGCCCTTCACCTTGCGCCGTCACCGATGATCCATACAGGCTCGTTGTCATTTCTTTCATCACCACATGTTCACCGGTTTGCTCAAACACATACGAGAGGGTTGGCTCCTCCGGTGTACGCCACGTACCTGAAATATTCAACATACGCCCCTGTTTCAGCGTAGCGTGGAGCGAACGAGACTCCCCAGGATAAACTTCGATATTCTTGGCCCATGGCGTAAATCCATCTTTTCGCACAACAATCTCATACTCATCGGGATCCAGATCCTTCAGCGTCAACGAGCCTTGTGTCGTTGTTCCTACGATGACATCATCAATCAGAACATCAGCATTATCAGGAACGCTATGGATTGTGAGTGACGCGTTCTTGGCGTGCGTTGAAGATGATGGCGGCGTCACCGGTCCATCAACATCCTGACTCACGGGCGGCCAACGCGAGAGAATGCCCCAATTTTTGGCCAACCGGCCAACGCGGGACGCAGGAACGCCATAACTAAAAGCCCCTTGATTCTCCATGACCACACCAACCACATGTCCATCTAAAAAAATGGGACCTCCAGAATTACCTTCATCAATCGTTCCCGATAACGTCAGATACTCACCCTTCCATCCAGAAACCCGCCCGCTTGTGACGGCCCACGGAGTCTCGACAAATCGAGGAAATCCGATAAAGTCAACAGATTCTCCCCCATTGAGCGCATCACTTGTCCCCCACTTCAATGTCGCAATGCCTTCCGGCAGACGTCCAGTCACCCGCAACACCGCTAAGCCACGTGGATTCTCAACGATTGACTGCATAGCCGTAATTTCAGCGGAAAAGGTCCGTAATTTATCAGGATAGAAGAGCACATTCATCTTGGGACGAGGGGCCTCCGCATCCTCAATCACATGCGAGGCCGTAATGATATAGGCTTCGCTGTCGGCATGGCGGATAATAAAACCCGTACCAATTTTTCGCTTTCCATTTTCGAACTCCGACGTAATATTCACCACACCCGCCTTCAGCGGTTCAAAGGCGACGGCACCCACTGTCGCAGGAAGTCCAACGATCAGACACAATAGCGCATGATGGAATCGCATCCACATCACTCACCTCACGAACTGCACGAAACACCACAGGCTCTGCCCTAAGATGACCTCTCCACTCCTCATGGCTTCTCTACACCCTGAGCACAACGAAATCCGGTTTGATCATCGGAATCTTCGGGAGCTTGATGCGCTCGAACTTTTAATTCCTGATACGCATACCAAGACCCGCCGCGCTTCACCCTTTCAGCTCCCGTGGCAGGACCAGGAGGATTGCGTTGAGGGCTTTCCTGATAATAGCTGGGGGCATACCAATCATTCGTCCACTCCCAGGCATTGCCAGCCATATCGAAGAGTCCCCAAGGATTTGCCTTGCCGGCGCCAACCAACGCCAACCGGGCAACCCCATCATCAAACGATTCAAATTCAGTCTCTTTCTCAAAAGTTGCTTGATAGACTGTATCAGGAAGATTCCCAACCTGTTCACGAGGGACTTGATCGCCCCACCAGTGTTTCGTCACGGTTCCAGCCCGTGCGGCATACTCCCATTCAGCTTCACTTGGTAGCCGTTTGCCAGCCCATTCGCAATATGCATTGGCATCAAACCACGAAACTTGCACGACCGGATGATGAGGCAAGACGTCTGTCCCGTCCTGGGATTTCCCTAACGGTCGCTGCCAGTCTGCTTCCTCTACCGTCTCTGCTTCCCACGACTTTCCGAAAAAAAATGTTGCGGCTTCGATAACAGCTGTTTGCCGTCCTTTGGTTTCGACCGTACTACTATATCCCGTATCCTTGATAAACTTTTTAAACCGTTCAACCGTGACTTCATAGATGTCTAAATAAAATGTGTCGAGGGTAACAGTATGCTGAGGCGCATAGTCGGCATTCCTCGCCTGAACACAAAACTCAACTTTCACGATGGAATCCCATTCGCATACGTCATCGGGACGTGTGCCCATAAAAAATGTCCCCTCTGGGATTAACACCATTGAGCCCCCATCCTTTCCGTCAATCGTGCCTGGAACATCCGTGACCGATTCGCCAGGCGGAAGATTGAGAATCACATCCTTTTCTGGTTCTATTCTACGAGTGGACGATTCTGTTGCAATATCCGACGACGGTTCCTCTTTCGGAAGTTTTGCAAGGGGCATCCCCGACCCTTCTTCTAGTGAAATTCCCCAACCACGCAATGCCACTTTTGCAATGACGACAGGCACCGCATACACATACCCATCCGTCACTTCGGTCACGACACCGATTACACGATCATCTTGAATCACCGGCCCTCCGGAATTGCCTTCACTAGCCTTTCCTGAAAGTATTAAGTCCTGCCCCACTTGCCCGGTCACCACTCCACGCGTCACGGCCCAGGGCACAGGAGGAAGACGAGGAAAACCGATTAAGGTCACATCTTCTCCGGCGTGAGACCCAATTGCCTGATCAAATAACAACGGTTGCACTCCAGTCGGCAAAGCCGGGGCCTGAACCATTAACACGGCTAACCCCTTTGGATTCCGGGAATCCAACCCAATAATTTCACCAGGAAATTTTCGATTCGGTTTGCCATGAAACGATATCTGCGGAGCCGGATCTCCCTCAATCACATGCGATACCGTAACGATATACGCAACCTTTCCGTCCGTCTTCACAATAATTCCCGATCCTACGCGACTCCGGCCCTCCAGTGTCGACGTTATTTTCACGACGCCATCTTTCAATCCATTTAAGTCATCAGCCAATACCTCCCCCATTCCAGGAACAACGAACAACAACCCCATCACACCAACGAGATACCACGCCCCGCACTTTCTCCACGAACTTGCACGTTTCATAACGTACCACCTTTCAACAACCGCCACCCAGCGAATGTCGTCGGCACCATCCAGACAACGACACCGAGTAATGCCAAGACGTACGGCTGCCCGGTGATATAGTCGAATGCCGTGATTCGATGATCAACATTCCGTGTTGCCGTCCCGGTTTTCAGTTTATGCGCCAATCCATCAAAACGTACATGCATGGTCTGCGAGGCTCCATCAAACGTCAGCGATTTTATTTCAAATACATCTTCGTCATCAAACGACAAGTAATCTGGAGCAGCAAACTCAATCGGCTCAAATTCATCGCCTTGCCTATCATAGTTGATCGTCCCACGTAGACTTTCAGGGCTCACTGGATTTCCGTTTTTCCCTTGTTCCAGAAAATCCATTCCACGAATCAACAAGGTTCCGGTGGAAAAGAGTTTCACGTCACGGTCTGCTGGAAATCCCAAAATAAGCAGGACGCCGGTCTCAATACCCTGAATTTCAAATGATGGCGCATTCGCTCGTAATGTCACTCGTGCCGTCAGGGAATCTTCTGTCTCGGCAAACGCAGGAAGTTGTGCCCCTCCAATCGCTACATGATCTAAGATAAGCTGCGTCGTACCGTCAGGAGTGAACGTCAATTGGGTTGTGGGACTTGTGATACGGATAGCCAATGACGCATCCTGCCCAGTACCAACAGCCATTTCCAGCATGGAATCAGAAGGAACACGCACAGCATCAATCGTGCCAATAGTCGTGGATGTCCGCGCAATATCTTCGAATGTCACGTCACTATCAGACGACTGACTGTTTACTAACGCAACCATGCTCTCAAGTCCCGTCAGATCGCGCCAAGCGCTTTCCAGAAATCGATCTGTTTCAAAATCATATTCAGACGGATCAGCAACTGTGAACATTGTTGGACCAAAACGAATAGAAGAAAACTGCTGCAGCGTCATCCACTTGGGCTTAAGATCATCAGTAAGGTACTGAGCGCCCTTCATATCACTGGTCGTGAACATCAGGCGATTGGTCGTAAGGTCGACATGGACAGACGTTGGAATACGCCAACTCATGCTTGCCGCAGCAACCGCAACAACGACAATAGTCGGAAACAGCAGCCAGAAGACTCCCACACTCCATTTCTTGGGAGGTGCAAGAGCCGCCGCCGCATGCGCTTTCTCCGGCTGGCCCAACATCCTCGCAATCCCCTGCACCAAACGCGCAAAGCCATCATGAGGTTCCGTCACATCCCAATCAATGAGCGATACCGTCTGGACACGACGAAAGGCCAATGGGATTTCAACGGATTCGAATAGGACCGGAATCAAGTTTTGCCGTTTTCGACCTTCAGCAGCCTCGTTCCGCACCCAATCGGAATCCGCCGACGTTTTCGTCCACACGACGATGACACATTTTGCATCGTTCAATGCGCCCTCAATGACTTTATCCCACGTCGTCCCTGGAGGAATATGGTGATCCCACCAGACAGAAAACCCTTGCGCCTCAAGCGCGTGGGCAAGAGTTTCGACTCGTGAGCGATCCTGACTTGAGTAACTGAGGAAAATGTCACTCATCAATGAACATAGGCGTAACGTTATCGAACAGGCGGCGTGGGCTGATGATAAAATCGAATGGTCTGAGCCTTAATACCTTCGTTTGTGTTCAGGAAAAATCCCGTAATGACTAACCGATAGTCCCCTGGCGCTGCCTGCGTCGCATCCCACGTAATGGTAAACGGACGCCCTCCACGTTTTCGGCGAAACACTTGCGTATCGATGGGTTCGTCATCACCCTCCTTGAAGATCTTGCAAAAGAGTCTCGCATCCCCTCCGGTTTTCAACGTGAAACGGTAGCCATTGATAATGTTAGGAAGTTGAGAATGGAAAAGTATGGCAGGAAGGATCCGTTCCGTTGCTGAGGGCGTCTCTCTGTTAAGACGAGCCACAACACCAAGGTCATACAATCTGAATGAGTCGCTGAGTTGCCGCAACACGGTCCCAGTCTCCCATTCAAAACTATTGTATGTTCCAGCTTTCCAAGAAGCCATTTCAAGGTTCACACGATCCAGCCAGTAGTAATATCGGTAATCCAACTCTCGCACGGTGAGAAAGACATCTGCTGCTTGCGGGGTATAAAATCGGAGTTTCACTTTTGCAGGAAACGTATCGCTCATCTCCTGATAGTCAACAAGCACGGAAATCAATTCGATGTCATACCCGGAAACCGGCTTGGGTTTAATCCCTTCATACCAGCTCCCACGGTTTTGATATTGCAACTCGACCTGAGCAAACAGGGTGCTGAATCCAAAGAAAATAAGAATACTGCTCAGCAGCCCTATTCCTAAGAACCGATAGTTGCTGATGTTGCGTGCATGACACGCGGCCCCACTCCTCATTGCGCTTACCACAAGAACACCTTTTTTCAAATATTGACGAGAACGAATTACGGTACCCATAGCATCCACCAATACAACTTCCTCAAAATTCTTACAAGAACGGTAGGTGTTCGCTTCAATGTGCCAGCATAAACGCAGTCTACCGCGTATTCACAAATGAATCCAGAGGGTTTTCTAGTTGACCCCACGCTTGCATATGATCGTACTAAAGGCCAGCACCAACTGAGACATCTCACGTAGTGGATTCTAAAATATGGCAACGTGGCATTCTATCGATTCGGTAGAACTATCGGCGATACGGAAGCAAAAAACGCAGAATGAGACGTACCGGTACAGAGGACTATTGAAAAGAGTAAGTGATGAGTACGGAGTGCTGAATGATGAATTTCAAAAAACCAAGGATTAAAGCAGGGAGGTGAGTGGAAAGGGCTGAATTTACACCCAGTTGATTGGCGTATCGACCTTCCAGTTCAGAGGAAGTGGAGCATCAAAATCATCAGCAATATATTTCACAATCCCTTTTGCACCTCCAAACGAGGACAACCAGTGGCCGGATTGCGTCCATTGACGTTGAAAGGTACAAAAGAAGAAGTGCGATTGAGCGAATTGGTTGCGACAGGAAAGATTTCTCGAGCATCTTTCAACTCATTACAAACATTTAAACCCATTCGGATAAAAGGAGGCCCTCTATCTAAGACGATTCTCGAAGATCGACAGGATCGACTGTGACTCGGTATTTTGATGCCAGCGCATTGGCAAAACGATATGTCCATGAAACAAGAAGTCAACAGATGGGTCGCTTGCTATCAGAAAGTCACTGTGCCACTAGCCGTTGTACAGAAGTCGAAGTGGCTTCAGCCTTAGCTCGACGCACACGAGAAGGCACATTAACCATTCGAGAACGAGATCGCGCACTCGGTGCATTACAACAAGATATAGCAGCATTCTATGTTGTCGAAATGAGTTCTGACGTGACGGCCCAGGCTATCGAGTTACTCACACAATATCGCTTACGCGGGCCAGATGCCATTCAACTTGCTTCTACCCTGTATCTACAGAAACACTTACACGACACCCTTGAGCTCGTGGCCTTTGATCAGCAACTTGTCGAAATCGCTGTTCTTGAAGGACTAAAAGTGTGGAGCGCAAAGCGATAAAACTAAAATCATGAAACTCCACCACGACTTCCTCCTTCTTTATCATGTTGCTCTACATCTTTCGCACAGCGAATGCCATGTGCGGCATTTCGTGATGTTGAGTGATTGAAAATTCGTACTCCCGTACCAAGAAATTCAGGAGACGTGGACCATGAACCACCGCGAAGAACTTTAAAATGTCCGCTTGAGGGTCCTTGAGGGTTCTTCTCTGGACTCTGAGCATAATATCCTTCAGCATACCAGTCGCTTACCCACTCCCAGGCATTCCCAATCATGTCATACAGACCCCAGGCATTCGGGCTAAATTTCCCCACAGGTGCTGTTCGGACATACTGATCATCGTACGACTCAAGAATCGGCCATGGTCGCTCTGGAAATTCACGTTTGTGCGTGGTATCAGCCACATTTCCAACACCATGCAATGCAGATTGCGGTGTCCCCCACCAGACGTTCTTGTTCGAACCAGCACGAGCGGCATACTCCCATTCCGCCTCGGTGGGTAAGCGTTTACCAACGCTCTCACAATACTGCTTGGCATCTAACCAGGAGACAGTCACAACAGGATGACTTCCCCGTCGAGATGCAAAGACGCTGTCCTGGCCTTCCGGCTTTCGCCACCAGGCTTCAGGCACTTCCGTCCATCGATGCCCTTCGACATAGGCCCAAGCCTTTCCTTGCTTCTCTGCGGTGGTCTTATACCTATGCAATTTCGCAAATTTTCGAAACTGCCGATTCGTCACTTCATAGGTATCTAAAAAAAACGCATCCAAAGATACCCTATGCTGAGGATATTCATCGGCACTCCCTTGTGCATTTGGAGATCCCATCTCAAACACCCCCGCCGGAATCAACACCATATTGGGGGGAGTCACATGTTGCAAAGAGAGGCCTTGGCTCCCTTGCGCTGCTGAGGCCTCAGACGTTGTCAGGAAGAGATGCAACGACACGAAAGAAAAGATCAGCAACATCGTGATTGCACGGAAGAGCGTGGTTGTGTATCGAATCATGTAGAACTCATCGCTTTGCACTCGTCACGTTCAATGTATCCACACTCTCCCATCCTCCCCCGACGGCCTTGTAAAGAGCAACCATCTCGGTGAGACGAGCGCGTTCCGTTGCGACTAATGACTGTTCGGCACTCAACACACTTCGTTGTGCATCCAAGACATCCAGAAACGTCACCAGCCCTTTTCGATACCGAATCTCAGCAAGCTCACGCGCTTCATTGGCCGCAGCAACTTGGATGCCTTGATACTTCAATTGTTCGCCACGGGTTTGCAGAGCGACAAGAAGATCGGCTACTTCGCGAAAGGCATTAAGAATCGTTTGATGATACTGCTGTAACATTCGCTCGTAGCGAACTTCCGCGATTTCTAAACGCGCCACGTTGGTTTTTCCTAAAAAAATAGGAAGCGTGACAGAAGGCCCAATGCTCATCGATCGACTAGCCCAGTTAAACCATTGATCAAACTCGCTAGTTTGAAAACCCCCATTACCCGTGATACTCAAGGAAGGGAAAAAATACGCCCGGGCTTCACCAATTCTTGCATTTGCCGCAATGAGTGACTGTTCAACTTGGACAATATCGGGACGACGTTTTAAGAGATCAGAAGGCAGTCCCACCGGAATCCGAGGTTGCGTCAAGACATTCCGAAGTGGATTGTTTTCAAGATCAAGTGAATTCGGCTGAGAACCAGTGAGAACTTCAAGGTGATGGGCTTGAACGGCTCGCAGTCGATGAAGTTCAGGAATTTGCGCGGCACTCTCAGCTACAAGAATTTCCGCCCGCTTCACATCAAGATCCGAAATCAATCCCGCATCGGCTCGAGTTCTCAGTAAATTCAAGGAATCTTGGCGAAGGAGAAGATTTTTTTGCGCAATGTCAATTTGTTCATCCAACTCGCACAGTCGAAAATACGATTCACCCACATCACTAATGAGCGAAAGCACAATCCCTCGGCGTTCCATCTCCAAGGCTTCGGCATCGGCTTCGACGGCCTCGAGACCTCGGCGAATCCTCCCCCATAAATCTAATTCCCAACGCAGATCGAGCAGGGCATTCCACACATCAAAGTTGGCACCAGGCGGCGCAAAACCTTCGGGCGCCCCACTGGTGGGATTCACTAAAATCGTTTCAGAACGACGGTTTCGACTGTAGGCGCCATTGACATTCACTTGCGGATAGAGTCCAGCTCCAGCGGCAGTCGTCAATGCACGACCTTCCATGACACGAAAGCTCGCCTCTTGAATATTATGATTACTTGTCAATGCAAGATCGATCAGCCTGGACAGTTCGTCGCTTTGAAACGCCTCCCACCAATTGGCTTCGGGAATGCTAGAAGATGTTGCTATCGAAATTTCCTCAACTCCATCATCTTCAAACGCGAGGGATTGCCAATCCTTTGGAACATCAACAACCGGCTGCTGGTACTCCGGGCCCACAAGGCAGCCAGTGAGGCTGAGAATTACGAGAACGAGAATCATTCGTACGACGAGAGACAGAGGACGGGAAACAAAAGGCGTGAAATGTGAAGGGTGAAGGGTGAAGCGAAGGTCGTGAAGCGCGAAACGTGAAGCGTGAAACGTGAAGCGAAAAAGAGGATTCATTTCGATGTTTCCTGAACTACGTTCTTGGAAGCTTGAGAACGTTCGATAAAGACATCGACTTGCTGTCCTACATACACCGGAAATCCTGGCTTTTCGAATTGATAGATCACCTGCAACACGCGCGTATCGACTCGCTCCCGATTATCTCCCGTGAGCGATCGCTTCGGAACTATGTACGGTTCAATACGAGTAAATGTGAGAGGAATTGAGCGCTCAGTTGAACCTTTGAGATAGGCAACGGCTGAACTATTTGGCTTGACCAATGGGGCATTGACCTCATCAATATCGGCTCGCACCTGCAAGCTATCGGTGTCGCCCAGCAGAATATAAGGGTCCTGCGCTCCAACCATCGCATATTCGCCCGCTCGAATATTCACCTGCAGAATCATTCCGGGTCTCGGAGCACGGACCGTTAACCGTTCCAATAAAATTTGAACTTCATCCCGCTGAGTTCTTGCCAGACGGACATCAGCCTTGGCTCGAATGAGCGCACGCTTCGCCCCTTCGACTTCATGCCATTTTCGTTGAATATCATCTTGACTGACCGCACGGCGATCTTCGACTGCCTGCAATCGTCCCAATTGATCCATCAGATCTTTTAAGCGAATTTTTTGTTCCTCGATGCGAGCGATGGTCGATGGTATTGAATCCTGTCGAGTCTGAAGTTGTGCACGCAACTCACGATCATCAAGTTGGAATAAAGATTGGCTCTGCGTCACATGATCACCAACTTGGACATGAACCTTGGTCACCAGACCAGACACAGGCGGCGCAATTCGGACATTTTCATTCACCGCTTCAATAATCCCCGATGCGGCAACCGTTGATGCATACGGATTTCGCGGCGGCTCTTCTAAAGGCGGGGGCGCAGGAGGAGTATCACGTGCCCCCCATAACGTCGTCACCGTCAAGATGACGCCGCCGATCGCAATCCAAACACTCAATCGCCTAAAAATCATCACGTAGATTCACCATTCACATGTTGCACTTGATCAATCTGCCCATCTTCCATATGCACGATACGGTCTCCAAATTCAAAAATTCGTGAATCATGCGTGACGATAATCACGGCACGATTCGAGCGCCGACCAATACGTTGAAGCTGCTCAACGACTTTATGACCCGTTTCCCCGTCTAAGCTTGCCGTCGGCTCATCGCAAAGCAGTAAGCGCGGGTCTCCAACGAGAGCTCGTGCAATCGCCACCCGCTGCTGTTCACCACCAGACAATTTGGATGGCAATGACTGCATACGTTCACCCATTCCAAGCTCCGCAAGTATGCCCTCTGCGGTTTGAAGCGCTTCCTTTTTGGGTACACCTCGGATGAACAAGGGAACAGCCACATTTTCCGCCGCAGTTAAGGTAGGCAATAAATTATACTGTTGAAACACAAAGCTTAAATAGTCCCGGCGAAATTGCGTTTTCGCCGCAGCCGACAAATTTGTGATTGATTGCTCAAGAATGGAGAGCTCCCCTTCATCGGCATCGAGGATACCGGCGATAACTGAGAGTAATGTGGTTTTCCCGCTTCCGGACGGTCCTACCAGCAACAGCACTTCCCCCATAAACACATCCAGGTCGACTCCCTTGAGAACAGAGATTCGTGCGTTCCCCTCGCCAAAGCTTTTGCACAACCCTCGCGCCGTGACAAGACTGGTCTGGATTCCATCGGGGAGCCTGGTAATCGCCTGAGTCATCATCAACCCCGAAACACAATGGCCGGCTCTAGTTTGGCTAATTTGCGAATGCTAATGGCACTCGACAAACTACAAATTCCCAATAGCGCAACGAATACTCCACCTAATAAGGGCCAGGTCTCGACAAACGGTAACTGCTCATTACTCGCCGCGGTCAGGCCAAAGATGGTCGCTAACCCAACACCGATTCCATACCCGATGAACCCGACCAAAAAACTTTGCAGGAGAATCATGCGGGCTAGCATCCCTGTGCTCGCACCAATGGCTTTGAGTGCCCCAAATTGTCTTAAGTTTTCTACCGTAAAGAGATAAAACGTCTGCCCTGAAATGGCCATACCCACGATAAAGCCCAACAAGACCGTTGTTCCAAAATTGACTCCGATGCCAGTATTTTTCAACACCCAGTGAATGGTCTTCCACGAAAACTCTTCGTCCGTAAACGCACCCAACGCCGTTTCAGCTTCGATTCGTCTTGCCAGGGATTCCGGCGACACACCCGAAATGGGCTTGGCGATGACATACGACAATTTTCGTCGCTCTGGCGGCGAATAACTCAGGGCGCGTTCATAGGTTGTATAGACAAACGGTATGTTTTGAAAACTTTTTTGGGTATCGGCAATGCCAACAATCCGGGCCTTACGATCGTTTATCTCAAACACCGTCCCTAATTTGATCACATCTGGTCCACCTAACCGCTCTACGGCCCATTGATCTAACACCACCGTATCCGGCGAGCGCAGTTCTTCAATGGACCCTTCGAAAACCGTATGAGGACGCCCCAGCAATGTCGCAGCATCTAACCCCACCAAAGAGATTTGCTGATAATTTCCATCGGCTAATCGGGCACGCTGCACACCTTTATACAACGGCACCGCCCATTCAACTCCAGGCACACTTCTCACAATCGTCACGGCCGTATCCGCTAATGGCTTCACCTCATCAACCTGATTGATATTGGGATCCGTTACCCAGACTGGCGCATTGATGTTGCTAATGCCGGATTGCGAGTACATCATAAGTCCCCAAAAGATGGAGCCCTGCTGCACAATGAGCATGGTCGAAAAAGTAAGTCCTGCCAACAACATCAAATACTTTGCCCGATCACCAAACAGCATTTTGAGGGCCACGAAATTCATACGCGCTTTTTTCTCCGTGACGATCGAGATCGTATAGGTGAAACATCCTGAAGCATTCCCGTGGGAATCTTTCCCACTCGCAAGCCATCTAAAAAAATGGAAACAAATGTATCTTCGATCTCTTGTGATTTTTGCTTCACGGGCAGATGAAATAATTGGCTTAAGAGACGATGGTAGATCAACATACCCATGAATGCCCGTGCTGCAAGAAGTGGATCAACGGAACGAAAGGCTCCATCTCGAATTCGTCGATCAATATAGCTAGACAAAAAATCATAGAATACACGGACATGGTTTTGGAAAAACATATCAGACAATTCATGCTCCTCAAGCGCACTGAACAACAACAACCGCATTAACTGAACATCTGGTTCCTTGCGCACTATTGACTTGGCAATACAAGAAAACACTTTGACGTCATGTTGCTCGTCCGCGAACGTCTTCAGTTCAGCAAGAATTGATGGGATAGGACATTGATCCTCTAGAATGGCCGCATACAAATCTTTTTTTGAGGGAAAATGTTTAAACACCAAGGCTTCGCTTACGCCGGCGTGTTCGGCAATGACTTTCGTTTTTGTCCCAGTAAAACCCTTCGCGGCAAAGAGCCTCGCCGCCGAGGCGATAATGCTCGCCTTTCGTTTCGCCCCTGAAATTCGAGGCGAAGGGCCATTAAGAGAAGAAGGTTTCATAGAATATTATTTGGTAAGTAAGTACTTACCAAAGAGGATAAAACTCGGGGGTAAAGTTGTCAATACGCACGCCAGTCATCGACTCCACAGTTCATGCCTAAACGATCGAACCGCCCTAAGCCATCACATCAAATAAACAGAGAACACATTGAACAACTGGGCATATTCCGACCAAAGGTCACCGATTTAGCTCAGCCCCCACCCTAATCTCAATCGCAACATGAGAAAAGCGATAACGCTCATCGGGTGCTACAATACACCTAACTCCAGAACATGATACGACAATTTTGGTCTGAATAGGGGTCATGCTCCATGGACATGAGCGACACATTCATCCGTTCCATGAAGATCCACTCACTTCTCAAGGGGAGTCGCTATGGCAAAGTTAGCTGATGTGATGATCACGAATCTCAAAACCATCTCTTGTACATCCTCTGTCTTTGATGCAGCAAAACTGATGAGAACAGAGGGTATAGGCTCTCTGCTCGTTGAGCGTACAGGGAAATTACTTCGCGATCCGAACTCGAAAATTGTCGGCTTGGTATCTGAGACAGATATTATTCGCAAAGTTGTAGCTGACGATAAAAATGTACATACCACGAATGTTGAATCAATTATCACATCCCCAATGATTACCGTAGAATCGACATGGCCGATTGAAGAAGCATACGACATGATGAAGCAACAGGGCGTTCGATATCTTCTGGTCACAGAATCCGAAAATGTCGTCGGACTCATATCGTTACGAGATATTCTCGTGCACTTGAAAGAACGATGATCTCGCATATGTCTCACATGAAACATATTTTCACACTGATCGCCCTGAGAGTATGTACCTGTCGATCGCAGGAGAGACGTAGACGAGGGTTGACTCTTTGTCATTCATGACTATCTGTGACAGGACGAAATCAAAACGATAAACGACGATCACTTAATTATGCAGTGCCAGCAAGGAACATACCAAGGAGCACACGATGAGCGATGAAGACATCATCACAAGCCTGCCGGTTGTTCCGGTGAAACGAACCGTGTTGTTTCCGGAAACACTGGTCCCATTTACTATTGGCCGCTCCCGCTCCATTGCTGCCGTAGAAGCAGCCATGAACAGCGAAGATAAAGCCATTCTGTTTTCAGCTCAGCGCGATTTTGAACAAGAAGATCCAAAGTTTGAAGATTTATATCAAATCGGCACAAAAGCTCTCATTAAACAAATGGTGAAAACGGCAGAAGGTCATCTGAATATCTTAGTACAAGGCGTCGACCGGATGGTGCTGTTGAAAATGGAAGAAAGTGACCCGTATTTCATTGCACGAGTTCGCCAGTTAGGCATTCCTACGGATTCAAGCCACGAAATCGAAGCCCTGCATCGCGCCCTGCTCGATCTTGTCGGTGAACTCACCAACCTCATGACCAATGAAGGCGTCTCGGAAATTGTGAGCGTCTTGCGTGCGGAAAAGAATCCTCTCTCGGTAGCCTATCGGTTAGTCCCTCTTCTCAATATGAGCGTCGATCAACTACAGGCTTTATTAGAGGAATCGCAACTCACTGATATTCTTCGAAAGGTCTATGCGGCCTTATCGCACGAACTCCAGATCCTCAAACTTCGCCACCAAATAGCCAGTCAGGCTCAAGCTGAAATAGGAAAATCTCAACGAGAGTATTTTCTTCGTCAGCAACTCAAAGAAATCCAACAGGAACTGGGTGAGATGGAAGGCGAACATGAAGAAGGCGATGTCGCTCACCTGAAAAAACGTATTGAGGAAACCGAACTGCCCGAAGCCGTCAAGACAGAGGCCACACGTGAAGTCAAACGCCTGGCCAAACTCCCACCGACGGCTCCCGACCATCAAGTCATTCGTAGTTACCTGGAACTCGTCCTTGAGCTTCCCTGGACAACGACGACTGAGGATAGCCTTGAATTATCTCACGTTCGAACTGTCCTCGATGAAGACCATTACGGCATTCCGGACGTGAAAGAACGCATACTTGAGCATTTGGCCGTTCTGAAACTCAATCCAGCAGCCAAAGCCCCGATTGTGTGCCTAGTCGGACCGCCAGGAGTTGGCAAAACGAGCTTAGGGCAATCAATTGCGCGCGCACTCAATCGAAAATTTGAACGCATCAGCCTAGGCGGCCTTCACGATGAAGCGGAGTTGCG
The DNA here is from genome assembly GCF_965152605.1 of Nitrospira sp. M1. NCBI lineage: Bacteria > Pseudomonadati > Nitrospirota > Nitrospiria > Nitrospirales > Nitrospiraceae > Nitrospira > Nitrospira sp. M1. The sequence continues at coordinate 4,001,475 of NZ_OZ224217.1, forward strand.
TGGACATCGACGCACGTATGTCGGAGCCATGCCTGGACGAATTATTCAGGCACTTCGACGTGCTGGCTCCAATAATCCTGTGGTCATGCTCGATGAGGTTGACAAGGTTGGAAGAGATTTTCGCGGAGATCCGGCGTCTGCACTGTTAGAAATTCTTGATCCGTCTCAAAACCATACATTCCGGGATAATTATCTAGACCTCCCGTTTGACCTCTCGAAGGTCATCTTCATTACGACGGCTAACACGCTGGATTCAATCTCGAGACCCTTGTTGGACCGTATGGAGGTCATTCGATTGCCAGGATATAGCCAACAGGAAAAACTGGAAATTGCCATTCGCTACCTATGGCCGCGTCAACAAAAAGAGGCTGGGCTGACAGAGCAAGAAGTGACGTTGCACGAGGATGTCCTTCCATACATCATCAATCGATATACGAGGGAGGCTGGCGTCCGGCAACTCGAACAGCAACTGGCAAGACTGACACGAAAAGTTGCGCTTCGCCTTGCAGAACGCTCCCCTGACCAGGTGCCAGAACCAATCAGCATTCCCAAAGCCGAGCTTTCTGAAATGCTGGGGGTAGAACGCTTTATGCCTGAAGAAGGCCGGAAAGAACTTCCCGTCGGCGTCGCCACGGGGTTAGCTTGGACCGAGGCCGGCGGCGACGTCCTGTATGTCGAAAGTACACTGCTTCCGGGAGGCAGCGACTTAACCATTACGGGACAAATTGGTGATGTCATGCAAGAGTCCGCTCGAGCGGCTCGAAGTTATTTGTGGTCCAGAGCTGAGACCATGGGACTTGCCATCTCCTTATTCAAACGAAATGGCCTTCATATCCATGTTCCCGAAGGTGCCATACCCAAAGACGGACCTTCTGCAGGGGTGACCATGGCGAGCGCGCTCGCCTCAATATTTTTGCGCATTCCTGTTCGACAAGATACAGCGATGACTGGAGAAATCAATCTCAGCGGACTGGTCTTACCCGTTGGCGGAATTAAAGAGAAAATTCTTGCGGCTCATCGCGTAGGCCTTCGACGTATTCTATTGCCAAAAGCCAATGAAAAAGATCTCAAGGACGTCCCCGAGCAAGTCAAGCACGATATCACTGTCGTATTTGTGGAAACAATTGACGAAGTCCTCCGTGAGGTCCTCCAGACAGCCCCGCCCCTCAAGAAGGTGGTCTCAACACCTAAGGCAACAGCTAAGACTGCTCCAATCCAACATTAGCGAAATTGCGATTGGTAGATTCAGGGATGAGTGTCGCAGAAGATGAGTGCGTTTCGACTCGTTTGGCTTTCCAATATTTTTTCGACCAATAGAAATCATCTAAACTTGACATCATGACTCCACGGCTTTTTGAGGCATGGATAAATTGTCGCCCTTCAACAAAAATTCCTACATGCCTGGTCTTGCGTCCCGTTTTAAAAAAGACTAAATCTCCGGGCCTCAGATGACGTTGGGCAACTGGTTGTCCTACATGAGACTGCTGAGCCGTGGTCCGTGGTAATGTAACGCCAAAGTGAGACTGGTAGGTGAGGTACACAAATCCTGAGCAATCGACACCGTCCTTGCTCAGCCCGCCATAATCATAGTCCACATCATTCCATTCATCTAATTGCGCATACAATGACCGCTTCACCGCGTCCTCATTCGAGAGCATGACCGTAGTTGTTGATGCATGGATGCTGACGATGGGATTTGTCGCATGCCGTGGAGCACTTTGGCACCCAACGACAGACAACACAATCATGACACCCACAAGGTGAGTCTTAATGATGTTCATCAGAATTTTTCTTCATCATATCAACTGGACGTCGTGTGAGAGTAAAAGTCCCCCCTGGCTCCAAGGGATTATGAACCTGTTCAATACGAGTATACCACCAACGCCCCGTGGCAGTGAAAAGATCTTGGCCTAATTGTATTTCAAAGCCTCCTTCCCGGTCATTTTCTCGCTGAGACCATGTGCCTTTCCATGTTCGGCCTTCTACACTGGTCGTTGTAAACTGACCGTCCTTCCACTCATAGACCCCGTTCCCTTTCTCATCAAATGTTAACGGGTAGACAACATTGCTTTCTTCATATTCCCATACGCCCGCCAGATCTCTTACATGAATCGGGACAAGGTCTTGTTGATGTGGCAGATTTCGTATCTCCGGTGATATTGCAGACTGAGAGACGCACCCCCATGCACTGACGAGAAGGACAAGCAACAGCATCCCCCATCCATGCCTCCACCCCCTACTTATTTCCACATCCACATTTCTCATTATTGTCTTTCATCGGCATCACCAACCTCATAGCTAATACCTAAGCCATATCTACGCATTTACACGCAATGCTTTCTTCCAACTTCCACGAATCAAGCCCACTCAAAAATCAAACATCAGGCATCCGTTCATTTAGGTTTTCGCGTGTTCTTGCCGATACATCGTTAGATTCAAACATGTCTGAACACTCATGATCAATATATTACCTTACACCACTTTGACGTGAAGACAAGGAAGACCGACATGGATGCGACAACAGAACTGACGTGCCCGGAGTGCGGTGAGCGTCAAACTCAAACGGATGAATGCATCTCATGTGGAGCCGGACTATTCAGTCTGGAGGAAGATGTTCCAGTCATAACGGGCGAGAAAACCACCTCAGCACCCTGGCCATCATCGTCGTCTTCCACGACTCCATCGGCATTCGCAGCAGCGACGGAACCGGTTCTGAATACACAGCCCCCGGAAAGTCATACGCCGACATCAATAGAGGACAGTCCTCAAGTCGAAGAACACTCGCAAGTGGGGAACCAATCAACGACGACACCGGACTGGCAGCCAACAACCATGAGCGTTGATCCTCCAGTGATTGCGACGGCACACGCATCATCAGAAAATGGGCAACAACAAGACAACCCCACTCATTCAGAAGCATTGCTCACGATTGAACAGACAGAGTCTATCGAAAATCCTGATTCAAGTCATGTTGATGAGGAGTCAAACGACGAACCGCCAATCCCCATCGCCCCTACACCAGAACATCCAATTTCCTCAGATCGAATTCGACACCCTGTGTTCTGGGGAAACGGACGATCACTTTTTGGCATATTTATCGTGAATAGCTTTCTCACCATCATCACACTCGGAATCTATTCTTTCTGGGGACGAGCCCGTGTACGAGCATTTCTGAACAGCCAAACCAGCTTTGCCAGCAGTAGGTTTGCCTATCATGGTACAGGAAAAGAACTGTTTACGGGATGGATGAAAGCCATGCTGGTCTTCGGCATTCCCTACTTGTCGTTAAGTGCGCTTCCATTTTTCTGGAAACAAGTGCCTCCGTATATTCCACAAGGCATCGCCGGACTGCTCTTCCTTTGTTTCATCCCCGTCGCCGTCGTCGGTGCGCACCGATACCGCATGAGCCGAACGTCCTTACGGAATATTCGCTTCTCGTTTCGCGGCACCGTATCGGACTATACCAAGCTCTGGCTGAAAGGCTCTGTTCTCACCGCGCTCACACTTGGACTGTATTATCCATTCTTTGAAAATGCTCGACGACATTACTTGATCACACATTCTCAATTCGGCAGCCAAACCTTCGACTACGAGGGAACCGGCAAGGACTTATTTGCGATCTACACCAAATCGGCCGTGCTCTATCTCATGACCATCACACTTGCAAGCAGCATAGTCCTGGCTGTGATTACCGTGTACCTTTCCATGCCACTGTCTGACATGACAACACTCATGTTTGCGTCAAGCGCTCTTCCATTTATCGCCGGGATCGGGCTCATCGTCCCATGGTTTTACCTGCAAGCTGCCCGACAATGCTTTTTCTGGAATCATACAATATTCGGCGAGGCTCGATTCTTTTCAACCGTGACCGCGTGGAAAATTTTCGAATTACGGCTGGGACATCTCTTTCTTCTGGTCAGCACATTAGGAATGGCGTGGCCATGGGTTCAAGTTCGTAACCTGCAGTTCTTTTATTACTACACAGAACTCGACGGTCCCCTCGATCTTCATCTCATCGAACAAGATGCCTTAGATGCTTCTCCAACGGGAGAAGAGTTAGCAGGATTCTTCGATACCGGATTCGACCTCGGCTAGGAACATACAAGACGCATCTCGTTGTTCGTGAAGCGTACGTCGCTCAAACTAAGACAAGAAGAATAGGCTATAGCGAATCCAAATACGTTCCAAACGGAAACATACAACTATAGCGAATCTAGATATACATCAGTCTGCTTGGACACGGTCGTTGAATGACCCGGTTGCACTTGATGGGTAATCGTTGTTGTGATCGTTCTGGCTACACATATCTCCATTACAGGTGTCCAAGTAAAGACTTTCAACGCGGAGTCAAACGCTTCAAGAGTACGGAAATTCAGTGAATCGGCTATAGCTCCGCGCGGTACAACGTTTGAATCAGCGGAAGTTATAGCCGTACTTTTCACCTTTTGCTCCTACGACATGTGTGGTTGCGCTTTGTACGTGATAGCAATTCGGCTTAGAGTTATACGCTTACGCTATAATTGAAACGGCTATAGCCTTATCAGTCCATTGCAGTCTCTCAATAACTCGTGAGTTCCACCACACCAAAAACAGAATGGAGCGGCATCTATTACGATGGCGTATCTGCCGTTCCACACCGCGTCACGGTTCAAATACAACCTTCTGGAATACAAATCATCGCCCAATCCGGCAGCCAATTATCCTGGCGCTATTGCAATATCAGACAAACGCAGGGGAAATATTCAGGAGAAGAGGTTCGATTCGAACGAGGGAGTGGGATATGTGAGATTCTCACAGTATCTGACATTGCCATCTTACAGAGTCTTCATGCTCTTGCACCGGACCTGGCCACACACTTTCATAACCCCGCACGTCGCCAGCGTCGATTGCTGCTGACGATACTCGCCGGTCTCGTCAGCCTTCCGCTTTTGTGGGTGACTTTCACCTGGGGCATACCCTGGCTCTCAGGTCCAATCACTACACTCATTCCAATAGCCTGGGAAAAAGAATTGGGCCAATACATAGCCACGGAACTGGCTCCGCAGGAGAAACGTTGCGCTGACCCGAAAATTATTGAATCACTTGACACCATCGTGAGCACCTTGAGTACATCCGTGCAGTCTACCCCCTATACATTTCACATTTCTGTCGTAGACAGCCCCACCGTCAACGCGCTCGCGGCACCGGGCGGACAGATACTTGTGTTTCGAGGATTACTCGAAAGCACTGAAACTGCCGAAGAAATGGCTGGCGTACTCGCTCATGAAATGCAGCATATCTTACAACGTCATGGCATGCGGCTCTTAGTCCAACAGGCGTCAATGGGAGTCGTGGTCGGAGCCTTAAGCGGAGACGTCAGCGGGATCATGACATTCGGACTACAAGCCGCGCATATACTCCAAACCTTGTCGTACAATCGAGATGTAGAAGAGCAAGCAGATAAAGAAGGAGTGGTGCTATTACTTCGCGCAGGAATCGACCCACAAGGCATGTTGAACTTTTTTCGGACGATCAAAGAAAAGCTTTACGAGAAGGGAAAAACGCCTCAACATATTACACAATATCTACAAACTCACCCCTCGACGAATGAACGCATTCAACGCTTGCAAAAGCTTATACCTCCAACGTTCAACCCGGCAACTTCGTTGCTGCCAAAGACAAACTGGGTGCAAATTCGAGAGCTGTGTGGTTCTCGTACAAAGGAAACTACGTGATTCATAGAAGAAAAAGGCTGGGAGCATGCTAGTTGTCCCATTTCCATTTAATTTTCTGTAGCACCGATCACTTCTTCGCGAAACTAATATGCGATTTATACTCTTGGATTGCTGCAGCGAGTGATTTGCTCCCAAGCGGAATATTGGCCTCAAGCGTGTCTTCAATGTCTTCATCATCAATAATCACGTCATATCGCTCCTGCACATTCGTCATCACAGCACCATTCGTCACTTGACTCGGTGGCATATAGATTTCCTTCCACACTTCTTTTTCGACAAGACAGACATCTTTAAACCGTTCATACAACAGTGCTAACTTTTCTGGGTCCGTTTCTTTTTGACGATCATCCGACATGAGACTTGCTCCTTATCTGTTGCGTCATATTGAAAAATTTGACATGTTACCTTTTTAAATTTTCACGTTGACTTCCATACCCTCCCCCTCCAGGAGTTTCGATTGTGAGGATATCACCCAATTGGACATCAATGCGACATTTCCCTGGTAATTCCTGAATCTCTCCGCTACGCTGCAACTGATTTCGCCCAGGTTGCCCCGGCTGTCCACCCGCCAACCCATACGGACTGTACGTACGCCGCTCAGAGAGAATGGTCACATGAGCCTGTTGTAAAAACTCATATGACCGGCAAATGCCATTACCCCCAGCAAAACCTCCCTGTCCACCAGATCGTTCCCGCACAGTATATTGCGTGACTCGAAAGGGATAGGCATATTCCAAGGCTTCGACTGGCGTGTTCAGGGTATTCGTCATGTGAGAATGGATTGCACTTGCACCATTACCGGTCGGCCTGGCCCCCATGCCACCACCTATGGTTTCATAATAGGTAAAAGGCTGGTGACGGACGGGGTCCCATCCTCCAATTGCAACATTATTCATCGTTCCCTGACTGGCAGCCGGAATACGTTCGGGACATGCTTGCGCCAATGCCCCTAGCACCACATCGACAATGCGTTGCGAAGTTTCAACATTTCCTCCGGCCACGGCCGCAGGAGATCGTGCATTGACAACTGTCCCTTCCGGCGCGACGAGATGAATGGGTTTCATGCACCCACTGTTCGCAGGGATATCGAGGCCAAGCAAACATCGAAACACATAGACGACGGCAGACAACGTGATGGGATACACGGCGTTAATACTTCCTGTTCGTTGAGAATCAGTCCCGGTAAAGTCGATCGTCGCTTCGTCTCCGGCAATCGTCACTGTGGCCATAATTGTCACCGGGTCAGCCGTCATCCCATCATCATCTAGTCGATCTTCAAAACGATACAGACCATTCGGTAACTCTGTGATAAGCCGACGCGTCATACGTTCGCCATACTCAACTAACGCAGCCATATCCTGACTCACTTGTTCGAACCCATATCGCTGCATAAAACCCTGCATGCGATGAATTCCGATAGTATTCGCCGCCAGTTGTGCATGAAGATCTCCGGCTCGCTCAACCGGGGTTCGAACGTTAGCCAAAAACAAGTTCCATACATCCTGATTACGTACGCCACCGCGCACTAATTTCAAAGGAGGAATAATGACGCCTTCCTGAAAAATTTCTTCCGACAATGGCATCGAACCTGCCGACATCCCACCAACATCCGCATGATGCGCGCGATTAGCCACAAACCCCAAAAGCCTTGCACATCCATTCCGTTCACTATATAGGGGTGACACCATCGTAATATCAGGAAGATGCGTCCCGCCCTGATATGGATCATTTACCATCGCCACATCTCCGGGAGAGAACGTAAACGCCTGCAGACATGCTTGAACGGAGAGCGGCATCGCACCCAGATGCACAGGAATATGAGCCGCCTGCGCAACCAACTGTCCACCGGCGTCGAACACGGCGCAGGAAAAATCACGCCGTTCCTTAATGTTTGGAGAGTAGGCCGAGCGCTGTAACCGCACACCCATTTCTTCAGCCACCGACACAAAGAGATGTTTCATGATTTCTATACGAATAGGGTCATCCATGCTTACGCTCCAACCTCAAGCACCAGATTTCGATACTGATCAACGACAGCCGAATCGGTTGCCCCTAAATAGATAGTCGTATCCTCTTGCACAATAATGGCTGGCCCCTCGACCCGATGCCCCGTCTGCAAAAGTGACCCTCGGTAATGAATTATTTCTTCAATCTGACCTTGAAGTACCACCGGCCGATGACACCAGATCGCTTCTTTCACATCGGAATGTTCAGCCCGATACACAGGCAAAACTGGCGGCATGACCACCCCTATCGTACGAACACGAACATTCACGATCTCGGTCTGTGCATCATAGTGACAAAATCCATAGCGTCGCTCATGTAACGCATCAAACTGTGCTCGAAAGTCTGGAGTGAGAGGCACGCTCAATTCAAATGATTGTCCCCTGTATCGCATATCTATTTCTCGAACCACCTCAATGGAGTCCGCATTCAAGCCCTGACGCTGAAGATCGTTCATCCCTTGCTCCACAAGAGATTGCGCTCGTTTCTCAAGTTCCTCAAAGGACACGTCCCCTTCGATCATGAAGGTTTGCACATAGTCGATGTGTGCATCGGCCGAAAGCATGCCCAACGCGGAGAGTGTCGCAGCCTTTGGAGAAATCACCACACGCGGAATACTCAATTGCCTCGCAATATCACAGGCATGCAGTCCGCCCGCTCCCCCAAATGAGACTAAGGTGCAATCCCGTGAATCATATCCCCGTTCTACGGAAATGACCCGCATCGCCCGTTCCATATGGGCGTTGACAATCTGCACAATACCGAATGCTAAAGCCTGTATCTGATCGAGCGTTGTTGATGAAACAAGTGACAGATCTCTCGCCAACAGATTCAGACTGTCTGCCGCTTTCGCATAATCCAAGGCCATCGTCCCATCCAAAAATCCGTCATGCGGAAGACGACCAAGAAGAACGTTGGCATCCGTCACCGTTGGCTGCTGACCACCACGCCCATAACACACTGGGCCGGGATCCGCTCCCGCACTCTGCGGACCAACACGGAGACCGCCTCCGGCATCTCGATACGCAATTGACCCTCCTCCCGAACCGACAGTATGGATATCAAGAACGGGAACACGAATCGGCAGTCCGCCAACCGTTGCCTCATTGGTAACATGCAGATGGTCTGTGACCAAAGAAACATCGGTCGAGGTTCCACCCATATCAAATGTCATGAGATTTTCGTAACCGGCAAGTTTGGCGATATATCTCGCCCCCACGACACCACCTGCCGGGCCAGACAGAATGGAACGCACACCCTGTCCGCGTGCCTGTTCAACGGAAAGTCTTCCGCCATTAGACTGTAATATATGGAACTCTGCAGGCTGCATTGTCTGTTGGACTTGCGCAAGGTATCGGTCCAGCACTGGAGACACATAGGAATTAATGGCCGTCGTACTCGTTCGTTCGTACTCGCGAAATTCCGGAACCAACTCGTGCGACGCCGTCACAAAAAATCCAGCATCGCGAAGACGGGCAGCAACCAAGCGTTCATGATCAGGAAACAGAAAGGAAAATAAGAAACTCACCGCGACGGAGTTGACTCGTTGATCCAGTAAGATTGGGATGATGCGGTCAACCTCCGTCAAGTCAAGTGGCGTCACGACTGTTCCTTGATAGTCGACACGCTCTGGGACTTCAAAGCATAGTTCAGACGGAATCAATGGCGTGAGCGAATCAGGCACTAAATCATATAACTGTTCACGAGTTTGCCGACCAATCACCAGCATATCCCGAAACCCTCTGGTCGTGACTAAGGCCGTTGTTGCCCCCTTTCGTTCTAACAGCGCATTCGTCGCTACCGTCGATCCATGAACCACAACTCGGGAACCAACAACCGGAACCGTCGCTATCCCCTCAAGAACCGCAATCTCTGGAGAAGTAGGTGTCGACAAACGCTTAAAACTTCGCACCGTTCCATCCCTGTCGTCGTGAACAACAAAGTCAGTAAAAGTCCCTCCAATGTCTATCCCTATTCGTTGCATTAGAACACCTATAAATCAATCATTCTGACAGGAATGACTTTCTGGAACGAAGGAGTTGCATCATCTGCTGAAGAGCTTTACCCTACCGTGTTCTAAGCTACCTATAATTGCGACATCAGTACGCCATGGCCCTCAATTTTATAACCTACATCAGAAGCAGTTTTAACACACAACCATCGTAGCCTAGGCCACCTATAATTCCCACATCAGACGGTCATGAATCCCAACAAAAGACAAATAATCATTGACTACATGAGTACAGAACAATCGTAACTTAGGGACACCTATAAACCAATCATGCTGACAGGAATGGCTTTCTGAAACGAAGGAGTTGCATCATCTGCTGACGAACTTACCCGTACGTGCCCGAGGCCACCTGTAATCGATACACCAAACACCTGTCATTGTAGAGATACTATCTAATTTACCGAGGATGATCGAGAGAAAAACCCTGCGAGGAATGACAAGCCGTAGCCTTGAATGAATGGAGCCCGCTTATCCTTTGAATATACCTTTCAGCACAACGACCCTTGGACTGCCACTACTATTATCCATCACTCGAATCATCGCAGTATGACTCCCTTGACTGCCAGGCGTAAACGCGATCTGAATGGTACATGAAGTTCCGGTCAACAATTCGGCTTTCGCGCATTGATTGTCCTTCAGTGAAAAGGCTTCCGGGTTTTTTCCCACTAATTCGACAGTTGCGACCTGAAGCGGACCAAGCCCGATATTTGACAGTCGTACCGTTTTCTCTCGAGAATCCGACTGAACATCATCGGCTTCAAAAATGATGGAGTCTGTGCTCATACTAGCAAGTGGAATAGCGCCTCCCCCACTCAGCAACACCGAAATTGCATCGGAATCGCTGTCGGCCGTCACGAGATCCGGCAATGTATCCAAATCAAAATCTTCCGCAACCACTGCCGAGGGAACAGCCCCAACACCAAAGTGCCCAGCTTGGTGAAACGTAGCCACTCCATTGCTTAGAAGAACCGACACACTATTGGAATCTCGATTGGTAACGACAAGATCTAATTCATCATCGCCATTTAAATCACGAATAGCGACCGCTACTGGACTAAACCCCACCTTCATCGATCCTCGGTTGACAAATTTCCCATGCTTGTCTTGAAACAGGACGATCACGCTATCGGAGAAAATACTCGTCGTCACCAAATCACCACGCCCATCGCCATTCAAGTCCGCTCCTGTAATGGCACTCAACGACAAGCCTGCTTTGATTTCATCCTTCAGGACAAACGTTCCATCGCCTTGATTGGCGAGTAATGAAATCATCCCGTTCGGCGTACGCCAACTTGCTTGACTCCACGTGACGGCCACATCCACATGACCATCTCCTGTCAGATCATGAGCATACACCCCGGTGGGAAACATTCCATCTCGTCCATCTGTCTCATATAATGTCGGCTTGCCGAATGTCCCCGATCCCTTGTTCAACAGGACGGACACACTAAAGGGCGGATAATATCCAAACCGTCCACTATTGGCCGTAACCATATCAGCACTGCCATTACCATCAACGTCCTGCAATACGACAAATGTGGTTCCCTTACCGGATGGATAGCTGCCTGCTTGTGTAAAAAATCCAGTCCCTTGGCCGAAAAGCACAATAATCTGATCCATCCCACTCGTGGCAACCACGAGATCTAACGTGTCGTCACCATTGAGATCGCTCGTCGCTACGGCCATAGGAATTTTGCCAACGCCAAAAGACACTGCTGATCGAAACGTTCCGTTCCCGTTACTCAAGAGAATGGAGACATCATCGGATGTGCTATTGACCGTCGCGATATCGAGCAGCCCATCGTGATTAAAATCTCCCGTGGCTATCGATTGAGGCGTACGCCCCACAGAGGTACTCGCAATCGGAGTGTACACAAGATTTTGTGCAAACACTGATGGAGCCATCAACATGACCACAACACTCCAGAATTGAGTTCTTGTGAAGAATAGGGAGAAGATCTTCATACGCAACCTCAGGGATTAATGGGTTTGGTGTAATCTTTGATTAACGCAATTTCAAGAGCCTCCGTTGGAGCCATTCCACGATTGCGCACACGAGCAGCCCACGAAGGATATTTTCTCAGCGTCGTAAAGATAGCCTTGACCATATCCGGCATGACTCGCGACTCCCAATCATGAAGCCAGGCCTGCTCATCTTCATCGCCTTCATAGTCATCAGGAAAGTGCGCTTCTAAACTAAATGATACGGTAAACGTCTTCTCTTCATGATACATAACTTCAGCCCCTTTATTCGAACGATCAGAGATTGAACTGTACTCACGTCCTGCCTATTGTCAGGTACAGAGATCCTTTCTTATACTAGCCTTTACCATTACGAAAAAAATGAGGTCTAGGGACCCATGCCAATGTTCTCCTATATTTGCCAAGAATGTTCCCATCATTTCGACTCACTTGTCCAGGGTTCAATAATTCCTGAATGTCCTGAGTGCCAGACCACCAATTTGGAAAAACAATTAACGGCTTTTGCCGTAGGCGGGAGTGATGGAGGATATGCTGCGGGAGGTGAGCCGGGAGCTTGTGGTTCTTGCGGTGACCCACGCGGGCCAGGATCGTGCTCACTCAATTAAATATCGTCGCTCGTCGTTCGTGCCTGCGCGCTGTAGCGCTCCGGCGCGCAAGCGTGAATCGTATTTCGTTAAAAAAACACGTCAGAACGTATCATTGTGCGAGATACCAAATAACACAACACGGATCCCGAACGATGAAATATTTACCGCACATATAGAAAAGGAGGACTCCTTCATGTCTGCTACTCAAATTGGACAAGAACTTGTCGGGCTTTGCAAACAAGGGAAGAATATGGAAGCCATTGAAAAGTTTTATAGCCCAAACATTGTCAGCATCGAAGCCTGTGCAATGCCGGGCATGGAACAAACACAAACCGGACTCGAAGCCATTAAAGGGAAGAATATCTGGTGGGTGGAAAACCACGAAGTCCACAGTGGTGAGGTGACCGGTCCCTTCCCAAACGGAAATCGCTTCGCCGTGCTATTTAAATTTGACGTGACTCCCAAACACACAGGGAAGCGCATGACCATAGAAGAAATCGGTCTCTATACCGTAGAAGAGGATAAAATCGCCAAGGAGGAATTTTACTACGCAGCACAGTAGAGCGGCGTCACCGTCAAGTCTTTAGAAGCTGAATCGCGAGTGATTGATCCTAGAGACACCATACAATGTGAGCAAACGACCGTTTGCTGCATGTTGCCTCTTTTGACTGAGTCCGTCAGCCTCAAACAGGTATCATACGTTCAGAGACACACGTGCAACCGCAGGAATGACGACCCTCTTAGATCGAAACATCCGACTCACGTACCAAAGTGCCCATTCTAACATTCAGTGCGTCTATCGCTTCCCTCTCTAAACCCACCTCAAGCATCAGCATACACAGTACTTCCTTTCAATACCCAAACCCAAATAATACGTAGGGCTACACTCTGCATAGCCGTTGGTCTATCGAGCTACCGTGTATCGAACATCTCTTAAATTCAATGAAATTCCCTATTGTGTCGTCAGCTTAGATGCAATCGTTATTCTGAGCAAGTTGGAATCCAACTCAATGCAAATTCTGTACATGTAGAACCCTCACCTACAAGACCATCGACCGGTCAATGAGAACCGGCAATACCTGCTCCATTCATATTGACAAATTAATCGTTCTGGGTTGTGATACTGATGCCCATAAAGTTCTGCATATCCTGGAACGCCTTGGTTCGTGACGAAAGAAAGAAAATCGTTTCCTTTTCATCTCAAAAAATATATGAGGGCTCAAGTATTCATATGTTTATTCATATATTCCTAATACACGGCAGTGGGTGGATGATCATGCTATTCCTCTACACGACCGAGGCTTCCATCCCGCCGATATGCAGGGGGAGGAACCATCATGATTCTTTTATCTATCATCATCTTTTTTATCAGTTGCGTTTTTGGACTCGTAACTCCCATTCATTCCGAAGCCACAGAATTGAGTACTGCGGCAAACAACTTATCCCCAGGAAAATGGGCGAAGTTATCCAATCCACCAGCGAGCTTCTTCCGCCAAAATAGCAGCCTGACAACTCTTGACGCGATGGGAGAAGGTACGTGGGACCCTATTACCCGCCGTGTCTATTTCTTAGCAGCTGCCCGTTTTGGGACCAACAAACTCCATGTATACGATGACGCAACGAACTCGTGGCGAGAAGGGGGGCGCATACCAGGATATCCTGGAGTCAACTGGGGTCACGGGTATTATCATAATGCCATCGACGCAGGAAGCGGGACACTCGGATACATTAATTTAAAGCCCTCGGTTACGAAGCTCTACCAATTTTCTATCCGTCAAACCATCAGTACGGCGAACACTTGGCAACTGGTAAGTACCACGTCTAACAGCGGGAATGTTGCCGAGGCATTGGTCTATTTCCCGGAGCGCGGCACATGGGTTATCGCGGATGGCACGACTGGCAATATTCGAGAGTACAATCCCGATACTGACAAATGGGGCGTGATCACAAGAAAATCCAGCTGCTTCGGCCCAAAATCTGGGGCCTATCATACCTTTGCCCTTTATCTACCATTACGAGGCGAGCTGGCCTTTGGAGGCGGAAATACTTCATCGGGCCCTCTCCATAGCCGGTGGTGCACCGTAAACAGTTCAGGAACGGCCGTACAACGGCCCGACGCCCCATCGCCACTTCATGTGAATGCGGGCCACCAAACAGGCACCATCATCGCCGCTGACCCAGGATCCGGGGAGCTTCTTGTTCTGACAAACAAGGGGAAATTCCATGCATTTGACTTTTTGACAAACCGCTGGGGGACAGTCAACGATGTAGGGCGACCAGGAAAATTTAATAATTCTTCGAAGAACATCGCGAATTCCGTCGTGATTCCTATTAGTACCTATGGCGTAGTCATGTACATAAAAGCCGTCACGAGTAACCCGGAAGTCTGGATTTATAAACATAGTCAGGGCGGGTCGGTCCCGGTTCCACCAAGTCCACCCCCGGCTCCGCCAAGTCCACCCCCGGTTCCGCCAAGTCCGCTGCCCCCTGGCAATCAAACCGTCGCCATCAACTTTCAACCTTCGTCCGCAGAAACACCAGCGGGCTTCTTAAAAGATGACGGCTCAGTCTTCAATGCTACACGTGGTTACGGATGGTCAACGCGCGTGAATACCAGAAACCGGAATCGTTCGAGTGATCAGGCCCTCGATACCTTGATTCACTTTGACAAAGGCGCCACCGTCACCTGGCAATATACCCTTCCCAATGGTCAATACCATGTATCGCTTGCCAGCGGAGATCCCTCTTGGCCACAAGGCCCTCATCATGTCCAAGTCGAGGGCGTCACGGTCATGAATAATATTCCGACCAAGGTCAATGAATTTGTACAAATTACGAATCATCTCACCACCATCACAGACGGACAATTAACGATTCGTCTCACGCGTCCAAATGGCACGAGCAAGAAAACCATCCTCAACTTCATCCGCATTGCCCCTGCCGGTTCGACCCCGCCACCGGCACCAGATCCAGGCCCGCCGCCACCAAAAGGCTCGGCAGTCGCCATCAACTTTCAACCTGGCTCTGCGGCTGTCCCAGCAGGATTCATCAAGGATGACGGCGCCGTCTTTAACGCGTCTCGCGGCTATGGCTGGTCGACACGGGTCAACACCCACGATCGGAATTACCTCAACGATCAGTCCCGAGACACCTTCATTCATTTTGACACTGGCAATGCTGTCACTTGGCAATACACTCTCGCCAACGGCCAGTATCTGATCTCATTAGCCAGCGGCGACCCGAGTTACGTTCAGGGACCGCATCATATCGTAGTCGAAGGGCAAACTGTCATTAACAATGTGACGACACAGGTCAATGAATTCCTGACTATAACCGATTTCCCTGTAACGGTGAACGATGGAAACTTAACTATTCAACTTACCCGGAACGGAGGAAAGACCAAAACCATTCTCAACTTTGTCAGGATATCCCCAGCAGGAGGGTAATGCCAGAACAAACGCTCATCTCAAACGAATGTCACCGTCCTCACAAAATAGCTTTTGATGGGGGCAGTGACATGAGAGGGAGACCACTCTCAAGGCCAAAGAGATGGGTCACGGGGAAGAGAATTGTATTGTATGGTTTGAATGCTCTTGGAAAGCAACGGGGATAAGAAGGCTTGGATAAAACCAAGCCTTCTTATCCCCGCTACGCCTTGACAGGCAATCACTACCCGGCTAACGAGACGGAATGCTCATTACCATTGAGGCCATCTTCTTCCGGATCTATCCAAGACTTCGTTGGAAATCCCAGCGAATCGGTTCCCTCGCCATAGTAAAGCGCATGGGCTTTCAGGAGATAGGTTATCGGACCAATGGTTCCATCCGTTTCCATTATTTTATATTGAGGATCGCGTAACTCTGGAAGTGATGGAAACCGTCCAGGTAATACCCGAAGCACGCGATGGATCGTAACATGGGTTCGTCGCTCACCTGTTGAGTCACTATAGACCACGACCATCATGCCATTTGGCAGAAGTTTACTCTCAGATGGAAGGTCGACTTGAAACTCTTCGGGGTTGGGAACATCCAGGCAGGCAACACTCACAAACGGCACAATCATCAATAGGAGAATGACTCCTCCTGATACAACAGACCTTGTAAAAAAAGGAATGGAGCCTCTCATACGGCACCTCCTTTGCTGAAAGGTTGGTCTACACTTTTGCCCTTATAGTTCTTTTCGGTCAGTTATTGGAAAAACTGTAGTGATACGAGTTATTCATGCGGAATTGGGCGCAGTTATTGACTGAAGAGAACGAGTCTCAACCCACCATATTTATGATGCGTAGGTAATTGGCACAGACGGAGAGGATTGCGACAAAGTTGATTCAGCGGTCAGAAGAGTATGTAACGGGAAGGAAATGAGCGAGAGCTATTCCGAGCTGCCAAGCATATCATCGATTAATGGGCGATTAATATCTTCACATCCCGGGCAAATCAAATCAAAGAACGCTTCATGATCTTCGACATAGTTTTTTTCATCTACAAGCTTTTCCTCATGAACAGACTCAAAACACACCGGGCAGAGCATCATAATGCCCCGCATGACTTTTACTGTTTTTCGCCCGACACTACTAGACATTTCAATTCGCCTTTCGTATTACGTGAGAAGATTTTCTTACTTTTTTGGTCGTTTCACGCTTCATGAAATACGCTTTGCGCTTACGACCATCCGCGTTGTTGAGCAAGCAAAAAGTCTTCCTGCTCAAGATCAATCCCGCAATCAGGACATTCATACGGCTCATCAGGTGGTGGAACCGACAATTCTTTCTCCTGGATCCTCCCCTGACAGACATGGTAAAAGTGACCAGCAGAATGCTCTTCGTCTAACACATCATTTTCGTATTTAAGAATCATGAGTCTTCCATTATCTCTTAGAATGAAAATGGCAACGCCTACCAACGGTTACAACGTGGCCAAAACGGATCACGTCCCTTTTTATACCAAGTCAACTATTCGGTTCGCAATCCTGGAGGATTACCCATGATTCGGATACCACTCCCCAAACGACCAGGTTTACGAGGATTAGCCCTGCTCATCCTCGTTCATGCCCTGGGTTCTTCTCCCGTCATGGCACTGTCCGCTTCCCCAGAGCATCCTACCGCTCCATTTACGTTAACCCCTATGATCTCAAGCAACCTGCATAAACCAGTTTTTTTGACTCACACACAAGAAGATGAGGGTCGGCTGTTCATCGTTGAACAAGATGGGAAAGTGCTCATTTTCAAAAAAGGGCAACTTCTCCCAACGCCATTTCTGGATATCTCCAACAAGGTGTCGATTGGGGGAGAACGAGGGTTATTAGGCTTGGCCTTTCACCCACATTACAAAAAAAATGGACGATTGTTCATTAACTATACCCGTAAAGAGGATCAAGCCACGGTCATTGCCGAGTATCGCCGGGCGGCGAATCCCGATCAAGTCGAAACTGGAGAAAAAGTCCTCTTGGTTATGCCCCAACCATACGGAAACCACAATGGCGGCATGCTTGCGTTTGGTCACGATGGGTACCTTTATATTGGAATGGGAGACGGTGGTGCGGGAGGCGACCCAGAAAACCGTGCGCAAAACCCCAATGAATTACTTGGAAAGTTTCTTCGTATCGATATTAATCAAGGAACCCCCTATAGCATCCCGGCTGATAATCCATTCGTCAAAAATGGAGGAAAACCAGAAATCTATGCGACGGGATTGCGAAATCCTTGGAGATTTTCCTTTGATCGACAAACCGGAGAGCTATGGGCTGGCGACGTCGGGCAAAACTCGTGGGAAGAGATCACCAAGGTCAAGAAAGGCGAAAATCATGGCTGGCGATTCATGGAAGGACAGCATTGCTTTCAACCGAAGCAAGATTGTCAACACTCACAACACCTGACATTGCCGGTCCTGAACTATCCAAACGGCGATGATGGCCGCTGTTCCGTCACCGGCGGCTACGTGTATCGAGGAAAAGCCATCCCGGCCCTCCAGGGCACCTACCTCTTTGCCGACTTCTGTAGCGGAGAAATTTTTGGGTATGCAAACGGATCGTTCAACGTTCTTCTCGATACGGACTTGCAGATTCCGTCGTTTGGAGAAGATGAGTCGGGAGAGCTGTATGTTCTTGGCTACGCAGGATCAGTCCACAAACTCACGCCGGCACCGCATGAGCGTTAGCTTGGCCTTAATAGTGAGACTTTCTTAAAGAGATCTCCCTCATCAAGGACTTTCCCTACACCAAGAACCACCGAGGTTAGCGGATCTTCCACGGTGATAATCGGAAGGTTGGTTTCTTCCTGAAACCGCGTCGCGAGTCCCGGCAACATCGACCCGCCGCCAGTGATCACCACCCCTCGGTCAATAATATCACCGGCTAACTCCGGCGGAGTATTTTCTAAGGAGGTTCGAAGCGCGTTCACAATGGAATGAATGGGTTCTTCCAACGCTTCCCGAATCTCCGCGTCATTCACCACGACGGTACGGGGAATCCCTGAAATCATATCACGCCCCTTGACCATCATCGTTTTTTGCTGTTCCAAGGGATAGGCTGACCCCACTTCTATTTTAATTTTCTCAGCCATATGTTCGCCAATCAACAAATTATAGCGTCGTTTAATATAGCTCATAATGGCATCATCCATCTGATCCCCGGCCACCTTCACCGATTCGCTACACACGATCCCACCCAATGAGATGACGGCAATATCGGTGGTTCCACCGCCAATATCTACAACCATATTGCCCGATGGCTCAGTTATGGGAAGGCCTGCACCAATGGCGGCTGCGACGGGCTCTTCAATCAAATAGACTTCCCGCGCTCCGGCATGGGTAGCGGATTCACGGACGGCGCGCTGCTCAACTTCGGTAATCCGTGAGGGTACGCCAATGATACATCGTGGCCGGACAAAGGAGTTTCGGTTATGAGCTTTGGTAATAAAATAGTGCAGCATTCGCTCCGTCATGGCAAAGTCCGCGATCACGCCTTCTTTAATTGGCCGGATCGCCACGATGTTTCCCGGCGTTCGACCCACCATTTTTTTCGCTTCGGCTCCCACGGCCAACACCGTATTACTTTGCTTTTCAATGGCCACCACCGAAGGCTCACTGAGCATAATGCCCTTGCCACGCACATAGACCAGTGACGTGGCCGTCCCTAGATCAATGGCCAGATCACTTGAAAACCATCCGAGAAAGTCTCCTGCTAGTCCCACGGCATCTCCTTCCTGAGAATGTCAATCCACATCATTCGTTGTCTACATCCATTCCTCGGAATGTCTCACAACTCACGCAATCGTACCCGTAATGTCATCATCGGTTGGAAATTGAAAAAATGAAGACGAAATAGGAAATAACCGAGATACGGCAAGGAGAAAAGAGCGGATCAGCTCATCCATGAGATCCGATTTCATTAATGCAACAGTTTAAATGATTATGACGAGATTGCGACATCAGCGATTCCTCGCTCTTGCCACATTATCTAGTATTCTATGATGGTCTCGTTGATGAGTCCATACCAACCAAGCGGTTGCACAGGCTATGACATCACTGCACTGGTGTCAAGAGGTGGGGAGTGAAAACACTAGTGGTGCCTGTGATGAGCACAGTTCTCAGAGAAAATCTAGCACGCACCTTGCTCTCTACCCTTCATATGGTATAAGTAAATAGAGGAAAATGTAGCTGTTCCAATATATTTCCAACATTTGGTGTGTCATAGTGTTATATCTGCTTGGACACGTGTAGGCTCGGCATCAAGAAGGATTAGACTCCAACGTAAGATATTTCTGAGTGCCCTTCGGTCATACAGTTATCGTGTCCAAGGACATCGGTTGAACTTGGACACCTATTAATGAATACAAAAAGAAGGAAAGTTTAATCACCAAGGTCGGAGACATGTGAGGAACACGTTGTCTCACAACCATCGTGTCCAAGCATATCGGCTCGTCACCAGTTGGGTTCGCTATATTCCTTTAGGCCTCCCTCCCAACATTTACATAAGAACACAGGAGTTACTGCATCCGCGTGTCGAAAAAATTTCTCGTTATTCTGATTGCCCTCGTGCTGATGACAACGTACCTTGTCGTCGTTGGCTTATCGCGGTGGGGAGATATCACCCCGCCGGAGATCGTCATTACGCAACCGTTTGATCAGGTTGGTCCGTCAACCCCGCTCTCCATTCGAATCTCCGATCCTGATACCGGCTTACGCAATATTTCGATTCGAATCGTGCATAACCTGAAAACGTACGTCATTGATAAACAGTCGTTCACGTCACGTGGATTGCTCTCTGCCGAAGGGGGAACCCGACACGACTATGAACTTACGGTGACCCCCTATGCCGACGAGACGATTCCCAGAAAACCAGGAGACGCAAAACTACTCATTACCGCACGCGACTATTCCTGGCGCAACCTGCTCGAAGGCAATCGTCATCGCATCTCGCAAGACTTCACCCCAAAATTCAGTCCACCACGACTTGAATTACTTTCTCCCCCTAGCTCAATCTCCCAAGGAGGCTCAGGCGTAGTCCGGTACCGCGCGTCACCTGATGCCGTCACACATGGAGTGCAAATCCAATCGGCTTTTTTCCCAGGCTATCCGCTGCCTGACGACTCGGGCATGTTTGCCCTCATTGCGATGCCGTATAACGCAAAACCCAATACCCCCGTTCAACTGACCGCGCAAGATGCCGTCGGCAATACCGCTATTTTCAACATCGACCTTCGGGTGAAGAAAAAGGCCTGGAGAACACGACGTATCGGTATTTCCGATTCATTTATTAAAAAAGCCGTCTTGCCGATCATTGCGCAAACACCGGAACTGTCAGATCAAGGATCAAATCTCGGGAACTTTGTCATGGTGAACAACCAGCTTCGGCAGTTGAATAACCAGACCATCCGAGACTTTTCAAAACAAAGTGAAGCCGCGTTCCTCTGGACAAAAGCCTTTCGTCAACTGCCTGGATCAAAAGTCGAAGCGTCATTTGCGGATCATCGAAAATATGTCTATAAAAACAAGATCGTCGACACCCAAGATCACTTAGGCTTTGATCTGGCCGTCACCAAACAATACCCCGTGCAAGCCTCTAATGATGGGGTTGTCGTGTTTGCCGACTATCTCGGCATTTACGGAAACACCATCGTTATCGACCACGGCTACGGCCTGCAGTCCCTCTATGCTCACCTTTCGTCATTTGCCGTGCGCACTGGAGATGCTGTGACCATTGGACAAGTCATTGCGCGTTCAGGTACAACGGGCCTCGCCGCCGGCGATCATTTGCATTTCAGCTTGATTTTGCATGGAGAACAGATAAACCCAACCGAATGGTGGGATCCCAACTGGGTACAAACACGGATTCGAGATCAACTCAGCCTCGAAGCCCCACCTGAGATCTTTCTTGAACCGGAGCAACCAGATTCTAATGATGACCTTGGGCCCAACCCTCCGCCTGCAACCCCGTAAACAATACACCTCAGCCGATTGACTTCGAGTACGATGACTCCCTTCCAGATTTGTAGATAACACAGCAATGGCCAAAACGAAATCAAAGAAAACCAAACCAACCCCTCGCGTCGATGAAATCATCACATCCGTCCCGCTGGATGAAACGACACGACAGCGATATCTCAACTACGCCCTCTCGGTCATTACCTCTCGTGCCCTTCCAGATGTCCGCGACGGCTTGAAACCAGTCCAACGACGCATTCTCTTTTCGATGTATCACAACCACCGCTTAACGCCGGATCGACCGCCAATCAAAAGCGCCAAAGTCGTGGGTTCCGTCATCGGTGAATGGCATCCCCATGGCGACTCGGCCGTCTACGATGCCATGGCCCGCATGGCGCAAGCTTGGTCGTTGCGACTGCCTCTCGTTGATGGACATGGAAACTTTGGCAGCCTTGACGGTGATCCGCCAGCCGCCTACCGATATACCGAAGCACGATTAGCTCCAGCGGCGTTAGACCTTTTGTCCGAACTCAACAAAGAGACCGTCGATCTGCAGCCCAATTACGATGGGAAAGCCGAAGAGCCGCTCGTTCTGCCAGCAAGATTCCCCAATCTGCTGGTCAACGGCTCAACGGGCATTGCCGTTGGTATGGCCACGAATATTCCACCGCATAACCTAGGGGAAGTCATCGACGCGGCTGTGACACTGATCAATAATCGAAACTGTTCGATTGCCGATCTGCTCAAACACGTCAAAGGCCCTGATTTTCCTACTGGAGGAGAAATCCTCAACAGTCGTTCAGACATTCGTGAGATTTACGAGAAGGGGCAAGGATCCGTCCGGCTCCGTGGTGAATATACCATCGAAGAGCGCGGCCAAGGACAAACAGAGATCATTATCACCTCAATCCCGTTCGCCGTTGACAAATCAACAATTGTCGAGCGAGTCGGTGAACTGATTGGCGCACGAAAAATCCCTCAACTCCTCGATGTGCGGGATGAATCCACGACCGACGTGCGCGTTGCCCTTGAGGTTCAAAAAGGCGCCGACCCCGATGTCGCCATGGCCTATCTCTTTAAAAACACCCCGTTACAGAATAATTTCTCGGTCAACCTCACGTGCTTAGTTCCAGTGCCAGGCACCCAAGCTTCACGACCCGACTGCTTAAATCTCAAGCAAATACTCGAGCTGTTTATTGACTTTCGATTTGAGACGGTCAAGCGACGGTACGAATATGACTTGCGAGTACTTGAACGACGCATTCACATCCTGAACGGATTTAAAATCATTTTTGATGCACTCGACCAAGTCCTCAAAATCGTGCGTCAAAGCGATGGCAAAGCCGATTCAGCACAAAAGCTTCAGCAACGCTTTGATCTTGACGCCATACAAACCGAAGCCATTCTCGAAACGGCGATCTACAAATTATCGCGCACAGAAATCAAGAAAATGGTGGATGAACTCACCGACAAACGTCGACAGGCGAAAGAACTCAAAGCCCTACTCGCCTCCAAGCCAAGACTCTGGACCGTGGTCAAAAACGAACTGACGGAAGTATCCAATACCTACTCAAACAAACGTCGAACCAAAATTGGTCGGCGCCAAACTGAAGAGGTGCAGTTTGACCCGGAAGCCTACATGGTGAAAGAGGATGCGATTCTCACCGTCTCAACCGATGGATGGATTCGGCGAGTTGGTCTCATCAAAGACTTATCAAAAGCCCGGCTTCGAGAAGGCGATCAGCTCATGCTCGCACTTGGCGGCAGCTCTATCGACAACGTCGTGTTTTTCTCGAACTACGGCAGCGCCTACACCATACGCATCGGCGATATCCCTCCCGCACGAAGTGGGTACGGGGATCCGGCGCAAAAGCTTTTCAAATTCAAAGATGGGGAACGTATCATTGCCGCCTTGAGCTTAGATCCACGTATGCGACAAACTGAGCCCGTCAAATCGAAAGGGAAAACCTCAAAATCCCTTCCGTTATTTGATCAATCAGCCAAAGACGGGGCAACCTCGATAGGGCAAGCCGTCGCCGTGAGTTCAACCGGCATGGGTGTACGTATTGAATTACGTACGTTTCAAGAACCTTCAACCCGATTAGGTCGAAAGTTCATCAAACTGAAAGACGGCGAAGAAGTTGTGAGTCTTGGATTTCTCGAGGGAGCACTCGCCACATCAACCGTCGCGGTCGCGTCCCAACGCGGTCGCTTGCTGCTGTGTCAGGCTGAAGACATTCCCCTCCTGTCAGGACCGGGACGAGGGGTGATTGTGATCAAATTAGACCAACAGGATCATGTCGTGGCCTTCGGTCTCTTAAAAGACAAGCACGATCAAGTCATCCTGCTTAAACAGGATGGGGCAAAGTTGCCTGTAACTTCCAAAAAATATCAAGCCGTCAGCCGTGGAGGAAAAGGCCACCCTCTCTTTCGTCGAGGAAGCCTCAGTGGGACTGAAATTCAGGAAGCAACCCTACCTGAATTCCCAACAGAGTCGACCAATTAAATGAATCGTCAACGTTCCACCAACGACACGAGATATCCAAAGAGTTAGCACATGGCGAAAAAATATGACGCGAGCGACATTCTTGTTTTAGAAGGCATCGAACCAGTACGGCGTCGACCGGCGATGTATATCGGCGGGACAGATAAGACCGGCCTACATCATCTCGTGTGGGAAGTCTTGGACAATGCCATTGATGAAGTGATCAATGGTCACGCCACCACAATTCTTGTTGAACTCGATAAAGCTCGCAGCGGCATACAGATTACAGATAACGGACGCGGCATTCCGGTCGAGAAGCATCCAAAATTCAAAAAATCCGCCCTGGAAATTATCATGACCACCTTGCATGCCGGTGGAAAGTTCGAGACAGGAAGCTACATTCACTCAGGAGGCCTGCATGGAGTGGGAGCATCCGTCGTGAACGCCTTATCGCGTCATCTCGAAGTCCGAGTGAAACGAGACGGACAGGAATGGTCACAAACCTACCAAGCCGGCAAAGCCCAAGGACCAGTCAAACGAATTGGACAGGCTCGTGGCACAGGCACATCAGTGTATTTTCGCCCGGACTCCGCTATTTTCGGAAAGATGACACTCTTTGATCCGGTCTTGCTGAAAGATACGTTGGAAGCCAAAGCCTATCTTCACAAAGGCCTCAAGCTCACCTTTAAGGACGGAAGCTCTGGCGAAACTCACAGCTTCGTACACGAACAAGGCATCCAAGAGTATCTGGTCAAACTCGTCACAGATCGTGGACGAAAACCTTCGGCTGATTTTGTCTTTTACTTAGATCGAAAACTCAAACAAACCGGAGACCAAGCGGCAAATGGCAACGGATTCGGGATGGAAGTCGCCCTGCAATGGACCGACGAACCAGCAGAATTTATTCGAAGCTATGTGAACGGAGTCCCGACCCCCAACGGCGGCACCCATGAAATAGGACTCCGCGCCGGAATCGTCAAAGCCGTTCGAAATTATATCGAAACGCATAACCTGACTCCCAAAGGCGTCAGCCTCCAAGCCGAAGACATCCGCGAAGGCCTGGCCGCTGTACTCAGCGTGTTGATTTTAAACCCGCAGTTTCAAGGGCAAACCAAAGAGCGTCTCAATAATCCTGAAGTGCAAGGGCTGACAGATAGTGCGATCCGCCCGGCCTTAGAAACCTTTCTCAACGAAAACCAGTCTATCGCTGAATCCTTAGTTGGCCGTATGGTCCTTGCCGCCCGTGCCAGGGAAGCCTCACGGGAAGCCTCTAAAGCCGTGATGCGTAAATCAGCGGTCAGTCATCGATTGAATCTGCCTGGAAAACTGGCAGATTGCCAAAGTACCGACCCTTCAATCAGCGAACTCTTCATCGTCGAAGGGGATTCAGCAGGCGGAACCGCAAAACAGGGACGAGATTTAAAAACGCAGGCTATTTTGCCTATTCGAGGTAAAGTTCTGAATACTGAGGATTTGACGTTGGCCAAAGTCGTGGAAAACAAAGAGCTGGCCGATTTAGTCAAGGCATTAGGCTGCGGAATCGGTAAGGACTTTGACGTCAAGAAACTGCGTTACCACAAAATCATCCTGCTCATGGATGCCGATATCGACGGGTACCATATCAGTACGCTTCTCTTAACCTTCTTCTTCAGGCATCTCCCGGAGCTCATCAAGCAAGGATATGTCTATATTGGCCAACCACCGCTCTACCGCATTGAGATTGGGAAGGAAGTGCATTGGGCTGGAACCGACGAGGAGAAAGAACGCATCTTAGAGCAAGCTCGGAGCAATGCCAAGCCCACTATTAGCCGCTTCAAAGGACTCGGAGAAATGTTTCCCCATCAACTCCGGGAAACCACCTTACATACCGCGACACGCCGACTCTTAAAAGTCGAGCTCATGGACGAACTCAACACCGACCGCATCTTCCACGACCTCATGGGCAAAAAAACCGAAGCTCGCTACGAATTTCTGATGGCCAACGCCGGCCAAGCCGATGATTTGGATGTGTAGGATGATCGTCTAGAGCCCACTACACAACACTGCCCAACCTACGTGAGTATTCTCGCGGAGATCAAACCCCACACCTCGAGCAAAACCAAAAACATAGATTTGATATCTATTTTGTTCAGTTCTAAGCGTGTACATACGCGTTTGAGAAAAATTAGAGATGTTATTGTGTAAGAAAAGGTCGAATCGGGTTACTGCTGACGATGCTGGATGGTGCTGTTGAGTTACGTGACCTGCTTGCTCCGCCAGCCAACAGGCTAGAAAAACTCAAAGGGGACCGATCCGGACAGCACAGTATCCGCATAAATGAACAGTGGCGCATATGCTGTGTATGGAAGAAAGATGGGTCAGCTACTAAGGGCTTCTAACCGTCACTCTATACTCTAGAGTTCGACTCCAACGGGACAATGGTCTGAGCCGTAGATTTCATTGAGGATAAACGCGTTGTTGATCTTTGACATCAAGAGCTCAGAAATCAAAAAATAATCAATTCTCCAGCCAACATTCCGCTCTCTGGCATTCATCCGATAGCTCCACCAAGAGTATTTCTCAACTTCTGGATAAAAATGTCTGAAAGAGTCGACGAATCCACTCTTGTGATAATTGTCCATTCCGTCAATCTCTTGCTGGGTATACCCAGCTGTCTTGTTATAGTTGGCCTTATCGTTTTTCAGATCGATAGGCTTGTGGGCGACATTCAGGTCCCCACACCACATCACGGGCTTCTTGGCTTCCAGCCCTTTCAGATACACCAACATATCGTGATCCCATTGTTGTCGATACGACAGGCGTTGTAATCCGTTCTGAGAATTAGGGACATAGGTGTTGACCAGGTAGTAGTCTTTAAATTCTGCCGTCAACACTCGCCCCTCTTGATCGTGTTCCTGTATCCCTATTCCTTCGGTCAGGTTAAGCGGTTCATTTCTTGAAAGAATGGCTGTCCCCGAATACCCTTTTTTAATGGCCGAGTTCGTATAAATATGATAGCCGGGAATATCGTGTAATGCTTCCAATACTTGATCGTCTTGTGCTTTGGTTTCTTGAAGACAGAGCACATCAGGGTTCATCACTTCAAGAGATGCGGCAAACTCTTTTTTGATCACGGCCCGAATGCCGTTCACGTTCCAGGAAATGAGTTTCATTTTTTCATATGCTCCATACAACTGTAACTGGGTGTCATTCAGGGATGGTTTCCCAGGCTTTCAACTTTATCCAGGTCAACTCATGCTTGTTGTGAAAAAGGTGAAGCACTCGGCTATGGGGAATAGCGGCAAATTTTTGGGCTATGCGGTAATCGCTGCCCCCCTGAAACTTCAGGGTACAAATAAAATTATGGCATATGCCTGATTCGACCCACATCATGACCCAATCGAAAAGTTTTTCGGGATAACACACAAGGTCACTGAAAAGCCAGTCGGTGTGGGCTCGAGACTCTTTGAACGTTTCTGGACTGAGGGAAAAGGCATCCCCTTTTTGAAAATAGACTCCCGGCATTTCAGATACTCGTTTGTCTAACAACGATCGGTCAATGCTGAATACTTCAGCGCCCAATGTTGCCAAGACCCAGGTCCATCCTCCTGGGCTTGCTCCGACATCAATGCAAAACTGGTCAGCGTTGGGATAGTGCCGGACAGTCGTCAGGGCTTCCCATAGCTTCAGGTACGCCCGGTTAGGTGGGTTCGTCTTATCCTCCACAAACTGTATTTCTCCATTTGGAAATGCACTGGAACAGTCGCTTGCGGCCAACAGAGTCTCTCGATCAAGAAGCGTCCATGACCCGAGAGGAGACTGAGGGAGCCGCGTTGGAAAATGTAGCGGTTTTGCGGAAACATGCGGAAGTTGCTCCTGAATCAGTTGGCCTCGTCGATGTAAGTGAAAGGAGTACAGGCTCCAGTTTCTTTGGAGAGATTTGAGGTGTTGGGCCGCGTCTGAAATTGACTGAATGGGTATTAAGATGGGATTGCGCCAACAGTTCTGCGCCCATAAAGGAGGTTGCACAGGAAGACGATCCGTCACAATCAACCGTCCATGCTGGGATTGAATACCCTCAAGCTCGTTGGCTAGTTGATCCTGAAATCCTTCTGGAGCCAGATAGGCGTATTGTATTGTTGCTGGCATGGATTATAAGTATACCTATCGTCGAAAAATGTTGAGTGACTGATTCGATAACCCTTATAGCCGATTCAATTATAGCGAAACCAAACACTTCGCTACCGAATGTCCATCATGGACATAGCGCAACACAATACGTCGCACAAACGGACATCTATTCGAACGGCTATAACTTCCGTGCCCTTTGAGCATTTGATACCGCGTTGATAGTCGGCATGAATAAGGTGGAACGTATTTGGATTCGCTACAATCTCCGAAAAGTTGGCAAGAAAATGTTGTGAGAAACGGTGAGATCGATATGTTTCGTATAAAGAGATTGGGTTCCATCCCATCGCTAAAAATGAGAATATCCCCTTCTCAAGCGAAACGACACAGGTTCAACCAGGCTTATAATAGCCATACATGCGGTTTAACACTTCTGACAAGATTACTTCATGTTGCGCCACCGCTTCATCCCATGTGGAACAGCGGCGGCACGTTTGATCAAGATCGCCACCAAACACCATCGTTTCAAAAATGAGAGGTGGGCCGGCAAAGAACTGATGATCAATACAAAGAAACATCGTCGACACCTCAACATCGGCGACCTCTGTGTGACTCACCACTCGATCAGCCGTTTCCACCCATTCGCCAAACTCCTTCGCACCAGAAGCCAAAACGACCTCCTGATTACGTAAAATATAGAATCGCATGGAAATAGCTCCAGATCAGGTCCTACGCCACCGCGCTCTCGGTCACACCTCTGGGCCCCATCCAAGGTTGATGGGGAGAACGGGTCCCATTCGTAATTGATCGTCTTTCATAGAGAGCACACGAGACATGATGCCTGTCTCAGGTCTTTCACATCAATACTGACCACGGAATTTCATCTGAGAATGTACCTGTGGTCGTGGGTATGGGAAGAAGAAAGACTATTTACGATCACTCACAAGAACTCGCAGGGAAAAGTAAAGCATTCTGATCAATTTGGAGGATGGGAAGAGGCCTGAGGTATGCGTGAACGTAATATCTGACCTGAGGCGTGCCCCAGAGCGTATTCAATGAGACAACAATAGATCTGACACTTTTTCAGGATCCGCTTGAACCCGTCGTGATTTATCGGTACCCCATGTTTCCACCAAAAGAAAATTCGGCGTTAGTGAAGAAAGACATGAGAATATTGCAAGAAGTTGGAGGGCAGGAAAATGCCGCCGATGACCTATTCACCGTTGCACTGCCAATTGCCACTAACCGCGTCGTCGTCAAACGCCCAGCCTATGCCGACTTTCTCGCTGAGATCAAACCGCAGACCTCGATCAAATCCCAAAACACCGATTTGCTATCTATCTTCTTCAAAAGTAAGCCTCAGGACTCACCCTTGTACAAGGCGAATCCGTCAGTTGTTAGCAAGGGATTATCTTCCATTTCTTAAAGAAGTTTAGCCGCACCCATATGTATCCAACAATCGGCGTGTCTATCGCGCGAGGAACTAAATTATAGTTCGAGAGTACCTTGGGAATTTCGCAAAACTGTACTTTTTTTGAGAGGTTGGGGTACATTCCTCGATAAATAAATGTTAAGTAAGAAATACTTTCCGTTCTTTACGCATGGCCAGAATGAGGTATAAGAAATAGACCAATATGTTCGAGCAAGCATTTAAAAATATCGATGACGTGCTTCGAAAAGAAGCTGGCTGTACGACGGAGCTGGACTATACCGAGCAGACCTCATGGCTGCTATTCCTGAAATACTTAGATGGCCTGGAGCAGGACAGGGCCACCGAAGGCAAGCTGGAGAGCAAGAAATACCAGTTCATCCTCGACACCGAATTTCGCTGGGATAACTGGGCTGCACCCAAGGAGAAGGACGGGAAGCTCGATCACAACAAAGCTCAAACCGGCGATGACCTCCGCGACTTCGTGAACCTCAAGCTCTTCCCCTACCTGCACGGATTCAAGCAAAAGGCCAGTGGCCCGAACACGATCGAATATAAGATCGGGGAAATCTTCGGCGAGATCAAAAACAAGATTCAAAGCGGTTACAACCTGCGTGAGATCATCGATCACATAGACGAACTCCGTTTCCGTTCACAGTCTGAGAAGCACGAGCTGTCGCATCTCTATGAAGCCAAGATCAAAAACATGGGCAACGCCGGGCGCAACGGCGGCGAATATTACACCCCGCGCCCACTCATTCGCGCCATGGTGCAAGTGGTTAAACCGAAACTTGGCAAAACGATCTACGATGGTGCCTGCGGGTCAGCGGGTTTCTTGTATGAATCCTTCGAGTACTTGAAATCGAAAAAAAATCTCACGACTAAAGATCTTCTGACACTCCAGACCCGTACATTCTACAGAAAAGAAAAAAAGTCTCTGGCCTACGTCATCGCCATCATGAACATGATCCTGCACGGCATCGAAGCACCAAACATCATCCATACCAACACGCTCACCGAAAACCTCGCTGACATTCAAGAAAAAGACCGGTTTGACATAGTGCTGGCCAATCCACCCTTTGGCGGCCAGGAACGCAAGGAAGTACAGCAGAACTTCCCCATCCGCACCGGCGAGACAGCCTTTCTCTTTCTCCAACATTTCATCAAAATGCTTAAGGCCGGCGGGCATGGCGGCGTGGTCATCAAGAACACCTTTCTCTCCAACACCGACAATGCTTCAAGCAGCCTCCGGAAGCTCCTGCTGGAATCCTGCAACCTGCACTCGGTGCTCGATTGTCCAGGCGGTACGTTTCAGGGTGCAGGAGTAAAAACCGTGGTGCTCTTTTTCGAAAAAGGCGCACCCACGAGAAAAATCTGGTTCTACCAGCTCGACCCAGGCCGGAGCCTTGGCAAGACCAACCCTCTCAACGACGACGACCTGACAGAGTTCATCCAACTGCAAAAGACTTTCGCCGACTCACCTAAGAGCTGGACAGTGGATGCCAAGAAAATTGATCCAAAAACCTTCGCGCTTTCCGTGAAAAATCCCAACGGCGGAGAAGAAATCGTGCACCGCAGTCCGCAAGAAATCATGGACGAAATCAGAGCATTGGACAACGAAAGTGCAAAGGTGCTTGCGAATATTATGGCCTTGCTATGAAGCAGGAGACTCCGCGTAAAAGGCTTGGCGATCTATTCGACTTCAAGAACGGACGCGCCTTCAAAAAGGAAGAGTGGTCTACAAGCGGGTTGCCTATTATCCGCATTCAGAATCTCAACAGAGAAGACGCACCATTCAACTATTTTGCTGGGAAATATAATCAGGATATTCTCGTCGAACCAGGCGACTTGCTTTTTTCGTGGTCAGGTACAGTCGGTTCTTCATTTGGCTCGCACTTATGGAGCGGCCAGAGAGGAGTTCTTAACCAACATATCTTCAAGATTGGCCTCCACAAAGGGATCGCTAAACGATATGCATTCCATGCCTTACGTCACATCACTGAGGAAATAGAGCAATCAGTAAGCGGGGCTGTTGGTATAGTTCACATAACAAAAGAAAAGCTCAACGAGTTCACGATTCCAGCTCCTTCACTCCCTGAACAGCAGCGAATCGTTGGTATTCTCGACGAAGCGTTTGAGGGCATCGCTACCGCCAAAGCCAACGCCGGAAAGAACCTCCAAAACGCCCGCGCCCTCTTCGACAGCCCCCTCCACTCCATCTTTACAAAGCGAGGCAAGGGATGGGCCCAAAAAAGACTGAACGAAGTATGTGCGATTACCTCAACGCTCGTTGATCCTCGCAAGAATGATTTTTTTGATTTGGTTCATGTCGGCACGGGTAACATTGAGTCAAAAACAGGCGTCTTTGTTGGCCTAAAGACCTCGCGAGAAGAAGGTCTGGTTTCTGGGAAGTTTCTATTCGACAAATCGATGGTCCTCTACAGCAAGATTCGTCCTTACCTCATGAAGGTGGCTCGTGCTGACTTCCATGGCTTGTGCAGCGCGGATATGTATCCGCTGACGCCGTTGCCGAACCAAATTACTCGCGACTACTTGTTCCACCTCTTACTGAGTAAACCATTCACTGACTATGCGATACAAGGTTCAGCTCGCGCAGGAATTCCAAAGGTAAATCGAGAGCACTTATTCGAGTTCATGGTTTGGTTGCCCACAGTGACAAAGCAAAAGGAGATAGCTGCAAGCCTCGATGTCCTCCACCTAGAAACCCAACGCCTCGAATCCATTTACCAGCAAAAGTTGGCCGCTCTTGATGAGTTGAAAAAATCGCTGCTGCATCAGGCCTTCAGTGGACAATTATAGAAACTAACCATGAACGAGATCAGTATCTACGAAACACCCAGTGGAAGCATCGAAGTCCGGCTTGAGCGTGAGACGGTCTGGCTGTCGCAGGAGCAAATGGCCACCTTGTTCGATGTACAAAAAGCAGCCGTTTCCAAGCACTTAAAAACATTTTTGCAAGTGGCGAACTGGAGCGAGAACCAACTGTTTCCATTTTGGAAACAGTTCAGCAGGAAGGGGTACGCAGAGTAACCAGAAAAATTGAGCACTTCAACTTGGAAGCGGTCATCTGCAATCACTCTGTGCTATCTCGTCAATAAAATAGTAACGTTTGCAAATTTTTCAATTGGCCAGCCTCAAACCTTGCAATCAGCCGCCCTTAAACCTTGCAATTGGACGACCATAAACCTTGCAATTGGACGACCATAAACCTTGCAATTAGCCGCATTTCATGTTTACGATTAGCCAATGGCTAGTTCACGCCTACTTCCGCGCTATGCCGAACCACTCTTGATTGAAGCGCTCACCGATTCCCCGGCCGTGCTGATTTACGGCCCGCGCCAGTGTGGCAAAACGACGCTGGCCCAACGGGTTGGCCAGCGCATGGGCTACACCTATATCAATTTTGATGACGATGTGGCCCGCACAGCTGCAGAAGCCGATCCGGCTGGGTTTGTCGATGACCTGCCCAACCGCGTCACTCTAGACGAAGTCCAACGAGTCCCAACCCTCTTTACCACACTCAAGACAGCTATCGACCGGAAACGCACCCCAGGCCGATTTATTTTAACGGGCTCGGCCCACGTTCTGTTGGTGCCTAAGCTCACTGATTCGTTGGCCGGTCGATTGGAACTGCTACGTCTGCATCCGTTGGCACAGTGCGAGCTGGGAAGAAAGGAGGCCGACTTTCTGTACACGCTGTTTACCGCCGATTTCAAGACCCGACGTAGCAAGCGGTTAGGAAGCGAACTCAGTCAACGCATCACATCAGGCGGGTATCCCGCAACTCTGGCTCGATCGACTGAGCGACGACGCGCTGCCTGGTATCGAGACTATCTGGATGCGCTTATCCAGCGTGACGTCCGTGACTTGTCTCGCATTAGCCGACTTGATGCCTTGCCTCGATTGCTCACCTTGGCTGCAGGACAGACTGGCAGGTTGTTAAACATTTCCGACTTAGCTGCTCCATTTCAGCTCAGCCGTCCGACTATCCGCGACTATATGACACTCTTGGAACGCATTTTTCTTCTGGAAACTCTACCACCCTGGCACAGCAATCGACTGAGTCGACTCATTAAAACCCCAAAACTGCACATGGGCGATACAGGGCTAGCTGCGGCGCTGCTTGGCATCAATTCTGCTTCGTTAACCGCCGACCGTTCTTTAATAGGTCAACTTCTAGAAACATTTGTGTTTCAAGAGCTTCGACGTCAGGCAAGCTGGCACAACGAATCGTTACATTTCTTTCATTTCCGCGATAAGGATGGGAGTGAAGTGGACATTGTGATTGAACAAGGAGCACGCATGCTAGTAGGCGTTGAAGTCAAGGCGGGCGCCACAGTCACGTCTAGCGACTTCCGTGGATTGCGTAAACTCAGACAGGCTGCCGGATCGCGCTTTGCGGGTGGCGTGGTTCTGTATGATGGGGAGACTTGCGCCAGCTTTGGCGACGGCATGCATGCGGTCCCTCTGCGTAGGCTCTGGGAGTCGGGGTGAGTACGACCTTTGCTACGGTATCCGCGACGATTTGAAGCAAGAGGTGTATGATTCGCTTACCTATCTCCTTTAAGTGTCTAGGGAATGGACGATGAACGAAGCCGAAACAAGAGCGGAGCATATTGATCCCGCGTTAAAAGCGGCAGGTTGGGGTGTGGTTGAAGGAAGCCGGATTCGACGTGAGTACCCCATTACACTAGGACGGCTTGAGGGATACGGGCGACGTAGTAAGCCACTTACTGCTGATTATGTGCTGGAGTATCGAAACATCAAGTTGGCTGTTGTCGAGGCCAAGGCATGGGATGAATCACTGACCGAAGGGGTAGGCCAGGCTAAAAATTACGCTGCAAAACTTGCGATTCGCTTCACTTACTCCACCAATGGCCAGGGAATTTACGGCATCGACATGCGAACGGGAGCAGAAGGTGACGTTCTACACTATCCGAGTCCCAACGAACTTTGGAACCTGACTTTTGCTAAACAGAATGACTGGCGCGATCGCTTCTCCTCAATCCCGTTTCCCGACAAGAGTGGAAGTTGGACCATTCGTTTTTATCAAGAGATCGCTGTCAATCGAGTGCTAGAACGTATTGCTGATGGCAGAGATCGAAATTTGCTCACTCTTGCTACTGGCACTGGCAAAACTTCCATCGCCTTCCAAATTGCCTGGAAGCTATTTCAAACTCGTTGGAACCTGACGGACTGGAAACGAGACAAAGAACCATCGCGTCGTCCTCGCATTTTATTTCTGGCCGATCGCAATACGCTTGCAACTCAGGCTTATAATGATTTCACCGCGTTTGCCGCGTTTGCTGAAGATGCGCTGGTTCGCATTAAGCCTGACGATATCCGCAAGAAGGGCAAAGTCCCAAAGAATGCCAGCCTGTTTTTTACAATTTTCCAGACCTTCATGAGCGAGCCACCAACAGACGATCATCCCTCGCCCTATTTTGGGGAGTATCCACCGGATTTCTTCGACTTTATCGTCATCGATGAGTGTCATCGGGGAGGAGCCAACGATGAAAGCAACTGGCGCGGAATTCTGGAGTACTTCGCGCCTGCCGTGCAGCTTGGCTTGACCGCCACACCGAAGCGCTGGGATAACGTCGACACCTATGCCTATTTTGGCGAGCCGGTGTATATCTATTCACTCAAGGAAGGCATCAACGACGGGTTTCTCACACCGTTCAAGGTGAAGCAAATTGCCACAACGCTCGACGACTATGTTTACACTCCTGATGACCAGGTCATCGAGGGGGAAATCGAAGCGGGCAAGCGTTTTGAGGAAGCTGACTTCAATAAGATCATTGAAATCAAGGAACGCGAAGTCCACCGTGTGAAGCTCTTTATGGAGCAAATCAACCAGCATGAAAAGACTCTGGTGTTCTGCGCCACCCAGGACCATGCACTAGCCGTGCGCGACCTCATTAATCAAATGAAGACGAGTCACGATCCGAACTATTGTCAGCGGGTGACAGCTGATGATGATGCACTGGGCGAGCAACATTTACGAGACTTTCAAGATAACGAGAGAACTATCCCCACCATTTTGACGACTTCGCAAAAACTCTCAACTGGTGTAGATGCACGTAACATCCGGAATATCGTCTTAATGCGGCCCATCAACTCGATGATCGAGTTTAAGCAGATTATTGGACGAGGTACTCGTCTGTATGACGGAAAGGATTACTTCACGATCTACGACTTCGTGAAGGCGCATCATCACTTCAATGATCCTGAGTGGGATGGTGAGCCGATCGAGCCTGAAGAGGAAGCAGGACGTAGGCCTCGTCTCTCCTCTCGCCCATCAGCCAACCAAGCTCGTGAAACCTCTCCCGACTACGTGAAGAGACAGAAAATTAAGGTGAAGCTAGCCGATGGGAAAGCTCGTGTCATCCAACATATGATGTGCACGACGTTTTGGCATCCGGACGGCACGCCCATGTCGGCGCTCCAGTTCCTCGAAATGCTATTTGGCAAACTCCCAGAGTTTTTCAAAAACGAGGCTGAACTCCGGGCTCTTTGGAGCCTTCCCGACACGCGAGCCAAACTCTTACAAGGACTCACCGAGAAGGGCTTTGGACAT
The DNA here is from genome assembly GCF_965152605.1 of Nitrospira sp. M1. Taxonomy (NCBI): domain Bacteria; kingdom Pseudomonadati; phylum Nitrospirota; class Nitrospiria; order Nitrospirales; family Nitrospiraceae; genus Nitrospira; species Nitrospira sp. M1. The sequence goes on from NZ_OZ224217.1 coordinate 4,037,818, forward strand.
GAACAGATGGCTGAAATGCAGAAAATTATTGATGCCGAGAACAGCGACCTCTTCGACGTACTCGCGCACGTGGCGTATGCGTTACCGCCATTGACGCGGCAAGAGCGGGCAGACAAGGCCAAGGTAGCAATCAGCACCTACTTCAACAGCAAACAACAAGTCTTTCTTGATTTTGTGCTGTCACAATACGTCCAAGTTGGTGTGGAAGAACTCGATCAGACCAAACTGACGCCGCTATTACGATTGAAATATCACGATTCGATTGCCGATGCCGTGACCGACCTCGGACAACCAGAGGATATTAGTCATGTCTTTACGAATTTTCAGAAATACCTCTATCTGCCACAAATAGTGGCTTAGGAAATAGTGATCTGTGAAGACAATTCATGACTGTTTTGGCCGCTCCGTCAGACTCACAGATGAGCGTATTGCCCATATTCTGCAGCATCAGGAGATGGCTGGAATGGAAGCTGAGATTGAACGGGTCTTACAATCTCCCGCAGAAGTTCGTATTTCGCGTTCTGACAAGACGGTCGAATTATTCTATGAATTCTATGCCCAGACCCGTGTTGGTGCGAAATTCTTATGTGTCGTGGTAAAGTATCCTCCAGATGATGCATTTGTGGTCACGGCCTATTTGACCGATCAATTAAAAGCAGGAGAAACGATATGGCCGAAAAAGTGAAAGTCTGGTTTGATCCTGAGGGAGATTTTCTGGAAGTGCAGTTCAAGGACGCTCCAGGGTTCATGCGTCCGACAGCCCACGATGCAGTCATGGAACGCGTCGATGAGCAAGGCCATGTGCTTGGGTTTAGCGTACAGGGCGTGAGTCGATTTCGAAAAGATCATCCTCTTGAAGCCGAACTTGTTGTAGGAAACTAACCTCCCCCTTTTTTCTTGCCTGACGCAAAACTTGCCTTGCACTTGACCTATAGATTCAATCTCGCTTCATTTGCTAATGCTCAATCCCCGGGATAGTTTTGTGGAGTTCATCCGCTAGTTTTTCACCCATATACAAATTATAAACAGAGGGCCCAACGACACTTTTTGTAGTTTGAAAGCACTAAACTATCATGGAATCTGACGTAACTCATCAATCAACCTCAGGCTATTTGGAGCGAGTCAAACGCTATCATCAACAAACCAAGCATGACTTTAATCAATATGCCCAATCGTTGGGCTATATGGATTGGGCGAATCAGCCAAACCCGTTTCGCCGGTTTAACGGCGCCCCACTTATCCCGCTACCTCGCCTGACTCTGGATGATAAGCCTGTTTCGCCCACGTACGAAGATCTTTATCGTGCGCATACTATCCCATCCGTACCCCTCAGTATCGAGTCCCTATCACGTTTCTTTGAGTATGCACTCTCCCTTACAGCGTGGAAAGAATATGGGGGCAATCGATGGGCCTTACGCAGCAATCCTTCCAGCGGGAATCTTCATCCGACTGAAGGGTATCTGTTTCTCAACCACTACACAGACTTACCACTCACGCCCGGCCTCTACCATTATGCGCCCAAAGAACATGGGCTCGAACACCGTCTAATTTGTACCGACTCTGAAGCCAAGCCTCTGTTTGAAGGATTCCCTGAGCAAGCATTTTTTGTTGGACTCAGCTCCATTCACTGGCGGGAAGCGTGGAAATATGGCGAACGGGCATTCCGATATTGTCAGCATGATGTCGGCCATGCCATTGGCACACTTCGCTTTGCTGCCGCGACCTTAGGCTGGCAGATGAGCCTGCTCGAAGGGAATTCTGATGAGACCCTTTCGACAGTGCTTGGCCTGAATCGATCAGATGATTTCGTGCAGTCTGAAAAGGAATATCCAGAACTAGTTGCCGTGATTTGGCCAATGGATGCGTCACAACCACAAGAGTTTCCACAAGCGCTGGATCAGCAAGCCGTACGGAATCTCGCTCAGGGCACTTGGCAAGGCAAAGCCAATCGATTGAGTCGCGATAACCCTATTCCCTGGGAAATCATCGATGATGTGGCGGAAGCCTCGTGGAAATCATCGCAGGCATTGGAATCTGTTGCGTTGCCCGCTTTTCTTAACCCTCTAGAAGTAGAAAAGGGAAAAGATGGGAGCGGAGAATCCAGTCCACCACTAGAAATGTCTCAACTCTCAGCCGGTCAAATTATTCATCAACGCCGTAGCGCTGTCTCGTTCGATGGACACACTAGCATTCCCGCTCAACGCTTCTTCACTATGCTGAGCCGTGTCATGCCCCAAGAAGACCTTCCTGTTGCTCAACGTCCTATGCCGTGGGACTGTATTCCCTGGAATCCAACGATACACCTGGCCATATTTGTCCATCGAGTGGAGGGGATCCCTCCTGGTCTCTACATGCTGATTCGAGATCGCTCTCAAGAAAAATTGACTGAATTCAAATCTACCATGCATGAACAGTTCGTCTGGACCACACCTGAAGCGTGTCCGGATGACCTTCCCCTGTATCTCTTAGAAGAGGGAAACGCGCAGAAGATTGCGATGCAGGTGAGCTGTTGGCAGGAAATTGCTGGAGATAGCGCCTTTTCGTTAGGCATGATTTCTGAGTTTGATCACACGTTAGAATCCAATGGACCTTGGGCCTATCGGCGTCTCTTTTGGGAAACAGGGTTGATTGGGCAAGTGCTGTACCTGGAGGCTGAAGCCGCCGGCATCCGGTCAACGGGCATCGGGTGTTTCTTCGATAATCCGGTCCATAAAGTCTTCGGCTTTTATCCACACACTACGTATCAATCGCTCTACCACTTTACTGTCGGAGGTCCGGTTGAGGATACTCGTTTAACCACGCTTCCTCCCTATGGTGATCATGTCGAATAATGACAAATAGTGTTTTGGCTCACCGATAATCCGTCAACATAATCTATCTATTTGATTATAGCGAAACCAAATAACTTCCAGCCGATTCAAATAAATCAACTCAGCGCGAAACACCGCTTCATACGTACGGAAACTAATTGGAACGGCTATAAATGGAAATTTCTTAATTTACACACATGCATGTTTGAATATACATATGTGTAATGATAAGATGTATGTGTAACCATAATACACACACTAATCATGTCGATAAAAGTCCAAGTCATAATAGATGAAATGGAACGAGAAGCCTTTAGAGCCATGGCTCAACGGGAAGGACTGTCCTTGAGTGCGTGGCTAAGAAAAGCCGGGAATGAAAAGTTACTGTTGAACGAACAGCAAAAACCGATCTATGACAAAGAGTCGCTCGAACGATTTTTTCTTGAATGTGATGCTCACGATGAGGGAACTGAACCTGATTGGGAGGATCATCTCAAAGTGATTAACCGCTCGCGCGCCTCGGGCCAGGCTGACCTATGACATTCGTGGACACGAACGTGTTCATGTATGCCGTCGGACTGTCCCACCCACTTAAGGCACCTTCACGAAAATTTTTTGCAGACTGTTTTGAACGGGACCAGCTCTTAGTCACTTCCGTTGAAGTCCTGCAAGAACTCCTTCACGCCTACCTCCCGGTGAACCGCCTTTCGACGTTAGATGCCGCGTTCACCTTAGTCGAATCGTGCGTGCATGAGGTCTGGTCGTTAGAACCTGCGGATGTACAATGTGCAAGAACGCTGATCTCTCGATATGCTCACCTTACGGCTCGCGACCTTCTGCACGTAGCATGCTGTAAGCGACGTGACATCTCACAGGTAAAAACGTTTGACCAAAAACTCGCGACCGTATTTTCCTCACGATAAAACCAGAGGATTGCACGTACCTTGACAACGATCTTTCGCCCCCAACCCCATCGACACGCTCATATACTCTCCACCCCGCTTCCACGGTCTTTTTATAATAGACCGACGCTCAAAGTTGCGAAGGAGCTGTTAGGCAAGTATTTGTTTCGAGACTCTGCTTCAGGCAAGTCCGTGGCAAGAATTATCGATGTCGAAGCCTATATTGGACAAGAAGACAAAGCCTGTCATGCGTCGAAAGGTCGAACCAAGAGAACAGAGGTTCTTTTCGGACCACCGGGACAGACCTATGTCTACTTAATTTACGGAATGCACTATTTACTCAATTTCGTGACGGAACGTCCCGAGTTCCCGGCGGCAATTCTCATTCGAGGGATTGAGATCGTTGAGCAGAGAGGAGAACAGCTTCCGCAACCCATTCGTATCGATGGACCTGGACGTGTCTGTCGGCAGTTGAGCATCGATAAAAGCTTAAACTGTGTGGATGCCACGATTGGGCAAGCAATTTGGGTTGAAGATCGAGGTGAGCGTATCCCCCCCAGCCTCATCACTGCCCTTCCACGAATAGGCGTGGACTATGCCGGGGAATGGGCTCAGAAGCCTTGGCGGTTCTGCTTGCGTACGCCAAAGATAGAATAAATAAGCCAAGAGCCCCACAAACCCCACAGCCCGCCATAGGGCGAACGACATCTTGAAGAACCCCTACGGAATGGGTTAGGGTTATTACCGTGAACAGGGGCACGGTGCACCCACTATCGTTCACTCTACAAGATGTCCGACCTTCTAGTCTTTCCAGGAAGCTTTCGAGGTTTGCTACTGTGTTCATCGTGCTCTGTCAGCTAGAACGGCTTGGCTGAAATTTATTTCGTTTTTCGACAATACACAGGGAGGTTTCAATGGGTAATCCACTCGATACGATCAGTGGAACTATTACAGCTGGGTTTGTGTTGACCATCGTGCTCTATGGGTTCGTGAAAATGCTCGTGTAAGATCACGACCATTCTTTAATCACGACAACTATTCACCAGAAATTTTAGAAAAGAGGGAATCAATATGGAAAGCTTGTATGCGTGGGGACATTTCCTCGCGGGTATCACCTGGATCGGGATTCTATACTACTTTAACTTTATACAAGTACCGTTTCTGAAGGCCGTCAAACCCGAAACAAAAGCCGAAGCGTTTCAGCATCTCGTTCCGAATGCCTTGTGGTGGTTCCGCTGGAGTGCATTGGTTACCTGGATATTTGGTGCGATATTGCTGATGACTCAGCATCGGCTTGGAAGCGCATTTATGCTACAGGGACAGGATGCCGTCATTGGGATGGGAGCCTGGCTTGGAACCATCATGCTGCTGAATGTATGGGGCGTGATTTGGCCCAATCAGAAAAAAGTCCTAGGGATGAAAGAAGCGACAGCAGACGAAAAGGCCAAAGCTGGCCGCACCGCGCTGTTGGCATCTCGAACGAACACGATGCTTTCGATTCCCATGTTATTTTTCATGAGTTCGTCGGGACATGCTTCAGGGTTGTTTTAAACGATACATCTTCAGATTTTCTCTCAACTTGCCTCAAGGGCCAGCATATTGTTTATGCTGGCCCTTTTCGTTCCCCACATTCTTTCACCATCCAACATGTGCGCAACCAGCAAGATTCCTCCAACGAGAGACATTTTGGCCTAACCTTATAGAGATGTAGCAACCCACATCAGTTCAAATTCATCCAGGTAGGTCATTATAGCGAAATCCAATAACTTCCAGCCGAATGTACATCATGTACACAGCGCAAACATAGAGGAAAGTTATGCCCGCCTGGATGCCCTGTATACGATTGACGGTTCAATAACGAAGGGTTATAGCGAATCCAAATACGTTCCAAACAGGAAAATACAACGAACTCAGCGCGGTACAACGTTTCCACCAGCGGAAGTTATAGCCGGTCCGGTTCTCGTTCGCTTATATGACGTGTGTAGTTGCGTCTGGTATGTGCTGTCAATTCGGCTAAATGTTTCATGGTTTCGCTATAATTGAAACGGCTATAACCAGTATTCAGTGGATCGACATTTATAGCGAAACCAAATAATTTCCAGCCGAATGTACATCATCCACACAGCGAAAAAACACACGTCGTACAGACGGAGTATATTGGAACGGCTATAACTGATTAGGCATAACTGGAACGGCTATAACTGCCGTTGAAGAAGTGCATTGATTCGTTGAAAGAAAACAGCGAATGTCTAAACACGGACGAAGAATTGACGACCGCCCAATATAAGTGCACGATAAGTGCATGGCTGTTAAAACTATTACCATTGACATGGAAGCTTACACCTTACTCGCAAGCCGTAAAAAACACGGACAATCCTTCTCTTCAGTCATTAAGGAGAGTCTGGGCGGAAAGGCTACCGCAAAAGTTCTCTTGCAACTGCTGCCTTCATTTGATGTTGAAGAATCGACACTTGACCATATTGAGGAGCAAGTGGCGAACAGAAAGAAGCATCCCGTCAAAGCTCCTCGCCTATGAGCTTTCTTGATACGTCATTTGTGATCGATTTGCTTCGAGAAGAAAAACGTCAAACCTATGGGCCAGCTCATCGCAAACTAGAAGAGTTAAATGATGACCCAGTACGTCTAAGCATGTTCGTGGTCTGTGAACTTGAAGCTGGGATGCCCTTGTCAACCTCAACGAAAGAACGTGGCCGAATCGACTTGCTCTTTCAGCACTGCAAAATCCTCTATCCAGATCACCGCCTACCTGAAACATACGGCAAACTGCTTGCTTATCTCCAAAATCAAGGAACTCCAATTGGGATAATGGATCTCATGATTGGCGCTCACGCATTGATATGCGATGAATCTCTTATTTCACGGAATCTTAAGGATTTCCGAAAAATCCCTAACCTACGAATAGATTCTTATTAGACGCCTCTCAGCATCGCATCTCTGAGTTCTTCTCTTTCCGTCCTATATTCCTACTCCTGCACCACAATATGCGTATCGGTTTCCTCGACGCCAGGAATCGTGTGAATCTTGGTCATGATTAGATCGGATAGGGCACGGTCGTCGGGTGCGTTAATGAGTCCAAAAATATCTGGTTGACCGAAGCAGGCATGAGCTTGTTCGACGCCGGCCATCGCTTTCAAAGTCGCAAGCACTTCTTGGGATTTTCCCGTTTTGACTTTCATGAGGATATACGCTTTCGTGGCCATAATGCCCTCCGTGGGTGGATTAGACAATTGTATTCTAATTAATGGCATCCTTTTACCATACGCGGACCTACGGCTTCCATCCGTACAATGAGGATGGTTTTTTTCTTTTGGAGTCTCATTCATTTTCACGCCATGTGATACGTACCCCCAACTTTCTCCTCTCACCCTACCCTCTCCTCGCTGGGGCGAGGGAAAGTAAGGAAATTGCCTCTCTTGCTAATCGCGCAGTGGCCTATTACGATTCTGGAGATTTGAGAGCTTAGAACTAATGAATCCGTAGACTTTTTATGCAAACACGAATCATCACATTGCTTCCCAGCGCCACCGAGATGGTCTGCGCCTTGGGTCTAGAACACCAACTCGTTGGACGTTCCCACGAGTGCGATTTTCCTGCTTCGATTACTCATCTTCCCATTTGCACCGAACCGAGGTTTGAGGTGAATGGATCAAGCCATGAGATCGACGCACGCGTGAAAGATCTTTTGGGAAATGCTCTGTCCGTCTACCGAGTCTTTCCTGACATGTTACAAACGTTACAGCCTGATGTCATTGTGACACAAACGCAGTGCGATGTGTGTGCCGTCAATCTCCAGGATGTGGAGCAGGCCCTAGATTCATGGCTTGGGAAGAAACCCGCAATCGTACCGCTTCAGACGACTGATTTGTCAGGTGTATGGAACGACCTGCATACCGTGGCTGTGGCCCTCAAGCAGGAAACCCGTGGACAAAAGGTCTTGGACATGCTTCAAGCACGCATGAAAGCCATTGCCCAACAGGCTCACCCCCTGAATCATTCACCCAAAGTAGCCTGCATTGAATGGATGGATCCTCTCATGGCGGCTGGGAATTGGGTGCCTGAACTGGTGGAAATGGCTGGTGGATCATGTCTTTTTGGCAAGGCCGGACACCATGCGCCCTGGATCACGTGGGAAGCCCTTCTGAATGCTGATCCCGACATCATTCTCATATTGCCATGCGGCTTTTCTCTTTCCCAGATTCAAGAGCATGCTCACACCCTGACGTCCAATCCTATCTGGCATCAATTACGCGCCGTGCACATGAAGAATGTCTATGCAACCGATGGCAACCAATACTTTAATCGTCCAGGACCTCGACTCGTCGAATCGTTAGAAATTCTGGCTGAAATTTTCCATCCGCACACGTTTGACTTCCATCATAAGGGCACCGGCTGGACCCACATGCTACCTGAAAAATAACAAAAAACGTTGCTCGTTGCTCGTGAATCGTATCTCGTAAAAAAAGAAGGTATCTCTCAAGAAGAGTCTTTAGACTTGCCTTTGACGCTTCACGACCCCTCCTTCACGTTTTTCCTCCCATGCCTTACGAACGACGAGATACGAAATACAAGCGAGGAGATACGTTACTTTCCCCACTGGCTTGTGTTCGCTCTCCCCTATCAGTGTATGATTCTGCTCAATAGAGCGAAACCAAAAAAGAGCTGGCCGCTTCAATCCATCTCACACGGCGCAAACATAGAGGAAAGTTATGCCCGCCTGGATGCCCTGTATACGATTGACGGTTCAATAACAAAGGGTCAAGCAGAATTCAGTGGATCGACATGTAACTGATTCGGCATAACTGGAACGGCTATAACCCCAACAGCTTCATCATTGATTCATGAATTTCCTCTCCAAAGAGCACACCATTCTGGAAAAAGGCACGATGGAGTTTCGGCCTTTTGGTGTCGATGAGAAAGGAGAGAAAATACGCGACGTGACAGGCATTAAGGTCAGCGCCTATGTGACGCATTTGGAAGAATTGGCGGCCAAGAACAGAGGATCGGAAGCAGGGCCTCACGCCTCATCCGAGCTCTGCACTCTCCTCAACGAACGCATTCCTGATCCCACGTATCATGTGTCTCCATCATTTCTGAAAAATATTTGGAACAGCTATTCCTATGAATTTGTCTGCTTTTTGACTGAGTTTTGTCTCCTGATTTCCCAAGATCCGCAATTTCAGATCCACGTCGGGAAAACCAAGTATATTTCTCCAATCATTCAAACCTTAGGCCGTCCGTTCTCCGTGTCACAAATCTACAAAATGTTTCCGCACTTTGGACAAAAGTTTGCCAGAGGGTCCATTCTTTTTGAAGTGGGCACCGTGACTGAAGGGACAGCCATTCTTCGAATGAAATACACCGATCACGTTTATCAACAATTTGGAGCCTATCGAAAACGATGTGCCGACCAAATATGTGAAGTCTCGAAAACCGCACTGTCCGTTGTTCCTGAGCATGTCCATCAGTTGGGACATGCAACGGTTAAAGACCTCCAATGCATTGCAAATGGTGATGAGTGGTGTGAATGGGAGTTTCGTTGGACGCCACCAATTCAAGTTCCATTTGGGTGGGCCCTTGGAGGCATCCTAGTCGGCGTGCTCGCCTTCGGATACCTGCAATGGCAACATCCGACGGTCACCCTCGCTGAGGCCTTAGCCATTGCCCTGTTCCCACCGGTGATCACCTGGTTTTGTACCCAACGCAATCAACAGGTGCATTCACAACAGCGAGAAGCCTTGATTGTGGAACAACTGGAAACGGTGGAAACTCGTCACGAGGAACTCCGCGAAGCCTTTCTGGAACAGGAACATGGCACGGTCGAGCTTCGTCGGAAAGTGACACAACTTACCACCCTGCATCGCGCGGGGTTACTGTTTAGCGCCACATTGGATCGCAAGACCTTAATCCAAAATGTGTTAAAAACCATTGTTCAAGAACTGCATTACGACCGCGCCATGATCAGTTTTTACGACCCTGTGCGCAAAGTCAATCACGATACGCACGTCTTGGGCCTGTCCGAAGAAGCCGAACACTTTGCCCGCTCCCATGAAATTCCTATTTCAGATCCGACGACAATCGAAGGGCAAGTGGCCCTGAAAGGCGAACCGGTGCTTCTTGAAAATATCCATGACCATGCTGTATGGGAACGCCTACATCGTTTGAATCAAGAGATGGCCACAATCTCCAAAGCGACCTCACTCATTGCCGTCCCTTTAAAAGTCAACGATAAAGTCATGGGATCGCTAATGGTTGATCGAATCCACGGACCATCGCTGACCCAAGACGACCTGGATGTCATGACAACCGTTGCAACCCAGGTCGCTATTTCCCTTGATAATACTGAGGCTTATCATCAAATTGAAGAATTGAATCTTGGCCTGGAAGAGCGAGTGGAGGAACGAACGGCGGAACTCCAACAGGCTAATGAAGAATTGCAGGAACTTGATCGCTTAAAGTCACAATTCCTTGCACATGTGTCTCACGAACTCCGCAGTCCACTGACGAGTATTAAAGGATTTGCGGAAAACATTTTAGGCGGAGTGACGGGCTCCATTTCCGAAAAACAGGAACGTTGTCTTCAGCGAATTCAAGCCAACAGCAACCGCCTGGCACGAATGATTTCCGACCTGCTCGACCGTGCACGGCTAGAAGCCGGGAAAATGGAGATAATCCTTAGTGAAGTACCTATTGCGTTATTGGCCAAAGAATGTATTGAAGAACTCACACCTCAAGCCGCAGACAAACAGCAATCCCTCAAGCTGGAATGTCAGGACGACACACTCACGGTACATGCCGATGCAGACAAAATGAGTCAAATCCTGATCAATCTGCTCGTCAACGCTATTAAATATACCCCATGTGAAGGGGCTATACGTGTGAAGCTCCTGCGGCTCGATGCAACGTGTGCCAGACTGTCGATTGAGGATACTGGAGAGGGTATTCCTGAGACAGACCTTCCAGATTTGTTTCAACCATTTTTCCGCGTGAATCGTCGGCACAAAACTCACGTCAAAGGACTAGGGTTGGGCCTGTCGATCGTGAAACAACTCGTAGACCTTCAACATGGAACCATTTCGGTTGAAAGTGAGGTTGGGAAGGGAACAACCTTCCACGTCGATCTTCCCCTTGAACCCTCGTCAGAGAAAGGTCCCTCTCCTGACACTAAAACCGCAAAACGCATTCTCGTCGTAGACGATGATCCGGATATCTTGGAGCTCGTTGTTGATCGATTAGAAGGAGAGGGGTATCAGGTCCAGCCTGCCCGCACGGGAAAGGATGCACTCAAAGCCATTCAGGGCAACCTCTACGATGGCGTTATTTTGGATATTGGCCTACCTGACATGAATGGCGTACAGGTTCTTCAGACTATTCGACAACAATATCCATACCTTCCAGTCGTCATGGTCACAGCCTCGGAAGCAAAGGATCGCGCCATGGTCGCTATGGAACGTGGCGCGAATGCGTACATTTTAAAACCTTTTGACTCAGCACAATTCAAGTTTGTGACGACTCAATGGTTTGCGAAGCCCCCCCAGAACAAACTCCAATAAAAAAGCGGAACCTCATTCCACTAGCCATCGATTCGCTCAATCGCAACCTGTCATTCGACATAGAATCGTGCAGAACACTCTATATTTCCAGGAAATCGTCGACTTTCCTTGCAATAATAATTATGGAACATCCAGTCAATCCACCTTCTCTTTAAAGACGAGACGATTAAAGTCTTTATTTGCCGTGGAAATACATAAGAAAGTTCCAATAGATTTTATTGGTACAATGTTTGCTTAATTTAAATACTCAGTCTATTTTTAGCAAAAATGATCTGTTTTCCGATGTATTTTCCCCACACTGAAGAGAAAGTGAGACAATGAATCACTCTGAAGCACATCCATCCGAACAACTTGGTGACCAAGAAAGCGAAGACCCTTTACCTACTCATTCACAAAAGGATTCTCCCATGTCAGACGACACGCCAAATAAGCCATTCTCTCTCTCCTGCTGGTGGTCCAGAGGGCCTGCAGGGCAAGTACAAGAGTGGGAACCACGACCAGCCGCTTCTGAGAACACCCCTCGAACATATGGTCAACACCACCCAAGTTCAGCACGCTGGAAAAGAAATACCAGGACGCCGAAAAAAACAAAGGCGTAACCAACAGGTTCTTACATACCCCTCTCGTTGCTATCAGATATGTCGACTATTTTGACATATGTGAAGGGCCACAACGTTTTTCTGGTACCAAAGACCCTCCCTAAAGTACGCGCTCCTCAACTGTATGTTCAGTGAGCCAGCCTTCGCCATCAGCTAGGTGGGTGGTAGTCACCCCAATGGACAGCTCTTCAATAGCCGACCCCAGTTAAGCCTTGTCGAAAATGGACTCCTGCATTGAAAACATACCCAGTCCTAGGCAAATGCTGGCCTAACCCTACACGTTCCATTTTTTATCCATTTCAAGTAAAACGAAAAATATTCGTAAAAACAAAGATCTATGGCGATTCTATAAAACGAAAAAAAATGGCACCTTGGTTGCTTCTTTAAAATTCCTGTGATGCTTCAAAACAAAGGAACCAACGCCATGCCTGCTAATGCGATTGTCAGCTCGACCAATGATCCACACCCTCAGCCTACACACGAGCCTCTCATTGGCCAGGGAACACGATTTCTCGAACTTCTGGAACAACTTCGCCTGGTTGCACAGGCTGATTGTCGCGTTCTCCTCATCGGAGAAATTGGCAGCGGGAAAGCAACCTTCGCACGCCACATTCACCACCACAGCATTAGACGAAAATCTTCTTTCCATCGACTAGACTGCGCAAGATTCCGTCCCAGCATTTCTCAACATCCACTACAACTTTCGAATCAAGAGGGCTGCCCCCCATTGTCAGACAACAAAGAGATCCCTATCGACTTGACCCGTGGGTGCACACTGTACCTCCATGAAGTCGGAACGCTCACTCCGGAAGCGCAAACTTGGCTACTCCGTACTCTGCTAACACTAGAAATGGAATCGTTGAATAGACCAAATTATGACCGAGAGGACCAGGTTCGAATTATTGCCGGAACATCGCAGAACTTACAGGAAGAAGTAGCCGAAGGCCGGTTTCGAGCAGAACTGTTCTATCGTCTGAATGTCGTTCCTTTACACATCCTCCCTCTTCGTCATCGACCTGAAGACATTGAGCCATTAGCACAACATTTTGTCGACATGTATGCGGAAAAGTATGACAAGACAATTGACCAAATAAGCCATCAAACCTATCAGGTACTCACTCACTACGACTGGCCAGGAAATATTGCAGAAATGCAGTATCTTTTAGAAAAAGCAACGATTTTATCACACGATGGCATCGTGCATATTGAACGGATTGCACGTAACCCTCAAAACTCCCCCACCTACTCTTAAGGGTACCTCTAAAAACATGGATTTTTGTGTGAGGGCAAGGAGGCCGCGCGCGGAACTTGGGCACCTGTGATCGTTCTCACGGAAAGGAGAGTCCATCCCAACACAGGAAAGGTGGCAGTACCGTCTGCCCTGTGGCCCATCGTGCCTAAGGCCACTGTTCTGAGCCTTGGCTACGATAGTAGGACAACCCTCACGACACTGATAAATCCTCCATTGTGTGAGGGGAGCGAACTCTTGCTATTTTGATCGTAGGTAGCCAATACATGAGGATTTGAGCACGCGGCTAACGCCGCCATCGCGGAAAAGGACGGTTTTTAGAGGTGCCCCTAAGTCTTCTGCCGCGTTCCTTCCATCACAACACGTGGAACGCCAGACCTCAACACATTACCTCGCTCCTCGACTGAGGACGGTTGAATGACTCGGAATCGTCATGAATTGGCTCTGACTCTAAGCACTGCCAACGGTCAACCACGGCCGATAGTGATGATTGTTACGACCTACCCCGAACGGCTGCGAACTTCGGGCAAAGGTGTTAAGAAATAGAATGGAGGCAGAACACGGTAAAGAGAGGAAGAAAATGTTTTAAAGTGTCTCTCGGATTTTTAATCCTCGATACCCACTTTCAAGCACTTTCTTGAAAAACCGAAGGACATCAGCGAGATCAAACCAAAACCCACAGTTGATACAACGGGCATGAATCCGTTGGGCGAGAGTGGCATAGTGACGCTCTACAAGCATAGTTCCCTGGCATTTGAGACAAGTCATAATGGCAAATATCGACGTGAATTTCCGTAGATGTCTGTCTACTCAAGCACACTCCAAAAGCCTACACCAAACCCAGTAGCCTTCGTCAACCCTGGAGATTCCTTGCCTCCCCTTATCAAACTGCCTTCAATAACACTATCGCAACCGATTCAAGATAACGGCAACGCAGCCGGCAAGCAATCCTCCACCCAATATGGTCAATCCCATGGAGAGAATTCCTTCAAAGGTTGTCGAAGACGGTGAGCCATACACAAGATCTCGTACTCCACCCTGAACAAGTAACACCGACATCGTTGTCAGTGACCCCATTCCAAACCACCAGGCAAATGTTCGCACGTTTTCCTTTTATGAGGATAATTTTTGTGTGTCTGTAAGAAGAGATGCTGTTGCAGAGTCAGCTGGGAATTATCAAAAAGAGAAATAATCTACTAGAGTATTTGACTCTAGCGAAGGGCCTTGAACCTGTCAAGAAAGAGACATCGCCCTTCTCTGCGCTTAAGAGTCTGGTGATGATTCTAGATTTCCTCGAGAATGTAGGCCGTGATGAAGAAATATCGAGACACTATTGGCGGAATTATTCGCAATGGCTAATCCCGGTTGTTCATTTCGTCCCGAAGCCACAATTAATGAAGTTAACGCGAATGGTCCATAGGGAGTGGAATAGTGCTTGGGAGGGTAATGAAACGTGCCATCGCCTTTCCCATATAATAACGACATACTCCCCGATTGAATATTGACCACGGCAACATCTGCCAGTTTATCTCCATCAAAATCATAGGCTAACCCCTGATTTGGGCCGGCATCGCCTCCAGAATCTTTGCCATCCTGAAATGTTCCATCTCCATTTCCAAGAAACACGGTAATCGTATTCATTTCGCCATTGACGACCAATAAATCAAGGTTTCGATCACTATTAAAGTCGGCAAATGAGACCCCGAGTGGCCGCTTTCCCGTACGATAATCTGTGGGAGATTCAAACGTCCCGTCGCCGTTGCCTGGCCAGATGGACACAGCATGGCTCATAGGCCCTCCGTTACTCACTGCCAAATCAAGATGTTCATCACCATCAAAGTCGGCCGTACTGACAGACGTCGGCGTATCCCCATATTCATACAGCGCTCCAAGACGAAACTTTCCAGTCCCCATCCCCAACAGAACTTGGAGTTTGTCATTGCGGAGAGCCACCACCAGGTCCGGTAACATATCTTCATTATAATCACCAGAGGCAAGATCGACTGGCGTTCGATGGACGGGATACTGCGCTCCACGCGTAAACGTGCCATTCCCTTCTCCGAGAAAGATCAACACCTGATTGCTCCCTGAACACGCGACGGCTAAATCCACCCGTCGATCCATGTTGAAATCAACAAGGGCCAAATTCCTTGGCTCCTGACAGGCTTGGACAGTTCGTTGCTCTTGAAAGCTTCCATCCCCATTGCCCATTAGAATAGACAATGAGTTTCCCTGAATATTGCTTGTAATGAGATCAGAAAAACCATCACCATTCAAATCACCTGATTTAACTGATGTCGGAGTTTTACCAACAGGGTAGGTTTTGTATAGGTAGACGAGGTCTGGAGGAAGATAGGTTTCTTGCTTTGGGCAACCCAGGGTCACGAGAAAAAGCAGGAGCAGCAGTAAAAAACGAATCATGAATGGACGAATGGTCCGAGCTGATAGGACAACCTACAATCCGAACATTCCCTTTGGTGCACATCAACAGAAATAGACTAAAACGTAAACTCCCAGCAACTTGCTATTCAATCGATCCCCAGTATACGAAGTTTCCTGGTCCTTGTAAAACAATATCTTCCCGTATAGGCCCATAAAGTTAGCCTGAAATAGACATAAAGTCTCGCTCACGGACTTATCGTTAGACCTATGACTTGGAGACACGCAGATGAATGTGGTATAGAGATGATTCTAAAAATTGAGAAGGAGGATATGATGTCTGATAGCAAGAAGAAAAAAATCGAACTCAGTATGTACGGCGTGGCTGAAATTATGAAGTGGTGTGTTGAGCGTAATAACGGCCGAGTGCCAGGAACTGACACCGACGTGTTCAAGAAAATGCATGAAGCATTACTTGAGAGGCCAAAGGCTGGCGATTATTACATACTCGACAATTTCTACAAGTCACGTAAGACCTTTGAGTTTACCCATGATGAGGTCGTGATTGTTGATCGCTGCTTGTATGATATTCCGAATTTCGACGGCGCACAATTACCGCAAATTCGGTATAAGTTTTGGCCGACACAAGAAGAACTTGCCGCATCTTCCGCATAAGTGCAGAGAAGGAGAAAGGCTTTTAGTCTCTCAAGAGTCTTTCTCCTCTTTCATCCCTACCACCATTGCCATTCTTCTGTGACGAGCACATGAATGCCGAGCACAAAGTTCGTCAGGCCATGAGCAAGAATACATGGCCAAAGCCGACGGGTGCGGTATAACAAAGCGTTATACAGGGCCCCCGCCATCATGCCTGCCAACCATAAATTATGTTCGAGACCGAATAAGACCACAGTCGCCGCGAACGAGCCGATCGTAAACGTACCCAGGGGCACGACATTAAAACGATTATCGATAATCCATCGAATGAGAAAAGAACGCCAGAAGAGTTCTTCCATCACCGGAACCACAATGGATGCCCCGAATAACCGAAAGCCCACCAACAACATCGCCATACCCTGTTCATGTTCAAATGGATTATACCCCGTCATTTCACCCTGAATTGCCCAGGACCAATCCATCCGAACCCACAAGACATACACGAGTATCCCAATACCGACAATCGATAACCCTTCCGTCCAGCTTTCAATCATCGGGCTTTTGAGTTCTTCAAATCGCGACCAGAAAAAGACCAGTAACCCGCCAACCACAAGAACTTTGACAGGATACAACCACAGCTCGAGATCTTGAGTGTGGTCACCGACGGGTAAGAGCATGGCTAACATGGAACTGAAGGCAATAAATCCCATGTACACGCCAAATGGCAAAATACGAGGCCACATTTCGGTTCACTCCGTTACTGGTTGTGAATAACAATACGTATGTTGACAGCAGGAGTCATACACGCCAAACCTACGTCACACACTTCCCTCGGTTGGAATATCAGGGGACTTAACTCTAAAAAAATCGCGTACTTAGCCCTGTCCTTGAAGGACATCTAAGGGAGAATAATCGTCGGTCAACGTAATGCCAGGTTCCAAATGAACGGGAGGCGCCGACTGGAAGAAGCTCAAGGTTTCAGAGGGTAACCGGTTCTGACTGACAAAAGACGCGAGCGTCTTCGCAAACAATTCATCGCGCATTCGAACAACAGGCGACCCAGCAAAAAAGATCAGATTCACGGCACCAGAGTCCGTCGACAACCATGTCGGTCCCGCCACGCTGTAGGTTTCAACATCTGGGAAAGCGGTTCGCATCGTTGTGAGAACAGCCTGCGCCCGACGAATATCCGGTTTGGCGTCAGAGGATGCGAGATTGACGGCCACCACTCCATCGGTTGTGAGATGTGCACGAAGTTCGGCAAAAAATTCTTGCGTGGTGACATGAAAAGGAATGAGATGCCGCGCAAACACATCAACCCAAATAATGTCGTATTGCACGGGAGTCCCACCCAAGAAGGTACGCGCATCTTGGATATACACATGATGATTGTCAGGCGGTTGATAGTCAAAAAACTGCTCAGCCGCATGCACCACAGAAGGATCCATCTCAACGACATCCAATTCTAAGTCTGGCCACTCTTGGGCCAGCCACTTGGCGAGAGAGCCCCCACCATGTCCGAGAATCAACCCTCGCTTCGGATTCTCGACTAATGGAAGGTGCCCCATCATCACCTGACTGTAGGGAAGCGCAAGAGTGGTTGGAGCCACTTTCCACATGACTGCATGAAATGTATTATTCAAAATGAGGAATCGAAATAAATCATTATCCCGCACTCGCACCTGCTGATAAGGACTGTCTTCTTGATACAACGCCGGGGGTAAGACGGAAATCGGGTGAAAACTCCCCCACCCTCCAAGAAGAGCCAGCCCGAAAATCGGAATCATACGCGTATATCGCAGCCCCCAAGCCCACCAACCCCAGACAAGCCCTACGACCACTTGAACAACCCCTAAGAGCGCCACAAGCGTGACACTTCCAAGCCAGGTTAACAAATAAAATGAGGTTCCCCATGTTCCGACCAAACTTCCAATGGTTGAGACGGCAATCATACTCCCTGTATGACGTCCTAAATGCCCCATATCGGCGATGGCCAGCCGCAGCAAAGCCGGGAGCACACCGCTCAGACAAAATGCCGGCACCGCTAATAACACACTGGAAGCGAGACACGGGCCCCATCGAGGATCGGCGAGCCAGCGTGAAACGGTAAAGACAACTGGCTGCCCGACCCAGGCGAGCAGGAGAGTCCACGCACCTGAGGCAAGGAGAAGGAGTGCAAGCACAAGCACGGGAGGCCGTCGATCTGCAAGCCATCCCCCTGCGGCATACCCGCTGCTCATCGCGGCCAGGACAACCCCAATGAGGGCTCCCCACACATATAAGGAACTGCCAAAAACCGGTGCTAAGAGACGACTCCCAAGAATCTCGAGCGCCATAACAATCGCCCCAGTCGTAAAGGCCGTGCCAAAACACCACGGGCGCGTAGGAAATCGTCGCTGATCAGATGACGTATGCATGTTCACTGGAATTATTTGGAAAAGGTCTGGATGCTAAAGCAACCATTCCTAGGTGTCAATTCACAAACTGAACGGGTCCCGGCGCCTACACATAGCAACCCCTATGAGGACTTAGAGGCACCTCTAAATTCAAAAAATGTTTTTATATCAAGAAAAACCATTGTCCTTCTATCCAAGAACATGGCGTGTACGGAAAATCACGCACGACTACATGACTTCAACCTTCAATCGACTCATCCGTAGATTCCTTCGAAAGGTTCCGCTAGTATCGTAGAATGTCTGATCCCCAGACAACACCTCACACACCTGCCCGCCAGGTAGAGACCCATTCTGTCACGAGTGCTGCCGGAGTCATTGGCGCCGCAACTTTTAGTAGCCGCATCCTCGGCTTCATACGTGATGTGGTCATTGCGCAGTTGTTCGGAGCCAGCGCAGCAGCCGATGCCTTCTACGTGGCGTATCGAATCCCCAACTTGCTCAGAGAACTCTTCGCTGAAGGTTCAATGTCTTCTGCCTTCATACCGGTTTTTACCGAATATCATACACTGCGATCAAAAGAAGAAGCATGGGAACTGGCGAGTGCAGCATTCACCACACTCCTGACCATTGTCACACTCGTAACGTTAATCGGCATATTCGCGGCTCCCAGTATTGTGTGGTTCCTAGCCCCTGGCTTTCATGGCGAAGCGGCTCAACTCGCCACCACGACATTACTCACCCAGGTCATGTTCCCCTATCTCCTGTTTGTGAGTTTAGCTGCACTCGCGATGGGGATTTTGAACGCCCTTCGTGCATTCGCAGTGCCTGCTCTTGCTCCGGTATTTTTTAATATTGTGGTGATTACGTTTGCCTTGGGCATCACTCCGTTGTTCGAACAACCAATTATCGGAGTCGGCATTGGCATCGTGGTTGGAGGCCTTGCACAATTCGTCATGCAATTGCCAGCCATTTACAAACGTGGCTTCCTCTTGACCTGGAAATTTCAGCCAGGACACCCTGGCGTCAGGCAAATGGGACGATTGATTCTCCCCACCTTGCTCGGCTTATCTGTCACGCAAGTCAATTTAACAGTGAGTACAATTCTCGCCTCCTACTTCGAAGGCGGTCCGACGTACCTGTTTTATGGGATGCGTCTCATCCAATTTCCGCTTGGCATTTTCGGCGTCGCGCTGGCAACAGCCATTCTCCCAACCCTGTCAACACAGGCCGCCAGTGGATCACTGGATGATCTTCGGGACACGGTCAACTATGGATTACGGTCAATTCTCTTTATCATTTTACCTGCCATGCTTGGACTCATGTTATTGGGGGAACCGATAATCCACATTTTTTTTGAACATGGAGCCTTCACGGCTGAAGATACTTCGCGAACAGCAGCCGCGTTATTCGCCTTCTCTTTTGGACTGTGGGCATTTGCTGGATATCGAATCCTGGCCACGGCCTTTTACGCACTTCAGGATACCAAAACCCCTGCCATTGCTGCGGTCGTGGGCATGTGCGCAAATATCGCGCTTGCCCTTATCCTCATGCAATCCCTTGACTACGTTGGCCTCGCATTGGCTACAGCCTGTGCGTCAATGCTCAATGCGTGCATCCTGCTTACGATTCTCACCCGTCGGCTTGGAGGGCTTAACTGGACACGCCTCGCAAAATCAGTATGTCGAACGACTATAGCCTTACTCCCTCTTGCCTTCGTCTGCCTGTGGACTGCTCAATTAACGGTATGGGAACAAACAGGAATGTTCATCATGAAAATCAGCATACTCGCGGGTGGGATCGGAGTCAGCATGGTAGGGTACTTCGGCACGCATCTCTTGCTGAAGTCAGAAGAGTTATCGGGCATTTGGCAGATCGTGAAAAAAAAGCTTCGAATGTGAGCATAGGAAACGGGCGAGAGGAGACCCAGTATGAAAGTGATCCTCCAACGGGTTCGACAGGCCAGCGTGGAAGTTCACAATCAGGTTGTTGGCCACATTGGTCGAGGACTGGCCATTCTCTTGGGAGTGGCTCGTGGTGATACACCTTACCATGCCGATTCGCTTTCAGAGAAAATTGCAGTACTCCGATTGTTCTCCGATGAAGCTGGAAAGATGAATCAATCCATCCGAGACATCAACGGCTCGGCCTTAGTGATCTCTCAATTTACACTCCTGGCTAATACGACACGAGGACGGCGTCCAAGCTTTGAAGAGGCCGCGCCTCCAGATGAAGCGCAAGCATTGTATGAATTATTCATTGAAAACCTTCGTGCCCACAGCATTCATGTCGAGCATGGCATCTTTGGGTCAAACATGGTCGTGTCACTCGAAAACGAGGGGCCAGTCACACTCGTACTTGATACGCAGAAGAATGAAGGAGTAAATAACTATTAAGAGTGCTTAAGACAAGACCGATAAATTTGTACAGAAGGAATCGATTGTGGCAATGTACGCATTGTCATTCTACCTGTGCCAGGGAGGTTCATTTTATGGAAACCACCGTCTCAGAACACCACCCCCTTCGACAGCTCTTTGGTGCCCTAACCGAACGTACCTTTTCCGAAGCATTAGGGTGGCCAGACTTTCAAGTTACCGAATACGTGTCCAACTTGCTTGTTGAATTTGCACATGTCGATCAACTCGCCCAGATTAAAAACCAAGAAGGACAAACCATAGAAACCGTGGTTGAATTACTCTATGAAGCAGAAGTCCTCAACCAAGATTCTGATGTAGACAAAGAGCGAGACGTCCATCGCCACATTGGAGACCTGACGCTCTTTATGGCGGGATTATTCCCAGAATATCTGAGTCGCATGAAATGCTCTGGACTCATTCATCATAAAGACTTTCTCGTCGATTACGTCAAAGCCGGAAAACGCTCATACGGAATAGTCGCCACATGCCAACGCTCTGAAGACAAAGAACCGCCAGCGCTCTTTCAAGCCCTCTCAACAAACTTTGAACTGTGTGTTGCAGGATTGGGGTTTGTCCGGCTAGACCTTAATCGAATGCAAAGCCCTTCGTATACGCACGCCAAAGACATCTTATTGAACTAATCAATTTTCTTGGCCCCTCCTCCCACATGTCTTTTGACAAATGATCGATGAAGCTCAAGCAACCTTGGGCTTTATCGGTTGCCCATGTTGCTCATCGATAGATAGCCGATTCAATTATAGCGAAACCATAGAACATTCAACCGCATGTACATTACATACACAGCGCAACAACATACATCGTACATGCGAAAGTTAAAAAAACGGCTATAACTTCCCGACTCTTGAAGCATGTGATACCGCGTTAAAAATCCTCACTTGGACACCTGTAATCGACACACTGAGTTGCAACAAGATCACAACAATGAGTGCCCGTCAGGCTCAGCTGGGTCACTCAACAACCGTGTCCAAGGACACCTGTAATCGACACACTGAGTTACAACAAGATTACAACAATGAATGCCCGTCAGCATCAGCTGGGTCGCTCAACAACCGTGTCCAAGGACACCTGTAATCGACACACTGAGTTGTAACAAGATCACAACGATGAGTGCCCATCAGCATCAGCTGGGTCGCTCAACAACCGTGTCCAAGGACACCTGTAATCGACACACTGAGTTGTAACAAGATCACAACGATGAGTGCCCATCAGCATCAGCTGGGTCACTCAACAACCGTGTCCAAGGACACCTGTAATCGACACACTGAGTTACAACAAGATTACAACAATGAGTGCCCGTCAGGCTCAGCTGGGTCACTCAACAACCGTGTCCAAGGACACCTGTAATCGACACACTGAGTTACAACAAGATCACAACAATGAGTGCCCGTCAGGCTCAGCTGGGTCACTCAACAACCGTGTCCAAGGACACCTGTACAAGGCAATAGTTGCAGCCAGATCACAACAATGAGTGCTCGTTAGGCTCAGCTGAGTCTTTAACGACCGTGCCTAAGCATACTGATGTGTATTTTGATCCGCTATATCGTTAATTTTTCCTCAAAATTGACCGAAAAAAGAAAAGACTGCAGGCTACGACTCCTTCCTCGAGTCGTATCTGCCCCAGAAAAAAGTCGTGTATCGCCCGAGAGGACCGCAGTTAAGATTATTCGCTCATGATAGACCTACACCATAGATATACCAATGGATGAAGGATGGCCTATGTGCCAGACTGGGCTCTGAACACAATGCATCAAGACCTTGAATCAAAACTGAAAGCCTGTTCGACGCTACCGAGTCCCCCCAAGGTCGCATCGGAACTTATTCAGCTGGCTCATGATCCGGAAGCGGACATTCAAGCCATCGCTAAGATCTTGCAGATGGACCCAGCATTATCCATCAAAATTTTACGCGTCGCCAATTCTCCTCTCTACGCCAATCGACGAAACGTTGAAACCTTAGCGCAAGCCACGCTCATTATCGGGCTCAATGGAATTCTTGCCTTAGCCCTCTCATTCTCGTTGGTGAAATCTTTTCGTGGTGAAAAAACGAATGGCCTGAATTACCCACAGTACTGGCAACGCGCATTAATTGGGGCCTCGATTTCTCGAGCCATTGGGGAGGCAAGCTCACTGGTATCACTCGAGGAACTATTTACCGCCGCACTCATGCAAGACATCGGCATGTTAGCGTTGGATCGAGTTCTCCCCAAATTGTACAAACATCCCACGTTCAACCAGACATCTCATCGCCACGTCATTGCCTATGAGCAAGAACACATTGGGACGACCCATGCCGCAGTCGGGGGCTGGCTGCTCGGCAACTGGAATCTCCCAGAACGACTACAGCTGGCGATCAGTGCCAGTGATGATCCTGAGCGCGTGCCCGCCACGGATGATCGCATACACTTTATTCGGTGCGTCGCACTTTCCGGCATGATTGCCGAGTTATACCTGACACATGCCAAAGGACAACAGGTTGTTGATGTTTCGGAAAAAGGGAAAGAGTGGCTGGGATTTACACCAGAAACGTTCACCGAAATCCTCACGAAACTGAAGGGACTCGTGTCTCAATCTGAAGACTTGTTTGAATGCAAAATTCAAGACAACCTGTCAGCAGAGACACTATTGGAAACCGCAAAAGAAGCACTCTTAATTCGAAATATGCAGGCCTTCAAACAAGTGGAAGCATTGAAGCATAATACCGTCATTTTGGAAACTCGCTATCACAACTTGGAAGAATCCAGTCGCTTAGACTCGCTGACGGGCGCGTACAATCGCTCATATCTAGACGAAGTGATCGAGACCACGTTTGAAGCAGCATCGATGAATACCGCTCCGTTGAGTTTTTTATTCGTCGACTTGGATCATTTCAAGAAAGTCAACGATACCTACGGCCATCAACACGGTGATAATATTCTCAGAGCAGTCGCGGAAATTCTCAAAGCGCAAACACGGAATACCGACATAGTCGGACGGTATGGAGGAGAAGAATTTTTCGTAGTGATGCCAGGAGTCAATGGCCCGATGGCAGAGACTGTCTGCAATCGAATCAATACCGCCTTTCGTCTCCACACCCATGATGTTGGACCAAACCAATCCCTCGCCGTGACGGTATCGCTCGGCATTGCGACGCTTGAAGACGGACATATATTTGAGTCGGCACACGAAATGATCGGAGCTGCCGATCAGGCGTTGTATGCCTCAAAGTCTCAAGGACGTGATCGTTGGACCGCCTATAAAACCCTACCCGCCTCCCACCATCGTCAGAGTCACTCCATCAAGTAACAAGCAGTGACTTGATGGGATTCACAGCCCGTCATGTCATGACACGCCTAAAGGCGATAGGTATGCGTTTCACATCTCAAATATGATTACGCCATTGACTATTATGTGGCGGACATCTCTTGTAACGCATCAAGCACCTGATCAAAATGCTGCTCCACTTTCACCTTCGGGAACACGGCGGCAACTTTCCCCTTTCCATCAATAATGAAAGTGGTCCGTTCAACACCCATATACTTACGCCCATACATAGACTTCTCTTTCCAAACACCATATGTCTGTAACATATTCTTGTCGACATCGCTCAAGAGCGGAAAATTCAATTCAAATTTTTTCGAGAATTTTTTATGCGATTCCACTGAGTCTGGACTCACCCCCAATACGATGGCTCCACGTTTTCGAATGTCACGCAACCCGTCTCTGAATGAACATGCCTCCTTCGTACAACCAGGCGTATCGTCTTTGGGATAAAAAAACAACACAACCGTTTTGCCCTTGAGGTCAGATAATTTCACAGTCTTTCCCGTATCATCTAACAGCGTAAAGGCTGGCGCCTTCTGCCCAACTTTCAACGTAGCCGCGGGGGAGGCTTCTGCTTTGGAACTAGTAGCTTTGGTCGCCTTGGCGGACTTTTTTCCCTGTGTTGAAGCTTGACTCTTTGCCGTCGTCGCCTTTTTCATCAATCACTCCCTTTGGTAAAAATTCATGAATAATAATTGTTACAATGCTTCAGGGTTTCCCTTCTTCATTGCCAACAAGACATGAAACATATTATATAGACTGCCACCATCGAAGTGCACAGTATGGCTTACATGGAACAACACGTATGACACGCCCCATTTCCATCGTCGCTGGAGAAAGCATCCCCTATGTCGAGGAAGCCTTTTCCACATTAGGAACAATCACGATGCTTCCGGGACGATCCATTACCTCGGCCAGCCTGAAAGCAACCAATGTCCTTCTCGTTCGATCCATCACCAAAATCAATGAGGCGTTATTACGCGGCAGCACTGTTGAATTTGTCGGATCGGCTTCTGCAGGAGTCGATCATATCGACTCATCGTATCTCCACTCTCAGAATATTGGATTCGCCTCATCACCAGGCTCCAATGCCAATTCTGTTGCCGAATATGTCATCACCGCGTTACTCATCTTAGCCTGTCAACACAACTTCAAACTGTCTGGAAAAACTATCGGAATTGTGGGTGTTGGGAACATTGGTCGACTGGTCAAGCACAAAGCCGAAGCATTAGGCATGAAGCCAATCCTTAATGACCCATTACGGGCAGAGACTGATGAAATTGATCATCACGCTCTCGAAGAAACTCTCGCATGCGATATCGTGACGCTCCACGTTCCCTTCACACAGCATGGACCTTTTCCGACTCATCACTTGATTAACCGCGACACGCTGGCCTATCTGAACCCATCGACGATATTGATCAATGCTTCACGCGGAGAGGTGGTTGAAACGCAGGCATTGCTCGAGGCCATCACACGCAAACGCATCGGGCCAACCGTCATCGACGTCTGGGAGCATGAACCGCGCATCAATTGGGACCTCTTCGAAGCGGTCACGATCGGCACACCCCATATCGCTGGACATTCTCTCGATGGCAAAGCCATGGGAACATACATGATCTACACAGCGCTATGCCAACATCTTGGCATTGCCCCACGGTGGGACCCATCACATTCCCTCCCTGACCCTATTGTCCCCATGTTGACGGTCGACCCTTCACACAGCATGGAAGAAGACCTGCGAATGCTCACGACCAAGATTTATGATCTCGAAGCCGACCATGCACGCATGAAGGCGCTCCTTCATGAATCAAAAGACGAGAGAGCGAAACTGTTTGATGGTCTCAGGAAACATTATCCCATCCGGCGGGAATTCCATCGAACGAACGTGAACGTTCCCTCAACCGCGCCAAAACTCAGGGAACAACTCACTGCACTAGGGTTTTCACATGTCTGATATGAACGCAGCCAACCTCAACCATGAACTATCGACACGCTACTATCAACACGGGACACTCGAAAAGGAGCTTTGGTTTCAGGTCGCTGAACGCGATTATTCTGAGCTGATCAAGGCTTTCGACTTTAGCCAGTTCTTTTCGTCCTTCAATTCTCCCATAAAGCTCCTTGATGTCGGATGTGGGACCGGGAAATTTCCCACGATGCTCGGCTCACACATTTCGGATCGCATCCGCGTGCGCTACGATTATCTTGACCCTTCTCAACACAGCTTAGATGAATTAAAGAAAACCCTCGCCCCTCCATTTACACCACATACGGCGCTAGACACCACTCTAGAATCCCTCGAACGTTCTCGCTGCCCATCAGAGGGCTATCAGATTATTTGGTGCCTGCAATCGTTATACTGTGTTCAGCACGAAGCATTAGAAGACATCACGAAAAAACTACAGGCGCTTCTCGATCCACGCAATGGTGTTGCCCTCATCTATTTGGCCTCATCCGATGCGCTGTATCATCGCCTCTACAACCTCTATAACCAAATAGTCTATCCAGATACCCGCAGGCCCTATATCACAGCAGAGGACATCACAGAGACCTTAGATAATCTTCATATTCCCTATGGAGTCAAGAAACTCCAATTCCCACATACCATCGCAGGCTCAGAACCACACGTGTTGAAAAACTACATCAACCAATGCGTGTTCGATGATCACGCATGTGACAACCTGCAACACCATACAGCTCTGAATGAGTTTCTGGAATCATTCAATAACGGGGAACGATACGACTTCCCTCAACAAGTTTGGCTGATCATGTTTGGAGCAACCGACGAATTGACCATGACAGCTCGAAAAAAATTCGGATTGTAGATCGAGACAAAAAGAAAGCAAGAATTTCGCAACAAGCCTCTGGTAAGATCACCCCACCTGACAATCACATTCAAGCCAATCGATGAGACACTGTTGGATCGAGCCATGAGGAGATAAGGCGTATTATGTTGAAAAGAAAGTCGTTGAAAGGCATGGAAGGCATCTATGTCGTCGTAGAAGATTTGGGGGCAGAACTTAAAGGAACGGTCACGCGTCGAGACATACGGTCACGAGTCGAAGGGCAACTCGGGACAGCCGGCATTCGTATTGTGAAAGAAAAAGAAGCCGCCAAGCTTCCGGGAGAACCCTATCTCTATGTAAATTTAGCAGCCCTTCCCTTAGAACGAAAACGTTTTGCCTGCCGAATCGACTTGGAAGTTCACCAACATGTGGCCTTAATTCATGATGCCAAAGGCGGACATGCCATTACCTGGGAACAAGGTGTGTTAACCGTAGGCGGACTCGACACCATTTCTCAACATCTTGATGAACTGGTGTTTGCATTCATCTGTGACTATTTAGCCGTAAATCCAATTCGATAATTTTCCCGCCCCAGCGTTTCAATACGACTCGATTCAGACGAACCACAGAACGGCTCGCGCGGCCTCCCCTGGAAACATCTAATTCGTCTCATCAGAAGGATCGCTGGGCCAACGGAGATGATCCATGTACTTACCAAGGTCCATATCTTCAGGAACCTTCTCGATATCGGCCTGAAGAATTTCAAGGTTTCTTAAGGTTTCGTAAATTCTGTAATGTTTGGACTTCTCCCAAAACTCCTCTTGCTCACGCTGATACTCCTCGATCGGCATCTGCGTTTTTTCTAAGAGCATTGCCTTGAGAAAGTGTATCTCGTTTTCTTGATGGGCCAATGCATGGGCCAGCACTAAAAGGTGTTTTTCGTGATCATTCATATCCTAGACTCCCTTCGACCATTTCTCGCATTCCTTCTTGACTGTACGACACACCGAAAATTCGTCAGGAGGATTTGAGATACCACACTTTTCGGTCAAGAAAAAAGGAACATCGAAATTGGCCAATAAAGGGATATAGTAGTTGAAATGTCTGCCGACTGGCAGGCTTCTAAGGGCGGAGAGTAGTGGTGTAGATATCCGTGCTAAAAAGAAGCGTGAGATCAGCACCAGTAATAATATTTGCAATACGTACTTAATAAGAGCAATCGTCAAACAGAGCTTGCACATCTGACCAGACGGCTCCCTGAGGTATCCCTGTTCGCCACTCACCATATTCATTCGCAGGTCGGTAAAAAACGTCTTGAATGGTTTTCTTAAATATGAACTCTTGGCCTTCAACTGTTAATTGAATAATTTGTTCCTCATCCATACTCATATTCTCCTCAAATTAACCGAATCCCAATAATTTTTGCCTGTGGATTACCCAGTACAGCCATATCTATAGCCGTTCCAGTTAGGCCGAATCAGTTACATGTCGATCCACTGAATACTGGTTATAGCCGTTTCAAATAACTTCCGCTGGTGGAAACGTTGTACCGCGCTGAGTTCGTTGTATTTTCCTGTTTGGAACGTATTTGGATTCGCTATAACCCTTCGTTATTGAACCGTCAATCGTATACAGGGCATCCAGGCGGGCATAACTTTCCTCTATGTTTGCACTGTGTACATGATGTACATTCGGTTGGAAGTTATTTGGTTTCGCTACAGTGACAGAAAATACCTGTTCTAGAGTAAAAACCTTGCCCCTTGAGAAAACACTGACCCTATACCATTATCGGCGGCCTCCTAAGGACTATTAAGCGGAAGGGTGAAGGAGAATTGGCATCTCTTGACACAACAATCCTACTCATCATAAAATATACCTAATTCCGATAGGAATAGTATGAATTAATGTAAAATGAAGAAATTTTCTCAAAAAGTGACCTATGCCATTATGGCTACTCTGGAACTAGGGATTCGATATGGCACCTCGCCGGTCCAAGCCAAGGCTATTGCTCACAACCAATCCATCCCAGCTCGATTTGTTGAGCACATTCTCAGTGCCCTGAAACAGGCTGGGCTTGTGACGAGTCATCGAGGCGCTCAAGGAGGCTATATCTTACGCAAGGAACCATCAGACACCTCTCTTGCTGAAATTGTTCAAGCCATCAATGGATCGACGCCGTCATTCAATAACAATGGCTCAACAAATGGTCATCAAGAAATGCCAAACGCGCATGACGCCTTGTTATCGGGAATTTGGCAACAGCTCCATGACGCTGAACTTGCAATTCTCCGTTCGATCTCGTTACAAACCCTAGTGGAGCAATATCAAGAACTCGAAGATAAACGTGTGTTGATGTATCACATTTGACCTTCTTTTTAAGGTAGAACTATGTCCAGACATTCACTGTCGTTGTCATTTTTGTTTTTACAATCAGTGTTGCCTTTTCTTTCACACACACGAACGGCCACCGGAGGTCCAGAATGAGTGCCTTGCCAACCGCCAAACCAGAAATTAAGACGGCTCCTATACCTCAAGAAATTATAGAAGAAATTGAAACGTTCGAAGACGAAGTGCAGCGACTTCAAAGCGGAGAAACTCCTGCCGATATTTTCAAGCCATTTCGTTTGCAGTTCGGTATTTATGGACAACGCCAACCGGATGTGCAAATGGTACGGATTAAGATTCCTTTTGGTGGTCTCACAGCGAATCAACTCCGTCGAATTGCTGAAATCGCCGATACGTACGCCACTGGCGTGGGACATGTCACCACTCGCCAGGATATACAACTTCACTTTGTGCCGTTACCTAAGGTGGGTACAATCATGCGGATGCTGGCTGAAGTTGGGTTGACCACCCGTGAAGCCTGCGCCAATACCGTTCGCAACGTCACCGCCTGTGCGTTGGCTGGAATTTGTCCAGGAGAAGTCTTTGACGTCACACCCTATGCCAATACCATTGCTCGACACCTGTTACGTAATCCGCTCACACAAAGTCTTCCACGGAAGTTCAAAATTGCATTCTCAGGATGTCAGTCAGATTGTGCATTAACGCCCATCCATGATGTCGGACTTCTCGCAAGCAGAAATGCCGAAGGAACTATCGGCTTTAAAATGGTCGTAGGCGGTGGCCTTGGCTCGACACCTCGTGTGGCAAAACTCCTTCGAGAGTTTGTCCCGATGGAAGAACTACTCCCATCCATTGAAGCCTGCATTAAAGTCTTTGATAACTTGGGCAACCGAAAAAATCGTAGTAAAGCCCGCATGAAATTTGTGATCGACAAACTTGGATTTGAAGAATTTAAGAGGCAATGGCAAGAAGCCTATGACACCTTGCTCAAAGCAGGGGCTACCACATCAGGCTTAACCCTTCTGCCCTATCAAGATGAGGCTCCATTGATTATGCCTACTAAAGCAGGCAATGGAACGCCTGAGAATGGCACGAATGGAAATGGGGCTGGTCAAGCCTCTAACGGGTCATCCGAGACTCGGACACGCTTTGACGTATGGCGAAAAACCAACGTAATCGCACAACGTCAAGCAGGCTTTCTGACGGCTGTCGTGAAACTCCCTTCCGGCGACATGACTACCGAACAAATATACGCGTTATCCGATTTTGCTGAAACCTATGCCAACGGCAACATTCGAACCACGATTAGTCAAAATATGATTATTCGGTGGATTCCCGAAGCACGTATTGAAGCATTCTATGAGGCTCTCGTCTCTCAAGGTCTCGGAGCACCGGGCGCAGAAGGGATCGAAGATATTGTCTCCTGCCCGGGGACAGATACATGCGGCTTAGGCATCACATCGTCAAAAGGCCTCGCCCGGTCGCTATCGGAATTATTCCCGGCAGGGGAAACCCCTCCTGACCTGAAAGGCGTGGATATTAAAATCAGCGGATGTCACAACTCCTGCGCACAACATCATATCGCCACGATTGGACTGCATGGTGTTGGAAAACGCATTGGCGATCACATTGCCCCCGTGTACGAATTGCACCTCGGGGGACAAGTCAATGGCACAGCCAAAATTGCACAGCTGATCGTCAAAGTGCCTGCGAAAAATGTCCCGGCTGCCATTCAACATCTGTTGGACTATTATCGGAAGGATCGCGAAACCGGAGAAAGCCTGCAAGCCTTTATCGCGCGAATGGGCAAGGCCAAATTAAAACAAGAGTTGATTCCCCATACGTTGCTTCCGGCTTACGCGGAAAACTCCGAGTATTATTTTGACTGGGAAGCCGATGAAGAATTTTCGGTTGAAGATCTTGGACCGGGAGAATGTGCCGGCGGTGCCTTGGAAATGATCGATAACCGTATGCTCGAAGCCGAGCAAGAGCTCTATCATGCTCGACTTCTGGCAGAAAAACATCAGTATGGCATCGCAACGAATAAGGCCTATCGCGCCGTGGTTGCTGGAGCCAAAGCCATTTTAGTGACCGAAGGAATGGACCCGAACACCGATGCCGACACCTTGGCTGAATATGACCGGCTTGTCACGGCAAAAGGGTTGATGCCGGAAGCGTATCGTAACCTCACGGCCCACTTAGATGATCTCGGCTCTAAGGATGCCTCAACTGAGTTCCTTCAACGCAACCTTGATTTTTCGAGAGGTTTTGTGGAGGCCTGCCGAACAGCTACAGAAGAAATTGGGCAAGACCTAAAACTTGCTCCAGTCGAAATGGGCGAAGAACAGCCAGCCGAGAGTACAACCCAAGAGTCGCCGGAGAAACCATCTTCCGATGCCCAAGTCTATGATTTACGGGGAGTGGCATGCCCCATGAACTACGTGAAAACGAAATTGAAAATGGAAATGATGGATGAAGGAGAGCAACTCGAAGTGTGGCTTGATGCGGGAGATCCCATTAAGAATGTACCCATGAGCCTTCGAAACGATGGCCACAAAATCTTAACGGAAGAAGCCCTCGACGGCGAGCAGCAACACTTCAAAATTTTAGTAGAAAAAGTTGACGCCTAATAACAACATACATTTTTACGTGAACAAACCATGCACCACTCACTAGAGACTCAACCCGATACGGAACATCTACGCACGCTCAACAAGAAACTGGAAACGCAGTCTCCTCAAGAAATTCTTGCATATGCGTTTGAGGAATATGCGCCCCACATCATCCTCGCCTGTAGCTTCGGGGCTGAAGATGTCGTTCTTGCAGACATGATGTTTCGCCACAATCCCAATGCCACATTATTCTATTTGGATACGGACTTTTTATTTCCTGAGACTCATCAGGTCCGTGATCGGATCGTGGAGAAGTATCAGCTCAAAACCGATCAAGTCATTCAGATGAAATCACTCATCACGCCGGAGTCGCAAGCCACAACATATGGCGAAGCATTATGGACAGAACGCCCAGATCAATGCTGCCAACTCCGCAAGCTTGAACCACTCAAACGAGTCCTCAAAAACTATACGGCTTGGATCACGGGCATTCGACGTGAGCAATCACCAACTCGAGCTAACACGGGCATAATTGAATGGGACAATACATTTCAACTGGTAAAAGTGAGTCCATTGGCGTCATGGTCATGGGAACAAGTTTGGACTTACATCAAGGCCAATGACGTTCCCTATAATGTGCTCCATGAACACAATTACCCCAGCATTGGGTGTACACATTGCACATCACCCGTAATGCCCGGCGATGATCCACGATCCGGACGCTGGAAAAACTTTGCCAAAACCGAATGTGGACTGCATCCGCCAAAGACGTAAGGCTGAAATCAGAAAACGTTGCTCGTTGCTCGTTGCTCGTGAAAGATTGGAACCTTTTTTATAAATGCAATACAAAATACTATAGCGAAACCAAATAACTTCCAACCGAATTTCCATCATGTACACAGCGCAAAAACACACATCGTACAGACGGAAGTAAATTGGAACGGCTATAGCGACGAGATACGTGAGTTTCTGATATGCAACAATTCATTGCCAAAATAGGGAAAGGGCACAAACGGACCAAGGACTTAACTTGGGACGAAGCCAAGGAATCCATGCGTACGATCATTGAGTCGCAAGCGACGCCTGGCCAAATTGGTGCGTTTCTGATGGCCATGCGGATTAAAACGGAATCCATCTCGGAACTCGCGTCATTTACCGCTGCAGCAAGACAATATGTTTCACCACTTAAGGTTCCATCACCAACACAAGTCGTCGATTTGCCAATGTACGGAGAGAAGCATGACACATGTCATGCCATTGTCGCATCTGCCCTCATTGCCGCCGCCGCCGGGGCACCGATTCTGATACATGGCACAAGTAACGCCGCCGCGGCTTCAACCGTACCAGACATTCTGCAACAACTCGGTATTTCCATCGCACAGCCGGTTGAACAATTGACTCAGTTTCAATTCGCCTATCTCGACCTTGAAACCTATCATCCGCCATTGGCCAAACTACTTGATTTGCGTCATGAATTTGGGGTTCAAAATCTTGCTCATCAAGTCGCCAGAATGCTGAACCCCGCCAGAGCGTCTTCGCAAGTCATCGGGATCGCGCATCCACCGTATCTCGACAAAATGATTGAAGCCTTGCACATGCTCGGCACGCCTCGCGTGATGGTTCTTCAAGGTGTGGAAGGCGCTCCGGAGCTGTCGATATCCACAGCGACTCCAGCTCGTGAACTTCGAAACGAGCACATTACCCGACTCATGATTCGCCCTCAGGACATTGGGATGTCGTTTGGGTCATTCCAAGCCATGGGACACTCCGCCTTGCCCAATGCACACCACACGTTGCTTTCACAACAGGAAGCCTCCCTTGTCCTTCAACTTCTTGAGAATAAGGTTCGAGGTGACTACCGAGCATGGGTCATCCTCAATGCGGCGCTGCTCTTGTATGCCGCCGGCAAGGCCTCGTCACTCGTCCAGGCTACTCCCCTGGCAGAACAATCACTGAACTCAGGAATGGCGCTCAAAAAACTGCAAGCCCTGACTGCACCGCCATCCCTATCGACTGAAAACCTTGACCTCCCGACGGAGACCGTTCCCGCATGAAACATTTACGTCAACTGGAAAATCAGAGCATCTTTATTCTTCGGGAAGCCTACAAAAACTTCGACAACCTGGGCATGCTCTGGTCCATGGGCAAAGACTCGACCGTGTTGCTCTGGCTTGCTCGTAAAGCGTTTTTTGGACATGTCCCATTTCCCCTCCTCCATGTCGATACCAGCTATAAAATCCCAGCGATGATTGAGTACCGCGACCGCCTCGCACGTGAATGGCGACTCAACTTAGTCATTGGACAAAATAAAAAAGCGTTGGCGGAAGGCATGAACCACACACGAGGTCGGGTCGAATGCTGTACGGCGTTAAAAACCGAAGGGTTGAAACTCCTACTCGAAGAAAAAGGCTATACCGGAATCATTCTCGGTGTCCGCTCAGACGAAGATAGCACTCGCGCGAAAGAACGATACTTTTCTCCGCGCGATAAAAATAACGAATGGGACTTTCGTGATCAGCCTCCAGAATTATGGGATCAATATAAAATTTCCTTTCCACCTGGAACACATATTCGTATTCATCCTCTCCTGGACTGGACGGAAATCAATATCTGGGAATACATTAAATTGGAAAATATTCCATTCCTGGACTCGCTGTACCTTGATCAGGGAACGGGACAACGCTATCGAAGCTTGGGATGCGAGCCGTGCACTTTCCCTATGAAATCGACGTCGAAAAATGTGGATGAAGTCATTATCGAATTAAAAAATAGTAAGGTGGCCGAACGGGCTGGCCGCGCTCAAGACGAAGGTCGTGGAATGGAACAATTACGAAAAGAAGGATACATGTAATCATGACGGGCACCACATCGGCTTCTCAAGACATGCCAAACGACAATCCCATTAAAGAAACCATGAATATTGTCATTGTGGGACATGTGGATCATGGAAAGTCCACACTCCTTGGTCGTCTGTACGCCGATACCGGAACGCTCCCCGTCGGAAAAATCGAAAAAATTCAGGCCATCTGCCAACAACAGGGGAAAGAGTTTGAGTATGCATTTCTTTTTGATGCCTTTCTAGAAGAACAACAGCAAGGCATTACCATCGACACCGCCAGAACGTTTTTTTCCTGGGGAAACCGGCAGTACATTATCATTGACGCACCAGGTCATAAAGAATTTTTAAAAAACATGGTATCCGGAGCGGCGAGAGCCGAGGCCGCGCTCCTGATCATCGATGCTCTTGAAGGGGTGAAAGATCAATCCAAACGGCACGGACTTCTGCTTTCCATGTTAGGCGTCAAGCAAGTCACCGTTGTAGTCAACAAAATGGATTTGGTGGGATATCGTGAAGACGTGTTTCGAGGGATTGAAAAAGAATATACGGAGTTTCTCGCTCAGTTGAACGTTATCCCGCAATACATCATTCCCGCAAGCGCGAAACAAGGCATCAATATCACGACCAATGCAACGGAAACTCCGTGGTATACGGGACCGACCGTCTTAGATTCACTGTCACACTTCTCGCTTGACGTGGCCGACACCGAACAACCACTACGCCTTCCCCTCCAGGATGTCTATAAATTTGATGCACGACGAATCCTTGTTGGAAGAATCACGGCTGGACAATTAAAAGTCGGAGATCGCCTCGTGTTTGCCCCGTCAAATAAGTCGGCGGTTATTCAAACCATCGAAGCCTTCAACGTCGACCCGGCTCCAATGCAGGCAATAGCCGGAGAGTCCGTCGGCATCACATTGGATGAACAAATTTTCGTCGAACGTGGACAAATTGCTGCGCATGAGCATCAAGGCCCATTCGTCTCGACAAGTTTTCGAGCCAATGTTTTTTGGCTGGGCCAACGTCCCTTAGAACGAAATCGTACGTATAATCTACGGCTCGCCACACGGGAAGTTCCATGCGAAGTCTCTACGATTCATCGTATTGTCAACGCCAACGACCTAGATGACCGGCAAACCTCCACATCCGTCCAACGGAATGAAGTTGCCGATTTGACGTTTCGCACCAAGGCGCCTCTTGCCTTTGATACCTATACCACATCCGAAGACACTGGGCGATTTGTCTTAGTGGATGAATATGATGTGTCCGGTGGCGGC
Organism: Nitrospira sp. M1; assembly: GCF_965152605.1. Classification (NCBI taxonomy): domain Bacteria; kingdom Pseudomonadati; phylum Nitrospirota; class Nitrospiria; order Nitrospirales; family Nitrospiraceae; genus Nitrospira; species Nitrospira sp. M1. Next base: position 4,073,975 of record NZ_OZ224217.1, read on the forward strand.
ATTATCACCGAAATGATACGAGACGAACAGGAAGGCCTCAGGACAGAAGCGCGCGAACGCGATTCGGCCTGGGTCAAGGGGGAAATTGGCCCAGAGGAACGTGCGCAACACTACGGCCATCGTGCCGCCGTGGTTCTCTTTACTGGTCCCGACACGACAGCGAAAGCCTTTTTAGCCCGCAAACTCGAATCGGTCTTAGTCGCGGAAGGTCGACATGCTTATTTGTTAGATGCAGAAAACCTTCGCCGTGGGCTCGATGCCGACATCGGTGAAACCAACGCGACCGAAGCCGTGCGTCGCTACGGTGAAGTCGCAAAGCTTCTTACCGATACCGGGCTGCTCGTCCTTTCTACAACAAATCCCTTCTCGCTTCCTGGCGGAACGATTGCTCAGGCCATTCAAACACTCATCAATCCCACGCCGGTCATTACAATCTACATGTCGAAAGAACAGGAAAGCCTGCTCCCTGACGCGACCCTAACCTTTGTTGGACCAGAGGACTTCGATGCTCGAGCTCGACAAATTATCGAAACATTGAAGCAAATAGGAATCCTGGCAGAGTCCGTAGGTGCCCAACCGGCCTTTCAATTCTCAATCTAGTCCTGCTGAGTGCAGCCCCTCAAGACAGTCAAGGCCAACTTCACGAGGGCGACGACAGTTTCAATCCGATAATTCCAACAAGAATTGCGGCGATGCTCAACAAACGCACAGCATCTCGTGGCTCATCAAACAACACCATCCCGACAATGACCGTTCCCGCAGCCCCGATACCTGTCCACATCGCATAGGCCGTTCCCATTGGTATCGAGCGAAGCGCAAAAGAAATACAGACCATACTGATCCCCATCGCCACAACGGTCGCCACACTTGGCCACAAACGGGTAAATCCATCGGTATACTTCAAACTGATCGCCCACACGATTTCAAAAAATCCCGCAATGAGCAAAAACATCCATGCCATATATTTCTCCTCGTTCTTCTCACTCAAAAAAATTCCCCGTCCCACAGACTCCGGATAAAATCATCCCACGGAACAATATCAATGCCCTTACGAATAGTACGCCGTTCCTTCTCAAGGCAAACCACAAGACAACGTTTGACGGGACCGTCCTCCCGTAGAATTTCGAGGGAACGGATATCGCCTTCGTGTACACGTGACGATCCTTTTACCTCTATTGCGAGATCCATTTCTCCTACAATAAAGTCCACTTCTTGGCCTGTACTCGTCCTCCAATAGTACAGTGGCAGGTCGGGATTCTCGTAGGCTTGATACGCCCGAAGTTCCATCAAGATGTACTGCTCGAAAGATTTCCCAAACTCCCGGCTTCCCAGCCGTGGTTGACGTCGAGCCAAATAGTTCGTGACCCCCACGTCAAAAAGGTAGAACTTTTCTGTGAGGATCATTCGTCTATTTTTGGACTTCTTCCATGGAGGCAGACGAACGCACAGGTAGGTATCTTCAAGAATATCAAAATACGTGCGAACCACCTTATGCGACACGCCGGTTTCGCGGGCGATGTTTGTGTAGTTGATCAGCTCGCTGGAACTTATGGCGGCCACCCGTAAAAATGTGGTGAAGGCTGGGATATTCTGCGTCAGAGCCTCCGCCGCGATCTCTTCCTTAAGATAATCACCAACATACGCCCTGAGATCTTCTATGGGATCAGGTGAAAGAAAGTGGGGAGGCAACAGACCAGAGATCATGATGCGTGCTAAATCAAATCCTTTGACTTCAAGATACGAAAGCGGGACCATGGTTTTTCGCCATGCCCGTCCCCCAAGAAGATTGGCGTGTCCACGTCGAAGCTTTCTTGCACTCGAGCCGGTTAACAGAAAAGAAAGAGCAGTATGCTCTATCATCCAATGCACTTCATCTAAGATGGAAGGTATTTTCTGGACCTCATCAATGACAAGAAGACCCTTGTGATCTTGATACCGTTCTCTCAGTAATGAAGGACGGGATGCATAATCCGCAAACACATCGGTCTTCAGGAAATCGATAAGAATTCGAGGTTTAAGCGTATTGGAAATCCAATGGCTTTTACCAACCTTACGGGGTCCCCACAAAAAAGCGGATCGACTTTTAGGAAGTTTGAGTTCAAACAATCTCTTTATAATTTCCCTCACAAGGTAATATTATCCGGATAATATTCCGTAGTCAAGAAAATTATGAAACAGAAGAGATTTTCTGTATAAGCTGATGCTCATCGCCACAATGATGTCCACATCCGACCCCAAGGGTATAAAACCATCGGGAATTTTTGTATCAAGACCTCAGTCTTACCTAATCTAGCTAAAGTGAGAATAGTGAGCTATATTAAAAAGAAATAACTGTCTTGCCAACTCAATCAAAGGGGGTGACTGGCTTCGACGGGGATCAAGAGGTCAACGGAGCGTGTCGAGCTCTCGGAGTCTCGTTAAACCTTCGGGAAACCATTAAGTGCCAACGAACCATTGGCTCTCGCGGCTTAATTGACCGCGGCGTCTCTCTCGATCATGCCTGCGGGCCGGGAAGAGGCGTCACTTTGCAGGCTGGTCCAATACCGGTGCTCAGCGGTGGCGGATGAGAACTTTCTGGGCTAGCAAACGTTCTAAGCCGGTTGATGGGCGTGGGCGAATGCGAATAACAAATCATCAGCTACACACGTAGGGCCGTTGCGCTGAATGTCTTCGGACGCGGGTTCGATTCCCGCCACCTCCACCAATTGGCCTCTGAGGCACACGCTTCAGAGGCCAATCTATTATTGAAATCAGAAAGAATTGCAATGGAATATAAACAAGTAAACCATCGAACTCCGGCTTGTGTCGCGTATTTCGCAGGACTCATAGATGGAGAAGGCACTGTCACACTACCTCGTAGAAATCGCAATAAACTGTAGCCGGTTGAAACGCATCATAGCGCAATCCACTAAATACCATCCGGGCTTACTTTAGTGGATGGTTCGTGCAGAACAGGCGCACATGCGGCTTCTGAGTTTCGAAAACATGGTGTCGTCGGAATTGGCTGGGGATCTACAAACTGGACAAAGTTTGAGATTCGACTTTCGTTCGTGCAGTGTCGCCGGCGAGCAGTAATAGTAAAAAACACGATTTGACTGTTAGAGAGAGCCGATTCTGAATCGCTAATACAATGAAACTGCCGCATTCAGATCGTTTAGAAATATCTCAGTCCAAGGTCGTGAAGTATCTGCTATCTTCAACTCATCGAGCTGGAAGAGGTAAAGCGAGGTTTTTCTCAACATTTGGCTTCGAAGTGTCTGCGTGGAAAACGCTTGCGCAAGCCCTTCAGCAACATGCCAAGGATAATGATGTGACTGTTACGGAAGAGACAGTTTTCGGCACTCGTTATGTAATTGAGGGAAACCTTACGGCGCCAAATGGCCAGGAATTGCAAATTAGGTCGGTATGGTTTATGGATGAAGGGAGGCAATCACCAAGATTTGTCACTGCCTATCCTATAAAACGGAGGATGTATATGATTCAGGAGTTAGAAGATGTCATATTAGATAGCGATATTCCCGAACACAGGCTTCAGAAAGGAGATATTGGAACTGTTGTGTTGGTTCATCAAGAAGGGAAGGGCTATGAAGTGGAGTTTACGACCTTGGATGGTGAGACAGTTGCGGTTGTCACCCTGCTAGCAGCGCAAGTTCGACCAGTCCACAGGCATGAGATTGCTCATGCGCGAGAACTTGCAGGTTCGACATCCTAGTTAGAAGCCATTCTCCCTGTGATAGGCAGATAGAGTCATTTCTTGAATTACCTCTTCCCTCCCTCCCCTTTGAATCTTGCGATGTAGCCCCTCTCAGCATATCCCCTTAGGGTCAACCTTCTTCTATAATAACTTCGTGCAATTCACCCAACCACGTTAATCAGTCTTCTGATTTCTGCGACGTAGAGTAAAGCCGTGAGATCTTGAGAACAGGTGCCATGAACTTTTATGGTACATTCACCCTGATTAACCAAGCCTCGGAGTGGTATTAATGCTCAGGGGCTTTTCTTTGAAGTCTAGAGAATTATAGCCGTTTTAATTAACTGCCGACATTTGACGTGTGTCATTGCGCGGAGTCAGTAAGGTGATCATCTCAAAGTGATTAGAATTCGCTATAACTTATGAAGATACTGAGGTGGGTTCTTCAGATTCTGATTGGCGGCATCATTTTTGGTTCTGCGTTAGGTAAGAGTTTAGATCTTCCTGGTTTCGCAGATGTTTTGAAAACCTATCAGGCATTTCCTGAATCGACTCTTTACTCTATTGCCATTTCAGTCACTGCCTTTGAGTTTGTCCTAGGTGCTTGGATCCTCTCAGGGTGGCATCTAACAACCAGTGCCATGACCGCGGCCGTGATGAACCTGGTCTACGCAGGATGGATGACTGTCACCTTGTTCCGTGGGTTGAACCTAGACAATTGTGGGTGCTTCGGAGTCTTTTTCCCACGACCGTTGAACTGGTTTTCTCCGATCGAAGACTTGGTGATGGTTGCCCTGTGTGTGCTGTTGGCCTATGTGGCACGAAGCGCTTCTATTCAAGTTTCTTTAACACAGATTCCAAAGTAAAAAGGCCATCCTTTCCATTTGGGAAAGGATGGCCTTCAGACGTCTTCTGTGTAAACAAATACATTCGTTTAATCAAGAGGCAATTTCACACTGATCGCTCCTGCCAATTCACCTTCATGTCCCCCTTCTTTTTTATAGCCTGAAATATCTTTTTCACCTTTCGGGCCTCCGTGGCAAGAAAGACAGGATTTTTCATAGTAGAGTGGCATGAGCACACGAACACTGCTCTCCTCATCAACCGTCGTGCTATAAATGTCTTGCCGGTCACGAGGTGACGATGCCGCAAAGACCTTCATAACCTCTGCTTCATACCCATCTGCCTTATTCTGAGGATTTCTGAGAAAATGATCAGGAGCTGTTTGTTTTAGGTAGATCTTCGACCAATTCCGGAATCGCTTCGCTGTTTCAGTTCCAAAGGTAGCTGGAATTAACCCTTTGTATTTGACTCCTGGAATATTGATCACCGCCTGATAACTGGCGACCGTTTCCTTGCTGACGCTCAGCAGACGCGCTAAAAGAGGCTTCGCATGAGCTGGAACATCGGCATTCTGCAAGCTCTGTAAATCAACTCCAGTTTCCTTTTGGAAAAATACCATAACTTGCGCTTCAAACACTTCAGAAGTAAATCCTTTGTCCCCCCGACTTGGGTCATTGATCACAGCCTGATTATGCCCAATAATTATTCGTCCCGCATCCAATAACTTTGCTAACAGACGACCTGTCTCGACAAGCTCTGCATTCCCATAGACCACAGCCGGAATGCTCACAACGCACCATACCATCATCACTCCTCGCATTAGCCCCCAAGACACTTTTTTCATCGGGCACCTCCGTGAGAAAATCACGAGATCGTTTATGACTCGACAAACAACAATCCTTTGAGCATGAAAAGAGAAAGACACATAAGTCCGGAACACACACCTCAAAGAATTGTAAATCAGAAACGCGGAACAATCTGGAGACTTCCTCTTTTACGCATACGCCAGTATGTCAAGATACAAAAAGAGAGAAAGTGCGACCAACACAATATCATTGGATTATACCAAACAAATGTGCCAATTATTGTATTTTTTCAGGACAATGATGATTTGAGAAGAACAGGAAACGAGGATTGAACAAGCTGGGAGGATTTTTGATTATGAAAGGACAATCATACAAAATGGAAGCAGGCGAAATGCCTTATACTATTTCGTCACTCTCGCATGACGGTTCATCAAACATCGCAAGGTTTCGAAATGGTGCGTCCCTCGGTCATTAGTCGATCCCATGCGCTAATGATTCATCCCGCCGCTCTTTTTGCTCTTCCCTATAGGCCTTCTCGTCATCTTCATATTTCGTTTCTTGTTGGATTTCATCAAGTTCTACCGGGGTAAGATAGCGTAGCGCGGTCGCACATAATATCCGTTGCTTCAACGTCCCTTTCAAGTGGATATTCACAAGCACATCAGCTCCAATTTGTTGAGCGCGATCTCTGAGTTCAGTATGCAACGCTTCCCAGTTTACTTTTTTCTGCTTTGGAGGTTGCTCAACCTCAACGACACCAAGGTCATGATGTGGTCGTTCCGGCACATCATCAAGCACTTCAATGATCACCGTCGCCCTCTTCACATCCACACGCTCTGGTGTCTCGGAAGGAGTGGGCTCTCGCTTTGGATATCTGGCTGTCTCGACATCAAATACTTGCAAACGCGAGGCTGCTAATGCGGCTTCATGCGGATTACTGCTCTGCATCAAACTCTTGAGCTTCTCAATTCTATCCTGTGCTTCTCGGAGGCTCATTTTCGCCCCATTTTTCTTCAATACATTGACCGGCATAGAGTCACCCTAACATCCATGGATATTTATGATTCATTGCAGCCACCGATAATACCCGACTTCCATACTCAAATTGGACTCGGTTTATGCTAGTGTATTTTTCGAACAGGCATGACCTAGCACATGTCTACCTGTCATAAAAACAGAATGTCAACCAACGACTTGGCCTATTCACACGAAATTTTCTATTTAAAACAGTATCCTATTGTGGGAAGACCTCACAACGCAAGAACTTGGGAAAACATCCATTGAGCCCTCCTCTAAACTCATCATAAAATCATGAAAAGCCATGCCAAGACCATAGATTATAGCGAATCCAAATACGTTCCAGCTGAGGTCGATCAACTATAGCAAATCTCAATTCGGTCCAGTTAATCCCTAAAGACTTTCAACGCGGTGTCAAAACCTTCAAGGGTTCGTAAGTTCAGTGAATCGGCTATAGCCCCCCGCGACTACTCACTTCAAGCATGTGGAAGTTATTCGAAACGGCTATAACAAGGCCAAGCCCCTCCAAGCAACAAACAGACAATTCATCCATATGATCGAGTACGGGACAAAGAAATCTAGCCAAAGCCGAACTTGTCAATAAAGAAGTTTCTGCTAACAGCTACATAATAAAGGACTCCAACGAATATCTTTAGGAAATACGTTTTGCTACCGTTACCCATTTATAGAAAAAGAAATCTTCGAAGAAAACGACGGATAAAAATGATGCGGCCAAAGCGACAAAGGCTACAACAACGTCCAGCGCGAAAACCAAAACGTCATCAAAGAAAAAATCAAGACAACGGTAGCGTCGCAACAACCCAACAAAGAACTACTCAAACGTGGAATGAAAAAGAGGGAAGGGAATCAAACTCCAAGGAATTCTCTCGCAAAACATAGAGGACATCTGCTCATCGTCCTTCTACCGCAACGCTTCATAGCAATTTAGGTTTATAACCTGTTCCTGGCCAGGTTTGTTCAATCTCTTGAGCTTGTTGGGTTGCACTGAATTTTTCCCATAGAATATGATTGATGTCATATTCTGATGTAAAGGCCATGGCTTCAGGATCTTCCCATCCCAAGTGACGTATCTGTCCTACAACATCATCTGCAACTTTGCGGATGGACACATTAAGAGTCTGAGTGCGCCACAATGCATACTGACCTGGCACAACAATCTCAGCCTCCATTCCAAAGCGATGAGAATACTCTTCAACGGATGTGTCGATATTGGAAACACCAATAGCAATATGAAGTTTTTTCATGAGCATTCCTTAGATGAAACGATTACTCGACCATCAGCTGCTGACTGAAATGATAGCTCGTGATCTTCAATCCCCGTCGAAAATAAAACTTATGGGCTTCATGACGATGCGTGCCTGAATCAAGGTGAAGGTAATGACATCCCTGCTCTACAGCGATTTCTCGCAGCCATGACACTAGCACATCGCCATGGCCTCGCGATCGCTGCGTTTTGGCTGTGACCAGGTCATCAACATAGAGGTGTTTCCCCATCAATAAGTTGCACGATATCCTATAACCAGCGACTGCAACTACATCACCGTCGGTTTCGATATATGCCAACTTGTATCCTTCCGCTCCCATTTCACGAATCGTCTCCAGAAATTTGCTTCTTTTCAGATGAGTTCGTAACTCTAACATGACATCGAAACATCGTTCGATTTCCTCATCTGATCTAGCATGATTTGGCATACAAGCGCCTCCAATATTTATGACAACGAATACAAAGCCTCTTCAGGAAGCTTGATCACATAAAATTTTACATGGAAATTGTCGTAACAACTGCCTATTTGTCAATAATCGATACGTCGCAAGTTACATTAAGAATATTGAGGTTTCCTTGCATGACGTATCAGTAGAAAGCAGGCTCGAAGAAACACACTTCGTACTCAGATCTTATTAGGTTTGGCTTAGTATGAATCGGGGAAAGGTTCAAAGAGAGGCGAGGAAATCGATCTAATAAAGGACCAGAAACATGCCCCGCTATTGCAGCGGGGCATTCTTTTTAGGTTTCACAGGTAAGGACGGACTTGTTTCGGCACATCACGTGCCTTCAGATTAAACACACTTCTATGCGCGGGAACGGCCTCGCAGGACGTCGATCTAAATAGAAAAGCATGCAGATAACATCCGGCAATAGCGACCGCAACGAAAATATAGGGGGCAAAGATTCCATAAAATACAATGAGCGTTTCTATGGGCATCGTCAACCTATTAATAGAGTGATCATGTCTTCAATATTTAAAAACGATACTGAAGACCACCACCAACGGAAATATAGTTAATGAAATTGATGTCTCCTCGAGGGTCAACATAAGCCCCCTCAATGTCTATAACCCAGTTTTCTGTGAGATAGAAGTCCACTCCTCCGCCATACCGAAAAACTACATCGGTCTCATTCCTCGATGGTCTGCCATTAGAGTCGGCAAACACTAAGAATCCATCTGTTGTGGCGTTCATTGCACCAACTCCTAGTAGTCCATAGGGTTGGACTCGTCCGGTGAGGGCGAAAAACTTACTATTAAGCGTCGCCGTCCAGGTTTCTATATCGCCCTTGAATTGCTTCACGCCAAAGCCCGTCGTTCGCTCTCCCTGCGCTTCGATTGCAATATGCGGATGGAGGCGATAGCCAGCTCGCAGATTAAATCCCGCAACATCATCAAAGGAGAGAGGGCCCGTTCTGTTGAATTTTTCTATGGCGTAAATACCACCAGCACCTATATAGAACCCTTTTCGGGCAAAATCTGAAGACTCTTCAGCGAACGCGATTGATGCACTGAACCCGATCACGCAAAGACCGAACAACATCATGACTTTCTTCATAAAAATGATATCTCCTTTATGCTTCATCAGCAGTGTAAAATGGCCTACCTGTAGTCCCCATACATATGTACGTGTGCATTTTTTCTTTCTCAATTCCCCATTCGAGGGGGTAAAACGATAAACCCCATGCACTGACTGAAAAACCTGCAATCCATTTGAATTGTGAAGAGCTGTCCGATCCATCTATAATTTCACCCCAGTGTTCATTCTTTTATATACAAAGGAGAAATCACGATGAGTCTGGCAGATAAATCCTGCGTACCCTGCAGGGGCGGAGTCCCGGCATTAGAGACAGCCAAAGTTCAAGAATTGTTAGGGCAATTAGAAAAAGAGTGGGAATTGAATCAGGAAGGTCACATTGAACGCACGTATACGTTCAATAACTTTGCGGAAGCTCTCGCGTTTGTGAATCGCGTGGGAGCGGTAGCTGAAGCTGAAGGGCACCACCCCGACCTTCACCTGGCCTGGGGAAAATGTACGGTCGAAATTTGGACGCATAAGATCAAGGGATTAACAGAAAGCGATTTTTTTATGGCTGCCAAAGCTGATCGCGCCTTCAAGACTCAAGAGTAATACTGCATCCCTGAGCGTAAACCAGCAAGACCTAATTAAAGATTCGAATTTCACTAACACTTACTGGGGAATCGAATGACAACTGAAGGCAGGCGGTATGCGGTATGATGTGGAAAGACGGACATGAATCTTCTTGACCAAATCCAGAGTGCTTGACGCATCTGAAGTCAAATTTTCCACAACAACAAGCATTGCACAACAATAACTACCCCTAACGTCATGCAGAGACGGCCACTGATGCGAAGCCAGCTTCCCCTTATAATTGATCGTTTACATTGACAATTTTTCTAATGCTTAGTACGCTGTAAAGTTGTACAGGAAATAACCGAAAAGTCTCACAATATGACCAAGTTGCTAAAAAAATTCCCGAAGGGTCGTGGACTGTCTTTAACATCCCTCACTGCCGTATTCGGGTGTGGACTATGCTTTGCTGCGCCAACCTTTGCACAGTCTGCCCAAAGCCTTGATCATCGCTCCACCCCCCATTCCGTTACGCATGACCGCATTGAACCAATTTTTGGTCATACAGTACATGAAGACCTGTTCCAAGACCTTCCCTCTTATCGAATGGCAAAAGAAGCGGTTACGGAGCCGACGAATTCACAGCAACCATCGTCGGTCACTCCTCTACCTGGGCTACCAACACCGTGGTCACAAAGCGTAGATAATTCTCACGCTCAAGACTCTCGATCGAGATATCCGCAGACACACATCAATTCCGTTCAATCCCATGACAAGTCAGAACCCGCATCACACTCTGCTCGCGTTGAAAAACGAGTGAAACAAAGATCCGTTGAGACCCACTCTCAACCCACGGGAACATCGAGACGGGAATATAATCTTGAATTCACCATTCCCACCTTAGCGAGTGGGACCTCTCAAACCTGGACACGCCTTGAATTAACAGAACAAAATGCTAAACGCACCTTAGCCAACCCCTTACAGCGTTATGAGCCACTGTTCCGACATGACAGGCCTTATGCACCTGCAACACTTACACACCCCTATGGCACAGTGCCTCTCGTACTCAATCGTCATGTCGAACGCAATCTAAATTATTTTCAAAATGGTATCCCAGAACGATTTCAAAGCTATCTAGATCGATATGCGAAATATCAAGATCTCGTTGAGCAAATTTTCAAAGAATTTGGGTTACCAACGGAACTCGGACACCTTTCACTTGTCGAAAGCGGCTTTAATCCACGAGCCTATTCGCGTGCCAGAGCTTCAGGCCCTTGGCAGTTCATGAAAGCCACAGGCCGAATGTACGGACTGAACGTGACATGGTATGTGGATGAACGCCGAGACCCTGTTAAGTCGACCATCGCCGCCGCCCATCACCTGCGTGACCTGTACGATCGGTTTGGCTCTTGGCCATTGGCACTCGGGGCCTATAATGCCGGAGGCGGAAAGATCAGTCGCGCCATTCGAAGAACCGGTAGTCGTGACTTCTGGAAAATTCGCAACACCTGGTACATACGACGAGAAACGAAAGAATACGTCCCTCGATTTGTCGCAGCCACGCTCATAGCATCACACCCGACTGATTACGGGTTTATCGTCAAACAGGTTGACCCCTATTCGTATGATGAAGTGTTGATGCATAAACGTGTACACCTCAAGGCTGTAGCCAAGACAACGGGGATTTCATTTGAGGATCTTAGAGAGTTAAACCCAGAACTTCGTCGAAGCATTGTCCCGGCTCTTCGAAAGGGCTATCCACTCAAGGTTCCCGCGGGCACGGGGCCGTTGGTCAAAAAACAACATGACCGTATCAAGCCATGGACGCAACCCCCACCGCCAGCCACAACATGGTATCGAGTCCGCTACGGCGATAGCCTTTCCGTGGTGGCTAAACGATTCGGGATGAAGGTGAGGGCTCTGAAAAACCTGAATAGGCTTTCCGGGAACCTTATCCGTGTTGGGGACCGCCTCAGAGTCAGAGAGAAAGATGCCCCGATAGATTTGAAGTCTCGATGGTATAGAGTACGACGGGGGGACAATTTATCAAAAATTGCTAAAAGATTTGGAACAACGACACGCTCGCTAAAGAATCTCAATAACTTGTCCGGACACCTCATCCATGTCGGAGATAAATTACAGGTAAGGGGGAAAGCCCCAGCTTCAACTCCGCGCAGTAATGAGACAAAGTGGTATCGCGTTCGTCGAGGAGACAGCCTCTGGACAATTGCCAAACGGTTTCGGGTAAGCGTGACAGACTTAAAAGTATTGAACAATCTGACCACAAGCGTGATCAGAGCTGGAAAACTCCTGCTCGTCAGCCAATAGGCTTCCGGCTTTTCGCATCAACACATCACCCATTATTCGCCTTCAGCTTTTTTACTCTCGTCATCTGTCGATTCACTTTTAATGGGATCGGCAGGCTCCGTAGACGCCGTTTCTTCCTCTTCTGGAGATAGGACCTGGACGCGAAGTGATGCTTCACTGGCATAGGGAGACGTGGGATATTGCTCCAATAATTCTTGATATCGATTCAACGCCTTATCCATTACCCCATCAGCCTCGTCTAGCTTCGCTAACTCAAAAAGCACTTGGTCTTTATTGTAGACATCTGGAGCAGCCAAGATGTCTGTAAACTCTTGCAAGGCTTTCTCCTTGTCTCCATTAAGTAAATACGCATACGCTAATCGCTGACGGACAAGCCCTCCCAACATCGTGTTTCGACCATATTGCTCAAAAAATCGTTGATAGGCCCCGATCGCACCGCTATAGTCCCCTTGCTCCATCAGGCTATTCCCTAAAAGATAGACAGCATTTCTCGCAGGATCGGTTCTTGGATACTCATTGAGAATTTGTCGATACAGCTCGGCAGCCTTGCTCACGCTTTCTTTTGATTGTTCTGCATCATCGAGTGAACGATCCAGATAATGTACCTGGGCTTTCCCTTCCAACTCCCATGCCGCTTGCGTTTGACGATGTTCATACCACATCACGCCCCCGCCAATGCCGGCCGCCATGACGATGAAAAACACCCCTCCTAAGACAAGCTTTCGATTTTGTTCAACGAAAAGCAAAATATGGTCTTTTCGACTCAGAAGTTCCGTTTCATCTATGATTCCGCTTTCGGGCGCGTTAGTTTTTATCTTATACATAATTTCCGGTCCTAATCAGAAGGTTGGCATACGTGGCAGAGGGTCTTCTTACGACCTCACAGACTGGTCGTGCTTATACTTGCCCATACGATACATGTCAAATCTTTAGTGACAGATAGTCTCTCTAGTTGACAACGACCTAGTGACTGATATAATTGTGAAGTCGTCGAGTATTTTCATTTGAAAATTAGGCGGATAGCTCAGTTGGGAGAGCGCTGCCTTTACACGGCAGAGGTCACAGGTTCGATCCCTGTTCCGCCTACCAGCCGATGCGTGTAAATGCTTACGGATGTTGCAAGTCTAACATCTTGACAACCCCAACAATCAATTAGACTACGTATCAACTATTCTTCCTCGGTGACTAATGAAGGGGCATGCTGCCCTGCCAAGGATTAAACGGGGCCGTCGTTCAGCCAGGTTAGGACGCCAGATTGTCAATCTGGAAGTCGCGGGTTCAAATCCCGTCGGCCCCGCCATCCATTCCACATTTGAGACTACCTTACCTAGAGAGTTTCAGCATTTCTGGTTAGATTCAACAACGACCTATCGTCAGTAGGAGGCAGAGATACCGATTATGTTATTTGCAGATCCTATGGAATTGCTTAGCTCCCTCGGGTCACTTTCAATCGTGATTCTGCTCACGCTCGCGATCTTTTCCGTCGTATCCTGGGCCATCATTGTACATAAATGGAAACGTTTCAGGACCATTGAAGAAGAAGATATGCAATTTTTACGAGCCTATGAGGTACGGCAACAGGAAGTCAACGAACTTCGCATTCAGGCTCAAGATTTAGAGGCGAGTCCTAGCGCAGCTGTCTACTTGGGCATTATTGATCGTCTCCCTTCTACCTCCGACCTTCTAAATACCAGCCACCAACTAGAGAATGCTCAACCCTATCGGGTTCCAGAACAGCAGTACTTGGAAAAAGTGTCTCAACACATCATTCAAAATCAAATTAGTCATCAAGAGGCATATTTGCCCTTTCTCGCCACCACGGGAAACTTAACCCCGTTTATCGGACTACTAGGAACAGTTCTTGGGATCATTAGCGCGTTTCGCGAAATTGGCGTACAGGGATCCGCAAGTATTGCCTCTGTCGCGCCAGGTGTTGCAGAAGCCCTGATTGCCACGGCAGCCGGTTTATTTGCCGCCATCCCAGCCGTCATTGCATACAACTATTTCCTTGCTAAAATTAGAAAGACGATTTTTCGTGTCGAAGCGTTTGGCATCGAGTTTCTGAATTCTGTCCAAGAACTCAATCAAGAAACCAAAGAACCAGCCGAAATCGTACAATGACTTCCGAATCACGAAATCGACGATTTCTTTCAGAAATCAATGTCATTCCGCTCGTTGATGTGGTGTTGGTCCTCCTCGTGATCTTTATGGTAACGGCTCCCATGCTGCATCGAGGCCTTGATATTACGCTTCCCACATCCTCGTCCAATAACATCAAAGCCCAAGAACGATTGGTGGTGACCATCAAACCAGACCAAACGCTCTTCCTAGGGAATGAGACCATCAGTCCGATCGAACTTGGGGCAAAGCTCCGTGAAGCAAAAGCAGCAAACCCTCTGGTATCCGTCTATCTTCGAGCTGATCAAACGGTTCCCTACGGAACGGTCGTCCAAGTCATGGATGAAATCAAGGGCGCTAAGATTGAGAGGCTAGGGATGGTGACAGGACCAAAGTCATCAGAGCAGATTGAAAGACAAGCGGTTAGAAACGCCTCGTAATCGCCCTCTCACCAATGACACATGCCAGTTCAGCCAATCTCATTTCATTGGGGGTCTCGTCAAGCATTCCTGACGAAGACTCTTCGATTCGATGGTGGATTGCCGGCTCGTTGGCGCTTCATGCTCTGATTATTATTTTTCTGACTACTTTGAGGTTTGCACCAACCCTTGAACAACCTCTCCACTCGTATGAAGTGTCGCTGATCAATCCCTCTGATCTTGAAGCCCCTCCGGCAAAATCTCCAGCAAAAACCAGATCGAAACCGAAGCCCAGACAACCTCAAGCACCTCCAACTCCACCACCGAAAGCGAAGACACGTCCCCCAGAACCTAAAGCCGAACCCTTAGCACCGCTCCCAACACAATCGGCATCTGAACGACTTTCAGATTCATTCTCGGGAGCCGTGAAGTCCGTCGTGGTTCCCAATGAACGATCGAGACCTGTCCCAGCCGAAACACCACCTCCCCCACCGACAGAGGCCAAACCTGAACCCCCAAATGCCTTAGAATCTATTAAGCTGCCGACAACAGCCCCAAAACTCTCACGCGCACAACGTCTTACGCCACAACCCTACGTATCAATTCCTGACCCTGCACCAAAACCACCGCCAACTCCCAAACAAGAGGAGACCACCACCCCTCAACCTAAACCACCAGCACCAACAAGCGCTCAACAAAAACCGACGAAAGCTCGTCAATCGCTCAAGGCACCACCTGAAGCTCCGATATTAAAACCGATACTGCCATTTACACGAGCCAAACGAAAAGAGAGTCCAGAGCCACAGACCGAAAAACTTTCAGACTCTTTTCGGAAAACCATTCAGTCAGTCAAGGTCCCGAAGCTTCGAAAGAAGTCCATAACCAAAAAACCGCGCAAGGAACCGAAGCTGGCCACGCCTCCAACTCATACGCCTTTTGATAGAACCAACCCGACGAAGAAAAACATTGACGAACCGCCAGTCAAACAGGAACGTCTAGCCGATTCATTAAAGCAAGTCCTCGGAACCGTGAAAATTCCAAAGTTACGTTCGGTTCCAACAAAAAAGCAACAGCCACGACGCCCAATTGAACCACAACAGCAAGCGTCGCCGCGCAAACCTGATACCACAAGGACTCAATCTTTACGGTCTGAAATCGACCAGCAACTCGCCAAGCTGACCATTCCTGATGTCGCCCCGATTGAATCTCTCAAGGAAAGGCTACAGGTCAAAGTCGAGGCAGCGCCAGAACCAGAGTCTTCGTCGAGTGGATCGGGCACCCCTAAAAATTCGGCCGGTCAAAATCGGTATTTGGCATTGATTGAAGCCAAAATCGAGCAAAAATGGGTTGCGCCTCGCGTATCCCTCAACGAAGATCACCCTCAAGTCATCTTACGGTTTCGAGTCCTGCCATCAGGCGAAGTCATCAATCTTGGCATAAAACAGGGATCTGGAAACGGATATTACGACGCGGCCGCTAAGCGAGCGGTCAAAGCCGCAAGCCCGCTTCCGCCATTCCCTAAAGATTTGAAATCATCACATCTCGACCTTCTTTACAAATTTAGAATAGGGGAGTCTCTCTCATGACTCGATTTATCATCAGTCTCGTATTCATTCTTACCGTTTTGACTGTTGGGAAAGTGTGGATGACCCCTTCCTCACTTGCACAAGACGCGCTCCTTGAAGCCTCGAGACCAGACTTTCAACGTATCCCAATCTGGGTCATGGAATTTGGCAGCGGGGGTATCGATGGTGCGACATCACCGGCCAGACATGAACAGGTCGTTCCTGTACTCAAAGCAGACCTCACACGATCTCAAATATTTTCTCCCGTAGACCTCCCTCTGAAGCCCGGGCAATTCGCCGAGAGTCAATGCGTAAGCCCAGTGAATAACACTGAAGCCTCAAGCCAGGGCGTGACGGTTTCGACCTGGGGACGAGTTGGGATTGGCCGAACCGAAAATGGTGGCATGGGACTAGTCTTTGACGCCTGCGCCCACGATTCGGGAACCAAAGAATTTCTTCTTGGAAAACGGTACTTTTCGCTGAAAGTGACAGATCCCCTCGTCCGTCTCATGGCCCATCGGTGGTCCGACGAGCTGGTCTATCGATATACCGGCGAGCCAGGAATCGCGAGAACCAAAATTTCCTATGTCTCTGAAGAGGGAAACGGACGAGAACTTTTTGTCATGGATTACGATGGATATGGTCCACAACAGGTCACGGCAGATGGCTTTTTAAATTTGATGCCTACCTGGGCTCCCGACCGAAAATCCTTGGTCTATACGGCCTATCGTGAACGAAAACAACAGATTATCCAGAGAACCTTATCCTCAGGAAAGGAAAAAATCTTGGTTCAGCCAGCAAGCTTGAACATTACCCCAGTGTTTTCTCCAAATGGGAAACAGCTCAGCTATGCCTCGGCTCAGGAAGGCAATTCAGATATCTTTACCCTCAACCTCGAGACCATGGAGGTCCAGCAGATTACCTCTCATCGAAGCGCGGATCTCTCGCCATCTTGGTCTCCAGACGGGACAAAGATCGCGTTTACTTCCGACCGTGGGGGGCGCCCGCAAATCTATATTATGGATGCTGATGGATCAAATATACAGCGATTGACGTTTAAAGGAGATTATAATGCTGCCCCAACCTGGTCCCCCCGTGGCGATTGGATTGCGTTTGTGTGTAGAATTTCAGGAGAAGGATTTAAACTATGCCGGATAACCCCTGATGGAAGTCGATACGTTCAGATCACGTCTGGACCAAGCATTGACGATTCCCCGTCATGGTCCCCTAACGGGCGGCACTTAGCGTTCAGCTCGATACGAAGAGGAAAAAGCCATATCTATCTCATCAATAGTGACGGGACTGACATAGAACAGATAACATCAGGAGGGACTCACCATAGCTCTCCAGCGTGGTCACCGTTGTGACCGGCATTCAGCCATCGAAGCGATCTTCAGCAAAAGGAGCACAGATTATGCGTCCAACGTATCACACATCATCGATCATACTTATTTTGGGCATACTGATATTGATAAGTGCTGGTTGCGGGAAAAAACATCTCCACGTCTCGACCATGTCAGGTTCACCAGGCGAGGAGGAATTGGCCATGGATCTGGATGCCTCTAATGACCAGAGTGGCTTAGAAAGCTCAGGGCTTGATGAATCTGGACTGGATAATCAAAACGTCGATGGTACGGCTGCATCTTTATCCGACGACCTTGAGCCCCTCGACTTCACTCATGAGACCCCCCAATTGAATCAAGCTTCAGATTCTCAACCAGAAAATGATCTCTTTGCCGGTCTCGATGCGGGAACCAGCCCACATGAGAATCAAGGAGAAGGACTCGAAAATGCCGAACAAGGCATTCAATCGCAATCCCCCTCATTCGAAGATGGGTTGGGAGGATCAAATTCTAGTGATTCAAATCTCGGCAATCCTGAAACCGACGATCTCCCTCCTCTTGTCGCATTCGAGAATTCAAATGACTCGATGGCTTCAGGATTCGGAGAGCAAAACGGCGAAGGGGAATCAGCATTACCGATCGAAGAAATGCCTGGAAATATTGCTGTAGCCAAAGCCGACCCTTCCGATACATTTGGCGAACAATTTGACAAAATCAAAGAAGAAGAAGCGGCAGCCTTAGCGGCTGGACTCACTGACGTATTTTTCGAATTTGATAGCTGGAACCTGACGTCGGAAGGCCGGCACGCGTTGGAACAAGGAGCAGAATGGCTTCACAAAAAGGATGAGGCCAAACTCTTGGTTGAAGGACATTGTGATACCCGAGGCACCCAAGCCTACAACCTGGTGCTAGGGAAAAAGCGAGCTGGCGTCATTCGTGACTACCTTGTTGAGCTCGGTATCACCCCAGAAAGAGTATCCATTATTTCATATGGACAAGATAAACCATTTTGCTCTGACCCCACGGAAGTCTGTTACCAACTCAACCGTCGGGGCCATTTGCTCGTTCAAAACCCATAATAATATCTTCGAGCCTATAAGTGGAGTACTACGCACTCATGATGAACTCGATTCTGACTCCTGCGCACTCGTGCCGACCATTGTCCAAACTGCATACCTGCCTCATCGGCCTTGTCATTACTTTGTGGGCTCTTGTGTTTTCGGGATGCGTGGCTCAAAAGGCCGACCTCGCACGAGTGCAGAAAGATTTGGAAGATCAGATCACACAGCTAAACCAAGGGAAACAAGAACTCGAGGAAATCATTTCTACAAACAGAGAAGAAGCTGAATCCTTACAGGCTCAACAAAGTGCGGCCATGAAAGACTTGTTTCGGGCACGCGCTGAAATACGGCAAGAGCTCAAAGCCTTGCGAGAAGCTGACCTGACCACGTTGACTGGAGACATTGAAGAAATCAACTTTCGCTTAAAGACCATCCGTCAAGATCTCGATGCGCAAGCGTCTCAGGCCAATACCCGATTTCAAACACTCGAGACTCAAGTTGATGAACATGAAACAACACTTGACTCCAAAACCGTCTCAACCGAAAGCCAATTAACCTCATTGATCAAACAAATTGACGAAGATAGCCAAACTCGCAACCAGCAGGCATCCGACTTTCAAGCGTCGCTTTCCTCTTTCAAGGAATCGATGGAAGGGCTCGGAAGTCAACTGGTTCAGGAAACAGAACGAGCCAATCAAGCTAATGCAGAATTGCGAAGCGAGTTGGAACAAAAAATCGATGGACTCAATAGTACGGCCACTGGACTGGAGAGCCAATTCACCTCGCTCGAAGCCGAAGTTCACACGCAACACACCAACCTTCAAGATGTATCAGCATCTGTCGAACAAATCCGGGGCGCACTGGAAAAATCGGGAACACTTGTGGGAGGACAAGTCACGACCATGGAAACGAGCCTGAAGCAACTCGAAACCCATGTGAACTCGTTGACGGAAAAATTGAACGCTGACACGCAAGCGCTACGAGGGTATTTAGAGAAAGATGTTCAAGCGAGCATCCAGTCCATGAACCAAGCGGTACAAGGTCAAGTTGAAACCATCGAGACACAAACACAGAGTAACACCAACCAGGTTGATGAATTGACGCAAGCCGTGCGCTCACTGAAAGAAAAACAGGAATTTGTCGGGGGCCTGTTAGGTGAACGGGGGGACAAATTCATGCAAGAGTCCGGACGGTTAAACGAACGACTCAATCTTGTGGAATCACATCAGGCAGACCTTACTCAAAAAATGGAGAGCAATACGAAAAGTGTGTCCAGCCATCTCTCAGAAGTCAATACGAGCGTCACCTCCGTCACGCAAGCCTTAGAAAATACCAATGCCGACCTGCGCTCACGACTCGATAACCAAGAACAGAAGATCAATAACCTGTCCAAAACCATCAACACAATCCAGAAAGTCAAAAGCGATCTTGAGTCCAATCTCTCCACGCTTCAAACGACCTCTCAATCCTCAAACGAAATGCGAAAAGCATTACAAAACATGAATACCCGCCTCAAAGAGCTTGAAGTTCATCAATCAGGACTGGTCGGCAAACTTGACGCAGACGGACAGGCCATGAACAACCATCTCGATGAAGTCAATGCCAGCATTCAGTCTGTTGCCGCAGCTCTGGAGCAAGTGGATAGTGTGCTCAGATCAAAAATCAAGACACAAAGCCAAAAACTCAACCAAGCACTGACAACATTCCAAAGCTCTCAAGGCTCATCAGAAGACTCTCAAGCCAATATCGCCCACTTAAATCAGTTAACAAAAAGCCTCAATCAACTTCGCGATGTCGTCAATACGATTGGAACGAAACTCGGAGGGCGCGTTGACCAACACGAATCCCGTCTATCTGAACTAGCAAAACGTGTCAATCTCTTGAGCAGTCGAGGCAAGAAGTAGGAAGCTGCGTTGCGTTCTATCGTATTATGTCATAAATGCCTCGATTCTTGTGAAAAGTCCTGTAGACAACCATGCTAGGGACTCCGATGGCCCTTTCTCTTTTGTCGTTCTCCTGTTAAAATATTTAGGAGAGAGGTCTTGCTCCGTGAGGCCGCCATTTTTTGTTCAACAAATGGTGAGCAGATGGATTTCCAGCAATACACGCGTACATACAATCACATAAAAGTACTTAGCATGCTTCTGAGCCTTGCACTTGGCCTCAGTGGGTGTGCGGCCGACCTCAATCTTTCTGATATCAAAAAACAAGTCGAAATCTTAGAGTCTCAACAAGGGGATTTTAAAAAACGCGAACGGCAGTATATCAATCGCATTGAAACCCTCGAGTCACAGGTCGATGAACATGACTTTCTGGTGGGAGAGTTGATTAAAACTGAAGAAGAGGCGAGTGTCGATACTCGAAACTTACTTGACAAACTTGAACGGACGAGTTCAAGCCTCCGCGAACAAATTGAACAATCTCGTTCGTCGGCTCAACGACGAGATCAAGACCTTTCTATTCGTGCAAAAGCCCTAGAATCCCGGATCGACAATATTCTTCAGCAACAACGAAATGTTGCGACTAAACCAGTTATTCTGTCTGACAAGAAGAAAGATGCTTCTGGCCAGCAAGCCAATCAAGAAAAAACCCAAAACCATGTCAATGGACAAAGCAAGCAGGGCCCCAACAGCCAGGCCTCGGTTTTTCGTTCAGCATACAAAGTGTACTTGAAAGGCCAGTATGAACGGGCGGCAGTAGAGTTTAGTCGGTTTTTAAAACAATATCCTACTGCCGTGTTGACCCCGCAGGCCTATTATTACCTCGGGGATTCACACTACATTCGAAAAGAATATGATGCCGCCTCACAAACGCTCCAGCATCTCCTCAAGGAATATCCAGAGAGCAAATATGTGTCCATTGCCTTATTAAAGTTAGGATTTGTCAAGAAGGAAAGTGACCAAAAATCACAAGCCAAAGAACTGTGGAGTCGTGTCATCCGAGAATTCCCCAACTCGTCGGAAGCCGCATTAGCCAAAGAGCAAATCGAGAAAATCCAGTAAATCACAAGTCCAAGACACTCCTATTCTTGACCTAACCTCGACTCTTCGTTACGAAATCTAGCACCGTGAAGACGACATCTTCTTGTCACATTCAAATCCTGCCCGAAACCGTGTCCAGTCAAATTGCGGCTGGAGAAATCGTCGAACGTCCATCTGCCGTCGTCAAAGAACTTGTGGACAACAGCCTCGATGCAGGCAGCAGCATGATCACCATTGCCATTGAGCAAGGAGGCCGACAACTAATCCGCGTGACGGATAATGGCACCGGCATGAACGCACGCGATGCACAACTTGCCTGCCACAGATTTGCCACAAGTAAGCTTCGCAATGAATCCGACTTACTGAACATACAAACGTTAGGCTTTCGTGGAGAAGCTCTGCCCAGCATTGCCTCCGTCTCACGATTTCGAATCCTCACACAATCGTCAGAAGCCATCGTCGGGACAGAAATTCAATCGGAAGGCGCAGTGGCATGGTCAACCCAAGAACAACCCGCCCCGCAAGGCACACAGGTAGAAGTCAAAGATCTGTTCTTTAATACTCCTGGGCGATTGAAATTTCTGAAATCTGTTGGAACCGAATTTTCGAGAATTTCCCTTGTGGTTCAACAGGCCGCCATGGTCCATCACACAGTACACTTCCGCTTGATGCATAATGCGCACACGGTCTTTGATTTTCCTGAAACACTCACTCGCCTCGACCGGTTAGTCCAAATTTACGGCACCCGATTAATCGACCGAATGCTGCCTCTCGACTATGAAGATGCCGGAATTCGAGTCACCGGATTGACTGTTAGCCCCTACCATACCCGGGCCAGTCGAACCCCTCAAGAAATTTTCGTCAATCGAAGAGCGATTAAAAATACCACGATCACACATGCTGCCTACGAAGCGTATGGGTCATTTGTACCGAAAGGCCGGCATCCAGCCTTTGTACTCTTTCTTGATATCTCTCACACTGCCGTCGACGTCAATGTTCACCCGGCAAAACGTGAAGTAAGGTTTTCGCAGGGAGATGTGGTCCATGCGGTCATCAAGGCCGCAATACGACAGCCACTGAAAAAGCAGACCACCGCCAATATCGGGCTGGAACCTGCCGAACCATTTCCTGACAGGGCCATGACTGTTTCTCACACCACATCATCACCTGTGTCTCGAGTGCCAGAAAAGACATCCAGCTCAGAAGCCACAACGTCTCTGTTTATGCCTGAAATGACTCAATCCGCAGCAACCAGTCGTGAAACGCTTCAAACGCCGACATCCCAGGAATCTCATCATGCCTATACGCCAGCACCAGATGAACTACAGGTAGTATCGCTTGGTCAGATTCATCAAACATTTCTCATCGCCCAGGTAAATGGCGAACTTCAAATCATCGATCAGCACACTGCTCACGAACGAGTGCTGTTCGAACGACTGTGGGAGGCTTGGCACCATCGCCGTATAGAAACCCAACCCTTGTTAATTCCAGAACCCATCGACCTTCCACCTCATCAGTGTGATCTCCTCGTTGAACATCTACCAGAATTGGCGAAATTAGGCTTAGACATCGAACAGTTTGGGGGCAAGTCGTTTGTCATTCGAGCCGTCCCTGCCATCTTCACGGCCATGTCGTACGGTGCGTTAATTCAAGACGTGCTTGACGATCTAGCCGAATGGAAGTCTCAGGACTCTATGGATACCAAAGTTCGGGCCGTCTTGGCCTCGATGGCTTGCCAAAGTGCCGTGCAAGCTGGACGTCCAATGAGCGAACCCGAAATACAGACCCTGGTCATAGATTGGGCCAGAGAAGGGTATCCAATGACCTGTCCGCACGGGCGACGCATTGCGTTACGCTTTTCGCCTCACGAGCTTGATAAAATCTTTGGCCGTGCATGAGAATCCCCCCTCACATGTGTTACAAACGATAATGCGCTCCGTTTCATCCACGCCACCATCCAAACCCGTCATCGCCCTGATAGGCCCGACGGCCATCGGCAAAAGCCGGATCGCCATCGAAGTCGCCAAGGCTCTTGAGACCGAAATACTCACGGCAGACTCTCGGCAAGTCTATCGAGGAATGGATATCGGGACAGATAAACCAACAATGACAGAACGCCAGGGAGTGCCCCATCAATTGATTGATCTGGTCAACCCTGACGAACATTTTAATGTTGGCGAATATCGAGACCACGCGGCATCGTCTATCAAACAATTACACCAACAAGGGAAGATTCCCTTGATCGCAGGAGGGACGGGCCTTTACATTCGAGCCCTGCTGCACGGACTCTGGTCTGGACCGGCAGCCAATTGGGACTTACGAAAACAATTAGATTGCGAGGCACACGAAAAAGGAGTCGCCTATGTCCATCAGCAACTATCTCTGGTTGACCCAGAGTTAGCCAAACGATTGCATCCGAACGACTATGTGAAAGTGCAGCGAGGACTCGAAGTCTATCACGCTCTGGGGGTCCCACTTTCGGAAGCGCATCACAGGCACGGGTTTCAAGAAGCGCCATATCACGCACTTATTATTGGGCTGAACATGGAACGCGAATGCCTCTATCAACGCATTGATGCACGCGTGGAATTGGAAATTGCAAAGGGTCTCATTCAAGAAACCCAACAATTACTTGATCAAGGGTTTCATCGTGAACTGAGTTCCATGAAAAGCTTGGGCTATCGTCAAATGGCAGCATTCATCGACGGAGACTGCCCATATGACGAAGCCGTTTGCACACTCAAGCGCGACACACGGCACTTTGCCAAGCGTCAGTTGACATGGTTTCGAAAAGAACCGAATGTCACGTGGCTTGACCTACAAAAATACGAATCTCCTACACACATCGCCGACCGTATTCTCGGCCATGTACACTCATTCTTATCCACACTTAATCATGGAGAGGCCTACAACTCCACACATATGGCTTCATCAGCAAACTAGGATCTGGGAGTTTGTATTTTTAGTCCTTTTTAATTTATGCCTCGCAAATCTCAAGCCGACATCGCGGTTATTGGCGGAAGCGGACTGTATAGCATGGACGGGCTTCAACGAGTCCGTGACGTACAGGTTAAAACGCCGTTTGGACGACCTTCCGATCGTATTATTCTTGGTGTGCTTGAAGGCCGACGTGTAGCGTTTTTAGCCCGACACGGTCGCGAACACAAAATCTCACCTACCTCCATCAATTATCGCGCGAATATTTACGCACTAAAGTCGTTAGGAGTCTCGCAAGTTTTGTCCATTAGTGCCGTGGGCAGCATGAAAGAGACAATTAAGCCTGGCGACCTCGTCTTGCCGGATCAGTTCATAGACCGAACCACACAGCGCTCAAGCACCTTCTTTGATCAAGGACTTGTTGCCCATGTATCGTTCGCTGATCCAATATGTTCCACGCTCTCCTCCACACTAGGAAAAGCTTCAAAAGAGGTCGGCTCGACGGTTCACTTTGGTGGAACCTATGTGTGCATTGAAGGCCCACAGTTTTCCACAAAAGCTGAATCGAAGCTCTATCGACAATGGGGCGTGGACATCATCGGCATGACCAATATTCCAGAAGCAAAATTGGCACGGGAAGCCGAATTATGTTATGCCACACTGGCATTAGTGACTGACTTTGACTGCTGGCACGAAACCGAAGAAGCGGTGTCAGTTGGGGCTATTCTTGAAATCATGCATAAGAATGTGGAAGTGGCCCAGCAGGTATTAAAAGCATCAATCAGATTGGCACCAGACACACCATCCTGCTCATGTCAAACGGCACTAGAACATGCGCTTGTCACAGCACCGAAATCCATACCATCATCCATCAAAAAACGATATCAGCTCTTTTTTGCTCGACAATGGAGCTCATAACACACGACGAAGGGATACGATAATCATGGGGAAACTGTTAGTGGTTGGGTCAATGGCATTCGATACGGTCCGGACACCATTCGGGGAAGCCAATGATGTCTTAGGAGGATCCGCAACCTATTTTTCAACATCTGCAAGCTTTTTCACAGACGTGGATTTGATTGCCGTTGTTGGAGAAGATTTTCCGGAAGAGCATCTGGCTTTTTTACGAGAACGTGGCATTAATCTGGATGGCCTAGAACGACGGGACGGAAAAACCTTTCGCTGGAAAGGAGAATACACCTACCAGCTGAATGAAGCGCACACCCTCGAAACACACCTCAATGTGTTGGAGACGTTTCGCCCAAAAATTCCGGAAAAATATTGCCAACCCAATATGCTGTTTCTTGGGAATATCGATCCCGACCTCCAAATGGATGTCCTGAATAAAGTGACACGGCCATCGATCGTTGCCTGCGATACGATGAATTTTTGGATTGATGGGAAACGTGATGCGCTCTGGAAAGTTTTAGAAAAGATTGATATTCTAATCATCAACGACGGGGAAGCCCGCGCGCTCGGGGAAGACCCGAATCTCGTTCAGGTTGCCAAACATATTCTGGCGAAGGGCCCTAAACACCTGATCATCAAACGAGGTGAGTACGGCGTATTGATGTTTACTGGCAAACAGGTGTTTGGCGCTCCGGCCTTTCCACTTGAACAAGTCAAAGACCCAACCGGCGCTGGCGATACGTTTGCCGGTGGATTTATGGGACACTTGGCTTCAACCGGAGACCTGACGGACGAAGGGTTACGACGAGCCATCATTTTTGGCAGTGTCATGGCCTCCTTTAATGTCGAAGCCTTTAGCCTGGATCGTCTTCGCCATTTAGACCGGAAACAGATTGACGATCGGTTTCGAGAATTCAAACGACTAACTCATTTTGACGACCTTTCATAACGCCATCGACTCTTTGAGGCATATCTTGCTTTTCCCTCTCTATGAGGAAGTGGCAAGATATGCTGTCGTGTTCAAATACTGTAGAGCCTCAAGATGAGCAACCTTCAAGATGAACCCACTATGGCCTCGTCTGACTCGATTGGGGTCTATCTCAAAAAAGTTCGAGAAACCCAAGGACTGAGCCTCGATCAGGTTGCCTCGCTCACGAGAATTCAATCCAAATTCCTCCAAGCTTTAGAAGATGAAGCATTTCAGCAATTACCTGAACGAGTCTTTACACGGGGATTTGTTCGAACATATGCACGATCCCTAGGTATCAGCGAAGAAGATGCGTTGCGCCGATTTTCGGAAAGTTCCAGTGAATATTACCAGGAAGGGCAAAAAGCTCAGCATCAAGCTCAACTCCAAATTCAAGAAGAGAAGCGCGGGAAGCTCAACCGGAATCTCGTTATTATCATCTCCATTATCATTTTGGTCGCATTAGGCTTCTTATTACCCAATCAACAAGAACACTCTCCACCGCCTGAATCACCACCAGAGCAGGAAAATGCGGAATTAGCTCCTAGCGCACGACCGACTGCAGAACAATCCGACGTCCAGACAGAGGTAACGGAACTCGAGGATTCGCCAATCAAAGAGGAGCCCTCCCCCGACCAAGAGCCTCAACCGACTCTCAATTCACTTCCTACAATAGCACCACCACCCGTGCCAGAGACGCCAATGCAGTCAACCCCCGCTGAGCCAATTTCAACGCCAACTGACCCCCTTCTCCTTGAAATTCAAGCTACACAACTCACCTGGGTTGTCGTGAAGTCTGACAACGACAGTCCGAAAGAAGCGCTATTACAACCTGGCCAGACAGCCACGTGGAAAGCACAACAGCAATTTACCCTCACCTTGGGCAATGCAGCCGGATCTGTCGTCAAGCTTAATGGAGAGCCCCGAGGACCATTCGGCAAGCCTGGACAAGTTGTAAGAGAAGTTGTCTTAAAACCCTAAATGACGAGCCAGCGAACGAACCTCAGCATCAGCACGTTTTGTCTATGCTTCACATTCATAGCTTTTGGCCCTGCCTTCGCCTTACCCCCAGAACACAAACCACTCAAACCTCGTGTTCCGATCCAGCATCGCGCCTACTACAGAAGCCTCCAGGCCCCGATGTATCAAAACTCCAAAAATGTCTCGAGCGAATTGCTTGACGCCGGCTCGAACATTTACGAGCGCGTCTGCGTGAACTGTCATGGAAAAAGTGGAAAAGGTAATGGGATTTCCGCAGGATTCCTCCCAGTACTCCCGCGCGACTTTACCAATTGTCTCTTTCAACATAAGCGAACAGATGGCGAACTATTCTATGTCATCAAATTTGGCAGTTGGCCTATGCCCCCCATGGTGCCATCAATTACCGAGGACGAGGCCTGGACAGTCATTCCGTACCTTCGAACATTTTGTCAAAAGTAACCAAGGACATGCGGGCAAATTGATGGTTGGTTATTTCTACTTATGAATGGTCATCATTTATACGAAAAACACTCTTGAATGCATATTAATTTCAATATAACTGCTCGCGTTGAGATCTTTCCTTGACAGCGAGAAAATATGGTTGATATATTGGAAAGCCTGTGATTTTCTCACAACTTACGAAGTCTAACCTTCAAAGAACAGACTTTGTAGTAAAGTAAGATCAGCTTATTGCCAACGTGGTTCTAATTTTTAATGTTAAGTGTAAGGAGGCCTTCATGAAGCTATTTTTGCGTGCGACTGTGCTGTTAACCGCTGTGCTGTTTCTCTCCGCAGGTATGGCTGTAGCTGGACCGGAAAAGGATCCGCTTAAACCTCGCGTTCCAGCCGCTGAGCGAGGGAAGGCTAAAAAAATGAAAACCGACCTCTACAAGAGGGCGAAGAAAGCCTCACCTGAAATCATTGCCGAAGGAAAGAAGATTTATGAAGGAAAAGGCACATGCGTTAACTGTCACGGCAAATCCGGCCAAGGGGACGGGCCTGCCGGAGCGGTCCTGACTCCAGGTCCTCGGAACTTCACGAATTGCAAGTTTCATAAAAAACGGAAAGATGGCGAAATGTTCTGGGTCATTAAGCACGGCAGTCCTGGAACCGGGATGGTCTCTCTGAATCCAAGCGCTATCAATGACGAAGAAACCTGGAAAGTGATTGCTTACGAGCGTAGTCTCTGCAAAAAGTAAACGAATTTTTCATCGAGAGTAGCCAGAATAATGCGACCCTCGATTGATTAATCTTTACGAGAACCACTGAAAAACCCTGTCCAGCTTCATTCTGGACAGGGTTTTTTTATCTCTACTCAAGAAATGGACTATGTGCGTGTTATAGCCGATTCAATTATAGCAAAATCCCATAACGTTCTGCTGAATTGACAGCCCGGACAGAACGCAACGACACACGTCGTACAAGCGAAAGTTTAAAGGCGGCTATAACTTCCGATCGTTGAAACATGGTACCGCGCGAAGTTCGTGGTCTTTTCCTATTTGAAACGTATATGAAGTCGCTATAATATTGACAGGTCTTGAATTTCTTGACTAGACTGCTATAGCCGTTCCAATATACTTCCGTCTGTACGACATGTGTTGTTGTGCTATGTACATGATGTAAGTCCGGTTGGAAGTTATTTGGTTTCGCTAGAGTAGCGTTTGTATCCATCTCACTGTACAAGGGAGCACAATATTCGCATGGCTAAAACCAAGACACGCTCACTGGATGAAGATAAGAAAATGTTGCAGGAAAAAGTCCAAGGGCAGAGGGCAAACAATCAAAATCCTCAGGGAGACCGAACGGTTCGATCTCTTCGAAAGCGCTTAAAGCGCATTCAACGAAAAATCCGAGGCGTGAAAGTCAGAGAAGCCAAAGCGGCTGCCACAAAAACACCTGCGGCAGAATCGTAAGGACAAGATACCTGCTCGATTCGGATTCAGCGACTCCATTTTCATGTCTCGCTTGGATCCAGGGGAATATTTGCTTATAAGTTGAGCACAAGAAACGTGAATTCTGTCTAGGGAAACCCATTCAAGGTTCACCTCAACAAGAAGACCACACAACCTTGACCGGTTGAAACCGACAGCGTGAAGGAAGGAATTTCAAATGAGTGACGAGGCAAAAGATTCACAAGACGAAGCAGAAACAATAGAAGCTCAGACAGATCAAATAGAAAGTGATGTCAGTGACGAATTTGTCGACGAAGTCGCTGATGCGGTTACCGCCGAAGACGACACCCCACCCGTCGAAGCGAGCGCGACAGAAGAAGAAACCGAGGAAGAGGCCGAAGAGGAATTTGAAGAAGAAAAAGTCAAAGATGAAATTGATATCCAGATTGACTTACTTCAGGACACCGAGTGGGTAGTTCGACAAGAAGCGGTCATTACCTTGGGGGAAATGGGCGATGAGCGATGCATCGAACCGCTCGTCCGATGCTTGCGAGATGGAGATTGGCAGGTCCGGGAAGCCGCAGTCGAAGCCGTGGCCTTGATTGGGTCACCAGCTGTTGACATGTTACTGAGATATTTACGTGATTGGGACGCACGAAAGCATGCGATTAAGGCCCTGGGCAAGATAAACGATGAACGCGTTCTTGCCCCGCTGATTTCCATGCTCAAAAATGATGAATTCAAAGATGATGCGACCCAGGCACTCGCAGACCTTGGACAGCCAGCGGTAGAAAAACTCATTGATGCGCTCAGTGATAAAGATGAATTTGTACGAAAACAGGCGGTTATTGCCCTGGGAGACATTAAAGACCCAGCAGCCATCGACCCACTTATCGAAAACCTCAAAAGTGATGATTGGTGGATTCGCTTAACCTCTGCAGCCGCCTTAGAAAAGATCGGTGACGATCGAGGACGTGACGCCATTAAACCATTGTTAAAAGACCCGGATGTCGTCGTTCAAATGCGAATCGAGCGAATGCTGAGTTCGTGGAAAAAACAATCGGTGAATGCCTAAATCAAAAAAGAAGCCTCAGACAAGAAACAAGAAGAGTCGCTAGAGACCGTCCTTTCATTTTCCCTGGGAAACTACGGAAGTAACTCGTCCAGCTTGGCCTGAACCAGGTCAAGCGTTTCTCGTGAGACCCCTTCCCCTTTCGTGAGCCGTTGTTGCGCTTCAAGGATTTCGAACATAAGCTCTTCGACTCGTTTCCCCACATGCCCATTCCTCTCAACGGCCTTTGCATTACCTAAATGCTCAAATGCCTGCCCTAATTCCTCAGCTGCACTTTTATATTGATGATCCAGTAACTTCGATTTCCCTTCAATGAGTCGTGCCTTTGCCTGCAGAAACTCCCGGCGCAACGAAAGCTTTTGATCTAACCCAATCGTCTGTTCAATCACGTCTCCTGATAACTCACGAATCTTTTGCTTTATCTCATCGGGACGTTGCCCTGCATAGTATCCAAGACTAAAGACGGCAACAAACGCGACCAAGAAGAACAACATCTTCACAAGACACCCCCGCATTACAGGCTATTTGAGAAGCGTAACATCATGACGCACCATGACACCCACGTTTGTCAGGATTATGGAAATTTGAGAGGAACGGCTTTGGGAACGGCCACAGGATGTGTGAATCCACGTCGTAACAGGCTTAACGAGTTGACCAAGAACCTTCTTCTTAGATCACAGTACCAAGGATAGGCGATGCTGACAAATACTTTTGGTGGATTAGGCATTCCCCACGGGTTGATCTCCGCTTGATTGAGCAAGCGATGCCACCACCGCGAAACGTTCACCAATGATGCGAGTCACACGATTCATATGCTGAGTTAACTCTTTGGCTTCCTGTGGTTGAAGGTCACGCTGGAACTGTGGATGAATGCCCCACCATGAATCAATCTCTTCTCCAGAAATTTTTGACATCACACGAACGAGGGTAATGGCCTGAGCCTTACCTGAGTCATCCTGTGAGGTCGCCGCAGATACATCGGAAGGCTTACCGACTTCCTGTTCTACAGACTCTGCGCCCTTGGACTGAGATGATAACGCTGTTGCATCCTCAAACAGTTTGTTCAAAGCTGGGACAACGGAACTTGCACACAAAATAGCAGCAGATGTCAGCTCCTTACTCCCCGATGCCTCCATTTTACCAGCGACTCGTACAGCAAACGCTTGAAAAAAATCATCGCGATCCTTACTTTCTTCAGTCACCACAAATTTATAACGCTCATAAATCTGCCGGCTTTCGGATACCGTCTTGCCAATCGCTAAGGTCACCTCCATGTCATCGATTTCAGCGGCACTCATGGTCGGGGCTAAATTTGTGCGTAACTGCACGCTTACGGAATCTTCAAGGCTATTCATAAACTCTTTTTGATCTTGAATCGGAATATGGAACGCAGATAAACGATCAATAAGATTAAACTGTACGCGGAGGAACTCTAAATAGACTTCCCACTCTTGCGTACGATTGAGTTTCACCGAATGCTTCTGGTCGCTTCGTTTCATCAACGCCACGGATTCTCTGGCAACACCGAGCATCGTATCTGCAAGATCTTTCAAGATCGACCCATAGGTTTCTGGCAATTTCATAACGCCGCCTTACATGAGGGATAATAAAGGAAAAGTATACCGCATACTTTCCAGACCTGTCCAAGGTCGCGGAAGATTGAGCCCTCGTACGTTGCAACCCCGGAACCCGTGTGCTAGAAAAACGTATCTCGTCTGGGGAAAACGTGAAGCGTCATTCGTGAAGCGTGAAGTGCAAGACGGGAAACGAAAGACGAACGACGATTCACGAGCCATTATGGATTCTCTCCAACCTGACCCCAAAATCTACGTATTAAAACGACCTGCGGCCGAACAAACGACACCGACACTCTCCCTCAACTATGCGGAAGAGTTAAATCCTCAACAATTAGCAGCCGTCGAAGCGGTCAATGGCCCCGCGCTAGTCATCGCTGGAGCGGGCAGTGGCAAAACACGAACGCTCGTCTATCGGGTTGCTCGCCTTATTGATTTAGGGATTCCTCCCGCGTCCATCCTCCTGCTCACCTTCACGCGTAAGTCGGCACAAGAAATGCTCGACCGCGTAGGGTATCTCATTGGAAGCCGAAGCGAACAGGTCGCTGGAGGCACCTTCCACTCTGTCGCCAATATCCTCTTGCGGCGCCATGGTCGTTCCGTTGGCCTAGAGCCTGGGTTTACGATTCTCGACCGTGGAGACTCCGAAGATCTGATTAATCTCTTACGCAACCAAATGGGCCTGAATGATGTCGGGAAACGGTTTCCCCGAAAACGCACCATTGCCGATATTTACAGCAAAAGTGCCAATACCTTACAAAGCCCAGAAGATATTCTCTTGAATGACTATGCCCATTTTGGTGAATTTTTAGAGGAACTCACCAAACTCCAGCAGGCCTATGAAACCACCAAACGTCAGCGTCAACTGGTGGATTATGATGATTTACTCGTCAAACTTCGTGAACTGCTTCATACTGATGAAACCGCTCGTCACAATATCTCTCAAATCTTTCGATATATCTTAGTCGACGAATATCAAGACACCAACCGGCTACAAGCCGATGTGGTGCGAAAGCTCGCTGCCACCCACGACAATGTGATGGTGGTCGGCGACGACTCGCAGTCGATCTATGCCTTTCGAGGGGCTACATTCCGAAATATTATGGAATTCCCCACATTGTTTCCCGATACCACAATCTACAAACTCGAAGAAAACTACCGCAGCACACAACCCGTGCTACAACTTGCCAACCGCCTTATTGAACAGGCGCCAGAAAAGTATACGAAAGAACTGTTCACCAAAAAACTGGAAGGACCGCTCCCCGTTCTGGTGCAAGCCACTGGAGAAAATGCGCAATCGCGATTTATCGCCCAAAAGATTTTAGAACTTCGAGAAGAAGGGGTCGCGCTTGATGAGATAGCCGTCCTGTTCCGATCCAGCTTTAATGCTTTCGATCTTGAGCTGGAACTTACCCGCTGCAATCTTCCATTTGTGAAGCGAGGGGGATTCAAGTTCATTGAAACCGCCCATGTCAAAGACCTCTTAGCTCACCTTCGGGTCATACATAATCCACTCGACACCGTCAGCTGGAATCGCATCCTTCTCTTAATTGAAGGTGTCGGCCCGAAAAAAGCCAAAGATGTCCTCGCGGCACTCGTCAATACTGCACAACCCTACGATATACTGAAAAACGGAACAGGACGATCAGCCCACGGCCTTCGGCACTTGGCAACACTGCTCGAAGGCATCGCGGAACACGACACCCTGACTCCAGCCGAACTCATCAGCGAAACTATGGAATACTATCTGCCCATCCTCAAAGATCAATATGATGACTACCCCAAACGCATTCGCGACTTAGAACATTTAAGCGTCATGGCCGAACGATATCACCAATTGAGCGATTTCCTAGCTGACCTTACGCTCGAACCACCAAACGAAAGCATCATTGACATTGAGGCTCCGGACCGCGACAACGAACGTCTCGTTCTTTCAACCATCCACTCAGCCAAAGGCCTGGAATGGCGCTGCGTGTTTGTCATGTGGTTGGTTGATGGACGGTTTCCTTCTGCATATTCATTCGCTGAGGATGATGAACTCGAAGAAGAACGGCGGCTCCTTTATGTCGCGATTACTCGCGCCAAACAAGAATTGTTTCTCACCTATCCCATCAATGTCTATGACAAAATGACCGGATCGGTCTTGTCAAAACCTTCACGATTTCTCGATGATATCCCCTCATCGTTTTTGGAAACCTGGAATCTCATCGAAGAAGATCAAACATATCATTGGAGTTAACAAGATGACGTGGAGCCGACCCAAAGCAGCAACCACCTTCCTCACACTAACGATAAGCCTCCTCATAACGTTTGCGTCTCAGCCAATATGGGCCGCCGAAGGTCAGGTACCACCAACACCAGCCCAACACCCATGGCCGGCACTGATCGAGCAAGCCGAGGCCCATGGCTTGCCAACGGAATTCCTTAAAGAAATCGACCCGACATTTGTCACCGTGGTCTTTGAAGACCTCCGCACCTATGCTGCGGAATATCATCCCGAAGACCATCGAATGATCCTCAATATGCGTCTTTCGTTCAACAAAGCCGGCGGAGTCTTAGCCGAACTGAATCGCATGACCCACCACGATCTCGGCCTGCTCTATCATGAATTATTTCATGCCTATCTAGACTTTCTCTTTTCTGCATCTGATCCCAAGACACTTAGCCCAACGGGGCAAGCTATGCTCAAATTAGCGAATGACCAGTTACGCTGCCACTATCGCTTTGTCCGGATCAACCCCATTCGCCAACGAAAAGCCGCCACCGAATTACGGTTTCTCTCCAAAGAAGACGCCTGGGAAGTCCTCAATGAAACGTGGGCCGTCTTTGTCGGGTGGGCCATATGGAGCAAACTGGAAATTCACAAAGGTGATATGACCAACGCAACATGGAACCCTGAGGCGGTAAACGAATGGACTCAACGACTCACCCAAGCTTCGCAAAGCGGAGAACTTTTAGGCTATTACGAACCAGACGACCCAGAAGAACGACGTGTGGCTCGTAAACGATTCATTGCCCCATCGAATGGCATGACCGCACAAGACGTCGAACGAATCCTGACGGATATTCTCAAATTGCCGTCAGCAGTTGTCCAAGCCTCGACCACCGTCACGGAAAAAGCCCAGGCAACGAGCGAACCACCACCATCTTGTGAGTAAAGCGAAACCCAATAATACCATGCAAAACAATACTGTCCGGCACAGCGCAGATAATACGAGGAAGTTCAAAGACTACTGGTACGGCTTTACCCCACCTTCCGTACTAGCTAGACTTCGATATTTAATCCATGCTAGCTTCAATTTTTGCTTGTTAAAGGATTTTGCGCCTGTAGCTCAGTGGATAGAGCACTGGCCTCCGGAGCCAGGTGCCGCAGGTTCAAATCCTGCCAGGCGCACCATGAAAAACATGAAACCTTGCTCGCATCTCGTAAAAACTCTCTTTGCTTTTCACGAAATACGAGATACGCTTGCGCGCCGGAGCGCTACAGCGCACAGGCACAAACAACAAGATTTTAGCTTGTGATTTTTTAATATGCTTCTAATCTGGAGGATGTTCAAAAAATCCACTCAGCAAGGCCGCAGGCAGCGAGAGCTTCGAGGCGTACTTTCCAGTACGTCGAGAAGAACGAGCAACGAGAACGCAGCTGATGGGTTTTTTCAACATCCTCTCCGGTGGGTCGTTAGCTCAGCTGGTAGAGCAGCTGACTCTTAATCAGCGGGCCACAGGTTCGATCCCTGTACGACCCACCAATTTTTTCAACGTAAGCGTAAGACACTGCCTGAGCATATAAAAACTTAAGGTATGGCTGTCATATCGAAACACGCTGAAGAACTCCTCCACGACTCCATCCTCACTGAAATTGTGCAACGATTAACAAATGCATTTCACCCGGAAAGCATCTACCTGTTTGGCTCCGTTGCACGTGGAGCGGCAAGTACGACAGCGACTATGACCTGCTTATGGTGCTCCAGGATTCTGCACTGCCTAGATATCGGCGCGATCAAGAAGCCTTCAGAGTCCTTACAGGATTAGGGGCCTCTAAAGATATTTTGGTTTTGACGAGAAAAGAGTTCGAAAGTCAACGAAAAGCACCTTCTTCCCTCCCAGCCACTGTCGAGCGGGAAGGGATTCTCCTCTATGCAGCCGAAGATAATGCCATGGCAAAAACAGAAGTATTTATTGCAGAGAATTTGAAGTGGGCGCACCCCCAACCAGAAATGAAACTGAAACGCCTGCTTTCAAGCTAAATTACAACTAGACCTGCTGGTTCTTTACTAAATATACTGAT
This sequence comes from Nitrospira sp. M1, assembly GCF_965152605.1. Lineage (NCBI taxonomy): Bacteria > Pseudomonadati > Nitrospirota > Nitrospiria > Nitrospirales > Nitrospiraceae > Nitrospira > Nitrospira sp. M1. The sequence continues at coordinate 4,110,145 of NZ_OZ224217.1, forward strand.
AAAATGCACTTAAAGGTTGAATACATATGAAGTCACTGCACGTTGAAATCCCTCCAGAATTAAGAGCTTGCTTAGGCTCAGAAGAAGAAGCCAAGCATGAGGTTCGTCAGGCACTGGTCATGGACTTGCTACACCAAGGTAAAATAAGCCGCGCAAAAGCTGCAGAACTCTTGCATGTGCCACGAGAAGAGTTCCCTAATCTTCTTAGCCAATATCGAATACCCTGGTTCGATACAACGCTTAAAGATCTAGAAGAAGATGAAAAGACACTAGGGACTCAAGAAAAACCTCCTCAGTGATTCTGGTTCTTGATTCCAGCCCCCTCATCACACTCGCACGCATAAACCAACTTCCACTTCTTCAAAATCTAACCAAGCAGACAATAATTCCGTCCGAGGTTTATCAAGAAATCGTGACTTCAGGAAAGAATAAATCTGGGGCATTATAGCGAATCCAAATAAATTCCAGCTGAGGTCGATCAACTAACCCCGCGTGATTACTCACTTCAAGCATGTGGAAGTTATTTGAAACGGCTATAACTATTCAAAAGGCAGATTGGCTCACCGAGAAAACAGCGACAGATAGATTAATAATTGACCGATTGGCACAACGTCTAGGGAGGGGAGAAACAAAGGCCATTTCATGTTGTTAGAGTCCTTGAAATTGTTATCATGTTCCGATAACATATAACAATGATTGTGCGGTTCGGGAATCAGCTTGCTGAAGATTTATTCGACGATGTCCATTCCTCCAAAACGCGGCGATTCCCTCAAGAATTGCGACGCGCTGCACGAAGGAAATTATTGTACCTACATGAAGCAGCCGAGTTGAAAGATCTGCGTGTTCCTCCTGGTAACAGGCTAGAAGCACTCAAGGGAACTTCGAAAGGACTGTATTCTATTCGAATTAATGATCAATGGCGTGTGGTATTTCAGTGGGAGGGAGGAAATGCAAGTCATGTACAGATTGTGGATTATCACTGAATACTAAGTGAACGGAGGAAACGTATGAAGCAACCTCAAAATCCATTTCATCCTGGAGAAATGCTGCTAGAAGAATTTCTTGAGCCTGCTGGGATGAATCAATCCCAATTTGCTCAGAAGCTAGGATGGACCCGCACCCGACTCAACGAACTCATTAAGGGCAAAAGAGGGATTACCGCCGATTCGGCGTTAGATCTTGCGAAAGTATTGGGGACCTCCGCAAAGCTGTGGATGAACCTCCAGGTCACATACGACCTTGCCCAAGCCGCAAAGCGCCGCAAAACAGCATAGTGAGTTGACTCAACATCAAATCGAGTTTGACGTTTCCCCGCATCCTCAACAGGCCTTTTCCGACCATTCGAGACTTCGTAAACGATAAGAACAATCGCTTCATTTAACTCTGACACGGTTCATTCCATATCAGCGGCCTTATATTCCATAAATCTTGATGGATTTACTTGACATCGTAAATAATTCTGCAAAAATTCTTATCCATATCTACTGTAGTTGGGGTTATCCAAGTGTTTGAACGAGAACGATGTACAATTAAGAAAAGACCAACAATTCCAACAAATAAATGGCTAGACATTATAAAACTAGATCTGACCCCAAAACCTTTGATGAAATCTTATCGCGTCTACCTGAAAGTGTTCGACCCTAGCAACAAACCTAATCGCCAACCTATAACTCCCATATTGCTGAACCCTCAAGCAGGATCATCAGCGCTCGAGTAGTGACCAGACGAGAAAGAGAGTGTTATGAACAAGGGATCTGAAGAACAAGAAATGAGAGAGGAATATGACTTTTCTCAATTAAAGGGTGTTGTCAGAGGAAAGTACTACTCCAGGGCGAAAGCGGGCACGAACCTCGTACTTATCGATCCCAATCCTGCAAAGGTTTTTCCCAACAGCGAATTTGAAAAATGAATACGTCCCCTTGTCCTCTTTATTATTCATGGATGGTATTTCAAAGAAGCTCTTTATGCGAGATACGAGCGACGAATAACGAGATACGAATCTTAAATCAGCGGGCCACAGGTTCGATCCCTGTACGATCCACCAATTTTATCGATGACTTACGTTTGTTTGACCTAATCCATTTTTATTGAGGCGGGCGAATCTGGGTTAGATCTTGCGAAAGAATTGGGGACCTCCGCGAAGCTGTGGATGAACCTCCAGGTCACATACGACCTTGCCAAGCCGTAAAGCGCCGCAAAACAGCGTAGTGAGTTGACTCAACATCAAATCGATGTTTGACGTTTCCCCGCATCCTCAACAGGCCTTTTCCGACCATTCGAGACTTCGTAAACGATAAGAACAATCGCTTCATTTAACTCTGACACGGTTCATTCCATATCAGCGGCCTTACATTCCATAAATCTTGATGGATTTACTTGACATCGTAAATAATTCTGCAAAAATTCTTATCCATATCTACTGTAGTTGGGTTTATCCAAGTTGTCTGGACTAGAACGATGTACAATTGAGAAAAGACCAACAATTCCAACAAATCAATGGTTGAACATTATAAAACTAGATCTGCTCCCAAGACTATAAAAACGATAAAACTGGGCTTGACGCTACATTAAGCGTAAAAGCAATCCACCCCTACTATTTTGAAATGATTATTAATTTACAAAATGCCAATACTAAACTTTGGACACTAGCTGGAGAATTAAATTGAGCACTCTCATTTTCGTAGATACAAATGTATACCTTGATTTCTATCGAGTCCCTGGTGGAGAAAAAGATCTTTCCATACTCACTAAATTGGAATCTCATATTGATATACTTGTCACGACACATCAAGTTGAAATGGAATTCAAGAAAAATCGGCAGAAGGTCATACTTGAGGCTCATCGAGATCTAAAAGCAAAAATACAGAATCAGCAATTTCCAGCTTTTCTAAGTTCGTCTAAACAGGCAGCTGCACTTCGCAAGAATGAACAAAGCATACAGCGCCTCGCTCAAGACCTGCAGAAACGTGTGGGAAAGGTTCTTACAACTCCCACTCTGTCTGATCCAGTTTATAAATGTACACAACGTATTTTTAAAGCTGATTCCGACTATAACCTTAGGAGAGAAAACAAAGTCAGATTTACAATTAGAAGACTAGCTCGAAAACGATTCCTTTTAGGTTATCCACCAAGAAAAGGTTCAGATCTATCTATAGGGGATGCAGTAAATTGGGAATGGGTAATATCTTGTGCAAATGCAAAAAAGTACTGTAGCAATATCGTTATCGTCACCCGTGACAAAGATTTTGGTGAGGAATTTAACGGTAAACCGATAATCAATGATTGGCTTAGACAGGAATTCAAGGAACGAGTCAGCAAGAAACGCAATATCGAAGTTACCAATAGATTATCCGAAGCAATGAAAAAAGCCAATATCAAGGTAACGCCAGCTGAGAAAATCCAAGAAGAAAAACTGATCAGAGAACGAACTTTAGAACAATTTGAAGGTCGAGGGAGGTTCTATAAGAGCTTCGAAAGTTTGTCGTCTGAAGAGGAATTGGTTTTGGGTCATCTTTATTATGAACAAAAACAATCCATGCCGGAACTTGTTAAAAATACTGCATTACCTAAAAAAACAGTTGAAAAGGTTGTTGAAAATCTCTCACATATCATTGAAAAGGATACAAATGACCGTTTGGCAGCACGTGTCATTGACATGGGCAAGGCAAGAGATTTAGTTGTGCCTGCATCTAAACAAAGAAATGAATAAGATTATTAGTATTTAAGAGGGCAACCCCCTATTAAAACGAAATTCATGTGGTCCAGTTATCCAGCCTATATCGGTCAACACCCTCATCCCTCATGGCTCACCTGCGAGTATATTTTGAGGGCATTTGCCACGCGTCGACGGGTTGAAACGTACAAGGCGTATGTGGCTGAAGGGATCGATGAAGAAATACGAACATTTTATGCGAAAAAGAAACAGCCACCAATTCTTGGGAGCGATGCGTTTAAGCAAACCCTTAAGCTACGGAATAAAGATATTGATGTGCCAGGCCTGCGTGAGGCGCGAGTCAGGCCAACGGTTAATCGAATCGTCGAGGTAAGTCTGTCGACGCCTGGATGTCAAGCCAAAGAGCGTCTGGGCCTTGAAAAGAGGGCGAACGTCGTGCAACCCAGGCAGAGGCATGACGATGTACATTTATCAACAAGAAGCGGACATGAAATTAAGTGAGATCGCACGGAAGTTTGGGTTAAAACACTACGCGAGCGCGAGCGCCAGTATCCGCCAGTTTGAAGCACGACTAGCCCGGAACCAGGAGTCACAAAAGTGCGTCAACCTTATAAAACTTGACTTAACCCTTTGACTGAGTCCGTGCAAACAGTTTTTAAGGCTTTTCAAGCTTCGAATGACTTGACACGTTTCAAGATGATCCTTACTATAATTTATAGTAAAGATTTATTATGAGGTAAAGATATGGCAGCAACCCTCTCATCCAAGGGACAAATCACAATCCCCAAACAGATACGAGAAAAACTGAAAATTAAAGAAGGCGACGCGGTCGATTTCATTGTCGAAAAAGACGACGTAAAGCTGAAAGGAATCCCCAAGGGACAAGCCAAAGCCCTGGCCGGATCATTACGACACTTTGCCAAAGAAAAGCATTTGAACAAAAACATTCGAGAGATAACCAAAAGGAAGGTAGCCGTTGCCACAGCCCAAGAAACCACATCTCATTGATACGAATGTTCTCCTTCGATACTTAATTGGCGATGATCCACATCACGCCGAAAAAGCCACAGCCCTTATGGAGCGTGTTGAAGCAGGAACAGAAGATATCGAGATTGCCCCAATGATCGTGGCTGAGATGATATGGACTCTTGAGAAATTTTACGAGGTACCTCGAAATGAAATTGCCCAAAAACTCATGGCCATTTTCGGGTTCAAGGGCGTAAAAGGACCAGAAAAGACTATCATCCTGATCGCACTACGCTCGTTTGCATCCACGAAAATCGATTTCGTCGACTGCTATCTGGCATCCAGAGCGAAAGAACAAAACTCTCTCGTGTACACCTTCGACAAGAAGGACTTCAGTCGGCTCAACACACGTTGGGAATCCCCTTAGACAGACCGTCGAAAGAGGAAGTACGCATGCCTACGTGATAAGCGCCCAACACATTCAATGGCTTGAGCAAAGACAAAGCTCAGGAAAACTACAGAAAACTTTATATGATAAAACAAGCACCGTGACTCCCATTTGGGGTAAGCCGCTTCTAACTATTTCTACGTCGCTGCATAATAACGACATCTGCCATATTCCGAATGGTTTGTGTCATGTTAACGATAGAGATAAATTGTCGAAATTTTTCATCGCCAAGTGTGAGCACGAGGCGTCCCAGTAGTTCGTCAAGAAAACTGCTTGACGTCGAGGCAATCCCCTCAAAATTCAAAATCAAAGGTTCCCCTGAGTTTTGAATGAGAGATTCCAACTTTCTACGAAATGGTCTCGCTGGCTCACGACCTCCCGTATGGACACATTCCTGCCTTACTTTAAATCCCCCCTCAGCATCAGCTCTCTGAAGTTCTGCGTCAATGAAAGACCAACCAGGTCGGGCTATAAAAATATCACCTAAATCGATCGGGCGACACGTACTTAGGGTCAAATCTAGTTTTATCGTATTGGGAAAAGGTATACTGACGCGTTATGGCTAGACCGTTTCGCATTGAATTTAAGGGGGCGTGGTATCACGTGATGAACCGTGGGGCCAGCCGCCGAAAAGTATTCACCGCTGATGAGCAATGCCAGTACTTTCTGGCCTTGTTGGCTGATACCTCCGACCGCTTCAACGCCGAATGGCATGCCAATTGACTCAAAGTACGCTTAGCCAAAGACCGGCAACTGCAAAAACTTCTGAAATAAATAATGCTTGACTTTAACCTTTCGTCAGTAACCTTCAGAGTGCAGCCACAGCGTCTACCGTTGAAGCGCGGTCTTAAGCCGTTTTTGCGCTAACTCCCGAACCCATTGCACCTTGTCCGTTTTCGCAATCATCTGAAGCCTTGCTATTTCCGATCGACCCCCGAGGCGGGTCAATGCCTCTACCACCGTTTTGCGTATGTGCGGTGAGGGATTGTCGGCAAACAGTCTAACCGTTTTGCGCGCTGCCGTGGTTCCTAACCGACTGAGAGCTTCGAGTCCGGTGATACAATGCGACTCTGGAAGCTCCGGAAGCAATGTCACGATATCCTTCACGATGCTAGGATCACCCCATCGACCTAGAGCATATAATGCCCGTTGGCGGTATTCCGGTTTTACGGAAGCATCCAATGCCAGGAGACGTCGAAGTTGTTTAAAGTCTCTAAGGCGTTTTCTCTCAATCATGATATCAAGCTCTTCCATTTCAAATGACTCAAGTGCTTGCTTAAGTTCTGGCGAGAGCGTGTCCATGACCATATGCTGTCCCCTCTGCGTGCGCTTACAAATTCAACGCGATGGATTCAACTGAAAGTAATGCTGGATCGTTTACAATCCTTCGACATTGCTCCTCATTCAAATCAAGCGGCAAGTTTGTCGAAGGCAGACTGCCAGAATGCATCAGATTATCACTATCAGGAATATGAGGATTATCACCCACGACATGCCCAAGTTCATGAGCCCACACAAAATCGAGGGTTGTATCGTGACGGACCCAGAAGCCCCGACGTCCTGGTGGATGTGCCGCACAACCAAGGAGGGAGTCACTCGAACTTGAGGATTGGATATAGTAGCCCACCACATCTGAACCAAGGTCCCGGCCAATGGCAAAGAGTTCGTCCTCTTCGTCACTAACAACATGACCAACTCCCCTGCAATCTTCTTGCGACAGAACCAATAGTTCTGGACGATTCACCACGATCGTGTCAACGATCTCAATCCAGACTTCGCAATCGTTTCCCCAAATCAGATTGGCTGCATCCAGATCTCTGCGGAGGTCTGGGGCTGTGCCGGCCAGTGTGACAATCGCCACGGGTAAAATCATTTGACTATCCCTTCGTCATCTCGACTTGTACACTCGTCCGACGGATAAGGACTCCCGCCCACGTCATCCTAATTGGACGGATGTTACTTCGGCTGAATTCTCAGGGTGGATGATCGTCACGGTCAACCCGTTGGCATGCGCATCACGTAGTTGCGAGATCCACATACTATGGAGCACACGGGTAAACGCGGTCAGCTGTGGAGGAATTCCTGACCCACCGCCAGGGTTAAACCAGAGGAGCAACGTCTCTGTCATTCCTGAAGCATCTCGGATGGTGACTCCCCCTAAACCTTCAGAAACACGAAAACAATCAACGGTTCCAGTGATCATTGCCATCGTCATGACTCCTTGCGTAATACACCATAAACAGAATAGTGTGTCATACCAACGTCGTACCAGCAGCCAGTCTTGCACATGCAGGCAGGCATTATCGATGAAGACGCCTGACCAACACCCGGGCCAGTTGCAGATCTCCTCGCACGCGCATTTTCCCTTGCCCAAACGCTTCCATCGGTGCCATCTTCCCGTTCGCCACTTCCATCCACGTTACCTTATCTGTCAGGATCTCCAATGTCGGGTGCTCTATTTTCGCCTCTGCGACCTGACATCCCTCAGGCGTCATCGTAAGACACCAGTCGCTCATTTTCTTCCCGTCACGAATCCCAAATTGAATCGCACCGGATCGCCGAGCGTTTGACAGTGATCTCGCCATACGCTTGAAACACTCTTGCAGTGTCTTTCGTTTTCTCCCAAATAAGTTAGGAAAAGTCTGCATGAATTCATCGACTACTCCCCCAACATCCGCCTGTCGTATCATGCCTGATTGTCCTTGCTGTTGATAGGAAGCCATGGCAACTCCTTCTCTTTGTAGTAGCCTGCTCGAGACATATTCCCTTTACATGATAGGAATTGTTTTTTCCCTACTCACATTAATTCTCATCCCGCCCGCAGTTGTCATGAATCTGTCAATGTGGATGAGACCTCAACATCCACAAATCCCTCATGGAAATATTCCTGCAAAAGACAAGCCCATCACGTATTGTGTTTGCTTATTTTTTAAATATCCCTGCATTAAGTACATACTGCGTCAATATCGAACAGAGAACATATAAAAACTGCCGCCTTGGAGATAATAGGAAACGTATCGAAACAGATACGACTTCGTATCAGTTTTGATAACCCATACAGTCTCGACAGTCCTGTATTTTGAGAACAGTAGGATCAAGTCTCGTGCCATACAAACACTGTGGGGAGACGGCTGGGACATGGCTAGACCGTTCCGCATATAATTCAAGAGAGTCTAATGCCATGTGCCGACACGCTGGCCCAATCGTCGAACTGTGTTCACGAATAATGCACGTGAAAAGAGAATTACAAACGGCTGTCACTCATACATCACCCTTTCATATGGAAGGAGGAGAAAATGATCAAGACAACGTTACTTATAGGAAGATTGATGATGGGGTTTGGACTCATGAGCATGGGATGCGTTGCAATCGACGCGGGGCATGAAGGGGTATTAGTTGAACAACCGTTCTTCTTCGGCCATGGCGGTGTCGATCCTGTTCCAAGCAAGACTGGTCGAGTGATCGCCGCACCGACGACGAAAGTCATCCCCGTCGACATTCGCCCGATTCAATACTCGGAACATTTCGATATCATTTCAGCCGAAAACGCTCCGGTATCATTCGATGCCTTTCTGATCGCCAATGTCATCGAAGGGCGGTCGCCGGAACTGATTTCCAAGTATGGACCCGATTGGTATCAACACAATGTCAAAGAAGCCTTTAGGACCTTTGTACGAGAAGAAGTGCAAAAATACCCCCTTTTTCAGCTCACAACCGAGCCAACCATACGAGCGAAGTTGCAGGATGCCATTGCACGAGAGGTCCAAACGCAGCTGATTGGGAAGCAGGGCATCCCCGTTCGCTTGAATCGCGTGGTTGTCGGGAGCATCCTTCCTCCACAAGGCGTAGTCGATCAGACGACGCAAACCATCATTCAAGAACAACGCAAGATCACAATGGGGGAATTCCAGAAGGCGGAAAAAGAACGTGAGAAAGCTGAAAGACAACGCGGGATCGCTGACAGAGCCTATCGGGAATCTCTCGGCTTAACGGCCCTAGAATTTGTCGACCTGCGTCGTATCGAAGTGCAGAAGGAAATCGTGCAACATGCACCGTCAGCCTTGACCGTCATCATGGGCCTTGAGCGCGGAGGGATCAACATACCGGCCATTGCAGGACAGTAGCTAGGCAATACAGCGTTGTTAATGGCGTACATGAAGTGGTTGTCATACGCTCCGAAAACACGCTTTGGCGAATCACAATGCACACCATAGAACAATAATTGCCTTACATGTACCTCTGGGAAGCCAGAATGCGACAATCTTATCGGGACCTCCTGTGTCTATATTTCTAGTACTGGAGGGCCAGAATGCTACGCGACCGGAACAAAACATGTCAGGCTAACGTAGGCAAGAAGACCTATCTACATAAGGTCATAAGGAATGTATAGTAGAATACACAATCACGTTTGTTCCCGTTGTTTATTCACATTGTGTAACGATCATGTTATCCAACCACCTGCATGTCGTCTTCATTCTTCTTCGTTTGCACATTGATCACATATAGGAGTGTGGTGGATAGGGAGCGTCATTCATCTTTTATGTTTCTTATCATGTCTCCAGCACAAAAGACCCATAGGGACTACAGACCTAGCAAGCGCGTCAGTCCATTATGTCACCCCCAGGTTCAGAGGCTCTCATTGCAATTCCTTGCCGGCCTCATTTTCTAGGTCCAAAAATAAGTTGCGAACCTTACCAACAAGGTTGATACATTAGACCCAAGATTTGTGTGGATACAGTATTGTACAAAATCACGGTCTGTGACCGTCTGGTCGAGGGAGCACATTCAAGCGTCCCTTCTAGCCGTTCACTAACTTTCTGGCCCCTTGATATATGTGCTAGGGCTCAAGTACATCTAGCTTGCTCAACGACCGTGTTCAATGTGCCGATGAACTCACTATGACCTCACAACGACGACAAAACTTTTCATGGGCAGAGTACACGAATAGGATGATATGAGTATCGCAGCTCTCATTCCGTTACTTCCACTACTGGCTAGCCTCATTATGAGCGTCGGCGGCAAACGCCTGACCGCCTACGTGCCGACCATCGGAATTTCGGCTACAAGCGTGGCATGTCTTCTGTCTATTGTCACCTTGTATACCGTAAGCACTGGGGACACCATTCATGTCACCCTATGGCCAATTCAAGACCAAGCTTCTGGCTTGTTTCGTGTTGGGATCTTCGTCGATCGACTGACGGCTGTGATGATGGTGCTCATTACCAGTGTCAGCACTGTGATTCATGTCTATTCTGTTCGATATCTGGATGGCGATTCAGGCTATGTTCGATTCTTTGCCTTACTGGGCCTCATGACCTTTGTCATTCTTGCGCTGGTTTCCAGCCCCAACCTATTAATGCTGTTCGTGTTTTGGCAGCTCTTAAGTTGGACCCTGTATCTGATTCTCGCGTTTAATTATGAGCATATGCCCGCCTACCAGAATGCGTTTAAGACATTGATGGTGCATCGCATCGGAGACGTCGCTTTTCTGTGTGGGATTTTTCTGACGTACAAATATTTCGGTACGCTTGAATTTAACGAACTCTTTGAGCGGGCGGCACAACAATCTCATATGATTTCATTGCTACCAGGAAATCTCTTCGACGTGAATGTCGTCGCTATCATTACGTTGCTGATCTTTGTTGGCGCCATAGCAAAATCTTCCCAATTTCCTCTGCACGTGTGGTTGCCGGATACCATGGATTCTCCCACCCCGGTCTCAGCTCTCATGCATGCAGGGATCATCAACGCAGGAGGATTCCTTCTCAATCGACTGGCACCGCTTTATGCGCTTTCACCCAACACGCTTCATGTTGTATTTGTGATTGGCGCCCTGACCGTAGTCTTGGGAGCCTCGATGATGCTCGTCCAAAATGATATTAAGAAAACGCTCGGGTACTCCACGATGGGCCAGATGGGCTACATGATCATGGAATGTGGGCTTGGGGCCTTTGCCTTGGCTATTTTCCATCTGATTGCGCATGGGCTGTTCAAAGCCTCGCTCTTTCTCAGTGCGGGCAATGTTATTCACGCCGCTCGTCACGAACCGAAGTTTCCTGAATCTTCCAGTCATGCGCCAACGAAACTTCCTGCCCAAGCCACTTGGATCACGGGAATGCTCGTGACGTTGATTATGCCGCTGATTATTGTGATGGTGGCGCATGATCTATTGGAAGTCCCGCTTGAAGATGCTCATGGGGCCGTGATCTTTCTCTTTTTTAGTTGGGTGACCGCCTCGCAAGCGATTTTCAGTTTGTATCGATTGCATGCCGTGGCTTCCTGGAAAGTGGCGAGTGCGATGATTGCCGCATTATTTCTCATCGGATTCACCTACTTGTGGGCAGGGGAAGCGTTTACCCATTTTCTGTACCCCGAACCGGGAGTGGCAAATGGCTTCTTCCTTGCTGCGGCTTTGAATCCAATCGTGTTTGATATGCTCATTGTCGTCTCCACAGTCTTAATTTTCGTTGGGTGGATTTATGCCTACACCGGTGCCAAAGGACAAAAGATTTTCAATGCAGAGAAGGGGCAAGCCATACTGCAAAAATTGTATGTGTTGTTGATTAACCGGCTGTATGTGGATTTCATCTACAAGAGGTGGGGAAACACGCTCTTTCAATGGGCTCAAAAAATCGCCCACCGGTATTAAAGCGTAAGAAGAGAAAGCATTTGCGACTGTCATGAACGTTGAAGATACCATAATATTAGCTGTTGCGATTCTTCTTTCAGCGCTGTGTGCGTTCGTCGGACAACATCGCTCAAAACATGCGTCAACGGCACTTGTTGAAATACTTGCGGTGTCGGGGCTTGGGGTTGGAACGTTACTGACACCCTCCCCCATCAATCGGTATTGCCTCGTTGGGGTTCTTGGGTTTGCGGCCTACTCGCTCTTGAAGTCGCGCAAGACCACCTTGTTCAAAACGATCAGTCTCGTTCAATTTGCATTAGCGATTGTTCTGACCCTCGTGGCTTCCTTCTCTGATGATTCTCTGACCATGGTCGCCGGGCTGTTTGTCACAACGATACTTATCCCTCTTCCTCCGTTGCATGTCCCGTTCGCTTCACTCGTGAGTTCTTCTCCTGGAGCCATGTCTGGTTTATGGACGACTGTCTTCCTTTCTCTCGGGTTGGCTGAGCTCATGGAACTCAAAAATTTCCTGTCAGAAGGCATGCTATCGACGATTTCCTGGTTAGCCGTAGTCAGTGCTCTATATTCCTCAATGAAGTGCTTAGGGCAAAGTCAAATTCGACCATTGCTCACCTATGCAACCATCGCCCAAGTCTCCTTGTTGTGGGGACTGTCTACCGTGTTCTCGACGTTTTCCCAATGGCTCATACCATTTGGGGTGACCATTGCCTTCGTGATGACGGGCCTGCTATTCACGTATCACTGCATTCAACAACGGTTTGGATCACATACCATCGGAACCCTGCCAGGCTTGGCCTTAGCCATGCCGCGACTGGGAGTGATGTTGATAATTCTGATTAGCATCGCTGTGGTGCTTCCGATTGTTCCGATATTGTCAGGGTTGCCTTCCCTGCCGACAACGGACCATCAAGATGTTTCCCTTGTCATCATTGGCTTCATCATCTTTTTCGTGTGGATGTTGGGGAGTTGGTATTTTTCACATTTAATGCATCAAACGGCTTTTGGAAAAGCCAGACCGGATATTCCCTACACGGATTTGACCACCGGGGAAATCAGCGCTTTGAGTCTGCTGATTGCTGCAGCCGGTTTTACAGGACTATTTTTTTAAAGAGTATTAATTGTGGCTGAAGTAAGAGAAATCGAACAATCAAGAGGCGGACAGCGAACGGAAGTTCTCTCGCTGGTTAAATTAGCGGGAGAGCCCATTTCCCACTATTGGCCGATGCAAACCTTCATTCACCATAATCCCCTGCACGGCTTAGAACACTTGTCATTTGATGAGGCCATAAAGGAAGGCACAAGATTTCTTGGTGGAAAAGGGTATCTCACCAATACCGAATACCGGAGTTATTACCAGCAAGGACGCATTACCTTAGATGCCATTGATGAAGCGTTAAAAGATCAGAGTGACAATCAACTCATCGCTATTGACAATCGAAAGGTTTCTCATCTCGAAGCATTGCGCTCTATTCTCATCAATGGAACCGGGTACACCGCTCCGGATGTCGCTTCAGCCCTTTTGCAAGCGCATCAAGACGACAAGGACGTGAAGACGCTCATTGAGAGACTCCACGTGCTGTACCAAGCTAAACCACCGACGTTTTCGTTCAATGATCATGCCGCTTCGGAGCGAAAGGAACTTGCGTCGTCCTACATCCTTTCCGCCTGGTGCGATCAAACACTGGGCACCACGGTTCAGGATCTCACGAACTATGAACTCATCAAATGGTGTGGCGGTTTTTTGGATGAAGGGCATGCTCCCTGGTCTATGCCTTTTCGAGAAGAAACTTTTTATGGTGGATGGAAAGCCTTAGCCCAGAGAGATCAGTCTGGTTCGATGTTAGGCATTGCACAATGGCAGTCAAAAGTTCAACATCTTCCGGATCAATCAGAAGATGCCATTATCGAATGTCTCGAGGCCATGGCCATCCCTCGTGAATTGTGGATGGATTATTTCACCATGCATTTTTCCCAGCTTTCAGGATGGGCTGGATTCATCAAGTGGCGTTCTGAACAATTGGCTTATCAATGGCAAAATGCCAATCGCATTGATCTGGTCAAATACCTCGCGGTGCGCTTGTTTTACGAAAAAGAACTGGTCGCATTGGCTTGCCAAGACAAGCTTGGCATTCCAGGAACCTACCCCGCCATTCAGTCTTATCTCGAGAGCCACTCCTCTGGATATGGACTGTACAAGGAATGGAAGCTCACAGGTTTGCCGGAAAAGATTGTCGAGGATCTTGGGCTTTCATATTTCGTGCAACACCCCTTACCGATTGCTGAACTGGACCAAAATGCCGTCCGCATCAGCGAAACATGGCAGTCCATTCGCCGAGAACAAGACATTCACCAAAAGGCCTTAATTGCATTGCATCTCGCCAAATCCCTTGACTTCTCTGTCAACGAATTAATCGCGAGTCCTCAAGAAACGTTGGTCGGACTCTTGGAATGGGTGTCGCAGTTTCCTGAGGTACACCATGGGCCAATTTGGCTGAAAGCTTTCGAACTCTCGTTCATCAAAGGGTTTCTCCCAGGGTTTGCTCCGAATCTTGAGAAGCTCGCAAAAATCGATGAGTCAGAGGAAGAACCCGCTGAATCACGTCCGTTGGCTCAAGGGGTTTTCTGCATCGATGTTCGGTCCGAAGGTTTTCGTCGACATTTCGAAGAGGTCGGAGGGAATGAGACTTTTGGATTTGCCGGATTTTTTGGCGTTCCTCTTTCCTATCAAGGGTTTGGTAGCGAGTTAGAAACCGATCAATGTCCGGTGCTGCTTAAGCCCAAGCATGTTATCAAAGAAATTCCTCGAGCCTATCAAGCCAAGGCGGCTCAACAATTTCTGGAACGACAGCAATTAGCCAAAACCGGGCATACCCTGCTTCATGATTTAAAAGAGAATGTCATCACACCCTATATCATGGTCGAAGCCATTGGCTGGTTTTTCGGATTTCGGCTGTTTGGTCAAACCTTGAGCCCCTTGTGGTTTAAACGGATCACGTCCTGGTTTTCAGAGCGATTTGACACTCCTCTTGGGACGACGTTGACTGTTGACAAGTTGACCGCCCAGGAAGCAGAGGAAATGGTGGCCTCAGAGCACCGCGCAGCGATCTATCGCATGCTCATCGAACAATGCGGCCGACCAGGAATGGCTGTTTCTCATGACCAAGTTGAACGACTACGCAAGCAAGCATTGGACCAAATGGCTTTTGATCCGGGCGAGGACGAGGAATTACTCAGCAAACTCCAGTGGACGGAATCTGACTACACGCAATTTATTGAAGACTTACGAAGCCATGGTGTACACGACCGCGCCGTTACTAATCGGATGCATCGCATCACACAGACGGGATTTACCATCACGGAACAAGCGCTTTTTGTGGAAACCGCTCTTCGGGCTATTGGATCCACAAAAACATTCTCCAGACTCTTTCTCGTATGTGCTCACGGCAGCATTTCAGATAACAATCCATTTGAGTCGGCGTTAGATTGTGGAGCCTGTGGAGGAAACCACGGGGTCTCCAATGCACGCACGTTTGCCTCGATGGCCAACAAAGCACAGGTGAGACAAATTCTGGCGCAAAAAGGCATTCATATTCCGCCTGATACGCATTTCCTTCCGGGTCAACACGACACCACGACAGACGAAGTGGAGTTGTTTGATTTGGAAGATGTCCCGGCCACCCATCGCAAAGATTTACTGAGATTGCAACACGACCTGTCGGAAGCCACACGCCGCAATAGTCGGGAACGGCTTACTCGCTTACCCGACGACAAAGGCTGCGAATCATTGGATGAGGCCGCTGAACGGACAAAACAACGCAGCATCGATTGGTCTCAAGTTCGGCCCGAGTGGGGCCTTTCTCGACATACCACATTTATTGTGG
This sequence comes from Nitrospira sp. M1, assembly GCF_965152605.1. Taxonomy (NCBI): domain Bacteria; kingdom Pseudomonadati; phylum Nitrospirota; class Nitrospiria; order Nitrospirales; family Nitrospiraceae; genus Nitrospira; species Nitrospira sp. M1. The sequence continues at coordinate 4,125,762 of NZ_OZ224217.1, forward strand.
GAAGACGACTTCTTACGCAAGGGATTGATCTTGAAGGGCGAACGTTTTTACACTCGTACGATTATTCGCAAGACGAGGCGGGAAAATATTTGGAAATCATCATGACCGCACCGATGATCGTAGGCAATTGGATCAACATGGAGCATTATTTTTCCACGGTGGACCCACACGTGTATGGTGCCGGGAGCAAGGTCTATCACAATGTGGTCAGCCGTATCGGAGTCATGTATGGGTCCCAAAGTGATATCTGTGTTGGCTTGCCAGTCCAAACAGTTCTTGATGGGGACAAACCCTATCACGAACCGATGCGATTATTCGTGATTATCGAGGCACCGCGTGAACGAATTAGTATGATCATTGCTCGGCATGATATTCTTCAACGCCTCATCGGCAATCATTGGATCAATCTCGTGGCTCTCGATCCAGCCTCCAGGGAGTTCTTTATTCATGATTCGCGGAACGATTGGCAACGTATTCAGTAATCTATTAGATTGAGGAGGGCTAGGAGGACATCATGAGTACCATCAAGCTGTACCCGATGAAAGAAATCAAAGTCATCATTGATGGCGAGCACATTAACTTCGTGACGGACGTGCTCGATCAAATCAAAGCCAGTGGCTATACGATTTTCAGCAACCTTTCGGGAAAAGGACATAGCGGGTTCCACGAAGGACATTTGATGTTTAATGACACAAGCAGTCTGCAAATGGTGTTGACCGTGGTGCCGGAGGAAAAGGTCGAGCTCATACTGTCGGGGCTTAAGCCGTTTCTGGAACGTCATTCTGGAAGCGTTTTTGTCATCGATGCTTTTGTGCTCAGAAAAGATCACTTTGACTGAAGAAGGATCGTCACGGCGTCACCTCACAGCTGGCCTACCATTCGAGCGCGTGCACACGCATCTGCTTCTTTGTCATCACTCCCGCGACCTTTCTGTTAGATCGTCCTGTTCCTAGCCGAGCATTTTTATAGTCATACATCCACACAACACTCAAGAGCCGGCACTCCCACACAGTACAAGCGTATCCCAATCCATTCCAAATCGGACTCCCAACGATAGCAAATCCAACTCATGTCCAGTTGTAAACGAAGGCGGGATGAAAGCGATTACATATACAGAGCCTGGCGACCCTTCGGTATTACAATTGACTGACGTGCCTAATCCCCAGCCGAATGCGCATCAACTCCTCATACGTGTTCAGGCAACGGCCTTGAATCGAGCAGACCTCCTGCAACGGCGCGGCAAATATCTTCCAACTCTAGGCGAATCCAATATCTTGGGCCTAGAATTGGCCGGAGAAGTCCTGGCATGCGGGGAGGCTGTCCGGGGATTTCTTCCAGGAGAATACATTTTTGCCTTAGTAGGGGGCGGTGGGTACGCCCAACAAGCGGTAGTCGATTACAGGCTCGCGATGAAAATCCCTGAGAGGTTCTCGTACATCGAAGCTGCGGCAATTCCAGAAGCCTTTTTCACCGCTCAGGAGACATTATGTGCGTGTGGATCGCTCCAATCCGGCGAAACCGTACTCATTCATGCAGCCGGTAGCGGAGTAGGAACCGCACAAATACAAATGGCCAGCTCGATTGGCGCGCACGTATTGGTCACTGCGGGAACCGCACAAAAACTACACATGGCCATACAACTCGGCGCTACAGCCGGCTGCAATTACAAAGAGCAAGATTTCACCGAATGGGTGAAAGAACAGACGCGCGGACACGGCGCACATCTCATTGTGGATCCCGTGGGTGCCGTCAATTGGCAAAGAAATTTTCACTGCTTGCGGCAACAAGGAAGATTAGTGCTCTTTGGGCTAATGAGTGGACACACACAGGAAACCGATTTGAGAGCATTGATAACGAAGCAACTATCTGTGCACGGGACAGTGTTACGGACAAGATCGATAGATGAAAAAATTAAAATGACACGACGCTTCTCACGGCAGTGGCTCACGCCTTTGGCTATGGGAACTATGCGGCCAGTGATCGACTCCGTCTTTCCCCTGGCTCAAGCGTCGGACGCACACCGCTACATGGAAGACAATCGGAATATCGGAAAAATTGTGTTAGATGTGCAAAACATCGAGAGAGGATAACCCTAGAACGGGATAAACGGACAACATTAAGAACGCTTCAGATTTATACAGTTTTTGGTCAAGTTGAACGTAAATTCGTATTCCAGATTCAAGACTGAAATCTGAGGCTTTTAATAATAGGATGAATTCATTTATCGAATCATCTTTTGCGATCGACCATCGCACGGTAGTCGGTGACAAACAACTCGGAGAGGCGAGAAGGTTAATTGTGGAGCGGCCGGTTTGATGCTGCGAGGGAATCCCGTAATAGATTGAGGTGGTCATACCACACATCTGCCATTTTTGCGTAGCCGTTGTTGTTAGGGTGGAAACTATCGAAAAAGTCTCCCCCGTCACCTTCAAGATGGTAGTCAATGCCTGCGCCGGTCTCCATATCCGCAACAATGAGTTTATCGCCCCTAGCGATACGCGTTTGCGCCATCGCCGCAAGCTGGGTATTATATTGCTTGTAAATAGAGCTGATTGGCACCTTATTGATTATGAGAGCGAGAATCACCGTAACGTCTTGGCTATACTGATCAATTTCATCGAGAATCTGGCTTACTTCGGTTACGATTTCGTGGGGATCTTGACCAGACCTTAGGTCATTCGTCCCGATATGTAGAAGCACGATTTCCGCTGGATTCGCCTGAAGAAACTCCACAACTCTATCCCTAATCCAGTCAGCTGTCTTGTCATAATATCCCTCATGTTCACTGTCAAAATCGATTGAATTGCCAGGTAAGGCACAGTCGTCCTGAGGGTGGTGCTGGCTTCCCACGAAATTCACAAAATAACCTGCTTGGGTTAATTGAAGATAGAGAGGATGGCGGTATCCGAGATCACAAGCGCGGGAAGGAACTTGGCAACAGCCTTGCGTGAGAGAATCCCCCAGAGGCATTATTGTGTTTTCCGTTCCAATGGGTCCCCGCCAGGATATGACCACTATACCAGCCAAAATGACCAAGCACATTACCAGAAGGACAATGGATCCTTTTCCAGCCATGAATCCCCGTGTATTCATTTGTGGTTTTACGATCTATACTCGGGACCTAGAAAACCTCATCTCCTATCCTCTTAAACGCCAAGACAGTAGCAGGTAGAGTCTAATTCCTGTTGACTAATTTACAATAAAAAAAGTTGTGACCCTAAGATTCCTTCTCTCGAATCTCACATATTCAACAAGCAACCGAGACTGGCGAGACGAGTCGTAGCAAACTCAACTGAGCAGTTTAGGGAAAATTAAACAATACCCTTACAGTAAACTTGCCGATCAAACGGGACAACAATTTCTATAGCCGTTTCAGTTATGCCGAATCTATATGTCCTCGTACTGAATGCTGATTGACCCTTCGTTATTGAACCGTCAATCGCCTGTAGGTCATCCAGGCGGGCATAACCTTCCTTGTATCCCCGTTGTACCGCGCGGAGTTCGTGGTATTTTCCTCTTTGGAACTTATTTGGATTCGCTATAGTGCGTAGAATGCTAGCCGTTTTCTGCTCTGTTGTTTATAGTAAACAGACCTTGTCTGCCAACTCATCAATCAAGACTTTTTGGTTTTCAGAATAATCAACCGGAATATCAACCAGGTGAACTCCTCCTGCTTTGAACGCCTTCTCTACTATGGGAATGTATGCGTCTGCCGCTTCAACCCTATGACCGGTCGCTCCGAAACTTTCAGCGTATTTCACATAGTCGGGATTCCCGAAATCCAAGCCCCAGTCTTGAAAGCCTGAGCTGGTCTGTTTCCAACGAATCATGCCATAGGCGTTGTCGTTCAACACGACTACCACCAGGTTGAGTTTCAAGCGAACAGCCGTTTCCAACTCTTGACTATTCATCATAAATCCGCCATCACCGCAAATAGCCATGACCCGCCGGTCCGGGTACAGCATCGAGGCCATCATGGACGAAGACAAGCCCGCCCCCATGGCAGCCAGCGCATTATCGAGAAGCACCGTGTTGGGTTGATACGCTTTATAGTTTCTCGCATACCATAATTTATACATCCCGTTATCTAACGCGATGATATCGTGTTCGCCCATGAGGCTTCTGGTATCAGCGACAACACGCTGTGGAATGACAGGAAACCGTGCGTCATGAGCCCCTTCCGAAATGTGCGCTTCGATTTCGCCACGGATTTTTTGGAAATATGATGACTGACAGGGCACATCACCGCCAAGCTTTTGTTGCAGACGCCGAATGGAACGAGCCAAATCACCCACCACTTCGACCTGCGGGAAATACACCTGATCGACCTGTGCAGATTTATAGTTCAGGTGAATGACGTTCTTTCCACCTACTTTCATAAAAAATGGAGGCTTTTCTATGACGTCATGTCCGACATTAATAATCAAATCGGCGCGTTCAATCGCACAGTGCACATAATCACCAGCAGACAACGCCGCTGTACCCAAAAACAGCTCTGAACGTTCATCAACCACGCCTTTCCCCATTTGCGTGTTGAAGAAGTGCAGCCGTGTTGCCTGTACAAATTCGCATAAAGCGTCACGAGCGTCTTGGCGATTCGCCCCGGCTCCGACCAACATCAACGGCATAGTCGCTTGACGAATGAGCGCTACGGCTTTATCTAACACTGCATCATCGGCGACGGCATAATATCGCTCATGAGGAGGCAAAACCTGCTCGGTGGTTTCTTCGGCAGCAATATCTTCCGGCAACTCCAACAAGACAGCCCCGGGACGCTCTTCTTCTGCGAGACGAAACGCTTCACGGACAAGAGCGGGAATGGTATTGCCATGGACAATTTGTTTCGTCATTTTGCAAATCGGCGCGAATAAACTCACGATGTCAACAATCTGAAACTGTCCTTGCTTGGATTGCTTAATTGGCTTTTGGCCAGTAATCATGACCAATGGCATCCCGCCAAGATTTGCAAACGCTGCCGGTGTGGTTAAATTTGTGGCCCCTGGTCCTAGAGTCGCTAAGCACACACCAGCCTTACCGGTCAAACGACCATAGGTCGCTGCCATAAAGGCAGCACCCTGTTCATGACGCGTAAGCACGAGCTTGATGCTGGAGGATCGCAAGGACTCCAGAAAATCCAGATTTTCCTCACCGGGAAGGGCGAAAATATATTCTACCCCTTCCGCCTCTAATGACTGCACAAGCAAATCTGACGCTTTCATCGACGGAGAATCATTACGAGTAGACAAACCCATGGTACGAACCCTTCTTCAAACAATTGTGATTCAAAAAAAGTGTGCGCTCATCTTATTCCGACCCCAGTCGCGGGCGGCCACGGGGCAGAGGCGACACGCGCCGATTCATTTTTTTTGCCAATCGATTTTTAAACCGTTCATGACCTAACACCCAAGCTTTATTCGTGGCTTCTCGAATTTCATCTAACGTCTCCCCGCTCAAATGATGACGAAATAATGCACGGTACGCCTTCTGTCGTTCCTCAGCGGTTCGCCCTAACGCTCGATATAACGCATGAGGCGTCAAGAGTGAGTCCCGCTTGCCACTTGCATGACCATGATAACTTGACCAGAGGTATTCTCGCGGATGAACGACCATGTCCGCTCGGACGGGATTCAATTCAATATAGCGACAACAGGTCAGGAGATAGGCCTCGCTATCAATCAATGTGGCACGATAACGCCCCTCCCACAACGTCCCAGTCCGATGATACGTGGCATTCACATGCTGCACATATCGTCTTCCCAGCGATTGCAAGGTCTTGGGCAGGCTCTCTGGGTGCTCAGGAGTCAGGAGAAGATGCACATGATTCGGCATCAACACATAGGAATGGATGACACAGCCATTTCGGACGGACGCCTCCTCTAAAAATTGGAGATACATCGGATAGTCGGATGTATTGAAAAAAATGTCTCCACGATTGTTCCCCCGCTGAATTACATGCAAGGGAGAGCCTGGAGCAAAAAAACGAGGCAAGCGCGCCATACAATCACCTCTTAGGTTAAAGCCATGATCGTTACATAGCACAATATAGCATAGAAGTCGAGTCTGACCCCACTTCTATTGTATTGCGCGCGCTCGCATGGTATACATACATAATTGATTGTCTTGTTCATGTCTATTGCCTTATCTCAATGGCCAAACCAAGTAAACTCAAAAAGACCGTTAGCTCCGGACAGGCCTCGACTCCGGAATCAAATTCGATTCCTCCGCTGAATATAGCGCTGCTGGTACTCGCAGCGGCCGGAATCCTGCTGACCGCCTACCTCACGTATGTTGCATGGTTCGAAGACCATCCAGCCTTTTGTAGCGAGGGATCCGGATGCGATTTAGTGCAAGCCAGCCGCTGGTCGACGCTGCTCGGCATTCCCATGGCCTTCTATGGCCTGCTCACCTACATCCTCTTGGCTAATTTGATCTGGAACGGCCGAGCGAAATCCAATTATGGGCGTCCAGTTGTATTTGTAGCGATCTGCGGGTTTGCCATCAGCGCGTACCTCACGATCGTCTCGGTGCTGGAGATTGAGGCAACCTGCCCCTACTGTCTCGCGTCGTTTGCCATCATCACAACCATAATGACCCTGGCGATTGCACAACGCCCGACTGACTGGGTGACGTCCGTGAAGGAGGCCACGGTCGTAGCCCTGCTTATCGTCGGCGTGTTGCACCTACACTATAGCGGAGTATTTAGCGCGGCGGCAGGACCGGAAGATCCACAACTCCAAGCCTTGGCAATTCACCTCAACGACTCAGGCGCAAAGTTTTATGGTGCCTATTGGTGCCCTCGCTGTCAGGAGCAGAAGGAAGTGTTTGAAGCCTCAGCAACGCGACTCCCCTACGTGGAATGCAGCTCTGGTGGACGCGGTAGTGCGCTGACGCCGGCTTGCGCCAAAGAAAAAATTCGAAGCTATCCCACCTGGATTATCGGTGAGCAACGCTACACCGGCCTACAAACCCCACGCTCACTCGCCGCGGCCTCCGACTTCGCCTGGGAAGACGACTCTAGCGACGAATAGCGACATTTTCAAACGGACAATTAGGGACGGCGTTGCTTAGGACTTGCTGCTAGGCCCGTCAATTCTCTTATCAACCACATAGGGTCGAAGGCCGCCGACTTTAGCCATCACTTCATCAAATTCCTTCTGGGGCACCTTAAATTCCTTAAGCGTCGATGCGATATGCTTGACAACGATATCAAACTCTTTGTCTGTAATCCCAAGACCTTCATGTGTCGTCTCTAATGGACGATTGATTTTTTTACAAGGCCCACCAGTATTAAAACATAAGAGATTTTTGTTCTTTTGTCGTAATTGGTTTCTGGTATCGGTTCCCATCCCAATAAAGTATCGACCAACGACCGGATCATCCCAAATTTTTACTAAAAAGACATCCACAACAGCTGAGATGGCATCATAACCGCCAAGACGTTCATAGAGTGATTTTTCTTCATTGGCAAAACTCGTGGACTGAAATGCCCCGCCCAAAAGGCACACTGCACTCAGGCCGACAATAATTCCGTAACGATGCAGAAAACTTCGGTACATAAACATTCTCCTTATGAGTAAATAGTGATCTCTGAACTTGAGCGACCCTCGACGACTGTGACTAAAACATCATGCGGCCTATGTCCTGCCAAGTATGGGACGACAACACCGCGCAGGGAGCAGTCAGCCTCGTAATCATGAAGTTTGATTCGACTGTAGATCTCGATACGAAGCCTCTTCACTACCATCATCGTACCACACAGGTCTTCGTATTTTCCGAATCTGTGGAAATGCCTCAATCGCCACACGGACACGATCACATCTCTGCCTGCTATCTGTGAATCTCTGTTTATGGCAGCGACGACCGTAGCTTACCTGAAGGCACCTAGCTGAATTTATGCTGTTCGTGCTTTTGCGAACATAAGGTAGAGCGCCGCAGATATCCCTGATGATCCAAAAATCATACACATGACCATGATTTGATATTTTGTGGCCACAAGAGGAGAGACACCGGAGAGAATTTGCCCGGTCATCATTCCTGGCAACGACACCAGTCCAACTGCCAATAACGAATTGATGACAGGAATCAGCGAGGAGTGCAAAGCCGCATTTCTCGCTTCGACATACGAACAGGCCTTCTCACATTCGGCTTCAAACCGTTCTGCAGCCAGACTCACGGTATTCATACTACTGGCAAAAATCATCCCCGCAAGCGGCACGACATAGCGGGGAAAAAACCAAGGCTGGAGCTCCAACACCATCTGGCTCACCAAAGCAAGCGTTGAAACTCCGCCTATCGCGATGGCACCAAGGGCATTTCGATACAAGTACGGCTGCTTATTCTTTACAGGACGCAAGGCTATCCAACTCGCAGCGCCCAACATCACAATCAACACGCACGCAATCACCCAGGCTTGTTCGGATTCAAAAATATACGTCAACACATATCCAATCAACAGCAATTGAATGAGCATTCGCGTCACAGCATACACCGCGGTTTGCCCATCAACAGTCCATCGATACAGGATGCCAATCACAATAACCGCAGGCACGAATGCCCACAGCAACCCAGAAAATGAAACAGCGTGAATGGAAGTATTCATACGTGTAATACCTTTAGACGTGTGGAAACGGCACAATCATTGACCGAGACTGTCTTCTCACAGCTTGAAACTTTTGTGAATCATTTCGCGTAGCGTTCAGGTAGAATTTCAGAAAATACTGAATGCCCATTCATAATTTTCCGTCAATACATGAGTACCTCATCTTCCTCCAATCAATACTGTATACTACAAATGCGTCAAACCACATACATGACTATTATCATAACCCTGAACCAATGAACGACACCCCCACCTATCAGGGCTCCGCATTGTTGTCGTTCGGATTTCGGCCGTTCTTTTTATGCACCGCCCTCTTTGCCGGTATCGTCATTCCACTCTGGACTCTCATTCTTTCCGGAGCAACAGACATTGAATTTCTTTATCCATCTCGTGATTGGCACGTACATGAAATGGTCTTTGGGTTTCTGCCATGCGTGATCACTGGGTTTCTTCTGACAGCCATTCCTAACTGGACCGACCGTCCCCCGCTGAGTGGTTATCCGCTCATGCTGCTACTGAGCGTATGGCTAGCTGGGCGTCTCGCGATGGGGACATCTTGGCTCCCCCCCCTTCTTGTGGCTATTGTTGATGGAGCCTTTCTGATTATGGTGGCTGGATTCGTGTGGCGCGAGATCGTGACCGCTGGCGCGTGGAATCGCCTACCAATGGGGATTATCATCAGCGTGTATGCTGGCGCGAATATTTTATTTCATACACGAATGCTCAGCCAAACCGACACCGACCTTGCAGCACGAATCGCGCTTGCGCTCATTATGATGCTTCTTACGCTCATTGGTGGACGCATCGTCCCGAGCTTTACCGAAGACTTTCTTGACGAACACGGCTTGTCGAAACAGTCTCCACCGTTTTCTTTTGTTGATAGCCTCTCGATTGCTCTCGTTGGAATCGCCGCAATAACATGGGTGGCGTCACTCCCACCTTTCGTGACCGGTACAGCATTTGTGTTAGCAGGCATGATCAATTTCATTCGCCTGGGACGCTGGCAAGGGTGGGTAACCTGGCCTGAACCCCTTGTGTTCATTCTTCACATTGGATATGCATGGCTAGCCCTCTCGCTTCTAATCCTTGGGGGGGCAATCCTAGGAATCGGGCTGTCGATAGAAGATGCCCTGCATGCACTCACGACTGGAGCTGTTGGGGTCATGACCTTGGCCGTCATGACCAGAGCTAGCCTAGGGCATACTGGCCGCCCCAAACATGCGAATGCCTCAACCGTCTTGATCTACCTCCTCATCAACATCGGCGCAATATTACGCATATTCGGGCCAAGCCTACCACTACCGGACGACATACTCCTACACGTCGCTGCTGCCTGTTGGAGTGGAGCGTATGTGCTGTTTGCCATAGTTTATGGCCCCATACTGTTAGGCCCGAGCCTGGACGAACACTAGTCCTATTTCAGATAATGAGAGATGTGAGTGCTTGAAAATACTGTTAAAAAGGTCTACAAAATGACGCGTCACTCACTACATTCAACATATAGAGAAAAGCCTCAAGCGGGTTTGGGAAATCGCGCTATCGCATTCTCCGACCCATTGACTGAGCTTTCGGAGAACTGCCGATGTTTATTCCATGCACATATCATCACTCTGCCTCTTGGATTCTAAAGTTTCTTGTCCTGCCCATGGGCATGACCTTGTTCATTGGCGGGAACGGGTTGGCCTTCACGATTCTTGAACCCACAAACGACAGCACATTCACACCAGGGCAAGAGATTACCGTGCGGCTGGACCCGCAAGACCTCAGTAACCTAATTCAAGCAAAATTCTATTGGTATTGGGAACATGAAGATATGCTTCTGGAATCAATCGATGAAAACCTTGCGCGGACGTCCACTCAATCAGACAATCCTCCCTTTGGCGGAACCATCAAGATTCCAGAGACCGCCATCGGTCAATTACGCCTACTTGCCGTCGGAGACCGGGCAGGAGGACAGTTTCATGATGAGAAATGGGCGATTTTTGATGAAGTCTTCTTGACGATCGAGCCGGAAGCCGAATTAATCGAAATTGATTTTCAAACTAACAAACCCCTTGCCTTTGGACGAGCTGCTGGAGCCACGGTCTACGATAAGGTTGACTTTCTTGGCACGATCGCCGAGCTTCCCGTCATCGGGATTTTTGCCGACGGCATTACACGCCCCATCCGTAGGCAATCCTCCGGCACAACGTACCACTCTTCCAATGAGAAGGTTGTGTTGATTAACCCTGACGGCCTCATGCAATTGGTCGGAAACGGAAAAACGACCATTACGGTGAAAAATCGTGGAAAAGAAGCCTCACTTGCCGTCGTCGTGGAAGTTCAAGACGAACCCAATGAATCTCCAGTGGCTGACCCAGGGAAGAATAAATCCGTTCAATCTGGCGCTCGAGTCCAACTCAACGCCCTACGTAGCTTTGACCCAGAGGGCGGCTCGCTTCAGTACTATTGGTCGCAAATTGGCGGGAGTAACGTTCCTCTTCTTGACCCGTACTCGGCAAAAGCCAGCTTTCTTGCTCCCTACGTCGAATCGACTCGAATATTTCGATTCAAACTGCGCGTGACGGATATTCAAGGAGCCGATAGTTTTCCGGCCTTTGTCGATATAGCCGTCGAACCATAACGGAATTTTCCGAAAATGAGTGAATCCAGTGAGGCGAAAGTAAAGAGGCTTCCAGCAGGGTAGAAAAAACAACAACTGATTCACGACGCTTACCGCATAGAATGCCCGAAGAAGGAAACACGGACCCCGCTGAGAAGCAAGGTCCGCGTTAAAGAATGGATTGAGCGAGAATTGGATTACGGCGTAGCTGTCGGCTCAACATCCAGAATCTTCACATCAAAATTAAGCGTTTTCCCTGCCAATGGATGATTGAAGTCCAAGACCACCACTTGCTCTTTCACTTCCTTCACGCGGGGATGGACAACACCACCTTGTGCATTTTTTCCCTGAAGCGTAGCTCCAATTTTTCTGGCCTCAGGTGGAATTTTATCGATAGGAACCTCTTGGATGGCTTCTGCTCTTGGCTCTCCGTAGGCATCTTTTGCTTCAATCGTGACTTGCTTACTCTCCCCTTTTTTCATGCCTTCAAGAGCGGTTTCTAAGCCAGGAATAATTTGGTGGGAACCCTGAGTAAACTTCAAAGGTTCTCTTCCAACATTCGTATCCACAATATCTTTATTTTCTAACGTTAACGTGTATTCCATCGAAACTGTTGTCCCGTCAGAAACCGTCATTGCTGAACTGTCGTCTGCTGTTTGGGCCTGGACCGATGTCGCAAATGTTCCGGCTATGAAAATGGAACAGCATGCAACCCGAAGGGCCAATGAATGCAATGCCATGAGATGAATCCTCCGTATTAAAGGTGTGAACGCCGCGTAGGCTGGAAAGGATCGCGAACGAGGGAGGGGGGGAAAGCGAACGGATCCAGACTAGGGACGAATAGTCATCACCAATTTATCAGATAATGGCAGGCATAGCTATGTAGGCAAATGAGGTCACTAGGTGGAAACCCATGAATCAAGGTGCCTTGCTAAGGGCGCCCTTCATGGCCTGTTGCATCGGAATGGACCACAAAGACCATTATCCTCTGATAAGATGCTGAAGTATGAGAATTTCCCCCAAAAAGCGGAATATGGTGATTCGTGAGATGACAAGGGCACGACCGTGGATTCTTTAACTCAACTCGCACTCGGAGCTGCAGTAGGAGAAGCAACCCTGGGACGAAAAGTTGGCAACAAAGCTATTGGGTGGGGAGCAATCTGCGGCACCATTCCCGACCTTGACGTCTTCATTCCGTTTGATGACCCAGTAACGTCCTTTATTTCGCACCGGTCGTTTTCTCATTCCTTGTTCACCTTAGCCCTTCTCACACCCTGCGTGGTATGGATCATTCGTCGACTCCACCCACAACTCGCCAACCATACACGAGGGTGGATGACTTTGGTCTATCTCGCCTTTGCCACTCATGCGCTGCTGGACAGTTTTACGGCATACGGCACACAACTCTTCTGGCCGTTTTCCAATCATCCAATCATGTGGTCTACGATTTTCATCATTGATCCCGTCTATACGACACCACTGCTACTTGGGGTGATCGGCGCACTCATCATGAGCCGAAAAAAAAGCCTTGGACATACAGCGAACACACTCGGCCTAATACTCAGTACATTATATTTATCGTGGACAGTCGTCGCTAAATGGCATGTCACACATTTCGCACAGGAACAGTTATCCACACAACAAATTCCCTACACGCAGATGCTCGTTCAACCGACCCCGATCAACACGCTTCTCTGGAGAATACTCATTATGAAGGAGGACGGCTATGCAGAAGGATTTTACTCGATTGCCCGCCCCTCCACAGATCTTCAGCTCACATATTTTCCGAGTGACCGGCATTTTCTAGACACACTCACAACACATAAACCCGTCGAAGGGCTGCAGTGGTTCACGCAAGGCTTCTGGGGAATCAGACAGCAAGACAATTTCATTGTCATCTCCGATCTTCGCATGGGAATGGAGCCAAACTATGCGTTTAGTTTTAATATCGGGACCAATCAGCAAGCACGCATAGTACCAATTGCCGGCGCAAGACGAGCCTCGACCACGAACTGGGGACAGGTGCTTCGCTGGGTGTGGAAACGAATATGGGATGCGCCTAAGGCGGATTTACCTGATGCCCCCAAATAAGCATGTTACATATTAGAGAGCACGAAAGAACGGTCAGTATGACTATGACACTTATCCTTTGAGTAGGTGCTGAAAAATCACCTCAAAAAAATAACAATAGAGAAAAATAGGAAGAGGTAACCCAAGGATCGTTCCGAGCATATAATGTCGAAAGCGAATGTCGGCAAGCGCCAACGCATAATTTAAAGCCGGTAACGTTTGAAAAAGGATGCGCAGGAGCGTTACGGAAAGAATCGGACGTTCGTCTAATTGACTGAATATCCTGTCGGCCCATTTGTTGTTGAAACTGCGAAGAGCCGAACCACCGACAGCGCGGATCAAAAGGAAGCTGACAGTTGCCGAACACATGGCAGCCGAAATTGTCGCCACGCCGCCCCATTCTTTCCCCAACGCGAATACAGCACCTACCAAAAACACCCACCCTGGCACATACAAGAGATTACCAATACTGAAGGCGACACAGAAGACTACGAGACCCCAGAAGGTATGTTCAAGAAAAAGATCCTTAATCGTCTCTGGTGAAAGCTTTGAACGCAGGCCTGTGGCTTCTACGATAAGGTAGAGCAACACAAAGAATACGATAATATACAGAACCTTCTTCTTCGGATCAGTGGTCAACACAAGAGACATAGAGAAGACTGACGTCTTGAGAAATACAGACAACACGTATTGGAGTCGGCTGTCATTATACACAAATTAAATAACCCTCTTCTCTTTCTCATCGTGCCTTCCGACAGCTCATCTGCCTAGGAAAGTTGACAGTAGCGCATGATCCTGACATTTTAGGGTGACCACGAACAACACGAAAAAAGGAGAGGTCATGGGAAACAAACTTGAAGGAAAAGTTTCCGTCATCACGGGAGGAAACAGCGGCATTGGCTTGGCCACCGCCAAGCTCTTCCAGGATGAAGGCGCCACCGTCGTCATTACGGGACGCCGGCAAGAAGCCGTCGACAACGCCGTTAAAGATATCGGAGGAACCAGTATCGGGTTTGTTTCGGATGCCGGGAATATGAATGATATACACACGCTTTATGCCAATATCCAAAAAGACGTTGGGAAGATCGATGTGCTGTTTCTCAATGCAGGAGTAGCGACCTTTGGCCCCTTCATGTCAATGGATGAAGCCACATTCGACCAGATGGTGAATGTGAATTTCAAAGGCCTGTTCTTTAATGTGCAACAAGCCTTGCCGCTCTTGAATGAAGGCGCATCGGTTATTTTCAACACCTCAATTGCCGATCAAAAAGGGTTTCCCGCCACCAATGTCTATGCCGCCACGAAAGCCGCCGTGCGCAGTCTCGCTAGAACCTTGGCGGGCGAACTCTATGAACACAAGATCAGAGTCAATGCCCTCGCCCCAGGGCCGATTGATACGCCAATCTTTGATAAACTGGGATTTCCGGAAGAAGCTGTTGGCGGCATCAAAGAAGGTTTTGCCGGTGAGAATCCCATGAAACGCATGGGAACATCCGAAGAAGTCGCCAAGGCCGCCTTGTTCCTAGCCTCGGATGATTCCTCTTACATCATGGGCATCGATCTCACTGTCGACGGAGGAATGACACAGCTTTAAGGGGAGAGGCAATCATTGATCCTGCCGAAGTTTTTCTAAATCTAACTTGAGTCCAACTTTGCCTTTCATAGAACGCAGATTTCGATAGGCACCACTAGCGGCCACAAATTCCAACCCTCGACTCATTGTCGGTGTAATCCCTTCCCCTGTAGCCTGAGTTGCACGGGTGAGAAGGTCTCACGGAGCATGGAGCGCGAGTTTTTTGTGTATTGAGGTCAGAAGCAGATTAATAATGATAACGAAGCTGGGCAATGAGCAACGCATTGCCTTCTATGCGATACACCATACGATGTTCATCGGTGATACGACGAGACCAAAATCCAGAAAGTGCATGTTTTAAAGGTTCAGGCTTGCCGATACCGGCAAACGGTTCACGCTGTGTTTCATAGATTAATTTGTTAATGCGTTCAACTATCTTTTTGTCCTGCTTCTGCCAATACAGATAATCCTTCCATGCTTCATCGGCAAAAATCAGCTTCACTTGCCCAGATTCCGTGCCACTCCCTTGCCAGCATTTAATTGTTCCACTGCAGACAAAAGACGTTTAGCATTCGTTGGGCTACGAAGAAGATAGGCGGTCTCTTCGAGAGATTTATAGTCCTCCAAAGACAGCATGACAACAGATTGCTCACTGTTACGTGTGATGATCAAAGGTTCATGATCATCACACACCCGGTCCATCGTACTGGCAAGATTAGCTCGCGCAGCAGAATAAGTAATGGCATCCATGTGCTTAGCCTCCAAATTTAATTGTACGTGATATTGTACATGTCATGCTGAGACCTGTCCAGTGCAACCGCTGAGATCTAACAGTCAAACCAAAAGAGGCAAAAGGTGCAGTCTTATAATTCGAGAATAGAGATGAACATGAAAATGAGGAATCAGGAAAGGACCCTACTTATTATTGGTCGTCTCATGGCAATGTTTCGAGTCCCAAATTAGCCACTCTATATAGTCACAGCTTTATTCTGAGAAGAACCAGCTTTCCATTATTTGACGTGTTGACTAAAGGGCAGCTTCCAGTCCGACAATGAAATGTCATATTGGAAAACGACTTCAAGGCCTCGCAAACCTACTTCACTTATTCTTTCCATTTCCAACTTGAACTAACGCTGGCGGCCGTTGATCCGCAAGATCAGCATAAAAATCCTTCCCCTCGTGGTTCACGACGATGAAGGCGGGGAAGTCTTCGACTTCGATTTTCCAGACGGCTTCCATACCGAGGTCTTCGTATTCCAGCACTTCGACTTTTTTGATGCTGTGTTCGGCAAGTCGTGCGGCAGGACCGCCAATGGAGCCTAGATAGAATCCGCCATACTTGCCACAGGCATCCCGTACCTGCTTAGAACGGTTGCCTTTGGCCAGCATAATCATGCTTCCGCTTGCGGCCTGAAACTGATCCACGTAGGAATCCATGCGTCCTGCAGTGGTGGGTCCAAACGAGCCCGAGGCATGGCCTTCCGGTTTCTTCGCAGGGCCAGCGTAATACACGACATGATCTTTGAGATATTGAGGCAGGCCTTCACCTGAATCCAAACGTTCTTTCAGTCGTGCATGTGCGATATCCCGAGCAACGACGATAGGGCCAGTCAATGAGAGACGAGTGGCAACGGGATGCTTGCGTAGTTCTTCTAAAATTTTGGCCATTGGTTGCTTGAGATTGATCTTTACCACTTCCCCTTCCAAATCTTTTTCCATTACTTCAGGAAGGTATTGGGCTGGGTGGGTTTCAAGTTGTTCAAGAAACACGCCGTCTTTACAAATTTTGCCGAGGATCTGTCGATCGGCTGAACACGACACACCCAGTCCCACAGGACACGACGCGCCATGTCGTGGGAGACGAATGACGCGCACATCATGAGCAAAGTATTTTCCTCCAAATTGCGCACCAATGCCGGTCTCTGTACAAAGTTGTAAAATCTCCTTTTCCAGTTCGATATCTCGGAATGCACGGCCCAGATCATTCCCGGACGTGGGGAGATCGTCCAGATAATGACAACTGGCCAGCTTCACAGTCTTGAGAGTAAACTCCGCGGACATACCACCGATCACCAATGCCAAATGATAGGGTGGACAAGCCGAGGTCCCAATGGTACGGATTTTTTCCGCGACAAATTGCATCAGAGATTTCGGGTTCAGCAGCGCTTTGGTTTCCTGATACAGAAAGGTTTTATTCGCTGACCCCCCGCCTTTGGCAATAAACAGAAAACGGTAGTTCGAACCAGACTCGGCATAGAGATCAATCTGCGCTGGCAAATTATTGCCGGTATTTTTTTCGGTGTACATATCAAGCGGCGCCATTTGCGAATAGCGCAAATTCCGTTGATCGTACGCGTCATAAATTCCACGACAGAGCGCTTCCGCATCATCGCCAGTTGTAAAAACCTGTTGTCCTTTGTAGCCGAGAGCAATGGCCGTACCGGTATCCTGGCAACCTGGTAGCACTCGGCCGGCGGCGATGTTGGCGTTCTTCAGTAATTCCAACGCAACAAATCGATCATTATCCGAGGCTTCGGGATCATCTAAAATTTTCGCCAACTGTTGAAGATGACTGGCTCGAAGTAAATGCGAGACGTCATCCATGGCTTCACGTGCGAGGAGAGTGAGGGCCTCAGATTTCACCTTTAAAATTTCTTTACCTTCAAAGCTTGCCGTGGAAACATAGTCCGACGTCAGTTTGCGATATTTGGTTTTATCGACTGCATGTTCAAAGATTTCTTGATAGTGAAATTCGGCCATAATGTTGACTCCTTCAATAAACGTACAAATATAGGACTGTTGAGATTCTCTACGGTAATGGCTGCCCTACATTTTTGGCAAGGCGCGTCTGTTGAAAAAGTCGGTTGCCAACATTCTTGGCGCGTTGCTCGTTGCTCGTATTTCGTATCTCGCGAAAAGTGTTTTTGTGCCAATTTTTGCCTGGCTGAACTTATCCTACATGTGTTTCGGGTAGAATGAATGGATTCTCAGAATTATTTCGAATTCTATTGTGCACTAGATCTATGAAATACTTCAAAATCTTTTTATTAGGTTCTTTTCTGGTTATCCTCATACTGCTTGCAGGGACGTATTGGACTGGAGCATGGCTCATGGCTCCTGCCCCAGCCACGATCGTTACGCCCTCGACTTTGTTACCGGCTCAATCCGTACATTTTTCTAATTCTAGAGGGAAACGTCTGGCTGGCTGGTACATACCAGGACGTTCCGATTGCGGTACCGTGATCCTGACGCATGCCATTCGTAGCAACCGTGCGAGTATGGCGGGTAGAGCGCCATTCTTACGCAAGGCCGGGTACTCACTATTGCTGTTCGATTTTCAAGCTCACGGGGAAAGCGAAGGCCAAACCATCACGTTTGGAGACCTGGAACAAGACGATGTCAAAGCCGCAGTTCAATTTGCCTTACAACAAAACCCATCGAATCCGGTCGGTCTCATAGGGTTTTCATTGGGAGGTGTCTCAGCAGTCTTAAATGGCCCCGCCCTCAACGTAGATGTTCTGATTCTCGAGGCGGTAAATTCAAGACTTGAAAACGCTGTCATGAACCGCATTCGTCAGCGCGTTGGCACATTTTCGCCATTCCTAGCCTATCCCCTGCTCTTTCAGCTGCAGCTACAATATGGGGTAGACCTCAAAGAGCTTCGCCCTATCGATTCAATTCGTTCTCTAGAAGTCCCTGTCTTTGTGATAGGAGGCACACGCGATCAACATACACTCCCGTCAGAAACAAAAGCCCTCTTTGCGGCGGCCAATTCTCCGAAAGAACTCTGGCTCGTAAAAGGAGCCCACCATCAAGACATATACCAGTTTGCACCGGCAGACTACGAAGCCCGGGTGCTGTCGTTTCTCAATACGCATTTGGCCTGTGCCTCTCCAATGACTAAATAGGAAATCTAGAGAATGTTGAAAAAGTCCTCCAGCGACGGTGTAGGTAGGTCGTTCCTGAATTGTCGCTCGTTGCTCGTGAAGCGTATCTCGTGAAGAAAAGACAAAAGATTCTTCTTACGAAATACGAGATACGAACGACGAGATACGTTTTTTACCTACGAGATACCCCTTTTCTTTCACTTAGATGATACCCGCATGGATCCTTGGCAGTTGGGCGTGTAAATCCTTGAGCCACCACAACCGTACATTCCCGGCTGTACGTCAAAATGGACCATTTATGCACATCTACCTTGACGTCATATAATCCTGTCAGATCTGGATGCTGCTCTTTGATATGGAGCAGTGCTTTCTTGTAACTTCCGTCCCCCTTAGCCCCTGAAACGCTCAGACGGTCTGTCGCGGAAAAGATAATGGGAATGGAGAGCCCATGCTGACAACTATCGCCCATGACTTCTCCTACTGAAACCACATCGTCAGGCCTCTCATTGTGCGTTAGGGTTTGATAGGATAGCGGTGCCTCAGAGTCATAATACAACACGAATCCTCCAACAAAAATCAGGCCAGAACGAGCTTCGTAGGCCGATCGTTGCAACGAGGAACATCCAGAGGCAAGCACACACAGCCCCATCAGCATGAGAACGACTTTCATACGGAGCCTACTTTTCCCGTCACGACAGTACATGTCTGCGTATACAAGCCAAAGACATACGCCGTGGCTTTGACATCGACATGCACATCATAAAGAATGGAACCAGTGGGTTCGTTCGCCAAGGCATTCTTTATAGCTCCCACATACCCTCCATTTCCCCAGGCCACTAAAAATAACACGGCTCGATTACAACTTTCCCCAATCACCACGTTATCTGTGGCTTTGGCTTTTACATCGATCGGACTTGCCGAACGATACGCTCTCGGCACCTGAATATCGGTGTATAGACACCCGCTCAGCAACATCGAGCCAACCAACATGACCAGCATTGTCGTGAATTGTCGTTTCCGCATTCTCCCTAGCCTCCAAAATAAAAGAACGATTCACAATCTCGACGGTGCCATGCATCCACCTTTGCGTCCCGGCACTCATCATCACTGATCAACAGCATTGTGCTTAGCTTAATTGAGAAACGAGATTCAAGAAAGCCCCATTCTGAAATCCTTCTCATCTATGTTGCCAAGTTAAGAGCAAAGCAACAGAGAGAGGATGGTTTTACGTCATCGACACTTGACTCCACACACGTCTCATGTCACATTTGTTATTCATTTTTTTTCAACGGGAAGGCAACATGCCATGTTGCAGGCTATTCGAGATATAACAGCCCGTCTTGATCACGCATAGATACTCACAACCACTGACACACATGATACATAAGACTCAGGGATTCTTGAACACACACAGAGTGAATCGGACAACCACCCAGTGGGTTCAACGCCTGGCGTTCAGCCTTGGCATGTTCTTGATCATCGGAGGTCTCTTACCTCACACGGGCACAAGCCAGACAACGACAGTCAAAGAACAGGCTGAATCCCCAACGCAGCCTCAACATCTTCATATCACCCCTGAACCATCAGCCGCTCCCGGGACTCCTCCTCATGGAACCTGTTACGAGAATATTCCCTGTTACAAAAAGACATTGGAAACCGTCTTGGAAAAACTAGGAACGGAGCAAGCCCTTCAAGTAATCGAAGAAATCGTCAAGAAGGATCACGCGGCGTTACGCGAAGCCCATAATCTCACTCATCATGTCGGACGGATGTCCTATCATCACCTCAAGGACGTCACCGCTGTCATGTCGCAATGCACGCCTGCCCATCAATCGGGATGTTATCACGGTGCGCTGGAAGCCTATCTCACCAGCAAACCGCATATTCAACCACATGATGTGGTGGCCATCTGCGACGCCAAACTGGAGAAAGAAAAAGGACGATTCGCATATTTCAATTGTTTTCATGGGTTAGGCCATGGCCTGACGATGCATCTCAATCATGACATCAAACAGGCGTTAGCCATGTGCGACACGTTGAACACGGCATGGGATCAACAGTCTTGCTATGGTGGGGTCTTCATGGAAGGCGTGATCACTGGCATCAACGGCTCGCAACAACATAGCGGTCATCATGGCAAGAACACCCAGCACAAGAAAGTCAAACTTATCGAACCCAACAATCCCCTGTATCCATGCTCGGACCTTGATGAAAAGTATTTGCGAGAATGTTACATGATGCAAACTTCGATTATTTTACACTTAACGAAGTACGACTTCGCGAAGGCCTTTCGCGAATGCGACAAAGCCCCGGAGGGCATGAGGCCGACATGCTACCAAAGTATGGGAAGAGACATATCCGGCCACACCTTGCGGAACATTGAACAGTCGGCTCACCTTTGCCAATTAGGAACGACCGCATACCAAAATCGTTGCTTTGCTGGTGTTGTGAAAAATTTCCTTAACGTGTCTGGTCGAGCTTCGGACAATGCGTTTGAATTTTGTCGACAGATACCCGAACAACATAAACGTGATTGCCATTATGCAATCGGAGAAGAACTGCTCACCCTCTATGCCAAACCAGAGCAACGTACTCAAGCCTGTGCTCGCTCGGAAACCGCCTATATTCAAGGTTGTCGTCAAGGAGCTCGCCTAGCTCTCGATCAATCGTCAAAGCTGACCAACCGTATACCGACTGTATCTTGAACGTACTCTTTTACCCCTTCCATCTCTGCCATGAACGGACCCTTCAGCAACTCTTAGCCGAATACCAACAGGTCCATTTTCGTGATTACATGGCCTTGCAACTTTCGCCCATGATGGGCACGCTGGCCTATCCGGATAGAATGGGCGATGACCACCCCGAACTACTGAACGCTGGACGAATCGTGCAAGGACATTCAGTGAACGGAGCCATGAACCAGGACGTCGTCACAGCCGTGAACAGGGATTTAGCGGATCAACCCTGGCGATCGTATTTTCATGAGTCGTTACATCATAATCCGCAATTTCAACGTGGGCTCGTGACCTTTGCCCAAGATCCCCATGGAAGAAGTACCAAGCCTGTAGATTCAATCGGCCTCGCAAAGTTACAACAGCCAGAATGGGAGTTCACCCCTTTTACTGTAGAGGCACTCAAGACCCTGAGCGGAAGACGTTTGTCGCAGGAAGAGAATGATCGCTATGAATATGGATTCGCTTTGCTCAAAACGGCAGCCTCTCTTATGTATACGATACAGCTTTGCCAGCAATGGCATCTGGATGCGGCAACTGATTCGGCCTCACATCATCAGTTGCTCACACGGACATGCGAACGGGACAAGGTATCTCTCATGAATCGATATATAAAGCGGGAAGGGTATTAGTCTTTGCAAAACCTCAAAGCACAGTCTATTCAGGCCGCTCTTTCCGTATTCGCAGAAATACCGGAAAACGAGGAACACCGTTTTTCGTCAATCCTTGGTAACGAAATGTAATTCGACTGTGCAGAGGCGGAGGATGACGTCTTAGCTCATTCGTTAATCCACTACCAACATAAAAGACCACTCCCTGATCGGTTCGAACTTGGAGCGACCCAACCTGACCGGCAAACTGACCTTTGCCCTGCCGGTAGCCAATCACCGTTGCTTCGGCATCCAGAAACGGCTTCAATTTGAGCACATCGTGAGTTCGACCACGTGCATACCGAGCCATCTTACGATGCAACATTACGCCTTCGCCACCTTGCTCGAGAACTTCCGAAAGCCGCTGCCGTAACGCCTCTTCCCCCTTCACCAGCTGTTGTGCAATCATAGCAAGGTAGGGAGAATCGGTTTGCTCAACCATACGCCGCATGGCCGTCACGCGCTGGTCAAAAACACCGCCATGTTCCGGCAGATCAAACACCATCAAACGGAGACTCCGCCATCCCTCATGTGGTTCGTGTTTTCTCACAATCGAAGAGGTTTTCTCATATTGCCCGCGCGCCAACCACAACTCGCCATCCACAGCAACAGCAGGAAAGTCTTCCGTAAACCAAGCGGGAGCCGCAAACACGTTTCCTCCTCGTGAAATGAGCTGCTGACCATCCCACCGGGCTCGCACTCCATCAAGTTTTTCACTCACCCAATATTGGCTGACATCAATACCGTGTTGATACACCTCAGCCAACATCAGCGCAGGTTTGTCCTTGGTCTCGGCGGCAGACCAGGACACAACACCAAGCAGCATGAGGAACAACACAAACCAGACCTTGCGTAACGAACAGCCACATCGTACGGCAAGAAGCATCATCTGGTTCACCGCAACGAGATAATCAAACGGCAATCATTTCGATACTCTGCACTTCCTCAGGGGACAGGGAAAATTTCTCAACATCCAGATCCTCTTTCATATGTTGCTGGTTTGTCGTCCCTGTCAATGGGAGCATGCCAACTTGCTGCGCAAATCGAAAAATCACTTGTGCAGGGCCAAGACTTAACCGCTCTGCGATGGCCCGAATCTGCGCATCGGCCCAAAGATCCTGATTCGCCGTCAATAACGAAAATCCTTGATAGATGATCTTGTGCGCATCGCAAATTTCTCGTACTTCCTTATCCCATCCCAAGACGGCGTAACAGCGATTCTGCACGAACATGGGCTTAACTTCTGCCTTCTCACAGAGCACACGGAGCTGTCCAGCACTGACATTGCTCACACCAATCGTTTTTGCTTTACCTGATTGAGAGAGACGTTCAATGGCCGTCCACACTTCCCAATCTTCCGCACCTAATCCTCCACGCGAATAGGGCCCATGCAGCACATAGGAGTCGACATACTCCGTATGCAAATGCTCCAACGAGCGTTGAAACGATTGTTCAACCTGCGTCGTAATATCGGCAGCGACATCATACGGGGTTCGGTGGTCCTGCCCATTCACTGGAGTAAATTTCGTCTGCAAAAAAAGCGTCTCCCGCCTCACCCCCTGTTCGGCCAACGCCAATAAGGCTTCACCCACCAGCGCTTCCTGATAGTGAATAATCTGATTGGCGGTATCAATCGCCCGAAACCCCGATGTCACCGCTTGCTGAACAAGTTGAGCCGTCGCATCTTTTTTCCATGCCGTTCCATACATGAACGATGGAACTGCGACATCATTATACGTTGTGTATGCACTCATGTGTCCTCCATATATGTTGACGCACTGCGGTGATGTCCGCATGCCTTAGAACGTAAAACGTTGACGCATTGCTGGATACGTCATGCGTATCTCAAGCAGGAGTATCTGATTTCGTGGGAGTCGAGGTCAAGCAAAACGAGAGGAAGGAATTGTAGCGGGGCTTTGCAATTTCATATGATCATGGCACAATAGCATTCAACGTTTACTTAGGTACGGTCCAGTATCTCATCAGATCAACCAAAGGAGAATTCCTATGGCCATGAAGCACCCGAAGTTTGAAGTGTTTAAGGGAAAGAATGGGAAAGCGTATTTTCGCTTAAAAGCCCGGAGCGGAGAAATTATTCTGGCAAGTCAAGGCTACCACTCCCCGTCGGGATGCCGTCGAGCCATTGCATCAGTGAAGGCCAACGCGAAGCTTGCGAAGCAGTATGAAGAGAAGGTCGCGAAAAATGGGAAGCACTATTTCGTGTTGATTGCCAAAAATATGCAACCAATCGGGAAAAGTGAAATGTATGCGTCCAAACCATCAATGAAAAAGAGCATTCAAGCCGTGATGACAGCCGCACCAGCCGCCATTATTGAATCGGCTTGATGGTACTTCAGATACATGAAGAGGTGTCCGTCCCCTTTCAGCATCGAAAGAAAGGGGATGGAAACTTTTGACTACCGTGCGCGTGAAAACGTAATGACCGCAGCCTCCCGCTCCCAAAATAACAGCAGTCGCTTTTTTTCGATCACCATAAAGGTCACCTCCCAGCCCTGCCGACCGAGCTCATTCATTCGTTCTTCCATTTTTTCAATCGGAAGCTTGCTGGCTCCGAACAGTAAACTGCCCAGCACGCCCTCAGTAATCACTTCGACCTTGTATTCACGAGCGATGGCCATTGCCTGACGTTCCTTTTGAAAACTCTCAACCCACTCTGTCCTACATTAGACCTTGGCATGCTCCAGCTTCTGTTCTGGTCCAAGCGGTTTAAACACTAAGAGTAATGCGGCAAGTAATGTCAGATTGCTCATGAGTGCCGTGAGCATAGCCACTCCTGTGAGGACACCGAAATAAATCGTGGGGATAAAACTTGAGAGAGCCAAGATTGAAAATCCCGCTGTGATAATCAGTGACGTATAATACATGGCGATACCAATACTGCTATGGCACGCCTGTATTGTTTCTCTATAGTTCCGATAGGTGGGAAATTCCACTTGAAATCGATGCACATAATGGATCGTATCGTCGACGCCAATACCAATGGCAATGGCAGCAATAGTGATGGTCATCATATCCAACGGAATACCGACCCAACCCATAACCCCCAACACCACTCCCGCCGCGAGAATATTCGGAATAATTGCGATGAACGAAATGGCGAGATTGCGAAAGGCAAGCATAAACATGACTAAAATACTGACGAACACCACTCCCAATGTCAGAATCTGAGACGTATAGAGGCTCTGGAGTAAATTATTGTAGAGCACCGCCATTCCCGTCAGATGTACCTGCTTTTCAGCAAACTGCATCTCATCAACGAGGTAGGACCGTATCCGTTCAATCAGTTCTTTTCGCTGAAGGTTCGGGGCGGATTCAATGAGACGCATCGTAATCCGAACTTCATTCCCGTCGGGAGAAAGATAGGGATTCATCAGCGCATTTTTGACATCGTCTGGTGTCCATTTTCGCAGTACGGCTAATTCATAATCTTCCGGCACTTTCTGATCATTGAGCTGCTTAAAGACCTTCATGCCAGTTGCGATAGAGAGAACTTTTCCCACTTCAGGCAGCTGCTCTAAATAATCATGAATTTCTTCAACTACCGCTAACCGATCTCCATTAAACCAATAGGTGATCTCGTCAGTTGTGCCGTCCTCGGCAAAGGGATCGTCAAACGGATCGCTCTCCTCCTGTTCGTTCTCTCGTGATGCATAAAAGGCATCATCCGCCTCAATAATAATATCAAGAGGAATCGTCCCGCCTAATTGCGAATCGATCAATTCCATACCTTGGTAAATTTCCGTTGAACTTTTAAAGTTATCGATAAAACGATTTTCGACATTTAACTTAAAAATACCGACAATGCTGATGACAACAAGCACCACGCACCCGATAATCACCACTTTCGCATGTCCAAGAGTCCATGACGCGATGCCAGCAGTAAATTTTCTTGTTAAATCCCGTCGAGCCACAATCTGCTCAGGTTGGATGAGTGAGAGCACAGACGGAAAGAAGAGAAAATTGAGCACAAAGGCCAAGGCGATACCCATCGTCATCATCCACCCAAAATCAATCACTGGACGAATGCCGCTGACGACAAGCGAACAAAACGCCACAATTGTCGTCATTGCCGTAAAGAACGACGGCATGAGCATCGTGTTCATCGTCTCGAAGACAATGGTTTGCTGATTCTTCTCTGGGTATTGTTCACGTAAAATCCGATACCGTACGATTAGATGAATCGTCAATGACATGGTGACAATGAGGAGCAGCGAGGTAAAGTTTGACGAGATCACGGTGACATGCCAGTTGAAAAACCCAAGCAAGCCCACCATGAGACTGACAGAAATCAGGCATGAAGACATCGGAATCAGCACCCACCTGAGTTTTCGAAAAAAGAGTGCCAACGCACAAATCAAGAGACCGGTGACTCCCAATCCAAACACAACAATATCGTGTTCTATAAAGCTAATCATGTCTGACGTGATCATCTGGACCCCGCCAAGATAGAGTTGCGCCTGCTCACGAAATGGCTCCATGACCTTCCGAATGCGTTGCACATTCGAGCTTTGCGCTTCAATGACGCGTGTATGAGCCTCCAAAAATTCCGCGGACAATTTTTCTAATGTCGTCTGCTCTTCGGTCGTCAAACCGGATTCAATCTTCTTTTCGCGAAGCTGATTTCTGGCACGTAACAAGCGTTGATACTGCTCATCAGCTTTAAAATTGACTTGCAGTGCCGTTGTTCGTCCATCAGGGCTCACAAGATTGTTTCGATAAATCGGACTTTCCAAGAATTCTCGGCGGGCCAGTTCGACATCGACTCCAGGAGTTTCCAGCGTCCGGATCGGGGCTCCATCTGTCAGATCGGAAATCGTCACCTTCGGGCTATTTAATAAGGGGACATCTAAGACCGTCACCACGGATTCAACACGTTCGAGTTTTGACAATTCATTCCGCAGGGACTTGAGTTCCGTAAGCGACCTCGGCGAGAACACATCCGCTTGGGGCGAGTAGGTAATGATTAAAAAGTCATCTGATCCATAGGCATCGAGCGTCGCGCGGTAATACTTCAAATCCTGATCGTTCTCCAACACGATCGATTCCGATGAGGCATCAAGTTTCAGCTCAGTGCTGTAGGTGATGAAAAACGCGAACAGAAGAAAGATGACTGTTAGCACAAACAGCGGCTTCTCGATAACAGTCTTTTTGTAGAACCTGACGAACGAAGAAATCATACAGAAGCGAAAATCTTTACCTTTCGTGGTAGAAGTCGATGAAGCTTCACAGCCTTATCGCACAACCAACGAGTTCATCCACTGACAACGCAAGTTGCATGTGTCCACACGCAGCTTGCCGGTTTCAATAGCGAAAATACACACGAAACGTCTGACGAGAGAAAATACACTGAAGAACTTACTGTAACAGAATATTTCTGGAAACAGGGAGTTTTCACATGAGTCGCACGATTATTTTCCCAAACCTGTTTCTACACGATTATGCCTAATACACACTGACAGGTCCATGCTTGATGAAGACCTCTTTTCCTTCGATATAGGCACGGTCAGACCCCCACCAATATTGAAATCGTTTCCAGCCATCGCTTTTCGGCATAGGAATTTCGACCCGAATCTGAGCAGCATCCGTGGTCGCCAGGCTTGGGTTGAGCAGGATGAGTGTGAAGTTGTTGTTGTCCGTAATATAGGCCTTGAATTGACATTCAGGCGGCGCAATGTGAACAGGCTTGTAATCATACGCCGCCATCGTGGACCCGCCATAAAGATAGGCTGCAAACAAGCATGGGATGAGCGTGGAAAACATGTTACCCCCTTAGTCAGTAGGTGGATAATTCATGTCGTGCTATTCACCGAGAGACTTTCAATTTTGAAACTCACACGTTTCAAGCGCCTATCCAGTCTCGCTGTTTTCTCCTATATGTTGTAAATGCATAAAATGCACCATGTCCCTTCAGCTTGACTCGATCTCCATCTCTCTCTATTCAGGAATTCGACATCGAGCATCCACACCATAGAGAAACGAGAGATGCAAAAATATTGACTGCTCATAACAGAAAGTTAGCCATGCTCTCCCGACTACAGCCGTTGTATCGAATCGGATACAATTTCGTATACCAATAGATATGTCGTTGACATGGATGACAGGCCGTCACGTTGCCAGACACTGAACTGACAGGCATCGTGACTCCAGAATGGCTGCGAGCCAGTGCTCGTGAATGACATGACGATTATGTTCTTGGACAGAAACAATAGACCGAAACCACGATCGCGTTCACAGACCAATCCCTCACGTAACCCACCGAGATTCGCGAAGAATTTCTGCTCACATGCAAGCAAGGGCCTTCCTGATTTCTTCGCATAGACCACACGCTAAGCCACTGTTTGTCCAATGAGGGCGTTCTCTCCGGCCCCACTGCAAGGGCCTAAACATTTCCTGGCACACAGGTTGCTCTATACATTCATGAGCGCTACTACGAAGCAAACACCAAAGCCCCAAACGGAGATCTTTCTCTTCGTACAACAGAAAGGACATGATCATGAAACAGCTACACCCTAAAACACACTCCGCAATACTCACTGGTATATTCTTAGGAATCTTGCTGCTGACACCAGCCCAAGGGATGGACTCGGCGCGGGCTGGCCCGAATGAATTACATGATCGTTCCAGTCAATGTGCCTGGGTCCAAACATCGGACACACGCACCCACACAACACCCCACCGCAAAACCTTACACGCAGAGCCAGAAGAAGACTTTCTCGTCAACGAAGATGTGAATATCATCACGGGCTTATATACCCGATCGTATTCGCGACAACAAAATGGAACGATCGATTACAAGACTGCCCGTCAGATTGTGTTGTCAGAATACAATGAATATTGGAATACCGTCGTCGAGACCAAAGAGTTTCCTCTCTTATACTGGGAAGATGGCGATCATGATGGAGCATTTGACATGTGGATTGATCAACAAGGCGATGGGGCTCCGTGTGATATTGTGCCGTATCATATCTTTGACATGACTCAACTCACTCAATCGGCAGGATATTAATAATGCCCATGAACGCCCACGCGTATACCGCTGCGAGAGGAAGGGAATGCATGAATACAAAAGAACCCGTCATGTCTTTACACAAGACACGAGAGCTGCAGATCATGTCCCATATGGACGCAGTCTCCACCCTTTCTCTTGCAAGCAGCTTCTCACTTCATCTTTGTAACGCGGGATAAAGAAGACCAAGATCTGCGAAGGATCGATACGACTCTCTCCTCCCAATCCCAGGCTTTTCCGGCAAGCAGTTTCGTCGCGACTAAAGTCCTCTTCTGTTCCTCCAGGCTTATACAATCCGAAATCGACACTGGCACAACTGGCACTAAACAGTAGTATCGCGATAGGAGGCCAGACCCACAGCAAACCCCAGATGACTCGATACTTGCGACACGTCCTCACGATGACATTGAAACCTTCCCAAATTGAATCGTAGTATCCACGGTATTCATCTCGTACTCATATTCATTCCTCTTGGAGAGGCAATAGTACAAACATTCACAACACAAGGACGCCATCGGAAGAAACGACAAGGCGCAGTTTTCCATTGGCATAGAGTACACAGCTCAACAATCTGCTCAAAACTTAGGCACTATCCCATTGGAGAATGACCAAATATGAACAAGGCTCCTCTCATTCTCGTATGGAAACAGGTAGGATAATAATAGCCAAGCCCATGAAGAATACAGTATATTTAACGAAACACGAGGCAATCATTCTTTATTTTTCATCTCATAAAGATTTTGACGAGCGCATAGGATGGTCCGTCCTACTGAAGAAAGAAAACAACGCGTGCTCATCGTTGATGACGAGCCGGCCGTTCGAAGAACGGTTCGAGCAGCATTAGAGTCCGCCGGTTATGAATGCGCGGAATCTGAAAATGGAGCTGCAGGGTTAGCCTGGCTAGAAGAAAACCACGCAGACCTCATTATTGCCGATTACCACATGCCAATACTCAGTGGGTTACGACTCCTCGAACGAGTCACGGGCAATCATAATGGAACAGCCCCGCCAGTTATCATGCTCAGTGGAGTGTTGAAACAAAAAGACAAGCAGAAGGCAATGGAACTCGGAGCCTATGCCGTCGTTGATAAACCGTGTAATTTTCGAGAACTGGTTGTCACTGTTGGCGAAGCGATTGAATCTTCACAGACCTGACCTCCACCAATTAGGGTGTCGACAACAGAAATAACATCTGCACCATTCACCAAGCATACAATCCTATCGTTCCTCACAATCCAGCCGACCCCCTTTAAGATCCGTCCACACCTATAACCTGCCGCATGTCATGGCTCTCAAAGAGCAGACCGACACACTCAGGTGATGGCTGGACAATTTCTTTTAAAAATATTATAAGTGGCAATTGCTGTTAAGTCTGTACGTAATCGTCACCTCCCCCTCGACTCACACGGCAAGCAAGCGCCGACTACCTGATAGCGTAATACAAACGGATTCTTTTCACCCGGAAATGTTCAATAAGGGCATGCAGGTAGCTGACGCCAGGACAGTCCTATTCATCTTCTCATAAACAGGCAATTCTCATTATGCGAAATATTGTGAAACACGCGCGTCGAATTGGCTATGTATCGGCATCATTATTCGTACTTCTCTTGTCTCATCACGTCGTCCACGCTGAAGCACCTGCGCCCAATGCGCATTGGGGAGGACTCGCCTATCCCGACCAATATCCGGCCTTGCAACTGGGTCTGACCTTAAATCGGTTTACTGAGTTTAATGGCGAAGGGGAACGATTTAACGATATCCGAGAAACCATCGGCCTTAACGAGATTACGTTTAGTTGGACCGAACATCTCGAACGCTTGAAAGGCTGGAGTACGAATCTCACGGTTGGGGCCGGCCCAACACGCGATCAACCTACACGTTACCTCCAAAACCAAGTTGTCCATGAAACGTTGAAAGGCATCCCCAAGGTCCCGGTTCGCGAAAAGCGTCGGCAAACAGACTTTATGATCACCGGCACCTTGAATCGATGGTTTTCGCTTGGCTCGATGGACAGAATCGTATTTGCCGGTTTGGGAGTCTCGTCTGGCAGTTTGTATCATGAGGTCTTCGGACGAATGGGCGTACGCCGGTGGTCGCCAATCGAAATGCTCCACGGCCCATCCGGTGAGGAGAAACCCTGGTGGGTTTCAGTTTTCGGCCCACTGCGTTTTTCAGGAATGTATCGATACTCAAGGGTATGGGAGGGCGCTGCACTTCGTGCGCTGGCGCCGGAATCACACATTGCACAGGGATCAGTCAGCTATGGGTGGATGCGAGAGGATCACTTTCCGCTCTTTGAGGTTGAAGTTGGCGTGACTCTTGATTCCGGTATATTTTTAGATGTCTTGGGCGACTCACTTGAAGAACGTTTTTACTCCGTGGCTATACGGGCCCATCCCTTTACCCTTGAAACCTGGAACGATCAACTCAACAGCAAAGACTTCGGCCCGACCTACGGCGCTCGCTTAATGATTGAGTTGTACACCTTCCTTCCCGAGAGTTGGCAATGGCGCTAGGCACTCCACCTGTCATGCACACACGTTCATTTGCCTTCGAGATGAACACCCGTACGCGAGAGGAAACCCTGTGTCCTACTTGCCCCAATCGACAAACCATTGCATCAAAATAATATGATTCATGGCATTCGGTCCTGTTTGTCTGTTAATGGCTTGATTTTGATAACCGAAGTCCACACTCAGTGAATCACTTAATTTATGACTGATTCCAAGAAAGGCTCGATTTTGATCGAACCCGGACTCCGGTCCACCTTGAAGAGTATTGAGCCCCACAAACACTTCATCATACACCACAACACCCCAACGCTTCTCCGCTCCAAATGGGACATCTACCCGAACCATCTCCCGAGCTCTGAGCGCCGTTCCTCGTGCGTTCCGGATAAATCGCTCTTCTAACCGTGTTCGGCTGGAAACTCTGAAGTCCGTAAAGGCATGCCGAAAACTTAGCTGTTGGTACAATCGATGCTCATCACGAAACTGCGGTTCGTAGTTGGTCACCCAGGCATAGCCTTGCCAGATAGAGAATGACTCGGAAAGTTTATAGCCAATCGCTGGCCGAAGAAGGAGTTGATCAATCTCTGACACGTTGTCCCCGAACCGTGGATTGACTTCAACCCAGCCAAGAAAGTTTCCAGGCAAATGCAATCGATTGTAAATCGGAAACCAGAGCTGGCCATCATGATCAGTTTCTGCCCTGACAGTTTCAGTTCCGAAGCCGACGACAACAAGAAACATCAGCAACATGGCTTGCAATCGTATCTTCGTGAAATTTCGATAAACCTTCAAGTGCACCCTCCTTTGTTAACGTATGTCCTGGCAAATGCCGAGCAGCTGCCTTTCAGGCATTGAGTACATCCGCCCGCCCACCGCCTGCACAACAATACACACATAAAATCTTTCCTACTTATCGGCTTTCCATCCTGGAAGATTATGATCTTTGGATAGTAGGCATGAAAAACATGTAACACATGGCGTTCGACATCAACGAGCCCTTATGTACTCGCACGGCAATAAAACGTAACGTACTTGTCCTCTATAATTGATAACGGAAAACGCCGTCATCTATAGCACATCAAATAAAGATACGAGAACGTTAGAGCATTCATTGTTGACCGTTCTATATCTCCATTTGACGTTCTCATCAGTTACACTGTAATCGTGATAGGCCGTAGAATTAACCTGACACAACAACGAGTCGAATAACATGAACCAATTTATTGAATACCTTCAGGAGATTTTCGTTCGCTTTGGCCCCATTCACGCACGAAAAATGTTCGGAGGGTACGGGATCTATTTCAAAAAAACGATGTTCGGACTTGTGGCAGATGACGTTCTGTATCTGAAAGTTGACGCCGAATTAGCTAAAGACTTTGAGGCACGGGGGTTAGGTCCATTTGAATACTGTAAGGGCGACAAAGTCGTAAAAATGTCTTATTACATGGCCCCAGAGGAAATCCTCGATGACCCTGACGAAGCTGCGGCATGGGGCACACGTTCTTATGATGCCGCGCTTCGATCAACCTCAAAGAAACGGGAAAAATCCAAGAAACGCTCACCGTAACCTTTTCGGAAGTTTCATGAAATACTTCTGTCTCCTTCATGTGTCAATCACTGATCTTTTTTCATTGTTTGCGGATTTTTTCTGGGACTTGTCAATTTTCTTCTGCCAGCAACCGCTGAATTTCATGTTCAGTAGCTTCATAGGCACCTTCGCCTATTCGGGTATACTGAATCATACCCTTCTTATCAATTAAATAAAGCGTTGGCCAATACCGATTTCGAAATAGACGCCACGTTGTAAAATCATTATCAATCGGCACAGCATAGGGTAATTGTTTCTTCTTGATATAGTCTTCAACTCGACTCACATCGTGTTCATATTGAAACTCTGGAGAATGGATCGCAATCACGACAAACCCCTCTGCTGCATATTTTTCATGCCACGCCTTTACATAGGGCTCAATATTGCGGCAATTCCAACATCCAAATGTCCAAAACTCCACCATCACGACTTTCCCACGAAGGTCTGCTAAGCGAAGGGGCTCCGAGTTAAGCCACGTTTCATTGCTAATTTCAGGTGCTTGAGCCCCAACTCGAGCATGTGCTGGAGAACTATTGAACAACAACGTCACAACACACACCCAACACGCAATCATCCCCCCTGATATCGCCAATGATTGAATTCGCATCTACACGCTCCTTTCATACCTTCTAATCATGTCACACGTCTCCCACTACCAGGAAACAGCTTCTCGCCTGGTTGAATACCTGCCATCATCTTATGAAGAACCTGACCTGAGAGTATGGTCATGAAATCGGAAAATATATTACAGATTGACTGAATCTTCCGACTTTGCCAATGGCTGTCTCCTCATGACTCATAAATTTCATGCGAGATTTAACCATCGTTAATAAATATAAACAAATACTTATATATACGTACTCACCAAGCATATAGATACGTAATTTCAGTGACTGCGAATCCATCCAAAGTATGATTTTGGTGAAGGGTAATCGCCCACAGGCTTTGAACGACGAGCCCAAGTCACGACACTACATGTCGTAGGATTTATTCACTTTTCAAACAATATCATCACAAAATTCGCTTCCAGAACCATGGTATCTAAATTGCCTTAACTAGTGCTGACAGCACTTGCGATCTCTTTCCTTTTCTACGTCCGACAGCATCTGTTCATTGTATTCGCCACATAGATCGCATAGAGGCTCTCACATACACATTTCCTCAGCCGTGGGTCAATAATGATAACAACGCATCACCAACCTCAACAAAATGATGGCTTGTTCTCGGACCCGCATGTACTACATTTCATTCAGGGGGTTTGTTATTCATGCTGTTTCATGATCCAATTTTATCATTTCGCTCTGACCAAGATGACGTTCCCTTATCTACGTCGGCTAATGTAGAACGCCCACGGATCCATGGAAAGTTTTTGTATAGAGGCCAGGAGAAATTGTGGATTCGAGGGATTACCTATGGCACGTTTCGGCCTAATGTGGAAGGGGACTTATTCCCAAATCCCATCGCAGTCGAACAAGATTTTATTCGCATCGCCTCGCATGGATTCAATGCCATCCGCACCTATACGTTGCCGCCACGCTGGCTGCTGGATCTTGCGTTTCACCACAGGCTCCTGGTGCTCGTTGGACTATGGTGGGATCAGTTCGTCACCTTCTTAGATGACAAAACACTTGTCCAGTCCATCAAGCACCGTGTCCGGGAATCGATCCAACGCTGCGCCGGACATCCTGCGGTGTTGGCCTATTCATTGGCGAACGAAATACCGGGCCCAATCGTTCGATGGTATGGACAACAAAAAATCGAACGCTTTCTTGAACAACTCTACACCATCGTCAAATCCGAAGATCCTGAAGGGCTCGTCACGTATGTCAACTATCCCACAACCGAATATTTGGACCTGCCATTCCTGGACTTTACCTGCTTCAATGTGTACCTCGAACAACAAGACGTGCTCATCGCCTACCTTGCACGCCTGCAGAATATTGCCGGAGAGCGTCCCCTAGTCCTTGCTGAAATTGGGTTAGACAGTCTGCGAAACGGTCAAGACAGACAAGCCGAGGTTCTCGACTGGCAGATTCGCACCGTCGGGGCCGCCGGAGGTGCCGGAGCGTTTGCCTTTGCTTGGACCGACGAATGGTATTGCGGCGGCCAAGAAATCGAAGATTGGGACTTCGGGTTAACCGACCGCCTACGACAGCCCAAACCAGCTCTGACGGCGGTTGAACACGCGTTTCAAGATTTCCCGATTCGTCCACAACAAGAATGGCCAAACATTTCTGTCGTCGTGTGTAGCTACAATGGATCGCGAACCATCCGTGATTGCCTCGAAGCTCTTCAGCAACTTGCCTATCCACAGTATGAAGTGATTGTCGTCAACGACGGATCAACTGACAATACCGAAGACATCGCGAGAGAGTATCCTTTCCGCGTGATCAGCACCACCAATCAGGGGTTAAGCAACGCCAGAAACACGGGAATGCAGGCGGCCTCGGGCGAAATCATCGCCTACACCGACGATGACGCCTATCCTGATCCGCATTGGCTTACCTATCTCGCACATATGTTCCTCACAACTTCACATGCCGCCATCGGAGGACCAAACCTGCCCCCGAAAGACGACGGCTGGACTGCTGAATGTGTGGCTCATGCACCCGGTGGCCCCATTCATGTCCTCTTAGACGATCAGCTGGCAGAACATATTCCTGGATGCAATATGGCGTTCAGAACAAGCCACCTTCAAGCCATCGGCGGATTCGATCCACAATACCGCACCGCAGGCGATGACGTAGATATATGCTGGCGGTTACAAGAACAAGGATGGACGATTGGATTTCACGCATCGGCCCAGGTCTGGCACCATCGACGAAATTCTATTCGTGCATACTGGAAACAACAACGCGGGTATGGTCGTGCCGAAGCTTTGTTAGAAAAAAAATGGCCGCAAAAATACAATGTCGCCGGACACCTCTCATGGAAAGGAAGACTGTATGGCAAGGGCAGTGCCAATCCATGTGCATGGAGAACATCACGCATTTACCACGGCGTGTGGGGAAGCGCACCCTTTCAACTGCTGTATCAGGGGAATCCTTCAACCACACTCTCCATCCTCCAGATGCCTGAGTGGAATTTAGCCATCGTCATCCTGGCAATTCTTTCAATCAGTGGCGTGATCTGGACACCATTAGCACTGGCCATTCCCTTCCTGATCAGCGCACTAGGAACTGGGGTGTTCTTGGCCTATCGGCAAGCGAAGAAAAGTCCGTTTGAAGTGCCGCACTCACCTCTTCTTCGCCTTCGATCGAAAGTGGTGACGACAGGACTGCACCTGCTCCAACCGATCGCACGGTTAACAGGACGGTTGTCCTCAGGGTTAACGCCTTGGAGAACACATCTCTCTGAAAAGCTGCTTCTTCCATCATCCCATCGGTTTACCGCATGGAGTGAACATTGGCAGGCTTCTTCTGATCGATTAGAGACAATCGAGACGATCATTCAGGAAAAACGAATGGCGGTTCACCGAGGTGACGACTTTGATCGATGGGACTTATATATCAAACCTGGCGTACTCGGAGGTAGCCGTGTCCGCATGGTGATTGAAGAGCATGGAAAAGGGAAACAACTGATTCATTGCCGCACCTGGCCAATATATTCAAAAATTGCCGTCACAGGCATTGCCGTACTCGGGTTATTGGGGACATGGGCGCTGATCGACCAGGCATGGATATTTGGCACTATCTTGATGAGCGCGCTCCTGTTCCTTTCGCTCAGGACTCAACAAGAGTATTCATCAGCGGCACTCGCCACCAAGGAGGGGTTATTGGCCACCGTCGAATGCCATACGCACCAAAAGTCTATCGTTGAAGAACAAGAATCATTATTTCCTGAGCCTGCAGTACTTGTCGATTAATCTGAAGGCATTCCACGAGCTGATCATGGTTTGGGATTCGACGCTTGCACGGCAATAACACAATGAAACCGACATCATCACAGTGTGACTATGGCGAATCCAAATACGTGCTAAACAGGAAAATACAACTATAGTGAATCCTCATACATTTCCGTTGAGCCACCCTGACTTTCCCTGCGAAATGAAGGACTTCAAGATACGGAAGTTCATGGAATCGGCTATAGCATACATATGATACATCACGATACCCAGCACACACGGCAACATACGAGTACGTGGCAACTCTCAGCCTGGCTCCTTCGCCTGTGTGGAAGCGGGGAAGAAGTCAAAATTCTACTGGGCGTCTTACTCCTCCTCGGAGGATCCGCGTTTGCCTTGCTGCAACCATGGCCATTGAAACTCGTCGTCGACTCGGTACTGGGAAATCACGAAGCCCCAGCTATGATAGCGGACCTCACCACCTGGGCTTCCCAATTGATGCCATGGCTATTTGCTGATCGGGACACTGCGCTCCTACTCATTCTCTGTACTGGAATTTTACTGATCCAACTTGTCATGGGTGGGCTGACGGTCTTGAGCACCTATATCCTCGTAGCCGTTGGCCTTCGTATGGTGTTCAGATTGCGATGCCGTCTCTTTGATCACCTGCAAAGGCTCTCTCTCACCTTCCATGATACAACAACAGTCGGGGATTCCCTGTATCGAGTGACATGGGATACCTACTGCGTCCAGGCCTTATTCAACACCGGGCTCATTCCCGCATTGCTGTCCTCATTCACATTGTTCGGGATTACCGGCATCATGCTCTTTGTTGATTGGTTATTGACGCTGGTGGCCTTGGCTATTGGCATCCCGCTCTTGATCTTGATTCGAAAATTGGATCGCCCCATGCGAGACCGATCACTACGAGCGGCACAACGTGACAGCGATATTAGCACTCGAGTCCAGGAAACCTTATCGTCAATCCGTGCCGTGCAAGCGTTTGGACGAGAAGCCTCAGAGAGTCAACGCTTCGGTCATCACGCCAACGCCAGTCTTCAGGCCACGTTGCGATTGACGGTACTGCAGAGCGGATCACAAGCACTCGTCGGAATTTTACTGGCCGTCGGCACAGCAGCCGTAATTGGTATCGGGGCATGGCGGGTACTGCAGGGCGTGTTGACCGTCGGAGACATCGTCTTGCTCGTCTCCTATTTAACGATGCTGTACAAACCACTGGAAACATTAGCCTACACCGCAGCAACGGTTCAAAATGCGGCGGCAGGCGCAAGCCGCGTACGGAATATCCTTCATCGAATTCCAGACGTCAGAGATCAGGCAGGCGCAATTCCGCTCTCCGAAAAAACTGCCGGTCCGATTACCTTCGACTATGTGAGCTTTGCCTACAACTCGGGCAAAGACGTCCTACACGATATCTGCCTGGAAATCCAGGCAGGACAGGCCGTCGCACTCGTCGGCCATTCCGGCGCGGGGAAAACTACCTTGGTCAATCTTGTCATGCGATTTTATGATCCGACGAAAGGACAACTGCGACTCAACGGCATTCCCGTTCAACATCTGACATTAGAATCCTTACGGCAAAACATATCTCTGGTCTTACAAGAACCTGTCTTATTTTGTTCATCCATTCGCGAAAACATTGCCTACGGTCGCCCCCACGCCAGGCATGACGAGATTGAAGCCGCATCACGAGCCGCAGGCGCACATGATTTTATCCTGTCTCTCGCACAGGGGTATGAAACGCACATTGGCGAACGTGGCATCACGCTGTCAGGCGGCCAACGACAACGCATCTCGATTGCGCGTGCGTTTCTTAAGGACGCGCCAATCCTCATTCTTGATGAACCAACCAGCGCTCTCGATTCAACAACCGAACAACATGTGCTGGAAGCGCTTCAACGACTCATGAAAGACCGGACAACGCTGATCATTGCACATCGACTGTCAACCGTGCGGGATGCCGATCACATCGTGGTCCTTCAAGACGGAAAGATTGTCGAACGCGGATCCCACACAGATTTACTACAATTAGAAGGACATTACGCTCGCCTGTATTGCACGCAAGTTGGCATTCAACCAATGACCCCACGTGAAGTTCCCATCTAACTCAATTTCAACACACACACGTGACTCTTGGAGACGTGAATAGCGGCGTGGTGCAGGAACCCCATAACAACCAATGCAAAAACATTCATAACATGAATCAGAAACTACGCATCATCGTGACAGGCTTGATCGGCCTCTATCCAATTGGAGGGGTGGCTTGGGATTATCTGCAATATGTCATTGGTCTCGCACGATTGGGACATGACGTCTATTACTATGAAGATTCATCATGCTGGCCTTACCACCCTCTCAAAAAAACCAATGTGCCAGAAGGCATTTATTCCACAAAGTTTATACATCAGTTATTTCAACATTACGCTCCTGACCTTCAAGAACAATGGCAATACGTCCACTTACGCGAACAACACTTCGGGATGGGCCAACACACGTTTGCTGAGATCGCAAATTCGGCCGACCTCTTCTTGAATATCAGCGGTGCTTGCAAGATTCCAGACAATCTTTCGCCGCAATGCATGAAAGTCTTTCTAGATACAGATCCTGGCTACAATCAAATCGTCATGAGCGAACGGCCAGCATGGTCTCAAAATGTCCAACAATGGTGTGAAACCGTGACAGCCCACGATACGTATTTTACGTTGGCCGAGAATATACATGCTCACGATTGCCGTATTCCCAAGATGGGGTTGACCTGGAAGACCACACGCGTCCCGATCGTGTTAGATGTATGGGGACACCTTCTTAAAAGACATCTTCCCTCGACGTCATGGACGACGGTCATGACATGGAACCCGTTTAAGGGAAGGCTGATGTATGAAAACGTGGAATATCATGGAAAGGGACCTGAATTCGAAAAGGTCTTGAAACTACCGAACCGCACAAGCCTCCCATTCACCGTCGCCGTGGGTGGAGGCAACGCCCCTCTACAACAATTGAGCGATCACGGATGGCACGTGGTAGAGGGAGAAAGCGTGAGCCGCACACCAGAGCAATACCAGAACTTCATCGCAGAATCACTCGGTGAATTTACTCCGGCCAAACATGTGTACGTGGCGATGCGGAGCGGCTGGTTTAGTAGTCGAAGTGCATGCTACCTCGCAGCCGGCAAACCGGTCGTCACGCAAGATACGGCATTCTCGTCAATACTCCCGATTGGAACAGGGCTCTTGGCCTACGCAAACCTCGAAGAAGCCGAGACCGCCATACGCGAGGTGACGGCCAATTATTCGCAGCACGCCAAGGCCGCTCGCGTGATAGCCGAAGAACACTTTGATTCAGACATCGTGCTTACCCAACTGATCGAGCACGCACTGAATACTTCCAGTGAGTCATAGAAAGACATGCTGAACGGGTCAATGCCCCTTCCCGTGCAACCCGTACAAACGACAACCATATTTCATGAATGGAGGGACGCCATGCTCAAACTTCTGCCAGACCAAGTGAAGGAATTGTGGCAACGTGTCGACCAAGACAACTTCAGCTCATCAGCCTGTTACATTGAACAGGAACGGTTGCTGGATACCTACCGCAGTATGTGGAACGACGCACTGCGCTTGGAAAACCAACCAGACCTTCAACACAGCATGCTCTGGGAAATTGGACAATACATAAACTGTGACGACATGGCCGAGATTCGAAACCGCTGCCAATTAGCGGTACCTGCCCTCAAAGCCGAATGGCAGAATAAGGTTGGCGTGAATGACCGAAAGTCCGTCGAACAGTTTTATGACGAAAGTCACACCACAATTTACGAATTGATGTGGTGGCACACCTTAACGGAAGACTCCTCGCCTCTTGCCTACGTCACGGCCTTGGAATTTGCCAGAAACCACGGATGCCAACAGTATTTGGACTTTGGCGCTGGAGTAGGGTCAGGCGGCATTCTCTTTGCCCGTGATGAACGGGAAGTCACGTTGGCCGATATTAGCTCACCATTACAACGGTTTAGTCAGTGGCGACTGATGACACGAACACTTCCCGCGAAATTTATCGACCTTAAAAGAGACTCGCTACCGAGGCACGCCT
Source organism: Nitrospira sp. M1 (assembly GCF_965152605.1). Classification (NCBI taxonomy): domain Bacteria; kingdom Pseudomonadati; phylum Nitrospirota; class Nitrospiria; order Nitrospirales; family Nitrospiraceae; genus Nitrospira; species Nitrospira sp. M1. The sequence goes on from NZ_OZ224217.1 coordinate 4,166,954, forward strand.
TTGATTTGGTGACGGCCTTGGATGTGTTTGAACATTTAGTTGATCCTGTCGAAACAATCGAGCAACTCTCTGATGCATTACAACCAGGTGGATTTCTGTTTGCCCGTCTGGCCTCTGAAATAGATGAAGACCGGCCGCAACACATTGTTCAGGACTTCAGACCGACATTTGCCTGTTTACAGCGTCACGGGTTCAAGCAGGTTTGGGAAGACGATTGGCTTTGGGGACACGTAGTATTCCAAAAACCCTGAGTATCACATCCACGTCAACGGTACGGCATCCGCAATTTCCAGATTTCGTACTGATGAAAACGCTCGCCCAACAAACAATCATGCCCTCTTTCATTAACCCATCGGGTATGTTTTCAACATAGACACACACTCAACAGCATACGAAAAACCGTTGAGTTTCGTGAGACAGGCATATGCAAACAACAACACGACAACCTACGAGTCGGTATATGTCTCAGCTAGACTCACTGCGTGCCCTTGCGGTTCTAGCCGTGCTGGTTCATCACTTTTATCCGGGAAGCGAATTTTTAGGGCTGGGGTATTATGGCGTGAGGCTCTTCTTTGTGTTGAGTGGATTCTTGATCACCGGCATTCTCCTTGATTCACGAAACAGATCTGAACAAACAGGACAAGGGAAAGGGGTTGCGTTTTATCAGTTTTACGCACGACGCATGCTCAGGATCCTACCAGTGTATTATTGTGCATTATTCCTGACGTTACTTGCAGGAAACCCAGACGTCCTTTCTGGGGCGTGGTGGTATGCGACATACACATCAAACCTCCTCTTTATGACGCTTGGGTTTTTTCCCTTGACGACCGCACACCTGTGGTCATTATCCGTGGAGGCTCAATTCTATCTTCTCTGGCCGTTTGTCGTCTTTTTTGTAGCAAAACGCCACATCCACTGGTCCATTTTTTTGACAATTCTCGCTGGACCGGCTTATCGATTGTTTTCGATTGTGGAGTCACATGATCACGTTGAATTTTATACGTCGACACTCTCCTCAATTGATAGTTTGGGCTGGGGAGCGCTTTTAGCTTGGCTGATTCACACGAATAGAGAAATGCCTGTACTCCAAAACACCGGCCGTAGGATTTTTCTGTTTCTTCCGATTGTGACGCCCATATTGATGAACGAACGCTATTTCTATGTGTTTGACACGACACTGCTTTCCATTGCCTGCGTCTGGTTGGTGGCGGGGGCAGCCAAAGGCTTTCATGGACCTGTCGGTGCTCTCATGAATTGGAAGCCTCTTATCTATATTGGACAAATCAGTTACGGTATCTACCTGTATCACCTCTTCATTCCGTGGGCACTCTACGACTTTGGAGGATTCCCACAGCCGGGAAACTTGCTGGTTCACGTGATCATCCTGATGACCTCCACAATACTTATCGCATCTCTATCCTGGCATTTTGTCGAAAAACCGGTGAATAGTCTCAAGAAATATTTTTCGTCTTCAGGTGCAAGCCCCCCCCCACACACAAGACCTCACTCAACACCTCAAGGTCAAGAATTTAGGTTTTCAGTAAAACGCTAGGCAAGAAATCTTCGTTCCCAATGACTTCAACATATAAATAAGCATGTCTTAGGAGTTATAGTGACGCAGTGTCAGCGCAGACTCATTCGTCCTAGACCAAGGGCGGCCTGTATTTGAAAGTAATGAGGAGTACACACTCAGCTTCGTCACCCATGCTCAGACTTTTTTCGAACCTTCACTCCCTACGAAACCTCAGTACGCTCTGCGCGCTTCTTGTCCTGACGACAACAGTCTGTGCAACCGGCCACGCCTCGACAAACCATGCGCAGGTTGAGTCAGAAAACGTGTGTCCACTTTTTGACTGGAACACATTGCCAACAAATACATGGATCAACGTACCGACGTGTGGCGACTCACCCAGAAAAGTCTTTCACGGAGCTTCCGCCCTCGCATCAGATCAACGAGTCGTTTTTTTCTTTGGAGCCGATACGCACGAGAAGGATTATGACAACAGCGTGTACAGACTCAGCCTCACGGACCTCCGCTGGAGTCAGGATTATGCCCCTGACTCACTAGATAACTATCGCGTAACGCCTCAAGGCTATCCGATCACCACAAGCAATCGCCCATGGGCAATGCATACATTTGATGGATGGGATTATGATCCGAATGGAAAGACTCTCGTGCTTGTTGGATTTCCCAAACATGCCACACAAGCCATGCAACAACTAAAAGATAAGGGAGAACTTAGGCAACCCCTCAAACCTGTCACTTGGCACTACAATCCTGAGACACGTTCCTGGAAGTTAATCAAAACACCAACACCCCAGTTGTTTGCAGGAGGATTCGCGTGGGACTCACGAGGAAAGCGTTTTATCGGACATGATGGGAAACGTACCTACCACTATGACCCCAGATCCCACACATGGACAACGCATTCAGCCTCATCGATACCGGGCTATCATCTGCGTCTTACGTACGATACCTTCGCCAACACACTATTATCATTGGGCAACAACTCTAATAGCCGTGAATTGTGGAGTTACACATCACAGGCCACGCAATGGAAACGAGTCAATGTCGATCAACCTCCTCTTCCCGGCAACGGAGCCGCCGTTGCCTATGGAACCCATCATCACGTCCTTTTGTATTTAGCGAATGACTCACCAACGTCATACGAAAATTCATCTGGCAAAAGCGCGACGTTTCTGTATAAAAGCCAAGAACAACAGTGGGTAAAACTTCCCGTACAGAGTCCACCGCTATTCGGCATGAACTATCTCACACAATACGACCCCGCAACCGAGGTCTTCCTGCATTTTGAAAAACCCACAATCTCCGACGAATACATTGCCGTGTGGGCATTTCGGTATCGACCTCCACCACCCCGCTAGGCACAAGCCTATCCACGTATCACACCGTCGCCTGACTTCGCCAATCGTCCCATTCCGAAGGCACTCAAAGAATACGCCATCCCAACGTTCGACTTTTACGGTAAGGCCTATCACGGAGGCTTCAATATGTCCACTTGATTTACCCAGCGTGAGTATGGAACGATCATCTTTACCCCCTAAGACTTCAACTGACCCCATTGACCGACAGACATACTTCACGGCCTTTCCGTTTTGATGAGTATCTGCAAAACCTTTTTCATGACGTTCACATTCAGCATGCTCTACGTCGCATCGGCAGCAGCTGTGCCGATGGGTATCGAAGCAGCAGACATCGAACAAGCCACCAGCCCTGAAACTCCGTCTGCTCATGACAACCTTTCAGAAATCCCACTAGCGGCACAATCCGTCTCCCTCGAACCTGTAAAAGACTTCGATCTTGAACCATCCTCACTACATACCGCTGCCAAATTTTTCAGGACACTTTTGTCATCACTCACATATGAAGTAAAGTTTACACCCCTCGGCCGTCTGTACACGGCTATTCCAGAAGCCCTCCATTCTCAGGACCATCCACTCCTGTCCTTTCGACTACTCCCCCATCCGGACATGCCTCAGTCAACAGCGCTCGTAAACAACAAGCATTTCGTGATCGATCAGAGCACGAAGGCTGTCTCCCCAAAACAGGAAACAAACAGGCTCAACACGGCATTTTTGTTCGTCATAATATTCTTCGTGCTCACAGGAGCTGCCGTGGCCATCTTGTGGCAAACCAGAACAATCATCATTCTGCGTATCTGACAAAATAGTTGCTAACAGGCTTGGGCAAGTTCGTTGATTGGCCTATCACGACATCATAGTCCTTTGTCTTTTCTGGTTCGCTACCAGCTTCCCGCTTTTTCGGCTTAGGAAAAAATCTCTTTGACCGACATGGTCTATAGTGATGAACGAGACACAGCTTTTCAGAAATTCCCTGATTTTCACCATCCGATGGCTGCAGAAGTGAGGAATTTGGCATGACACCTTTCTCTTCATCACTCGTATCGCCCCCTCTCTCACCACTCCTACGTCTGCGTTCAACCTATTACCGGTGCTGGTATGAAATTTCCCGTGGATTCACATGGATTCGCCGTCATTATGACGAACAACCTGCCCATACTCTTCCTCAAACACTGACACCCCACCAGCACCAACGAATCAGATCGCTTCAAGTGAAGTATGGGGTTCACTTTGAAGATCAATATCATGTTTCAACGACGTTGGAAAACTATGAGTATCTCGACTTGCTTGACCAAACCAAGGAAAAGTTTGGCTGGGAGCCTGACCATGACAAAGAACTGGTGGATGTGGGATCACTGAACTTTTACTATGCTCCAGCCCTCCATGCCTTTTTTCAACCTCGCCAACTTCAGGGGATTGAACTCGAGGGATATCGGGTGTACACCAACCTCTATAGTCGATTTGACTACGCACAATGTTATATCCGCCCCTTCGCAAATACCTCCTACACGGTCATGGACTTCTGTGACTTTACCGGCTCTGCCGATGGGATTACCTGCTTTTACCCCTTTGTGAAGCCTGAACCCTTGGTCGCCTGGAGATTGCCACTCAAAATCTTTCAACCTCAGCGCCTGTTTGAACGGATGACCGAAAGCCTCAGAACGGAAGGATTTGTTCTGATGATGAACCATGGAGAAGATGAGGCACAGTGGGCCTGCAAATTTGCCCTACAAAGCGGCCTCCGACTGAAGAGCCAACCTCAACCGATTCCACCACTGTTCCCACGGGCTGACGTTCCGATCATTAGCGTCTGGAAGAGAGTCTAAAGAGACCTATTGAAATCCTTCCACTGTGAAATATGTCGCACGAACAACGAGTTAGGAGAACGATGTGTTTGACTATTGGCAATGTTCCTCTAATTATCCTTGACAAACCTCGAAAGCCAGTGCTACCTCCTCTGAATGGTTCCAACGCTCGAACAACCCCCTAAGCCCGAGACTCCAGAATCGGTTTCCACCTGGACAGGTCAAGCCCGTGAGCAAGCGGTTCAACGTATGTTTACAGCTATCGCGGGGTTTTATGATCTGAATAACTCGCTACTGAGTTTCGGCCTCCATCATCGTTGGAAAAAACGAGCGATGCAGTACATTTCGAGCGTCAAAGGCGGTCGAGCCTTGGACCTTGGTGCCGGTACTGGAGACTTAGCCATCCTCCTTGATCAGCAACTGGGACAGGCCGGACAGGTCGTAGCCGCAGATCTCAACGAAGCCATGCTTCGAGTCGGTCTCAATAAGGTCAAAAATAAAGGGTTAGCTCACCGAATTTCCTGCTTTCAAATGAATGCCGAACATCTGACGTTTCAGGATAAAAGCTTCGACACCGTCACAGCAGGGTTTTGCATTAGAAATGTCGGAAATCGCTCGCAAGCCTTTACTGAAATTCGACGAGTCCTCAAACCAGGCGGACAATTTGTGTGTCTCGAGTTTTCTCAGCCAACCACATCGGTGCTGCGCAATCTGTACGATTGGTATTCGTTTCGACTCCTGCCTTGGATTGGAACGGTCGTGGCCCGTGACGGCACCGGGGTCTATGAATATCTCCCGGCTTCCATCAGGACGTTTCCCGATCAAGAGCGCCTCCGTGAACTGTTATTGAAAGCCGGCTTTCAACGAGTCGACTACAAAAATCTTAGCGGCGGCATCGTGGCCATCCACATTGCCGTAAAATAACCTCTATGAATTCCGTTCTCTACGTCTTTCTCCCCTGTAAGAAAGTCTATCCAACGGGGATTACCTATCTTGCAGACTTTATCCATCGGCGACGGCCCGAGGTTCGGCAACATATCCTCGACCTCTCCCTCTATCCGCTGCACGAACGGCAACAGGTATTGCAAGATGTTACGACGTCATTTCAGCCAGAACTTATCTGCTTTTCCTGGCGCGATATTCAAATTTTTTCACCGCACGAAGGCGATGCCTCGCTGGAACATGCCTTCAACTTTTACTACGCCAGCAATCCGCTCAAACGGATCGTGGCATCCTTTCAAGGACTGCATAACCTCTATCGCTATTACATGGATATTCGGAGCAACCTCTCCTACCCCTGGTTGATCAGCAAAAAATTTCCTTCCCTGCAGATCATGATCGGCGGCGGAGCGTTTACGGCGTTTGCCGACCAACTCATCGGGAAATTGCCTGAAGGCACCATTGGGATTCTCGGCGAAGGAGAAGACGCAATTCTGAAGGTCCTGAATGGGGAATCCTTGAGTGAAGAACGGTTTATCGTCAAAGAAAATGGCGTGGTGACCAAAGGCACGAAGAATACACCGGCACTACTTGATTCCTTGACCGTCGATATCCCGTATCTCACGACAATTTTCCCACAGTACAAAGAATATATCGGCGAGTCGATTGGCGTACAAAGCAAACGCGGCTGTCCCTACGATTGCGCCTTTTGCCTGTATCCCTACATCGAAGGCAAGCGTGTGCGTTACCGACCTGCAGAAAATGTCGTGAAGGATATTGCGCAATACTATCACCAATGGGGCGCCCGCCGGTTTTGGTTCACCGATGCGCAATTCATCACCGGCAAAGACGCGTATCCTCAATGCACCGAAATTTTAGAACGGATTATTGAACAAAAATTAGAGATTGAGTGGTCCGGCTATGTCCGAACCTCACTCATCAATGCCGACCTTGCGAAACTAATGGTAAAATCAGGCGTTGGCGATTTGGAAGTCGCGATCACCGCAGGCTCTCAAAAGGTACTCAATAGCCTGCACATGGGCTTCAAGCTTGAACATCTCTATGACGGATGCCGGCACCTCAAAGAGGCAGGGTTTAAGGGAAGAGTTATATTAAACTATTCATTGAATTCTCCAGAAGAAACCGAAGAAACACTTCTACAGAGTATCGAATCGTACAAAACCGTAGCCTCGATCCTCGGAGAAGATCGTGTCTTTCCACTCATGTTTTTCTTAGGCGTGCAACCCAACACCGACCTTGAAGAACGCCTACTTTCCGACGGCTACCTTTCAGCAGGGTACAACCCCTTAAGCCTCACACCATGGAATATCAAGAAGCTTCTGTATAATCCAGCTCCCTTGAACAAACTCATAGCTAAAGCCTGTCTCTCGGCATGGAGTCGTAAACACGGCTCACGCGACCCGCGAGAATGGTCAGGCAGCCTCAGCCAACAAAGCGCCACGCAACAACATGGCCACACCTACGCCGACTCCAGTCTTTCCAAAGGGTTTGAAACCAACTCCGGACGGGACGCGCTCCTGACGCTCGAAGAAATCCTGCGGACTCGGAAGCCGAAAGACTCCAAACAGTCTACGCCATCTCCAACACCGACGCCTTCCTCCTAATATCTCATACAACGACAGTTTTCTTACTCCAAATCTGCAGATCGATGTATGAAGTTAAATGTGTGAAGTTATGTGAATATTCGGCGTAACGGAATAGGGTAGGACATGACATCTTTTGCTAAAATATGGGGCATGATAAAATTGGCCTTCACGCCAGCCTTGTTATATGGTTCATAGACATGAACAACAAAACTCAATGACCATGGCAACAAACGGCCTTCATCTAGACATTCTCCCGTCCCCACAACGCCGTTTGTGGGATGAACTTCTTGATCTGCCAGGATCATTTACGCTCTATGGCGGAACCGCAATTGCCTTACAAATCGGACATCGTCATTCCATAGACTTTGCTTTCCAAGCAGTCAAACCGCAAGACCTCTTAACAACCTTACCATTCTTACAAGACACAAAAATTATACAGCAAGCCAAGAATACTCTCACATGTCTTGTTGAGCGTGGTGGCCTGATACAAATCTCGTTTTTCGGCGTACCAAACCTTTCACCAATCAATGATCCTCTTATCGCTCACGATAATGGAGTGAAAATTGCCTCTTTACTTGATTTAGCCGGAATGAAAGCGGCGGTGGTACAGCAACGGGCAGAAGCAAAAGATTACATTGATATGGCCACGATGCTTGAGAAGGACGCGACGGATTTGCCAACAGCGCTGACCGCCGCCAAGTTGATATACGGCCCGTCATTTAACCCGCAGCTGACATTAAAAGCACTGTCCTATTATGAAGATGGAAATTTGCAGACTGTTCCGATTCACCACAAAGAACGGTTACTGCATGCGGTGCGCACAGTTGATCTAGATCAGTTGCCCGAGCTCGACCACAGTCAAGGCCAGAGGCACGAACGATGAAAGCACTTTCTCTGACCGATGAATTAGTAAAGGTTGCAGAACGAGTCATCTGGTTTGAGAAACCGGAAGAAGCATTAACTGATCCAATCCGGTTTGTCACCTATGCAATGACATATGGAACGCATGAGGATATGAAAGTGATCAAACAGTATCTGTCCGATGATGACTTACGCGAAGTCCTTGCCAAGGCTCCACCTGGGATTTTCGATCCCCGCTCCTGGGCCTATTGGCATTTAAAACTTGGCCAATATCCTCCGCCACCACAACCAATCCGCCGTTTTGAATGATCGTCGTGTCACAACATATCGAACTCCGTTATATTTTGAGGCCAATCTAAACTCAGGCTTGAAGCATGCCACGAATCAAAAACCTTTGTGTTTATTGAATATCGCCATCTTTGTCACACTTTTCTTATAGAGGTACTGTATTTTCGGAGAAAGTCTGATTAGAACGTTGCATGGAATTGGAAGATCATAATTCGTACTCCTCCTGAGCAAAGGCCGACAGTCCCAGCCGAATTGTGACACAAGCGCAGTGCCTCACCTACACAATCCAGTCTCTCCAAAGACTTTTAACCCAACTCCGACCGGAATGCGTTACTGACACTCGAAGAGATTATACAGACTCGAAAGTCAGATTCAGATCAGAATACTTCAACCGCGACTCCAACGTATTCTTCCTGATACCTCATATCCCGCAATAGAAATATTGTAGGGTAGGCATAGCTCAACAGAACATTGTTCATTTGGCCTTTTGGGTAAATTTGGTGAAGCAAAGGTGAGACAGCATGCGTCTGAGCTTTAATTTTTTTAATTGCTCAGCGAGATCCATTTTATGTGTCGCCAACTTCTGAAAAATATCCCACTGCTTGAGGTGCCATTACGATTGTTATCTCATTATCTACGTGATTGTTCGGAGTTTCTACGATAGCATGTGTAAAGAAACAGAATTTGTCACCCATATAACTGAAATAAGGTAGACTAATACGAAATATGCAGTGGTATAGAGTAGGATTTTATATTATAATTGATTCATGAGTACTGAACGCCCGCCCCATCCTGCTGAAAAGCTCAGCATTACGTTGCCGCGTGAAATGGCGCAAATGGTACGCGAGAAAGTAGGGGCCGGAGACTATTCCTCAAACAGTGAAGTAATCCGAGAAGCCTTGCGCTTGTTTCAGACACAAGACCGCCTCCGTGCTCAGCAATTGCTTGAACTCAAGGAAAAGATCGACCATGCCATCAACACGGGCGGCGCGTCTCTAACTGCTAATGACGTGTTTGCTTCGCTTCGGGACCGACACCAGAAGCGGACGCGCAAAGCATGATCCTTCGTTTCCGGCCTGACGCTCTTCGCAATCTCGAAGAAATCTACGAATACATCGCAGCCGATAGCCAGAAACATGCAGGGCAGTTTATTGATCTGATTGAATCAAAATGCGAGACCTTGGCACAAAGCCCTTTTTTAGGACGACTGCGTCCTGATCTGCGTAATGATGTGAGAAGCTTTCCCCTAGAACAGTACATTATTTTCTATCGGGTGTTGGAGGAGGACAATGTGGTTGAAATCATCCATGTATACCACGGTGCACGCGATGTAGATGCGTTATTTGAATAATTGAAGTAACGGAATGGGGTAGTTGATTACATTTTGTCTTGGTCTGACAACTAATGCCCCCTGGCAGCGGCTAGCGACACAATGTGTTTGACAGGTGTAGGAGAAAGGGCCGCTTCTCCGCGCCCGGTTAAATCAATAGCTCGGCAGGCTCACAGCACTGGATGTTAGCTGGGGCGATATTCTGAACTAAGGAAGCTAAGCAATGCCTCTTGTGCCACAGATATTAGCGGAGATGCTTTTTGAGGTATTCTCTGGTTTAATTCACCGCATTAGCCCTGTGCTAAGTGCGTGGCCCATACTAACTTCCTAAAATCTGCTGGTTGGATAAACCTGCAACAGCATAGGCATCCAAAATCGCCGTTTTGAGCTTCTCTTTTACGGTAGCAATTACACCTTTCGTGTCGCTCGTCAAAACTGTTCATCTAAGGAACGGGAATCCCAAATCATCGGAGGTGGTATGCATAGACACTATCGAGTTGAACTCAAGTTCGTCAATTAACGCCTGCAGAGGGAAGACATCGGTTTCTCATGCCGCATAAAGAAACATTTCAGGTTTATATTTGCAAAGTTCTAGCAATTGTTCTTTGTGGCGTTTGAGCTCAGCCTGCGTAAGTTTTCGCCCACGGGGATGCTTGTCGTTGTAGCTATGAATTTCAGCATGACATTCGAAACAGACTGGGATGGCGTTATCAATCGTGTAAGGTCCACCTTCAGCTGCCGGTACGATCTGCTCTGTCTCAATTTTACTCCGCAGAATCGATGACAGACGCAACAGAGCCGGTGGCACTGGACGGAGGAGGTCATCAACCATTTTACGCGGGAAAATCACTTTGCGTAACTTTCGACCCATTTACCCGACTACCATGTCAACGACCACACGATAACTGCCGTTCCGCCAAAATAGAGAAAACGATAGAGCCACTGATTTACTCGTTCGGTCAGAGTGACACCGCAGTACGTTTGTACCTCCCAACCGCGCACGAAAAGAGTACCCCAAAGAAGAATCGACGCGCCAACAATCTGCATCGCAAAAATGACAGATTGCCTTGGCGTTCCAGCGATCCAGAATGACAGAAGGCCGAGAAGATATCCCGATGCAAGCGACGCTAGAACGAGACCGAAGGAATTCCAGAACGCCCGCCGCACGATGTAAGCGTGATGGATCGACACTGGCGGACTTGAAAAGTTCTTTCGGGCGGCGCTGTCTTTCTCTTCTTCATCAACCAACTTGGATGGTACAAACACGCCGAGTAGACAAAGGTAGACCGCACGGTGCATCTTTACTGGCGTTGGACGGGTGTCGGCCATTTCCGATACAGCTGAACTAGCGGATATATTAGTTAGTATAGCTCACTTGCGTATGCAGTATATCCCTGCAATGCCAAATCATCTTAACCACGATTCCTCAACTTCTTCATGTTTCTTGTGACTTAGAAACATTCCCGAATACTTTGAAAATGACAAATGCGGCAAGGCTATTCAGTATATTCTACTTTTTGGTCGAAGTCATTAAACGCGTGATTAAGAGGTCAGATGAGTCTATGTATCCAAATAGTGCAGTCGGTTACATTTTGCCCTAACGCTAAGGGCTCTGCGAAGTTTTCGTCCAGCACATTTTTGTGTGATACTCATTGAGTCCGAACCTAACAGCAAATGCTTTACGGACAAACGTTTCTTTAGGGTGTTTCTCCCCGCATAGGCGAGAGATAGATTTGGCATATGTTCTATCCTCGTGGCCGAGCAGTCTATCGCTAAACAATTCCCAACTCATTGACTCCCAAACGACAAGTGCGGCTACATGTAACTGCGTTAGACACGAAACATTAGGCACTGGGCATTCGAGTTGACGTGGTTTTATTTTATCTCCGTGAACGATTTTGTTACGCAGATTGTAGAAGATGTTGATCCATGCGGCTACGACATTTACCTTTTGCTTCTGTTTTGGCTTTTTGCCAAATTTGATCGTCTTCTTCTTGAGATTATCTAACCTGGTGAGGGTGTCAAGTTTTTCGGTCATTTCTTTCCGCTTTTGTGACCCTGGGCCTATTTCGAGCAAAATCTCGAAGGCGGTCGCCATCATAACGACTCGAGACAGATCACTGATTTGGTCGTTGCCAGAGTGAGCGAATCGAAACCACTCCAATGCTCGGTAAATTCGGTCTTTCTTGTGCGCCTGCCTTGGACGAGTTAGAAGTTTCCCCAACGCCATGAGTAGCTCTTCATTGGGCAAGTAACACGAGCTGCCTGCGTCAGAAGGGGCATAACAATGATAACTCTCCTTCTCCCGTATGTGAAGCGTACCTCCACTCCTATTTGCAACGAACTCGTCGGAATAATTGAATCGTTGAAAGACAAGTTGAAACCTTTCACTGTTAGGAAAGCCTCCAGTCATGTTACCACTCTCGACTATCCTTTTCAGGGAAGTTGTGACCGCAGCAAAAATAAGAGCATCGACGGCGCGTCTGATAACCCTACACTCTTCCTCACTCAGCTGCTTGATCGGATTATCTCCCACGAAAAGGAGCGCTATATGCTGAATAGGCTGGCCATCATAATTAAGGTGTCGCTTAAAGTAGGTGTCTAAATATTTTTGATCGGCTGTAGAAACGCGTGAGCGGACATCTTTCCAAGGCACAACATTTACATGACCAATTGAAAGTTTTTGACTAATTCCAGCCCATGGGAGGAAGCATACTTCTGACATGATGAGTTCTTTCCAATCCACTCAGAAGTGGAGAGAAACTTTATCTTTGAAATTAGACAGGATTATTAATCGACTCCATTATTTCGACGAGACCGTGTATCAGAATACCGAATTCCGTTACCTTCCTGGAGTTCGCTTGGCTTACCCATGAGGTACACGCTTTCTCAACCCACCTCTTTTGTGTTTATTGGATATCGTCGCAGCAAATTAGTCAAGGATAGGCACCCAGAAGATTTCTATTACAACACTCTGATACGATGAAATGTTTGTTGTTGATATTCTTGTCTGGCAGAAAATAATACAGTACATTTGCTCTAAAATAGATGCAAACTAAAGGTTGGTCATGCCTACAAACCTGTTGATTAAAGACGTGCCAGATCGCTTGATGGCACGACTTCGTCTACAAGCTGTAAAACATCACCGATCTCTACAAGGAGAAGTCGTGGCTATTATCGAATCGAGTGTGGAAACTCACACACCACTCACGCCTTCTCAGGTTTTGGCTCAAGTACGGCTATTAGGACTCAAGACCCCTCGAGAAGCCGCTTCGATCATTCGACGAGACAGAAATTCGTGATAAAGTTACTGATCAGCATTAGCAATCAGTTTGTTCACGAAAACTGATGCAGATGCGACATTGAAATTGATCAAGAGGCCAACTTTACTCTGTTATGCTGGCTTCAAAATTAACCAAGACTGATCATTCATTAAACATATGAACGACGACACAACGACATCCAAGAACAAAAAACCCTAGACTACGAAAAACTCCGACATTCATATTTGATTCCAATCATCATCGCCAGTTGCGCTCAGGTCTCAAATTCCGTATCGTATCGCCTTTTTTGTTTACCGCAAAACTCGAAAACATACGCTTTCAATGCCGCACGCTCTACCACATTGGACTTCTCCGTTGCGCCCCTGGCAGGAAGAGGCCTTTCAATTAATCTCCTCTCATCCCACGGCAAACTTTTTAGCCGTTGCCACCCCAGGTGCAGGAAAAACGCGCTTGGCATTACGTGTCGCGCACGATGGACTGACCAGTGGAAGGGCTCATCGAATCGTTGTCGTCTGTCCGACGACACATTTACGTGAACAGTGGGCCAAAGCCGCTCACCTTGAAGGACTCCATCTTGATCCTGCATCGTCTAACCAACAGGAAAGAGAAGCGACCGACTTTCATGGACTGGCCACAACCTATCAACAAGTCTGCCTCGAACCTCAACGCTATCGAGCTCAATCTCTTCGAAGCAAAACCCTGGTAATTTTTGATGAAATTCATCATGCCGGCGAAGGGAAAGAATGGGGGGAGGCCTTACAGGTCGCGTTTCATTCGGCTGTTCAGCGACTCCTACTCTCTGGCACCCCATTCCGCACCGACGATAGCCCTATCCCGTACGTCCGTTACGACAAGGACCGCCGCAGTATCGCAGACTTTCAATATGGCTATCCTGAAGCCCTTCGAGATAGCGTCTGTCGACCGGTGATTTTTCCGTCGTATGAGGGAGAACTGGCTTGGACATCTCGTGGAGAAACGGTACACGCCACCTTTAAAGATGGAGTCAAAAAACCATGGCGTCGTGAACGGCTCCGGACAGCATTACTCCAAGAAAGTTGGCTGGGAGAGGTAATTCAGGATGCGAACGACCGCCTTACCACTGTCCGCACGGCGGGCCATGACAATGCCGGAGGGCTCATTGTGGCAATGACCCAAAGTCATGCTCGAGATATCGCCGCCCTGGTGCAACGCCTCACAGGAGAACGGGCACAAGTCGCGGTCTCGGACGATCCGACAGCCAACCGAACGATCCAACGGTTTGCTCGTGGCCGGCACCGGTGGTTAGTCGCCGTGAACATGGTCAGCGAAGGAGTGGATATCCCCCGGTTGCGGGTCGGGGTCTATGCCACCAATGTCTTAACGGAGATGTACTTTCGCCAAGTCGTAGGACGATTTGTTCGAGTGAACGAAGATGGAGGCCAGGATGGGAAGTCGTACCTGTATATTTCACAGGATCCGACAATCGTGAGCTTTGCTAAGCAGATTACGAAAGAACGAAGTCATGCCTTAAAGGAGCAATCTTCGCTCTTTGACCTTCCTCCTCTCGCTCCATCGAACAGAAAAGAAAGTCAGGAAGATGATTTTGAGCCATTAGGTGGAGTCGCTCATGCGGATGAATGGATTGGAGGGGCCTTTTTCCTGACACACCCTGAAGTTCCTGAGTCGCAACAGAACTTCTTCCGACCACCCCCACCCACGACTGAGGTCGAGGCAAAGGAATCAGTTGCCGTAGTGGCACCAGAGCCTGAACTGACTCTCTACGAACAAAAAAACGCATTGCGCGATCGCCATAAACAACTGGTATCTCAGTTAACCCGCCGAGATCGCCTTGACCATTGGCAAGTCAACGCAGCATTGAAGGACGCGACAGGAACGGCAATTAACCAGGCAACCGTTAGTCAACTCAAAAAACGGCTACAACTGCTCGAACGGTGGGTAGAGCATGGGTTCAAGAAAGGACGACGCAAAACCTAAGTCTGACCAGCATGCTCCCTAGAAGCTCCGCAACACCCTATTCTTGAATCGTGAACGTCATGGTTCCCATTATGTTGACTGCATGCAACGCTTGCCCTGGACTTCCGTAGTAAATATTGACGAGATATTGTCCAGGGTCCCACTTTTCTTTTGGCGGAGAGATGATGAAGTACCCATATCGTTGATTCATTTCTAATTCAATCACATCTTGCCCCAACGGCTCTTTGCCAACGGGCTTTCCATCGACGAGCGGGTGCCATGCCGCAGCAAACTGCCCTGGCGCATCAAGCGGTTGTCCTTCGAAAACGATAAAAATTTCCGGTGTGTCTGGGGGAAACGTTGAAACTCCTGGATCAACGGGTTCAACATAGGCATCATCGGTTAGCCACCCTGGCCGACCATGTGAATCCCATGGAGTTTGATAGCCACGCGCCATGGCAATCCAGGAAAAGACTCCTTGAGGCCGCTTCCAATTTTTCTGATCAAAGGCAAGGCTTGGAGAGTCCTGCATTAAGTCTTGAGACGGCGTAATAGGTCCAAAGGGGTCTTGAGCCAACAATTGCTGGCTTATCATCATGATACCAACCAGAACAAACAGAAACGTGCGTACGATCCAGGACCGAGATTGAAGATTATGATGTATGTGATGTGTATACGAGAAACCCATATCGCACCTCCCGACTTTCATAGATAGCAGAGAAGGTCTGAAATATTTCTTCTTGCTATTCCTATGTTACCTCAACAGTCGTAGACAATACGAGGATAGAGCGAATCCACATGTACTCCAAACAGGAAAAGCCCTCGAACTCCGCGCCGGACAAACTCTCAACTCGCGCACGTGACATAAGTCGGCTATCACACTCGTCAGACATCGCTCACAGATAGAAATGCTCGAATTATTCACGATTGATACATAACAGGATTACGGCGTTGGTGCGGCAACACGAGCTTTTTCCACCCCTTGCCGACGTTCCTCGAGTACCCCGTTCGCAATTTCCTTGACATGCTGTTCCAGGATTAACCGCAAATGACTTCCTGCCCGGTAATCCGCCGGCGCCATAAAATGCACTCGCTCAGCATGGTGAGCCAATTGATAGCATTTCTCAAACGAGCGTCGAGAGTCATCTTCCGCATTATAGACGGCAACAGCAAATCCTCCGTTTTTCTTCATGAGCGTAAAACATGGGACATCCGTCGGTCCATCCCCGACATAAATCATATGACGAAATGGCACGCGGCGCATCTCTTCAGGCATATGATCGTTGACATCTTGATCTAAATCCAACAGCCCCTTATTGACCCGAAACAGGAATTGTGTCTTCTGCGTGTGACTGATCGTACGCTTTGGAAAACTAATATGTCCGTTATCTTCGTCAAACTCGCACCCAAAAATGGCTTTCACATACGTTGCAATGTGACTTCCATCGAGAATGGCCTTCAGTCCTGAACTCACCACATAGTGCTCTAATCGAATTCCGAGTTCCTCATACTCCTGCGGGGTAAACAGAGCGTTCAGTTCTTCAAAGCATTCCGGCACCCCAGGGAAGAATGTCAGGTCGGCTCCCATGTTTTTCAAATCCTGGTTCGACAGCGCACGAATGGCCTCATGCTCAAGCATCCGCTTCATATAGGCTAACTCTTGATCATAGCCCTTTGCTTGTATCAATGCCGTGCAACTGGGCCAAAACTCTTTGGGATCGATCCCCGCATGCCGAAGAATCGTGTGATCCTGCATATAGTGCGGGCTGAGCGTATGGTCAAAATCGTAGACAATTGCGATAATATTGTGTGGATGCGTCATCGATACTCCTTTAACATCGTACTGGAATTGGAGTGTAAGTTGAGAAGTAAAATGGTGTCAATGCGTGAACTTCGATTAGACAAAGGCATGACACGTTTCACATGAAACGGATGGTAGGAAGGGTGAATTCTTGAAGCTTCAAATCTTTTGACTTAGATTTTTGGTAGGACCGACACCATCGGACCGTGGGCGGTTTCGAGATGCGTTAAGATGAATACCGCATTCGAGTCCCATGTTGAAACGAGAGAAGAATCTCATTTGCACTCAAGTTTTTAGGGAAATAGGTTCCAGAAATATGTGCACCGTTAATACTCGCGCCTTCTAATTGTGCTTCAGAGAGATCCACCCCACGAAGGTCTGCCTGACGAAAATAGGAACCGCGCAAGTCGAGTCCCTTCGCATCCAAGCCCCGCAAATCAACGTTTCGAAAGTCACAGTTTGTCAAATCAATGCTCTCTCCAAGCGCCCGCCGGTCATTAAAATCTTTCACTTTCCCTTCACGAAGCAACTGGTACAGTGGATCATTCAATATTTTCGGGATCATGGGCATGCTCCGCTGAAACACGTGTCTCGATAAGTGTCCCTCTCTTTCTTATCGGCGTGTTGGACGATAACATTAAAGGCTACGCAGGGAAGACTAGCCCGAATCCACATAAGAAAATGCTTGATAATAACAATATCTTGACATCGGCTCTGTAGAAGGGTACAAATCACAGCAGCTGGGTTACAAGTTCTTTAGGAAGCAGCAGATGCAACCGACAAGTTCTTAAGAACGCAGCAGTTTCATCACTGGTGGACAGAAATGCGAGAGATCTGCCCTGCCGAGTGTTCACTGGTGATGCAACATGGACTATACACTCACTACCGAAAACAATCGCACGATAATCACGCTCTGGGGTCGATTTGACTCACAAAAGCGCCATGAGTTTCTTTCGGCCTTTCAACTGGCTCTAGAAGAAGACACGAAAGAAATCGTGATCGACTTACAGAAGGTGATGTTTATTGATAGTACGGCGGTAGGCCTGTTGATGGTCGCTCATCAAAAATGTGAAACCCCTCACAAAGGCTTAAGCCTCTGTGTTGCCGACGGCCCTGTGAAGCAGACATTAGACTTTCTGAAAATCACGGATATCATTCCAGTAACCCCATCACAATAAACTCCCCTACAGCGTACTCGCTCTGACCAACACGGATACAACGAACCACCATACCTTCTACGGATTGGGAGATGTTTCTTTCAGAAGATCCTGAAGTTTGAGACGGAGATTCGCAAGCTCTTTGGATCGAAAACTTCCCTTGGTCAGTTGCAACACCTGAATGGCCTCATAAATTCCTTCACGTAATTGAAAATAATCGGACATCACGGCAGTTTGAGGAACCGTAGCCTGTGGTTGCCCGGCAGAGGTAGACTGGGTCTTTAAATACGTCACAACCTCCTCAAGTTGCCCTTGTAGTTTCGAGACAGGCGACTCGTCAGTCATCGTATCGATTGAAGGTGCCTCATCAATATTCTTAAATGTCAACAGCGCATGCTCAATATCTTCCAACTCATCTAATCGCTGTCGCGCTAACACACGAACCGAGCGGACCGTTTGCAATTGACGCTTGAAGGCAATTCCCTTTCGAACAGATTGAAGTAAGCGGGGATAGTCGACCGGCTTCACAATATATTCAAGAACATTCAGGCGGACTGAGTCCACGGCTGAAGCAAGGGAGGGAAACCCCGTCACGACAATGACCGGGAGAATCTTCGAACGAGTCTGAATCTCATCCACCATCTCCATTACGCGATTTCCAGGCATCTTGAGATCCGTAATGAGTAAATCGTAGTCATTCTCCTCTAATGCCAAAGAAAGTTCTCGTACATCTCCGACGGTATCGCACTGATATCCTTCACCTACGAGAAGCGTTTTCGTTGCCTTTGCAAACGTCTCTTCATCGTCAGCCAGTAGTATCGTGCCGTCCATGTCCATGACGAATCCTCCTTTGACTTATTGCGCGAGCGGGAGCGTCACCGTAAATACGCTTCCCTGCATTCCGTTCGACGTACAGTCTAGGATCCCGCCCATCGACTCAACCAAACTCCGGGAGACCGACAACCCTAACCCAAACCCTAGACTTTGCCCCTCCTGATTGCCTTTTGTCGTAAAAAACGGTTCAAAGATATGTGAGACGATATCTGGGTGGATACCTGCCCCTTGATCTGAGACCGATAAGGCCAGCGTCTGTTCGTTCACCATGATGCTCACCGTCACCACTTGCGCTGGAGCCGATACATCCAGGGCATTTTGAATTAAATTACAGAGAACCTGCACCAGCTCTGTCGAAAGGCATTCAGCATGAATCGCGCTTTGGGGAAGCAGAGATTTTATAGACACCTGGCATTTCCCTGCAACTGGCAACATAATATTCATAGCCGTGTCTACTATTGGCACAATGTTCTGCACCACCAGCTCCGACTGTTGGGGGCGATACAAATCATACATATGCCGCACGATACGTGCCATCCGATTGACACATTCATCAATACGTCCGGTGTATTCAAAATACGGATGGGCTGGATCGACGGCCTGCTTCACCAAAAGCATCGCTTGTCCAATGGAGGCAAGAGGATTGTTAATCTCATGCGCCACTCCAGCAGCAACCTGGGCTAATGATGCGAGTTTTTCAACTTGCATGCGCCGTTGCTCAAGTTCGTGAATACGCTCGCTCCGGTGTGTGACTTCAGCTTCAAGACCAGCCGTATAGCGGTGCAGTTCTTCCTCCAACTTTGTACGTTCTTCCACCTCTTGCTGAAGTAACGTATTCTGTTTGCTCAATGTTCTCAGTGCCTCTTCTAACTCCCGTTCAGCCTGTTTCCGAACCGTTACATCACGATTTGCGCCAACGGTCGCGATCATCGTCCCATCAAGTCCATACAAAGGCACGACCACCGTCTCTGCAATACCGTGAGTTCCGTCTTTTCGAATAAACTGAATTTCCCCACGCCACAACTTTTCCGTCTTAAGCGTGTCAAGCACTTGTTTCGTCAGAACGCCCGCCACATCCGGGTGGTGCAACATGACTGGCGTATGCCCAAGCACTTCATCTTTTTCATAGCCAAATACCTCCGTCGCACCTGGATTCCAATCAAGAATCCGCCCCTCTAAATCCGTCAGAATGACTCCATCGGAAATCGTATCAAACACCAGCGCCTTCTGCTGAAGAGCCAGCTCGGATTGTTTTCGATCTGTAATGTCTTCAACCACATAGGCAAACCGTGGCCGTAGTGCTTGCCCCCAATCAATCGGTGTCACATTCGCCGACAGCCAATAGGAACGTTCATGGAAATAGAGCTGATAGTCAAAACGGATTGGCCCGCCAGCATCCAGGCTTTCTCGGTAACGATCGATCCACTTGTTAATATCCGCAGCCGCAATCCCCATTTCACTCGCAAAACGGCCCTGCATGGCTTTATGGTCGACACCGAAAAATCGGCCAGTCGCCGCACTGTCGGAAATGTGGAGAATATCATCACCGACAAGCTCGACGATACCCATCATCATCGGAGAACTTTCGAAAAAACTTTTGAGCGTCATTTCGCTGGTGCGGAGCGCCTCTTCGGCCTCCTTACGCTTGGTGATATCTTCAAGCATCGACATGATGTATTCAACAGTCCCCGAGGAATTCGAGACACTGTTCACATAGAGATTCGTATGCACCACATAACCATTCTTGTGAAGAAATCGCTTTTCAATCGAATAGGACTCAATGACGCCCGACGCGACCTGCTCAAAGAGGTTTTTATCGATGAGTAGATCGTCTGGATGCGTAAATTCATTCCAATCTTTTTCTTCTAATTCTTGACGAGTGAACCCGAGCATGTCGCATACGCGATCATTCACTTCCGTCCAACCTTTTTCCTGCGAGGAAATGGTCATCCCAACCAAACCGGATTCAAAATATTTTTGAAATCGATTTTCGATTTTTTGGAGCTCCCGCTGAACATATTTCTTTTCCGTCACATCACGCAAATCGACAAGCACTTCATGGACCTCACCCGATTCGGAATAGAGCGGTGAATACGTTACCAACATATACCGCTCACCCACATGCGCAAAGGTAAACCATGACTCGTAGGATACTTCCTTGCCGGCCAGCGCCTCATCAAACTTTGGCTTCACAATGTTGAAAAACGTTTCCTCCCCGAGCATGTCTCGAACCCACATGCCTTCAATTTCATGACGATGAATACCGTGCAGACGCTCATACGCGGCATTCACCCGTCGGTAACAATACTGCGAATCCACAATCGCAATTTGACTTGACAGATTGTTAAATATGCGTTGCGTTAGCAGCAGGTCCTCATACATTGTTTGGCGATCGGTCTGATCAATGCCAACCGTAAGTACGCAAGGCTTCCCCACCACATGACAGGGCTGCTTAGCAAAATCCATGATACGAAGTCCCTGAGCAACGGTCGAAACATGTTCGCCTACGAGTTGTTGACGCTTGAGAGTGCTAAGCACCTCATGATTCAGCTGCTCATGTTTACTCCCAACAACGGGATTAGCACTGATGACGAAAGGCTCCTTCACCATTAATTGTTCAACAGTGGTCTGATACGAATCTGCCATGGATTGATTGGCAAACAGAATCTGCCCATCGGACGACTGCAGAAACACCCACTGCGGAATCATGTCGACGACCTGCCTGAGCAACGATCGCTCTTCAACGAGACGACGTCCGCTATTCTTCCATTGGATCATCAAGACAGCTGTCACCCAGACGGCATAGACCGCCAGCATTCGATTCGTAAGAGCACTCCAACGCTCTCCACCCTCGGGTGAAAAGAGATAGCCCAAAACTATCAGGCACGTACAGACAATCGCCGCTCCAAGAGTCGCATGCATGCCCTGAAGCCATACGGTTATCAATATAACGGTCACATACGAAACCCCTCCAGCCACACCAAGTGGAAACGACACATCTAGTAAAAAGAACACAACGGTCAGCGCCACGAGAATTCCAACAAGGAACCCTTGCGAGACGGGTATTCGAGGAAACGTTATCGTCTGCATCGTACGCACCTCATGTTCGTACCAAAAACATACAATTGTCTGATGGAACGAAACTGTACCAAGATTGAATATTCGCCACAAATTGAATAGAGAGACATATGATGAAGGACGAGAGTTGACTGACAACCAAAGAAATTGCCTTTAGACTCTATAGCGAAACCAAATAACTTCCAGCCGAATTACAATATGTACACAGCGCAAAAACACACGTCGTACAGACGGAAGTATATGGGAACGGCTATAGGATGAAATTTTAGAATGAGAGATTGGAAGACTACGAGGAAAGACAAAACAAACCACAACATCGAATGGCTATTGCAGCTATTCATCATTCTTGATTACCAGGACCCGATCACACCTGGCTAGAATATGGCTTTAACAAGTTCCTGAATGCTTCGTTGCATATCTTGATCATCGGTAATCGGTCGCGTGACAGCCGCTTCACAGGCTCGGTCAGGCGGCAGACCTTGACGAATTAACGTACCGGCGTAGATGAGCAACCGCGTGCTGACCCCTTCTTCCAAGCCATGGCTTCTCAGATTGCGAACCTTTTCGCCAAGCTTGACCAGACGCACCGCCACATCACGGGTGACCTGTGCTTCATGTTCAACGATGCGAACTTCAATCTCTTTCGGGGGGTGTGAAAACTCAATCGCAACAAAACGCTGCTTCGTACTTTGCTTCAATTCTTTTAAAACACTTTGATAGCCTGGGTTGTATGAAATCACCAACATGAAGTCATCAACTGCCTCAAGAACTTGGCCTTTCTTTTCAAGTGGAAGAAACCGACGATCATCACTGAGCGGATGAATGATCACCGTGGTATCTTTCCTGGCCTCGACGATTTCATCGAGATACACGATCGCCCCATGCTTGACCCCTAATGTCAACGGACCGTCAACCCAGACCGTCTCTTCCCCCTTGAGCAAATATCGGCCGACAAGGTCCGACGCGGTCAAATCTTCGTGACAAGCAACGGTAATCAACGGTCGGCCAAGCTCATGGGCCATATGTTGAACAAAACGGGTTTTGCCGCATCCGGTCGGACCTTTCAGCATAACGGGCATTTTGCTATCAGCGGCTATTCGTAAGAGGGCTTTCTCACCGTTCACTTCCTCATAAAACGGCTTCTCCGATACCCGATATTGCTCAATCCCTAATTCTTGACCCTTCATACGTATTTTCCCATCATGTCATAACCTTCCCGTTGTAAGATTAAACCTTGATTATACTGAGGCGCCAAGAACGAGAACAAGCACCAATTACGGAGTTGCAATAAAATTGGAGAGCATACGAACGGGATGATAGGCCCGTTTGGAACGAGCGAGACTCGTAAGACCGGAGTCATCCATCGTATTAATAAAGGGATATGCTTCCATGTCTCCACAAAACTCTCGAAACAAAAATTGCGCGGCCCCAGAGAGCGTCCGGTCTACAACCTCGGCCAATATACAGAAAACGTCTGGAGATCGCTCATACCCAAACGTATACCCGCGAATCGCTCCATCAACACATATAACTCTTCCTACGAGACCCAATGCGTCCGATGATTGCAAGATACAACGATGCGATGGCTCGGCATCTTCCAACATGTATCGCGCCAGAATGTCACTAGGCGTACCGGCCCGTACATGCTGCGCTTCTTTCTGCGCAGTCCAACGATGAAAGAGCGCCAGGCATTCATCTCGATCCATCACGTCATATGATCGATACTGCGCTCGATTCTCTCGCGAAAACCGATTAGAGGCCGCCCGAGGCGCTTTATATCGATTACCTTTCAGATCCACGAGATCTTGACGACGATACAGATAGTCTGGATCTTTCTCTCGGAGGGTAACCCCCAATTCAGAAAATCGAGGCTTCAGCTCTTCAGGTACATTTTCGATCCGTGTCACTGCCGAGCCTTTGTTGTGTGTCATCATGTATTCAAGAACATGTTGCACTACGTCCTTGAACGCACAAGAGGTATGCGACACGCCCTGAGGTAGGGGACCCAGCGGAGGTAACGGCATGAAAACCCCATCGCGATATTCGGCAAACAGACACCACCATCCATCGATTTCAGCCCATGCATATGCAAACATGTCCTGCCAAATCATATGCGGAGCAAAGGCCCAGGTTGCCAGTGAAGTTGTCCCGCCTTCGCGTGAGCACGTCAATGCCTGCTCAAACCTTAAACGGTCATGTACGGTGAGCGGAGTGAACAGGTGTGACACGTGTGAATTAATCCACGGCGCGAAGAGCGTGCGTGAGTTGAGGCAACGGGTGAAGAACCACAACATCGGACTGAAACGGTGTCACGAGATGTGGGTAGGCTTTAATACGCAAAGGCAAATCGCCGTCTTCTAATTGCGCACATAACTGATGCGCGGCATTCATCATCTCAGATGGCAACGTTGGCAAGACGGGGAGGCTCGACACATCCAGAAGAGGTTCATACTCGCTCTCCGATTGCCACAAAAATGGGCATTTGGTATCCCAACCCAAAAGAACCGACTCATGCTGCTGATCCCACATAAGAACAAAGGGGTAAATCTGACAGTCTAGCGGACGAACATTATAGATACGACAATGGGATGTCTCAGGATCAAACGCGGGACAGAGATAGCCGTCTCCTGACGGGTGCGGCACAACGTCAACTTGACAACCTTCTCTATTTGGGAAAAAGGTTGAATCGACCCCACCTTTCACCGCTTGCCGTATTTCAAGCTTCGTGAAAAACGGACGGAGAAAACTCTCAGGCTCTGGGAATCGACAACAGACCTTACAATTCAAGCAAGCCTTAGAGGGAACAATTTGTGGAACCGCTGACGTTGACATACCCACCGTAATACTGAGAAATCAAGAGTTTTTCATCGCCTAACATCCTAATCGTCGCGAGGGCTTTCGAGCAAGAACCAATCTTCATTCACCCCATTACCTTGTGAGACTTGGAAGGCTCATGTTACGATTATACGTAAGCCGCAACATTATTGTGGAGACAGGTTCCCTCGAACGTAATCCAAATGCCCGACACGAGCACACGAGAACACAGCCCCTCATATCTCGACTCTATACGTTGAGGGGTTCCATCGTTTGAAATCCACTCAGCCAGTAAAAAAGCATAATCTCATGACACCAACGGGAACAATTTCCCCAAGCCCAGCTATCTCTCGTGCAACCGTGCAAAAAAACGGTTCAACTCGGCACGATTTCATTCGGAATGCCCTAATCAAAGATGGCTTACTTCTAGAAGGCGAGGCCAATTCCTGGAGAATTTCCCGTTCCCCCTTTCACATTACCCCAGCCGAAGTGACATTTTTTGAGCAGCTCGGCCACCACCTACTGACATTCTATCGGACTTTGAATCGCCTATACTTGGAAAGCGTCAAAGGTCAGCAACCGGCTTGGATCCATCAGTATTTTGATCAAGGCAAGCCTGAGGCTCTCCTTGCCTTTGCCAGGATGAACCGCTTTAAAAACGTACTTCCCGATGTTATACGGCCAGATATTATCCCAACAGACACTGGCATGATCATGACCGAACTAGATTCTGTTCCAGGCGGCATGGGCCTCACTGGAAGCTTGGCACACACGTATGGCGAACTGGGCGAACATGTCATTGGGGGGGCCGATGGACTGCCGCAAGGCTTTGCGTCCATACTGCGTTCCCGCGCAAAAGACCCTTCACCAACGGTTGCCATCGTGGTCTCGGATGAGTCCGAATCGTATCGCACGGAAATGCAGTGGCTCACGGCTCAGTTGAAAAACCAAGGGTTAGCTGTGGCCTGTGTGCACCCACAGGATCTTCGCTTTCGCGATGATGGGCTGTTCCTTCCTTCCCACTTTGGTGAACGGCCGGTTTCGCTTGTGTATCGTTTTTTTGAGCTCTTTGATTTACCGAATATACCGAAATTTGAACTATTGATGTATGCTGCAAAGAAAGGGTTGACGGCTGTGACCCCACCCTATAAGCCGTGGCTTGAGGAAAAATTGGCTTTTGCCTTGATTCACCATCCGATGTTAGAACAGTATTGGAAAGCTCACGTGGCTGATGAAACGTTTCAGGTGCTGCAAAGACTTATGCCACATACATGGGTACTTGACCCTCGACCAATTCCGCCCATGGGAGTCATCCCAGGCTTAACAGTGGGCACGCAACCGGTTTCTGATTGGCGTGTGCTCGGTACGGCAAGTCAAAAAGAGCGCCAATACGTTGTGAAACCCTCTGGATTTTCTGAACTGGCTTGGGGAAGTCGGGGTGTCACTATTGGTCACGACCATTCGCAAGCTGAGTGGGCACAGACTATTGATCATGGATTGGAGTCATTTTCCACGACGCCCTACATCCTCCAAGAATTTCATAAAGGCCGACTCTACACCGTTGAGTACTATGACGAGCAACAACGCGATTGGACTACGATGACCGGCCGAGTTCGTCTTTCACCATACTACTGTGTCGAGGGTGATGAAGCGAAGCTTGCGGGGATACTGTCCACTGTTTGCCCAAAAGATAAAAAAATTATCCATGGCATGCGTGATGCCGTCATGATGCCATGTGGGACAAGAGATAATGAAAACTGAAAAATGTCAATGGCCAAATGATGGCAATTATTCTCGGTCTTTAATTTTTCACTTTGCACATTGCAACTTTCACTTTACCCTGTAGAGAGATTATGACGCTATATCATGTTTCCTGGTGCCCGGAATGTATTGAAGTCACGAAGAAGCTGGAGGATCTTGCTATTGCCTACGACAGCGTGATTGTTCCAGACTTTCAACTTTCGCGAACAGAGGTCCATGAGGTATCTGGACAGTATTACGTTCCGGTATTAGTCGATAACGAAACCGTGCTCACCGAAACGCACGACATCTTATCGTATCTTGATGACCATTCATCCGTTCAATCCTCTGAAGGCGCATAACGATTACGCACTCGATGAGGATTTTGCGAACTGCGATAGAGTGAGGAACTCAATATGGACGATTGGAAACGCATTCTTGCTGACAGCATCACGAAGCCGAAGGATTTAGCCAAACATCTTGGCGTTGACCCCAAAGAAATCGAAGATGTGGTAGGCCCTTATCCCATGCGGATCACACCGACAGTGCTCGCGACAATCAAAGAAAAGGGCGATGCTATCTGGAAGCAAGTCGTTCCTGAAGCCATCGAAATTGATGATATCGATGCTCCCGATGATCCGTTGGAGGAGGACACCGATAGTCCCGTTCCCCATTTAGTCCATCGATATCCCGACCGTGTTCTGTTGATGGTCACAAATCAATGCCCCATTTACTGTCGGTTTTGCACGAGAAAACGACTGGTGGGAAAACCTGGATTCTTAAAAAAGGGAGAACTGGATCAGGCCATTGCCTACCTGCGAGAACACACTGAAGTACGGGATGTGATTCTGTCTGGCGGCGACCCCTTACTCCTGCCGGACCACTTGATTGAACGTATATTAAAAGCCCTAAGAACGATTCCACATTTAGAGCTTATACGGTTCGGCACACGAGTTCCGGGTACGCTCCCGCAACGCATCACGCCGGAACTCTGTGAAATTGTCAAGAAATACCACCCAATTTACATGAATCTGCATTTCAATCATCCGGATGAGCTGACGCCGGAAGTCAAAGAAGCCTGCGGACGCTTGGCCGATTCCGGGGTCCCGTTAGGCGCACAAACCGTCCTGCTGAAAGGCGTCAACGATGACCCTGAGATCATGAAACAATTGATGCACAAGCTGTTGCTCGCCCGCGTCAAACCGTATTATCTCTATCAAGCTGACCTGACGAAGGGGACAAACCATTTCCGGACGACGGTGGAAACTGGACTCAAGATTATCCAAGCGCTCCAAGGTCATACGAGCGGGATGGCTGTCCCACATTTCGTCATTGACGCACCGGGTGGAGGTGGAAAAATCCCAATTCTCCCCAGCGATTATCTCTTGCACCTGGATGAGAAGGGCGCAGTACTTAAAAACTACGAAAATAAGACCTATCATTACCCGCAACCAGACCAAGGAAACAAACGTGAGCTTCCAATGGTTGGCGCGCATACCACCAATGGTTCCTCATGCGGATCAGGAGCTCTGGACGACCTCTAATGCCGGGACCACGAAAACAAGGGATTCTTCCTTACCAGCGCCTCAAGGAACTGGCTGCCGATGGCGTGATCTCTTCGACCACTCCAATTACCGAAGGACAGTTTCAACCCGCAAGCCTTGATTTGCGGCTTGGGCGAAAAGCCTACCGATTAATCAGTAGTTTCCTTCCTGAACATCCCGACACATTTGGATCTCACGCACATTGGGAAGCGGCGTTTCAATCGGATTTGGTCATGTATGACATGGACATTACCGACGGAGCAATCCTCGAAAAAGGCCATGTCTACCTCATCCCGCTGCTGGAACACCTCAAACTACCAAAAAATATTCGAGGACGAACAAATCCCAAAAGTTCCACGGGACGGCTTGATATTTTTACGCGGGTCATTACGAACCGAAATGTGGGCTTTGATGAAATCCGTCCAGGCTATGAAGGCCCGCTCTATCTTGAAATTGTCCCACGTTCGTTTACGATCCGTGTCCAAACAGGGTTATCGTTGAACCAATTGCGCCTCAGCATCGGACGACCGACCGTCTCGGACTCCGATCTCCGTGCGGTGCATCGAAAAACCCCGTTGCTCTATCAAAACGGAGAAGCGAATCGTCCGAATAAGTCCTTGCCAGCCCGAGACATCCACCTCAACCACGGATTGTTTCTGAGTGTCGATCTTCAAGGGTCTCCCGATGAGGGTGACGCCATCATTGGCTATCGCGCAAAAAAAAATAGCCATGTGATTGATTTACAAAAAATTGGCTATTATTCCGCCTTTGATTTTTGGGAACCGATTTCCCGTCATGCCAAGAATACCCTACTCCTTGAACCCGAAGAGTTTTACATTCTCGCATCGAAAGAACGAATCCAGGTCCCAGCAGGGTATGCCTCAGAAATGGTGGCCTATGAAGCGGCCTGCGGAGAACTTCGTACACATTACGCAGGATTTTTCGACCCTGGATTTGGCATGGTCACGGCAAAACGAAAAGGGACGCAAGTCGTGCTAGAAGTTCGCCCACACGATGTCCCATTTCTTATTTATGACGGTCAAACATTTTTCAAAGTCATCTATGAAAAGCTCATGAATCTTCCCACAAAGTTATACGGATCCACATTGGGATCGTCGTATCACCAACAGGGACTCACCTTAAGCAAGCACTTTAAATGGTAACCATGACATCTGATTTAGATCCTCAAAAATCAACTTCCACGCCACCACCACCGCCTCCGCCGCCCCCCGTTCGTCAACAACGACCTCAGAGCAACGAGGATCTTGATGACAATGACAATCTGCAAATGCGTGTCGCCATGAAGATGATTGGCTCAGCCATGGTGTTTATTGGATTCCTTCAAGTCTTTCTCGCTGCACAAACGGGTGCCGAAATTACCGTATTTCCAATGTTTATTTATTTTGGCGGCATGGCACTTTGGGCTCATTCTTCTATTGAAAACTCCACCATTCGTTATCTGGTCATCACCTTCGCTCTATTATGCGGATTAGCCTTTTTTCACTTTGGCGAGGTCCTCTTTTGGCATATCTACGTCATATATTGGGGCACGGTATTGATGGTCGTCTACTTCATGTTTAAAACTCAGAAGGCTCCAACCTCCGGACAATAGCCTGACACATATATTTCAATCCCGGGCTTCTCGATTACGTACTGGCGCCTTCAGACTACGACCATGACGATTGGAGTCATTATTCCAACCCTGAACGAAGAAGCCACACTCTCCAGCACCCTGTCCAACTTAACCCAGCTTCACATGGATGAGGTCATCATTGTCGATGGAGGCAGTCAGGATCGGACGCGTGAAATTGCTCAAACCTACCTTGCCACACACTACCCCCAAACCGGTCAACTCCTGACCACGGCAAAAGGTCGGGCGTGTCAAATGAATGCAGGGGGGCTATCCGCGCAATCTGATATCATCATTTTTTTACATGCCGACACCCGCCTGCCCAAAGAGGCGCGTCAGAGTATTGAAGAGGCCATGCACAGCGGAGAATACGTCGGGGGCCGTTTTGATGTGCAATTCGAAATGGACCGCGGATATGCTTGGCTGATTAGCCGAATGATGAATTGGCGCTCTCGATGGAGTCAGATTTTCACGGGTGATCAAGCCATGTTTGTTCGATACACGGCCTTCCGACAATTGAAAGGGTTTTCAGATATTCCGCTCATGGAAGACATCGAATTTAGCTCTCGATTGAGGCACGTGGGTCCGGTGATTTCTCTTCGATCAAAAGTCACAACCTCTTTTCGCCGCTGGGAACAGCATGGGCCACTGCGCACGATCCTGCACATGTGGACCCTGAGATTTCTCTACTGGATCGGAGTCAGTCCAAACACCTTGCACCAATTCTATGGCACAGTCCGCTAAACCTTCCAAAAAGAAATTTCCCAACAACAAAAGGGGAAGATCTCCCAAGCCTCCCGAGTCGGCGTTGATTGTATTCGCCAAATCACCCGTTCCAGGGTCCGTCAAAACTCGATTGTGTCCACCGCTCACACCGGATGAAGCCGCGACGCTACACGGAAGTTTGGTCATGGACACGCTGGAACGCACCAAAAATCTCCAAGGCGTTGATCGTATTCTCGCCTGTGCTCCTTCTCAACAACATCCGTTTTTTCAGGCCGTTTCGGCCAGACAACACATAGCGCTGTGGGAACAAATCCCGGATGACGATCTTGGCGCACGAATGGCTCATGCATTTTCTGAGGCATTTACTAAAAATTATACGAACGCGGTCATGATTGGGAGTGACCTTCCCACCATTTCCAGCGAAATTATCCAGCAGGCAGTGCAAGGTCTTCGAAAACATGATGTCGTAATCGGACCATCGCACGATGGGGGATATTATTTAATTGGCTTGAAAAAACCGAATCCTGAGTTATTTTTCGATATTCCATGGTCAACGCATCAGGTGACTGCGCTCACCAAGCAAAAGGCCAGCGATCTCGGACTCTCACTCACCCTTTTACCTGTACAACGAGACCTGGATACGATTGAAGATTTGCAATTTTACATCAAGGAATCTCCAAATTCATTGCAGAAGGCAGTCTCTTCACGAACCGGGCAAGTCTTCAAAACCCTCGGAACGCGTTTAGTCAATCGGGAATAGACGTATCCCATTGCTGGGTCTAAATCAACACACGGTTTGAAAGCAGCCTAGCCATTTGTATACATAATTGCTTTTATTGAAGAATCCAGCAATTGATTGCCCCCGTTTTTCGACCCTCAAAAGTTGACAAAAAACGGAAGTTGAAAATTCAACGATTCAATAATTATTTCAACAGAGTAGACGAAATCCTGTGCAACTTTTCGTCTCTTTGTTGGGTTAGATCCTTAGTACCACACAACTTGCGGCCATGGGGAAATGTATGAATTGTTCATACATTGTGTTATACTGTTCTGAAAAGGAGGTAAGACCATGATCCGTAAAACCATTGCTATGCCAGATGAGATGGGAGGCTGGATAGAAGCCCGTATTCAGTCCGGCCAATACAATAACGACAGTGAATATTTCCGTGATTTGGTCCGGCGCGATCAGGAACGGCAAGAAGCTGTCCTTCAACTTCGCCAGATGTTGGAAGAGGGTGAAGCCAGTGGTATCAGCAAACAGAAAATTCCTGACATCATGAAAAATGTAGAAAAGCGTTTACGAAAAAATGGCCACTTACCAGCTCACTAAAAAGGCTGAGCGAGAGTTTGACAAGATTTATGAATATTCCATTCTCAACTTTGGGTTGGAGCCGGCCCAGAATTACGTCAATGGATTAGAAGTCTGTTTTGAAACGCTGGCAAATAACCCAAGGATGGGGAAAGATTATTCCCACGTAAAAAAAGAATACCGCCGTTATGAATATGAGCCGCATTCAGTGTACTACACAATCACCAAAACTGGTGTTCGTATCACACGAATTCTGGGACCTGGACAGGACCCCATCACAAACCTAGCATGAATAGCCTTCTTCCATTCCAGTATGAGCGTAATTGAATAGATGCCACAGACCTCAGAAGGGGAAATATCATACGTTAAGTGCCGCAACACCACTTTCAACACTGTTTGCAAGGCAAAACGGCAACCCGAGTACCCCTATTTAACAGGGCCTTTGAAGCCTTGTTCCGCAGCTTTATGAAGCCAGTTTGTAGCCTTTTTTGTCTTGAGTTACCCCTCGACCATCAAAATACATAACGCGCAAGATCGTAACGTGTATCTCGTACCAGCAAGAAAAATCTTTTAGCCAAGAGACGCGTCACAAACGACGCATCCTGACAATGCGGCTGCGTAAAGTTTTCAATGCTCCATAAAAAGAATCTTGGACAAGAGGAGAGAACATATGCCCAATCGTGTCGCACTCATTACTGGTGGAGCCAGAGGCATTGCCCAGGGGATTGCCTTGGACTTAGGCGCAAAGCAGTGGTCAGTCGCCATTTGCTACCGGACAAGCGAGCAAGATGCCCAGCACACCAAACACACGATTGAAGCGTCGGGCGGCCGGGCCATGGCTATTCGCTGCGACGTCTCTGACCCGGCATCGGTACAGAACCTCGTCCATCAGGTGGAAACCGCCTGGGGACAGATTGACGTTCTTATTAATGGGGCCGGACCTTATCACCGAGTGAACTTATTTGAAGAGACTCCAGCCGGTTGGGGCGAAATGATCCATAATAATTTGGATCCCGTGTTTTACCTCGCGCAAGCTGTTGCGCCTGGCATGCGCACTCGACAGTATGGACGCATTATTTCTTTTGGAATGGCTAATGTCGACAAAATGGAAGCGCAATCTCATGTCACCGCTCATTATATTGCTAAAGCCGGAGTCGTAATATTGACCAAAACTTTAGCCAAAATGCTGGCGCCTGACGGAATCACCGTTAACGCCATTTCTCCAGGGTATATTGATTCAGGTAGTTCTCCAGCAAGTGAACTTGATGGCATCGAAAAGAAAATTCCAGTCGGGTACATCGGAGAGATAGCAGATATCGTTTCAGCCGTTCAGTATCTACTTTCCGATGAGGCACGATATGTGACAGGGGCGAATCTTCAGATCAGTGGAGGATGGGGGATATAACAAACAAAAGGTCGTGGAAACACGATCAACAGCATGTTTACCAGTTAAATGAGTAAGGAAATGAAACGTGAACCTTTGAACCTTTGACTTCTGAGACATTGCACTTTTTTTCATCACAAGACAGACAGGCATGAACCAGACTTCATACGTGGAAGTGTGTGACGACGCTCCGTCCATTTGATCCCAAACACTTCAGCAAAATGATAGGCGACCCGCTCTCGTACAGCATGAGTATCTACCTTTTGCCCAAGGATTTTTTTCATCGAGGTCACCTGACACCCTTCAATCCCGCACGGCGTAATGAACTCAAACGGTTTCAGATCGACATTCCCATTTAAGGCCAATCCATGCATGGTTACGCCCTTTGTGATACGAACGCCAATCGCAGCAATTTTTGTCAGGTCAGAGCCACGCTCCTCAACCCACACTCCCGGGAATTTCTCCTTCAGCCTGCCTCGGATATTCCATTCAGCCAAGACACGAAGAATCACCTCTTGCAACATTCCAACATAGGCCTTGGGTCCCTGACAGAAATCACGTAACCGAACAATCGGATAGGCCACAACTTGCCCAGGTCCGTGATACGTCACGGACCCGCCTCGTTCAATGGGATAGAGCCCAAATCCTTGGCTTGCCAGAGACTCAAGACTTCTTTTCCAATGCTCGTCTTTCGCCGTTCGACCCAATGTAAACACTGGCTCATGCTCAACCAGCAACATGGTATCCGCACAGCGATCCTCAGCTCGTTCTTGAAGTAAAGCCCGTTGAAAGTCCCAGGCATCTTGGTACCGCACATGAGAAAGATTCAACAGACAGCCTGATCGTCTAGCCATCTTCACCGTTGCAGAACCCTTGAAAACCTTTCTTGCCACATCAATGTCTTCGCTTCACGTATGTCAATGAGACATCACGATCACGGCAACCTTCACTGGGGAAAGTGAGTCGGCGGAGTCACCTGCCAACCCTCGCCATTCAGTGATCGCAAAAACTCTACTAAATCGGCTTTTTCTTTTTCAGAAAGTTTTAACGGTTGAATAAGTGGATCTTTTCGTGGATTATCAATTCCGCCTCGAGCATAAAAGTCGACTACCTGTCGTAAGGTGCTAAACCGACCATCGTGCATATACGGTGCCGTTCGTGAAATTTCTCGCAACGTAGGCGTTTTAAACGCTCCAATATCCTTGGGGTCCTTCGTCACCACATACCTGCCTACATCCACATGTTCGTGATCCCAATCCACTCCAAGGTTATGAAATTTCTCGTCCGTAAAATTGGTTCCTGAGTGACAGGTAAAACACAGCGCCTTGCCGCGAAAAAGTGTTAAGCCATTTTTCGCTTCGGGAGAAAGCGCCTGTTCATTCCCCCCTGCATTGTATTGGTCAAACGGACTGTTGCCTGACAAGAGCGTACGTTGAAAACTCGCGATGGCCTTCCCAATCGTTTGCCTGGAGATGTCAGATCCAAAAGCCTTCTGAAAGAGTGGCCCATACCCTTGAATGCTCTTGAGCTTTGCCACGACTTCCTCATGATTCGCAAACCCGTGCTCTACAGGATTTGTGAGTGGACCAACGGATTGCTCTTCAAGTGTTGCAGCCCGTCCATCCCAAAACTGTCCGGAACTGAACACACGATTGATAGCCGTTGGCGCACTGCGGCCACCCTGCTGACGATGGATGCCCGTTGAGACAGCTTGACCATCCGTCAAAGCCAGACTCGGAATGTGACAACTGGCACAGGCAATACTGCCGTTTTTCGACAGACGCGTATCAAAGAATAACAATTTTCCGAGTTCGACTTTTTCTTTCGTCAAGGGATTGTCGTCCGGAATGACCGCTAACTCCTTTTTCAACCCTAAAGGAAATTGAAGATCATAAGACTCCGCAGCACTCTGTTGAGTCGAAAAAACAAGAACAAGGCTCACGACGAATGCCGCATACAGCCCGTCTCTGACGCACAATCCACTCCTCGGTGAAACCCTTGCCTGTAGATCTTTCAGCCCTCTCATCGCAATCTCCTTTCTGGAATTATTTTCCCGAATATACCTGAATATCACTTTCGTACAGTCTGTCTTGTTCCTCGAAACAGTATTTGTATCTGAGAAATGTGAAATTCTTTTTTTAGTTTAGGCGTTACCTCCACAACGCCTGGATCGATATCAACGAGTTGGCCAGTCTCGTCATCAAGAAAATGGTGGTGATAGACAACATTGGAGTCATAAATCACTTTCGACATATTAGGAAATCGATATTCTCTCAATAGCCCAGCAGCAACTAACACGTTTAGCGTGTTGTAGACTGTCGCCAAACTCATTTTCGGAAAATTCTGATCGGCCCAGTCTTTGATTTCTTCTGCTGTCGGGTGATCGGCGTTACACACCATATATTGATAAATCGCGATGCGCTGTGCCGTTGCTTGCACACCCGCCTCTTCAAGTTTTGCCGCAATAATCTTTGCATCAAGCATCTGTACACCTTCTTATAATTAATCTATATTTAGAATAATTCTAAATATAGAAACTGTCAAGACCAAAGACTGGGCCCTAGAGACTATTTAGAGGCGCATCCCACTTGCGAGCACGATCCCTGACATTCCGGAATAACTTTCAATAATTACTCAGAATGTCGCATGACAAAAACCAACATCACGAACGTACGGTTCGCCCTTTATGTCGTATTGATAGGATAACAACCCCTTCCATACTCAGGAACCCAGCTGCTACTCCTGCTGCAACCCAAGACCTTTCAGCAACTCTGGGCTCAGGCGCTTGACCGTTCCCTGGCTATTCACGGTGACCAATGTCGCCGATCCTTTGACGACAACACGACGCGAATGCTGCTCATAAATGACATGCGAAAACGTCAATGATATGCGGCGATTGGCTGAAAGTATGGTCTCAACCTGTAGGTCGTTTCCATACCTGGCAGCAGACGTATAGGTGACCTCTGCATGCGTGACCCGAAACTCCGTCCCTTGTTCAATTAATTCAGCAACAGAATACCCGTGATCCTCCAAATAATGAGTCCGCGCACGTTCAAAGTATTTTAAATAATTCGCATAGTATACCACCCCGCCACAGTCAGTATCCTCATAATATATTCTGATATTCATCACGCGAACATCCGTTCTGCAAATTTTACAGTGTCATAGATGGAAACTGAGGGAGGTCTCGTTCATGTACATCGGATACCTTCAACACCATGTCATAGAATTGGTGAAAGCGTTCGGCCTTAATGGGCTCAAACCCTTGCCCTAAGACCGCATGATCGGCGGCATCGATGAGTGTCTTCATCTTTGGCCATTCGGCAAGAAACCTGTGTCCCATGACATCGTTTTGTTCAGCCAACACACGAAACTGGACGGGAAATGGAAGGCGGTACTTCCCATCCACATCATTCATATAGCAACTTCGACAGATGTCCTGCATGACTTGTGGAAGTTGCTCAGGAGTCACGTCCCAACTTTTTATATGATAGGCATGAAACAAACGCGCCTGTGCTGATGCAAGCAGGGCTCGAAACAGTAGGCGCATGGCAATTTCCGCATCATGTTGTTGTTCGATATGACGCTTCGCGTGGGCCAATAAATCATGAGCCAGAGCACGTTTCACTTCTGCCGGATCCAAGACAAGGCTTTCGAGGAACCGAATATTCTCTTTCACACTTTTCAGAAAAGACGAAATTCCTTGGGGTCCACCCCAGGCGGAAGCCAAATCAAGCGCTTTGTACGCATTTTTGAGTTTTTCCCACGCCTGTCGATAATGAAATTGTTCCCACTGCCGATAGCCTTCTGCAATGTCGGACAGCGCTCGATACAAGGGCTTGAGTCCCCCGCTCACCCGAGCCTCGATGCGACGAAACACCCTTCCAGCTACGACATACGATCCTTGATTAAAATAGGCTGAAGCTTCCTGGCGAATGGAGATGGCCTCTTCATCCCATGGATTACACTGCGTCCAGACCCTTGCCGTTTCTCCCACCACCATGACCTTCGAATCTGATTGCCTATCGGCACTCGCCACGCCCAATGTCACAACTTTGGTTGTATAGGGAAATCCAACTAACATCATCGCTGCGGCCATTGGCGACGTTGCCATGGTAATGTCAATCACAAGTTCACCTGGACTGACGTTCCAAGACTTCAGAATTTTCGGTAGTAATTCCGCTAACGTTTTATGCGACTGCGCAAAACATTCAGGATCAGGCGTAAGAATCCAGTCCCATTTCTGCGGCATAGTAGAAAGCTGAGGATGGACATCGGATTCCACCAATGTCGTACTAGACTCTGGAAGAAAAAAACACAACCGCTCTGGAATTAAGCGTTGAAGCGTACACACAGCTGGCGCAGGATCCTGCGCCATGGCGATAAGGAGGGCTTTGACTGGCCCGTCGACACTCACAATGCACCGACTATAGCATTCTACGTACCAGGCAGCAAGAATCGTTGTGAGTATTCTTCTTCTCAACGCAACGCCATCGTGCATCACCAACTTTTGGCCATTTGCTTTTCGGACGTTCCCCGTAACGGGCAGAAACGGCAGAGCGAGAAGTATGATTTCTTCAAGAAAGATGTGAAATTTTCCGAACACCCTGCTAGAATCTTCAGATTATGGATACACAGTTCGTGGTAGAGGCCTTCGAGACGAGCGCCGACATTAAACGCCGGTTCGTGCATACCTATGCGCAACAGATCATCGATGTGGCCCAGGCCATGATTCGAGCATTTCACGACAATAGGAAAGTCTTACTGTTTGGCAACGGAGGCAGTGCAACCGATGCGTCCCATATTGCGGCGGAGTTTGTCGGACGGTATAAGCGTGACCGAGCAGCCCTCCCAGCCATGGCCTTGGCCACCGACATGGCCGCGCTGACCTGCATTGCGAATGACTACGACTATTCAGATATTTTCTCCAGACAGATTGAAGCTCATGGGAAAAAAGGCGATGTCGCCATTGCCATCAGCACGAGCGGGAATTCACCGAACGTGCTCCGAGGCGTACAAGTCGCTCATGAACGAGGACTTGTCACGATTGGCTGGACAGGCCAAACCGGCGGGCAACTCATGGACCTGGTGGACTATAGCTTTCAGGTACCCTCGACAGTGACGGCTCGAATACAAGAATGTCACATCACCCTTGGTCATGTGTTATGTGAAATCATCGAAGAGCGATTATTTGCCCAAACAACGTAACCACACAACCACCTCCGTCAAACCGCTGAATCTCTCCAAGATTCAGACGTACCCGCTCTCCTCTCGCCACAGTAAGGTAAACATTTCCAATTTTTCTACTTCCTGGCGTCGGGGGAAAAGCTTCAAGAATTTTCTCGATACACTGCCAGACTTCCTCGCGGTGAAATCATTTCGTGCCGTCGTGCATGCCATCGTCCGTGCACGGGAACGAGGAAAACCTGTCATCCTGGGCATGGGAGCTCACCCAACAAAAGTCGGCCTCAATCCCGTGCTGATCGATTTGATGAAACGGAACATCATCACCGCCGTCGCCGTGAACGGAGCCGTCATCATTCACGACTTTGAACTCGCCTACCTTGGCCATACCTCAGAAGAAGTCGATGCCGAAATAAATTCAGGGCGATTCGGCATGGCCGAAGATACGGGTCATATCTTAAATTCAGCGATCACGGAAGGATGGGACGCAGAACTTGGAATCGGTGAGGCCGTTGGTCGCTATATCACCAAACACCCTCGCCAATTCCCTCACCGCCGAATGAGCATATTGGCGACAGGGAAAAAATTAGGAGTTCCTATAACCGTGCATGTTGCCATGGGAACTGACATCATTCATATGCATCCATCAGCCAATGGTCCAGCGATTGGTGGAGGATCGCTCATTGACTTCCGAAAGCTTGTCTCTCTCGTCTCTGAAATGGAAGGCGGAGTGTATATCAATCTCGGGTCGGCCGTTATGCTTCCTGAAGTATTTCTCAAAACGGTGACGTTAAGCCGAAATCTCGGGCGATCATTGAAGAATATTACAACGGTGAATATGGACTTCCTCCCTCACTATCGTCCCATGACGAATGTCGTACGGCGTCCGACTCAAAAAGGAGGACAGGGATATTCACTGGTCGGACATCATGAGATCATGGTTCCATTATTGGCCGCGGCAATCATTGAACAGATCACCCCCTAATCGTTCAATTCCATGGCCAGAAGCTTCCCCCTCACATCATTATCTCGAAAAAAAAACTTGCAAGATTATTGCGTTTGCGACAGACTATAGCGAATCTCAATACACATCGTGTCCTTGAACACGGTCGTTGAACGATTCGGATGAGTCTGACGGGTACTCATCATTGCGATCTCGCTGAAACTCATGTGTCTCTTACAAGTGTTCAAGTGAGGACTTTCTGCGCGGTATCCAAGGTGTCAGGGGAACGGAAGTTCATTGAGTCGGCTATAGAAAATTATACGGCTTATTTATTGCATTAATTTATATTTTAACTGACGCGGCTCACAGTTTCCCATGACGCCTTGATGAGGTATATGCCATGAAAAAGAAAATCCTTATTGTTGACGACGATCCAGATATTGTTCTCATGCTCACAGACCGCTTAGAAGGACAGGGCTATACCACCGTGTCGGCGGCAGACGGCAAACAGGCCATAGACGCCATAGAACTTGAGGCCCCGCATCTCGTTCTTCTTGATTTAACACTCCCACGGATGACTGGCCTCGAAGTCCTTCATCATATATTCCCACAGGGCAACCCGGCTCACCAGACTCACGAGCATGCGATATCGCAACCAAATCCACAGGCCATAGACCTCCCAGTTATCGTGATGACAGCCTATGCCACGATTGAAAATGCCGTGGAGGCCATGAAAACGGGGGCGTATGATTTCCTGACAAAACCGATCGATTTTGACCATCTGGAGATTGTGGTCAAAAAAGCCATGGAACGAGAAGTTTTAAGGCAACAAGTCACGTCTCTTCGGACTGAAGTTGAAAGTCGATATAACACCATCGTCGGCAATAGCCCGAGCATCCAATCCATGATTGAACTCGCCAAACGTGCGGCTTCCTGCGACGCAACCGTCTTACTCTTAGGAGAAAGTGGGACGGGGAAAGAATTATTTTCTCGCTCCATTCACAAATGGAGTCCTCGCCGTGACATGCCATTTAGCATCATTAATTGTGTGGCGTTAAACGAAACGCTCCTTGAAAACGAACTGTTTGGACATGAAAAAGGGGCATTTACCGGAGCAGATTCCCGACAAAAGGGCCGGATCGAAGAAGCAGACGGCGGGACACTCTTTCTAGACGAAATCGGCGATATGCCATTGACATTGCAAGCCAAACTCCTGCGGCTCCTTCAAGATCACGAATTCCATCGGGTGGGTGGAAGCCGATTGGTGAAAGTCAATATTCGAGTCCTAGCCGCAACCAATAAAGACCTCAAGCAAGCCGTTAAAGAAGGGCGTTTTCGTGAAGATCTCTACTTTCGGTTAAATGTCGTGAGTCTCTCATTGCCTCCTCTACGGGAACGGCCTGATGACATTACTTCATTATCAGAATTTTTCTTGGAATATCATCTTCGAGAGATGAAACGACCACCCCGGACATTCACAAAAGAAGCCATCAAGGCCATGCGCACCTATAGTTGGCCTGGGAATATTCGAGAACTGAGCAACGCGATTGCACGGGCAGTCGTGCTGGGCATCGATGAAGAAATTGTTTCCGAACAATTGGGGTTAGGCCCGTGGGGAGTCGATCCGTTCCAAGATGGCGAAAACCTGCCCTACCATGAGGCCATTGAGCAATATAGCCGGCACATTCTTGAGCAGGCCCTTCGACGAAGCAACTGGAGTCAGACAAAAGCCGCAGACCTCTTGCAGCTCCAGCGAACCTATCTGTCACGCCTTCTCAAACAAAAGGATATTCAACTCGAATCCTCTGCAAATTAGCGACAGCGGAGGTGTGACGACGTAAAACTTGAGCCCTGTCGTCAGACTGTCGTCACCTCGGCAACCGGAACCGTAAAGAAGAACTGACTACCTTCCCCAACCTCACTCTGCACCCAAATCTTCCCACCATGGAGCTCAACAAGACTTTTGGAAATGGCGAGACCTAATCCGGACCCCCGAGCCTCTACCACCACGGATTCGCCACGATAAAACCGTTCAAAAATATGCGGAACTTCATTTGACGGAATACCGCAACCAGAGTCCTTCACACAGACCTCAACCATCTGATCATCTCGAATACGCCCTCCGACCTGGACATCAGTCCCCGGCTTTGAAAATTTCATGGCATTATTGATGAGATTTGTAAGGACTTGATCCAGCTTATCTCGATCTCCGAGGATGAGCGGAAGAGACAGATGGTGATCAAAGCCCACGCTCAGCGATATTTGTCGAGCGGCCGGCTGCATCACCTCAACAACTTCATGGGCCAGTTCTTCCACAGATATGGGCGCACAACTCAGCTGCATGACTCCGGCGTCAATTTTTGACAGATCGAGGAGGTCGTTGCTCATTCGAGTCAGTCGTTCAAGATTCCGCTTCACACGCGATAAATAGAAGGATTGCCGCTCATTGAGGTTACCGGTGAGACCGTCGAGCATGTTATCAACCAACCCCTTCATAGACGTCATCGGCGTGCGAAGTTCATGGGAGGCAATGGATACGAACATCGATTTGAGGCGATCATGTTCACGGAGACGTTCATTTGCTTGTTGCAACGCTTCGGTCCGTTCCTGAACTCGCTCTTCGAGTGTTTGATTGAACTGTTCGAGTGCTTGGTATGCCCACGCATTATCGATGGCCACAGACACATGATTGGCGATAGTCATGAGCACATCTAGGTCTTCTTGCGTGCAGGGCTTGTCAGCCCGATCGGCCCCAAGATACCCAAGGATCCGGTCTTGGCTTTTCAGAGGCGCGACCATAAATGAGATCACTCCAATCTCTCGACAAGCCTTTAAAACGGGCGGATACAGCCGATCAACGACCGTCTCAAGATCCTGGACCAAGACCGGCTTCCCACGAAAGACGAGCTCTGCGCTCATGCTCTCATCGTCGTGAATGGGAATCTTCAGTTCTTTCACAGTGGCTTCTAGTTCTTCCGATACGCCCGTAATCTGGGAAACCACGCCCAGATGCTCCTCCGGCTTATAAAAAATCAACACCATCCTCGCAAACCCGAGATTGTCGACAAGGAGTTTGAGCACCGTGGCTAAAAGCCGATCGACATCCAAAGTGGACGAGATCGCCGCACCAGTCTGGTTCAGCGTTGAAAGTTGCGACACCTGTTTTGTAATCGTCTCGACATAGGTCGAAATCGCCTGCTCTCGTTGCTTGAGGGAGACAGTCATTTGATTGATACTCGTCGTCAGTTGACCAACTTCATCCCGGGTACGAGCCTTGACCGAATGCGACAAATCTCCTGCTGCAATATGTTTGGCTACCCCAGCCAATTTTCGCAGTGGTCTAATGATTTGATTAGCCAACATGGTCGTCAAGGCAATACCCACAATCATGAAAATGACCGCCATGACGGTGACCTTCCAGATCATGGCATCTACCGTTTTCACCATAGACAATTGCGTCAATCCCACATGGATAGCCCCATAGACCTCAGACGGCTGCTTGACATCACTGATGGAAAATGAGTTTTCTTGATCTTCTAGCAACAAGGGGCCGAATGGTGGCTGAGGGCTCGCCTGCCGTCTTACGGGAAGGGCAAAGTCATAGAGCGTTTCTCCTGCCTTTCCCACTTCAGCCAGCATGGGACCGGTCTTCACACGAGTTGTCGAAGTGCGTATTGATTGCTCATTGACGGTAAACACCGTCGTAATGGGTTGGTCTCCAAAGGCCGAAAGTGCCGCTGTTGTCAACGTGATATCCGGGTACAACGGATGGTCTGGGGTTCGTTTCACACGATGCAATTCATCGAGACGCCCTTTGGAGACTTCAACCAGTCGCTCGCCAGTAGGTCCTGTCACAACAACATACACGACTTCATCAACCGAAAGGGCTCCTTCGGCCACCTGCTCAAGAGACACGATATCTTGGGTGATGAGACCGTATCGCCCATTATGGACAAGATTTTTGATCAGGATCGTCCCGGTTTTCCGTAATGCCTTCTCCATCGAGAGGGCCTGCTGATCGACGAAATACCAGCTCAACCCTGAACAGACGCCAATGATGATCAAACTAATAAACAGGACGAGTTTGGTCCGAAGGCTACTGAAGAACATTCCTGGGGAAGGATGACGACCCATAATCCCATTCGCAATCGTTGCATGAATTAATACATCTTATGAACCCTGTCTAATACATTCGGTGAGACGGTAATTCCTAAAAAATTCGCAGTTTTCAGGTTAATGGCTAATCGCAACGGTTCGGGAGGTACGATAACCCCCGGCGTAAATTGTTGACCCTCAAGAAATTGTTCCGCTAAACGTGCGGCTTGTTTTCCAACATCTTCGTAGTTGAAATGCACACTCAACAATGCGCCCTTCCTGACAAGATCGGCAGAAAACCCGATGACAGGAACATTGGCTTCAAGGGTTGTCCGTAAGAGAAAATCAAACGACTCAGGTGTCACGACCGTACTATCGGGAAGTAACCACAAGGCATCAATGTCATGTACAATGGCTCGAAGCGAGGCAGGCACGTCTTTTTCCGATGAAACGGCACGTGCAACCAATTCCATCCCGAGGATAGTGGCTTCGGATGTCGCATCCTTTACAATTCTCCCGGTTTTTTGAGCGTTGTATATCACACCCACCCGCTTCACCGATGGCAATACGTCTTGCAGTGACTGGATTTGGTCTTTGAAGGGAATCTCTAAGGCAATGCCCGCCATACGTGATTTGGTGAGATCGTATTTGGCCGGGTCCAAGACCATACAAAAAATACTCGGAATCGACGGCAGACCTTGCCGAACAACCAGGGCTGCCTTTAAACCCACGGCAACGATAAAGCTTGCGTGTAATGAACGAATTTTTTCAACGATCGGCTCGCCATGGCTTAAATCTCCATGAAGCGAGAGTCGTTCGACCTGCTGCAACGAGGGAGAAAAGTTTTTCAAGAAGGCTTTGGCGGTTTGATCGTAGGACGTAATATCCGAGGACTGCACGATCACAACCGATTTAGCAATGGCTGAAGGCGTGAGAAGGCCAAAGTGACAGCCAAGAAAAAGTACAATGACCATCAGGAAGTGGGAACAGCCTACTCTGGCCTTCCCAACGCCAAGAGTTATACGATCATGCTGGCGTGATCTAAAAGGTAGAAACGAAGAATTCCGGCCCTGGGTACGACTCCAAGGAAAGATCGATCGACTCGCTTGAGATAGAGGAAGCACAGCCAACACTCCATGACGATTTCGTGAACAGGGGTTTTGCGCTATCCATACTGCATCATCCCTCATCCTTATACATTTCATCGTCTATGAGTACGCACGTCCTGATCACTCATGTCAGTCTTCGTGACTCATCAGCGTCCTTGCTTCAACAGGGATCATCGCTCGAGAGCCTGTTCATTCAATTGCAGTATGATATGCATTCATGGCTCCATTCCTCATATCACCCCGCAACGCCTTCACCGAATGAGAGTATTATGACACCAAACCTGTCGTGCAAAATTGCGCTGTCAGTTGACGGATCGACCTGACTTCATCACTCTCCGTCACCACTCGCGTTCCCCACTGAGGTTGCCATCCGCAATTGATACATCGTATGTCGTTTTTTGTTGTCAGGTCAATCGCTTGAGCCGTAAGCAACCCTCGACATTTCGGACATCGTCTGGCAGCAGGAGAGTGAATGCCATGCATTTTCACATCAGCAGTCCACATCGTCTGAGCTTCAGTCACAGGGAGTGAACCTGGGATCGACCGCGTTCGACGCTTTCGAGATGTTTGCGTTTTCACATAAGACTTTTTTTTCATTTCCCGTTCTCCTTCTTCAGAA
The DNA here is from genome assembly GCF_965152605.1 of Nitrospira sp. M1. Lineage (NCBI taxonomy): Bacteria > Pseudomonadati > Nitrospirota > Nitrospiria > Nitrospirales > Nitrospiraceae > Nitrospira > Nitrospira sp. M1. Next base: position 4,211,871 of record NZ_OZ224217.1, read on the forward strand.
AACTAATAAGAGATTCAGGCACCCAAGCACCTACAATCGCATAAAAATCTGTACGTCAATGCGAAGGAAAAGCAAGGCTGATGCCGAAGCCGAACACATGAAAAATGGTCGAAAGAGAACGGTTCTTCAAGGGTTTTTAGGATCGTAGAGAAATGTGTTGCGACCCTTCCTATTCCAACGAATCTGAATAGATACACTTGTTATCCAAACAGATACACCTAAAGACCCTTGCCAAGAGCAAGAATCATGGTTTCAATGTCATGGAGGAGGCAAAAGGTCAGGGGGGCCAGAGCAACCCATAAAACTGGAGAAAAATGGAGAGAGGAACGTCTTACTTTGCACAGGAAACTCGAAAGAGTTTTCGATCTTCAAGCCGAAGGGCGGTCAAGGCACGGCCCCAGACACATCCGGTATCAAGCCCAATCAATTTCTCGTGAACATACAGTCCTAACGCTGACCAATGACCAAAGATGATGACCTCATGATTAATCGATCGTCCAGGGGCTTGAAACCAGGGAACCAACCCTTCGTCAGCTTGATCAGGCGAACCTTTAAACGAAAAATCCGGCACACCCTCCGCAGTACACATCCGTAACCGCGTCAACACATTCGTAGAAAAACTCAATCGATCATGATAGGACAGGTTTTTTGACCACACGAGGTGAGAGTGACGAAAATAGATGAACGGCAGTAACTCAGCAAAATTCTTACTCCGCAATGCAGATTCCACTTCGCGCGCCAACGTCACGGACTGCGTTGCCGTCCATTGAGGCAATAGACCGGCATGCAACATGAGATATCCGTTTTCCAAATGAATCATCGAACGAAAACGCAACCAGGTTAACAACTCGTCGCAATCCGGGGCAGAGAGAATCTCTCCAAAGGTATCCTTATGGTGTAACTTGGTGACACCAGCCCATATCGCAAGCAAATGCAAATCATGATTGCCGAGTACCGTCACAGCCGCCGGCCCTAATTCTTTGATATATCGAAGGACCGCCAGAGAATCCGGTCCACGATTCACCAGGTCGCCAACCAGCCAAAGCCGATCGCATGTTGCATCAAACTTTACTCGCTTCACCAGCTTGCGTAAGGCTTTAAAGCACCCTTGAATATCACCAATGACGTACGTAGCCATGACACTCCATTGAATCAACGTTTGCAATTATGATGATAACAACGTAGCGTGATATGAGCGAGGAAACAAGACCCCGAGGGTGAAATAGGAATTTCGCAATACACGATGTTCGACAACACCTTTGTCTTTCAACCATCGCCCTGGATCGAACAACGCTGGACACAACCCAGCAATCTTCCGCTCGAAGAAGTGTGGCTTACCAGTAGTTCCGATGTACGGCTGTTTAGTTGGTTTGTTGATGCAGGGCCACAGCAACCAGTGCTGCTATGGTGTCATGGCAATGCCGGAAACATCAGTCACCGTCTTGCCAATCTTGTCGAACTTCACCGACATGGTCTCTCTATCATGATTTTTGATTATCGAGGCTATGGAAAAAGTACAGGAACGCCTTCAGAGGCAGGCCTCTATCAAGATGCCCTGGCGGCCTATGACTTCCTGCGTCTACACAAGAAGGTCAATCCCAAACGCCTCGTCGTGTTCGGACGTTCGTTGGGTTCCGCTGTCGCCGGCGAAATCGTTCGTCAACGTCCGGCAGCCGGACTGATATTGGAGGGTGCCTTTCCTTCTATTCAAGCGATGGCCAATCATCACTATTTCGGGCTACCGGCTCACTGGTTTCTGGATTCACAGTTTCATCTACATGAAAAGCTTCCAGACATTTCCTTGCCACTCCTAGTCATACATGGAGAAGACGACGCCATCGTCCCGATCAAATTCGGCAGACAAGTGTACGAAGCCGCCAAACCGCCGAAACACTGGTACCCTGTTCGAGGAGCCGGTCATAACGACGTCCCATTCGTCGGTGGACGCACATATTTCCAGCATCTGATTACCTTCATTCAGAAGGTCGTCTCATGACCACTCACTTCTAACGGCTTGACGCATTTTAAGAAGACTCGCTACCATCTCAACATGCTGAACAACCTCCAAAAACCATGAAGGTCTGTCAAGCGCCACACCATATATTCCACAAAGCCCTACTCTGATGGAGACACGCGCATGAATCGCATTCTAGAGCCTGAGTTGATGGATGATCCCGAACAAGCACACATCTATGCCTCTGCAAATTTCGCTGAAGAAAATCAAGGTTTCGTCGACCGCTTTTTGCAAGCACATGGGCATGAGTTGGAAAACGCCCACGTCGTTGACCTCGGATGTGGCCCCGGGGATATCCCTATCCGTCTGGCACAGGCACACCCCACCCTTAGAGTGACGGGAATTGATGCCTCCCAGCCAATGATTGATATTGCTCAACGTATGGTTAATGAAGCGAATGTAAACGAGCGGATAGAACTTCGCTGCCAACGGGTTCAAGATGCCACATTTTCTACTCAAGTCGATGCGATTATTTCAAACAGTCTCGCGCATCATGTGCCCAATCCACTTCAATTCTGGTACGTCATTAAAACCATCGCAAAACCAGGAGCCCCCGTCTTGGTCATGGATTTGATTCGCCCTGAATCGACCGAGGATGCTCAAGCCCTGGTTGATCAATATGCTGCCAACGAACCTGAAAAATTACGACAAGACTTCTACAATTCACTCCTTGCAGCGTTTACCGAAGACGATGTCGCCGCTCATCTTGCTGAACTCAACTTGAGTCGTTTGCTCCTTGATGTTCCAGATGACCGGCATTGGATTGTCGAAGGCCGAGTGTTTTAGCGAAAACCCTTCGCTCACATCTTGACTCGGGCTGGTTCAAGCCTTAATGTAGGGGTCTTGGTTGGGGGATCGTCTAGGGGCAAGACATTAGATTTTGGTTCTAAGAACCCAGGTTCGATTCCTGGTCCCCCAGCCACTTCTTTGCCTTCGATCCAACGTCGCGTTCATACGTCTCATCTGAATTTTTCTTCCTGCACTTCACTTTCACGTCTCTCTCATCGATTTGACTCATTCTTGGGACTGACTCTCAGAATTTCTGGGAGAGTTCTGCTCACTCAAACGCCATCAACGAATCATCGGTTACTCAGTTGTACAAGCCCCTCTCGCCAGGTTTATGATAAGACAAACCAAAGACATGATATTTGCCCAATACATCACTTCTTACGAGAGAGTCATTCTATGTGAGAACACCAATCTAACTGGAACACACTGTCCTGAACGATTGACGAAAGAGCGAGAGTATCGTGTAATCCTCTTCACCACAGAAGGGTTTCAACATGAACACAATAGCAGCTCACGAGCCGACCAGGAATTCAAAGGTAGGACGCCGCTTTACCATCATTACGGTCATGTTTCTGAGCGTGCTCCTTGGCATGCTGGGCTATACCATCATCACGATCCACAACGAACAGTCAAATGCTCTGCTCATTGACATCGTAGGTCGCCAACGCATGCTCCTTCAAAAACACCTCAATGAAGTGCTTCTGACATCACAACACGCCACCGTTGACTATGCCTCAACAAGAGCCATAATTCGTTCCACGCTCGATGCGCTCATAGACGGGCAAGCCGTCGCTCAGAATCCTGTCACGAATCAACACCAAAAAGTCCCAGTCGTTCCAACCCACGAGGTCATGCTTAAATTACATGAACAACAAAATTACTTCGACAAAATCATAGAATCTGCCAACCAACTGCTCCTGCTATCTCCTGGCCATGCGGATTTCCGCCGACAACTTCAAAGGCTTCGGACTCAACACGAATCAGCAATCAGCATCGCAGACGATGCCGTAAAACTTTTAAATGTTCACTCCGAGTCTAACATGTGGACGATGGTAAAATGGGAATCCAGCATTGCCCTGTTAGTTGCTTTATTGGGAATATTTGTGATGTCACAAGGTATACGGTACGGCAAGAAGTTAGAAAATGAAATTACAGAGCGGAAACGGGCCGAAGGTGCCTTGCGAAAGAGTGAAATGTTCTTGAATTCGATCATTGAGTATATCCCGAATATGATCTTCGTCAAAAGTGCAAAAGACCTTCGATTCGTTCGCTTTAACCAATCTGGTGAAGTCCTCACTGGGCACAGTCAACAGGCAGTCATTGGCAAAAATGACTATGACCTTTTTTCAAAAGAGGAGGCTGATTTCTTTACACAGAAAGATCGAGAAGCATTGTTACATCAACGATTAATTGATATTCCAGAAGAATTTATTCATACCAAATCTCAGCAAGTCCGGCACCTGCATACAAAGAAAATCCCCTTGTTTGACCAACATGGCAACCCGGAATACGTACTAGGCATCTCAGAAGACATCACCGAACGGTTACGAGCAGAAGAGGCGCTACGACAAAGCGAGGAGCGGTATCGAACATTGTATGAAGATAATCCGTCCATGTATTTCACGGTTGATAAACAGGGCACAGTACTGTCGGTCAACGAGTTTGGCGCGCAACAACTCGGATATTCCGTTAACGAACTGGTGGATTGCTCACTCATCGAACTCTGTTTTCCCGATGACAGAGACTACCTTCAGCAACGATTTAAAGGCTGCGTAGAGAGTCCTCGAACGGTGTTTTCTTGGGAATTTCGTAAAGTGCGGAAAGATCACAGCGTCCTCTGGGTCAAAGAAGTTGCACGAGCCGTGTACAGTCAAGATGGGACTATCGTTGTGCTGATTGTGAGTGAAGATGTTACAGGCCGCCGAGAAACGGAAAAAGCTTTGCAAGAATGGAAAGATCTAACTGAAAGCATCCTCGGTCAACTCCCCAAAGGATTTGCGTATCGTTGCCTCAACAAGAAGACATGGCCGGTCATGTATATCAGCGATGGATTCGAAGACGTCACAGGACTACCAACGTCGGCTCTGTTGAGTGGAGATGTCACGTACGATTCATTAATGGCGCCAGGCGAAAACGAGCGAGTCTGGCCTATTGTCCAAGAAGCACTTGCTCATCACACGCCGTATGAGAATGAACATCAAATCATCACCAAAGACGGGACCACTAAGTGGATTCTTGCCCGCGGAAGATTTATTTTCGATGATTCAGGTCAACTGCTCTACCTCGATGGACTCAATGTCGATATTACCGAGCACAAACAAATCGAGAATCAGTTACGAGCGAGTGAAGCGCGTTTCAGATCCTTAGTTGAACACATTCCATTCTGCATTCACGAGATTGAGTTAAACGGAATAATTAGCTCCATGAATCAAGTTGGGCAGAAAATGATCGGCATCAACGACGAATCCCAAATCATTGGACGTTCCTATCTCTCCTTAGCAGATGAAGACGACCATGAACTCATGAGGAGGTACTTTACACAAGCGGCACAAGGTGAGCCTGTAGATTTCGAGTTCAAGGTAAAAACACATGGCAACATGAAAGTGTTTTCCAAAAGTTTTATCCCTCTTCGAGACAGCAATGACACCGTCGTGAAGATTGTTGGGATTTCAGAAGATATCACCGAACGTACATTTGCCGAAGAACGCTTTCGAGAAAGTGAAGCCAAACGAATCGAAGCTCTGAGCCAAAGCGATGCGCTGAAATCAGCCTTACTCTCATCAGTGTCTCATGAGTTGCGAACACCTCTCACTGCGATGAAAACAGCGGTATCCACGATTATTGGGAATACACCAAACGGGATGAACACCATCCAACAAGAGTTTCTCACAGGAGTCGATCATGAAATCAATTATATGAGTCGGTTGGTTGATAACTTGTTAGATATGTCACAGATTGAAGCTGGCACGCTGACACCTCATCAAGAATGGCATCTACTGGAAGAACTGATAGAAGGCGCGCTCCGTCACACGGAGTTGACAATACATCCTCGAAATATCGAGATCTCTATTCCCGATGATCTCCCTCCCGTGTTTGTCGATGCTGTAGAAATACAACAAGTTCTCATCAATTTACTGGATAATGCCATCAAATACTCATCGCCAAACTCACCGATTCATATTGCTAGTTGTGTTATGAATCAACATATTGAAGTCAAAGTCTCAAACACAGGAGAACCTCTTGGAGCACAGGAAGTCGAACAGATATTCGAACGCTTTTATCGATGTCCCACCGTGCGTGGGTTGCCCATCCGAGGCACCGGCTTGGGCTTGGCAATATGCAAAGGGATCATTGAGGCCCATGGGGGTAAAATTTTTGCAAAATCAACAGGAGCCGAAGTAACCATAACCTTTATCCTACCCCAAACCGAGTCTATTGCCACTTTCACGCTCGAAGGACGACACAAAGCGTAAAGGAAAATAATGAATCAAGGCGCCAGAATACTTGTGGTAGACGATGAGCCACAAATTCGTCGTTCGCTACAAGTCAATTTAGAGAACAAAGGCTACGCCGTCATGACCGCCGAGTCCGGAGAAGCAGCATTAGACGCAATTGCTAATCGACAGCCGGATGTCGTGATCGTCGACCTCATCCTCCCTGCGATAGACGGAATTGAACTGACCCGCCGGATTCGACTGCATTCTCCTGTGCCAATCATTGTTCTCTCAGCCATTGGAAATGAACAAAAAAAGGTTGAAGCGCTTGAAGCTGGGGCTGATGATTATGTCACGAAACCATTCGGCATGGATGAATTGATGGCAAGGATCAGATCCGCACTTCGCAGAACCGTTATGATCCCTGGAACCGAACCTGTCTTTAAAAGCGGAGCCCTCACAATCAACTTTGAGCGCCGTGAAGTTCAGTTAAATAATAGACCCGTCAAACTCACGCCGACAGAATACGACCTGCTCAAATATATGATTCAGTACACGGGCAAAGTTCTGACGCACAGAACACTCCTCACCGCAATCTGGGGAGATGCCTATGCCGACCAAGCCCAATACCTTCGAGTATTTATTGGACAGCTCAGGAAAAAAATTGAACACAACACGGCACGGCCACAATACATTTTGACTGATCCAGGCGTCGGGTATCGTTTCAATCACGATCCTCAAGAACCGCAACCATAAAGGCTTCCTCACCACACCAAGGTCTCACCGCTTTTCTATTCCCCTGAACGTTCACATTCTCCTTCTCAACCTGCGAATCGCTTACGGCCGCCGCCTGACAGGCGGTCCCACGTTATAAAGAGAAAACGAACATTCCCGTAGACCATGGCGCAGCCACTTCCTGAAATCTTTATGAAATCTTTATGAACTAGAGCCTTGTTAGGAATGGTACCTTTATGTCCAAAGCACGTACACTCAAATCCTGAAGATGGTTCATGGGGTTCAGCGCTCAAGACTCTTGTTTCATGGGAAAAAATGTTCCACGATTTTATCTATAGCCGTTTCCAATAACTTGCTATTGGTTCAAGTGTCGTACTGCGCTGGATTTGTGGGGTACCCCAGTATGGAAGTTCATGGAATCGGCTATCGCTCAGCGCAGTACAACGTTTCAATCAGTGGAAGTTATTGGAAACGGCTATAACCAAATGACCCTGTATTCAAGCGCTTCGATTCGGATGAGAGGAGGCAAATGATCGTATGAAAAAAATTCTCATTGTTGACGATTATGCAAGCAGCCGGGATATACTTCGCATTCGACTCGAAATGCGAGGATATTTCTGCCAGGAAGTCAAGAATGGGGCCGAGGCCCTGACAGCCATACAAAACAGGCACTACGACCTTGTCATCACCGATCATGAAATGCCTGTCATGACTGGGCTCAAGCTCCTCACATGTTTGGCGGAGATGCCTGAAGCGCAACAACCGCCTATTATTTTTATTACCGGTCAACTTAACCACGAAATACACCAGGCGGCCAGACACGCTGGAGCGAGCGCCGTCTTACTCAAACCCTTCGCAGACTATGAGCTCATGTTGGAGGTTAATAAAATCTTGTGCCCCCAGCTCATGAAGGAGCGCATGACGACGACAGACTGTGAGCTGAGCGGGAGCCCAAGCTAAAGGGTAAAACTCGCAACACCCATACGGTATCTCAACGGTGTTGAATACGTTGCTTCTTCATAATACGACGAGCTTCCGTTCGTTCAGCCCCAGAAAGCCACTCCTCCCAGATTAAAGAAGCACTACGTTTACTCGAAAGTCTTCGTGGTTCGGAGATTCCCCGGACGTGGATGGCAAAAACATGGCTACCATGTCTAATGCGAATCCAAATAATTGCCGCTCCATAATCCCAACTATAGCGAAACCATATAACTTCCAGCCGATTGAAACGGCCATAGGACTGACGCACGCCTGAAGAAATATTTCCCCTACAACTCGGCATCTGTCATATATCTGACCGTATAAAAATTGACATTGCCCTCTAACTATAATAGCGTTAGCCCAAATTTACGGTGCGTTGTCAATAACTTATGTATTGATACCCATGAATGTGCCGACTTACCCTCCCCCCTCTTTTGTCGCAGATTTCGACCAACGGCTATGCAAGCATGTCGAGGTCGAATAGTACATGGATGCACTACATACGCCTACTTTTCATATGAAGACTAATGGACACGAACAATTTCCTCATCTTGCGAAACCTCATACCCCACCACCTCATCATTTATAGGGGGTAAAGAGCCATATATTATAAGGAGCATTCATATGTTCAATTCATTCATACTCATAATGGGTCCACGATCAAAACACTATGCATCCAGGAACACATTTTTGATCAGCGCATGTATCATTCTTTCGCTTCAGGCTTGCGCCTATTTAGATGTGGTCGATAGTGAAGAAGAAAACCCACAATTCACATCTATTCAAGAGCAACGCCTCTACAAACTGGCAACCGACAAGGGAGATGTTAACGCACAAGTGCAGTTGGGAGAACTCTATGTGATTGGCCACGATGTTCCTCAAAACTACGAAAAAGCCAGTTATTGGTATCAACAAGCAGCAGACCAGGGGAATCTCACCGCGCAACTGCGTTTGGGAGAAATGTATATGATGGGTCATGGCGTGTCCCAAGATCATGACGAGGCCAGCCACTGGTACCGGCTCGCAGCCAGTCAAGGAGACGCGTTAGCTCAATTACGGCTTGGCCGAATGTATGATCAGAGCAATGGCGTCCCGCCAAATTATCAAGAGGCCAGCCACTGGTACCATATGGCCGCCAACCAAGGCGATGCGCAGGCTCAATTACGTCTGGGCGAAATGTTCGAACAAGGCCATGGGGTGCCGCTGGATTATCAAGAGGCCAGCCTGTGGTATCGCATGGCCGCCAACCAAGGCAATGCGCAGGCTCAATTACGTCTGGGCGAAATGTTCGAACAAGGCCGTGGAATCCCGCAAGATTACACGGAAGCCATGCATTGGTACCGGATGGCGGCTGATCGAAGAGAAACCCAGGCTCAGCTACGTCTGGGCGAAATGTTCGAACGAGGCCACGGAGTGCAGCAAGATAGCCAAGAAGCCAGCCTGTGGTATCGCATGGCCGCCGAACAAGGCGATTCCACTGCACAAATCAGGATGGCAAACATGTGTATGCTGGGACAAGGCGTGCCAGAAAATCACGAGGAAGGCGCCCGTTGGTACCGCGTAGCCGCAGAGCAGGGAAATGCCGTCGCACAATTTCAGCTTGGGAACATGTATGAAAATGGGAAGGGTGTCGAACAAGATTTTCTCGAAGCGAGCCGTTGGTATAGTCTGGCAGCTACACAGGACAATCCCCTTGCGCAACTCCACTTAGGGCTTATGCATGAGGGAGGGAAAGGCGTCCCACAGGATTATCAGAAAGCCATGGAGTGGTACACTCATGCAGCAAACCAAGGACAAACGGAAGCACAGTTCAAGCTTGGGAATCTCTATGCCTTACGAGAAGATTATATCCACGCGCATATGTGGCTCAATCTTTGCGCTGCCAACGGACATCAAGAAGCACAATCCCGACTGGCCGGGCTCACCTCGAACATGACGTATGAGCAAATTTCGCAAGCACAGAAACTGGCACGAAATTGGAGAGGCAAGAACAACCCAAAGACACGTTCTCAGGAAGATACTGTAGTCGACGTATCATAGCCTTTTGCAAGAAGGGGATGCTTCTCAGCTCAGGCGCTAACGTACGGCCAGCAGTGACGGCGGACACACCAACCTCGTTCATGGGTTTCATACTGAACGATGTTTAATGATGTTCGGATAGCGGGAATGAAATGACAACACCACCCATCACATCGTTGAGTTTATAGTTTTTCTTAGGGCTAAGCGGGTGAGCATTATGACAATTCACACAAGAAGACGACACTGCCATATCGGGATAGATTGCCGTAAAGTACCGATGCCCATCTTTTTCGATAACACCCGTAAACGGCTTACTCGGATCTCCCTCAACCGCCTCCAAGCCTGTACGTTCAAACCACGTAGCCGGTCGATTTTTTTCGTAGATAGGCCATAAACTCATCAAACGATACTCAAGACCCGTTCCCTTGCTTTTTGCAAGCAGACCGGACAATGCCAGCATTTGAGCTGGCAATGGAAGCGCCGCTTCTTTTTCCCAAGCCTCCTCAGCCCGCACAACATCATGCTCTTGCATACGCTCGACAGCATGAGTCGTGTATATCGTTCGATCCGCCTCAAGAACGGTATGAATAAACTCGGCAACTCGTTCAGCTCCCACCACGTCTTTCTCGCGTGCGTCGGAAGGCGCTTGCGAGTATCCCATGGACTCAATATTTAACATCAGAGCTACCACACTTCCCACTACAACGTAGAGTTGCTTCATACGTGGTTCCTCCATCTCTACACAAATCGTATTAAGAAAAAATGAAAACACGTCTGGATGAAAAAAATCCTGACGTGACAATAAAACCGTAATGATCTTTATAGGGTAGTTTTGATACGAAGTGCAACGTTCGAGACAACTCGACACAACCGAAGCCTCCTTGATACATCACACGTCCCACACATGCTGATGATTCATGAAAAGATTCCGTTACGTTGTCATACCTGCACATCGCGTCAAGAAGTCATACCCACACAACGTACATATATCCTTAGATGAAGAGACCGAACAATTATGACAGCCCCACACCTTCTCGACGCAGTAACAATTGCAAACGCTGAATGACTGGAAACACTTCCTGATTCCAATCAGCTCCCTGACGATCAAACGCGTGCTGTTCCTCTTCAACTATCCACCGATCTTGGGCAAAGATTCCATTCGTAAACCATACAATAAACGGCCACAAAAGATGAATAAGCCCTGGGATCGAAGGCTTTCGGATCATCATCAAACCAAAGGTGTGATTCTCACGTTGCTCACGATCGATCGGCACATAGATATTCCATAAATTTACGGCAGGCTCCACACTTCCAGCTGTCCAAAATTTGAGTGTTTGATACGGATACTCCGTACAAATGGTCATGAGATCCTGCTTCGGACCATTAGCCGATGAAATCGAGCTGCCGAGAATGAGTTTTTCTCCGAGTGGTTGCGTACCCTTAACTCGCGAAAACGTATAATCAACTTCCACAGCATGTGCACGTTCCCGAAGTTCCAAAAAAACCGTTCGGATTCCACCCATCAGACGACGATGCAAAAATTGATGGTTCATATCCATGAGATTCTCATGCATAAATGAGTAATGACAGTTCACCTTTCGGTCAAGGTATCGCGTCTTATAGTGTGGATTGCCTGCGAACGACACATCTGGAAACACAACAGTCGATAGGTTCTCCACAGCTCCTGGAAAAACAAAGATGAGCCCATAGGCTTCACGACAGGGGTAACTCCTCACGCCATTGGGACGTGGCTGATCCGGCTTCAAATACGGAACACCAATACACGTTCCCTGTTGATCGTAGGTCCAACAATGATAGCCACATTGAAGATGTTCGCCGTGTACGACTCCGCAATGGAGCGGAACTTGTCGATGCGCACATCGATCTTCCAGTGCATAGATTGCTCCACTTTCGGTCCGAACTAAGACAATGGGATCGCCAGCAAAAGACACCCCGAGGGTCTTGCCCTTCTTCAAATCTCTTGTACGCGCAAGCGGATACCAATAATCCGGGTGACTCCCGGTTTTTCTCAAATCCGAGGTGGGACTCGTCTGGCTAAGGTGAGACCGGTGACGTTCCAGGGAGAGTGGAACAACAAGATCATTGTTGACCTCTTCGGGTGCATGAGATGACTGGACCATGAAGCCCTCCAATAGGATGGAAAGATGTGAGAGGAAAGATGCGAAAATCGTACAGGATAGACTTACGAGGGGACCTCATATATAGCAGAAATACGCCAGAAGGGATAGGGGAATTGAACCAAGGACACCCCTCTGAATGAAGCTTTACTCAGCCGGAACAACCCATACCCCCTCTTTCTTTTCACCGAATTTTGCTACACTCACTTTCAGAACTTCACTATGCCCTCACATTTCATCACCGCCTCAATGCTCTATAACCTTGTCAGTTGTGAGCATCGATTATATCTCGATACATTTGGAGATACGTCCTTACGCGACGAGCCAAACGCCTTCATTCAGCTCTTGTGGGAAAAAGGAACCCTGTTTGAGCAGGAGGTCATCCAGAAGCTCGAAACTCCGTTTCTCGATCTTTCACGCTATCGAGGAGATGAGAAGGAACAGCGGACCCGAGACGCAATAAAAGAACGTGTTCCACTCATTTATAGCGGCCGATTGTCCGTAGATGATTTGTTGGGTGAACCCGACCTCCTCCGGCGAGAAGGCACTGGATATGTGGCTGGCGATATCAAATCTGGCTCAGGAGAAGAAGGCGATGAGGACCAAGGCAAACTCAAGAAAACCTATGCCGTCCAGTTGGGGTTGTATACGGATATTCTCGAACGGTTACAATTTTCAGCTGGCCGCTGGTCGTTTATTTGGGATATACATGGCAAAGAAATACGCTATGATTTTTCGCAACCGCAAGGCACACGTACGCCACAAACCTGGTGGGAACTCTATAACGCGTTTCGACAACGCGCTCATGACATTCTTGAACAAACCCATACGACGCAAGCAGCGTACAGTAGCGGAATTTGTAAACTCTGTCATTGGTACCGCCCCTGCTTACTCAATCTTCAACAGCAGCAAGACCTCACCCTCTTGCCTGAATTAGGTCGCTCCAAACGTGACGCGCTGCGCACTCATTTTTCAACGATTCAAGGGTTTGCGACATCGACTCTCGACACGCTGATCCACGGCAAAAAAACGGATATTCCCGGCATTGGTATCGGGACGCTGCAGAAACTCCATGCCCGCGCCCAACTCGTCTCTGCAGGGGCAAAAGCACGTCCCTACCTTCGGAAAGTTGTTGATTTGCCACCTCATGCATCAGAGGTGTTCTTTGATATTGAAGTCGACCCTCTTCGCGACCACACCTATCTGCACGGATTTATTGAACGTCACAATCAAGATAACTCCACCGAACAGTATGTGGCATTCTTTGCCGAGAAACCCACTCAGGAATCAGAACATACCGCGTTTGCTCAAGCCATTGAATACCTTCAGCAACATGCACATTCCAAAGTGTACTACTACTCAAAATATGAACGGACGATGTACCGGAAACTTCAAACGAAATATCCTGAGGTCTGTTCAGCCGAAGACATTGAAACACTCTTTTCGCAAGAACGGGCTATCGACCTCTACTTTGATGTCGTACTCAAAGCCACCGAATGGCCGACGAGGGATTACTCGATTAAATCGCTTGCTAAATATTTAGGGTTTCTGTGGCGGGACACCCATCCCTCCGGTGCCGCCTCGATCGAATGGTTTCACCGTTTGGTTGAAAGTAACGATCAGGTTATCCGACAACGGATTCTCGACTATAACGAAGACGATTGCATTGCCACGAGAGTCCTGCTTGATGGGATTCGACAACTTCCTCTACACCCCTCGATTACGTAATTTTCACCTGTGGTTTTGGCTAACAGATATCCGAAGCACGGGCCCTAGAACGATATGATACACTTCTGTCTATGAAACGATGGGCATCTGGATCTCTGATTTTCATTAGCCTCGCGATTACGGTCTTGGTTCTCAACGCCTGGCTGTTGAGCCCTGACCCTGTCGACGTCACAGTTGTCCGTGTCGAGACAGGGCTCGTCGAGGAAACCATCACGAACTCTCGTGCAGGAACTGTCAAGGCCCGGCAACGCGCACACCTTTCCTCGGAAATTGGGGGACGTGTGGTCTCCGTTCCACATGATAAGGGAGATCGCGTACAAAAAGGCGATCTCCTGCTGCGACTTAATGATGCGGCTGAGGCATCAAACCTTGAGATGGCTCAACGTGAACTAGTCGTCAGTCAAGCCAATCGTACACGATCGTGCCTCGAAGCTAGTCGTGCCCAACGCGAGCATGCACGGTTTCAAGATCTCTCAAAAAAAGAATTGGTTTCGACAGATGAGCTCGACAAAGTGTACAGCACCGCTCAAACCAGTGCCGTTGCCTGCCAAGCTGCAGATGCCAGCGTGGAGAGGGCACGGACACGCATTAAAGAAGCCCAAGCTCAACTTCAGAAAATGGTCCTCTATGCGCCATTTTCGGGCATTCTCGCCGACGTCAAAGTTGAAGTTGGAGAATGGACTACCCCTGCGCCACCTGGGGTCCCCATTCCCGCCGTACTCGATCTCATCGATCCAACATCGATTTATATTAGCGCTCCCATGGATGAAGTCGATTCATCAAAAATTCACCCAGGGCTTTTGGCACGAATTACCCTGGACTCTTACCCCAAGCAATCGTTTATGGGCCAGGTCGTACGAGTCGCCCCGTATGTGGAAAATATTGAAGAGCAAAACCGCACCGTGGAGATCGATGTGGAACTTGACGACCGCGGGTTTGCCACCACCCTCCTACCCGGCACCTCGGCTGATGTCGAAATTATTCTTTCTCAAAGAGCACATGTACTGAGAATTCCGAGAACGGCAGTACTCGAAGGTGAGAAGGTTTGGACTGTGGCACAAGACAAAATCGCGGAACGGACGATACAGATGGGTCTGAAGAATTGGGATTACGTGGAAATTCAGAAAGGACTTTCAGAAGGGGAGGCGGTGATTACATCGTTGGATCAAGCCGATCTCCACGTTGGTCTCCCTGCACGAATTGCGGAAAACAGTCATAGACAGTAAGGGAAGTTCATAATCGATTGCTTTATGACAGGTGTGCTCAAACACGATCGGTCTCAGTCCTCAAGCACGCGACATAACTCTAACTATGCCAAGGGAACGGTTTATTGAACATGTTATGACAGGTGTGCTCAAACACGATCGGCCTCAGTCCTCAAGCACGCGACATAACTCTAACTATGTCAAGGGAACTGTTTATTGAACATGTTATGACAGGTGTTCTTGTGCACGATAGGTCTCAGTCCTCAAGGGTATGACATGACTCATACATGGCAGGGGAATTTATAATCGATTGCTCTATGACAGGTGCACAAGTGATTAATCTCAAGAACGTTTCGAAGATTTATCAAGTTGGCGATCAACCGGTTTATGCGCTTGCCAGTATCACGGAACACATTAAGCCTGGAGAGTACGTGGCCATTATGGGACCGTCCGGTTCCGGAAAGTCGACTCTACTCAATTTACTGGGGTGCCTTCTCCGTCCAACGGAAGGTTCGTATCAACTCAACGGGAAAGAGATCAACATGCTCAACGACGTTGAATTATCCAAATTACGCCAATCGTTCATTGGATTTATTTTTCAATCATTTCATCTCATTCCACGATTAACTGCGGCTGGGAACGTTGAACTCCCGATGATCTTTGCCGGCATCACGCCTCAGGTTCGTCAACAGCGGGTGACACAGGCTCTTGAGGCGGTTGGACTGACCGCCCGATCTCACCATCGTCCCGATCAGTTGTCTGTCGGACAACGCCAGCGTGTGGTGATTGCACGTGCCATCGTGATGAACCCTCGACTCATTTTGGCCGATGAGCCCACCGGAAATCTGGATAGCGAATCAGGGAAACAGATACTCGGGCTTCTCAATCAGCTCTACGCTCTCGGACATACGCTTGTCGTTGTCACACACGACATCAATGTGGCTCACCACGCAGAACGCATCCTCGTGATCAGTGATGGCCACATTGTACAACGCACCAGTTCCAGCAATCTCAAACGTGAAACGCCATGAACTGAACGATCTTCTCTCTAACCTGGATGATCCATGGCCCTTAGAGACTTTGTCAGGTTCGCCTTTACCGCACTCAAAGGTCAGCCCATTCGTGTCAGCTTGTGTGTAACCGGCATTGCCATTGGAATCATGGCCATTGTCGTCTTGACTGCGTTAGGGGAAGGTGCGCGACGTTATGTCGTGAACCAGTTCATGTCGATCGGAAGCAATTTACTTCTTGTGGTACCAGGAAAAACCGAGACCACAGGCGCCATTCCCGGGTTTGCCGGGGCCCCACATGACCTGACCATTATGGACAGCGAGGTTATTCGCCAAAGCATTCGCTCAATTCAATTACTCGCCCCTATCTCGATGGGTACGGAAACGGTTCGCTACGGGGAACGACGACGGCAAGTTCCCATAGTTGGAACCACGACTGATTTTCTTGAGGCACGCCATCTTCGTATGGCGCTGGGGCAATTTCTTCCAACAGGCGATCCTCAGCGAGGCGCCCCTCTTGTGGTCTTAGGACACCGCGTCGCACAAGAGCTGTTCCCCGACACATCGCCATTGGGGCAATTGATTCGCGTAGGAGACTGGCGCATGCGAGTGATCGGGACCCTTGCACCTCGCGGCACTCAACTGAGTATGGATATGGACGACCTGGTCCTCGTCCCAGTCGCGACAGGCATGCAGCTTCTCAACCGTCACTCCTTATATCGAATCCTTCTTCGAGTGCGAAACGTCTCAGACCTGGAAACGACATGCGACCACATCGTTGCACTCCTGACTGAACGTCATGGAGAAGATGACACTACCTGCATTACGCAAGGGTCGGTCGTCAGCACCTTTTCATCTATTCTCAATGCTCTGACATTTAGCTTGGCGGCTATCGGATTGA
Source organism: Nitrospira sp. M1 (assembly GCF_965152605.1). Classification (NCBI taxonomy): domain Bacteria; kingdom Pseudomonadati; phylum Nitrospirota; class Nitrospiria; order Nitrospirales; family Nitrospiraceae; genus Nitrospira; species Nitrospira sp. M1. The sequence goes on from NZ_OZ224217.1 coordinate 4,228,825, forward strand.
TTTCCCTGACCGTTGCCGGGATTGGCGTCATGAATGTCATGCTGGTAGCCGTCTCTGACCGTACCGAAGAAATTGGACTCTTGAAAGCGTTAGGGGCAAGGAGCCGGCAAATCTTATTGATATTTCTGATTGAAGCGATCATCCTTTCTTTGGCCGGAGGTGTGATTGGGCTCACCTTAGGATGGACCATTATACAAGGGTTGGTCACGCTCTACCCGGCTATTCCGGCATCGACTCCACTTTGGGCATCTGTTTCTGCTGTCCTGGTCTCACTGATCGTTGGTGTGGCATTTGGGTTACTTCCTGCACGCCGTGCTGGACGTCTTGACCCCATCCACGCCCTGGAACGGCACACATCATGAGATTTCAAGACCTCTTACGCCTTTCAATTGGCGCCATCACCACACGCCCAACCCGTACAGCCTTATCCTTGCTTGGAATCGCAATTGGCGTCATGACGGTTATTTTACTCACCTCAATTGGTGAGGGGACACGCCGCTATGTGCTTTCGCAATTTACCCAGTTCGGCACAAACCTCCTGACCATTACCCGAGGCAAAACGCAAACGGTTGGCATTCCTGGCGTCCTCGGTGGCACGACGCACAAGTTAACCATCCAGGACGCTCAAGCCATCCAACAGCTTGATGGAATCATTCGGGTCGTTCCATTATCAGTCGGCAATGCCAGAGTAGAGACCGAGGGCAAAGGCCGGAGTGTTTCCGTATTTGGCGTGACAGCGGATATGCCTGAACATTGGAAATTCACCGTGCGCTCTGGCCGATTCCTTCCACCGGGAGATCCATTTCGCCGACAATCCGTCGCCGTCCTGGGACCAAAGCTCAAAACCGAACTCTTTGGCGACGCCTCACCATTGGGGAGTTTTGTGCGCATTGCGGGGTACCGCTTTCGAATCATCGGCGTCATGGCTCCGAAGGGTAACCTTCTGGGGTTCGACATTGATGATGCGATCTATGTGCCGGTCGCCTCGGCCATGACAATATTTAACATGGACGAACTCATGGAGATACAGGTGGCATTTGGCTTCGGCCGTCAATTAGAGACCATTATTCAACAGATTCGAGTGCGGCTAATCGATCGCCATCGAGGAGAGGAAGATTTCACAATCGTGACCCAAGCAGCCATGCTTGAGACGATGGACAACGTCATGAATGTCATTACGGTTGCCGTCGCCATCATCGCCGGAATTTCAATGATTGTGGGGGCAATCGGCATCATGACCGTCATGTGGATGGTCGTACGCGAACGAACGGCCGAAATCGGCCTCTTGAAGGCCACTGGGGCGACCTCAGGACAAATTTATCGACTGTTCCTCTGTGAATCGATGATCCTCGCTACGATTGGAGGCGTAGTGGGGTTAGTAGTAGGGTTGAGTATTGTCCAAATCCTCCCGACGTTCATTCCAGATATTCCAGTGTATCCCCACATTCACTACGTACTTGCAGCACTACTTGTGAGTACCATGGCCGGCATCTGCTCAGGATTCATCCCAGCTCGACATGCCGCATCCATTGATCCGGTTCTCGCCCTTCATACGCCATAACCTCCTCTGCCAACAACCATTACCTATCAAAAATGTGATTCCCATCCAACGGACTTCATTTTCCCCCTGTCATTAAGATGATGGAGAAAAAGAGTGACTGATCATATCAAGGCTGGTATGATTCTAAGATTGCCTATACGTGCAACACCGAAAATATTGGTCACGACATAAGATATAGACGATTCATTGAACTTCCGTGCCCTTGAAGCATGTGGTACTGCCTTGAAAGTCTTTACTTGGACATCTGTAATAGAGATATGCGTAGCCAGAACGATCACAACAACGATTACCCATCAAGTGTAACCAGGTCACTCAACGACCGTGTCCAAGCATACTGATGTATATTTGGATTCGCTATATGATGGAAGGAACTATTCCATGACAAAGCGTATTCGCCTAGCCCGCATTCTTATTGTTGAACAGGAACCAGCCCAACGAACGGCACTCATCGCCCAATTAAAGGATGAAGGATATGACGTCATCGGAGTAGGAACGGCTCAAGAAGCGATTGAACAAGCCAGACAAGAAAATTTTGGCGTGGCCATCATTGAACTCCGCCTACCCGACCGTAGCGGCGTTCAGCTTCTTGAAGAACTTAAGACAGCGGCAGTAGGCATTCGCGTGATCATCTATACCGAGCACAGTTCATTGGACTCGGCGAAAGATGCCGTTAATCTCGGAGCGTTTGCTTATATTGAAAAAGGCCAACGTCCGGGAGAACTCCTGCGTCAGGTCGACCGTGCCATGCGCAGTCAACTCGACCAATACGCAAGAGAACTGGAAGAATCGGTTGCCGAACGTACGGCCACGCTCCAAGAACGGGAAGAGCGTTTCCGGCAACTCGCAGAACACATCCATGAGGTATTTTGGTTGTCATCTGCCGACAAAACCCAAGTATTTTACGTCAGTCCGGCCTATGAGACCATTTGGGGAAGAACCTGCGCCAGTCTCTGCGAGGATCCGGCTAGCTTCCTTGCAGCCATTCATCCTGAGGATCGAGAACGTGTCCAACTGGCCATTCCAACGCAAATTCAAGGGACATACCATGAATGCTACCGTGTGGTTCGACCGGACGGATCGATACGATGGATCGAATCTCGTGCATTTCCCATCAAAAATGAAGAAGGTGAAATCTATCGGATTGCCGGCATAGAAGAAGACGTCACAGACCGAAAACGAGTTGAAGAAGCGCTTCAAAAAACAGAGCGAACATACCGCCAATCAAGCAAAATGGAAGCCATAGGCACACTTGCCGGAGGCATTGCGCACGATTTCAACAATATCCTGACAGCGATACTTGGCTATACCGAATTAGCAATTGCCACGGTACCCAAAGAAAGCCGAACCAATCGAAACCTTCAAGAGGTATTGACGGCTGGACACCGGGCCAAACATCTCGTCCAACAAATTCTCACGTTTAGCCGGCAAAACGGACAGGAACGGAAATCCATCGACATTCACCAAGTCGTTCAGGAGGCCCTCAAGCTACTTCGCGCCACAATCCCTTCGACCGTTGAAATTCGGCAAAATATCTATTCGCAATCCACGGTCTTGGCCGATGCCACACAAATCCACCAGGTTATCGTTAACCTATGCACCAATGCGGAATATGCCATGCGGGAATGTGGCGGACTCTTAGACCTCACCCTGGAAGATATAGAAATTCACAATACCCCGTCATCCGACCATCTTGACCTCAAGCCGGGCCCATACGTCCGATTAACTGTAAAAGACAGTGGACCGGGCATGTCGCCTGAAGTCGTGGAGAGAATGTTCGATCCTTTTTTCACGACCAAGCCGACAGGAGAAGGATCTGGGATGGGGTTAGCTGTGGTTCATGGCATCATCACGACACATGGTGGAACCATCTTGGTTGAAAGCGCACCAGGAATTGGCACAAAGATCGAAGTGTATATTCCGACAATTCAAACGGCCATATGGGATGTCTTTTCTACCAAAGCCTCCATCCCGAATGGAAAAGAAAGTATTCTCTTTGTCGACGATGAAGAAACCATCGTCCGGCTTGGGCAGGAACTCCTCACGCACCTGGGATACTCGGTTACGATTCGGACGAGTAGCGTGGAGGCCTTAGATTTATTTCGCAGCGACCCCCATCGATTCGATTTAGTGATCACGGACCAGACCATGCCTACCATGCCTGGAGATGCATTGGCACGCGAACTGCTTCGCATCAGGCCAGAACTACCGATTATCCTCTGCACGGGATTTAGTCATGTGGTCTCAGCGGAAAAAGCCAAGTCAATGGGCATTCGTGGATATTTAATGAAACCGCTTGCTATCCGGGACTTGGCCCCCATCGTACGGCATGTCCTAGACGAACAACCGTACTACTCCCACCACAAAGAAAAAGCCCCTTCAGCTTGAGAGAAAGGATACAAGTCCGCAACGAGGAATTCTCCTGACTACATCTACATCGCCTCGCACTACCATCGCTCAATAATATCCCCTTCAGATACACGCATTTCGGAACCCTGGAACGAAACCGTCCTCTCGCATGTGAATCAGGCTTGACTCCAGCCATCAGCATACCCTCTCCACATCTTGCAGTCTGATACCAATGTGTTCCTTTTAATAAATCGTTTATTTCCATTTTAATTCAGAACGCGTTACAATCTACCCGCAGCACTTACTGGAAGTTTTCCGAACCGCAAACACTGTCATCATGCCATCTATCTTAGTTATTGACGATGATCAACAGGTGTGCGGCGTCCTTCGAGAAGCCTTTGAAGTCGCCGGCTATCACGTCAACATTGCGTATGAAGGAAATGAAGGCATCGCGAAGTATCGGGCATCGCCTTCGGATCTCGTCATATTGGATATCTTAATGCCGGGAAAAGAAGGATTCGAAACTATCCGTGAGCTACGTCGTGACTTTCCCTCCATCAAAATTATCGCGATCTCAGGAGGCGGTGACCACGCACAGGTGAATCTCCTTGATCGGGCAAAGCAGATAGGCGCCAATTACGCGTTCAAAAAGCCATTTAAGATTAACGACTTTGTTGAATTCGCCGCTTCACTGTTGACAGAATCATCAACATGATTCACGATTGACTATCAACGGTCAAGTCGTCTTGTATCACAGAAGCCAACATTTCCTGACCCGTCATTGAAACAGACGATGCTATACTTTCGAACGAAACCGAACCCGGCGTTTCAAGTCATTCTCCATGACGCACTGGAATTAGAACGTCAGGAGATTTCGCGTATTTCAACGGAAAAGGATATCGACATCTGGGAAGCCGGCTATGGCACGGTATCTGAAAACTTTTCACCCTACAGTGCGCTCGTCACCATCGAACAATTACTCCTGGCCAGTTCGCAAGAGACCGTGTACCGACTGAATGACTACCATTGCCTCCTAATCTATGAATGCCTCAAAAATTACTGTGCAATTCAAGACGATCTGGCTCACCAAGAAGACGGCAGGCGCTTGACCGTTGCAGAACATCGACTTCATGACATTGACTTTCAAGGAATGATCGACCTGTACTTTTGGGATACAGACTGCTTATTGCTACCCGACAAGATTTCCTCACACGAGCTTGATCCGGATCTCTCCTGCTTGCACAATGACGATTCCACTTATTTGACGGCAGACCTTCAACCTCATCCTCGGTTTCTCCAACTCACCCCAATAACTGACCTGATGTGGAGGATCGCAGAACAAGATGAGATGTTTCATACACACGCTCGGCATAACCCTGACTTCAGCTAATATCATTTCATCATACGAAGGAACAATGTGGCATGAACAAACCCGCACACACTCAGTATCCTATACATGCGCTCATGCAAGAACGGTGGAGCCCAAGGGCGTTTGTCAACAAAGCTGTCGAAGTACAGAAACTCCAAAGCCTTTTAGAAGCTGCACGATGGGCAGCCTCATGCTTCAATGAACAACCGTGGGGATTTCTCGTGGCAACCAAACACCGAAAGGACGCACACGATAACATGCTGACGTGTTTGGCAGATGCGAATCAAGTGTGGGCCAAACATGCCCCAGTTCTGATGATTACCGTAGCGAAACTGAACTTTGCGCACAATGGGAAACCCAATCGCCATGCCTATCATGACATTGGACTCGCCGTAGGAAATCTCGTCACCCAGGCAACGGCTCTAGGATTGGGGGTTCATCAGATGGCTGGAATCTTTCCGGACAAGGCCAAGTCGTTATATAACATTCCTGAAGATCATGAAGCGGTAACGGGGCTCGCCATTGGCTACATAGGAGACCCCCAACAATTACCGGACGAGCTACGAGAACGAGAAGTCGCAGAGCGGACTAGACATCCACTAGCAAATTTTGTCTTTACCGAACAATGGGGACAGTCGGCTCCCCTTACGAAGTAACTAACCTTAAGTTTTTCACCTAACAATTTATACCTCTTGTTCACGTCGACATTCCGTGTTTGTTATTGAAGGAAAATGCTCTACATATCTCCATCATCTTATCATTCATCACTATCCATTTCAGGTTCTGCCGTTCATTCTCGCGAAGATTCGGACCATTTCGCCTAACAAGTTAAAAAGGTATAACGTATGCCATTCCCGCAACGACGAGCATTCCTCCTCAGTCTTGCCCTGTTCACATTTCAACTCCTTTCTCCACACTTCCTCTTGGCGCAAGACGTTGCACACAATAACGCGACAAGTTGTCTCTGGAGCGTAACGTCAGGGAAAAATACGGCATACCTCCTAGGGTCGGTCCATGTGCTCAAAAAAGAAAACTACCCGTTACACAACACGATTGATCAAGCGTTCCGCGCAGCATCACATCTTGTTTTCGAGGTGAACCTTGAGGAAATATCTTCTCCTCTCGCGCAGAGACGTTCTCTCACCAAAGGCCTGTATACCGATGGCCGCACATTGAAGGACGTCCTTTCGCCAGAAAATTTTGCATTTACCAAAACAACCCTTGAAAAACATGGGTATGGCATTGAACTGTTTAGCCGCATGAAACCCTGGATGCTGGCCACAACAATCACCATAGTGGAATTACAAAAACTGGGGTTTGAGACAGGTCTTGGCGTCGATCAGCATTTCTTTCAGAAGGCCAAAGTCCAGGGGCAAACCATTGAAGGTCTCGAAACGGTTGAGTATCAACTCAATCTCTTTGATGGCTTGTCACCGAATACCCAGGAACAGTACCTGCTTCAAACGCTTTCTGAGATTGACGTTCTTGAGCAACAAACGCGTCAATTGGTCGACTCCTGGACCCATGGGCGAATTGAAGGCTTAGAAGTGATGTTAGAGAAAATGAAGAAATTCCCTGAAATGTACGAAGCCTTGATTATCCGGCGAAACAACAATTGGCTGCCGCAGGTCGAATCATACTTGCAGAACAATGAAACCTCGATGATCGTGGTCGGCACTCTCCACCTGATCGGCGAACAAGGCCTGCTCGCACTGCTGAAAGAAAAAGGGTACGTCATTACGCAACTGTAGTCGATTCCTCCTCCTAGGAGATAAGTCTCCGCCCAAGATTCTCAGCTACCATATACTCACCGTCTCCTTTTCGTTTGGACATGTCGTTAAACTGTCCGTCTTTACCACTCGACGCCTCACGATTTTTTCACGTCTTCTTATGAACGAAAAGAAAGCAAGAGTGGAAAATCATCCGGAATTGGCATACAGTGAGCAACACATATCTTGCATTTCGAATCGAGTCTTTCATGGCAATTGTCTTCAGCAGTTTCTTATAGAAGATACGATTCACGAGCAACGAACACCAGACTTCAAAGGAGCGAGACACTCATGATTACAGCAATTGGCGATGTTCTACGACGGTGTTATGAACGAGGGTGGATTACGTCACGAGATGGCAATTGCAGCTTGCGGCGAGCGAGAAGCGTGTATATTTATATCACGCCATCGGGATGGCGAAAAACGATTGTTCACCCGGAACACATGATCAAAATTAAATTAGCCAATGGCGAGATGCAGATTCCGAAAGAGACCAATCCCTCGGGAGAACTGCATATGCATTATCTCCTACTCAAAGGAATGAACAGAACGCGCGCAGTGGTACATGTTCATCCTACCCATGTCGTCGCCGCCATGTACCGAGGTTTCGATCTCCAGAAAATCTGCAAAGACTTTCCGGAAATCTATCGCTACACCCGCATTGGGCCAATAGTTCCGATGCTGCCAGCGATTAGCGCAGAACTAGGGGATGCCACCGCGAAGGCATTAGGCGTGACGGACAAGAATCCAATTGGAGAATACGATATCGTCGGACAAGCCAACCATGGCGTCTGCTCTATGGCCTCGGACCCCTGGTCAGCCTACGAACACATAGAACGGCTCGATCATATTTGCGAAATTGTCTTGAACAGCGGCGTGTCGCCTTGACGAAAAACTCTTCGCCACGAATCCTAAAATCGCCGCGTATTTTCAGTTTCATGTCATCGTACTTTTTTCTCTTTAGCTTCTTGCTCGATCAAGTCATGGCTCGTTATAGTGTCACCCAGTCGATGGTACAATAAACAACCACATCATTCGTACAATCCCTCATACCACTGCCTCCAGGGAAAGGAGTATTCATGGCGAAGAAGAAGACTTCCCGTTCGTCGAACAAGAAGAGTTCATCCTCAAAAACTTCCTCAAAGGCGAAAAAGGCTAAACCAAAATCCACTGCGGCAACGAAAAAAACATCTTTAGCCAAAAGTAAAACTAAGCCAAAAACAAAGAGTGTCAAAACAGTATCGACATCCAAGGTAAAACCGAAATCTGCTGCGAAGGCAAAACCCAAGACAGCACACGCGAGCAAAAAATCCGCTTCGCCCAAAAAGACTTTAAAAAAATCCAGTTCTTTGTCGACGAAGAAAAAACCCACGACCAACGGTTCGACAGTAGCGAAACTCAAGAAAATCGCGTCCAAACCCCAAACAAAACCGTCCACCAAACGGACGGTAACAACCCCCAAAAAACCCTCCGCTAAAATTCAAACAACACCCCTCAGCAAACGAGCCACCACAGCATCTCGATCACCCAAACCTCAGACCACGAAAAAAGACGGACTCTCCGCCAGTGAGCGGTACAACATCGGAGGGCTATTCGCCTGCGCCATTGATCAAGCCAGAGACCCAGGGTTACGGAAATTGAAAAAAGCGCTGAAGCATCTTGCCCTCACGACTCAAGAGCAAGAAAATCTCGTACGACTGACTCAGGGGTTTATGATACCCAAGTTATTTGCAGATGAGATTCAAGATGAAGCGACTCGTAAGCTGGCGGTAAAAGAATTGGTAGGCTTTGCGAAAACCGAAAGTCATTACGAACGAGAGTGGCAAGCCGATCTAGAACAGTTTTCGATTTGGCTGGGAGTTCCAATGACATAAAAACGTGAATCGTTGCTTGTTGCTCGTGTCTCGAAAAAGATCTTTTCATATTTCTTTAACGAGATACGATTCACGAGATACGAATTATGTGAGTTCTCGCCGGCCTTCAATGGACTTCAATAGCGTGACCTCGTCCGCGTACTCAATGTCCATACCGACAGGAATACCGTATGCAATGCGCGATACGCGGACGCCATGCGGTTTGAGAAGTTTCGTGAGATAAATGGCTGTGGCTTCGCCTTCGATAGTCGGGTTGGTAGCAATAACCACTTCCTGTACTTCTCCGGACTTCACGCGCTCTTCCAATTCATGCGCTCGAATGTCAGCCGGGCCAACTCCATCTAAAGGAGACAACGCCCCAAATAAGACGTGATACAACCCATGGAAGGCCTTACTTTGCTCAATAGCTTGAAGCGTACTTGGCTCTTCGACAACTAGAATTTTCGTTCGGTCACGCTTCGGATTCAAGCAGATATCGCACAGCGACTCCTCTGCAATATTTCGACATTGAGTACAAAAAGCTACACGCTCTTTGACATCCCGAATAGCATCGGCTAGGCGCAACGCTTCTTCTTTATCGGCCTTCATGATATGGAACGCTAACCGCTGCGCTGTTTTCTGCCCGATGCCGGGAAGCCGGAGGAATTCTTTAGCGAGACGCGCTAAAAATCCACTATGTTGACGGCCCGCTCCTGCTCCTTTTTCTGCAATGGTACCTGACACGTTCTCCTCCTGTTGAGACTAAAACATACCAGGGATGCCCATACCGCCAGTCAACGACTTCATCTCTTCAGCCATCAAATCCTTCGCTTTTCGCAACGCCTCATTCGTCGCCGCCACCAACAAATCTTGAAGCATATCGCGATCTTCGGATTTCATGACTTCGGGATCAATCGTCACATTGACAACCTGCATGGCCCCGCTCACTCTGACCGTTACCATGCCTCCACCCGCGGAGGCCTCCACTTCCTTCGTCGCGGCTTCCGCTTGAATTTTCCCCATTTGCTCTTGCATCGCTTGCGCTTGCTTCAACAAATTACTCATATTACCAAATGGATTTTTTGACATCAGGCTTTTTCCTCCTTTGGGGAAACACGGTGGGCCGAGACAACTTCTCCCCCAAACTTCTCAAGGGTTTGTTTTACGATCGGGTTGGCACGCACTTCGTCTATAAGGTTTTGATCTTCCTGATCCTGGTGTTTTGATCGTTTCTCTCCGATCGTCAGAGCGGCTGGTTTAGTGCCATCAAGTTCAACCACGCGCACATTTACCGCATGTCCTGACACCTGCTGACAAACCTTCGCAACCAATGCTCGATTTTCAGGCTTATCGGTTCGCCATCGTGCAACGGAAGCATTTTTGGGATACCCAATAATAATCTGCTCAGGATCGACTTGTACCAATGTGCCCATCTCGACAAATGTGCCGATATTGGGATGTTCCTTCATGAGCTGATCCATCACACAGTCCCAGTCGACTGGAGATTTCGCCGTCATCTGTTCCACCTTAGAGACCTGCTGCTGGTGCGAATCATCAACGCTCCCTACTGGCTTTGCCGACAGAGGCTTGCTCACAGGTTCAGGACGGGTTGTCGCCGTGCGTTCCGCTTGAGAATGTACGCGAGCATTCGACTGAGGCGGTGGATCTTGGCGGCGAGGAATAGGCTTGGCAGAGGATTGTGTTTGATGACGTTCAGGAACGGGTCGACTTGGAGGAGGGACAGGCTGCTGACGTGGCAACGATGCGGAAATGGGTAGGGCGTCTTGCTGAGGCACAAGCGTAGCTCCCTTTCCTAATTGCGTGGCTCGAACCACCGCAGCTTCCAACAAAAATCGCGGATGTGCGCTCATCCGAAGACTATCCTCAGTTTTTGAAAAAATCTGAAAGACCTCTTGCAGAAACGCTTCGCTCACTTGCTGGGCTTGACGAATGGTGATTTCGACCTCTTCACCCGGTAATTCAATCAATGATTGGACGTGTTCACGAGAAGACACCACGGCAGCTACGAGCACGTTTCGAAGACGTTCGACAACTTCCTTACAATAGATTCGCAGTTCATACCCTTGATCGAACGCCTGTGCCACACAGGTGACTCCAGCCGCAGCATCTTGCTGAACCAGAGCATCTATCAGATTTCGCACCAATTCATCAGGAACAGAGCCCAACAACGTTTCGAGATCCTCATGGCGTACGGAATCACCTCCAAATGCTACAGCCTGGTCCAGTAAGCTCAGGGCATCCCGCATACTGCCATCACTGGCTCTGGCAATCGATGCCAGACTGCGTTCTTCAATGGATGTGCCGGTTTCTTTGACGACATGCTGCAATTGACGAATAATTTCCAATCGCGAAATTCGTCGAAAGGTGAAGTGCTGGCAACGCGATAAAATAGTGGCAGGAATCTTATGAACTTCCGTTGTCGCAAAGATAAAGACGGCGTGACTGGGAGGTTCTTCCAGGGTCTTCAATAAGGCGTTGAATGCCGAATTGGAAAGCATATGGACTTCGTCGATAATGTAGACGCGATACTTTCCACGAAACGGAGCAAACTTGACGTTTTCTCGCAATTCTCGTACATCATCGACCCCGGTGTTGGACGCTCCGTCGATTTCAATGACATCGACTGATTGACCACGAGTAATCTCATCGCAACTTGCGCATCCTTCACAGGGTTCTCCGGTTGGCCCTTTTTCACAATTCAACGCTTTGGCCACTATTCGTGCAACGGTTGTTTTTCCCACGCCCCGCATGCCTGAAAAGACATAGGCATGGGCCACCCGCTCTCGCCCAATCGCGTTTTTGATAGTCTGAACCACATGAGGTTGTCCGATAACCTCTTCAAAGCTACCTGGTCGATACTTTCTGGCGAAAACCTGGTATTCCATAGGATTTCTAAATCAAAGTGCAAAATTAAATACGACCGAAAGTTTTCAGAAGACGTAATTTTGACTTTTTCAGTGAAAAAAATCGGGGCCAGGTGATCCTGCGGCACCCAGACTAGCCTGCTTACCGTTGCTTCCTTCCGGACCTGGCGGAGTTCACAGGATTCTGTTGCACAGGGCCCAGCCCCTCAATCTCATGGCACGTGATGCGTCATTTTCTTTTGTGAATTGTAATTCCGTTTCTATCCATGTCTTCTATCAATGCCATACGGCAGACGGGGGTTTCAATGCACTCGGCCACAATTTTCACGCCATGCCCTTTTAAGTGATTTATCGCATCCTGAAAATCATCCACCTCCAGAGCAATCGAAGGCCCACTCTGCCCCGATGGACTCCAGGCATTTGAGAGGGCCAGGGTTTGCGACCCAATTGCGTATTCAACCCAGTATATCCCCGGCATTCCAGGAATTTCTCCATCGATGGCACCGGGGGTCAGCCCCAGAATACCTTCATAAAATTCTCTGGCTCGTTGCACGTCCGACACCGGATACCCTGTGAATGCGACTTCTGTAATCTTTAATCCCATAAAGATTTCCTCTTGTAGATCTCCTAATGATATGACCCTTGGGGTCGAATTCCACTCGTTTCAGACTGAATGTTCTTTCAGTAAACCAAAATGGCGGAGAGGGAGGGATTCGAACCCTCGGTACCGTTGCCGGCACACGTGATTTCCAATCACGCCGAATCGGCCACTCTCGCACCTCTCCACACTCGACAACACACGCTCTTAGTTGGTATCACGCCAAGGCATTCTGGCACAACTCAACACCTTCCTCACGAAATTAAATATGAAGACAGCAAGGAAGTTGAGATACCTACATCACTCAGGAAACGCGATCTTACCACGAGGCCTACAGTGCGACAAGCAAGCATTTTATAGGGTGTGCGGGCTTCCGCTATCAATACCATTTCCTCATTCTTCATTCATGAGATCGTGTGCGGGCCTGGAATTGTCGTTGCCGCCTTGTGGACCCATGGAGCGCTGAAAACAGGTGCCCTCGAAATATCATCATGAACACGCCGAGAATCGGGGTACAAAGGATAATCAAGATTGAACTTCCAGCGCTTGAAATACCTAAGTACTGAAACCAGCCCGTCAATACACGAAATGGCACGGTGAAGATTTGAAAGAAATCAAGGCCTCCCCTCATCCCGGCTTGACTGGAAAATTCAAAAAAGAAGGATAGGCCAAAGGGGGCCAACAGAATAGCAATCGGAAGAAACCACTCGATCCAGTTCTCAATAACAAACTCATAGCTTTCCCGTACTACTTCCATAGCTGACCCTTGCCGTCGTTGATAGATCACTTCCGGAACCGGGTTTAATAAGACGAACACAAGAAAGAATACGGCTGTAGTCAGGACGGGACGGTAGGGATTGGCTTGCAAAGCCATTTGCAACATCATGAGAGGAAACCACACGAGAAACCCCACGGAAATGACATCCCAGAAATACTGCCCTGCACTGTGTGGAATATCGGCCCACTGTATTGTCCGTGCCCCTAAGACGACCTGTTCAATGAGATATAACGTTGCGCCAATGATGAACGCATTCGCAGCCCCAGCAATCAAACCGCCGAGCATGCCAAGCGACGAAGCCAACGCGCTCACTACCAGCATCAGAAGAGCAAAGCCCACCACAACAAACGTCATGATCCATCCTCGCAGAAACGAGCGGACGGTGGCCTGCATAGCCTGCGTGTAAAGTTGAATGGTGGCCTGAATGAACTCCGCCACGAACTGATCCTAGCGCGTTGATTCCTAACGAGATGATTGAGGTGGGTGTTTCAAAGCCAAGATTTCTTGCTGCATCTGATCTCGCTCTTGGGCAATCTTCCTCAAGCGACTCGGACGATTAAACGTCCACGGCTTGAGTTTTTCCTTGAATGTCACTTGTCGAGGCGGAACGCTTTCAGCCGGTGAATGCTGAAAATCGTAACCCTTGTGATCTTTACGGCTTTCCATGAACTTTCGATAGATATCTTGATAAAGATTTTTGAGTGCCATAATGCTGCTACCATACTCTACTCAGAAAATTCTGGCAAGAAGTCGCCGTTCACTCGTCTAGACCAACAGGAGTCTGTTATCTTGATGGTAGAGACGGAAATCCCGAAGATTTAACGGTTTTGTGCTTTCCTAAGTCCCTTATTTTCCATTAGAATCAACCTTTGAGCCTGATTCGTCATTGACCATGGCCAAAAATATGCGAGAGTGGCGGAACTGGCAGACGCGCGAGACTTAGGATCTCGTGGGTAACCGTGGGGGTTCAAGTCCCCCCTCTCGCACCACAACGAACACGACATCATCAGGGGAGGCCATTGGAAGAAAGAGAAGTGCCCTTAAGGCTTAGCCTTAAGCAATTTTTTGATATACACTCATTATTTAACCCTTCATATGCTTGCTAGCTATAGAGGAGTGACTGCTCCATGAAATTGGAAATGACAGAATTAGGACCAGTGAAACGGGCTCTCAAGATTGAGGTCCCGGAAGATGCCGTCAATGATGAATTTCAAAAGGTCTATGGCGAACTCAAACGTCAAGTCCGCATCCCTGGGTTTCGTCAAGGCAAAGCCCCTATTGCCGTGCTGGAAAAACGCTATGCGAAAATGGTTGAGCAAGATGTTGTGCAACGAATCGTTCCCAATTACTACCAACAAGCCGTCAAAGAGGCAGGCGTGGTTCCTGTGGTCGTCGATATCCCGCCTTTTGAACGCCTCAAGATTCAGCGCAACTCTCCATTTACCTTTACCGCAACCGTCGACATTAAACCGACCATTAAACTGGGCGATTACCGTCCACCAAACCCGATATCCTTAAAGCCTGACGCTCGTACCGTCACCGAGGAACAGATCCAGCAAGCCTTGACGAATCTACAAGAACAGCATGCGCAAATTGATGCCGCCCCAGAGGGTGCCGTGCTTGCTGACGGCATGCATGCCGTTTTGACCTTGGAAGGATTACTTGATGGAGAACCGGTAGAAGGCACCAAAAAGACAGGCCATTTACACAAAATGGGCTCAAAAACTCCCATTCTCGGAGTGGAAGCTGAAGAACACTTGCTCGGACAGACTGCCGGATCACGAGTCGATATCAAACAAGAGTATCCCGCCAATCACCCGGATGAACGACTGGCCGGGAAAACCGTCACGTTTAGCTTCACAATCGATGCCATCAAACAACAAACACTCCCTGAGTTGGACGATGAATTTGCGAAAGACTGCGGGGACTATGAAAACCTGGAGCAACTCCGTACGGCGATCCGGGAGCAATTCGATACGATGCTCAAACGGGATATCGAAGATGGGTATAAAGAACAGATCATCAACCGGCTCGTGACCATGCATCACTTTGATATTCCTGAACCGCTCATTGAACGTGAACTGCAAACCATGGTCCGGCAAAAATTGCTTCGCGATCACCAAAAAGGACAAGGCGGCGCAGATGATCCACTCAAGCTTCAAGAAGAAGCCAAACAGCTTCAACAAGAACTCCAGCCCGAGGCGAAAAAACGCGTGAAGCTGGGATTGATCCTAGAAAGCATTACGGAAAAAGAAGGACTGACCGTCGAGGACGAAGATATCGAAGCCGAAATGATCAAGCTGGCACAGCAGGTGAAGCTCCCGGTAGAGGAAGTGCGCAAAATGGTTGAAGCCGGAGGCCAGCAATCACGCGAGGAGTTTCGTGAACGTCTGCTTGCTGAGAAAGCGCTCCAATTAGTCTACCAATTTTCCGTAGTTCAGGGGTAAGCTATAGGCGAAACTCTCGTGAAGAATTTGTAGATCTATTCATACGAAATTGTTAAGAAACCCAGATACGCAAACCGATAAAGGCCCTGAGGAGGAACTGACCGTATGCTGATTCCAATGGTTATTGAACAAACCACTCGTGGAGAACGCTCCTACGATATTTACTCACGTCTTCTAAAAGACCGAATCATCTTTTTAGGTGCGCCCATTGATGACGTCTTTTCAAATGTCATTATTGCCCAGCTGCTGTTCTTGGAAGCCGAAGATCCAGAAAAAGATATCAATGTCTACATTAACTCCCCGGGAGGCAGTGTCACCGCTGGGCTTGGGATTTACGACACCATGCAGTACGTGCGATCTCCCATCACCACGATTTGCTTGGGACAGGCCGCCAGCATGGGCGCCCTACTCCTCTGTGCCGGAACCAAAGGGAAACGCTTTGCCCTGCCCAATGCCCGAGTCATGATTCACCAACCGATGGGCGGATTTCAGGGACAAGCTACTGAAATTGATATTCAAGCTCGGGAAATTCTGAAAATTCGAGAACGCTTGAATGAAATCATGGTGAAACATACGGGGCAACCGTTAGAAAAGATCGCCCGCGATACAGAACGGGACTACTTTATGTCGGCAGAAGAAACGAAGGCCTATGGTCTGATTGACGAAGTCATCAGCCGCAGCCCAGAACAAGGGAAGACGGACAGTGACACGACAAATGGAAAATCTTCGTAATTATCGACACCAGCTATAGTATCAACGATGGCCAAACAAACAAAATCCGACGCGAATCTCCGATGCTCTTTCTGCGGAAAAACCCGCGACCAAGTTCGGAAACTCATTGCGGGACCAACCGTCTATATCTGTGATGAGTGCGTCGGCCTGTGTAATGACATCATCTCTGAAGACTGGCAAGAGGCCAAAGAAGAAATCTCATCAAAACTTCGCAAGCCGGTTGAGATCAATGAATATCTTGGACAATACCTGATTGGCCAGGAACGGGCCAAAAAAATTCTCTCCGTGGCCGTCTATAACCATTACAAACGGATTGCGGCCAACGAATTAGATGACATCGAACTGCAAAAGGGCAATATTCTCCTCATTGGTCCAACCGGAACAGGGAAAACCCTATTTGCGCAAACACTCGCCGAATATCTCGATGTTCCATTTACCATTGCCGATGCGACAACACTCACAGAAGCTGGGTATGTGGGAGAGGATGTCGAAAATATCATTCTCAAACTCCTGCAGGCCGCAGACTATGAAGTTGAACGTGCCGAGCATGGCATTGTCTACATCGACGAAATCGATAAGATTACCCGCAAGTCTGACAGCCCGTCGATTACCCGGGACGTATCCG
The DNA here is from genome assembly GCF_965152605.1 of Nitrospira sp. M1. Classification (NCBI taxonomy): domain Bacteria; kingdom Pseudomonadati; phylum Nitrospirota; class Nitrospiria; order Nitrospirales; family Nitrospiraceae; genus Nitrospira; species Nitrospira sp. M1. Next base: position 4,245,788 of record NZ_OZ224217.1, read on the forward strand.
GAGAAGGCGTTCAGCAAGCATTACTGAAACTGATTGAAGGTACCGTGGCCAATGTCCCCCCGCAAGGCGGGCGGAAGCACCCGCACCAAGAGTTTATTCAAGTCAATACGAATAACATCCTGTTCATTTGCGGTGGAGCATTTGTCGGACTGGAAACTATTATTGAGCAACGCCTTAACCAAAAACGTATGGGATTTCGAGCCGAAACCAAAGGGAAACGGACCAAAGACTCGATCTCCTTGCTTCCATTTGTCCAACCGGAAGATTTGCTTCAATACGGACTCATTCCAGAATTTATCGGTCGCCTTCCCGTGCTTTCCACATTGGATGAGTTAGATGAATCTGCCTTGATTCAAATATTGACTCAGCCCAAAAACGCACTGATCAAGCAATATCAAAAACTCATGATGCTGGATAAGGTCAAATTAAAGTTTACGGATGGGGCCTTAGCCATTATCGCCCACAAAGCACACATCCAAAAAACCGGAGCTCGAGGATTACGGGCTATTCTTGAATCGAAAATGCTGGAAGTGATGTATGACATCCCCTCACATCCGGAGATTGAAGAAGTGTTAATCACGGAAGATGTGATCCGGGGGACCGGCGAACCAATGAAAGTGTTGCATCAATCAAAAGGCGTCAAACCCGCCGTAGGATCGTAAGCCAACCCAATTCGGTTCTTTCTCACTCGAATACGAAAACACGCTCACACTCAATACCTCTCGACGCAGCCTCCTACATAGACATATGCCGGAAGAACGAAGGTTCTCCCGGCATGTATGTCGTACCACCTCAAACTCGAAGAAACAATTACTCGATACTACAGCGAATCCAAATACGTTTCAAACGGAAAAATACAACAAACTCCGCGCGGTACAAGGTGTGAATCAGCGCAAGTTATTTGAAACGGCTATAGCGGCTTGCTCCTTCTTGTTTCGTCGCGCACGCCACAAGCCCATTCCAACCATGCCCGTTGCAAACAACGCCATGGTGCTTGGCTCAGGCACAGCTGCTGGGGCGGCAATGGGGTCACCCATCAACTGTACATTATCGATATACGTACCTTCATAGTTTCCAAAATAACTGTCTGTGACATCTGTCCAAAACCGTAACTGCAGTTTGGTGTCATTCGCATACGAACCAAGTGACGCAGTGTTCCAAGTCCAACGACTTCCACCTAATTTATGACTTGCGATATTCGTCCAAGAGCTGCTTCCGAGCGTTCGGAAGTCAACATAGAACTTATCAGAATAATCAGAATTCGACAGAGGTTTAAAATCATACATCAAGGACAAATTGTCATATCCTCGTGTATCGATCCAGCGAGATGCCGCCGCATCGGGAAGTCCAGAGCGAGAATCCCGAAGCTGAAGATGATTGCTCACAATAGCAACATCATTGGAATTTTTTTCGGTTTCATACCACCCGTTCCCAACGTTGGAACTGTACTTATACTTTCCGTAGCCCCGATCAAAGTTGTCTTGAAAGATGATAGAGCCGGCAGAAGCGGTTGACGCCATACCGCCCATAAGCACAAGCGCGGCGAAACCTGCGGTCAGGCCTTTTCTCAAACCGCATGAAGAATGAGTGATACTCATAATGACCTCCTCGTTAAACCTGGATAAATATAATAAATGGTAAAAATCTCTAGATAGCATGTAATAGCAATGCCAATGCCAAGACTATTCATCACATTTAACGTATTGAGATAACAAGGGAATGTATCTGTGCGAGATAGACAGACCGTGAGCAACAGCATGGGGGAGACGTGATTGCGGAGCAATTCGTGATTATGTGTAAAAAAGTTTCTTCCGAATGGGATGACGATGCGGTGCGATCACATAACTTTTGCACAACATAGAGGATGTTCTTGAATACTGATACTCTCCACGTATAGTTGCTTTTGATTTTTTCCACTGCGGGAATTGGCAGGTTTTCTGACAGCGACCACACTGTTGCGAAGCAGTGCAGGTGAACGTTTATGACCGTTCCCTTGGTTTCCTATCGCTTGCTGCTTGCTGAGTGACTTTTTCACCGGACGTCGGAACGCTCAACAAATTAGGAAGAAAGACAGAAAGCTTTTCATGCGTACCGTTGATTCGCGAGAGAGGACTCTAAGAAGGCAGAGAGAAGGGAGGACATGGACTCGCCACAATAGCTGACATGCACGAGCGTTGAGTAACTGACTGACTCATGAGATTATCTCTATCCAGTTTCTTCGTAACCGCAACCCTCTTTTTGACAATAGATCCGAGTTCCGGCTTGTTTACTAATTTTTTCCACCAAAAATGGCGCCTGACAATTCGGACAGGCTCGCTTCACAGGTTTATCCCAGAGGGCATAATTACAGTTGGGATACCGACTACAGGAGAAAAATGTGCGGCCTTTTTTGGTCCGTTTTTGCACAAGATCGCCATTACAATCTTCAACAGGACATTTCACGCCAAGCTTAATGGGCTTCGTGCTTTTACATTCAGGATATTGCGAACAGGCCAAGAAACTCCCAAACCGACCACGTTTCACCACCATGGGACTTTGGCATTTGTCGCAGATCTCATCGGTCACTTCCGCAACTTCTTCGACAATCTGAATCGCACCGTTTTCATCCTTCGTAAACTGTTTCGTCGTTTTACATTCCGGATATCCGGGACAGGCAAGAAAGTACCCACGCCGCCCCCACTTGATGACCATATTCTTCCCACATTTTTCACAGATAATTTCGGTTGGTTCTTCTTTGCCTTTGACCGCCTCCATTTTTTCTTCAGCAACGCCTAATTCTTTCGCAAACGGCGAGTAGAACTCTTTCACCGTTGAGACCCAATCCTTTCCGCCTTCTTCAATCTCATCAAGTTCACTTTCCATTTTGGCGGTAAACTTCACATCGAAGACATCGGGGAAATGTCCGACCAGCCGATCATTCACCATTCGTCCGAGTTCTGTCGGTTTAAAACGCGCCTCTTCTTTTTCGACGTACTGCCGGTCTTGAATCGTCGAGATAATGGTGGCATAGGTTGAGGGTCTTCCGATGCCTTTTTCTTCGAGCTCTCGAATCAACAAGGCTTCATTGTACCGAGGCGCCGGCTGTGTAAAATGTTGCTTAGAGACCAATCCTGGTTCTTCGCTTTCCACAAGCGTCAGCTGTTCACCAAGCGCAAGTTCCGGCAATCGAATATCTTCATCGCTCACCGCATCCGCTTCTTTCACAGTCGAGGATGTCACTTGATCGACGCCTTCCGTATAGACACGACGAAATCCATCAAACTTTTCTACGGTTCCCGTCGCACGGAACCCGTACGCATTCGCGGCAATATCAACCTTCGTGACGACATCAAGCCCTTGCGTCATTTGAGACGCCACAAATCGATTCCATATCAATTTATAGAGTTTCGATAAATCGGGTTCCAAATATGCCTGAATACTTTCGGGATGACGTTGGACAGACGTTGGCCGAATGGCTTCATGAGCTTCCTGCGCGGCCTTTTGCGTTTTATAGACATTGGGACTCGCAGGTAGATACTGATCGCCATATGTGCCTTGAATATAGTTTCGTAACTCTTCCTGCGCTTCAGGAGCGATTCGTGTTGAATCCGTACGCATGTAGGTAATCAACCCAACCTGTCCCTCTTGACCGACGGCAATGCCTTCATACAGACGTTGAGCCAGCATCATGGTCTTCTTGGCAGAAAACCTCAGTTTCCGCGCCGCTTCTTGCTGGAGACGACTTGTAATAAATGGAGCCGACGGATTCCGACGACGATCCTTCTGCTCAATATTTGATACGGTAAAGGTCGCCGATTCTAAGGCCTGAGTGATGGTATTGGCCTCTTCTGCTGTTCTCACTTCAATTCGCTCCCCACGAAAGTCTTGAAGCCTGGCCTGAAAGGGTGGAGGACTCCCCCCTTGTAATGCTGCAGTCAGCGTCCAATACTCTTCCGGTTCAAAAGCTTCTCGTTCAGTCTCCCGTTCACAGATCACACGAACCGCCACCGATTGAACTCGTCCAGCACTTAATCCACGACGAATTTTTTTCCATAGCAACGGGCTCAACATATACCCCACAATCCGGTCAAGCACTCGTCGAGCCTGCTGAGCATTCACCTTCTTCATGTCGATCACGCCAGGGGACTCCAGAGCACGCTTGACTGCCGTTTCGGTAATCTCATTAAACAACACGCGATATACCTGATGGCCTTTGGCGCTGAGTTCTTCCGCAATATGCCAGGCAATGGCTTCCCCTTCGCGATCCGGATCTGGAGCCAGATAAATATTTTTTGCGGTTTTCGCTTGCGCTTTAATATCGGTCAGAATCTTGGTTTTCCCGCGAATGACCACATACTGCGGCTGAAAGTCATGATCGAGGTCAATACCCAGCTTACTTTTCGGCAAATCCTTTATGTGTCCAACCGATGCAATAACTTGATATCCTCTTCCAAGATATTTCGTCAGCGTTCTGGCTTTCGTCGGAGACTCGACAATCACCAAAGATTTTCCAGCAGATGATTTTGTGGTCGTTTTTTTCACGGCAGGCGGTTTTTTCGTTGTTGCCGTTTTTTTAGCGGTCGACGTCTTTTTGGCCGTTGAGGTCTTTTTCGTTGTTGACGTCTTTTTGGCTGTTGACGTCTTTTTTTCGACTGATTTCACCACTGACAGATTCTCCTCTTCAAGAGACGATTGACTGGTTATCGAACAGACGTTCGAACATACTGAGACCCAGCTAATTGCCGAATAACCCCCTTCATCTCCAAGGACAGTAAAACACGCATAGCCTCGGAAGGGGAACACCCCACCTGAGAAAGTAAATCCTCAAGACTCACGGGGTCAAACGAAATGCAGTTATAGAGCGCCTGCTCTTCCACTGCAAGCACTGGAGTAGGGCTCTGTTCTGAGACCTGGTCTCGCTTGTTCAGATGATGATGAAACGAGGCATCGAGTTGCGGGAGCAATTCCTCAAGAATGTCGTCGAGACCTTCGACTAATTTTGCACCCTGTTTGATCAGGAGATGAGGGCCTCGACTCGTTTCATTCGTGACCGCTCCCGGCACGGCAAAAACCTCACGATTCTGATCGAGGGCAAGACGCGCAGTAATCAACGACCCGCTTTTTTCAGTTGCTTCAGTCACGACCACTCCTAGACTCATTCCACTGATTACTCGATTGCGTTGCGGAAAATGATAGCCATGGGGAACAGCCCCAGGGGAAAACTCTGAGAGGACGGCTCCATGCTGTTCTATCCTCTCGCGTAACGGTTTATGCTCCGCAGGGTACGTTCGATCAATGCCACACCCTAATACCGCAAGCGTCCGTCCCGTCGAACATTCCAACGCCCCTTGATGAGCAGCGAGATCAACCCCTCGAGCTAATCCACTCACGACGGTCAATCCCACTGATGCCAACTCATAGCTCAAGGTGCGAGTGAAGGCCAATCCAGCAGGCGTCGCGTTTCGTGAACCCACAACCGCAATAGCCTGATGATCCACCTCGTTGAGTTGTCCTGTCACATAGAGCAATGGCGGAGGGTCGGCGATCGTTTTTAAGCGTGACGGATACTGCGAATCGAGAATCGTGATGACAGAGAAGTTGCCTTGCTCAATCGCCTTCACTTCTCGTTCGACCACCTTGAGCGTGTGATCATCCGGACGCTGTTGCATTCGCTTCGCCACGGATGCACTCACGCCTTGCGCGACGAGTTCTTCAAGAGAGGCCGACTGAACAGCCTGCGGCGATCCAAAGCCCAGTATCAGTCGCGAGACGGTTCCAGCCCCGACACCTTTGGTTGCCCGCAGCGCAAGCCATGCTGACAAATCCTCCCTCATCCATCTTCACGCCGATCGACTTGCGGCCGTTCGTCCCTCAGCACGGTCAAGACTTCCTCCAACGACCATAATGTCATATTGCTCAAGATTGAGAAGTGGATCGGCCTTCACAGCAATCTGGCAATGATATTGTTGCTCTAATTGTTCAATGCCGACATGCTCAGCGTCAAACAATAGTTCCACAACTCGAGGATTCGCCCCGATGACCAAACGTTGCTGGCCTCGTGCGCTTCCCACCCTTCGAACTTCACGAAAAATATCATAGATGACTGTCATGGCCGATTTTGTGTATCCGCGTCCTTCACAATCATTACACACATCAGAAAGCGTGCGAAGCAAATCTTCCCGGACCCGCTCTCGGGAAATCTCAATCAAACCCAAATCCGAGATACGTGAGATTCGCGTTTGGGCCTTATCGGAAGCCATGGCTTCTACAAATGCCCGATACACCTTGTCACGGTTACGCTCGCGCTCCATATCAATAAAATCAATGATGATAAGCCCGCCGATGCCTCGTAATCGAATTTGATAGGCAATTTCCCCTGCTGCTTCGAGATTATTTTTGAGAATCGTCTCTTCTTGGTCACGTTTGCCGACAAACCGTCCCGTGTTGACATCAACCACCGTCATGGCTTCGGTATGGTCGATCACAATATGCCCACCAGATTTCAGCCACACCTTTCGGCTCAACCCACGAGCAATCTCTAATTCAATGCCAAGGTAATCAAATAAGCCTTCATCTTTCTTATCATAGTGATGCACGCGAGATGCCTGCTCAGGAAGGTAGCGCCGAACAAAGTCTTTAACCTCATCAAAGTCCGGCTTTGAATCGATAAGCAAGCGATCCACTTTTTTCGTAAACAGGTCGCGCACGACTCGCAGCGTCAAACTCAGATCGGTGTGCAACAGGGCAGGAGCCGGCTCTCGATCATATTTCTTGATGACATCTTCCCACAGTGCGCTCAAAAAGTTGACGTCAGAAGCAAGGTCTTCCTCTGCCACACCCTCACACACCGTCCGAACAATATATCCATATTCCGGAGATCGGATTCGTTTCATAATTTCTTTGAGCCGCGCACGTTCTCCATCGTCGGCAATCCGGCGAGAGACACCAATGTGATCCACATTTGGCATAAAGACTAAAAACCGGCCAGGCAATGACACATAGGTCGTCACTCTTGGCCCTTTCGTGCCGATCGGGCCCTTGGAAATCTGGACGAGGAGTTCTTGACCTTCTTGCAGCAATTGTTCGATGGGGCGAGCCGTTTGTCGACGCGGCCTTGGCATTTCAGGTCCTTTTTCATCTTCCTCACTATCGATCAGTGTATCCCCAGGCTCCGTACCAACCGACAAATCAGACACATGCATGAACGCCGCTCGATCCAACCCAATATCGACAAAGGCTGCCTGCATGCCAGGAAGTACCTTGACGACCTTGCCAGTATAAATATCTCCAACAAAATCCTTCTTTTTCGCTCGATCCACGTACAACTCAGTTACAACTTTGTTGTCCAACACCGCCACCCGTGTTTCTTCTCGAGTCACATTAATGGCAATCTCAACACCCATCAGCACCTCCACTCCCCTCATCGTCGGGGGAGATATCGCATCGAACCATCACAACAATTTCCTTTCACCATACTTCTTTTCTCACGTCTTGCCAACTTAGGTCAGCGTCAATCGATGACGTTTGACATTAAACAGCAGTCCTAGTGCGGCTAAAGTCATAATCGTCGCACTTCCCCCATAACTCATCAAGGGCAATGGAATACCGACAATCGGGGCTAATCCCACGGTCATGGCGAGATTGACCAGAAATCCAAAGGCAATCACACTCACAACCCCAACGGCAATGAGCGCTCCAAGCGTATCTCGCGCCTTTGCGGCAACCTCCAAGCCCATCAAAAACAGTCCGGCATACATCGTCAACAAGACGACGACCCCCAGGAACCCCCATTCCTCTGCAAACACGGCAAACACAAAGTCCGTATGTCCTTCAGGAAGGAATTTAAACTGAGTCTGCGTTCCTCCGTAAAGTCCTTTTCCAAGCAATTCACCAGAACCGATCGCAATCCTGGACTGTAACCCATGATACCCTTTTCCGCCAGGGTCGTAGTTTGGATCAACAAAACTAAGGATTCTCTCCTGTTGATAACCGTGCAATGATCCCCATACCCCTCCCCAAGCAAAGGGAAAGAGCAGCAAGGCCGTAAGGACCACCAGGCCAAACGCTCGAGACTTCACCCCAACGGCTAACACCAGAACAATATAGATCGACAAGAAACTCAAACTACTCCCAAGGTCTGGTTGCTTCAGAATCAAGAGAAACCCTGGCAACACGATCAACCCAGGAAACACAAGACGTTGGAGCCATCCCACTCGGTGTTTAAACCCATAATAGGTTGCCAACGCCATGATCAGTGGAATTTTCACCAACTCAGACGGTTGCATGGCGAGAGGGCCCAAGGGAATCCAGCGTTGAGACCCACGGCTACTCTTCCCCGCGACAAGCACAACAACCAGAAGAATCAACCCTATTCCATAGAAAATATAAGAAAACCGCGAAAGCTTATGGTAGTCGATCCCTGCGGAGGCCACAAAGACTAACGAACCGATCACCACCCACATACTTTGTTTCAGATAGATGGGAATTCCAGAGGAAGGGTTGGCCGGCGTCACGCTATAAATCGAAAGGATACCTATGGCCACAATTCCGAGAATGATTCCCAAAAAACACCAATCGAACCCATCAAACCCTCGACGCAACCGACGATTAATCATCGCTTGATAACTCTGGTGCATGTTCCGGAGTGGACTCCAACGTCTCTTCTTGGTTGCCCGACTCAAGGTCCCCACCTGAGGTAAACTTGACATGGGCTTCAATCAACTCTTTCGCAATAGGAGCTGCCGCTGATCCTCCATGCCCCATGTGCTCGCCGAGAACCACGACAACGATGGTCGGTTCATCCACGGGGGCATAGGCCACAAACCATGCATGGTCACGAAACTCTTTCGGAATATCTTTTTCAGGGCCCGTTCGCAACGCGACGACCTGAGCGGTTCCCGTCTTCCCGGCTATGGTAACCAGAGCCGACTGGGAACGTTTGGCCGTGCCTTTCGTAACCACAGCCTCCAATCCCTTACGAATTTGCTTGAAAACAGCCGGAGGTATCGGAATTTGCCTGCTAGATGATGCGCCCACCTCTTCCATCATTTCAGTCCCACGCTTCCGAATCGCATGCACCAGCCGAGGCGTGACCATACGCCCATTCATTGCGGTTGCCGCAACCACCTGTGCCATTTGCATCGGAGTGACCGTCATAAACCCTTGCCCGATCGAGACCGAGATAGTTTCACCCGGATACCACGGTTCGCCCTTTGCACGTCGTTTCCATTCCGCAGACGGAACGAGACCCGATCGTTCAGACGGCAGATCAATACCCGTTTTTTGACCAAGGCCAAACTGCCGAGAATACGATGCAATAGTCTCGATCCCCATTCGATTGCCTAACTTATAAAAATAGACATCACACGATTGCGCTAATGCATCAATCAACTCGACCGCCCCATGGCCCCCTCGCTTCCAATCCCGATAGGTTCGTCGGCCAAATTTAAATCCCCCCGAACAAAACAATTCATCTGTGCTTTGGGCTGCTTGCGCACCCAAGACCGCCGCGCCCATCACAATTTTGAACGTTGAACCGGGAGGATATTGCCCTTGAATGGCACGATTGGTTAACGGATGTCTCGCGTCATTCAGAAGCGCCTTCCACTCAGCAAAGGGAACGCCACCAGATAGAGCAGTCGGATCAAAGCTTGGCCGACTTGCTAAAACTAAGACCTCTCCAGTCCGAGGGTCGAGTGCGACAACGGCACCAGCTTCGTCTTCTAATAAATCCTCGGCCATACGTTGAAGGCGAATATCGAGCGTGAGATAGAAATCATCACCAGCACTGGGTTTACGAACAGAAATCGTTTGTTTTTTATGGCCCAGCGCATCAACTTCTAACAGCTCACGGCCTGCAACCCCCCTCAACGCCTTGTCATAGGTTCGCTCAACACCATACTGCCCAACCATACTGCCTTGATGAAGTCCGTGATATTCCTCCTCTTTCAGTTTTGCTTCCGAAATCTCTCCAACATATCCAATGACATGCGACGCATATCCCCCGATAGGGTATTTTCGCTGATACTCAGGTTGAATGAATGTTCCTGGAAGCGTCAGGCGATGCGACTCGACGATGGCCGCTTCTTTCAATGAGAGGCCGCCCTTAATTTTGACTGTGGCGTTTCGCCTTGCATCTGAGAGCTTGGCGAGCAAGTCTTTCTCAGCAAAATGTAAACGATTTGTCAGTTCCGCAACCAGCGCATCCCGATCATTGACATCCTCCAGTGACACATAGAGGTTAAAACTCGGGACGTTGTTCGCGAGAAGTTGGCCATGACGATCATACAACAAGCCTCGCGCCGGCTCTAACATAATAGACCGGGTACGATTATCTTTGGCCATTTCTTGATACTCATGCCCATCGCGAACTTGTAATTGCCATAGGCGAAGCCCCAGTAAGGCGATGAGCAAGAGCAGCCCGACCTTAATCAGAATCAATCGACCTTGAATGTCAACTAATTCATTTGCTTGCTGATCGCTTTCTAACATGTTCGCTTGTCTGCACGCCCAGGTTCATGAATGTATCGTGCCATACGACTTCGTTATCGAAAACTTGAGGTATCCACTCCAGCATCAACAAAATTCAGTTTACTCAGCATCCAGTACACGCCAAAAGCCAGTAAGGCATCAAGCAGACCTTGCGGCAAGAGAATCGTTCGAAGCTCATGAATCAACAACAACCAATCGGTTTGCGGTCTTGCCGAGATGAGTGAAATGACCCCACTTGCACACGATAAGAGAAAGGTTGGGAGAAAGATAGCTTGTGCAGTGGTATTCGAAAGCGTCTTCGCAACCATCCCGGACAACAGTCCTGCGATCCCTTTGGTGATGAGATTGACGATACCCGCCCCACCTGAAAATAAATCTTGTACAAATCCTAACCCCACCCCTAACCCCAATCCACGGCTTTTCCCAAAAAGAAATCCTACCAAACACGTTGCGACCAAGCACAAGTCTGGGTGCACCCCCAACGGACTGATTTGAGCCAATACAGTCACTTGTATCGGCACCAGGACAAGGAGAAGACTGACATAGAAAACAATGTACATAGTCTCACATTATCGTGATGGAGCAAGCATTGGGAGAAGTTCTGAATCTGCCAATTGACCAGATGATGTCACGACCAGAACCCCTTCGAGTTTAGAAAAATCCACCATCGGGTGAATTTCAGCTGATTGAAATAACTCTGCATCGCCCGTTTCCAATTGACGGACACGACCAATCGGAAGACCTCTAGGATAATCTCCAGTCAACCCTGAGGTGACGACCACGTCGCCAATTTCAATAGTGGACAAGGGCGGCAAATATTTCATGCGCACAAACCCTTGTGCCGTTCCTTGCACAATCCCCTCATCACGGCTTCGCTGAATCATTCCGGCAATAGCAATGTTGGGGTCCGTTAACAACAGCACAATGGCTGTCGAAGGATTCACGTTCACCACACGCCCGACCACCCCGGTGGCCGCGACGACACCCATTTCATTCAAAATCCCGTCTTCGCTCCCTTTGTCGATAATAATGGCCCGATACCAATTCGTCGCATTGCGTCCGATCACGCGTGCCGCGACCGTTTCCATCAGCGCGTGTTCTTGAAAATCCAGCATAGCTGACAGTTGCTCTGACACAATCATTTGCTCTTGAAGTTGGCTCATCTTCGCATGTAATTGATCGATTTCTTCCTGAAGTTGAAGATTTTGCTCATACACGCCCTGTAGGGCAAGGTAATGATTCCAGGTGTCTCGAATGCTGAAGTCTAACGAGGAAAGGCCTTGAATGGGGACGGCGAGGATTTGCGCAACAGGATGGCTAATGCCATCGAGAAGCCCTTGGGTTTGTCGAGGCAGCAACAGAATCACGAGGACCGCAGCGATGAGAATGACCAAAAATACTCGCCGTACCCCAGAGCTGACCATGCCCGCGAGACCTGACTTACTCATGGCATCTCTCTATCATTAACGCTGGACAGATGACATTGTCGACACGCTCCGCAGGAGAGCCAGCTCATCAAGAATTTTCCCAACGCCAAACACAACCGACGTGAGTGGATCGTCAACGGTCACAATAGGCAGTGCGGTTTCTTCACGCAGCCGGGCATCGAGGCCCTGTAAGAGGGACCCACCACCTGTCAGCACAATCCCACGATCGATAATATCCCCTGCGAGTTCAGGTGGCGTATTCTCCAGCGCCAACCGAATCGCTCCGACAATCGTGGCAATCGAATCCTGCAATGCGTCTCGCACCTCTGTATCGTTAATTAATATGGTTCGCGGTATCCCGGAAATAAGATCCCGACCCTTGACGGCCATTTGTTTTTTTTCAGGAAACGGATGGGCCGACCCCACTTCCATTTTAATGCGTTCCGCCATATGGTCACCGATTAAGAGGCTATATTCTCGTTTCAGGTAACTGATAATCGCAGAATCAATCTGGTCTCCAGCGACCCGAACGGACTCGCTGTACACAATGCCTCCCAAAGAAATCACCGCAATATCCGTGGTGCCGCCGCCAATATCGACCACCATGTTTCCCGAAGGTTCCGTAATTGGAAGCCCCGCGCCAATGGCGGCCGCCACAGGCTCTTCAATAAGATAGACCTCTCGAGCACCTGCGAGTTCAGCCGACTCTTTGACCGCTCTCTGCTCAACCTGCGTGATACGCGAGGGAACGCCAATGACAATTCGTGGCCGGACAAGCGTGTGACGCTTATGGACTTTGTGAATAAAATAGCGAAGCATTTGCTCTGTCATATCAAAGTCTGCAATGACGCCTTCTCGCATTGGTCGAATCGCCACAATATTCCCAGGCGTCCGGCCAATCATTTTTCTGGCTTCTTCACCAACAGCAAGCACGGTATTCCCTGGATTTTCAACGGCGACAACAGAGGCTTCATTCAACACAATGCCCTTGTTCTTCATGTAGATGAGCGTTGAAGCCGTGCCAAGGTCAATCGCCATATCACTCGACAATAAACTCAGAAAATTACTTATAAATCCCATGCGAAACGTTCCTTCTCACACTCGCGCATACAGAACATGAGAGTCGTGAAGACCATGCCTCTGCATCTTGATTCGTTACTCACCGTTTTTCACTGAAACTACTCAGCGTCATTAGGCTTGACATCCAGACATCTCAGAACAAAGAATCGACATCCATTCAAAAAAAACCCAACACACGCCCCTCACTTACATAGGATGAACGCTTCAGTCTCAACGGTTACGATTGACGAAGTATCAACCATTTATGAAATTTGGAGCTGTGGACAAGCGACCAGGATGGATGAGACTGGTGAACGGATTGGCTTCTAAACACAATAGTAGGCCCTGGCAGAGCTCTGGCAATACACCTGAACTCAGTCGTCGATGATAATATAGCAAATCCCATAAGTTATGACAAAGAAAGAATGTTTCATGTGCATACTCTGCGAAAAGATTTTCGCACCATGCATGTCCAAAGACCTGCATGCATGATGGCCCTCCTACTTGCCAGAGATATGGAAATTGGGTTATTAGAATCACAATAATTTTCCCAAGCGTTAGGATCGCCCATGTCAGCTAAAACACTCTTTCAGAAAATTTGGGATCAGCACGTTGTACAAGAAGACGCTGATGGCACAACCTTGCTGTATATTGATCGCCACCTTGTCCATGAAGTGACATCCCCTCAAGCCTTTGAAGGATTGAGAATGGCTGGTCGTCGACCTCGACGTCCCGCAGCAGCCCTAGCCGTTCCCGATCATAATATTCCGACAACGGATCGTCGACTGGGGATTGTCGACCCTATGAGCGCCAAGCAAGTCGAAACGCTGTCCGATAATTGCCAAGAATTTGGAATTACCTTGTTCGACATGAATGATGTTCGTCAAGGCATTGTTCATGTGATCGGACCAGAACAAGGACTGACCTTACCCGGCATGACCATCGTCTGTGGCGATTCTCATACATCGACTCATGGAGCATTTGGGGCCTTGGCCTTTGGCATCGGCACCTCTGAGGTCGAACATGTCTTAGCCACACAATGTCTTGTTCAAAAAAAACCCAAGACGATGGAAGTCCGTGTCGATGGGACACTTTCTGAATTCTGCTCCCCGAAAGACGTCATCTTAGCCATCATTGGCAAAATTGGCATAGGTGGCGGAACAGGCCATGTCATTGAGTACACGGGATCCGTGATCCGATCATTTTCTATGGAAGGACGAATGACGCTCTGTAACATGTCCATTGAGGGCGGGGCCCGAGCAGGCTTGATCGCCCCTGACGGCACGACTCTCTCGTATGTTCAAGGTCGACCGCTATCGCCCAAGGGCCACCTTCTTGAGCAAGCCACACAACACTGGCAAGACCTCACAACCGACCCAGATGCCCGCTATGATCAGATCATTGAAATGCGTGGAGAGGCTATTGCCCCACAAGTCACCTGGGGGACTAACCCAGGGATGGTAACGGGAGTCGATGGAAAAATCCCCGATCCCAAAGAATTTCCTGATGAAAAAACCCGGAATGCCACGGAGCAAGCCCTCACGTATATGGACTTACAACCTGGAACACCAATCCAGGATATTAAAATTGACCGTGTATTTATTGGGTCATGTACGAATTCTCGAATTGAAGATCTCAGAATCGCGGCAAAATACTTTTCCGGCAAACGAGTCGCCTCTGGCGTTCATGCCATGGTGGTACCTGGGTCTGGCCTCATCAAAAAACAAGCTGAAACAGAAGGGCTTGATCAAATTTTCCTTGAGGCTGGCGTTGAATGGCGAGAAGCTGGCTGCAGCATGTGCTTAGCCATGAATGCTGATGTGCTCAAACCTGGAGAACGATGCGCCTCAACAAGCAATCGGAATTTCGAAGGCCGTCAGGGAAAAGGCTCGCGCACACATCTTGTGTCGCCTGCCATGGCAGCCGTCGCGGCCATCGAAGGACATTTTGCCGATATCCGCCACTGGGCATAAATCTGACGTAGACGTTTTCATCATTTCATCTTTCTTGACTGGTGTTGTCACATATGGAACCTTTTAGCATTCATACCGGATTAGTAGCGCCACTGAATCGACTGAATGTCGACACGGACCAAATTATTCCCAAGCAATATCTCAAGACGATTCACCGAACAGGATTGAAAGAAGGCCTCTTTGCTGATTGGCGGCAAACCTCTGGCGGAACTCCAGACCCTGAGTTCTTCAGCAATCAACCCAGATATCAGAAAGCCACTATTCTCTTAACGGGCGAGAACTTTGGTTGTGGGTCTTCCAGAGAGCATGCACCATGGGCATTGCTAGACTATGGATTTCGTTGCATCATTGCTCCAAGTTTTGCCGATATTTTCTACAACAACTGTTTTCAAAATGGAATCTTACCCGTTACGCTAAACGCGCAAGAAGTCCAAACTCTGTTTGATCGTGAAGCCAGGCATAAACCGTATTCCGTTACCATCGACCTCCCTGAACAGCAAGTGATTCTGCCCGATGGCGATCGCTACACTTTTGCCATTGACCCGTTTCGAAAAGACTCTCTCCTCAAGGGGCTTGATGCCATAGGGTTGACCTTGCAAAGCCACGAGGCGATCCATGCGTACGAAGTCCGCCGTCTCAAAGAAGCTCCTTGGTTATATCAGGATATGGCCTAACCTACGTTCTGCGTCACCATTGGCAAAAGCCTCTTCTTCAAGGTCTTTGTACCTTTGACGGCCGTCAGACATTCCTCGCATCCTTTTCTTTAGAATCTGAATACGATACGGTTAGCCTAGGAAAAACATCACTTGTGGCTTACTGCCGCATGCCCTGTAGATGACGATGCAAGGCGCACACAAGCATTCGTGTTGCATGGCCATAACACTTGCATGACGCACACTATTTCCGAAACCTTCTTCCGCGACGTGACAACAAGCGAATAATCTATGCCTGAACATTCCATCCTGCAAGATGTCCTCATTATTTTCTCTGTGTCTATCGGTGTCGTCTTTTTATTTCAAAAACTCCGGCTACCTTCTATTGCAGGCTTTCTTGTTGCTGGAACACTTGTCGGCCCGTATGGCCTTAATTTAATTTCAGATCGCGAGCAGATTAAAGTTCTGGCAGAAATTGGAGTGATTCTGCTCCTCTTTACCATTGGCATCGAGTTTTCGCTTGCTCAGCTCAAAGCCTCAAGGCGAGTGCTGCTTATCAGTGGTCCAGTCCAGATATTCGGGGTGTTACTGTGCGTAGCGATTGGAGGAGTTGTTATCGGACTCTCCGTTCAGGAAACCATTTTTTGGGGCGGGCTCTTATCCTTGAGTAGCACAGCCATTGTGCTCAAAGCCTTGGGGGAACGGGGGGAAATGGATACCCATCATGGCCGTTCAACGATTGGCATCCTGCTCTTTCAAGACTTGGCCGTGGTTCCGATGATTTTGATTACACCACTGTTGGGAAACGACCAGGCAGGAGATATGAGTGCCATCGTATTTATCTTAATCAAATCTGCCATGGTGGTCACACTCATTGTCGTCGCGGCTCGAGTCATCACACCAAACCTCTTAGAACATATTGTGCGCACTAGGAGTCGAGAACTGTTTCTCCTCACCATCATTGTCTTAGGATTAGGAACAGCCTGGCTCACGTCTCTGACGGGTCTTTCACTCGCTCTTGGAGCCTTTTTAGCGGGACTTCTGATTTCAGAATCTCAATACAGCCATCAAGCACTCGCTGAGGTTCTTCCGTTTCGAGACAGCTTCAATAGCTTGTTTTTTGTCTCAATCGGTATGCTGATTGATCTTCGTGTCATTGCTTCACACCCAGTCCTGATCCTAGGTTTGGTCATCGTGGTGCTGCTTGCAAAGTTTCTGACCGCTGCTGGTGCGGCCCTCGCCGCAGGCGCACCAGTACGATCGGGAATTCTGACTGGCGTGGCGTTAGCGCAGGTTGGAGAGTTTGCGTTTATTCTTGCGCAAGAAGGAAGACAAGCTCTCCTCCTTGAGGCGGAAACCTACAACATCTTTCTCTCGGTCTGTGTCCTTTCAATGATCATCACCCCGTTCCTCATTCAATGGGCGCCAAAACTCGCCAAACGTGCAGAAGCGCTCCAAGGAGTCCATCATTGGTTTGGACACAAGGAGTCTGGCGTGCTCGCCTCAGCTCCCCTCAAAATTAAGGACCATGTCATCATTGTGGGCTATGGACTGAATGGACGGAATTTGGCGCGCGTTCTTCGAGACATGGAAATTCCCTATCTTGTCCTGGACATCGGAGCCGACCTGGTTCATGCCGCCAAAGGCCTTGGTGTGCACATTCAATATGGGGATGCCACGAATCCAACCGTGCTGAAACAGGTTCAAATCGAACAGGCACGCGCCATTGTGATCGCAACGTCGGATCCATTTGGCGTTCGGCGAACGGTCCAACTGGCTCGTGAACTGAATGCGCACATTCATATTGTCGTCCGAACTCGATACTTGAAAGAATTAGAAGAACTCCATGACTTAGGGGCCAATGAAGTCATACCCGAAGAGTTTGAAACGTCTATAGAAATTTTCACGCTGGTCTTGCAGTGCTATAAAATTCCTAAGCCGATGATTTTTGAAAAGGCCGAAGAAATTCGACGTGAAGGATACGCCCTTTTGCGGAGAGAAGAATTGCCGGCGCTGGCGCATCGTTTTCGAAAAGGTGGATTTGCCGATGTGGAGGTGGAGACCTGGAGAGTAGAGGAAGACTCACCTGCTCTGGGCCATTCACTCCTGGAAACAGCCATACAGCGAAAAACGGGAGCCGTCGTCGTCGCCATGACACGAAACGGCATCACCCAGTCCAAACCCTCCAACGAAACCATTCTTGAAGCTGGAGATATCCTCGTGCTTCTTGGATCTCGGGAACAAATTCATAAAGCCATCGCACTCATCTCTGACATACAAACGATATTACCGACGTAAAGTGTATACTCTTCAGAAATACGAACACTGTCCCTGGGTTCCACGGTCAAGAGTCGTCTTTTAGAATTTGTTCTGGCGAGGGCAGGATAGGTTTCAGCTGAGATGTGAAAAGAGGCCGTGAGATTCTCCAAAATGCTTGCGTGCCAGATCCGTGACCTGTCGTCCACGAGCTGTGCGATCAAGATATCCGGATTGGATAAGAAACGGTTCGTAGACATCTTCGATGGTGACTTTTTCCTCTTGAACTGCGGCAGCAATGGCTTCGACTCCAACAGGACCACCCTTAAATTTTTCGATAATTGTTAAGAGTATTTTTCGGTCCATTTCGTCGAGTCCGGCATCATCAATGCCCAGCCAGGTCAAGGCATCTCGTGCTACGACTTGAGTCAAAACACCCGCAGCCTCAACCTCGGCAAAGTCTCGTGCCCGTTTAATCAACCGATTGGCGATTCGTGGCGTTCCCCGTGACCGGCGAGCAATTTCCGCAGCCGCTTCCGGCTTAATCTCAATACCGAGAAGTCCTGCCGTTCGCGTAACGATAAATTGCAATTCTTCTGGAGAATAGAAGTCAAGCCGATAGACCAACCCAAATCGCTCACGGAGTGGAGAAGTCAGCGAACCAGCCCTTGTTGTCGCACCGACAAGCGTAAAGGGAGGAAGATCGAGTTTCATGGTCCGCATGGATGGCCCCTGACCGATGACCAGATCAATTTGAAAGTCTTCCATGGCAGGATAGAGTGCCTCTTCGACAGCAGGAGGCAATCGGTGGATTTCATCAATAAACAAGACGTCTCGTGGTTGGAGATTAGCTAAGATGGC
Organism: Nitrospira sp. M1; assembly: GCF_965152605.1. Taxonomy (NCBI): domain Bacteria; kingdom Pseudomonadati; phylum Nitrospirota; class Nitrospiria; order Nitrospirales; family Nitrospiraceae; genus Nitrospira; species Nitrospira sp. M1. The sequence continues at coordinate 4,264,487 of NZ_OZ224217.1, forward strand.
AGCGAGATCACCCGCATGTGTAAGAACCAAGCCGGAGGTCGAACGAATCGTACCCCCCATTTCATTGGCGATCACATGGGAAATCGTCGTTTTCCCAAGTCCTGGCGGTCCATAAAAAATAGCATGATCGAGGGCTTCACCCCGTCGAGAGGCCGCTTCAATACACACGCGCAGCGACTCTTTCATGCGTGGCTGGCCAATATAGTCCCGTAGACTTTGAGGGCGTAGCGTACCTTCAAGACCCTGATCATCTTCAAGAGCCTGAGTTGAGAGAAATCGTTCACTCATGGCAGTGATGGTCCAATGAAAATATTGGCTTCAACGAGCTGACAGGCTGAAACACGAGGAGGTTCACACTGAAGAAGGACTCCTCTCTTAGCGGAAGGAAACGGATTCTTGAATGAGAAAAATGAGAAAATTGTATCGTCTCTTACCGCGAGACGTTCAACTCAAAATGAGTTGTACAAATCGGAGCAGCCTAAACAAAATTCAACGTTCACGCTACTATCAAGAAAATTCACGAGGAAGCCTTTTTCTTCATAGAGAAGTTTGGCACCCATCAAGGTCTCATTTTTAAAATCTTCATTACCGAGTAATTCACGGATTTCTTGAGCGGTTTTAGACGTCAGAACAGTACGAAAAATTCCACGCACTTTATGGCTAAACCGATCGTTCATAAAAATTAAATCGACTTTCCCGTCAACAATACGTACGCCAGCCATTGCGCCGGTCGGCTTACTCTTGTCCCAAAGCAAAATAAATGTGCCTTCTTGTTCGGCACGAATTCCGGCAATCTTCTCTTCAAGTAATAACTCAACGGCTGTAGTTTCGGGGTCACCCAATTTCACTTGATATAACGACACTTCTACCGCGTCGATACTTTCAGGGTCTTGGACACTGTTGCGAGTGAGTTCATACCGAGCCGCAAAAGCCAAAGAAGCCTGAAGCATGAGGCCGGCTATCAGCGCACTAACAAAAAACTTGTAAGTTCCATGAGTCATGTGTAGCCCCCAGAATAATAAATAAGAATTCCAGAAATATGGTTGAGGAAACGCGGCATGAACGATCTCAAGCTGTCACCCTGCCTTGGGGAGACGCTCAAAACGATTGTATCTAACACCCCAGGTCCGGTCAATAATGAGGCAGATCGGGTGTCGACACCCTGACAAAACCTGTCTACGGTCCTATGGTATACTCTAGAATGTATGAGTGGCTACATCACCATTAAAGGAGCTCGCGAGCATAATCTCAAAAACCTTGACCTCGAAATCCCTCGCGATCAACTAGTGGTTATTACAGGTCTGAGCGGGTCAGGAAAGTCATCATTGGCCTTCGACACCATTTATGCTGAAGGACAACGTCGTTACGTCGAATCGCTCTCCGCCTACGCCCGTCAGTTTCTCGAACAAATGGGCAAGCCCGATGTTGATTCCATTGAAGGACTCTCTCCCGCAATCTCCATAGAACAGAAGAATACGAGTCGGAATCCCCGCTCCACTGTCGGCACCGTGACAGAAATCTATGACTACTTTCGACTTCTCTATGCACGCATTGGCCGACCATTTTGCTATCAATGCGGAGACCCCATCACCGCCCAGTCGGCACAGCAAATGGTTGAGACCATCCAGCTTCTTCCAACTGGGACAAAATTTCAAATTCTCGCCCCGATTGTGCGGGGAAGAAAAGGGGAGTACCGCAAAGAACTGCTCAATGCTCGACGAGCCGGCTATATCCGAGCGCGCATTGACGGACAGATGACCGAACTTTCAACAGACATCAAGTTAAAAAAACAACAGAAGCACACGATCGAAATTGTGGTAGATCGCCTGATCATGAAAGCCGACGAAGCCTTCGCTCGACGGCTAGCTGATTCAATCGAATCAGCACTGAAGCTTGCCGAGGGATTAGTTGGAATCCTCACGGACAACGATCAGGTCACACTCTATAGCGAACATTCAGCCTGCATTCGATGTGGAGTCAGTTACCCGGAAATCACTCCACGAGTCTTTTCATTCAACAGCCCACACGGAGCCTGTCCAGCATGCGATGGCATTGGAGTCACGATGACCGGAATGTGCCCTGAGCATGAGGATTATTCACATCGAGATCCCTGTCAAACCTGCGGAGGCGCTCGACTCAGGCCGGAAAGCTTGGCGATTAAAATTACCGATCAGTCTATTGCCGATGTGACAAAACTCTCCGTTCAGGATACTGCTGACTTTGTCGACGCCCTCCCATTAGGTGACCGCGACCGCTTGATAGGCCAACGGATTCTTAAAGAAATACGAGAACGATTGGACTTCCTCATCAATGTTGGCTTGGAATATCTCACGCTTGATCGTCCAGCCGGGTCGCTCTCAGGCGGGGAAGGACAACGTATTCGACTGGCTACACAAATCGGCTCCGGACTCGTTGGAGTCCTCTACATACTTGACGAACCGAGCATTGGACTCCATCAACGCGACAATCAACGCCTACTCCAAACGTTGCTTCGTCTTCGAGACATGGGCAATACCGTCGTCGTGGTCGAACATGACTCGGAGACCATGTTGGAAGCCGATCATCTACTGGATTTAGGACCGGGAGCAGGGGTTGAAGGAGGATACCTGATCGCCCAAGGAACACCCAAAGCGATCATGAACAATTCCAATTCGTTGACCGGAAAATATCTCCAACGAACGCTTCAGGTTTCCCTTCCGGCTCGTCAACGTTCTGCGAAGGGCACCTTGAGTATCGTGGGAGCGAATAAATTCAATCTTCAATCGATCACCGCTAATATCCCTCTCGGACTTTTGACCTGTGTCACTGGGGTTTCAGGATCAGGAAAGAGCACCTTAATCATCGAAGTCCTGTTTCATTCTCTGTCGCAACTGCTCTATCAGAAAAAACCAAAAATCGACGGATGCCAGAGCCTGAAAGGTGTCCAGACCTTAGATAAAGTCATCGATATCGATCAATCCCCGATCGGCAGAACACCACGATCCAATCCAGCGACTTATACAGGACTGTTTAGTTTCATTCGAGATCTGTTTGCCAACTTACCTGAATCGCGAGTTCGCGGATATAAACCCGGACGGTATAGTTTTAACGTCAAAGGCGGACGATGCGAGACCTGTCAAGGAGACGGATTAATCAAGATAGAAATGCATTTTTTACCAGACGTGTATGTGACATGCGAAGCCTGCAAAGGCAAACGATATAATCGAGAGACACTGAATGTATTGTACAAGGGAAAAACGATCGCGGATATTTTGAACATGACCGTGGCAGAAGCGTTGGAATTCTTTGCGCCATTCCCATCCATTCGAACCAAATTACAAACATTGGCCGATGTCGGCCTGCAATACATTAAGCTTGGGCAATCTGCCACAACATTGTCAGGCGGCGAGGCACAGCGAGTTAAGCTTTCCAAAGAACTATCAAAACGCGCAACGGGAAAAACGTTGTATATTCTTGACGAACCAACAACCGGGTTACATTTTGCCGATATCCAACGACTCCTTGAAGTGCTCAATCGCCTGGTTGAATCCGGGAACACCGTATTAATTATTGAGCACAATCTGGATGTCATACGCAATGCGGATTGGGTGATCGATTTGGGTCCGGAAGGAGGCATTCGAGGAGGCACAATCGTCGCGGAAGGACCACCTGCTCACATTATAAGTGTCGAAAAGTCATGGACAGGGCGCGCGTTGCGGGAGGAATTTCAATAATATAGCGAATCCAAATACGTTCCAGTTGAGGTCGATGAACTAACCCCGCGTGATTACTAACTTCAAACATGCGGAAGTTATAGCCGTACCTTTCATCTTTTGCTCCTACGACATATGTGGTTGCGCTTTGTACGTGATATCAATTCGGCTTAGAGTTATACGGTTACGCTATAATTGAAACGGCTATAGCGAACCCAAATAACTTCCAGCCGAATGTACATCATGTGCACAGCGCAAAAACACACGTCGCACAGACGGAAGCATATTGGCACGGCTATAACGAATGGACGTTATAGCCGTCTCACATACCTTACAACCGTCGAGACCTATGAGATCATGTTGTGAGTTGGAATCATTGAGTGGAAATTATTTGGAGTCGCACTAATTGATTACGAAGACTTTTTCGTATAAATATTCAAACCAATCTTGACCTCTTCTCGATCTGGAATGCTGACATTCCCTTCAGTCGTCGCAATAATCGTTGTTTTTCCAGAAGACGATGGACCAAAGTCTTTTGAAAGATCAACCGTAATCGTCAACGTATTTCCCTCTACCTTCATATCTACATTCTTCATATCGCACTCCTAATCAAAAGAAAAATCACAGCCAAGAATTCTGGTAAACCCACAGGCCTCAAGGCAATTTTTGAACATGTTATAGCGAATCCACATATACATCAGTATGCTTGGACACGGTCGTTGAACGACCCGGTTGCACCTGAAAGGTAATCGTTGTTGTGATCGTTCTGGCTACGCATATCTCCATTACAGGTGGCCTTGGACACGGTTGTTGGGCGAACTATATGGGCCTGACGGGCAGTCATGGTTGCGACCTGGCTGTTTCTTATGTCTCGATTACAGGTGTCCAAGTAAGGACTTTCAACGCGATATCCAACGTGTCAAGAGTACGGAAGTTCATGGAATCGGCTATAACCCGAAGACGTCACACAAGAAGAGCAGGCACGTCAGGAATGTCTATTACGACGTCACCATGGTCTATTGAGCCACAATCACAAGAGACAGTAAGACCAGTACGCCCACCATATACGGAAGCACACAGAAGTACAGAATAGACTTCAGCCCCTGTTGGCTCAATGAACCCTGCCGACCGGTCGACTCTTCCCGATGTTCTTTATACACAAACTCATAGGAGAGAATCACAATCGCCAACGTCATCGCAAAGACTCGGCTCATTTGCGGCCAGGTGTAGATGCCGCCCACAATAAAGTCCATCGTATGAAACCCACTAAACAGGCCAAGCAAGGGAGCAATGATGAACCGAATGAAAATTGCGCTATAGCCTTGGCGTGGGGCCATCAGGGAAGAAACGTGTGCATCTGACTTCATGACTTGAGCGCCGAAGCGTGAGGATCCTGAGGCGCAACGGACATGGAACTAGTTGATGCAGATTGACATGACAGACAAACCCTGGGGCGTACTTTTAAAAAAGAAATTTTTCCGCTGACTAAACAACTATGGTGAACAAATCGCTCACATAACGTACAGCGTTCCCATCCCCCCCGCAGCAAGGTAAAATTTCTTGATAGTCCCTCTCCACACACTCCACACATCTCAGGAGTGATGGCGAGCGTCATTGGCTGCCAATCCCCGGCTCGATTTCGTATGCTCATAACCTTGCAAGTATACTGGGCTCTTGCTTTGAATACAATCAACCGTATCAACAAAGAGTTAGGCCGTGTGACCTTAGTTCGACATTTCGGCTGTCACTACAACATTCAGGCCGGGACAAAGACGTCACCCATGAAGAAGAAATTTAAAGCATGCACATCGACCTTGCCTATAATCCTCATGTCCCTGTATCGAAAACGATTCACCCTGTATGATTTGGTCCTACTCATCGAGGCTGCATTTAACGCTCCTAGTAGGAAAATCTATGAGTAACTATATAGAATATAAAGATTTTTTCCATTATGATTACCGTGGAACTTATATTGCTTCCTCTCAGGCTGACACTCAAGTCAAGCGTGAGGATTCCGATGAAAGTGGTCTGTTCGTGGTGTCAGAGTGAAGGACGAAACACTTTTCTGGGGTGGAGAGGGTCGAAAACGGATTCTCGAATAAGCCACGGCATTTGCGAGCGACATGTCGCTCAATTACGCGTGACAGGTCTCAGGACGAGGGCTTTGCCATCTTCTTTCCAGGAAATTCACACGCGCCTGTCTCGGTGAACTATCCTGTGTCACGCCCCAGCAGGTCTGCGCACGAATAATCAGAATAGCCGACAGGATTACCGGCGACGGGTGCGAGTAGGCTGACGGGTATCGTTAAGGCGACTTTTCACCATGGCCAGCCCGAAATTTCCAACGCGGATTGTTCGACGATAGTCGATCCAGCCATAAAGAAAAATACCCAGGAATAAGATGAAACCGACAACAACTAACTCCACTGAATTTCCAAACATATGCCGACTCTTTATTATATGTTTATGATGACAGCCTTGACTGCTCTTTCTACATGGGTTATCGGTGTCAGTAGAGGATTCTTGAGATTTTTGGTGGACCACGCATGCTGACTTCACGTCCGTCGTTTTGTTCAAATTTAATCGGTCTTCAGCGACTCCTCCTCTACCAGTCATACGGTTTCTATCGGGTTCCCCCCAATTTGTGATTATCATCTTCAACAATTGCGTATGCCGGAATTTGTACACCCCGGTGATGGGAACGTACGTTCTCTTCCGTATTTCGGAGCCCGCCGGATATAATTAAGAAAGCGTAACCCAAATACCTAAAAATATTGAGATAACGGAGAATGAGAAGTTATGCCTATGCCTGGGAAGAATGCACATTTCATACAATCGCTCCTGATAATGACGTTTTTGACCGTCGCAATAAGCGGGGGTGGGGAACCGACTGTATTCGCAGCGAATCCTCCTACGGCTACCCCACCGACAACCGATATCATCATCGATGTCAAAACCCGAAAGTTTGAGCCTGACAGGATTTCCTTACAACTCGGCCAAAAAACTCGAATAATATTGCGGAACAAAGATGCCGAACTCCATGCGTTTGTACCTGTCGGACTGCTCCTCGGAACGACACATAACGTAAGCGGCAATGGTGCCCCTCAATTTGGGAACAAAGGCCTCCTCCGTGTCCTCCTGCCTCCGATCGGTCAAACGGAAATTTCGTTTACGCCAGAAAATACCGGCACCTACCCCTTTCTTTGTGATCTTCCAGGACATGTGATGCAGGGCATCATAGTAGTGCAGGAGTAAGAAGGGGTATGGTAGAGTCCAGGGTTTGCAGTGTGATAAGAGGGTCTGTAAGGACAAAGTACAAACGATATGTTGGAAGGAGTTGCGGTCGATGAAAGAGACTTTACACCAAGAAGCATCTTGGAAATGTCATATGCCAGTGATCCATCAATGTAATCAATACTCCCGATTCGTGACATGGATAATCGCCATGAGCCTCATTAGCGTGGGGCAACTGGCCTGGGTAGCGAACAGCTCGGCAATGGACGACACTCAGCTGTTCACCACCGTCCAAAAATACGCCGAAGCGGTATCTCAAGACAATGGAATTGTTGCAGGGCAACACGACTTTGTCTGCCTCTATAAGATGAAACAAGATGGTAAGCTTATTGACGACCAATTTCCTGCCGATACGGATCCTGTCTATGATTGGTGTACCCAACGCCGCGAAGACGCACACAGCCGCGCGATTCAACAGGAAGATCGTGCACTCGACGCGGTGTGGCCAGGGAAAGGACGTGTGGTCGACTTTGAAGACTTTCAACGATTTTTTATCGCTGAGACAGGAAGCCGACAATTACCACCATCCTTTTTTGTCATGCATCAAATCTCGGTTCTTCAACCTGACGCGCCCTTTTCCATGGAAAAACTGAGTGTAGGCCCGATCCCTCATGCCTCCTTTAAGGTTCAAGAGAGTGACCCTGTCCTTGCCACGCCAACGAGTTTAGTGACTGTTCGAATTACCTACCCCAATCCCATGACGTCCCCGGTTTCCAATGCGTCAGGGGCGGAAGACTGGGCAGTGCCTTATAAAAAACCACAAGGCATTGTGAAGGCCGTGAAGGTCAAATGGGTCGTCCTGTCGAATCTCAAGGAATTAGGATTCCCTGTGAATGAGGCGGTTTTGGATATTCCGTTGGAGGGACCACATGGCACCACCATCCCCTTTGTAATCGAAGCTGGCGGGTATGCGCCTCACTCCACCGAATGGTGGGGCCCCGGTGACGCACCAGATGCGCTACAAGCAGGACTCGAGGAAGCAAAGACCACCTCGAACCAGGAAGAGTCCTTGATGTTGCTCAATCGGATATTGCTCGTCAATCCACGATATCAAGACGCTCTGCAAGTGTTTGCAGACCGCTTGTACAACGGATTGCTGACTTACGGGGAACGGAATCACGGGGTACACATCGAAAAGAAGCTCCTGGCTCAGCGGTTTAATGAATTGTACTGGACCGTTCAATCGCAAACTGATCGGATGGATTTATCCCTAGATATGGGAATGGGCGGCAAAACTGAACCCCAAGCAGCAGACTATTTATATCGGATGATCCCGGTCATGGAAGTCTTGTCGTCCCTTCAACCTGGTGACTTTGAAAACCGTCGTCGTTTAGGCATTGCGTATCAATGGACGAACGATCAACGGGCCTCGATTTCTTCACCTCAAGAATTACTGAGTGAAATTCCTGAAGACCAGAAAGAACTTCGAGCCAGATTATTACTGGAATTAGCGTGGTCACGAATAGGCAAAGTGGCGTGGAATCGGCACTTTGATGACCCCGACTTAACCAAAGGGTATGAAGAAGCGAGTACCGCGCTTGAATTGACCGAAGACCCACTTGAAAAATTTACCGCAACGTATGCCATGGCATACAGCTTGGCGTTTCGTGTTCCACTCGACAAAAAATCCATGGTCGACCTCTTAACGCAGTCACGTGATTGGTTTGATCAAATACCTGGGGCCACGCCTGAAGCGTGGGACTACATGCTCCACAATGACACCCTCAAAGGATTTGTCAACACCGACCCGACCTTCCAATCGTTAGTCGCGGCCAAATAGCCTTTGTCTCAACCATTCGATTGGCAACTTTTGGCCAATTTCCAGGACGGTCCTTTCCGAATAGGGAAGGACCGTTTTGGTTTGAAAGAACCTGAATACGGTATAGTCTCTACAGAACTGTACGCTCCCTACGAAGTTGACTCTACAGGGATACGGTCTATGGAACTGGATTTTAGAAAAAACCCTGGCATCTTAAGCAACATGGTAGATGTCATGGCCGATGGCGTGTTCACGGTTGATGCCCAGGGGCACATCGTCGCCTGGAGCGCAGGAGCTGCGCGGATTACCGGGTATGCGAGCCAGGATGTTATCGGACAATCCTGTCATGTCCTGGAAGGCCAGACCTGTAAAGGGTTTAGCAAGCTCACAGAGTTTTTGGAGAACCCGACACCCTACCCTTGGGGCATCTGCAATCAAGAATGCAAAGTCCTTGGAAAAGACGGTCGTGAACTCTATCTCTATGGCAATGTCTCTGTCCTTCGCAATGAAGAAGGCACCGTAATAGGAGCGGTCGGAACATTTACAGATTTAACCGCATTTATTCTGAGTAATGAAAAGATCGCGGTCCTGGAAGAACAAACCAAGTCCCGTGATGCCTTTCAGCAACTGGTCGGGAAAAGCCAAGTCATGCAGGAGGTGTTTCGCCGACTGCGTCTCGCCGCACAAAGCGACGTGTCGGTCTTGGTCACAGGAGAATCAGGGACGGGAAAGGAACTAGCAGCTCGAGCCATCCATGCACTCAGTAGTCGAAAAAATCAGCCATTTTTCGCCATTAATTGTTCGGCGATTCCTGAGACCTTGTTAGAAAGTGAACTCTTCGGACATGTCAAAGGGGCGTTTACCGGAGCCATTCGCGATAAGGTCGGCGTGTTTCAAGCTGCAGACGGTGGAACATTATTTTTAGATGAAATCGGAGATACCAGCCCGCTGCTTCAGCTCAAACTCCTTCGAGTCTTACAAGAAGGAGAAGTCCGTCGTGTAGGCGATGAACGTGCGATCAAAGTCAACGTACGGCTGATCACTGCAACCAACAAGGAATTGAAGAAAGCACTGGCCTCCGGCGACATACGTGAAGACTTTTACTACCGCATTCGCGTGTTTGAGATCACCATGCCACCCCTGCGAGAACGGAGAGAGGACATTCCATTACTGGTGAACCATTTCATCGGGGAGTACGCAATAATTTATCAGCGTTCCGTCACCGACATGGCGCAAGATGCCATGCAGCACCTCGTCAAATATTCATGGCCCGGAAACGTACGAGAATTACGCAATGCCATTGAACATGCCTTTGTCACTGTCGAAGGAGATTGCTTAACCCTTTTGGACCTCCCATCTGAAATTCGACTGCCTGACTGCAAATCTTCGCCGACAACATCCTCACCGGTCCTCTCAGCAGAACATGACCAAGAACGGGACCGAATCCTTTCAGCACTTCACCAAACCAACGGCCGAAAACTCGAGGCCGCCAAATTACTCGGTATGAGCCGGGTCACTCTCTGGAAGAAACTCCAAAAGTACGGAATTCAGGCCTCCTTACGCTCCTAATCCCAAGGGAATTAAGTATTGGACATGATGCCACTTGATGGTCAGTGCATTTCACTGTATTATACAATAATGCAATGCATCCCATAAAAAAGAGGTGAGGAATGTCCACAGTTCAAAAAAGTCTTCGCATTCCAAAGGAAATTGCGGAACCTATTCAAGATATGGCCAAAGCTTCGGGGCGTGACTTTACAGCAATGGTCAACGAACTCGTCAACGAAGCTGTGAAAATGCGACGATGTCCCGGAATCGTATTTGTTGATGGTCCATCTGGGAGGCGGGCCCATATTGCCGGCACAGGGCTTGATGTTTGGGAAGTGATTGCCGTCTACGATAGTGTTCATCAAGATCTCTCTCGCCTACGTAAATCATACCATTGGCTGCCTGAAACCCAATTGAGAGCTGCCCTAGGATTTTACGCTACCTATCCAAAAGAAATACAAGAATCGATGGTTGCCAATCGGAATTGGACTCAAGAACAACTAGCCGAGCGATTTCCTGCTCTCATCTCTCAGAAATAGTGAAGTTTTATCTTGATGAAGATTTAAGTCAGAAAATTGCTGAACGATTGCGTGCCAAAGGTGTCAATGCAGTGAGTGCGCACGAGGTCAAGGCCGAAGGATTGTCTGATGCCCAACAATTAATGCGAGCCAATGAGGAACAGCGTTGTGTCGTAACAAGAAATCGGAACGATTTTATTTCCTTAACCCTTCAAGCTTTTCACACGCAAAAACCTCATCATGGTGTCTTAATCGTTCCCTATACATTTCCCGGAGACCAATTTGGTATGTTGGCAAAGGCCCTTGCCAACTACGCTACCAAGCATCCCCAAGGCCTTCCACCCTACACCGTGGACTTTTTGTAAGGACAGACCTACCTATAAAGAAAAACAAAATCTTGTGCTCTCAGCCTTACACAAAACCAATGGCCGCCAACTCGAGTCCGCTAAATTATTGTGAGTCAGTCACGTGACGCCTTGGAAAAAACTTCAAAAGTTTTGGATTACGAGCGACGTGAGTTAGACCTTCTCACCTTTTATAGCGAAACTAAATACGTTCCAGCTGAGGTTGATCAACGAACCCTGCGCGATACAACTGATCATGATGAAGGTTATGCCCGCTTGGATGCCAGGCAGACGGTTGACGGTTCAATAACGAAGGGTTATAGCGAATCCAAATACGTTCCAAACAGGAAAATACAACGAACTCAGCGCGGTACAACGTTTCCACCAGCGGAAGTTATTTGAAACGGCTATAACCAGCATTCCGTAGGTCGACATGTAACCGATTCCATAACTGGAACGGCTATAACCGAACTCCGCACAATATCGCTCGGTACAGACAAAGGCTTCAGCCTCCGTTTCCATTACAGTAAAATGTTAAGTTAACGAGTTAACGTTTTACTGTTAACGCCATGGTATCACAAAAGCCAACCACAACATAAACAATTGATTTTATTTAATTAATTCCATAAAAACATACACAAGACTTTGGCATATACATTGCTCAATACATAGGAGTAGGAAAATTTCTAAACAATAGGCAAGTGAAAAGGAAGAATACATGGAAACACTCACGAAAGATCGAGACCTCCTCCATCAAGAAGGATTACAAGGCAATATTCCTTCGAACCAGAATCCTACCCCTTTCACAAGCCAGTTAATCGTAGACGTCCGGACGCCTGGCGAGTTTGAAGAAGTTCATATTCCTCATTCGAAGAACATCCCCTTGACTGAACTGGAATCGTCCTTACCTGAACTAGTAGAGGCAGCCAAGAATTACAAAGAACTCACGCTTGTTTGCCGAACTCAGAATCGTGTGAAACTTGCGCATAAGCAGTTAGCCGCTCATGGAATCCGTAATACCCGCATTTTAGAAGGCGGAATAACACAGTGGACTGCCGACGGAAAGCCTGTCATCCGCGGCAAACAAGGGATGTCACTCGAACGGCAAGTTCGACTCGGTGCGGGAATGATGATCGTGACGGGAGTCATCTTAGGGGTATTGGTGAATCCATGGCTCTTAGTTGTACCGGCGGCAGCGGGAATTGGGTTAATTCATGCCGGGTGGACCGACTCCTGTTTGATGGGCATGATATTGGCCAGATTGCCATACAATCGTAGAACTCCGGTATTAAGAGAAGGCGTAGTTCTCTGAGATGATCAAGGATGCAAAACGGAGTATGTCTGACAATATAAGGAAGAAGGAGGATAGATCATGAAATGCACACGATGCGAAGGCTTAATGATATTTGATCGATTATACGGGCCAGACGAGGCAATCTTTGACTTGCCAATTTGGCGCTGCCTGAACTGCGGATCATCCGTTGATCCATTGGTGTTACAAAAACGGCTATCCGAGGCCAAGGGAAAGTACCTCACATCAGAAAAAGAAAATGTGGCGTAATTTGGGAACATCGATGAAAACATCTATACTCGTAGGAGTGTGACCGAGGGCCGGATAGGTTTCATTTATTATTTCAAGGAGGTTGCGATGCGTCGATCAATTCGTTCAGTCATGTATCTCTGTGCTCTAAGTTTTTTGGCCATGGGCTGTATGACGACACCCGCGATGAGTGGAGGGAGTGCGCCAACCGATGGATATGATATTCATATCCAGGCTCCGCATATGATGGCAGATGGTACCGTCGGTGGACCGTACCATCATTATTGCAAAGGTATTTCAGATGAGTTGCTGCAATGTCAGCTATACGAATCCACCGACGCCAACGCGAAACTTGTGGCTATTGAGTATTTTATTTCAAAAGAACTTGCGAGAAAAAATGTTCCGTTAGTTCAATGGAATCGAGCCTTCCATGATCACCAAGTTGAAATCGATACCGGACGCGTTCAAATCCTCGACGTTGAAGATCCTGCCAAAGTCAAAGCCTTGGCGGAAGCTGCTGGGAAAACTGATGGCGTGATCATCCACCTCTGGGGCAAAGGTCAGGTAGTCCCGGATGGAACGGTCTCAACGCCCACCTCGCTCGGACACGTCTTTCGAACAGAGTAACCCCACAACACAGGGAGAGCAGCAGAACGCTCTCCCTGTGTTCTCTCAAACACATAATTAGTAAGGAGTATTCGTGATGCCTAGGACAATAGGAACGCTATGGGTGTGTGCTCTTCTGGCTCAAAGCCTTTGGCCAATGAGCAGCGGGGCCGCCAATCCAGACGTATTGAAACCCAGAGTGCCGCAGGATCAAATAGCCGAAGCCCGATCCTGGCAGAACCCCTTTGCATCATCACCGGAAACCATTGCACAAGGGAAAAAGATTTTTGAGGGAAAAGCCTTTTGCGTGACATGCCACGGCCGCGACGGCAAAGGTCTAGGCAAGATCCCGGGACTTGTCGGAAAACTACCCCGAAACTTCACAGATACGGCTTGGCAGGCGGCACGCACAGATGGCGAACTGTTTTGGATTTTAAAAAACGGGAGCCCAGGAACCGATATGGCGTCATTTATTCCATTAGTCCTCACGGAAGATGAGGCGTGGCACATCCTTTTGTACGTACGATCATTTGGGAAGCATGATTGACAAGAATGCCATGAGTCATGATGAAGACTCCTGTTTTTCTTTTTTCACTCTGGTTCTTGACGATCGGGTTTTGGGAAGTCGCAAAAGCGGAATGGACTCTCAACCTGGAAGGGACGGTCTTTTATACGGATGATGTGAGCCTCTTTTCTGCCGCCCAACGACTGTCGTTACAGGAAGACCCGACGCAACCGGTCATCGATATGACCGATCAAGGGGACGATGTGGTATTCGAGCCAGTCCTTACAGTCGGAAAGACGTTTACCTCTCAATTAGGGACCACGACGTTAACTGTTCGTGGACAGGGATTTGTCTTTGAGGAGCACTCGCGTTTCACTCACGGCACGTATGGCGTCCAACTTAAACAGACATTGCCCTCAAAAACGACACTAGGCCTGCAATATCACTATGGTCCGAATCTATGTTTAGGGAACAATACGAATCGACGAGCTGAAAGTGAAAACTTGGCGGAGGAACGGGTGACCACGTATTTTTGGACGGGGACCATTGAGCAAGAAATTGTAGATAACCTCATACTTCGCATGTTGGGACGTTATGGCGTTCGTTTATACAACGCAGACTTTCAGCAACGAGATACCCACTTTTGGACCATCGGGCCTCACGTGGATTGGGAACTACGACCAGGGATAGCGTTGACGGTAGGCTATCATTTTGAACGAGGGCTCGCGGACGGACGTCATCAGCCTCAATTTCGTGACGATGTGTCCTACATCAACCATTATGCCTCAACGGAACTGGAAGTTGACGTGTATGAGAATACGATCTTGGGGTTGGCCCTTCATTACGAACGGAACAATTCGACGAGTGACCTTGCTGGGGATGAACGGAACGGCGGAACGGAAGATGTCTGGCAAGGGGACATTGAGGTCAAACATCAATTATCAACAGCGGTACAGATCACGGTCGGCTATCAACGCTCACAGCGCAAGGCGAGTTTTGAGCCAAGCACGATTATTGATAGCAATGTGTGGATCGGTGGGGCATATCAATTTTAATTCTCAAATGACTGTCATTGCAGGAGGCCTCCCATGATATTCAGGCAATACTATTTAGAGTGTTTAGCGCATGCGTCGTTTTTGATTGGAGACGAAGAAACACGGACTGCAGTCATCGTCGACCCACAACGAGACATTGATCAATATGTCAAAGATGCTAAAGAACAGCAATTAGAGATTCGCTACGTTTTTCTCACGCATTTCCATGCTGATTTCGTGGCTGGACATCTGGAGTTGCGCGATCGAGTAGGGGCAGAAATTTGTCTCGGGGCTAGAGCCCAGGCTGACTTTCAGTTTCGATCAGTCAAGGATGGCGCACGCGTAGAGCTTGGAACAGTCCAGCTTCAGATACTTGAGACTCCTGGGCATACACCAGAAGGCATTTCCATCCTCGTCTATGATTTGAAGAAAAGCGGTTCCATCCCCTACGCGGTACTTACCGGGGATACATTGTTCATTGGCGATGTGGGACGCCCAGACCTCATGGCTTCAGTGGGAGTCAGCGCCGATGAGTTAGCGGGGATGTTGTATGACTCCTTACAGAACAAACTTCTACCGTTACCCGACGAAACGCTTGTGTATCCTGCTCATGGAGCCGGATCGATGTGTGGAAAAAATCTGAGCACTGACACCTTTTCCACCATGGCAATACAACGACGATACAATTATGCCTTACAGCCAATGAAGAAAGATGAATTCATACAACTCGTGACCGCGAACCAACCAGAAGCCCCAAAATATTTCAGTCATGACGCTATGCTCAATCGGACTGAACGGCCAACACTTGATCAGGTTCTGGAAGAAGAACTGAAACCCTTAACCCTTGACGATGTGCTCCAATTACAAAACTCCGGGGCTCACATATTGGATGTCCGTGACCCAGCAGATTTTGCCGGTGGACATCTGAAGGGAAGCATAAACATTGGGCTCGGCGGTAAATTCGCGACGTGGGCTGGGATCATCCTTTCGCCTCAAAAGCGTATTGTCATTATTGCTGAACCAGGACGTGAACCCGAAGCCGCAACGCGATTAGGTCGAATTGGGTTTGATCAGGTCACAGGGTATTTGCGAGGTGGAATGGAAGCCTTGTCTCATCGTGTTGACCTCGTAGATCGCACCGTTCGAATGACCGCCCAGATGCTAGCAGAAGAGTTACAAACGGCTGAGCCCCCGCTTGTGCTTGATGTCCGGAATGAACAGGAGTGGAAGGGCAAACAAATTAGCGGCAGCGTGAATATTTCGGTGAATCATCTAGAGAAACGCGTTGATGAAGTGACTCGAAACCGGCAAATCGTGGTGCATTGTGCATCGGGGTATCGCTCGTCGATCGCCGCCAGTCTCTTGGAAAAACATGGCATCACCAATGTCATGGATCTCGTTGGAGGCATTGAAGCCTGGGGGAAAATTCAATCAGAACCGACCGCAACAGTTCGGTAACAACGAAACCGTAAACAGAAGACCGTTATGCGGGATTCTCCATCATCGCTTTTGATCACTAGGAGGTCAGAATCATGTATGTCGCGTCGTCATCCAACCAATTTTTAAATTATGTTCGAGTAGGTATGAGCAGTGCCCTGCTCATACTCGGTAGCGGAACACCCCTGTTGGCCGCCGACCAGCAGCAGGCTGAAAAAACGCTGACCACAGTTTGCTCAACGTGTCACAAAATTAAAGGACAAGCTCAAAGCCGATTTGAAATACAGGCCCCAGACCTCATGTGGGCTGGCAGCAAATTTCAAAAAGACTGGATGATCGATTGGCTAACGGGCAAAGAGCCGACGATGTACCAGAAGTCATATCGATGGGATCAGAGCCAAAAGCCAACGCCTCACATGACCGTGTCTGACGAAGAAGCCCAAGCGCTAGCTGAATACATCGAGACACACCTCCAAGATCCACGCGTCAAGAACAACGCCATTGATATGGCCACGTTTAGCAAACAAGAAGCAAAGTTTGGGGAGGAAATCTTTAAGCAGCATTCATGCATCGGCTGTCACCAGATCATGGTGGATGGGAAACAGACCGGCGGTCCACAAAGCACATCGTTTTTTAATTCGGGCCAAAGACTCAAAGCCGACTGGATCTATCGCTTTAACTCCAATCCCCCGGACTTCGTCCCGCACAGCGGGGAATTTGTGGGCGATGTGAGTGAGCTCGGCCTCCGGTATGTCACCGGGTTTATTGCGACACGCGGCGTCGAGGACTTTCCCTTTTACGAACCTTGGAAAAGCGAGGAATTTGACCATCCTCGTGTCGAAAACGGAGCGCAGATATACAAAGAGTACTGTGCCCAATGTCATGGGGCCGAAGGGAAGGGCGATGGCCCGGCGGCGTCAGGGTTAGAACCCAAACCGGCAGTTCATGCCAATATTCCCTTTGACAAAATTCCTCTCGATTATCTGTATAACGTGATTTATTACGGTGGGAAAGGCGTTGGGAAGTCATCATTGATGCCTTACTGGGGACTGACAATCGGCGGAAAGCAAGGTGTGGCCGATGTGATTGCCTATTTAAAGACCACGTTTAAAGGTGCACCCGAAACCGCAAGCACAGCGTCAGCAGTAGGCGGACCATCAGGGGTATGCCCACAACCACGTAACACCAAGCAAGCGCCAGGCAAGTTTCGAAAGCTGACGAACCCCTTGCCGAGTTCACCGGAAAATATCAAGGCTGGTGAAAAACTGTTTCACGAAACGGCACAGCCCTTGGCCTGCAAACAATGTCATGGAGACAAAGGTGATGGTAACGGCCCAATGGGCGCGGCATTAAATCCACACCCTCGGAACTTTACCTGCGGAAAGACCATGAAGGATATTTCTGATGGACAGATGTTTTGGATCATCAAAAATGGCTCACCCGGTACAGGCATGATGGCCTTTCCGGGAATGCCGGATAATCAAATCTGGCAGCTCATTCATTATCTGAGGCACCTTGCTCAATAAGAGAATGACGAAAATAACGGGTTCACTGTTCAAATGTTTGAACATTCATCAACATTATTCATTTACCACAAAAAGGAGAGCGACATGGATCTCACATGTAAAAAACAGACGGTTTCAAATGGGGCATCTGTATGATGGTCGTCGCATTCGCATTGAGTCTTGCAGGGCCATCCTTGGCAACGGACGACTGGAAAGCCAAGATCAAGCCGTTAATTGAAAAGACGCATACCCAAATGGAGCTCGCTCTCACCGAAGCAGAGAAGGCGCTGGGCCCCCATCGAAAAGGCAGTGCGTGGGTTCGAACCCATATGCAACGCGCAGTGAACATTTTAGGAGGCCAGCAAAATCCAAGTTACTTTGCAGGGTTTCGTGATCCATTTCATGAAAAGGTAGGAAACCCAGGTGATGGGATCGGCCTTATCCACCATTTAGAAGATGCTGAAATGGCATTAGAAGACCAGCAGGCACCCAAAGAAGTTGGGCAAGCGGTGGACTTTGCGTTACAACATACCCTTCAGGCAATTGAATATGCCATGAATCCGTCGCCTGAGCTGGGATTCGGCATATGAAGTAATGTCATTCCACCGTGATTTTTCATTGATCACTTCCCCCTTCTTTCATCCTTGATGACTGGAAGGGGGAGTCGGAGGTTCTAACATTTCTTAGAGTCTTCATAGAGAAACGGAATTGGGTACAAATCTTGAGACAGGGTTCGTTTTAAAACTCTACCCCAATGTGTCTACCTTCATGATGCAAATGTCTCACCTATCAGAATCAAATTTGATTCCCATTAATGAACAGCCAAACGTTTCCATCGTCAAGAATCATCTAATCACAGAAAGATTGATGATAGCGATGGAGGAAAATCGATGAATACTATGGTATCAATTGTCATGAATTATCAAATAGGTGGTAGAATGAGGAATCTCATGCAAGTCTTGTCGTCTGTAAGAGACCGAAAATAAAACCGTAGAGAAAGAATTTAATTCGCGATGTCATTATGGCCAAAAGATTCATTTGATCTGCTATTGAATAAATCCGAGTTTCTACTCGGCAATTGGAGAAGTGGTCAAGACTTCTTCGACGCATTTCGGACTGACTATTAAACAAAAAAGGTCAGATTTTTTATCAACAGACATACGTCAAGGAGATAACCATGAAGATCAACAAAAAGTTATTCGTGCTCTGCGTTGGAATTGCAATGAATTCAGCATTTCTTTGGACAACCACTCCTCTCGCATTCGCAGACGATTCATCAGACACCATGAAAGAACAGTTCGGCCCCGTGCTGAAATTAGAGGGTAAAGCGCGACAGGAGATTAATGCGATTGCCAATATTCTCGGCCCCGACTCAAAAATGATTCCGATTGATGCCACCAAGGCAAGTGGAGAAATGTGCATGCTCGAGACGGTCACCAAGCATAATATGATTCATTTCTCCGAGACACCTGAGAAGACACATGAAGATGTCGTCTACTTCATTAACCCAGCCACGTTTATCGCAAACGGCCTAGATGTGACAAAGCTTCCACGTCATCCCAGTGAATTAGGCAAAATGAAACCCCTGCAATGGTACTACTATGACGGCACCTATGTAGAGCCACACCAGGGTGGGCAATTGAATAAAGAATTCGTGATTATGTCAGTTGATGTGAAGTAATCGTCTGAGAGAGTTTTTTCATGAACGACAGACAGCAAGAGAAAATACAGCATAGAATCATACCCTATGTTCTCTAAAGAACACTGCTAGCTCTTGAGCCCCAGACATCGCCACACAGACACAAGACATATCAATTGATATGTCTTGTGTCACTCCTCCAATACATTTAGGTTGTGTGTGTGTGAGGGTCGACCGAACTTCGAATTTGCGCCCATGATCGAGTAACCAATGAGCTTAATGATGTTATCTCGAATAGCCAAATCAACAAGGCCCCATTAATGTATTTCGCAAAATAGGGGTCAGGCATGCTTATTGATAAATAAGCAATTCTATTTTGAATCAATAAGAAGATTTTTCTATAGTATCCAGCAGGGTTTGGGGTTTTGCACAGAAGAATGCATATTTTTCGGTTTCGCCAATCCTTCATGACTAAAACCCTATGTTTTGTCCTTTGCTAATCGAAGTTTTTCTCGAATCTTCTCATGTCGTCTGCCTAAGAATCGACCGGTGAACAACCAGAGTAAGGCAATTGGTATGGCGGCAAACGACATCTGCGAGATCGACATGCCGAATGCATGCAAGGCCGACCCCACCCAGGTGCCCGTCATATCGCCTGCGCGATGGACGACGGTATCAATGACATTTTTGGCCTGATATTTCTCGACTCGTGGAACCACGGTAAAGAGCGTTTCTCTCGTGGGTTTGGTGAGAGAAAACTCTCCTGCTCGACGTAGCACGCCAAAACCAATCAACACCGACAACAGTGTCGCCATCCCGAATATGCCAAACCCCAAAATGTTCACCAATGGCATGGCAACAAGCAAGGCGGTCACGCCAAGATAGGTCAGCAACCGACCAGTCACAAACATTTGTATGCAGACTGTGAGCACGTTGACGACTAGATCAACAGATGCGAACAGTTGCAGGCGGTCCTCGGAGTTCGGAACGACCTGCGGGACAAGGATCGTTTGTTGCGAATACAGGAACGTTGAGAGGATGGAATAACACACCAAATACATGCACATAGCTTGCAAGTAAGACGAGCGAGCGATTTGAGCAATGCCTATCCATAAACTTGGCGGCGACTCGTGGTTCATCGACGATGCCAGATGCTTAGCCCCTAAATCCTCTCCATGCCGCTCGTTAAACCAAGCCAGCAATGCCATGATACATCCCACAGCCATGAGTAATAATGTCGCAGAGACAAGTAATAAACTGGCGACGCCAAGCCCTTTTACAGCCGTCGCTGTAAACAACGGTCCACTAATAGCCCCTAGACTCCCCCCGGCAGAGATGAAACCAAAATACCGTCGAGCATCCTCGGTAGAAAAGACATCAGCCATGAAACTCCAAAAGACAGACACGATAAATAAGTTAAACACACTGACCCACACGAAAAAGACCGGGGCTAACATGACCATCGTTATTCCGACCTTGAGTGCAATGAAAAACCCAATCAGATTGACGATGAAAAACATATAGACGGTTGGAAGGAGACGACGAATAGGAAGACGACTGGCTGCCCATCCAAACAATGGAACGACCGCCAGCATCGTGAGAAAAACGGTAAAGAAAAACCAAGGCAATGCATGCACACCCGCAAGGACGCCCATTTCATCGCGTACAGGTCGAAGAATGTAATAGGCTGCCAGCACACAGAAAAAATAGGCAAATGACCAGAGCAGCGCGCGCACTTCATTGGGGTGCACGAAAACAACCCATCTGAGCATTCGATAGAGGAGCGTGTTGGAAGAACTAGACATGAAACAGTTGTTGCGCGTGCACTATAGCGCAGAATGAGAAAGGGGGCCACTGACTGCAGAGTCGGGATAGGGAAAGGTGGGAATATTCCGTCGAGATTGAGATGTTCGTTCTGACTCTACTCCTTCTGGATTCCAGAAGAAGTAGAGCTGAGAACACAATCAGTACTTAGTCGTCTGAACTATCTCTATCTGGCAGAGGCGGCAGGCCGTGGTCCGCCACTCCGTCGATTTGAGCCAAATCGACGAGGCTGTTCCTGACCCTGCCCTTGACGTGATGGTCCGTTACGGTTAAATCCAGGACGTGGGCGTTGACCGGTGTTCTGCGGTGTTGGTTGAAATCGTGGTCGACTCCCTGGCGCCGATGGAACCGGTTGCCCCAACAGTTTCTCAATCTCTCGCATATGTCGAGAATCTTCAACCGTCACGAAACTGGTGGCGCTACCTACGGCTTTCATACGTGCGGTACGACCTAAACGATGCACATAATCCTCTGGAACATTGGGAAGATCGTAATTGATGACATGTCCGATATTGGCAACATCAAGACCGCGAGCCGCAATGTCCGTCGCAACAAGAATCTGAAAACGTCCACGGCGAAAACCTTCTAAGGCCGTGCGGCGCTGAGCCAGACGACGTCCTCCATGAAGAACCGCCACTCGATGTCCGCCACGTTCCAAGGTTTCCCCTAACCGATCGGCGCGATGCTTGGTTCTGGTAAAAACGAGGACCGATTCGCCTTTGCCTTTCAAAAGAGAAAGAAGCAGAGGGGTTTTGTCTGAAGAAGTCGTATGATGAAGCGTCTGAGTCACGCCAGTGGCTAAGGTCGCCGACTTTGACACCATGGCTCGGACAGGGTCCTTGAGGGACATCCGCGCAAGATCTCCAAGATTTGTCGGCATTGTGGCCGAAAACAAGAGAGTCTGCCGTTCTTCTGGCACCGCTTCCATAATCTGATTCAGCTGTGGGGCAAATCCCATATCGAGCATGCGATCCGCTTCGTCTAACACCACAATCTGAAGCTGGTTAAACCGAATGGTGCCTTGCCACATATGATCCAGCAAACGGCCTGGAGTCGCGACAATGATATCCGGGCGTTGTCGCAGCCCTCGTATCTGCGCATTCATATCGGCTCCACCCACAACAGTCGTCGCAAAAATTCGACGAGATCGTCCCAGACGATCCACGGTTTGTTGAATTTGAATGGCTAATTCTCGAGTAGGAGCTAAAACAAGCCCACGAGGGGCCCCTTTGGCGCCTTGAGCCAGCCGTTCAATCATTGGAATGATAAAGGCCGCTGTTTTCCCGGTACCTGTCTGGGCACAACCCAGAACATCACGA
Source organism: Nitrospira sp. M1 (assembly GCF_965152605.1). NCBI lineage: Bacteria > Pseudomonadati > Nitrospirota > Nitrospiria > Nitrospirales > Nitrospiraceae > Nitrospira > Nitrospira sp. M1. Next base: position 4,287,051 of record NZ_OZ224217.1, read on the forward strand.
CCTTCAAGGGCCGGAGGGATTGCTTTGGCTTGAATAGGGGTAGGTTCTTGAAACCCGGCTTTGGTTAAATCTTGTAAGAGAAATTCAGATAAGCCAAGCGCACTAAACGATAACGTCTCTTCGGACGTGGAGTCAGAACTGGACATAGAGATATTCCTTAGTTTTTAGAAAGGGATCGTATTTACACGTGGTCAGAAAACCGATGGAGGCAGAATTGGGAGGAAGTCCGCTCCGAGCAGGATCTGGTCGCGATACGATCGCGGGGCCCGGAGTATTGCTAGCGTCAGCGTCGCCGGACCGATTCAACAGTGACTAATCAGAGAGTACTGTAGAATTCCCGTAATGTCAAATTAGTAGTTTCCTTCGGGTACCTTGATATTATGCAGAAGGCTCAACATAACGTAGGTAATCGGAAGGCGAAGAATAAAGCTTCTTAAGGTTGTGACATTGCAGGAAAAACGAGTACACTACGCATCTCTCAATCGTTGAGAGTCCAACTTGACAGGACACTAGCCCCTAGCGACAGTTTGTGAATGGACCATAAATTGGGGACCTGGGAATTCACCTATATCACGAAGAAGGAGTAGATTACGATGAGTAGTGAGACACCTCGGTATGCAATTGGTGATTTCGGCACCGTCATTAAATTTACCGGCAGTGATGCTCCCTCCGGCACTAAACCGTTGGTAGAGGCTGATGGGACGACCATGACCAAAGCTGGAATTGGGTTTTGCAAGGCTAGGGGAATCGCCTCACCCAATGCTGAAGTGCTCCGCGTCTTATGCGATCAGTATCATTCATCAGTATTGACTGAAGCAGCGTTAGCCCACGATCGAACACTCGACCTGATGAGCGAACGTATGGATAAGACAAAGATTATGTCCGAACGTCTCCGACTTGACTGGGAAACTCAAGACAAGGCCTACAAGGCCAATGCCACAGCGAAGAAGTAAGCGTTCATGGAGAGAGAGGGATCGCATCATTAGCGATCGTCCCTCGTGAGTTACGCTGTAACCGTCAGCAGCCCATTGAACGAACGACGTAAAGACACGTGTTGCCAACAATCTGCTGACAGCACGTTGCATTAAATCCCCCTATAGGGTAGTTTGATAGAGATAAAGAATTCATTGTCCTGTGCGGAACAAACCCTCCTCCGGCGAGTCCCGTCGGTTGTGTGACGAAACATCCTGAACAGACTTTGAAATGTTCTCGTGTCCGGAATGGTCGTGGCTGTCATGGCCCCGTCGTATGTTTGTGTCCACGAATGGGAACTGACTTTCTCGTCATTCCAAGCGCCGACTGACGGTTGCCGTATGATAGGACGAGATGCCAGCTATAGTGGACGCCAGTATCTGGGCAAACCAGTGAAAAAGAATGAGCGTCCAAAGTCGGATGTGGGGAGCGAGCTCTCGTGCCGTGAATGATTGAGCCTTACGTATTTCACATACCTAATTTTATTGTTTCGCTAGAACCCTTCCCTTGAACCTGAGGGTGGGTGGAGATGACGATCATGCCTCAACAAAAACGACGAAAGGACATGCGTAATGTGGCCATTATCGCGCATGTCGATCATGGCAAGACCACCTTAGTGGATGCGCTGCTTCAGCAAACCGGAGCATACGTCTTCAAAGAAGGTGAAACCGTCATCATGGACTCGAACCCTTTGGAGAAAGAGCGGGGCATTACAATTTTTTCAAAAAATGCTTCCCTTCAATATAAAGATCATCTCATCAACCTTGTGGATACGCCTGGACATGCCGACTTTGGCAGTGAAGTCGAACGAATTCTCCGTATGGTAGATGGAGTTTTACTGCTTGTTGATGCATTTGAAGGACCCATGCCCCAAACAAAATTTGTCTTAAAAAAGTCCTTAGAACTGCATCTGAAACCCATTGTTGTCATCAATAAAATTGACCGCCCAAATGCTCGTCCGACAGAGATAGTCAATCAAACCTTTGACTTGTTTTGCGAACTCAATGCCACGGATGAACAACTTGATTTTCCTATCGTCTATGCCTCAGGCAAAGATGGACTGGCCACTCTTGAGTTAGACGAAAAACCCACGGACATGAAACCGCTGTTGGACACCATCATCCATCGCGTACTTCCACCAGTGGCCGACCCGGACTTGCCGTTCCAAATGCTGGTCACGATTTTAGACTACGACACCTATATTGGACGTATTGCCGTAGGGCGTATTGTCCATGGGACGATTCGAGTCGGCGCGCAAGTGGCCTTAGTGAAACGCGATGGGAAAGTTGTCAAAAGTAAAGTGACGAAGATTTTAGCCTATCAAGGACTCGTACGAGTAGAACGTGAGCAAGCTCAGGCCGGAGACATTGTTTCCATTGCCGGGATTGAAGATGTTCGTGTTGGTGAAACACTGGCTGCGCCGGAACATCCTGTGGCCTTGCCTACCGTCAATGTCGATGAACCAACCATATCCATGAACTTCTCCCACAACACCAGTCCGCTTTCAGGAAAAGACGGTGGACGGTTTTTAACCTCTCGGCATATTCGTGAACGATTAGCGCACGAAGCCATGATGAATGTGGGAATTAAAGTTGAAGAAGCCGATGGGGGCGAGCGATTCACGGTATCCGGTCGAGGCGAACTGCATTTATCGATTTTAATTGAGACAATGAGGCGGGAAGGCTACGAGCTAGAGGTGTCCCCACCGAAAGTCATTTTCAAAGAAGTCGATGGCGATCGCCTGGAACCAGTTGAAGAGGTTGTCATCGAAGTCGACCCAGGGTATCAAGGCGGAGTCATTGAAGCATTAGGCAATCGACGGGCAGAACTCAAAGACATGCAACAAAGCTCGGTCGGCACAATCCGCATGGTCTTTCACATTGCCTCCCGTGCCTTAATGGGCTTCCGTAGTGAACTGCTGATGATGACCAGAGGGACAGGGGTGATGTCGCAAATCTTTCACGAGTATCAACCGTTCAAAGGCGAAGTGCCGCGGCGTTCTGCCGGTGTCCAAATTTCGCATGGACCTGGAAAGGCCGTCTCCTACGCCCTGTGGGGGTTGCAGGACCGAGGGGAAATCTTCATGCATCCTGGCGATGCGCTCTATGAAGGGATGATTCTCGGTGTCAATAATAAGGGGCAAGATTTGGTCGTCAACGGAATTCGAGAGAAAAAACTCACCAACATCAGAGCCGCGGGATCTGATGACGCCATCAATCTCATTCCACCACGAGAGTTAACTCTGGAGTTTGCGCTGGAATTCATTGAAGAGGACGAACTGGTCGAAGTGACTCCGAAAAATATTCGTCTCAGAAAACGTTACCTCACCGACAATGAGCGTCGCTCGGCAAGGAATTCCGCCAAAAAAGGATAAGGTTGAGAAACAAACGACGTCTATAGCGAAACCAAAAACTTCCAACCAAATTTACATCATGTACACAGCGCGATACAACTGATCATGATGAAGGTTATGCCCGCTTGGATGCCCGGCAGACAGTTGACGGTTCAATAACGAAGGGTTATAGCGAATCCAAATACGTTCCAAACAGGAAAATACAACTAACTCAGCGCGGTACAACGTTTCCACCAGCGGAAGTTATTTGAAACGGCTATAACCAGCATTCAATAGGACAACCTGTAGATTCGGCATTACTGGAACGGCTATAGCAATCTACACGTAGCGAGGAGTCTTGAGCATCTGCGTGTGACTCTGTCCACAAACTGAAAAGGGGTCTGTGCGTCAACCACACAGACCCCTTAGCTTTTTATCGGCTTGCCTTCACATGCACGTCAAGGAACGAAAACCGTCAGTTACCTACCAACGGCCACCCTTGCCTCCACCGCCTCCACCAAATCCACCGCGGCCTCCAGGAGACCTTGGCTCTTGAGGACGCGCTTCATTCACCGTCAACGTTCGGCCATCTAATTGTGTCCCATTGAGAGCAGCAATAGCTGCATTGCCTTCGTCGCTTCCTGCCATTTCCACAAAACCAAATCCCCGCGACTGCCCTGTAAATTTATCGGTAATAATTTTCACTGACTCCACAGTCCCATGTGCGGCAAACAGATCATTCAACTCGGCTTCACTCGTAGCATACGGTAAGCCGCCCACATAAATCTTCAAACTCATAGAGGTTCTCCTTGTAAAAACGTAATGTGGTGTTGGACTCGAGAAGTTAGGAAAGGACGGGCCAAAGACGCGAAATCAACACAGCGACCTAGCTCAGACTTTCGAGCAGACTCCCGGGAAAAACAACGCAAAGACTCGGACCTCAACTCTTGTTCGACACTATAACGCAGGTCCAAAACGTTAAAGTGAAATCACGGTAGCATACTGTCTAGGGGAAGGCAAATATCAAAATGCGATTCAAATTTCCTCGTTCATGTGACAAATAAAGGAACTTTTCCGCAAGGGATACACGATAGATTTCCGACCCCATTTTCACGTACGACGAGCCAAGGGACCGCATAGTCCAGCCACGATTCGACTCCACAGTGTTTGGTACGTTTCTTGTCCCTGCAACATCCCACAGTACCGCTGCAATACTCCCTGATAGGGACCTGGAAATGTTTTTCCAACCCAACGATGCCACGAACGAGGTACGCCATACACCAGACGCCCCAGCCTGGAAGCAATCTGAAATTCTCGACCGAATTCGTTGATCACGGCACGTTCATATTCTTCGAAGCGTGGGGGCGAATGCTGCAATGCACGGATAATACTCGTCCCTGCTAGCTGTCCAGACCGTACGGCATAGTAGATCCCCTCGCCTAAGAGCGGGTCAACGAGATGTCCGGCATCTCCCACTAATAGCGCATGACCCTGAACCAACCCATTATTCCACCGTCCATTCGTGATACCGGGGGATCGATTAAACACCGGAATCGGGTGTCCTAGCGGAGATGGGATTTTATATCCGTCTAGCGTCGGTTCTTCCCGCGTAAACTGTTGAAAGCTTCGCTTGGGTCGATTCATTCCCCGCACAAACTCGCCAACGCCAATTGACAGCCCCTGTTGTTTCGGAAAAATCCAGCCATAGCCCTTCTTGGCCGCATTGAGACTGATCAATGCCGTCTTGGCGTAGGCATGAGCCTCTGGCGAGTGCGACAGAACCTCACTCTCCAATGCCGGAATTTTTTGGAGTCGACGATGCGGAAAAAGCTGTTGCGCAACCAGACTCATCGCCCCATCCGCGCCAATAACAACCCGCCCATGATACCGGCTTTTGGCTGTCCGGACTTCGATGCCATCAGGCACCTTCGTGAACATCGTCGCGGGTTCATCTTCATGAACTTCGGCGCCAGCCTTCAACGCCCTCTCGACCAACCATTGATCAAAACACGACCGCATAACCATATAGGCAATCGGTTTCTCGGATTCAACCAAATACGATTCCTCCGGTCCGTACGAGAAAATCATACGATGGACAGCATCTTCAATGACCGTGTGAAAGTCTGGGGGCAAAATCGACTCAATACGGGCAGAAAGCCCTCCTCCACAGACTTTATAACGTGGGTGGGATTGCTTTTCGAGACCCAAGACCGAGAGACCAGCGCGGCATAATTCAAAAGCCGCTGAGGCACCCGCTGGGCCCATACCGACAATGATCACATCATAGGATGGTAAGGCTGGCATAGGCCCCACTCTACCTGAGAGGCCTATGAGTAGACCATGACTTTTGAAGGCCTTCGCTCACTCGTTTTACCGATCCGTGAGGAGAGGGTTGGAACACGTCAGGGTACTAGAAAAGCATCCACCATATTTCGTAGGATTACCCATGCGCCTGCCACCTCTATGACCGAACATCTCCACACGGTATGTTCGTGAACCACATTCTGACATGTGATAGCATTAACGATATAATTCATCAGCTGACACGTTAGAAGGGGCTATGCGTTAAGCGGATACACGATTTATGATTAGATTACTGTTCGTCCGAAGCGTTCGGTAAGTGGATGTTGTAGGAAGTACACATAGCAGAAACTTTTTCTTCCCCTATTCAAAGGAAATGACCATGAAATGCCTTGCCGGACTCTTTAGCTTTCTACTCTTCGCACTCTCCCCGATTGCTGCCTGGACCTATACCGAAGAATCTGTGACAAATGGCGGGGCGATCAGCGGGACCGTCTTGCTTGATGGGAAAAAACCACCGGCCTTAGCCTATAGCATCATCGCCAATCCAGATACGGCGTTCTGTGGTCGAATCTCCACCGGGACCGGGTGGCGCGTGGTGGATGAGTTTCACGTTTCACCAGAAGGCGGCCTGAAAAACGCCATCGTGTTTCTTGAGGGAATCACAAAAGGCAAACCGTTTTCAGACAAAGATCACGCGCCATCGAAAGTGACGGTGGAAGACTGTGTGTTTGAACCCTGGGTCATGGCTGTGCGCGATCAACAGCCTCTGCATATTGTCAATATGGATCCGATCATCCATGATGTCGTGGCGTATGAGACGGCACCATTCGGCAACAAAGTCATGCTCCACCGACCACTGAGACTCAACCCGCACCATCCCAAAGATTTATTGATGGACCACCAACACAAACCCGGCGAAGCAATGATCGATAACGTGAAATTCTCACAAGGTCGTCGAATTTTCTATTTAGAATGCGGGTTTCACCCATATATGCAGTCGTGGGGTATGGCGATGGACAATCCGTACTATGCGATTACAGACGACCAAGGCAACTTCACCTTACCGGACATTCCGGAAGGCGTATACAAACTCATTGCCTGGCATCCAGGCATGGGTGGTTTTCTGGAGATGAAAGTGGTGGTTCTTGAGGGAGATACCCTTCAGACTAAAATGGTCTTTACCAATCCAAAAGATCGACGGATGGCGCACAGTACCATGAAACCCAATTATCGATTCGGCACAGAAGTCCTGGAAAAAGAAGGGAACATCGTCGACATCCAAGTGACGCATGAACATCAAGAACATCACTGAGCGAATTTTTCTAGAATTTGCAGATATCAGGATATTTTCATAATAGAAAAACAGCCGCCAGCTTGGGCGGCTGTTTCGCATTTGTTTAGTTAAAACATCTTAGACCCTGTATCTGGTTCATTTTGGGCATGGCGTAGGAGATGGGGACCTCACAGCTATACAAGAGGGAAATGTCAATGTCGTTATAATTAAAACTTGAATGATACGCTAAATGATCGTATGACATATCGTATGAAAGTCACGACTTTCCTCCCTGATCAGCTAGTCTCCGAGGTTAAAATTCATGCAAAAGGGAAAACACTCACCGAATCGCTCACCATTGCCCTTCAAGAATGGTTACAACAGAAGAAGATTGCCAAGTTAAACCAACAAATCGAGAAGAAGCCCTTAGAATTTGAGAAAGGGTTCACCGCTGAAAAAGTCAGGTCCCTGAATCGACAATCATGATTCTCATCGATTCTTCGGTGTGGATTGATTTCTTGAAATGCCGGCCATTCATCTTTCCCATCGTACAAACGCTTCTCGAAAGGCAATCCATCGTGGCGACAGGTTGTGTATTTGGGGAACTCCTCCAGGGTGCGAAAAATTCGAGAGAACGAGATATTATTTTCGAATATTGGGACAATCTTCCTAAGAGGGACGAGGATGGTCTGTAGGTTGAGGCGGGACTGCTATCGTCACAGCAAAAATGGTTGTCGAAGGGTGTTGGACTGATTGACGCCTTTCTTATCTGCTTTGCACGAAGGCATAAGTTGCAACTCTGGACCTTGACCAAAAAGCTTTTGTCGGTTCTGAATCCTACCGAAGTCTTTATGCCCTCCGTGAAAAACTAACACGCCTTTTCCTTCTCCAACCTCCGAATTCCGCGAATCCAGAGCCAAAAAACAGAAAGACGGAAGGAGTTGGAACCGGTGTCCCGCCAAGGTCGTCTCGCATGACCTCTTGGGACTTACCCTACAAAGATCAACCGTAAAGTTCCAGGTTATTTAATATGAGATTACGATATCTCCAAAATCTCTTGAACGTGAGGAACACTATATCAAAGCTAGCGCGAGGGACCACTCGGCATGAGCCCGTAAGCATCTACTTCCCACCTGCATAGAAAATTTCTTTAGAATTTGTACTTAACCTAGAACGTCCAATAAGGATGAGTATTAATTTGCAATTTTAAGGCATCGGCGCTATAGGAAAATGTTGTTAATTCAATCCTAGTTGCGTATTACCAAAACACATGAAAGTCTTTCTTTCCCATTGCACAAAAGACAAAGAGTTTGTGCAGCAGCTTGCCAAAAAGATGCAAGCTGCTTCAATCAAGCCGTGGCTCTGCGAAATTGATGAGCTGTTTGGAGATGACTTTGTTGAAGAAATCGAACGAGGACTGCGTGAAGCCGATTTGACTCTGTTAATTTGGTCTCCCGACGCAGCACGCTCGGCATGGACAGGAAAGGAATGGAGGTCAGTGCTAGCTCGTGAGACGGAAGAATCAAGGACGCGCCTGGGAATTATCCTGTTACACGATGCAGAAATTCCACAACTGCTCCGGACAAAACACCGAATTGATGCACAGACCGATCAGGAAAAAGCAATCAAAGAGACGATGGAGTGGCTCGTACGGCAGCGTGACATGCGTCAGTTTGAGGAATCGGGAGCTGCACGATTCATCGTCGATTACGAGCCACCGGATTTCGTTGGACGTAAGGAATATTTTGAAATACTTCACGAAGCGCTAGTGGAGAAGAAAGGGAAGTATCTGCTGTGGGGAGGGCCAGGAAGCGGAAAATCAACCCTGGCACTCAAGTTCGCCTGGAAAGTACAAGGTGCATTCGATGCTGTGGTGTTTCAACATTGCGGCCAACGGACAAAAGAGGAAATTGCAGTTGAGTTAGCTGAGCGAATCGGCTTGGACGTAAAGGAACTACCGCCCGAAAGACAGATCACGGAGTCGAAGAAATGGGTATGCGATCGACGAACGCTTTTGGTGTTGGATGATATCTGGAATCTTGACGTGGAAGATCTTATTCCAGGCCCACCGCTGTCGGTAGCCTCACTCTCAATTCTCTGCACCTCGCGACAACGCAGTCTGCCTTGGGTGAAGCGGCCTTGCACGAAGAAAGTCACGAGTTTTGCCGAGGAGGAAACCGAAGCGTTGTTCCGACTCTGGCTAGAGGAAGAGACGGTTTCCCGCCACCGCGATGATCTATTAGCGCTGGCAAATCGGGTCGAACACCTACCGATTGCGGTGGCCGTCGCAGCAGAAATGCTATCGCGCCAATTCGGTCCTCTGGATGAAGAGGCGACAGCCCTTGAGTTGGAACGGTTGCGTAATGGTATTCATGATGTCCCGGATTTGCTGCAACGGGCCATCGAGAGCCAAAGTGAAGCAAACCAACGGTTGTTGCAGGCCATGGCGGTATGTCATTCAGAAGGATTCTGGTTTCCACTGGCTGTCATGACGTCAGGTCTCAACGACAGTGAAAGCAAACAAGTCCGAGACCAATTGGTCAATGCGTCCTTGGTGCAGGTTGTGGATCAAGGGCGACAACGCTTTCGATTGCACGCGCTGCTACGAGAGCAATTGCATCAGTCCTCGACTCATCATGAACTACATACCAGATATCTACGAGCCTTGGAAGATCTGTTTGCCGACTGGGAGACTCGTTGGAAAGATTGTGGAGAATGTCTTACAGAAATCGTTCCTGCTCTCCACTTGTTACATGCTCTAGATTCGAGGGATCGAATTGCATGGCTGGCTTACTATGGATTTTCCACAGGAAGTAGAATTGGTGAACTTCAAACGGCGCTCCATATTCTTCAGCAGGAAGAGGAATTCTGGAAAAACCGAGAAAGTCCAGAAGCCAAAGAGACTTTGCAACGGAGCTACGGCAACCAAGCGCTGATCCTCCAGGCCTGGGGGCAGTTGGGCGAGGCGATGGCGATGTTCCAAGAGCAGGAATCGTTGTGCAAGGGGTTAGGGAACAATGATGGCCTGCAGGCATGTTACGGCAACCAAGCGCTTATCCTCCAGGACTGGGGGCAGTTGGACAAGGCGATGACGCTGCACCAAAAGAAGGAAGCGTTGTGCAAGGCGTTGGGGAATAAGTCTTCCTTAGGCACCTGTTATTGGAGCTGGGGTCTTCTCGCACGAGAGCTGAATGATCGGAAGACCGAACTGGAGAAACTCAATGCGGCGTTTAAGATCTTTACAAATCTCAACATGCCTGTTGAACGAGATGCGGTGAAGAAAGAGCTAGAGGATGTAAAGTGAATGGTGATTTGAAACGTTACAAGATCTCCAGCACCTCTTGCACATGTGGCGCTCCGTAGTCTGCTGAACCTGTGAGCACCCGGAGATTGGGTAGGATTTGCACGACGCCTTCATGGTGAGTGTGTCCGCACAAGGCCGTGAGCTTGCTATCCGGCCTGTCTTGCATGAGCTGAAACAACACATCTCCAACCGCTTTGCAAGTAAAAAACGGCAGCCAGTCGTCGTTGCCGACTTTCCCTTCATACCAGCAGGCTTCTTTGAATGGCGGGACATGCGTCAGGAATATCACATGCGCATACGAGTCAAGAGCATTGGATAGTGTATCCTGAATCGAGACGACAGCTTCATCTCCAAGCTCTTTGAGTTTGTCTATGAGTTTCCCATACTCTAAGCCCGTCAGTTCTTTAATCAATCGAAAGTCATTGAGTCGGACAGGTGTCTGCTCGATATTGCCAAGTCGACCATCGCCCCAGCCATCGTGCCCAACGAGCGCAGTGCTTTTAGTTAATTCAATAACTCGGTCGCCGGTTAGATACGTGAGGCCTTGCTGTGAGTCACACAGTTCTACTGTTGCGTTTCGAACCGAAGAGATCCCACCATAATAAAAATCATGATTACCAAGTACAAAATAGATTGGCTTCTGAATAGCGTCCAGAATTTCTTGGAGGTGGAGACTCAACGTAGGCGCTTCGGCAATATCTCCAGTTATGAATACCCCATCTGGATTGTGTTCATCGATTGAATGGAAAAATGATTCTCGCTTCTGTTCATTCAGGAAGTTCAAATGGATATCGGTTGCCCACGCGACACGCATAATAATCATTCGTTTTCTATAGAGGTGGCCGAGTGACGGGATCTAATGCTATAAGACTTTTAACATAGTTAGAGGTCATTCCAGAACTCATTCATGAACAACACATAGGACTTAACAATGGCCACAGAAAATAGACAGACAGATTCAGGCAAAGAAATCACGACGTTAGGGGGTGGCTGCTTTTGGTGCTTAGAAGCGGCATATGACCAACTGAAGGGTGTAGAGTCGGTTGAGTCAGGCTATATGGGTGGGCAGGTGCAGAATCCCACCTATGAAGCCGTGTGCATGGGGAACACCGGCCATGCAGAAGTCGTGCAGGTAACGTTTGACCCTTCCGTAATTTCTTACCGTGAAATCCTTGAAATATTCTTCGCGATTCATGATCCGACAACTCTCAACCGTCAGGGCAACGATACAGGCACACAATACCGCTCGGCCATTTTCTACCACTCACCTGAACAGAAGACCGTTGCTGAAGACGTAATTGCGACGTTTACAAAAGACAACATCTTTACTCAACCGATTGTGACAGAAGTCGCACCGGCTGACACGTTCTACATCGCCGAAGAGTATCATCAAGAATATTTTGTTCGGAATCCCTCGCAACCGTACTGCGCGTACTTGATTAATCCAAAAGTCGCCAAATTCCGTCAGCAGTTTGCGGAAAAACTCAAGTGATTTCGCATTCAATTCGCAGAGAAAAGCCTTGCCAATGTGTCTTTGATTCTATTCCACGTATTGGCTTGAAGCGTGGCTTGATGCTGGTGAAGGAGCAGGTCTGCTTTTGGGGGACAAAATGGGTATTCTTTTGTTGTGTGTCCGAGTGGATGTGCAATGAGACTCCCATCCGCCCGGTCGGCTGGTCGTTGCGTCACAAGTAATTGGTCCCGTAGTTCAATCACGCAAAACGACTTGTACCCGAGGACATGGTAATCAACGGGTTTGACAAAATCCACACGATGCCGTCCAGTGGAAAACACCACATCCCCGTCTTTGATTGGCCCTTCGGGTCCGTTGGAATAGATGAGCATCGGCAAAAGCAGAATTCCTAAGACTGTTATCCCGATCGGCACGAATGGACTTCGGGAGGTCTGCCCTTCATCTCTTTCGGAGTCTTCGCCCATGTCAGTCTGATCAACTCACACCACCATATGGAACCCCTGCCAGTTCAGCAATCGGTTTTTTAAATGTCGTGAGATCATCGACACAGAACTGATGAAGATGGGTATGGCCACATGCTCTGGCCAGCAGGCTCATGAGTTCGGTCGACGCTTCGAAGAAACGCGCAAGTCGCGCAGCAGACTCTTCAATAATCAGTCGAGCTCGGAGGTGATCTTTTTGAGTCGCAATACCGACAGGACAGTTATTAGTGTGGCAAGCGCGCATTCCAAGGCAACCGATTGCCTGCATCGCCGAATTGGAAAGGGCAACCGCATCGGCACCCAATGCAAGCGCTTTCGCAAAATCAGCAGGCTGTCGCAGTCCGCCAGTGATCACTAATGTGACATCTTGTCGTCCGAGCCGATTCAAGTGCCGACGCGCACGTGCAAGTGCCGGGATGGTGGGAACAGAAATGTTGTCGCGGAAGATAAGCGGAGCAGCTCCGGTTCCTCCGCCTCGACCATCGAGAATAATGTAGTCGACTCCGACTTCTAAGGCCGCATCAATATCTTTCTCAATGTGTTGCGCCGATAACTTGTAGCCAATCGGAATGCCTCCTGTCTCATCCCGCACTTCATCGGCAAAATCTCGAATTTGTGTAATATCGGTCCAATCAGGGAAACGTGGCGGTGAAATTGCCGGCTCCCCTTCTTTGAGTCCACGCACAAGCGCGATTTTCCCTTTGACTTTCGGCCCTGGCAAATGACCACCGGTTCCCGTCTTGGCTCCTTGTCCGCCTTTAAAGTGAAATGCCTGACATTTCTTGACCTTGTCTATAGAAAAACCGAAACGTCCGGATGCCAGCTCATAAAAATACCGTGAGTTCTCGGCTTGTTCTTCGGAAAGCATGCCGCCTTCTCCTGAACAGATCCCTGTGCCCGCCATTTCGGCTCCACGGGCCAGAGCCGTTTTGGCTTCTTCAGACAAGGCGCCAAAACTCATATCGGAGACAAAAAGTGGAATGCTCAGCTTGAGTGGCTTCTTGGCATTGGGACCAATCACGACTTCCGTCGAGACAGCAACATCATCGAGTTGCGGTAATGTGGCAAGCTGTGCCGTGACAAACTGAATATCATCCCACAAGGGAAGTTGCGTGCGAGAAACTCCCATGGCGGCGACCAATCCATGATGGCCAGTCTTCTCCAACCCATCAGCCGCATACCCTTGGATTAATCCCACATGGGGCTCTTCCTCCACCGGATGCGTATCGGCATATGTTCCGAGGTATTCCTGACGATTGAATGGTTGGGGATTGTTGCGTTCCCAGTTGGCAACCTCTTCTTCATCAACCCAGACTTGGTCCTGTTCGATCCAGGCATTGAATTTCTGCAAACGTTCATCATTGTTATAGGCACTAATCCCCGTTTCGAATTGGAAATCCCAGCCGTGTAAGCCGCAAATCAGATCTTCACCCTCTATGCGTCCATCGGCTAAAAGCGCGCCACGATGCAGGCATCGTCCATAGAGAACTGAAACGTTTTGCTCATAGCGGACGATGACAAGATCGACATTGGCGATGAGCGCATAGGTCGGCTCACGATCCTTGAGATTAGCCCATTGTGCAATCGACACTTTCTTCATGAATGCTTCCCCTTAATGATTCGTAGATTTTTCGAATTCAACCATTCCCACACATTTTGACATGGATCAGTGATGAAACAGAAGACCTTTCTTGTGTAACAACTCGTATTCGTGCAAGACCATTCTCTCAGCAGAGCAATTCTTGAATGGTGGCTTTCTATTTTTGGATTGATGGGCATCGCTCAAGGCAGTATCATACGCAAACAGTTCCTCATCGCGAAACGTCTCATTTCTAACAGAGATGAAAGGATTGATGTATGGCCGAGACAAAGCAGGCTTCTGCAAGCACTCATCATATCGAATGGCATGAAGTGGGACGCGACACAGATCTTCCAGAAGGTCGCGTAAAAACGGTGACGGCAGGCACAAAGTCTCTTGCGCTGGTTCATTTCCAAGGAAAGTATTCAGCGATGGATAATCGATGCCCCCATCAAGGCGGACCGCTTGGTGAAGGATCGATTGAGACAGGTGTTGATGGGCAATGTTGGCTGCGCTGCCCATGGCATGGTTGGGATTTCGATCCATTGACCGGCAAGCCTCCTGGGGGACATGAGGATTCCGGCCAAGAACTGTTTCCAGTTGAAATACGCAAGGGAACCATCTGCGTGGGTATTCCCCAAGAAACAGAACCGCCTCGTACGGTTTCTGACATCATGGCGGACACGATGGTCCAATGGGGCGTGAAGCGTGTATTTGGCATGGTGGGCCATTCAAACTTAGGACTAGCCGATGCGCTGCGTGTCCAGGAAACCAAAGGCCATCTGACCTATATCGGCATTCGACATGAAGGCGCCGCCGCGTTTGCCTGCTCTGGCTATGCAAAGCTCAGCGGTCGACCGGCAGCCTGTTTGGCAATAGCCGGACCTGGTGCGACGAATCTACTAACCGGGCTGTGGGATGCCAAGGTTGATCGAGCGCCAGTCTTAGCCTTAACCGGTCAAGTCGATGTGCAGGTGTTAGGTCCAGGAGCTTTTCAGGAAATCGATTTGGCTTCAGCATTTCAAGCCGTTGCCCGTTTTAGTCATACGGTCTTGAACACTTCCAAACATTCTGAACTGATTGCGCTGGCCTGTAAAAATGCTATCGTGCAGCGCGATGTGGCACATCTTATTTTTCCCGATAACGTGCAAACCATTCCCGCTGATAAACAGAGCAACATCTCAGGACCAAACGGCCGCATGCCAAACTTTGAAGTCGCACCTTCTGAAGATTCGGTTGGCGAAGCCATCGCACTGCTGGCAAAAGCCACACGACCAATCATTATCGTGGGGTACGGGGCAAGGGATGCCATGCCGGAGATTATCAATCTGGCCGAACGTCTTCATGCGCCAATCTTGACAACCTTCAAAGGCAAGGGACTGCTTCCGGATTCGCATCCGTTGGCAGCGGGTGTACTGGGACGCTCAGGAACACCCATTGCCAGTTGGTTTATGAACGAATGCGATGTGATCCTGACGTTTGGTTCCTCTTTTTCCAATCACACCGGCATAGAACGATCTAAACCAATCATCCAAGTAGATTTTGAGGCCATGGCACTCGGGAAGTTCCATCCTGTGACCGTTCCGATTTTAGGTGAAATTGGCGTAACTGCACGTCAAATATTGAAAAATCTTTCAGAGACCACAGCCGCAAATGATCAAAGACCTGAGGTCAAGCAACGATGGGAGATATGGCGTGAGGAAAAAGAGAGTCGTGCAGGAGATGATCGAAGCAAGGGGCTGAATTCTGCCTCGATATTTGCGTCACTCACTCGTGAAGCGCCTTCGGATGCCGTGATTGCCGTTGATGTTGGAAACAACACCTATTCATTCGGTCGTTATTTTGAATGCGCCAAGCAACGTGTGCTCATGTCTGGTTATCTCGGTTCGATTGGCTTTGCCTTTCCTGCGGCCATGGGTGCTTGGGCCGCGACTCAAGATTTCGAGGAATATCATGATCGCAAAGTGATCTCCATCAGCGGCGATGGAGGGTTCGGACAATATTTGGCCGAGTTCACAACTGCTGTGAAATATGGAATGGATATCACGCATATCTTGTTGAACAACAGTCAGCTTGGGAAAATCACGAAAGAACAACGGGCGGGTGAATGGGAGGTGTGGCAGACCTCGCTTCACAATCCCAACTTCGCAGAATATGCAAAACTCTGTGGGGGACACGGACAACGCGTAACATCCATTGACCAACTAGATACAGCCATTCGGCAAGCGCTTGCCGTCAAAGGACCAGCTTTGGTCGAGATTATCTCGGATCCTGAACTCGTTTAGTTAAAAAGACGTCGCTCGTCGCTCGTACAAGAAAGACCGGAAATTTCTTCATGCGAGATACGAACGACGAGCAACGAGCGACGTTTTTCTATACTGATAAGGAGTCTATGATGTGGAAAATTTTAGGAACTGTGCCTCCTTCCGAACTGACGGAGGCTCGCCTTGAGGCGCATCATGCGGTTCAGTGGGTTGCACGCGCGACACGGGCGTATTGCAAAGCCGAGCCTGACGATAGCCACACCAGTTTGTCTTGGGATGCCGGTCTACACGCGTTAATGGGACAAGCACTGACACCTGACCTGACAGTGGGACTGCGTCTTGAAGATCTGACCTTTTTGGCAAAATCGAAGCGAGGAGATGAATCGTTCAATCTTCTTGGTCAAAGCGAAAGCGCAGCAGAAAAGTGGTTGGCCGAATTGGTCGAACGTCACAATCTTGCTCCTCAAAAATTAAAAGATCCTGGGCCCTACACATTATCGCACCAACATCTTGATTCAGGTGGGGCATATGGAACCGTAGAGAAAAAAGAGAGAGAAGAACTAGCTAAATATTACAACAATGCCCCTCCACTCTTAGAGGCCATTCGGGCCATCTATCCTCATGCCTCTCCGGTACGTTGCTGGCCGCATTTTTTCGACATTGCAACACTCTTAACATTTGAGCAAAACGGTAGCACTGAAAAAGCCACTATTGGTGCTGGCTTATCACCAGGTGACGCTACCTACCCTGAACCCTATTTTTACGTTTCGCTTTGGCCCTATCCTCCGGAGAATAACCTTCCATCTGTGACCGAACCGGCCTTCTGGCATCTCGAAGGCTTTACAGCACTGATCCTTCGATCTGCTGACCTGATTTCAAAAAAGAATGCTGAGCAGCAACAGGCGTTGGCCAAGACTCTTATCGAGCAAGGAGTACAAGAAAGCGTTAAACTACTCACTAACAATGGGTAAGGAAGAGGGGACACCATGACAAACAAAAAACGCCGAATTCATGATGGAGTCGCTGGAGCGCTACTCACCCTTGGCACGTGGCTTGGCTATGCTGTCGATCCGGTATGGTTGCTCATGCCAGGAATATTAGGTGTCACGCTTCTTCAAAGCGGATTCACTGGGTTCTGTCCGGTCTACTACATTCTTGACAAGACCTGTCCCTTCGAACCGACCGAGAATTTGGCGAATTCACCGAGAAGTTGAGGGGCGTAGAAGACGAAGAGGTTCAAGCAGGTTTGGATCTACGTTCTCAACACCTGAGTCATGCTGTTCACTCTGCTCCACCTTTTTTCGTAGAGCTGCAAAGTCGAATAGCGAATGGTCAAGGAGATGTTCAGGCAGCACATTAGAAAGTGCCCCAAAGATTCGGTCTTTGCATCCTGGGAATCGTTCTTCCCATTCACCGAGTAACGTTTTGATCTGCTTGCGTTTCAAGTTCTCTTGGGAGCCACACAAATCACATGGGATAAGCGGAAAGGCGCGAAGTTCAGCATATCTCGCTAAGTCGTGTTCTTCGACGTTTGCCAGCGGTCGAATCACAATATGCTGCCCGTCGTCTGAGACTAACTTGGGTGCCATCGTTCTGAGCTTTCCCCCGAACAACATATTTAACATGAGCGTTTCGATCAGGTCGTCTCGATGATGACCTAACGCAATTTTGGTTGCACCCAGTTCAGCAGCAACCCGATACAGGTGGCCACGTCTCAGTCGTGAACAGAGCGAGCATGTGGTTTTACCTTCCGGAATCAGTTCTTTGACGACCGAATAGGTGTCACGTTCTTCGATATGAAACGGGATGTCCAATTGAGTCAGATAGTCAGGGAGGACATGCGCTGGAAACCCTGGCTGTTTTTGATCCAGATTGACCGCGACAATCTCGAATTGAATCGGTGCTCTCGGGCGAATGGCCAGAAGAATATCCAGCAAGCCATAGCTGTCTTTTCCACCTGAAAGACAAACCATGACTTTATCGCCGTCATCGATCATGCTGTAGTCCGTAATCGCTTGCCCAACCCGGCGACAGAGGCGGGTTTGGAGTTTCTCAACTTCACCGGAAAGCTTACTTGTGCGGTGGAGTGATGGAGACTGAACTGTTCGTTGGTTTGTTATTGAAAATGAATTCATGGTCAATAAGGCCCATTGTACCTGGTGGCTAGCAAGCAGAGATAGCGCCAGAATACACAAATGTATCTTAAGAATCGCTGATCGAGACGGCCATACCCGTCAGTCTAGATTTGTGCGATAGATTCTTTCATTCGTACAAAACGCCTATTGAAAGGGCAGGGATTCCCAGGCTTTGTCCTCCCCCATTTCCTCTTAGCTGTCGAGCAAGTTCGTTGGCATCTATGCGTTCCTTGTTGTCCTGATGCTCTGCAAATTGTTTTGGAATGCACCTGAGGTCTTACCCTGTAAAGATCGGTGTGGCCGACTCGCATTGTATTCCTGCCGCTGCGTCGCACTATAGCATATTGCTTCATCAAATTATGTGCGGCTTTCTGCGTATGTAAACATTCTTGTCGGAAAATTTCATTGGAGGATTCGACAAACACATCATCGGTGAGTGTGCTTGTATCCAAATCGATAACAAACTAGGACGTTTGGATACATGAGCCGTTAGCCAGGAGTCCCGTCTCGAAATCCAGAATGAAAACGTCCTTCCAGTTTTATGTATAAGAAAATCCTGTATTTGTGATGCATATGTACTGACAAACTCTTGAGGGTTTTTTCTTGGAATAACCTTTGCTCAACATAGTGAGTAGGTGAGTAGGACTTGTGATCGTAAGGAATAATTTTCGATCTTTCTTGTCTCGTATTTTCGTTTTGCAAAGGAAGTGCGTTATGACAGCAACTTTCCCCAATATATCATCAAAAAATTAATTTCTTGGCAACCGCTACGTCATTCAGCATTTCGTTGCGCAAGGAAAGACTTGTCGTAATTCATAACGCTTGTCAAACACATAAGAAATGCCATCCATATACTCATAAGGAGGATGCAATTATGCGAACTTCATTTATGACCAAAGTCCGTCATCTGGCGAAATATTCAATTTTCCTCTTTTTAGTAACAGGCCTAGGTGTGCCGATTGGCGTCATGGCACAACTAACAGGAACTGCAGAGGAAAGATACCCTAATACCCACAAGATCACAGTCTATAAGAATGACTCAACTGGCATTCAAGCAGCGAAAGCGTTGAATCCCGTTCAAGTTTTTGAATATCCAGATCGCAAGGTCTATATCGTGGAAGACTCCAACATGAAAGGGATGACCTTCTCTGAAAGAAAAGCATTTTCCATGGATGACGATATGAATAAGATCTTTTTAAGGGATCGGGTCATCGATACCACTAGGCCGATTCCATCTATTCCTCAAGGCTTTCGGGCAGCTCCTGATCCAGAAACCCAGCAATTATACCTCATTCATTTTGCAGGGCCTATTAAGGGTGAATGGCTGGACATCGTTCAAGCACAAGGACCCGTCAAATATCTTGATACGATTCCAAGCAATGCCAAACTGATTCAGACAGACATGGAAACCGCGGAAAAAATGCGAGGCTTTCCTTTCGTTCAATGGGTCGGACACTTCGAGCCAGCATACAAGATGGATCCCAGCCTCAAATCGGTGGAACTCCGAGGTCCTCTGGGCGGACAATCTGGATCAAACTTTTTGGCTGAAGACGAACTCAACGTGACAATCCAATTTGTCGATCATGTCAGCGTGAAGTCGTCCATCACTGCTGTGAAGAGCAAGGCCAAACGCGTCTTGAAAGATGTGTGGACAGTGGGGCCGTACAAGAACCTCCGAATCGTCATCTCACCTGATGATCTACAGGCTTTGGCGGCGATTCCCGATGTCGTGAACATTGAGCGCTGGGTGGAACCCGTTCTATTTGGTGAACGGCAAGGGCAGATCATGGCGAATCAGCTTAATGCCATAGGCAGCCAGCTATCCAGTCCAGGCTATCTTGCCTGGCTCAATAGTTTGGGCTTTGATGATACCTTTGATTTTGTCGTGAATGTCAGCGACAGCGGGTTTGATCGGGGACAGACGACCGTTGGGAATGTGCATCAGGATTTCTTAGACCAAGGCGGTGCCAGTCGAATTGCGTATGTTCAGGAGGTCACAGGTGCGACGATCGACGTCAGCGCAGCAAACAACATCGATACCGGTGGTCATGGAACGATTGATCACGCCATTGTGGGGGGATTCAATAATTCCAGTGGGAACGATTTCGAGGACGCAAGTGGCTATCACTTTGGGTTAGGCATTGCGCCATTTGTTCAACTCGGGAGTTCCCGTATTTTCAATCCCAACTTTACGTTCCCTGATCATACGGAACTGACCAACGCGGCCTACGCCCAAGGAGCAAGGATTAGTTCGAACAGCTGGGGCTCCACGGTTGGAACAGGACAATACGATGCAACATCTCAGGAGTATGATCGGTTGGTACGAGATGCCAGACCCGCAACGGCTAGTGACGGGGGTGAGTCCGGAAACCAGGAAATGGTGATCGTATGGGCAGCAGGAAATCGGGGAAGAGCCGGTGCGTCAACGCTTGGGGACAGAGGCGCCACGGCCAACAATACGCTTGTCGTGGCAGCAAGTGAAAATGACTATCCAGTTGGAGTCGATGGATGTTTGATCGGGAACTCAGGTGCTGACGATGCTCGAGACATTATTGATTTCTCGAGTCAGGGACCGAATGCCGACGGTCGGTTTGGCCCTCACATTGCGGCCCCTGGGACACATATTCAAGGAGCTGCCTCTCAAGATCCGGGATATATCGGTGATGGGGTGTGTGATGGCAGTTTTCCTGTTGGAAATACCTTGTATGCATGGTCTTCAGGTACGAGTCATTCAACTCCGGCAGTCGCAGGTGCCTCCGCGTTGTTGCGCCAATGGTTCGTCAATCAAACGATGCCGGTTCCCTCTCCAGCGATGACGAAAGCCTATCTCATGAATTCTGGTACATACATGACTGGGGTTGGAGCAAATGACGATCTTCCTTCAAATACGCAGGGAATGGGCCGACTGAACCTGGAGCGGATGTTTGACAATACTCCACGTATGCTCGTGGATCAAACGCATATGTTTGATGGCACGGGTGATACACCGTTTGAACTGGAGGGTCAGATTGCGACGAACACGGACCCGTTTCGAGTCACGCTGGTCTGGACTGATGCTCCTGGGTCCACGGTTGGCAACGCTTGGGTCAATGATCTTGATCTGATCGTGACGTTGGACGATGGGAGTGGGCCGGTCGACTATCAAGGAAACAATTTCCTAAATGATCAGTCCCAACCGGGTGGGGCACCTGATGGGCAAAACAACGTCGAAAGCGTATGGCTGCCCAGCGGAACGACTGGCTCCTTCACCGTCACTGTACGGGCCAGCAATATCCCAGGAGATGGCGTGCCGAACCAAGGTGATACGACAGACCAGGATTTTGCCCTCGTGGTGTACAATGCTAAAGAGAAAAGGGCAACACCTCGAGTCATGGGATTTCACTATGCCGCAAAGGTTGTGTGTGGCATTCAACGAGATCGGGAAGACATGAGGCTTGCGAGGGGAATCTATGGAACAGCGATTAACATCCATAATCCCGGGGAAAAGCCAGTGACATTTGACAAAACCTTGGCGCTCACGTTCCCTCCGAAGGAACAGCGACCAGGAAAAGTATTACGGATCGCAACTGACACACTTGGGCCAGGCGAGGCTTTAGCCGTGGATTGTCCAGATATCCAACAACGTCTGTTCCCGAATGGATTTCCAACATCGTACATCAAGGGGTTTGTGGTTATCGAAAGTTCCGCCTCGGTAAATGTCACGGGGGTCTATTCTGCAATGAACCTCCAGGGAGAAAATCCTAGTATTGATGTTGAGCAAATTCGTGAACGAAGAACCCGGTCTGGCATGACCGAACGATAAGACATAAATCAAAAATAGACTTAGATCTTGTCGTACATATTTTTAACTTATAGGAGGGAAGTCCTGTGAAACAGCAACGAAACTTTGAGCTAGGCGCTCTGTTGATACATCCACTCAACACAAAGGTTTCGAGAGCCACGTTCGTAGCCAGGAGCAATCAGCCCCTCCTGTTGTCGTTGATTGTCATGATGGGGATTTCCTCGTTTGCGTATGGGGAACCTACAGCAATGCCCTGTGATCACCCCCCTGCGACTCCTGTCATGGACGAACCCTGCAATTTCGGGTCAGGTGGCGGTTATCGTCACACCCAATTCACTAGAGATGGACGTTCCAAGGTTGTCGGCGAGGCGACTGAGTTGGCAGCGAGAGGTCGTTCGTCTGCAGAGATGACTATCAAGGATAAAAAGTTTATTCGAAAAGAAAACCAATGGTTTTTAGAGTCGCAAGGGAAATGGTATCAAGTTGCATCAGATACCGTATCAATCAAGTTTCGACCTGGGATAACGGTTGATGAACGACGACAGTTTTTTAAATCTCAACAGCTTGAAGTCGTAAGAACGAATCGCCTGGGTATTTTTGATGTCAGAATCATGTCTAAGAAAAATGCCTTGGAATTGTTTTCGGACTTACAAGGGCATTCGCTCATTGACTATGTGGAGATTCATACGATGGGCGTGTACGAAGGCCCATGATAACCAGCAACAAATTTTAGAGAATGATTTCATAACGTTGTCAGTCATTCATAGAACGTCAACAAGTTGTTTTCGTATTTTCATACATGGAGGTGTGTCATGAAACGATACAAAGAATGTGTTGGTCGAAGATGGAGTATTCGAAGCCTTGTTATTCTCTGTGTTCTTTCAATGGCTTTCCCGAGTCAAGGATTGGGCATGGAAAAGAGAGAGTTTGCCGGGAAAACGTATAGTGCGCAAGAGCACAAATGGTATCAAGAGTTTCAGGGCAGCAAGTATGAAGTGCATCCGCAAGTGATTACCGTAAAATTCAAAAAAGGTCTCGCGTTGGCGTCGAAACGAACTTTTGAAGCGCAGCAAGGTTTCAATGAGCTGAGGGAAAATCGGTTAGGTTACGTCGACATTGAAATTCCTGCCGGGAGCAACCCGTTGGACGTCGTTCAACAACTGCAAGCGGACGGAGTGCTTGAATACGCGGAAATCAATACCTTAGGGCGCTATCTTCCTGTCGGAGACCCCGATGACCAGATCTTTCCTGACCAGTGGCACCTTGAAAAAACACAGGTGTCTCCAAACGAACCGACTGGCGCGTGGGGCATAACGACGGGATCCAACGATGTGGTTGTCGCCGTGCTCGATAGCGGCACTGATATTGGCCATGAAGATCTCATTGGTAACATATGGGTGAATCCCGGTGAGGATGCCGATAGCGACGGGGCTTTAGATGCATCTAATCCTGACCATCTTGACAATGATGATAAGAATGGGGCTGATGACGATGGCAATGGATTCGTGGATGATCTTGCCGGATGGGATTTCGTGAATAACAACAATGATGTTCTCGGGCCATTTTTCCATGGCACGCATGTGGCAGGCATCATCGGCGCGATGACCAACAATGGACAGGGTCTTGCTGGAGTTGCTGGAGGCTTTGGTCCGAAAAAGGGTGTTTCCGTTATGGCGGTAGGCGTTGGCGACAATGCGCCGGACGGAAGCATTTTGGATGATGCGATCATCTATGCGGCAGACAATGGGGCAAAAGTCATCACGCTGAGCTTGACCGTGGGAAGTAGTCAGGCGATTGACGATGCGATTGACTATGCCGTAAACCAAAAAGGTGTCTTTATGAATAACGCCGCGGGGAACAGCTCCGGCCCAGTGGGATATCCAGCCACGAATCCCAATGTCGTGGCCGTGAGTTCTACTGATAAAAATGACGTTCTTTCAACGTTTTCCAACCGTGGCCCTGAAATCGAACTCGCTGCTCCGGGGGAAGAAATTTGGAGCACGCAAAAAAACAATAATTATGGCGAAGGCGATGGGACGTCCTATGCCTCCCCTCAAGTTGCAGGTCTTGCAGGTCTATTACTCTCGTGCGATCCCACTCTGAGCCAGAAGAAAATACGAACGATCATGCACGATAGCGCAGTGGATTTAGGCGACTCGGGCAAAGACGATTTGTATGGGTTTGGGCGAATTGATGCCTTAGCGGCATTGAAATCGGTGAATTGTATGACTCCAATGCCAGAAGCGAAGTATCAATATTCCGCAAAGGTCGTGTGTGGAATACAGAAGAATCCTGATGATAGGAGACTGGCCAGGGGGCTCTATGCGACCGCAATCAATATTCACAACCCCAACCAAACACCTGTGAAGTTCAATAAAATCTTGGCAATGACTTACCCTCCAAAGGAACAACGACCTGGCAAAGTATTACCGATTGCGACAGATACGCTTAAGCCTGGCGAGGCTTTGGCCGTGGATTGTCCAGATATTCAACAACGCTTGTTCCCGAATGGGTTTCCGACTTCGTATATCAAAGGGTTTGTCGTGATCAAGAGCCCAGAATCTTTAGACGTGACTGGAGTGTATACGGCAACGAATCTGGAAGGAGACAATCCATCAATCGATGTCGAACAGATTCAAGAGAGGGAGATGAAATCGGACAGGCGTCTTCCGGATCTCGTCGTGAAGGAAATTAGACGACCTGCGGTCTCTTGTCCTGGCGGTGGAGGAACTTGTGTGACAAAAACGTCAATAACGGTCGCCAACGACGGGATGCAAAATGCTGGATCCTTCAAAGTTCGAATAGTATTGGACCCGACACAGGGAGTTATCGTTACGCAATCTCTTTCAGGTCTTGCAGCCGGAGACATGCAATCTTTGACAGTGACAACGCCTCCAGGCGGGAATTGTTTCGATCCGGATTGCACGATAAGCGCAACGGTCGACTCCGACAATTCAGTCAATGAATCCAATGAAGGCAACAACACACGTTCCGAGACCACGTTAGGATAAGTGGTTGGATCGTCAATTCAAGGTATATGAAGGCATGGAGGCAATAACCACAAAACTTGTGTTGTTGCCTCCATGCAGGCACTGTATGAATGTCGTCAGCAGTATGCATTGAGTCCATTTAGCCAGTTTTATAAAAATCCATTAGCTTCTTCCTTGTCTTTTCTCAGTCCGGAATCGACCCTTTTGCAAGAAAGTCAAAAATGGCTGCGTTGTCTTCGCAATTATTTAGGTGTGGGAGATTTTGAGTCGGCCATACCACTTGGATAAGGGCAATGCTGGTGAATGGGGCATTCGTCACACTTTGGTTTTCTCGCGACACAAATGATTCGTCCATGCGTTTGGCGCAGATGACAGAAACGAACTTTCTGCTTGCCGGCTACGATTGGATTGAGGCCAGCCTCAATCTTGTCCGAGTCTTTTTCAGCGGTCAACCCCAACAGTTGTGAAATGCGGCCAACGTGTCGATCGACACCAATGGTCGGTTGCCCCATCGCATTTCCTCGCAGCGCATTTGCCTTCTTTCGACCAACTCCCGGCAATGAAATTAAATCCTCTAGTGTCTCAGGCACTGTCCCCTCGAAGCGAGTGATAAGTTCACGGCAACACTATTGAATGGCTTTGGTTTTATTCCGATAAAACGTCACCTGACGAATTTCCTCCTCAAGAGTGGACTGATCCACATCGCCCCAGTCTTGTGCCGTTCGATGCTTTTCAATCAACAACGCGGTGACCTGATTGACTAAGATATCCGTACATTACGCCGCAAGGATAAGGGCAATCAATAACTCGAGGGGGGATTCGTGAAATTCAGGGCAAGCGTAGTGTCAGGATATGTGTGATGCAGCGTGTGGATGATCTTGGCTATCCGCCCTGTTTTCTCGAGATGCGTCTCTTGTGTTAGTGATGGGCTTGTCATAGATTTGAAGAAGAAGGCATGGCGGGTGACAACGACAGTTGTGATAAGACTCTGCACAGATGCGCATACGTGAACGTCCTGATTAAAGCACGATCAACAGCCTTCAAGGCTTTTCCTGCCGAGAGCATCAACCATACTATGCTGAAATATTTGAGAATAAGATGAAATGCTGCTATAGGTTTTTCTGTCATTCCGTTAACAACGAGTCAATTGCTTGAATGATGGCCTTCGCAAAATAGACCATTCTGCTGTTTCCCCTCCTTGGTCTTTTCATGTATCAGAACTGTCGAGAATGTGCACTTTATGATCACTCAAACAATCCTGGCTGTGCTTTCTGGAGGTATTATTGGGCTACTTATGGGAGCAACCGGTGGTGGAGGGTCACTCATTGCGATTCCACTCTTAGTCTATGTCGTCGGCATTCCCGTTCAGCATGCAACCGCCATGTCTCTGCTTGTGGTCGGCTACTCCGCGGCCTTCGGGGCATGGCAGCAAAGTCGACACGGTAAAGTGAAGGGGCGGGCGGCTGTGGTCTTTAGTAGCACAGGGATGGTGGGCGCATGGTTGGGGGCTCAGGGTCATAAACTTGTTCCAGCCGATGTCATCCTGATGATGTTTGGATTCCTCTTGCTCCTCATTAGCCTCTGGACGTTGCAAGCACGCACCTTGAAGACTGATCAACACATCGAGATGGATTGCGCACAACACTTTTCATGGAATTGCGCCGTCAAAGCTGTTGCTATTGGTTTCGGCATTGGATTACTCACAGGGTTTTTTGGTATCGGAGGAGGGTTTGTCATCGTTCCTGCTCTGATGTTCATCTTAGGATTCCCGATATGGACTGCTGTCGGGACATCGTTCTTCATCATTGCGTTGACATCAATCGGTGGAATTGTCGGACACCTTGACGTCAATCACATTCAAGTGCAACTAACAGGATTGGTGATTCTTGGCAGCGTGCTTGGAATGATGCTGGGAACTCATGTCTCTAAAAAAATGAAAGAACGAACGCTCCGACGAGCCTTCGCTATCCTGGTAGGCTTCATAGGGCTTTTTATTATCATTGATAATAGTCTTCGTCTTTTCCTATAGGGTAGCCCTTTCCATTATGAATCAGGATGCTCATGAACATGTATTCCTCGCGGCAGACGTGGGAAACCATATTCACGCAATCGGCGCTTGCTTCAACAAGAGCAAGACATCCCCTTTTTCGAGATACTCATTTTCTTTAAATTCCCATGGTGAATACGTACTACCCTGACGAAATACACATAACAGGACATCAGGCTTGAGATCGACTGGGGTCTTTCCTACATCTTCATCCCGAATAACTTCTTCAACAAGATTCACTCGCCCTCCCGCCGTCAAAAGATCTTCCATGTACTGAGTCATATGTCGTTGATTGACTGCAGCCGCTAGGAGGTACCCACCATAGGTCGCTGGAGAAATAATTCGTTGAGCCCCGCCTTGTCGAAAGAGTTTGACGTTTTCCTGTTCTTTTGCGCTCATGATCACGCGACACGTCGGAGTCAAATGACGAACGGTGAGCAGTATGAGTGCATTCGCATCGTCTCGTCCGGCTGAAATAATCACGGCTTGCGCTTTTCGAACGAGTGCCACGTCTTTCAATAAACCTTCTTGTGTCGCGTCTCCCCGAAGCGCCGCAACACCCAGCTCCGTGGCTGCACGAACTCGCTCATCCCGAGGATCAATCACCAAAATTTGATCTTCAGAAGTCCCTTTGGCTAAGAGCTCTTTCACGGCAGCATTCCCTGTATGCCCATATCCGCAGACGATAATGTGTTGATCAAGATTAGCGTGAAGTTTTGCCATACGAAATCCCTCTGAAAATTGTCGGAGTGCGAGTTGGTAAGCTGTGCCTAAAAATAACACCCAAATAAAAATCCGGACGGGAGTAATGACCAGTGCATCAATCAGACGCGCACGAGGCGTGACAGGAACAATATCGCCATAGCCCACGGTCGTAATCGTCACCATCGTAAAGTACACAACATCGACAAAAGACACGTCGCCATCAGACTGATCGTTGAGACCTTCTCGATCTACCCACAAAATACCAAGCAGCGAGACTAACAACAGGCCCACAAGCAACATTCGAATTATCAAGGTCCGTCGAGGATTCAAATCTTCTGGCATAAAAACGACACGGCGCCAGGTCATGCTCAATGGTTCTGCTGGTCGTGATTGAAGACGTTCTTGTGTCATGACAAATGGTATTGGAAAATGAAAAAGTTAAAAGGCAACGTGCACAATTTCAAGATGAACGCACGTGTGACTCATCCGCATTGAACTGATTCATTTTACACTTTTCATAGTGTATTTCTTTATGGTCATAGCGGCCATGCCCACATGAGAGTAGGAATCGACACGACGACAATGAGAATTTCCAAGGGGAGCCCCATGCGCCAATAGTCTCCAAATCGATAGCCCCCCGGTCCCATCACCAGCAAATTATTCTGATGCCCAATTGGTGTCAGAAACGCACATGATGCCCCAATAGCCACGGCCATTAAAAACGGGTCGGGATTCACTCCAAGCTCTTGAGCAAGCGCCCACGCAAGTGGCGCCATGACGACTGCCGTCGCGGCATTGTTCATGATGTCAGATAACGTCATGGTCAGAATCATAATCAACCCAAGAATCGCGACGGGAGGAAACCCCTCCGTAATGCCGACCAACGATTCAGCAATCACCGTTGTGGCCCCACTGATCTCTAACGCGTTGCCGATGGGAATCATTGCCCCAATTAACACGATCACGGGCCAATCGACCGATTCATAAATATCTCGCGGTGGGACCATATTCATCATGACCATGATCACCGCGGCAAGCAATAAGGCGATGGGTAAGGCTAACAGCCCAAACGTCGCACTCGTGATAGCGAGACCAAAGACTCCCGCAGCAAGCCAGGCTTGCGACTTTCCGCCAATTTTCAACCCACGTTCGGCGAGTGGAAGACAGCCAAGAACCGAAATCACTTCGACGACCTGCTCCTTCTCCCCCTGTAGCAGTAACACGTCTCCCGCACGAAATCGAAACGATTTCAATCTTCCGCGATAGGGTTTGCCTTGACGCGAGACAGCAAGAAGCATAATGCCAAATCGTGAACGAAGCTGAAGCGTCTCCGCCAGACGTCCAACTAACCACGAACGATTAGGCGGAATGACGGCTTCCATTAATACCTGATCCTTGGGGATCACTCGCTTTGTCTCAACGCCTGCTGAATCGTCTTCATTTGCTTGAGTCCCAGCCAGTTCGAGCTTCATGGTTTCAACGAATTTTTTAATCCCCTGCGGACCCGCTTCAATGACGAGAATATCGCCTTCCTGAAGCCCTTCTCGCCACACTGCACCTCGAATGGATTGATCCCCGCGAACGAGTCCAACAACAAGGGCTTCGGAATCTTCAGTGATTTTTTCGATTTCCGTCAGCGATTTTCCAATCGCTTTTGACTCTCGCGTAACCACGACTTCAGTAATATAGTCTTCTATTTTAAATAGCTCTTGCGGAGCACTTTGGTTGCGTCGAGCAGCTGGAATAAGATGCCACCCAATCAGTGTGACAAAGAGGAGCCCAATGAACGCAACAATGGCCCCGACGGGAGAGAAGTCAAACATGGTGAAGGCAGATCCACCAATATTTTCACGATAGGATGCCACAATGATATTCGGTGGGGTCCCGATCAATGTGACCATTCCACCCAAAATCGTACCGAATGCAAGGGGCATCAAGACAATGGCAGGCGAACGTTTCGCTTCTATGGATGTTTGAATAGCAACGGGCATCAGCAAGGCAAGGGCACCGACATTGTTCATGACGGTAGAAAGAATAGCTCCCAGTCCAGCTAAGACTGCGATGTGAAGAGAAGGAGAATGGAGGGCAAGCTTGACGTAGTTTGTCACGAAATCCACCGCACCCGTATTGCTTAGTCCTCGACTGATGATTAATACTGCGGCGACGGTAATCGTTGCAGGGTGTCCAAAACCTAGGAAGGCATCACTCGACGAGACTACCCCAGCGGTAACGGCAATCATAAGAATCCCAACGGCGACGATATCATACCGCCAACGTTCCCAGATAAAGAGAACAAACACCCCTCCTAAAAGACTTAACAATATGATCTGGTCAGATGTCATAACCCATCCTTAATTGATCTTTTGTCATCGCACTCAACAAATCGTTTTCTAGCACAGGTATCAAGAGGGTTCTAAGCATCTGAGGAGCGGAGTGATAGGAATTTCTTTTCTGGGAGGAGTGTATGATGTCTGAGTCTTGACAGCAAGCATTTGGAAGAATTTGCAGAACCCCAGGACCAGGACAATTCTATGAGATTCCATAATGAGCATGGAATGAGAAGTGCCTCGATCGACACTCTGGGTGCAAAGGCACTGCGTGGCGCTTAGACCTCAAACGATACAACCACAATGCATTTGACAAGTCAGAGATTGTGCAGCTCTACGAATTTCACACATCACGATGCAATTGGAATAGCCACACGGCATTATAGCGAATCCAAATACGTTCCAGCTGAGGTCGATCAACTATAGCGAATCTCAATTCGGTCCAGTTATAGCCGTTCCAATTTACTTCCGTCTGCACGACGTGTGTTGTTGCGCTGTGTACATGTACACTCGGTTGGAAGTTATTTGGTTTCGCTATAATGCCAAAAGACTTTCAACGCGGTGTCAAAACCTTCAAGGGTTCGGAAGTTCAGTGAATCGGCTATAGCCCCACGCGCTTACTCACTTCAAGCATGTGAAAGTTATAGCCGTACCTTTCACCTTTTGCTCCTACGACATGTGTGGTTGCGCTTTGTACATGATATCTATTCGGCTTAGAGTTATACGGTTACGCTATAATTGAAATGGCTATAAGAGTCACCGATAAGCTCTTGCAACACACATTCATGTCAGATTGAATGTTGGCAAGAATGGCGCACGTCGAAAGAGGGAGAAAGGAAAGCCGGCCCGTAGCGTCAACGCGCCACAGGATTTTTAAGAATTGCTACCGTAGGCCTGCACTCAGGCTGACAAGCGAGCCACAGGAGTCCTCGGTGCTCTGCGGAGACGTTTACGAAATGGAAGAACTTCTGCCTTAAAACCGGAACGATGGCGATTAATTGTTGGATCGACAAGATTTCCGCACATGACACATCGAAGAGCCTTAATCCACAATTCGCCGGGACCGCCTTTAATGTCTAAACAATTATCCACAACCATGAGTCCACTACAACGTGTACAATTCATATTGACGCCTCCTTCTTTTTGAAAGCCTCCTGCCTTCTTGTCGCCATTTCAACATCCTTCCGACCCATCGCATCTTGCCCTAAGTCAATTGGAAGTCATTGGGCTTCGCTCTAGCCATTGATTTCGACAATCAAAGCTAATGCATCACTCATGCCAAGAGGGGAAGACATGAAGTATTGTAAGTGTTCTATTTGCTACAACGTATACGTTGAACATCTAGACAGCATCTAGAAAACGGAACGAGAGAATAAAGGCGGGATAAATTGAGAAAAAATGTGGAAGATTACGGCTGAAAGATGATTTATTGTAAGAACATCATGTGACCATACGGCCACGTCAAAAGAAAAAATGAATGAATGAAACGATATAAACTGTGTCAAAAAAAATAGTGTTTCGTATTATGACACACAACAGTAAGAACAGAATAAAACAAATTTGCAATAAAAACAAGAGCTCATGTGGTGTTTTTTGGCAGTCTGTTGGAATAATTGACAGCAAATGTGTAATCAATAGTGTAGGGTAAGCCCGTCAGGTAAGCCAGCCGTCTTAAATATGAGAACATCAAAACAACTTCCTAATTGGGCCATGCTGGTTAATTGGTCGATTTGCATGAGTGCATGTTCTTGATCTTGAGACCAATTTACGAATTGTTTAATATCAAGGTCTGTTAACCATGCTCCTTGTCGAACACCTCCCACATAGAAAAATCCGGCGTTGCTTGCTGCTTGCTTGAGAGCGGTAAAATCCACATCTGCCGTAAGGTCTTGCTCTCCTACAGCGTCAAACGGATCAAACGTCGGTTTGTGTGAACGAAAGGATCGCAGGGTCCCATTGAGCTTCTTATACGAATAGAGATCGGTGGCTTCATCTCCGTAATCGATAAAGACTACATACCCTTTGGACACAATACCTTGTATTGTACAGAGAAACTCTTCAAGATCCAGACATATTTCTGCAACTTGCCCACGGCCTAGATTGATATGTTCATCTTGCAGTCGTTTGGCCAATAGAGGCGTAGAGGGCTGACCAGGGAATTCCATCAATTCCCTATCACCATCAAGCCCGACATACATTTCGAGAAGTTCTCCCGACCCATCACGCATAACTCGATGAACCGGCAATGCATCTAAGACTTCATTTCCAAAAACAAATGTCGGAGCCGGAGAGAGCGTTTCCGTACTTGCAAGGCTCGTAATCCCTCGCTGCTTCTGCTCCTCCCTTAGTGAAGGGCTGGATTCAATGATAGTGTAGTTGTTGAGCGAAGATGCCAGAAACGCGATAATATTTGACGCAAGCTCACCCGTCCCACCACCAAACTCTACGACTCTAAGGGGTTCACCAATAAGTGCTTCTGCCCGCGTTATCGCCTGCTTGATGGCAAAGGCGAAGGCTGGAAACATTGCATTTGTATTGAAATCACCTTCGGGACGACCAATTAATGGACCTTTCGTGTAGAAGCCATACTCAGAATCATACAAGGCTGCGGTCATAAATTCATGAAATGTGAGAGGTCCATTCTCAGTAATTTGAACTTTTAATTGATCGCCGAGTACTGTTTGGATGCGAATGGGTTTGACGGGTTCTTCCTCCTACTGCCTTCAGAGGTCATCCATGCGATCAATGATCACCAGCACACAAACACGATGCATTGAAACTCTAAAGAATTAGAGACAACCAAGAGTGGGAATATAAAAAAAGGAAGAGCCCCTAATAATAGGGACTCTTCCTTTTATCAATACTTTTGCCAGTAAACGACCGAAAACCAGCGACGTTACTTAATGACAGTTGACGTTGCACCAGCTGGGTTAGGGTTCGTTCTATTCAGCGGACCTTCGATTTCTGGAAGGCGACCGGCACCCATCGACTTTTTGATCCGGTTTCGGTTTGGGTCGGAAACATCATTAATCACAGCCACATCATGAGACATCGTTGAGCCACTGAGATTATTCACATTGCCTTGCCCCTGATCATTGGCTGTTGCTTGTCCCGTCGCTGGCGATTTGCCTTTTGCAGGATAGCCGGGATGCTTAGGAAGCAACGCGGGGTTGGCACATGCCAGAGAGACGGCGAGCAGGGTGGCACCCATTGTGCCAAATACAATTCCAATCGCTTTCATAAGTCCGCTCCTTTGTTAGAAACAGGTTAACAACGGAAAAAACTTTATAATGGTGTCGTCATTTACGCCATAGGGAAGGCTATCATATTCCTAATTCAACGGCGCTGTCAAGACACGAAACGACCGTTTATGTCGTGCGTCCTGTTGGCACGCGTCTCGGGCCTCTTCTCCTCCCTCGATTGTATGGAACTCGTGGACGTAAGGCTGGCATTTGTAGAGTCACCGTCGTTCCCTGGTCTGCTCCGCTCGTGATATGAATCTGCCCTTGATGTTCCTCTACAATTTTTTTGACCATCGCTAGCCCTAATCCGGTTCCTGAGCGTTTAGTCGTAAAATACGGTTCAAATACTTTATCGACATGTTCAGGTGGAATCGGTATCCCATCGTTTTCAATCGTAATGCCAATATGATTTCGTGGCTCTTTTAGCGATGCCACCGACACTCGCAAGTGACCGCCTGGAGACATGGCTTCGAGAGAATTCTTGAAAATACTGAGAAACGCATGTCGCATTTTCGCTTCATCCCATCGCACTTGAGCCAGTCGTGCGGGATACTCCTTCTCGACCTCAATACGATTAATGCGAATATCGGTAGAAATCAGCGAAAACGCGTGATCCAAGAGATCAGGAACGCGACAGAGTCGTCGATCAAGTTGGAGGGGTTTGGCGAAGTCCAAAATTTCATGGAGAATGGATTCAATACGAATCAAATCTCGCATGGCCGTTTCGATTCGAGTCTGAGAGTCAAAATCCAACGTCGCTTCGACCGTGATCTCTTCGAGTTGCGCACGAATAAATCCCATGGGCTCTCGAATTTCTGTCGCGAGAAACGAACTGACTTCGTCAAGAGCCACTCGCCGTTCCTCACGACGTATGGCCGGCTCCGATATTTCAGATCGATTGCGATCAACAGGTTTCCCATTTGCTGATTTTTGTTCTGACAGAATAGACAGCTGAGCCGAGGGGTCTTCAAATAATTCCACCAATTTTGTCGTGATGGGCTCTATTTGCCTAAGCTGAAACCCATCAGGTTCATACTGCGAAGGAGACTTTGACGCCAACGTCACGGTACCCGCTACTCGACCTCTCACAAAGAAAGGAACGACAACTGTTGAGGCAAATCGATCTTTATAGAGTTGCTTGTAGTCCTGAAAACGCCCCTGAGTCGAAGCTAAGTTATGATCACATCTCGGTTTTCGATGTCTGACGGTCCACCCCGAAGCGGACTCATCCAAGAGGAGTCGCTGCCCAGGCGCAAGATCGCGCTTCACGTTTCCGATACCGCCAAGCACTTCTAACGTCGCGGCAATCGGATCATAAATCGTCACCCAAGCCCGCTCGAACGGAACGGAATCGCCTATGTCTCCAAGCAATGTGGTTACCCGCTCCTGAATAATAGGACTCGAGTACGATCGAGGCTGGTTAGCTTGAACGCCGTCCCCATCAGCGGCCATCGGCTCTTGAGCGACAAGCGGCCGACCTAAAATCAGCGATGTGCTAAAAAGTCCGGCCTTCATCAATTCTTCAGTGATGTAGGCCCTCACGCGTTCAACCGATGACTTGTCGCGCTTTAAGAGTGTGGAGTTCTCTTTCCGCCCTAACACAATCGTCCCGTAAATACGCCCCCCATGCTTTAACGGCACACCTAATAAGACCTTACTGCCAGGGGTAATCATGCGAAGACGAAGCGCTTTATTGAGGTCAGCATCTGAAAGTTGTCCCTTCGATCCCAGCTTGCCCCATTCATTCGGAGTCAGGGTCCTGAGGATTGCGCGAATTTCTCGTGCGGTAAACCCGCGCGACACTTGAGGAAGAAATGGCCCACTTTCATGCTCGATAATGGCCACTAATACCGCTTCCATTCCAAGTTCATTAACCGCCGACGTAAGAATTTTCTGTAGCGTGCTTTGCTTGGTAGGCAAGGCGGTTTCAACGGAATTGGGCATATCGTCTCTCTCCTTTATCGGCGTGCGTACTGTTTCCAGCTTTTCAACGCAGGCCCTAACCGGCCAAACATACTGTGCAGCTTACACTGACACCAGTGTGAGTGAAATCGATGAATAGTCATGCATTTGCGTCAATTAATATGGCGTATTTTTCGCCGTTGACTGGTCATCGCAACCTCAACATGGCCTCGTTCTGAAACCCAAATGTTTAAAATGGCGCTTACAAAGCTAATCAAAATAGCGCCCCCAATAGCTGGCCAAAACCCGTCAACCGAAAAACCTTTGACAAAAAATGACACCACATGCAACAAAAAAGCGTTTATCATCACCATGAAAAGCCCTAAGCTCAATAAAATAAACGGAGCAGAGAGGATATACAGTAATGGTCTGACTAACGCGTTCAAAAATGACAGCACGACCGCAGCAACAATGCCTGCCAACAGGCTACGCATTTCTATCCCAGGAATAATAGAGCTGGCAAGAAGGACGGCCACCGCAGTGACCCCACAAC
The DNA here is from genome assembly GCF_965152605.1 of Nitrospira sp. M1. Taxonomy (NCBI): domain Bacteria; kingdom Pseudomonadati; phylum Nitrospirota; class Nitrospiria; order Nitrospirales; family Nitrospiraceae; genus Nitrospira; species Nitrospira sp. M1. The sequence goes on from NZ_OZ224217.1 coordinate 4,322,717, forward strand.
GAATCAAAAACCCACGCATTGTACGTTCAATTGAATCCCATAGTAACGACAGTGGCAGCCGAAGGACGCCCGTGGCCCCACATGAGTAACTCCATCATCACGGTTCATCATAACGGGGCTTCCGCACAGGCTCAAGGGCACCTCTAAAAACCAGGACTTTTTCGTGAGTGCAAGGAAGTCGCGCGCGCAAAACCGCAGTGTATAGACGCATACATGAGGATTTGAGCACGCGGCTGACGCTGCAATCGCGGAAAAGAACGGTTTTTAGAGGTGCCCTCAAGTTATTCCTGTCGCCGATTCTGGCAACAGGCGCATCAGCAGGCCAAAAAAGTAAGCAATAATTGGCAGAATGTTCCCTTAAACATCTTTCAAGGCATGAACTGGCGCCCGACCTAAAATTCTCAGTGTCATCAATAATGAAATTGGTACATAGATCAAGCAACCCACCAAACCAATCAAGGTTTCGCCTATCCAAAAGGTCATGATCAAGTTAAACACCAACACCAAATAGTAGAGTGCAACTCCCCAAAGAAGATTCCCGCTGACGGTGCGCTGTGGAAGAGACGAATCACTCCAAAGATAGCGATCTCCAGCACAATACAGTCCGATCGATAACACGCCAACCGTGGCCCACCCCAAAAAATTCTCAAGAGGAACGCCAAAATAGACCCCAGGGTGCGTGTAGCCATAGATAAGGCCTAAGAACCAACGATCTCCGCGAAGAGCAACGGGATCGATGACAATATCAATAAACGTAATAAAGAGCGTCGTCAACACAATCACTGGCCAAGACGTTCGATCACGCACATTGATGTCCCACGTCGATCCCCAACCCGCCTGACGCACCGGCAACACACATGTCAGGGCAAGACAGTAGCTTGCATACAGTAAAAAGGTAAACGATAACGAGTCCATAAAGGGGATATTCGAGATGTACAATTCCTGTCCAACCGTCGAGCCCATGTAATAGTACTCACCAAACGGGAAGCCGTTACGGGTTGAAGAAAACTCACAAAGAAATGCAATAACCCACGTCAGGCCAAACATCCACTGCGTACGCTTCCACCCTAGTAGGCGAACAGCAGAAAACAACGACATGCCGAGAAACAGAAAGACATATGGACGAAGAAGCACGGTGGGTATGAGAAGTGAAAAAAACTCCATAGGGAAATCGGTCTACAGGGTTAGATCAGACAGCAAATGTAGTCCCTAGGCATAGCCATTTGCTCGAAACCACTTCACGGCATGTTCCAACGAATGCTCAATCGGTGTTTGAGGAAGGTCGAGTTCACGAAGAGCTTTAGAACAGTTATAATGCATATGATACTTGGCCATGCGCACCCCTTCTAACGGAATTCGTGGGGTTTGATGGGTCACGTAATCAGCAAGCCATGTATTCATGTGCGCTAAGGGAAGAACAGCTCGCCAAGGCAGTTTGATGCGTGGAGCCTTCACGCCGGTCAGTTGGCTTAATATGTCACAAATTTCTCGAAGTGTGAGATTGCGATGTCCAAGGATGTAGCGTTCTCCGACTCGACCACGTTCCATGGCCCGAATGTGTCCAATGGCCACATCATTCACATCAATGAGATTCATCCCGGTTTCGATGTAGGCCAACATGCGGCCAAGCATAAAGTCGACGACAATCTGACCGGTAGGAGTCGGCTTCACGTCTCGTTCACCCACAGGAGCTGAAGGATTGACAATCACAACCGGAAGCCCGGCTTTGGCTAAGGTTAAGACTTCCTGCTCAGCCAAATATTTTGATCGCTTGTAATCTCCAGCCATTTGCGAGAGAGACACCGGAGTTTCCTCCGTTCCCATCCCGCCGCCATCAGGAAGGCCAATCGCCCCAATGGTACTGGTATAGACAATTCGCTCCACACCCACATCCCCTGCGGCTTGAAGCAAATGCTTTGTTCCATCTACATTGACCCGATAAAAAATTTCTGGATTTTTGGCCCACAGCGCATAATGCGCCGCAACGTGGTACAGGTGCTGACAACCATCGAGTGCCCGGCGAAGCGAGGGCGGATCTTGCAAATCCCCGACAACAGATTCAACCCGCAGGCCTTCCAGATTTTTCAGATTGCTCTCCTGACGGACCAAAACGCGCACGTCGGTTCCAGCCTCCAGAAGCGCTCGAGCCACAGCCGCACCGATGAATCCCGTCGCTCCGGTAACCAACGCTTTCACGACTGCCCCTTCCTCATAGAAGGCTTATCAACATGCCATTGACGTCTCATGCGATGAAAAAACGTATCTCGTATTTCATTGCTCGTATTTCGTCGGAAAAGTTCTTCAGTTTTTTTTGCGAGATACGAGCGACGAACGACGCGCTTCGAAAGACTAGTTGCGTCGCTGCACTACGTAGTTCGCCAATGCGCGAAGCGGATCGGCTCGATCATCAAAGTCATCCAGTCGTTTCAACGCACGGCTGACACAATCTGCGGCAAGATCCCGTGCCCCATCGATTCCATAGAACGAAGGATAGGTTTTTTTCCCACGTTTCGCATCCGTCCCTGCATCCTTCCCAAGCTCTTCTCGTGTTCCGGTCATATTGAGTACATCGTCAGCAATTTGGAAGGCCAAGCCGATGTCTTCCGCATACCCCGTCAAGTTTTCTAATTGCACCTGTGTGGCACCACCTAACAAACTGCCAATCCGAACCGCTGCCCGAATGAGCTTCCCGGTTTTGTAGTTATGTATCGTTTGCAAAGTGATCAGGTCGATATCCTGATTTTCTGCCTGAATATCCATCACCTGCCCACCGACCATGCCATCATGCCCCGCGCCAACCGCAAGCTCATACATGACGTTGACTTGTCTGTCAGCCGGAATTCCAGACTCCGTAGCAGGTTGGCTGCACAATTCAAACGCCATCGTCAGCAACGCATCTCCTGCCAGAATCGCCAGGCCATCTCCGTACACTTTATGATTGGTCGGCCGCCCTCTTCGATAATCATCATTGTCCATGGCCGGAAGATCATCGTGCACAAGAGAATAGGTATGGATGAGTTCAAGTGCCGCCGCATAGGGCATAATCACATGACTCTGAGACCCGACAGCCTCTGCCGCAGCAAGTGTCAGAATAGGCCGAATACGCTTCCCTCCGCCTAGGAGACTATACTGCATAGACTCATAGAGCGTTTTCGCCAGAGGATTTCCCGGCGGGACAACCTGCGTTAAAAATGAATCAATCTTGTCTTGTTGTTGCTTGAGGTAATCTTGAATATCCACAGAAATCCTCATAAACGTTTGCTTGTGTTGTATTCATTCATCACCGATGACAGACGGCCATCAATGACACATGGAAAAAGATATAGCCGTTTCAATTATAGCGTAACCGTATAACTCTAAGCCGAATTGCTATCATGTACAAAGCGCAACCACACATGTCGTAGGAGCAAAAGATGAAAGGTACGGCTATAACTTCCGCTGATTCAAACGTTGAACCGCGCGGAGTTTGTTATATTTTTCCGTTTGGAACTTATTTGGATTCGCTATATCCTAACAGATTGTTGCCTTTTGTCCTGATTCCCGTATTAGCCACAACCGTTTGTCCCGACAAACTCCGTTCTTTTCCATAGCCATCCGCTTGGACGATGGACATCCACACGTCGCATAGATAGTGCTCAAAAAACACGAATGATCAATGGATTTCGGGAGGCGTCAAGCAGATACCGAGCGTATCAAAGAGGTTTTTCGGTGTCAAACCAAGAAGGTTTTCTCGACGACGATATCTTTATCTTCGAGCAATCATGTTCTCTCATCGAAGTGATAATGGATTACTCCAACGCTTTCATGTGACAATCATAAGGGCACCTCTAAAAACGTGCGGGATGGCTCGTTTGTTCTATCGTGGCCTGGCCGGACTGGAATCAAGGACCACAACCAGCAGCCCCCAAAAGAAAACCATGACCGCCTTTACGTTCATCATGATCGCTTCCTCCTTTGATTTCCTTCATTCCCCTAAGATCGAAATGTACGATATAGCCCTTATCAAATAGACCGCTTCTTGCATCCCACCTAGAAAGGGGGATTCGTCACATTTTTAGCCTGCAAGAATTTCATCAACAAAAGTCCGAGCCTTCACTATCCGAATACCCTTATATTCGCCGAGATCGAGTAAATCCAAATCACCCGTGACAATCCATTTAGCTTTGACGGCCACAGCTACGGCAATGACATGATCGTCGTCAGGGTCACGGCATACCTTCCCGACCTTAGGCAAGGGCTTAGTCCATAAAAGTCCGATCTCATTTAATTCCGCACGCCATATACGCACGTCATCATCCGTGTAGCTGTATGGCTTTTTCAAGCGTGGATTTTTGAGGGAACGGGAAACTTCTTCAATCAGGATGGGAGAGAAATGGAGAGCATACAGCCCTTGTCTTGCCAAGCGGATAACCTGTCTCGGCACACTCTCAGCGAACAGGAAGGCGCTGACCAACACCGAGGCATCAACGATGGCGTTGTGCGGCATAGGTCCGGCGCTCTTTGTTCACTACGGCGAGGATTTCGGCCTCTTGTTGTGGTGTCGGTTCACGGCTGCCGATACTCACAGGCCGGAGCAAAATTCCGGAGTCGGTGACTTCTGCCTCTAAATAATCGCCTTCTTCCAAATGTGCCGCTTGTCGAATTTCACGCGGCAACGTGATCTGTGCAGCTCTCCGTACTTTGACCAATGCCGAAGGATGTTTCTCTGGTGTGATTCTGTTCATGTCCTTTGTCCTAATTTTGTAAATTATGAATTTCTTATTTTAGTATGACAGGGTTTTGCCAAGAATACAATTTCCGCTCAAAGCCATAGCCTATGTGCGGTACATGCAACCGAATGAGATGTTCAGTTATATTTTCCGTCCTGCTAATCCTTTTTGATACAATTCGTTATTTTCTAAATCACCACGGCGGCTCTCGACCCATACCAGCCGTTTGGAATATTAAGGAATCCAACAGTCAGAGGGCCCGATTCTAGAGGGACAAGAAAGAGTGGTCAGAATTTATGGCGAAAAAGACAGTAAAAAAAACTCCGATACGACTGTTGGAAGACCTTGATAACCAGCTCTACCTTCTACGTGTCTCCCTAACTGGATTGGAATCAGGCGAGGCGGCATATTCTAAAACAATATCCACCATCTTGCGCAATTTGGTTTGTTACGTTTCAGGTTCAGAAGGTCTTATTTGGCGTTTCACAGAATCAACGGGCATTGATGACCAAGTAAAGATTCAATCACCGGGTCTCAACATAAATGCAACACATCCCCGGGCTGAAGGCTTGATTTTCACACAGATTCCGCTGTATCTGGCGGGAGATGGGCCGACCGAATTAGCTGTAAGAGATGAAAGCCTTAAAAAAATCATTAAGAACTATGACGCGTACTACGTAGGGGGAAAAGGTTTTAGCTATGAAAAATTGATCCAACGCATTGCGGGCCAGATCGGAGTCGGACACGAGCTTGATCAGGCTGACCGCATCATCGCCGATCTCGAAGGATACCAGTTAGGCTCCCATAATGGGTTGGAGCTTATGTTGATTTTGATCGCTAAGTTGACGTTAGAAGTTGGGATGAGAGCAGTCGAGCAACTGGCCGAAGAGTTTGGCATAAAGCTGGGAGAAAGAACGGTGCCCCAATTTGCAGCATCAACCGCTGGTGATGAAAAACTGAGCGGCTTTGAATTGCCAGATTCGCGCCCGCCAACTGAGGGTACTTCTTACTTCAGGATTAACCATCCGCATCATGATTGGCGGATAAATGAAGAAACCTACAATTTCGGGTCTGTGGAATTCGGCGGGCTTCGCTTTTCAACAAAGAAACTACCGAATCGCAATATGGAAATTATCGTTGAAGGCTTAGACGAGAAAGCATTAAATCTTTGTGTTCCTGTCCCGGAGCCGATGATCCGTCAAGAGCTGACGGTCGTCATAACGTGGAATAATGAGAACATCAAGGTGTTCTTGGATACGGATGTTAACAATTTCAATAGAGTCGAGATCGATAAGGTTTGATTGTCACAACTGTGGTGTACGTAAGGTCGGCTTATGGCCGAACTCTGCCGAACTGCTTAAACGATTGCCAAAGAGTTTATCACCAGACGGCAAATTCTCGAGTTCGACCCAAAGCGGATATTCGCAGTTGGATGCAATTGATCATTGTCGATGTGTTATGCACCATTAGATCGAAAAAATAAATACCGTTTAGGTGATAAAAATGATTCAACGCACCATGTATGTTCTGGCAGTACAAGACCTACAAGCGTCTCTGAAGTTCTATCGCGATGTTCTCGGATTCGCAATTAGAGAGATTGGAGACGAAGGTTGGCGCTTATTCGAGCGTGACGGATGTCAAATAATGGCTGGTCATTGTCCTGGCTCAACGCCAGCTCGTGACCTTGGAGATCATTCGTATTTTGCTTACTTTGTTGTCGACAATGCAGATGAGTATTACGCTGAGGTTGTGGCAAACGGTGCAGAACTGATAAAGGAACTGAGAAGCGAACCATGGGGAATGCGAGAATTTGGTTTGCGAACAAACGATGGTCATCGAATAATGATAGGGCAAGATTTAGGGGCTTGAGCACCCGCTTCAGGCCGGAACAACACCTTCTGACAAAGGTAATGCCAATTGTCATTTCCCTTGATGAGCCTTAGGCTCGATGTAAGAAAATTCTTACCAAGCGCATGAATCTCTTGAACACGGCTCTTTTTTCGACCAAAACAGATGCATCCTTGCCTTCATCCCCCGGCTAAATCACCGCCTACCGCGGTTCTCTTTTCCTCCACCTGGTCTTCCTATTCATGATCTTTCTACCGTGTGAGGCAAAGTGGGTAAATTCATGTTCTCGAAGTTCTCAGACATCTATATCTAGTGGACCTATCTATTAAGGCCCACCCTATCCTGTACATGGAATCGTTAACCAGTTTTGCTACACTCTATGGCTTTCCAACCAAAATGGTGTCGGGTGGAACTGGCTGGCAACAAACGGCAACTTCTTTCACAACAAAACGACGAGCGCACAAAGCTACTCGCCGAACTCGATAAACTCAACGCCGACTATTCAAAAGAATTCGAAGACATCCGTCGACATGCGCGGGAAAAGAAATTCATCCATGAAATTTCGCGCGCTCACCGCTATGCTGAAAACAAAGATATCTGGGAATACCTGAATAATATCGTGGAGGATATTCATTTATACACCTGGCGTAAGTGCGCGTCAGGGATCTGCACGAGAAAGTTTCAACGAAATCGACAAATACTTGAAGAAGATCTGCGAGATCTGGACGCTCACCACCGGAAGCAACGCATCAGACTGCGTTATGAAAGTCCCTCGGAAGTTAAACAACAACCAACACCAATCAAGCCACCCTCTCCTCGATTTTTCATGTCGTAAGTTACTATTTTTCTACGTACGTATCTTCTTCTTGCCTCTCATCTATTCATCTGCTTCACTCACAATGTCGTCAACATTCCAGTGAAAATGATTGAGACAGGACGTTGTGTTGTTGGATCTACCGGTTCCACGATGTCATTGAGCCTAAGGTGATTCTCCGCAAACAATGCCTTCCATGTTTCGAGTGTTCGGAAATACCACGGCGCGGGATCACAAAATGCATCACTAAATCCAGCCCATGACCCGTCTTTCCAGCCGTCTTCATAATTTTCCTCTCCACAGCCGGCAACAGGATGCATCGTTTGAATAATGAGTGAACCATGTTTTTGGAGTAAGAATTGTGCCTGTTGAAAAATGCGGTGAACGGACTCATGGCCAAGCAAAGAAAAATTGCATACCATCACATCAAATTTCTCTTGGAGCACGTCTGAAGACAAAGCTTCATACGGGAGCGTTCTAAACCGGCCATCCCCTTGCTGCGTGGCATGTTCGATGAGTTGTGGAACACCATCAATCCCAAGTACGTCGATTCCACACTGTCCCAATGCTCTAACCAACCACCCTTCCCCACAGCCGACATCCAGAACGGTGCGAGGGGATTGCGCGACAACGGTCTCAACAATGGCGGTATTCGTGACACGTACACGACTTTCAATTGTACCGTCGCGTATAGCCACAATCCATGGGTGCACATTCTTTTTCCAGGACTCAATAATATGTGCATCAGAACGTTTCGTCATGAATCAACGTGACCCACGCACATGTTTGCACCGGTTATTCACCAAACACTGAGCGTGAAAACACCAGTCGACAATGAAATCAAAACGCACTCTTCACCACGCCACCATCGACTCGCAGCGCAGCGCCTGTTGTCGCCGAGGCAAGCGGACTCACGACATAAGTCACCAATGATGCGACTTCTTCCGGGGTCGCAAAACGTTTAATCAGTGAGGTCGGACGCACACTCTGAAAGAATTCTTCTTCGAATTCTTTGAACGACTTGCCTTCTTGCTTGGCGAGATCCTCAACGAAGTCACTCACACCTCGGGACTTGGTTGGTCCAGGCAGCACACTGTTGACCGTGATACCTGTTCCAGCAACCGCTTCCGCAAGGCCACGCGAAATAGCTAACTGCGCGGTCTTGGTCATCCCATAATGGATCATCTCAGCAGGAATTTGAACTCCACTTTCACTTGAGATGAAGACAATCCGTCCCCAGTTACGCCTTCGCATCCTAGGCAGATAGAGACGGCTCAAACGCACTCCGCTCAAGACATTCACCTCAAAAAACCGTCGCCAATCATCGTCCGGAATCTCTTCAAACGACACTGGTTCAAAGATCCCCAGGTTGTTCACCAGTATCTCAACATCCGGTTGTGTCTGCGCCAACCGTTCTGCAGCGGCCTCCGTTGAAAGATCGCCGGCAAACCCGATGAGCTCTCCTGACGCACCGGAAGCCAATTTCGCAATCGCCTCATCGACTGACTTCTGAGAACGTCCATTGATAATCACTCGAGCTCCTTCAGCAACAAGGGCTTCTGCAATCGCATATCCGATACCTGCCGTGCTGCCGGTTACGAGACATAATTTATCGGTTAACTGTAAATCCATAAGATCTCCTTATTGTTTCAATTCCACAGACTTTCAATATAGAGAATGCAACGAAATACTACACTGTCCTTCGCATGTGTTTGATTACGAAGGGGAGATTGACCTACCATAGTTTTGCGTAGCAACAAGCGTCGCGTGCCTGACTGAACGGATTTCACAGACGGACAAGCTCTGTGAGCATTAATAGCCTCGCTTGATATCTACGACATTCAACATGCGTTCGCCATGAACATAACGGCGTAAATTTTCTCGGACCAGGAGCCAGACGCGTTGGATTCTTTGGTCGCTGCGAGCGCTGATATGCGGCGTAATCAACACATTAGGCAATCGCCATAATTCGTTGTCTTTTGGCAGTGGCTCCGGATCGGTCACGTCCAACGCAGCAGCAGCGATGTCGCCATGTTTCAATGCACTGATGAGGTCATTAGTCACCACGCTTTTTCCACGACCGATATTAATAAAGTACGCGGTCGGCCTCATGGCGTGAAAGATGGTGGCGTCAAACAGGCCTGTAGTAGCCGTCGTCAACGGTGTGGCATTGACCACAACATCGGCTTGCTTACTAAGCTCCACCAATTCATCGGCTAACCCAACATAGTCGACATACGCAGGGCCTTCACGACGTGAATTTCGTGTGGCAATAATACGCATGCCAAGCGCGTGAGCACGTTTGGCGATTTCAGTACCAATCCCACCAAGACCCACAATCAACATGGTTTTACCTTTTAACTCGATGGCATTGTTACCGCCTTGTGATGCACTACCCCATACGGCCTGCCCCTGTAATTTCTGGTATGCCGGCAACCCGCGTGCCAGTGACAATAATGTCGCCAATACATGTTCGGCAATGGCTGGCCCATGTACGCGTTGCATATTAGTCAGCAACAAGTCTTTCCCTTTCAGTTCAGCAGAGCCAACACAGCGGTCTACTCCAGCGCTATACGTTTGAATCCAGCGAAGCTGTAGGCCAGCCTGCAACACTTCCGGCGAGCAAACGCCAAGCAGCGCATCAGCGCCATTCAATGCAGCCGGTAGCGAATCAATGGATTTGACCGGAACAAGCTGAACGCCATGGCTGACGTGTTGTAGTTCCTCCAAGGCTTTCGTTGATGTGGCTAGCTGGTCCTCTCGCAGTAACACAACGATGCGCTGCGGTTTTTGCCAGTTCGGTGATTCGCGAATCGCCTGCGGGCTTTCTCGTAAACCAAGCTCCTCGATTAACGCCTGAACCTCGGCATCAGATGTGATCTCGGCTTGCAGCGGTGCGGCTAGGCACAGCGCAATCAATAGCACGCTTCCCAATTGAGTCATACGCGACATCAGTCACTCTCCAATGGTTAAAGAATACCAAAAAACTGTACATGGATTCGATCAGATACATCATCTTCCAAGCGATCTGCATCTCGCAGACAGAAGCATGTCGGACCTCATGACCCTCACCACCTATAACAGGGTTACCTGTCGTCTCGTGAATAAGCTCCGTTCTTCGCCTCGTCTTCTGGTGATTCGACATGCAATTGCTCTGACTGCTGCTTCACGAGTTGTTCATGTTTTTTACCAAGCACAAATGCCACCACTGCCCACAAGAGCGACAGCGGAACGGCAATGAATGCAATCTGCGCAAGCGGTAACCCTACCGTCTTAAATCCTGCATACACCCAGGCACTGAACGCATCGCCGCTGCGATACACTGTCGTGTCGATAAAGTTTTTTGCCTTGTATTTTTGTTCACGGCCAAGCACCACAAAGAGCATTTCGCGGGCGGGCCGCATGATTGCGAAGTTGCCAGCGCGACGCAGCACTTGCAGTACAACAATGACCCACCATATTGGCGCAAAACTGAGAATGAGAAATCCTGCAGCAAGGAGCAGTGGCACCAGCGCGAGCATCCATGCGATACCTACGGTGGCAACAATACGCCCTGTCAAGAACACCTGAAAAACTAGAGTCAGGACATTGGTGGCAAAATCCATATTCGCGAACACCGCGGTACGAGTGGCGGAATCGATAAAGCTATCACGAATAATTTGCGCCTGCTGAAAGTACAAAAAGGTCGACAAGGTCGTATAGAGCACAATTAACAGACAAATACCGAGCAGATAACGAGATTTTGCGACAAGCTGAATTCCGGCCCACACCCCGCCTGCAATTTTTTCATGTTTCAGCGGACTGACAGTAGGCACTGCAGACTGCCCACCAGTAGCACGCATGTCTTGATTCCATTGGTCTAACCGCCAAATACAGTAAATGGCGCACAGCAACAACAATGCGGAAAGGAGTAGCAGGTGAGTGATACCAAGACGATCAACCAGGCTAAGGGTAAGGAGTGGTCCCATCAAGGCACCTACCGAGCCACCTGCGGCGATAAACCCAAACAATCGCTTGGATTGTTCTTCGGTATAGACGTCGGTCATGAAGCTCCAAAACACCGATACGACAAACAAATTAAACACGCTGACCCAGATAAAAAAGGCACGGGCGATATACTGTTGCTCCATGCTTGACTGGAGCAGCACGTAGAACACCAACAGGTTCATAATAAAAAACATGTACGCGTATGGTAAAAATTTTCGTCGTGGAAAGTGCGACGTGACCCAGCCGAACACCGGCACAATGGCCAGCATGGCCAGAAACGTGCCAAGAAATAACCATTGCAGATTTTCCACGCCACCGCTCACACCCATTTCGTCGCGAATGGGGCGAATAATGTAATAGCTGCACAGGAGAAAGAAGAAATAGGCGAAAGACCAGAGCAAGGCCGGCATCTCAGCGGGTTTCGCATTTATCCAACGCTGCACATCTAACAATCTCGCAATAGACTGAATGTGTGTGTGTGCCATGGCTTTAATGGTCTGAACCGCTGCACAGACGTAGGCCTTGTAAGAAAAACGGGACGGCAGGCAGCTGAATGATGGACGGCATCGTGAGGCTGTTCCCGTCAGGAAGTGATGTGGACACAAGAAGATCTACAGCGAATTGAGTAGACTGATCATTTTCACACGCGTCGCGTTGTCTGGAAGCCTTCCATGACATGCTCCCATGTTATCCAGCATATGCTTCAATTGAGACGTTCTCGGGATAGCACACGTCACCGCTGGATGGCTCACAACAAACTTCAAGAAAAACTGCCCCCAACTATCGCAATCAAACTCTGCAGCCCACGCTGGCAATTGCTTACCCTTTACATTAGCGAACAACTCACCACGCTGAAAGGGACGATTGATCAGGGTTGCAATGCCTTTTTCCGCGGCTAACGGCAACAAGCGTTGTTCAGCAACGCGTTCACCCATGCTGTAGCTGAACTGCACAAAGTCTAATTCCTCAGATTCCATAATGCGTTCAAGCTCCGCATGATCCCGGCCGTTTGATGTGGTGATGCCGAGATACCGAATCTTCCCTTGCGCTTTCCACTCGCGGAGCGTGGGAAGATGCGTCTGCCAATCACGCAAGTTATGTATTTGCATGACATCCATCTTCTGCACACCCATACGTACAAAAGACTGATTCATCTGTTGTATGCCGGCCTCTCGCCCATCGGTCCATACCTTGGTTGCCGCAAACAGAGACTCTTTACGTGTAACATCCTTCAGTAATTCGCCAATCGCGCTTTCGGCATCTCCGTACATGGGTGATGAATCGATAAGCCGTCCACCCAGGTCAAAGAAAGCCTGCAGCAATGCAACACGCAGTTTTTTTGTCGCAGGGTCCTGCATATCATCCAGGTTACCCGCCGTGCCGAGACCAATCACCGGTAGTTTTTCTCCCGTACGTGGAATAGTGCGTTGCACTAATTTCTGAGTACCGGCCATTGTCCACGTCGGAACAATACCAAGTAACGAGAGGGAGGCGGTTCCGGCCGCAGCGGTCATGAGAAACTGTCGTCTCGTCATTGTATGCATAGCGCTGTTCCTTCGATTGTGTCAGGTGTTTGAATTCATCGATGACGGAGTGCTTCTGATGAATATGCAGGTGAGTTTCATTTCTTGCGTCTAAAATCTACCATAGGTGCCACCGTCAGCATCCGCCCTCAGGTCTATCATAAAGGAACAATGAACGACGAACAAACGCCCACGAGTAATGCCTACCGCCCTGCAGATGCAATTGCAGACGTATTGTCTATCACACGTTAACACATGACTGGAGGCATTGCGTGACGACATGGCAGAGATGTCAAGAACTCTTGGGTTGATATTCTATAGTATTTTAACTTTCAACTAAGACACTCTAAATCTTCTTGCCCCATTTGATGGGAAAGGGAAGGGTGAGGGGGGCTGAACAAAAAGGTAGAACACTATACCATGTCCAAGCCTATCTTCTTGTATTCATTTGGATTCGCCATAGACGGCAACATGTCATTCAGGGAGTTAGCACAACACGTGGGAATAAAGAATGCCGCCAAACCACTCACCCTCTCCATGTTTCCATAGAGAGGGTGAGCAACGGTTAGAAACGCACGAATTTCTATGACATACTTTAGATTAGTGTAATTGCTGCACGTCAATTTCATATGTTCCCATTCCAAAGATCGATTGATGCCTCACCTCTACAAAGTACGTTCCTTGTTCTAATGATTGAACGATTTTTGCATTGACTCCATCGCCGCCATCTAAATCTTGTGCCACACGAGAATGCGTGTTATTCGGTCCATACAGTGTCATCATGACATCCGTGTCTCCTGCCGTTTCGAACCGATACTCGCCTTGAGTCTCGACCTTCACCCGATACAGGTCCATCTGCCGAAATTCGGTAATCTCACCGTCCGTCGACGGAGGAGCTACGGGAATCAATGCTGGAGGAGGTCCACCCGCATCGTCAACGACTGTGATGGCCGATGCAATATTGTTACTCATATTTTCGTCAGAGAGATCTCCTTTGACTTCGGTATGATTCGTGATGGAACCGGCCATTCCCGCTTTGACCACCATCGTTAATCGAGCATGAAAACCATTCGGTAAGGAATCCACATCGCAGATCACGACTGAATCTCCGGTACAGGTTCCATGATTGATCTCTTTCGAAATGAGGTCGACTTCTTGGGGTAACGTATTGGTCAGCATGACTCCTGTCGCCTCGTCCGGGCCATGATTGGTAACCGTCACCGAATAGGTCATTGCATCGTCAACATTTACCATTTCTGGAACAATAACGACTTGCACTCCAAGATCGGCTTTCTCTGATGAACTATCGAATTTCGCTTGAAGCAATCCAGCACCACAGGCTTTGGGACATTGATGGTCGTCACGCGGAAGCGCATCATGCTTCAACATGGCCTCAACCTGCCCAGGAAGCAATTCTGGACTCTCAGATAAAATGAGTGCGACTACACCGGCGACATGAGGGGCCGCCATCGATGTCCCGTTATACAATGCGTACCCGCCTTCCACCATACTCAACACACCGCCCCCACTCCCTCCAGCAAGGTCACCGCCGGGCGCGAGAATGTCAACTGTTTGCCCGAAGTTTGAATATCGCGAGACGAGATGACCACGAGAGTCGCTTGCCGCCACCGCAATCACGGCATCACAGCTAGCCGGTGTCGCTTGCGAGGCATCGATGGCATCGTTCCCAGCAGCCACGACAACTGTTGTACCGGCAAGCACGGCATCTCGAATAGCCGATTGGGTAGCCAGATCTTGTGTGGGACAGTTCACACCCGATGCGCCTAAACTCATATTGATGACGTTGGCAGGGGTTTCATTGGTGGGAACATTTGGAACATCCAACCCTGCCGCCCACCGTATCGCATCAATAATATCGGCTGTCGTCCCGCCGCACTTTCCGAGAACACGAACGGCTTGAACCTTCGTATTCCAATTCACGCCAGCCATACCAAGCGCATTGTTGGTCACCCCGACACCCACCGTTCCAGCCACATGCGTGCCGTGCCAACTGTTGTCCCGATCTTGTGGGGGACCGTTTCCACAGTCAAACGCCTGAATGGCATCTCCCGTATCCGTTGGATCGGCATCCCGACCGTCTCCATCGTTACCCATGAACGGATCGGTAATCATGTCATATCCAGGTATGAGATTGGGCGAACCCACGATATCTGGATGTTCTGGCAGTATCCCCGTATCCAGTACCGCAACAACGATGTTCGGGCTTCCTGTCGTCACATCCCACGCTTCCGGCAAACCTATGCCACCGGGTGATTCGCCATCCCCTGAACCATTCTTGAAATAGGACCATTGCTCATCATATCGAGAATCATCCGGCGTGGCTTGTCGTTCGAGAATATAGTTCGGTTGAGCGTACTCGACATCCGGACGTTGGTTCAGCTCCTGAACTAAGGCCAGCGTTTCGTCAATCATCTGGGCAGCGGAAAACCGTTGTCTCATCGTCGGACTCACCGTAATGACGACCTCGCCTCCAGATGTCTTCTTTCCGCTCATTTCAACACCAAAGATTGAGCGGGTCATCGCATCTGCATTGCCGGATGGTTTCATTTTGACAATAACTTCCCCAGGAACAAACCGTGGTTGCGTCTCAGAATGCTGCGCATAGAGCGGGGAAAAAATATTGATGAAGGACAGAATGAGAAGAACAGCTAGACATTTTGTTGTTACGTGACTCTGTTTCATACTTTTCTCCTTTACGGAATTGGCGTAAGGCGCTACGCCTATACTTCGATGTATCAGGGAACATACACAGGCAGACATCCAGTTGCCTCAAGACTTGAATGTCGCATATAGCCAACCTCACGATCGACTTGCGTTTCGATAGCAGATTTTTTTCATTGCTTCGACTGACAAGAGCGCGATCACGCACATGCAAACTGCCGCGATGCAGACTTTCCAATCGAGACGAAGAGAAAGATCATGCGCTCATCTGGAGTAAGAAACGCAAAAGAAATGCCAGTGAGTCACATGCCCTTCATGATGTAGGAATAGAGAGCACGACTTTCGACTGTTGCGGTTGAATGGGCAAATGGCAACAGGAAGGTTGACCATAGGAGGCCGAATAGCGTAGTACCTGTACAGGAAGGCAGCGTATCCAAAAAGATATCTTACTATCACAAAGAGATACACAGGGGAGTCCACTTGATAGCAGCATCAGAACAAGAGGAAACATACTGACGATACAACTAGGGGAAGGAAAAAGAAAAGAAGAAAAGGCAGAGCAAGAGCACGACCATTACGCACTTTTATCAATACTAGAGATACCGGTGATTGACGACCTTTCCGCGTTCATCAATATCATAGAGTAATGGGGCTCCGGTTGGGATATTCACTTCAAGGATCTCTTCTTTTGATAACTGTTCAAGATGCATGACAAGGGCCCGTAAACTATTCCCATGGGCGGCGACAAGAATGGTTTTTCCTGCCAGCACTTCAGGGTGGATACGGCGATCGTAATAGGGAAGCACCCGCTCAGCGGTATCTTTAAGACTTTCTCCGCCCGGTGGTTGAATGTCGTAACTTCGCCGCCAGAGCTTGACTTGTTCCTCGCCAAACTTCTCAACGGTTTCGGTTTTATTTAATCCTTGAAGATCTCCATACATTCGCTCATTCAGGGCACCGTCTCGCTCGATAGGAAGCCCGGTCTGTTCGATGACTTCAAGAATCAAGCGAAGGGTTTCTTGGGCACGTTTTAACCCTGAAGTAAAGGCTTGATCAAAACGATACGAGCGAAGCTTCTCTCCCGCATCCTTCGCCTCTTGAATACCTTTGGAGGTCAAATCGACGTCTACCCACCCGGTAAATCGATTTTCTAGATTCCACTGCGATTCTCCATGTCGAATCAATATCAGCTGCGCCATTTCTTCCTCCTGATGCTTATACGGAAAATTGAAGAGTTCTCAAACCGTTGTCTTGTCCTGGCTCCCCTTATCCGTCGCTCGTCGTTCGTGAAGCGTATCTCGTGAAGAAAAGACAGAAAACTCTTTTCACGAGATACGAGCAACGGTTTTTCATTTTACGAGATACGATTCACGAGCGACGAAGGTGACTTGCTTTGCTTCTACCCAATACGTACCATGCCGAACAATCTGAATTTACACGTGGTGATAGTACCGGTCCTATGGATTCTCACATTTCCTGGCAACAATTGGCCGCCTGGTGGGCCACTCTAGCCCAACGGCACGAAGTTGAAGAACAAGCACAGGTATTTTTCGCGAATGCCTTGGGAGCAGACCGAGCATTGGAACGCGTGGCCCAAGAAGGGGGCGACCCGAATTATGTCTTATTTGTGCTTCTGCGTCACTGGATTCCTCCCGTTCTTCCTCCGCCTGGCCGAGAACGCACAGCCAAACACGATGCCGATTATTGGATAGAGTCAGAACAAATTCTGAAAGCCGCGGTGGACCGCCTGCGAGAACTCAAACCCGTCATTGATCTCCTCACCACGCCCAACCCACTCGCACAAGAGATTTCCCCCGCTCCTCCGATTGTCGAAGTCGAACTCGCGCGAATGCTGGAAGGTATTGCCGAAATTACCGGAAGCTATGGCGGCCCGGACTATACGTCCATTGTCAAATATTTTGACCCCATTCCCTTACGGCAAACCCAGCCCTTTAAACATAACAAACGGCATAGCGCCGAACTCTGGGTCGTCTTTCTCCTCCGGGAACACTTTCGCTCAATTGGCTTAGGCAAGGATCGCTGTTGGCGACTCATTGCCGATGTAGTCGCCGCCGCAGAAATTGTTCAAGGAAACGGACATCCCTATCCACCAGGAGAACTTAAGTCATGGTGGACAAAAAACTGGCCACGCACCTACACCATGCTCAAAGAAAAAGGCAGTCGGCTTGAAGCCACACATACGGCCTATCAAAGTGATTATGAATGGTTCAAAGCGTGGCTTTCCTGGCAAACCGAACAGTCGGATCATCCCTCAAGAAATTAAGATCCCAACCTTTCTTATCAAACCCACTTAAAAAAACTTCGTGTCTGCCGGTCGTTCCGTTGGCAATGGTTGCTCACTCACAGGGAGGTCCTGATTCATCAACGCAAGAATCAACCCAAATTTAAATAAATGCAACGCCACGCCTAGCCATAAGACATAGGGTTGAATCCCTCCCTCTTCCCTCAATACCTGCATCTGTTTTCTTGCATCAAGATCAGGGGATTTTCGAACCCGCTCAATGCTGTCCTTGATATGCCAATAATATAAATAATTGGCGCTGACCCCTGCCCCAATCTGCCAGACAATTCCTACAGACCAGTCGCCAAATGCCAACGAGGAAAGCACGGGACCAACCGCATACAGAAACGCAAACATGTACATTTTGCGGTAGAGAAACCACAAAAACGAGTCCAAGAGGGCCGCAGGCCAATGCCAGCTCAAGGAAAAACGTGGCCCCTCTGGTGTTTGAAACAGGCGAAATTTTTCTTGGTAATACTGATAAGCCGGCCGCCAGGACCAACCATCTTTGACGTTGAATTGAATGGATTTACTTATGCCAACAGCCGACTGCCATAAGTCTGCCTCGCTGACACCAGCGGGATCGGAGTCAACTTCTGGCTGATCCTGGGTATGGGAATCTGCTTCTGGTGGCGATTCAGCAAATGCTGCTCCACATCGTGAGCAAAAATTTGCTTCGTCTGGATTTTGTTGTTCACAGGTTTGACAGGCACGCATCTCCATGAGTTTATACCATCCCACCTAAGGACACACAAGTTTCTCCTCCTACTCTTCCGTTGTGACGATGAATACTCTCGAAACTCGTGAGTCCGCTTCTATAGCGACCCCAAAGAACTTCCAACCGGAAAAATACAACGAACTCCGCGCGGTACAACGCGAACATGAGAAAGGTTATGCCCGCCTGGGTTATAGCGAATCCACATACGCTCCAGCTAAGCCATGAGGACTTTCAACGCGATATCCAACGTGTCAAGAGTACGGAAGTTCATGGAATCGGCTATAACTGACCACGATTGACGATTCAATAACGAAAGGGCAACCAACATTCAATGGGTGACCTATAGATTCGGCATAACTGGAACGGCTATAGCATCGTGATTAGACGGTCTCACGTGAATTCGTCTTCATGCTCACCCCTTTCTCTCTTTCGAGACGCCGTATCGAGATACTCATAGATATCCCGCTTAACCTGTTTCAGAGGAATGAGAGCATCAGAATCTTTTCGCCAAACCAGCGAACAGTACCGGCATTGAGTGCGAACAGATTGCTCGTTCGCTTCAGCACCATCAACGACTAATAAACGAAGACAATTTCGACAAAACGGTCCTTGGATGTATTGACGAATGTGCAAATCAGATAGATCTTGCGGATTAACCTTCCCAAGTCCATGCCATATCTGACCTGTCAACGTGACTCTCACACCAAGACACAGTATGGACTTCGATCCCGCCAATCGGGGAACCCCCTTCTTACGAGAAGACTCTTTTGACAACTCTAATTGACAGAGTCGATTCGTCACCTCTGTCGCCCAATTTTCAGGCATCCCTTGATGGCCCACGTTCAATTCCAAGCGGTCTACCCGATCAGACAGCTCAGCACATTGAAGCTCTACTTGTTGACGCAGCTGTACAAGTTCTTCTTGATCGACAGCATGAAACCATCCAAGGATTCGCCTTTTTAGAGTCGACCATCTATTTCCCTCGTCCCCCGAATGCTTCAATACTGGACTCACCCATAGAAAAAGAATCACAAAACCCACAATAAAAATGACCCATAACCACACAGACCCGTTGTCCATTTTACATTCCCAAAATTTTTACATTTATGATGTTATAGCTGTTTCAGTTATGCCGAATCCGTTACATGTCAAACAACTGAATACTGATTACCCCTTCGTTCGAGAAGCGTCAATCGTCTGTAGGTCATCCAGGCGGGCATAACCTCCCTCATGTTCACGTTGTACCGCGCTGGGCTATAGCCGATTCACTGAACTTCCGAACCCTTGAAGGTTTTGACACCGCGTTGAAAGTCTTTTGGCATTAAATGGACCGAATTGAGATTCGCTATAGTTGCTTAACCTCAGCTGGAGCTTATTTGGATTCGCTATAATAGTGCGCGTATCACACAGAGAGATTGTATAAAAAAGCAAATCAATAAATGTTGGGTTCCGCCATAACCGTATTGTTGATGTTGTCGACTAAAACAGCGTGAATCACACGATGGATCCAAACTATACCAAAGAGTACACATGCTGCCCACTTTTGCTCGTTATTGCATGTTATAGCTCTAATTCTCGCTATTGCTCACTGGTGACTATAGATTCTTTTCATGACTCCGATACAGAAAGATAAACAAAGGCCCTCCTATTCATGAGCTTGTATTCGCTTTTTGCATTGTTCCATTATGGCCTATATTCCACTTACCAATTTCGATGATCTTCGCATCGGCCTGTATGTCAAATTAGAGTGCTCGTGGTGGCGACATCCGTTCACGAAGAATACCTTTAAGATTCATTCACACAAAGAACTTGTCACCATTCGAGGCATTAAGAACCTAAAGCTCTACTATGACCCCGACCTCTCAGCCCCCCCCGATGACGAAACGATAGAAGAGGATCTCACCCTCCCGACAAACTCCGACCAAGAAGAAGTCGATGAACTTCTTCCCCTTGACGACGTAGAAATCGAATTGCCCGTTGACGAAAAGGCCATCACGAAAGAAAAAGAAAAACGCCGGCGCCGATTCCATGAACACCGGCAACAATTTAAAAAAGTCGAAAATGCCTACTGGCGGATTCTGGGAGAAAGCAAAGATATTTTCAAGGGCGTGAGTGAGGGGAAAGCCAAGGGACTGAAACAAGCCGAGACCATGGTCTCAAATCTCGGAGCGGTCTTAGCGGACCTCAATTCATCGATGACCTTAATGGATGTGGTCAGCTCTCATGGGATGTCAAAAGGTATTTCCTACCACGCCCTCAATGTATGCATATTGTCAATGATTACAGGCCGCACCTTAGGTTTGTCTAAAGACCAACTGAATGACTTAGCTCTAGCTGCACTCTTTCATGATATTGGACAACGCTTTCTCCCTGTCAAAGTCAAATTCGAAGGCTCCGGCATTATGACACAAGTCGACCCACAAACTCTGCCGTTACATCCAGCCCAAGGCGGGGAACTTCTTCAAACCTTTCCAAACTTTCCTGAA
The DNA here is from genome assembly GCF_965152605.1 of Nitrospira sp. M1. Taxonomy (NCBI): domain Bacteria; kingdom Pseudomonadati; phylum Nitrospirota; class Nitrospiria; order Nitrospirales; family Nitrospiraceae; genus Nitrospira; species Nitrospira sp. M1. The sequence continues at coordinate 4,343,786 of NZ_OZ224217.1, forward strand.
GCGAGCATCGAGGCCGTGTTTCAACATCATGAGCGATTAGATGGAACGGGGTACCCATTAGGCCTGAAAGACAACGACATTTCATATCTTGCCAAAATCATTATGGTCATCGATGAATTCGATGACCTGTGCAATGCGGCCAATCCTCTCTTAAGCATGACCCCACATGAAGCCCTGTCGCGCCTTTTCAAAACCAACCAAGAGCCAAGTACACGAAAGTTTCCAATTGAAATCATTCTCGCCATGATTCAAAGTATTAGCCTCTTCCCGCCGGGAACCATTGTCGAACTGAATGACGGATCGTATGGAATCGTCACCAGTATCAACATGAATGCACCGACGAAACCCTTGCTGTTGCTCTATGTCGCCGACACCCCAAAACATGAAGCCGTGGTTGTCGATCTTGCGGAAGAACCCTCTCTGTTTATCACAAAAACGATTCGACCGAAGGACCTTCCTCCCAAAATATTAGAGCACTTAAGCCCACGTCGAATGGCCATTTTCGTCCATACCAATAAAAAGGCTGAACACATCCAAGTCCATCTCAAATCCAAAGTCTAAACGTTCTCTTCCCCGAAGCAACGAAACCACATAACGAGAAAAAACCATCACACACGGTACGTTGCTTTCTCTATGCAGAGCGAAAAATGGGAGTGTTGAATAATGCTGATATCGAGCTGCAATATTCCTCGAGCACGTGTTGGATGTCAGAAGCCTCGGGTCGGTTCAAAAAAGTCCGTCCAGCAAGGCCGCAGCCATTTTGACGCGCGGAGCGTACTGGTTATACGTGAGCACGGCAAAATGGCGAGAACGCCGCTGGCGGCTTTTTTCAACAGACCAAAAATAGAAATCTCTGCTTCCCGCACTCAAAGGACAATATTAAGACTAGACCTAAGGGCTATTACTTGGTATACCATGAGAATACTCCTACCCGTGAGAACAACTTCCAAGGATCAATTCTTGAGATCTCAGGTTTTTATCGGTATATCACCATCGCGACACTTTCAATCACTTAGATGATGAATAGACGCTCAAGCCATAACAAGAGTGACTCCTCACGATCTCGTCCCGCGCCGATCCGCGCACACTACCGTCACGAGCGTCAGCAACTACTCCAAGCGCATGATCAGTGGAAAGAAACTCAATCCGCCTCAGACGCTCTTCCCCAAGATGTCCTGAGTGAACCCATACGTGACGCCCTACGTACCGATTTCGCACGCGCCAGTTTACCTGGAGCCGACTTTAATCATGCAGACTTACAAGGGGAAAATTTTCAGGGCGCAGATTTGCGTGGAGCGAATTTTGAAGGAGCGAATTTACGGGGAGCGAACTTTAAGCATGCAAACTTACGGGGAGCACATTTCCGGCGCGCATTGTTAGGGTGGGCAGACCTACAGCAAGCTGACTTGATCTGGGCAGACTTGCAAGATGCCGACCTTCGTGGATGCAACCTTCAATTTGCGAATCTTCGTGGCGCCAATTTAAGTCATGCGCATCTGTATGGCGCAGACCTCACGGCTGCGGATCTTTCCTGGACAGAATTAAAGCATACAGACTTGGGCACCGCGAATTTGAACCGAGCCAATCTTCGCGGTGCAACCGTGCAGGCAACAAACCTCGAAACAGCCGACCTCACGAACGTACAAGGGCTTCCTGATTCACCATCACAGCCCCCTGAAGACGGAGATGATCGTCAACTCCACATTGACTCAGTTTGATCGCGTCAAATCTCCCTCAAAAGCCCCCACGTCACGAGCATCGCCCCCTTACCTCTCAAACAATATATGAGGTCCGATGCTCCCAGCATACGTATTACGGGATCACACCTTCCACGAAATTTCGTAGAAGCGTATTCCGAACGGGCTCTCGTAATTTATTGAGGGCCCGTTCTTCGATTTGTCGAATCCGTTCCCGTGTGACCGAAAAGGTTTGACCAATTTCCTCCAATGTCGAATCATCTTGTTCGCCAATGCCAAAGCGCTTTCGAATGATATACGCCTCTCGTGGGGTCAATGTATCCAGCACGGATGAAACCTGTCGTTGGAGATCACATCGTTCTGCTGAGAATAACGGTGATACGGCAGCAGGATCCTCGAGAATTTCATCAAGCTGACCGCCCTCATCTTCTCCGACCGGGGTTTCAAGCGAAAATGACCCTTTGCCAGCCTCAAGTAAAGCAAAGACTTTGTCGGGAGGAAGATCAACATAGGCCCCAATTTCGTCCATAGTTGGTTGCCGGCCTAATTGACCCGTCAAATTGTCGCTAATACGCCTTACTTTATTGAGGGCATCACAGACATGAACGGGAATTCGGACCGTTCGCGATTGATCAGCTAAGGCTCGCGTGATGGCTTGACGTATCCACCAGGTTGCATAGGTACTAAATTTATATCCCCGTTCATGATCAAAACGTTCAACGCCCCGCATTAATCCAATATTGCCTTCTTGAATAAGGTCGAGTAAATCCAGACCTCGGTTCATATATCGCTTCGCGACACTCACGACCAGACGAAGGTTGGCTTCGTATAAGGCCTCTTTCGCATGTTCCAGCTTAACTTTATCTTTATCAAGGGAGCTGACAGCTTTCAAGAATTCATCACTCGACATATACAACACTTCATCTTCGAGATACTGAATTCTCAATGATTCTTTACTTGCCTCGACTGTCTGGGTCATCTCATCGTTCACGGAATGACGGCTTTTGCGAGATTGGACACTTTGAGGATTGGAGTGCGACACGAGGGATAAAGATGTCGACAATTCACTCGCTATGGCTCGCACTCGATCTTCAGTCTGTTTTTGAATGACAGGCGACCATGATATTGACAGGATTTTTTCAACAATCTGTCCTTCAAGTTCTTTGAGTTGCGATTGTTCGACGTTAAGGATGTCACCCCGTCCGAGAGCTGCGGTTTTTCTCTTTGTCGCAAGATATGCAAAAAACGATTGCGAGAGCAGCACAATATCTTCCAGGCAGTGCATACTTTCAGCATACAACGTGGTCCGTTCGTCTTGTGAAAGTGCCTCGGCTTCACCATCCTCCCCAACAGTCACTTCAGGAAATTGGACAATATCTCCAATCGTACATTCACCCTCACGAACTTGTGCAAGCAGAACCTGAAAATAGGCCATGGCCATGGGAAGAGAAAAAATTCGTATGGAGACGGCCCGTCGGCTATCCTTAATTTTTTGCCCAAGCTTCGCCTCCTCTTCACGAGAAAGTAACGCCACTTTTCCAATTTCTTTTAAATATAATGGAATATGTCCATCCCAATGACTTGACGCACCAGGCGTGAGATCGAGTTGGCCTCGGCCTTGTTCTCCCGCGTCAGAACACTGTTGCAATGTTGAGTTTCGTGCCATGAGTCACATCCTTTCTCGCACATCCACAAAAGACCCCGGGGATTAGGGTCATATTCGCATCGCCGACCTTACCTCGAGTGATAGTGCAAAGATCAGCAAACGAAGTGCCAGTCTGGATTCATAGCTTATTCCACATACTTCTCTTACATTAGTGACAGCTACACACGATTGATTCATGTCTTTTTCCAGCAAAAATTCAAGGCTTGTCAGAGAAATTAACGATGGTTGATTCATTGATCAGCAGCCTATCGTAATTCAACACAATGCGATGATAGTGCTCGTAAGTTGTAAGGCCGAAATGGATCGGAAGGAAGATTTCCTGACGGACGGTTCAGCGTCCATCGGTTCCTATGCCTATTGCCTTGGCGTTAGACCTTTTCTCGAAAGGCTTTATCGACACCCGACTCACAAGACACGCGACATATTCCAAATCATAATCCAGGAATATCATTTTCGTGAAAAAGAGGAAAAGCATAGCTAGAAATGATTGGATTCATAAGGTTTTTTTGATACAGTCCCCCTTCAATTCTGTAACACATTGTCCGATAAGAAGACTCCAGACATTGAGCGTCCATTATTCATCATGCAGAAGGCGAACAATCTCATGAAGGTACATTTCTTGGAACGTCTGTCCGCATCACTAGTCAACAGAATGCTATTTGTCGTACTGATAGGCCTGGTGACTCTTGGTACCGGCGGATGTGCGGGAGAAACGAAACAACGAATGGCTTCGGACTCTAATGCCCTGGCACCTCTGTCGTCTGAGTCATCGCCTTCAACAGTTGAACCACTGACATCTGACACAGAAGAGGTGTTTGATGAATTCGGATACGACCCGTTTGAAGAACCGGATTCCGAAAAGATTGAGGAGTACGATCCCTGGGAATCGTATAATGTTTTAGCCTTTGAATTTAATTATCAATTCGACAAATATATATTAAAGCCAGTAGCCAAAGGGTATAACTTCATTATGCCCACGGAGGTCCAACGCAGTATTTCCAATGTATTTCAAAATCTCCGATCAGCACCACGGTTTTTCAATAATATCTTCCAAGGCAAATTCCAAGGCGCCGGCATAGAATTGGGAAGGTTTTTAGTCAATTCGACGTTAGGAGTTGGAGGACTATTCGACCCAGCAGGAATCATGTTTGATATGAAAACGCCTCTGGAGGACATGGGACAAACATTAGGCGCATATGGTACTCCGCCCGGTCCTTATCTTGTGTTACCATTCCTGGGATCCTTCACAACTCGCGATGCCGTAGGCTTCGTTGGCGATACGTTTCTCGATCCTGTTAATTGGTTGGTCCTCCCGATCATTGAGGTTGCCGATGCGCCACGGCTCGTCCAACACGATGATACAATCACCTTCATTCAAGCTGGAATGAAAGTTGGAGAAACCATAAATCTTCGATCTCTGAATTTAGAGAAATTTCAGGGGGTAGAAGAGGGGACGCTTGATTTGTATGGGGCAGTCAGAAATGGCTACCTCCAACAACGTCTGAAGGAAATTAGACGCTGACCAAGACATCAGCACAATCAATCACCGGGCAGGGCTCAACGAGGAAGACTCGCCAATATACTCGTCGACTAATTCGAGAAATCCCCGGGCATAGGCCGTCTGAATCCGAACGCGCATGGTATCGAATTCCCCTTTCACATGAAGAATAAGCTCTTCCTGCTTTGCTTGCTCTAGATCTTCCCTTGTCAACATGATTCCAATCAATTCTTTCATCACCGCTTTTTGATCTACTTTCCGGTTCAACACGACAGTCGGATACTCACGTTGCTTTTCGTCAAACGTTTTCTCATAAAATGCCCATCCATCATCTCCAGACCTTCGATCACGAAGACATAGTTGGTAAAAGAGGATATGATGAGCGGTAACACGCGCTCGAAGAAAATACCAATCCCCGTATTCATCACCTTTGAGTGGCGGAGCAATAATCCAGGACCTGTCTGAAGATACATGAGGCATGACTGGCAGCTCATGAGACGACAGCTTGGGAGCAGGGTCCGAACTACAACTTATAAGTAGAAATCCTGTCAGAAACATGAACAACAGCTGAAAGCGCTTGCTATAGCCGTTCCAATTGACTTCCGTCTGTACGACGTGTGTTTTTGCGCTGTGTACATGATGTACATTCGGTTGAAAGTTATTTGGTTTCGCTATAGCTGAGAGTTCCATTCGACGACGGTCAATCATGTTCCTGGCAACCCTATGCCCACATCATAAATGTTGAAGAAACCTGACGACATGAAAAAGATCAAAGTCGTCATGATATAAGCGTACAATCTGGGTAATCGACGCATGAATGAACAGTCAACTCAACCTCAAGCCTGGTCAATATTACTGACAGCCGCAGGATTTGTGATTGTCATTGCTGGAATGCGAGCCGCCGAGGCCATCCTGGTCCCACTGCTTGTGTCGGCATTGCTTGCCATTATCAGTGCATCGCCCGTGTTCTGGTTACAACGCAAACACGTGCCCGGCCCGATTGCCGTCTTTCTGGTCGTCCTGGGTGCAATCGGACTGAGTTTAGCATTTGGCGCCCTGATCGGAACCTCCCTACAAGACTTTTCAAAAGCGTTACCCCGATACCAAACCCGTCTTATGGAGGAAATTGGCCCCGTCATCACGTGGTTACAATCGATGGGTATCCAATTATCCGAAGAGACGATCATTCGGTACATTGATCCTGGAGCCTCAATGCGATTGGTCGCCAAAATGCTCTCAGGGCTCGGCACGATTTTGACGAATACCTTTCTCATTCTCTTGACCGTCATTTTTATTCTACTCGAGGCATCGAGTTTTCGATATAAAGTCCAAGCCGCATTCGGCGATCCCACGGGAGCATTCCTTCAATTCAGCAAATTAACGACCGCTATTAATAGTTACCTCGGCATGAAAACCATTATGAGTTTCGGAACCGGAGTCACCGTGACCATTTGGGTCGCGATCCTGGGAATCGACTTTCCTGTCGTTTGGGGTCTTTTGGCCTTTCTGCTCAATTACATCCCCAACCTCGGGTCCATCCTCTCAGCTGTCCCAGCCGTGCTTTTGGGGTATATTCAATTCGGCCTTGCTCGCGCCCTACTCGTCACACTCGGGTATGTCGTCATCAATATTATTTTTGGCAATGTCATCGAACCAAAACTCATGGGACGGAAGTTAGGCCTCTCGACATTAGTCGTGTTCCTCTCCCTGGTGTTCTGGGGTTGGGTGTGGGGACCCGTCGGCATGCTTCTCTCTGTCCCCATGACGATGATTGTTAAAATTGCGTTGGAAGGAAGCGAAACGACACGCTGGATGGGAATCCTCATGGACTCTGAGGGAGCTGGGACTAAACCGTATCAATCGTTCTTTGCCAGAAGAACGACATTGAAATAATTGACACATCCAAGCAGACCAGAGGAAACACGACATCTGTTCATGCGGTTGCATGAACGACCTTCTCTAGCCTCTATCACTCCTTATTTTTTCACATCTGAGGAATGCGCGACATAAGGACTCTCTGACTCTGGAATGTTCACCACGGGCTTCGCTTGTGTGCTGCCCATAAATTCTACGGAGCTATCTCCGCTCAAATGCGAAGGAGTGAGAAAGTAGTCGCCATCGACACTGGCAGTCCAGATAGTATGAGCCGTTGCTTCATCTCCGCCAGTGAGCACATACGCCAAGCCGCCGAAAATTCCTCCAAGCCCTGCGTAGACAAGCTTGACTGGAGTATAGAGAATCGACAACGCACCACTCGCGATTTGCGCTCCCACGCTATCATCCGATCCAGACTGAGAAGATTGCTCCGTAGAAGAAGCTGATTCCATTTCCCTCAAATAGGTCGAATCAACATCACGATGAAGATCTGAGCGTTCGGAAGACGTCGACTCAACAGTTTGACTCTTCTTAGAATGTTGGGGTGGACGTTTTTTCGAAAGTTCAATCACCGCATTTTGACGAGAGGAGGCCACAAGATTGTCTGCCTCAGTCCCCTCTAACTCTTGATGACGGCTCGCGTCTCCTGTCTGAATAGTCGAACCGGGATACTGACCACGCGATGATTCGGGATTCACCTCTGTTTGATTGACAGCATCCTGATTCAAGAATGAGACAGGCTCTTCTTTTTCCGTAAATTTTTCATCCTGGCGAGTAGGTACGCGTTGAGAGATAATCGCTTGAGGAGGAGGCTCTTGACTTAATACAACGTCTTCCTGAATTTCTTCTCCATCAAATGCCAAGACTTTATATTCGGGTGTACCAGACTTCCACGCGCCAACGAGGGCACGAGCCGTTAAATCTTCAATGACAAAATCTGAATTTTCTGTCGGGCCAGTCTGCCACGCTTTCGATTTCGTGACAATATCGCCGGTTTCGGGATTCACACCTCGGACTTCCACCGTCAGTGAAAAAGTCGGAGCAGACCGGACCTGCGACAACGTAAATTTCTGCCCCTCTTTAATATTCGAGACTTCAACAAATGCCACGAGATCGGCTCCGATATTTTTCCCGGCTTCAAGTATATTCGCCCAATCTTTTGAGCTGCCGGTGAGTCGACCCCTTTTGTCATTTAATCCTTGCTGTAGCTTCGTACGATCTAGCACAATCAGCCCCCGTTGATGGAGCCACATGGAGGCATTGTCCACTGCTAGCGAATGATTTCCCCATACCACAACACGTGTACCGGCCTTCGGGACCGGGGCTTGATACCCAACCGTTTTGGGGTCTAAATCCACATGTTCAAGCGTACCGGCACAACCACCCATCCACATCAGCATGAGAAGCAAAAGGAAGGATCTCAGATACAGGACTCTATAGACACTCATGGGTCGCCTCACTTGTTGATTGAAGGAAGGGAAATCTGATGATGGAAATTAGAGTTCGATAAGGCCAGAGGAAGATTTTCATCATATACTACTAATAGTAGTTACATATAGCATATAGATACCACATTTAGATCGTTCTTTCTAGTAGTAAAGGGATGCCGTAAGCTGATAACCCATCATATGAATATTGAAAGCAACGATCCATTACATGTCAGTTCTGGAAAATTCCTTCTGAGCAGTTAAAAGCCCAAGGCTTGTGAGATCACCAGATACAACCAAGCGGCCAGAAAAATCAGAGTCACTTCCTTCTCACCAATTTCCTTATAAAGAAGGTAATAGCCCACGAGAGGAATTGACGCCATCAGAAACGCAGAAAATAGGTGTCCTACCGCATGGCCCAAGACCCTTGCTATCGTGGTGTTGCCTGGTACGGCGAGTAAGAGGCTACTCCCAATCATCATCACCCATAACATTCGGATATAAAACATCATCGCTCTGACCCTTCCCTCTCCTAACTAACCTTGGATTCATGCTTGGCACATTATCGGGCAATGTCCAAACAAAGCCTGAACAACTATACGTGTTCTACACGACAAAATACGATCAATTCAACATGGGGGAAAACACAGAAAGTACACGCAAGAGAATTTGTTGGTTATCGCCGTTTCACATAACTTCCTAATGTTTCAAGTAGGGAATGATTGTTCATGCTCTTGGCCTGGTGAACCGTCGTACCTTGGCACCCTCAATGAAACATATTGAGATACGCGATAATCATGAAAATTTGTGAAATCTTGCGGAATATAGCGAATCCACATATACAATCAGTATTCAGTTGCTTGACGTGTAACGGATTCGGTAGAACTGAAACGGCTATAATACATGATGTTTTTATGAGGCAATATCTCGTGTTTTTCATAATTTCACTCACCGTCATGTATAGGGTATGATAAGACCATGAACAAGACCCTGACGAATCTCATGACTCAACAAAAAAGAAGTAAAGGGAAACTGTTTCAGAAGACTCAGAAGGCTTGCGCCCGACTCTCTCCATTGCTCGCTATAGTATTCTGTATGGTCGGAACGGTCGGGTGTGGTGATGGAAACGTAGAGTCTACAAACAACCCCACCAACGTCACATTGAAACTCAGCGGAAACAATTGCGAATTGTACCTTGGCGCAGTTGGTACCGCACTCCAATCGTTGGAAGGCGTTCAAGAAATGGATCTGACGACCCAAAAAGGACAGGCCATTATCAAGACCGATGGAACGGTAAAGGCCAGTCATATTGTTGATACCGTCGATGGATTGTCTGGAGACGGATGGGAATGTGAGGCTGAACTCATGAACGAAAAGCCCATATAATCTCGCCAGTGAATGTCCTATTACTTTTCGCGATATGATAGATCTACGATGACAACTACGCGAACACGTCGCACCTTCCTGTAACCCTAACTCTATTCCAAACAGCACTGCTCAACATTCAACACGAACACCATCTGGCCCTTGCATTGATTTCGGCTGAGGAGTACTGGGCATCAAGACCTGAGCGCGAGAGTCGATAGTGGACTGTGAGCTGTCGCTTTTTGGTTATACCCCACCACCGTGGCAGAACTGATGGCCGTATCCGATGGCAATCGGGTTATGCCTCCCAAAAGCACCTGGTTTGAGCCCAAACTCCGCGATGTGCTGTTTATCCACATGGTACGCGACGAATAATTCTGAAGTCTCAAGGTTCATAGCCCTCCTCACCTTCACAGTCAGAAATCCTCAGCAACAGGCAAACTGTGCCACATTCAACTTTCCGTCGATAAATCCTTCAAAACATTAAAGTTTCACAATTTCAGTACCGAAGAAAAAAATGATGAGTTGAAACAGAACACGTGCTTGAGCTCCCCCACTCAATCACAGGCCATGAAGTGTCAAGAAATGACCTGAGATTCACTATGATCTCGAATAAAAACTCCAGGTTCTGAGCCAAGGGTAGGCATCACTTGCGCAGTATTAAACTTGAGATTGGACTACTCACGATCGGATGCGCGGTATTTCCGATTGTCTGCATGGGAATGGTGCAATATTTCAGTGACGTATCATCCGAAAAGCGCCATTTAACTGAAAAAGCCATCGTCTCTCTCCAGCCAATTCTCACACTTTCGGGAAAAAGTATTGACGGCGGTAATGTGATGACGTTGCGCAATCAGGCTGCGCAAGATCTCTATGCCGCTCATAAAGATCTTCTCTTTCTCGATATTTCTGGCGTCAGCGCAGGATCCGAGAAAACGCTGTTTGCAGAAGCCATTCCCCCGAAACCCATTGCCCACCGTTACGCGACGAAGGGTGTGTCGACAGAATTGATTACCTCAACCCTGGGCGCCATTACGCCTGATCAATGGGATAATGATACATACCTGAATGAAGATGTATCGTTTCTCTTCATTCGGCAAGCATTGCCAGTGAAAAATGGCGGCATGGTAGTCGCCTGTTTTTCCGCGCAATCCTTAAAAGGCTTAGGATGGCGGGTCTTTGGTGAAACCTTACCAATTTCATTAGCGGTTCTATTGGGCGCAGGAGTCATTGCATTCTTCGTGAGTAAAAAATTCGCAAAAACGCTGCTTCAAGTTTCCAATGGCATGATAGGCGTCGCCCAGAGCCTGAATTTACAAACGACCATAACATGCGAATCCCGCAATGAAATTGGGGACTTGGCACGTCAGTTTAATGGCTTTGTCGCAAAACTCCAGGAAACCATCGGGGCCGCACGACAGCATGCTGAAGTATCCAGCCGTTCTGCACAGATCATGGATAACAAATCTGCGGAACTCCTGACGTTGGTTCAAGTACAGCACACCAATATGAAAGAAGCCGCGCACTCTGTAGAAGCGAATGCGTTGGCCGTCCAACACATCGTCTCGCACAGTGAGGGAGCTGCCACCCATGCCCAATACGTCTTACAGAAGGTGCAAGACGGACATGACGTGGTCAATGAAACCATTTCCGAAATTAATCTCATCACCGATGAAGTGAGCAAAATCAGTCAATCGATGGATCGACTTGGAGAAAGCTCCCATCAAATCGGAGACGTGAATACGGTCATTGAAGACATTGCAGAACAAACGAATCTGTTAGCGCTCAACGCCTCGATTGAAGCGGCGCGTGCAGGAGAAGCCGGTCGTGGCTTTGCCGTTGTGGCCGAAGAAGTGAGAAAGCTCTCAGAAAAAACCAGCTCATCAACTCGAGAAGTGTCACGAGTGATATCAACGATTCAGACCGATATCGCACAATCGATTTCGTTAATTCGAAGTACCAAAAAGAGCGTGGATAGCAATGCGGCGAGAGCCGAACGTGCAGGAAACGCCCTTGAGGAGATCAACACATTAACATGTTCCATTGTCGAAATGACGACTCAAATCGCCGATGCAACGAAACAGCAGTCGGAGATGATCGAACGAATTCGCGCACATGCCCACAGTGTGGTGGAATCAACGACTGAGGTCGATCAAGGCATGCATATGATTTCTAACTCTTCCGAAGAACTCAATGAACACGCCGATCAACTCAAAGACGGACTTCGCCAATTTCACGTATAAGCACCCAATTGCAAGCAAGTGAGCAACGAAAAAGCAGTGGCAGGTCTCTGGCACATTGCATGATACAGACAACCCAAACAATTATGGAGAGACACATACACATCGCCATACAGGAGGATATATGCGATTAACAAAGACAGTAACGGCCTTGGTCATCGTGATGGGAATGGCATTTGTTCCTCAACAGATATTCGCTTCAGATGCTCAATTCCCGACAGATTGGAAGAAGTGGAAACCGATGACGACGGTCATTAGTCAAGTCGGCGGACTGCCGGGCTGTGATGCCGACGTGAGCGCACTTCCGCCGATCTATCAAGAAACCGTCGCAACCTATTGTGCCATCCGACCCGAAGGGCCGGGAAAAGCTCAAGTGCTCGTGAAGCCTGAGAGTGTGGAGGCCTATACGGGGCGAAAAGGGAAGTATGCTGAAGGTGAGAACTTCATTCTACATCTCAAGGACTTGAAAGTTCTCTTTGTGACCGGACACAAAGCTGGCACACCTGTCTATGGGGCCTACACGGAAGAAGGAAAAGACATCACCTCTGCCAAAGGACCACTGGCAACCAAAACCTGCATCACCTGTCATTCCGGATTCACCGCATTTTGTAACAATGGACAATGTGGACGAGTTATGAAATAACACGGATACAGATGCACATGCGGTCAAAACGCTGCATCCGGATGTTGTGACAGCAAGCTGACATTCATTCTGGCCCGAATCACACACCGCCGAACGCCTTAGGCATTACTTAAGCCTAGACGTTCGGCGAAATGGTTCACATTGACGGCAAACTTCATAACGACCGGGACATGCCTCAAATAATATCCCGTATTTTGTTTTCTCCCATTCTGCACCTCCAGACCCCTTGTGTTCACCGATTCATCAGGGCATCATCATCATCTCGCATCCGTCGCGAGAGTGAGATCAAGTCCAGAACACTATAGCGAAACCAAATAACTTCCAACCGGAAAAATAGAACGAACTCCGCGCGGTACAACGTGAACATGAGGAAAGTTATGCCCGCCAGGATTATAGCGAATCCACATACGCTCCAGCTAAGCCATGAGGACTTTCAACGCGATATCCAACGTGTCAAGAGTACGGAAGTTCATGGAATCGGCTATAACTGACCATGATTGACGATTCAAGAACGAAAGGGCAATCAACATTCAATGGGTGACCTGTAGATTCGGCATAACTGGAACGGCTATAGCATGAAGCGATCGAATCGAAGAACCACGAAAGTCCGTCCAAATGTTTCTCTCTGGAAAACCGGTACTCGCCGAAAGCCACGTGCCCATCGATTTCGGTGGCTTCGTACCTTTCCTTTCAAAGTGCTATTGGGTGTTATTGGACTCTTTGTCATATTTGAAATACTGACGTTCCCCTTCCTCTCACTTGTGCAATTGCCCACAGAGAACCCCACCGAAACCGCACTCATGCGGCAGCGAATCGATGAAGCCCGCGAGAAAGGCGCCACGCTCACAATCGATCACCGATGGACGTCGCTCCCAAACATCCCGCGTCACGTACGCAAGGCCATTCTGGTATCGGAAGATGGAACGTTTTATTCGCATGCCGGAGTCGATTGGCATGAAATTCAGGCATCTCTGGAAACCAATTGGGAACAAGGGCGAATCGTTCGCGGCGGCTCGACGATTACTCAGCAATTGGCCAAGAATTTATATCTTTCAACGTCCCGGGATCCGATTCGAAAAATAAAAGAACTCATCATCACCTGGATGCTAGAATCAACGTTGAGTAAAAAGCGGATTCTTGAACTCTACCTGAATATTATTGAATGGGGACCCGGTGTATTTGGTATTGAAGCCGCCGCACAACGGTACTTTCACAAGCCAGCTTCCCGCCTCTCAAGAGAAGAAGGTGCTCGCTTAGCCGCAGTCATTCCCAGCCCGCTGCGCCATCAACCAACAGAAACGACATCTTATGTGGAAAAGAAAACTAATTTGATTTTGCGACGAATGTCTACTCGTTGACCTGAGAGTCATCGAGATGTTTGCGGGAGGATATAACCAAAGGGGAAATCATGGATACGTTTCAAGTCAAAACAAAAAAATTAAAAGATATTGTAGACATCACTTCAAAACTGAATCGCATGATTGAAGAGAAGGATGTTCAAAGTGGTTTGTGTCACGTCTTTCTCGCTCACACCACCGCCGCTCTCACGACAGGAGAAATAGGAGAAGGGACGGAAGAAGATTTTCTCGACGTGGCCGAAGAAATTATTCCCACAATCAGATTTCGACATGCCCACGATCCTTCCCATGCCTGGTCACATATGGCAGGCTCGTTGATCGGTGCATCGTTGACCTTACCCGTCATGAACCGGGCGTTGTGTTTGGGGACCTGGCAATCCGTCTTGCTCGTTGAACTAGACGGCCCACGGGAACGCCAATTGGTGGTGGGGTTCGTGCCAGGGGTCTAAAATAAGGCCCTTCTGCATATCCACATGCTTGATTTTTCACATCGCAATCATCCTAAGCATGCTAGCAATCATCATTATTCTTTAGACAAGCCCCTTACAATGTTCTCCAACCTCCACCTTGCTATAATTCGTCCATTGACCAATACATTGATTATGGTGATTGATTTCGCAAAGACCAAGGCATTCAATGTCCACTGAAAAGCAGAAAATGCTCAAGGGAGAGTACTATAACGGTACCGATCCGGAACTCGTGAGAGAACGGCAACAGGCACGACTCCTCTGCCAACAACTCAATACTTTACCGGCAACCGCACCGGAGTCCGAACACCGAGCATTGCTTTCGGCCCTCTTTCACGCTGAAACCGACGCGATTGTCACTCCTCCATTCTTCTGTGACTACGGGTACAACATTTGCCTCGGCGCACATGCCTACTTCAACTTTAACTGCGTTCTCCTCGATGTCATGCCAATCACAATCGGAAACCATGTCCTAATCGGCCCTGGCGTGCACATCTACACTGCCCTCCATCCTTTGAGTATTCAAGAAAGGCGTTCTGACCTGGAATTCGCCAAGCCCGTGACCATTGGGAACGATGTGTGGGTTGGAGGCGGGGCGATCATTTGCCCTGGAGTCGTCATTGGTGATCGTGCAGTCATTGGTGCAGGAAGCGTGGTCACCCGAGATGTGCAAGCCGACGTCGTCGCAGCGGGAAATCCCTGTCGTGTGATCCGGCAAATCTAATCTGTCGCCTACTTATTGTCAGTCGATTCTTTTCAAATGAACTTGGCAATGAATCATGTGAATAAACATGATAAAAGGCGTTTCGGCCGTGACGGGAAAGTACGCCAAGCCTCGCCAGCGTGGGCATGGCTGAGCCGTCTGTGTCCCCCTGAGACGTCGATCACCAACGCAGCCTCATCGCAAAACCGAGAGCCCATGGAATCAACCCCTGTCTGGATCCAACAGCCGATGCCTTACTTATTTTTCTTAAATTGCGGAGGGATGTTTTGAGGAGCCGGCTGAGATGGTGCCGGAGACCGACGGGGTACTCTTCGGAAAAATCGTCCACGTGGGTAATAGGGATAATAGCCACCGTACCTATACGGTGATCTCCAATAATACGGCCCTCCCCAATAAGGGGCATAATAATAACCAGGACCATAGTAAGATCCATACTGAAAATTGGAAGCCATTCTCTCATCCAACAGCACAAGATGTTTTATTTCGAGAAGAGGGTAGGTGTAGTCGATTTCGTCAAGCGGCTTGGTGACGTCACCCATCACTTCTCCGATCACAATAACCCGTGAATCCCGCTCAACCGTTTCCGGATCAAGAAAGGATTTCTGTACGGCCAGAAACCGCCCCTCAGAGGTTGTACGATCTTCCTCAAAAGCCGAAAGGGCGGCCAGGGGAAGCTGTAAGATCTCTATTTCTGTCCCATTTTTTGTGCGCTTGGCACGGAGAACGATTCCGCCAATTCGCATCACCTTTCCCATAAAATTGGCGGGAGCCGCTTTTAATTTTTCAAATGTTATCGATTGATCAATTGCTTCTTCCAACTGAGCGGGAACTCCCGCTCGGATCGGATCGCGCTGAATTTGATGTACTGACTCTGCACAACCTGCAGCCCCCATCAAAGCTGCCAATAAAACCATGCACCATACCCACGAACCTCTCATGTTCCCCTCCCTCAAAAATGATAGGATAATCCCATGAGAACATGCTGGGCTCGATAATCGGCTTCAAATCCCTGATTGTCGGCAAATGTATCATCGAATTGCACAGTCGCTGCGGTATACTTATATTCTGTAAATAGGGCAACGGTCGGGGTCAGAAATATGCGTAACCCAGCGAGCGCATTCCACCCTCCTGCCACGTCCGATTCGCTTCGCGTGGTTGCCGAATCATCAATGTGGGCAAGGACCAATCCCCCACCAAACCCAATATACGGTTGGAAGGTGAGGCCGGGGTACCGCAAGATTCCATTGATCATGGCTGAGGTCACTCGAAAATGGATACCGGGTATATTGCCGAGATTTTTGATATGGGGGCTGGTATGGAAGACCTCTCCTTCCAATCCATAGTAGCTATCATTGAAGAAATGTCCTGCCTTGGCACCATAGGTGAGAGAATTTTTCAAATCAAAGTCCTGAGCCTGCAGTCCAATCAAGTTTCCTGTTCCATTAACATCATCTAGACGATCGGCAAAATTTACTCCAATGTGACCAGCGACATAACTTTCCGAAAAAGCCGCATTAGGAAATAGCAACAAAACGATCCAAAAATTGATAACGACAAACCATGTCACAAGAGGAACGATGGACTTCTTGGCTTCAAGCTTCATCATCATTCCCTATCATACCAACTAACTCACTCGTGATGGAAATTGAATTAAAAAGCCGTTTGACCTGCACCGGCAAGTAGGAAAGACCTCGCGAACGGATCAATACCCGGATTCTCTTTCCGATGACAACCAATTCACCAGATCTTTTTCAAGCCGATAGAAACGTCGAGACGGGCCAAAAGTAGCGTGACTTGACATTTAATCCGAATTTGCGAAGATTCTCCCGTCTACCCAAATTTAAAAGTATATTTTAATAGCGAAATACGTAGAGTAAGTATGAAATTTAGCGAACACTCATATGACAAAACTAGATTTGATATCCAAAATTGAGGATTAAACGGCGAGAGGGCGTGCTCCTGAGAGTGCTTTGAACGTGACGACCGGCCTTGTTTTGGCATGGCAGACCTCCTGGAAGGATGATGAAAGGGTGAATGGCAAGCGGTTCAGCCCCGACGGCAGGAAGGGCATAAGGAATACTTCTAAACGGGGTCGCTAGGCGCCACCAATGAACGAGGCCCCAGCCTTCGGAACCACGCTAATGGACGGGCACAATTGCAGACACCAATCAGACAACGGTCTTAACTGTCTGAACCTCAGCCATCATACGTGGAGGAGGAGAAATAAAAAAGTTTCTTGGAGCAAGAGCTCCAGAAGGAGAGGAAGGCTAATGGATGACCCCAAAATAAAATCTAGAAAAAGCGATGATATGTTATACGGACAGGAAATCAAAAATCCGTATCTTATTCGGATACTTTTTGGTTAGTGAATTCTAAGAAGAAAGCGATGGCTACACTCGGAAGACTATGGGCAGGTCGTATCTACGGCACAAATACCGGCAACTTTTTCGCGGAGTTTGATAATTCTGGCTCTAGAATAAGCGGAACAATTTGGCTTATGGATGCCCAATTCGGGTTGACTATTTTTAATGTCACCGGTTTATTCGATGGGACATTGCGCCTCACCGGCACGCCGATCCAAGTACCAGAAGGGGACGGGGCGGGAACAATCCAGCTAAATGCAATACTAACCCCCGAAGGGTACTTGCGAGGTCAATGGAGTTCAGGGGTCGGCACCGCGGGCACGTTTGAAGCGTACTCCCACGACACACCTCCTACAGACCAACGGGCCGCAGGTGCGGCGCCTATCCCGGAGCAATTCTTTTCGTCAAATATTGCGCTTGGTGCAATCCGTCTCTACTCAAAGGATCTTAGGGAGTTGGTGCAGCTAATCCGCAAGGATTTCGTTATGGGTCGACCGATAGTCACGTACGTCAATCGAGGAAACGAGGTTACAAAATATTTCGAAGATTTCCAGAAAGACGCGCATGTTCCCAGAGAACTAGGGCGCCTGAAGATAACGATTCAAGAGGCAGAAGCTCACGGTATCAACAAGATTGTTATTGTTGAGCTAAGTTCGCTTGGTCAAAACGAAATACGAGTGCAAGGAATTAATGAATCCTGGGTAATCGGAAAGGCGGAAGCCATTGCAAGAAGTCTTAGGCCCTTTGAGAAAGGGTTGGTTACCACATACAAGAAATTTGGTCTGACACTTAATCAGGTGATTTTCTTCGCGATGCTTGTTGTAATTCCGGCAATCGACTCGCTCTTTCATCGTGGCATTTTTGTGGCCATCGTCATAGTTCTTCTTACCTTTCTATATTGGCTACATAGCAGATTTATACCGAATGCTGCTATCTATCTTGGAGACCAGGAGCCGACATTAATTCAGCGCGTATGGCCATCCACATTGTCTTGGTTAGCGGCAGTCTCTGCGTCCCTGGCAGCGGCATATGTCTTTTATTTGCTCACAGGAAATACACCATGACCAGCCAGTGAAATCGGACACGCTCTTGTGCACCATTCTTTACAAAAGGACAGCGAGTGTTCGCTGTTTACTGGGAACGTTAGGTATAGAAGACGAGTTATATGGAAATTGAAAAATTATATATGGATATCAAGTCTAGCTTTATAGTTTTAAAAAGAATAAAAAGGCGACGGATTTATTTTTTGTAGTTCTCGCTACCCCAGTCAGTGAAGATCCAACCAATTCCGCAACGATGCGTCAAGACTCACAACATCTGCATCAGAAAGCTTCCCGACCTTTTTCACTACCAAACTCTCATGCACGGTATACACTCTACGCTTGACTGCACTGGGCACATTTAAGTCTGCCTCTTTCCAATTGGCTAATGCAAATTCACCCTGCAGAAGTGCGGTATGATATTGGGGTCGATATTGGGGTCGAGTCTAGTTTTATCGTTTTAAAAGAAGAAAAATGGCGACGGATTTATTTTGGTAGTTCTCGCGACCCCAGTCAGTGAAGATCCAGCCAATTCCGCAACGATGCGTCAAGACTCACAACATCTGCATCGAAAGCTTCCCGACCTTTTTCACTACCAAACCGATATACACTCCACGCTTGACTGCACTGAGCACATTTAAGCCTGCCTCTGTCCAATTGTCTAACGCAAATTCACCCTGCAGAAGTGACGTAGTCTTACTGGTCAGAGGAACTATGAACACGTCTTGCGAGTTGTGAGGGGTACTAATGATTACAGCGGGCCTGACCTTGGTCCCGGTCAGATCAGAGAAGGGATATCGCACAAGGACAACTTCAGGCTTTAAGAAGCTCGGCATAGACATCATCCTCTGAATTGTCCCAGATCTGAGCGAGCGAACTTTGGCTTGCGTTCACCCAAAAATCGACGTCCTCCTGAGGCAAGACGGTGACAAGCAATTCAGTCCCTTCAGGGACTTGAACCTTCTCCAATAATTCGATTCGCCCCTCTCGTATAATGGCACGAACAGTGTTTAGCATCTCGACCTCCGTACAATTTAATTACGGCTCCTATTTATGTGTGAGAAAATTGCAAGATCTTTGTGCGTCCTCTTCAACTTTCCCATTCTTCAGCGGAGCCTTCTAGATGATTATTTAGTCTTTTTATGCCATGTCAAGAGTATGATGAATTATATTGGGGTCGAGTCTAGTTTTATCGCTTTAAAAAAGGAAAATGGCGACGGATTTATCTTTGTAGTTCTCGCTACCCCAGTCAGTGAAGATCCAGCCAATTCCGCAACGATGCGTCAAGACTCACAACATCTGCTTCAGAAAGCTTCCCGACCTTTTTCACTACCAAACTTTCATGCACGGTATACACTCCACGCTTGACTGCACTGGGCACATTTAAGCCTGCCTCTTTCCAATTGGCTAACGCAAATTCACCCTGCAGAAGTGACGTAGTCTTACTGGTCAGAGGAACTATGAACACGTCTTGCGAGTTGTGAGGGGTACTAATGATTTCTTAGGGTCAAGTCTAGTTTTATAGTTTAAAAAGAAGAAAAAAGGCGACGGATTTATTTTTGTAGTTCTCGCTACTCCAGTCAGTGAAGATCCAGCCAATTCCGCAACGATGCGTCAAGACTCACAACATCTGCATCGAAAGCTTCCCGACCTTTTCCATTACCAAACTCTCATGCACGGTATACACTCCACGCTTGACTGCACTGGGCACATTTAAGCCTGCCTCTTTCCAATTGGCTAATGCAAATTCACCCTGCAGAAGTGACGTAGTCTTACTGGTCAGAGGAACTATGAACACGTCTTGCGAGTTGTGAGGGGTACCAATGATTACAGCGGGCCTGACCTTGGTCCCGGTCAGATCAGAGAAGGGATATCGCACAAGGACAACTTCAGGCTTTAAGAAGCTCGGCATAGACATCATCCTCTGAATTGTCCCAGATCTGAGCGAGCGAACTTTGACTTGCGTTCACCCAAAAATCGACGTCCTCCTGCGGCAAGACGGTGACAAGCAATTCAGTCCCTTCAGGGACTTGAACCTTCTCCAATAATTCGATTCGCCCCTCTCGTATAATGGCACGAACAGTGTTTAGCATCTCGACCTCCGTACAATTTAATTACGGCTCCTATTTATGTGTGAAAAGATTGCAAGATCTTTGCGTCCCCTTCAACTTTCCCATTCTTCAGCGGAGCCTTCTAGATGATTATCTAGCCTTTTCATCTCATGCCAGAATACACGGTCAAATCTAGTTTTATAAAATACATCAATTCCAAGACAGATTATGAAAGATGAGGATAGGATACGATCGCCTGATGGGCATAATATACGTGAGCGTGGAAATTTATCGTTACGGTCCTGTCGCTTGGACATAGGCTTCATAGCGCTGCTTGATCTCGCGCACATATTTGACGGGTTCGGAACACCGGCAGTAGCCGTGCCGGGCCTTTCTCGAGAATTTCCGTTTTGATAGCAACGGAATGGCTCGTTCGACGTTGCCAAACCACCGATTGGGATTCAGGCCTTGCTGGCGGGCTACTCGGCGGGCATCCAGGACATGGCCTTGTCCCACATTATAGGCCGCGAGCGTGAACCACATCCGGTCCTTGACCGAAAGTTCCGGCTCAAAGCGGTTTCGAACCCAGTTCAAATATTTCACGCCTGCGTGGATTCCCTTCTTTGGTGAACAAATATCCTGAAATCCCAGCCCCTTGGCTGTTCGCGGCAAGACTTGCATAAGCCCAACGGCTCCGGCCCAGGAACGGGCATCGGGATTAAACCGGCTTTCTTGATACATCTGGGCCACAATCAACCGCCAGTCGAACCCGTACTGTTCCGCATACTGCTTGACAAGCTCATCGTAGGGGGAAAGCTCCCCGGATCGGCTAGCGCGATGTTCTACGTGACGGCGGATGTCTCGTTCGTTGGCAAAATATTTTTGCACGGTAAGATTGTAAAAGACTCCGCGATAGGTTTTCTTCAGAAAGGTATTGATAGTTTTCAAGAGTTCGGGGTTGGCATCTCGTACGACCCAACCATGATGTTTCGTGTCTCCCAAAGGAAAGGCAGCACGAATATCGTCCCGCCAGGTGAGTTCGATATCCAAGAGATGGCTATCAGCGACGGTCAGATCATACTCACCCTCCGCGACGCGGGCGATGATTTCTTCAGTTTCGTATTCTTCCGGCGCTGCCGCCAATTCTAATTCTATGCCTTGTTTCTGCAAGGCTTCGAGCGTGAGCCAATACGAGCTGCTTCGTCGAACGACGACCGTCCGACCTGCCAGGTCTTGAAGCTCTTTGAGATGGTCTTCCGGTTCCTCAGCCCGAGACACGACAATTTCAGAAGTTTCAAGGTATGACCGAGAAAAATCGATTCCTTCTGCTTTGAGTTCTGGCGCAATCGTCATCGATGCGGCAATCACGTCTCCTTTCCCTTCAAGCAGCCATGGAATAAGATCCTGTCGACTTGGAGGAACCACCATTTCCATTCGCAAGTGATGGGTATCGGCAAAATGCCGGCTGAGTTCGTACTCGAATCCTAAGAGTTCTCCGCGCCAGAGGAAATACGTGGCTGGATTATTTCGAGTGAGCACCCGCAGCACGCCATGTTGTTTGATATTCCCCAAATCGTCTGTCGATAACGTCGGACGGGAATGCGTCAGCTTCGCTGCGGACAAAAACGTATTGAGCTTATCCAGCAAGGCCGATGAATTTGGACGAATGCCCCACGCCACAGGCCGTTCATCGGTCACATCAAACGCCGCTCGCAAGTCTGACCGGTAGGTGAGCACCGTACGCATGAGGTCATTGTCGGCTATGGAGACATCATAAAGGCCACGTGCGACGCGGTCTAATATTTGTTCTGTGTCTAAATGTTCTGGCGCTTCTTGAACGGTGATTCCAGAATATTGTTTCTTCAGTTGTTGAGCTGTCTGCCAGAAGGCCGAAGACTTCCGCACCACAATCGTTCGGCCTTTCAAGTGTGATGGCCGTTTGAGATTTGTGTCAGATCCTCTCGTGATGATTTGTTCACGAACGATGGCCACAGGAACGGTAAAATCGATTTTCGACTGACGCTCGGGCGTAATCGTGAGCTGTGCGACGATCACATCTCCTTCGCCTTTCAATACGGCAGAAAGCAGATCACTATGGTTTTCGACCCTGACCCGCACGAGTTTGACATTCAAGTCGGACGCCAATTCTTCAAGCAACCGATTCGCCATATCATCAGGAGACCCCTGACGAGGGAGGTAATTGACGTCAGAGCGGGGTGGACTCAACACGCGTATATACCCGTGAGAGAGGATTGCGTCGAGGTCGCCAGTTTCCAAATAGGTGGGAGCCGACGCGACAAATGCTGTCGGCTTGGATGTATCCTGAGAGTCCTCTTGTGAACCGCATCCCGCCAGGATTAACAAGGTGATTACGGCTGCGCGAAGTAGAACAAACAGGCAGCATAAATGAAGCCGTCCCTGCCTGAACTGATGAAAGCCTCTCATACCTCTATAGCCGTTCCAGTTATGCCGAATCTACAGGTCACCCATTGAATGTTGATTGCCCTTTCGTGATTGAATCGTCAATCATGGTCAGTTATAGCCGATTCCATGAACTTCCGTACTCTTGACATGGATATCGCGTTGAAAGTCCTCATGGCTTAGCTGGAGCGTATGTGGATTCGCTATAATCCAGGCGGGCATAACCTTCCTCATGTTCACGTTGTACCGCGCGGAGTTCGTTGTATTTTTCCGTTTGGAACTTATTTGGATTCGCTATAGTGTAGCGGGTCAGTCAGTAAAAAGAAAAATAGAAAAAATGAATTGAGAGCTGATGATTCCCCCACACATTTTTCTTATGTTGATGTTGACCAATTGAGCTCGAAGGTATCTAAAAAAGTGGACCAGGATTTGAGTTGATTTTCCTATCGGCCTTTCCTTCCGTCGTATTCTCAGGAAGCGTTGCCAGAATGTAGCCAGTTGGATACAGTTAAATTGTGGTTGAAATTCGCAAGACTGAGAAGTACGCCCAAACTTGTAGAAGTCGATGATGAAAAAAACAATGACTACTCGCTACGATGTGGCGGAACATCTTCGAAGCCCTGAAGAAATGACCGCCTACTTAGAAGCCTGCTTTGAAGAGGCCAATGGTGATGCGGCATTCATCGCCAAAGCACTCGGCGATATTGCTCGCGCGAAAGGCATGACCCAAGTCGCACGTGATGCAGGGCTTTCTCGTGAAAGCCTATACAAAGCACTCTCTGGGGAACGAAGCCCTAGTTTCGATACCATTCTAAAAGTCATGAAAGCCTTGAATCTGAAATTACATGCCGAAGCCATTCACGGCTGATTCACGGGGACGCTTTTCTTACAAATTATGCAATGCAACTTGCTTGTTCTAGTACAGCCAGACAAATCCATCGACGTAAGCGCATTATTAACCTCCCGCCATAGCGCCAACAATCAGAAATGGTTCTTCTCCACGAACTACGGCATCGGGAAGTGGAGTCTCCGTGGGCAGATGTGACCAGTCTTCTTCGCACACAAAGAACCGCACAAATGGTCGACGCTTGCGTGTGCTATGATCGCGAATCGTTCCCCTTAGCATAGGATAAGCTGCTTCGAGTGCCTCAAGAATCGAACCTATCGTCACCGGACCATCAACGTGTAACTTCACCTCTCCCTCAATCCGCGCCAAGGTCCGAAGATGAGCAGGCAAGACAACACGGATCATGGCACAACCTGCGCCTCCACCGAGAGTACAGCGGGAAGGTCTCGAACAATGGGCATCCAGCTATCACCGGAATCCGCAGACGCATACACTTGACCGCCGGTAGTTCCGACATACACACCACACGGATCAAGCGCATCAACAGACATCGCATCACGCAAGATATTCACGTAGCAGTGTTGTTGCGGCAAACCATTCGTCAGCGCTTCCCACTCATTGCCACCAGTCCGGCTACGATAGACACGGAGTTTGCCCTCTGGCGGGTAATGCTCGGAATCGCTTTTAATGGGAACCACATACACCGTCTTTGGCTCATGCGCATGCACCGCGATAGGAAATCCAAAATCACTCGGCAAGTTTCCACTGACTTCATTCCACGATTCTCCAGCATCATCACTACGCATAACGTCCCAATGCTTTTGCATGTAGAGCACGTTCGGACTTGAAGAATGCATGGCGATACTGTGGACACAATGGCCCACCTCTGCATTCGGGTCTGGCAGTTCCATCTGCGACTTCAACCCACGATTGATCGGTTTCCACGTCTTGCCGCCGTCATCGGTTCGAAATGCGCCTGCCGCCGAAATGGCAATAAACATCCGATCCGGATTTGATGGATCAACAATGATCGTATGCAAACACATTCCACCAGCGCCTGGTTGCCACAGATGGCCTTTGGCGTCGCGAAGGGCAGGCAGTTCCTGCCATGACCGTCCCCCATCGGATGAACGGAATAAGGCTGCATCTTCAACACCCGCATAGACGGTATCAGGGTCCGTTAAGGATGGCTCGAGATGCCACACGCGCTTGAATTCCCAGGGATGTTGTGTGCCGTCATACCACTGATGGGTCGTGAGCGGTTTTCCGGTTTCCGGGGAACTGTTATAGACGAAATTGTTGCTCATCCCTGCAGGCGGTTCGTATGGATCGGGCATCTTCTCACCGCCGGGCATTTCCCACGTTTTCCCGCCATCGTTGGACCGCTGGATGATTTGCCCGAACCAATCACTCGTCTGCGATGCATAAATCCGTTCCGGGTCGGCAGGTGACCCTTTCAGATGATACATCTCCCAGCCTCCAAAGAATGGACCCTCAATATTCCATTGTTTGCGTTTTCCATCGGACGTCAGGACAAACGCGCCTTTTCGCGTTCCAACAAGTACTCGTACCTTACTCATACTTTACTCCTTTCTCATATCTACGATGAAATTCATATACATCTCAAGACGACGACACATTTAGGCATGCTCCCTTAAAGAGTAAAATTTCTTCTTGCTTGAATCTCCCTCAGTCACCGATGGACTGAAAAGCAGGCGCCAGTTCGTCAACAAAGTCCTCGAACTGAGTGGGAGTTGTATTTTCTGACGTACGTCCTGCATTGGGTATAATTTTCCCCTCGTTGAAGGCTTGCGTCATTTCTACATAGTGACGAGCAAAACTTTCGGACAGACCAGATTGGACAAGCCCTTGCACCATTTCGATATCGGAGAACTGAACGTACCCAAGATTTGGTTTGCCAATTCGCTTTCCGAGTATGCGTGTAGCCTCGACATACGTCAGGTCACGCGGGCCGAGCAACTCACGTACAACGACACCTTTCCAGTCGCGCGCCCGGAGGGATCTTACCCCAACTCTGGCAATATCCTGCGTCGCCACCATTGGCATGGCGAGGTCAGGTGCGATGGAATCCCCAATAATTTCTTGATTCTTAATGAACTCTAAGGTGTCGTAGAAATTTTCAAAGAATGAGGTAGGACGAAGAATGAGTATGTTGATATTCTCAAGCTGCCGGAGACGTTCTTCCTGTGCGAACAGGCTTGTCAGCAGACCTGTTCCTTGACTCAGATCAGCGCCGAGACTACTTAGAAAGACGACGAAACGAACACCGCTCTCGCGTATGGCTTTCACCATAGCCTCACCCTTTTCTTGCTGATTGGCTTGATAATCGGATAACTGCCGATCGGGTGGAAGCAACGTGTACACCGCATCCGCACCTCGAAAAGCCTTTGTGAGGAACCCAACGTCCGCCACATCACCGACAAGCACATCTGCTCCGAGGTCTTTCATCGTCTCAAGCTTAGGCACTGATCGACCCAGAGCAAGTACCTTCTCGCTTGCTTTGAGAAGTTTCTCTGTAATTTTACTTCCGGTCTGCCCGGTCGCTCCCATAACGGTGATCATGTCAATCTCCTTGGTGCGCTATTTTCTATTTCAGCACAACACATTAAGAATATGGGTCGGCTTGATTACCCAATCCATTCTTCACCTGAATGCTTCCATAGGGTATCGCTCACCCATCTACGGCTTCCTGGTATACGTGATTTCCATCACTTTCATTTCTTCGCCACCATGATGAGTCCCATACATGTCGAACGTCTGGGTATTGTTGTCGACGATTGTCCAAATCGCACGATGCGTCATATGGCCTCCGCCCGGTTCGGGGTGCTGTCCTTTCAGCGTAATGGTTTTGCCGTCGGCGCTTGCCGTCCCTTCCATCATGAAAATTCCCGTGCCCATGGTATCGATCCACATCGTGACATATTTTTTGGTCATATTGTCATAGGCATCAATCCCAACACCGGAGTAGGGTTGTCCCATCATCTCGCCGGTGAATTCCTGTTGAAGAAATCGTCCATCCAGTAACATGGTCATTTTCGCAGTGCCGGTCGATTCCATGGGAGGTTTACCGGGTTCCATCCACGTCTTCATTGTGGTCGTCCAATTCCCCGCTAAGCTGGCAAACAACGCATGTGGTTCACCGGGTGTGGCCAGCTTTTGATACATCTCCATCATGGCCTTGGGATCCATCGATTGTTCTTGACCTGCGTCCTTTGCGGAAACGAGAGAGGCTGACACCATGAAGCAGAGTAATAGACAAATCAGCAATATGTAACGCATCGTTACCTCCTTATAGCTGAATGATTTGCATAATGAATGGGTTTTTTCGTTTTACAGAAATAACCAGGTACATATAAATACGTGACTTCGCTCATTCAATAATTATCCACATACCTTCTGTGCTGCCTGTCGTATCTCGTCCGGACTGACCTCGCGAATGTGTGTGGCGACTGACCACTGATGCCCAAACGGATCTTCGAGCCTGCCGTACCGATCGCCCCAGAATGTATCCTCCAGCGGCATCGTCAGCTTCGCGCCCGCAGCAATGGCACGTTCGACGAACGCGTCAACATCTTCAACATAGAGATGAATCGTGACCGGTGAACCTTTGAGAGATGTTGGCCCAAATGAACCCCAGTCGGGGAATTCATCAACGAGCATGACCGCCGAATCACCAATTTGAATGTGAGCGTGGATGAGTTTTCCCTGCGGGCCTGGCAATCGCACGACTTCCACGGCATTAAACGCCTTTTTGTAGAACTCAATGGCATTGGCTGCGTCGGCGCAAATCAGGTGTGGCGTCACGGTGCGCATCCCCTCTGGAATAGGCTTGACCTGTGGTGGTGTCATTGTCAAAACTCCTTTTGATTCAATGTTCGAAATAAAGGTTCTCACATAACATCAATCAATTAAGCCTGATTCTTCTATGCACTAAACACATTCTCTCTAGAGAATCCATAACTCAAGCACTGCATTGAATCACTCCTACTCTCTAGGGCACATTGCAACTATTTTGGCTTTGCTTTCGTGAGTTTCTCGGATTGAGCACGCACGCGCTCCTCTTGCTCCCGGAGTTCAGGAGTGAACTCATCACCAAAATCTTCAGCCTCGAAGATCTGACGAATTTCGATCTCAGACTCACCAGCGTGAGGATTGGGACAACGCTTCACCCACTCTATGGCTTCTTCCTTTGATTTCACCTGCCAAATCCAATACCCGGCGATCAATTCTTTCGTTTCAGTAAAGGGGCCGTCGACGACCGTACGCTTGTCACCGGAGAATTTCACACGTGCCCCCTTCGAACTCGGTTGGAGCCCCTCGCCCGCCAGCATCACGCCAGCCTTCACCAGCTCTTCATTGAACGTACCCATTTCGGAGAGCAGCTGTTCACTCGGCATCACGCCGGCTTCAGAATCCTTCGTAGCCTTCACAATAATCATGAATCGCATTGCCCTACCTCCTTTCGCGTTGTGTAGGTTGAGTCTTATTCCTATGAGTTGACACGTAACTCTCCCTCTTTGTCGAAGCAGGATCTAAGAAATCGACATCCCCCCTGGAATACGTCGTTCCCAAACATTCACCCATCACATCGTGAGCTTTGGGCAGTCGGCAAACCCGTGATCTCCATCACCGGACGGATTTCAACCGTCCCAATGCGTGCCCCAGGAACTCGCGTGGCAATACGAACGGCTTCATTGAGATCATGGGCATTGATGAGGAAATAACCTGCGATTTGCTCACGGGTTTCCACAAAGGGACCATCGGTCACAAACTGTTTGCCACCTCGTACTTGAACAATCATCGCCGTTGAGGCCGGATGCAGGGGTGACGCACTGAGATATTGCCGATTGGCATGAAGCTGATGCGTGAGCTGCACTGACTCCTCAAGCATCTCCTTTCTCGTACTCTCACCGAGCTCGTTGAATGCGACTTCGTCATGATGAACCAACAATAGGTATTTCATGATACCCATGCTCCTTACATCTCATAGTCGTTGGATCTTTCCAAAATCGACATTGGCTTTCTCAATTCTTAAATTTTCACGTTGGCCATCTCACTCCAGCAATAAGCCCAAGATTATTCTGTTGGTAATCCTGGTATTTCTATCACCGGCCGTACCTCGACCGTCCCTTTACGTGCCATGGGAATTCGTGCGGCAATGTCGAGAGCCTCATCCAGATTCTTGGCCTCAACAAGAAAGTACCCACCTAACTGCTCACGCGTCTCTGCAAACGGACCATCCGTCACGAGTCGTTTGCCGCCGCGAACCTGGATACTCGTGGCCATGGTTGTGGGATGTAACGGATTGGCAGCTACATACTGACCAACAGACTTGAGTTGATGGGCGAGTTGCGTGGACTCCTCATAACATTCTTGCCGTTCGGTTTCGTTTAAGGCGTGTTCGTCTCCGTAAATCAGTAATAGGTATTTCATAGTTCAGAAACTCCGATAGGGTTAGGAAAAAACGTGTTCATGAGGTAGTCGTTTGAAAACGCCAAAATCGACATGAAGTCAGACAGGCATTACGACTCGAGAAGTATGTGGTATGGTGACTACAATCAGGCACTAAATGTAGTTGGTCAGAACGAGGTGAAATGCTTCGAAAATAGATCAACGTCTTGGCCCCGAAAGGTCATCTCACCTCAACAACTCCGCCAATCGTCGATGAAGAAACCGCCGTTCGGGATCCTGTTTCGTGAGGCTCAGGGCCCGCTCATAAGAGACTCGAGCTTCAGCCGTTCGCTCGAGCCGCCGGCAGAGATCTGCCCGTGCGGCATGCACCAAATGATAGTTCTTCAGGTCTCCACGGGCTAAGATGGCGTCGATAAGAGATAACCCCTCCAATGGACCGTCGCGCATCGCCACGGCAACCGCACGATTCAATTCGATGACAGGCGATGGCTCAACCTGAATCAACAGGTCATAGAGTCCGATGATTTGAGTCCAATCCGTCTCGACCGAGCGGCTCGCCTGTGCATGTATCGCGGCAATCGCAGCTTGAAGCGTGTACGAACCGACCATCCCCTTCGATAATGCTTGCTGTACCAATGAAAGCCCTTCCGTAATTTGCTCACGATTCCATAGTGACCGATCCTGATCTTCCAGAAGAACGAGTTCGCCCGTCGGCGAGGTCCGGGTCCTACGCCGCGAATCGTGTAACAGCATGAGCGCTAACAGCCCCAACGCTTCAGGGTCGGGGAGCAACTCGATCAACAATCGGCCCAAGCGAATGGCTTCACTAGACAAATCATGCCGCGTGAGCGACTCACCAAACGATGCAGAATACCCTTCATTGAATACCAAATACATAACTCGCAGGACTGCATCGAGTCGATCCGGAAGCTCTTTCTCTGACGGGACTTCATAGGGAATGCGCGCCTCACGAATCTTTGCCTTGGCACGGACAATCCGCTGAGCGACGGTGGAAGGTTTGGTGAGAAACGCACATGCGATTTCCTCAGTCGTGAGGCCGCAAATTTCGCGTAGCGTCATCGCGATTTGCGCCTCGGACGAGAGGGCGGGATGACAGCAGGTAAAGATCAACCGTAACCTATCGTCTTCGACGCTCTCGTCTTCACATTCTTCAACGTGACGTGTACTGGGTTGGGATTCTAATTGCTTGGCGAGCTCTGCCAGGGACGCGTCGAACCGAGCGCGCCGACGCATGCCGTCGATAGCCTTGAAACGGCCTGTCGATACGAGCCATGCCCGTGGATTCGCCGGTACGCCATCACGCGACCATTGATCTACGGCCACGGCAAAGGCTTCGTGAAGAGCTTCTTCCGCAGTGTCAAAATCTCCAAGTAGCCGGATCAACGTGGCGAGGACCTGACGCGATTCAGAGCGGTAGATTTCATCCACCACTTCGTGTCCCCGCTTAATCGTGCCGTCACTCATTGAAAGCGCCTCTCGAGTAAGAGACTATAAAACCAGGAAGGGACTTCACATAGCCAAACAAAAAGGAGCCGTTCCTACGGATATGTGAAGCGTGATCCTATACTTCATCATCAGTGTGTCTCACTTTCTGAACTTTATAAAGCACTCGCCCACAAGTGAGATCGGAACTAGACAAGAGACTCCCGGCCTCCTGTCGTGATCATTTTCGCTTCATGATTTCCCTCCAGCAGGACTCCCTCGGCCTCAAGATCTTCATGCATGGCATTCGGCTGATGTTGAGAGGCAATCAGCGAGTAGAAGACAGGGACCACAAACAACGTGAAAAAGGTGCCGACGGTCATGCCCGTAATCAACACCGTCCCGATGCTATACCGGGCCGCAGAGCCAGGCCCCGAAACCAGAATGAGCGGGAGGTGCCCAAACACCGTAGCCGCAGAAGTCATCAGCACCGGCCGCAGCCGCGTGAGCGATGCCTCGCGCAACGCCGCCATCTTCTGGAGCCCACGCTCCTGTAGCGTATTCGCAAACTCCACGATGAGAATCCCGTTCTTCGCGATCAGGCCTACCAGGGTGATCAACCCGACTTGCGAGTAGATGTTGATTGTGGTGAGATCCAAAAAGCTAAACACCAATGCACCAGAAATCGCGAGTGGCACAGAGCCCAATAACACAATGAGCGGATCTCGGAAACTATGAAACTGAGCTGCAAGGACCAAATAAATGAGCAGCACCGCAAACCCAAGCGTCACGGTCAGCGCCGATCCTTCGTGACGGATTTGCCGAGATTCTCCCGCGTGATCAAGCACAAGACGCGGACCTTTCGCCGCCAACGCCGCATCTTCGAGCACACGCAACCCTTCCTCTTTTGTGACCCCAGGCTTCACACCGCCAAAGATCCGAACCGCATTGCGCTGCTGAAAGCGATTCAACGTGCGCGGCGCCGTGTTCGATTCGATATGCGTAAACGTGGAGACCGGCACCAATTCGCCGGACGGCGTCTTGATCTTGACGTCAAGCAAGGGTCCAACAGTGGCGCGATCAACATCACCGATTTGCGGAATAACTTTATAACTACGATCAAAGAAATTGAATCGATTAACGTACCCGCCGCCGAGCAGTGTGCCGAGCTCTTGTCCAACTGTGGCAAGGTCAAGCCCGAGATCGGCGAGACGCTCACGGTCAAGCACAACACGCGCCTCGGGGAGATCGATCTTCAAATCGGTATCCACATACAATAACTTGCCGCTTTGCCATCCTGCATTGAGTACGGCTGCCGTTGTCTCAAGCATCTGTTCCGCCGGAACATCGCTCTGTAAGACCAGTTCGATATCGTACTGACCAGGGGTGGGTAACGGCGGGTCAAGACGAGGAAAGACTCGCAGACCTGGAGCCTGCGACACTGCACCAAACACCTCACCGAATAATTCTTCTGTTGAGCGTGTGCGTTCACTCCAATCCTTTGTGACCATACCGCCGAACCCTCCCCAATTCGTCGTGAGGGACCACATGAACTCAGCCTCGGGAAACGATGTGATCGCGTGTACCACTTTTAACGAATCACGACTGCTAGCTTCCACAGTGGAATCAGGCGAAGCTTCAAAAAAAAGACTGATGTGGCTCTGATCCTCCACTGGCGCAAGTTCCTGACGCGAGAACATGTACAGAGGCAACGCTGCAACCATAATAAGTAGTGAAGCCAGCACGATTGCCCAGCGGATCTCCAAGGCACCGTCGAGTAATCTCGCATACCCGCGGCGCACACGTTCAAAACCACGGTTGACCAATATCGTCAACCTGCCTTCCTTCCCTTGTGGATGGACAAAACGCGAGCTCATAACTGGCGAGAGCGTGACGGCCACGATGCCCGAGAGCACAACCGCTGCAGCAAGTGTGATGGCAAACTCCAGGAATAAGGAACCGGTCAAGCCACCTTGAAATCCAATTGGGGCATACACCGCTGCCAGAGTAATCGTCATGGCAATAATGGGACCGAGCAATTCGCGAGCACCAGCAAGCGCCGCGTCGACCCGAGACTTCCCCAATCGTACATGCCGTTCCACATTCTCAACGACGACAATCGCATCGTCAACGACTAAACCTACGGCCAGCACAATCGCCAGAATCGTGAGGAGATTCAGACTGAAACCAAACAACACCATAAACATGGCCGCCCCGATCAACGAGACCGGCATGGCCACAAGCGGCACAAGCGCGGTGCGCGCTGACCCCATGAACAAGAACACAACGAGCGCCACGATCAAAATCGTCTCACCGAGCGTCTTGGTGATCTCTTTTAGCGCATTTTCCATGAACATGGTCCCATCCCAGACGAGACGCATGTCGATATCCTGCGGCAACGTCGGACGGATGCGTTCCATCTCAGCGCGCAGCCCATGTGCAACCTCAATTTCATTCGAACCAACCAGCGGCCACACCCCCAAATAGACCCCTTCCGCAGTGTTGTACTTCGCAACCATCTCGGCTTCTTCTGCACCCAGCTCGACTCGCGCGACATCACTCAAACGAACAAGCGCATCTCCACGTTCGGCGATGATCAGGTTCTTAAACTCTTCAGTCGAACGCAGGTCGGTGTTTGCAAGCAGATTGACTTGAACAAGGTTGCCTTTTGTTCGACCAACGGCAGCCAGGTAATTATTGCGCCGCAAGGCTTCCTGTACGTCGCCGGGCGAGAGATTCAGCGCCGCAAGGCGATCGGGGTCGATCCACACGCGCATGGCGATCTGGCGTCCACCTTCAATCGTCACACGCTGCACTCCGGAGAGCGTCGCCAGTTGCGGCTGCAATGTGCGCAAGAGCCAATCCGTGATATCCGGCACACTGCGCTCTGAAGAGGTGAAACTCAAATAGAACGACGCATAGGGCCGATCGGCACGTTGGACTTCGATGACGGGCGGCTCCGCATCTGTCGGAAGTTCCGCACGCACTTGCTGCAGACGCGCCGTGACCTCAGCCAGCGCCGCCGTACTGTCGTGATTGAGTGTTAAATGCACCGTAACGGTACTGATGCCTGCGCGGCTTGTTGACTCGACATAGTCAACACCGCTAATTGCCGACACAACATGCTCGATCGGAGTCGTCAAAAATCCACGAATGGTCTCAGCACTTGCGCCGTAATAGACCGTGGTGATGATCACTGACGAACTTTCAATCTTCGGGTACTGTTGTACTGGAAGAGTAGTCAGTGATCGCCAGCCCACAAGCACAATCACAAGATTGACGACCACGGCTAAGACAGGATGTTTAATGAAAATGTCCGTGAACGAGCGCATGTTATCTACCAGATCGCATTAATTCGCTTGGCCTAGGGACTTCCAATTACCTGACTTTCTTGATTCGTATCCTCAGGATCATTGATCACCGCAACCAACACGCCATCGCGTAACTTGAAAGAACCTGAAGCGGCGACACGTTCGCCGGCGGACAGCCCAGAGTAAATCACAATCTCATCTCCAACCATCCCGCCGGCTGCAACCTTACGAACGTACCCTCGAAATTTATCTTCTTTATCTGGCGCAATGACGAACACCTGATCACCCTCAGGCCCCTTTCTCAGACTGCTCACAGGAACCGTGACGGCCATACGCGGCAGACCGATTGGAACTTGGACGCGAACTGAGGCACCTGGTGCAGGCATATTCGCTACATGCGTGATTCGCGCGCGCACCATGGCGTTACGTGTCGCAGGGTCAATCCGTGCGTCGAGGGCAACGATCTGAGCCTGAATCGGAGATGAGGTCCCAGAAACAAACACCTCAACATGCTCACCTTCCCGCAGACCTGCCGCAACCTGCTGCGGGACCGTGAAATCCACATGCACAGCATTGTCGACCCCTTGGAGCGTTGTGAGTTCTGTACCTTCATTGAGATATTGACCAGGATGCACATCCGCGATCCCTATGCGCGCACGGAATGGAGCGCGGATTGTTTTACGAGCAATGATGGCCTTGGTGCGGGCAATCTGCGCCATCGCAACATCACGGTCCGCACGTGCACGATCGACCTCTTCCTGAGACGTGGCAAGATCGTGACTTAAGAACCGTCTGCGGTCGAGCACCGCCTTCGCAAGTGATGCCTGCGCCAGTTGCGCTTTCAATTCGGCTCGCTCGACAGACACGTCAAGGGCAATCAGCAACGTACCTGCCTCAACGACCTGTCCCGGAACGAGCTTCACCCGCTGAACCGTCCCCGGAAGTTCATTACGCAGAGTGATGGAACGCAGGGCCAAGACTGTTCCAATCGAGGTGGTCGTCGCTTGATAAGCATACTCGCGCGCCGTTGCAGCCTCCACCGATTCAATCGGTTCCGGTTGATTGGCTGCATTGGCTTTGGATTCCTGTATGGATGCGTATTTCCACGCAGTCAGGCTCATGCCGATAGCAAGGATGACGAGAAGGAGTAGAGAGGATCCAATCCAACCACGACGGCTCATGATTTATGCCCTCCTGGGTTTTTGATGTATGAATCCATCACCATACCCCGACATGAATTATGTTGCCTTGACATCCTTTTCTATCTCCGCTTCGTTTACCAATATAGAAAATACTCATGAGTATTGTTCCCTTTTGCGCCTTCATTCAAAGAGATCGCAAGGGCTATTCCAAAAGAAATATTCTAGCACAGAGGTGTTAAGTCATTGTAAAAAAAGGGATTGAGATACCACTCTTAAGAATACGCTATCGTGACTAGCAGAAATTGTATAATACTGACTGCCGATATTTCGGCACATGCCGAAAACTCGGCGTCTGTATGTTGCTTAACCCAGAGGAAGGAAATGCCGGCACTACCTGGAGAAGAGACGAGCTTAGGAAGGGCGAGAGAGACCAAGCCTTTGCATTTTAGATTGAAGAGTGGTTCGCTTTATGCCAAGCTTGGCGGCTGCACCAGACCTGCCGCCGATAACCCAGTTGGCATCCCTGAGAACGGTCAAAATATGTTCGCGTTCGGCCTGCACCAACGTCGACGATGAACGCGACGACGGCTGTTGAGCTTGGCTCAATTCGCTCAGCGGAACGAATAAATCAGTCCCTTGTGTCAGAATAACCGCGCGTTCAACAAAGTTTTCCAGCTCGCGTACGTTTCCAGACCAAGGATATTTCTGGAGCGTATTCATGGCTTCCGACGGAATTGTCTCGATGGATTTCTTCATGCGTCTGGCGAACTTTTGAGCAAAGTGTCGGACGAGCATGGGAATATCTTCCACGCGATCACGCAACGGAGGCATGGTTATGGGAAAGACATTGAGGCGATAGTACAAATCATCGCGGAATTGCCGTTGGTCAATGAGGCGGGATAAATGGCGGTTCGTTGCAGCAATCACCCGGACATTGACGCGGATTGTCTTTGTACTCCCCAGCCGTTCGAACTCTTGCTCTTGCAGCACACGAAGTAGCTTCACCTGAAGTTCGAGAGGAATTTCTCCGACTTCGTCAAGAAAGAGCGTACCGCGGTCAGCCAATTCAAACCGGCCGACCTTTATGGCAATAGCGCCTGTAAATGCGCCCTTTTCATGTCCAAATAGTTCACTTTCGAGTAATCCGGTCGGAATCGCGGCACAATTCAACTTCACAAAGGTCCTATCCCGCCGTTCACTCATACTGTGAATCGCGCGCGCGATTAATTCTTTACCGGTACCGGTTTCACCTTGAATCAGAACAGTCGAATCGGTCGGAGCAACAACTTTTGCTTGATTCAACACCCGTTTTAGCGAAGAACTTTCCCCTAAAATTTCCTCAAAATTGTAATCGGCCCGGATTTCATCTTCCAGGTACAGTTTTTCTTTCTTCAATTTGTCCTTGAGTTTTGCAATTTCCCGGTACGCCAGACCGTTCTCCACGGCAATGGCTATCTGTTGCGCAACCTGATTCAAAAGCTCACTTTCCGTTGACGTGAAATCTCTGTCATGCGACCGCATCACATCTAACGTGCCGAGTACCTTGGCATGAGACAACAGAGGGACGGAACAGAGCGAACAAATGCCTTGGTCCAGCAGCCGTTGAGTGACCTCAGATTCCCTGGCTAATTTTTCTAAATCATGCTTCCGGTAAATCACCGGCTGTCCACTCGTAATCGCCCCATCCGACGGACATTTACAATCTGGTGAGGCGAGGCCTTCCTCGAAGGACTCCTCGTCTTTTACGAAGTCCAACACATGCACGCGATAGCGTCGAGTATGGACATCGTATAACACCAGCGCCGATCCGTCGTGCTGAATAACTTTTCGTAAACACGCACTGACTGCGATAAATACATCCCGTAAATCCAAATGCGAGACCACCGCGTTGTTAACTTCGAGCAGAAGCCTCATACTGTCCCGTTCGTGTTGCAGGTGCTGTTCAGCGAATTGAGCGCTCTCGGCGTGCAACACGTTATCCACGGCAACCGCCACTTGTTTGGCCACCTCCTGCATAACATTGATCTCGCCCTCTTGATAGACACGCTTTCGCAGGCTCCCAAATCCCATGGCGCCCAGGCGCCGCTGCGCGGTTGTGAGAGGAACGACACAGAAGGATTCCATGCCATGCTCACGGAACAGCTGCATCAATGCCGAAAACCGGTGTTCACGTGTCACATCTTCAATCATCACGGGATGTTGTGTTTTCCACACCAATCCACCAGGAGTGTCATCTACGGGCAACTCTATCCCAGGCCTGATGGTGTTGGGGTGCGACGAGACAAAAAGCCAAAGGCGCATGACGTGCCGTGTGGGTTCATGCAACACGACATAAATAAAATCAAATGGAACAATGGGCGGCAATCGTTGGGCCAGATCCTGAAACAACTCGCCAAGATCGCGATGCGAGGCGATAGACTCTGAAACCGCGAGTAAGAGACGCATCCGGTCTCGATCATGCGCCAAGGCTTGGTGATGAAGGACATTATCCACTGCAACCGCGACCAGCTTCCCTATTTGCTGGAGAAAGGCCAGATCATTTTCAGCATAGGCGCCAACTTCTAGGCTCGAAAATCCCAAGGCTCCTACGCGCCGGAGCGCCGTAGTCAGCGGAACCATGCAGAACGAATTCGTTCCGTCTTCCTTCATACGCTCAAGAACCCTCGGCCAGCGATATTCTCGAGCAAGATCCGGCACAAGGATGGGGTGTTGGGTTTGCCAAACGACACCTGCAGGAGTCTCGTCAACCGGCTCTTCATGCCCGCCCACGAGATCGGCGGGAATATTGGCCTGGATGGTGTGCAATCGCATGGCGTGGCATACCGGATCGTAAAGCGACAAGGCTACGAAATTGACGTGGACCACTTGCGGAAGTCGATGGGCAAGATCACGAAAAAGTTCATCCAGGTCTCGATGAACAGCAATGGCTTCCGAAACCTCCAACAAGGCCCGGTACTGCTCGATCTCTAGGTCAACGGTTCGAGGAAATGAAAGGGATTTCATATGCTAGTATTATGAACCTGGGCCTCACATCTCTGCAACTACATGATACTCGATCGCCATGACGCTTAGAGCAACACCGGATCCTCCTCGAAAGACCATTCACTGCCAAGAGCTTTGTAGGCTCATGCGTCAGAAATCTCCTTCCTTGACGTAGCGGCAGCTTTGGCAATCTCTTCAATAATAAAGGAATACACGCAATGGCGTGCTTCAGAACCATGCACACCGTCGCGCCTCAAAACAGTAATGTCAGCAAGACGCTGCTCACACCTGCCAGACTTTCACCAGCGACAAGCCCCGCCGCCAACGCCATGAGAAATCGCTCCGACCAGGTTTGAGTATATTTCATCAGGAATGCACCAAGAAGTGCACCAAGAAAAAGGGATAGTGAATTCCAGGCAGGAATCACAAACGCCAGCCCCATCGTCGAGGCACTGGGAAACCATGTACTGATATGTGGAGACAGACTTTCGGTAAGAAGAACCATTCCTACTCCCACAAAACCGGCAATCAACATCGCCATCAAACTTCCCGGAGGAATGCTCTCAATGCCTTGCTGGAATACTTCAGCCACGGCTTTCCAGGTTGCCACCGCAGGCGCTGGCCATTCAATTGTTAGCAACATCGTTTGCGGGTCTGGAATTAATACTAGATACACCGCACTGCCCACCAGCGATCCAGTCAACACTCCGAAAACCTGCGCCAGTGCTTGAAAACGGGGAGAGGCACCGATCAGCAATCCTGTTTTCAAATCATGAAGCAAATCCGCACATTGGCCTGCCGCCCCTCCCGTCACATTGCCGGCCATCAAATTACTCGTCACGTTGCCTGGATTTAGTAGCCCAAAAGTCAGTTGGGTCACCTTTCCCATGGCACCGATAGGCGTAATCCCGGTTTCTCCTGAAACCCGACCTGCTACGATGGCCAAGACAAACGTCAACAGGACAGCGAAGACAGCGAGAATCCATGAAATGTGAAAGAATGTCACTTGAGTGAACACCGCAAATACCAAGGAAACACCAAGACCTAACATAAACCACCGACGCGGCACCTCATACGTATTCTGTTGAATAGAACGATTGTCCATGCTCATACGATCTCCTCGAGTCTGAACGAACAGCCTTCGCCATGAACACACAAACGATGTTAGGGACGACAGAACCATCATGGTAACCCCCGGCCACAGTAACCACTCCACCATTGGACCAAACCAATAGCCGGTTTCAGGAAGGTGTTCTGTTGGAATCCACCCTTGGATTACAACCCATGGGCCGAGAATCCCCCAAGCGAGAATCGCACCAATGAGGAGAGAGAGCCCTGCGCGAATGCCGATGATGGCCCCAAACCCGATCATTAAGAGGGAGGGGTCAAGAACGAATCCAAGATTACTCAGCGAGGCTTTAGAGATCCCCGTACTCTTAAGAATTCCCTTCAACGGAATGGCCCAATCAACAGTCATTTTGGGAATCGTCACAATCGCTTCGTTGATGAATTTTAACAGTCCGGCTATTCCTCCAGCCGTCAGGAGAACTTTGACCCGAGCAAGGGCTTCTCCCCCTTTCCC
Organism: Nitrospira sp. M1; assembly: GCF_965152605.1. Lineage (NCBI taxonomy): Bacteria > Pseudomonadati > Nitrospirota > Nitrospiria > Nitrospirales > Nitrospiraceae > Nitrospira > Nitrospira sp. M1. Next base: position 4,383,361 of record NZ_OZ224217.1, read on the forward strand.
ATAGATTTCCTTGACGGTTTCTGCTGTGGCCACTCCGGCAGGAAACGGCAATTGGTCACGAAGAAGCATCTGTTGCCGTAGACCGATCGCGACGACAATGCCGATGAGACTCACGGAAAAGACCCAAACCGATAATAGAGACCATGGCAATTGCTCACCAGTCAGCATGGCTAAAGCCGGGATGGGCGCAACCAATCCTGATGAGATAATCGATGCAGCCGAGGAGGCCGTGGTTTGATTGATATTATTTTCAAGGAGCCCCCAGTTTCTGGTATGCGCAGTCGTTTCAAACACTTTCCAAAAAGCAAAGCTGAGGAGGGCCGCAGTAATGGACATATTAAACGTCCAACCGATCTTCAGCCCGCTATAAATATTACACGGAGTCAGAAGGGCTCCTAAGATCATTCCTGTGGCAATCGCTCGAAGTGTCAGCTGTGGGTTGGTGGTATCAGGATGGGGGAAGATGACGACATCACGCCCTACAATGCCATAAGGAATAAATTGAGAAAAGTTTCTGATTCTCATGAACTGGAACCAGGCCCCATATTCCCACTATGGTGAAAGATGGCAAACATGAGGACGCGTGGGGCACACATGAGTGTGTCTTCTGTACTGGAGATTATCGTCCTTCCTCGTAAGCCGTAGGAAAAGACGCTTCTTCAATCGGCTGCGTGGGGAAATCGCTGACCGTCCCTAACGTATCACGATCTCTCCAAAACACCGGTTCACTCCGCATATAGATAGCCAGTAATTCGGCAATCGCATTCAGTGAACTCAGATGCGTGCGTTCATAGCCATGGGAAGAGTCTACACCGAAGGTTATAAGTGCCGTTCGAATATCGTTTCCCGCTTCCACAGCTGACGCACTGTCACTTCGGTAATCACAAAAAATGTCTCGCTGAAACGGGATACTGTGCTCCGAGCATAGTGCAATGAGACGACGAACTAAATGATAATCAAAAGGCCCGGCAGAATCGGCCATGGCAATGGTCACTCCAAATTCACTCGACGCTTGGAATGGGGCAGGGGTCCCATTGTCAATCGTGACCATTTCAGCGACATCACCATGCAGAACGGCCGATGCCCCAGACCCCACTTCTTCTGAAATTGTGAAGAGGAGATGGCAATCCACCGGCAGTGTCGAGCCGGAATCAAGAATAGCTTTGGCTGCAGCCAGGATTGTCGCGACGCCGGCTTTATCATCTAGATGTCGCGAGTTAATAAATCCATTGGGCCCCATTTCCGTTGACGGATCTATGGCAAGGAAATCGCCAATATTGATTCCAAGTTTCTTGAGATCTTGCTCGGTTGATAACGGTTGGATAAATACTGGACCATCAGAGACGGCTTCATCGAGACGTACTTCGACATTGGCCCACGCGACAGGCTGCGTGTCGATTTCGTCACCATACGTATGCCCCGACGCCTTCAACGGCAAAATCGTCCCACGATACATACCGGTTTCGGTAAACAGCGTCACACGACAGCCTTCGGCAAATCGGCTGGACCAACTTCCTATCGGCACAATGGCCAGTCGACCGTTGCTCTTGAGCCATTTGACCATGGCACCTAACGTATCCAGGTGCGCGACAATCGCTCGATCCGGCGTACGGACCTTCCCTTCCATCGTGGCACGAATGGCTCCCCGCCGTGTGAGTTCAAAGGGAATCCCTAATTGATTGAGTTCATTTGATACCGTGTGCACAATTTGATCGGTATATCCTGTCGGACTTGGCGTGGCTAATAAACCTTGAAGCATCCGCGTGAGATAGTCTGTATCAATATTGAGTTTACTCATAATCTCCCTTGCTGTCACAGATAGCTACGTGACATTCATCGATGCTTGGTTTGAGGAAACAACAGGTCAATAAATCGTTCAGCCGTTGGTTGTGGGTCATGATTGGCAAGACCAGGCCGCTCGTTGGCTTCGATGATGACATACTCGGATTTTGAAACATGTGTCACAATAAAGTCCAACCCAACGACGGGAATAGCCAGGGCTTTGGCCGCAATCACGGCAGCTCCCGCTACATCAGGATGAATGTTTTCCGTGACATCATGAATCGTCCCACCGGTATGCAGGTTGGCCGTTTTTCTCACGGTGAGAGCCTTGCCTTTTGGCAAAATGTCACTGAGTCGATATCCGGCTTCTTTGACGCACCGTTTGGCTTCACGGTCCAAGGGGATACGACTTTCTCCACCCGTCACTCGCGCTCGCCGCTGACTTTGCCTTTCGATCAACTGCGTAACCGTATGCTTCCCCGTTCCGGTAATTTTGGGCGGACGTCGGACTGCTGCCGCAACGACCTGATAGTTAATCAACACGATGCGCAGGTCTTCCCCTTTCACATATTGCTCTAAGATCACCTCATCGCCAAACGTTCTAGCATGAGTAATCGCCGCGTCCATTTCCTTTTTCTTACTGACATCGACACTCACACCGTTTCCTTGTTCTCCCAACAGCGGTTTCACCACAATAGATTGGTATTGTCGAAGAAACTCATGATTTTTTTTCCGTCCATCAGCAACCATTTGCGCTGGAACGGACAATCCGGCCTCTTTCAATAATCGCTGCGTAAGGGTTTTATCGGCGCACCGGCTCATGGCAATGGCTGTGGTCAGTTCGGATAATGATTCTCGACATGTGATAGAGCGACCGCCAAACGTCAGTTTAAAATACCCGGCCTCGACATCCAGCACCGCGACATCAATACCTCGACGTCTGGCTTCATTGACAATGATCATGGCATAGGGATTGAGCCGCCGATCAGGCGATGGGCCTGAAAATAATTTCTCATTGATCCGATTTCGTGTTTTGACGGCAAAAGCAGGAATGCGATGAAACCCAAGCTTCCGGTACAACGCAATGGCCTCATGGTTATCATGCAATACCGAAAGATCCAGGTAATGACACCCTCGAGCTTTCATACGTTCTGCCACCTGCCGAATCAACGCCTCTCCCACTCCAGGATGGTGCGTTTGCGGATCAACCGCGAGAGCCCATGTACTACTGCCTTTTTCTGGATCATCAAAAATTGCACAATGATTGACGCCCATAATCACACCAATCACCTCATTCGTCAGCTGGTCTCTGGCAAGGAGATACCATAACTTCCGGGAGCGACGATGTTTCATGAGAAAGTCATACTCAACGCCAACCATATTTCGTGCCGAATAAATTCTATTCAGCGAATCAACATCAACTTGAGACCGGACAGGGCTGATGACGAATCCTTGCTTCTGATTCGAGACCGATTGATAGTCAGCCAGCCAGAGACGAAACGTATGGGAAGGATCAAGAAACAGTTTATGAGGACGAAGCGCTAAGACTACATGGGGATCTCGTAAATAAAAGGCGATGTCGCGTCGCCCAGCACGCTCTTTCAAGAGCGTGGCCGCAACCTCTTCAGGCTCGACAAAGGTATGGGCAAAGATCAATCGACCCCACCCACAATCCAAGACGACTTTTGGCTTAACCCGACGGCCTTGATAGGTCGCTGGACCAACTTCCCAACTTTTGACGGTCGGTCCGATCGGTCGTTGACGTTGACGAGGCATAAAAAACTCTTTAAGAAAATTAATCTGGTTAGGCTTGATGAGTCTGCAGCCACAACTCTAACAGCCCAAGCTGCCAGAGCTTTGAGCCACGCAGTGGCGTAATGTGCTTATCAGGCTGTTGAAATACTTGATCAACGTAGGCTTGTTGGAATAATCCGCGACTTTGACTGGCTTTCGACGAGAGGGCATCTTGCACCATCTCCAAATACGGTCCTCGGAGATATTTTAAGGCGGGAACCGGAAAATACCCTTTGGGTCGATCAATCACCTCAGAAGGGATCACCCGACGAGCCACCTCCTTAAGTACACCTTTTCCCCCTTGCGCAATTTTCATTTCCGCCGGAACTCGAGCGGCCAGTTCAACGACTTCATGATCTAAAAATGGGACTCGAGCTTCCAAGCTCCACGCCATCGTCATGTTGTCAACACGCTTGACCGGATCATCCACCAACATAATCGTGGTATCAAGCCGTAAGGCTTGGTCAATAGCTCTGGATGCTCCTGGCTGTGAAAAATGTTTTTCCACAAAACGCTGACTATGATCCTCTTGGTGGAATCGCGAATGTACGACTCGGCAGAATTCCTCTTGCTCACGATCAAAAAAGACGTTCCGATAGTCCATGACAGGGTTGTGACTGTTCAACATTGGGGGATACCAGTGATAGCCGGCAAAAATTTCATCGGCGCCCTGACCACTTTGGACCACCGTTACATGCTTCGAGACTTCTTTAGAGAGCAGATAAAATCCGATGGCATCATGACTCACCATGGGCTCGGACATGGCATGGATGCAATTGAGAAGATTCGGTAAGACGTCGTTCGAGTCGACGGGAAGCTTATGATGTTGGGTCGAAAATTCTTTGGCAATAATATCAGAATAGAAAAACTCATCACCCTGTTCTTCCGCGACGGTTTCAAAACCTATTGAAAACGTATTCAACCCTGTGGCCCCTTCAGCAGCCAAAAGTCCCACGATGAGGCTTGAATCTAGCCCCCCAGATAACAGAACGCCAACCGAGACATCCGCAACAAGTCGGCGGCGGACAGCCGTCCGTAGTCCATCATAGACACGATCTTCCCAGTCTTGTTCGGTCAGATTTTTTTCATCGTCACGGGGGTCAAACGAGAGTTGCCAATATGGCTGATGTCGACGCTCTCCGGTTGGTTCAATCACCATCATCGTGCCAGGCTCTAATTTCCTGACACCTGCGAGTAACGTATAGGGAGCGGGGACAACAGCGTGAAACATCAAATAATGATGAAGGGCGATAGGATCAATGTCCGTGGAGACGCCGCCTCCGGCTAAGAGTGCCGGTAAGGTGGACGCGAACCGAAACTGTGTCGATGATTCGGTATAATACAGAGGTTTAATCCCGAGACGATCTCTCGCCAGCAGGACCCGCTCTGAATCTCGCTCCCAAATGGCAAACGCAAACATCCCATTCAAACGGTGAATAAATGCTTCACCCCACGCATGATAGGCCTTGAGAATCGTTTCGGTATCACCGTGCGAAAAAAACGTATAGCCTTTTTGTTCGAGTTCTTTTCTCAATTCCTTATAGTTGTAAATCGCCCCATTGAACACAATACCAAGGCCCAACTGTGAATCGACCATGGGCTGTTGCGACGATTGCGTGAGATCAATAACCTTCAGGCGTCGATGCCCAAACCCTAATCTTCCTTGGGTATAGATCCCCGCCCCGTCAGGGCCACGATCCGTCATCGTGGCACTCATGGCCTTCAACCCTTCGGGATCCACAGGATTATCAGAAAAGTTTATTTGCCCGAGAATGCCGCACATACGTTATTGATACCCTCACAAACCTGAAGAATAGTATGTCATTCGCCAATCAACCGTTGTTCTATTGAATACTTTTACCACGTACATACCGTGCTTATCCTGAATATGAAGGAAAGCACACCTTAAGAAAAGCCGTGTGAATGAATGGCTCATGTTTCAATGGGATAGTCACTACAGAAAGGAATATTCACCCTAATAATTTAATCGTAACATTGTCAAACGAGTGGAAGTGAATTTTTCATGAAAAATTGAAATATATACCGTAAAACAGAAATGTATTTTTTCAAATACGCCATCGTACATAAAATTGTGATGAGTTCCCTTGATGCAACCTCAAAACGCATATGCTCAACGACAACGAGAAGTAGGAAAAAAGTCGTTCGTTCAACCATTTTTATTTTGGATATACGGATGATTTCAAATATGCCGTTCGAGCCGTAGCACACGCTTGTTCGACGAACTCGCTGGTAGTCATTATTCCATGCCACCGCGTTGTCAAAAAGGACGGGAAGCTCTCTCATTATCGTTGGGGAGTGGAGCGGAAGCAGAGATTACTAGAACGTGAAGGTGCTCGATATTCTTTATTCAATGATTGGAATTTTCCAATTGCATAATAACTATAGTCCAGGATAAGAGCAGGCAGGGTTCTGATGGAGAACCGATCACTGAAATTCAGGGTACCTCGAAAGTAATAAAGGCCCTGCCGTATTTCTACGACAGAGCCTTTGGCTTTCAGAATTAGTTGGTTGCGGGGGAGGGATTTGAACCCTCGACCTTTGGGTTATGAGCCCAACGAGCTACCAGACTGCTCCACCCCGCGGAGTGATAGTAGACGAGCCTCATGTTCCAAGTCAATGCACCGATCAGGATTGTCTACTTTAGGCATTTCTAGGGTCTGTGCTATGTTCACTGACTATGGTGTTAGCAGGAGTCTTCGGAACAATCTTGTGCATCGCCATTATTTCTGGCGATTGGTATCAATTCACGAGTCTTCGTGATTCCGCGAGTCGCTACGGGTGTCGCCTTGCGCGACGACGTGACTCCATTACACTGTCAGGATCAAGTAATCTTCACAAGCACTTTACAAAGTCAGGCTTACTAGAACTCCCTCATGGATTAGCCCGTTACCTGCGAGACCAGAATCTCATCATCATTCGGCCCTACTATCACCTCTTTTCAATGCGATTCCGGACCGCTTGGCCCTTGAAAGGGACAATTGAAGTTCAATCAGATGGGAAAGGTCTTCTGCTTGAATTGATCAAACGTACGCCATGGTCCTCTGCCGTGATTACCATACTATGGATGGGCATTGTGGTGATTGGCACCATCACCTTTGTTGTGATGTTTGCCATGGACGGCGGGTTTGGAACGGGGAGTGGGATGATGTTGGGAATCGGGATTGTAGCGCTGGGAATATTGGTATTAATCTTTGGACTCATCCTCTTGTCATTGGCCTACCGACTTGAAGATCAACGACTCCTGCAAGTCTATCAAGAATTGCAGGAAAAGTTAGGGGACAAGAAAAACTCTACAACTTAACTCGCAATTTTCTGGGTAGGTGGGATGTAGTTCTTGTTATTCGTGACCGTTCCACTTCTCAAGTGCAGTACTGACCCTACACAGGCTCAACATTGGTTTCTTGGAGTCGCCCTTCGATTCAGAATTTTGGTGTGGGTTTCCATTGTGATTCTTGTAACCACGGGAGCAATGCTTTTATCCAATCACGTAAATTTTTCTGCTTCAATTTCAGATTGGCCGTTTTCAGCGATGATCAAACTTGTCTTAATCTTCCTGTTGATCGTGACATCCATCACGCATGATCGAATCATCGGACCAAAAGTACGAGCCCTCAAACAACAAGTTCCCGAAAAGTGGACCAGGTGTGATCAGGTTCTTGTACGATTTGCACCATGGATAGGCCGGATGACAATGATTTTAGGATTAGCGGTTGTCTTGGCGGGTGCGATGCTAGTGCGAAGTTAAGCTTGTGAAGTCCGGCAGTATCATGTCCTCGTTGGCGTGCATTCATGCTGCTCTATCAAAACTAGCGGAGGACCACGTGGCGTGAGCCCGTGGGTGCAAGCGCTCCCCGCTGGAAGCGGGGCCTCCTTGCCATATGAGAGGGCTTGGATGACACTGGTGCATGGAGATTCGACTCAGTGCTCATGGTGCGTAGCAGCATCAGTACCATGTGGTGTGGATTCCGAAGTATCGGCGACGCATTTTGCGGGGAGTGATTAAGCTCTTTGTGGAGGAGCATATATCGAAAATCCAGCACTATCACCCTGATGTGGAGGTCAAACAATGGAGTGTGCAGGTTGACCACATTCATGTGGTGCTGGTGATTCCTCCGAAATATGCTGTCTCAAGTATTGTGGGCAAGATGAAAGCGAATGTGAGTCGGCAACTTCGCCTCCGGTATCCCGAGCTGAAGCGGACTTACTGGGGAGCCGTGTTGTGGTCCCCCGGGTTCTTCTCTTCGACCGTGGGGTTGAATGAGGCGGTGATCCGGCGGTACGTAGCTCATCAAGAGCAAGTAGATAAGGGACACCTTCAGCTTGCATTTGAATTTTAAGTGCCACGCGGCGTAAGCCCGTGGGTATCTACTTACTGACTTTCGGGGTGATTCCCTGGAAGAGAAGTTTATATCTTTGCTGACTCTGCGCATTCGTCACTTCACATTTGAAACTTGGAACGACATGATTAACTTTAACGAATCTGGATCAAAGGATTTTGGCCCAACGTATGGCGGAGGAGTCATGTTTAATATCGCCCCTTATCTTCCTAAGTTTTTTCGGAGCTAGAAGATTAAGAGGTGAATCTTTGGAGAATAATAATGATGTGTTTGAAAAGAAGATGGGGGCAAATGTGGATCAGGGTCCAACAGATTAGATCTCAGTACGAACCACCAACAAAACAAGCACATACGAAGATCCTGCCAAGGCCCCTCCCGGGGAAAAACAAGTTTTAACCCTGTTTCCCAGAGTTGGGTTTCTCCCTGAAAATGGTCTATTCTGCAGTCCTCACACCAATTTCTTTTTTTTAAATTCCTCACCGCATATTTTGTTTAAGAAACTTCAACCGTATATTGTCGACTTAACAAGAATCTGACTCTTTAGAGGCAATTCACCTGGATATGATCAATTGATTCGTCAGGGGTCAGGATTCGACTTCTATGCGTTGATGAAGCCAGATCTGTATTAAGTTGAAAATCCTTGCGTACAAGCCCAATCTAATATTCGCTTATAGCGAATTTAATTTGACAATTGAGAATTTTATGATATATTAGTTATATGAGTCGATTTAGAGATTCTCCTTATCCCGTGGCCCACTATCAGTGGGTCGAGGGGGTGAAAGCCCCTACAAATTGCCCAGAGGCCACAGTCCTTGGGGCGTCGCACATCGCTAGAGTACACATCGCAAAAGGAGTATACGATGCGCGGATCAATGGAGAGTGCCGAGTGCAAACCGCTGTCTCTCTAATCCTTGGTTATAAAGGAGCGATGTCGCATTTTGCGGCATCGATAACCAAAGGAGTGTTTAATGGCAACTTATGTTACCAAAAAACAGTCGACTCAAAGACAGCGGCTATGGACGAGGGGCGGTTGGGTCAAATGGCTCAAGAACCCCACAGTTTTGAAAACGTTGATCATCCTTGGACGTTTAATTGTCTGGGTGGTCCGACTGTTCAAAGCTGAAAGTTCATAAGCTCGGCACTTTCTTTTTTTATTGTTTAATGAAAAAACTACGATGTTAAACGAAGCGCTTCGACTTATTAGAGTGTTCCACGATCTCAATCAGAAAGATCTAGCTGATAAGTTGGGAATTTCAAATTCATATCTTTCAGAAATAGAATCAGGGAAAAAGACGCCTACGCTAGACGTAATTGAGAAATACTCCGAAGTGTTTAATATGCCCAGTTCTTCTATACTTTTTTTCTCGGAGAACCTCAATAATGGGGAAAAATTAGAAAAGACGAAAAAGAATATTTCGAATAAAGTGATTAAAATTTTAGATTGGATTTCCGCGAAGAGTGTTGCCTAGCATGCCCTCTAAGAAAAAAGCTGGTGGGCGATATGTTTGTGATCAATCACCCTTCTATAAACTTCGATCAAAAGCCCGTCTGGCTTCTATTCTTGAAATAGCCCCTTCTGAATTAAAAGCACACCTTAAATCTGCTGACAATGATTACTCCGAATTTGATATTACCGACCCAACAAAACCAAATAAGAAGAAACGCCATATTGAAGAACCCAAACCGAAACTTCGTCGGATACACAAGCGTATTGAAAAATTATTGAACCGCATTTTTCCACCAAATTATTTGTTTTGCCCCGTAAAACGAAGGTCTTATGTGACGAATGCCAAAGAGCACGTTAGCGCACCAGAGATCGCTGTTTTGGATATAAAAAAATATTACCCCTCGACGCGCGCTAGTCGAGTGTTCCAGTTCTTTCACGAAGAGATGCACTGCGACCGTGACGTAGCAGGGATATTGATGACCCTTTGTTCCTTCAAGGGACATCTCCCAACTGGCAGTCCACTTAGCCCCATTCTTTCTTTTTTAGCCCACAAAAGAATGTGGGATCGTATTACCGAGATAGTTAAGAAAGCTGGATGTCAGCTTACTGTGTACATTGATGATTTAACTATTTCTGGCCCAAAAGTTCCGGGTAGTTTGGTGTGGGCAGTTAAGCAAGAGATAAAAAATACAGGACTTCAGTACCACAAGGAAAAGAGCTATAAAGGAAAAAGAGTACGAAAGATTACTGGAGTCATCATTAAGAATAATGAGCTTCGTCTTCCAAACGTACAACATCTTAAGATCCATAAACTGCGGATGGAGTTAGTCAAGGAAAAAGACTCAGGAACCAAGAAAAAGATTCTGGAACGAATCCGTGGTAGCGAATGTCATGCCAAACAAATAAAAGTAGCTAATGGGTAAAGTTTTCAAAAAATCCAAGAAGACAGGTTTTGGAGTTAAATAGGGCCAAATCTTCTGTTGACTAATAGTAGGGTTTTGAAGTTACTTCTTGGGGGGACTTCCTACTAAGGCTATTTTCAAGATTCAATGTCTCCACAAACAGAAATATCGTGCGTTATAGTTGTTTCAATGAACATCCGATGTTTGAAGCGTATCATTGTGCTAGGTTAGCGTGATGGAAAAGAGGACATTCTCTTTTTGTTGCGTCTTGCTATGAGTAGCCCCCTGTCTTGAAGAAAATCCCAAGAAACTACAAGAACATAATTCACACACAATTAGTCAGGATTATGGAGAGTAGAAAGGTACGGACCATTGACTAATAGTGGGCTATTTTAAAACTCACTAGATTCTTAACCGCACGTGAAATTTTATCAAATCGTTTTTAGCCTTATAGTGAATTTTTGAACTTCCACTAGCTTCTGCGCATTACTTAAAGCTCGCTCAAGCATTTTCCTGATGAGCTTCGTCTTCTAGTCTTATTCGAAATTCAACTCTCCACAAATAGAAATATCGTGTTTGATAGCCGTTTAAACGAATTTCCGATGCTTGAAGCGTCTCCATTGTACTGGGCTATTTAGCTAGAAATTATTTGGATATACCAGAAGGCTTTATATGCTCGGCAACGTCTCTTCGCTCGTGCAACACACGCACAATCAACGCTCCTGTGTCAGTTGGAGTATAAAATACAACATGCGATTGAATTTCGTAACGCCTCAGCTTCGGCGCGAGCTGTGCAGCACTGCGGCCAATTAGCGGATTTTCTGCAAGGGATTGAAAACATGTTTCGAGGTTGTCACGATAGCGACGGGCCTGTTTAATGCCAAACCTGTCAATTGTATAGTCGGCGATCTCGTTTAGGTCGGACTCGGCACGATGGCTCAGTCGATACTCAGCCATGTTTCGTTTTATATCGTGCTTCGGCATCTTCCCAAATATCACGCACTGTCTTGTTGTTCACGCCACTGTCTAGGCCCTCCTGGATCGCCGCTTTCAAAGCGCGAAACTTGGCGTTTCGTTCTTGATCACGGCGGACAAGGTCGCGAATATATTCACTGTCATTGGTAAAATCACCACCTTCGATCTGTGCCTTGATCCATTGATCTTGTTGATCGGTCAGGGTAATCGTCTTTCTTACAGTTGCCATAGAATTACCTCCTATAATATGAATATATCATACTATTGGTGTAGTGTAGCATGCTTTTGATCTATAGTGAAGATATTCATTTTTCAAAAGAAATCCAAAAAAGGCATTGCCACTCCGAAGCAGGATATCGACCTTATCAAAGTAAGGCTCAAGATGGCAGAAGAAGATATTAAGAAGGAGAAAAATCTATGACTGCGAAGGTTACAAGAGGTTCAGGTAATGTTTTTGCCGATTTGGGCTTTGATAACCCAGAAGAAATGGAAACCAAAGCTAAACTGGTCAGCCAGATCAATACCATTATCAAAAAAAGGAAGTTAACACAGAAACAGGCGGGGGCAATTTTGGGAATTACTCAATCCAGAGTTTCAGACCTTGCCCGTGGTGGCCTGAGTGGGTTTTCCGTGGATCGCCTTTTGCGTTTACTGAACAAACTAGATCGTGAGGTTGAAATTGTTGTCAAACGCAAAAGAAGCCGACGTCCGGCAACCACAAGGGTCATATTTGGAGACCAAATATCTGTTTAATTTTTCCTGCTGAAATAATCCATGAGATTTTTTCCTGTGATTTTCGAAGAATTATAGCGAATCCCAATACACATGAGTGTGCAGGGACAAGGTGTTGCGCTAGAGCGACAAGCTAGTCCGCTGCAATCAAATCTTGTTTCTTTTTCGCAAAATTATCAACTTTGAATTTCGGGAGTTCGAAGATCCAATTTTTGAGTTTTCCGTTGATCTCGGCGACTTCTGTTTGAACATCCTCTTCAGATTTCAGGATTGATTCTTTCGATTCGGATTTGCTTTCTGTTTGATCGCTTTGATCTTTGCTATCGTCTTTGTCGCTTTCCGTTGTGTTTTTTTCGCTATCCTTATCCGATTCTGCATCAATGCGTTCTTTTTGTTCCGACGACTCTTTGATCGGCTCTTCGTACACGAGAGCCGGATCAAACGCACTAACAATCTTGCTATAGGTCACATCATCCTTTGGCATTGTTTCAACCGTCAGTCGCAGCCCATCAAAGGTCTCAAGGACAGCTTTGATTCCATTTTTTGGAGAAAATTCGAGTGTATTTGATTTCTGCACATCATCCATCGTGAGTTGCGCCAATGTTGTGGCGACATTGTTCACGTTAAATTGCGAACTGACTTTTCCACCCTTGGGAAGACCGTCTATTTTAAAATCAAGCGCATCGGGTGTATCTTTATAGACGGTCAATATTTCTCCATCCGCATGCGTCACACGCACTCGTTGAACGCGCTTGCTGGCAATCTTGAACAACTCCTTTTCCAACCACTCCCCCGGTGCTCTTAGAATAGGAAGATTCCCTACAACCAACCACGTTTGTGGATCTTCAGGTTTCCGTACATACATTTCACCCTCACTCGGAACACCTTTGGCTGGACGTTCATTTCCTAGGAGCAAGGAAGCAGCAGCATTGGCACCTTCGGTCTTCAGAGTAATCAACGTTGAAGATGACCCTTCAGCATCCTTATCCAGAAGACCAAGTTTTTCATGCAGATCCGGATTCTTCGTTTTCGGTTCACGAATGCGGAGTTCTGCCATCCCAATCAGGACGGGTTTGATCTTCTCAAAGTCTGCAGCATAACCACCACGTTCCTTCACATTCCATGTGCCTGATTCCTGGACAAGCGTCACCGTGTCATCATTCGTTTCGATGGTCATTTCACGAATCTCATTAATACGGTTCATCAGGTCAGGAAAAAACAATTCACCGCTCTGCTCAGGTCTATCCTGCCGCTCCTGACTCAACAGAACAGCTCCTAGAATAACCACAAGGGTGATGCTCGTCAGCATCAACAACGTTTTTGGTTTCATACGACATCCTTCTTCACTGTATACACTCCTAAATATGCTACGTTTATTTCTTAGACGTTCGCCGACGAAGTCGTTGGCCACCGACCCACACACCGGCAATGCCAATCAACAGTGGGACAAACCCGATATTAAGAAATTTGACCCATCCTTCTAACCCATCAATGTTCTTGACCAACTCATGCTGTACGCCACGAAGTTCTTTTCTCACTTGCACGAGTTCTTGACGAAACTTAGCAATTTCTTCTTGCTGCTCAGGACTGAGGATTAACGTATTGCCTTCTTGTTTCTGGCTTTGCATGTCCTGAATTTTCTGTTCCGTCGCCTTCATACGATTTTGAAGCGCTTGCTCTTTTTGTCGAAATTTTTGCTCAGCTTCCTGTTGAATGGCTTTCACAAGCGTAAACGGCCGAGAAAATCCAGAACGGCTTCTGACGCTAATCAAATCATTGCTCCCGCCAAGATTGTCGATGGCATTCGTGACAAAACTGCCATTGCCCGCATTCGGAATACCAAGCCGCTGCCCAAAAAAGTTTTGCACTTGAACCCAAAATTGATCTTGCAGGAGATCCGTATCGGCAATGACAATGACATTAATCGGTTCTTTTGATTCCGTGAGATGTTCCTGAGAAGACAAATCAGATGATGTATCCGACTTTTCGTCTTCTGAATCGACTTTCTTTGATTGCGGCCTTCCATCGGGAAAGGCTGTTTTCACCTTCCCTCGAATACGTACTCCCAGCGTCAACTTCTCTCCACCGGGCTTATAGCTATTTAAAAGACCGGCGACATCCGGCATCATAGAAAGACGTGTCGCCTCAATTTGCATGGCGGCTTCATCAGATTGGAGAAGCGGGATCAATTCGGTTTCACTATCGTCTTTCTTTTTCAAGATACCGGGTGAGGCCAGGTTGAGATTCGGTATTTGCGCCGTCACAATGTCATCGGGACTCATATGAGACTGTTCTAACCCAATCCACACAGGATAATCGACGACTTGCATCCGTCCCTGCTGTTGAATTTGCACCTTTTTGGCCAGAGGCAGATCACCTACAACCTTTCCTTTCACAAGTTCGACCCCCCATGCATCAAATACCTTCCCTAAGTCTGAGTTTTTTGGCCCTGTCCCTCCAAAGGGATTGTTGGGCGTCGCCATACCTCGATCCGCTTCGGCATGCGAATCCACAAATACTAAGGCACGTCCACCACGCAATACATATTGATCAATTGCGTAGAGCGTTTCATCTTGTAAATTCTTCGGATGCACGATCATGAGCACACTCACATCCTCCGGAATGTCTGTCGCAGTTTGCTCGATGGTGCGCACTTCGACCAACTGCCGCATATGATCCAAGACCATCCATGGAGTCCCGCCCCCAGGTTGAGGAGGCATCATGGGATTCGGAGGAGCTCCTTCCATTGGAAGACTACTCATCAGACCCACGACTTGTTTCTTGGGATTGGCTAACGTATGCACCAATTTCGCGAGATCATATTCCAAAAACTCTTCGCGTTCCGGCTGAAAAAATGGAATGACTTCCTGCGCATCCGTCGAGCTGCTTCCCACCATTCCGAAATAAAACTGTTTCGTCCCACCTTCCAAGGGAATACCCTGGAGCCCCTCGGCCACGGCACGATCTTCTTCTTCCGAAAATGGTTCAGGGTCAATGACCTGTAAGCGAATTCCTCCGCCTGACACCTGCTCAAACTCCTCAAGCATCTCTTCGACTCGGTTGGCATAACTTTTAATGCCCGGTAATCCCGTGGCCAGTTTTTTCGACAGATACAAGCGCAGCGTAATGGGCTCTTCCACCCCTTGCATGATGTTTTTCGTTCCCTCGGAAAGGGTATAGAGGTTATGTTCAGTAAGATCGAAACGTGCTGAACTCAACGCGGCATTACTCATCATATTTGCGGCTCCAAACAACACCGCGGCAATCAAAAGGCCTGTCCCGGTCAGCAGTGTTTTATTCATATGGTTCTACCTTTGTTCTTTGTTATTAGGGCTTTTGAACACGTCAAGAGTCCTTACATCTTCTTTGGACGTTCCACGTTTCACAATTCCCTCATTCCGCTTTCTTCATATCAATGATGGTGGCTGTCGCAAATAACCAAAACGCGATTAACGAGACAAAAAAGAAAATATCCCGTAGGTCCAAAACCCCCTTACTAATCGAGTGAAAATGCGTCAAAAAACTAAATGAACTCACGGCGTTTAAGACAAAATGTGGCGTCCATCCACTGAACAGATTCAGAATCATCGGGAATCCGCTTAACACAAAGGCCAACCCCACCACCACGCTGAGAATAAAGGCGATGACTTGATTCTTGGTCAACGCGGACATGCACGACCCAATGGCTAAGAACCCTCCAGCCATGAGAAGACTTCCCAGATAACTAGCGGCAATGACTCCATTGTCGGGGTTGCCTAACATGTTCACCGTAATCCACATGGGAAAGGTGAGGGCGAGCGCAATGCCCGTAAAGACCCACGCCGCAAGAAATTTTCCCGCGACCACTTCCCACATGGTGACCGGCAGGGTGAGCAACAATTCAATGGTGCCTTCCTTACGTTCCTCGGCCCAGAGTCGCATCGCTAAAGCCGGAATCAACACCAGGTATAACCATGGATGAAAGTCAAAGAAGGGAATCAAATCAGCCTGTCCACGAACAAAAAAGTTCCCCAAGTAGAACGTAAATGCTCCACTCAACAAGAGAAAAATGACAATGAACACTGCGGCAATCGGTGTCGCAAAATATCCTGCTAACTCTCGTTTAAGAATCACCTGTACTCTTCCCACAATATTGCCCTTTCTACATCATAAGTCTTTCATGTTGCCATCAGCGTTTTCCTTGCTCGTCGCTCGTGCCTGCGCGCTGTAGCGCTCCGGCGCGCAAGCGTGAAGCGTATCTCGTAAAAGGCAAAGTCAGTAAGCCCAAGACCTGAGAGGCAAGGACCACAATATATTCTTTTCTTCCACGAGATACGATTCACGAACAACGAGATACGTTTTCTTTTTCCACGAGATACGAGAAACTAATTAGGTTAGTGCTTGCTTGGGAGCGGTCAAAGATCGGAAGACTTCATCCAGCTGGCCACGTTCGACCTGCAGCTCTGCCACTTCCCACTGTTGTTCACGCGCGCATTGACCCACATCGGCAATAATCCATCGACCAGAATCTGGAAAAATTCGAAATTGTGTAAACTCGCCATCCTGTCCCATTTCTTCAACCTTCTTCACACCATCAATCTTGGCCAGTTGCGCTTGAATAGCATAGACATCGCCACTTCGAACTGTGAGTACAATGCTGTTATGCGTCGGAGATTGACCTTCCAAGTCGGCAGGCGTTCCATCGGTGACCACCTTTCCCTTGGCAATAATCATGGCACGCGTGCAAACGGCTTGAACTTCTTCCAGAATATGCGTTGAAAGAATAATAGCTTTTTCCGTGGCCATTGCCCGTATCAAAGTACGAACTTCATGTTTTTGATTGGGGTCCAATCCATCAGTCGGCTCATCAAGAATCAGCACCTCAGGATCATGCAAAATGGCTTGCGCCAACCCCAGTCGGCGTTTAAACCCTTTTGAGAGCGTTTCAATGGATTGTTCCATGACACTTTGAAGATTGACCTTTTCAACAGTATCGGAGACTCGCCTTCGAAGATCTTCACCACCAAACCCTCTCATTGCTCCAATGAAGGTCAAGAACGCTCCCGGAGTCATATCTTGGTAAGCCGGCGCACCTTCTGGCAAATAGCCGATTCGCTTCTTGGCTTCTAATGGTTGTTCTAAAATGTCATATCCACAAATCTTGGCCGTTCCACCCGTTGGTGTCAGAAACCCCGTAATCATTTTCATAGTCGTGGATTTTCCTGCACCATTTGGACCGAGAAATCCAAGGACTTCTCCTTGTCCAACGGTAAATGACACGCCATCAACGGCGACAATTGACCCAAACTCTTTCCGCAAACTCGTGATATCAACCATCGTCCCCATAATAAATTACCCTCTTGGCTAGGCTATAACGTTTTCTTCCGATCACCGTTCTCCACGATAGATTCGCGATGTCACGATCGAACTCTCTTTTCTTCTTATACCGCTGATTCCATACAATGTCATGCGAAACATCATGACGAAGAAGAAGGTAAATAGAGCGAAGCTAACTCGTGCGTTTGCTGAGAAGATTTCGTTCCAGTACCTTTTTCTAGATGTTTCAGTGCCGGTTCGACATGTTTCCAAAATTGGTTTCCATCCCACGCTTCTGGATGAGCCGCGTACAGATTCCGATCTAATTCCCAAATGGCTTGTTGTGCATCACCATGAAGCGATTCTTCGCCTGAAAGGTTCCGAGCAATACTCCCAAGATTTCGATGAACCCGGCTCCCCCACGTCACTGAAGCCCATTGAAGCATCGCCTCTCGAGTGTGATTCGGCGAGTTGTCCAAACACGCCTTCTTGACGGCTTCTCTGACCGAACGAAGAGAACGACCTACATGCTCATCGTCTTGGGTCTTCAACGACCTCCGATTGGCGCGAAACGCTCTTCTGTCATACCACCACCCAATAATGGTGAGAAGCCACAGCATGAGGAAGAGGCTTGTCATGATTGGCCATTGACTCACCGGGGGAAAAGAGGGAGATGAATGATCAGGCTCATTACGCAACGCGACATTGGACTCAAGAGGGGAAGCTGGCGCGATCGTCTCACTCACATTGCTGTTACCTTTGCCCTCAAGAACCGCAGACACATTGGGAGAAGAGACCGAACCCAATACGGTCAGATCACGTGCGGGAAGTACTGCCTCCTCCATCCGCTGCCGTTCCAGATTCCACCATTGAACACGAATTTCCGGAATGGTCAGGTGCCCAGGGTGCGTTGGGACCAATGCCAGTTTTTGCTCTCGACTTCCGACTGCCCATGATCCATCAAACGCCGTGGTAATAGTCGGCTGTTCTGGGTAGACTTTCAATTGCGCATTGTCCGCAATGGACAACTCCGGCAATTGCTCTCCGGTGAGTCCCTTTGCCTGCATTGTAATCGTTCTTGTGACCGGCTCGCCGACCTGCACCTCCAATGAGTCGATAGACCATGTTTCCGTGAGTGAAAACTCTCGGGCCGGCAACCAGGTATCACTGTTCATGCCAGGAGGAATCTCCTGAACTTGCAGCGTCACCTCTTGGCTCCGCGCTCGTACAATTTTCGCGGATTGAAATTTTCTCCCTAACGAACCAAGACCGTCTCCAAACATATCGTCGAACACCGATCGCGACCTTCGACCGTCAGGAACCTTTCCCGTAAACAACACTGGAGGAATCTTCAATGAACCGCTCGCCTGAGGAACAATAAGATACCGGCGCTCGACAACCTGGTACCGACGACCATCTCGAACCGTATCAAACGAACGGTCTTCTCCAACTCGCTCCACGACTGCTGGACTCATTTGAGGGTCTTCAATCTGGCCCTCAAGAATCGAAACTGCATGGTACAAGCGCAAGGTATAGACGATTTGGCTTTGCACATAGGGGCGTTGCGGCTCAACCGTGGCTTCAAGAAAAATATCTTTTTCGGCGGCATTGGCCGACCCTTGAGATGGTGGCTGAACCTTCAAAATGAGAGGGGCACTCTGCTGGTTGCCTACGGTAATCGATGGAATGGTTATCTGTCCGTCATGCTTCGGCGCCAGTGTCATGATCCATTGCCGCAAGACTGAGGACTGTCCATTGATAATACTGGTTTGGCTGCTTTGCGACGTTCCCAAAATATCAAAGTCTTTTTGGAGCATTGATTGATCGGGGGCATCACCTGACGATGATCCTTGCTGTTCAACGATCAGACGTACCGTTTCATCGATGGAAATAGGATTGCGGTCGACATAGGCTCGAACCGTCTGCCCCCAGGTGCTTGGCGCAAGGGCCAGCATGATCAGAAGAAAAATGCATAAGGACCAGACGCGTCGCATCACCATGTTTTCCCACCTGAAACTTGGCCCTGACCAGCTTCTTGCCGACGGCGATGTTCGAGAAGAAACTTGCGACGTAACAGACCTCCTGGATCATCAGGGATACGTCGAAGCCACTGCTCCGTCGCTTGTTGAGATTCCAATTCCGTCTTTTCTTCTCGAGACAACCCGGCTGCTGTCATAGACTTCTGTTCCGTTTCACCATCACTCAGGTCTTCTGTGGATTCATCCGTAAGATTGCCAGCACGTGGCTCTTGTTTTTCGTCCTCCTCGCCATCAACCTCCGAATTCCCTTGTTGCGCAATGTCGGGGGTTGATTCTTGTTGTTCCCCGGAAGAACCTGATGGCGATTGAGATACTTGTTCTTCCATATCCTGAGATGATTTATCTTTGTCCTCTTGGGATCCTGCATCAGATTGCTTCCCTGCCTGTGCATTATCTGAGGATTCTTTCCCCTCTTGCTGACCTGGCTGATCTTTACTCTTTTGAGCTTGACCTTCCTCTGATTGTTGCGACTCCGAAGATTGATTGTCTTGTGAAGGGTCTCCCTTCGAATCAGAGTCTTGTTGATTGTCTTGTTGTTTCAGCAACTTCTCAATCAACTCATAGTTATGTTGAGCATCTTCATGGGTCGGTGCCTGTTGCAACGCGGCTTGATAGGCTGTCAGGGCTTCTTGGAGTTTTCCCGCTCTGGCCAATGCATTGCCTCGATTAAAATGTCCATCGGGCGAATCATCGTGACTGAAACTTTCCACGGCTTCTTCAAACTTTCCTGCCCGGTAATTCGCGACACCTTTCCATGACGGGTCTTCAAATAACGTTGATGCTTTTTGAGGGTCATGCTGTTTCATGGCCTGAGCACCTTGTTGATCCGGTCGAGACCACCACTCTTCCCCGAAGAAGGCCTGCCCTGGAGACGGAGTCAACAGGAGCATCGCGAAGACAATACCGAGCCATCCCGAACGAAACGCCGGGATCGTAAGTGCCACAATTCCCAGAACAATCCATGGACCTTCTTCACGCCATACATCCGTTGTCCGTGATGTTGTGTGATCGGCTTGTTGCTTCTCGATCGTCCAGTCAGATGGGAGCACCGTGTCAAGATCCTGATCATCGACACGTATGGTGGCATACCGACCCTGCCCCATCCTGGCAACCTCCATAAGTTCTTGTGAGTTCAGTTTCGGGAGGACAATGGCTCCATTTTCATCCTTGAGAAACCCGTCGCTCTGTGGAATAGGAGCACCAGTAGATGTGCCGACCCCTAACACGGAAACTCGATGCTGTTGGCTGCGCACTTTCTTCACGACAGGTTGAATGTCACTCATATCAACCCCATCAGTCATGAGCAAGATCGTGCCCTCCGAGATACCGCTCTGTTCCAACAGATCATGGGCCTGGATCAAGGCAAGATCCGGGCGGCTCCCGACAGCCGGCATCAGACTGGTATCGAGCGAAGAAACCATGGCGGCAATCGTATTGGCATCTTCCGTCAGCGGAGAGACAACATAAGGTTCACCCGAAAAGACGACCAAGGCAGTTTGACCTTCCTGCCGACGCTTCAAAATATCCAGCACTTTGTGCTTCGCACGAGTGAGACGCGAAGGTTGAATATCTTGTGCATCCATCGATCGTGAAAGATCAACCACCAACACAAGTGCGGATTGCGCACGAAATACCGGTTGAGGCAACTTCGACCATACCGGACCGGCTAAGGCCAACAAGCACAAAGACCAAACAATCGCCAAAAGGATATACGGACTACGAGACGATATCCGAGTATTTCCAACGAGTAGATGCGGAAGTAAATGCGCATCACACACCACTTCCCATCCTTGTGCCCCTACGCGCTGACGTATGAGAAGCCAAAGCATCACACCTAACGGCAGGAATCCCAAAAACCACCACGGCCGCAAAAAATGTACTAGGCCACCTGTAATCGCACCCTCCATTGCTTACCTGTTCCTCAACAAAGATTGCCTCACACTAGTCAATTGCCCACACAGCTATCGTGGCCTAGGCCACCTGTAATCACACCCTCCATTACTTACCTGTTCCCCCAACAAAGATTGCCCAACCCGAAACCTTCTGTCTCATCAACAACCGTGGCCTAGGCCATCTGTAATCCCGGTATATCCATCTTCTCTATCAGTCTGTTCCCCAACAAAGATTGCCCAATATCAGCCATTGCCCCATCAACTATCGTGGCCTCTAGGGCACCTATAATTCCGGCGTCCATTTTCTATCTGGACACCAACAAAGATTGCCTATGCCGAAGTATTCTGCCTCATCGAATACCGTGGCCTAGCACCTGTAATTCCGACTTCCCACTTTATCTACTTACCCACTGTTTAAAAATCCCTCACATCACAGGTGAGGTGGAAATAGGTTTGGATATTGACCTCTTTGGCCCAAATACCGGCATTCGAATGAGACTAAGCGTCATCAAGACAGAGAGCAAAAGCCCGAAACCTAAAGGCCAAGGATACAACTCATCCGTTGGCCGAAAAAGTTCAGCCTCCTGCGCTGCCGGCTCTAAACGATCTAATTGTCGGTAGACGTCATCAAGCTGCATTGAATCTTTCGCCCGTAAATATGCGCCGCCGGTCAATTCAGCAATTTTCTTTAATGTCTCTTCATCTAAATCCTTCGAAGGGTTCACCATTCGATTGCCAAAGAACGAAGACACTTCCATCTGATCGGCACCCACACCGATGGTGTAGATGCGAATACCTTGCTCTGCAGCCAATTTGGCCGCTTGAATAGGACGAATATCACCTGAAGTATTCGCGCCATCAGTCAATAAAATCAGAACACGGTTCTCATGCGATTGGCCTTTGAGCCTTTTCACCACCAAACCAATGGCATCTCCAATAGCTGTTTCTTTTCCCGCTAACCCGATCTCCGATTCCGTCAGCATGGCCTGGACCGTATCACGATCAAATGTGAGGGGTGTTTGCACATAGGCTTGCGCCCCAAATAAGACTAACCCGACACGATCACCACGTCGGCGTTGGATAAATTCACCGGCGACGTTTTTGACCACCATCAAGCGATTGACCTGTTCACCTTTTAACGTAAAATCTGGAATTTCCATGCTGCCAGATATATCCACAGCCATCATTAAATCGCGGCCACTCACAGGCAAGGCAACCGGTTCACCAATCCATTGTGGACGCGCAGCAGCAAGTAGTAACAGGGTCCAAATCACTATCCCGAACCAAAACCTCGTTGACGAAATCGCTTCCTTCTTTATGGTTTTCCCGCCAGTTTCCATACGCATGATTTCTTGAAAAAATGGCACGCGCAGTGAAGACTCTTCAAGATGCTCAACGGGTTTTGCAAAACGTCGAACGATCCAGGGAAGCGGAAATACCACCAACACCCATGCCCAAGCGAGTGAGATCATACGGACTTTCCTCTCGACGGCACGGGAGTCTGCTTAATCCAACGTTTGACGAGAGTAGCCATCTCTTCAGCATCCACCGATCCCTGCGCACCATACGGAACAGCCGTCAAGGCCTGTTGAACTTGCTCTCCTGAGAAGAGCGGTGTCTTTCCCTGCTCATCCAAAAACTTGAGCCAGGCGACTCCTGTGAGCCCTGCAACATTCTGACGACCAAAACACACCAATGCGTATCGTCGAAGCAATTGCGAAAGCCCGGCCATCAACGTGGTGGTATCGTGCGTCTCGTTAAATGACGTTTGTAAGTCGAGCAACGCTGCTAAGGCGACTCGACGAGGAGCGGTTGCCTGTCGATACCGCTTAAACCACAACCCGATAGCGACACAAAGGAAAACGAGAAGCAGCACGATCCACCATCCAAAGGCCGGCGGCCAAAGAGAAACGGGGTCAGGCATATGCAGATCACGTAATTGTTCCAACGGATCCATAAGATAGACTCAATGAAAAATGCAACGTATAAAATGTAAAGTAAAGAAGGCTGACACAGACATTAATCCCATTTTATATTTTGCGATTTACATTTTTCACTTTTTATTTCCTACAGGGATATGTTTTCGACGGGCGCCAACGTTCCGAAGACCTTGCAGAACAGCTTCAGCAATAGATTCGTGAGTACCAATCGAAAAAAACCCCATACCATGTTGCAGACTTAGGCGTTCCACACTTTCCCATCGATCACGAAATTGGCGGCGATATCCCTGAACAAGCGACGTCGAACGAGAGTCTAACACTCCGAAGTCAGTGCCATTCGTGACACGGTACACTCCTGCAGCAGGCGGATCGCGCTCGAGTGGATCGAACACCAATACATTCACGACGTCTTGATGGATGCTCAGTTGCGTCAAATACGGAAGGGCTTGCGAATCCAAGTTTCGAAAGTCGCTCAGCAGAAAGATCAAACTTCCCGGACGAGCCGTACGTGTCACTCGAGCTAACGCAGAGACAAAGGAAGCATGATTCTGTTCCTCTGCGGAAGATTGGGATTGTTGGGGTTCTCGTGCTTGGTGATGATGTCTCGCTAAGACATCTAATACGCGGAGCACTCCGGACTTTCCTCCACGCGGGCGCCGCTCTAAGTGACCATAATTTGAAAACACCACCGCGCCCGTGCGGTCTCCTCGGTGGTGAGAAGCCCACGCCAACAGGCTGGCAGCCTGAGCTGCTACAACCGACTTAAACGCAACTTTCGTCCCGAACAACATGGAGTGGGAATAATCGACCACGACAAAGACGGGACGCTCTCGCTCTTCTCGAAATATTTTAAGATGCGGTTCGCCTGACCGTGCCGTCACGCGCCAATCCATATGCCGGACGTCATCCCCAGCTTGATAACGTCGGACCTCATCAAAGTCGACGCCTCTTCCCTTAAACGGCGAACGCTCACCGCCAGCTAAGAGCGAACGCACGCCTTTTTTGGCACCCATGCCTAACGCGGTAATCGCATGACGCGCATGAATCAATTCACGCAGCTGTACGGTTGTCCCGGAATCACGCGTGTTCACAGAGAAAGATTCCGGCTTGGAAATCGTTTGATCAGGGAACGGCCACACGAGCGAGTATCTCCGCAATCACATGATCGGTACTGATGTTTTCAGCTTCCGCTTCAAACGAGAGTAAGATACGATGACGCAGCACATCTGGCGCAATGGCTTGTATATCCTCTGGAGAAACATAATCCCGGCCAGCCAGCCAGGCATGCGCGCGGGCACATCGCTCAATACCAATCGTCGCACGAGGACTGGCCCCATATCGCACGTATCGTCCGAGCTCTTCGCTATATGGCGTGGGATTACGAGTCGCCACCACCAACTGCACAATATATTCTTCGAGACTTTCGGCCAGATGAAGAGAGAATAATTCCTGACGAGCGGAAAAAATTACTTTTTGAGGAATGGGAGACTGC
The DNA here is from genome assembly GCF_965152605.1 of Nitrospira sp. M1. Taxonomy (NCBI): domain Bacteria; kingdom Pseudomonadati; phylum Nitrospirota; class Nitrospiria; order Nitrospirales; family Nitrospiraceae; genus Nitrospira; species Nitrospira sp. M1. Next base: position 4,408,009 of record NZ_OZ224217.1, read on the forward strand.
ATTCCTTGGCTCCCCATGGATATCGCTTGAGCCTGTTGACGGACAAGTTTGGCAATTTTTCGCTCTGATTCCACATTAGGATATCCCACCTTCACAAACATGAGAAATCGATCAAGCTGGGCTTCAGGAAGGGGATAGGTCCCCTCCTGCTCAATAGGATTCTGCGTCGCCATGACCATGAAGAGTTCAGGGAGAGGATAACTTGTGCGTCCGATCGTGACTTGACGCTCCGCCATGGCTTCCAGCAACGCGGCCTGGACCTTGGCCGGGGCTCGATTGATCTCATCCGCCAGCACCAAGTTATGAAACACCGGACCCTGTTGAAATGTGAAGGAACCATCCTGCGGGCGATAAATATCTGTCCCCGTAATATCCGCAGGCAAAAGGTCTGGAGTGAATTGAACACGGTGAAAATCGGCTTCTAGACCTGAAGCCAATGTTTTAATTGCTGTGGTCTTAGCAAGACCGGGAGCACCTTCAACAAGAAGATGTCCGTCTGCCAACAGGGCAATCAGCAAGCGAAGGATAAGACCTTCTTGCCCGATAATCTGCTGATTCAGGTACCCCAGAAGCTGGTCAATGTTTTCGCGTTCAAATCTCGACATGGGTCTTGATGTGAACCTAGAAGTGCTATCGTATATGTTAAATTTAAGTAAGAGCCCGAGACATCCCCGATAGTACGGGGACCATCAAGCAGTCTGCTATCTGAACTATTCTGAAGTATACCAGATAATACTAGGAGAGAAGGAGTCAAGAGGACATAAAATTTAACAATTTTTGTGTGTCGCAGAAATTTTTGCTGCCGCTAGTATTTTCCTTTACACAAGGCTTCCCACAGCCGACAATACTAATGATGGGTCAATGTCGACTGTTCGCAATCGATTAACAAGGAGGTCTCATCGCATGGATACAGGCTACCCAGCACTCATTCCAGAGCCACTTACCACGCCGAATGATTCCAAGATTCAGAAGCCCCGTGCAGCGAAGGACACACATGAGCCTCCGTCAGATCCCGGTCTCAAGCCGTCGGAGACCATCACCCCTTCAATACCCTAGTGCCGTCTTGAGCGTTCTGGCCCCATGGAAATGGGGCCAGCACTTCCACCTATCGAAACCTATTTTCTCCACCCACCAGTTTCCTTCTTAATTTTCCCTCTCCGTTTTCACATATCCAATCAAGCAATATCAGATCAACAATATTATCTATTCTCTCTATATTTTTTACGGGGTTGTTCCAATTATTAGATGTTGTCATTGACGACGACTCTCACGTGTCGTTCTTCTATGAATAGTTTTTCGAATGTTCTTCACTTGACTTTTTTCAATATCGACTTATCTATTCATCAAGCCGGCGAGATAAACAAACAGGAAAACCGATCACAAATAATACATAAAGGAGGGTGCCATGACACTCACACGATATGCGCCATTTGATATTCAAATTGACCGATTACTGAACGATGCCGTTCGGGCCTTTGATCACGATGTTGCCAGTTGGGCACCAGCAGGTAATGCCTGGGAAGATACGGATACCTTCGGAATAGAATTGGCTTTGCCAGGCTGGAAGTCCGAGCAAGTCAATGTTCAAGTGGATAAGGGCGTACTCACGGTCGAAGGGAAACGAGAAGAAACCAATGACAAGGATGAGAAATCCAGTCGAAGGTATCACGTGAGAGAAGTCAATTCGGCTTCGTTTAAACGATCGTTTCGCTTGCCGACAAACCTACAATGGGATAAGGCTGATGCTGCCTTTACGGATGGAATCTTAACCGTGAAATTTCCGAAACGGGAAGACGCAAAACCTCGCCAGATTGCGGTCCGATAACTCCCATCAAACCCAGGAGCCGCATCGTGCGGCTCCTGGATTCGTTTCATCTCTCCACTACACATTTGCCAACTGGCCATCAAGTAGATTTAATGACTCCATGACGGTACACCTCATATAATCTCAATGCATCTCTTACGACGTCACTTTTTGATAATCGCTATTTAGATCCCCCAAACAGTTCGTCAAAAAAGACTTGCATATGCTTCCAGGAACGTTCATCTGCGTTCTTATCATATTTCAGCGCATCCATCCCGACTTTATCGGCTGCCGGATTCGTAAAACTATGTCGGGCTCCCGCGTAGATGACCATCTGCCAATCAAGATCAGCCTGTTCTAACGCGCTGCGAAATTGTTGAATGTGCTCTTCTTTGAGAAACGGATCCTCATTCCCGTGAGCTATAAGCACCTTGGCATTCGTGTTGATGGCTTGACCCTCGTTTGGTAATGGCAAGGCTCCGTGAAAACTGACCACGCCTCGTACCGGCGCACCACTGTAGACCAGCTGCATGACGGTAGCTCCGCCAAAACAATATCCGATGGCGGCAATGTTTTTGACATCCACCATTTCCTGCTTTTGAAAAACCTTAAGCCCCTCAATCGCTCGATCTTGCCAGGTTTTGACATTCGCCGTCGTTTCCTTCATCCACTCTCCAGCCTGTTTCGGGTGGTCGGTCACTTTGCCTTTTCCGTACATGTCCGCAGCAAACGCGACATAGCCCATTGTCGCTAATTGTTTGGCACGCGCTTTCGCATAGGCATTAAGTCCCCACCATTCATGGACAACGAGTACGCCTGGACGTGTGCCCTTCACGGCATCATCCCAGACGAGGTATCCCTGAAGCTGCGTTTCCCCGTGAGTATAGGGAATGGTGTGCTCCTGGATTTTGGCCTGAACCAAAGTTGTACAAACGCACAGCAATATACTGACAAACAACACCTGCCGTATGAACATAGATCTCACGCCTCCTCTAAAAAAATATGAACAATGTTAGTGACCGGGATTGTCGTATTTCTGGTCATTTTTTGGTCGTACTTTGACTAGCTAGGCTACCAATAGAACACTTTATCTATAGAGAAAATCTACAATGTAATCAATATCTTATTATCATATTGCGGATACCCTGATACTCGCGACTTTGTGATAACGCCGTCCAGCAGGCATGACGCTTCAATTTTCATTGCTCGATACCGATAAGAGGTCAGAATATCACCATGAACATTCTCATCAAAATAGGACCGTTCCCTCACAAAGAAATGCCTTAGCTCATGCGATCGAACCATATCACAAATACGAACCCCTCTAGTATTTGGACCTTGCTCAGAGATCGTACCTTTCTCTTGTTAATCACTTTTTTACTGCTAGGTAGCGTAGGAATTCTCTGGCAATTTAATACAGTCTCAGAGAGTTTAGTGCAATCCATGGCGCTGGCGGGAACAAAAAGATATACCGAGGCACTAAGGCAATTTCGTACCCTATATTCATCAGAAGTTGTCGCACGAGCCTCTCATGTTGGCATTGCTGTTCTTCATAACTACACTGAGCAGGAAGGAGCGATTCCACTACCGGCCACATTGAGTATTTTAATAGGCAAACGTCTTGAAGAAACGAAAAGTGGCGGGAGTGTACGACTTTATAGCGACTACCCGTTCCCATCGCGAAGTAATGGAGGACCGACCGATGACTTTGCACGAGACGCTCTTCGCCAACTGAGCGCAAACCCGCAAGAACCTTTTTATCAATTTACGGTCTTAGACGGTCAAAATGTTTTGCGATACGCCACGGCTGACGTGATGCACGACACCTGTGTGGCCTGTCACAATACACACCCCCAAAGCCCTAAAACGGATTGGAAATCTGGAGATGTGCGAGGGGTGTTAGAGGTCATCCATCCTCTTGAATACGCCGTTGTTCAGTCGAAAACAAATTTACAAGAAACCTTTCTCATTTTTCTCAGCATCATTGCCTTGGGCATTGGTAGCATTCTGTTAGTCCTCAAGCAACTTCGTCGTGCCTCTCGACAACTGGAAGAACAGGTCGAAAAACGCACGGCTGAATTCACGAAAGCGAATACCGCGTTAGCATCACAAGTTGAAGAACGAAAGCAAGCCGAACAGGCTCTCGAACAACTAAGCCAACACCATCAAAACATCCTCCAGTCAGCCGGAGAAGGCATCTACGGCTTAGATGCCCATGGTCGCACAACGTTTCTCAATCAGGCTGCCGCCAAAATGTTGGGCTATCAGACAGACGAGGTTATCGGGCACCCCATGCATGCCTTAGTACATCACTCGTACCACGATGAATCTTCTTATCCTCAGGACCAATGTCCACTCTTTGCAGCCTTACGGGATGGACTTCCCCATCATGCAGAAGACGAAATACTGTGGCGCAAAGACGGAACGTCTTTTCCAATTGAATATACGAGTACTCCCATACTTAACGGAAACATGCCAACCGGGGCGGTTGTCGTCTTTAAGGATATTACAGACCGCCTCGAGGCCGAGAAAGCTCTGAAGAACTCGTTTCTGTTCACAGAAAAATTACTCGCCTCCCTTTCCTCAATTCTCATTGGCATAGATCGAAACGATTGCATTATGCGATGGAATAACGCCGCAAAGAATACTTTTTCACTCTCCGCAGATCAGGTATTGGGGAAACCATTTTTGGAGTCCGGGATTCCGATTGATATGCAACCCATTTGCCTGGCCATCTTAGATTGTCTGACCGTTGAGAAAACAATTTGTCTGAACGAAGTCACCTATACCAAACCCGAAGGACAGGAAGGCATACTGGAAGTGTTTGTGACGCCGATTATGGGAGAAGATCAGCAAATCTCGGGGCATCTCATTCTGGCAACGGATCTAACGGAAAAGAAACAGCTCCAAACTCAGCTCAGCCTTGTGCAAAAAATGGAATCCATTGGCCATTTGGCTGCCGGCATTGCCCATGAAATTAATACGCCTATTCAGTTTGTCAACGATAATCTCCAATTCCTCAAAGACAGCTTCGCAAGTCTTGACGGCGTACTGACCGCATACGGATCTCTTCGCCAGGCCCTAGAAGCCGGAGCCTTAGATCCCGAGTTGCTCGCGACTGTCCGTGCCGCCATTACAGAAGCCGACCTCGAATACCTCACCGACGAAGTGCCCAAAGCCATCGGACAATCGCTTGATGGCGTGGATCGCGTCGCGAAAATCATTCGTGCCATGAAAGAGTTCTCTCACCCAGGGAATACCCAGAAAAAACCGACAGACTTGCGCCACGCCATCGAAAACACCATTACGGTCGCAAGCAATGAATGGAAGTATGTGGCGGAAGTGGATGTACAGATTGAAGATGATCTACCGGTCATTCCCTGTCTTCCCGGTGAACTGAATCAAGTGTTCTTGAATATTATCGTGAATGCGGCGCACGCCATTACCGAAGTCAGCAACCAGAACAAAGACGGGGGAAAAGGCACGATTCGTATTTCCGCAGCCACGGTCGACCCGTATGTGGAGGTTCGCATTTCCGATACCGGGCCTGGCATTCCCGAATCTGTTCAACACAAAATTTTCGATCCGTTTTTCACGACAAAGGACGTTGGAAAAGGTACAGGTCAAGGCTTGGCCATTGCCCATGACGTCGTGGTGAATAAACATCAGGGCACACTCACGGTGGAATCAATCATCGGCGAAGGGACCACATTCATCATTCGGCTCCCGATCGCCCCAACAAACACGGAAGCTTCACGCAACTCAGTAGCACAAAATTAAGAGTTCAGAACCATGAAACGACGAATCTTATTCGTAGATGATGATACCAACATCTTGCAAGGTCTTCAGCGGATGCTCCGATCGATGCGAGAAGAATGGGATATGGATTTTGCCTCGAGTAGCCAGGACGCCTTAGCGCGTCTTGCTCAGGCGCCTTACGATGTCATCGTCTCAGACGTGAAAATGCCAGGCATGGACGGGGTAGAACTGCTCACAGAAGTTCGAACACGTTACCCGCAGATGACGAGACTGCTGTTGACCGGACAGGCAGAGGAGGAAACCATTCTGAAAGCCGTTGGACCGGCACATCAATTTCTGTCCAAGCCGTGCGACGCTGACATGCTCAAAGCGACCATCTCTCGAACCTGCGCCTTGAGTGCCTTACTTGAAGATCCCACGTTGAAACAACTGGCCTCTCAAATGATCAGCATTCCGACCCTACCTTCCCTCTATGCCGAGTTAGTCCACACGCTTGAAGATCCAGAAGCAACCCTTGAGCATATCTCCACGATCGTTGAGAAAGACATGGGCATGACCGCCAAGATACTCAAACTCGTGAATTCAGCGTTTTTTGGTTTGCCACGGCAGGTTTCGAGCCCCAGTCAAGCCATTTCCTACCTTGGAATCGAAACGCTCAAGACGCTAGTCCTCACGGTTCAGGTATTCGAAGAACTCACACCTAAAGCCACCACCTGTTTTTCTGGTGAATCCTTATGGGAACATAGTATTCAAACTGGAGAATATGCTCGAAAGATTGCGCAAACCGAGGGAGTAGAAGACTCTGTCATTTCCGATACCCTTGCGGCAGGCATGCTGCACGATGTTGGCGTTCTTCTTCTTGCCACACAACTTCCCGATTGTTTTGCCGAAGCGATTGAGCTATCCAACACGCAACAGATATCACTACACGAAGCCGAAACGCAGATCATGTCGGCATCGCACGCAGAATTAGGAGGCTATCTTCTTGGACTCTGGGGGTTACGACATCCAGTGGTAGAAGCTGTAGCATTCCATCATCGACCCACAAGGCTCGAAACCCACCAGTTTACCCCGTTAACGGCTGTACATATCGCAAATGCCCTGCACACAGAGAAAGAACACCCCGGTCAACATCGTGAAGGGCCAGCCATTCAGGACGACTATATTGAGAGCCTCGGTCTTACCGACCACCTATCGTCATGGCGAGAGAGTTGCCAAGCATCGGTGTCGTAAAAGGAGCATGGATCATGGAAAAGGTTCTATTTGTCGATGATGAACCGTTGGTGTTAGAGGGATATCAACGAAGTCTTCGCAAGTTCTTTCAGGTTGAAATTGCCGAGGGAGCGGATGCAGGACTTTCGATGGTAGCGACCCATGGACCATTTCCTCTTATCGTTTCAGATTTCCGGATGGCGGGAATGAACGGAACACAATTTCTGGCCATGGTCAAAGCCCTTGCCCCGGATAGTGTTCGCATGATGCTGTCGGGACAAGCGGATATGACTGCGGTGGTTGATGCCGTAAATGAAGGAGCCATTTTCCGGTTTCTGAATAAACCCTGCCCCCCGGAAACATTAATCAAAGCGGTTTCCGACGGCATTCAACAGTATCACCTCATGCATGCGGAAAAGGAACTCTTAGAAGAAACACTCACCGGAAGCCTGAAAGCCTTGGCCGATGTATTGGCCATTATGGCCCCTGAGGCCTTTGGGAAGGCGTCACGGATTAAGCGCTATGTGCAAGGTCTTGCCGAATATATGAAGTTACCAAACATCTGGCAATTCGAAATAGCCTCATCACTGTCGCAAATCGGTTACGTGATTGCTCCCAACACATTATTCGGAAAAATTAACAAAGGCGAATCCCTCTCGCCGGAAGAAACACAAACTTATGAACAATGCCCTCCAACTGGAGCAGATCTCCTCGCAAGAATTCCACGCATGAAAGAAGTCTCAATGATGATTGAATATCAATTGAAACATTTCGATGGTTCGGGAACACCTAGAAACGAAATGAAGGGGTATGACATTCCCTTAGGGGCCCGGCTCCTGAAAGTCGCGTTGGACTTTGACACACTTCGCACGAAAAACATTCCAAGAGTAGACGCGTTCCAAGAACTTCAAAGTCGAACAGGATTCTATGACCCTGACGTCCTCCAAGCGCTCTATGCCGTTTTTGTCCCCGAGCAACAACAATCCGTGAGCACACTCGAATTAGAAGAACTCGAACCGAATATGATTGTCGGAGAACCGATCACCGATACAACCGGAAAGATCTTGATTCCCAAAGGCCAACTCTTGACACCATGGATGCTCAGACGATTACATCAAATAGCGGAGACTTCTCACATTACCTCACCGATACACGTCATCATGCCCTTACAGAAGCACGAAGATGACTCACCTAGTTCTGACACGAATTCTACGTCAATGGAACGGTTGGCTGTCTCCAACATGTCGCCTTCGGACTGATGTTTCGTTTTTTGTCGGTCTTTGTGGTCAAGAATCTCCTGCCATTGCCTCACGAGAGACTCGCCTTATGAAACGCATCGTTTATAGCGAAACCAAATAACTTCCAACCGAATGTACATCATGTACACAGCGCAAACATAGAGGAAAGTTATGCCCGCCTGGATGCCCTGTATACAATTGACGGTTCAATAACGAAGGGTCAAGCAGCATTCAGTGGATCGACATGTAACTGATTCGGCATAACTGGAACGGCTATAACGCCAATGAATCTGCTAGACCATCTATCGTAAACAATTCACATTGTTTCTCGTTCCTAACCTCGGCCTCTCCCACTTGACTTCATCTTCTATATCCGCAATGGTTCCCGTATGTTCGTTGGAGCCTTCACACTTCCAGTGGAAGTCACAGCCTTTCGGTTCTTATAATGAAAGAATCATAAGGTCTCGACAGGACAGTCAGGAGATTCTGTATGAGTAAGAAGAACGATGCTCCATCCGCCAAAGACCCACAATCTCACACTGGGCATCCAGATAAATCGGAAACAGACTCTCCTCTTGATCGTCGAACGTTTCTGATCACCGCTTCGTCGACATTGGGAATTGCGGCAGCCCACATGCTAGCCCCATCATCGGCAACTAGCGCATCTTCTCCCAACGACCCGACTCGTACTCCTGGCACGGAAGCTTCTGCTTATGGAACACGGGCGGTGTTTGAACGGGCTCAACGGTTGACCTCTTCCACACGATCACTGACCCCGCTTCAGCAGTTATCCGGAATCATCACACCCTCGGCTCTCCATTTTGAACGGCATCATAATGGCGTTCCTCACATTGACCCTCAGAAACATCGCCTCTTGGTACATGGCTTCGTTCGTCAGCCCATGATGTTTATGCTAGAGGAACTCAAACGATTGCCTGCCCAGTCTCGCCTAGCGTTTATTGAATGTTCTGGAAATTCTGGGAAAGAATGGAACGCTCCGAAAGGACGCACCGTTCAAGAAACTCATGGCCTGACCAGTACAAGTGAATGGACCGGCGTAGCGTTATCGACTGTCCTTCAAGAAGTCGGCATTCAACCAGAAGCCACATGGGTACTGGCCGAAGGGAGTGATGCCGCGGCACTGACTCGCAGTCTCCCGCTTGCAGCCGTTCTCAAAGAGGCCATGCTTTGCTATGCACAAAATGGTGAACCATTACGCCCGGAACAAGGCTATCCACTCCGACTGCTTATTCCGGGCTGGGAAGGTAATACCTGCGTAAAATGGGTACGTCGCCTTAAACTAATGACCGGCCCCGCCATGACTCGGGAAGAAACGTCAAAATATACAGACCTGATGTCCGATGGAACGGCTCGCCAATTTACCTTTGACATGGAAGCCAAGTCGGTCATCACGTCCCCCTCTGGCGGACAACAATTGGAACAACCCGGGTTCGTCGAAATTCGAGGATTGGCCTGGACCGGACGTGGCCGGATTACCCATGTCGATGTCAGTACGGATGGTGGACAGTCTTGGCAAGCCGCTGCGTTACAACAACCCGTTCTGCCAATGTGCCACACACGCTTTCGATTGGCCTGGGAGTGGCACGGACAGGAAACAATCCTTCAGAGTCGCTGCCAAGACGAGACCGGCTATGTTCAACCGGCCCTTGCCGATCTTGTGGCTGTTCGTGGGCTCAACTCTTACTATCACAACAATGCGATTCAAAGTTGGAAGATTACTCAAAAAGGGCATGTTGAAAATGTTCACGTCTGACGGATGGCTTCCCACATCCATGTGGTTTCTCACTGTCATGTGTATCTTTGTCTCGGCGCCTGCTTCTGTTGCAGCCGAGTTTGAGCATACGCCAACATACAATATTGGCCGACCGGCCTCACAGGCGGAGATTCAAGCGTGGAATATCGATATCGCGCCGAATGGGGATGGCCTCCCATTGGGACAGGGTACCGCCGCAGAAGGCGTAATTGTCTATGAGAACATGTGCGCACCCTGCCATGGCCCGACAGGAGTAGAAGGTCCCATGCCAATCCTCATTGGAGGTCACGGCACACTCAAGACCGATCAGCCTTTAAAGACCGTAGGAAGCTATTGGCCGTTTGCCACGACATTATACGATTATATTTATCGGGCCATGCCATTGAACGCCCCACAGTCCTTATCTTCTCAACAAGTCTACGCCGTAGTCGCTTGGATACTGTTTCGTAACGGGATCATCGAAGAATCCACCATCATGAATGCTCACACACTTCCAGCCGTCATCATGCCCAACCGGACAGGTTTTGTTCGAGATGCACAATCGAATGTTTCAAAGGTGGCTCCATGAAGCGATGGTCGAATCACTTCTTGCCCATCCTGGGACTGACTGGACTTTTATGGGTAGCAACTGCAACTGTTGTCCTCGCTGACTCATCGGAAAAAACAGAACCATCCATCGTTGGACTCGGACAGATTGATTTTCCGACATCGGGAGCCCCCGACGCGAAACCATGGTTTCTTCGCGGAGTCCTCCTTCTCCATAATTTTCAATATGATGATGCGAAAGAGGCCTTTCAGATGGCGCAACAACTCGATGCAACATTTGCCATGGCCTATTGGGGGGAAGCGATGACTGAAAATCACCCACTATGGGGCGAACAAAATCTCAAAGAAGGTCGCGCCATACTTTCTCGACTTGCCTCAGACCCGAACGCTCGGTTAGCCAAAGCCCCGACAAAGCGAGAACAAGGATACCTACGGGCAGTTGAAGCTCTGTATGGAACGGGAAACAAACAGGCGCGCGACCAGGCCTATGCCGACGCGATGCGCCAACTCTCTGAAGAGTTTCCTCATGACCTCGAAGCCAAAGCCTTTTCTGCCTTAGCCTTGCTGGGGAATACGCAAGGCAAACGCGACACGGCAACGTATATGCGAGCGGCAGCCATTGCGGAACATGTTTTTCGGAACAATCCCAAACACCCAGGCGCCGTTCATTATTTAATTCATTCCTATGATGACCCCATTCACGCACCTTTGGGTTTACATGCAGCTCAAATCTATTCGTCACTCGCTCCAGCCGCCTCGCATGCGCAACATATGCCATCGCACATCTTCATGGCCTTAGGGATGTGGGAGGACGTCATCGCCGCCAATGAAGCCTCGTGGGCATCAAGCGAAGCACGAATCGCGCAGCAAGGTCTCACAATACTCGCCAGGCCCTACCACACGCTGAAGTGGCTCATGTACGCCTACCTCCAAATCGGAAAGCACAAGGAAGCTAAGCGTACTTTAACCATCATTGAAGAAGATGCCCAACAGTCTCCATCCCGCTATGCCCGAGAATATCGAGCGTCCATGCGAGCCATCTATACCATCGAGACTCAGGAATGGGAGACCAGTCATTTCAACGAAGATCGAAGCGGACTACGGCTGTCTTTTGCCGCCAGTGAACTCTTTGCCATCGGGATGAGTGCGGTCAAGACGAAAAATCTGTCTCTAGCCAGGCAAATACTCGAGCAGTTGAATACTCGACTTGAATCTCAAGAATCAGCGTCTCTCTCTCAAGATGACGTGGCAGTGCACAGCATGGCGAAAGAGCTTGAAGGGTTGATTCTCCTTCACGCATCAAACCCTCAACTGGCATTAACGGTTTTGCAGGAGGCCGCAGCCTTGGAAGAGAGCGTACCCTATGACTACGGACCTCCGATTCCAATCAAACCCACGCATGAATTGTTGGGAGAAGTCTATACCGTATTGAAACAACCTGAACAGGCCAAAAAAGAATTTGAGCAGGCGTTGAAACGCGCTCCAAATCGAAGATTATCGGTGAACGGCTTGCGGAACATTTCTCATGACGACGATGCAGAATGATCGGTGCCGGACACCGTCAATTGTATCGAGACCAACAGAATGTCCTTTTTCGGTCTTTGGAATGCTCGTAAAATCGAAATGGTTAACTTTGGCGCCGAACGCATCAGGCTTTGATATTGTTCAGCCGTCATGAGGATAACCACCTCGCCGGTTTGTCCCACTTCTTGACGTAGGGTCTCCAGCGCATCCTCAAAACCTAATCCTTCTCCGAGTATCCGTGCATGCCTATGCACATGCTGCCAATAATACAAATCTTCATCGCTCCGCCAATTCCAATGTTGAAATGTCTGAATCGGATCACCGGGATTTTTCAAAAACGACTGCACGTCAGTCATCATGAGCTTCGGTGATGCGACCGCATGAATGCTCGGCATGACAAAGACGATAACACCCATCATCAGACCAACGGCTAACGTTCCCAGCATCTTTAACGCCATTGTTGTTCGTGCTTTGAACACCGAATACATCAATACGCCAACGCCGACAAGCATGGCTGCGTGATACACCCATGGAAAGAGGTCTAGCGGCACATTCCATTTTTTGTTCAGCAGATAGGGGGAAGCAAAAATTATGGCGAGACACAGAACACTTCCCAATCCGAGCATACGTTGAAACACGACCGATTCCGACAGATTGAGGTCTCGTCGCTCAAGTACCCGGTGATAGAAGTATCCAACCATCACCGCGATTCCCGGGGCCATCGGCATTAAGTACCGTTCATGTTTTTCCGGAAACAAGGAAAAGGCCAGAAAGTACCCCAACACCCAACACAGTAAAAATGTTTCTCGTGGATAATGCGACAATGGACGCTGTTTCCAGAGCACGCCGAGTCCTGAGGGAAGCAGAACGGACCATGGGAAAAAGTCGAACCATATGACGATGGCATACCACACAATTGGACGCTTCCCTAAATACGCATCGAGTACGCTACCTTGCGTGTCTCCCGCTAACCTCGATATCCGTAGTAAATTTTCTTTCAAAACATAATGCTGGAAGAATTCTTGTCCCAAATAGACATAGTAGGATGCCAGCAATCCAACCGCGATCATCACACCCATCCAAAAAGAAGAGCGCATAAACGGCGTGGCATCTCGACGAATCGCAAGAAGTGTCAGAAACAGGAGAACCGGTAGAATCAATGCGTGGAAATTTTTCACCATGGCCCCCAAGGCCAAGGCCACAAATCCAATGACGTACCACCAGGATGTTCCTTCCTGGAAGTACGCGCGGACCAAGCCCAAGATGCCGACAGTCATACAAAAAGTCAGCGCCGGATCGATAATGGCCATTCCGCCAAACCACAGTGAGACATAACTGGTAAGCATGACCAATGCCGCCCAGAAGCCGGCCGTTGGCGAAAACAATGTTCGCCCCAACCAATACGTGACGACCACCGTTCCAAAACTGAAAAGAGCCGATGGAAACCGCAAGGCCGTTTCATTCCAGCCCATCAACTTTGTCGACACCGCTTGAAACCAAAAAAACATCGGAGGTTTGTTCAAATATGGTTGGCCATGCAATGTAAGATGGACATAGTCGCCCGTGCGCACCATCGTCTCCGCCACAGCCGCGTACAGGCCTTCCGTCACGCCAAACAGCGATGACGGCAAGTTGTAGAAGAATGCGAGGATGCTTAGGGCCCCAAGCATAAACCAATGCGCCCATTCAGTCCGACAATCCTGTTTCAAAAATCGCATAGGATGAAGATCATTTCATGACGCAAGAGAAGCTGCCGTTACGGAGCCGTTTCCCTTGCTCCCAAAAACCAAAGCGCAACATGGTATTGTAACGAGAGCCCGCAGCATTGTGGAGATCATTTGTGAACAACTTCTTGCGGTCGTGGGGATGGTTGATACATAACGGCCAAGTACGTACACCGACACGTCACCATCTATGGGTATCGGTCATACGGCCTTTCGCCTTCGTTCACCTTTTGATCTTATTGGTCGGAGTGGCCATGCCGGGCTGTTCTATAATCAAAGGGACAGCCAATGTCGTACCGAGGACAGTAAAGGGAACAGTGTGGGTGATCAAGGGGGCTTATGAGCTAACAGTCGGAACATCGAAAGTCATCTACGCCCACAAATGTCCAAGTCACGAATCTTGAAACTGCTCGATCCGTTATCGTACGAGTGAACGATCGTGGGCCGTTTCCGAGTATGCATAATGCCGAGTCCGGAAAACGGATAATCGATCTTAGTTGGGAGGCAGCTACACGATTAGGATACGTGGAAAACGGATTGGCCCGGGTACGTGTCGAAACCATTCAACTGAAAAAAGAACCACAATCGACACAATGAGAAGACTTCGCTTCTTGCTCTTCATACCTTGAAAAGAAAAAATCCCAGTAAGGCTTGATGACGCAGGATTCCGATTCACATATAGAATGACGAATAAGATATTGCTGAACAGTCTTTAAAACTGTCTGATCTTGGGCAGGTTCCTAGAAAACCAGTGTCCATCCCTGCCGCTCAGCGTCCTTTTTCGTATACGACACGCCATCGATCTTCATACCATTCTGATCTACCAGAGTAATGATACCGCCTTTGTTGGACAGTTGAGCTCCGTTCCCCGTTAAAGTCACGCGCACGGCTTCACCCGGCTCTATGGCGCCGGACAGCGTCTCACGCTTCTTGTTCTTATCCAAAATTTCCCAACCTGAGATATCAATTCGGTTTGGCGTTGGATTCAATAGCGTGACGGTTTCTCTTCCTACATCGCCCCCTTCGGGATTCACCTGCGCCGCGATGATGTTGATCTGTCCTTGCGGATCTTTCCCAGGTTCCATCGGAATCGTATGCCCGGTCTGATCGTCGGTGTGCCACGACTGCGACTGAAATGCCAGAAAAATCGCTACCCACCGATCCTCGCTGGGAAAGTGAATCATGAGTGCCCCGTCTTGCCAGACCCCATCATCCTTCACAAACCGGCCAACGTTCCCCTGATTCATATGAATATCGTGAATGCCGTTCCCTGGTCGAAATCCAAAATATTTATCCCGACTGTTAGCCTCGGGACCCCATCGTTCACCAAACGCATACACGACGGAATCTTCTTCCGCAAGCGCCCGCGTCACATGCGCATCAATTTTTTCATTCAAATCATTATCTGGCCCAGGCACATCATGGGGAAGGGCAATAAGTGCAGCACGATCAAGCAGATTCCCTCGAATAAAATCCAACGCCAAGCCATTGGGCTGGCTCGAAAGAGTCGTAAACCCCATGGGTTGCGTTTTCAATTCTGCAAGCAACGGGTGCTGAAACCGATCATTCACGACATATAACAATTCCGACGGACTGAGTTTCGATTTCACGTTGATGGCAATGCGATAGTCCGTCTCCTCATCAACAAGATGAATTTGGTAATGGGGGCTTTGCCCCATGCCCAAACGCTTTTGAATTGGTCGTCCTTTGAGAATACCGTATTGATGTAGGGGCATGATTCCTCTCCTCTGTCATCGTCGTACAATTCCAATGAATGTTGGTAAGCACCTCACGATTCTTTAATAAAGAAAAGGCAAGTGCCATACCGAATGAATTCTTTATGCATATTATGAAAGTTTATCCAACTGTCGCTCGGTATCGATATCTCTTCAGATACGACGACGTATCTGAAGAGATATCGCGTCGCAGGGAAAAACTTGAGATCGTTGTTAGGATGACATCTCGTTACGGCATGAAAAACCACTATCCTTCACGTCATCCACTCGGTCACCCAATCTGGCCTTCCTTTTGCTTCACTCAACTTTAACGAAGCTATCACCGTGACAAGGCCGTCATAACTGACATGGCCCCTTTGTCAGTATGGACCTCAGATAGGCAAGAGGAACGCGATGTTGAAAGCCGTCGAAACCGCCATCAATTCAGGCCGTTACCCACAGTGGATTCAGGATATCGTCGTGGAGACAGAACAAGACGCACAAGCTGCGGCGAAGCATGAGGCTTGGCTCCGATTTAGTGATGGGACCATTCCACAAATTCAACATCGGGCTTTGCTCGTGGGATTCTGGCCGCTAATCGAACGTTTCCCACAATTTCTTGCTCTCAATCTTTTGAAATGTTCCTACGGAGAACAACCAGGGCTTAACACAACTCGTGGTTGGTTGATCAATAATCTTCGCATCGAGCAACGGCACGTCGAGATGTATGAAGATTGGGCTCAGTGCTCGGGTATTCCACGAAAGAAATTGTTTAGCGCCCAGCGTTCAAAGGCAGCCATCGCTGTGACAGATTGGTGTTGGCATGTTTGCCAAGATGACGGATTAGCCGAAGCCATGGCGGCAACAAGCTATGCGATCGAAGGCGTGACAGCGGAATGGACGCAGATGGTCTGGGAAAGTCCAAACTATAAACTCTTTTTTGCCGAGAGACAGCGCAAAAAGGCCATGAAGTGGATTCAAGCTCACGCGGCATATGAAGAAACACACCCCGTAGACGCCTTAGACCTTATTTACAATCTGCTCGGGGATTCACCGGAGGAATCGAAGGTACAAAGAGTCAAACACGCCATACAAAAAAGTTATGACCTCTACGCCCTAGGACTTGATGCGGGGATGGCAACGGCCTAAGGCCGATCAACACAGCAGGCTCATGAAATGAATATTAAAAATATTTCATCTCATTTTTCTTTCATATTCTTATAACAAGGAGGACATATTATGGTTGTGACACACGAAGTTAGCACCTATCGGGTCTTGATGATTAGCGGGTATAGCGGAGGAGGCGGCAATCAAATCGGGTTCGTGTATTTCAACGATCCCACAGGGAAATACATTGGATATGTGGGAATCATCAAAGACGGCCAACCGCTGCCTGCAAACACTCAATGGCCCAATGGCATCTTGAATATTTATTTTCATGAAGCCGAACTGGTTGCCCTACTCGACACGCTTCGAAACGAGCGCCCGGTGTCGGTTCAATACCATACCACCCTCAAATGGGGATCCGTCGGCACAGGCCAAGAACCCGTCGGAGAACAAGAAATACCGGCGACGCCCTAGAGTGACCAAAAACTTATCTAATATTAGTGAAAGACGCCTAAGAGTTGAGTGATGCAACTGATTCTAAAAGTAATCATTCTTACGTTCATACTGACATTTTGGACAATTACTAGTTATGCAGAAGAAGAACAGTCAGAAAATGGACAAGAAGAAACAGAGGCAGATAACCAAAATCTTCAATCGACAGAATTATCTAGTAACTACTTCCTAACGGTCGATGGTCGATACAATGTATCGCGATGGGATCCGGGATGGCTGGACAATATCCTGGACTTTGAAACCAAAGGACTACAAACTTATGGAACTCGTTTGGCTCTAGGCTATAAAACAGATCAGCTTCTCACTCTCACCTACGAACTGCCGTTGAACGACACTCCAGATCAACAAGACCTTCTGAATTCAAACAAGACAAGCAATACAGGAATTAAAGGTTTAGTCCTCGACATACGACTTAAAACACTTTCTTATCTAGGAGGTCTTGCACAAACATTCCTATGCTCATCAGATTATCAATTATTTTGTGAGGGCAAGAACGATTCCGAATACACATTTTCGAATTTTGCAGTTGATCTCCTTTCTTCCAGCGACCTGCAACTCACAAAAGAACGATTTTTCGGGCGAGCTATAGCCGAAAGACCTTTTCAATTTATTGATAGAAATGCAAGCGTATCGATCAATCAACAGGGGAACATCACTATACCACCCGGTGACGTGCAAAATGTAGAAACGGGAGAAAGCGTTCGGTTTAGCACAACATTTAAGGATTTGGAATATACAATTGACCTTGTTGACCTTGCCAATAATATAGAGGCCAGACAAAACCCCAATATTCCTGTACAAGATTTTCATTTAGACGGAAAGGGTTATAGCAACTACAATCTTTGGACTTTCAAGCTTGGCTACTATCGGTCTACTTGGAGAAGACCATCATCAGTTGGTCAAGTATTCAATCTCAACAATGGTTTGCCTGTGATCTTTGGATCTGAATTTAAAACACAGGGAGCAGTTCTCACTTTTGGATTTCGTGACCATGATTATCAAAGCCCGGGGAAAATCCCTTGGTGGCGCATTAATATAAGATCCGGGATATCCAACAAAATAAGAAATGCTGTACGAGACGTATCAGATACCCTTTCTAAACGTGAATCGTTTACGTTTACCGGATTAAAACTCAACCTGTGGTACAATGTTTATCCCGTGAATTGGCTAGGACCCGTATTTAAAAAATACACTAAATTAGAACTGCCGAAAGGGTTATTCGTTAAATTTGGAGGGCTTGTTGACTGGCGCACATGGCAAATTCAGAAAAGCCCTAGCTTCAATTTTAAGGTAAATATGGTGGATGCAGACCTTCTTTTAAGAGGGTTTGTTCTTGTAGGAATCCACTTACGCTGCCCCACAAGTATTTGCTCTTCATAGTCGAAAGCAATCTTATTCAACAATCAAAGAACACGCCATCGTTATATACATAGCAGGTAGGAATTGAATCTAGGCCAAAAGAATTCGCGTGCTGCTTCTGTCTATCGTAAGAGAACAACCCAACGTTCAGTGGAAGATTAATGGAGTCTAGTCAATGCCCGGTCATTCGTCACAAACCAGTCAACGTGTTGCACGGGTGCGGTGGCCAGATGCAAGGCATCAGGGATTCGAAGTGAGGATTCGGCCAAAAGCCGTGACGCGTCAAAGGCTATGCGAGCGTTCACTTCGATGAATTCGAGATTTGGAAAATGCGTCAGCAAGCGAAAGACACTTTGTGCTCTAATGACATAGGTATTTTGTCAATCGAAGAAACCACGAAATGCTGTCAATTCATTGCTGTCGAGGAACGATTGGCTTGAAGGGGAGGAAGCGTATGCTTCCAAAATGCCACGACACGGTGTTCATATTCATCCGGGGAAGTTTCCCAGCCCTTTCCATGTTGCGCTTTAACTTTCCAGAGGGTTTTGGGATTCCGGGCCGCTTCATACAACCTGTCGACGGAACCTGGAGGGATAAGATCATCCAACGTGGTGTCAATTAAGAACACCGGACGCGGACTGATGCTGGCAATAACAGAGGCCGGATTGATCTCTTCAAAATCAACACCCAAGCGAGCTTGGCAGATTTGTTTGCTTATCGTTAAGAACGGAAATTTAGGTAGGCTTACCCCTTCTTTTTCATGCTGAAACGCATAATCAATCGCGCTGTGCAAGTCCTTGAACGGACTTTCGGCAACCACCCCTTTCACTGCAGGTGTATTCGCCGCAGCCAGAATCGCTGTTACGCCGCCTAACGACGTGCCTTGTACGCCAATTCGTTCGGGATCGACATCTGAGCGCGTAGTTAAATAGGCAATTGCAGCTTCGACATCTTTGGTTTCCATAGCTCCGAATGTGGAATGCTCTCCTTCGCTGTCCCCGCGATAACGTAAGTCCACGAGAAACACCGAATAGCCGGCTTTGTGTAAATAGGCGGCGTCGGGCAGCATCCACGCCCGCGATCCCCGACGTCCATGCACTAGCACAATAGTCGCCCGGCTGTTTCCGGTAAAAAACCACCCGGCTAGCTGCAAGCCATCCTGACTCGGAAATCGAATGTGTACAGGTGACGGAAGCGCAAATTCACTGAGAAGGTATTTATCGGGCACACGAACCGGATGAATACCCTGGTCGCACCCAAGCCAACTGCCGCCAACCGTCGCTCCAGTGGCCAGAATAAGAATAACCACTCCAATCCAAATTGAAAGACGACGCATGGCAAACCTCGTTAACGCGATGATCGATTTGAGAAAGGCGGAAGTATTAGAACATTTTCGGACAAGAAGCAAGGGGACAAGATACACAATCGAAAAATTTCACAATTTCTGTCGTACAGCAATAACTATTTGTAAGGACTTTTCATATCTCTCAACCTCACGTTTCTCACAATTAAATTCTCAAACAGTTTGCCATGTCATCTTCAAAAAGACTTCTCCAAGGTATCCATTCCGATACATCCTCGTATCAAAATGGATACACGTGTGCTTGACTCTTTGATTTTGATGAACACGACTTCCACAAATTTCGTTAGAACTTTGGTGCTTCGTCTACGCGCCCATCAGTATTGGCTTATTGATTGCGTAATCCCTAAACGATCACCTTAATATACGTGTCATCTTTCCAGCCATGGAATAACGCTGACACATTTTTAATAATCAAGCTAATCAACGATAGGAGGGTATCATGACCACACGAACGATTTTGCTCACTTTCCTGTTATGTCTGGCTTTGCCAGGGACTGCCGCCGCTGCCGTGGTTGGATTCACGTTTGTGTTTGACGAGGGTCCACTGGCAGGACAGACGGGGAGCGGGACCTATGAAGTGGATGGACCCGCCAAGCCATCGGTGACTTACTTCGCCGATACAGGTCTGCTTGCGTTTGACGTCGTTATTGATGGCGTGGAGTTTTCTGTTTCAGACGACACAGCCTTTCCCCATTTGCCTGGAATAAGGGTGTACGACAACAAGGTGACGCAGCTGGATTATAATGCAGAAATTGACCCACCCGGTGGACCTGAGCTTAATTTCTTTATCTATCCAGATGGGGGGAATGGCCCAGTTAACTACATACATTTTACACCTCTAGATGGAGAACATAGTTATGGCTACTTCACGTCGTTTGTATTGCTTGACACCGAACCCGGAGGTCTCGGTAATTTCCTGCCTGGATCAGGGGGCATCGGTGGTTTCAAGTTCGAACCGGTGCCTCCCCCAAGTCCTGGCATCAATCGCACCCTGTCGGCCCGAGCCAGAAAGTATGGAGTGACCGTGAGTGAATTGTTTTCACTCATGGACCGCAGCGGTTGCACACGCAGGTGTGAGGCAGACGGCAACAGAACACAGAAACCTCAATAGGAGTCTTAGCTACTGATCTACTGATGTTCATACTTTTTTAAAGGGAAACGAGGGAGCAGCAGGAAAAAGAAAGTCCGCCTTCGTCATTTGACGATGACGGACAGCCTTGCTTTTTCATATGAGTGGGATTGGTAGTCCGCCTGCGCGTTGTAGCACCTTGACGCGGAAACATGAAACATTCGTGAAGGCTGTCGCGCCCGGCAGGAGTAAGTTCAAACTCGTTGTTCGAAACTCTCGAAGAATGGAACCAGATACTTCAGGACAGATCCTTAAAATCCACTCTCACTCCTTAAGCGCAAATGGATAGTTCTCGTTGAGAACTTTCTTCTTGACCAAATAGTTCTCAATGGGTACCATATAAATATACAGGAAATTAATGATTACCATTATCGAAACGGCACAATTTATTAAAAAGTCAAAGCAAATCATGACCCAAGCAGAAAAGGATGATTTGCTTAACACAATTGCGAGAAGCCCCAAAGCGGGTGAAGTTATTCCGAAGACCGGCGGCGTAAGAAAGCTTCGTGTAGCCAGGGAAGGACAAGGCAAAAGCGGTTCTTTTCGGTTGATTTATTATTACTACGATAAGAAAAACCCTGTATTTCTTTTCACGGTGTACGGAAAAAACGAAAAGGCCAATATCACGGATGCAGAAAAACACGCCTATTATAAAGGCATCCAAATATTGAAAAAGGAGATGAAGCCATGACAAAAGCTGGTGATGAAATTATGGCAGGAATCAATGACGCCATTGACTATATGCGCGGTGACAAAACCAAAGGCCGCGCTCACTACATTATCGCAGCCGACATCGACGTGAAAGCCATACGTGAAAAGACCCGTTTAACACAAGAGCGTTTTGCTGAAACTTATGGATTTAGTCTTTCCACACTAAAGAAATGGGAATCAGGCAACCGGCATCCGGAAGGTCCGGCTAAAGCCTATCTCATGGTGATTAACGAACGGCCCAATGTTGTGAAAAAAGCCTTGGAAAATATTACGGCAGCATAAGTGAAGCTGTGGAATGAGGATCAAAAAGTTTCCCTATTTTTTCGAGCTCCCTTTTCGCCTTTACTCATGGGGATTCTCAAATATTTCGTTACTCAAATGCATGTTTGGGTACCAGCCGTTAAATGTCAGCTTACTCCCTTAAATTCAAATAGTTAGAAATACTAACGCGTCTAACAGGAGAAAGTTCGAACTCTCTGTTCGAAATTCTGGAAGAATGGAACCAAGTTCTTCAAGGAAGAACACTAGCAGCCTACGTAGCCCCTAACTAATAAATGTTTATATTTGAGGCATTTTCTTGCGTACATGACAATTTTGTCATACCATGAAGTAAAGGAGTGCATCGTTGCCGGAAAAGAAATCGATCCGCCCTGTGATATGGGTAGGGGACAGTAAAAAGCAATTAAAGAAAATGCCAGATGAAGTGCAGGATCAATTAGGCGGCGAATTGTATTTGGCTCAGATCGGCTTGATGCCGCCGCATGCTAAACCATTTAAGAGTGTCGGGAGCGGTGTGTTTGAACTCAGGGATGATTACGTAAGCGATACTTATCGACTTGTCTACGCAGTGCAAATTGGGAAACGGCTCTATGTGTTGCATGCGTTTCAGAAAAAGAGCAAGACCGGGATTGCCACGTCCCAGAAGGACATTGATCTGATTGCCAAACGATATCGTGATGCGTGTGACCTTAAAAAGGAGTACGAGACATGAAGAAAAAAGGCAAAATCGAATTTGAGGAAAGTTCCGGCAATATCTTTGCTGATCTAGGCCGGAAGGATGCCGATGAACTATTTCTACGAGCACGGCTTGGAGCACAAATTCTTCTTATTCTGCAAGACCGTGGCTTGAGCAAACAAAAGGACGTGCAGGAAGTCTTGGAGATTGGCCAAGCGGAAGTGTCCAAATTGTTAAATGCTCGCTTTCACCGGTTTTCCGAAGGGCGGCTGATGAGTTTTCTGAATAAGCTTGATCAGAAAGTGACCGTCAAGGTCAGACCAAGACGCAGAGGCGAAAAGCCTCAAGAGGTGGTCTTTGCTTAACAGAAATGATTACTGTCTATTCAACAGTTTTTGAGATTTTTTCGAACTGCCTATTCGCCTCTGTTCACAGGCCTTTGAGAAGATTTGGTTGCTAAAAATTATGATTGGACACGCACCGGTAAATAGCCATTTTCTCTTCGAACATCGACTAGTTAAAGATACTGACGCGCCTGAACGAAGCCACCTCGAACAAATTCTTCCAAATTTTGGAAGATTGGAACTGCATTCTTCAAGACGTTTCAATCGATCTTAGACCACCCTTTACCATCATCACCTCGGGAGATAGAGCGGCCATCCATGCGAGAACAGCTATACGCTCTGGAACCTGAGTTATAACGATCCCCAGAATGCTAAGCCTTTCTTTTACTTTTCTGTAATTTCATGATCTTCGTCAAGGAGAAGAAATCCTTGCAGGACATACCATATTATGGTATCTATTAATATAGAAAGGAAGGTGAGACTATGGCCAAAAATACCAGTATTATTCTTGGTGAGCATTTTGATCAGTTCATTAGT
Source organism: Nitrospira sp. M1 (assembly GCF_965152605.1). Taxonomy (NCBI): domain Bacteria; kingdom Pseudomonadati; phylum Nitrospirota; class Nitrospiria; order Nitrospirales; family Nitrospiraceae; genus Nitrospira; species Nitrospira sp. M1. Next base: position 4,431,323 of record NZ_OZ224217.1, read on the forward strand.
ACCCAAGTTCAAGAAGGGCGTTATGGGTCTGCGAGTGAAGTGATCCGTCAGGGGTTACGGTTATTAGAAGAGCATGAACAAAAAGTCATTGCACTGCGACAAGCCCTCATTGATGGTGAAAACAGCGGAGATGCAGGACGGCTCGATATGGAAGAAATTAGGAAGTCGGCGAAAAAGAAAGCGGGTTTAAAGCGGTAGGATGATCGAGATACGCAAAACCGCACTTGCCAAAAACGACCTTGAAGAGATTTGGCTCTACAGCTTTCAAGAATGGGGAGAAACCCAAGCGGATACCTATCATGATCACCTCACCCAAGTGATAGAACAACTGAAGCACAACCCGCAACTTGGAAACCCTGCGACCATGTTCAGGCAGGATATCGAATGCTTCAAGCTAAACGACATATGATTTACTATCAACTCCATGACGACCATCTCATGATTATTCGCGTCCTACATGAGCGAATGGAACCCACCAAACACTTGTAGAACTTCCACAAAATCTGAGCACGTCACTCAGAAACCGTTTAATCAAAAGACTGTAGAAACAAAAAAGCCTCTCCCCATTATTCAGGAAGAAGCTCAACAAAGAATGACATTGATAATAAGAAACGATTTTCAACTCTATAGCGAAACCAAATAACTTCCAACCGAAATACATCATGAACACAGCGCAAAACACACGCCGTACAGACGGAAGTATATTGGAACGGCTATAAGCGAACTACTTTATCCACCAGCCAAGGATCAGAAGCCTTCAATAACTGTAAATGCTATTTTCCTTCCCTACATGCCTTAATCATGATATGATTAGGTATGTATTATGATTATAATCGTATCACGCTAAGAGTATCACTATGAATATTAGATTTCCAGACGTAGATGAACACTACATCAAAGCCAAGGTCGATGCCGGATTTTATATGAATGAAACCGAGTTGGTTCGTGATGCGGTTCGCCATATGCGCGAGGAAGACGAACGCAAAAACCAGTTTTTGTCCGCTATCAAGGTCGGACAGGATCAGGTAGCCAGCGGGCAACACCGCGAACTCACGCCGGACGTTCTAAACGAGCTACGACAAACCGCTACACGGAAAATTCAAGTAGGACACAAGCCCAAATCTGATGTCCTCCCGGAATAAATACACCCTCTCCCTCACTCAAGAAGCAGAAAGCGATTTTATCAATATTCTGGTTTATACCGCTCAAGAATGGGGTGGGGAAAAACTGCAAGAATACGATGCCTCCATTTGTCATGCGCTGGATGTTATCAAAGACAATCCCTTTCTGGGTTACCGACATCCATTGTTAACCGAAGAGCATCGATGTTTTACTGTGCGCAAACATGTCTTGGTCTATCAGATTAAAAATTCCCATATCTATGTGCTGCGAATACTGCACCAACGCATGAACTTTCCCAGCCATTTATAAACATTTCATTGGACTTCTCAGCCAGGAAACGTACATGCATTCTCACTTCCGTGTAGGGCAGTCGTCAGATTAGTGCGTTCGCCAGGAATTACCCTGACAGCAAATCGAAGACATTCAAACTGCTCTCTTTATGTTTTTGGAAAGAGTGAAGGAGGGTAAAGCAGTAGTGGCGCGCCCGGAGAGACTCGAACTCCCAACCCTCGGTTCCGAAGACGCACCTGAAGACAATACGACGAAGGATGATGAAGTGTGATTAAGGCTCCTAAGCCTTCGTAAAAACGGTAGATTTTCTATTTTAAAGTGCTATGATTGATGACTGAGGTAGATTCAGAATCGGGACCAAAACCGGGACCGAACCGGGAGTAAAACCGGGATCAGGGTAACTACTTGGTCCCATTATAGCTATAAATTTAAATCGTCCTTTTCATTACGCTTTTACTCTGTAAATAAAATTCCCAAAATTTAAAGGTCTAAGTCTTCTATGTATGATTCCATGACAGAGTTCCACGCAAAGTTACGCCTAAGACCTACTCGAATCGGGTTTCTCGTCAAGCCTTCAGATAAGTCGTCTATATGCAAAATAATGCGAATAAATACCTGTCTTTGGGGTGGGATGTATAACCCGATAATCCCTATTTTTCGGGTTTCTCCCAAAGAATGGAAATCCGATGGTCTTGAATATTTAAGGGGTTATGAAATAGCGAAGGGATATATTCGATTCTTCGAACCAGATGTCTATGTAGAAGCCGAAGAGGGTCTTCTAGAGAAAGCTGGACTAGCCGCCCTCAAATCAGATACTTCGCTTAATCGTGCAGTGGTTAGCTTGAACGAATTTATGGAAAAAGAAGATCAAGGATTGAATGAGCCACATTTTGGACAAAGTATTTTTGACATACTGAAACACACATATGAAAACGAACGGCGTTTTACTCTCAAAAACGAACGTCCGGCTATTATAGCTTCCAGCAAGAATGATCTTTTTGCACACGCCTGTATAGGTGTTTATCCAGAAGGCAATGGAACAAAATATCTATCAGATGAGTTTCGCGATGTATTTAGTCCTGAAGAAGTGGATTCTTGCGCTGAAACATGGTTGAAACTATTTAGTAATGGGGTGATTTCTCCATTACGTATTACTTTCAATCATATTGAGAAGCAGAGGTACTGGCATCATAAACCAATTATTTATCTGTTTGACCCAAATAACTCCGTAGACCTTATAGACCTATGGAACTTAAGAATTGAACCATCCCCTGTATTCCCAGTCCCCATAAAATGGTTTGATGATTTATCTGATTTTTTAAGAAATCTAATCAGTCGCAATCACCGCCATCTGAAAGATAATCCCCATGAGGTCATGCATTATATGACAGTGGAAATAGCAAGATCGGTTACTAAGAGTAAGGCCAAAGAAATAATATCGCCTGCGTTTGATGAGTTACCCCAAGAATCGTGGCGCTTCAAGCTGTGTCGAAATCCAATCTGGCATGCCCCATTTGACGACATACACGGGCCCAAGTATGAAAGAATGAAATTGTCGGTATCAGAAAAGCAAGTTCGCCTCCCAGTAGTAAAGAATGGTCATATTTATTCGAAGTTCGAAACTCTCTCTCCATTTTTTGCTCAAAGATTCAGTGGTTCAAGATGTCGTTGGGCAAATGTAATTGTGCCTAATTCTTACAGCGATCATGAAATAGCCACGGTGATTCCACACAATACTTTTGATCGAAGTTGGCCTCGCCTTGGTATGGGAGGCGAGAATTTCTGCATAAGTCGAGAGGGTTGGGTTTTTATGCAGGACCACAAAGATTTGGAACAACCACTAAATTTTCTAAGGAATGATCAAGCTTTTATGGAATGGCTTGAGGAACATCACATTATAGCTAATCTGTCCGAACCAGGTCGAATTGCGAAGCAAATGCTTAATAGTTTGAAAGGTTTCTGGGGATTAAATCTGGTAAACGATCCTCAGATGGTTAGGTTCATTAACAATCATGCGATGAGCACGAGACGCCAAGGAGGTGAAGGTGACTCTGTCATTCAAGAAGAATATTTCACTGGTAGAGCAGCTTCCATAAAACAATGGCAATGTCAAATAAGCCAACTCAACCCAAAACGTATTTCTAAGTTAGATATTTCAGAATATATCAAACGCAATGTGATAAGACTCGGGCTCGAGACTGATTGTAGTCATTGCGGTGCCAAAAACTGGCACGACTTAAATGAAGTGGCCTATGTGGTGAGGTGTGAGCGATGTTTAAAGGACTATGATTTTCCACAGGCCGATCTAAGAAACAAAAATGAAAACTGGAAGTATAGAGTAATTGGACCATTTGCCGTCCCGAACTACGCACGGGGTTCTTATTGCGCCCTATTAACGATAAAAGCACTGAGCGAATTAAGAACGAGGGGGTTTGATAAAGCATTCAATTACTCAACAGCCTTAGATCTTGTTTCTGGTGATAAGAAATGTGAGATCGATTTCGCACTTTGGACCGCGGACGATAATAGACATGATTCCTATAGTGACCCTAAGTTGATTATCGGCGAAGCAAAGTCTTTTGGCAAAAACACTATCAAAGAAAAAGACATTTCCCAGCTTAAAATAGCTGCAGAATTGCTTCCCGATTCTGTAATTACCATTTCTGTACTGAAGGAAAAATTCTCAGATGATGAAATAGCTCTTTTAAGAGAGTTTATAGGTTGGGCAAGAAAGCCTATAAAGCATGAGCCAAGGCATTGGGTAATTTTATTAACTGGGACGGAGCTATTTGCAGAACTTGGTATCAGAGATGCTTGGAAGAAAAAGGGTGAACCTTTTAGCAGGTATTCTCATTCCCATTCCTCACGCACACTCAGGGATCTTTCTGACTCTACCCAAGCAATATATTTGAAAATGTCCAAGTATGACACTTGGCCTCGCAAAAGAAGAATTTCCCGTCATTGATTTCCTAGTATATTTTAAATTTAAGACATTCCGTTAAAAGAGAAATGTTTTTCTTAATTCAGTTGTTGGTAATTTTAGTTGATATTCGGCCTGCGTATATACTCTATTCGCGTACCTTGCGATTGGGATTGAGTTGTAGTTAACAGATGGAAAATAGCATCCACAATTTCGTAAACCGTAGGTCTGACCGACATTAACATTCTGTTCAACTTTGCCTTTAAATCATTTGATTTAAGGACAGGTTGTAGCCTACTGCTAAGTCGTTGAAATCTTTGTTGTTGAGGAGTTCAAATTTTTGCAGGATTTATGGACAAGGGATTTAGAAATTCTTAACGTCTTTCCAATATCTCTCAACGATACACCTTGATTTCTCATGCTGTGGATTGTCTCTATGAGTCGCCCATCAATTACAGGACGCCTTCCTAATTTCTTACCTTGATCTTTGGCTTTCCGTAAGCCTCCTTTAATTCGTTCCACAATAATGTTGCGCTCTAACTCTGCAATCGCGCCAACAATGGTGAAGACAGCTTTTCCCAATGGAGAGCTTGTGTCAATATTTTCTTGAAACGAGATGAAATCAATTCCAAGGTGGCGAAATTCTTCTAAGGCCGTGATGAGATGTTTGGTTGAGCGGGCAAACCGATCAAAACGCCAACACAGAACGGCATTCTCCATAGAGACCTCAAACAAATTGTCGAATCAAAAAGAAAATTTGTCGGACGTTCCTGGCCGTGCTATAATAATCTAGACAATCTAGCTATATATGGAGACAGACATGGAATGGAAACTTGCTGAAGCCAAGAACCGATTTAGTGAACTGGTAAATAAAGCTCTTCTAGAAGGTCCGCAGTTAGTATCTCGCCGTGAAGAGAGAGTGGTTGTGATCTCTGAAAATGACTACCAGCATCTGACGGGAGAAAAACCCAATTTTATTGAATTTTTGCTTTTAGGAAACATGGATCTAGAAGGGGTAGACTTCAAACGGGACCGATCTTTATCTAGAAAAACTGAACTATGAGAGTCTTACTTGATACGTGTGTCGTCTCTGAATTATGGCGGAAGGGTGGGTCTGAAAAGGTTCGCAAGCGTGTTTCAGCCTTGAAAGCCGAGGATAGCTTTCTATCCGTCTTGACTGTTGGCGAAATCACCAAAGGGATCCACCTGCTTAAGGAAAGTAAAAAGAAGCGTGACCTACAACACAAACTCGCCTTACTGGAAACTCAATATCAGCAAAATATCTTGAATATCGATCTTGAAATAATAAAACTATGGGGAGAGCTCCTTGCCGTTACCCAGAAGAAAGGAAAGCAGACTCCTGTTAGTGACGGCTTCATCGCTGCAACAGCCACGCGCCATGGCCTTCATATTATGACCCGAAATGTTTCTGATTTTGAAGGAACAGGCGTTATGCTGATCAATCCCTGGGAATAATTTCCTGAGAAATGACTACCGTCTTCCCAAATGTTTTAACTATATCTTCGAACCTTGCAAACACCCCCACCAGACAGCCTTTTCGATAAATATGAAGCATGGCTAGTATGAAATGGTCTTTAAGGACCACGATTCTTCAGAGCACTTCGTTGACACCCGCATTCACACATTGACCATAAATTTATAACTCCCATTGAGTTCTTTTTTCCTTGACTAAATAGTTCCCATTGGATGCCATATAAATGTGCAGGAAATTCATGACTACCGTTATTGAAACCGCACAATTTAGAAAAAAGGTCAAACAAATCATGACCCAAGCGGAAAAGGATGATTGGGTCTTTAACTGCTAAATACCATTTTTGCTTTAATATCAACCTGTTAATGATGCTGGTGCGCCCGGAGAGACTCGGACTATTTGTTTGAAATTCTTGAAGAATGGAACAGGATTCTTCAGGGAACATTTTTAAATCTCGTGTATCTCCCTAAACGCCAAGAATCGTTGGTTAACTTCGCGGTCTTTCCGGGAAAGTATTCAACGTCTTCATTTTGGACGCGTCTGACTATTCCGAACAGTAGGGGACTCTTGCCTTCCTAGAAAATCAGATAAGGGAGAAAAGTTATAACCTGTCTGCATGTTCCCGGATTTTGTCCATGATCTGATCAAAACTGGGTGGGGTCTTGTAATAGAGAGTTTTCATATTCTGAAAGGCTTCCTCATATTCCTTGCGGATCGAAGGGTTCCGTAAAAGAAAGGCTTCATTTTCTGTAATAAGGGGATTGTCCCCCGAGCGAAAACGTTTGTCTTTATGCGCCTGATATTCCGGCGTGCTCACGAAGGCCTGGACCTCCGGTACATCAAGTAAACAATACACATCATAATAATGCCGTATGAAGTTGATGGGAAATGCCCCGCTTTCTTGCTGGGTACGGTATTTGGTTGAGAGAGTTTGCAGTTTTTCCACCAATGTATAGCCAGGATGATAGCAGGGAACGCTTTTGGCGCGATTATCGTTTACTTCAACTTTTTCTACCGCATAATCATAGGCCCAAGAACTGATGTCTTTGGCGATGTTCGGGATAACATCATCGAATCCGACTTCAAGTAGGATACCGTCTTTCAACCCAGTCAAGAATCCAACTTCATTGTTGTACATCAGACGAATTCCCCCACTCCGATATTTGTCATCATCAAAACTCTCATCGCGTGATACCCTTACGATACCGTCAATGATGATGGTCTCTGCCAGCCAGGCATAGAATGTCTTCCGGCTTTCACAATGAGCCGGTTTGTTCTGATTATGACCGGTCTTAACCTTTCTCTGCACAGGGGGATCGATACGGAGGTCAATGTCCTCTGAAAACCGGTTGATAATCCCAAAGCCTTTCGAAAGAGAAGTGCCGCCCTTGAGTTCAAAGGTGAGCCCCATTTGCTGCAACCCATATAGGCAATGCATCACCCAGTAATCTTTTTCGACAAGAACTGGATCAAGAGATTGCTCTTGCCCGACAATACGGATCAGGTCAGAGAAATCGGGATGATGATGAAGATAATTAGGAGGCACCGTGCACTGTTGCCTCCCTCAGTACAATGGGAAAGAATTTTCTGGCCCGTACACCGCCATACTCACGCACGGCTTTAGATAAACTTCGCCGATCTGCAGACGCCGCTTTCTTTTTTACCCGAGCCAGCACCGCATCCTGGTTTTCCGCTAATCGATCCAGGTTATTGACCAAATCGACGAGCAGGAATTCCTGGCTCAACGATTTCGGGAAATGTGGCTTCAGCCGGAAGTCAAACATGCGCCCTCCCAGCGTAAAGCGACCATGACGCTTATGGTTATAGACCACCGTTTCATTATAAAGCTGGGTAGTTCCCACACCTAATGCGTTATAGGCGTTGGGGGAGGTCAACAAAAATCTGTGATCTTTCAGAAACGCTTCAACCAGTATTTCATCCTCTGCCGGGGCCTCCCCGAAAACGGTTTTCTTCGGGCAGTAATAGAGCCCACCAGAAAGCTTGGTTAGAGTTCCGTCTTCATGCAACTGCTTCACATGCCGATCCACGGCATTCGACCATTCAGCTAGCTGGGCCCGCCGGTAGACCTGTCCCGGACGCAAATGTTTTCTCACTTCATCTAGCTTTGTCATGTCATTCACCTTACTCTCAAGCATACAGGAAACCAATATAAAATGCAAATATTTTAATTTAAAATTCATGCATTTTAGGACTTATAACACCACCTTTTACTTACACCGAGCAATCGCACACGTAACTTTCGGCTTATTACAAACACTAGACACCCTTTCATTTCCGAAGGCCAAACTGCATCCTGACCGACCAGTCTTCTGATTACCCCAACGTAGAGGGGGACAGGACCTTCGCGACCGCGTTAGAAACTACGAAAAGTGAAGTTCCCCGTCCAAAGGGCCGGGCTTCTCAAAATCCATGCAAGAGAGTTTGAGGGAATCTGCCCTCCAAGCCTCCGAAAAAGAATGCCATGCATCTCCGTGTAAAACACGCGGCCTTCTGGCATGAGTTAATAACTTTACAAATCAGAAGATTAGGAGGCGGATAGCGTAGGGGATTAGGTGTAGAAACGAAATTTTAGCTTGTACAGCCTACGTTTTTAGAGGTTTCCCTCTAAAGTCACGATAAACTGGCGCGCCCGGAGAGACTCGAACTCCCAACCCTCGGTTCCGAAGAAGCATCTGAAGGTAATACGACTAATGATGATGATGAGTGATTAAGGCTCTTAAGCCTTCGTAAAAATAGTAGATTTTCTATTTTTAAGTGCTATGATTGATGATTGAGATAGATTCAGAATCCGGACCAAAACCGGGACCGAACCGGGAGTAAAACCGGGAGTAAAATAAAAGTAATATGCCTTAAGAAATTTAGCTATGCGTACCTCATGAAAATCATCCAAAGTAGAAGCAGCTAACTCTTAATCAGCGGGCCACAAGTTTGCTCCCTGCTCAGTTAGGAATAAAAACTGGGCTCATAGTGGGAGAGGGTGGTCAGGTCAATAATGGCCGATCTCCACCCAGGCTGTGTGAAAACTCGAAATTTTCTGGATTCAGGGGGTCCCTCACCCCTTGCTCATCCTGAGATCGTCATATACAAGCGATCCTCGAAGGCTAAATTTTTAGATCCAAATTTTATACGGAGTTTTCACACAGCCTGCACCCAAAGCGGGCATTTTAACGCGATTAATTACCCACTTGTGATTGAGAGAGATATGGACGGAATTGAACGCATAAAAAAAATTCATAATTTGGGGATTTTCTCAGATTTTTCATGGCCAACTGAACCGTCAGGCTTGAAGTTTGACCGAATCAATTTGCTTTACGGCTATAACGGCAGCGGAAAAACTACACTTTCCAATGTAATAGGCCTGTTTTCTTATGAACTTGAAGAGCTGGAGCAAAAACGTATTGCGCAGGACATGGCCTCTGATCCAATGAAAGATGTAGAGATTGAAATTGAATGCGAAAGCAAGGTAGCGAAGTTCCCCAAAGACAGACAAAAGCTTTATGTTTTTAATTCTGCCTTCGTGGCTGAGCATGTTTATGACGGCAGGCAAGCAAAAGTAAAATCTTTCAAAAGCGGTGTACTCACAAAAGAGCAGTTCTCAAATCAGGCTTTAAAAACTATTGCCAGTGATATAGATGCGGAAAATAAACGGAAAGGCATTATTGAGGGTTATCAAGAAGCTTTGGTTGCCCTAGGGCTAGATATTAAAAATGCTCTCTCTAAAACATGGAACGAGAATATTTCTAGCAACCGAATGCCTCAAGGTCTGGACTTGATTAACTGCCCAGATCAAGTGCCAGATGAAAGTGAAGAAGATCTCCAAAAGGCATTGGAAGAGCAGTTTTCAAAATTCAAGATTTCCAAAGATCAAGAAACGCTTGAAAAAGATATTGTTTTTCTCAAACAAATTTTAGGGTTTGATTCAGAGTTTCCGGATACCCTGAAAGAGACAATTCAGAAATCCATATCAAAAGCGGCGCGTGAAAAGGTTCAGCAGAAAATTGAAACCTATAAAGACCGCGCCCTCAAACATACTTCCACACAAAACTGGTTTGAGGATGGTTCCAGCCTTCTAAAGCATAACAAAGACAAGAGCACTTGTCCTTTATGCGATAGCGCTCTTCTCAATATTGGAGAACTTATTGAGTCCTATGACGCCTTTTTTAATGACGAACTGGCCGCGCTAAAGATGGAAATCGCAGTCATAATTCGATCCATTGATAGTGCATTGGAGGAGACGCAAAGAAACCAACTTGATCTCGCCAGATTGCAAACGATCCTTGTGCGATATGGCTATCAGGATATTCCTTCCGATGCAGAAAAAGAAGCATTTGAGCGTTTGCACCTTCAAACGATGGAAAAACTTTTGCAGGCGGGAAAAGAATTATTTAAAACCAAAAGGGATGCTATTGATTTTACGCCTTCAGAAAAAGACTTGAATAAAATTGTAGAGATGCTAAGTATTTTTCGACAACTCAAAATGGATGCTGCGACTCTTCTATCGTTCAAAGAGTTTGTTCTGGAAAAGTTAACCAATTCCCGTTTTGATGCACAAACCGCCAGAGCAATCTGCGCCAAATTATTTTGGAAGAGATTTGATTTGCAGGCTGAAGAAAAGGCTAATAGATGGCGGAAAGAGGACGGGCTTCGAGAAGAAGGTCAAAGGCTCGTAATAGGGGAGCATACCGGCGGGATAGCACTGTATCGTTTCCTTAATAACCTTTTGCAAAAAACCAAGCAAGTGATTGCTGAAAAGGAAGAGCAGAAAACTGCCGAGCTATCCAACCTCAAAAAAGAGTCAGAATATGTTAATGCGTTCCTAGCGCGACTATGTGTTACAAACTTTACAATCAATAAAGATGACGAGGGAAAACTTACGATATATTACACAGGCGTGTCTCCTAGAAAGGGAATTCAGTATTCCTTGAGCGAAGGAGAAAAAACAACTCTCGCTTTTGCTTATTTCTTGAGCAAATATCAATATGAGGTTATCGACAACGAAAGCGAAAATCAAGAAGATTATATGATTGTCGTGGATGATCCCGTTTCAAGCCTTGATGAAAACAGGCTCCTTTCGACGGCTCTTGTTATTCAGGATTTCCTTTTGCCGAAAGCAAAATCGACCGGAGAAGATGGTAACAAAGTTATGAGCTGGAGTGGTACAAAACAGGCATTCGTTTTTAGCCATAATATTATTTTCTTGAAATTTATGAGCAATATTATTAATTCCGATCAAAACAAAGGCAAAGCAGATTTTTATCTTGGAAAAGGCAATATTTCATCCCTGCCAAATGTCCTGAAAAATTATCAAACATCTTATTTCTACAAGTTAGATAAAATAAAGGCGTTCGTGAATGATGATATAGATTATGAGAGTGCAAAAGATTATCTGCCGAATTACATCCGTGTGACTTTAGAAGCATTTATATCTTTCAAATTTGCGCGTCTGCGAGGAAGAGACAAACATAAGCCAGCTATGCTGGATGATCTTATCAAGAAACTCGATGGCTATAGTTTTACGTCTTTCGCCCCTGCCGGAGAAGTTGTTTGTAAGGACACTTTGAAGTTGGTACTTCATCAGATCAAAAACAAGGTTAATCCAGAAAACCACGGAACGGTACAAGATATAACACACATAGAATATCTGCCAGAGTCGGAGCTTAAGATAATTGCTGAGCAAACTTTGAATGTCATTCAATTTTTGGATCAAATCCATTTTGAGGCGGCAGAAAAATTACAGAAACTGACAACTTGATGTTCTAACCGTTATTAATAGCTGAATGTTTGTTTATGGCCCAGGCTGTGTGAAAACTCCGTATACAATTTGGATTTAAAAATTTAGCCTTCGAGGATCGCTTGTATATGACGATCTCAGGATGAGCAAGGGGTGAGGGACCCCCTGAATCCAGAAAATTTCGAGTTTCCACACAGTCTCGGCCGTTTCCGGCCATCGCATTCAGTTGGAGTTTCAATGTTATCTCGTCAAAATTTCATCTCAAAAAATCATACAGGGGACAGGTCTTATAAAATACAAAACATTTACAGTTAATAGATTCGCAACTTTAAGCCAATCGAATCGTCCCCAAATCATTTGTTTTAAAGACAGGTTGTAGCCTACTGCTAAGTCGTTGAAATCTTTGTTGTTGAGGAGTTCAAATTTTGGCAGGATTTATGGACAAGGGATTTAGAAATTTTCAAAGTCTTACCAATATCTCTCAACGATATACCTTGATTTCTCATGCTGTGGATTGTCTCTATGAGTCGCCCATCAATTATAGGACGCCTGCCTAATTTCTTTCCTTGATCTTTGGCTTTTCGCAAGCCTCCTTTAATTCGTTCCACAATAATATTGCGCTCTAGTTCTGAAATTGCGCCAACAATGGTGAAGACCGCTTTTCCCAGTGGAGAGCTTGTATCAATATTTTCTTGATAGGAGATGAAATCAATACCAAGATGTCGAAATTCTTCTAAGGCCGCGATGAGATGTTTGGTCGACCGAGCAAATCGATCAAAGCGCCAACACAGGACGGCATCGAACTTTCGTTTTCTAGCATCATCCCAAAGAACATTAAGCGCAGCACGATTATCACTTGTTCCGCTTACTGCTTCATCACAATACTCTTGATAAATAGCAAGGCCTCGTTGCTGGCAATAACTTCGAAGGTCTAATAGCTGCATAGTTACAGATTGCTCACCTGTTGAGACTCTTGCATAGATAGCCACTCTCATTTATTCACAGCTAATCCTTCAAGAAATTCATTAATCTTTCTGAATACTTTTTAAAATCAGACCAATCTCCTCGCAAAAATGCTTGATCACAACTAGTTAAATGGGCTCTCACGCTTTCAAGGCCAGGATCCTCTAATTCAAGCCCCCGCGTAGCGTTCGCAATTTCTTTCCAGTGTTTTTCCCAGTCCGGTATGGGAGTCCCGAGCCTTTCTCGGCTCTTTCCAATCTTTTCAACAAATCTTCTACAAAGCTCTTCGTTACTTAGCATGGGCCCAGCCTCCTCCAAATTCTGTATGCCCGGGTATTGATCCGCCACACTGCCACATGACTTGTTAACATTGGTGATTTCTTAGTTTTTATAACGCCACACTCAATTCATTGTAGCAGCTCGAAAAACTCTGTAATGCCGCTCCTGCACTGCAATGTGGCAGTGTGGCGGATACATTGGGGGAATAAGGAATAAGGTTAGTGTTCATATCGTTCTCGCCAATCTGTTACCCAAGCCGCCGTTATGTCATATCCGCGAATCACCTCAGTGTCCATACGTCTTTTAGTTGGGTAAAGCTCAAAATATTTTATAAAATTTGCCAATTTTCTTGATGTGTCTATCCATTCTAATTCATCACAGTGTATACACATTTCTAGTAGATTTGTTGTCCTCAGAAAAACAGACGGATTCCCATTTAGATGAGGTTCAACCATTTTCAAGAATGCTCGTAATTGTCGTTCACGACTCGAGGGTTGTCGTTTTGCTGCAATGAGTTTTAATCCTTTTAATAGTCTAGAAAGGATAAATTCATATCCTTCTAGTTCACAATCTTTCAAATTGTCAGTACGTTCAATGTCAGCCAGCTGAGCAAGAATGAATAATGGCTCTGAGATATCCTGAAATCGAGCCTCATAAGCTTTCAACACATCTAGCTCATAAGGTATTTCTTGATACGACTGTTCTATGGAACTAAATCGCTCATCAACCCACCTTTGACAGTTTTCTCTCCAACCACGGGCTTGCTCCTCAAACTTTCTCTCGTTAAACCGTTGACTTCTGTTTTTTTCACGCTTCATCTGAATATGAAAAGCTCGATCAGCCAGCGTGTCTGCCAGTGACTCAATCCCAGCGAGTGCCTTTGGCCCATACACAGGAAATTCTTTAACTTGAAATTCACGTCCCACAACTCTTGCGACAACGCCATCTTTTTGAAATCCTGCATTCAGAATTGCTTGGATATCACCGGCTTTTTCCTTGTCCTGATTTCGTAGCTTGTCGACCTCATCTAACAGCAGAACATTTTTTTGAATTCGAAACAGGACTGCCGGTGAGACATTGGTATAGATAGAAGGCTTTCCAGAACAGAATAGGCGAAGAATGGAAAGCAAACGGGTTTTCCCGCAACCTGGGGTTGAGGAACGTAGCGCAAGATACCCACAGTAAGAAAAAGCATGAAAGGAGTAAGTTTGTACCACCCATAGGGCGCAGAGGGTAGCAAAGGTAGGGTCAGGAAAGTTTATGTAAGTCGTAAGGACGCATTCTAACTCTTCTATAAGATCTGACAAAGAGGGCAACTCGTTCTTCTTTTCCTCTGGGCCCTGACTTTTAGACGTTTGAATGCCAGCAGGCTCCATCGTCATGCTTCCTCATTCCGGAAAATTCGTTAGACTATTTTTTAAGATTTCGCGCATTCATCTCTCTTTCAATGGCTTCCAATCTTCCGCTAAACCATGATGGTGCTTTCGTGCCATACAGCATGCGAATTTTTATGCGCTCCTTCTCCTCACGTAACTGCGTCGTTGTCATCTCTGCCAAATCATCATGATGGAAACGCAACCACTCCTCTTGTGTATCAAAAGGATCAGGCACAGGAAACATTCTTTCCCACATCAGATTACTTAATCGATGCCTTTTGATTTGCCCTTTCGTATTCATAGAAATTCTAGGACAGGAAAAATTATTAGAAACTATATGCAGAATCTATCTGAAAACTTAATTGATGAAGATTTTCCAATCTGAATCCTGTCAAGACGGAATCCTCGCAGAAAACCCATCGTTCAGAATCTTTCGTACGGATGACTCTGGAATTCGAACCGCACGCCGTGTCGGCCTTACCACATCAATTCTTTTTTCATAAATCATCCGTCGAATTGTGGAAACACGAAGTCCAAGGACCTGGGACACTTCCTCACAGGTCATGAGCTTGTCGAGATCTTTCATGTGAGCCTCCTATATCGGTTGTGATGGAATTTGACATTCAGACACCGCTTATCATAGAGTCATTACATTCATTAATATAGTACGTTATCGTAGCCAATGAACAAGTATCTCTTAATATTATTAGTATGTCAATACAGTATGAACAAACCCTTGCCCCTGTGAATTTGGAACCAGTAAATTACGAAGAAGCCTATGACAAAAGCTGAAAAGAAATTTTGGGAAGAAATTAAGAAGGCCTCATCGAGAATTGGATGGACTGATGAATCGGCTTTGATATGGTTGCTGCGATTTGCTCAAACCGATGTCAGCACACTGTCTGAAGGACAGTGGTTAGACCTGAAGTCTGAGTTGGAAGTCTTTTTTTATTGCGGTCGGCCATCATCTGACCGTGACCTGGCCGACCAAGACTTTTTTGAATATCCTGCCAGGGAGACTGAAAGAACGTGGTCTCCGTTTATTAAACAAACTTCCGGAGTCGTGCCTGAAATTCAAAAGACACTTCTGCAGGCCTTGCAAGCGTTGGTGAACGAAGGAGAGGTCCGTTTCCCCCCAATTAAGATCACGCCCATTATTAAACGAGAAAGTCCAATCGGAAAACCCTTGGTCCTTCCATCCCATGGTAAAGACCCACATGATTTTTTCCTTTTTCATGCCATCCAGCTGTTGGAGGTGTTCAAAAAAAATATTCACGCATGCAATGAATGCCATCGGTTCTTTTTGGGTTATCGATTTCAACAGAATTTTTGCTCACCACCCTGTCAAAATCGTGTGAATCAGAGAAAAGTTCGTGAACGAAGGGCAAAACAGGGGAAACCGAACAAAATAGTCTTGAAGCCTGGGAAGCTTGTTCCAGCTAAGCAACCGGCTTCATTATCCACAAAGGGGTCACTACGTTGATTGTGAAACCTTCCCCCCTTTTCCTTTGTGGCTTAAAAGGTGTGCTGACAAAAGCAATATTTGATTTTTTATGATTTAGGAGTATTTAGGCCCTCTCAAATAAGAATAATTAAACAAAAAAGGTCAAAACTCTGAAGCTAAGCGAAAAATTCACCACAAAGTGTGGAGTTTTGTCGCGTAAAGGGTAATTTCTAGCCGCGTTATTTAAGAGAAGATTAGATGGCACGCAAAGACGGAAAAGATCGAGGAGTTGTGTTTAAGGGCGGCAAGTGGTGGGTACGAGTGTATCCTGGAGGACGGGAAAAATGGTTTTTAGCCGACAATAAAACCCAGGCCAAAGCCCTCTATGGCAGATTAAAAGCTGAAATACGTGAGAAAAGATATTTTCCTGAACAATTTGAAGAGAAAAAAGATATTACACTGGGTGCGTGGATTGATCGGTATCTGGAAGGATCAACCAATCGTAATAAAAAAAATGAGTGTATCCATGGTCGGTTTTGGAAGTCTCGATTAGGAACTCGTACATTACGACAAATTTCAATCGAAAATTGTCGCCACATGCAAGCCAAACTCTATTCTGAAGGTCAGTGGAGCCCCGCAACCATTAACCGATATATGGCATTCTTGCGCCGAGTATTAATGGTAGCGATGAAGGAAGGAAATCTCGAGGTAAACCCTGTGAGCTCAGTCAAATTTTTTCCAGAGGAAAATCGAACACGGTTTTTGACTGATCAAGAACTGCTCAACCTCCACCATCATTTAGACCCAGATGATTGGAAGGTCGTGGCGTTTGCTCTGGAAACCGGCTTACGTCGAGCCGAGCAATTTAACCTCCGATGGAGTCATATCTCGTTCGAGGCCACGATGCTGACCATTCCATTGTCTAAAAGTGGACGGACTCGCCATGTTCCCTTGACAGTGGAAGCGCTGACGATACTACGATCGATGAATTCTTTACTCCATTCTCCCTTTGTGTTTTCTGGCCTGAAGAACCCACTACACCCCATGGACAGTCGGGCTTTCCTCAGACGCGCATTTGAGCCAGCGTTAAAAAAAGCCGGGATTCAAGAAGCATCTTGGCATACCTTGCGTCATACGACGGCATCTCGCCTGGCCATGAATGGCGTGCCCATCCGAACCATTCAAGAAATACTGGGACATCGAGATATTAATACCACTCTCAGATATGCGCATCTATCGCCAGGACATATCAAAGAATCTATTGAGAGGGGAAGTTTAGGAAACTTGGGAATTGGAACCGGGAGTAAAACCGGGAGTAACTTACTCGAGGTGAAGAGCGATCACTCACAAGTGCTTGATTTATTGGCGCGCCCGGAGAGACTCGAACTCCCAACCCTCGGTTCCGAAGACCGATGCTCTATCCATTGAGCTACGGGCGCGTGGCCATCCTTTATACATTCCTCAACTCAACCCGTCAACCGAGACTTCGTACTATACTCACCAGTGGTTGATGCCTGATAAAGAGTTAACCCGCCTTCGAAAGCGGCGAGATCCGTCGATCTCCTATTTCCTCACCACCAGTAGATAGAATAAGGTTCGTCATCTTTGGACTATAAACAAGCATCTTGATCTCTTTTCCTCACTAAAAAATCCTAGCTTTAGAAGGCCCCTTATGAAGCATTCAACTTGCCCCTTGATATAACATGGGTCTGTTGAAAAAAGCCGCCAGCGGCGTTCTCGCCATTTTGCCGTGCTCACGTATAACCAGTACGCTCCGCGCGTTAAAATGGCTGTGGCCTTGCTGGACGGACTTTTTTGAACCGACCCGAGGCTTCTGGCATCCAACACGTGCTCAAGGAATATTGCAGCTCGATATCAGCATTACTCAACACTCTCAACATTAGACTTTATTCTATGCGTATTTGGGTTTTCTCGAAGCGGTGACTGATGTTGTTCCTTGTTGGACATGTGTCCGCCTCCAACTGGTTTTCATGGAAAGATTGAGAGATGTCTTAGGATTATATACTTAACATGGTAAAGTTACGTAGGAAGACTTGACAAACATCAACAGCCATGTTGAAACAAAAGCAGCTTACGCTTAAGGAAGTATTGTTGGCGTTCGAGGTTATCAGGACGATTCCTGTCCGGTTGGTATCTGCCGATATTCGGCATGCCGTAAAATTAGCTGCCGAATATAATATTTATGCCTATGATGCGTACTTTTTACAGTGTGCGTTGTACTTGTCATGTCCACTCCTCACACTAGATAAACGTATGAAGCAAGTTGCCAACGATCTCAAGATCGAAGTATTGGAGTAAAAGAACATGAAGGTATTTACGTATTCGGAAGCACGGCAAAATTTTTCAAAAATATTACATATAGCAAGGAAAGAAGAAGTGGAAATTCGTCGAAAAGACGGCACGGTTTTTTCTCTTGTTTCAAAACGAGAAAAAGATACGTCTCCTTTTGATGTGCCCGGGGTGAAAACGAAAGTCACGACCCAGGATATCCTGCGGGCCGTCAGAGAATCGAGAGTTGGCTGACAAGGCAACGCTAGCGGGCAGGAAAAAGCATTATCCCAAAATTCTGGAGGGTTTCGCGAATGAGTTATAGCCGTTTCAGTACAATCAACCAATGACCAAGAGCATATTTATACGTACCACCAGTCCCCGCCTCCTGACCCCTATACCACATTCCTTTTCGATAAGTTCTGGTGCATATTAGTTGCCCACCCTCAATAAGCAATAGATTCATTGAGCTACGGGCACGGCGCCCATCTTTTATGTCTGCCTCAATCTAACCGTCAACCAACGATGTTCTTCTTCATCCCACAATCCTCGTGCGAGCAAAGGCAAGCTCTGTTACACGACTAGTTTCCCAGTACAAAGCAATGATCACGGGTAGGAAGGCAAAATTGACGCCCCCTCAAAGCGCAGAGTAAGGTAGGCCATTCATCAAAACAGCGCGAGAGGAACGTATTGTTATGTCTGAGACGAGCCCACAAGAAAATCCACCCTTGGCAACTGCCATTCTGCAAGATGTTCGGACCATTCTCACCAATCCTGCAGGCTTCTATCGCCGCATGCCGAAAGCGGGAGGATTTGGCGATCCGGTCACCTTTGTCCTGGTCATAGCCGTCGTGACCGCCGTGGCGATGGCGGTGTTTTCCCTCTTCGGGCTTGGAACCGTTGGCGAGGCGATGGCCGTGGGATTCGGTGGAATTATTTTTCTTCCTATCATGGCGTTGGCCTTGAGTTTTCTTGGCGCAGGGATTGTGTTTGTCGTGTGGAAAATCATCGGTTCACAAGAACCGTTTGAGGTGGCGTATCGGTGCATGGCCTATGCTTCAGCTTTATACCCCATTTCCATTGTCGCCAGCATGATTCCGTATCTCGGCTCGATTCTTGGCATCGCCTGGTGGACTTACCTCATGATTGTGGCCACCACCGAAGTGCATCGTCTCCCTCAAAAAACAGCATATGTCGTGTTTGGAATTTTAGGTGTTTTCTTTATCACAACGAATCTCAGCAGTGAGATTGTGGTGCGGCGCATGGCTTCCGAGCTAGAAAATGCCGGTGGCAATCTCCAACAATTGGAAAAAATGCAGCTGGATGGAGTAGGGAATATGCGCGGAGAACCTGCGACTGGACTGGAAAAGACATTAGGAGAAAAGTAGCGCCGATTGCAGCAACGTGTTTGTTTTTTAAGCGTAAGCGATCGATCCACTTTTTTCTCAACAAAGTCTCGATCATGCATCCCATGCCGGAGCCCTGCCGCTCCTCTCTCTTGCCTGCGAATTTATACGCCTACAGCCGATTCAATTATCGCGACACTAAATACCTCCCTTTCGAATGCACATCATGTGTACAGCGCAGAAACATGCATCGTACAGACGAACATCTATTCGAGCCGCACTCAATAATTTCCGTATCCGTAAAGCGTGTGATCACATGTTGAACGTCTGCATGGCTGGACTAAATACCTCTTGGGATTCGCAAGAAACCTCTTGCAATCCTATGCTATTTCGTTAGGATACACCTGAAATACTGTCTTGGCTTTCCTAATCTGTCAATGAGGTGAACTGATGATTGGACGAATTGATGGGTTTGACCATTTACTTGATGAAGGCTTTGCCGAACTTCGCTTTCGCTTGAAAGATCGAGTGCGGGAAGGACGGATTTCACGCGAACAGGCTGCCGATTTCCTGCCGCTTATCCGAGATCTGAATTTCCCGGCCCTCATGATGTTTTTGGCTAAAGGAACCGGCTCAAAAATCGGCGACAAAAGCAAAAAAATCTCATCATTTGATATTGGCGACTCCAAAGCCATTCGAGCCGCACTCAAACGCCTTCCGTTACCGGCAGGCTTGAAGCCTTCAGAAGCGCAACAGGTTATTGACCTGCTTCTTACCGGACAGTTCGTCGGCGATGTCGCTGATGCGACGGCGGCGGCGCTTCACCTTATTCCCAATCTCCCACTTTCCGCCGTCCGAGATATCCGTTCGCTGCCACGGCTTCCCATTCGACTCATCATTGCCATTAAACGAGACCTCTCCACAGTCCCGAAGCGCATCCGGCTCGTGACAAAAGACCTTCTGGACAACGGCACACTCGACCGGCAGCCCGTCATTTTGAAGAACACGGTGAAGGTGATTTTTCAACAGGCGGCTCCTTTTCAAATTGCCCAAACCCTTCATACTCTTTTAGGGAATGACACGATACGGTTGGCGATTATCCTCTATGCCAGATCCGAAGGCATTCACCTCAGTCAGAAAGAACTCGATGCCGTTCAGGATGCCCTCGATCCGAATGATCCCGATTTGGGTGCCCTTATTGTTCCCGCGTTTGAACGATTTCGAAAGGACGTTGGCCTATCAAATGCGTTGAAGATGTTGGAGCGGCTGGTGTTATGAAGAGAAAACTGTCTCTCGTGAATCGTCGTTCGTATCTCGCAAAAAACTGAAGGATTTCCCCCACGAAATACGAGTGACGAGATACGCGTTTCGAGCGAGACATTCCACTACAAGCGACAAGTCGGGAGAGCCAGTGCTGGAAGATTTTCATCGACCGCTAGAAGAAACGGGTACTAATAGGAGGTAGGGGGAGGAAGGTCGACTTCCGGCTTGTTGGCTTCCGGTAACAGCTTGTGGAGGCGACGATAGAGATCTTGAATCCGTTGCTGCCCGGCTTGCGTCGTTTCGATTTTTTTGTCTTTGTGAATCTCGATTAATTGTTCCACCGCTTGCTGAAGTGGAGGAACCGCATTAAAGACTTTCCCG
This sequence comes from Nitrospira sp. M1, assembly GCF_965152605.1. Taxonomy (NCBI): domain Bacteria; kingdom Pseudomonadati; phylum Nitrospirota; class Nitrospiria; order Nitrospirales; family Nitrospiraceae; genus Nitrospira; species Nitrospira sp. M1. The sequence continues at coordinate 4,452,241 of NZ_OZ224217.1, forward strand.
GTTTCAAACGCTTCCAGTGAGTCAATGAAAAGAGGGCTCAGACTCTTAAAGGTCGCCCCGGCTCCATCACGAAAGCGATAGACAATATCTTCATACGACTCCACGGCCTCTTCCGTTGGGCGGATGCCTCCGGGAATCGACATAAACGACTGGGCTGGAACTTTTGCCGAAAACGTGGCGAGTGCGGCTACGAGTTCACCTAAAATATCTACAACTTGTGAGGATTCGAGTTCTTTCGGTTTTTCCATTTTCAACACATCCCTTGATTCTATCGTCTATCGTTACGTATCGATCCGATCAGTCGAACAACGGTCTTCCGAAGCCGTGGCGTTTCGCAGACCTTCCATCACCTCAACTATATCCAGAGGCAATGGGGCTTGCAAGAGCAATTCTTTTTCGGTTGTTGGATGAACAAAGCCCAAGACCTTGGCATGCAGCATCACACGGGGAACCGTGACGTCGTCCACCGCCATCACTTTTTTCCCACCGTACGTCACATCGCCGAGAATAGGGCAATTCAAGGAATTGAGATGCACTCGCAGTTGATGCGTCCGGCCCGTACCGGGAATTAATTCCAAGTAACTGGCACACTTCCCAAACCGCTCGAGGACCCGGTACATGGTCAATGATGCTTTGGGGCGTGTCGTTCGGCTTGAAAACTTCTTTCGATCCTTCGTGTCACGCCCAATCGCAAGTTCAATCCGACCATGATTGGCCTTGGGTTTTCCCCACACAACGGCCTCATACACGCGCTTAATGTTATGCAGTTTGAATTGCGCCGCAAGCGATCGATGCGCCTGATCGTGCTTGGCGACAACCATCACTCCGGTCGTGTCTTTATCCAATCGATGGACAAGTCCAGGACGTTCCTTGCCGCCAATATTCGAAAGGCCACCCTCACTCTCAACCATATGATGTAATAGCGCATTGACTAACGTCCCGCTCCAATGCCCGGGGGCAGGATGAACGACGAGCCCTGCTGGTTTATTAATGACGAGTAACGAATCATCCTCATACATCACTTCGACGGGAATATTTTCAGGCTGGATATCTATGGGTTCCGGCCGGGGAACGGTGAGGACAATGCGATCACCCGGCTTGATCTTGTGACTCGGTTTGACTACTTGCCCATCAACGGTGATATGACTCTCAAGTATCAGACGTTGAAGGGCGGTTCGTGAGAAATACGGGTCTCGATTGGCAAGAAAATGATCAAGCCGCTTTGTTGACTCGCCAGGAGTCACAATAATTTCCGTTCGCGTTTCAACGTGCGGCATGACAATTCCCTTTAAATACTGAAATCAACATTTCGTGTAGTACGATCAGAGCAGAAGCATTTTATTCTAGAGTGTTTTCTATGAACATCACTGAAGCTCAATGTGCTGAATCACGACTGCCTTTACCCATTGTCTCTAAACACCAGAAAAAATTTCAGAACAATTCTAGAGAGCATTCTACTAGGCTAGCCTCCATCCGTCATCTATAAGCTTCGTCAATACACTTCATGATCAGACAATAACCACGTTCTCTAGCTTTCTAACTTTTTCTCAGTACCTATGATCTGACGCCTGCAGGCTCTAGCCGTGCCACGACTCTTTCATATAGTTGACATGTGTTCTTGCGTTTGACCAGGCATGTGCATTCCGTGAGAAAGAATGAGGTTTCGCTAGAGTCCGTTGAGTGAACGCCTCGCATACTGGGCGGGCTTGTTTGAGTGCAGCGAGTTTGCCCGCCCCACCACTATAGCGAATCCAACTCATTTCCAGTTAATTATTAAAACTGCCACAACGTCAAACTACGCCTCAGTCATCGGACGTTCCGTGAAACGGCTATAGGGGTTCAGCTCATCCGATGAGCCTGGCCTGGGCGTTCATGGTTTTGGGTCCTTTTGCCGAAACAAAAGGGCCTCGGCTGCCGGGACGAACCCCGGCTGAGAGCAAAAACCTAGGACGATAAGAAATGCATACGATGAATGAGGGAATGGGAATGGGCCAAGTTCTTAAGACAAAGCTCTTCTGACACTATTTGTAAGCAGGATCTATTTATCCAAGCAATGGAGAGAAAGCGCGAGACAGCAGGTACTGAACGAATCAAATGGTGTACAAAAAAGAAAGGACCGTTTATGCCCCAGAGGAACCCTGTTGTTCTCGCATCGTCCGTTGAACGATCGATGCGATTTCTTGACGAAATACGGCATGATCTTCAAGCGCTCTATGGACTTCCGGTGACAAAAACCCTTTGCCTGAAGCATGTTGGAGAAGATCTAAATTTCCGCGGAAGTTCACTTCTAAGAGTAGCGGGCCTGTGTCAGCAATCGCGACATCAAAATGCAGCAACCGCAATCCAGGGAGAAGACGGGCAGCAGTAAGACACAGATCTTCCGCCTTGGCCCAGTCAGGAATCCTCAGCGGCATGAGATCTATCCCGGTATCAGGATGTATGGAAATCTCGGTGAACTCTCCATCAGCGCCGTGACCAATCACTCTGTAAACATCGCCGGTTTTGACATCGACTGAAGCCAACAAATTCCCTGTGCGACCATGTTGAAAATTGTCAATAATATTACTCCCAGTTGGTATTTTCCAGACCGCGCGGCATAACTGAGGACCTTGCTTTGTGATGATCACCACGACACGCATTGTCGACGATCGTGCTCCACATCGACTTGCGAGATCAGGGTGAGGCTTGAACACATCCTGAAAAATTTGCCCGCCGGATAATGTGGTTTCTAAGCTCCCGATAAATTCAGCGAGGGTAGACTGCGTGCCATTGGCAAATACAACCGACTCATCCTCCGAATGATAGGCAGATAGATAGTGCGCACCTCGCCCAAAATTTCCATGACTTGGTTTGACAAAAATAGGGTAGACATCCTGATTTTTGAGATAGGTCGCCAATGTGTCCTGCGAGGCAAATGTTGGTATCCCTTTAATAAATCGGCCATGCATATCAAAAATCGCCTGGATACGAGGATAGGGAATTCCAGCTCCCTCCATAAACGTGTAAAACACAATCTTGTCAAGAGACAGTCCGCCCCATTCAACTTTATTGAACGTATTATTAATGAACGATTCACGACTCCATCCAATAAACTCCTGTTTTGCGAGCTCGTCGAACCGCTGGTCATCGAATAGCCCATAGTCAAAGTATTCCGAAGGACCAATCTTCCCAGGAGACCGATGCAGGCGAGCCATTTCAATCGCTTGAGCAAGAAGCCCTTTCCCACTTAGACTCTTTGCCTGTCGAGCACGCGCTAAGATTGCTGAAAAATTCATTCAGACCTCCGTGAATCCATTGTTTCCCTAAGCACGACCAGAAGAATTACCCAGGCACAGAAGTTTCTTCCGGCCTTCCTCCAAAGACATTTTTCGCAAGGACAACGCTCATGTGACGAAAATAGTTAATGTGATACATCGTCCGAAAATCATTGGTCCATCTATCGGTCCATCCTTCATTCACACGCCCATAGGTTTCTACGCAAGCGATCTTCGTATCCCTGAACAATCTCTTTAAAATTTCATATTGAAGAATATACCCAGGCGAGAGATGACGATAGGTTTCATCATAGGCCATCTTTAAAAATACGATCATCCCATTTCGTCGAAGACAGATTTTCTGAGCAACCGTTTTGTCATTGAACCGCAAACTGTAAATCTCGCCTTCGCCAGCCAGGCACATCTTTTCCAACAAATGTCGATAGAACTTACCTTGGATATTCTCGGACGTGACAGCCGTTCCCTCTCGTCCTTTCCAGCCCGATTCCTCCAGATTGCCATAGTGTTGAATACATCGCTGCATGTCTTCCGGCGCCCGATGGACATCGATAGACACACCAATACCTTCACGCTCCAGTCGCCGCAACCGCTTTCTCACAGTCGACCGTACATCGTTTTTCCGTGCCTCCCAATACCTTTCGAAGTCTCCCTCTATGTGAATCCGTGCCGTCTTCATATAACTTTTCATTTCGACAGTCTGATGGGTTTCCAACGTATGAAAATGACCAAAGCTCGGGTCTTGTTGCGTCACACCTAATCCCAAGGCATACCCGGGAAGACTTGTGAGAATACCTCGCATTTGCGCTTCAATATTCGCTGGATTTCCAAGCAGGATCGGCCCAATCGGTGCCTGAGACGGTTGAAACGTACTCCACATGCCTAACCCGACATTCTCGACCAGCACCATACCCGGGTATTCACGGCTCTCGGAAATTCCCAACAATGTCTTTTCATTAGAAAAAAATTGAACGAGCGCTCCCCAAAATTTCGAATCAAGTAACACATGGTTATCAATTGTCGCATTCAGCTTGTCCCACTGCTCCTGGTAGCGTTCGAATACTTCCTGCCCTTTATAGAATGTCCAATTCATGAATCGTTAACAAAGAAGAAAGAATGGGGCCGAATGAAGAAAAACTGACAGTGCCAGCTCCAATTACGAGAAAATATTTTTTGAAGGCGGCTCTTGAAACAACCAATATCTCTTTAATCTATTTGATCGACTAAAATTTTGAAAAAGTTGAGGACTTTCTGGTGAGAGCCAACTCCATTCCTGAGACTGTCTGAACGTGAACGTATTTGAATTGGCTATAATTGCTGGAAGAGGTTGTGTGGATACGAAGAAGTGGGGATGAGAATTTCTTAGACCAGAATATGTGGAGGCGACATTTTATAAGGCCACTAGCTGCATCCTTGCCAAAAATGGCTGTATAGATTCAACCTAAAACAGCAGATAGACGTTCCAATTACGTTCCACACACTTAAAATACGAATTTCTAATATCGAAACCCACGCGCAAGAGGGAGCAGGGTGTTTGAGGTATTTGGTCATTCGAATTTGGAGCGTGTTTCGGATTTCGTGTTTCGGAATTTTCACTTCATCTCCTAGCGAGAGAACAAGCGGAAATTAATTGGATTATAGCGAAACCAAATAACTTCCACCCGAATGTACATCATGTACACAGCGCAAAAACACACGTCGGACAGACGGAAGTAAATTGGAACGGCTATAACTCTAATTGATCGACCTCAGCTGGAACGTATTTGGATTCGCGATAGTTACCAAAGCAGCTAGGTCAGATATACCTAATGCGTACCAATCAAATAGGTACGAACTTACAGAGCAATGCTATATTCTTCAGAATTCAGCGAACTGCAGGGAAGGAAAAAACAGGAGAGGATTCGAATGAAAATATTTTGGGAATGGGGGCTAGACTTGTTATTTTAACCGATTGGCAATTTTTTTCCGAAGACGAGCTTTTTCGAGACTTATTTCGGCTTCTCGCACTTCCGAGGGAAGCCCACCACGCTCAAGCCGTTGCTCAGCTTCTCGGACGGCTTCTTCGGCTCGATCAACGTTGATATCTTCAGCTTTCTCGGCAATTTCAGCAAGAACCGTAACTTTCTTCGGAGTCACTTCAGCAAAGCCCCAGAGAACAGACATAAAATGGGTTTCTTCGCCAATACGATAGTGCAATTCACCGATGCGTAACGTCGTCAGAAAATGACAATGTCCGGGGAGGACACCAAAATCACCCTCGCTCCCAGGTGCAGAAACATAATCGACTTCCTGACTCAACAGACGATGGTCGGGGGTGACAACTTCTAAAAGAATTTTACCTGCAGTCACGTCGGTAGGAGAAAGAGCCATTACACTTTATACCCCAATTTTTCAGCTTTTTCTATGGCTTCTTCAATTGGGCCTACCATATAAAAGGCTTGTTCCGGTAGGTGGTCATATTTCCCATCAACAATTTCTTTGAAACTGCGAACGGTATCAACCAATTTCACATATTTCCCAGGAGATCCGGTGAAGGCTTCGGCGACATGGAAAGGTTGCGATAAGAACCGTTGTAACTTTCGAGCTCTGGCCACGGTTTGTTTATCATCTTCTGAGAGCTCATCCATTCCCAAAATTGCAATGATGTCTTGCAAATCTTTGTATTTCTGTAACGTCCCTTGGACGCGTTGCACGACTCCGTAATGTTCGTCACCCAAAATTTGCGGATCCAAAATCCGAGATGTGGAATCCAATGGATCCACAGCTGGATAAATGCCCAGCTCTGCCAAACTCCGCGACAGCACGGTCGTGGCATCCAAGTGAGCAAACGCCGTCGCTGGGGCAGGGTCGGTCAAATCGTCTGCGGGAACATACACGGCTTGGACGGAGGTGATTGAACCACTTTTCGTCGACGTAATACGTTCTTGCAAGGTTCCCATTTCGGTTCCCAACGTTGGTTGATATCCAACGGCTGAAGGCATGCGTCCTAACAACGCTGACACTTCCGAGCCAGCTTGTGTAAATCGGAAAATATTATCGACGAATAGCAAGACGTCTTGGTTTTCCTGATCACGGAAATATTCGGCAATGGTCAGACCTGTTAGGCCGACGCGCAAGCGTGCGCCCGGTGGTTCGTTCATCTGACCATACACAAGTGCAGCTTTTGACTTGGAAAAATCTTTAGGGTCAATAACTTTAGAGTCCTGCATTTCATGCCATAGGTCATTCCCTTCTCGAGTACGTTCACCCACACCAGCAAAAACTGAATAACCTCCATGATGCAAGGCAATATTGTTAATCAGCTCCATGATAATGACGGTTTTTCCTACGCCTGCACCACCAAAGAGGCCGACTTTTCCACCTTTTGCATAAGGCTCCAACAAGTCAACAACTTTAATGCCGGTTTCCAAAACTTCAGTTTTGGTTTCTTGGTCCTCTAAAGCTGGAGCGCTACGGTGGATGGACCAGCGTTTCTTCGCTGGAACAGGACCATACCCGTCGACTGGATCTCCTAACACGTTCATGATCCGACCCAACGTTTCCTTTCCTACTGGAACGGAAATCGGGGCACCGGAATCCACGACTTCAAGCCCTCTCACCAACCCGTCAGTTGAGGACATGGAAATCGCGCGAACCCGATTTTCTCCAAGGTGCTGAGCCACCTCCAAAGTCAGTGTGTCTCCGTCCTCACCAGACTGTTTCCCCGCCACTTGAGCAATCGTCAGGGCATTAAAAATATTCGGGAGTTTCCCTGGCGGGAACTCAATGTCGACCACTGGTCCAATGACTTGCACGATTTTTCCATTTTCTGTATCGGTACCCACCATAGACTCCTTACTTTGGAATAGGTTTAGGAACTCTGGAAAATAAACGGTTCCTGGACAACCCTTAATTTATTTAATAGCCTCAGCGCCGCCGACAATATCCATGAGTTCTTTGGTAATCGCTGCCTGACGAGTTTTGTTATAAAACAAGGTCACCTTCTTAATCAGCTCGCCAGCATTGCGCGTCGCTCCGTCCATAGCCGTCATCCGTGCAGCCTGTTCCGCAGCGGCTGACTCTAACAGGGCACGATACATTTGAATCTCAAAATGTTTAGGCAACAACGTCTCCAATAATTCACCTTCATCTGGTTCATAGAGGTAGCCGCCTACGGTTGCTGGGGCATCCTCTTCTCGGTCTTCATGAAGGGATTCAATGGGCAAGAATTTCTCGACAATCACTTCTTGCTGCATAGCGGATTTAAATTCATTGTAGACAACATAGAGATGATCAAACGTGCCTGCATGATATTCAGACACAACGTTCTGACCAATATCCAAGGCATGCTCAAAGCTGAGACGATCAAATACCCCTGGCCATTCTTGTCGAATAGGCCAATCACGTCGTTTAAAAAAATCAATGGACTTCCTGCCTATAAGGCTTACCGAGACCTGTTTCCCTAGTCGACGTTGTTCTTCTAAAAATTCGCCCGCCCGACGAAGGATATTCGTGTTAAAGGCTCCACAAAGGCCACGATCACTGGTCACCACCAGTAGTTCAAGCGCATGACCATCACGTCGGCTTAAGAGCGGATGGGCGGACCTGTTGACGCGTTGGCTTAAATTACTCATGACTTCCCGTAATTGATGAGCATAGGGTCGAGCCGTGAGAATCCGTTCTTGCGCACGCTTCAATTTTGCGGCCGCCACCATTTTCATGGCTTTGGTAATTTTTTGGGTATTTTTAACGGAAGCAATTTTCCGTCGAAGACTTTGAAGACTTGGCATAATTCTCTTGCGTCGTTCGTTCCTTGTATTTCGTCGCTCGCGTGAAGAGTCTTTCTGGTTTTTACGAGATACGACTCACAGTCAACGAGATACGTTTTTTAGAGGTGTTATTCGTACCCTTTTGATTTCTTAAACTCCGTGATAATTTGCTTAAGCTTGCCACCGAATTCATCATCAATTTTCTTAATCGATTTCACCTCATCAAGCATTTGAGAATTTTTCTCTTTCACATACGCGATGAGCCCTTGTTCAAATTCACGAATTTTATTGACCGGCACATTGTCAAGGAAGCCATTGACGCCTGCATAAATGGAAAGGACTTGCGTGGCAACTGGCATCGGTTTGTATTGCTCTTGTTTGAGCAATTCCACCATCCGTTCTCCTCTTGCCAATTGGGCTTGCGTGGCTTTATCCAAATCACTGCCAAACTGAGCAAATGCTGCCATTTCTCGGTATTGCGCCAGATCCAATCTCAGGGTTCCTGCGACTTGCTTCATGGTTTTAATTTGGGCGGACCCCCCGACGCGTGAGACCGAGAGGCCGACATTAATCGCTGGCCGTATGCCAGAATAAAACAAGTCGGAAGCTAGAAAGATCTGCCCATCAGTAATGGAAATCACGTTGGTGGGGATATAGGCAGAGACGTCACCGGCTTGCGTTTCGATGATTGGCAAGGCCGTCAAACTACCAGAACCCTTTTCTTCACTCATCTTTGCTGCACGTTCTAATAACCGAGAATGCAAGTAAAATACATCACCTGGATAGGCTTCACGGCCTGGGGGCCGACGAAGCAGAAGGGAAAGCTGCCGGTAGGCGGTGGCATGTTTGGACAAATCATCATACACAATGAGTGCATGTTTCCCATTATCACGGAAATATTCCGCCATGGTCACACCGGCATATGGCGCAAAAAACTGTAGCGAAGCCGAGTCACTGGCGGTAGCCGAAATGACGGTCGTGTATTCCATTGCCCCATGATCTTCTAAAGTCTTCACCACTCGGGCCACAGTCGAACGCTTTTGTCCGATCGCCACGTAGAAACAATAGACGTTTAAGCCTTTTTGATTAATAATCGTGTCAATAGCGATAGCCGTCTTTCCCGTTTGACGATCGCCAATAATGAGCTCCCGTTGTCCGCGCCCAACAGGAATCATCGCATCAATGGCTTTTAGGCCTGTTTGCAGAGGTTCGCCAACCGACTGCCGATCCACGACCCCAGGCGCTTTGACTTCAAGCAGCCTAGACTCAGTGGAATTGATAGCACCTTTTCCATCAATGGGCATACCAATCGAATCAACAACTCGACCGATCAAGGCCTCGCCCACGGGAACTTCAGCAATTCGACCTGTGCGTTTGACAGGATCTCCTTCACGAATGCCCACATCTTCCCCAAGTAACACCACACCCACACTATCTTCTTCTAGATTAAGGGCAACTCCATATAACTCACCGGGAAATTCAAGCAGCTCCCCAGACATGGCTCCATCTAGACCATAAACTTTGGCGATATTGTCACCGACTTGGATAACATACCCCATTTCCTGCACGTCGACCCGCTGGTCAAACCCTTTAATTTTTTCTTGAATGATGGAACTAATCTCTTCTGCCTTAATCTGCATAATTTACCCCTTTGCCAGGCGGGTCCTCATGTTGGCTAATTTTCCTCGCACAGTACTGTCGAATACATGGCTTCCAATGCGAATTTGGAGGCCGGCGATTAAACTTGGTTCTGTTTCAAATTTTATTTTGACGGCGCGATTCAGTTTGCTGGTCAATTCAGTATGCAACTCTTGTTGCTCAGCCGAAGACAACCCATTCGCAGAAGCGATTGATACATGTTGCAATCCGTTTTTTTCATCAACGAGATTACTGAAGGCTTGTGCGATTTCAGGAAGTAAACTTGCGCGATTTTTTCGTAACAGTTGTTCGCAAAATTGTTTCAAGATTGAGGGCGAACCAGTCCGTTCAGTCATTTCATGCAGCAACGCTGTTTTTTCCTCGAACGTAAAAACAGGGGAAGCCAATGCATGCTTAAACGACTGGGAAGCCGCGAGTGACTGGGACATCGTTCCCAAACTCTCGCAGACTACGGGAATGCTCTGCTCATCGAGCAAATGAAAAAGCGCGGTAGCATAGCGTCGCGCAACTGAACTTTTGTTCACGGTTTACTGAAACCTCTGAAATTCACTTAGTGGATTATAGCTAAACCAAATAGTTTCCGTCCGATCCACCATTTGCTGACACAACGCATGTTCACACAACGTGTGTCGAAACTTTTTGGGAACGGCTATATAACGGAGGAGTGCACAAACCTGCGAAAATTAGCATGGGTGAGTGAGGCTGTCAACTCAAATACGGAATTTGCAATGGAAAAAGTGAGAGATCAGCTAGAAAGACTGAAGTGTTGATGCGGATTTTTGGCGATCAATGTGAATGGGTTCTTGCTCTCGTTGAATGATTCCACCACCTAAGACCCATCCAGCTTCATCATAGAACACGACTGATTGGCCTGGGCTCAACGAGCGTTGTGGTTTTTCAAATTTCAGGACCATTGTGTCGGCATGATCCCATGTGACCGTTGCATTGACGGGAGGCGTCGCATAGCGGCATTTGGCAAAAACTTGTGCCCCCTCAGTGAGGTGTTCTTTATTAAAAATATTCAGTTCCGAGATACGGCATGTCCACATATTGAGGTCTTCTGCAGCACCCAATACCACAGTATTACTTTCAGGAATAACGTGATGAACGTAAAGACGTTCTCCGGTTGCGATTCCCAGTCCTTTGCGCTGCCCTGATGTATAGAATGCAATACCATCATGTTGCCCAATGGAAGTTCCCTGCATATCAACAAACGTCCCAGGCTTCATTGATTCTGGAGCATTTACCTTAAGGAACTCTCTGTAATCACCTTGAGTCACAAAACAAATTTCCTGACTTTCCTTCAATTCTTCTGTGGGCAGACCCATGTCCTCCGCACGATTCCAGACTTCAGACTTTTGGAGCTGGCCAACCGGAAAGAGAATGTGAGGAAGCCAATCAGGCGAGATACGATAGAGGAAGTATGATTGATCTTTTTTGGGGTCTTCGGCTCTTCCAAGTTGAAGACGTCCGCCTGCTTGTTCACCAATCGTTGCGTAATGACCAGTGGCGACGAAATCAGCACCCATCTTTTGTGCATGTGTATATAGCGAACCAAACTTGACTCGCTCGTTACATCTCACGCATGGATTAGGGGTTTCGCCGCTGAGATACGCTTGAGTGAAATCATCGATGACACCTTTTTGAAAAACTTCTCGCGTGTCGATGACTTCGTGTGGAATGTTCAATAACTGCGCAACATGTCTAGCAATCCCAACCTTACAACATCCACGCTCTTCCCAGCGCTTTGACGTTCTTGTTTCTTCCGTTTCTTCTTCCCAAACCTGGAGGGTCACACCTTGGACATCATAGCCCTGCTCTACCAGAATCGAAGCCGCAACAGAGCTATCGACTCCACCACTCATCCCCAAGACAACTTTAGGTCGATTAGACATTAAACGGTTATAGCTGTACCCGATAAAAATTAAGAAAGTGAGTCGTGAGCGACTTGGAGACTTTTGGAGTTCTGAGTGCCATTGTCGGCATGGTCAGCATGATCTGCCTCAACATCAAACACTTGCGCAGGAGCCGCTCCCATATCACACATGCCATGGAAGTAGACACCATCTTCCATTGAAAACCCTGGGGTATGAACATCCCCAATTAACACCGCAGGTTTGAGTAACTGCACTTTGTGAGAGGCAGTAATATTCCCCTCCACGCGCCCTCCGCTCACGATAGTCCCACCGATAATCGTCCCTTTAATCACGGCATGTTCACCAATGATCAGGGTATCGTCGGTCGTGATTTCGCCTTCGAAGTGCCCATCAACACGAACGGTGCCTTCAAATTGGGCTTTGCCCTTGAAGTCTACACCTTTTCCGAGAAAGGTGTAATGGTCATCTTCAAAAATGGTTTCTTTTTTTGGTTTACCTTTCTCGCCCCACATGTCTTTGCCTCCTCTAAACGACTGCCTTCAAAGACAGCCACTAATAACGCAGGAAACCCACTTCTTAAGTATCTTCGGCAAAGAGTTACGATACTTTGAGGGTTTCTTCTGCTTTTCCTATAAAGGAGGCTTCTTTTGTTTTGCTCTCACCGGCCTTTGGCATGACACATGTCCCGTTAAAAAGAACACCCTCATCCATTGAAATAGACGGTGTTTTCACGGACCCTTCAAAGACAGCGGGAGACATGAGTTTGACGCGTTCTTTGGCAAGAATATCACCGGTAATTTTTCCCTGACAGGCAATGGTTCCAGCTTCGATTTTTGCTGAAATTACCGCCTTTTCACCGACAATAAGAATGCCATCCGTGAAAATCTCTCCCTCAAGGCGACCATCGACACGAACCGAGCCTTTATACCGAATCGTTCCTTTAAATGTCACACCTTCTCCGACAAAGGCTATGACGTCACCAGCAGCTTTTTCTAAGTCAAATGGCTTGGTGTTTCCCATTGATGTGGCTCCCTCCGTAAAGCCTGAAGATTGATCAGTATCAGAACTGTTGCTTCTTCCAAACATAACTAAAACCCCCTTACGTTTAGGACATTGGCCTTTTGGGGCAATGATCCAGATTCTCCATGTTGAGGGTCATCAGTCTAATGTGTTGAAACGGCACATTACACTGGACAATCAATTGCTTACATGAGTATTTCATCTAAATGATAGTCTACAGCAATTCTTATTCCAAGATAGAACCTGTAATTCTTTCTAGATCCTCCTCTGAAAAAAAGTGAATAATCAGTTTCCCGCCTTTCTTGCCTTTAGCAATATGGACTTTGGACCCGAGATGTCGCCGTAACTGTTCTTCTATATGAAAATACTCCGTCTGCTTTTTGATGACTTTACGAGGAGATATTGAATTTTTAACTTTAGAAACAATAACTTCCGTTCCTCTTACTGACAAGTTTTCTTGAACTATTTGCTTGGCGATCGCAAGCTGTTCCTCGCCTTTTTTCAGGCCCAAAAGCACCTTGGCATGCCCCAAAGTGACTTGATCGCGTTCTATATATTCCTGTACTTCTCTCGGTAGCGTTAACAAGCGCGTGACGTTTGCAATCGTCGAACGGTCTTTTCCCACGGCACTTGCGACCTGATCCTGGGTAAAGCCAAATTCCTCGATTAATTGTGCATAGGCACGTCCTTCTTCCATGGGATTGAGATCTTGTCTCTGGACATTTTCGACCATGGCGAGGGCCAAAGACTTTTCATCGTTTGAAAGTTTGACAAGGGCAGGAATAGCGGCAAGACCGGCAATTTTTGCCGCCCGCAATCTTCGTTCACCAGCAATAAGCTCAAAGACTCCATCTCCGGTTCGTCTCACCAACACTGGCTGAAGGACACCATGTTCCTTCAAAGATGATGCTAATTCTTCCAATTCCGTTTCATCAAATACTTTTCTTGGCTGATAGCGATTGGGGATGATTTGTTTAACGGATATGTACTTAATCTCTTCTCCAACACTCCAATTGACCTTCTTTTTTTCAGGTAAGAGAGCTTGCAATCCTTTTCCCAGTGCTTTCTTTTCCATCAGGCAATGATCTCCTTCGCCAGATCAACATAGGCTCGAGATCCAGAGGAAGCCGCATTGTAGAGCAAGACTGGCTTGCCGTAACTTGGCGACTCCGCAAGTGAAACGTTTCTTGGGATCATAGCTGTGTAGACCTTATCCTTAAAATATTCTCGAATCTCGCCTTCAACTTGGCGGGATAGATTAATACGAGAATCATACATCGTCAATACAATGCCCTCTAATTCTAGATTCGGATTGATTGATTCCTTGATACGGTCAACATTGCCAAGCAATCGCCCAAGACCTTCCATCGCATAATATTCACATTGCACGGGAATTAAGACGGAAGACGCCGCTACAAGGGCATTAATAGTTAGAAGACCAAGTGCAGGAGGACAATCAAAAATGATCCACTGATAGTCTTTTTTGACTTTATCCATAATACTTTTTAAGACTTCTTCTCGCCCTGAAATACTTGAGAGTTCAACCTCTGCTCCTACGAGATCTGCACTCGATGGAATCATATCCAGACCAGTTACCTCTGTTTTAACAATGGCTTCCTCGATAAAATCTCGTGCCATCAAGCAATCATAGATCGTGGCTTTTGGCGACTGTATACCCATGCCACTTGTTGCATTAGCCTGAGGATCTAGGTCAACAATGAGAACCGAATGCTGTTGAAGAGCTATTGAGGCGGCAACGTTGATGGTTGTGGTTGTCTTGCCTACCCCACCTTTTTGATTCGCGACAGCAATAATCTTCTTCAACTAATTACTCCATAGTTAAAAAATACAATAAGTAGAGGTTTGGACACGGTATTTTTGAGTCATGAGTATAAGTCATGTGTTTTCTACGTGAAAAGTCTTTTCCCGTTTAAACATTTCATTATAGGTGGCCTTGGCCACGGTGGTTCGGTATGTCAGCAGGGCTTCTGTGGGCCATCTTGGCTCAATATCCTTTTGCAACTGCTACTTTGATTACAGGTGGCCTTGGCCACGGTCGTTCGGTATGTCAGCAGGGCTTTGTGGGCCATCTTGGTTCAATATCCATTTGCCATTGATGCTTTGATTACAGGTGGCCTTGGCCACGGTGGTTCGGTGCTGTATTCGGCTTCTAATGGGCCATCTTGGTTCAATATCCATTTGCCATTGATGCTTTGCTTACAGGTGGCCAAGTTCCACGTGGAACATTCATTATTCATCATGGCTTAATGGCTTCAAAATAGATACGACCCGCCTACCATACCCAAACGGCAACTCATAGGAAACTTCTCGATCGAGGTCCATTCCGTAATAGGAATTGGCTTTTCCCAAAGACTGAGAACGATACATACACATATGGCTCTCTCGATGCAAGAGGGAAAGTACATCAGGGAAAATATCTTCTGGACTTATCGCTTTTGACACAACAACATCATATGAACAATCAAGAGCCTCATTTTTTACAAATTCCTGAATAGTATTGGGTTTTACCAATGAACCCTCTAAGGAAAGCATCCCAATAATATGATGGAGAAATGCCGTCTTTTTCTTTTTTGGTTCAACTAGCGTCAATGCGATTTGCGGAAAGGCAATTTTCAATGGGATCCCAGGAAAGCCACCACCACTTCCAATGTCAGCAATCGATGGCTCTGAATCTACATCAATAGCACGTGAGCCAGCCAAGGAGTCCACGAATAAATTCACAATGATATCGGACTCATTGCTCAGGCTCGTCAAGTTTACCTTCGTATTCCATTGACATAATTCATGGAAATAGACAATGAATTTTGAAATTGCTTCGTCTGACAGCGTGATGCCTATGTGCGACACACCATTCACAAGCAGATCTTCTATTTTTTTCACATGTTCCACGTGGAACTTGGCCACCTATAATAAAAGTATCAGCCTAAAAAAATACGTTGAACGTAGTAAACACGCGACTCTTGCTCATGACTCACACCGACCGTGGCCAAGGCCACCTATAATGAAAGTGTCAATGGCAAATGAGCATTCAACGAAGGTGGCCTAGAGAAGTCACCAAAAAGTCCACAACCACCGTGGCCAAGGCTACCTATAATCAAAGTATCAATAGCAAAAGGATATCTAACGAAGATTGCCAATCAGAAGCCGAATACAGTCGAGAACGACCGTGGCCAAGGCCACCCTTCAGCAACGCTTGAAAGGCACAAAACACACTTATAGCCGTTCCAGTTATGCCGAATCTATAGGTCACCCATTGAATGTTGATTGCCCTTTCGTTATTGAATCGTCAATCGTCTGAAGGTCGTCCAGACGGGCATAACCTTCCTCATGTTCACGTTGGACCGCGCGGAGTTCGTTGTATTTTTCCGGCTGGAAGTTATTTGGTTTCGCTATAAACGACGATTTGCATGAATGGGCATCATGATTCAAATCACCCATGTCCCAAGATACACATCTCTTCTTTTTTGTGAAGCAAGGCTAAGGATGTGAGATAAACTTATGAACTGAGGCTTTTCTGCTGACGCCTCTTTCTATCCAAGGCAACAAGGAGAAGAGAAATCGCAGCAGGAGTCACGCCTGAAATGCGAGAAGCTTGGCCAATCGAAGATGGCTTGACGTTATTGAATTTTTCAAGAACTTCGTTTGAAAATCCCGTAACTGCGCTATACGCAAAATCAACTGGAATGCGACGGCTTTCTAATTTCTTAAATTTGGCAACCTGTTGTTCTTGCCTATTAATATATCCCTCATATTTTACGGCGACTTCAATGGATTCAAAAAGGTCTTCATCGTATGGCGCTTCTTCACCGGATAGATCAATAAGCTGTTTATAGGAAATATTTGGCCTTTTCAAAAGCTGAGCCAATGTCAGATTATTTGTACTAAGATCAACCCCCAAGGATTCCATATTATGAAAACCGTTGGACTTTGTCGGTGTCGTGACCTGCAAGCGCTTCATTTCATGGTGCATTCGCTCACGCTTATGCTGAAATTTTTGGTACACCGCTTCATTGATAAGGCCAAGCCGATGACCGATGTCCATCAAACGTATATCTGCATTATCCTGCCGTAAGATCAAGCGATGTTCGGCGCGTGAGGTAAACATCCGGTAGGGCTCTCGAGTATCTTTTGTGATTAAATCATCAATTAATACACCAATATAGGCCTGAGACCTATCTAAAATGAGTGGCGATTCATTTTTTACGCGAAGGGCGGCATTAATCCCTGCGATGATTCCCTGGGCCGCAGCTTCTTCATAGCCAGACGTCCCATTTATTTGGCCAGCGTGATACAAGCCTTCCACAAGTTTAGTTTCTAGGGTTTCATGGAGTTGCCGTGGAGGAAAGTAATCATATTCAACGGCGTAACCTGGGCGTAAAAATTTTGCATGCTCAAGGCCTGAGATGGTTTTTACCAACGCTTGCTGCACATCGATGGGGAGACTCGTGGAGATCCCATTCGGGTAATAGGAGTTTCCCTGTAACTCTTCAGGCTCAAGAAAAATCTGGTGTTGTGTCTTGTCTGCAAACCTAACCACTTTATCTTCAATTGACGGGCAATACCGAGGACCCGTGGCATCGATCACCCCTGAATACATCGGGGACCGGTCGAGGTTTTCTCGAATGATTCGATGAGTCTCCTCGTTTGTATAGGTAATGTGACAGGGTATTTGAGTATTGGTAATCGTCTCGGTTCGATACGAAAATGGTCGTGGAGGGGAATCTCCTGGCTGAATGATGGTTTTTTCAAAATCAATACTGTCCCGATCAAGTCGTGGAGGAGTTCCCGTTTTGAGTCTTCCTACTTCAAAACCTAAATCCCGCATACAATCTGAGAGATGTTCTGCAGAATACTCCCCAGCTCGCCCTCCAGGAAGATGGTTCAGCCCGACATGCATGAGACCTTTGAGGAAGGTGCCTGATGTCAAAATGACTGCACGGGCCAGGACCTCTGTTTGATCTTGAAGCTTCACACCCTCAACACGTCCGTTTCGCGTGATAATACGGTCTACGATGCCAGGAATAATCTGCAAACCCTGCTGCTGCCCTAATGTATGCTGCATCTGCGTCGCATAAAGCCGTTTATCACATTGCACCCGAAGAGCTCGAACGGCTGGACCTTTTTTCGTATTGAGCATACGAAATTGAATACCAGAAACATCGGTATTAATACCTATTTCCCCTCCTAACGCATCAATTTCCCTTACGAGATGACCCTTAGCTATTCCACCCATGGCAGGGTTACATGGCATTTGAGCAATCTTCGTCTTATCGATTGTCACCATGGCGACCTGACAGCCCATACGGGCAGCCGCAAGAGCCGCCTCACAACCAGCGTGTCCTCCACCAACAACGATGACATCAACCTTTTTAGACATGAGCTGTCCTCATTTCCATCATACCCACTATTTACCTATACAAAATTCTGCAAACACTCGATCAAGTATATCATCGGTACTAACTGACCCAGTAATTTCTCCCAAGAAGTTCAAGGAAGCACGAACGTCAACAGCGACACAATCTGCTGAAAACCCTTGTTCTATGGCGAGAAGCGAATTGGCCATGGCTTCTTGCGCTGAGAGTAATGCCTGTTTGTGCCGAAGTCGGGTGATCATGACCGCATCCCTCGATTCGAGTTGTCCTGTCAGAAGAACATCTCGTACGGCTGAACAGAGTTGCTCTAAACCAAATCGTGTTGTGGCTGATATTGAAACAATTTTAGTGTGCCGACCTTCTTGCCCTGTTACCGAAGACTCTCGCAATACCGCGAGGATATCATGTTCACGTACTTTGCCTGGCAAATCACTTTTGTTCAAGACTATGACACGCTTTTTCTCTCCACTATTCCTGAGGAGTTGCAGGTCTTCTTCTGAAAGAGCTTGTGAACCATCAAACACAAGCAAGAGAAGTTCCGCTTGATTGAATGCCTCTGTGGATCGACGGATTCCCTCCTCTTCCACTACATCCCCTGCCTCGCGAATACCTGCCGTATCCTGTAAACGAATCAAAATACCATGAATACTCATCACGTCTTCGACAACATCTCGAGTCGTTCCAGGCATTGCCGAAACAATAGCCCTGTTTGTCTCCAACAGTGTGTTTAATAAACTCGACTTCCCGACATTTGGCCTCCCCACGATGGCCGTCTTGACACCTTCTCGAATGATGCGACCATCATCGGCTGTCTTGAGTAACGCTGTGATTTCTGCTTCCAGGGATTGCAAGACTTGTTTCAGCTCATCGTGTCCAAGAAACGTAATGTCTTCTTCAACAAAATCCAAACCTGCCTCCAGGTGGGCCAATACACCAATCAATTCATCCCTCATCCGGTTAATCTTTTCTGCCAATGCGCCTTGAAGTTGTTCCTGAGCCACTTGCAGGCTTGTCGTTGTCGTTGCTCGTATCGTATCCAGGACCGCCTCTGCCTGCGTTAAGTCCAAGCGACCATGGAGAAAGGCTCGCCTGGTAAACTCACCGGGTTCCGCTAGTCTCGCCCCATACCGTACAAGCGCATCACACACGGTTGTCACAATAAGACTGCCCCCGTGACAGTGAATTTCTATCACGTCTTCCCCTGTATAGGATCGTGGGGCTCGCATCAGCACCACTAGCGCCTCATCGACTTTGATCGTTGTGCGATCTTGTTCAGAGTCCTGAGGAGAAACTTTTACGTCTGCAAGGTAGAGTTGATGACTTCGTATCGCCTCGAGGGGTTCTCCACGTCGAAGGAAGATAATGTTCGAGGTCACCGCAAGAGCCTCTGGTCCGCTGACACGCACAATGCCAATTCCCCCTTCGCCTATAGGAGTAGCAATTGCGCAAATAGTATCATCGAGCAACATAACTCACTTCCGGTTTTTTCGTTTGGACTTGCCCTTTCCATTCTCGCTAGAGGACTCTTTCTCATTCTTTTTATTCTTTTGGTCTGTAGGGTCAGGCCCTGATGAGGGCTCGCTACTTGGCTGTGGAGATGAAAAGGTAGGCTTCTTGAAGATATAGCGGTCTGTCACAAATTGTTGCGTAATCGTCAGAACATTATTGGTTACCCAATACAACACGAGACCGGCTGGAAAGGTGAGGAATAAAAACGTCAGAAAGACGGGAAGGATCAACATCATTTTGGCCTGAGTCGGATCCATCGTCGTCGGCATGATCTTCTGCTGCAAGACCATGGACGCTCCCATTAATATGGGCAGCAAATAATAAGGGTCCGGAACAGATAAATCGGTAATCCAGAGCATGAATGGGGCCTGTCGAAGATCAACCGTCATATACAGGATATTAAATAACGAGATAAACGCCGGCATTTGCAGGAACATCGGAAGACAACCACCAACTGGATTGACCTTGTGGTCCTTGTAGAGTTTCATCAACTCTTTATTGAGGCGCTCGCGATCGTCCTTAAATTTGTTTTGGATCTCTAAAACTTTTGGCTGAATCTTCTGCATCCCTTGCATGGACTTGTAACTTTTATACTGGAGCGGAACAAACAAGAGTTTGATACAGACGGTCAGGAGAATGATGGCGATTCCATAATTTTGGGTATAATCATAAAAATACCGCAGCACGTAGAACAGCGGCTTGGCAACGGCTTTGACGACGCTCCAACTATCATAAATAAACCATCCAAAATCGATCGTGTCTTCCAGGCCTAGCTGAAAGTTTTTGAGCAGATCAAACTGTTTGGGACCGGCAAAGAGGCGAAACGCATGACTCTGTTGTCCGCTTGAACCGGGAAAGCGCACTCCAGCCGTGATAACGTTTTCCAATTCTTCTATGGCAAACAGGCCCTCCGCATTTTCAGGAATCACCACACTCATGAAATATTTGTCTTGCAGCGCGGCCCAACGGATATCCCCCGTTCGCTCCACATGCGGCTTTACATCGGCGTCATCACCTTCGGCTAATTCTGGAAGCTCTTTTTCCAGATTCTCTCCAATCATCCAAGCTGGCCCTAACGACCCGATGAACCCTTGTCCCCATTCCACAATGCCGAAGTTCGTGCCAAGGAGAACAGCAAGATCCTCTTGAATGCCTTCGCTCTTAATGACCACATCGACGACATAAGAATCATGATGAAAGGTAAACTCTTTCTGAATCCAAAGACCTTGATCTTTGGATTGAAGAGTCATAGTCATGTGCCCAACAGGGTGACTTTCATCAAGCGTAGAGAAGTCTCGCTGGACTTCATACAGCCCTTCCTGAAAGAGTTTTGTGATCTCCTCATTCGAGACCTCAAGAGATAACGGTTCATTAAACTGACCTTCAGAATACACAAGCTCGACAGGCGTGGGATCTTCAGATTGCGTCAGATATCGTAATAATTGCCAACTCTTAATCTCGGCCCCGCGGTTAGAAATTTGGGCTCGATAGAGCGGTGTTTCGATTGTCTCGATCTGTTCCTGTTGTTCTGTGTCACTTGGCAGGGAAATATCTGAAGAAATCTGATTTTCTTCAGCCGTCTCGGTTTCAGCAGAAGAGGAAACCTCGGCACTGTTCTGTTCGATCTGTTCCTCGCCCACCAACGATGTGTCTTCTGTCTGGTCAATGATGGATGTATCATTGAGAGGGGCGAAGCCATATTCTTTCATGACAACATCCCAGCCAATGATGATCCCCAAACACAACACGATAAACAGAACGACTCGTTTTTCCATTGACGTTAGAACTTTCTAGACAGTTTTGGGTGGTCCTGATTCAGAACAGGCCTTGAGTGTTGTTAGCGTACAATAACGATGAGTTCATAAGTTCTGGAATTGAATCAGGGAACCGGATCAGTCCCACCTGAATGGAATGGCTGACATTTCAGAAGCCTGAAGCTTGTTAACCATAGTCCCTTCACGAGTCCATACCGACGAATGGCTTCGTAACCGTAGTGAGAACACGACGGTTCAAACCGACAGTGCGGTCCCAAGAAAGGTGAAACCCATTGTTGATAGACTGAGATTATCCAGAGAATGAATCTGGATACGAGTGATAAGGAGTTGGACGGAGAACTCCAATCCTGTGAAGGGCTACTTTCCAATTTTCCTGAACAATCTGAAATTTTTTCCGTAATACAGGAGGCTTGGGGAAGATAACAATATCATAACCTTTCACCAATTCTTCCTGTATGGCTCGCACCAATTCTCTAAATATACGTTTTGCTCGATTTCGAACAACCGCCTTCCCAAATCGCCGACCGACAACTATACCCACACGAGATTTGGAATACTGACTTTGACAATACATCAAGTTAAACAGGGGGTGCTGTACGCGTTGGCCTACACGTTTAACCTGAT
This sequence comes from Nitrospira sp. M1, assembly GCF_965152605.1. Classification (NCBI taxonomy): domain Bacteria; kingdom Pseudomonadati; phylum Nitrospirota; class Nitrospiria; order Nitrospirales; family Nitrospiraceae; genus Nitrospira; species Nitrospira sp. M1. The sequence goes on from NZ_OZ224217.1 coordinate 4,474,118, forward strand.
TATAATCCAGTGTTTTTTTGATGAAGAGAGTATAGTCAGACGACACACGTTTATTCATCTGAGACTGTAAGACGAGTACGTCCTTTTTTTCTCCTTCTCGCAAGAACTTTTCGTCCATTTTTTGTACTCATCCGTTTTCGAAAACCGTGGTCTCGTTTTCGTTTGAGATTCGATGGCTGTCTGTAAGTCATTGACACGGCAATTTTCTCCTTCGTAAATTCATAGGTGCAAACCCAAAATTATGGGGATTTATATTCTAGATGTCAATTCGCTTCCATTCAATATCATAGATTAGCTGACTTCCCATTCCTCATTTTGTTTGGCATAGGCCATTTATTGACTAGAATTTAGTGTGAAGATATAGTCATTTCTTAGAAAATTACCTGTATTTTTCGTCATTTATGACTCTATAGCTCTCATAAGGACTTGACGTTGTGAAGATTCGTGGGATTAAAGGCATTAAGGATATTCTTCCGGATCAGATGACCAAGTGGAATGTCGTTGAACATTCTGCGCACAAACTTGCCCAATGTTATGGATTTTCCGAAATTCGGATACCGACATTTGAACAGACTCAGTTATATGCAAGGAGTATCGGTGAATCCACTGATGTGGTCGAAAAAGAAATGTATACGTTTCAGGACCGAGATGGAACATCGTTAACCTTACGTCCCGAGGGAACGGCCGGTGTGGTTCGAGCGTACCTTGAACATAACCTTTCAGCACAATTCACCATGCGAAAGTTGTACTATATCGGCCCCATGTTTCGTCATGAACGGCCCCAGGCCGGTAGATTTCGACAGTTTCATCAATTTGGCGTCGAGGTATTTGGTACCGAAGACCCATACATGGATGTCGAGGTTATTTCCTTGCTTTGGCAATATTTTACAGATTTACAATTACCAGAGCTGACCCTGTACATTAACTCCATCGGCACGCCAGATGATCGGCAACTGTATATTTCACAACTGCAGGCATACGTTAAACCACAACTTCTAGATTTCTGCGAAAACTGCCAGCGACGTTTTCACACGAACCCTCTTCGCATTCTAGACTGTAAAGTGCCCCGATGTAATACGCTTACTGAAGAAGCACCTACGCTGTTGGATACTCTCTCAGCAACGTCGCTTGAGCACTTTACCCATGTCCAAAATGGTCTCTCACTACTTAATATTCCTTATACTATTCATCACAGACTTGTTCGAGGCTTAGACTACTATTCTCAAACAACATTTGAAATCACGTCATCTCACTTAGGCGCGCAAAATACAATCGGAGCCGGTGGTCGATATGATGGGCTTGTGAAAAATCTTGGAGGTCCGCCAACCCCAGCTGTAGGATTTGCCGTGGGTCTAGAACGGGTCAATCTTCTCGTTCCACCAACAGTGGTCACACAGACTCCCCCAATAGTCGTAGTCGCTGGATTTGGTGATAAAGGACGACCTGAAGGTCTTAAACTTCTCACAAGTCTTCGACAAGCTGGAATCATAGCTGATGCAGATTTTCGAGCCAATTCTTTAAAATCCCATCTACGGTCAGCTGATAAACTCGGGGCCTTAGCCACGATTATCATTGGAGACGAAGAGGTTCAAAAAGCCGTAGCCATCGTTCGAAATATGCAGGATAAAAAACAAGTTGAAGTACAAATTTCTTTGGTCCCAGAGAAGCTCAAATCATGGATTCATCAAAACGTCAACATCTTCTAATTTCTTGACATTTTTCATGAAAGAATGTTATTTTTCTTCTTATTTTTCAATAAGAAAGAACTGATTTTCGTTTTTTCCCTCCGCCGGAACCGAACAACACGTTTTCGGGTATATAATCCATAATTCTCCGCTGTTGGCGTTAATGGTTTGTTAAGGCATCCATGTCTCTAAAACTTATTGTCTTAATCCGCAAGGATCCGACTGTCACTCACCAGCCAGTGGAGGGCCTACGAATTGCGCTGGGTTTATCGACAGGCCCTAATGAATTAACGATTATCTTGTTAGGCCAAGCACAGTTACTCGTCTCTGAAGAATTATCTTCTTCTATCAGGGATTTAGATACGCTTGAAAAATATCTCCCTTCCATTCAAGAACTAGAACTTCCGATCCTCGTTCCTGAAGAAAGCCAACGGTCATTTGAATTAGACCCAGACTTTTCAATTCAAGAAAAATCCGTGAGTCATATTCAATCTCTCATACAAAAAGCAGATCGTGTTCTTATATTTTAAAACATCAGTTCAGACAGGTTGATATCGTATGCCCCATACACTCTATATACTCACCAAAACTGGCCAGGAAGAACACGATGACTTTTCCACTTATATTCAGCAACAATCTGGTCAAGAAAATCATCGGACCACTCTAGTTTTCACACAAGGTGGACCTCAAAAAACCACACTTACTTCAGAGAATATGTATATTATTCAAGAAGATACAGTACAGAATGACCAATTGAATTCTTTGGCCTATAGAGATGTACTTGGGTTAATTTTCATTTCTGATAGTATCGTGGTGATGTAAATACTATTCACAAGTTCAACAGCCTCTCTTTCTTAAATTATTCTAAGCTAAGAATAAAAGACAGTAGTGGGAGAAGAAGTAGTAATAGGGTCTGTGAGTATGTGGGTAATTTATTTTATTAATATAAATCAAATAGTTATAAGTATTTTTTGGAGTGGTACCTGTGGGTATGTAATAGATTTTCAAAGATTCTTTGTAGATGAGCTGGGAAATAAGGATGAAGAAGTTGGTGGTAAGTGGGTACGAAAGTGATCAACGACATTCATATATTCCTGATAATGACTGAAATTATTAACAGGTGTTTATAAGTCT